>NZ_JBQZFI010000001.1:0-4800000 GCF_052682415.1 Pedobacter sp. WC2501 | reverse complement strand
GCTTTTTACCTGTGCTATTTCTTCTTCCAGTGGAATAGTGGACTCTGTGAATTCACAGTTTATGCTATAACGCATGAGGTCTGATAGGGTCATTACTGCTTCAGCTGCTTTTGGCGAGCTGGCCAGTATATCCTGATAGATAAAGCTGAGCGTATTGAAGAGTAGGTGGGGGTTGATCTGTGCCTTTAGGTAGGAATTTCTTGACTGTTCGAGTTTTGCTTCCATTTCCCTTTTGGAGAGTTCAATCTGGAAACGTGCTTTTTCAGCCTCCTCCCTGGTTTTGACCTCTTTTTGATAAACGAGGAAGAGATAATAAAAGCCTCCAAGCCCCATAAATTGTGCAGCTCTCCACAATGCACCGAGAATATATTTATAACCCATACCGAGTTCTTGGATGCTCTTCCAAGTTTGGTGTTTTATCAACAGATTATCAATCGCATAGTTAATCATCAGATAACATAAAAAAGTTATACCACCTATGATAGGAAGTCTGATCAGCCAATAGAATTTTTTTCTAAAAATAATTGGGTAAGCTATGTGGGAACAGAAATAGAAAAGTATTATATTTACTATATAATGTGTAATATAGTTTTGTACACTTCCGAACACACCAGTGGCAAATCCTATAATGATTATTTCGGATAGGATGAAGATTGTCCAGGCGATCAAATGGATCTTGTGCTTTTTTATACTATACAATGTACTTTTAATTAGGTAATAATTTTACGGAGTTCCATTATTCTATTGACGGTGAAAAAACTGTCTCTATGGGGTTACAACTTTTAATAAATAAAAACTATGGTACAAAATCAAAAAAAGCTGAAGAAAAAAACAGTTTTTATCTTCCGCACGGCAGGAGACCGAAATCTCAAGAGCACTGATCCAACTGTGACCAGCCTCTCCATTAGAGTTACCGGAACGCACTTAGATGTTAACGGTTAAATAGAAAGATGTGTTAAATCCGGCCGGTTAACAAAGTCTTTTCTTCCAAAAATCTTAAAAGTCCGTTTTTGTAGGTGCCTCCCATCTGCACCTGATAGCCATGTCCCAGATTTATCGTATTGCCCACTATCTTCTGGATTTTATCTGCATTGATTACGTGTGAACGGTGTACCCTGTAAAACAGATCTTTGCAGAAAATTTTTTCAACTTCTTTTAATGTCAGGTAGATCAGTTCTTTCTTTTCCGCTGTAACCATACTGACATAGTTTTTTGCACTTTCAAAATAAAGGATATCATGTTTATTGATCCTGGAAAGTTTCCCCTTCCCACCTGTCTTAAAAAATTTAATGTTTTTTCCCTGTCCGTCGGCTTTGGAAAGTTCGTTATCTATTATACCCATGACGGTTTGGGTAAATTTGGCGAGGTTAAGTGGTTTGAGCAGATAATGGTTGGCCCTGACTTCAAAGGCCTCGAGCGATCTGTTATAAGCACTTGTAAAGATAATGGACCTGGCTTTTGGCCTGAGTTCCTTCGCAAGTTCTATTCCTGAAAGATGTGGCATTTCAATGTCCAGGAAGATAATGTCGATGTCGTCTTCAACGGTGATGCCTGACAGGGCTTCGAGCGGATTGTTGAAGGTTTTAAACAGTTCAAGATTAGGCATTGAACCGATGTAGGTTTTGAGTAGCGAAATTGCGTGTTTCTCATCGTCGATGATCACGCATCTTACCTTGTTTTTCATAGGCTGTAGGATGATTTGATGGATACTTTATTTATTTCATTTTTTCTAAATAATTAAAAGGTAAATAATAAGGATATTTTGGTTTTTTAATTGGTATTTATTAATTATCAGAAGAATTCCTACCCATGGTTGAGTAAAAACTGTCTCCATGATCTTGAATTACTTCATTCAGACTAATTTCCAGTCCTTCGCAAATTTCGAGCAAAGTCGACATCATGAAATCTTCTTTAGCGTTTTCGATGTCGCTAATTTTTGAACGGTCAATCTTGTCGCAAAGAACAGCAAGGGATTGTTGTGATAGCCCTCTTGAAATTCGGAAATGGCGAACATTTTTTCCTATAATTTCAAAATACTTTTCATCACGCGCTCTCATTGGGATGAAATTCCAATTAATCTAAAAATATGTTCGTGGCAATATTGCCACAATAAATATTTTTTTGTATCTTTATCGTTGAAGTAGGTATACCTTAATATCAACTCAACATTTTTTTGGTGTTAATTAAAGAGTCTCGACTGCAAATTCTGACAATTGCTATTGGAAGAGACAATAGATTAATGCCCATGACGATATTTTGCGTACTTTCGTACACTCTATAGCGTTATGGGCTCTATTGTATATCGTTCCAAGGTCGTCAGAAGCCTGCAGTCCGGTATTTAGAGCCCAGCTATAGTGCTTTTCATTCCTAGAGACTCGTATAACCAATACGGGTATGAAAAAAAGTAATCCATTTTTCCGAGTGATTGACCAATACTTTAGGTGTGGATTATCTTTCTACGGCCCAGGTATCCTTATTTTTTTATCGTCTCAAATTTCTTTCCTGTGTTCATGCCCGTTCGATCGGATGTATGCACTGAAACCCAAAAATCCTGAATGATGTTGCTTCTGCCTGCAGGTGGCAACGCTTAAATTTAATTATGGATTGGGTATTGGTTCTTAAACCAGCTGTAGGCATTTCTATTTGATCTAAAATTGCTTTTAGATCTGTTTTCCTATTAATCAACTAACTGAACAATTATGAAAAAATCGATAATTTTTATCGGAATGGCTGTGCTATGCCTTTTTTTTAAGGGGTATACGCAAAGCAAAAAACAAGAAATTGATAGTCCTTACGGAAAAATCCCATTGAAGGTAGGGGAAAAGGTTCCGGACTTTCTCTTTCAAAATCTTGTGAATGGCGATCGAAAGCCATTTGTTTTGTCTTCACTGAAAGGTAAGGCTTTGATCCTGGATTTCTGGGGGACCTGGTGCAGTAGCTGCATTAAGGGTTTTCCGAAGATGGAAAAATATCAGGAGAAGTATGGTAAGAATCTGCAGGTGCTGTTGGTCAATGATTCAAATGTTGATTCTGTGGAAAATATCGCTCTGTTTCTGGAAAAGAGGATAGCAGATGGTGAGGAGGTCCACTTGCCGGTAATTTCAGAAAGGACTTTTACGCAGGTCCTTTTTCCCCATAAGCTTTATCCCCATGTGGTGTGGATCGGGGCGGACAGGCGCTTGAAGGCGGTGACCAATGCCAGGGCGGTAACGGATGAAAATATTGCCAGGCTCATCGCCGGTCTGGATCTTGTTATACCTGTTAAGGAATTTTAAGATGATGGGATTAATAAACAAATATTTGTGGAGGTCCGGTGTTCCTTTAGTTGCTTTTTTGTTGATGTTTTTTCTGCAGGTTTCCAGCTCATTGGCTCAGGTTGGAGGGAGCAGGCCTAAGGTCAATCTGGCTGTGCTTAAGGGGAACGTGTTTGCTCCGGACCTGAGTAGGGTGCAGATTTTTATAAGGGCGAAATCCAGTATCAGTACATCGGCTGATTCGCTGGGGAATTTTTCAATACCGATCAGGAAGTTTCCTGATACGGTTACCATATCGGCCTTTGGGTATTTTACCACGACACGGATTATCAGAAATCTTTCTGATGCCGATCAACCCGTAAAAATCAGACTGGTGCCGGACATTAAGGATCTTGGGCAGGTTGAGATCAATACAGGTTATCAAAAGGTGCGGCCAAATGAAATAAACGGTACGGTTTCGGTGGTGGATGAAAAACAGCTTAATGCGCGGACGGGGACGAATGTCCTCGATCGGATCATTGGACAGTCTTCGGGGGTGCTGCTGAATGTGGGTAAAGCAAACGGCAATCCACAGAATAAAACAGGAATTTCGGTCAGGGGCTTGGGTACAATCAATGGCCCCTTGGATCCGCTTATTGTACTGGATGGATTTATTTATGATGGAGATATTGCCAATATAAATCCGTTTGATATTGAAAATATATCAATTTTAAAGGATGCTTCTGCTGCTTCCATATGGGGCGCCAGGGCGGGCAATGGCGTGATCGTTATTACGTCCAAGAAAGGCCGTGTTAATCAGGCGAGAACAATCAGTTTTACCGCAAACGCTACTTTGAGGGCGTTACCGGATCTTTCGGAGGTTTCACAGATGGGTTCCTCTGATTATATAGATGTTGAAAAACTGCTTTTCGGTAGAGGTTTCTTTGATAGCCAGATAGCAACGGGATATCAGTCGCTGACTCCTGTGGTGGAACTTTTGCTGGCCGAACGGTCAGGAAAGATCAGTTCCCAACAGGTTAACCTCGAATTGGAGAAGCTAAAAACAGTTGATTTGAGAAGGGAATACCTTGATGAATTTTATACCAACGCATTGACGCAGCAATATGGTGTCAATATCAGGGGTGGAAGCCCTAAGCATGCCTATACTGTTTCTGGAGCTTATGATCATGTCAGGGAGCAGAATTTTGCACGATCACACCGGTATAACTTGAGGGTAAGTGAGGACTTTAAGCTTTATGAAAAGTTGAGTCTTTCTACTAACCTGTATATCAACTCTTCTGGTTCGCGTTCAGGTGCGCCTGAATACGGGGTGCTGGCGTATGCCAACCGCCAGCCTCCTTATGTTAGGCTGCGGGGCGAGAATGGCGAACCGCTGCGGTGGCCCCAGGTTTACAGGCCGTCCTTTACGGATACTTTGGGTAGGGGAAGGTTATTGGACTGGAATTACTTTCCTACTGAAGAATATAAGCATTCTTATAATACTTCTTCGAGACAAGATCTATTTGGAAGCCTTTTGCTTAAATACCAGATATTCGATTATCTAAGCCTGGATGTGGGTTATCAGCAGCAGAACCAGCGGTCCAGGGTTTCCTATATTTCTGATGCGGAGAGTTTTTATGCACGGAATCTGGTTAATTCTTTCAGTCAGATCATTCCTTCTACTGGCACGCTGAGATATAATATCCCGCGCGGGGGGACGCTGCGGACTACGGACGAGGAGGTTAGTTCGGCAACAGGTAGGGTTCAGGTGAGTTTGAATAAACTCTTTGGCGTTCATTCCCTAAATGTAATTGCTGGAACTGAAGCTAGGCAGGGTGATACTAAAGGTAATGCCAATATGTTTTATGGTTACCAGGAGGATCCGCTGAGCTTTGGGAATGTGGACTATACGGGTATTTTCCAAGACTTTGTGACGGGGAATTCAATGCAGATCGGATCGGGGGATGCGCTATCGAGTTTAAAATATAGGTTCATCAGTATGTATGCCAATGTCGGTTATACCTACAAGGGCAAGTATACATTCTCGGGCAGTATCAGGCGGGACGGCTCGAATATTTTTGGGGCTAATACCAATAACCGTTGGAAACCGTTATGGTCGGCAGGTTTGGGCTGGACTGTTTCAGATGAGGGTTTTTACCATATTGACTGGCTGCCTGTGCTGCGCGTTACAGGGACATTTGGCTACAGCGGCAATGTGGATCTGACTAAAACGGCATTACCTGTTGGTGTTTACGGTACAAATGCGGTTTTAGGACTTCCATTTGCCAGGATCCGGAGCATCAATAATCCTGATCTGAGGTGGGAGAAACTTTCTCAGTTTAACCTTATGGTGAATTTTGCTTCAAAAGGGCAAAGGTTAAGTGGTTCGGTTTCTTACTTTCTGAAGAAGGGAACGGATCTTTATGGACTTGCTGATTATGATTATACCACATGGGGGAGTGCGCCTCAGCTTATGCGCAATGTTGCCGATATGAAGGGCTATGGAATAGATGCAGAGCTGCACAGCAAGAATGTAGCGGGAGCTGCGCTTAGCTGGAATACTGATCTGTATTACAATTTTAACAGAAGTGAGACGACAAAGTACCTGGAAAGGAATATAAACGCGTTAGCCAGTTTATTGGGCGCTGGTGCGTCGATCAATCCGATAGTGGGCAAGCCGCTTTACGCGATTTCTGCCTATAGATGGGGAGGGCTTGATGGTTCTGGAAATCCGCAGGGGTACCTCAATGGTAAGCTGAGTACAGATTACGTGGCGATGCTGAACGAGGCGAACCTGACAGGGGGGAATCTTAAGTATTTTGGATCTGCATCACCGGAACACTTTGGGTCTATGATCAATACCTTCAGGTATAAGTCTTTTGGCGTTTCTTTTAACATTTCTTACAGGTTGGGTTATTATGCAATGAAAAAGACCATAGAATACTCCACGCTGGTAAATTCAGGGATCGGACATGCTGACTTTGGATTACGCTGGCAGAAGCCTGGTGATGAAATGTTGACCACAGTCCCGGCATTTATCTATCCGCTGAATACGTCCAGGGATTCTTTTTATTCTGTTGCTGAACCCAATGTGGTACGGGCAGATAATATCAGGCTTGAATATGTGAATTTCAGCTGGCTTGTAAATACGATAAAGTGGAAGTTCCCTTTCCGTAACCTGGAGTGTTTTCTGAATGCTGCCAATCTGGGCCTGTTATGGAAGGCTGATCAATCTGTTGCTGATCCGGATTTTCAGAATCAGATTTTGGCTACTAAGGCTTACACACTGGGTGTTAGGGGGACGTTTTAACCAAATAATGGATAAATATGAAAAAAATACATGTTTTGTTAGCTATGGCCGTGATGACCATAATAACATTTGCTGCTTGCAAAAAATATCTGGATGTCAAGTCCGATGCGAAATTGGTGGTCCCTGGTAACATTGCTGACCTTCAGGGGGTACTTGATGATGCAACCCTGATGAATCTGGCCAGGACACCATCTTATGGTGAAAATTCCTGTGATGATTTCTTTTTTCCCAAAGCAAATTATGATGCAATTTCGGAAAAGATGCAGGATATCTACAGATGGAAAAAAAGTCCCTACCGTTTTGCCAATGACTGGTCGACAGCCTATCTGCCGATATATAACGCCAATCTTTGCCTGGATCTCTTGGGCGGTATTGTGCGGAATTCACAGAATGGCAGAGACTGGGACAATGTTAAAGGCTCGGCACTGTTTTTCAGAAGTTATTATTTCTATTTTCTTACTGTAAATTTTGGGGCTGCCTATGATGGAACAGGTTCTCTAACTGATCCAGGTATTGTGCTCCGGCTTAGTTCTGATTTTAATGTAAGATCGGTTCGGTCCAGCGTTAAGGACTGCCTGGATAGGGTTATCGCTGATACAAAAGAATCTCTTTCTTTGCTCCCGGAGACGCCTTTGAATCAGCTGCGACCGTCCAGGGCTGCAGCTTATGCGCTTCTTTCAAGGGTTTATCTTTATATGAATGATTATGAACATGCGGCGGTGTACGCTGATGAATGCCTGAAAATAAAAGGCGGGTTGATGGATTATAACGGGGATCCGGATATTATTGGCTTAGACCAGAATATCCCTTTTAGAAGGTTCAACAAGGAGACCGTATTTTATACTGAAATGTATTCTGGTTTTGGATTGCTGAATACAACCAGGGCTAAGATCGATACCGTACTATATGCCTCGTATTCCGCCAATGATCTCCGTAAGCGGGCATTTTTTCGTGCCAACGGAGCTTATCAACAGTTCAAGGGAAGCTACAGTTCCAGCGCTACGGGTTTTTTTAGTGGTTTTGCCACTGATGAACTTTACCTTACCAGGGCTGAAGGCAGGGCCGTTGCTGGAAACCTGAGTGGGGCGATGGATGATCTTAACCTGTTGTTAAAATCAAGGTGGAAGAATACCGTGGCCTATGTTCCTGTTGCTGCATCTAATGTAGCAGATGCACTTAGCAGAATCCGCGCTGAACGGCGGAAGGAACTTTTGATGAGGAATATCAGGTGGTCTGATATCAAACGGCTGAACAAAATAGGAGCAGGGATCACTTTGAAGAGATTGGTCAATGGAGAACTATCTGAGCTTTTACCAAATGCGCCTTTTTATGCGCTTCCCCTGCCGGATGATATTATAGCGGAAACAGGTATCCCACAGAATTGAATTAGGTTTAGTTAATAGCAAGGCAGGGCCGGATGGCCCTGACCTTGTTAATAGCTGGTTAAAAGGTTTTATTTACATAAACAGCTGATGGATCATCGGATCCGGAAATATAGTATCTGCTTGAAGTTGACTCGAGGGCCTGTAAATCGGCTTCTGTCCTCAAAGTACTGCCTGATAAGTAGTCGGAATCAATGGTTACAGCACAGGCAACTTCAGGTTCGCTGTCACATCCGCCTGTATTTGGGGTTGTGTTCCAGTTGCTTTCAGTAGTCACGTTGGCCTGGCTAAAATCCGGGCCATGGTAATATACCGTTACAGGGATGCGTTTACCGCTTTTGGCAGAGGTAGGGTTTTTGAATGCGGATTGGGTAAATACCAATGCAATTCCGAAAACTAAGGCTAAGAAGCCTGACGAGATTTTTTTTGAATTTTTCATGTTAAAGTTGTTTTTGACATTTAGGGATTGTGGCTGCGCCACTTTAATTTAAGTAATGTATTATTGCTGGACCTTTCGGTCAGGGTCAGGTACTTTACTTCCCTGGGCGTTCCCGATACTTATACTTGCCGAGGCCTCCTTTCTTTAATTATCGATAAACTGAGCGCAGTGATATTGATGGCACAGATGGACAGGTTGAAGAATAAATGATTTCTCCAACTTAAAGTCTTGATTATGCCCCCACAACTGCAGGGTATTTTGGGGTAAAAACCTGTAAGGACCAATATGGTATAAACCGTAAAACTGCCTATTATTATCAGGGATAGCACCAAACCAACCCTAAAGGTTACTTTGAGACAAAGCAAAACCGCCGTAAAGACCTCCATTATGGGAATGGTATACTTTAAAATATCTGTTAGAAACGGTGAAAAATTTTGCAGCGCGAGCTGGTGCGCAAATGAAGTGAAGTCTACTAATTTTGATCCACCTGTATAGATCCAGAGGATTATAAGCAAGCTTGAAGCAAATTTTATAATATGTTCTTTCATTTTTTTATGATTACCGATCAAAGTTGGGCACAGCCGGATTGTTTTAGGGTTCCTGTTTATGGACAAATGCATATCGGAATTCAGATTTTAGTTCCTGAATCGGAATTGAAGGCTATTTGTTGTTGAAGTATTTATTCTTCAGTGTACTGAGTGTGTGGGCATGCATGCCAATTGAATCGGCGATATCTTTCGATGAGGCCAGCTGAAACATATTCGGATGGAGTTTTAACAACGCAGCCAGGCGGTCATCTGATTTTACATTTTTGATGTCGAAGGCCAGATGAAAAAGTTCTGTAAAATTATTTAGGTTGATTCCTTCGATCACTTTGTGGAATTCCGGGAACAGTTTGTAAAGATTGTGTAGGTGGCCCGAGGGAATTGCCATCAATGTAGCTCCACTGATGGTGGTTGTCTTTAGTTGAAAGTCCTCAAGGTTCTTCTCGAGGAACTGTGGCAGGACCATGCCTTCAAAATGGAAAAGCAATAGAGATCTTCCTGGATCAATCTTGCTTTCCAGTTTTGTTTTTAATGTCCCTTTGCTGATGAATGTCAGGGGGTAGTCCTTCCAGTGAAGTGTCTCAATGGGCTTATTGTCAACTAAACAGATCTCCCTTAAAACAACTTTTAGATAGGCCCTCAGCGAACTGCTCAATGGATGGTACCCGTTAAGCTTTGTGTAAAATGATTCGTAATCCATGTTTTTAAATCCAAATAAAAAGGATTTCAATGCTTGGTCAAGTGGTATTTTCTACCACCTCATACCACCCCAAAAAATGAACATAAGAAGTTTTTTGATTTTGATATTCCGGCATTGATTCATTATTTATTTGCGTGGAAACGCTTTTAATCCTGTAGATTCATCGATTTATTGGGAGGGGGAGTTTGTAATCATGAAGATTAAAATTGGCTTTGGGCTTTGGCAAGCATCTCAGCCAACTTATCGCTTACAATGCCGATATCGACAGAATTTGGAACGTAATAGCCGTTACTGAAACTTTTCTCCGAAATTCTTTCCGTTTCTGTTGTACTGACATGCGAAATAATGTATTCATGTACCCTTTTAGCTTTACGCTCGGTTATGATACCCACTTCTACAGCAAGAAAAATAAGGTAGGCCAGCTGCTTTACAGAAAGTGAGACTTTATACTTAGCGTCGAGTATTCCTGAATTCATCAGCTCTGAGTTAAGGAAATCAAGTTGTTTCATAAAGTCAAGTTCAGATTCGATCACCTGGAGCAGTGAACGGTTTATTTGGGGTAGACGAGGGTTATAGGGAATTGTATTTTCAATTGGCACCTGGGAGATCTGCTTTTTCAGAAAGATAAGTTCCCTGAAATGTTCTGAAATGGTAACAGAATCCCTAAGTTTTCCGCTTATATTATGTATGTAATATTCAAAGAACCTGGGATGGTTAAATTTCCAGGAGATTAGGTAATTTATTAGTGTTTCCTTTTGAAGATCCTTTTTTACATGCTGGTTAAGATAATGAAGTAGCTGGTTGCTGAAGGCTAAATGCCGGAAGCGTGGGGGATCTTCCAACCTTAAGTATAGTGCATCTATCAATATTTCGATGAGTTCCTGGTCTATATTGGATTTTTTAAACAATAAAAGATATTCTTCAATTGTTATATCAAGTTGTTTCACATGAGCTGAAATTCTCTTTTTGGTTAAAAGGGCGTGATAATCAAACTGGTCGGGGAAGTAAGTGTATATGTGCCAAATGATGGTTTCTATTCCATTTAGCATTAATTCAAGTAGCTTTTCCAGATCAGCAGACAGGTCATCCTTGAATGAAATAATATCTTCTATTTCCTTAGCCGTCCTTGTTAATGCCCCAAGCTGAAAGTGGATAAAATCGGTGAAGGTGTAAATGTCATTGGGTTGGTGTGTATCGATCTTTTTAATTATCCTTTGGGTTTCTTCCTCTATCCCTGCCTGCGTTGTCAAATCATCATCATCAAGATCAAGGTTGTTGCTGATGAGATAGATAATCTGTCTAAAATAATCCAGTTGAAAATCCATATTTGAAAATTTAGGAGGCGTTAAGTTTTCTCCTAAATTTAGTTGGGATAATGCTTTTTAGTAAATAAACTACACTAGGAGTTATCCTGAAGGGATGAATGATGCTACTGCCGTGATAAATTTATTAGGTAAGGTTTTTTAATGATTATATAGACTCGCTCTTATTGCGTGTAAAAATGGGGTGGTAACTTTTACCACTGTATTGCAACTTGACACTTTGATCATAGATTATTCTTTTTGCATCAACTGTTTATTGTATCAAAACCAGATTTTTCTATCTGATTTAACGGAAACCGATATGGAAAAACTAAATGCAATCCTGGACGTTCTGCTCAAAATTTATGAACTTATGCAGCTGATATATACTAAGTCTTATGGCCAATTAAAACTGCCGGAGGATCAGATGCTGACCCGGCTTGAAGTGATGGAGTATCTTGGTATAAGTGAAAGTACCTATAAGAGAAAGGTAAGAAAGGGGATCTTGAAGCCAAGTAAGCTACCAGGTGGGGACAGGTTTTATAAAAGTGAGCTGAGGGAGGAGTTTTTGGAAAGTAAGAGAAGGGGGAGGATCTGATCGGCAAGATCAAAAGTGGAGATTCTAGTATTCTCCACAGATATTCCTAACTCATCGTATAGCAGTAAATTAACTGCTTTACAGTTCGACCGCATTTATCTTTTTTTTCCTAAAAATCGACTTTGATAATCTTTCCTATAAGAACCCCGGAATGCTTTGGTACTTCTTTGTTTAATATTTCTTAGGACTGGTTTGTGTATTTTTCATCGCCAACGCCATTCTTAAAATATAAACGGCCAGCGTTATAAACGCCATTACAGAATGTTTTTTGCGCTCGGCATTTTACGAATAATACGCAGGTTAATACTTCAAAATGTTTATGCCTCTGTAAAACATTTTTTATTTTTTATATCCCGATTTTTCAACTGTTACGTCTTTATGAAATATAAACTTGAGCTTGCTTTCAACGAATTAATGGTTTAGCAGACAATCCGTAATCGATATAACCAGGCGAACAGCGATTTAAACTACCACTCGCCTGGAAAATAAATACAAAATAAATACAATGAGACAATACAGCATACAAGTAACTTTACTTGTACAGAAAATTAGAAAAAGTGGTTATGCAGAAACTGATCAACTAAATTTTCTTTGCGAAGTGGCATTAAAGTGGGTAATTCTTAATCCGCTGCCAATAAACTTGGTTAAATCTATATAGTATTGATTATTAGAGGAGTGGAGACTAAGATTCTAGAGATTTAATTTTCACTTCCTTTATGTTACTTTTAAAAGTTACTAACACAAATAAAAGAAAGAAAATCTGACACATAAGCATCCAGTTACCAGTAATCCAATAAGAAAAATAATTAGAATCCGGAGCATTTCTAAAACACAATATAAAATTGTGAAAAACATCAACTGTAATAATTATAAAAGTCATCCAAATTCCAATTTTAGGTTTAATAACCAATAGGATCGCGGCAATTGGATCTACAAAAGTCAACCCATCCCAAAAAAACTTAGCAAAGACAGGTGCATGATAATTTACTGACAAGAATCCATTCTTAATGACCCATGTCAAATGTGCCATTGTACCTATCAACATTGCAGTGCTTTGCAGAATCAAGAAAATTCGGGTCTTTCTATTGAGTTTTGTGAAGAACATTTGCGCATGGTTGGAAAGTGTTTTTGAATTTCCAAAGTAGTCAAAACTTCGAATAAATGATACTCACATTGTCTTAAAATTTCAGGTGGGGGAGGACTCTGGTTAATGCTTTTTGCAGTAACCTATAGGAGCAATGCCAACATTGGGCAGACATTGGATGACCTGTGCCCCGAAGGAGTTGACATCTATTTTGATAACGTGGGTGGCGTTGTTTCGGATGAAGTGATTAGCCGCATGAAACAAAAGTCCATTATGTTAACAGTATCCTTTGTGATTTCCTGTTCTCGAGACCTTATCTGGTGAATATGAAAATCATCCCTGCTATGATGAGTATTAAAACAGCAGGAGCGGCTTTTTTGAACGTGTAGATATATCGTCCGCTCAGGTTATCGGTGATGAAGTTTTTCGGGTTTGATGGCTGATATAAAATAGCGATCATATCATTTGCTTGATAAGTTTTGCGAAACATAGAGCTGGCTCCCGACATATTGGCCTCAATAGTTATTTCCTGTCCTGTTTGATCCATAAATGAAAGTGTTGGGATAAAAACAGAAGATTTGGTAGCTTGATAACGTTTAATACTTAAAACCTTTGCATTTGTCCTGATAGCCCCAGTGATAAATCTTCTCGTAGCAAATAAATAAACGAAAAAAAATAATAGAAAGAGCGATACTAATAATAATTGAATTGCCAGAAGTACATTCATGATCGTAGGGTTTTAGGTCTTCTCCGGTTATAATTTAGAGATAATAATATCACCTTTATTTTTGAAACGTTCAGGATTACTTTCACTAAGATTTTTTACCATTTTGCGAATAACGATTTTGTCTTCTTGAGATAAATACTCGACATTTCGAATTATTGCATCTAAAGCTGCATCGTTATTTAATACCTGTATTCCCATAAATCATCAAATACTATTTTTTCTTTAATGTTCTTTTATTATAAAGTGCGATACACTTATCTTGATAATCAAAATTTATCAAATCACTAAACGTTTCCAAATAGGTTTTCGGAAAAACGAGTTCAGCATTAATCATGGTTTTAACAACTTTGCCCTTAATCTCAGTCCTAATTATACCCACATATTTATTAGTAATTAGGTTTACACTCGATTCGTAAATTCCTTCGTTAGGATGATCTCTTCCTAATAGATCATCACTTCTGCGCATTTGTACTAACCGCATCTTCTTAGCTATTTTATCATATGCAAACACACTGATAAAACCTGAGCGATCGTAATCGTTCCAAAACTCAAAACCTTCGGTGGTTGCCACCAATGTATTACCAAAATTCAGGTGTGTGATTCTTTTGCTCTCTACTCGTTTATATTTTTGTGTAGATAGCCAAAGCATTAAAATATCTTTATCGCTATCTATAAATACACTGTCTTTTTTTCCATCCCCATCAAAATCTTTTACAATTTTACGGGTGGTTTGTGCGAAAGCAACGTTTGCTAATAGGAGGAATAAGAAGGTGAAGTATTTCATATGTCGAATTAGTGGATTTTATACAAAAAACAAAATGCCCGTGCTTGCCGCAACAACTAAAAAGATAAGCCAATAAGCCACTCTTTTATCTTTATTGAAATACCTGTAAATCAATTCTATTATAACAGCTGTTAGCCAAATGCCTGCGATAATGCTACTGAAAATCACAAAACCAAACATCGGGCCCATGGTGTGTCGATGTTCGCCATTTACATCGTTTTCGTGGGGGTTGTAATTAAACACAACCAAAAAATATAAGGCGACTATTGGCAGTATTAAAAATGCCAGCCGAATTAAAATTTGGAGGTATAAGGGTTTCTTCTTCATTAATCTTCTTATGTAACAGGAATCAGACAGTTAAGTTTTATTTTTTTGTGCCAATGATGAATGTTAGGAACCTTTTACGTAAACTTTCACATAGGGAATAGTGTTACAATTACCTGGAAGCACCCACGTGTTTAATCATGCAAACCGTGGAGCTCCTGACCATTGCACAGTTTGAGGTACATAAAATTTTAAAATGAAAAGACGGGGTCTGGTTTGGTTTAAGAATGATCTAAGATTGCATGATAATGAAGCCCTGATTAGGGCTCACCAGCAGTGCAGCGATTTGGTTTTCTGTTATTGTATTGAGCAAAGCGATTATGAAAAATCAGGGTTAGGCTTCCGAAAAAAAGATGCTGTCCGGTTTAAGTTCATGCGTCAGTCTGTTCTTGATTTAAGAAAGAACCTGGAATCTCTAGGCGGACATCTAGTTATTGCAGAAACTTCAGCAATAAATACTATACCCGAGCTGGTTGAAGCCTATGAGATAACTGACATTTATGGAGAAGAGGAATATGCGCCCTACGAATTGAATTTAGTTAAGGCGGTGATGCATCGACTTCCGGCCATAGCGTTTCATTTTTTCTGGGGCAAAACACTGTACCATAAAGATGATATACCTTTTACGATTTCTAAGATTCCACTAACCAACAAAGCCTATAGAATTCCTGCCGGACGTGAAGCCGAGCCCAGGCAAACTATGGACCCACCTTTCGAACTGAATGCTGTTAAGGATGTAAAAACAAAAAGGCTTCCTTCTTATAAGCTTTATGGCTTGCAGGAAAAGGAATATAAAGATGCAAGTCCGATAGTGGAGGGTGGCGAAACTGCGGCCTTGGAAAGGCTGCAATATTATACGTTCAAATCCGAGCTGCTTACAGGATACAGGTGGAGCAGAAACAAATCAGATGGACTGGATTACAGTTCAAAACTTTCGCCCTACCTGGCTTTGGGTTGCATATCCGCCAGGGAGATCTATGAGACGTTAAAAGCGTACGAATCAAAAGTCAAGAAAAACCAAAGTACCTGGTGGTTGGTTTTTGAATTGGTTTGGAGGGACTACTTTACCTTCAAGGGGATGCGGTTAGGAACTGCGATATTTAAGACTAAAGGGTATAAGAACAAAGAAATAGCTTGGGAAAATGACCCTCTAAAGTTTGAGAGATGGTGCTCAGGCCAGACGGGAATTCCTTTTGTAGATGCCCACATGCGGCAACTGAATCAGACGGGATACATGAGTAACCGGGGTAGGGTAAACTGTGCCAGTTATCTCACACACGATTTAAAGATTGACTGGACCTGGGGAGCAGCGTATTTTGAAAGCAAGTTGATTGACTACGATGTGAGTTCCAACTGGATGAACTGGCATATGCAGGCATTTGAGATCTGGTACACCAACCCCGTCCACCAATCCAATAAATACAAGGCACAGGAATTTATCCGGAAGTGGATACCTGAGCTTGCAGACAGAAATGATATTGAAGTACTCGTTCCCTGGGAATTCGATATTCCGGTTTACCCGAAGCCTATTGAAGTATACGATAAATGGACTAGGGCGATCAATCTGATTAGAAAAGCAGGCGAGTTACCTTTCAAACTCCCTGTCAAATGAATCCAAAATATTAATAAGTGTATCTTTCGTGATTTCTTGTTCTCGAGACCTTACCACATCGTATACTTCATCTTCGTCAAGTTCGTAAATTTTATATGGACTTGAATTGTCTAGTAAGGAAATTAGATTTTTAAGGATTCCAGAAACTTCATCATGGTTATTTTAAAAGAGATTGCAGGAATATATTGGTTTGTCATTTTCTTCAGCGGACCTTAATTTATCAATACTTTCTTTCGTTATTTTTTTAACTTCAAATAGGATCGACGTGTCAATCTTACTATCTAAAACTACTACTATCTGTGACATATTAAAACTTTTAGAATCTATTGCATAAAAGCCGCTATGATTAAACAGCGGCTTTTATATTATTGTACTTTTGAACTTATTTGCCAAACCATAAAACTACGTTAATTTTTTAAAGCCTTTTCAATTTTTACCCGCTATATTGAAGATGTGCTTTGGTCATCTCATCCTTAGTTTTCGGTATTGCCTTTTTTATTTTCTTCTTCAGCGATTATGACAATATTAAATTTTTAGCCGAAAGCACACCCGATTATATATTCGGATTAACTGAGTCTATGGATAATATCTAAAATATTCTGTTTCCACTTTGGATAAAGTTCCTCGTTTTCCGCCCACAGTTCATTTAGTTCTGAATTTTCATTAATTACTTTTTTTAAGGCGCCTATAGCTATTGGTTTTAAATCTTCAACTTCCAAATCTTTATGCAATATTCCAAATACATTCACATTACTCTCGTCGTTAAGTTCTTGATTATCATTTCGATATTCAGTTCCATTCATGAGGTTATCAATGTAAGCAGCAGAAACTAAAGCAGCAAAGCCTTCTTCATATTCTAAATATTCTGATAACATCGCATTCTCAAAAGAAGATTTAAAAAATTCTCTTGCATCGTTTTTGATTTCTCCATCAAAATCGTATGCTGTATCATCGTCAAATATTCCGCAGTCCCAAGCACCCATAATTTTTAGCGATTAAAAAATAAAATTGATTAATGTATAATAGAGGACCAATTTACTGTTTTTGATTTAGCGCCAAAATATAATTTTAGAATTGTTTAAAGCAGATGCTATATTCAATCAAATTCGATTTGAGGCCGCCTAGCTGACCATTTAGCTTCAATTGGGCTTGCAATTCATTATTTACTGCAAAGCCCAGAAGCATTAAAATAAAATTTGTTCTTTCCTTTTTTTGTTTACTGATCTAATTTTTTAACCTTTTCAATAACGGCACTCATTTCTGCAACCAAGGGAAGCGTCAACGAAAAGATTAAAGACAACATTTCGTTGGTAAACAATGTAAAGATTTCTGTTGCTGATTCGGACCTTATTTTTTCAACCATGTGGTCCAATATCACCCCACAAAATGAGCGGCAAATTCGCGATTGTATATCCGATTTTTATGTGATTCGTAATCACGGTAACATATTCACGCCTGTAGATTTTACTAGCCTGCATAAACAAAGTTTAGCGTTTATCGAA
Source organism: Pedobacter sp. WC2501 (assembly GCF_052682415.1). NCBI lineage: Bacteria > Pseudomonadati > Bacteroidota > Sphingobacteriia > Sphingobacteriales > Sphingobacteriaceae > Pedobacter > Pedobacter sp. WC2501. Next base: position 4,782,459 of record NZ_JBQZFI010000001.1, on the reverse strand, counting down.
GATGAGCTTTCTCAGCAAACCGGACAAAACAAAATTGTAGTTACTCATCATGTTCCTACCTTAATCAATTATCCTGTTAGATTTCTCGGAAGTACACTAAACGAAGCTTTCGCAGTAGAACTAAGTGAAATGATTGAGAAATATAAACCAGCTTACTGGATATATGGGCATCATCATGAGAATATCCCGGCTTTTCAAATAAACGAGACGACGATGCTTACCAATCAATTGGGCTATGTAAGAACAAAAGAACATGCAAGGTACAGTGCGTCTAAAATTTTGGAAATATAGAATAGGAAAAAAACTTCTTAAAATAATACAGATGGTGAGATAAAGTTAATTTTATGTGCATCTTATTGTAAACCGAAACGGGGTTAATTCAGCGTAACTCAACCCTGGTTAGTTGAGGATATTTTGCTTCAGGACAAACTATAAGGTAAAGGCTGTACTTAATTTCATCACGCTTCAAAAGATGTCCTAAGCCTATTGTAAATCTTTAGTTTAAACTGATAATTGAGTGCCAAATCTTTAACACGGGGCTGAAGCTGCTGAAAATGTTTTACAGTCCTGTAATTGCTTTTGCAGGTCGCTGATAAATTCTTTGGAGGTTTTATGAGCTTTAGTGAAGGGTTTATTAAGTCTATGACGATCACCTCATTTTTTCTCAATTTAGTTCTGTATTGGATAAACCGGGATAAATTGACCCCGTCTCACCAGCAATAGATTTGTTGTAAGTTTTTGATTGGCTGAGTATTTGTAAATTGGCGAGAAGGGGTCAAATGTATTGATATGGCCAAGCATGGTAGACAAATTGCTCAAACAAAAGGATCTTTCTATGGTTTAGATTGGGAATATCCATAATCAAACCCATGAAAAACCTTTACCAATCCCCGATTTTCCTGTTGGCTTTTGTCGTCATGACTATGCTCTTTATCGGTTCGACTTTTGCACAGTCACAAACTGCCATGAATATGAATGCCTATTCTGACTATAAAAAGGCAGGTGCGGAACTAAATGGCGTGTACCAAAAGATCCTGAAAAGCTATTTCAGGGAAACTACTTTTATTAAAAAATTCAGGAATGCACAGCGGCTCTGGATTCAGCTTCGTGATGCAAAACTGGCCGCTAAATACCCCAAGAGCGGAACCTATGGTTCGGTGGCACCCATGTGCGAATCGATATACCTGGAAACGCTGACCAGAGACCGGATTAAATTTTTAAATGTATGGGGTACTGGAATCGAAGAAGGTGAAGTTTGCCTGGGCTCGGTCAGGATGAAATCTTAACATTCCGGTCTTTCAATGATGCATTACTCAATCCTATCAATTCCATATACTTTTACCTAACACCAATAACAATGACTTTTTATCAGCTCCTAAGACGATTCTTTTGTCTAATCTTACTGATCAGTATATTAACCTGCTGTAAGAAAAAGGAAGATCAACCCCAACCCGAGGTAGATATGCCGGCGGTAGTTACAGGAAAGCTATACGGATCGCCTTTTACGGCGAAAGTGACACTGGAGCGTTATACAAAATTTGGTATGAACAACTATCGCCCCGAAGACCTGTTCAGTATATACCTGGCAGGAGATGGATCTAAAACCTGTAGCTCGCCATTAAGTGATTTTTCGATACGCCTGACGGTGCCCAAAAAGACAGGCACTTTTTCTGGCAATGATACCTATATCCTGGTTAATGATCCGGGCGACCCCAGCGGTCAGAATGGTTCATTATTCTCTTCAGAACAAACCATTATCACCATCAGTTCCATCACAGGGGATAAGGTGAGCGGCCAAGTTAATGTGAAATGGCCGGAACAGAATATTGATTTTAAAGGACACTTTGAGGCTTACTATTGCAAATAAGATGAGAAATGTTACTTTCGATTAGGCTTCATTACCTGGGTGATCCAACGATGATTATCTTTCCATCGGCTAAATCTGGCTCCTTGGCTATAACCCTAGTCTGATTCTTCACTCAATGGAAACCAATGACTGGAAGAAAAGACAGAAGATCGAAAGTCTGACAGTTTAATTTTCTAATGCTAAAAAGTGGTGATTAATAAAATTGTTTTGCCCTTGCAAAAAAAGGATGTTTTTCGTGATTTTAGAATAGAAATTAAGGGTAAATAGTCTGACAAAAGTCTGCCAAATACCCCCTAAAAATAGCAAAATGAAAAAAGTAAAAGCCCTCTCAGAGTATCAAAAGGGCATCTACGGAGAAATATTAGGCGAATTTCTCAATCCGATTTCTTCATAGATATTCCTAATACACTGGAAAGAAGTAAATTAGGGAACTCTTAACAATTCAGTAAAAATAACCCTTTATCTACAGGGCCTGGGGGAAGGTACAAACGCCCATCGGGTAATTGGCGCCTACAAATACGATGATCAAAAGGGATATCTATTATTGAACGGCTATAGGAATGAAAAGGGCAATATTATTCTGTGGAGCAGGCGACACTAACTTTTCAGGTGTGTTTTTTTGGTCATTATCCGGGAACCAGATTTTAGGTAGATGGTCCAGTGCTGATCAAAAGATAAGTTACCGCTTTAAACTGTCCGGCATTACTGCTACACATGAACAACAGAAGCAATTTCAGGATGGTATTGCATCTAAAGCGCAGGAGTTTGGAAGTTATTAATTGAAAAGGCCGTAGCGGGTTAAGCACTTTTGCCGAAATACCCACCTATCCTGGTGATGAATGAAATTATGGTACTTCGGATTGGAAATTTACGTGCTTATCTTTTGCTTACCGGTCGGTGGTTTTCCAAAAAAAAATCCCTGGGTTTATTATTGCTGAAGAAAATGAGAAATTTCCCGTATAACGGTTTTTATGTTCTGTCGCTGGGAAATATTGTGGCCCTCGTTTTTCAATATGACAATTTTTGCTTCTGCTGATTTTGCTTGTGCTAACATACCTGTACGGCCGGGATTATCTAGCATGAAATCATCTTCCCCATAGATATACAGTCTTTGTGATTTGAATGGATAAAATTTATCTGCCACACCTGAAAAATCAACAACTTTATTTACCTCATCAGGATATTTGGCTGCGTATTTATTTGCAATAAAAGCACCATAACTCACCCCTATTAATGAAATAGGATTTCTTATTCTATATTTAATCCTGATTTCTCTGAGATCACGCGCGATGTTCTGAATCTGGTGCTGGTCAAGCTGTGCATCTTCCCTTGATTCATATTTGTTGCCGGCACCTGTCGAGCCAAGATAATTTAAGGCGATTATGCTGATGCCGTTTTTTAATAATGATTGTATGTAAACGTTATAGCGCACCTGGTATTCTTCCCAAGGCCCCCCGTGGAGATAAACTGCCCACTTTTGCTTTGGAGCAGATGACTGGTAGACGTAACTTCCCATGCCCTCTGTGTTTTTATAGGTTTGCGGTCTGACAAAGTCTGCACGTTCACTATTAGGGCCTAAGAATATAGTATTTACGCCTTGTTTGATCAAAACTGTCGCTGGTGTGGAATAATCCGAATACAGCGTGACAAATGTTTTATTTGGAGCGGTGTAAAAATCGAAGTAGACGCCATCTTTTGTTAGTTGTTGCAGTTTATTGTTTCTGTAGTTTTTAATGACCATGTTTCCGTCCTCTGTAGATCTGAAGTAGAGATTATCAAGTGACTGGGGCGTCTGCAGTAAATATTTATCGTGCATTGACATGTAAACCAGGCCACTCTTTCCTTTGCTGTAATGAAAAATATCGTTAAATCCGCTCACTTCGTCCGAAAGGTAAAAGAATGCGTCTCCTCCCGAATTATCAAGCGTAATATTTCTTGAACCCCAGAAATAGGATTTTGCATGTACCAGCTCTGTGTATTTGCCAGCTGATATATTGTATTTCCATACATTTGAATCCAGATCTTCGAGCAATAGGTATAATCCGTCCGAAGTCCAGTTCAGGCTGCGGAAACGGATAGTTTTGGATGATGTCGAAACCTGTGTTTTTCTTAAATAATCATAAATCCTTATTGATGTCCCCTCGATATAGGCCAAGTGGGGGGCATTAGGAGAAAACACTGCTGAACTTATCCCTCCGTTCCGTCCTATTAGCGTGTGTTGTTTATTATTTATATCGTAAAGTATAAGGCTGTATCCGATATCATCACTGTTTTCCAATAGCACTGCGATTTTTTTGCAGTCACATGAAAAGGACTGTGGGTAGGTAGATTTATTGCTTTCAATTTCAAGCGTGGTAGTTTCTTTCTTCCCGGATCCACGCAGCCCACCACGGATAATTTCGGGTGCGAAATACTTGCCCCGGTTTGCACTGAAGGCAAGCAGGTCACACGGAGCCGAAATCACAAGTTTTTTATTGATTTCAACAGGGATTTGCTTTTCTCCCTTACACATGGTAAAAAACCCTAAAAAGGCAAACGCGGCTATAGATGTAATTACCTTCATTTTGCAATTTTCATTACCTCTGTAGCATATTTTCTTATCATGTTGATTTCTGGTGATGGTATTTTTACCGGAGAATTCAGTATCTCCTTTGCATAAATATGCGATTGGTAGATGTGACCAAGTTGTACCAACAGCTTAAGCCGTTTGTACTTGGAATAAAACCTGCCGGGCACAATGTTTATCGCCATATCAAAGGACCTTAGCGCTTTGCCGTTTTCACCTGATGACTCATAGGCATCTGCCAGAGCAAGGAAAACCCTTTCATCGGGAAAAAGTTTTGCGGCCTGGTTCAGGATTTCTATTCCCTCCTTATGTTTACCTGCATTGTTTAGTTCTGCGCCGTAATTAAAGAGAAACCTGCCATTATGTGCCAGGTATCGGTAGCAAGTCCTATATTCCATTTCGACACTATAAAAATTTCCCTCCAGGGAAGCCAGTGCTGCACGCGACCAACGGTATTCGCTACTAGCTACCTGAACCTCTTTATGAGACATGACCGCATAAAATAGTATAATGATGCAGGATATCACATATCTGCCGTATTTTCCTATTTTTAAAGGTATTCCAGTCCTTCGGATTTTGAACGGAAGAAATGAAACAAAAAATATTCCGTTTACGAGGATGGAGAGTGAAGACAAGGGATATGACTGCATGCCGCAGACGGATATGGATATCAAACAGGCAATTGCCCCAAGGGCTGGGGTATGAAGATGGCTGATCCGGACCTTATGAAAAAAGATGACCAGGCATAATAATGAAACAGCACTGCCAATAATTCCCAGCTCCACCAATAAGCGGAGGGGTTCATTGAACACTTCATAAGTATTGCCCGCCACCTGCTGTTCCCCGTGATTGAGGAAAGTCTGTTCACGAAAATAATCAGCCTGGTAGATGTTGTAGACAGATTTAAAATTTCCGGGTCCACAGCCGAAAAACGGGTAATCCCTTATGATGCGCGCGCTCACTTTATAAATCAGAAGGCGGCCCTGTACAGATCGTGGATTTATGCTGTAAATGGCGTAGCCCGTAATACTAACCAATAGGATGCTTAGCAAATAATGCTTTAAGCGGATCATAGCGAGCCGTATTCCATTTTTTTTTATTACCAAATGGACGAGAAGATAGCCAAGGGCGGCAAAAACAGCTATATAACCGATTCTTGACTTGGACACAATTAGGATGTAGGCAGATGATAAGGTCAGAAATAGAATGACAGGGTAAGACCACTTGTATTTTATTAAATAGTCCCTTCTAAAACACAACACTGCCGCGAAGGGAAGTACTGAAGCAAAATAATTTGCATTCACGCCGGTGTTTATCGATGAATCCATATCAAAATAGAGCAGAAACCCAAAGGGGTGGACGCCGGTTATGAAAAGTGCTGAAGTGACCGCGTTCACCACCACAAATATATATACCAACGTTTTTTCCAATCCATCCTGTAAAAACCTGAATACATAATAAATTAAGGCCAAACAGAACATAAGGCCTCCTGACCGGAAATCTCCACCGGTAAGAAAGACATTGAGTATGAGAAAAGAAGTAAATAATGCAAAAATACTGTTAGGCAATGCCATATCGAGGAAGAATTCCCGAAAGGATAAAATCAGGCCCAACAGAACCCCGACAAAATAAAAAGCATGCCTGTCATATTCGATAAAATTTGACCTGGCATGCTCAATTGAAAATAGTTGCGTTGAAAATAGTATAGAAATGGTAAAGAATACAATGTATTTCTTTGCGGGATGGAAATTTCTTTCCTGCACTTCCATACCTCTGCGAAGCTTGACTAGTTTTTGAAATTGATATTTTTCAGAATGGCCTGGACACTGCCCAGTGCTTTCTGGTGGTCGGCCCTGTTAAATTCGAGCATACCGTTGACTAGTGAACTGCCGGTTGAATTGGTAGCATAAAAAGTAATCCGTTCTCCTACTGTATTGTCGATCAACAAAACCTTGTTGCCATTTACGTTAATGATTTTTGAGCTGTATGAGGGTATCCCTTTTGACAGTTCGTCCATCCCTTTTTTTAATGTTTCCAGGTCGGCTTTCTGCGGTTTGTCGGTTGAGGAAAGTGTTACAAATACATCCTGATAAGAATACATCAGCCTGTTGAGTCCTTTGGGAAGGGCAGCCGCCTTCATTTGGTTTGATTTTGTCATGGCAAGCCTGTTTGACTCGGTCTGTTTTACAAAACCTTCAGGTACGGAAAATGTGGTATTTCTGTTCAGGGTACTTTCCTGCGAATAAGATTCCGACTGGATGAAAAATATCCCGGTCAGGATCATCAATATGATTTTTGATTTCATGCTATGTTAATGTTTAGTGTAAGCAAATTTTATCTTGTACGGTGAAACCGATCTTTTCTACAGGACTGAGGTCATTTGATCCCGGCTCCGCTTTATAAATGGTGATTTTATCTCCAAAGAGGCTCATAAGTGCCCAGACTCCTGCTGCACCGACATCTGTTGAGTTGTTGGCAATCAGATAGTTTTGTGCCTCCTGCTGGTAATTATAGTTAAAATTGGCCTCATTCCCTTTAAAATTATTTAAATTTTCTGCGATCATCCCGGGCCAGTCATTGATCTGTACTACATAAGTCGTGCCGTTTGGGGTATAGGTGGTGACAGTAACATTAGTTTCGTAATATGCGGTTGCATCAGGGCCTGCTGCCCTGAGTGCTGAACTGCCAACATTCTCAGTTGCCCAAAAAACGTCTGCAGGTGAAGGTCCTGTTCCTCCGGGATGTCCATGGGCCGCACCAAGCGTATATCCATTGGTTGCGTTCCAGGTGAAATTTGGGCTAAAGTTGTTTGTTGCGGCATTCGTTCTTGCATCTACCTGATTATACGAGGTTCCTCCAGGCCACGCGTTGATGTTCTGCTCAGCTCCCCATTCCACATTAGTCGAATTACTTATTATTGTTGATTTCTGTGAAGAAACTGCACTGCTCTGTGCACGTGAAGAAACATTGTTCCGTTCAACGCACGGATCTTTGGGACATGAAGGGATACCAGTTGTTCCACGGATACATCCGCAGGATGCCATTTGTGCAGCTCCGTTTTCTACACCTGCACAGTCGGTAATGACGCCCAGGCCGCCACCTCCCGGTTCAGTTCCGGAGCCTCCATTTGAGCATGTGGTGTACAGAAGTACCTCGTCGCTCTTGATAGGCTGCCCAGAATCATCGTACCAGGTTGATACCATATACCAGTCGATGCATTGACCCTCGCTCATTGTGGTAACCAGTGACTCGGTTGATGCCTTTCCATTTGCCTTTCTCCTTGCCGATATGCTCGACCGGCCTGTGGTTTTGACGCCATCTTTGAATATCCGGCCATCGATCAGCTTATAATCAAGGTCGTAAATCATGATCCTTCCGGTGAAGCCTGCAATATTTTCGCTGTTGTAGCTGATAAAAATCTTTTTGGCATTTTCATCAAGAAAGGATTTATCCCCGAAGACTTCTACAATAAAACCGTCTTTAACCTTGGTTTTATTTTCGACGAAGACATAACTGCGCGCAAATGCAAATGCACGGCTCTTCATGTTATATGCGGGATAATCCGTTAGTATGATGTTGGTACCATTATTCTGTATGGCGCGTGCAGAATTGTCCCACATCGGCTGGCTGCCCTCAAATTTTTTTAACTGGGCTGTTGATGCAAAATCTTTTTTAACCGTGGTGCTGTAGTATTTTTTTGCTTCGGTGATTAAGCTTGAGTTCGAGGGAAGGTCTTCTAAGAGATTGTCATGGTCCTTTTTGCAGGAATTTGCAAAAAGAAAGACCGCGAAAATCAGTAATAGTAAGATTTTTGCGTTTTTCATTGGCTGATTGGTTTGAATGTATGGGTGTATTTGTATATCTACTTTGTGAGATGTGATGACTACTACAGACAATATTTTTAAGTAGTCAAATTTAGCCATTGTAGCCATATTGTTATTGTGGTCGAAATCTCTTTTACATGGATGGGTATTATTCCTGTACATAAAGGACTAAATCCTTGATAAATAGTTTTTTGGTGTGCGTTAGTTCGTTCGCCACTGTGTTTGCTATGCTCAGTAACTTTGCATTCTATGCCTTCCCCAAATAGCTTATTACTAAAAGACAAGAAAATGGCAGCAAAAAGCAATGACAAAACAAAAATTCCAGCCAGTAAACCTTGGGGAAGGTTAGGAATTGATTATTGATGAGTGGGTTTGTGCATTTGCACAATAAGAATTCATCACTAGTATCAAAAGGAACATCGTGTATTTTAACATATTTATCATTTAAGTCATTAATCAAATTGCATTTCTAGCGCTTTAATTAGTTGCCGAATATTAGTGCTGCTGTTTACTCCGAACGGTTAATTTTTCTTCAATACCTTGAAATTGGCATAACCAGTCCCAGTACCGCCATTGGGCGATAATGACTGAACCACCACCACATAATTTCCCTCAAAGTCAGAGCTGAAAAAGCTGATTGTTGCCTTTCCATCATTTTTGGTTGTATTATTCGGGCTCCAAAATAATGTACTTCGGAAGTCTGCAAGTCTAGTCAACATGGAAACATCACCATCATACATTGGTGCATAAAAGGCTCTATTAATTTGTAGCCCTTCGTAATCAAGCTGCAGGGCGTGTGTAGGAATTGATGTCCCATTTAAGTCGCCTGCATAGGTCTGTAGGTCCAGAATTCCCTCAAACTTGTCGTTTCCATTAGCATAACGACTTGCAACAATCGCTAACTTTTTGATGGTTTTGGGATCCTTCATCATCAGCGCATTTCCATCATCAAAAAGCGGGAGCCCATCCACAAGTATTAAAGGAGAAGATTCAAGGAATTTTTGGCTCCCAATATCAAATGTATTTAGATAATAATTTTTATTTCGCTTAATGATAGACACTTCAAAAACGTACTCTCGCAATACCTCCTCCATTTTTGGAAACCTTACATAGTCGTCTAATAGATAGCTTTTGTCTGCCTTATAATAGAAAACTGTTGTATCAATACTTACAGTCGTTTCCCTTTTTAAATGATTAGCATTAAATGCATTATGAACCTGCATAGCAACACTTCGATCAATCAATTTTTGAGCTTCATAATTGTTGTGGAATGTTGGCAACCTGTAATCCGAAAATTGGCTAACATAAGGTGATCTCAATGTTATCTTGCCTAAGCTATCCACTCGAGGATCTGCCTGAACAATAATTTTCTTCCTTCCATAAAAATACTTAGTAAAAAAAATGAAATTGCCATCATTGCCAATAGGAGTGGTATAAAAACTGTAGTTCTTGCCAGGAATAGATAGATAAACCGAAGAACTAGCTAAAGAAGATCGCTGTGTTGATCCTGATATTTGGCCACTGATAATTTGCCCAACGATTTCAGGTTGATACAGCAAATTCCCGCTTGGCCCTTTTAAAATATGCTTCCATTCAAAACGTCTCCAACCATGGGTCAACATGAGCAGATCTGTAGCTTCACTAGCCGCATTTTTGAGATACCATTCGGGATAATCAATTTTACCTTTTAATTCAGAAGTTAACCACAAACTAGAAGTTATATCATTAAGATGTTCAACCGAATCAGCTTGATATACAGCAATAGAAAAATTTGTGGCAATCGGTTTACCCTGTTGGGTTTGATTAATGAATAGCGCTATCTTTTCTCTTGTCGAAAATTCCTTTTGTTTTGCCGATATGGTTACTGCTAACAATGAGTTTGGTTTCTTGAAATATAATCGCTCGCAAATGGGTTCCAAATCTGTATTAAATAAAGTAAAATGAGTAATTCCATCACCAAGCAAATCTTTAGAAATACTAATGCCTGTGGCGATATCTATCGCAGTAATCCTTTTGCTGAAAACTACTTTTCTTCCGGAGTGAACAAATAGAATACCATATTGATCTTGGTGCTGATTATCCTGAATGCTTATCTTCAGAACAGAGTCTCCATCAGCTTTAATACTCATAACGGTCCCCACTGCAAATATTTTAGGCAATGTCGCGTAAAATGGTTTTCCCGCCATTGGCTGAATACAAATGCTATAATTAATGTGATCTTGCGGTTTGAAATAAAAACTTCCCAATCCGAATTGTTGAGGGCTGAACTTCACCAGTGTATCGTTTCTGCTGTCAGTAATTGCTCCTTTAAACTGCAGTGGCTTTCCGCTTGCATCTACCGCCTTGAAAGCAATTTTGCTAATAAGACCTGATACTAAATTCCCACCTTCTGGAAAGAATTGAATTGCAGGCGTAGTGATAGTTGCCGATGGAATAGCAGGGGGATCAGCTTTTAATGTATTATAGATTGTTAGTTGCTTGTGGAAAAAATAATTCACATCAAAATTCTTCATCCAATTTGTGTACGTCCTCAAAACAAAATTTCCAGACCGCAAGGAAAGAGGAAGATAGAAATATCCGTTGCCATTGCCACCTTCCATTACTATTTTAGCCTGCAATACTGCTTTGTTTTCCGAATCAAGAAGTTCTACATAAGCTATCTTACTTAAATTGATTGGCCGATTAGTATAGGCCTCTACAGTGTATAACTTAAACCAGATCATTTCTCCAGCTAAATAAGATTCCTTGTCTGTGTGCACATACATCTTTTCCTGTAAATTATTGGTCAGATAATTACTGAACTGATGTGCAATTGTAGTGTCAACAATCTGAGCGTTAACAGTGGTCAATAGCATGCTTAAAACCCAAAATAGAATAAATGTTAGTTTTCTCATGTAGCAAATATTAATTTGGCCAAAATGATGGTTTAATATTCGATCCCTTTAAACGACAATCTATACAGGCTGCTGTACTCATCGTATATCGATATAATATTGGCGCTGTAGTCCCGGGAGCAATCCAAGATTGTTCATTTACGATAACCTTATTGGCACGGATATAATTAATTAAGCTGTCCTTTGGAATAATTACTGATTCGCATGGTTGGACATAAACCCAATTTGAGCCGACGGATGGTTTATCGCTATCCTTAATAAACAATCTCTTTTGCACCATGCGGCCAGCACTGATCCAACCCATAACCTGTTCTTTTGGATCTGAGATACACGTAATGTTGCCTTTTAGTTCAGAGGGTTGGGGATCAAAGATGCCACCGATCTGCTCTGTGTTTTTCTTCAGATTCTCTAGGTACTCATAAGCTTCCTTTGAAAGCCCATATTGCTTCACAAGAATGCTGTATAAATAGGCTACTTTAATTGAATTGCCTGCTACAAAAGTCATTGGTGCATCAGTTATTTTATCTTGGGATAAACGTGCTGTAGAACCCAATAAGATATTTGATGAGCTCGAATTGGCCCAACAAAGTTGAATGTTTATATTTGGATCTCGCAACACAACTTCTGAATTTCTAAATTCATGGGTAGATACAAATGGTACCCTCACCTCCCAGGTTTCTTTATAATCCCAAGTGTAGTATTTTGTAGCATTGTTCGGATCATGGGTGTTGAGCAATATATTGAAGCCATTTTCGGTGGCCGAAAATCGGAGATCGTCAATTTCAGGTGTTGCCTTGCTGCTTAAAAAACCGGTCTCGTAGATCTTAGTATCAGAGAGAATAATTCTGAGCTTATATTTCTTTGTTAGGTTTAAACTTTGAGTGGATAAAGAGCACTCGCCAAGATCGTTAGTTGTACCTTTAGTTTCTATAGCATCTTCGCCCAATACCGAAACGATAGCATTTTTCTCTGGAGCTGATGACCTAGAATCTGATAGATCAACTGATCTAGCTACTTTAATAGTAGTGATGCCACCTATATCTATAAATCCCTCTACAACAAGTAGATCTTTATATTTGTTATCTATCTCGGGCTTGAAAGAATCTTTACAAGCAAAATTGAGTACGCAACATGCGAATATAATCAGTCTAAGTGCTTTCATTTGAAACGAATATTATAGTTTACAAAAGGAATTGCGGTTCCAAAAATCGAGAGTTGATAGCCATTGATGACCTTGTTTTCACTGACGAAGAAAGTTGAAAATGCGTTTTTTCGATTGGTTAAATTGTATACCCCAATGGTCCAAGAGTTATGTGTTAATTGCTTTACCTTGTGATTCCCCAAAATATTGAGTGAAATATCTGACCTGAAATAGTTTGGAATACGATATTGATTTCTTTCTGAATAGAGCAATCGCTGTCCACCATTAGAAAAATACTTCCCGACAGGAAGCGTAATTGGCCTGCCTGTGCTGTAGGTAACATTGAGGGAAACACTAAAACGTTGTGAAAATTGGTAATTGCCAATAAGCGTGGCATCATGAGGTTTGTCGTAATTAGCCGGATAAAACTTTCCTTGGTTAATCGAATTAGAACCCTGTACATCTTCGGTCTTCAGCATTATTCTTGAATAGGTGTAACTGACCCAACCGTTTAACCGGCCAACTGATTTCTTAAGGAGAAATTCGATCCCATAAGCCTTTCCCTTTGTAGGCAGCACATCCTGCTCTATTTTATGATTTAGAATTAGTTGAGCCCCACTTTTGTAATCCAAAAAATTGTTGATGTTTTTATAATATCCTTCAACAGATGCTTCAATGCGGTTCGACTTAAAATTCTTGTAAATACCTAAAGAAAATTGCTCGCCAGTTTGTGGTGCAATGTTCAGGTCACTTAATTTCCAGATATCAGTGGGAGACATAGAAGTAGTATTGGACATCATGTGGATGTACTGCCGTTGGGTATTATAACCCGCCTTAATAGATAAATTCTCATTCAATAAAAAAGTTGCGCCTAATCTATATTCTGGCCCGTGGTAGGTATTAAAGGCTTTTCCAGCCCCATACTCCTGTGTCGATTCGATATTCGCATCACTTTTACCGAGATTCTCGGCATAGATCTGCTGAGTTGATGGCCCTAAACTTGTGTATAAAGAATAGCGTAACCCCGTATTGAGCGTAATCGCTGGCGTAAGCTCATAACTTTGCTCGGCAAACACCGCATTTTCTATGCCCTGTTCCTTCGGCAAAAGATCAGCAACAACCAACGACTGCTCATTGTACGGCTGCAAAGAACCTGGCTTATTGTTGTATAATATGGAGTTGGTTCCAAATTCAATGTTCATCCGCCGATTAGGAGCATACTTGAAGTTTGTTGTGAACCGGGTTTGTTTAATGCTGAATGTTAACCGGTAATCGGTTTCTTCTTGATAGTTGCTGAAATTATCATAATGATATTCATCAAGCCCAGTCGTAATTTGGCTATAGAATTTCTCGTTGAAAATGTGCTTCCAACGCAATGATAAATTTCGGTTACTGTACTGAAAAGTGGTATCCGTTGCTAAACTTGACCTATCATTGCTTAAATATCCAGTAATGTAGAAACTGTTGTTTTTATTTTGCTGATGATTAATAGCAACATTCAAATCATAGAAACTGGCTTCAGCTCTCCTATATGCTGAGTTTTTGGGTAGTAATTTTGTAATCCAGTTAGAGTAGGTGGTTCTGCCACCGATAATAAAGGAAGTTTTATCCTTTAAAATTGGACCTTCGATATTTAATCTACTGGTTAGCAAACCTATGCCCGCAGTACCTTCGAATTTCTTTTTGTTGCCCTCCCTCACATTCATTTCCAACACTGAAGAGAGCCGACCGCCGTATTTGGCTGGAATACTGTTCTTAAATAGTTTAACATCTTGGATAATGTCTGGGCTAAATGCAGAAAAAAAGCCAAAAAAGTGGGTGGGGTTATAAATAGTGGCTTCATCGAAGAGAATCAGATTCTGATCTGTAGAACCTCCACGTACGTTAAATCCAGCACTAGATTCACCAACTGATTTTACACCTGGAAGCGTGAGTATTACCCTCAGCACGTCAACTTCACCGAAAACTGTAGGCACCTGCTTGATGGTCTTGATATCAAGCTTTTGAACTCCCATTTGCGTCCCCGTAACATTCGTAGATTTATCTCCAGTTATCACCACTTCATTTAGCGCTAATGACTTGGTGTTTGTTACAACAGGGTTTGGAACGGCAGGAGTAGAAAGATCTGCCCCCAAAAGGAGCTTAGGGTCTTTAGGCACATCGCCTACCTGAGAGGGCAGTGTAGTAACAATATTTACAGCCTTGGTTAAAAATACTGATTTCCCAAAAATAGCAAACTTAACATCAGTCCCCATAAAGGCCTTATCCAACACCTCTTCAACGGTGCCGCCCTTGATATCTATCGATAACGTAAATGAACTGAAATGGTTTTCATCATAATAAAGATGATAATGACTTTGCGCTTCTATCTGTTTTACCAGTTCGCTAATCGGCTGATTATGGAGCTTAATGTTGATTTTGTTGTTTAAGGTCTGTCCTTTCAACCACAATACTGAAAACAACATCCAAATGAGCAATAGAAGGCGTTTATATTTCATTTTACTTAGAAATTGAATCATGAAATCCTACTAGCATCAAAACAGATCGCTCAAAGTCTTTCCCGAAGTTTAATTTGTTAGCTTTAATGTATGCTTGATTTTTATCGTTGGTAGATTTGAGCAACCTTAGCAAGTCTTGCTTGCTGCTGATCTGTTGATAACTTGAATCTTTAAGCAAATAATAGCTGTCTTTCGGACTTATAAATTTCTCAATTTGCTCTTCTATCTTTTCGGTAATTTCTTTTTGTCTCTTAACTAGCAAGCAAATTTTACCCTTATAAAGTAAGTCATAGTAACCAGCTGAAATTCCCTTAAGTGAAGTTGCTGGTTTGAGATTGATAAATTGATGTTCATACAGCGTAAAGGAATTAACATATTCTCGTTGTAATACGACCCCCTCAATATGATCAGGTGCTAAAAGCAATAGTTCATCCTTTATAATGTCGTACTTCATACTTAACTCCGGGTAAAAAATGCCATCATAGGCTATTCCTCCCTTTGCATAATGATCACTTTGAAAAAAAGCATGTTTGTTGTCCTTAAATTTAGGATGGATATTATAGATCTTTCCTTTGAATATTGGCATTGTCGCTTCCTGATTATTGAAGAAGATTTTATGGGCCATTTCGGTTGTACTAGCCACAAAAAGACTATCAGTTATTGTTTGCGCACTAACTACGTTTAACTGAACTACAGTTAACAAAGAAAATACTAACATACGATGGGTAATCCAAGACATACATTTTCGATTTATGGTCGATTTCAGTTTGACTAAGCATTTCGAAATCGAATACAATATTTGGTTAGGTACTATAAAGTCGAAGTTCAAAACAATTCACTGAATTATTCAGTACAATTTGTTAAAACAATAGCAGTGATGTTCAAATCTCTCCACAAGAACTTCATTTTTAAAAGCTTTATTTATTAAACAGAAAATAGGGCTTGCTTGATAATTATGATTTCTTTCAAACTCAGCTGGCACTGGGGGCATTGCAAATAGAATAATAGCTTTCTATAAATATTTAGATAATAGATGGGTAAAAGTCGCTTCGTTACCGTTATCTCTGGAATAAATTAAATATAAATTGTAGAACCGCGAAAAATTACGCATAATATATACTTTGGAAGGTAGAATATTCCCTAAAGAACAGAAAACTAATTAAGGAATAAGATTACAAAGCCAGATAGAAATGTCTGGCTTTGTCTGTTTATGGTTCGTTATGCTGTTAGGCTATCTCTGTTTCCAATTTGTTTCATTACTAAAGGGTTTTTAGTAGCTTTTCAACCTCAGCATATTGTAGTGCGAATTTCCTGATCTTCCATCCCTGCCAATAATCAAATGCGGAGGAAATAGCTTGGTACCGATAGAATGAACCATGTATGGTGGGCGTCCGCTACAGTTTGATATTTGAATGTTACCTGCTTAAGGGATTTCTTTAATGGTCCAGCTTTGTTTGATGCAAGACTAACAAAAAGAATGTCCTTACGATCCTGATTAACTATTTTATTCACTTCAGGCATTTCGTGTACACAGGCAACACAGCTGATAAACCAGATTTTCATTACAAGGATTACCCTCCCTGGTATTTTGGTTGTCGTATTTGTGGCCTGCTAAATCTACAAATTCAAACTTTGGTGCGGGTTTGCCGACGAGCGAAAGTTGAAAAAGACTCTGACGGGCCTGGTCTATAAGATAATATTTTGGCGAGTTTTCAATAAGCACATTAATTTTGTACAGCTGATATGAGTTTTCATCTGTTTGGGTTTTCAAGCTTAAAGGTAAGTAACTGCCGGATAGTACTTCGTTCAGAAACGTTTGCTTATCCATCGATTTTTCTTGCGTGTCAAACGCACTAAAATCAGAGTCGGAGTTGACGTATTGCGTGATACACTTTGAGATCTGATCATTGCCCTGAAGAAGATCTGTGGACGGAATTACCGGGCTTAGGTCTTTGTTGCCGTTACATCCCAAAAAATAATAATCGACAGGGTATATAAAATGGGCTTGAAAGGTGTTGTTATATCATTGGGTTTTTTGAAGTTGATTATTTTCGTCAAGGGGGACTTTTGTAAAAGCCTTTTTGAAAGTCTACTTTCTTCAGCGATAGCGTCAGCGGAACCAAACATGCCTTTTTTTTATTTTAGCTTTCTTCATGAGTTTTCCATCGTGGGTATCCAAACTTATTTTGCCAACAATAAGACTGTCGTGATAAAGACTACCTGAGATGGTAGTCGGTTTTCTCTAAAGTGTTCCGTATCCACAGCAGGTGTAGGATCCGACTATTCAGGTATCTTAATATTGCGAGGCTAAAAGTGTTGAACAACCCTAAAATGTGCACCAGCCTAGTGCCAAATCGTACCTCTCGCGTTTCTTCGCGGTCCTCTCCATTTAAAAAATCCACTTTACGATCGAAGGTACTGGGGTCACTTGTAGACCATCCATCGGCCAATTCAGGCCATTTCAGGTCAAAAATTTCATCACTGTCAATTACTGGATACGTTTGGTCATTGAAACGGGATAACCTGTTTTGGGACTAACTGAATAACAATCTAAAAATTACCTGGATCCATGGTGCCCTCATCGAAGATGCGGTTCCAGATGATCAAGTAAAGGATCTTCTTTCAAAAGATAGTCTTTTATGCTAATGGGAATAGATAGGTGCCATGCACCTGTTCTTTGAAATTGTGGGATGAAGCATTATTCCGTGAGGAGCGGAAAATTCATGCGAAGTTGAGATCATTTCAATAAACGAAAGCGCAGAGGCAGGCGACGGCCAGGTCCGTATGGACTTACGTGAGTAATCCCGGTATACCGTATTGAAGACTTGTTTTTTTTGTTTTTAGTTTAGGTGGGAGGGGCCATTCGGCCCCTTTTTTTATGTCCTGGTTTTTAGTAAATAAAAGGAATGTCAATTTTACAGATGTAGGTTTTGCAGGAAAATCCTTAGTTTTTTTATACCCGCAAGATGTCTTTTTGTCGGACAATAATCCTGCGGATTATACCTCCAAAAAGAATCTTGCCCCAAAGCGGAGCATTTGGGGATGAGAAAACTCGCAACTCGTTTTCTCTTTTAGATGATATTGGAATGGCAGAAAAGATAAAACAGATTGGGCGGCCTCACCTCAAAAGTGGCAAGAGAAACAGAAAGATAAGTGTACGGTTTTCGGAGGAAGAATTTAGTTCTATTGTATCCCTTGAAAAACTTCTTGGGTTAAAAAGGACTGATATCATCAGAAAAAGGGTGCTTGAGGTTAACGTTCAGTTAATTTTTGACGGGCGATCGGTTTTAGGGAGTATTGATCAGATCGGGTTGGAACTTTCCAGAACAGGAAATAATATAAATCAGCTCGCCAGGTACGCCAATATATTGAACAAGCAGCGGGTGCTCTCGCCGGTAATCTTCACCAGGTATAGTAAAGAGCTTGATAAACATTCTATTCTTTTAAAAAATCTCAATATGGAAATCAGAAGAATGTTAAGGTTGATGGGCAGCTAAGGTGCTATGTAGTTAGGTGCATAACCGGTTATGCTGTTTTAGTGTTCTATTGTTACATTGTTATACAGTTGCGGAGCTCCATTGGTAGTTTGGTAACCGGTTTATAGGCTACATAGATTGCTGGTTTCGAATATAGCCCGAGAGCTGGAAATACCGCTAGCTGGTTACGGAGGCAACTGTAAAACAACGGAGCTGGTTATCTAGCTTTATTATAATCCCGTGATCTGCTGAGCAGGTTGCAAAGTGATTCAGCTATATGATCGTAAAGATACTCAGCTCTTCTGCGACTTTTGCGGGAGTAAGATATAACCACGAGAAGATGCGCTCTGGAAAGGGGGAGCTTTTAAAGGTCCGGAACTTCGGTAGCCTAATGGGACTGGACAAAATTGGGCCAAAGGATTTTATCAATTATCTGAAAGCTGTATCTGTGGTAAACAAAAGGGTAAGTAAACCGCAGTTCCATGCGGTGATCTCTGCTAAGGGTAAAATGACATCGAAAGAAGAACTTTTGGATACTGCCGAAGAGTGGATGGCGAAAATGGGTTATGGTGAAAATCCATATCTGGTAATTTTTCACAATGACACGGAAAACAACCATGTACATATCGTTTCGACCAGGATCGATAAGAATGGGAGGAAAATCTCTTCGGCCTTTGAAAAACTCCGGGCAGTCAGGGCACTTTCTAATGTAGTGAAGCGGGAGCAAGCTGATATAGCAAAGCTTGATAAGTTGCTTAAATACCGTTTCACTACTGTTGCACAGGTGCGAACCCTTTTGGAAAGAATGGGATTTGAGGTCCGTTTTGAAAAGGAAAACATGGAAGTGTCCCGGTCCGGGAAATTGATTTCCACCTTAAAGATCTCAGCTATTGAATCTTTATGCCAGGATCAGGGCAGGGATAAAAATGGGTACAGACAGCTGAAGGCTATCTTTTCAAAAATCCTGACCGAACGCTTATCAAACCCTGATCTTCTTTCTCCAAAAACCGATATCAGATCAGAATTGCAAGGATTTTCAAGGATGGTCAAAAAGAAAACAGGAGCTGAACTGGTCTTTCACAGTAAGGATAGTGAAGTTCCTTACGGATATACCATTATTGACCATTCCCGTAAAACGGTTATGAAAGGTTCCGAGGTGATGCATTTTCGTGATATTATCGCGCTGTTGAATGTTGATCGTCAAAATGATGTAAAGCCTCGGGACTATAGGATATCCTATGCAGATCCCAGTATTGAAGTGAATTACATTATTTCTGAATTGGAGGGGGCGGGGTTATATGAAGAGCCTGTCAGGACGTTTGATCTCCAGGAGGATATCGATGATGAAGCTATTCTTGGTCGCAACCGTCAGCGCAAGGGTAAGGCCCGTACAAATACCCGTTAATTTTTAAACCTTTTTTATTATGCTAATTATTATTGGAAACCAGAAGGGAGGGGCGGGGAAAAGTACGCTCACCCTTTTATTGGCCAACTTTTTAACGCTGGTCAAAAAACGGAAGGTGACCGTGATCGATATGGACTATCAGCAGTCACTTGCCCAGAAATACGAAAAGGCCAAGCTGGCTGAAACGCCCGGGCATTATGAGATCATTGCCGCTGGACTGGAACATTTTCCTTCCATGTATACCGTGCTCAGCCAGAGCAGGGAACACATTGTGATCATTGACCTGCCTGGGAAACTGGATGATGACGGGCTTATTCCGGTTTTCAGTTCAGCCGATCTGGTACTATGCCCGTTCTCTTATGATGAGTTCAGCTTCGATTCAACCGTTCTATTTTCAGTCGTGCTGAAAAAGATCAACCCATCGGGACACCTGGTCTTTATCCCGAACCGCGTCAAAGGAAATGTCAGGTATGATACGGCAGCGGAAGTGGAGGAGCAGCTTTCAAAATTCGGAAAAATTACTGCTCCGATATCAGACCGTGTGGATTTCCAGCGGACCGATACCGCTCAAACGCCTTTATCCCTTTTTCCGGTGATTATCCCTGTATTTGATCAGATCTATGCTGATCACATCGAAACCACCGCACCTGTACCTTAAAAGCAATTTATGAAAGCAGAGATCAAAACCCTGGCCGATGAGATCAGAAAGAGCATCAGGCCGCCAGAAATTGGACCTACCAATAAGGATCCCGTTACGCATGGAAAAAGCGCCGGCAGACCAAATCAAGTAGGTGTTAATGAGCCGGACATCATCGCCTTGATCAGGGATTTTGATTGTTCCGGCAACACCCATATGCTGCATCCCAGGCTGAACAATAGAATAGTGCAGCTGCTCAACAGGCTAAAGCTGGCCTCAGGCCTTGATATGAACCGGGTAATAGCCTTTGCCCTAAACAGGCTTTTTGAGCAGCATCCCGAGATCAAAAAGTTTATTAAAACATCTTTAGAAAATTTTGAACTATGAGCTGGATACAATTCCTGTCCTGGATGCTGTGCATCTATGCATTTTATTATTCAGGGCTAATCGCTTTCGATCTGTCAAGAAACAGGAGGCAGATCGATGCGGAAAATGCAAACGAAACCACTGTGGTTATTGATCTTCCCGAACCTGAAAAAGTGTCACTCAAGGAGATCGAAGATGAAGAGATTGATTATTTCCTGGATGATGGGGAACTAGAGGAGCCTCCGATCATATTTTCTGGAGGGGTTTCCATAAAAGAGCTTTTTGCCCTTGCGCGTTCCGAGTCTATCGAGTACACTTCTTCGGTATCCTTCTAACAATGGAAGTCAAAATTTTGATGTTCGTGGTCATCTGTATGTTGACCTGTACAGCGGCCTTCGCCCAGCCTGGAATCGCAGAAATGGGAGAAGCAAGGAGTTTTATCAGGGAGTCATTTTTTTCCATGAGGGACTTGTCATTTGTATTGGCCGCACTTATTTCCGTTATTGGCGCAGTCCATGTATACCATAAAATGCAGATGGGCAAAGATGTGAGTGCGGATATCCCGGCATGGTTTTTTTCTGCGCTGTTTATCATCGTCATCCATATCGTGCTGGTGCATGTCTTCGGACTCTGAGCCGCCGTATTGCTAACCGCTGATGGCGGTTTTTTTATTTCTTATCAATTTATCTAAATCCCAATCAAATGAAAAATATCAAAAATTTAAGGTTTATCATTTTTTTATACCTGTGTACAATTAATGGATACGTTATAGCACAAAGTGGGGTAAACGGACTGAACACCGCTACCAGTACGCTTAAGACCTATATAGATCCGGCAACCAATATTGCGTTGGTGATCGGTGGACTGGTCGGTATAGTCGGCGGTATCCGGGTGTATTCCAAATGGAACAGTGGAGATCAGGACATCAACAAGGAGTTAATGGGCTGGGGAGGTTCCTGTCTCTTTCTGGTACTCTCGTCCCTTATTGTTAAAGCTTTCTTTGGGTTATAGTTATGGAAGGTTTTTTTCCGGTCTACAGGGGCCTACAGCGGCCATTGACTTATAAAGGCTTTAAAGGACGTTTTATTTATTGGGGAGTAGGTATCCTGCTGCTTTCGTTGGTTACAGGTGCGCTGACCATGGCGCTCATCAATATGTATTTAGGCGCGGTGATTATGCTTATGATGATCATTGGTGGTTTGTTTTATATCGGTAAATGCCAAAAGAGGGGATTGCACAATAAGACCCGTTCCAATGGGATCTTTCTTCAGACCAACCATCTTTCAAAAATCAATCTTTATGGTAAGACAAAAAGAATTTAGGATACCCTATCTGGGCATTGATATAGATCCGGAATTGGATATTTTATATGGGCTGAACGGTGAATTCTCTGTGCTGATCGATATTACCAATCCGGTGCTCAGGTTCGGAGGTGATCATGGAGCTTATGATAATTTTCATGAGCTTTTCGTTAACCTGTCCAGGGTTATTGGCGAAGGCCATATCATTCAGAAGCAGGATATAATCTACAAGGCTGAATGCCAGTACAAGGTTGCTGATGAATACCTACAGGATAGTTATAACAGGCATTTTGAGGGCAGACCGTATGTAAAACTCCTGACGGTGCTCACCATTACCAGGCAGGTAAAAAATAGGGCATTTTTTGTGCACGATAAAAAGTCGCTTGCTGAGTTTAAGGTAACTGTTGCCAAGGTTATTGGGCTGCTGGGCAATTCGGGAATGGAACCAAGGGTACTGAGGGAAAGAGAGATCAACCTGTTTATCATGAGGGTGATGTCCATGCAGTTTGGCGAGGAAAGCGTTTCACTGGACAATTATCATCCCACGGATACCGAAGTAAATATTGGAACCCGTTGTTTCCGTTCCATACCGCTGATCAATATCGACCAGGTCGATCTTCCTGCCATGCTTCCAACATCGGTAAAGCTATCGGACAAAGAAAGTCTTAAGGGATTTCCTACTGATATGCTTTCGTTTCTTTTTAAAGTACCCGACTGTTCCTCCGTTCTGTATAACCAGATTCTTGAAATACCTTCACAGACCATGATGGTCAGGCAGATGGAACTTAAGCGGAAAAGGCATAGTGGAATACCCGATCCTGCAAATAATCTGTGTGTGGAGGATATCTCTCTATTGCTGGATGATGTGGCCAGGGATGGCAGGTTACTGGTCAATGCGCATTTTAATATCATTGTATGTGCTGAAAAATCATTAGTCAACAGGGCTTATAATTATATTGAAAGCGCACTGTTCCGGACCGGGATCATCCCGAGCAGGAATGCCTATAACCAGCTGGAATTATTCAGGACGGCGTTACCTGGTAATGCTGCCGAACTCAGGAAGTATGACTGGTTTCTAACCACTGCCGAAGCTGCCATATGTCTTTTGTTAAAAGAAAGCCTTCCCAGGGATGAAAAGTCAGGATTTCTCGTCCGTTTTACGGACAGGTCTGGGATCCCGATCGCTATTGATCTTGCGGATCTGCCGATGTCTTCCGGAAGGATCACAAACCGGAATAAATTCGTTCTTGGTCCGTCTGGTACCGGTAAGTCCTTTTTCATGAATTCCCTGTGCGAACAGTATCTGCTATACAATGTGGATACCGTCATCATCGATACAGGTCATTCCTATTCAGGGCTGTGCCGGTATGCCGACGGCAGGTATATCACTTATAGCGATAACAGTCCCATAACGATGAATCCTTTTACGATTAGCGAAGAAGAGTACAATATTGAAAAGAAGGAATTTATACTGGTTCTGGCCCTCGTCTGTCTAAAAGGACCGGAAGGCGATGCGAGCCAGCTGGAAAGGGATGTGATCTCTGAAGTGATTACTTCTTACTATGCAAAATGGTTTTCGATGGGAGAATCTTCAGGGATCAAAAAACTCAAATTTGATTCTTTCTATGCTTATGCAATGGAAAAGATCCCAATGATCATGAAGGAGGATAATGTTCCTTTTGATTTTGAAGGTTTCCGTTTTATCATGCGCAAATTTTGTACTGGTGGGGAATTTGGCACCATACTTAATGAAGATGCGGATAAGTCCTTGCTGAATGAGCGGCTAATCGTATTTGAAATTGACAGCATTAAAGAGCATGCTTTGCTTTTCGCGATCGTTACGCTGAATATAATGGACATTTTCATCCAGAAAATGCGCTACAGGAATTTTCAGCGGAAATCATTGGTCATCGAGGAAGCATGGAAAGCGATTTCGTCACCCCTAATGGTAGGTTTCCTGATCTATGTCGATAAAACGGTCAGGAAATTCTGGGGCGAATTGATACTGGTGACCCAGGATCTCGCGGACGTGATCGGTAATGCAGTGGTAAAAGATACCATTATAAGCAGTTCGGATACTGTCATCCTGCTCGATCAGGCCAAATTCCGCGACAATTACAATGAAATAGCGGCGATGCTCTCTATTTCAAAGACTGAAAGGAACAAGATTTTCAGCACCAATCAACTGGATAACCGCGATGGCAGGAGCCCCTTTAAGGAAGTGTATATCAGAAGGGGAGACGTTGGAGAGGTTTATGGGGTAGAGGTTTCACTTCAGCAGTACCTGACCTATACCACGGAAAAACCTGAAAAGCTGGCTGTGGAAAGTTATCTGGCAAGGGCTGGTTCTTACCCTAAGGCACTCGAAGCCTTTATTGGTGATCTTAAAAGTTCCGGACTTTCCCTTGGTGATTTCGTTAAACAGGTCAATTCGGGCGCGTCTGGATCATTAACTGACTCTTAAAAACTTAAAATCATGAAAGTACTTCTAATTATTTTTTGTGCTTTGTTATGCGGGAGCATAAATGCACAGACTCTTTATGTGGATCCGGTTACTTCAGCCGCCATTGCGGGCCATTCGGGAATTATCAACAGGCAGTTAAACCGTACCAATGACAATTTAAGCCTGATCTCAAAGGGACAGCTGTTGGTAACCGGACAGCTTGTTGTGGTGAACGATATGCAGGACAGGATATATCGGGGACTTACAGAAGTATCGGCGATACTCAACAACCTGATGTCCGTTAAGGAGATAACCGATATCGGGCTTGATATTGTCAAGGATGTGGAAAAGGCTGTTGAGCTTGGAAAGGCTAATCCAGTGCTGCTGTTGTTTGCCGAGCAGAATGCGCGTGAATTCAGGTTAAGGGCGGTCAGGCTAGGTTCTGAGGTCGGCACTTTTGTCCTCAAGGGGGGAAGGGATAACCTGATGGATGCCGGGGAACGCTCGAAATTGCTGAATCATATTGCATCTGAAATGCGTATCCTCCGGGGGACTTCTTATGGGATGCACCGGGCGATGTACTGGGCAAAGATGCGGGGGATTTTCGCTTCGCTCAATCCCTGGTCTGACTGGGTCAATATGGATGTGCGCATCGCAAACGATATTTTATCGGGCGCAAAATACTTAAAGAGATGAGGGTGCTGGTTCTACTTTTGGCTTTTGTTCTGTGTTTGCACACAGCGCGGGCCCAGCAAAAAGCGCTCAACATTCCGGCAATCCATCAGCTTGTTTCGGATTCCAAAAGTGAGCATGAACGGCAGTCGGAGGCGAGGGACAGGCAGGCGGTCAATACGGTTAACGAACAGGCGAACAGAACCTTGCTGGCAAAGTTTAAAAACAGTTTCCGGGAATTGCAGTCTCGTTTCGGTATTGTCGGTACCGTAATTGATGTGCTGGACATCGGAACCCAGGCAGTGCCAATGGTCAGCCAGATCACGCAGGACCAACATAGGTTATATGAACTGACGGGGAAAAGTCCTTACCTGTTGCCGTTGGTACTCCAGAGTGAGATTGACCTGTTGGAGAGATCCCGTGACCTGGTCTATTATCTGGCTGGGCTTACCGCCAGTCTTGGTGCGGTGAACCAGATGAAAGCTTCGGACAGGAGGATATTGTTTGACCATGTGCTCACCGAGCTGTCCGCCTTGAGGAACCTGTCCGCCGCGCTGGTTCGGAGCCTTGAATACGGAAGCCTTTCGGCTATGATCAAAAATGCCAATCCATTTTCGCAGTATATAGCTATTGACCGGGCAATCATAAAGGATATTCTTGAAAACGCCAAATACCTGAAAAAATGAAAGTAATATTTTATGTGATGGTTTTTTGCATGTGTCCGTTTTTGCTCTTGGCGCAACGGGTAGTTTTTGATGCCAGGCACCTCGCTATTGTAAATGAAAATGCCCTTGTTCGAAATGCAGCAGAGATCAGCCATCACGAACTGCTGGGCAAGATCAATAAGTCCTTGGGCAATATCAATATAAATACTTCCAGTATTGCTCTGGCCCAGAGCATGATCTATTCGTCACTGTCCAATGTGAATTCAGCGCTGAAGAATGGACTGGCATTGCGTGATATGTATGCGATATGCGAAGAGATTATCGGTTATGGCAGGGAAATGGGGAAGCTTGGGATAAGTGAACCCTATCTGGTGCTCTTTAGTGAGCAGATTATCAGGGACATTTCAAAAAGGAGTACGCAGTTGATGACCGAGATCTCTGGTTTTGTGCTCAAAGAGGGGCAGAATATTCTGATGGATTATAACAGCAGGGATGAATTGATTGCAGGTATCAGGGCTGATCTTCAGATCATACGCGGCTTGGCTTACGGCGCATGGAAAGCAATGTATTGGGCAAAGGTCGGGGGAGTGGTCAAGATGCTCAACCCATTTCAAGGCTTTATCAACCGTGATGTACAGATCGTATCCGACATTATTACAAAAACCAGGTATTTAAAAAAATAATATTAAAGCTTATGAAGAATTTATTTATAGTCTGGATGCTGCTGACTACGGTTATATCAGCCCAGGCGCAAAAACAGATCAGGGATGAAAGTATTGCCAACCAGCAGGAACGCATGGTATTTAAACAGTGGGACAGAAAAAAGTTTACGCCCACTTCCGGCTTTTTTGGCCTTAATCCGTATTACTGGTTGACCTGGGGGCTTCACCCCAACTATCCCAAAACGGATTTACGTCCATTGGGGCCGGTAGGCCCACAGAATCAGCGCCTCGTTTCGGTAACGGGAATGCGGCAGACAGATAAGGATTATGAACTGCAGTCTGATACCCTGGCGCAGACTTCGTTTTTACAGATTGCGGGAATGTCCGGAATGCTTTCCGCGACAGATCCACTCTGGATACTTTATTATTCCCGCCAGCTAAAAGGGGTAACGGATTTTGATCCTGGAAAGTTGCTTGCAGCTGTTCCACAGATGGCAAGAGCGCAGATCGTTGTTAATGGTAGCCTGGACTGGTACACCCGCGAAATCGCTATCCTTTCAGAAAGGCTCGAAGCAGCCCGGACAACAATACTGGAAAGAGGGAAGAGGATTTTATCTTATCACCGGCTGCTCGCAGAATACCGAAGGATATCGTCAATATGGAACGATAAGGTGATTGCAGCTGCTCGCGGACCGGCCCGGGTAAAGGTCCAGGAGAACCTGACCAGTCAGGAAATAAAGATAAATGGCTGGACACCGGAATCAGATGTCAGGACGGCAAAAGAAATCCTTAACAAACGAAAATTTTAAACCAAAAAGGGAATGAAAAAGATTTTATTGTTGTGCATGGTGATGCTGACCACTGGTTTAACATTTGGGCAGACCACCGATTATCGCAGGTCCTTTGAGTTTCTGCAGGGAAACAGCGTGTATGAAGAAGGCATGATGACCATTTTAAAGGGATTAAAGGACTCAGTATGGGAACATTCGGAGTCGTTTATTGGCGATGCCAAGGCATTGGCTGCGATTTTTATGATTATGTTTTTTGCCATTAAATCCTATGAAATGATAGCCGGGGATAAAAAGTTGGAAATTATGCCGCTTTTAAGGCCTTTTGGTTTGGTCATGATCATACTGTGGTGGGGAGCATTTGTCAAGATGGTTGCCTTTCCGACTGATCTCGTGGCCGCCCGGACTGAAACATTTTTCAATAGCGAGCAGGCCAACGTCAATACGCTGAGGCTCATTCGCGCAGATTACATGCAGAAGGTAGCAAATTCACTTTATAGTTTTCAAGCAGAGACCGAAATGGCGGAAAAGGAGTCGGATACCTGGATGGGCAAGGCATGGGATTCTGTGACCGGCACGATAAACGAAGGAATGTCAACGGTGGTCAGTCCTGTTATAGAACTGAAGAACCGCCTGAAGATCGGCATGCAGTTGTTGCTTACCCAATTACTGGAGTTGCTGGGAATATGGATACTCAGGATTGCAACCTACGTGATTTTTATGATCCAGATTATCTATTCCACCATTCTGATCATTTTAGGGCCCTTTGCCGTAGCTGCCAGTATACTGCCGGCTTTCCGCGATTCCTTAAGCACCTGGATAGCACGCTTTGTATCAGTCAATCTTTATCTGGGCATTGCCTATCTGATTATGTACCTGGTGGCGCTGCTACAGAAATATGCCATGACTACTGAGATCAGCAGGTATAAAGAACTTATCGGTGAAAACGGAGAAGCTGCCAATCTGGAGAAAATGGCCTGGTTTGCAGGCAACGGTATCCTTTCCTTTGGGACAGTAATCGTGAGCTTTCTGATTGGTGCGATCTGTATGTTTACTGTGCCAAGTATATCTACCTGGATTATCTCTACATCCGGGATCAGTTCGGCTGCATCTAATTTTGGCCGTGGATCGCAGACCATTATCGGTATGGCCAAAAAGGCTACCGGTAAATTCTTTTAAACCATAATCCAACAACATGATCATTAAAAATATTGAGTCCAAGATACGTTTGGCTACCATCGTTTCTATTGGCAGTCTGGTCTGTGCCTTTCTGATCTGTATTTCGACTGGTTTTTTTGCCTATAAGCAGATTGAGATTGCCAGGCGCAGTATTTACATTTTTGAAAACAATGTTCCGGTATTGGCCCGACAGACTGATGAACAACTGATACGGCCTGCAGTTTACCGCGGACATGTGGAGCTTTTCCATTCGCTTTTCTTTTCCCTTACACCGGACGATCGGTATATCGACTATCAGATGAAAAAAGCGATGTACCTGATCGATGAATCGGGGATGCAGCAATACCTGAACCTAAAGGAAAAAGGATATTTCAGCTCTATTCTTTCCAGCAGTTCGGTGCTGACCCTTCAAACTGATTCGATCTACATCGATGTCAAAAAGAAATACTTCCGCTATTATGGAAAGCAGCGTATCGAGCGCAGAAGTTCTATTGTTACCCGTTCGATGGTTACTGAAGGTTATTTAAGGGATATACCAAAAAGCGATAATAACTTATACGGCGTACTGATCCTATCCTGGAAAACCCTTGAAAATAAAGATATCGAAAATGTTCAGAAAAATCCGATCTAACAGCGCTCCTTACAGGACAGTTCCTGTAGCGCTCTATCATGAATTCCGGCCTTATCTGGTGCTGTTGCGCAGACGGATGGTGCGGCTGTTAAAGGCATATCCAAAGCAGGTATTTAAGCTGATGGTTACAATCGTCGCTTTTTCCTTGCTGTTTTCATTTGGCTTATTTCCCTTGCAGGATAAAAAAGAAGTAAAGGAGCTTCCTTTCAGCAAAAAGGAAAAAAGCACTAAACAGTCATATGCCATTGACGATGGGTTGTCCAGGATCGGCACCACAGGCACAAAACTTAAAAAAACGCTGGAGATCAGAAAGCAGGTAGACTCCGTATTGGACAAAGGAGCACTTAGCAATGCTGATTCCGTTTTTCTGGAAGCTAAACTAGAGGAGCTCAGAATGCTCCATTAACCATATTGTTATGAAAATAGATTTTAAAAATCCACGGTATGTTTTTCCAATTATTGCCATTCCTTTTCTGTGTCTTTTCTTTTTCGTATACCGCGAGAGCCTGTCAAAAAACCGGACGGTTAGGACAGAAAAGGATATGAATGGTAACCTTGCTGAAATATCGGACCGGGTCCGTGAACGCGGACTTTCCGATAAGCTGGAAGCCTATAAAAACAGTTATAAGGAATCTGATGGTTATTCGGCAATCAAAACCGTAAGCGATGATAAGCTGCCACAGGCGACGATGGCAAGTTCATATTCTGAGTTGGAGAAACAGAGGTTGGATTCTATAGAAGAATCCATCAAAAGTCAGGCTTACCTGTCCACGCAGCAGAGCAGAAAAACTTTTACTCCTTCACCTCCGAGGAGAACTGAAAACGGTAGCAGTATAAGGCGGGAGGACGGTGAAATGGCAAAGGCCCTGGCAATCCTGGCCGAGGCAAGGAGCAAGGAGAGGCCACCATCTGGAAGTACAACAAAAGAAACTGACCCCATGGATCTGTTTAAAAAACAGATGGCCTATTTGGATAGTGTGCAAAAGGTCAATGATCCTTCCTATACCAACATCCAAAAGGAAAAGATGAAAAAGGATGAAGAACTCATCAGGGAAGAGAAGATTCTTCCGGTTTCCAGGAATGCTGCCGTTAAATCCGATTTTAATACCCTTCTGGCGGATGAAAGCAGAGAAATGATCACCGCAATAATAGATGAAGATATTACGGGGTACGCAGGGTCAAGGATCAGGCTTAGGTTGCTTGAAGACATTTATGCGGGAAAGTTGAAATTAACCAAAGGAACAGACATGTATGCCAGGATCAGTGGATTTTCCGACCAGCGGGTTCAGCTAGCGGTTAGCTCTGTTCTTTGTGCAGGTAAAATTTTGCCTATCAAACTTTTAGTCTATGACATGGACGGGCTTCCTGGGTTATATGTCCCTGGGTCTGCTTTTAGGGAGTTTTCTAAGGGCTTTGGCTCAAGCCCTGTCCAGGGATTTAATACGATGGGAAGTGCACAGGGCCAGAACGAATTTGTGATGAGCACTGTTGACCGGCTGTTCCAGTCATCCTCTGCTGCCATTGCCAATATGGTCAGGAAAAACAGGGCAAAATTAAAATATAACAATCAAGTGTTCCTTGTTGATCCCCAGGATCTTCAGGACCAAAAATAAAACGATATGAAAAATATAATTTTAACAGCCATTTTAGTTCTTAATATGGCAGGAAACCTTTTTGCGCAAGTTTCAGTCAATACAGTTGGATCTTCTTCAGAGATTCCAAAGATTTTTATCAAAAGATCTCTTACCGTCCACTTTCTTGCTCCGGAAAAGATAACATATGTCGATATTCCAAATGGACTCGTTGGCGATCTGCCGGATAAAAATCTGCTGAGGGTTAAAATTCCTGATTCGGCCAAAATCAAAGAGGCGTTTATAGGCGTACTTACTATCCTTGGAGAAAAACGGATCAAACAGTATGGGGTTATCTACGATGACAGACCGGAAACTGCATTCAGTTCCCTCATTGATATAGGCATCGGCGGGATGAGGACTATTGAACCGAAAGTTTCAATGGTATCAAGTACTGAACTTGATAGTATTTCCAGGGCGATATTGAAACATGGACCATTAAAGACAGAGGTAAGGAAAAGGAAAAATGGAATCCGTGCGATGTTAAATGGCATTAGTACAATTGGAGAATATATTCTTCTGGATGTCGGTTTCGACAATACAACCCATATCCCTTATGAGATAGATGGTTTAAGGTTTCGTATTGAAGATCAAAAACAACATAAGGCAACCACGGTACAGTCATTGGAGATCCTTCCAGTATCAAGGCTACAAAACATCCAGGTCTTTGAAAAAAGTTATAGGAATATTTTTGTGCTGCGCAGGCTGACTTTCCCAGATCATAAACTGCTCAAAGTAGAACTTTCCGAAAAGCAGATCTCGGGACGTTCCATTTCTTTTAATATCCGCTATTCCGACATTCTTAAAGCTAAAAAGATTATCATCTAAAAGAGGTACTATGGAAGAGACGAGGGAAATCCAGAAACTCCACGGTTTTCTGCAGTGCCTGATCTACTTTGCAATTGTGTTGGAGATAAGTGTATTTGTTTATTTGGGTGCGCCATTTTGGGGCATCTTTAATATAGGGCTGTTAAAGATCAAAACAATCATTATATACAGAGAACTGATCAATAGCAAGCTTTCTGTGCTGCTATTGATCTGCCTGGTCAGCATCGGGACATTGTCAAAAAAGCAGTTGGACTTTGACCCAAAGACTAAAGTTGTTTATCCTTTGACCCTTGGACTCCTCCTTTATTTCGGTAGCCTGTTTTTTTATGGAAAACCCGGCAGGCTTTTGTTTGCTTACACTACGACAATGGATCTGACCTACATGGTGTTTTCCCTTGTCGGAGCTATACTGATCAGTATTTCTATGGACAATGTTTCCAAGATCATCAGGTCGGGACTGGGCAAGGATAAATGGAATGTTGAGGCCGAAAGTTTCATGCAGCAGGTCAAAAAAATAGAAAATCCTTACTCGGTAAATATACCGATGCTTTTCTATTATAAACGTAAAGTGCGGAAGGGCTGGGTAAATATTGTAAATCCCTTCCGTGCAACAATTTTAATCGGAACCCCGGGATCCGGAAAATCTTTTTCGGTCGTAAATCCATATATCAGACAACTGATATCGAAATCGTTTGCGGTCTGTTTATACGATTTTAAGTTTCCTGATCTTGGAAAGATAGCTTATCACCAGTTTTTGAAGGCAAAGAAAAAAAACTTACTGAAGGATTTTACTTTTCATGTGATCAACTTGACCGATGTTGAAAGGAGCAGGAGGATAAATCCGTTCCGGTGCGATTATATTACGATGCTGGCAGATGCTTCAGAGACGGCGGAAGGAACCGTGGAAGCGCTTAAAAAAGGAGATAGGGCTAGTGGGAGCGATGCTTTTTTTACGCAGTCAGCTATCAATTTTCTGGCTTCCTGTATCTATTTTATGAGCAGGTATGAAAAGGGTAAATATTCCAGTCTTCCACATGTAATGGCTTTGTTAAACCGTTCTTATGAAGAGATTTTTTCTGTACTGTTTACCAACCCAGAGCTAGTATCACTGCTATCGCCTTTCAAATCTGCATTCGCTGCAAAGGCCTTTGATCAATTAGAAGGGCAGATTGGAACACTGAAAATATTCATGAGCCGCATGGCTACGAAGGAAACATTCTGGGTATTTTCAGGGGATGATTTTAACCTGAAAATTTCTGACCCATCATCGCCGGGGATATTGGTGCTGGCGAATGATCCCAATACGCAGAACATCAATTCTGCATGTTATTCGGTTGTAATTAACCGACTTACCAGGCTGATCAATTCAAAGGGAAATCTTCCGTCAGCCCTAATACTGGATGAAGTTCCAACACTTTTCGTTCACCGGATTGAGAACCTCGTTGCAACTGCAA
The DNA here is from genome assembly GCF_052682415.1 of Pedobacter sp. WC2501. NCBI lineage: Bacteria > Pseudomonadati > Bacteroidota > Sphingobacteriia > Sphingobacteriales > Sphingobacteriaceae > Pedobacter > Pedobacter sp. WC2501. Next base: position 4,749,531 of record NZ_JBQZFI010000001.1, on the reverse strand, counting down.
GGTCCAACAAGGTGGCGGTTTTAATGGGGTTACAGGAATTGCCCCAGTTCAAACAGCAATACGGAAAAGATACGGCGACTACCATCATTTCCGTAGTGGGCAATGTGCTGTCCGGTTCTGCGAGGAACAAGGAAACGCTAGACTGGCTGGAAAGGATCTTTGGTAAATCAAAACAGATCGGTGAAAGTATTTCCATTGATAGGAGTAAGGTTTCCAAATCGATCAGTGAAAAGCTTGAAGTACTGATTCCTGCAGGTAAGATCACCACGCTCGGTGCAGGAGAGCTGGTGGGTTTACTTGCAACGGATGCAGATGATAAGTATACAGGTGAGTATGAAACCTCAGCTATAAACTGCAAGATAAACCTGGATTTAAAAGAAATTAAAAAGGAGGAAGAAGGATATGTTGAACTACCTAAATTTTACGACTTTGGTGGAAAGAAGGAAGAAATCCTCACACGGAATTTTTTACGGATTAATCAGGAAATTGAATTATTGGTTGCTGGCTTCATGTAGTGCTTTATTGATCAGTATTAACGGATATGGTGCTGTCCAGGATACTGTTTCTTCTAAAAACTGGTACGCGATGCTTCCGCTTAAAGGATTTAAACTGAATTCTCATTATGGGATAAGGGTTCATCCGGTTACTGGAGAACGGTATTCTTTTCATAAGGGGATAGACATAGCAGGTAAAAACCAGGTTGTTGTTTCTTTGCTGCCAGGAATAATTGATAAAATTGGCTATACGTCCATAATGGGCAATTATGTTGCCATAAGGTACGGTGGCTATACCGTCTATTATGCCCACTTATCGAAAATATATTGTTCTGTTGCCCAGGTTGTTGCTACGGGGTATCCCATAGGGTTTACCGGATCAACGGGCAGGACAACGGGTGAACACCTGCACATATCTGTGCTTCGCGGCGGGCTGAGCGTTAATCCGCTTTATTTTCTTATGATAATTCTATCAATTTCAGGCGAAGAACTCAAGCACTATTTACATGGCGGATGAGCAAAATTACACATTGTCCCCATTAGGTTTTAATCCAAATTTTTAAATGAATCAATATGCAGACTGCAAACTTGAATGCGCGGGATCTTCCGGTTGAAGATTTGCGCGACCTCGGACTGTTTAGGGAAGGAGAGATTAGACTTCCCAAAAAAGATATAGATGCGCTATTGGCCGGGATGCGGACAGGGCTTATAAGGCTAAATGATATCAATCATTGGGACATTGAAATAAAGGAGATGAGTGTAAAGCTCTCCCTGGCCAAAAGTGCAGATGGAAAAGCTGAACTGTTGGTGCACCCTGTTTACAAACAGAGTAATCTTCCTTCTATTATTTCCCGCGGGGAAGGAGATGACCTGCTGACCGGCCTGAAGGCAAACCTTATTAAAGAAACTACTGAGAAGGGGCAACAAAAGAAATTTATGGTGGAATATGATTGGGACACGCGTGAATTTATTGTTACTGACACGTCCAGGCTGAGGGTGCCAGAAATGATTAATGGTATGCCACTCACCCCTTATCAGAAAGAACGTTTTGGTAGCGGAAGACAGATTGAAATGCCTGATGGGACTACCTTTCAGGCCAGTAGTACTACTCCGGATGGAATCCGTTCCAATAGGTTGGCGCTTGTCGTCTCTCTTCTGATGGACGGTGGAATATCCTATCTCCTGTTAACAGGGCTAAAAGCTATGGTTGGAGATAGGGGGCTTTTGCCCCAGAAAGATGAGCGGAATGAAAACTATCATAAAGCGCTTCAGGCAGCGGGAGCACATAAGTCTACGGTTAAGGACGCTGAAGTAAAAAACTCAGCCATATCCAATAATAACGAATATTCGCGTGGATACGGCAGATCAGGGATGTCGAGATAATCCTGTTCAAAAAAAATAATCAAATGAATGTTAACCTTAATTTTTCAAATTATGAATGAGAATAATTTAGAGTACTTACAGAGTACATTAAAGTACTTAGGCTTTGGAGATTCCCTGAACGCAGATTTAAAGGAGTCAATTGCACATAGCCCGGAAGGCTTTAAAATCCAGTCTCCCACTAAGGAGATGTCAGATCCGGCTAAAAGATATGAGCAGGGATTTGGAGACAAGATTTCATACTTACTTAGTTTTTCAAAAAGTAAGGAAACTGACATGTATTTTTTTAATAGTTATGAGGCTACATTGAAAAAAGCAGATACGAAGGATTTTATTTCGCAGACCTTTTATGTTAATAAAGGGAAAGGGGTTACCGCCAAAGAAAGTTATAACCTGCTGTCAGGCCGTGCTGTAAACAAGGATGTCGTACTTAAAAGTGGAGAAAAAGCCAATCTTTGGCTTAAGCTGGATTTCTCCGAACACACTCCAGGGAAAGGCTATGCTGTGAATTCTTATAGCGAAAATTACGGTTTTAACCTTAAGCAAACAGTAGATAAATTTAATATACTGGATATGGAGAAGCCTGGTTTTAGGGATCAGTTACTTAAAAGTCTTGAACGTGGAAATCTTCATGAGGTATCGTTTATGAAGAATGGAAAAGAAGCAGCCGGTTTTGTTGCTGCTAACCCACAGTTTAAAACGCTGGACTTTTATGATAAAGATTTAAGCCAGGTTTATAGTAAAGCGGTAGATTTAAGAGAAGCTTTTGCGAAAGCGACGCAATCAAATGAAATAAAAGAAGCTGTGGTGGAGGAGGCTTCGGTGGAAGCAAAAAAGGGGAGAGGTAGATAATTTGAATTACCTACCATTGAACACTGATAGGGGACTTAGGTCCCCCATCAATTTCATTTGTAAAATAATTAATTTTTAAATAAATCTGCGGGTTATGATAGAAGATAACTTAGGCCCCCTTTATGATTGTCTTAAATATTTAGGATTTGGAACATTCTTAAATACACAGTTAAGGGAGTGCATTGAAAATAGGCTTTCTGAATTCAAATTGAAATTAAGTATGAATGTTCAGGCAGAATATGGGGATAATAGGCCGGAATTTGCAGATGCAGTTCATTACGAACTATACTTTCTGAAAAATAAGGAAGGGCAGAGATACCTGTTAGATAGGTATCGTGCTACACTTATGCCGGACAATGTGGTTAGTTTGATCAGTCATGTATTTCCTGTAAAAAATGGTCTGGGGATAACAGGGAAAGAAAGTTTTAATCTGCTTTCCGGTCGTGCGGTCAATAAGCTTGTTGTGTTCAAAAATAACGAAAGAGAAAGGGTCTGGTTAAAGTTAGACCTCACAGAATGGGATCCGGACAAAGGTTTTAATGTTAAATATTATGGTGGTAAACATGGTTTCAATCTTGTCAATGTAATTGATAAGTTTGCAATCCTTGGCATTGAAACTGCCGGATCAATGGATCAGTTTCTAAGAAGTCTCGAACAGGGTAATCTTCATGCCGTATCTTTCGTTAAAAGCGGCAAAGAGGTAAATGGTTTTGTAACAGCTAACCCACATTTTAAAACTATTGATTTTTATGACAGGAACTTAAGTCAGATTAATCGTAAAGCAATAAACCGACCTGAGCCTTTAATAAAGGAAAAGTACATTGAAATGGAAGAGAAAAAAGGACTTGGCAGATAGTTGGTGAGCACGTTTCCAAGGAAAGGGGGCTTTGGCCCCCTGTTCAGGCATGCCCTAGATTTTTTAGCAAATGGAAAAATGAACATTAACTCATCATGGGAAAAGATAATGGAAATGCAAGCGTAAAAAACTAACCCCGGAAGAGGCAGTACTATAAAATAGTGAAGTTTAACCTAGTAAGCTTAAAATTTTCTTTAAACTGATGTTTATTTTTAAAGTAGGTCAGTTTTATTCTTAAGGTGAATGGAAAGTACACGTTTTGAAATCCGGTAAATCAAAGAACGACCATCTTGTCATTGTGGACTATAAGTATTTTGCCATTCTCAAGCTCAAGCCAGCCATAATCAAAGCAAAATTTATATATGCCTTTCGATGTAATGAGAATCCTGGTCTGAAACTCAAAATTGAAACCGTTGTCCCTTAACAAGAATTCGCTGACAACCTTTGGTTCCCTGTTTTCACCATACTGTGCCTTTAATATTTTATGGTTGTTCTGCAGGATGTCTATTATTTTATTTAAGAAAAGGGGTGCATTCCATTTTTCGGTCTTTAACTGATCACGCCGAGCCCTGTTGCGGCACTGGTCGCTGCAAAAGATTTTATCGCTTCTTCCCTCGAATGTATTGCCGCAGTATTTGTAACTGCAGAGCCGTTGGGTTTCTCTGAGTTGTTGCATCTCGAATAATTATCAGGGTTTTTCTATCCGTTTTTTATCCGATTGGATCGGATACGCTAATATACAACCGATTAGCTTGGAATCAAATTACCAATTTTGTCTAAATTTAAAATGATGAACATGGAAAATATTAATCTTGCAACCGAAAACTTTTCGTCCGGGAAGAAAAATTACTTCCTTGATTTTAAAAGAGCGGTAAATGATAACCGGTATCTGTGCATTACCAGAAGCGATCAGCAAAAAAATGGTAACTATAAACGTTCAAGTGTTGTGGTCTTTGAGGAAGATTTTCATTTTCTTATTTCCGCAATGTCGTCCCTGTTCCATTCAGCGGCATACCTGCATCAAGATAATTATGGTATCGCGGATATGGCCTGTATTAAGAGAGCCAGTTGCCATCGCGGGATTAAATCATGGGATGTAGCGCTAAGGCCCAGGGAAAAATTTGTTTCACTCGGAGCGGAACTGATGAGTGATGCGGAGCTAGTGGCGATGCTGATCGGTTCTGGGCGAATAGACGTGAGCGCGGTGGATATAGCGAAAAATATTTTAAAAGCGGTTGGGGGCAGGCTTGATTTGTTGGGCGGTCTGAATCATAAAACGCTTACCAGATTTAAGGGGATTGGCCTTGCAAAGTCCAGTGCTATTCTGGCTGCACTTGAACTGGGAAGGAGGATGTGCGCGGTTTAGTTGCTAATATTGACAATTGGAATTAGTGCCTATACTGTAAACAATAGCTGTTTGATATATTCTTGAGCTACCAGGCAGTATAAGGTGCCGGGTGAGGAGAAGAAACAAGGGGTGCAGAACGGGGATCTATTATAGAGGAAAATGCTGCCGGATTGTGCATAAATAAAATGTTTCTCGTTCCAGTGACTTACCTGTAGGAGGTTTGCAAGTGGTGCTGAAGATGGTAGTTTTACCTAATGAAGGTTATGGCAGTTGCTATTTTAGATGCAGAATTCAGACAGGAGCCGGCGCTGGCCAAGATCATAAACAACAGATTGCTGACAGCGGCAAAAGAACTGCAGGATTTCCATCTTGCCTGTCTTCACGGAAGAAGATCCACTGCACATTGCCTTATCATCAACCTAGCTTACAACCAGAAATACAAGATCCGTTACCTGATCATAAACGATGTCCCTGCAGATATCGAGTATCTGGTGGCGGAAAGATGTAGCCGGCTTGGTTACACCCATTACAAGAGCACGGTGAATGAGCATGATAGGGTCTTTTTATCATAAAGCCTCTGTTTCCGATCTGCCGGATTGCAAAAATTCAAGCCTGTAGGGCTAAGGCTGAATCTGACCCTTAGAAAAAATATAGGAACTTAAATTAAATACTACTATTTAAGGTTCTTATTCAACATAATACTTCACTTAACTAAATAAATAATTTAACAAAGAGCCTTTGATAGTTCTTCCATTTGTCCCTTATTCAGGGCTCACAATTAGCTCATATTCGGATCAATTAGAGCTATTTTGGCTCAAAAGTTTTCTGCTTTTCTTTGTTGTGATACATTTGGGGAGCAAAATGAACGCTTATTTTAAGTGAAATAGTATATGAATGGTATAACCATTTGATAGACTGGTATTAATATATAATAAATTTCAGATTAAAATATGCGCTTTGCGATAAATAATTATTGTACAATCTTATCATCAACAACATGGATATTTCTGAAATCGTTACAAAAGAAGATATAAAGCAGCTCAAAGAAGATATTTTTGAGGAGTTAAGAAGGAACCGGTTTTCTGGCGTAAAAGCACCTTTTAAAAAAGAATGGCTGAAAAGTTATGAAGTCTGTGGTCTACTCTCCATCTCAAAGGGAACTTTAAGCAGCTACAGACGAAGGGGTATTGTAAGGTATTCTAAGGTCGGTGGACTTATGTACTATAAATATGAGGACATAGAGGCCTTGGTACTTAAGAGGCAATGGTGTTTATCTTGATAAACTGGTTAAGTAAAGACAGAGCCTTGTTCATATTCCCTGAACTCAACAATGGTTGGTTACTCCTTATAGTGAAAGGAAGGAAATTAATACAATTCGAGATATTCATTTGAAAACAAAATCCCATTATAGTGTGATTGTTCCGTCTAATAAATAGCTGTCATCTTTGATATCTAGCATCCCCCCTCAATAGCTCCCAAATTTACAGACTTGGATGGGAGGCCTACTTTACTTTCGCTACTATCCCAAAGTCTCGCTGCCTCCGCATTCTTTCTTTAATAATTTCATTATTTCTATGTAACTTGCAGTAACAAAAACGGATTTTCGGTTAGTTATCAAGATAAAAATTAAACAAAATCTGGAGTGAAAAGCGATAAAAGAAACAGTTACCCAAATCGTAACCATCTAAAAATTGAGTGTTCTAAGTTATTGTTGTATAGGTAGTTATGGAAGTGTTTCGCTTCCTGCCATCCCGACAAAAACAGATACAAACTGTATCAAAAACCCTCTAAATGGTTCATTTAGGGGGTTTCGTTTTTTTATTCGGCATACTTTGGGCAAAGGATATCAAATAAACGGTGGTGGCCGTTGCAGAAGGTATGACTTTCATCGTATTTTTTTCGGGGACGCACCCTATGCTTTTCTGCTGGAAATTTTATTCCGTACGGTCATGATGTATGCGTACACCATCTTTTTGCTAAGGATTTTAGGTAAGCGGGGAATGGGGCAGCTTTCGACCCTGGAGCTGGCGATCATCATTAGTTTTGGCTCGGCGGTCGGAGATCCGATGATGGGTGTGGATATCCCAGTTATCCACGGCTTGGTGGTTATTACCACGGTGGCGCTGCTCCAGATCGGCATGGAGAAGGTAATCAACAGAAATAAGAAGCTGGAAAATGTCATGGAGGGACAGCCTGATTGTCTGGTGGATCAGGGTTTGATCAATCTGGAACTGCTGGAAAAGAATGAACTATCACATGAAGATTTACTGCGGTCATTGAGAACAAGCCAGGTCGATCATTTGGGTCAGATTAATAAAGCAATTTTTGAAACCTCGGGGATAATCTCGGTGTTATTTTTACCACCTAAGCAGATCCGGCCGGGCTTGAGCACAGTGCCGGAAGAAATGATCGATTGTTCTCTGTTTGCTGAGTCCGGCACCATAGCTGAGGATAAGGTACATTACAGCTGTACCAGGTGCGGTTTTACACGTCAGCATTCGGGGCTACCCCTGGGTATGTGCAAACGCTGCGGCTGTGAACGCTGGCTTACCTCGGAGTACAATCAGCATGAAAATTAGTGGATGGGCCGTCTGATCATATCGAGTAAACTTCCTTTAGTCTTTTCCAGGCGAATAGTTCTAAAAGGCGGTGTTTTCTTACTTAGCTCAGAAGTATAATCGATGTTATATTATTCATAATCAACAATATATAAGGTTATTTTCATGGTTAAATGTAAGTGAAAAACATTTTGGTTTAGATCTATTACCTTAACGGATCATCATATAGTCTGCTTTTATTGATTGATTCGAAGAAGTGTTGCCGTTAGTTTCTTTATTTATAAAGACACCGCCTTAAATTCGGTAGATCGCATGTTTGTCAATTGGTGGAAATTATTGCTGAATGCCGATATATTGGGATATCCAATCTCGGTTATATTCAGTATTTAATCATTTCCATTGCACTAATAATCCTTAGCATTTTTACATACCGGATAAAGGTAATGTAGAGATAAATTGCTGTTTGTTTTTAATTTTGTGCAATTTTATTGCTTTGCATCTTTCAGATAACGTGCTAAAAACGGGGCTGTTTTACTTTCCTTACATTTTAACAGACCACCCACATTTCCTGAATACAAAATTTTTCCTCCACTCTCTCCCGCACCAGGTCCGATATCTATTATCCAGTCACTCTCGGCGATTACCTGCATATCGTGTTCAACAACAATTACGGTATTACCCGAATCTGCGAGCTTATTAAGCTGAATCAACAGTCTTTCCACATCCGAAGGATGCAGGCCTGTTGTGGGTTCATCCAGTATATAGAGTGAGGATCCTTTCTGGCTTTTCTGCAGTTCGGTTGCCAGCTTGATACGCTGGGCCTCACCCCCGGAGAGTTCGGTTGCAGATTGCCCAAGTCTTAAGTAGCCAAGTCCGACTTCGCGGACAATATCCAGCGCCCTATAAATTACCGGATCTTCGTCAAAAAAGTTGCATGCCTGTTCTACTGTCATTTCCAGCACTTGGGCGATGTTGTGCCCTTTGTAGGTTATTTCCAGGGTTTGGGGATTGTACCGGCTGCCCTTGCAGACTGGACATGGTGTGTAAACACTGGGTAAAAACAGTAATTCAACCATGACAAAGCCTTCTCCCTGACAGTTTGGGCAGCGGCCTTTTGCTACGTTGAAGGAAAAGCGTCCGGCATCATATTTCCTTTTCTTTGCGAGCGGGGTATCTGCAAAGCGTTTGCGCACGTGGTCGAATAATCCGGTGTAGGTGGAAAGGTTTGATCTTGGTGTCCTTCCGATAGCTTTCTGATCGACCACCACCAGCCTGGTGATATGATCCAGGCCCGAGCAAATTTTTCCCCTAATCGCTGAGTTTATATGCATATCCGGGGCGTCTAGTGGCAGATCAGAAACGGAGTCCGTTTTTTGGCCAAGTGCATCCGAGATGAGTTGAACAAGTACCTGGCTTACCAGACTGCTCTTTCCCGAGCCTGAAATTCCCGTCACGCAGGTCATCACACCAATTGGAAATTCGACATTTATATTGTTCAAATTGTGCCGGGAAATTCCAGTAATAACGAGTTGGCCTGCGGGTTTTCTCTCAGCATGGTGGGTTTTTCCGGCTTTACCGAAAAGAAAGGCTGAGGTGAGTGAGCCTTTGATTTTTTTTAAGCCCTCTGGAAGACCACTGTATAGGATATATCCACCTTTTTCGCCAGCTTCCGGCCCTACGTCAACAATCCAGTCCGCATGCCGGATGACCTCTATTTCATGCTCGATAACAAAGATTGAATTTCCTGCCTCTTTTAATCTGTCCAATATTCCAAGCAGCGCCTGAGTGTCGGCCGGATGGAGCCCTGCGGAAGGCTCATCAAGGACATAAACAACACCGAAAAGGTTTGAATATACTTGGGTAGCCAATCTTAAACGCTGAAGTTCTCCCGGGGACAGAGTGGGCGTTGTGCGTTCCAGACTGAGGTAGCCCAGCCCCAGTTCCAACATCACTTCTATTCTGGAAAGGATATCCTTAGAAATCCGTTGAGTAACGATCTGCTGTTCTGATTCCATCCCTTTAGCTTGTGCGTATTTTTTAAAAATGTCAGAAAGTTGAGAAATGGGGAGCCGTGAGATTTCAGCAATATCTTTACCGTCAAAACTAACAGATAAGGATTCTTTATGGAGCCGCTTCCCATTGCATTCGGGGCATTTACTGCTGACCATAAACTGGCTTACTCTTTTTTTCATCAGCTCGGACTGACTTGAACTGAATGTTTTGAGTACATAAGGTTTGGCTCCAATGAAAGTTCCCATGTAATCAGGAGTTTTCTTGTTTTTTATAGCTTTTGCGGTTTCTTCTGGAGAATAGCCCGGATAAACCGGAACAGTTGGCGTCTCATTGGTAAAAAGGATCCAGTCCCGCTGATCCTTCGGTAATTGCTTCCAGGGAATATCTACATTGAAACCCATCGAAACCAATATGTCCCGCTGGTTCTGCCCCTGCCACGCCAATGGCCAGGAGGCCACTGCTCGTTCACGGATGGTCAGACTGTCATCCGGAACCATGGTTTTCTCCGTAACTTCAAATACACTTCCCAAGCCATGGCATTCCGGACATGCACCTTGTGGTGTATTGGGCGAAAAACCTTCTGCATAAATGATCGACTGTCCTTTCGGATAATGTCCGGCTCTTGAATAGAGCATGCGCAACAGGTTAGATAGGGTAGTAACACTTCCCACAGATGAACGGGTGCTGGTTCCGCCCCTCTGCTGTTGGAGGGCAATGGCTGGTGGTAGGCCTTCTATTGAATCTACCTCCGGAACATTCATCTGATTGAACAGTCTGCGGGCGTATGGGGAAACTGATTCCAAATAACGCCGCTGGGCTTCGGCGTATAAAGTTCCGAATGCAAGTGAAGATTTGCCGGAGCCGGAGACACCGGTAAATACCACAAGGTTATCCCTTGGTATATCGATGTCAATATCTTTGAGATTGTGCTCACGTGCGCCTCTTACCCTAATCATATTCTTGTTTTCCTGCATTTTTGTTTTTTTGTTCTCTAGTTATAAGTTAAATGGCCAAATTCTTTTGATATTTAAAATTGGCAATCCAAAAGTGGACTAAAAGATGAACTAAAAAAACAGGCCGGATCTTCGGTCCTGTTTTAATCTAATCAGGGCCCGCTTTACTGTCAGGATTAGCTGTTTTTTTTGATGTATCCAGCTACCTTTTCTCTGGAAGTGCTGCCCGAAGCATTTGCCAGTTCTTTGTACTTTGCCGGAGTGACCCCTGCCTGTTTCGCAGCATAAGCTACTTCGCTGGCATCATTGAGATCGACTTTGGAATCTTCCCTGCCATCCTGTTTACGCTTATTGTCGCTCATAGTATCAAATGTTTTCTTCATTTAACAATCTCTCTAACCTGATTGTTTAGCCATTAATAAACTGAAATTCCCCAAATTTACTCTTGATTTATCATGCTTTTTTGTTCACGTCTTTGTTTTGATTATATGTTTATAAAATTCTATCTGCATAAGTTGAAGTCGATGGATAGCTTTCAATCTCCACGTGTATTTTGTTAATAATTTACCGTGCAGTATGGTTATCTCAATGGGAAGCAATCCGTTATCTTTAATGTATAGAATCTTACGAGGAATTCAAATCAGTATCGGAATCAAAATCGGTTAGCAAAGTATGATGAAAAGGCCATTGATGATAATGGTAAATCATAAGTATCGGATAGCCCTATAGGCCAGAGTGGATCTGAAGGCAATGAATAGCTTTCTGAATAACAAATGCTAATGTTTTTGATCCGTTCTTATTATTTTGATCTTAAAGTGCAGTCATTATCTTTGTTGTTTTATTTATGATATGGGCGAGCGTATTCAGGAAATTTACGGGAATATTGATATCTATTTATTGGACCAGCTGTTAAAGGATACATATTCGGATTGTAAGGTGATCCTCGATGCAGGATGTGGTACAGGAAGGAACATCAACTACTTTCTAAGACAAGGGCTTGATGTATTTGGTATTGACAGCGATCCTCATGCAATTTATCAAATTCAAGATTTAGCTGCTAATTTTTCAAAAAAGAGCAATATGGATAAATTTTTGATATCGCCTATAGAAGAACTGCCCTTTGAGGATGGGAAATTTGATCTGGTGATCAGTATCGCAGTTCTGCATTTTGCAGAGAACCTTGAGCATTTTGAAGCTATGTTGAATTCGATGTGGAGGGTTATTAAACCAGGAGGGTATCTTTTTTGCCGTCTGGCTTCAGATATTGGTATCGAGTCGTTGGTAAGGTTTATTGGGAATGGTAGGTACATACTTCCTGATGAATCAGAACGCTTTCTTGTTAATCAGGAGATGCTGCTTAGTTTGACCAAGAAACTATCCGGAAAACTTCACGAACCGATCAAAACTACAAATGTCCAAAACATGCGAAGCATGACAACTTGGTGCGTGAGGAAAAGTTAATTTTATAAAGGGGCTGTCACTTAAGCGATGCAGATACCGACATTATCCAGCTGTTTTCTGTGCCTTTTTGAGTATTTTGATACTTAGCCATGTTGAGGGTGTCAAGTTAAGCAAAGTAGCGTGTAAACGTTGAATGGAAAAGTCTTGTTTTTTGTAAAAATTATTAGTTTTGGTTTCCACTTATGCGATAGCGTGAAACAATTCTAACACGGGGAAGTTCTTTGTCTATCAACCAGCTTTGCCGCTTAGCAAAATCATCATCCATATATTTCAATCTAAGTAAAGAGCGTATTAACGAGTGAGTTAGCGTGTGCGAAATCGTTGTTAAGATTTTCAAGGGAGTTTGAACTGTCTTTATAAATTACTCACTTTGATAAAAGCATATCCAAGATATATTGAATCAAATAGAATAATATTTGCATTACAGATTCGTTAGAAACATATGAAACATTTTGTATTTTTCATCGCTTTTACGCTAAGCCTGTCTGTAGCCTTTGCGCAGCAAATGCGTCCTGACTGTTCCTGCCCGGAAGGAAGTATTGCAGCCACATTCGATGTGGGGCATCATCATTAAACTTTAAGACTGGTCATGTTAGCCTGCGTATAAAAATACAACGCTTCATAAAACGACTAAAGCCGTAGAATATGGTTAGGATACCTTTAGGGATTTAGCAGGAAAGTATAATGGTATAGCGCAATGGTGCGGCCTGCCACAGATACCCAAAATTTTTACGAAATAATGCAGTATAGAAATGCCAGCGGCCGTCAACCATAAGCCTGTAGCTCCAGAATCCGTTGTGTTTTTGAATCTTTTTCACCCGAAAAAAATTGATCCAGCACCTGCTGAAACACAAAAGGCGCATTCCGTACGGCAGCAAACAAGCTCATGCATGAGCGTAGTTTCAAATCATCGGGACTGCCAAAAATCTCCTTTGCACTAAGCTCCGTGTGGGTTAATAGTCTTTTCGAAATCTCTATTAACCTGGTTCCAAGCACCGGATGAGCTAAATAATCAGCTGCCTGTTTAAGATCGCGGATAGCATAGTGTTTTGCGGTATCGGAAAATCCAAGCCCCTGGATCTGTGGAAATATGTACCACATCCAATGCGATTGCTTTCTGCCTCTGCTGATTTCGTTTAGCGCCGTTGCGTAATCCTGCTCTTGCGCAACAATGAATTTTTCCAGTTCGAGATTTTCTTCTTTGTCGATCGTATTTTCCATAACAAATTATAAGCTAGTATTATGCTAACCGTGACTAGTGCAAAATGGTTTTCGAAACCAGGTAAAACAGCAATTTCGCTAACACACTCAACAACAAATACTATGGAAAACTATCAGATCAGTATAAGTTGGGATAAAAAGACCCATCATTTTGAGGTTGGCGAATACCTGCACCAGAATGGAGAAAGCTGCAAGGTAAGGTATTTCAACAGGGTAAATTGGTCGCTAGCTTTGAGTCTGATCCATACAATTACCTGCCCCTCTGCAATGGACGACTGAAGACCAGGCGCTACAGGAGTATCTTTATGACATTGCAGCAGCACTTTCCGAAGCATTTTCCAGAAAGGCTTTCCTTCACTGCTCCAGGGCGCTTATGGTGAAATCATCCAAACCGAATGGAAAAGCAGCGAAATACTCGAAGTCATAATAAGCCCAACCGCTGACCTGGAGATATTCAACACATTTCTAAAAGGTGAGGTGCACAACCTGGTGGACTTTGAAGAGCACTTGGATCTAATAGTCAAAAAGAATGATGATGCCTACTTTGAAATAATAGGGGTCAATTGATCATATAAAAATCGATATTATACCTTGGTACAACGGAGATTACTCACCATCCTATAAAAACAAGCCCAATTTCCTCAGAGGAAAATGGGGCATTAAAATAGCCATTGCCTATACTGCGGATGAAAGGTTGTTTCGTGACCCAAGAGTCCAAATACTGCTTAAGGCGGTTTGATGTACCTGCTGCCTATAGCAATGAACTTCCAGCTTTCTGAAACAGCAACATTAGATCAGCGTAGCGGGTATTCATATTCCGTTATTTCAAATTATTTTAGTTTGGTCAGTTTGAATTATAATTATATTTTTATAACCATGAAATGGCGTCTTTTAGAACCGCCCGGCTAAAGCAAAATAGTGATTGACCGTATGGCAAAAAGAATATACGTCCTGGAGGATGATAAGGATATTAGCGAAATTGTTCAAATGGTGCTCGAAATGGAAGGTCACCAGGTAACCTGCTTCGCCGATGTCAGCAAATTTAATGCAGGGAAAGCAGACGGGGTACCAGATCTTTACTTGCTTGATATTATGTTACCCGATGGCAATGGACTCGAGGTTAGGGCTTCATTAGCTAACGACCCGGCAACCGCACACATTCCTGTTTTAATCATGAGCGCCCATACCAATGTTGCTGAAGTCTCTAACTGGCCCGGCGAAAAGCATTTTATCGCCAAACCCTTCGATATCTACAAGCTCACTGAAAAAATAGCATCGCTGTTTAAAGGGTAACGAATCTTTTTATTGATCGGATAAAGGAGCAGTGAACCAAAAGCAGGCTCCCTGACCCGGTACCGAGTCTACACCAATCTCGCCCCCATGTCTTCGTATAATGTCTGCACTGATGTATAAGCCCAGTCCCAGGCCAGAATAGTGAAGGCTTTTGTAATCTGCGCGGTAATACCGGTCAAAAAGATGTGGTATCTTTTCAATGTCGATGCCCCTTCCCTGGTCTTCCACGGAAATCTTTGCCATTCCATCCTGGATAGAAATATTGATTTTGATAACCCTGGACTCTGGTGCATATTTAACAGCATTATTGATAAGGTTAACCACCACCTGGCTTATCCTTTCCTGGTCAGCATACATCCGCAAACTGCAATCGCCTGTTATCTTCAGCCGATACTCGCCAGCTAGCCGCAACTGCTGGCAGCATTCATCAATCATTTCATAAATAATGAAAGCCTTTTTGTTCAGTCTTAGTGCTCCAATATTGATATTGTTCACGTCGAGCAGACTTCCGACGAGACTATTGAGCCGCTCCATGCTTTTATTTGCCTGCTCAATAAGCTTGGGGAGGATTGGCGAAGCAAGATTATCTTTCATTTTTTTCATTAACTGGAGCGATGCGCCCAGACTTGTAATAGGTGTTTTCAGTTCATGGCTGGCGATACTGATGAAATCATCTTTTTCCTTCATGAGTTTCCGCCTGGCGGTCACATCAATAAAGGTGCAGACTCCTCCGGAAAGTTCATTCTGGTCGCTGAACAAAGGTACGGCGTTAACCGAGATGTAAAAAGTATTCTTTCCAGGTCTGGCAACGCCAATTTCCCGATCGTAAACCGGGGCACCCGTTTTAAGCATGGTGTACATGGGGTGCTCATCTATGGGGAGCGCCGATCCGTCAAGGCGAAGATTTATCCAAAGTGAGTCGTTATATGATCGGCTTTGCATTTGCAACAGGTTTACGCCGAAAATCTGCTCGGCCATCTGGTTGATGTAGGTGGTGGTCCCGTTTTCATTAACAATGCATACTCCATCGGCCATTGTATCTAAAATACAACGCAGGCGGGCTTCGCTGGCAATGAGCCTATCCTGGATAGACTTTTGCTGATTATTGTATTCCAGGTTTTCCAGCCTAAGTTCCAGTTGCTCATTAACAATTCTCGCCAATCCTTCTAGCAGACTTACCTCATGCCCTGTAAAATCGCGTACCACACGGCTAACCAGGCACATCGTTCCGACGATATAGCCATCGTTACTTAAGATAGGCGCGCCGGCATAAGCCCTAAGCCCGAATTCTCCGTAAACATAAGGGTGTCCTGCAAGCCTTTCATCCAACAGGGCATTGGGAATAACTGTCGAGCTGCCATTTAATACCGTGATGGCACAAAGGCTAATCGACCGGTCAACTTTGATAACCTGTTCACCAAGCCCCATACTGGATTTAACCAGCTCATTCTCCTCATCAAGGAATGAAATGTGAGCAATCGAAACATTAAACATATTACAGGCTAGTTCGCAAATTCTATCGAATACCGGTTCAGGTTCATCGTTAAAAACTTGGTACCTCCTCAATGCTGCAACCCGCTGTTCGTCATTATCAGGGAAAAGGTTGTCTATGGCGTGTTTGTAAGTGTTCACTTTCTAAATTTGGTATAAGTTATATAAAAACAAGATTTTTTCAAAAGATAATCATCAAATCAAAGTCTTTAGTTACTGCCGAAAATAAGCTGGACATCGATTGCGTGCATTTGTGGTTAAAAACCTTAAGGGGAGGGGAGTGAGGCTCATTTTGCAATGACGGATTCTGTTTGGGTTCTTCTTGGCTGATCACTTTTGACAAGGAATTTCATGCGTTTTGGTTCTAAAAAAAGGGATAACCAAATTAATGGTTACACCAATCTAAATTTGCAGCTGTTGAACTTAAAGTAGATGCAACCCCTATGGAGGATTTCATTCCACAGCTCTTTAATGATGTTTTGGGGTTGTCAGAAAAGAACCTGCACGCTTCAGTTATTCTTTCTATGGGCTATAGGGATACTGCAAACGATTATCTCGCTTTGATGCCGAAAGTTCGTTTGCCAATTAATGACTACCATTAAAATAAAATAATAAAATAACCTTCAGCGACATGGACATGCGTTTAAATTCACACTGAAGGTTATCATTTGGTATTTATTACTTAAAAGATGCATTTCACCCGGTAAATAATCACTTTACTCATATCTAGTCTTATTCATCGTAACAGTATTGGTCTAGAGCTGGTACATGTTGGTGAGAGGAAGCTTAAAGATTATGGTTAAACATATTTGGTCTTAAAGTATTATCACATCAGGAATGATTATCGGCAACGATTACTTTTCTGGAGAATTGTTTCAGGGCAAACTTGACCAGGGCAAATGGCGCTACCAGTTCTCCAGCAGTTAGCCTGTTTAGCAAATACCAGTTCCAGTTAAGCGGTCGATATACTTCTGCTTCGCAAAACCGGATCTATCAGCAACCAAGCAGCGCCAATGCCAGCGCAAGTATCAGACGTAAACTTTTCAATGATCAGGCTTCACTACGGATCGGTATCAGTGATATCTTTAAAACTCAGCGTCAATATACAAGCGTTAACTTCGGTAGTTTACAGTATACTGATTTCGGTACTTTCGAGAGCTGCCGTGTTTCCCTGGGTTTCAATTGGCGATTTGGCAATACAAAGATCCGACAGACCGAAGAACGACGCCGCGGTGATGCTGATGAAAAGGGAAGGAGCGGCAGTTAATCGATGGGATCACTCGTCAAGATAAAAGCGAGTGTGTTGGTACATCACTTTTATCTACTTCTAAAAAGCCCACAAATAGCTGTCAATTTTACACAACGGGGTTGGCTCCTCAGTTCGAATGTTATGAGATTTGGAGAGATGCTTGAATGAAATATGCTCTACGCTTATTTGCCCGGCAAGTTGTTCTCTACTCATCGATTTGCCTTTATCTCTTTCCAGATCAGCAACCCAATATTTATGCTCATGGTAAAATTTATCAGGGTTTCTTTTTAGACTCAAATCCGTACAAACGATTTTGATAAAGGTACGATGCCATTTGATAATTTGATATGGCTTCGTTAATCAACTTCTGGTCTGCTGGTATGGCTATGGCGTTTCCAGTAGTGAAATCGGGCTTATATGTAGCTGCTTTTTTATTCGGGTCGAGAATAACCAAGGTACTGTTTTTAATGTAACCCAAACTCTGGTAAGTGCTTATAAAAGCTCTTTCATCACTATCTTTCATTTTAAACACATCCTGACCAAAAAACTTACTGTTGTAACTGAAATTCAGGTAACCGAGAATAGTTGGGCCGATATCAATCTGTGCGGTAAGTTTCCCGAATTTGCCTGGTGCGATGTGCCCCGGGCTATAAAAAATCATTGGAATATGATATTTATCTACTGGTAGCTGTACTTTACCAGCACTCGAAGCACAGTGATCAGCAACAATAACAAACAAGGTATTCGAAAACCATGGTTTCTGTTTTGCTTCGCGAATAAACTTGCCGATAGCGTAGTCAGTATATTTAACCGCACCTTCTCTGCCTGTGTGCGAGGGAATATCAATCCTCCCTTCGGGGTAAGTATATGGACGGTGGTTCGAAACCGTCATAATCTGTGCAAAGAAGGGTTTCTTGTCTTTATAATCTTTATCCAGTTCCCGTAACGAAAGCGTAAATAAATCTTCATCGGCTACACCCCAGATATTCGAATAATGAATTTCTGAATCCTGAAGTGCACTTCTGTCCGTTACCTGATAACCATTATTAGAAAAAAACTCGTTCATATTATCGAAATACCCATAACCACCATAAATAAACCTGCTGTTGTAGCCTTTAGACCGAAATACGCTCCCCAAAGTAAACAGGTTTTTATTATCAGGACGTTTTACAATGGATTGGCCTGGTGTAGGTGGGATACAAAGCGACAGTGCTTCTAAACCACGTACTGTACGCGTTCCCGAGGCATACAGGTTATTGAAAAGCAGACCTTGTTTGGCGAGGGAGTCGAGTTGGGGTGTAATATGCTGTGTATTACCAAATGCACCCAGAAATTCAGCGCTTAAACTCTCTACGCTGATCAGTACCACATTCATTTTGTTGTCAGTACCAGCGTTACTGATGGTTCTGGACGTATTTTTAAATACTCCTTTGTTAATAGTATCCTGTTGAAGCAAATGGCTTAAAATGGTTTCTGCATCTTTGATCGGAAGCGTTTTATAAAAAGTATTATAGTCCAGTTGATTATTCCAGAAAGCAAATCCGAAATCGTACATGCCGTTGCCCGAAAGCTCATTTACATATTGGTTTTTGCTCAGGTATTTTAATTTATGGCTTACACCAAAATAAGTAAACACTGGCAGGCACAAAAGAACCAAAGCAATTTTGGTGCGTTTACCAAAACCAATTGTATTGGTGGTAGATATGGTGATGGACTTTCTTAAGAAGAAAATAATTAACAAGGTTACTATAACCAAGCCTACCATAATGCTGTTTATTGGGTACGATTGGCGGATATTTCCAATAACTTCTGTGGTGTACACCAGATAATCGACCGCTATAAAGTTGTAACGGACCGAAAACTCTTCCCAAAAGAACCATTCTGAAATGGCATTGAAGATAAGGGTGAAAACAACAAAGAAAAAGTAGATGAATAATAATATCCTGTTGAATTTGCTGACGTACCATTTTGATGGGAGCAACCATAGGTAAATTACAATGGGAATTACCGCAAAAGACGCAGCAGCAAGGTCGTAAAATAATCCAATAATTAAAATTTTAAGGAGATTCAAGATCGACCAATCAACAGCAGATGCACTATAAATTAACAGGGCCACTCTGGTAATCAATGAAATGCTACACAATAGTGCGATAACTAAAAAGACTGGTCCAAACCTATGGCGTTGTACCCTATTTATTTTTTCTTTAATGCTCATAATTAATTGATGGATCCAAAGCTTGAATTTTACTTGCCAGGTATTAAGTAATTTGGCGAAGGTAGTTTTCAATTCTGAAGAAATCCTGAAGGTTTGGTTAGGCTTAAAGGTATTATTAAAGTATTATACTTAATAATTTATTAATCCTATGTTAATAAATGGTGTAGGTTACTGCTTAAAGATTAGATTAGCAGGTAATTTCTTTCTATCACATTAAATTGGATATTCCGTTCCGTAAGAACGTTTTGTGAAGAATAGATATTTATAAATGGTCCAATAACCTCATTTTTCAAAAGATTTTCTACATTTGCATTTAAATAGAAAAAATAATAATTAATCACTCTTGCATTTGTAGAGAAATCGCTTTATATTTGCACCTCTTAATTTTACAATAGATAATATACAGTCATGAAAAGAACATACCAACCTTCGCAAAGAAAGAGAAGAAACAAACACGGCTTCCGCGAAAGAATGGCAACAGCTAACGGCAGACGAGTATTAGCATCACGTCGTGCTAAAGGAAGAAAAAGATTAACAGTTTCTGACGAACGCAAGCATAAAGCATAATTTTTGATTGCTTTTCCGTTAATTCGGAATCGGCAGATCAAAATCTGCAATTATCAATCAAAATATATGTACACATTCAGAAAAGAAGAACGGTTATGCAGCAGGAAACATTTAGACCTGTTGTTTAAAAACGGTTCTTCTTTTTTATTATATCCTTTTCGGATTTCTTATCTTTTTGTTGATGCACTTGCTAATGTACAAGCACAGGTGGTGATCAATGTTCCTAAAAGAAGATATAAACGGGCAGTAGACCGCAATCTGCTCAAGCGCCGTATACGCGAAGCTTATCGCCTAAATAAACAAGATAAATTATATATGCCCTTACCTACGGATCGGGGATTACTTTTGTTTTCCATCCAGTTTGTAGGGAAAGATAAGTATGAATTTGCTTTTATCGAGAAAAAACTGATTGCTACCTTTAAGCGTTTCCAAAATTTAATCCAGCCCAATGAAATTCATCAATAAAATTTTTGGATGGTTTTTTTTAGGTTTGATCAAAATTTATCAATACGCCATTTCACCTATGCTTGGCGCAAACTGCCGCTTTACACCAACCTGCTCCCAGTATGGGATAGAGGCCATTAAAAAACATGGCCCGTTTAAAGGTGGCTGGCTGGCGCTGAAACGTATTGGCCGTTGTCATCCCTGGGGTAAACATGGGCACGATCCGGTTCCATAGGAGCGTTCACTGGTTCATTAGTCATTAGTTCATTTGTTACCACCCCTGACTGGTTATTGATTCATTAACCATTTGATTATTGGTTAATGTGGACGTCATTTCGATCCGATAGAATACGAGTTGGGAATGACGATCTCTCGAAGCCTTTCATTAGTCAAAATTTCTGTTATTCATAAGATTTTTATACAAAAAATCATCCCTCAGGATGATCCTACGCAAGCGATAATTGACTATAGACTTCGGACTAAAGACTGCGGACTAGCAGTTTCCATAATCCCTCTTACATCTTCCATTTTTACTTATCTTTGCCTCATGGCTAAAATACTTCAAATAGAAACCGCTACGGCAATCTGTTCTGTGGCATTATCTGTTAACGGCAAAACAATTTCATTTAAAGAAGAGCAAGGACAAAACCTGCACGCAGCAAATTTAACCTTGTTTATTGATGAGGTAGTTAAAACTGCAGGACTAAGCTATCAGGAATTGGATGCCATTGCCGTAAGTAAAGGCCCTGGATCTTATACCGGATTGAGAATTGGCGTTTCTACTGCTAAAGGACTTTGTTATGCCTTAGATAAACCCCTGATTGCAATTGAAACATTAGAAATGATGGCTGCCGGTTACTTAGCGGAGAACCCGGATTATTCTGGTTTAATTTGCCCGATGATTGATGCCCGTAGAATGGAAGTGTACACCTCAATTTTCGACCTGTCATTAAACGTAATGATGCCAACTGAAGCTAAAATTATTGATGAAACAAGTTTTGCCGATTATCTCACACAGGAAACGCTTACTCTTATTGGTGATGGCGCAGCCAAGTGTGCTGAAATTTTAACATATCAAAATGCAAAATTCGATGGAGCCAACTTCAATTCTGCAACATATATGTCGCGTTTAGCTAACGAAGCTTTCGGCAATAGTAATTTTGAAGACGTAGCTTATTTCGAACCCTTTTACCTTAAAGATTTTGTAGTTACCCAATCTAAAAAAAAGCAACTAGCACAAGGTTAAGCTTATTTTCTTTTAAAGATCGAAAACAGGCTTTTAAAGAAACTGTCACTATCACTTTTGTCATTAATACCTGGTATCACATCGGCAAATTGAGGGTGGTTAACCACGTTTCCAAATTTAATGCCTACGCCCATGTAAAAAGAGGCGCCATTAGGTCCGCTGCCTACATAAGCATCTTTTTTAATTAGTCCATAAGCTTGGTAGCCTGTAGCCACAAAATTATCAGTACCCATAAACACCTCAAAGTTCGGCGTCTGGTATTTCCCTTGCAGCCCAACCATAAAAACACCATTCAAATTATATAATGGGGTAATGCTTCCTGAAAGATCGTTAACAATAAAGGTGTTTACAAAAGCGATATCCCCGCCTTTGTAAAACAGGTTTTTTGAAACGGCCAATGCGGGTTTGTAAAAACCATAACGTTTAGATAGGTAAACATCCAGTTTAGCATTGGTTGGCGCCAAAAACTTTTTGGGTTGCTCTGAAAGGAGGAAAAGGTCTTTTATTTCCTGATTCGTATTCGACTGGTTGTTTTCTATATTCTCAATAATTTTCGATTGATTTATCGTCGTACGCTGAGTATTGCTACGCCACCAGATAAAACCTAAATCTTTAACGTTAGCCATTAAAAACAAACCCTTTTTCGTGGTATAATTTGCTCCAAAACCTAATGATAAACCAGGGTTTTTAAAATTTGGGAAGAAGTTTTTCTTATCCACCTCGTTAAAATCAGAGAAATTAGCTGAATAAGTTCCTTTCAAACCAATTAACAGCGCATCTGATTCGGGATCGATGTATAAATAAGAATCAGAAACATCTAATTTGTTATAAAGTATTCCGCTCAATACACTTGCTTTTAATCCAAATGCGAGCCTTTTATTCCAGTTTTCGCGATAGGTAAAGCTGAACTGATGGTAACTTTGTTCGTAACCTTTTGTATCGAATATGCCTGTATATTGCTTATCTGGTGTGAAACGTTCGAACGAATCAAAAATAGCCAAAGTTTCGTTGGTATAATTGATATGTGCATCAGATCTGATCTGCCACGAAAACCCCATCTCTTTTTGATATTTATAAGATTTGAAAAGCCTGAATGCTGCAACATAGATATTACTGTTTTCGAAAAAATGATTCACTTCTCCAGTACCAATCGGTAAACTTCTTGTATCAAAAACACCTGTCTGCGTTAATTTCCTTATAGCCAGCCTGGAGCTTCCCATATTAATGGCATTTGTTCCAAAATAAGGTAAGAAGAAATTAGAAGAAAATCTTCGTGATGAATCTAAGGTGAAAGATTTCTGAGATGGATTTTCGAATGCATCGAACATGGTTTTCGTGCCAAAAAGCGCATATTGTTGTGCATTTGCAATCCCGAAGCTGGCTATTGCCAGTAACGTAAGTAAAAGTTTCTTCATATAAAATAGTTTCCTGGGATGGTTTCCTTATTAACGGTTACTTAATGAATCTGGTATTTCTGGTTGTATATATTTGTTTAAAAGCAAGTTAGTAATGAACTTGTTTTTATCTGAACTCATTTGGTAGCAAAAGGTATCGAAATTTTTTAAACCACTATCGGCCCGTAAATGTTTGTAGAAATTCAGTTGAATGTTGTGTCTGAAAATATCTGCAGAATTTTTGGTGTTGATATAATAGCTGATATTCGACGTGGTAGAGATCTGGTTCGCTGCATCTAAATATTGTGGCGTTTGTATTAAAAGCCTGTTGTTTTTATAATCATTTAAAAATGATTGTAAGGTGCTCGCATTATTGGCTACAACTAAATTATTATCTATAATGGCATAATAAGGCCGCGCAAATTTTTTAAAAGGCTCACCAAAATAACTGTATAAGATATCGGCCGATTTAAACACTTTAATGTCTTCGTTATAATCTGCACTTACATCAAGCAATAACTGTTTTACTTTTTCACCATTTGATAATGAAATTGCGCCTAGTTTTTCGCTGGTGCTCAACTGAAAAAGAATAAACTGATTTTTGGTATAAGTAGTAAATATCAAATTTAAATCTGTTCTGTAATCATCCTTTACTTTTTTTATAGCGGCATTGGTTTTTGAAAGTATTTTCGTCTGTTCCTGCCAGTTATTCAGTTTTTTGAGCCATTTACCATAATCATCATAAGCATAAAGTGCATAATTTGCGGTATTATCAGGCAGGATATTTTGGATAGATGTATTTTGTACGGCGGTGTTTTCGAATAATTTAAGATAATTATGCTGATCTTTTAATTCGGTACTCCCGCTGAAAAGAATTTTCTCTTTACTGAAATTGTAATTGAGTATAGCGAAACTGTTCTGTTGGTTAAAAATTGAAATCTCTCCATTAATGTTGCCGGCAATAATATTTTTGAGCAATAAGGGGGCCTGATTAAAATTAATATAAACATGGCTGAGCACATTTTTAATTTGACGGTTATTTTCCTTAATGTATTCGGTAAATGGATTTTCTGTTAAACGTACATTGGCATCATTGATCAGTTTGAGTGATGTTGATGCAGTTAATACCTGGTTATGGATACCTAAATAAACCGATAAGCTGTCATTGAGCTTCACCGTGTACAGGTCTTTAGCATTTTCGCTGATCGCTTTTTTGAATTTTAACTGTTCGTAGAGTTTTTTGATGTCATTATCACGTTGTATCTGCACGGTGATTAAAAAGTTCAGCGTTTTATTTGAGTCGGGTAGTACACTAATATAAACCTGTTGATCTTTCAGGTATCTGTTGAGCAGGTTATCGTCGATAATGTTTGCTTTCAGTTGTTTTAACAGGTTCATTTTATCCTTGCCTAAAACCTGTTGGATAAGCTGTTGCCCTTCAATGATATTGTAAAAACCTTTATCGTTTTGAAAAGAAAACACCAAAGCGGCATTATTGGTTGCCGATTGCAGCGCCAGGTCTTTCGCCTCATTATCAATTCCCAATTTCGAAAAATAGAGGTAGGCCATAAAGGCTACACCTAAAAATAATGCACTTGTTAGAATTACGATTTTTTTCATCTGCTGTGCAACAAATTTAATTTATTACATTGATTAGTGAGAAGTTCTTTGCCAATTTATTAATTTAGCGATTGCTACTAGCAATTAACTATGAATAAACGAATAATCCTTACTGCTTCTTTTTTTGGTGCTGTTGCTGTTTTACTGGGTGCATTCGGTGCCCATGGCCTAAAGGCCCTAATTGATGGGCCATCATTAGAAATCTGGCAAAAAGGTGTTGATTACCAGTTCTATCATACATTTGCACTATTGTACCTTTCTACCTTTGCCCGTTATCGGAACAAACTCATTAATATTGCTTATTTCTGCTTCACATTTGGAATCATCCTTTTTTCAGGATCGTTATATTTATTGGCTACCCGAAGCATATCGCATTTAGGATTTACTGAATTTATTGGGCCAATTACACCAATTGGCGGGCTTTTATTTGTATTGGGATGGATAATGCTCTTTTTTGCGGCATTTAAAGATAAATAATGAATACTTTCGAAAACGATATTTTTTCAGAAAGAGAAACACTTTTTGTGGAAGTTATTTTGCCATTATCTTTGGCGAAAAACTATACTTATCGGGTACCTTTTGATTTAAACGACCAGATTGCTGTTGGAAAACGGGTGGTGGTACAATTTGGAAAGCATAAAATTTATACGGCTTTAATTAGTGGGACCAGCACGTTACCACCAGTGGCGTATGAGGCGAAATATATTATTGATGTTGTAGATGCCGAACCTGTAATTACACCCATGCAGCTTAAATTCTGGACATGGATGACCAATTATTATATGTGCAATGAAGGTGATGTAATGGCGGCTGCGTTACCTGCAAGTTTAAAATTGGCCAGCGAAACCATATTGATCCTTCGGGAAGATTATAACGAAGATACTGCGCTTACCGATAAGGAAGAAATCATCATCAATGCACTGAAACAGCAACAGAAACTTACAGTTAATGATGTTTCTAAGCTACTAGGACAGAAAACGGTGTACCCGATCATCAATCATCTGTTGGATAAAGAACTGGTGCTGGTGGCAGAAGAGGTGGTGCAGAAATATAAACCTTTGCTTAAATCGTTCATCATTTTAAATGATTTTTATAGCGATGAAGAAAATCTGAAACAGCTTTTTAATGTTTTGGATAGGGCGCCTAAACAATTAGACGCTTTACTGGCTTACCTGAAATTACAAAAATCAAATCTCCCTATCTCCAAAGAACAGCTTTTAGAGGAAAGCAATTGTGGGCCAGCAGCATTAAAGGCTTTAACCGACAAAGATATTTTTGTGGTAATGAAAAGGCCGGTTAGTCGCCTGGCCGCTCACGATGAAGAGTTTAGCGTTAATTTTGAACTGAACGAAGGTCAGCAGAAGGCATTGAGCCAAATTAACCAGCATTTTGAAGAGAAAGAGGTGGTTTTGCTGCATGGTGTCACTGCATCAGGAAAAACACAGGTTTATATTAAACTGATTGAAAAAATTATCCAGAATACAGATGGACAGGTATTGTTCCTGTTGCCCGAAATTGCCTTAACCACACAGATTGTAGAGCGGATTAAACGTTATTTTGGTAATTCGATCGGCGTGTACCATTCTAAATTCAACAATAGCGAAAGGGTAGAAATCTGGAATAAGGTTAGAACAGGTGCATATAAAGTAATCTTAGGTGCACGTTCAGCTGTTTTTCTTCCCTTTCAGGATTTAAAACTAATTGTGGTTGATGAAGAGCATGAACCTTCATATAAACAATACGATCCGGCACCACGTTATCAGGCCAGGGATGCAGCCATTTATTTAGGATACCTGCACCAGGCAAAAGTGATTTTAGGTTCGGCTACGCCATCCTTAGAGAGTTATTATAATGCCTTACAGGGTAAATACGGACTTGTAGAGATGAAAGAACGTTTTGGTGGTGTTCAATTGCCAAACCAACAGGTAGTGAGTATCTCTGAAGAAACAAAGAAAAAAACGATGAGTTCGTATTTTTCGAGCGTGTTGATCAAAGATATCGACCTGGCACTTTCTAAAAAAGAGCAGATTGTGTTATTCCAGAACAGGAGGGGCTATGCCACCATTTTAATCTGTGCAACCTGTGGTTATACCCCAAAATGTGTAAACTGCGATGTAAGTTTAACCTATCATAAAAGCAGTGGGAAATTACATTGTCACTATTGTGGTTATCAGCAAAGTAGTGTAAATATTTGTCCGGCTTGTGGTTCGGTACATGTAGAGCAAAAAGGTTTTGGTACCGAGCGTATTGAAGAAGAACTCAGATTACTTTATCCGGAAGTGACCATTGCCCGGCTGGATATGGATAGTACGCGTACAAAAAATGGGCTCCAACAGATCTTAAACGACTTTCAAGAGAAGAAAACTGATATTTTAATTGGTACACAGATGGTGGCCAAAGGATTGGATTTCGACAACCTTAACCTTATTGGGGTAATTAATGCCGATACACTTTTAGGTTATCCCGATTTCCGTGCTTACGAAAGGAGCTTCCAGCTGTTGGCACAGGTTGCGGGTAGGGCAGGTAGAAGAGCCGACCAAGGAAATGTTTGTATCCAGACTTACGACGCAGAAAACCGGATTATCAAACAAGTGGTAAACAATGATTACGAAGGCATGTACAACGACGAAATCGTTGAACGCGAGAAATTCCTGTATCCGCCTTTTTCCAGAATGATATTCCTGTATGTAAAACATAAAGATTCTCATATACTAGATCACGCGGCATTCACGCTGGCTAACATCCTTAAAGGAAAATTTGGTAAACGTGTTTTAGGTCCGGAGCAACCTTTAGTAAGCCGTGTACGGAATCTTTATATCAAACAGATCATTATCAAAGCCGATAAGCATACAGCTATTCAAAAGGTTAAAGATGCATTGAGGGAGACCCTGACCCAATTTAATGCCACCAAAGAATTTAAAGGCGTTTTTACACAGATAGATGTAGATCCATACTAGAAATGAATGAATTTTGAATGATTGAATGATTGAATGGTTTGTCCATTATAACATTCTCCAATTCAGAATTCATTCATTCAATCATTCTTTAATGTGGATAATGTATCTTTCTCTAATTCAGGTAATCATTCACTAATTAAATCATTCTCTCATTTTACCCCTTGTATCACCGTTAAAAAAAGCTAATTTTGAGGCTCATGGCGTATAAATTTGTTGATAATTACCGGGAACGAGGAGCGAGAAAAAAACTGGTTGAGTTGCTAAAATCTCGCGGAATTGAAGATGAAAATGTGTTAAAAGCCATAGGTAAAGTTCCACGGCACTTCTTTTTTGACGAAACTTTTTGGAATCAATCTTACAAAGATATTGCTTTCCCAATAGGGGATGGGCAAACCATATCTCAACCTTACACGGTTGCTTACCAAAGTGAATTGCTGCACATTAAAAAAGGAGATAAAGTACTTGAGATCGGGACGGGATCGGGCTATCAAACCTGTATTTTAATGGAGCTGGGTGCTACCGTTTTTACGATAGAAAGACAAGAGAATATTTACAACAGAACGATTCAGATTTTACCTGGAATGGGTTACAGACCTACTTTTTATTGTGGCGATGGCTCTAAAGGAATTGCTGCGCACGCACCATACGACAAAATAATCGTTACCGCTGGTGCTCCCCTGGTTCCGGAGATCTTATTAAAACAGCTAAAAATTGGTGGCATTCTGGTTATCCCGGTAGGAGATGAGAAAACGCAGAAAATGGTTACTGTTATCCGCGTAAGCGAAACCGACTACGAAAAAATTGTGTTAGATACCTTTAGGTTTGTGCCCTTAGTTGGCGACCAGGCGTGGTAGTCTTTTAGTCCAGAGTCCTCAGTCTTAAGTCAATTTGGACTCAGGACTAAAGACTTCAGACTGAAGACTAAACTACCGTTTCATCGCTCTATCCAACTCCCGCTTGGTATCTCTATCCTTAATGCTATCGCGTTTATCGAATTCTTTTTTACCTTGAGCCAACGCAATCTCCATTTTAGCGAAACCTCTTTCATTGATAAAAATGCGTAAAGGAACAATGGTATAACCTTTTTCTTCGCCTTTAAGCTTTAATTTTCTGATTTCTTTTTTCTGTAATAATAATGCACGGTCGCGTTTTATATCGTGGTGATAAAAAGAACTGTGACTATATTCAGAAATATGAAGGTTGCGCACGAAAAGATTGCCGCCAATAAACATGCAAAATGCATCCGTCATGTTGGCTTTACCTTGTCTGATCGCTTTTATTTCAGTTCCTAAAAGGACAATACCGGCTATGTATTTATCTAAGAGATTGTAGTCGAAATATGCTCTTTTATTTTTTATGTTGATGTCGTTTTTCAAAATTTTAATAAGGTATTTGTTATTTTAATGTTCAGCAGTAATATAAAATATACATGCCGGGTTGCAAATATCCTAAAAAATGATGTGATAATTTAGTTTTAATTTCAATTGTATGAATTAAAGAAGTCAAGTTTGAATAGCCAAATCGCTTTAAAACTTGACTTCTTTGATATTTGGGAAATGTACGGACAGTTCCTTTGGCAGCCTCAGTCCCGCTTTTTGCTGCAACAAAAGCAGAAAAAGCTTTTGGTTTCCGCGTCAATCGGGTTTATTTAACAGAGGCTGTTGCAAGGAAACAAACCAATTGGCTACTCACAAACCCCTTGTTCCTAAACCCGACAGGAGCGAACATTCCGATCCTTCATCGGAATAAAGCGGATGGCGGGACAACGGGTACCCATGAAAAACTGGCTTTCATTTTCCAATTATAATACTTGGATTGGAGAGAAGTCAAGTTTCATGGCAATGTGAATATTTAAACTTGACTTCTCTTGGATAAAAAATGTTCATCAGTTTGTAAAAGCTAATGATATATTATTATGTTCGTATTTATTCTGTTAAGTTTGGCCATAAAATATCTAAAATGAAATTCAGAAACCTACTTTTAATCTTATTATTAGCCATTACTTTCCAGGTAAAAGCACAGCAGCCAACTTTGTTGCCCCAATTTACTTTTTACCGCCTGGATGGAAAAGCTTTTTCTAATACCGATATTAAACAAGGCAAAAAGAACCTTTTTATATTATTCGATTGTACCTGCGAGCATTGCCAGCGTGAAAGCAAAATGTTGAATACAAATTATGCTAAGTTTAAGAATGTAAATATTTATATGATTACCATGGATGAAGGTTATATCATTCCAAAGTTTTTCGATTCTTATGCCAAAGGTTTAAATGCAAAACCTAACGTGCTGGTACTACAGGATAAAAAACGAATATTTATTCCGACATTTTTACCAAAAAAGTACCCTGCCATGTACTTATATTCACCTGCAGGTAAATTATTAATGTATCAATCAGGCGATGGCGGCATCAACAAAATGATGACGGTGGTGAATAAATAATAACTATTTTTTTACCATAGATAAACACAGATTCTCATATATCTGTGTTCATCCTTTTTATCTGTGGTTAATCATAATTTAGCTCTGGGTAAGGCGTAAGCTAGGTAGGTAGCTAAATAGACTTACCTGATAATCAGTACGGGAATATTCACCTTATGCCTCACCGAATCTACAGTGGTGCCGAAAATAAGGTCTTTTAAACCTTTATGTCCGTGTGCACCCATTACCAAAAGTTCCATTTCGTTCCGGTTACTAATATCGGCTATGGCTTTACCGGTGTTCCCAAAACCAATGAAAGGCGTAGAATCATATCCAAGGTCTTCGAGATTAGCTCTGTACCTCTCCAGGTTCGCAGCATCGCTCTGCGTTTCATGGTCCATTACTTCCTTACCAAGATAGCGGGCAGCAGCAGTTTCTACAACATGGATCAGGTAATAGTGCGCATCTTTGCCACCTTGAATTAAAGCATGCCTGATCGTGTTTCTGTCGTTTTTAGAGAAGTCTACTGCAATACCAATTTTTGTATAAGTGATTTTTTCGATTTTCCCAATATCCAAAGCATCTCCATGCGGTACAATTTGTTTGGATGCATCTTTTTTCTTTTCCAGTAGTGGGTGGAAGAAAACATAGAGTAGGAGTAGTACGATGAGGATTAATGCCGGTATTACAATCA
Source organism: Pedobacter sp. WC2501 (assembly GCF_052682415.1). Taxonomy (NCBI): domain Bacteria; kingdom Pseudomonadati; phylum Bacteroidota; class Sphingobacteriia; order Sphingobacteriales; family Sphingobacteriaceae; genus Pedobacter; species Pedobacter sp. WC2501. The sequence goes on along the minus strand of NZ_JBQZFI010000001.1, from coordinate 4,718,807 downwards.
CATAGATCCACCAGTTATTGGCTTCTTTTGCCCAACCGCTTATTTCTTCAACAACCAGTTTTACATTGAGTGCAATAATGGCAATAGCGCTTGCCCAAGCCAAAACTTTTACCCAAGGTTTGATTGCGAAATCTTTCATCAGTTTTTTGTCTGATGTAAAATGGATCAAAGGAATAATGGCAAAACCCAACTGCAAACTTAACACCACCTGACTTAACACCAATAAGCCACCAAGGGCATCGTCGCCATAATGCAGGATGGTGAAAAATGCAGGGATAATTGCCAGCAGACGCGTAATCAAACGTCGTAGCCAAGGTTGGATCCTTAAATTGATGTGCCCTTCCATAATAATTTGTCCGGCTAAAGTTCCGGTAACGGTAGAGCTTTGTCCGGCTGCAATTAACGCGATGGCAAATAGAGTTGGCGCTACATTGCCAAAAATATTCGAAAGGAGTTTATGCGCATCCTGAATTTCGGCTACTTCGTGTAAGCCATTTTTATAGAAAGCTGCAGCAGCAAGAATCAATATAGCGGCATTAACAAAAAAGGCCAGGTTTAGTGCTACCGTAGTATCAATTAGGTTAAATTTTAAAGCTTCTTTAATCCCTTTATTGCTCCGTTCAATTTTTCTGGTCTGTACCAAAGAAGAATGAAGGTAAAGATTGTGCGGCATTACCGTTGCGCCAATAATCCCGATGGCGATATAAAGTGCATCGCCATTTAAGATAGAAGGCTCAAAACCTTTCGCAATTTCTTTAAGTGAAGGTTCTACAATAAACATTTCAACCAAAAAGGAAATCCCCACGATAAAAACCATCGAAACGATAAAACCTTCCATGGCCCTCATGCCTTTATTTAATAAAAAAAGCAATAAGATGGTATCGAAAATGGTAATTGAAATGCCCCAGATTAATGGCAGGCCAAAAAGTAACTGTAAACCAATGGCCATCCCGATAATTTCTGCCAGATCGCAGGCAATGATAGCGGTTTGTGCCAATCCAAATAATGGAATATTCGCCCAGCGGGGGTAAGCCTGTTTTGAAGCCTGGGCTAAATCCAACCCCCTTACAATACCCAGGCGGGCACTTAGCGATTGCAAAAGCAATGCAATGAGGTTCGACATCAGTAAAACCCAAATTAATTGGTAACCAAATTTACTGCCACCTGCTAAATCTGTTGCCCAGTTACCCGGATCCATGTAGCCCACACTTATTAAATAGGCAGGGCCAATAAAAGCTAAAATTCTTTTCCAGCCTTTTCTTTTATCTGTATTTACGCTTTGATGTACTTCACTTAGTGATTCAGTTTTTGCCATTACTGCTGATTAAAATATGTTTTGCAACTTCTCTACTAATATTAACTTGTTTACCGGATAACTGGATCTCAACTGAACCATCGAAATCGGTAACATCACTAACCTGGATTTGTTTGCCAAGGGTAAGCCCTAATTTTTCTAAATGCTTTAAAAAAGCAGAACTGTGCTGACTCACGCCGGTAATGGTACCCGAATCTCCTACTTTTAATTCGATCAGTTTAATAAACTGGGTTTTGGCAAATCTTCCGTTTTTATCCGGAATGGGGTCACCATGTGGGTCTGCTTTCGGAAAACCTAAAAACTCATCTAGTCTTTCAATCAGCTCAACCGATTTAATATGTTCCAACTCTTCGGCAACATCATGTACCTCATCCCACTTGAAGTTTAATTTGTCAACCAAAAAAACTTCCCATAATCTATGTTTACGTACAATATTTATCGCTGTATTTTTCCCTGTTTCGGTTAAGGTAACCCCTTGGTATTTAATGTAATCAATCAGTCCCTTATCGGCTAATTTCTTAATCATATCAGTAACCGATGCTGGCTTAGTTTGCATTTGCTCAGCAATAGCATTGGTTTGAACGTTTATTGTTTTCTCCGCCAGATGATAAATAGTCTTTAGATAGTTCTCTTCGGTATAACTCTGCATTTATGTTTATCTAATTTTATTTTTAGGTAAATCTAAAAATTATTATTTAAAATATATATGATAAATTATGTTAAAATTTAGAATATAATTTGGTTATGTTTGTATTCTGAAATACCTTTAACACCATATGGCATCTGAATTAGATAAAATTGACTTTAAAATTTTAAGAATTCTTCAAGAGAATGGAAGAATTACCAATTTACTTTTATCACAAGAAATTGGTCTATCACCTGCACCAACTTTGGAGCGTGTACGTAAGCTCGAAATGGCAGGATATATTAAAAGTTATCATGCCCTGGTGGATGAAGAAAAACTGGGTTTAGGTATTAAAACCTTTATCCAGATTCAGCTCGATTTTCATAAAAATAACACCATCCAGATCTTTTTGGATGAAGTAAATCAAATCAAAGAAATTACCGAATGTCACCACGTTACCGGTCAGGCGGACTTTTTATTAAAGGTTTATGTGAAAGATATTAAAGCGTACGAACGTTTAATTATGGATAAAATCAGTAAGATTTCTGTAGTGAAAACATTCCAGACGATGATGATCATGTCTACTACAAAGAAAGAACCTATTGTACCTTTGGAGTATTAATAGCAAACATTATAGTTGCTAAAAAGCTAAGGTGTACTCAGGTGACTTAGGTGGTTCATCTAATTTTTTACCACCTAAGCTACCTGAGAACATCTAAGTTGGGCTTTCATACTCATTGTTAATGCCATACATAAATTCGTTTACGAAACTCTTTTTTCCATTATGAACTATATTGGTTGAATTGAAGTTAATCAACAAGCCTTTAGGTATTTTAAGCAATTTCATATACGTTAAAATCTGCGCCTCATGAATAGGCAATATACTTTCAACTGCTTTTAATTGTAATACTAAACAGTTTTCAATTACCAAATCTACTTTAAGTGTTGTATCTAATAAAACATCTTTGTAAGAAAGTATAATTGGATGTTCAGCAGTAAAATTTATATCCTGCAATTGTAATTCCCACATTAAGCACTTTTTATACACGCTTTCAAGGAGGCCAGGACCTAGAATTTTGTTTACTTCAATACAAGCACCTGTAACCTTGTATTCCAACTGGTCAAAAAAAGTTTTGTTCATCATAAAATCCATTAATTAGTTAATAATGTTTTTTGGGATGATTTAAACAATTCGTTGATTGAATCTGTTGATCGAATTATAAAAGCAATTTATCAATAATTCCCGAAATTTCCTTAGCATTTTGATAAACCATGAAGTGGGTTCCATTTTCGATTACAAAATCGGGTTTTGCAGTTTTAGAATAGAGGATTTTATCATTCGTGCCATGGATGTGAAAAATCCTTGCTGGTTTAATCTTATTCTCCCAGCTTAATATACTTCTAATAGCCCATTTCAAAAAATAGGGATCAGTATCCTTAATAATTTTGCTCAGTAATGTTTTCTCGCTACTAGATCGTGTGCCGAAATAGTAATTCTGTGTGAGTTGGTTTGATGATTTTAAAAGCCTTGCTGGAATAAAATTCAATAAACCTAACTTCCCTGCGAAGCGATATAATGCTGGCAGCTGAGTACTCAACATGGTGCTGGAAATGATAATCGTTGTTGCAGGTTTTAAAACCTTTGCTATTTCTACTGCAATCATCCCTCCAAAAGAAACGCCAACCAAAGCAAAAGGTTGAGATTTGTCGATAACTTTGCTCAACCTTTCTGCATAAGCGGACAGTAATTCATGTTTAACCGGATTGATCCACTCTATATGAATGATATTGATTTTTTCATTCAGCTTAAGCTTAGAAAAAATCCTTTTATCGGCACCTAAACCGCTGATAAAATAGGTGTTCATTAGGCTGGTAAGTTCCAGTCGATTGGTGTTAAATTATTCTGAACCAGAAGCTGATTTGCTTTCGAAAAATGTTTCGATCCAAAGAAACCATTGTAGGCAGAAAATGGCGATGGGTGAGCAGCTGTAAGTACATAATGTTTCTTTTGATCTATTAATGATGCTTTTTGCTGAGCGTATTTACCCCACAACAAAAAAACAATATGCTCGCGTTTTTGAGATAAAGCCTTAATAATTTCATCTGTAAAAATTTCCCATCCCCGGTTTTGGTGTGAACCAGCCTCCGAAGCACGAACTGTTAATGTCGCATTTAGCAACAACACACCCTGTTCTGCCCAATGGGTTAAGTGGCCATGATTTGGTGTTTTAAAACCTTCAATATCGGTTTCCAGCTCTTTGTATATATTCTTTAACGAGGGGGGAACCGCTACACCGCGCTGTACGGAAAAAGAAAGGCCGTGTGCCTGGCCAATGCCGTGATAAGGATCCTGACCCAAAATGACAACTTTTACCTGATCAAATGGCGTTGTATTTAATGCATTGAAAATATCAGCGCCTTTAGGATAAACCGTTGCACCATTGTTTTTTTCTTCCTGTAAAAAAGACTTCAGGTTTTTCATGTAGTCTTTTTCAAATTCTTCCTCTAAAACGGCTAACCAACCTGGTTCTAATGCTACAGACATAATATTGATGTAAGATGTATTTAAATGTATGATGTAAGCGGAGTAATGTCTTGTAAATAAATTTTTGGTCGATGGTTTTATAGATCATGGTCAATGGTCAGAGTGGTTAAGTATAAGCCAATAGGTTATCCACTATGAATGACGACTTAGCCAATCAACCATGAAACTATGAACCATTAGACTATGAACCTTGAACCAAAAAACTCTCAAAAAGTTTAAGATTTTTTCTTGTATATCGCCAATAAATCCCCCTCAAGGCTTGTTTTAGGGCCTTCAGTAATCCTGCCCAATTCTTTACCTTTTTTGTCAAAAACTATAAATGTGGGTACCCTCGAAATATCGAGGCCGTCTAAAATGCCATTTTCAGCTTTTTTATTACCGTCAGCGGCTATAATTTCTATGTTTTTCTCTTTAAAGTGTAAGGCATCTAAAATTTTAAAAAAGTTTGGAACATTTGCTTTGCTGTCGCCACACCAGGTACCTAACACAATTTTGATCTTTTCATTTTTAACCAGTTTTTTCAATTCGATCATGGTTGCGGCATCTGGTATATATGCCGCATAAAGTGGATCGTACATTTCTTTAAACTCAGGAAAAGTGGTAATACCTTCACGCGTACAAGCATTAATTAAGATATCTTTATTGTGAACTTGATCATGGATTTTTTTATTAACTTCCTGTGCAGAAACGTTCATTGCGATTACAATTAGGGTTATAGAAAAGAGGATTTTCATATTTACGGGACGGTTTTTGTGAGCTTTTAAATTTTTACTGAAATTATTGTTTTAAAATCTAATTTCTGCCATTTAAACACGATATTTGCAAAAAAAAACAATTAGAATAAATTTATGCCAAATATTATCAGATTAATTGCGGGGTTTGCTTTACTGGGTGGCGCAGTAGCTTTATTTATTTTCGGTTTCTGGCCATGGGGTATTGTTTCCATTTTATTGGGGATAATTGTACTGGTAACCTATTTCTTTAATGAGAACATGCTTTTAGCACAATGGTTCCTCAGAAAAGATAACATGCCTAAAGCAAAAATGTTTTTAGATCGGATTACCAATTATGAAACACAGTTGATTAAAGTTCAACATGGTTATTATAATTTATTGATCGGGTTAATTGAAAGCAGAACAGCACCGATGAAGTCAGAAAAATATTTCAAAGCTGCTTTGAGCCTGGGCATGCAAATGGATCATAACATTGCTTTAGCAAAATTAAGTTTAGCAGGTATTGCAATGGCTAAGCGTAATAAACGCGAAGCGACCATGTATCTTGCTGAAGCGAAAAAAGCAGATAAAAATAAATTATTGGCTGATCAGATTAAACAAATGAAAGATCAGATGGGCATGATGGACAAACAGCAGCAAGTTCGTTACAGATAGTATTGATCACATCTTATATAGAGCCATTTCAAAATTGAGATGGCTTTTTTGTTTCAGCTCAGTTTTGTTTATTGAAAATTGCAGCATATAAATTACTATTTTTATGGATAATCTAACTTTTAAATATTCATGAAAAAAGTATCTTATTTACCCATGCTGGCTTTTTTAGCCATTCTGGGTGCCTGCAATAACAAAAAAAATGCTGGAGAAAGCAGCGAAAGCTTTTCAACGGCCAATCCTTTTTATAAAGCAAGCGAACTTGCCTTTCAGGCTCCGGCTTTCGACAAAATTAAAAACGGCGATTTTAAACCGGCATTGGAAGAAGGGATGAAGCAGCAAATGGATGAAATCCAGAAAATTGCTGATCAGACCGATGCGCCTGGCTTTGAAAATACCATCTTGGCGATCGAAAAAAGCGGACAACTGCTGAGCCGAACATACATGGTTTTTAACCTGCTTACAGGCGCCAATACCAATCCTGAATTGCAAAAGGTTAAAGAAGAGGAAGCTCCCAAATTAACTGCAAATACTGATGCCATTTACTAAAATACCAAACTTTTTAATCGGGTAGAAACCCTTTACAAAAAGAAAGATCAGCTGAAGTTAGATGCCGAATCGTTGCGCTTACTGGAGTATTATTACCAAAAATTTGAATTGGCAGGAGCAAAGCTATCTGACGCTGACAAAGACAAGCTTAAAGAGCTGAATAAAGAAGAAGCTACTTTGGGCGCGAAGTTTACCGCACAGTTACAGGCAGCAGGTAAAGGTTTAAAAAATACTACGCAACAACCCGAATTGCAATCTATGACCGATCGTGCCAAGAGAGAAGAACTTTTTAAGAAATCATGGAACAGGGCAGAAAAAGGCGATGCAAATGATACCCGTAAAATAATTTCAAGAATTGCGCAGATCCGTTCTGCTCAGGCGGCATTGCTTGGCTTTAAAAATTATGCAGCCTGGAAATTGCAAAATCAGATGGCTAAAACACCTGAAGCAGTAGAAGATTTTTTTAGCAAAGTTATTCCTGCTGCTACCGCGAAAGCAAAAAGTGAAGCGGCAGATATACAGGCCGTAATCGATCAGCAAAAAGGTGGCTTTAAGTTAGAGCCATGGGATTGGGATTTTTATGCCGAACAAGTTCGTAAAGCAAAATTCGATCTTGATGAAAATGAGGTTAAACCTTATTTCGAGTTAAATAAAGTACTCATTAACGGTGTGTTTTATGCTGCAACACAACTTTACGGAATTACTTTTAAAGAACGTAAAGATTTACCTGTTTACCAGGAAGATGTTCGTGTTTTTGATGTGATGGACAAAGATGGAAAACAGCTAGGCCTGTTTTATTGCGATTACTATAAACGTGATAACAAAGATGGTGGTGCCTGGATGGATAACCTTGTTCCACAATCTAAGTTATTCGGCACAATACCTGTAATTTATAATGTCTGCAATTTTGCAAAACCCGAAGCCGGAAAACCAGCATTAATTAGTTTTGACGATGTTACCACCATGTTTCATGAATTTGGACACGGTTTACATGGTCTGTTTGCCAATCAGCAATATCCCAGTCTTTCGGGTGCGAACGTAGCCCGCGATTATGTAGAATTTCCTTCCCAGTTTAATGAACATTGGGCTTCTGATCCTAAAATACTGAAGAATTATGCCCTTCACTATCAAACCGGAGCACAGATGCCGCAGGCTTTGCTGGATAAAATTAAAAAGGCGAGTTCGTTTAACCAGGGTTATATTTTTACTGAAGCTTTGGCAGCAGCCGATCTGGATATGCAATGGCATACAATTTCTCCGGGTTCACCATTGGAGGATGTAGATAAATTTGAAGCCGAGGCTTTAAAGAAAACCAATCTAAATTTATCGTATGTGCCGCCACGTTACCGCTCCAGCTATTTTCTGCATATCTGGAGTAATGGCTACGCCGCAGGTTATTACGCTTACAGCTGGACTTCTATGCTTGAAAATGATGCCTTTTCTTGGTTTCAGGAGAATGGAGGATTAACCAGGGCAAATGGTCAGCGTTTTAGGGATATGATTCTGTCCAAAGGAAATACGGAAGATCTTGGCAAAATGTTTTTTAATTTCAGGGGACATAACCCTGATATTAAACCAATGCTTAAAAAGCGAGGATTATTATAAAATAACACCATAGTACAAAGGACAGTTAATAATTGGCCTTTGTACTATAATGAATAATGCTTTAAATCCCATCTCTACCGATAAACCGTTCTTTGCCCAAAAGAAACTGAATAGCTTTTTTTACATTACGGTCAACCGATTCTTCCGTTTTAAGGTTGGCAATATAACGTATAATTTCTTTCTGTAAATAAGGGGCTAGGCTATCAAATATATCTTTAGCTTGTTTATTTTCTGCTAAGGCCTTTACCAGTTTAGGATTGATACTAATTGTCCGTTTTTCCGTATCAAATTCAATTTCGAAAGTTGCGATATCTCCAACATCTTTACTTGCAGCCTTACGCATGGGCGTATTGAGGTACAAACGCCAATCTCCGGCATATTTAACCAGCGTTTGTTTAAACTCATGACCATCAATTTTCATTTTAACAGGAAGCTGTCCCTTATTTTTTCCAGATTGATGAAAAATATAGTTCAATGCTTCTTCTGGTACGAATACAAAAGGGTTGATGCCTATAATTTTAATCTCAGCCTTAAAAGATTTCGGTTTTTTGATATCCATTGATTAAAGATATTGCCTTTCATTAAAAATCCATAACCATATCAATAAATCTGTTCTCCGTTACTGCGCTAAACACTCGTCGCCAACCGCTATGCGCCTTTCGCTGTCCGCTTTCCGCAAAAACTCAAAACCAAATTCTATTTTCCATTGTAGTTTATATAAAATCTAAAAATATGGCAACATCACAAGAAGGAAGTACGAACAATACTCAGGAAGAAAATAACATTAAAGATCTGGGTGGCAAAGCAGCTATCGAAAAACTGAGGGAGTTGGCAGAAAAAGCTGAAAGTTGTTTTTTCTGTACCAATATTAAAACGGGTATCCCTTTATCCGTAAGACCAATGGCTATTCAGCAGGTGGATGATGAAGGAAATATCTGGTTTATGAGCATGAAAGACAGTCATAAAAATGATGAAATCTCTGCCGATCCCTTTACACATTTGCTGTTTCAGGCAGGTGCCCATTCGGGTTTTGTAAATATTTATGGTATTTCTGAAATCAGCAGGGATCAGGCCAAAATTGACGAACTTTGGAGTCCGTTTATTAAGACTTGGTTTCAGGGCGGAAAGGATGATCCGAATATCACTTTAATTAAAGTAATCCCATCAGAAGGATACTACTGGGATACCAAACACGGCACAGCCGTTGCATTTTTGAAAATGGCTGCATCCGTAATTACAGGAAAAACAATGGATGATTCAGTAGAAGGAACTCTGGAGGTGGATTAATAACCAGCGCGTCATGCTGAATTTATTTCAGCATCTGATAGACCCTGAAATAAATCCGATAACTATCGGATCAGGGTGACGGTCATATTTTACTTATCTCCTAAATAATCGAATCCTTCAAATTCTTCTCTTTGAGCTCTTTTGCTTAAGATATCATCCTCTTCGGTTTGTACTCTTGAGAAGAACAAAGCTTCGGCCTGGATTCTTTTTATTAATTGGCGTACCAGCGTTAAATCAAAAGCATCTTTGCTTAATTTAATGCAGTATTCTCTTTCGTTGATTTCTAAACTTGACGTATTCATATCGCAATGATTTTAATTATCGATTGCTGTAAATATAGAAAAGGCTTGCTAAACATTTGTTAGCAAGCCTTTTAAGTTTATGTTATGTTTGTGTTAAAATCTGGTCTCGTATTTTACCGTTAGATTAACAAATTAACTATTTATGCGATAGAAATAAGCCATCATCTGTTTTGGCAACTTTCAAGATTCCTTTTGCTGTTAAAGCCTTTAAAGTGGTATCCCATTTCTTGTTGCTCCAATCGGCTAGCTTCCCTTTTACTTCAGTTAACAGGTATTGTTCACCTTCCGAGACCAATGCATATAATTCTGTTTCTTCAGGTGTCATTTCTATTTTCTTTTTCTCCGGGCGCATCTGCGGGAAGAATAAAACTTCCTGGATGGTACTTTGATTGGTCATTAACATCACGATACGATCGATACCAAAACCTAAGCCTGAGGTAGGAGGCATACCATATTCTAAAGCACGAACAAAGTCATCATCCATGGCCATCGCTTCGGCATCACCACGATCAGCAAGTTTCAACTGATCTTCAAAACGTTCTTTTTGATCAATCGGATCATTCAGCTCTGAATAGGCATTTCCGATTTCTTTACCATTCACAAATATTTCGAAACGCTCTACCAATCCTTCTGCACTACGGTGTTTTTTAGCCAACGGTGTCATTTCGATCGGGTAATCTGTAATGAATGTAGGCTGGATTAAATTAGCTTCTACCTTATCACTGAAAATTTCATCTACTAATTTACCGCGGCCCATTGTAGAATCGGTTTCGATGCCTAATGATGCACAGGTTTGCAAAAGATCCTCTTCAGTCATTTTCGAAACATCAATTCCTGTATATTTTTGGATCGATTCGTACATGGTCAGTTTTTCGTATGGCCCTTCGAAATTGATATCGTTTTCACCAACTTTAACTACTGCCGAACCATTGGTTGCAATGGCTACTTTTTCTAAACATTCTTCAACCATAGCCATCATCCAGATATAATCTTTATAGGCTACATAAATTTCCATTGAAGTGTACTCTGGATTATGCGTACGGTCCATTCCTTCGTTACGGAACATTTTACCGAACTCATAAACGCCATCAAAACCTGCAACGATCAATCTTTTTAGGTAGAGCTCATTCGCAATACGCAGGTAAAGCGGCATATCTAAAGTATTGTGGTGTGTAGCAAAAGGACGCGCCGCTGCACCACCGTGTATAGGCTGTAGGATAGGGGTTTCTACTTCCATCCAACCTTGCTCATCAAAGTAATTGCGCATGCTGTTAATTACTTTGCTGCGTTTGATGAAAATCTGTTTATAGTCAGGATTTACCGTTAAATCTACATAACGCATGCGGTAGCGTAGTTCCGGATTGGTAAAACCATCGTAAACATTGCCTTCATCATCACGTTTAACGATTGGTAAAGGACGCAGTGACTTAGAAAGCACCTTAAATTCGGTAACATGTACAGAAATTTCTCCTGTTTGTGTAGTGAATACGTATCCTTTAACTCCAATGAAATCGCCGATATCTAAAAGTTTTTTAAATACCGTGTTGTATAAGGTTTTATCATCACCAGGGCAAAGTTCATCACGCTTTAAGTAGATCTGAATTCTGCCGGTAGAATCCTGTAACTCGGTAAAAGAGGCAGCACCCATAATATTTCGGCTCATAATTCTACCTGCCAATACTACGGTCTTGTATGCTGTCTTATCTACTTCATAGTTAGCTAATATATCTGCTGCATAAGCATTTACTTCATAAGCTTCTGCAGGATAAGGCTCAATGCCTAATGCACGTAATTGTTTTAGCGACTCACGTCGTAATACTTCTTGTTCTGATAATCCTATACTCATTTCAGGTATTTTTTGCAAAATAATAATTTTGCATTTTTTGTTATTATTAAATTTTGGTGCTTTAATGGAAAAGAAATAATTAGCTGGTTAAATTTTGAATTTATATTGAAAAAAATCAATTTTCAGTACCAATTAGTTATCCATTTAAAACAGATGGTTGCAAAGATAAGAAAGCTATTGTAATTACTAAATGCTTTATTTGATATAACACCTTATTTGAGAATGTTAAAGCCCAACGGGGTAAGAAATATAGATTATTTGTGGCACCTATTCCAGATCAATTAAAGGATCCCAGAATACTTTTTTAAGGTTTTGAACTTTAAGGTTTTTAACTTCCACACCTTCGCGTTCGAGGAGTTGCTGTCTTTTTGCTGTAGATGATGGATCGCCGCTGAGTAAGCCGTTGCTGCTAATTACCCTATAATAAGGAACAGGAGGCTGTGCTGCCCCGCAAGCGCCAATAGCTCTGGCAACCATTCTCGATAGATTAGGAGTACCAATGGCTTTTGCAATTGCACCGTACGAAGTGACCCTGCCTTTGGGTATTTCTCTGGTTAAATCCCAAACCTGCTCAAAAAATAAATCGTGTTTCATTGTTTTTGCAAATGATAGGTAAAGCTAATAAATAAATCTCTTCATAAATTTTAATAGGATTTCATCGGGTAAATTTTTTCAGCGATATGAACTTAGTGTTTTACAGATGTTATATTTGTTTGTCTTAGCCATTTAAAAACTATGCCTGATATAAAACAAATACCGTCTTCCAGTTTCGAATTTTTAAGGTTATTAAAAAATAACAATGAACGTGAGTGGTTTAATGACCATAAAGCAGACTACCAGAAAGAACTAGCATCCATAGAAGCTTTTGCACAGGATTTATTAGACCTCATGAATACCCACGATGTAATTGAAACACCATCGGGAAAGAAAAGTTTATACCGGATATATCGGGATACGCGTTTCTCAAATGATAAAACGCCTTATAAAACACATTGGAGTGGGAGTTTTAAACGGGCAGGTAAACAAAGAAGAGGTGGCTACTATTTTCATATCGAACCAGGTAATAGTTTTGTGGCTGGTGGCTTTTTCGGGCCTTCACCACAAGATTTGAAATTGATAAGAGAAAATATAGCTTTTGATGCCCAGCCCTTAAGAGACATATTAAATAATAAAACGTTTATTGCTTCCTTCGAGACATTGAAAGGCGAACAATTAAAAACAGCCCCAAAGGGTTTTGATGGAGATCATCAGGATATCGATCTGCTGCGTTATAAACAATTTTTATTAATTCATCGATTTGCTGATCAGGAAGTTTTAAGTAAAAATTACTTAGTATATTGTAATCAGGAATTTAGAAATATGCGTCCTTTCTTTGATTATATGAGCGAAATATTAACAACGGATTCAAATGGATTGGATCTGTAATTGATTTTTACTATTGCTGCAAAAAATAAAGGGTCATCATACTAATTTTGTAATGATGACCCCTTTTTAATTATGATTCCGCTTCTACACCTTCCTCGTACATTTCATTAATCGCCTCGGCATATTTCTTTTCTACAATGCGACGTTTAACTTTCATGGTTGGGGTAATTTCTCCTTCGTCTATATTGAAAGGATTTCGCTTGATCTTGAAGTTTTTAATGCGTTCAAATTTAGCCAGTTCGCCAGAGATTTTCTTGATATCCTGCTCCATCCAGTTGATAATTTCCTGGTTGCGGATAAAAGGATCAGCTTCTTCAAAAAACGAAGGCTGGAGTTTAAAGGTTTCCTCCAGAGTTTCCCTGTTCGGGATAATGATAGCGGTAATAAATTCGCGTTTATCGCCAATTAAAAACAACTGATCAATTTTTGGGCTCTTTAAATAAATATTTTCTACAGGAGTTGGGTAAACATTCTTGCCATAAGCATTTACGATCATGTTTTTTAAACGGTCGGTAATCTGCAGGTTACCTTTGTAAAAGCGGCCAATGTCTCCGGTGTGGAACCACATTTCTTTATCTATCGCCTCGGCAGTTTCTGCAGGTTTGTTAAAGTAACCTTTCATTACGCAGTGACCGCGTACAATTACTTCACCTTCGGCGCATTCAAATTCTTCGTTAAAAGTATTGTGCGTCTGGATGCTCAGCATTTTTTTGCTTTCCACATCTTGTATACCTACTTCAATACCTGGAATCACACGTCCAACGGTGCCATAAACCTGTCTGTGGTATTCAGTTACCGACATTACGGGTGAGGTTTCCGTTAAACCAAATCCTTCTAATATTTTAATGCCAAGATCGCCAAAAAACTCACCCACATTTTTAGGTAGGGCGGCTCCGCCTGAAATCATGAATTTTAATCTTCCACCTGTTTTTTCCTTGATTTTGCTGAAGACCAATTTCTCCGCGATTCCTTTTTTTGCCGATAAAATTAATCCGGGGTTTTTGCCCGCTTCTTTTGCAACGCGGTATTTATTGCCGGTTTCTAATGCCCAGGTAAATATTTTTGCTTTTGTTCCTCCACCCGCAGTTCCGCCTTTTATCGCTTTATCATGAATGCGCTCCAGCAAACGTGGTACGCAGCTCATTACTGTTGGACGCACTTCGCCCATGTTTTTAGCCAATAGTTCTAAACTTTGTGCAAAGGCTATTTTACAGCCCTGTGCACAGCAAACATGATAAGTAGCTGTACGTTCGAATACGTGAGATAAAGGCAAGAAAGAAAGGAAAGTTTCTGTTTGATCGATCACCGGGATCTGCTGTAAGCAAACCTCTACATTTTTAACAAAATTATAGTGGGTAAGCATTACACCTTTTGGCGTTCCAGTAGTACCCGAGGTATAAATTAATGAAGAAACATCCTGCGGCAATACCAGGCTTCTGCATTGGTCAATTTCGGCCCTTTCGGCTGCCGTAACCTGATGCTTAAGCGCAAGGATATCTGAAAATGCAATTACTTCTACATTAACATCTGGAGGGATAGTAACCTTTTCGAAATCTTTAAAAGCAGGAATAATATATTTTAATTCTTTACAATTAGCCGCAACTTTTAAAACCTTACGGTAAAGAAAATTATTCCCAACAAGAATAGCTTTGATGCCAGAGTCGTTAAGGATATAGGCTACTTCCTGCTCAGAAAGCGTAGGATAAATAGATACATTAATTACACCAATTTGCTGGATTCCCTGATCATAATATACATATTCAGGAGAATTCTCAATCATTAAGCCTAAACGATCGCCTTTTTTTATCCCTTTTTCCAGGAAAAATGCAGAAACAGCATCAGCTCTTTTTAAGGTATCTTCATAAGAAATTTCAGCCCACTCTGCGCCTTGCTTGTGGATTAAAAAGGTGTCCTGGGGCTTGTGAATATTTTTAACAACATTCCGCAATAAGGTAGGAACTGTTGAAAACTCGTTTATTAATGGCATGCTCGTAATTTGGTCCGCTAATTATAATTAACAATTATAAGGCTTTTTGGTTTAAAAACACAAATTGGCGATAGTGTTTCGTTGCTTAGGCAGTTTTAAGACTGTTTTTGCATCAATGGTTTCTTCTCCAGCTATAAAAAGCAAGCCTGTAAAGGTTTCAACTCAGGGCGTCATTTTGAGAGAAGTGCAACGTAGTCGAGAACCACGCAGTGCTCAGCGTAGCTAAATCTATTTAGATAGATCTCTCCGTTTCATTCGATAGTTATCTGACTAGAGATAACTTTTTTATAAAATTCGATCTGCTGATTTTAGATCTGCTTAATCTGCGGAAAAAAAAAGCGAGGGTTCACTTGCGAAAAACAAACTCTCTTAAAAAGAAAAAAGGTTCCATAAAATGAAACCTTTTTATATCAGTTATTGATTCGATTAAACTGAGAAACTTTCGCCACAGCCACAGCTACGGCTGGCATTTGGGTTTATAAAGTTGAAGCCTTTTCCATTTAAACCATCAGAGAAGTCTAATTCAGTTCCGGCAAGATAGAGGAATGATTTCATATCCAACGCAATTTTGATCCCTCTGTCTTCAAAAAACTGATCGCCTTTTTGTTCCTCGTTATCAAAATCCAGATTGTATGATAAACCCGAACAGCCACCACCTTTTACTGAAACACGTAAAAAGTAATCAGAACCCATTTCCGAGTCCTGCATTAAATGGTCTATTTTATCTTTTGCTTTATCTGTTATTGTGATCATTGTAATAGAGATTTGTGATTTGAGAAGTTAGATTTGAGACATATTTGAGGCCTAAGTTAGGTGGTCTCACATCTCAAATCTATTGTCTCACATCTATTCTAGTGGTGCGATTTTTCCAATACAATAGCTTCCAAGCCATTTTTAACGCGGTAATCGTTAATGGCTGATTTAATTGCATCTTCTGCCAATACTGAGCAGTGGATTTTTACCGGAGGTAAAGCCAATTCTTCAACAATATCCATATTATCGATAGATAAAGCCTCATCAATTGTTTTTCCTTTTAACCATTCTGTAGCTAAAGAAGAAGAAGCAATGGCAGAACCACAACCAAATGTTTTAAATTTAGCATCAGTGATTACGTTATCTTCTCCAACTTCAATTTGTAAACGCATTACGTCACCGCACTCAGGTGCACCAACTAATCCTGTGCCTACAAATTTGCTGTCTTTATTTAATGTACCTACGTTACGTGGGTTATTGTAATGGTCAATTACTTTTTCTGAATATGCCATGATTTTATTTTTTAATCTCCTTGTGGAGCAATGTTTTAATTAGTTTTCAATTATCAGTTTTCAATTGCCAGTTCGCGTACTCCAAACTGTTAACTCCCAACTGGCTTAGTGTTCCGCCCACTCAATTTTACTCAAATCGATTCCTTCTTTAAACATTTCCCAAAGTGGAGAAAGTTCTCTTAAGTGATTAACCGCTTTTTGAGTCACCTCAATTGCCTGATCGATCTCTGCTTCAGTTGTAAATCTTCCTAAACCGTAACGGATAGAAGAGTGAGCTAAATCATCAGATAAACCTAAGCTTTTCAATACATAAGATGGCTCTAAAGAAGCTGAAGTACAAGCTGATCCTGAAGATACCGCTAAATCGCTCATCGCCATCATTAATCCTTCACCCTCCACATATTTGAAAGAGATATTGGCTACGTGTGGTAAACGGTGTTGTGTATTACCATTAACATAACTCTCTTCCATTTTGTTTAAAGTAGTCTCTAACTTATCACGTAAAGCTGATAAACGGATTGATTCGCTTTCCATCTCTAAACGGCAAAGTTCGCAGGCTTTTCCTAAACCAACAATCCCTGGAACGTTTAAGGTACCAGAACGCATACCGCGCTCATGACCACCGCCGTCCATTTGTGCAGTTACTTTAACCCTTGGGTTTTTACGACGAACGTAAAGAACACCAACACCTTTAGGGCCGTACATTTTGTGTGCAGAGAAAGCCATTAAATCGATACCATCAGCATTTACTTCAACCGGAATTTTACCAACTGCCTGCGTAGCATCAGTCATAAATAAAGCACCGTGTTTATGTGCAATAGCTGCAATTTCTTTTACCGGTTGGATTACACCGATTTCGTTGTTGCCATACATAATCGAAACTAAAATAGTTTCAGGAGTCATAGCAGCTTCTAATTCAGCTAAATCAATTAAACCGTCTTCTTTAACACCTAAATAAGTAACGCGTGCGCCATTTTTCTCTAAGTGTTTGCAGGTATCTAAAACTGCTTTATGTTCAGTAACCGCAGTAATAATGTGGTTACCTTTTTCTTTGTACATTTCAAATACACCCTTAATGGCCAGGTTATCGGCCTCAGTTGCACCTGATGTAAAAATAATTTCTTTTTCAGTACAGCCGATTAGTTTGGCTACCTGCTCACGAGCGTAATCTACACCCTCTTCAGCCACCCAGCCAAACGCGTGATTACGACTTGCGGCATTTCCAAATTTCTCAGTAAAGTAAGGTAGCATTGCTTCCAGCACACGTGGATCTAACGGTGTTGTAGCATTATTATCTAAATATATCGGCTGTTTCATCTCTATTCTGTTAATTATATCACAAAGATACGAAAAAACTTATTTAACAATTATAAATAATAGCTATGAGCTTATAGATAAAAGCCGCATTTTTACATTCACATAACCTTATAATCTATGAATAAGATAGAACACATCGGCATCGCGGTAAAAGACCTTAACAGTTCCATAGCGGTTTATCAGAAACTGCTTAATACCGATTGTTATAAAACTGAGCAGGTTGCATCCGAATCGGTGAATACCGCTTTTTTTAAAACCGGCGAAAACAAGGTAGAACTGCTTCAGGCTACTGCTCCGGATAGTGCAATTGCTAAATTTATTGAGAAAAAAGGAGAGGGGATTCATCATATCGCTTTCCTGGTTGATGATATTCTGGCGGAAATGGAAAGGCTGCATAAAGAAGGTTTTGTACTGCTCAGCGATTCTCCCAAAAAAGGGGCAGATAATAAGATGGTGTGTTTTGTGCATCCCAAAGATACCAATAGCGTGTTGATCGAAATTTGCCAGGAAATTAAATGGATTTAATTCAGACGTCACCCTGAATTTATTTCAGGGTCTTTTGAAAATGAATGGTTCCGTATTCCATAGACTCTTCAGTCCTGCTAACCGCTGTAGTCCCGATGAAACCTGTGAAACAAGCAATTACACCATAAATAAAAGACAAAAAATAGTGCTTAAATCGGGACTGCCGCTTTTATCAGGTTTATTTAAATTTGGCCTGTGCTTCTTCGGTTAGTGCAAATTGCCTAAGCCTAATGTTAATAAAATTGATCTTAAAATCCTATAATCCTAAAAATCCTGTTCCGTGTCATTAGTTAGCATCATCAGCAAAGATTTCGACATACCAGATCATCTTTCCGAAAATCAATTGCGTAGCGCAATGGTTGATGCTTTTGCTTATTTAATCGATAACGACTTTCCAAAACTGATCCAGATTTTATATAAAGCAGATGTAGATCAGTATAAATTAAAAGAATTACTGGAGACAGTGGAAGGTTCAAGTTCAGCCGAGGTAATTGCTGATGCCTATATCGCCCGTCAAAAGGCCAAAATAGAAACCTGGAAAAAATATAGTCCGAAAAAGGATTAAGGTGTTTCTTCTTGTACCGGATTAAAGCGGTTATACATATCCATATCAAAAAAAGAAATAGAATTGATCTTGTCGGCTTTTAGTACGAGATCTGTTTTCAATTCATCTGTATTCGCTACAGAACCATCCTCCATATAACTGGCATAAACCGTTAAATACTGGGTGGTAAAAACCAGTTCTTTATCATCAGCCTTGCGGTAACCGCTAAAAGCAGGGGTAATGCGGATGTAACTTGTGGTAAATGGTTTTGGCAGTTCTTTCACCCAGCCAATATAAAATTTACCGCTATCCATGGTAAACTGTAAAAGGTGTGCGTCAAAAAAAGAGGAACTTAATAACAATTCAAATTCATTTCCAGAAGTAGCGATGGCTCTTTTAATGGCTTTTAGGCGGTTGATAAAAAGATTCGCGATTTCTGTGGCGGCTACCGCGACCAATAACGATAGACTCGTGGTGCCGAAATAGGGTGCATGGATCGGAAGTAATTTGCTAAGGTGTTCAACCGTTTCCGGCCAGATGGCGATAAAAATCGCCCTTAATACAAAACATGCGCCGAGTAATAAGATACCCGCAAAAGCAGAGTTTAATAAGATACGTTGGCTTTCCAATCGATACTGTACATACCGCAGGTACCTGAACCTGATTAATATATAATAGCCGCCTACAAGAGGGAATAAAAGTAGGTTAAAAGGCATCTATAAGGCTATTTCTTGTTTTTATCCTTTTCTATCTTTTTAAAAATACTCGATTGCATTAATGCACCCACCATTTCGATCACCCTTGGCTGTGCAAAAAAATCAGGACTTTTAATATAGAGCTTTCCGCTGCTATCGGCATGGATGATGCCATCTAATTCTCCATGTTTTCTCATGTACCAAATTTACATATTTTTTTAAATATCTGAAAAACAATATTTAGCGTAGAAAGTTTAATTTGCCTCATTGGACTAATGGTATGTTTAGCTCCTCCGCGGGTAGAAAAAGCATATAATATATAATTCTTTATTTAGGCTTGTAAATCAAAAATAAAATTAAGATATTTGCATCCTCTAAAATAGAGGTAGAAAGACTAATAGAAAATGTCATAAGCGTTGTTGCCAGCAAATTGCAAGAATGTTCTTGATGCTTTCGCACAATAACTAAAAATAATATTCAAATGAAACCATCGAAGCATTAGCGAGATAGCTTCATCACAATTAAAAGAAAATAAAAAACACGATGAAAAAAGATTTGCACCCAACAAGCTACAGACCAGTTGTTTTTAAAGACATGTCTAACGAATATGCTTTCTTAACAAAATCTTGCGTAGATACTAAAGAAACAATTAAATGGGAAGATGGTAACGAGTATCCTCTTTATAAATTAGAGATTTCTCACACTTCACACCCTTTTTATACTGGTAAAATGAAATTGGTTGATACAGCAGGACGTATCGATAAATTCAAAAACCGTTACGCTAAGAAATAATTTTAGCAACAAAAAGCATTTTTTGAAGTCCCTTTGCCAAAAGCATCGGGACTTTTTTTATTTTTGCTGCTTATGACAATCAATCTATTTGATGATGCTTCCTGGATGTCCCTTCGTCCGCTTACGTTTACCAGGCCTGTGGCCGATTTACGCATTGGTATTTTAACTATTGCCGAAAAATGGGCCAAATATTTAAAGGCCGATTTTGGTTTTCAAACCCAGGATTACCTTTCTGTAAAATTTGCGCCAAAGCCTAATGCCGATTTATTTATAAACGGTTCCATTTGTCCTGATGAAGCTTTGCTTAATGCTATTTCAGGCCTTAAAGCAGGTGAAGCACTTTATAAAAGAGATATTGTTGTAGCTTATATTGCGGATCAACACGATCTTGAAGCTGTTAAGTCGCTAAAGCAGATTGAATATGCCGGAGATTTTATACGGATTGTTTATCCGGAGCATATTTTTGGAAATAATCCAGCGGAGATCAGAAAAGATTTTAAATTGTTAACCGATGGACGTACCTCGGCAAACATCAGTAGTACCAATCAATTACTTGGTGATGATATTTTTCTCGAAGAAGGCGCAAAAGCCGAATGCAGCGTTTTTAATACTACTTATGGCCCAATTTATATTGGTAAAAATGCTGAAGTTTGGGAAGGTAGCTTGATTAGAGGCTCTTTTGCACTTTGTGATAATTCATCCGTGAAAATGGGTGCAAAAATATATTCGGGTACAACAATTGGCCCGAACAGCCGTGCAGGGGGTGAAATTAATAATGCTGTAATTTGGGGTAATTCAGCCAAAGGCCATGAAGGATATCTGGGCAATTCGGTAATGGGCGAATGGTGTAATATTGGTGCTGATACCAATAATTCGAATTTAAAAAATAACTATGCCGAAGTAAAACTTTACGATTACGAAGGCCGGAAAATGCGCGATACCAGCTTGCAGTTTTGCGGTTTAATCATGGCTGATCATGCCAAGAGCGGTATTAATACGATGTTTAATACCGGAACTGTAGTTGGTATTGGCGCCAATATTTTTGGTGCCGGTTTGCCACCAAACCATATTCCTGATTTTAGTTGGGGAGGTGCAAGTGGTTTTGAAACCTACAGACTGGATAAAATGTTCGGAACTACTGAAAAGGTATTCGCCAGAAAGAATATAGCTTTTGATGAAACAGAAAAGAACATTCTTGAGAAAGTATTTGAATTAACCGAATCGTATAGACGATTTTAATATAAAACCTGATCTGAAAAGATCAACCAACCATTAAATAATACAAAATGAGAAAAAAGATTGTTGCCGGTAACTGGAAAATGAACTTAGATTATAACGAAGGTATTTCGTTGTTCAGCGAAATTGTAAATATGGTTAAAGATGAGCGCAAAGGCAATCAGCTGGCTATTATTTGCTCACCGTTTATTCATTTAAACAGCTTGGCAAAATTGGGTGGTAACGATGTTAAAATTGGCGCTCAAAATATTAGCGATAAAGAAAGTGGCGCATACACAGGCGAAACTTCTGCTAAAATGGTGAAATCTGTTGGTGCAGAATATGTGATTTTAGGTCACTCAGAACGCAGACAATATTTTGCTGAAAGCGATGCCTTATTAGCTGAAAAAACTAAAATTGCTTTAGCTAATGGCTTAACACCAATTTTCTGTATTGGCGAAACGCTAGACGAGCGTAATAACGGCAGTTATTATGAAGTATTGAAAAAACAATTGGTAGAAGGTATTTTTAGTTTAACCGAAGAAGACTTCAAAAAACTGGTTATTGCTTACGAGCCGGTTTGGGCTATTGGTACAGGTTTAACCGCTTCTCCAGAGCAGGCACAAGATATTCATGCATTTATCCGTAGCGAAATTCAAGCGAACTATGGTTTTAATGTGGCTGACGATACAACCATTTTGTACGGTGGTAGTTGTAATCCAGGTAATGCTGCAAGCTTATTTTCTCAAAACGATATTGATGGTGGCCTGATTGGTGGCGCATCATTAAAATCACGCGATTTTACAGACATTATTAAAGCATTAAACAGCTAAATGCAATACATCAAAGCAATATTTACATTCAAAGGTATCGAAGACTATCAGCAGGATCTGCTTATCAGCGATCTTGCCGATTTGGGCTTCGATACTTTCGAAGATAGTGAGGGTGGTTTTACGGCTTTCGTAATCAAGGATAATTTTAACGAGCAGGAATTAAAAGACCTATTGGGCAATTATAGCGAAGAATTTGCAACAGATTATACCCTAGAAGATGTTGCCGACGAAAACTGGAATGCCGAATGGGAGAAAAACTTCAGTCCGTTGATTATTGATGATGTATGTTATGTAAGGGCAACCTTTCATGAGCCACAACCATCATATCCTTACGAGATTGTGATCGATCCAAAAATGGCTTTTGGCACAGGTCACCATCAAACCACCACAATGATGATGCAGTATATTTTAGCTGCAAACCTAAAGGATAAAAATATTCTGGATATGGGTTGTGGAACAGGAATCCTGGCTATTCTAGCGGCAAAACTAGGTGCTAAAAGTTTAATGGCCATTGATTATGACGATATCTGCTACGAAAGTACCATCGAAAATGCTGCGCTTAACCAGGTAGGTAATTTAACGGCGCTTTGCGGAAGTAAGGAAGTGATCCCTAACGATGAATACGATGTTATTTTTGCCAATATTAATCGGAATATCCTGCTCGATCAGATTCACCGTTATGCAGAAGTACTAAAATCAGAAGGCAAAATTTTCTTTAGTGGCTTTTATTTAGATCCTGATTTGGGAATGATTACTGCTGAATGTGCTAAATATGGCATTAAATACGTTGATCATAAACAGAATGGTGATTGGGTGGCGGCACAGTTTGAGAAAAAATAATGATTGAATTTTGAATGAGTGAATGATCGCATGCTTTAGTTTTCGATGAATTATCATTCAGTCATTCAATCCTGCTATCATTCAATAATTAATTTATATGCGCATACATTTTATAGCAATCGGAGGAAGTGCAATGCACAACCTGGCCATTGCCTTACATAAAAAAGGTTATCAGATTTCGGGTTCCGACGATGTGATTTTTGAGCCTGCAAAATCGCGTTTGGATAAATATGGTTTATTGCCGGCTGAAATGGGCTGGGATGAAAACCGTATATCAAAAGATTTAGATGCGGTAATTTTAGGCATGCATGCACGGATCGATAATCCTGAATTATTGAAAGCACAAGAATTAGGCGTTAAAATCTATTCTTACCCTGAATACATTTACGAGCAGAGTAAAAATAAGCTTCGTGTAGTCATTGGTGGTAGTCATGGTAAAACAACTATTACCAGTATGATTCTGCATGTGCTAAACTATTACAAAAGAGATTTCGATTATTTGGTTGGTGCACAACTGGCAGGTTTCGAAACCATGGTTAAAGTTACGGAAGAAGCCCCTGTAATGATTATCGAAGGGGATGAGTATTTATCATCACCGATTGATAGAAGACCTAAATTTCACCTGTATAAAGCAAATGTTGCTGTAATCAGCGGTATTGCCTGGGATCACATTAATGTGTTTCCAACCTATGCCGATTATACTTTGCAGTTTGATAAATTTATCGATACCATCGAAGCTAACGGGACTTTAATTTATTGCGAAGCAGATGCTGATTTAAATGAAATTGTAACACAATCAAAAGCTAATGTTACTAAAATAGGTTATGCTATTCCTAAGCATGAAATCAGAAATGGAATTACTTACTTGCTTCCAGAAGAAACCACTTTAAAGATTTTTGGCGATCATAATCTGATGAACCTGAATGCTGCGAAATTGGTATGTAAACAATTAGATATCAGCGACGCAGAGTTTGATGCCGCTATTTCTTCGTTTACTGGTGCAGCTAAACGTTTAGAGGTAATATCAGCCGATGAATCGACCAATGTTTACAAAGATTTTGCACATTCGCCATCAAAATTAAAAGCCACTATCGATGCAGTTAAAGCGCAGTTTACCAATAGGAAACTCGTAGCTTGCATCGAATTGCATACTTTTAGCAGTTTGAATAAAGATTTTTTGAAAGAATATACCGGGGCAATGGATAAGGCTGATGAAGCAATTGTATTTATTGATATTAAATCTTTCGAACAAAAACGGATGGAACCTTTTTCTGAAGATGATGTGCAACAGGCTTTTGCTAATCCAAAACTGAAGTTTTTTAATGATGCAGCTAAGTTAAAAGTTTATTTATTGAGCTTGAACTATAAAAATGCTAATCTATTGATGATGAGCTCCGGTAATTATGCAGGTTTCGATCTGCCTGAACTGGCGGATTCTTTAGAGAAGTGAGATTTGAGACATGAGATTTGAGAGGTAAAATTTCAAAGTTCAAATCCCTCTCAAATCCCTTTTAGTATCTCATATCCAGTATCTCAATCTCATATTTAATCAATGAAAAGTATCGGAGATCGTATTAAACAAAGCAGGCTGGCTTTAGGGTTAAGTCAGGCTGATGCTGCTAAAAAGTTGAATATCTCGACTCCGGCTTTCTGCAAAATAGAAACGGGCCAAACCGATCTTAATATTTCCCGTTTACTCCAGATTTCTAAAACCTTTAAAGTTCCCGCTGTACAATTGATCGATGGTCAATCGGCAGGGGCAGACCCTTCTGCAGAATTGGCTGCGCTTAAAAAAGAACTAATCGAAAAGGAAGAAGAAATTAATAAACTCCGTAAAAAAGTGATCGACCTTTATGATAAACTCGGAATATAAAATTCGGTATGTTATTTGTCGAGCCGAGTAATTATCATAATAAAGCTATTAAATAGAATAAAATTCATTTTTGCTTAATTTTTTTTGAATTTTATTCTTAATATTTATAGTTTTATTGAATGGTAACCGAAAACAATTTTAATCTGGATCATATCGATCTGGCTATACTCAGACTCATGCAGGATAATGCCCGGATCTCTAACGTAGATTTAGCGAAGGCATTGGATCTTGTTCCATCGGCAGTGCTGGAACGCGTAAAAAAACTCGAGAAAAAGAATGTAATTACCGGTTACCATGCCAAAGTAAATCCTGTTGCCGTTGACTTAAAGTTGTTGGCTTTCATCTCCATGAAATCTTCGCAAAGCTTTAGCTGTAATGATACCGCAAGCGAATTGGCAAAAATCCCCGATGTGCAGGAAGTACACGTAATAGCCGGTGATGATTGTTTTCTGGTGAAAGTGAGAACTACGGATTCGGCATCATTAATGGCTTTATTACGTGATGAGTTTAGCAAGGTTCCCAATATTTTATCGGTAAAAACAACGATTGTGTTAGAAACGGTAAAAGAACAGCAACAATTGGTTATTCCTGTAAAATAAAAATCATGACAAATTTAAATAAAACAGCATCTCCAGCAATGGTTTACCTGGCCTTTGCTATCGTATATATTGTATGGGGCTCTACTTATTTTTTTATTCAAAAAGCTTTGGCTGGGTTTCCGCCTTTTATTTTAGGAGCATTCCGTTTTTCTGTTGCGGGAGTGTTGATGTTAACCTGGTGTAAGATTAAGGGAGAAGATATTTTTAACCTAAAAACCATCAAAATTGCTGCAGTGAGCGGTATTTTAATGTTGGGTTTGGGTAACGGAATCGTAATTTGGGTAGAACAGTTTATTCCCAGTGGTTTAGTGGCTATTATGGTGGCCTCAGCAGCAATATGGTTTGTTATTTTAGATAAATCGCATTGGAAAGAAAATCTGAGTAATAAGTATATTATATCGGGTTTAGTAATTGGCTTTTTGGGTGTTGTGCTCTTATTTGGCGATCAGATTGTGCAAGCGCTTGATAAACCACAAAGTAATCTGCAGATTATAGGTATGGTATTACTTGTTTTTGATCCAATAGCATGAGCCGGAGGATCACTTTATTCGAAATACCATCCTACTACAGGCAGTTCGGTTTCTGTTAATACGGGTTGGCAAATGTTAATGGCCAGTATAGCTTTTTTACCTGGAGGTTTTTTAAAATCTGAGTTTAGATTATTGGATTGGGGGGACATACCGCTTGATGCCTGGTTATCTATTATTTACCTTATTCTGTTTGGTTCAATCGCCGCATTTAGCGCCTATGTATGGTTGCTTAAAGTACGTCCGGCTACACAAGTGAGCACTTATGCTTATGTAAACCCTGTGGTGGCAGTGTTGTTGAGCTTAACTTTTACAAACGAAGTGATTGGCTTTACGCAGATTATCGGGCTGGTGATTATTTTAGGAAGTGTGCTGTTGATTAATCTTCCGAAGTATAAAAACGCATAGGTTATTCCTTGAAAAAGATAGTCTTCGTTTGTAACGAGGATTAGCGAAATTCGTATTTGTAATGCAAAAGGAATAGCTTAACGGCGATACAATCGCCATTCTCCTTCATCCTCGTTTAAAACGAGGACGATGAAGGGTATTCCGTGAATCCCTGGCAAACAGAAAAAGGTTCGTGGGGACACGAACCTTGGCAGGTGATGAACCTGTTAAGGTTAAAATATCTTCCGCATTGTTAAGTGCTTTTTACCAAAAGTAGCACCTGTGGCTTTATGGATAGCAATCATCTGTTCATTAAAATCGCCCACCCAGCTCAATTCGAGCTCTTTGTACTGGTTTTTAGGTAGTACATATTCGCCTAAACGGATAAAAAGAACCGATTCCAGGCCATGTTTTTGGAATTTAGGTTTAGTACCCATCACAATTGCCCTCATGCGGGTAACGCCCACCCAGCGGCGGTAAGCAAACTTTAATTTTTCAATTAAACCCAATTTACCATCAAAACCTTTGATCATTTGGTTTGCATCAGGAATCAAGACTACAAAAGATGCGGGTTCGCCATTAAAATACGCAAACTGGATGAGGTGTTCATCCATAATAGGCTCCATGCTTTTAAAGCTTTCTTCAAGGGTTTCCTTTTTAATGGGAACAAAATTTTCGAAATCCTGCCAGCCATCATTGTAAATTTCCATTAAATCATTAATGTATTTGCTGGAATTTTCTTTGCTGAAATATTCGAAAGTATAACCCGGTTTATTTCTTACCCAGTTGGCAATTTTTGTAAAACGTTCCGGAAAAGGAATAGTAAGGTTGATGTGGTTGGTTAATTGCTCATATTCGGTAACGAAACCATAGTTCTCGAAAAACTTCTTATAGTACGGAAAATTGTAGTTCATGCCGAAAGAAGGAGGGGTGAAGCCTTCAACCAATAGGCCCCAGAAGGTATCGTTTTCGCCAAAATTAATCGGACCGTCCATCGCTTTCATGCCATTTTCGATTAACCAGTTTTTTGCTGTATCGAATAAAAGAAAGGCAGCTTTTTCATCATCAATACATTCAAAAAAGCCCATGCCACCTGTTGGTTGATCATAGTGGTAGGCTTTTTTCTCATTGATAAAAGCTGCAACACGGCCTATCAGTTTTCCTGCATCGTCCTTTAAAACCCAGCGTGTACATTTTCCATGTGCAAAAAAAGTGTTTTTTTCTGGATTAAAAACATTTTCAACTTCACTATCCAGTGGGCAGATCCAGTTTTTATCGTTTTTATATAGGATTTTTGGTGTGTTTAGAAAGTCTTTTTTTAATGATGTATTGCTTACCGATATAACTTGCATGGGCAGATTTTAAAATTAAAAAGCATCCTACCAAGCGGGCGGATGCTTTTTCAAATATATGTTTTTTTAAATATTAATAATCGTCGTCGTCATCGTCGAAATTGTCGAAATTATCAAGATCATCTAATGGGATATCAAAATCATCATCTTCATCATCTTGAGGCTTCTTTTTTGTTGTTTGAATATCGTCATCTTCAAGATCATCATCTTCGTCTACCTGTTTCTTAGTAGTCGGCTTAGTTGGTAGTTTGTTTGGCGCTTTCATAACACAAAAATAAAAATTGCTTTTATAGTTTAAAAATACAAAAAAAAAATTTTTAATAACAAGCTGTGAATAAATAAAATAATTTTATTTATTCCACATTTTCTCCCACGGTATTTTCCTCCTTAACAATATCTTTTAACTGTGGAAGTTGGTTTAGGTTATTTAAGCCAAAATAATCCATAAATGTTGTACTGGTGCTGTAAAGGATCGGCCTGCCGGGACTCTCTGCTTTACCATCAATACTGATCAATTCTTTTTCCAGCAGCCGTTGCACTGAATAATCTGAGTTTACACCCCTGATCTGTTCAATTTCTAATTTGGTAATGGGCTGGCGATAGGCTATAATCGCCAACGTTTCCATAGCCGCCTGACTTAGTTTTTTTTTCGAGCGGTGTAACTGAAGTTGGTTAACGGTTTCATGATATTCTTTTTTGGTGAGAAACTGGTAACCATTATTTAAGAAGACCAATTCGATGGCAAAATCATCATGGCTATATTTTTCCTTAATCTGTTCTACGCTTTCGAATACTTGTACTTCTGTAAATTCTTCATTGAAAACAGCGTTTAGGGCAAGTATAATTTCTTGTGTACCTATGCTTTGGCTGGAAGAAAATACAAGGGCTTCAATGTGCCTGGTGATGTTGTGATTGGGCATAGAACAAAAATAGAATTTTTGGGCATAAAAAAAGCGGTCTCGCTTTTAAAAACAAGACCGCTTTCAACACACAAATGAAACCTGAATTAAGATATAGTTTTAGGTTAGGTTATTAAATATCTATATCAATTCTATAAGAACGTCTTTGATAAACACTATCGTTTATTTCTAATACAAGTTTAAGGCTAAAGAGGGTTCAATCAAGATTCTATTTAGTGAGTGGTATTAATAATTGAGTAAACGGTAAATTTTCTATTTTAATGGTATAGAAATCGATACCGTCGTACCATTTGTGGTATTCTGCCTCACATTTAAGTGTATAGGTTTTGCTCCAATCTGACCTAAAAGGTGCAATCTTTCTTTAGTTAACTGCATACCTTTGCTGATATGGGTATCCTTTTTATCCTTCAAAGAGTTATCAATTCCAATCCCATCATCAATAATTTCAATGTTAAGGTAGAATTCATCCTGAAGTTTAATGTTGATCATAATTTCACCGCCGGTTTCTTTTGGCATAATGCCATGCCATATTGCATTTTCTATATAAGGTTGCAACAACATAGATGGGATAAAGGTTTCTTCTTTGTCGATATCTTCATCAACATTAAAAATGTAGGCTAATTTATCACCGAACCGGTTTTTCTCCAGTTTGAGATAGAGGTTTAGGTATTCCAGTTCCTCTTCAAGTGATATATAACTTTTTGTACAGATTTCGAGGTTTTTTCTGATCAAGCGGGCAAAACCCGTTAAAACTTTATTTGCAGAGGCTGTATTCTGCGTATTAATATAATGCTGGATGGAATTCATTACGTTAAATACGAAATGCGGATTCATCATGGCTTGTAAAGCCTGCTGCTCAAGCATTAATACTTTATTTTTTAGTAATAATTGTTCCTGCTCTTTATCTTTTTGTTTACGGGTGATGTAAACCGCCACTTTATAGAAGATATAAGCCACCAGCAGGATTAAAATGGATAAAAACCATAGACTTTGCCAGAAATGTTTTTTAATGGTGAAAGATATTTTTGCCGATTCGCCCCAGTTGCCATTCTGACTTTTGGCACTCACTTCAAAAACATAATCGCCGGATTGTAATGAAGAGAAATCCAGTCGCCTGGTCCTTGTTTCTATCCAGGGCGAATTTTCATTTAAACGGTAACGGTAGGTAATATCGCTGGTGGTAAAATCAACCGCACTAAAAGTAAATAAAATGGTATTATTGCCGGTTTCGAAAGTGAAATTGCCCTGATCTACCGGTAAACGTTCGTTATCTTTAATGATAGAGGTAACATAAACCTTAGGTAGGTTTTTAATGATATTTTTATTGTTGTATTTGAATAAAATCAAACCTTTGTTGGTGGCAAAATACGCTGTACTGTCGTCAATAAATAAACTGTTGATATCGTCGCTCAACAGATCTTTACCATAGTCGAAATTGGCAACACTGGGTTGATCGGGATAATCTGCAATTTTGTTAACACCTTTATTTGTTAACACCCATATTTCGCTGTTTTTTACGAATATTTTAGTGCAGATATTATTGGTTAAGCCATCTTTTTGAGTGATCTGCCTTGTAATCTGGTTGTTTTTGTAAAAGATTAAACCATAACCGTCGGTCGCTAAAATTAATGTTCCATCTGCCAGCTGTTGTATATCGTTTATTCTTTTGGTGAGTAATGGATGATTTTCGTAGTGTTTAATCAGTTTTCCTTTAGAAAATTGAGATAACCCGTTAATATTAGAAAACCACAAACTGCCTTCGCGATCGTAAAAAACATGGTAGGAACGATCTTTAAAGAAATCTTCTTTTTCGCGGTATTTTGCGGCGTTAAATTCGAATTTGTTTCTTCTGTCCGACAAGAAAACAACACCTGATGATAGGGCCAGGGCAAGATGATCGTTGTTTTTACCCACGCTAAAGTGTTTAATTACGAACATTGAGTTATTAGATTCTTTTAAATAACTTACTTCATTACTGCCGTTATAGATATTTTTGAAAACACCCATTCCATAATCGGATGCAAAATAGATGGACTGGTCTTTTGGGTCGAAGGTAATCTGTTTAATGGTTTTGTATTTCTTAAAATCGTCTAAACCGATCTCATCTACCTGGTAATTATTGATGGTTAATACGTCGATTACAGCGTCATCTGTACCTAACCAAAGGCGATTTTTCCCATCTTTAGTAATGCTTTTGATTACGTTGCTACTCAGACCAGATTCTGCATCAATAATCGATAATCGGTTATTCGTATTGGGAAGCATGTAAATCCCCTGATTGGTGGCAAACCACATGTTCTGGTTATTATCCTTAATTACCTGGTTAACCGAAATATCCTGAAGGTATTGGACCGTTTTTCCGCTTTTATCAAGCGCGAAGGCTCCATTGGCATTCGACAACCAAACTTCTTTGTTTGTAACATCATAATAAAAATATCCCGACATGTTCTTGATCAGGTTCTGAGGGATAGGAATGAGGTCGTTAATGTTTCCGTGTGTATATTGTTTTAATCCTCCGCCATCCAGGTAAAATAAAGATCTGTGGCTGCTATTTGCAGCAGTCATGTAGGAAAGAGGCTGAACTTTTGACCTGATCATGGAAAAAGTTTTTCCATTAAATTCCTGCACACTTAGGTCGCTGTATGCAAATATGTTACCTTGCTCATCCTCATGAATAAAGGCATTTATAAACTTATCATTTTGATTGGGAGAGATGTATTTTTTGATGGTTTTTCCATCCCAGCAAACAATCAGATTGGCATTTGTTCCAAGCCAGATCCGCCCGGATTTATCTACTAAAAAGGAAACGATTACCGTATTAAAGTTCAGCTTTTTGAGCAGTTCGTCATTATCCTGGTTGTAAAACTTTCCTTCCTTTAAGTAGCTGAGCTGACCGTTTAAGGCAAAAAACCACAAGCGGCCCTCTTTATCCTCTTTCATCTGCAGGATCTGGGTATCAGGCAGTCCGTCTTCGATCGTGAAATTCTGAAAATTTGTGCCATCAAAACGACTCAATCCATTATCTGTTGCAATCCAGATAAAACCTTTTTTATCCTGTAAAATGTAATAACAGTTGTTACTGGCTAAACCATTTTTGGAAGTGTAATGTGGGAGATAGGTGGTTTGTGCGCGTAGCTTTTCCGGGGTACTAAATAAAATGATCCCAAATAAAAAAGCAATAAAAGAGCGGCTGAAGTTTAATTTCAGGATTGCTTTTTCAGCAAATAAAGCCACTTTTTTGCCTGGTTTAATGATCACTGTTCGCTTTTGTAAATAATTTTATTTTTTCAAAAAAATCGCTTGCCCTTCTTCTGGAAATATTAATACTTTCTCCATTTTTCAAAAAAACCTGAAGTCCGTTTTTAGAATTATACTCTTTTAAATGGTTAAGGTTGATGATGCTCGACTTATGGATCCGCACAAACTGGTCGCCGGGTAAAAGCTCCTCAAATTCCCGTAAAACTTTGGAAACCGTAATTTTATCATGATTACTTAAGTGTACAATAGAATAATTGCTATCTGCTTCAATGTAGATAATATCGTCAATATCAATCATTTTAAAACCCTGTCCATAAGGCAGTGTAAGTTTCCTGATTTCTGATCGTGAACTTAAACTGGAAGCCAGATTATTGATTCTTTCGTCGTTTTCGTTCTGGCTTTTAAAAAGTTTGATATGCTGAAAAACCTTGTCTACAGCTATTTTAAGTTCATCAATATCAATTGGCTTTAACAAATAATCGAGTGCATTTGCTTTGATTGCCTTTAGTGCATATTGATCGTAAGCAGTGGTAAATATAACGGCTGCATTGTGTTTTTGTGCATCTGGGATCAGTTCAAAGCCATTCCCCCCAGGCATGGCAATATCCAAAAAAATCAGGTCAATGGGATGATTTGCTAAAATATCTTTTGCCTCCGCTACAGATCTTCCAATACCCGTAATTTCTACCTGCGGGCAGTTCTGTTGCAGTAAAAAAAATAACGATGAGCGTGCAAATTCCTCATCGTCAACAATAATGGCTTTTAATTGGGTCATAGTTATAGGTTGGTGAATGTATTAAAATGGTCTTACAAAAAAAAATACAAATCAAAAAAACCAGTATTCTGATTGTCACGTATGTATCATCAAACGAATTCAAAACCACTAAAACATAGATGACTATGAAAAACAATGAACTAGAAACAAAAGGTGAACTTCGGGAAGAAAGTTTATTTGACAAAACTGTAGGCAGAAGGTCTTTTCTTCAGTATGCAGGTGCAGGTGCTGCAGGAATTGCTTTGGTAGCAGCTGGTTGTAAAAAAGATCGCGGTTATGAAAACCCAACTATGAATGGGGGCGCTACATTAGATTTTAAAGATGATATTGGGGTATTAAATTATGCTTATGCTTTAGAGCAACTGGAAGCTGCATTCTATATTCAAGTTGCCAATAGTAACACCCAATTTACGGGGTCAAATGCTGCAGCAAAAAAGGCATATTTTCAGGATATTCAGTTTCACGAAATTGCACATAGAGAATTTTTCAAAGCAGCCCTAACCACATCTGCAATCGGCAGTTTACAGGTAGATTTCTCCTCAATTGATTTTACCAGCGAAGCAAGCGTACTCGCAACTGCAATGGCATTTGAAGATTTGGGGGTATCAGCTTATAATGGTGCCGGACCAAGGCTCAAAAATGCAACATATCTGCTGTTAGCCGGCAAGATTGTTTCAGTTGAAGCCCGCCACGCAGCTTATGTGCGTGATTTAGTCTCAAATGGAACATTTGCTGATCTTAATAGCCTTGCTTCATTGGGTGCCAATAATTCGGCTGGATTAGATGCAGCTTTAACGCCAGATAAGGTTTTAAATATTGCTAAAACTTATATCAAAACCAAAATTAATGTAATCAATCTTTAATTTTTAAAATCAGAAAATCATGAATATCGTAAATATATTAGAAGAAATTGAAAAAGTTGATGGTGAAATCTATGAGCGTTTAAATCCGAGAAGGGCCGCAATGAAAAGCTTTTTCAACATGGGCAAAAAAATCTCTTTAGCTGCTATGCCGCTGGCCCTGGGTTCAATTTTTCAAAAAGCGTATGGACAAACAGCATTACCTGCTGCGGTTGTTGATGTATTAAACTTTGCTTTATCGCTAGAGTATTTGGAATACCATTTTTATAATCACTGTATTGTAGGTAAAACTCCGGGATCGGCAGTAACCGATGTTACCTTTAATTTTCCTAATGCAGCCAGCCAAGCAGCCATTACTACCATTCGTGACCACGAAAAGGCACACGTTGATTTATTGGTAGGTGCTTTGGGAAGTTCTGCCCGTGCACCTATTGCCTACGCAGATACCGATTTTAGGGCAGGTGGAGCATTTGCTTCGGTATATTCTGATTATAATACTTTTTTAGCTGTAGCACAAGGTTTTGAAGATACAGGAGTTAGAGCTTACAAAGGTCAGGCAGGAGCCTTATTAGGTAGCCCAGTATTGCAAACAGCTTTACAGATCCACTCGGTTGAGGCACGTCATGCTTCGCATATCCGTCAAATGCGTACAGCAGCTGGTACGGCAGTATACAAACCATGGGTTAGTCTTGGTGCATCAGGGCAGGCAAATGATTCAGGAGTGGCTGCTGTTGATGCAGTATATGCTGGTGAAGATTTAACCGTACAGGCCGGTGCAAACATTGTAGGAATAGGTGGTAATGCAGGCATAACCAAAGCTGCAGCGGTAGAAAGTTTTGACGAGCCTTTAGATAAAGCGAGTGTAGTTACTATTGCCAATTTATTCTTAAGAGATGGTAAAAAGCTCTAATAGATAAATCAATATTATTAAATTAGGTAATGTTTAGTTTAAGGTAGGGAGGTAGAACTTGGTTTTACTTCCCTTTTTTGATCAGGATTTCTAGGATTGTATGATTTTCAGGATTGATGGGTAGAAGAATACATCTTACTTCATCCATCCCACATCATCCATTTTCCATCACCTAG
This sequence comes from Pedobacter sp. WC2501, assembly GCF_052682415.1. Classification (NCBI taxonomy): domain Bacteria; kingdom Pseudomonadati; phylum Bacteroidota; class Sphingobacteriia; order Sphingobacteriales; family Sphingobacteriaceae; genus Pedobacter; species Pedobacter sp. WC2501. The sequence goes on along the minus strand of NZ_JBQZFI010000001.1, from coordinate 4,684,273 downwards.
TACGTAATCACCTGCTCTTCTAAATGCTCAGGCAAATCCCTGTAATTGTATTTTTGTCCACGTAACTGCGGTTCGAAACCTGCTGCTTTAATGGATTGTTGAATACCGTTTGCGGTAAAGCGGTGTGGTGCACCAGCAGCCGATACTACATTCTCTTCAATCATAATCGATCCAAAATCGTTAGCACCTGCATGTAAACAAAGCTGTGCAGTAGCTTTTCCAACGGTTAACCAGCTGGCCTGAATATTTTTGATGTTTGGCAACATGATACGGCTTAAGGCAATCATACGGATATATTCATCAGCTGTTACATTGTTGCTGATTCCGCGTAATCTTTTTAATAAAGTGCCATCATCCTGGAAAGGCCAGGGAATAAAGGCCAGAAATCCGTTTGCATCGGCTGGTTTTTCGCTCTGTACCTGGCGGATCCATACCAAATGTTCAAAACGTTCTTCGATGGTTTCTACGTGTCCAAACATCATGGTTGCAGAGGTAGTGATATCTAATTGATGGCATGCACGCATTACATCAAGCCATTCCTGTCCACCGCATTTACCTTTTGAAATTAAACGCCTTACGCGATCGTTCAAAATTTCTGCACCAGCTCCAGGAAGAGAATCCATACCAGCTTCTTTTAACGCTTTTAATACTTCAGTATGCGTCATTCCTTCCAACTTTGCCACGTGTGCAATTTCTGGTGGACCTAAAGCATGCAGTTTTAAATCAGGATATAATTCTTTTAATTTTTTGAAAAGATCGGCATAAAAGGCCAGACCCAAATCGGGGTGGTGGCCACCCTGCAATAACAATTGATCTCCGCCTAAACGGAAAGTCTCTTCAATCTTGACCTTATAAGTTTCGATATCAGTAATGTAACTCTCATCGTGGCCAGGCCTGCGGAAGAAATTACAGAATTTACAGTTGGCAATACAAACGTTGGTGGTATTTACATTACGGTCGATCTGCCAGGTTACTTTTCCACTTGGCACCTGAATCTTTCTCAATTCATTCGCTACAAACATCAACGATGCTGTATCGGCATGATGGTATAAATGTACCCCTTCTTCAAGGCTTAAAAAATCGAAATGTAATGCCCGTTGCAGTAAATCGGCTGTATTCATACTGCAAAGATAAAGAAAAGTCCTTAGTCGCGAGTCCCAAGTCGTCAGTCTTTAGTAAAAGATTGTTGTCTTTAAGAGGGAATTTTTCGTATGTTTTGCTTTTTTATCTTCCCTCTTACATTTTCCATCTCCCAATTTCCCTTAAAACAATATCTTTACGGTTCTAAAAATTAATATGGTAGATTTTAATCGTTTTACACTTGCCAATGGTTTAAAAGTTTTGGTGCATGAAGATGCGACAACGCCAATGGCAGTTTTAAATATTTTATATGATGTGGGCGCCCGTGATGAGGATCCTGAAAAAACCGGTTTTGCACATTTATTTGAGCATTTGATGTTCGGTGGATCGGTAAATATTCCGAATTACGATGAGCCTTTGCAGCGAGTGGGTGGTGAGAACAACGCTTTTACGAGTAACGATATTACCAATTATTACATTACGCTGCCTGCAGAAAACATAGAAACTGCATTTTGGTTGGAAAGCGACCGGATGTTGAGCCTGGCTTTTTCTGAAAAAAGTTTAGATACGCAGAGGAATGTAGTAAGCGAGGAATTTAAGCAACGTTACCTTAACCAGCCTTATGGTGATGTTTGGTTAAAATTGCGTCCGCTGGCTTATAAAAAGCACTCTTACCGCTGGGCAACTATTGGTAAAGAACTTTCGCATATTGAAAATGCAACAATGGATGATGTAAAAGCATTTTTCAAGAAACATTATACGCCACAAAATGCAATTTTGGTTGTTGGCGGAAATGTGAAAACAGCAGATGTGAAAAGAATGGCTGAAAAGTGGTTCGAACCAATTCCGGCGGGAGAGAAGTACAACCGTGATTTAGTTCAGGAAGAACCGCAAACAGAAGCGAGACAAGAAACCGTGAAAGCAAATGTACCTTTAAATGCGATTTATATGGCTTTTAAAATGCCGGGACGATTAAATCAGGATTATTACGCCTTTGATTTATTATCCGATATTTTATCGCGCGGACAGTCTTCGCGTTTGTACAATAGCCTGTTGAAAGAACAAAAACTTTTTAGCGATATCAACGCCTATATCTCAAGTAGTTTAGATCCGGGTTTGTTTATTGTTGAGGGTAAACTGGTTGAGGGGGTAACAATTGAAACTGCCGAAAAGGCAATCTGGGCTGAACTGGAAAAATTAAAGAACGAACTCGTTTCTGAAACTGAATTAACTAAGGTAAAAAACAAGGTAGAATCAGTACTTGTGTTTTCTGAGATGAGCCTGCTTGATAAAGCGATGAACCTGGCTTACTATGAACTATTGGGAGATGCTACTATATTAAACCGGGAAACCGAAGAATTTTTAAAAGTAGAGGCAACTGATATCAAAAGGATATCTAACGAAACTTTTAGCCATAAATCATCATCTACTTTATATTACTTAACTGAAGAAAATGCTTAACAGACAACAGGCGCCTGATTTTAAGCAGGTATCGACAATAAATTTTATCCATCCGGAGAAAAAAGTATTAGATAATGGTATACCCGTTTTTACTATCTATTCTGGCGAACAGGATCTGGTACGTATCGAATTTATTTTCGATAACGTAAACTGGAAATCCGAAAAACCATTGCAGGCCATAGCGGTAAGTGCTTTGATCAACAATGGAACAAATAAATTAACTTCAAAGGAAATAGCTGAGCAAATTGATTTTTATGGTGCATTTTTCCAAACAGAATATGTTCAGGATCAATCTTCGGTTACATTGTATACTTTAAATAAACATTTAAGTTCGGTATTACCGATTGTGAAAGATGTTTTATCAGAAAGTCAGTTTCCACAGCAGGAGTTAGATATTTACATCCAAAACCAGAAACAAAAACTGCAGGTAAACCTCAAGAAAAACGATATTCTTGCGAGAAAGGAGTTTGCGCATGCGTTATTTGGTAATACCGCTTATGGTGTAAATATACAGGCTGAACATTATGATGCTTTAAAACGTGAAGACCTGATTGATTATTTTAAAGCGGCTTATTCGCCTAACAACTGCACCATTATCGTTTCCGGAAAGTTTGATGAGGCAAGTTTTAATTTGCTGAACGATGCCTTTGGTAAAGATTGGGAAAAGAGTAATGCCATAAAAAACAGTTTTGATTTTGCTGCAACTGCAAAACAGACTATTTATACCGAAAAACCAGAAGCTTTGCAGTCTGCTATCAGGATTGGTCAGTTGGCCATAAACCGTAAACATGAAGATTTCTCCGGCCTTCAGATTCTAAATACCGTTTTAGGGGGCTATTTTGGTTCGCGCCTGATGAACAATATCCGTGAAGATAAAGGCTATACTTATGGTATTGGTTCAGGGGTTTCTTCACTGCAGCAGGCAGGTTATCTTTTTATCGCCACCGAAGTTGGTGCTGATGTGTGTGCGGCTGCATTAACTGAGATTTATAAAGAGATCGAGATATTGAAAACTGAACTGATAGGAGACGAAGAACTTGATCTGGTTCGGAACTACATGCTGGGTTCTATGTTGGGCAGTTTGGAGAATGTTTTCTCACATGCCGATAAATTCAAGAATATTTATTTCGCAGGATTGGATTACGATTACTATACCAGATATATAGAGAAAGTTAAAACCATTACTGCTGAACAATTACTTGCCCTGGCGAATAAATACCTGATTACAGATCATTTTACTGAAGTAGTAATTGGGAAGAAGTAAGTGGAAATTAAGTCCATAGAGGCCTTCATTTCGAGCGGATTGCAAAACGAAGTCGAGAAATCTGCAAAGATAGATCTCTCCATTCCACTGCGTTCCAGTCGAGATGACGGCCTTAGGTTGTTTCAGTATTTATTGCTCCAGGTTTGAAACAAGAATTCTATAATCAAACTACCTATACTGACATAAATACGCCGTTTGTACAGTCGTTTTTACTTTAAATGATGAATTTGCGGCAACTTCGAAATTACCGCCTGTTTTAATGCTTTGCCATTCAGTAGATTCCGGAAGTAAGGCTTCTAATTCACCTTCTATAACATGCATAATTTCTTTTTGAGCAGTACCAAAGGTATATTCTCCCGGATTGATAATGCCAATGGTCGATTTGCCTTCAGCAGTTTCATAGCCTAACGATTTAACGTTGCCATCAAAATATTGGTTTTCAGTAATCATGATTTATAAGGTTTTAGCTAAAACAGCTTTTTGTTTATCGGCTTGATAGATCTTTTTATAAAAATCTACATACTCACCATATTTTTCTGGCGGGTACTTTTTGTTGTTCATTGTTTGTGTACGGCTATAAACAATCATGTTATCCTTAACACTAAATTTAGCACTGTAAGCCCCAAACTCCGAAGTAATGGTAATATCTTTAGGAATAAATTCTACATTGTAGCCTTTTGGAAGAATATAGTTGATTTCATCATCATCGTTATAGCTAAAAGGAACGGCAAAATAGGTTTTTCGGTTCTCTACTCTAAGTGGCACACTTTCGCGACGGTTAACCTGGTTTACGACCAAAAATAATTTATCTCCACCTTTGGTTAGTATCGGATTGGTTTTAAAGTTAATCTCTTCGGTAAGCACAGGGACCGTTTTATCTGCCTGCAAATACTTATAACTGGTTAGCGCTGCAACCGGAATAGAACTTTCTTCAATAATTCTTTTCCTAAGTTCAACAGGTTCCATCAGTGTCATCGAAAAATTTTCTTCAAATTGTGCATTGCCATAGGTAGATCTGATTTCCGAATCTGCTGTACCATCTTCGGCGAGTATAATCTTGGTTTTTCTGATCTGGTAGTTTTCCTTAGCATTATAAACTGGAGTATGCACTATTTTTCCACCTTCTTCTGTCACCATTAATACATTCCGGTCAGAATTGCTGTAACCAATAAAACCCATAGGTTTATATTGACTGGTACACTCTAAAAAAGTAGTATCCTTTTCGAGTGGTACACATAAAATCATGTGGTTGGCCTGCCCCATGCTCGAATAATTTGGATTTAAACTAGGCATATCATTTCCAATAACAATTAAATTTGAGGCAATGCCTGCTTCGTTAAGCAAGGCTTTCATATAATTAGAGAGTGCTTTACAATCGCCGTAATTTACCTGTGCCACTTTTTCAGCCAAAATGGGTCTAAAGCCCCCAATACCCAGTTGAACACTTACATAACGTGTATTTTGTTGTAAATGGTGATACAAAATCCGGATCTTTTCTTTTGGTGTTTTGGCGTCTTTAATTAAGTTCTGCACCATTAATCTGGTTGCTTCAGGAAGTTTATTTCCGCCTTGATTTAAAGTAAAGAGCCACGAACCAAAATTTTTCCAGTTGTCGAAATTTCCTGTAGAACCGTCATATTCGAACTGATTTGGAGCTGCCTTAACCCAGGCAGAAATGTTATCAATCCCTGTACTTAAAGGCTCTTCAGCAACAGCACTAACATTGGCACTTTTCCATTTATACTGTATTTTTTCTCCATTAATTACCGAGTCAGTCTTTAAATCCGAACTCGTAATATATCTCATTTTGTAGTTCTTTGTCTTTTGAATGGTGTAAGCTGATTTTTCTACAGATACACCAAAGCCTTTCAAATCATGCCACGAAGGAAAAGATAACAATCCGTTATAGTCCTGACTATAACTGTATTCTATAGTGTATGGATAAGTTACACTTACAAATTTTAAGAGCTTAAGCCTGTTGTCTTCAAAGATTGAAAAATCCGAAATCAGGCTTTGGTCTTTAATATCCGAACTTTTATAATCTTTTACTTTTTTGCCTGCAGCATCGTAGAGGGTTGCTTTGATGTTATATAAGCTACTAAATTTATCATACACCTCTGCCATTTCTCCATATTGATCACCAGCTTTATTCAAAATGGTTATTGCCACTTTATAGTCCATTTTTGCAGCCCCAAGTCCTTTAACATCAAAAAAGGATTCTTCATTCCTGATCACCACAATTGCATCTTTTTTCAGGTTTTCGGGAATTTTTGCTACATCATAATCCGTCTGTGCAAATACAGTATTAATACCCAAAAGCGCAAGCGCGAAACTTAAATAATATTTCATTACCCTTTCTTTTTAAATACAATCTGTTCGGCCTGTTTTTCTACCACGGTTTTAAATAATTCTTTTAAATCGAAATATTCTTCTGGCGTATAAAGCGATTTGTTGACGTTGATGCTGCTTTTTACCATCAAGGTTTTGCCTTCTGCTATATAATTAATAGTAAAGGTTCCGCTCTCTTCCCGAAGTTTGTAAATACCTCCTTTAGGGAGTTTATCTATTTCATAATCTTCAGGAAAGTTTACCGTAATGCGGTAGCTTTCTTTAAATGGATAGGCAAAATCAACAGGGAATTTACGCTGTTCCAGTTTAAATAAATTTTCTTTTGTTCTTTCAAAAAGGAGCGGGGTGAAGTACACCAGGTTGCCGGCTTCCTCAACATTATCCTCAATTGTTACATCCATGCTTTCTGTCAACAGTTCATCAAGATTGTCGAGGTTGTCGATTTTGTAAGCAGAAACTTCAAGGCCTGTCTTGTCTTTTTTGAAGTTTTTAACAAATTCTGTTTCGTTATTGGTAGTCCTGTATTTATTACGCAAGTTTAAGGCTGCATAACCTTTAGAATACTGGTTGATTGTTCCCGATAGTTTATGCTCTTTATCCAGCACCATATTATACACAAAAATCTTTTCGCTCGGTATATTCGGTTCGGTGGAAAGCCATTTGCCATCGTTATTTTTTAAATCTATGTAAAAGCCCCGGTGGCTCAGGTTTTCGTAATCCAACATTCCCGCAGGTAAATCTTTATCTGTTGCGTCAAGATAATAAAGTGTATTCCCGATCTGGGTAACGCCAATTACATTATTAAACGCCGATTCCAGTGGATATCCTGGGTGTTCTCCATTTTCTCTTGTACTGATCAGCACTGGATAGGACTCAATTTTCGCTTCTTTTAATAAACTTAACAAGGAAAGGTTAATATCAGCAGACGAACCTGTTTTCTTTTCGAAAATGCTTTTTGGACTGGTTTCTTTAGCATATTCAGCGTATTCTTTATTCCATTTTAAGTTGTTTTTAACATAGTTTAAAATGAGTTTTACAGCGGCAAGGGTATCTTTTTCTCCTTTCAGAATGCCTGGAAGCACCGATTTGGCATAACTATTTTTATTAATAAAACCGCCAAATTTTTCATCCATAGCCAGACCATTAATAATTTTTGACCACGAACCATTAAAGTCTTCATAAAGCGTGCCTGGGAATTGGATCGCCCTAAGTTCAAATCCGATTTTAGGAGTATAATCATCCATTGTGGTTACATATGGCTCCTCTTTCAACGCAGGTACATTAGCAGCACAATATTTATCGTAAACAGCGGTAGAATGCACGCCTGATAAATAGCTTGCATCTAAATTTTGATGAAGTGGATGATCGATCTGATAATAATACCCACTTAAATTATTCTTATAAGTCAGGTACTCTGGTATTCTCACATTATATTCCGACCAAAGTGTAGGAACACTTGATTGAAACCGCCAACCGCGTAACGTAAAAATAAAATCTGATTTGATCTTATATTTAAATTCAATGATCGAACCTTCTTTTACGTTAGGAAGCGCAAACTTTTTGATCACATAGTTTTTGTTAAACTCTTCGGTAAATTTAGCATCCTTGTTAAGTTTGCTCGTCACCATTTTGCCATCAACCATATTATAAGTTGCGGCATCCATAAAACTAAGGTCTTCTTTCCTAAAGTTATTGCTTTTGTAAAGTTCTACTTTAAAATTGGCAAGATCATAACCGTTTTTATTTAAGATTTTATAACGGATGTGTCTTTCAAAAACATAGACAAATCTACCTAAAGACTGGCCTATTTCAAAATAGCAATCGCCAACATCGAATAGTTTGATTGCCGAAGCTGAAGAGTCTTGTCCCGAGGCTTTTACTTCGAATTCGGTTGGTGCAATTTTACCAAACTTAAATTCTCTTTTTACAGGTTGAGTATTTTGGGCATAAGTGGTGATAACTCCAATGCAAAGCATTAAAGTCAGAAATTTGAGAGCATTTTTCTGCATTATAAATTTAGTTCTTTGGTTCTGCAAGTATAAAAACATTCTCCGAATTATTTTTGAAATAATTTTCGTCTAATAGGTTTGATTTTATAGTATAGGCAAGAGCAAAAAAGAAAATAGTGATTAATTAAATCCAGAGTCTGGAATTGTCAGCCAAGCTCAATATTTAAGCATTTTTATTTTTACGCTTTTATTTTCGAGCAATTTTCGTATCTTTGCCTGGCAAATAATAAATCCTAATTTATTTGCTATGCAACTCGATTCCACTAAATTTATTGCCACAGGTTTAACGTACGACGACGTACTATTAGTACCGGCATATTCCGAAATTCTGCCCCGTGAAGTAAATACATCCACTTTTTTAACAAAAAAAATCAAACTTAATGTTCCATTGATTTCTGCCGCAATGGATACCGTAACAGAGGCTGAGCTTGCCATTGCAATTGCACAAAATGGTGGTATCGGGATGTTACATAAAAACATGACCATAGAAAGACAAGCTGCTGAAGTACGTAAAGTTAAGCGTTCAGAAAGTGGCATGATCCAGGATCCTGTTACCTTATTGGAGACAGCTGTTGTGGCCGATGCTTTCAAAATCATGAAAGAACATAAAATTGGTGGCATTCCGGTTGTAAGCAGCGATAATAAACTGGTTGGTATTATTACAAACAGGGATTTACGTTTTCAAAAAGATATGAAGCGCCCGATTTCTGAGGTAATGACAAAAGATAATTTAATCATTGCACCAGAGGGTACTACTTTAGTACAGGCAGAAGAAATTCTTCAGAACCACAAAATCGAGAAACTTCCTGTAGTAAGCAAAGATGGTTACTTAAGTGGTTTAATCACCTTTAAAGATATTTCGAAAGTTAAAAATTATCCTGTTGCGTGTAAAGATGAGCGTGGCCGTTTACGTGTAGGTGCTGCCGTTGGTGTAACTGCCGATACCATTGAAAGGGTAGATGCTTTAGTTGCGGCCGGAGTTGATGTAATTACCATCGATACCGCTCACGGTCACTCTAAAGGGGTAGTTGATAAGTTAAAAGAAGTAAAATCTAAATATCCTGATTTACAGGTGATTGTTGGCAATATTGCTACTGGCGCTGCTGCAAAATTCCTGGCCGATGCTGGTGCTGATGCTGTTAAAGTAGGTATAGGTCCTGGATCTATTTGTACCACCAGAATTATTGCAGGTGTTGGTGTTCCACAGTTATATGCCGTTTACGAATGTGCTAAAGCATTAAAAGGTACAGGTGTACCAGTAATTGCTGATGGTGGTATTAAACATACTGGTGATATTGCTAAGGCAATTGCATCAGGAGCAAGTACCGTAATGGCAGGTTCGTTATTTGCAGGAGTAGAAGAATCGCCAGGTGAAACCATTATTTACGAAGGACGTAAATTTAAATCGTACCGTGGAATGGGCTCAATTGAAGCGATGGAGCAAGGTTCTAAAGACCGTTATTTTCAGGATGTTGAAGATGATATTAAAAAGTTAGTTCCTGAAGGTATTGTTGGTCGCGTGCCATTTAAAGGTACCCTGGCAGAAGTAATGTACCAGTACATTGGTGGTTTACGTGCAAGTATGGGTTATTGTGGAGCCGCAAATATTGAAGCTTTACAAGAAGCGCAGTTTGTACAGATTACTGCAGCAGGTATGCGCGAAAGTCATCCACACGATATTACCATTACCAAAGAAGCACCTAATTACACCAGATAGGGTTAAGGCAGAAGGTAAGAGGGGAGAAGGTTGAAGGTAATATTTATTCAATCTTTCCTAATAAATAGAAAAACGGGTCATCGGTTTACGATAGACCCGTTTTTTTATTTAAACCTCGCAGGTTTTTAAAACACGGACTATAAGGTATGGGTCTAAAATTATAAAAATCACAAAATAAAATTTGGCAGATAATATTTTTTAATATATTTGTCTACTAAATCTATAGGATTTATATAATAATTATGAAAGCAATTCAAAAAACGCACTCCTATTGTTGTTGTAGCCATTCTAAAACAGTAATCGCATAATTCCAACGGGTCATTAATCAACAGCATTTAAACAAACTATCAACATAATCATGAACAAAAGTTTACTTTTTCTCTTTTCATTTTTACTTTCGGCAGGTTTCGCTTTTGCCCAAAGTGCAGTAACCGGTGTAATTAAAACAAGCAATGGCACCACCATCCCGAATGCAACCATAAAGGTGAGGGGAACAAACCAAGCTGTAGTGGCTGATGAAAATGGTGTCTTCAGCATTAATGTAAAACAAGAAACACCATTTTACCTTCAGGTAAGTTCGGTGGGTTATAAACCACAGGATTTTCAGATATTAAAACTTCAGGAGACTCCAATAGAACTGGTTTTGGTAGAAAATGCGCTATTAGATGAAATAGTGGTAACATCCAGGAGGCGCTCAGAGGTTTTACAGGATGTACCGATTCCAATTACTGTTATTGGGGGCCGTGCAGCAGAAAACGCCGGTGCTTTTAACGTTAACCGTTTGAAAGAATTGGTGCCTTCTGTACAATTATATGCTTCCAATGCCAGAAATACCACTTTAAATATCAGGGGTTTAGGGTCTACCTTTGGTTTAACCAATGATGGTATCGATCCTGGAGTGGGATTTTATGTAGATGGTGTTTACCATGCACGTCCGGCTGCCACCTCTACTGATTTTCTTGATATTGAGCAGATCGAAATTTTACGTGGCCCACAAGGTACCTTATTTGGTAAAAATACAACAGCAGGTGCGTTTAACATCACTACAAGTAAACCAACTTTAACACCAAGTGCAAAAATAGAACTGAGCGCAGGGAATTATAATTTTATTCAGGCTAAAACATCAGTTTCCGGCGCACTTGCAAAAGATCTTGCTGCAAAAATCTCCATTTCCGGAACACAGCGCGACGGTACCATCTGGAACACCAGAGAAGAACGAAGATACAGCGGACAGAATAATCTGGGCTTTAAAGGGCAGCTATATTATACTCCTTCGGAAAAATTACAGGTATTGTTAAGCGGTGATGTAAGTATTCAGCATCCGGCAGGTTATCCATTGGTAATTGCAGGTGTAACTACGACTGAAAGAAGTGCTTACCGCCAATATGCCAGAATTGTATCTGATTTAGGCTATCAACAACCTAAAATCGATCCTTTTTCAAGAGAAATCAATACCAATACCCCTTGGAGACACAATCAATCAATCGGTGGTATATCATTAAATGTAGATTACAAAATCGGCAATGGAACGCTTACTTCAACAACCGCCTGGCGATTCTGGAACTGGGATCCTACAAATGATCGGGATTTCTCAGAATTAGCAGCGCTAACCAAATCGCAGGGTACTTCGCGTCACGATCAATACTCGCAGGAAGTAAGATATGCGGGCAATATTACCGAAAAATTAAGTGGAGTAATCGGTGTTTATTTCTTGGGTCAGAATTTAAAAGGTTTGGCACAAACAGAAGAAGTAGGTAAAGATCAATGGAGATTTGTACAGACGAGTAATACCGGCAGCCAGGCTTTATATTCAACCCCTGGTTTATTAGATGGCTTTGGAATCAAAACCAATTCAACCATTAAATCTTTAAGTGCTGCTATTTTTGCCCAGGTTGATTGGGAAGTTTTCAAAAATCTGCATGTATTGCCAGGTTTAAGATATACGTATGATAAAAAAGATGTTGATTACGATAGGGTTACCTATGGTGGTTTACAGACTACTGATGCAGCATTATTGGCACTTAAAGCAGCGGTATATGCCAATCAGCAATTTACAACCAAGGTAGATAACAACAATTTATCAGGTAACTTTACCGTATCGTACCGCCCAACGCATAACTTAAATGTTTATGGAACTTTCTCTACCGCTTACAAACCCGTGGGTGTTAACGTAGGTGGTTTGCCAACTACCTCAACCGGAGCAGCAGATTTATCTGTAGCGGTGGTTAAACCGGAATATGTTCAACATTATGAGCTGGGTGCTAAAACAAAGCCGTTTAAAGGTGCTATCGTGAATCTTAGTTTATTTAATACTGACATTAAAGATTACCAGACCAATGTTCAATCTCCACAATTGGGTGTAAATAGAGGCTATCTGGCAAATGCTGAAAAAGTAAGGGTAAAAGGATTGGAAATAGATGGTACTTATCAGTTGGAGCGATTTTTAACTTTAAATGCTGCTTTGGCTTATCTGGATGGCAAATATGTGAAATTTACCAATGCACCTCTTCCTTTAGAAGAAACCGGGCATACCGAACTGGTAAATGGCGTTGCTACGCAAGTGGCATTTAAAGATGCTTCCGGTGGTCGGTTACCTGGTATTTCAAAATGGAATATTTCAGGTGGTTCGGAATTCAGTACACCTGGTAATTTAGCAACCAGAGCGGGCAGGTATTTCATCGCTGGTGATGCCAGTTACCGTTCAGAATACTCTTCAAATCCTACACCATCAAGCGTACTAAATGTTAAAGGTTATGCTTTATTTAATGCAAGGTTAGGTTTCAAATCAGATAAGTTTTCGTTATTTGTTTGGAGCAGAAATATCGCAAATAAAAACTATTACGAGCAATTACAGGCTGCTGCAGGTAACTCCGGTTTGTATGCGGGGGTACTGGGCGACCCAAGGACTTATGGAGCGACAATCCGTTATGCTTTCTAATCTCTAAATTAATCTTTTCTCTTATATTTGGTTAGAAGGAGTGGTGTAATGCCGCTCCTTTTTTATTAAATGCTGTATCATTAATATCGAATTGTCATCCTGAGCTTGTCGAAGGACCTGTTAAATTTCCCGTGAAGCGTTTCGACAAGCTCAACGTGACAAGTTTGAATGGAAACAAACTTATGATATAGACTCTTATTAATGAAATAACAAAAAACTGTAACAGCTTTGTGCAGAATTAAAATTTACAGAAAGCCGATAAAATCTTAACTTCGGTAAATTTTAGACTAAATGAATAAGCTTAAATCGGTTTGTGTGTACTGTGGCTCAAACTTCAATGGCGATTTACAGTTACGCAATGCGATAAAACAGTTGGCAGAAACATTAGTAAAACAGCAGATAAAGTTGGTTTACGGTGGCGGTAGTGTTGGGGTGATGGGGGTTCTAGCCAACGATGTACTGGAACTTGGCGGTTCGGTTACTGGTATCATCCCACAGTTTTTAATGGATAAGGAAGTTGGACATAAGGGAATAACTGAAATGATCGTGACTGAAAATATGCACCAGAGAAAACAGAAAATGGCCGATTTAAGTGATGGATTTGTGATCTTACCCGGTGGTTTTGGTACACTCGAAGAATTTTTTGAAGTGCTTACCTGGTTGCAGCTTGGCCTGCATCACAAACCTATTGGCGTTTTAAATGTAAATGGTTTTTACGATCCGTTATTTGCTCAAATGGAAATGATGGTGCAGAGCAAATTTTTAAAACCTGCCAACCGCGACCTGGTTTTTAACGAAGCAGATGCTGAAATTTTAATCAATAAAATGGACGATTTTTCTGCCATTCCGGACGAGGTTTGGTTTAGGGAGAGGAACTTGAGTTAACTGAGGTATTGCCAGTTGCTCATGGTTAATAGTTCATAGTTTAATGGTTCATGGTCAATAGTTAATAGGCCGGTTGTGGACTTTGACTATGAGCTATAAGACCATGAACCATCAGCCAAAAAACATCTATATCCAAAGGAAACTAAAAAACAATAATCAACCCTAAAAAAGCAATTATCAATCCGCCATCCGCAAAACGCCTGGCGCTTTAAAAATATATTAAAAATGCAAATCATTACCTCCCACGCAGAATTTGAACAATACCTTGGCAAGGAATTAGGCGTTTCTTCATGGCACACCATTACTCAAGAACAGATCAACAAATTTGCCGACGCTACATTAGATCATCAATGGATTCATGTTGATGAAGAAAGAGCCAAAAATGAAGGTCCTTTTAAAGCAACTATAGCGCATGGGTATTTAACGCTTTCGTTAATCCCTTACTTATGGAAAGAAATAGTTGATATCCAGAACCTGAAAATGGAGATTAATTATGGCATTGAGAGTTTAAGGTTTTCACAAGCGGTTACCGTAAACAGTAAAGTAAGGTTAAAAGCTAAATTGGCTTCAATTATTAACCTACGTGGTGTAACCAAGGTAAATATGGCTATCGAAATGGAAATTGAAGACCAGAAAAAGCCTGCATTTAATGGAGAAGTAGTTTTCTTATACCATTTTATCAATTAGTTATGGTGCTGTAGCATGTAGCTGATTTTTAATGTTTTTAATAAAAATAATAATGCAAATGAAAAAGATCAGCATATCGCTTAGTTTAATTTTAGTTAGTCTGGTTATCCTTTCCTGTCAGAAAAAGAAAGTGGAAAACACAGCTTCCGATTCATTTTTACCCATGCAAATCGGTAATTTATGGTATATGAATGCTCAATCCTATACCGAGATCAAAGACACTGTAAGGATCAATAAAAAACTTTTTTACCAATTTTATTCCCTGGTTGGTGGCGATGCAAGTAGCACCGTATATCTGCGGATCGATGAAAGGAATAGATTATTGGAAAGTTACCCCGATAGCCCGACTAAAACCTATATTCGTGCTGATTTTAATGCCAAAGTGGGAGAGAGGTTTTTTACCACTGGCGAAAAGGATGAGAATGATAATCAGGTAACTGTAGTTCAAAAATCAGATCAGGAAATGACCTTCTCTTTCGATCCTATTTACCATCCCAACTTAAAAGGGCATCCATCTGAAGTAAAATATATCAAAGGCAAAGGTTGGGCAGAAAAGTATCAAAAAATAAAGATTGACGGAGTGGTTTATCAAAACTAGCTAAGAGATCAGTGCCCGGCGTTATGCGATTGGCGCTTTTTAACATTTCGCGGTTAAACAACTTCTCATTAATTACTCCATGTCCTCTGTGCCTTTTCTTTGTGATCTCTGTGGTTAAAACACTTAGCGTTCTTTGCGGCTATCCTTTGCGTGCTTTGCGGTTAAAAAAGCCAGGTACGCACGAAAACACGGAGATTTTTCATCTAATCTCAACTTCTATGCCCTCTGTGCCTTTATCTCTGTGGACTTTGTGGTTAAAAACACTTAGCGCGCTTTGCGGCCTTTTCTTTGCGTGCTTTGCGGTTAAAAAAGCCAGGAACGCCTGGAAAACACGGGGATTTTTCATCTAATCTCAACGTTATGTCCTCTGTGCCTTTATCCCTGTGAACTTTGTGGTAAAAACACTTAGCGCTCTTTGCGACTATCCTTTGCATACTTTGCGGTTAAAAAAGCCAGGAACGCCTGGAAAACACGAAGATTTTTCATCTAATCTCAACTTCTATGCCCTCTGTGCCTTTATCTCTGTGAACTTTGTGGTAAAAACACTTAGCGCTCTTTGCGACTATCCTTTGCATACTTTGCGGTTAAAGTAACTCTCAGTATTGAAAAAACTTAGTGCGCTTTACAGTTAAACCTTCCCGTAGACCAGAAACCGTTTTGGTCAATATTGTTTTTCTAAAATTAAATTTAAATTGCCTCCATGAATATCGAATTCAACAAAAACGAGGATGTAAATAAACAGTTGGTTTACGAACTGAAAACCAGACTCAAAAAAATATACCTGGGAGGTGGCGAAAAGAATGCTGCAAAACAAAAAGAGAAAGGTAAGCTGCTGGCCCGCGAACGGATTACTTATTTAATTGATAAAGATTCTGACTTTTTAGAAGTCGGAGCCTTTACCGCTGATGGCATGTATGCCGAGCAGGGCGGATGTCCTTCAGCTGGGGTAGTATGTGGTATAGGTTATGTAAGTGGCAGGCAATGTATGATTGTAGCCAATGATGCTACTGTGAAAGCTGGGGCCTGGTTCCCGATGACCGCTAAAAAGAACCTTCGCGCGCAGGAAATTGCCATGGAAAACCGTCTACCTGTAATTTATTTGGTTGATAGTGCAGGTGTATATCTGCCCATGCAGGATGAAATTTTTCCCGATAAAGAACACTTCGGACGGATGTTTCGTAATAATGCTTTGATGTCGTCGGAAGGGATTGTACAGATTTCGGCCATCATGGGTGCTTGTGTTGCGGGAGGCGCTTACTTACCCATTATGAGCGATGAAGCCATGATTGTGGATAAAACAGGATCTGTTTTTTTAGCAGGTTCTTACCTGGTAAAATCGGCCATAGGGGAAGAGGTGGATAACGAAACTTTAGGTGGTGCCACCACACATTGCGAAATCTCTGGTGTTACCGATTATAAACATCCTAATGATCAGGCTTGCTTGGATAGCATCCGAAGCATCATGAGCATGTTGGGGGCACCAGAAAATGCTGGCTTTGATCGGATTAAACCTGCAAAGCCAACAGAAAATGAAGATGAATTATACGGTATCTTTCCTGAGAACCGCGATAAACCCTATGAAATAATGGATATCATTAACCGTCTGGTTGATGGATCCGAATTTGAAGAATATAAAAAAGGCTACGGACAAAGTATTGTTTGTGGTTTAGGCCGTATTGATGGCTGGGCAGTGGGGATCGTAGCTAACCAGCGTAAAATAGTGAAGTCGAAAAAGGGTGAAATGCAGTTTGGCGGCGTAATTTATTCGGATAGTGCCGATAAAGCTGCTCGTTTTATTATGAATTGCAACCAGAAGAAAATTCCATTGGTTTTTTTGCAGGATGTGACCGGTTTTATGGTGGGCAGCCGATCTGAACATGGCGGCATTATTAAAGATGGAGCTAAAATGGTAAATGCGGTTGCCAATTCTGTTGTACCAAAATTCACCATTGTTTTGGGCAATTCTTATGGTGCCGGTAATTATGCCATGTGCGGTAAAGCTTACGATCCGAGGTTGATTTATGCCTGGCCAACTGCCAAAATCGCGGTAATGGGCGGCTCACAGGCGGCAAAAACATTGCTGCAGATTCAACAAGCCTCTTTAAAAGCAAAAGGAGAGGTGATTACACCAGAGAAAGAAGCCGAACTGTTAAAAGAAATTACCGATAAATACGACAGCCAGACCACGCCCTATTATGCGGCAGCCAGGCTCTGGGTTGATGGTATTATCGATCCTTTAGAAACCAGGAAAGTAATTTCGATGGGGATTGAGGCCGCAAACCAATCTCCGATTACCAGGAAGTTTAATGTAGGAGTGATACAAACTTAGTTTCATAAGTGCTGTCAGCTGTTACCATCTGACAGATTTATCAATAGGTGTCAGGTAGAAATATCTGACGCCACGAAGATTTTTTTACCACCTAAGCCATCTGAATACACCTAAGCTTAACGCCGTGTGTCAAACGCTATCAGCTTAGCGCTTTTCGCCATGCGCCCCACCCTCAACTGTTAATAAGTAAACTATGTTGACAAAGCGCATTTGCTAACAATTATTTAAAGCATTAAATTTGCGCTACGATTAATGAATTTCAAACACACTATATAATGTCACAAGAAAACGAGCACGTTCAGTGTTTAATTATAGGTTCAGGTCCTGCAGGTTATACTGCTGCAATTTATGCTGCCAGAGCTGATTTAAAACCAATAATGTATACCGGTATGCAAGCTGGCGGACAGCTTACGCAAACTACTGATGTAGAAAATTTTCCAGGCTACCCGCAAGGAATTATGGGGCCAGAAATGATGGAAGATTTCCGCAAGCAGGCAGAGCGTTTTGGCACCGATATCCGTTTCGGTTATGTAAGTTCGGTAGATTTCTCTTCAACTCCACATAAAGTAGTGGTTGATGAAATTAAAACCATTACAGCTGATACCGTAATTATTGCTACCGGCGCTACTGCTAAATGGTTAGGTTTGCCAAGTGAGCAACAATATAATGGTTTTGGTGTTTCGGCCTGTGCAGTATGCGATGGTTTCTTTTTTAAAGGCCAGGATGTTGCCATTGTAGGTGCTGGAGATACGGCGGCTGAAGAAGCAACTTATTTAGCAAAACTTTGTAAAACTGTGCACTTATTGGTGCGTAGAGATGAATTCAGAGCTTCTAAAGCGATGGTTAGCCGTGTATTGGCAACCCCAAATATTGTGGTCCATTACAATACCGAAACGCAAGAGATTCTGGGTAACGGCAAAAATGTAACTGCAGTTAAAGTTTTAAATAATAAATCAGGTGTCGAATCTGATATCGCCGTAGAAGGTTTCTTCGTGGCTATTGGTCATAAACCGAATACCGATATTTTTAAAGGCCAGTTAGATATGGATGAAACCGGTTATTTAACTACTAAACCAGGTTCTACTTTAACCAACATAGAAGGCGTGTTTGCCTGTGGTGATGTTCAGGATATGTATTACCGTCAGGCAGTAACCGCTGCAGGTTCTGGTTGTATGGCTGCGCTTGATGCTGAAAGGTATTTGGCTGCTAAGGAGCATCCTGTAGAAGCATAAGGCTATTAAATATATTTTTGGAAAGAGAAATCGGTAACGGTTTCTCTTTTTTGTTAAAATCGTCATCTCGACTGGAACGCAGTGAAATGGAGAGATCTATCAGTAGCAGTTCTAAGAGATGGTTTCTCTTTTTTTGTGATTGATTTTTTTTGAAAGCAATTGCAGTAGTTCTTTTTATTGTCCGTCCTGCTTTACATTTCAAGTCCGCACTCGTACCTCGCTTGCGTGCTTTTCATTGCAATCAGGTTTAAATACACAGTTTTCTGCTACTATTTGGGATTGAATAACATAGTGCCACATGGTTTCTTCTGCTCCTTACAACCCCAAATAGCTCAACTGGCTGTGCCACCTAAACCCGATCGAAGCGGGATGCCAATTTCTTTCAAATTGGCAGAAGCGGGAGCGGGGCTGTTCTAACCTAAACGCTTCTGCGCCTGATTTCCAAAAAAGTAGTCGTCATTTCGACTGAAACGCAGTGAAATGGAGAAATCTGCTGTGTAGAAGCTATAAATGTAGATTTCTCGACTGCGTTACACTCCGCTCGAAATGACGACCTCTTAATATTAAGATTTATCTGCATCATGCGGAGCAGTCAAACGTTTGATTTCTATTGTAACAAGAATGTGGGATTTGTAATATCTCCATAATCTCTATCTTGGTTCAAATATTAGTTTAAGTCATAAAACCTACACAAAAAATGAACAAAGCATTATCGATTTTTATTGGAGTATTAATCAGTACGTGTGCATTTGCGCAGGGTGATCCTAATCTGGGTATCATTCCTGCACCGGTAGCCATTACCAGGGCCAACGGAAACTTCGTATTAGATAAAACCACAGTTTTAGTCAATCAAAGCATCGACGGCGCAAAGATGGCTGATTTATTAAATGCTTTTATCGTTACCAAGGCAGGTTTTGCCTTACGGGAAACTAAAATTCCTCAACCTAACCAAAGGGCTATCGTTTTAACATCTATTGGAGCAGATCAATTACCTGCCGAAGGTTATACTATTAAAGTTACACCAAAACAAATTGTTTTAACCGGAAAAAGAGCTGGACTTTTTTATGCAGTACAATCGGCTATGCAGATGATGCCCGATAAAGTTGCTGATAAAATTACCATCCCTGCCGTTAATATTAACGATTACCCACGTTTTGCCTACCGTGGAACGATGCTGGATGTAAGCCGTCATTTCTTCCCGATTTCTTTTATCAAAAAGTACATCGATCAATTGGCTTATTACAAAATCAATACGTTCCACTGGCATTTAACTGATGATCAGGGCTGGAGACTGGAAATAAAAAAATACCCTAAACTTACTGAGATCGGTTCTTCTCGTAATGGCAGCATTATTGGCAATTATCCGGGTAATGGCAATTACCTTACACCAGTAAAAGGTTTTTATACCCAGGATGAAGCTAAAGAAATTGTAAGATATGCTGCAGAGAAATACATTACGGTAATTCCGGAAATTGAATTGCCAGGTCATGCTTCTGCAGCAATTGCTGCTTATCCTGAATTAAGCTGTTTTCCTGATCGGGATACCTTTATCAGCGATAAAACACCATGGGCCGGCAGTAGAAAAGGTAAACAGGTACAACAAACCTGGGGTGTTTTTGATGATATCTTTGTACCCTCAGAAAACACTTTTACTTTCCTGAACAATATTCTGGATGAGGTAATTGCTATTTTCCCTTCAAAATACATCCATATTGGTGGCGATGAAGCACCAAAAACCTATTGGAAAGAATCGCCATTTTGCCAGGCTTTAATGAAAGAAAAAGGTTTGAAAGATGAGCATGAATTACAAAGCTATTTTATCCAGACGATAGAAAAACATGTAAACGGAAAAGGACGCTCGATTATTGGTTGGGATGAGATTTTAGAAGGAGGCCTGGCACCAAATGCAACAGTAATGAGCTGGAGAGGTGAAGACGGCGGAATTGCAGCTGCACAGCAAAAACACGATGTAATTATGACCCCAGGATCGATGGGATTATATATTGATCATAAACAATCTAATTCTCCTGATGAGCCGGTTACCATCGGTGGCTTTGCACCTTATCAAAAAATATATGCTTATGATCCGATTCCGAAAGTTTTAACTGCTGATGAGCGAAAGTATATCAAAGGTGTACAGGCCAATATGTGGACAGAGTATATTAAAACCCCTGAAAAAGCTGAAAATCATGCTTACCCGAGGATATTGGCTTTATCGGAGATTGCTTGGTCGCCGGTTGAACGTAAAGATTTAAAGAACTTCTCTGAGCAGCGTTTACCGGTACATTTGGCGCGTTTAGATAAAATGGGCATTAATTTTTGGGTACCTACACCAATCGGACAAAGTGATAAACCTTTAACCGGTGGCGATTTTACTATCGATTTAAAAGCACCTGTTGCAGGAGCTAAAATTTATTATTCGATTGATTTATCTCGCCCATCCGAAAATGCATTTTTATATACATCACCAATTAAAATTACCGTTCCTCAAGGTGAGAAAAGGGTGTTAAAGACCATCGTAATTGCTCCAAGCGGTAGAAGAAGTGTAGTTACCGAAACGGTTTTAAATAATGGAGCACCGGAAGCGAAAACCGAAGCTAAGAAATAAAAAGTATTGCTTTGATAGGCTAAAATACTTAATTTGGGGCAACCAAAATGAACCCAAACAGAATGAAACTACAGAAATTTACATGGCAGCATCTCTTGTTGATAACAGGGATGCTGTTTTGTTTTGCATGTACAGAAGAAAAACCAAAAGAAATTTAAACTGAAACTGTAAAAGTGCAGAAAAATCCTTTCCGTTTTTACAAAGATATAGAAGTGAAACCCGGATTAAATTTCGAAATTGTAAGTTGGGGAAAGGGAGTGGATTCGATAGGTGGATACCAGATTTTAATGTCCGATTCAATCCGCAATAATTACAGATCGGCTGCGGTAGAACGTAAGGGAATCATCACAGATGCCTGGAACATGGATCTGGATAATGATGGAAACCCTGAATTATACATTCAATTGTTGAGCAAAAAAAATGTTTCCGATCTTAATGTTTTTGAATACGCAGGTGGGGATTTTAAGAAAATTGGTTTCCCTTCTTTAAGTACAAATCAAAAGAAAGGATATACGGGCAATGATAATTTTTTTATTAAAAACGGAGATCTGTTCCGATCTTTCCCGGTAAAGGATAGTGCAGATAGCACAAAAACCATTACCAAAACCTATCAATATAAATTAAGCGGGAATAGTTTTTCTACCAGTGAGGTGAAGTAGGGTAGAAGGCGGAAGGCTGATGGTAGAAGGGGAAGGGTGTGAAGTATAAACTTGGAGTTACGGTTTTGTTGCGAATTTTTGCCTAGGTGTCATCCTGAGGGTTAATTAATTGTTTAAAATCAATATGAGTGACATACAATTGATTTCTTTGCCATACACCACGGTCTTGCCTCGGCTCGCCGCCGCCGAAGGGCTCTTTCTTTTTGGCATCAAAAAGAAACAAAAACTGCCGGCTGAAAATTTTTCTTTTGAAGCCAGTTGTGCGGCCAGAATAGTGCAGCCCGAAAAATTTGTTAGGCCGGATTTAAGCAGAACGGGGATATCGTACTCTGGCCTAGCTGGATGGAAATGCGAAAGCAATTAAAATACTGGTTAATAATGATTTATAAAATAACGTCAATGGTAGCGTAGTCGAAGGATCTTTCCTTGCTGAATGAATTTGTAATGACATACGCTTTAAGAGTAGCTTAATTAAGTACTTAGTGGTTCCAGACTGCGCGGGAATGACGACCACTATACTAATTTTCGTCATCCTGAACTTGTTTCAGGATCTATCACGCAATTTAAAAAACAATGAACAACACAAAATTTTCAATTATCGATAGGATAAAGAGCTTTAAATATGCTTTTAATGGCTTGAAGCTTTTTTTTGTTAATGATCATAATGGCAGGGTTCATCTGTTTGCAGCAATAATTGCCATTGGTTTATCTTTTTACCTAAAAATATCCAGCCTGGAATGGATTGCCATTCTATCCGTTATTTCGGCAGTTTTTGTAGCCGAGATTTTAAACTCCGCTATCGAAAAACTCGCAGATGTGGTTTCTGCAGATTACCATCCAAAAATTAAAGTAGTAAAAGATTTGGCTGCTGCAGCAGTTTTAGTGGCTGCGTTCCTGGCTGTAGCCGTTGGCCTTTTAGTTTTTATCCCGAAACTATTTTTGTAATTCGGCCATAGCATTCCTTGATTCTTCAATCTTCTCTTGAATAATGTCATCCCATCGGGCCTGCATTTTATGGTTACTGCCATGCTCGGTTTCTTCATCATAGTTACGTTGCATGGTGTCGAAATAATTGCTGATCTGGTTGGCGAGTTCAGATATTTGAGCCTTATAGTTGTTTACAGAATAGTTTCTGTTTTTCAATACCCTTTCGGCTTCTAAAAGTAAAACATATTGAATATTAGCGTGCCCTTGTTCGTGGTGTAAAAGACTGGCCCTGATTTCGAGATCTTTAATCTTATCCCATTTTACCCACGATCTGGTTTTATCGATACTTACATCATTTTGAAGCTTAATGGCAACACGGTTACGGTAAACGGTGCTCTCATAACTGTATTTCCATGTCATGGCTGTTAAGGCAAAAAACGGCGAACGCATATCAGCTTTGCCTTTAAAGTGAGTTTCCCAATCCAGTTGTACCGGTTGAGAAAAATCCTGCTTAAAAGCAAAGGTGCAGGGTAATGCCAGCAAAAATAAAAATGCAATTAATATTTTTTTCACTTGTATAATTTTAGTTCCAACGGTGTTGAACCGATCATGATTTACCGCATTCTATTGCCAAAAGGGGGGTAAATCATAATGTTTTCATGTGTTGTTTTTTACAATGAAAAAACCGTGCCTAAAATTATTCGGGGGTAGAAATCTGTCCGCTAATGCGCTCAAATTTCTCAATCAATAAAGCTATTCGTTCTTTTTCCCTGTTGATTACCGCTTTCCTTAAAATAGTTGAGCAAAATAATATCCATAGTGCAGTTAAGCCAACAGCTAAAACTTTTTGAACGACTGTAAAGTGCGCAAGAATTTCTACAAAGTAAAATATGAGACCCAATGAAAGTGCAATCATATAAAACCAATATAAAGTGTTATAAAGTTTATAACGGTTTAACTGATAGGTTTTTAAGTTGTTTAAGTATTCGTTGGGGTGAGCTGTGAAGTCTGTTTTTGAAATTAACCTGTAATCGCGGTACAGAATTAAGGTGTAAACACCAATAGCAATAATTGTAATGCTGATTCCTACGTGTGTAGTCCACGATTCGAAGTGAAAAAACACCCATAATGCGGCAATGGCAATAAAGGATGCCAGCATTCCAAAAATATTTAAAGCAGATTTCAGCTTTAATCCATTTACTTCTTTCTTCGCTTGTTGCAGCATTTCATCAGCAGAAACTTTAACTTCTACCTCGTGCTTTTGCCACAACTCCTGTATTTGATCAAACGCTTGCATACTGGTTATATAGTTCTGTTAATTTTTGTTTAATTCGGTGAATTTTTACCCTTAAATTGCCTTCGCTTATCCCTGATATATCTGCAATTTCGTGGTATGGCAACTCATCGAGTACCATCGTAATAATCAAACGGTCATTCTCTTCAAGCTTCGATATACACTTGTAAAGCAGGGCAACCTGTTCATTTTTCTCTGAAAATTCTTCTATCTTATTTTCAATGATATTATCTGTTAATTCATCCTTTGCCTGTCTTTTTTCAGATCTCAAATAGGTTAAACAGGTATTTACGGCAATTCTGTAAATCCATGTAGATATTAAAGATTTGTTTCTGAATTTATCCAGATTTTGCCAGACCTTTAAAAAAGTCTCTTGTAAAAGATCGTTTGCGGCGTCAGTATCACCAGTATAACCATAACATAAATGGAATATTTTTTTGGAATTCGAATCAAAGATCTCTTTAAATAACTTGTCTTTTTGTTCCATTTAGGGGTTTATAGTTGCGTTTTAGATGTTGATGTGCGTTTTTTGTTACAGCAGAAATCAAAAATAGTATATTTTTTTAATGTGGTTGAGTTAAAAGTTTTAACCACAGATGTGTACAGCTAAACACAGATTTTCATATCTGTATGCATCCTTTCTATCCCTGGTTAAATTTTTTCCGCTTTGGCGGGTGGCTTAACTCAACAACATTGATATGTTTTTTAATGTCACCAATTATCAAAATTTGTTACACGCCGTAAATATCGTAGTTTTACCAAATTAAGTTGGCACAAACTTTTTATATTCATGAAGAAAAACAAACTCACGCTTTTCATTTTCTTAGCACTGATAGCTGGAATTATACTCGGCTATATCCTAAACGTCAATTCAATCGATGTTTACAACCAGAAGATCCTCAATGCCGATGCGAAAGTTAAAAGTATAGAGGTCAGGATTGCTAAAACTACCGATACAACCAGCGCAGGTTATACACAGCTTAAGGCTGAGCGAAAAGCAAATGCCAAAATCAAAAAAGAGAACGAAGACATTAGGGAGAAAAAACTAGAGTATTTTACCCTGTTGAGCGATATTTTTCTTCGGCTGATTAAGATGATTGTTGCGCCATTGGTGTTTACAACCTTAGTGGTCGGCGTAGCCAAAGTAGGTGATATTAAAGCTGTAGGCAGAATTGGAGGCAAAACATTAGGCTGGTTCCTGGCCATGTCGCTGATGTCGCTGATATTGGGTATGATTCTGGTAAATTTATTTGAGCCGGGAAGGCATATGAAATTATCATTGCCAGATCAATTGGTGAATACAGGTATCCAGAAAGCGGCAATGAGCGTGAAAGATTTCATTGCGCACGTTTTTCCAAAAAGTATTGCCGAATCAATGGCGACCAACGAAATTTTGCAGATTGTTGTATTCTCGCTATTCTTTGGTGTAGCCACAGCTGCCATTGGCGATTTAGGACAGGTTGTGATTAAAGCATTCGATGCTATTGCGCATGTAATCTTAAAAATGACTGGTTATGTAATGAATTTCGCTCCATTGGCTGTTTTCGGAGCTATGACTGCTATAGTGGCTAAACAAGGCTTAAATGTATTGAATACCTATGCCATATTTATAGGCGAATTCTATCTGGGTTTAGGCATACTTTGGGCAGTTTTAATTTTCTTAGGGTTTTTAGTACTGAAGAAACGTATTTTCCGTTTGGTAAACGATATGAAAGAGCCAGCACTCCTGGCTTTCAGTACAGCAAGCAGCGAAGCAGCTTATCCAAAAACCATGATGCTTTTAGAGCGTTTTGGCTGTAAAGATAAAATTGTAAGTTTTGTTCTGCCATTGGGTTATTCGTTCAATCTAGATGGATCGATGATGTACATGACCTTTGCTTCTCTGTTTATTGCGCAGGCTTATGGTATTCATTTGGGTTTTGAGCAGCAAATTTCGATGTTGTTAATCCTGATGTTAACCAGTAAAGGTATTGCTGGTGTGCCAAGAGCATCGTTGGTAGTTATTGCCGGTACTATTGCCAGTTTCAATATTCCCGAGGCAGGTTTAGCATTATTAATCGGTATCGATCCTTTGCTGGATATGGGCCGTTCGGCAACCAATGTAGTAGGTAACAGTATTGCAACTGCTGTGGTAAGTAAGTGGGAAGGGGAGCTTAAGGAGTCTGAAGTTTAGAGTCTTCAGTCCTGAGTCTTATTTAACGTTCTTTCATTCAATCATTAAAAATTCATTCATTCAATAAATAATACAAAAAGTGTCAAGCAGAGGAAAAAAAATATTTTTAGCCATCACCATCATCGTACCGATGATCATTTATTGTTACATCTATTACAAACCGATCATTCAGAACGCCCCCTTTAGAAAAAACGATTTTGTATCAATGGAATACAAATGGGGCATAAAAGATTCATTAGAAAACCATTATAATTCTGCGACCGGCGATTACCAGTACGTTAATGGTGCCGATTCGGTAATTAAGAAGAAGATCTTTTTAAAGAATGACGATATTCTTTACATGCATGGCAAAGCCAATGAAATCGGACTTTGGAATTTTCCGGATACCATTGGTAAGAAAAGCGAAAAATCGAGAGCAGTACCACGCTACGATCTGCTGTTTAAATACAAGGAAAAAACAAAACATGTGGTGATTTATGGCGATTTTGATGGTAACCCTAAATTATTAGATGCAGCAGTGCAGATGCGTAAAGTTATTGATCAAACCTTACTGCAGGCTGAGCAAAGAAGCGGGAAGTAGGTAGGATAGTTCAGAAGTCCGTGGTCAGAAGTCAGAAGCCAAATTGCTTGTAAATCAGTGTGGCGTTGGGAGTTTTGCGTTTGGAGTCAAAACTGGAAGTCGAGGAAGGAAATTACAATACATAAGGTCGTCATTTCGAGCGGAGCGCAGCGCAGTCGAGAACCACAGAGTGCTCAGCGAAGCTAAATCTATCCACCTAAATCTCTCTATTTCACTACGTTCCATTCGATAGCTATCGGATCGAGAGGACGACCTTTCTATTGACTGGCAATGTTAATGGTGTTGAAAGTTACTTAGGTGGAGTTTGGAGCCGGGCATTTAGAGTCGATTAACCGATTTGAACAATTAACCAGTTAATTATTGACTAATGATCTAATAGCCAATAAACTAGTAAACAATAAAAGACTTTAATAA
Organism: Pedobacter sp. WC2501; assembly: GCF_052682415.1. Lineage (NCBI taxonomy): Bacteria > Pseudomonadati > Bacteroidota > Sphingobacteriia > Sphingobacteriales > Sphingobacteriaceae > Pedobacter > Pedobacter sp. WC2501. Next base: position 4,657,069 of record NZ_JBQZFI010000001.1, on the reverse strand, counting down.
AGTGCTAAATGTTAGCATTTTATTAAAGTTTTTTTCTTTTAGGATGTTTTCGTATATTTACGATATATTCGTAATAATGGAAAAGTTAACATTGCAGGAAGAAGAAGCCATGCTGGCTGTTTGGCAAATTGGAAAAGGTTTTATCAAAGATTTTATGGACGTGCTGCCCGAGCCGAAACCACCATACACTACGCTGGCCTCAACGGTTAAGAATCTGGAACGTAAAGGCTTTCTGGTAAGCGAGCGTTTTGCCAATGCCAACCGCTACAGTGCAAAGGTTAAAGAAGTAGAATACAAAAAGCGTTTTATGAGCGGGTTTGTTAATAATTACTTTCAAAGTTCCTATAAAGAATTGGTTGCCTTTTTCGCAAAGGATAAGAAGATCAGTGCCGAAGAACTTAAAGAGATTATAAATTTAATTGAGAACCCTGAAAAGTAAAAGGCTATGCCACATTTCTTCCTCATTTTATTAAAAATTAACCTGGTACTACTCTTATTTTCGGCCAGTTACTACCTGGTATTGCGGAGGTTAACTTTCTATTCCATCAACCGGGTATTTCTGCTGTTTGGGATCATTTTTTCTTCAGCCTACCCGTTTATTAACCTCACTGAATTTTTTGCTGATCAGAAAGCTATACCTGCCTTTGTACCTCAATTCAATCAGCAGGTTAGTCAATTGGTGCAACAGAATGCCGTTTCTGTATTTTGGCAAACATTAACCATACTCTTTTATGCTGGTGTTGTATTAATGGGCATGAGGTTACTGATACAGTTTGTTTCACTTTACAGGATGCATAAAAAATCTTCGCCAAATCAGTTAAACGATTATAAAGTGCGGATTTTAAATGATGAAGTAAGCCCATTTAGCTTTTGGCAGACTATCTATATCAATCCGCATTTGCATAAAAAACAAGATTTAAGCAATATCCTCGAGCATGAACGCGTACATATAGAAGAATGGCATACTTTAGATATTATCCTGGCTGAAATCTGCGTGGTTTTTTATTGGTTTAATCCAGGCGTTTGGTTAATGAAAAAAGCGGTAAGGGAAAATATTGAGTTTATTACGGATTCCAAGATCTTAAAAAAAGGAATCGATAAAAAAGCCTATCAATATAGTTTGTTGGATGTAGGTACCTTGCAGCCATCTGTAGCTATCGTTAACAATTTTAACCTGTCTGATCTTAAGAAACGGATTAAAATGATGAATACCAAACGTTCATCGAAAGTGAATTTAACACGGTATTTATTTGTACTGCCCGTATTGTTTTGCATTACCCTGGCATTTACCATTGATAAAAAAGAGGTTAAAAAACATTTGGCACCTTTAACCAACATGGTGAATGATGTTTTGCCTGAAAAGGTGACCGAGGTACAGCCAAAATCAAAAACATTTTTAAAACCAAAATCAAAAAAGAAAATCCTGATTAATACGCTCAAAGAAACTGATACGGTTAATAAAATGACTTTCATTATCAAAAGCATTACCAATGGGGTAGATTCTTCGCGGAGATCGGTTGAGGATATGTTAGAGGGCTTAGGCATGAAAGTGAAGATCATGAGCTTTAAAATGGACGGTGATTTTAAAGGCAAAACTTTTGTACAGCACTTTAGCTTTACAGATACGGTAAAATCGGATCATAAAAATATCGATGTAAAAGTTTTAACCAAAAATGGCGAAGACCTGGAGGAACTGCCGATGTCCAGGAAAAAGGGAGTTGGATTTATGTATTTCATAAAATCAACCGCCACTACTTCTGATGCGAAAGATGGAAATCAGCATTCAAATGCTAATGGAATAATGGTTGCAGAAAACACCTCTTATTTTCTGAAAGGAACTAAGATTACAAAAGAAGAGCTTGATAAACTAAACCTCAATAAAGTTTCTGATATGAAAATTGATAGAAATAATCAGGCTATCCAGATTACTACAAAACCATAATTCCCCATAGTTGCCGTCATTTCGACCGCAGTGGAGAAATCTTTGGACTTGATTTAAAGCATCTTTAAAAGATCTCTCCATTCCACTGCGTTCCAGTCGAGATGACGACCTATGTACTTAAAAACTAAAAGTAGCCTTCAACATTGCCACTCTTCCAGGAATATAATAGGTTCCTGTGGTAAGAGAATTGGCTGAAAGGTAAACCGCATCAAAACTTTTGATATTCGCCAGGTTGGTGATGCCAAATTCAAAATCTGTTTTCATTTTCAGGTATTTGTATTTGAGATTCATATCCGCGAAAAGATATTTTAAATTGGGTTGTGTAGATTGATGTGTAAATAAATGTTCTGCCGATAAGTTTATATATACATTTCTAAAAGTGGTAATGGCCAGGGTAGACTGCTGCCTGAGCTGCTGAAAATTCGTTTTGATGGCGTCGGCCACTTTAGCTTTATTATCGGTAACCGAAAAATTTGCCAGGTAAGACCAATTAATAAAGTTGGTGAGTTTTGCTTCTATTCCCAGTTTGTAAGAAATAGTTTGGGCATTAAATGCAAAAAGTTCGTTGTTCTGCAACTGATCATATTGGCTCTGCGAAAAACTAATACCTCCACTTACTGTGCTTTTCAGCGCAAAAAGGTATTTGCTGGCGTTTGCATTAAAAAATAGGGTACGGATGTGGTTGCTCAATGGCAATACCACCCTTTGCTGGATGTTATTACTTAAACTGTATGAAGAAATGGTGTTCAGTTCGGCATCATTGTAATTGGCAGTCAAATTTACAAATAACATCTGCATGGCTTTTCTGAAATTAAACCCTGCACCAATATTATGGGTTTTCGATTCCGAAATGGGGGCATTATTGGCAAAAAGAGAGCGGTAGTTTTTTAATACTGTGCCCCGGTAAACATCATCTATTCCTCCCAAATCGTTCCGGAAACTATAATTTGCTGTCACATAATTTTCAGCGCTGGTTTGATACTTTATATTCAGAGAAGGGTTTAAAAACAATTTATTCAGGTGCTTATCCAATTGATTGATATCATCACTGTATTTAATCAGGTTGTAACTCAAAGGCAAGCTTAATCCAGCCTTTAATTTATCATTAGTAAATTCGTATGTGGCATCGGCGTATATCTTGGTTTTTAGCCAATCAAGGTCATTTACGGTATTGCCAGATACGAGTTCGGTTTGCTGGTTATTTTGTGTGCGGTAAAGTTCCGAATTGAGCTTTTGTTGCTGCACATTAAAACCCGCCTTATACGTTTGAACGAAATGATTGTTTACAAAAGCAAAAGAAGCGTAATTATTGGTGTACCAGGTTGGTATTTTGATATACTGGCTTAAACCAAGATAACTGTTCCCATTGTTTAAAATATCAGCATTAAGTCCGGGGTTTATGTTTAAGTTTTCAGGTTGTGTAGTACGGTTTAAATAGGAGTACAGGTTAATTACATCTTCTGACTTTAACTTTTTACGGTAATTGAACTCGTTCGAAATATCGAGTGTTTCCTGCCGCAATACCTGATTGGCAGCCACATTATTGATTACAAAACCCGAAGAAGTTTTAAAAGGTGCATAATCGAGTACAAAATTATTGTTCAGGTAGTATTTTTCTGCATTTCCATTCAGGTTAAATTGCGCCCTTAATTTTTGAGGATTAATGGCATTGCGCTGCGTTTCTGCATAGCGGATAGTTTGATTGGGGAGATAAGTTTCCGAAAATTTGCTGTATTCCTGATGCCGCTGATCATACAAATATGAAATATTGGCCCTTAACTGAAGATCTGGATTGAACTTGTACAGATTGTTCAGGTTAATCAATCCGGCTTTATTAAAAAGATACCTGCTTTGCGGCAACGATGGCACTCCGGCAGCACCTGTTGAGAGCAGTCCGCCAGGTTTATCATTATCCAGTTTCTTTAGATAATCAGAGAAATTGTGTGCAATAAGGTCGCCACCCGGATCGCTGCCGATGTTGTTTCCTTTAACGTTGTTAATAAATTTAAGCTTTTTATTAAAAAGCATAGCCGTAAGGTTTTCATCAAAGCGGTTGGGGATGCCGGTGCCAACCGTAGCATCGCCCATTACTTTAAGCTTAGCTTCATCTTTAATCACCAGGTTTAAGGCAACATCATCGCTCATGTTATTTTTACGCATCATTTTAATGGGTTGATCGTTTTGGATCACCTGTACCTTATCAACTGCGCCATGAGGGATACTTTTAGTGCCGATATTGTATTTATCGTCTAATAAATTATCGCCATCTACATAGAGGTTCGAAATCGATTTACCGTTGTAGCTGATTTTACCATCTTCAGCAACTTCGATTCCTGGCATTTTCTTGAGCACATCGCCAATGCTTCGGTCTTGTTTGCCGGCAAAATCAGATGGCCTGTAATTTAAGGTATCACCATTTGCTGTTAAGGATGGACGGTTTTTCACCGTCACGGTTTCAAGTGCTGTTTCACTGTTTTGCATAATGAGTTCGTAACTTCTGGTTACGTCTGTTATAACCATGCTCAGTTTTTTATAACCAATGCTCGAGGCTTCAATTTTGTAGCCCGTAATCTGGTCGTTTTTTAAAGGGATATTAAATTCTCCATTCCGGTTGGTTCGCGTAAAGTTTATGATATTCCCTTCAGTATCCTTTAGGCTCACATTAACCAGTTCAATCGCTTTTCCATAGCTATCCTTAACCAAACCTTTGATTGGCTTTTGTGCCAGAGCCGAAAAAGCTGTGAGCAAAAACGTCAGCATTATTACATAGCTTCTCATTTCTTCCCTGGAATTTCGATTGGGTTGTTGATCTCCGGTTTACTAATAGCTGTGCCTCCAGTCGGGCGTGGAGCAGGATTAGCCTTAAAAGAACCTTGCATGCCACTTGCTGCCATTTGGGCCTGCATAAAACCTTGAGGGTCTTTATCTCTTGCGGCTTTAAGTTTGTCTAGTTCTTTTCTGGTCGTTTTAATGGCATCCGCAGGTAATTTAATCTCTGGTCCCAGGTAAGCAGTATTTACATCTATGCCCACCATTTTTACTACACCTGTGCCATTGGGCGTTACAATTTTGCCATCCTCACCTGAGTTTGTTTGGTTGGTATCGTCTTTTACGTTTTCGAGACCAGCGAAGGTAAATTTTACTTCTTTTTTCTCATCATGAGCCTCTATAATCAAGCCTGGTAACCCGTTTAATTTCCACGGACCACTTTGAAACGGAATTTCGGTTGCAAACCAGGCAATCCAGTTTCTACCTTTAAAGTTGGTGGTTGCTTTCTGGCAGGCTATTCCCGAAAAGCTCATGGTGTCCTTTAAAATTTTCCAGTCAATTTGTGGAGCAGTTTCTTCAATCAGGTAATTATTAAATAAGCGCTCTTTGGTAATCATTTTATGCTCATTTGCAAAAAAGAAATAATCTTCCTGTGTTAATGGAACTTTCATTTCGCTTTTCACCTCAATTTTGATATTGGAGTTGCCTGCTTGATTTTTCATTTGTTCCTGAATCTGCTTCTGGGTATTTAACGCTTGGTTCAGCTTATCATAACTGGTGTATACAGAAGCATTTTTTCCGGTTACAAGCAGCATATTTTCAGTGTGTGGTTTATCCCTTTGGGTAGTATCACTTATGTGGATAAAAGTGTATCTTACTCTTGCCAGGGCTTTATCAGGGTTTTGGGCTTTTACTGAAAAGCTTAGTACTGTTGCTAAACAGATAATTAAGATTGGTTTCATGGGTTTGGGTTAAGTTGGTTATTTAATTTTCGTAAATCTACGAATTATTCGTAGATAAAAAAGTGTTTTAACATTTTTTAACGAAGGGAAATAAGTAGGATCTTTAGCTGCGGAGACACAGATTAACACGGAGAATTATTGGTATTACCTTAAGCGGAAGGAATAATTTGTCATAATGAATGTAATGAAGAATCTCTAGGCTGAACTTAGGTTCTCCGTCTATTGAGTAAAGATTCTTCACTGCGTTCAGAATGACAGTTAATTCTGACTGAGTATTACCAGGAAATATTGGCTTATATCCAATGTCATTATTGGCACAGGTGAAAATAATTTAACCACAGATAAAAAGGATGCACACAGATATGAAAATCCGTGTTTATCTGTGCTCATCTGTGGTTAAAAACTCTTAATTTAATAACATTGAATGTTACTCTGCAACGAGGTATGAAGAAGTGAAGCGTAAAACGGGAAGAAACTTAGTGTTTTGCACTGGCGCTGCGCTCCAATATAATTGCTCGCTACAATAAGCAGTAGGGTGGGCTTAGCCAGGGAATTATTGAAATATGATTTTCGAAAAATGCAATTAACATAGTCGTCAAATCGATCCTGAACTCCTTAAATCTTCCGAATCCTGATTCTATATGATTTTAGTTAAAAATATTTTCGATATGTGTTTGTGTGTTAATTGAATTTGTTCTATATTTGCACCTCGTTAAATAAAAATTAAAAAACTAATATTTAAACAATGTACGCAATAGTAAATATAGCAGGGCAGCAATTTAAAGTTGCTAAAGACCAGCACCTTTTTGTACACAGATTACAAGGAGATGAGGGCGCTAGTATTGAATTTGATAATGTATTGTTGGTTGACAACGGTGGTGCAATTACTGTAGGTGCTCCTGCAGTTAAAGGTGCTAAAGTTTCAGCTAAGATCGTATCTCATTTAAAAGGTGATAAAGTAATTATTTTCCACAAAAAACGTAGAAAAGGTTACAAAAAGAAAAATGGTCACCGCCAGTTTTTCACTAAGATTCAGATTTCTGACATCACTCTATAATTAATTGTTAACCCAATAATTCGCTTTTTAGCGAGTTACAAAATATAAAATCATGGCACACAAAAAAGGAGCCGGTAGTTCGAAAAACGGACGTGAATCGCATAGTAAGCGTTTAGGTATTAAAATTTTCGGTGGGCAATTAGCTATCGCTGGAAACATTTTAGTACGTCAACGTGGAACAAAACACCACCCTGATAAAGGTGTTGGTATTGGTAGAGACCACACTTTATTTGCTTTAGTTGATGGTACTGTAATTTTCAGAAAGAAACAAGATAACAAATCTTATGTTTCTATCCTTCCTATCACTGAAGCTGAAATCGAAGCAGCATTAGCGAAAGTACCAGTTGCTAAAAAAGCAGTTGCAGAGAAAGAAGTTGTAGCTGAAGAAGCTGCTCCAGTTAAAAAAGCACCAGCTAAAAAAGCTGCTAAAAAAGACGAAACTACTGAAGAAGCTGCACCTGCAGAATAATTGGTAACGAACTTATAATGAAAAGTCCCGATGCAAATCGGGACTTTTTTTGTTGGTAGAGTTCATTAGTTCATGGTTGATAGCCATAATGTTTACAGCGATCGCTTAAATCTTAATTTTTCTTAACTTCTTAATGGTCAGAATATGAAAGTTGCTTAATTATTTAAAGCAGTTAATTGATTCTAACGCCAAACTATTACCAGCCCTTCGAATATGTTACCATTGACAGACTCCAATAGAATGATCGTCATTGCTGATGACGATTCCCCGGGGAGATTTATTTCCATTAAACTCTACTGTCATTTATATTGATTTTTATACAATAAATTACCTCTAAGGGTGGCATATCGTGGGGAAATCGGTTAATAGACTTCGGACTCCAGACCGTCGACTCCGGACTAATGTGTTAAACCCTGTTAAATAACAAAAATTAACATTTGCGACGATTAGATTTGGGTATTGATTTAAAAATTAATCCAAATGAATCTGAAAAAAATATCCTTATTAATTCTATCGCTTATTTCTGGCCGGTTATTGTATGCACAGGAGGTAGAAGAAAATATCCGTATGGTAAAACCATTTAAGGCCGATGGTGTATCGAATGAATGGAACGAACCGTTAAATGAATACAACGATGCTACCAAACTAGCCTTCGCTTTGGCCAACGATGACAAAAATTTATATATTATTATAGAATCATTAGATCCTCAGACTACTTTTAGTGTGTTAAGAGGTGGCATTACTTTAAATATTAATACAGCAGGGAAAAAGAAGGACGGGATGAAATTAACTTTTCCGCTGATGGAAAGACCACCAATGCCGAAAGAAGGGGAAGAACATCATGAGCATAATGCTTTATCCCCTGATAAAGAGATGCATGATCAGGCGATGATGAATAAAAGTATTAAGGTTGCAGGATTTAAAAATATTCCTGATGGTGAGTTGCCGGCGATAAATCAAGATGGCATTGAAACGGGGATGAGCATTCATCCAAATAGAGATTTGATTTACGAACTGAGCATTCCATTAGCACAACTACAGGTTGGCCTGGATCTTAAAAAACCGCTTGTTTACAATATTAAAATAAATGAACCTGGTAAATCCAGTTTTAAAAGAGAAGGTACTCCTGAAGGAGGAAACAGAAGTGGTGGAAGATCTGGAGGCAGAGGAGGAATGGGCGGCGGCGGCATGGGCAAAAGTGGCCGTGGCGGCATGGGAGGCGGAGGAAAAATGGGTGGTGGTCAGAGACCAATGCAAGGTGGCGAATTAGCTGCTAAATCTGCTGATTTTTGGATTAAATATAAATTGGTGAAAGCTTAGAAAAACATGTTATCCTGGGGGATAATTAATTGTTTAAAATCAATATGGGTGACGTATAATTGTCTTCTCTTATCTCGGGGCGCGGTCTTGCCTCGGCTCGCCGCCGCCGAAGGGCTCTTTCTTTTTGGCATCAAAAAGAAACAAAAACTGCCGGCTGAAAATTTTTCTTTCGAAGCAAGTAGTTTGGCTTATGCAGTGCAGCCCGAAAAATTTGTTAGGCCGGATTTAAGTAGAACGGAGATATCGTGCTATGGCCTAGCTGGGCGGAAATACTAAAGTGATTAAAGTGTTGATTAATAGTGATTTGTGAGATAACGTCATTGATAGCGGAGTCGAAGGGCAGATTTTTTATCCAGAAAATAAACGAGGGTCTTAGCCAGACTCAGACTGGCTTAAGAGATGTCGAGTTGTCAACTTTCTGGCCTTGCTGGTTACAAAAGTTGACAACTCGTCTCAATTAATGCTCTCTTGCCATTAACTGATCAGTAAGCGTTAAGAGGTTTGATTTTCTTTCTTCACTTACGCTAATCTGCGCAAATACGGCCAGCGCTTTGTTCAGGTAATTGTTCATGCTTTCTTTAGCAATATCCTGAATATCCAAAGTATCGTAAACCTGGCGCACTGTATCTATCTTTTCCTGGGTGTTAAATTCTTTGGATGCTGTCCAGGTATCTAATGATGCTCTGGTTTCTCCATCGGCAAGCTCGAATGCCTTTAATAGCAGAAATGTTTTTTTATTGGCTATAATATCACCACCAACCTGTTTGCCAAATTTTTCCGGATCAGCGTAAACGTCTAAAATATCATCCTGTAGCTGAAAAGCAATGCCGATATTTTCGCCAAACTGATAAATTAAGTCTGCATCTTTTTCTGAAGCACCGGCGATAATTGCTCCAAGCTTTAGCGCACCGCCCAAAAGCACCGCAGTTTTTAACCTGATCATGTTGATGTATTCTTCAATGCTCACGTCATCACGACCTTCAAATTCCATATCTAACTGCTGACCTTCACAAACACCCTGAGCAGTAGCATTAAAAGTATCCAACGCATCTTTAAGAAAGATTGGATTTACTTTAGCCAGGTTTTTATTGGCCTCTACCATCATTACATCGCCACTTAATATGGCTACGTTAGTACTCCATTTTTCGTGTACAGTGGCCTGCCCTCTGCGCAATGGCGCATTATCCATAATGTCATCGTGAACGAGCGTAAAATTATGGAAAATCTCAATGGCCATTGCTGCATGAACTGATTGGTTTGCATCCTCGCCGAATAGTTCGGTGGCCATTAAAACCAACAACGGTCTTACACGCTTTCCGCCAAGGTTAATAATATAAGTAATCGGATCGTAAAGCTGTTTAGGGTGATCCGGAAGCTTTAAATTTTGTATTGCAGTATATAAAATTTGCTGTAATTGTTCTGTAGTATGCATGCTTTGCTTTGAACATTGTGTTTTCGGGCACAAATGTCTTAATTTTTAATCAGGAATTAAGGTAAAATCGATTTGACGTTTGGAAAGATCTACTTTTTTTACCCTGATCATCACTTCATCTCCAAGCTGGTATTTTTTCTTTTTGCGTTGGCCTACAATACAGTAGTTTTTCTCATCAAGTACGTAAAAATCATCTGATATGTCTCTTAAACGAATCATGCCTTCACATTTATTCTCTTCAATTTCTACATACATTCCCCACTCGGTAACGCCAGAAATAATACCTTTGTACTCCGTACCGATATTATTTTCTAAGTATTCGGCTTGTTTATATTTAATAGAGGCTCGTTCGGCATCTGCGGCCCTCTTCTCCATAGCCGAAGAATGTACGCAAGCCACTTCATAAAACTCCATGTCGGCTGATTTACCGCCGTCTAAGTAAGTTTGTAAAAGCCTATGTGCCATTACATCGGGATAACGCCGGATAGGGGAAGTAAAGTGGGTGTAATATTCGAAAGCCAGACCATAATGACTGGTTTTTTTAGTTGAATAGATTGCTTTTGCCATTGACCGGATGGCCAGCGAAGTTAAAATGTTCTGTTCTTTTTTGCCCTCCACATCGGCCATTAAATTGTTTAGCGATTTGGCAATCTCTTTATCTGATTTGGTATTGATTTTATAACCAAAGCGCGAAGCAAAAGTTGCAAAAGTATTTAAAGTTTCCATGTTTGGTGAATCGTGCACACGATAAACAAAGGTCAGTTTGTCTTTTCCTTTAGTTTTCTTGGCGATAAATTCGGCAACTTTACGGTTGGCTAAAAGCATGTAGTCTTCAATCAGTTTATGGGCATCTTTACGCTCTTTTACGTAAACACCAATGGGTTTGCCCGCTTCATCCAGTTTGAATTTAACTTCGGTACTTTCGAAACTGATGGCGCCGTTTTTGAATTTACGGTCGCGAAGGATATAGGCTAATTCGTTAAGTTTTAATATTTCCTGAGCGTAATCACCTTCCTTATTCTCAATTACTTCCTGAGCCTCTTCGTAGCTAAATCTTCTGTCTGAGTGGATTACTGTTCTGCCATACCATTCAGACTGGATGTTCGCTTGCTCATCGAGTTCGAAAACGGCAGCAAAACACAATTTATCTTCATGGGGGCGAAGTGAACATACGCCGTTGCTTAAGCGCTCAGGTAGCATGGGGATTACGCGATCGACAAGATAAACGGAAGTGGCGCGACTATATGCTTCTTTATCTAAATCAGTTCCCTGGATTACATAATGTGAAACATCAGCAATATGTACCCCAATTTCGTGATTTCCGTTAGGAAGTTTTTGATAAGAGATGGCATCATCGAAATCTTTCGCATCTGCCGGATCTATGGTAAAAGTTAATACTTTTCTAAAATCTTTTCTTTTTGCAATTTCTGCTGCAGGAATTTCTTCAGGAATGGCATTGGCTTCGCGCTCTACCTGTGGTGGAAATTCTAATGGAAAACCATACTGGGCTAAAATAGCATTCATTTCGGTATTGTTCTCGCCCTGGTTACCCAGTACGTGTTTAACAATTCCGATTGGATTTTTTGCACTTTCAGGCCAATCTGATAAGGTTACCAATACACGCTGACCGTTTTTGGCTTCGTGGGTATCCGCCAGGGGCACAAAAATATCGTGCATCATTTTTTTATCATCCGCAATTACAAATGCAAAACGATCTGATATCTTGATAACACCTGTAAAATCTGATTTTGCTCTTTTAAGGATTTCGACAACTTCACCATCGTTTTTACGACCGCTTTTCTTTGCAAAAACATAAGCCTTTACGGTATCACCATGCAATGCATTTTTGAGTTTTCGTGGAGCTACAAAAACATCTTTCTCAAATTCATCTTCCGGAATTATATATGCTGATCCATCGGCCGTCATATCAACCGTACCGATAATGAAGTTCTGCAGTTCTTTAAGTTTAAATTTACCTTTTTCTGGTTCTAAGAAAATCCCTGCACTTTTCCCTTCTTTTAAGATCTCGAGAATGGTTTCTCTTGATTCCTGATCGTTCAAATTTAATTTGGCCGAAACCTGCTTGTAATTAAGCAGCTGATTATTGTTTTTTTCAAAGACATCACTAACCAATTGATTCAGAACTAATTTTATACTTGCCGATTTTTTCTTTGCCATATGCTAAACTGAATTTACCGAAGATACAGAAAAGATGCTCAGGATGGAAAATATAGGGGATAATATGTAAAATGGATGATGGTTTATCGTTCAATAGTTCATTTGCCATTGGTTCATTACTACAGCAAACAGGCTACCTGGCTGATGGTCTAATAGCTCATAGTTAATAGCCAAGACTGGTTAGGGAAAATTGCTATTGACTATCAACGATTAACCATGAACCAAATAAATAATATCCCAGATTAAACCTTATTTCTAGCATTCATTCCATCTTATGAACTATGAACTATGAACTATGAACTATGAACTATGAACTATGGACTATGGACTAACCTGATTTCCACATAAGTAATTTTCTTTCTTTCGGCAGTATAGCTTAAATGTATGCACCCTTTTTTATCATGAATAAGGGCCGGGTAACTATACTCACCTTTATCGTGGTTTTCTAGGGTATAAATATCCTGCCAGTTTTTACCATTGGTTGATATGGCCAGTTTTAATACCGATCTGCCTTCCCACCAGTTTTTGCCTGCTGTTAACGGATTGTAAACCAGTAATTGCCGGCCATCTTTTAGCGTTACGGCATCGCTACCCGAATTTGGATTAGGCAATTGAGTAGCCTTAAGTTTTGACCAGGTTTCGCCATTATCTTCCGACCAGCTTTCTACAATCACATTCTGTCTGCTTCTGCATAATAACTGGAGTCTCCCATTAGGATAGATGAGAATAGAGGGCTGGATTACACTAAAAGTATCACAGTAAATATTGATCTTTTTCCAGTTTTTACCATCAGCATCTGATTTTTCAATATGGATTGCCCATGTTTTTTCATCTAAACTTTCCGTACTTGAAGGATAAAGAATTGTTCCATTTGGTAATTGGATAGGTTTGTTTTTGATTGGCCCTAGAAAATCTTTTGGCAATTTCTGTGCTTTAGACCATGTTTTACCGTCGTTAAGAGATGTTTTATATTCTGCCCACCAAGTTCTGGGATTTTCACCGACTTTATAGTGTAAAAATAAAGTGCCGTTTTTTGTTTTAAAAAGAACAGGATTCCAGCAGGCAAACCGGCTCGTATCGCTGACTATCCCATTTGCTATTTCGATTGGCTGACTCCATTGTGTTCCGGTTTTTATTGACGACCAGATTGCGACGTCTTTACTACCTTCATGTTTACCGCCAAACCAGGCTGCCATTATTTTTCCTTTGCCTAAATCAACCAGGGTAGAGGCGTGACAAGCCTCGAATGGAGCCTTTTCAAAAATAGTAGTCGACTGAATGATTTCCACTTTTTGCGCAGAAACGTTTAAAGAAAGAAAAATTATGGTAAAAGCAATTGAAAGATATTTAAGCATTTTCTATTATTGGTGTCCTGGTATAGCCTCAATTAGTTTTTGGGTATAAGCTGCTTTTGGCGCATAAAATATCTGCTCTGGAAAACCTTCTTCTTCAATTTTTCCTTTATTCATCACTAAAATTCGGTCTGAAATATGCTTTACAACCGCCAGATCATGAGAAATGAAGATATAAGTGAGTCCAAATTCGCGTTGAAGATCTTTGATGAGGTTTAAAACCTGCGCCTGAACGGAAACATCTAAGGCAGATACCGATTCGTCGCAAATGATAAATTTAGGTTGCAAAGCCAAAGCCCTGGCAATAACCACACGCTGCCTTTGTCCGCCGCTAAATTCATGTGGATATCGGTTAAAATGTTCTTCTTTTAAGCCAACTTTATCAAGCAACTCCAGGACTTTTTGTTTACGCTCGTTATCGTTACGGTATAATTTATGCACCTGTAATGGCTCTAAAATCGATTGACCGATACTCAACTTTGGATTTAATGAAGCATAAGGATCCTGGAAAATGATTTGAATGTCTTTCCTTAATTTACGCAGGTCATTTCTTGAAATGTGTGTAATGTCTTCGCCATTAAATATGATTTCGCCGGATGTTGGCTGGATTAATCTTAAAATGGTGCGGCCCAGTGTAGTTTTACCACAACCTGATTCACCAACCAGACCTAAGGTTTCGCCAGGAAAAACCTCAAAATTCAACTGGTCAACGGCTTTAACATAATCAGTCGTTTTGCCGAAAAGGCCGTTGTGGATAGGATACCAGGTACACAGGTCTTTAATCTGAAGTAAAGGTTTCTGGGCGTAAAGTTTCTCCCTCCGTGCGGCTATTTCAGTTGTTGTTAGTTGGTTTGAAGCCTGTAAATGCGCCGAAGCATCATCAATTTTTCCGGTAAGGAAATCGGCTACCACAAGCAATTTTTTTAATTGTAGGCGAGGTGAGGGGCGACAGGCAAGCAAACCTTTGGTATATGGATGTTGCGGATTTTCGAAAATAGATTTCGCTGGGCCTTGCTCTACAATTTCACCTTTGTACATTACAGCAACTTCGTCGGCAATTTCATTTACTACACCCAGGTCATGCGAAATGAAGATCATCGCCATGTTCCGTTCCTGTTTCAGTTTTAACAGGAGCTGTAAAATCGTTTTCTGAACGGTTACATCTAGTGCCGTGGTAGGTTCATCGGCTATTAATAATTTCGGATCGCAACTTAAAGCCATGGCAATCATTACCCTCTGCTTTTGTCCGCCCGATATTTGATGTGGGTAACTATCAAATATTTTTTCTGGCCGGGGTAACTGCACTTCGTTAAACAGTGCAATGGTATGTTTTCTCGCTTCTGCTTTATCTACTTTCCGATGCAACATGATGGCTTCCGCTACCTGGTATCCGCAGGTAAAAACGGGGTTAAGCGATGTCATGGGTTCCTGAAAAATCATAGAAATCTGGTTTCCCCTGATCTGGCGGATTTCGTTCGAGCTGAGATTGAGCAGGCTAATCTCTTCAAAATCTATTTCTCCGGTTATTTTTGCCACACGTTCATCATGCAAGCGCATAATGGAGAAAGAGGTAACTGATTTTCCAGAACCAGATTCGCCAACAATACCTAAAACAGTTCCTTTTTTTACATTAAAACTGACCTGTTTTACAGCTTTAAACCAGGTTTTTTCTTCCTGGTTATAAAAATCGATATTTAGGTTTTCTACGTTTAGCATCAAATTTTTGAAATAATAAGCTCAATTGAATCTGCCTCCAAACTATCGTAATCGTCTAAATGATAGTGACAACCAATTGGGGTTTCATCTTGTGCTAAGGAAAGTAGCTGTTTTGCAAGTGAAATGAGTCCTGCTTTATTCGCCTGAATTTGGATTTGATTTTCAATAATATCTGTTTTAAGAATGAACCCATTTACCCAGCTAGATTGCAATCCTACCTCATCATTATATTTTGGGACTTCCAGTTTTACTTCGATCATCATTTAGGTTACAATGGTAATGTTTTCTGCCGGAATTATATCCATCCCTTTAAATTTTAACAACACCTGTGCGGTAGTAATTACATCTTTCTGGCAATAGGTTA
This sequence comes from Pedobacter sp. WC2501, assembly GCF_052682415.1. Taxonomy (NCBI): domain Bacteria; kingdom Pseudomonadati; phylum Bacteroidota; class Sphingobacteriia; order Sphingobacteriales; family Sphingobacteriaceae; genus Pedobacter; species Pedobacter sp. WC2501. The sequence goes on along the minus strand of NZ_JBQZFI010000001.1, from coordinate 4,641,508 downwards.
CAATTCTATCGAGATTTTTTTCTTCATAATAAACTTGTCTTACCTGCGCACCGTTGATATCATCCTTAGGTGTTGGAATATCTAAAATAGCGGCCAAAAGGTTTAAGGAAGTAAAATGTTTGTAATCGCCGAATTTCCAAAGTTCCATCGTATCGATGTGGTTAATCTCCCAGGGTTTTTTACCCGAAAGCTGTAATTGAACCGGAATTTCTATGCCGTTAACCAATAACCGTCGGCATAAATAAGGAAAATCGAATTCTTTTCCATTGTGCGCACAGAACATCAAAGTCGGCGTTTGTTTACTCAATAAGGCAGAAAACTGGTGCAGCATTTCTTTTTCATCGTGGCCAAAAATAGATTTGATGCGCAATGAAGCAGATTTGCCCTGAATACTGAAAATACCCAGGCTGATGCAGATAATCTTACCGAATTCAGCCATAATGCCTGCTTTTTCGTAAAATTCTTCAGGACTTTGATCGGAACTCCTTTGATAATGTGTTTTCTGCTCCCAAAGTTCCTGGAAATGAGGTGGTACATCCTGAAAAGATGGATATTGTGGAACAGTTTCGATGTCGATAACCATTACTTGATTGAGATCTAAAGCCTTTAGCATACATAGATAGTTTTCAGTTAACAATTTACAATTTTCTGTTCATAGTTATAGCCATCATAAACTATTATTTTGTTGGCCTTCTTGTTTTCAGATGATTCGTTACAATCATTGATTAAATTGAACAGCTTTGTATTAAGGCTGATTTCTGGATCCTAATCTATCGACTTAGCAATTATTTCTGTCGTTGGAGGTTGATTATTTGGTTGTAAACATTTTTTACATCTTCAATAAACTCAAGGCACGGTGGCTGCTTTACACCCGGCCATTCTATCCCCTGCATCATGGAATTTCTAAAGTCAGTTGATCCTAATGTAATGGTTCCGCTATCGTCAGATTTTTGATTAATTGTGATGTCACTTAGGGTTCTGATGTTTAATGACTTGATTTCTCTGCTAAATATTCCGCTCTTAATAATAATTCTGTCTGAAGTAATTCCGTAAACGGTATTTGCTCTCTTTTTTGCATCAATGAAAAATCTTCCTACAGTAATGTATAGTCCCATTAAAACAAATGGAATACCCCAAAGCTTAAAGAAAAAAGGAGCATCAGTTGTAATGACACTTGTTATACGTTGGTCGGGATTTGTAATCCCGACTTGAGAACACTAAGGTGGATTATAAATCCACAACTCTTTCAGTCGAGATTGTAAATCTCGACTAACATTATTTTAAACCTCGCAGGTTTTTAAAACCTGCGAGGTTTTTGATAGATTAAAACAAGCTTGGCGAAGCCTGACTCGCCATTATCGGAATCTTTAAATCAGTGCCTACCGCTTTATTAAGTTTCTCGGTAAAATAGGCTGAAAATAGCGGAGACGAAAGTTCCACATTTTGGTGTACAAAGAAATACAGATGCTGTAAGCCTTGCGCTTTCCAGTCCACAATTCTTTCAATCCAGTCATCTAAACGTTTTTTATCGATTTTATCATCATTGGCGCCTACAAAACGTACAAAAGCAGTTGGCGTAGTTAAACGCATGTGTAACATGTCTCTTCTGCCCGAAGTATCGACAATGATGTTGGTTATACCATTATCTTCGAAAAGTTTGGCAAATTCATTCGCAATGGCGGGGTTGGTAAACCATTCCGTATTTCTCACTTCAACACCCAGTGGAATTACCTTTGGAAATTCGTTGATCATGATTTTTAACCGTTCGAAATCCTTGGGTTTAAAGTTATCGTGCAATTGGAGAAAAGCCATTCCTAGTTTATCTTCAAAATTACTGATGGCATCACAATACTGCTCTACGGGTTCCTTAACGTTGATCAACCTTTTAAAGTGACTGATCGTATTGGTTAGTTTAGGAAAGAATTTAAAATCTGCAGGTGTCTTTTGTGTCCACGTAATTACCTGCTCGCGGGTAGGCATGCCGTAAAAAGTGGCATTCAATTCAATTGAATTAAACTGGGTAGAATAATAAGTCAATTCATCCTTTGTCCCTTTTGGATAAAAACCTTTCAAATCGGCTTTATTCCATTTAGCGCAACCCACGTAAGCTTGGAAAGATTGTTTAGGCTTATTTGCGGCTAAAATTGCTGCTGTTTCAGGAGCATCAGCAGGAAGGGTATAATCTATAATCGAAGGATCGTCTACTTTACCGAATTGCATTTTTTTAGGTTTTAGGTGTAAGGTAAAAGGTTTAAGGCAAAAAAATACCTTAGCTTATTCAACTAAGGTATTTATATATTGTAAAAATAAGAAACTTGTGCTTTGCTTTAGCTATTGTGGAAAGTTTATGGTTTCCATATTTCCAAATGGAGAACTGAAAATTGCCAACTGGAAACTGACTTAGTAACCCAGAATTTTCAACACCTGTTTACTATTTTGCTCCTCTCCAAAAACCTCAAAATTGAAACTTTCATCGCGGTTTCTGCGGATTAAAACATGTTTCGGGCTTGGTAACAAACAGTGGTGAATACCACCATAACCACTCAACACTTCCTGGTAAGCACCAGTGTGGAAGAAACCTAAATACTGTACTTTACGCGTTTTAGGCATAAATACACTGTTCATGTGTGCTTCTTGGTTGTAATAATCCTGTCCATCACAGGTAATACCACCTAAGTTAACCCGTTCGTACTCTGCATCCCAATTGTTGATTGGTAATAAAATATATTTTTGGTTCAAAGCCCAGACATCAGGTAAATTGGTGATGAAAGATCCATCTAACATTAACCAACGCTCACGGTCGTTCTGTTGTTTACGACCCAGTACTTTATAAAGGATACCAGAAGCCTCCGCAACCGTATATTTTCCAAATTCTGTAATAATATCTGGTTCCATTACCTCGTGGATGGCACAGATTTCTTTAATCCTTTTCACAATTTCGTTTACCATGTATTCGTAATCGAAATCGAACACCAGCGAATCTTTAAATGGCATACCACCACCAATATCCAGCGTATCTAAATCAGGATTGATTTTTTTGAATTTGCAATAAAGGGTTACATATTTCTCTAACTCGTTCCAGTAATATGGCGAATCGGTAATACCCGAGTTGATGAAAAAGTGTAACAACTTAACCCTGAAATTAGGGTTATGCACGATTTTATTGTTGTAAAAATCGATAATATCTTCCATACGTACACCCAAACGCGAAGTATAAAACTGCGAGTCGGGCTGCTCTTCAGCGGCAATACGGATCCCTAAATTACAAGGAGTATCAATATCAACCTCATCATCAAAAAGATTAAACTCCTCTTTGTTGTCTAAAACCGGGATAATATTGGTATAACCATCGTGCAACATATCAATGATATATTGTTTGTACTGGTAGGTTTTAAAGCCATTGCAGATGATAGTGGTATCTTTCGTTAATACACCTTTTTTCTCTAAAGCATCAACCATTGGCATATCAAAAGCCGAAGAAGTTTCCAGGTGGATGTTATTTTTTAACGCTTCTTCTACAATATGCTTAAAATGTGAGCTTTTTGTACAGTAGCAATATTTGTAATCGCCACGATAATTGTTCTTTAAAATAGCGGTCTGGAAAAGAATCTTCGCCTGCTGAATCTTCTTACTTACCATCGGTAAATACGTGAAACGTAGGGGAGTACCGTAAGTTTCGATCATTTCCATCAGGTTTAAATCCTGAAAATATAACTCATCATCTATAACATCAAAGCCTTCCTGTGGAAAACCAACGCTTAGATCGAGAAATTCTGAGTAACTCTGCATTTACTTTTAAATAATTTTTGCAAAAATGTAATTTTAAATCGAGAATTAAACGGTATTGAAAATATTTTTACTGTAAGGAAACGTTTAGCCTGATTACGATCTGGTCTTAACGTCTCGCTTAGCCTGCTACTGGTCTTAGCGTCTCGCTAAGACTTTCCAATAAATTGTTTAAAAGACTAAATAAGAATAATATTTAACTGATATTTTGGAAAGCAGGTTCCTGTTTTTATAGGTTGGGGTTGGCCCTGCTCTCCAATTACTCGTTGCACTCGTGTTCGTTCCGATCAGGTTTAATTAAATTGGACTGGTGCTGCTATGTTTTAATAGCGAGTGCATCTGTTCGCTGGGTTTTCCGTGCGTTCCGCGCTTCCGTGACAAAATACAATGGTCCGTGGAGACACGAACCACGGCGAGGAGAATAATATTTAACTGATATTTTGGAAAGCAGGTTCCTGTTTTATAGGTTTGGGGTTAGCCCTGCTCTCCAATTACTCGTTGCACTCGTGTTCGTTCCGATCAGGTTTAATTAAATTGGACTGGTGCTGCTATGTTTTAATAGCGAGTGCATTCTATTCGGTGGGTTTTCCGTGCGTTCCGCGCTTCCGTGGCAATAATACAGTGGTTCGTGGAGACACGAACCACGGCAGGGAGAATAATATTTAACTGATAATTTGGAAAGCAGGTTCCTGTTTTTATAGGTTGGGGTTGGCCCTGCTCTCCACTTTACTCTTTGCACTCGTGTTCGTTCCGATCAGGTTTAATTAAATTGGACTGGTGCTGCTATGTTTTAATAGCGAGTGCATCTATTCGGTGGGTTTTCCGTGCGTTCCGCGCTTCCGTGGCAATAATACAGTGGTTCGTGGAGACACGAACCACGGCGAGGAGAATAATATTTAACTGATATTTTGGAAAGCAGGTTCCTGTTTTTATAGGTTGGGGTTGGCCCTGCTCTCCACTTTACTCGTTGCACTCGTGTTCGTTCCGATCAGGTTTATTTAAATTGGGCTGGTGCTGCTATGTTTTAATAGCGAGTGCATCTGTTCGCTGGGTTTTCCGTGCGTTCTGCGCTTCCTTGGCAATAATACAATGGTTCGTGGAGACACGAGCCACGGCGAGGGGAATAATATTTAACTGATAATTTGGAAAGCAGGTTCCTGTTTTATAGGTTGGGGTTGGCCCTGCTCTCCACCTTACTCGTTGCACCCGTGTTCGTTCCGATCAGGTTTAGTTGACATGAAAAGCACCGTGTTGCTATTTGGGTTTGATAGCTAGTAGTCTAATCAATCACCAAATAATGCGTTATCCTTTGCGGAGATATTTGGTTAAAATTACAATGGTTTGTCCTTCAACTTTGCCTTCAATTTGTTCGGTATTATCATGAACTAACCGGATATTTTTAACTACAGTACCCAGTTTAGCGCTCAAAGTGGAGCCTTTAACATCCAGAGTTTTAACCAAAACTACGGTATCGCCTTCAAATAAACGCGTGCCGTTGCTGTCCTGATGAAATTCTACTGTTCCGTCTTGCTCATGGTCGCCGGTTTTTTTAGCCCACTCCAAAGTTTCATCTTCAAGGTATAAAATATCCAGACTATCTGCTGCCCATCCTTCATTTCTTAATCTACTTAACATTCTCCAGGCAACAACCTGTATCGGGGCAAATTCCGACCACATGGTTTCTGTTAATATTTTCCAATGGTTTGGTGCAAGCTGTTCTGTTTTTTCAATCTGGTCTAAACAGGTTTTACAAACTAAAATACTGTTATCACTATTGGCATTGCTGGTTGGTGGCACTTCGTATACTGATAAATTGGTTTCAGCGGTGCATAGTTCGCATTTATTGCCCGAACGGGTCTGTAATTCTTGTGCTAAAGACATCTTGATACTGGATTTTTGGCGAAAATAATAAAACTAATTGGAATAAGCAGGCATTGTGATGTAGACAATATTGCAGAATCTTGGTCTTATAATTTAAAGACTATGTTTTATAGAAAGGAATATTTGCTGATGATTTGGAAAGCAGGTTCCTGTTTTTATCGGTTTCAGTAGTCCTGCTCTTCACTTTACTCGTTGCACTCGTGTTCGTTCCGATCAGGTTTATTAAATTACTGCCGTGCTGCTATTTAAGGTTTAATAGCGAGTGTGCATTTATCAGATGGGGTTTTCCGTGCGTTCTCCGAGCTTCCGTGGCAAAAATAAAAATGGCTGGGAGATGTGAACCACGGCGAGGATAGATAACCCCATAGTTGGTGGATTACTAAACAATAGTTTTATTAACCTTTTATAATTCGTTTGTTTGTCTCCACATCCTTTTTAAACTTTTCTGTCCATTCTTTTAAGCTCAAAGCCATTTCCTCTTTTTCGCTATCAAATATTATCCAAACATTTGTAACTGTTGAGAGCTTAATCAATGTGGCGATATCAGCTTCACTGATGTAAGACTGTCCATATTTCCTTTCTCCATTTATTACAGCATGCCATAAAACATATTCTAAATTCTGCATCCAACCAGCAGAATAGCATTTTTCTGAGATTCCACTCATGAATGCAGCCAAATGCAGTTCTTTTTCAGTTAAATCTGATTCCATTGATAAGTAAAATTATGATACTTCCGTGTTCTTCGGGTGTTTCAGTCCGAACTGCTTGACAGTCTTAGCAAAAATACAATGGTTCGTGGAGACACGAACCACGGCGAGGGGGAGGAGAAAGCAGGTTCCCAGTCCCAAGGTTGGTGGCTCAACAACCTCATGTATATTATTTCGCTTGGCTGGTGGGCCACCAATGTTATTAACTTAGTGTTTTAAATATTTGAAAATCAAATTATTATGTTGATATTTAACTATTAAACAAGTAAAGTAAATGAGTATAATTTCTTCGAATCAAAAATTGGAGCAACATAAAGTGGCTCCTAAAAAAAACATTTGATTTCATTCAGGATAAAAACAGTTTTTCCCAATACCTTAAAGAACCAATCTTTTTTACCCGTAAGCGGAGTTTAAGCTTCCCTGTTGTTGTATCTATCGTATTAAATCTTTTTAAAGAATCTGTAGAGTATAATCTTTCTACAATTTTGCCTAGTTTATCCTCAAAAGCGGTAACAGGTGCAGCTTTTTCTAAGGCTCGATATAAAATATCCATCTCCTTTTTTAAGGATCTGAACAAAATACTGGCAGATTACCACAAACAGAACCCTTCACAACTTTGGAGGGGATATCAATTGATTGCCGGTGATGGCTCTACTGTTGGGTTACCACCTTCCAGGCAGATAAAAGACTTTTTTGGAATCTATTCAGAAAAAGGTGGTAGTGTAAAAAGTTGTTTAGCACAGATTTTTATGTTTTATGATGTTTTTAGTGGGGCAATTCTTTCTAAAAGGATATCAAAGATGGAGAAAACAGAAAAAACACTTTTTGATGCATGCATTGAAGAACTCCCAGGCCGTAAATCCATAGTTATTTTAGACCGGGGGTTTGGATATTTTCATATCTGCAAAAGCCTTTACGCAGTAAAACAGAATTTCTGCATTCGCATAAGCACCGCTCAGTCCTGTTTTGCAAAACGGATAACCCAACAGACTGAAAACGATTTTATAACAGAGTGGGATCCAAGCCCAAATGAAAGAAAATCCTGTTTAAAACATGGGTTAAATACTGAAAAAATCGTTGTTAGGGTTACAAAAATCCAATTGAAAACTGGAGAGATAGAAATACTTGTTTCTTCCTTATTTGATATGAATGATATCTGCACAGAGAATATGAAAGTGCTTTATGGCCTAAGATGGCCTGTAGAAGAAGGCTTTAAAAAACTAAAACCAAAGATGAAACTAGAGCAGTTTGGTTGTCGAAAACCTGATGGAATATTCCAGGAGTTTGAAGCACATATATTTATGATGAATCTGGTAGCTTTATTAGGCATCCAGGCACAGCAGGAGATCGACAAGAACAAAAAAAGAAAACTAAAATATAAATACAATTGGCAAAATGCTTTCAGGTTTGTTAGAAAAGTAATTATCCAAATACTAAATACGCTAAACCCAGAGCATATCATTCAATCTCTTATTAAACTAATAGCATCTTCTAAAATACCCATAAAACCAGACAGAAGCTTTATTAGGGTAACATTTAAAAAGAGGAAAAACAGAGCTCACCAAACATATAAATAGCTTAAGTTAATAGCATTGGGTGGGCCACCAGCCAAGGATATTAGGTAATAAACTATTTAATAGGCAAATGTATTTCTGCCAGCATACATCTTGCGCTACCACCACCATTTTTTTCAATGGTGTAAAGTGGTGCATAAATAATTCTGCTGTATTGTTCTAATGCAGCAATCTGCTCAGCAGTTAAAGATAAAAAAGCCTGTTCCGACATCACCAATAAACTTTCGTCCTCGGCATTACTTACCTGCAGCATATTGCCTGCAAATTTGTTCATCTGTTCCAGGCTGATTTCGATGATTTCTTTTCCGGTGCCTTTTAAACTAATGGTTACATTTAACCTTTCATCAGGATCTTTAATCGAATCCAGGCAGATTACTGCAAAACGATCGCCAATGCACATCATCACATTGGTATGGTAAATCGGGAAATTTGATCCATCTACCGCCTGGAAAGCAACTGGCTCGTATCCGGTGAGCATGCAAAAATTGTTTAGCACTTCTTCGTCTGTGCGCACACTTAAGCAGGCGTATGCAATTTTATTGGTTCGGTCTAGTACCATGCTTCCCGTACCCTCTAAAAACGCATGTTGTTGTTCATAAAAGCTTAAATCGCTGATGTGGTTAACTTCAAAATGGTCTTTCAATCCTTCCAATATTTCATTTCTGCGCTCTAACCTGCGGTTTTCGGAAAACATCGGGTAAAGATATACCGAACCATCATCGTGGAAAGAAACCCAATTGTTCGGAAAAATAGAATCAGGTGTTTCAGGTTCTAAAGTATCATCTACCACAGTTACATCAACATTGTTTTTTCTTAATAAATCAACAAAGGCATCAAACTCTTTTAAGGCTTCTGTTTGCACATTGGTTTCAGTAGATGCAATTTGAAACATGTTATTTCCGGCCGTTTGCTCGTTGAATTTAAAATCAACAGGGCGGATCATGAGGATATGGTTGGTAGATTGCATAAAGGTAAGAGGTATAAGGCATGAGGTTTAAGGTAGACCTATATCGCCTGTTTAATTACTTATTATATTTCTAGTTATGGTTCGATTTGTTATGAAAGATAATTATTTTTGATTTATGAGAAAATTGAATTTTTAAAGCATTGAGTTTTATCCTTAAACCCTATACCTTACGCCCTAAACCTCAAATATTGTCTCTCAAAACGGGTAAACTCATACAATGGAAACCACCTCTGGCGCGTGATAATTCTGCCGAAGGCATTAAAATCAAGGTATCGGTTATGGTTTCAGCATTTACTTTGCCGTTTTCTAAATCCTGGATCAAATCTTTCACATCAACCACATCAAAGCCAGCAGTTTTAAAGGCTTCAACAGTTTTATCGTTTCTATCGTAACCTAAAACCACACCTTCTTTAATCGCTAAAAGGTTACATGAATCTGTCCATTGTTCTCTCGAATCATAAGGGAACTGGTTATTTCCGCTGTAGATAATCTGAGTGGGTTCAGTGCTTTTTAAGTCGTTCTGGCTAATGTCGTTTAATAAAGCTTCTACATGTTCGAAATGTTTCGGTTCCTGTGGATTGGCTTTTGTAAACTGGATAGCAGTGGTGGCCTCTAATTTTTCTGGTTCTTTTAAAAAGTTGATCGGCTCGTAAGGATTATATTTTGGTGAATGGGCAATGGAATTCAAAATTACCCAGGTATTGCGTTTAACCTGTGTAAAAACGGTATCCAGGTGCATATAGTCTCGTTTGCTTGGTATTTTTACCACGGTAACTTTTTCTACCACATTCTGATCGAACAACAATTTAATCGCTTCATTGGCACCATGTTCAGAAGTTCTTTCGCTACAGCCAATCAATACGTGGTTAGGACTCACCATCATTACGTCGCCACCTTCTAAAGTAGTACTAAACGCAGGTTCATCGCCCGGGCGTAAAAAGTGCATGGTCACGTCCGGAATTTCGAGAATATTATTGCGGTAACCTTCAAACAAAGGGTGGTTGAAGAAAATATAACGCATTAAAAGTGTTTCGCGCACACGGGCTTTTTTTGCCGGTTTGTTTAACAGGATGTGGTTGTTAATGGTTATGCCCACATCTCTCGTGAAAATTAAATTGGGGATGGGCGCAAAAATCATGGTATCGTTGGCTAATGTTCCGGAGATAAAAATCTCTGCCAATTGTTTCGGATCGGTATTCGTTAATTCCAATTGAACTTTATAAGTACAACCTTCAATCGCACAAACAGCAGCAACCAGTTTTTTACGGATGGATTCGTCCTCCAGCATTTCACTTAAGAGGTTCTGAATCTCGATTACCGATTTAGAATTGTGGAAGTCTGGGTGGTTAGGTTTATAATAATTACGGTTGGATGCTTCCGAATCTATTTCAGCCAGTTTTCCTTTTATCTTATCAGGATCAAGAAAATACATCAACAGTTTAATATAATAATCGTATTCGCCTTTACGGATGGTATCTAAATGGACAATATCTTCGAAAAGCCAATCTTGCGCCTTTGAGGGTACTACTTTGCCTAATCCACTATCAGGACTATGTATTAATAATTTACGCAATCTGCCGATTTCGGTGGTTACGCTCACTTTAAAATTGGGGTTCTGCTCGCTCATAAAAAAGTTAGTTATTGCAAATCTATCAGAAAAAATCAGATATGAGAATTGAGATGATAGATTTGAGATAGACTGATGCTTAAAAAGGTTTATTTATTGCATAGAACCAAGATCTCTAAACTATTGGAATTTTTTAGAGTCCGAAAGTCGGAAGATATAGTTTGAAAGTACATAGTCAAAAATTTTGAAGACTAATAAGTTTTATGTTATAAGCACCCTGTCTTCCGACCTCGGACCTCTGACTTTTTTTACACAGAACCAACCTCTTTAAACCTTATTGAGCGGCAGCTCCCGATTCCTTCAATCGGGACTATAGCGGAAAGAAGGACTATCGATACCGACTAGCACTACAGTAGCTTTCCAAACCCTTTAAAAACGATGAAAATTGAAATTTAGGCTAAAAAAATCTTCAGACTTCGGTCTCCCGACTTCGGACTTTTTTCTCTATTTTTGACGCATGAATTTTATTATTGCCGAAACACAGAAAGCCATTTTTGAACTTTATAAGGAAGAAGTAGCCGAAAGTGTAATCAACATACAAGAAACACGTAAAGAATTTGAAGGACAGGCAACAATCGTTGTTTTTCCAATCACTAAAATTTCGAAAAAATCACCAGAACAAACGGCCACTGAAATTGGCGAATATTTGGTTGCTAACGTAGCTGATATTACTAAATTTAATGTCGTTAAGGGGTTTTTAAACTTAAGCATTGCTGAAAGTTATTTCTTAAAACAATTTAACGAAGAAATTTTATCGCCTGATTTTGGCGTATATGCACCAAATGGTAAAAAGGTAATGGTAGAATATTCATCGCCAAATACCAATAAACCGCTTCACCTGGGGCATGTGCGTAATAACTTGTTAGGTTACTCGGTTTCTGAGTTGCTTAAAGCTTACGGTTACGATGTGGTAAAGGTAAACCTGGTTAACGATCGTGGGATCCACATCTGTAAATCGATGTTGGCCTGGCAAAAGTGGGGCAATGGCGAAACGCCTGAAAGTACAGGCTTAAAAGGCGATCACCTGGTTGGAAAATACTATGTAATTTTCGATAAAGAGTATAAAAAAGAGATTGATGCTTTAAAAGCGGAAGGACAAACTGAAGAAGAAGCCAAGAAAAATGCACCATTAATTAAAGAAGCGCAGCAAATGCTGTTGAAATGGGAGCAAGGGAATGAAGAGGTAGTTTCGCTTTGGAAAACCATGAACGAATGGGTTTATGCTGGTTTTAATGTAACGTATAAAAACCTTGGGGTTGATTTTGATAAATTTTATTACGAAAGCAATACCTACCTGTTAGGAAAAGGTACGGTTGATGAAGGTTTGGCCAAAGGTGTTTTCTTTAAAAAAGAAGATGGTTCAGTATGGATCGATTTAACTGCAGATGGCTTAGACCAGAAACTGGTTTTACGTGCTGACGGAACTTCAGTTTACATTACGCAGGATTTAGGTACTGCCGAAATGAAACACGATGATTTCAATATGGATGAGTCGATTTATGTGGTCGGAAATGAGCAGGATTACCATTTCAAAGTGTTGTTCCTGATTCTAGAAAAACTGGGCAAAAGTTGGGCAAAAGGTTTATACCACTTATCGTACGGAATGGTCGATTTGCCAAACGGTAAAATGAAAAGCCGCGAGGGAACCGTTGTAGATGCCGATGAGTTAATAGAGAGCATGGTAACCACCGCCCGCGAAAAAACCGAAGAATTGGGTAAAACCAACGACTTTAGTGAAGCAGATAAAGAAGAATTATATAAAAATATAGGTTTAGGAGCCTTGAAATATTTCCTTTTAAAGGTTGAACCTAAGAAACGTTTATTATTTAATCCTGCTGAGAGTATCGATTTTCAGGGGAATACGGGGCCATTTATTCAGTACACGCATGCGCGGATTAAATCGTTGCTGAGTAAGTCGAATTATCAGTTTGCGATTGGCAGTGAGCAATTTTCAGGAATATCTGATGTTGAATTGGAAATGATTCTGCAATTGGCAAAATATCCTGAAGAGATTGCTATTGCGGCAAAAGCTTACAGCCCGGCGAGTTTGGCCAACTATTTATACGAACTGGCTAAGCTGTTCAACAAGTTTTACCATGAGGTACCGCCAATTGTAAAAACGGAAGAAGGTGAAGCGAAACAGTTCCGTTTAAACCTAAGCAAAAAAACTGCTGATATTATTCATGCCGGAATGCTGATTTTGGGAATTACTTCGCCAGAGCGGATGTAAGATGGATGATGTAAGAATGTAGGATGTGAGATGGAAAATATATACTGCGATTCTTTAATTATCACACAAAATAGGGAGTCTTGATATCATTTAATCATATAGATAATTACCCTGCCCTTTGTCCTGTCTTTACAGATGAAAGGGCAGGGGTGATTAATTATTTTGCTTTAGCCGATTCTGGCAGCAGTATCAATCTGATATAATTCTTGCCGGTCAGGTATTTATCTGCAATATCTTTTACCTCTTTTGCAGTCATTCCTTTGATGATCTGGTTATAGTCGCTGATCTGGTCCAGCGGCTCACCATTGCTGAGTTGTCCAGTCAGGTAATCCAGCCAGAAATTATTAGTTTTCATCGTGGTTTGCATCGTATGTAGGTCTTCCGCCTTAAACTTTTCAATGTTTTCCGGTGCCGGGCCAACTTTCTTCAACTTTTCAACCTCATCTACCGCAGAGGCAATCATCCTTTCTACATTTGCAGGTGAACAGCCAAAATAGATAGATATACCATATCTGCCATCAGGCAATTTACGGGTACTTACTTCCGCAGCCGGAGAATAAACCCCACTTTCTTCCTCCCGCAATCTTTCCAGTAAACGGATTTCCAAAGCTTCTTTTAGTGCCTGCATCTTCAGGGTACTCGCATAATCATAATCAAACTTTCCAGAAAAAACCAGGTAAACCATGGCCTTGTCCTCCTTACCAGCATATACTGTTTTGGATATCAAGCCTTCAGGGGCATGGATGTCCAGATCTTTTGCGGCCTCTATGGTTCCGTTTGCAGGAAGGGAAGCGATGTATTTTTCCAGGTAAGGCTTTAGTTTTGCCTCGTCTATATTTCCTACAAGGACAAATTTCATCCCCGTTACATTAGCGAATCTCTCCTTATATATCGAATATGCGCGATCAAGGTTGATCTGTGCAATCTTCTCCAGGTTCACAGGCGTACGGCGCATATTATAATTCCCAATCACAGTAGTCATTGTATCACTAAAAACCGATTCAGGATCATCGTCTTTGTTCACCAGGGCCGCTTTTGCATTGGAGATAATCCCTTTGAAAATCTGCTCATCTTTACGCGGTTCTGTAGCGTAGGCATACAGTAAACTAAAGGCACTGTCCATATCTTTGGCATTTGTACTCCCAATAAAGCCTTGTGTACGCTCATCTATAAAAGGAAAAACCGAGACCTGTTTACCTGAGAGATATTTTTCAAGCTGACTGGCATTGTAATTCCCTACACCTGCTGAAGAGATAATATTTGAGGCATTAGCTGCACTTTCATATTCTGCATCACTGTATAAGGATGTTCCCCCATTGGTAAAAGCCTGGAAAACAATCTCGTCATTTTTGAAGTTCGTTTTCTTCAGGATCACATTTACACCATTGCTGAGGGTAAGGAAAGTAAGTCCGGTTTTGGCATCTTTCTCCTCCTTCACAATTTTTCCGGGTACCGGAACATGAGCCAGTAGGGGCAATTTACTTACATCGTCTTTAAAGGCATCCATCTTTTCTGCATTGACTTCCTTTATCCAGGCCAAAACAGCAGACTCGGCCGGTAAAGTTGCCTTATCCTTTTCGGGTGCGGTTACAATGATATCCCTGTCGGTTTCCCTAATGTATTCTTTGGCTAGCGCATTTACCTCCGCAAGCGTAATTGTAGGAATAAACCGGTTTACCATTTCATTTTGTTTGCTTAATCCGGGAGTGGCCCCGCCATAAAGGAAATGGTTCAAATAAGCATTTACATAGTTATCGGAAGTCATTTTATCCTTTTCCTGCATCATCGCTTCCATATCATTCAGATACTCCCTTTTGGAACGCTCAAGCTCTGTTTTAGAAAAGCCCAACCGTTGCAGCCTGGCCGTTTCCCTCCACACCGCTTTAAATCCACTCTCCACTTCTCCAGGCCTGCAGCTAACATAAAGTTTAAATGCTTCCAGTCCTGGCATAACTCCGCGAATTGCGGCACCACCTTGTAAAAACGGAGGATTGGCCTGTCGGGATAACTCTGTGTAACGTCTGCTCAGCATTCCGTTGAACAGATTTCTCAGCAGTGAAGCACGGTAATCAGTCTCCGTATAAATTTTCTGGTCTTTATGCTTTGCATTAACTTCTATAACCGTATTGGTCAATTCTTTATCGGTTACCGCAAGAAACTGGTTTTTCCCTGTTAAGGAAGAACTATATTTTACCCTTGGTTTTTCATTTGCCGGGTTTTTCAGATCAGCAAATTTTTGCCTGACCAGTTGTTCCATTTTTGCCACGTCGATATCACCCACAATAATAAGGGCCTGCAGGTTAGGACGGTACCAGTTATGGTAATAATTGCGGATCACTTCTGGTTTAAAATGAAGGATCACATCGGCTTTACCAATAGGCAAACGTGAGGCATAACGCGAGTTATTTACCATCACCGGAAGGGTTTGTCTTAGTATGCGGTCTTCAGCGCCTTTACCTAACCTTTCTTCTTCCAAAATCACGCCGCGCTCCTTTTCAATCTCGGCAGTCTCCAGTGTTAGTCCTTGTGCCCAATCGCGCATAATCTGCAGCCCGTTTTTCATCACCGCAGGATCATCTGTCGGCAGCGGTAACTGATAAACTGTTTCATCAAAACTGGTGTAGGCATTTAAATCTGCACCAAACCTTACACCAGCTTTCTGGAGATAATTGATCAGTTCACTTTTAGGGAAGTGCTCCGTTCCATTGAAACTCATATGTTCCAGGAAGTGTGAAAGTCCCTGCTCTTCATCCGTCTCCAGGATAGATCCTACCTTATTGGCAAGATACATCACTACACGGTGCTCAGGCTCATTGTTATGGCGGATATAATAGGTAAAACCATTCGCCAACTTCCCGGTACGCACCGAAGGATCCAGCGGAATCAGTTTTGTGCCCGGCTGAACAGTATGGTGAACGGCAACAGTGGATTTAGCAGGCTTGTGTTGTGCTCCTGCAAGCAAAGGCATGCCTGCGATAAGCAGGGCTATATTAATTTTGTAGATTTTCATATAGGTAATAAAATTTATAATGCTGGTGTTCATCAGCTATACTGCGCGGTGCGATGAGCTGTGATCTGCCTGATTTAGTGTGACAGCACTTCTGCCAGTTTATGCTCAAGTGCTGCTCCCCGTAGGTTTTTTGCGATAATCCTGCCGTTCGGGTCAATCAGGAAATTCGACGGGATCATAGTCACATCAAACAGTTTACCGACTTTGGAGCCTACATCCTGTAGATTTGGCCAGGATAATTTATCCTCACGCAAGGCGGTCATCCAGGAGCCTTTATCAAAATCTGAAGAGATGCCCAGTACATTAAAATTGTGTACAGCAAATTTCTGGTAGGCCGCAGCTACATTAGGATTTTCCTGCCTGCAGGGTACACACCAGCTGGCCCAGAAATCAACAAGCACATATTTTCCCCGGTAAGAAGATAAGCTGACCAGCTTTCCGGTAGAATCAGGCAGGGAAAATTCGGGTGCCACCATCCCAACACTTACTTTCTGTGCACGTTTAAGGTCTGCAGTCAGTTTTTTTCCAACTGCAGTCAGTTTCAAAGGGGCGTTAATCTGTTTAAACAAACCCATGGTTTTTTCAAAAGGCATGCCGTGCCTGAAAGACTCTGATAAAAGGTAAAGACTGAAATAACCGGAGGGATGACGGGCTATATATGAACTGTCTGTTGTGATTTTTATCTGATCCAGCGAATCTGATGCCTTTTCTATTGTCTTCATCTGCTGTATGAGCTTTTCCTTGTTTTGTGTGCTGTCGCTCATCAGGTCCTCAAGGTTGAAATAGGCAGACCTTACATCACTCAGAGCCTCTGTAAGCTCCGCTGTTTTACTTTCATAAGCTACCTTTTCTGTATTCAAAGGGGAACCTGAAAATACGGCCTGTGAAATGTTTCCCAAGGGAAAAGAGATGTTCAAAAGCCCTTTCTCAATAAACAATGAACAGGACGGGCGTACAGGTTCGTCTTTCTGATTCTTTGCTTTAGTAACCAGGGAATAAGAAAGGACTGACCATACCGGATCCTTTACGTTCCCGCGGAAACTGAAGGTCCCGTTTTTCACCAGGACAGAATCCTGTTGCATATTATCGCCTATATAACGTTCAAGATATACAGTCACTTTATCAGCGGGTTTCATGCCGGTTATTTTTCCCTTTAATGTGTAATTCGGAGCTTTCTTCTGCGCAAAAGACACAGTACTGCCTGTTATCAGCAATAGGAAAAGTATAAATTGGATCAATCTGTGATAATATGTGTTCATTCTGATAAATTTAGTTGTAACCTGGATTTTGTGTAAGTTTTGGATTATTTCGTATTTCTACCCTTGGTATCGGGTATAGGGCAGCGGTAGACTTCCAGTAGGTAGGTTTATTTTCTGACATTACCTGGTCAAGGTGTCCAAGTCTGCGCAGGTTAAACCAGCGATCACTCCATTCAAAACACAACTCCACTCTTCTTTCCTGTTCTACAGCATCAAGAATCGAACTTTCGGTTTGTCCATCATCCAGATTTTCAAGCCCCGCACGATTACGGATGGTATTCACATCCTGAACCGCAGCATCAAGTTGTCCAAGTTTAGCTAAGGCTTCTGCACGAATCAGGTATTGCTCCGCAAGCCTGAAAACCACAGTATATTCCTTATATTCTGAATTTTCAACGTCTAATCTATATTTGTAGATCCGGTAACCGCCGGTTTCCTCATTAATATAATTCCATCTGCGTTTATCACCGTCTTCAAAAGCGTTGATAAGACTATTGCTACCTTCATCCGCAACGGCAACATAAGCATAATCACCAAGGGTTTGCCCCCCTAAACTATATCCAATTTCATTCCACATTTGAAAGATAGATTCTTTATTATCGCTGTGAAAAATATCCATTTCTGCATCATCTGCGCTGGTTCCTGCCATCACACCAAGGCTATACTGACTGTTATTTTCAATGATTTCGGAAGCTTTAAGATTGGCATTTTTCCAGTCACCGGTATATAAATATACTCTTGACAGCAACGCTTTAACTACCCATTTATTAGCCCTCACACGACCATTGGTAGGATATTGATCACCAAGATAACTCTCGGCTTTCAGCAGGTCTTCCAGTATTTGTGTGTATACTTTAGCGACTGGTGTACGGGGAAAATTCTTAGTTTCTTTATAAGCTGTGCTGGTTACCAATGGCACATCGCCAAAAAAATTAACGAGATAGAAATAACAAAAAGCACGCATAAATAATGCCTCACCGGTAGCTTTTTGTTTTCCTGAAGTAGTCATGCCTTTCGAAGTTGCGACACCCTCTATGATTGAATTTGCGGTATAGATTACACTGTAATAATCTGACCAATAGGTTTTGGTAGAGGAGTTGACAGGATCTAAACGGTTATTGTACATATTCAGGAGATCATCGTCTAATGATGCTCCTGGCTTTAATTCATCAGAAGAAAGCCCTCCTACCACAGGGATATCAAATAAATCACTGTTACCTGACCATTTAGCATACATACCAACCACTACACTATCTGCAGATTTATCATTGGCATATACTTGTTCTGTAGTTCTGATGAACTCAGGCTTTACTTCTAATATTTTTTTACATGATGTGCTAACCACAGTTAACATCAGCAGGAGAGCTATGCGGTATATCAAATTTTTCATTGTATAATTTTAAAAAGTTGTTTTCAGACCAAAAGTAAATGACCGCAGGGTAGGCATACTTACACCTGTTTCCGGATCAAATCCAGGATAGTTGGTCAGGGTAAACAGATTATTTCCCATTGCGTATACACGCAAATTTTTCATACCTAATTTCCCGGCTTGTTTTTCTGAGAAGCTGTATCCCAGGGAAACATTTGAAAGCCTGATGTAAGAATTATTAAAGGCAGCGGCCAGACTTGAATTGTATAAGATTATCTGGTAGGTATCTGTCGTATACGCCATCCGGGTACCCGGATTTTCCGGGCTTTGCCATCTGTCGAGTACTTCTACAGGTTGGTTACTCAAAGAAGCACCGGGGCTCAAATTCAGGAGACTATTTCGTCCGCTCTTTTTAAAACTCAGGAAAATATCCAGATCAAATCTCTTATAAGAGAAATTATTAGTAAAACCTCCGTAAAATGTTGGCAAAAGGTTACTTAACGGAACATTATCATTCGGATATTCTATAGTTCCATTTCCATCCACATCCCTGAATACAGGTTTACCGGTTTGAGGATCTATTTTCAGAAAGTCGAATCCCCAGAACAATGATAAGGATTTGCCGATGGCATATTGATCCTTATATGAGGAATTTTCCAGGTCAGGGAACGATAGCAATTTATTTCTTCCAATGCTTAAATTAAAGCTTGAGGTCCAGCTAAAATCTTTGTGTTTAATCTGCGAAGTGTTCAACATAAATTCCCATCCGCTATTCTGGATCTTTGCATCCATATTCTGATTTACGTCGCCCACCCCAACTTGTGAAGCCAAAGGATACGCTACCAGCTGGTTACCCGAACGGTTCTGGTAATAATTTACGGTAAGCATCACCGCATCGTTCAGGAAACCAAGCTCTATTGCGGCTTCGAATTTTTTATTTTCTTCCCATTGATAATCACTATTGAAAAGGTTTTTAGGATAAAGTCCGATCCCCTGATATTTGTTGAAGGTTTTTTCGTAGTTCACGAAATAACTGTAATCACCTATATTATCATTACCGCTCAATCCGTAACTTGCCCTCAGTTTACCCATGCTTAAGAAGGGCATTGCCGATTTCATCCATTGGCGTTCTGTAAAAATCCAGGCTGCACCGAGCGACCAGAAATCACCGAACTGTTTACCGGGTGCAAAACGAGAGGAACCATCCCGTCTCAATGTTGCATTCACGAACAACTCATTCTGGTATTCATACCCTATACGGGTAAAGGCAGAAAGAAAGCGATACTGACTTCCCAGTTGGGTAGTATCAGACCTTTGGGCTGCTGAGACATTGCCTAATAAAGCATCATCCGTAAAGCCGTAAGCATTTAAGGCATAATTTGAAGATCTGTTATCAATATAGGTGCCACCAAGTAAGGCGCGGAAAGTGCTGTTTCCACGGTGAAGCACATAATCTGCCTGGGGTTCAAAGGTGAATGAGTTGTTTCTGTTATTTGCGTAATATGTATATCCTTGAGGATCAGATGATTTTGGGTCTTGTGCGGCGATAGGTGTCAACATCATTTGCCTGATCCGCAAATCAGTATAACCAACACTGGCTTTCAGCGTCAGGTTAGGCAATACTTTGTAACTTCCCACAAAATTGGTGATGGCACTTTTAGATTTGCTTTCCATCTTGCTTAATGAAGTGGCAATCGGATTAGGCACTGCCCAGTTTAAAGAGCCATCTTCATTATATAAGGAGTAATTGGGTGGCAGAGCGTAAAAAGCAACAGGATCAAGGGCAATAGCCGTGTTCCTATCACCTGAATAGCTGAGGGACAAAGCAAGATTCAACTTATTATTTTTCGAATTGTGATCTGCATTGAATCTGATATTCCCACTTTTTAGCCCGTCCACAGTATTGTACACGGTTTTCTCATTTCTATATCCTCCACCCAGCATAAAACGGGTCTGATTACTTCCTCCAGTGATATTTAGCTCTGCATTTTGCGTTAATGCCGTTTTATCAAAAAACTCCTTTTGCCAATTGGTATATTTCGTTTGGCTCCACTTGGTTAAATCAGGGAATGCGTCGTCGGTGATTTCTACCCCATCATTGATTGCAGCCTGTCTGCGCATGTCAAGATATTGTTCCGTATTCAGCATATCGATGTAATGTGGGATTTTAGCAATAGAAGCGTAAACGTCGGCGCCGATTTGTATCTGGCCAGCTTTACCTCTTTTTGTCGTTATCAGGATCACTCCATTGGCTCCTCGCGCGCCGTAGATCGCTGTCGCATCGGCATCTTTAAGAACCTCAATATTTGCAATTGAACTGGGATCTATACTTTTAAATGGACTTTCACTTGATCCATTAGTCAATATGCCAAGATTGGTTAAACCAGCAATAGAGCTTGAAGTAAAAGGCACGCCATCTACGATATAGAGCGGCATTTTGGCTTTTCCATCCATGTTCAATGTATTGATCCCCCTTATCTGCACACTAACTTGTGCGCCCGGCAAGCCACTGTTATTGGTAATCAACATGCCCGAGACCCTGCCCTGTAATGCAGCAATAGGATCTGAAGTGGGTGTTTTCTCCAATACAGCTGCATCTATAGAAACTGTAGATCCTGTATTTGTTCTTTGGGAAGTTTTTTGTCCATAAGCCAGTACCCGCACTTCATCAAGGACATTTGTACTAGGCTTCAGTTCAATGTTGATTACCCCATCAACATCTGCCACATGTATTTTTTGTTGCTGATAGCCAATATAACTAATAACCAATACATCTTCCTTTTCAAGTCCCCCAATCAAAAAACTACCATCATCTTTTGTCCTGCTCACCTGGTGTGTACGTTCTACCATTATGGATACGCCCCCAAGTGGTCCCTGTTTTACTTTCACCACCCCGCTTACTGTTATTTTAGGGGTGAATAAGCTGATAATTTTTTCGGCTACAGACTTTTCTTTCCTGCTGATAATCACCGAATGTTCGTCTATAGCATAACTGAACGGGAGATTTTCCAGGCATTTATCCAGTACTTTTTCGAGCGGAGCGTTTCTGAAGCCTGCATCTATTTTTACCGTTTGAAAAAGCTGATCTGATGAGGCTACAACATCGTAACCTGTCTGCTTTCTGATCGCCCCGAAAATTTCTTTGAGCGTGCTGTTTTTCTGCACAAAAGTAACCTTTTGGGCGAATCCGGTGGCGCTCACCTGAAGCAACGTTGTTAAGAGTATGATAGTTGTTAACTTCATGATAAACAATATTTTATAAACGCAGCACAAAGGCTTGCATAAAATCTTATTATAATTTTTATACATTTGATATCTGTTAAAATTGAATTGATTCATTACCTGATAAGATGAGGTTTTAGCAAAACACGGCCAGGGATGTTCCACCATCCTTGGCTATTTTGTTTTTGAAAGATCAATATGCTAAAAACCCTTTTCATCGGTTCCTCCCTAAGGATCGTGATGGCGGTTGTTCATGTTGGTTGGTTTGGTTGATAGATTAGTTGATTGGTGATATTGCAAGCCTTTTAATGATCAACGAAAACCTTATTTCCGGTAATTTCGAATGATACATCTTTGGTCTTGGCCAGAAGATTCAATGTTTTAGAGAGCTGGTCATACTTGGTTATACTACCCAGGAACTTCTTTTTCTTAATCTCCTGGTTTTTATAAATGATCTCCACATTGTACCATCTGGAAATTCTTGACAGGATATTTTCTAGTGGTTCATCATTAAACATAAAGTAGCCCTGTGTCCAGGCAACGGCCTCATCAGTGTTCACAGTTACGATTTGTTCTGTTGTGGCCGAGCGTATAAACTGCTCATTGGGCTTTAGTAACTGGTTGTTGATTTTTACGCTTCCTTCCAGGAGTGTAGTTTTAGAAAGATTATCATCGGGATAGGCCGAAATATTAAAGTGGGTACCCAATACTTCCACCGTTTGTCCTTTACTGTATACAAGAAAGGGATGGACTTTATCTTTTGCTACCTCAAAATATGCTTCCCCTGTTAACTCTACCTTACGGTTGATTGCACCGACGAAGGATGAAGGATATTTGATTGAAGAAGCCGCGTTTAGGATTACTTTGGTTCCATCCGGCAAACGCACTTCATAATTTTGTCCGCGTAAAGTAGACAGAGTATTGATTTGATTGTTAGCGGCTATACCCCGGTCAACTACTTCGTATACAATTTGCCCGTCGCTGGTTTTGCGGACAACCACCCCTTGTTCTTTTGCCAACTCCCCATTACGGGCATCAGAAAGTATGATGACTTTTCCATCAGGGAGTGTAAGTGTCGCGTTGTTTTTTCCGGGGGCAATATCTTTGGTATAAACTACCTGTTGTTGCTTCGGCTGCGTTTGTACTACATAAAAAATTGCAGTGCCAACCGTAATACAGAATGCTGCCGCAATTGATATTTTTTTCCACAGCGCAGGTCTCTGTATTTGTGGAGATGGCACCGTATTTTGTTTCTCAAAATCTTTTATGCCATTAACAAACAGCACTCTTCTCCAGATCTCATTGCGAAGCGGGCCATCCTCAATAACTTTTCTGTCTTTTTTTTCAGAATTGGCCGAAAAAATATATAAATATTCAACAATTTCTTTCTCTTCCGGTGTACAAAGTCCCAGTTGATACTTTTTAAGTAAATTATTGTGCTCATTCTGATGATTTTCCATCCTTTGTTTGCGCTTACTGTGGCTAATTACAGTGATAACAACTAAAGAAGGGGTTGGTAGTAGGCAGGATTAAAAAAAAGTTAAGAAAATATTAAATGAATCACCCATTTTACTTTTAAGGATGCGCAAAGCATTATTTATTTGCTTTTTTACGGTTTTATCAGAGATATTTAATTGTTCAGCAATTTCTTTATGTGTTTTATGCTGTTTTCTGCTCAATTCAAACACTTCCCGCATTTTTGGTGGCAGGCTGTTTAATCCCTCTTCAATCACACGTTTAAGGTCCTGTTCCCGCACTCTGCTATCAGGCATTTGTGATGGGTGCTGAATAATATGCTCTACCTGAGCTAAATATTTGGCTTCTATCTTAAAATGTTTCAGGCGGTTTAAAATTCTGTTACGCGTAACTGCATAAAGGAAAGCTGCTAAATTAGGATAAGTGGGAAGGCTGTCAGATCTTGACCAAAGGGCGGTGAACACTTCCTGGACCACATCTTTTGCTTCTTCTTCATCATTCAGCATGTGGTTGGCATGGCGAATAAGCAGCAGCCAGTAACGGTCGTAAATAATTTCGAAGGCCTCTTTATTCCCTGAATGGAAAGCATTTAAAAGATCGTCATCACTTTCAGGAACGAATGCTTTCATATTCACAAATAAATGCTGTCATATTCAAAAGTAACAATAAATACCATTTCAAGCAATAATTTCAATATCCATCGTAAATTTTAAAACCAACTCCTTTTTTAAATCTCTTCATTTATCTCGTACTTTTGTATATTCGAAACCTTTAAGATCAGGATGATGATGCTAATGGACGAATGCTTTTATCATTATTTTGTAGATCTTAATTAGTTTTCAACTATATAAATGAGCGAATTATCGGCAAGCGAAAAGCGTTTTAGGGCATTGGTAACGGCCACATCTGATGTGGTATACAGGCTTAGCCCTGACTGGGAGATCATGTACGAACTGGATGGACGGGGATTTTTGAGCAGTACCAGTGCTCCCATTACAGGGTGGAGGGAAAGGAACGTACATCCCTGTGATATGGAAATGGTAAATGCTGCAATTTCACAGGCCATAGAACGCAAAGAAATTTTTGAACTGGAACACAGGGTTGTCCGTGCTGATGGGAGCATGGGTTGGACCGTGTCAAGAGCAGTTCCAATTCTGGGTGATGATGGGGAAATAGAGGAATGGTTCGGTGCGGCACGTGATATTAGCGTAAAGAAAAATATAGAGGAAGAGAAATCCCGGTTAAGTCTCGATCTTGCTGCTTTGAATGAGGAAGCTGCTGCAACCAATGAGGAACTGCATGCAGCCAACGATGAACTCATCTTCTCGCAGGATAAGCTTAGTGAGGTAAATAGCAGGCTTGAACAGATACTCAATATGCTCCCTGCTTCCGTTGTGGTGATCAGGGGCCATGAGCTCCTGGTGGAAATGATCAACGATAGTAATCTCCTTTATTGGAATAAAACACGTAAGGAAGTTATAGGCAGGCCTTTTCTGGAAATTTTACCCGATCTGGCTGATCAGCCTTTCGCAGGTCAGCTTCGGAAAGTAATGGAGACAGGGGAAATTATCGATGTTAAAGAAAGTCCGGTAATTTTCACATCCGCTGATGGAAGCCTAAGGGAAACCTACGTTGATTATACCTATCAGCCGCTGCGTGATACGGATGGAAATATTTCAGGGGTACTTGTAATGTCATTTGAAATCACAGACAGGGTAATTTCCAGAAAGCTTCTGGAAAGGTACACTGCTCAACTTTCTGATACCAATGATCAGTTGTCAATATCCAATAACAAACTTCACAAAAGTGAGCAGCGTTTCAAATTCCTTATTGAAGAGGCGCCTGTTGCCATCGGCGTGCTTCATGGAAGGGAACTGACCGTTGAGACAGCCAATGTAAAACTGCTTGAAGTATGGGGGAAAAACAATGCCATAGTAGGGCTTCCACTAAAGGAAGCGCTCCCGGAAATCAAGGACCAGCCTTTTCAAAAAATACTTGAAGAGGTATTCGATACAGGTGAGGCTTTTTATGCCAATGAAATAAGGGCAATGCTGCAACATGGGCAGGGCCTGAAAGAATATTTTTTCAACCTGGTATATCAGCCTGTGGTGGATTATACCGGAAAAACCGCCGATATCCTAGTGGTGGCCATCGATGTGACCCTTCAGGTAAATGCCCGCAAAGAGATTGAAAGGAGTGAGGAACATTTCAGGAGACTTGCCGACCTGGTTCCTGCCAAAATATCAAATGCACTTCCCAGTGGTGAGGTTATTTTTTTTAACAGGGAGTGGCTGGATTTTGCAGGAATGAGTTTTGAAGACCTGCGCGACTTCGGTTATCTGGAGATGTTGCACCCTGATGAGATCCATGTTTTTCAGGAAGGGCTGGCGGCTGCGGCGAAAAGCGGAGTGCCATATATTTCCGAAATGCGTTTTAAAAACACAGACGGAAGTTATATCTGGCATTTAAACGTGGCTTCCCCGGTAATGAATGAGGGTGGTGAGCTGATCATGTGGGTGGGCTCAACAACGGATATCCAGGCAATCAAGGAAGAAGAACAACGGAAAAACGACTTTATCGGAATGGTGAGCCACGAACTCAAAACACCACTTACCTCACTCACGGGCTATCTCCAGTTTATGCAGCGAAAGGCGCAAAGATCCGGGGATGATGCACTTTATCAGGGATTTAAGCAACCGTTAAAACAGGTTTCCGTTATGACTGCCATGATTAACGGGTTCCTGAATGTGGCCAGGCTTGATGCTGGCAAGATTCCCGTTGAAAAATCAGCGTTTAATATGGCAGAACTGATCCAATCTGCCCAGGATGAATTCAGGGTACTGTATAGTTCGCACACCATTATCTGCCAACATCTAGAAGAGGTAACTGTCCTTGCCGACCATGATAAAATTTTACAGGTGTTGAACAATCTGGTAAGCAATGCAGCAAAATATTCTGCGGCTTCTACCACTATTGAAATTTCCTGCCAGCGCGTAGCCAATTGGGTAAGGGTAAGCGTACGCGACCAGGGCATTGGAGTGAGTAAGGAAGAACTGGGGAAACTCTTTGAACGTTATTACAGGGTGGAAAAAAATAACAATATTACCGGATTCGGGATCGGTTTATACCTGTGCGCCGAGATTATTAAAATACATCATGGTAAAATCTGGGGAGAAAGTGAAGCAGGGGAAGGATCAGTCTTTCATTTCGAACTTCCGTTGTAAGTGGTTTTCCATATGCTCATCTAAAGTATTTAATGTTAAAAAAGGAGGGATTTTTCCAGTAAACTAAAAAGATGGCTTAATAGGGGTTATCTATTTTTAGAATGAAAATGCCGCCGTTTACTTAAGCGAATCAATCATTGGGTATGGCATTCTTGGTGCATCTCTTATCGTTATATTATGTCCTTGCATTTAATTTAGCTGTTTAATACATTTCAGCAAGGTAACCCTGTTTATCATTAGCATCAAGCAAAAATGGCATTCATCAATCCACGTGCTGATTTGCTTCCGGAAGGATAATTTATGGGCGTCGATGTCTGTCAAGCCTCATCGTTTGCCAGCAGACTGTCCATTATATTTTTCAGAAATTTTGTTTTGTTCTTTTTTACTTCTTTAAGAAATGGGGAAGATTCGTCTGTATTCGATAGGTGTTTTCCACCCCAAAGGGCTATTTCAATCACAGCAGGTATTAAATCAATACCTTTTGTACTCAGTTGGTAAAGCCCTTTTACCTTATTATCCGGATAAGGTAATTTGATGATTATGTTATGATCCTCCAGTACCTGTAATCTATTCGCAAGTATATTCGTCGCTATTTTTTCTTCCGACTTTGCAAAATCACCGTAAGTACGGGTTTTATGGAGCATAAGGTCCCGCACAATCAATAGCGACCACCTGTCTCCAAAAATATCCAGCGAGGAGCTTATCGGGCAATCGGAACGCTTTTCACTTGGTTTCATATTTTTTTAATTATTTTACTTGCATATTGAAAGTAAATATCTAATTTTGCGCTTGCTTTTTGCAAGTAAAATAAATGTTTTTTACTTGCAAAGTAAAAGCAAATTTAATGATTTTAAATTAATAAAAGAAAAATGAAAGACTATTCAACAGCACCACAAGGAGAAAAAGTACTGGTAACCGGCGTTACCGGTTCGATTGGAAAAGCTACGGTTGAGCAATTATTGAAAAAAGGAATTCCGGCAAGCCAAATTATCGGGCTTTCCCGCAAAAAAGAGCAAATAGAAGATCTGGCTGCTAAGGGTGTGGAAGTCCGTTTTGGTGATTATTTTGATTATGATTCGTTACTACGTGCGTTTGAAGGGATCGACAAAGTAATGCTCACCAGTACGGTCGCTTTCACAGACCGGTCTACCCAACATTTCAATGCAATTACTGCTGCGCGCCAGGCGGGTGTTAAACACGTGGTGTATATGGCAATCATGCGTAAGGAGGGTTCAGGGCGTATCATGCCTGAGGTTACCGAGTCAGATCTGTTTACTGAACAGGTACTTAAATCTTCAGGGCTTGATTACACCATCGTATACCACCCGCCTTTTATGGACGTTTTATCGCTCTACTTTGATCCAAACCCTTACGAAAATGGAATAAAAGTTCCGGCAGATAATGGAAAAATGGCAGCTGCTACAAGAGATGAACTGGCAGAAGCCCACGCCATCATACTTTCTACACCCGGGCATGAAAATAAAACCTACTCATTAGGCGGCAGCGATGCTGTTTCATTTGCCGACATTGCAAAAATCCTTGCGGAAATAAAAGGGCAGCCTGTTCCTTTTACCACTATTACAACAGCCGAATATATTGATGGGATAATGGCTAAAGGGGTTCCCCGTCATGTTGCCGAATTTATAACGAGTTGGGTAACCGCAATTAATGAAGGTGAATTCGAATATCAATCAGGCGATTTGGAGCGCTTATTAGGTAGAAAGACAAAAACTTTCCGGGCGTACCTGGAATCAACATTGGCTTAACACACTTGTTAACATAAATGGAGTGGCTCGGAGTTTACCGTTTCAGCCAATCAATTTTATCAGCGCAAAAGGATCAAATTAAGCAGTTTGCTAATCTGTTCCTGGGAATAGATAGGCCTTATGCTGGAATAAATTTGTTTTAAATGCTGATCCCATGATTGATTGTTAGAGCGTACTGAATTAGACCGATTTTTCTGGCCCGCTCCATATCCGTAATTGAGAACAGAAAATGAAGTGTAGCGTAAGTAGCTGTGCCTGCTGTTTCAAAAATCAAAGTCGGTTTACCGAATATAAATGTCTTCCACTCAAACTATATGTGCTTACAGCTGTTGAACATCAAAATAAAATCTAACAGATGAAGCATCATTTACGAAAAGCTTTAATGCTTTTAATCACGCTCACGATTGTTTTTCCGGCATGCAAGAAAAGAACAACTGATGAAACGGCTCCTCCTGAGCCATCTGCGTTTGATATCTATGCGGCTGGGCGGGAGGGCTATGTGGCCAAATACTGGAAAAACGGGAAAGTCGTTAATCTTGGAAGTGGTACCGGATCCTCTGATGCGAACGCTATGGCCATATCTGGGAATGATGTGCATATAGCTGGCTTCGAAATTAATGCTTCAGGAAAATATGTTGCCAAATATTGGAAAAACGGTGTATCAACCTCACTTACCGATGGTAGCCGCGATGCCTTTGCAAATGACATATTTATACAGGGAACTGATGTGTACATTGCCGGACAGGAAATTGCTCCCGGAAAGTCGACCTACCAGGCAAAGTACTGGAAAAACGGAACACCCATAGTATTAACAGATGGTACACAGCAGGCTATTGCCACGGGGATAGCCCTGATCGGGAATGATGTTTATGTAACCGGGGAGCGGAGAAACCTGGAGTGGCTTAACCCTATTACTGTTTACTGGAAGAACGGGCAGCTTTTTGATCTTGCAGACCGGACTACAACTGCCGGAGACCAGGCCATAGCAGTATCAGGTAACGACTTATATTTACTATGGTCTGAAACATATAACAGCTCTGGCCAATCACAAACCAGGTATAGCAAAAACTTAGGTAGCCCGGTATTGATTAATGATGGTACCGCAGATGTTAGGGGGAATTCAATTTTCGTAAATGGGGGCGATGTGTATGTTGCGGGATCGGGCACTACAAACGGGAATAGTGCGATCCAGGCAAAATATTGGAAAAACGGATCTCCCGTCATTTTAACCAATGGACCTGAAAGTGCTTTTGGTTTATCTATAGCTGTATCGGGCACTGATGTTTTTGTAGGTGGGTACCAGGATGGGGGATCAGGATTAGCCCAATACTGGAAAAATGGTACGCTTGTAGCGCTTACCGATGGATCACAGTCGGCGCTGGTACGCAAAATCGTCGTAGTTAGAAGGTAGGTAATTTAAACTAATGCCAGGGTTAATGGACGGCTTAATTACGCTCTTATCATAAAAAGCAACACTATCTTTACACTTTTAGCTAACGAGGTTATTTGGCAAGATCAGAATTATCCCTGGCAGGCAGATGCCTTTGCTTTTTTTTAAAAAGATAATGCACATTGAAAATAACAACCGATACGAAAATGATACTGTATGCCGTCATTTGTAACGGACTAATGCGCTCGTGGAATACCAGTGCTGCTATCACAAACGCAATAATTGGGTTAATATTAAGCAACATACCTACTGTTGACGAGTTCAGGCCCTTTAAGGAATACAAATTCAAAAACAGCGGAATCACTGTAAAACCAACTGCTATAACTTCTATGAGTAACCAAAACAGGGTCTCTGTAGGTACAGGTCCGCTGTAGGCCGGATAAAACGGCAGTAACATTAGTGCGGCAAGCGAAATGTGAAAGGTGAGCAGGATAAACTTATCAAAGCCAACATTTTTACGCTGGCTTACCAGATAACCCGCATAGGTAAACCCAATAATAATGCGTAAACCATATCCATAATATTGGCATACGATAACATCAGGCAACCAAATATACTCAACCCAACGGCCGTCCATTGTACTTTGCTGAGCTTTTCATGTAAAAACCAGTAAGCAAGCAACGTGGTAATGATGGGGCAAACCAGATAGGCGAGTGAGGTAGCCTTAATACTTACATGATTAAGCACGTAAATAAACGAGAACCAGTTAATATTTAAGAAGACACTTCCGCCCACATTCAGCAAAAGCATGTTCCGTCTTTGCTTAGCAGGTAAGGCTTTAATATCAGAAAAGGTTTTAACTAATTCGGCACGTTTAAATAAGGCCGTAATGAATAACATCAATATCGCACAGCTAAAAATGCGGTAAAATAAAATATCCACCGAAGAATATCTGCTTAATGGTTTTAAAACTAAGCTAAAAAAGCCCCAGGTCGCATAAGCGAATATAGCGGTCAGGTAATATTTTGCAATTTTCAAAAGACAGTTGCTATAGTGTTGAGCCAACAAATATCATAAAATATTAGGGTTTATTAACCCACAGCAGGTGAAATACTAAAAAGCCGCCAGTAAAGGTATAGCCATTGATTATATGTTGTGGGCAGGTCTGTTTAAATATGTATGGCTTTATCAGGCAATTTAAAAACAAACCTGCCCAGTTATTATAAATAATAATGACCTGTGCTTAATCGGGCATTAGCATTTGCGAATGGCAAACGGAGCCCATAATTAATAACAGTAGCAAGCTAATAATCGTTTAGCGTTAATTAGCTTAAAACAAAATATTTATAAGGGAAATGGACTTTTTATCCACTGTATCTAAAGTGCTGTGTCATTCAAACTATTCGCTGTGGAAAGTAGGATACATCAGGGTAAAAATATCTACTGAGCACACTATGGCCTGCGCTTGTTTCTAAGTTGGACACCTTCGAGTTCCAGTACCTTTAGAAACATAGGATCCTTTTCATATAAGAATTTACGCCCGAAAATATAGTCTGATGAAGTTACCCTTTGGTAAAGTTCCTCTATGGAATAGCTTACCGGATATTCCACATGATTTTGAAAAGCATCTACAACGGATTTTGCTCCGGTAAAATCAATCTGTGGCTCGATCCTAAAAATAATCTTACTATTGGGCAACTGCAGGATCGAAGGATTCGTCTGAAGTCCGCCCAAAAGATTTGGTGTTTCGCCGATGCTGACCAGCTGATCATTCCTGGCAGCAAGATTGGAAAGGTTGGAGGCAGAAGAATAGATATATCTGTCCTGCAGCACATAAACCTTCCCCTTAAAGCTATAGTTCAGGCTGTCAGGCAGTACAAAGGTAAAGTTCGGAATAGAAATAAAATACATCTTGGGCTGCTTAAGCGTAGCTACATCAACGTTGAAGGAAAAACCCTTTTTACTCTTTACCGAATCTGCATTGACATTAAACTGTTTTTGGTTGTATGGGCTGAAATTCCTCCCCACCACAACATCCTGCTTCAGGGTATCTTTCATAATCCGGCCTAAAAAATTGGCGTAGGTATTGTCACTTCCACCACCATTCCCCCTTATATCCAGAACTATAGACTTTACAATACTTCTTTCGATAAAAGGCTTTAGCTGCTTTGCCAGTGAATCGCCATAGGCTTCCTCCATCAGCGGCATTTTCGCGTAAAAAATACCTTCCTTTTCAAAGTAATGTGTTGTCAGGGGGGCTGATTCGTCATTATAGCCAAATGGGTGCAGAATTTTTTTAGCGAAGCTGACGGTGTCTCCCGAGGATGCATGTAGTTGCATCCTGTTTCCCTGTTTATCCTCAAAAACCAACCGGATACCTCCTCGTTTAAAGAATTCGGCAGATTTGTAGAAGGCCTCATGGTAGACCTTCCTGTTGGTCCTATCCCACCTCAGCGGAGAAATATGGGCATATTGCTTTTTCACGAACGCATGTACCTTTAAGCCATTGCAGCTCCTGAGCCTCATTGATGCCGGAAATTTAACCCCTTTGTAGGAGAAGGGCAGCATGTTATAATAATCCCCATTGGTATACACCAGGTTCAGCTCCAGTTTATTAGTAAAATTACGGTTGGCAAACTTTTCGTACGCATGTCCATACACCATAGAAATGCTGTCAATATGTTTGATGATCCCATTGGGTATCCAGTTGGTCCGCATGATATTCAGCTGCCAACTTCCAAGCCTGCCCGAATGCCCATCCTGTGCCACATTCAGTGTCATGTCTACAATATGCAGGAAATCTGCCATCGTCGTTTTGGGGGTGATGCTCTTTCTTAACCGGCGGGCATAGCGGTCAAAATCTATTCCGCGAACCTCTTTGTTGAAATAAATAACGGGGCTTACCTGATGGATAAGGGAGACTAGTGAATCATGGTCCTCCAGCATCTGCGTGTGGCTTAGCTGGGGAACCGTTTCCAGGCCTGCCAAAGGGAAACCTGGTCTGTTAGTATTTCTTAAGGCACACGAAGTGAAAAAACAGATCGCTGAGAGAATGATAAGTTTGCGCATAAAAATCTTTATTTTGCACAAAGAAATACATTAGCTATACTAAATAATTGTAAAAATCATTCATGTTTGGATTCTTCAAAAATCCAAGCTAGCTGGTCCTGGGCTAAAGATACCTTTCCTTGCAACTTCTTTGGAGCCAACCCTGCGAAAGCCCTGAAATCTTTTATGAAATGCGCCTGATCATAGTAATTGTGATCCAGGCCAATCTGAGTAAGCGGGGCTTCCTTGCCGAGTAAGACTGGCAATGCCCTCCTGAAGCGAACGGTCTTAAGAAACTGTTGGGGGTTTTGGCCCAGATGGGTTTTGAAAAGGCGGTACAGCGTAGTATCACTAATACACAGCTTCTTGCAGAGCAGCTCTATAATGGTATCCTGACCTGAATAACTGGCCAGTCTGATGTGCTCGAGTGCTTCCCGTAGCCTGTAAGGAATACGGTCGTTAAGCTTTCCAACCAATGCTTTTTCCAACAGCCTTGCCCTCAAAACCGGATGATGCTCATCAAAAACCTGCTCTAACAGAAAGCCATCTTTAAACTGCAGGAAATCCTCCACGGCCCGATCTGTGGTCCCAATCCCATCCAGACCCTCACCTGTAAATGCACCAAGGGCAGCGGCGCGGAATATAATGCAGACCTGGTCAAGCTCTCCTTGTAGATTCACCTTAAAGGGGCTGGTATGAAAACCATATATCCGGCTTGAAAATCTGTTTTCCCCCACAGCTATACTGCAAATATTATTTTTACCATCGTTAACATAGGTCACCTTATTCTGCTTATAGATGGCCAAACAAAGGTTGCTATTGGGAAAAGTGGTGTAGTTGATCAGGTTATGGTCCGATTTTTTCAAAAAAAGAAAATATTCTACATATTTTTTCAGCAGCTCATTTTCAGGTCTTAAAATAATCGTTTGCATTGGCACATGTTCTAGTGATTTATAACGCTAATAACAACAAAGATAGAATTTAGCCTTACGAATCAATGACACAATCACCTCCATTATTACGGAATTTACCTCCAATTAATATTCTTCCCTTTAATTTTCCATTGGGAGTTCTACCTTGAATGTTGTTCCCTCGCTGTTACTTTTTTCAACGCTGATTGTGCCCTGGTGCAGCGCTACAATTTCGCGACACAGATAAAGGCCAATCCCGAAGCCAGCAATCGATCCGATCTGTGGATTTTTGACCCTGTGGTAACGCTCGAAAATAAGCTGCTGGTCTTCATTTGCAATTCCTATACCTTCATCGCTTACGGTTAACTTCAGCCTGTTTTGATCAAGTGCCGAGCAGGAAATTGTAATGCGGGTGCCCATTGCTGAATATTTAACGGCGTTTCCTACCAGGTTATAGATCACCTGCGAAATTTTTTCCCGATCCGCGTATAATATTAACGCTTGCACAGGTTCTAATACAATAATATGGGTATGTATAGAGGAAAGCATTTCTTCCTCCAGCTCAGCAAAGAGTTGCTGTAGGTCGATTTTTGATTTTTCAATCAACATTTTTCCAGAATCCAGCCGCGAAATATTCAGGAAGCTATTGATCATGGAATTCATATTGCGCACTTGTTTGACTGATTTAGCCAGTATGCTTAGCTCGGAGGCATTATCTGTAAGGTTAGCCTGCCGCTGGAGCACCTGCAGGTAGGCCTGCAGAGATGTTAATGGCGTTTTTAGTTCGTGGCTCACCATGCCCATAAAATCGTCTTTGCGCTGTTCGTCTTTTTTCTGCTCAGTAATATCCCTCAAAGTACCGTTCAGGGTGGCCGCTTTACCATTTGGATCGTAAAACACTTTTCCCCTTGCCTGTACCAGTCTTGGATCTGGCTTTTGGGGGTTGTTTATCCGGTATTCGATAAAATATTGACCGTCTGATCCGTCCCTTAGCGATTCGTTAATCGCATCAGTCACCCTTTCCCTGTCTTCATCATGGATGGAGGCGATGGCCACCGAAAGGTCCAGGTGTTCTTCGGCTGAAAGTCCGAACCAGGATTTTAGCAGGGCATTGCCCGAGAACAGGTTGCTCTTTGGCTCATAATAAAATGTCGCCAGTTCGCCTGCATCAATCGCGAGGCTAAGCATCTGCTGGTCTTTCTCGTTTCTACGACGGTCAAGTACCTGCTGGGTAATTTCTTCCAGAATAACCAGTATTCCGGTAACTTCACCCGAGGAAATAATGGGCTGATAGATCGAGTTTACAATGGCCTCCCTTAATCCACCTTCATCACGAAGTTTTACCAAAAACTCCTTATTAATCTTTGGCTTCCCGGTTAAATATACATTATCCAGCCAGATGTTTACCGGCTGGCCTTTGAGCTCCGGCCTGGCGGTATGATGGGGCTGGCCTATTACTTCTTTCCCTTCGCGTCCCCAGGTTTTTAGTATCGCCGTATTGGCCATTTCAATAATATGATTGGGGCCTTGTAGTACCGCGATACCTACCGGTGCCTGTTCAATGATGGTCCTCACATGTTCCCGGCTTTCTTCCAGTAATTTCATAGAAATGTTGAGCTCTTCATTAGTAGAGGTGAGCTCTTCCATTGTTGTTGCCATTTCTTCAATAAGCGCCTGTTCTTTTTCTTCTTTTTGCTGTATCCGCTCCAGGTATGCCCTTCTTGATGTAACCTTTTTGGCAGTATTTAAAATGCACCAGGTTTTGTGATCTGCTGCAAGCAAAGCTTTATATTCATAATCAAAGTAATCAATAGTCGGCATCCCGTTTTTAATCAGCTTCGCAGGGGCTTCGGTTACCGAGTAGCTGATACCGGTACGCCATACCTGCTCAAGGATGGGCAGAAAAGGCTGTCCTACAAGTTCAGGTATTGCCTGTATTAGCGGTTTCCCGATCACGGATATGTCTTTGCCCCATAGTGCCAGCATTCCTGCGTTCGCAAAACGGATAATCATTTCTTCACCAGTATATATGGCTGTTGGATCTGGAGAGGACTGGAGGGCCAGGATAATCAGCTCTTCGCTAAAATTGTTGTCGTGCGGTCTTTCTTCGGCATTCATCGATAATCCAAAGATAAGCAAACCGGCATATTTTTTCTCCCTTTTCTAATATTGGTTTTAGTGTTGTAACTTAACGCCATGAAAATAATGTTCTTAACGCTCACATTGCTTTTTTGTAGCAGGGCTGGCTTTTCTCAGGAAAGTGTCTGGACGAAACAATGTAAAATTTCTGAGGTGATCGATTTTGAAAGGAAGCTTGACCCGGATGCAAAATTTCTTTCTTATCATGTATCGCTTTCTAAGGAGTATTATCCCCTTGCAGACCGTTATCAGACTGTAGACCCCATTATTGTGCAGCGTAAGGCGGTTGGTGCGCTCCCGGTTTATGCAGAATATTTTTATACGCCAAAGGATTCGTTACTGCGGTTGGTTTCTTATGATTGGGAAAAGGGGCGTTATGGTGACCTTAAAGATATTCTGGAGAGCAGGAAAGAACAGGGCGGGAAATTGGAAATCTATCTGGGCGAATATGAGCGGATCAGAGGGCAGCTCGTTAAAACATTCGGCAAGCCAGATCATGCTGATGAAAAGCCAAAAACTCTTAGTAATGAAGGGCAAAAATACCTTAATCAAAATATACTTTGGGGGACTGAAGAGGTACATGCTGATCTGAACCTGATTTTTTCTGCCGGAACGCAGCGGATCAGGTTAACCCTGTACTGGAAAAAATAGTGTTGTATTTTAGTTCGGCTTGGTGAATAAGCGCTGTTTGATCTATTCTGGCTGCCATTGCTGCAAGGTGATTTATTTTATCTGTTGTTCATGAACAATGCCCAATTGTCTACCCACAGATTCTAAAACAACAACCCCGCAATCAAATTTCGATTGCAGGGTTTTAAGGGGGATAAAAAATAAACAGGAGCGCGAACTATCTGGCCACCGCAGACATCGATAATAATTCAGACCGCTTGCTTTGGGCCTGCTTAGCTGAAGTATCGAAGGTGCTTTGTGCATCTGACGAACCATCTTTGTCTGCAAAGATCCTTGTTGTGCCTATAGGAACTAAAAAGATATTGGCCTCATCTCCCTCTTTCGATACCAGATAATGGCTCCACATCAAATTTTTCATTGTGCCGCCTGCTGCTTCCCCGCTAATCACGTCAAGCGCAACGTAGTTAATAGTTCCCTGTTTACCTTTTACCTGTGAGAAAACAGTGAAGCGATTGTTTTCGCCTGCTATATAGGTTGCATTATTGTCACCACCGCTATCGCTGCTGCCACTTGCAGTTTTATATGCCATACCCACCGTATAATCTTGTGTATTTTGATTTTTAAACTGGAGTTTGTAATCATTGAAATAGGTACCTGCACGGTTGCCACCAGAATTGTCGAACGTGCAATAAGTGGGGCTAAACAAAAATATTCCGTTAATATTCGGTGGGGTAGTGCCACTATTAATGGTCATTCCATTTTTCTTCAGGCTATCGATAATTGCCGGTGTAATAATGTTGTTTAAAACCTGCGGAAAAGTTGTTCCAAGCGGACCAGTTGGCTCGTCATCTTTGTTTTTTTTACAGGCGCCCATCATCAGGGAAAATAATAGCAATAAGGCTAATAATTGTTTTAGATTTTTCATGGTATTTGTTTTTGTCAAATATATCGCTGCTTTCAGCAAAAATCCTATACCTGTTTTTTGGTAATTTTTAAAATCCGCCGGATCGATTTCAGTTGGACACATCGTAAATAAGGCCATGGATTCAAAACCATTATTGTTTGTGATGTACCTGGGTTCGGGAAAATTTTTCTTATTTTAGGTAGATTAAAATGTTGAAAATTATTTTCCTTATGACTAAAAAACTGTTATCTATTTTGGTGTTGAGCTTAATGTTTGGTTTGAAAGCTAACGCACAGCACAAAACAATCAATCCATCGGATGTAATTCCGTTTCAGGTAACGGTCGAAAAATCTGTCTATAAAGGTAAAAATGCCTTAGCCCTGGAAATAAAAGGTGAAGCTGATGGAGACAATACACTTGCAATCTTGAAAGATATTGATTTTCATAACGGGGTAATTGAAGCTACAATTAGCGGGCAACCACTTAAAAACGCCGGAGAAACAGCTCGCGGGTTTGTAGGTATTGCGTTCAGGGCAGCTTTAGACGCTTCTAAAATGGAGGTTTTTTATTTACGTCCTACTAATGGCCGGGCAAACGATCAATTACGCAGAAACCACTCCAGCCAGTATATTTCTATTCCGGGATATCCCTGGGAAAAATTAAGAGAGGAAACACCAGGACAGTATGAAGCGTATGTAGATATATTGCCTGCCGAATGGATCAAAATAAAAATTGTAGTAAAGGATGAAACTGCCAGGCTGTATATTAACGGTGCTGCACAGCCCACTTTGATTGTAAATGACTTAAAGCAGGGTAAAGTTATGCGGGGAAGTATTGGGTTATGGGTAGGCCCCGGCACATTGGGTCACTTTAGTGATATTAAAGTAACTAAACAAGATTGAAAAATATATAAATCCAACCATCTAGCCTAAATTAAAAATCTCATAAATTTATCCAATATCCGGTATTTCTACCCACGCCACGCTTATTTGTCGGGAAAATTAACGAAGTTGTGCATTACACCAACATGCATAAAGGCGGTTAATTGCTGCATTGGAGTGGCCGGAACTTCATTGAGGCATTTATAAGTCTTTTAGCGTTTCATAAATCCTAATGCTTCATATTTCAAAGTGTTAGTCCTTACAAAGTGATGCATTTACCCTAAGCTCTTTTTTACGTGCTGTCCAAAAGTAAGATCTCATCGTTTATGTTCTGCTAAAAAAATTAGACATCGTTAACAGGGCATTGGCGTGGTGCATCCTTTCTCCGTTTTCCAATGATTCTCCTGCCATTTCTGAAGCTCTTTTCCGCATTACTGTTTCATACGATGCAATGGCTTCATATATAGAAGCGTGATGGCTGCCGGTCAGGCTTTCACTCAGTTCCAGGGCATCAAGCATCGCCATATTGACCCCTTCTCCTGCAAACGGTGGCATTACATGGGCAGCATCACCGATCATGGTAACATCAGGAAGGCTGTCCCAGGTTTGGTCTAAGGGCATGCAGTTGATTGGTCTCGGAATAAAAGGAACCGAAGCATTTTCAAACAGCGGGTACCAGAGGTCACTCCATCCCGTATATTCTTTCTTAAACCATTCCAGCACCTGCAAGCGGTTGGAGAAATCTAAACCGCTTCTTTCCGCCCAATTTTCTTCAGTTTTAAAACTTGCATAGAATCCGATTTCACCACCTGCTTTCTGTCCCATTAGAATATCTTTTTCATTTCCGAAAGCCATTAATTTACCACCACGGAGCAGCCTGGTAACTTCGGGCACTCGTTGTTCAGCATCATCTATATTTCC
Organism: Pedobacter sp. WC2501; assembly: GCF_052682415.1. Lineage (NCBI taxonomy): Bacteria > Pseudomonadati > Bacteroidota > Sphingobacteriia > Sphingobacteriales > Sphingobacteriaceae > Pedobacter > Pedobacter sp. WC2501. Next base: position 4,602,586 of record NZ_JBQZFI010000001.1, on the reverse strand, counting down.
CTCAAGCATCGTAATACCCGAATAAAATGAATTAATCCCAGTGATGTAGGGCCTTATTTTTGAGTTGGCACCGTCTGCTCCAATCACCAGGTCAGCATACGCTTCCGATCCGTTTTTAAAATGTAACAGCCAGCCGTCTTTTTGTTTTTCCATAGAAAGGAATTGGCTGCCCCAAATTATATTTTCAGGATGCAATGCGTCCAGTAATATCTTCCGTAAAGCACCCCGGTCTATTTCAGGACGGAAATGTTCATGCCCGAAATCTTCTTCTCTTGTGTATTCTGAGTCATGGTCGCTGAAAACCACTTCACCATTTTCATCGGTAATCGTCGTTTTGTCGGCTCCAGGCATATAATTGTTTTTAAACGCATCCAGCAATCCTGCTTTCCGTATTGCAGCCAGCCCCGAAGATTCGTGCAGATCAAGTGGCGAACCCTGTACCCTTGCACTTCGGTCAGCATCCCTTTCATATACTTTAACATCGATGCCCTTCAGTTGTAAAAGCCTTGCCAGTGTCAGTCCGCCCGGGCCACCGCCTATAATGGCCACCTGCTTGTTTTTTAGTAACATATTTTTAAATTAGACCACAAAATTACTTTCGGCCATAGACTAAAAATTGTAAAAAACGGTCATTTTTGTTTTTATACAACTCTTTAGGTGCAACTCCCGAAAGTCGTTTAACCTCTTTAATAAAATGAGACTGATCGGTAAAATTGAGTTGGGGATAAAGCGTTCCATCTTTGATGTGGGAGAGGGAAGCCTGAAAACGAAGGATTTTACAATAAGCTTTCAACGGAAGCCCGAACTGTTGATTAAAATACCGGTTAATCTGGCGTGGGCTCCACGAAATCTTTTCACAGAGTTCAGCAACAGAAATTTCGCCGTTAAGCGCAAAAATCAGGTCAAATAATTTACGTTTGCGCATATCCACATTTTCAGGTAGGAGTGCTGTGATTTTCTTGGTCATGGTATCACAAAAGGCATCAAAATCATCGAGGTCTTCTATACTCAAACCCCAGAAATCATTTGGCATTTGCTTCCCGCTATTGATGATGTCGGCCACCGGAAAGCCGAAAATATATTCTATGGCCAGCGGATTAAAACTGACCGAACATAAATGCGATACCTCCCGATCCGGATATTTAGGTTGGGTCTCCAGTCCCAGTAATGCAACCCGTATTTGGTTGTTATTGGTTTTAGAATAAATCAGGTCAATTCTTCCATTAGGAATAACCACCGCCTGGTGATGATTGGTAAAGTTCTGCAGTGAGGAAAAACAATAAACAAAATCTTTTATCGGTTCCTTAGGCAGAATGAGTTTAAAATCCAAGGTGTCTTCCATGGTTAAAGAATATTTCTGGTAAAAATAATTGTATTATCTGCAGAAAAAAACCGCTCTCCAATATAACCAACATTTTGGATTTTAAACGCCGGATTAAGCTGTCGGTAACCTGCCGGAAGAACCAATGTCTGCTTCATACATCAGCAACATTACGAATATACATGTGTGCTAAAATCGAACGTTATGTTTCAATTCCGAACATTTTTAAAAATCCAAATATCTGTAACAGTTACATAATCAGTTGCTTGGGTATGGCATAACTGTTGTAAACCGAACAAGCCAGCGCGTTATGCTGTAAACTAATCACTTCATACTGTTATTTTATGCGATTAATATTACGTATTTTATCATTACTCTTATGTTTAAGCCATTTTGCTTTGGATGGCTTTACCGAAACATCTTCTGCCAGGTCAACTTTCCAGGATTGCCGGCAAATCGTGAATGGCGTCAATTTTAGTGTCGATCCGAGGATTGAACTTTTTAATACGATGGAAGTGCTCAGTGGCATTCCACTGGTTAATTTTATCGAAACGGATTACAAGCAGAAGATTTTAATCCATTTTGCCGCCTATAAAAATCATGCGCTTTTTGGCTATTTAAAACGAAATGATCTTTATGGGAAAATTTTCAGTTCCATTGATGCACCGATTTGGGCAATGCTTCACATGACCAACGACCTGGAATGGCGTAAGGATATTCCTGTTTCTGAAGCTGAAAATCCGGCGCAGGATTCCCTGCGGATTTTGATGAAAGATTTTGCGAAAAAATCGGATTATGTGAGGTTTTTTAATAGTAATACAGACTTTTACCGGATATCTTTGGCAACCCTAACCTACAACCTGCCGAATTTTAATGAAAAAGAACGCCTGCTGAACTATTGCGGAGACGGTAAGGGAAAAAACATACAATTCAATGTGGTCCTGAATTTTCTCGGCTGGGGGAATTTTGGACCCCGGATTTTTAAAAAAGGCAGCGCGGAATTGTACGCGGTGATCGCACCTGAAAAAACGGCCATCAGGGTGCCTACTTTCGACGTTTCTGCTTTGTATCGATTGTTATGGCATGAATTTGCACACTCCTTTGCCAATCCGGCAGTTGAAAAATACGAAGTACAGTTTGATCAGTTTGAATGGATGTGGGCACCTATAAAAGAGTCTATGAAAAGACAGGGCTACGGCTCCTGGCAATCGGTGGTTAAAGAGCATCTTACCGAAGCAATTGCCTGCCGTATGGCAGCATCGAAACTCGGTGAAAATGCTGCAGATCTGAACTTTGTACGGCGACAATATGGTATGCGCTGGATCTATCTTCATCCCTTACTGGATGCGCTCAAATACTACGAGAAAAACCGCCGGCAATTTCCGACGCTGGAAAGTTTCATTCCGGAAATTATAAAATCTTTTAAGCAGGTGAGTCCGGGTGATATTGACCGGTGGATGGCAGCAACCGATGCGATCAGAAAGCCTGATGTTAACAATATGCCGGCAATCGATGCTATCTATGGTCAAAAGAACATTTTGTTTATTGTTTCTACTGGCGAACCGGATCAGGTAGCAGATAAAAAATTGAAAGATTTTATGAACAACTTTAAGAACCGGATGGCTGAGTTAAAAGATGCAAGGGTAGTGGCTGATACGGTGGCACTAAAAATGGACCTGTCTGCTTACCACCTTTCCGTTTGGGGAACACCGAAGGGTAACAAATTCCTGCAAAAATGTTTTGATCAAATTCCACTGCTGATCGAGGATAATCGGGTAATTGGTGAGAATATATACGAGGGAACGGGTTATGGAATCTTGATCGGCTGGGTTAATCCATTTAACAAGGAAAAATTAATGGCCATTTATACAGGTCAAAATCCTGCAGATGTAGTCGATTTTAACAACATTCCGAATGGTTCAGGAAATTACCATATTTTCAATAACAAAATCACGATCAAGCAAAGCACATTCAGCCGCCAGGGCGATATTTGGTTCGCAAAATAGTAAATAGGGGAATGGTTTGGAATTGCCGCTATTAGCGTTGTAACAAAGGCGTTTTGGCATATCAGGTGTTATCCAGGCTTATAAACAGTAACCGAGAAGATCTGCATCGCTGCGGCCCTGCCCTTTAAAAGATGCTCTCCAACGGGTGTAATCGTATATTCAGCAGGCAGATGGAGTTGGCTGATCAAATCATCGGAGACCAGCAGATCTACACCAAACTGATTGCAAAGTCCCTGTAGCCTGGCTGCTGTATTAAGCACATCACCAGTGTAGATAATTTCTTTTTTTAATGAACCGATCTCTCCCGTGGTTACTGTTCCAGAATGCAGCCCTGCTTTGAAGTCGGGTACAATTCCGAATTTACTGCTGTACTTTTCCCGCGCTGTTTCAAACAGACGTTTCATTGCAAAGAAACATGGGATACTATTGTTTAGTCCGTTCTTCAGTTTCCAGCACACAATCATCTCATCTCCTGCATATTGATAAATTTCGCCTGCATAATCAATAACAGCGCCGGATAGGTCGAAGAAATATTCCCTCAACAGTTTAAAATATTCTACGTGGCCCAGCTTCTCGGCTATCGTTGTGGACGACTTCATGTCAAGGAACATAAAAATTCTTTGCTCTTCTACAGGATGATGGTATTTCCCGAGAAAAAAGTTGAGTAGTGTGCCCGGTCCGATGCTTTGGCTAAATTCTGCATAAAATTGAGCTATGACTACTATTGAAGCAATGTAGAGCACTACACCAATCAATGCATAGTCTTTAAAAAAAGCCCATGCTGGTGAAGACAGGTCTGATAGTGCGCGCATATTCCTTACGTACACAATATTTATGGCAGTAATGGTTAAAAGAAAACCAATCACAATAACCAGGTAAACAAATGATTTGAATATGATTTTTGTGGTGAAACTCTTTTTAATCATTCGGTTACCAAAATAGCCAACTTCGAGAATGCCCGTAGTTAGCCCGATCAAAAGTCCCCCGACTGGAATGATGATGATATTCCCTATAAAATCATAAGGAACGCCCGTAGCAGGGTAGTGGTCCAGGTTACCGAGGATACTTTTTTCCAGTATGCAATAAATCAGGCTAAAGATAAACCATAGGACGCCGTAAGGTATCACACGGGATATATTCCTTTTAGTTTTAGGTGATAACATGGTTCATGGGATTATTGGTCGTTGTCCAAATTAAGGATATTTTTTATCATCTCCCAGGGGGGGCTCCTGCCGGATTAAAGGAGCGCTTCATCAGGATCAGCAAAATTTTTAATCACTATTTTTATAAATGTATCATCAATTTTAGAAATAATTGTATCCTTATATGTTACAGTGCATTAAATTCAAATAAGAATGGTGAAATGGTCAGCCATTTACTGGAGCCGGGTTCTGAGGCTAGGTGTGCTCGCCAAAATACTGGTGGACTGGCTTAGGATTGGACGGATTGTATTCTGGTCAGCATGTTGTTTTACTTTAGGTGAGGGATAAACAGCATTGGCCAATTCAACAATTTTCTGTCCCAGTTGTTGAGAGAATATGGACATCGCCTTTGAAAACTACTACTCGGGTACCAGCGGGCTACTATTACCGGTTCCCAATAAATTGCACTACCCGAAAGAATTCCAGGAGAAGAGCCGGCTTTGCTATTACGCCTCACTGATGGATTCTATCGAGATTAATTCTTCCTTTTATAAGGTACCGCAGGTATCCACAATGAAAAAGTGGGCGGCGGATGTGCCCGAGGAATTTCGTTTTACCTTTAAGCTTTTCAAGGAGATTACCCATAACAAGGACTTGGCCTTTGATCCAGAGGTCGTGTCCAGGTTCTTTTCGGTCATTTCGCATGTTGAGGAGAAAAAGGGTTGTCTTTTGGTACAGTTCCCCCCGAGTGTAAGGATTTCTCATTTTGTGCAGCTGCGTTTTTTAATGTCGGTGCTTAGGGATAATGATCCTTTTGTTGAATGGAAGATCGCTTTGGAATTTCGGCATGCTTCTTTATACATAGATGAGGTGTATGAGCTTTTGGAAGAGTTTGGGCTTGGTATGGTAGTTCATGATAAGTCGCCTGCCAGTTCTCCTGTGAGGGAAAGCCATCCTGATTTTATCTACCTCAGGTTCCATGGTCCGGGAGGAAACTATAGGGGAAGCTACCCTGACGACGTATTGTATGAGTATGCAAGTTATGTAACCGAGTGGCTGTCGGAGGGCAAAAAGGTATTCGTGTACTTCAATAATACTATGGGAGAGGCGCATGCCAACCTGAATATGCTGCGCCAGATCGTTAGGGACACTTATTAGTATTTGCTGAGCATTTGGCCTAAAACTTTTTGGGTTTGAACAATGTTTCATTCCTGCAAATCGATCAGCTATGAGACTGGACAAATACAAACAAAAGAGCTTAGAATAGATGATTATGGAAGATAACAAGGATAATTTTGGTTTTGGGGGAAATATCCCCGATCCAGATGAGATCATGGAACGCTACCCGATTGAAGATGATTCAGATACGCTGGAGCCTTTCGACGATGGCTCGGAGCACAGGGAAATCAATGCCGATGATCCCGTCGATGTTGCCTATTGGGCGAAGGAGTTTCAGATTTCAGTAGACGATCTGAAAGCAGCGATCGTCCTGAACGGGAGTTCGGTAAGGGAGATCAAAAAATATTTGAGCGTTTAATCTTAAAAATTGTTATGGCTGAACTACCGGACTTGGAAGTATTTGCGCAGATCATCTCGCGCCGGTTCAAGGGAAAGTCCCTTGAGGAGTTGGAAGTGAAAGTGGTGAAAAGGCTGAACGTGAATGCTGCACAGCTCAAGGCAAAGCTCGAAGGAAAAAAGCTTTCGAAAGTTTTGCGCTATGGAAAAACTTTGCACTTTCACTTCAGTAAAGAAGTTTTACAGGTTCATCTCATGCTTCGGGGAGAGTTGGAGGCATTGAAGAAAGATTCGGAGCTTCCGAAATATACCATCCTTGCTTTTCATTTTTCCGGAGGCGATGGGTTTGCGGTCGTAGATATGTTACGTGCGGCAACACCTACCTTAAATCCCGATGCTGCCAAGGCACCAGATGCACTGGAAATGGACGAGGATTATTTTGCCGGAGTGCTTTTTAAGAGCAAGAAAATGGTGAAGGAGGTGCTGATGGACCAGAAAAAGATGCGAGGGATCGGCAATTCATACGCTGATGAGATCCTGTGGGATGCCGGCGTATCCCCGTTTTCGGTCAGCTCAACGATACCAGAAAAAATCGTGAAGAAATTGTTTAAGAGCCTGGGGGCTGTTTTGAAAGAAGCCATTGCTGCTATCGCAAAAGAGAACGGTGATGAGCTTCGCGGCGAGCTGCGCGACTTCATGAAGGTACATGGCGCAAAGGTTGAGAAGTCCCCGTCCGGGGCGGTCGTGAAGTCCGAAAAGATAGGCGGAAGGACCAGTTATTATACCGACGAACAGAAATTATTTTCCTGAAAACAATCCCGAAAATATTTGTGTTTAAGGAAAAAGAGCAAGATGCAGGCTTTATCCCGGAGTAGGAGATGTGGTACCGGGTGGAAAACGATGAACGAGCTGGAGGAAGGGTTCCTGTCCTGGTTGGCGAGCTGGTCTCTGATCACCATGTGTAACCTGTTTCAAAAAAGAATACCTATAAATTTATCATACGTCTAACTAAAAGAACATATTATGGCAAAGTCAGGACCAAGTGACAGAAAAAAAGTAAACTCTTCGGAGGAGTGGGAGATTTCACACGTAGCAACAAAAATGAATGTAAGCACCCAGGCAGTTGTCGGGGCTAAACGTGCAACAGGTTCTAATGAAAGAACCGTAATCGAAAAGTACCTATCTGATAAAGCAAGCAAGAGCACCGGCCAAAGCGCTTCAAAAAGTACTGGCGCTACCAAGGCAAAGGGTACGGGCAAAAAGAAATAACAGGAGATTTCCCTGGCCGCAGGCCAGGAGGATTAATTAATTTTCTTTTAAGGGTGCGCGGGTCTATTGGCCTGTCGCATTTTTTGTTTAGTGGGAAGCGCTCGCCGATGTATCTTTCAGGATGATCTTGAATGTCGACCCTTTTCCAACTTCACTTTCCACGCTGATCGTGCCGCCGGCTGAAGTGAAGATCGCATTTACCAGGTAAAGGCCTACACCAGTCCCATCTACACTGGTCTGGATGCGCTCGAATTTTTCAAAAATCAGTTTCTGGTGGGCATCGCTGATCCCGATCCCGTTATCGGTTACGCAAATGGTCATGTGCCCCTCCTCTAATTTAGAGCTGATAGTAACCTCGGGCCTGATTTCCATGGGTGTATATTTAATGGCATTGGAAATCAGATTGTACAGGGCGCTACGCAGCTTTCGGCGGACAAAGGTGATCTGCGGATCTTTTAGGTCGAGCTTAATCATGGCTTTGCGTTCAGATATCTGCTGGGAGAGTGTGAGCCTGACATCCTCGATGATGTTCTGCAGGTCAAGCAATTCTTCGGAAGCCTGGTAGCCTGTGGGCTGAAGGCGCGTATCGCCCAGACCGTCAACCACAGTTTTCATCGCCGATAGACCGCTTTCGAGTTTGTCGATAAGTTTTGGAAACCTGTCAGACTGCTCAGGAGAGAGTTTTTTGATCAGCTCAATGGTTAAACCCAGGGTATTGATCGGCTGTTTGATATCATGGGCAATGGTGTCCAGCAAAAGTTCATGTTCAGCGATCATTTTTTCCTGTTCCTTCAAATCCCGGATCCTTGGGGTAATGTCAACAAAGGTAATGATCACCCCGTTTGTGGTACCCTTGCTTTTGATCTTATAAGGGATGATGTTCATCTGGAACCAGTCGCGGTCAATGGTTTGGATTTCCTTTTCAAGTATCTCCCCACATTCGATCACAGTTTCGATGTTTTCGATGATGGTTGGGTAGCGGAAGGTCTCTGCAATTTCTTCAAGCGGCTTTCCGATATACTCGTCCCTGAGCTTGAACTGCTTCATTGCAGGGGGCGTAAATTTTCTCAGCCGAAGGTTGGCATCGACAAAGAGCTGGGGGATAATGGTGTTAGAAAAATAGTTTTCCAGCTCCTCGTTCAGCTCGGTGAGTTCGGAAATCTGGTCGTTCTTGCTTTGCATGGCCATGGTGGGAATGCGGCAAGTTAGTCAATTGGCGGCGGGCTTCCTATTTATCTTTTTGGTCAGCTTCTATTTTCGCTTAGGCGTTTGGCAATCTGGCCGCTAAGGTGGCCAATGTCAAATGGTTTTGCAATGAAGTCAGATCCCGGGCACTGCCGTTTCACGTCTGCAATGTCGCTATGGGCAGAGATCATGATTACGGGTATATTTTGCGTTAAGGGATTTTTCTTGAGTTCCCTGCATATTTCCACACCATCTCCGTCGGGCAGCATCACATCCAGCAGGTAAAGGTCGGGGATTTCAGTGGAGTGCTCAAGAAACGCTTTAATGGTGCAAAAGGCGCTGATCTGGTAATCCTCTTCTTCCAGGATCAGTTCATAGAGTTCTATCAGGTCCTGGTTGTCCTCTAGTATAAATATCAGCTTGGGCATTTTGGCAAGGGGCTAGCAAAGGTGTATGTATCTTTCAAACCCTAAATCACTATGTATTGTTTCATTAATCGTCTTTCTGGTGCAAATGGTTTTGCGGTTTCTTGGTTATTCTTAAGTTTATCATTGGTTTATACCCTTGTTACGGGTGCTTTGCTATCCTAGCCGTTTTTTCCAGTCTGCCTTCAGCGATTTGTAGATCGGGTGGGCCTCTGCCAGTTTGTAGGCGGAGTAGAATATTTCAGCAGACTGTGCTTTTTCTGCCGATCCGGTGCCGCGTTCCAGTGGCTTATAATCTTTGTCCCTGTCGTATTTCTTTCCGCCTTTGTAATTGGCGTACCGCCTTGCGCGGGTGTAGCCCATCTGCAGGTATTTTCTTGCCATGTCTGCCCCCACGAAATCATTTGCCTGGATGTAATTACTGAACATTTCAAATATCTTTTCACTGCTTTCTTTTGCAACCTCTGGTGTCCTGAACCTCCAGAATTGGCCGATCTCTGATTTATAGGGCTCGCAGATCAGAACGCCCTGTTCGCCCTTGCCGACCCTGTATTTTTCGGGCTTGTCTTTATAATCGATGTCCTGCTTCCATGGGTATTTTTCGCTATCAAAATCAAGGTAGGATGGTTTTCTTTCTGTTGGCATAGCTAAGCAACATGTCGGCTTATTGTTATGTTTTTATTGCTTGTGTGATTTTGCCAAAACCTTATAGGGTTGGCTGCTGTTTGTTAGAAAAAATCATTTACCATGGAAAACAATCAAGAGATCATTTCGGACCTAAAGGGTCTGGTATCCATCATCAACGATGGAAAAGAGGGATATAGTTCAGCAGCAGAATCTACCGATAATGTGGAGCTAAAAGCAGTGTTTTTGAAATATGTTGCAGAACGTGCCTTGTATGAAAACGAGTTGAAGGCACACCTGGAAAAGCATGGCGGGGATTCGGATAACCAGGAGGGTGGAATACTTGGAGCGATCCATAGAACCTGGATCGATATCAAGGAAGCGCTGACCGATAAAAGCGAGACTGCTTTGTTAAGTGCAGTCGTAACTGGTGAAAAGGCAGCACTAGAAAAGTATGACATGGTGATAAAGGACAATGAACTCCATTCTGACCATTTAAATTTATTGACCACCCAGCGCAACGGTATTGCTGAAGCCTTGAAGGAGATCGAGGTGCTGGAGCAGAAATATTCGGACAAGTAGTTGTCGGTTTTTGCGGGGATAAGATAGTTGTAATAGCTATGCGTTAAAGTATTTGTGAGCGTTAATTTATAAGCGGGAAGGACCTTTGGTTTTTCCCGCTTTCTTTTTTGCTATCCTGGGCTTAGTAGCGGCCTTTTGCTTATGCTCTTTAGGTGCAGGGGCTGCACTTTTTGGCGATTTGCTTACAGGCTTTTTCAACGAGGTTTTCTTCTTCCGTGCATTTTTGATGCGGTATTCAAGCAGGTACAGCCTGGTCTGCCATTTCTCGATGATGGTGTCGTCGCTTTTTGGAAGGCCTGTTGATTCCAAAAGACCGAGTACATGGGCCAGTTCCCGGGTGCTGTCTGCCTTGGCCTGGTTTTCTTTCAGCCAATCTTGTTGTTTGGTTTCGTGCGATTTCCGGTATTCGGCTATGGCCATTTTGATGAGCTTAACCTCATCTTCTTTTGATTTAGTTTTGCGCAAAAGCACCATCTGCCTGTTCCACGCATGGGAATTGGCAGGATCTGTTATTGCAGATTTCCGGTAGAGTTTTAATGCGGCAGCATTATCGCCCGCTCTTTCCAGTTCGAGCGCAGCAGCAAACTGCTCTTTTGACCGTATCTGTTTTCTTCTTGACATGACTGATTTTGGAACAATTAGCCTGGGCTATTGTTTGCTGAAGGGGATTGGAGGTTATGACTACACGATGACCTTTGCGCTATAGGAGTAATGGTAACTTTGGATTTAGCAATTAATGAAATGAAGAAAATCGGATTTTTATCGTTCGGGCATTGGTCGGAACATCCCTCGTATCAGGCGCGTACCGCCAGTGATACTTTGCTGCAATCCATCGACCTTGCCGTTGCGGCCGAAGAGATCGGCCTTGACGGAGCGTATTTCAGGGTACACCATTTTGCAAGGCAACTGGCATCACCCTTTCCGTTGCTTTCAGCGATTGGCGCAAAGACTTCTAAGATCGAAATCGGAACGGGCGTTATCGATATGCGCTATGAAAACCCTTTATATATGGTTGAGGATGCTGGTGCGGCCGACCTCATCTCTGGTGGCAGGTTGCAACTGGGCATTAGCAGGGGTTCGCCCGAGCAGGTGATCGATGGCTGGCGGTATTTCGGTTTTGCACCAAAGGATGGGGAGAACGATACTGATATGGGAAGGCAAAAGGCTTTGGAGTTTCTGGAAAGACTGAAAGGCGAAGGTTTTGCAAGGCCCAATCCAAATCCAATGTTTCCCAATCCGCCGGGACTGTTAAGGTTAGAACCATATTCTGAGGGACTGCGCGAGCGCATCTGGTGGGGAGCCGCTTCCAATGCAACTGCTGTTTGGGCGGCAGAGAACGGAATGTACCTGCAGAGTTCTACTTTGAAGTTTGATGAAAATGGCAAGCCTTTCAGTATCCAGCAGGCCGAGCAGATCAGGCTGTACAAGGAAGCCTGGAGAAAAGCGGGACATGATCGCGAGCCAAGGGTTTCTGTCAGCCGTTCAATATTTGCGTTGATGAACGATCAGGACAGGTATTATTTCGGGCAGCAGGGAAAAGGGACGGATAGTTTTGGCTATATCGAGCCAACCCAAAGGGCGGTTTTCGGTCGGGGATATGCCGCTGAACCCGATCAGCTGATAAAGGAACTGGCTGCCGACGAGGCGATACAGGAAGCGGATACGGTACTACTAACCATTCCAAATACCTTGGGCGTAGATTACAATATCCATGTGCTATCTGCCATTCTGGATCACGTTGCACCGGGACTTGGATGGAGATAGATTAGTTTGGTTTTTTTTAAATCGAACAAAACAAATTGCCGGCGATGGCGTTTATATTACGAGAGCGTTAATTTAGATGAGCGGGAAGAGCCTTTGGTTTTTCCCGCTTTCTTGTTTTATTCCTTACTGTAATCTTTACACTTCGAAGGTAAACTCGAAAAGCTGTTTATGAAAAATTTTTATGATCCCTCCCTGTCTTAAAACTTTCAGCCAGTTTCCGTGGTTGTAACACCATGCAGATTTTATCCCCTATGGTTGCGCCAACTAAAAAATTATATCCCTATCAGCAGTATGCGATCGAAACCCTGTTTGAAAAAATGGAGGCCAGTGCTGGGCAGACACGCTTGCTTTTTCAGCTACCTACAGGTGGCGGCAAAACAGTTATTTTTTCTGAAATCGTCGATCGTTTTATAAAGAAATACGGAAAGAAGGTAATTGTGCTGACCCATCGGCAGGAGTTATGCAAACAGACTTCGCTGGCGCTGAAAAATACAGGCGTTTTTAATAAAGTAGTGGACAGCAGGGTTAAACGGATAGCCAAAAAAGATTATTATTATTGTTACGTGGCCATGGTCGAAACCCTTAAACACAGGATTGATGATGGTCTGATCGATACTGAAGGGGTAGGCCTTGTGATTGTAGATGAGGCCCATCACAACTCCTTCCACAAACTGCTTAAAAAATTCCCAGGTGCCAGGATAATCGGGGTAACAGCCACACCTTTCTCTGCAGATGCAGCGCTTCCGATGAAAAGCTTTTACAATGAACTGGTGCTTGGAGAGCAAATCAGTTCACTGATCGAACAGGGCTTTTTGGCAAAGCCGAAGAGCTTTGGTTACGAAGTAGAACTCAACACGCTGAACAGGGGCATACACGGTGATTTTACGGTGAGCAGTTCCGATGAATTATATTCATCCAAGGTAATGCTCGATCTTCTGATCCACGCTTACAGGGAACATGCTTTTGGGAAAAAGGCGTTGATTTTTAATAACGGTATATTTACCTCACGAAAGGTATTGGAAGTTTTTCAGCAGGCTGGTTATCCCATCCGCCACCTGGATAACCAGACAGAAAATGCAGAACGGATTGAAATATTAAAATGGTTTAAAAAAACAAAGGGAGCAATATTGACATCAGTATCCATATTAACTACTGGTTTTGATGAGCCGTCTGTGCAGTCGGTTATCCTGAACCGTGCTACTACCTCACTTACACTTTATCATCAGATGATCGGCAGGGGAGCAAGGCGTTTGCCCGGTAAAAAGACTTTCTGTATTATAGACCTCGGCAATAATATAGAAAGGTTTGGGGAATGGGATGCACCGGTAGACTGGCAGCATGTATATGAAAACCCTGAAATCTATCACCAGATACTTGAAAAGGCCAGTGATGATATCCATCAGATGCCTGCCGAAATGAGGAATAGGTTTCCCAATAGCACGGGGATATCATTCGATGTACTCGCGGCCTATCAAACAGCAACGGAGAAAGGGGAAAAAGCAAGAACCGTGCTCCGCGATTCCATCAGGCAACATGCAATGATGTGCACTGACAATGCTGAAACGGTGAGCAATGCCTTTGAATTGGCACAGGAACTCGATAAAGAAATCGACTGGAGGATAAAACAATATGGCAAATGCCTGGGTGCGGTAACCAAAAACTATATAAAGTGGTTGGGCAGCGACTACCGGAGCCGTTTGCATGGCCTGATCGAGAAAATAATGTCTAGGCGGGCGGCAATGCGCGCAGCAGTTTAATCTAAAGCAGGGATTGATGGAAGCAGATATCGAAAAGCCGGATCTGAAAAGGGCAGGCGTTAGGTTTACAGGGGAGGAAAGATCTTGATTGTTAATTATTGCAACAATGGATGGGAAATCATCACCCAGAGCGCTGGGTAGAAACCCTCACTGCTACCACCGAGCAAGACGATGTTTTCAACGAGTTTGTCCGTGGTCCGCTGTTATCAGATAGCGGCGGATCCCTCAATTTAAAAATAACGGGTTTTGATGAATCGGCCTGCAGGGAAATGATGGATAATGCCATCAGTAAGAGCAGGGCCAGATTTCGCCAGAAGAGCGCCTTCTTAAAATTAGTAAAGGGCCTAGCGGCACATCTTTCCGGTTTTTTCAGCGGGGCAACAATTTATCGTTACACCATAGTCTTTGAGGTCGATAATTTTGAAGTATGTTACGAGCGGCTTAATTTGAATAAAATTAGTTTCGAAAATGATGAGGCATTAAGAATGGCCCTGCGTAATGAAGGGCTTGAAATGCGAAAGCTGATCATCTCCAGGGGATGATCTCGTTTTGTTATTCCTTAAATCAGATCAGCATAAAGCTGTTTTTAAAAAACTTTCGCCGGTTAACGATGGTTATTATGGTGATGAAAAAATTGAATTCTTTAGAATGGCTGTTGATTTGCCTGATACTGGCTACATTTATTACGGGGATAATGGTCGCTTTAACACGTGGTGAGCGTATAGCGGCGATTTCAAAGCGTTATCCCGTTGTTGCATTATGCCGTTAGTCGCCGGTTGTTAATGCCTTTAATCCATAAATTTACCATTACTTTTACAGGCCGTTATTTGGACGCAATCATAACAATTCATTTTATCCTTCCACAGTATCCCACACCTAAAAATGACATTACCAGAAAAACATCCAGCATACAATTATCAGGTAAATCCGGATTTGACCAGCATCGATTGGCAACGTGTATGCCAACTCTTTCAGGAAATTAACTGGAAACATCGCTTAGCCGAAGAGATAGAAAAAGCTTTCAAGATGAGTACCTCCACGCTTTTTATCTATGAGGGGGAAATGATCATTGCTTTCGGCAGGGTTATAGGTGACGGAAGATATTATGCCATGCTGGCAGATGTAGTGGTGGACCCAGCCTATCAGGGTCGGGGACTGGGCAGATACCTGGTTATGGCGCTGAACAGCCAGTTGGAAAATTATCATTTTGTTAACCTTAGTGCTGCCCCGGGAGCCGATCGTTTCTATAAGACCCTTGGGTGGAAAAAGCAGACTACTGCCTATATATGGCCCCAGGGTCCTAAACAACTGAGGCAGCATTGCGAAAAGGATTAAAAGGGCAAGTCGTTTATTGCGTCACTTGGGATAGTACCATCCGTGGATAAAAAGGAATCGCAATGCCATAATATATCATGTTGCACTTATATATTCTAAAATGAAAATACCTTTATCTCATCAAACAAAGCAGGCAGGTATCCCAAACGCCCTTTTATCCCTCGCCACAGAACGCGGGCCTGATAAGAGCACATGCCCATCCGAAATCGCCCGCCTGTTATTTCCGCAAGACTGGCGCAATCAAATGAAAGCAGTGCGTGATGTGGCTATTGATCTGCATAAACAGGGCAAGGTTATCATTACCCAAAAAGGGAAACCTGTTGACATTGACGGGATCAAAGGACCTATACGGATCAAAATTGTTTGATCCATTGCAGTGTTGTTTAGGACAGAGAGGCTTGTTTGCAAATTTTGTCGAATACTGGTTCAGGTTCATCGTTATAAACTTGATATATATATCATATTCGTGGCCAATTTTTTTGCTTCCTGGAAGCGCTGTGACCAGAAAACTGTAATGTGTATTTTATCGCGGTAACCAAAGGTTTTGCCACGTTAGTGCTAGTTTTTAATAGGCTGGACTAATTTCTTTAACTGGAATAAACGATACAATTTTCTGTTGATTAAATTCATTAACAAACTATTGTGAATTGGTTTTGGAAATTTACATTGACAAAACGATTGCCAATCAATTCTTCTTTAAGAAAAATTGATTTTTTTAAATAACTTGCGTAACATAAACAAATAGTACAGTAAGCTCTCAATGTACAATAAATCTTTTTTTGAATACCTTGCCATATCTGATGGCAAAAGTATCCACTCACAGTTTTTTGCCTTGCTGTTTTCAGCCCACTGTCGTCCGTTAATTCTAATAGCAACTCTAAATATTTTACTTTCAGACGCTGTTTTGAACAACACTATGAGCAACTTAGCGATAGTTTAGGGCCAGGCACATTGCGCAACTTTTTTCTGGTACATACAACCATCCCGTGCAAGAAGAAAGGATATTTATGTTCTAGATATGAAGTTATCAACTATGATTGCCGAAATATTGGGATATATAGAGGTATTATTTTATAAACTGTTCCCAATACTGCCTAATATGTTCGCAAAATTGACATAATCAAGGCCTTAACAATGAAGTGAAAACAATTTAAACAAAATTTGTATTTCAGTGGTGTCACCAACCAAAATATTTAATGCGTAAGGATATGAGCAAGAACATGAAATGGTCAAGTTAAAATCTCAAAAGGTCTTTGACCTAGAGTATTTCTTTGAAGTTGTGCCCGACTTTTTGTGCATTGCGGGGTTCGATGGGTATTTTAAAAAGATCAACCCTGCTGTTTGCAGGCTGCTTGGTTATACTCAAGACGAACTTTTCGCTTCGCCGATAAATGAATTCATTTATCCCGACGATAGGGAAAGAACGGCTGAAAAGAGGGCCGAACTTTTGGAGGGGCGCTCATTGTTAAACTTTGAGAATAGGTATCTTACAAAGGAGGGCATGGTAATATGGCTTAGTTGGACATCAGTTCCGATCAAAAAGGATAACCTGATTTTCGCTATTGCGAAGGATATTACCTACCGTAGACAGCTGGAAGAATACGAACGTATTTCGTCCATTCTCGGTATGATCAATGATGACCATCATACGCGTTTTAAACAACATCGGCCAACCATAAACAGGACTTTTGTAGCATTTAAGGCAGATGATGGAAAAAAGTCCATTGAAGAACCTTCCCAATCAGATCAATTCTGGCTTAACAGACTAGAAACAATTGTTCGCCAAAATGCTGGCAAGAATGAACTTAACCTCAATCTGATAAGTAATACTTTGGCACTCAGTCAGCGACAGCTTTTCCGAAGGGTACATGGCATACTTGGTATTACTCCGAATAAGCTTGTCAGGATTATACGCCTGCAACTGGCATGGGAAGCGATTGCATCTGGGAAATATCGTTCTGTCAAGGAAATAGCAAACATTGCGGGCTATAATTCCAGAGGTCATTTTAACAGGCTTTTCTACGAGGTTTATGGCATTCGGGTGGTGGAGCTGTTGTAACGCACTAAGCGGCGTGAAATTTAATTTTAATATTTAGAACTTTATTACCAAATGGCTAAACGAATTCTTGTAATTGATGATGATGAGGACATTCTTTCTATATTGGATATCCTTTTTGCAGATGAAGGTTATGAGGTCATCCTACAGAATACTGGCACGAACGCGGATCAGGTTAGACTAATCGGGCCAGACTTAATACTATTAGATATAAGGATAGCTGGCTTTTCCAAAACTGGAGACCAGATATGCGCGGAGATCAAGCGTGAGCTAGAACTAACAACCATACCAGTATTACTTGTATCTGCTGAGCTTGATGTGCATGACCGGGCTAATGCATGCGGCGCCAATGGCTACCTAAACAAACCATTTGATATAAATAAGCTTCTTGAAAAAGTGAAAGAATTTATAACTTAGTAGCCTAATTAGCTACTATGCCTGAAAAACCTGAGAAATCACGTTCTTGGAAGAAAATTAACCTTGGTTCTGAAAAGCTTAAAGTTTTTTTTGTCAAGCATCTTGATCGCATCTATGGTGCAAAGTTACACTTGGTTTCCAAATTGCCAAGTCTTGCAAGCGAAGTAGAATTTGCCGATTTAAAGAACGCAATCATTGAAACGGTTGCTGATGTCGAAAAACAGATTGCAAGGATGGAAGTTATCTACTCACTACTTGACGCACAGGTTTCAAGGGGAAGCATACATGGATTAACTGGTCTAATCCAGGATGCCTTTGAGGCAATAGATGAGCAAATGGGTGAACCTGAGCTTCGCGACCTATCTATCATTTTTTATCTGCAGAATATTGAAAGTGTGGAAATGGCCTCTTTTCAGATATTGCAAATGGCAGCGGTGAAACTTAAAAACAAGCATATCAATCAGCTCCTAAAAGAAAACTACGATGAGGCTAAAGCAGACCGTACATTACTCTTGCTCATATCCTCAAAATATATTACCAATTAATTCTGGTACCCGCACTTGAGATTACATGTACTGACTCTCTTTCGGATGTATGGGTTTTTCAGTTGAACCTAGTGTTGGGCATTTCGCTTCAAGTTACTACCTATCCCGGGGCAAACTTGGCTTCGCGACGTTGTTGATTTATATTTCAATTAATAACTTATCCATCATACTTCATGGGTTGCAATTCGTTATCTGTCAGATTCTTTCGTAATTTGGTAAAACCTGGCATTAACCAAAGAGGAATATATTGTTCATCCCTTTTGAAGTCCTCAAAGTCTTTGTAAAAATCTAATTGATTGGTCTATTTTTCAAAAAACTGACTTAAAGATTATGGTTAAACATATTTCATCTTAAAGTGTTATTTCTTTATCAGCTGAAAATTGTTATGCAGAAAAATAAAGGGCGAAATAATTTTGAGAAGAGGTTCAAAGAATGTGATGAAAAGTTCAACACTATATTCAAACTTACCAGTGTAGCCTCAAAGATTATCCGGTCAGACCTGACCATCTTAAAGGTCAATAAGGCACTTTGCGATCTATTAGATTATCTACCCGAGGAAATCGAAGGAACCAAAATTCTGGATCATGCCTGTGAAGAATATATCGCACATTGGCATCATCTCCAGGAAATGATATGGGCTAAGCAGGTACCTTTCTTCAAGCTGAAGGCCTGCCTGTACCGAAGAGACCGCACCCGAGTGTGGGTTGATGTTACTACGATACTCTATAACGACCAGGGAGAAACTTTTGGCTTTACGGTTCTTGACGATATTTCCAGTTTCAAACGACTAGAAGAGAGCCAGAAACGTTTAAACCTCGCCCTCAAGTATACCAGCACAGCTATCTGGGAGCTTGATCTGGACACACACAAAGTTTTCCGTTCCCGCGACCATGATGAAATTTTTGGATATCCGCAGAGGCAGGAGCATTGGAGCCTGGAAAGTTACTACGGGCATATATCAGCAAGTGATCTGCCGGCCTTCAAGGAGGCACTATCGAATATTGAAGCAGAAGGAGGCCTGGACGTACAGGTTAGGTTGAACAGGCCAGATGGCGTCCTTCAATGGCTGAATATAAAAGGTAAAACTGAGACTGGTAAAGATGGGAAGGCTGTGAAACTGATCGGTGTCATCAACGACATCACGACCGACAAAATCATTGAAAGACACAAAGACGATTTCATCAGTATTGCCAGCCATGAGCTGAAGACCCCGGTGACCAGCTTAAAAGGATCAGTTCAAATGTTGCAACGGGATGCGAATAGGCAATCCGAGCGTACTAGGCGGTTGGTTATGCAGGCCAGCAAGGGCATAAACCGGATTTCACTGATAATAGACGATCTGCTCAATGCCGGTAAAAATTATCGGGACCAGATAGAACTACGGAAAACTAACTTTAACCTGTTTGAGCTGGTCAGAGAAATAGTCGACCTATTTGCTTTCAATGACCAACCGGCAGTAACTATAACAGGCAAAGAAGACATCATGGTTCATGCCGACTCAGAGCGGATCGGCCGGGTGCTTACCAACCTGATCAGTAATGCAGTTAAATATGCTCCGGGCACCGCAGAGATAAGGGTTGAGCTCATTGATGATGAAAGCCAGGTTAAAATTTCCGTTATCGATAATGGCCCTGGGATTGTTGCCGAAAAGATCCCCTTATTGTTCAACCGGTACTATCAGGCCGATGAACAGCAGCATCAATTCTCCGGGCTAGGCCTTGGATTGTTTATTTCCGCTAATATTATTAATAAACATGGAGGAGAAATTGGTGTTGACAGTATGCCAGACGAGCGTACCATTTTTTGGTTCACCCTGCCTAAATAAGCTTTGATGGCTCCTTATAAATTAGATTTACTCCACACCTGGTGCCCAAGCGAAGTTACAGGTATTGACTAAATTGTTTTATTTGCCTGGATAAGCTGTTTTTTTGCCAGGCCCGGATTTTTAATGTTCCGTTTCTATTGATATTAAACTTGCCTGACAGCAACATATTGCTGTTTTTGATATACGATTCGATATAAGTTGTCGTTATACAGGATATAATGCGTAGCTATATCACGTCTTTTATTCCGAGAATACCTCGAGGCTTGCCTCGGGGTCAAAGCGGAAAGTTTGAAAACGAAGAGTTTTCAAATACATTTGCATTGTGGATGAACATATTTATAAACGTCACAATAAGACCCTTTTGTTATACCATCTGGTATTTCCTCTGAAATATAGACGTGGAGCACTAAACAGTTCTTCAGGTGTTTCATTGAAAGATATTTGCGTGGAGATATCCGAGCGTTATGAATTGCAGTTTTTGGAAATAGGTTACGAGCCAGACCATGTTCATTTTTTAGTTCAATCTGTTCCCTCGATGAGTGTTTCGAAACTTGTGACCTTGATAAAAAGCCTCACAGCTCGTGAGCTTTTTAAACGCCATCCGGAAATAAAGCAATTGTTGTGGGGAGGCAATTTTTGGACAAGTGGCTACTATGCAAATACTGTTGGTCAATATGGCAATAAAGACGTGATAAAAAAATATATAGAGAATCAAGGCAAGGAAAATGAGTATCAAAAAGTGCATTTAGAACAACTCCGGCTCTTTTAATACCTCGAGGCTTGCCTCGGGGTTATTTATTACTGATTAAATTTACGCATCATGGAAAAACTAACACCATTTACTTTTTCATCCCTATTAATTAAATTATTTACCACAGTGCATAAATTTCCCGTTTATGCACGGCAAAACCGGCCACAGCGGGTGGCTTGTATCATTTTTAACCTGGAGCTCATCTGCCTCAGCCGGGGCTACCCATAACTTTGGGGCATTTGCCTCTGCAATGAATTTGAATTTACATATCTACAATTAACTTGAATATTATTGGGAATGTTAAACAGCTTTTGGTGTTGTTTGGCGCTAAAACTTACAGGTAAAAACCATGCTTTCTAACCAAATTTAGCCGCTTCAGTACCATGGGTTTAACCACCCGGATAACAGCACAGAAACATCTTCCTGCCCTGGTTGCGCAAGGCCTCATCACCCTTTCGCAAAATGTTTTTGTGTTTTAAATTTTACGCCTTATGAATAACCTTGACGCACTGGTACAGGTAATGTACAATATTTACCTCGTACTCAACAAAGAACAACTCACCTTTACTTTTATCGATCTTTTCGGCGACCCTGATGTGCAACTCACCCGCCAGCAGGTTAAAGATTACTTAAATATTAGCGAAAGCACCTACAAACGTAAGGTAAAAGATGGCACGTTAAAGCCGGTAAAACTACCTGGCGGCGATCGTTTTTACCTGAAAGATCTGCTGGCTGCATACCTGGAAAGCCAGCGAAAAGGCCGAATCTGATTACCCTTTCTTTACCTTTTGTTTACCCTTTCTTCGTACCAGGTTAACCCCAGGGTTACCCCACGGTTACCCTGGCTCTACCTTTTGGTTACCTAGAAGGTAAAGCCAGGGCCTGGTTTGGCCGAAGGGCTGCACTGGTTCTGGTTATGCTACCCCTAAGCTGGCTGCCACAAGCGGTCAGCTTAGGGCATTACGAGCCAGCTGTAATGGCCCATTTTAGCTCGTTATTTGGCTTAATTGGCCTAATTTAGCTCATTTTAGCTCAAAATGAGGCGCCAATGCTGCCAGGCTGCTAGGTTTGGGGCATGGATTAAACATAGCGGTATAAACAGAAATCCTTTTATAGAAACATTTTTTCACTTAAAAAACAAAAATTATGGCAACGTATCAAAAGGCGCAAATGGCACATTCTCGGGTAAAGTAGGCAGTGTAATTGGCAGCAACTGGCGCAGCATAGATTACATGAAAGGCCTGTCCAAAAAAAACAGTAAACCCAGTACCGAAGGTACTCAATTCTAAAGAACAAATTGTTTGTAATACCTGTTATTAATATAGTTATACCTAATCAACAGAAAATGACAAAAATTAACGGGACAAATACTCCTTTAACCACAGAAGAGGCTAGCAGGTTCGAATCTGGCGTGATCGAAACCGTTTGGAGTGAAACAGGAGAACCTCATTATATTATCAAAGATAGCCTTGACGTTAAAGAATATGCCGCTTTGGCAAAAAAATCACTTGAAAGTGAACGTATCATAGCCCACGATTTTACCAGCTATGTAATTAACGGCTCAGGTGAGCGCGCCGATTTTGAGTATAAATCAGGATGGTTCCTCGAAGGGTTAGCCGAACAGGAAATGGAATAAGAGCTCCATAAATTTATCTTTTCTCTTTAAAATGCAATCAGGAAACTTGAATTTGTAAAATATAACCGTAGCAGATATGAAATCCCCTTGTTAAAACTGTTGGCTGTAGCATTGCCGGAACAACGATGACTCCAATCAAGTGATATACAAGGGGCGTCATGGATTATCTTTGTTTAATAGCTGTACAATTTTTTCCAGCATTGCGAAAATATCAAACGGTTTTTTTATAAATTCTTCTGCCTGGCAACCACTGTTCATCTGTTGCAGATCGGCATGTGCGCTCATCATAATTACTGGTGTGGCTGAAGTTTTTGGTGAGGATTTTAACATCTTGCATACCTCAAGTCCGTTGCCATCGGGTAACATTACATCCAGTATGAAAAGATCCGGACTGGAATCCTTTTTGGTCAAAAAATTATTCACGGTAGTGTAGCATTCTACCTCATAATCTTCTTCTAAAAGAAGAAACTGTAATATATCCCTAATGCCTTCGTCATCTTCAAGGATTCCGATCAGTTTGCTCATAGTGTCTTAATTCTGTTCAAAAACTGATGTCCATAATAGTGCAGCGTAATAATTTTAACCTTATTCATCACCAGAAGTGGTGTTGTCTTTTGTTCCCTCTTCATCTCTTTTTTCTTTCCTATCCTCGTGTACAATAAGTGATTCGGGGGTGGCGGCAGCAGGATTAGAACCCGTACCCGAAGTTTTGGGCAAACTTAAAAGATCATTGTTATTGTGCTCCGGAGTAATTTCGATATCTGTGTTGCCCAGGGCAATCTGGTTTAGCTGCTCTGAATCATTTCTTTGATCCGCTTGTAATTCTTCTTTTCCCTTGTTTTCTGTATCTGACATAGATGTATTTTTATAAAAATAAACACCGTAAAAAGGCCGAATGTTTTGTAATTAATAAAAAAGAACATTTCCTGTAATTCTTTATTAAACCGGGAAAGACTTGTTTCTATAGCTCTTTTTTAATCGACATCTCCCTGTCTGGAAGGTGAATAACCGGTCTTCATCAGGTGATTCTACCTCAAACGACACATCCATGGTCAATGGTACTGCTGCTGATGCTTCAATGGATACTACAAGGAGTGATACGACTATGACCGACACCAGCTTGAGCGACAGCCTGAACGATACCAGACAATAAGCATCAGACAAATGCAATGAAAAGGAGGATATCTTGCAGAAGCAGACAACCCGGTCAAAACGGATAATGGTCATCAAAGATGATGCTGCACGCTCAGAGGTGCTGGCAGATATATTTAATAATCTGGGTTTTGAGGGTAATTTCCAAACAGACGCGCCCGATATAAGTGTTATTGAAGCATTTACCTATTGATAAGGTATTGCACATGATTACAAAAAAACAGCCCTTATATTGGTTCCTTGGTCAAGTTTTGAGGCAAACCGCGTGGCCTTTACCAATGTATCCTGCAAGAGATCATTTGCGTCGTCAATGTCGTTTGTAAATTTTAATGCATGTGAACGTAGGGCGCCTGCATGTAACTTGATGTTGTTCGTAAATTCGTATTGTGTCATAGGTATATGTTTTTAGGATGTAATAACTTCAACAAAGCATATATCATTTGGCATGGCCATTTTTTACCTAAGCAAGGCTTAGCGTATAAACCGCAGATCAGAAAATAGGGGCTTATTTTTTTGTGAAGGGTAGTGGTTTCAATAAAATTTTTAGAAAAAAAATGATTTTTATAGCATTTCCTTCCGATCAGTTACTGGTAAAATTCATAAAATGACACTATTTATGGTTGCAACAATATCACAGTTGAAAGCTGGACTTTATGGTTTTTCCATATAAGATTGATGTAACAAAAGCACAAGTGAGGCGAAGGCTAAGGCCCCCGGGCACTAAGACTTGCGCTAGAATGGGGAAAAAGAAGGTACACTTTCCTCATTAATTGGATCAGCATTTGATGTGAAAGAATAATTCAATGTAGGTGCCATTGTCACCTTTTTTATTACAATCAAAATCAGACATGAAAGCTAAGCTTTTTTTATTGGTGACATTCTTTATATTAATCTCGGTGAAAAGCTTTGCCGGTTGGTACAATACTTATAATTACACAGGTCTTGTCGGCACATATCCTGTTACGTTGTCTTTTCAGATAAAAGAAGGTTATTTTGGTGAACCTGCGAAAAAGGGATTTAATGTTATCGGCGTATATAAATATGATAAAGTTAATCATCCCATCAGGCTTGAAGGTGTTTTTAACCAAAATACCCAAGCCATAAAAATTTATGAAATAGGGGCAGGGAATAAGGTTGCTGCAACTTTTTATCTTAATTTTTCACTTCAGCAACTCACAGGTACCTGGAGCAGTAGTACAAGTAAACTAAAGGTAAACCTCCGGCTTGTAGACCGTCTCAGTGATCGCTCGGACGAATCGTTTGACAATATCCAGGTCCTTCAGTATCCTTCTTTAAAGAATTACTATTTTATCGGTATTTATGCTAAAAAGAGCCAATCATCAGAGGCACACATGCGCGCATTAAAGATCATGGATAAGCGAACTAATAAAACTTTTCAAACGTTTAATTTTGATAATATAGAAACACCGACAGGCAACCTCATGACCATCATCTATGATAATATTACGACCGGAAAAGGCAACAGTTTCCTCATCTCCAATCAGATTGGCAGGGTTGGAGGATATCTCAATGTAGACTTTAATGTAAAGGGAAAACAATTTGTTTTGGATCCTGAACCCGTCGCAGAAGGCATAAATTAATAATTTAAAAATCTTTAGTATAGGATGACTATCTGCAGGACGCACTATGGCTAAAATCGTAATTTACTTCCAGCGGGTTTTCGAAAATTTATCCCATGCTTAGTAAAAGCAATCCATTATGCTCAGCGTGACTGTAAAAGGCTATCCTTGCTAGCGCAAGTCCAATTTCATTAAGTTAAGCCATACGGCACAAGAAAATAATTTAACCACAGATAGGGAGGATGCGCACAGATATGAAAATCCGTGTTTATCTGTGTGCATCTGTGGTTAAAACCCTTAACTTAATGACATTGAGCGCAAGTCTTAGTGTGCGCGGCGTTGGACTGATTTGTACTTTCATAATACTTAACTAATTGATTTTTTGAGAGATTAATGTATTGATTTAATGAAAACTCATTCAGACGATGGCGTTAAGCTTGTTCTATAATTGGCGGCAGATGATGAAAGAAGTAAGGGTTGATGAAGATTGATGTAACGAAAGCACAAGTCAGGCGACGGCTAAGGCTCCCGGCACTAAGACTTGCGCTAGAATGGGCAAGTCCAATTTCATTAAGTTAAGCCATACGGCACAAGAAAATAATTTAACCACAGATAGGGAGGATGCACACAGATATGAAAATCCGTGTTTATCTGTGTGCATCTGTGGTTAAAAACCCTTAACTTAATGACATTAATCTACTTTAAATACCACAGCGGTCGCATAAGGCATTTCTGAAGGACAATTTATAATCAATCCATCATTCTGTTGTTTCCACTCCAGTTTACCCTTATATCCTACCAAGCTTACATTTTTGATTGCTTTATTTAAATAGTTCTGCTCCACACCAAGGGATTTGATTTTTAACTCGGCTCCTTTTTCTGGTGCAGTCATACAAAAAGCATAAAGTGACCCGTTTTTACCTACCGTAAAACGAAAATCTTCTTTGCTGAATTTGAATTCTGCCTGTTTCTGGCCCAATTTTCCACCAGGTAGCATTTTTAGCTTCCCGTTTTGCTGTTCCCCTTCTCCCGGGATTTTCCAGGACCGGCTTCCGTATACTGCTTCCCCGTTCCTGCGCATCCATATACCAACTTCTTTAAGCATCTTTAAGCTGCCTTCATCCAATGAACCGTCAGGCAGTAATGAAACACAAAGTGCAGCATTGCCGTCTCTGGCGATTGCCTCAATCACATATCTGATCATCATACCGGAATCATAGGTAAAGTTGGGTGCATAATACCAATCTCCAACAGGCGCTTCTGCAATCCAGGGCTGATCTGTTTTGATGTTTTCCGGAACAGCGAATTCTTCTGTAGTAACTATACCGCTGGTTTTGTCACGGAACTTGACAATGCTGAAGGTATTCACCTTTCCACGATGCGCCAGGGTTCTGTTGTAGTAGTCTGCAATTACGCTCTGCATAGCATCAGCCTTATAACCGGTACCTGTACCATTACCCGTAAAAGGGCCTTGCACCGTGCCATCTGTATAAATAAAGTCAGGATCATAGTGTTCTACCACATCCATCATGCGCATTGCCCAATTTGTTGCATACCATTTGGCATAATCCAGGTGTTTACTGAATATTCCCGGCGAAGGCGGCGACGAGCGACTGAGCGATTTTTCTGCCACCCCCTTGTATTCACGCAAGTCAATTCCATAAAGCATGCGTGGGTCGTAACCCTCCCACCATTTGCCTTTTCCATCTGCAAGCGTAAGATTACCATCGTAAGGGATTCCTTTTTTTGCACCTTCAGTATCGCTGCCGAATGCTGTTTGCCACCACCACCAGGTATATTCGTGATGAAAGGTAACACCATAGCGGATATTATTTGCACGGCATGCTTTTGCCCATTCCCTTAACAGATCTCGTTTAGGCCCGATATTGACAGAATTCCATGGCTGATATTTCGAGTTCCATAAATCATAGTTGTCATGATGTACACCCTGGATCATTAAAAATTTTGCTCCTGCATCTTTATATATTTTAGCCAGTTTTGCCGGATCCAGCTTTTTAGGGTTCCAATCACGAAGAACTTCTTTGTATCCGGCTTCTGATGGATGACCATATTTTTCCTGATGTTTTTTATATGCGGGGGTACCTGGAGTATATAGCCTGCGCGCATACCAATCTCCACTTTCGCCGGATGCCTGTGGCCCAAAATGAACCCAGATACCAAACTTCGCGTCTCTTAACCAGGCTGGATCTCCCGGATAATTGGATTCAATAGATTCCCAGGTAGGCTTGAAGGGGCCCGGATAAATGGGTAAATTAAGTTTTACTTCAGAAAATGAGTTCCAATCGCCCATTGGCGTACTATCTATTGCTCCGGGAGGAGGTATCTGTGGTATTGGAGGGGCTGCATTTACAGCATTTTTTTTATTTAGTGATTGTGCCCGTATTGTAGTAAAACAAAATAAAATAATAGCAAAGCAGACACTAATTTTTAAAATTTTCATCATGAATTAAATTAATATTGTAATCTAATCAACCTCAGCAATACAAATGCTGATAAGGTCAAGATTAATAAACTTCAATATAACACTTATTTCTAATCTGTGGAATCAATTGTAATATGATTGCAAGCCCCTTGTTTGTTTGACTCATACTAGCGCAAGTCTTATTGTGCGGGGGTAATGGGTTGGCTGCCTTGTGCTTTCATAAAACCTAACTAATTGGGACTTTAAAGATTAATCCATTGAATTTAACTAAAGCACAATTCAACCGGCAATGGCTTAAGCCCGAGGAGCTAAGACTTGCGCTATAATATTTTTTTAGAAATGTCTAGGACTCCACAGTATTTAATTAGGCGCTTGCGGTTTACATGAGCATAGGTTTAAAAAGCTTAAATAGGTTTAAGAATAACCAATGGATTAAGTCCTAGGTAATTCACAGAGCCAGAAGGTTGTCGCGTTTCATATCTTAAAATCGTTTTAGAATTAAAACATTATTTAATTTAATTTTTTAACTATGAAATCGAATTTATTTTTAACAGTTGCACTCTGTTTATTACTCTTTAGCTGTAATAAAAAGAGTGAAAATCCGAATTGTTTAGCAGTCATAAACCCACCGAAATTGAAGTTCAATATTATTAGTCAGGAATCACAAAAAGATCTATTTTTTGCAGAAAGTGCCGCTTATCAGATAAGTGACTTAAAAATTTATAAGTATTCTGATACAAAACATGAACAGCCTCTAAAAATAGAAGTTCAAGTCGAAGGAGAGTCCGGCAAGAAAAATTTTTCAATTAACCTGGATGGTGCTTTAACCAACGGCTCTTTGGAATTTAATATAGGATCATCGATCAAGCATAAACTTGACTATTCTGCTTCGATTATAAAAACTCCATGTCCGGAGTATAAAATTAATGAAATCAAGTTTAACCAAACTGTTGTAACAACCAATACAGGAATATACATGTTAATGAATTAATTTTTAAAAGCTCATCTTATGCAAAATCTAAAAAACAACTCAGATCAAGACCTTAATATACAGGAAATGGCTCAATTCTGTTAGTCCCGGTTCTACCAAAACCGATTTCAGCCGTCAACTCGGAAAAGGTTCTGTTGAAGATGCAGGAAAGCAAATAATATGCATTAGTAGACAACAA
Organism: Pedobacter sp. WC2501; assembly: GCF_052682415.1. Lineage (NCBI taxonomy): Bacteria > Pseudomonadati > Bacteroidota > Sphingobacteriia > Sphingobacteriales > Sphingobacteriaceae > Pedobacter > Pedobacter sp. WC2501. The sequence continues at coordinate 4,574,087 of NZ_JBQZFI010000001.1, read as the reverse complement.
TGGGCCAACAGGTAAATTTTTCTCTGAAGATATGAATACTGCGACAGGCGAGATTCAGTGGTAAAAGAGAGGAACACATCACAAAAGTATACCTTCCATGACGTAAATTTTTGAGTAAATTTGTGTGTCATAATAACCTTCACTTTGCATATACTGATAAAATTGTGAATACGTATCATGGTTTACGGTCCAAAATTGCTCCTGCAACGGCAGGATAAACTGTGTCCCTTTAAGCCGGAAGAATACACTATATGTTCGCTGCATCACTCAGATCATATTGGAGATAATTTTGCAGGCTTGCCGGGATATTTTTAAATTAGCAATTGCTCATCGGTATTTTTGCATTTAATATGGGAACATCAATTGATACCTTACAGGAATTATTGTTTGATTTAGCAGGCGTATTGCCTGCCGATACCGCACCATTATTTGCCATGACGACTATGGTATCGCTGGAAACCAATGAAGCCTACATCCGCGAAGGTGAAAACAGCCGTCGACTGGCATTTATTGAACGAGGCGTCATCCGGGCATATACCATTAAGGAAAATGGAGATGAAGCTACACTTCTCCTACGCTGGGAGGACCAGTTTATTGCCTCACATGATACGATTATCAACCACCAACCTTCACGGTTTATTTATCGTGCGCTGGAACCTGTTAAATTGCTGCAAATTGATTATGATGTTTTGGAGGAGATTTTGAAAACCCACCCGGAATACGAACCACTCCGTAACTTCTTCCTGATGAAAATGCTGGCGGAATCTTTAAAAATGCTGGAATCCTTTGTGACAAAGTCGCCGGAAGAGCGTTATCGGAAACTCCTTTCCGAGCGTTTCGACCTGGTAAACCGCGTGCCTGATAAATATATAGCATCCATGCTCGGTATCACCCCGGTGTCTTTAAGCCGAATTCGCAAAAGGATGTATACAAAAGGAAAACAATAACATAAATTATCATTTGTTAAGCCCTAAATTATCTTTTGTTAACGGCTGACGATCTATCTGTTTTATACTTTTGAAGTATAAATAAAATAGATATGGAAAAGATTATAGAAGCCACCATTAGTATTTTTAGTATTTCGGCTATCCGGTATTTTACATTTGCGGGAATTCCTTTCGTGCTGTTTTATCTGCTTATGCCTGCCAAGCTGGGCAAATTTAAAATTCAGCAAAAACCAGCCACAAAAAAAGACATCATCCGTGAAGTATGGCATTCCATGCAAAGCACACTGGTATTCTCAATCATCGCAGTTGCGTTGGTTTTCACGCCTCTGCATCAATATACCCGAATTTATGCACACATCAATGATTTCCCAATATGGTATATAGGTGTGGCATTAGTGCTGAGCCTAATTATACATGATACTTATTTTTATTGGATGCACCGATTGTTACACCATAAAAAACTGTTCAAACTTACCCATCTGGTCCATCATAAGAGCACCAATCCCTCTCCATGGACATCCTATAGTTTTCATATACTGGAAGCCGTCACTGAGGGACTTGTATTAGTGCCAATTGTAATCCTGCTGCCGATGCATCCTGTAACGATATTACTCTTTACCGTAACTGGCTTCATCATTAATGTGTACGGACACCTGGGCTATGAAATTATGCCTAAATGGTTCCGCTTTACCTGGGCATTTGAAATCCTGAATACTTCGGTACACCATAACCTGCATCACAGTAAATTCAAGGGGAATTACGGGTTGTATTTCAGAATCTGGGACCGGATGATGGGCACAGAACATTCAGATTATGTAAAGGAATATGACCGCTTGCAGGATCAGCGTTTTAATCAAAAGCCGGTGGAAGAAAAAAATCAGAATGTTCAGGCAGTGTGAAAATACGAAAGCTACTTTTTTTTAAAGGTGGAGCGCTGCAAAGCAGAGGTTAATCAAAAAGAAGTGAATTACAGGCCTGCTATGCAAAGGATGATGTGGTCAACTTTGGGGAAGCTTTATGTTTTAACCTGATATTGTATAGCTTTAAATAATGTGATCTAACAATAAGGTTTGGCGTACATTATGCCGGGCCTTGTTGTTTTAAAGATGGAGTATATCTGTATATATGACGATCTGTATATCTATTAATACCTTCGTTTTTTTATGCTGAAAGTTGTGTTTTTTTATCGCCCGAGGCGCTAAGAATTGCGCTAGAATATGCTTTTAAAAAACGAAAAAGCCTGAAATCTTATGATTTCAGGCTTTGATTTTTCTGCGGAGAGTGGGGGATTCGAACCCGCGGACCCTTTAACAAGTCAACAGTTTTCAAGACTGCCGCAATCGACCACTCTGCCAACTCTCCGCTGCAAAAGTACAAACTCAGCTTAAATCTGCAAACTCAGAATGCTTTTTTTTTATATAAACTTGATAATTCCTTAACACAGAGGGAGAAAAAATTATTTCTTCTGTATGTTTTCTTCAATTGGCTCCGATTTTTTGAACAAATTGAAAGTAGGGCGGATAATCTTCACACTTCTTTTGCTCACATCAACGCTGGCATTGAGCTCAAAACCGATCAATAAAATTAATGAATTGAGGTAAAGCCAGATCATCACCACGATTAATGTTCCTATAGAACCATAAACTTTATTGTAGGAAGCAAAATGGTTAATGTAGAAAGAAAAACCCCAAATGGTAAGAAAGGCAAGGATAGTAGCCAGCCATGAACCTGCGCTAAACAAGCGCCATTTTTTGGTATGCGATGGGCCATAGCGGTATAAAATAGAAATGGTGATGAAATACAAAATCGCCAATAATGCCCAACGCGTAAATTTGATGGTATAAATCAAAAAACTATCTTTTAAGTGCAGTTCGTCGTTAATCTTGTTCAGCAGAACTTCACCCAAGGCCATCGCACTGATACAGATGATGATCGAAAAGCAGATAATTATGGTTAGTACAAGCGCAATAAAACGTTGTTTTATCCAGCCCCTGGTTTCGATAATTAATGATGATTTATTAAAAGCCTTCATCAGGTTTTTAACCCCATTGGTCGCAAAAAACAGTGCTGATAAAAAACCGAAAGATAACAAACCCGTGTTTTGCTTTTTGATGATGTCTTTCAAAGTTGTTTCGAAGGCATCAAAAGCATTGTGAGGCAGTACCAGCTGAATTAAATTTAAAAGCTGGTCCTGGAAACCCTTTATCGGTATAAAAGGGATCAAAGTAAATAAGAAAATAATCCCCGGAAAAATGGCCAGCATGAAACTGTATGCTAAAGATGATGACTTGTTTACCAATGCATCTTTTCCGATTTCACGAAAGAAAAACGTAGCTACAGTATACAAGGGTAGTGGACTAAAACCAGGCAAAATGCATCCTTTAGTCCATTCTATAAATCTAGAATAGAGTTTAAGATGTAATAATTGCCTGTGTAACCATTCCATTGTATTGGTTAATTAAAAAACACCGATAATTTTTCCATAAAATTTTCGGGTGGATTTGTCGGTTTATTTTTCGCCATATCAACAAAAACCAGTGTAGTTGCCCCAATGTTTATGAGTTCTTCTTTTTCGTTATATAGCTCATACTCAAAAAAGATCCTGATGCCCGGCAAGGTTTTGATAATTGTTTTTACGGTAATTTCCTGATCGTAAAGGGCAGGTTTAATGTATTTACACTTTAATTCTAAAACTGGCATCATAATGCCATCAGCTTCCATAGAGCTATAGCTCATGCCCAAACTGCGTAACATTTCTACCCGGCCAACTTCGTAGTATTGTGCGTAATTGCCATAATACATATAGCCCATCTGATCGGTTTCGCCATAACGAACCCTGATTTTTGTACTGTGGCTATACATTATTTAAATATATTTCTTTTGTTCAGCGCTTCGCGGTATTTCCTTGCATTGATTTCGTGCTGGGCTTTATTTTCAGCGAAATTATGGTAGCCAGAAAAATCTTCTTTCGCACACATGTAAATGTAATTGTTTTTATCGCGGTTTAGTACAGCATCAATGGCATTAATACTAGGCATCATAATTGGTCCAGGAGGCAAACCCGCATATTTATACGTGTTGTAAAGCGATTGTACCTGCAATAATTTTCCGGTAACCCTTTTTACTGTAAAATCGTTGTTTGCAAAAATTACCGTTGGATCGGCCTGAAGCAATATGCCTTTATTTAAACGGTTTAAGTATAAACCCGCTATAATTGGCATTTCTTTGTCGTAAAGTGCCTCTGCATCCACAATAGAAGCCAAAGTGTATACCTGTGCCGGGGTCAGGTTTAAACTTGCAGCCTTTTGCTTGCGGTTGGCTGTCCAGAATTTATCGTATTCCTTATGCATTCGCTCAAAGAAATCAACCGGCGAAATATTCCAGTACATTTCATACGTATTCGGGATAAACATGGCATATACATTATCCTGGTTAAAACCATATTTACTGATCAATGCTGTAGAATCTAACACATTGATAAAGCTTAACGAATCGGCTTCCAGGTTGCTGGCCAGGTAGGCTGCGAAGTTTTCTTTCTTACGGATGTTATGGAATTTCAATTTAACAGGATCCTGGTTTCCGGCTTTGATCAGGTTAATCAACGTACGGTTGGTCATTCCTTTTTTCAAACGGTAACGGCCGGGTTTAACGCTTGTGGCTAAATTCATTTTTCCGGCAGCTGTTGTAAAAGAAGAAATACTTTTTAACAGATCTTTCTTTTTAATTTCTGCAATCAGATCATCGTAATTGCTCCCGGTTTTGATATATAAATATTTTTGATTTTCGGTAACGTTAGGGGCAAAGTAAAGCCTGTAAATATTTAACGCAAAGTAACCAGCAATTAAAATAACAACAAGCGCGATAATTATTGCCGCTTTTTTGCCTGTACTCATGTTCTTTTTTTCTACTTCAGTCATCTGTAATATGATACTTGTTTATTGTTGTTTGTTAGATAGTGTAATGTTAATCTTGGTGCCTATGGCCACTTTGGTTAACGAATCAACCAGCATAGGATCTTGTTTAATAATCACAGCAGCAGCACTATCGGTGATTGGTCCATCGTAAATAATGTTGCCTAAACTCAGGTTTGAACCCTTTAGGCTAAATTTAGCTTCATCAATGGTTAAACCCATTAACTGTGGAATATCTACTTCTTCATTTCCACGGCCATCGCCTAAAACCAGGTTAATCCTCGAGCCAACAGGCACAATCTGTCCTGCTGCAATCGGTTGACCGCCAAAGGAGGCTTCTAAAACCACATCGCGACTTACATCTGGCTTATAAGTCGTATCTCCGAGCTTTAATCTCGAACTTTCTATAATGGCTTGTGCTTCCCTCAAAGTTTTAAACGCTATATCAGGGAATTTTGTATTTGGTGTTTTGCCTGCATTAATGGTTAAATAAATGGTACGGTTATCTTTCACAAAAGTATTAGGGTCAGGATCCTGATCAATTACAATTCCGGCAGGTTGATCCATAATAAAAACAGAATCTACTTCATATTTTAATCCGGCATTTTCCAGTTTCTGAACGGCCTGCTCAAAAGATAAACCTTTAACCATAGGTACATTTAGGCCCTGCCCATGTTTGGTGTAATATCTTAAACTAAAAAAAGCAACCAATAAAAGCACTACAACGGTTACTATTGCAGCTAAAATATTGTTTCTAAACGATTTGGTTTTTAAATAATCTATAAATTTAGACATGAATCTTAATTTGGGTTATGCGTACAAGCTCAAATGTAACTATTTTAATGATGGATTGAATTATCGAATCTATTTCTCACTCAATCATTCAATTACTCACTCCTTCAATAATTCTCCTTCAATAATACTAAAGCACAAAGATATTTATATTTTTGAGGATATATTTATATTCAATTTCTATTTATACAAAGGATTTTTAACATGAAGAAAACGATAGCATTGTTAACAGGCGGTACCACAGGCGAATGGGTTGTTTCTGTAAAAAGTGCAGCCACTATTGCTCAGAATATCGACTCCGATTTATACGATGTGTATAAGATTATGCTGAACGAAAAGGGCTGGTTTTATGAGCCTGCTGATTCTGTTAAGATTGAAATTGATAAAAATGATTTTTCCTTAACACTTGAAGGAAGAAAAATTAAGTTTGATGGCGTTTTTATTGCCATACATGGTTCACCTGGCGAGGATGGGAAATTACAGGGCTATTTCGATATATTAGGTATCCCATATACCACCTGCGATGCATTAACTTCGTCCATTACCATGAATAAAGGTTATACTAAAGCCGTTGTAGAAGGCATTGATAACCTGCACACCGCAAAATCTGTTCAGATATTTAAAGGTGGTAACTACAATTTAAATCAGATTAAGCAAGATTTAAGATTACCTTATTTTGTTAAACCCAACAGCGGTGGAAGTAGTATTGGCATGACTAAGGTAAAACATGCCGACGATCTTGAAATGGCCATTGAAAAGGCATTTAAAGAAGATAGTCAGATTTTAATAGAAGAGTTTGTAAGTGGCAGGGAGTTTTCGATCGGCATTTTCGGCGCTGAGGGCAAAGTTGTAGTTTTACCTGCGACAGAAGTGATCCCGAAAAATGAGTTTTTCGACTTCGAAGCAAAGTATACGCCTGGCGCAACAGAAGAAATTACACCCGGTAGAATGAGTGACGAAGAGGTGAGCCGTGTGCAACAGGTGGTAAAGGACGTATATCAGAAATTAAACTGCAGGGGAGTGGTACGTATTGATTATTTTCTTGAGGAAGGGACCGGCAAATTTTATTTTATCGAAATCAATACCATTCCCGGACAAACCGCAACCAGCTTTATTCCACAGCAGGTAGCTGCAATGGGTATCACCCTTAAGGCATTTTATACCCTTTTAATGAAAGAAACGCTGGGGTAGTACTGGTGAGTTTTGTCATTCTGAATGCAATGAAGAATCTTTATACTGATTTACCTGAACAATAATGAACTTCCAAAAACTGATTGATAAAGGTTTAAAACTCAAAAGCTATTCAAAAGATTCGTTTATTTACGAGCCCGGGATGCAGCCCCGCTACGTGTATTTTATCAAATCGGGAGAGGTGCGAATGGTTACTGTGAGCGATGAGGGAAAGGAATTTATTCAGGGCGTTTTTAAAACGGGGCAGTATTTCGGTGAACCTGCTTTACTAATCGATCGGCCTTATTTGGCCTTTACCATTGCCAATAAAGATTCGCAGCTTATTGCGGTAAATAAAGAAGATTTTTTTGAACTGATTAAAAACGAGCCCGATTTTAGCATGGAGCTGATCCGTACTTTAAGTAACCGCCTTTTTTATAAATCGATGATGCTGGAGGAACTGGCGAGCGAAAAGGCTGATCATCGGTTGTTAACGATTATCAATTATCTCCTTGGCGATATTGCTGTAGGTGAAAATTTAAAAGTAACACGACAGGAATTAGCCGATATGACCGGCTTAAGGGTAGAAACCGTTATTCGGGGCACTAAAATACTATCCGAAAAAGGCCTGATCAAAATCATTAAAGGGAAGATCGTAAAAGTTTAGCGTTTTTATTGGTTAGCATGAACGACCAATAAACAAATGACGAATGAACTGATAAACGATTCTCAAACATGACTTAGATCATAAATTAGTATCTAATTTTAGACTTACCTTTGTACTATCAAATTAGAAGATTATGGCTGAGTTATCGAAATTCCAGGCTTTTGTACAGTGCAAATGCCCACGTTGCCGCAAAGGAGATATTTTTACAGGGAGTGCTTATTCTTTCAGACTACAAAAAACCAATATTAACTGTCCGCATTGCAACTTAAAATTTGAGCGCGAGCCAGGGTTTTTCTATGTAGCCATGTTTGTAAGTTATGCTATGAACGTTGCAGAAATCATAACCATTGGTGTGGCATCGTATGTTTTGGGTTTAGCATTAGTTTATGAAAACCTATGGTACTATGTTGGTTTAATTTTAACGGGAGTTTTGTTATTATCACCAATTAATTACCGCTATTCGAGAGTTGTTTTGCTTCATTACCTTACTCCAGGCTTACATTATGTGCCAGGAAGTGGAGATTAGTAAACACTAAATAAAAGAGGACTGTATTGTGAAATTAATTTCTCTTCAGGTTTTGTTATGTTGATCTTTTCTAAATGTATCTGTCATAGATATTTAATCTTGTCCTTCTGCAGGTTTTTGTTCTTGTGTTTACATACTGAATTGAGGCATTCAATAAATTAACTAGAAGATTGCTTTCGTCTTATTAAACCTATTATCAGATTGATAATAGGTAGTAGTTGAACAACTAAAAATCCGAGTAGCATCGCAGCGGTGCTATTCTTGAATCCCTGTGAATAATCTATCGAGTCTGCGCTGGTAAACTCGACCATGGTAAGTGATCTGTTGAAATTATAAGTAGAATAACAAGCAAGAAAAAAGAATAAAATAGATAATAAAATGTGAGCCCAGCTCAAGGTATTAGATGCTATAAATGATTTTAAAAATTTGTAGAATAATGCAAAAACGAATAAAAATATCGCAAACCACCTAATGAGTGGAATACTATCGGTCATATAATAACTGTCGTGTATATTGAAAGCAAGATTAACTGCCGGAAGCAATAATGAAGCTGCCAAAAGAATGGTCGCTACTAAAACTAGGAAGTTATAGGTTTTAAAGATTATTTTCATTTTTTGTTTGGCTTGAGTGGTTATTAGTGGATCAGGCAGTTATTTGGAGAGCCATTTCCCATATTTATGATCAGTTTTTTAATTAGAAATGAGTGTTCAGTAATGCTTCGGAAACAGCAGTCCCGTTATTTGCTATAGCTCCGATAAAAGATTGGAGGCTGCCGCTTTACCGGGTTTATAGAACAGAGGCCTGTATAAAATACAAACGAAGACTATATTAAGTTCAAAAATCAGGCGTCATTGCGAGGAGGAACGACGAAGCAATCTCATACTAAAGATTCTTGGTTAAAGATTGCTTCGTCGGCTGAAAATAGCCTTCTAGCAATGACGATTTATTGAGAAGACTATATCTTCCTTATAGGTTTACGATCAGTTATAGCTGCAAAGCGAATGCTATTTTAAATTAACCACCATATTTATACAATCAACCAAAGCTTTCACTTTTGTTTCTGAAGTGAGTTCATACCGGTATTCGTCCTCAATACTGCCCATTTTGGTTTCCGTATTTCTGAATTCCATTTTACTTGGTACAAATTCTTTTGCTGAGGCATGGAATTGTGTGGCACCGGTTTGATCAATAAGGTTTTTAATGTTGTCTTCATTAATCCCAGCACCAGGCATAATGGTAATCCGGCCATTCGCTTTTTTTACCAGCTGTGCTAATTTTTCTGCACCCAGAATTGCAGAAGAAGCCCCTCCTGAGGTGAGTACTCTTTTTATGTTGAGTGAGATTAAATCTTCCAGCGCCTGATCCATATCGTTGCTCATATCAAATGCCCTGTGGAAAGCTACTTCCATAGGTTTGGCCAACTCAATTAGTTCAGCACACCGCTCTTTGTCAATAGTGCCGTCAGCTTTAAGTATTCCGATAACTATACCATCACAACTTAATGATTTACATATTTTTATATCTTCTTTCATCAACTCAAACTCGATATCAGAATACAAAAAATCGCCTCCACGCGGACGGATAATTGGCCAAACTTCAATGGATAGATTTTTTTTAGCCAAAGCAATTTGGGCATAACTTGGTGTAGTGCCACCTTCTGCCAGGTTATCGCAAAATTCCACTCTTTTCGCTCCACCATTTTGCGCAGCCAAGGCAGAGGCATAAGAATTTGCACAAACTTCTAAACAAGCATTTTGTGTAATTGGATCACTTTTCATTTCTATTAATAAATGGATGTAATTTGAATTATTCTTCTGTTTCTACAGGACCTAAAACAACCCAGCCTTTTGGCGATTTATAGGTGTTGAGTAGCTGCGTTGATTTTCCACCATCCGGAAACCAGCATACTTCAGTAATTATCCAATGGGAATCATCAATTTTTTTTCGTTCAGGAAAAGCATTCTGAAGACCTGAAAAATCAGGGAAGCCATGTTCTTCCGTATTATTGATAAAAGATAATTTAAGTACTTCTGCTGTTTCAGTGATGATATCATCATCTAATTCCATTTTCAATTTGGAAAGCATGATTCTTGCTTCCTCAAAGAAATCTTTACATGCTATTGCACCATCAATATCCTTAGCATTATAAGCATTCTCCAAAGCTAATATTGCACCTTCTGGTGTTTCGGGATTGGCTTTGAAATGATCAACCCCTTCATCAATATATAAACCTATACTGTCGTCAAATGCTGCTTTCTCTTTTTCAGGTATACCATCTCTGATCGCTCTTATGGTGTAACCGCCAATTAATCTGCCATTTTCAATACTCATCCAGTCTGATATCAGGTCGCGATCAATTCCAATTTTCTGGTTTAGTTTCACCGTGCCTACACTTACAGGTTCGTTACCTACGGTACCAAAAAGATTGCCTTCATCATCAAAATGTGGTTCAGTCAGCCAAATATGCTCGCTATTTTCGCCATCTATAATATGGACTTTAATAGAGAAATAAGCATGGTGCGGCTGGGGATTAGCCAGGCTTTCTTCGAAATACCAAAGCGTTAAATTGGCTTTTTCTATCGCCCAGTTCATACGCTCGTCTTCGTTCGGCACATAAACCATATCAGGCTCACCCTTGCGTTCGGCAACGTTTTTCTTTCCAAAAATATTAGATAATAACCCCATTTACTGTTTCATTTTTTATTTAACGTTTGAAAAAAATCAAGAAATTAATAATAACTTTTGCCTTTGATTAAAAGATCCTGTTTTTCTGCATTACAGACAGCATAGCTAAAACCCTGCTGAATGGCATAAGCACCATATTCGCCTTTTTTATTAATAGCTAAAAACCCTACCTGTATATTTTTGGCTGTTTCGGGCTTCTTTTTAATAATGCGCATTACCGCTTCCTTACAGGCGGCTTCGGGTGTATAACCCTGGCGCATGAGTTCTACCACCAAAAAGGAGCCAACGTTTCTGACTACCTCTTCACCCACGCCAGTTGAGGTTGCACCACCAACTTCATTGTCTACATAAAGGCCGGCACCAATAATCGGACTGTCGCCAATTCTTCCATGTAATTTATAAGCCATGCCACTGGTGGTACACGCGCCTGAAATGTTTCCTTTAGCATCAATTGCGAGCATGCCGATAGTATCGTGGTTGTATTGGTTGCCCGGAAGTTTTTGCGGAGCCGCTTTCTCGTAGAGCTTATTTTCGATATTCATTACAGGCGCATATTTTGCCGTTTTTAACCATTCTTTCCATGCTTTTTCACTTGCGGGAGTAAGTAAATTCTCTTTCTTAAAGCCCTGTTCTAAAGCAAACTGTAAAGCACCATCGCCAGCTAACATTACGTGAGGTGTTTTTTCCATCACTTTACGTGCAACAGAGATAGGGTGTTTAATATGTTCGAGTGCTAAAACAGCGCCGCAGTTACCGAGCTCGTCCATAATACAGGCATCCAGGGTAACGTGGCCATCGCGATCTGGCAAACCGCCATATCCGACAGATTGGTTATGCTCATCTGCTTCAGGTACCCAAACCCCTTGTTCTACGGCATCTAAGGCACGTCCACCGGAAGAAAGTACTTTCCATGCATCGGCATTTGCCGCAATTCCAAAATCCCATGTAGAAATTACGATCGGGAAATTGCCTGTTTTTCTTTCTTCATTCGGAATTACATTTGCAATACTACTTTTATCGATAGCCAGCAATCCGGCCGATAGGGCAGATGCTTTTATAAATTTGCGGCGGTTAAACATTTTTTGGGTTAATTGTTGAAATTGGCTAAATAGTTAATTGTTTGATTGTAGAATTGTTTTAATTGTTATTTTGTTAAATCGAACGATCCTGTTTGAAAATTGCGATTTGAACATTGGTTATAATTCATTAATCGTTTTACTTCCGTTGTAAATTACGATTCGATTATTGGTTATTTAATTGTTAGATTGTTGTGATTGCTGAATTGTTGAACCGATCGCTCCAGTTGGGTTATTTTAATTTGACTATTGGATTAATTTAACTAATGGTAAACCGATCTGCATCCTTTAAAAAAGGAAATTGCCTTCTTACTTTAACCAGTTCTTCATAATTGATGCTGAATGTATATAAATCTTCGTCTTCAGGTTTATAATAAACCGTATTGCCGTATGGATCCAGGCACATCGATAATCCGCTGTGGTAAATCTGGTTTCCATCATGCCCAACACGATTTACAGCAATCACATAACTCTGGTTTTCTATTGCCCTGGCCGGAATTAATGCTTTCCAATGTGCCGATCGTTTATCAGGCCAGCTGGCCACCAGAAGTAAGATGTCATATTCCTGGTCTACATTACGCAGCCAAACCGGAAAGCGCAAGTCGTAACAAATGGCCAACCTGATTTTCCATCCTTTAAGTTCGACAATAAGTTTTTCTTTCCCGGGACTGAAGTGATGATCTTCATCTCCCATGCCAAACAGATGACGTTTATCGTAATGCTGGTTTTTGCCATCTGGCTCCATCCAGATCAAACGGTTAAAATATTGATCGTTTTCTTTTATAATGATACTTCCTGTAACCACACAATTGTATTGGTGTGCCATTTTTTGCATCCACTGCATCGTTTTACCACCCATTTCTTCAGCTAAAGCTTCAGAATTCATGCTAAAACCTGTATTGAACATTTCGGGTAAAATAATAATATCGGTTTTTTCCCTTACACCCATTGATAGTCTAAGTGCCAGATTTAAGAGGTTTTTCTCAATGTTCTCCCAAAAAAGGTAGGCCTGAAAGACAGTTACTTTCAGGTTTTCTATTTGAGTGTAAACAGGTGCTTCCATGGTATATCGGTTTGGTCTGGTTAAACGTTTTTTAATTTCCCGGCCGCTAAGGCAAGTGTAGCGTTTTCTTTAGCAAAGCAAAACCTGATGATTTTATGATCAGTTGCTTTTTGGTAAAATGCAGAAACCGGAATGGTAGCCACTCCAAATTCCTTGATCAGCCTAATGCTAAAGTCAGTGTCTTTTTCATCGCTAATGTCACTGTAGCTTGCGCATTGAAAATAAGAGCCATTACACGGCAAAAGTTTAAAACGACTTTCGGCCAGAAGATTTCTGAAATAATCTCTCTTCTGTTGAAAAAAGCTGCCTATTTCACTATAATTTTTTTGCTCTTTAATGTAATCGGCAATGGCTTGTTGCATGGGACTATTAACGCTGAAAACATTAAATTGGTGTACCTTCCTAAATTCTTTGGTTAATATCTCAGGTGCCAAACAATAGCCCAGCTTCCAGCCGGTAGCATGCAAAAGTTTGCCAAAGGAGGCTACAATAAAACTTCTTTGCTTTAATTCCGGATAGAGCATTACACTTTGGTGCTTTTGTTCATCGTAAATTAAATGTTCATAAACTTCATCGCTCAGGATTAAAATGTCGGTGCCTGTAATCAATTTAATAAGCGATTTCATATCATCTGACGATAAAATACTACCTGTTGGATTTTGTGGTGTATTTAAGATGATCATTCTGGTTTTTGCTGTAAACAACTTCTTAACCATATCCCAGTCAATGGCATAATTAGGTGGAGCAAGCTCGTAGGTTTTAACCAGGCCACCTAAAAGTTTAACGGTAGGCGCGTAACTGTCGTAAGCCGGTTCGAAAATAATAACTTCATCACCTGCATTGATAATGGCTGCTAATGCGGTAAAAATAGCTTGCGTTCCACCGGCTGTGACTGTAATTTCTGTTTCGGGATTATACTTTATGTGATATAGCTTTTCAACTTTCTCTGCAATGTTTTCTTTTAAAGAAGTTGAACCCGGCATTGGTGCATATTGATTAAAACCATCTTTCATAGCTTTATTTACCAATTCAATTAGTTTTGGATCGCAGGCATAATCAGGAAATCCCTGAGAAAGATTAATGGCATTGTGTTCTGTGGCAAGTTTACTCATCACCGAAAAAATGGTGGTACTTACGCCAGGGAGTTTAGATTGTATATGAAGCATCTTATTAGCGAAAATAGGGAAAAAAAAGCTTAAAGCGTAAAAACCCAACCCAAAAGCCCGTTACTTGTTGTCGCGATTGTAATCGTGCATAAAGAAAAAAATTTAAGAATCATTAACTCTCCGCATGATATTGAAATCAATAATCAGCATATTAAATAGGTGGTCGTCAATGAATTTTACACTCAAAATTTGTATTATTTCGAATATATTTCCGCTTATTTAAAATTATTCCAAATAAACCCTTTTCTTTGCAGTGAAATCTCAATGATCCGTTAGATATGAAGTTTAAACACTTAACCGCTGCCTTTTTATTGGTAATAAGTGCATCTGCATTTGTTAATCCTAAAAAAGCCCTGAGAACATTTGTTTCCAATTATGAAAATGTATTGGGTACATCATTAGAATTAAAATTTAAAACAGTTAGCCAGGCAGATGCAGATTTAGCTGAAACGCGTGCATTAAATGAGATTGATAGGCTTGATGGTATTTTAAGTGCATATAAAACGAACAGCGAGTTTAGTAAATGGATGAGCAATGGTAAAAAAACCTCTAAAGTTTCGGCAGATTTGTTTGAGGTTCTAAAACAGTTTGAAAACTATAGAATATTAACCAATGGTGCGCTTGATGCATCAGCGAAGGTAATAGGAGATGTTTGGAAAAAGGCAGCTGCCGAAAACCATTTACCATCAGCTGCAGCATTACAAATTGCCGTTACCTTGGTTAAACAAAAACATTACATTTTAAATGAGCAGGATAAAACCGTAACGCGTTTAGATGATGCTCCATTGGCATTAAATTCTTTTGCAAAAAGTTATATCATTAATAAAGCAGCCGAAAAAGCTATTCAGAGTCCCGGAATTGAAAACGTAGTGGTGAATATTGGTGGTGATATGGTTATCAAAGGAAACCAGCCGGAAGCTATTGAAATAGCGAACCCTAAAGCTGATGCTGAAAACGATGCGGCATTAACAACTATCAAAGTGTCTAATATGGCTGTGGCAACCAGTGGTAATTACCGCAGAGGTTTTAAGGTAAACGGTAAATGGTATTCGCATATCGTTGATCCACGTACAGGAAAACCTGCTTCAGAAATAATTAGTGCAACGGTTATTGGCCCCGATGCCAGCGAAGCAGGGGCTCTGGCTACTTCTTTTAATGTGCTTTCTATTGCTGAGATTGAAGCATTAACTGCGAAAAGAAATGATATCGCATATTTGTTAGTCACGAAAGATGGCACAGAAATCAGAAGCAAAAAATGGGCTCATTACGAGCTTGCTTTAAATAAGCCAGTTGCTGTTTTAGAAAAAGTGAGCAAAGCTGATAAACTTTGGAATCCTAAATATGAGTTGGTTGTGAATCTGGAAATTGCCAATATCGAATCTACTGATGGTAAACGTGTTCGTCGTCCGTTTGTGGCTGTTTGGATTGAAGATGCCGCTAAAACACCTGTACGCAATCTGGCTATCTGGTATAACAAACCACGTTGGTTGCCAGATTTAAAATCGTGGAATCGTGCCAATGGCGATGAGTTTAAAAAAGGAGTCGAAGGAAAACTAAGCTCAACGAGTTCTGCTACACGTGGCCCTGGTAAATATAGCTTATCATGGGATGGGAAAGACGATAGTGGGAAATTGGTAAAAGCAGGTAGTTACACCGTTTTTATTGAAATAGCCCGCGAGCACGGCACTTATCAGGTAATTGCTCAAGAAATGAAATTTACCGGCTCAGCAAAAAAAATAGAATTAACGCCAAATACAGAACTAACATCAGCATCCCTTGACTACAGAAAAATCGGAACCGCAAAAAAATAAGATCACGGTTGCACCTGGCGGCCTGGGAAAAAAGCAGGTTAAAAAAGATAGTGGAAAGGGTAAGGGGAAAAAGCGGCTAGCTGGTTTATCACGCTGGCTGCACATTTATTTATCGATGGTGAGTTTTACAATCCTGCTATTCTTTGCAGTATCCGGCTTAACCTTAAATCATGCAGATTGGTTCACTTCCGGTAAGGAAGTGGTTACTAAAGATTCTGGTTCGGTAAATTTAAAATGGGTAAACCAACCCGATACAAATAAGATCAATAAGTTACAGCTTGTTGAGTTTTTTAGGAGCAAACATCAGGTTAAAGGTGCATTGAGCGATTTCAGAATGGATGACAGAGAACTGAGCTTAACCTTTAACGGGCCTGGTTACCTTGCCGATTCTTTTATAGATCGCGAAACCGGGAAATACGAATTAACCACAACCAGGTTTGGTGCTGTAGCTGTGATTAACGATTTACACAAAGGAAGAGATTCTGGTAAGGCCTGGTCTTGGATTATTGATATTTCAGCAGTGCTGATGACATTGGTTTCCATCTCCGGAATTATCTTAATCTGTTTTATCAAAAAGAAGCGACTAAGCGGCTTCATCATCGCAGCAGTGGGCACAATTGTTTGCTATTTGATTTACAGGTTATTTGTACCATAAGTTACCCACAGCACTGAGGGAATTGAGATTACCTCTTTGTGTCTCATTGGTAAATACTAGTGCGCTACAACAGCATTATCATTCGATGCCTCTACTTCAGTGGTGATGAACTTTCTACCGATTAGTAGACAGCCTAAAGCAATAAAGGCCGCAGCTGTCATTACCAAAGGCATCGGTACAACCGAGTGTTCGCTAAATAAACTTACCATTACCGAGGCTAAAGCACCTAATCCCATTTGTAAGGCACCCATTAACGCCGATGCACTGCCGGCATTTTTGGTAAATGGTGCGAGCGACAAGGCAGCAGCATTTGGATTTATTAAACCTAAGCAAGCCAAAAACAATGCAATAAAGCCTATCGTAGAATATAAACTCAGCCAATTGTTTAACGCAAAAACCAAAAAGATTAAACTGAAAATACATTGAGCAATAAGTGCATAGGTGACAATTTTTTTACTGGTAAACCATCTAAGTATTAAGCTATTTACCTGACTTGATCCAATAAACGATACCGATAACAGGGCGAAAATCCATCCGTAGCCAGTCTTACTTACTTCGTAAATTTTCATAAATACCTGAGGCGAGGACGATACGTAGGCGAATAATCCCGAAAAGGTAATTGAACTAATTAAAGCATAAGTATAAAATTGAGGTTCTTTTAAAACGGTAAAGAAATTGGTTAAAATTGGCTTTGGTTTTAAAGAGTAATTCGGATCGGGTTTATAACTCTCCGGTAACTTGAAAATGGAAGCCAGGAGCATTAAAACGGCCATCAATCCTAAAAATACAAACACATATTTCCAACCTAATGCAGCAATTAAATAGCCACCTGCGGTTGGGGCAAGCATAGGCGAAACCGCGATAACCAGCATTAAGGAAGCAAATACTTTCGGACTTTCTTCTACAGAGAACAAATCCCTAACCATTGCTACAGAAGCTACTGCAGTGGCACAGCTCCCGATGGCCTGAACAAAACGTAAAACAATCAATTGATTTACGTCAGTTACAGCCAAACATAAAAAAGAAGCAAAAATATATAGCGCTAAACCGAAATATAAAGGTTTTTTCCTTCCGAATTTATCCAGAAGCGGGCCATATAATAACTGGCCGGCAGAAATCCCGATAAAAAAACTCGAAAGTGAAAGGGCTACCGTTGATTCATTACTTCTCAAATCCTTTGCAATGTCAACAAAACCAGGAAGGTACATGTCGATGGAGAAAGGACCAAGTGCCGCTAGCGAACCTAAAATAAGTATGAGATAGAAATGTTGTTTTTTAGCCATGAAGATTACCAGATTTTGATGGCGCAAAGATTGTGAGATTTAAGTTGCTAACCTATTTTTACAGTCGAACGATTGTAAAAATCAAATTTTTATATTGAACGATTGAAACAGGTGGCTACGTAATCTTTGTATGATCTCTGTTAAAAATATGAGGATTGCTATGTTAAATCTGCTATTTATTTATAGATTTATAGTCTATGACTTTTAAGACAAAAGAAAGCCGTTTACTACTCATTCTGGGTAGCTTTTTCGTGGCAAACGCTATATTATCAGAGTTTATTGGAGTTAAGCTATTCAGTGTCGAAGAAACGCTGGGTTTTAAAAAGTTCGATATTAATTTACTGGGCGTTCCGCATCTGTCTTTTGTAATGTCGGCAGGGGTGTTAACCTGGCCGATCATTTTCATCATGACAGATATTATAAATGAATATTTTGGTGTAAAGCAAGTCCGTTTTTTATCTATCCTCACCTCAATTTTAATCGCATTTGCCTTTCTGGTAGTTTGGGGCTCTATGCATTTAAGTGCTGCCGATTTTTGGGTACACCAAAAAATTAATGGCGAAGACTTAAATATGAACAATGCATTTGCAGGGATTTTTGGTCAGGGCATGTGGATTATTGTAGGTTCAATTACGGCTTTTATTATAGGACAGTTATCCGATGTTTTGATTTTTCACCGGATTAAAAAGATAACAGGCGAACGCGCATTGTGGCTGCGTGCTACCGGCTCAACGCTGGTATCGCAATTGATTGATAGCTTTGTGGTCATCTTTATCGCCTTTTATTTAAACCCTCAGTACCACTACAGCTGGCAAATGGTTGCCGCAATAGGTTTGGTGAATTATACTTATAAATTCGCGGTGGCTATTTTAATGACGCCAATTTTATATGGAGTACATGCTATTATTGATGGATACCTGGGTAAAGATCTTGCACACAAACTCATTAAAATGGCGGGTAGAGGGTAAGATTAAAACAACCAGATAATAAATTTATGAGAAATATTTTAATGCTACTCGCAGTACTTTCACTATTTTCCTGTGCTGGTAAAAACGAAAATGATCACGAACTTAATATTCAGGGTACATGGCAGTTACTATCGGCTACAACCATTGAAAATGGAAAAAGTAAAACCACAGATTATTCGGGTAAACTGAGAATGATCAAAATTCTCAATCAAAGCCATTTTGCATTTTTAAGACACAGCCTTGATGTTAAAGATAGCACAAACTTTGACGCCGGAGGTGGAACTTTTGTTTTAGATAAAGATGATTATACCGAGCATCTGGAATATTATAAGGATAAAAACTGGGAGGGTAAGACTTTTAAGTTCAAACTCGCTATCCATAACGATACTTTGATTCAGAAAGGTGTAGAGAAGGTGGAAGCAGCAGGGGTAGACCGGGTGATTATTGAGAAATACATTAAGGTAAATTAATAGATATTTTTTTACTTTGCATTTATAAAGTTTGAAGAGTAACATCAGGGCAATTTATCCAGGAAATAATTATTGTTCTTAAATCTATCAATTACTTGTTTTGTTTTAAAACATGCTATATATTTGTAGTATGGGAAACGAATTATCAAAAAAGCAAATTGGCGAACGAATAGCTAACCTACGTTTAAGTAAGAGTTTCTCGCAAGAAGATTTAGCAAAAAGCATTACGATTTCAAGACCTTCCCTGGCACAAATAGAATTGGGAAACAGGAGTGTTAGCTTAAGCGAAATGCAACGGTTATCTGTAGTGCTGGGTTTTTCTCTCGATGATTTTATGACCAAAGATTTTCTAGCCAATCAAAGTTTAAAATTACCTGATGAAACAAACGAAGAGCTTGTAGAAGAACGCATTTCTGTCCCAACTTTAAATATCAATAAGTTTAAAAACGTTTTGCTTTACATTTTAGAGCACTGCGCTGGCAAACCTAACGTTGGTGAAACCGTACTGTATAAACTCCTTTATTTTTCTGATTTTAATTATTATGAGTTATATGAAGAGCATTTAACAGGTGCGAAGTATAAAAAGTTGCCGTATGGCCCTGTTCCTCAAAAGTTAGATGCGATTATCAATCAAATGATAGATGCAAATCAGCTTCAACGAATAAAAACAGAATTTAAAGGTTACCCACAAAAGCGCTATCTGCCACTTGAAAAAGCGGATTTAACCTTACTCAAGGCAAGTGAAAAAGATGTTATAGATAAAGTGATCGAACAAATGAGCGATTGGTCGGCTACGGCTATAAGCGATTACTCACATAAAGATTTACCTTGGGAAGTTACAGAAGAAGGCAAGGATATTAGTTATAATTTAGCTTTCTATCGGGAATTACCTTATTCTGTTCGGGTTTATGATGAAGAAGAAAATAATTAATTATGCTTTTTGAATCACTAAATGAATTTGATAAGGATTTAAAAAAGCTTTTGAAGCGTTATCGCAGTTTGCAATCTGATTTGGAAGATGTAAAGATAATTTTAAGGGTAAAGCCTGATGAGCGCAATCCTTTTAGTTTTCGTATTGATAATTTAGGTATTAGCACATGTGTAATTAAAGTTAAAAAAATTACCTGCGATAGTTTAAAAGGCCGCGGTGTAAACTCTGGCTTGAGATTAATCTATGCTTATTTCGAAGAAGAAAAAAAGATAGTTTTTATTGAGCTTTATCATAAAAGCGATAAGGAAAATGAAGACAGGCAACGTATTTTAGAAAATTTTAAGTAAACGCAAAAGGCCGGACTCGCTCCGGCCTTTGTACTTAACAACAAAACAAATAAAAAAATTAACCTTAAAAATAAGTTATAGGCTTGCCAGCTCTTCGGCAAAAACATTTTCACTCAATTGCTCCTGTTTGTAAATTTGTCTGCCTGTGTAGGCCACAAAAACAGATTCATCCAATAGCAAATCGCGGTTTTTAATCAAACTTTCAAGCTTAACTGTCCCAACCACATATTTATAGCTGCTGGCCGCATAACGTTCACTGATGTTGTCAAATTCCAATAATGTAATCAGATCTTCATCCGCATAACGCAAATAAACTTCTAAAAGAATTTCTTCTGTATGTTTTACACCGTTCTCTGAGTGGTATTTTTTATATTCATAACGATAATCGTAACGTAAAGCCGCAATATCAGATAGTACAGCAGCACCAGTAGGGTGACCACCGGCACCTTTACCATAGAAAAACTGTTTATCAGCAAAAGCCGCCTGAACTGCAACTGCATTGTACTCGTTTTCTACGTTGTAGAGAAAATCATCTTTAGCTACCAGTTTAGGGAGTACATAGGTCACAATATCTTTTGTATTGACCTTACGTGCTGTGGGAACCAACTTAATTTTGAAATTTTTCTCACGTGCATATTTAATGTCGTAATCAGAAAGGTTCTGTATACCAATGTTTAAAATCGCATCAGGATTTACAAATAAACCATAAGCATGTACGGTAGCAATGGCCAGTTTATATTTTGGATCATAACCTCCCACGTCTAAAATTGGATCGGTTTCTGCGAAACCTAAATCCTGCGCTTCTTTTAATGCCGAATCGTAACTTTGTCCTTCGTTGAATATTTTTGATAAAATATAATTAGATGAGCCGTTAAAAATCCCACTCAAAGCATGGAATAATTCATTATCGTAATATTCTTCTAAATTGCGGATAATTGGAATACTGCCACAAACGGCACCTTCGTACAATAGGGAAGTGCCATATTCCTGTTGTAAATCTACCAGTTCTTTTAAGTGTGTGGCGATCATTTTTTTATTGGCCGAGACTACATTTTTACCGTTTTTTAACGCATTAGTTACAATTTCGTAGGCAGCATCGGCATCATTAATCAATTCTACAATTGTATTAATTTCTGTATTGTTCAGTATTTCATTGCGATCCGTAGTAAAAAGATCCTTATTGAGGCTACGTTTCTTTCTTGGGTCTTTTATCGCGATTTTAATGATCTCCAGGTTCAGGTTCTGGCTTTGGATGATATCCAATAAACCTTGCCCTACAACGCCGAAACCAAATAAACCGATTTTTAAATTCTTACTCATTATTTTAGACTTGATTACACAGATAAACAGATTACACCGATTAACTGTATTTATTTTATATTATTTTTTGTTGAATTTGATAGTACAGATATTAGCTATTCTTTTTATTTTTTACCCTAAACCCTAAACCCTAAACCCTAAACCCTAAACCCTAAACCTCTTTAGGCAGTATGCTGTAATTTGATGATTTTTTTATTACGGCTTTCCTTCATAAAGTTTCCGATTACGTTAGTCAAAGCATCTGTTTCGATTAAAAACCCATCGTGACCATAATCAGAATGCAAAGCACTGAATTCTGCCCCAGGGATATGATCTGCCAGATATTTTTGCTCCGATAAAGGAAACAAAACATCATTTTCTATTCCAATTACCAGTGTATTGGCACTGATTAGGTTTAGTGCATCGCCAATGCTTTTTCGGTTACGGCCCACATTGTGGCTGTCCATAGCTTTCGTTAAATAATAATAACTGTAAGCGTTAAAGCGGTTGATCAGCTTTTCTCCCTGATAGTTCTGATAAGAAGACGACCTGAAATTGTCTGTCTTATCGTTTACACTTTCTAACTGTGTACTGCCGTAAGCACTATACGTTCTATAACTTAAAAGTGCAATGCTACGGGCGGTTTTTAAACCTTTGCTGCCACCGTTAGGTTGGTTGGCATAAAAAGTTCTATCTGTGGTAATGGCCAAACGCTGACTTTCGTTAAACGCAATTCCCCATGGAGAATGCGCCGCATTGGTGGCAATCAGGATTAGGTTTTCGATTTTATTCGGTTCCGAAATACTCCACTCTACAGCTTGTTGCCCACCCAAAGAACCACCGATTAATAATTTAATATAATCAACACCTAAATGTGAAGCCAATAACTGATGTGCTGATACTAAATCGCGGATCGTAAACTGTGGAAACGAAAGGTAATAAGGTAAGCCTGTTACCGGATTGGTACTTAATGGGTTGGTGCTGCCATAATGCGAGCCTAAAACATTGGCACAAACGATATAATGCTCTTCAGGGTTGAACAAAGCATTCTGACCGAACAAACCTTCCCACCATTCAAAAACATCAGCATTGGCAGTCAGTGCGTGGCAAACCCAAATTACATTATCTTTATTTGCATTTAATTTGCCATAAGTTTGATAAGCAATTTGCAGGTTGCGGATTTTTTTTCCGCTCTCTAATTTGAACTGTTTATTATAATTATAAGTTGATGCTGTACTCATTGTTGTGTTGTATTCGGAAAATGAACAGGATTAGGCTAATAAACTATCTGTAGAAACCTGAGCGTGAATAGATGCAAAAGCCTGCTCGAAATCGGCCTTAATGTCATCGATATGCTCAATACCGACTGAAACCCGTAATGCGTTTGGTTTTACACCTGCGGCCAGTTGCTCATCTTCACTCAATTGTTGATGTGTTGTTGCCGATGGCTGGATAATCAACGTTTTTGCATCTCCAACGTTTGCGAGGTGCGAAACGAGTTTTAAATTATCAATAACCTGTGTGGCATTTTCTTTACTTCCTTTTAATTCGAAAGATAAAACTGCGCCAAAACCGTTACTTAAATATTTTTTTGCCAGGCTATTGTATTTGCTGCTCGCTAATCCCGGATATTGTACTTCCTGAACCAATGGATGGTTTTCTAACCAGGTAGCCAGTTCCAAAGCATTGTCAACATGGCGTTGTACACGGAGCGATAAGGTTTCTAAGCCCTGCAATAAAAGGAAAGAATTAAAAGGGGATAGGGCAGGGCCAAGATCTCTTAATCCCTCCACACGTGCACGGATGATAAACTGAATATTGCCAAATGGTCCGCCGATGCCGAAAACATCGCTGAAAACCAAACCATGATAACCTGCTGATGGTTCAGAGAATTGAGGGAATTTACCGTTGCCCCAGTTATAGTTTCCGCCATCAATGATCACACCACCAATGCTTGTTCCGTGTCCGCCAATCCATTTTGTTGCCGATTCTACAACAATGTTTGCTCCATGTTCTAAAGGCTTAAACAAATAACCTCCTGCGCCAAAAGTATTATCAACAACTAAAGGTAGATCGTATTTCTTTGCAATTGCAGCAATTTTCTCAAAATCAGGAACACTAAATGCCGGGTTGCCAATGGTTTCGAGATAAATGGCTTTCGTTTTGTCGGTAATTTTAGCTTCAAATTCGTCAGGCACATCTGGATTCGCAAAATCGACATGGATACCTAAACGTTTAAAAGCAACTTTAAACTGGTTATAAGTTCCACCGTAAATGTGAGATGAAGAAACGATACTATCGCCGGCTTCCAAAATGTTGTTTAACGCTATAAACTGTGCAGCCTGTCCTGAAGCTACCGCCAAAGCAGCTACACCACCTTCTAAAGCTGCAATACGTTTTTCGAAAACATCATTAGTCGGATTCATGATCCTGGTGTAAATGTTGCCAAACTCTTTTAAAGCAAATAAGTTGGCGCCATGCTCAGCGTTTTTAAATCCGTAAGAAGTAGTTTGGTAAATCGGTACAGCCCTCGAGCCTGTTGTTGGATCTATTTCCTGGCCAGCGTGTAATTGTAAAGTTTCAAATTTATATGATGTTGACATGATTTCTGTTTTATTTGTTGAATGATGAGACGTAGTGATTTAGGTTAATTTTAAAACCTAGCAGGGCGTATCCCGATGTTTCGGGACCTTCCAGTTTGAAAGAAACAAAAAAGGAAGATTTTTTAAATTACTGTATGCAACAGCACATACAAGTAATTGCACATCTATAAAAAAAAGTAGAAATAGAAGTTTGTTCTATCTTTTTAAGGTTTGCACTGGGTTCGCTTAGCGATTGAAGATTTAATGTTTTCATCAGTTCTAATTTATATCTCCAGATAACACCATGTTATCCGGTCAGGAATTGGCACCTTCTCTTTCTGAGGGTTGCCAGTGGGTCATCGAGCCAGTCTCTCGCCACTTCTTTATAAATCAACCTGTGAAGATTGACTTTTATTTAGCTTTCTACCAAATAATATTTCAAATGTCTGAATTTAATTTTAATTCACAAAATAAAATTTTGATTTTTTGTTAATCGTATGAAAATCAGTAATGTATTTTATTGGGTAGCGACAAATTAGAACTTTTAATATAAAAATTAGCACTTAAAATTCTAAGTTTGTGTGACCTATCTAAATATGACTATGACGAAAAATATAAGAGTTCTAGGCTTAGGCCTGCTATTCACTGTAATGTGTTTAACTAATGCAAACGCCCAATTCGGAGGTTTGAAAGATAAATTATTGAAAGTCGGCACTGCTCAGGGTGCTAAAGCTTTAGGCGTAGACAGGTTTTTAAAACAGCCAGCTGCCATTACCACCAACTTTGAGGATGTAAACAGGGAAGGCGAAAAGCTGCCTGATTTTATTAATTCATTCAATTTAAAAGCTCAGCCCTTGTATTTACTGCCTAAAAATCCAGATGGCGGTTTTGTACTCTGCGAAGGTCTGTACGAAATGACCAACAAAAGCTACTGCCTTAAAGCCGGAACTTTTGCGCCATCAAAGGGCGATGGTTACATGTTTGCCCCAGTTTTGGGCCCGAAAGAAGAAATTGTGGTTTCTATTTTGAAAAGCGCAGAAAAACATCCTGAAGTAGAACAGCATGATATCCAGGCCTTACTTTGGACCATTATTGCCAGAACAAAATTTGCCGATTTTAACGGACAAGTGAAAGTAACTGCAATTAAATTGTTAACGCCAAAACAACTTACGCAATTGGAAGGTGGCGCTTTAGGTGTTTTACCTTTCGATGTAATGGAAAAAGCTAAGGACCAGTTACCTTCAGGTGTGAAAGCCGTTTTTGAAGCAGAAAATAATATCCGTCAACTGGTGTCTTCTGGAAATTATACTTATGCCGACATGGAAAGATATGCTATTATAGCAGGTATGGCTCCACCAAGAAGTGATGTGCCAAGTGGCATCTGGACCAAACACCCTGACGGTTATTATGTGCGTTATTTTCCTTCTGGTTATTCAATCACCAAAGTGCAGGTATATGTTCCAAAAGAATTATTGGCGAACGGAAATAAACTGGTTTATGATGCAGCAGGGGATATTGCTTGTCCTGCCAATACCGGTTCTCAACGTTTAGCGCAAACTAATGAACCATTGGAGGCTAACTATTTGTTAAAGTTGACCACGATTTGTAATCCTAAGTAAGTTTTGGAAAATTAGGGTACTGTAGTCCTTAGGAGATTGCAGTCCCGCTTTACGCTTTATCTTTTTGGCTACCCTTCGACTTCGCTCAGGGTGACAGCCAAAAAGGATATCGCTGCAATCGGGTTTAGCAACAAAGGTTCGAAATAACTAGAAACCTATAAGGTCTTAAAGACCTCATAGGTTTTATACTTTAACCCAACGCCTGCGCTAAATCGGCGATAATATCGTCTACATGCTCTAAGCCTACTGAAATGCGGAGTAAATTTTTGGGTGTTTTACTATCCGGTCCTTCTACTGAATAACGGTGTTCAATCAAACTCTCTACACCACCTAAACTGGTTGCCTGTGCAAATAGCTGAACTTTATTTGCCACTTTATGAGCGGCTTCAGCATCGCCCTTAACCAGGAATGACATCATCCCGCCAAAATCTTTCATCTGTTTTTTGGCAATTTCATGTTGTGGGTGACTTTCCAACCCAGGATAAAATACAGCTTCAACATTTGGATGCCCGTTTAAATAGTCGGCTACTTTTTTTCCGTTTTCGCAATGGCCTTTCATGCGGTAGGCCAGGGTTTTAATGCTTCTGGTTAATAAAAAGCAATCGAAAGGAGAGGGTACCGTACCACCAGTTTGTTGTATGTTTTTGATGCGCTCCCATAATTCATCTTTTTTGGACGTAATTAAAATCCCACCAAGCACATCACTATGGCCTCCTAAATATTTGGTGCTGCTGTGCATTACTATATCGGCACCCAATAATATTGGATTCTGTAAAATTGGAGAGGCAAAGGTGCTGTCGCAAACCAGGGTGATATTTTTTGCTTTAGCAATTCTGGCAATTTCTTCAATATCTGTAACCTTTAGCAAAGGGTTTGATGGCGTTTCAATCCAGATTAACTGCGTATTGGGTTTAATGCTGCTTTCTATCAGGTTCAAATCCGTTTGATCAACAAAATCAAATTCCAGACTTTCATTAAAAATGGTTAGCAGCTGTTTTTTAATTCCCCAGTACATGTCATCCGGTGCAATAATATGGCTACCCGGTTTTAAAGCCTGGAACATGGCCAGTCCGCAGGTATTACCCGAAGAAAAAGCAGCTGCATCTTCGCCATATTCTAATTTAGCGACAGTGTTTTCTAGAGCAGACCGGTTTGGATTACTTACCCTGCTATACATGTGCCCACCGGGATAACCACCATCTTCGCCACGAAAAAAAGTAGTGGATAGATTAATTGGCGGCGTAACATCACCTGTAGCACTTTTTACGAGATTAGAAGCGTGAATAGCAAGGGTTTCGGGTTTCATAATAATTAGTTTTGATCAAAATGATATCGGGAAGCAATTTAATAATTTGGCGCTAATTTAAGGTTCGTAATGGTTTTGGCAAGATTTATGTAACAAGTTTGTCGAAATTTAATTAAACAAAAAATGAAAAGATTATTTATAGCTATCGCAATAGCATGTTCTACTTTAGTAATGTTACAAAGTTGTAATACTGCAAAAAGAGTAACTGCAGGCGTAACAGGTAGCAGAGGTACAGTTGTTCGCGAATGGGTGGTGAGTAATGTAGCTTTAGAAGGATTGCCTGATGGCGCTGTTCAGGGATTATTTGGAGAGAAATCGTACAAGTGTTTCCAGGGAAGTACATGGAACTTAACCAATAGCGGTAATGGTTCTTACACTTTACCAGCATCAAGTGCTTGTGGTTCGGTAATGCAGACTATCTTCTGGTCGGCTGCACCTAAAGACCAGACTTTCCAGTTCAAAAAAATCTTTGAAGGTGATAAAGCTAAAAACGTAACAGAAGGTTACCGTTTAGTATTAACTGACCTTTCCAGCACACAAATGATCTTAAAATCGCCAATCGAATTTGGTGGTAAAACTGCAAACATCGTATTAACCTTTACGCCTGCTGCAAGATAATTTCATCTACCTTTGAAAAACATAATAAGAGCACTTCTGAAAAGAGGTGCTTTTTTTGTAACCGTTACTGATCTATCTTTATAGTTTCCTCTAAAGTGTCGTCATTTCGAGCGATTGCAACGAAGTCGAGAAATCTATAAAGATAGATCTCTCCATTCCACTGCGTTCCAGTCGAGATGACGATGCTAGGAGATTTTACAAAAATAAAAGCAATCAATATCTGTGTTTATCAGTGTTCATCTGTGGTTAATTATTAAGATTGAGATTCAAAAATCACGGTTTGTTACAAGAAAATGATTTTCAAATCGCCTCATTATTGTATTTTTGTTCAAAATAAATCAGGAATGAATACAACTGAGCAAGTTGAAAAAATATTAGCTGATACCAATTTATCAACTGAATTACAAAACATAGCACACAAAGTTCTTCACGGAGAACGGATTACATTTGAGGAAGGTGTGCATCTTTACGAACATGCCGAACTAGGTTACCTGGGTGTCCTCGCAAATTACATCCGTGAAAAAAGACACGGTGATAAAACTTATTTCAACCGAAACTTTCACTTAGAACCAACCAATCTTTGTGTTTACGACTGCAAGTTTTGCTCCTACTCTCGTTTAATCAAACAAAAAGAAGAAGGCTGGGCTTTAACGATGGAGCAAATGCTAGATATCGTTAAAAAATACGATGGTGAACCGGTAACGGAGGTACATATTGTTGGGGGCGTGCTTCCACAATACGATGTGGCATTTTATTCGGCCTTATTCACGGCTATTAAACAACACCGTCCAGATCTGCATGTTAAAGCATTAACGCCTGTTGAGTACCACTATATTTTCAAAAAAGCTAAAATCGATTACGCAACAGGTATGCGTTTGATGAAAGAAGCCGGATTGGAATCAATACCGGGTGGTGGGGCAGAGATTTTTCACCCTGAAATCAGAGAACAGATTGCTAAAGATAAATGTACCGGGCAGCAATGGCTGGATATACATGAAGAATGGCACAAACTGGGCATGCGCAGTAATGCGACCATGCTTTATGGACATATCGAAAAATACTGGCACCGCGTAGACCACATGGAGAAACTCCGTGAACTACAGGATCGTACGGGTGGTTTCCAGACTTTTATTCCATTAAAATTCAGAAATCAGCATAACCAGATGAGCAATGTGCCCGAATCGTCAGTAATTGAAGATTTAAGAAACTATGCCATTGCCCGTATCTATATGGATAACTTTGATCACATTAAAGCGTATTGGGCGATGATCAGTCGCGAAACAGCGCAGTTGTCCTTAAATTATGGTGTGGATGATATCGACGGTACTTTGGATGATACCACCAAAATATATTCAATGGCAGGAGCTGAAGAACAAACACCTGCAATGAGTACTAAAGAATTGGTGAATTTGATCAAACAAGTAGGCAGAAAAGCAATAGAGCGCGATACTTTATATAATGTGGTTACGGATTTCGAGCATGTTGTTTTTGAGGAAGAGAAGAAACCGCAATATTATAAATTACCTGTGGTGAATTAGTGATAGAATGACGGAATAATAGAATGATAGAATGAGTGAATGATAGATATTAAGCGTTAAATTAAACATTCAATCACTCAAAAATCTCTCATTCAATAATTAATTAGATGAAAGAAATATACATCATACGCCACGGCGAAACGGAACTTAACAGACAAGGCATAGTACAGGGCAGAGGTATAAATTCTGACTTAAATGATTTGGGAAGGGCACAGGCAGAGGCTTTTTATCAAAAATATAAGGATATTCCTTTTGATAAGATTTACACTTCTGATTTAAAACGTACCTGGCAAACTGTTCAGAAGTTTATTGATGCTAAATTACCCTGGGAAAAGCTTTCGGGATTAGATGAGTTGGCCTGGGGTGTTTGGGAAGGAAAACCGAATACTGAAGATGCGCGTGAGGCTTTCCGTGAGATGTTGCAAAGCTGGGAAGATGGAGATTATACGGCTCATTTTGAAGGTGGCGAAAGCGTGCAGGATGTTTACGAGCGTTTGAAACAACCCATGGAAGTTTTAATGACGAGACCTGAAGAAAAGACGGTTTTACTTTGCATGCATGGTAGAGCAATGCGGGTTTTTCTTTGCTTATTATTAGGCAAACCATTAAGCTTGATGACCGAATTCCCACACCAGAACACCGTACTTTATAAAATGGGTTTTGAAGATGGGAAATTTACCGTGCTCGAATTTAACAGCGCAATACATTTAGACGGTTTAGTAATTGGGGAATAAACGGCCCCGTTTCGTGTCTCCACGAAACGAAATAAGTAATTGTTCGTGAGGACACTAACCATGGCGGAGGCCGTCCATTTAGACGGTTTAGTAATTTAATAATACGCTTAACGCCAAACGTGAAGCGCAAAACATAATACTTTGAATAAGATTAAAATATCTGCTGTTGCTTACACCAACACTAAAGCTTTTATATACGGACTAGAACATTCTGACATCATAAATAAAATTGATTTAAGTTTAGATATCCCTTCTGATTGTGCAGCTAAAGTAATTAACGGTCAGGCTGATATCGGCTTAATGCCTGTTGCAGCTATTCCCCTGGTTCCAAATGCCAATATTGTGGCCGATTATTGTATCGGAAGTGATGGAGGTGTAAACTCTGTATTCATCTTTAGTGAAGTTCCTGCCCAGGAAATTAAAACGGTAAGACTAGATGCCCACTCGCGTACATCAAACAATTTAGCCAAAGTTTTACTAAAATTCTATTGGAAAAAAGAAGTGGAGTTTACGACTGATGCAACTGCAAAAACAGATGCCTTTGTTTTAATAGGAGACAGGACATTTGGTAAAAAAGACGATTTTGCTTACGCTTATGATATGGGTGAGGAGTGGAAAAATTTTACCGGTTTACCTTTTATGTATGCTGCCTGGGTGGCAAACAAAGAAATTTCAAAGGACTTTAAAGATGAATTTAATGCCGCTTTAAAATTTGGCCTTGATCATAGAAAAGAAGTTTTGCAAGAGTTACCGGAGGTATTGAATTTCGATCTGGAAGATTATCTATACCACAAACTTCAGTTTGAGGTTACCGATGACAGAAAGAGAGCTTTAAAACTGTTTTTAGGGTATATTGAGCAGCTGGTTTAAAAAACAGCTATAAGGTGATTAAAAAGATTAAAAGGAAGGAATGCCTTGCTAAATATCCAATATTTCCGCAGAGGAATTTTAATGAAAAAATTGAAGATTATGATTATTTCTATCCGGAAACCTTCGCCAATTATATTTTAACCATAACATCAAAAACTAATAAAAAACATACTCAAGCACTAGGGAAAGAACTCAATCATCTTTTAGACGGGATAAAATCAGATTGTTTTATATTCTTGGGAGATGAAAAGTTAGCATGGAGATTTAGGGAAGAAAAATATAAAAACTTTAAAAAGGGGATGGAATTTCTCAAAAATGAAGATATAGGTAAGGATTTTAAAGGGGGCTTAATCCTAAATAAGCAAAATATGGTTCAGTTTGTTAAGCACCTTTCGGATTTGGTAAGTAAAAATGGTATTGTTCAATATGTTTATTTTACTGATGAATTTCAAACTATGATCGGTTCAATTTGCAAAGAAGGTAATATTCATATAAGCACGGTTGATGAGGAAAATGATGCCATGTTTAGGAACGCTGTAGCAGGTACTAAATTTGAATTTCTAAAAAGTAAATGTTAAACTCTGTTTAACAATAGAGATAAACGACAACGTTATAATAATAAAAAAGCAATCTGATCAGATTGCTTTTTTATTATAAAAATATTTTGTTCGATAGACCCTGAACTAAATTCAGGGTGACGAATGGATTTAATGTGCCTTCATTTTTCCAGCCACTTTTTCTAAAGCACTTTTTAATTTGGTTAAAGCGCCTGCAATGGCTAAATCGTAGGTGTTGCCCATATTGGTAACGGCTAAAGGTTCTTTACCAGTAATCCTGGCCTCCAACAAACATCTTTTATCGTCTAAACCATCTTTACTGCCGTTTTCATCAGACAGATGAACTTCTAAACGCGTAATTAAATCGCTGTATCTGCTCAAACCCTCACTTAACTGGGTTTGGATTTTTTCATCGTATTCCTGGTGTATGGTTAAATTTTTGTCGGTATTCAGTTGGATCGTCATAATTAAAAATATTAGGTTAAATTATATAAACGTAACACACAACTGTAAGAAACGTTTTTAATTAGTGTTAATTTATACAACTGGGTTATGACAGACCATTGTACCTAAAACTGGTAGAAGCGAACACGAGTGTAACGAAGTAAAGCGGATAACAGGACTGTATAACCCGAAATGCGCAGAACCTTTCATTTCCAAATCATGGTTAACTGTAAATTGGTCAATTGTTGATGGAAGTAAAATAATATACAACTGGGTTATAACAGACCATTGTACCTAAACCTGGTAGGAGCGAACACGAGTGTAACGAAGTAAAGCGGATAACAGGACTGTATAACCCGAAATGCACAGAACCCTTCATTTCCAAATCATGGTTAAACGTAAATTGGTCAATTGTTGATGAAGTAAATAATATACAACTGGGTTATAACATTTATAAATTGGTTAACTGTGAAATCCTACGATTAACCGATTTAAACAGTTAACCGGTTAAAAAACCAATTTTTTTTTAACTTTTCAACAAAACAGTTGTAAAATACTTATTCGTGTTATCTTTATGGCTTTTGTAAATTAATTTCAGTTTTGGCTAAAGACACGAATAAAGAAACCCCGTTAATGCAGCAATACAACGCAATTAAAGCGAAGTATCCGGGTGCACTTTTACTATTTAGGGTTGGCGATTTTTATGAAACCTTTGGCGAAGATGCCATTAAAACGGCACAGATTTTAGGCATTGTACTCACCAGAAGGGGTACAGGGCCAATGGCGGTGCATTGGAGCTGGCTGGTTTTCCGCATCACTCGTTAGATAATTACCTTTCTAAACTGGTTAGGGCTGGTCAGCGTGTAGCGATATGCGATCAACTCGAGGATCCTAAAACGACAAAAACCATTGTTAAACGTGGTGTAACCGAGTTGGTTACCCCTGGTGTAGCTTATGGCGATAATATTGTAAACCAAAAATCGAATAATTTCCTTGCCTGCGTTTTCTTTGATAAAACACAGCTGGGCGTTTCATTTTTAGATATTTCAACAGGCGAATTTCTAATTGCACAAGGTAACAGCGATTATATTGATAAACTCTTACAAGGCTTTAAACCAACAGAGGTTATTTTTCAGAAATCTAAAAGACAGGTTTTTACCGAAAACTTCGGCGACCGTTTTTACACTTTTGGTTTAGATGAATGGCCTTTTACCACCGATTTCGGGAACGAAACCCTGATGAAACACTTTGAAGTTTCATCGTTAAAAGGTTTTGGAGTAGAACGTTTACAGAGTGGAATTGTAGCAGCTGGTGTGATTTTACACTACCTGGGCGAAACTGAACACCGTAATCTGCAACATATCAGTTCGATTGGCCGTATTGAGGAAGACCGTTACATGTGGTTAGACCGTTTCACCATTCGTAACCTGGAATTGGTGAATTCACCTAATGATAATGCGGTAACCTTGTTCGACATTCTGGATCATACCTGTACGCCAATGGGTGCCCGTTTGTTGCAGAAATGGATCATTATGCCATTAAAAGAATTGAAACCAATCCAGGAACGACTGGGGATGGTGGAGTATTTTGTAAAACATGAGGAACTACAAGGCG
This sequence comes from Pedobacter sp. WC2501, assembly GCF_052682415.1. Lineage (NCBI taxonomy): Bacteria > Pseudomonadati > Bacteroidota > Sphingobacteriia > Sphingobacteriales > Sphingobacteriaceae > Pedobacter > Pedobacter sp. WC2501. The sequence continues at coordinate 4,540,438 of NZ_JBQZFI010000001.1, read as the reverse complement.
AATTTCTAAATAACATTAAACAGATTGGCGATTTAGAACGACTCATTTCTAAAGTAGGCCTGCAACGTGTAGGGCCAAGGGAACTGGTTGCCTTAAAACGTGCGCTTTATCATATTGAGGCGGTTAAAAAACTGGCCGCTGATTCTAAAAATCCTTTCCTGATTAAAATAGCAGATCAGTTAAATCCATGTTTGGCCATCCGCGAGAGGATTGAAAGGGAATTACAGCCCGAGCCACCTGCATTGCTGATTAAAGGAAATGTAATTGCGGATGGAATTGACGAAGATTTAGACCGCTTACGTAAAATTGCCTTTGGTGGTAAAGATTACCTGGTGCAGATCCAGAAACGCGAAGCAGAGGCAACAGGTATTCCATCCTTAAAAATTGCTTTTAATAATGTTTTTGGTTACTATTTAGAAGTTACCCATACCCATAAGGATAAAGTACCAGAAGGCTGGATCCGTAAACAAACACTGGTAAATGCAGAGCGCTACATTACGCCTGAACTTAAAGAATATGAAGATCAGATTTTAGGTGCGGAAGAAAAGATCCAGGCTATTGAAATCCGTTTATATAACGAACTGATGTACGAAACAGCCAGTTACATTAAACCGATCCAACTTGATTCATTTTTAATTGCACAGCTCGATTGTTTATTGTGTTTCGCACAGCTGGCTGTTAAAAACCACTATAACAAACCCAAAGTTACCGAGAATAAGGTGCTTGACATTAAAGGCGGGCGCCACCCGGTAATTGAAAAACAACTGCCGGTGGGGCAAGAATACATTACGAATGATGTATACCTTGATACTGAGAGTCAGCAGATTATTATGATTACTGGTCCCAACATGGCGGGTAAGTCGGCCATTTTAAGGCAAACCGCGCTGATTGTACTGATGGCGCAAATGGGTTCCTTCGTTCCTGCCAAGGATGCAGAAGTGGGTATTGTAGATAAGATTTTTACCCGTGTAGGGGCATCTGACAATATCTCTTCAGGAGAAAGTACATTCATGGTCGAAATGAATGAAACGGCCAGTATCCTGAACAATATTTCGGATGATAGTTTAATCTTACTTGATGAGATTGGCCGTGGAACGAGCACCTATGATGGCATTTCAATTGCCTGGGCTATTGCCGAGTTTTTGCATCAGCACCCAACAGCGCGACCAAAAACCTTATTCGCTACACACTACCATGAGCTAAACGAACTGGCCAATACCATGCCGCGCATTAAAAACTTTAATGTATCGGTAAAAGAAATGACCAATAAGGTGATCTTTTTGAGGAAACTGATTCCTGGTGGCAGTGAACATAGTTTTGGGATACATGTAGCAAAAATGGCCGGCATGCCAACAAAACTAATCGGTCGGGCCAATGAGATCCTGAAGAAACTGGAAATAGACCGTACAGAAGGACAAAGCATCAAAGACAGCATTAAAAAAGTACAGAACCAGGCTTACCAGTTGCAGATGTTCGCGATTGATGATCCTGTTTTGGTGAAAATCCGCGATACACTCAATAATTTGGATGTAAACGCGTTAACACCTGTCGAGGCGCTGTTAAAATTAGACGAAATACAGCGGTTAATAAAGAATTAACCACAGATAAAAAGGATGAACACAGATGTTAGTATTGTAAACATCTATATGAATGTGCGATCAAAAGAATTAAAATTATGATAAAAACTAAATATTCCTTTTTTTTAATTTTAGTTCTCTCAATCATCATAACTTCTTGCGGAACAAGAAAATATACGGTTAAAAGTGATACAAAAGCTTCGAAAGCTGCTGATGCTATGGCAAATTTACAAAGCAAACAGCTCTATCGTTTCATCACCGATTGGACAGGGGTGAGGTACCGGTTTGGCGGATTGGATAAAGGCGGGATTGATTGTTCTGGATTTGCATTTTTACTGGAAAAAGAAATTTACGGGGTTACGCTTCCGCGTATTTCGCGTGAGCAGGCCAATGTGGTAAAGCGTAAAAACATTGATAATTTAAAGGAAGGAGATCTGGTGTTTTTCTCTTTTGGCGGCAATGATGTAGATCATGTTGGGGTTTACCTCAATAATGGTTTTTTTGTGCACGCCAGCACTACCAGAGGAATAGTTGTTGATGATTTAACATTACCGGCTTATCAACGTGTATTGGTTAAATCGGGATCGGTAAATTCGTTTTTGTTCGGGGGAGGCGTCATTTCGACTGAAGTGCAACGGAATGGAGAAATCTTTAATATGGGGTTATTCATTCCCAATCCGATAGCTATTTGGTTGATAGGGAATCGTAAAGCTACTTGCATTAAGATTCCCGCCTGCGCGGGAATGACGACCAACTGTTCAGAATGACAATCTGTTATTAAAACAAACTTTATTATCTGAGGTGAAATCTCCTTTATGATAGACGCTCTTTGTTAAACATACCTTAACCACCACTTTTTGTGGTTTTCTTTGTACCGTTTAAACCATCTACAGGGTAAATACAAGGTTGCTACTACACAAAACCATATTAAATACACTATTGGCAAATCAAAACCAAATGTAGCCGGCCTAAACCAGAACGGAATTTGTACAATCTCCTTACTTGTGTACCCTGTGGCAAAAAATACAATTACAAGTAGGATATGCAACATATAAAAGTGCAGTACATAATAAAAGAAAGGCACCGCGCCATACACCGAAGTTATCCTGGTAAACCAGTTATTCAGGTTTTCGGTGAAAGCCAAAAATAACATAGCCGGACCTAAAGTCATGGCGGTATACTGTAACGATGGTGGATATTTGCTTACATTAAAAAAGGCAAGCAAATTCTTAAAAAAGTCGTGATATTCTTTTCGCGGAGTAGGATCGCCATATATATTGATCAACCTCAGGGAGATAAATACGAAGATCGTGAGCAAACCCACAATTAATAAATTGCGCTGTCTGCGCTCGGCAGCGTAGCCTTTTTTATACCATGCACCAACTCCATAACCCACAAACATCACACCTGTCCAGGGCAGGATGGCATAAAATACACCAACAAGATGAGTACTGGAAACCGGCAAAATAGTTCCCGACGCTGTGAAAAATATTTTTAAGATCAAGCCACCATTTGAGTCTGCTGGAGCAGGGAATAAATTGAAAAGATTATGTCCAAAAACCAATATCAGGCCAGCTATGAGCACAGTTTTATAAGAAATACGACTGGTCAATCCGAGGATTATCATACTGGTGCCAATAGCCCAGATCACCTGAAGAATAATAAAATTATATGATGGATTAAAGGTTAACCCGAATGTGATCACAATAATTTCTATCAGGATTAACCATAAACCCCGTTTTAATAAAAATGAACTTGCCTGAGCTGGTGTTTTGTTTTGGGCTGACAGATATGCCGATAATCCAGACAAAAAAACAAAGGTTGGTGCACAGAAATGGGTAATCCAACGGGTAAAAAATAACAATCCCGTAGTGGTTTCAGGATTTAGTGGATCGCCTGTCATGGCACTGATATGAAAGAAATCTCTCGTATGATCCAGCGCCATAATGATCATCACTAACCCACGTAATATATCGATGGATAAAATTCGCTTTGATAGGGGCACGTGATCAGCATTCATAAAAATAGGTTTGGATGTTTAAATATAAGCATTCAGAATTATTTTTACAGATATACTTGATTACCTTAGGACATCAGAATGTGAACTGAATCTATTTCCATATACTGTATAAGAAAATCGATTTAGGAATGGTTTAATTGATCATCATGATTTTGATGTTCGAAAAATTATCATAATATTTGTTAAGGACTAACCGAATAATATGTTATCATTACCATTTATATGATTGATAATAGAATGCGTTCCGTTCCATAAAAATTAAACCAAAATATCATAATACATCATAATGAAAAGAAGAACATTTATACAAAACACAGGCTTGTTAGGGGCAGGAGTTGTTGCATCGAAATTTTCTTTTGCTGCCGATCTTGCACCAGAATTTCCTGTGGTACGTGTAGCTGCCGCGAAACGACATTTTCAAAGTAAAGCTGTAGATGCCGCCATTAAAACTTTCCAGGCAAATGTTAAAAACCCTGAATTGGCCTGGCTGTTCGAAAACTGTTTCCCAAATACCTTAGATACGACGGTTTATCATTCAGAAAAAAACGGCAGACCAGATACTTATGTAATTACTGGAGATATTGATGCCATGTGGCTACGAGATAGTTCTGCTCAGGTTTGGCCTTACCTTCAATTTGTAAATGAAGACGAGCCGCTAAAAAAACTGATTGCCGGTGTAATTATCCACCAAACCAAATGCATTTTAAAAGATCCTTATGCGAATGCTTTTTATGGCGATGTCAACAAAGTAGGCGAGTGGAAAACTGATGAAACCGCTATGCAACCGGGTGTACACGAACGCAAGTGGGAAATCGACTCTCTGTGTTACCCTATCCGTTTGGCTTACCACTACTGGAAAAAAACAGGTGATAAAACACCATTCGATGCCGACTGGAAAAAAGGAATTGAAGCCACTTTAAAAACTTTTAAAGAGCAACAGCGCAAAACAGATAAAGGCCCATACCATTTCCAAAGAGAAACTACAAAACCTACAGATTCGTTACCAATGGCGGGTTATGGTTTTCCGGTAAATCCGGTTGGCTTAATCTGTTCAGCCTTCCGTCCGAGTGATGATGCCACCATTTTTCCTTTCCTTGTTCCTTCTAATTTCTTTGCCGTATCAAGCTTAAAGCAGGCAGCAGAAATGATTAAGGCCCTAAACAGCGATAAAACATTAGAAAGTAACTTGTTAAATCTTGCCGATGAGGTAAATGCTGCGCTTCAAAAACATGCTGTTGTAAATCACCCGAAATATGGCAAAATTTACGCCTTTGAGATAGATGGTTTTGGGAGTTCGTATTTAATGGATGATTCGAACGTACCAAGTTTATTGGGTTTACCTTATCTGGGTGCTATGAAAATTGAAGATCCGATTTATCAAAATACAAGAAAATTTGCGCTTTCAAAAGATAATCCTTACTTCTTTAAAGGTACAGCTGGAGAAGGCATTGGTGGTCCGCATGTTGGTCAGGACATGATCTGGCCGATGAGCATTACCATGCGTGCCTTAACTTCGAAAGATGATGCAGAGATTAAATATTGTATAGATACTTTGCGTAAAACGCACGCTGGCAAAGGTTTCATGCACGAAGCTTTTAATAAAGACAATCCTGCAAACTTTACCAGGGCCTGGTTTGCCTGGTCTAACACCTTATTTGGTGAACTGCTTTGGAAAACTTATCATGAGAAACCAGCTTTATTAAAAGCTTAATATAGCCGACCGTATTGATTGGTGTTATTGACTGGTTTTTATATTCTGTTCAATTCTAATCAATACGGTTTTGTTTTATCTTTAAAATTTGATGTTAATTCGCGACTTTCTACGCAAATTAGGAATAAAGCAATCAATCTATGTAAAAGCTGTGTTAAAACACCGGTTACTGTTTTTTGCATCACGTAAATATTTGTAAATTGCTTGAAAATTATAGCCTTTAGTGTTGCAAAATTCTAGTAAAACCATCCTTAACGATATCGAATCTATAAGTAAGATTCCTGCAGTTGCACATATTTTAGAAATTGTTTGTAGAACCACAGGAATGGGCTTTTCGGCAGTGGCCAGGGTAACATCAGATACATGGACTATTTGTGCTGTTCGTGATGAAATAAATTTCGGGTTAGCTGTGGGAGGCGAACTTAAACTGGAAACAACCATCTGTAACGAGATCAGGCAGCATCAACAGGCAGTTATCATTGACCATGTGGCAGAAGATCCAGATTTTGCACATCACCATACGCCGTTAATGTATGGTTTTCAGAGTTACATTTCAGTACCCATCAAGTTAAAAAATGGTATGTTTTTCGGTACACTTTGTGCCATTGATCCTAAACCTGCTAAACTAAAAAATCCAACGGTTACAGGTATGTTTACCATGTTTGCCGACTTAATTGCCTTTCATTTAGACGCACTGGAAGAACTTGCGAAAACAGAGAGAGAATTAAAAAAAGAACAAGAGATAGCTGTTTTAAGAGATCAGTTTATTGCCATTTTGGGTCACGATTTACGAAATCCACTAAATGCAATTTCAAACAGTGCGCAGCTTTTATCGCGTTTGAATGTAGATGAACGCAGTGGCCGTATCACTAAAATTATAAAAGATTCTTCTTTTAGGATGAATGGTTTGATTGAGAACATGCTCGATTTTGCCAGCGGAAGATTAGGCGAGGGCATTACCATTACTAAAACACCAGATGAAGATTTAGAAAAGTTGCTGCTCCAGGTGGTCGAAGAGTTACAGGCCATTTGGCCATCAAGAGCTATTAAGGTAAACTTTAATTTTGATCATCCTGTTCATGCGGACGGGAAACGTATTGCGCAGCTTTTTTCTAATTTGCTGGCTAACGCTTTAAATTATTCACCATCAGATTCTGCCGTAGAAATTACCGCATTTAGCAATACCGAAGAGTTTAATCTTTGCGTAGCGAATAAGGGCAAACAAATACCAGCAGCTGCTATGGAGCGCCTATTTCAGCCTTTTTCGAGAGGTGAGGTAGAACCCAATCAGAAAGGCCTGGGTTTAGGCCTTTACATTGCCTCAGAAATTGCCAGCGCACATGATGGTACCCTTGATGTATCTTCTACGCCTGAACAAACCTGTTTTACTTTGCGCTTACCTTCACAAAAATGATCGCTGTTAACGATAGTTTGCCAACATCAACACTTTTAGAAATTAAGGTAGGAGAGGTTATAACGGATGGAAAGGGCCAATCTGGCGCCGTTAAAAGCATTGAAATCAGTGAAACGGATGAGTTTTTAATGTTTCTTTTTCAATTGGAAGATAACCACATTATTGTTAAGAAGCTTAAGCAGGTTTGCTAATGGTTGTTGCAACCGGTCATTTTGGTCGATAGTTATTAGATGAAACGTAATAGAACATAAAAATCTATTGGTATTTAAAACCACTAAAGATCCTGAAGCTCAGTTATCAATGACAGATTTAAAAAATCGCCGTCATTTCGACTGAAGCGCAGCGAAATGGAGAAATCCTTGAACTATGTAAAAAGATTTCTCCACTGCGGTCGAAATGACGATACGGTCATATTGATTTTATAAAATAAATTATCCCTCAGAATGACAGTTACATACATAAATAAATCTTATAAAATTGGCCTCGGATCGAATATTACCTGGAACGATTTAATCTTCTCGTCTTCCAGTTTGTACCAGCCGCTTGAAAAGATTGTTTTTTCACCCATGTTAATATCATACCAAAGGCAAACTTCTTCCTGATCTACAAATACCTTTTTAACATTGTATTTGAATTTCATTTTCTTCATGTCTTCGATATAAATATCAGCGCCACTTCTTTCGCCCATCACACCTTTAAAAGTCATATCATCCTGCAGTTGTGCTCTGGCCATTTCAAAGTTTTCGGCATTTAAGGCATTGATAAAATCAAGCACCACAGCTTTGGCATTATGTTCGGTTATTATCTTATTGGATGTACTCATGGCATTTCTTTTATGATAAAACGGAAATTTGCAAAGGAATGTTTTAAAGGGAATGATTGAATGAGTGGGTTTTGAATGATAGAATGGGCTAATTTATATCCAACATGTGATTCAATCATTCTCTAATTCAATCCTATAAATCATCACCCGATCTCCGCGCTATCCTTCAAAACGATACACTTTCCCAACCTGCGTTTTAAAACTGTATTTAAAGTCCTTTCCTAATGTTTGCTCATCAATGCCCTTAACTTTATGTTTTAACGCATTGGGAGACCTCACAATACAATCTTCACCCGATAAGGATTTGATTGATAGTTTCACAACTTTACCATCCTTCCATTGCAAATCGGTAATTTCGAAATTACCACGTGCCCTTAATCCCTGTATACTTCCTGCTGCCCATTGATCAGGTAAAGCTGGTAAAAACTGTAATTCGCCAGTTTGGCTTTGCAGCAACATTTCCGAAATACCTGCAGTATAGCCAAAGTTTCCGTCAATTTGAAAGGGTGGATGTGCGCAGAACAGATTGGTATAAATGCCACCGCCTTTGTTATAATCGGTACCTGAGCCTCCAACAGGCGTGATAAAGTTTTGTAAGATTTTATAAGCATGGTTTCCATCCTGTAAACGTGCCCAAAAATTCATTTTCCAGGCCATCGACCAGCCGGTTGATTCATCCCCCCGGGCAGTTAAGGTTACCCGCGCTGCTTTTGCCAGTTCTGGCGTTTTAATGGTACTGATTTCCCTTCCCGGGTGCAGTCCAAAAAGATGGGAGATATGTCTGTGCTGATCTTTTGGATCATCACGATCAGTTTCCCATTCCTGCAGCTGACCCCATTTTCCGATTTTAGGTTTTAATAAATGTGCTTTTAAATCAGCAATATGTTTTTTGTAATCAGCATCAATACCTAAAACTTCCGCAGCTTCAATATAGTTGGTAAACAGATCAAACACAATTTGCTGATCGTGTGTTACGCCGTCTTCCGTTGGGCCATGTTCCGGCGACCAGCCCAATGGCGAAACCAAAGTGCCGTCAGGTCTTCTTTTTAAATGATCATCCCAAAACTCAGCGATTTCTTTTATAATCGGGTAAGCAAAATTTTGTAAATAATTTTTGTCTTTTGTAAAAGCGTAGTGTTCCCACAGTGCCTGTGCATACCAGGCACTTCCAGGGGTGTTCCATAGAAAACTCATGCCACCAAAAATATTGTTCTCTGTTTTTACCGTCCAGCCTCTGGTATTGGGATATTGCTTGCGGGTGGCTATAGCACTCACTTCTCTCATGCTGTTAATATAATCCAGGTACGGAATCTGGCACTCAGATAGATTGGTCGGCTCAGCCAGCCAATAATTCATCTGGATGTTAATGTTCGAGTGGTAATCGCTGCCCCATGGTGGGTTATTACTTTCGTTCCAAAGCCCTTGCAAATTAGCCGGTAAACCACCTGGTCTTGATGAACTGATTAACAGATACCGGCCGTATTGGAAAATTAAAGCTTCGAGTGCAGGGTCGGCTACCTTTTTATAATTGATCAGCCGCTGATAGGTAGGCAGCTTTTGGGCATCGGCATTACTGTTTCCAAGGTTTATGATAAGGCGGTTATATAAATGGCCGTAATCCTGGAGATGTGTTTTTAAAAGCTTATTGTAACTTTTAGCTTTAACCGCATTTAAAACCCGCTCAATTTTAGGCGCGGGTTCTTCGCCTTTCCAGTTTTGCTCTCGTTTGTTGATGTAATTGGTAGCTGCAGTAAAAATCAGGGTAATCGCATCTGCATCTATTATTTTTAATTTTTCGCTGTCACCATTTTTAACCGCTTCAAGTTTTCCGTTTTCTACTTTAACTACAGCAGTAGCCTGGTAAGTCATGCCGTTTGGTAGTTTACCTCTGATTTGAATGGTATTTCCGCTGGCTGTTATAGTACCATCATGTGCATCCTTTAGGCTAATGATGGCCGAATAAGCTTTTTTCTGGTTAGCGGTGAAACGCAGCACCATCACTTTATCCGGAAAGCTGCAGAAATACTCACGTTTAAATTGGGTGCCGTTTTGTGTGTAATTAATGGCATGTACTGCATGATCGATATTCAGTTTACGGCTGTAATTGGTAAATGGCTGGTTTTTATTATTGAAATCGATAAACAGATCGCCAAAGGCCTGATAAGTGCCCCGGTCATTTTCATCACCTGTCCACAAAGTGTTATCGTTAAACTGAATGTGTTCCTGATCAACACCGCCAAAAATCATCCCGCCAATGCGGCCGTTGCCAATGGGATAGGCCTCTGTCATCCATTTCTGTGCTGGTTTATTGTCCCACATAGTAAAAGCAGCAGTTTCTTTGTTTTGGGCCAAGAGCCTGTTAGTGAAGCAGAGGAGTAGTAAGCACGATAACACGGTGCAAACCATATATTGCCTGTAATTTAAAAGCATGTTGGTTATTTGATTAGTGTGTAAATCAAAGATATATAAAATAGAATAGGAGGCACGGAAAGCCAGGAAATAAAGCATCCGGATATTTGGCAAATTATTCAACTATTTAAGCATTCGATTTGCTATAATATCTCCAGATCTTAACATTTTGGGTTTGAATTTTCTTCATAAAGCTGAAATCATTGATAGTCGATTTTTAAAACATTTGAAAGACTGCAAGAAGTCTTATTTGCGAGTAACCATCAGGTCAAGTGGCCTGAAAAAAATAGGAATGACGTCCTATATGCGCTTTCTAAATTATTAGGTTTAAGATTTTACATCCTGTAAAACTCAAGAGAGCTAAGATGTTTATGGTGGTCGTAAAAATTAAAGACTATGCTGTTTAATTAACCACCTTAAATAGTAAGAATATCTAGTACATTAAATAATCCTTTAGGCTTTCACACCATAAGAAATATAAGAACACGTAAGCTTATATGGTCTTAAATGTCTTATATGGTCAAAAAAATAATACTGAATATCATTGACTACATAAACGTCATTGCGAGGTAAGGGGCAATCCTAAAGCGATTGCAAGTAGCGACCGTTATAAGATTGCTTTGTCATGCCTCCTCGCATCCGATAGCTATCTGATGACGAATTTCCGATAGAATATGTGAATGGTAACTATTCTGATATTTTGTGGATAGGACTGATAGATTTTATATATTTGATAGAATACTAAAACGTTTTATGTAAATGAAATTGCTAACCAAATCCTTAACCATCCTCCTAATGGTAGTTGTTGTGAGCCTGCAAAAATCTCATGCCCAAACCAAACTAACCCAATACGTAAACACTTTTATTGGCACGGCGCCTTTAACCGATCCGAAAATTTTAGGCTATGAACTACCAGAGGGCTGGCGATCGTGGGCAGGTTTAACTTTTCCGGGTAGCTCGTTGCCTAATGCAATGGTACAATTAAGTCCGGTTACGGAATTTGGCTCTGGCGCCGGCTACGAGTACGAAGACGATACCATTTATGGTTTTGCGCACACCAATAAAGGGCACTGGAACCTGTGTAACATCCCTATATTACCACTTTCCAATCCAGGGGATAAGTTTGAATCAAAGTTTTTGCACAAAAATGAAAGTGCTGCGCCGGGTTATTACCAGGTTTATTTGGATGATTATAAGGTAAACGTCAGGCTTACTTCAACATTAAGAGCCGGATTTCATCAGTATGAATATAAAAACAATCACGATCGGCAGATACTATTTCTGCTTGGAAAAGCCAATAGTGGTGTTTCTACCTGGAATATCGAGCAGGTTGGCTCTTCGGCTGTACAGGGCTTTCAGGGTGGTGAGAATGTTTATTTTTATGCGACTATAAACGGCAAAATAGATAAACTTGATCAAACAGATGTTGGCAAACGCTCAGGTTATGCCATTATTCACTTAGCTGATGGAAGTACAGGACCAGTAGAACTTAAGATCGGCTTATCGTTTGTGAGTATAGCCAATGCTAAGGAAAATCTGGCAAAAGAAATCGGCAATAAAACATTTATGCAGATCCGCCGTGAGGCTACAGAAAAATGGGAGGCGCTTTTATCAAACATTCAGGTTAAGGGTGGAACTGAGAAACAAAAACAAATGCTGTATTCTTGCTTGTACCGGTCTTTTTTATGGCCAGCTTTAAGGAGTGATGTTAATGGTGAATTCAGAGATGCAAAACGTAATGTGATAAAAGGAAATTTCAATTATTATACTGAACCATCGCTTTGGGATACCTACCGCAATAAAGATGTGCTTTTAGGCTTGGTTACGCCTAAAGTAACACTGGATGTGATTAAGTCCATGAAAGACGTTGGCGATAAAACGGGTTTTATTCCGACTTTTTTTCATGGCGACCATGGTGCCTCTTCTATTGCGGGAGCGTATTTGAGGGGAATAGATGATTTCGATATCAAAGGGACCTACCAGATTTTGTTGCGTAATGCCAATGTGGATGGTGGTGCCCGCCCGTTCGTGAAAGAATATATCGAGAAAGGGTATATTTCAGACCCTGATGTTAAAAATCCACATGTAGAAACCAAAGCCAAGGCAGGGGTTTCTAAAACGCTGGAATATGCCTATGATGATTATTCGCTGGCCCAAATCGCTAAAAAATTAGGCGATAGCAGCAATTATCATGTCCTGATGAGCCGGTCTAAAAATTATAAAAATGTGTTCGATCCGGCTACGCGGTTTATGAGGGGTAGATTAGAGAATGGCGATTGGATTAAACCTTTTAATCCGCAATATCCTTATTACGAGTATATGTACAGAGAAGCCAATGCCTGGCAGGTTTCGTTTTATGCTCCCCATGATATGAAAGGTTTAATTGAGTTATATGGTGGTGCAAAAGGCTTCGAATCCAAACTGGATTCCTTATTTACTGTACCCTGGAATCCGAAATATATTGCCCGTAATGTTGAAACCATGATTGGTCAGTACTGCCAGGGCAACCAGCCGGATCATGAAGCTCCTTTTGCTTATACCTTTATTGGCAAGCCAGAAAAATCACAAAAAATTATTGATAAAATACTAAATGAACTATATGGCATAGGAAGCGATGGTTTGGCGCTTTCGGGAATGGATGATGCCGGCGAAATGTCTGCCTGGTATGTGTTTTCTTCGTTGGGATTATATCCATTCTCTGCAACCGATCCAACTTACATCGTTACCGCACCACTTTTTGACGAGGTAAAATGGAAAACCAGTAGTGGTAAAGTATTAACCATCAGCAAGCCTGGCAAGGGAAGGGGCATTACAGAGATTAAAGTAGATGGAAAAATAAACCAGGGCTATTTTATTTCTCACGATTTGTTTAAAAATGGGGGTAAAGTAGAGATCGTTACTCAATAAGCTTATTTTTAAATAACGGTTTATTTATTTAAAAAAGAATATTCACTCACAAAGCGGTTTCATAAATAAGAAGCCGCTTTTTTTAACTAAATTAAAAGATTGTAAGAAAATAATAACTTAATAGTAAACCAATTATACAAATGCAAGTTCTTGATTGTCTTTTGATTGTAGTCTATTCAGTGCTTCATTTATTGCTACTTCCTTGATCAGACCTTTTAATGAAATGTCTTCATCTATCAAACTCCAGCGGAGGCCAATACCATTACCTCTTATTTCAACCGTTTCTAATTCTTTCTTATTTGCATTTTTTATTCTGGGAAAATGCTTTAAAGCAACTTTAATTACCGCACTATTTGTCAAAAGCAAAACAATAAGGTTTAGTTCTTTGCTAATGATAAATTGTTGAATGCGAATTCCTTTTTCAAAAATCAACTTATCAAACGGATCTGAAGACTTTTTATTTACAATACTTTCTGTATTTTTATTTTTTGAAGTGTTCATTCCAGCTTTTAATTATTTCATCACTATGTTCTTTTACTAATCTCATAATTTCTTTACGTTCACGAGGCTTGAAACCGTATGCATATTGTTCTAAAATTGGATTCATCCAAATCTTAGCCTCTGCATCACCTTTTTCTACATGTATGTGTATGGGCTCATTATTTTCATTACTGTAAAAAAAGAATCTGTATCCGAAGATTTCAAAGACTGTAGGCATATACAAAAATATGGTTATTTTAGTTCTTAACCAAGCAAGCCATTCCATGGTAAGCGCTAATTTACCGAAAGATTTGATATAAAAACGGTGTTTATTCAATTACAATTATTGTGAAATCACATTGGGCGCTCATCTGTTTCAATAGTTGATCATGCTTTGGCTTGATGATTTATTTTTTATCATATAAATCTTCGCTGTTGCATTCAAAAACTGGTAAAATAATTTGTATGCTTGAAGTAAATAGGCATTGATAAAGAATTATTTACAATAATTTCCTATTTTAGTGTAAATATATTGACTGAATATCAGTTTGTTAACTCCAAATATTGTTAATTGCATGGAAAGATATACTGTAACACAAAGAAGCAGATACCCCCTTGTTTTTACTGAGATAGCTGGCATCTCGATATTTTCTGCTTATTGGCTGTGTAAACAGTATGGCTGGGATTGGATTATGGGCATTGCTATTTTCCTGACTTGTATTGTCGCTATTGGGATGCTGTTTTTTCGGTTCAGAATTTTCCGTTACATTTTTTCGATTGTGTTTTCATTAGCCTGGGGGTTTTTGGCTTTTACATTCGCTTCCAGTGCAAGCAAGTCTAACTTGAGCCATTGGATAGCCCTTATCTTAGTATTCATTATAAGCCTTTTTATCCATCGTAGCTATTTTTATGTCGAAACCAACAGTAAAAGGATAGACTTTAGAACTTAATTTAAAAATACACTCATGATTTTAAGAATTAGCAGGGCAAGGGTATTAATCAATTCATAAAATATTTTTATTTTGACGTTGAATCGCTAAACTTCCTTTTTAGATGGTAATAACGAAATAACAGGCGGTCATACCATAGGGCAACCAGCAGCATTACAACAGGAAGTAATAGTATTTTTAGCTGAAAATGCTGATATCCCAGTCCACCCAGCATTCCGCCTAAAAAGAATCCGCTTATGATCATGGTTTTAAGGAAAATGCTCATGCGTATTGATTTATGCACAGCGTTTTCTTTGTAAAACAATAATTGAGAAAGTTCTATACCTAAATCTGTGAAGAGTCCCGTCAGGTGAGTGGTTCTCACAACGGATTGAGAAACCTTGGTCACCAATGCATTTTGCAGTCCCATCGAAAATAATAAGGCCGAAGCGATAACAGATGGATACGTCTGATACCACGTAGGAGCTAAAAAGCAGGTCAAACTTATGGAAAGCATGATGCCGATTTCCACAGAGATGGGGATAATATAAGAATTGTGGGATCTGTATTTTGATGCCCATTCCATAATCAGCCCTGATACAAAGGCACCGGATAAAAAAAACAGTATATAATAAAGATAGGTAAAAGCCATATTATAGTTCTCCAGGAAAAGCTGTTCAGAGAAAAACGCAAAATGTCCGGTTACATTCGTTGTTAAGGTATGTACAGACAAAACCCCGGAGATATTCACAATCCCCGCCACAGTAGATAAGATCGAGGCTAGTTTTAGATTATGGGAATAGGTACGGCCTTTCCCTTTGTGTCTGAACATCTGTAGATTCTTTACCCGCTAATTTACAAAATTCAATTGCAATCCCATTTAATAATGGTCTCCGTTTATATTTTGTATGCAAAGAATGATCACCATGCGCAGCCTAATAAAGCCATCCACCAGTTTTTTGAATATTTTTTTTATGATACATCAGAAGGATTTAAGGTTCAGGATTTTGTTATTTATATGTCTCAACTTATGTATTTATCATTCTCTCGATATTTTATACGTCAGTTCAAATTGTTGATTTCTGTTATTCAACGACAATTCGTACCATATTAATCATCGAAATGTCATTGTGGCCGGGGATTTGCAGGGTGGTAGCTAAATAAATAACCCTCATAATATGATCAAAAATGTCCTGTTTACGCTTCTAACCATCTCCCTCACATCAACAATTTTCATTTCCTGTACAAAGTCAGTTGACGAAAAGCTGGAAGACCTCAAGAAAGAAAAGCTTGCTTTTGAAAAGAAAGTAGCGGCAATTAAAAACGACAGTCTTAGACAACAAGCCAAAAAATTTGGAGGAATGCTTTTCTGGCTCCAGGAGATTGACCTTGAGAACGAACGTCCGCCAAAGGATACGGTATATGATGAAAATCCATTCGTGATTCTCAACGATTATGGTTCTACAAGCGATTTGGCGAATAATTACTTAGATGGCATCATAGTAGAAAAGGACGAATCTCGTGGCGATAAGGTTGAACTCAAACTTCATTATCCCTACGCGCTTCCATTTGCCCAAAAGGCATCCTGGAAAAGTGTGAAATTTAACGACAATTCCAGCACAGACATTATTGAGGATGAAAATGACTCCCTCATCAACAGACAAGTGGTAAGAACCAATTGGAATAACGAGGAAGGATTCGACATCCTTTATCCTGATGAAAAATCCTATTCAGCAAAACCAGCTTTCCTAAACGGCTCTGTCGAAGCACAAGTCCCTAAAGCCATCTTAAAGTTTACTTTCGCCAGCAATGAAACAGGTGACACCAAAGAACAGAATGGCATTAAAGTGAAACTAGCAAAAGTTAAAGGGCATGCGGTAAGTATAGAGGTTGAAAATCCTAATAAAACAGACCCTGCCGTGGATACCGAGAAAATGGACTTAGTAACCATATTGGCAACTGACAAAACGAAAAAGTTTTTGCACCAAAGTGGATCTTCGAGCGGTTCAGGCGAAATGTTTGATTTTTACAAAAAACTTTTAAATGAGGTTGTAGAAAATCCTGAAAAGGTAACGAATTTAGAAAAGGATCTGGACAAAGAGCAACATAAGTATGATGAAAAGCATAAAAATATGTCATACTATTCCGCTTACTTTAAAGGCACGGTAGATGATGTGGTGGTTTACGTCATGGATTATTCAAAAGCTACGATTCGGAAAAAGAACTTTTCGTTGCCGGTCTATTCATTTAAGGCAGAGGAAAGAGCTTACAACAGCACCGCACCTTACCAGGAAGTATTTGATATTCCTACTTTTGCCACAGCTTACGACCCTGCAGTGAGCAAGCTTTTAAGTGCTAAAATGGAGTTGTCTGCTGATGAACTCCCTGGTAAAATCAAGATTGATCAAACTTCCATAAGATCTTCCTCATCAACAGGTGATAAAGAAAAATGGCAGGTAAGTTTTGAATATCCGGAGATGATCAGCTCCCTTTTTATTGATAATATGTTCCGATATGATGGGGTTAAAGAGGCCGCCTTTTTCGAGGAGAAGGACGGAAAACAAATAGCTATTCCTAAAGACTCTATCGACTACAATAATGGCGAGTTTAATGGCACCAACCCAATAGTTGACTTTGGCAGTTCCAGCGTAAATTATGATCCTGCCCGTTTGCCTGCCCCAGCGAAATATTTAAAGGGATTGATCCAGGTTAATCTTGCAGACATCACCAGGTCAAGTTATCCGGTTAATAAACTTCCTGCGGGCATCACTGTTTCCGGAAACAAAGTGATGGTAAACGAAGCGATTGTGAAAGACAAGATCTTTGTGTTTGCTAAAAATACAGCTGGAAAGTATCTGAAAAAAATCACCTCCGTGAGTTTTAAAAGAGATAACAATCCGGGACGGGAAATCAATGTAGACTATTATTATGGAAGACCGTATTTAATAGAATGTTATACAAAAAAAGGAGATCACCTGGCTGACTATAAATTTGAAGTGAAACTAACCTATGATGAACATCAAAAAGAGGAAAAAGCAAAATCAAAATAGTCAAAGGGGCTATATGAGCAGGCTGGCCAGTATTATGGCAACTGCAAGTCCTGAATCTTTACTGAAATGCTCCTTTAAGAACTTGCTGGCCTGGAACAAATGACTGTTTATCGTTTTTGGACCAATGCCCATAATCTGCTCTACTTCTTTGTAGGATTTACCTTCCAGTTTGCATAATGTGAATACTTGTCGGCGCTGTGGTGGCATCATTGCCACAGCTGCCCTGAGCAAGTCAGAATTTTCTTTGATCAGCAAATCTTCTTCAATATAGGAATAGAGTTCTGTGCTGGTTTGGATGATGTTGAGCTGCATTTTGGTATCCCGGGCTGCTTTACGGTAATAATCGTACACCATGTGCTCGGCGATACGGAAGAGATAGGCACGAAATGATTTTTCCGGATCAATCTTTTCGCGGTTTTCCCATATTTTCAGGAAAAGATCCTGAAGTAGATCTAAAGTGAGTGCTTCTGATTTGAGTAATTTGAATAAATTAGCGGTGAGTGGCTTTTTGTAGCGTTCATAAAGCTGAGCAAAGGCATTTTTGTCTCCTTTCTTTAATAAAAGGCTGAGATCTCCCTCTGTAAGCTCATTGTTTTTCATTTTAGTTGCCTTTGGTTATCATTTTGATGCCGGAATAGTCATCTTAGAGGATAATGGTTCTTCAATTATAGGGATTAAAAATTAATTATTGATTTTTTTTCATTTCAGACTAAGTACTTTTTCCTTTTCAGACGTATTGGTTAAAAAGAGATCTTGAAAAACTTTAACCATATCACCAAACTTTATCAAAAATACCTAGACAATTCCTGTAACCCGCAGGAGTTGCAGGAATTGTTGCATCATTTTGAGCATGCAGAGCCAGATGCGGAATTAGTTCAAATGATCAGAACTGAACTTCAAAAAGATGACGAACGTTATGTCGCTCTTCCTCAGGTACAGGCCATCCTTTCGAAGTTAGATGAATCGATGCAGGTAAATGTAATCAATCCAATAGCAAAACGCAGATCTTTGTTTACCACCAGCATGCGGTATTGGTCGGCTGCGGCCTTGTTGTTCCTTTCGCTACTGTTGTATTACGGCAATGAGCACTTAAATTTTTTCGGTACTTATACTTCAACCTATAAAAATGATATCCCGGCTGGAGGCGATAAAGCCTACTTAACCCTGGCCGATGGAAAACGAATTGCATTAACAGATTCGATGGTAGGTACGATCAGCCCGGCGCCAGGATTGCGCATCAGCAAGACTGCAAAAGGTCAATTGCGTTATGAACTGGCTAAAGGTGCTTCAGGTAATGGCTACAACACCATTACTACACCTAAAGGTGGCAAATACGAGGTCATCCTTGCCGATGGTACGCATGTTTATTTGAATGCGGCTTCATCACTTCGCTTTCCAACTAGTTTTACTGGTGTTGCTGAACGGCGGGTGACTTTGACCGGTGAAGGCTATTTTGAGGTATCCCATCGTAATGGGCAGCCTTTTTATGTGCAGAGCGGCAAGCAATTGTTGCGTGTATTGGGTACGCATTTTAACCTCAAAGCTTATCCCGATGAGCAGTCGGTAAAAACCACCTTGCTACAGGGGTCAGTTGAAGTTAGCAGTTCCGAAGGCAGCAATGCCGTGTTAAAACCTGGTCAGCAATCTCAGCTCGATCAGGGGAAGCTGAAACTGGAGGAGGTAGATGTTATGGCTGCTACCGACTGGCAGCGTGCTGAAATAAATTTGAAAGCTGAAGACTTTCAGTCGACCATGAGAAAGATTGCCCGCTGGTATGATGTGGAAATCGTTTTTGATGAAACCGCACCTGGTGACCTGACCCTTGGCGGTCTGGTATCACGCGATAAAAGCCTTGTCGCAGTTTTAAAAGTAATAGAATTAACAGGTAAGGTCCATTTTAAAGTGGAAGGGAGGAGGGTAACTGTGATGAGATAACTCTACTTCTATTCGCAGGCCTTAATTGAAAAGGCCAGAAGTGCGCCAACACCTCTGGCTTAATTTATATGGTCTGCCTTTGCCAACAAATTTCTGAATCATATCAACTGAACAAACCACAAACAAATGTATAAATTTTATACCACACGAACCGGTATGCATTCCGGTTGGATACATAAATTTCTGCTGATTATGCGCATAACCACCGTATTATTAATCACTGCCATTATGCAGGTTAGCGCAGCTACCTACGCCCAACGGATTACACTGAACCAAAATAACGTACCCCTCGAACGTGTATTTATAGAGATACGAAAGCAGAGCGGCTACGATTTCGTATTCGATATCAAACTGATGAAGAAGGCAAATCCCGTGAATATTCGCGTGAGCAATGCCTCCATAGACCAAACGCTAAAGCTCTGTTTTGCTGACCAGCCTTTTGAATATACCCTGAATGAAAAGACCATCATTGTGAAGGAAAAAGAAAGATCTGCAATAGACAAGATCGCCGCTTTTTTCAATACCATAACAGTGACAGGTCAGGTAACCGACACTTACGGGAATGTCCTGCCCGGTGTTACGGTGCGGGTGAAGGGTACGGATAAGGCCACCAGCACCAACCGGGTCGGAAGCTTTATCCTGCCCAACGTGGATGAAGATGCAACACTTGTTTTCAGTTATCTTACCAAGGAAACCCTTGAGTTGAAATTGAACGGAAAAACCAACGTCAATGTCGTGATGAAAGAGAAGACTGTGGAGTTGCAGGAGGTGGTAGTCAATACCGGGTACCAGATCCTACAGAAAAACACCATGACCGGAGCAGCAAGTTCAATAAATGCAAAAAATTTGTACCTGAACGGTTTTACCACTATAGAACAGGCCCTTCAAGGCAAGCTACCTGGTGTAGTTGTTACCAATACGAGCGGACTGATCGGAGCACGTCAGAAAACCAGGGTTCGCGGTACTTCTACACTTTTGGGCACGCAGGAGCCGGTATGGGTAGTTGATGGCGTGATACAAGAAGACCCGCTACCCTTCAAAGCCGATGCGTTGAATAGCGCCGGTACAATTACCAAGGACAATTTCGATTACATCCGCGACTTTGTTGGAAATTCGATTTCCTGGTTAAACCCGAGCGATATTGAAGACATTACAGTACTAAAAGATGCTGCTGCAACGGCTATTTATGGCGTACGTGCGGCAAATGGAGTAATCGTAATCACGACCAAGAAAGGACAAAATGCGCCAGCTACCATCAGCTATTCATTTGGCTTAAATGTAGCTGATCGCGTAGATTATAAAACCCTAGAACTTATGAATTCCAGTCAAAGGGTCGATGTTTCAAGAGAAATCTTCAACCGTGGACTCACAGGGGCTTATGTGAACTCTGAAATAGGTTATGCCGGTGCACTGTCACAATACTTGGGCAAAAGTATTAGTTATGAAGAGTTTAATTCCAGGGTGCATGCTATGGAAACCCAGAACACCGATTGGTTCGATCTTTTGTTTAGGAAACCACTAAGCACCAATCATGCCTTAAGTGTATCTGGTGGCAATACAGATACAAGGTATTATGGCTCCTTTGGCTATAATGCTACTAATGGAACTGCAATAGGAAATGATGGCAAAGGATACACTGGTAATATGAGTGTGAGCTTCAAAGTCGGTCCTAAATTAAGTATCTCGGCAAGGCTTTCAGGATCTCAAAAGACCACGAATGGTTTTTACCTGGTGAATCCTTATGGATATGCTTCAACTGCGAGTAGGGTAATTCCTGCCTATAATCAGGATGGAAGTCCGTTCTTTTATGAAAACCCAAAAAGTGGCTATTTGTACAATATGATTAATGAGCGCGACCAAACGGGTTTGATCACCAAGGTACTTAGTGCAAACACGAGTATTGATGCCAATTACGATATCCTGAAAGGACTGAAGTTCCAAACGCTTTTCAGTTACAATACAAGCAGTACTACGGGTACCTCGTACGCTACTGACCGAACGGAATACATCACCCGGAATTTCAGGTTTTTCGAATATGGAACGGCGAAGCCAAATTCTGCTGCTTACCTGAACGCTAAATTGCCTCTGGGTGGAGAATATAATGAAGACAACAATAGGAATGAGAACTGGAGCTGGAGGAATAGTATCTCGTACAATACTTTACTAAATAGTAAGCATGCCATTTCTGCGATGTTTGGTCAGGACCTGAATAGTACGAGGTATGTGGGTTTCTCTTCTACTAATTATGGTTATATGAAAGGCAGGGGGAACACTTTCGCCCCAATACCCCTGACCTACGGTTCGCAATTTCCTAATCCAAACGTATTGTTCACGGAGAATGAAAGACGCAGCATTATTGATAGGACGACAAATACCATGGGCTTGTACCTTACCGGAAGCTATTCCTACGACAACAAGTATGTGGCTAGTTTCAGCGTTCGTACAGACGCGTCCAACCGGTTCGGTCAATTCAGTAATGAGAGCTTCAATCCGGTTTGGGCTGGGGGGCTCCGCTGGAATATGGCCAGGGAAAAATGGTTTGAAAAAAGTTATTGGATGTCTGATGTCAGTTTCAGGCTTTCTTATGGTTACCAGCGTAACATCCTGACGAGTGTAAGTCCGGAATTGATACTCAAAATACCAAGTGGAAGACAAACAGCGTCTGTAGATGAGTTAACAGGTGAGGAAATTCTGGCCATCAGTTCATTGCCTTATGCAGATCTGAGGTGGGAAAAAAACTCCAGTATCAATGCAGGAGCTGATATGAGCCTTTTTGATGGAAAAATTCAGGCTTCATTTGATTATTACGACAAACGGGGAAAGGATTTGATTTCCTTATTAGACGTACCTGCCGAATATGGAATCCCATCTATGCCGGTAAATGGCGGATCAATGAGAAACAATGGATGGGAGATTTCTACGAGCTTCGTACCTGTCCGCACGAAGAATTTCACTTTTTCTATGTCCTTAAGTTCAGCGAAGAACTATAATAAAGTAACTAAGACGGGTATTCAGAATGTGAGCTGGCAAACCGCTGCCGGAGGCACATTGACGAAAGCGGGATACCCTGTCTCTGCCTTCTGGGTTTTTGATTTTCAGGGAATTAACCAAAGTAACGGCTATCCTATTATTGGTCTGAATGTGGCTGAAGGAACAGATCCATCTGCTGACCCGACTGCATATATGAAGTATATGGGGAAGCTGGATCCAGATTTTACCGGGAGTATGGGACTGAATTTCCGTTACAAAAAGTTGAGTTTGAATACTTCTATATACCTGCAACTTGGGGGTAAGAAATTCCTGTCTCCGGCATATCCGCTTTCTGCTACGCTGCCTACCGAGTATGAGAATCTGTCGGCAGAATTATTGAACAGGTGGGTTCCGGGCAGTACTGGTGCTTTATTACCTGGCTTGCCAGATAGCAGGGTGCCGGTCATCTCATTACCGAGTTCAGATGTAAACAGTTTAGGTAGTTATGTTTCCCTTTACGAAATGTATAATTATAGCAGTGATAGGGTGGTGAGTGCCTCAACGTTGCGTATGAACAATCTTTCAGTTAATTATTCTTTACCAGATCAATTGGCTAAAGCAATAGGTTGCAGAACAATTAACGCCGGTGCAAGTGCTTCCAACATCTTTTCTGTCAATAGTAAAGGTTTTAGAGGACGTGATGCCGAGGTAGCAACTGGTGCGCAGCCACGCACAAGGGCTTATACGCTAAATATTAACGTGAGTTTTTAATCTTAAATCATAGAAACATGATAAAATATACGATATATGGATTGCTTCTTTTGCTCAGCACCCTGACTTTTTCCTCCTGTAAAAAGTTTCTGGAAGAAAGAAGCCCGGATGAAATTAAGCCAGAGACGGTTGCAGATCTGCAATCCCTGATGAATGGAGAAGCTTATCCCTATCAGATTGTAACCGACACCTATGTTGATTTACTGACAGATGATATACAATCGAATGGATTGGGAAGAACCTTTGATGGGAATCCGGATGATGTTTATCTTCCTTACCTGCAGAACGGTACACGCGTATTTAAATGGGATCCCAGGATGTTCGATGGCGACCCCATACTTTCTTTGGGTACTGATTCCTGGAGTATCTACTACACTAAAATCAAAGGTTGTAATACGGTTATTGACAACCTCGTGAAAGTTTCCGGCTCAGCTGAGCAAAAGAACGCGCTGTTAGGGCAGGTACTTTTCTTACGTGCTTACTATTATCTGAAACTGGTAACGTTATATGGACAACCTTATCGTGGTGCAGGCATTGATCCCAATGTGAGCCTCGGCGTTCCTTTGATCTTGAATAGTGTGGTTACTGACAAATACCCCGTACGGAATACGTTGAAAGAAGTATACGGACAGATTGAAAAAGATCTGCTGGAGGCAGCAGGCTTACTGAAAGCCAATTTTACAGAAGCTTCGACTTTTCGTGTCGGACATATCGCTGCTTATAGTCTTTTAACCAGGCTCTATCTTTATATGGGAAGGGCGGAGGATATGGATAAAGTAATTCAGTACGCAAATTTGGTACTGACTGAAAGACCTGTTCTAACGCAAATGAAATCATTTTTTGATGCAGGTGGTTTTTCAGGCGGAAAAATATACGATGTTACGGTAAGTCCGGAGGTAGTATGGGTGTACGGAATTAATCCAAATGCCCCAAATGGTTATTTCCCGGAACAACGGAATGATCGTCCGCCATATACCGTAGCCGGATCTCTTGCTGCACTTTATGAAACCAGTACAGCGAGTGATGACAGGAAAGACCTGAGGTATCTTGGATATTTCAGAATGGGATCAGTCAACAATACGGGTTATCTGATGGGCAACGGGAAAATTGGCGCTATACCTAAATACGGTACTGATGGAATCAGAATTGCTGAAGTCTACCTCAATAGGGCGGAGGCTTATGCGAAGAAATTTCTAAATGGAGATGTTAGTTCGGCAGCGAAAGCAAACGCAGACCTGAATACCTTGCGCGCCAGTAGGTATGATACACGAAATGTCGCCTATGAACCTGTCAACTACACCAACGCAAATGACCTTTTTAAATTCTGCCAGGATGAGCGCCGGCGTGAGCTTTGTTTGGAAAGCGGACACCGCTGGATGGACATCAAAAGGTGGGGACTCAGCATTACCCATCATTTCATTGATGCTGACGGTACTACGACTGACTACACCTTGCGTTCAGGTAGTTTAATTTATGCCCTGCCTATTCCATTTACCGCGACATTGAAAAATGGCAGTCTGGCTCAAAATCCAAGATAATCAAACCAAAACGAAGAGAACCATGAAAAGATATTTGATATATGCCATAAGCCTGCTTTTACTGTCGGTGATTTGGTCTGGCTGCAGTAAAAAGGAGGCTCCATTGTTACCAACAGAAGGAAATGAAGGATATACGCTGCCACAGGGTAATCATGATTATGATACCAGAATTCTGAATTATTATAAGAAGTACGGCACCTATTTTTTATACCAATTTTCAGAAAAGGATGCTTACTGGACCCCGACAGGCTACAAAAATGCGATAAAGCAAGGGCAATATTGGTCAGACGGATTTGAAATGAAGGCCGCTGATCAGACGTTCATTAACCAGCAGCTGGATCTTTTTGAAAGCCAGTGCCTGAATTTTTATTCTGAAAAATTCCTGAAAGCATTTTTGCCTTCGAAGATCTTACTGTGCAGTGAAGTGGATTCTATTTATAATGACTTTGACTTTTCTACTAGTCCGGCTACAGTAGTGAAGGGGCTAAGATCCGTGGCTGCCTGGTATAACTATAACAATTTACTAATAAACTACGGGAATGCTAATGTTTTAACCATCACCCCAGAGGAGAAAAAATTGTATCTGGCTAAGGTGAACTTAAATTTGATCAACAGCATTACGGAAGCGAAAAAAACAGCTCCTACAACTGCATTTTCAGGTTCAGCAAATTACACCATCGCTCCTACAAGTGATGCCGATGCTTACGCGAAAGGAATGTTGACACCCTATTATAATGGACCAACTGCTACTTCAGATTGGTACCTCTATATACAAGCCATGGTTAGCTTTTCCGAAGACAACCTGAACAGGCTGCCTGATAGCTGGGATACATCTTTTACGGGAATACTGAATCCGGCTAAGGATACCAATGGCATAATCAAACGAAGATATGACCTGGTAAGGAATTACTTCAAAGAGAATTATAATGTAGACCTGCAACTCATAGGTAATGCAGCACAAGCAAACTGATACAAAAGATACCAATTAAACAAACAATTATGAAATTCATTTTTCCGATTCTGCTTTTGATGCTGTTTTCCACAGCATCAAAAGCACAGGATCAGCACGTAACAACCATTAAAAAATTCATTAAGACAGATGCGAAAATGCAAAAAGGCATGTTCAACGTGTATGTTCAGGATGATAAATACCTGTTGGAGATACCAGACAGGTTGTTGGGAAGAGACATCTTGACCAGTATCAGCATCATTAGAGGCTCTGCCCAGCGTAAACGAAATCCATCGATGCGTTATGGTTTCGCGGGCGATGCGATCAACGACCGGGTCATTCGATTCAACAAAGGGATAAACGGCAAGATCAACATTGTGGATCCGGATTTTGTTCAGGCTACAGATACAACCAGTTACTATTTTAACAGCTATAAGTTACAATTAAAACCCGCCTTGGTAGCTTTTGATATTGTGGCTACCGGCGATTCGAGTTCCTTAATTGATGTCACTAATCTGTTTAATGGTGATAGTGATCTGTTTTCCTTAAAGGGAGCGGCAACCGAATTGAAGCTCGGCGCTTTTGAGCCGGAGAAATCAAAGGTTCTCGGCGTAAGTGCCTACGATAATAACCTGGTATTCCGTTCTGTAAAAAGTTATGCAGCAGGTGATCCTCCCCAAATGCCGCCTTCTGATCCGACTTCTGCGCCTCCAAAGGCACCCGAGATGAACCCCACCATGTGGGAGGTTGGTGCATCCTGGTTTTTGCTGCCAGAGGTACCTATGGCACAACGGTATGCTGACAACAGAGTGGGGTACTTTTCTACAGGGCTGAGGAACTATGATGATCCTGAGAAAAGCGAGTTCACGGTTATGGCCAACAGGTGGCGCGTGGAACCAAAACCTGAGGATTTGGAAAAGTACCTGAAGGGGGAACTGGTAGAGCCAGCTAAGCCTATCGTCTTTTATATCGACAGGAATACTCCGGCCTTTCTGGTTCCATACATTATTGATGGGGTAAATGCCTGGAGAAAAAGCTTTGAAAAAATTGGCTTTAAGAATGCTATTACAGGTAAACTATCGCCGACGAAAGAAGAGGATCCTGACTACAGTATGGAGGATGCAAGGTATGCTTACATTTCTTACAAGCCTTCAGAGGTTCCCAATGCGTATGGTCCACAGGTGGTAGACCCACGTTCTGGAGAAATTCTGACCTCTCATATCGCCGTGTTCCACAACATCATGGAACTCTTGCAACGCTGGTATTTTTCAATGTCTGCAGCCAATGATCCCGCTGCGAGAAAGTTCCCTGTTAATACCGCATTAATGGGTACTTTACTGAGAAATGTGATCACCCATGAGGTAGGACACACGCTGGGATTGCGTCATAATTTTGCAGGAAGTTCTTCCTATTCAGTAGATAGCATCCGTAACCGCGATTACGTACGGGCGCATGGTTTTGGGCCATCTGTGATGGACTATATGCGTTTTAATTACGCTGCCCAGCCTCAGGACAAAATGGATCCGAAGGATTTGCTGCCAGTGGTTGGGGTTTACGATGATTATGCCATAGAATGGGGTTATCGGTATTTTCCGCGGTCTAAAGACGCCGGTGCTATAGCAGATCAGTTGAAGCAATGGGTTTCTGACAAAAGAAAAGACGCCAAATATTTTTATTATGACGAAGCTAATATGTTTGATCCAAGGGTACAGAGTGAGGATGTTGGTGACAACAATATGAAAGCAAATGCACTTGGAGTGGAGAACCTGAAAAAGATCATGGCGAACGTCGAACAGTGGAGCTCTGTTGATGATGGATATGGAACGTTGCGGTCGATGTACAGAGCTGTAGAAGGCCGCTACTACAATTATCTCCAACACGTAGTGAGAAACATTGGCTGCGTTTTTAATGATAAACCATTACGCGAGGAGCAGAAGTCCAGCTATGTTCCGGTGAGCCGGGCGCAGCAGAAAGAAGCAATGGATTATCTGTCTAAGTTCATGTTTACTGAACCCAAATGGCTCTATCCTGAGGACGTGATGGCCAAAACCGGATTCAGTTTCGACACAGATGTAGAAGATACTTATGGCGAGCTAATGGGGCGTTTGGCGGGGAAATATTACGCTATGGCTGACATGGAGAATATTTCCGGCATTGCAACTTACCCGGCGGCTGAGTTTTTAACTGACCTGGAGCACATCGTATTCAAAGATCTGGATCAGCCCATCTCCAGGTATAACCGCATGTTTCAGCGCAAGTTTATCACCAGCCTTTTGATGAATGTTGATGGCCGCGAAATTTTTAGCAAAGATGTATGGTTCACCATGAATAAAATGGTATTGCATATTGAAGAACAAAGCAGGGCTGCAGCCGAAAAGCAAAAGGACTTTATTTCTAAAAGCCATTTAATGGCGATAGCGGACATGGTTGAAATATGGCGCAAAGATAATGATGCAGCTTACCTGAGTAGATAATTTAGTATAAATAATTAAACATAGAAATGAAGTATATCTTATCAATCCTTTTTGCAGTAGTGCTGAGCCTTCAGGCGAAGGCGCTCCCGCTGGATGAACCAACACCTTTTGAAAAATTCTATAAAAAACAGATGAAAGTGACGCCTGGTTTATTTACCGTATACCAGGATGGTTCCAATTATTTCCTGGAGATCCCGGCCAGCACGTTAAATACCGATCTTCTGGTCATTGGCGACATCGCCCGTGGTTTTGCCAACAATATTGCCCAGTCATCCGGCGTAATCCGTTTTGGTGTAGGAAACGGAAATGTGCTCAATGTGACTAAAGAAGTCTATAAAGAAGAAACCTCAGCCGACTTCAATCAGGGTTTTGAAGAGCTGGTGCAAAAATCTAACCTTACTCCGGTAAGTTATGTAATTCCGGTAGTGGCCAGAGGGAAAGACAAGAAAAGTTATATCATTGAGCTGACCCGTGAATTGATAGAAGGTGGCAATTTATTTTCTTTCAAGGATTTTAGTGACTTGAGTAGTTCTGATCCTGCCCGCTCCGGTGTACAGGAAGTAAAAGCTTCGGGAGAAGGTGTGGTATTTTCCGTATTACGTACGCAAACTGTTCCGGGAAACAGCGTAAATGGGAGCAAAGCCGTAGATAAGGCTGTAGCTTTTGTACTCAATCTGGGGCTTCAGCGCCTTCCTGTCTCAAAAATGAAAGTCCATGAGTCTGATCCAAGAATAGGATTTGCTACAGTGGCCTACAATGATTTTGGAAAGTATCCATACGGGGTGAGAAACGTTAAGGTAATTACCAAATGGAACCTTAATGTACGACCGGCAGACCAGCAAAAGTACAATGCGGGTGTATTGGTTACGCCGGCAAAGGCAATTACAGTTTATATTGACAAGAATACCCCGGCTTTATTTCTGCCTTATATAAAACAAGGCATTGCCCAGTGGAACGCTGCCTTTGAAAAAGCTGGATTTAAGGAGGTGTTGGTACTTGCTAAAGGGGAGAATGAGAACTGGCTATCTGCAGGAAAAATCCAGATCAAATGGGGAGGAGGCGCTAGTGATGTGCCGGTAAATTTGCTGAGCGACCCACGCACCGGGGAAATTTATACGGCCAAGATGAGCATTTCAGACCAGGTGGTGAATGATCTGCTGCCCTCTTATTATACCAAATGCGGTATGAAAGACCCCAGGATTTTAAAAGACTTGTATAACCCTGAAGTGCGTGGGGAAATCATGAGGTGGAAAGTTGCCCAGGCCATGGGAGAGGTTTTAGGAATGGTGCCTAACCTGCATGGAAGTGCGGCTTATACGCCTGCTCAACTCCGTTCTGGTAATTGGTTAAAGCAGCACAGTTTCTCTTCATCTGTAACTGATGATACACAGTTTAACTTTCTGGTTCAGCCTGAAGATGATGTTGCGGTAACAGATTTAATGCCCAGGGTTTCCGCTTATGATGAGCTGGCCATTGGTTGGGCATACCGCGTATTTGCCGATCGCAATGCCGAAAAGAAAAGCCTGGCTTCCCTGAAACCTTCCAACGTTGCACTAATGTTTCTGGAGGAAAATAAAAGTGATCCCTTTACCCGTAGAGGCGATGTTTCTGCTGATCAGCTGGAAGCTGTAGAACTCGCAATGAATAACTTAATGCGCTATTATCCTCAAGTGGAAAAAGCTTCTGCAGAGATGAAGGGTGGTGATGAAGACTGGAGCAAATTCAAATTGCTTTCTTTTAACTATCAGAAAAATTTCCAACTGTATACAGAACATGTAGCGAGCTATATCGGAGGGACATCCTTACGCCCGGTATTGCGGAATTATAATGACGTACCTGTAGTTTATACGACTAAGAAAGACCAGAAGAAGGCGATGGCCTTATTGAATAACTGGTTTTTCAGCGGGGTCCCTTCCTGGATGCAGAACGAAAGAATGAACCTCGAGAACAATGAATCTGAAGATACCAAAATGCAAAACAGCATGCAGGATTTATTGCGCAAATTAATTAGTCCTGAAGTACTGAACAATCTGATTAAAGCAGAGCATGCGATGGGGAATCAGGCCTATACCAGTCTTGATCTTTTTGAAGATCTGGATCATTATGTGTTCAAAGATTTCAATTCGGTGAATCCATTGAATGAACATACTAAGCTGATGCAGAGCAAGTTTATATTCGACCTGGCTGATGCAACAGTAAAGAACAATTTTGCTGCGGACCTGAGTGATTCGAGTGAAGTTATTCATTTTTATTTCGTCAGGACAATGAAACATATTAAGGAACTGTCAGAACAACACCAGGATCCAAAAGCGAAAGCGCTTTATCAGATGCTCGGAGAAAAAGTTGAAAAACAAATGAACCAAAAGAAAAGCTAGAAATGAAAAGATTATTCCTATTCCTTTTGTTCCTGACAGGTGCATCAGGCTATGCGCAAAACAGAGCGATTACTTTTGAAAAAGGAAGTCTGCAGTCGGCCCTGGCCAAAGCAAAGGCAAGTAATAAATTGGTTTTTGTTGATTGCTTTACCGAGTGGTGCGTACCGTGTAAACACATGGCGAAGAACATTTTTACAATTGATTCTGTGGCGGACTTTTTCAATCAGAATTTCGTTAATGTGGGCCTGGATATGGAAAAGGGAGATGGTATTCCTGCTATGAAAACCTATAAAGTGGGTGCGTTTCCCTCGTTTTTGCTCCTGAATGGTAACGGTGACCTGGTTTATAAGTTTGTGGGTGCAATGGATGCAGGTGAATTCATATCAAAGGTGAAAGAGGGGATGAATCCTGAAAACAAAATAGCCAGGATGAACCGGGAATATGCAGCAGGCAACAGGGATCATGCCTTCATTAGGGATTACATCAAAGAGAAAATCAATATGATGGAGATCAATCCCGCGAAGGAAATTGCTGCTACTTATTTCAACAGCCTTACAGACCAGGAGAAAGTGATGCCCGAAAACTGGTTTCTTTTCGGTGCCAACCGGTATGATATGTACCTGTCTAATGTACACAGCAAAAACTTCGATTACCTGGCAAGCAACTGGAAGGCTTTTGTGAAACACAATGGGAAGGATACAGTAGAAAAGCGAATGGGAGATATGTTCAGAAAGGTAGCCAGTTATGCGTTAAACGGTTTTTATTTTAAAGAATTTCCTTATGTAAAAGCTGAATTTGTTCATTACCGCAAGCAGCTCATCGCAACAAATTTAAAAGACAAAGATCAGTTGATCCTGATGATGAACATGGCAGAAGCAGCGGGAGAAAAAAACTGGCTGAAGGTATCTAATATCCTGGCCGATCACATTCAGGATTTCAGTCCGCAAAACCAGCGGATCGCTTATGATTTTTGGTCGGGATATGGCGTGTCCAAACGTGAAAAGCTGCCAAGGATGAAAGAGATTTCCGAAAAGATCATCCGTACTTCGAAAGACCCTTTTATCATTTCTACTGCAAAAATGTATGAGAATTACTAAGCTAAATATGTTCCGGTTTAAGAAATATATATTTATTGCGCTCTGCAGTGTCTCCATCTGTCTGCCGGCCTTTGCCCAACAAAAGCTGGTGGATACGGCGGGGCATTTTAGTCCCGCTAATTTGCTAAAACAGGTCGGGACGATGCAGGTGATTCCGTTTTTTATCAAAGGCACGGGGAAATTCTGGATGATCGACAATCCTCCGGAGGGAGGAAACCAGTCAGTCAGCAACTACTACCTGGTTGACCCTGCCAGAAAAACGAAGCAGCTCTTGTTTGACAAAGCGGATATTGAGAAAAGCCTGTACAGTATACTTAAACAGCCAGTAGAGGCATCGAAAATCCAGTATCAGACTAATTTTTCAGCTGATGGCCGGACGGTTGAAGTCAGTTATCATGATCAAACCTATGATTATAATTACCTGACAAAAAAGCTAAATAAACGCGCTGCAACAAAGCTGGAGACGCCTGTATACCATATTGGAGATCTTTCGCCTGATAAGCAATGGTTATTATATGCGAGGCACCACAATCTTTACCTGAAAAGAATAGCGGATAGTACAGAAAAGGTATTGACCACTGATGGCGCGGAGAATTTCTCTTTTTCTATTAATGGAACGGATAACTTTGCAGAGACCAATACGCCCACTGATGCGTATTGGCTGCCTGATTCGAAGCATTTCTATGTATTGCGTAAGGATAACAGAAAGGTAGGAACAATGACGGTGACCAATTCACTGATGTCGCCCAGGCCTTATGTAAATACGTATGTTTACGAACTGCCCGGAGATAAAGAGGTGGCGCAATATGATTTTTTTATTGGCGATGTAGCGGAGCCGCGCTTGCAAAAAATAGACATAGGCTTGTGGCCCGATCAGGAAGTTTCCGTGGTGAGGACAAGTGGCTTAAAGGACGAAGTTTTTCTCCTGCGCCGGAAGCGGAACCGTGACGAGGTGGATTTATGTGCGGTTAACCTGCATACCGGGAAAGTCCGTTCTATTATCCGTGAGGTGAGTAAGCCATTTATTAATGAAGATCTTTTCAATGTAAGTATTCTTCAAGCGGGAAAAGAAATCATTTGGTGGTCTGACCGGTCAGGTTGGGGGCATTATTACCTTTACAACGGTGCTGGTCAGCTGCAACGTGCCATAACCAGCGGCAACTGGACTGCCGGGAAAATCGTGGCGACAGATACGTTGAAGCAGGAGCTGTATTTATATGGCTATGGTAAGGAGAAAGACCGGAATCCGTATTATGCTTTTTTGTATAAGACAGATTTTGGGGGCAAAAAGCCGGTGTTATTAAGCCCCGAAAATGCAACCCATCAGGTATTTATGTCTCCGGACCTTCAGTATTTTGTCGACAATTATTCAAGGATTGATCTAAAACCTAAAGCTGTGGTGAGGGACAATGAAGGCAAGAAAATGCTCGAGGTTTTGGATCCGGACCTGACTAGGCTTTACGCTTACGGTTGGAAACCAGCTGAACCTTTCACGGTGAAGGCAAAGGACGGTGTTACGGATCTCTATGGTTTGATGTGGAAACCCTTCAATTTTGATCCGAATAAAAAGTATCCGGTGATCTCTCAGGTTTATCCTGGCCCCTTCACAGAAACGGTATGGACACAGTTTACGCTGATAGATCGTTACAACAATACCGAACTGGCACAGGATGGCTTTGTGGTGGTGGTGATGGGGCACCGTGGGGGTTCGCCTTATCGCAATGCAGCTTATTACAAGTATGGGTATGGGAATATCAGGGATTATGCGCTGGAGGATGATAAGTATGGTTTAGAACAATTAGGCAAACGGTATGCTTTTATGGACATGGACAAGATTGGTATTTATGGACATTCTGGTGGCGGTATGATGGCTGTAGCTGCATTGGCAACTTATCCTGATTTTTATAAAGCTGCAGTTGCATCTTCCGGTAATCATGACAATACTTTATACAACCGTACCTGGGGAGAAAGTTATCAGGGTTTTGATAAACCTTATGATTTAAATCAAAGCCTTGCAAAGAACATCAAAGGACCTTTGCTGCTTGTTGCAGCAGAGTCTGATGAAAATGTGAACCCGGCATCGACGATGCGTATGGTTAATGCGTTGATTCTGGCAGATAAAAATTTTGAACTTCTGATGCTTCCAGGACAGCACCATACGTATGAAGAGCCATATAAAACTTATTATGAGAAAAGGACGAGACAATTTTTTTCAAAGTGCTTTTTTCATGCTTATTGAAAAAGGTGTGTAAAAAGGATTTTCACTACTATCCCTCATGCAAAACCTATAGCAGTTAAAAAAGCGTCAGTTATATTTTTGCCGAAAAGAGTTGTCAACTTTAATAGCCTTTTGCTAGAAAGTTGACAACTCTGAATATTCCAATCCAAAAAGCCATAATTTTCGTATATTAACTTGAGTTCGATTAATAATTTGCTTTAATTTGGGTTATTTGGCGCCCTGTATGAACGGTCGTCACCGTGAACTTGTTTCAGGGGCTTTATAGCGAGGCGGTTTAACAGGAAAGATGCTGAAATAAATTCAGCATGACGATCGCGTGAGGTAAAGCGGCTGTAAACACTCACTATGATTTAAATATTACTCGAAATCAGGTTATTAACTTGAGTTCGATTAATAATTTGCTTTAATTTGGGTTATTTGGCGCCCTGCATGAACGGTCGTCACCCTGAACTTGTTTCAGGGGCTTTATAGCGAGGCGGTTTAACAGGAAAGATGCTGAAATAAATTCAGCATGACGATCGCGTGAGATAAAGTGGCTTTAAACACTCACTATGATTCAAATATTACTCGAATTCAGGTTATCAACTTGAGTTCGATTAATAATTTGCTTTAATTTGGGTTATTTGGCGTCCTGCATGAACGGTCGTCACCCTGAACTTGTTTCAGGGTCTTTATAGCAAGGCCGTTTAACAGGAAAGATGCTGACCACGATTAGCTATTAGGCCTTTAAAACAGGATAATCAAAAGGAATGATAAGCTTCCGGGCAAAGGGCAAAACCCAAGAACACGCAGTACTATTCAAATATAGTTCCAGGCAGCTATTGTTTATTATGCCAGCTTTGTACTTCAATCATCTTTTTTGCAAAGCGGTGCCCCAGGTTAGTTGCCGAAGGCCCATCGAAATGGGTACTATCTCCTTTATGCGCCAAGCCCTCAGAAGTTACCAGGCCTGTAAATGGTATGCTTTGCGGTACTTTAGCAAGTTCGGCATTAATTAACGCGTATTGCGCTCTATAGCGGCCAAGTTCGCCCACAATAAAAGGTAAGTTTGGGTTGCCTACTTCTTTTCTAATTGCTTTTATAAGCGTATCCAGTTGTGCCAGGTACAGCCTGGCTTTCTCCTCTGAGCTGTTGGCTTCACCTTGATGCCAGAGTACTCCCTTAACAACTCCATATTTCATGGCTTCCCTAATGCGAAGTAGCGCATCATCATAGGGATGGGTACTGGTAGACTGATCAAAAGCTCCAGGCTTCCATCTTTCTATTGAAGTTCCGCCAACGGCACATGGGATCAGGCCGATCTTAACGTTAGCATTTGCGTTGGCCATGTCTATTCCAAAGGCTAATCCGGGGCCTACTCCAACTGCTTTGGGCTTATCAAAGTGCAGCGGGTTTCTGGCAGGTAGCCATTTATGATCCTTCGTGAACATAAAAACCCTCGGGTGGCCCTGTTTTTGAAATTCGGGTGTTATGGTTCCCCTCCCTGCCATGTTCGATTGGCCAATGAGAATATAAAGTTCAAAATTAGGGTTCTGGGAAAAGCAATGGCCAGCCAGGAAAATGATGAAGCCCATGGCTAAAGAGAATTTTCTTATAGTCTGATGGGTTATAGCTAGTAAATACATCATGCGATTTAATTTTCTACGTTTAGTTTCTAATTTCAATTTGGTGTGAACCAGTTAATTTTTTGCTTTTTCGCTTTAAGATTAGCCTACTCAAATTAGCAGGCCATGACGCTGCTAATCTAGCATCATCTATTTTTTTCAGTTCAATTTCAAAATCAAATACCTGTGGATCAAAAATTAACGATATGGTTTTTCCCTGAGGGTTTCTAATCTGGAGATTTCCTTTCGCTACGGCCGATACAGTACCATTGATGAGAAAACTTAATGACGAACTTGTTATAAATGCACTCAGCTTAAAATCTTCCCTCAATTTAATAACCCCTGCCTCATGCTGAAATATGAAAGCTCTTTTCCAGGTATCTACCTGTGCCTCTTTTGGGTAGGCTGCTGATAGTTCCATTGAAAGCTTGGTGACGTCTCCTTTATTTTCAAATGATACTTCTTTAGCCTGATAACTTTTTCCGGCCTCCTGCACTGCACCGTTTATGGTTGGGCAATTATGCCAATCAGACCTGGTGTTCCAGATTTTATACCGATCTGGGCCAAATGTCTGCTTATTATATACGCCTACACCAGCATCAATAATCAGGGGGGTACCGTCTTTGTAAACTATAAAGTTGCCAATATCATTATGGTTATGGCTTTCTGCATTGTTGCCACCTTTCACGGCAAGAAACAAGCCTTTAGCGCTTCCCTCGTTCTGTCTGGCGGTAAGTATCTGAACATCATTTAGCCAGGCATATTTTAGTTGAGGAGCAACCGGATTAAGGGATTTAAATTCATCCCTAATTGCTAAAGAATTTACAAAGCCATTGATGTTACCGAGGTCAAAAGTCTGGTCGCCGTTATTTATTTTTCTGATGTATGCTGCATACTCCAACAGCTTTTTATCATGATATAATTTGCCAAACTTATAAACCTTCGTGGGATCCTGGGCGTTTGATGCAGTGGCATCGGCAAAATTTACATCATAATTTTGATCGATGTGGACCTTGTAAATGTAGGTACCTATGTTATGGATAAGTTCACTTTTAGAGAAATCTAACTGATGGTTGGAAAATACCGAAAGCAGGTCGATATAATCAATCAGCGCACCGCCAGCTATTCCCCAATAGGAGGGGCCTTCGTCACAACCCCCATCAGGACTATACGAATTGAGGAAGATATCAACGCTTTTCATCGATTTTTCGATCATCGATTTCCGGCGGCTGGCATCATCTTCCGCTAATATGGCCGAACTGAACACATTTGTATTGGTGAAAATATTCCAATTGTTCATTTTTTTGCTGGTATGGAAACCCATCCACCAAAAATCGTCCCTGTTAAGGTAAGGATCGAATATTCGCTTTTTTAATTCTGCATCAATTCTTTCGTTCAATAGGGGATACGAGACACTAAATTTATCTCCAAACAAATACTTGGCATACGATAAAATCATGGCGGTATGGCTTGCAAAGAGATCAATAACAGGCTCATTTACATCCGGTAAACCGTTCCCGGCCTTTTGGAGGCTCATGTGCGCAGGTAATGCCCAGGTACTTTCTTCGCAGATCAGTCCAAGTCCATTTATAATTTCATTTAAATATCTGCCATCATTGGCCACCAGTTCTCCAATCATTAAAATGTTTAATTTGTTTCTACGGGCGAAGTAGTTATTTTCATAGTTTACCCTGTTGCCCGTAGTTTTAAATTCGTTAAACTGGCTTAAGGTTAATAATGTCCATGGCGTTCCTAAAGCAGCATCTGTGCTTGCAATAATTTGTTTCTTTGCATTGTCTGGCAGGGCATTAATTTGTGCCCTAAGCATTTCCTTATTGGTCTTTTTTATATGGTCAACAGCAGCGAATACCCCGGTATTATTTTTTGCCTGGTACAAACCGAAGATGTAGGAGCTGGTGCCCACCTGGGCCATTACTCCATAATGGCATAAAATAAGGGCTAAAAAAAGCAATTTCTTAAAGGTCATCATTTAGGTTAGTCGATTTTAACAAGCATTGGTTAGCGCTTTAAATTGATACTTACTTTTTTAACGGTTCCGGCATTTACATCTGCATCAACATCTACAATGGTTAGCTTGCCACTGTTGAATTGTTGGAAAACACGGCCACCCGAAACCAGATATGCACCTTTTTTCATTACAAACCTTACCCTGCAACCAGGGAGTTCGGCTGGCAACTTATTTTCAATTAGGGCAACATTACTGGTGGCTAACCCGGCATTGTTAGACTTAAATGTGAGCGTTAAGTTCAGTTTAATCTTGTTATAGGGATCGGTAGGGTTGGAGCAGAAGCGTAGGGGTTCGGTATAAGTGAATTTTCCGCCATCAATGCGGATAATGCGGAAAAAGCCAAGAATTTGTTCCCATCGATGGTTTTCGCCACTCCTGCACACTACTCCCGGTCTGATTCTAATAGTCGGTGTTTTGCCCAGTGTATCTACGTGGGGCGTGTGGATATGCCCGTTTACAATTAAGCCAATTTTTTGTTGGTTTAGGAAGCCCGTATCAGCCCGGTCATGACGATGTTGTGCCATAATCCGCAACTGGCCAGGTCCGTTAAGATCCAGGAAATTTTGAAGTGTTTTGCCCTGTAGACCCGACATCGGTTTTTTATTGGGGATGTCCTTCACCTGATCTCCCAGATAATCGTCGATGAACATAAACCTGGTGCCTGCGTATGCGAGCCCAGAAACCCTAATGCCGCATAAAGCATTCCATTGGGCAGCTTTAGCTGGATGGTCATTTTCATTCATCCCATAAAAATCGTGGTTGCCCGGAACTGAGAATACCGGGGCATTGATATATTGCACACCTCTGTAGCCTTTGGCACCCTCGAAATAGTTTCTGTATTTTTCCTCTATGGTGGGCAGTTTGGTATATCCCTTAATGGTATCGCCACCCCAGCCACGGGCATCCTTATTAAATCTGGTATAGTCATGGATCAGGTCCCCGGTTACAATAACAAGGTCGGGTGAGATGATGTTGGCAACCGTAATAAACCGGTCCATTAGTTGCAGTTCTTCAGCAAAGCCATTATCGGCAGGTCCAACCCAGTTACGGGAAATATGCGTATCGCTGATATGGATAAAGCTGTGTTTTGGAGAAAACTGCTTAACCAGTTTAACCGATCGTCGGGAAATTTCAACTTCTCCTGCGGCATAGACCATAAGGTCGTACATATCTTGCGGACGGCCTTGTGGTACGGTTACCCAGATCTTGTTGTTGGTGTACATTGTGGTATAGGTATCGTATTCGAACCTCCCTTTGGATACTGAATCTATCTTTAACAAAACCCTGCTATAAGGACCTTTGAGTACAATGGAATCAATTTGATGTTGGGCCTTATTATTGTACAGGATATGGAATTGTGTTCCCGTTTTCACGATGGCAGGCGAGGCCCTAAAAGGGTAGACGATTCCTCCCGCCGGGATAAAAACCTGGGCAAGGCTATTTTTGCTTACCAGCAAAAGGAAGGTAAAAAGTAAGTATATGCTAATTTTCAGTGTTCTCATGGTACTATCGTAATTTCTATTTCCTTTAAAAGTTCTTTTTTGGAGTTTATCCGGTTATTTGATGTGGCAAATACAGCTTTATAAACACCAGGTTTAGTGTAAATGTATTTGTAAACTGATGGCAGGGTTTCAGAAATGCCCTTTATTGGAATGCTTTTATCTGGCCCTAACATAATTGTATTCAAATCTACCGCCTTACTCACTGCCCAGAAGTCGGTTTCCACCAGTTTTCCTTCATTTGTAATGTTACCACGGAAAACAATCTGTCCATTACTCTGCGTAATCGAACTTCTGTTCGGCTCAATTATTGGCCCGGACTGTACCAGTGTCCAGGCTGCAGTTAATTGATCAATTGCTGAATTTTTTCCTAATTCTGTTACCGTATTAAGGGCTAAATCCCTAATGGTCCATGTCCTTTGCGTGCCGGTTGCCGCGTCCTGAGGTTTTGTAACATAACGAAATGCAACATATAAAGGTTTGGTCCTATCGGTTACCAGGGTTGATAAATCTAGTGTGCCGGAAGGGGCATATACAGCGTTTACAGAACCTAAGGTGACTAAATCTGTAATGTTTTTAAAGTTTCCTGCCTTTATAGATTCGATATCAAATTTTCCGTTAAAATCTGAAGATAGATATACACTAAGCTGATTCGCCTGGTTTCCATTCTGAACCCGTGATTGAAAAGAAAGGGAAATGGATTGAATATCTATTTTCCTTCCACCGATAAATGAATAATCGTTCAAATACTCTCCAGAGTAAAAGGAAACGAAATCCGGATCGCCTTCTAACTTAAAAACAACCGTGTCGCCCAATTTAAAAGTGGTTTTATTAGCGGTAGCGTTGAATTCAGGTATATCTACAGTCTCCTTTTTACAACCAAGGAAAAGCAGTGACAGTAGTATCGCAAGTTTTCCTATTAAATATTTTGTTTTCATGTCCTTTTATTTAATATCCTGGATTTTGTCTCATTAAACTATTTAAACTTAGCTCTAGTGTTGGAATAGGTAATAGCAGATTACGGGCTTTTACATTCGTATAACCCGTTGCACCATACTGGAGATTGGTAGGCGCATTGTTTAGGATGTCATTTTCTACATCTTTCATCACGTTGATAAATATTCCCCATCTGATCAAATCGAATTTGCGAAGTGCTTCATAGCACAGTTCCCTGGAACGTTCATCCTGGATTATTGCCCGGAATTTATCTTTATTGGGGGCATCTACAGTAGTAAAGTTTCTCGCTTTTGCCCTGGCCCTTACTTCATTTAATGCATCAAATGCTAATTTGGTAGGTCCGTTCACTTCATTTTCGGCCTCGGCATACATCAGTAATACATCGGCATAACGCAATATCGGAAAGTTTGTTGGCCCGAAATCGGGATTTCTCTGAACCGCTATTTCATCCTGGATCCGCCATTTTCCGGTATCTCTGGCGTAGATATCTGTAGGCAGAAATGTTAAGGTATCTGCTAAATTGCCACTGGTAATTACCGGGAAATAATACGTTGCGATATTTCTATTTTTACGAACATCATGGGCATCATCATACTTGCGGTACAATACTGCAGTTGCACCCACTTCGGCATAACCATATAATTGAGCAGAAGTATTACGTACCGATAGCTTTTTAGCAAAACCGCCACCCGGGTAGATTGGATTTGACAATCCATTTCCTATAACTTCAACCTCCCATAAATTCTCGTTAATATCATATTTATCCTGTGTATGGTTAATGAAAATTTGCGCGTAATCAGGGTTTAATTTATGTACACCCGATTTAATAACCATCTCCGACCATTTTCTGGCTTCCTCAAACTTCGACACATCATTTAAAGGTGCGCCGGCCATTTTCAGGCAAACCCTTGCCAGGATGCCTTGAACAGCTGTTTTACTCACCCTTCCAGAAAATCCATAATCTTTGATGTTACCTACCAAACCTTCTGCCGTGATCATATCCCCCAGGATCTGGGCATATACCTCTTTTTGTGGCGTACGGGCATGATCTACCTCTAATCCGGAAACGGTAGGCGTCAGGATCAATGGTACATCGCCCCAATTGTGTACCAACTGGAAATAAAAAAATGCACGCAAAAACAAGGCTTCGCCTTTAATTCTCCCTCTAAGCGTTTCATCCATTACAGGCTTGTTGATATTAGCCAACAACAAATTAGCGGAGTTAATTCCAGTATATAAGGAACTCCAGGTGGTGGTAATGGTGTTATTAGAACCATCGGCATTATAAACAATCGGATCTATCTTAGCCGATGATCGCTTATAAAATGCCTCATCACTGCCAAAGGCCAAATCAAAGACCAGGTTTCTACCATATACACCTCTGTTATTAAGCTGGCTATAGATACCTGTAAGTGCCTTATCAAGGTCGCCTGCAGATAAGAAATAGGTTTCTGGGGTGGTAAAGTCTTTAGGCTCTACATCAAGGTATTTTTCACAGGATGTTACCGTTAACATGATGATGAGCAGTGGGAATAAATATTTTATTTTCATAACTGATAATTAAAAAGTAAGGTTTGCACCAAATGTTATTGTTCTGGCACGCGGATAAACAGACCAATCGAATCCTGGTGTCAAGGCAGAGTTATAGGCAGAAACCTCCGGATCGTATCCCTGATATTTGGTCCAGGTATACAAATTCTGCGCTGACAAATTAAACCTTAAGGATTTTACTCCTATAGATTTCATCAATTTAGCAGGCAGCTGATAACCGAGGGAAACTGTTTTCAAACGTAAAAAAGAGGCATCTTCAATCACTCTGCTGGAGTAGGCATTCGGGCCATATCCACCTGTTCTGTAGTAGGTATTGTTTGGATTTTCCGGCGTCCAGCGGTTGGCATAAGTTGCAAACATATTTTGCGACGAACGGCCAAAACCTTCAAATACGATTCTATTTGCATTCAATACTTCATTTCCGTAAGAAAATTGGAAGAATACGTTCAGGTCGAAACCTTTGTACGTAAAATTATTAGAAAAACCACCGATGAAATCAGGGTTGGGATTACCAATTACGGTATAATCGCTCGTATTGGCAATTCCATCACCATTAAGATCGCGGTATTTGATATCGCCTGGCTGGATATCTTCGCGGTCGTTGCCATTTGATGCGATTCCGGGCTTGAGCAGGTATTTTCCTGATGGAAGTTTATTGAAATCTGCATATTGATAATTACCTTCCCAGATTAACCCATAAAACATGCCTATAGGTTCTCCAATTTTAGCCATATAAGCCGGTAAATTCCTATAGTTTGTATCCCAATTAATTTGGCTAACCAGTGCTGTTTGATTTTGTGTGAGCGCAAGTACCTCGTTACGGTTAAATGCGATGTTGAAGTTACTAGACCAGCTGAATGTTTTATTCCTGATATTTGACGTTTCTAAAGTGAACTCCAGACCCCTGTTTCCCACACTGCCAATG
Organism: Pedobacter sp. WC2501; assembly: GCF_052682415.1. Classification (NCBI taxonomy): domain Bacteria; kingdom Pseudomonadati; phylum Bacteroidota; class Sphingobacteriia; order Sphingobacteriales; family Sphingobacteriaceae; genus Pedobacter; species Pedobacter sp. WC2501. Next base: position 4,498,205 of record NZ_JBQZFI010000001.1, on the reverse strand, counting down.
TTTTTAAAAGAACGGTCAAAACCTAGTGAAGGTGGCAACGTGGCATTGAGCAATAGGTCTTTAGTGGTTTTTTTATAGACATCTACATTTAAATTTACACGATCTTTAAAAAAAGATAATTCCAAACCTAAATCTGTTTGAACAGTGGTTTCCCATTTCAATTTATCATTGCCTAAATCTGTTGCAATTACCCCTCTTGATATCGCATTGTTAAACGGATAGATTCCGGAGATAGATTGGAAAAGCGTAGACATATAAGCAAAATCACTTACCCTGTTATTACCAGTTGCGCCTATTGTTGCCCTTAATTTTGCATCCGAAATAAACTTCAACGGTTTCATAAATTTCTCCTTGCTAAAGCGCCATGCAATTCCACCTGATGGAAAATATCCGGTTTTATTCCCTTTAGAGAACTTAGAAGAAGCATCAGCCCGCATAGATAGGGTTGCTAAGTATTTAGAGCCATAATTATACTGGATTCTGGATAAAAACGAAACAAGTGTATTATCGGTAGCGCTTGATGAAATGCTGTTTGGTACCCCTTCGTCTAAACCATAAACCCCAAGGGCTTCGTTTGGAATAAAGTTAGCCATTGCACCAAAACCACTGGCACTTCTGCCTGAGATTTCAAATACACCAATTGCATTTAATTGATGGTATTTTCCAAATTTCTTATCATAAGTAACCTGGTTCGTGTTTACATAATTATTTACTTCAGAAAATGAAACAGAGCCGCTTACCCCACTGGCCTGGCCTTGTGGCGTTAAGGGACTTCCGGCACGTGTACTGGAACCGTCGAAAGAATTTAACCTTGTCATTTCACTTGTGATACTTCCAGCTACCTTGAACTTAAAATCTTTTAAGGTGTACTCTCCGTATGCGTTGGCACTCAGTGAGCTTCCGATCCTGTCGCGAAGCATATTTTCATAGTTCTTTAGGGGGTTAAACCGCTTATCATTCACAATATCAACAGAAAGATCAATGTCTTCTTCTCCCACATCAACTCCCGGGTTTCCATTCACAGGCCTGAATCCCCATACACTGTACATCAATGCTTCAGATAAAAACGAACCTGAACCCGGGATAGGTGAGCTGCCGAACTGCTTATTCCGGCTATAATTGATGTTTCCCGCCAGCATGAACTTATCAGAAACCCGCTGGGTTATGCGCATACGTCCCTGGTAACGCTGGTAACCTGAGGTTACCAAAACGCCCTCCTGATCTAAATAGTTGCCTGAAAATGCATATTTGGTGCCCTTTGTTCCACCGCTGATGGATAAACTGTGGTTTTGTTGTGCTGCACTCCTAAACATACGGTCTTGCCAATTTACAGCCTCTACATTACGATAAGACTCGAGCGAAGGACGATCTGCATTAATATATAATAAAGGAGCGAGATCTGGTATCCGTTCGAAGGAATACCTCACGAATTCGTAAGCATCAAATACCTCCATGCGCTGAATAACCTTTTGAGCGCCATAACTGCCATCGTAAGCAATCACCGCAGTGCCCTCTTTACCAGATTTGGTAGTGATAATAATTACGCCATTGGAACCCCTGGCGCCATAAACTGCGGTAGCCGCGGCATCTTTTAGCGTTTCAATCGATTCAATATCATTTGGATTGATATTGTTGTTATTTGGATTTTCGATTGCAAAACCATCAATTACATAAAGTGGGGCATTTGTGCCTGTAATTGAATTTGCCCCGCGAATAATAATATTGATGTTCGATCCGGGCTGGCCATCAACCGAAGTTACCTGAACCCCTGCAATACGGCCGGCCAAAGCTTCTTCGAAAGACCGTACCGGTGCTTTGTTCATGTCGGCCACATTCGCCGATCCAACAGATCCTACTAAATCTCTTTTTGCAACAGCACCGTAACCGATTACGATCATTTCATCCAGTTGTGAAACACTTTCCCTCAGCTTTACATTAATTGTTTTTCTACCTGCAACGGCAATTTCCCTGGTATCATAGCCAATGGATTTGAAGATCAATATGTCATTGTCATTAGGTACTTTTATTGTGTAAATTCCAGCGTTATCTGTCGCCACTGCAACGGCAGTTCCTTTCAATTGTACAATCGCACCTGGTACCGGGCGGCCTGCAGTGTCTGTTACAGTTCCCCTTACTTCAATGGCTAATGACGAGGCTACTTTCTTTTCTTTAATGATGACTGTTTTTTCTTCGATAATGAAGGTAAAGGGTTGTCCCGAGAGACAGCTTTCCAGTGCATCGGTTAGCGACACATTTTTGATGTCCACATCAATCGGCCTGGCATTCTGCAACATTTGAATGTTGTATATAAAATGATATCCGGTTTGTTTCCTAATGTTGGCCAGGATTGTAGCTATCGATGCCTGTTTAAGGGAAAGGCTTACCCGCTGCGCGAAACTGGCGGCTGAAACGTGCAATAGAAAGGCAATTAGGAAAAGGATTGTTAATTTAATGCGCATAACCCACTGTGTTTTATAGAGCTTTGAGGTACCTGGTAAAGCAGGATTGTTTCGTATGTAAAAATTCATACATTTGATATGTTTTGTTTGGTTTGAATTTGTTATGATGGCAATATTTAAGGCTTTCCAAAGCGATTGGCCAGGAGTGTTCGAAGCACTTCTGGTTTTTTGGCTTAGCCGGTCGATTGTAATGTTATGGCATAACAGTTACCCTCCTTCCTTCTATTTTAAAATGAATGCTTCCGGTATATTCCAACATTTTGAGCACTTTTGCTGCTTCATCAAATCGGGATACTGATCCCGTAAAGCGCTGGTCAACGAAATTCTTACTGTAGTCGATCTCAATATTATACCAACGCGATAATTTTCGCATAATGCTCTTTATATCTTCATTAGTAAACTGGAAATATCCCTTTTTCCACGCTATGGCCTCTTCCAGGTCTGTTTTCTGAACAGTTATTTGTTGGCTTTCAATATTAAACAAGGTTTGCTCTCCGGGCTTGATAAATATAACATTATTTTCGGTAACCACTTTGACTGATCCTTCCATCAGCGTTGTTTTGATGAAGGTCTCATTGGGATAACTACTCACATTAAAATGTGTTCCCAACACTTCTACCGTCTGTCCCTGGCTTATTACCTTAAATGGCTTGTGTTTATTAACTGCTACCTCAAAGTAAACTTCCCCAACAATTTCTACGGTTCGTTCGTTAGCACCAAAAATGCTTGGGAATTTTAATGAAGATGCCGCGTTTAGCCAGGCCCTGGTACCATCGGGAAGCTCAATCTGATATTGGCCACCACGAGGTGTTCTTAAGGTATTATAGTTCACTTCGGGACCGGAAGATATCGCATTGGTGCCATTAAATGTTAATTTGCCACCTCCCAATTGTGCCACCATGGCTCCGTTCTTTGCTGTCGTTAGTCCGGATTTTGCATCGGATAATGGGATAACCGTTCCATCTGATAAAAGCAGTTCGGCTTGGTTTGTTCCTGGCATTATCCTGGAAATGCTGACCGGCTTTTGAATATTGCCTTGCTCATTTGAATGATAGAAGAAAAGGCATATTGCCAGGCAGGCCGCGGCCGTGGTAATCAACAACCAGTTTAGTCTTTTGGCCGGTTGGCTGGCTTTTCTTAATTCCTTCCAGATATTGTTTTCCAGTTCCGCATAGTCTGGATGGCCGGGATCTTCAGCCGAAGCTGCCGTAGCATTATACCAGGATTCGACGATAGTACGTTCTTCTGGTGTACAAGTATGGTCAAGGTATTTCCTAATTAACTCTTCTGGTGTGCTACTCATATCTATCCGAATGTCGGTGTTATAGGTAGAGTAGGTTAACTAAAACGAAAGTGGTAGCCGAATTTGATTTTTTTTTTCTATGGCCAAAAAACCAGTAAAAGACAAATGCTTCCCAGTTTAAGGCGTAGGATCTTAAGTGCGTTATAGATCTGCTTTTTAACGGTCTGGTCTGAGATTTCCATTTGCATGCTGATCTGTTGGTAGCTGAAATGAGATTTTCTGCTGAGTTCGAACGCTTCGCGCATTTTTGCAGGCAGCATGGAAATTTCATGCTCGATTAATCTGCTCAGTTCATTTTCTCTTACTGCATGATCTGTGGTGTATTCACCTTTTTCTATAAAGACCCCCAACGATTTCAGATGGTCTTTGCGTACTTTTCTTTTATCGATCAGATCAAATACCTTGTACCTTACCATGCCATATAGATAGGAGTTGAGCGAGGTTTCTATATTGAGCGCCGGTGCCTTATTCCACAGCGTTAAAAACAAATCCTGTATCAGGTCTCTAGCTTCTTCGTCATTTGATAACATCCGCCTGGCATGGCGAAACAGCATAACCCAGTAACGGCAATATATTTCCTGGTAAGCTGTTTGGTCACTGAGTTTCAACAGTTCTATCAACTCACCGTCAACAAGATCTTTATAAGCAGTTGCACGGTATTCCATATTAACTTCAGCCTTTGGGCACCAACAAAGATAATTCGGCCATGTTAAGCTATAATTAATAAATGATAGGGATTCTATTAATTACCGGATTATATTTAGTTGATATATGCCTTTAAAAACTGAAGATTTGTGGAGTTAGGGTAGTTGGTATTTCGTTATTCACCTAGATATTTTGTTCGGCTAAGCCCCTTGACGCTTACACCAACTAATAAAATCATAAGTAAAAAAGAGCCTGCTAACGATATTTTTTCGCCTGTATAGTATGAATTAGGGTGAAACACAAACTCAATATTATGATTGCCAGCAGGAATTTGTGCTGCCCTCAAGATATAATTTGCCCTAAAATACGGCTTTTCAACCCCGTCAATTAACATTTTCCATCCTTTGGTATAGTATATTTCAGAAAATATTGCAATGTTTGCAGATGTGGAAGAACTTTGATAAACCAGATGATCTGGTGAATAACTTACCAATTTTATAAAGCCTTTACTTAGAGTGGGCAACCAGGATTTTAGGCTAATTTGGTGTTTAAATTCCTCGTGAACAATAGCTTCATTCTTTGGTGAGAAGTTTTTTATGGCAGCCATTTCCTGATCAGCATTTTTAACATATTTAACGTTGCCCACAAACCATGCATGACCACAAGCTGATGGGTTCAATTCACTTTTAAGTAGTGGGGATTTGTCTACGGCAGTGATAATATACTTCGTATTTAGCATTCCAAGTATGTTTAAGTTGATCTTTTCACTAAAATTAACTGCAATTAATTCCTCAAATCTTTTCAATCTTACTGCAGAATACCCACCGATTGATTTGTGAAAGTACGGTGTATTGCTATCACTCAAGATATTTTGCGTTAAATCAATCACTTTGTAGTTTGGATCGCTGTCTAGTCTAATCTGTTTATCAACCTCCCGAAGTTGAGGTAACTCTACGTCTACTTGCGCGGTAAAATTTTCATAACTTAAGTATCGTTTATCAACACTCCATAAATCAATTAATACAACGAATAACATAGCAACTGAAAATGATGTAACAGCTAACTTATTTTTGAGGTATGCCCATAATAATCCGAACCCTATTAAAATAAATATTAATGACCTAAAGGCATCAGACTGTGCAGCTGCTTTTCTATCAGCAATAAGAGCATTTCCAATAGATTGAGCTATATCATTATCAACACCATATGCTTGCTTTATCTGAGCTATAAAATTGATATGATCGTTGGTTTTGAAAGATAAAATTAAATCAGGTATGACTAAGATCAATAAACATAAACTGCCAGTTACAGCTAATGCTATCTTAGACTTTCTAAGTAGAATCAGCTTGTCAAAATTAACTGTAACTTCGTTAATAGCCAGTAAGGCTAACATTATAAAGAATAACGATCCCAAAGCAAGAATTGACTCAACCGCTCGAAATTTGTTATATAATGGAAAATAATCAAAGAAAAGGTCCGAAAGAAAAGGCCAGTTTCTGCCAAATGATAGCAGCATGGTCAAAATGATGACTGCCAAGAGCCACCATTTCATACGGCCTTGCACAATCAATAATCCGAGTGTAAATAAAAAACATATTGAAGCACCAAAATAAAATGGCCCCTCCGTGAAAGGTTTGTCACCCCAATACAGCGATAAACTACCTGAAATATTCGCGGCTTGATCTTTTGCAGCTCCTAAACCAATTAAAGTTCTTGCAACATTCGATTCAGGATTTGCATGCCCTCTTGAGCTTCCCCCGTATGCATTGGGAATTAAGAACGTGAGGCATTCCCTTACCCCTTGGCTCCATTGATATGCGTAGTCTTTTGGTAATCCAGTGTTTGGTTCTGTATTCTGTTGTGTAAGATTTGACTTACCACGAATGGTTTCTTTACCATAGTCATAGGTACTCCACAGTGAAGAGGCGTTTACCGTAAAAGCTAATAAAGTTGCGAATGCTGCACATCCAATTGATTTGAAGAAGTCCTTCGTGTGTTTGGCCTTAAATGCGTGATATGCTTCCAAAATAACAAACATCAAAAGGGCAAGCATTAGGTAATAGGTCATTTGGAGATGGTTCGCCCTAATCTCCAGCGCAATAAACAAAGCAGCTAATGCAGTACCTAATAAGTACTCTTTTCGGAAGATCAAAATAATACCTGCGATTACAGGACCAAAAAAAGCGATAGCAAATACCTGATTAGCATGCCCGGCGGCCAGCAGAATGATATTGTACGATGAAAAAGTAAAGGCCAGTGCACCAACGCCTGCTAACCATGGCTTAAGCTTAAGCACTGAAAAAAGCAGATAGGTCCCAAACATTAAAAGCAAAACAGTTCCTGTTGGTTGTGGAAAAGTATAGTTGATAGCATTTACAATCCAAGTGGTTACATTATTAGGATATGGCGCCCAAATTTGAAATGTTGGCATTCCGGCATGTATTTGATTTGTCCACAGGATAGTTTCACCCTTCTCCTTATATTCGTTGATTTCGGTCTGGGTAGACTGTGCTCTTGTAACGTCGTTCTGTCCGAGTGATTTACCTAAAAACGATGGATTGAAATAAACAAAACATATAGCTATAAACAGGGTTCCGATTAAAAAGTGTGTACGATTTTGCCTAAACCAATCCTTCATTTTTCTTTTTTTCATAAATATAGTAAAGATCAAGATTTTTCATTTAGGTAATTAAAAAATTGACAACAGTTGCCTACAGTTTTATCACTGTTCCCTCAATAGCTGATAATAAACAACGCTTTGGAACATTCAGGTCAAATCCGTTATATGGCTTCTAAGAATTTATTTTTTTAATTAATGGTTATCAAAAACTCATTTCACTAATCAAATCAACATTCGGGTTTTTGATTATGCGTTTTTGATCATGTAAAGGGAGTATTTCTTTAGGTACCTGAAAAATTCTAAAATTTTAGAAGTTAAAATTTCACCTTTCTCAACATAGCCTTAATTCCGCGTTTGTAAAAAAACAAAGCCCCGTTTGCCCGCTAATTTCAATAACTCCATTTCGGCTAGCCATAAATTTTGTATCTTAGCATAACCACAACGGGTAATCACCCAGTTTAATCCATCCGATTAAAAATCCCCAAAAAAATAGCCAAAAGCCCACCTTCACGCCACATTTACCCCACGTTTCGGCCGCCTTCCGGCCAGGTCAGCTTCGTACTTGCTTGCACACTACTTCACCCTTACTTCGGTTGAGTTGTACCCCTGGTGTAGATTTGGTAGGTTAAAGATTTGCGTCGTTTTGGATTGGAAGGTTAACAATAACTCAATAATAGGTAAATGGAGAGTTATCTTAAGGTATTGTTGGTGTACGGCTGTGTCGGAGCAGACCGGGTAAAAGGGGGAATAAACGGCTATTCGGGATTTTAGCATAGTGAAATGCTTTTTAAATAAAAAATCCTCCAACTAAAGTTGGAGGATTTTTTGTGATACCGCTGGGATAACATCTGAATATTTCAACCGGTACTAAATGAGTAAGTTATGAATAATAGTTAGTGGTCATTTTACATTGGGCACCAATTATTTTGACATGATTTAACTAATTTTGAAAGAACAATTTGTTGTATAAACAGATATAAGTTATTGATTTGATATTGAATAACTTATTATTTTTTTCTGCTTATCATACGTCCGTCGAAAGCAAACCACCTACAAAAAAGGCCAAAGTTACTGTCCTGAATATTTTTTTCATCTGCTGCATATAATTTACATCCTATCAGTCGATAACTAAACCATTTTTGCGGACTCAATCTCCTGCTACGCCTGTACCCATTTTACTTTACTGCAAAGAAGCAAGAGAAAGCAAGCTTTTACTTAGATTTCTCGTTTTTGTTAGAGAATACTTCATTTAATTTTTGTGTTAAAATCTCTCCGGTAAGGTTAATACCTAATATGTTGCCATTTCCATCCACAAGGAAATTAGAAGGGATGGACTGTAGTCCATAGTATTTTAGGATTTCCCAATCTCTCACCTGCTTCCAGGGGAGATGATCTTCGCCTACGGCTTTTTTCCACTTTATGCTGTCCGTATCGCATGAAATGCCGAGGATATCAAATCCTTTTGCGTGGTATTTACGATAGTTTTTTAATAAATTAGAATTTTCATTTCTGCAAGGTACACACCAGCTGGCCCAAAAATCGACGAGTAAGATTTTACTTTTGTAATCTGCCAGGGTGACGATTTTACCATCCATATCTGGAATGCTGAATGTTTTCAACTGTGATCCTTTAGCAGAGCGTTGCAGAATAGCCAGATCTTTTTTTGCATGTATGCCCGCTGAAGATAAGCGAAGTGATTGGTCAAGGTTCTGGAAAAGTGCATTTGCCTTATCATAGTCTAGCCGGGCATCGATAAGTTGATTAAGCAGATGGACACTTGCATAATTTTTAGGGTTGTTTCTAATATATTGTTCAGCCAGCCCGCTTTTAATCATCTCCTGTAAATCGGACAATTGATGTTTCAGCATATCAACAGAATCTGCTTTACTTTTGGAAATTAAACCGTCCAGTACATCAGCTTGTTTTATCAGATCAAATCTTTTACGAATAAATGATTGAAGTAGTGCTTGCGTCACTGATCCGGAAATCCTGATCTGAAATAAAGAATCCAGGCTCTGAATACTCCCGCTCAACTGCATTTCTCCTCGTTCTGCAAAAAAAGGATAGTCAAAGGTTTCGCCTGCAAAAGGAAGCTTCATGGCTACCATAACAGGTGTATCGATCGGAGCCGTCCAGCTGAATGCCCCGCTTTTTACCACCACAAGATCTTTATGTTGTTTCCCTTTAAATATATAATTCATGGAAATGGTATCTGCACTAAGGCCGCCTAGCTGACCATTTAGCTTCAATTGGGCTTGCAATTCATTATTTAGTGCAAAGCCCAGAAGCATTAAAATAAAATAAAATTTGTTCTTCACCTTTTTTTGTTTACTGATCTAATTTTTTAACCGTTTCAATAACGGCACTCATTTCTGCGACCAATTCAATATTTGAACCAGCAAATCCTACACTGCTTAAACGGATGAAACCATTACGATCTACTACGAATTTATGTGGTATGCCGCCAACCTTAAAACTTCCAGCTACCTTATTTTCTTTGGTATCTTTAGTTTTTAGGTCCACGTAAAGTGGAAGCATAAAGTCGTGCGCCTTAAAATAAGTCAGTGAATTGTCTCTCACTATGTTAAAGGTGTCGCCTGTTGTTTCTCTGGTATGAATAAACAAAAACCTAACCTCTGAATCATTTTTGTATTTATTGACCAATATCTGCATGCCAGGTAGGGCGGCCTTACAAGGGCCACACCAGGTTGCCCAAAAATCAATCACCAACACTTTACCTTTAAAATCTTCAGATGAAACCTTTTTGCCATCTACATCAAGAAGTTCAAATTCTGGTGCTTTTTCTTTGATCAGGTTATCTGTAAGATGATTTTTATATTTTGCCTCATATTTTTGAACCAATGCGTTCTGAATAGAATCAATATGTGCATTTACATCTTTATTTGGATATATAGACTTGAAGGCTAATTTATACTCGTTTTTGATTTCTTCATCATCTATGTCCCGGTAAATTGCTTGTTCCAGGCCCGTAAATGCAGCACGGTGTTCACCGCTTTTGCTTAGTAAAACATTGTAGTGATCTATCTCAATCTGAGATGGGTTTGGATTCAAATCCATCGCTTTTTTGGCCGTAATAGCGGCGTTTTTATAATCTTTCTTATTTTCAAGCAGATAACGCTTCGTATTGAGAAGCAAAAGTTCTTCTTCCTTAGGCAGCTTTCCTTGCAACAGGGTTTGGTCTACACGCAAAATTACCTGATTTGATATCTTGGGATCGGTTACTAAAGCCAGATTAGACCAAGCCATTAAGCGATCCTCGCCTTTTGTTTTTTGTAAGTATGCCATGGCCTGATTAAATTTCCCAGCTCTGGCAAAGTCTCCGGCAAGTAAAGCATAGGTATAGCCAAATTTTTGATTCGGAAACTGTTTTTTCATGGAAGCGAGTATAGCCAGCTTTTTATTTGAATCCCTTTCTTCCAGGAGCTTATTCTGTACTTTACTAAATGCCAGCTGCCCTTTGGGAAAGCGCTTCGTGGCGATTTCCAGCCATTTGCTAAAATTCAAGCCCTTTTCAAATCCATACTGAGTAAGCAGAATAAGATCTTCTTCAGATCCAGATTGCAGTGCGGCGAGCTTTTGATTAAGCACTGTCGTGTCTTTAATACTTTTAAGATTTGCCAGTTCTTTTTCAATATCACGGGTGCTCTGTGCAAAGAGATTGCCTTGGGAAAGTAAGGCCAGGCCCAGACAAATAATAATTTTACGAAACATATGTGGTTTTCTACTTTTTATACATTTGTTCATGGAATTTAATTCAGCTTACGATAGGCAATATTAGAAATCTCTCCAAAGCCATCAATTTTTTTGTCGAAGGTGCCATTGATAAAGTCGCCCTGATTGCTTAACTTAAAAAAGAATACTTCTCCACCTGCAGCATTGTTTGTGGCTACTACCAATGTTTTGCTGTCGGTCTGATCCATTTGAATTTGTTTGATCTTGCTGACTGACGGAAATGTATAAACCAGTCGGGACGTTTTTGCCAGAATATCATAGAGATAAATATTGTTATCCGTAGCATAATATAATTGTCTTAATGTAAGGGATGCAGCGAATGATTTAGCAGCGGCAATCTCCGGACTGTTCATGAATTTTTGATTGAGCCCTGGCACGGCACCTGACAGAGAATACAGAAACCGGTCACTGTTGGTATCTTGCATCACAAAGAAAAATTCCTGGGTACTGGATTTTTTAGCACCATCCATTGCGCCCACCATCACCATACCGGTATTACCCATGTTAAAGGAGGTTGTTGAAGATCCAAAAGTAGGTGTTAGGCTGAAGTTACCAAAAGGTACAGACATAAAACGCTTGTATTTATTATCATAGAAGTATGTAGAAAAATAAGTGCTTGTAATCACTTTTGGGAACAATTCATAATCTCCTGGAATTCGATCTGTGTAAATTACATCTGCAGGTTCATCGAGCATAGAAGCGGCATATAAACTGCCGTCATTAATCAAATATTCTTCGGTTGTAAATTTTGATACATCGAACGTAAATTTATCTTTCACCGGTTTAAAATCAATGGTTGATTTGCCCGAACGAAGGAAATCGTTCGCGCCGAATCTATAACTCCCATTGTCTGTAAAGAAACTTACTCCAAAGCGGCTTCCATCTGAATTATAGTAGACAAAAGCCCCAACAGCGTTGCCAGGAAATGTCGTTTGGTTTACAGACTCGGCAGGATTGTAGAAAACCTTATAATCCGATCTGATAAAGCCCAGCTGGGCTTTGCCTGCCGCTGTGCTACTTACTATCCATCCTTGTTGAAAGGCGCTGTTAACCTTTACCGTAAATATTTTAAATGCTGATACACCGGTAACGGAATTTGTTGCTTTATATTCCAGGGTATAGCCATACCGTAGTGGTGGAAAAGCGATTACTGCGTTCAATGTTTTTGAGGTCGATAGCACTTTAGGATAAATTCCTTCGACGGCGGTGGTAGAATAAATCTTCCATTGATAGGAAAAACCCTCACCTGCAGGTTTACTTTGGGTGATTTGTGGATCTATTTTTAGGGTATCAAACTGGGTGATGCTGAAGTCTGAAGTGGCCTCAATATTCAAATCGTTTAATTCCTTATAGGTAAAGTCTTGATTTTTCTTACAAGACCATAAGCTGGCGCAGCACAGTAATAATACGCAGATATAATATTTCATTTTCAACATGGCTTAAAAATTAATTTGGTTACCGTATTCATCAATTAAAGGTCCGTTCAGCTGCACGTAATCGGAAAGTGCTTTATTCAACTGCACCTGAATCCGAAACAATTCGCCTAAACCATTTTTTTGGTCAAAGTTGGTAAGTCCGGTAACTTTGACCATAAATTGAAATCTAACCACGCTAAAACTGCCAAATAAAAAGGAGACTGATTCCCAGTAGTCAGGTTCGATGAGTTGGTTAGTAATTTTGATTTTAATTTGGTTGAAATTCTTTGAGCTGTTTGTTGCAATACCTGGCGCACCAGCAACGAGCTCGCTACCCTGATCAACACCGAGAATGAGGTTAAGGGTTTGGGTGTTCAGCTCTGGCGTATTTAACACCACCAGGGGGTACCGGATAAAGAGTTGATTGGCCGGTAGTTTTACTTCTGGTAACAGGTAATCTGTATTCAGGCGGGCGGTTGAGCCCTGTAACGCTTTTAATTTAATGCTACGGGCTACATTAGATGGTTTTCCTACCAGACGCATCCGAAGGAAAATGGTATCTCTGTCTTTAGCAAGTGGCTGTAGGGCGAAGGAATAATTAATGCTGTCGGGATCTGTAAAATAATCGGTATAAAAACTAATTCCGTCAGCGCTATCGAAAGTCGGAACATCGACTTTCTTACAGCCCAGCGCAAAAATTACCAGGAATAATATGCTTAAGTATTTCATGTTTTTAGTTGTAATTTGGGTTGAATTCTAATTCACTGTCTGGAATAGGAAGCACATACTGCGATAATTGGATGTCTGTTGTCATAAACTGCATCCTTGTTATATTTTTGCGCTTGTAATAGAAAAAAAGTTGGCCTTCTGCAAAAAATTCTTTTTGGTACTCTTTAGTAATCTCATCGTTCAGGCTGTTCTGGCTAATGTTTGTGGCCAAAGGCCCTAGGTTTCTGTTTTGACGTACGATGTTCAGGTAACCGATGCCATCTGTAGTAGAAGTTGCACATTCCGCCAGAATGTAATACATTTCGGACAGACGAATCATGGGAACCAGCTGATCCAGACGATTTTCAGATGCGTCGGTACCTGGATAGGTTTGCCAGAATTTAGAAGGAAATACGTAACCCACACTATTGCTGTTATCGGTTTCAATCCTTGCCAGATACCGGATATCAGTACTTCCACCAGAACTGGTTTCATATATTGTTTGATAGTCATTTACAGAACGTTTCATTGTAGATGCACCCCGGAAATAACCGGGATCTGCCCAGTTTCTCAAATTGGCCACCCTCAAGCCAAAAATTTGTTCAGTAATGTAGATCCGGTCTCTCGCTTCAGCAACGGCGGTTGCTGCACTAAATGTGACAAAGGGAAATTTTCCAGAATCTACAACGAATTTAGCTGCTGCAAATGCTTTGTCTTTATCACCCGAAAAAAGATAAACCCTGGCCTGCAATGCTTTAACTGCATAATAATTCATCTTAACATTGCGGTTAAGCTGACCACTTATAATGGGATCAGTATTAACCAGGAACTGTTCCGCTTCATTCAGATCTGCCAAAATGCTGAGTACGGTATTTTTGGTAGTTGAAGGAATAACAGTATATTGGTTCACATCCTTTTTGTAAGGAATGGCTTTTTTATTCATTCCAATCAAATACTCCGGTCCGTAAAGCCTTAAGAGCTCAAAATGCATATAAGCACGTAAAGCCATGGCCTCTCCACGGATTCTTTTATAAGACTGATCACTTAATACACTGCGTTTTTTTTCGGTATTCTGGATAATCTTATTTGCATCCGCAATGACATTGTAACCATTGCTCCAGATGGAATTGCCAAAACCAATTACTTCTCCTGAACTGAAATTCAATTTTGACGTATCATAGAACTTGGCGTTTGATGGAACGTCATAATTCTGAGCCAAGGCCGAAGTAAAGCCCATTGATAAATTATCTCCAAACAGGCTCTGAGAGGTAAATAGGGAGTACACCCCATCTAAAGCCTGCTGAAAGCCTAATTCGGAACTGAATAACTGGTCTTCGGAAACGGATGATTTAGGGTTTACGTCAAGGTACTTTTTGCATGAGGTTAGCATAGTGGCTAAGCAAACCAGTATAGCTAATAGTTTTTTATAGTTCATGTTTTTCGGTTTAAAAGCCTGCTCTTAAGGTCAAGGAATATGTTCTTGCAAATGGATTATTGATACCACGTTCTACCTCAATAGAACTTGCCCTGAAAAGGTCATTTGTAATGGCGGTAACTTGTAAGCTGCGCAAACCAATGTTTTTCAGGAATAGCTTGTTGTAAAAGCTATAGCCCAGGGATGCGGAACTTAAAATCAGATTGTTATCATTCTGTACAAATCTTGAAGTAAGTTTTGTAATCGTTGGGTTCGCGGTTATTCGTCTGAATTGGCTCACATCACCCGGTTTTGCCCAACCCAGATCATAGGCTCTTTGGTCTACATTAAATTTTGCATCCACAGATTCTACCCGGTCTACTAGGGTTTGGTTATAAATTTGGCCGCCAAACTGATAATTGAAAATCAGGTTTACTTCAAAACCACGATGTGAAAAATTAGTACCAAAGTTTCCATTCCAAACTGGCTGATTAATGCCTACTGGTACTTTGTCTGCAACATTCCAATCCATCGTTGTTTCTCCGGATTTTGTGAGGAAAACTTCAGATCCGGTTGTCGCGTCAATCCCTAATGAGCGCACAGCGAATATAGTATTAATGGATTGCCCTTCAATGAGTTGAATGTTTGGGGATGTTTGATCTCGATTACCATTATTTAGTAGATTATTAGAGGCTTTTAAGGCATTTGAAATCTTTCTTACCATGTTTTTATTTGTAAAGCCATTTACGTTTACCGTCCAAAGTGTCCGGCTAACGGGATTTTCTAAGAGGGTATATCGTGCATAAAACTCGAAACCTTTGTTTAGCAATTCACCAAAGTTTTCCGTGTAAGAATTAAAGCCGGCAGAGGGGGCGAGGGTAATCTGCGTAACGGCATTTTTAGTATTTTCACGATAAAGTTCTAACCTCAGGTCTAAACGATTCTTGAAAAATTGTGCATCCAGGCCAATATTACTCTTTAATACGTTCTGCCAACCCAGCAATTCGTTACCCATACCTGCGAGTGTGGCGCCGATGGCACCATAATAGGAAGTATTGGCATTCAGACCGTACCTAAATTGTGAAGCATAAGAGGGCACATTAAGTGAACCGGTAGCGCCGTAACTAGCCCTGATTTTCAGGCGATTGATAATATCACTTTTTTGGAAGAAAGATTCATTATGGATATTCCACCCTGCACCTACAGACCAAAATGTACCGAAACGTTTCTCATTACCGTATTGTGAAGAGCCATCCCTTCTGAACGATACACTGGCTAGAAACCTGTCATCATAAATATAATTTCCGCTGTAAAGCAAGCCTACACGTCTGGTGGTATTTTCATCCCCATCTGGACGGCCGCTGTATTGTGCCGAAAACAGAATGTTATCCAGTGCATCAGTAAGCAGACCTGTCGCTGCAAAAGTATTAAAAGCACTTTTGGCTTGTGAAACGTTGAAACCTATATTAGAGAAGAACTGATTTTTACCAAATATCGCATTCCAGTTTGCGGTAGTCAGACTTTCGTACCCAATATTGTTATTTGTAGAGAGTTGATAACTGCCTTTTAGGTTCAGGTCTGTAATGTTATTAAATCTTGGGCTTTGTGCCGAGTAAAACAGATCGCTCCCTCCGCTTTGTTTATTAATACTCAGGCTGCTTTCGATATAAACCGATTGTGTAGGTTTGTAACGGGCACTGAAATTGTTGGAGATGCCGAAATAGTTGGCGCTATTAATGGAATGCAAGGTGGCATCGTAAATGGGGTTTGCTGTTTGATAAGTATAGTTCAGAAAGGTTAAGTCTTCCAGCATTTTATTTGCCTGGCCTTTACTATCATAAGGTGCCCAGTAAGGGTTCATGGCAACGTAATCACTGAAATTACCGTATGGTGATTCGTTAGATTTATTTTGGAAAACGCGTAGGGAATTTCGGAACTCAAACTTACTTTTAAAGTAATTAAAATCGAATTGTCCCGAATAGTTGGTCCGATCCTGGCCTTTCATTACACCAGACTGGAAATCGCTGCTCGCTTGTAAAGCATAACGAATAACTGAATCACCACCCTGTGCGTAAACAGAGGTTCGGTTGCTGTAACCATTTTGCACCGGAATGGATAACCAATCGGTATTTACTCCTTTAACATAGGCCTTATAACGTTCGTTATACAGCATGTCTAAGCTGCTTTGAACCACGTCAGAACTTGAGTTATATAAGCCCACACGTTTTTCAAAATCCAGTTTTTGCTCGGCATTGAGCAAATGATATACGGAAAGATCTGGCGTGGTAAAGCGAAAATCGTTGGTAACATTCACTTGTAATTTGCCGGCAGCTGGAGTAATTGTTGTGATAACAATAACGCCATTGGCACCTCTTGAGCCATAAAGGGCTGTTGCAGAGGCATCTTTTAAGATAGTTACACTTCTGATAAGGTTCATGTCAAGATCCACAATACGCTGCAAGCTGACTTCAAAGCCGTCTAAAATCAGGAGCGGTAGCGTTGGGATGGTTGCCAGCTGACCTGATAAGTTAGGAAATGAGTTCTCTCCACGGAGTTGGATATTTGGCAATTGATTAATGTTACCTCCTGTTAAATTATTGGGTACTATCCTGAAAGAAGGGTCAAGCGCACTGATGGCCGCAAACACATTGTTGGCACTTACTTTTTTCAGTTCGGCACCAGTAAGTGTATTAGCGGCACCCGTAAAATTCTCTTTTCGTTGTGTAAAAATACCATTAACTACAGTTTCATCCAGGCTAACGACTTGCTCTTCTAAAAAAACAGTCAAGATCCGTTCTGTTCTTATTTCAACTTCAGCTGTTTTATAGCCCACAAATCTGAATTCGAGCGCTTTGGTATTTGCAGGTGCATCAATGGTGAAGCGACCATTCTTATCTGTTTGAGTCTGGATTTTACTGTCCTTAACCAAAACCACAACGGATGGCATTGGCTTGCCAGTTTTGCGGTCTCTGACAATCCCTTCAATTCCTTCGTCATTTCGTCGTGTAGTTCCGTTCAACACCACTGTTTTGTCCTGGATGGTGTAGCTGATGCCCTGCCTGCCTAAAATTGAGTTCAGTGTGGCGTCAAGCGATTGCCCCTTTATATTGGCACTAACTAGTTGAGTGTCTGAAATGATTTTATCTGAATAGACAAAATTATAACCGGTTTGGCCTTTGATGATCCGGAACACTTCTACAAGTGGCTGATTTGAAACGCTTAGTGTAATTTTCTGTGCAAAGCTGTAAGCGCTAACCTGTAAAAGGAAAATGATCAGCACGAGATGGGGTGATGTTAGTATCCTCAAAATTCTGGGGCGTGAGGTATTAGACAGGCCCGGTTTGTTGGTCTTCATTAAGTTCGTTTTGGTTGAAAGTTGATTGGTTATTTGATGTTGGATTTTTTGCAGTTAACAAAAAATCAGAAAGTCTCTTAGTTTTAAGGTTAATTTTTTATCATATGCTTTGGTTTATTTTTTATAATATTTATTTAATCATTATTTTCTATTGCCAGATACCACTACGTTATTGCCTTCAGTTTTGATGCTGACCGTCTTTGTGGCCTGGAGAATGTTAAGTACGCTATGGATATCGGCAAATCTTGAAATGCTACCACTAATCTTTTCTGCCGGTATTTCCCCTTCGTAACTGATGTTTACATCGTACCACCGGGCTACTAATTTCATGATAGACTTAATGTCCTGACTGGCAAATACAAATTCATTGTTTTTCCAGCCTGTTGCCGCTTCAATATTGGCGTTTGCCTTTTGGATCATTCCATTGCTCACCGTACCTTTTTCGCCAGGCAAAAGGATGACTTTTTCGCTGGCCGTATTCATGCTAACCTTTCCACGAACCAGTGTAGTAGTTTCTGCATCATCATTTGAATAAGAACTTACATTAAATTCTGTACCCAAAACCGTTATGTTTTGTCCGCGGGTGGCTACCACAAATGGATGTTCGCTATCATGAGCTATTTTAAAATACGCTTCACCTGTTAACTTTACAGAACGAATGGCTGCATGGGCCAAATTAGTTGTGTAGGTTAAGCTGGAAGCCGCATTGAGCCAAACTGAAGAACCGTCTGGAAGTTCTAGTTTAAAAGTCTCGCCCTTTGCGGTCGTAAGTGTATTGGTTTTTACTAAGTTCGATGGTTCACTTTTGATCTCATAAACTAGTTCACCCTTTGCAGTCTTACTGATGGTTACACCAGATTCTTCGGCAAAAACGCCATTATGCAGTTCGTTTAATCTGATCCTTTTCCCGTTAGCCAAAGTAAGTGTAGCGCCAAATGAACCCGGAGAGATTTTTTCTATTTTATTTTGCGAGAGGTTGTTGTTCAGTCTTGTGTTGTTATACATTTTGAATAACCCTGACAAAACCAATATCACCGCGGCTGCGGCTACTAATTTTGGCCAGATTCGTTTGACAGGCGGATTAAGGACAGGCAACCTGACCCAGATTTCCCGCCCGATTTCATCCATATCCTCTGAGATATGAAAATCAGTAATAGCCTTGGCCTGCTGGTTAAACCAGGCATCAATAAGCTGCTCTTCTTCAGGTGTACAGCTACCAGCATTATAACGGCTAAGTAGTTCCCGGGCTTTTTTGGTTTCGTGTTCAGTCATTAATTGCTCTGTAGATACTGGCTTAACGACTAAGTGGAGCGAAAGTCCCAGATAGAATTAAAATATTTTTAAAAAAATATCAGATAGATATTTATGGAATCGCCTAGCTTTTTTCGTAGAATTTTTAAAGCAGTGCTAAGTTGGTTTTTAACTGTTTTATTGGAAATCTGAAGTTCGTCTGCAATCTCCTGATTTGATTTGTATTGTTTGCGGCTCATTTCAAAAACAAGTCTCATTTTTTCTGGCAGATGCTGAATTTCTAGTTCAATCTGATCATAAAACTCCTTTTGGATGTATAAGCGATCAGGTGTGGCATTATTGACCTGAATAAAACTGTTTAATGACTGGAGATACCTGTTTTCAACTTTAGCGTGTTTTACCATATCCAATATACGGTTTCTGGTAAGTGTATAAAGATAGGCAGCAAGTGGTACAGCGCTATTTTGTGTGGCTCTTTTAGTCCATAAGATAGTGAACACTTCCTGTACAACATCTTTAGCAACATTTTCGTCCTGTAGCATTTTGCGCGAAAAGCGATATAACAGTTGCCAGTAGCGTTCATAAATCTCCTTGTATGCACTACTTTCACCCGCCTTTAAAGCGGCTAAAAGATCGTCATCGCAGGTGAAAGAGGAGGTTGACATCTGGCTTCATGTTAGTATTGATATGCTCAATGAGGTGGCAATCTAGTGTTTCTCTTCATTTTTTGCAAATGCTTTTCTTTTCAACTTAATATGTTTACTTGCTAAACTTGCAGAACGCACTGACCATCTGAAAAATGAAATAAGATACAATAGCCCTGCTCAATTGCTTGGTTTGAAATGACCTATTATTTTTTTTTAAAAAAAGCCCTTTAGGATATATTTTAAATAGAAAAGGCGCAATTTCTTGCGCCTTTCGTGATCCCGCTGGGATAACATCTGAATATTCCAATCGGTATTAAATGAGCAAGTTATAAATAATAGTTAATGATCATTTTATATTGGGCACCAGTTATTTTGATATGATTTAAACTAATTTTGAAAGAACAATTTGTTGTATAAACAGATATAAGTTATTGATCTGATATTTAACAAGTTATTTTCTAATTTTGATATCTCTCTATGTTTCAGTGAAATTTATTTAGAAATAAAACCACCGTCAATAACTAATTCAGTACCAGTAACAAAGCCAGACTCGTCACTTGACAGGTAAAAAGCGCCGTAAGCTATATCTTCAGGGTCACCCATTTTTGAGGGAAGCGGGCTTACGCCTAAAGCTTTGAGTTCTTCAATTGTCTCCTGCGGTGATTTTTTCATGAAAAAAAACGAACAGTATTGATATCCTCAATGGAATGAAATTTCATACCTGATTTTTTCAAAACTTAAGTTTTTAATAAAAGTCATCAACAAAGCCGCCTATCTGCGGTCTGCAGCTCTTTTAAGGTAATTGAGGAGATAAAGAAGATTCCATCTTTATTTACTTACTTATATCTGTATGTTTTTAATCGATTTCCTTTGCCAATATATTTTAAATCTCTACCCGGATTGCCACTAAGCCAAAAACATCTTTCAAGTCTTCCAGGTGTAAAACCTCCACATTTTCACGCAAGATCCCTTCTTCCTGTAATACGCTTATGAGATGCAAATACTCCATTTTAATGTCGGCATCCTGATATACAATAGCTATTTTACCGGGTTGGTTCAACCTTTCGGTTTTTCCTTTAATACATATCTTATCGATTCGCTTTTTAATTATTTCATAATTGATGTTATCTGCTCCTTCCACATCAAACCGCTTTTCATCATTACGGAAAGTAATGGTAATGGGTGTGCCGGGTGCAAAAATGAGTTGTGTAGTGGTTAGCGCAGAGGGGGATAGCAGTGACATTTGATTGGTATACTTTGCAATCAATGCCATATAACGAAGCTGCAAAGCCCGATATGCCCTGATTTTACCGCCATCTAATTTTAACCTCGGTGTAATGGATTGACCGATGTAAATATCACTTTCAATTCCGTCAGTTCTAAATGTCTTAATGTAGCCAGGATGTAGCTGCTGCAAATCCTCGATCATCCTGGCCATAAATCCCGTTATATCTTCGTTTAACTGCCCAATTTTTTGCTCTAAAATGTTACGGTTAGCATGGCTTTTGCCATTTCCATTATCAACCTGTTCCAGATAAGCCTTAGCATAAGCCAGATAATCCGGATCTTCTTCTGCCAAGGGCATTAAGAGTGGTTTCAAATAAAGGCGTAGAAAGGTTAAAATAGCTGTTTCGTCCTTTAAGGTAACCGCATGCTGGTAGCTGGATTTGAATTTCACACATGATGTTTTGATCTTTTCAGCAGGATACCCGGCAATGATCAGCTTGTTTGATATGCTTATGGATTCGTCCAGCATGTTATGAATATCCTTCAATAGTGCCTCATTACGTTTTAGTGTAGAATCTTTGATGTCAATTGCGCCATAAATAGCATAAACGCCATCAAATGTGATCGATTCTATGGCGGCACCGGCTTCTATATTCTGCTCTTTTTGCAGGTAATTCCAGGCCGCAAGATGGAATTTCCACAGAACGGCCGGTTGCAGAACGGTGAAGTGTTGCCGCACCACATCATTGATCTGATCAGAAAAGTGATCGGCACTATTTTTTGTTAACTGGCTGAGTAAAGGCAATGCTACTGCTATTTTCGCCAAAATGTTTTCAAAGAATAATACCTCTTTGAAAGCATATATTTCCAAAATGCCAACAACCTTTTGTTTGAAAAGTAGCGGCAGACAAGCATAAACTTTAACTTTTTTTGATTCCAAAAGATCATGAATCGGAATTTCAAAATTGTGTCCGGCATTATTGGCTGAAGAAAAGTAATACGTAACCGGATTTTCCTGATAGCCGCTAAAGAGTGATTGAAGCATTATTTCGTCTTCAAATTGTTCGGCTAAATCCATCATGAAACTGTGTATTTTCGGGTTGATATCTACAATTGTCTCATTGTTTAACCTAGTCAAAGGTTTTAAACTAAAATGAACAGCATTGTTGCCGGATAGGACACTTAAACTTTTAATCACCTGCTGGTAGATGTGATCTTCGTTCTCCTGGTTTACAAGTTCGTTTCTGATTTGATCAATTGCGAAGGTATCAGTAATGTTTTCCAGCGTAATTACGGCAAAACCGGATAATTTAAAAAAGTGCAATGGTAAAATCTTTTCCAGTATTGTTAATGGGTCTATGCGGGCAGGGCCGGCATTGATGATACTATCCATTGTAACATCAGGCAGCTCACCTGTAACCACAACCTCTATAAACCTGGTATCTATATTTACCTTGTAATATTCTTCCAGCCCGGTTTCAGGGTTAATGTAGGAATAATGTCCTGGTTCCAGTATCTGAAATGAAAAGTGATAACATTGGCTTAAAATCAGGCGGTAGATATAATTCTTATATTCATTTAACAGATTTACTTCCGGATCTATATCGCCAACGCTTTTTGCTTTTGCCATACCATTTTTAAAAAGATCATTAAATGCATCTGTACAATAATGTATTTTCCCCGGCAATGGCGAGGCTATTGCCAAAAAACAATTACGTTCATCTGCAAGTAACGGGTTCAGTGCCAGGTAAATTAAATCAAATAAGGATTGGTCATCAGGGCCGGGAAGCAAGGGCGAATTGTCCTTGTTGCCAGTTAAATATTGTTGCAGCGTTTCAATCAGCTCATCGATCATTCTCATTCTAATCGGAGAAGAGCGGGTTAATTTTTTCAGGTAGTTTTCGAGTGGCCTGAATGAAAAATCGCTCTTTATCAAACGATTAATCGTAGGATTGGATTGAAATGAAAACGTAGGGGTGCGCATAATTTAGTGAATTAAGATATGACTAAGGCAGCAGCATAAACTGTGATTGCTGTAATTTATACTATGATGTTTAAAGGTCCTTTTTTGCGCGTATAATCAAGCGCAGGTTGGGATCATTCGTTAGAAAACTCCAAATCCAGTTGTATGCCAGTTTTGCCTTGTTCCTGAACCCTGCTATAGGTATAATATGTACGAACAGCCAGGTTAGCCAGGCGAAGTAGCCCTTAAAAGAACCAAATGGAAGGTCTACAACGGCATGATATTTAGTGATAATAGCCATACTTCCTTTGTTTACATAGGTGAAAGGCTTCATCCTTTTATTATCTGTCAAATTCACCAGGTTAGCTGCAAGTAACTTACCCTGCTGTATGGCCACCTGTGCCAGTTGCGGATGACCTTCAGGATAATGTTTGTCTGTAGTTTGACAGCAGATGTCACCAATGGCGAAAATGCTATCAATCCCTAAAATGCTGTTATATTCATCAACCTTTAATCTGCCTCCCCGGCCCCTGGATTCATCAGGCAAACCGTTCACATTGGCTGCGACAACTCCCGATGCCCAGATAAGGGAACAGGTACTGATCTTTTCGCCGTTGGAAAGGATCACCTCGTCATTCATATAATCCTGAACAGCCACCCCCAATTTGATTTGAATCCCTAATTTAAACAATTGTTTATAAGATTCCTGTTGTGCCTGTTTGCTCATGGGGCCCAACAGTTTATCTCCTGAACCTACCAGGTAGATGTTTCCTGCAGCTTCACCCAGTTCAGGATAATCTTTTCGAAAAATACTTTTGCTCATTTCGCCTGCCATGCCGGCCAATTCAACACCGGTTGGCCCGCCTCCTGCAATAACAAGGTTAAGCAGCTTAGCCCGTTCTTGCGGGTTGGTCGTTTTAACGGCTTTTTCCATATTCATTAACAAATGATTGCGCAGATACAGCGCATCTTCAATTGTTTTGATTGGCAAAGCTTTCGTTTTCAAGGTTTCCAGGCCGTAGAAATTGGTTTCGGTACCCATGGCCAACACTAAAAAATCATAGTTGAGCCTCCCGCTATCGGTGATGATTTGTTTTTCCTCCTCATCAACACTTAGCAATGTTCCATTATAGAAGCGCACATTTTGTTTTCCCTGAAACATTTTACGAAAGGGGTAAGTAATGTTGGAGGGCTCAATAAATGCGGTGGCTACCTGGTACAGGAGCGGGGGAAAAAAATGGTAATTATTCTTATCCACCAATACAACTTCAATACCTTTTTTACCTGCAAGTCCTTTTATCAGGTTAATTCCGGCGAATCCACCACCTACAACTACAATTCTCGTCATCATTTTCATTTCATGGTTAGCTTATGGGGAGTTTAGTAAACCTGTTGAGCTCATATGCCACATGCTCATTGTAGAAATCTGATATGAAAAGTTGTCTATGCCTTTCTACAGAATTGGCCAGATCATTCGATACCTTATTTGCCATTTGAAACAGGTACGCAAATGCGATAAACCTAATATCACCATTGCATCTTTTTAAGATATGCTCAGTCTTTTCAAACTTATGATTAAGGGAATTTGCAAGGCAATGCTTTACCTGCACCAACGGATACGAAGCAGGAGCCTTAAGGTAAGCGGCTATTAGCCGCCCTTTATGGTAATGAGTCCTATTAAACTCCACTAATGTTATCCAAAAGGCTTCCATACCATTCATATTATTGCGCCTCTCTTTAATATCTTTTGATAAATTTTTGGCTAAACCATCAAAACTCTGCACAAGGCAAAAGGCGATCAGATTATTCAAATTGTCAAAATGATCAATAATTGTGTTTACACTAACTTTTGTAATAGCCGAGATGAGTTTACAAGACACCTGTTCAATACTGTATTGGCTAATTACCCTAATTGCGTTTTCGGCTATTTGAACACGATATTCCGTTTTCCTAAATATTTCCATCGGGTTAGCTATGATGAATAAAACTTATTTACTATTAATTTTACCTGTTGCATATTCATATGCAGCTTTTTTCACTTGAAAATCCGAATAAGCGGTATTTAATGTTAATGCAGCCTGTTGATAAAATGCCTGGGCATCCAAAACATCAGTTGCTGTACTTAATCCTGCTTTATAGTTATCCTGATTTACTTTCAGATTTTCTGTGGCCTGTAACAAGTTCTCTTTGGCGTAGCGGATCTGCGTCAGTTCATCTTTCATATCGTACCAGTATTTCAGAATACCTACCTGCAGCTGATTGCTCCCATCCCTTAAAGTGTTTTGAGCAATTTGTTCGCTAATCTTTCTCTGTTTTACCTTTTGTTTCGCATGCCCCCATAAACCGTCTGAAATAGGAATGCTCAGGGTAGCCAGGGCTGCCGGTACAAAAGTACTGCCTATTGTCTTATTAAATGAGCCTGCCTGCGAAGCACTCAGCCCGACAGATAAACTCGGCAAATAATCTGCTTTACTTAATTTGGTTTGCAGACCTTCAGCTTGTACCTGTTTGAGCAGTAACTGGTAATTGGCTATGCCAGAAAGTGTGGTGTCCGCTGTTCCACCAGGAAGCAATGGTTCATTTACCTTGTCCAGCGTATCTTGCATCACCATCAATGAATCATATTGCATGCCAGTGTATATTGAAAAATCAAACAAGGCCAGTCGCCGCCCGTTTTGCAATTTGCTCCGGTTAACAATTAGCTGACTGCGTTGAACTTTTACTTTCAGCAGGTCATTGCGGGCAATCATTCCTGAAGCCAGCATATCCTTTTGCATTTTCAGCACATTATTCAGCAGCAATTCATTAGCTGCGAGCGTTTTTTCCTGCTCCTGCAAGTTTACCAGGTTCCAGTATTTTTGCGTAGTGAGCAGTAATACCGAATCAACAGATTGCTGGGCCATTATTTTACTGGTTTCTTGCTGTAAAGCAGCTAGCCGATAACCGGTTTCAATTTTACCGCCTGCGTAAATGGGCTGGGTGGCTGTTACACCTACCAGGTAGAAATTGTTGATGCCTTTGTTCAATATGCCCGGAATAGCCGGTACCAAATCTTTGAAGCCATACAAGCCCAGGCCAGTACCGCTAACAGATGGGAGATAGGAAGATTTGGCTGCAACTAGTCCGAAGTCTGCCGAGCTTACTTTAAGCTGCCCGTTTTTGATCGCGGTACTGTATGCTAAAGCGGCTTGCCTGCTTTGCTCAAGTGACACAATATGCTGAGCGGTGGCGGTATATGCCAAACCCAGATATATGATGGATAAAAAGAGGAATTTCATAATAATCAATTTTAAGGATTACGCGGTTTGGTGATTTGTTTCTTCTACCTTTTCATCTTCTTTGCGGAAGAACAGCCAGTAAAGCGTTGGTAAAACAAAAAGGGTTAATACCATGGAAACCATTAGCCCAAAGCAGATCACAGTGCCTAATGGTCCCCATAAAGAGGAGCGGCTGATGATCATAGGTGTAACACCAACTGCTGCGGCCGTAGAAGTTAGGAATATGGGCCGCATACGGCGTTCGGCTGATAAAATACCGGCCTGCAACACCGTTTTTCCTTCATGAATCCTGAGTTCTTCGGCATGATCGATCAGGATAATACCATTACGCACCACAATACCGCATAAGGCCAATAGTCCTAGAAAAGAGGTGAAACCGAATGGATAGCCAGTTACCAATAATCCGAATGATGCGCCAAGCAGACTGAGTGGCATAGTGGTAATACTGAGCACTGCGTGCTTAAGGTGCTTGAAATGCCAGAGCAAAATCAAAAAGATCAGGATGACGCTCATGAGTAAGGAAATTCCCATAGGGCCCATGTTTTCACTTTGCAGTTCCAGTTCACCGCCATAGGAGATTTCAACATCCTGCGGCAATTTAATTTTGGTGATATCTGGCTGTAATTCCGTCAGCACGTTATTGGCAACAGCATCCGGAACAATGTCCATCCGTACAGTTAGTGTGCGGATGCTGTTCCGCCTCACCACCTGTCCGTCATTCCATTCCGGCGAAATATCGGCCACCTGTCTAAGCGGTACCACTGTTTTTGTTTGCTGGGAAGGTATATTGAGGTCTAGCAGGTTGGATACATTCATTCTGGATGTTTTGGGTGTTTTAATTTTCACATCAATCTGATAGTTACCTTCCCAAAGTCGCGTAGCATCAACACCCTCGGTGTGCATGGCCACGGTGTTGGCCACATCGCTCTTAGTTAAACCAAGGCGCGCCAGTTCCTGGCTTTTCACATTGAGTTTTATCCCTTCCTCCATTTGGTCATAGTCCGTCCTGGTCCAGATCACTTTTTTATGCCTATTACCTATGGCAATCACCTTTTTACCTACCGCTTTAAGATCGTCAATATTGTTGCCTGATATACGAACTTCAATCGGCGCAGATGAACTAACCATGTTCAGTTGTTTCATCCTTACATAAGCAGATGGGAACACATTGCTGTATTTTTGCTGATAATCCTTGATCACTTCTTCCGTGGCGCCTTCAGATGCTGTATTGACCAATATTTGCGCATAATTTTTAGCGGCGAGGTTAGGGGCGTAAACCATGTGAAAACGTGGTGAACTGTTACCAATAAAACTGGTATAATTTACCACCCGTTTATCCTGATGCATGATACGTTCCATGTTTTTAACCACACTATCCGTTTGGTTAAGGCTGTAACCACTGGGCAGGTAAATCTCCACAGCAAATTGATTACGTTCTACTTTAGGGAATAATTGCTGGGGGAGTATGCCCATGATGATGACACCGAATACAACGGACAGCACGCCGAAGAGTATGGTAAGTTTGTAATGTTTAACTGAATTGCCGATATGTTTATTAAAAAACAGTTGTAGCCTGTCCAGCATTGATTTATGGTCTTGCTTTTTATTTTCGTTATGCAACCCCTTTTTAATGAAAAGCGTATTAAAAAATGGCACCAATAACATTGATATGACCAGAGACAAGGTTAAGGCAATAATGATGGTAACCGGGAAAACACTGATAAAGTCTTTTGCGGTTCCCGTCATAAAAAACATCAGCGGGAAGAATGTGGCTGAAATGGCAAGCGTAGCTGTAAATACAGAAGGGAAAAGTTCCTCCGCACTGCTTTTGGCTGCATCCCAGAAAGACATCCCATGATCCAGCTTTTCTACATGGTTATCTATAACTACAATTGGATCATCAACAACGATTCCCAGTACCACAATAAGCGCTGCCAATGTTACCGTATCCAGTTCTATCCCTGCCAGGTACATAATGCCCAGTGTTGCCGCAATCGTAATTGGAATGGTTGCCGCTGCTACAGCTGCTACCCGCAACGGTAATAACAATAAAGCTACAACCACTACACCGATAAGGGCAAAAGCGAACTCTTTCATAAAGTGGGCAATGGATTCATCAACCACTTCCGGCTGATTGGCTAGTTTAACCAGTTTAATATCCGGCGGCAAATGTGCACTCACTTTTGCCAGCCGCTCTTCCAGTTCCTTGCCAAAATGTACGATATTTTTACCGGTCACCATTTCCAGTGAAATAATGATGCTTTTGGTACCATTGGATGTTACATAGCTGTCAGGGTCACCATATTCCCGCCTGATGGTGGCTACATCACGGAGCCGTATGGAATTACCTTTATCATCACGCTTGATAATCTGCCCGGCAAGGTCTGACTCCGTTTTATAAAAACTGGTCAGATGTATTGGTCGATCGATTATTTTTCCATCTTCGGTGCCCGCAGCACTGATGGCACCCTCATTTTGCAATACTTCCTTAATGTTACCAGCCGTAACTCCATTTTGAAGCAGTTTATTGTTATCAACATAAATACCGATTTGCTCGTTCAGGTTACCCGTGTGTGATATTTTGGCCACGTCTTTAACCCGGCGTAATTCAGCTTCAATGTCTTCTACATTTCGCAGCAGTTCTTTATAAGGCCGGGTGGGTGATTCTACTGCCAGCAGTAAAGCAGAGGTAGAACCAAAATCGCTGTTCACATAAAAACCTTTCACCTCTTTCGGTAACTGCCCCTGTAAAAGGAGCATGCCATTCTTAATCTTATTCCAAAAAGCTTTGGCCTCAGCACCGCTCACTTTATCAGATACTTCAACAAAAATATACATTACGCCATCGCGTGAATAAGAGTAGGTTTTAGTTTTATCCACCTCATTATTACTAAAAAGGTATTCCTCAACTTTTTTGGTCATTTGTTCTTCTACCTGGTTGGATGATGCACCCGGGTAAAGGCCAACGATTACGCCCTGCCTGATCGTAAAATCGGGAAATTCATTGCGTGGCATATTGAACAGGGCAAGGATACCCAGTAAAAATAGTACAGCAGCTAGGGTAAGGGGCAGCACATGGTAGCGCATGGCCCACTCAATCATGTTTTCTTTCTTTTTCATGGGGGCTGATTTATTGGATGATTTTAACGGGAGACTGATCTGCCAGCTTTTGGTAACCGGAAGTAATCAGTTCTTCATTACCAGTTAAACCACTGGTAATTGCCAATCCATTATTATAGAGTAAACCGGTTTTAACCTCTTTCCGTTGCGCTTTATGTTGCGGGTTAACGGTATATACATAATTACGGCCTTGCTCATCTACCTGTACGGCCTGGGCAGGAACAATTAATTGCTGTTCAACTGTTTTAGCAGGCAATGATTTAGCTTGGGAAGATCGGAATACCACCTTGCAGAGCATGCCTGGTTTTAAATTTTGACTGGAATTGGCCAATTTTACTTTGACCGTGTAGTTTGCACTACTATTGAGGGCCATGACACCTACTTCTGCAATATGCCCCTCTACTGGAGTATTACCCATGGCCTCTATGGTGACAGATGCATGATCACCCTGATGATATAGGTTGATTTCATTTTCAGGAACAGCTACTAAAACATTTACCGAACGTGTATCCAGTAACTGCAACACAGGTAATCCGGGACTAGCAATAGCACCTGCTTCTGTTTTTTTGTCGCCCGCATACCCGCTTTGAGGAGCGTATAGCCTGGTGTGCGCAATATTTTGATAAGTTGCCTTTGCAGCAGATGCCGCCTGGTCTAGATTTGATTTAGCCTCCAGCATTTTAATTTCTGCTATGCTGCCTTTCTTAAATACAGAAAGAATACGGTTATAGTTTTCTTCAGCCAGTTTAACCTGGGCTAATTGTGCATTATATTGATTACGGTAAGTAGTTTCATCTACGGTGGCCACTAACTGGCCTTTTTTTATATAATCTCCGGCTTGTACCGGGAATGAATTAATGGTGCCGGAAACCTGGAAACTCAAATCGATCATTTTGTCGGCCTGCAAAGTTCCGCTATAAATTATCTGATCGGAGGATCCTCCCTGTTGCTTGCTTAAATTAATCGTTTTAACATTGATCGTGTCAGGCATTTTGCCAGAATCTTTGTGCTCGGAACATCCAGTGAAAAGTAGCGCTACGGTAGCGGCTGTAAAAATTGATGAGATAGGTTTCATATTTTAATCATTTGAACAGTTTATGTGTTTTTGTCTATTTTTAATCAAAAAAAATTATTTCAATCCTTTGCAAAAAATTTGTGAAATCCAGGACAGTTTGGCTTCCATATCGGGAAACCGGTTAAACAAGATGATTTCATGCTCAAAGCTTTTGAATGCGGTTACAATTGTTTCAGCAAGAAAATGACTATCAGCCTCGCTGAGTTCCGCAATTTCTTTTTTCTCAACTGCCCATCTGATCAACTTGTAAAGTACACTGCCTTCTTTCTCGAGTAAAACCCTGGTTTTAGCGGCGGCAAGCTCCGGTTGTTGCTTTAAATCTTCTAATACCAGATGATATCTTTTAGTAAGCAATTTGAGTTCCTGTAATTTCTTGGTGTAAAATTTTTCCAAATTAGTAGACATTGAGGCATTGGGATCAATAACCGCCTGGCAGGCATCAAATATCTGAAGGCATAATTTTTCTACTACTGCATCAAAAACTTCTGTTTTATTACCGAAATAATAATACAAAGTAGTGCGTCCTTTTTTACCTGCTTTGGAAATATCCTGCATTGATACCCGGGTAAAGCCATAGCTTTCAAAAACCGCTATGGCGGCAGCGATAATTTCGTCTCTGATTTGGTCTTCTTTGGATAACTTCATTTTAGACAAAAGTACATAAAATGTTCAATTGGCAAAATAAAAGTTAAATATTTTGAGCGTACAAAAAAAAATATTGTTTTAGATGTAATGTCTTGTTATTGTGTAAGTATTTAAAAATCAATGAATTGAATATTTACTCAATGCTGCCCTAATTTTATATGTATGACCAGGATAAGGATTGAAACTTTGAAGTAATGAAAAATATAGATTAATTCTATTCAAATGATGTACAATACAAGCGTCATAAAAATTCATCAAATGGCTTAATTACTTACCAAAATAGGCATATGATAGGTCAGCGCTTTCAGTTAACATTTTGAAAATGATTAATATCTTTGTGAGAAAACCAAATTCCTTAAAATTTACCATTGCTAGATATGAATAAAGAGAAAAAATCAATAGATATAGTACCCGTGTCAGATTTTGATTTAAAATCTTCCATTGAAATGCTCATTAAAATCACGGCTGGCAATGATCACCGCCTAAGTGACATGGCGGATAATAAAGCACAAATTCTGATTACGGTTAACTCTATTATTCTATCAGCGATTGTTAGTCTTGGGATTGGACGTTTAAAGGATACCCTTCATTTGATCATTCCATCGCTCATTCTACTAGCCACCAGCCTTATTACCTTGATTCTCGCTATTCTGGCAACCAGACCTTCACTTCCAAATGGCAAATTCACGGCAAAAGATTTATCAACTAAAAAAGTAAACCTTCTTTTTTTTGGAAATTTCTACAGAATGAAGATGAATGATTATGCTGCAGGAATGACTCATGTATTGTGCGATAATGACTTTTTATACCAAAGCCTTATTAAAGATGAATATGTACAAGGAGTGGTTCTCGGCAGAAAATACAGGTTATTAAGGGCAGCTTATAATGTATTTATGTTTGGGTTGATTATTGTCTTTTTAGCTTTTCTTCAATCAATGATATGGCACGATACTTTGTTTGGCTAACCAAATACTCCATATCATACTAAGCACATCATAAAGATCTTTCCCGTTTGATCACATATTTCCCGGAAGCGAGTTTAAACGTGGTAAAACGGGTTTTTTGCAGCAATTCATCAACATTTAGGTCTTTTTCAGTCAGTAACTTCTTGTTCACATATACCTTCGAGCCCGAGGGCAATCTTACAATGGCTGTTGTACCCTTCGGAACAATAACATTCATCCGAAAGCCATCAGCATTATTTTGAAATGAGGTACTGATCAGGCCTTTAATCGTTGGTACGGTAAGGTTCGCTGAGGTAAAAGTGGCGGGTTGGGGTGCTATCAAAAAAGTTTTATAACCGGCATCAAGTGGTTTAACGCCAAACAAATATTGCGCAATAACGATTTGAGCCCCTCCGCTCCAGGCATGGTTGGTTGTGCCACCTCCAAATCCATTTTCGCCTATGCCCCAACCTTCAAACAAGGTGCTATAGTTAGGGTTGTTAACCATTTCTGCAAAGCGTTTTTTGGTTCTGTCCATGGCATATTTTCCCTCGCCCATCACAAAAAGTGCCTCCATTACATATTTTTCCATATAGGGGCTAGCATGTAATTCTGTTTTCAACGATGATAAAATATCAGCATATTTTGACGAATCGGCTATACCCGCGATAACCGCCAAGGCTTGCACCCGGTCATCTGTTTTTTCATTGTACAAAGGATGGCGGTAGGCGTGCCCATTCCAGCATTTATTGTATCCGGCCTTCACAAGGGCCATAACCTGCCGGTAATCTGCGGCATCTTGATCATAGCCAAGCGCATCGGCCATTTTGGCGGCACCGTCCAAAGCAAGGTAATGCCATCCGGCCATAATAAGCCTCAAGTCTTTGTTATCGCCCCAGTCTCCCCAAAGCCAGCCGCCTTTACGTAACACGGTAAGGCCAGTTTCGTCCGTTTTCCATAAATTCAGGTACTTTTTTACAGCCGGGTAAACGTCTGTTATAAGCTTGCGGTCGCCAGTGTTCATATAGTAATTCCAAAAGCCGTATTCGCCAATACTGGTAAGCATCTGGTCGGGCAGTTCCTGATTAAAATTACCGGGAATTGGCGCAAATAACTCACCTCCGGGGCGCTGCCATGCCGCCAGTTCACGTATAGCTTTGCGCATCAACGCATGTGTCGAGGTTGAATAGGTATAAAAACTTTCACCCATCAACAAAACAGCATCTCCCCACCATTGGGCACGTTCCCTGTCGGGGCAATCAAAATAATTATCGCGCATGTTAAGGTATAAAGTTCGCTTAGCCTTTTTCCAAAACAGGTTGTAAAACTCATCGCTGCAAGCAAAAGCACCCTCAGGCGCTGCATTATAGCCGGTTTCGCGATATTTAACTGATGTTACCTTAACGCCTTTCGGAACAATGAGCAGTATCTTCTCGCCGTTTAACCATCCGTACGATTCGTATTCCTGGAAACCTTTGGCAGTAATATACTCCGCCCTTATATTGTTTGTTCCCCCGGCTACACTATGGTCGGTATTAATGTTAATTAAATGCCCTCCTTTATCATCCAGAACCGAGATTATCGGTGTCATTTGCATATTGTACGGCAAAGCGCCTACAATTGTATCTGCGCTGGCCCCCTTATGGCGTTCAAATTTTATTTCCTTTATCCCAAAGTCTTTCCATTGGGGTATAGGGCGTTCAACCAGTTTATTCCAGGGTGCATCGCCAGGGAGGCCAATTTTTTCTGCAGCGCTAAAGCCCTGCAATGCATTTAACGATGCCGTTTGCCAGCCTGCAATATCTTTGCGGGCATCAAAACGGATATTTGATTCCGCAAGGCGGAAATTGGGCAAAGGGGCATCTGTGTCCCCGTAAGCGGGATGAATGCTGCACAACCATTTATCGTCGCTGTTTAATTCTGCCTGCTTTGCTTTCATACTAAAATAAAAACCGGCACGCCCGCTGCCTACGTGCGAAAAGCCATCTTTACCGAAGTACCAAAGTAGTACAGCAATTTGGTTCTTGCCTTTTTTTAGGTAGGGCCCAAGGTTTACTTTATCGCAATAGGTATCTTTAGGATTAGGCCCGCGCTTTAGTCCGCCTTCAAATATCACAAGTTTGCCGTTTATCCAAAGCCAATATTTGGTATCGGCAGCAATGGTAGTTAAGGCCTGTAGGGCTTTGTTTTTTATCATGATATCACGGCGAAACGCTATCCAGGTATTGGGTTTGTTTACCCTCTGCTGTGCTGTAGAAATCCAATAACCTGGTATTTTTTTCTCCTGGGCGAATGCCGGCTGGCTTACCATGAACAATAGGAAACCCATAAACAAATAATGGCTATAAATCCTGTTTATCAGCTTTTTTGATGGCGATTTTGGCTTATTTTTCTTCATATTATGAATCGGGTAATTCTGCAGACAAACACCCGCCGTTCATTTGATTAGCGCATGGCATAAAGAATTAATTTTATATACTATTTAAAAAACAATAAATATAAGGAGTATAATGGGAATGCTGTTAATATTTAATAGTCTGCATGCTGTGTCAACTTTGGATTAAGGCTCATCTCTGTATTCTGGGTTGGAGACAACAACCTGAAGCTTTGGATGCTGTAGGATGCAGCGAGCGGAACAACTCCGGCTGGTAATAATAGGCTGAATTTTAGCTTTTATTTTTAACCCCCTGGCGTAGAATCGCTATACCCGAATTGAAATCGCTTCTGCCCAACAAAGTTCGGGAACGTCAGAACTGTGGCCTGTCGCTAGGGCATAAATGAAATAAAGGATTGCCAAAAAAATTGGGACCGTTAGTCTTCCACTAATACCCTCGGTGAGTAATGTAGTAGCAGGCTGGGTAAGGGGATAATAAACGGCTGTTTAGGATTTTAGCATAGTGAAATGCTTTTTAAATAAAAAGAGGTTGTATCATAATATAGATTTGTCATCCTGAGGGTTAATTAATTGTATAAAAATCAATATGAATAGACAGATGATTTTAACTAATTGTAGGCTGCGCGGCATCGTCATTGCGAGAAGGCTTTTTCAGCCGACGAAGCAATCTTACAACGATCGCTAACAGCGTGCGCTTTAAGATTGCTTCGTGCCTCGCAATGACGACCCTTTTTTGGAGCCTATCAATGATAGCCTGTTGAAGGACTTGTTTAAATACGCTTTAAGGTGTTTCGACAGGCTCAATATGACAGCATCTGGGCTGAAATCGCCTTTATGATACAAGCGCTTTGTGTGAAGCCCTTAGCACAAAACCCGAAACATTTGATATAAGATTTAGAAATGCTTACGGGATTCAAATCTGAGATGGATCAGCCTAAAATACTTGTTAAAGTAGTCATTATCAATTAAGCTTTTCCACCCAATTGAGTATGGGATTTAATTGAATAAATACGGTGAGTCTTTATCAGCCTTAAGTGTAACGATACACTTTGCCCGAATATGCTTAATTGAAAGAACGTCTGAAATCCAAGGGAGACATACTGGTTTTGAGCTTAAATAGTTTACTAAAGGATGGGGGATGTTCAAATCCCAATTCATAGGCGATCTCGCTGATCGAAGCCTGACTTGTTGATAACTGTTCCTTTGCTTTTTCGATCAGGTGATGATGAATGTGCTGTTGTGCATTTTGCCCGGTAAGTGATCGCAGCATATCACTTAAATAACTGGCACTGACGTTTAATTGCGCAGAAAGAAACTGGACAGTTGGAAGCCTCTGCTT
This sequence comes from Pedobacter sp. WC2501, assembly GCF_052682415.1. Taxonomy (NCBI): domain Bacteria; kingdom Pseudomonadati; phylum Bacteroidota; class Sphingobacteriia; order Sphingobacteriales; family Sphingobacteriaceae; genus Pedobacter; species Pedobacter sp. WC2501. Next base: position 4,462,649 of record NZ_JBQZFI010000001.1, on the reverse strand, counting down.
TTGTGCCTGTGGCGACTGGAAATAGGCGAGTAGAGTGTCTTCTACCCTTTGAAGCAAATCGTTGCTTACCGCCTTCCGCGTGATAAATTGCCGGCTGTAGAACCGATTTGCATAATTTAGTAACAATTCGATCTGGGAAATCACAACGTCCTGGCTGAAATTGTCAATTCTGCCTTTTAACTCTTCTTCGATACTTTCGAAAACAGCAATAATCGTGGTTTTTTCTTTCTCTGATAAGTGCAACGCTTCATTGATCGAATAGGAAAAAAATCCATAGGTTTTAATTTTTTTGGCGAGTTCGTAACCCTGTAAAAAATCCGGGTGGAAAAGTAAAGTATAACCCGATTGATCGCTTAATGGTGCGTGGCCTCCTGTAATTTGGTTCGGTGAAACAAAAAACATTCCCCCTTCGTCAAAATCGTAGTAATGCTGTCCGTATCTGAACTTTCCCTGGAAGTTCATTTTGTAAGAGATCTTGTAAAAACTTAAGATGTGCGGACTGGGAAGTTTTTCCAGGGGAATGGCGCCTTCGGCATTGTTTATTAAACTTACCAATGGGTGCATAGGCGCCGGCATGTCCAGCGCCTTATGCAACCTTGATAAAGAATTGAATCTGTGGTTAGACATTTCTTCCTTCATATTGTCTGTTTACGATTTGCTTTCAATACTGCCTAACGCACCCTGTACGCCGTTAAGGCTTTTCTTTGCTTGTTCCCAACTTGGATCGGTTGGGTCGAATGTACTCCGAATGTACGCAAGAATACTTTCACATACAAAAGCAACACGCTCCGGATTTTCATCACTAGTTTCGCGGGCATCATATCCTGATATGCCACCAAAGATGTGTTCAGCGCCAAACACGGTCAGCAGATCCTTCGGGCCGGGACTTTGATAATAAGCATCCGCACGCCAATTGTCTACATCAGAGAACATGAGGTTTTTGTCCTGGTCTCCATTTACAATAAGGGCTGGCAAAGTCATAGTACTGAAATTGCCTGCCGCCAATACAGGATAGTGTTGTCTGGCGGCTCCGTTAAATCCTTCGGGTCCACCAGACGCACCAATTAGCACCCGGGCCTTTAATCTCGGTTCTGCGGCGTTCACTATTTTGCCTGTTGCCGGGTCAGTTACTTCCATGCCAGCCAGCATGGCTAAGGTCTGGCCGCCCATCGAATGGCCGATGGCAGCCACGTTTGCTTTATCAACTCTTCCGGTTAAGCCAGGTACTGTGGCAATAATTTCGTCCAGATGGTTCATGATAAATTTCATGTCCGCTGGCCGCGAGCTCCAAAACAAGGGTGCTTCGGGAAGGGATGGGGAAAGTCCGAGCGCTTTGGAATTTTGATGAGTAGGCTGGATGACAACAAAGCCTTCTGCGGCAAAAAAATCTGCCATGGGGCCATATCCTTTGTACGAAGAAAGAAAATTGGAGGGGCCATGTCCATGCGAAAGAAGAATAACCGGCAGGTGGTTTCCTCTCGAGGGAGCAGAAACTTTCATTTCGAGGTCTACATGACGGCCCGCAACTGGTAACACAACCGGACTAAAACTGATAATAGGTGTTTTTGACTGTTTCATTTTATTTTGATTTTGATACAGGCAAAGTTCGTCAGCATTCGGCTCCCTGGCGTAGTCAAAACGGGGCATTGCATAGCCAAACTCAGGAAAAGGCATCCATCGATTGATTAAGGATGTTAGCGGATGGTAAAGCATGTGACAAGACTAAAAAAAGTGACACATTCTTTTAAAGAATTGTATCACGTTTAGGCCACCTTCCGGCCAGGCTTGCCTGGTACTTGCTTGCACAAACTTCACACTTACTTCGGGTGAGTTGTAGCCCCGGTGTAGATCAGGTAGGTCAAAGATTTGCGTCGCTTTGGATTGGAAGGTTAACAATAGCTCAATAAGAGGTAAGGAGAAGGTTAGCGTAAGGTTTAGTTGGTGTACGGCTGTGTCGGAGCAGCCGGGTAAAGGGGGAATAAACGGCTATTCGGGATTTTAGCATGGTAAAATCTTTTTAAAGGAAAATCCTCGGACGAAAGTTGGAGGATTTCTGTGATCCCGCTGGGACGTGAACTTCGTTCAATTTTCAACGTTTAAGAATTAACCGCAATTTGCGATCACTCAGATGACTTTCTATTTTCAGAAGCTCAAATTGTTGCAAATTAAGCGGTCAAGCTTTTACAAGTCATTTATTAATATTATTTCCATCAACTTATTATTTAGATCACAAGCATTTTTCAGCTCTGATTTGCGTTTATTTTATTCTCCAATCTTTAATAAATAACTGCTTTTTATCAGCTAACTGAATGACTTTTTTACTTTCAATTAAATCAATTGTATCTGTGTCAAATTTTTCTATGCCGTCTACCGCTATAAAGATTTGCTTCTTGATAGTACCGTATAATGCTATAATATTTTGAAAAATTAGATCTCCAATGTTTTTAAATAATGGTGAATCATGAATTAAAAAGGGTAAGCTAGTAAGATTTAGTATAGCTAAATCAAACTCAATAAGGTCAGAATAAGATTTCCCTGTACCTGTATCTCCAGAATGATCGAAACTATAGTTTTTTTTATTAAGTATTAATCGTGGAATTTTTTTTGCCTCACTATGGACAATTTTATTTATTTTAATTAACTCTGTGTTAATCAAAGACTCAATTTCTCTCAATATGTCATAAGTAATAGCTGAAAGAGAATCATTGAGTCTACTTAAATCCTCTATTACATCGAATTTTTCAGAATAGAACCGGTTTGTTGTTTCCAGTTTGTTAATCTCTATTGTCAAATCATAGAGCTTTTCAATTATGAATTTTGGGCTATCAACATTCTTTAGCAGTTGTGAAATCTCATTATCTATTTCTGCTATACGATTTGTGTAATTGAAGTTTTCTTCTTGTAGAACTTTAATAGCTGAATTAATTTCCTTTTTCAGTATTGCAGTAATGTTATCATGAAATGTTTCTATCTCTTCAATCTTTTTTTCGTTAGGAGATTCAAAAAAGGAAGATAATCTTTGAAAATACTTACTTTTAACGCTCTTTCCCTCAAGGTTAAGTTCTAAACGTTTAATTTTATTTAGGACTACATTTTGAACCTCTAGCAGTTTACTTTTTTCTGTTTTAAGTTTAATTATTTCCTTTCCGGTCAGCTCCTCAATGTTTAACGTAAATTGTAATAAATTATCTTTAATATCATTAATCTGATTTTTTTTCTCTGAAATTAAAACCTCATTGGCTTTAAATTGAGTTTTAGTAACCCTTTCAACATAATTCTTATTATGAATTCCTTCAATAATTCGTTTTGACTCAACTTTACTTTTTATACTTTTTTCAGTTTGAGAAATAGATTCGTATTTATTGAATAGCTTTATTAATACCGTTATTGAAGTAGATTCTGGCTCTTTCAAAAAAGACTGTAGAGGTTTATTTACATTATTATTGTCTTTCCCCCAGATTCTTGAATAGACACCAACAATAGCTCTAAATGACAGAGCATTAATAATGGCATATTTCGATTTTAGCAAGTCAGTATATTCATCTATATCAATTTGCGATATTGGTTTATAATCAACGTTGCAAACTTCAATCCGCTCAGGCGATTCAGTATTTCTTGAGAAACGGTAAAGATTTTTCTCAAATTCAAAACAAAAATAAAAAGTTAGCGCTCCGAGTTCTTTGATTGAACCAGAATTTTTCTGTAAATAAGAATTACCACCGAATACGAAATCAATAATCATTAACAATGTAGACTTGCCAATTGAGTTTGTTGAAACTGAATCGCCGACAATTGTATTTAATCCCGGCTTAAAAGCTAGGATTTTTTCGGTAAATAGATTACACTTAATTTCCTTTAACATATCTCAAAGTTTCAGTCTCATAATTTAATTCAATCATATCAAGGATATATAGGACATCCAGAGCATAAATGTATTCGTCTGGATTCTTAAAATTTGATAAAGTCCGATGATACATTTCAGTTATACTAAATTCCTTTCTCTTTAATTCTTCGAGGATTGAAAGCATCTTAAATATTATCGACTCTTCAAACCTTATATTTTTATTTGGATAAATCATTCGAAAATTTCACAGTTTTGAATAAAATATGATATAATAATTTCTGCAGGTTCTTTCTGATTGTGATTTGTGATTTTATTCAACCAAAAAACCATTGAATCAAAAACTTCTCTTTGGCTTATTTTTGAATTCTGCTTCCTCAGCATTAAATAATATGTTTTAACCTGTTGCGATATCGTTTCGCTAGTTAGTGGTTGTAATTTATCTATCTCTTTGAATTTTCTTTGAATTAGAGAAAAATAATCTTGAACATTTCTATGTATTTTTCTTTTGGTTAATAATGTGATAGTGTCATTAATTTTGTCGTCAATCCGCTTAGAATTGTAGCTTAAAATATCTTCAGATTCGAAATCAATATCTTCGTTGGCCAGAAAGTCTAAAATATCTTCAATTTCTACTTCAATTTTCGTGTTTACCCATAAATCTTTTTGGTTATGGTTGTGGATCAGTTCGTTTTTAATTATCAATAGATTATTGTATTCATCTAATGTTCTGGGCTTGTCAAATTTTGTATGGCATTCAACACAAAGGCATATCAAGTTTTTGATATCGTTGGGATCATCGCTTAGTTTTTCAACCCCTTTGAGAGCAATCAATTCTTCTGGTTTAGGGTTTAAGGGATAAATATGGGCAATTTCAAATCCCCTATGATTTTGCTGCTTTTTAGTGAACATTAATTTCTTAGGACAAAGAGGGCAAATTCCATTAACTTCGCCAAAAAGTATTAGTTGTTCATTTGGCGTTGCATTTACTCTATTAGCGTTCATAATTAGACTATATATGCATTATTAGTTGTTGAGTAATTTTTTATAAATTTTTGATAGTAATGGCTCTCGTCTTATCTTGTAGTCTTCATATTCTGCTTGACTAACCGCCCAGATACCTATGTCATCGGTATTAGTATGAGATATAGAGTTTTGATTTCTCCTTTCAAAAAAATTGGTAACAAATGTTATTTCTTCTCCGTTATAATTTTCATCTGCCATTTTTTGCGCGATATCTTTTGCTGTCTTTTGTTCAGAATTAAAATAAGTCAACTCAAATAAATTTTGAAATTCATTTAATAAGTGATTGAAGCTTACAGAGTGATGAAAACTTATTTCGTTGATTCGCCTAAGTTTAATTTGTTGAACAAGCGGTATGTTTTCGTTGAGAAATTTTGATTCGTAAATTGGCTCAAAATTTAGTTTTACAGAATTAGGAACTAGGGTATTAAGAATTAAATCTAGATAACTATTTTGTGAGATTTTTTTTCGTAAACCGAAAAGAATATCCAATAGTTGCCCTTTGTACTCTTTAAATTCTTGAATTAATTCAGTTTTCTTTTCATCTTTACTTTCACTTATTATAAAGAATATTTGATGTATAAACTTATCTACAATTGTTAATTTCGGCAACACACTATCGGTTGTAGTGAAATTATTTACAATAAACTTGAAAAAATCTGCTCTACTTTCCTTTGTCAAAGTAATTAAATGAAAAAATACTTTTGGTTTCAATAAGAGGAAGTCTATAGAATCTAAATCTTTAAAGATCCCTTTTGACTCAATCAATTTAATTGCATCTTCACTCTTTGAATAAGCGAGACAAGCTTTAAGAATTAGAATATGATTCAGGTAGGCTGAGTCTTTTGTATTGATATCTAGTTGTTGAAGCTCATAGCTTTTACTACGAATTTTTTCGATAATTGTAATGCACTCCTCGAAAATCTGCGGAATTTTTTTTCCATTAAGATCTAAATTCATTACTGAATTTTTGTAAAGATCTTCCAAATCAAACTCTAGGTCAAAGGGACTATCTATACTACTAGCTTTCAAAAACTCTATCTGTGATTCAATATTCGAAATTAAATATCTCTCACTTTTTGAGCTACTAATTGCCAATTGTAAATTATTAATGAGAAAGCTTGAGAAGTCATTTTCAATATTATAAATCCTTTGTCTGATTTGTGTTTGATCTGCATCAGAAGATTCCTTGAAAATTAAATAGAAGTCATCAACGTACCTGATGTAATGATACTTATCATCATTTAGATAATTATCAATAACATATTGGTCAAAAGTTGTGAAATATACTGAGCTAAGAAAGCTTGAAACAATATTCTGATTAGCTACAGGTAATCCCAATTTGTTATGTTGCAAATAATTAAGAATGATTAAAAGTGCTTCTTTTGTGTCGTCATTATAATTTAATGCCTTTTTAATACTAACTGTTGCAGTTTTATCGATTGTATCTAATAGTATTTTATGATTAACTGTATAAAAAAACGATTTTATATCTAAAGATAGTGCGAATACGTTTTTAGACTCTTCTGGTTTAGTGAGTTGCTCCTTGTGTAGTAAAAAATCTTTGTAGTCCTCATAGTAGAAAATCTTACTATCCGTTGGATTTTGAAAGTTTAGCTTACCTCCATAATATATATGGATATTTTTTTTTGAATAAAGCTCTTGTTGAATTGCTAACCTTTTTTCTAACAATTCTAAAATATAAAAACCTATAGCATAGTATATGATTAAAGCATTTAGTGAAAGAAAGTGAAACTCACGTATTTTATATGCCCTTTGAATACTATAATATTTTTCTGAAAAAAAAAGGCTTTCAAAATAGTATAATGAATCTCTCTTCACGAAATCGTTATAATATATTTCTGGATCAATTTTGTCTAGGCCAGAGTCTCTGTATAATGAAAAATCGAGATTGTTATATAGTGGGCTTGTTTGTTTTAGTTGGTAGGTCAATAGTTCAATCGACTTGGCTATATGATTAACTTGAATGAAGTTGCCTAAATTAAATTTTCTTGGCATGTTTGAGAGATTAAAAGCTAAACATACTAATTTTGAACAACATTGCGTTATTGAAATGCTCAAGTCGGTAATATGTGTAAGAAATTTATGTTATTAAATTTGAGAACTAAAATAAGGGCTCTACTAAAAATCGACAGTAATATTGATTGTGAAAAAAAACAAGTACTTTATAAGTATTTGAATTACAGTTGATTAAATTACTATAATAACTCCTGATGAGGTTCACAACTGGTGCGACAATCATCGCTAAATAGTGTTTGAGGCTGTAATAATTCGACTCATTGAATCTACTCACTATTTTTTAATATGTATTAGTTGCAATGCTCTGATATAAATATGCGGAAATATCAATTTTTACGCAAAAAATACACAGTAAAATTTCAAGTGTATCTAGCGCACCATATAATTCCCATAATTTTGAGCACATTAATGAACTAGCAAGGGATGTAGCATATGTACGGCAAAGATTTGGTGGTTGACTTTTCTTTTCCGCTAGGCCGTTCGTTCAGTTGGGACGGAAATAAAGTTTTAATTAACCATCTTTTATGCGCTCACTAATCAGCCACGTAGCCTCAAACAGTTTGACCAATTGTTCGTAAACTGTGATGACTTCAGATTTAGACAGGCTTTCTTCTATGAAGGAGCTGCTCAGCGCATTATGAAGCCAGGTGTGCAGGATTTTTTTGTACCCATCCGGTTTATAGATCCTGAACATTTTCTTGATTACAGATGAAGGCTTTACGATCTCCCGAATGCTCAGATTTTCAGGATAGTGCCGTAGCTTCTTCCTTTCCGTTTTGATGTACCATTTTGCGATATCCCTTTCCTGTTTGTCATCAATGTCAAGTCTGCCAGGCTTGTGGCGCTTTAAGAGCCAGGCGGCCTCTATCAGCTTTATGGTCAGTTCGTAATGATAAACGAGGTAGTCTGGGCTACATTTTTTTGATTTTTCGGATTCAAGCGCTGCATCGTTTCGCCAGCGTTTCAGCATCTTCAAATGATTGGGCAACCATGCGTGACTGAAAAAATCGTGTACCACTTTTATCGGATCTGTTATTTCATCATTGTTTAGATAAACAATCCTGTTGTCTGATATTGTTATTATTTGCTTCTTCATAATTCAAATATTGGTCTGTAATATTTTTTCGATCTGTACATGATCGGTGTTTTTTAAGACTGCATAATCTGATGCCGATTTAGCCAGCAGTTCTATTTTTTCGTGGCACAGTTCTTTTGCCAGCAAAAGAAAAGAGGCGACCCTTTGGTAAAGACGCTCCGCATCCTGCCGGGAAACCGTAAAATCATCTTTATAACGTGAACCAGAATAGCTCTTTGACATTATATCAAACAGCCTTTCATCTTCGGGAGTGGACAGGAAAAGTTGAAAAGGCTTTTCAGAAAAGCAAGTACACAAACGGAGCAGGCGGTAAAGGTTATGGAACTCCGAACGGTAGGCAATATGAACCCTCACCAGACAGATACAAGTCTGTTCTACAGCCTGATGGAGCATAAAGGCACATATCCCAAACTGTTCCTTCTCCAGGCATTCGGATGCGCACATCAGAAATCCGTCAGCCAGTGGTATGCGATGTTCGTAATGTTTAAGCGCCTTGATTGCGCCCTTTGTGGGGATAAACGTAGATATTGGATCACTATCTAACAGTCCGTCCTTACTATAGAGCAGTTTTCCGTATGTAATCACGCTGATAAAAAAGCGGCTGTTTTGCTGTACTGCATCGATAACGGATTGCCTGCCATGGGAGATCACCGTAATCGTTCCATGCTGATAATAGCTGTTGGCGAAATCCTGCATTTCATAATCTATTCGGGTTGCCGTTTCGGTAACTACCAATAGGCAATAGTCGCATTTAAAATAGCCTTGGTTGTCAATAAAGCAGCCCTGGGAATGATGAGTGGAGCTGTTCTGCGAAAAGCTGAAGACCTGGAGTGGTTCGAACTTTTGGGCGAGCCGATGGATAAACGCCCTGAAATGGACAGCGTGTTCGGCTTCTGTTGATAATTTTGGTTCCATATTGATCTCATTTAGTTAGTAGTATTTAAATGAGTCCTGGAGATGCAGAAATAGGTGCGGAACTGCATCTCGTGGTTGCATAAAAGTTTCTGAAGCCTTACGTAACACGAGTGTACAGCAGTCCCGCACCTATTTTAGGAATACGCAAATATAGCATATTAATAAATAGGCTGGGTAATCTGCTGTCTTGCGCCACGGCTTCAGAAATGCAACCGCAAGACCATTAATATTTTATCGTTGTTTAATCTTATATATTCCGATTATCCAATACCCTAAGGTAATCAGTTATTTGCAATACTCCAAATAAAAATACTCTTTTTATGGAGTGTGTTAAAATGGAGTATTTGTTTTACTTTATTTCATGGCAAAAGACAATCTCCTAACAAGCGAAAAGGAATTGAGGAAAATAGGCTTAAGACTAAAAGCCCTCCGCAAATCTAAAGGTTATACTAGTCCAGATAAGTTTTCCTATGAGAACAATCTGAACCGTTCGCAGTATGGTAAATATGAGGCAGGTAATATCAATATCACAATTGGCACATTGATCAACATCTTAAATTGTTTTGGTGTGAGTTTGAGCGATTTTTTTAATGAGGACTATGATGAAATTGAACAATCAAAATAATTAAGAAAATTAAAATGGTATTAGGAAAATCGGTCAGAATTTATCTGAAAGAAGGAAATGTTTCTGGAATAAAATTGGGAGAAGTAGTTAATCATACGATACAAGCTCTTTCATGTCCAAGAAATAAAATTTCCGACCTAAATAAATTCTTTATGAAGGAAATAAATAGACCAGGGGTTTATTTTTTGATCGGAGAAGATGATAGCAATCAAAATCAGGTTTATATTGGTGAGGCGGAAAATGTGTGGGAAAGATTAAAAAATCATGATACAAAGAAGGATTTTTGGAGTGAGGTAATTTTGTTCTCAAGCAAAGATGAGAATTTGACTAAATCTCATGTTAAGTACTTAGAAAGTAGATTGATAAGCATTGCGCTAAATGCTGACCGTTACAAGGTTGAAAATTCAAATTCTCCGAATCTTAGTTCATTACCTTTACCAGATCAAGATTCAATGGAAGATTTCCTATTAAATGTAAAGCTGTTGAATGGTACACTTGGCCACAAATTTCTGGAAAACCCAATTAAAATTAACGAAACCAAAATTATAGACGTTCCGTTAACAGCTACTACAGAAAGCTCGGTAGTCATCAGTTCATCTGGAGGTTTAAAACTGGAACTAAAGGTAAAGGGAATATTTGCGAGTGCAATTCAAACAGACGAAGGGTTGGTTGTCTTAGAACAGTCCCAAGTTTCTGGAAAGACAAAACCTTTTGGCTATAGCTCACTGAGAGAAAAATTAATTCAAGATCGAGTAATTGTTCCCAATACACAGGGTAATCTTTATTATGCAAAGAATTATCTATTTGAAAGTCCATCAGCTGCTGCTGCTGTTACACTAGGTTATTCAGTAAATGGTAGAAGTGTATGGAAAGACGAAAATGGAAAATCTTTAAATGAAATTGAGCAGGCGCAGGTAATAAATAGCTGAATATCGATTATGCAGAGCCCGGTTTATCTAAAAAGCACAGTTTAGAATAAAATTTATCAAGGCTGAAATCTTTATACTATCTGTAAAGATGGGATTTAGAATCAGACTATTGTAGTGGCTAGCTGATATTCTGCACATGCACCTAGAAACTGAGTGAGGTATGTTTTTTGATACTATTGAAAAGTCAGAAGTCTGCCGTTGGAGTTAATAAATTTATCACTCAATTTTTATTACTCTTATTTTTTACAATATTCGGAAATCATTTTATTATATTCTTTAATATTTAACTGATATTTAAATAAAACAGAGACGCTCTATGAAATTTATCGAATTCAATATTAAAAATTTTAAAGGTATTGAGGATCTAACCTTTAGTCTTGATAAATCCCCAGATGCTAATATTTTTACCTTGGTAGGTCTAAATGAAAGTGGAAAGACTACAATATTAGAAGCGCTTAACATGTTTAATCCAAACGACGAATCTTTGGATTCTCTAAACTCTTCTGAAAATTCTAAAGATGAGAATGCCCTAATACCAATAAGTCGAAGAGATAATTTTAATGATACTATATCAATAATCGTAAAGTTATCTTTGGAAGATGATGATTATGAAAAGATTAATCAGTTTGCTGTTGAGAACACATCTTTTAGAAAGATAAAAAAGGTTGATAAACTAACCTATTATCGTCACTATTCATATGAAAACTCGCAGTTCGTTGAACTTGATAAGAAATGGTCAGGTCTAGATGGAATTTTAGAGGGTGATCATAGTGAAAATTACACCCACATTGGTGATAAAAAATATGCAAAGGATAATATTATTCTCGCAAATTTTGTCAGAAAATTAATCCCCAGTATTCTTTATTATCCTAATTTTCTCTTTGATTTTCCGTCTAAACTTTACCTTGAGTTTTCTGGTAAGCCAACATCTAAAGAGGCATTTTACTTTGATTTGGTACAAGATGTTTTAAACTCTCTTGATAATGATACGGAAATCGAAACTCATATTTTAAGTAGAATGAGAAGCGATGACAAAAATGATAAGAGAAATTTAGACCGTCTTATCCAAAAAATGGAGAGAAAAATTTCTGATATCATTTTTGACGCGTGGAATAAAATCTTTAAGCGGAAGATACAAGACACGAGGATTATTATTAGATATGATGTTGATGGTGAAAATTTGGCTTTTTTAGAACTGGAAATTGAGTCTGAAGATGGAATTTATCTTATAAACGAGCGATCATTGGGCTTTAGATGGTTTTTTATCTTCCTGCTTTTCACCCAATTTCGCCCATACAGGAAAAACTCTCCAAAAAGCGTAATTTATCTTTTTGATGAGCCAGCATCCAATCTACACCCTTCAGCTCAGACTCAATTATTGAAGAGTTTTGAAAATCTAACCAAGAACTCAAAGGTGATCTATACAACCCATAGCCACCACTTGATTAATCCAAATTGGCTTGAGAGTACTTATGTAGTAAAAAATGAGGGTTTTCAGTTAGAAAAAATTGAAGTGTTCAATATTAAGAAGACAAATATTATTATTGAATCTTATCGAGAATTTGCTACCAAGCATCCTCACAATACAGCCTATTTTCAACCAATATTGGATGTGTTAGATTATTGCCCTAGTAATCTGGAAAATATACCAAAATGCATTTTCCTTGAAGGAAAAAATGATTTCTATACTCTTGCCTACTTTAATGAGATTGTTTTAACTGATGAAAGACTTAATTTAGCGCCAAGTACTGGGTCTGGTAATCTTGATACACTCATTAGTCTCTATATGGGTTGGAATAAGGAATTTATAATTCTTCTTGACTCTGACAAAGCAGGCCAAAAAGAAAAAGATCGATATATTGAGAAATTTGGAATTTATATTGAGAAGCGAATCTTCATATTAAGTGATATCAATGATGAATGGTGTTCAAAAGCACTCGAGTCGTTATTTGAGAATAATGATGCTATTAAATTGCAACTGGATAGTTACCCCGAAAGTTCGTCATTCAACAAAACACATTTTAATAGATCAATACAAGAGAACTTAATTAACCGTTCCTATTTTGAATTTTCGAGTGATACACTAGATAACTTTGAATCAATACTCAGTTTTCTAAGAAAGAAATTGGATAATATTATCGAATAATATTATCGCCCATTCTGAATTTGTTTTTTCTGACTTTGACAAAGCAGTTTTCGTTTTTATTATGCGAATAGGTTAATATTCACACCAATACCCCCTCTGTCCGTAGAGTTAAGCATAGCGTCTCTACGGATATTAGAATAAAATTGAACTTATAAACTCAAATAAAAGCCAGTCACAGACTCTTTTCTATTTACTAATCCGTAAGAGCCCTGCGGAACTCTACGGACAGGCATGGGTAAGCGGTCTTTTTCATAAGTATGGAGAGGTCCATATCAATTTTAGCCACATAGGCGAACCTCAAATAAATTAAATTATATGGACGCGAAAAAAATGTACTATTATCTGTTCTATAAGTATTATAGACTTTTTGAAGCTTTTAAAACTACAAGATGGCTAACTGATACTAAAGCAATAATTGTCGTTATTAGCATAGAGATTTGGATTCTCTTTTCATTGAATTGCTATTATGATGTTTTATCGCATACACGAGGTCAACTTAATTTTATTTCGATTAAGGTTCTCGTGCCTTTTATATTGCTTCTTATAATAAAGTGGTTTGCTTTTTGGCGGGATGATAGATGGAAAGATTATGTAAAAGGGTTTGATAAATGGCCAGAGGAAAAAAATAATAAAGGTAGCTGGATAGTAGCAGGTATAACGTTGTTCTTTTTTGCTAATCTGTTATTCTCACTATATTTAGACCCACCACCAGGTGGGTGGAAACAATGATTTGTTGCTTAGAATGTTATAATATCAGACCTTGGCCATTGTGCCAGGTTTTTTATGCTGTTGGTATAGGTGTATGTATCCCCCTCTGTCCGTAGAGTTAAGCGCATCGTCTCGAAGGATATAAGAATAAAATTGAACTTATAAACTCAAATAAAAGCGAGTCACAGACTCTTTTCTATTTACTAATCCGTAGAGCCCTTCGGAACTCTACGGACATTAGGGACAGGAAGCGTGGGAACATTGAAATAGAATTGAGGGAAAAATTATAAATTAAGTATTCAAAATTTATTTATGAATTTGGAAGATAACCTATTACCCGACTGGATAAAACGACAAGCATCGATGGGCCCGAATGTGGAAGTTGATGGCAATCGAACTCCAGAGAACTCCTTTTGGTACTATCTTACACTTTGTTGTCCGCTTATTTTCGATAGTTATGCTATAATGCTACATCCATTTTGGATCGACCCAGATCGAAAAAAAGTTGCAGACAGTGGTGCTAATCATGACGCTATAAACGCTAATAAAAGCCTTCAGCCCGTTTCATGGTCTTCCTTTTTCGATCTCTTCGGTGAAAAATTTGATATCTCGACAGCTAATGAAACTCAGGACAAAATTAGAATAGGGCTCGTAGCAGATTGGCCTGCGTACGTTGGCTTTCCGGAACAAGGAGATTGTGGTGATGAGCAATTGGATTTTGTGCTGAATAAAATAAAGCAGGAGTATGGTGACGAAATGGTTAACTACTATTACTGCCTTCTCAAAACTACAAGTTGGAGTGAAGAGAAATTGTTTAAATCAAAGTTATCAGATATTGGAACAATAAGGTCAAAAGATGAGATCAGGAATAATCCTACGGCAATATTTCCAGATAATAAAAGTTGGTGTATCGTAACAGATTACGACTTGGAATTTACTTTTATAGGCGGATCAGTCAAGTTAATCGAAGAAATTACTGATAACGAAAAATTTAGTATCTATAATCTCCTGCCAGTATTCAAGGAAAAAAATATTTGATAACAGCTTCTTAACGATTTGGCAGTTCCCTAAAAGCAAAAAACCTTACTAATCGTTCGATTTGCAGGGTTTGATATATTTTGATAGTCTCTGGTGTGATCCCGGCGGGAAATATATACATGATCTGTTTAAATTGTGAAACAGAAGCCAACCCTGCACGGGCTTAGACATTCATTTGCGATACACTTATTGGAGGCGGGAACAGCCATCAGGTATATCCAGCAGTTGTTGGGGCACAGCAGTACAAAGACGACCGAGATCTATATTTATGCAAGTACAAAGCAGAAAAGTTTGATAAAAAGCCCACTGGATAGTTTGAATATTTGAAATCTAATGATAGATTTCGTTAACTTAACGAAAAATATACGCTATAACATAGCGCATATTTACTAGTTGGCGGTAATTTTGCAGAACAGACCTTGAAACAATAGAGATGACAAAAAGTATAATTTTAACAGTAACAGTCTTGACTATTTTATTGCTGAATTTAACCTATTTTCATCGTGGTAAAGATACTCGTAACAGAACTGATACGGGTAACGATGATTGTGTTAATCAAACTAAAATTATCCAATACAATAATAAATTTTCAATTTTAGGAAAATGGCAAAGAACAGCCCAAAGTGAAAGTAATGGAGGTGCTAAAATTTATACTACACAAATAAAAAACGGAGAAATATTGTCGTTTGAAAAAAACAATAAAGTAAAAGATGAACAGGGAAATTCAGGAACTTATACTCTTGATAGAGAAAAGCTAAAAATAACCCTAAATAAAAAAGAAGAATACTATTTGGTTTATTATGATAAAAAAGACGTAACAAAAATTTATTTGAATCCGGTAACCCCTAAATATCAAATAATTTGTGATGAAGGATGCGCTTATACTTATACAAAAAGATAATAATTGAATAAACAATGAAAACAATACTTACACTTTTACTTTTAATAACTTTTACCCAGATATTTGGACAAACAGGCAAATTGTATAAAGGCACAATTAACAATACTATAAAAATTACACTTTATTTACAAGGATTAGACGAAGGAATAAATGCAGACCCAATTATTGGAGCATATAAATATGACAACAAAGAAAATTATATTTTATTAAACGGTTTTCGAAATAATGACGGAAATATTAGTTTGGTTGAACTATCAACAGCAAATTTTTCAGGTACTTTTTTAGGTACCTTAACTAAAAATAGTATTATAGGGAAATGGATAAGTGCAAATCAAAAGAAGAATTACATTTTTGAATTGACTGAAATTGTAGCTACGAAAGAACAAATAAATAATTTTCAAAAGGCAATAACGGAAAAAGGAAACGAATTTAGAAATTATTAAAAACTACCCCCAACAAGGGTTTAACTTCGGTGAGGGCTTCTCCGTTTGAGTAAGGCGGGCTGAAGTGCAAAATTCAACGGCAATTTTTCAATTGAACTTTAGTAATAAAACCAGCTTTTGTGCTTCGAATTCCCGCCCGAACGCAAAGCCCCAAAACGTTGGCGGTAATTTTACGGAAGCGACCGTGAAAGAAAATTGCAATGAAAAAGCTGTACAATAATTGATTATGCGCCATTCGGTGAGTCAATTTTAACCGTTTTGCCTTAACACCGAATCATTCACCAATTTTTTTGAATTGATGGGAATTTTAGTAATTCCCTAAAAGTAAAACCCCTGCTAATCGTGCGATTTGCAGGGGTTTATATATTTGGTAGTCTTTGATGTGATCCCGGAGGGATTTGCACCTAGTGTTAAAATCAGCGTTTAAATAGTATTTGGGACTGTTTTGTAATTCCACTCATTGAATTACTCACGTTTTTTAGAGCGAAAGATCCGATTTGATTAATGATTTGGAATTACACATAATATATCTAAAAATACGGAAAAATAATTCTTTATTAACAATAGCTATGCTACTATTAAACTTACCAATGGGGACATTGGCGCAGGCATGTCCAGCGTCTTATGCAACCTTGATAAAGAATCGAATCCATCACGGCATTGCTTAGTCAGCAAACTTTAGTATAAAACTTCATGCAAAAACTTAATCTCATCCCCCCGAGAGGTTTTAAATAACAAATAATTGATTTATAATTATTATGTAAAAAACCGACCAATATCAAGCAATTTAGACCACCGCAATTTGAACCATAGTGCTATATAATTGTCAATTTGCGATAGTCAGACTTCTTAAACACTTCTATTTTTGTCTCTAACCATTTATATAAACCGAGTTCAGAAAGAGTGAGTAGGAATTAAGCAATGACTAATTGCCTTACTTCGAAACCGACTTTTTAAAATTTTTTAAAGGCTTTTCATCCGCTGCATTAATCGGTTGGCAAAAGGCCGGGTATGTTTGTAGCCGTACCCGTTTTGAAAAGGTTAGGCAAAGGCGATCTGTGGTAAAATAGAAGTGGTTAAATAGAAAATGCAATGTTTTACACTTTTAACACAAATGCCTATGTAAATTATCCATGAGACTAACGCGGATAACCGCGAGAATCCAGCTTGATAAAATGACCACTTTAAAATTAATAGCAAGTTGTTGAAATAGCGACCTGCTACTATTCACCCTAAAACAAAAATTATGAAATTTTTTATATTTTCCAGGAATGCGGGGGCTAAATATCACCTCTTTAGGCAGCCACTAACCATGGCATTTACCATACTAAACATATTTTTTTTTAACGCCACCGCATTTGCGGATATCCTTTCACCTAAATTACGGGCAGCAAAAAAAATATCCCGGGTCTTTAGCGAAATCGTTATAGAAGCCCGGGAAAATGCGCGATTCGCTGATTGGAATAATGGCATCCATAACGCGCAGCTAAAAGCTACAGGAACGGTGCTTGATGAAACGGGGCAGCCGCTTCCAGGCGCTACTGTTACTGTTAAAGGAACGCAAACCAGCACGGTAACAGATAAAAGTGGGCGCTTTACCTTAGAGGCGCCTGATAATGCAATATTGATTGTAAAATTTTTAGGATATGTAGCTCAAGAGGTTGCTGTTACGACCCAGCCCATGACAATACAATTGAAAGCTGCAGGAAATGATTTGGGCGACATTGTTGTAGTGGGTTACGGAACGCAAAAGAAAGTTGACCTGACTTCAGCAATATCAACTGTGAATACCAAGGACCTTGTTAAAGTTCCGGGTGGTTTTCAGGCTGCGTTGCAAGGCACTGTACCCGGTGTGCAGGTTACAAATGGTACCATTCGTATAAGAGGCGTGGGTTCTATCAACAGTACCGATCCGCTATACGTTGTTGATGGTATGATCGGCGGGGCAGTTCCTGATGATAATAACATCGCCAGCATACAAATACTTAAAGACGCTGCATCAGCTGCCATTTACGGTTCAAGGGGTGCTAACGGTGTAATTTTAATTACCACTAAACGCGGGCAAGATGGTCCGGTTAAAATAGACTATTACGGCTTTGCAGGGTTAAAGGATCTCACCCATAAAATTGATGTGCTTAACGGGCAGCAGTTGGCAGAACTAATTAACGAGGAAATGTATAATCAGAACCCTGCCCGTACCGATTATCTTCCGGCTTTATCAAACCCGGCAGCAATAGGCGAGGGGTATAATATGATGGATGCTGTTATGCGTAGAGGTGGCTATCAAAGGCATAACCTTTCTGTTAGCGGTGGGTCGCAAAATGCCAATTTCCGTTTAAACGGCATTTATGGCACAGACAGACCGGTTATTATTAGAGACGGTTCAAAAAACTACGGCTTACAATTTTTATCTGATTTTACAAAAGGCAAGTTAAAGGTTGGCGAAAGCATGAGTCTTAACCTTTCTACACGCAACTGGAGTGACAAGAATGTAATAGATGCGCAGCGCTGGTCATCAACTTTGCCCTTATACGATCCTAACAGCGCTACAGGTTTTGCTGGCGCAGGTAACGGCACAGACGGTGCAAGCCCATTGGCCAACGCTTATCTTAACGAGAATAATAACGAGTCGCTATCCCTTAACGGCAACGTATGGGCATCATACGAATTTATACCTGGATTAAAGTATAAAATCAACGTCGGTATTGATTTGAACAGAACTCGCACGCAAAACTACAACTCTGCCTATTCTGTTGGTCAGTATCAAAATCATGATCCTGATGAGTTAAACATATCATCTACCCAAAATAACCGCTGGTTAATTGAGCACACGGTAAATTACGACAAATCAATTGGTAAGCATAATTTCAGCGCTGTAGCTGGTGTAACCTCAGAAGAATCAAAATATAAAGCACTGAATGCAGGCGCCAGGGCTTTGCCAAGCCCAGACGTTTTGATCCTTGGCTTAACTACATCTCCAAATTCTAAAGTAATAGGCTCGGGAATAGGTCAATCGGCAATGTACTCTATATTGGGCCGTATCAATTACAGTTACGACAGCAAGTACCTTTTGACGTTCAACTTCCGCCGCGATGGTTCAGCCAACTTTAGCGAAAAGTACAGGTATGGCAATTTCCCATCTGTATCAGCCGGATGGAGACTAAGCCAGGAAGACTTTATGAAAGATGTATCTTTTATAAGCGATTTAAAGCTAAGGGCCAGTTATGGTGCATTAGGTAATTCTGATATCGCGCAATACCAGTACCAGAGAACAGTAAGTTTTGATCACGTATGGTATTATTTAAATGGCGTAAAAGTAACGGGGGCATTACCGCTTACCCCATCAAACCCGAGTGTTAAATGGGAGAGCCAATACTCAACGGATTTTGGTTTTGACCTTGCTATGTTTGATAATAAACTCTCATTGACTGTTGATTATTATAACAAGAAAACCGAAGATATGCTGGTAAATGTACCTATCTCCTATACAACAGGTTATATAGATAACTTTCCGGTTTTAAATTCGGGCAGCATACAAAACCGGGGTGTAGATGTATTATTAGGTTACAAAAACAGCTCAGGCAAATTTACCTACGGAGCATCGGCTAACTTCTCGGTGGTAAAAAACAAAGTATTAAGCCTTGGTAACAATAACGAAATTTTGTGGGGCAATGTAAACCCTAGTGGTTCAAACGTTTCAAGAACAGCAGTTGGGCATTCTATTGGTGAATTTTGGGGTTATACAACCGATGGACTTTATAAAACAAGCCAGCAATTAGACGCCGATAAATCATTTGCTCCAAATGCACGTTTAGGAGACATACGCTTTAGGGATATTAATGGCGATAAAGCCTTGAATGATCAGGATAAGGCATTTATTGGTAGCCCTATACCATCTTTTAGCTATGGTTTCAATTTTGATGTTAGCTATGCTGCTTCATTCGGTACGCTTGATATGTCTATGATGTGGCAAGGGGTTCAGGGCAACGAGATCTATAACAATAGTAAATATTGGGGTGAGGGTATGTATCACTACTATAATAACTTTGCTTCAACCCTTAACAGGTTCCGCGAAGCGGATTTAACTTTCGTAAACCCGGTATCAGGAGTAACAACCTTTTATCCTAAAAACACCGAAACCAATATTCCAAGAGCTGTGTTGGGTGATCCTAACCAAAATTTAAGAGCTTCTGACCGTTTTATAGAAAATGGATCTTACCTGCGTTTAAAAACCTTAAATATAGGGTATACCTTGCCTGCAAACACGCTGCAAAGATTAAAAATAGATCGCTTGCGGGTATTTATTGGTGGCAAAAACCTGCTGACATTTACTAAATACAAAGGTTTTGATCCCGAAGTTGGATCAGGCGATAACAGATATAACCTTAGCCGCGGTATTGACGCAATTACACCATGGGGCCTAACATTCTCTAACACCAGGGAAATATTTATAGGAACACAGATCACATTTTAATAGCAACTGAAATAATTATGAAAAATATATTTAAAATAGGGACACTATTCATTGCTACTTTGATAGCGGTGCACTCTTGCAAGCCTGATTTAAATCTGGTAAATCCGCAAGAATTATCAACCGAAACATATTACAAAACAGCAGACCAGTTAGAGGGTGCAATAATACCCGCTTATGAGGCATTAATAGGAAGAGTACAAGGCGGATATGCACGATCATTCTACTATGAATTACTTGCGCCGGGTGATGACTTTAATCATACATTTAAGTGGGAGCCGATGTACTATGATACTTATAACACGCCTTCCAGCGATGGCTTACTATCAGGAACATGGAAAGATATGTGGAACGGTGTATTTGCATCAAACCTGGCTATTTCTAAAATAAGCGAGTTTACCGGACCAATAGACCCTGCCCGGAAAAGCAGGATGCTAGGCGAAGCTTATTTTTTACGTGGTGTTTTTTATCTGCACCTGGGCATGATGTTTGGCGAAACCATCCCGCTTATTGATAAACCGGTTACTTCTGATGCTGATTACTATTCCAGCAATTCACAAAAAGGCCAGATATATGCTTTGATAACAAGCGATTTAGCTAAAGCAGCAGATTTGCTGCCCCTTAGAAGTGCATTGTATGCTAACGCTGCTTTTAAAGGACGCGCTACAAAGGGCTCTGCTCAGGCTTATTTGGCCAAGGCATACCTATACAGGCCAATACTTGAATTAGGCCAGCCTGCTAATTTTGCCGGTGCTGAAGCTGAATTGAAAAAAGTAATTGATAGCAAAGAATATCAATTGGTAAGTGCTTATAAAGACAATTTTTCTGAAGCGACAGAAAACAATGCTGAATCTGTTTTCGAGGTACAGATGTTTAACGGCCCCGGGTGGTTGGGCGACGATTTATCATGCTCATGGCGCTGGCAAGAAATAGGCATGTTTGACGGTACTGGTGGAGCATGGTGGAACCTTGCGCCGAACAAAAAAACTTATGATGAGTTTGAGACAGGTGACCCGCGCAAGTTTATGACCCTTTGGTGCGATAACGGTGCTAAGTTTACGCAAATTGATGGTACAGTTACAGATTACGCTTACTGGATGAGCAAACTGGCCACCAACAAAGATCTGTACGGAACACGTAAATACTGCCCTGATGTGCAGGTTTCTGATTTTGATAATGGTATAAACGACAGGTTAATCAGGTATGCTGATGTATTGTTGATGTATGCTGAATGTTTGAACGAAAAGAGCGATATAGCCGGCGCAAAACAGTATATAAACATGGTTAGATCACGTGCCAACAACGTGGTGCCATCAGAACAGCCGAGCTTATGGTACCAGCATTCTCCTGGCACCATACCTGATGTTGATGGATTATTGGCGCAAAATATTACTAAAAACGGCGTGCCACTAAACAATATCAAAAGCATAATAGCGCACGAGCGTTTTGTTGAGTTAGCCGGTGAATATCTTCGTTACTTTGACCTTTTACGCTGGGGTATGGCTGATGCAAAATGGCTTGAGCCGCTTAAGACGATAGGTTGGACGCAGCGTGCAATGTACTATCCTTTCCCACAAGCGGAGTTGGATAACAACAAAAATCTGCGTGGCAATGCCATGAATAATTAGAAATTAATTTAAAGGGTTGTTTTCGTCATAGGGAACAACCCTTTTTGCTTGTGTGCATACCCCCAGTATATTTTTTAATCTATTTCTAAATTCTTTAGCAGCATCTACTGTTTTTTGTAAGCTGCTCTTTTATTTTGTTAAATTCAGAAAATGCTGTTTGTTTTGGGTTACTCCATTCATTTAATACGTTTTTAGCGCCTGCTTTAACATCGTTAATATTTGCATCCCTACTATTGGTTCCTGCTTTTATACCTCCCATAATTAAATCCATGGCTATATCGTTACTCATGGCCATCCAATCAGTTAGACTTAGAAATGTTTGAATTATATCTTTATTGGACTTCTTGAACCATCTTTTAATGCGAGCTTAACGCACATTCGTTCTTTTGTTCAAATCAGAATTTCAGTATTCAAATTATATTACCCTCTGTCCTTAAGCGTAGCGTCTTTACGGATACAAGAATAAAATTGAGCTTATAAACTCAATACGAAGCGAGTCAAAGACGCTGTTCTTAACTAATTCGTAGCGTACTTCGGAACTCCATAAACAGGTTTAAAATATCTGCTCTCGGCAAAATCGCCTTTTGTAATCGACTGTATGCCATCAATAATAGACTTAACCGCTTGGTAACTATCTTCTTTACCAAAGTTAGCTAATATTCCTAACATCTTAACCTCCGGATTGTTGGATCTGAGGAATAATTTGTAGTTGGCTTCTGCGATCCTTATCAGCACAAAATCAAATTTAAGGTGTTCGGTTTCTAATGAGGTCGGCATTATAGGATTTGTATCTGCGTCTTCTACGCATAAAGCAGTATGGGCAGCAGTAACGCCCGCTTTCATTTTGTCGAGATAGGAATTTAAGGTTTTGGCATCTTCTTTTGTGCCGGTCATGTAGCCTGCTTTGGTGTTCCACAATTCCGGTTCACATTTTCTGCTGGCGGACATTTCCACAGGTTTTCCATCAACGGTAATCCTCAGATAAACAGGAACAGCACCCTTAACATAGTTTTTTGGTTTCTTCAGGTAGAAGAGCAGACTGAAATTAGTTTTCATAATCGACTGATTTAAAGTTAACAATTTAGCCTTGCAGTCTAATCGTATCAAGTCGTTCAATGATTGAACTTTCTGTAAGTCAATAGCTTACGTTGTTTTTAGTGACTATGCCAATTTGTAAAACTACTCACCGAATCACTCAATTTTTTATGCGATTTATTGCATATTTTGGGTTTTCCGGTAAAACAAAAAAAAAAGCTTGCAATCATTTGATTTGCAAGCTTTTACGTAGTTTTCATGCGGTCTTATGTGATCCCGGAGGGATCATGTATACCTCCTGATCTGTTAAACTGTAGCGTTAAACTTTGGGTAAACTATAACCGTTGTGATACGGGGCCAACAGGTATTTATCGTTGATCTTCTGGTCTGTAAACTGATGTTTGGCATTGTCCCATGATAGTTTTTGTCCGCTTCTGAAGGCAAGGTTTCCCATTTGGGCAACGGTAGCTACATGCGCGGCAGCCTGTATGGAGCAGTTTAGTTCTTCTTTTTTTCTGGATCTGACCACACTAAAGAAATTGACCATATGATTGTCCAGGCCATTATCTGAGGATTTAACAAAGGGCTTGCTCACTTTATTGCCGCTTACCTTTTCTTCAATCACTTCCCAGCCTTGCCTGTTGAGGATTAGCGTGCCGTTGTTACCGATATAGGCAATGCCATGGTTGCGGTTATAAGAGCCGTTATCAATGCCCATGGCAGAATCCCATACCATGTTAAACTTGTCAAACTCATATAAGGTAGTCAGCGTATCAGGTGTTTCTTCATACAGATCGGGATAGGCGAAGCGGCCACCTAATGCAGATATGGTTTTTGGTACTGGTGAATTCATGCCCAGCAAGCCATAATCCAATAAATGCACGCCCCAGTCGGTCATTAAGCCACCGGCATAATCCCAGAACCAGCGGAAATTGAAGTGATATCTGCTGGCATTGAATGCTCTTTTATTCGCCGGCCCAAGCCACATGGCATAATCAACGCCTGCAGGGGGTAAGGTATCAGGCACTACGGGAGCAGGTTTCATCCAGCCCTGGTAACACCATACTTTTACCGTTCTGATATTTCCTAACTGGCCGCTCTTTACGAAATCAACAGCATCTTTAAAATGTTGCTGACTGCGCTGCCATTGACCTGCCTGCACAACTTTATTGTATTTTTCCTGCGCTTTAACCATGGTACTGCATTCGACTATAGAGTTGCCCACCGGTTTTTCAACATATACATCTTTACCTGCCTGTACTGCATGGATCATCATCAGGGCGTGCCAGTGATCGGGTGTTCCGATAATTACGGCGTCGACATCTTTATTATCGAGCAGCGCACGGTAATCTTTATATCTTGTTACTTTTGCGGCGTCAACATTCATCGACTTTAATTCGGCCATCCTTTCATCAAGCACATTGGCATCACTGTCGCACAGGGCGATTAGGTTTACGCCGGGTACTTTGAGGGCCGCTTTGAGGTCGGACCATCCCATGCCTTTAATTCCTATTACGCCAATATTGATTTGGTCGTTTGCGCCAATAGTCTTACTGAAAAGGGCATAGGCAGGATTATCTAAGGCAGAAAGCAGGGCAGTGGTTCCTACTGCAGTTGCAGCGTAGCTGAGGAAATTTCTACGGTTTAACATTTAATTTGGTCTATGGTTTATACTTAAGGTAAATTACAAAATAATTAGTGGAGCATCCAAGATACGGGTAAAATTAATAAGAATGTTACCCATATTTTTGTGACTCCATCAGTTTATGCGTTGTTTAAAATCAATATGAGTGACAGTAGAATTTAATGGAGATAAATCTCCCCCGTGGGATCGTCATTACGAGAAGGCTTTTTCAGCCGACGAAGCAATCTTACAACGATCGCTAACAGCGTGCGCTTTAGGATTGCTTCGTGCCTCGCAATGACGGCCTTTTTTTAAATAATCAGTAGAGCATCCAAGATACGGGTAAAATTAATAACCTGAATTCGATTAATACTTTAATCAAAATAATTGTTTTTTAGCGCCTTGGGATAACGAGATCGTCATGCTGAATTTATTTCAGCATCTTTTTAGCGTGAAAGACCCTGAAATAAATTCAGGGTGACGACCGCTTTAGCAGAAAACTTGATTAAAACGCCACAAAATGAGATTTAATAATCGAACTCAGGTTAATAAGAATGTTACCCATATTTTTGTGACTCCATCAGTTTATGGGTTGTTTAAAATCAATATGAGTGACAGTAGAATTTAATGGAGATAAATCTCCCCCGTGGGATCGTCATTGCGAGAAGGCTTTTTCAGCCGACGAAGCAATCTTACAACGATCGCTAACAGCGTGCGCATTAAGATTGCTTCGTGCCTCGCAATGACGACCTCTTTTTGGAGTCTGTCATTGATAGCTGTCTAATGACCTGTTCCCCCTGCTATCGGGATGCTAAAACTTAACCTTCTTGCTTTGATTTGCATAGTGCGTTACGCTAATTGTTTTAAAGTGTTGAAAGCATTGCCTTCGCATTCTTATTACCAGGATCTACTTCTATCGCCTTTTGATAAGATTTTATTGCCTGGGGTTTATCCTTTTTACTTAAATAGCAGTTTCCCATTAGCTCATAGCCGTAAGCAATATCTGAAGGTTGCCCCTTAAGCCTGACTGCCAGGTTATAAATATAGATGGCATCATCAAGATGTTCTCTACGTTGCAAATACTTGCCTGTGCTGAGTAAATCGCCGATTTCGAAAGAAAAATCATAGCTATCAAAGTGGTTTGCCCGCAACAGGTTATAATATGCCAGTCCTTTAATCCGGTTAGCCAATATTTTTTCCCTGACCTGCAAATACACTGATTTTTTAGGCACGTCGACATGCTGATTTTGCAAAATTCCCAATATGGCAGACTTAATGCCATGAACTTTCATCTGCTGGTTGTTGGTCATTATGATAATCAGGATGTTTTCTTGTGGCAGGCTGTAAAGGAGCGCCTCAAAATTGCTGTTGGAGCCCTGATGCTGGTGCCAGGTTAATTGTCCGTTCGCAAAACTTGTAGATCCAAGGCTACTTTCTCCACCGGGAAAGTTTTCTGATAAGCTTTTATACGATTCGGCCGAGATAAGCCGGTAATGGTCAAGTGCGTCGACCCATTTACCAAGATCTTCGGCAGTCAAACGTACCCATCCGCTCATGCTTTGCGTATATGCTGTTGGCTTGAACTCATTATCGAAAGCCTTTGCAATTCTTATGCCGTTTGTCGGGTAATCCACCACAGAATTATTCATCTCTAAGGGGGTAAATATATTTTCTTTTATAAAATCTGCATAGCTTAGCCCACTTACTTTTTCGATTATTCGCATCTGCAGAAAAACGTTATAGTGATTATAAAGATAGGCGCTGCCGGGTTCAAATTGTAGATCATTCAGGGCCCGCAGGTTCTCAAAAATAACCTCATCTTTCTCCTGGGCCAACAAGTTAAATAATGGAATACCACTGGTGTAATTTATCAAATGTTTTATCAGTACCCGCTCGGACCATTTGCCCAAACCCGGGATGTATTTTGACAATGGATCTTCAAGCTTCAAAAGCCCTCTTTCCTGTAACATCATGATACTAACGCCATTAAATTCCTTGCTCACCGAACCGATATCAAATAACAAGTTTTTGCTAAGAGTTGATTTTTTGCTTGCGTCGGCATATCCCATGGATGCTTCGTAAAGGATTTTACCACTCTTTTTAATGAGAATGTTCCCGTTAAATACACCTCTTTTATTAGCAAGGCGAATTACTGAGTCTATTTTTCTTGTTAAATCTTGTTGGGCAAATACATAGCCCCCCTGTATTACAAGAAATAGAAGGATGAATATTTTTTTCGCTGAAAGTGTCATGGCTTTTTTTTACAATAATATCAGCATACTATATAACTTTATAGAAATGCCTTGTGAACGGCACCTGGGGCTTGTGAACGACTGTTCTAAATTTGCTAAACTACTTATCTTTGGATGATGCTTAAAATAATTGTTCTTTCTATTTCAGCCCTTGTATTAATGCTAAGCGGATGCACGGTTCCTTCAACCCGGCCTACGGAAGTTCGGTTGAAAACCGGAAGCGATCCAAAGTGGTATTCTTACAGCTATAATGATAGTGCCTGGGATAAATCTAACGAAACCACTTACAAAGGCATCTATACCATGCGCTTCCACTTTAACATGGTGGGAAGAGGAAAAGCCCTTTCGCCTTTTGCAGTCCAGGTGATTGCCCTCGGCTCTTACGATGCTTATTGGGACGGAAGATATATTGGTTCAAGCGGCAGGGTAGCGGATAGTAAGGTCCTGGAAATTCCCGGGTATCACCATTTAATACTCGGCCTTATAGATTCAGTTTCAAAACCAGGCCATCACGTCCTTGCTTTGCGAATCTCCAATTTCCACTACCAACGGAAGTATACGTTTTTCAATGCCCATGCAGGTGCTTATGAGGATTTGACACAGTTTCCCAA
Source organism: Pedobacter sp. WC2501 (assembly GCF_052682415.1). Taxonomy (NCBI): domain Bacteria; kingdom Pseudomonadati; phylum Bacteroidota; class Sphingobacteriia; order Sphingobacteriales; family Sphingobacteriaceae; genus Pedobacter; species Pedobacter sp. WC2501. The sequence goes on along the minus strand of NZ_JBQZFI010000001.1, from coordinate 4,435,323 downwards.
ACTGATCCTCATCATGATGTCTATGCTTGGTGGTATATTTCTTACCGGAACCATCTACTATGTTTTTCTCTACCTCGTACATCGCTCAGAGCCGCTCTTTCTGGTATTTGCTTGTTTATGTTTATTGTTTCTTGCATTGCTTGCTATCGAATATTTGCCAGCAGTATGGAACTATACTTACCCTTTTCAATTTATCCGTCTGGAAGTTATAGGAGTACTGACCCTAATTATTTCCATGTTGATTCCATATTTCCTTAACCGCCAGTTCAGCGCTTTCAGGCCTTATATTTTTAACTCAATTGTTATCATGGCCCTGATGGCCGCATTTATTTTTTATCATGGACGATATGACTTTACATCGAAAGTTCTTGGTATGCTCATGGGGATTGCTTGTTTAACTACCGTGCTAAAAGCCGCACTGATAAGGGCACAGGGGTATCTGGCAGTTTTAGCAGCGCTTACTTGCAGTGTTTTAACTAATGTGTTTATAAATTATGACTACAGTTTATACATTAGTTTTGGTTTTCTCCTGATCAGCATGTTGTATCTTTTAAGCAAACGTTTTAAAAAAGTAATGAACGAAGCACAGGAGAATTTGCTGTTATCGCAACGTTTAAAAATTGAATTATTAAAAAAGAGCATTCAACCACATTTTTTGATGAACACCCTAACTGCATTGACTGAACTGGTTGAGCAATCGCCAAATGATGGCGTAAAAATGATCACAGCGCTCTCAGGCGAATTTGAATTGCTTTCTGAAATGGCCGAAAAATCATTGATTCCCATCGAAAATGAGATCGCACTCTGCAACTTCCATCTCAAGATTATGCAATATCGTAAAGGCATCACATATCTTTTTAATGTTACGGGTATTCATGCAGAAGAATTCATACCTCCGGCCATCATCCATACGCTCCTTGAAAATGGAATTACGCACAGCCGGCCGCTCAAGGATGGAACGATTAGGTTTGATTTAACTTATTCAACTGACAAAGCCGGGAAATTTTACACTTTTAAGGTTACCGCAAATAAGTTTGAATCAAGAATGCAGGGTACAGGAACTGGCCATAAATACATCCAGGCGCGGCTCAATGAAAGTTATGGCAAGAATTGGCTGTTCCACACACACGAGATTGCAGAGGGTTGGATAACCAAAATCATAATAAGCAAATGAAGATATTAATAATTGAAGACGAATTTTTAATCGCCCGTCGGATTGAACGCATGTGCCGGGAGATTTTGGGTCCTATTTTGTCTGAAATTTCTTGCATAGGGAATCTGGCTGATGCAAAAGTTTACCTTGAAACCAATAAGCTTGACCTGGTGATGTTAGACCTGAACCTAAATGGTGAAGATGGACTCAGAATTTTACAGCAGTTTGCCGCAGAATCCTTTCATACTATCATTGTATCGGCGCAAAAGGAAAAGGCTGTAGATGCCTTTGATTATGGAGTAGTAGATTTTGTTTCTAAACCTTTTGAAAAGGAAAGATTGAAGCTTGCCCTTGACAGGGCAGGTTCAACGATAGATATGGGCACAAAGCAGCTAAAATTTCTCTCTGTCAAATCTAAAGGCACATTGAAAATCATAGCCATAGCGCATGTCGCTTTCTTTAGAGGCTCGGATATCTATTCTGAAATTCATCTTGAAAGTGGCGAATACTTCCTGCATGATAAGACTTTAGAACAATTGTCGCAGCTTTTAAGCCATTCTTTTTTGCGAATACACAAGTCATACCTGGTTTCTATAGCACAATTTGAATGTTTTTTGAATAAAGCTGGCGGCCGAAACTTTTTAAGGCTCAAAAATGGAACTGAGTTGCCGATCGGAAGAACCAGATATCCAACAATTAAAGATAAATTAGGTTTAAATAGATAGACCAAACTTGATGTAAAGGCATTATGCTTTTTATAGCAGGAATTGAAAAAAATCGGTCCTGTAAAGATGTTTTACAAGACCGATTTCGAATTTGCTGATCAAAAAGGCAAATTTGGAGAACTACTCAGGGTTTTTCTATTTATCCCAAAAAATGCGCGTGTCCATATTATCCGGCCCACCATTGTCTGCAACCGCTGCCTGGTAATTCGTTGCATTTGCAGAAAGCTCAAGCGTTGGATAAACAAAGCGGCGAACAAAACCACCGGTTATGTTTTGCCCTGCGATGGTATTGGGCGATAAGGCTGGAAAACCACTTCTCCTGAAGTTCGCAAATGCTTCGGTACCATTGCCCCAGGAAGCCACCCAATATTGCGTATTAATCAGGTTAAGCGCATTTGCCGTATTATAAGCGTTAACGGGATTATTAATGAATGCATTTTGCGTAGCTAAAGGAATAATGGCTGCGGGGTTATAGGTTGTCCATTGGTCCATTGCCGCACGTATACCATTAGCATAATAAACATCTGGTGTACTGCCACCGGTTATCCAGCCTCTAACAGCGGCCTCTGCCAGCAGGAATTGCGTTTGAGCGTGGGTGATAAAAAATTGCGGGGCGGTTAAACTGCCGAAAATACTATAATTAACCTGTGAATAATTAAAGCCAGAGCCGTTAGCACCTCTAAATCCGGGAGCAGTTGATAAAGTAGCACTGCTATAGCCCACAGGAAGTCCGAACTGGTTTGCAGATATGGTATCTGGTACGGATGTAGGTGCAGCTAATGGGTTGGCATATTTACCGGATATAAACTTCAATCGCGGATCACCACTATTTTTTAGCTGATCTACAAAGGGAGCCGCTAAATAATAGGTGTTTGCTATTGCCGTAATTGTCTGGCTCACAGGATTCACGTAAGTGGTATTGTATTTCAGGTAACAGTTGTCGGCATTTGATGTCATTACACCACCCGCTACTGCAGCTTGCACAATAGCTTGCGCTTTTGCCGGATCTAGTTTACTATACCTCATGCCCAACCGAAGCAATAAGGAATAACCCAATCTTTTCCATTGGGCGATATTGCCACCGTAAAACACATCAGCCTTTACGATATCCTTTGCCGGATCTAAAGCTGCCGTTGCCTCCGTAACTTCTTTAATCAGGTCGGTGTAAATCGCTGCCTGGTTATCGTATTTAGGGGTAAGCACATTTGATAAATAAGCTTGTCCGGCTTCAGTATAAGGCACGTTTCCGTAACTGTCTACCAGCATCATAAATTGATAAGCTTTCCAGATTCTGGCTTCGTTATATAAATTTGTTCTTGCTGCATTGCCTTTGAGCTGGCTTAATATCTGGACCAATAATTGAACAGGGCCTGAAGAACTTGTTGCGCCAGTATTTGTTCCCGTATACTCAGCATTCCATTTTGACGAAGTATAGGTTTGATTCAGCTGGTTAAAATTAAACGCCGAGGTGATTCCCGAAAACGGATTTACAAACTGCTGCACAATGGTTGGCTCGGTTTCCATCGTGGCTCCATGCGTTCCGAATTGTGCACTGGTGAACAAGAATGCCGCGTCGAGTTCTGTCGGATTATTTGGATTAATATTTAATTTATCAAACCCTTTATTGCAACTGGAAATTACTGTAACCCAGATGGCGATGGCTATAATTCTGATTAAATTTTTCATATTGTATAAAGCGTTAGAATTTTACATTTAAGTTAAATCCGTAAGTACGTGTTGTTGGTAGCGATGCCTGTTCGTAACCTGTTAAGTTATCTCCGCTTGAGGCAATTGCTTCGGGATCAATGTTGGGCGTATATTTTTTGATGATCAATACATTATGACATACCGCAGAAAGCACTAAGCTTTTCACATATTTTTTATTGATAAATCTAGACAAGTCGTATCCCAGCGAAAGGTTTCTTAATTTAACAAAGCTTGAGCTGTAAATAAATGGATCTAAGATATTCGTTGAACGATAATTTGCGTAAAAATCTTCGGCATTTACAGCGGTGGTGTTTGGTAATCCGTCAGTAGCGTTTACGCCAGGAAAAATTACGCCACCCACACGGCCAGGTAACGACTCTTTTGATAAACCTTCTCTTAATAAATTTAAACTTGTGCTCGATAGCACTTTACCACCTGCTTTATAATCAATATGGGCAATAAAGGTAAAGCCTTTGTAATTTAACGTATTTAGCCAACCGCCTGTTGCTTTAGGAAGGCCACTGCCAAAATTAACTGGTTTAGCACTTGCTACAGGTTTGCCTCCTGATAATATGATATTTCCGGCAGCATCCCGCTTGTAAGTTGAACCTACAATCTGGTTCAGGGGTAAACCTACCACATCTACAATAGACCCAAAAAACTCAGGACTGCCCACTACAAGCTGCGATTGGTTGTTCGCTAATGACAATACTTTTGAAGAGTTGAAAGCAGAGTTAAAAGCCGTTTTCCAGGTAAAGTTTTTGTTTTGGACAGGGATTAATTCCAGGTTAAATTCCAATCCTTTATTGTCCAAACCACCCAAGTTAACTAACGTGGTGCTGTAACCGCTTGCTGCAGACAGGCTTATTGGAACGGCTTGATTAGTCGTTTTTTTATCGTATGCAGCTACGTCCAGATTTACTCTACTGTTGAACATACGCAACTCAATACCTATTTCTTTTTCATTTACGCCGAAAGGCTTAATCCGGGTATTTGGTGAAGCTGTTCCGTTAATACTGCCTAAAGGAAGCCCGTTGAATGAATTTTGAGCAAGCAAAAATGTTAATGCATTATAAGCACCAACCCCCTGGGCGCTTCCAGTTTCTGCAACAGCAACCCTAAGCTTTCCAAAATTTAACCATTTTGCTTTTGGAAGTAATTCCGAAAAAACGAAACTTCCGCTAACTGAAGGATAGAAATAATGATCTATATCTCTGGCCAGTACCGAATACCAGTCTGTACGGCCGGTAACATTTAGGTATAATAAATTTTTGTAGGAAAATTCTGCTGTACCATACAATGAATTTACGGTTTGTTTAGTCAGGTTGTAACTCGAATTTGCCGTAACACCGTTTCCAATGGTATATAAATCTCTGATGTAAAAATTGGTTACCGCCTCGTTAAATGTTGATGTAATTAAGGGAAAGTGATTACCACCTACTGTTGCATTAAATGAAAAATCTTTCCACTTATGCCCGCCACCCAGCAGGAAGTCAAAATTATTCTGTCGTGTACTTGATGTACTTATCCCGTAGCTACCGTTATACAGCCCTGTTGGTGCTGCAGATACAGCCAGCGTGCCCGTCGGCGTGTTCGATTCATAGGTAGTTTGCAAAAGGTCCATATTCGCCCTGCCCTGAAGATATAACCAATCGAAAAACTGATAGCGTACCACAGCAGTACCTAACAAGTGATCTTTTGTTTGTCTTTGAAATTGCTTCTCTAATATCCAGTAGGGGTTGGTAACGGTAGCAAACCTAGAAGTAGGTGTTTCGTTTCCGTTGGCATCTATTGCACCCGCTTTCAGTACATCAAAAGAAATGGAGTTAGCCAACCTGTAAATTGAGGTAGGAATTGAATTGCCCTGTACACCAACAAGTGGCGGATTGTTATTAAACTGGTGATCGTAGTTAACGTAAAATTGTGCAGATAATTTTTCGGTAAGTTTATAGTTAATGCCAACGTTAAAAATCTTTTTATGAAAATCGTTGTTTGGCACTATACCCTGAGCGTCCTGATTAGAGAGGGATACCCGAAAACTTCCTTTGTCATTACCGCCAGAAAGTGCAACGGTATTACTCCATGATGGTGCAAGTCTGAAGAACTTACTTATCCGGTCTTTAACAGGCGCATAAGGACGCTGAACGCCGTCGAACTGATATGTTGGTACATTGTCAAACGGCACTCCAAAACTCCATGCACCAGAACTCTGCGCAGTACCTTGTGATGAGGGACGAATATTATTTTCACCCTGGCCGTATTCATATTGAAAATCTGTAAAATCCAGCGCCTGGTTTAAAGTGAAATTAGAGTTAAAGTCAATCCCTATTCCACTATTCTTAGACCCCGACTTTGTGGTAATAATGATTGCTCCGTTAACGGCACGCGAACCATACAAGGCTGCAGCGGTAGAACCTTTCAGAACAGTCATCGATTCGATATCGTCCTGATTGATACCTTGCAGGTTATCTCCCTGGTCTACGTTTTGTGTATAACCATTACTGCTGCTTGCGCCCTGCGACATTGGCAAGCCATTGATTACGATTAGCGGCGAATTGTCTGCAGTGAAAGAAGATTGTCCACGTAAACGAATCTTTGTACTCCCACCTGGCCCTGCAGCGGGAGGGGAAACGTCCAATCCGGCGATCTGGCCCTCAAGTGCATTGGCAAGGTTAGTTGTGCGGTTGGTTTGCAGTGCCTGTACATCAGCTTTTTGAGCCGAATAGCCCAGGCTTTTGGCCTCCCTCTTTATACCGAGGGCAGTTACGATAACCTCATTTAAAGCATTTGTAACCGCCACCATAGAAACATTAACAACGGTTTTTGTATTTACCGTTATTTCTACCGGTTTATAACCAATGGATGTGAACACCAACACGGCATTGGTATTGGAAACATTTATCGTATAACTGCCGGATGAACTGGTTATAGTGGCATTTCGCGTTCCCTTTTCAGCAACGCTAACGCCGGGTAAACCAACGCCCTGTTCATCGGTAACTTTACCTGTAATGCCTATCGGAGCTAATTTTAACTTTTTTGCTGGTAAAGATTTGCTAAATATTGCGGTTGTTAGCCCACCAGCTGAAGCACTCGCGGATTCGAAAAGAATGAATACCGTTAACACAGTACAGGTAAATACCAGTGGAAGTAATTTTTTTTTCATCATTATAATTTGGTTAGAATTGGTTTTTAATAAACAGCTTAAATAACCGCAAAGGCGGTGCTGTCAGTGTGGAGCATACGCAGCGTTTAACGACTAGGTATGGTGTTTGAATGTGAAGTAAATCTATCTCATATGATTATATTGGTTTGTTAGTTAATCAATCTCTGTTCTAATCATCCAGGGCAAATATGCCTGGGCTAAATAGTTTATTTAAAGAAAATAGTTGCGAAGAATAGAAGCCTCAATTTCTTTTATATTTGGTTTTGAAACAGTTATGTTACTCAAGCAAATAAAGACAACTTTAATGAAAAGCAATTTCAGTATTACAGCAAAAAATTGTAACATATTAACATAGATATTTCTTTCCGGTATTGGTTGCTGTATGATAAAGTATTCAAAATATGTCTGTTTATCAATTACTTACGGGATTGTTTTGACATGAAACCAATCTGATGCCCAAATAATAAACCCTGACGTTGTTAATATAACTCCCAACAAAAGGTAATAGATATGCATTATATCGTACATAATTTATAATTTCATGCTATAGTTAACCAATTATAAACATGAAGGCTACGTTAAAAAAGGCTACTCCAAACCCGGAGCATTCTTTTAATATCCATAAAGATATAGGACATGCGATATTAAGCGCCTGGCATTATCACCCCGAGTGCGAACTATTAGTTGTTAAAAGAACCTACGGCACCTGCCTGATAGGCGACCACGTTGGTCCATTTAAAAATGGTGATGTATTTTTATTTGGATCAAACCTGCCACATACTTTCCGTTGTGAACAAAAATACCTGGAAAGCGAAACCGAAAAAGTTGGAGAAACCATCGTGGTTCTTTTTGAAAACAACATCTGGGGTGATGCATTTTTGAATCTTCCTGAAATTAGTCCGATTGTGAAACTGCTAAATACAAGTAAGCTCGGTTTGCGTTTAAAAGGAGCAACCAGGCGAAAGGTTGGCAAAATAGCGGAGGAAATGCTCAACGAATCGCCTGCCCGTAAATTGATCAGTTTATTATCTGCTTTAGAAATAATAGCAGCTTCGAAAGAATATGAAATTATATCATCTAACGGCTTTAACCCGGAAGTAAACAGCATCGATCAAAGCCGCATTAACGCGATATTCGAATACACGTTTAATAATTACCACAAAAAAGTAGGGTTAGAAGAGGTGGCTGCATTAATTAATATGGGAAAGCACTCTTTTTGCAGGTACTTTAAATCCAAAACAAAGAAAACATATATCCAGTTTTTAATGGAAGTGAGAATTGGAAATGCATGCAGATTGTTATTAGAAGAGGAATTTAACATGACTGAGGTAGGCTATGCCTGTGGCTACAACAATATTTCCCACTTCTATCACCAGTTTAAAGCGCTTACGAAAAAAAATCCAATGGACTATAGATATAATTATCTTAAAACTGAAGAGAAGAAATTTGCGTAGTAAGCTCAGTTCGCTTATTAATATTTCTTTAATAGTTTACTACAGATAATAGTTTACTGCAGACATTTTTTGTTCATAGCCGTCGGCCTTAGAGGCAATTTATTAACAAAATCAGTGAAATGACGTTGAAATATCAGCCGGTATATAATTCCCCTCTTTTAGAGGGGTGTCCGCAGGACGGGGTGTTCTTATTTGTCCTAGCCGGACAGGCCTTTTTCTTTTGGCACCAAAAGAAACAAAAGTGTCGGCTGAAAATTTTTGTATTGAAGTTTCTGCATAGGCTTGGCCTGTGGATTCCCAAAAATTTGTTAGGCCGATTTAAGTAGAACGGGGATGCCGTGCTATGGCCTAGCTGGATGGAAATGCAAGAGCGGTTAAGATGCTGATTAAATAGTGCCCATAGCGAAGCGAAAAGCTACAAAGTAATCAAATCAGGCAACACAAACCAGTAATTTTAGTATTGAAGCATTTTATTGTATTATATTAACATTATGCTATAAATGTGCTTTAAAAGGACTTATTTGCTTTTCAATTTTACCGCCTGGATACTTAAATAAAGTTCAAACTTAATTTTCGATCCAAAAAAACTTAACCAAATAATTATGAGAATTTATAACACCTCCAGCGGGATTATTATCAACCACGATAACCAATATTTTTTAACAGAAGAGAAAAGCTGGGATAAGTTTGTAAACAGGAGTAACCTCTTTAAAGTGGTCAGCAGTGAGTTGCAACATCTCCAGCCTAACGAAGATTTACAATCGCTCACCAATTCAGCTGTTTTAACGCCTATAGGTAACCAGGAGGTATGGGCATCTGGTGTAACTTATTTTCGTAGCAGGGAAGCCAGAATAGAGGAATCAAAAGAAGCAAAAGGCGGGGATTTTTATGCCAGGGTATATGATGCAGACCGGCCGGAACTTTTTTTTAAGTCACCATCATACCGTACAGTGGGTTCTGGAGCAAACATACGGATCAGGGCAGATTCTAAGTGGAACGTACCTGAACCGGAATTGACCTTATTTATTTGCTCAGCAGGCACTATAGAAGGTTATACAATCGGTAATGATGTATCATCGAGGGATATCGAGGGCGAAAATCCGCTTTATTTACCACAGGCAAAATCATACAATGGGGCTACCGCTTTAGGTCCTTGCCTTTTAGTAACAGAGGGGTCAATAGATCCGGATACGAATATCAGCATCGAAATATCCAGAGATTCAGCAATCCTTTTTCAAGAGAAAATATCCATTAATCAAATGAAACGTAAGCACAAGGATTTAGTGTCTTATTTGTTTCGGGAATTGGATTTCCCTCATGGAACCTATTTAATGACAGGTACAGGAATAATTCCCACTGATGATTTTACTTTACAAAGCGGAGATATCGTAAAAATAACCATTTCAGAGATTGGTTCACTTATAAATACCGTAGCGTGATCAGCAAGGTAAATAAATTATAGGTTTAGAAACCTCTGCCCAAGCAAGTGAAACGATTTTTCAATAGATACGTCCACTAGCTAAAAAATCTAATTAAAGAAGTAAAAAATAGCGCAACATAGCATATTCTAAATATGAAATCATATAGAAGTTCGACCTGGTTTGGGAAAAAAGATAAAATGGGTCTCATCTACCGCAGCTGGATGAAAAACCAGGGCATGCCCGAAGACATGTTTGATGGCAGACCGGTAATCGGGATCTGTAATACGTGGTCTGAACTTACACCTTGCAATGCACACCTGCGTGATATTGCCGAAAGTGTTCGTCGCGGGGTATTGGAGGCTGGCGGCTTTCCGCTCGAATTTCCCATCATGTCATTGGGAGAAACGCTCATGAAACCCACCGCTATGTTGTTCCGTAACCTGGCCAGTATGGATGCCGAGGAATCAATAAGAGGCAATCCTATTGATGGTGTAGTATTACTTACGGGTTGCGATAAAACGACGCCTTCTACGCTAATGGGAGCGGCAAGTGTAGATTTACCGACAATTGTGGTTCCTGGTGGACCCATGTTAAACGGAAAATATCACGGACATGACATCGGCTCAGGAACAAGCGTATGGAAGCTGACAGAGGAATTAAAGAAAGGCGAAATTACTTATGATGAATATGCAGAAGTAGAAAGTTGCATGTCTCGAAGTCCGGGCCACTGTATGACCATGGGCACGGCTTCTACTATGGCTTGCATGGTTGAAGCTTTAGGCATGAGCCTTTCCGGTGGTGCGGCTATACCTGCCGTTGATTCCCGGCGGAAAAGGCTTGCACAGCTATCGGGAAGGAGAATAGTTGAAATGGTTAAAGAAGACCTGAAAATTTCTAAAATACTAACACGGGATGCTTTTGAAAATGCCATTAAGGTAAATGCTGCGGTAGGAGGTTCCTCAAACTTTATTATTCACCTCACCGCTATTGCAGGGCGTATGGGAGTACCGCTAAACTTAGACGATTTTGATGATATTGGCAGTAAAATGCCGCTTCTGGTAAATCTTATGCCTTCTGGGAAATTTTTGATGGAAGATTTTTACTATGCTGGTGGTTTACCTGCTGTTATAAAACAAATGCAATCTGTTTTAAAAATGGATACCCTAACGGTAAGTGGGAAAACGCATGCTGAGAACATTGCTGATAAAGGAATAAATTACAATAAGGAAGTTATTTATGAATTTGAGCAGCCAATTATTCAGGAAGCCGGCATTACGGTACTAAAAGGTAATCTGGCAATTAACGGAGCGGTTATAAAGCCATCAGCAGCTACGCCTGCTTTGATGCAGCACCGGGGTAGGGCAGTAGTGTTTGAAAATATTGAGGATTACCATGCGAGAGTAGACGACCCTGATCTGGATATCGATGAAACTTGTGTGATGGTCTTGAAAACGGTTGGTCCGGTCGGCTATCCGGGGATGCCTGAGGTAGGTAACATGACTTTACCAAAAAAGCTACTTGACAAAGGCGTAACCGATATGGTAAGGATATCGGATGGCAGGATGAGTGGTACGGCCTATGGCACGGTTATACTGCACGTATCGCCAGAGTCTGCTATTGGTGGGAATTTAGCGCTGGTAGAAAACGGCGACATGATTGAGCTGGATGTAGCCAATAAACGTATCCACCTTGAAGTGAGTGATGAAGAATTAGCCCTGAGGCGAAGCAATTGGGTACCGCCAATTCCTGCTGCAACACGTGGTTATGTAAACTTATATGTAAACCATGTTCAGCAGGCAGATAAAGGTGCAGATCTGGACTTTTTAGTAGGTGGCTCAGGTTCAACAGTAACCAGAGACTCTCATTAAAGCAGAAACATGGATGTACTGATTCTTTTTGGCTGTATAATTACACTTGTATTATTAATTGCCTGGGCGAAGGTTAATACCTTTCTTGCGTTTTTAATCGTATCGGTAGGGGCAGCTTTATTGTTAGGTATGCCCGCCGCCAGTATTCCGCAAACGGTTAATAAAGGATTAGGTGATACATTAGGATCGCTGGCTATCATCATCGTTTTGGGTGCCATGCTCGGAAAACTCGTCGCCTCGAGTGGTGCCGCTCAAAAAATAGCTTCGGTATTAAAAAAAACATTCGGCGCTAAACACATCACCTGGGCCATGTCTTTAACAGGTTTTATAGTAGGCATTCCATTGTTTTATAATGTTGGGTTTGTATTGCTTATTCCAATTATTTTTTCGGTAGCGTACAACTATAAATTACCCCTGGTATATGTAGGCTTGCCTATGCTTGCATCGCTTTCCGTAATGCATGGTTTTTTGCCACCTCATCCATCGCCCATGGCTTTGGTTACCCAGTTTAATGCAGATCTGGTTAAGACTTTTACCTATGGTTTAATTGTGGCCATACCTGCCATCATTATTGCGGGGCCACTTTTTGCAAAAGTATTAATCAATATGAAATCCAGCCCAACAGTTACCTTGCGGGCCGATGAATTGCCTGATCATGAATTGCCGGGGATCACAAATAGTGTGGTTTCTGCATTGTTACCTGTGCTTATCATTTTGGGTACCACGTTGATCACCCGGATATGTAGTGACAATATGGTTGTTGTAAATTTTGCCGGATTTATTGGTGATCCAACTATTGCCATGATATTAACCATTTGTATTGCAACATTTACACTAGGAGTTAGGTCAGGTAAAAAGCTGATTGACATCATGGCTATTTATGTTGATGCAACAAAAGATATAGCGATGATTCTTTTAATAATTGGCAGCGCTGGCATTTTGAAACAAGTATTTGTAGAAACAGGGGTGAGCAACAGCCTTGCCGCAATTTTGCAAGGGCTAACCCTGCCACCTTTATTATTGGCCTGGTTAATAACGGCGGTGTTAAGGCTTTGCCTGGGTTCGGCTACCGTAGCTGGCCTCACCGCTGCCGGTATCGTTTATCCGCTTGTTGGGCCTCATGGTGCCGATCCAAATTTAATGGTGCTTGCAGTTGGATCAGGGAGCCTGTTTTGTTCTCACGTAAATGACTCCTCTTTCTGGCTATTCAAAGAGTATTTAGGATTATCTATCAAACAAACATTTTTGTCCTGGTCGCTCATGGAAACGCTGGTTTCGGTTATCGGACTTATCGGAATACTGATTATGAACGAGGTGATGTTTAGATAGATCATCATCATTACCTTTAATAATCGTTTTGAATTTTCCGGTACGCGTTTAAGATTTTCAATGCGTCCGCTTAATTGGCACGTGTTTCTATAATTTGAAAAGCAAAATATAGATTTTAATTTACGCCAGAATCCCTTACTAAAGTTTTGTGAATTTATTGTGATTTATTAGCCTTTTTTAGGCTCTTCCGGCAAACAAAAAAGCCTTTAGTCATTTACTTTTAAAGCTTTTACTTAGTTCTGATGCTATCTTCTTTGATCCCGCTGGGATTTGCACCTAATATTCTAATAGGAAATAAAGTGGATCGAACAATAATTTATTTTATAGACTTCCAAATAGTTAGAACTACTAATTACCAAAGGCATTTGCATGTTTTGACATAAAACCCTTGTAATTATCTGGCCTTTAAAACCTGTACGTATTTTTTTAACACTATTTTTTGTAACCTGATATGATATGAATTTGGGTCAATTCTCACAGTTTAAAAGCCATCCGGAAAGTTATTAAAGTGATGCATTTTATATTATATTCGTCTTATAAGAAAGCTCTTATCATGAAAAAAATCTTTATATTCTTATCAATCTTTATCAAATTTACCTTTGGCGTAGCTGCACAAACGATTAAGATGCAAGCCAGAGACAGCTACTTAGGTATTTATAGTAGCAAAAAATCGACACTCAAAATAACCATCAGTAAAAATGATACGGCATTAACAGCCCAGGCGAGCGGGCAGAGTGCATTTCCGCTGGAAGCTGGTGTCAAAGATCAATTCATGTATTATAAGGCTGGTATTGAGTTGTTATTTGATACTTCCAAAGGTGAAATGACGGTGAACCAGGACGGTGACATATCTTTGTTTATCAAGGATAACTTTACACCTGAAGCTGGAATTGCACAAAAACCCACAATCTATCAGCCCGAAGACATGCAGGCAGATCTCAATAAGTTTAAAAGAGCTCTTATCAAAACACATCCAGGACTTTATACAAATCAATCGCCAGAGGAATTTGAGGAAATGGTAGACAAATTAATGTTGGACGCTTCCAAACCTTTGCAGGCAAAAGATTTTTACAAAATTGTACTTAAAATGATTGCCACTATTCACGATGACCATACAAGTGTAAAGGCTTTTAACCATTTGGGCGATATTATAGCTAATCAAAAATGGCTACCCTTTCAAATTTATGTTAAAGATGAGCGGATTTTCATAGTAAACAACTTGAGTAATCTGCAAATTCCGGAAGGCTCCGAAATTCTGGCAATAGACGATCATTTAAGTAATGAGATTTTATCAGAAATATTGGAACATTTTTCTTCCGATGGTAAAAGTATATCTCCTACACTACATAAAATAGGAGTTTCTTACTTTATGCTGTTTGGTAAATTATATCCGCAGATCTTTGGAGAAAAAGTATCTTACAATATTTCCTACCGGGATTATAAGTCTAATAAAATTTTGACCGCACAAGTGGAACCAATCTCTGAACAAAATTACATAGCACTCAGAGCTAAACGATATCCATCTTCAATCCCATCTAAAGATGCCTTCAATTTTGAGGTTAATAAGCATGGAAATTATGCAATTCTCAAGATTGATAGATTTTTTAAAAACAGCTTCAGTGAACCCGAAAATACCTTTCCTGATTATTATAAAAAATGTTTTAAGGAAATTTCTGCTAACAGAATTGGAAACTTAATTATCGATTTAAGAGATAATAGTGGTGGTAGGGGAGAAAATGCTGCTTTTTTACTTCAATACTTTATTGATAAGCCCATAATTCCATCAAAAGAAATAATTGCGTTGGGGAATGATGAATACTTTTTGAAAACAACCGGGGTTAAACTTAGATTAGATGAAGACTATGGTCTGGCTAGGCAAAAGGATGGAACTTTTAAGGTGACCAGATATGAGGCCTTACGTGACTTAAAGAAATTTGATCCAATCGAAGAATATCATTTTAACGGGAAGTTGGTTGTGCTGATTAATGGCGGAATGGTTTCTGCGGGCGGTACAGCCGCAGGACTTTTCAAAGAGTATACGAATGCCATTTTGGTCGGAAGTGAAACGTCCGGATATGCTGGACTTAGTAATGGCGTCCAAAAAATATCAATATTAGGTGGCCATACCGAAACTGCCATTACAATACCACTTTTACATTCCGTGTTAGCAATATCCCCAGTTTTACAGAAAAGAGGAACTATTCCTGATTATGAGGTATCTAATTCTGTTCAGGACGTATTGGAAAATAGAGATGCAGCTATAGAATTTGTATTTAAGAACTTATTGCATATTAAACGTCTATACTAATTCAATAAATCGTATGTTAACTTCAAAAAACAAATTCGGAGTATTTCTACTGTTGATATTTTTATTTATCGAGCAACAATCGAACGGACAAAGCATAACGAATAATCAAACAGGAATAAATAATGGCTTTTACTACTCTTTTTGGAACGATAGGAATAGTGGAACAGCCTCTATGGTTTTAGGACCTAATGGTAGATATAAAACTGTATGGTCTAATATTGGGAATTTTACCGCGGGGAAAGGTTGGATGATTGGAAAAGCTGATCGGGTTATTAGTTTTTCAGGAAGTTTTGATGGTGGTAAGAACGGATATCTGGCTGTTTATGGTTGGACAAGAAATCCACTTATTGAATATTACGTTGTTGAAAATTATGGTGATTGGATACCTCCAGGTGGAATATCAAAAGGCACCTTTTCAAGCGATGGAGGAACGTACAATATATATCAGACTACACGAACCAATCAACCTTCGATTGACGGCAATCAAACTTTTCAGCAGTATTGGAGTGTCAGGAAAACAAAACGTTCAAGTGGAACTGTGACCTTTGCAAATCATGTTGCCGCATGGAAAAGCAAGGACATGAATTTGGGGACTACTTGGGATTATCAGATAATGGAATCAGAAGGAAGTAAAAGTAGTGGAAGTTCAGATATTACTGTAGATGAAACAAGTAAATCGAAAGTTCCCTAAGTCTACAAATGATACACAGCTCAATAAGTTCTCAGATTGGCGATTTCGATATTTGCGGAACCACCAAGTTAGCAATGGATCGGGTGAAAAGACTAACATGGCTGTCCAGAACCTTGAGATAAAAGACAAAGAAGGAGTGGTAAATTTAAACCAGTAGTATATTTCGTATATAGAAGGCAGACCCAGCTAATTTACTATACCTTTAAGGTATTTTGAAGAAGCCACATTCAAGAGACTATATAATCACACAGTTCTCCAGAGAGATTCTAAGCTTAGAAAATAACTACGATAAGTTTATCAGTACCTCACGGTTTTTTTGATGGAAAATATCCCTATCTTTCATTCCAAGCCCTTTCCTTTTCGTGGATAAAAAGTTAGAATTATTAGTATAAATGATCCTATCATGCAGCCTAAACCAATTAGAGACAGAAGTAGGTTCGTAGAGTCTGATTTTTTTAATAAAAAATATACTGAAATAATTAATATCGGAAAACTTATTGTAATAGATAAAATAAGAGCTAATTTGTTTTTCATATTTTTAAATTTACGCAAAAAAAATGTTGACATTTCCGCACGAACCCCGCCCACTGTAAAGCATAGCTTTGCTTCTTAAAATACACAAGATGTTCGGTTTGTACAATCTGTACAATAAATGGTAAGTTATCTAACCAGTATTTTAACTGGATAAACAAGATTATTTAATTATCTCTAAAGCCTTTTCCAGGCAAAGGAGGCATGGGAAAAGATAGAACGTTCTAAAACCGTAAGTTTTCAATTTAAGGAGGAAACGCTCACTGATCAGGATCTGCTAGACCTCAAGAGCCAACATCCAAATGAAATCCATATCCGTGTTTTTAATAAATATGAGGAAGGAATGAACGGGGCCGATTGGGAATGGTGGTTGACATGAAATGAGAAAGTGAAGTACGCTTTAGAAGGACTAATCATGTGGACAATTGCAAAAATGAGATTTACATTAAGTTGGCTTAAATTAATCAAGGTATTTGATATTTCATTCGACTGGTTGATGCGGCTGAATTGTAGAGTATCATTAAAACCTTATATTTGGTACTTTGACAAATGGGGACAGTAAAACAATTAGCGGATAGTCAACTGATTCAACTTTTGCGGGATGATGATGAAACAGCTATTGCCGAAATTTATAGTCGCTATGCAGAAAGTCTTTCAAATTTCGCAGCATCAAAGTTATATAGTCTGGAGGATGCGAGGGATATTATTCATGATCTTTTTCTAAAGCTTTGGGAAGACAGGAAACAATTAAATATCACTTCTAATTTAAAAACCTATCTGTTTGCAATTACCCGCTATCGCATTATCGATAAAATACGGCGGAATACTACCCGCGAAGAGTATGCTGTAATGCTGCAATCATTGTCGAATGCTTATCAGCCGAATGTTGAACAGCAAATAGCCGCTAAAGAACTTCAGCGAACCATCGAAAATTGTATTAATGGGTTATCGCCCAAAGTAAAAGAAATTTATCATTTAAGCCGGGAAGAAAATCTAAGTATTTCTGAAATTGCAGAAAAGCTTCAATTGTCGGAGCAAACGGTAAAAAACCAGTTGTCTACCGCTTTAACCCATATAAGAAAATCATTATCAGGCACTTATTTTTCAATTCTTTTGGTTTTGTGGCTTTCTTAAGCCCAGGTTTGCACGTCAGAAAAAAAAATATCATTTTCTTATAGTACCAAACAGCAGTTCATACGACTACTGTTAAATTTCTATAAGATGAATCGAAATATCATAGAAGCTTTATTGGACCGGTACCTGGAAGGAAAAACTTCACAGGAAGAAAATGAAATGGTAGAAAATTGGCTTGAGCAAAGCAATAACCCACATTCAAAATGGAAGCATCTTAATCAAAGCCGTAAAAATCAATGGCTGGCAGAGGTACTCGGCGAGATACAAAATAGCATCCAGGCAACTAAATCTGAGCGAGTTGTGATCCTGCAACGCAATTACTTGTGGCGGCGCATTGCTGCAGTAGCAGCTGTACTCGCAATTTGTTTTACCCTATACCTGGAATGGCCAGCATTGCAAAGCCTTGTACGCCCCACACAGTTAATTGCATTGAGCGTTCCCTTAAATCAACAAAAGCAGATCACATTAGCGGATGGTAGTAAGGTTTGGATAAATTCAAATTCTCAGTTAGAGTATCCTAAAGAATTTAATGGTAAAACAAGAGAGGTTTATCTTTCAGGACAAGCTTATTTTGACATTAAACATGATGCAGGCAAGCCATTTATTATACATACGGGAAAGGTAGTTACTACTGTTTTGGGGACGGCTTTTGATATTAAAGAAGATAAAACCAGCCATACCATTGTTGTAACGGTAACACGTGGGAAGGTTAGCGTTGCTAATGGCGATAAGCAGTTAGGCATTCTTACGCCTAATCAACAGATAAGTTATAATTTACTGAATAGTAAATCTATCCAAACTAATGTGGATGCCAAACAGGCCATTGCCTGGCAGAAAGCCGATCTGCATTTCGAGGACGTCACTTTTGCCGATGCGGCTTTGGAGCTAGAGGAGCGTTTCAACGTGAAGATCAATTTTAAAAATGATAAAACCAAAGACTGTCGCTTTACAGGGACAGCACTTGAAGGTGATAAATTAGATAAAATATTAAAGGTGATCTGTGCCTTTAACAATGCAACCTATCAAACTAAATCAGATGGAAGTATTCTCATAGACGGGGAGGGATGTAACTAATAAAAGAAATGAACAAGGAAAAATAATAGCATTCAGGGCTAATTTGTACTCCAGGAAGTATAGTAGCAAGAATAGAACCTGCAAGCCGACGGCCATCGGCTTACAGGTGTCCCGGAAACCGGGGTTTTAAATCATTTGGTAATCACTTAAAACATATAAAAGTATGAATATTTCTGCAAAAAAGCAGAAACCGGTGGCATTGTGTGCCTTTTTAACCGGTAATAAACTGTGTAATAAATTATTAACCCGTCAATTGATGCGCGTAAGTGGAATAGTAGTTATTTTGTTGTCAACAACGTTCGGAGTGCTGATCGCTAAGCCGGGTAGAGGGCAAGATATGTCTACAGAAAAGGTATCTATTGGCTTACGGTATGAAAGTTTGATCAGCGGCCTTGAAAAAATCGAAAGGCAAACAAGCCTCCGCTTTTTTTACCGCAAGGCAGATGTTAAAGCGCTTAAGAGCCTAAATTTGCCTTTTCGGGTAAGAACGGTGCAAGAAACGCTTAACGAATTATTACACAATACATTTTTTTCTTTTAGACAGATAGATGGCAATATTTTATTGGAAAGAAATAACCAGCAAACGGGATATTTAATAGATGGCCGTGTTATTGACATCAACAAACAGGGCTTACCCTTTGCTACAGTAAGTTTAATTCAGCTGGATATTAATAAAACCATCCAGACTGTCCAAACAGATACCAGCGGAAATTTTAAACTTGCGGCCAGCAAAAAGGGAGATTATTTAGTTAAAATATACGCTTTAGGGATGGATAGTCTGTCTGTTTCACTTACATTGGCCGACAATAAAGTAATCCAATTGCCTGATATTACACTCACTACATCTTCAACCAAATTGAAAGAAGTTATAGTAACCGCGTCCAGGCCGCTAATTAAGCAGGAAATTGATCGTTTGACATATAATGTGCAATCAGACCCGGAAAAGGATATTCTAAGTGTTTTGGATTTATTAAGAAAAGTTCCCATGGTATCGGTAACTGGTGACGATAAAATAGAAGTAAAAGGCAACACTAATTTCAGGGTTTTAATTAATGGGCGTCCATCTTCACTCATAGCAAATAACCCGTCAGATGTTTTTAGGACTATGCCAGCAAATACCATCCAAAGTATTGAGGTAATTACCAATCCTCCTTCTAAATATGATGCTGAAGGCATAGCAGGAATAATAAATGTCATCACTAATAAAAAAATAGAACAAGGTTATAATGCATCCCTGGGTACATCTTATAACACTTTAAATCAAAGGGGTGTAAGTGGTTCGCTTACCTTAAAATCTAACAAAATTGGAATTAATGGCTTTTTTGGGAGCAATTGGCAAGATAGTCCCTCCTCAACTTTTAAAAATTCCCAATTAGGCACATCGTTCATCAATACACTTTCTACTGAACAGGGAGTGATGACCAACTCAAGAAATGCTTTGTATGGAAATGTAGAAATTAGCTACGAAATTGACTCCCTTAATTTAATAACAGGTACATTAGGCTTAAACAACAACAAGAATCTCCAGGAAAGTGATCAATTTTTTAGTTTGATGAATAGTCAGCGTGTTATTGAACAATCCTATCATATTGATTATTCGGGGAAAGATCATACGCAAGGAAAAGATCTTGGACTAAATTATCAATTAGGATTTCCCGGGAAGAAAGACCAGTTTTTAACTGCGTCTTACAAATACAACGAATCCAATTATACGGAAAATAACGGTCGTATTGCAACTGAACGTTTCAATTATCTTGAAAATGACAGGGGGCAATTCAATAAGTCGGGAGCGAAAGAACAGACCATCCAATTGGATTATGTACACCCCTTTAAGTCTTTGAATATTGAGGGCGGTGCAAAAGCGATATTAAGGGATAACTATAGCGATTTTAGCTATAAAAGTTTTGTGCCTGGAAGCGAAGATGATGTGTCTAACAATACACTTAACTCCTTTAAATATTCAAATAACGTTTATGGCTTTTATAATAGTTATCATTTAAAGTTCAAGAAATGGGGCGTTAAAGCAGGTATGCGCCTTGAAATTACGACAATTAATGCTGATTTTATATCCGTTAATTCGAAAGTGGACCGTACTTATAGCAATTTTATTCCAACTGTAGTTTTTCAAAGAAATTTTGGAAGTCAGAGCAACCTAACATTAGGATATACCCAACGAATTCAAAGACCAGGTATTACGCAACTTAATCCATTTGAAAATAAATCGAATACCCTATATTGGGAAACCGGAAACCCCGACTTACTACCGGTTTTAAACCATAATTTTGAGTTAACCTATAGTAATTCTAAAAAGGGCTCTTTAAATCTTTCGGTCAATTATCTTTTTGCCAATAACTCAGTTCAAGAGGTCGCTGCCTTGGGTAAAGATTCCGTAACAAGATATACCTATCAAAATATCGGAAAAAATGATGATCTAGGTTTCAACCTAAGTTTCAGCTACCCTATAGCAACAGGTTTTACCGTAAATGCCAATGGTAGAATATCATATTTATGGCTTAATGGCACATCAAACGGACATTTTGCTTCTAACCGGGGGTTTAAAGGGAATACAAATGTTTCGTTTTCCAAGTTTTTAGAAAAGTATGACTTCCGCATTTCTTTGGATTTCGGAACGAATAGCCCTGAAATATATCTTCAGGGGAAATCAAGATCATCATACAATTCTTCACTTAGTTTAAATAAGAAGTTTTTTAATAAAAGTCTTTCCCTATCAGCCTCTGTTAGTAATCCATTTGAAAGGTACAGAAATTGGTATACCAGGTTTACTACGCCGGATTTTGTCTCAGATTACAATTTCAGAAACAATTTCCGAAGATTCAATTTTAGCGTAAACTATAAGTTTGGAGGTCTTAAGTCGGCGATTAAGAAAAACAAAAGAGGTATAAATAATGATGATTATTTAAAATAATTAGATGGTGAGAGCTTGTCTTGTTCAGTGAATTGGCAGCAAATGCTCAGCAGAAAGAATTGCACACACTTCGTCAGTTTAGTAAAATCATAACTAAAGAGGGATATGATGTATCTTAATGCATTTGATTTGGTTAACAAAGAAGGCATGATAAATTTAAGCGGTTCGGGGGGAAGCTAATGTGAATGTAAAAGAACGATTGAAAATAGCTTGTTCAGGTAATGGTATAATGTCTTATAAAGGCCACAATCAGTTCAGCGGCAATTGGATCGCAAATGGCAGTAAACAATCGCAAAAGCTGCAATTGGGTGATATTACTATCTATGATTCTCCGTTTAGCGATATTGATGGCATCACGGTTCCGCCACAATATGAAAAGTATGGCTGGCAGAATTATGTAAGCGCAATCTCTAATGATAATCGCCCGGCCAGTAAAGCGGCTATAACTGAAGAAAAACGACAGTGGTGGAAGTAATGTGCCATTTCCCAATAGTGATTTCCTCTAAAAGGTTTAAAGCGCCATCATGCGTGATAGGGTGAGTTTTAGGATCACTAAAAAAAAGCTGGCAAACCTTAGGTTTGCCAGCTTTAAATTGCCGTTATGAGCGGAAGTATTTTTTAATTAGCAGAATTTTAAAGCGTGTAACTAAAAAAAAAGACTTCACAGTGTATCTATCCTGCTAAGCCATCTTTTTTCGCTCTTGCAAGCACTTTCGCAGCACGGTCGGCGCTATCTGGATGTGAGCTTAGCATCTTTTCTGAATTGCTCTTTTTGGTACCTGAAGAATTTTCCATTTCAGCAAACTTATTAAATGCACTGGCCAGGGCTGTTACTTTATAGTTGTGTTTCTTCATGAAATTGTATGCATACTCATCGGCTTCACTTTCTTGTTTACGGCTATATTTGCTATCTAAAATCGCGATAGCAAAACTCCCCAACTGACTTTCTGATAAGCTGTTAACTACGCCAGATTGCGAGGCTGCAGCATCCATCATTGCTTCTCTTTTATAAGCACTTTTTACTGCATCACGAGAATCTTTATTGGCAACGTGTCCAATTTCGTGACCGATAATTCCTAACAATTCGTCGTCGGTCATGATATCCATCAATGATGAAAATACGCGCACACTACCATCTGCACATGCGAAAGCATTGATATCTTTTACTTTATACACTTTAAAATTGAGCGCCAATCCACCTTCATTCTTGTGTTTGGCGAATATTTTTTTAAGTCTAATGGTATATGGATCTTTTTCCGACGCTACAGTATTGTGCGTATCCATGTAACCCACTGCTTCTTTAGCAAGCCTCGATGCGTCTGCATCTGAGAAAGTTGCGGCCTTTACGCCTTTTTCAAGCGCACCAATACCCTTGGAATTTAATTTAATTTGTGCCGATGCAAATGATACGGAGCCAAGCAACAATGCGCTAAGTGCTAAATGGGTAATTTTGTTTTTCATAATGATTTCGTTTATATAAGATTGATAGCATAACAGCAACATGGTTTAAATGTTTGAGTTGTAGTTAGCAATATCATTAAAAAGGCACCGAAAATTATAAAATGGTTTAGCTGCTGGTTAATTTTTTTTTGGAAATTGAAAATATTTCCATGGTTTTACTTCGGCCTTTCAATAGATTTTGTAGCATGGCGATTGCCAGGGAGCCGTTGATTGTTATGGATTTGATTAACCACAAAAAATAAAACAGCACTTTCTATATGATTAAATAGGGTAGGTACAGGTTTTTTTAAGAGAATAGGCCGATAGCTTTTATTGACAACGTTGAGGTAGTGGAAAATTAATTAAATCATTTTTAGACTTAATCTGTTTTAAATCCATGAAAAGGGTATTTTTAATCAGCGCAGCAAGTTTGATCATATTGAGCAGCTGCAGGGAAAAAACGGTGAGTCAAGATGCAATTCAGGCTCCTGCAAGTTCATTTTTTGCAACAAGTTACAGCGATCATAACGCCGAACAGCCATACGAACAAAAAGCTGAGTGTACCGATGCGGCAATCCCATCAACCTGGGTCGGCAAATATTCCGCCTATTTCAGTTATGGCGATATCGCCGGGCAAAACGCAGGCTGGGAATTAGACATCAAGATCACAAACAAAAAGATTACCGCGGAAGGAAAAGGTTTCCAAATGGCGTTTGTTGATGAGTTAAGCGCTACAGCAAAGGGTTCTAAACTAATTTTAACTCATCTTAAAAATGTATCTGGCTATCAAACAGGTAAAAGGATGAACCCCGAATTTATTTTAATCAAAGATCATGGTCAATTTTATGTCCAGTCAGAATGGATAGATGGAGATGTGAAAGTAAAACCAGGACGATTTGGTCATAAAATCGATAAAACTGGTTTATAACCTATGATCTTGTACTGATGCTACGAAGGAAGTGTCATCTACGAGGTGATCACTTTTGCAGTCTCCGTTATTTACTCACCAACATACTATTTTTAAAAACCTTAGCCCATTTTTCTACGAACAGCACACTCAGGGTGGGTTGCTTCACAGCTACGAAATTGGAGTATAAAGCACTTTTACCCTGAATGATGTAATAGAGTTGCGACTCGGGGATGGCGCTATTGTTGAACCTTGGCGACTCGATGCGGAACAATATCCAGGGCGAACCCGATTTGGTTCCCTTTTCAATCATTTTGAGCTTTGCTTTAGGGGCGTTTTTTAGGGTTCGATTATAGGTCGCGTTCATGGCCTGTTCTACGGAAACGGATGTAGATCCCATCAACGACAGCATGGTGCCGATGATGGTCCAGTTTTTAAAAGACTCATTTCCAGCTAACAGTTCAACCATACGCGTATTTCCACTTTTTTGGTCAGAACCTATTTTCCATTTGTACTCACCCGGCCATGCTATTTGTAAGTTTTCCTGTGCCTGGGCAACGTTAAATATACCAGTTAAAACTAAACAGACGATAATGAATTGCTTTCTCATAATTACTTGTGTTTTATTGAATAACATTTTTATTATCATTTAGTGTTAACTTATTCACACACGTGATGCTACTTCGTTTTTTTTAAATTAATCAATGATGGAATAAAAAAGCAAAACAGCCTGGCCGCTTTTCGACTCCATACCCGAAAAATTAATTCTTATCTTCTTTTTTTGCCTGCGGAATATCCAATTCAAAAGGAATTTCTTCGCTCAAACCACTATCAGTCTTTTTAAACCTGATGGTAATTTGATTTACTTTTGTAGCATATTTATTGGTAAGCAGTTTAGTTGCATCGTCGTACTTTTGAACGAGAATATCCATTGGTATTGTTGCGGATCCTTTTCCGAACACTAAAAATTCTACCAATGTCAATAGTGCAGGTTCATTATTGTAAAAGCTTAAAGTTGTGCCGTCTTTATCTATTTTTATCCACTTAGGTAAATTATGGAGGGTAAAAGTTTTATCGTAGTAATAGGCGACATCCACAGCTATTTTTCCGACAACTTTTTTTGCAATTTGCTGATTGGGCGAAAACTTTATCGCACTTAAATTACTGCCCTGATTATTGTAACCTACATCAAAATAATCGTCTCCGTCTTCAGATTCATTCACAGCAGTGGTGTCTTTTGCATCTCCAATAAGTTTGATATCACTAAAGCTTATACTCATGCTTCTCGCATTGTAACTATGCGGCAGTGATGCATAAATCAGGATCTGGTCTGGTTCATTTAATTTCCCGGATACTGTTGTACAATTTATCTTCAATAATTTACCCATGTTATCTTTAGTGATGTTTGCAATGGGCAGTATTTCATTTTGTGGGATCACAGTAGACTGATTTTCTTTTTTTTGAGTAATGACATCGCCAATATCGATTGTTTCTATATGTCCTTTATCTGATCTTAAAAAGAAATCTACTTTACCAACCTTGCCGCTTGCTCTAAGTGTTACGATATAAATCGGATGAAATTTATGCAATGTGTCTTCATCCAATTCTTTGTACTTCTGTTTGATGTCAGCGTAATTAGCAGTTAATTCGGGGTAGGGCATGTCATTATTTCTGTACCATAAATAATGTCTAAAATCATTAATATCACCTTTGCTTTCCAGCGTCTTCCCTTTTTCGTTGGATAAGGTGATGGCCAAGCGAGAAAAATCTTTTTTTATTAAATTATCTTTATTGCTCGTTGTAGGCATGTTCGGTGAATCTACCTGTTCGCCAATAAATAAATAGTTATGATATCCGGGCAATTTTGGTTCTTTATATTTTTCTTTTTCACTAAAATCTTTCTTGTCAACATTGTCATATGTGTAGTCGTAACTCTGTCTCATGCCTTTATTTTCGATCATTAAGGTTGCGCCATCATTTGTCATGTCGAGTAGGGTTACTTCAACACTATCTTTCATGATGGATTTGCCGAGATCATCTTTATCGACAGAAAATTTGTAATATTTATCGGGTACAAAAACAGAGAGCTTTGTACTTACAGTGCCGTTTTCATTTTTTATCATCACCAATTGATGAGGGTACTGAAGTTCCAGGCCTCCAAAATCTGCCGTAAACTCACCACCATTATCAATCAGTTTGAAGTTTTTTAAAAGTTTTGTTTTAAAACGAGCAATATTGAAAGCGCTATCCATATAAACTGGAGCTTTTGTGTTTACGTCATATAAGTCGAAATTATGATAATATCCGGTGCCGTGATATTTATCCTCCAGTTTTGCGTAATCAAGAAATAATTTTTGCCTGTCATTTAACCCAGAGGTGCAAGAACTTGTTAATATACTCACAAAAAAACTGATGCTTAAACATATAATTAGTAGACGGTTCCTTTTCATATATAAATATATTGTTTTAAAATATTCTTTGGCCTTAATTCATTATTATCTAAAGGCTATTTATTGTTTTTATCATAAAAATCGAAGAAATCGTTTAACCTAAAAAACCTTTGAAAGGAAGCGTAATCTTGATTATTTCTATTGTAGCTGTTAACCGCAGGTTTTTTATCGTCTATATTTCCTTTACCATTGGTTAAATCTGGAATAAAAAGTGCTGAAGAAACTTATGGCTTGCCTAAAAGGGAATAGATTTCTCTTCCTTTTATAGGATAAGGTTTAAATTTATCATAGACAATCTTTTCAAGGTAGTTTAATTAAAATTCATCTTGATTATAGCACTATGTTTAAGATGAATTTTTTTCGCTCTAAATCTTCTATTATAGGTTCCATTAGCAAAAAAAAAGCGATTTAAATGTTCAAAGTATTCATGCTGAACGTCATGTTTTTTACGTTATAAGCTGGCATGGTCGTCCCAATCCGGATTAAATAAACGCCTATAAAATTCCCTACTAAATATGGAAGGGCCTTCATAGTCATCGATGGATTTAGACAAGGCATTTTTTATTGGGAGCTCCTTTATTTTTCCATCTGTTCCAATAATCATTAAAGCCTGATGGTAGTTACCGTTGTTTCTGTATTTAGGATGAAAATAGTATTGGCTGCCGCAATGGTAAATTGTTCCTGCTGTACCCTCTATAGTTACATCGCTACTTGAAGGCTTAAAATCTCTGGCATCAACTCCATCCACAGCACATATACCTGTTGTGTGCCCGGTGTAGCGTGGCATGCGCCCACCCGTTTTGTTCCATTTGCCAAATGTAAAATATACCTGTTTTCCGTCAGTGTAAATGCCATTGTCAATCGTAGTCAATGGCGCAGTATTATCAAGGCTCCCCATAGAAACAAGTTCATGACGTTGGTTATCATAGCAATAAAAATCGGTTCCGCTGTAAAAAATCGGGTGCCGGCCGAAATCCCCGTCAAGGGAGAGCAGTTTTAAGCCACCTTTTTCAGGCTTATGCTTTTCTGCAGATATAATGTGTTGATCGCTGAAATAATGATTCCCGTCGAAGGCATATTGTGCTTGGTCATCTGGTGAATTCAATACCTTAAATCTTAATGGATTTGCTCCCTTGATTTTTACGCCTTTGAAAAATACATTCTTCCTGTCGGAAATGTATTCATCTGCCTGTGCCGATCCATCGGGTCCATATTCCATCTGGTGCAAGGAGTTTACATCAGCTCCCGATATGATGTTCTGTTTGTAATAGAGGTGATTTTTATCGAAGGCATAATAGCCACGCAAATGGGCAAAGGTGGCAGCATCTGCTTCTTTCATCTCCATATTGGCGTAAAATACCTTTCGTCCATCCCTACAAAAATTATTGCCTAAATACGTTGTCGTTGCGGGCCTCAAGCCGGCTACTTTATCTGCCTTGAAAAAAACATGATGGGAATCTTTTCCCATGTTCCCCTTATATGACAAGTCCTTTAGAGGCAGGAAGGTAGCTAAATCAGCACCTTTTACCCAAAAGTAACCTAATCCGGGTTTGTTAAAATAAATCTTTCCTTTACTGAAGCAGTATCTGCTGTAGGGGTAGTTAATTACCTCCGATGTTAAGTTGATGCCCTCATGTGCATTATTATACTGGGTTTTTTTAAAGATCAGGTAACCTCCCACTAATGAAATTAAGATGATCAGGATGGCTACAATTTTAACAGGCTTCATAAACGTGCATTTGATCTGCTACATAGATACAATTTTCTTTTGAAACTGTTTGTTTCTCCTATTCTTCACAAATGAACGAAATTCGCCAATGAGTGTAATAAGATGCATGCCCATATACTGTTTATGATAGAATCTTTATTGGTGATGTGTGCCATTTTATGATGGTATTGGCGATACGATAATTATTAATATCCAGAAGTTAATAATTTCTTCTTAAGAATAGTATGTTGTGACTAATCGGGATATTACATATCTTCACTCAATGAACCCGAATAATCAATGAAAGCTGTCTATGCAATATTTGCACTACTTGGCATTATTCTGAGTGTTTATATAATCAATCGCAACTCAAAGAATGACAGGCTAGTCGGAGCATGCTTGCTTTCAATACTACTCCTGATCGCGGTGTTATATTCAGTGTTCTTCTTACAATAGATTATTCCAAAGTGCATTGGATTTTCATTTTTAATTGTTGTGGTAAGTTGTACTAGCTAAGCTTGAGGAACGCATTGCCAATCTGAAAAAGGAAGATTAACTGATATAAATTTTGGATTTTCTCCATTGTTCTCAATTAAAAAATTTCTGTAATCAATTGGTAACTCAATTTAAAATTCATCTTCTAGATAGGATATGTTTTTTGCATTACCATTTTGAAATTTAATCACTTTCATGATAGGAAGGTTTAGAAGTCATTAAAAATGCTTTGATAAATATTTTTCAAGGATTTCTATTATCGGAACAACCGGAAAGCTGGGCGTTGATCTGCTAAGTATCCTTATGGAACCGTTTACATAGCGCCACAAGACACCCCAGTAGAACCATCAAGATACAAGGAGAAAAGAAAAAAGGTATGGATCTAAGTCAACGCATACAAAGATGAAATCAAATATGATTTTGGTATGAGCAGATCACAAAGCTTAAAAAATAACTGCGTTAGTACCTCACCATTTAATGATAATAATTCAATTGTGTTATGCCGAACCACTTATTTATATCTAATAAGTTTGAAGATATCTTAATCTGCAAAACGTTCTCTTGATTTTTATTATTCTTTTTTCATTGCTAGCATCAATTCATATTCCTGAATTCGATAGGAGTTTTCCCTGTTTTTTGTTTGAATAGTTTATTAAAGTATTGAGGATAATCAAAGCCTAATTCATATGCGATCTCACTTACAGATTTATTTGTACTTATCAGCTTGCTTTTAGCTTCCTCAATTAAATAAAAATGAATATGGTCCTGGGTATTTTTACCGGTTTCTTTTTTGAGTAAATCGCTTAAATATCCAGGTGATAAATGCACCTTTTCGGATAGGTATTTTACAGTAGGCAAGCCCTTTTCTTTTTTATTGTCCAGGTTGTAATACTCGGTGAGGATTTTCTCAAACTGAACGAGAACTGAATTATTGGAACTCTTCCTTGTTATAAATTGCCGTCCGTAAAAACGGCTGCAATAATTGAGCAGCAATTCAATCGTGGAAACGATAATGTTTTGGCTATGTACGTCTATATTTTCTTCAAGTTCAGTGTTAATTTTGGATATGCAGTCATATAACACATGCTTTTCCTTTTCGGACAAATGAAGCGCTTCGGAAGTTTCATAAGAAAAAAAGCTGTAGTCCTTCATTTTGTCATTTAAGGAGGTTGCCCGGATTAGATCAGGATGAAAGAATAATCCCCAACCCATTATGTTTTCTGACGCTTGCTCATTATTGTCAATTTCAAGGACCTGATTGGGTGCCATGCAGATTAAACTACCATCCTGAAAATCAATGATCTTGCGACCATACTTGATTTTATTATCAGGGTAGTTTTTAAACATGATTGAGTAGTAATCTGCAGACATTTTTATTTCACAGTCTATTTGCTGATTCACTTTGCTAAAGTCTACCACGCCAACTAGAGGATGGTGGATATCGCTACCAAGTCCGAATAGTAAAAATATCTCTGAGATCGTTTGTAAATGAATAATTTTACTCATCATGTCATAGGGATTTTCGTAAATATGGTGATTATTGAAGCCGTTACCAATGCAATGGTTCCAATAATCAGGTTAATGGGACTAAATTCCGAATTGGGCTTTTATTCCTGCCTCAAAAGATTCATCATCATTCTGCTTGTGATTTGCGATCATAAATTCCGCATCTTCGCCTGCTATGTATCTCAATTGCATAGTATCATCTGTAGCTGCCAGGTAAATGACATTAGCAATAACACTTGCCGGTGAAGCATTTTGAAATAAGGAATGCATAGCTGACATGATTTTTCCAATAAAGGGTTGGTATTCTGTGTAAGTCTCATTGTTGCTAAAATCAAGTGAACGGCTCGTAAAGTCAGTAGTGATAGCACCTGGCTCGATGATCTTTACTTTACCTCCAAATTCTGAAACTTCATATTTCAAGGATTCAGAAATGCCTTCCACAGCAAATTTAGTTCCATGGTACAGCGCTCCTAACGGAAATGCCATTTTGCCTCCAATAGAAGAAATGTTAATGATTGTGCCGCTGCTATTTCCACGAAAATGTGGTAGCAATGCTTTGGTAACATCTAAAAGGCCAATCACGTTTGTATTAAACTGACGGATGATTTGCTCTCTTGAAAAAGATTCTAAAGGACCATAGGCACCATAACCCGCATTATTAAGTAAGACATCAATCCTTCCAAATGTTTCGATCCCCTTATTTACCGCGGTTTCAATAGAATCTAAATCCAAAACGTCCAGTCTGGTTACCAGAACATTTTCTAATAGATTTAATTCCGTTTCACTTTCAGGTTTACGCATTGTGGCAATAACGTTCCAACCTTCTCTCTGAAATAGTTTTGCCGTTTCTTTTCCTAACCCACTGCTTGCTCCGGTTATTAAAATTGTCTTCCTCATTTTTTTAATTTTAAATTATGGTATAAAGGTCGAATTAACGAATTGATGGCAGGTAAGACGAATTCAGGAAATTTGTATTGTTTTTACTGAACTTTGTGCCAAAAAGGGGGAACAGACAGCCATAAAACAGGTATATATGGTGCCTGAGCTGATGTTCCACAATTCCGGCTCACATTTTCTACTGGCGGACATTTCCACACGTTTTCCGTCAACGGTAATCCTTAGATAAACAGGAACAGCACCTTTAAGATAGTTTTTTGGTTTCTTCAGGTAGAAGAGCAGACTGAAATTAGTTTTCATAATCGACTGATTTAAAGTTAACAATTTAGCCTTGCAGTCTAATCGTATTAAGGCGTTTAATAATTTAACTTTATGTAAGTCAACAACTTACATCGTTTTTAGTGAGTATGCCAGGATCAATGCCAAAAGTTGTGGAGCACTAGTAAAAAAATATCTTTGTATTTTATACTTATCTCTATATATGCCATCGGACATTAGTTCATTACTTAGATTATTTTTGCCAGACTTTATATTGGAAAATTTTGAATTCACAGGAGTTATCGAAGACTCAGACATTTTCCATATCCATCTTGAAGAGTTCAAAACCCCACCATTAGACTGGGGACCGGTCAAATTACTATCTAAGGGCTTTTTCCCTGAGATAAGTGTCCAGGATTTCCCTATCCGTGGGCACAAGGTGTTTTTGCACATCAAACGCCGTAGATGGATCAACACCGAAACGGGTATGTTAATGTACCGGAACTGGACATTAGTTGAAAAAGGGACGCGAATGACAGGGGAATTCGCGGCTTTTTTAAAAGAGATCAATCGATACAGCACCGAATGATATCCATACCATCGGCAAATTCTATGGTGTGGATGGCAGAAAACTGTTGCGCCACTACCGCGATTACCTAAGCGAATTTAAAGTATGGGAACAGAGAAAACATGCCGATAAATGGCTACTTTATCCCCATAACCTGGGTAAGTACCTTTCCATAGATGAAACCAGCCTGTCCCATGGTGAGCTTTATACGGTCCTGACCAACAAGGCAGCAAAGGGTAAAAAGGGGGCTATCATAGCCGTTGTTGCAGGTACAAAAGCCGAAGCAGTAATTTCCATTATTAATAAAATCCCAGAAAGGGAACGCAAAAAGGTTTTGGAGATCACACTGGACATGGCAGGGAATATGGAGCTCATCGCCAAAAAATGTTTTCCCTGTGCTGTAAGGGTAACTGACCGTTTCCATGTTCAAAAACTTGCAACAGAAGCTGTTCAGGAGATCAGGATCAGATACCGATGGGATGCGATCGATATGGAGAACGGGGCAATTGAACATGCCAAAAAACACAACAGCACCTTTAGTCCCGAAATTTTTCATAATGGGGACTCCCTCAAACAGCTTCTTGCCAGGAGCAGGTATGTACTGTATAAAAAAGCTTTCGAATGGACGCCAAACCAAAAAGAACGGGCAGCGTTATTATTCGAAAGGTACCCAGACCTTAATGAAGCTTATTCATTGAGCATGGAGCTGAGCCAAATATTCGATGGTACAACTGAAAAGCTACTGGGCCTGGCCAAGTTGGCCAAATGGCACGAAAAAGTTAGACAAGCAGGATTCAAGGCATTTGGCACTATTTCTAGATCAATTCAGAACCATTCCGAAACTATCTTAAATTATTTCGATAACAGGTCGACAAATGCTTCTGCAGAATCTTTTAATGCTAAGATCAAGGCGTTCAGGTCGCAGTTTAGGGGAGTCAGGTGCATCAAATTCTTTCTTTATAGACTAACTCAGATATATGCCTAAAATGCCACTCTGTAAAACTACTCACCGAATCACTCAATTTTTTATGCGATTTATTGCATATTTTGGTGTTTCCGGTAAAACAAAAAAAGCTTGCAATCGTTTGATTTGCAAGCTTTTACGTAGTTTTGATACTATCTTCTGTGATCCCGCTGGGATTCGAACCCAGGACCACTACATTAAAAGTGTAATGCTCTACCAGCTGAGCTACGGAATCTACTTTGTTTAAAAACGTTATCCGTTTCCTTTAAAGTGGTGCAAATATACGGTTATACACTGTTTCATGCAAATAAAAAATCGAGAAAGGTGTTAGTGTATTGATTTATAGGTAAATTAATTATTTAGCTCTACTTTTTAAAATAGATTTGACAGTTTTATTGCGCTGATTTAATGTTAACCCATGCCCGCTTCCTTTATTGCGCTATTTTTTTGCTAACACGCTCCATATCATAATGCCAATACCATAAAGGTAAAAAGAGGAAAGGGCAAAACACGTACAAGATTCTTTCCTTTTGAATATTGCAAGGTTACCAGGTAATTTCGAGAATGAAAACTGCTATTGATACCGGTCTGGAGCATACCTGTTTTATGTGCTTGAGCACTAACGAAAGCCCTTTTTGGTCAAAGTTGAAATTACGCAAACGTTTGATCGATTTTTATTAAATATTATTGTTTAGTTTGGTCAAATCAAATAAACCGAACCAAAACTTTATGCAACAAACAACAAAACCGGGGCAAGCGCAAGGGCCGAAACCGCTTATTATTATATGCGCCCTATTCTTTATTTTTGGCTTTGTAACCTGGGCAAATGGAACCTTAATTCCTTTTTTTAAATTATCTTTCGGATTATCAAACTTACAGGCCTTCTTTGTAACCT
This sequence comes from Pedobacter sp. WC2501, assembly GCF_052682415.1. Classification (NCBI taxonomy): domain Bacteria; kingdom Pseudomonadati; phylum Bacteroidota; class Sphingobacteriia; order Sphingobacteriales; family Sphingobacteriaceae; genus Pedobacter; species Pedobacter sp. WC2501. Next base: position 4,401,751 of record NZ_JBQZFI010000001.1, on the reverse strand, counting down.
TTGCATCATACATGGCTTACTTCTTTCTGGCGCTGCCATCTTCATGGATCCTGAAGAAAGTGGGTTTTAAAAATGGAATTATTTTAGGTCTGGTAATTTTAGGACTGGGGTCGTTGATATTTATACCTGCAGCCCAAACCAGGACTTTTGGCTTGTTCTTAACCGGGATTTTTGTTCAGGGAGCCGCATTGGCTTTGCTGCAAACAGCATCAAATCCGTATTTAACTATTATTGGCCCAATAGAAAGTGCTGCAAAACGCATCAGTATTGCAGGGATCTGTAATAAATTTGCCGGAATGATTGTGCCTTTGGTTATGGGCAGTTTGTTTTTGAAAAATGCCTCAGAAGTAGAGAAACAGATCAAAGCGGCAACCGGCGCTGTTCACGAGCAGTTATTGAACGATGTTTTGGGTCGTGTAAATATGCCTTATATTGTTTTAGCTATCGTTTTTTGCGTTTTTGCTGTTTTTATTAAATTTACTGATTTACCTGAGGTAGAGGTTGAAGAGGATGTTATAGATGAAAGTAAAGGCGCTGTTGTAAAACATCAAAGTATATTCCAGTTTCCGCATTTATTCCTGGGCGCCCTTTGTATTTTTGTGTATGTAGGTGCAGAAGTGATGGCTGGTGATATTATTGGTATTTATGGTCGCGAGTTAGGGATTAGCACCGAGATTAGTGGTAAATTAACTTCAATTACATTGTTTAGTATGTTAATCGGCTATATTATTGGTATCGTTACCATTCCCAAATATATCTCTCAGCAAAAAGCCCTTAGAATATGCGCCATTTTAGGCATTATCTTTACCATTTTATCTTTTGCCATTTCGAGTTGGTTTGCCGTAATTTTTGTAGCCTTATTGGGTTTAGCCAATTCGCTCATGTGGCCGGCAATTTTCCCGCTTGGCATTAGCCACTTAGGTAAATTTACCAAAATCGGTTCGGCGATTATGGTAATGGGGATAGCTGGAGGAGCCATAATGCCACTTCTATACGCTTTTTTAAATGAAAAATTACATGTTAACTTTCAATTGGCCTATCTTTTAACCGTATTGCCTTGTTACTTATATATCCTGTTTTTTGCGATAAAAGGCCACAAGGCAGGATTGAATTTAAAATAACCAGAACCAAATAAATTTTATGATTAAGCCCGATCGCATTAAAGATTGGGCTTTCTTTTGTCCTTAATTTTCAGTTATTTTGGCGAATTATAAACGAGATCTGAGTCTAAAATCTCATTTCTCAAATCTCATATCTCAATAATGAACAAAGCTATTTTTCTCGACCGTGACGGTGTACTTAACCACGAAATTTACGATTACATCTGCCGTGTTGAAGATTTTAAAATCTTAGATTATCAAATTCCAGTATTAAAAAAACTATTTGATGAAGGTTATCTCCTCATAGTAATTACCAATCAGGGTGGCATTGCCTTAAAGCGCTATACCGAGCAGGAACTGGCCATTATGCACCAAATGCTCCGCAATGCTTTTGTGGCTAAAGGAGCCGATATTGCTGGTTTTTATTATTGCCCGCATCACCCAACTGTTGGCGGTGAGTGCAAATGCAGAAAACCAGCTTCCGGAATGATTTTAGATGCCATTGACATGTACGATATCGACCCGGCACAATCTGTCATGATCGGTGATAAACCCAGAGACGTTGAAGCCGCAAATGGGGCAGGAGTGAAGGGTATTCTGATTGAACCTGATGAGCAGATCAGTTATGAGAAGATTAAGGAAGTCCTTAGTCGTGAGTCTTTAGTCTTTAGTCTAGAGTCCGGAGTTAGGAGTTTGGAATAAGCAAATCGCCCATAACAACCTTAATGATCTTAACTTCTTAATGGTCAAAAAAGGATATAATATGGAAAATGTAATATGGGAGATGTAACCTGCAATTTGCCCATCATCCACCTTACATTATCTATTTCAATGATTTGGGCGTTTTAACACGCTGTACACTATATCTTTTTGGCTGTCCTTCGACTACGCTCAGGATGACAGCCAAAAAGGATGCCGTTTCCATCGTTAACGCAGAAATGCAGCAATGACTTACGAAGTTTAGAAAAGGGAAAGAGTGGTGGGTAACTTCGTCAGTCAGAAGCCTGTGATCTCTACTGCGCTTTTCCTTGCCCAATACTTACGAAATCCTTCCATGCCCTCGCCCTTTGAGATTTCGTAAGATGCCCTGGCCACCTAGCCCTGATTGAAATGGCATTCCGGTTTCCGATAAATTTGTCATTATCGAACATTTACCGGAATATAATGAGCGGGACTACAGAAACCGATTAGCACTGTTTCTGCGCTCCAAAAAAATCGCAATGACTTACGAAGTTTAGAAAGGGAAGGAGTGGTGGGTAACTTCGTCAGTCGTAAGCTTCTGAAATTCTATTACGATTTTCCTACTCATACTTACGAAATCCTTCCACGCGCTTGCCCATTGAGATTTCGTAAGGTGCCCATAAAACAAAAAATCCTAAGTCTTAAACCGGAAACCCGACTCAAAACTTAGGACTAAAGACTTTCGACTTTATTATTCTTATTTGCCAGCAGCTTTAGCGTGGTCAGCTAAAAATGTAGCTAAACCGCTATCTGTTAGTGGGTGTTTTAATAAGCCTACAATAGCAGCTAATGGTGCAGTAATTACATCAGCACCTAATTTTGCGCAGTTTACAATGTGTAATGGTCCGCGGATTGATGCAGCTAAAATCTGAGTTTCGTAACCGTAGTTATCAAAAATAGTCCTGATATCTTCAATTAAAACCAAACCATCGCTAGAAATATCATCTAAACGGCCTAAAAACGGAGAAACGTAAGTAGCTCCTGCTTTTGCAGCCAATAAAGCTTGTCCGGCAGAGAAAATTAAAGTACAATTGGTTTTAATTCCTTTTGAAGAGAAATATTTAATGGCTTTAACGCCATCTTTAATCATGGGAACTTTAACCACAATTTTAGGGTTTAAAGCAGCTAAAGCTTCACCTTCTTTAACAATCTCATCGAAAGTAGTCGCAATAACTTCAGCACTTACATTATCGTCAACGATATCGCAAATCGCTTTATAATGGTTAATTACATTTTCTTCGCCGGTAATACCTTCTTTAGCCATTAAGCTAGGGTTGGTGGTTACGCCATCTAAAATGCCAAGATCTTGTGCTTCTTTGATTTGATCAAGATTTGCTGTGTCAATAAAAAATTTCATGTTTATAAATTCTTAAAATGATTATTAGGTTCTGCTGCTAGAACCCCTGAAGAATTTAATATCCCCCCTTCAGGGGGTTAGGGGGTAAAAAAAAGGGCAAGCACCTTCTATCGCACCGCTACAACCTTCTACCCTTGCTGTGTTCCCACCCTGGGGGAGTTCAAAGGGAGCTGGTCGTAAAAGACTTGCCCGGCCACAAAGGTAGAAAAAGAAGTTGTTTCACGAAATGCATTTTTGCATTTTTTTTATCTTTTAGGCTATGTGGCTGATTAGTAAATTAATAAAATTGAAATGTGTATTTTTAAACAACAGGAGGAAATGCAAGTTAAATAACTTCATGTATGAGGTATTTGTATTTAAATTAAATATTCATTAATAAATCAATAATTAAAACGATTTATGTCTGATTTTGGGTTAAAAAATGAATTAATTGTATAATATTATCATTGTCAATATGGTAATTTTTTAAATGAATAATTGTCATTTTTTTAATAGAAACACTTTATATTACCTAAGGACTAAAATTATTCTAAAAATCATGTCAACTCTGTAATTTAAGGTTTGTTTTTTATATCTTAGTGTTTCCTATACACTAACAACTAACGAGCAAAGAATGGAACCAAACAGTGGATTGTACGATGCGCAATTTGAACACGATGCCTGCGGTATTGGGTTCGTTGCGCATGTGAAAGGGCGAAAATCGCATCAAATCATCTCTGATGCACTTACTATTTTAGAGAATCTAGATCATAGAGGGGCATGTGGAGCAGAACCAAATACAGGCGATGGTGCAGGTATTATGATTCAGATTCCTCACGAATTTTTTTACGACGAATGTTTAAAAGCTGGCTTTAGCTTACCTGAAACCAATAATTATGGTGTTGGTATGTTATTTATGCCAAAGGATATCAGATCCAGAGAAGAGTGCAGAGAATTGATTTACCGTGCCGCCGAAAAACTAGGCCTGGAAATTTTAGGCTTTAGAAAAGTTGATGTTGACACAACGGATATTGGCAATATGGCCCTTTCTGTTGAGCCAGAAATTGAGCAGGTGTTTATCGCTCGTCCTTATGCGGTAGCGCCAGGTGCTGATTTTGAACGTAAACTTTATATTTTTAAAAATTACCTGATTAAACTGATCGTAAACACCGTTCATGGTGGTAAAGACTTTTATATTGTTTCGCTTTCTGCGCAAACCATTATATACAAAGGTCAGCTAACTTCCTTACAGGTACGTACCTATTTTACCGATCTTTCTGATAAGCGCATGGTTTCGGCTTTAGGCCTGGTTCACTCGCGTTTTGCAACCAATACTTTCCCTTCATGGAGGTTAGCACAACCATTCCGCTTTATTGCACATAATGGTGAGATTAATACTTTGCAAGGAAATTTAAACTGGTTCAGGGCAGGCGTTAAGTCTTTTGCTTCTGCTTACTTTACACCAGAAGAACTGGATATGTTACTGCCTGTAATTGACGAAACGAATTCAGATTCAGGCTGTTTAGATAATGTTATTGAATTATTGCTTCATTCTGGAAGAACCCTGCCTCATGTATTAATGATGTTGGTTCCGGAGGCATGGGATGGCAATGAAGATATGGATCCTGTTAAAAAGGCATTCTACGAATTTCACGCTACTTTAATGGAGCCATGGGACGGACCTGCTGCCATTGCTTTTACCGATGGTAAATTAATCGGTGCAACTTTAGATCGTAACGGACTTCGTCCTTCCCGGTATGCCATTACTTCAGATGACCGCGTAATTATGGGGTCTGAGGCTGGTGCATTAGCCATCGATCAAAGTACTGTAATCGAAAAAGGCCGTTTAACGCCAGGCAAAATGTTCGTGGTGGATATGGAGCAGGGCAGAATTATCAGCGATAACGAAATTAAAGGAGAAGTTTGTGGTAAAAGCCCTTATAGCGATTGGATTAATCAATACCAGATCCGTTTGGAGGAATTACCGGAGCCACGTGTAATGTTCACCGGCTTATCTACTGAGTCTATTTTTAAATATCAACAGGTTTTTGGTTACAGCAGGGAAGATATTGATCTTTTGCTTAAGCCAATGGCCATCGAAGCCAAAGAACCAATTGGCTCAATGGGTACGGATACTCCGCTGGCTATATTATCAAAACGTCCCCAGCATTTATCATCTTATTTTAAGCAGTTATTTGCCCAGGTAACCAATCCGCCGATAGATCCTATCCGTGAAAAGGTGGTGATGAGTTTGGCTAGTTTTATGGGTAGTAATGGCAATCTTTTGGAAGAAAATCCATTACAAGCACATTGCGTTGCCATTAAACATCCGATTTTAACCAACCAGGAATTAGAGAAGTTAAGAAGTATTGATACAGGTGTTTTCCAGGCGAAAACTTTACAGACTTATTTCAGGGCTGATGGCAAGCCCGGCGCTATGGCAAAAGCCTTAGACCGTTTGTGCCGTTATGCGGTTGATGCGGTTGAGGATGGTTTCCAGGTAATTGTATTAACTGACAGGGCTATTGACTCTGAGCATGCTGCAATGCCTTCTTTATTGGCCGTTTCTGCTGTACACCATCATTTAATCCGCAAAGGATACCGTGGTGCGGTAGGTATTGTGATAGAGGCTGGCGATATCTGGGAAGTACATCATTTTGCCACTTTATTGGGCTTTGGTGTTACCGCAATTAACCCTTACCTGGCTTTAGAAACCATTAATGAGTTTAAAGAAGAGTCAGGTTTATCCGTTGAGCAGTTGACTAAAAACTATATCTACGCAGTAAACAGTGGATTACTTAAAATTTTCTCTAAAATGGGCATCTCTACCTTGCAGTCTTATCAAGGTGCACAGATTTTCGAAATTTTAGGTTTAAATAAACAAGTAGTGAATACTTATTTCACCGGTGCGGTTTCACGTATTGGTGGTTTAGGGCTGGATGAAATTGCAAAAGAAACGTTAATTAAACATCACCGCAGTTTTGGCCCCGTAACACAAACCGAAAACTTGTTGCCAGCAGGCGGAACGTATAAATTCCGCCGTAAAGGTGAAGCGCATTTGTTTAATCCGCAAACCATTCACTTGTTACAAAACGCAACACGTAAAAACGATTACAATATTTTTAAACAATACTCTAAATTGGTGAATGAGCAAACACAACAAGCTTACACCATCCGTGGATTGTTCGAATTCAACTATAGTCGCCCTTCAGTACCTTTAAGTGAGGTAGAATCAACTGAGGCAATTTTAAAAAGATTTGCAACCGGGGCAATGTCATTCGGTTCAATTTCTCATGAAGCACACTCTACTTTAGCTATTGCCATGAACCGTATCGGTGGCAAGAGCAATACCGGCGAAGGTGGTGAAGATGAAATGCGTTATACGAAATTGCCAAATGGCGATAGCATGCGTTCTGCCATTAAACAAGTTGCTTCCGCACGTTTTGGTGTAACGAGTTATTATTTAACCAATGCTGATGAGTTACAGATTAAAATGGCTCAGGGAGCTAAACCGGGAGAAGGTGGTCAATTACCAGGACACAAAGTGGATGACTGGATTGCAAAAGTTCGTCACTCTACGCCAGGGGTTGGTTTAATTTCACCTCCACCGCATCATGATATTTATTCGATCGAAGATTTGGCCCAGCTGATTTTTGATTTAAAAAATGCCAACCGTGCCGCAAGAATCAATGTGAAATTGGTTTCTAAAGCTGGTGTGGGTACCATTGCCGCGGGTGTTGCTAAAGCGCACGCTGATGTGATTCTGGTATCTGGTTTTGATGGTGGAACGGGAGCATCTCCTTTAACCTCTATCCAACATGCTGGTTTACCATGGGAGTTAGGTTTGGCAGAAGCACACCAAACATTAGTTAAAAACAAATTGCGTAACCGTATTGTGTTACAAACAGATGGTCAGCTTAAAACAGGTAGAGATATCGCTATTGCTGCATTATTAGGCGCCGAAGAATGGGGGGTTGCTACAGCAGCCCTGGTAACTTCGGGATGTATTATGATGCGTAAATGCCATTTAAATACTTGTCCGGTTGGTGTTGCAACACAAGATCCGGAATTAAGAAAGTTATTTACCGGCGATGCTGATCATGTAGTAAACTTATTTCATTTCCTTGCCGAGGAATTACGTGAGATTATGGCTGAATTAGGTTTCAGAACCATCCACGAAATGATCGGTCAGGCTGACATTTTAAAAGTACGCGAACTGCCTGCTGAAGACTGGAAACTGAAACATCTTGATTTGTCAGCTATCTTATATAAAGCAGAGGAAAATGGCTTGCCTTTATTTAATACAGAGGGTCAGGATCATGGTTTGGATCATGTTTTAGATCATCAATTAATTGCTGCTGCACAGCCTGCTATTGACAATAACGAACCTGTATTTGCCAGTTTCGAAGTGAAAAATACCGACCGTGCATTGGGTACCATGTTATCGAATGAAATCTCTAAAGTTCATTTAGGTGCTGGTTTACCTCCGGATACGATCAACTTTAAATTTGTAGGTTCGGCCGGACAGAGTTTCGGTGCTTTCAATACCCGTGGGGTAACCTTATCACTGGAAGGTGAAGCAAACGATTACGTGGGTAAAGGTTTATCAGGTGCGAGGTTAGCGATTTACCCTTTCTCCAACTCCACTTTTATTCCAGAACAAAATATCATTATCGGTAACGTAGCCCTTTATGGCGCAACTTCCGGCGAGTTATTTGCCCGTGGTAAAGCAGGTGAGCGTTTTGCCGTACGTAACTCTGGTGCAACAGCTGTTGTGGAAGGAGTAGGCGACCATGGTTGTGAATACATGACCGGTGGCGAAGTGCTGATTCTTGGTGATACCGGAAGCAATTTCGCTGCAGGTATGAGTGGCGGTGTGGCCTGGATTTATGATGCCAATGGAACTTTTGCACGCAAATGCAATAAAGAAATGGTTGATCTTGATCCATTACAAGCTGAAGATGAAGAGCGTATTTTAGCTTTACTTAAAACGCATATCCGCCTAACGGATAGTAAGGTAGCTGAGTTTATCTTAAGCGACTGGAAAACTCAATCTGCTCATTTCGTAAAAGTATTCCCTAAAGAATACAAAGCAGTTTTAAGCAAACGTAACCAACAAGTAAAAACACACTAGGCCATGGGAAAAGTAACAGGATTTCAGGAATACGACAGAGTTGCGCCCACCAGAGAAGCGGCTGCAACACGTGTAAAACACTATGGGGAATTTTTAAATGAATTACCCTCAAAAGAATTAAACAATCAGGCTGCCCGTTGTATGGATTGCGGCGTACCATTCTGCCAGTCAGGCTGCCCGTTGGGTAACGTGATACCAGAATTTAACGACGCAGTTTATCAAGGTAAATGGGAATTAGCTGCCAATATTTTATTAAGTACCAATAATTTCCCTGAATTTACAGGCAGAATTTGCCCTGCACCATGCGAATCTGCATGTGTATTAGGCATTAATCGTCCACCGGTTTCTATTGAGGAAATTGAAAAACATATCATTGAAATTGCTTTCGAAAAAGGATTTATCAAAGCAAAAGCACCATTAATCAGAACTGGTAAAAAAGTGGCTGTAATTGGTTCAGGTCCGGCGGGCTTAGCTGCTGCTGCTCAGTTAAATAAAGTTGGGCATGAAGTTACCGTTTTCGAACGTGATGATGCTCCGGGTGGTTTATTGAGGTACGGTATTCCTGATTTTAAACTACAGAAAAATGTAGTAGATCGCCGTATTGATTTAATGAAAGAAGAGGGCATCATTTTTAAATGTAATGCCAATGTAGGTGAGAATGTTGAGATAGGTACATTGTTACGCGATTTTAATGCGATTGTACTAGCTGGCGGTTCAACTATTCCACGCGATTTACCAATTGATGGCCGTTCTGCTAAAGGGGTTCATTTTGCAATGGATTTCCTGAAACAACAAAATAAACGTGTAGCGAGCAGAGCCGTTGAAGCGGAAGATATTATGGCTACAGGTAAAAATGTAATCGTAATTGGTGGTGGCGATACGGGCTCTGATTGTATCGGTACTTCTAACCGTCACGGGGCGAAATCAGTAACACAATTTGAGATTATGCCGATGCCACCACAGGCACGTAACGAGCATATGCCCTGGCCAAATTACCCAATGTTGCTAAAAAATACTTCTTCTCACGAGGAAGGTGCACAAAGGGCTTGGTCGGTAAATACCAAAAACTTTATTGCTGACGAAAAAGGAAACCTTAAAGCATTAAAAGTAGTTGATGTAGAATGGGAAATTGATGCAAACGGGCGTCCGGTTACTTTTAAAGAAGTAGCTGGTACCGAAAGAGATCTTCCATGCGAACTCGTACTTTTAGCAATGGGCTTCTTACATCCTCAAAAAGAAGGTTTAATTGAGAAATTAGGTGTGGAGTTAGATAACCGCGGAAACGTAAAAGCATCTGAACACACCTACCAAACCAATATCGGAAAGATTTTTGCCGCAGGTGATGTTCGCCGCGGACAATCATTAGTGGTTTGGGCCATTTCAGAAGGTAGAGAAGCTGGCCGTAAGGTAGACGAATACTTAATGGGAACAACTAAACTGGCATCTAAAGATGCAGTTGCATACGCTTAGTAGGTTTTAAATTCTATATTTTTAGGGTCTTGGTGCAAACCACGACCTTTTTTGTTTTTATAATGTCGTCATACTGAACTTGTTTCAGTATCTATTATGCTGTTTAGTAGTTGTTTTAGCCATTAATTTTCTAGTCTTAGCGTCTCGCTAAGACCTTTCATCATATGCGCTATTTCTGCCACGGAATTAATTAACCACAGATAAATGGGATGAACACACATTTGTTAATGTCGTGAGAAAAAATAGTATTTGGAACGATTCTTCAACTTCGCTATTAATGACAGACTCCAATAAAGTGGTAGTCTTTCCCGCGCAGGCGGGAATCTTAAAGCGCTTGCATTACGATTCCCAATCAAGTTGGGAATGACGAATCTTCTCTAGTCTTAGCGTCTCGCTAAGACTTTTCATCATATGCGCTATTTCCGCCACGGAAACATTGAGACCACGGAATTAATTAACACAGATAAACAGGATGAACACAGATTTATTAATGTCGCGAGAAAAAATGGTCTTTGGAAAAGATTCTTTGGCTTCACTATCAATGACAGATCTCGCAAGAAAGGTCGTCATTGCGAGGAACGAAGCAATCTTAATGCGCACGCTGGTAGCGATCGTTGTAAGATTGCTTCGTCGGCTGAAAAAGCCTTCTCGCAATGACGATTCTTCGCGGCCTAAAACTAAAAAAACGCCTCTGTCATCTCTTTTTAATTTTATACAATAAGTTAACTCCCTTTTTCTAGTCTTAGCGTCTCGCTAAGACCTTTCATCATATGCGCAATTTCTGCCACGGAAACACAGAAACCACGGAATGGAATACTTAAAACATAATTACTGGGATAGATCCTGAAATAAATTCAGGATGACGATTCTTTACGGGATATAGCCCTCACTAGAGGAGGATTATTTATAGTGTTTAAAACAACTTTAACTGTTCACTTTTTGGTGGCTTTTCTTTCCCAAAAATTGTTCTGCCACAATATTTCCAGCTTTCAGCACGTTCTTTTTGAATCACCTTTTCAAAATCCATATTCGGAACAAAGTCTTTTTCTGCATTACGCGCAATTTGATGCAATGATTTAATGGCTTGTTGTTTATCGGTGTTTCCAATCTTCGCTTTTTCAATTGCTTTTTGTAAAACATTTATCGTTTCATCATAAACGTTTACCGGAACAGGGAAGGGATGCCCATCTTTGCCTCCATGCGCAAAAGAATAACGGGCGGGATCGGTAAACCGTGAAGGCGTACCGTAAATCACCTCACTCACTAAAGCCATAGATTGTAAGGTTCTTGGTCCCATGCCTTCGAGTAATAATAATTCTTCAAAATCGCTGGGTTGCTTTTCCTGGGCCAGCCACAAAATACTTCCCAAACGTTTTAAATCTACATCTTTCGATTTTACCTCATGATGATCGGGCATTACCAGCTTTTGTATTTCACTGATCATCCGTGTTGGCGATTCAGCCGTCATACTCATCATGCTCTGCCTTGCCTGATCAGCATCATTAGCCGTTAGGTTCAGGATTTTACCTTGATTAATACCACAAATGCCTGTATGCGGTTCTTCTACAAAAGATTTTAAATTTTCAGAATGCCAGTGGTATCTTCTTGCTGTTGAGCTGCTATCGCTCATGCCTTGTTGCACTACAGCCCAATCGCCTTCGCTGCTTAAAATAAAACTATGAAGGTACAATTGAAAACTGTCTTGAATGGCAGTATTGTCTACCTTTGCACTGAGTTTACTTGCCCGAACCAATTCGGTTCCATTTAACCCCGTTTTATCAGCAATTTTTAAAAGTTCATTTGGCGTTTCTCTGCTGTGTTTTCCTTTGCCTCCACAAATGTAAATGCCTAGCTCTTTTGACAAGGGATTAATCGATTTCTTTAAGGCACCCATCACCGATGTGGTAATTCCGGAAGAATGCCAATCCATCCCCATTACCGCACCTAAACTCTGAAACCAAAAGGGACTGCTTAAACGGCGTATTACTTCTGCTTTACCATATTCCAGTAATATAGCTTCCGTTATCGCTAAACCAAGTGTAGCCATACGCTGGGCCAACCATGGCGGCACGTGGCCATAGTGTAAGGGTAAATCTGCGCTTCCTGATCTTTTCAATGCTAACAAAATTAGTAAAATATATTTGATGAAACTAATTTTACTATGGAAAGAGCGGAAATAAACCAATTAAATGTATTACACTAATGTGATAGCTATTTGATGTAATGAAAGATCTTTTGAAATGCATTTGAAGAGGCATAAGCTTATATTTTCTTAAATGCCTTATATGGTTAAATTATTGCCATATAATTAGAATTATTATTTTTTTAACCATATAAGACATATGAGGTCATTTAAGGGCCTAAGCATTAACAATTTATATTTGCTTTAAGATTCCCAATCAAGTTGGGAATGACGTAATGACAAAAACGATTCATGATATTTTTTGTTATTTTAAGAAACTATTTACCAGCTAAGGCTCATTTTATACATGCGACGACTTTTACAACGTTTACTCAGTGCCTGGATTATCCGCATGTCGAATAGATTTGGCTCAAGGCCCAACCGTAAACGTATCCATGAAGCTTTAAATAAACTTTACAAAAACATCAATGCAACACCAGGGAAACGGGGACTTATTTTTGAAATTGCTGATACAGATAAATTTATCATTTTATCAGATCAGCATAAAGGTGCCCGCGATTATGCTGATGATTTCACTTTAGCCGAAAAGAATTACCTGAAAGCACTCGAATTTTATAATCAACAAGATTTCCATTATATCAATCTGGGCGATAGCGAGGAACTTTGGGAGAATTTGTTGGAATCTGTGATTAAACACAATCAGGCTACTTTCGAAGCAGAAAAAGCCTTTATTTCAAAAAAACGATTCACTAAGATATTTGGTAACCATGATTTATATTGGGATAATGATCCTTTAGCCGGGTTTAACCTCAACAGAATTTATGGAACTAAAATCCGTATTTACGAAGGAGCTATTTTAAGGTTGCCAGTAGGAGAAAGTAAACTTGATATTTTTTTAACTCACGGACACCAGGGCGATTTACAGAGTGACGGAAACTGGTTTAGCAAGTGGTTTGTGAGTACCATTTGGGCACCACTACAATCGTACCTGCAAATTAATCCCAATACACCGGCCTATGACAATCAGCTTAAAACAGCGCATAATACATTGATGTACAACTGGATAATGACAAAAAAGAATATGGCTTTAATTACCGGGCACACGCATCAGCCGGTTTTTGCATCTTTAACTCATCTGGAACGGATTTATGTGAAATTAAAAAAAGCGAAAAAGGAAAAGAATGCTGCTGATCTTGCTTTTTTAAACACAGAGCTTCATAAGCGGATAAAAGAAGGAGATAAAGCACCAAGCTTCGGTAAATACAAACCAGGTTACTTTAATAGCGGATGTTGCTGTTTTAGTGATGGCGATATAACGGGTATTGAAATTGAAAACGGCCTTATAAGATTAATAAAATGGTCATATCATAGAAATGCCATTCCTGAAAGAATTTTGCTCGAAGAAATGAAACTCAGCGAATTATCAGATTCAAACCTATTTAATGGGTAATGTTACGTAAAAAGTTGTGCCCAGGTCTTTTCCATCGCTTTCTACCCATAACTTTCCTTTATGGATATCTACTAATGCATTTGCGGTAATCAGTCCTAACCCATAAGTGTTTTCCTGATTGGTGCTTACCGGACTCAACCGGGCGAATTTCATAAAAACTTTTTCCAGGTCTTCTTCGTTCAGGCCCACGCCATTGTCTTTTATCGCAATCGTTACCGCATTATCAGCTATTTCATGGGTGATGTAAATCTCTTTTCCTGCTGGAGAAAACTTGATGGCATTGTTAAGTAATTCACTAAAAATCGTTGCTAATTTATCAGGATCAGCAAAAATTTCAACGGGTTCGTTAATATCAATTAAAACGGATTGATTTTTATGTTTAAGGGATAAATTGAGTGCAAGTTTTACCTGTTCTAATATTGCTTTTATATCTACTTTATCTTTCTTAGGCTTAAATGAGTTACCTTCTTTCCGGGCAGCGCTTAAAATACCGTTCAAATTATCAATCATTCTTTTCGATTGCGCATTAATCTTACCAGCAATTAATGCAGCTTTATCATCAATACCCGGGATGCGTCCCAGTAATTCAGACTGAAGTGAAATGGTCGTCATAGGGTTTTTAAGATCATGAACAAGCACGTGTAAACGATCATCGTAGGCTCTTAAAGCTTTTCTAACTGCAATTCTAGACTCCAGTTTTTCCATCACCATATCCGCTAAATTACTCAGCATTTTTAGCTGCTGCGCTTCGGCCGTTTTAAATTTAGTATCGGCAACGTAAATCAGACCAAGAGGATAACCTTCAGGCGACATGAGGGGAGCAGAGGTAAAAAAAGTAAAGGCATCATTTTTTAAAGGTAAGCCGATGGCTGATCCCATTTGAGCTTTCACAAAAATGTCCCCTTCTGTCTGAAAACCGATGCCTGCATTCGGAACATCAAATATTTCAGCAGCCAATTGTGCGATCTGATCAAAAGCACTTTCTGCAGGCGTGCTTACAATTTCGTAGTATTTTAATTTTTCTAAACGTAAGGTTTCGTCTGATGGAATCATGTTATCTGCTTTAAAAGGGAGAATAATTAAAGGTAAAAATTATGTGCAAATACTGTAAATAATATAAACAATTAAGTCGTAACTTCCGTTATTATAGCGTTGGATGACATCATGCGGAAAGCGTTAAAATTACAATAAAACAGCTAAAATAATGAGATTATACATAGAACGTAAACCTGTTAAGGTTAACCCAGATACTAAAAGAGTTATTGCACGTTTTTTTTTTAATGGAGAGGAGAGAGCATTAGAGGTAATCAGGAAGGTTTTAGAGTTTTCAGATGAAAAAGTATTTTCGCTGATATCGCCCATATTACAGGAATATTCTAAAAGACACCGGAATATTACCAAAATCCTGACCCGGCACTGTAAAAAGCTAAAAAAACAATTTGCTGCATTAGGCACCGAATTTGAAGATATAGATGAATACACCAGATTGCTGATTGGTGCTTACTTTACCCACGAATATTCAATAGAATCTGCTGCTTTTTTTAATCCCAGTATTGTTGATGATCCTGATCAAACCGATTTAGTGGAAGGTGAAAAGAGGGTAATCATCAGCTTTAGGGCCGTAGGCGAGGGGCATATTTCTTCGATTGTTTTCAGGCGTGCATTAATTGATAAAAACAATAATATCCAGGTTTTGCCAGTAGGGAATTATGTTGATGAAGCCGAGGTAGTAAAAAATGCGATTTACGTTAAAAAACTATTCCTTAAAAAAGCAGCTTATGCGCAGATTGATCCTTCAGTATTAGAAGAAATTGAATCAAAACTGGATGACAAATTTGAATATACCAGTTTGAGCAATATCATCAAAGATTCTAAAATTTTACATAAAGAAAATCCTTCCCGTTTAATTGAATACGATAAAGTACTTTGGTTATCAGATACCTATCACACCATCACTTTCTCAAAAGATACAGACATATCTGATCGTGTAATTTTTCCTATTTCAGAATTTGAACGTAAAGGGATTGAGGATGCACGTTTCGTGAAATTTATTAAAGATGATGGAAAAGTGCTGTACTATGCCACGTATACAGCTTTTGATGGTTCTTTAATTATCCCCAAACTGGTACAAACTGAAGATTTTTACGAGTTTAAAGTGATTCCACTTTATGGCGATGGTGCACAAAACAAAAACCTGGCCTTATTTCCAAGAAAAATTAAAGGAAAATATGTAATGATGAGCCGGATAGATGGCTGGAATAATTACCTGATGTTTTCGGACAAAGTTAATGTTTGGGAAAACCCAATCCTGTTAAAACAGCCCCGTTACGATTGGGAACTGGTACAAATCGGCAATTGTGGTTCTCCGATAGAAACAGAAAAAGGATGGATTGTAATTACGCATGGAGTGGGTCCAATGCGCAGGTACTGCATTGGCGTAAGTTTATTGGATCTTGAAGACCCAAGTATAGAAATAGGCCATTTAAAAGAACCATTGATTATTCCTAATAATGATGAACGTGAAGGTTATGTGCCTAACGTGGTATATTCCTGCGGTTCGATCATCAGCAACGGTGAACTGATTATTCCTTACGGATTATCTGATTATAGTTCTTCTTTTGCAACGGTAAATTTAGAGCTGCTGTTGAATAAATTGTTGGAGAATAATGATAAATAATTAACGATATTTCTGGTTACAATGTGGGCAATGAATTAATATCATCAAACCCCGCAGGTTTTGAAAACCTGCGGGGTTTGATCCCTTTCCATGGTCTGTGTCCTCACAGACCATGGTTATTTAATCGAAATTTCGGTCTGTGAGGACACCAATGCTATTAACTTAAGCTATTTATATGTTTGGTGAGCTCTGTTTTTCCTCTTTTTAAATGTTACCCTAATAAAGCTTCTGTCTGGTTTTATGGGTATTTTAGAAGATGCTATTAGTTTAATAAGAGATTGAATGATATGCTCTGGGTTTAGCGTATTTAGTATTTGGATAATTACTTTTCTAACAAACCTGAAAGCATTTTGCCAATTGTATTTATATTTTAGTTTTCTTTTTTTGTTCTTGTCGATCTCCTGCTGTGCCTGGATGCCTAATAAAGCTACCAGATTCATCATAAATATATGTGCTTCAAACTCCTGGAATATTCCATCAGGTTTTCGACAACCAAACTGCTCTAGTTTCATCTTTGGTTTTAGTTTTTTAAAGCCTTCTTCTACAGGCCATCTTAGGCCATAAAGCACTTTCATATTCTCTGTGCAGATATCATTCATATCAAATAAGGAAGAAACAAGTATTTCTATCTCTCCAGTTTTCAATTGGATTTTTGTAACCCTAACAACGATTTTTTCAGTATTTAACCCATGTTTTAAACAGGATTTTCTTTCATTTGGGCTTGGATCCCACTCTGTTATAAAATCGTTTTCAGTCTGTTGGGTTATCCGTTTTGCAAAACAGGACTGAGCGGTGCTTATGCGAATGCAGAAATTCTGTTTTACTGCGTAAAGGCTTTTGCAGATATGAAAATATCCAAACCCCCGGTCTAAAATAACTATGGATTTACGGCCTGGGAGTTCTTCAATGCATGCATCAAAAAGTGTTTTTTCTGTTTTCTCCATCTTTGATATCCTTTTAGAAAGAATTGCCCCACTAAAAACATCATAAAACATAAAAATCTGTGCTAAACAACTTTTTACACTACCACCTTTTTCTGAATAGATTCCAAAAAAGTCTTTTATCTGCCTGGAAGGTGGTAACCCAACAGTAGAGCCATCACCGGCAATCAATTGATATCCCCTCCAAAGTTGTGAAGGGTTCTGTTTGTGGTAATCTGCCAGTATTTTGTTCAGATCCTTAAAAAAGGAGATGGATATTTTATATCGAGCCTTAGAAAAAGCTGCACCTGTTACCGCTTTTGAGGATAAACTAGGCAAAATTGTAGAAAGATTATACTCTACAGATTCTTTAAAAAGATTTAATACGATAGATACAACAACAGGGAAGCTTAAACTCCGCTTACGGGTAAAAAAGATTGGTTCTTTAAGGTATTGGGAAAAACTGTTTTTATCCTGAATGAAATCAAATGTTTTTTTTAGGAGCCACTTTATGTTGCTCCAATTTTTGATTCGAAGAAATTATACTCATTTACTTTACTTGTTTAATAGTTAAATATCAACATAATAATTTGATTTTCAAATATTTAAAACACTAAGTTAATAACATTGGTGAGGACACAGACCGAGGGTAGCTGTGAATCTAAAATCCTAAGAACCACATGCCAAATTTAAATAAGCCTGATAGAACGGAAAGCCCGGAGCGAAGCATGTTGAGGACTTGAAGAGATAGCAGGACTGCTGTAACCGAAGCGCACCAAACCCTGATTTTCAAAATAATATTGACCACCTAAGTCATCTTAATTCATTTAAGGATGTTCTGGCTTTTTTCTGCAAAAAAAAAGCTGGCTCAATTCTGAACCAGCCTTAATATTTCCAAGACAAATTAATCTTTAGCTACATTTATCTGCCTCCACTAAGGGGGAAGACAAGGTTTCATATTCTGCTTCTGCTGCCTTTAGAATAGCCAAATGTGAAATAAAATAAGCCAGAGTACTCTCAGCACCTTGATTCCTGTTTACACTATTAAACTGTAGCCCATCTGCACAACCATGTGTTTCAAAATCGTACAAAGGAATATGTAAGCTATTTTTTCCTAAAAACCACTCATAGCTGATATGCATTAAACTTAAATATTGATCATCTTTAGTCACCTCGAAGCTTTTAGCGTAGAGTAAAACCATTGCCATTGTTTCTATAGCCTGTTGATCGTAAATTGGATTTTTACCGTGTTTTTTCATCCATCCGGCATTGCCGACAGGATTTAAATACCCGTTTTCGAATGAGAAACTATTTAAAAATTCGATACTTTCCATGGCAATTTTATAAGATGCAGTATTCCCGGTAACTTCATAATGATGAAGCAATGCCAAAGGAAGTATTGCATTATCATAGGTCAGAATATCTTCAAACCAATGCCAATCGCCATCTTTATTGTCTTTATATGATGCCATTAATGAATTGGCCAGCAAATTGATTTCTTTTGTAATTAATTCATCACCAGGATGAGCACACAGGTAATAGGATAAACCAATAATGGTATTTGCTTTTCCTCGGAGGTATTTTAATTCACTGAAATGTGGAATAGCATGCGAAAATAATTCCCTGCCGAATTCACGGTAAGAATTGTTGGGTGCACTGCAAACTAAATAGCCCAATGACCAGATGGTCCGGCCAAAAGAATCTTCAGAACCTATTTCATCCAGATAATTGCGGTTAAAACTCAGGAAATTCCTGAAATTTCCATCATCTGTTTGCATATATTGAATAAAACTAAGATAAACGGGCATCAATTTTAAAGCTTTAGGGTTTTTACCCTGCTCTATAGCCATTAGTGCCATAATTAAGGCCCTGGCATTATCATCAATACAATAGCCTTCCTTCAAATTTGGAATACCAAAACGCGCATGTTGTATAATTCCGGTATCGTCGGTTAGTAATGAAATGTGATTTAAATTCAGTACAGGCATCCCTTCTACATCTATTATTGGCGGGATCGTTCTTTCAGATTTGGCTTCTGCTGATAATGCCTCATTCAACACATTAAGATAAACACTTCCAATAGCTGGCCAACGAAGATTTAATCCATATTCGTAAGCGTTTTGCTTTAGTTTTTGATATTTATCTTGGTCACTTAAAAGTTCGTTTACAATGGTTGCCAATTGTACATCGTTCTTAAAATCAAATAATTTTCCTCTGTTATCGGCTAAAAGCTCCTGCGCATGCCAGTATGGGGTAGAAACTACTGCCGCACCAGCGCCTACCGCATAAGATAAGGTACCGCTGGTAATTTGGGCTTCATTTAAATAAGGCGTAATATATAAATAACAGGCCGTTAAATATTGATGCAATTCTTCTTCAGATACAAATTTATTGACGAAAGCAATATTGTTTTCAACCCCTAAATCTTTCGCCAATGCTTTTAAACTATCTCGATATTCTTCACCATTATGCTTTACCACGCCAGGATGGGTATTGCCTAAAATCACATATAAAACATCAGGATGTTGCGCTACAATGCTGGGTAAAGCTTTAATTACCGTTTCTAAACCTTTATTCCTGCTAATTAAACCAAAAGTAAAAAGCACTTTTCGGTTTTTAAAAAGTTTACTTTGTGCAATTTCGTTATTTGGTATAGGTTCCAGATCTGGAACACCATGCTCTATTAATTTGATAGAAACCTTCGGGATTTGGTAAATACTAGTTAAAAATAAGACTGCTTTTTTGCTCATCACCACTATTTTAGACGATTTAACCGCAATCTCTTTAATAATGGTTTGCTGCATAAAATTTGGTTCTTTTAAAACCGTATGCAAAATGGTAATGAATGGTTTTTTTAATCTGTTAATTAAAGACAATAAAAATACGCCGCTGTTGCCTCCATATATACCAAATTCATGTTCAATGATACAGCTATCTACATCACTGTTATTGATAAAATCTGCAGCATCAATATAATCTTTTTGATTTTGTTGACGGATGACAAATTTTACTTCGTTTGGGTAATCGTGTTCATTAACATCATCTGATTCATTTAAGGCAACAACAAAACTTTTTTGCGGATTGTAAGCAGGATTTAAACTTAATGCGTTAACCAAATTCTGATTAAATGTTGCTAAACCACATTCGCGAGGAGGATAGGTTGAAATATAGGCAATTTTCATATGTATTTCAGATAGGGTTGATACTTAAATAACATTGCATTATCTAAATAGTTTGTGATTTCCTCAATTTACACTTAATAAACCCAAAACAATCTGTTTTAGGAGCTTGTTAGTAAGTAAATATTAAGCTATGAGATCAATATGGAAAGGTTCGATTGGGTTTGGTTTGGTAAATATCCCGATTAAGTTGTTTTCAGGAGTCCAGAATAGTAATCTTGATTTAGATATGCTCGATGAACGTGATCAGGCAAAGATTAAATTTCTAAGAGTGAATGAAAATACACATAAAGAGGTACCCTTTGAGAAGATAGTTAAAGGCTATTTTTTAAAAGACAGGTACGTTATTTTAGATAAGCACGATTTTGAAGAGGCTGCACCTGAAAAAACTAAGATTATTGAACTGGAGAATTTTGTTGATATTAAGGATATAAACCCTATTTATTACGAAACTTCTTATTATACCGAGCCTGAAAAGCAAGGCAAAAAAGCTTATGGATTATTGCTAAAGGCCTTAGAGAAATCGGGTAAAGCTGGTGTTGCCAGGTTTGTATTAAGGAACACAGAAAACCTTTGTGTAATCCATCCTATGGAACATGTAATTGTAATTACAAAAATCAGATTCGAACAGGAAATCAGGAGCCTGTCGGAAATTAATAAGGTTGATGATATTACCATTACCAAAAAAGAAATGGATGTAGGGCTGGCTTTGATCAAACAATACAGCTCAAAATTTGACCTCAGTACATTTAAAGATGATTACAGTAATGAATTATTGAAAATCATTAAGGCAAAAGCTAAAGGAAAACGAGCTACCGTGAAAAAGATGAAACCTCAAAAAGCTTCAAGTGATGATTTGTATGATCAATTGATGCAGAGTTTAGGCTCGAAGAAAGGAGCTTAGTTAGTTTGGAGTCTGCAGTTGGGAGTTTTGAGTTAAAAACGCTCAACGCAAAACGCCATGAAAGAACAGCCCTGGAGTAAATACCACTCCAGGGCTGTTTTTTATTTAAAAGCAGCTTTTAACTGATCAGCGGCATAAGCCTGAGCAGCCTTTGCTTCGGATACAAGCGAAGCCATACCAAAGAACTCATGCGTAACGCCCTCATAATTCTTTGTATTCACTTTAACGCCTGCAGCTTTTAGTTTATCGGCTAACATGATACCATCATCATGTAACGGATCTATTTCTGCAGTAATAATGGTTGTTGATGGAAGGCCTTTTAAATTGGCATTAATCAAAGATATTTTAGGATCTTGCGCTTCAATCATCGTGTTTAGGTATTGTTCATTAAACCTGCCCATCATTGCCTTGTTTAACGGTTTTGCATTTTGATACATTTTATAAGATTCAGTATTCATGTCCGCCTGAGCAATAGGATAGATCAAAACTTCGTGTACAGGAAGCATAATATGTTTGTCTCTGGCCGTAATAGATACGTTTGCCGCTAAATTACCACCTGCACTTTCGCCAACAACTGCAATTTTTGCCGGATCGGCTTTTAAGTCTACTGCGTTTTTTACAGCCCATTCATAAGCAGTAAAAGCATCGTTATGCGCGGTAGGAAATTTATTTTCGGGGGCTAAGCGATAAGCCACAGAAACTACAATTGCACCAACCTGCTCTGCCAAAGCCTGGGCAGATGCGTTATAAATATCTAAATTAGCGATAACGAAACCGCCACCATGGTAATAAACAATGAGTGGATAAGGTCCATTTCCTCCCTTCGGGGTGTAAATACGCAAATGGATTTTACCGCCGGTAACATCAATATCCTTTCCCATGGTATCTACCTTAGGTACAGGTACTATAATGTTATTCTGTTTTATTAAATCCATTACGGCATCCGTTGGTGTATGGTTCTTGCGCGCATCAGCAGCGCTTAAAGTTTCTAAAGGTTTATCTCCATAACTACTTAGTTTTTCTATAACCACCTGCATTTCCGGCTTTATTGTTTTCCCCCATTCAGGGGCAGGGCCAGCGGGTCTTAATGCTGCAGCCAGTGTTGAATCAGTCGTAGTCGAATCTGTAACGGTTGTATTTTTTATTCCACCCGTACAGGCAGAAAGTAAAACAGCCAGCCCACAAGCAAGCGTAAAAGATTTTAAGAAATTTATCTCCATAGGATTGTTTATTTATAAATATTGTTTCTATAACAGTATCAGCAAGATAGTGTTTGGGTTACGACACAACTTTCAGAATTTATTTAAATAGCAAACATCTTGGTGAATTATGGTGTTCTTAAATAAACGAAATTTTATGCTAACAGAAATAACAGGATTACCAGATCATATTTTTGGTGTAAGAGCTACCGGAGAAGTGACAAGCGACGATGTAAAGAGCGTTTTATTAACCGGCTTGAAAAGAACGGCTGAACGATTTAATGAAATCAGGTATTTGCTTGTGTTAGAAACCGATGTGAAAAATTTCACAGCTGGTGCGTGGGTAGAGGATGTTAAAGCTGGCCTGCAGAATTTTGTCAAATGGAAAAAAATTGCTGTAGTAAGTGCCGAAAAAGGAGTGGAGTGGTTTACTGATATTTTTACAGTAGTTACACCAGGTAAATCTAAAGGTTTTAAACCAGAAGAGATAGAAGAAGCCAAAGCTTGGCTCAACGCCGAAGAATAATTTAATTATAAAAGAACAGAAAATGAAAAATGCTAAAACAGCGGCAGAAAGTAGCAAGGCTACTGCACCGGAAAATGTAAAAGCTAAAGGAGCTGATGACAAAGTAACATCAGCCAAAGATGCAAAGAAAGTAAGTGTTTCAAAAGACACTCCCGTTAAACATAAAAAACCGTAATATTTTTAGAGAAGAATCTTTAGTTTATGAAGACTGATGCCAATAATATCAATAGTTTTTATGATAAAGCCTACGATTGGATAATTGATAAAGGACCATCTGTAATTTTAGGTTTGCTAATCCTTTTTTTAGGATTGTGGCTAATTAAGTTATTAGGAAAATGGATGCAGGGCGGCATGCATCGAAAAGATGTAAATCCATCATTGCGCCCTTTTTTAACCAGCTTAATGCTGATTACCTTAAGAATTTTATTAGTACTTACGGTAATGCAGATTATTGGCATTCAGCTTACTTTTTTAACCGTGCTTATTGGTGGTATCGGTGTTGCGGCAGGCTTAGCATTATCAGGTACCCTGCAAAATTTTGCCAGCGGAGTATTGATTTTACTATTAAAACCTTTTGTTGTAGGTGATAATATTATTGCACAAGGCCAGGAAGGAACAGTAACCTCAATCCAGATATTTTACACCATAGTTAAAACCTTTGACAATAGAACAGTAGTTATTCCAAATAGTAAATTATCGAATGAAGTGATTATCAATATTAGCAGGGAAGGGATTAGAAGATTGGATATTGAAATTAAATTTAGTTATGGAATCGATTATGAAAAAGTTGTTTCTATTTTCAATAAAACTGTTGATGAATTTAGTTCTTGTTTAAAAACACCAGAACGAAGAATAGGCGTGTCTGCTTTAGAAGATAGTGGTTATAGGGCAAATATAAATATATGGGTCAATGCGCACGGATTTACAGATACTAAACTCTCTTTTCTGGAAGTTTTAATGAAAAACCTAAAACTTGGGGGAATAAAATTGCCGGGTATGCCTGAATAATAGCCTATTTTCTCAGTAAAGCATAAATCTTATCCATCAATTCGTCAATGTTAAAAGGCTTGGCCATAAAATCATCTGCTTCTATGCCATCTAATGTGTAGTTGCTAGCGTTATAACGGGCAGAAATCATTAATACAGGAATATGACTTGTAGCCTCAGTCTCTTTCAATTCTTTTAAAAGTACCCTTCCATCAACATCAGGGAGCATAATATCCATAATTATTACATCTGGATTAAATTCATGAACATGATTAATAAAGTTAGCACCTTTGTTTAGCCCATCAACATTAAAAGCTTCGCTTTCTAAAATAAGCGTTATAACATCAAGGATTGCATGGTTATCTTCAATAACCAAAATATTTTTCTTTGCCAAAGTTTGAATGATTTTTTTAAATTGAAACAAATATATAATAAAAAACAAATCTCAAATCCGAATTTATCAAATTATAGACATTCTAAAATATACGCTTTATATTTGTTAATTCGTAAGATTAAATATGCTGCAAAAAAATACATATGACTAAATTTTCTGTAGACCTAACCAATTGTGATAAAGAGCCTATTCACATACCAGGCAAAATTCAATCACATGGTTTCCTCGTGGCTGTTGATAAGAACAGTTCAACCATTACCTATTTGAGTGAAAATACAGGAGATTTCTTAAAAGAACCAGCCAGGAACTTATTAAATAAACCACTGTCTGAGATAAATCATTTTATTAAACAACAAGATTCTGCGTTTAACATTGAAGACTTGCTTAAACTGGGTATTATCCGTAAAAGTTTTGATGCCATTAGTCCACACCCTATTGAGATTAACGGACTTCCATTTTACCTCATTATTTCTTCGTCAAAAAACGACTGGTTATTAGAATTTGAACCCGTTACGCTGCAGTTCGACATTCAAAGTTCAATTGGCCGTTCTGCTTCATCTATGCTCCAGGGTAAAAATATTTCGGCCTTATTAAAGGGAGCAGCCAAAGAAGTAAAAAGATTGATCAATTACGACCGTATTATGGTCTACAAGTTTTTAGAGGATGGACATGGAGAAGTTGTTGCAGAAGAAAAAGAAGAAATGTTAGAGTCCTTTTTTGGCTTACATTATCCCGCATCAGATATTCCGAAACAAGCACGAGAACTATATAAACTGAATTTAACCAGACTAATTGCTGACGTAAATGTAGCCGATTCACCCATTATTACTTTCAAAGAAAACGAAGCACTTGATTTAACAAACGGAGGTTTACGAGCGGTATCACCTATACACATTCAATATTTAAAAAATATGGGTGTTCACTCCAGTTTTAGCATATCCCTGATTTCTCATGGTGAGCTTTGGGGTTTAATTGCCTGCCACAATTATAGTCCAAAGTTTATAGATTATAAGGCAAGAGAAGGTGCGAAGTTAATTGGACAAATTCTTTCCTCAGCATTGGAATACCGCCAGGAAGAAGAAGATGCAAAAATTATCGAGCAGTTTAAAAGTACGGCGAATATCCTGTCTGAGCATTTAACACGCGATAAATATTTAATTGAGGCTATAACCACTCATAAACGTACTATTTTAGATGCGACCAAAGCATCCGGAGTTGCTGTTATTTTTGAAAATGAACTCAAAACCATTGGAAATGTACCATTAGAAGAAGATATAAGGGAACTTGCTGAATGGTTGAAAACGACCAACGATGAGTCGATATATTATACCCATCGGTTGTCTGAAATCTATTCTCCGGCTAAAAAATATAAGTCAATCGCCTCTGGCATTCTTTCTTGTTTAATAAATAAAGAACTGGGCGAAATGATTATTTGGTTTAAACGCGAAATGATTACCGATGTAAATTGGGCTGGAAATCCGGATAAATCCGTAGTTGAATCAGAAAATGGTTTAATGAGCCTGTCTCCGCGCAAATCTTTCGAAATCTGGTCGGAGGTAGTTAATAATACCTCTGAAAAATGGATGGCTGAAGAAGTTGCCTCTGTGTTGAGGATACGCGAAATTATCATTGCAGATATCAATAAAAAGGCGAATGAAATTAGATCACTTAATGAGAAGCTGCAGGCCGCTTATGAAGAACTGGATACGTTTAGCTATACCATATCTCATGATCTGAGAACTCCGCTTACCTCGATTAAAACCTATACAGAGCTAATGCTTAAAAACAAGAGTATAGATGAGGGAGGTAAAAAAATGTTAAGCAGGATTTTGGTTGGCGCTGATAAAATGAACTTATTGATTAAGGAGATTTTAAATTTAGCGAGAGTTGGCCGTTCTGAAATTCATTTTGAAACTGTTAACATGGAATCTTTGCTTAAAGACATCAAAACCGAGGTATGGTCGGCCTATAAAGCAGATCATTCAGTGTTAATTTTAGGACAACTTCCTAACATCAAAGGAGATAAAACCATGATTACGCAGGTTTTTACAAATCTGATTGGAAATGCTGTAAAGTACTCTGCTATGGTTGAGCAACCCCAAATTGAAGTTTCTGCGTATGTAGACGGAGGGGAGATTATCTATTCGGTTAAAGACAATGGTATAGGAATTGATAATCGTTATTATGACAGGGTTTTTGAGCTTTTTAAACGTATGGATAATGTGAAGGAGATTGAAGGATCAGGAGTGGGACTGGCTATCGTAAAAAGGGTTGTAGAAAAACATCATGGCAGAGTTTGGTTTGAGAGTAAGTTAAATGTAGGATCGACCTTTTTTGTAGCTTTTAAAAACAGATAAATGAAAACACCAGATATATTTTATGTTGAGGATGATATAGATTATGCTTTTTTTATGCAAAGTGCTGTACAGGAAGTTAAGGATACACTGAATTTAACGATAGTTGAAGATGGGGTAGAAGCATTGAAAAAACTTCAGGGTTTTGCAGAAAATAAAACTAAACCCAAATTAATTTTGCTCGATTTGAATTTACCAGGCTTATCCGGTTTGGATTTACTAAAATTTATCAGGGATATTCCCTACCTTAAATCCATACCCGTAATCTTGTTTTCAACATCCGATAATCCCGACGATGTTAAGGCCTCAATCGAATTTGGCGCGAATGCATACCTTACCAAACCTGACGGTTACGAAAACTTAGTTAAATGTGTACATTCCGTACACGACTTTTGGTTTAACCAACATTTAAAATTAAATTAAAATTGAATAAAAAATATGGATAGATTCGGGCTAATGCCCGAATCTTTTTTATTTAGTAATAAACTCCCAAATATGATTTCCAATTTATTGAGAACCGAAACTGCACAAAATCATAAAAGATTAGAATCCTTGATGTTCGTTAATGAGATTATGAACAATACCTTAAGTACCGATCAGTATAAAAAGTTGTTAACTATTAATTATATCATTCACCAGAAATTAGAAAATACACTCGCAAATAGTTTAGACTCAACCATTGCTGGGCAATTGGGTATGAAGGACCGCTTAAAGCTAGGTGCTTTAGAGCAAGACTTAAATTACTGGAATATAAACAGTTTAACCTTGCCAGAGTTAAATTTTGAATTATTTGTTCCAGAAAAAAATACGGCAGAAGTTTTAGGTGCATTATATGTACTGGAAGGGGCAACATTGGGCGGTAACGTAATTAAAAGGCATCTTTTAGCCAATCCAAATTTTAAAAACCACGAAGAGGGTCTGAATTATTATGGTGTTTACGGTGAGGAACTTAGCACAAAATGGAAAATATTTCTTTCTATAATCAATCAGCATGTTGCTGAAGCAGATTATGAACGCTGTGTAAATAGTGCCAACTTTACCTTCAATAACCTGATTAAGCTCTCTGAGCAAATTGCATAAGGGATAATATTTTATCATCGAATTGTGAAAAATGGGGCTGCAATAAGTGTAAGGGCATTTTTTTCATTGTGAAAATGTGCAAAACTTATTTCAAATAAATATTTGCTTTCTGTTGTTAATTCAAGGTAAATATGTATTATTGAAAAAATAAATTTTTTAAACCTTAAAAACATCAATTAGCGATGGAAAAATTCTCAAAAGTTAAAGCTGCTGTTGCTGCTATTGAAGCAGATGTAGAAAAATTTTATAATGCTGGCAACGCAGCTGCTGGTACTCGTGTGCGTAAAGCAATGCAAGATCTTAAAGTTTTAGCACAAGAAATCCGTGCAGAAGTAACTGACAAGAAAAACTCTGGAAAATAATATTTCGCGAGTATGAAACAAAAAGGGTTCTGGTATGCCAGGCCCCTTTTTGCGTTTATAGCATTCGTTAGACTTACGAAGTTTAACCGTATATGCGTGTCAAACTTCGTAAGTCTGCAGCTTCGCACATCGTCTTCCTTAACTTGTTTTAGGATTCTAACTAGCTAACGCTAAATACAAATACTAACTTTTCCGCTCTATGCAGCTGTGTATCTATCTTGAGCCAGACTTACGAGATTAACAGGCAGTATGCATATCAAACCTCGTAAGTCTACGGCCTAGCCCAAAAAGATAAAGCTCTCCATCGCGGAGAGCTTGTATCCAACTAACAAAACATATTTTTATTAAGCCTTAGCTTATATTATCCTTTTTTAACCAATTTATATTCGATAACCGGTTTACCACGTGTACCAGCATCACCTGCACCCATTGAAACAAATTTCAATTTGTATACATTACCAACTCCGTCTTTAATTACATAAAAAATATCCGTTTTAACACCGGTAGCTGGTTGCGTGCTTCTCCAATCTGATCCAATGGCATCGCGATTGCTTTTAAAAGTTACACCGCTGATATTGGCTTCCTTAAAATCTGCATAACTAATGGTACTTGTCGTAACTACACCTGCAGTTACACCATTTAGGTAATTCAAGAAAATCAGGTCAGAAAAGTTGTATGGAACCAGAACACCTGAAAAAGTAGTCTGGTAAACAGAGTAAGTCCATTCCAAATCCCAATTTGCTTTTTCTGGCTGTGCGTTAACAATAGCTCCATTTGAAAGTGATACGAACTTAAAGTTAAAGTTTGCATCTTTTGAAATATCAACTGTTGTAAAATTTGTAGTTTCTTTGATTTTACCATATTGTAAAGTATAACCACCTGATGAATTTCTGGTTACCTTAAGCTTGATCCAAGATCTTGCTGCAATACCACCACCAGTACCACGATTTAAAATAATAATTTTGTTATCAGCGGCTGTAGCAGACACTGCAGGAATTACCGTGCTTGAAAGACTACCGTTTATAGCGTCAAAATAAGCAAAATCAGTATTCGCAGGGCCAGCCTGACTAACTGCCAATGTTAAGCCCAAAGTATCAGCCTCACCTACAGTGGCAAGACTTGCATTTGTGGTAGTAATTACTTTTGCGCCTGCGCCAGTTGTATTGTTAAGAATAACCCTAAAATCAGATCCACTATAAAAACCTAAATCCCACGATGATCTAGCTACGGAAGTTTGTTTATCAGTACTAAAATCTACATAAACACTATTTCCTGCGGCGCTTCCAGCTTCAGCACCAATTAATCCGTTAAGTGTTAACGTACTTCCATCAGAAGGCGGAGCAACAAAAATGGGTTCGTCGGTATCTTTTTTACAAGCCGTAAATGTTATAGCCAAAAAGGCCACAATGATCATTGAGTTAAGTTTATTCATCTTGTTTTAATTATGTTATTTATTGTTAAAGTTTATTCCAGTTATAAATTAGTCCAAGTACATACGATCGACCATAACTATATGGAACATCACCACCTGTGCTATGCGCTCCGCCGGTAGCGGTTGAAGTGTTACTCAATTGTGTAACATCAAAAAGGTTTTTTATACCGGCATTAATGGTTAGGGATTTAAAAAGATTTTTGTTCAGCATTAAATCTGCGGTATGGAAATCACTGATTTTCGTTAGTCTTACCGAGCTGGGATCGTTTTCTATAGTAAGTTTATAGTTTGGTAAGCTCCCTGTATATTTATAAAAGAGGCTGATACTCCCATTTATTTTCGGAAGCGTATAAGTAATATTCGAGTTTACTTCCGTAGCCCATGCAAATTCAGGAGTCTCCAGGTCTGGGTTGCTCACCCTTAAATCATTGTATCGGCCGATATATGATACACCCAGTGTAGCCTGAATATTTTTGTAAATCAAGGTGTTATCCAATGTACCACCAGTTGTTTTATATTTTTCTACGTTAAATAGTGAGGTTATAGAGTTGTCTGTAGGAGACTGGGCAAAATTAATCCTGTTTTTAAACAAATTGTAGAAACCTGATAGCGTAGAACGGAACTGCAAATCTTTGTCATGTACGCCGGCCCAGGCCAATGAGCCATTAAAGCTGTTCGATTCTTCGGCTTTTAAATTGGGGTTACCTAAAATATTATGACTCGCATCTACAAAATCGTAATATAATTCCCTCAAAGCTGGAGAACGGAAACCTTTAGCGTAAGCCAATCGAAGATCTAAGTCTTTGGTTAAAGTAAACTTGGCATTTAATGAAGGAATTATAGGAGGGGCATCATAAATGGAATTTTTAATAAACCTCAGTCCTGGTCTTAAACTTATTCCATTAGCAAGTTTAATCTCGGCAGAAATAAACGCTGCATAATCATTAATGATCGGCGATCCACTAATTCTCTGTCCACTAGCGGCGTCTCTATTGTATTCGATTCCGGGCTGAAATACAATTGATTTATTCAATACGTAAATTGCAGTGGCCCTAAAAATAGTTGAGTTGAATTTTGCGATATCTTGTTCACCCTTATCTACGCTTAATCGTTCTGTGTTGTTTGTGAAATTATGGATAACGGTATGGGTTGATCGTTGCAAATCGGTGTAACCTCCTATGGCGGTGACCTGTAATTTATCATTTACCCTCCATTCAGACTGCAATTGTTGTGTATAACGTTTGGTGGTATAGGTAGATAGCTTCCCTTCGAAGCTTGATGGATTTATTCCGAAACGCGAATCTATATCCTCATTTAGCCCATCTAAACGATACCATATATTAAAATTTTGATTTCTATAACCGATTTTAGTATTCCCAAGCCATTGCTCCTTAGGCTTCCATTGATTTTTATAACTATTAAATTCTTCTAAAAATGCTGTTTTCGGAGCCATATTCCAGCCACCGAAATCGTTATGTGATGCACCAAGCAAAACACTCCAGCCTTTTTGCTGCCAGCTAATACTTAGATTCTGATTATGCTGACCCGCACCATGAAGCAGGTTATATTCTTTTCCAGCTGTCTCTTCCTGTACACGCGCATGAACACTCAGCAATTGCTTACCAGGATTTTTCGTTATAATATTGATTACGCCAGCCAAGGCATCGGTACCATATACAACAGACATTGGACCCTCTACAATTTCTATTCTTTCAATGGTATTAACGTCTATCTGATTTAAACTTTCGCGGGCATCCGAACGGTCTACCATCGGTACACCATCCAGTAAAATTTTGATATTTCTACCGGTCATCCCCATTAAAGAAACGTCGGTTGTACCTAAGGTTAGGTCATTACTAAAACGAAAGCCAAGTTCGGTATTTAAAATCTGCTGTACATTGGTTGCTGCCCTTAACTTAATCCTTTCTGCACTTATGGTTTTTACATTGTAAACTGAATTTTTCAAAGTTTGCGGCCCGTATTGCCCCGTAATCACTACCTCTCTTAAATCATTTGCCTTTACTGTATCCGTTTTAATTTCTTGAGCAGCAGTAACAAATCCATAAAGTAATAAGGCAATTGATAAATATATCTTCATTTATTTAGACTAATTATAAATAATTATGCAAATTTGTAGATATTCATTAAAAACAGATAACGTCAAACGGATAATTAATACCGCTAAACGGATTAAATAAATATGAAAGTTAAACTCTCAACCGATCCAGAAGGAAAAATTATTTATGAACATACCTACCCAGATAATTTTGATGGAGCTAAAGATGTAGAGGAGATTGTAACGGAATTAAAAACAGATGATTTCAACTTTCACATCATCCAAAAATGGTTTAGCGGGATTCATATTTCTATTTTCGAAATTGGTCCGCAGCGGGAAGAAAGTTTTTGCTTTGAATCTTCCCAACAGCATATTGGTTTTCTATTTTGCCTGAGCGGCACGATTAATTATTGCCATAACCGGTACCAACATAATTTTTTATCTCTTGCTAAAAATGAGCAGGACTTTAATATAGCCCTGATTAATTCGATTAAATTTAATGTGGTAGGAAAAACCAGATGCCTTTATATACAGCTCACACAAGAGTATTTCTGCCAGTTAACAGGTGCAGAACTTGCTAATGATCTCAAAAAGAACATCCAGAAATCCATTAGCCCGGAAATTGGTTTAATACTGCAGCAAATTATTTATCCCAGGCACGAAGGTAGGGTAAAACGCCTGTATCTGGAGGCCAGGATATTTGAATTGATTATAGCTTATTTTAATCAAAAACCAAAGAAACAGACAGGAGTAATGAAAAAGGATGATGTAGAAAAAATTCTATTGGCCAAAAAATTGGTGGAGTACGATTTACAAAATCCAAATTCGTTAATGGAATTGTCGCGTAAGGTTGGTATTAATGATTTTAAGCTTAAAAGAGGCTTTAAGGAACTAACCGGATATACTGTTTTTGGCTATCTTTATAAGATCAGGATGGAAAAAGCTTATTATTTTTTATCGAATGAAAAGAAAGCTGTAAATGAAGTTTCTTTTCTTGTAGGTTATAAAAATGCACAACACTTTATCACAGCCTTTAAAAAACAGTATAATGTTTTGCCAGGAAGTTTAAACAAAAGCTAGTCATT
Organism: Pedobacter sp. WC2501; assembly: GCF_052682415.1. Lineage (NCBI taxonomy): Bacteria > Pseudomonadati > Bacteroidota > Sphingobacteriia > Sphingobacteriales > Sphingobacteriaceae > Pedobacter > Pedobacter sp. WC2501. Next base: position 4,369,222 of record NZ_JBQZFI010000001.1, on the reverse strand, counting down.
CAGTACAAACATTTGTTTATTCTTTTACGTCGTTTATAATGAGATCAGACTCTATTATGGTATTGTAGTAGGCTTGGTTTTCAGAGTTAGGACTATGAATAAGATCTAACAAGATATTGGCGGCTTTTTGTCCCTGCAAATATGGATATTGCTCTACTGATGCTACAGGTGAATTATCTAAGTAGCTGATAATAGGCAAATTTGAATAACTCACTATATCAAAATCATTAATTACATTTAACTTTTTAAAGTATCTGATCAGAAACAGCGCCACATAATCATTAAAAACAACGATAGCCGTCGGTTTTCTTTTGTGGTTTAAAAACTGTTCGGCAGCGTCTATTGTACCTTGCTCGGTTAAATCGCAGTTTATTACTAAGGATGGATCGAATTTTAAGCGGTTAAAAGTAATTGCCTGCACATAGCCATCCTTGCGCTCCTCACTCGCATATAAGGTATTTGGGCCATTAATCATTCCAATACTTCTGTGTCCCTTTTTCAAAAGATAATTTACAGCTTTTACTGTCGCACTTTCCAGACTACATGCAACATAGTGCACGTTTTTTAATGGCGGTATCCGATCAAAAAACACCACTGGTATATTAAATGAATTAAGTTTTTCGAAATGATCAAACTTAGACGTTTCTTTACTGATGGAAACCAATAATCCATCAACCCGTTGATTTTTCATTTTTTCAACGAGCTTTACTTCCTGCTCATAATAATCGTGCGATTGAGCAAAAATTACGGTATAATTTTTCTTAATGGCCTCATCTTCAATTGCAGAAATAGCGATGGAGAAAAAATGTTCTGATAACTCGGGTAAAATTACGCCAATTGTATATGTTTTCCCTTTTTGAAAAAGAATTGCTGCATTATTGGGCTCATAGTTTAACGACTTCGCCAGCTGCTTAATTTTCTCTTTGGTAACTGCCCCGATGCTCGGATGATCATGTAATCCCCTGGAAACGCTGGATGGAGAAATGTTTAAGATTCTGGCTATTTCTTTGATGGTTGTTGGTTTCGACTGCATTCTGAGTGCTAAACTACATTAAATTTCTTCGATGTGTAATAATACAAATTAATCAAACGTTTGCGATGTCTTTTTCTCATTCTTTCCTCTATTATAAATATCAATCTTTTTCAATTATAAATTAAGGTTTGTTATAATCGGGTTTTGCTTATTCTAGTTGCTTTTAAGTGTTTCAACAATGCCGTAGCCAGTGGAGGAATTGCTGTTTAAAATCCTTAACAGTAATCCATACGTCAAATATCCATGGCATGTTATTTTTATAAAAGCATATTCATAATTTGCCTGAATTAACAAATAACATGATAACCTTATATATTGTATTCGTTCTCTTTATTGCATTTTTATTCATTATAAATCTTCCGGTTTTTGGGCGTTTGCCAAAGGGATTGCGTTTGGAAAAAATCCGCCATTTGGCTAATTATCGTGATGGTGCCTTGCAAAACGAGTCGTTAACGCCCATGCAACCTGAAGGAGTTAGTTTTTTTAAGGTTTTGAGCGCATTCCTTTTCGAAAAACACCCGAATAAGGCTCCGGATAAAGCGCTTCCATATATTTTACCCGACTTAAACGGCACTCCTAAAAGCGATGCGCCCGAAATTATCTGGTTTGGGCATTCTTCTTACCTGATTAAAATAGCTGGCTTGAGAATTCTGGTTGATCCTATATTTAGCAAAACTCCTTCTCCATTTTCATTTATCGGGAGCAAGGCCTTTTTGGGCACCGACGTAATAAAAGCAGAGGAATTTAAAAATATCGATATCCTGATCATCACACACGATCATTATGATCACCTCGATTATGATAGTATTTTAAAAATTGCACCGCAAGTTAAAAGTATTGTTACTTCGCTGGGAGTAGGTTCACATCTGGAACGATGGGGGATTAAAAAGGAAAACATACATGAACTAAGCTGGAACGAATCAATAACATTATTTAACAACTTACAATTAACAGCTGTTCCGGCGAGACATTTTACCGGGAGAAAGTTTAAAAGAAATCAAACGCTTTGGTCGGCCTTTGTAATGAAAACTGCAAACTGCCAACTATTTTTAGGTGGCGATTCTGGATATGATACACATTTCGCCAAAATAGGTGAGGAGTTTGGCCCCTTTGATTTAGCCTTGCTCGAGTGTGGTCAATACAATGCCTATTGGCCGTACATCCACATGTTTCCCGAACAAACGGTGCAGGCTGCAATCGATTTAAAAGCAAAAGTTTTAATGCCAGTGCATTGGGGTAAGTTTAGCTTAGCCATGCATCCCTGGAACGAACCTATTAAAAGAGTTGTTTTAGCGGCTGCAGCGAAACAGCTTCCTTTAGTGACTCCAAAATTGGGTGAAACTGTAGTGTTGGGTGCTTATTTACCTACCGGGCGCTGGTGGCTCGAAGAATAAAAATTAAACAATAAGCACTTTATGGTGTTTAATTTCTAAAACAATTGCATTATGAAAACTGATCTTGTAGAAATTTTTCAAACCATTAGGGCAGGTGTACAGCCATACGCTACCCGCGGATATACGGTCCACGAAAATTCGGAAAACGGGTATGATCTCTACAGTGAAAAAAACATTGAATTAGACGGCGAAAAAGTGACCGAACGTTTTTTTACAGGTGTTTATATTAACGGTGATGTTGTAGAAGTTAAAATCAATACAGATGAATTTTCTACAGAAAATCATGATTTACATGATTTTGGTGATCATAAAGCGGGTTTTAAAATTTCAACCCTTGATGATGCCAAATTAAAAGAAGTAGAAATTTTAGTGGAGATTATCCATACGAACTTTAAAGAAAAAGAATGGATTTAACAATCTGATGGTTAAATTTGCAGCAGATAATTTTTCTGAATAACTTTCTGCTGATTGAATAATTTAATTACCGAGGATAACTGGCACCAGCAATTTTGTTTAGCACTTGCTCATCACAAAATTGGGTGCTTTTTTTATTTAGAAGATGGATTTCATTTATTACGGATTGATGATCAACTCATCATCAACCTCGTCAGTTTAAATAATAAGTTCAATTCGCAGGCGCTCATTAAGCTTCAAGAAAGATATCATCAGGAAGGCATTAAAATCATACACTTATGGGAAGACCTTTGGATATCAAAACCAGACCAGGTTTTAGCGAGAATAAAATCCCTGATTGGTGAAAACGTCCGCATTCATGGCAGGAAAACCAAAGTATGCAAAATTACTAAACCCGTTGCTGATTCTTTTTTAACAGAAAACCATTTACAGGGATCAGTAAGTAGCCGTTATAAAATTGGTTTATTTGAAAAAGATGAACTTGTGGCTGTTGCTACCTTTTCTGCACTGCGCAAAATGAACCATACTGAAAATTATAAATCTGCAGAGCTGATCAGGTTTGCCGTTAAAGCGGGTTATTCCATTACTGGAGGATTAAGTAAACTGATTTCTTTTTTCGCTGCAACCTATGAACCTAATGACCTGATGACTTACGCAGATCGAGACTGGTCGGCGGGGGAGGCTTATCTCAAATTGGGTTTCAAGCAAACCGCGGTTTTGGAACCTCAGACTTACGGATTAGATGAAAATCTAAATCGTCAGCTTAAAAAAGACCAGGAGGTTTTTACACGGGAAGTGTTTAATACAGGAAGTTTAAAGTTTATTCTCCAGTTTTAATGGATCAGTATAACCTCATCATTATTTTAGGCGCAACTGCCTCTGGTAAAACCAAGTTGGCCGTAAGCATAGCAGATGCTTTAAATGGAGAAATTATTAGTGCCGATAGCCGTCAGATTTTTAAACGGATGGACATTGGTACGGGGAAAGATTTGCAAGAATATCATATTAACGGAAAAAAAATTCCTCATCATTTAATTGATATTTTAAACCCTGGAGAACGTTATCATGTAGACGCTTTTAAAAACGATTTCTATCAGGCCTTTGAATCTATAATAAAAAAAAACAAAATCCCCATCCTTTGTGGCGGAACGGGAATGTATATCCATAGCCTTCTGCAAAATCAAACATTTACTGCTGTTCCGGTAAATCAACAGTTAAGAGATCAACTAGATTTATTATCGAAAGAGGAATTGATTTTAAAATTGCAAAATGAAAAGAGCCATGACAGCGATCATGTTGACCTATCCTCTAAAAAGAGATTGATCCGCGCATTAGAAATAGCAGATTATTTAAAATATCACACATTGGAAGTTGTAGAGCGGCCAGAAGTTAAACCCATTATTTTTGGGCTGAAGAATGAAGTGGAAGTGACCAGAGCTAAAATTTTAACAAGACTTAACAAAAGATTTAAAGCAGGCTTGGTTGAAGAGGTAGCACAATTGCTTAAAGAAGGCATTAGCAAAGAAATATTGGTTTTCTACGGACTGGAATATAAATACATTGTGAATTATCTGGATGGATTATTCACTTTTGAAGAATTAAAGCGGAGACTTGGTACTGCCATTTGCCAATATGCAAAACGACAAAATACCTTTTTCAGGAAAATGGAAAAGGACAATGTGGAAATCACCTGGCTGGACGCATCTGCATCAACAAATCTGTTAAAACAGTTGGTAATTGAAAAAGTTTCAAATGGTGAAAATTAACTTTTATTGGTCATCTTAGCGTTGGATTACGGCCTAAATAGTATAAAAAAAGCCCTTTTGGCACAGCCTTTGTATTTGTTCAAGCATATTAGTTTAACTAAAAAACAATATCTTAAAATGAAAACAATTACTAAAATCATTGCTACTTCAGCAGCTGTTGTGGCTTTATTCTTTACTACAAATGCTAATGCGCAATCTTCTCAAAAATTAGGAATAGGTATTTTCGGTGGTGTACCAACAAGCGGCGACGCATATAGTGTGGCGCTTGGTGCAGATTTACGTTATCAATTTGATATTGATAAACAATTATCAATCCCTGTAACTACTGGTTATACCCGCTTTTTAGGTAAGGAAATTGGTAATAGTGGTATAAATGTTCCTGATTTTGGCTACATCCCTGTAAAAGCTGGTGTTAAATATTTCTTTAATGAATCTGGTTCTGGCATTTATGGTTTAGCAGAATTGGGTGCTGGTTTTGGTACAAACGAAGGTAGTGGTACATCATTTGTGTATTCACCAGCTGTTGGTTATGCATGGAGTAACGGTTTAGACTTAGGCCTTAAATATGAAGGCTTAGCAAGAGATGGTCGCAGCGATGGTTATGTTGGCCTACGTTTAGCTTACGGATTTAACTTATAATCATCCCGCTAAATAATATAGGAAAGCCCCGACTTTGGTTGGGGCTTTTTTATTTCATAACATTCTGAAAAAAATGAAAATTTGAAAATCCACCATAGCTGTTTTAACGTATATAAGTTAAATCCTTAATTAATAACTTAAAATATTTTTAAAATGAAAACAGCTACTAAACTTTTTGCAACGACTTTAACGGCCCTAGCAATTTTAACCACCTCTAATTTAAAAGCGCAAACTATGGGTTCCACCGAGCCAATGACATCAGGAAGCGGTATGGCTTTTAAAATAGGTGTAGGTGTAAATGCCGGATTATTTCCAGACAAATCTGAAATGGATTATGGTTATGGTGCAGATGTAAAACTTCAGTATGATTTAAGCCCTTATGTAGCCGTTACAGCTTCTGGAGGTTATACCCGTTTAAAATGGAAAGGTAGCCCGCTAAAATTCGAATTTATTCCTGTAATGGGCGGTGTTAGGGTATTCCCAATCGAAAGGATGTACCTGGCTACAGAACTTGGTTCGGGACTGGCCATCAAAGGTGGTGCTAACATGAACTTTATTTATACCGGTGGTTTAGGTTACGAATGGAAAAACGGCCTTGATCTTGGTGTAAAATATGAAGGTTATGTGAACAACAGCGCTTCCGATCTTTACTTCATGAAAACAGGACAATTTAACCTTAGGTTGGCCTATAATTTTAAATTATAATTCAAACATCATATAATTTTGGAGTCCCGATGAAAGTCGGGACTTTTTTATTTATTTACCATTTAAATTGCTATTTTGAGCCGAAAACCAAATACCATGAAAAGAATATTCGGAATAGCAATACTTACCATTCTAATGGCCTGCAACCAGGCAGAAAAAAAATCTACAGAAACTAAAGATTCAACAAAAACGGATTCAGCATCGGTTAAAAATGAGGTTTCCATAAAAGACAAGCAGAAATCTGAAATCTTTAACCAATATGTAGATTTAAAAAATGCACTGGTAAAATCAGATTCTGCCAGCGCACAAAAATCTGCAGCAAAGTTACAAACGAGTTTGGCTGCCTATAAAGGTTGCGAGCCTACTGCAGCTGTTGCAGGCAAAATCGCGTCAAGCAAGAATCTCGTTTCGCAAAGAAAAGATTTCACGGTTTTAAGTGCTGATTTAATCGCTTTACTTAAAAATGCAGAAATAGAAAAAGGCACGATATATGTCCAGCATTGCCCTATGGCGAATAAAGGAGACGGAGGTGATTGGTTATCAACTGAAAAGGAAATTAGAAACCCTTATTATGGTAACGAAATGTTAGAATGTGGTAGAGTTGCCGAAGAGATTAAATCAAAATAGGTGCTAAAACTGGTTTAATTAAGCATGATTGTTACGTCATTTTGACCAATTATTCATATTAATTTAACAGATTTGTTATGCATGTATATTAATTTTATATAATTTAGAAAGCTATAAACATAATACAATAATATGTCAGATATTGCAGAGATAAAAGTTGATGGTAAGACAATAGAATTGCCAGTAATTACAGGAACAGAAGATGAAAAGGCCATTGATATTTCGAAATTAAGAGATCTAACGGGCTTCGTAACTTTAGATACTGGTTTTAAAAATACTGGTTCTACAAAGAGTAAAATCACTTTTTTAGATGGTGAAAAAGGCATTTTAAAATATAGGGGATATTCTATTGAAGAGCTTGCCGCAAAGTCGAGTTTTTTAGAAGTGATTTATCTGATTATTTACGGAGATCTTCCAACACAAAAACAACTGGAAGATTTACAGGCTGATATCAGCAAGCACACCCTGATCCATGAGGATATGAAGAAATTCTTCGATGGTTATCCATCAAGATCTCATCCAATGGGTCAATTGGGTTCGTTAATCTTCTCATTATCTACATTCTATCCTGAATGTTTGAAACCAAATCAAACTGCAGAAGAACAAGATTTAACCATTATCAAACTTTTGGCTAAATTTCCAACCATTGTTTCTTTTGTTTATAAAAAATCTTTAGGTCATCCGCTTATTTATCCAAAAAATAAATACGATTATGTAACCAATTTTCTTTGGATGACATTTGGGCAACGTACTGAAGATTACGACGTGAATCCGATTGTTGTGAATGCCATGAATAAATTGCTGATTCTGCATGCAGATCACGAGCAAAATTGTTCAGCATCAACTGTTCGTATAGTAGGTTCGTCTGATTGTAATTTATACGCTTCAATCGCTGCTGGTATTGCTGCACTTTGGGGTCCGCTGCATGGTGGTGCTAACCAGGCTGTGATCGATATGTTAGAACTGATTAAAGCTGATGGTGGTGATACAGAGAAGTGGATTGCAAAAGCGAAAGACAAAAATGATCCGTTCCGTATGATGGGCTTTGGTCACCGTGTTTATAAAAACTTCGATCCAAGAGCTAAAATCATTAAAAAAGCCTGTGATGATATCTTAGAGAACTTAGGTATTGATGATCCGATTTTAGAAATTGCTAAAAAACTGGAAGAAGCAGCTTTAACTGATCAATACTTCATCGACCGTAAGTTATATCCGAATGTAGATTTCTATTCAGGTATTATTTACCGCGCATTAGGTTTTCCATCTGAAATGTTTACCGTTTTATTTGCCTTAGGCCGTTTACCAGGATGGATTGCACAATGGAAAGAAATGCACGAAAACAAGGAACCAATAGGTCGTCCACGTCAGATTTACGTTGGCGAAACTGACAGGGAATTTGTTGAGCTTAAAGACAGAAAATAATTCTATAAAACCCCATAAAAAAACCACTTGAGTATCTCAAGTGGTTTTTTTATGGAGATAGATTTTTTATCCACTAACCGTCATCTCGAGCGAAGTGCAACGTAGTCGAGAGATCTGCAGAGATAGATCTCTCCATTCCACTGCGTTCCAGTCGAGATGACGGCATTTTTTTAACGAAGCGTGGTCGAAATGACAACGTAATTTAAGTAGCCACGTAATAAATCAGGTTGATCATTACCAGTTCGGATATTTTAAGCGCAACGGCATAAAGAATTAAAATCCAAAGTATTTTAAAAATGGTGCTCCAGGTTTTTCGCTGATAAAAGATGGTAAGTGCCTGAAACATATACCATAATATATATATTATAACACCCAATTCAATAATTTTACTAATCCAGGCATCTTCCCCAAAAACATGTTTAATAATTGGTTGGGTAACAATGGAGATGATAAAGTAAACCATCATCCCATGGATGGTAAAAATGAGATGGTTTAGATAATAGATATGGTTTTTCCTGAAATTGAGCATAATAAACCAGGCCAGTAAAGGCATCAGCAAAAAGTACTGTTTTGGGCGGTTATGCTCTAAAGTTTCCTGGATCACTTCCGATTTCTCTCCGATGGTAATTGCCCTTTTTTTAATCAATTTTTTATACCAACTGTCCTGTTCTGCAACGGGCAGCTTTTTCTGACGCGATAAGTAGGCAGCATAAGTACTATCGTTTCGCTCAATATGAATCTCATTATATCCTTCGATCATATCAGCAAGAGAATCAGACTTTAGTTTAGCATTTTCTGCATTAAGTCTATTCAATTCTTTCTCCTGATCAGCAAAACCAAGTTTTACAAATTCTTTCTTCTTGATTGCTTCGTTAATCGATCTTGTAGCTTTGTTTGCAATTTCTTTAGATATACCTGTAAGCTTTAGTGCCTTATTTACACTGTCAGTAACATTTTTATCCTTTTTCTTTTCAATCTCAATATGTCCATTATCGGGGTGCTTTTCAACGTGTTTTGGTGAATAGACCACCAAAAAATATACGATGGATACGAAGATATACATGCTTACCGGATTAATGTACCGAGCTCTTTTACCTGCCAAATAATCGAGCGTAACCTTTCCTGGTTTTGTTAAAAGAGGAGAGAGGGTTTGAAAGAATTTATTGTCGAAATGAAAGTAATGTGCAATACTGTGGCTGATAAAAGCCCAGAAACTTTCTTTTAATTCTAAATTTGGCTGACCGCAATCACTGCAATAATGTTTTTCAACATGAGCGCCACAGTTTAGGCAGTTGTGTTCTTTTCTATACTTACCAGCTGACATTGGATAAATTGAAATTATAAATGGTTAATGGCTTCTACTTCTGCCCGGGTATGTTTGTGTTTAAATATCACCACAAAAACGACAGCAATAACAAGTACGTAAATGGTAAAAGTTAACCAGATGTTATGCCAGTCCTTTACATCAAGGTCTCTGCTCAGATCTCCGTTAGGCAATACATCAATTCCTTTATTTTTAAGAAATTTAAGCAAGTGTACATTGTCTTGCTCACTTTTAACATATTTCGAGAGCGAACCAATGGTATGGTAGTAAGTGGTAAAGAAGCGGCTAATCATCCAACCTGAAACCAAACTGCCAAAGACGGCGCCAAAGCCATTAGTCATCATCATAAATAAACCCTGTGCAGAAGAACGGATTTTTGGAGCAGTTGATGTTTCTACAAACAGTGATCCTGATATGTTAAAGAAATCGAATGCCATTCCGTAAACGATACATGAAGTAATGATCATCCAGAGGTTGATTGACGGATCGCCATAGGCAAATAAACCAAAACGCAGTACCCAGGCAAACATGGCAATTGCAATTACCCATTTAATACCAAATCTTTTCAAAAAGAAAGGGATGGCCAGGATAAACAGTGTTTCAGATATTTGAGAGATCGATAAAATGATGGTAGAATATTTAATTACAAATGACTCTGCAAAAACGGGAAATAATTTAAATTCATCAAGAAAAACATCACCATAAGCATTTGTAAGTTGCAATGCTGCTCCTAAAAACATAGAGAAGATAAAAAACAATGCCATTTTGTAATCGGTAAAAAGCTTAAAAGATTCGAGCCCGAGTTTCTGTGTAAATGTCTTTTTATCGCTGATTAAGTTTAAAGGTTTACAAGCAGGTAACGTAAAAGAGTATACACCCAACAATAAGGCACTTATACCTGCAATATAGAATTGGTTGGCACTTGCCTTGTTACCCGTTAAATTGGTAATCCACATGGCAGCAATAAAACCAATGGTACCCCAAACCCTGATGGGTGGAAAGTCTTTTATTACATCGAAATTTCCATTTTTTAAGGTGGTGTAACTTATCGAATTGCTCAGCGCTATGGTTGGCATGTAAAAACACATGGCTACCAATATTACCCAAAAAAAAGTATGCGGATCATTCACCTGCGGCAGGTAAAACATGGTTGCTGCATAAAGAAGATGCAAAATCGCATAAAGTTTTTCTGCGTTAATCCATTTATCGGCTAAAATTCCGGTTAGGGTAGGCATAAACAGCGAGGCGATGCCCATAGTAGAAAAAATGATTCCAAAATCTGCGCCGTCCCATTGTTTGGTTCCAAACCAATAATTTGCAATTGTAATTAACCAGGCAGCCCATACAAAGAATTGCATGAAACTCATTATAGTTAAGCGAAACTTAACATTCATAATAATAATTTAGTTTGAATGATTGAAAGTAAAAGCTGAATATAGAACTATTTTGAATGATAATCCAAAATGAACCTAAATTATTTAAAATAATCCGGCTCATTTTAGAATTTAGCTTTTATGGAGGGTAATTGAGAAAAAGATTCCGACAAATTTTGAGCGAATAAACGTTTTAGATCCACCAAAACTAAGATGTTCCACGTTTATTCAATTCATCTCTTAACCTTGCGGCCTTTTCATAGGCTTCTTCGGCAATTGCTTCCTGTAATTTTTGTTGAAGTTCTTCTAATGTAAAATCGCCAAAACCCTGTTGCTGGGTTGAGGTTGGCATGCTATCGGCTTCTGGTTCTTTAGCAATAGAATCCATATTTTCAAGAAAAAGAAAGTCATTACCTTCTATCACGATTCCGGCAGAAGCCAGAATAAATTCGTAAGTGTAAATCATGGCATTAAACCGAACGGCCAAAGCAATAGCATCAGATGTCCTGGCGTCAACTTCATGTGTGTTTTTACCGTCGCTACAGATTAACTTTGCATAAAAAACACCATCAACCAGATTGTAGATAATAATTTCCTTGATATTAATATGAAAAGTATCAGCCATTGATTTGAATAAATCATGTGTTAATGGCCTACTAGGAGTCATTTTCTCAATTTCTATGGCAATGGCCTGCGCTTCAAATGCACCAATAATAATCGGTAGGCGGCGGCGTCCATTTACTTCTCCTAAAACAAGGGCATAAGCACCAGATTGAGTCTGGCTGTAAGATAAACCTACAATATCTAATTTAACTTTTTTCATATTTATGGTAAGACCTTATAGGTTATTAAAACCTATAAGGTCTATAAGATATTATCCTTTATGTGCTTTTAATGCTTCAATTAATTTTGGTACAACCTCAAAAGCATCACCAACAATACCATAATCAGCCACTTTGAAGAAAGGAGCTTCAGGATCCTTGTTGATTACAACAATCACTTTTGATGAACTAACCCCCGCCAAATGCTGGATCGCACCTGAAATACCAATAGCGATATAAAGGTTAGGGCTAATCGCAATCCCGGTTTGACCAACGTGTTCTGAGTGTGGTCTCCAGTCTGCATCCGATACCGGTTTAGAACATGCAGTAGCCGCACCTAGTAAACCAGCTAGTTCTTCAATCATACCCCAGTTTTCTGGTCCTTTTAAACCTCTGCCAGCCGAAACCACTAATTCTGCATCAGGTAGCGAAACCTTATCGGTTGCCCTTACAATCTCTTTAATAACAGTTCCTAAATCTGATTGTTTAACATCCGCACTGAACGCTTCTATTACAGCATCTGTAGCATTTTCTTTAACGCCAAATGCATTTGGATTTAAAGCGATTACTTTATTAGCCGATGTTAATTCGGTAATGGCGAATGCTTTGCCTGAGAAAGCTGTTTTCTTAACCGAGAATTTACCATCAGTACTTGGTAATTCTACTGCACCATCAGCTAAACCTGCTTTAAGTTTTACTGCAATACGTGGCGCCAAACCTTTGCCAGAGAAAGAGTTAGATAAAACGATAATATCGGCACCTTCTTTTTCTGCTGCAGCAGCAATAACGCTTGCATAAGCTTGATTTACAAAGGTTTTTAATTGATCAGCATTTACATTTAATACTTTTGATGCACCATATTTACCTAATTCCTTTAATTCACCTTCGGCTACGTCGCCAATAGAAATTGCGGTTAAATGAGTTGATTGTTGATCGGCAATGGCTTTGGCATAAGAAACGGCTTCAAAAACAGATTTCTTAAATTTTCCCTCAGCTTGTTCTACATATACTAATACTGACATATATTTACCCTTAATCCCCTAAAGGGGCTATTTTTTATAATTAATTATTATTTATTAACGCTGCAATACCAGGCAACTGGAAATTGCTAACTGCCTTACTGGTTAGATTACCTTAGCTTCGCTGTGAAGTAAGCTAATTAAAGATTCTGTTTGATCCGCAGGAATTAATTTTACCGTTCCACGAGGAGCAGGAGTTTCATATCTGGTTACTTTGGCTACTTCTTCAGTTGCAACAGCATCCACCACAGTCAATGGTTTAGTTCTGGCACTCATGATACCACGCATAGTCGGGATTTTAGGTTCTGCAACACCTTCAGCGCAACTTGCAATAAACTTACCGGAAACGGTTAAAACTTCTTTACCACCTTCAATCTCCCTTTCAATTGTTGCTGTATCGCCATCAAGAGTTAATTTTTTAATAATTGATATTGAAGGGATGTCTAAAAATTCGCCAACCATAGCAGCAACCTGATTACCGTTATAATCGATAGATTCGCGACCTGTTAAAATCAGATCAAAATCTTTGTCCTTTGCATATTCTGCAATCTGTTTAGCTACGAAATAAGCATCTCTTGGCGCTGCATTTACCCTAACTGCATCATCGGCACCAATGGCCAGTGCTTTCCTGATGGTTGGATCGTTAGCTGCTTCGCCAACATTGATCGCAGTTACGGTTCCTTTTCCACCTTCGGTTAACTCAATTGCACGTGATAAAGCGATTTCATCGTATGGATTAACAATATATTGCACTCCCGCCGTATTGAATTCGGTATTATCATTAGTAAAAGTTATTTTTGTCGTCGTGTCTGGCACGTTACTGATACAAACTAATATTTTCATATGTTAATAGTGGTTTTTATTGCTATGAACGTTCTGGAACTAAAATTGTTTAGCTGCTGATCAGTTCATATATGATATCATTATTATATAAGGTCTTTCTGCAAATTTAATTAAAAAAGCAAGGAAATAAAATGTCATCCACCCGTTTAAGCAAGTTATTAGAATTTTTAGAAAGCGATCCTAACGATCCGTTTATACTATATGCCTTAGCCACAGAGTATAACGCTCAAAATGACAAAGAAAAAGCCTATTCTTTTTACCTTCAGTTAACTGATAAACATCCTGATTATGTAGGTACTTACTATCATTTAGGTAAGTTATTGGAAAAAGATGATCAAAAAGAGAAAGCAATCGAAATTTATCAGAAGGGGATGCAAGTAGCCCGAAATAAAAGAGATATGCATGCCTTTTCAGAATTACAGGGTGCTTATAATACAGCTGCCGGATTAGATTATGAAGATGATTAACCCCAAACCCCTAAAGGGGCTTTTAGTTTTGAACTAATGCAAACAAAACCTATAGCTGCAAAAAAGCAGTGGTTATTTATCAGGAACGTAATCTTTTTTACATTCACTTCTTTTGGAGGCGCACAGGCACACCTGGCTTTGCTGCTTAAATACTTTGTACAGAGCACAAAGTTTATCTCAGAAGAAGAGCTATTAGAATTAAATGCACTGGCACAGGTACTCCCCGGACCAGCATCAACGCAAACCCTTGTTGGGATAGCCTGGAAGGTTGGAAAACTTAAACTGGCCATCATTACTTTCCTGATCTGGATATTGCCAACTGCAACAATCATGACGTTTGCAGCAATTAGTTATGCTTTGCTCGATCAAAAACAAAAGTTTAATGATATTCTGGAATACATCCAGCCAATTGCACTTGGGATAGTAGCTTATGGAGCCTGGAAACTGGGCAGAAAAGTTTTATCCTCCCAGGTTTCAATATTCCTGGCTATTGCTTCGGTTATTGCCACACTAGTTTTAAGAAATGCTTACGTGTTTCCATTATCCATATTGATCGGCGGAATGATTTCTTCCGCTATTGAAACGCCAAAAGAGGAAACCGAGTTAAGGGTTAAACTTTTTTCAAATATCAATCCCAGGAAACTAATTTACTTTTTAGGCGCTTTGCTTTTGTTCGCGTTAGTAGGCGCAATTATAAACAGAACTTCACCATTTAGTTTACCGATTCGTTTGCTCGAAAACTTTTACCGTAACGGAATATTGGTTTTTGGCGGTGGACAGGTGCTTGTGCCTTTAATGTTTACTGAGTTTGTAGAGATGAAACATTATTTGCCTTCATCTGGATTCTTGTCGGGTTTCGCATTACAGCAGGCATTACCTGGTCCAACATTTTCCTTTACCAGTTACTTAGGTGCATTAAGCATGAAGAATTTTGGATACGGATTATGGGGACAGATTTTAGGAGGATTAATTGGGGTGATCGGCATTAACTTACCTGGACTTATCCTCGTTTTATTTATTGTACCCTTCTGGGATGATTTAAAAAAGATCTCCAGAATCCGTCATAGCCTTTCCGGAATTAATGCCGTTAGTGTTGGTTTTATTATCGCAGCTTTTGTGTTGCTGTTAATACCAATGGGGTTTAATTGGCTATTTTTAGGGATAATGCTTGCCACGTTTTTGCTGCTTAATTTCACTAAAATAAGTCCGCCATTAATTGTACTGGCTGGAATCCTGGTTGGATATTTATTTTAATACCCATACTAGTTAACAGATTGCTATTGGGCTTATAAAAAAGAGTTAGAACCTGGAAAGCAATTGCGGTGCACCGTAGGTTAATGTTGTCCCGCTATCACTGCTGCTCCGATGAAGAATCGGGAGCATTCGTTTTATCGGGTTTAGATTGGTTGGGCTTCGTGCTACGAGGTTAGTTTTTAGGGCAAGTGCCGATGATTTGGCCTCGAAGTATCGTCATTTCGACCGTAGTGGAGAAATCTTTAAATTCGATTTCAATAGTTTGTTTCAAAGATCTCTCCATTCCGTTGCACTCCAGTCGAGATGACGACTCTTGTATTGGAATCTGCCCCATAGTAGATTGTTGAATGGTAGAAAAGCTAAAACCTTATGATAAAAATGAAATAAGTTTATTGCAAACAGCAGTCAGATAACTTATTCCTAAAAAGGTGGATCATCATCGTTATAATCATCCATTTTTGAAGGACGGATAATGACATTGCTTTGCTTTTCGAAATCCTGAGACGGGTACATTCCGGCAGACGGATCAGCAGCAAATGAATTTGGCGGAGCATTAAAATCATCTTCCAGATCCGTAAACTTCACAAATTTACCAATGAATTTAAGTGGTACAATTCCGGTCTCACCGTTACGGTGTTTTGCAATGATAACCTCACCAATACCTGCTTGTGACCTGCCTTGCTCATCTTCGGTAATACCATAATATTCAGGGCGGTACAAGAATAATACCATATCCGCATCCTGCTCAATTGAACCCGACTCACGTAAATCGGATAACATTGGCCGTTTTCCTTGTAAACCTGGTCTGCTCTCTACCGCACGACTTAATTGTGATAGGGCCAGTACCGGTACATCTAGTTCCTTAGCAACCGATTTTAGCGCTCTCGAAATACTACCAATTTCCTGCTCACGGTTACCACCGCCTTTTCCTTCGCCTTTACCATGCATTAACTGCAAGTAATCGACAATTACCAATTGGATATCGTATTGCGATTTTAACCTTCTGCATTTTGCCCTGAATTCAAAAATATTTAGTGCAGGGGTATCATCAATTAACAGGGGAGCTTCGGTTAAACGGCCAATTTTACTGTGCAGCTGCTGCCATTCCCATTCCTGCAAATTTCCTTTTCTGATTTTTTCCTGTTCAATTTCTGCTTCTCCGGAAATTAAACGATTCACCAGCTGAACCGACGACATCTCGAGTGAGAATACTACCGTTGGTTTTGCAAAATCGACAGTGGCATTTCTCGCACAGGTTAGTACGAAGGCCGTTTTTCCCATCGCCGGACGGGCAGCAATAATTACTAAATCCTGCTTTTGCCAACCACCTGTAATTCTGTCTAAACCGGTAAAACCCGTTGGCACACCGGTTAAACCATCGGTTTTGGTGCGGAGTTCCTCAAGTGTAGCCAGAGATTGTTTGATGATATCGTCCATTTTCTGTGTATCTCTACGCAGGTTATTCTGGGCGATTTCAAAAAGGCCTTTTTCTGCCTGATCTAAGAGATCGAAAATATCAGTCGTATCTTCATAGGCATTTGTAATGATTTCAGTTGAGATTCTGATCAGTTCACGCTGAATATATTTCTGAGAAATAATACGGGCATGAAACTCAATATTCGCTGCTGAAGCAACTCTATTGGTTAAGTTGGTAATGTAGTAGGCGCCACCAACCATTTCTAAAGAGCCTAATGTTCGCAGTTCTGCCGTTACTGTTAAAATATCAACTGGTCGCGATTTCTGAAATAGAATATGAATCGCTTCAAAAATTTTCTGGTGGGCAATGTTATAGAAAACCTCTGGTTTTAAAACATCAATTACAGCAGAAAGTGCATCTTTTTCGAGCATTAATGCCCCAAGAACTGCTTCCTCAAGGTCTAACGCCTGAGGGGGAATTTTTCCCTGTGAACTTATGGTATTACTTAACCTGCTTTTTCTAGCAGTCATACTGTTCTTTCCGCCTTGTTCGTTATCGATACTCATTCCACAAAAGTAATCAATTTTTGATGGTGTTGTTTGAATTAGTTACTAGCTCTTTGTTAACAAATTGAAGCATAATCAGATTGAATTTTATTGCATTTATGATGTCATAAAAATTTTTAAACAATTAAATGTTAATAAGGAACACATTGTTTAAGGCTAAAACATTTTATTTGAATACTTTTGCCTAACAATTTCAAAACATGGATAATTTTAGAAGACCGCAACGCGCAAAAGAGAATAACGAGTTTGTATTCGGCATCAGAGCTGTGATAGAAGCCGTTAAAGCAGGAAGAGATATTGAAACCATTTACCAGCAACGCGGTTTGGGCGGGGAACTTTTTCTAGAATTAAAAGCCCTGTTAAAAGATACTTTGATTCCTTTAAATTCAGTTCCAATTGAGAAGCTGAACCGCATGTCGCAGAAAAACCATCAGGGTGTGATTGCTGTAATTTCTCCAATTACTTATCAAAATATTGAAGATATCATTCCAACCGTTTTCGAAAAAGGCGAAGTTCCATTAATTTTAGTTTTAGATAGTGTTACTGATGTCCGCAATATGGGTGCAATAGCACGTACGGCTGCTTGCGTTGGTGTTCACGCCATAATTGTTCCATTAAAAAATGCGGCACAAATTAATGCAGATGCGATTAAAACCTCTGCAGGTGCATTATTCAGCATTCCGATTTGTCGCCATGCCAACCTTCATAAAACCTGCTTGTTTTTACAGGAAAGTGGTCTGCAGATAGTAGCCTGCACCGAAAAAACCAGCGATTTTATTTACGCACCGGATTATACCATGCCTACAGCAATTGTAATGGGCTCTGAAGATGAGGGGATTTCTAATGATCTTTTAAGGGTAGCGGATCATTTAGCTAAAATACCAATGGCGGGAAAAATCGAATCGCTGAATGTTTCGGTAGCTGCCGGGGTAATTTTATATGAAGCTGTTAGACAGAGGATGTAAAATAATGTAAGATGTAAAAGGGAAGAGGGGTGATGGAATTAATATAGATTAGTACATTCCATAGGCGCGTCATCCTGAGGATTAATTTATTTCATAAAATCAATATAAATGACAGTATTAATCTACGCGTAAAAATCCCTCGAGTTACCGTCATTTCGAGCGGAGTGCAACGCAGTCGAGAAATCTAACTATATAGATCTCTCCATTTCGCTGCGCTACAGTCGAGATGACGACCTTTCTATTGGTATCCTTCAAGGGTAATTGTTTCAGGATCTTTCTACTATAGGTAAGATGGTAAATGTAAGATGGATGATGTAGCATAGTAACACATTATCCATCTTATATCTCACCTCATCCATCTTTATATAAACTTGTTTCCGAAGCGTGATTTTACCTCTGCAACAAATTCTTTAACGCGTTGTTCTTCATCCCTTGGGCAGATCATCAGCATATTATTGTTTTCTACAACAATGTAATCGTGCAGCCCCTGTAGGATCACCAGTTTATCTTTTGGAACATTTACCATACAATTGGATGAATCGAACATAATTACCTGCTCAGATGGAATAACGGCATTACCTACATAATCTTTCTCGGCCATTTCATAAATAGAGGCCCAGGTGCCTAAGTCAGACCAGCCGAAATCAGATGGAAGCACATAAACGTTCTCTGCCTTTTCCATAATTCCAAAATCAATTGAAATATTGGTGCATTGGAAATACGCATTATTAATAAAGGCTTTTTCTCCTTCCGTATTCAATTCAGATCTACCGAGATTAAATATTTCATACATATCCGGCAGGTGTTTCTCAAAGGCATTTAATATCGCCTTAGCCGACCAGATAAAGATCCCGGCATTCCACAAGAAATCGCCACTCTGCAAAAATGATTTTGCCAATTCTAAATTTGGCTTTTCGGTAAAGGTTTTAACCTTATGCAGGTCGGTATCTGTATTGAGCACATAATCGGTATGCTGAATATAGCCATAACCTGTATCCGGTCGGTTTGGTTTAATCCCCAATGTGATTAAACAATCATTTTTAGATGCAGCTGCTAAAGATTGCTCAATAGAGGCTACAAAGCCATCAATATTGGCAATGGTATGATCTGATGGAGCAACCACAATAGTTGCATTAGGATTTAACTCCGCAATTTTTAAACTTCCATAAGCAACACAAGGGGCTGTATTCCTCATTAAAGGCTCAGCCAAAATCTGGTTATCCGTTAACTGTGGTAGCTGCTCTTTAATTAAATCTGAATAAATTTCGTTGGTAACGATAAATATATTTTCAGGAGGACAGATGTTTAGGAATCTTTCGTAAGTGCTTTGAATCAGGGTTTTTCCAACACCGAAAAAATCGATAAACTGTTTTGGATATTCTGTTCTACTTACTGGCCAAAAGCGACTTCCAACGCCACCTGCCATAATTAATGCATAATAATCTTTATTCATTTTGTAAATTAAAATTACACGATACCTTCATTCAAAAGATCGTGTAAATGGATAATGCCAAAGTAAGTATTTTGTTCTAGAACCAACAATTGTGTGATATTATTTTGTTTAATAATAGCTAAGGCATCAACAGCTAAAGCATCAAATTGTATGCTCTTTGGCGTTCTGCCCATTATATCTTCGGCTTTTAGGTTTGCAATAGAACTGTTATTTTCTAACATCCTCCTGATATCACCATCGGTAATTATGCCTAGCACGTTCTCATCGTTATCAACAACAACAACAGCACCCAAACGGTTTTTACTAATTTCTATTAACACATCTTTAACCGGAGCGGATGGATGTATGGCAGGTTTTTCGTTAGACAGGGCAAGATCGCGGGCTTTTAAATATAATTTTTTTCCCAGGGATCCTCCTGGGTGATACTTTGCAAAATCTGATTCGTTAAAATCCCGGCATTCCAATAAACAGATCGCTAAAGCATCGCCCAATGCCAATTGAGCCGTTGTACTGGTAGTTGGCGCCAAATTATGCGGACAAGCTTCTTTTTCGAAAGAAGTATTCAGAACCAGATCAGCTTGCTCGGCTAAAAAAGAATTCAATTCTCCAACCATCCCGATCAGCAGATTGCCAGCTGTTTTTAACAAGGGGGTAAGCACTTTTATTTCTGGCGTGTTTCCGCTTTTAGAAAGACAAATTACAATGTCATCAAGCTGGATCATCCCCAAGTCGCCATGAATAGCATCTGCAGCGTGCATAAAAATAGCAGGTGTACCAGTTGAATTAAATGTCGCCACCATTTTTTGAGCAATGATTGCACTTTTCCCTATTCCTGTAACAATTACCCGTCCTTTACTATGTAAGATGCTTGATACGACCTTTTCAAAATCAGCGTTTATGTTCTTAGCGACATTTAATATGGCTGCTGCTTCAAGCTCTAATGTGCTTATAGCTGATTGGATTATTGATTTTTTACTTTTCAAAGAGAAAATAATTGTTTGTTAATACTTGAAATTCTTGTAAAATTATGTTATTTTGGATACAAAAATAGCATCGCATATTTTATTACACAAAATGGACGTGAAAAAGTCGTTATTTGATAACCTACAAAATTTCTTTGGGTTTGATAATTTCAAGGGTGATCAGGAGTCGATCATTACCAATATTTTAGAGGGCAACAATACTTTTGTTATTATGCCTACAGGCGGAGGGAAGTCTATATGCTATCAGTTACCCGCTTTAATGAGCGAGGGAACAGCAATTGTGATCTCTCCACTAATCGCATTGATGAAAAACCAGGTAGACCAGTTAAGGGCTTTCGGTGGAAATGACAGTATTGCTCACTTTCTTAATTCATCCTTAAACAAATCTGAAATTACTCAAGTGAAATCTGATCTTTTAAGTGGTCAGACTAAGTTATTGTATGTTGCGCCCGAATCTCTGGCGAAGCAAGACAATATTGAATTTTTAAACCTGATTAAAATCTCTTTCGTTGCTGTTGATGAAGCGCATTGTATCTCTGAATGGGGGCACGATTTCAGACCGGAATACCGTAAAATTAAACAGGTTATCGCTGGATTAGGAAATAACATTCCAATTATTGCGCTAACTGCGACTGCTACGCCCAAGGTTCAACAGGATATTATGAAGAATCTTGGAATGATGGAGGCAACGTTGTTTAAATCGTCGTTCAACAGGCCGAACTTATTTTATGAAATCCGCCCTAAAAGAGACATTACCAAAGAGATTATTAAATACATCAAATCTAATCCGGGTAAATCGGGGATTATTTATTGCCTTAGCCGTAAAAAGGTGGAAGAGGTGGCCGAAGCTTTAAACCTCAACGGAATAAGTGCATTGCCTTATCATGCTGGTTTAGATCCAAAAGTACGGGCTGAAACACAGGATAAATTTTTGATGGAAGATGCCGAGGTGATTGTGGCAACTATCGCTTTTGGTATGGGGATCGACAAACCTGATGTTCGCTTTGTAATTCACCACGATGTGCCTAAAAGTATGGAAGGCTACTACCAGGAGACTGGCAGGGCCGGACGTGATGGTGGCGAAGGCGTGTGCATTGCTTTCTACTCTCAAAAAGATGTAGATAAGCTGGCTAAGTTTATGAAAGATAAGCCGGTTTCGGAAAGAGAAATTGGCACACAAATATTAAAGGAAGTGATCGATTATGCAGAATCTGGCGTTTGCCGCCGTAAGCAGATCCTTCATTATTTCGGCGAAAACTTTAACGAAACAGGTTGTAACTGCATGTGTGATAACTGCAAAAAGCCTAAAAAACAATTTGATGCTGAAAGCCAGTTATCTACCGTATTAAATTTTATTGAGAAATCGGGAGAAAAATTCGACGATGCACACTTGCTAAACGTTTTCTTAGGCTTAGAAACGGCGCAAACCATTGCATACGAACATAGTAAGGTTCCTGAATTTGGAATTGGTAAAGAAGAAGGCGAATTGAAGTGGAAATCAATTATCCGCCAGGCAGTTTTAAACAATTACCTGTTTAAGGATATTGATAATTATGGCTTATTGAAGTTAACAAAGCAAGGGAGAGATTTTATTATTAATCCTTATAGCCTTAAATTCATACTGAATGAACCAATAGAGAACGGTGCCGACGATGATGATGATGAGGTAAAACATGGTACCGGAGCTTTAGATACCCATCTTTTATCATTACTTAAAGAACTGCGTAAAAAAATTGCGAAGCAAAAAAGTGTTCCGCCATTTGTCGTTTTTCAAGATCCATCGTTAGAGGAAATGTGTACACATTACCCGATTACAATGGAAGAACTTCGCCAGATTTCTGGTGTAGGTTCAGGTAAAGCGATGAAATTTGGTACGCCTTTTATCGAATTGATCAAAAAATATGTCGAAGATAATGATATCGAACGCCCTATTGACCTGATTATTAAAACCCAGGCCAATAAATCGCAAATGAAAGTTTCGATCATTCAGAATATCGACAGACAGATCGGTTTGGAAGACATTGCTGATTCGAAAGGCATTACTTACGAAGAAATTTTGAAAGAAGTAGAATCGATTGTAAACTCTGGCACTAAACTTAACCTAAACTATTTCATTGATGAAGTGATTGATGATGACAGACAAGATGAAGTTTTTGATTATTTCAGGGCAGCCGAAAGCGATTCTATAGATGAAGCGCTTAATGAATTGGGCGAAACCGATTATACCCGCGAAGAAATTCAATTGATGCGGATTAAATTCATGTCAGAACTAGGAAACTAAAAATTAGATGTGAGATATGAGATGCTGGATTTGAGACAAACTCATCTCTCATATCTTATGTATCACATCTCACATCTCAACTATGTTAAACTATTTAGATAAATTAAAAAATACAGATTCAGGAAATTTCTTTTTAATGGCGGGTCCATGTGCTATTGAAGGCGAAGATATTGCCATGAGAATTGCTGAAAAGATCATTACGATTACCGATAAGCTGCAGATCCCATATATTTTTAAGGGTTCGTACCGCAAGGCGAACAGAAGTAAAGGAAGTTCTTTTACAGGCATTGGCGATGAAAAAGCTTTGCGCATTTTAGAAAGGATTGGTAGAGAATTTGGTGTTCCAACTGTTA
This sequence comes from Pedobacter sp. WC2501, assembly GCF_052682415.1. Lineage (NCBI taxonomy): Bacteria > Pseudomonadati > Bacteroidota > Sphingobacteriia > Sphingobacteriales > Sphingobacteriaceae > Pedobacter > Pedobacter sp. WC2501. The sequence continues at coordinate 4,346,103 of NZ_JBQZFI010000001.1, read as the reverse complement.
CCGATATCCATGAAAGTGCTGAGGCTGCAATGGCTGCTGCTTATGTAGATGTATTGCAGATCCCCGCGTTTTTATGCCGCCAAACCGATTTATTAATTGCTGCTGCAGAAACCGGAAAAGTAGTAAATGTGAAAAAGGGCCAATTCCTTTCTGCAGGTTCAATGAAATTTGCAGTAGAAAAAGTAAAAGAAGCTGGGAACGAGAAAGTTATTTTAACTGATAGAGGTAATACTTTTGGTTATCAGGACCTGATAGTTGATTATCGTGGATTACCTGAGATGCAAAGTTTTGGCGTTCCTGTAGTGATGGATTGTACACACTCGTTACAGCAACCCAATCAAAGTAGTGGTGTAACCGGAGGTAAACCAGAATTGATCTCAACCATTGCCAAAGCGGCAATTGCAGTTGGTGCAGATGGTTTATTTATCGAAACGCATCCTGATCCTGCAAATGCAAAATCAGATGGAGCAAATATGCTTCATTTAGACCTGCTGGAAGAAACTTTAACTAAGCTGATTAGAATCAGACAAGCCATACTATAAATATGAATAATCCGAAAGTATTTCTCACTGCTGAATGGCGCAAACTAGCTTTGGCACAGTATTCCGTAGATAAAGAAATACTTTCGAAATACCTGCCCCAGCATACCATACTGGATGATTGGCAGGGCAAATATTACGTGAGTTTAGTGGGATTCATGTTTGTTGATGTAAAATTGCGCGGTTTTAATATCCCTTTTCATACTAATTTTGAAGAAGTTAACCTGAGGTTCTACGTCAAATTTAAAGAGGGTGGCATTTGGAAACGAGGCGTTGTATTTATTAAGGAATTTGTCCCAAAACCTGCTATCACTTTTGTAGCCAATACCCTTTATAAAGAAAACTATCAGACACTGGCCATGAAACACCTTTGGGTTGAACAGAAAGATCAACTGGAAGTAGCGTATTCCTGGAAAAACAGAAATTGGAATAGTTTTGCGGTTACTGCTACATCAAAGGCTGAAGATATTTTGGCTGGCAGCGAGGAAGAATTTATTACGGAACATTATTGGGGTTATACCAAAATCGCAGAGAATAAAACCTCTGAATATGGTGTTGAACATCCGCGCTGGCAAGTATATCCCATCAAGGATTATAAAATTAATGTGGATTTTGGAATTAATTATGGCGATGATTTTGCTTTCTTAAACATTGCCACTCCCGATTCTGTAATTCTTGCAGAAGGATCAGAAATCAGAGTTTTAAAAGGGAAAAAGTTTTAATCTGTTTAGCTATAATGTTTGATGGGTTGCTTTATATGCTATGATAATTTCCGCGCAGATAAAATGTTGGCTTAAAACAAGAGAAGTCAAGTTTTCAAAACTTGACTTCTCCAGATATCACAAACAAAAAATGCGCCCTATTATAAATTGGGACGCATTTTTATAAAGATTCTTCGCAATCGCTCAGAATGACAATCTGAAAGATTATTTAGCAGCTGCTTTACCTGAATAAGTTGCCGCTAATTTTAATGCATTATAAGTATTCACAATTCCACCGCTGATACAAAGATCAGAAAAAGGAACAGAAACTTTTTCGGCACCTGGCTCTTCGCCTTTGGTATATTCTACATTGTGGTTCACCTTAGTAACCGATTTAACGATAATTTCTTTTACTTGCGCTGCTGTTAATTTAGGGTAATAAGAACGGATTAATCCGGCTAAACCAGCCACAACAGGAGAGGCCATACTTGTTCCATCTAAGTTTTTGTATTTCGAACCCGGTACGGTAGAGTAAATCTGAACACCAGGAGCGAAAACATCAACCTGTGTTTTACCAAAGTTAGAGAAACTGGCTTTTAGCGTTTCATCATCTTGAGGACCAGAAGCACCAACGGTAATCCATGAAGCAATAGTTTTTTCATCTAAATCTTTATGGTTAGGAAAATTATTTTCAACATCAATATTTTTGTTTTCGTTACCTGCAGCCTGAACGATCAGTACATCTTTAGATGCAGCATATTTCATCGCTTCGTTAACGGTAGCCTTATCCCAGCTATAAGCTTTACCAAAACTCATGTTAATTACTTTTGCGCCATTATCAACCGCATAACGGATTCCATTTGCCACATCTTTATCTCTTTCATCACCATTTGGCGTACAACGAACTCCCATAATGGCAACATTATCAGCCACACCTAAGATCCCCAGTTTGTTAGTTCTGTCAGCCGCAATAATACCAGCTACGTGTGTGCCGTGCATAGCGTCAGGGCCTGCAACATCATTATTGCCATAAAATTTTTCCTTAGGGTTGTTTGGATCATCGCCAACTATGGAGCGTGGATCATAATCAAGATTTAAGTTGTATTTGGCCTGGCGTGTATAATAATCGAATCCCTCTACAATCTGGTTTTCGTAAAAATCTTTAAAACTGCCTTTTTCTAATTGTTGAGCTAGTACATTTTGGATCCTGCCTTCAACCTCGGTAGCAGGTTTAAAGTTTTTAAAATCTTCTGCGGTTGGATTTTCTTTACCGATTTTCTTTACTACTGCATCTAATGCATTTTTAAAACCAGTAATACCTGCCAGATTTCCCTTAGCTTCCGCTAATTGTTTTTCTAAATCGGCTCTTTCTGCTTTAAAAACTTCGAAATCTTTTTTATCTTTTTCTGCTACATTCGCATCTGTGGTATTGGCAAAACGTACCTGGTCGCGACGAACTAAACGGGTTAATTCTAAAGTTTCGAAGTTTACAGATTCTTTAGGGCCGCCAATAAAATTCCAGCCATTAATATCGTCGATATAACCATTCTTGTCATCATCTTTGCCATTGCCAGCTATCTCTTTGGTATTTACCCACATAATCCGTTTTAAATCCTCGTGTGTAGCTTCTACACCACCATCATTTACAGCTACGATAACTTTAACAGATTTTTTACCTTTTAAAAGTTCTTTATATGCTTTTTCGGTACTGATTCCGAAAGTGCTATCACTTTTAAGATCAAGATTTTGCCAATTGGCTTTTTGCGCATTGGCCAAAGTTGGTACTGCACTTACGAACGCAATGCTTAACAGCGCGCTAAAAATTCTACTCTTATTCATTTATGTATTTTTGTATTAAACGGCGAAAGTTAATTTTAATTTTTTTATTGAAAGAAATTCTATTAAAATTTAATGCATTTCGCCTATTTTATTGCTGAACTTTATTCGCAGTTTTTAATAAAAAAGTCGTCACCTCGACCTGAACACCAAAAAGTGGAGAGATCTATCTGAACTGATTCCCCGACCTTTTTGCACTCCGCTCGGAATGACGACCGATCTATGTTAAAAAAATATCCTAATCTATTTTAATCCAGGTGCAATCTTCTTAGCCATTTCATCATGTGATTCAATTACTTTTAAAGTATTCGTAGCCCATTCTTTGATACTTTGGTCACGGTTTTCAATTCCCTGTTTAAATAATGCTACTGTTTTTTCATGGTCGGTAACCATCATATCCATATAATGTTTATCAAATGCTTTACCGGTCATTTTTTTCATTTCATCCAAATGGATCTGCTCATCGGCAGGCAATGCATCAGGGGTAATCACTTTTTTGTTTACTGCCAAAGCTTTTAATTCTGCATTTGCTTTGGTATGGTCGGCAAGCATTTTAGCTGCGAAGTCTTTTACTTCGGTACTTTTTGCATTTTTTGCTGCAATCTTTGCTGCTTCAACTTCCATAATACCACCTACAGCTGCTTTTCTTAAAAATGTAGCACCTGCCTCATCAATACCCGATTCGGTACTTTCGGAACCAGCAACGTGGTTACCATTTACCATCGTGGTATCGCCAGATACGCTGTCTTTTGTCGTCGCCGATTTTTTATCTGCAGTTTGACAAGCCTGAAAGGAAAGTGCCAAGGCAAAAGCTGTTGACAATAAAAATATCTTTTTCATGTTTTCTCTATATTTAATAGATTAGAAACAAGAGCACTGGAAAAAGGTTTTTGTTGTAAGAGTTATTGCGCTAATCCGTATGGATTTTTGATAACAATAGCCATTAAACGTTCCGGATTTTCCACTGGTTCAAAACCAAATTGTTTGTACAATCCATGTGCATCCAAAGTGCCTAAGCGATATGACCTTAATCCCTGTAAATCAGGATGAAAAATCATAAACGACATCAGTTTTTTCGATAAACCCAAGCCACGGTAGCTTTCTTTAATGTAAACATCACAAAGCCATGCAAAAGTAGCCTTATCGGTTATCCATCTCGCAAAACCTACCTGTTCCTGATCTTTATAAATCCCAAAACAAAGCGAATTTTCTATAGAACGTTTTACGGTATCCAGCGGAATGCCCTTTGCCCAGTACGACTCTACATTTAAATAATGATGTATGGCTTCGAGATCTAAAAGGTCCTTTTTATCAGAAAATATAAAACCGTTTTCGCTGATTTCCATTTTGATTAATGATTGAATTTTGAATGATTAAATAAGTGAATTCTTTCAAAATCCACTTAAAGAATTAGCTAAGTTTTCTAAGCCTCTTTCGCAGTTAACCGATTAACCAATTCAGATAATTAAGCCTTTCTAGTTACGCATATTAATAAACTGCAATGGCTGATCGAAATCTTCATTTCTACAAAGGCTGATCACTGCCTGCAAGTCATCAATTTTCTTTGCGGTAACCCGAACCTGATCATCCATAATAGAGGGTTGAACTTTTAAGCCGCTGGCTTTGATTTTCGCCACCACTTTTTTCGCTGCTTCTTTATCCAATCCTTCTTTTATGCTGATTTCTTTTCTGATCATGTTGCCTGAGGCCTGATGCTCGTCGCCAAAGTCTAAACTTTTCGGATCTAAATTCTGTTTCATCATCCGCGAAATAATGGAATCTTCGATTGCTTTTAATCGCATATCATCTTCAGTAACAATGGTTACCACGTTTGTTTTTTTATCCAGATCGATGGTGCTTTTCGATCCATTAAAGTCGAATCGGTTAAGGATTTCTTTTTTAGCATTGTTAATTGCGTTGTCTAACGTTTGCGCATCAACTTTACTTACAATATCAAAAGAAGGCATGGTTTTAGCTTTAAAGTAAAAAAATAAGTAGATTTAATAGAAATTAATCCATCCTCACAAAAAAACGAAAAATAATATGAAAACCACCAAACCGAAGTCTCAAAAAAAGATCACAAAAAAAGAAGTTAAAAAACAACTTGAGCAGTCAATCACGGATAAGTTTTTAGAAGTAATCAAAAGTTTAGGTCATGATGTATCGGAAATTAGTACGGAGGTTGGTAAAGCAAGTAAGCGGGTGGCTAAAAAATTAACCAAGAAATTTACCATTGTAAAAGCAGATGTGGGACAAAAAATTGATGATTTGTTACATGCGTCTAAAGAGAAAGCCAAAGCAGCGGAAAAACCTATTGCCAAAGCGATAAGTAAATCTGAAAAATCTGCTGAAAAAGTAGTTAAAAAAGCTGTTGCGAAGGCAAAACCAGTAGTACAAAGCATTAAAGTTGCCGCAATAGAAACTGAAGAAAAAGCAGAAAAGGTATTGGCAAAACCCGTAGCGACAACAAAAGAAGCTGTTAACGAAGCCACTAAAGTAGCTAAAAAAGCGGTAAGTAAAGCGCCGGAAACGGCTACTGAGGTTGTTAAAAAAACGGTTGCGAAAGCTACCCCTGCGGTTAAGAAAGTTGTAAAAACTCCTGTTAAAAAATAAATTTGTTAACGTTAATATGTAAATGAATTAACATCGATTTAACAAATTAATGTGCAGTTTTGAACATCCCTGTTTTGCAGGGATTTTTTATTTTTTTAAATGAGTAATAAGAAGATTCCATTTTTTAACCGCGAAATCAGTTGGCTTTACTTTAATGAACGTGTACTGCAAGAAGCGGCCGATGAAACAGTTCCGCTGATTGAGCGGATTAAATTTCTATCTATATTTTCTTCCAATTTAGAAGAGTTTTATCGTGTTAGGGTGGCTACCATGACCCGGTTAACCAATCTGAACGATAAGGCAAAGGCACTTTTGGGATTTAATCCAAAGAAAATTCTGAATGAGATTAAAAATATCGTTGTAAAACAGGAAAGAAAATTCGACCAGCTTTTTCAGGCTACCTTAATTAACGAACTTGCTCAAAACAGGATTTTTATTTTAAACGATACTCAACTGAATGTAAGCAGGGGAGAATTCGTTAAAAATCATTTCAGGGATAAGATTTTATCAAATGTGGTTCCGATTATGCTGGATATGGATAAGCCATTTCCAGAACTGAAAGACCGATATCTATATTTCTTTGTTAAACTTTCTAAAAAGGATACAAAAGTTAGAGAAAAGTATGCATTAATCGAAATTCCGCCTAATTTACCCCGGTTTTTGGTGCTGCCAGAAACAAACGATCTGAAATTTATAATTCTTGCCGAAGATATCATCAGGTATTGTTTAGATGATATATTTTATGTTTTTACTTACGATAACCTTGAGGCCTATTCGATCCAGTTAACACGGGATGCCGAACTGGATATTGATAAAAACATTAATGATAAGTTTATCGAAGATTTAAAAAGCAGTTTAGAAAAACGCAAAAAAGGGAAACCAATGCGCCTGCTTTATGATTCGGCCATGCCGCTTAATATGCTTACCGTTTTAGTAAACAAACTCAAGCTAGAGGCAGATAGTTTAATCCCAGGTAACCGTTACCATAAATTTGGCGATTTTATCGCTTTCCCGAATGTAGGCAAAAAAGAACTGGAATATGCACCTAATGTACCGCTTAAGGTGCACGATTTGCATAGAACCCAAAGCATGTTCAATAAAGTTGCTCAGCGTGATTATTTGGTGAATCTGCCATACCAATCGTACGATTATATCATTTTATTTTTGCGTGAGGCAGCCCTTGATCCAAAGGTTACGGAGATACAGATTACTTTATATCGCTTAGCTGAAAACTCGAAAGTAATTAATGCCTTAATTAACGCTGCTAAAAATGGAAAGGCTGTTTCTGTTTTATTAGAACTTAAAGCCCGCTTTGATGAACAAGCTAATATTTACTGGACAAGCCGTTTAATGGAGGAGGGTGTTAAGGTAAATTATGGCTTAACAGATTACAAAGTACACTCTAAGATTTGCTTGGTTAAAAGGATCGAAAAAGATAAGCCGGTTTACTACGCCAATTTAGCTACTGGAAATTTTAACGAGAAAACTGCAGGTTTATATTGCGATCACAGCATTTTCACCGCAAAGAAAGAGATTACCAATGATCTGGTCAAACTTTTTGATGCATTGAGCAAGCGTACCGTAACCAAAGGCTTCAGGCACCTGATTGTTTCACCACTGGAGAGCCGTTCTAAGCTGGTTAATTTCATCAACCGCGAAATCAGAAATGCCAAACAGGGTAAACTTGCTTATATCATGCTAAAAGTAAACAGTTTAGCTGATGAAGGCATTATTTCCAAACTTTACGATGCGAGCAATGCCGGGGTTAAAATTCAGCTTATTATACGCGGTATTTGCTGCTTGGTACCAGGCGTAAAGGGCTTTAGTGAAAATATTACCGCTATTAGTATCATCGATAAGTTTTTGGAGCATGCCCGGGTTTATATTTTCGGTAATAATGGTAAAAACGATATGTATTTATCGTCTGCAGATTTAATGAGCAGAAATTTTGAGCATCGTGTAGAAGTAGGTTTTCCAGTCCTTGATCAAGATGTTAAACAGGAGATACAAGACATTATCGACCTGCAGCTGCAAGACAATACCAAATCGAGGCAAATTAATGCCTTAAACAATAACAAATACCATAAAAACAGATTAAGTAAAAAAATAAGGGCACAGGTAGACATCTACAACTATTTAAAAACCAAGCATCAATCATAATGTTAAGATACGCAGCTATAGATATCGGTTCGAATGCGGTGAGGTTACTCATTGCAGATATTAGCAAACAAGACGGAAAATATAAATACAAAAAGAACACCCTGATACGTGTGCCACTCCGGTTGGGAGATGATGCATTCTTAGATCAATATATTTCCGAGAAAAAATCTGCAGACCTGGTAAAAACCATGACCGCTTTTAAAAACCTGATGGATGTGTATCATGTTTCCGAATATTTAGCTTGTGCAACATCTGCCATGCGTGAAGCCAGCAACGGACAGGATATTGTAAAGCTGATTAAGGAGCAAACAGACGTTACCTTAGAAATTATAGAGGGGCAGCGGGAAGCGAATATTATTTATGCCAACCATATTGAAGAGGAATTAGACGAAAATAAAAACTATCTGTATATTGATGTGGGTGGGGGTAGCACCGAATTATCTGTTTTTGTAAAGGGAACTCCGGAAGTATCAAGATCATTTAATATTGGTACAATCAGAATGCTCGACAATCAGGATAAGGAAGAAACCTGGGAAGAGATGAAAGATTGGGTAAAAGAACATACAAAAGAGTATAAACATTTAGCTGGCATAGGTACAGGCGGCAATATTAATAAATTGTTCCGCATGTCTGATGAGAAGGAAAATGCGCCTTTATCGTTACAGAAATTAAATTCGATGTATAATAAATTAACCAGTTATTCATTAAAAGAAAGGATCAATACTTTGGGCTTAAATCCCGACCGTGCGGATGTAATTATCCCGGCTTGCGAGATTTATTTAACTTTAATGAAGTGGACGGGGATAAAACAGATTTATGTACCTAAAGTAGGAATGGCTGATGGGATTATTAAATTATTGATAGAAGAGAAGCTGGATTAAGGCAATTTACTCCATCAGATTCGTCCTTTCGACCGTAGTGGAGAAATTTATCATATAATCCTTGTTATAAAGATTGCTTCGTCGGCTGAAAAAGCCTTCTCGCAATGACGAATTTGGTGTAGAATGATAACACCTGAAGAAAATTCTCTCCGCCTCGTCATCCTGAACTTGTTTCAGGATCTTTCTGGTCTGAAAATGCGTAATGTATGCGAAGGGCGTTTTAGATTTGATGGCAACCATGGATTTTGTAGGCCTGAGATTTACCTCTCCAAATTCGGCCAATTGCTCAATAAAAAACGGAATAACCCTAAAGTATATTCCGTTTTTCCGTTTAAAAAGTCTGATAAATGTTTTTCTTCAGACATCCATATTATTTAATCTTCTAATAATTTTGTTGCAGCCTCGTCGGTAAACCAGGTTAACTTCCCATCAATAGGATCGATTAATTGTGAAGGATATAAATCAACATTTTTTTCCGTATCGCCAATAACATGTTTCAGTGCTTCGGCTTTATTCTCGCCAAATACCAAAAAGGCTACGTTATCTGCTTTGTTAATTAATGGTGCGGTAAAGCTAATGCGATACGTATCTAGTTTTTCTACATATACAGCTGCTACGTTTACTTCCTCATCTTTAACCAAAGTAGTATGTGGAAAAATCGAAGCGGTGTGTGCATCATCCCCCATACCCAAAAGGATTAAATCGAAAACGATTTCTTCACCATTAAAATGTTTGTCTATTGCTTTTTTATATTCGATAGCTGCTTTTTCTGGCGCCAAAGTGGTATCTACGTAAAAGATATGATCTTCTTTAATGCCTAGCGGATCTAAAATGGTTTTCTTGGCCATTAATCCGTTATAATTGTCATCGTTGGCAGGAACATTACGCTCATCGCCAAAAAAGAAGTAGACTTTTTCCCAATCAATTCTGTGCTGCCCTTCAGTAGCAAGAAAATGGTAAAGTGCTTTAGGAGAACTACCGCCCGTAAGTACAAAATTGAAACGGTCGTTTTCTTCGATAGACATTTCTGCAATTTTAATTACATAATCTGCCAGATCCTGGTTTAGTTCTTCTAATGTTTTGTATATGAGTAGATTCATTTTGTAAATAATAAACTCGTCACCCTGAATTTATTTCAGCATCTATCTTGATAAGACCCTGAAATAAATTCAGGGTGACGACTGGATAAAAATTATTCCTTATTCTTCAACGGCAAATTAAACCAGTGGAAACCGTCTCTCGCAATAAGTGCTTCAGCTTCTTCTGGTCCCCAGCTATCGGCAGGGTAGTTAGGGAAGTTGATCGATTTTTTGCTTTCCCATGTATTTAAAATTGGCATCACCAGTTCCCATGCCGCTTCTACCTGATCGCCTCGCATAAACAAGGTTTGATCGCCCATCATGGTATCCAACAATAAGGTTTCGTAAGCTTCTGGAGTATCACCCTCATAAGTTCCTTTATAATCAAATACCATATCAACCGGGTTTAGAACCATGTCTAATCCAGGTCTTTTGGCCTGTACCTGCATGCGGATACTCATTTCTGGCTGTATGCTAATCACCAACCTGTTTTGTTGCCAATTTTCGGTTACCTCTGATGAGAAAATCTGGTGTGGCACATCTCTAAACTGAATGGTAATTAATGATGAAGTTTGGTTTAAACGCTTTCCTGTTCTTAAATAGAAAGGAATACCTTGCCATCTCCAATTATCGATATGGAATTTAACTGCCGCAAAAGTTTCGGTATTTGAGTGGGGATCAACACCTTTTTCCTGGCGGTATCCCGGAACTTCCTTACCTTCAACCCAGCCTTTGCTGTACTGACCGCGAACAGTGTGAAACCTGATATCTTCTGCAGAAAAAGGACGCATAGCTCTTAAAACCTCAACCTTACGATTTCTGATTTCATCGGCATCAAAATTAATAGGTGCTTCCATTCCAACTAAACAAAGCAATTGCAAGAGGTGATTCTGGATCATATCCCTCAAAGCACCAGAGCCTTCATAATAACCACCACGATCGCCCACGCCTAACTGTTCTGTTACTGAAATCTGAACGTGATCGATATAAGACCTGTTCCACAACGGCTCGAACAATGCATTGGCAAAACGGAATGCCATCATGTTTTGTACGGTTTCTTTACCGAGATAATGATCAATACGGTAGATCTGCTTTTCCGTAAAAATAGTGCTCAATAATGCATTAAGCTCTTTTGCCGATTCTAAATCATGGCCAAAAGGTTTTTCGATAACAATACGGCTATTGTCCTCATCTTGCGTTAGTTTATATTTCTGCAAACATTCAGCAATAATCGGGAAGAAATTAGGCGCAACTGCGAGGTAGAAAATTACCTGTGTACCTGCACCAAATTCTTTTTGATATTTTTCTACAGCTCCTTTTAGGTTTTCGAAAGTTTTTGGTTGGGCAAAATCGGTTGGGCAGTAGTGCATCGTATTTCCAAAATCGTCCCATTTATCTTTTTTAACTTTTCCGCTTCGCGAAAACTCGTTCACAGCTTCTTCTAAAGCAATTCTGTAACTATCATCGGTAAATTCAGTTCTTCCTGTACCAATAATAGCAAACTTATCAGGCATGTAACCCTCTATAAATAAATTATATAGGGCAGGTGCTAATTTTCTTTTATTTAAATCACCTGTTCCACCAAATATTACAAAAATGGTAGGGTTTAATGCGGTTTTGGTTTTCATTGTATGTTCTTGTTCGTGAGTCTAATGAGTTTATGATAATTTATTCCAGTCGGCATGAAAAACACCATCTTTATCAATGCGTTCGAAGGTGTGTGCACCAAAGAAATCTCTTTGTGCCTGGATTAAATTTGAAGGCATGCGGCCTGTAGTAATGGTGTCGAAATAGGTTAGGGTAGATGCAAATGCAGGAATACCTAAACCAGAATTGATACATGCACTGATTGTTTTGCGCGTACCTGCTAAAGTGCCTTTAATGATGTTCTGAATACCCGCATCACCGAATAAATGTTCAAGAGAATTGTCTTTATCATAAGCCTGATAAATATCTTCTAAAAATTTAGCCCTGATGATACAGCCTCCGCGCCAGATTTTGGCAATTTCCTGTAACTGTAGGTTGTATTGATATTCTTTTGATGCCTGAACCAGTAAATGCATCCCTTGTGCATAAGCACTGATCATAGAGAAATAAAATGCATCTTCCAGCTCTTCAACTGTTACCTCAATTTTAGTATCTTTTTTACCAAAAGCCTCTTCCAGGGAAACCCTTAGTTTTTTAAATTTAGATAAATCGCGGTTAGAAACAGCTTCGTTAATAGTAGGGATTGGCAATTGAAGTTCCATTGAAACCTCTGATGTCCATTTTCCGGTACCTTTTGAACGGGCTTCATCTTTAATCTGATCTAAAAGATCATTTTGTGTTTCGGTATCTTTAAATAAGAAAATTTCAGCAGTAATTTCCAATAAGAATGATTGCAACCTGCCTTCGTTCCATTTTTTGAATACTTTATAGATTTCTTCATTTGAGTAACCTAAGCCATTTTTAAGGATGCCGTATACTTCGGCAATAAGCTCCATAATGGCATATTCTATACCATTATGTACCATTTTAACAAAGTGGCCAGAAGCACCCGGACCTATGTAGGTTACACAAGGATCGGTACCCACTTTTGCAGCTACAGCATCAAAAACATCTTTTACAACATTGTATGCTTGTTTATCACCACCAGGCATCATACTTGGACCAAACCGTGCTCCTTCTTCACCACCAGAAATACCCATTCCGAAGAAATGTAAGCCATCTTTCTCTAGCTCGTCAACACGGCGATTGGTATCGGTAAAATGTGAATTTCCACTATCGATGATGATATCACCTTTGCTTAAAAGTGGTTTTAGTTCTGCAATAACGCTATCTACAATTGGTCCGGCAGGCACTAACAAAATTAATGTACGTGGTGTTTGTAAGCTGGAAATAAAGCTTTCAATATCATTAAATCCTTCTAAATTATGCGCTTTGCCTTCTTCTTCAAGCTTCGAGATCATCTTTTGGTCTTTATCGTAACCTGTTACAGAGAAGCCCTTATCAGCCATGTTTAATAATAAGTTCCGGCCCATAGTACCTAAACCAATCATTCCCAATTTATATTTTTCAGAATCGTTATTTGCCATTTTTTGTTTTTTAGAATACACCCAAAATTAGGGTTTACAAATTAATATTGCAGCTATTGTTGTTAAAAGATTGTAATAAAAGATCAATTATTTTTTAGGCTCAACAGTAAAAATATTGTACTTATCGGCCAGTTTCCAAAGCTTTGCGCCACCTTTAATCCCGTCTCTGTTGGTCACGATTTTAATATTGTCTTCCAGCTTAAAATTGATCTGTTTCGAATTTCCGCCACCTATATATAAGGTATCATAATTGAAAACTGTTTTATAAATTTCGATTACCTTTTTTAATCTTTTATTCCAGCGTTCGCTACCGATTTTTTCGAATGCTTTGTTTCCGATATAATCGTCGTAATCTTCCTCTTTATTGATTGGGAAATGCGCCAGTTCCAAGTGAGGAAGCAGTTCTCCATCAAACAATAGCGCTGTTCCGAAGCCTGTACCCACCGTAAAAACAATTTCAAAACCTTTACCTTCAACCACGCCTAAGCCTTGTTGGTCGGCATCATTTACCAAACGCACAGGCTTACCAAGCTCGTTGGCCACGCGTTGTGCAAGATCTACATCAGCCCATTTATTTTTAGCCAGGTTGGGGGCAGTTTTTACAATCCCATTTTTAACGTAACCCGGAAATCCGATTGATACACGGTTATAACTATCAGGAAAAGGCTTAATTAGTTCTACAATACCTATTACAATATCTTTTGGCGTAGCTTCTGGCGGGGTTTTGCTTTTTAAATATTCGGTAATCATATTTCCGCTTTCATCTAAAAGAACGGTTTTTATACTGGTACCGCCAATATCGATTGATAATATATTGTTGTTTTCAGCTTTTTTCTCTGTAGCCATAATTATGTATTTATAATTCCGAAGTTCTACAAATAAATTAAAACAACAAACATTAAATGAATATGGAAGTAATTTAGGTGTAATAATATATTCTACAAAATCTATGTATTTAATAGAATATATTTAAGTTTGTTCCGTTAAACTTAAAAAAGATCTGAATTGTTATGACGGTAAACTACCTTGCATTTGCTATACCAGCATTTTTTATTTTCGTATTTATTGAATTTAAAATCGCCCAGCACCAAAAGAAGGCGAAAATTTTTAAATACGAGAGTACGGTTGCAAATTTTAGTGTAGGTATTGCCGAGCGGTTATTGAATTTATTTGTTGCTGCAAGTTTTTACCAGGTGTACCATTGGGTGTATACCAACTATGCTATTTTCGATATTTCTACCAAATGGTATGTATGGATACTCTTATTGCTTTCTACTGACCTGGTTTGGTACTGGTACCACAGGTTGGGGCATGAGATTAATTTTTTATGGGCTGCACATATTGTGCATCACCAGAGCGAGGAATTTAATTTATCTGCTGCAGCACGGATTACTACCATTCAGGCCATTTTCCGCAACGTGTTCTGGTGCATTCTGCCGTTGATCGGCTTTCATCCGAATATGATCATCACCATACTGTTGGCCCACGGAGCATATTCTTTTTTTACACACACGCAATTAATTGGTAAACTTGGCTGGCTCGAAAATATATTGATTACGCCTTCTTTGCATGGTGTTCATCACGCCTCTGATGAAAAATACCTGGATAAAAACTATGGCGATGTTTTTGTATTCTGGGATAAATTATTCGGCACTTTCCAGGCAGAAGAAGAGGTACCTAAATATGGCTTAACACATCCCATTAAAAGTTATAGTTTCTTATGGCAGCATTTTCATTATTATTTAGAAATAGGAGAGGCTTACAGGCGTGCAAATGGATTTAAGGCCAAATGGGATGCTGTTTTCGGGAGTCCTGCGTTAATGGATCAAAACATCAGGACTATTTTAGAAGAACGTTATTATCAAAATAAATTACAACATGAGGCGAAACCTAAACCCAAGTTTAAAATTTATCTGAATATCCAGTTGATTTTGGTGGTAGCGATGCTTACAGGTACAACCATGTTTTACGAATCGTTAACTTTAGCACATAAAGTAGCCATATTGATTTTTATCCTGGTTACCCTGATCAATATCGGCGCCCTGCTAGAGCAGCGCAAATGGATTTATTACCTCGAATGTTTCAGGTTAATTCTAATTTTTGCTTTCTTTTTTTACACCTTTAATCTGCTGCCGTTTTTAATATTCCCGGTGACTAGCTTAATTGCACTGGAACGGACATTCTGTTTACGTAAACTTTACATGAAGCATGTATTTAAGCAAGCCACGCCAGGGTAATGGTGTTTCTTTATGTTTCGATTTTCATTAGCATATAAATGTTACAAGATGATCTTTCGTTTTGTTGTTCTATTTTATTTATCAGTATTTGATCTGTAATGAAATTATTACGTTATGTCGGTATTGGAGGATTTAATAGAGAATTTTCTTCTTCTTTCTCGTTTTAAACTTCTAAATAAAACTAATTCGCGCTATTTTGCTTGAAGGTGATGGTTTCACCTTTTATGCACTCTCTTGTGTTTTTGTCTGTCTAAATATTCAAATAGAAAATATTTTTTGGTGATTTGCTTTATTGTTTTTAGTTTCGATTTGTTTTGTTAATTTTAATTAACGAAATATATAGTAAGTTAAAATAAATAAATCGCAACATATTTGTGTTGCTTTCAATACGTTAATACTCGCTTAATATATTTTTAACATAAACAGGCTTACTTTGCCCGCAAATCCGGACAAAATAAATCTAAGATATGAACCCTATTACTAACCGGATATACGATAATAATTATGATCAAAAATTTTACTCAACAAATTTCGTGGCATCAATGCGTTCTGCATTTAAAGCAAAGCAGTCCTGATGGTCACCAAAAGCGAACCAGCACTTTTTTTAAGGGTAAACTAAAACGCTTTAGCTTTTTGGTGTGTGCAATAATAATACCGCTGATTTGTTTTAATGAAAGTTTTGCGCAAACTTCGGCACAAAACATTGTAATTAAAGGTACTGTATTGGATGACCAGGATGGACAGATATTAATCGGAACAACCATTACGGATAACAATAAAAAGTTTTTGGGTGTAACCAATGAGAAGGGGAACTATACCATCACAATTGCCAAAGGAACAACTGTTTTATATAATATGGTTGGTTATACAAGTCTAACCAGGACATTTAATAACAACGAAAATAATGTGATTGTGAGGCTTACCTCATCCAACAGCCAACTAAATGATGTAGTAGTTACAGCTTTGGGCATCAAGCGTTCAGAAAGAGCCCTTGGATATGCCATTGCCTCTTTAGATAGTTCTGCATTTACAAATGCGGTAGCCACGAACTGGACAGATGCATTGTCTGGAAAGGTAGCAGGCCTAAACCTGGTCCGCAACAGCGGTCTGGCTGGGTCTAACAAAATCATTCTTCGTGGTGAAAATAATTTAACCGGAGATAATGAGGCACTGATTGTTATTGATGGAGTTGTGGCCAGTAGCAGTGCAAAACGTACTGCCGGAACCGGAGGAGGTGTTTATGGAACATCCGGAGATATTTTGCCAACAGATTTTGGAAGTGCAATTAACGATCTGAATTCTGAAGATATTGAAAATGTTACGGTATTAAAAGGACCTGCAGCGTCAGCGCTCTATGGTCAGAGGGGAGCAAATGGAGCCATTGTAATTACAACCAAATCTGCTGGTAGCAGTAAGAAAAATTTTAATATTACTTTCACATCTAATACAGCCTTCGAGCAAATTAACAGAGGGCCAGATATTCAACAAGAATATGGTGCAGGTGTAAGCGGTGCGAGTTATTACAGTTTTGGAACAAATGCAGATGGTGCAGATACCCATGCAACCAGTTCAACTTACGGGCCAAGGTTTGATGGTACCAGTATGTTTTTTCAATACGATCCAACGACGCAAAAAGGCGGAACAACGCGTACGCCATGGGTTGCTTATCCAAATGCATTAGATGCGTTTTTTAAAACAGGGGTTGAAACAACAAACTCTGTGAGCTTAGATGGAAACGCCGGAAAGGTAGGTTTACGCTTTACGGCAAGCCATGGTAATAACGATTGGATAGTTCCTAATACAAATTTGGAACGTACTTCTCTTGCTTTTTCAGGAAATAGTAATGTAACAAAAAAACTAAATATTGTTTTCAAAGCCAGTTATAATAACAGGCATAGCGATAACTTACCTGCAACCGGTTATGGCAATCAGTCGTTAATGTACTGGTTCATGTTTGCTCATCCAAATATGAATTTGGATTGGTTTAAAAACTATTGGGTGGCCGGACAAGAGCAACGTAAATTTTTAGACTTGACTTCGAGTTTTCCTGAAGGACCTTATGCAATTTCTGAACAGTATATAAACGGACAACGAAGAAATGGCATTCTGGGAAATGTTCAGGCTACTTATAAGTTTACTGATGATTTAAGTTTACTGGTACGTTCCTCTATCGATTTTAATCATGATATCCGCGAAACAAAGCGTCCATGGGATGCAGCAGGCGCAAAATTTGCCCAAGGCTCTTATCGTGTTCAGGACATCAACTCGTATGAAGTGAATGCCGACTTTTTATTAAGGTACAGCAAAGATCTATCAAGAGATTTAAAGCTTTCTGCATCAGTAGGTGGCAGCCAATTGAGAAATAGATACAACAAATCAGAGCTTCGCGCTGACGGATTAGTTGTTCCCGGTAATTATAGCTTAGAAAACAATCAAAATCCATTGATTTCAGTACCAGATACTGCACGCTACAACATTAACAGTTTGTATGGTACAATGTCTTTATCGCTAAAAAACTATTTATTTTTAGATTTAACCGGAAGACAGGATTGGAACAGTACTTTGGCATCTCCACTTCGAACAGATAATGTTGGTTTCTTCTACCCATCTGCAAGTTTATCTTTCATTGCGTCAGATTATTGGCAATTGCCTTCGCAAATCAGCTATTTCAAGCTTCGGGGTTCAATTGCCCAAGTGGGTAGTGGTGGAACGACCCCATACCGTACTGCCTACAACTATACGCTTGCTGCGAATGGAATTTATCCGGGCGGGGCAATGACAAACCCAAGTATACTTCCCAATAATAACTTAAAGCCACTATCTACTACAACAGTTGAGGTTGGTGCCGAACTAAAATTATTTAAAAGCAGATTAAATTTCGATTTTGCTGCATACGCCGGAAGTACAAAAAATCAGATATTAAGCCGTTCGATTGATCGTGCTACAGGATATTCAATTGCCGTATTTAATGCCGGCAGGGTAGATAACAAAGGCTTGGAAATGTCGGTAAATGCAACGCCTTTGCAGAGCAAATCATTTACATGGACGGTTAATGGAACGTTTTCTGCGAACAGGAATACCATTAAAGAATTGGCTGATAGTGCTGTAATATTACGTACAGGTCCAATTGGAGGTACACAAATCATAGCCAATGTTGGGGGAAGCCTTGGAGATATGTATGGTTTCGGATTGAAGCGCTCCCCTGATGGACAGGTAATATTCGATAATACCGGTAAAGCCATTCCAGATCAAACCCAGTTAAAATATCTAGGAAATACCATGCCTAAATTTAGATTTAGTTTTGGTACAGGTGTAACTTATAAGGGGTTTGCTGCTAACGTCTTATTTGACGCACAATTAGGTGCTGTCGCACACTCGTTAACATTTGCAAGAATGGCTGGCCTGGGCAAATTAAAACTGACCTTACCAGGCAGGTACGGTGGTTTAATTGGAGATGGAGTAATGTTAAATCCTGATGGTGTTACTTATAGCCCCAATACTACAGTTGCAACTGATATCGGTGCATTTTATGAGGCGATGTATGGTTCTACCAATGCAGAAGGAAGTACTTTCAGAACCGATTATTTAAAATTCAGAGAAGCAAATATTAATTATACATTCTCAAAAAGACTGGTTTCAAGTTTGGGCCTGAGCCGGATAACCATAGGCGTGTATGGGCGTAACCTGTACACCTGGTCGCCTTGGCCTGCCTTCGATCCTGAGTTTGGTACATTATCAGGTAGCGATATCGTAACAGGTTTTGAAGTAGGGCAATTGCCATCAACCAGAACTTTTGGTGCACGTTTAGTAGTGGGTATAAACTAATAAGAAAATGAAAAAGATTAAATATAGTACAGGTTATGCTTTCTTACTGGTAATGGGGACTTCATTTTTCTCCTGCAAGAAAGATTTCGATAAAATTAATACAGATCCAATTGGTGTACCAACTGTAACCGCGGATAAATTACTAGCACCAACTCTCACTAATGTATTAAGTGCAAACTTAATACGAAATAGAAGCATCAACAATGAATTAATGCAAGTTTCGGTTTCTACAGTGGATGAGGTGCTGGAAGGTAGGATTTACCGTTATGATATCAGGAGAACATTATCTGATGCGATGTGGAATTCTTGGTATTCGGAGCTGACTAACATAAAAGATATAAATACCATAGCAAGTGATCCTAGTTCGATTAATACCTCATATCAGGGGATTTCAAGAATAGCAGAAGCTTGGACAATGCAATTATTAACTGACACTTATGGAGATGTGCCTTATACACAAGCTAACCAGGGTAAATCTGGATTGTTAGAGCCAGCGTTCGACAAACAAAAAGATATTTACACTTCATTATTGAATAAACTGGAAGAAGCCAATACCCTTTTAACAGCAGGTCAGAAGATTGAGGCCAGCAGCGACCCGGTTTACAATGGAGATATTAGTAAATGGCAAAGATTTGGAAATTCATTGTATTTAAGGCTGTTGCTTCGGATTTCAGGCAAGGCAGAAGCAAGCGCACAGGCCATAGCCAAAATTAAAGAAATCGTTGATACCAATCCAGCCAAATACCCAATTATGACTGATAATACCCATACGGCTAAAATTCTCTGGAACGGTACTAACAGTAGTACAGCACTATACTCGTCGCCTTTCATGGTTAGCGTAAGACCTGCCGATTTCAGAACGCCTGCCATAGTTGATTTTTTCATAAACAACTTAACTTCTTGGGCAGACCCTAGGATTATCCCTGCCTACGGAAGGAATAATATTAATAGATGGGGCATTGCAGCAGGACCTGGTGGTTACGTTGGCATACCTAGCGCATATCAAATAGGTAGCGGGGCACCTACAAAACAATCTTATTTCTACTCAGACGCACAATCTGGTAACCCATTAAGTTTGCAAACAGACGCTGCAACAGGCGTAATTATGAATGTTGCAGAGGTAGATTTTATTTTAGCTGAAGCTGCAGCAAAAGGTTTCATTACTGGCACTGGAGAAAACTATTACTATAAAGGAATCGCCGATGGTATTAACTACTGGATTCCGACTTTATATGCAAACGGTAATGATGCAGCTGTTAGAGATTATGCCTTAAAGGGAGATTTTAATTGGAATAATGCTTTACCATTGGATAATAAAGCGGTTGGTTCACTCAGCAAATTAGAACTAATTCATTTGCAAAAATATTACGCTTTGTTTTTGGTAGACTTTCAACAATGGTTTGAATATAGAAGAACAGGGCATCCTCTTCTTCCGGTAGGGAAAAGTTTGTTAAATGGAGGTAAAATGCCTGTTCGTTTATATTATCCAATACTTGCCCAATCAACAAATCCAACTAATTATAAGAATGTGTTAGCAGTGCAAGGACCAGATGATGTAAATACATTAATGTGGTGGCAAAAACCTTAAATATTATTTAATCATGAAAAATAAATTAAAATATTTTCTCCTACTAGCAGTAATTATTGGTATTTACACTAGTTGCAAGCGAGAAAGCGACTATCCCTATAAGTTTTCAGAAAGTGGTTTCATTTCTAACTTTGACTTAAGAAGGTACTATAAGGAATCAGACCTTTCACTCAATCCTGGTAACATAGGCGGTGCCACGGGTATTAGAGGTGTGGTGGTTTCTGATTTTAGATCTGGCAATTCGGTAGCGGGATTAATTGCCCTGCAAAACAGTCGCATTAATGGTACGGCAGATTCTTTAAGAGGAATTTCCTTTAACCTTGGAGCTGCGGCGGCAAACTTTATCCCAGGAGATTCTTTACACATCAAATTAGATGGTGGTACATTAAAAAGAGTAAATGGAATTCTTCAAATTACAGGATTAAATAGTTCATCTATAACCAAAGTCGCCTCAAGCAGATTTATAAAATTGCAAGCAGCAAGTACAAGCGATATTCTAGCTAATCCCGATAGATATGAAAGCACATTAGTGGCAATTAATAATGCCGTTTATGATCCAGAGCCAATAACTCCGGTAAACTATGTTGGGGATAAAATACTTAATGATGGTTTCGGTATTGCTACCTTGCGTACTGATGCTAGTGCTACTTTTGCTAATACCGCAATTCAACCCTCGGGTAACTTTATCGGTATACCGTATATGTCCGGAACGGGAACTTCAAAGAAAATCGAATATAGAATGAGGTCGATAGATGACTTTTTTTATGTTCCAATGCCTAAACTTTCTCCAGCAATTATTTCTGGATTCGACGTAGATCCAAATGGTACGGATGCAAATAACGAATACATTCAATTATTAGCTACGAGGGATATAGATTTTGCAGTCACCCCATTATCAGTATTTACTAATAATAATGCTGGGGCAACTGCAGCTCCATTATCGGGTTGGATTGAAGGTGGTATAAGAACCTTTAAATTTAACCTAATAACAGGGACTGTTAAAAAAGGCGAATATTTTTATGTTGGAGGAACAGGAAAACGAATAAATGGTGGGGCATCAACAAGTATTAGCTCCTCAAAGTGGATTTCTACAATTAATTATTCCACTACAGTTGGAGCAGATGGAGTTGGAAATATCATTTCTGCTACTGCAAACCTTTTGGCTAACAGCGGTAATGTTGCAGGTATTGCAGTATTTGAAGGTACAAACATTACCGCTAATTCAATTCCATTAGATGTAATATTCTACGGTGGTGCAGGTGGTAGTTTTTATAGTGCTGGTCCGCCTGAAGCTGGACTTAGAATTACAATTACTGATAAGTTTGCTACTTATTCACAAAAAACTCCTCAGGAATATTACGGAAAAGGAACCAATGATGTTGCAAAACGTTTTGCTGGTTTCCCAACAGCAATAAGTTTTGCGAAACTAGGCGGAATATATAAAACAAAAAAAGGTGGCTGGGAATCAGCCAGAGCGATGGTTAGTGTTGTATTGACTAATACTTCTCAAATCAGTGAAATTGAAACTGGAGGCGTAACAACCTTAATAGATAAGTAATAAAATAACGAGTCTGTATCATAAATATAGAATTGTCATCCCGAGCCTGTCAAGGGGCCTGTTTAAATGTCTTACAAGGCGTTTCGACAGGCTCAACGTGACAAATTCGATTGAGTTACAAATATGATACAGTCTCAATATTATCAAAATTTAAGCCATATGATTTAATATCATGAACAGAAGATCCTTTATACAAAAATCAACCTTATTAACTTCAACAGTTTTTATCAGCTTAAAATCCTTTCCATCATCTTTATTCTCGGTTGATGGATTAGTGAGCGGAATGGTGACCAGCAAAGGCAAAGCCGTTGCCGGTGTAGTCATTTCTGATGGTTACAGCGTGGCACAAACCGATAAAAATGGCAATTATGAAATTAAACTTCATGAGCTGGCCCGTTTTGTTTGGATCAGTACACCTTCGGGTTATGAGTTTAAAACTGAAAGTAGCATCGCCCGTCATTATTACAAACCAGATACCGCTGGTAAATTAAACTTTGATCTTAAGCCGCTAAAACAGAACGATAATAAACACAACTTTATCATTTGGGCAGACCCTCAGGTGAAGAATAAAAAAGATGTTGCGCAGATGATGGAAACTTCCGTGCCAGATACAAGAGATGTGGTGAAGAGCATGGGGAAAACGCCTGTTCATGGCATTGGTGTAGGTGATTTAGTTTGGGACAATTTCGATCTTTTTCCTGCATACGATGAGGCTATAGCTAAAATCGGCATTCCTTTTTTTCAGGCTTTAGGTAATCATGACCAGGATTACAGGCAAGGTGGTGATGACACTTCAGATCGTACCTTTCAGGCTCACTATGGCCCTACATATTACTCTTTTAACAGGGGCAAGGCTCATTACGTAGTTTTAGATGATGTTCGTTATTTAGGTGTAGAAAGAACTTACGATGGTTACATCACCCCAACGCAGTTAGAATGGTTGGCTAAGGATCTCCAATTGGTACCTAAAAATGCATTATTGATCGTTTGCCTCCATATTCCGGTACACAATTCTGTAAAAAACAATGATGATTTTTATGCTGTTTTAAAAGATTTCAAAAATGTACATATCATGTCGGGTCATACGCATTTTAATAAAAATGTAATCAAAAACGGCATTTACGAACATAACCATGGTACTGTTTGTGGTGGCTGGTGGACAGGCCCGATCTGCGAAGATGGCACGCCACGTGGTTACGGCGTTTACGAAGTAGATGGAACGAATTTAAAATGGTACTACAAATCTACCGGAAGAGACCGCAAAGAGCAGCTTGATATTTATGTAGATACCTTAACCAATCAAAAAAGATTAATCGCCAATGTATGGAACTATGATCCTGAATGGAAAGTAGAATATTTTCTGGATGGAAAAGCAATGGGTGCATTGGCGCAGCAGGATGGATATGATCCTTTAGCTGTTAAACTATATAAAGGCGATAAGCTGCCAAATCCAAGGCCATTTGTGGAACCAAGGTCAACAGATCATTTGTTTATGGCGCATTTCGAACCATCAGTTAAAAAGGTAAGGGTTGTTGCTACCGATCGCTTCGGAGAAAAATTTGAGGCGGAAATTAATGCGTAAGTCCTATGCTGTCAGATGTTACCATCTGGCAGATTACTAATTTCAAAAACTAAACTAATTATTGATTAATAGCGTTAGATGGTAACATCTGACGCTACTATTATTATCCATATCCCTTCTAAATATGAAACTTAATACAACAGCAATTTTTATTTTCTTATCTGCATTTGCAGCGAAATCATTTAGTCAGGAAATTAATTTCCCTGCATTCAGCGCAGAGGCACATCGTGGTGGGAGAGGCCTGATGCCCGAGAATACTATTCCAGCTATGCTAAACGCCATGAAAATAGAAGGAATTACCACTTTGGAAATGGATACCCACATTTCTAAAGACGGTAAAGTAGTAGTAACGCATGATGATTACCTGAGCCCGGCTTTTATGCTTACACCAGACGGAAAAGATATTCCGGTAACAGATGCCAAGAAATATCCGATTTTTGGAATGAATTACGCTGACATTAAACAGTTCGATTTAGGTACCAAATATTATAAGCTGTTTCCTCAACAGAAGAAGGAAAAAACACATCTTCCTTTACTTTCCGATCTGATTGATGCTGTTCAACGTGATATTAAGGTCAATAAACGCAAACAGTTTTTCTATAACATTGAAACTAAATGCAGCGAGAGTGGTGATGGTATTACGAACCCTAAACCAGATGAGTTTGTTAAACTTTTAATGGATGTAATTTTAAAGAAAAAGATCGCTGACTTTGTCGTAATCCAGTCTTTCGATAAAAGGACTATTCAGATCATCCATGAAAAGTACCCAAAAATGAAAACCTCTTTTTTGGTTGCCAATAAAAAAACATACGAAGAGAATATTGCCGATTTAGGTTTTAAACCTTTTATTTTAAGTCCGGTTTGGCAGATGGTGAATGAAGAACTGGTTAAAAAAGCTCATGCAGATGGTGTAAAAATCATCCCCTGGACTGCTAATACCTTAGCAGATATTCAAAAACTAAAAGCTCTAAATGTAGATGGAATTATTTCTGATTATCCAGATATTTTAGTTCAGGCAAAATAGTATTTTCGACTTTATAAAAACAGGACATGAAAGCACTTTTAAATAAGTTATTAATCACCGCTGTTGTATTTACCTTCAGTTTCACAGCGGCTTTTGCCCAGGTGGTTAAGTGGGACAGTACCTATCGTCCTGGGAAATATGTTGAGCAGGTGGCTAAGTTTAAAGCCGATCCAAAATCAAAAAAGGATATTATTTTTTTAGGTAATAGCATTACTGCCGGAACAGATTGGGCTAAACTTTTAGATCTTCCACAAGCAAAAAACAGGGGGATTTCTGGTGACATTACTTTTGGTGTGTTAGAACGTTTGCAAGATGTAATTGATGGTAAACCCGAAAAGATTTTTATCCTGATTGGTATAAATGATATTTCCAGGAATATTCCGGATAGTGTGATCTTAAGAAATTATAAAACAATGATTGCCAGAATCAGAAAAGGGTCGAAGAAAACAAAAATTTATTTCAATACACTTTTGCCTGTGAATGCTGCTTTCGAAAAGTTTAAAAACCATTATGGTAAGGATGAGCATATTCTGTGGTTGAATGATGAGATCAGGAAATTTACAGCTAAAAATGTAACGGTTATTGACTTATATCCAAATTTTACCGATCAGGACAAACATTTAAAAGCAGAACTTACCAAAGATGGTTTACATCTAATTCCTGCAGGATACCAGGTTTGGGCCGATTTTCTTAAAAAGTCTGGCTATTTAACTGAGAAATAATATGATTTGGAAAGAAGTCAAGTTTCAAAAACTTGACTTCTTGAGAGTTAAATTGAAAGGTTTTGGCCAGCTGCTTTGACTTTTTCTTTATCAATATTACTAAAGCTGGGTATACTGCCTAGCTTTTTTATTTTGCCATATTGGAGAATGTATCGTTCGGTTTCTGTATTCTCCTCACCATTAAAAATGATACCTTTAATTGGAATTTCATATTGTTTAAGCAGATTGACAGATAAAAGCGTATGATTAATGCTGCCTAAATAATTTTGAGAAACCAATATCACTTCTACTTCCAGTTTTTTAATCAGGTCGATAATCAGCTCATCTTCATTTAAGGGTACCATTAAACCACCAGCGCCTTCAATAATTAAGTCATTATCAGTTAACGGAGTATTGATTTTATCGAGATCGATGTCAACACCAT
The DNA here is from genome assembly GCF_052682415.1 of Pedobacter sp. WC2501. Classification (NCBI taxonomy): domain Bacteria; kingdom Pseudomonadati; phylum Bacteroidota; class Sphingobacteriia; order Sphingobacteriales; family Sphingobacteriaceae; genus Pedobacter; species Pedobacter sp. WC2501. The sequence goes on along the minus strand of NZ_JBQZFI010000001.1, from coordinate 4,320,260 downwards.
CTAATCTCGCTGATAAATGCGGTGATAGTGGTTGTGTTAATCTGTAGCTTTCGGGATGGATGATGGTTTGTGAGTTACTAATTAAACGATCTATTGTTATGCTATCGCTCGTATCTAAATCACCCGATTGGATCGGTTTCCAATAATCGGCTTTCAGTTTTTCGGTTAAAATAGCACTTACTAATGTTTTTCCGATGCCTGTTCCAATGCCTGTGACAAAATATTTATTCATTTAATTTAATTCTTTAAGATGATTAACCAATGAAATAATTTCTTCATCGGTATTAAAGGTATGCAGGCAGATTCTAAGCCTTTCTTTGCCTAAGGCCACTGTTGGGCTTAATATTGCCCGGACATCGAAACCTTTGCTCTGCAGCGTTGTAGCAGCTAGTTTAGTAGCTTCATTTGATGAAAATAAAATACCCTGAATAGCACTTTCGCTATCAAGGGCATTGATTTTCTGCTCTTTTAATGCTTTTCTAAATAATGCAATTTTTTGGTGAATCAACTGGTGATCAATTTTATTTAGGTATTGGTATGCCGATTTAACTGCAGCAACATTATGAATGGGAGCAGCTGTGGTGTAAATGAACGATCTGGCAAAATTAATCAGGTAGTGGCGTAGGTTTTTACTTCCTAAAACAATGGCTCCATGTACGCCTAAGGCTTTTCCAAAAGTTACAATTCGTGCAAATACTTTACTGGTTAAATTAAGTTGGTTGATTAATCCTCGACCGTTTGCACCAAAAACTCCTGTAGCATGAGCTTCGTCTACAATCAGATTGGCCTGATAACGCTGGCAAAGATTTGCTACATCTATTAATGGGGCAATATCTCCATCCATAGAATAAACACTTTCTACTACTACAAATATGTTTCCTTTCGCCAGTTTTAGTTTATTTTCAAGATCGTTTATGTCGTTATGAATAAATTTATAACGTGTAGCGTGACTTAATCTACAGCCGTCTATAATACTCGCATGAATCAATTCGTCAGTAATAATGGTGTCGCCGCGTTGCGGGATACTTGATAATAATCCTACATTGGCATCATAACCAGAATTAAAGATTAACCCACTTTCAGTCAGATGAAAATCGGCAATAAACTGTTCGGTTTCTTCAGTAAATTTAGTATTTCCACTTAACAGTCTCGAACCACCAGCACCATTCAGATAATCGGCCATTGAAGCCAGGGTATCGTCGATTATTTTTTTTAATTCACCGGATCTGGCAAAACCTAAATAATCATTAGAACAAAAATCAACAGGAGGGATGTTCGTTGATAAATTCCTGATCGAAAGATTATCTCTTCGTTCCTGAAGTTTACCGCTAAGAAACTGTTCAATTTTGCTCATTGGTCAAAAGTAAAAAAAGCGTCCCGAATAATCGAAACGCTTTCAAAAATATAATTAATTACTATTGTACTATTTATCCTTGTGCGGGAGGATTAGAAACTACAGGTTCTTTGTCTTTTTTACCTCTGCCACCCATTCCTTTTCTCATTTTCTCACCTTTTTCTCTGGCCTCAGCACGGAAAGCATCCATTTTAGTTTTCTGATCTGAAGTTAAAACCGCATCAACTTTAGCTTTTTGTTCATCTATTGCAGCTTTGCGTTCTTTCATTTTGCCTTTCATGTCGCTGTGATCGGCAGATCTCCAGGCTTCCATTTTCTTTGCGTTTTCTAACTCAATAGCGTAGATTTTAGTTTTTTGATCAGCGGTTAGGCTGAGCTGTTTCTCTAATCTGGAAGTTACCTTTTCTGCTCTTTGCTCGGCAGTCATCTTAGGCATTGCCCTTCTTGCTCGTTTCGTTGTGTCTTGAGCAAATGCAGCGGTTAATCCCATTACTGCAATTGCTATTGTTAAAATTGCCTTTTTCATGTTATGTTTATTTATGTGTTTGTTAAATTGATAGATACATAAAAACACAAACAGTTTAATCGGCATTTGTTAAAAAAATGTTAATTTTTATTTAACTGAGAGATTGATTTCTGCATTTGTGCCATCATTTGGGTAAGCGTTTCCATTGTAGGGTCTGGTGCAGGTTCAGGTAAGGAGGTCGAGATATATGCTTTAGCTTTCCAGATTTCCAGAATATCATCTGCAGCAATTGTATAAGCATCGTACACCTTATTATCTGATATCAATTTCAAATCTTTATTCTCTCTGAAACGGTTACCCGCTCTTTTATATACTACGCCTTCATTTTTGCTAATTATGATGTAGGTTTCGCCGGTTTTTACTTCATTCCAGTTATCGAGATACTCACCAATAATTACACTTCCAGGTTGAACAGGCAACATACTATCGCCCATAATTTCAAAAGCCCTGAAGGTACCTTGTCTTAATGCAGCCAGTGGAAGTTGAAATTTTGGTAGGTCGCTGATATATTGAGGATCTGAAAAACCATTCAAATAACCAGCACTCGCTTTAACGGGAACCAGTTCAATATTTTCGCGATCGTTCTGATCGACAGAAATACTCAGCACCCTAAGGTTAGATCCCTGGCTTTTTGGCTTCGGTTTCCAGCTGTCAGATATTTTTTCATTGATGAATTCATCGATGGTAAGATCAAAGTATTCGGCTATTTTTTTTAGCAAATCATATTTAGGTTCCGCCCGGTCTTCCTCGTAAGCCCCGATTAGCGACCTCTTGATTTCCATAATATCAGCGAAATTCTGCTGTGTATGGCCTTTTTTCTTCCTGAGGTACTTTAAATTATTTGAAATATTTGACATAAAAATAAATTTTAAAATAAATTTGGAATTACTAAAATAGTTAGTAATTTTATGCTCATAAAGTTAGTAATATTATTTTGATTTGCAAGAGAGTATACTAAATAGTTTAGTTTTAAGTTTTAAACATAAGATGATGAAAAAGTTTGTTTATATCGTTACCGACAGAAATCGTACAAGTATGCACGTGGGCATGAGCTCTGATTTAATGAAGACACTGGATTTCTACAAACAGATGCCAAACTTGTTTTTTGATAATGGACAGCAATTAACCCGCCTGGTTTATTTTGAAGAGTTTAAAACAGAAGCACAGGCTCTCCTGCGTTTTAAATCAATTAGCCGGTTTACACGCATGCAAAAAGAACGTTTGGTAAGATCTTGTAATCCAGATTGGATTGATTTAACTATAGGCCTCGATTTCGAAAATATTCTCTTGCATCGGAATATAAGCAATCAGGTTAAACTATCATTTACCAGTTTATCTTAGCGCCTGTTTAAAAATAGAATTATTTGTTATTTCAGTCTGAGCGTAGCGTAGTAGAAGATCATTTCAACGCATTAATAAAAGCAAACCATGACAGAATCTATTATTACGGCCGTCATTCTCGCGCAGGCGGGAATCTTAAAGCGCTTGCATTACGATTATTCATAAGTTTCCCTTGTTTTAAAGGTATTCATGAGCACTCCTTGGTTCCCAATCAAGTTGGGAATGACGATTCCTCGCAGCCTATAAAAAAGCGATTATTGATATTTTAATCGCTTTAACAAGTTAGGAAAAGTCTAATTTTTTATTTTTTCGAGGAAATCATTTTCCAAATCCTGAAGATTTTTAAAAAAAACACTTTTATCCATAAACACTTTTGGATTGTAAGGGTCTCCTGATTTACGTTTATTATGGAGATCAAATTGACTTGCGTGAGAGGCAACCCAAAGATCAAAGTCAAGCTTTTTCATTGCTTTAAAAGTTTCAGTATAATCTTTTTGGATATCTTTATATGATGCTATTTCGGAGAATTTTCTGTCAACAATTATGGATGGCATATTGGCAATCAAAATTTTGTAGCTGGAATTTTTATCTTTCGTATCAAATATAAAACTACATGATCCTTTAGTATGCCCGGGATGATGAAGCATTGTTAAAGTAGTGCTGCCTAATTTAATTTTATCGTCATTCTTCAACAGGAAATCAGGTTTTACAGGTTTGAAACTTACACCATATTTCCCAAGCTCATAATCCGATTTTCCTCCGGTTTCAAGAACATCCGCGTCTTTCTCATCTACGTATAATTTTGCACCGGTTTCTTTTTTAATTTCAGCCATAGCACCCAAATGATCAAAATGTGCCTGGGTTAAGAGCAAAATTTTGATTGATTTATAATCGAATCCCAAAGCTTTTATATTTTCTTTAATTATCGAAAGCGAATTAGCTAAACCCGTATTTATTAATATATTTCCTTTTTCTGTTACAATTAAATAAGAAGCTAAATCATACGTGCCAACATAATATAGATTACCTGCAATTCTAAATGGCTCTGTAGCCTGAGACCATTCTTTTGGATTATTAGCTGGCTCTGTTACTGTTTGGGCATAACCCACCATGCTGCAAGAAAATAAAAGCAGTAAAAATATTTTTTTCATATGCAATTTCAGAATTAATTATTTTCTTTTTACCATCCCGGTGCAAAAGTTAAACCGAATACTCCGGTTTTAACATCCTTTCTTTGAAAAGGAATCGCATAGTAAGGTTCTAAAACAAAATAGCCAAAAACGTTTACCCTTACCGATATACCAACACTCATTGCTGGTACACGTTCTGTTGTAGACTGAAAGGTAACCGGTTTACCCTTTTCATCAAAAACGGGTTGTTTATTATCATCTAAAACAGGTTCAGTAGTATAAGTTGGCTCACTTTTAAATTTCACTTTGGTATCGTTCGTCCATGCCAATCCTGCATCGAAGAATAAATTAAGGTCAGAGAATAAAAACTTAGAAGGTATAGCAGCTAATTTTTTAGGTCCTGTAAATGGCAAGCGAACTTCGAAATTAAATACGGCAATTTTACTTCCTGTTAATTGGTTAATATCGAAAGATTCTGATGATTGTGCGGAAGTACTTTTGTAAATTGAGTTTGATTCATAACCCCTAATCAGGTATGGATAACCAAGATACATTGGATAAAGCCTGTCTGCATCTTTACCGATCCTTAAAGTATTATAACTTCTTACAGCAAATGTTACTGGCTTAGCTCTCCAATATTTACGAAGGTCTGCCGTTACGCCAGCAAAATTATAAGTACCAAGATATTTCTCGCCACTTACACGATATCTGAAACCGTCAAGTGGACCAGTAAGGCCAAAGATTGAGTTATCGCCTACAAAACCAGCGTTTAATTGATATAATGTAAAAGAATTAAAAGGAATGCCATAATCCTGAGAAGCAACATCGTTGGAAATCCTGCTTTTATTTGAACCTATGTAGTTACCAACCGAATTATAATAATTGCTATATCTATCAACTCTGTAACTATAATGCGAAAATGAACCGCCCAACTCAAAACGGTGTATTTTACTAAATGGATAAGCCCCAAAAACTTGAACCTGATCTTCAAAGGTCCTGATAATGTCTGTTCTGTCTGCCAAGGCTTTAACAGTTGTATTATCCCCTGTAGGGAGATTTTCATAGCCGTAAGACCTAAAACCAGATACATAAGGAATATGTGAAACAGCTGCACCCCAGTTTATTCTGCTTTTCTGATTGATATAACCCACCAAACCACCAAAGTCATAAATTTCTCCATTTACGGATAGGTTTGCTATGATCTGGTTGGTGCCTAATATATCGCTAAACATTCCTACTATACCACCAGAAACACCGGTTCCGAAACGGCTGGTTGAAACACCAACACCGCTATTTGCTAAATAATCTAATCTGAATTTTGGTTTGTAAGGTACCGTTTTCATCGAATCGGCCACTATTTTCTCGAAACGGTCAAAATTATTTAAATTAGAGTTGATGATGTTTACACCAATGTTTTCCATTGGAGGAAGTATAGCGGCATCGAAATTTTCTTCCTGGTTACCAATTCTTTTCGCTTTAAAGCTGCTTAACTTAGCATTATATAAGGTATAACGCTGGTAACGGTAATAGCTATATACAATATCATCTGTTGTTGACACCGAAATGGCTGGCGAAAACTCGGTAATTCCACTAATCCCGGTAAAATAATCGGTTAACTGATCAACTGTATTATCTGCGAAATTGTATTTGTATAAATTTCTAAAACCATCTCTGTTAGACAGAAAATAGATGTTCTGACTGTTAGCCGAAAATTGTGCGTTTAAGTTATTCGCTCCTGGAAAAACATCCAAATTGCTTACCGTTTTAGCCTCAATGTCGTAAACAGCAAGGTTTATAGGCAACACTGCATTAATTACATTGGCCTGAATTGCGGCTCTATCTGATGAAAACACCAGTTTTTTACCATCAGGCGAATAACTTGGTGCATAATCAGAATATACATCATCGGTAATCTGCGTAACTGCTTTGGTATCCAGGTTATAAGAGAAAATATCACTTTGCCCTTCAACCATTCCTGAAAATGCGATATCTTTTCCATTTGGAGACCAGGTTAAATTACCAAATTGCTGCACCTGTGCCATTGGTGTTTGAGATACAGTAGTTCCGTTTGAAACATTAATAATCATCATCTGGTTTTTACCATGACTGAAGATACTAAAGGCAAATTGCTTACTATCCGGCGACCATGCTCCGGCTGACTCTATAAAGTTGAAATCATCAATATGGCCATTAGAGATCTGACTGCTCAACTTCCTGATAATTCTCCCGGTTTTGGCATCTGCGAGAAATAAATCTATACCAAAAAGATCTTTTTCAGACATAAATGCTAAATATTTTCCATCAGGACTAAGGGCAGGGGCGACGTTCATATTACCTGCATTTTTATTGTCGATGATTTTTGTACCCGTAATTTTAATCTGAGAGCTATCCGCTTTTAACATCGGCTTGTAGTGCGCATCAATGGAGTTTTTCCAAAGACCAGATAATGTTTTATCGTCGTAACCAAATGTATATCGGATGGCATTTTCGTAACCATATTTTGCAGTATTCTTAAATAAAGGAACAATGGTGGTATCACCATATTGCGAACCTATATAAGTCCAGAAGGCCTGACCATAACGGTAAGGAAAGTATTTGTTGGAGTTGGTTAAATCTTTTAACGAAGGAATATCACGATTTAACATGGCATCGCGCATCCACATGGAAGTAAATGCATCTTTTTTTCCGATTGATAAATACTCTGCCATCCCTTCAACCATCCATAGTGGTGTCTGGCCAACATTTTCTAGGCTGATAGAATCTTTTTCGAGTAGAAGGTGGTATTGAAAAGCATGAACAAGCTCATGACCTAAAACGTGCCTTGTTTGGCTATTAAGTTCCATAACAGGCATAATTACCCTATTTTTTAGTGCCTCTGTAACCCCGCCGGTACCAATTCCAATTTCTCCATTAAGCACTGTAGTTTGCTGAAAATCAGGATGATTATTATAAAGGATAATAGGGTTTTTCTTTAAAAACGTATCTCTAAAAACTTCCTGATGCATTTTGTACCAGGTTTCAGCATCTTGCGAAAAACGTTTTAAAAGTTTCTCATTTTTGATATAATAATAGATCTCAAAATGGGGTGTCTGCAAAACTTTAAAGTCGAGTTTTTTATACCTTACCTTGTTTTGTCCGAAATATTGTGCCTTAACAGAAAAAGAAAGAATAAGCAGGAGCAATAAAGAAGAATATCGCCTTAATAAAGTAGAGCCTATTTTCATATGTGTGGTTTTAGTAATGATTGTTCAATAATTTACGAAAATGAAATGGTAAAAAATCTGGAAATAAAAGTAGCAATTGTTTAAAAGAGTATTAAAAATTTAACACTTTTTAAAATCCCACTACCTATTTTACACAGGCAGTGAGCTATTTTGGTTTATTTCGATCCAAAAAACTATTGCTGATTGTTATCTTCGTTTTTCTTTTTTTCCTTTTCTTCCTGACGTTGTTTCCTCCGAAGTTCACGTTCCTCTTTTCTGGTTAGCGGTACAGTAGGGGTAACGGGATTTTGAGCAGGCTCTGCCTTCTTTTCTTCTTTTTTAACTTCAGGTTCATTATTTACCGGTTCAGTAGTAACTGGCACTTCGGCAGGAACGGTAAAATCAGTAGAATCAACCGTTACGCTGTCAGTTGAGGTTGTATCCCTGATAATTCTTGGACTAGGGCAATTGTAAGTGCGAGTGATATTAACTGTAGCTTTAGGGAAGGGGCCATAAGTATATCCTGATTTCGGATCGAGGTAAACTTTTTCCATAAACTTAGCAAAAATTGGCAGGGCAGTTCTTGATCCTTCACCTTGCTCGCCATTTTTAAAGTGGGCTGTTCTTTCATCACAACCTACCCAAACACCAGTCACCAGATCTTTGGTTAAGCCCATGTACCAGGCATCCACATAATCAGAAGAAGTACCTGTTTTACCACCAATCTGGTTATTTTTCTTAAACAAGTCAGGCCATTCCCACAAGGCCTGGGAAGTTCCTTCAGGTTCTTCCATACCACCACGGAACATATAGGTCATTAACCAGGCAATTTCTTCAGTTAAAACACGTTTGGTTTTTGGTTTAAATTCATCTATTAAATTGTTATCCTGATCGGTAATTTTCTCTACTAAAATGGGATCGGTTTTAATCCCTTTATTCATGAATGTTGCGTAAGCTTTTACCATCTCGTAAACGGTAACATCATTTGATCCTAAACTTACCGATGGTACAGATTCTAAATGGCTATCAATACCACATTCGTGTGCATATTTAACCACGTTATCCCAACCCACCTTTTCGGTTACCTGGGCAGTAATGGTATTCACAGATTTTGCCATGGCCCATCGTAAGCTCATTTCGCGGTAGGAAACACTATAATCGGCATTTTTTGGCTCCCAATATTTCGTTTCGCCTTTATCCTGGTAAGCAATTTTAACAGGCTTATCAGTAAATTTATCACAAGGGCTCATCCCTTGTTCTAAAGCCGTTAAATAAGCAAATGGTTTAAAAGTAGAACCCGCCTGGCGTTTAGATTGATTTACGTGATCGTATTTGAAAAACTTATGGTCGATACCGCCAACCCAAACTTTAATTTTACCACTTGCAGGCTCCATGGTCATCATTCCCGTATTCATGATTTTTCCGTAATAACGGATCGAATCTAAAGTAGAGAATAAAGTATCGCGATCGCCTTTATAAGTGAAAATCTGCATTCTTTTCTTTTTATTGAAATAGGCAATAACAGAATCTGGATTGTTAGGAAACTTCTTTTGCAAAAGCGAATAAATCGGAAGGTTTTTCATCGCCCTGTCAGGATAATCAACCTTTTGTTTTTCCGAATCATACCATGGATCTTCTTTGCCCCAAACACTATAAAACCTGCGTTGCAAAATCCTCATCTCATCGGCAACTGCTTCTTCGGCATAACCCTGCAGTCGTGAATCGATGGTCGTGTAAATTTTTAAACCATCTTCGTAAAGATCGTAACCATTATCAGTACACCATTTCTCTAAATATTTAGCCACAGCTGCCCTTAAATAAGAGTCACCATCACTGCCATCCTGCATTTTACCTTCTTTCAGTTTAACAGGCTCTTTTGATAATTGTGTTAAACTATCCTTGCTGAGGTACTTGTACTTGTTCATTTGCGCAAGCACGACATTTCTTCTTTCCAAAGCTTTTGCAGGGTTTTTAGTTGGATTATACAAAGTTGTTCCCTTTAACATCCCCACAAGCATAGCTGCATCTGTAGTGGCTAAATCTTTTGCTTCTTTATCAAAGTAAATCCGGCTTGCCGTTTTTATGCCATAAGTATTATTACCGAACGAAACGGTATTCAGATACATGGTGATGATATCATTTTTAGAATAGTTGGATTCTAACTTTACAGCTGTCATCCATTCCTTTAGTTTTACTATTAAGGTTCTAACTAAAGGTATTTTAATCAATAATCCCTGCGATTTATTATAACGTGTACGGTAGAGGTTTTTTGCCAACTGCTGGGTAATGGTACTGGCTCCACCATCCTTTCCCAAACCAATAACTGCGCGGCCAACTGCCTGCACATCGATACCCCAATGTTTATAAAAACGCACGTCTTCAGTAGCAACCAGAGCATGTATTACACTAGGTGAAATATCATTATAATTTACAGGCGTTCTGTTTTCTTTAAAATATCTGCCAATCAGTTTTCCATCTGCAGTGTAAAGTTCAGAGCCAACACGCAGGGTAGGTGCTTTAATATCCCGAACACTTGGTGAGTAGCCAAATAGCCACAAAAAATTTAATTGCAGGGCGGAAAAGAAAATTATTATAAAAAATAAAAATATTGTAGAATAACGTAAGTACTTGTTCTTTATCTCTTTAAACATATTGGATAAGATGATCTTTAGGTAAAAGCTGTGGCGTTAAATATAAAAAACTCTCTATGCAAATTAACGTATTTAATTTACTTATTTTTTAGTTCTATATTTAAATTATCGATGCATCGATTTATCTAAAATAATACATGATTATGAAGAACGAATTTAAAGGATTAATTGTACAAGGAGGTGAGAAATTTTCTTTAAAAAATCATAAAACTGATTTTACCGGTAGTTATAACAAAGAAAAGGCTAAAGATGCATTGGTGAATTCGAAAATAGAATTAAACCATTTACAGGAGAAATTATATGCCTCAGGCAAACATTCTGTTCTGATCATTTTTCAGGCGATGGATGCTGCTGGTAAAGACAGCGCCATTGAGCACGTTATGAGTGGATTAAATCCGCAGGGATGCCAGGTTTATAGTTTTAAAGTTCCTACACCAGAAGAATATGAACACGATTTTTTATGGAGGCATTATAAAGCTTTGCCGGAACGCGGTAGAATAGGCATTCATAACCGTTCGCATTACGAAAACGTTTTGGTTTGTAAGGTACATCCCGAATATATTCTGAGCGAAAATATTCCAGGTTTTGATGATGTTAAAGAGATTGGCAAAAGTTTTTGGCAGCAGCGCTACAATAGCATTAAAAATTTTGAAGAGCATTTAACCGCTAATGGAACGGTAATTTTAAAGTTCTTTTTAAATGTGAGCCAGGGTGAACAAAAACAACGCTTTTTAGAACGTATTGATGATCCTACCAAAAACTGGAAATTCTCTTCAGGTGATATTAAAGAAAGGGCTTTGTGGGATAAATATATGGATGCTTATGAAGATGCAATCAATGCTACAAGTACAGAAGAATCACCCTGGCACATTATACCCGCTGATAAAAAATGGTTTACCCGACTGGCTATTAGTGAGATTATTGTAGAAAAGTTAAAAAGTTTAGATCTTGAATTTCCGGTACTTGGAGAAGAAGAAACAGCTAAACTTAGTGAAACCAAGCGTATTTTGTTAAGTGAGTAAAAAAAATGCAGGCCTATAAGCCGGGTTCTGTTTCCTGATTGCTCAGGCTTCTATCATTTATCCAGTATAAACGTTGCCGTTTATCTCTAACGACCTACCCACTAACATCGGACGGGCAGCCCTTTATCCCGGCATAAAGTCGGGATGTTAGCCTATTTGGTCTTTCAACTCCCGGGGTTTACAAACCACTGCAGTCGCCTGCAATGCTCGTGCGCTCTTACCGCACGTTTTCACCCTTACTCCGACATAAGCCAGAGCGGTATATTTTCTGCTGCACTAATCCGTAATTCAGGTTTTCATTCCTGAATCCCTTTCCGTTAGAAAGCGGGATGCCCTGCGTTGCCCGGACTTTCCTCTCTTCCGATTTTATTCGAAACAGCGATAGAACAGCCTGCATTTTGCGCAAAGATGGTTTTTTTTGACCACAAAAGACACAAAGAACACAAAGATTTTGTATTTATTTACAATTCTGCAAATCTTTTGAAACCTTCGAATAAGGTACAAAGCCTTGCTTGTTGCCAAACGAATTGGTAATAAAAACCATTACCTGTGCCACATCAATATCAGCCAATTCAGGGAAAGCTGGCATTTTTTCTTTGTATTCCTGACCATGAATGATCAAAGATTCGTTTGCACCGTTTTTAATAAAACAGGCTAAACGAGTTTTATTTGCTTTTAAAAATACCGAATCGGTAAGTGGGGGAGCAAGTTTACCTAATCCTTCGCCGTTTACACCATGGCAGTTTTGGCATTTGGCTTTATAAATATCTTTTCCGTTCGACATGTAATTTTGCAGATCAATGGTTTCCTGGTTTTGACAGGAAAATATGATAGCTATAATAAAAAGGGAAAATACTGAATTGATAATGTACTTGCGCATGGATGTTTTGTAGTGAAAATCATCCTTTTGATCCGATAGCTATCAGATCAAAAGGATGATTAAATATAACTTTACTTTTTATATTCGGCCAACAAAACGGGAATATCTTTTTTCAGCTGTTCTACCTGATCTTCTTTAGTGCCGTCGTAAGCACCGCGGATGCGCCTGTCTTTATCAATTAAAACAAGGTAACCCTGGTGGATATAACCATCTTTAGCAGTACTGTCTTCGCCAACTGCCACTAAGTAGTTTTTTTCGGCCAAAGTGTATACGCTATCTTTTGTACCATAAAGAAATTGCCATTTCGGACCATCAACGCCTAATTTTTGAGCATATTTTTTTAAAACATGAGGTTTGTCGTATTTAAAATCAATTGTGTGTGATATAAACATCACATCAGGATTGGTTTTAAAGTCATTATAAACCGTCATTAAATTACGGTGCATGGTAGGGCAGATGGTAGTGCAGGAAGTAAAAAAGAAATCGGCCACATAAACTTTGCCATCCGTTGACTTATTGGTTGTTACAACGCTATCCTGGTTTAAGAAAGACCAAGCAGGAATGGTCTGGTAAACCGTATCAATTTTTTCTACACCTGCAGCATCTTTAACGGTTTCTGCATGGCGCTCGCCATAAAATGGAAGTTTTCTTTCTTGTTTGCAAGATGCGAATAATAAACCTACGCTTATAAGGATTGTGATATAGCTGATATTTTTCATTGTATTATAATTGATTAATGTGTTTCAAATTTACTGTATTTTGTTTTTTACTTTTTTATAAAAATCATTAAGCCGAGCAAGCTAACGGTTAAAATTAACAAGGCCGCTAATAAGATAAAGAAATCACGAAAGTTTTTCCCTGCCCAATCCAGGTAATGGAATTTGTGCAGAAAAGCAAAAGAATACCCTTCGTAACGATCGGCATCTGCAATTTTTGCAGCTAAACGGGATGTTTTGGTGTCGATATATAAATTTGTGTGATTGGGAGTGTTATACGTCAGTTTTACAACAGGGAGGCGTTTAAAAACAAACCCATATTCTCTATCATCGTATTTATAGAGTACGCTGGTTTTTATTAGTTTCGCTTTGCAAATATCATTTTCAGTAACGTTTGAAGTACAACATTCCATTTCGGGCTCGTCTGTATCTTCTGATTTGTTTTCAAATTTATTCGCTAAGAATTTAGCATATTCGAGATTACCGTTGTTGAGTTTCGAACTATCTTTTGCATTGATATAAATTGTTTCTTCCGGCAGATCTTCGGTCTTATTGTAGAATACTTGAAAATATACCTGTTTTTTAAACTTTACAAGGGAAATATTGTTCAGCCGGCCTGAATCTAAATTTAAAATGTTATTAGGTATTTTAAGTTCACTAAGATTGATGTTTGGCTGGTAAACTACATTCTGAATGGTATTTGAGTTAAGCTTATTCATAATATGGTAAGCTCCGCTAAATGCAAAGGTTAATGTTAATAAAGAAATGCAAATTCCAATCTGACGGTGGTAAAGCCTTAAAAAACCAATTTTGCTTCCCTTTTTTGGTTTTTTAAATTTTTTCCAGAGTATACCATAAATTAAAATACCACTTAAAGCAGATAAAGTAATAATAGACAATAAAGCCACCATAACACAGGTTTTAACCGTGTTATTACTGATTGCTTCTAAAAATGACCAGCTATGGAAATTATCAAACAGCCATAAAAAGGTTTTTCTTGCATCAGTATTAAAGGTAGCCAATTGAGAAGAGGATGTTTCTACATAAACATCCATATCATCTTTTCGGTTAAAACTTACTTTCCAAACCGGAAGATATCTGTTTACATATTTATATTGCTGACTAAAATCTGTTTGAACAGTAATTGATTTAATTTTACTCGAACGGTCTGCGATAAAATAACGGGCCAGATATTCAGCATAACGTTCATCCCCATTACTTAATACTATTCCGGTTGTTGTATTAAAATAGTGTAAATCTCCCTTGATACTTTTAAGCTGATAATAGGTTTGCTGATCGAAATTTACTATCCTGAAGTTTTTAAATTCCTGGATATTATTTTTAAGCAAAACATCCTGAAGTGTGAGTTTAATCTGCCCCTTATTGATGGGTTTTGGTACTAAAATCTGATGGGCAATTTGAGGCTTAAACCAATTGGATAAAAAAGGATGCATCAATCCGGATAATGTCCAGAAAATCACAGGGATAACTGTAATAAGCCCAATAGTACGATGCCATTTGTACATATTACGCTTGACGCTTTGTTTAAAATTTGATGTTTTATTATTCATCTTTAAAATTTTTTATTTTAAATGAAAGAGGTAAATGAAAACCAGAAGCGATCTGATTACATCTTTGTACTTCTATTTTTTTCCTGCAAAATTATATTGGATTCCGAACACGAATGTTCTTGGTGCCGCAGGAGTAAAGGTGCTTGTATCTGTTGCATTGTTTCCTCTGGTAACATTTGTTGCGTAAAGCGTATTTCCTAAATTCATTACATTACTATATACTTCCACACCTTTAATTTTATACCCAATCCGATAGTTTAGTAGCGTATAACCATCATATTTAACTGTGTTTATCTGATCCTGGTAGTAAGAAGATAAATGTTGCAACTCTATAGACATCCGCAGATTTGGCAATTGTTTTGGATAATAGTTAAACTCTGTATTGTATACCCAGCGTGGAGCAGATGGCATTTCGTAATTGTTCAGGTTTTGTAGGGCATCTTTAGGATTATCACTTACCTGAAAACTGATGAATTTGTGTATGGCAACTGTGCCGCCAAAACGGAAAGAAAATTGAGGATCAGGATTAGCGGTAATACCAAATTCAATTCCACGATGTAAAGTTTTTCCTGCCGATTGATAATCGGTTGAATTATCCGGTTGACGGATACTTAGCAATTCATTAGTGCCATTCATTTGGTAAATAGCAATATCAGCATAAACTTTATGGTTAACGAATGTTGCCCAACCACCAAGCTCATAATTCTGGAAAGTTGCAGGCTCCAGGTTATAATAAAACTGGGCAGGACTGGTGTTAGGTTTCGCTCTAAAAATTGCAGTTAAAGCGGTTGGAGAAAAACCTTGTGCGTAATTGGCATATAGTCCTTTCTCCTGATCGATCTGATAAGTTAAACCAATTTTAGGCGTTAACTTACTATATGCTTTTTCACCGGCACTGTTGTCTAAGTTATTTATATAGGTAAAACTCATCCTGTCATATCGGAGACCTGTAGAAAATCTTATTTTTTTTACCAGCTCGAAATCATATTGTAGATAACTTGCGGCATTGCGGATTTTGGCATTGTAGTCAGACAATTCAATATCCGGACGTTCTTCTTTAAGGCTATATTTTTCTACCGATTTTCCATCAGGACGAAGTTGTGCAATTAAATCAGTTTGATAAGCCCAATAGTCGTTTGGAGAATAATCAAACATGGCCCCGGCAATTAATTTTGAATTTAAGAAATTGAAATGTTGACTATGTTGCGCAATAACACCATAGCTACTGAAATTGTTAGAATTAATTTGACCAGTTGCAGTGGTTTGGCCTGGTTTCCATCTGATACCATAGGAAGGATTTTGCCCTAATTGATCGTTTCTGTTAAAAATGGTAATAAATGATTTAGCATTTTCATTCCATTCATGTTCAAGGGTTAACCGTGTTCTGTTCGCGTTAGATTTGCGGTAAGCGAAATCGGATGTGCTCAGGTAATTTCTACTATAAAAAGCAATACTATCTACACTACCACTCATTTGGGAGTTGTATTTGCCGTAAATAAAATTACCAATTAAGCGTGTTTTAGGCGTGAAATTATATTCTAAACGGGCATTTATTGTTTGTTTATCATAGTCAGAAGTGGTCATCCATGAATTGGTTTGTTTACTGGTTAAACCTCCAATGTAGAATCCGAATTTTCCAATTGTAGCACCAGTACCAAACTGAAACCGCTTATATCCCCAGTTATCAAATTGAAATCCTGCTTTAGCAGTAGGAACTGTTGTTGGTCTTTGCATGATAAAATTAACTGCACCACCAATAGCTTCTGGCCCGTAAATGGATGAAACCGGCCCTTTTACAACTTCGATAGAGCTAACTGTATATTGATTAATTTGTAACAGGGCATTGTGATTAAAAACACCCATCGGACGAATAGGAACACCATCTTCCATATATAAATAATAGGGGTTGGTTGTAATTGGCTGTCGGATAGACATCATGTGTTGTTCATTGCCTAAATCGACCATCAAAACACCAGGAGTCTTATTTACCACTTCGAATAAAGTGGTGGCTTTCGTTTCGTCGATTAATTTGGCACTAAGTTTAGTTATTGCAATGGGCGTTTCGCTACGTAACGAAGCTTCTCTATTTGCCGTCACCATAACACTCTGCAAAGATCTGGAATCGGTTGTTAATTCTATATTTTGATTGTTGTAAGCTTTAATTTCTACATTTTTATAACTGATGCAGCTAATTAAAATATCTGGTGAAGCCTGGCTGCAAGCTAATTCGAAATAACCTTCGTTGTTGGTTTTTGTAATGTTAACACTGTTTTTTTCCTTAACCAGCGCGGCAACAACAGGTTCTTTTGTTTGCGCATCGTATATTTTTCCTTTAATTGTTTGTGCGTACGCAGCAATATTAAGGCATAGCAAAATGCCTGTTAGTATTTTGAATTTCATTCATTAAAAATTGGGTGGTGATTAATAGTTTCAAACTAACCAGAGTGATAACATTTGTGTTATAGATAAACATGGCAGCATTGACGCCTGATTGGCATAAACTGGTGCTTTCTATTTGTTGTTATTAGTGGTTATAATTAAAAATTAACCCAATTTTGGAGGATGGAATATGGATATGGAAAGATCTTTAACAGGTTTTTCGATGTAAAGATTTTCTGAAGTGATGATGAAATAAGGAATATGATGGTTTAATGCAACCGTCTGAAATCTGGGTTCAGCTTCTATAACTCTTTTAAGGTTTTCCTGAGCCTGTTTGTTTTTACCATCAAGGTCTTTCAGTTTTTTTGCAAGGAAACACTGTCCATCACAATGTAATTCAGGATGCTCTTTATTAATACAGAATACACTTGTAATGTATTCTTTGTTCATTTTATAACCAGAATAAATCACCAATTGCATGAAACCGTTGCTAACGGTGCATATAATGATAAGATATATTAAGATTTTTTTGAGCATGGTATTGCGCTGCAAAAGTATTAAAGAAATTGGTTGCAGCAAAGGAAAATAAAAATTGGCTGATTTTAAATTTTAAAGTAGAACTTAAAATTGATATAAGGTAATGTTTTTCAGGAATTTAAAGTCTTTAAGATTTAACGTATAAAGTTCTACATGAAACATTATGGTAGATGCAATTAAAGCATCTGGAAGACTATTCCTCCGTTAATCTGAGTCTCCGTGGCTAATTCTATTACGCTTAAAACAAAAAAACACAGATGAAGATCATTCATCTGTGTTTATCCTTTTTATCTGTGGTATAAATGGTAAAAACTATGCCTGCAAATCAGCCATTACCGCTTTAATTTTTTCTCCAAGTTGTGCATTAACCGAATCAAAATCTTTTCTATCTGCCAAAGGCGCATTTACGCTGCAATAGAATTTAATTTTAGGCTCCGTACCACTCGGACGTGCAGAAACAATACTTCCATCTTCAGTAATAAACTGTAAAACATCCGAGGTTGGATAATCCAATTTGGTTACTTTTCCTGTTGCTAAATCAGTTTCCTGGCTTAATTCATAATCTTTCAGTACTGAAACTTTCGAACCGCCTAATGTTGCAGGAGGGTTTTCCCTGAATTTAACCATCATAGCTTTAATTTCCTCAGCACCCGATTTACCTTTTTTGGTTAACGAAACCAAGTCTTCTTTATAAAGGCCATATTCTACATACATATCCAATAAGGCATTGTATAAACTGGCACCTTTATCTTTGTAATAAGCAGTCATTTCAGAGATAAAAGCTGCTGAAACTACTGCATCTTTATCGCGTACCAAATCGCCGATTAAATAACCGTAGCTCTCTTCGCCACCACCAATAAAGTATTTTTTGCCTTCCAGTTCGGTCATTAACTGACCGATGTATTTAAATCCTGTTAAGGTATTGTAGTAGGTTACATTTTTCTTTTTGGCAATTTCTTCTATCAGGTTAGAGGTTACAATGGTTTTTACAATAAACTGATTGCCATCTAATTTACCACTATCTTGCCAGGCAGTTAATAAATAATTAATTAATAGACTACCCGTTTGGTTACCATTAAGGAGCACCCACTCGCCATCATTATCTTTTACGGCAATACCCACACGGTCGGCATCAGGATCTGTTGCTAAAACTAAGTCCGCATCAATTTCCTTGGCCTTGTTCATTGCTAAAGTTAATGCATCCTTTTCTTCAGGGTTAGGATACACTACGGTTGGGAAATTCCCATCTGGTGTACTTTGCTCTTCAACTAAAGTTACATTGGTAAAGCCAAATTGGGTTAATGCTTTTGGCACCAATGTAATTCCGGTTCCGTGGATAGGAGAGTAAACAATCTTTAAATCGTGCTGTCTTTTAATGGCTTCCGAAGAAATTGAAAGCGCTGTAATGCCATCTAAATAAAGTTTATCTACATCTTCACCGATCAATTCAATATTAGCATCTATACGATCAAATTTTACTTCATCAATGCTTTTAATCTTATTTACTTCATCAATTACCAATTTATCATCAGGAGAGGTAAACTGGCCGCCATCAGCACCATAAGCTTTATAACCATTATATTCTTTTGGATTATGCGAGGCGGTTAGCATTACACCGCTTTTGCAGCCAAAATGGCGCACTGCGAAAGAAAGTTCAGGTGTTGGTCTTAATGCAGAGAAGAAATATACATATATCCCGTTCGCAGAGAAAACGTCAGCGGTCATTTTAGCGAAGTAATCAGAATTGTTGCGACTATCATGTGCAATGGCCACTTTGATTTTCTCGTTCGGATATTTATTATTTAAGTAGTTGGCCAATCCCTGTGTTGCCGTTCCTATGGTGTATTTATTTATCCGGTTGGAACCTGCACCCATGATGCCGCGCAAACCGCCTGTTCCAAATTCTAAACTTCTATAAAATGCATCTGTTAATTCGGTAGTTGCATCTTTGTCTACAAGGGCCTGAATTTCTGCCTTTGTATTTTCATCATAATTTCCATTTAACCACTGATTAATTGTGGCTTGCGTTGATTGGTCAATTGCCTGCATCGAGATGTTTTTTAATTTAATATGGGTGTTGAACAAATTTTAGTGAATGATGTTTGGTTGAAACGTATTTATTTCAGCCCATCCAAATTTTATTTTGTTGAGGGTGTTGCTTTTAACTTGCTTTTGTTTAATTTCACGCCCCGATACAATAATAAAGAAAATTCAGTATTAATAGGTGGCGATTATGACTTTTTTAAAATAGTTGTAAAACTCATAAAGTTAATGCCGTTTGATATGGGTAAAAGCAATTAATAAATAGATGGAACCATCATGATTTTTCACACTACGCCGTGGTATAAAAATCTGATAGCTTCATTACCGTTAAAAAACAATTAGGTAAGTAGATGAAAATATTAAAATTTGGGGGTACCTCAGTAGGTAGCCCTGAGCGCATGACGAAGTTGTTGGATATCATTAATCCAAATGAAGAGCAGATTGTAGTTTTATCAGCAGTTTCTGGTACTACAAACAGTTTAGTAGAAATTGCAAATAATTTTTTAGCCGGCGATAAGAAGAAGGGAAGCGAATGTGTTGAAAATCTATATCAAAAATATAAAACTTTTGTTGTTGAATTATTACCTGCAGCCGAATTTCAGGAGCAAGGAAATGAAGTAATCGATTATCACTTTGGCTTTTTAGCTGGCCTTGCGAACGACATTTTTACTTCAATTGAAGAGAAAGTAGTGTTGGCACAGGGTGAATTACTATCTACAACGTTATACCATATTTATTTAAAATCGATCGGTGTGCCATCGGTATTGTTACCTGCTTTAGATTTCATGAAAACGGATGAAGACAACGAACCCGATATCCCTTTTACAACGAAACATTTAACACCACTTTTAGAACAGCATAAGGACAATAAATTATTTATTACGCAAGGATACATCTGTCGCAACAGTTTTGGCGAAGTAGATAACCTACGTCGTGGCGGTAGTGATTATACTGCCTCATTGCTAGGCGCTGCAATTCTGGCCGAAGAAGTTCAGATCTGGACAGATATAGACGGCATGCATAACAATGATCCACGTATTGTTAAAGGTACCAGGCCAATTGCCCAGTTATCATTTGATGAAGCAGCTGAGTTGGCTTATTTTGGTGCAAAGATTTTGCACCCTCAATCGGTTTTCCCAGCGCAGAAATATAAAATTCCGGTTCGTTTATTAAATACAATGGAGCCATCTGCAGCGGGTACTTTGATTACGCACGATAGCGAAAAAGGGAAGATTAAATCAATCGCTGCTAAAGATGGGATTACTGCAATCCGCATCCAATCGAGCCGCATGTTATTGGCTTATGGTTTCTTACGTCGTGTTTTTGAGGTTTTTGAGCGTTACAAAACACCAATCGATATGATTACTACTTCTGAGGTGGCCGTGTCATTAACCATAGATGAGACCGCCCATTTGCCACAGATTATCGAAGAACTGGAAAGTTTCGGGACAGTTGAAGTAGATACCAACCACAGTATTGTTTGTGTGGTTGGCGATTTCGGCTCAGAGAAACATGGTTTTGCCAGCAGGGTTTTGGAAGGTTTAAAACACATTCCAATCCGTATGATTTCTTACGGAGGAAGCAACTATAACGTATCGCTTTTAATTTTAAGCGAGTATAAAACTGAGGCTTTAAGAAGCTTACACAATAGATTATTCGAATAATAGAAAAAAGGCGCCAATTATTACCATTAATCCGATAAGGAAGTGAAAAGCCAAAAAGCTTGATGGTAGTAATCCGTTTTTATATTTTTTGTAGGAATTATATAATCCCGCAGAAAGAATAAGAATAATAAATATGGCAGCTGTTATTTTCATTTTTTGATAAATAAAAGGAACAGTACAATGAAGAGTAATACGATAAAAAATCGGATTTTTCCATTGTATTGTTTCTGGGTAATTCTTCCATGTTTTAAATCCAGGTAGTTACCCAAATAAACTAACCCGAAGAATAAAATTAAAATTATAATAAAGAATTTGAACATGTTCGCCGATAAAGATATATCAAAGTTTAACAATATTGAAACGCCATTTTACTACTATGATACCAATCTGTTGCAAAAAACCTTGCATACCTGTGCAGATGCAGCGGCTCCATATCATTTCCATATCCATTATGCACTAAAAGCGAATTTCAATAGTGTGCTGTTAAACAAGATCAAAGAAATTGGTTTCGGTGCAGATTGTGTAAGTGCAGGAGAGGTGAGAAGAGCTGTTGAAGTAGGTTTCGATCACAAAAAAATCGTTTTTGCCGGAGTAGGCAAATCGGATAAAGAAATTAACGAAGCTCTTGATCTTGATATTTTCTGCTTTAACGTAGAATCTATCCAAGAATTAGAAGTGCTAAATGAACTTGCCGGTAAAAAGGGCAAAACCGCTCAGGTGGCTATCCGTATCAATCCTAATGTTGATGCCCATACCCACCATAACATTACTACGGGTTTAGATGAAAATAAATTCGGAATTAATTCCTGGGATTTACCAGAATGTGCGGAGACTTTAAAAGCTTCGCCAAACCTTAAATTTATCGGCATTCATTTCCATATTGGTTCACAAATTACCAATCTGGATGTTTATAAAAATCTTTGCGTGCGCGTAAACGAATTTGCAGCCTGGTTTGAGGATAAAGGATTTAACCTTAAAGTGTTAAATGTTGGTGGCGGCTTAGGGATTGATTATTACAATCCCGATCATCAAATTCCAGATTTTGAAGCTTACTTCAAGATTTTTAACGAGTTTCTGACTGTTAAACCTGGTCAGGAAGTGCATTTTGAGCTGGGTAGGGCTTTAGTTGGACAATCAGCTTCATTAATTACAAGAGCACTTTACATTAAAAAAGGAAAGAAGAAAAATTTTGTGGTTTTAGATGCAGGGATGACCGAATTGATGCGCCCGGCTTTATATCAGGCCTACCATAAAATCGATAACTTGTCTCAAATCTCAGATCTCAAATCTCAAATCTCAGTTAAATACGACATTGTAGGGCCAATCTGCGAAAGTACCGATTGTTTTGGTAAAGAAGTAGAACAACCCGAATCGTTCAGAGGCGATATTTTTGCCATCCGTAGTGCAGGCGCTTATGGAGAAGTAATGGCTTCGAAATATAACCTTAGGGATGCTATAAGATCTGTTTATAGTAACGAAATCTAATATCAATCGCCGATACGTGGAGCAAATGCAGCAAACGTATCGGCGATCTTTTTATTTAAGCAATCAGGTGTTAAAACCTGAGGCCAACAGAAAACCTGATGTTAAAGGGTTCTCCTTCAACAAAGAAATAGTTATTCCCGGTATATGGGAAATCAGTTGTAATATCTCCGGAAGAAATATAACGTTTGTTTGCAAGGTTATCTGCGATTACCCTAACCCAATATCTCGGATTTGTAAAGCTCACCCCAGCATCAAACTTGGTGTAATTCCGCAAAAAAACATCGCGCTGACTAATTGCAGATAGTTTTGCAATGCTGGTTTGGCCGGCACTCAGTGAAATTTTATTATATCCCTTTAATGGAATGCTGTATTGAATCCAGGTATTAAAAATTTGTTGAGGCACATCAGGCATTTTTTGGCCTACAATAGAAGGATTGTCTGGCGTAGGATCAAGGTTATTGTCTTTGGTAATTTTAGCATCTACATAGGTATAATTCGCCACTAATGAAAGGCGATCGGAGATGTTTCCAATCACATCTACTTCAATCCCATTACTCACTACTTCGCCCAATTGCAGGTAATAAGCTACAGCGCCCGCAGCAGCTGTGTAACTTCTAAAATCCCTGGCAGATACATTTTGTTTTGCCGAGTGGAAACCATTTATGGTGGTTAGCAACTTGCCATTAAACCATTTTTTCTTAAACCCAAGATCGAAGCTATTTCCGAATTGAGGGTCTATGGGTCTTGTTCCCGTAACTGTCCGCTGTCCTGCCGTTGCACTGGCTGTAGTTTCAGTTACTACCTGACCCGTTTGCGGAACAAAAGATTGGTCATACAAAAAGTAGATGGAAGAAGTAGAATCCGGAGTAAAAGTTAGTGCTAAACGAGGTGAAAAGGCATGTTGCTTGTATTGATCAGGGGTACGTGGACCTTTTGTGGTCGTTAAAATATTCTGATTTCTGTATTCTGTATATCGCGCTCCAAAAGTCAGTAGAAATTTATCTAAGGCAATGTTGTCATAAACGTACGCCGCCGTGTAATGAATTTTATTTTCCTGCCTGATGGATCTTTTGGTTACAGCTACCGTATTTGGATCGACATCATAATTCGGATTGTTGCGGTCGAATGCGATGGGATTGGTTCCGTAATAGGTTGAAAGTGAATCTTTTCCTTTAGTATAATCGCCACCAACCAAAAGTGTATGTTTAAACTGTCCGGTGTTAAATTTACCGTTCAGAAATAAATTGGTGTTATAGGTTTCACCTAACAAATTAGAATTACTGGATATACGCTTGGTTTTACCCGCATCATCAAAGCTGATCGAAGTTCTGTTATTTGATGAAACCATATACCATTGCGTTGAAGGAGCCTTCACATAATTAGATTGGGAAGTTAACTGCCAGTTCGAATTGAATTTATGAATGGCTACAAATCTGCCCGTATGTGTTTGTGCAACACTCAACGGAAGGCCAATACCCGCGCTGTAATTTACGCCAATCGGATCTTGCAATACATCTTTATCCTGGCGAAGTTTATTAATTGATGAACCATTTTTTACTTCACCGCGAATGTAATTATATTCGGCAATGACATAAGTCCGCGGGCTGAAGTTATACTGAACTACCGGAGCAATCACATATTTCTCCGTTTTCATATTGTTCAGATAAGAATTTTGCCGCTGATATGCTGCGTTAAAACGATAAGAAAACCCTTTGTCTAAAGCTTTACTGCCAACATCAACTGTAGATCTGAAAAGGTTGTAATTACCTCCGGTAAGCTGCACATTCAGTAGCTTTTCTTTCGGTGTTTTGGTAGAAATGTTTAATGTTCCGCCGGGTTCGCCAACAGCACTGATAAATCCTGCCGGACCTTTAATAAATTCCAGATTTTCAATTAGAGCTTCATCATCAAGTGTTGCACCAAGTACCAGTCGGCTGGGCATTCCGTTAATGGTGGTAGCGGCATTAAACCCTCTGATTTTAATGGAAGCAGAATTGTCAAAAGGCGAACTGTTGTATCCGAAATAGATTCCGCTGGCATTCCTGGCCATGTCTTTTAATTGAAAACTTCCTTGCTGCTGTATCAATTCAGCGGAAATACTAATAATGTTTTGGGGCATCTGAAGTAGTGGAATCTGCATTCTCAAGGCTGCAGATAAAGTGTCTTTTCGTAATTTAACAGCTTTTTTTCCGGCAATACTAATTTCTCTCAACTGTTGCGTTCTGTTAGAATCTAAGGTGGATTTCGTTTTGCTTTGCTGTTGTGCAAATAGCCATGGAATGTAAATAAGGGTGATTAATAACAAGTAAAGTTTTTTCTTCATTTCTGTGGTTTTATTAAATTGATGGTAATTGTGTTATAATGGTAATTTGATTTTTGTACTTAAGAATAGGATAGATAGAGAGATAATCAGCAGCCCAAGGATGTCTGTTAAGATATTTGTGTTCTTTTCCGGAGCTGGTTGCATTTTAAATTCGGGAAGATGATGTAAGTCAGCCAGGCTTAAATTTCTATTATGAATAATATAACCTGTCATGAAATCGACCCAAGTTTTTTGAAATTGATTGACCTGATTTTGATAAGATAAATAATCCGTCAGGCCACTTTCTGCTATTGAGTTGAGCAAGTATTGTGTTTTTGTAGCCGGATTAATCCAGCTTAATTTAGCTGAAATCAAATTTTGCTTTCGCGGATACTGATTGTAATGTACTATCACCGAAGTCATTTTCCTGCCCAGAAGATCATAATAGGCACTGAAACGAACGGTGCTATTCTCGCTGGTATCCGCAGCGCTTTTTAAGGAATTATACTTTGGATGATTAGTGTAAAACGTATCAATAAGCTTTTGTTTAGGCATGGCCCAAATGGCTTCGCTGTTTTCCCGTAAAGCAATTGCTTCATCTGTTTTTAATGGAATAGGATACTTCTGGCGAATGAAGGCATTGGTAAGGGCTGGCAATACCAGGAGAAAGAAGCACCATGCAGCCAGCAGGTAAAGTGCATTCACAGCAGAACTTTTGCCGAGTTTGATCAGCATTAAACAGATTGAAAACCAGAATGCCAGATATACTGTAACGGTAAAAAACCATAATAAGGAAGTAGTCAGGTTAAAGGAACTGAGCTGCGAATCACTTATGATTCCGATTGCACTCAGCAACCAGGCCAGTAATGCCACCACGGTAAAACGAAAACCAAGTTTATAAACGATGATGCGTTTAGGATGCTCTCCCTGAACAGCCAACAGGCGATCAGTTTGTTGTTCTTTCTCTTTCGACCAGGTATTATATGATAATGCGATAGCCAATAATGGGAAAAGGTAAATGATCACATAGGCGAGATCGAAGTTTCCGGCTGCCAGCATTTCCGGATTGGCAATTTCAGCATTTGGTGCATTTACTGCATTTCTTTTTCGGGTAATTACTTCATAATAAGGTAATAGATCTCTTTGACCTACAGATAGTGACGATAGTGTTGCAGGTTTGTGTACCGCATTGAGCGGATTCCGGTATTCAATCACAGATGGAATTCCCGCCTGTGCATAGCTGGTTTTTCCTGCAGAAGTAGTGGTATCTGCCGTAAAATTTTTAGCCAGCTCATTAAATTTCTGATCGTAATTTCGTTCCAGACTATCTATAGCCGTAAGTTGCTTTTTGGTTAAGTGGTAACCATCATAGATGCTGTAAAGGCCTGTTAGAAAGAAGAAAGCAATTAAGCACAATACCAATCGCTGTCTGAGAAGCATGCGCAGTTCAAATTTAAATACGATTTTAAGCAGGTTCATAATTGCGGGCTAAAGAACGTGAAGCGATAAACTGGAGCAATGCGGCGAGTAACAGAATCCATCCGGCTATAGCATATAGTTCAATCTGGTTTAACTGGATCACCTTATGGATAGGTGGAAGCTGATCATCAAAGTTTTGAAGCTGGGCAAAATACTGAGGCCCCAAGGTATACTCATCCTTTACATCTTTACTGTGCATGGCCAGCTGCAGATTCAGCTTTTTAATTAAGTGATTTCGGTAAGTTTGCGCCTGTTTAAAAAAATACTGGTGATGATAATAATCTGTACCAGAAAGCGCCATTGAAATCCGCTTGATGGAGAGAAACGGATTAAAGATTCCTGCTATCGTTAAAAAGTTTTGTTGTTTATCAAACTGTCGCGATACTTTTTCCAGATAATGGTTAAACACCATATTACGATAATCCTCATGGTATTGAAAAGTTAAACCCTCAACATTAAATGGAAGCTCTCTAACGCTGTCTGCATGGTAGTTTTTAAGAATATTTTTAACGAAACGTTCCCCACGTTCTGCATAAGGATCATGGCCGTTAAGCCCCTTTCTGTAGCCCTGTTCAACAAGCTCAGTAAAAGCTGCGCGAGACATAGGCGGATAGCTGCGATCGGCAATTCCGGTGAGTAATTTCGGCGAAATGATGCTCATTAATATCCAGCAGCTCAAGGCAGTTAAAAGTGCTTTTCCAGAATTACCACTCCAGGCTGAAATCAATATGCCCAGCAAGGCAATGAATAAAAAATACAATAGAAATGCTAATATCATCCAAAGTAATCTGGTGAGCAGTACGTCAGATCCGGGAGAAACCAATAGCATCATGATCATCAATAAAAAGACTGGTAGAACCACCGTTATGATAAAAAGGTAACTTGAAATTACCTTAACCCATATTAACCTTGAAGTGCTTAATCCCTGAGCCAGCAGCATTTTTAATGTACCCTGTTCTTTTTCTACGGTAATGCTGGTTGCTGTGATGAAAAGGATGAGCAGCGGAATGAGCAATTGCAAAATCAAAGCAAGTGTGAGCCTGCCGAAACGCATGGAACTATCATTTCCTTCCGCATTTGCTGCATCAGGTTCGTGCTGCACATGGGCTTCAATACGGTAGGTATTCCCGGCATAATCATCTAATCCGGTATCAAATACGTTTAACAGGTTGATCGATTTAAAAAGGTAGGTGCCAAAGTGGGCTGCATCATGTGGATTGCGTTGTTGATGCGCCCATTGCTGCCTGAAAATTGTATTAGCCTCAATTCTTTGTTTGTGCGCCGATTGATAATCTAAGTATGTACAAATGGCAGCCGCTATAAAAAGTGTCCAGATTATTACCGTTGAGATGAGCATCGTCTTGTTTCGGTAAATTACCAGCAACTCTTTTTTTATTAGCATTTGCCAAATGGCAATGTTGTTTTTTTTCATTAAAAGATTAATTTAATAATGCATCAAAGTTGCATTATATTATACATATATGCAACTTTATTGCATTTGTAGATTTTGGTTTCATCATGATCAAGAAGTTTATCCGTAGAAATAATTACCCGTTTATAAGCAGCCCGGTGCCGTGGATTGTGGCCCGGTTTGTTTAAAAATGGTTGCAGTCTATCAAGGTAAAAATCATTCCATACAGTATTTAAGAAGTTGTGCGGAATTGGAAAGCAGGGAAGAGTCTTGCTTGATCTGATAGATGCTGCAGATCAGTATTGATATTCTTTTACTATCAGTAATGGAAATGGTATTAAAGAAACTACTGTTAACTTGAGTTCGATTAATAATGAGGCTTTTAGAGCTATTCTTTAGGTATTTTAGTATTAGTGTCGTCACCCTTAACTCATTTCAGGATCTTAATAGCAGAAAAGATGCTGACCACGTAGTAGCTTATAAGACGATTGAAAACACTATTTCACTTGTAAAATAAATCAGCATGACGATCGCGTGAGGTAAAGCGGCTGTAAATACTCACTATGATCAAATATTAATCGAACTCAGGTTGTTAGCATATTGGCCGCAATGAGTTTAATACAACATAGAAAGAGAAAATAAGAGGGGTGGAGTGTGTAAAATTGCTTCAATCTATTCTATTTGCGGAGAATCCAATTGAGAAGTCTTTGGTTGAATTAGAGGATAAATTACTGAAACAGATCGAATTATTAATTAAGACCGGATTTTTTACAACACCGCCAAGTTGTTAATTGTAATATTTTTGAAAAATAAAGAGTAATTTTTTTAAACTATGATGCATAAATATTACCACATAACGATAAAATACTATAAATCAATTATTTAAAATTCCAATAACAGCAAATTAAAGTTCAGATTATTACTGAACTTGATTGAAATGGTATACAAGAAAGCGTTTGATTTTATTTCCTGTTTTTGGAAGCTACAAATACAATTACCCCCGCCACTAAAATAATACCACCTGCGTAAGGAGGCCAATTCACAGACTTTTCTTTATCTGCAGATATTTGAATGGGGCCGGCATCAACCAGCTTTTCTTTTTTGGTATAGGTAAAGCCCGTCCAGATCAGCATAGCAATGCCCACAACGATTAATATAATTCCTAATGTTCTGTTCATAATATTTAGTTTATATCAGAACAGTAATCGCTTCGATAAGTTTTTTATTAGAATTTATAACCCAAAGAAATCTTGCTTGCCAGATTTATATTTTCGGCTATTTCAAGTGAAAGCGTAATTTTTTTTACATTTAAGAAGTAGCTAAGGTTCCAAGCTCCAGAACCTTTAATTATTTTATTAATATCTGCGAGATCACCGTATTTAAAACTGTTAGCTAGTCCTGGTGTTCCACCGATGAAAAGCCTGAAAGCATGTCTAATATCGTGATTACTTCTTCCTCTAAAGATCACTTCTGTTGATAAACCTGTGGTCCAAAATCTTTTCCTATTTGAAACACCTGCATAATTGTAAACTTTACCATTATAAATTTCTTCCCTCAAATCAGCGTACGCTCCACTTTCGGCGCTTAAAGAGTTTTCCCAATTGATAAATCTGAAATCTGTATTTCCATTAGTAGATGTGCTATGAAAACCTATAGAAGTTCTCAAACCAAAGCCATACATGTTTTTGTTAAAAGCAGGAGGATAATCTGCTTTAGTATCATTAGCATTATCTGGATAATTATTTTCTGCACTCCCAATATAACCAAATACGCCATAAGCAATATTAAATCCTTTAAAAGTATGCGCACGATTGATATTCAGCATACCCAATTCAAATGAAATCCTACCATTTCCCGGAGAAGACGCTCCAGCAAAACTTGCTGATGCATGTGTTAAAGATTTAACACTGTCGGCTTCCATCGGACGAGGCAGATAGCCCATATTATTTCCAGGTAAAGCAGGGCTCAGGTATGTTCTGCAAGAACTTGATAAAATGATTAAAAGCAGAGAAAAAAGGAGAGTATTAATTTCAGTTTTCATTTTTATATTTTTATTTATTCGTCAAAGAAATCTACCAATCCCCCCAAGAAAAATTCCTGAATGCCTTCTGTAAAATCTTCATAATCTTCATCAGGGATATTGGTTTGTTTAAATTCTAATGATGTTCCTTTTTTATCTTCATGAAGTTTTATGGTTACGATAGAAGGTTCGTTTTCTTCTCCGAAATACCACTGCTGCACGATCTGTTTCCCATAAACAAATTCGATGTTTTTGCCGGTAATATCTCCATCCCAGAAAGAAAATTCCGTTTCGGGTACTTCTTCAAACTCAACTTCAGCACCAGTCCATAATTTTATACTGGTTTCTTTGGTAAGGGCTAAATAAACTTCTTCGGGTGGTGCAGGTATGTAGGTGTATTTTTTAAAATCTTTCATTAACTTAATTTTTAAATCTTTTGTTATTTAAACGCATTTATTCCGGTCACATCCATTCCCGTAATCAATAAATGTATATCATGTGTGCCTTCGTAGGTAACCACCGATTCTAAGTTCATCATGTGTCGCATAATTGAGTATTCCCCCGTTATACCCATTCCACCAAGCATTTGTCGGGCATTACGCGCAATATCCAGTGCAATTTCTACACTGTTTCGTTTAGCCATTGATATTTGTTCAGCCGACGCCCTGTTTTCACTTTTCAATACGCCCAAACGCCAAACCAATAACTGACCTTTGGTAATTTCAGTTACCATTTCGGCCAGTTTCTTTTGTTGCAACTGAAAACCACCGATGGGTTTTCCAAACTGAACTCTTTCTTTCGAATAACGCAAAGCGGTGTCGTAACAGTCCATTGCTGCACCTAAAGCGCCCCATGCAATCCCATAACGTGCCTGATTTAAGCAACCCAATGGTCCTTTTAATCCACTGATTTCAGGAAAAATATTTTCTTTTGGAACTTTAACATTGTCAAATACCAGCTCACCGGTTGCCGATGCACGTAAGCTCCATTTATTATGTGTTTCCGGAGTCGAAAATCCGTCCATTCCACGTTCTACTACCATTCCCCTGATTTTGCCTGATTCATCTTTTGCCCAAACCACTGCAATATCCGCAAAAGGCGCATTGCTAATCCACATTTTTGCACCATTTAGAATATAATGGCTCCCGGCACCTTTAATATTGGTTACCATGCCACCTGGATTGGAGCCATGATCAGGTTCTGTTAATCCAAAGCAGCCCATCATTTCGCCACTGGCTAATTTAGGGAGATATTTTTTACGCTGTTCTTCGGTCCCATAAGCATAAATCGGGTACATCACCAACGAACCCTGAACGGAGGCTGTAGAACGGATGCCTGAATCGCCACGTTCTATTTCCTGCATTAAAATTCCATAAGCCGTATAATCTAACCCGGCACCGCCATACTCAACCGGAATGGTAGGGCCAAAAGCACCAATATCGGCCAGGCCTTTTATTAAATGTTTTGGAAATTCTGCTTTTTGTGCGTAATCTTCAATAATCGGGCTCACTTCTTTTTTTACCCAATCCCTGGCCGTAGCACGGATTAATTTGTGCTCATCGGTTAATAATTCATCTAATAAATAATAGTCTGGCGCCTCGTACAGGTCTTTTTTTACTGATTTGCTCATGTAATTTCGTATTATCTGGTTAAGAAACCGCGTTCATTTCAAAGGTAACAATTTACGGCAAGGGGCATTATATTCATGAATAAAAATTTAATTTTGCAGCTTACAGAATATACATGAGTCATTTCAAACAAACCGTAGCTTTAAAAGATGTAAAATGCTTTGCCCTGCACGGTTATTATCCGGAAGAGCAACTTGTTGGAAATCATTTTGTTGTAGATTTAGAAACAGAATTTACACCACAGGGTTTTGATGACGAACTGGCACAAACCGTTAATTACGAGGATTTGAATCACATCATCCTTGAAGAAATGAAACATACACAAAAGCTTTTAGAAAGCGTTTTGAAGAATATTATTTCGAAAGTGATTGAATTGTATCCCTTTGTTGAAACTGTACAGGTGAGTATGAAGAAATTAAATCCACCTATGCCCGGCCAGATCGGGCATTCCTTTGTTAAATTATCTTACACATCAGACAAATAAAATGAATTTTACGAAGATCAATCCCGAAATTTTAGCAGAGATTAAAGCTGCAATAGGAGCAGATAAAGTTTTTACTGATGCGGAGAGTTTAGAAAATTACAGCCATGACGAAACAGAGGATTTGCGTTACCAGCCAGAGCTGGTGGTAAAGCCAACTTCGCCTGAAGAAGTTTCTGCTGTATTGAAAATCTGTAATGCCCACCATGTTCCGGTTACCCCCCGCGGCGGTGGTACAGGTTTAAGTGGAGCTGCTCTGCCGATTTATGGTGGTGTTTCCCTATCAATGGAAAAATTTAAATCCATCATCGATATTGATACCGAAAACTTACAGGCAACTGTTGAACCAGGGGTGATTACTGAAGAGTTTATTAATGCAGTAGCCGGGAAAGGTCTTTTGTATCCGGTTGATCCAAGCAGTAAAGGATCTTGTTTTATTGGCGGTAATGTGGCGCATGGTTCTGGTGGACCAAGGGTAGTAAAATATGGCACTATACGCGAATATATCTTAAATCTTGAAGTGGTTTTGCCTAACGGCGATATCATCTGGACAGGCGCAAATACTTTG
This sequence comes from Pedobacter sp. WC2501, assembly GCF_052682415.1. Classification (NCBI taxonomy): domain Bacteria; kingdom Pseudomonadati; phylum Bacteroidota; class Sphingobacteriia; order Sphingobacteriales; family Sphingobacteriaceae; genus Pedobacter; species Pedobacter sp. WC2501. The sequence continues at coordinate 4,287,869 of NZ_JBQZFI010000001.1, read as the reverse complement.
AAGTATGCATCAGGCTATAATTTAACACAGTTAATGATCGGTTCTGAAGGTACTTTGGGGGTGGTAACAAAAATTGTAACCAAGTTATTGCCGAAACCTACCCAGTCGGTTTTAATGATGGGCGCTTTCAGCACAAATGAAGATGCCTGCGCGGCGGTTTCGGCAATTTTTAGAGCTGGCGTTACGCCATCGGCTTTGGAATTTATGGAACGGAAAGGAGTGGAGTGGGTAATAAAATTCGACGATATCAAATTTGATTTGAAAGATGGCGTGGCCGCTCTATTAATGATTGAGTTTGATGGGGATGATTTAGATGATATTTTCAAAAATTGCGAGAAAACAAATGTGGTTTTAGAAGAACATCACTGTACGGAAGTTCTGTTTGCGGATACTGCTTCTCAAAAAGAAGAATTGTGGCGGATGCGGAGAACCATGGCCGAATCGGTAAAATCCAATTCCATATACAAAGAGGAAGATACAGTTGTGCCGCGGGCGGCTTTACCTCAACTCATTAATGGAATAAAAGAAATTGGCACAAAATACGGTTTCGAAAGTGTTTGTTATGGTCACGCCGGTGATGGAAATCTACATGTAAACATCATTAAAGCCGGAATGAGTGATGAAGACTGGAAAAATAAACTCAAATTCGGCATCGCCGAAATATTTGAATTAACAACGGCTTTAGGTGGGACTTTATCTGGGGAACATGGAATTGGTTTGGTGCAAAAGGAATTTATGCCAATAAAGTATTCAGAAATCCACCTTAATTTAATGCGGGGAATTAAAACTGTTTTCGATCCGAATGGAATATTAAATCCTGGGAAGATTATGCCTGATGTTTCTAACTCTTAGGAGACAATAAAAAAGTGTCGTCATTTCGAGCGAAGTGCAACGTAGTCGAGAAATCTGTCTCAGGAGTACTTTTAATTTAGATCTCTCCATCCCGCTGCGCTTCAGTCGAGATGACGATCTACATTTTTTTACAGCTGCTCAAAACCCAGCATCTTTTGTTTTTCTTCTTCCGGAATAGCCGTGGGTTTGCCTGTCGCATAATCAACCGCAATACAAACGGTTTTGCCTTTACTGCAAATTACTTCTTCAGTCCCTTTTAGTTTCACAATCTGGTAATCCAGGTCAAAACTGGTATTGCCAATCCTTGATGTTTTTACATGGATGACAATTTTATCATTCATTACAATCGGTAAAATGTAATCCAGTTCTGCATGTGCAATCACGATTCCGGTTTTCTTCCAGTCCCATTTTATAATTTCTTCCCAATATTTGGATCTGGCAATTTCGAGATAAGTAAAGTAAATCGAATTGTTCACATGTCCCATCATATCGAAATCAATAAAGCGCAAATGGATATTGGTTTTATAGTTGAATTTGTCCGAAAAAGCTTTAATATCTGTCAATTTGTCTTTTGATTTGGATTTATTTTGCCAAAATGTCTTAAAAATCATAAATATTTGATTTGGTATATAAGTTGAATATGGTGTATTATCAATTTAAAAATTAAAAAAATAAAGAATAAGCGATATGACACTAGTAAATTTTAACAACAGAACCCGTAACACAGCTCCTTACTTTAACAATGTTTTTGATTCATTGTTTAGCGATGCTATCACTAAAAACAAAATCGTTGATAAATCGCCAAATGTAAACATTCATGAAAATGAAAGTGCTTATGTAATTGAGTTGGCTGCTCCAGGTTTGAAGAAAGAAGATTTTCAGATCAATTTAAAAAAAGACACGCTTTCTGTTTGGGCAGAAGTTAAAAAAGACGAAACCCAGGTAGCTAAAGATTTTACACGTAAAGAATTTGATTACAGCTCATTTGCAAGATCATTTAATTTACCTGACAGCGCTGATGGTGATAACATTACTGCCGAATACAAAGACGGTATATTATCAATTAACATCAGCAAAAAAGACGATGCTAAATTACAGCACAAAGAAATTATAGTATCGTAATAAAAATATTCTCGAAAGAGGGTTTTTCATAATAGTTTAGTTTTTTAAGATTATGAAGCTTGCATCAGGTGAATTTGATACAGATGCGATGGATAGCTGGTGCAGGTTTCATATTAGGTTTAAGTTTAGGTTTATAAGGTTAATGCCGGATGGTATTAACCTTATTTTTTTGCTCATATCGTCATGCTGAATTCATTTCAGCATCTTTTCTGCAAAACAGAATCTTATCCATGTAAAATCGAGACAGGGTGACGAATCCCAGTAGCGGTATTTAGATTGATTTTAAGTTACATTCTTAAAATTAGCTTAATTTCATTTTTCGTACTTTTGCGGCATGGAGAGAGAAATTCTGGATACAAAGCGTAAAGCACTAAAAATAAACCTTGACCCACGAATTTACGGCACCTTTGCCGAGATAGGAGCGGGACAGGAAGTTTCGAGAAACTTTTTTAATGCTGGCGCAGCATCTGGAACAGTTGCCAAAACGATGTCGGCTTACGACATGACTTTTAGCGACGCTATTTACGGAGCAGAAACCAATGGCCGTTATGTAAGTCAGAACCGGCTTTTGCAGATGCTTGATCATGAATTTGGCTTACTCAATGAGCGTTTGTCTGGCGAAAAATACGAAAGCCGTACCTTTTTCGCCTTTGCTGATACCGTAACAACACTAAATTACAAACGAACCAACGAACCACATGGTTGGGTTGGAATCCGTTTCCAAAATGAGCCGGGTGGTTTACCAAATGAAATATTCTTTCACGTCCGTTTGTTGGATACTGACGTAAATATGCAACAGCGTGTGCTCGGTATTATTGGTGTAAACTTACTTTACGCAGCTTTTTACTATTATCAGGATCCTAAAATGATGGTAGAATCGCTGGCTGATAACTTAACCATCGGATCGGTAGAAATCGATTTAATTTCAGTTAAAGGACCTGCTTTTCCAGGCGTAGATAATATCCTGCTTAATCTGTATATGATTATGAAAGATTTCTCTGCAGCTGCAATTTTCGATGCCGATGCACATCCCCGTCAGGCTAAGGATCTTTTGTATAAAAAGGATATCATGATCTTACGTACCAAATATGGACAGAAATCATTGCCTAACTTTAATTTATTCAATAAAGCTACTGATCAGTTTAAACGTACCAATAAAGTAGAAGAGGGAAACCTGGCGGTAATGATAGAGGTTTTGTTAACAGACGTTTTAACGGATGGACAGGAAACCCCTGATGATATTGACCTGGAAACAGTAGCTAAAAGAGCACAGGAAATGTGCGATACGGGTAACATCGTGATCGTATCTAACTTTACCCGCCACAACCGTTTGGCGAAATATTTGGCAAGGTGTAAGCCTAAAAGCGTTGGATTGGCAACAAACATCAATAACTTAAAATTTGTATTCAATTCTAAAAACTTCACCGGAGAAAACTACTCTGGCCAGTTATTGAGTTACGTAAACGATATGTTTAATACTAATGTGCGGTTATTTGCTTACCCTTTCCTGGACAAAAAGACCAATCAGGTAATTACCACAGAGAATATGCCAGTTACCCCAGAGGCAAAACCGTTATTCGATTTCTTATTGGTTAATGGTTACATTACGGACATTGAAGATTATGCAGAGAATGAAGTGAAAACGGTTTAGGGTTACATGCTGTCATTCTGAGGAACGAAGAATCTCTAAACTATGCCGAAAATTTAAGCTTTTCCGTTGATTGCTTTCCGCTTGTGGTTAGCCAGGCGATTTGTATTCTATCGTTTACAGATTCTTCACTACGTTCAGAATGACAAGTTGCAAGAATTAAATTATTTAATCAACTTTTCAATTACCTGCTTATAACTATCGCTTACCGGCAATTCCTTATCATCAATAAATAAAGCATTTTTTCTAATCGATGTTATTTTATTGATATTTACGATAAATGATTTGTGGATCCTTTCGAAATAAGCGGGCAGTTGTTCTTCTATACTTTTCATACTCATACGTACTACCGCGGCTTTTGGACTAGTTGATATATGGATCTGGATATAATCTTTGAGTCCTTCTATGTAGGTAATCTCATTAAAACTAATCTTCATTAAACTGTAGCCCACATTTACAAACATATAATCCTGTTTGGGTAAGTTGTTATGTTCTGCCGATTGTTTGAGTTCGTACAGGTCTCTAGCTTTATTGCAGGCTTTCATAAAACGATCAAGCGATACCGGTTTCATTAAATAATCCACCACATCGAGTGCAAAGCCATCCAAAGCATATTGTTTATAGGCAGTAACAATAATCACCATGGGCTTTTTAACCAAGCTCTGGATAAATTGTAAGCCAGTAATACCCGGCATCTGGATATCGATAAAAATAAGGTCTATCGATTGTTCCTGCATCATTTTATTGGCAGCAAAAGCGTCATCACAACTAGTTACCAGCCCCAAAAAAGGAATACGGCTGATGTTGTCAGCCAGTAATTGCAGGGCTAAAGGCTCATCATCAATGGCTAAACATTTTATCATACTGTTAATTTTAAAGTGAGGTAAACATTAAACCAGCCATCTTTTTTCTCTATTTCCAGCTGATGCTCTTTACCATAAAGTAAATTTAGCCTTCTGCTTACATTCGCAAGGCCAATGCCCGATGCAGCATCTTTTACCTCATTTTCATCTTCGCTAAATTTATTCCGGACAGTAAATGTCAAAAGTTCGTTTTCTGTTTTTAAATCAACAAAAATCTGCGGTTTTTCGATCATGCCAACGCCATGTTTAAAAGCATTTTCAATAAAGGGGATCAGTAACATAGGTTCAATTTCATCAAACTCTCTTTCTATATCAATGTTCGTTTCTATTACTACTTTTTTGCCGAAGCGCTGTTTTTGCAGATCTATATAAGCCTGCAGGTATTCGGTTTCCGTTTTGATGGATACTTTTTCTTCATCGGTTTCATAAAGCATATATTGCATCAAACCGGATAATTTCATCACCGTTGGCTCCAATTCGTTACTTTTTAGTCTTACCAGCGCCACAATGTTGTTTAAAACATTAAAAATAAAGTGCGGACTGATCTGCGAACGTAAAAATGAAAGTTCGGTTTTCATGTTCTCTTGTTCGCGCTGCAAAGCTCTTTTCTCTTCATTAATCCGTTCAGAAATCATGGTAAAAGCGGTACTGGCGGCAATGGTCAATAAAAATGTTGGTGTATTAAACCAAAGTGTACGGCCAAGGTTAAAATCAAAATCGGGCAGTAAAATCCTGAATAATATAGAGTGAATGGTAATGGCCGAAAGTAAACAGCCAACAAACGATAAGCCATACCACAAATATTTCTTTCTGTAGAAAAATGATGGAATTAAAACCTTATTATTTAAATAAAATATAGCAATCCAATAAAAATAACTGATGAAATTTAAGCGAAGGAACTGGTTTTCTTCGTAACTGCTTAGTGGGTGAGGGGGACGGCTACGGTTAACATTAATGATATAAGGTAAAGTGATCAAAACCACCCATACCAAGATATGTAGGGTAATTTTTATCCACTTTTTGGAGAAATTAATTGTCATTATTTTTTCTTTGGCGCTTTGCATCGCTAAGTTATTATTTATTATGTTTTTACGCTTTGTCACGCTGAATTTATTTCAGGGATCATGTTAAAATGCATTAAGATCCCTTACCTGCGCGGAGATGACGAGAGCGCTAGCCCTAGTCCTGATCGCTACTCGTATCTTAATGCATCAATCGGATCTAAATTAGAGGCTTTTTTGGCTGGATAATAGCCGAAGAAAACACCAGTAATGGCACATACAACAAAGGAAATAATAATTGAAGATTCTGCAATTAAAATTGGCCAGTTTAAGAAATAGGAGATGAGGTATGCTGAACTTACACCCAGAATTACCCCGATAATTCCTCCTGTGATACTAATTAATATAGCCTCTATTAAAAATTGCATCAAAACATCTTGTCCACGAGCCCCGATAGACATGCGCAGGCCGATTTCGCGGGTACGTTCGGTAACCGAAACATACATAATATTCATAATCCCAATACCACCGATAAACAGTGAAATACCTGCAATAGCGGTTAAAAGAACGGTAAGCATACTACTGGTTGAACTGATGGTGCTAATTAACTCGGCCTGTGTACGAACCTGAAAATCGTCGGTTTCTGCCGCAGTTAACCTGTGACTTTCTCTTATAGCATCCGAAATTTCGGTTGTAGCAGCTGCGCTTGAAGCTTCAGTGGTTGCAGAAGCATAAATACTCTGTAAATAATTGGTCGCGGTGATCCTTTTTTGTACAGTAGTAAAAGGGGCAAGGATAATATCATCCTGATCCTGGCCAAAATTACTCTGTCCTTTAGGTTCTAAAATACCAATTACCTGAAAAGGAATATTTTTAAACCTGATGATCTGCCCGATTGGGTTGCTTCCGTCAGGAAATAGGTTATCGATTACGGTTTTACCCAACAGGCAAACCTTGGCAAAGCTTTTTACATCATTTTCAGAAAAAAGAATACCATCCTGAAGTTTTAATTGGCGGATGTTCAGATAATCCGGACTCACCCCTGTAATGGTAGTTGGCCAGTTATAACCACCTTTAATGGCCTGTCCACTGGTAGAAACCACAGGCGATAAACCATTTATATTTTTAGATTTTAACTTTTGAATCGCTGTAATATCCTCCAGTTTTAAAGTCTGGATACTGCTACCCTGTAAACGTACACCACCGGGCTCATTGCTTTGGGGCATTATAGTAATCATGTTCGAACCCATTCCTGATAATGAAGACCTGATACTTTGTTTCGAACCTTCACCAATGGCCATCATGGCAATTACCGCGGCCACACCGATTATGATGCCAAGCATGGTTAAAAAAGCACGTAGCTTATTTCTTTTTAATGCCCTAAAGGCAATCTTTAATAAATTTATAATGCTCATGATCTTCTCAAATTAGTAATCATCAGATTCTGGTAAATTGGCAAGTGCCTCTTTGGCTGAACGTTGATTTTGGTTAATGCTGTCCTTTTGGATTTTTCCGTCGCGAAGCATAATTGTTCTCGTACTAAAAGCAGCAATATCTGGCTCATGCGTTACAAAAACGATGGTTTTTCCTTCTGCATTCAGCTCCTGCATCAAAGCCATAATCTCATAAGAGGTACGCGTATCCAGGTTTCCTGTAGCTTCATCGGCCAAAATCATCACCGGGTGATTAACCAAAGCCCTGGCAATGGCTACACGCTGCTGCTGACCGCCAGAAAGCTGACTTGGGGTATGATCAAAACGCTCAGCGAGTTTTACCGATTCGAGTGATTTAATGGCTCTTTCTCTTCGTTCTTCCGCTGTAATGGTTTTGTTGTAAAATAGGGGCAATTCAACATTCTCCAGTGCCGATGTTCTGGGCAACAGGTTATAGGCCTGGAAAACAAAGCCGATCTTGGTATTACGCAAACCAGCCAGTTCGTCACGGTTTAAACTCTTTACATCAACACCATCAAGCAGATAACTGCCTTCAGTAGGTTTGTCTAAACAACCCAGAATATTTAAAAGTGTTGTTTTACCCGAGCCACTACTGCCCATAATGGTTACAAATTCACCGGCCTTGATATCAAAAGTGATTCCTTTCAAAGCCCTAACGGTTTGATCACCCATTACAAACTCACGTTTTAAATCGTGTATATCTAATATCTTCTGTTCCATTATTTCCTTCTGTTACCGCCTGGACGTTTTGGCATAAAAGGACTAGATTGACCTTGTGCTGCCGCCTGACTTTTACCCATGCGCTGTGAACCTGTAATCACTACATCTGCTGCTGCTAATCCTGATAAAACTTCAACATGTGTATTGTCGTTTATACCGGTTTTAATTTTCTTCTGTACCAATTCTTTCGGACTTTTTTGTACCCAAACATAAGCCTCATCTGCTCCAGCAGGTTTCCTGTCTGGATTAACCCAGGTCATTTGATATTTACCTGCTAAAGTTGAATCTGGAGCAAACTTTATAGCTTTGGCAGGAATAAGCAGCGCATTATTCACCTCTTTAGTGAAGATGGTGATATTTGCTGTCATACCGGGTTTTAACTTATTCGCATCATTTGAAGTATTGATGATCGTTTTATAAGTAACCACATTAGAGGAAATGGATGGACTTAACCTGATTTCTTGTATGGTTCCTTTAAAGGTATCGTTTAAAAAGGCATCAACAGTAAACGTGGCTCTTTCTCCCTTTGAGATATTGCCTACATCAGCCTCATCTACAGAGGCTTCTACCTGCATTTTAGTCAGATCTTTAGCAATACTGAAAATGGTTGGTGTGCTGAAGCTGGCCGCTACGGTTGTTCCTTCACTAACACTTCTTGAAAGCACCGTTCCATCAATGGGAGAATAAATGCTGGCCAGTGACAGATTCTTTTGAGCAGAAGCAAGTTGAGCCTTAATGCTATTAACCGATGCTTTTGAAGCATTATAGGTATATAGTGCATTATCATAATCGGCTTTGCTCACCGCACCAACCTTATACAGGTTGCTTTGCCGGCTGAAATTACCCTGCTGATAAACCAATGCACTTTGAGCACTTACCAGATTGGCCTGATATTGATTTACAGTAGCTTCGAACAGGGTTTTATCCAATTCGGCCAATAACTGTCCTTTTTTAACCTTCGAGTTAAAATCGGCATAAAGTGTTTTAATAGTTCCCGAAACCTGGGTACCTACAGCTACGGTATCTACCGGTTGCACCTTTCCTGTGGCTGTAACATTTTCTGAAATATAACCCATTTTAGGTTTTTCGGTTTCGAGAACAACCACCTGTTCTTTTTTGCGCAGCGCGAAATACCAAACAGCAAACAATGCAACTGCGATACCGATGATAATAAATATTGTTTTCTTTTTCATGATTCAAATATTAAGTAGACTAGGCGGTAACCATCATCATGTATTTTAGTTAGTAATAGGAACTCCTGTATAAAAGTTATAGATTTTGGTGTAAAGACTTGCTGTATATTTTGCCTGAACAAAGGCCTGTAATGCCTGTACATATAAATTTTTCTGTTGCAGGTTTTCTACAATGTTATTGGTACCTTCTTTTAAAGCTGCGTTAGAAATCCTTAATGCCTCGCTTGTATATTTAAACTGCTCTTGTGCAGCGGCATATTGGCTGTTTGCATTTTGTACGTTAATGTAAGCGCGTTCTACATTTTGAGTCAACGTTGTTTTGGCATCTAAAAGCGATAAACGGGCCTGCTCAATGCCGATATTTGCTTTCGCCACATTTGTTTTGGTCACTTTTCTATCAAAAATCGGAATGGAAAGTGTTAAACCTAAGTTTTGATAAAAACTATTATTTAACTGGTATCCATAACCACCGATATTATTATTGTTATAGCCTGTATTTAGCGATCCTCCTAAACTCAGCGTAGGGCGTAAGGTTGATTTTGCTTTGGCCAGTTCGGTGCTTTGAAGCTGGATATTCAATTCTCCGCTTTTAATTTCCGGACGGGTACGCAAGGCTTGATCTTGTGCCGAGGCTAAATTATCCAATGCTGGAGCAACGGCAACGGTATCGGTTGTACTTACTTCGAAAGGTGTAGTTGTAGGAATTTGCAACAGTTGTTTTAAGGTTAAAATATTCTGCTGTAAAGTATTTTGTGCAGTAACCAAAGTATATTTATCGTTGGCATAAGTGGCCTGCAACTGCAATAAATCTTTTTTGGCTATGGTTCCAAATTTAAATTGCTGTTCTGATTGTTTAACCTGGGCCTCGCTAGTGGTCAACAGATCTTTTAAGTATGTGATATTTTCTCTGGCCAGTAAAATATTCAGATAGGCCTGGGTGATGGAGATGGTAATGTCATTTTTGGCTGCTTCTACCGATAAATTTGCGGTTTGCAGACTGAGTTCTTTAGCCTTAATGTCGTTTTTTAAATAACTTCCATTGTACAGCGTCATATCTGAACTTAAGCCAAAACCACTGGTATTTTGCAAACCGGATTTATAATTGGTGACGGCTTGTGAAACATTTCCCGATAAATTTGGGAGTACAGCGGCTTTTGAAGCAATTAAATTTTGCTCAGCCGTTTGCGAACTCAGCTTTAAGGTATTGATGCTGATGTTTTTTTCTTTGGCATACTCGATAGCAGTTTTTAGATCCCAAACCTGTGGGATATCCTGAGCTTCGGTTTTGTAGCCCGCACCAAGCAAAATGAGTACGACAATATATTTAATGTATCTGCTCATGGCGAATAAATTTTGTGTCTATGAACTATTGAACACAAAAATATATCCGGTTAAGGCCGCATTTTAACAATTGAGACCAATGCAGAAAATACTGCGACGAAAGGTTAAAACTTTGAGATCACTCAAAATTTATGATTTAATATAAAGTTTAGTTTGTCTGTTTTTTGGATCAGTTAGGCATCATAAGTTTAACTGAATTTCATATCATAGACATCGTCATGCTGATCCGATAGCTATAAGGTTTATTTTACAAGTAGAAATAGTGTTTTCAATTGTCTTGTAGCTACTACATGGTCAGCATCTTTTCTGAAATAAAGACCCCGAAATAAATTCGGGGTGACGATCGGATATATAAAATATTGATGTGTGTTAAACCGTTCGTAATACCGACCCGGTTTCATTCACTATAAAAGTATGTCGTACACCACATTTCAGTGCAAAATTATTACGTTGGTGACCAACCGGAAAATCGAATGCGATAGGGTAGGCGTATTCTTTTACCTTTTCGAGCACAATATCATAAATGGTTTTGCCAAATTCCTCGCCTGTATCATCAGGTTTGATTTTAAAACCACCAACAATTAATCCCTTTAGGTTTTTCAGTTTGCCGCTACGTTTTAGGTTCCACAACATTCTATCAATGCTGTAGAGGTATTCGCCAGTATCTTCGATAAAAAGGATTTTATCTTTTGCATCTAAATCAGAATCGCTATCTGCCAGTGTTTCAATGATACTCAGGTTTCCGCCTACTAAAATGCCATCAACTTTTCCTTGCCGGTTATTCATGTTAGGAGCGGCGGTGTACCCCATTTGCTCACCAATTAAAGCATTTTTTATGGATAAAATCGTTTCAATCTGTATGGGTTCGGCTTTACTCCAATCATCAGGAAAACTATTGCACATTTTGGAGTGGATAGAGGCAATACCATAATTCTTGGCCAAATGGCAATGTAAAACAGTAATATCACTAAAGCCAATAATCCACTTTGGCTTTCTTTTGAACAAAGAGAAATCGAGTTTATCGATTATCCGTACAAAACCATAACCACCACGGGCACACATAATGGCTTTTATGGTTGGATCATCAAGCATTTGCTGAAAATCCGCTAACCTTTCATCATCGGTACCGCCATAAGTAAAATCGCGTTTGCCAATGGTGTCGCCTACTTTTATGGTAAAACCCCAACTTTGCATCTGTAAAACCGAGGGCTGGATTTGCTCTTGTGTAATATATCCCGCCGGACTTGTAATCCCAACGGTATCGCCAGGTTTTAAGTATGGCGGGATTTTAAAAGATGAACTTTCATTTTCTACTGTACTCGCCAAGGTTTTAAAAGCAGGAAATACAGTTGCAGCTGCTATAAATGAAGAAAGGAAATGTTTTCTGTTCATCTAAAATAGGGTAGTGGAATTGATATGGCTAAATATAGGATTTAAAATTCTTGCATAAAAGAAAAGGGATTTATATCCATAAATCCCTTTTTTAAACCAAACAAATTAATCTGTAAAAGATTAGTATAATGTGAATTATATAAATAACCACGAATGAAATAAAATGTTTTGAGATTTTGAAAAAAGATTAAAACACCTAATATTCATTTTGTTCATGAAAGAACTTTCTGTGAGATCATTTACTTTTCAGAATCCCTGTACTTGCTCAATAGCCCTGATGGAAACGGAAATACTTTTTGGCTACACAATATTGTATTTGTGAATACATTTCCAAAAAGATTATAGTGAACAGCAGGACCAAGCCTTTACTATAAGCACTGAAACTGCGCTTCTAAATAATCAAAAAGTTAGGATGTTTGATTGGTATCACTCGCTGTGCTACCATTGAGAGACTCCAAAAAAAGGGTCGTCATTGCGAGTAACCATCAGGTCTGTGGCCTGAAAAATATAGGAATAACGTCCTATATGCGCTTTCTAACGTATTATGTTTAAGATTTTGCTCCTGCAAAACTCATTGAGCTAAGATGTCTAAGGTAGTCGTAAAAATTAAAGATTATGTTGGTTAATTAACCACCTTAGACACCTAAGAACATCTAATTCATTAAATAATCCTTTAGGCTTTCACACCATATAAGGACATGTAAGCTTATATAGTTCTTAAATGTCTTATATGGTCAAAAAAATAACACTAAATATCAGTTGTTTACATTAACGTCATTATAAGGTATGAAGCAATCTTAAAGCGCAGGCTGTTAGCGATCGTTGTAAGATTGCTTCGTCGGCTGAAAAAGCCTTCTCGCAATGACGATTCCTCGCCGGAACATAGCAATAGAACGCTCTGTCAATCATATTAATTTTTATAAAATAAATTATCCCTCAGGATGACAGCATTTACTCAAAAAGGTAAAGGCTACCCATCGCGGATAGCCTTTGCTAACAACAAAACAAATATAAGATAACCAAATCTTGCCTGATTGAGCAGAATCAGGATAAAGTGTTATGAGATACACTTTGCGGCCTAGTAATGGATTCGAACCATTATAAAGAGTTTATGAAACTCCTACCTTCCCATCGGTCAACTGGCCGTTTTTTTATAATTGCTTTAATGCCAAATAATCTCTTAGCTCTAAAATTTGTTCTTTATTTACACTATCTTCATCCTTTACAATTGCCGGTTCTTCTGTTTCTGTTTGCAAGGGATAAATGAGTTTCGGATATTCAGCTATGGCTGGGTACTGAAAATAAATTGACATGATTTTATTATTTAATTGTTCAACATATTTTTTGTTAATGATTAAGGATGAGCAAATATAAAAATAAGTATATAAAATCTACAGATTTAGTAGTTTTTATATTGAAATACATTTTAACTAACTCACTTTCAGTATAATAATTTTTATTTCAGTTCGATTTTATTGAAATATCGGACTGAAGTTGATAACCCTATCAGGAATAGTTCAATTTTTCCTTCCGATCTATTTTCAAGCCTTTAAATTCAATTTCAGAAAAGCTAATTATTTTAAGGATATTTGCAGTTCAAACATTAAAATAGTAATTGTGTCTTTAGATAAATTAAAACTTAGCAAACCACTTGTAACGGCCATGACTGATGCAGGATTTTTAACTCCAAAAGAAATCCAGTCCAGAACAATGTCGCGTATTTTAGGTGGACAAGATGTTATAGCGGTGGGGCCAGAGGGTTCGGGAAAAACTACAACTTATGTTTTAGCTACTTTAATGAAGTTGAAGTACGCTTTTGAGGAAGCACCAAGGGCTTTAATTTTAGTACCAGATGCAGAACATGTAGATCATGTTTTGGAACAATTTAAATTATTAAACCGTAACAGTACATTTAGAATTTTAGGAATTGATAGCCGTGGCGCTGTTGATACCCAAATGAATGAAATAACAGATGGCTGCGATATTATTGTAGCCGTACCAGACCGTGCCCGTGCCTTGTACCTAAAATTAGCATTAAATACAAACAAAATTCAATTGTTTATAGTGGATAATGCGGAGCTTATTGTTAAAAAAGGACTGCAATTACCAGTTGTAGAATTAGCTAATAGTGCTTATAAATCTCAGCATGTGGTATTTACAGAGGTAATGCACGAAAAATTGAACCACATGATTTCGCCTTTCATGAAAGATTCTACCACAACCATCGAGGTAGATGAAATAGGAGAAAAGCAGGCTGAAGTTTATCAGCAGATGCTTTATCTGGTACCGAATTTCAGAACAAAGCTAAACCTGTTAACCTTATTATTGGGCGATACTGAAATTTTTGATAAAGTTGTGGTTTTTGTAAATACACGTTTAACTGCACAAACAGTTTATAAAAACTTTAATCAGCATAAAGAAGGTGAAATTAGTATTTACCGCTCGCTGTTTTTTGATGATAAAGGTTATGATGATATTGAAGACTTTAAAGATAATCCTGAAGCCAGAGTTTTAATCGTAGCTAACGAGAATTTAGGCGAACTTAATATTGAAGGAATTCCTTTTATCCTGCACTTTGAATTGCCAGAGCAGAAGGAAACTTTAATTCAGCGCATTGTTAAACGTGGCGATGAAGATGTAGTGGCTATTACTTTTTCTACTGATATTGAATTGATTGAGGTGAAAAAAATTGAGCAGGCTATAGGCCAGAAATTGGAGGTAATGGAATTACCTGAAGATTTGAAAGTGGTTGATGCTGCTGATAAACCGAAGAAAAAGAAGGGTGTTGAAGAAGATGAATCTTCTGAGCGCGGCGCTGCATTTCATGAAAAGAAAGCCAGCAACCTGAAAAACTACAATTATAGCGCAGGCACTAAAGCCAAAATGACTTATAAGAATAAAAAGGGATTGTCTTAACAACGGGGGAGTCACCATGACCGATAGCTATCGGATTTATTTCAGGATCCATTCAGCCAATAAATATCCTGAAACAAGTTCAGTATGACGATTTCTACTATATGAAAAAAGCTCCTCAGAAATTAATCTGAGGAGCTTTTTTCGTTAACCGTTATTTACGATTAGTATAAAGTAAACTCTACACGACGGTTTTGTTGACGGCCAGCTGCAGTTTTGTTTGTTGCAATTGGTTGGTCAGGTCCGTAACCTGTAGCTTCAATTCGTGATGCATTTGCACCTTGAGATACTAAGTAAGCTTTCACTGATTCAGCTCTGTCTTTAGATAAACGTAAGTTTAACTCTCTACCACCAGTATTATCAGTATGACCAGCTAATTTTAAGCTAAAGTTTTTATCTACCAATAAACCAGCAACACGGTTTAAAGTGGCATAAGATTTAGAACGGATAGTTGATTTACCTAAGTCGAATTCTAAGTTAGAAATCGCATCTTTAACCACTTTACGATCTTCTTCAGTAATTACCCTTGTTTCTTTAATTACTTCACGTTTAACTTTGATTGGGCAACCAGAACCATCAACAACTGTACCCGAAGCAGTACCAGGGCATTTGTCGAATTTGTTAGCTACACCATCATTATCGTCATCACCAAGGTCTTTAGCATACTGTTCTCTATCGCGTTGTGCATTTTGCTCAGCAGTAGATAATGCTCTTCTTAATTCAGCACTTTCATCAGCACTTTGCTGACGTAAGTTAGCCAATGAACTATAGTTTTGTAGCTGAGGTTTTTCTTTACTTCCTAAGGCAAATTCTAAACCTGCGTGTGCATAAGCAAATCTGTCATTACCACCAATGTTAACTCCATCGAATTTAGCAGATTTAACAAAATTTACATCGTAACCTAAATCTAGATTAATACCTTTGGCAACACCCAATTTAAAACCAGCACCTACTGGCACAAACCAGCCTTCTCTGTAATAACCTGCATCTTGCGTATTCGCTGGCATAGTAGTAGCACCTGATGACATGTAACCTGCACCCGCTTTTAAGTAAGGGATTATTACCGCATTTTCGTTATTGATGTTAATGTTGGCAACGTTCCAAACTGCTGATAAAGCTCCAGACCACTGGATGTTTGTTTTGTAACCAGTGTTTGCGATGAAACCACCTACGCCGTTAGAAGCTCTTAATTCTTCAACTTTACCAGCTAAGAAATCTGCCTGGATACCTAACTGTGGCAAAATTTGTTTTTTAATGTAACCACCGTAACCGATATGTTCTACTGGAGTTTCAAATTGGTGGTTAGAGTTGCCAAAAATAGTTCTTGGGGTTAGCAAACCTCCATGTACACCTATTGACCAGGTACGGAACTCTTTAGGAGAGAAACGTCCTGTAGTGCTCGTAGTTGTTGGTGTATCCTGGGCAAACAATTGTGATGATAAACCTAATAATGCAACCAACATTGTTGATTTTGTAATTCTCGTATTCATGCTCTATTATTATTTTTAATATTAGTCTCTTAACAGTTTTTTTACCGTACTGTTTTGCATGGGCTAAGAAAAAATCTTGCCAAATACTATGTTTCTTAGGCAAACAGCATATTATCAGAAGATTAGCATATTAAATTTATTTCACAAAAAAGTTACATAACAATGGATACTAGCTTTATTATGTATAGAATACTATACATAAAGGGGGGTGTATTAATTTTTTTTAAATCTATTTATCTAATGAATTTTTCAGATTGAACATTATTTGTATGGTTTTTCTTCGTCATATTTTAAAGCAATATTTGGTTGAATGGCTAAAATAGCTGCGCTATGTTCAAGGCGTATGACGATACTTATATTAATATCTGCGTTACATTTTGTGTAAGAATTTGAAATTTCATCAAATTATCTCTATTAAATTTATATATTTCGGGCAAATTAACCGCCAACAAATCGATTAAACCAAATATTACTGAATGAATAAGGAAAAGTTGTTCAATGAAATAAAAGCGTTGAGCATCATAAATTCTTTCTCGAAACACGAACAGCTTGTACAAGGGATCATCAACGGACTAAATCATAAACTGATTGCCAAAGGTGATATTTTGCCATCCGTTAACGAAATGATGAGGGAAACCGGTTTTGCCAAAGAAACCATTGGTAAGGCTTATAAAGAGCTGATCAGCAGGGGGATTTTAGAATCGAAGAACAGGATGGGCTATTTTGTAGCTACTAACGATACGGAACAGCACCTGAAAGTTTGTTTGCTGATTTACGCTTTTGATACCTTCCAGGAAACATTTTACCAGAATTTCCGTGATCATTTAGGTGAGAACATCCAGGTTGATGTATATTTTCACCACAACAATTTTAGTGTTTTCGAATCGATCATTAATAGCAACAAAGGCCAGTATGGCTTATATGTAATTGCACCGATTGAAAGTAGCGAGGCCAAAGAAGTTTTGGAGCAATTACCAAAAGAAAAATTGTTGATTGTAGATCGCTATGTAAAACTAAAAGGTGATTATTCTTACATTGTTCAGGAGTTTGAAAAGGCTTCTTATAAAGCTTTTTTAGAATTGGCACCCAGAATTAAAGAATTTTCCGAATTTATTTTCTTCTTTAAACCTTCTTCTGCAGAGCCAAATGAAGTATTGATTTCCTTTAAACGTTTTATAAAAGAATTTAACATCAATGGGGTAATCAAAAACAGTTATGAGGCTGGGAGTATTGCACCCGGTAAGGTTTATTTTACCATACACAACCTTGAGCTTTGGGAAATGCTGAAAGATACCAAGGTTAAAGGCTTAAAGGTGGGCAAGGATTTGGGTATCCTTTCGCATAATGATGATAACGTTAAAGAAATCATATTTGATGGGATTACCACCTTTTCGATCGATTTTGCGCACATGGGCCGCCTGGCTGCAGAGTTTGTGCTGAGCTTAAAACCCATTAAACAGGTAATGGAAAATAAACTGATCAGAAGAAATTCACTTTAACACCATCGCGTGGGAACAACGGCCATCATCAGTTTTATCCTGTTCACGGTTTTGGCCGCGACCATTTCTTATTTCAAAACCAGAAAAACACAAAGATCAACCATTACTGGTTTTTTCTTTGCCAACCGCACCAATGGTTTTATTATTATCAGTGCTTCACTGTTTTTTAGCAACATCAGCGCCAACCAGTTTATAGGCGAAAACGAATCGGTTTACATCAATAACATGTCGGTAATTGGCTGGGGGATTTCCTCCATTTTTGCCATGATTATCGTTTCTGAATTTTTTATTCCCATTTATTTTAAAACAGGGATCCGCACCATTCCTGATTTTTTGGAGAAACGTTATGATAAACAGACCAAAACCCTGGTATCGGTTGTTTTCCTGTTTAGTTACATCATTAACCTGCTACCGTCGGTACTTTATGGTGGGGCAGTGGCCTTTAGCAACCTGATTGATCTTTCGGGCTTTCACCTTTCCTACTGGGAAAGCATTTGGGGGTTTGTATGGATTATGGGACTAATCGGTTCGGTTTATACCATTTTAGGTGGTTTTAAGGCCATAACCATTTCTGATACCGTATTGAGTGCCGGTATGCTGATCCTCATTGTTGCCCTTCCATATTATGGATTGCGCTATCTGGGTCATGGCGATTTTTTCAGCGGCCTGTCTACGGTTCTCTATACCAAAAAAGAACACCTCAATGCCATTGGCAGCAATAATGACGCTGTTCCTTTTTCTACATTATTTACGGGTATGCTCATCGTAAATCTATATTACTGGGGCATGGAGCAGTATATTATCCAGCAGGTACTGGCAGCCAAAAGTTTAGAAGAAGGTCAGAAAGGTATTGCATTAACCTGTTTTGCCAAATTGCTTTGTCCATTGCTGATCAATATCCCCGGCTTAATCGCGGTACACCTTTATCCCGTTTTAACCAATACCAACCAGGTATTTCCATTGCTCATTAAAGATGTACTGCCCCCACTTTTAATGGGTTTATCTGCCTGCGTACTTTTTGGCGCGGCCATTACCACCTTTAATGCAGGCCTGAACAGTTCGAGTACCTTATTTCTCCTCAATTTATACAAACCTTTTATGGAGAAAAAAGGTAAAGAACTATCTGATAGGAGTTTATTGAGAACAGGGCGGCTTTTCCAGATTTCAGTTTCGCTCTTTGCCATGGCCTTTGCACCTTTTATTATTTTTTCGAAGCATGGTTTTTATGAGTATTTGCAGAAAATCAGTGCCATTTTTAGTCTCCCCATTTTTACTATTATCTTCTTAGGATTTATCACCAAAAAAATGCCGCCCATTGCTGCTAAAATCGGGATGCTTTTCTTTATTTCCTGTTATGTGTTAAGTGAGTGGGTATTTTCTATCCACCTGCATTACCTGCATACATTGGCCATTATCTTTATCATTACCGTTTTATTGATGCTGTCCATTTCTAAGTTGTACCCCAAACAAACTCCATATACTTTGGTGCTGGATAATAAAATTGAAATTATTCCCTGGCGGAATAGACATTATTATCATGTTGTATTGATATCGCTTATGGCACTTGTCTTTTTTATTTTCTCCTCTTATATACTTGCTTAGTCCTGTATTTCAGTTGTTTATATATTTTATTTCAACGCTTGGAATATTAAATATTTTGTTTATCATTGTATCTGAAAATAATAGGATAGGATAGTATAGGATAGTTAATAGGTTTACCTGCATTCCAGCGTTTTGCTGCCTTTTAGAGAAGGGCATAAAAAGGTAAATAAGGTGTTAAAAATCACTTATCAGAACTCAACTAATGTTTTCATTAACCAAATAATTCCAAAATATGAGAAATTTTACTATTTATGATGCAGCTGTGCAAACCTTGCCATCTATTGCTGAAGGATGGCCGGCAGGTTTACAAAATCTTTTAAAAGATTAATTCCTGTCGATCTACATCTATCTACAATTTTTTAATTCATCATTTAAAAGCTTATTAGCAAATGAAGCAATTATTTTTGTTTTGTGGGCACCTACCGGTGTCTGGCAGGCTAAAAAATGCACTGGTATTGACAGGTTCGATGCTTGTATTTTTCCTGATTTTTATGCCTGTAAAAGGTTATTCCCAAACGGGGAAGAAAACCATTACAGGTAAGGTTACTGATACGTTAGGAGTTGCCATCCCCGGGGTTGTTGTTGCCACCGTTAGCGGTTCCAAAGCTGGCACCCAAACCGATAATAATGGTAGATTTATTCTTGACGTTGATCCCGGCGTTGAACTACGTTTTTCATTTGTAGGGTATGTGGAAAAAAGGATAACGGTTACCGCAAACACCACCGTACTTAATATTAAACTCGCAGAAGATGCGGTCCAGGCCGATGAGGTTGTGATTACAGCCTTGGGGCAAAAGCAACGAAAGGAAGCTATTGTTGGCGCAGTAACATCAGTTCGGCCTGACGATTTAAAAGTGCCTGCCAGTAACCTCACAACAGCATTTGCTGGTAAGGTAGCGGGCATTATTGCATTTCAGCCAAGTGGGCAGCCTGGACAAGACAATGCAAATTTCTTTATCCGCGGGGTGACTACCTTTGGTTATAGAAGAGATCCGTTGATTTTGATCGATAACGTGGAAATGACCTCTAGTGATCTTGCACGCCTGCAGGTGGACGACATAGAAAGTTTTTCTGTATTAAAAGATGCAAGTGCCACAGCATTATATGGTGCAAGAGGAGGAAATGGGGTGATTCTGGTTAAAACGAAGGAGGGTAAAGCCGGCAAAGCACAGATTAGTGTACGCATGGAAGGATCAACTTCTTCACCGATCAGTCCTTTGCAGATTGCTGATCCGGTTACCTATATGAAGCTTTATAATGAAGCACTGAGCACAAGGAATTCGCCTGGGGCACCATATACGCCGAACAAGATATTAAATACACAGGCTACCATGACAGGTGCACCTGGTAGCAACCCTTATGTTTATCCTGCGGTAAACTGGATGGACATGTTGTTTAAGAAAAATACCTCAACGCAAAGAGCCAATCTCAATATCTCAGGCGGAGGTGGGGTAGCCCGTTATTATGTAGCAGGTTCTTATTCGAATGATAATGGAATTTTGAAAACCGATATCAGGAACAATAATAATAATAACGTTCGTTTTAAAAACTATCAGTTACGTTCGAATGTAAATATTGATCTTACCAATACTACCGAACTGACTGTCCGTTTATCGGGTAACTTTAATGAGTATGTAGGTCCAATGACGAACGATCCGTCGTTTGCGACTGATTTGTATAACATTGCCTCCCATACAAGTCCGGTTGATTTTCCGGCTTATTACGAACCCGATAAAGCCAATGCTCGTGTTCAGCACATTCTTTTTGGTAACAATACGGAAGCTACTGTGCTGCCGGATGGAAGCACACCGCCTACTTCTTCTACAGATGTAAAAAACATTAACCCATATGCTGCATTGCTAAGAGGAAATAGAAGGTTTTCCGAATCGAGGATGCTTGCGCAACTTGAGCTCAACCAAAAACTGGATTTCCTTACAAAAGGCCTGAATTTTAAAGGAATCTTCAGTACAAACAGATATGCAAGATTCGAATCAGAACTGGCATACGCACCATATTTTTATAATGTTCAGTCGTACGACAAAGCATCTAATCAATACACGTTAAATTGGATCAATAATAAGCCCGATCAGGCCAGAGAATACCTAAACTACTACGCAGGAAAGAGTACACTTAATACCTTCCTTTACCTACAGGGTGTACTTGATTATTCAGCAGATATTAATGAAAACCACAATGTAAGTGCTGCCTTGATCGGTACACAACAGCAATTGCTCAACGCAAACGCAACTACATTATTTAATTCTTTACCATTCCGGAACCTCGGCCTTTCGGGACGCGCAACTTACGCTTATATGAGCAAATATTTCTTAGAATTCAACTTTGGCTACAATGGATCTGAACGTTTCTCAGAAAATCACCGGTTTGGTTTTTTCCCAACTGTTGGTGCGTCCTGGATCGTGTCTGGAGAAAAATTCTATGGCAATCTTTCCAATGTAATCAGCCGCATGAAAATCAGGGGCAGCTACGGCCTCGTTGGTAATGATGCGATCAGCGACAGACGATTTTTTTACTTATCAGATGTTAACCTGAACGGAGGAAATTCGGCTTCATTCGGGACTAATCTTGGTTACTCACATAACGGGGTTACGATCAACAATTATGAAAACAGGGATGTTACATGGGAGGTATCGAGGCAGATCAATTTAGGATTGGAATTAACGCTTCTTAAAAACATAAGATTTACCACAGAGGTTTACAAAAACTTTAAGTCAGATATTCTCCAGGACAGAAAAGATATTCCGAGTACAACGGGATTGGAATCACAGATCTCCGCTAACATAGGGAAGGTAGAATCACAGGGTATCGAATTCTCACTTGATGGAAAGCACAATTTCAATAACGATTTATGGGTATCGGCGCTTGCCAATTTTACTTTAGCCAAAAACAAATATACCCAATATGAAGAACCCGATTTTGCTGATAAGTATCGTCTGCACAATGGTGTTTCCCTGAACAGAAATTTTGGTTACATCGCAGAGCGTTTGTTCGTAGACGACAGTGAGGCTAGAAATTCGCCTAAACAGATCTTCAGTACCAATGGTGTCGCACCAATGGGTGGCGATATCAAATACCGTGACTTAAACAATGATGGTGTAATTGATGGTAAAGACCAAACATGGTTTGGAAACCCTACCGTACCCACAATTGTATATGGGTTTGGAATCTCTACCGGTTTCAAAAATTTCGATCTCAATATGTTTTTCCAGGGACAGGCCGGTGTATCTTTTGTAATTGACCCAGGAAGAACAAGTCCGTTTATTAAAAGTCCTGATTCGTGGTTACCAGGTAATACCCAGGTGATCCAGCAGTTCGCTGATGACCATTGGTCTGAAGATAATCAGAATCTGTATGCATTGTATCCAAGGCTTGGAATAAACGGTGCGGTGATTGAAAACAACCGCCAGAATAGTTCGTGGTGGTTACGTGATGGCAGTTTCCTCAGAATGAAATCATTGGAAGTAGGTTATACCTTACCCCGAACGCTGGCAAGTAAGATTAAACTCAGAAATCTGAGGGTTTATTTCAGCGGACTTAACCTGGTAACCTGGAGCCCATTTAAGATGTGGGATCCGGAAATAGGTGGCAATGGATTTTCTTACCCCTTGCAGAAAGTGTACAACCTTGGCATAAATGTTAGTTTATAGTTTAAAACAAAGAATTAGGGTATGAAGTCATTATATTCAAAAATTTTATTCGCTGCTGTTATGGTATTGTCCATGACATCATGCAAAAAGTACCTGAACGTTACCCCCGATAACGTAGGTACAATAGATTATGCCTTTAGGAACCGCAATGAGGCTGAAAATTATCTCTTCACCTGCTATAGCACGCTACAGCGGTTGCAGGAACCCTGGATGGACGGAGGTTTTTCTACTTCCGGTGAAATTGTTTTCCCGGGACAGAATGAATTGAACGATTCGCAAGGTATTAATGCTGTTGGCTTTAACATGATGAGGGGTACGCAAACCAGCAACAACCCGGGGTTAAACTACTGGGATGGAAATGAGGGGGGGCAGGCGATGTTCAATGCCATTAGACGGTGTAATACCATGCTTGAAAATATCGACAAGCCGATAGATCTCGGCGATACAGAAAAAAAGAGATGGATTGCTGAGGTAAAATTCCTAAAAGCCTATTATCACTTTTACCTATTCAGGATGTATGGCCCTATTCCAATCACCAATGTTAACCTGCCGATTAACAGTTCGATAGAAGCTACTCGTGTGAAAAGAAAACCTGTAGATTCAGTAGTAAATTATATGGTTAAGCTATTGGATGAGGCTACACCTGATTTACCGACCCAGATCCAAAATCAGACACAGGAACTTGGAAGGGTTACTTCCCTTATTACACGCTCGGTGAAAGCCCAGATTTTGGTGACTGCAGCAAGCCCATTGTTTAATGGCAATGCTGATTATGCCGGGCTGAGTAATAAAGATGGCCAACAGCTGTTCAACCCACAAAAAGATCAACGGAAATGGGACCGCGCTGCCCAGGCATGCGATGAAGCATTAAAGGCCTGTTTGGCGGCAGGACTGAGGTTACACACTTTTACCCCAACAGCAAATATGCCCGCTAACCTTCCTCAGGAATTGATTAATGTACTTTCGTTCCAGACGGCAATTACCGACAAATGGGAGCAAAACACAGAATTGATATGGGGTATGGCTCCAGTTTTCGGATTTGGAAAACAGGAAAGATGTATCCCTCGTCTTAATGCTGCCGCTGCCTTGAGCATCGGTAGTGCTCAGGGTTTCTTCGCTGTACCCATTGCGCAGCAAGAGTTGTTTTATACCAACAACGGCCTACCTATTGATGAAGATAAAACCTGGGATTACAGAGACCGTTACACTTTAAAAACTGCAGGAACTGAGGATCAATACTACGTGCACAATGGGTATGAAACTGTTAAAGCGCATTTTAAACGTGAACCCAGATTTTACGCATCTATTGGATTTGATGGTGGCGTTTGGTATGGTAATGGTCAACTGGGCGATCCGGCAAATGCAAACTATGTACAGGCACGTGGTACAACGAGTTTTGCAGGTCCGAAAGATGGAAGTCATACTAACATTTCAGGCTATTGGCCAAAAAAACTGGTCAATTATCTAACGGTTTATAATGATCGTTTATCCTACGAAGATTTCCATTTTCCATTAATGAGGCTTTCAGATCTTTATCTGCTCTATGCGGAGGCTTTGAATGAGCAGGGAAAAAACTATTCTGAAGTATTGCCTTATATAGACGAGGTAAGAAAAAGAGCAAAGATCCCCGCAGTTGCAGAAGCGTGGACTGCCCAGCTTTCTACAAGTCCTTTAAAATACAACACGCAGGCAGGTCTTCGTCAAATCATTCATCAGGAAAGAAGGATTGAACTTGCTTTTGAGTGTATGCCAGGATGGGATTTACGCCGATGGAAAGAACTTCAGACGGTAATGGCCAAACCAATGCAGGGATGGAGTATTTTCGATGATCAAGCGGTAAACTACTATCGTCCGCGTAATCTTTTTGTGCCGGTGTTCAGCACAAAGGATTATCTATGGCCTATTAAGTCAGATAATCTGGCGGTTAACCCCAATCTAGTTCAAAACCCATTTTGGTAATCATAAAAGAAGATCTGATCATGAATATAAAAAAATATAGTTTTCCTTGTTTTATCATGCTGATTATTATTGGCATGGTGGCATGCAAGAAAAATAATGGTTTTAACGCCGTTATTTCTGAAGATACAACTAAACCTTTACCCGTAAGCAATATTAAGGTCGATAATTTTAACGGAGGGGCAAACATCACCTACAACCTGCCCAATTCGCAGAATATCCTTTACGTATTGGCCAAGTATAAGGTAAATGATAATGTAGACCGCGAAACAAAATCATCGTACTACCAGGATACGGTAGTTGTTGAAGGATTTGCAAAAGCAAAAGCATACCAGGTAACCCTTTATACGGTTTCAAGGGCAAATGTAATGTCTGATCCTATTACTGTTACGGTTAATCCCTTAACTCCTGTTTATTCGGTGGTGCGTCCGTCGGTAGACCTTTCCGCTGATTTTGGCGGGGTAAATATTAAAGCTGAGAATCCACTAAAGAAACAGATCGGTATTGTGGTATTGAGTTATAATAACAATACAAAATCCCTGGAAATTGAGGATCAGCGTTTTACCAAAGATGCAAAAATCGATTATTCGGTTACGGGTTTTTCATCAACAGAACGTCGATTTGGTGTATACGTTACAGACAGATGGGGCAATATTTCAGATACGCTTCAGAAAGCAATAATCCCGCTGGCAGAAGAAGCGGTTGACAAATCAAAATTCAGCGTATTAAACTTGAACACAGACAGCCCGATTGACTTTGGCTGGACGCTGCCAAATTTATGGGATGGAAAGCAGGATGGAAGTGGCTGGCATACGAGATATGGTGTTTCACTTCCCTATTCTTGTAGTTTTGGTATTGGAAAAACCTATAAATTAAGTCGTTTTGTGCTCTACGAAAGAACAGGAGATCAGTACACCTACAAATTTGCAAATCCAAAAGTATTTGCACTTTGGGGAACAAACTCATCTGCGCCTACCGACACCCCGCTTCCTGTAACAGCTGCAGAAGGTACTGTTATCGGCAACTGGGTAAATCTTGGGAATTTCCGCTTTCCAGATCCGCCATCGGGTAACCTTCCTACAGCAATCAATTCATCAGACAATGATTTTGTTAAAAATGGTGTGAGCTTTAAAGTGCCATCGGCAGCCCCGGCTGTGAAATACCTGAGGATTGCCGTACAAACGGTATGGGGCAACGAAGCAGCTGCCCACATTATGGAAATTACGCCTTATGGAACCGCACAATAATATTATTAACAGAATCTGATATCAAAATTTAAAAAGATGAAACCATCAATGATTTATTTACACTTAAAATAAATTATGGTCGCTTCATCGCCATAAAAAATAATTATATACAGATGAAAAATCTTATAATTTTCGTAGGCCTTTTTACATTGGCTATTACAATGGGCTGCAAAAAACAGCAAACAGATTTCAGAGACTTTTTTGACGGGCATGAAATTATCTATACAGGTAGTCCCAAGGAAGTACTGAGCAGACCCGGAAATCTTCGTGCCCAGTTAAAATGGAAATCAAGTTCCGACCCAAGTATAGTAAAGTACGTGATCTACTATAATAATAAAGTAGACTCTCAGGTAATAGCTATCAATGGCAAAACAGATAGTGTTTTTGCGACGATCCCGAACCTTCAGGAATTTGTTTATTCTTTTACGATTTACTCTTATGATAAAAACGGGAACAGATCAATTCCAAAGGAAGTAAACAACGTAAAGGTATATGGCTCGACTTACAAAAATGGCTTGCTGAACAGGGCTTATAATGCCAAAGAACCTTATGTGGTAAATGCCGATGGATCTGTTAAACTTAACTTTAATGTTCCAGATACGATTAATACAGGGACAATTATTAAATACACAAATGCATCAGGCAGTGCTTCAGAACTTACGCTTTTACCTAAAGATAACTCGATTGTTCTTCCGAGCTATAAATCGGGGACTGAAATACAGTATCTTTCTTCTTATATGCCTGAAAGAAGTTCGTTAGATGTTTTTGCTGTGAGTGGATATTCTATTTTTCCTCAGATTTCCACCTACGTACTCTGCGATCGTTCACTTTTTGCCGAAGTGCGATTACCGGGCGATGCGCAGACTTATGAATCTGGTACCAGCATCAGCAAACTGTGGGATGGAAGTGTTGGTCCGCAGGGTTATCCGAATATTTTTCACAGCGCGGGCAACAGCGGTATGCCGCACGTAATTACTTTCGATTTAGGTAAAATTTACACCAATTTAGCCCGAATAGAAGAAACCGGAAGAGATTGCTGTAATAATCCTGATCGTTTTGAAGTTTGGGGAACGGCCGATCTAAGCAATGCAACCACCAATTTATCAGCCAGCGATAACGGTTGGCCTGCTGAAGCTACCAATAAAGGCTGGACGCTTTTAAAAGATGTAACCAGAACGGATGATGGCAAAATTGCTTTTATTTCTGAACTGGATAACGGAGGTAAACCGATTCGTTATATTCGCATCAGGATCAAGCATGTAACCACTGGCGATGGGAATTATAGTAATATGAGCGAAATCAGGTTCTGGAATATACAGTAATCTTATTAGAGGATCGTCCCGACTGAAGCATTTAAACAAACCGGTCGTCATCTCGAATGGAACGCAGTGGAACGGAGAGATCTATCTTGATAGATTTCTCGACTTCGCTGCACTCCGCTCGAAATGACGATTGTTGCGTACAACAACACACAAATGAAAAAATGTATAAAAAGCAACTGATTATTATTTTACTCCTCTCGTTTTTTATAGGTAAATATAGTTTTGCCCAGCAAAAACCATTGTTACTCTGGTACGATAAACCTGCCAAAATCTGGGAAGAAACCCTTCCCCTGGGCAATGGTAAATTGGGCATGACACCAGATGGTGGCATAACCAAAGAAAATATTGTGCTAAACGATATTACCTTATGGAGCGGGGGTAAACAGGACGCCAACAATTACGAAGCTTACAAAAGTCTCCCGAAAATCAGGCAGCTGATATTGGAAGGTAAAAATGACGAAGCACAGGAACTCGTAAACCGCGATTTTGTTTGTAAAGGGCAGGGATCTGGAGGGGCAACCTGGGGTAAATACCAAACATTGGGCAATTTGCAGCTTGATTATGACTATCCAGGCGTTAAAGAAGTAAAGCCAGCCATTTATAAAAGAACTTTATACTTGGATAAGGCGGTGGCCACAACCGAATTTACGCTCAACGGCATAAAATACAAAAGGGAATATTTCTGCAGTTTTGATGATGATGTAAATATCATCCGGATTACTGCCAATCAGCCTAAAAAACTAAATTGCAACATATCTATCAGCAGACCCGAAAAAGCCACTTTAGCCACCCATGGCAATGAACTGTTAATGTCCGGTCAGCTCGATAACGGAACTGACGGTAAAGGCATGAGATACATGAGCCGCGTAAGCACTAAACTTATAGATGGTTTGGTTACAACCGAAGGCAATATCCTTAAAATAAAAGATGCTACCGAAATCATTGTTTATGTTGCCGCCGAAACCGATTTTAAGCATACAGATTTCGTGGCAAGAGTTAAAAATGCGTTGCAGGAAGCAAAAAAGAAGAGTTATGCGCTGGAACTGGCTAACCACAGCGCAAACTTTGGCAAACTGTTTAACCGTTTAAAAATCAATTTCGGCGAAGGTGAAGCTGCTAAGTTGCCTACAGATTTAAGGTTAGATCATTTTTATAAAGATTACAAGAAAGATGTATCTCTAAGTGCTTTGTTTTTCCAATTTGGCCGCTATTTAAGCATTAGCAGTACCAGAGTTGGACTTTTACCACCAAACCTCCAAGGGCTGTGGGCCAACCAGATTAATACCCCATGGAATGGCGATTACCATCTGGATGTTAATGTACAAATGAACCACTTTGGCATTGAGCCGGCCAATTTATCGGAACTAAATCTTCCTTTGGCTGAGTTGGTGAGGAATTTAACCACTCATGGTGCAAAAACGGCTAAAGCTTATTACAATGCAGATGGCTGGATTGCGCATGTAATTACCAATGTCTGGGGCTTTACCGAACCTGGCGAAAGTGCTTCATGGGGTGCCTCAAATGCAGGCTCAGGCTGGTTGTGCAGCAACCTTTGGGATCATTTTGATTATAGTCGTGATTTAAAATACCTGAAAAGTATTTACCCAATCTTAAAAGGATCAGCGGCATTTTACCAGAGTGCGCTAGTTAAAGATCCAAAAACGGGCTGGTTAGTTACCTCGCCATCGGTATCGCCAGAGAATTCCTTTTACCTGCCAAATGGGAAAACCGCGAGTATTTCGATGGGACCAACTATCGATAACCAGATTGTGAGAGAACTTTTTAACAATGTAATTACTGCAGCTAAACTTCTTAAAACTGATGCCGCCTTCAGTGCATCGCTGCAGGAAAAACTGAAATCGATCCCACCAGTGGGGGTAATCAGTAAAGACGGGCGTTTACAGGAATGGTTAGAAGATTATAAGGAAACCGACCCGCAGCACCGCCACATTTCACATTTATATGGCGTTTATCCGGCAGGTTTGATTACCCCAACTTCAACCCCTGCATTGGCTGAAGCCGCTAAAAAAACACTCGAAGTTAGGGGAGACGATGGACCAAGTTGGTCGATTGCTTATAAACAGTTATTTTGGGCTAGGTTACAGGATGGGAACCGGGCATTTAAATTGTTCAGGGAGATTTTAAAACCTACTTTGCGTACCGATATTAATTATGGTTCAGGCGGGGGCGTTTATCCGAATATGTTATCGGCCGGACCACCGTTCCAGATTGATGGTAACTTTGGTGCCACCGCGGCAATTGCCGAAATGCTAATCCAGAGTCACGATGGTTTTATCGAATTGCTACCAGCTATTCCGGATGCATGGAAAACCTTTGGCGAAATTAAAGGATTAAAAGCAAGGGGCAATTTTACAGTTGATATGGAGTGGAAAGAGGGTAAAATTACTTCCTACAAAATAGCTTCGGCAATACCACAAAAGTTAAAAGTAAAAATAAACGGAAAACTGAGCACTATAACTTCGGTTAAAATTAGCACAATACATGATCTTTAAATTTTTATTCAAACATCAGGCGCTCTTAATTTTAAGCATCTTATTTTTTTGGGTTACACCAGCTTCGGCAATCATTATCGAATATGGTAAAACCGGAAAAATAGACTACAACCTTAAGACCGGTACCTTTAATGTTTCAGATGCAGCGGCTCAACTATTGTTAAATGGTTTTTCGCAGGCCGAATACCAGAAAAAGCTATTCAGTTCCAAAGATTATAAACAAATCAGTTACCGTAAAACAGCTGTTAAGGATGCTTTTGGTAATTGTTTCAAACATGTTTTTTTGTTAAAACAGGCTGGTTTACCAACCATGCAACAAGTTTTTTATACCTATAGCGATAAAGATTATTTTATGATCGGAATTACCTTACGGGGGGCTAATTTATCCATTAATCATATTGTTCCCCTAAGCGGAAACCTGATCGATCAACAACCTTCGGATATCCCAACGAGTTTATTTGTACCATTTGATAACGATACTTTCATTTCTTACAATACAGTGCCCTTAACAGCCAGTGTGAGCAATCCAAGTGCCGAGGTTACTGCTTTATACCATGATCAATCGCGAAAAGGTTTTGTAATCGGATCAGTTGAACACAGCAACTGGAAAACAGGTCTAATTACTGCAATGGATAGCGATAAAAAGATCAGTGTACAGGCCATCTGCGGTTATACCGAAGAAAGTATTACCCGCGATAAAATTGCGCATGGTTATTTAAAAGGCAATTCTGTAAGTTCAGCGAAAGTATTTTTCGGTGCTTTTGCCGATTGGCGTTTGGGCATGGAAACTTATGCCAAACTAAACAGGATTTCGGAACCTCCCATCGTTTTTAAATGGAATAATGCTACACCTGTAGGCTGGAACAGCTGGGGGGCTATGCAGGAAAAAATTACGCTCGAAAAAGCCAACCAGGTGAGTGATTTTTTTGCCGATAGCTTAAAAAGTTTCAGGAGTGGCGACGTTGCATTTATCGATCTTGATTCATATTGGGATAACCTGTTAAATGGTGGTTTGCATGGCAATTATTCAAAACTAAAAGCTTTCGCAGATCATGCAAAATCGAAGGGATTAAAACCTGGCATTTACTGGGCACCATTTGTAGATTGGGGCTTTGCAGCTGGCGGAAGACGGGTAGCAGATGGTAGTTTTTATACTTTTGATGGTATGTGGACAAAAGTTGGCGGAGCCTACCACGATCTTGATGGTGCACGTGCATTGGATCCTACACATCCTGGTACGCGGCAGCGGATTACAACCGTAATTAATAAGTTTAAGGAATGCGGTTTCGAAATGATCAAAATTGATTTTTTAGGCCATGCGGCGATAGAATCCGATCATTTTTACGATCCAAAGATCACAACAGGGATGCAGGCCTATAAAACAGGAATGGAATTTTTGTTAAAACAGCTTGATGGTAAAATGGTGGTTTACGCCGCTATTTCGCCGAGCATGGCTTCTGGCCGGTACGTACATATACGCCGGATTGCCTGCGATGCCTTTAAATCGATAAAAGATACTGAATATACCTTAAACAGTGTGAGCAATGGCTGGTGGCAAACTTACCTTTACGATTATATCGATGCTGATCATGTTGTGTTTTCTGATCAATCAGACGGAGAAAATACCGCCCGGTTTTTATCGGCCATTGTTACGGGCACCTGCATCACTGGCGATGATTTTTCGCATCAGGGTAAATGGACAGGCACCGCCAGACGATTATTGAACAATACCGAAATTTTAAAGGTTTTGGAAGATGGAAAGGCATTTGTTCCGGTAGAAGGAAACAGGGGCAAATCGGCTTCACAACTGTTTGTAAAAGAGCTCAACGGAGTGAAATATCTGACTGTATTTAATTATACCGATGAAGCAAAGGATTTCAATATCGACTTCTCCAGGATCGGTTTAAAATTAGATCAGGTATATGATACTGAAAATTTAATTAGTCGAAAAAAAGAAAGTTTTAAAAATAACCAAACACTCAAGCTCATGGCGAAAGACGCAGCTATCTTTAAAATTACGCTCAAACCATAAATTGATCAACCCTCTACCTATAAAACATTATAGATTATTATTGAATACACAAATGAATAGATCACATCAAATTACAGGTTACTTCAGGCAGGGTGCCTTGGCAATTGCCATTTCTCTTTTTGCAGTGGTGAATAGCAAAGCGCAGACCATTATACCTATAGAAACCGCCCATAATGCACTTGTTTTACAGGCTGATGCAAAAAAAGATGTAAATACCATTTTTTTTGGAAAAAAACTCGCTAATAAACAGGAATATGCCCAGGTTAGCGGTCAGTATAAACAAACAGAAGATTATACCGGACAGTTAAATTCGGCTTATACGCCATCTGGGACAAGAAACCTGGTAGAACCTGCCATTAGTGTTACCCATGCCGACGGCAATAATTCGCTCGATCTGAAATATGTAGATCATACCGTTACCGCAATTGATGATAATGTAAGTTTATTAAAGATCAGGCTCAAAGATCCGGTATATAATTTCGAAGTAACACTGTTCTATAAATCATTTTACAAGCAGGATGTGATAGAGCAGTGGACAGAAATTAAACATAGCGAAAAAGGTAATGTGGTGTTGCAAAAATATGCTTCGGCCAACCTGCATTTAAAATCGCCACATTTTTGGCTTAACCAGTATCATGGCGATTGGGCAAAGGAGATGCAGCCCGAGCAAAGTGAAATTACCCATGGGATTAAAACTTTGGATAGCAAATTGGGCACTAGGGCCAACCTTTTTCAGCCTTCGGTTTTCATGATCTCCATGGATAAACCTGCAGAAGAGAACGAAGGAAATGTTTTGTATGGCGCTTTGGAGTGGAGCGGTAATTTTAAGATAGATCTGGAACTTGATTATCAAAATAACCTGCGCATTATTGCAGGGATGAATAATTATGCTTCGCCTTATAGCTTAAAACCGGGAGAAGTTTTTGCTACTCCTGCGTTTTTGTATACTTTTTCTGATCAGGGGAAAGGCGATGCAAGCAGAAAATTGCAGAATTGGGCACGCAACTATAAGATATTAGATGGTAAAGGCAGCCGCTTAACACTTTTGAACAATTGGGAGGCCACTTATTTCGATTTTAACGAACAGAAACTGGCCGAATTGTTAAAAGACACCAAAAAACTAGGCGTCGATTTCTTTTTGCTTGATGACGGCTGGTTTGGGAACAAATATCCACGTAACGACGATCATGCGGCATTAGGCGACTGGCAGGAAAATAAAAAGAAGCTGCCAAACGGTATCGCCTCACTGGTAAAAGAAGCCGATAATGTTGGGACACGGTTCGGGATCTGGATTGAACCTGAAATGGTGAGTCCTAAAAGCGAACTGTACGAAAAACATCCGGATTGGGTGGTGAAACAACCAAACAGACCTGAATATTATTTTAGGAACCAGCTGGAGCTTGATCTTTCGAACCCAAAGGTGCAGGATTTTGTTTTCGAAGTGGTTGACGGTCTTTTTACCAAAAATCCGGAACTGGCCTACATTAAATGGGATTGCAATGCTGTAATTTACAATGCATACTCTGCCCACTTAAAAAATCAATCCCATTTTTACATTGATTATGTAAAGGGATTATATAGCGTGCTACAAAGAATCCGTGCAAAGTATCCAACTGTACCAATGATGTTATGCTCTGGTGGAGGTGGCAGGGTAGACTATGCTGCCTTACAGTATTTTACGGAGTTCTGGCCAAGTGATAATACTGATCCTTTAGAACGCATATTTATACAATGGGAATATTCTTATTTTTATCCTGCCATCAGCAGTTCTAACCATGTTACTGATTGGGGCAAACAATCCATAAAGTTCCGTACAGATGTAGCCATGATGGGTAAACTAGGTTTCGATATTGTGGTGAGTAAACTGCCTGAAAAGGAACTTCAGTTTTGTCAGGAAGCCATTAAAAATTATAATGAAGTGAAAGGAATTATCTGGCAGGGTGAACAATATCGTTTGGCCGATCCTCGAAGTGGTAGTTTAGCTTCGATGTTGTATGTAAACGATCAGAAAACGGAAGGTGTAATTTTTAATTACCTGGTTAATTACCGTTATGGCGAAGGCAGTAAATATCCCGTTAAATTGAATGGATTGGATGCAGCAAAAAAATACCAGATTAAGGAAATTAACTTGTTCCCTGGTACAAAATCACCAATTGATGGCAACAAAATCTATACAGGCGATTTTTTAATGAAAGTGGGTTTCAACCCCGTTTTAAATACGGATAGAATGAGTGTGGTGCTGAAGTTTGAGGAGTTGAAATAAATTAGTTCCATCATTAAGTATAAATCCATCATTGCGAGGAGGCTTTCAGCCAACGAAGCAATCTTACAACTATCGTTGGTAGCGAGCGCTTTAAGATTGCTTCTTAGTTCCTCCTTATAATGACGATATTCCTCAGGGTAACTCTTAACGAGAGGATGGGCCTGCAAATAAATAGTCCGTGTTTTCCGTGCATCCGTGTTTCTTTTAACCACAAAGTACACAGAGAAAAGACTCACAGAGGGCATTGAGATTTGGGCGTTTAACTGGATTCTAAGGTTCGTGTCCCCACGCGCAGCACTTGCGAATGTTGTTCGTAACTACATTAAAGCACCAATAGTCCCTTCGACTCCGCTATCATTGAAAAGACTCCAATAGAATCGTCGTCATCCGATCCGATAACTATTGGATGTAGTGCAACGTAATGGAGATGAGTTAGTTGATTATCTGATGCTGTAAAAACTAATTTATTTCTTTAAATCGCGCTACACTTAATATGGAATTAAAACTGCGCTGTAACTTTAACAATTTCATAATACTGGCTAATCATCTTACTAATAACATCGGTTCATATTTGTTTAACAAGGCGAACCAAATAATAAGAAAATTTAAGCACAATGATATGAGACTGATTTCTTGCGTAGCGCTATTAATGGTTATTCCAGCAATTGGGCTTTTAACCAAAGCGAATAAATTTACTGACAAAAAAATGCCTGATGTACCAGTACATAAGCAGGTTGTAAATGATTCAGCTTCATTTACGTTGATCAATCGTGATGGTGCGCCTTCTAACTTTGATCATAAACCTACTGTATATTCAATTGATTATCGATTGAGCATTTTTAAACCGCATACCTCAACTAAGGGTGGTTATTACAATCGGTAAAATGAAATAGCTCGGTTGCTTTAAGAGAATAAATAGAATATGGTTCCTGAAAGTGCTTTTGTTCACTAATAATCAGTTCACTTTTTCGCTGGTCAGCTATCTTGTTTTGAGTAGATTGTATTTTAATGGCAATTTTACTTTAGACGCTGTCATGTTTAGCGTGTCGAAACACCTCAGGGTATTTAGCAGGTCCTTCGACTAACCACCATTTACATAACAGAAAGGCTCGTCAATGACGATACCCTGAGGCGACTTCAAACTCCCAGCTACTTACCTTCCCACCAGGTCAATGGAAACTTTATTTCATCAACAGAACTTGCAATCATATCTGGTTTAAAAGCATAATGTCCTAAGGTATCCTTACTTGATATGCCCGAAAGCACCAAAATGGTTTTATAACCCATCTGTACACCTCCCTGTATGTCAGTTTCCATGGTATCGCCAATAACGGTAGTTTCACTGGTTTCTAATCCCAGAAATTTACGTGCCGAGCGCATCATCACCGGACTTGGTTTCCCAGTAACAAATGCTTTTCTGCCTGTTGCTTCTTCAATCATGGCTGTAGTTGCGGCGATCCCCAGGTTATTCCATCCTGGTTTTTTTGGTGATGGATCTCTGTTGGTGGTGATAAATTTAGCCCCCGCAAGAATCATATCAACTGCACGCTGAACCATTTCTAGTGTGAAGTTCCTGCCTTCTCCCAATACCACAAATTCCGGATCGGTATTAACCAAAGTAATGCCATGATCGTGTAAACTGCTTAATAAACCACCTTCTCCCAATACATAAGCGGTACCGTTCGGACTTTGATCAGACAGGAATTTTCCAGTAGCCATCGCACTGGTATATACATGGCTTTCTTCTACTTTTATACCAAGTCCTTTTAGTTTTCGCACCACCTCCAGAGCAGTACGTTGACTGTTGTTGGTCATAAATGCAAAAGGAATATCTTCATCAATTAAGTTTTTAATGAATTTATCAGCACCAAATATCAATTCTTCCCCGCTATAAATCACCCCATCCATATCTATTAATAATCCTTGTTTCATATATTTTGTAGATTTAATCTGTTTATGTGCAAACTTAATATTTTCTTGTTCAACCAATATTAAATAAAGTCTTTTGAATAGTCAGTTTTTTGGATAAAATTATCAGGTGTATTTAATAGTATTCTTTCTTATGTATTTATTTAATAAAAATAATGCCCGGGCTGTAGCGTATCCTCAATTTGTACCGTATTCATAGAAAATCAAATTATGAAAAACGCTTTTAAAGTAATTGTTACCTTTTTAATTGCATTAAGCACCTTGAGCGCTTGCAAAAAGAAAACTGATAACCCAATGGATTTTACCATTGATACACAAAATCTAACTCCCTGTACCGAAGGAAGCTGCCTGTTTGAGTATGTTAATTATGCAGCAATGGCCGATCAGCAGGCGGCACTTACAACTGGTCAATACCGGATTTTTTTGGCCACAAAGAGCAATAGCTTCAGCACCACGCGAGTTTATATTCAAGCACCTATGCAGGATGATAAATTTTTATTAACTGATGCTGATATTCTGGCCGGAAAAGTAAAACATCTGTTTTCTTGTGCTTCATGTGATTATATTAACTTAACTCCAATTGCAGGTACGGTTAAAGGAATTAAAGTAGCTAACGTTAATACATCAGCAGAAAAATGGTTACTTGATGCTCATATTGTTCTTGCTGACGAAAAATCTAAAAAACCTGTAGATACACTCCACATTAAACAATATTTTAATTTAGCAGTGAAATAAGATGCGGCGCTTATGTAATGCGATAATTTAAATATACATAGGTGCCATTTTTCGCCAGAAGTGGGGGCGGTGTGCATTACTCTCCCAGGTATGAAATTGGTTGGGTACACCTTTTTCCCACAATAAACTGCTAAGATGCTGGTTTCCGCTTAAAAAAGGATCAGTTTCACCTACAGCCAGAATTATTTCCATCTCTCTAACTGCAGATAGTAATTTATCATCGTTAAGGTTAGCGATATACTGCGTTGGCATATTAAAATAAACCTTATCGTTGTGAAACCCGTTCAGCAGGTCTCTGAAATCGCCGATATTGTCTGTAAGGTCATATCTTCCACTTATGCCGACTGCTTTTTTAAATAACCAGGGGTATTTCATCGCCAGGTTTATAGCATGGTAAGCGCCCATGCTACAGCCAGCAGTTGCTACGTAATTGCCATCATTTTTCTGATAGATAAGCGGTAATACTTCTTCGAGAATATATTTTTCATATTGTAAATGCCTGTCTATCCGTACCGATGGAAATACTTCATCGTTATAAAAGCTTTCTCCATCTATACTGTCCACACAGTAAACCTGGAGTTCTCCATTTTCGATCTGGTGACTCAGCGAAGCTATGATTCCCCAGTTTTCGTAATCGTAAAACCTGGCCATACGGGTGGGGAAAAAGATAACCGCCCTTCCGGCATGGCCGAAAATCAGCAACTCCATATCCCGTTGAAGATTATGGCTGAACCATTTATGATATTCCCTGTTCATCGCGTTAATTCTTTTGTGGAAAATTAAGGCATCAATGTTATCAGGATATTAATTGAGCGTAATGATTAACCTAATTTCTCTTTAACAATAGCGGCCCATAAACGATAACCTTCTTCACTCAGATGCAGTCCGTCATGATCGTAAAGTGCAGGGTTTGGCAGACCATCTTTGTTAAGCATTTTCTTAAACACATCAATAAATTTCCAATGGCTATTGAGTTTAATAATTTCGCTTTCGATGAGGTTATTGGTGTATCTAAACTGATCGGCCATTTGCCAACGGGTAAGACTGGGTTTTAAGGAAATAAAATAACAGGGCAATATGCCAAACCGCTGGTTCACTTTAACCATTAACTGCTGGAAAAAGATAAATATTTCTTCAGGGTTTCTGCCATCGCCAAGATCATTATCACCTGCATATACCACAAGTGCCTTCGGCCTGTAGTCTATCATAATCCGCTCAAAAAACCATACGCATGCTGCTAATGTAGAGCCGCCAAAGGCTAAATTGGTTACTTTCATGTAATCAAAATCATCTTCGAGACTATTCCACAATCTGATAGATGAACTGCCATAAAAAACAACCCCTGGATGCTCCCGATCCAAGCGATGCGCCCTTTCCAATTGTTTAACTTCTTCTTCGTACCAGTACATATCGTTAAAGATAAAAAGATCTACCTCTTGAAGAATGGATTGTATATTAAGTTTATGTTATCAGCTTTAGGTTCACTAGTTCATCGGTCTTGAATGCATATTGCCCAAGGATAAGAAAATTAAGTTTGGATGATCGTCCTTAATTAATAGCCACTAAATTGTTTCAGGTCGTCCCATTTTTTTTAAAATGCGGTAATGGGAGCGGAGTGCCGAAAGGAAAGTGGTATTTTCATGATAAGGTAATCCAAATTCCAGAGCGGTTTGTTTTACAATGATGGAGATTCGTCCATAATGTACATGGCATATTTTAGGGAAAAGGTGGTGCTCGATCTGTCGGTTTAATCCACCAAGAAAAAATGCTGAGATGGGTGATTGCGTTGCAAAATTTGCTGTAGTACGCATTTGGTGTTCGGCCCAGGCCTCTTCCATATTGCCTGCTGCATTGGTTGTAGGAAAAGTTGTTCCTTCCACTACATGAGCCAGTTGAAAAACAAGTCCCATGGTTAATCCTTGTGCCATGTGTAACACCACGAAGCCAATTGCAATCTGCCACCAGGCAAGCGGCATAATCAGTATCGGTAAACCAATAAAAATAAAATAGTAAAGAAACTTATAGAAAAAGAGATTAAAGTATTCGATCTTCGGATGCTTGTTCTGGCAGGCACCCACACTTTTTTGAAAAAACTTTTTATAATCTTTACGAAACACCCAGGAAAGCGAAGCCAGGCTATAGAGCGGAAAGGCATACCACTGCTGGAATCGTTGATGGGGCTTTAACTCATCCTCTGCGCAGATTCGTATTAAACCCGGTGCCACTTCAATATCTTCATCATGACCGGGAATATTGGTATAGGTATGGTGCACTACATTGTGCGTAATGTTCCATACATACGGACTAGCCCCAACCATATTAAAAAGAAAACTAAAAAATGAATTGATGCGTTTAGAACTCGAAAACGATCCATGGATAGCGTCGTGGCAGATATTAAAACCAATAAATGCACAAGTTGCGCCAAGTAAAACGGTTAGTCCCAAAAGTATAGCGATATGCAAGTTTAAAAGGAGTATGGAAAAGTAAAGTACCAGAAATATGCTAAGGAAAAGAAAGGCTTTAAACCACATCAGCACATTGGCGTTAATACTTCTGTTGTTTTCTTTAAAGTCGTTGTTTACTCTGCGACGAACTTCCGAGTAAAATGTATTCCCTGCTAAACATGGGAATTTTGCTTTTAATTTCATGATCTTGTGCGCTAATCTACCCCATGTACGAGGTCGATGCTCCAAGTTCATTAAGCTTAATGTATAACCTGGCCAATTGGCCAGACTTAGTTATAAACGTAAACTACTGTGTTTTAGTTTTCGGCGAAGATAGTAAATTAACAGTGATGCTTCCTGACAATCACATTAATAATTATGAATGTCTTGACAAGACAATGAATTAGTTCTTTTACAGACAATGGGACGATACTGGACACATTAATAAAATACAAATGACCATAAAGCATTGGTCAGTAATATCTGGGCTCCAAATTATATTCAATTGGAGAATTCGACTTAATTAAGATGCAGGCTACTCGCTGTAATTCCTCTTATTATTAGCAGCATAAATATGGTACCAGATGTACAGCATCCATATTAACACCACTGTGCTATAAACCAATTCGGGCTCAAATGAATCCCTTGTAGTTAGCAACGCAATGGAGGAGATCAGGGCCGTCAGGAAGAAATAAAAAATATTTTTCATAACATACTGATTTAATGATTATTGGATTTAGTAAATATAATAAAATATCCACTTTGGAGCAAGTGTTTTACGAAATAATTTACCTGATTCTGATGGAAGTGGTTTTTTACCTTATTTATATCGTGTTTTTTCTTCATTAATTTATGTTTTACTTGTTGTTATGCATAATTATAGCTGTTTGAAGCTTATTTAGTTGCCCATTGTAATTAACTTGAACTGTCGCTTTAAATTAATGTGGATCTTTACCAGGATAACGTTTGTGAAGTTGTTTTACTTTAAAATGAAGTAAATAAGTTTAGAGGTCAGTAAGTAAAAGTGTCAAATGGTTGATAATTAACTTAAAATGCACAAAATTGTGGCACAAGAGAATTTATATTTTTTTGTAAGTTTACCGAGAAACCGACCAGAAACAATAACACACAAATGATTAAATTTTCTTTAAGCTTAATTTCTTTTACGCTAGTTTTTTTTGGATTAAAAAACTTTTTTAGTGAACCAGAGATACAACGCGTATCGCCCCCCGAATTAACAATCACCAATTTTGCTGGACCCGATATTACACCTAGCCCAGCGTGTTTAGCTGTAGCGCCAACAGGAGAAGTATATGTTGGTGTTGATATGATGGGCTCTTTAGGTAAAGATCCTGGTAAAGGCCATATCCTTAAATTGATAGATAAGGATAACGATGGTAAAATGGATGAACATATAGATTTTGCCGAAGTGGATAATCCCCGGGGTATTATTGTTCAAGGTAGCCAGGTTTATGTATTGCATACCACTTTTTCGAAAGAAACAAAACAGGCTACGGGCATGAATTTAGTTGTTTTCGAAGATAAAGATGGTGATGGAAAGGCAGATGGCCCCGAAAAACCGCTTATTGAGCATATCAGTAATGCCAAATATATCCGTGAACGTGGCACCGACCATGCCACCAATGGTATAAGAATGGGTATTGATGGATGGATTTATATTTCTGTAGGTGATTTTGGATTCCATGATGCGGTTGACCGTTCAGGCAAAAAATTAACGATGTTGGGTGGTGGTATTTTACGTGTCCGCCCTGACGGAACTGAAATGGAAGTATATACACATGGAACACGTAATGTTTATGATGTAGCTATCGATCCTTACATGAATGTTTTTACCAGGGAAAATACCAACGATGGTGGTGGTTGGAATGTTCGTTTCTCGCACCACATACAATCTGGCGAGTATGGTTATCCCGTTTTATTTCAGAATTTTACCGACGAAATTATTCCAGCACTTGCTGATTTGGGTGGAGGATCGGGTACCGGAGCATTGTTTATGGATGAACCGAACTGGCCTGAACAATATAACCATGTACCAATGATGGCCGATTGGGGCAGAAGCATGCTTTATATTCACAGAGTGACCGCTGATGGGCCAACCTTTACACAGAAAGACGAAGAGTTTATTAAGCTACCTCAAATTACAGATCTTGATGTAGATGGTTCAGGAAGACTATATTTATCAGCCTGGGATGGTGCAGGTTATTCTGGTAGCCCAAATAAAGGCTATGTTGTTCGTGCAGTACCCAACAACTGGACATACAAAGCTTTTCCTGATGTTAAAAAAGCTTCAATTAAAAAATTAACCGGGTTAATTAAATCGAATAGTGCAGTAGCCCGTTTAACTGCCTCACAGGAATTGATTTTGCGCAACAATAAACAAGCTATTGCAGCGGCTTTAAAAGTGGCTTCCGATCAAAGTTTAGCGCTTGATGTGCGTATAGCCGGTATGCATACCTA
This sequence comes from Pedobacter sp. WC2501, assembly GCF_052682415.1. Lineage (NCBI taxonomy): Bacteria > Pseudomonadati > Bacteroidota > Sphingobacteriia > Sphingobacteriales > Sphingobacteriaceae > Pedobacter > Pedobacter sp. WC2501. The sequence continues at coordinate 4,246,195 of NZ_JBQZFI010000001.1, read as the reverse complement.
TGCACAGCTGACCAAAGAAAGTGGTATCGCAACTTTAGTTGAATTTACCAAAGACAAAGCACTTAAGGAATTTGCTTTAAAAGCACTTGCTGATCGCAAATCCTATATAGACAAAGTACCTGTTGAACCATTTTTAGAAGGATTAAAGGATGTTTCACCGCGTGTTCAGGTGGCTTCGATTATTGGTTTAAACCGTTTGGGCAGGGCAGAGGTTGCCAATGTGCTTTTACAAACCAAGGTGCCAGCTTCATTTGCGGCACCTGCCAAAGGTACTGAAGGACCTCATGCAACACCAAATTCAGCTATTATTTTGCCTCACTTAGCTGTGCGTGCTTTAGTTGATCTTCAAGCTGTCGATGCTTTGCTTGCTGCAGTTAAAACTGAAAATTCTACCCTTGCGCTTTGGGCCTTACGTTATATACATACCGAAAAAGCTGTTAACGGACTGATCGAAAACTACAAACAATCAACAGATGAAAAATTAAAACAACAAATCCTGGTTACCTTAGGCCGTTTATATAAAAAAGAGATTGCCTACGATGCTTCCTGGTGGTGGGGTACACGTCCTGACTCTCATGGGCCATACTTTAAAGCCGTTTCATGGGAAGGTTCTCCAATTATTGAGAAATTCCTTAAAGAAGAAGCTACAAAAGCTGGAGCACATGGAAAACAATTTTACGTTGATTTAAATGCACGCCAAAGGATGGATATCCCTGAATTTGCCGAAGAAGAAAAGGTAGTGGCGGCTGAGGAACCAAAAATTGATTTGGATAAAATCAAAAACAAAAAAGGTCAGGTAGGTAAATCATCTATAGAAGATGTATTATTGGCTATAAATAAATTACAAGGCGACCCGTTAAAAGGAAAGAATATTTTCAATAGTCAAGGCTGTATTGCCTGTCATAGTTTAAGCAAAAGCGAGAAAATGAAAGGTCCTTTTATGGGACAGATTGGCTCTATTATGAACCGTGAGCAGATTGCAGAATCAATATTAAAACCTAATGCTTCAATTTCTCAGGGATTTGCTTCGGTAATGATTACAGCCAAAGGCGACCGTACGTATATGGGCTTTATTACAGAAGAAACAGCTGCCAAGGTAGTTGTTCGTAATATTGCAGGTGAGGTTTTCACCATTAAAGCGGGTGATATCCTATCAAGGAAAGAAATGGAAACTTCGATGATGCCGGAAGGCCTTGCCAATTCATTATCATACGAAGAACTGGCTTCTTTAGTTTCTTTTTTATCTGAACAGAAGAAATAATAAATAGTAAGTAATAGCATTTCCGGTAGTATATCGATCGGAAATGCTATTTTAATTTGGGGTTGCTGCTAATAACAATTCCTGCGGATAATAATAATTTCCCCGTGAACCAACTGAAAGATATAACTGGAAATACTCACCGACTTAAAAATAGCGATGCGGTATACCAGGCCAGATTTTTTATCAAAAGTGATCTCCTCACCGATATAAATCTTATCTAATTCTTTTACAGTCGTTTCTACAGTTATCAACATGTATTGGTAACATTGCCAAACCGGTCTGGTTTTGAGAAACTGGCTTATCCTTATTCCTTAAAGGAGTAATCGTTAGTTCATTGGTCATTGGTTCACCAGTCATTAGTTCATTGCTCTGCTGTAGAAAGGCTGTCATCTTGACCGCAGCAACGCGAAGTGGAGAGATCTATCCAGATAGATTTAGCTTCGCAGAGCCTTCCGTTGTACCCCGCTCGAAATGAAGATAACTGTAGTGATTTTTAAGCGTAAATTAATTGCTGTCACTCACATTTATTGTTCAAATCAATCTACACCAAATTATCTCTCAGCCCTTCGACTCCGTTACCATCGACAGATTTAAAAAATCGCCGTCATTTCGACTGGAGCGCAGCGAAATGGAGAAATCTTTGAACTATGCTAAAAGATTTCTCCACTGCGGTCGAAATGACGCCCTTTATACTGTCATCAACCTCCGATGTATTTGAAAGATTCTAACGTCTACCATTGACAGACACCAATAGAAAAATCGTCAATTGCGAGGAGCAAAGATAACCGAACGAAGTTACTCATGAATACCTTTAAAAACAACTGCAAAAATGAATAATCTTAATGCGCATGCTAGTAGCGATCGTTGTAAGATTGCTTCCCCGAAAATCGGGGCAGGCTGTCGGCTGAAAAAGCCTTCTCGCAATGACGATTCCTCACAGTCTACAGCTCGTTAAAAATTCTCCTGTCCATTTATATTGATTTTTATACCATAAACTATCCTTCAAGGTGACAAACCGAAGAAGGTTTAATTTTCTCTCAACTCCAGGCTAATCGACTTCCGACTATGGACTTTTTTTGTTATTTCCCGGCAATTTTTATAATAAAACTCGACGAGTTGTTTTGGTTTAAAAAAACAAAACCTACATTAGCGATTAAATCTATATATCTAGTCGATGAGCAGATCGGCCAGGTTTGACCACCAGTTATGGATAACCATTTTTTTGAACAAATATTTAAAAACCCACTTGAGCAGCACAATATACCACCGAATGAAGTAATATCGAAATGGGCCGAAAAACTGATCCAGGTACTTTTTCCAGAAAATGCTGCTAAAGCCTTTTCAACGGTTGAGGAAGTTAAAGAGCAGGTTTCTACTTTAGAACTTGAACTTTATGATATTATTTCGGCAAGTTGTAAATTAAGGAACAGCGAGTGCAAAAATGCAGCGGGTCAGTTTTTTGCAGAACTGTCATCGCTTTACCGTGTATTGAATACCGATATCCTAGCCATTTATGAAGGCGATCCGGCGGCACAAAGCAGGTTTGAGGTAATCAGAACTTATCCGGGGTTTTATGCCATCTGTTTCTACAGAATTGCCCATATGCTTTATAATTTCGGTATACCACTGGTTCCGAGAATTCTTACGGAATATGCCCATTCTAAAACAGGTATCGATATCCATCCAGCAGCCAGTATTGGCGAATACTTCCATATCGACCATGGAACTGGGATTGTTATCGGAGAAACCAGTACAATAGGCCGTTACGTCAAACTTTATCAAGGGGTAACACTTGGTGCTTTGAGTGTTAAAAAAACGTTGGCGGGCAGCAAGCGCCACCCAACGGTAGAAGATAGGGTGGTAATCTATTCGGGGGCAACCATATTGGGAGGAGAAACCATCATTGGGCATGATAGTATCATTGGTGGGAACGTATGGCTTACCGAAAGTATCCCTGCTTTTTCTACTGCTTATCATTCGCCAATAATTACCATTAGAAACCATAAAGAAACCAATTAATATAATAAAATATGGCAGGAATAATCGACCTGATTGGAAATACGCCAATGGCTGAACTTCAAAAGCTGAATATTAACCCGGCTGTAAAGGTATTTGCCAAATTAGAAGGAAATAATCCAGGCGGTAGTGTTAAAGACAGGGCGTCGCTCAATATGATCAGAAGTGCAATAGAACGTGGTGATATAGCCCCCGGAACTAAACTGGTGGAGGCCACAAGTGGTAACACAGGAATTGCACTGGCCATGATTGCAAGTTTATATAACTTAGAAATTGAACTGGTTATGCCAGCCAATTCTACACGTGAACGTAAGGTAACGATGGAAGCCTTTGGTGCAAAAGTAACATTGTTGGAAAGTATTGAAGCATGCAGGGATTATGCGGAAGAAAAAGGTGCTTCAAAAGGGTATTTTTTATTAAATCAATTTGCAAATCCAGATAATTACCTGGCGCATTATAAAACAACCGGACCAGAAATATGGAGAGATACCGAAGGGCAGATCACACATTTTGTAAGTTCTATGGGAACAACAGGAACCATTATGGGCTGTTCGAGATTTTTCAAGGAAAAAAATAATGATATTCAGATTGTGGGCTGTCAACCTACTGAAGGTTCTTCTATTCCAGGAATTAGAAGATGGCCAACAGAATACCTTCCAAAAATATTCGAACCGGAACGTGTTGACCGTGTGATGGACATTGCGCAGGAAGAAGCTACAATGATGTCGAGGAGGATGGCCAAAGAAGAAGGTTTATTTGCGGGCATGAGTTCGGGCGGTGCCTGTGCAGCAGCTTTGAAGCTTGCTGGTGAACTAGATCAAGGAACCATCGTTTTTATTGCCTGCGATCGGGGAGATCGCTACCTGAGCAGCGATCTTTTTGGTTGAGTTTAAATCATTAATGTTGCCGGGCTTCTTTGATAAAAGTATTAGAACTCTTTGAGTAATGGCTTCCATCTCAAAGGGTTTTCCTATGTAATCTTAATGGTTTGGCATTCGCTTCAAATTTGTATTTTAGACCAAGCCTAAATAATATGCATCAACTGATTATACAATACGCTTTTTTGCTTGCAGTAATTCTTTTCGTGGTAATGCTGGCGCAAAAAATCCGTATTGCTTATCCCATTTTATTGGTCATTGCAGGTTTAGCCCTGAGTTTTTTGCCGATCCTTCAAGATATTGAAATAGAACCAGAACTCATTTTTGTAATCTTTTTACCTCCTTTATTGTACGAAGCGGCCTGGAATACCTCATGGAAAGATTTTTGGAAGTGGCGTAGGGTAATCAGTAGTTTTGCTTTTCCCATTGTTATTTTTACTTCAACAGTTGTTGCCTTAATTTCCCGTAGTTTAATTCCGGGCTTTACCCTCGCCCTGGGCTTTTTATTAGGTGGTATCATTTCACCGCCAGATGCGGTATCTGCATCGGCCATACTCAAAAATGTTAAAGTACCTAAAAGGCTCACTACTATTTTAGAGGGCGAAAGTTTATTGAATGATGCGTCCAGTTTGGTTGTATTTAGGTTTGCATTGGCTGCAGTAATGACGGGAAGTTTTGTCTTTAGCAAAGCTGCCGGCAATTTTGTAGTGGTTATTGTAATGGGGATTTTGATTGGGATTGCGGTAGCCCTGATTTTTTATGCTTTGCACAGATGGTTGCCAACCACCACCAATATCGATATTATCCTTACTTTTTTAACGCCTTACGCAATGTACATGACTGCAGAGGAATTTCATTTTTCTGGCGTATTGGCTGTGGTAAGTGGAGGTTTATTTCTTTCAGCCCGTAGAGATCAAATCCTTACCCATCGAAGCCGGTTGCAAAGTATTAATGTTTGGGAAGCTGTAGCCTTTGTACTTAATGGTTTCGTTTTTTTACTGATCGGTTTAGAATTTCCCGTTATTATCAATGGTTTAGGAGAAAATGGCCTTTTGCCTGCTATCCGTTACAGCGCTATTATTTGTTTGGTACTCATTCTGGTGCGATTGGCCAGCACCTACGGCGCTTTGTATTTTACGCGTTTCATTAGCCGGTACATTACAACGGCTGATCCGAATCCAAGCTGGAAGGCACCATTACTTTTTGGCTGGGCAGGTATGCGCGGTGTAGTTTCTCTGGCTGCAGCACTTTCTATTCCAGTAGCTTTGAAATCTGGCGAAGCTTTCCCTCAGCGCAACCTGATTTTGTTCATTACATTTAGTGTAATCCTGGTAACCTTAGTTTTACAGGGTTTAACATTGCCAGCACTTATTAAATGGGTGGATATGCCTGATCCGGATTATACCATTCCTTTTGAACAGCAGAAACAGATGGTGAGGAAAAAATTATCCATGTTATCACTAAAAATTCTTGACGAAAAATATCATGATGCTTTAGAACATAACGATATGATCAGGTCAATTAAAATCCGGATCGAGGCTGAGATGGAATTATTGAGGGATTGGGAAAAAGAAGAAAACATTTCACGGTCCGAAGACTTTTATCACGATTACCGCATTGCATTGGAAGATATTATGTCTGAACAGCGTATTTTGTTAAAAGGGCTAAATAAAAAAGAGCAGATTAATGATGAGTTGATCAGGGAACAATTAGAGCTGCTGGATCTCGAAGAAGAAAAACTTCGCAGACATTTTAGTCAGCGGGATATTTAACGATAAACTTCTGGCTGATAGCATGATGCAAAGCGATAAATCAAGCCAATTAGTGTGGTGTATATCAATCGTTATGATTAACACCTGGAATGATTAAAATATAATGATATATTTGCTAATTAATTTAGCAATCATGTCGGTAAACGTTAATATCACTTCAAAAGGAATACAAAAGGTACTTAAGAACTATAATGAAAAGCAGGCTATTGGGGAATATATTTGGAATGGTTTTGATGCCAATGCGAATACCATCCGTGTAGATTATGTAGCCAATGCGCTTGGCCTTTTGGAGCAGTTAACTATTGCTGATAATGGTTATGGAATTAATTTTGATCGCTTACAACAAAAATTCGATCCGTTTTTCGAATCTGAAAAATCTATTCAGATTGTAGCACCAAAGCACACCTCGAAAATGCATGGCCGTAATGGGGTAGGGAGACTTACCTTTTTTACCTTTGCGCATAATGCCGTTTGGCAAACCACTTACCAATCAGAAAAAGGATTTTGTTCTGGCGAGATACGAATTAATACTGGTGGTTTAAATAGTTACAGCCACGATTTTTCCAGCGTTCCTGGCAATACTGGTGAAACCGGAACAACCGTTTCATTTACTAATTTGAAGATCAGTCAACAAGATATAGAAGGAACAGTGATTCCTTTTTTGATAAACGAATTCTGTTGGTTTATTGAATTGAATAAACACAAAAATTACTCCATTATTGTAAATGGCGAAGCATTGGATTTTAGCAGCAATATTAAAACTGTAGAAGAGTTTAATCTTTTTTATCCCGATACTGCCGTTAATTTTAAGATTAAATATGTTCATTGGAAAGAAAATCTGCACAAAGAACTCTCTAAATACTATTTCTTAACCAGTGGAGAAGAAATATATAAAGATTACACCACCTTAAATAAAAAGAGCGACGATTATTTTCATAGTGTTTATATTGATAGTGATTTTTTTCGTGATTTCGATTTTAAGAGTTTCGAAAATGAAGGACAGGTGGCCATATTTGGTGCAGCTAAATCTTCGGCCGAATATAGGTTTTTGATTAAAGCATTAACGGAATATCTTAAAAGTAAACGTAAACCTTTTTTAAAAGAATATGCCAACCGCCTGATTGAAACTTACGAAGAGGATGAGATTTTTCCTGTTTATGCCAGCGAAAGAGAGCAAGAATTAAGGAAGCCTGAGTTGGTTAGTTTAATTAAGGCATTATATGAAGTGGAGCCTAAACTGTTTAGTAGTTTGAATACCGATCAGAAAAAAACCATTGTACGCCTGATCGATCTTTTAATGCGTTCTAACCTCCGTGATGAAATTTTTGAAATGTTTAATGGTATGATCGAATTAGAAGCCGAAGAGCAGGATGAGTTATGGAAATTGATAAAAGGCCTTGAAGCGTCTAAAAATTAGATTTATATTTTATCAGTGATTTAGTGATTTCATGCTGATATTCCTGCTTTTTTTATCCTATTGTCAAAATCTTTGTTATTTTAAGAATATATATTCATTTTTATAGCGGCAGTATAGCTGTCAGTCCCGTATGATGATGAATATTTATTATTAAACCTTACTGTTTTTGTATGAATGACCAGTTAGGGTATTTTGGGACAAATATGCCCTTAAAAATTTACGGGTTGAGCGAAAAATCGGTTACAATAACGTTCGGAGCGGCTATCGATAACGATTTGTTACGTTTGATTACTGATTTTAATCAATTGCTGTTGCAAAATCCTTTTTCTGGTTTTATTACTACTGTCCCGGCTTACACTACCTTAACTGTTTTCTTTGATCCGTTAAGTGTGATGTTATCAGATCTCCCGGGAGAGGTTTGTTTTGAAAAAGTATCCACTCATTTAAATAAAATTGCACAAATAAAAAGAGAAAAATCGAAAGTAATGGCTAATAAACTGGTTATTCCGGTATGTTATGGCGGCAATTTTGGTCAGGATCTTTCAATAGTAGCCCACACCAATAACCTTACCGAAACTGAGGTAATCGATATCCATACGGCTGGTGAATACACTGTTTTTATGATCGGTTTTGTGCCAGGTTTCGCTTATATGGGCGGGATGGATACCAGAATATCAACCCCCAGGAAAGAAGTTCCTGATGCTAAAATACCAGCAGGATCAGTAGGTATTGCAGGCAATCAAACCGGTATTTATCCAATGGAAACACCCGGAGGCTGGCAGATTATTGGAAAAACACCATTAAAGATATTTGAGGTAAACCGTTCGCAACCATCACTTTTAAAGGGAGGTGACCTGCTTACTTTTAAATCCATTGGTATAGATGAGTTTAATGCGTATGCTGAAATATGAGTATGAAAATCAGCATCATTAAGCCGGGTTTGTTAAGTACTATTCAGGATCTGGGCAGGTACCGATACCTCTCGCAGGCTGTACCTGTTTCTGGCGCTATGGATGAGTTGGCTCACCGTTTAGCCAATAAAGCAGTTGGTAACAATGATGATAATGCGACCATAGAATTTACCTATGCCGATGCTTCGTTTAAAGCTGAAACTGATATTTTAGTAGCTTATTCCGGTGATGGAGCTTTCCTGGTTTATAATGATCAAGTAATGCCTGCAGAAAAGCCATTGTTTTTTTCGGCTGGTTCCGTTATAAAGCTGATCCATAATGCAATTGGTGTGCGTACCTATCTGGCTGTTGCCGGTGGATGGAATGTGCCAGATCTAATGGAAAGTAAAAGTACATTTCTTGCTGCTGCTTTTGGTGGCTTTAAGGGAAGAGCATTGCAAAAAGCAGATGTTTTGATCGGTGATACCACTATTAGCGAAGTATCAAAAGAGATATTAGACAAATTAATTCATAGGTCGTTAACCTATCCAAATTGGCGCATTTCGCGCGAAAGTTTATTGCCAGAGAAAAGGCAAAACATTAGAGTTGTGTTGGGCAATGAAATCGGCTGGTTAGATGCAATATCCATTATTTCATTTTTAACCAATTTTTATACCGTCGATAGAAGGAGTAATCGCATGGGGTATCATTTATCTGGAAAACCATTAGTGAGGAAGGTTAAAAAGGAATTGCTCAGTACAGCAGTAACTCCCGGGATTATCCAGGTCACCGGAAGTGGCGACTTGATTATACTCATGGCCGACTGTCAAACAACTGGCGGTTATCCCCGCGTTGCCCATGTTGCTGCGGTCGATTTGCCTTTATGTGCCCAGTTAAAACCCGGTGACACCATTCATTTTTCTGAAATTTCGAGCGATGAGGCAGAAGAACTTTACCTGGAACGTGAACACGATTTATCATTAATTACTACTGCAATAAGCCTTAAATATATCAAAACATGAAAATGATCGATCTTAATTGCGACATGGGAGAAGCATTCGGAAATTATGCCATGCCCAATGATGAAAAACTAATGGATTATATTTCATCGGCAAATATTGCCTGCGGTTTTCATGCCGGCGATCCGGCTGTAATGCAGCGAACTGTAGCTTTAGCCTTAAAAAAAGGAGTAGCCATTGGTGCGCACCCTGGTTTGCCCGATTTGCAAGGCTTTGGTCGTAGAGAAATGAAGATCAGCCCAAATGAAGCCTATCAGCTTACTTTATATCAAATTGGTGCATTAAGTGCTTTTGTAAAAGCTGCAGGTGGTAAATTACATCATGTTAAAGCGCATGGTGCACTATATAATATGGCTGCAAAAGATACCACTTTAGCAAAAGCGATTGTGCAGGCTGTTTACGATTTCGATCCAGGTTTGATCTTATATGCCTTGGCAGGAAGTAAGATGATAGCTGAAGCTGAAAAAGCAGGCATAGTTACCGCATCAGAAGTTTTTGCCGACCGTAGTTATCAGGATGATGGTTTACTTACTCCACGCTCAGCAAACAACGCTTTAATTACTAACGAAGAAGATGCTGTAAATCAGGTTTTGGGATTTGCGTTAAAGCAGGAAGTAAAGAGTATAAACGGAAATCGTATCGCCGTAAGAGCAGAAACGGTTTGTTTGCATGGCGATGGTGAACACGCTGTTGCTTTTGCTAAATTAATAGCTGAACGATTACAAAAAGAAGGTATCGTAATTAAAGCCCCAGCAATATGAAGCCAAAATACAATTGGAGTGTACTTTTAGGGGCAGCTTTTTTAATGGCTTCTTCGGCCATTGGTCCTGGATTTTTAACACAAACAGCAGTTTTTACCCAACAACTAGGCGCTAGTTTTGCCTTTGTCATATTGCTATCCATCATATTAGATGCCATCGCACAGTTAAACGTTTGGCGGATTATTGCGGTTGCTGATAAACCTGCTCAGGATATAGCCAATAAGGTTTTTCCGGGCTTGGGTTACTTTATTTCATTTCTGGTTTTTTTAGGTGGTTTGGCTTTTAACATTGGTAATATTGCTGGTGCTGGCTTAGGATTAAATGTGTTATTTGGCATTAGTGTAGGGCAGGGCGCTGTAATCAGCGCTATTATGGCAATAGGGATCTTTATTTACAAAGAAGCGGGCAAAGCAATGGATGTTTTCGCCAAAACCATGGGGCTGATAAAAATTGTACTGGCCTTAATTATTGCCTACACCAGTTCGCCACCATTGGCAGAAGCGGCATTAAGGGCTGTAAACCCTACACAGTTTAGTTTTACCGCCGTATTAACCATTGTCGGTGGAACCGTTGGTGGTTATATTACTTTTTCGGGCGCTCATCGCTTATTAGATGCCAGGCAAACCGGAATCCAAAATTTAGGCGCCGTAAATAAAGGTGCATTAAGTGCCATCGGACTGGCATCTATCATGCGCTTATTATTATTTATTGCTGCTTTGGGTGTAGTAAGTAAAGGTTTTACCTTAGATCCATCCAATCCGGCCGCCTCGGTTTTTAAATTGGCCAGCGGCGAAATAGGATATAAAATTTTTGGTGTAGTGATCTGGGCTGCGGGAATTTCTTCTGTTGTGGGCTCGGCATATACCTCCATCTCTTTTATTAAAAGTTTTCACCCACTGATCTTAAAGTTTAACAGAGAGATTATCATTGCCTTTATATCCATATCCTGTGTTATTTTTATCCTGATCGGTAAACCCGTAAAAATATTGCTTACTGTAGGCGCTATTAATGGTTTTATTTTACCCATTGCATTGGGGATTATGCTTATTGCGGCCTATAGAACTAAAATTATCGCAAATTATAAACAACCACTTTGGTTAACACTAACAGGTTTAGCTGTGGTATTAATCATGGTTTGGATGAGTTACGGAACCATTTTACAGATGATGAACGGAGAATAAATCTTTATTTACATGACTACAATTACGAAATACCTTTGCCTTTTCTTACTATTGAATTCTACCTGTTTCGCGCAGCAGGCCACACAGGCTGTTGCTGTTGAACCTGGTGTTTCTCTTGCCCTGGCAAACTCCAGAAGTGCCGCGATAAGTAATATTCAGTATCAGCTTCATTTTACTATACCGGCAGCACAAATAGAGTCAATTCAGTCAACTGAAAATATTGATTTTAAGTTGAATAAGTTAATTTACCTGCAAATCGAGTTTAAGCAAGATGCAGACCATATCAAAAAAGTATCGGTTAATGGAAAAACCGTACCTGTCGATTTTAAAGCGGAACACATCTTAATCAAGCAAGCATATTTAAAGATTGGGAATAACCATATTGAAATCGAATTTATTGCCGGTAACGAATCGCTAAACAGAAATAAAGATTTTTTATATGCACTCTTTGTTCCTGATCATGCGAGAACGGTATTTCCTTGCTTTGACCAGCCCGATTTAAAGGCTAAATTTTTACTCTCATTAACTGTTCCAACCAATTGGAAAGTAATGGCTAATGCCGTTAAAAAAGATTCTGTGGTTCAAGCTAATGCGATCACCTATCATTTTAATCATTCGGATAAATTACCCACCTATTTATTCTCTTTTACTGCAGGGAAATACACGCTTGTTAATCAGAAAATGAAAGACCGTGATATGGAATTTCTGCACAGGGAAACCGATTCAGCTAAAATTAAACTCAGTGTAGATTCTGTTTTTATAGCCCATCGCGATGCCATCGATTTTTTGGAAAATTGGACTGCGATTAAATATCCCTTTCAGAAAATAGGTTTTGTCAGCATTCCTGATTTCCAGTTTGGTGGTATGGAGCACCCTGGTGAGGTGCAATATAAAGCATCTGCATTGTTTTTAGATCAGGGCGCAACCAAAGATCAGTTCATTTCGCGTTCAAATCTAATTTCGCACGAAACGGCGCATATGTGGTTTGGCGATCTGGTGACCATGAAGTGGTTTAATGATGTTTGGATGAAAGAGGTTTTTGCCAATTTTATGGCCGATAAGGTAACTGAAAAGTTAATGGGCAAAAACACTTTTGATCTTAAATTTTTACAAGATCATTATCCGGCAGCTTACGGCGTAGACAGGACATTGGGCGCTAATCCTATTCGCCAGCAATTGGATAACTTACAAGAAGCTGGATCGATGTATGGAAATATTATTTACCATAAAGCACCAATTATGATGCGTCAATTAGAGCTGTTAATGGGCAAAGAGAACTTTCAAAAAGGGATCAGGGAATACCTGAAAAAATACAGTTATGGCAACGCCACCTGGAACGATTTGATTGCCATTTTAAGTAAATATAGTAAAAGTGATCTGCTGAGTTGGAATAAAGTTTGGGTAAATGAACCTGGCCGGCCGGTTTTTAGTTATGATATTAAATACAGTGGCGATAAAATAAGTAACTTAAGCTTAAGTCAGAACAGTGAAATGGGGCAGGCTCGGGTGTGGCCACAATCTTTTACGATTAAGCTGGTTTATCCAACCTATAGTAAGTTCTTGGTAGTAAATGCAATGAATGCACAAACTGTTTTAAATGAAGCAAAAGGTCTTCCGAAGCCGCTGTATATTTTGTTTAATGCAAACGGTGCGGGATATGGTCTTTTCCCGATGGAGAAAGAGATGATGGCAAATCTTTATAATATTACTGATCCTTTAGAACGTGCATCGGCCTATATCAATGCGTATGAAAATATGCTATCGGGCAAAAGTGATAAACCTGAGGAGCTTTTAAATGTATTGCTTAAAGGTATAGCTACGGAAAAGAATGAGATGAACCTAAGGTTGATCACAGGGTATATGACCAATATTTACTGGACATTTTTAGCTGACGAAAAACGAACGGGTATTCATGCGGTGATGGAAAAAACAATTTGGGAAGCAATGAAGCAACAGCAAATGCAAAACAACAAGAAAATTTTGTTCAATGCTTACCAAAATGTATATCTGAGTGCCGAAGCTGGAAAAAGAATGTATAATATCTGGCTCAAGCAAACTGCGCCAACTGGAATCAAATTGTTAGAAGATGATTATAGTGCGTTAGCTTTAACGTTGGCGCTTAAAACAGATACGGCTAACACGATCTTAAAAGATCAGCTGGAACGGACCAAAAATGAAGACCGTAAAAACCGACTAATTTATTTAATGCCCGCATTATCTTTAAATGTTAAGGAAAGAGATCGTTTTTTTAATGGTTTAAAAGACCGGAAAAACCGACAGAAAGAAGCTTGGGTAACTACGGCTTTATCTTATTTGCATCACCCCATTAGGCAAAAAACATCTATTCATTATTTGAAAGAAAGCTTAGGTTTATTAGTAGAAATACAGCAAACTGGAGATATATTTTTTCCGCAATCGTGGTTAGCGGCTACCTTCTCGGGTTACAATAACAAAGAAGCAAATGCCATAGTGCAAGATTTCTTAAAATCACATCCTGCTTACAATCCAAAATTAAGGGATAAAATTTTGCAGACTACCGATAACCTTCGACGGGCGCAAATCATCATGCATTAACGTTTGATTAAATAAATTTGTTACAAACGGGTTTATGAAGAATTTATACTTTCGTCGCGAGAGCGTTAATTTAGATTTGAAAAGGGTAAGCATTAATTTGTTTGCCCTTTTCTTTTCAGATCTGGACTGGAAGCCGATTGACTTACTTATTCTTAATTTTAATATTCACATATAGTTACTCTTTGAAATCACTTTATAGATCAAATATGAATTAAGTAGTTATTTCACTTTTTGTGAAATAACATAATTTATGTCATTAATTGTGAAATAATATTAATTATTTCATTATATTTGATATAATTAATGGTAAATTAAAAAGATGATATGAAAGACTACTTTGTATTAATGGCGGATATAGTTGATAGTAGAAGAAGTGATCAAAATAAACTCATGAGTAACTTTAAAACAGTAGTTAGTGAAACTAATTATGAAAATAATGAACTCATGCTATCTCCGATGACAATTACTTTAGGAGATGAATTCCAGGGAATAGTTAATGATGCTAAAGCAGCTGTGAAATTGATATTTTCTATTGAGGAGAAAATTATACATCTCAACGCTGGATTTAAATTAAGATTTGTATTGGTTGAAGGAAAAATAGATACACCAATTAATAAAACCATTGCCTATGAAATGCTTGGTGATGGATTAACACAGGCGCGTGAAGCACTGGCAGTACACAAGAACTCAAACATTAGGTATTATTTTGATCTTAGAAATAAAACTAAAAGTGAAGCCTTAGTAAATAGCATGTTTTTATATCAAAGCATCGTTGATAATTGGAAAATTAGCAAAGATTATGATCTGATTACCAAATTCATTAAATTAAGGGATTATAAAGTTGTTGCAGAACAATTAGGGAAAACTCGTTCTCAAATATGGAAAAGAGAAAAAAGCCTTAAAATAGAAGAGTACTTTTCAGCTAAATCATTAATAAATTACATCTCAGAATTACCATGATCTCAATCTTAATTATAGGCATACTGATTATCACATGCGAGCTAATACTTGCCTTTTTGTTTTCACTTATTGCACAACAGTATTACAAAAAGTCGGAAATAGATATTAGATCAATTAGCAAAGGATTCATCGAACGTCTTTTTCTGACAATCTTTATGTTTAATGGTATTCCTCATGCGCTAACTTTTTTTAGTGCATTAAAGTTAGCAACTAGGTTAAAACATGACGATAAAACAGGGGAGACAGAAAAATTTAACAGCTATTATTTAATAGGTAATATGGTTTCTGTTACAGTTGCTCTATTTTACGTTTACATATGGAATCATGCGGGAGATATCGAAAATGCTGTAAATCGGGTTCTAAATAAATGAGTAATATTGGGTTATGAAAGTAATCCAATGAACCCAAAGTAGTTATTTACTTGGCTTAGGTTTTATCTCCAGCTGCTTTTAACATACGTGTTCACTAACCTTGTATAAAAGCCTAATTAAAAGACTCTGTCTCGTTATTAAGGTCATCCAATAAACCATTCAACAAAATTTCTCTTTTATCTTCAATAGAAGTATCGTCCTGGATATAAACAGTAAGGTTCGTATTTTCTGCGGCTTGAGTATACATAGCGGTCTGGTTTATGTTTATCAATTAAATGTCTATGGTTATTTAACGTAGATTTTTGAATATAGTTTGTAACTTTTTTATTTAAAATTTAATAATATTCCAGTTAAAGAATAAATTATTCCTGGTCAAACATTGATCTACTTATTCAGGTTATCATTACAACAAAACAAATCCTATCAATGAAATATTACGACGCGATAATTATCGGAGCGGGGCAGGCAGGTACACCATTAGCCAAAAAACTTGCTGAAGCGGGTAAAAAAACAGCCATAATTGAAAAAAGATTGGTTGGGGGTACCTGTATCAACGATGGTTGTACACCAACAAAAGCTATGATTGCTTCTGCAAGGGCAGTTTATCAAGCCAGAAAAGCAACTGAACTTGGCGTAGAAGTTGGAACCATCAAAATTGATTTCAAGAAGATAAAACAGCGCAAAGATGATATTGTAGAACAGTTTAGGGCATCGTCAGAAAAGGGAATTAACAATACCAAGGGACTCCGGCTCATTTTCGGAACAGCAAAATTCAGCGCTGAAAAAGAGTTAACCATCGCCCTTAACGATGGTGGTGAAGAAAAAGTAACTGCTGATTTGATTTTTATCAATACTGGTGCAAAAACTGCCATACCTGATATAGAAGGACTTGATGAAATTGATTATCTTACATCCACAACAATTTTAGATCTTGAAACCGTTCCAGAGCATTTGGTGGTGATCGGCGGCAATTACATCGGGCTGGAATTTGGGCAAATGTTTAATCGCTTTGGCAGTAAAATAACCATTTTGGAAAAATCATCAGGCATATTGGCTAAAGAAGACCAGGATATTTCATCAGCCCTTACCGAAATCTTAACGGATGAAAAGATTGAAATCATTACGGCTGTGAAGATTGATAAAATCAGTCAGGATAAAAAACAGCTTCATCTTTCAATCCAATCGGATAAAACAAAAAAGAACATTACGGCAAGTCATGTATTAATTGCAGCCGGACGCATACCGCAAACCGCTGATTTAGGCCTCGAAAATTGTGGTGTTAAATTAGATGATAAAGGACATGTAATCGTGAACGAAAAGTTGGAAACCAATATTAAAGGAATTTATGCATTGGGTGATGTAAAAGGTGGGCCTGCCTTTACCCATATCGCCTATAATGACTATACCATTGTTTACCTTAACCTGATTGAAGGAACGAAATATTCTATTCACGATCGGCCGATACCATACTGCATGTTTACCGACCCTCAGCTTGGGCGGATTGGCATTTCAGAAAAAGAAGCTAAAGAAAAGAAGTTGAATTATAAGGTCGCCGTTCTGCCAATGTCGAATGTTGCGCGCGGTATCGAAACAAACGAAACTTTGGGACTGATGAAAGCAGTTGTAGATGCTGACACTAAAGAGATTTTGGGTGCTGCTATCCTGGCCTCAGAAGGCGGAGAAATTATGTCTGTT
Source organism: Pedobacter sp. WC2501 (assembly GCF_052682415.1). Classification (NCBI taxonomy): domain Bacteria; kingdom Pseudomonadati; phylum Bacteroidota; class Sphingobacteriia; order Sphingobacteriales; family Sphingobacteriaceae; genus Pedobacter; species Pedobacter sp. WC2501. The sequence goes on along the minus strand of NZ_JBQZFI010000001.1, from coordinate 4,229,400 downwards.
CTGCAAATGGCAATGGAAGGCGGCATTACTTACGATAGGATCAGGTATTGCGTTTTTGCACACCCTACCTATACCGAATCGCTGAATAACTTATTTATGAAACTCGATAAATAATATGATCGAATTAAAAGGAATAAGCAAGAAATTTGGAGATACCGAGGCGGTAAAGCAAGTCTCTTTTAAAGTTGCCGAAAAGGAAACATTGGTATTGTTAGGTACCAGTGGATGTGGTAAAACCACCACTTTAAAAATGATCAATCGTTTAATTGAGCCCGATAAAGGCCAGATTTTGATCAATAATGAAAACATTACTGATCAGGATCCTGATGTATTGCGCAAGGGTATAGGTTACGTGATGCAGAATATTGGTCTTTTTCCTCATTATACCATTGCGGAGAACATTGCACTTGTACCTAAACTTTTGAAATGGGACAAGCAAAAAATTAAAAGCCGTACGCAGGAATTGATCCAAAAACTTCATCTACCGGAAAGCACGCTGGCGATGTATCCGCATGAGTTAAGTGGCGGACAGCAGCAGCGCGTAGGGCTAGCCCGTGCGTTGGTTACCGATCCATCGGTATTGCTGATGGATGAGCCCTTTGGAGCCTTAGATAACGTTACGCGTACCAGTATCCAAAAAGAATTTAAGGCACTCGAAGAGTTGAAAAGAAAAACGATTGTGATGGTGACACATGATGTTCAGGAAGCTTTTGAGCTGGCAGACCGGATCTGTTTAATGGATAAAGGTGAGGTAGTTCAGATTGGAATACCCAAAGAATTATTATATCGGCCTATAAACGATTTTGCAAGGAATTTTCTCGCTGGACAAAGGCTGGCCTTAGAGTTTAAAGTAATTAATATCCAGGATATTTGGACTTATTTACCTGAAGAAACCATTCATGAGGGAGAAAGTAACTCTGCTGATTTAAGTATATGGGAAGCCATGGAATTATTAAGGAATAATGACCAGTCTGAGCTTTTCGTTTCAGGCGCTGATGAGGCAATCAAATCGATCAATTTCGAGCAGTTAACCAAAGGATTTAATCAATACCAAAACGCACAACTGCATGAATGAGCAACAGCAAACCTTATGGCAATTTATGTCAGGGCAGTCTGATAAACTGCTCAGTCAAACTTTACAGCATGTAGGTTTAACCTTTATTTCTTTAATCCTCGCTATTGCCATCGGTTTACCATTAGGTATATTGATTGCGAGAAAGCGTAAACTTTCTGGAACGGTTTTGGGCATTGCAGGGGTGTTGCAAACTATACCAAGCATCGCTTTATTGGGTTTTATGATCCCGGTTTTAGGGATCGGTGCCAAACCGGCTATCGTTGCACTGCTTATTTATGCCTTGTTACCGATTATCCGCAATACCTATACGGGCATTATTGGCATCGATCAGCATGTTAAAGAAGCTGCCAGGGCCATGGGGATGAGTAAAGGCCAGATTTTACTAAGAGTAGAATTGCCGCTAGCTATGCCCGTTATTTTGGCCGGTATCCGTACTGCAACAGTGATTAATGTGGGCGTCGCTACATTGGCCTCTTTTATTGCTGCGGGTGGCTTAGGCGAGTTTATTTTTGGCGGTATTTCGCTTAATAATACCAATATGATTTTAGCAGGGGCTATCCCTGCTGCTTTACTGGCCATTATTCTGGATGCCTTACTTTCACTTGTCCAGAAAATGGATTTTAAGAAGCTGAGGAAAGCCTTGTACGTTTTTCCTGTCGTGATTTTGATTTTGGGTGGTTTTTATGCCTTACCAACCGCTTATGGCTCTACTTTAACAGCTGGATTTACTCCCGAATTTATGGGCAGGCAGGATGGCGACCTCGGATTAAAATCAACTTATGGTTTAAAAATACATACCATCGTGATCAGCGATGCAGTGATGTACAAAGCTGCTTTTGCAAAAGAACTGGATGTAATCAGTGGTTATTCTACCGATGGCCGCTTAAAAGCTTTCGATCTGAAAATTTTAAAAGACGATAAGAATATTTTTCCGCCTTACTATGCAGCACCAATAGTAAGGAATGAAGCCTTGAAACAATTTTCAAAGCTGGAAGAAACATTAAATCTGTTAGCTGGCAAAATAACTGATTCAGTAATGACCGATCTAAATTATAGAACAGATTACCTGCATCAAACACCAGAACGTGTCGCAAAGGATTTCCTGATCAGCAATGGTTTGTATAAAGCGCCTAAAAATGGAAATAATGGAGTAGTGAGGATAGGATCAAAGATTTTTGGTGAACAATACATTTTAGCTGAAATGTACAGCATGTTGATTAAAGGTAATACAGATTACGGGGTGTCTACCAAAACGGGACTCGGTGGAACGAAAATATGTTTTGATGCGCTGATGAACGATCAGATTGACTTTTACCCTGAATATACCGGGACAGGTCTTCTTGTTTTGTTGCAGCCAAACCCAAAAATTGCAAAGGAAATGGCGCACGATAAAGAGAAAACTTACAACTATGTAAATGCTGAATTTGAGAAAAAATTTAAAATCAAATGGCTAAAACCAATCGGTTTTAATAATTCTTATGCTTTAATGATGCGGCAAAAACAATCAAAAGATCTGAATGTTAATAGCATCACAGATCTTAAGAACTATCTGGATAAAAATTAATGACACTGCTAGAAGAATACTTACAGATTCGGAAATACTCCGAGCAGATTTGTGAACCTTTACAAACTGAAGATTATGTGGTGCAGCCTGTTGTAGATGTAAGTCCGCCTAAGTGGCATTTGGGGCATACCACTTGGTTCTTCGAAACCTTTATATTGAAGCCGTTTTCGGTTAACTATCAGGTATATAACGATGATTATAATTTCGTGTTCAATAGTTATTACGAAACCGTTGGCAATCGGGTAATCCGTACTGATCGTGGTAATTTAAGCCGGCCAAGCGTGAACGAAATTTACCAATACCGGGCTTATGTAGATGAAGCCATGACAATTTTTTTAAACACACCTTTAAAGGATGAAGTTAAGGAATTATTGGTTTTAGGCTTTAACCACGAGCAGCAGCATCAGGAACTGTTACTTACTGATATTAAATTTATTTTGGGTAACAATCCGCTTTTTCCCGTCTATTCGAAAGATAGAAAAGAAGTTTTAACCATAAACAAATCAGAACCCAGCTTTATCAATATTTCCGAAGGTGTTTATGAGATTGGTTATGATGGAACAGATTTCAGCTTTGACAATGAATTAAACAGTCACAAGGTTTACCTACACGATTTTGCCATTAGTAAAACCCTGGTAAGCAATGCTAAGTTTTTGGAGTTTATCAATGCAGGAGGGTATGAAAATTTTAGTTATTGGCATTCTGAGGGCTGGGATTGGGTAAAAAGCAACCACATCACATCACCCATGTACTGGCATTTGATTGATGGAGAATGGTATAATTATACTTTGGGCGGGCTTTTGCCAATTGATCCGAATGCGCCGGTAAGCCACATCAGTTATTATGAAGCTTATGCCTATGCCAGTTGGAGCGGCATGCGTTTACCAACTGAATTTGAATGGGAAATAGCAGCCAAACAATTCAACTGGGGCGAAAGATGGGAGTGGACTGAAAGCGCCTATTTGCCATATCCTGGTTTTAGTAAAGCACCAGGCGCCATTGGCGAATACAATGGAAAGTTTATGGTTAACCAGAAAGTGCTTCGTGGCGCGTCAACCGCTACGCCAGAAAATCATTCACGAATTACATATAGAAATTTCTTCCACCCGCATTTAAGATGGCAATATACAGGCATCCGATTAGTAAAATAGTATAAACATGACCACCACCACTATCGAAACAAAAACAGACAACAAAACACAGTTCCTTCAAGAAACCTTAGCAGGCTTACAATCCGAACCAAAATTTATGCTTTCTAAGTATTTTTACGATGCTACCGGAGACCGTATTTTTCAGCAGATCATGGAAATGGAGGAATATTATTTAACCAAAGCAGAAATGGAAATTCTGCAATACCAGGCCGACCAGATTTCTCAGGCGATATCAGCTGATGGGAGTGCTTTTGATTTAATCGAACTTGGTGCCGGTGATGCCACAAAATCTATTCATCTGCTCAAATCATTGTTAAATAACCAGGCAGAATTTAGTTATTTCCCGATTGATATTTCCGAGCATGTAATTTCAGATCTGGAAGAAAGTTTACCTCAAAAACTTCCCGGACTGAATATGAAAGGTTTAAATGGTGATTATTTTGATATGCTCAAAAATGCTACAGAATTATCTGATCGCAGAAAAGTAGTGCTTTTTATGGGGGCAAACATCGGAAACATGAGTATAACCGATGCCGGAAAATTCTGCTCTACATTAAAAGAACTACTTTCCCCAAAGGATTTATTAATAATTGGATTCGACCTGAAAAAAAATCCCCAACAGATTTTAGCTGCCTATAATGATAAAGGTGGAATTACCCGGTCATTTAATCTCAATTTGCTTCAGCGCATCAATAAAGAGTTAGATGGCAATTTCGACCTGGACAATTTTGAGCATTATGCCAGTTACGATCCCGAATCAGGAGCCTGTAAAAGTTACCTTATCAGTTTAAAAAAACAGATTGTTAATATTGGTCAAAATGCCATTCACTTTGCAGAAAACGAGTATGTTTTTATGGAAATATCACAAAAGTATTCACTTAATGATATTGATCGGCTTGCAGAAAAAACCGGGTTTAAACCGCTTAAACGTTTCTTTGATCAGCATCAATATTTTTTAGATGCGATCTGGAAATTAGGTTAACTGTGGCTATCCAAAACGTGGAGCAATTGATTTAAATCTTCTTCCGTATTATAAAAATGGAATGAAATCCTTGTGCCTGCTCCTCTTGGTGAACAAAGAATTTTGGCAGCAGCGATTTTGTCTACCATTTTCTGCTCAAGCGGCATGCTCATGATAGTAGATTGATATTTTCTCTCCAATATCCAATCTGGAATTAACCCTCTTGAATTTAAGGCTAACCTGGCTTTGTTAGAAATTGCCTGTGTGGTGTTTTCAATCCAATCGAAACCAAATGAACCAAGATAATTTAAACTTTCGTTTAACGTGCCGAAGTTTAAGGTATCCAGATGCCCGGGTTCGAAACACATAGATAAATGATCTTTGCCTTTTAAGAAAGGCGCTGTAGGTAATTCGGCCAGTTTGTTTTTATTATAAATGGCATCTTTCATCTGATCGGAAAGCAAGGCATAACCGTTTCCATATCCGGCTAAAAGCCATTTGTAACCACTTCCGATCAAAGCATCAAGGCCTGATTTTTCAAAATTAAAGACAGTAGTACCCAAAAACTGAGTTCCATCTCCAACTAATAAAAGGGCAGGGTAGCTTGTTTTTAGTTTCCGGATAAAATCCTCATCCATTCTGAAGCCACTAATGTATTGCACCATGCTAAATGCCAGTACGGTAGGTTTAAATTTTTCAATGGCATTAATGATATTCTCTTCTAGTTTTTCGTCGATTGGAATACTATGATAATCAAAACCCATGCTGATAACAGGGTAACTCACCGATGGATATTCCTCTTCCAGCAATAGAAAACGATGTTTTTTGTCTAACCCACTTAATAAAGTATTAAAACCAACTGAGAAATTCTGAACCAAATAGGTGTTATCAGATTTTGAACTGAAGAGTTTAGCCATGTTATTTCTAACCTCCGTAATAATGGGCAGATTTTCCATTCTGAAAATACTTCCGCCGGCAATAAAGTCTTGATCATGTTTAGTTCTCCATTCTGCCAGATTGGTAGATAAAATGCCTGAATTAGCCGTGTTGAGATAGGTATATGCGGTGAGGATCGGAAAAGATAGGTTCATGCTCAAAATTAAAAGAATTGTGCGTTAAAAAAATAAATGCTGCCCCGAAATTAATTTTTATACAAACCTATGAGAATCGCATTTGTTAGGTTAATACAATGCTAATGTTATTATGGAAAATCAAACATCAATACTGGTTACAGAACTTAAAAAATTATTAAATGGGGGTGGAGCACATGTAGGCTTTAAAGATGCTGTCGCTAACCTGACTTTTAATCTCCTGGGCGAAAAGCCTTACAACTTACCATACAGTATTTGGCAATTGGCCGAACACATTAGAATCGCTCAGTGGGATATGCTTAAATTTAGTAAGGATGGATCGCATCAATCGCCTAAATGGCCGGACGAATATTGGCCGAAAGAACCGGCACCTCAAGATGAACATGCCTGGAACAATACCCTAAAACAGATTGATGATGACTTGGAAGAATTTATAGCTTTGCTAGATTCTTCAGATTTATATGTGCCAATTCCACATGGTGATGGACAAAGTATCTTACGTGAAGCCTTACAAATTGCCGATCATAATGCTTATCATATTGCCGAGATTGTTGTCATCAGGCGTTTATTGGGTGCCTGGAAAAGCTAAGGAAATTGTCTCGTTTGAACCCGTACTTTGCCGCTTATGCAGCCGGTTACTATTATTTTTATCCGCTAAATTTAACTGTTCGTTCTCATAAAAATTGATTAATAAATAGATTTTATGTTACAAAACTCAAAAGCATTCAGTTCATTTTCAGTAGATGATGTACAGCAAGCAAAAGATTTTTATCAGGGAGTATTGGATATTGAAGTTAAAGATAATCCAATGGGCTTAATCGAATTGGTTATTCCCGGATCAGCAAATGTTTTACTTTATCCAAAGCCAAATCATGTACCTGCAACTTTCACAGTACTTAACTTTCCTGTAGAAAATATCGATCAGGCTGCCGACGAATTGATTGCCAAGGGAGTAAAGTTCGAGATTTACAATGAAGAGTATTTAAAAACAGACAATAAAGGCATCTCACGTGGAAACGGAGGACCAAACATTGCCTGGTTTAGAGATCCTGCTGGTAATATTTTGTCTATTTTAGAAACTTCTTAAGCCTGGCTAGACTTCCGAAGTTGGCAAAGCGCAAAGGCCATAGTGCAAACTTCGGAAGTCTTTCCCTATTCAATGGTCGGTGAGCCACTGACCATAAATTTAATTCAGATTAGTTTGATAGCGCATAACACTTTAAGAAGTTTTGTGATGGTATGGATTTATGAGTGCGGTCTGTGAGGACACAGACCAAGGAGATAGGCTTGGCAAGGCTTCCGAAGTTGGCAAAGCGCAAAGGCCATAGTGCAAACTTCGGAAGTCTTTTACCCCAAACTTCGGAAGTTTTGCAATTAGCCTATAAGCCCAAAACATTGATGTGCAATTTCGTATTCTTCATTGGTTGGAATAACCAATATTTTAACCTTTGAATCGGCTGCGTTAATCTCTTTTAATTCGCCATTATAGCCTGTATTTTGAACCGGATCTATTTCGATACCTAGATAATTCAGTTCTGAGCATACAGCTTCACGCATGTTGCTGTCGTTTTCACCAACCCCTGCGGTAAATATAATAGCATCAATGCCGTTCAATATAGCAGCATAAGCCCCTATAAATTTCTTAATCCTGTAAGCATATAATTTAAGGGCTAAAACTGCAGCTTCATTTCCTTCATTTACCATTTTTCTGATGTCGCGCATATCGCTCGATCCACCTACACCCAAAAGCCCGGACTGTTTATTAACCAGGGTGCTTAGTTGCTCTAAGGTATATCCGGAATGCTCCATCAGATGAAAAATAACAGATGGATCGATATCTCCGGAACGTGTGCCCATCATTAAGCCACTTAAAGGGCCAAAACCCATGCTAGTATCTATTGATTTACCATTTTTAATGGCAGTTATACTGCAGCCATTTCCTAAGTGGATGCTGATTATTTTACTGTCTTTTTTGTTTAACCAATTAATCGCCTGTTCGCTTACATATTTATGGCTGGTGCCATGAAATCCATATACCCTGATGCCATATTCTTTGTAGTACCATTCCGGAATAGCATAACGATAGGCCTGTTCTGGTATCGTTTGATGAAATGCCGTATCGAATACCGCAATTTGTTTCGCGTTTACAAAAGTCTCTTCGGCTACTTCAATACATTTATAATTAACAGGATTATGCAATGGAGCAAGTGAAAACAACTTTTTGATCTGCTGTTTTACCTCGTCAGTAATAATTGTAGGACCAGAAAAATGTTCACCACCATGTACTACACGATGACCAACAGCTGTAACATCATCAGGACTTGTAATTACTGCGTATTCTCCCTGTGTTAATAGTGCCAAAACCTGTTTTAAAGCTTCACCATGGTTGGCTATAAAACCTGCTTCTTCTATGCTGTGTTTTTCGCTATTGGCATAAACTGTATGTTTTATAAACGAACCCTCAATGCCAATCCGTTCTACCAGCCCACTGCAAACTGGCGCTTTTTCGGGCATTTTAAAAAGCTGGTATTTTAAGGAACTACTTCCCGAATTGATTACTAAAATGTTCATATTAAATATCCTGGCATTGAATCGCTGTAATTACAACGGTGTTAAAAATATCATCTACCGTACAGCCACGGCTCAAATCGTTTATTGGTTTGTTTAAACCTTGTAACATTGGGCCAATTGCCAATGCCCCGGTTTCACGCTGTACCGCTTTATAAGTGTTGTTACCTGTGTTTAAATCGGGAAAGATAAGCACACTTGCTCTACCTGCCACTTCAGATCCCGGTAGTTTTTGTTTACCCACAAGTGGATCTACAGCAGCATCATATTGTATTGGGCCTTCAATTTTTAATTCCGGATGTTTTGCTTTTACTATTGCGGTAGCTTCTCTTACGCGTTCTACATCTTCACCCTCACCAGATGTTCCGGAAGAATAAGAAAGCATGGCAATACGGGGTTCAATGCCAAATTTTGCACTACTCTCTGCTGAGGAAATTGCTATTTCGGCTAATTGCTGGGCAGTAGGATTGGGGTTAACCGCGCAATCGCCAAATATGGCAACACGCTCCGGCAGGCACATAAAGAAAATAGAAGAAACCACTGATACGCCGGGTTTGGTTTTAACAAACTGCAAAGCCGGCCTGATGGTATGTTGTGTGGTATGTACGGCACCCGAAACCATTCCATCAGCATCCCCTTTATAAACCATCATTGTACCGAAATAAGAAACATCAGTCATCATGTCTCTGGCCATTTCCAGATTAACATTTTTGGCTTTGCGCAATTCATGCAAGGTATCTACATAATCGTTGTAATGTACAGAACGGCCAGGATTGTGAATTTTTAAGGTGTTTGTATCTAAATTTAATCCGAGTCGCTTAATGCTGTTGGTAATTTCAATCGGATCACCTAAGAGTGTAATGTCTACAATTTCCTGGGTGATAAGTTTTTCGACTGCTTTTAAAATGCGTTCATCATTACCTTCAGGCAAAACGATATGTTTTTTATCACGTTTGGCCCATTTAACCAATTGGTACTGGAACATGTGTGGCGTAATGCCCTGGTAGCTGAAGGTGATAATTTTATCATCGAGTGCTTTAATATCCACATACTTTTCGAAAAGTTCTATCGCTAACGCAATTTTTTTCTTATTCTCGATCGTAATTTTAGAATGGATGCCACCAATGGTTGTAGTGGTTTCAAAAGTTCCTTTTTGTACAGCAATAATTGGGATAATGGTCTGTAAACCTTCAATCAATTTAATAATTGGCTCATCAGGTAAGCTGCCTGCGGTTAAAACAATACCAGCGATTTTTGGATAATTGGCTGATAAATTGGCCTGAAGCGCCCCAATAATAATATCACCGCGATCACCTGGGGTAACAATAAGCAGGTTATCTTTAATGTGCCTTAAAAAGTTAGGTAACATCATGGCGCCCGTTACAAAATTATCAACCTGATTATCTAATAATTCAGAGCCAAAAAGCACTTCGCCACCTAAGGCTAAAGTAATTTCGTTCATGGTTGGACTTTGCAGACCATTTTCAGTTGGAATAACGGCGATAAGCAGTTCCGCCGGTAACTGATTAATTAAAGCTTGTTTAATACGGTCCGCTTCCTCCGGATTCACCATATTGGCCACTACACCTAATACCTGTACATCACGCAACAGGAAGTTCCGGTAGATATTAATAGCTGATTTAAAAAGCTGACTTGCCGTTTTGTTTTTCCCTGATACCACTATTAAAACAGGTGCACCTAAGTTTTTGGCCATTAAAGCATTCGATTCGAATTCAAATGCCATGCCTTCTCCTAAAAAATCACTTCCTTCAATTACGGTGAAATCGTAGTTGTCTTCTAGTTTTTTATATTTACTGATGATGGTATTGATAATCGCTCCGCTATCTTCTGATTGATGGAGCATTTCTTGCCGGGTAAAGGCAAAAGCATCTTCATATTTAACAGGAAGCGAAAAATAATCTAACATCGCTTCTACATGTTCATCTTTTTTATTCGGATCGTCTTGTGCAATAATCGGTTTAAAATAACCTACTTTCTGGGTTTTTGCCAGTAACATATTGATCATCCCGAAAGCAATTACTGATTTTCCGGTATAGGGTTCGGCCGAAGCAATGAATATATTTTTAGTCATAAATAAGGAGCAATGTATAAGAATAACCAATTACGCCCAATATAGTTGGAAATATTTATTTTAAAAATTAAAGTAGGTTAAGTTTTAAAAGGTTACACAAACCCGTTATTAAATGGGGCTTAACGGCCAGAAAAAAACCAGATCAATTTGGTCTTCACCTTTAAAACAAGCCATTTTTTAATCCGTTTTTTATGTATTAGATTCAATCAATAACTTTAACATTTTCAGCCGATGCATAATTGGCAGGTTCACTTTTGCTTCGGGATTAAGCTTTAAAGGCATAAAATGACTTTCCAAAAAATGGGCATAATCGGTGATTACGGTAGCCTGATTCAGATAAATTGGAACCTCTTGCTTTCCTGCTTGGGTAAAAAAATCTTCTAGCTGCTGTATTTCTTGGATGGTCATCCTACAAAGTTATCATTCTATTTTGAGCAGATCGAATTAAATTTATTGTTAGTTGGTATTTGCCTAATGTTCAATCATAATGATTTAAATATTATTCTGATTAGAGGTGTAGTTTATTTTTGTACTAAAAATTTTAGTTTAAATTTGTGCTTCCCTAAAATAATTGTTTTTGTATTGTGTGGCTAGAGAATGGATAATAGTGAAATAAGAAAAGATCTACATCATGTTGAAATCGTTCCGGATGTTTCTTCATTTAAAAAGGAACATTACCGAAAAGAAACGGTGTGGCACCGGGATTGGAAGTTGGCTTTTCCACCGTCGTTTAGAGAGGTTGCCTTCTATGATACTGCAAATTCAGATACTCACCGGGCAGATATTTTTACCCCGTCGGGTTATACCATCGAGTTTCAAAACTCTCCCATAACACTTGCCGAACTGAATAGCAGAGAGGCTTTTTACCCAAATTTGATATGGGTATTAAATGGTAAAAAATTTAAAGGTTTTAAAATATTGAAACACCTGCCTGATGTGGATGATCCGAAACTAAAGCATTATGAGTTCTGCCATTCCGATCACCTTTCAATGGTTAGAAAAGCTGAGGTAATGCAGGGAATACCCAATCCAAAAATACTTAATTTTTACCATCCGGATTTACAGGGAGTTAAATTCACCTCAAACCTATATTCTTTTTGCTGGAAACAGCCGCATAGTGTATGGTATTTAGCTACCGCTAAAATTATTGTTGACTTAGGCGGACATTTTTTATATGAACTAAAACAGCGTAAACAACTAAACGGAAATTACCCGTACCTGGAAATGTTAAAGAGAAAAACCTTTATCGATTGGCATACCCCGCCAGAAGTTTAAGATAATATAAGTTATAAACACATTTGAGATTGCGATATAGACAGATGGAAAGGAAATTTCAGTAATAAAAAAACGTATTAAAACGTCATACATGTCAGGCGTTTTAATACGTTCAGCAGTCTTATTTCATACTGTCGTTTATTTTATTGATCATGACTAAATGGCTTTGAACAATTGGTGCAGTTTTAGTTGCAAAAGATTTAAGATCTGCGTCTTTTCCATCTTTTGATTCATCTTCCATTAATTTTAAGGTAGATTTATGTCCATCGACCATTGCGCTTACATAAGCTTTATCAAAATCTGCACCTGTTTTTTTGCTTAGGTCTTCCATTTTTTTCTTATGCTCATCATCTACTGTACTTGGCAGCGTAATGTTTTTTTGTTTTGCTATCGCCATTAATTCGGTATTTGCCATACCATGGTCTTTAACCATCATGGTTGCAAATTCTTTAACCTGCGGATTACTGCTTTTTTCGAGGGCCATTTTTCCCAATTCTACTTCTGCCATACCACCAACAGCTGCCTGAGTAGTAAATTTAGCATCAGCTTCTTCAACTGCAATTCCACCTGTAGCTGTGGTATTTGTGGTGGTATCTTTTGTCCTATTTAAACTGTCGGCACTTTCTTTGGCATCTTTATTTCCACCATTACAGGCCTGAAAGGCTAGGGTCGAAATGGCCATTACATACATTAACTTTTTCATATCCATTGTTTTTGTTGTATATGGATAACATGTTGTAATGCAAAAGGGTTTTAGCTTTTTGAATAGTTGTGCGTTTGGAGAACAATCAGTTACGACTTCTTTATTATAAATTATAAGTGAGGGTGACGATAAAAGAAAGAATCTGTATCATAAATATAGAATTGTCATCCCGAGTTTGTAGAAGAACCTGTTTTAAATGCCTTACAAGGCGTTTCGACAGGCTCGACGTGACAAATTCGATTGAATACAATTATGATACAGCTTCTTAATGTTTAAACTTTTACAATTTTACCCTCTTAGCTTTTGGTTCAGGTTTTTCAGGTAGTTGTATCGATAAAATCAAATCAATACTTTCCGAATTGGTTTCATAATCGGCTGCAATTTTTTCCCATCTTTTTAATTCTGATTGTAAGGTTTCAATTTCCTTACCTAATGATTCGATCTTATTCTGGATTGATTTTCTAACGTTTGTATTTGCCATAACACAAAATTATCATTTGAAGGCATATCTTTAAACTTCTTTGTTGCAAGCGTGTAAATAAAAAATGCTAAGTGTTCTATTTCAGCTAGTTTTATTCTTATAAAATTTTCAACAATAGTGAAGAACCGCCGAATTTGTGTGGCATAGCATAAAATTGTGCAATCATTTGTTATTTTTACCCAACATCCCTGATAAATATGAAGAAAAACAATAGCTGCGATCTTAAAACCTGCTTTATGTGCCAACTCACATTAAAAGAATGGCATCCTGCTATTGAAGGTCATAAACGGAATTTTATTGCAAAAAAAGGGGAGTTGATTATCAAAGAAGGCGATCCTGTTAGTGGTGTTTATTTTGTAACTTCAGGCAATGTGAAAGTGCATAAACAATGGGGAGATAAAGAACTGATTTTACGCTTTGCAAATGATGGCGCCATAATCGGACATCGGGGAATCAGCAGCAACACTTCTACCTACCCAATCTCAGCAACGGCTTTAGAAACCACTAAACTTTGTTTTGTAGATATCGAATTTTTTAAATCCACCATAAAAGTAAACCAGGAATTTGCCTATGGTTTATTGATGTTTTATGCAGACGAACTACATGCTTCGGAAAAGAAAATGCGTAATTTGGCTTTAATGTCGGTAAAAGGAAGACTTGCAGTAGCCATTTTAGGATTGCGAGATCAGTTTGGACTAGACGAAGGGGGATTTTTAAATCTGGCTTTAAGCCGTCAGGATTTGGCTGCCTTTACCGGCGCAACTTATGAAACTGTTTTTAGAACAATGAATGAGTTACTCGCTGAAAAATTAGTGGTAGTTAATGGAAAGCAGATCGGCATTTTAAACGAGGCAGGGTTAATAGATTTGAGCAGTAAATAATTAAGGTTTATACTTTTTAATTTTTAAAAATTCGCTGTGTCACACTGAGCGTAGTCGAAGTGTCTTTGCTAAACGTTTATTTTGTTCGGCTTAACTGATAAATAGTTTTTAATTATTGATAATTATATGTTGGGAATCGTTTTATGTGGCGGACAAAGTTTGCGCATGGGCACTGATAAGGGATTACTTAACCTTGAGGATAAAATATGGGCACAGGTTTCGGCTGATAAATTGGGATCGCTTGATCTCCCTGTAAAGTTTTCAATTAATCCATTGCAGCAACCCACTTATGCCGGTTATTTCAACGATCAGCAGCTGATTGTCGATGATCCTTCGCTTGATGTTAGAGGGCCATTATTGGGCGTGCTTTCTGCTCATCTATCCAATCCTGAAGAAGATTTATTTTTATTGGCTTGCGATATTTTGTTGATGGAAACCAGATTGTTGGAAAAACTTATCCATTCCGCCAAAGATGATGATGCTTTCGATGCCTATATCTTTACCAAAGATGGGCAACAGGAGCCCTTGTGTGGAATTTATAAAGCGGAAGGATTGAAGAATATTATAAAGCTGCTAAAATCCAATGGATTAGCCAGGCACAGCATGAAATACACTTTAAGTAATTTGCGGGTTTGTGAAATTAGCGTAGATGACCATGAATACCGTTATTTCGGGAATTTTAACTCGCAAGAGGAGATAAATAGCTAACCTCACACTGAGATATAATTTATTTTATAAAATCAATATTAGTGACGTGTAATTGGTTGCTTTTGGCATACACCACGCTCTTGCCTCGGCTCGCCGCCGCCGAAAGGCTCTCTCTTTTTGGCATCAAAAAGAGACAAAAAATGCCGGCTGAAAATTTATTCATTTGTTGTTTATAAATTCAGTTGCATTCATGAGGGCTTCGCCGTTTTCTTTTGAAGCCAGTTGTTCGGCCAGAACAGTGCCGCCCGAAAAATTTGTTAGGCCGGATTTAAGTAGAACGAGGATACCGTGCTATGGCCTAACTGGATGGAAATGCGAAAGTATTTAAATGATTCAACATGAAGATCCCTATTGTGTTTTTACAAATGCTGTAATACGGATTGATCAATTTTAGTGAAATTACTTTTCTTTCCTTCGCAAAGTGTGCAGCAATAATCATCTGGTAAATCTTTAAATGCCGTATCTGGATTGATATTATTTTCAATTTCCCCGATCCGCTCGTTATACACAGTTAAACAATTGTTACATTGATATAAAAAAGTGCCAACTTTTATTGCGGTTTCTTCTGTTTGATTGTTCTGTTTTTGTTTCCCTGTGTTAATTGCATTTAAACGGTATTTGTAAAATTTAAATATAGCGCGTCTAAGTTGTTCTGGCAGTAGAAAACTGGGATTGCTCCGGCTAAAGATTTCACCGGTACGCTCGTTGGGGTTAAAATCTTTCGCACACAAAATATCATAAACAGGGAACAGTTTTATACCCAACAAATTAATGAGATGACGTTTTTGGATCAAAATACTACTAAAAACCTCACTTTTTTTTCGGGTTTTAATTCCTAAACAAATGCCAAAAGTTCGGGTATCATCAATGCTTAAATGTTTAACCAGGAAGCTTTTTAATGCTAAACCTTCGTTGCAGTTATCTTCCACCTGAAAATTTAGCTCGTTGGCCGCATGCCGCATATTGATCTCGAATTCTTCAAGCAAGGCATTCCAAAGGTTTTTATCTTTCTCGTCTATCCCTTTTACAATAATGGTTTTCCAGGATGTACAGCACAATTGACCGAGTTTGGTATCTAAACAAAGCTGACATAGTTTTTTTAAAAATGCAATGCTGAACAGTTCATCGCGCCTGTAAATACCCAGCCAATATTTATTATTGTAGCGGTTTAAACCTTCGTAATAAGGTAGGTTGAATGAAGATAGGGATACCGTGTTTTCGGCTGGTTTAAGAATAAAATTTTGTTGATCTAAAAGTGCAAAAAGCTCTTCGCCATTAGCCAGAGCATTATCTATGAAACGTGTTGGGTTATTTCTGATAATGACTGCTAACGACTTGGTTACCTGAGCAATGTGATTAGTATAACAGAGTTGATTCCATTCGTAGGTTACGTTGGTTTTAGGAAAGCGAATAATCAAATGCCAGTAATGTTCTGATTGTGAAGAGGCAATCCAATTAATATTTCCTGTTAGCATTGGCGTGAAACTCTGGTCGCTATCGCAGATATTTACTTTTATTGAGGGTTTAAAATCGATGTCATCCAGAATATCTTTATATACGCCTTCAGTAAGCCAGGTTTTACGGATAAAAATTTCTTCTGCCGGGTATGAGCTGATGATGTTCGGGAAATTATTATTGTCAACTTCATAGTCGATCCCAAGTTTATCCAATTCACAGGTAAAGATGTCAATATTGTAGGTTGTAGTATCAAGCAATAACTGCTGGCGAAGGCCGAAACGAACATACTGAATCCTCGCTTTTGTCGCCGCAACCAGAATGTTGTACAGATTGCCCGGTGATATGATCCCGCCCGGAAAATTAATAATAATGGTTTGATACATGACTTAACGATTTAGAAGTCCAAATTCTATTATTGCTTTAGGGAAATTCTTATTTTCGTGCCCTGTCCAACATAGTTTTAAAAGTGCAAATCTTTGTATATTAGTGAGTTTTCGCCATTGGTTGATGGAAAGATGCAGTTGAAATTCAGTCAGTTTGTCCTTAAGCATTGCAGGGATTTGATGTAAATTTCCCCAGTCGGGTAAGGGTTCGATGGGCAGGATTGTCGCCTGGTTTCCTGTGTATTTAGTAATCAAGCCGATTAAAAACTGATGATAATTATCTGTTTGCTCCTGAGTTGAAACCGGAAGTATTGCCAATTGAACTCTTTCAGCAGGAAGAAATCTGCTCCATTCGGCCAATTTTAATTTTATTCCTGCGGCATCCATTTTAAAACGCACAATCATGGGGATACAACGCACATTTTCTTCAATAAAATCTTCTTCGAACTTAAAATATTCAATCCCTTTTAAGTTTTTAAATTCTGAAGGAGTGAATTTTATTTTCGTCATGTTATTTTAGTTTAAATATTCTTTAACAATCCCTCGTCATTCCCTCGCGGGCGGGAATCTTAATGCAACCTACAAACCTGCCGTGGCATTACGATTCCCAATCAAGTTGGGAATGACGATATCCAGCGCCCGACCACCTCGACCCTGATTTTTTCCAAAACTTATTCTCAGGATGAAGAACCAACACAGTTTATCATTATGCTATTAAAGCAGGTTTTGGTTCTGTCTTAAGCACATTTACAAACGAATCTAAAATCGCTTTTACTTCTGGTCTGCAACTCCCACAGCCCATTCCTGCACCTGTGAGCTGGCAAAGCTGCAAATGATCTTTACAGCCATCTTTTATTTTATTGATCAGGTTGCCTTCCCCAACATTGTTGCAACTGCATACGGTTTTGCCGATAATAGGTTCGGTTGTTTTGCCGCTTCTTAACAGTTGGAGTCGCTTTTCGCTCAGCTCCATTTTATTTTCGATCAGGTTGCGGAATTCCAGGAACTCACTTTTATCTCCAATTAATATGGCGCCAACCAGCTTATCGTTGTGTACAATACATTTTTTATAGTAACGTTTGGCTTTATCGATAAAAACAATTTCCTCATAGGTAGGGTCGTTATTCGGTATTTCTGCCAAACCTAAAGAGCAGAGTTCTAAACTGTGCATTTTTAGGATATTCATCAGTAAACTGCCCTGGTAGAATTTCGCAATATCTCCACAGAGAAACCGCGCTACAATTTCGGCCTGTTGTTCTGCTGCTGCGGTAATACCGTACATCTGACCATTAAATTCTGCAATTTCGCCAATGGCATAAACGTCTCTTTCATTGGTTCTCAGGTATTCGTCAACCACGACTCCTCGTTTACATTCAATTCCTGCTTCTTTAATCAGTTCTGTGTTTGGGACGGTACCTATGGCAATTACTAACGATTCACAATCGAGCAATAAACCGCTTTTTAAACGCAGACCTGTAATGCTTTTTTCACCGATAATGCGGTCTACCTCATCGTTGTAGAAAATTTCGATGCCTTTGCTAATCAGTTCTTCATGCAACAATTGACTACCCAATGCATCTAACTGGCGGCCCATTAATCTCGATATCCTTTGGATTATCGTCACTTTTGATCCTGTTTCGGCCAAAGATGTAGCCAGTTCGATTCCTAATAAACCACCGCCTACAATCACTACTTTTCCATTTGTGGTGTCGATGTGTTTTTTAAAACTATCAGCATCATTTCTGCTTCGCATGGTAAATATGCCGTTTAGTTTCGGGAGATCTTTAAGTACAAAAGCCCTGCTTCCGGTGGCCAGAAGCAGAACGTCGTAGTGGTGGACTTCTCTGTTGCTATCGGTAACGGTTTTATTTTCTTTATCGATTTTATCAATACCTAAACCTCGGTGTAGTTTTATCTTATAGTCTGTTTCCTCACTATCACTCATTTTAATGAGGTTATGCCAGGGTAACGTGCCAATGATATAATCGGGGAGAAGTACCCTGTTGTAAAACGGAAAATTCTCTTTACTGAAGATCTCAATATCGTCTTCGGTATTTAAGGCCCTGTAGCTTTTAACAAAACCACAGGCACCGGCACCTGCACCGATCACAATAATCTTTTGCCGGGCTTTTTTATATAGTTTAACTTGTACGGCACTGAATTTGAAATCAGGTTCTTTGCTCTGCGGATCGACCAGGTTATTGGTGAGATTATTTACCCGGTTTAAATCACTTCTTAGAATTTTACCCCAGTGCATGGGCATAAAAACTACTCCGGGTTTAATGTCTTCAGAGAATTTTGCTTTTACACGTACATTTCCGCGCAAACTGGAAATTTCAATAACATCATTATCGTTAATATTCCGGGTTCTGGCATCAATTGGGTTGATTTCTAAAAAAGATTCGCTGATGTGCTGGTTCAGTTTATTTACCTTGCCTGTTTTGCTTCGGGTATGCCATTGGTCTCTGATTCTTCCGGTGGTTAAAATCAGTGGATGTTCTGACGTTAAAGTTTCCGATTGGTTCTGATCATCAAATGATAGAATATTGGCTTTTTTATCTGGTGTATAAAACTGATGATCGGTAAATAACCTGGCTGTTCCAAATGCCTTTTCTTGCTTCGGATACGGCCATTGAACGGCTCTTTTTTCTCTTAAAATTTCATAATTAAGTCCGCTGATATCAATATTGGTTCCTTCGGTAAGGGCTGTATGTTCATCATATATTTCGCTTGCATTTTTAAAATCGAAACCGTGATAGCCCATTTTTTTTGCAAACCGGCAGATGATTTCCGAATCTGGCAGCGCTTCTCCGGGTGCTTCAGTTACTTTGCTTAGGTAAGAAATATAACGCCCTGCATTGGTCATGGTGCCTTCCTTTTCAACCCAGGCCGCTGCAGGCAAAACCACATCAGCATATTTTAAGGTTTCTACTTTGTTGCTAATGTCTTGAACAACTACAAACTTTGCTTTTTTTAAACCTTCTTCGGCCATTCGGACATCTGGAAGGCTGATCAGCGGATTGGTACATAGAATCCATATTGCTTTCAATTTACCGGTATTAAGTTCATCGAACATTTCGGTGGCAGTTAACCCTGGTTTAGACTTTATGGTACCCAAGGGGATCTGCCAAAATTTCTCAACCTCCTTGCGGTGATTTTCATTGCCTAAAACACGGTGTGCCGGTAATAAATTACTTAAACCGCCAACTTCGCGGCCACCCATGGCATTTGGCTGTCCGGTAAGCGAGAAAGGACCGCTTCCAGGCTTGCCAATGTGACCTGTAATCAGGTTCAGATTAATTAACGAAAGGTTCTTATTAGTGCCCACTACACTTTGGTTAAGCCCCATCGTCCACATGCTGATGAAACCTTTTGCATTACCGATGTAAGATGCAGCTAAACGGATGTCACTTTCTTTGATACCGCAAATGTCTGCCGCTTCTTCCAATGAAGTTGCGAAAACAGTAGCACGGTATTTTTCGTAACCATTAGTGCTGTTGATGATAAAATCAGCATCGATTTTTCCATCTTCAATCAAACATCTGCCCATGGCATGGTGCAGGGTAATATCGGTACCCGGATTAAGCTGTAAATGAACATCTGCTAATGAGCAGGTTTGTGTTTTACGGGGGTCGCTAACAATAATTTTTAAATCAGGATTTTTCTGCTTTGCGGCTTCAACACGGCGCCACAGGATAGGATGGCACCATGCTGGATTTGCGCCTGCAACAAAAATACAATCAGCAATTTCAATATCATCGTAACTAATGGGCACGGTATCCTCGCCTAAGCTCATTTTATAACCAACAACCGCGCTGCTCATACATAAGCGGCTGTTGGTATCGATGTTATTACTACCGATAAATCCTTTAATTAATTTATTTACTACGTAATATTCTTCTGTTAAACATTGTCCGCTGGCATAAAAAGCAACGCTGTCAGGACCGTGTTTTTTAATTAATGCTTTAAAAACGGCTGCTGTCCTTTCCAATGCGGTATCCCAACTTACCCTCTGGAGAGGCATGTTTTTATTGTAACGCATTTCGGGGTAAAGCAACCTGTCGCTTTTGTCATTTGCTGTATAATGAAGATTCATGCCTTTGCTGCACAACATGCCTTTGTTCACAGGATGATTTTTATCTCCTTCAACAGTTATCCGCTCATGGATATCTTTATTTACCACAATACCACAGCCCACCCCGCAATAACAGCAGGTGGTTGTTTTATTCGGCGATATATTTTTTTCTTCTTTCAAATGATCGGCTTTTATAGTAGATTTTGTTTTGTTCTTTATTTGCCAGGGGTAAGCACGAGGTCTTCTATTTGTGATGTTTTTTGGGCCATAACGGTTCTGAAGATGAATACTGCAATGCCAATTCCGAGGATAATAAAACCAAGTAAGGTAAACGCGCTGGTATAATCGATCAGGTCTTTTTGAACGTTAAGGCCATTTTCAATTACATTTTTAGAAGCGTGACTGGCTTTGGCTTTAAACATAAAGGCAATAAGCATGGCTCCTATATTTCCGCCAGCGCCTACAATACCTGCTACACTACCAACTGCAAGCGGATTAATGAATGGAACAAGGCTGTAAGTTGCACCATTGGCCATTTTTAGGCTTAAGCCGAAAACAAACATCATGAAAATGGCCATCCCGATATTGCCCGATTTTGCAAACCAGATTAAACCAACCCCTTCTACCAGGAGCAATAAGGCGAGCAAAAGTGTTTTGCCATCAAATCCCCAGGTTTTACCAATTTTATCGGCAACAATTCCGCCCAATGGCCTGGCAAAAATATTAATCCAGCCAAAAATGCCTGCAACCATTCCAGCCACAGCTATGGTTGCGCCAAATGAATCTGTAAAAAAGATCGGTGCAAAGTTGTCTACCGTAATTTCTACACCAAAACAAGCTGCGTAGGCAATGGTTAAAATCCAGGTGCGGTAATCTTTTGCTGCGATCAAAAAGGTGTTTTTGGTGCTTTTTACGTTTTCATCTTTTAAATCCTTAAAATCTCCTTGTGGGGTATCTAAAGTATAACGGTGATATAAAAAAGCACAGATTAAAAGCATTACACCAGGGAAAATCATAGCATAACGCCAGCTGTCTTCGGTGCTGCAAAAGCCCAGTGCAGTAAAGCCGGAAGCAATTAAAGGCATAAATAAATTTGCTGCGCCACCACCCGCGTTACCAAAACCTCCTGCCGTTGCATTGGCTGTTCCTTTAATATTGGGTGCAAACATAATCGAAGTATGAAATTGCGTAATTACGAACGATGCACCAATTACCCCAATGGCCAGGCGGAAAAGCAAAAAGGAAGTGTAAGAATGACTGGTTCCGATTAATAAAACCGGAATGGCGCAAAGCACCAGAAGCCAAGTATAGATCAGCTTTGGACCAAATTTATCAATTAATCGTCCAATTAATAAACGGGCAATAATGGTGGCTGATACGGAAGCGATCTGAATGTTACCCACCTGATCTTTGGTAAGGTGAAGCTGTTCTCTTGCAATCTTCATCAAAGGCGCCATTCCGAACCAGGCGAAGAAACAGAAGAAGAAAGTTAACCAGGTAATATGAAAGGTCTTCATCTGAACACCTTTAAGCGAAAATATATTTAATTTATCTAGCGGTTTAGTAATGGTGTTTAGTGTCATAACGTTTGGTTTAAGCGTAAATGAATAGGTTCTTTTAAAATTTATAGCCCAAACCTACACCAACGTTCCATTCGCCATTTTTGACTGCAGTTTTAGGGTTGTAGTATAAGGGCACTTGTAAGGCGATATGGCGAAACGCTGTTGTTAACCCAAAACCAAGATTAGGAGTAAGTGCCGCGTTTTTTGGCGCTCCCGCAGCAACTTTATCTTCTTTAATTCTTAAACTGGGCAATAGTCCCAATAAAACAGTGTAAGGTTTTTTACTGAATTTGATGCTCGGGCCTGTACAGTTTATAAAAGCACCATGATCAACATATCCGGCAACAATAGTACCGTCGAATAAAACGGCTTTAGTTTGCGATTTAGCTGAAAAAAAGAACAATGTAAGTGCAAGGCAGCCTGTTAGGGCTACATAATTAGAAATTTTCATGTCGGTTTGGTTTGGGTTAAATTTTAATCCCGAAAAGTTTAAATCTTACGGGGTCAGGTTAAGATTTTGGCATTATACCAATATAAACAGTTCCGTTTTCTATCTTTACAGGATAGGTTTTTATGGCGCATTCATCGCCGCTTAAACATTCGCCGGTACTCAATGAGAATGTTTTTTTATGGAAAGGGCAGGCTACCTTAGGTTCGTCGGTAGTAGAGCCAATCATTCCACGGCTCAATGCCATTTGCTTTTTGTGCGGGCATTCATTTTGTGTGGCGTACCATTCATTTCTCCTGGTGAAATAGAAAAGTGCAATCTGATCTTCACCATGTTTTACGCAAACGCCACCGTTCTCAATGGCATCCTCGACTCGGCAGGCTGCAAGCCAATTTGATTGTTCATTCATCATTTAGGGGTTTATTAGGTTTGTAAAGGTTCTTGATTAAACTGTTTTCCATTCAGCTGTTCTTTTTTGTCCACGCATTTCAACAAATTCTATGGTTGGGTCTTTGTCTTCCGGTGCATTTACAAAATGAGAGAAACGCTTTCTGATCGCAGGGTTTTCTACGGCCTCTTTCCACTCACATTTATAAGAAGCGATCAAGTTTTTAATTTCATTTTCCCACTGGGCGGCCATGCCTAAACTATCGTTGATAATTACATTCCGTAAATAATCTATCCCGCCTTCCATTTTGTTCAGCCAGGTTGCGGTTCGGGTAAGGGGATCAGCTGTGCGGATGTAAAACATCAAAAATCTATCGATGTATTTAATGCAGGTTTCGCTATCGAGATCTGTTGCCAATAAAAGGGCATGTTGAGGCTTGCTTCCACCATTTCCGCATACGTATAGATTCCAGCCTTTTTCGGTGGCAATAATGCCGAAATCTTTGCTTTGGGCTTCTGCGCACTCTCTGATACAGCCACTTACCGCTGATTTGAATTTGTGCGGCGCACGGATCCCCCTGTATCTTTCTTCAATCCTAATGGCAAAACTTACACTATCGTGCAAGCCAAATCTGCACCAGGTACTCCCAACGCAACTTTTAACAGTTCTTAAACCTTTCCCGTAAGCATGTCCGCTTTCAAAACCTGCAGCAATTAATTCCTCCCAGATAACAGGAAGGTCGTTTAGGTGTGCACCAAACATATCAATCCGCTGGCCGCCTGTAATTTTGGTATAGAGGTTGTATTTTTTAGCTACTTCGCCAATTACAATCAATTTGTCGGGTGTAATTTCTCCACCCGGAACTCTTGGCACTACAGAATATGAGCCGCCTTTTTGAATGTTGGCAAGAAAACGGTCGTTGCTATCCTGCGCTACGTCGTTTCCTTTTTTAAGGATCATTTCGTTCCAAAGACTGGCAAGGAGCGAGGATACCAGCGGCTTGCAGACTTCACAACCGTCATTTTTGCCTAAAGCATCCAATACTTCGTCGTAACTTTTTAGTTCATGAATATGAATGAGGTCAAAAAGCTCTTGCCGACTGTAATTAAAGTGCTCGCAGATTACATTTTTGATGTATTTGCCCTGCGATTTTAAGGTGTAGGTCATTAAATCTTTTACCATCGGCAAACAGCCGCCACAACCTGTACCTGCTTTGGTGCATTTCTTCAGGTCATCAATATTTTCGCAAGAACCATCTGCTACTGCAGAGCAGATGTCGCCTTTACTAACACCTTCGCAACTGCATATTAATGCACTATCTGGTAAACCTGTAATTCCCGCTCCACCTGCAGGTTCGCTTCCGCCACGGGCACCCAATATCAGTTCTTCAGGATTTTCTGGTAATACAATACGATTATTAGAGGTTTGCAACAGCAGGTTATATGCTGTTGCATCTCCAATTAATATACCTCCTAAAAGGTATTGCCCGTCATTACTAACATTTATTCTTTTATAAACTCCTTTGTGTTTGTTTTCGAAGATGATGGTGCGGCAATCTGGTTCGGTAATAAAATTATCACCAAAACTGGCTACATCAATACCGATCAGTTTGAGTTTGGTACTCATATCAAATCCTGTAAAGGATTTGTCACCTTCGCAAAGATTTGCAGCAAGCACTTCGGCCATTTCATAGCCAGGCGCAATCAAACCATAAATCATTCCATCGTATAAAGCACATTCGCCAATAGCAAATACAGCCGGATCGTTGGTTTGCATTTTTTCGTCAACTACAATTCCGCCCCTTGGACCAACCTCAATGCCGCAGGCTTTCGCTAGCTCATCTCGTGGTTTTATGCCGGCAGAAATCACCAGCATATCAACATTTAAAGCGGTATCATCACTAAACTTTAATGCAGTAATACGGCCATCACCTTCAATACTCGTGGTGTTTTTATTTAGATGGATCTGTAAACCTAAATCTGCCAGCTTTGATTTAAGCATGTCACTACCGGCAGCATCAATTTGCCTTGGCATTAGGCGCGGTGCAAATTCAATAATACTTGTTTTTTCGATACCCAGATCAATCAAGGCTTTAGCTGCTTCCAGTCCTAATAAACCTCCGCCTATAACTGAAGCCGTTTTAGCCTTTTTTGCATAGCTGCTAATAAGGTCAAGATCTTCTATAGTACGGTAAACAAAAACACCTTCTTTCTCAATTCCGGGAATGTTTGGAACAAAAGCACCAGAACCCGTAGCAAAAACGAGGATATCGTAGTTGTAATCCACACCATTGGCAGTATAAACTTTTTGAAGGTCGCGGTCTATTTTAGTAACTGGGTTATTGAGAAATAGGGTAATATTTTGTTCCTGATACCAGTTTTCTGTAGATAGGGAGAGGTCATTGGCGGTTTTGCCATTAAAATATTCACTTAAATGAACACGATCGTAAGCTCTACGGGGTTCTTCTCCAAAAACAATAAGATTAAAAGAAGAAGTTTTTGATCTAAGCTTTTCGCAGAATTTATATCCCACCATTCCATTTCCTATTACGATTATTTGTGGTTCTTTCATAAATCTCAAGGTGTTTAGTGTTTTTTAGTTCCTGTTGGTTGTTTTTAATTTCAGATTATTCGATTTGATGCTTTTTATTATTAAATAATCATAATTGAATTATAGTTTTTAATATTTATATGATTTTTGATAGTCAAATATATATATTAATTGTATAAAAATTTATATTAACATGATTTTTATCATAAAATATTTAACTTTTTAATAAATTTTAATCACTTTTATGATTAAATAGCTAAATCATTAAAATTATGAATCAAAAAACTACCGATTTTGGACTTTTTATAATGGGGGGAGGTCCTGGAGACCCGGAATTAATTACAATGAAGGCATTTAATGTATTAAAAAGAGCAGAAGTTATTCTCTATGACAACTTAAGTAATGAAAAATTGCTCGAAATTGCTCCGAAAACATGTAAAATGATTTATGTTGGCAAGCAACCCTATGGAAAATACACCCCACAAGAGAAAATAAATGAATTAATTGTCGAAAATGCCCAAAATAACCAGGTAGTAGTGCGTTTAAAGGGTGGAGATCCTTTTATTTTCGGTAGAGGATTCGAAGAATTAATTTATGCAGAGGCTAGAGGGATTAAATGTCATTATATTCCAGGTATAAGTAGTATGCAGGGGGCAGGTTTTATTGACGTGCCCTTAACACACCGTGGAATTAGTGAAAGTGTATGGATACTTACCGGAACTAAAAAGGATGGAAGTTTAACCAACGATTTAAAATGTGCCATGAAAAGTTCGGCTACAGTAGTAATATATATGGGTATGAAAAAAGTTGGCGAAATTTCTAAAGCCTATTCGGATGCGGGCTTGGGTGACATGCCTGCCGCAATTATTCAGCACGCTACCTTACCCAATCAAAAGCAAGTAGTATGTTCGGTGCAGCATTTACAGGAATCTGCAGAAAACGCTGGTTTAACTTACCCGGCCATTATTATCATTGGTAATGTAGTGCAGGCTAAAGCCTATGCGAATCTGAATCAGGCAGAATTGTTGTCGGCGTAGATAGGGTAATTGGTTCAACCAGTTGATGCCAAAAGCTCAAACGAAGGCTTATTATCTGATAGACAGGTCGCTTATAGGATTGCTAAAACATTAACTCTCTTAACTACTTAATGGTCAGCTAATAGGGTAAGTGTTTAAATTGGTTATCAATTCTGAATTAATCATCAATTAAGAACTTAAATGATCTTATATTTCTTACATGGTAAAAACTTGGTAAACGGTTATCGGGTCAACGTGAGAGATCTTTCATTGCATTCAAGATGACAAAGAATATTATTGTACTCCAGACCACCGACTCAAGACTAACCTAAAAATACTTATCAAGCGTTAACCCATAGGTAAGGTTCAGGTTTTCGCTACGCGTAATATTCAATTTATTATAATTCAGTGCCGTGGTGAGGCTTATCCATTTGCGAAGTTTTAATCCAAGAGTTGCCGAAGAACGGATAATGTAATCACCTTTTCTGGAGAATGAATTCTGCAAAAAATGATTCCCGTCAATGGTAATCAGTTCCTTTATTGCGAAATGATATTGTAACCTTAATGAATTCCGATAAGTGTGGTAGCTATCGCCTACAATTAAACTGCTTTGGTCAAATAATACCCCGTCGCTCAAGTTGATATAGGCATTGGGTTTGTCTAATATGCTATAGGCGATGCCACCACCTGCAAGCAACTGATTTTTTAATTTTAAAGAATAACTGGTATTGTAATTCACCAAACCCCAATAATAAAAATGCGGGAAGGTTTTATACAGGTTAAAATTCAAGGTAGTAGAAAAATCGTTGTTGGTTAAATCACTGTTCTGTTTGCCATAAAGCCAGGCTGAAGTAGAATTTAATACAAAACTTTTCTTTTTCATGCCAAAATTTAGTGCATTATTCAACAAATAGGCACGGTCGTCATTTGTGCGGTTAACCGATCCGGTTGAGGTAAGCAATACATGGTAATTGGTACTATCGGTATATTGAGCAAAGGATTTCGCATAACAGAAACAGAGTAAAAGTAATGGTAAAACAAACTTCATAAATAATTTAACATCAGCTGCCCCTAATATGTTTAGCCTGATTTAATTTAGATCGTACCATTTGGGTACTGGTATATATTCCCGGTTCCAGGTTATTTCATTATTTTCATTTTTATAACCGGCGGATATCAATACGATACGTGGCTCTTCTGCTACAATTTCTTTTTTAAACTGGTAAGCATCAACGGCTAAATGCTGATAAAGTTTATCCTGCTCTATTTTATTATCTGCTAATAGAATCAAAGCATTTTCGCCTGTTTTAAGGGTATAAATAAATGCACCTTTTACTTTCATGATAGTTTTTAATGTAAGACAATAAAAACCAAGATATGTTTTGTTCAATTTTGGTTAGAGAACATAAAGCCCGATCAACAAAAAGCCTGCAGGATTTAACTCGCAGGCTCTCGATGATTAATATGGGTTGATTAGTTGAGCGTTAATTCAATTACAGGGATTTCAAAATCAGGCTTTTTCTTGGGTAGTTTTAATA
Organism: Pedobacter sp. WC2501; assembly: GCF_052682415.1. Lineage (NCBI taxonomy): Bacteria > Pseudomonadati > Bacteroidota > Sphingobacteriia > Sphingobacteriales > Sphingobacteriaceae > Pedobacter > Pedobacter sp. WC2501. The sequence goes on along the minus strand of NZ_JBQZFI010000001.1, from coordinate 4,201,432 downwards.
CCAGCGTATTACCAGTTGATTTTTCATAGTCGATCTGTACCTCCGAATTATCATGTAAAAACTGCGCATATTTCGTTTTGTCTTTATAACCTTCTAAAGTAATGGAACCAGTATTAGGGTATTCGAACAAGTGCACATATAATTTTTTGGTGCCTTTATTATAGGTAAGTTTTACGCCTTCAGGTGCTTTAAATTCAGATGAGGCAAAAGTACAGTGATAAATCGATTTCGAATTCGCATGCATCCAAAGGCTTAGGCTATCTAAAGCAATGTTTGCTCTGTTATCAAATTCACCGCGGGCGGTAGGACCAACATTTAGTAATAAATTTCCTCCGTTGGCTACCGATGTAATGAGTAGATCCAATAGTTTTCTATTGCTTTTCCAGGTGTTTTCATCTCGATGGTATCCCCATGAGCCTGAGAATGTTTGACAAGTTTCCCAAACTTTTCCGCGGTATTTTTCCAATTCTTTCGGACTAACCTGTTCTGGTGTTTCGAAATCTGTACCATCCTCATAATCATTAAGATCCAAACGGTTATCTACAATAATTTGTGGTTGCAGTTTTCTAATTTGTTTAAGTAGTGCAACCGAGCCCCAATCATCACGGCCTTTACCGTGTTTGCCGGGATATGAAAAGTCGGCCCATAGAATATCGATTTTCCCATACCTGGTTAACAGTTCCGTTACCTGATCGTATAGATATTTACGATATTTAGCCATATCCCTGTTTTTGTTTAATGCTGTATATTCAGCTTCGTTATCATTATTAGGTTTTAAGGGATGATACCTATCAACTGTAAAATCAGGATGGTGCCAATCAATCAGCGAATAATAAAAACCTACTTTGATGCCTTCTGCGCGGAAAGCCTCCACAAATTCTTTTACCAGGTCTCTTTTTGCCTGTGTATTGGTGGCTTTATAATCGGTGTATTTGCTATCAAACAAGGTAAAGCCTTCGTGGTGTTTGGTGGTGAGTACGGCATATTTCATTCCAGCGGCTTTTGCTTCCTTAGCCCACTGTTTTGGGTTGAATAAATCGGGATTAAACTGATCGAAATATTTCTGGTAGTTTTCGTTGGTGATGTGTTCATTGCTTTTAACCCATTCGTGGCGCGCGGGCAATGCATACAAACCCCAGTGGATGAACATGCCAAAACGGGCATCCGTCCACCATTCCATTCTTTTGGTTTTTTGGACTGGGGTTTCATTGCTCAAACGTTTTTGAGCAAAGTTGGGTAAGGTTAAACTGATGACAAATAAAGCTGTCAGGATTATTTTTCTCATTTGTGGTTTTTTTTGGTTAGCATTTAAATAGCTAATTTACTGCACCAGAGGCTTCTAAAATGATGGAATATGAGCAAAATATTAAGTTAAATTGGTTAGGTGTCTCTTTATGTGATAAGTATTATTAAAACTTTGATGATGCAATTCTTGTTTAAATGGCAGCACGAAGGAATTTTAATTGATAATAAGCTATGAAAACACAAAAAACACCTGCCAAACAAAACAAACAACCGGGCATAGAAGCGAAAATGGATCCAAGACCAGAAGTAATAAAGGCTAGTTATAAAGGTGTCGGAAAATTGAATCAGAAAGTAGCGCTCATTACCGGTGGAGATAGCGGCATTGGCCGTTCAGTAGCGGTTCATTTTGCAAGGGAAGGGGCTGATGTAGTTATTGTTTATTTGAATGAAGATATTGATGCAAAAGAAACCCAGAAAATGGTTGAAGCTGAAGGTAAAAATTGTTTATTGATTAAAGGAGATGTAAAAAAATCAACCTTTTGCAAAAAAGCTGTGGAAACCACGGTTAAAAAATTTGGTAAGATCAATATTCTGGTCAATAATGCGGGAATGCAAATCCCACAAAAAGACCCACAAAAAATTGATGAAAAACAGCTGGAAGATACTTTCCGCACCAACATATTTGGTTATTTTTATTTTGCTGATGAAGTATTGAAACATTTTCAGGCAGGCGATAGCATTATCAATACCACGTCGGTAACGGCATATCGTTCTTCGCCAAACCTGATCGATTATTCTTCAACTAAAGGTGCAATAACATCTTTTACCCGTTCACTCGCTACAAATTTAGCCAAAACAGGGATCCGTGTAAACGCGGTGGCACCCGGACCTGTGTGGACACCACTCATTGTATCTACTTTTGACGAAGAAAAGATCAAATCTTTTGGTAGTGAAACCGCAATGGAAAGGGCAGGACAGCCCTCAGAACTTGGACCTGCTTATGTATTTCTTGCATCTGAAGATGCTTCTTTTATAACGGGGCAGGTAATACATGTTAATGGTGGAGAAGTGGTAAATGGGTAATTTCTGTTACCTTTAAAACTACTTGAAAAATTATGGCATCAGATTCACCTAAAGATTGGCGTTTTAAACTGCACGAAATTATCTACGAATCGAATACACCAGCCGGTAAGGCTTTTGATGTTGGATTATTGATTGCGATATTTTCGAGCATTATTGTGGTAATGCTTGATAGTGTTGTTGGTATTCACCAACATTATGGTAAGCTGTTCAATATCATGGAATGGATTTTTGCCGCGCTGTTTACCATCGAATATATTTTAAGGTTGGTGAGTATCCGCAAACCAATCAGGTATATCACTAGTCCTTTGGGTGTTATAGATTTGATTGCCTTATTGCCTTCTTATTTAAGCATATTTTTCATCGGTGCACAATCTTTGCTGGTTTTTAGGGCGTTAAGATTGCTTCGGGTATTCAGGATTTTCAAACTGGGACATTTTTTAACAGAGATTAATTTCTTAACCCAGGCCTTAAAAAATAGCGTCCGAAAGATTAGCATATTTCTGCTTACTGTTTTAACCATCACGGTAATTCTGGGTTCTATTATGTATTTGGTAGAAAAACGGGAAAATGGTTTTTCAAACATCCCCGAAAGTATTTATTGGGCTATTGTAACCATAACCACCGTTGGATATGGCGATATTTCGCCTATTACGCCATTAGGTAAATTTGTAGCTTCTGTTGTAATGTTAATCGGTTATGCCATTATTGCTGTACCCACAGGAATCATTACCCACGATATTGCTATGGCTGCAAAACATAAAAAAGAAATGCCAGAATCGTGTCCGGGTTGTAGCAGGGAAGGGCACGATAGTGATGCACTTTTTTGTAAATACTGCGGATCGTCATTGTTTAAATAAAAATGCCAGACAATTTTGCCTGGCATCCTGTATTCTTGATATAGAATTGCTTTATAGCATTTCGCCATCTTCCTTTTCGTAGGCGTTTGGATCTTTATCCAACTCTTCTACATCCGACTCGTTGTAATCATCTGTTTCTGCTTCATCATCATCTTCTTCGTCTTCCGGATCTTCAATCTCTTCGTTTAATTGTGTGCCTTCTCCATCAGCAAATTGCACTTCATCCTCTGTATATTCATTATCTTCAGATGGATCAGGAGTCGCATGACCATCGGCTGCATTTCCCTCCGAACGGTTGATTTGGAACTGTTCAATATTTTGAATTTCTTCTTCTGGTTGGTTGTTTTCTTGATTTTCCATAGTATATGTTTTTTATAATAGAACAGGATAAAATTGGATTAAGTTTAGTGAAAATTTAAAATCTTAAACCCCTGGTGTTGTACCATTTTAAATAATGAGGTTTATTATTCAAACTTTTTATGTCTTAACCGGGTTCTATTAATGCGTTTTACCTTAATTACTTAATCATGAAAAACCGTTTCAATACCAGGGAAATAGCAGTAGTGGGAATGATAATTTCAGCTACTTCATTTAATGCGATTGCAAAAGCTGATTGGCATTATTCAATTTTAACAGATTATACGCACCAACAAGATACATTAACAACTGCGCAATTTTTGCAACAAGCAGCAATTGCAGGAATGAAAGAGGTATTGACAGGTAAACTTGCGGCAGAGAAAGCAACAGATAAAAAGATCAAGGCATTTGGCAAGATGATGATTGATGATCATACCAGGGCCAATGAAGAATTAAGAGCATTGGCAAAACTTAAGAAAGTAAATTTACCAATGAGCAGGCCAGAAGGTGAACTACGACCAGATGGAAGGGTAGATTCATCACCTGAGAACATGCGGGATACTTCAAGAACCAAAAATGCCGGCGGTGAAGCAGGTAATGCAGGTCTGGCGAAAATAACTGCAAATGGTGCTACTGAAGCTGACGTGACCAATGCGATTGAAAAATTGAAAAACTTAAATGGGACTTCATTTGATAAAGCCTATATCGAGATGATGGCTATCGATCATCAAAGTGCGACTTCTTTGTTTGAAAAAGCATCGCAGTCTACTGATCCGGAGGTTAAAGTATATGCCAATAAATATTTACCCGTATTGAAAAAACATTTAAAACAGGTGAATGCTTTAGCCAGTAAATCAAATAAATAGGATTTTTTTGTTCTAAAAAAATAGACAGCTATACCAAAGGATAGCACTATCCTTTGGTATAGTAATAGCTTTTTGATACTTTGTATCCATAATTTTGCCAGACATAAAAGGCAAAAAATGAAAATATTACATCTTATATCAAGCCCTAGAGGCAACGCATCTTTCAGTATTAAATTGGGAAATGCGATCGTAGAAAAATTACAGGCTGCAAATCCCGATAGTACTTTAACAACTCACGACCTTACCAATACCCCATTTCCACATTTGGAAGAGGTGCACATCAATTCTTTTTTTACACCGCAAGAAAATCACACCGCAGAATTTACGGAAGCAATAAAACATTCAAATGAGGCCATTGCCGAACTTAAAGATGCTGATGTGATTGTAATCGGTGCGCCATTGTATAATTTCGGCATCCCATCTACTTTAAAAGCATGGATCGATCATATTGCACGTGCCGGTCAAACATTCAGCTACTCAGAAAAAGGCCCTGAAGGTTTGGTAAAAAATAAAAAAGTATACCTGGCGATTTCTTCCGGTGGTGTATATTCAGAAGGACCGATGAAACCTTTTGATTTTACAGAATCTTATCTAAGATCCGTTCTTGGCTTTATGGGCATGACCGATATTACCGCATATCGCGCAGAAGGCGTAAGCATTCCAGATTTAAAGGATATGGCTTTGGATAAAGCAATCGAAAGTATATCAATTTAGATGGTTAATTAGTCATTAGTTCACTGGTCATTAGTAAAATAAATAATCGACTAAAGACTGTGAACTAATGACTTTAGACTAAAAAATTACGCTGCTAAATATTTCTCAACCCTGCTGGCAAAATCATTTAGATCAAAAGGTTTATTGATAAAATCTTCTGCATCGCACTTTGCCTTAACTGCATTTAAATGGTTATTGGCCGACATCATCATTACCGGAATATTGTATGTTTTAATATTTCGCTTAAGGGTATTGCAAATGTCCAGCCCGTTTCCATCTGGTAACATAATGTCAAGAATTACCATATCTGGCAGGTGTTTACTCATTTCGAACCAAAAATCGTAGGTGTTAGGGCAGGTTTTTACCTCGTAAAGTTCTTCGATCAGTAAAAATTCGATGATTTCTCTGATACTCGGATTATCTTCCACTACATAGATGCACTTTTTCATAAGCTCTACTTTTGTTATATGGATAACTAATCTAGTTATCAGATGTTTAAGATAGTTATGCACAATTCCTGAGTTATTAACCTTATTAGTGGCTCTTGTCATACGTTTCTATAATTTTTACGCTGACTAAAAAAAATATAAAAATAAATTTTGATACTAATTTTTTTAGTATAGATTTGCTTTTGGAGAGACAAGATACAGGAACTATCATCAAGATAATTCGATGTATTTAATTGATGATTTTAAACAAAAAGCTTCTAGCTTGGTTTGTTTGCTGATATATTTATTTTTCTATGACCGTTACCGTTTTAGCCATATTCGAAACAGATTTCAGACCAGATCTTTCATTAGGTAAAATCATGAATGAAAGACTGAGGATTGCTGCTGCAGATTTGCAGGACATCCATTTGCAGCATTTACAAGCCATCGGGCAACGTAGTGATGATTTGGTGGTTTATATCAGTTATAACCCAAAATATAAAATCAGATGGCGTGTAGTTAACGATGTGCCGGAGGATGTAGAAAACTTTGTAGCGCAAACCTGCGGTAATTTAGGTTACATCCACTGGAAAACCGCATCGATTAATGTTTTTAAGGGAAGTGAATAGTTATAAAATTCTTTTATAAAAAAAGATCGTCATCTCGACTGAAGCGCAGCGGAATGGAGAGATCTATCTAGACAGATTTCTCCATTCCGCTCGAAATGACGACCGCTTAGATCTAGAGTCGCCGCCTATTATATTAATGCTCAATAAGAAGAATTGACAATCTATTAAACCAAAAACCCACCACCCAGTAAATCATTTCCTTCGTAAAATACAGCCGATTGACCAGGGGCAATTGCTGAAACATTATGATCAAAAACTACACGCATTTTATCTTTTTCCTGAACAATTGTACTTAACATACCTGCATCTTTGTAACGGATTTTAGTAATTACATCATTCATTGGTTCTTCAATGCTTGCATATTTTATCAGGTTAATGTTACGTACCATAGCTTCGCGGCGTTCAAGTTCCTCAGCTTTACCCAAAACTACGGTATTGCTCTCAGGCAGAATTTGCGTCACAAACATGGGCTCACCAAAGGCAACGCCTAAACCTTTACGTTGACCAATGGTATAAAAAGGATAACCCTTATGTTGCCCAACAACCATTCCATTACTTAAAATAAAATTTCCACCGGCTACTCTGTCTTCTAAATCCTCTACTTTATGTTTTAGGAAAGCCCTATAATCGTTATCCGGAACGAAACAGATTTCGTAACTCTCCGATTTTTTAGCCAGTTCCTCTTGCCCCATATCTAAAGCCATCTGTCTGATATCAGATTTTGCAAAGCTGCCCAATGGGAATTTGGTTCGTGAGAGGTTTTCTTGCGAAACACCCCACAGTACATAAGATTGATCCTTATTTTCGTCTTTTCCTTTCGAAATTACATAACGGCCGCTGTCTTGCTGACGGATATTGGCATAATGCCCGGTTGCAATAAATTCGCAATCCAGCTTATTGGCACGTTTTAAAAGCGCTTCCCACTTAATATGTGTATTGCATAATACACATGGGTTTGGCGTTCTTCCGGCAAGGTATTCATCAACAAAATTATCGATTACATAATCGCCGAATTCGTCCCTGATATCGAGGATATAATGCGGAAAACCATAGTTTACGGCAAGTGTACGGGCATCGTTAATGCTGTCTAATGAGCAACAGCCAGTTTCCTTACTGCTCCCACCAGAAGTAGCATAATCCCAGGTCTTCATAGTTAAGCCAATAACCTCATAACCCTGCTCGTGCAACATTACAGCCGCTACCGAACTATCAACCCCGCCACTCATGGCAACCAGAATTCTACCGTGTTTACTCATCTTAAAAATATTGGATGCAAAAATAAGGTTTATTTAGCTGAAATTATTTAAAGGAAGTCAGTTACTTGTAAAAAGCAGCGACTAAATTACTTGCCTTTATCTCCTTAAGGTGGCTAAGGTGGTCAACGTTACTTTGAAAATGAGCGGTTCAGTGTTAATAGCTGTTCGTAGCCCCGCTATCGCTGCAAGTTCTCTCCCGATGAAAAATCGGGATGTGGGCTTTACGCTTATATCAGGTTTATTTAACAGAATCTGTATTCCATAGCAGAGAAAAAGCTTTTTTAGTAAACTATTTGGCCTAAAAACAAAAGAAGTCAAGTTTAAAATAGCGTGGTGCATATAAAAATTGACTTCTTTTTCTCCAAAACTCGCAGGTTATAAAAGCCTGTGTGGTTTAAAGCAATAATAAATGGTATGTTCAATAATCTAAAATGTATTTTTTGTTTTACTTAAACGTTTTAGTTGTGTGAATTATGCATATTTGAAGATAAATTAATACCTTAGAATTTTCAATAAAAATTCAATAAAAAAACAAGCTAAATTTTAAAAGATATGATTAAAAAAGTTATCCTGCCTTGTCTTTTGCTTTCAGCCATGATGGCATCGGCACAGCAGAACCTGGTGCAGTATGTCAAGCCCATTATTGGTACATCTAAAATGGGGCATACCTATCCTGGTGCAACAGTTCCATTTGGCTCGGTTCAGCTAAGCCCCGAGACAGATACTTTATCCTACGAAGTAAACGGAAAATACAATGGCGATGTATATAAATACTGTGCAGGTTATAAATATGAGGATAAAACCATTACCGGCTTTAGTCATACGCATTTTAGTGGTACCGGCCACTCAGATTTAGGTGACTTTCTGATTATGCCTACTCAGGGTAAATTACAATTGAATCCAGGTACAGCATCAGATCCAAAAGGTGGTTACCGTTCTGCATTTTCTCATGCCAATGAGGTTGCAGAGGCAGGTTATTACAAAGTTAAATTGGACGATGATAACATTACCGCCGAATTAACCTCAACCACAAGGGTAGGAATGCATCAATATACTTTTCCTAAATCGGATCAATCGCATATTATTTTGGACCTGATGGCTGGTATTTACAATTACGAAGAAAAAACAGTGTGGACTTACGTTCGTGTTGTGAATGATACACTAATTACCGGTTACCGTCAAACCAATGGGTGGGCGAGAACCAGAACAGTTTATTTTGCAATGAGTTTTTCTAAACCTTTTAAAAGCTATGGACGTAAAAGTTACGATGCTAAACAGGCTTATAGAGGTTTTTGGGGAAAGTTTAACCAGGAACAGAACTTCCCTGAAATTGCAGGCAAGAAGTTAAAAATGTTCTTTGATTTCGATACCCAGGAAGGGGAGAAGATCAAGATTAAATTTGCTTTATCTCCGGTTAGTCAGGAAAATGCCTTGCAGAATATGCGTGCAGAGATTGCAGGCTGGGATTTCGAAAAAGTAAAAACACAGGCACAAGCTACCTGGAATAAAGAATTGAATAAAATACAGGTAACAACTTCTAACGATAATAAAATCAACTTTTACACCGCCTTATATCATGCTTTTATCAATCCAACAACATATACCGATATTAACGGAGAATACAAAGGTTTAGATCAAGGGGTGCATAAAGCTGATGGTTTTACCAATTACACTACATTCTCACTTTGGGATACTTACCGCGCCCTGCATCCATTCTTTAATATTATGCAACCAAGCCGAAGTAATGACATGGTGAAATCGATGATGGCGCATTACGATCAAAGTAGTTTGCACATGTTGCCGATCTGGTCGCATTATGCCAACGATAACTGGTGTATGAGCGGTTACCACAGTGTTTCTGTAATATCTGATGCGATTATTAAGGGCACCTACAATGGCGACGCGAACAAAGCATTGGATGCCTGCATTGCAACAGCAAAACACCGCGACTATGAAGGAATTGGCTATTATATGGATAAAGGTTATATCCCTGCAGAAAAATCGGGTATTTCTGTTTCCAATAACTTAGAATATTCTTACGATGATTGGTCGATTGCGCAACTGGCTAAGAAATTAAACCGTATGGATGTTTACGACGAATTTATCAAACGCGCTAACAACTGGAAAAACAACTACGATAGTGCTTCTGGTTTCATGCGCCCTAAATTGGCAGATGGCTCTTTTAAAAAGGAGTTTGATCCAAAAGATACCGAAGGGCAAGGTTTTATTGAAGGTAATAGCTGGAATTACAGTTTCTTTGTTCCCCAAGATCCGGCTTCGCTGATTGAAATGATGGGCGGTAAAAAGAAATTTGCAACTCGTTTAGATACTTTGTTTACGATGCATTTACCCGACGAGTTTTTTGCGCATACTGAAGATATTACCCGCGAAGGTATTATTGGCGGATATGTGCATGGTAATGAGCCCGCGCACCATATCGCTTACATTTACAACTGGACCGACCAGCCATGGAAAACACAGGCACAGATCCGCCACATCCTAAACATGCAGTACAAACCTACTGCTGATGGTTTGGGTGGAAATGACGATTGTGGACAAATGAGCGCCTGGTATATGTTCTCTTCGTTAGGATTTTATCCGGTAGCACCAGGTTCTGATGTATATTCATTGGGTAGTCCGTTGGTTAATAAAGCTGTAGTTAACTTAGAGAACGGTAAAACATTTACTGTTGAAGCTATCAAACAAAGCGATAAAACTGTTTATGTAGAAAAAGTTTTATTAAACGGCAAAGAAATTACCGATCATAAAATCAGACATGCAGATATCACCAACGGTGGAAAGCTTACTTTTTACATGAGCGCAAAACCGAAGAAATAGGCGATACATCACTTTAGTATTGAACCGTTGACTAATTTTTGGTCAACGGTTTTTTGTTTACCCTTCGAATGTCGTCCTTTCGAGCGGAGTGCAACGTAGTCGAGAACCCGAAGGCTCTGCGAAGCAAAATCTATCTCGAGATAGATCTCTCCATTCCACTGCGTTTCAGTCGAGATGACGATACTTTTTGTTAAATTCTCTGCATTTATAACGGAGTGAAAGGCAAGGGCCATTGTCGCCCAAATTTCCGTGTTTTTCCTTGCCTCCGTGGCAAAAAAAACACACCAACTCTTTCTCTAAATAATCTGTTTTGAAAACCTATAATTAAAAATAAATTTTTATATCTAATTTATCTATCGTAATATTGCGATGTAAAATTATGGGACTTACCAAAACAGAAATCTTTACTGAAGAACAAAACCAGATGGCAGCGTTATTAAAAGCGCTGGCACATCCTGCGCGGATTGCGATTCTTCAGCGCATCCTTAAATCGAATACCTGTATTTGTGGTGATTTAGTTGAAGAACTTGGCTTAGCTCAGGCAACTATTTCTCAGCATTTAAAAGAACTTAAAAATGCAGGTATTATACAGGGAACCATTGAAGGAGTGAGCATTTGTTATTGCATTGAACCTAAAACCTGGAAGTTATTACAAACACAGCTGGGTGATTTCTTTGCGTCATATAAAGGCGAACAAAACTGCTGTTAAAATTTTTTATCTAAATCAATCGTTAAATTGCAATATTATGATCAATACATCTTCGACAACATGGAGCATCTTTAAGGCCCAACTTCAACAACATCCAGAATTGCTATTCCAGTTTCAATATGCTCCGGGTAAATGGGTGAATGCCAATTATCACATCACCGAAATTAAACAGGCACCGATTGTTTCGGTAGATTGTGGAGGAGTGATGAACGCCTGGACTGAAATTATTATACAGTTATGGGAACCCACCGAAGAAGAAGAGGGTAGGGCGATGCAGGTTAAAAAAGCATTGTCAATTATCGAACTGGTAGAAAGTAAACTGCAGCTAAACCCCAATGGAATTGTGAAAATTGAATTCGGCAATTCTGCGTTCGATACCAGGCAGATGTTTCCAGGTGAATTTAAAATTGACGGCGAGAACCTGATTTTGGATCTAACACCTGATGCTACCCAATGTAAAGCAATTAACCGTGGCGGAAGTTGTGGCACTACTGCAGCAGGTGAAGAATGTTGTGCACCTGCTCAGCCTTTAAAAAGAAAAATCGAGTTGGTTAACCTCGCTGCTGATCAAAATAGTTGTACACCAGGCAGCGGTTGTTGTTAAGAATTTAAATTTTAAAATGATGAAAAATGTATTGGTGCTTTGCACCGGAAATAGTTGCAGAAGTCAACAGGCAGAAGGATATTTAAAATATTTCGCTAAAAACAAAGCTAAAATCTACAGCGCGGGTATCGAAGTTCATGGCGTTAACCCAAGGGCGATAAAAGTAATGGCTGAAGATGGAATCGATATTTCAGGTCAAACCTCTAACAATATTGAGGAGTATTTTGATGTGCCTTTCGATTATGTGATTACTGTTTGCGACCACGCTAAAGAAAGCTGCCCATATTTCCCGACGCAGGCAATAAAACTACACCATAACTTTCCCGATCCTGCAAAAGCGGTAGGTAGTGATGAGGAAATTATGGTCGAATTTAGAAGCACGAGAGATCTGGTAAAGGCTTACATGGAAGATTTTGTAAACAAAAACTTAAAAGGCTAATATGTCAGTAAACGTTTGTGCATCGGCAGCTCAAAGAAAACAACTAGGCTTCTTAGATCGTTATTTAACACTCTGGATTTTTTTAGCCATGCTTTTAGGTGTATCGTTGGGCTATTTATTTCCTTCATCTGCGGTCTTGATCAATTCATTTTCGAGCGGGAGTACAAATATTCCTTTAGCCATCGGATTGATCCTGATGATGTATCCTCCTTTAGCAAAAGTTAAATATCAGAATTTAGGTGAAGTATTTAAAAACGTAAAAATATTAAGCACATCGCTCGTTTTAAACTGGATAATCGGACCAATCCTGATGTTTTTCCTGGCGATTATCTTTTTACATGGTTATCCTGAATACATGGTCGGCTTAATTATGATCGGTTTGGCGCGATGCATTGCCATGGTGGTGGTTTGGAATGAGCTTGCCGATGGGAATCGCGAATACGCTGCAGGTTTAATCGCACTGAACAGTATTTTCCAGGTATTGCTTTATAGTGTATTCGCCTATTTCTTTATTACCATTTTGCCTCCTTTATTCGGTTTAAAAGGCTTGGCCGTATCAATTTCTATTATAGAGATTGCAAAAAGTGTGGGTATTTACCTGGGCATTCCATTTTTAATGGGCATTTTAAGTCAAAAAATACTGATTAAATGGAAAGGTGAAGAATGGTTCCGCTTAACTTTTATTCCAATGATTTCGCCGGTAACTTTAATTGCCCTGCTATTTACAATTGTGGTAATGTTTAGTTTAAAAGGAGAATTAATTGTGCAGATCCCAATGGATGTGCTGCGAATTGCCCTGCCGTTGGTTATTTATTTCGTGGTAATGTTTGTGATCAGCTTCTTTGCTGGTAAATATTTTGGTGCAGATTATAGAAAAAGTACCGCTATTGCATTTACGGCTACAGGCAATAATTTTGAGCTGGCAATTGCTGTGGCCATTGGTGTATTTGGAATTCATTCTGGACAGGCATTTGCCGGTGTAATCGGTCCATTAGTTGAAGTACCAGCATTAATTGCATTGGTTAACGTGGCGAAGTGGTTTAGGAGGAGATATTTTGAAGGGCAAAATCAAGTAGAAAAATCGTCATTGCGAGGCACGAAGCAATCTTAAAGCTCACGCGACTAGCGATCGTTGTAAGATTGCTTCGTCGGCTGAAAAGCCTTCTCGCAATGACGATTGATTTAGATATTAAGCTCCAACCTCATCAAAATTGGTAGCTGTCGCCAGATATTTCCAATTCGCCATATCTCTTTGTACATCTGCAATTTTTGCATCAGCTACCTGATAAGCATCAGGGCCTAAGAATAAATGAAGCGGTGGGTTTTCACTTTTTGCAGCTTCAATAATCACCTCAACTGCTTTGGCCGGATCGCCTGGCTGTTGGTTATTGATGTCGTTTTGATGTGCCGCTTGCGAGTCGCGCACCTCTTTATAGGCATCAATCGGTGAGCTTGGCACTGCTAATGATCCTTCTGTAAGAAATGCTGTTCTGAAATAACCAGGCTCTACCACTGTTGCTTTGATGCCTAGTGATTTTACTTCAGCCGCTAATGACTCTGTAAAGCCAACTACTGCAAATTTTGTGGCACAGTAGATTCCGAAGCCTGGGAAATTCCCAGAGAATCCACCGATAGAGGAAATATTGAAAATATGACCCGATTGTTGCTTCCGCAATTGAGGAAGCACTTTCCTGATTACATTTAACGAACCAAAAACATTCACATCAAAATTCTGACGCGATTCTTTGTCGCTCAATTCTTCCAATGCACCAAGCATTCCATAGCCAGCATTGTTTACCACCACATCTACCTGACCAAATTTACTGATCGTTTGACTCACTGCAGTCTCTACACTTTCTTCATTGATTAAATCAACGCTTAAAGGTAAAAAGTTTTCGTGTTCTCCAACCGCTTTGATTAAATCGTTTAAATTTCTTGAAGTTGCAGCAACATTAATGCCATTGTTTAATAATGTTTTTACTAAGGTTAATCCCAGACCTTTGGACGCGCCTGTTACAAACCAAACTTTTTGATTTTCCATGATATTTTTTTTTAGAATGAAATGAATTGATAAGGCGTATCATAAAATAACACTGTCATCCTGAGCCTGTCGAAGGACATCCCATAACATTTTTTAAGGCGTTTCGACAGGCTCAACGTGACAAATTCTAGTGAAATTAGGTTTATGATACAACCTCTTTTTTGATTGCTAAATCGCCATTAGCTCATAATTAATTGTCAAAATCCGTCGAAATCGTGATGGCTTTCCAGTCTTTGAACTCTTTTGTTAAAGTCTCTATCTTCGTGTTTGCCCTTTGAAAAGCATCATTTCCCAATAGTAAATGTACCGGTGGATTAGGCATACTGGCCAGCGAGATCATGGCTGCAGCTGCTTTTTCCGGATCTCCAACCTGTTGGCCATCCATTTTTAAATATTTGGAATGGATTGCCCTTACTTCTTCATATTCAGCAATGGGATTGGCAGCCAACATCAACGAATCAGCAGTTAAGAAACTGGTTCTAAATGCGCCCGGAGCAACCACGGTTACTTTTATGCCAAATTCTTTAAGGTCTTCGGCCGATACTTCTGATAATGCAATCACAGCTGATTTTGCTGCTGCATATACTGCCCAGCCGGTTGCGCCAGCAATACCTGCAATTGATGCAATGTTAATGATATGCCCCGAACGTTGTGCCCTTAAATAAGGTGAAGCTTTTCTGATTACATTTAGCGTTCCGAAAACATTTACATCAAAACTGTTGCGCGTTTCTGAATCACTCAATTCTTCAATACTGCCCCCAATGCCATAACCTGCATTATTGATCACAACATCTATTCTTTCGAATTTTGCGATGGTAGCCTGTATCGCTTCCTCAACACTTTTTTCATCGGCCAGGTTGACGGCCAGTGGAAGAAATTTTCCACCGTTATTATTTACTGCTTTTTTAAGTTCATCAATATTTCTTGAGGTGGCCGCAACTGATTGGCCAGCTTTTAAGAGTTGGTGAACTAAACTTAATCCTAAGCCCTTTGAAGCTCCGGTAATAAACCAAACTTTTTTCATGCCCATAGTTTTATCCTTTTTGTTAAGACAAAATTACGGCGCAGATGGATTCACTTTATTACGTTAATCAAACTTATGATTACGAAATTCAAACAATCCGATAAGAAGTAGGGGTATGGTTGGTCAGTTTTTTAAAAAAGTTGTTAAAATGAGTAGGTTCCTCAAACCCCAGGCAATAACCTATTTCTGATATATTCCAGTCCGTATGCTTCAGTAAAGCCTTTGCTTCACTCAATAAACGCTCTGTAATATAGTTTGTGGTGGTTTTACCAGTAGTTTCTTTAATGGCCCGGTTTAAATGGTTTACATGTACCGAAAGTTGTGAGGCATAATCTTTGGCCGAGCGCATGGTAAGCCTTTGCGTGGTAGTTTCAATTGGAAACTGGCGTTCCAGTAGTTCCGTAAAAACGGAAGTAATCCTGGTGTTGGCGTCGGTATGTTTGAATAAACTTTCTGATGGCTGGGTTTTTAGCGCAAAGTGGGTAATTTCAGTAATGTAATTCCTAAGGAGATCGTATTTATACACATAATCAGTGTTGATTTCATCAAACATTTTACCGAAGATAGCCTCTATCTGTTTATCCTGCTGCTCATTTAAAAAATATGCAGGTTTCCCCCCAGGCGTAAACATGGGCAGATCACCAATGTTTCCACGGATCTTTTCCTTAAAAAAAGCTTCTGTGAAAATACAGAAATAACCCGTTACTTCACTTTTATTGCCAGTGGCGAGTTCCCAGGTATAAGGTACCAACGGATTAAAAAAAATGAGTGCAGTGCCATTAATTTCGATACTCTTATCAGCATAATGGTATACATTATGACCACGGGTAAGACAGATCTTATAATAATCCCTTCGGTTATAACTCATCGGTTTTGAATCGTCCCTTAAACAATCTTCCAGTTTAAAAACGTTAAAGTGTCCAACGCCGTTTTGTAAATTATCGGGAAGAAAACTAAATTTATTCTGATAAAAGTCTTCGATGCTTTCTGGTTTGTTCATAAATCAAAGTTACAAAATTCAAACGTAAAACAAATAATGCACTTTTTCTTTGGCATACATTAATTGATAATAGCTTCATGCGAAAAGGAGATTCTGGTGATAAAACAATTTGGAATTAATATACCGATTGGTATATATTTGCATCGTCAATTCAGAACAATATGACCAAAGCAGAAAAAACGAGAAATTTTATTGTAGAGAAAACCGCACCGATTTTTAATATGAAAGGTTATGCAGGTACTTCTCTAAATGATATCACTGCTGCTACAGGCTTAACTAAGGGGAGCATTTATGGCAACTTCGCCAATAAGGATGAAGTGGCCTTAGCAGCTTTTGATTATAACCTGAAAAATGTATCATCAACGATAGACGTTGAAATGAATAGGAAAAGTAGCATAAAGGATAAGCTTTTAGTATACATTAGTATTTATCAAAAATTTATGGATGGCTCACTATCAGAAGGAGGTTGCCCGGTCTTGAATACTGCAATTGATGCTGACGATACCCACCCCGAATTACGTGGAAGAGTGTTAAAAGCTGTTTTAGATTGGAAAAACAAAATTGCCAAACTGGTTGAAGCCGGCATTGCCAGTAAAGAGATCAATCCAGATCAAAATCCTGAACAGATTGCTTTAACCATTATCGCAATGGTAGAAGGAGGCATCATGATTTCGAAGCTGACCTCAAAAATGGAATATTGGAACCTCATTATGGGGTCACTAAAAAAATATGTTGAAAGCCTCGGCTAAAAATTTTTAACTAAAAATATACCGATTGGTATTTTATTAAATAAATAACCAAAATAATAACTTGGGAATATCCCATTAGAGGAGCAAAGGAAGCGCTACAGATGAATGGTGTTGATTATCTGAAGCCATGAGCAGTTATAAATTTCCGCTGACTCATGCCCTGAGTACTTGTTTAATCTTAAAATTTTAAAAAATATAAAAATGAAAACTTCACAAAATACCGTTTTATTGATCGGCGGAACAGCTGGCATCGGTTTAGAAATCGCAAAACAATTAACTGCTTTGGATAACCATGTAATTATTACCGGCAGAAACCAGGAAAGGCTTGATGCAGCTGCAGCATCGCTACAAAATGTAACCACCATTCTTTCTGATGTGAGCAAAGCTGAAGATGTGGATCAATTGGTGGCTCGAATCAAAGCAGAATTTCCCCAATTGAACATCGTGATCAATAACGCTGGAAGAGCGTCGCTTTATAATTTGGCCGATCCAAACCAGGATGCTTTTGCCAACGCAGAGGATGAAATGTTAACCAATTACCTGTCTATCATCAGGATTAACCAAAAGTTATTACCGATACTAAAACAGCAAGAAACTTCAGCTATTGTAAACGTTTCATCTATCGTAGCTTACGTTCCAGGGATTACTTTACCCACTTATGCGGCCAGTAAAGCAGCATTACATTCTTACAGCACTTCGTTAAGATTAAGTTTAGAAGAAACAACTGTTAAAGTTTTTGAATTGATGCCACCATTGGTTGATACCGAATTTTCGAAAGAAATTGGTGGACATAACGGAATTAAACCTTCGGTTGTAGCCGATGAGCTTTTGGCCGCTTTAGCTAGTGATGAATTTGAAATCAGGGTAGGTGATACGGCTAAAATTTATGAACTGTTCAGGCAGTCGCCAGTTGATGCTTTAAATGTGATGAATACAGATAGAAAAGCCTGGATCGATTCTGTTGAGCAATAAAATAATATAGCAGGAAAGCAAAAGAAATTGTTGTTTCCATTTAGATGACGCTTTTGAGTATAGGAATTGTTACTTTCGCGCCATTAAGTGTAAATCCTGTATTTACTCAATCTTAATGAAACGATAGGGTCTTTGTAGCTATTCCTGCTATATTAAAATACCTTTTGGATAGTTAATGTTGATTTTTATCCAGGGGAATTGACTAAAAAACAATAAAATGAAAAGAGTAGTAGTAACAGGTTTAGGTGCGATAACCCCGCTTGGCAATACTGTTGAGCAATTTTGGCAACAAATATTAGCTGGAAAAAGTGGCATTGGCCCAATTACAAAATTTGATTCGAGTAAATTTAAAACGAAATTTGCAGGTGAAGTAAAGGATTTTAATCCTGAAGAATACCTGGAGAAAAAAGAGATTAAAAAGTACGACCTTTTTACGCAATATGCTATCGGCTCGAGTGATCAGGCGATAAAAGATGCCGGATTGAATTTTAGTACCATGAATGATGGGCAATTGGCAGAAGTTGGGGTAATCTGGGCAACTGGAAACGGTGGTATCGGTACTTTTGAATCACAGTTGGAAGAATTCCATGCCGGAGATGGAACACCGAGGTTTAATCCTTATTTTATCCCGAAAATGATCGTTGATATTGCTGCCGGAGCCATTTCTATCCGTCATAAATTACGTGGCCCCAATTATTGTACCGTATCGGCTTGTGCATCGTCTAATACCGCCATTATTAATGCTTTTGATACCATTCGTTTGGCCAAAGCAAACATCATGATTGCCGGCGGTTCGGAAGCAGCCTTAACTAAATCATCAGTGGGCGGATTTAACGCCGCCCAGGCGCTATCAAAAAATAACGACGATCCTCAGGGGGCTTCTAAACCTTTTGATAAAGATAGAGATGGTTTTGTGATGAGTGAAGGCGCAGGTGCTTTGGTTTTAGAAGAGCTGCAACACGCTTTACAGCGTGGTGCACATATTTATGCCGAGATTGTTGGTGGCGGAATGGCAGCTGATGCGTATCATTTAACAGGAACACCTCCAGATGGAATCGGTGCGGCCCTGGGTATGACTAAAGCTTTGAAAGATGCCGGAATTACTGCCGATAAAATCGATTATATTAATGCACACGCTACTTCAACCGGATTGGGTGATTTAAGTGAGCTTCAGGCAATTAATACTGTATTTAATGGTTTACCAGTGGTGATTGGCGCAACAAAATCGATGACAGGTCATTTACTTGGTGCCGCAGGAGCGGTAGAAAGTGTAATCAGTATTTTATCGATCAGAGATAATATCGTGCCGCCTACGATTAATACTAAAAATCTGGATGAAAATATTCCAAAAGGACTGAATTTCGTGTTAGGAGAAAGTATTAAAAAAGAGATCAACTACGTTTTAAATAACACTTTTGGTTTCGGCGGTCACACCGCGAGTACTATTTTTAAAAAGTACAAGGCTTAATTGATTTTATTATTCCCAGCTTAATTAGGGATTTTATTAAGTGTTTGGTTAATCGCCAGGCACTTTTTTTATGGATGTAGTTTTAATACGGCCATCATCTCTGGAGTTGCCACCTCACAAATTCCACTTCCCTGTCATTCTGAACGTAGTGAAGAATCTTTTAGTAATAGAAAGTTTTCTGGCAGTGCTTTTCCAAAGTTGCTACAAAGAAATGCAGAGATTCTTCGTTACACTACTATAGACAGAATCCATTAATACGGTCGTCATTCCTGCGCATGCGGGAATCTTAAAGCGCTTGCATCACGATTTATACTGGTCTTAGCGTCTCGCTAAGACATTAGTTTTCTAATAGTTTTTGCCACGGAAACACAGAAGCACGGAAACTTAATTTGCAAGGGTCTTCGACCATACTCAAAAACCTACTTATCTATCAACAAATTAACCAACTCTTTTAATTCTTCAATTTCCAGTTCTAACTATACTAGTCTTAGCGTCTCGCTAAGACATTGGTTTTTTAATAGTTTTTACCACGGAAAGTTAATTTGCAAGGGTCTTCGACCATACTCAGAAAACCTACTTATCCATCAATAAATTTACCAGTTCTTTTAATTCTTCAATTTCCAGTTCTAATTTTTCTATTCTGTTTTCCAGTTCTGTAGGATCAAACTGCGATGAAGCCATAGTTTCAGTTTCCATTTCGGTAGTGGTTTCAGCTTGTTCACCTAAAAGATGAATGAAACGTGCTTCCTTTTGTCCCTGTTTTTTAGGCAATTGTTTTACAAATGCAGGCTCGTCATCTGATAATTTTTGAAGTTGTTCTAAAACCTCTTCTATGCTCTCAAATTCATATAATCTTCCTGAGTTACTATTGATTTCGCCTGGTGTTAATGGACCACGTAAAAGTAACAGACAGATAATAGCTAGTTCCGAAGGTAATAAAGGATAAACAATGGCTAAATTATGTTTGTATTTAGTTGCGCGGCTTGAACCACCTGTAGCAGTGGATATTAAACCTTTTATCTTAAGTTGGTTTAGCGTTAAAGTTATGGTCTCCTCATCGTAATTTACCACAGGATTTCTCGAACTTTTTTGGTTACATGCAGCTGTTAAACTATTTAAAGTCATTGGGTAATAATCGGGTGTAGTACGGCTTTTTTCTATTAAAGAGCCTAAAACACGTTGTTCTTCTGCTGATAAGTCGGGTAGTGGTTTTACATTGTCCATGTTATAAAAGTATAAATTGGATGAACATTTTGAAAATTATTTTGTTAATGATTTGTTTCCAGGGAGTTACAAAAATATTAGACAATAGAAAAGATGTAATTGCAGCAAATCAAGCCAGAAATAAACTTTTAACCGGATACTAACCAGAAATTTGGATACTTAAAAGGGAAAAAATTAGATTTACGCTATAGATTTCTGTATGCTTAATTTATTTCAGGACTATGATTACTTGGAGGAGGGTTCTTAAACAAGTCAAGGATAATGACGAACACAAGAAAAATTAAACCTTCGTAATCACAAACGACGTTCTACGGTTATTTTTTCTCCCCATTTCAGTTTTATTATCAGCGATCGGTTTACTTGTCCCAAAGCCCTTAAAAGTAAGCCTTTTTGCATCTATACTGTTTTTAATCAGGTATTCGTAAACGGCATTCGCCCTATTAAAAGATAACTTTTCATTCAATTTATCATCACCAACATTATCGGTATGCCCCTGAATTTCAATCTGTACTTTTTCATTTTGATGCAAAAAATCAATAAGCAGATCCAATTCACGGATAGAAGCGGGTAAAAGATTAAATTTATTGGTATCGAAGAAAATGTTTCTTAAGGTTACATTACCGCCCTGTTTTATTTTTTCAATGTAAACTTCAATCTGGTAAGGTTTGTTGATATCACCAGCTTTGAGCTCAAAGTTTTCAGAATAAAACATGTAGCCTTCGGCATTTACATTAAACAAATAATTACTTCCAACAGGCATTACAGCTAAAAATTGTCCGGTTTCCGGATCGGTATAATCATCGAAAACAGTTTTATTGGTTTTTAGATCTACGACCTGAACGTTGCTTTCAATCGTTTTTTTAGTGTCCAGGTCCCGCACAATTCCCTTCACATAAGATACCTTTAGCGGCTTAGCTATTTCAGGCATGCCAAAACTGTAAATATCCTGCATGCCATAACCACCTTTTAAGGTTGATGAAAATAATCCTGAATTGCCATTAGCACTCACTACCAAACCGCTTTCATCTTCGAAAGAGTTGATTGGATAACCGATATTAATTGGCTTTTGCCACTTGCCTTCATTATCCATTCTGCTATAATAAATATCTTTATTCCCGAAACCCGGCCAACCATCTGAAGAAAAATACAACGTTTTACCATCTACGTGCAGAAAAGGCGTATTCTCATCGAAAGCTGTATTAATTTCTGGACCAAGATTAATCGCAGGCCCCCATTTGGCATCATCGGTAATGGTACTTTTCCAGATATCGTAACCACCATACCCGCCAGGCCGGTTACTAATAAAATATAAAGTCCTTCCATCGGGGCTAATGGCAGGTTGTGATTCCCAGAATTCAGAATTAACGGGCTGACCAACATTATAAGGCTCACCCCAATCTTTCCCCTCACGGTGAGAAACATAAATATCACACCTGCCTAAACCATCTGGTCGGTTGCATCCTGTAAAAAACAGGTATTTCCCATCAGGCGAAATGGTTTGGGCACCTTCATTGTACTTAGCCGTATTAATCTTGCTTGACAATGGAGTAGCAGTATTCCATGAATTATTTTTGAACTGAGAAGTCCAGAAGTCTTCATTTCCATTAACCTGGCGGGTAAAAATTAGCGTTTCGCCATCAGCAGTTATTGCAGGAAAGTATTCTGCATCGGTTGTATTTACACTTTCACCTAAATTTGTCGGGCTATATTTTACCGGTTTCTTTATTGCAATAGCAGCAAAATCGCAATCTAAAAGGTATTTTTTTGCTCTTCTCGCTTGATCAGATGAAGAATTTTGCATCGAAAAATCACTAAAATGCTGTTTTGCTTTTAAATAATCCTGCGTAGCAAATTCTGTCTCTGCGAGGTTATAAATTACTTCAGGAGCTACTGCTTTATTAATTAATATCGCTTTTTCGTAAGCCGTTCTGGCCTCTTGGTATTTTTTTTGCACTTTGTAGACCCCAGCAAGCAGTATATAAGCATTTTGAAATAAAGGATCAGCTTCAACAGCACTTTTTAAAGCCTGTTCTGCAGAGGTATAATCTTGCTTTTGAATAAACGGATTTGCTTTTTCGAAAAAGTTTTGTGCTTTTTTATTGCCCGAAACCTGAGCAAACGCATTAACACTGAATAGGCTCAAGAATAAGAATAGACAAAACCTCATACATTAACATTGGTTATTAAAGCTAATGTAAACTAATTTAAGGAATATTTAAAAACTTGTGTGTTTGCAAAGAAATCTCCCATTTAGGATTAGCCATTACATACTCAATAATTAATGGAGTAATTTCTGTTGACTTAGACCATTCTGGCTGAAGATATAATTTGCAGGTAGGAGATACCATTGCGGCATATTCTTCTGCCCATTTAAAATCACTTTTATTAAAAACGATAACCTTCAATTCGTGTGCAAATGGTGTAATATCTGGCCTTGGTGCTTTAAATTTCTTTGGCGACAAACAAATCCAATCCCAATTTCCGGAAAGTGGGTAGGCACCAGACGTTTCGATAAAGGTAAGGATACCTCTTTCTTTTAATTTGTTGGTTAAATAATCAAGATTATAAATTAAGGGTTCACCACCGGTAATTACAACAGCTTTACCCGGAAATTTATCGGCATTCTCTACAATTACATCAGCTAGGGTAAGTGGATGCATTTCGGCGTCCCAGCTTTCCTTAACATCGCACCAGTGGCAACCCACGTCGCAGCCTCCTAAACGGATGAAATAAGCTGCTTTACCAGTATTAAATCCTTCGCCCTGTATAGTATAAAATTCTTCCATTAAAGGAAGTAATGTGCCGTCTTCTGGTATTTCTTGTTTCATTTTTGAGGATGCAAATATCCTAAAAAAATATGGTGATGCTGTTCCTCTTTTGAAATTTAATAGAAAGATGAAACAATAGTGATATTTATTTGCATTATTTTAGCAAAATGAAGTGGTTTAAGGCGCTAAATAAGAATCAAATTCCTCAACCTGATACAATTAAAACAATTGAGGTTGCAGGAAAACAGATCTGTCTGATCAACAATGAAGATGAAATCATTGCTACCCAATCTCATTGTCCACATGCTGGTGGCCATTTTAGTGGTGGCTGGTGTAAAAACGGAAACCTGGTTTGCCCAATCCATCGATATGAATATAGTTTAACTACAGGCAGGGGAGCCGAAGGACAGGGTGACTATATCAATATCTATCAAACAGAGTTACGTCAAGATGGTCTCTATATCGGTTTTGAAGAAAGCTGGTGGAGTAAACTTTGGAGATGATCTACTCTCGTCATGCTGAATTTATTTCAACACCTCTTTAATTAAGCCCTGAAATAAATCCTATAGCTATCAGATCAGAGTGCCGAGTCTATTATAAAATCAATTTAGCAAATATCTTTTAAAAAATTCCTGACAGTTCAAAATTTCAATTTCTGAGAAATAAAAATCTTCAATATCTTCTGTGATAATACATTTACAATTGACAGATTTGGCAGCGTAATATTCTAAACCATCTTCAAAATCGTGAATTGATTTATTCGACAAGGTATCCAAAACACTTTTTGATGAATTTCCTGCAATCTTAATATGTTGGCAAAGCAAATCGATTTTCTGTTTGGCCAAATGTGATTTATGTTTTTTTTCAGCAAAATAAAATGCTATAGCTAAACAAAGTGGAGAAGTATAAATTTCAAAATTTGGATGCGATGCTAAACTTAAAATTCTCGACGAGTAGGTATAAAGAGGATATTCCTTATTCAATACAGAAACAAGAACATTCGCATCTAAAAATATCTCCATCGATTACTTTTTAGAAGAAAAGAATTCATCTTTTGAAACTTTACGTGTTGATTTTGGCGTTTTTTTATATTCTACTTCACCCTCAGCAACCATGCTCACCCAATCCGAAATGGGAAAGTCTTCTAAAGATTTGTATTCTTTAGCAGTTACCTGGGTTAAGAGGTGCTCTACCAGGCGAGAAAGACTGATGTTGTTTTCAGCAGCGTATTTTTTTGCCCTATCAACTACGTTTTGGTTAAAGCTTAATGTTAGTTTAGCATCCATTGTCTTGTTGTTTTATAAAACAAATATACAAAATACACGTACAATTTAAAAATAGTATACGTAAAAAAAGCAGCTCAAATGTATGAACCGCTTTTGTCTTAGACCTTCTGTCTTTAACCCCTTAGCCTTAAGAATATATTTCTTTCCTAGCTGATGCCAGTGTGTTTTTCAATAAACCAACAATCGTCATTAAGCCTACACCACCAGGAACAGGCGTAATGTAAGAGGCTTTAGGTGCTACGTTTTCAAAATCTACATCACCATATAACTTAAAACCAGATTTGGTTTCAGTAGAAGTTTCCCTATTGATACCTACGTCAATAATAATTGCGCCAGGTTTTACCATATCGGCAGTAACAAAATTCTTTTTGCCAATTGCGGCAATCACAATATCTGCTTGTAAGACCTGCTCTTTTAAATCTTTAGTACGTGAATGGGTAAGTGTTACCGTACAGTTGCCTGGATTTGCGTTACGAGCCATTAAAATGCTCATTGGGCTACCCACAATGTTACTACGGCCAACAACAACACAGTGCATTCCTGTCGTGTCGATACCATACTCTTGCAACATCAATAAAATACCATAAGGAGTTGCCGGAATAAAACAAGGTAGGTTACGCATCATCCTGCCCAAATTTACAGGATGGAAACCATCTACATCTTTACGATAATCAATCTTTTCAGTTACTTTTTCCGGATCAATATGTTTAGGTAAAGGCAATTGAACAATTAATCCGTCCACATCATCATCCTGATTAATTTCTTCAATTTTTGCTAATAATTCTGCTTCAGTTACCGAATTATCATATCTATGTAGTGATGATTTAAAACCAACTTTCTCGCAGTTTTTCATCTTACTGGCCACATAGGTTTCGCTGCCGCCATCGTTACCAACTAAAATGGCAACCAAGTGTGGCTTGCGACCGTTTTTATTTAAAAATTCAGCGGCTTCTTCCGCAATTTGAACTTTAACTTTTTCTGATACGTATTTACCGTCTAATAATTTCATTTTAAAAGTATCGGGTAGTGAGTACCAAGTATCAAGACTAAATGGTCTACTTGATTGCTCTTTATAATTTTAACTATTATTTAAATTTGCGAGAATCTTGATACCTGATACTTGTATCTTGATTCTATTTTAATCCAATTTCAAAACTGCCATAAATGCTGTCTGTGGAATTTCTACGTTCCCCACCTGACGCATGCGTTTTTTACCTTTTTTCTGTTTTTCCAATAACTTCCGTTTACGGGAAATATCACCACCATAACATTTAGCCGTTACATCTTTACGTAAGGCACTTAGTGTTTCGCGGGCAATAACCTTGGCACCAATTGATGCCTGTATTTTAATTTCGAATTGTTGACGAGGGATTAATTCTCTTAATTTCTCGCAGATTTTCTTTCCGAAATCGTAAGCATTGCTTCTATGGATTAACGAAGATAAAGCATCCACAGGTTCATCGTTTAACAATAAATCTAATCGCACTAAATCAGATTTACGGTAACCAATCTGGTGATAATCAAACGAAGCGTATCCTTTAGAAAGTGTTTTTAACCTGTCATAAAAGTCGAATACGATTTCGGCCATTGGCATTTCGAAAACCAACTCAACCCTGTCTGATGTTAAATATGATTGATTAATAATCGCTCCTCGTTTTTGGATACAAAGCGACATTATCGGACCAACAAAATCAGACTTGGTAATAATATTTGCTTTGATGTAAGGTTCTTCAACCGAATCCAGTTTACTTGGATCTGGCAAATCAGATGGATTATTTACGATAAACTCATCACCTTTTGTAGTGTGTGCAATGTACGATACGTTGGGAACCGTTGTAATTACCGTCATATCGAACTCACGCTCTAAACGCTCCTGGATAATCTCCATGTGCAACATCCCTAAGAAACCGCAACGGAAACCAAAACCAAGTGCCGCAGAACTTTCCGGCTCGAAAACGATAGAAGCATCGTTCAGCTGCAACTTATGCATTGCCTCACGTAATTCTTCAAACTCATCAGTATCTACAGGGTAAATCCCTGCAAAAACCATTGGTTTAACCTCTTCGAAACCTTGAATGGCATCTAACGACGGCCTGGCCACAGTTGTAATCGTATCACCAACTTTTACCTCTCTGGCTTCTTTAATGCCAGAAATAATGTAACCCACATCGCCGGTTTTAACCACGCTACGAGGTGCCATATCCAGCTTCAAAATACCAACCTCATCAGCCAGGTATTCTTTGCCCGTATTAATAAATTTTACCTTATCTCCCTTTTTAATCTCACCATTTACCACTTTGTAATAAGCGATAATCCCTCTAAAAGAATTAAAAACGGAGTCGAAAATTAAGGCTTGTAAGGGCGCTTCAGGGTCGCCAACAGGAGCAGGAACGCGGTCTACGATGGCCTGAATTATATCAGGAATCCCTAAACCTGTTTTACCAGACGCAGGAATAATATCTTCACGTTTGCAGCCAATTAAATCAATAATCTGGTCTTTAACTTCCTCAGGCATAGCCCCGGGTAAATCCATTTTATTTAAAATCGGAATAATTTCAAGGTCGTGCTCTAAAGCCAGGTATAAATTGGAAATAGTCTGTGCCTGAATCCCTTGCGAAGCATCTACAATTAGTAATGCACCTTCACAGGCTGCTATAGAACGTGAAACCTCGTACGAGAAATCTACGTGTCCAGGTGTATCGATCAGGTTAAAATTGTATTCAATATCACCGACCTTATAGTTCATTTGTATGGCATGACTTTTAATCGTTATGCCTCTCTCACGCTCTAAATCCATGTTGTCGAGCAATTGCGCCTGCGCTTCACGCTGCGAAATCGTCGCTGTATATTCTAATAACCTATCGGCCAGGGTGCTCTTACCGTGGTCGATATGTGCTATAATGCAAAAATTACGTATATGCTTCATCTTTGCGCAAAGATATGTTTTTTAAGGTAATTTTTAATCTAGAAAATATCTGCTTCAAGCACTTTGATTTGAAAAGCAAATGCAGTGGCTTTTCGGTTACAGTAGTCCTGCTCATATCTTTACCTTTATAATAAAAATAATCAGAAGAGGGAGAAAAACTTGTAGTCCCGCAAGGCACAAAAATTAACCGATGCCGTTGTGAAAGGATAACCCTCCCTTTTTTTATTTCTTAAAGTTTGAACAGTACCTATTGACCATTTCGCTGTATTTGGATCATCTATATCATGAGCAAAAACTAAGAGATTATTGATTATTTCAATCTAAATAAAAAAGGTATGATCAACTTAAAGTATTCTATCGGAATTGATGTATCAAAAAAAGATTTTCATTGCTGTTTGTCGGTCATAGACAGCACCAGAAAGTAACTGTAAAATCCAGCCGTAAGTTATCCAACAGTCCTGGCGGTTTTAAAGAGTTTTTGGCATGGATCAAACAGCACCAGAAAGAAGACCTGCCCCTTCGCATCGTAATGGAAGCCACTGGCGTCTACCATGAACAACTTGCATGGTTTCTGCATTCCAAAGGCTTAGTGTTAAGTATTTTATTGCCAAATAAGGCTAAGAAGTACCTGCAGGCAGACGGAGCAAACTCTAAAAATGACAGTATAGATGCCCGCGGTCTTGCTAAAATTGGTGCAGAAAAGAACCTGGGACCTTGGGCTCCGGGAAGTGAGAAATTGTATGAACTCAGACACTATACCCGTCAGCATCAAAACCTAAAAGAGACCATCAATGTTATCAGTAACCAGCTTGAGGCACTGAACCATGGTCAATTCCAAAGCAGGGAAGTTATAAAGCAGCTGAACAAAACGATAAAACTGCTTGAGCAACAAGTATTAGAAATGGAAAAGGCAATGGAAAAGCTTGTTAAAACAGACAAGCTCTTAAATCTTCACTATGAAAACATTACGGCAATAAAAGGAATTAACCTGCTATCTTTTTGTGTAATCGTAGCTGAAACCAATGGCTTTACATTATTTAAAAGTTCGGCATCTTTGGTGAAATACTCAGGTTACGATGTGATAGAAAACCAATCAGGCAAGCATATAGGGAAAACAAAAATATCAAAAAAGGGAAATTCCCGGATCAGAAGAATTCTATTTATGCCAGCATTTTGTGCGGTAAGGGATGACCAGCCGCAATTCAAAAATCTTTATCAAAGAGTTGTTGAGCGGACAGGATTTAAAATGAAGGGCTATGTAGCCGTGCAAAAGAAACTATTGGTAATGATGTACCATCTTTGGAAAAATGAGCAGAAATACAATCCCCAATTCAATCATTTAGAAAAAATAATAGCTCCAGAAAAATCCAGAGCTACACATGATAAAATTCCAGAAGGAAGTTTTCACTAAAACAAAGGTAAAGTTATTGTGCTGTTTTACAAATGGAAGGCATTTAAATTAATGCTTCTCAAAAGCTAAATTTTTATCAACTTTTATTTGCTTTTAAAGACAGTACCTTTCCACTTTACTCCATTGCATTGCGTGTTCGTTCCAATCAGGTTTATTAAACTTAAGATAATGGTACTATTTGCATTTTTCTGGCAAGAGGCTTTAGTAAGTAACAAATTAAACATCATGAAATCTAAAAGAGAACTAAAATCAAACATTTTGCTCAGTTTAACGAATATCAACAAAAAATACGGTAGCCACGAAGTATTAAACTTTAGCGAATGGAAAATCGATAACGGAATCCATTGGTTAAAAGGAGGGAATGGCACTGGTAAATCAACCTTATTTCGCATTATTTCCGGACAAATACCTTTTAAAGGAGAAGTAGAGCTTAATGGTATCAGCCTTAAAAAAGACCCCGTAAAATTTAAATCCACCATTAGTTTTGCCGAAGCTGAGCCCCAATATCCTTTATTTATAACCGGGCAGGAGTTGATCGATTTTTATATTGAAACCCGGGGTGCTGAAAGAAAACAGGCAGAAGATCTTGCACTATATTTTGCAATGACGCTGTTTCTTGGCAATAAAATAGGGAGTTATTCTAGTGGAATGTTAAAAAAGCTTTCGCTGATCTGCGCATTTATTGGTAACTCCGATTTATACATTTTAGATGAACCTTTAATTACTATTGATGTAAACTCGGCAGATAAACTGTATCAATTAATTACAGAAAAAGCAGCGCAGGGAAAGGGGTTTCTTTTATCATCACACCAAGAGGTAAATAACGATAAACTTCAGCTTAATACTGTGCTTCAAATCGTTGATAAACAAATTATTCAATTCTAAATGCTGAAGTTATTGATTAATACGCTGTCGAAAGAATTTTACCAGCAACATGCTGGCTTTTTTCTTGTTGGCATTTACATGTTATTTGGCATAGTAGAGCCCTCGCAATTAGTCAGCTACCAAACAGCCTTATTATTAGCTGGTGTTTCTTCTCCGATCGGAATGGCCGTTGTATTTATATCCTGGCTTTTATACGCCACAAAAGTTCATTTCTTTATGAAACAAAAATTAGCATCAGCCAGGTATAATTTTATTAAAGAAACAGCTGCTCTGGAAAAAAAGATGCAGCTAACATTGTGGTTAAGGTTTTATTTTTCCATTCTCTTACCGGTTATTATTTATGTTTTTCTGCTCATTGGTTTAAGTATCCATCACCACTTTTTCATTAGTATCGCATTTATTTTAATTGTTTTTTCACTGATAATTTTTGGATTATTCTGGCTTACCTATCAATCCGTAACATTAGGCTTTCTGAAAAAAGACAAACAATCGATATCAGTAGGGCTGAAGGTAAATAAACCATTCTTTAGCTGGCCGCTGTTTCATTTATTGAAAGAACAACCATTAATGTTGCTGATGTGCAAGGTCTTATCATTCATTTTCTTTAAGGGAATGTTATGGATGTTTGCTGATGTGCGTAACGATATGCGTGTAATATTGGTTGCGTTACTGGCATCTGTTTTATGTCATGCAGTTTTAGTTTTTACCCTGCTAAAATTTGAAACTGAATTTTTAAATTTTAATAAAAGCCTGCAGATCTCTATATTCAAAAGAATGCTAAACTGGTTATTGGTTTTTGTCTTTATTTTAATCCCTGAATGGATATTTTTGATCATCGCTGCTCGCCTTAACCTATATGCTATAGCGAATGGAATTTTATTCGGCATTGCAGGATTATCTTTTCTTTTAACATTATTATATATAGTTAGGTTAAATATGGACAACTATCTGAAATGGCTGCTGTTTTTCTTTTTTATTGCCATGTGGTCGATACTCGGCCATTATTATCTTTTGTTCAGCTTAGTGCTGTTAGGCAGCTGTGTTTTATACTACTTCATTATGTTTAATAAAATCGATTTAAAAGGGATAGAGGAATAGCAATAAGAATTTTAACCACAGATGGTGATGAACAATACAGATAAATTCATTCGTGTCTATCCATTTGATCTGTGGTTAAATCCTGTTAAACCATCGTTTTCTTCCATTTACCTTTTTTAAATAAGAAGTAAGCAGCTACAGCAATTCCAGCCTCTGCCGTTGGTATAGCAATAAAAACTCCGGTTGGGCCCATTTCTAAATATTTAGCCAGGAAATAAGCCAAAGGAATCTGGAACAGCCAAAATGCAAAAACATTAATTTTTGTAGGCGTCCAGGTATCGCCGGCTCCATTAAATGCGCTGCTAAATACCATTGCCGCTCCATAAATCACAAAACCGAGGCTCATAATTTTAAGGGCCTTACCGGCAATAGCTATTACCTTTTCATCTGAAGTGAAAAATGCAGCGAACAAATGCCCACAAGTAAGAAAGAGTACACTTACTACCGCCATAAAAATCAAAATATATTTTAAGGTCTGGAAAACGGACTTTTCAGCACGATCTATGTGGCCCGCACCCAAATTCTGACCGACCAACGTAGCGGCTGCATTACTTAAACCCCAGGCTGGTAACATAAAAAACATCATGAGTCGCAGGGCTGTTTGATAACCTGCCGATCCCGTATCACCACCAGTCGTGGCAACCAGCTCTGCTAAAAACACCCAGCTGCAGCTTGCAATTACAAACTGAAAAATAGCAGGAGCGGCAATTTTAACAATCGCCTTAATCTGCGTAAAATCTGGAATAAAATGGCTGATACGTATCTTAAGCGCATTTTTACCGCTAAATAGATTGTATACCTGATAACTTACTCCCAAACCACGACCAATTGTAGTTGCAATTGCAGCGCCCGTTAAACCAAATGCAGGTACTGGTCCAAAACCGTTAATAAAAATAGGGCAGAGGATGATATTGGCAATATTGGCGATCCATAAACTCCGCATTGCGATTGCCGCGTTACCAGCACCTCTAAAAATTCCATTAATCAAGAATAGCAGTACAATAATGATACTTCCGCCCATCATAATGCGGACGAATGCGACACCTTGCTCAGCAGTTTCAGCTGAAGCCCCCATGAGCAATAGAATATCTCTGGCGTAAATTAACCCCAGGATACTGATAATAATGTTTATGAAAACAGCTATTATAATGGTCTGCATTCCGGCTTTTGATGCCGCTTCTGGATTTTTTTCGCCAATTCTACGTGCAACCACAGCAGTTGCAGCCATACTTAAGCCAATGGCTAATGAATAAATAATGGTTAAAACCGATTCCGTTAAACCAACGGTCTGTATAGCATGACTACTATTTTCCAGGTGGCCAACAAAATATAAATCAACCAAAGCAAAAACCGATTCCATAGCCATTTCCAACATCATGGGAATGGCCAATAAAATAATGGCGCGTTTTATACTAATGGAAGTGAGGTCAACTTCGTGACCTTTTATAGACTGGATTAGAATATCGAAAAATGACGATAGTTTGCCCTGTGCCTTTCTAGACTGTGACATATAATAAAAATAAATGTGATGTATAAACCAATGATACGCAGTTAAGCGTACATACCTAAATTGAAATGGAGGGAATCCTCGGTTGTTTAGAACCTCAAACGGATTGCAGATACTATCATGGCCCTGGTCTTTTTGATGATGTAAAGATAGGTAATTTTGATTATTAATTTAAAAATTTTAAGAAATGAAAATGGGCATAATGGAGGAATAAATGCTTACCTTAAAAAGATAAGATAAAGATAATATAGAAAGCCAATTAATGTTTCAATTCACTATATGGTAAATGAAATTCTCCCTCTGTAATATCAATCTCGATAACTTTTAGAAATGTATTTTTCTTACTAAGATCAGTATTTCCATCACTATCTGCCTGTGTTGCTGTAAAAGAAAAAGTACCTGATATTGTTTTAGTAGCCTTATCCACTTTTGTAATGGTCCATTTTGCTGGTTTATGATTTTTTACCCACGAATATTGCCAAGAATATAATCGTCCATTTGGCATGCTATATTCTGCTAAACCATCATAGCCATTATTTCTTTTTTCAAAACTAATTGGTTTGTCTAAATCAAAATCAGCAACTTTATATTCTTTGGGAGCTAATATGAAACTCTTTTCAATAATGAAGATTATATTTTTAGCTTTTGAAGGGCTACTGTTTTTGTAAAAGGAGAAATTAAAATCCGCCTTATCATT
This sequence comes from Pedobacter sp. WC2501, assembly GCF_052682415.1. NCBI lineage: Bacteria > Pseudomonadati > Bacteroidota > Sphingobacteriia > Sphingobacteriales > Sphingobacteriaceae > Pedobacter > Pedobacter sp. WC2501. The sequence goes on along the minus strand of NZ_JBQZFI010000001.1, from coordinate 4,168,351 downwards.
GTCTATAATTACACTATCCCTTAAATGCTCAAATTTTCTGATAGCTGTAGTAGAATCGATATCATAAACACTTTCATCAGGTTTTAAAAAGAGAATTTTATAAGGAGTATTATTGGCTTTATATTTTACGTAAAACTCCGAAGTTTCTCGCTGTTGAGAATTGCAGGATATTGAAATCAATAGGATATTAATAGCTATTATTAATTTAATGGTTTTCATTTAATAAGATTGAATTTTTTTATATGCTATACGCTTTTATCATTTCATCAGTAACTTTTGTTCCGCGACTGGTCTTTAAATCAATTAGTACATAATCGAAAATTCCATCGGAGGCTACTTTTCCTGTTTTCTTATTGATGATTTCGAACTGCACCGAGCAACCCTTATCATGCATGGTTAATATACCTGTGCGTATTAACATCAAATCGTTCATTAAAAGTGGGCGTTTGAAATTAATATCGACATGGCTCACTACCCAGCCTAAACCTTGTTTGGTAAAATGCTCCCAGGGCATACCGTAGAACTTTTCCATCTGCTCGTAGCGGGCTGCCAGTACATAATCCAGGTATTTGCTGTTATGCACGTGATTAAACATATCGATATCATCAGGACGGACGCGTAATTCGCTTTCAAAAATGCTGTATTGATTTTTTTCCAAGGTAAATGTTTTGTGCAAAAGTATAAATAGCTTTTGATATATGACGTAAAGACGTCTTGATGTAAATATATCTAATCTTTTTTCGTATTTTTGATGTGAAATGGGAAAACTCAAATTATATGATGTCAATACTCCACGCGAAACAATTGTTAAGGAATGTGATGCTATTTATTTGAGCCTTACCCCCCGAGCAGCGTTTTTTTGGCGTTCTGCAGCTTAATTACATTTCGGGTACCATGAACGGCGGCAAGCCATTAAAATCTCCGCAAGGCAAGGGGCTTGTAATTCGTAAGCCAACCATATAATATCTTTTGATAAGAAGTAGCAGTTTAATTTTTATTCTGATAATTTAATTTTTAATCTTTCCTGTGCGATCGTCATATAGTGAGATTATTTTTTTAGTCAAAAGCATTAAAATATTAGCGATTATAAGTCTCAAGTCGTCATTTCGAGCGAAGCTAAATCAGTCAAGATAGATCTCTCCATTTCGCTATGCTTCAGTCGAGATGACGACTTTTCTACAGACTTATCTGATACATGTTAATAAAAAACACCACTTGTTTTTAACCAAAATAACCTTATCTTTGCGCCACAATTAATTAATTTTTATTGCTTTAATATTATTCAAGAATGTATTTAAGTCCAGAGAAAAAAGCTGTAATCTTCAAAGAGCACGGCGAAGTAGAAACCAACACGGGTTCTGCAGAAGGTCAAGTAGCGTTATTTACATACCGTATTGCGCACTTAACAGAACACTTAAAGAAAAATCGTAAAGATTTCTCTACTCAGTTGTCACTTCAAAAATTGGTAGGTAAACGCCGCGGTATTTTGGCTTACCTATACAAAAAAGATATTGAGCGCTATCGTGCTATCATCAAAGCTTTATCGCTTCGTGATATCATCAAACAAAAATAAGCGCAAGTTTATCATTAAAAGCCATTCTTTAGGGAATGGCTTTTTACTTCCCTGTTAATTTTTTTAACGGGTTTTATTATGGATAGGCTTTTTTAATCCTATCTTCGTTTGCAAAAACAAAAACATATATAAACAACGGTGTGTAGAAAGAGGAAAACACACCATAATTCTAATTAAATGAATGTAATAAAAAAATCGTTCGATTTGGGCGATGGCAGAATTGTAGAAATTGAAACTGGTAAACTGGCTAAACAGGCTGATGGTTCGGTTGTAGTTAAAATGGGCGATACGATGTTGTTAGCAACAGTTGTATCTACTGTTGGTGCTAAACCAGGTACTGATTTTTTACCTTTATCGGTTGATTATCAGGAGAAATACGCGGCTACAGGCCGTATTCCGGGAGGCTTTTTACGTCGTGAAGCAAGATTATCTGACTACGAAGTATTAATCTCTCGTTTAGTGGACAGAGCTTTACGCCCAATGTTTCCAAGTGATTATCACTCTGATACGCAAGTGATGATTTCTTTAATCTCTGCTGATAAAGATATTATGCCAGATTGTTTGGCAGGTTTAGCAGCATCTGCTGCATTATCAGTTTCTGATATCCCTTTCAACGGTCCGATTTCTGAAGTACGTGTGGCTAAAATTGATGGTAAATTAATTATCAATCCTAAAGCCAGCGATTTAGAACGCGCAACTTTAGAGTTTATGGTTGCTGGTTCAGCTAACGATATAGGCATGGTTGAAGGTGAGTGTGATGAAATTCAGGAAGATGAAATGGTTGAAGCTTTAAAATTTGCACACGATGCAATTAAAGTTCAATGTGCTATTCAGGTTGAATTAACAGAGGCGACAGGCAAAACGGTTAAACGTGAATATAACCACGAAGATCATGATGCTGATTTAAAAGCTAAAGTTTATGCTGATACTTACGATAAAGTTTATGCTGTAGCAAAAGCTGGTGGCAATAAAGATGTTCGTAAAGAAGGTTTCACTGCAATCATTAACGAATTCTTTGAAGCAATGCCAGAAGATACTGCAGATTTGACCAAAGCAATGGCCAAACATTATTACCATGATGTTCAGTACGATGCGATCAGAAATTTATTGTTAGATGAAGGTATCCGTTTAGATGGTCGTAAGACTACAGAAATCCGTCCAATCTGGAGTGAAGTTGGTTATTTACCTGCTGCTCACGGTTCGGCTGTATTTACACGTGGCGAAACTCAATCTTTAACATCGGTTACTTTAGGTAGCAAAGATGATGAGCAAATGATTGATGGTGCTTTCTTTAATGGTTATAACAAATTCTTATTGCACTATAATTTCCCTGGTTTCTCAACTGGTGAGGTTAGACCAAACAGAGGCGCTGGCCGTCGTGAAATTGGTCACGGTGCTTTAGCACAACGTTCATTGAAAAAAGTATTGCCTCAAGGTGAAGCAAATCCTTATACCATCCGTATTGTTTCTGATATTTTAGAATCTAACGGTTCTTCGTCAATGGCAACTGTTTGTGCTGGTACATTAGCATTAATGGATGCTGGTATTAAAATCAAATCTCCGGTTTCTGGTATCGCAATGGGTTTAATTACCGATGAGAAAACTGGTAAATATGCAATCCTTTCTGATATTTTAGGTGATGAAGATCACTTAGGTGATATGGACTTTAAAGTAACCGGTACTGAACATGGTATTGTTGCTTGTCAAATGGATTTAAAAATCAATGGTTTATCTTACGAAGTTTTAACTAAAGCTTTGTTACAGGCTAAAGAAGGTCGTTTACACATCTTAAACGAGATGAAGAAAACCATCAGCTCACCTAACGAAGATTACAAACCGCATGCTCCACGTATTGTTTCTTTAACAATTGATAAAGAATTTATCGGTGCAATTATCGGCCCTGGAGGTAAAATTATCCAGGAAATGCAACGCGAAACCGGTGCTTCAATCTCTATAGAAGAAGTTGATGGTAAAGGTATTGTAGAAGTTTTTGCTGATAACAAAGCAGCTATCGATGCTGCAGTTACCCGTATCCGTAACATCGTAGCTAAACCAGAAATTGGTGAGGTTTACCAAGGTAAAGTAAAATCAATTATGCCATTCGGTGCATTTGTTGAAGTGATGCCGGGTAAAGATGGTTTATTACACATCTCTGAAATTTCATGGGAACGTTTAGAAACCATGGATGGTGTATTAAAAGAAGGTGATAAAATCGAAGTTAAATTGTTAGACATCGATAAACAAGGTAAAATGAAACTTTCTCGCAAAGTTTTATTGCCAAGACCAGAAAAACCAGCTGCGCCACAAGCGTAAAACAAGTCCGAAGTCGGGGAGACCGGAGTCGGAAGATATTAAGATTAGCCCTTTTAGTGTAAAACTGAAAGGGCTTTTTATTTCTAAATCGAATTAATGCGCTTCGTCGTGCTGAATTTATTTCAGCATCTTTGTTTCTAACTTAAAAATTTTCACAGTTCTTTTGTAACTTGCATCATACCGTCATGCTGATCCGATAGCTATCGGATTTATTTCAGCATCTTACCTACTCATAAGTCCCTGAAATGAATTCAGGGTGACGGTCATTTTAAAATGTTACTTTAGTACTAAGAAATCATTAAATGAAATACATCATTGCCCCATCCATACTTTCTGCCGATTTTGGCAACTTACAGCGCGATATTGAAATGATTAACCAAAGTGAGGCCGATTGGTTCCACGTTGATGTAATGGATGGTGTTTTCGTTCCTAACATTTCTTTTGGTTTCCCGATAATGGCTGCTGTAAAAAAACATGCCACTAAACCTTTGGATGTACATTTAATGATTGTTGAGCCGGATAAATTTATTGGTGAATTTGCGAAAGCAGGAGCAGATCGAATTACAGTACATTATGAAGCCTGCACGCATTTGCATAGAACTATCCAGTTAATTAAAGCATCTGGTTGCAGGGCTGGTGTGGCCTTGAATCCGCATACACCGGTAGCCTTATTACAGGATGTAATTGAAGATCTGGATCTGGTGCTGATTATGTCGGTTAATCCGGGTTTTGGCGGGCAGGCGTTCATTCATAATACTTATAAGAAAATTAAAGATTTAAAAGCCTTGACTCAAGGGGTAAACGAAAACTTGATTATTGAAATAGATGGTGGTGTGGGTTTACAAAATATTGCTATGTTAGCATCAGTAGGTGCCAATGCTTTTGTGGCCGGAAATGCAATTTTTGCAACAGATAATCCGACTGAAACGATTGCTAAGATGAAACAACAGTTAACCAGTACTATAAGCATTTAATTGTTTATTGCTAAATTGTTCCAATGATAAGGGGGGATAGAGTTGTAATCATCTTGATACTCAATACTTTTATCTTGATACTTTTACATCTCGCTACTAAAAATGCTCAAATTTCGGCTAATCCTTCTCCTTTTAATTGCTGGTTGCAGTTTTGCTTTAGCACAGCCATTGGTAAGGGTTTCAGGAATAGTTTATAGCGATGAGAAACTGCCTCTATCACAGGTTACCGTTATTGTTTTAGGTCAGGCGCAATCAACTGTTACTGACGAATTTGGTGTTTATACCATTTATTCCAAGTCGAAAACATTTAGCATTAAATATTCTCTTTTAGGTTACCAGCCCCAAACCATCAAATTTAATGAACGTTCTGGTGCGCGGATTGTTAAGCAAGTAAACTTAATCGCTAATATTAATGAGTTAGAGCAGGTTAACATCACCAATAAACAGAATCAGCTAAGTAACACCACTACCATAAATATTGCGGATGTATCCTCCATGCCATTGGTTTCTGGTAATTTTGAAACCATGCTCAAAACGCTGCCCGGTGTATCCACAAATAACGAATTAAGTGCCCAATATAGTGTTCGGGGAGGCAACTTTGATGAAAATCTGATTTACATAAACGATGTAGAAATTAACCGGCCTGTATTGATCCGCAACGGACAGCAGGAGGGGCTGAGTTTTATCAATTCAGACCTAGTCAGTAAAGCAAAGTTCTCTGCCGGTGGTTTTGAAGCGAAATATGGCGATAAACTTTCTTCTATTTTAGATATCAGATACGATAAACCAGATAGCAATCAAACTACTTTTAGCACCAGTCTTTTAAATACCTCGTTAGTTACAAAAAGGATATTTAAAAACAGTTTTTTATTGGCTGGCTTACGCTATAAAAATAATTCGAGCGTGCTGCTTAAACAAGATGAGCAAGGTAGTTATAGTCCTAATTTTGCCGATGCACAGCTGCTTTATCAGTACGATTTTTCGCCGAAATTCAATATCAGTTATTTGGGAAGTTTTAATCTTGGGCAGTTTAAACTGGTACCCACAAACAGAGAAACACAGTTTGGTACTTTAAGCACTACATTAAGGTTAAATGTAGATTACACTGGACAGGAGATTGACGATTACCAAACCTTAGGTAGCGCTGTTACCGCTACTTATTCTCCCAAACCAAACCTAGTCATCAAGTTTATCAATAGCTATTTTAACACTATTGAAAGGGAACGTTTTGATATCAACGGCAGCTATATTTTTGACGAAGTGGATAATAGCTTTCCTAGGGAGAATTTTGGGCCGGTAAGTAAAAATAAGGGGATTGGCAGCTATTATAATTATGGAAGAAATAGTTTAAATACCCAAATTTTTGCTTCTGAAATTAAGGTCGACCAGAATTTTGATAACCATGTTTTTTCCTGGGGCTTAAAATTCGATAAATCTTTATATAAGGATCAGTTAAACGAATACAATTATACCGATTCGGCTGGGTTTATCTTACCCAATAACTCCAAAAACATTATTTTGCAAAACGTAATCAATGTAAAAAACAATCTTGATATCAGCAATTATAGCGCTTATATCCAGGATAGTTATTCACTTTCCGGTTCTGCAGAATTGCAGCTGGGAGCGAGGTCGACTTATAGCTCTTTAAGTAAACAATTACTGATCAGCCCGAGGATATTGATCGCCTATAGGCCAAATTCGAACAATAAGATTCTGAGGTTTTCTGCAGGTGTATACAAACAACCACCGTCATACCGTACCATACGCGATTTTTCCGGGCAGTTAAATATCAACCAAAAAGCCCAAAGTTCATATAATACTTCGCTGGGTTACGAATATGCTTTTGATGCTTTAGGGACAAGGTTAAAGTTTACTTCAGAAGCCTACTTTAAATATTCAGACCGCTTAATCCCCTATAAAATTGATAATCTGAGGATTAAGTACCTGGCGAATGAAGTCTCGCGTGGTTATGCTTACGGCGCTGATTTCAGTATTGGCGGCGAATTTGTAAAGGATCTGGTTTCCTATTTCAGGATGTCGGTAATGCATGCCAATGAAGATATTATTGATGATAGTTATGTTCAAAATGGAACCACAATTTATCCGGGCTACTTAAAACGACCAACAGATCAACGCCTGAATTTTTCCATATTTTTTCAGGATAAACTATTGAATAGCCCAACTTATAAAGTTCACCTTAACGCACTTTATGGTTCGCGTTTGCCAATTGGTCCATCGCAAACGCCCAGATATTTAGATAAATTTTACATTCCATCTTACAAGCGGGTTGATATCGGATTTTCGAAAGATTTTTTAGATGATGCAGCCATACATAAACCAAAATTTCTGGATAGAAATTTTAATGCTGTAATTCTGTATTTTGAAGTTTTTAATATGCTGAATCTCAATAATACCGTTTCTTATCTCTGGCTAAAAGATGTAGATAATGTACAATATGCCATTCCAAATTATCTAACCGGCCGGCAGTTTAATTTAAAGTTAATTGTGAAGTTGAAAAACTAAGCTTAGTCTTAAAAGGCTTTTAATTCTTTACTGTCAATCTAATTGTAAATCGTTAATAGAGAATTGCAAACTGAACCGGAAGAATCTTCAAGTATTGAAAACTTCGCGGGATGATTACTGTAATTTTCAAATCGTATTATCCTACTGGGCTTGTATTGGGAGCTGATTTTGCTACATTTTAACCTAAAAGGTTTACGAATATAACTGGTTTTTTTCGTCTCATTTCAATAAAACGATTTAATTGCAAAAACTGCAATAAATCAATCAATTTCATGCTTTTTTTTAACAAAATTTAATTTTTTAGGTGACGATTTTATGGGCATAACTGCTTTAAAAATTTTACATTTACTGCCATAAAACATTATATAATAAGATGAAGCATAATTTTGGCGCAGGCCCTTGTATTTTACCTCAAGAAGTGTTTAAACAAGCAGCTCAGGCTGTTTTAGATTTTAACGATGGATTATCAATTTTAGAAATTTCGCACAGAACAACCGAATTTGAGGCAGTTGTTGCTGAAGCTGATAAGTTGGTAAAAGAATTATTAAATGTGCCATCGGGTTATTCCGTTTTATTTTTACAAGGTGGCGCAAGTTTACAGTTTGCAATGGTACCGATGAACTTATTGGGAGACGGACAAACAGCAAGTTATTTAGATACTGGTGTTTGGGCAACCAAAGCATTAAAAGAGGCTAAATTTATCGGCAATGTGAATGTAGTTGCATCGTCTAAAGATGCGAATTATACGTTCATACCGAAAGATTTTGAAATTCCTGCTGATAGTGCGTATTTCCACTATACTTCAAACAATACTATTTATGGAACAGAGCTTTTCGAAGTACCTAAAACCGATGTTACTGTAGTTTGCGATATGTCGTCAGATATCATGAGCCGTGTAATCGATGTTTCTCAGTTCGATTTAATTTATGCCGGAGCGCAAAAAAATGTTGGTCCAGCAGGTTTAACCATTGCTATTGTTAAAGATGAAATTTTAGGTAAAATTGACCGTAAAATTCCATCAATGTTGAACTATCAATCGCATATTGATAACGGTTCAATGTATAACACACCTCCAGTTTTCTCTATTTATGTTGCTTTATTAAACCTTCGTTGGTTAAAATCAAAAGGTGGTGTTGCAGAAATTGAAAAAGAAAACAAACAAAAAGCTGAGGCACTTTACAGGGAGATCGATCGTAATCCATTGTTTAAAGGAACTTGCGCAGTTGAAGACCGTTCCAGAATGAACATTTGTTTCGTAATGGAAAATTCAGAATTGGAAAAACCATTTTTAAAATATGCAGAAGAACAAGGTATTGTGGGGATTAAAGGCCACAGAAGTGTAGGCGGTTTCCGAGCTTCGATGTACAATGCCTTGCCAATTACAAGTGTTCATGCTTTGGTAGAGGCCATGCAGATATTTGAAGAACAACAAGCAAAAACAAATTAATTTAAATTTTAACCACAGATGATTACAGCGATTATTTAATCGCTGTAATCAATCAAATCTGTGCAATCATATATATAATGATTAAAATATTAGCAAACGATGGGATTGATCCGATCGGAAAAGAATTATTAGAAAAAGCAGGTTTCCAGGTTGATACAGAAACCATTCCTCAGGATAAATTAGCAGAAGCTCTAAAAAACTACGATGCCATTACTGTTCGTAGCGCAACAAAAGTTAGAAAAGAATTAATTGATGCTGTACCTAATATCAAATTAATTGGTAGAGGTGGCGTTGGTATGGACAATATCGATGTAGAATACGCACGCAGTCAAGGTGTTGCAGTAGTAAATACACCAGCTGCATCTTCCTTATCTGTTGCTGAGTTGGTTTTTTCACACTTATTTACCGGTATCAGGTTTTTACAGGATGCTAACCGTAAAATGCCTGTTGAAGGTGCTACACAATTCAATAACCTTAAAAAAGCTTATGCTAAAGGAACTGAGTTAAGCGGCAAAACCATCGGTATTATCGGCTTTGGTCGTATTGGTCGTGCAACTGCAAAAGTGGCTTTAGGTTTAGGTATGAATGTATTGGCTTACGATTTATATCCTTCAGAATCTGAAATTACTTTGGAATTCCAGGGTGGTAAATCGGTAAGTATTCCAATTAAAACGGTTTCCTTAGATGAAGTAATTACAGGAAGTGATTTCTTCAGCTTACATACTCCATTTGCCGATAAACCGATTTTGGGTGCAGAAGAATTTGCTAAAATGAAAAACGGTGTTGGTATTGTAAACTGCTCACGCGGTGGAACAATTGATGAACCAGCTTTAATTGAAGCCTTAAATTCAGGCAAAGTTTCTTTTGCGGGTTTAGATGTTTTCGATAACGAACCAACTCCATTGGCAGAAATTTTAACCCATCCTAAAATCTCTTTAACACCGCACATCGGCGCATCAACAAACGAAGCACAAGAACGTATTGGTACGGAATTGGCTACGTTGATTATTGAGCATTTTAAGAAGTAATAATATTTTAAGAGGCTGTTTCATAAATATAGAATTGTCATCCTGAGCTTGTCGAAGGGCCTGTTTTAAATGTCTTACAAGGCGTTTCGACAAGCTCAACGTGACAAATTCAATTGAATTACAATTTATGATACAGCCTCTTTTCTAAACTAGTCCAACGCATTCGTTGTAACCCAATACCGATAGCCCAATATCGCTTTCTGAAAAGTAGTGAGTTTATTTGGATCTTTTTTATACAAGCTTGGCAGAACAGCCTTGTTTATCTTCGCCAAGATTTTAAACAGTCCTTTTTTCATACCTCTGTAGTTTTCTATTGAAGAAATAAAATCCACCAGCCATTATTAAAATCAAAAAGACAATGATGTAAGTTGATAAACCTCCTTTATTTTTTTTCTCTAAATCTTCTTTAAGCTGTGCATTCTGATCCTGTAATTTTTTAATGGTTTGCATATAACGTTCTATGCGCTCCTGCGAATTGTCTGCCACAGCTACTTTCTGTTGGTTCTGCAGGTCTTTATAATCCATTAAAATTTTCAGTTCCTTAAAAATATTATTATCGGTTAAAACCACCTGACGGAGAATTTCATTTGAATTTTTGATGTCTTTCTTCGTTTGCCAGCCAAAAATACCTGAACGCTGCGTTAAGCTTTCATCATATTGGCCAAATTTTGCGCTTCGTTCTTGAAGCAGTGAATTTACTTTAATCCGTTGTGCTGCATAAGCGGCAGTATCCTGTTGCGCAAAAACTTGAAAACTAAATAAGATAAGCGAGAGCAGATAAAAATATTTCTTCATGTGGATATAAACGCGAAAAGGGTAGAAGTTGTTTTATTGGTTCGGTCGTCATTAGTTCATTTGTAATGCAAAGTTCCCAAAATATTCGTCATCTCAACTGAAGTACAAGGGAACGGAGAGATCTATCAGGAAATAAGTTCGGCAATAGATTTCTCCATTTCGGTCGAAAGGACGATAATTTCTATATGGATTTTTCCGCTTTAGTCTTTTATCTTTGGTCTTTTCGCTTTTAAGGATGAAATTCAACCCTTACGATATCACCAAGGTGTAAGCCTAACAATCCACTTGCCTTTCCTTTGTTAATGGCAATTTCTAAATGGTTACTAATGCCGAACAGACAAAGTTTTTCGCCTTCCGGCACTTCATTATAGTGCCAGCTTAATTGTGTAATGGTTTCGCTTTTCCTGAAGTATAAAGTGAAGTCCCTGTTTTTCTGAATTTTAGTAAAAAGATCTTTGGTGATATTGGTAATCACATTGCAAAAAGTATCAATATAAACTACACTTCCACGGATTACATCCCGCTCAATTACAGGGTGCAAAAGCATCTTCTGTTCAATCTCTGCTACAGGTAAACCGATGTCTTTTAGTTTGCCTCCTTTAGCCAGATGCGTTGCTGCTTTAACAAAAATATCAACCAAAGGAAAATGTAAATATTTCAGGTCCTGCATAATGTTTAGCTCTACCACATCTTCAGGAACATCATCAAAAAGAAGCGAGAAAATGCCATTGTCAGCGCCTACAAAAAAATGATCACGATGCTTTATAGCAATGTATTTGGTGTTTTCGCTGTATACAGAATCGATACCGATTAGGTGCACGGTATTTTTCGGAAAGTAAGGATAAGCATTTTTTAAAACGAAGGCAGCGTAGGAAATATTGAATGATGGAACCTCGTGGGTAATATCAACTAAATTAACATTAGGCATAAGACTCAACAGACTACCTTTAAGGGCACTCTGGTAAAAATCTTTTGAACCTAAATCTGTTGTTAAAGTAATTATCCCCATTAAAAATTCATTATTATTGCTTATTCTTGTGTACAGGCCTAAGCGCCTGCAAATATTCAAATTTTAATTAATATACCCCGATAACTTTTTAAAATACTACAGTTTGAACGAATTAAAATTAACCCTGGATACCGTAAATCCTGCTCACTTTTGGGGGCCGAACAATGAGAATTACGAAATGATTAAAGGCGCTTTCGCAAAGTTAAAACTGGTGGCGAGAGGAAGTGATGTTAAGGTTCTCGGTGATGAACAGGAACTTAAGGCTTTCGAAGAGAAGTTTAACCAACTGATTGCACATCTTGAAAAATATAGCTCACTAAGCAATAATGATGTTGAGACAATATTAGGTGCAAAGGCAACGGGCGTTGCAAAAAAAGATGTAGAACAACCAACAGGTGGAGGAGGAGAAGTGATTGTTTTTGGTACAAACGGCCTGTTGGTAAAAGCAAGAACTGCAAATCAGCGTAAAATGGTAAGCAGTATTGCTAAAAATGATATTCTGTTTGCCATAGGCCCTGCCGGGACGGGAAAAACATATACTGCAGTAGCACTAGCGGTTAGGGCTTTAAAAAACAAAGAAATTAAACGCATCATTTTAACTAGGCCGGCGGTTGAGGCAGGAGAGAACCTGGGTTTTTTACCAGGCGATTTAAAGGAAAAAATCGATCCGTATTTACGCCCGCTATATGATGCATTAGATGATATGATCCCTGCTGAGAAGTTGAAATTCTACATCGAAAACCGTACAATAGAAATTGCTCCCCTGGCATTTATGCGGGGCCGTACCTTAGATAATTGCTTTGTGATTTTAGATGAGGCACAAAATGCCACCGATATGCAGTTAAAAATGTTTTTAACCCGTATGGGACCAACAGCTAAATTTATTGTTACCGGTGATGTTACACAGATCGATTTACCTAAAAAACAAATGTCGGGCTTATTCAACGGCTTAAGGATTTTGGAAGATATAAAAGGAATTGATATTATTTACTTAAGCGGTGAAGATGTGGTGAGACATAAATTGGTGAAAGATATCCTGAAAGCTTACGGTGATATTCAGTAGTTGAGTCCCGAGTCGCTAGTCTATAGTCTTGAGTCTAAATTGACTTTGGACTATGGACTCAAGACTTCGGACTTTCACACTTTTTTCCTATTTTTATCCCCTCATGAAAGCACTTAAAGAAACCCATTTCAATTTCCCGAATCAAAGTAATTTTTACAAAGGTAAAGTACGCGATGTATATACAATTGCCGATCAGTTTATGGTAATGGTGGTATCAGATCGTATTTCTGCATTCGATGTAGTATTGCCTGAAGCGATTCCATTTAAAGGACAGGTATTAAACCAGATTGCAGCTAAATTTTTAGCAGCTACTCAAGATATCGTTCCCAACTGGGTTTTGTCTGTTCCAGATCCTATGGTTACTATTGGCCGTATCTGCGAACCGTTTAAAGTAGAAATGGTGATCAGAGGTTATTTAGCCGGACATGCCTGGAGAGAATATAGCGCTGGCAAACGTTCTGTTTGCGGTGTTTCTTTACCTGAAGGTTTAAAGGAAAATGATAAACTGCCTCAACCCATTATTACACCAACCACTAAAGCTTCAGTAGGGCATGATGAAGACATTTCAAAAGAAGATATTTTAGCAAAAGGTATTGTTTCCATAACCGAATATGAAAAGTTAGAAGAATATACGCATGCCTTATACCAAAGGGGAACCGAGATTGCGGCAAAAAGCGGATTGATTTTAGTTGATACGAAATACGAGTTTGGTATGGCTGATGGCGTAATTTACCTTATCGACGAAATTCACACTCCAGATTCTTCACGTTATTTTTATGCCGATGGTTATCAGGATCGCCAGGACAATAATGAACCACAAAAACAACTTTCAAAAGAGTTTGTAAGAAAATGGTTAATTGAAAATGGTTTTCAGGGAAAAGATGGGCAGGTTGTACCAGAAATGACACCGCAAATCGTAAATTCAATTTCAGAACGTTATATTGAACTTTATGAAAAAATTGTAGGGGAGACCTTTATAAAAGCTGATGCTGATGCAATTTCAAGCCGTATTGAAACTAATGTTTTAAAGGCTTTAGAAACACTTTAAATTCGAAAGAAATTTATACATTAGTACCATAAAGATTAGAGAGATGAAATTTTCAGTAGATAAACACGACAAATATGTAACCTTAAAGTTAGAAGAACATAAGTTTACGAACGATAACGCCCCAGGTTTAAAATCAGAGTTCTATTTGCTTAATGCCGGGGGATTTCAGAACATCATTGTTGATTTAAGTTATGTTACAGAGTGTAGTGATGCACAGGATTTAAGCTGCTTATTGGTTGGCGACAGGCTTTGCAAATCGGCAGGCGGATTATTTATCGTAACGGGAATTAACGACGAGTTGGCATCAATTATCGAATTATCAAACATATTTCAATCAGTAACGTTTGTTAATACAATAGATGAGGCTACTGATTTTATCTTTATGGATGAGTTGGAGAAAGAGTTTAGAGGCGCTAAATAACAAAATATTTAAATAAAATTCCGGCCTCGTAGTTTCTAAAAATCTACGAGGCTTTTTATATCTTATCATGATGAAATTTGAAGTTACAATTTTAGGAAGCAGTTCTGCAACCCCTGTATTTAACAGGAATCCTTCGGCACAGCTGTTAAATTGTAATGAAAAATATTACCTGATTGATTGTGGTGAAGGAACCCAACAACAATTGGCTAAATACAACCTTAAAGCAGCCCGTATAGATCATATTTTTATCAGCCACTTACATGGCGATCATTACTTCGGTTTAATCGGATTGCTCTCCAGTTTGCATTTAAATGGCAGGTTAAAACCCATGCAGATATTTGGTCCCAGACCTTTATTGGAAATTTTAGAGATCCAGTTTAAATATTCTGATACAACGTTAAGATATCCAATTGAGTTTTTTCCCATCGAAGCCGATCAGTCAATACAGATATTCGAGAATAACGATTTAATAGTTAAAACCATTATTTTAAATCACCGTATCCCTACTACAGGTTTTATCTTTCAGCAAAAGAAACGACAACGTAAATTAATAAAAGAGAAAACTGATCAAGTGCCTATGGCTTATTATACGACCTTAAAAAAAGGAATTGATGTAGAACTGCCCAATGGCGATATTTTGCGCAGTGAAGATTACACCACACCGGCAGATGCACCACGGTGTTATGCTTATTGTTCTGATACCTTGTTTGACGAAAGCTACTTTGCTACCATAAAAGATTGCGATACCTTATACCACGAAGCTACCTTTATGCACGACTTATTGGACAGGGCTAAAGAAACACATCACACAACCGCCTTACAGGCAGCAGAGGTAGCAAAAATCAGTGGAGCTAAGAAATTACTCATCGGCCATTTTTCTTCACGTTACAAAACTTTACAAATGCTTTTAGAAGAAGCACAGTCTGTTTTCGAAAATACTGAGTTGGCTGTAGAGGGTAGGACTTTTCAGCTGTAAACAGAATTCAAAGATTTCTCCAATGCTGTCAAAAGGACGATTTATCTTAATCTGTCCTCTCAATTCCCTTATTTTTTGTAAAAAAAATTAACCATTAACAGTTAATCTGTGGCAAAAATCTATGAATTATAAATAATCACAGATTTCTCATTCCGTTGCACCTCAGTCGAAATGAAGTTATTAAAGTCTTAATTTAGCAAAGAAATCCCAAAATACTATCCCCGCAGAAATTACGATGTTAAAAGAATGTTTGGTCCCAAATTGCGGAATTTCAATGCAATCATCAATTTTAGCCATTACCTCATCGCTAACACCATCAACTTCATTCCCGAAAATAAGCGCATATTTTTTATCGGGATCAGGTGTGAAAGTATTTAGCATCGTGCTATTCTCTGCCTGTTCAATGGCAATAATTTCGTATCCTAAATCCCTAAGGGCATCAACAGCTTGTAAAGTGTCTGTATAGTGAATCCAGTCTACCGATTGTGTAGCACCCAGAGCCGTTTTTTCAATTTCGCGATGTGGTGGTTGTGCAGTTATGCCACAAAGAATCACTTTTTCTAAAGCAAACCCATCAGCAGTACGGAATATTGACCCTACATTATGCATGCTGCGCACATTATCCAAAACCACTACAACAGGCAATTTTTCCTGGGCCTTAAAAGCTTCAATATCAGGACGGTTTAACTCGTCTAATTTTAATTTTCTCATTATTTTAAAAGTGATTACACCGACAACTTAATTGGACCATTACCAATTTCGCTAATATAAATTGCAGCAGGGTAGCCAATTTTAGCTACATAATAATCTGTTAAGTGTTTTGCAAAGTCTTCTTCGTAACCTTTCTCCAGCAATGCAATTGCACAACCTCCAAAACCAGCTCCTGTCATGCGGGCGCCGATTATATGGTCATAGCCGGTACAGAAATCTACTATAGCATCCAGTTCTTTACCGCTTACTTCATATAATGTTCTTAACGATTCATGTGAGGCATACATCAAGCGGCCAAATTCTTCCAGGTTTCCGCCGTTTAATGCTTTAGCAGCCAAATGAACCCGATCATTTTCTTTAACTACATGTGTTGCACGGTTTAAAATAGTTTCATCTGTTATTAAATGGCTGTGCAAAGCAAATTTTTCAGCATTAAGCTCACAAAGATAGTGAAGTGTAATTTCTTCGTTTAATAGCTTTAAGGCTGTTTGACATTCAGCAACACGTTCATTATATTTAGAATCTGCCAGTTCACGCGGTTTATTGGTATTGATAATGGCCAGCACGTAGTTGCCTAGGTCAATATCAACCATTTTATATTTTAAAGTCTCGCAGTCTAAAACAATCGCTTTGTTTTTTTCGCCGAAAGCAACCGCAAACTGATCCATTATGCCTGAGTTTAGGCCAATAAAATCATTCTCCACCCGTTTGGCAATCTTAACAAGATCCAATCGGTCGTAACCCAGGTTAAAATAACTGTTTAAGGCATAAGCCGTAGCAATCTCAATTGATGCAGAAGAAGAAAGCCCTGATCCGATGGGGATATTCCCATAAAAAAGAAAATCCAATCCGGTGATCTCTCTTCCATCTTTGATCATTTCATTAATTACACCTATAGGATAATTGGCCCAGTGGCTTCCGTCTTTTTCATTTAAAACATTGCTTTCAACAGTGGTTTCCATTTCGAAATTCAGGCTCTTAAACCTAAATTTGTTATCGTTATTAGGCGCAATGGCCAACCAGGTTCCGAGGGTAATGGCACAGGGCATTACTAAACCGCCATTGTAATCAATGTGCTCGCCAATGAGGTTAACGCGACCGGGTGTGAAATATATGGCGGCTGCTTTTTTATGGTATTGCGCTTCAAATTTTTCCTCAAGGTTAATATTCATTTGGCTAAAATATATTTATTAAAAGCATTAATAATAGTATGTTTGTTTAGGAAACAAAAGCCCTAAGTTACAATTTATGAGCGTTCAGCAAATACCTACCGGAAAAATTATTGATGGCGAAGAAGTTATCGCAATCGAATTAATCAACAGTAAAGGCACTTATGTTAAAATATTCAATTATGGTGCGATTATTAATAAATTCATCGTTAAAAATGCCAAAGGCGAAATGCAGGATATTGTATTGGGCTTTGATACTTTCGACGAATACCTTAATCAAGATTACCTAACCCAGTATCCATATTTGGGTGCTATTGTGGGACGTTATGCCAACCGTATCAAAAATGGCCGTTTTACCATTGATGGAGAAGACTATCAACTGGCACAAAATGCTGGTACTGATACGCTACACGGAGGTATAGAAGGCTTTGATAAAAAAGTTTGGGATGTTGTTGAAGTGGGCGAAGGGTCACAATCGTCGGTTACTTTACAGTATGAAAGTGTGGATGGCGAAGAGAATTTCCCAGGCAACCTGATCATTGACCTTACTTTCGACCTTACCGAAAATGATGAATTGATTTTAAGTTATGAAGCAGAGACTGATCAGGCTACTGCAATCAATTTAACACACCATGGTTATTTTAACCTGGCTCCTGAAGGCGGAAACGTCAAAAACCATAAGCAACAGATTTTCGCTTCGAATTATTTAGAGCAGGACAGTAATTATTCTGTAACAGGTAAACTGATCCCTGTTGAAGGTACGCACATGGATTTTACAAAATCTAAAGCGATTGGGCAGGATTGGGATGAAGAAGAAGGCTACGACCAAACTTACGTTCTGGATAAAATATATGGCGATTTATCGCTGGCAACCAAAACAATTGAAGAAGAAAGCGGTTTAGTTTTAAGCGTATATACAACAGAGCCGGTAGCACATCTTTATACCTCAAAATATTTGGATGTAAAAAATGGTAAAGGCGGAAGGGATTACGGCAGCTTCGGTGCTTTTTGTGTGGAAACACAGCATCACCCCAATGCAATAAACATCCCTGAATTTCCAAGTACCATATTAAGACCAGAAGATTTGTACACGCAAACAACCATTTACAAAGTTTCATTAAACAAATAAATTATGTTCAACATCGAAAACATCCGGGCAGCAGAATCAAAAATTAAAACTGGTGCAGATTTCCCACAGTTTATAAAAGAAATTAAGGAATTGGGTGTTAAACGGAACGATGTTTATGTAAGCAATGGTTTGTCGATCTATTTTGATGACGAAGATAATGCACAACAGGTGAGTCCTGATGAATATCCAACTTTGGTTATCAATGAAGAATCTTCTGCCGGAAAGTTAGAGCACGCTTTAGAAGTACATCAACAAGGTGAAACAGATTATATTACTTTCTGTAAACAGGCGGCAGATGCAGGAGTGGAAAAATGGGTAACTGATTTGGAAGAAATGACCTGTACTTATCTGGATACAGAAGGAAATGAACTGGTAAGAGAGAAGATACGAACAGTATAAACATGGAGGCCCGAAATTTCGGGCCTTTTTATTTCTCCAAAATCATCTCGACCGAAGTATAACATAGTGGAGAGATCTTTTTAAAAGATTTATTTAAGTGGAGTTAGATGTTACCATCTGACTTTTCAGTTGTTTGCATAAGTTGTTAATTTAGTGCTTTATGGATATTAATGGTTTATTTTAACCACCTGAGACATCTTAGTTTATACTATTGATATTTCAGCCTCCGTTTATGTTCTCCAAGGACCAATAGTATAGATATTGTAAATTAATTAAATCCTTTCCAACACCGTTTTAATGGCCTGTTCTACAATTTTATTAGGCTCATTACTGAATTCAAATTTTACACGGCTAGCCAAAATAGCATTTACAGAAAGTGCTTTATGTCCCAAAACTTTTGCTAAAGCATAAATCCCTGCTGTTTCCATTTCTAAATTGGTAATGCGGTACTGGTTGCTCTGGAAACTATTGATAAGTCCGATGAAATCAGGAACTGCATTTTTTGCCCGTACTATCCTGCCTTGTGGAGCGTAAAAACCCGGAGCAGTAATGGTAATGCCATGAACCATATCTTTGCCAATGGTATTTAAAAGACCTTCATCCGCAGCTGTTAAGTAGGGGTTGATATTTTTTAAATGACCAAAATGTATCTTGATGTCATCCATTAAAAGTTGCTCATCGCCAGATAGTTGCTGCAGGTAATAATTCATTAAAGCATCCATGCCCAAACCATAGGAGGAGGCTAAAATGGTTCCCATGGGAATATCCGGCTGCACGGCTCCTGATGTGCCTACACGGATAATATTCAGCGAGGTCAGTTCTTTTTTCACTTCGCGGGTTTCGAAATCGACGTTTACCAGCGCATCCAGTTCATTAAAAACGATATCAATGTTATCTGTACCAATACCTGTTGAAAGTACGGTTACCCTTTTTTTACCTATAAAACCGGTATGGGTGATAAATTCCCGCTTCCCCTTTTTAAATTCTATCTGATCGAAATACTTGCTCACTTCTCCAACACGGTCTGGATCGCCAACGGTAATTACGGTATCGGCAATATCTCCAGGTAAAAGATTTAAGTGGTATATGCTACCATCAGGATTGATGATTAAGTCGCTTTCGGATATTTTCATATTTGGTTTGTTTTTGCCCGCAGATCTCACTCATGGAAACAGATTTATCTGTGTTGATCCTTTTTATCTGTGGTTACTAATTGATCTAATCCTTTATAATTTTTTTTGTTCCTGCAGATTTTGCTGATCAACGCAGAACTAATATCTGTGGTTATTAAATTGTGTGGAGATATTTTAGTTTAACACCTTCAATTTTATCAAATTTACTCAAAACCTGATTGAGTTGCGCCTTTCTTACCTCAAATTTTAAGATACAATTGGTATCAAACTGTTGTGCTAAAATCTGTAAATTTTCCTCTTTGCTCAATTTCATTACATCATTCATCTGTAGGTATTCGAAATGAACTTCATACACATCATTAACCGTTTTCGCAATAATGTTTGAAGCTTTAATCGCTTCTATACTAGCGTTTTTGTAGGCGTTAATTAAACCTGGGACTCCGAGTAAGGTGCCACCAAAATACCTTACGACTACAATTAATATATTGGTAATATCTTCTGATAATAAACAATTGAGGATTGGCCTGCCTGCGGTGCCAGAAGGTTCGCCATCATCATTTACCCTAAAAACAGACCGATTCGGCGTTAAACGGTATGCATAACAGAAATGATTGGCCTTTGCATTTGCAGCCCGCAGGTTCATAATGATTGGCTTTACTTCTTCTTCACTACGGATTGGGTAGGCATGAGCAATAAATTTGCTGCCTTTATCACGAAATATGCCTTCTGAGGCACTTTCGATGGTTTTATAGGAATCATCGAACAGCATTCTGCGATAGGGTTATAAAGATAACAGCAGCGATAGCTAAAACTATCCCCACATAATTCAGCTTACTCAATTTTTCTTTAAAAGCAATTATACCAATTAATGTTCCGACAATGATAACGCCTAAATTCATGGCTGCAAAAACTGTTGAGGGATTCTCTGCCAGTGCTTTGTGTGCTTTCATGTAAAAAAGAATGTTCCCGAAGTTAAAAAAGCCCAGAATCAGTCCACAAACAACATTAACCAATTGTAATTTTATTTTTCCCGAAATCACCATAGTGATCACAATGAGCAGCGATACGATGAATGAAAGGCAAAAAACAGCGAAAAGTGAGGTTGTATAAGGTAATTCTTTGTATAAGGCAATCTGTTTAAAAAGGACATCGATTACGCCAAAGCCCACAAAAACCATAATGGGATAGAGGAGGCTTTCCTTCCCGGCTTCCTGATAATCAGACTTCCGAAGAAAGGTTAAGAAAATAGCCACAAATCCTATCGCAAGGCCAATAATTTTTAAGTTGTTAAAATCCTCTTTAAAGACGAAATAAGCCGCTAGTATCGGAATAAATAGCGATAAACGTTGGGCTATGTCGGTTTTAACGATGCCAAGGTTCTTTACTGATGCAGCAAGGAATAAAAATATCGACGGCAATAAAATAGCCAGCGCAATATAAATAGGCCATGGTGCGGTAGAATTAATCAGTTTAACATCAGGCTTAAAAAAAAGAAAACATAAACTTAATGCAACCAGATAATTAATTGTAACGACCTGAATGATACTGATCTGGTACCTCTTGGCTAACTTTAATAATATTGCTACCGTAACGCTACAGCAAATGCTTAAAATAATGTAGATCATTTATTTATGTCGTTTATATAGATAGCGAGTTTATCGTTTCCAACTTCGATCTGTTCTTTCAAATTTCCGTTTATGTTAGGCGAAGGAACACCGTCCGTCCAGCTGCTTGATGAGGTGAAGATACGTGCTTCATCCCAAAGGTTAGTGGATAAAAACTGAGTTAGGATATTTGCGCCACCCTCAATAATTACCGATTGTATGTCCATTAAATAAAGCTGAAACGCAATCTTTTGTGCCAGGTAAAAATGCATGTCTTCCATTTGGATATAATGGATATTGTCGACCACATCAGTTTTAATTTCGTTAAATATGATGGTTTTGGCTTCTGCATTGAAAATGTGATTGGATAACGGCACCTGAAGGTTTTTATCGATTACCAAACGAATGGGGCTTTTACCCGGCCATTCTCGTGACGTTAACTGCGGATTGTCCATAATAGCAGTTTGTTTGCCGATCAAAATGGCATCTTCTTCAGTACGCCACTGGTGTGCCAATCGTTTGGCTAGAGCACCGCTGATCCACTTTTGGTGGCCATCTTTAGTTGCAAAATAACCATTGGCCGTTTCAGCCCATTTTAAAATGATATAAGGCCTTTGCTGTTGTATCCTGGTAAAAAATCTTCTATTAAGGTAACGGCATTCATCATCTAAAACTCCACTTAATACTTCAATTCCGGCATTTTTAAGTTTTTCGATTCCTTTGCCATCAACGCTTGAAAAAGGATCCCTATTACCTATAACCACTTTTTTGATTTGGTGTTTCACAAAAAGATCGGCGCAGGGAGGGGTTTTACCGAAATGTGCACAGGGCTCAAGACTCACGTAAGCTGTTGCCTGTTTTAACATGACTTCAGCCTCATCTCCATATTGATCAAATGCAGCTTTAACCGCATTGGGCTCTGCATGTGCTTCTCCGTATTGTTGATGATAACCTTCGCCAATGATTTTATCGTTTAAAACGATAACACAGCCTACCATTGGATTTGGGCTTACATTTCCAATACCTAAAATAGCTAAATCCAAACAGCGTTTAATATAGAATTCATCGCTCATTAGCGCAAAAGTAGTAAAAAAAGAGTCATGGGTTTATCAAAACAGATTTGTTATCATCTCAAATAAGTAATTTTGCTGTTCATGAACATTGGAGCACTCGAAGAGCATTATAAATTGGAACTTGCCCCCTTATACGAAAGCGATGAGGCGAAAACATTATTTAGCCTGGCTGCTGAGCAGGTTTTAGCCATGTCTTCCAGTAGGTTAATGATGCAGAAAGATGCAGCTATCAGTTTTATCAACATGCAAAAACTATTGAGCATCCTTAACGACCTGCAGATCGGAAAACCAATTCAGCATATTTTAGAGGAAGCCCATTTTTATGGTTTGGTTTTTAAAGTAAACGAAAATGTATTGATACCAAGACCTGAAACAGAGGAATTGGTAGAATGGATCATTTCAGTTTGCAGCACACAGTCCTCAGTTAACAGTTTTGAGTCACCGAAAAAGTTAAGTATACTTGATATTGGAACTGGATCTGGTTGTATACCAATAACCCTTAAAAAACACTTACCAAACACTCAGGTAACCACATTGGATGTATCTGCTGATGCTATCGAAGTTGCAAAACAGAATGCCAGGCAAATTGGTGTTGAAATCAATTTTATTACAGCAGATATTTTAACATTTCAATCTGAAGAAAAATTTGATGTCATTATAAGTAACCCACCTTACATCAGGGATTTAGAAAAAATTGAAATGCATAACAATGTACTCATGCACGAGCCTCATTTGGCCTTGTTTGTAAGCGACGAAAATCCCTTAATTTTTTATAGAGCCATCGCTGATTTTGCAAAAACCAATTTAAAACCTAATGGACAACTTTTCTTTGAAATTAATGAATACCTAGGTAAAGAAACAGTAGAAATGTTATCTGGTAAAGGGTTTAATAATATTGAGTTAAGAAAGGATATGCAGGGAAAGGATAGGATGGTGAAAGCAGGGGTTTGATGGAAGAGGTGTAATGGAAAATGGATGATGGAATCGAAGCCAATAATCAATTTTCAATGATCAATTTCTACCACTATAGGACTTATCGATGAATGCTTAATATCCTTAACTTCTTAATGGTGAGGAAAATATTACTACGTTAGGAGTCAGATGTCAGACGCCTGGAAATATAGAGCAGGAAAAAACTATTTCGGCCAAACTTTGTGTCTTTGTGGTTAAAAATAATTTACGGATGCACTAAAAATTAGCCGTTTTGGGTAAGGATATGATGATTAAACTTTCTTAAAACTCAGCTTTGAATTAGTTAATTCAATGATATCATTAAATTGTGACTCGCTTGTTTCAGATTTGTGCAGCATGAGAAATATTCGTTTGTCAATCAACAATATAAAGAAATCATTGATAACTGAATAATTTGAGAAGGCTCCCCAATTAAAATGAAATCTTTTTTCATTATCAGAATAACTAAACTCATCATCAGTAAATTCGTAAGTATAAATGAAATTCTGTTTCTCATGTTTCTCACTCAGGACATCCATTTCTCTAAAAAAAAGTGTTCGTACATTTATAATTCTTAAGATATAATTAAAAGTCAATATGAAAAGTATCACTCCAACTACTCCATAAAAAGATGAGGATGGTCCTTTGTTTGTGATAATTAAAATTATTAATCCTATTGTTAGCATAATATAAATGAGCAATTTTATATAACTCTGCTTATATTCTAATCTAAATTTGAGTTTGTTACTTTTAATAAACATGTGTTTATCAAATGGAACGGTAATATTAATCATGTTTTAATTTGTTTATAATTAAGATCTCGGATGAAACTGCGTAATTACCTCTCTTAAGTAATCTCTATCAATGTGTGTATAAATTTCTGTGGTGGTAATGCTCGAATGCCCCAGCATCTCCTGAACCGCACGCAAATCAGCACCACCTTCAATTAAATGTGTCGCAAATGAATGCCTTAAAGTATGTGGACTGATCGTTTTCTTTAATCCTGTGGCAACGGCGAGACTTTTAATCAGGTTAAAAATAGAAATACGAGAAAGCTTAGCGCCAGAACGGTTTAAAAAGATAAAATCTTCATGCCCTTTCTTAATATTTGCATGTACCCGAACTTCGTTAATGTAAATGTCGAGTAGTTTTAGCGCGACGCTTCCGATGGGTACCAAACGCTCTTTATTTCCTTTTCCAATTACTTTGATAAATTCGATCTGTGGAAAAAGACTGGAGATTCTAAGTTCTGTTAGTTCAGTAACACGTAAGCCACAGCCGTATAATACTTCCATAATGGCCTTGTTCCGCATGCCTTCGGGTTTTGAAGCATCTATTGCAGCGATCAGCTCATTAATTTCGTGGATATTAAGCGTGTCGGGTAATTTTCGGCTTAATTTGGGCGCTTCTAATAATGCAGTAGGATCATTGCTGATCACATCTTCTAGCGTTAAGTACGAGAAAAAAGCTTTCAGTCCCGATATAACCCTTGCCTGCGTACTTGCAAGCATGCCTAGCTCATTTAGCCATGAAATAAAGGCTTTTAGGTCGATTATGGTAATGTTGGTTAATTTGGGTTCTTCATTTAAAGATTGGAAATACTGGATCAACTTATCAATATCATTGAGGTAAGCTGCTATAGAATTGCCAGATAGCGACCGCTCTAACTTCAGGTACGACTTAAATCCTTTAATATATGATGACCAAAGCATGCTTTTATTTGATATTTTTTATAACATTGCAACGTTACAACATTATATTATGAAAATACAAATTATTAATGGCCCAAACTTAAATCTATTGGGCGTTCGTGAGCCATCTATCTACGGAAATACCAGCATTGAAGATTACATTAAAGAATTAAAATCAGTTTATCCGGAGATCGAAATTGAATACTACCAAAGTAATGTGGAAGGTGAAATTATTAATAAATTGCATGAAGTAGGTTTCAGTTATGATGGGGTAGTGCTTAATGCTGGTGGTTATACGCATACTTCTGTAGCCATTGCAGATGCTATAGCTGCTATTAAAACGCCAGTTGTTGAGGTACATATTTCAAATATATATGCCCGGGAAGAATACCGCCATGTTTCGTTGACTGGGAAAAACTGTCAGGGTGTTTTAACCGGGTTTGGAATGAAAGGTTACCGTCTGGCGATCGAAAGTTTGTTGGTTTAAATTATCTTAAAATGTTCAAAAATCTAATCTTTATCGCTCTTTTATTTACTGCTCTTTTTGGTTATGCGCAAGAAAATCCCATCAAGAAAAATGTATTGAACGAACAATCGGTTGTAAGGGGAGAAGACGGTCTGGTGTATCCGTTTAATGCCTGGAAAAAATTGATGCAAACGGGTAAATATGGCATTAAAAACCGGAAGACTGTTACCGAGAGCGGTCAGCCAGAATATTTGATTTATGAGTTATCGGCTGAGCAGAAATCGGCTTATATGGATAAGATCCCAAAACCAAGAGCTAGCGATTCTTTTAGGGAAGGCGATTTGTTTAATGGCTTAAAAATTACCGATATGAATGGTAATAAATACGATTTAAGAGATAGTACAGGAAAAATTTTCGTGCTTAATTTCTGGTTTATCAATTGTCCTCCATGTAAAAGAGAAATTCCACAGTTAAATGAACTGGTAGCTAAATATAAAGACAATAAAGATGTGGTTTTCCTGGCCATTGCTTTGGATGAAAAATATGATCTGAAAAGTTTTCTTAAATCGACCGCCTTTGATTATAACATTGTGGATGGTGGGAGTTATATAGCCAATAAATATGGTGTAAAAGGTTATCCAACCCATGTTGTGGTTGATAAAAAAGGTTATATCGCCTTTAGTACATTGGGTTTGGCTTCCAATACCATATACTGGGTAGAAAAATCAATCAATGAATCTTTGAAGTAGTTTGCCCTAATGGCCTGATTCGAGCAGTATATAAAGTAGTCAAGAAATCTTAAAAGGATCCTAATTTTTCCACAGGCTGTCTTATAAATATTTTCATCTTGATCTTGTTGAAGGACCTGTTTCAAATGTCTTACAAGGCGTTTCGATACTTCGTCAAGCTCAGTACAGGCTGAGCTCAACGTGACAAATTCAAGTGAGATACAGCCACATGATGATTATTGATCTATTTTAACTTCGAGAAATATTTAATTTTTTTGATAAAAAATGCCCAAACAATACTGTTATTGTACACCCCAGTATGTTTTGTGTATTCTTTTTGAACGGCTTTACGTTTTTTATTGGTTTTTGATAAAGATTTAAGAAAATGCCAATGGCCTTTGGTCACTGCCATGGTGAATTTAGGTTTTCCCGTTAGCAGAAAATGCCACCATGCAATAAAATCAATAAACATTCTGATAGTAATCCTGAAAATGGCATCACCTGCAGGAAGGTTTTTCTGCATGATGATGAGGTTATTCCTGAAATTGAGGTAAGTTTTAAATGGATTTTCTGTCTGTAAAGTTCCGCCACCAACATGGTACACTTCAGCATCCGGACAATACATAATTTTATAGTTCAGGTTTTTCAAGCGCCAGCAAAGATCTATTTCCTCCATGTGGGCGAAAAGATCGGCGTCCAATCCACCAGTCTCTATCCAGCATTTACTTTTGATAAAAAAGGCTGCCCCACTAGCCCAAAAAACCTCTTTTTGTTCGTTATATTGACCGTTATCAAACTCATAAACATTAAAAAGCCTTCCGCGGCAGAAAGGAAAGGCATAAATATCCAGGTAGCCTCCGGCAGCACCTGCATACTCAAACTGTTTCTTGTTTAACTGCCATTTAATTTTGGGCTGTGCTGCTGCAATCTGAGTATCACTTTCCATTAGGCTGATGATAGGTTTGATCCAGTTTGGAACAACTTCTACATCCGAATTGAGCAAAATAAAATAATCGGCTTCTACACGTTCTAAAACTTTATTGTAGCCTCCTGCAAATCCATAGTTCTGATCATTTTGGATAATTTTAACAGTTGGGAAGTTTTCTTGTAAAAATAAAACTGAATCATCTGTTGAGGCATTATCGCCCACAACAATTTGCAGGTTATCATATTCGGAAAGCAAAATTCCTGGTAAAAACTGCTTTAAATATGCTTTTCCATTCCAGTTTAAAATTACAACGGCTACTGATGGGTTCATTCTTTTTATTCGGGTTTAAATTTCCAGCGCTTATGGCTCCAGAGCCAGTATTGAGGCTGTTCTTTTATAATGTTCTCTAAAAATTTAAAGTGCAGGTCAGTAATCTCAAATTCTTTCATTTTTTCAGGTTCGAGGCACATGGGCAACACTTCTACATGGTAATAACCTTTTTTAACCACACTTACCTTAAAGTAATATATCGGTCTTTTGGTCGATTTTGCAATTTTTTCTACACCTAAAAGTGCAGCAGTAGGCTGATTTAAAAAATCTACAAAATATTTGGTTTCTTCTCTGGTAGGCGATTGATCGCTTGCAAAACACAAAAGTGTAGGCTCATTTTTATAGGCGGCCATGCCACGTAGCGTTTGTCGCATAGCAATGAAAACATTGCCATACTTGGTGCGCATGCGATCAAACCAGGTTTCGAAAATTTTATTTTTGATGGGTTTAAAAATAACCATGGTTTTGGCTGATATGCTCAACCCAAGCGCTAAGGTGCCTAATTCCCAGTTGCCATAATGCCCGGTACAGGCCAATACACTTTCTCCTGCTTTAAAATGAACCTCCAATTGCTCCAAACCGGTAAACTTTACCCTTTTTAAGGTTTCTGCTTTAGAAATACTGGTCATTTTGATGATTTCAAAAATAAGTTCGGCCAGGTACAGGAAAAATTTTTTCTCTATAACCTTTATTTCAGCAGCAGATTTTTCGGGAAAAGATTGGGTTAAATTCTGTCTGACAACTTTTTTTCGATAGCCTATTACGTAATAAAGCAGATAATATAGTAATCTTGCAAAAAAAAACAGCAAAGGCAGGGGAAGCAGTGATAACAGGTATAAAAAAAATACGCCAATATGCGCAATCCCTCTTTTAATCATTATTTTTAAAACGTTTCAGCTACAAACATAAATTTTCAAATGCAGAATACAGCTATACTTCCATTATTTTATCTTCCGCCAGTAGGTTATTTTAGTTTATTGCAAAAGCTGGGAGAGGATTTTTTAATTGAAAAACATGAGCATTTAGCCAAGCAAACTTACCGTAACAGGGCCAGTATTTATTCGCCAAATGGCAAACTTGATATTACCGTTCCGGTGGTTAAAGGTGCTAAAACGCACACAAAAATGAAGGATGTACGGATCAGTTACGATTTTAACTGGCAGCGTTTGCATTGGTTGAGTTTAGAAAGTTGCTACCGGAGTTCTGCTTATTTCGAGTTTTATGAAGATGAACTCTCGCGTTTTTATACCAACAAATTTGAATTTTTGTTTGATTATAACTTCGAACTTTTAGAGTGGCTGAACAAAAAGCTAAAATTGAATAAGAGTTTTGGGGTAACGGGCGAATATTTTGATGATATTAAACCAGAATTGGATTTCCGTTCAGCCATGAACCCTAAAAAACAGGAAGATATTGTAAACAATAAGTCCTATTATCAGGTTTTTGAAGATAAACATCAATTTTTACCCAACTTAAGTATTGTTGATCTGTTATTTAACCAGGGGCCCCAAGCCCGGCTATATTTGTAATATATGGGAAAAAACAAGCCACGTAACCGTCATAAACACTATAAAGTTCCAACTCCGGGTACCAGTCCGGGTTTGTACGCCATTGACGAAGAGGCGTTAAAACCACACATTGTATTGCATACTTATAATGATAAAAGTTATAAAAAAACCGAACTGGAAAACATCAATAACATTGATAAACTAATCGAGAACAAAGATTTTTATTACTGGTTTGATATCAAAGGTTTGGCTGATCCCAATATATTTGAAACCCTCTACGATAAACTAGACATTAGCAGGCTCGTGCTTGAAGATATCACGAGCTCTTATCAGCGGCCTAAACTGGATGAATATGATAATGATAAGTATATTTTTTCGGTAAGCAGGCATTTATATTTAGGCGAGGATAATGTGCTCTGCAATGATCAGATTTCCTTTATTTTATCAGAACGGACACTGATTACCTTCCAGGAAACTTATGCAGATTGTTTTGAACCGGTAAGGAAACGTTTGGAAATAGGGAAGGGCAACATCCGCATTGGTGGCAGCAGCTACTTAATGTACGCCATTATGGATGTAATTGTAGATAATTATTTTAGCCTTTTAAATTTTTGGGGTGAAGAATTAGATGCAATTGAAGACCGCCTGTACGATCATCCTGATAAAAGGATCATGTACGATACACAGGCCATTAAAAGATCTTTAATCACCATTAGGAAAGTAACCTGGCCGGAAAGAGATAAATTGAATGATATTATCCGTACGGATAGTCCGTTGATATCCGACCTGACCAAAACCTATATGAAAGATGCTTACGATCACTGCATCCAGATTATTGATTTTATTGAATCTTTAAAAGAGATTGCATCTGCCAATATTGATATGAATTTATCGATCATCAGTAACCGGATGAACGAAATTATGAAGGTATTGACCATTATTTCGTCCATATTTATTCCATTAACCTTTATTGCAGGGATATATGGAATGAATTTCAGCAGGGAAGATCCGGCAACAGGAAAAATACTGAAAGATAACATGCCTGAATTATATGCAGAGCATGGCTATTTGTACACCTGGATTGTGATGGCAGTGATTGCAGTTTTGCAGGTGATTTATTTCTGGCGTAAGGGTTGGTTTAAATAAACTTTGTTAAATAATACCAATTATTGGTATATTTAATTAAATAATATAATTATGGGACGAAATACATCAATCCTGCTAGGCGATCATTTCGATAATTTTATCAACGAAAAAATTGCCTCTGGTAAATTTAATTCTGCAAGCGAGGTGATTAGAACAAGCTTAAGACTTTTAGAAGAAGAAGAAAAGCAGATCGAATTGTTGCGTGAAGCTTTAAAAGTTGGCGAGGAAGGTGGGTTTGTAAAAGATTTCGACCCCGTTAAACACTTGCAAGAGTTACACCGCAAGCATTTATAATGGTTACCTACCATATTAGTAAGCCTGCACAGATAGATCTTGAAGATATTTGGTCATATACATTTAAGAATTGGTATAAAGATCAGGCAGATAGATATTATAGTTTATTACTTAGTGAGTGTGAATATATATCAAATCATTTTGAACATGGAAAAGTAATGGATCATATATTAATGGGATACAGATGTTCGGCAGTTAAATCTCACCTAATATTCTATAAGCTGGGAAAGGATGGCTTAGTGGAAATAATCAGGATTTTACATCAAATGACTAACATTAAAAGTCACTTATTGTAAAAATCAATTTTTAATATTTGTAGCTTTAGGGCGTTTTGGTTAGGTTATAGATGCAGTCATTCGAGATAGATAAAAGCGACGTACTCAAGGTTAAAAATGCAATTTTAGCTGGTGATGAAACTTTAAAAGTAGTTTTAGAGGAATATCATGCCTCAGAAATTGCGATTTTATTCGAGCGTTTGGATAAATCCGAACAACGGCATATTATAAACCTCCTTCCAGCAGAGATCGCTTCTGAAATTATTTCGGAAATGGATGAAGAATCCCATCCGGAGGATTTACTCTTTGAGCTTCACCCCGATAAACGTACCGAAATTGTTGAGGAGCTTGATTATGATGATGCAACGGACATTATTTCGCAACTGGAAGACCACGAGCAGAAAGAAATTCTGGAAGATCTTACCGAAGATCATGCTTCAGAAATCAGGAACCTTTTAACTTACGACGAAAAAACCGCTGGTGGTTTGATGAACACAGAACTGATCTGTGTGAACATTAACCTTACCAAAAAAGATGCAATTGACGAGATTATCCGCCAGAGCGAAGAAATGGAGGAGTTTTATACCATATATGTGGTAGATGACGAGGAGATTTTTAAAGGCATTGTTTCGTTAAAAGATATTATCAAGGCAAAACATAATGCCAAAATAACTGAATTGGTTAAAATAGATGCGGTTTATGTACATCCTGATACCGACCAGGAAGAAGTAGCCAACCTCATTTCTCAATATAATTTAACCAGTATCCCGGTAATAGATGATCATCAGAAATTATTGGGAAGGGTAACTTTCGATGACGTGATCGATGTAATGGAGGCGGAAAGTACAGAAGATATCTTAAAAATTTCAGGGGTATCGGAAGATGAGGAATTAAGTGGTAACTGGGTAGAGGCGGTGAAATCGCGTTTGCCATGGTTAATCATCAACTTGGGCACGGCCTTCCTGGCATCATCAGTAGTTCGATATTTCGACCCAACCATTAAATTGATCCCTTCCTTAGCAGCTTATATGACCATTATTGCCGGGATGGGCGGAAATGCAGCCACCCAAGCGCTTGCTGTAACGGTGAGGCGTATTTCGCTATATGATTTAACAGATAAGCAAGCATATAGAACCGTTTTAAAAGAGTTTACCGTAGGCTTGATCAATGGGGCATCAAACGGAATAATTGTATTTATTTTTGCATTCTTTTTTGATGGGAACCCAATGCTCGGTTTGGTTATCTTCCTGGCTATGACGGGTAATTTGGTTATTGCGGGTATCACTGGTGCAGGTATTCCACTTATTTTAAAACGTGTAGGTATCGATCCTGCCATTGCATCATCTATAATTATTACTACTTTTACCGATGTTTTTGGCTTCCTGTTAATTTTAGGATTGGCCAGTAAACTTTTACTATAAGCAGGATATGCTTGATTTTAGGAGTTCGGTATCTTTATCCGAAAGACTGAATTGGCTGCCTGTTAATTAACTAAGACGAATAAAATTAAATCTGTAAAATCTGATCCACATGCAAACAACAAGACACGATTGGACAAAAGAAGAAATATACGACATTTATAACAGGCCATTTTTAGATCTGGTTTACGAAGCTGCAAGTATCCATAGAGAGAATAAAGATTACAATGAAGTTCAGGTAAGTTCATTAATCTCGATCAAAACCGGAGGTTGTGCCGAAGATTGTTCATATTGCCCACAAGCTGCCCGTTACCACACCGAGTTAGAAGTACAACCTTTAATGCAGGTTGGACAGGTAGTTAGCGCTGCTGTTAAAGCTAAAGAAGGTGGCGCATCACGTTTGTGCATGGGTGCTGCATGGCGCGAAGTGCGCGATAACCGTGATTTCGACCGCGTAATTGAAATGGTTAAAGCGGTTAATGATATGGATATGGAAGTTTGCTGTACCTTGGGTATGCTTACTGAAAACCAGGCGCAGCGATTAGCAGATGCCGGTTTGTATGCTTATAACCATAATATTGATACTTCGGAAGATGATTATAAACGTATTATTTCAACCAGAACTTACGACGACCGTTTAAATACTATCAAAAACGTACGTAAAGCGAAATTAACAGTTTGTAGCGGAGGTATTATCGGCTTAGGTGAAACGGTAGAAGACCGTGTTTCGATGTTGCAGACCTTATCCAACATGGAAAAACATCCTGAATCGGTCCCCGTTAATGCTTTGGTTCCGGTAAAAGGAACGCCATTAGAAAATCAACCGCGTGTTCCAATCTGGGATATGGTGAGGATGATTGCTACTGCACGGATCGTAATGCCAAATTCGGTAGTGCGCTTATCAGCTGGTAGAAATGAAATGAGTACGCTGGAACAGGCTTTCTGCTTTATGGCAGGTGCAAGTTCTATTTTTGCAGGCGATAAATTATTAACTACACCAAATCCTGCTTTTGTAGATGACATGGCCATGTTTGAATTGTTAGGCCTAAAGACCCGTGATGCCTTTAAAAATGGCAGACCTGCAAATATAAGGATTGAACAAGAAGCTGTTTAACTAGAAAATATAATCCAAAAAAAGTCCCGATTGCTCGGGACTTTTTTTTGTTTTCTGGGTCATCGGTAATTTCAAACCAAATGCTTTACTAGACTGCAGTTACCCTTACTTCAATATTTCCTTTAGTTGCTTTCGAATATGGACAGGCTCGATGTGCCTTATCAGCTAAAGCTTGTGCTTCCTCATGAGAAATCCCTGGAATATGCACATCCAGATCAGCAGAAAGTACAAAAGAGTTTCCGTCTTTATTAAAAGAAACTAATACTTTCACATTTGCTTCGCTAATATCAACACCTTCACGTTCCGCAACTGAGCCTAATGCTCCCAAATAACAAGGTCCCCAAGCTGCTGCAAATAATTCTTCCGGGTTTGTAGCACCTCCTTGCCCTCCAAGTTCTTTTGGTTTTCTTAGCTCTAAATCTAAAATTCCATCACTTGATTTAATGTGTCCGTCTCTTCCTCCAGTAGCTGTAACTTCAGCTGTATATAGCTTTTCCATAATAATTTCTTAATTGATTAAGTTTAACAAATTATACCTGTCTTTGTTTTTAGTAGCCGCAAAGATTGCCTAATCATACCGCCGAGGGATGTATTAAAATTTAAATGTAAGCCGATTCGGGCGGCTATCAGGAATGTTAGTAAGATCTTAATAATTTGTTTTGCAGCTTTCCATTTTAGCAGGTGCCTGGGTGACCACTTAGCGAGAAGTTCTTTTTAACTAAAGTTTTATTTTTACCGATAGTTTGTAGATGTCGTAAGCAACCTTCTGGATCAGATCGAATTGCTCCGGAATTAAATCTTCACCTTTTTTTACCCCCAAACCATTTTCGTTTAACCTGATTAATGGTACATTATCAATGGTATCGGCACCTTTTTCCAGATTATCTATAGATGTATCCAATAAATAATTGGTGTTATTGGCAAGAGGTTTTAGGTTATCGAAACTCTCGAAGATAAATTGATGCTCCTTATTGTAGAGCGAAAGTGTGGCAACATAAGAAGACAATAAATGACTTAATGCTGTAAACTGATGCACCTCTTTTATAAACAATTGTTTGCTTTTGGGTTCAGAAAACATTCTTTGAAAAAGGGAAGCCAAATTTGCGGTACTTACATACACTTCTTTCCGTGCCAGTTTATATTCCGTTCTGTTATAATTTTTCTCAAAATACAACTTAATTACCTGTTCATAATAAGCCTTATTTGCTTTTAAGATGTTGATCATTGCCTCTTTGAGCTTTTCATACTCCCAGGTTGGAAATAAAGAATAACTGGCCAATAACGCAATACCAGAGCCTATAAAAGTATCATAAATCCGTTCACGAGCCAGTGCTATCGATCCCATACCCAGGAAATCAAAGAGGATTAAGATATAGGGTGTCATAAAGAGAACACTCACTACATAATTTTTCCTTTGGAAACTATAACAGCCAATCATGCAGATTAACAGGATCACGAATAAAGTATTCCGATCGTGGATGTAAGTTATTACCGCCATGCCAATAAAAGCCCCAATGGTGGTGCCGATTAAACGTTGATAGTTACGTTCTTTTGTTAAGCTAAAACCCGGTTTAGAAATTACCAGAATGGTAAGCAGAATCCAGTAGCTATGCGAGAAATCAAGAATTTGAGCTACTATAAAACCCAAAAGCATCACTACAGTAACCCGTAGCGAATGCCTGAAAGTAGAAGAAGTATAGGTTAGATTCTCTGTAAACAGTTTAAAATCGAATTTTTGTCTGGTGATAAATTTCTCTGTATCTACATCAGCCTGCCGAATATCTTTACTGTTTCTGA
This sequence comes from Pedobacter sp. WC2501, assembly GCF_052682415.1. Lineage (NCBI taxonomy): Bacteria > Pseudomonadati > Bacteroidota > Sphingobacteriia > Sphingobacteriales > Sphingobacteriaceae > Pedobacter > Pedobacter sp. WC2501. The sequence continues at coordinate 4,133,317 of NZ_JBQZFI010000001.1, read as the reverse complement.
TTTTAAAATAGCTGAAAATAGTTTTAACCCTCGAAAGGATATTCTCAATGTTCACCTCAATATTTTTTAAGGCAATAATACCCAAAGTATTGTACTCCTGATTCTGATTGTTCTTTTCCAGATCGTTAATTTTGATCTTTAACCTTTCAATCTCAATTAATAAACGTTTGGAGACAACAGGTGTTCCACCACTTTTTAGTGCAAATGAAATATCATCAAGCGCATACGAAATCCGTTTAATGGCCATCTCGTAATCTGATAATATACCTGCTTTATCAAACTGATCATGCAACTGCTGGTAATTATAATAGGTAGACATTACCTGCTCGAACAGATCGACCATATCTACAAATACCAATAATAAAAATCTGCCCTCAGGAGTAGAATCTCTTACAATTTCGCGGGTTCTAAATAGTAATTCTCTTACGGCATCTTGTTTTTCATGAACAGAAACCTGAAGTTGTAACAAGTCTGAATAGGTTTTATCGTAATTATTGTTCTGATGATAAAACTTGGCCTTCTCCCTTAAAAAATCTGCAACTTCTAAAATAGAATCACTTAACGATTGCTGTACCAAACGGAAAGGGCGCAAGCGGTACACAAAATAACTTAAACCGGTATACCAAAGTCCACCGGCCAGAACCAAAACAGCATGCAGCAATACTTCTTGCCATGGGCGGACGTCATCAATGCTTAATACCATAATCAGTAAAACCGCGGTACCCACTGCTGCTGCCCTTAAGCCGTAGATGTAAAACATTGAAAATACAAAACTCGATACCGCCAGTAAAAAGCCAATAAAATAATGGTTCTTATTGGTTAACCCGGTTATGATGGAGAAGGTAAAAATGAGTGCAGTGGTAATCAGCATGGCATTTCTTCGGTGTACCATAGGCCCCGGACTATCAACTACGCTTACACACAAAGCTCCTAAAGATAAAGTCATGCCGTACTTTAACATGCCAAACTGGGCAAAAATTAAAGAGGGAAGCAGAACACCAATGGTAATTCGGAGACCGTCGGCAAAATATGTACTCAGTAAAAAGTCTTGTATATTTCTAATGGGTTGCCTAATCTGCATGTTACAAAAATAACATAATAGCGAAGTTTTTTGTTGTGATTAAAATTAAGTTTTTCTTGCTTTTTTTTTATTTTTAAGCAGAAAAATAGTAACTGTCTGATTGATAAATTGATAAGCAATGTTTATAAGTTCAATTGCTATCATTGTTAATAACCTTATAAGGTACTGTGATTTCGTGGTAAAAACAAAGATTTTTAAAAATTAAGCTGTTGATAACCAATATATTTAAGTTAATAACTTTGTTTATAAAAACCTTTATTTTTCTCTTGACAAAAGTGTGTTTTCCTACTAAATTAGATCATATCAAATACGAAGTACTTTGAATTCTGATAAAACAATCCAAAAGAGATAAGGAACCGAAAGGGGAATTGTTTCGGATAGTTTACAGGGAAAACGATTAATTTCAGAAAGGGTTAAACCGAGTAAGAATATACATGACCACCGCAAGGTTAGAGAATGAGAAAATCGAACAGGCCCAAACAGAGCTTATGGAAGACTACAAAGTTTACGGACAGAGGAGTTGGAAATAAATTTTCACGGATCGCAAAAGTTGCAAAACCTAACGATAACGGAAAAATCAAAGTAACAAGAATTAGATGCTTTAAAATGCGACTACGGTTGTTTTTAGAGTTAAAACGGGGAAATGAATCGAAAGAAGACTTCCCCGTTTTTATTTTGCCACTGATTTTGGATAATGGCCAAAAAAGAATAGCCAATTTTTCTGCTAATTATCCTTAAAATATTAAATTTACCAAATGGCCAAAAAAGGTAAATCGATCTCCCATCCATCAAAAAAAATATTCGTTTTAGATACCTCGGTTATTTTATACGATCACGATGCGATAAATAACTTCCATGAGCATGATGTAGCCATTCCCATCCAGGTTTTAGAAGAGCTGGATAATTTCAAAAGTGGTAATGACACCCGGAACTTCGAGGCCAGAAGTTTTATCCGTTTGATAGATGAAACTTCAAAACAAAAACTGATCAGCGACTGGATTTCGTTAAAAAGTCCCGGTTCCGGTAAATTTAGGGTAGTGCTGAACGAGAAACCTTTAATTGTAGATGCAGAGAACATTTATGGAAAAGGCAAAACAGACCATAAAATTTTAAATGCTGCATTAAGCTTAAAAGAGGAGCATCCTGATAAAAAAGTAATCCTGGTATCGAAAGATATCTGCCTGAGGTTAAAAGCAAAAGCCTTGGATTTAAATGCAGAAGATTACGAAACGGGTAAAATCAAAAATGTAGACGAGCTTTATGCGGGTAAAACAGAGCTGGTTGATTTTCCGATCGAAGTGATCGAAGAGGTAAAAAAACATGCTTTTATAGATGCAGTTGAATTGGGATTACCGCCAAAAAATGCCAATCACTTTTATATCCTTAAAAATAAAAGAAAAACAGCCAACGTATTTTACAATAATAGCTTAAAAACCATCTCGACCGTTTCTACTGATGCCATTTTTAAGATCAAACCAAAAAATATAGAGCAGGCATTTGCCATTCATGCCCTTTTAGATCCCGAAATCAGGCTGGTGAGTATTCAGGGTAATGCAGGAACCGGAAAAACCTTATTGGCGCTGGCCAGCGCTTTAGAACAGCGTAAAAATTTCAGACAAATTTATGTTACTCGGCCGATTGTCTCCCTGAGTAATAAGGACATTGGCTTTTTGCCAGGCGACGCAAAATCAAAAACAGATCCTTTTATGGCACCGATATGGGATAACCTGCGTTTTATTAAGGAACAGTTTATTGGCGATGATAAAATGTCAGAAAAAATTGATGAGCTGATTACGACCGAGAAAATAGCCATAGCCCCTTTGGCATTTATAAGAGGCAGAACCCTGACCAAAATCTTCTTCATCATTGATGAAGCACAGAATCTTACCCCTCATGAGGTTAAAACAATCATTTCAAGGGCAGGCGAGCATACTAAAATTGTTTTTACGGGCGATATTTACCAGATTGATACGCCATACCTCGATTCAGAAAGTAATGGCCTGTCTTATTTAATCGAAAACGCGAAAAATCATCCCCTTTATGCCCATATCACTTTGCAAAAAGGCGAAAGGAGTGAATTGGCCAATTTGGCAAATGCCTTACTTTAGTTTATTTCTGAATACAAAACTTATATTTCTTTACCACTAAAATTCTATTCTATTGGGCTCCATGTTCTCTTTGTTCTTCATCATTATTGCAATTCGGGTAATGAATAAATACCTGGATAAGGATTCTGGTAAATTAACTGTAATGGATAACCCAAATAACGGAACTAATAATATTGAGAATTTTAGTCCTCTGGTTTTTCATTTAGTTATCATTGCATTGATTTTAATTTCATGTTTTACACCAGGAATTTTAAATGCAGAAAGAATCAAAATCCTGATAGCTGATGGTGTTTTTCAGTTTGTAAGTACAATGCTGATTGTGATCATTGGATTGATAAACCCTTTTATATCTTTTTCACCTGAAACAAGATCAAAGCTCGAACAGAAAGCATCTGAAGCTGATTTTGAATGGATGAAATGGCTTTTAGCAAATAAGAACCGGCAGTTATTGAAAGCATTTTTTTGTATTGTTATAGTTGCTTATTTTATTTATAAAGGTTATCTGGTTATTCCAAACCTGAACCAAGGAGTGTTATCAGGAATTGCAATCTTTTTAATTTTGTTTTTTGTATTCGGAAATCTCATTCAACTCATTAAAGATCCGGTACTTTTTAAAAGAAAAACCCTGTTCAGGTTATCAATGCTTTATCGCTCATTTAAGCTTTCCTTTTTTATATCGGCAGTATCAATCCTGGTCATTTTTTTAGCTGCTACAATCCTTAAATTAGATATTGATAAGCTGGTAAATATCCAGGGGATTATTCTTTTGGTTTACAATGTGGTTATGGCTTATAACGAATACAGGGTATTGAATGCTTAGCTTAATGGTATTTTCTTAACGACCTAAGTGCTATAAACAACCCAATCAACGTTAACACGGCACTCAATATAAACGGTGCTGCAAGAAAGTAAACAGGTGTTTTGCCTTCTGCTAATTTAGCGAATGAACTGTAATAGTGATTTGTTTCCCGCAAATTCCCCAGAACAGGTGCGCAGATTTAAGAGGATTTTTATAAATGTAACGTGGAACTTTTAGCTGCCAAATCTGTATGATCTGCGTTTTTTATCTTCTCAAATCTGCGGGAACTCATTAATGATATTTCTTCAAACTCCTTAAACAAATAAACAACCCAATCAACGTTAACACGGCACTCAATATAAACGGTATTCATATTATGCTCCAAAAAGGGGAGTGCAGCAATTGGCTAATTTAGCGAATGACCTGTTTATAGTGATTTGTTTCCCGCAAATTCCCCAGAAAAGGTGCGCAGATTTAAGAGGATTTTTATAAATGTTAGTGTGGACCTTTTAGCTACCAAATCTGTATGATCTGCGTTTTTTATCTTCTCAAATCTGCGGGGAACTCATTAATGATATTTCTTCAAACTCCTTAAACAAATAAACAACCCAATTAACGTTAACATGGCACTCAATATAAACGGTATTCATATTATGCTCCAAAAAGGGGAGTGCAGCAATTGGCTAATTTAACGAATGAACTGTTTATAGTGATTTGTTTCCCGCAAATTCCCCAGAAAAGGTTCGCAGATTTAAGAGGATTTTTATAAATGTTAGTGTGGACCTTTTAGCTACCAAATCTGTATGATCTGCGTTTTTTATCTTCTCAAATCTGCGGGGAACTAATTAATGATATTTCTTCAAACTCCTTAAACAAATAAACAACCCAATTAACGTTAACATGGCACTCAATATAAACGGTATTCATATTATGCTCCAAAAAGGGGAGTGCAGCAATTGGCTAATTTAGCGAGTGAACTGTTTATAGTGATTTGTTTTCCGCAAATTCCGCAGAAAAGGTGCGCAGATTTAAGAGGATTTTTATAAATATTAGTGTGGAACTTTTAGCTGCCAAATCTGTATGATCTGCGTTTTTTATCTTCTCAAATCTGCGGGGAACTCATTAATGATATTTCTTCAAACTCCTTAAACAAATAAACAACCCAATTAACGTTAACACGGCACTCAATATAAACGGTGCCCCCGGAAAATAAACTGGTGCCTTACCTTCTATAAAATAAGCAAAAATATGTGTCATCGCCCAGGGCGCAAATATGGCTGCCAAACTTTGCAAACCTGTTAAAACACCCTGCATCTCGCCTTGTGCATTAGATGGAATCTGATTAGAGATTAAACCCTGCATTGCGGGCCACCGATTCCGGCCAAACCGTAAGGGAGCATAAAGGCAAACATCATCCAGCCTTTTGACGCAAAAGCAAAGGCTGTAAAGCCGATTACATATAAAATCAAGCCAAAGTAAACCGATTTCTTTTCTCCAATTTTTGGCAAGATTACCCTAATTAAACCTCCCTGTACAATTCCGATCACCAAGCCCACAAAACCCAATGAGTAACCCACCCATGCGGCATCCCAGTCGAATTTTTCCATGGTATAAAACGTCCAGTTCGATTGAACCGAGTGACTTGCGAAATACAATAAGAATAAAGTAATCATCAGCCCAATTAAGGCAGGGTATTTACCGATACTAACCAATGAGCCTATTGGGTTTGCCCTTTTCCATTCAAAAGCCCTGCGTTTTTCAACCGGTAATGACTCCGGTAATATAAAATAGCCATAAAGCCAGTTAATCAAAGACAAACCTGCAGCAATCATGAAAGGAACACGTGTACCAAAATGACTGAATGCACCACCTAAAACCGGACCTAAAATAAAACCTACACCAAAAGCAGCACCAACCAGACCGAAATTCTGCGCTCTTTTCTCAGGAGGCGAAACATCAGCAATATAGGCCTGGGCAGTGGTAAAACTTGCTCCGGTAATCCCAGCTATAATTCTTCCTACAAATAACCAAACAATTGAAGGGGCGAAAGCCAGAAATATATAATCGATACCCAACCCGAATAACGAACTCAGTAATACCGGCCGCCGACCGTAACGGTCGCTTAAAGCGCCAATAATCGGCGAAAAAATGAATTGTACTGATGCATAAGCAAGCGTAAGCCAGCCCCCATATTCTGCTGCCAACCCAAAACCGCCACCGGTAAAATCCTGTATAAGTTTAGGTAAAACCGGAATAATGATCCCAAAACCTGTAAAATCGATCAGGAGGGTTACCATAATAAAACTCATTGCAGATTTTTTCTCGTTTGCCATCTTATAAAAGGTTTAAAAGCAAAAGTATTAGAATTACCTAAGAATGTAAATTTTAGTTCTACAAACCTATCAGGTTTAGCCGAAATGTTTGATAAAGAACCCTCGTTTATAAACCTGATATAGCGAAAAGCCCACAGCGAGGTACGAGCGAGGACTTGCAGCGGTAGCAGGACTGCAAACCGCCACCTACACGGTACCCTACATTTCCAAAAAAAATATCAATCCAATCTGACAAACCCTGCAGTTTTCAAAAAGCTAAACAGGTCTAAATCAAAAACTCTTAAACTAGCCTTCAATAACTTAAAATTACATCGGGAGTGAAAAACCTATAACAAAGGTCAAAAATTTTCCACAATGCCTTAATTCGGCATAATTTTGTTAAATTCGCAAGGTTATAGTAATACCCTTTTTTAATATCGTTTTAAGTAGCGAGAATAATAATTTATGGCAGAAGATTTAGAAAATCAGCAGAACGACAAAATCATTCAAATTAACATAGAAGAGCAGATGAAATCGGCTTACATTGATTATTCAATGTCGGTTATCGTATCAAGGGCTTTGCCTGATGTACGCGATGGATTGAAACCAGTACACCGCCGTGTGCTCTACGGCATGTTGGGTTTAGGTGTAACTAGTGGAAAACCTTATAAAAAATCTGCCCGTATTGTGGGGGAGGTTTTAGGTAAGTATCACCCACACGGTGATGCATCGGTATATTTTACCATGGTTCGTATGGCTCAGGATTGGAGTTTACGTTATCCAATGGTAGATGGTCAGGGTAACTTTGGCCACATTGATGGTGACTCTCCGGCTGCAATGCGTTATACTGAGGCTCGTTTTAGCAAACTTGCCGAAGAAATGGTTGCCGATATCAATAAAGATACAGTAGATTTTCAATTAAACTTTGATGATACAGAGCAGGAGCCAACGGTTTTACCTGCAAAGATACCTAATCTTTTAGTTAATGGTTCTTCTGGTATTGCGGTAGGTATGGCCACCAACATGGCACCACACAACTTAACTGAAGCAATTGATGGTGTGATAAACTATATCGACAATAGAGATATTACGATAGAGGAATTGATGAAGTTTGTAAAAGCTCCGGATTTCCCTACAGGTGGCATTATTTATGGTTATACCGGTGTAAAAGAAGCATTCGAAACTGGCCGCGGACGTATTGTAATGCGTGCAAAAGCCGAAATCGAAAACATTAAAGACCGTGAGGTAATTATTGTTACCGAAATTCCGTACCAGGTAAATAAAGCACAAATGATTGAGCGTACTGCTGAATTGGTTGGCGAGAAAAAACTGGAAGGTATATCGAACATCAAAGATGAATCGAACAAAGATGGTATCCGCATCGTTTACGAAATCAAACGTGATGCAAATGCTTCTATCGTTTTAAACAACCTATATAAGTATACAGCTTTACAAACCTCTTTCAGTGTAAATAACATTGCATTGGTAAAAGGCCGTCCACAGATGTTGAATCTTAAAGATTTGATTGTTCACTTTGTGGATCACCGTCACGATGTAATTGTTCGCCGTACCAAATATGAATTGGCCGAGGCTGAAAAACGTGCACACATTTTAGAAGGTTATTTAATTGCTTTAGATCATTTAGATGAAGTAATTAAATTGATTCGTGCATCAGAAACGCCAGAGGAAGCCCGTTTAGGCTTAATGGAAAAATTCGGGCTGAGCGACCTTCAGGCACGAGCGATCCTGGATATGACATTGCGTCGTTTAACAGGACTAGAGCGTGATAAGATCAAAGAAGAATATGCTGAATTAATGAAAACCATCGAATACTTGAAATCTATTTTAGCAGATGAAGGTTTGCGTATGCAGATTATCAAGGATGAACTGGAAGAAGTGAAACAGAAATTTGGCGATGAACGCAGAACTACAATCGTTCACTCAGCCGAAGACATGAGTATGGAAGATTTCATCGACGATGAAGAAGTTGTGATCACCATTTCTCACGAAGGTTATGTTAAACGTACTCCTGCAAGCGAATTTAAAGCACAGGGAAGGGGTGGTAAAGGATCTAAAGGCAGTAACTCAAGGAATGAAGATTTTATTGAGCACATGCTGGTTGCCACCAACCACAATTACATGTTATTCTTTACCGAAGCCGGAAGGTGTTTCTGGTTGAGGGTGTACGAAATTCCGGAAGGTTCAAGAACCAGCAAAGGAAGAGCGATACAGAACATCATCAACATTCCGAAAGAAGAGAAAATTAAGGCGTATATCAAAGTTAAAAACCTTAAAGACCAGGAATATTTAGAGAACAATTTCATCATTATGTGTACTAAAAAAGGTACCATTAAGAAAACTTCTCTTGAAGCGTATTCACGTCCACGTGTAAATGGTATCAATGCCATTAACATTAACGAAGGCGATATCTTATTAGAAGCTTGTTTAACCAACGGAGAAAGCGAAATTGTAATGGCTTTACGCTCAGGAAGAGCCATCCGTTTCAATGAAAAAACCGTTCGTCCGATGGGTAGAACAGCTACTGGTGTACGTGGTGTGAGGCTTGCGCATGACCAGGATGAAGTTGTTGGCATGATTGCTGTAAACAATCCTGAAGTTACGGTGTTAGTAGTATCAGAAAAAGGTTACGGTAAACGTACCGATATTGAAGATTACCGTGTAACCAACCGAGGTGGTAAAGGTGTAAAAACAATAAACGTTACTGAAAAAACCGGGCAATTAGTTTCTATAAAAGACGTTACTGATAGCGAAGATTTGATGATCATTAACCGTTCAGGCATTGTAATCAGAATTCCGGTATCAGCATTAAGGGTAATGGGACGTGCCACACAAGGGGTTCGCTTAATATCGTTAAAAGGTGATGACGAGATTGCATCGGTTACTAAAATTGACCACGAGGAAGACGAAGAAGAAACAGTAGATTTAACAGATGTTGTAGTTACAGACGGTGAAGAAATAGAAGCTGATACTACTCCGGAAGCGGATGATACTGAAGAAGAAGAGGGCGAATCAGATAACGAAACGGAAAAAGAAAATTAACTAAATTAAGATTAGAATAAAAATTATGAAAAGAGTATTTCTAAGTATATTTCTAGCAGGTGCGGTAAGCGCTGCTTTTGCTCAGAAAAGTGAAGTAAACGCGGCAAAAAACGACTGGGGTTTATTCCAGCTAACCTCTTCGAGCGCCACAACTCCATTGGCAAAAAAACTTGAAGCGTTAGCTAAAGGCTTGGCCCATACTGATAAAGCCATTGCTGATGAAAAATCTAAAGTAATGCCTGAAGCATGGTCTTACCGTGCGCTATTTGCCTCTTCTGCAGCGATTTTAGATTCAACCAGTACTGCAAACGCTGATGCTAATCTTAAAATTGCACAGGAAGCTATTGCTGAAGCAAAAAAACTGGATACTAAAGGTGCTGAAAAGGATAACATCAGTTCAGCTGAAACGAATGTAAGCAATGCCGTTAGAAACGCTGGTGTAATCGCTTACAACAAAAAAGATTACAAAACAGCTTACGAGAAATTTGTTGCTGCAACGGTAATTAATCCACAAGATACTGCGATGTATTTAAATGCTGGTATTGCAGCAAGAAATATTGAAGACTATCCAGGTATGATTACTCAGTTTAAAAAAGTGATCTCTTTAAACTCACCACAATCTAAAGAATTATATTCTGAAATTATCAATGCTGTTTTAAGCAAGCAGAAAGATACTACAGCTGCTTTGGCCGTTATTAAAGAAGCTTCTGCTAAATTCCCTGAAAATACAGATTGGATTAAAACTGAAACCCAGATTTATATTGATAGGGGTGATGCAGCAAAATCGGAGCAAATGTTAGTTGCTTTAGCTGCAAAAGAGCCAAATAACCCTAGCTATCAGGTTTTATTAGGCAACATTTATTTCAGCCAGGCTTTAAAATTACAGGCCGACAGAAATAAAATAGATCCTAAAAAAGTAAAAGAATTTAACGAAGTAACCGGTAAAATGAATGCTTTGTTAGATAAATCGCTTCCTTTTTACAAAAAAGCTTTAGAAGTTGATGCCAAAAACCAAGGTGCATTAGAAACATTGAAAACGATCTATGCTTTCAGAAATGACACTAAAAATTACGAAGATGTCAAGAAACGTTTAGACGCATTGCCTAAACAATAATTCTGATACGATTTAAAAAAAGAGCCCTGAAATTTCGGGGCTCTTTTTTTTATGTTTATTTTTATGGTTTATTACGGTTTTATCACATCAATACATTATGCAGAATTGCCTTAAAATATCTTTAACCGCCTTAATTTTCGTCTCTTTTAATGCTGTAGCCCAAAAAAGTCAAATCCTGATTGCCAGAAATTCAGTCGGCAAACTTCAGGCATCTATAGCCAACAAAGAAGATGAGAAAAAGCAGTTAAGCATTATTACAGAGGGTTTAAAATCGATAGAATCTGCCGAAAAAGACATCAAAACTAAAAACTGGACGGAAACCTGGTCTATAAAATCTTACCTTACCTCATTTGCATCGCTGATTGATACCGACCCTAACAATGCGAATAAATTTTATGACAGCGCAGTAGAGGCGGTTGCCAAAGCAAAAGCATTAGACCGTTACAATGATAATGGGGGACTTATTAAAGCATCTGACCACAACATTTTGATCAAAAAGCAGGATAAAGGGAATGAAGCCTATTTTAACAATGAATTTAAAGAGGCATTCGCTGACCTGAAAGAAGTTTCAGATAATTTTCCTGCAGATACTACTCTGGCCTTAAATACCGCGATTTGCGCATTAAATATTCAATCTTACGATGAATCTTTAGCGTATTTTAAACGTGCAAAAGAAAATGGGATTAAAAATCCATCTGTTTTTCAGAAAATGGCCCAGATGTATGTAGTGAAATCAGAAAACGAAACAGCCATCAAAACTTTAGAAGATGGATTGGTTTTAAATCCATTTAACCGTTTTTTAACGAACGATTATATCAATCTTTTGCTTGACACAGAGAATTACAGTAAAGCACAGGGATTAATCGAAAATAATTTAAAAGTAGAAAAAGGAAATAAATTGCTTTATTTTCTATACGGTTACCTGCAACAGGTTGGCGGAAATAATGCTACCGCAATTTTAGCTTACGATAAAGCTTTAACCACGGATCAGAATTATTTCGATGCCTTGTACCAATTGAGTTTAGCTTACATCAATACCGCGAATGAAACTTTACGCGCAAGCGATGCAGACAAAACTGAAAAATATAAAGGTCTAATTAACCGCGCACAATTTGCTTTACAACGTGCCAACGAAATTAATCCAAACGACAAGAAAACTGTACAGTTGCTGATTGATATCTACAACAAAAAAGGCGCAACAAACAAGGTACAGGAACTTAGCCGCAAACTTCAGGAACTATAATTTATTTGTTATATTATAAAGAGCTAGGGAGGTATTAGAAAGCTAAACTTAACATAATATTAATTATAAGACAAAACGGAATATATCTGCATAACTTATCAATTAAGCTATCTGTTATATTGCTGGGTCAGTCAATATAATCGCCTCCATGTAGCCTTTTTCTTGTCTCTTTTGAATAATAACAAACTAGGAATCCTTCTATAACTACACCTTCCTTTTTGTTCTTATTCTCAATCCAATGACCAATATCATCGAGACTTGAATCTTCATCGAAATCTTTCAATAGTTGTTCCGATGTCAATGCTTCATTTGACGAAAGAACAATAATACCGCTCTCCTCGAAGCCAGCTATTTTTTCAGCGATATCATTATTTATAAAGCAAGTGAAATAAATTTTATCGTAGCTTCTAAGCACCATTGCGGGCTTAGCACCTTTTGTTTGCAATTCCAGCCAGGCATCTGTCCCCATAATATACCACAATGCATCGCCTGCATCCATGGCATAATCCTGTAAAGCTGCAATTTCATCGTTTAAAATTGTTATGATAAACCCTTGCCCTAAGGCAATGCAAAAAGGTTGTTTTTTTTCCATGTTTATAAAATATTATTTTACATAACAGGGACTTTAATCAATTCCTTATCCCCCTTTCCCTAGGCTGTTATCCAATTTATAAGAGCTTACTTACGGATACCTTCCTTAAAGAAATTTAAGTATAAGCGAGCTGCTGCAAGGTTGGGTAATTCCTGGGTATTGGCATAATTCCCTGTTAGTAGCAGCACGGGCTTTGCCTGTATAGAAGTGAAACAACAGACAAAGTAACTGATATAACCATTGTAACCTTTGAACTCCAATATATAAGCCTGGCTATCTTTATAGGCCACCCGTATCTTATCGTCATCACCACGTAGAAAGGCTATTGATGAAACAGCCTCCTGATCAAAAGTAGCCTTTGTCGTTACAAAGCCGTTTTGGGGGATTTTATCAAGACCACTCCGTAAAGAGGTTAATATTGCAGGGCTCTTGATCATGCTAACCAATTGATAATTCCCTTCAAGGGTTGTAGAGAACATTTCTTCTTTGGCTGGAAAATTAATATTGCGGTAGAGTTGGTCGCTGATGCTATCAAAAAGTCCAGATTCCAGCAGAGAAAGTGTTTTTTTATAGGCCGCCCAACTAAATGCTTCCGGATTTTTGTGGGTGACAAATAAGTTTTTAGCCATCCGCAGTTTCACGGCTGCAAGATCTGTCAGTTGTTTTGGTGAAGCCTCATAGGTAACAGTCTTTTCTTCGTTCAGATAGATGGCGAAGGCATGTTGCGCTTCCAGGTATTGAAAATATAGCGTGTAATACATATTACCCTCTATATAAACAACGCTATTACTATCTGAATACAGTATTTCAACGTCGCCATCCTTATGCATTGCTTTGAACTTATCGGTAGTAACAGCATTCGGGTCTTTTGATTTTACAATATGCAATCGCCCATCAAAGCCCTGAAAATGCTTATACGGTAACATGTCTTTGAACCCCGCATAGTAATAGCCTGGATCATTACTGTCGATATTTAGGTCGCATAACTTCCACTTAAATTCGTAGGTACCACCATTACTTTCCAGCTCATAATTATAAGGCAGGTCAATATTTAGCTTGGTACCATCAAGACTTACGGTGTGGTATAAATTGGGGATAGCTAAAATGTCTTTTATGCAAGAAAGGCAGGGGGCTGAAATGTCTTTCGCTGGTGGTTGAGTATCTTTACTATTGGAATGGTTACCGCAGGCCGATATCAGCAATGCAGTTAGTAAGATAAGGATGATTGAACTGGATATTTTTTTGTGGTGGATGGGCATTGCTTTTGTTGGTTTATTAAAGGTTAGCGTATTTCACATACGCAAAACAAAGTTATTTGCGTTTTGTTTACCGAATAAAGTAATCTGCATAAGTAAACTTGCGTTGCTGATCTCCTATTCAGATTTGATATAACTTTACGCTGCTTTCAGTTTTCTTTACCAAAAGTGCTGATAGTTAGGTTCATATTTGTTATGGGCTTCTTTTATTTATGAACCATAATCAAATAGCTTATAGGCCTTTATTATTTAGGAAGGCACGCATTATCGAAAGCTCACGGCAGCAACCAACCTGGTCATCTATCCATTTGCATGGTTCTGTAATAGAAAACTTTTCCATTTGGCTTAAGATGGAAGGTCCCATGTTTTTTATCACAAACTCCGCGTCTGAAAACTCCTGAAGGTTCGGGCAATTCCTGTGTAAGTTATTTAAAACTAAGGTTAGCAATCATAATTTTCAAATAATTCCCTGTAAAATTCAATTTCATTTTTATAATAGTCTTTGCTCACGGTTGTTAAAGCTGGAAATTCTTTAAAAATTATAAACTTATTATTTTTTGTTTTGGTTATTAAACAAAAGGATTCTTCGGAACCTCTTTGGTAAACAATACTTAGATTGCTTTTATCAAGTTGCCTGTAGTTGGCATTATAAAAAAATCTGAAATTATTTTCAGACAAATATTTAAACACTTTATCAACTTCAGTAATAGCTAATACTCCGTTCTTTTGTACAGAATGTAATTTTTTCCATATCGCATCTGCTGCTGGATTTATTTTAAAAACAGTATAATACTTGTTGTTTCCTTGATCGGAAGGTGAGTAAGATTCTGTATTTATATTTGAACCTAAAGTGGTTTTTACTTGGATATTTAGGCCCTTAAAAAACTCTTTTTCTAAAATTGAAAGTTGATTCTTATAAGAATCCCAGCTTTTATCTTGATTTTTAATGGGTTTAAAAATATTTTTAGCCATTCTGATTTGATTCAGCAATTGATTAATTTCTTCATTAATATTTGGTTCTGGACTTTTGTTCCAAAAAGGTGTGTCACTCAGATAAACCAAATATTCCTGTGTTTTTGGGAGATACTCAAAATATAAAGCCCTTATTTTCCCTCTGTGTTTGAAAATGGTACTGTTTTCATTTTTGTAAAAAACCTCATCAGCTGTCTCCAGGAAATCAGAAATCTTTAAACGAAGTGAACCATTACTCTTTACAATAAAAAAATCGCCTTCCCCGGTTCCGGAAGGAAGAAAGTTGATGAAATTAAATACCGAAAAACGTTTAAATCCCTTAGCGTCACTGTCTATCGTAAAATTGTCATTAATTTTCCATTGGAATTTGTAATAACTATCTGGGCTTTTTTCTGTAGGAATGAATCTTATTCTGTAATTAAAAGGCAAATTAAAGTTATAACCATTTAGGGAAGTTTGATACCTGTAGGTTGGTTTTTGAAGAATTTCTATCGCATTAACAGAATCCGTAATTTTAGTTTCTGGCGATAATTTTCCAGTTTCGGATGAAGGGCTTTGATGCGTTTTTGATGAATTTTGTTTTCCTTGACAACTCATAAACATCAATAAGGATATTGTTATTGTTATTACATTTTTCATTTTTAATACTTTTTTTCAACTCGTAAATAGGTGGAAGTTTTTCATTGTATTCTTGGTTCTAAATATTAGATCAACTTTATTGCATAAGGCGGCAAATCGAAGCTGTAACATTGAATGTTACCTACTAACAGTTAACATAGCTAAATGTTAGAAAAGAATACAACTAACTTATGACTTGATTCATGCATTTTTATTGTAGAACACCCTATGATGAAATAGAGTTCATCGGCTTTCCTGTATCAGCTCCATGTTCGATATGGCCCAAACTGATTTTAAGGGGTGAGGTGCGCATTTCGGCGAAAATGGCCACCCGTTCCTTATTTAAGCTGTCACCCTATTTCGCTTTAAAGTTTAGGATAACGGGACTTTCCACCTTGCAGCGGTGAAGCAGTAAGATTTTTAGTAACTCAAAACAACCTTTTTATACTGATGCTTTACTCAGACGTTACACAAAGAAACAGTTATTGTCAGAACCAACAATGAAGACATTGCTCAATTCAAAATTGGGATTTTCCACAAATACGTGTAATGAATTGTCTGTAGTCGCATTCTCACGGTTCATAAACACCATAGCTTTTTTTGTTTTCTTATGGCTATAAACATTCTTTAAAAGTGTTTAAAAGACTATCCTCAAAAAATGGAAAGCAAGAACCTAGGAAAATTACCGAAATCAAAATGGTTCGGATTTTGTACCAAGAGATCCACAGAAAACTTCACAGAAATGTGAGGTTTTTTTCATTTAAAAATGATTCCGCTATGCTAAAATCCTAACAGCAGTTTATTTTCCGCTTAACCCCGACTGCTCCGACACAGCCATACACCAACAATACCCCGAGATAACTTTCCCTTTACCTGTTATTTAGCTATTGTTAACCTACCAATCTAAAACGACGCAAATTAACCTACCCGACCTACACTAGGACTACAACTCAACCGAAGCAAGGGTAAAGTAGTGTGCAAGCAAGCCATACGCTGACCTGGCTGGAAGGTGGCCTAAAGGTGGCCTAAAGGTGGGGTAAATGTGGCGTGAAGGTGGACTTTTGGAATATTCTTTTTGGAGATTTTTAATCAGGTGGATTGATTTGGGTCATCATCACTTTTTGATTATTCTAATATACTAAAATTATGGCTGTCCGGAATGGAATGATCAAAATTAACGCTTAGGATAAATTCAGTAAGCTCATAAGAATAAATGATGCCTACGATCTTCCATTGCCCTTTTCCCCTATCCACAATGTTATTAAGTTAAGCCATTAGGCATAAGAAAATAATTTAACCACAGATAGGAAGGATGCACACAGATATGAAAATCCGTGTTTATCTGTGCTCATCTGTGGCTAATAACCCTTAACTTAATGACATTGACCCTATTCAGACCACAGGATTCTCGTGGAACAACTGATTAAATAGTACAGAATCTTTTTCGATGATGCTTTGTCTGAAATGTTGGACGACCTTTTCGATCCTTACCTTTTCCCGGGTTGTATCCTGGGCATTTACGAAATGGGATAACATGATGAATAAAGTGATCATAATTGTTTTCATTGGAGTTATTTTTTGTTGTTTAATACTAGATTTTTAACTTGATCAGATGGTTTTTCGATGACCAAACGGTAAAATAATCCTGTGATGATACATGCCGTAAAACAGATAAAAAGAGCAACATTTCCTGATGTAGAAATATCCCCTTTTTTAAGTAACCACTGTACCATGTGGATGATCCCCTTGTGTGAAAGATAAATGGAATAAGAAAGTGCTGCCAGTTGAGAAGTGATACGATATTTCCGCTTGCTTAAAACAGATGATTTCGAAATTGAACCCAGCACCAGAATGCCATAGCTGATAGCTACGAATGTAAAACCAAAAAACGAGGTATTTTCTGAGACCTGGTCTTTGCAAAACCACAGCGACAAACCTACCGCCAACATTCCGATGAGTAGCAGGGGATTTCCGTAACTGTCAACCGCAGCCCTAAACTTCTGGGAAAAACTGAACAGATAACCAATCAATACGCCAATTGCCAATCCATCAAGCCTGGTATGGGTCGGATAATAGATCTTCATATACCACGTTCTCCAAAAATCCGCGGTATTGATATCTGGAAAAACATATTTGGTCCAGGAGAAATAGCGCAAAGTAATGGAAATTAGGATCAGTAACGGGATGATAAATTGGATATGGCTAATTGCCTTTACTCTTAGCAGAAATAACAGCAACAAGGGTAAAAACAGATAGAATTGCTCTTCAATGCACAGGGACCAGGCGTGAGAAAAAGTACCATAATTAAAAACGTCCAGGCCATAATTTTGAGTAAATGAGATGAACTTCCACAATGGTGGTAAATTTTCTCTTTCCCTGAAAAAGGATATACTGAAGTACAGGAATAAAGTAAATGCATAAGGTGGGATAATCCGGAAAAACCGTTTAGTCATAAATATCCCCAATTGAATTTTTTGATGCACTCTGATCTCCCTGAACAGTTGACTGGAAATTAAAAAACCACTTAATACGAAAAAAAGGTCAACCCCGGTCCAACCGACCCAGCCGATCGTTTCCACCCATTTCGGATGCTCAAACATCCTGTAGTGATACAGAAGTACGAGTACAATTGCGATGGCCCGCAGGTGGTCCAGTCCGTTAAATCTTTCTTTACTCATTTGTTTTTTTCTGTAAAATTCATTCTATTTTCAATTGTTTTACGGGCTGTTATGCAGAATGCAGGGATTATCATTTACACTGTTCCTATCGTTATTTAAATACCAGAACATGGTGTTGGCCACCCGATACCTGTAGTTTAAATATGTTTCCCGATAAGAACTACTTAATTTCTATTTTTGGGGTATTGTGAATAAGCTGCTGAACGCGAGAATAGAAAAAGAAATAGGCTATCAAACTATATTTTGGTTGGCTTTATTCATATTTGGCACCGCCAGGAACTACAGTGAATCTGGAGAGTCTGAATTTAGAGAGTTTTTTTATTACGGCCTTTGCCACCTCATATTTCAAATAGCCGGTTCCAATTTTATATATTACGTTCTGATACGGAAATATTTCGACCATAAAAAATACATTCTGTTTTCGGTTTATCTACTGTCGGCTACCTATGTATTAGGGGTATTAAACCGCATCTTCATTGTACATTTAGCTGAACCTTTTTTCGCCAATTATCCAAAGAATAGTATCATAGAGATCCTGACGGACATAGAATACCTCCTGATCTGTTATATTATTCCGTTCTTATCAGGCGCATTTATATTTATCTCGGTGATGTATATTTTACGTTACAACAGCGAGAAACAAAATACGGTACAACTTCAAAAAGAGAAAGCTGAACTCGAATTGAAAGCCTTGAAATCACAGCTAAATCCCCACGTCCTCTTCAACACACTGAACAACATTTACTCCTTGTCTATCGTAAATTCCAGCTATACTTCAGAATCGATCAGCCGGCTTTCCGACATCCTGGACTATGTTTTGTACAAAGGACAGCAGCGGCTGGTGATGATCTCAGATGAACTTAGCATAATTGATGCCTACATTGAACTGGAAAAGCTGCGATATGATGAACGTTTACATATTACCCAATTTGAAAATATTAAATTTCCTAACTTCGTTCCTCCCCTGTTGTATTTGTCGCTAGTTGAAAACGCCTTTAAACATGGGGCAGAAAAAACAAGCGGAAATATCGATATTCGTATTTCGGTAGTAACCGGACACGACCATTCTGTTTTTAAAGTTGAAAATTCAGCATTTAAAAAAGATTTTGGTAAGAGAGAAAAAACAGGCATAGGACTGAAAAACATAGAGAAACAGCTCCAGTCCTATTATCCTGATCAATATTCAATGAAAATAACCGATAAAAGCAATTGGTTTGCAATCGAAATAATAATCCCTGGAAATCATGATTAATTGTATTATCATAGACGATGAACCTTTAGCCGTTAACCTTTTAGAAAATCACATTTCTAAAATTGAGGACCTGAAGCTTGTTGCCAAGGGAAAAAATGCGCTTGAAGCCTATAAGCTGTTACAGAATCACGAAGTAGACCTGATGTTCCTTGACATCCAGATGCCTGACCTCAACGGGATAGAATTTCTAAAATCCCTCCATAAAAGACCCGCAACAATATTTACTACCGCATTTCGCGAATATGCCATAGACGGATTCGAACTTGAAGCCGTAGATTATTTACTGAAGCCCATCACTTTTGAAAGATTCTTTAGATCGGTTCAACGAATATTAAGAAGTATGGAAAAAATCCCTGAAGATTTTATTGTCTTCAAGACAGAGGGATTTAACAGGAAGATAAAAATAGATGAAATTCTTTATTTTGAGAGCAGTGGAAATGATGTGAAGGTTATTCTTGCCAATGACAACCTGACGGTTTTGAAAACCTCCATTTCTGACCTGGAAACAACTTTAAGACATAATGGATTTGTTAGGATCCACCGTTCTTTCCTGATCAACCCAAATGCTGTCACTGCTGCGAATCACAACGAAATACTCCTGGGTCAATTTATGGTTCCCGTAGGCAGGAGTTACAAAAAGCAATTTGATGATTTTGTTAATCAGTTTTTTGCAAAAGGATTTTTCAGCAAATAATTCCAAAATTGTAGCGTGCATGAATGATGTATTTTAATGAATTGATTCTACCCTACTTTGGTAGTGGAGTGCACCAATTCCCTGCTCCTGCCCTTGTTGTCTGCGGTTACGCAGTCGGTAAATATTGATGACCTATCAGAGCAATTCTTTTTTTTGCCCAATGTCATCATGCCCATTAAATGAAGCCCATTGAACAGATCACAAGAACTACAATTATGAAACAGATTCGCTTAGCAAACGGCTTTTAAACTGTTTAGGCTTTAGTTGATGATGATGTTCAAATACCCTGGTAAAATGGCTAAGGTTGGTAAAACCCAGTTTATAAGCAGTTTCAGATACAGACAGGCTGCTAAGAAGGCTCGCTGCCTGGATCATTCTCATGGCCTGATAGTATTGATGAATGCTTTGTCCAAAGATCTGCACGAAAAGCTTTTGCAATTTTGTTAAACCTAAACCTGACAGATTAGCAAGTTCGGGAAGCAGCGGACAACTATTCAAATTCTTAAGTATTGCCAAACGGACTAGATAAATCTTTTCGGCGTCTCCCTGTTTAACATTTACCGGGGCCATGACGGGGCGTTTAGATAAGTTTTTAAAGAGATGATAAATCAATTCCTGTGCTCTTGTCTTATAAAGTAACATCGGCAGTTCCGTAGCGCTATTGATCCTGATGATCTCCTTTATAACATGATCCATTTCGGGAAGAATAACATCATAAATAACAAATGACGGTTGGGTTTTAACCAGATCCGAAATTGTAGCGCGACTTTCGCTGTTGAGTAAGCCAGTCAGGTAGCTACGCGAAGTGCCTATAATCAGAAAGTTGATTTGTTTGTCTGCAGGCATCTTTAGTTCAGTATTGAAGTTACACGTTCCAATCTCCACTTCAAATCCTGTCAATTCAAGAAAGAAAGGATCGTGTTGTTGTTGACTGTATTTTGATAAGAATTTAGACCGGTCAAATTTTAGCGTTATACTTTCGGTGTTTGCAATAGCCTGCCGCTTGAGTACAAGATCATAATTTAATTTATAGTTATGAATAAACAGGGCCATGCCATCCAGGCTGATATGTTGGATGTACCCCTCTCCCAACCATTGGGGCAGATGTACTTTGTCTCCTTCCACAATCGTACCGAAATGTTTGGCGAAAGCAGTCAGAAAATGATAATTTTTTATGACTTGAAATTCAAATTCTACGGATTTAAAACTTTCAGGTTTTACCATTATAAAATAAATAGTGTCGTTTTGGTAGCAGGAAAAATGACTCCATTAAATATACTAAATCAAAGTATCGATTTGCGATTGATCGGACTATTTTTTTAAAAATGCAGCCTATAGCGACTTTTTCGACTATTGTTTTTTATAGGCTATGCTTTGTGCTTTAGCTAAATTTGAAAATAGATACATCACGAATATTTAAACAGTATAACTATGGACAATTCACATCCTTTGCCGATAACCGTTGATCCTAAAGGTGGGGAAATATTATCGATCGTAGGCGATAACTATCGAGTATTAGTCTCGGGCAAGCAAACCAATGGTGCATTTGCTACTATCGACATGCTGATCCCTCCGCAAAGCGGACCGGGACCTCATTCTCATGCCAATTTTTACGAATCTTTCTATATCGTTGATGGCGAGGTAGAAGTTCATTCTGAAGCCGGATCTTACACCGCGACAAAGGGTTCATTTGTGGTCATACCTGAAGGCGGTGTAGTGCACTACTTTAAAAACGTAAGTGATAGGTTAGCGCACCTGCTTTGTACAGTTGTCCCGGCCGGTTTAGAGGTGTTTTTTGAAGAAATAGGTGAACCGGTAGCTGCCGGTGAATTTCTTCCACCGCCGCCAATGACACCGGATGCTGTAAAAAAATTGCAGGCCATTGCGGAAAAACATGGGCAAATCGTATACCCGCCAGACTACCTCGACAAAAAGTAACGTATTTGTTTCCCATTCAAACCTAAACGAACCATGAAGCATTTTAAAAAAGACGACACGATCATTTTACTGATCGATCACCAGGTAGGAACGATTACCATGGCTACCAACCGGCCAAAGGAAATGATCATCAGCCGCGCTAAAGCATTGGCTAAGATCGGCAAGGCGCTTGGTATGCCTATTGTGCTAACCACGAGCATGGAAGACCATATGCAGGGGCAATTAGTACCCGAATTACAGGAAATATTGCCGGAAGAATATGCGAACAGAGTAAAAAGAAGCGGAATCACCAATGCCTGGGATGATCAGAATTACAAAGACGCGGTTTTAATAGCAGCGAATGGACGTAAGAACGTTATTATGGCCGGGCTGACCAATGATGTTTGCATCGTGTATCCATCGATTTCAATGGTAGAAGAAGGTTTTGATGTGCAGGTAGTTATAGACGCCGGAGGTTCTCCAACAGAGATCGCCGATGATGTCGCCAGGGCGACCTGGGAAAAGCACGGTGTTCGCACCAACGTGATCAACCAGTTAATTACCGAATTGACGGACAGATGGGAAAGCGAAGATGGCGGAAAGCTTATGCAAATCCTGCTGTCTGATATCATTCCTACTTTCGGACAGTTTAAATAGTACACATTGAAAATAATCCAATGGCACTATCCGAAGAAGTAAAGAAAACAATTGCATATGCAGAAGCGCATGGATTTGATAAGTTAAACAGTTAACCATGTTGCAAACCATTTTAAATCAGCAAAGATTATAAAGAAAAACGGTGGCTTCGTCATCGGGATACATTTTCCTGGTAAGGGGAACGCAGGAGCCATTGAAAATATACGTGTGCGCATTGATCAATGCACGCTGATCAAATGGTATAAATTAAGGTATCCCCGGTTGCATCCTGACTTCTGGATAAGACAAAGCGTACTTTGGCTAAATAATGACGTTACTTTCTGTGGTACTTTGGTATAAATATCAGATAAAATGAAAGCGATAAGGATCAATGAATCTGGCGGACCGGAGGTCATGAAGATAGAGGAAACAGAACGTCCGGTTCCGGCAGCCGATGAAATTTTAATTAAAGTATATGCCAGTGGTGTGAACCCGGTTGATTGGGCGATCCGCAATGGTACGAACCAGAGTTTACGGTCGTTCCTTAAATTACCGATCACTTTGGGTTGGGATGCGGCAGGGATCGTTGAGGATGTGGGTAGCGATGTTATGGTCTTTGGTAAAGGTGACGAGGTATATGGTGTGCCTGATTTTCCGGGAGATGGGAGTTATGCGGAATATTGTGTTGCCAAAGCATCGCGGTTCGCGCTTAAACCTAAAAGCCTTAACTTTAACCAGGCATCGGCTGTTCCTCTGGCGGCGCTTACGGGATGGACGGGGATGTTTGAGCATGGTAAATTGCAGCCCGGGCAACGGGTCTTAATCCAGGGTGCATCAGGTGGGGTTGGAAGTTTCGCTGTACAATTCGCGAAAGCCAAAGGGGCTTATGTGATCGGGATGGCATCTACCGCTAACTTGGATTATGTGAGGCAGCTTGGGGCGGATGAAGTGATCGATTACAAGACCCAAAAGTTTGAAGAGCTGTTGCAGGACATTGATGTGGTTTTGGAGGCTTCGCCTGTCCGCGATAACGTGGAGCGGATCAAAGCGCTGAGCGTATTGCGTGAAGGGGGGATATTTGTTAGTGTGAATACCGACTTTAAGTTCAATAACGAAATGATAGCAGTGGTTAACAATAAAAAGGTAAAAGCGGAACTGGCTCCAAACCAGGCACGGCAGGAATGGTTAACAGAAATGGCTGCGCTGATCGATGAAGCTAAGGTGCAGGTTTTCATCGATAAGGTATTCCCATTTGAACAGGCAGCCGAGGCCCATCGGGAGAGTGAAACCTGGCATGTGCGTGGTAAGCTGGTATTGGAGATCAGGAAATAAATTTGGTATGAAGCATTTTAAAGCGATAGGAGAATTTCACAGGTATTTGAATTTGCCGGCACCGCATCATCCGCTGATCAGCGTGCTTGATGTGGGGGCTGTTCCTCAATCGGCTCGACATGAGCCGGTAAACATGGTGATGGATTTTTATTCCATTTCCGTTAAAAGAATGAGTAATGTCTCCTTGAAATACGGGCAGCATCCGTTTGACTTTAATGACGGCATCATGTCTTTTATGTCGCCTAACCAGGTGTTTAGTATTGGTGCCTATGATGTAGGGAAGAAAATTGAAAAATCAGGATGGGTGATCTATGTCCATCCTGATTTCTTTTGGAATACACCTTTGGCCAAAACGATCAGTCAATATGATTTCTGGGACTATTCTTTAAAAGAAGCCCTGTTTCTGTCAGAAAAAGAGGAAACCATCATCAACAAAATCATACAGAACATTTTGCAGGAATATGAAGCGAATATTGATAAATTCAGCAAGCGTATTATTGTTTCCCATATCGAAGCTATGCTGAATTATGCGGACCGGTATTATCACCGCCAGTTTATCACCCGTGAAAAGACGAACCACCAGGTATTGGAACGGGTGGAGAAGTTGCTGACCGATTATTTTAACGGTGAAGATCTGATCTCAAAAGGTTTACCTACGGTGGCTTATCTTGCCGGACAACTTAACCTTTCGCCGAAGTATTTGAGCAGCCTGCTTAAGGTTTTAACCGGGCAGAGCACGCAGCAACATATTCATGATAAACTGATCAGGAAGGCAAAGAGAAGCTGTCGACCACAAATTTGTCGGTAAGCGAAATCGCTTATGAATTAGGCTTTGAACATTCACCCTCTTTTAGTAAGTTGTTTAAAGCGAAAACCAGGCAATCACCGGTTAAGTTCAGGGCGACTTTTAATTGAGATTTAGCTTGGGCTTTACAGCTATTTATTCGCCCTTAAATTGGTGGACTGAAACCCCGGGTACAGTTTCATGAGTTCGCAGATGTGGTAAGTCGTAATGCCGTAGTATTTAAAGAAGGGATGTTTAGCGGTAACATCAACAGAACAAAATGAAAAAAATAATTTATTCGAAATTCGGAGGGCCGGAAGTATTGCAAATAGCAGACTTACCTATCCCTGCTGTGCAGGAAAATACCGTTTTGATCAAAGTTAAAGCGGTATCCATTAATCCGCTGGACTGGAAAATACGCAATGGGGAAATGAAACTAATGTCGGGCAGTAAATTCCCAAGAGGCATCGGTATTGATTTTTCGGGCATTGTGGAACAGACTGGCTCATCGGTAACTCAATATCAAAAAGGTAATGAAGTGTTTGGAATATTGGATGTGTTTAAAGGTGAAGCCCTTGCTGAATATATTGTTGCCTCCGAGAAAGATATAGCTATAAAGCCCTCAAATATTTCGTTTGAACAGGCTGCGGCCATGCCGGTCGTAGGTTCTGCCGCGTTGCAGATATTTAACACTTTGGTGGAAGTGAAAAAAGGCAGCGAAATTCTGATCAATGGCGCTTCAGGCGGTATAGGCATGTTCGCGACTCAAATCGCAAAAATAAAGGGTGCCATTGTTACCACCGTAGCCAGTGATAGCGGGATTAAGGCGGTTAAAGACTGGAGTTCGGATTTTGTAATCAATTACCGCAGCGAAGATGTTTTGAATGGAAACAAACAATATGATGTTGTTATCGACCTTTCAGGTAAAATGCCTTATACCAAAGCAAAGAAAATCATGAAGCATTCATCTGCTTATGTACATACTGCCCCCGGGCCAAAAGAAATTCTCAGCTCCTTTTTTATCAACTTATTTTCCAATAAGAAATATAAACTACTCATGCTTAAACCAGCTCCCGAATATCTGGCTGCTCTTTCGGGTTATGCAGAGAACGGAATGGCCATTGTAGCAAGTAAGGTATACCCTTTCCATTCATTTAAAAAAGCTTATACCGAGGTACCCGACGGTAAATTTATTGGGAAGGCAGTAATTACAATAGACGGGCTGGTTTAAAAATATCTCAAAATCTTATGCTACCACAGGCAAATGCTAACTGGCTAAAGTTAACAATTGGAATAATCCTAAGCACTATTCTTTCATTAAGTGTTCATGTGATAATGCTTCAGGAGATGAATGTTCCCTTTCCCGAACTGTCGGTTATTACCACGCCATACAAATTCGTTATCCGTATATTTTCGGTGTTTGGGCTACTGTTTTTCTGGCACCTGGCGGATAAGAAAGTTAATGGTTCTTTTGTGAAAAAATGGGCGATCCTGTTTCTGATTGATGCGATGTTGACAGAATCTCTTTTTAGGGGGGCGTTTATGGACGGATACTGCACGAACTCGCTGGGCTTTATGCTGATCAATAACATCCCCAAACTACTCACAATAGCCATAATATGTGGATTGGTTGTCTTTACTGCGCCAAAGCTAAATAACCTGCTCTATAAATTTTTAGCAGCCATCGCCCTGGCAGCTGTATTTATGTTTGCAATTAATCCACTCATGGTGGCAGCCTGGAAACCGGTAATGGAAAAGATTTCATACCTGACACCAACTGGCGAATGGTGTAAATTACCCTATGGCTCCGATGTTTTAATACCTGCATACATTAGTTTTATCGAGCCTGTTTTGGCTTCTATAGCAATGGCAATGTTAATATTGAATCAACTTGCTCCTGTTAAATGGTTAAGATTATTACTATTCGCTTTACTTGTAGTAACCGTTAATTATCAATTGTTAATGCCCTTGTTTTATGTAGTATTGCACAAAGGCCCTTTTGTATCCAACCTGGCAAGTGAAGGTCAATTCGCTTTGGAATCAATCGTTTTGGCAATTACAACAGGTTTCACCTGGCAATGGAGTTCGTCGGTTAGGTTAGCATCAGGAAAAGACTAAAAAAGTAAAGATCGCTTGTTAAAGGTGCATTATTCTACCTTTACTATCATATTCACAAGGACTATGATATTACATCACATGAACAATGAAAATCTTAATAATTAAGGCGATTTGGCAACTGGTATGGAAAGAATGATGGCCAGCCTATCCTCCTTTTTCAGGGCTAAACCAGAATTCCAGGCCGGTCCTTTAAAAAAAGTATAGCTCTTTTGTCCGTTCTGATCAAACGAAATACGTTCTATGGCCATTACGCGATCCGGAATACGGGCGCCAAACCAATCCGGATCAGCTTTTCCTTTCCAGGTAACCAGATAAAGTACTGAACCGGAAGCATAGTCTGCACCATCCTTTAAACGTTTTGCGGCAATGCCGTTGCCATAAAGCGTCGACATTGTTTTTGCTTGCAGCTGCAGGCTAACAGCCATTGGTATCATTTCTAAAGGATTTTCAGGAAGTCTGGAAATACTTGTTATCGAAGCTCCATGATTGATCCGATCAACTGTGTTTGGCTTACAGCCCGTCATCAATAATATCATAAGGGGAAATAGCCCTGCGGTGAATGTTAATCTCATCTTATTTTTTTGTTTAAGTCCCTGATATCAAGCGGTGTGGTAAATACATAATCGTGATCACGTTCTGGCCTGTGGCAACTGATACATTCTGAATCAAATTTCACCGTTTTACCATAAGGCAAAAGGTTTTCCCCTTTCCACCGCGCCCAGCCCCAGCCTTTTGTACCGACATACTGCTTAACATCTTTAATCATAAACTCCACCTGAACAAATTGGCCTGCATAAACGCTTCCATCCTTGCTTTGCTCCTGTTTCCATGCGGTTTTGGCAAAAATGGTTCCATCCGGCCATGGGTTGGTTTTTCCCTCATGTATGGCTTTAACCGCTATAGGGTTGCCAAAAATGATGCGGATGGTGCCATTGTCGAAACGCTCCGTAGTGCTTATTGCTTTCCAGTTTCGGTAATTCGGTAGGTAAGTTATGCCGTTTGGCGATCTTTTCACTTCCATAACAGATGGTTGCGCTGCTCCCTTCGAATTGCTTTCTATACTGGCGGGTTTACTTACGGCATTATTTAACAGATAAGCCCTTAGCAGATCTATATCTTTCTGATCTAACTTTGCCGCAGGATGCAGTGCAGTATAACTGCTTAAAGGCATTTCTTTTGAAAGCATCCCGTTTAAGGCGAAATACAACATGGCATTACGTTGCGGGGTAGCGAGCGAATCCCACTGTGAAAAATCGAGCACTTTCCTGCCATCACGGATGTGCGACGCCACCAAAAAATTAACAGGCGTGAGCCGGTCAAACCAACGCCAGCTGGTTTGGGAGGAGTGGCAATCGAAACAGGAAGTTTCCAATACTTTTGCTACTTCTTCGGGTACACCTGCCAGCCTTTTAACTTGCTGTGCTTTTGCTGAATATAATTCCTCTGGCCTGATCAGCTGCGCCAGCAATACCAGGCTGAGGATGCCGAGTATGATTTTGAATTTGAGTTTCATGGATTATTTTTTTAATCTGCTCAAAATTAGCTTTCAAAGCACTCAATATACAATTACAATCCTATGAGAGGGATAATTTTAGCCTTAAAGGCGAATAAACCGCTTTGAATAGTCCGATCTTTTTAAGACCTTGACCCCTAAAATCGAGCTAAATTAGTCTGGCGATTTTTAACCAACCCTATGTTAAAAGGACGATTACACCTGCTACTTTTTCTTACCGTAAGCATTATGGTAACACTGATCAGTTACTTTTCTTTCCGTTACCTTTATAACAGTGCTGCCGAAAAGTTATGGACCAGCAAATTGGAATCGGGTGCGAGGGAAAGCAGGGAAATCGGACGTTTGCTCGAACAACAGTTGCAAAGCGGACTTGCGCAGCAAAAGGTGATCCGCAACCTGCAGCAAAGCATAGAAAATACCGATACCCAAGGTGAGTTTATTTGTATGTATGATAAAAACGGAATCGAACTTTGTCACCCCAATCCGGCACTCATCGGCCAGAAAATAGCGCAGGGCAATTCTATACTTCAGTCCCGAAATGGAGCAATACCTTTTAATGAAGCCATTGCGCAACAGAAAAGCCTGGGTGGTACACGGAGTTTCCCCGAAGCGAAAAACAGGAGCTCAGAGATCGTAAATATTTATCCGGTTAAGGGCAGCGACTGGATCGTGGCGGCACATGCCAATATCGAAGTACTACAGGCAGAACTATCGAGCCTTTACACACAGTTTATCATTTGTTTTTTTACCACTGCAGTCATTATCATCGGCAGCTGTTTAATGCTGATCAGGCAGATTTATGGACGGTATGAAAAATCGGTTTCCTTAGAGATCAGTACCTTAAATGAAAAAGTGAACACTTTGGGCAGCTTAAATGAACAGTTGGCCAAACTGCAACAGGAAAATGCTGTAGTTTCATTAAATCCAGATAAGGAAACTGCCCGTAAAAGGATGATTACGTATTTAAAAGACGAGCTGATCCACCTTGATATCACTGAGATCGCCTTTTTCTTTTTCGATGGTGCTGCTGTTAATATCATTACGCACAATGGTAAAAAGTACTCCACCGCATTAAGTCTTGATGAGTTAATGAAACAGCTTGACGGAGATACCTTTTACCGTGCAAACAGGCAATTTATTATTAGTCTTAACGCTATCAAAACCATTTATATCTATGGCAAAAACCAACTTAAAATTGTGGCCTCGCCAGAGCCCGATGAAATAATATTGATCAGTAAAAACAAGGTGTCGGAATTTAAAAAATGGCTTGACAGGTAATTTCTAAATAAAAAGCCCATTAATACATTTAACCCGACAAAGGTTGCCGCAGATTGCCTAGTATTTAACTGATAATTTTATATTTCATCCAAGAATGGAGATACATTTCATTTAAATTGAGGCATTTAATTTTATACATAATTCCTAACTCCACTGATTATCAAATCAGTATTGATGATGTCGTTAATTTAATAAAAATAGTTAATGAGTGCTGAATCATTATTCTATATTTGCGCCCAAAATAAATATGTATATGAAATCAAAATTAACCCTCTTAATTCTTCTTGTTGCAGCTTTCGCCGCCTGCAAAAAAACTACTAACGTTGATGTTACACTTTCAACCAGCGGAAAACTTACCTATAGGCTAACTGACGATGCCGGAAAAGGATTGGCAAATGTAAAAGTATCTTTATTTGACCGCACGGATACTTATTATTCAAACTACAACATCCTGTTAGAAACCCGTTTAACAGACCCAAACGGTTTGGCTGACTTTGGGGACCTTAATCCAAACAATTACTTGCTTGTTGCCGATTCTGCGAAAGTTAACAATGTAGCTTATCTGGTTCAAGAGTATGTTCAGGTGCGTACTGGTGCTGTTAAAGCTAAGGAAACAAAGGTAACTGACTATTCAGGAACATTTGCGCTTTCGGTTAGATCTTATAATAATAATCAGCCTTTAAAAAATATAGGGGTGATTATGATTCCGTCAAATAAATTCAATTATGCGTCAACTACCGCTGCCAATTTAAAAGTTGCCGATTTTTCGGGAGTTACCAACGATGCTGGTTTGATCAATTTCAAGATCCCTTCGAATAAGCAGTACTTAGTGTACCTTTATAATACGGTTACCAATGCTTCTTACAATTATAATAATGGCGTATCGGTACAAAAAGATGCTACGGTTAACTATTTAATGACTATCTATCAATAATAGTTTGATCTTAACCGCGCTTATTTTATAGCATATGAAATGTAAAATTATGGTCCTTTTCGGGCTGTTTATTTTGGCACTCTCCTGTAAGAAGATTACCAATGTTAAATTAGTTGATGGAGTAAACTCAGGCAAATTGAGTTATAAACTTGTAGATGATGCAGGGAAAGGTTTAGCTGGTATTAAAGTTTCCTTATATGATGCACAAATGAGTTTAAATACAAGCTACCCGGCTCCAAATGCATTAATTGGTACGATAACTACAGATCAGGACGGCGTAGCTTATTTCTCTGACCTTTTACCTAAAAATTACCTTATAACTGCAGATACTGTAATTGTTAATAGTTTGAGGTATCGTACCAATGAATTTGTTCAGGTTGTTGCTGAAACAGATAAAAAAAAGAACACTAAAGTTTCTGATTTTTCAGGCTTTCTAAACCTTACACTGATATCCAATATCGATTACAGAACTCCCTTAAAAAACGTTGGTGTGGTTGCTTATCCAGTTAATGATATTAAACTTAATTCGGGTAATATTTTTGATGTGATTAATTCCTCAACACTTAAAGGGATAACAGACGCTAATGGATTTGTATCGTTTAGAGTGCCTTCGGATATGACTTTCGATTTTATTGTTTATAACCTAACAAACCGCAATCTTGGTTATGGATATGGTAGTTATAGTGTTGCAAAGGATACTAAAAGTAGCCCCACACTCTATTCGTATCCGTTTTAATATTATATTATAAGGCCAGGAATTTAAAAAAAACAAAGGGCTGTTCGAAAATGATCGGGCAGCCCTTTTTATTTCCTGGAAACATATCATTTAACCTGAAAATAGTCGGCTGATCATATCGGGTTTAATTACCCTTAAACTTTTCTATAGCTTCGGGCGTTACCGGAGTAAAAAGATTCACCAGATTACCATCAGGATCTCTTAATAATAAAGATTGATTGCCCCAGGGCATGATAGTAGGTTCCTGTACGATTGCGCTTTTTAAAGAAACTGCTAATTGTTCGAAATGCTGCAGCACATTATCAACCCTGAATTCGATAATCATGCTACGGTTCTGTGCAGGCTGGGCAACACTGTCACCACCAAAAAATTGTAAAGTGCGTATGCTCCCAATGGCCAGGGTTGCGCCTGGGGTTTTTAACTCGGCAAAATCAGGCGTGTACCTGGTGGCCTTTAAACCTGTTACCTGTTCGTAAAAATTGATGAGTGTTTCTACCTGGGTGGTAATGATGCGGGTGGATATTAAATTCATTGCTAGTTATTTTAAATGTGCAACGAAGATATCAGGAGCTCATGACAACTGTTTGTCAGGGCATTTAAAGTTTTTTCTTTTTCCTTCTACATATTCCGGAAAAATGAACTGATGAAACATCTTGACGGAAAGATCTTTTACCTTGCAAACAGGCAGTTTATCATCAGCCATAACGCTATCAAAACCATTTATAACGATGGCAAAAACCAGCTGAAAATTGTGGTCTCGCCAGAGCCCGATGAGGTGATCTTGATCAGTAAAACAAGGTGTCGGAATTTAAAAAATGGCTTGACAGGTAATCTTTTAGTGAAAAAACACATTAATTTAACTGACTTATAATGATTGTGTTAATAGCTTGCACAATCATTACCACATATAAGCATAAACTTTATCTGGACAGTATACAATGTACTTATTTTAACTCTGTTTTGATTATTCCGGCAAAGGTTGCCGCCCAGATGGTTCCATCTACGCCCTTTGTGATCTGCTCGATATTGACACTGGGAATATTAGAATTTTCGGTGGTATATACTTCTGTCTTTTTGCCTGCTATGTCATATCTGATGATGCCTATATTGTTCTGGCTGAGCCATAATGTATTTTTTTCTTCGTCCAAAAAGAAATCATTGATGCTGTTTCCGGCAAACATTGTTGGGACATCGCTCCATAAACGCTGCCATTTTCCTTCGGGAGATAGGATGTACATTCCTGCTCCAACGCCTTTTTCATTATATAGCGAAAACCAGAGATTGCCTTTTTTATCTTCCCACATCTTGGAAATGTAAGCCTTAGAAAGCGGTGATGACTGATCGCTTAAGGCCGTAGTTTTACCTTTTTCAATAACGACGTTTCCCTCGAAAGTACCGATCCATGTGCGGTCTTTACTGTCCACAAACACGCCCATAACCCTATCAGATGGCAACTTAGAGTTCTTTTTGTTCATCACGCTCCATTTGCTGCCATCAAACCTGGCTACTCCATCCCAAGAGGTGAAAAGGATATTTCCCTTAGGGTCGACTACGATATTTCTTGCCCAGTTAATGGGTGAGTTCAGTGAATCGAATTTGGTCCAAACCTGGTTATCATAGCGGTAAACATCATAGCCGATCACAAACCACTTATTGTCTTTTTGATCAACCGCCATGTTCCGAACCGACACAGTCTGAGCCTTATTGTACTGCGTAGCAGAAATAACGGTATTTCCAGAATTAAAGTGCTGCCAATTACCACCTGATATCTTCACAATCCCGTTATCCGTTCCGATCCAGATATCGCCCTTTAAATCAGCTGCCACAGCCCTGCTCATATCCCAGGGCAGTTCTGAGTTGCCTTGGGTAAACACTTTCCAGCGCTCACTAAGCGCTGCCCGTTCACTTCCCTTCCGGTCGGGAGTACCGGTGGCTTTCATATTGGATTGGTTTGTAAAGTTAAATGTCCTGCGTTTTGCCCTAAATTTCCCACCCTCGAATTCCATAATGAGGGATACAGAGCTGTTCTCCTTTTTCGTACCGTCTATTGCAGGCGTCCAGTTTTCAGTAGCATTGACCGATTGCTTAATGCCGAGTTCAGCTGACCTCATGTTGGTCTTGTTATCGATGCTTAACAGGCAGGGTTTGCCTTCCATATTGATCAGGATTTGCATTTCCAGCGTACCTTTAAGCGTCGCAAGTTTTTTTTCGCCGATACCACGCAGGATATTCTGAAAGACATTCTTAGGAGGTTGCGCCTGTGGATTTCCGCAATCTAGGCAGAATTCGGACAGTTTGCAGTCTTCAAACTTTTCAGGGTAAAGGCTCTGTGCGTTCAGAAGTATTGAAAACAGGCATAAGGCAATAACTAAAAGTGTCTTTTTCACGATAATTTTATCTTTTGTTTTATTCAAGGTCAATAGCATGAGGGTATACACCATGTAAGGTTTTCAACTTTCTGCCCACCCTTACAGCGACCACACCGCAAGCTCATAACCGTCCGGATCAAGAAACTGGAACCTCCGCCCACCCGGGAAAGCGAAGATTTCTTTTGAAATTACGCCACCTGCATTGATCACATTTGTTCTTGTCCCTTCTAAATCCTGCGAATAAAGAACAATAAGAATGCTTCCTTTCAATGGCGCTCCAATGGTAAAACCTCCATCCACAAAATCACCTTCAAAAGCGGTGTATTCAGGCCCGTAATCAGTAAAAACCCATCCAAAAGCCGCTGTATAAAAGGCTTTAACTTTTTCAAGGTCGCTGGAAAGAAATTCAATGTACTGTATTTGCTGGTGCTTTAGTTTTTGCGGAGTGCTCATAAATATTTTTTGCTACAAGCAAAAATACTTATAAATTATCCCATTTGAAAAAACATAAGGATAAATTCCCCGGATGCTATCCGGATCTTTTGTATTCTTTCGAAGTCTTCTGACCACCAATTTGCAAAACTAATGGCTTAAGCCGAAATTAGATATGTACTCCATCGCTAAAAATCTATAATGAAGTAACAAATTCACCCTTTTCGGATGCAATCCGATTGCCCCATGTTGTAATGCTGTCTAATACCGGCAAAAATGTTTTTCCAAAATCGGTCAGGCTGTAAATCACCTTAACGGGTGGTTTTTGGCCGTATACCTGCCTGGATACCAGGCCATCTTTCTCCAGCTGTTTTAACTGCAAACT
The DNA here is from genome assembly GCF_052682415.1 of Pedobacter sp. WC2501. NCBI lineage: Bacteria > Pseudomonadati > Bacteroidota > Sphingobacteriia > Sphingobacteriales > Sphingobacteriaceae > Pedobacter > Pedobacter sp. WC2501. Next base: position 4,099,104 of record NZ_JBQZFI010000001.1, on the reverse strand, counting down.
TAAAGTCATTTCAGTAATGTGGGGTACCGCTTTCCGAAGTTCGTGGTAACGTTTTTCACCATCTTTCAGGTGATAAAGAATAACTGCTTTCCACTTACCCCCTATTAAATCCATTGCCAGGCTTACCGTACAGGGATAAATTTTTCCTTCTAATTTAATCACATCAGCAATACATTCTGTTTTCATGGGATTATTTTTAAACCTATCGTTTTGGATAGTTATTGCAAATCTACCTTCCTCAAAATACTTTTGCAACTATAATTTTTATAGTTAATCATATCACAGCTCATGGAATCATATTTAAATGTAAACGAGGCAATGAAACATCAGGATAAGCCCCTGATTACCATCGTTGGAGTATTGGGGAAACAAGGACTGAGTGCTGCGCGGACGCTATTGGAAAGCGGAAAATATCGTGTGCGTGGAATCACCCGCAGGGTGGATTCGCCGGAGGCACAGCGTTTGACCGCTTTAGGGGCTGAACTCATTAAACTGCCCCTTGATCTGGGCCATCAAAAAGATTTTAAAGCAGCCTTCCAGGGGGCGCATGGTGTTTTCATGATGACACCGGGCATTGCTCCTCCGCAAAATCACGAAATGGAACTTGGCATACAGCTTGCCGATGCGGCCGTAGCTGCAGGCGTGCAACACCTTATTTTTAGTAGCCTGGAAAATGTTGAAAAAATATCGGAAGGGCAGAAATTTGCGCCTCATTTTACCAACAAGGCAAAAATTGAAGCTTATATCCGTACGCTTCCTATTAAAAGCTCCTTTATCTACATGGCCTTTTTCTACACCAACCTGATGGAGTTTTACCTTCCCCGTATAGAGGGCGATACCTTAGTGTTTCCTATTTATCTGCCCGGAAACTTCCGTGCGCCATTTGTAGATCCACTAACCGCCACGGGGCCGGCTGTATTGGAGATTTTTTCTCATCCACAGCAATATTTCGGAAAGTCCCTGCCTGTGATCGGCGATTTCCTCTCTCCCCAGGAAATGGTAGATACTTTTACCAGGGTGACAGGAAAGAAAGCGGTTTACCGCTCCGCATTTACACGTATGGAAATGTTGCATCATTTCCCAGAATTCGGCGATAATGAACTTTTGGTCAGGGAAATTCTGGGCATGGCAGAATATGCAGTAGACTATGGTTATTTCCAAAAAGACCGCGACTGGCTATGGAGCCGACGGGTAAATAAAAACAGTATGAACTGGGAGCAGTTTTTACGCACGACCGGCTGGCAGGGTGAGCAGCGTTCATTTTAATTTTCAAACTTAAAGGCTTGCCAATATAATGGCAAGCTTTTAGAAAAGTTTATAATTTCTGCTTGAAGTTTATTCACATTCAACCATCAATATAAAGTATTTTTGAATAATGTAGTATAGTGAATAACAAAAGCCGCACGAATGCATCCTTTGCTATCCATATTTAACCGGACTTTATTTAGAAGTCGCAACAAGCAGCACCGCATCTGCCGCTACCTTTTTCCCCTTGCCGGTAATCTCCATGTATGGCTTTCCGGTTCCTGAAAAAGTGTAATCGCCCAGCTTCACCCATTCGCCGGAGGTTTGCCCTACTACGTTAACTTCGTTATCCTTTATGGTAACTTCCTGGAGCCTTTTCCCATCAAATACTTTTACATTGGTCACAGCATTTCTTTCTGGAAGCTTGGCATAATAGGTATAGATTTCATAACGGCCTTTAATATGCTGATCGGGATAATAGCGGATGAAACTGCTACTGTCGGTTTTTCCGTCAGACAAGTAATAGTCTGGCCCGTAACCACCCCTCTTTTGCACTAACCAATTCCCAGCCATCTTCACCCTGGATGAATCACTGTTATCGATCAATATATCTGCAGCACTACCATCAGCCAGCGGATTTTCCTTCAACTGACGCTGGAGGCTGACTACATCAATTTGCTGAACTGATGATTTTCCATCTATTGCCTTTACCGCAGCAAGGGCCGCTGACTGCCCCAATACCATAAATACCGGCTCCATGCGAATGGAACCATAGGCAATATGTGTGGCAGAAAGACATACGGGCACTAAAAGGTTGGCTGCCTCTGCTTCTTTCGGGGTAATAGCACGGTAGGCAATCGGGTAAGGGTCAAAACCACCTTCTTCTACGTTGCCTTCATTTTTAACCATTCCATTTACCACCAGCCGTTCACAGTTATGAGAATCCATAGTATAAGCCGCCATACCGATGCCATCTTGAACAAGCTCCTGGCCTTGGCAATGGTGCTGGGTCATCACCAGCGCACCCTTCATTCTTCTGGCTTCGCGTATGTAAAGCTGGTGTGTCCAATTTTGATTATCCTTGTACTCATCCTTCGGATATCCCCACTCATTCATCTCTGCCCGGATGTGTTCCGGAATGCGCGGGTCATGGCCCACAAAGTAGAGTAAACCCTTGGTATAATCGGTGTGGGCCGACCATATTTCCTGTCGCTTCCGGTAATTTGCATCCGGATAATCCCAGTTCATGCCGATCATATCTGTTGAAAATCCGTTCCTATTATTAATGTCCGTTTTCTGGTTAGGCATCCTGCTCCAGATGAAAACATCCTGCAAAGATTTCCAGGTTCTTTTTTCCATCTGGCGAATCAGCAGTTCGTAGTGCTCGGGCTGATAATTGGCAGGCTTGGTGATCGGGATCCGGTTCTTGGGATCTTTGCTGAGGCAGATCCTGTAATTGTATGCCTGAACCTTCTTATCGCCACTTCCTTTTGCTGCCAGCTGGCCATTGGAGATGCCCCAGAGCAAACCGCTTTTCGCATCACCTTTAACTTTGTAAGGATCAATCCCATCCGGAAGCTGATGACCGTTAGTCAGCTGAACCCCGTTAAAAGTTTCACCATATTCGGTATTGGCCTCTCTCCCTACCATGTAAGAAACGCCCGCTCTGGCCATTAAATCGCCTTCATAGGAGCAATCGATAAACACTTTGGCTTTTACACTGCCAACCGAATGCTGGTCAGGTGATTCCAGCAGAATTTCGGTAATCACATTTCCCTGCTTTTTAACCGATGTAACACGGTTTTGATATAACACCGGCACCTTTGCTTTTTTAAGGTATGCATTAAAAATATCTTCAGCCACATGGGGTTCAAAAATCCATTGCTCAAATTTTCCGTAATGCTGACCGATCCGCCTGTAAAAATCAAGCGCCAGGCCACTGATGGCATATTTATTCCCGATATCGGTTAAACCCAATCCGCCGGAACTCATTCCTCCCACATGTTTTCCAGGCTCAATCAGCAAGACTGATTTACCATATTGCGCAGCCGTATAGGCGGCCACCACCCCTGCTGAAGTAGCGCCGTAAACACAAACATCATAACTTTTATATAATTTATGCTGCGCCTTCAGGCTGTTCAAATTGATCAGTAGTACGAAGAAGGTGAATACAATTTTTCTGTTCATCATTAATATTTGGGGTTTTGAATCAGTTTCGGGTTGGTCACGGTTTCAATGTTTGGAATTGGCCAAAGATAATCTCTGCCGGTATCAAATACCCGCGTTTCGATAATCCTTAGATCTGCCCGGTTGGCCACATTGTTATAATTGGCCAGGCCGTTTTCATCGATCTGTGGCGGACCAGCCAATAACCCTCTTTGTACCCTGCCATAAAAATTGCCTGTCATGGCTTTATCTGCAATGCGCCATCTTCTCAGGTCAGACAACCTGAGCCCTTCCATAGCAAGTTCATACAAACGTTCCTTACGCACCAGGCTCCTGAATGATATGGTGCTTTGTCCTGTAGAAATCACGGGCATATTTACGCTGGCCCTGGTTCTCACCTGGTTAATGGCATCATAGGCAGACTGATCAAGCTGGCCGAGTTCATTTTTGGCTTCGGCATAAATTAACAGTATTTCAGCATATCTGATCTGGATTATATTTATCTCCGAATTACTACGGTCGGCCTTATCATCCAGATCCACATATTTTTTCCAGCAATAGCCCGTAAAAGTGGCAAAGGCATTCAGGGCATCCTGGTTATCAACGCGCGTGGCGGGAGTGGTATTATAATTCCAGCATTTTACACTGTCGCGATGGGTTTCAAACTGGTAATTATAAAAAATAGAACCTGGCACTGCAATGGTAAAGGTAAGCCTTGGGTCTCTGTTTTTATAAGGTAATTTCGGATCATAAAGCGGCGACTGATCAATGTTGAGTCCATCGGTGCATGGGTATACATCTACCAGCGATTGAGATGGAACTTTGTTGGTAAAACCCAGTCCGTTTCTGGAGAGCAGATTATTTGGAGTTGAATGTGTTTTGGTTCTGGATGCCTTCAGGAATTGAAAGGCCCAGATAATTTCAGGAGAATTTTGCCCGGCATAAGAAAACAATGTTCCGTAGTTGTTGTGTAAACTATATATTTTCAAATCCATCACGGCCTTTGCAGCTTCTGCAGCCTCTGCCCATTTGGCGTTATTTAATGCCGTTCTGGCTTTAAAAGCCAAGGCAGTACCTTTTGTGGCCCGCCCTGAATCGGCAGCGGCATAACTCACCGGTAAATCAACCGCCGATTCTGTTAGCTCTTTTAGTACGAATTCAACAATGTCTGCCTTTGGTGTTTTGGCTACCTGGGCAGTTTCGATTGTGAGCACATTGGTAATGAGCGGCACACTGCCAAAATAATCAATAAGATATTGGTACGTATAGGCCCTTACAAAACGTGCTTCAGCCTTTGAACGGTTATAGATGGCAACAGTAGATTTATCCTTAACCTTATCAATATTATCAAGGATGAAATTACATTTTGCAATTACCCTATAGGCTTCTGTCCATACGCTGATCGCGAGGCCATTATTGCTGTCTTGGTTTCCTTTCCCTAAACTCTGCAGCGGACTATTATTGCGGTCCCAGCCTATATCTGTACCGTTATCCAGGAGCAGGTTCAACGGCATGTTATCCAACGGAGCGTAATTGGCATAACGGTATAAACCATTCACCGCCAGCACCAGCTCATCCTGGTTGCTGAAATAGGTTTCATCAGTAGGGCCACTTAAAGGCGTTTTATCCAGATAATTTTTCTGACAGGAGGATAATCCCACTAATAAAAAAACAATAATCGAACAGTATATTTTATTTTTCATTTGTATCAAGTTAAAAAGATGCTTCTAAACCAAAACTGTAAACCTTTACCTGCGGATAGATGTTTCCGGCTCCTACGGGCGCTTCTACATCATATCCCTGCCAAAAGCGATCGAATGAGCTCAGGTTTGAGCCATTTGCAAAAACTCTGAGCCTTTTCAAAGCGACCTTCTGCGCAATGCTTACCGGAAATGTATAACCTACCTGAACATTTTTTATCCTCACATAGGATGCATCTTTCAGGAAATAGGTAGACACCTGTTCATTATTGGTTTCGCCAAAGGCCAGCCTTGGGTAAGCGGCATTTGGATTGTCAGGTGTCCAGCGGTCTTTATTGTCTTCGCGGATGGTTCCACCGACAACTCCGCCCACATTAAAAGGTAAAATACCAGGACCAGCCAGGTAACCATTGGCCTTGCCCACCCCCTGGATTAGCACTGAAAAATCAAAACCTTTGTATGAACCACCAAGATTGGTGGCAAAAGTATAGCGTGGAATGGTGCTGCCCATCACAATCTTATCCGATTCGTTAATGATATTGTCGCCGTTTTGGTCAACATAGCGGATATCACCTGCCTTAACTGATCCAAACTGTTTGGCATGTGCAGCCACCTCCGCATCAGAAGCAAACAATCCATCTGCCTGGTAACCAAAAAGTGAGGCGATGGGATAACCCTCTCGGTTTACAGTTAAACCTGTCTGATTGATTCCGCGCATGTCAACGATCTTATTTTTTACATCGGAGATATTAAAACTCACATTGTAATTAAATTCATTCAGTTTACCCCGGTAAGCAAGCCCCAGCTCCCAGCCAATATTATCCACTACACCGGCATTTTGATAAGGTTTTTCAAATCCCACAATTAAGGGGATATCAAGTGGTAGCAGAATGTCGCTCGTTCTTCTCCGGTAATAATCTGCAGTGATGTTCAGGTTCTTAAAGAGGGTAAGGTCTAAACCAATATTTTTTTCTTCAGTGCTTTCCCATGAAATGAGCTTGTTGGCAAGGGCATTCAAAGCCGCCGTATTCACAATCTGCTTTCCTAGCGTATAAGACTCCAGCAAAATAGTGGTAATGGATGGATAGGTACCGATGTTTTGATTACCCAGTTTACCCCACGACACACGAAGTTTAGCCTCACTGATTACATTTTTTAAGCCGGCCATAAAATTTTCTTCTGAAATGCGCCAGCCTGCAGAAGCAGAAGGGAAAAACCCGTATTTATTACCAGCCGAAAAACGGGAAGAACCATCGTAACGGGCATTCAGCTCCAGGAGATATTTATTTTTATATACGTAGTTAAATCTGCTGAATAGCGATTGCAGCGCCCATTCTTCTTCACTGCCTGTAGCTTGCTGGTTCTGGGCAGAACCGGCATTTAACACTTGGTAATCCGGTAAAATGTAGGTATCGCGGTAAGCGTTGGTCCATTGGTTAAAATAGTCTTCCCTTGATGCACCGGCCAGTAATTTAAGATTATGATCACCAAAAGTCTTGGAAGCCGTTACCGTTGCACGCATATTGTTAAAAAAAGACTGACTGTTGTATTGCGTTAATGAACTGAGTGCAGGCGTTAGATAACTGGTAGCACCATTGGGTAAATAAGACTGGATGGCTTTCCGGAAATTTTTAGACGAAGACAAGGCATATTTTGGCGAATAAACGGCTTCCATTTCTAGCCATTCAACAGGCTTATAATTCAGCGCTGCGTTAATGCTGCCAAAAGGCGCATTGGTGCGGTTGGTCCCCCCGTCTTTACCGGCTGAAATGGGATTGAATCCATTCCATCCCACACCCCACTGGCCGCTTTGGTTCACCCCGATCTGATTGGCTGGTATGCTGTTCATCCACTGAAAAATGGCATCAGAAGTTGCTGAAGGATCAGTGGTGATGGCATTCACATACTGAAGATCTATTCTGGCCTTCAACTTATCAGAAAAAGCAATGTCCGCATTACTCCTAATGGTATATCTTTTGAAGCCTGAGTTTTCGATAATCCCTTTCTGGTCAAGCAATCCGAATGAACCTAATAGTTTTACTTTTTGTGTACCGCCCTGTATGGTTAGAAAGTGACTTTGCTGCAAGCCAGATCCAGTTAAGGTTTCTTTCTGCCAGTCGGTATTTGGGTACAGATCAGTGCTGAGGCCATCTTGTTCCCGGTATTTCTGAATAAGTGCATCCGAATATAAGGGTGTACGCCCTGTGTTGACATAAGCCTCATTGGTTAAGAGCATATGGTCAAGCGCATCCACCAGGTCAGGCATATTGGTCGGCTCTTGCCAGCCAATATAATTATTATAGGAAACGCTGACCTGATCAGCAGCGGCTCTTTTTGTAGTCACCAGAATCACACCGTTTGCTGCCCTTGAACCATAAATAGAGGCAGATGCAGCATCCTTAAGGATGGAGATGGATTCGATCAGGTTCGGGTCGATATTATTCATACTGCCTTCAATCCCGTCGATCATCACTAGCGGATTGGGATCACTGAGTGTTCCAATACCCCTAATCCTGATGGTGCCGGCATCACCACCCGGCCTGCCCGAACTTTGTCTTACCGTTACCCCGGGTGCCATACCTTGCAGTGCAGCTGATGTTTGCCCGGCAGGTCGGGCGGCAAGGTCTTTACCTGAAACCTGCGAAACCGCACCTGTTAAATTTACTTTCTTCTGAACACCATAACCTACCACGACCACCTCATTTAAATTCTCATTCAGGGGCAGTAATTTCACATTAATCTGGTTATCCGTTCCTACTGGTATTTCCTGTGGTGTATAACCCACATAAGAAAAAACCAGGATATCACCTGTATTAGCATTAATTTTATAGCGGCCATTCTGATCGCTGACCGTTCCTCCGCTACTGCTTCCTTTTATTTTTATACCTACTCCGGGGATAGGTGAACCATTCTCATCAGTGATTAGCCCGGTTTTATCTTCCGCTTTAGGGTTGGTCACTGCTGCCGGTATGCGCGGTTCAGGCGTTGGCTTCGCAGCAGCCTTTTGCAAGATGATGTAATTTTCTTTAATTGTCCAGTTGAGTCCTTTACCTTTCAGGCTGACATTCAGCACTTCATCCAGTTCGGCCTGCTTAAAGCTGACGTTAATTTTCTCCGAATCATTCAGAATTTTATTGCTATAGAAAACCGTAAGTCCGGTTTGCGCTTTAATGTGCTTAAATACCGATACAAAGGTGATATTTTTGCCTTCCATGCTGATTTTACCTGTAGCCTGGGATTGAGCGCCCATCACCAGTGTAAAAAGCAGCACAAAAACAATTGGCAAGCAAAGCCGACCCGTTCGGGTAAGATTCTTTTTCATAACAGTTAAAGTTTTATAAGTGGTTTTCCTTAAGACGCAACTTTAACTGAAATGGGTGAACGGTTGAGAAAAAAAATTATTTAAAAATTAAGGTACCATTTTTAAACTGTGCCCGAATGCCCGAACTGAGTTCCAGGTTGGAAAGTACCACCTTAAGTGGCATCGCTTTATTGATCTCTCCGGTGAAGGTTTGTCCCTCTAAATCAGGTGTACTGAAAACCACCTTCACATCGAACCAACGCCCAAGTACCCGGGCAATATCGCCTAAAGATCGATTATGAAAATAATAAAGTCCCTTGCGCCAGGATAACAATTCCTGCGCATCAAAAGGTTGTTTAGTGAGACGATCCTGGCTGGCATTCACCTGTTCACCTGGTTTTAAATCAATGAGTTGCCTGTCTTTTACAGCCGAAACCGATCCTTCTACCAGTGCAGTAGAAAAGCTTGCCTGATCATAAGCATTTACGTTAAAGGAAGTACCATGAACCTGAACATCGGCAAATGCCGTATGCACTACAAATTTTCGTTCCTTTTCATGCGCCACTTCAAAATAAGCCTCACCGGTTAAATAAACTTCCCTGATCTGTTGATTAAAGTTATAGGGAAATCGCAAAGTAGAAGCCGAATTCATCCACACCAGTGTACCATCCGACAACTTGATCTTATAATCTTTAGTGGCCGGAACATATAGCGTAGCCTGGTCTGCGTCAGTTGCCTGATCTGCATGGTAGGTAAATTCATTTGCCCTGGATGTTCCGTTTAAACCATCCTGGTTAATGTCACGGTCAGTATTGAGTTCAATTGCCCTGCCGTCGCTGGTTTTCAGGTATACCTGATTAGTTTTAATAGCTGATGGCGAAGGGCCATGGCTACTACCCTTTTCTGCATAAAAATGCCATACCAGCGGCATCCCGATCAGGAGCATTGCAGCAACGGCAATGTATTTTAAATTCTGATAAAAAAGTGGTTTTGTTTTTTGATCCTCCAGTTTTGGACTTAGCTTTTGCCATGCTGCTTTTTCATCCAGCGATGATAAAAATTTTACTGCTTGAGGCTCTTCCATTTTCGCTTTCAGCCTCAGCCAGTATGCTTTAATTTCAGGAATATCAGCGATTGCTTTTTCTGCAATTGTATCATCGCCATCACTGATCGTTCCCGCCATTTTTTCAAACAGAAGCCCTTTGATATATTCCTCTTTATATTCCATCGCTAATTGATAGATGCATTAATGTTTAAATTAGGTGAATGTTTATCTGAATGAAATTAATTTTTCCTGCAACATTTTAACTGCGAGTTTCAGGTGTGTTTTAACAGAGTTGACAGATAAACCCATTTCTGTTGCGGCTTCTTTATATTTTTTATCTTCTAAATACACCAGTTGAAAAGCTTTCTGACGTTGCGCGGGCAGTTCTTCCAAGGCATACCGGATCATTTTTTCGTCCCCGGCATCAGCTAAAAATTCTTCGTCTGTAGCCAAATCAAGTGTATGGGTATATTCATCCAGCCGCTGCTGATCAGTTTTTCTTTTTCTGAGACACATGAGGCATTTGTTATGCACCGCCTTGAAAAGATAGGCCTTCAGCGCAGTATTAACAGAAAGGAATTGTGATTTCTCCCACATGGAGATAAAAAGGTTCTGAACCAGGTCTTCCGCCTCCATTTCGTTCTCCAGCATCAGATACGCTTTTAAAGCCAGCGCCTTATAATATTTTTTGAACACCAGCTCATAAGCAGATTGATTACCATTCTGGAGGTCTTTTAATAAAATTTGGTCAGAAATCTCCATCAAAACAGATTTAGAAGGGCTAAATATATACTTTGATTCTTAAAATCGCAACAGGCCATTAAATAAGGTAGCTACATTTGAATAATTTACAATACCTGAAATACTGGGTGGAATTTTAAAAATAATGGCGGAATGGGTTGACCTTAAATCAAGGATTATCTCTGAGATCTAATTTTTCTTCTTAACTTTTGGTGTTTTAATTTTAACTGGTTCTACTTTTGTCGGATATTGTGGGTCTAATGTTTTTAATGGTTCCGTGATCAAAGGTAATGTTGACTTTTTCTCACGCTGAGAACCATTACCGCTTTGATTTTGACCATCCTTTTTGAACAATGCTTTTGGACCTACCTTTACTTTACCAAAGTCAGTGAGCGTTTGCTCAGCAACTTTAATATCATCATACTTTAGGATGTAACTTTCATCATGATAATCGGCTACGACTGCATTGGTATAATCAGTACCCTTTTTATAAATATCTTTTCGGATAAATTTGTTGGAAGATTCATCTAAAATGTAGTTATTGATATCAAAAACTGAAAACTCTTCTGATAAATAGCTGAAGCCATTGGCAGTTTTCAATTCATTGTTAAAGTAAAATTCTTTTGCATCCTTACTTTTCTCCTGTTGCTTTTTATAATTACTGATAAAGGTATCAAACTCCGCATCAGCACCTGTTTCATTCTTCTTAAAATCACCCCAACGGGATTGTAAAATGGTGGTGCCATTTTCAGTTTTAAGAGTTGCAGAAAAAGGCTTCTGCTCGCCAGTAGTTTTATGGTAAAAGAGCAGAAAATCGTTAAAATGATGATCTAAGTTGAAAATGTTGGTATTGTTTTGATATAGGTGATTAATGGTATTTTGAGCCAGGGTTAAATTTTTCGGGGTTTTAGCTAATCTAATCACGTAGTACGGCTCCCCGCCGTCATAATCCTCCTGAAAAGTATTCATCAAACTATCCTCATCGAACTTGATATAAGTTGGCCCGTCATTTAAGAAACCACTGGCAAAAGTTAGCTTTACGCCACTTTTTACAGTCGGATTATTTCTTCCTAAAACAGTAAAAACCTGCTTCGGAATATCAGGAATGAAACTGATTTGATTATCGCTTAAAGTATATTTACCCAGCACAAGTGTTGCATAGCCGAACAACGCAAAACTGCCATCATCATAAATATAGATTCCGCTCTGACTCCCCTGTACATATCTGCCTGATGTATTTTTAGTCATCGTGTTTTCTTGTTGTGCAAATGCTTTGTTTATAAATAGTAATGTTAAAATCAATAAGTATTTTTTCATTTGGATGCAATTTGTTTTAAATGATAAGAATATAACTGGAGCAACTTCATTTCACTATTGCCCCACTTGGTCAAAAGCTTTCATCATCATATCTTTAGGGTCGCTATCCGCAAATAAAACTTTAGGAAGTTTATACTTCTTGGTAGCGGTTTCGCTTGGCATATCTTCTTTCATCGTGTTGATGTTGGTTTGCTCGAAAATGCCCTTGATCAAATCTAACTTTAGTTCCGTTTGCCCGCCGGCACCCATCGCAAAACTGCTGATATGCGTTAAAACTAACTCGTTGTTAATATATTTGAAGGTACTTTCTAAACTTCCGTTTGGCCCGGTTGATTGCTGTGTAAAAATAAGTTGTCCATTTTCATCAATACCAAGATCTTCAAAATCATAATTCTGGTACCCATCTTCCCTGAATTTTGAATTAATAACTGAAAAGGATTTTGCATCAAGACGATAAGCATTATCCGTTTTCAATAAAACCAGGGCTGGCCGAAGAGCAATAGTGTCTTTAGTGTTTATTAATACGATTACCTTATCTTCTATGCCATCATGATTTAAATCTCCATTGGCTTCCATATCGATATCATAACCAGGTGGAATTAAATCTGCAACTTTATTGCCCATTGCTGGAAAATCAGGCTCCGGATCTTCAAGCCTGGTTTTAGGTTTGGCATTTCTGCCTACTGTATCAATATTCGCCTTGGCTACCGAAATAGTATCTCTTTTGGTTTGCTTTTTCTCATTTTTGCAGGCTGATAGGGCAACTATGGTAATTAAACACATTACATTGGCTATTATTTTCATATTGCTATTTTTCAAATTGATGAACGGTTTGAACACTATCTTTTTCGAAGATATACTTCACCAAGATGCTGGTATCGGTTTTACGAATCAAGCTGGCGCTTATAGCATCACGAATATTTAAAGTTGTGCTGTCATTTATGGTAATCTCATCACCTTTTTCCAGTAGGATTTTATCGAACAACAAATTATCTTCAATAACTTGTAATCGTGGCCTGCCCATAACACCATATCCTACTGTTTGCACGCGAATATTATTTTTTAAACTAAAATGGTTCAATCGCCCACTTCCAGTTGTAGATAACAGTATGCCGAAAAAGAATATCCCCATTGGTATCATGCTTAATATTGTGGCCGCTACAAGCGTCCAGAAGTAAATTTTTGCTACCAAATTCTTCCAAAAATAAAATACAACAAAAGGCGTTGCGATAAACCAAAGCCAGAAAACAACCCTGTCGCTCCAGTAACCAGCAAAACTCATTTTACAGATGGCAAAAAGGCAGATATCTAACTCTATCAATGCAGCAAGCATTAGGTAAATGATCAGCATTTTTTTCATTCTTTTATCAGGTCTGTTAATTCTAAAATACAAATTATCGTCTAATTAAATACACCTTTAAAGGTATTTAAAAACTAATGGTTATACCCATATCCTACATTTATCATTCGTTGCCAATCATTTCTTCTTATTTATTTCTCTTCACTACTCTCTCTTTCTAAAACCGTCGCTGTATCTTCGTGTTAATAACTATCGTGGTGGCAAAGGATCATTTAATAATCCATGCGCTTTAATGAGCCATCCTGAACCAGCCGGTTTACCATTTAAAGTCTGAAAGCCAGTCATCCCACATTGGCACGGCCCTACCGGACCAAACATGCCATAGTTATAATAGGCTTGATAGTCAATTCCGGATAGAATGAAAAACCGTTTGGCCACTTTCACAATCACTTGGTCTGTAATATTAAATGATTTAAACGGCAGGTTGATAAGTTGGGCAGTATTGTCGGGCTTAAAATCTAAACTTACTACTGTATCTCTTTTTAAAAATTTGCCCTCTTGCAGGTAAAAGTGAATTTCTTTCAACTCCTTTTTACTAAAGTCACTTATATAAATCTGAATCGGTTCACTTACCATTTTAATGGTATCGCAAACCTCTCTTTGGTATTTTACCTGTTCCCTGTTTTTTGAATACCTAGACCATTTGGTTGAACCCCAGATAAAAGCTACAAATAGCAGAAAAAGGGCTATTAAACAACCCATAATTTTCAATATTTTTTTAAGCATATCAGTAAATTTGGTTTTAACTTAATGAACAGTTTAAAAAGTCAGTTTATGTAATTGATACGAATTCTTCTTTTTCCACTGTTATCTGTTCCTTTCACTATAGTTTTTCCATTTATTTACGGTTGCCTTGTTATAAAAGGTGATATCAAATTTGGTTTCGCTTTTTATAGGATCATCTGCTAAAACCCGTTCTTTACTAAGGACAATGTTTTGGCTGTTCTTTTCAAACTCCAGGCGGTCGCCGGTTTCACTAATAACTTTTGCGCCCTGCTTATAAAAGGCAATCACTTTACTTATGCTATCGGGAGTGAATAAATGGATATTACCCTCTAATTCGTGGTTTTTATCGGTTGAAACGTTAATGTAGGTGGCTTGGCTATTCGGATACATCTTGATCAGTTTAGCCACTGGCTCCGGATACGAGTCGGCGCCAGTGTTGTCACGATAATAATAGGTGATGCCGCCTTTATCATTTTCAGTACCTTTTTCTGCTTCGCTATCTTCATAAGAATTTACCCCCCATCCTACTAAAAATAATATCGGCATACCGATCAGAAGGCATTTGAGCAAAAATTTCAAACGCGTTTTATTGGTAAAAAAGAACATTAAATTTTCCATAAATAGTTGATCATTTAAGTTGAAAATTAGGAGTCTTAAATTTTATAACAAATATTACATATCCTTTTGCTGCCAACCTGAGCGTAATGGATTGCTTTTATAACTGTGTCTTCGGCTACGCTGAGACTGATATACTAATGAATTTTATTTAATTTTTAAACAGGAGCTAGTTGCTAAAATTGTGATACATCACTAGCTTTTAAAATCCTGGAAACCCTATATCTACATCACCGATTTTGGCAAAAGTATAAGGCATCTTAAATTAAAAAATGCTAACCTGCAACAGTAAGCCCTTTAAAAAGGATGGTTTTACCATCCACTATATTGAACATATATATATTGTTATATTCACCTTCACTTACTTTTTCACCATTTTCATCAACACCATTATTTCCATAACTCATATTTAATTGCAGTACATTGTCTGCTGGCTGAACATCAGCTAACATTTGGTAAGTGTAACCCTTTAATGTAAACACAGGAGATTCAGAATGATGGTTATTAAAAAGTTTATCTGTCTTAATTTTCATCAGGGTTTTGCTAAAATCAGCATTGAAAATTTTATCGAAATAAAGATCAAAATCCTCTTCGTAAAATAGTTCTGCCTGGGCATATTTTGCCTTCCGTTTTTGCCACTCCTTTTCACTTAGCTGCACAACAAACCATAAACTGGAATTTTCATCGGCAACAACCGGAAAATTAAAATACGTTTTCAGTTTAGCTTTGTCTTTAATGTAAACCGCCTGTCTGAAATTTTTAAAATCATCGATCCATGTTTCAACCGAAATATAGCCGGTTATGGCTTTAACAGGGTCTTTTACATTCTTATCAGCCTTTTTTAACAGTGTATCAGATTGGGATACAGCCACTTTCGTCTTTTCCTCTCTGCAAGCAGCCAGGCAGAGTAATAATCCAAAAAGCAAATTGATTTTTTTCATTCAAGCTTATAGTTTATTTAACTTATTTAAACGCCATGCAAATAAAAATGGCTAAAACTAAACTAACAATAAATAATCAGTAAAGATTGAGAAGATGTCGAAATGTGGATAAAAACGGTAATGCTATGGCCGTTCCGAGCATGAAGATATTGCCTTTGATTGCCTCCAAAAAAGCATAAAAAGAAGTTAAAGCCTTGCAGGGATGCTGCGTTTTTTTTTGCAATTTATTTCAAGCCATTAGATGTTTCAGCATATTTTTTTTAACAAATTTTCATAAAATTTTATAATCCGGATAAATAAACGTTAATTAGACATTTATTTATTGTTATGAGCAACGCAAACTATGTAATTGGAGTAGATTACGGGTCAGATTCTGTCCGGTCTGTTCTAGTCGATACCGCAAACGGAAAAGAAATCGCATCATCGGTTTTTCTTTATCCAAGATGGCAGAAAGGTTTATATTGTAAACCCGCTGTTAATCAGTTCCGCCAGCATCCCTTAGATTATATTGAAGGTTTAACCCACACCATAAAAGATTGCCTGGCCAAAGCCGGCGGTGCAGAAATTGCACATTTGGTTAAAGGTATTTCAGTTGATACAACCGGATCCAGCCCTGTTGCTGTTGATGCAACAGGTACTCCCCTTGCTTTAACCAAAGATTTTGAAGAGAATCCAAATGCTATGTTTGTGCTTTGGAAAGACCATACATCAGTTAAAGAAGCGGCCGAGATTAATGAGCATGCTACAAAATTCAGCACCAATTACCTTAAATATGTTGGTGGCATTTATTCTTCAGAATGGTTCTGGGCTAAATTGTTATATATCTTAAGGGTTGATTCAAGTATTAAAAAAGCTGCAGCATCCTGGGTAGAACACTGTGATTGGATTCCATTTTTACTTTGTGGTGGAAATGATATCAAAGAAATGAAACGCAGCCGTTGTGCTGCCGGGCATAAAGCACTTTGGGCAGAAGAATTTGACGGTTTACCTCCGGAGGATTTCTTTAGTAGTCTTGATCCGCTTTTAGCAGGCTTTAGAGATAAATTATTCACCGATACCTATACTTCTGACATTGCTGCAGGAACATTGAGCGAAGAATGGGCAACTAAACTGGGCTTAAACACAGATGTAGTTGTTGGTGTTGGTGCTTTTGATGCACACATGGGCGCGGTAGGCGGGCAAATTGAGCCTTACTACCTGAGCAAAGTAATGGGTACAAGTACCTGCGATATTTTGGTTGCACCTAACCAGGATTTAGATGGCAAATTGATTAACGGTATCTGCGGACAGGTTAATGGTTCTGTAATTCCGGGGATGGCAGGTTTAGAGGCGGGACAATCTGCTTTTGGCGATGTTTATGCCTGGTTTAAAAACTTAATCAGCTGGCCACTGAATCATTTATTGACCGAATCGGCATTAATAGATGAAGCTACAGCAATTGCTTTAAAAGAAGAACTGGAGGCTAAAATTATTGCCAATTTAAGTAAACAAGCTGAAGCTTTGGAAGATGATGATTATGCAGAACTGGCAGTTGACTGGTTGAACGGCCGTAGAACACCGGATGCAAACCAGGAACTTAAAGGTGCAATAACCGGTTTAGGTTTAGGAACTGACGCACCACGTTTTTTCCGTGCTTTAGCTGCAGCTACCTGTTTCGGTGCCAAGGCTATTGTAGACCGCTTTGAAGAACAAGGTGTACCTGTAAAAGGGATTATCGGTATTGGTGGTGTAGCGAAAAAATCAGCCTATATCATGCAAATGATGGCCGATGTATTGGAAATGCCAATCAGGATTCACCGTTTCGAGCATACCTGCGCTTTAGGTGCAGCCATGTTTGCAGCCGTTGCCGCTGGCGTTTATCCGAACATTGAAGCTGCAATGGAAGCTATGGGAACAGGCTTTGAAAAAGAATATACACCAAATATTAAAAAACAAAAGCTTTACCGCCGGCATTACCAACAATATTTGGGACTAGGCAGATACCTGGAGAAATACAACAAAAAAGATGTAAAACCTTATTTATCATGAGCAACTATCAGGATATAAAAGAACAGGCCTACCAGGCCAATATGCAGTTGCCTAAATTGGGACTGGTGCTTTTCACCTTTGGTAATGTAAGTGCCGCCGACCGTGCAAAAGGGGTATTTGCGATTAAACCAAGCGGTGTGCCTTACGAAGATTTATCGCCAGAAAAAATGGTCATTGTAGATTTTGACGGGAACACAGTTGAAGGGAGTTTACGTCCCTCATCTGACACTAAAACCCATGCGGTTTTATATAAACACTGGGAAGAAATTGCGGGGATTGTGCATACACATTCTACCTATGGCACGGCCTGGGCACAAGCACAAAGGGCAATTCCAATTTTCGGAACCACACATGCCGACCATTTAACTGTTGATATTCCATGTGCGCCACCAATGGCTGATGAAATGATTAAAGGAAACTACGAGTACGAAACAGGTTTCCAGATTATGAACCATTTTGAAAGTTTAGGCCTGAGTTATAAAGAAGTCGAAATGATTTTAGTAGGTAACCACGCTCCTTTTACCTGGGGCAAAACAGCCGAAAAAGCGGTTTATAACAGCGCGGTTTTGGAAACAGTAGCACAAATGGCTTTATTAACCGAGCAGATTAATCCGCAGGCCCCGAAGTTAAAAGATTCGCTGATTGAAAAACATTATGAGCGGAAGCATGGTAAGGGAGCTTATTACGGACAGAGTTAGATTAGTCCACAGTCATGAGTCTAAAGTCTTCAGTCTTGAATACAGAGATAAAGTGGCATAAAAGTTTAAAGAATTAGGAAAGCAATTGCAGTAGTGCTTAGGAAACGATAGTCCCGCCATTCGCTATAGTCCCGATGAAGAATCGGGAACTGCCCCTGCTGTCGGGTTTAAAATTGTAAGGTTTACCTAAGTAACCTAAACCTGATTGGAGTGGGCATGAACCCGACCGCAGGTGGGTGAATAAAACGTAAAGCAGGACTGCAGTAATCGATGGAATACGGAACTTTGCTTTTCAAAAATAAAAAGAATAAGAATAGTGGTCTGTGAGGACACAGACCAAGGATCATAAAAGAACATTTCGGTCTGTGAGGACACAGACCGAGGGGAATTGAATAAATTAAAAATAACATAAATAGTAATGATTGATTTAAAAAAATTACAAGTTTGGTTTATTACAGGTACACAACATTTGTACGGTGAAGAAACCTTAAAACAAGTAGCAGAACATGCACAGCAAGTTGCTGATTCGTTAAACCAAAATGGAAGTATTTCTGTTTCGGTAGTATACAAACCGATTGTAAAAACAACGGAAGAAATTTTCGAAACGTTGCAACAAGCCAATATTGATGAGAATTGTATTGGGGTAATGACCTGGATGCATACCTTCTCTCCGGCTAAAATGTGGATCAGGGGTTTGAATGTTTTGCAAAAACCGCTATTGCATCTTCACACACAGTTTAACCGCGATATTCCATGGAATACCATTGATATGGATTTCATGAACCTGAACCAAAGTGCGCATGGCGACCGTGAATTCGGTTTTATGGTTTCACGTATGCGTAAAGACCGTAAAGTGGTTGTTGGTCATTGGCAGGATGAAGAGGTAGCTAAACAGATCGATACATGGTGCAGGGCTGCTGCCGGATGGCACGATTGGCAAGGTGCTAAATTTGCCCGTTTTGGCGATAACATGCGTTATGTGGCCGTTACCGATGGCGATAAGGTAGAAGCTGAAATGAAATTTGGTTTTGCGGTAAATACTTATGGTATAGGTGATTTAGTAGCGGTAATTAATGGAATTAGTGAAGATGATATTCAGACTTTGCTGAAAGAATATGATGCTACTTATGAAATGGCCGATGATTTAAAAGCTGGCGGCGCAAGGCATTCATCAGTTTACGAGGCAGCTAAAATTGAATTGGGTTTACGTAAGTTTTTAGTTGATGGTGGCTTTAAAGGTTTCTCTGATACTTTTGAAGATCTACATGGTATGATTCAGTTGCCAGGGATTGCAGCACAGCGTTTAATGGCCGATGGTTATGGTTTCGCTGGTGAAGGTGACTGGAAAACGGCTGCTTTAGTACGTGCATGTAAGGTAATGGGTGCAGGTTTAGCCGGTGGTAATGCATTTATGGAAGATTATACTTATCACTTCGATCCGGCAAACTCGATGGTTTTAGGTTCACACATGCTTGAGGTTGATGCTTCATTGGCGAGTGGTAAAGCGAGTTTAGAGGTTCATCCATTGGGCATTGGTGGCAAAGCAGATCCTGCACGTTTGGTTTTTAATGTTGCCGGTGGTGATGCTTTAAATGCATCTTTAATTGATATGGGCAACCGTTTCCGTTTGTTGGTGAACGAAGTAAAGGCTGTAGAAGCTGAACATGATTTACCAAACTTACCGGTAGCCCGTGTATTGTGGAAACCACTACCTGATATGAAAACAGGTTGTGCAGCATGGATTTATGCAGGTGGTGCACACCATACCGCTTATAGTCAGAATTTAACCACTGAGCATTTATTGGATTTTGCCAATATTGCGGGTTTAGAATATGTGAATATTGGTGCTGATACCAAAATCAATCAATTCAGAAATGAATTGCATTGGAATGAGGTTTTTTATAAATAATTTCAATAAAGCATGCTCAATGCAAAAAGCCGATAATCTTAGGGTTATCGGCTTTTTTTTGCTCTTGATAATAGAAAGTTATTTATTGGTCGGTGAGACACCAACCAACAGGATAGCGATCGTCACCCTGAACTTGTTTCAGGATCTTTTTATGAATATCTATCCTTTTACAATGGAGGTGAAATCTGAAAAATCTTCAACCTTAAATGCTCTAATATCTCTTACTGACTTTCTAAACCAATCAATATTCGAAAGAATATTAATGGCTTTATAAACAGCTGTTAAATTTTCTTCAGTGACGTAAGTACTTCCCTGAATCCAATAGAATCCACTATTATTTAAATGATTTTTTATTTCAGCATAAGCACTATGATATTTCTCACCATATTCTTTTTTAAGATCAGATATGGTCATATCAAAGCTTAATGCGTATATGCTTCCTCATTTGAAAACCTAAATAAATCTTCTTTTTCAAAGAAAACTTCGCCATCATCTGATTTTGCAGTAATCACAATACCAGCAAACGGGTTCTTTTCAATTTCTATAACAACACCATCAATCCAATCGGCCCTATCGGTAACTTGCGGAGAAATTGAAACTCTATCACCTATTTTCATAAGAAATTCTTATTTTAAATTTAATGCTATCACAAATATAAGTATTTTCATTATAGCTGTATATATGGTTTCAGATGCACTTAATATTATGCTCCTTTGTTAAAATCAATCTAATATTAAAAAGTGATACAACATAATAGATCCTGAAACGAGTTCAGGATAACGCATCATTAAAATATCATTTACAATCACATACTAACCATTGCTTTAATGACACCATTTTTTGGATCTAACCAGCTTTCAAACTCATCTTTTACTTCTTCAAACTTTACCTGGTGCGTAATATAATTGGTAGGATTAACCAAACCAGCTTTCATTGATTTTATCACATGCTCAAAATCTTCAATGGTGGCATTTCTGCTGCTCATTAATGTCGATTCGCGCTTATGAAACTCAGGGTGATTAAAAATCAAATCTCCTTTTTGCAATCCGATTAAAACAAACCTTGCCCCATGTGCCATATAATTTATGGCGTTATTGATTGCTTTTTGATTACCTGTAGCATCAATTACTACTGTTGGCATATCTCCATTGGTAATATCACTAAGTTGTTGCGTTACATCAGGTGAAAGGGCATTAACCACATGTGCCACCTTTAATTTATCTTTACAGAAAGCTAAACGATCCTCATTAATATCTAAAGCGATAACATTTGCCCCAGCAATTCTTGCGAATTCCATTGTACCTAAACCAATTGGCCCCGCACCGATAACCAGCACAAATTCTCCTGGCTGAACATCTGCCCTGCGAACACCATGTGCACCGATCGCTAAAGGTTCAACCAAGGCGAGTTCGTCATAACTCAATCCTTCGCCGTGTAAAAGTGTTCTGGATGGCACCTGTAAATATTCGCGCATCCCGCCATCTACATGTACCCCACAAACCTGCATTTTAACACAGCAGTTGGGTTTATTCATCCGGCAGGCAATACATTCGCCACAATTAAAATATGGGATAAAAGTAACGGCCTCTCCTATTTTAAAACCATCTGCTCCATCGGCTTCAACCAATTCGCCAGATAACTCATGACCTAACACTCTTGGGTAATTAAAGAAAGGTTGGGTGCCTTCAAAGGCATGTAAATCAGTTCCGCAAATGCCAATTCTTTTAATTTTTATAATCGAATGGTCTTTTTTTAGTTCAGGTTTTTCCGTTTCTGAATATTCAAAGGTTCCAGGTGTGGTGCAGGTAAGGGTTTTCATTTTTATTTTAATGATTGAATAAGAAAAATCGTCATCTCGACTGAAGCGCAGTGGAATGGAGAGATCTGCTTAGATAGATTTCTCGACTACGTTGCACTCCGCTCGAAATGACGTTGTAAGTGGATTAAGCGTTTGCCAAAGCTCTGTCTAAATGCACATAACCACCATCAACGTGAATAATCTGTCCGGTGGTATGGCTTGATTTATTCGACATTAAAAAAGCCGTCATATTTGCAATTTCTTCAGCTGTCGTCATTCTGTTTTCTAATGGAATTTTAGAAGTGATTTCTTTTAGTTTTTCTTCAGCATCATCCAAAGTTTCAATCCAGGTTTCGTAAGCTGGTGTCCAGCATTCGGCAACCACAACCGCATTTACACGGATTCCATATTTAAGCAACTCTACTGCCCATTCCCGTGTTAAGGCATTCCTGCCTCCATTAGCAGCAGCATAAGCTGAAGTATTTCCTTGTCCTGTTTCTGCCGTTTTAGAGGTGATATTTACAATTGAACCTTTACTTTTAATTAATTCTGGCAGCGCGTGGTGTGCCATCAAATAATAATGCACTACGTTTTTATGTAATGAAGCCATAAAGTCTTTATAATTTCCACTTTCTAAACCTACACCGTCATTAACGCCTGCATTATTCACTAAACCATCAATTCTGCCGAATTGAGCGACAATGTTCTTCACCACCGTTTCACAATCGTCAGGGTTGGATAACTCAGCCACAAACTGCGCGGCTTTTCCTCCATTTGCAGTTATTGCATCAACTACTTTTTGATTGTCTTCTGCTTTTCTACCTACGATTACCGCAATTGCATTTTCTTTGGCAAACACTTCTGCAATACTCCGACCGATGCCCTTTGCAGCACCAGTGATGATAATAACTTTTTCTTTTAATTGTAAATCCATGTTTCTTTTTAATTAGTGAATGAGAGATTGATAGAATGAGTGAATGCAAATGCAATTCAATCATTCAAAATTCGCTCACTCTATCATTACTTTTATATCTGCTTTCCTTAATTCAGGCAATACTTTCAAATCTATTAATTTTCCGTCTTTTAAAGTGCCTTCAACAGTAGTTTGATATGGCGCATAAAGCTTGAAATGAACATCCCAATCTTTTGGCCATGCCGGGCACAAATATATTTTTTTTCCATCAACTTGCATCAGCATTTCTTGTAAACCGATCATGCCCGATCCACCCCAATTGTGATCAGGTACCCAATCGAAACCTGGCCCCCAAAATGCAGGGAACCTCCTGCCCGAATCTTTTAATTTAGCGGTGGTTAGCTTAGCAGCATCTTCTGTTAAACCAAGCCTTGCCGCAAAAATATTGTCCTGTTTCCATCCGACATGACTTCTGAATTTCAGCACGTCGGTATCATATTTAAAAGTGTTCATCGCAGTGTCTAAACCGGGTTTACCGATTCCATAAATGCCCCATGGATATATAGGGTACAACTGCGGACTTTCGGTATTATTAATTCGCTCCCAAAGTTTAGCGGGAGAAATGGTAGTATGCCCGTCGAAAGTCCTGAAACTTATTGGCGGAATGGTTTTCAGCATCGCTGTCCACTCCGTTTTCTTAGTTTCAGACAAAGAGGGTTGTTCAATCAATCTTTCCAAAACTGTTTTTAAAGCTGCAATTGTAGAAGTGGAATTGTACGCCATTTTATAAGTCTCCGCTGCAGACCCCGGGTATAACACCAAATGACCATTGGCATCTAAAGCTTTCCCTCCGCGTTGTTTGGCTAAATAATTATAATGCTCTTTGAAAAAAGTAAGTGAGCTTTCAATTAAAGGAAGGTATTTCTCTATGCTTTTGCCGCTATAGCGCTCGGTTTCCAGAATCATCATACAAAACTCCAACACAGTATCCCACTCGTATTCTAACCAGGCATTGTATTCCATGCCTTTATTAAAATCGGCAGGGCGTTTCCAACCATATTCAGCAGGATTTGGTAATCCGAAATTTTCTAATTGCTCGGTAAAACTTGCACCCTTGTGTCCCCAGGCGGCTTCTGTTCTGGTTTCTGCATTTTTCAACAGATCCAGGTAAAAATCGAACTGAGGTTTCATCATTTCAAAATCCCCGCTTTTTAGCATGGGCCAATATACCAGGCGTTGGTTTTGAGCGGTATGCGTTCCACCACCCCAGTTCCTGAAATCGGGTGTGTATTTTAATGTCGTATCGGTTAACTGAGGATCGAAAGTGAAAAGTCCGCCATTGAACTTCGTTGGGTATTTACCAAAAGCATTGCAACCCAGCATATACCGGAACAACTGGTAATTTTTAGAAGATTGATTTGCAGTTTCGTCTTTAGCATTAATGTAAATGAAACTTTTTTTCCAGTAATCATTCCACCATTTTATGCTTGCTTTTTGATTGTTTTTATTCTTTACAGCATTTAAAGCTTTCTCCCATTCACTAATCGACGCCGTTTTTGAAGTATTTAACTTAATGGTAATGTGATTTGAAACAGAAGGTATTTTACTTTTTAAAATCCAGGCTTTAAATGGTGTACTTAAGTATATTCCGGTATAATTTCCAGCGGGTGCCATATTATTGCCTTGCATCGAGCCTCCGAAAATGAGATTTTTTAAAGGGTTAAATAGATCGGCTTTACTGTCTTCCAATCCTTGTTGTTTTACGGTAACATCGAATATGGTTTCAGCTTTGTTTTGATGGTAGAATTGAACGGTGTTGTTTTTAAAGGTTATGTCGTCTTTAAATGTTTTAACAATACCCTGGGGTGCCCATTTATACGAATTCTGGTTGTTCTCTTTGCCTTTTGTGATGCGGTCTTCGAAACGCCAGCTTTCGTAACTGGCTTGGGTAATTATTTTCTGGTTTGATTTTACATCAAGGTGGATCACCGGATTAAACACATCAACCCAGACCTTAATTTGAGCATTTAGGCTACCATTTTTGGCTGAAATCTGAGCGTAACCATCTTTTAAAATCAATTCTTGTTTGAATGTTTTTCCTTCGAATGGATTTGGACTTAAACTCAGTTTTACGCGACCAAGTTTGAGTAAGGTATTATTTTCGTCGAATGTTCCACTGCGTGATAGGTAGAGATAAATATTACCTTTTTCTACCCAGAGGTTTAGGCCGATATCGCCACCTCCTACGGGCATGGATTCTGATGAATTGTTACTTTGTGAGGTCCATATTACGTTGTCTTTTTCTTGCGAAAAAGCATTTAGGCTTATCAAGCACAAAGACACAAACACCAAGGAAAGCGCTGGTTTTTTTAGGTTTATGTTTTTTGACCATATAAGGTATTTAAGGACATTTAAACGCATGGGGTAAATACTTTGTGCTCTTTGTGCCTTTGTGGTTAATTTTATTGACAACTTGAGAGCGGCTAAGGCAACATGCTTAATGAATTTCGACCATATAAGGTATTTAAGGACATTTAAGCGCATGGTACACATACTTTGTGCTCTTTGTGCCTTTGTGGTTAATTTTGTTGACCACCTGAGGCACCTGAGAGTGGCTAAGGCAGCATGCTTAATGAATTTCAACCGTATAAGACATGTGAGGACATTTAAGCGCATGGTACACATACTTTGTGTTCTTTGTGCCTTTGTGGTTAATTTTGTTGACCACCTGAGGCACCTGAGAGTGGCTAAGGCAGCATGCTTAATGAATTTCAACCATATAAGACATGTGAGGACATTTAAGCGCATGGTACACATACTTTGTGCTCTTTGTGCCTTTGTGGTTAATTTTATTATTTGTAATATGTTTGACCACCTGAGGCACTTGAGAGCAGCTAAGGCAGGAGTAAGGAATTTCAACCATATCAGACAAATAAGAGCATTTAAGTTCTCAGCCAAAATATTTAGTGCTTCTTGTGTCTTCGTGGTAAAAATCATTATTTGATTATTAATTATCCCAGTTATCGGTACGGAAAGAGGAAACAGGCAAGCCATCGTTTCCGAATAAGTCGCCGGTTACAAAATCTTTAAAAGCATAACGAACAGCAACAGGTACTTTAACTTCAGGTGCTGAAACGGTTATGATACTGCCTTTTATGGTTGCTTTAGCCGGATAAAATTTCTGATCGGCACCTGCAATTTCGAATAAAGATAGTTCTTTACCAAAAGAAGTTAACCCGTTTGGTACATTTTGAAACTTGATTACAGCAGTATTCTTTTCTACCGTTAATGATTCGTAATTCGGACTTGCAAAACCAAAACCTTTAATACCATAAGTTTGTGCCAAAGCAAGGTAAGCTAATCTCTGTCCGCCTTGTTTCTTATTTGCAGGATGGATAGATTTTTCCTCGCCAATATCCAACAAAACAGCCATTCCTGAATTCGGTATTTTAGTTAAAGATTTTCGTTGAGCATCTCTTAAATGGGCTGAATTATATTTCCCACCAACGTGATTGGGAGGTAATTGTGCATAATTGTATGGCGCAATCTGAGCATAATAAAATGGAAAATCACCATTTTCCCAATTTTTTCTCCAGGATGAAACCATTGCCGGAAAAAGGTTTTCGTAACGGTCTGGTCGTTCATAATTCGACTCGCCCTGGTACCAGATTGCCCCTTTTATGCCATAACCGATTACCGGATAAAGCATGCCATTGTACAGTGTAGTTGGTGTGCGACTCACCTCTTTTATGCTATCGCCTTTTGAAGGAATCTTAATTTCCGTATAAGGTTTTAAATCTTCTGGCGACATCCAGGCCTCAATAGTTGAACCACCGTAACTATCGTTGATAATCCCGATTGGCACATTTAACATTTCGCTCAACAGCGAGCCGAAATAATATGCCGTAGCACTGAAGTTGGAGACAGTTTCCGGCGCAGCCAATTTCCAATCTGATGGTTTGCTGTTTTCTTGTCGCTCATTGATTGAGGAACGGGGAACGGTATATAACCTGATATTTTTATTCGATGATTTTAAAATTACCTCATTTGAACCGATGATAGGCTGGCTTTTGAAACCTTTCATTGGCATTTCCATGTTTGATTGCCCGCCACAAAACCAAACTTCACCAATTAGGATATCGGTTAAAACGAGTTTTTCGCCATCATTGAGTTCCATTTCGTATGGTCCACCAGCTGATGGTGTTGAAACTTTCACTTTCCATTTACCAGTTTGGTCAGCAGTAACCGAATAATTTTGTTTATTCCAGGAAGTATTGATTTTTACCCTGGTTGAGGGCTTTGCCCAGCCCCAAATGGCTACATTGCTTTGTTGTTGTAAAACCATATGATCGGTAAAGATGGATGCGGGTTTAACCGTAGCAGATGCAATCAGGCCACATGCGAGGTTTAAGAATATGAAGAGTTTTAGTTTCATTGTTTTATTTATTTTTAATCCTTCCGTCACCCAAAATTTATTTTACAATTAGAAAGTATTTTCAATTGTCTTGTAGCTACTTCGTGGTCAGGGTCTTAACCGCTAAGCTTTTAGCTGTAGATGCTGAAATGAATTCAGCATGACGATAATCCGTTTTTACCTACTTACCGGCAGCCATACCGACATTTCTGAGTGTCCTCTGTTTCCCCATGCAAAATAAGGCACCAGTTTGATTTCTATTTCTTCGTTTTTAAAATCAATTGGCCTGTACAAGATATTTTTCCAGTTGTTTGGCTCTACTATTTTTGCGTTACCGGTCAGACTCATCATTTCAGCCCCATCGATATTGATAGACTTTGCCTCGAATTTGGTTGAGGTAGGTACAAATGCGTTGAAAATACTTTTTCCAGGCAGATCTGTCGATTCTAAACAGTATACAATCGGGCCACGTTTTACAGCGATCTGGTTTCTGTTTTCTTCAACCAATGGATTAGCCTCAATTAGTGTCGCCTCCATCGGAAGGTTTAATTCTATAACATCACCTTTTCTCCAAACACGGCTGATTTCTGCATAAGTTCCGGAAACGGCTTTAACATTTTCAGTTTTTCCATTGACCGTAATTTTTGCATCATGTGTCCAGGACGGAATCCTTAAAAACATCGCGTAAGCTTTATTACCTGTCTCTTTAATGGTGATTGTTATCTTTCCATCCCATGGATAATTCGTTTCTTCTGTTAAAAAAATTTTGCTGCCGTTAGCTAATTTAGTACTTAAGTTATTTCCACCATATAGGTTAAACCACAAACCTTTATCAGAAACACTGTAAGCATAATCGCTTACCTCGGCAATGGTACGTACAACATTTGGCGGACAGCAATTTGATAGCGCAATATAGGGTACTCTATCTTTCGACCAGCGTTGTTTAAAAGGCAAATCATCCGATTGGGCCAGTGGATTGGTGTATAGAAAATTCTTACCGTCCAGGCTGATTCCTGATAAAACGCTGTTGTGCAAAGCCAGTTCCATTACATCAGCATATTTGGCATCACCAGTAATTTGTAACATACGCCAGTTCCAGAGCACGTTACCAATGTTGGCGCAAGTTTCATTATGAGCGGTGAAATTGGGCAGCTGGTAGTCGCGGCCAAATGCCTGATGGATTTTCTGCACATCTGCAGGGTTGTAAGATGTACCATCTGGCGAAGTACCATCATAGAGCGAGCCACAGCCGCCAGTAATATACATTTTGTGTTGATTTACATCATCCCACATTAAATTTAAAGTATTTAACAGGGAGTCTTTCCCGGTTTCGGCATAAAGGTCGGCCACACCGGCGTAAAGATAATTGGCCCTTACCGCATGCCCCATAGCTTTAGTTTGCTGCAAAAACGGAATCCGATCCTGGTTATCGTCTGTTCCATCATCAATTTTACCTTTAATGGCAATTAAATGTTTGGCAAGTTCGAGATAACGCGGATCTTTTGTGGTGCGGTACATTTCTATCACACCCATATAATGGGATGGACAAATGGCGTTTCTTGCTAATGTTGGTGATGCTGATTTATAGAAGTTGTATAAATAATTGGTTGCTTTCTTAGCAATGTTGAGTAAAGATGTTTTGCCGGTAGCGCGGTAATGGATGCAACCCGCTGTCATTAAATGGCCAATATTGTACGATTCAAAACTTAAACGATCCTGAAACTGGTTTTTAGAGCCTGTTTTACGCTGCTCGATCATCGCTTTGGTATAAATATATCCATCCTCACGCTGCGATTTACCGATTACTGCAATGGCCTGATCCATCATTTCATTCAACTTTGGGTTTTTAGTTGAAGCATATAAAACGGCAACCGCTTCCAAAGTTTTGTAATAATCGCCATCATGGAAAGAGGGGCCTGAATGAGATCCGGTATCTAATCCTGCGGCAATTCTGAAATTTTCGAACGCATGGCTGATTTTCGGATCGTTATAAATGGCGCACATGTTAGGTACCATGGTTTCTGTAGCTACCTTGAAACGATCGGCCCAAAAACCCTTCGTCCAGGTTACATCAGCCATGTTGATACTGTGCAATTTGGCATATGGCGAATTTGATGTATTCACCAAAGCTTTATCCTGTGCTTTTAAATTTCCTGTTAGAAAAAGCATCGCAACAATAAATACCTGAAGTGGTAAAGCCTGGGAGACAGAATATTTGTTAATATGGAGTAGCTTTTTCATTGTTCTTCTGTTTAATTGAATTTCACCAGTATAATTTATTGCCAAAAGATTTTAAATTCTGAAGCGTGGGCAATGGCCTTATCATTATTTTGTTTGTGTACTTATTTGAAGCTTTTGCTGAACCTAACGGAGTTGTAATTGCTGTTTTCACTCCAGATACAAGATCAAACACCGTCTCGGTTGTCGAATTTTGCCCATCATATACTACGCTGGAGATTTTAATCAAGTGGAAACTTCCGTTTTTATAGATGAATTTATGTTCAAAGCGGACATCATTTTTTTCGGAGTTCATTAATAAATATCCACTTTCAATAAAAAAATATGGTATTGAATTCTTAGTATGTATGCCGTTTACATATTGGGGTTCAATTACGTCTGTTGAAGAGAAAACCAATTTAAATTTCTTATTGGGCTGTTGAAAAAATATTTGCAACCTCAATGGAACGGATGCGTCGATGGTATCCATTGTAATTACGGTTTTATCAGTTAAACCATCTTTATTTAAATCGCCTTTTTCTAGTCTGACCTGAACATTAAAATTATGCTTTACTTTCTTTTTTTGCGCGAAAACAACAGTTTGAACCAAAACAAGAACTAGTACAATTATTTTTTTCATTTATTTGAAATATTTAATGCTCAATTACTCTTCCACTTGTATCACTACTGGGCCTAATAATCCCGCAGGATTTAAAGGCTTGCCTTCTAATCGGAAAGGTGCAGTTGTTTTAGTAATTCTTTTATTTTCTGGCAGTTTGCTATCACCAATTAAACGATTAGCCCAGGTATTGGTCACTTCAATCGTAATTTGATTTTCACCTTTTTTGATCGCTTTACTAATTTCTAAACGGTGCGGAGCAGTCCATAAGGTGCCACAATTTATACCGTTGATTTTAACTTCTGCGATGCTGGAGAAAGTACCTAAATCAATCCAGATTTTACCCTTAAGATCTTCATTAAAGGTGAAGTTTTTGCTGTACACAGCAGTTCCTGAATAATATTTAACCAAACTATCTGTATTTAATGTCCAATCGGTTAATTCATTAAAAATGATAGGTTTTGATGGGCCTGCATACGCCGTATCAAATTTTGCCTGCCAGTTTTTGGAGATATCAATGTCAGTTTTTTTGATCTCTTTTGCTTTCGCATCTTTTAGTTGTTTCTCTGCGCTTTGCGAATTGGGTAAATAAACACCTGGCGTATCTAAAACCACAAAGATTGATTGATTTGGATACAGGGTTAACTTTAGATTTGTTCCGGCAAGAGCATTGTTGAGTTTATGAACTGTAAACCAGGCATTACTTACCGCGTCATAGGTTTTTACTGATTTTTTACCCTTCCTTAAAGTTAAAAAAAGTTCTCTTTTTCTATTTTCCTGATTAGTGATAAAATAAATCTCCTTTTCTCCATCAATTCTGTGTGCATAACCTATACCTTTTGCATAATTTTCCTTAGTCTGGTCATCTGTTAAGTCACTTACATTTAAATCTCTTTCTAAACCTAAGGCATCAAAAGTTTCTCCGTAGAAGGGTGCTTTAAAAACCTGACCTAAACCTAAATCTTTCTTATAAACTGGTCGACCATTATTTTTATAAGACTCGAAATTCCCTTCCCAGATTTCTTCTATAATTGCATCAAAAATAGTTTTTTTAACTTGTTTAAATTCAGATTGATACAATGGCTTATCTCCAACAATTACTTTAGCACCAGCTTTAATCAATTCCAGCAGTTTTTTAACAGTGCCATAACTCATATACTGATAATTCGGATTCATTTTCATGTTACCTGGTATTACCAAAACTTTATACGTTGCACCACTCTCGAAAACTACATTTCCATCCTTAACAGTTGCTGTACTTAGTACATCCGGATTAAAACTATCGTAAGCATAACCTCGTAATGGGTTTACCCAATTTTCTGGATCGGCCATGTTTGCAGAATGGGTTACCCCAGCTGGGATTTGCCTTAAAGGTTCACCAACATTTGCGAGGCGTTTCTGCTCTGCTTCTACTACATCTGCGCCAAAAATACCGGGTAAGGTTTCAACCAAACGATCAGGCAATACGGAACGGCGTGGCAATTCCTCACCCGTAAAAACGGCTATATCAACAACAGGTTTACCTTGTTGAAGTAAATTTTGAGTACGTTCTGCATATTCTATCCATGCTTTTCCGACTTTCCACCAGGTTTGGTCGCGTTGAAAATATAGGCCAACCCCATCTAAAGTCATTCCTGGTTTCCGATCAGTCCAGGGGTTGTGTGTAAAAACGTGATAAACCAATTTATTGATCCCAAGGGCATAATTACGATCCTGTAAAGTTTTCATATTTGCCGGGTTTTCATTCCAGTCCATACGAACGGTAGTAAAAGCCTCGGCCTGGATAATGTTTTTCCCATAAATATGTGCGCCTGAAATGGCATCTAACATATCATTTGGTTTGTCATGCGTGGGGCTGTTTAACCAAAATTCGCCCATTGGGATGTCGACAGTTTTGTAATGCATTAAACCATCACTCATCATGGTTGGTGCAATACTTTCAGCCGTAAAAGTCACGCCCTGATCTTTTGCCAGTTTAGCAAGCGTTTTATAAAACTGATCAACCACCAATTCAGAAATCGTTTTTCGAACATCGTAAAGGAAATTTTCGGATACGGATACATTCTCTACAGGTAATCCGGTCATGATGGGTAAATAAGGTGTTAAATCGTAGCCCCTACGCTTTAAAAACTCGGCTTTAAATATCTTCGACCAATTCTGACTGCCGCATTCCCAGCTGTCTACATGGAAAACGCTTAAAACTTTTTTAGCGATTTCTGGTCCGCCATGTTTTAAAGCTTCACCATACCAGCTTTCGAATTGTAATTTTACCGCTTCCGGATTAAATTTATCACACTCCAATCCTTTTCCACCGCCACCAGTTGCGTTGGTATGTCCTGTTGAAGTATGGCCAATTCTTAAAATTGTCCAATTGCCTTTCGGCGCTTTCCAGTTTAAAGTTCCGTCCTTATTTAATTTATTGGTAAGACTAATAATTTTATTCAACGGCACACATAAATTCTTAGCAATTTCAGCGTCGGTACTTCTTTTACTCACCCGCCAAACAGAACCGTTTTTACCCTCAAACTGATTGATTTTCGCTTCTGATGATAACTCCAGATTGACCAATTTTAACGATGGCTTCCATTTGGCCGCATCCAGATCTTCCGACCCTGGTTCAGATCCCTTTTTATCATAAATAAACCTGAAAAATTTGGCTGTAGTTGGCGTAATGGAGTGCGTCACATCTTCATCGGTATCTTGCCAGCCATGACGGGGCGCTTCCAACCTGCCTATGGATCGGAAATTTTTGCCATCATCACTTACCTCAAGAGCCAAACGTTGTGCCTGATAGTTATTTCCGCTGACTTTAATGGTTATGGTTCTGCAGGTAAAGGGCTTTGCAAATTCATATTGAATGTAACATGGTTCATTTGAACCAAAGTTTTTCTTATTCTGTGGCTGAACCAAGCCCGTGGCATCAGCTCCATTGCTTGCCGTAATTTTTGGAATAACCGTTCTGGTAGAAAGGTTTTCACCAAGCGGAGATGGATACGCATAAACTGCTATATCCTTATAATAATTTTCTTTTGATTCTGGTTGAGGTAAAGTGATTTTACTATTTGAATTACTGATGTTTATCTTCGACCATACCACTTTTTGCATGGAAAGTTCTGGTGTGATCCAAGGTCCACCTGCCAGGGCGAAACCATCACTCACATGCATGCCTAATTTCAGATCTAACCGTTTTGCCTCTGTCATGGCAAATTCTACCATTTGCCACCATTCGGGCGTTAACTGAACTGCCGGTGGCGAATAAACAGGTATTTTATCTGGCCCCTGGATACTCATTAAATAAGCACCTGCTATGCCATTTGATTTCATCGCTTCCAGATCGGCAGTAATGCCTGCTTTGGATACAGCTCCTTTAACCCAATACCAGAATACCCAGGGTTTAGCATTTTCATTCTGTTGTGCACCAGCATTTGACGCCAGGAAAAAGTTTGACAACAACACAAATACCAGAATTTTACTAAACCTCAATTTCATTTTTTAAAAATTTATGGTCATGCCCAGGGTTGTTTTTACTACCCGAAGCAATCTTTCTCTTCAACAGAAATACTTTTACTAAAAGTATAGATAGACTTTATTTTACTAACGTAATGAACAACTTATATTATTTGTGTGCGATTTTATACCCTCTTAAGCCGAAATAAAGAATAACCACAAAACACACCAGTGGGATGCTGTAACCGATCTGAATATTATCGCCATACATATCGATTAAACTTCCCATTCCAAATGGCAAAATGGCTCCGCCCACAATCGACATAATCAACCATGATGACCCTGGCTTGGTGTCGTCGCCTATGCCCTCTATTCCTAACGCAAAAATGGTTGGGAACATAATCGACATAAAAAAGCCTATTGCACCAAGCGCATAAACCACATAAGAGCCTTTTCCTAATATAGCTACCAAACACAATAAGATAGAGATTACCGCATAGATAGCGAGCAACTTATTCGATGACACGAACTGAAGGATCGCGGTTCCTGCAAAGCGGCCAATAGTAAATAACAAACCATAAATTGCCAGATATGATGCTGCTGTTTTCTCGTCAAACCCGCCGCCTTGCTGAGCCATTCTGATAAAAAAACTGGTAACACAAACCTGCGCACCAACATAAAAGAACTGAGCAACTACTGCCCATTTTAAATGTTTGTGACGTAGTGAACCGAAAAAGCTTCCCTTTGCTTCACCATCAATGCTTTTCGTTTTAATTTCAGGAAGATGGATAAAGTAGAATATTGCGGCTATAACCAATAACACTATTCCAAGCGTAATGTAAGGTGTTTTCACCGACGCAGCCTCTTCAAGGAAGTAGTTGTTTCGGCTAACTTCGGTCATCGCAGCCAGTTCCTCTTTTGTGTGCGATTTACCCGATAGAATAAACAATCCGCCAATCATTGGTGCAACCATTGCAGCCAATCCGTTGAAAGATGCAGCAAGGTTTAATCTGCTTGTTGCTTTTGCAGGATCGCCCAATACAGCAGCGTAAGGATTTGCCGAGGTTTCGAGCATGGTTAAACCGCAACCAATAATGAAAAGTGCGATCAAAAATGTGATGTAAGAGAGGTTATTGGCAGCTGGAACAAACAAAAATGCACCGAAAGCAAAAGCCAGTAAACCTGAGATCATGGTTGCTTTATATCCCCATTTTTTCAAAATCATTCCGGCTGGAATAGCCATTAAAAAATAAGCGAAGAAAACAGAGGTATCAATCAACGTTGATTGTTTATTGTTTAAATTACAAGCTTTTTTTAAATGTGGAATCAGAATCGAATCGAGGTTATGCGCCATTCCCCAAAGGAAAAACAAGCTGATTACGAGTATAAAAGGTAACAGGTACTTCTTTCCTGATGAGGAGTCGCCCCCGGTTACAATTTCTGGCTGTGTGGTTATTGGTTCATTAGTCATTGGTTCATTGGTTTAGTTTAATAGTTTTTTGGTTCATTAGCCGTTAGTTTATTTTTATATTAGTCAATAGTTCATTGATGATCGATCGTTTTAATGATCCCTGGTAAGACTGTCGCTATAGGCGCCCAGACCAATTAACTATTGACCATTGAACTAATGAACCTTTTTCACCACCAAAAGATGGTCGCACACCAATACCACTTGTCCATGTTGGTTAATGATCTCAACGTGTTCGGTTACGGTGCCATATTCCGGCCTTTTGCTTTCTCCTTTTTCAGAAATGGTAATTTCGGAGTGAATGGTATCGCCAATAAAAACAGGTTTTACAAAACGTAATTTATCGTATCCTTTACTCATGGCCTCAGGATTAATTTCTGATGCGGTTAAGCCGATCCCAATGCTAAAAATCATCGTCCCGTGGGCTATTCTTTGTTTGAAAGGTTGTGTAGCACACCATTCTGCATCCATGTGGTGCGGGAAAAAATCGCCGGTATGTCCTGCGTGAACGACAAAATCAGTTTCTGTTATCGTGCGACCTAAGGTTACGCGCTTATCCTGTAATTGGTAATCTTCAAAAAATGTTGATTTGAAATACATAGTTTTAGTTTCTTGTAAGCGATACAATCGCTTTTCTCATACATCCTCGTTACAAACGAGGACGATTTAATTTTATAATTCCGTCATTGCGAGTTTTCGATTTTTCATCGAAACGAAGCAATCTTTCTCGCAAAACAGATTGCTTCGGTAATCTTAAAAATGAAATACATAATTTTCTTATGTAAGCGATATAATCGCTTTTTTCCTACATCCACGTTATAAACAAGGATGATATTCTTAGTTATTTAATTGTTCTTTCACTTTAATTCCTCCAATATCACTCGATTTATACGCACTTTCTACTACTGCCATGGTTTGAATTACATCTTCTACACTGGTATTTAAAACGTCGCTTGAACCTTCATTGTACCGCATTAAATTGGCCATTGTGCCGATAAAAGCTTCCGGAAACCAGGAGCCTTCCAGTTTTATAGTTTGCCATTCTGGTGATTTCCCCTCTTCTACAATGCAATATTCAAAAACATCGGGTACACCATGCGGGTAATCCATCAACAAACCAATTTTAGCTACAATTGCACCTTTGGTTCCCTCCCATTTAATATAACTTTCCTGGTGGTTTGGACCGAAATCATGATCATGATTGGTGTTAATCACGGCATGCATGGTATCGCCATAATCGAATAAAATGGTAGAACGCGAAGATGACAAACTTTTAGCCGGATGTTTTAATGTTTTGGCCAGGATACTTTCCGGATTGCCCAAAAACGAGCGAATTAAATCTACATAATGAATGCTATGGTACTGGATTTCTAAACGCGGATGAATAATCACATGAGGGAAAATCTCCCATGGCGTTTTAATCGTCACCCGAACTTCCATATCGTATAATTCGCCTATTAAACCTTTATCGATCAGGTATCTTGCAGCACTTACAAATGGTGCAAAGCGTAATTGAAAGTTTATAGCTGCTTTTAAGTTTTTCGACCGGCACAATTCGAGGATTTCCTTAGCCTGTGTAAAATCATCGCCCATTGGTTTTTGGATCAGTACTGCACTTCCATCAGGCAACTGTTTTAACGTTTCGATATATTGTTCGGGCATGATGGTTAAATCGTAAACAGCGTTTGCAGGAGCCAGCTTTACCGCCTCGGCTACTGAATTATACACATTCGGAATGCCGAAGGTATCTGCCAGTTTCTGTGCCCTTTCTTTAGTTCGGTTTACAATGCCGTGAACCTCGAAACCTGCAATTTTATAGGCCGGAAGATGCGCATCGGCCACAATGCCGCCAGCACCAATAATAATAATGGGCTGTTTGCTTTGGGGTAATTCTGGTTTATATTTTATATCAATGCTCATTTGTCAATTTCATTAATCTGGTTTTGCGCCAGTCGAATCAATTCTTCGGTAAATTGATCTGTATTTATAGCCTGCAAAACCATCTGGTCGATTATTGCTGCAATTGCAGCCCAGTTGGCTTTTTGCGGTAACATATTGGCCACCTCATGTAAAGCTTCGAGTTTATGGTAGTATGGGATTATTTGATTGATTTCTTCATCTGTCCAGGTTGAAATCCGACAACCAATTCCGCCTTCTAAGGTGAGTTGTTTGTCTTGTTCTTTATCCAATGCAAAACGAAGAAAATCGTATGCGATATCTTTGTTTTTACTCCCCTTGGCAATGGTATAAAGCCAGTATACGTTTAAAGAAGCTGATTTTTCATTAAAGGCTGAAGGTAACAGTTCAACATCAATTTTGCCTTTCACCTTTGAATTTGCATCTACTTCACACATAGCCGCAAAACCAAACCAATTAATCATCATTGCAGCCTCACCTTGCGAAAAGGCTATTCCTGCAGCAACAGATTCGAATTGTGCCGATTTTGGGTGAAAAGCGGTTTTGTCATTCACTATCGTGCGATAGAAATTAAGCCCATCAATTGCCGCTTGGGTATTAATCTGGATATGGCCATGTTGATCTACCAGGCTTCCACCTCTGGTCCACAATTGCAAACAAAAATCAAAAACAGTATTATGGCCATCAGGGTAACAGGCGAAGATACTCCCGTAAAGGTTATCTTGAGGACGGTTAAAGAACCTGGCAATCTGATGAAAATCTTCCCAGGTTTTCGGTACATCTAAAATTTTTCCATACTGCGTTAAATAGTTGGCTTTTTCGGTCTCGCTTTCGAACAGGTCTTTGCGGTAAATAAAACATTCAGGCCCGTCGTGAAAGGGCAGCCCAACTACTTCCCAGCCAAAACGCTGTAAACTTAAAAGCGACTTGCTCCAACCTCTCGGAAAATCGTCGGGTTTATTTTTATTGATGTAAGGATTTAAAACTTCAAAATCATGATTGGTATAACCTTCTAAAACCCAATCGGTACTAATATGTGCAATATCAAAGTCGCCATTGGCTAAACCTTTTTGGGTAATGGTACTGTCGTAAAGTTCGTGTAAATCCATCACCACCATTTCCAATTTCAGTTTGCAACCCGAAACCATACAATATTGCGCCCAAAATTTCTGCATGGCAGATTCAAAGGGTGCAAATTTACGGACGGCTATCCTGAAAGTATCTATCTGGTTATGCATTTGCAGTTGTATGCTGTGTTATAAATTCTTTGATAATTCTCTCATTATCCTGTCCTAATTTAGGCGAACCTTTTGCTGAGGTAAGCAACTCACCATCAATACGGATCGGGCATCTGGTGGTTTCATATTTATACCCATCTATCATTTCCACTTCCTGGATCATCTTCAACACCTTAAACCCGTCGTGCGCCATTAACGCATTCCAGTTTAAAACATCGGCACACCAGATATCGGCAGGTTCCAGTATGGAAAGCCACTTTTCGGTGGTGGCCGATAGAAGATGATTGGCTAAAATAGCCTTAATCTCATCGCGTTTATCAAACGCTTCGCTCACTTCAACGTAATCTTCCAGCTGCTCACATCCAAGCAAATTGCCTAACTGTGGAATTGAACCCATCGCCAGGGCTAAATATCCGTTTTCGGTTTGATAAATCCCATAAGGAGCACCTAAATATGCGTTTGCATTGTTCTTTTTTGAGCGTTCGGGTAAGCTTCCACCATCATTCATAAAGGTGGTAATGGTTTCGAACTGGAAATCGTAAGCAGACTCCATCATGCTTACCTGCACAAACCCGCCTTCATTTTTTATGGCTTTTCGATATAAACAAGCTAAAAGTCCTTGTGCTAAATGTGCGCCGGCCAGCATGTCTACAATGGATAAACCCATGGCAACAGGACCACTATCGGCATTTCCTGTTAAAGAAGTTAGACCAGTAACCGATTGTAAAAGTAAATCCTGACCTGGTTTATTTTTCCATTCCGTGTTGTTGCCATAGCCTGAAATTTCACCATAAATAATTTTAGGATTTAAAGCGGTAACCGATTGATAATCGAAACCCAAGCGTTCCATTACGCCCGGGCGGAAGTTATGAATCATTACATCTGCCTTTTTTAGCAGTTGGCGAACCATTTCGCAATCTTCTTCGCTTTTTAAATCAACTTCAAAGCTTTCTTTATTTCTGTTGATGGCATGAAAAACTGACGATTCGCCATTCATAATCAAATTTGAGG
Organism: Pedobacter sp. WC2501; assembly: GCF_052682415.1. Taxonomy (NCBI): domain Bacteria; kingdom Pseudomonadati; phylum Bacteroidota; class Sphingobacteriia; order Sphingobacteriales; family Sphingobacteriaceae; genus Pedobacter; species Pedobacter sp. WC2501. The sequence continues at coordinate 4,060,270 of NZ_JBQZFI010000001.1, read as the reverse complement.
TGTATAATGTACGGCAGATATCGCCTACACCCAAACGTTCAATTTTGATTACGCGGGCGCCCATATCGGCCAGGCGCAAACCTGCCGATGGGCCAGAAAGAAACTGGCTGAAATCGATAACTAAATAATCTTCAAGCGGTAGCATAATTTTACTTTTTTAAATAGTCACTTCAAGTAACGCGATCGTCATCTCGACCGTAGTGGAGAGATCTATTCAATCTTTCTCAGATAGATTTCTCCATTACCCTGCGCTTCATCCGATAGCTATCGGATCGAAATGATGACTTTATTTTATATTTTATTTTTCGTTTGTCATTCTGAGCCTGTCGAAGAACCTTTTGTAGATTTATCTTTGCGTTTCGACAGGCTCAACGTGACAATTAATTCAATTCAAACTCTTTATTAATCTCTGCGGTATTTCCCCCAAGTTTTGGCGCGGCTTTAGAAGCAAATAACTTTTCGTTATCCAAGCGGATCGGGCTCACCGTTGTCTTAATTTTTTTGCCATCAGCTAAATCCAGTTGCTGCTCGATATCCAGTTTTTTATAGGTATTTAAAGCTGTTGCCGTTCGGTAGCTCAATACTTCAGCGCACCAGATACCGTGACTTTCCAAAAGATCAACCCAATGTTTTGTATTTTCCTTTTTAAACGTTGCAGCTAAGCGAACAATCAACTTATCACGGTTTTCGAAGGCTGAACCAGCCTCAACGTATAAGTCAGTAATATCACAATTAATAATTGCACAGATATTCGGCAGGTTGCCCATGGCCATGGCAATATAACCATCGTTGGTTTCGTACATGCCATAAGGAGCGCTTAAATAAGCGTGCGCACTTCCTTTTGCTCCGCTTCTATCGGGTAATTTTCCGCCATCATTTAAGTAGGTGGTTAATACTTCAAACTGTACATCTAAAATGGATTCCAACAAACTCACCTCAACCAACACACTTTTATTTGTTTTGGCCCTCTTGATTAAAGCGGCCATAATGCCTTGCGTCAAGTGGTTCCCGCACATAATATCAGAAACGGAAAGGCCAAACGGAACGGGCCCGTCTACATCAATTCCTGATAAAAAAGTAAGACCTGAAACAGATTGAACCAACAAATCCTGCCCTGGCTTGTTTTTCCACGGGCCTTCACTTCCATAACCGGTGACCAGGCCATAAACAATTTTGGGATTGATTTTTTGAACGTTTTCATAATCCAGGCCAATTTTCTCCATTACACCAGGACGGAAATTATGCGTCATCACATCGGCCTTGCTGATTAATTTTTTAAGTCTTTCTAAATCTTCCGGATTTTTTAAATCGGCGGCATAACTTTCTTTATTCCGGTTGATGGTGTGAAAAAGCAGGCTGTCTTCATCCACAAAAAGATTCTTGATGGATAAAGATCTGCAAGCATCGCCTGTTTTTGGTCGTTCGATTTTAATCACACGGGCACCCAAATCGGCCAGTTTTAAGCCTGCCGAAGGTCCTGCCAAAAATTGACAAAACTCTAAAACCAAAAGTCCTTCTAACGGCTTGTTCATGATAATACTAAGCTTTTAGATTGCTGATACAATTCATTCATGGCGGTTAAAATCTGGATTTCATCGCCTCCATTCATTAAATAATCGCGAACCATATCACCTGCATGGTCTTGAAAATACATGGAGCCATGGTAACGTGGACGGAGAAAAGCTCTTTGTAAGGCAGGTAAGGTATTCAGAAAATAATGCTGACTCTGGCGATTGACTTCTTCGTTTTTCCAGGCTGATAAATGCCCGGGTTGACCACCGCTTTCAAAAAACAAGGTAGACTGACAAGCCGGTGAACCTACAAATTCCACATATTTGGCAGCCATCTCCAATGCATCGCATTTAGCAGAAATGGCTAAACCAGTTCCGCCCAATGTGCTTCTTAGATTGGTTTTACCATCTAAAGAAATCATATCGTGAAAATGCAAGGTTTTGCGGGCATAACCATTACGCGAATAGTTCGAGTAGCCATAAGCAAAAGGGCAATACGCAATTTCGTCGTTTAAAGTCATCGCTTCGTACACCTGAATGGGGTTTCTGTTGAAATTGGCTTTATCCATTTTTGAAGCCAATCCCCGGTACATTTTCAACACCTTAACACCCGTTTCAGTAGAAACCACTTCCTCTTCATTTTGGCAAGGATCCTCTCCTAAGGAACAACAAAGCGTATAAAAATTCATTAAAACATCAATGGGAATGCCCGCAAAGGCAACCAAACCTTTATCAGCAAGCACCAACAAATCATCAAAAGATTTTGGCAGTTGCAATCCTTTTTTGGCTAATAAATCTGGCCTTGAAGCGGCTACGGGGGTTGCAGCATCTATCGGCAAAGCCCATAAATGGTCATCATAGAAGTAACTCTCGTAAGAATGACCTACCGAATTTTCTTCCTGGTCTTTCAAATATTCTGGAGAAAGATAAAGGTCTAAAGGCACAATTGATTTTGTTTTGGCGGCAAAACCTGCCCAGGGATGATCGATTACCAACAGATCAAATTGTTCTGCCAATTCCTGGATTGAAAAATCAGCAAATTGCTGCAAACTTCTTTTCTCCCAGGTGATGTTTACATTTGGGTGTAATTCTGAAAATCGCTGCGCCGTAGCCACCATCGGCAAAAGCCCACGACTATGGTTCCAGGTTATTCCTTTTAAATTAATTGTATTTTCCACTTTATTTTCTTTTTATTTCTTTGTCATTCTGAACGCAGTGAAGAATCTTTCCTATTTCACAAACCCCTATTCAATTGCTGCCTTAGTAGAGCTTGTTTCCCATAGTTTGCAGATTCTTCGTTCCTCAGAATGACAATGCCTTTTATTCTCCTCTAATGGTAGGTGTCTCACCAACCATGTTTTATTTCGGTCGGTGAGACACCAACCGATAGATTCAAGAGCCTGTTTGCTATAGCTTGCAGATTCTTCGTTCCTCAGAATGACAATAGCTTTTATTGTTCTCTAATGGTTGGTATCTCCACCAACCAAGTTGTTTAATTTTTATTTCGGTCGGTGAGACACCAACCGATAGAATCATTTCTGTTATTCTATTTACCTGTTTTTATAATTTATTTTATTTATTCTCAAATTGTGGTTCGTAAAGAAACGAACCATGGCTATTCTTCGCGGCCACTTTTCTCATCATTTCCCAGTATTAATTATAATCGAAGACGACATCAAACCAGCTGATGATGCCGTTAGTTTAATTGTTCCTGTTTTTTCTGTTGACTGCAATATGGCTAAGCATAACCCATGAAATGCTTTGCGGTAATTCGCTTTAAAAGGCTCAACACTGGCCTGAAAGCCGTTATCAACGCCAGCGATAAAGCCAACACCATCTACTTTAAAATCAACCAGATTATCAGCATCCGGCACTACATTTCCGGCAGCATCTAAAATGCGGACAGTTATGAATGATAGATCCTTACCATTTGCTTTAATATTTTTTCTATCAGCGATTAATTCGATTTTTGCCGGAGCTCCTGCCGTTTTAATCTCTCGTACTAACACTTTTTTTCCATTTTTGCGTGATACAGCCTTTAATGTTCCAGGCTTAAAAGGTACCTTCCAAAGCACATGTAAATCATCCCCCTGTTTTGATCTTTTACCTAAAGATTTTCCGTTCAGATAAAGTTCTACTTCATCGGCATTGTTGTAATACGCCCAAACCTCAACTGATTTTCCTTGCTGCCAGTTCCAATGGGGTAAAATGTGCAATACTGGTTTGTTTGTCCATTCGCTTTGGTACATATAATATGAATCTTTCGGGAAACCCGCTAAATCGACAATGCCGAAATAAGAACTTCTGGCTGGCCAGGGATATGGTAGTGGCTCGCCGAGATAATCGAAACCTGTCCACACGAATAAGCCCGATACATGATCGTATTTTTTAGCTGCTGCCCAGGTTTCTTCATGTGTGGAGCCCCAATATGCAGAAACATTATCGTAAGCAGATGCCGACCATTCTTTATTGCCTTCGGTAAACTTCGTTTTTCCATCTTTCGGCCAACGGCGGATGGTATCGGCTGTATCATAAAAACCCCTGGTTTCAAGCGCGGAGGTAGTTTCAGTAGCTAAAAACTTAACGCCTGGATAATTTTCAGGAAAATCTTTGTAGAGTTTATGGTTATAGTTTAAGCCGTAAATATCAAGCGCCTTGGCCTGGTAGATAAAATTCTTTTCAGCTTTTGTTTCTGTTAGTGCAGAAATTACAGGTCGGCTTCTATCCAGATTTTTAACAATTTTAACCAACTCCTTCGTTAACGCAATACCTGTACTGTCAAACTGCTCGCGGATTTCGTTGCCAATGCTCCAAAGGATAATAGATGGATGATTACGGTCGCGTTTAATCATGTCCTCCAGGTCAGCTTTATGCCATTCCGGAAAATTCAGGTGATAATCATTTTTAGTTTTCTTCTTCGCCCACATATCAAAAGCTTCGTCCATTACCAAAAAGCCCATTTTATCGCATAAATCCAGAAACTCAGGTGCTGGCGGATTATGAGCGGTACGGATGGCATTTACACCCATGGCTTTCATGATTTCGAGCTGGCGCTCCATCGCACGTACGTTTACGGCAGCGCCTAAAGCACCTAAATCGTGGTGCAGACAAACACCCAGGATTTTCATCGGTTTTCCATTTAAGGAGAAACCTTTTAGCGCATCAAAATGGAATCTCCGGATACCAAAAGTTGTACTTTGTTGGTCTATAATTTGATTTTCCGAATCAATGATTTTAGCCACTAAGGTGTATAAATAGGGTCTTTCTACCGACCATATTTCCGGCTGACTGATCAGCAGGTTAGAAACACCTTTACCAGTATTATCTTCGATTATATCTTCTTCCAAAACATGTTTTAAAACCTGTTTTCCCTCTCTGTTTATTACCGAAAATTCAACCTTATACTTTTTGGTTTTATCTAAGGATTTATTTATAAAACTAACATGAGGTTCTATGTAGCCTACTTTTTGCCCTGGCTTTAAAGTACCGCCATCTGTTGATTCTCCGAAATCGCCACTTACAAAACCGGATTCAACAAAAAGGCCATGTTGACTTATTGATACTTTGGCTGTAGATGTTAACCATACATTCCTATAAATGCCTGATCCTGAATACCAGCGTGAATCGGGCTGTGCTGAATTATCAACTTTAACGGCAATGATGTTTTTTCCAGATTTTAGGAATTTGCTGATCTCATAAGAAAAGGAACTATAACCATAAGGTCTTTTGCCTAAATATTCTCCGTTTACCCAAACTTCACTATTTTTATATACGCCATCGAATTCGATGTTGATGAGTCGGTTTTCGAAATTAGCTGGTGCTATAAATTCCTTTCTATACCAGCCTATGCCAGTAGGCAAACCTCCACCCTCAGGTTTTGCAGGATTTTTCTCATCGAATTTTCCTTCAATGCTCCAATCGTGCGGCAAGGTTAATTTTCTCCATTTTAAATCGTCGAATGAAGGTGATTTAGCATTCGGTTCATCGCCCAGGAAGAATTTCCAGTCTTTGTTAAAGCTTGTTCTAATTCTCAAATCGTCATTGCGAGCCCGATTTTTCATGGGGAGAAGCAATCTTTCCTGTAAAATAGATTGCTTTGTCGTTCCTCCTCGCAATGACGGAATTACGGGCGCAGTGGAGAAATCTTTATTGTAAGGGCTGCTGCTAAATTCAAAGATTTCTCCACTACGCTGCGATTCAGTCGAAATGACGGTCGAAGACGATTTGGAGCCGCAATAGCCTACCGGAAATAATACTAAGAGCGAAAAAATCAAAAATCTATATTTTATTAGCCTCTTCATGTTATTTCTTAATTTCGCTTACAAAATTTACTTTACTCTTACCCAAATCTTTCGATGTAGCCACAGCAATGCCGCGCTGATCTAGTTTATTTACAGCACAATAAAAATGGTACACCGTGCCTTTGTATTTCAGTACGAAAGATTTATGTGCATACAGTTCATCATATTTTTCTGATGATTCAATCAGGTTATCGCCTGTCCAGTCGACCCAGTTTACCAGATCATTAGAGGCGGCAAAGCGATTAAATGAACCCTTTCTGTCTTGCCAGAAGGCGCCAAAGTAAAACATTACCCAGGTGTTGTTAATTTTCTGGATAACAGCATCTCCTGTAATGCCCACAGGATGATGAACCACAGGATTTTTATTGAACCGTTGCCAATGAATCATATCATCAGAAACAGCCATACCAATTCGCTCATACCAGCGTGTTTTTTTATTGTTTACTAAAGAATCACCAACAGCATTGTAATACATTACAAACCGATGTCCCGTTAATTTTTGTTTATCTTCAATTACCGTACTTTTAAAAAGTTTGTTCCGGTTTTCCCACCAACGTACATCTGCATCACCCGAAGTCAAAACGGGTTTATCCAGCCTATTCCACTCCTGAACCATTGATGGATCATTCGTGGTATAAGCCATTCCAATGGATAAAGGCTCTACTTCGTAACCTTTTTCTTTCCCGCCGAAATACGACATCCAATATTTACCATCAAATTGATTTACCCCATAACTTCCACCCCATTTGGTATCCAATAAAGCATTATAACCAGCTTTTTGGCTATCATCCCAATGGCCTGCATCAGCAAAAGACATCAGTTTACCCTGATTTTCCCAATGCAATAAATCTTTACTTTTTGCCAGCCAGGTCTCGTAACCACGACCACTAAAAATCAGGTAGGTCATGTACCAAAACTTCCCTTTACGGAAAACTGTTGGACAATCCATTTTATGCTGATTATCTTCAGGAACCATTACCAAGCCATATTTATAAGGCGTTTTTACTTCCTGATAAATTTTTTCCATGGTTTCCGCTGAAACAGGGTTTGCAACTTCCTGAGCTAATACGAGAACTATAGATAAAATGCCTAATATGAACAATGGGATCGCTTTCATACTACTTTATACAAAATTTGTAATGACCAGAACCTATTGAGATTCTCATCTTTCCGTTCGCACGCTCCATAGGTACGAATCCATTGTTAAATTCTTCAGTAATGTTATTTTGAGTGAAAGAAATGGGTAAATAAACTGTCGCTTTTGTATTTACAGGGATGTTGATTTCTAAAGTGAAATTTTTATCTGTTTTCTCCCATTTGGTCGATATTTTGCCATAAGGTGAATTGTAGTTTACATTGGCTGAAGTTAAATCACCCACTATTTCCGGTTCTATTTTAATTTGCTTGAAAGCAATCGAATTTTCTGCCTGACGGATACCACCCACGCCACTGTATAACCATTCCATTAAATGGCCGAGCATAAAGTGATTATTGGAAACCGTTGGTAAAGCGGCCCACGATTCCGTTAAAGCGGTAGCGCCTTTGGCGATCTGCATGCCATAACCGGGTACATCAGATCGGCTGTTCATGTCAAAAATTATATCCGATCGGCCTGCATCTTCCAAAACACGAAGCACATAACGGTAACCAATATCGCCTGCTGTTAAACTGTTTTTACGATCCCTGATGTCTTTAACCAAATTCTCAATCACTGCAGTTTTATCTTTTTCTTCAACTAAACCCATATATACGGCCATTGCATTTGCAGTTTGAGATCCCGTTGCATACTGTTTGGCTTTAGTATCGAAAAACTTATTATTGAAAGATTTCCTCACTTCAATAGCCAGTTTTGCATAATTCATAGCATCAGCTTTTTTACCTAAAAGTGTTGCTATTTTTTCCATGGTATTTAAATCGTAGTAATAAATTGCTGTACCCGTAACGCCCATTGGGGTTAACTGGGAAACACCTGGTGGTTTTGGGCCTAGATCATACCAATCGCCTAAACCCTGCGAAAGGATGTGGCCGTTCGCCTTGGTGGCAAGGTAATTAACGTAGCGCTGCATCATTGGGTAATAATCAATCATGGCCTGTTGATCACCATACCACTGGTGTAAATACCATGGCATTAAAATACCACTGCTGCCCCACTCTGGCGAATCGCGAAACATATCGCCACCCCATTCGAACTTTACATATTCAGGTGCAATTTCAGGGATCAAACCGCTGGCCAGTTGCGAGTTTTTCATATCCTGTAATGCCTTTTTGAAAAGTGGCGCTGCATTATAATTATAGCGTACCGAACTGCCCATTAAATGCAATTCCTCTAACCAGCCCAATTTTTCGCGGTGCGGACAATCAGTAAAAACACTAACCATGTTGCTTTTAATTGCCCAATCAATCAGGCTGAAAGTTTTATTGAACAGCTCGTTCGAGGATGAAAACTTACCTACCTGCTCAGCTGCATTCCTGATGTGTAGGGCTTTTAAAGCTTCTATTACAGCTTTGCCTGTTGTGTTTCCTTTACCTGAAGGCACCCCACCTTTAACCTGGAGATAACGAAATCCGGTATAAAAGAATTTAGGACGCCAGGTTTCTAAACCCTCTCCTTTTAATATATAGGTAAAATAAGATGGTCCGCCGATATTTTTTTGTGTTACCGAACCATCAGCTTTTAATAGTTCAGCCGGTGTTATCCGGATAGTATCTCCTTTTTTACCTCTGACTTTCAATTCGATAATGGCTGATGAATTTTGTCCCATATCATAAACCCATTCACCATTGGCAACCCTATCAATATTTTGAGGCATAAAATTTTCGAAAATCTTTAGGGGTTCTTCTTTCTGCGCATTTAATTCCTGCCCATCAACCAATAACGATGATTTCCATTTACTATCTTTAAAACCAGCCAAATCCCAGCCTTTTTGCTCAAGATTGGCATTATAATCTTCTCCCCCGTAAATACTCGAAAAAGTAATGGGCGATGGTGCGGTTTTCCAACTTTGGTTACTGATGATATTCGCTGAAGTTCCATCCGTATATTCGATTAACAGCCTGCAGATCATTTTCGGATAACCATAGGCTACTTTTAATTTTCTATACCTTTCTTTAACAGGAGGAATATAATAGAAACCATTGCCCAGCATCACGCCGATTGCATTTTCACCTTTATTTAGCTGTTTAGTTAAATCATAAGTCAGGTATAAAGCCGATTTATCATACTTTGTCCAGCCGGGTGCTAAAAGGTCATCGCCAACTTTCGTTCCGTTTAGCGTCATTTCAAAATGGCCTAAACCAGAAATAAAAGCTGTAGCTTTTTTAATTTTCTTAGTTACCGTAAAACCTTTGCGAAACATGGGCAGAACGTTGTTGCCGTTGTATTTGTCTTTTTTACCATCTGTTGGCAAGCTGTTTATATTAGAATCTGCCAGTTTTTCATAGGCAATCCATTTGGCGCCTTTCCAATCATCTTTACGGAGTAATCCCATTTGCCAAAAGGCTGAGGCACTCCAGGCAGATCGATTTCCAGAATTATCCCAAACACGAATTTTCCAATAGTAACTTTTAGCTGCTTGTAGTTTAATTCCTTTAAAAGGTATATGAATGGATTGACTTGAATTCACTTTTTTAGTATCCCATATTTCGCCAATATTCTTGTCAAGATTGCTTTTACTGCCCGAAACTAAAATCTGGTAGGCTGTTTGCATCACATTGTGTTTTGATGAATGTAGTTTCCAACTCAAACCCGGCGATTGTACATCAATTCCAATCGGATTATTGCGATATTCACAATCCAACTGAGCAACCTTGATATCTTGCGCAAAAAGCGGAATGCTTAAGAGAAAAAGCCAGGAAAAGATTACGAGTTTACTCATCAATTAATCTACACCGTTTCAGCGTTTGCTTAGGTTTATAAATGGTTATCAGTGATATAATTTAGCCTGAAATAATTTCTCAATTCTTTTGAATTAAGCCTTTTAAATTCCGTAACTTTAAATTACCATCTCTAATTCAAATATAAATGTTTTTTTTAAATATGAAAACATATATTCGTATTTAAATTATGTAAAATCTTCTCTTGTATAAATAAGAAAGCATTTTGTATGTTTGAAATTGTAAAAAATACGCTACAGCCAAATTTAAACCCGTATGAACGAAAAAGAATCGAAGTACCAAGCCCCTGCTTTGGATAAAGGACTTGATATATTGGAATATTTATCAGCACAATCGATCCCATTATCTCAAACTGAAATCGCTATTGGTATTGAAAAAACACCTAACGAAATATACAGGATGTTGATGAGTTTGGAAAGTCGGGGTTACATTTTACGCGATGAAGTTTCGGGTAAATACAGGCTCTCGCTAAAGCTTTTTTACCTTTCGCACAGGCACTCTCCTATTGATGAACTGCGTAAAGCTGCACAGTTTCCGCTGGAAGAACTGGCCAACAGTATTCGTCAGTCGTGCCATTTGAGTATTTTATACATGAACCAGGTCATGGTGATTATCCATGCGAAAAGCCCGGGACCAATTGCGCTCTCTATTGAAGAGGGAAATCTATTTCCATTGCCATTAACTGCATCTGGTAAGGTTTTATTGGCGTATATGCCCAAGGCTGAGCGTATAAACACCTTAAAAAACAATGCCATTTTTAAGAAATACGCCAAACCGCAACAAGAAGATTTCTTAAGTTCTTTAACGGATATTCAGCAAACAGGCTCTTATTTAAAAAATAGTGATTCTGTTTCGGGTGTTACCGATATTTCAGTACCCATTGGTATCGAAAGTAACAATGGCATTATTGCCTGTTTAACCATTTCGATGTTAAATGCATTAAATGTTGATCAGACGATTGCAAATGATGTGATCCTTGCTGAGGCCTACAAATGCGTTAAAAAGATAGAGCAAAGGATTGGAGTTTAACCCCCAATCCCCTAACGCAGGATTTGGTCCCGGTAAGCTATTGAGCGGTTTAGTGTGTAGCCAAAAAGAACTGAGTTTTGTTAAATAAACCTGATAGAACGGAAAGCCCGGAGCGAAGAATGAGTGAGGACTTGGAGGAATAGCAGGGCTTTCATCACCTAAAAGCACCGAACCCCGCTTTTCTAAATAATATTGACCACCTTAATAACCTCCAGTACATCTATTCTGCAAAAGCTTAATTTATTACTATTGCCAAGGGTTAACTACCAATTGATATGGGGGTTACCCAAGCTGCGCAAGGGGCCGGGCTTTGCAGGGCTACGCTGCGCTCCGGTATCAATGAAGACCTGTGAAACAAGCAAGCATACCATAATTAAATAAAAACAGATGCTTAATCGGTACTGAACCCTTACAATCCCTAACGCGAAGCTATTGTATAAGATTTTCGTTTCAAACCTGATAGTTTTATATATCGGATGACGAAACTAACCAGAATACTTCACGCTATAATCTTTACCTTTTTCTATCGTAATTTCATATAAACCTTTCGAAACCTCTTTCACTTCCGCATCTTTTACAACGGGTTTATTTTTACTTTTTATCTTTAATTTACCTATTCCTGTTGTCGAAGAAACCTTGATTTCTTTTTTACTACAATACACCGAAATATCACCATTTGCTGTTGGTACTTTTCCTTCCATCCACGCTAATCCACCTAAATTAGGTTCGATGGTGTAGCTTTCGTAGCCTGGGCTTGTGGGTTGTACGCCTAAATAGTATTTTCCCAACAAATAAATCGGACTTGCGCCCCAGGCGTGGCAAAGGCTTTTTCCGAAAGGCCTGCCGTACATGGCTAAGTGCTCTGTACCTTTTTTATCCGGGTTATATTCTTCCCAAAAAGACGTCGCACCCAGTTTTAACATGCCACCCCAATAGTTTTTCATTTCTTTAAGTACATAAGGTTGTTCGCCCATAGCGCATAAGGCTTCCAACTCATAAAAACGCATATAAGGTGTGGTAATTTTAGCGATCTGATTGTTTAAAAGCACATTCTTTTTAACAGCTAGTTTTTGTTCAGGCGTAAAATAATCGAAGAAAATCCCGAACATGTTGGCATAGCGGGTTACATTATCCGTTTGTTTATCGTCAATACGACTGTGAACCAAAGCGCTTTTGTTCTGGTTCCAGTAAAGTTCGAAAATCTTGCTTTTTAGTTCTTTTGCCTGTTTATCATATTTCGCAACTCCTTCGGTATCGTTAGCCAATTTGGCACATAAAGCCATGGTTTCTAAACTTCGGGCATATAAAAGTTGCTCAAAACTCACTTCACCATCTTTACTCAGCTTATCCGCCCAATCAATAAAAATCCAGTCTCCAGGCATCCATTCCAATAAGCCATTTTTATTCTTTCTTCCATCGATGTAAGTCATTAGCGACTGCATTCGTGGATAGATATCCTGTACAAACTTTTTGTCGCCCGTAAATTTGTAATAATCATAAATCCCTAAAAACCAATAGAAAGAATAATCCATAATGGTATTGATGTGTGCCGTTACGGGGTCTTTTCCACGCTGAGCCAATAGCGTTCGTTTTACAGTTGGTGCATCAAAAAACGAATAATAGTTCATCAAATAACTTTGGTAGGCATCACCGCTCCACACCCAACGGTCGCGTTTTATCCCATCAATAAAAAACTCGCGGGTATTTAAGTGAAAAGTATATTTAGCTACATCGTAGATTTTGTTGAGTTCCGTGTCTGAGGATTTAAAACTCCCACGCTCCGTTACAGGAGCATACTCGTACAACATGGAAACTGAATCGGCTGATACCGAACCTTCAGATTGATAATTTACATATCTGAAGGCTTTTGAAAGTGGCATAATCGAATCTTTTTTCTGAGAGAGGTCAATGTCGAGATAATCTAAGGTTTCACACTTATCGGTTGATAAAGCTTCTTCTTTCGATTCTCCGTAATAAATGCTCAGTCTTCCTTTTCCTTTCAAACCATGTACTTTAATAAATCCGAAAGTTTCCTTTCCGAAATCAGAAACAGCGCCCGAATTTACTTTTTCCGTTTTAACTGCCGATTGTGCGACAACAGGCAATTTAAACTGTGATGGCAATTTAGCTGGATCAGTTAAATTCCATGAGCCAGCTGAAAAAAAGGTAGTTCCCGATTTATCAGAGGTTTTTCCACTGGCATCAATCCATTCTTTGTCTTCGAAAGTAGTCAGCCAGGATTCATCAGAAACCACAGTTTTCCCCTGAATAAAAATTGCAGGTACATTAGCCTGATTATAAACTTTTAAACTCAGTTTATGCTTCCCTGCGGGGACCTGAATGCTTTTAGGGAAACCGGCAATCGCCTGACCATCAATTTTCACATTGTATGTGCCCTCTACAAACAACTTCACTTCTTCTGGCTGTACAAGGTTAAATTCTTTATGAAAATCAACCAACACATAATGGCTATCCATTTTCCAGAATACAGGAAAGAACGAACCTCTTTCTGTTCTGCGGTTCTGCATTACATTGCTCATGTAGATATCGAAATCGCCCGGATACCAAATCCACGATGCCTTTTGCGCGAAAAGTTGTGATGCTGTACAGATAAAAATGGCAATGAGGATAAGTTTTTTTAAATTTTTCATATCATTGATTTTTTAGCCACAGATTAACACTGATAAGCACAGGTTTTTATATCTGTGTGCATCCTTTTCATCTGTGGTTCATTATTTTAATGCCCGTTAAAAAATATATAAAGTGCAACCATTACAATTGCAAGCGCTATCCACGAAATCCAAACTGTTCTTGCTGGCTTTTCTATATTGGCCTGGTGTTCTTCATTAACCGTGTAAATACTTGGCGATCTATCCAGTAAAGAAATTAAAATGGCAATGATCAGTAATCCGGCAAAAATGAAAAATGATAACATCAGGTAATGCGGCCAGAAAGTGTATTGATCTGATGGCAAAATCCAGAGATAAGTTACACCAACACCTAAGCTTAAAATTGAGCCGATTGAAAGTGTAAAGTTCACCGCTTTCCTGGTGGTCCTTTTCCAGAAAACGGTGAGTAAAAACACAACAGAAAGTGGTGGTGCAATAAAGCCCAAAACTGATTGAAAAACGTCGAATAGATTTAGCCCTTTAATATTATCGATAGCCAAAACCACAATTACGGCAAATATACATCCTGCTACAACTGCCCATCGGCCAATACGGATAATCTGTTTGTTACTGGCGTTTGGGTTGATTTTTTTGACATAAATATCCATCGTAAAAACGGTACTTAAGGAATTTAAAGAAGATCCAATTGTACCTACTAAAACAGCAATTAATACCACAATAACTAAACCGTTCATGCCTGGAGGAAAGAGATTGGTAACCATGGTCATATACGCTTCGTTCGGATCTTTTAAACCCGGAAAAAGCACATAACAAAGGATTCCTGTTCCAATAAATAAGGGTAGCGAAAGGATTTTTAACCAGCCAATAAAACTCACTCCCAACTGCCCTTGTTTTAAGTTCTTAGCACCCAAAACGGATTGAACCATCGACTGATCGGTACAGAAAAATGCCACAGCTGCAACAGGATAACCCAATAATATGGCATACCAGGGGTATTTTGGATCGCTGGCGGGTTGTATCAGATTCCAAAAGTGAGGTGGCGTTTTTGCATACAATGCAGAAAGTCCACCAACTTTATTTAAGCCTAAAAGCATTAACGAAAGCGAAACTGCAATGAGTAAAATCATCTGAAAAACATTCACTTTAGCGATCGCTTTTAATCCGCCAAAAAAGGTGAATAAACCCGCAAAAGCGACCAATACCGTAACGGATTGCCACATGGGAATGCCCAGGATCTGACGGACCAAAAAGCCACCTGCAAATAAGCCCAACGATAACCAGGAAATTAAAATCTTCACTAATGCATACCAGGCCAGGATGTTTTGGGTCGAATCGCCATAACGGTTACCCATAAACCCGGGCATGGTACTTACTTTAGCAGCAAGGTATTTTGGCGCAAACACGATAGCGAGTAAGAATAAAAATATAAAGGCATACCAATCGAAGTTGACCGCTACAATACCGGTGCTATAACCAATACTTGCAAAAGCCAGCAACATCGATGGACCTACATTAGTACCCCACATATTAAAACCGATGCTACTCCAGTTTAAAGATTTATTGGCCAGAAATAGGGTTTCATCATCATTTTTCTTTTTGGAGAAACTAGCACGGTACCCGATAATCATGAGGATAACGAGGTATGCGATGACAATGATGTAATCTAAATTGGTTAAACGTTCTACAATGTTTCCCATTAGGTTTATTTTGGTTAGTTTTATTTATTGCCACGGAAACACGGAATTCACGGAGCCCAGACGACCATTTTTATAGTTACGTCATGCTGAATTCATTTCAGCATCTATTTTACCAGATAGATTGCTTTGTCGTTCCCCCTCGCAATGACGATTTTTCTTTTACAATCCTATCGATTCTCTTGTAATCTGATTTGCTTTTAAAATTTCATCAACTTTTACAGGTAAACCGGTTTCTAAAGATTGATCCATTGCTTGTAATAGTGCCACCGTACCAATCCCTTCTTTTAAATCGGGGTAAGCGGTAAAGTTGTTATTAATACTGTCTGCAAAATAATCCAGGTAGTTCTGGTATTCTCCCGCATGGTGACTTTGTCCTTCGAAACGGAAATAATGTTTCAAGGTCGAATCGCCCCAGGTGATCATCTTTTCTTCCCCGGTTTTTGTGGTAACCGAATAACGCAGTTCATGGTAATCGGCCTGGCTTGCCCCTTCTGTTCCGCGAAGGATACAGCTCATACCGCTATCGCGACTAGCAGGCTGCGTAGGGCCAGTATAAGCACCACTAACCCTTGCAATCCGGCCGTCTTTTGCCTTGAAGATAAAGTGCATGGTATCCTGGTTTTTCAGTCCGGCTTTTAAACCATTGCTGCTCAACATGCCATAACCCATTACTTCCTCGATATCAGGCATATACCACCTGATAAAATCTACCGGGTGACTTAAGCCACCGTATAGCCATTTAAATGATTGCTTTAACGACCAACCTTTTTCTAAAAACCAACGGTGATCAGCATGATAATGACTTTCTATTGTGATTAGTTCTCCGATTAAACCCTCGTCAAAATCTTTCTTCTGGCGCATTGCAGGCTCAAAAAAACGTGAACTTTGTCCTACAAAAATCTTTTTTCTCGATTTTTTGGCCAGCTCCAACAGCTCGTTGGCTTGAGATAAATCATCGATAAATGGTTTGGTACAAACCACGTGCTTTCCGTGTTCAAGTGCCAATTTAATGTGCTCAAAATGCAGATGATCCGGCGTATAAATCGCAATCATATCGATTTTATCACTGGTTAACATATCTTCATAATTGGTTGTCCAGTTTTGAAAATCGAATTCCAAAGCACGCGCTACGCAAAGCTTTTTGTTGGCATCGCAAATCTGGATGAGCTTAAATTTTCTACTTGATAATGATGCAGAAATTGTGCTTCTGCCTTCTCCTAAACCTAAAATCCCTAATCTTAACATGATATTATTTTTATAAGCGTTATTGTTTTCCTCCCCCTGCCCCCTCCAAAGGGGGACAATAAGTCCTCTATTCTATCGGTTTAAAGAAGACCCAAACCTCATCGGGTTTTGTGCCTTCAATTCCTTCCTGGTATTTTTTCATGATGGCATTCCATTCTTCCACTTTTGGATTGTTCTCGACGGTTTTTGGATTCAGGTCATCTAATTTTTTCCCTTTCGGGATACTGATGACCAGCATCAATTGCCGGTCATTTTTAAAAATTGCCAATCGTTGAAATTCTGCATTACAAAACCCTTTTGATATTTCCGGCCATTTTTCAAACTGTGTTTTATGGTAATCCAAATATTCTTTTTGCATCTTTTCGTCCTTGACTAAATTGGCAGATAAAATGATGTTATCCCATTCTGCTACTGGTTTATCGCCACAATTTTTTTCTCTATTGAAATCGTAAAACAGATTGTCGTACAACTTGATTTCTGTTGCATTTAAGCGTTTTAAAGTTTGTTGCAAACTCTCCACCTTTAAACTTGAAGTATAAATAACCAATCGATTGTTCCATTTATAAATTGAACCTGGCAGGAGGTTATTTTCTTTTGCAAAAGTTTTTAAAGCGTTGTTACCCGGCAGATTGTCCGGTTTAAAAACCAATTCGAATACAACAGATTGATTTACGGCCTGATTGATACTTATTTGTGAAGAATTGGCCTTTTCTTTTAATAAATATTGAAAAGGTTTTTCTAAACCAGCATTTTGTTTGATATGATCGGCAACTTTTGGTCCGTTATTTTCCCATACATTACCCGGTCCGTTGGCGTTTTGAAGATACTTTTCAGCTGGTGTCCAATTGTCTTTGATGGTGAAGTATGAAGAACCTTCATCGGTATAAAGATAAAACCAATGATCTGGCAGATGCGCGTATCGCGCTTTGTAAATACTATCGACTACATTTTCGGTAATAAACGATCCGGGTTGAGCGGATAAGGTATAAATTCCGGCAACATCGTACATGTGTTTTCCATAATGATGGATTTTATTGCCACGAATGGTGTTATTCGCCATTGCATTTTTTGTTTGCGTCCATCCCCAGCCCATGCTGATGCCTGAGTAAGAAACATCGCTGATTTCGTTATGCAGAATTTTAATGCCGTGAACATAACCCGCGCCAATACCCACTGCGCCCCAATCTTCGTTCGTAACATCGGTAATCAGGTTATTTTCGATGGTATTATTAGCTGAAATTTCTCTTTTATCTGACGGATTATAAGGGAGATGGACTTCAACAGCTTCATCAGAAAAAGTCCCGATTAAAATGGCCGAGCCACCAATATCTTTGAATAGATTTCCTTTGATCTCATTGTCTGTAGTTCCTTTTTTGTAATCTAAACCTGTAGAAGCAAGATGTATGAAATGGCAGGATTGAAATGAGGTGTTGTTTGCATAACTAACCTCCACGGCAGCAGCCGGGCGGCCAACCCATGCCTGATTCTCTAAAGTGGGTTTGTCTGGTGTTCCGGCTTTATCTAATTTGTAAGCATCGAGCATATACATACCTGCCTGATGTGGCACATGACCTTGTTTTGATGGCCTCAACCAGGTAGCATGCTCGAAAGAAATGCCTTTAAAACTTACAAAAGAAATGGGTTGATCAATCGTTCCTTCTATTTTAACAAGGTTCTCTAATGCAGGAGCAATAACCTCAGCACTCAGCATGTCTTCAGATGCTTTTGGCCAATAATAAAGTTTATGGTTTTGCAGATCTTCAAACCATTCTCCAGGTTGATTTAAAAACCGGATCGAATTGCTGAGATAAAAAGCTGAATTTCCTGTTTTGTCTGAAATCCATGGTGCCGGCCAGGGATGTTCAGATTGAATCCTGCTTTCTGGCTGCATAAAAGAAAGTTCTGCGGCATCACCTGCAATCGTAACAGACTTTACACGAAGGTTAGCAATAGCCCACCATTGATGGACCAGCATTTCCATTCCTTTGATGTTGGCCAAATTGATGCCTTTCTGCAGTGGAATTTTACAGGTTTGTTTTTCCCTATCCCACGATAAAATCCGACCCATTTCATCTCCATTGTAATTTTTTGCTCGAATAGCTTTATTTCCATTTACCCAAAGTTGTCGGAACTGCAAATCGCTCCCATCAAAATTTGGAATCGCTGTAACCCATACTTTGCCTAATGCTTCTTTTGGTAAGCCATTAACTGCGCCGTTAAGCTTTTTCCAGCCTTTAATTTTTACACCGCCACTTAAAACAACCTTTCCATTTGCAAGGATCTCTGTCGGACTATCTTTTGTGCCTGAATCTTCCGGTCTAAATACTATGGGTTCATGCAATTGATAAAAACCTTTTCCGATTATAATTCGAATCCCACCTTTAATCGACTCATCGTTTAAACGTCTTAATTCGCGTGCTTTACGTATGGCTGAATGAAGCGTTGCCAGAGGTTTTTCTTTTGTGCCTGAATTGATGTCCGATCCATTTATTGATACGTAAATATCTGTTGCACTTGCTTTAAAATACAATAACGAAAAAAGTATCAAAAGGCTAAAAAACGGCTTGAATGGTTTGGTTCGTGGAGACACGAACCAAGGCATCATTACATCCATGATTAATGGAGAATTAAATTTTAGCTTAGGCAGTAGGTTGGTCTGTGAGGACACAGACCAAGGAGCAGGAGTTAGGCTTTTTTTATCATTTCCACCGCCACGGTACGTGTCTCCACGTACCGACTGGTTATAAAAACTATAAATTTTTCTCAAAAAGCATTTCATTATATTTATACTATTTCGGTTGAAAAATTGATTTCAGGTAGCTGGTATTGGCGGTGAAATTATATTTTACGTTTGTAGGTTGTTTGGCATCACGGCTTCGTTCTACCACCAACCAACCTTTCCAGCCCATATCATCAAGTGTCTCTTTTACTTTATGGAGATTAATTTTCGGATCGTTTTGTAACCAAAGCCCATCTTCATTGGTCGCATGAATTTGAATAATGTTTTTCTTTCCTAAAATCCTGAGTTCATCGTGTAAATCTCTTCCATTCTTTATGGCATTAGAGAAATTGAAATAACTTTTAACATGTTTGCAATCAATATCTTTTAACAGTTGTAACTCGCCTTTTGCATCTAAAGCACTTTCAATTCCAATAGTAACTCCGGCTTTGGCGGCCATTTTTCCAGCAACTTTTAACCGCTCTACAATAGGTTCGCGGAGTTCTGGGTTTTTAACTAGATCTCCTTGAATACCCAACGGAAGAAAGACCACTTTAATTTCCATTGCTTTAGCGGTATCTAAACAATCCTGAATCATTTTCTGATAAGTTGGTCGTTTGGCAAATGATTGCGCATAAAAACCAGTCATCGCTAAGGAACAGATTTCGAGATTTAATTCTTTTGCCTTATCCAGGTACTCCTGTCTGATTTGTGGGTCGGCTAGCTTATTGTCGAAGGTTTCCCGATCGCCTAAGCCACCCATGTCAATTTCCAGTCCATCAGCACCGATTTCTTTTGCGAGCGGCAAAGCACTGATTTTCTGACGCTTCAAGATCATTAGATCAATGACGGCAACTTTAAAACGATTCTTTTTCTCTGCTGCAAAAAGCAATTGACCGGGAATGATTAAACCACCTGTTAACAAGGCTATGCTACCAATAAAAGATCTTCTATTTTGATGTTGCATATCCAATTATTTGCTCGTACTTAATGGAAATAATTTCTCCAGGTTTTCGAAGCCCATTATCGCATTTTTAGGGAGTTTTTCGCCCTTATCACCAAAAACATATAAGGCATTTTCCTTTTCGATGGTTACTTTACTTTCATCGTATTTGCCGGTTTTATCTTTAACGGCAACAGCATTTAACTTGAAGTTTTTGATTAGAAAATCGTATAATGCAATACGCTTATTGATCCCAAAATCGTGCTTATCATCAGGAAGATGAACATTTTCGACTTTATTTTTAGCACCATAATAACTGTACATTTTTTGCAGGTAAGGGAAATCGTGTTCAGGTGTATGTGCTGTCCAATCGCTACCATCTGACACCAATAATTGCGGGCGTGGAGCAGCCATAGCCGCTAACTCTACGTTATCGGTCCCGCCACCACATTGATGGATAGGCATCCCGCTTTCGCATGGACAACCGCCATAAAAGTAGGATGACATCGCCACTACTGGAGCACTTAATTTAATGCGGTCGTCCATAGCGGTCATTAAAATAGAATGACTTCCGGCACCCGACCCACCGCTGATTCCGATCCGGTTGATATCTGTTTCTTTTAGCGAGCTGAAATAATCCAAAATCCTGATGCCGCCTAAAGCTTGGATGGTTTGTGACAGGCTTCTGCGGTGATCTTCATATTTAAACTGCAACATCGATTCGCCCCAGGCAAACAGATCGTAACTAAAGGCCATTGCCCCCATCCTGGCAATCATGGCACAGCGGATCTGGCAATCAGGCCTGTAACGTTGTTTTTCCCAGTGTCCGTCCGGACTAAGTACAACAGGAATTTTTCCTTTAAAGTTTAATGGTTTGTACAGTGAACCGTTAATCCATACGCCGGGTAAAATTTCTAATGCCATGTTCTCTACCGAATAGCCATCGAAAATTCTTTTTGCCGTTACAATGGGTTTTGAATTTGGTTTTGCAGGTAACGGCAATAGCAGTAAGGCTTTGTACAGTTCTGGCTTAATTTCTGCTTTACGTTTTTCCCAACTTGCCTCATCATGATATTTTGTAGCCAATTGGTCTAAATATGCCCAACCATCCTGCACTTCCCAACGGTAATATTCATATTCCTTTAATTTGTAAACGCCGGGCTTTTCTTTGTTTACCTTCATATCTAGAGGCGTAAGCACATTCGTAAGTGTTTCGTCTACGTCAGCCCTGAAACGCCAATTGGCATAGTTTACCCATTTATCTTTTACCTGTGGTTCGGAGTATTTGATTTGTACATTAAAACGCGTTTGAATATCGTTCAAAACATCAATAAGTGGTTTTTTATAAAGATTATCGGTGTTTTGGATTTGGGCGGAAAGGTTGTTGAATGCGCATAATAAGAGGAACCCAATTAAGAAATTAAGTTTTTTTGTTGATTTTACTTTCTTAATAGCGGCAATATTCACTGAAGAAACTATACAAGAACGATCGTCACCCTGAACTTGTTTCAGGGTCTTAATAGCAAGGCCGCCAAGCGTGAAAGATGCTGAAATAAATTCAGCATGACGAACGCAAAATTTACTGCAAATAAATTGTTTGTCAGCCGAAGCAATCTCTCTTGACAGGTTAGATTGCCACGTCGTGCCTCCTCGCAATGACGATCGCCAAAATCTCGAAATGACGTTTCTAGTTACATTTATCATCCTAACTCTCCTCATTTTTAGTTTCATTAATCACTGGCGCAGTATAACCTTTTAGTTTTGGCCAGATACCATTTTTAATTTTCTTCAGTTTTAACTTTGATGGATCTACCACTACATGTTTAATTTTTTCTCTTCTCCAGGTGTAAATGAAGTGCAACATACCATCAGCAGTTTGAATCACTGCGGGATAAGAATATTGGCTGATCGGTGAATCTTCCAATATCAATGCGGCAGACCATTCTTTGCCGTCTTTGGAAACAGAGACATTTAATGGTGTTCTTGAACCTTTAGCCAGATCGCCTGGAGGTAAAACATGGTTGTACACCAATACCTGGCGACCATCTTTCATGGTTACGGCATCTGTACCGGAATTGTTATTTGGCAAGGTGGTTTTGGTTAATGCCGACCAGGTTTCGCCATTATCGTTAGACCATGCTTCTACAATTGCACGGTTGGCGGTTCTGGCTAAAATCTGCAACTTTCCGTTTCCATACTGCAAAATACTGGGTTGAATGGCTTTAATACCGTTTTCAGGAAGCGGGCCAACTGTTCTCCAGGTTTTACCGTTGTCTTTTGTTACTTCAAAATGGATTTTCCAGCCGTCACCCTCTTTGCTTGATGGCGCAAATAAATTTCCGTTGCTCAATAAAACGGGTTTGTTTTTTACAGGGCCGATATATCCATCAGGTAATTTAGTGGCTTCAGACCAGGTTTTACCGCCATCTTTCGAAGTTCTCATCATTCCCCACCACTCAGATGGTTTTGGGCCAATTTTGTAAAATAACAATAAATCTCCACCAGGAACCTGGTATAAAACCGGATTCCACGTTGGTAATCTTTTACCATCAGGCTGAATACCATTGGCAACCGAAAACGGTGCTAACCATTTACCATCTACAAAGCGGCTGATGTAGATTTCTACATCGGGATTTCGTTCCTTTGTGCCGCCAAAAAATGAAGCGACTAAACCTGTTGGTGTTTCTGCTATTGTAGCTGAGTGGCACGAGGGAAATGGTGCTTTATCGTATAAAAACTCTTGTTTTACGATTCCTTTTTGCCATTTCTCTACCTGCGCATTGGCACTCGTCAAGACTGCAAAAATAAAGGCCAGTGTAATGTGTATTTTTCTTTTTAACATCATGTTTATTTATTAAAAAAAGGTCGTCAGCAATGACGACTTATTTCATTTTTATTTCCGCTCTGTCACAAAAGCATAATTGCCAGAACCAAGCTCATAAACGGCCCTGTTATTCTCCATTCTTATAAATTTTAAATCTCTTATGGATTTCAATTTTTCTGAAATCTCATTTTTATTATTTGCAGGAATATACACCATTGCAGTTGTATTTGCGGGTATGGTTACATTCCACTTAAATTGATCGGCTGTTTTGGTATAACTACTTTTTATCAAGCCATAAACCGAATTGTAACCAGCATTAACTGAATTTAAGCCATTGATCATCTCTGGCTTCATGATGATCTTTTTAAAAGCTGCACTTTCTGATTTTATTCCAGCCAGATTTTCATAGTACCAGATCAGTAGATCGCCAAGCATCATCACGTGGTTCTGCGAATTCATTTTCGGATCGGCAGTATTTCCATTCCAGAGTTCCCAAATGGTAGTTGCGCCGTTATCGACCATGTAACCCCAACTTGGATAAGTTTTTTGGGTGGCCACGGTATAGGCCAAATCCGGACGGCAATAATCGTTTAAACAGCGCATTAACCATTGAATACCCACCAAACCATTGCTCAAATGACCCTTGTTTGTCACTTCAACCGTATAAGTGATGTTCTTAAAAA
Organism: Pedobacter sp. WC2501; assembly: GCF_052682415.1. Classification (NCBI taxonomy): domain Bacteria; kingdom Pseudomonadati; phylum Bacteroidota; class Sphingobacteriia; order Sphingobacteriales; family Sphingobacteriaceae; genus Pedobacter; species Pedobacter sp. WC2501. Next base: position 4,036,794 of record NZ_JBQZFI010000001.1, on the reverse strand, counting down.
CCTGATCTACTCTATGTTGCGGAACCATCCCGAAATAAAGCGGAATGATGTTATCAGTTAGTGCATTTGAGGCATAGTAGCCTTGATTATTATAATATTTCTGGTTGAAAGCTTCCTTGATTTTATTCCCCAGAAGCGCATATACTTTTACATCTTCATCGTTACCGCTTACCTTAGCGAATTGTATCATCAACTGAGTGAAATGATAATAATAAGCTGTAGAAATCAATTCAGAAGGATACTTTTTGTCCGCACTTTTACCACGGCCAGATTCGATGGTAATGGGTGGCATACACCAATCGCCGTAACTATCTTTTGTTAAAATGTAATCTTTCATGTAGCGGTCCTGCATGTAAGCCAACCACTTTTTCATGGCCGGATAGTTGTCCCGTACGGCAGATACATCACCAGTTTGTTTGTATAACATTTCGGTAACCAAAAGCATGGCTCCAGGCCAGGTCATGTTATCGCTGTAATAACGCCAAAACGCTGGTGCAACATCCGGAATAGCACCATCTTCCTTTTGCGAATTTCTGATGTCCTGTAACCATTTAGCATAGAAGCGTCCGTTATCAAAAAGAAAACTTTCACCATAAGCCACAGCGCCTCTGTCGCCTAACCAAGGCATGCGCTCGTTGCGTTGCGGACAATCAACCGGAATTCCCTTGTAACTTCCTGCAATTCCCCACCATGCATTTTTTACAATCTGATTGGTCAGCGCATCCGAAGTCTCAAAGGTTCCAACCGTTTTAATGTTATCGTAAATCATTTTGCCAACGAAATCGTTCACGGATGGTTGGTAGGTATAGCCTGAAAGTTCTACGTACCTAAACCCGCGGTAAGTAAACGTAGGTTCCCAGGTTTCTAATTCGCCACCTTTTAGGGTGTATAAATCGGTACATTTAGCATTGCGAAGATTAGCGGTAAAGAGTTCGCCATTTTCTTGTAATGATTCTGCAAAACGCATTTTGATCTGTTTGCCCTTTACGCCTTTTACATTGATTTGTAACCAACCCACCATGTTTTGCCCCATATCCAAAATATACCGGCCACCCGAAAGCTTGGTGATGGAAACAGGCTTAATGGTATTCATCACTTTCATGTTTTCATTCATTTGAGCCTCAATGGTTCCTGTCGGTTCCTGTACAAATTCTGCTTTCATCCACTTGCTATCATCAAATCCTACCCTGTTCCAGCCTGAAGCTTCTTTTGTAGCATCATATTCTTCTCCATCGTATTCGTTATTGGCTCTGATTGGCCCATCCGTTGTACCCTTCCAGCTGTCATCGGTATCAATATTTGCGGTTGTTCCATCGGTGTAAACGATATTGATATTAATCAGCATTTTCGGAAAACCAAATGTTTTAATTTTATAAGGCTTTTCATTTTGGCGCATCGCGAAGAAACGGCCATTTCCGAGTATTGCGCCAACTGCATTTTTACCATTATGAATGTAACTGGTTACATCGTATGTGTTGTACTTTACGTTTTTAGTGTAATCTGTGGGCGATGGAGACAATACATCTTCCCCAACTTTTTTGCCGTTGATGTAGAGTTCATACAAACCTAAACCTATGATGGATGCGGTGGCTGATTTTACGGTTTTCATACTCTGAAACTCCTTTCTGAAATACCTGGCTGATAAACGGGAATCAGTTTTAATGTTATCCCATTGGAAAGTCTGGTCGAAACCAATCCAGCCTTTTGGCCAATCCTTGTAATAAAGCAAACCCATGGAAAAAGAGTTGTTAGCTGACCAATCACTTTGACCAGCGGTTGTCCATACTTTAACCTTCCAATAGGCTTTCATCCGGCTTATTAGTGCCATACCATTATAGCTTACATGGATAGATTCTTGTTCGTTAACCTTTCCTGAGTCCCATAAATCGCCCACATTCGCCTTTAATTTTTCTGCTGATGATGCAACTAAAATTTGATAAGCGGTTTGTATTACATTACGCTCATTCGAAATGATGTGCCAGGCGAAGCGAGGTTTTACAACATCAATGCCCAACGGATTTTCGAGCATCTCGCAGGTGGTATGCTGCAACGAAACTTGCGCCATCACTTTTGTAAAGGATAGGAAGCAAATGCTGATGATCGCTATGTAGATTTTAATGTTCATTACGCTTCGCGGTTGATTACACCGATTATTGGATTACACTGACTCAGTTATTATTTATTTGTTCCCGCTGATTTTGAAGATTTACGCAGACCAATAATTTTCTCATCTACCTAAATCTGCGTTATCTGCGGGCTATTTTTTTTCTTTCCTTTGCGAAAAACTTAGCGTTCTTTGCGGTTAAACCTATCTACCTGAAAAATCAAAATATAAGGTCATATTCAATGCCCTTCCCGGATCTTTATCAAAATCATAATAAATATTCTTCATTCCCATTGGCCCTGTTGTTTCTGGTTTTTGAGTTTTCGTACCAATTGCTGAAATTGCGTTCATAAATGAAATATCACCATTCGGAAAAGTCGGACTCATGTTATCGTATTCTGTATCTTTCGATTTCTTAGGAGTAAATAACCGCAAAAAAACATCTTCCCGATCGGTTACAACTTTGAATGATTGTTGTTTGCCAATAAATTCGCACCAATATATATTCGAGTAATACCCCTTAAACTCGGGATATTGCCAGGGTGCTTCACCAGTTGCTGAATTATTATAATCTTTTTTCCAGATACCAAATTGGGTGCCTTTCATTCGGTTTTTCCAAACGCGGTATGGTCCATTTCCTTTGTATTCAACAGCCTTGATTTCTGTTTCAGGATAGGAAAAGTTAACGCCAACGAAAGTGGTAAAGTAATCCGAGGGAAAATATTTTACCTCCATTTTTAACCATCCTGACGGATAAATCGTCCATTGTAACGTATTCCAGCTTTCCTTTTTATCAAATTTGGATGAAATCACCAGGTTTCCATCTTCCATTTTTGTGCTGAAGTTTTTAAAATTATTTATACCCTCCTGTAAAACCGGTCCATTTGAAAACGGAATTACACCTTTGGCATTTTTTGCCTGTTGTAGCAAACCAGTTATTTTGTCGAAAGTCAGATCAATACCGTTAGCAGATACCAGATAAACTTTTGCATCCTCTTTAATATTTACCTTTGAGGAACCTGTTTTTATAACGATTTTCTCTGCATCATCCTTAGGCAATGCAATGGGAAAACTCCAGGTAAATAATTCCTTACCATCTGGTGCATTCGCAGTTAAGTATAACGCATCAAAGTTTCTCCAATCTGATGGAAGATTAACCTGTAATTTTCCTTTTTCGAAGGGTTTAATATTCGGTGCATCGGCTTTGCCAGATTTGAATGCTGCATCATCGCCAGCTTTTAGCTTTTTTAAATTCCACTCAAAAGTACATTGATTGAGATTGGTAAATGCATAACGGTTTTCTAATGTAAACGAACCGTCAAAGCCTGCTGTCATTTCTCTTTTTTCTACAAAAACGGGACTCCAAACTTCTTTAATGGTGAAAAAACTGCCTTCTTTTTCATGATAAGGCCCAACGATTCCATCAGGGCCATGATTTCCATCGGTATCTAATTCGCCATTTTTATCCGTACGCGCCACCGCCTGGTCGGCAAAATCCCATAGGAAACCACCCGCCGAAAGCGGATTGTTCCACATGGCATTCCAGTAGTCTTCAATGCCTGCGCCATGACCGCCGTCCCACATACCATGCAGAAACTCTGTAGGCATTAAAATGTTGTGGCCGTGATCGTAGTTGCCAATTCCATAATTAAACTCACGGTAATGTGTGGTTTCAAACCCATTAAAAACTTCCCATGGATGAATTAAAGGTCTTTTTTGAAGATCTTCTTCAGCAAAAAGGTGATCGAGTTCGCGATTGTGTCCACCTTCGTTTCCATTTGCCCAAAATATAATTGATGGATGATTTTCATCATTCAACATCATTTCTTTCATCAACTTCGTTCCCGTTGGCTTATCATAAGTGCCATGCCAGCCAGCCAGTTCATCCATTACAAATAAGCCAAGCGAATCGCACACATCTAAGAAATGTCCGTCTGGCGGATAATGCGACATCCGAACGGCATTCATGTTCATTTCTTTCATCAATAACACATCGGCAATGCTGATTTTTTTACTGGTTGTTCTACCGGATGACGGGTAAAATGAATGGCGGTTTACACCTTTGAATTTCATCTTCACTCCGTTTACATATACGCCATCACGTTCTTTTACTTCAATTGTTCTAAAACCAATCTTTTTTGAAACCCGGTGAACCGCTTTGCCATTTTTGATCAAGGTAAAGTTTGCGGTGTACAAATTCGGAAACTCTGAAGACCACAATGCCGGGTGGGAAAACTGATGATTGAGTTGTACGCTTTTATTTCCTTTTTTTATTGAAGTTGTAAACCGATTACCAAATTTCTTTCCATCTTTTCCTAAAAGCTCCACCTCAACTTTATCTGCATCACCAGTATAATTTAATTGCGCATTTAAACTGCCATCAGCTCTGGCATCGATCTGAATCCGATCGATATGATTTTGCGGCAGCGATTCGAGATAAACAGGTCTGAAAATACCGCCAAAAATCCAGAAATCTGCTTTACGTTCTGCATCGTTAACGGACTGATTGGCAGAATGCTTGGATACTTTTACTTCAAGTAAATTATCGTCGCCAAATTTAATCAGTTTGGAAATCTCATATTTAAAAACATAAAATGAACCCTGATGGATCTCTCCCGCCAACTGACCATTAATTTTGACTTCGGTATCGGTCATTGAGCCTTCAAAAACAATATTGATTTCCTTATTTTTCCAGGCAGTGGGAACCTTAAATTTGTACTTGTAAAGACCTTGTTCCCTACCTTTATTTTCCTCCTTGTTAAAGCCATAATTATATTTTCCGAAACCTTGTAATTCCCAGTTTGAGGGCACCGGAATGGTAGTCCATTTGCCTGAATTTGCACCAGCTGTACAGAAAAAATCCCAATTAACGGTATTGTCGTTTCCAGTTTCTGATAGGTATAATTTCTCTGTTTGTTGTGCTTTTAAGGAGCAAAACATGGTTATTAAACACCAGAAAAGTATAAATCTGCGTTTCATTAATTGGTTTTAAAAGTTTTAGTTAAGGGATTATCGGTACGGAAAGGTAAGGCAGGTAAACCATTGCTATAAAAGTTACCTGATGGGTTTTCCGTCCAGTTATAACGCACGGCCATTGGCCTTTCAACTTCTTTTGAAGAAACGATAAGCTTTCCATCTTTTACGATCGCATCAGCATTCACAAATTTCCCATCATTTCCTGCTATTGTAAAACCGGTAATCGAACTAGGTGAAGTTGCTTTCAAGTAATCGAAATCCAATAAAGCTTTTCCGTTTTTAAATGACACTGATTTATAAATAGGTCCCGAAAAATCATTTTTTTGATAGTAAGTTTTGGCTAAAGCCCAAAGCGCCAATCGTCTGCCCACCTCCCATTTGTATGTTGGGTGCAAATCTTCATTCAAGTCGGTTAAATCATTTGTAGATATCATTCCGGTATTTGACAACTGCAACAATTGTGTTTGGGCTTCCCAAAATTCAGGTTCTGTATTTTCATCAACAGGTACTTTACCTTTTGTTTTGGAATAATTAAAGGGCGCAATCTGAACATAATAAAATGGCAGATCGTTTTCTTTCCAGGCTTTCCTCCAGCTATTGATCAATACTTTCATTTTATAAGTGTAGCTGATTTTTTCGTTCAAAAAACAGTTGGTTTCGCCCTGATACCAAAGAAAGCCGCGGATTTTAAATTGAGTTAAAGGTTCGATCATGGTCGGATAAAATTTACCCGGATCGTTTCCTACTTTTTGGTTTTTGAAGTAATCTTCCTGTGCAAATGCATTTTCTGAAATCCATGGTTCAATTGCACTTCCTGGAATGGCCGAAGAGATCATCCCGACAGGAATGCCCAATTTCTTTTGAATTTCTTTTGCGAAGAAATAACCCACTGCCGAAAAAGCACGTAAAGCGGAATCTTGAGCTATACTCCAGCTTTTATGGATAGAATCAGGTTTGATCAAAGTTTTGCTGTTAACCAGAAAAATCCTGATCTGATTGTTCTTTGCTTTCGTAACCTCATCAGAAGGGAAACCCAACTTTTCATTTTTCGGCTTAGGAATTTTAGCCAGTTTGCGCATGGCGTACTCCATATTAGATTGACCTGAGCATACCCAAACTTCGCCTACCAGAATATTAGTAAGTTCAATCTTATTTGAGCCACTGATGGTCATGGTTTGAGGTTTTGAAGCTGTTTTTAATGGCGCAAAAACCACTAGCCAATTCCCGTTTTTATCGGCAATAGCTTCTTTTTTCTGGCCTGCAAACGTTACTTCTACTTTTTCGCCTGGGGAAGCAAAACCCCAGATATTGATGGGTTTTTCGCGCTGCAAAACCATATTACTCGATAAAATTTGAGGCAGGAAAATTTTTGCGTTGGCAGAGAAGGAGAATAAAGCAAGAATGGCTACGAGTAAGAAAGTTTGCCGCGTCGTACCTCCTCGCAATGACGAACTGTTACGAGGAATAACGAACGTTTTAGAACGTAACGAGGGAAAAACTAAAAACTTCAAACTGAAAACTGCGAACTGTGTCAAAATCCCTCCGTTTTTAAATACTTAATTGAATAAACAGCTTCCTTTTTCTCTGGTTCTCCGGCATTTTTCAAATCATAGGTTTGATCGGCAGGTGTATCTACATCAGGAAAACGGCGAACATCGCCGGTGCGGAAAACAATTCTGGAAACATCAGCAACAGGCTGAAAGGCTAAACTGGTTAAAACATCTTTCCCATTGACATTAATGGTGTAAAACCGCGTAAACGCATCTAACTTCAGTTTGATATCATAGCTTTTACCCGCCTCGTATTTCATGAAATTTTTATAACGCGCTCCGGATTTTGCACTTAGCGTTCCAGCGGTATCAAAAGTCAAACGAACGGTGGCGGTTCCTTTTGCATCCTGTAATTCAATTTCCAATAATCCAAAGTGGTTCTGTTTTGGTGTAACCGAGAAGGAGGTGATAATTTTCCTTGTTGCAGGAAACAATCTTTCGGCTTTGGCATAATCAAAAGGATCTTTGTCTCTTAACTCTAAAACGCCGTTTTCTACCTTTACCGGTGCCCAAAGCGGACTGTATATGTTCCACATTTCGAGCGCTTTATCTGATGGTAATTTACCGAAATCATCGTTAACATGTTGTGTTGCTTTATCGCTAACCGGTACAGGAACTGAAGAGACCCAGATATCTTCTTTGTTCATGCTGTAGGTTACCCATAAATTGCCATCTTTTGGTTTTCCATTACCCTCTTCAATGCCACGAACATATTGCGGACCATACGACTTGTAATTTCCACCATAACGCATCGGCGTGATTTCGCCATTTACCAACAATAAATTGGTATAATCCAATCCATTTTTACTGGTGGAAATGGCTAAAGGCCAACGATATTCAGATGGATTATAAACTGTTGCGTAATTGCCATTTGAAGTTTTTTGTCCCCATATTTTGGCATTGCTGTTCACAAAACCAGGTGCACGCGATGCGTTTTCTGGCCAGCTCTTTCCGTTATCATTGCTAATGGCTGTTAAGGCATTTTTCCATAAGCCCACCACTCTTCCATCGGGTAAATGATAGTAACTAAATGCTTTGTATTGTTTTTGCAAAGTGATTAATGGGTCTTTCCGATCGGCCTCTTCATTCCATTGTTGAGTCATTAATTTATTGGACAATAGCTCATTACAAGCATCAATAAAAGCTTTACTTTTGCTTTTAGTATACAATGGGTATTGGGTATTTTTCTCGGAGTAACCGGGGTTGTAGTGAATAAAATAAATGGGGCCATACTTTCCATCCGGCTGAATTTCCCTTACTGCCCTGCCAATTCCATGGCCATCGTTCGGATCGTCTTTCGCGTCAAAACTGATCGCGTAAAAACCCAAAACCAGCAATACATTTTTTCTGGAAACATAAAAGCCCATGCGTTGATGCATCACGGCATCTAAATCTTTTGCTACATCAGTTCTACCCTCCTTTGTTGTACCGTCCGGAATCCGGTAGACCGGAAATACCACTTCTGGTTTCGTCCAGGTGTAGCCATCTTTTGACGATTGCAATAAAGTTTGTCCTGGCGGGATGCTTTCGCCAACTTTATCGCTTAAATATTCAATGTAAAATTTATTGTTCCAGTAGGCCAGCATTGGTGCATGGTTATACGTCCACCCAAAATTTTCGGCCAGTTCAGGGTGTTCCCGGTTGGCACGGAAAGTCTGGATATTATGCACACCCATTGCAGGCGAAAGCTGACCGTGATGGTAATCTGCATTAACCAGGGTTTTACCTGTATAGCGCACCGTATCCTGCGCATGCGAGTATTGTATCGCAAATGCAAATGGTAAGCTTAAACAAAGTATTTTAAATATTTTCATTTTTATATTTTTTACCACGAAGGCACTAAGACACTAGATCTTATTCTTTTATGCGTCATTGCGAGTTTCCGATTCTTCATCGGAACTAAGCAATCTTTTTTGCTAAATAGATTGCTTCACACGCTCGCTCTGCCCCTTACTTCAGTTCACAATGACGAATTTCTTTACTTCGTGCTTTTGTATCTTTGTGGTTAATGCTTCAATAAATTCTTAATCACTCTTCTTTTCACTTTTATAATCGTCCCGTGTTTATGTCCTTCGGGGATTGAAATTGATGCTGTTACATCCTTAAAAGTCTTAAAATCTGACGTTTTATAAGCTGAATAAATCTTTTGTCCGTAAGCATCAAAATAGATCAGCCAATCATTTTTTACCTTTACCACAGTTGGTCCCTCCGTTAATTTCGGGCTAAAAGTCTCCGAAACATTTTCGTAAGGTCCTAGTGCATCTTTCGCAAATGCTACTTTTAAATTTCTATTCGGGCGTGTATTGTCTTTTAAAACCAAAACATAATCTTTGTTTGCCCTTTTCACAATAAGTGCATCGATCACACTAAAACCAGGATCGAGAAACAGTTTAGGTTTTGAGAAGCTTATAAAATCTTTTGTAGTAATGCCGTACATCCGATGGTTATTTTCTTCTTCCTCTATTCCTTTAGCAAATCGAAACGGAATAGTTGAAGCCCAGATGATTACATATTCTTTTTTCTCATCGTCATAGAAAATTTCAGGTGCCCAAACATTAACTGTTTTTGGTTCACTTTCCATTACCGGAAGGAATTTTTGTTCGCTCCAATTGATCAAATCCTTTGAACTGGCATAACCAAAACCTTTGTCGCCTTTCCAGCTGCAGGTCCAAACCAAATGAAATGTTCCATCCGGACCTTGAACGATTGATGGATCGCGCAAAACTTTCTGCGTCCCCACCGCTGGTTTTAGGAAGGTTTTATTTAAATCTGTCCAGTGATAAGCATCATAACTGTACAAAAGCCTTAATCCTTCGTTTGCCGGCTCGTGGAAAGAGGTAAATAAATAAGCTTGTTTTGAACAGGATGTTAATCCACAAAAAAGCAGGCCAATTATAGCTAAGCGAAATGATGATATGGAATTGGGTTTTAACACTGTTATTTTTGTCTTTATTATAATTGTCAGTCTGAGCCTAGTCGAAGACCTATTTTGTAATTTGTTAAGGATTACCCTTCGACTTCGCTCAGGGTGACATCTCTATTAGATTATTGTAATAGATTTCTCCATTTCGCTGCGCTTCAGTCGAAATGACGATTTAACTAGTTATATCTCCTCCAACACCAACACCCAATCATTGCCATTTGCAGGTTCGCCGGGTGGATTAAACTCCTTAATGCCTTTATTTTCAAATTCTCCTATTTTTGTGCTTTTGCCAGTTCTTGGATCAAACCATGATGCTTTTACTTCATCACCATCGATTTTGCCCATCTGCACACTAAAATTTCTTCCTGTATAGGTGTAAAGCAATGCAAATTCTTCGCCTCTTGTAGCAAGAACTCGTTCATACTTTTCGCCGTTTTTACCTGCAACCAAAGTTTGATCAGGTATGCGATCGAAATAAGGGTGCGCCAGGATTAAATCTTTCAAATATTGCATCTGTTTTGCGCCCGGAGCATTAATTGCCGTGACCCACTGGTCTTTCGGGCCATAAGCAGGTTTTAAATCTGTTTTCTTGTACATTTGCATTACCGAATTGTGACCATAGGTATAACCAAAGGCACCTGCAAAAACCGACCAATAACCGTATCTTCTCACGTCGCTAGCTGTCCAGCGTGGTTGGAGCGTATCGTGCAACCCTTGTGGAATATCCTCGTAAGAAGGCTCCCCATCAATGGTTGGTTTGGTTGGTTTTAATTTATAATCAGTTTCAATGTATTTCCAGTTATCTTCTCCATAATGTAATTTTTCGTTTTTAGAGGTGTCCTGATCATACCGGCGGTGACCTGACTGTACCATGTCGAAATCACACCATTTTGCATTTTGAAACCACTGTGAGGAAGCAGTTCTGCCCCGGGGATGGAAAGTAATTAAATGATTCGGATCGTTTGCCCTTAAAGTTTCGCCGATGGTATTCCAAACCTCCGCACCATCAGTACCTTTAATATCGCCACCATTGAGCCAAATGATGTTCCACTTGTCTTTATAACGTTTTGCCAGAAACTCAGAATAAGCCTTTGCCTGCGTTTTATTTACTTTTTTATTTTTTACATTGGTACCCCATACCGGAACCATGGCCATATAAAGTCCCTTTTCTGCTGCCTGACCTACGATATAATCTACATGATCCCAATAATCATAGGCCAAAGAGTCTTGAGGATTATTGCCTGGCGTAAGCATTGGTTTTGAAACATCAGCATGAACCACTGACGAATCAAGGTATACATTTCTCGAAGGCACATCATGTAATAACATCACCTGAATTACATTAAAACCTTTTTGTTTACGGTCTTCGAGATAGGTATTTGCTTCTTCGCGAGTCAACCGACCGAACAGCAACCAGCCTGTATCGCCAAGCCAAAAGAAGGGTTTGCCATCACCTGTCGTTAAATACCGCCCGTTCTCTGACACTAAAAGACTTTTATCGCCAAAATGAGGCTTTTTCTTGCAGCCAAATGCAAGGCAAGAAACTAAAGCAATCAGAAATATTTTTAATTTAAAGTTCATATTCAATTTAATATGTTTACAATGTTGGTGGGTGTAGACACCCGCCAATAAAAAACGTGCTGTCATGCTGAGGTACGAAGCATCTCTTACCTATTATGTACACAGCTTATGTTTGCTAACTTCCATTTTTAATGATGGTTTATTAACGTTTTGTTTCCATCGCCTGGAGATTCTTCGCTGCGCTCAGAATGACAAAACTCAATTTATATTTTATTTATAATGATAACTTCATCTCCTGATGCTACTTTGTTCAACTTCACCATTGCACCCCCGTTAATTTTCTCTTCCTTAAGCACTTTCCCGGTTCGGGTATTGAGCACTTTTACATTAAATTTTCCTGTGATCTTACTTAGATCCAGATTAACTGCATCTGTTGAAGCATTGTACAAAATGTAAGCCTTACCAGCATTTTCAAGCCCGTATTGTTTAGCTGATTTACCTGCAGGAAAAAATGGTTTCATGGCAGATGCAGTACTTAGAACTGTTTTATCTATCTCATTAACGTTCGATAAAGAACCTCCTGCCATAAAAATCGCCCAACCGAAACTATCAAAGCTATCGCCCGAGTATATCACTGCCTTATCAGGGAACTTGTTTTTATATTCGGATACGGCATGGTAAACTTCTTCGAAAGATGTTTTCTTCGGTTTTAGCAAACGGGCATGCTGACGAGGCGCTAAACTTAAACCACCTTGCGGCGCATAAGCGCTTCCATCGGCCTGATAATGCCAATACCTGATATCGATCAGGTCGACTACACTAGCACGTTCAGGATCAGCTAAAATGGCATCCTGCACATCTTTGGTCACACTTAAACCGATAATTGGGTGTTTACCTGTTTCTTTCTCCCATTCCTTAATGGTATCGATCCAGAACTGAACAAAATGCAAAGGACCCGTAAATTCGGCACCGATTAATTGAATGACTCCGGAATTTCCGTCAAAATTCTCTAAACATTTTCTGATGTAAGCTTTATGGATTGCCCTGCGGTGTTCGTTGGTGATGTCGTAAAACTGCTCAGCCATAAAAATGCGTTTATCGCCGGCATAAGGTACTGGCTCGGGGAAACCAGTATTGTTTATATTGTTTGCAGTACGCCAGGGAAAATCGGCATAATGCGCGCCAGCTTCAATAATATTGTGCTGGAAATAATTTTCGTGGATCAATACCAACCCTTTCTGATCGGCAAGGTTAGCGAATTGCTTTAACCTGTCCCAATACCAAAGGTTATATTTGGTAATGTCGTACTTGCTTAAACCATCCCAGGCTTTATCCTGCCCGCTACGGGCAAAAGGCAATTCGTAAAAAGGTGCCCAAACTTCTCCATCCATGCGGCGGATGCGTTCGTGATCGTCTCTTCTCCTATCATACCAAAGGCCATAATTATGATCAAGTACCTTAACAGAACCATTTCTCATCGAATCGGTAATCTCCTCAAGATCATCGGTTAAGCCATTTCCGGAACGGCCGGGAACAAAACGGGTGACATGAAATTTAGTGTTTTTTAATCCATACGGACGCGCGCTCCCATTCCACCAGGGCACATCCTGACGATTACCCGCCACAATTTCGTTGCCGCGCACCAACCAGCCATTTCTGATCGTCATGGCATCCGCAAGTACAGGTTTAACGACTTTATCCAAGCCAATTTTATCTATGCTTTTTGCCTGACCAGCATCTGTCGGGATTTTATTCCGATCAGAAGCGGCGTCAATATATTCTGAAACCGTTAAAGCAGGTTTATAAGCCAGTTTAGTGAGTTTTTGAGCTACATCTATCGGCGGACTGCTTGATGCTTCAGTTTCTACAGGAAGAACGAAGTTCCGTTTATCGGCTTCGTTACCCAACCTATCTTTTAATTGAGCGTAATATAAACTTCGTGGCTGAATCTGTTCGTTAGACATATCCCAATAACCGTTTCCGGCAAACTGCGCCCAGGTTCCGAATGCCCAATTTTGAGCAGTTGGCGGCTGATAATTATCTATCCTTGCAGCGCTACATTGCCAGAACACACTGTTTGCAGCACTCCAGCCTGCTCCTTGTCCGTCCTGTCCGCGGTTTAAGTAACTTAAGGCTTGTCCGTCAATGTTTACAATATCGAATAACACACCAGATGCCCAGCTATCAATAGCACCACTAAAACTGAAAGGCAAATAAGACTGGCATTGCACAAAAACATTAGGTCCCGGTGCACAAAAGCCAACAGCAAAATCATGGTAACCATATTCTGAGTATAATCTTTGGAAAAGCGTTTGCTGACCGGTGGTTAAAAATGTAAACCTTCGCTCACCACCAATTTCAGAAACCGGGGCAAGTGATTTACAATCTTCTACCGTAATTCTTTTAGCGGTTTCGAGTACATTAACGGCAGAGCCGGCAAAATGCTCAAAAACAACCTGACGAACCCATGCATCCTGTACATTTTCCAAACAAATGGCCGTCCAGCGATGGTATTCGTCTTTACTATTTTCTTTATGATAATCGGATTCGATTTTCAGGTTTTCAACCCCCGTTTGCGCAATTCTACCTTCCCATTCATATTTAGAGATGGTTGCTCCACCAAACTTAACATCTAACGCTGTTGTAATTGGTGCATCAAAAGTGATGGTATTGCCGTTTATGGCGATAATTTTTCGATCCCAATGGATATCCCTGGTTCCTGGTTTCCAGCCTAAAGCACTTTCACCACCACCAAACTCGACTGTTTTTAATGTTTCAATCCATTCTTTAGTTGAAGGACGGTTGATGATGATTTTATCGCCAACTTTAAATTCGTTGGTATTTGCCAAAGTAATTTTATTTGAATTTACAGGCACATAAGCATCTGTAATGGCGATTGCCTGTTTTTCTATTTTGTTTTTTTGACCTAAAATTCTGATTACACCAATCCGGTCTAAACCAGTTGCAAAAATTTTCGTTCCATCTTCGCCCATTCCACTTCCGCGAAGCACCACTCCTGATGCTGATAACCGCAATGTCCCTGCAACTTCGTAAGTTCCTTTTTCTAGTAAAATCGCCCCACGTAAACCATCTTTACCGAGGGGTAATTTTGAAACATAATTAATGGCTGATTGAATCCTTGAGGTAGCATCGCCCTTTGAAACAGGAACTATTACCTTTATTGTTGCATTAGGAATGGCTTTTTCGCCAGCCATGTAACCTGCATAAGAAAAATCAGGAATCCGGTTTTCAGCTGCATCGGGTGTATAAGCCATTCTACCATCTTTGCTTTTATAGATGGGTTTTGGTGGCTCAACAGGCTTTGTTTTTTGCGCAAAAGAAAAGTTAGTCGCAAAAAGAGCCATTACCAAAATCGGTAAGGTTTTTAGTGGTATGGTTTTTAATATATGGTTAGTTTTTGGCATTGATTATTTTGTATTTGTCATGCTGAGGCACGAAGCATCTGCAACCTAATATTTCTGTTTTTGCCTAACCCACTTACGTTTTGGGTGTGGGTTATTAAAGTTTATATTTCACCGCTTACAGATTCTTCACTGCGTTCAGAATGACAGTAATGCGCTAAGGCCTCACCTTATTTACATCCACCAGGCTATTTAAATATACTTCAATATTCGAATAACCTGATTTCGAAATTTTGGCAGCGTCTTTTGCATCTTTTGGATTTAAACCATTTTTTGTTTCCCAGGCATCAGGAATACCGTCGTTATCGGTATCTATGTATGGTTTTCCATTATATTCAGGGTAACCGCCTACTTGTGCAATATCAGAAATAATCCCTTTTTTATAGGAATCGGCAGGTAAACGACGTTTTACATAACTTTGTTTAGCAGGCAATTTCCCATCCTCAACATGTTCAATTTTACCTGTTATAACCTGTTTGATAATACGTTGGTCTACTGCATCGCGAACAGGTAAAGATGCACCGGCATTAGCCAGCACATAATCGTAAGCTTTTTTAGTATCGATGATTGAGATTTTAGCCATAGGCAATGGTTTATCCACTTTTATCGAATCTAACAACTTTTGTTTATCTCTTTTACTTTCAGGCTGTACACCACCATCCCAATTGTTTTTGGTTACTTTTTCATTTCCTTCAATGATATTTCCGGTTACGTAAGCTTTACCAAATTCGTTGGCGAACTTTTTATCTCTACCCGACTCTGGCTTCAAGATACGATAAGAAATCGGTTCGCCTGCAGGGGTAATTGGTCCGGGTTTGTAATAATTGTTAACGAAACTGTAAAACGAAGCATTATCGCCACCATCGGCACTTCTGTTCCACCAGTTGAAGATCACATTATTGGCAAAACCAAAATCGCCATACATACCCACTGATGGATTACGGCTGATATTTGACGCCCAAAGGTTACGCATGAAAGTTGAATTTAAACCTCCAATGGTGCTTCCAAAGGCATGATTATAGGTATCTAAAGCTTCTGAAAAAATCGAATTCTGAATGGTAACGTTTACCGTTGGTAATTTCTCTGGTTTAGAACCATCTTTTTTGTCGTAAACGTGGCGATAAATCGACATGTTTTCATCTAATCCCCAGCTTGCAGAAACATGGTCAATAATAATATTTCCGACAGGATTACCACCAATGGCATCATCTCTGCGGGTAACGTCAGTTGCACCACGACGGAAACGCATATATCGGATCACGACATCATGGGTATTGATCCAAACGGATTCGCCAGCCACACAAACCCCATCTCCAGGTGCACTTTGGCCAGCAATGGTAATATAAGGTGCGCGGATAATCAATGGTGTTTTTAACCTGATAATACCCGAAACATTGAAAACGATAATCCTTGCCCCGCCTTGTTCGCAGGCCTCGCGTAAAGTTCCTTTGCCCGAATCCTCGAGACTGGTAACAACGTAAACTTTCCCGCCTCTACCGCCAAACGAATAAGCACCACCACCTTCTGCACCAGGAAAGGCAACCATTTTGGCTTGTGGTAAATCACTCGGTTTAGCCGCCCATGGAATATAAGGTTTACCATGTTTTGCCTCTTCATCTACAATGTGTTTTACTTTCAAAAACTGTAATTCTGATTGCTCTTCAATGTTTTTCAACAGCGAATCGGCTTTCTTTTCCATTGCTTCAGGGATAACCGGATACTGTGCAAAAGCAACATTTCCAACACTGCATAGCGCAATTATGCTAAAAATTGAATTCCAGGTACGCATATTAGTTTGGTTTTACGATTGAAACAGGAACCACACTATTTAGATAAACTTCGATATTCGAATAACCACTTTTAGTGATTTTAGCTGCATCAGATGCATCTTTAGGATTCAAGCCGTTTTTAATTTCGTATGCATCTGGCATGCCATCATCGTCGCTATCTTTATATGGCGTTCCTTTATATTCCGGATAACCGCCTACCTGAGAAACTTCTGTAATGATACCTTGTTTATAAGAATCGCCAGGCAATCTGCGGTGTTCGAATTGAAATGCAGATGGTTTAGCGTTAGGGTGAACTTCAATTTTTCCGGTAGCCACCTGTTTAACTACGCGGGTATCAACCGGATCTCTCTTTGGTAAAGTAGCACCTGCATTTGCCAATACATAGTCTTTTGCTTGTAACGTTGGGATAATGCTGATTTTAGGCATCGGGAATGGATCTTTAGCTTTCATCGCTGCGAAATATTTACTCGCCTGCTCATAAGACATTAAATTTCCTTTTTTATCTTCCAGCTGAACGCCTCCATCCCAGTTGTTTTTGGTTACTTTTTCATTGCCCTCAATAATATTTCCGGCTACATAAGCACGTCCGAAAACAACATAAGGTAATTTACTGCGGCCAGATTCGGGTTTTAAAATGCGGTAGCTGATCGGGTCTTTTAATTCGGTAACAGGTCCTGGTTTGTAAAAGTTGTTGATGATGTTGTACTGTGCGGTATAATCGCCGCCATCTGTAGAGCGGTTATTCCAGTTAAACACTACGTTATTGGCGAAGTTAAAAATGCCGTTCCAACCAATTGATGGATTACGGGCACCATTATCAGCCCAAAGATTACGTACAAAGGCACAGTTTTCGCCACCTAATGTACTGCCAAACGCATGGTTCCAGTAATCTAATGCTTCAGAAAAAATCGAATTTTGGATCGTAATGTTGACGGTTCCTAATTTTTCTTCGGCTTTACCTGTACTATCATTATACATGTGGCGGTACATCGACATGTTTTCGTCTAATCCCCAGCTTGCAGAAACGTGATCAATCATGATGTTGCCCACTGGATTTCCGCCAATGGCATCATCTCTGCGGCCTACAAAAGTTTCACCTCTTCTAAAACGCATAAAGCGAACAATAACGTCATGGGTATTTAACCAAACTGATTCGCCAGCTACACAAACACCATCTCCAGGTGCAGTTTGGCCAGCAATGGTAATATATGGGGCACGAATAATCAATGGTGTTTTCAACCTGATAATTCCTGCAACATTGAAAACAACAATCCTCGCACCACCTTGTTCGCAGGCATCACGTAAAGAGCCAGGACCACTATCGTTTAAATTTTTAACTACAATTACCCTGCCTCCGTGGCCACCAAAACTGTATGCACCTCCCCCTTCTGCACCAGGAAAGGCTAATAATTTAGATTGAGGGAGATCGGTAGGTCGGCCAGCCCATGGAATATATGGCTTACCCTCGGCAGCTTCCTTCGCTATAACCGGCTTGGCTTTTTCCCAGGCAATGTCTGACAGGTGATAAGCTTCTTTCATCATTGAATCGGAAGATTTTTTGACTTCAGGCGGTATGTTCGGGTATTGCGCAGATGCGTAATTTGCGGAGAGCATTAATGCTGTTGTGAACAACAGATTTAAAAAGTTCTTTTTCATTTGTGTTTTGCCCGTTAAAGAAGCAAAAGAAATTTAGCTGATATTTTTTGATTGATGAAATTGTCAATCGGGAATTTTATAAAAATCGGCTCATTTCTGTTTATTTCTTTGGTTATCAGTTTTGGTTAGAAAGTATATTATATTTCAAAATTGCATGCAAAAATTGGCTGTTTACTGTATAATTTTGGCCAGGTATTGTACTATCTTTTCATTTGGTTAAAATGGCTGTAACAAATCAAATTCATTTCTGCAACCGTGTTACAAGATAGAAATAATATTCATATATAAATGTAACATTCTTAAATGAAAAAAAAAAGGAAACAAATTAATGTTCCCTTTTCTAAAAACCAAATATAAAAAATCAGGGTGATGAGCAAACCGCCCTGAAGATCTTGAAATACCTATTGAAGCGGATCAAAAGAACCACCCCAGGTATTGTTCTGTTTTAAATTGATGTTGTTGTTGAGTGATACCGTTGGGATACCGAAAAAGTAAACCCCAGCCTGATAAGCAATGTTATAGGTATCCAACTGCTTAGTAGTAACGATGAAACTCGAAGTGTAAAGGGCATCTAAATTGGTACTTGCAGATGCATCACGTGAGCTCAATATATAATCGGTATTGGTACCCGTACTTTTCAGCGCAATGGTTACACCTAATCTTCTTTTGCCATTTAACACAGTTTCCAATAATTTACGGCGTCTTAAATCCCAAAAGCGTTTACCTTCAAATGCAAGCTCTATCTGTCTCTCTTTCATTACTGCAGTAACCAATTGCGTAGTGCTAAGCCCGGCGGTTAATCCGTAAAGTCCATCTGCACCTGCTTCAATCCCGGCTCTTTTTCTTATCGCGATAATATTGGCATAAGCTTCCTGACTCTGTCCAACATTGCCAATTTCAGCAGCACATTCTGCCTGGTTAAGTAATACTTCAGCATAACGGATTTCCAACCAATCTGTACCTGCATTTAAAAATGTAGCTAAGGTAAGCGCAGGATCTATTGCTTTTCTCAAATATAAACCGCTGGAACTCGCCGAACTTTCAGTAGATGTTAACGCATTGTTTTTACTATAATAGTAGGTCCAAAGACGGTAGTTTGGATTGGCTGATAAGGGCCAGTTACATCCGTTGTAGGCAATCGTCTGTTCAAATCTGGGATCGCGGTCTTTATAAAATGTAGCCTGATTATAAGTATATTTTGATGTGCCTATATCCTTTCCATCTTTCATCGGAAAAGCTAAAGCCATATCCCAGGTAGGTTGATTTGATCCACCTGCACTTCCAATATATTTTGGAACTGTTGCGTTTGGATAAGTATTATTGTTCTGTCCAATGTCTGTGGTTCCGGTATTATAAAGCGTTGCTAAAACGGCTTCAGGATTTCGAGGGGTACTTCCACCGCTACTTCCTTCTGTAGTCCATAAACTTACATCAAATTTTGGATACAAACCAAAACCATTGGCCGATAGTGTTGCTATAGCTTGAGTATTGGCATTATAGGCATCTTGCCATCTTGAAATTTGATTGCCGGAATTAAATTCAGGCGAAGCAAAAGTTAATAAAACCCTGCCTTTAAAAGCCTGGGCAGCTCCTTTCGTAATGCGGCCATAATCATCATTTTTCGGCCATCTTGCAGGAATATATTTAATGCACGAATCTAAATCCCTGGCAATCTGGGCAAAGGTTTCAGTTGTGGTGTTCCTCGGTAAAAGGGCTGCTTTTTTGGCTTCCTCGCCAACGGCATCAAGTGGGGTCAGTACCAGGGGTACGCCTCCGTATAATTTTACCAGTTCAAAATACCTAAATGCTCTCCAGAAATAAGCCTGCGCAATAAATCTCTTTTTCACGGCCGGGTCCAGCGTACCTGCATTAACATCCCTGATAAACATATTGATCGTTCTGATTTTTACGTAATTACCAGCGGTATTGGTATTGCCCAAATCGGTAACAGATTCGATGGTAGCCGTGCCTTTAACAAAAACGTTGTCACCGTACTGCTCTTCTGAAAGTGAACTAACTGAAGCACTTAAGCCACCAACGTTACCAAACCAGGCCGGTTGATTTTGGCTGTAGATATAATCGATACTTAATTTTGTTGTAGTAGAATCGTTGTAAACCTGATCGGCAGTAAAACTACCCAAATCTTGTTTTTCGAGCACTTTTTTACAACTGCTAAACATCAATGATGTTGTACAGGCTGCTAAAATTATGATATAAATCTTTTTCATGATAATTAAAATTAAAGGCCTACGTTTAAACCGAATGAATAAGTTTTAAGCGATGGGTATGTTCCTACCGGACTGGCAAAATCTCTGTAATTCCCTGGGAATGGATTGATAAACTGAACCGGGTTTGTAGCCTGCGCAAATACCCTTAAACTAGATATCCCTACTTTTTCTATCCATTTTGTTGGGATATTATAACTTAAATTTGCATTTGTGATGGCAAATTGAGTTGCGGGCACCAACCAAAAGTCAGTACTTTCATAAACGCTTGAAAAATATGGGTTAGGATAAGCTGCGTTCGTATTTGTTGGTGTCCAGTGATCTGCCCAATAAGCTGCCCTGTTGCCATATACCGATGGGCTCGTTCCGCTAGGTTTTAATCCACCAATACTGGTATAACCGCCCCAAGAAATGCCCATTACTACATTTAAACTTAAACCGCTATAGCCGGCACTAAAGTTTAGTCCTAAGTTATTATGGTTATTCTGTCTTTTGGTAACAAATTGCCTGTCTTTAGTATCAATAATACCATCACCGTTTACATCCTCATAGTTGATCATGCCCGGCTGCAGAATATCATTTAAAATTTTAACCTTTTTTGGATCATTTTGCACTGCCGATCCATTGATTCTTTGTGCAATAATGGCATCAGCTTCTGCCTGTGTCCTGATAATACCAAGTGATTTATAACCGATATAGCCTCTATCGCTAGAGGTGCCGGTGTTATCGTCAATAGTACCCAGTTGTGCGGTAGAAACATCATATTTAATGTTTTTGTTGTCGCTCCAGGTATAGAATGGTGTAAAGCTATAATTAAATTTCCCTATCTGATCTTTGTAGCCTACACTGATCTCGTAACCGAACATATTGGCTTCAGCAAAATTTTCAGTAGGTACTGCTGCGCCAATGGTTGCAGGTACTGAAGATGTTAACGTAGATAAAAGATTGTATCCACGCGTCCAGAAATATTCTCCGGAGATGGATAATTTATTTTTAAGCAGCCCCATATCAAAACCATAATTCGTTTTTAAATAACTGTCCCACACTACATCTCCATTTGGAATTGCAATATTGGTTCTGATCGCAATGCTTCGGTCAATTTCGTTAAATACGGCACCACCACTGCTTCCTGTGCCTAAATTGTATGATGCCAGGTACTGATAAGCTTTGGTTGCATCTGTTCCTGTTAAACCAACTGATGCCCGCAATTTGAACAGGTTTATGGCCGGGAATTTATCTTTAAAGAATTTTTCCTGAGAAACTACCCATCCAACAGATGCTGCTGGAAAACCGCCCCAATTTTTACCAGGAGCAAATCTTGAACTACCATCTCTACGATATACCAATTGTAATAGGTATTTGTTATCGTAATCGTAATTGATACGCGAAATTATAGACTGAAATCCTGTTTCGCTCACCTGCCCGGATTGATTAGAAGTTTGTGTTCCAACAGTAAAGTTTTGATAAGGTAGTCCACCGGCAACAATTCCTTCGGCCTGTGCCGCTACGCCTTCTGAAGAAAGCTCTCTTTGCTCTACGAGTGCAATGGCTGATATATTGTGTTTACCAAAAGACCTGTTGTAATTAAAGCCAGCATTTAATTGGTAGCTATCTGCAAATACTGGATTAAGCCTGATCCTATCACCATTCTTTATTGGGAAAACGCCTTGGAGCACTCCACCAGGAATATGGTTGTTGGCACCTGTACCTAAATATTTATAATAGTTGAATGTAGTTCCGTACTGTTTACCGTTAGAACTGTTGATGTTCTTATTTATTGTAGCAGTAGCGGTTAAACCTTTAATGCCAGGGATTTCGTAAGTAACTTTACCAAGCATATTCATCACATAAGATTTTGAACTGGTAAAATTATCTGAATTTTGAACTAAGAAAAAGTTGATGTTTTCTAAACCACCGGTATTACTTGCGCCTAAAATCACAGGATTTCCGTTGATAAAATATTCAGACCATGGATTAACGTTTTGTAAAGTTGCCACATCATTATCTAAACTTTCGGAAGTGCTATTAAGCTTGTAATAATAGCTTCGCGATGATGAAACATCGGTGCTTATTGAAGCCGAAACGTTTAACCTTTTCGAAAGTTTAGCATCAATACTGGCCCTTAAACCATATTTACTAGAATTAACGCCTTTGAAATTAGAGTTTTGAGTGATGTAATCGCCACCTAAAAAATACGTAACCTTATCGCTACCTCCACTAATATTTAATGCCTGGCGGTAAATATTAGAAGTTTGAAAAGCATCTGCTAACCAGTTATGGTTGTTTGCGGAGAAATAATCTAATTCATCAGGAGTATAATAAAGTGTCTGTCGGGTACTTTCTGCTACATTATTAACTACTTTAAAGCCGTCAGCATTGATAAAGTTATTTACTACAGTTCCTGCAGATGTTTGCTGGTAAACCTGAGCGTTCAAATAATCGTTAACAAAATTACCCAACTGTATACCCGACATCATGTTCGGTAGTTTTGTTGCGTCGTTAAAACCTACTGAACTGCTAAAATTGATTCGGGGAGCACCTGATCTACCTCTTTTGGTACGAACAATTACAACACCGTTAGCTCCGGAAACGCCATAAATAGCTGCCTCAGCATCTTTCAAAATGGAAACGCTCTCCACCACATTTTGATCCAATAAATCAAAATCGGCCTGGGTTCTGATCACATCATCAATTACGAATATCGGATTGGTGCCTTGCTGGCTATCTTTAGAGTATACAACAGGGTTACGCACAGTGATGGTAGTACCCTGTCCTGGTCTTTGTGCGCCTCCAGAAACAGAGAGACCAGGTGCAGAACCACGCAATGCAGCACTTAAAGATAGTGCAGGTACATCTTCAACACTTTTCATATTAACGGTAGAAACTGCTCCTGTTAACGTGACTTTCTTCTGTGTACCGTAACCAACCACCACTACATCGTCTAAATTTTGGTTATCTGAAACCAGTTTTACATTGATTGTAGTCTGTGTACCTACTGGTACGGTCTGTCTGGTATAGCCAATGTAAGAGAAAACAAGAACATCTGCATCAGATTTAACCTGGATGGCATAAACGCCGTCACCGTTTGTGCTTACATTGCTTGGCACACCTTTCAGACTTACATTTACCCCGGGAATTCCCCGTCCATCGGCCTGATCTACAACCTTACCTGTGATCTTTCGGTCCTGGGCAAAGAGCATTGTACTTGCCAATAGCATTAATAGCAAGGGCAAAGAAATTTTGCGTAAAAATTTTAAGTTCATCTTATTATTTGGTTAGTTTTCAATTCTGTTCAGACAATTTACCGTCTGCTTTTAATGTTGCGACCTCTTCAATGATCAAAAGTTTTCAACCTTCAATCAATTGAGCAATTATAGTATCGTTTTAACTTTACAAGCGGAGCGTATTAAGGGAGCGGTTAAAATAGAAGTAAATTATTTAATGATAAAAGAATCAACAACGGTTTCTAATAAAAAGAATCGATGATAATGTGGGGTGATTTGGCTCATTTTTTACTTTGATCTCGGTTTTTATTCTGGTTAGAAAGTATATTATTTTCAAAATTGCAATCTATATATGGGTATTTTTTATATGATTTTTGCTATGTATGGTATAATATTGTCATAACGAAAAAACAAATCCTATAATTCTATATCTAAAGATAAATTGATAACACAAGGTAGAAATAAAATTCATATATAAATGCAACATTCTTAAATAAAAAAAACGAGACAAATTTTGTCTCGTTTCAGATGAATTAATGTCCAGGTATTGAACTCCGAAAATGGTAATATTAATTCTGAATTTTTACATCAACGTTTAAGAATACACCGCCAGTTGAGTTATTACTTGATACAGAATTCACGTAAAAAGCACCATACTTGCCTTCAGCTGTTAAAAAATAAAACAAACTCCCCGGAATCAATCCGGTAGAGATGCCCTTAAGAGTGGGCTTTGCACTTTTTCCTGCTGCAAGAATCTGATCGCCTGTTCGAAGATTTAAAAAAGCGGCAGACTGTGCGGTTTTTGGTGCGGCAAATAAAGTTGCCTTTTTGGTCCAGGTGCTAATGTCGTATGGAGTAAAAGGAATCGGGCTTGAATTTAAAGCATACACATTGTAAAGATATGTATTTGGTGTCCCGCTTACCGGCGTTCTATACAATCCCAGATCTATTTTATCAGAACTTGATGCACCATTACTGTAATTGAATAATTCTCCGGTTGAAAGTGACATGTAACAGTTTTTCACTTTACCTAATGTATCAGGAATATACAATTCTCTCGAAGACCAATATTTATAATCTGATCTTACTTCTATTGTAACCGTTTTATAACCATCTCCCAAATAAACACCTGCCTTATTTAAGGCCCAAACACGATAGGATGTTTTACCAACACGCGTATTCATTTTTAATTTTACAACTCCCGAATAATTTCTTCTTTGATTATCATTAAGTATAATTTTAGCGGGTATAGCAGCTGATGTTTCGAAAATACACACGGCATACATATCTTCTTTTGCAGAGGTTATGGTGTAATCCAGATACACGCTATCACCTGCATTTACTTCTTTATAATCGGTTATTGCATACGGGTTTGTTGAATGATAGGTTACGGTTACATCATCAAACATATTGAATATATTTTCTCCCTCTTTTTTACATGATGAAAAAGCCAGGGCTCCTATAGCCACACAGCCCAAATATTTTAAAATTCTTTTCATGATTTTATCTGTTTAAATAAAGAATTATTTTAAAGGATCAAAAGTGCCGCCATCCCAACCAATTGTTTGCTCCAATAGTGGACTGGAATTCATAAATGTTGATGGCAAAGCATAAAAATAATAGGTTTCTGGTATACTGAAACCTGTTGCACCCTGGTTTAATATTGTAGTTTTGAAGTATTTCTCAAAAGATGTTTTATCATTGATATTAACTCCTTCTCTAAAACGTGTTCCATTTGCGGTAACTCCTTCAAGCTCGGTTTTCAGTACTGCAGATTTTGTTTCCCATTGTATGGTTTGCATTGTGCCTTGTAAAAGATGGTAATTTCTGGTGCGTCTTAAATCGTAGGCACGTTTACCTTCGAACGCAAATTCCACCATTCTTTCTTTCAGTATCAAATCACGCATGAGTAATTTCGATGAAGCCAGGTCTAGTCCGTAATTTTTTGTTCCGGCCTGAATACCGGCACGGACTCTGATTTCTTTTACCAAATTTTGTGCTTCATTAAGGTTACCTGTTTCATTGGCACATTCTGCCAGGTTCATAATCACTTCAGCATAACGCAATTCTATCCAGTCTAAACCATTCCCTCCAAAATCATTGGCATATGCCACAGCTCCTTTCACCAGTTCAGGATCGCAAAATCGTTTCATGTAAAAACCCTGTGGCGATGGTTCGGTAATATTTGAAATATAATTCCATTGTCTCCTGCTGCTTGCGCCACTTAATTTCCAGCTGCTTCCGTTGTAAGCGATCGTAGCATCCAATCTTGGATCGCGGTTTACCCAAAACAGCACCGGATCGTAAGTGAACGAGCTGGCCTGCCCAACCGGAACTCCGTCCTTCATGGTATAAGTGTTTACAAGATTTAAGGTCGGAACAAATGCGGATGCACCACCACCCTCTTCTGTTGGTCTTGCTTTGGCTTCTACATTTTGACCTCTTTTTTCAACTTTATTAGAATAAGAACGCACAATTATAGCTTCAGTATTACTGGTTCCTTCCTTTAAAAAAATATCTCCGTAGTTCGGCAATAAACTGTTGCCTGAAGCTTTGCATATATCATAAGCTTCTTTACAGGCCTGATATGCCGTGGCCCACCTGCTTTGATCAAAAGGATGTGAAGGATCATCTAAAGGATTAAACTGTGGACTTGCCCAGTATAACAATACCCTGCCTTTTAATGCGGCCGCTGCCTTACGGGTAAATTTACCACGCTCATTTCCATCATTCCAGGTTACATTATTTAACAAAACCATTGCAGAATCCAAATCACTTACAATAGACTTAAAACATGCTGATGCGCTGGCTCTTCCAGTTAACTCAACATTATCTGGATTTTGCGGGGTAAGTACCAATGGAACACCACCATACAGTCGGGTCAATTCAAAATAAGAGAGTGCCCTTAGTGCAAAAAATTGTCCCCGCAGTTTATTTTTTGAATCTTGTGCCAGGTTGCCTCCAGGAATTTCCTTGATGGCAACGTTACAGCGTGCAATGTCGAAATACCTGTTATCCCCTTTGACTCCCTGATATTTCGTAGCAATAAACTTCACATCATTAGAAGTTAGGGTACCATTTACGCCAATTGCTTTACGCATAATACTTTCTGATGAAGAAAGACGGTCTTCATCACTTGCGTATATTACATTGTTTGCAGCCAATTCGTAAGGGAAATCAGGCATAACAACATCATAGGTATCATTTAACAGAAACTGTATAGCCCCTTCATTGTCCCATATCCTGGAGTCAATCCCATTTCTGTCTTTTATATCGAAGAAATCTTTCTTGCATCCCGAAAAAGATGCCATCAGCAGGGCAAACATGGCTATTGCCAAAGTATTTTTATATATAAATTTCATTATTCAGATTTTAAGTTTGTAACCTTTATAAACTTATATTCAAGCCTAAGGAAATTGTCCTTAAAGTTGGATAGTCATAAATTGTTGAAGAGTACGGATCTTTGTATTTAAGCGGATTTACGATAGTCCATAGGTTATTTCCTGTTAAAACCAAGCGAGAATCTGCTAAGCCAACCCTGCTCAGCAAGCTTTTTGGCATCTTATAGGTTAAGGTCATGTTGTTGATCCTGATCATGGTGCCGCTTCTGGCCCAGAAAGTTGAATTCCAACCTGCTGCTATACCGGCATCATCATACCTTGGAAATTCTGCATTTGGGTTTTCAGCTGTCCAGTGATCGCGCCAATAAGCCGGAACATTAACCGTTGTACTTGCAGGTGCTTTTGATTTGCTATCAAAAAACACCTTTCCGCCAAACCTGGTTACAAAGTTTGTACTTAAACTCAATGTTTTGTAAGAGACGGCCACATTAAAGCCAATACCGAAAGAATTGGTAGACTCGAACATCGGAACCTGATCTTTTTCGGTAATTTTTCCATCGCCGTTCGTATCTTCATAATACAACCAGCCAACCTGTGGTACCTTGTTGTTAATCGTATATGTTGGATATTGATTGAGAAGTGCATCTACATCCGCCTGTGTTCTCAGCATCCCCTTCGAAATCAATCCATAGTTGCCACTGTTATATTTATTGGGATCTGTTCCGAATTGGTATTTTAAATCAGGATAGGTAATATCCCATAGCTGAAATTCATTATAAAACATCTGGTCAATCCGGCTATTGGCAAAACCAAAGAGAATATCGGTATTTACGCCCCAGTTTTTGTCAATTTTTGCTTTATAACCTATTGAAAACTCATGCCCCCAATTGGTACGTTGCTGGTAATTTAACAATGGTGCTTCAAAACCTGCATACATCGGGAAATTTTCGTTGTTCCCTTTATCAAACATATCGTATGAATACCTATGATAAAATTCGTAAGTGAAATTGATGCTATTTTTTAAGAAGGAGGCGTCTACACCTAAGTTGAATGTACGTGCTTTTTCCCAGGTAATATCAGGATTAGGCATGATCTCAGGATTGAGTCCACCATTTAATGTTTCATTATACAGGTATCCTGCGGGATCAACAGTATATCTCGATTGCCATAACCTAGCATTAATCCTGCTTTCTCCCACCAATCCATAATTGGCCCTAACTTTTAATCGGTCTACAAATTTGACATTGTCTTTAAAGAAATCTTCTTCACTTATCGCCCATCCTAAACCAACACTTGGAAACAAGCCCCAGCGGTTGCCAGGTGCAAAATTTGAAGATGCATCCATACGGGCAATTGCTTCAATAAAATATTTTTTACCATAATCATAATTTAACCTGCCAATGTAAGAACGCTGAACCGATTCGAAAATGCTTTTGTTTTGTAATGTGAAAGTTGAGTGGTCGAAACCCCAATATTCGTCAATATCTGGTAAAACCTGATTTCTCCAGTATACATTCAGTTGCTCATTTACACCCTCTGATTGATCGAAAGCAGCTAACACATTCAGGCTATGTTTTCCAAATGTCCTGTCGTAATTTAGTGATGCGATAGCCTGGTAACTTGAAGATGAGTTTGTACCCGAAGAAAGCTGCGTATTTGCGGCCCCTACTGCTGTAATTGTACTTACAACTTCGTTGGTATAAAGTAAACTGTTTTGCCCGGTTGTTTTGAAATTATAGACCGTATATGGCGGAACATATTGGCCACTTGTGCCGCTTCGGTTATTTTTACCAAATTGCAGGCGCCCGGTTAAACCAGGGATAAATTTTGGCTTATAATCAACTGAAGCATTTAACGCTAGGCCTTGAGATTTATCGAAAATATTGTTTCCTGAATTTACAACAGCGAGTGGATTGGTACTGTTATTGTAATTAATTGGTTTACCATCAATTTGAATCGGCACCCATTTAGGTGTTGTAATTAACTGTTGGAAAAAAGCCTGGTCGTTTTCTCCACCATTTTTATAGGTATCACTTGTCTTTTTCGAAAAATCTGCATTTAAGGTAACAGTAGCTGTTAGCCCATCCATAATTTTAGCATTCATGCCTGACCTGAAAGCATATTTACTGTAGTTGATACCACCATAGTTACCAGATTCATCATAATAATTTCCTCCGGCAAAAAAAGTGATCGCTTCAGACCCACCGGAAACATTCATATTATGCCGGTTTACCTTAGAAACCTTCCACAATTCATCAAACCAACCTTTAATATTGCTATTTTTTAGTTGTTCTAAATCTGCGGCAGAGAAAATAGAAGAAGTCGGCGCATTTGAAATCCTATAACCATCATTCAGCAGCTGGGCATGCTCGTAGGCAGAAAGCATATCTACATTTGCTGCATTATCAGAAAAACCTAAAAACCCGGTATAACTGATTTGGGGTTTTCCTCTTTTTCCTTTTTTAGTGGTAATCAAAACTACTCCCTTGGCACCCGATGCACCATAAATGGCTGCTGAAGCATCTTTCAGGAAGGAGATATCTTCAACCATGGTTAGATCTAAATTATCGAAATCATCGCGGGTAACTGTAATCCCATCAATTACGTATAATGGTTCTGTGGTGGCTCCAAGTAAAGCAGATTGCTCCGATCTTGATGCTCCTCTGATATTTATGGTAACCGACGAGCCGGGTTTGCCTGAAACGGAGTTAACACCTACACCTGCAATCTTATTCCGAAGTGCAGCCGCAATATTTGGTACGGGTAAATCCTGAATTTCTTCAGCCCTGATGTTGGCTACCGACCCTAAAATCTCACTCCGTTTCTTCGTTCCGTAACCGATAACCACAACGGCATCCTGATCTAAATTCTGACTGTCTTCTACAAAATTTACCGTTAGACTGGTTTTTCCGGCCAACGGAATAGTTTGCCTGATAAAGCCAACATAAGAAAATACTAATGCATCAGTGGCAGGATCGGCAATCAGTGCAAATTCACCTTTATCATTGGTGCTTACGTTGTTGGTTTTGCCACGTATCCCGACAGTTACACCCGGAATGGGTTGCCCGTCTTTTTTGTCTACCACCTTACCGGTAATCTGTTTTTGTTGCGCAAAAACAGCGGCACATGTGAATAGCATGAGCACTAAAACCCATGAGGTTTTTCGTAAAAATTTTGAGTTCATATTTGTTATTTGGTTAGTTTTTTTTTTACTAATACAGCTAATCTGACATCAATCATGCATTTAGCCTGATCAATTTCATTCAGCATAAATAAGCTGTAAAGAGACAATTGTTCTATACAGTTTATTCAATAGTGTTTCCGGTTAAGGATGGGTTTGTTTGTTATTTGCTTTTACAGCTTGCTAGTTAGGCAAAAGAGTTAGATCGCGTTATCTTAAAAATCTATCTACCATTAATTGTCTTTGTGGTTGCTCATATTTTATTTTTAGATTAAAAAATTATTGGTTAGAATAATATTTAAATTTTACATTAATGTTGTAAAATCTATCTTTTCAAACTAAATAATGCTGGTAATTCTGCAATTTTATCAATTAAAAAATAACCTGCTCTTTATAAGTTTTTTAGTAATTTTATTCATTATACAATTTAAATATAAATTCATATATAAATGAAATATTCCTGAATAAAAAACACCCCCCCCCCTTATTGACGCTTTGCTATTGGTGCTAATTTGTTTGTGTTTTTGCTTTTCTACGCTTCTCCCATTCTATACCTTCTTTTTTAAGGTCATAACCAGCTGCTGAAAGATAGTTATTGATGCGGCCTTTGTATTTCCCGAACCATGCATGTTTTTTATCAGATGATTCTGCATCCATGGCATGCTCCCGCGCCTCGGTTAACCAGATTAGGATCTGTTTTTTCTGATCTTCTGTCAGTGTTAAAATTTCTTCCTGATAAGCTTTATAAGTGATAGGCAACACATTATAAGTCATGCCGTTTTTAACCAGCTCCACCTGCTCATTAGTTAGTTGAGCAGAAAGTTTGTTGATGTATTTTTTATGCAGTTTGTTTAAAGCTTTTTCTACAATACGTCCATCTTTTGCAAGTGCCGAGTCGCGCTCTACCTTATTATCTTTATTTCTTTCTTTAATTTCTTTAACCCTGGCATCACGCGCAGCATAAATATCATTCAGATCGCTGTACTGATCGCGCACAATTACCGTAACTTTTTCTGTTTTCCTGGCATCGTTAAGGCCTAAATTGGTCACAATTTTAGCAGCACGATCGGTAATCATTTTGGTATAGGTTTCTTTATCGGCAGCGGCATTCGTCTGTGCAAAAATGGCTGTCATACCGGAGAATGTTAACAATAAGGCCAAAATGGATGATTTCATGTATTTGATATTTTAATTGAATATATTTTTAATGGAATTTGCAATTTTTGAAGCATAAAATTTTTAAACGGGATCCATCCCACTACCAACAGTTTTGATGATGAGCATGTTTAAATACGCAGCCTAAATTAGTAGAATTTTTGGTTGTTTTCCCTTGTCTCATAATTTATTAATAAACAAAAAATTTATAGGAAAATAATTTGTCGATTTGTAATTTGGTTACGCCTATCGGGCCTTACACAAAACTCTACATAGAAAAACACTATTTTCTAATGGTTTTTAGCCAATTAATATAGGATATTATCATTTAACTGTTTAACTTTAGGCCTGCTGTACAAATTGAGTTGAGTTGATTGTTGCGGTGCTAACCAAATATTTTAACCCTGAGATGAAACCCCATTTTCATAAAGTCCCCATTACTTTACAAAGTTCTTTTAGTATCCGCCACGACATTAAACCCGATTTTGGGAACATCTGGCATTATCATCCTGAACTGGAACTTCATTATGTAATCAAAGGTGAAGGTGTCCGCTTTATCGGCGATAACATCAGTAATTTTGTGCCTGATGAAATGGTATTGCTGGGTGAAAACCTGCCCCACACCTGGCGCTGCAAGGATGAGTATTTTCAGAACAATCCAGACCTGACAACGGAAGCCATGGTAATCCATTTTTTGCCTGATTGTTTAGGCAAATACCTGCTTACTTTGCCAGAAGCTTACCTGATCCCTAAATTGTTCGAAAAAGCCAAAAGTGGCATGGTAATTAAAGGTAAGGCTAAAGATAAACTGGTTGATTTAATGCGGGCAGCTGTTGATGCAACGAATTTAGACCGCATTATCATTTTACTTTCGATATTAAAAACGCTGGCAGAAACGGATGAATATTCGACCATTGTAACCAGTAAAAATACTTTTTACCAATCGAACGAATCAGAAACTCTACGCATCAATAAAATCTGCAATTATACGCTTAGTAATTATAAAAAGGATATTACTTTAGAGGAAGTGGCGTCGTTAAGCAATTTAAGCGTGACTTCTTTCTGCCGTTATTTTAAATTAATGACGAAAAAAACCTATTATGATTTTCTGATTGAGATCCGGGTAAGTCATGCCTGTCGTTTCTTGATTGAGAATAAACTACCCACCGAAATGATCTGTTTTGATTGCGGCTTCAACAATGTATCTAATTTTTACAGGCACTTTAAAAAGGTAACCGGGATGACTCCTTTGGATTATAAAAGGAAATATTTGAATTAAATTTCATTCGCGATCGTTTCGCTAACGCTCGTTTCTAACGAGCGTTGAATAGTTTATCGGTTACAAACGATAGAATCGTTTAACTATTTTTGCGCTCGTTTGGAAACGAGCGCAAACGTCTTTCTAGTTCAAACCTGCGAGGTTTGAAGAATATCATATAAAAACCTTAATATTCAAATTATTGCGTAACGAGGTGTAATCATCAAATAAGGTTTCCATTCCTTTTACTTCACTACTTGTAAATGCACCAACATTTCTGCGTGTAAAAGTCGAAATGTTTAAACCTCGTTTTTGCAGAAAATATTTGGATACTACTGGATAAACATGATGCATCACCTCCATATTATCGATCAAAAACTGCTGCACAGCCTGTACCTCTTCGTTAAGCAATTCATCATTATAATGATCACATAACCAAACAATTAACTCCGGAAAGTAATTACCCTGAATACAGGATAATCCTGAAGCGCCTGCCTTCAATGATTCTACTGCGTGAACCATATAGGCATCGTACAAGCCAAAAGCATACCCCTCGGTGAGTTTGAGTTTTTCTTTTATCTGATTAAGATCCAGGCTGGTATCTTTATGGTAAATTACCCTTCCTGTGGCGACAAAATCGGCCAGTTGCTGTGGCTTTAATACTCTTTTGTAGGGTACAGGGCATTCGTAAAAACCCATCGGAATTTCATCCGTTTGACGCAGCAGATCGAACACTCGGGCGTTAAATATTTCATCGCTTTCCGCTTCATTGGCCAATAAACTGGTAATGGCAATTACAGCTTCTACACCTGCATCGCTTACTTCTTTTATAAAATCAGCTTGTTTGGCAATTTCACCGCCAAAGGTTCCGGTGGCTACAACAGGTACGGCACCATTTGCCACTTTTACCACATGTTTTATAACCTGAATTCTTTCTTTATCACTCAATTCGAACATCTCGCTCGAGAGGCAATTGGCAAACAAACCTGAAGCCCCTGCCTGTAAATAAATCTCCGTAAGTTGTGTTAAAGCAGGATAATCGATGTTCCCATTGCTCAAAAATGGCGTGAGCATAACCGGGATGAACCCTTTTTGTGAGTTTTCCATTATAATTTGATATGGTAAATGTGCTATATTTTTTGTCTCTAAAAAGTTCTGAATGAGCTTATTTGACTGTTTTTATCTTTTTGTTTTTAATTTTTGTCAGGAAAAGTCCTGTTAAAAAAATGGTTAAAGTACCAATTACGATGATCATATTTTTATGTAAAGGATTTTTAAAAACTTCATATTCCGGAGGAAGAAGTGAAGAAAATGTCATCCATATAATTACAGCAATACCGATAATGGTTGCAGTAATGGCTTCATGGTTTTTGGTTTGCCTGCTAATAATCCCAAGTAAAAACAACCCCAGCATACCGGCCGCAAAAATGCCTGATAATTCCCACCAAACATCCAAAATGCTTTTTACACCGATCATGGCAATTCCTGCAACCATGCCCAGCAAGCCAAATCCTACCGTAGCCAGATGTAACAGCGATAAATTTTGTTTTTCGGTGATGTCGGGTTTGAAATACCTTTTGTAAATATCTACTGAAAACACGGTTGCCGAAGCGTTCATTCCAGAACTAATGGTACTCATGGCTGCAGATAAAATGGCCGAAACAATCAGTCCAACCAAACCAGCCGGAATCTTGGTCACCATAAAATGCGGCATTATTTTATCTCCATAATCTGATGGAACCAACGCGTTCTGTACTCTTAAGACCTCTGCTGCCGAAGCATGTATCGGCAAACGCTCAACAGCTACCTGGTGTTTGATCGACTGCACCAATTCCGGATTAACCTCATAGTAAGCAAACAAGCAAGATCCTATAATGAAAAACAGCAGTGAAGCAGGGATGTATAACCATACACATAACCAGATTGATTTCGAAGCCGCTTTACCTGATGATGCGGTATGGTAACGCTGAATATAATTCTGATCCATTCCAAAATTGTTCAGATTGATAAAAAAACCATAAAGCAAAACCACCCAGAACGACGATCCGACAAAATCGAATTTAAAACTGCCCAGGCTAAATTTATCGGCAGATTTTCCAATCTCTACAATCTTTGATACACCTCCCGGCATATTCGTAATAATCAGATATAGAATGAGTAGCGCACCAAGGGTTTTCACAATCGCCTGTACCACTTCTGTCCATATTACCGCTTCAATTCCTCCTAAAACGGTATAAACAATGATACAGATCCCCATTACAATCATAATCATCTGCATGGAAAAGCCTGTAAGTGCCTGCAGGCTCAGCGCAATTCCGAAAAATATAGACCCCATTCTGGCCAACTGCGTCAACAGAAAACAAACTACCGCATATACCCTTGCCCATGCGCCGAAACGTTTTTCTAAATGGGTATAAGCTGATATTTCTCCGCTATTGCGGTAAAATGGCACAAAATATTTAGAAGCTACCCACGCAGCCAATGGCATCGAAATACTGAATACAAATGCATTCCAGTTGCTGCCAAAAGATTTACCAGGCACGCCCAAAAAAGTGTTACTACTTAAAAATGTTGCATAAATAGATAAACCTATCGCCCATCCGGGGATCAGGCCCGAAGCTTTTGTAAATTGCTCGGAGTTTTTATTTTTTCGCGAAAAATAAACCCCAACTAATATCATCCCAACAAGGTAAATGAAGATGATCGCAAGATCGAATACAGGTAGACCTTTCATTACTTGTTGGCTCGTTTATTAATTTGGTTAAAACAAATATGCATCGCTAAATATCATCATTAATATAAGATTTTGGCCACATATTATACCATCTTATCTTATTGAACATCTAAAACATCAACTGTCAAGCCTTTGGTTTCTGTGGCGGTTAAGCGCAACTGGTAACTTCCGGCATTAATCATGCTTCCGGTATTGGTGTTCAGGTAATTCCATTTCCCCTCTTTTGTAGGGGCAAATTCTGCTATTTCTGTTTTCATTAAGGTTCCATCTGCCGATAAAAATTCCAGTTTAGCTTTCAGTGGCTGATTGGATGGGTTATGGTATTTAATGGTTAGAGAGTAGGTATCAGCAACGCCAACTGAAATATTCCAGGTGAGGCTTCCCTGATTGGCAGCATTAAAAATTACGCGCTGTTTGTTCATCAATACTGCTTTTACAATATCTTTCCCCTCTAAAATGCCATCAGTCGCTTTGTAGCTTGTGGTCGTTTTTAAATCGTAAGCAGGTTGTAAATGGGTAACGGGCAACATAAAAACGCTGGTCACCCTGCTATCAAAAATGATTCTTTCGTTGCGGACAAGTCTTTTGCGATAAAGATCAAACGTTTCATCTCGGCTGTTGCCCAAAATGCTTTTCGTATTTTCAAATCCCTGCGGAATACTGCTGTTTTTATTTAGTGTAATAAAGGCATCAACACTATCAGTAGCGGTAAATTCGATGCTTTTCTGTCCACCTGTGGCTTTTAGCCATTCAGCGCCATATAAATTTGAAGGCAAATCAGTAAATGCTGATTTCTCTCCTTTAAATTGCTCGTCTCCAATATCCAGCCAGCTGTTTAATTCGGCATTTTTTATTTTCATTAAAAGCGAATTGCTTGCTGATGCAGGCTTAATATTTCGATTTAAACTGGCTATGGCAATACCCGAAATTATCGCCTGCCCCACTTTCACCTCAGGGAAATTAATATCCAAAAAGCCACCTTTGATTGAAGTTTTGATTGTTTTCTTCAATAATGTATTGCTGCTGGCTTCTTTCCAGATATCTAAATCTTTAATAACCGTTTTTCCATTAAAGGCCACATCAAATAAACGCATGGCTTTGGCATCAAAACCGCCGCCAATTCCCAGCCAGGGTTCAATGAAATAAAGTTCAACCAAATATTCTCCATCTGGCAATGGAAAGTGATATTTTAACTGGCCTCTGCCATATCTGAAACTTTGAAAAAGCTTCCAGTCTTTAGTGCCATTAATAGGTTGAAAAGTACGGCGTTGACTGGCGAAAAAATCGGGTACACCTGGAAAATTAGCCGTCCATGAGGTAGAACCAAAACGATCAGCCGAAGTTAAATTCCGGTCGGCGAACCATTGATTGCCATTCACATCGGTATAATCGCCTCCTCCACAGTTTAAACGATAAACATAATGATAACCATTTTCAGGATTGATTATTTTCTTATCGGTAACCAACAGGTTGAAATTAGGGCTTTGTGGCAAGTTCTGTAAAATGATCTGATCTTTAGCTACAGCTTTCCCGTTAACATAACCTATAGCATACAAAACGTTATACTGAATATTCGGCTTGTCCCATTGAAAATGCGTACCAATTGCCCCACGTTTTTTCTTGCCTAATGACTGTCCGTTTACATCATTAAAAAGTTCTACTTCATCACAGTTAGAATACACCACTACACTATCTTTGATGCCAGGTTTTATCCAGCGGTTTGGCCAGGTGTGCGAAACAATGTAAACCATAGGTTCAGTTTGTTTGGGCGCATAATTAGACCGGAACATGTAAAAAACATCTGTAGGCTCTTCCCAGGGCGTAAACATGCCTTTGTAATTTACGGGTCCGATCCGATCCAGATCCCTTAAACCCTCGCCTCCCTGTACCCTTCCCGGGTTATCATGCGAGCTGTAAAGCCAGAAAAAATGACCAGCTGTTTTATCTTTTACCGATTCGGCCAGGCGCACCTTAGTTTCCATTAAATCTGTCATTTTGTTTTCGGTATAACTTTTACCAGCCGCATCAACATCATGCAGGCCAATGGTTCTCCAGGCGCCATATTCTCCCACTAAAACCTGTCTTAGTAAGTCTTCGCCATAAGTTAAAGGATTGCCCCCATAAGTACCTGTCCAGTTTTGGGGCACATCCCAATCGGTTCCTTTACCCCCATTACAGGTAGTTACTTTTCTTTGTGAAGAAGCAGTTGGATCCAGTTTCCGGATTAGTTCAGTACATTCTTTTGCGAAATCTTCGGGCAGGGTACTTTCATTTTCCAATCCCCATAACACTACCGAAGGATTGTTTCTTCTTTCTTTTACCCAGTCAGTTAAAAGTGCTTTAAAATTCTTCCTGAATTCGGGCGTATCGTACCAGATGTGGGCCGCCATTTGCGTCCAGCACAAAATCCCCTCCTTGTCCCAATAATCAGAATACAATAAATTGTGTGGCTGGTGCGCATCGCGGAAGGCATTAAAACCTGCTGCTTTAATCTGCATCACCCTCGATCTGATTTGTTCCTTACTAAAAGCATGACTCTGCCCTATTAAATGCTCGTATTCTGCTATTCCGTTAATAAAAACTGGATTTCCGTTTAATAAAAATTGCTTTTGATTGGCCTGATCGCCTATAGGCCAGCTGATCCAACGGATGCCGTAAGGTGTTTTAAGTTCATCTACAATTTTTCCATTCTCAATGATGGTGGTTTGCAGCCTATAGAGATATGGACTTTCCAGAGACCAAAGTTTTGGATTGATGATTTTGTCGGTTTGTTGATCAATCTGGATTTCTTTCCCTGCGGGAACAATCAGCGTTTTTTTAATTTCCTTAACTAGCTTTCCGCCTGAATCAAACAACCGGTTAATTACCGATACATTTTTTGGCTTTAAAGCATAGTTTTTTATACTCGTACTCAGGTTTAATACTGCGGCTTTATCTGAAATTTTATTGTCGTTCCAGATGTGGATACCAAATGGTTCAACACGGATATCGTTGGTCACAATTAAATGCACCGGACGGAAAATTCCCATGGGTTGCGAACCTTCTGAAAAACCACGTTCTGTTGAGCAACCGCCATCTACCCAGGGTAAATCCTGAATATTTGCGGGATGATCGGCACGAACGGCCAAAATATTTTCCTGATTATTCAGCCTAATTGCAGCAGTAACATCTAATGTAAAAGTTGTTCTTCCACCCGCATGATAGCCTACTTTTTTACCATTTAACCAGACAGTTGCATAAGAACCCACGCCTTCAAAGTATAAAAAGAACCTTTTGCCTGGTTTAATTTCATTGGTTTTGAATGTTTTTCGGTACCAGGCATAACCATGTTTATTGCCATGAAGTTTGCGTTGATAGCCTTCATATTGATCCCAGTTATGGGGTACATTTACCTTTTTCCAGTTTTGGGTGTTATAAGCAGCTACTTGAAAGCCATCATAAGTATTTTCGCTTTTTTCATCGGCAATGCTGAGCCAATTGGAGTTTAAGGAAATATCTTTTCTGGTTGAACTTTGGGCATGAACGAAATTGATGCCCAGTAAGAAAATAGCGCAAAAAGATAGTAAAAGTTCCCGCGTAAAATTTGAGTAGGTTATTGGTTCGTGGAGACACGAACCATGGCGCGCGGCTTGATTTCTTCCGAAGTTTAATATGGCTGTTAGCTGGCAAACTTCGGAAGTTTGAAGCATGTTAAATACTGACGAAATCTTCCTTCGCTCAGTCCCTTTAGATTTCGTAAGTAAAATCATTGCGCTTTCAAATCTCCGTTCTATAGCCGAGGTACGTGTCCCCACGGACCTCACAACATTTGAAATACCTTTAAAGTCTCTTGTCATTTCAAATCTCCATTCAGTTTATAAGTCTCACCCATTTTGGTTTCAAAACTTATTTTGTTGTTTTTATAATGAACTTTACAGTTTCCACCTGCTTTAGATTTTATGATCAGCGAGGTCAGTAAGCCGTTTTTCCATCTCAAATCCAGTTCAAATCCACCACGTGCCTGCAAGCCTTTAATTTCTCCATTTGGAATAGCTGCTGGCAAAGCCGGTAAAATATCAAGATAACCCTGATGGCTTTGCAGAATCATTTCAGCAATTCCTGCTGCACCACCAAAATTTCCATCAATCTGAAACGGAGGATGTGCATCAAAGAGATTGACATAAGAACCTGCACCATTATGGGCTGGTTTAATTAACATTTTGATCAGTTTCATCGCATGGTCGCCATCCTTAAACCGTGCCCAGAAATTTATTTTCCAGGCTAAACTCCAGCCCGTAGCATCATCTCCCCGATAGAGCAGCGATTGCTTCGCCGCCTGCATCATCTTTTCGTTGTTGTCCCAGGTAATATCATTTCCTGGATAAACACCCCATAAATGAGAAACGTGACGGTGTTTATTGGTCGTATCGCCTTTATCTTCCAGCCATTCCTGCAGTTGGCCGTATTTCCCAATTTGATTTGGAGCAATTTGTTTAATTTTCTCTGTCAGGGATTTTCTAAAATCTTCATCTACATTCAATACCCCGGCAGCAGCAATACAGTTTCTGAATAACGATCTGATAATCTGGTGATCCATTGTAGGACCAGCTACTAAACCACCATTTTCGGGCGAATTGGATGGTGTACTGATCAACCAGCCTGTTTTTGGGTCTTTCACTAAAAAATCCTCAAAAAACAAAGCAGCCTGTTTCATTAAGGGATAAGCCTCTGTCTCCAGGAATTTACGGTCTTTACTAAATTGATAATGTTCCCACAAATGCTGACTTAGCCAAGCACCACCACTTACCCAAATGCCATGATCGGAAGCATTAATCGGGGCTGTACCGTTCCATAAATCAGTATTGTGGTGTAACACCCAGCCACGGGCATTATAATATGCTTTTGCCGTTTCAGCACCAGTTTTTGATAAGCCTTTAATTTTATTAAAAAGTGGTTCGTTTAAGGCTGATAAATTGAGGATTTCGGTGGGCCAATAGTTCATTTCGAGGTTAATATTCGTGGTGTACTTACTTCCCCAGGGCGGTGTAAGCAGGTCATTCCAAATCCCTTGAAGATTAGCAGGCTGTGTTCCTGGCCTGGAACTCGAAATCAATAAATACCGACCGTATTGCATATAAAGCGCTGCAAATGCAGGATCATCAGCGCTCGCAAATTTTTCCAATCTTTCATCTGTTGGCAGGTTTTCATTCTCCGAACGTCCAAAATCAACACTAAAGTTGTTATAATAGGTTTGATATTCTTTAATGTGTTTCTGTTTAATTTCAGTGTACGCTTTACCTTTTAAATTGTTAAGTGCATTAACATTGGCCGTTGAGGGGTTACCGGAAACATCCTGTGCATTAATAAAATTGGTACCCGCAGTTAAATAAAGCATTACTTCATCTGCCTGATTTATACTGATTTTTCCATTTGCGATTTTTAAGTTGCCTTTTTTAATAATGGCTGTTAACCTGCTTTCTCCTTTTAATACACCACTTTTAACCGCCACAGTCAAAGCCAGCGTCTGGTTATCCAGTTTTTTAACAGCCGACTTGCGGTGAGGGCTCGATAATTCGGCATCAAAACTGATGGCTTTAGATTTATCGGCAGTTAAATGAATAACTATAGCCTGATCAGGCTGGCTGGCAAAATATTCGCGCTGATAATTTATTCCATTGCTGGTAAAGGTAGTTTTAGCAATAGCAGTGCTGATATCAAGCGAGCGTTTATAATTGCTCACCAGCGATTTGTTAAGTTTAAAGTATAAGTTCAGATCGCCAAACGGTTGGTAACTTTCCTGATATTGAGGAACGGCAGGCGGATCTTCATCCTGGATTTTATATTTCCACGCTTTGACCAATGAAATGCCCTGCTCAACACTGCTGCCCACAGGATAAATGCCTATTTTTTTTGAAGTATCCTTATAACCTACTAAACCGCCTTTATCGAAATAGTTGAGTACCTGGATGGCAATTGTATTTTTCCCCTTTTTGATCAGCTTTGCAGGAATGGTATATTTTCTGGGATCACTATTATCAGTATTGCCAACCAGTTGGCCATTGATATAAGTGAAATCCTGATCACGAATGCGGTTAAGATCAATTACCAGATCTTTTCCAATCCAATTTGCGGGAACATCAAAACTTGTTCTAAACCACACTGCACCGTCTAAATTGGCTAAACCTACAGTCTCCCAGCCATTAAAGGCAGGTGCTTTAATGCTTTTCCAAAGTTTATCATCGAAACTGGCTAACGCAGGGTTGCCCTGAATGCCCTTCCTGTTTTTCATTTGGGTTACCCAGGCATTCCTGTCGCCTGGTTCGCTTTGCAGTCCCATAAATTCTGCCTGAGCAAGAGTTTCGGCTTCT
Organism: Pedobacter sp. WC2501; assembly: GCF_052682415.1. Taxonomy (NCBI): domain Bacteria; kingdom Pseudomonadati; phylum Bacteroidota; class Sphingobacteriia; order Sphingobacteriales; family Sphingobacteriaceae; genus Pedobacter; species Pedobacter sp. WC2501. Next base: position 3,995,387 of record NZ_JBQZFI010000001.1, on the reverse strand, counting down.
TTTTGTTTGCCCTCAAAAAGCAGTTCTCTAATGTCGTTTAAATATTTAAAGGCTCCTTTGCGGTTGTAATCCCTTGGTTTCCCTGTCCATAAGGTTTCTTCGTTAAACTGAATATGATCAACCATTGGGCCTGCAAAAATCATAGCGCCAATGCGGCCGTTACCAATTGGTAAAGCATCTGTCCATTTTTCTGCGGGTTTAGTATACCACAAAGTATGGTTGTTTTGTTGCGCAAAACTTTCGCTGTATGCGACCAATGTCAAAGATAAAATGCCTAGTAAAAGTTTAAACCTCATGTTATTGTCCTTTATCGCCCGAAATAATTTCAATGTTTGCTGTTACTTCTTTTTCCTTTTTAATGGCTTGCTTAACCCTTCTGAAATTATTATTCCCAAGGTATATGTTGTTCGTTTCTGCCCCGCTTAATTTCAAATAGGTAACCGTTTCTTTTGCTGGAAAGGCATTGTACAAAAACAGGTCAGATATATCTTTAAGATCTATTACTGCTGAATTTGCCAGTGGTTTGTTGCTTTTCAAGCCATCAACAATCAAATGATTAACTTTAGCTGCCTTCAAAGATGGTCCCAGTTCTGTATTTACCGTTACATTATGGAATTCAATATTACTGGAATTTTGAATATAAAAACCAGTTTTAGCGTCCATATTAATGTCGTTGAAAGTAATATTGTCGATAGGCATTTCTTCTAAACCATTTAAATAGCCCGCCTGGTTAACCTGACCGGTGATATTGCTAAAATGGATATTTCTAAAAACAGGCGTCCGCTCTGAAACAGGCTCTACATTGGTTTTTGCATACTGCATGTCCAATACGATAGCCTGATCTTTAATGTTTTTCATGATAATATTGCTCACCCTGATTTCTTCAACCACACCGCCTCTTCCACGGGCAGTTTTGATGCGGATTCCCCGATCTGTTCCATCAAAGACACAATTCGAGATGGCTATTTTGCGCACATCGCCCGACATCTCACTGCCAATAACCACTCCGCCATGACCTGATAACATTGTACAATTTGTAATCACATAATTTTCTGCCGGAACGGCCATTTTTCGTCCGGGTGCATCTTTGCCCGATTTGATGGTGATGCAATCATCGCCCACACTAATGTGGCAATCTGAAATGTGTACATTTTTACAAGATTCAGGATTAATCCCGTCTGTATTGGGCGAATGGGGATTGTTGATGGTAACCGCATGAACCTTAACATTTTCGCAAAACTCAGGATTTATGGTCCAGAAAGGAGAATTGCGAATCGTAATGCCATCAATCAATACGTTTTTGCAAAACATAGGCTGTATAAAAGGCGGACGGAGAAACCCTCTCTTCATCTGTTTAGGGTCATCAGGAAGAATAATATCCTTATTTAAGTTATCAAAAGTAGTCTGCCATTTCGATCGCGGTTGACCTTCTTTATAACCTTCTACAAAATCCCACCACTTTTTGCCATGTCCATCGATAATTCCACGACCAATGATTGAAATATTTTCTGCTTTATAGGCATAAAACAAAGGTGAAAAACTGGTTACATCGACGCCCTCGTAGCGGCTTTTCACCATAGGTAGATAATCGTCAAAATTATCGCTAAAATGTAATTCGGCACCGGCATCAATCAATATAGTAATATTACTTTTTAAATGTATAGCGCCTGTTAAGTATTTTCCGGCAGGAAAATAAACGGTACCACCGCCTGCTTTTGATGCTGCTTCTATTGCATTTCTAATGGCGGTTGTGGCCAGTTTACTGCTGTCGTTTTTTGCACCATATTTAATTACGTTATAGTAAGACTGGGCTTTAACGGTTAAGAAAGTGCTTATTGCAAGTACAAAAAGTAAGGTTTTGAAAATATATTTCATTGTTTTTTATTATAGTTCGGTTCGTGGAGACACGAACCGAGGCATTATTTCATTTGTTTTTGTTATTTAATCGTAGCGTCATGCTGAATTCATTTCAGCATCTATCATGCAAAGAGACCCTGAAATAAATTCAGGGTGACGACGAAAGGTCAAAAATATCCCGATTAGAGTTATTCTGTCAATCTTTCTAGCTTTTCCCCGCTTTAAAGATTGCTTCACTCCGCCGCACCTTCCAACGCTTCCGTTCGCAATGACGATTTTATTTTATAATTTATCGTCCTCGTTTGCAACGAGGATGAATGAGGTTAGCGATTGTATCGCTTTTTTATCGCCATGGTTCGTGTCTCCACGAACCAATAAACATTTACTTCGGTCTGTGGGGACACAGACCGAGGATAAGCGCATGATTTAATCCATTCTAACCTTTAAAGGCTTTAAATCCCTGCCCTTATAAATTTCTTCACCATCAACAAACACCAATAAGCCCTTGCCCCTTTTATATTTTGTGCCTGTTTTGTCCCATAAAATCGTCACTAATTTTCCATGATAGGAGACATTATCCAGTATAAACCAATCCCATTGATTTTTAGGAATTAAAGGAAAAATCTCCAAAATATTATCCTGACGAGGTTTCAAACCAATTAAATCATTAATAATCAAATCATTAAAGGCAGAATGGTTATAGAAACTACTTCGAGGATTGTCACCCTTCAACCATTCCCCGGTTTTTTCGTCCTGATATTCCCCTATGTAAGGTTTTCCGTTTTTGATATGAGAAGCAGCATACTGGTGCAGTTCCTGGTAAAAGATCTTTGCATTCATTTTACCATGTTTTTTATAATTCGTGAGCAGATTTGCCAATCCTTTTAATGTCTGCGAGCTGGCGAAAGGCCAAAGTGCTCCATCCCATTCGCAGCTATGTCCTGTTCCTCTTGTTCTAAATGTTGGGTTTCTTCTTTCGGCTGTGGTTAATCCCCAGGGTGCTTTAAATCCTGCAGTATCCAATAACTGATCCCAGGCTTTTGCATAATTGGTCTGATCGTCGGGTAAATTAAAATCCCAGGGCGTAAATCCGATGGCTTCCCGTACATCAGCTGAACCGCCTTTGGCTTTTCTGGTTTCAAAAAATGAAGCAGAAGCATTCCACAAACTATCCTGAACCAGTTTTTTAAGCACAATGGCTTTGTTTTTATACTTACCGGCGAGCGCGCCATCACCTAAAAGTGTAGCAATTTTATCTAAAGCCATGGCGTTGCCATACATGTAACTGTTTATTGTTGGTCGCTGGTTCTGGTCTTTACGTGATCCACTGATTGATTCTTCCATACCATCCTTCACATCATGCTGCCAGAACAATCCGTTTTTAAGCTGTCGTTGCGACTCCCATTTTTCGTAATCTTTATCCAGTGTAGGCAAAATTTCTTTCAAAAATCCCTGATCAGGTTTCACCAAATAGTTTTGATACACCGCATCATCCACCCAGCTGCTAAATTGATGAAAACGCTGCTTGCTTTGCCCCACATCGGCATGGTAAAGCCAGAATTTGATATAATCTTTCAGGTAACTGTTGTCTTTTAGCCACCTGCCCTCGTAAATGTGGTGACCTAATGCACAGCTGATGGAATTGTATTTGCCTGCATGTTTAACCGGTTCAATAAACTCGGTAAAAATGAAACCTTCGGGCGTTTTAACCAGGTGTTTGCGGTAAGTCCACCAACGGTAGTAATAATTTTGTTCCAATACAGAATCCGGACATTCGAATAAAGGAGCCTGATCGGCAAGCCATTTAAAAGCCTCGCTATTTGGAATATAATTCTTTACCGCTTCAGTATCAATTGAATTAAAATATTCAACGTATTTCTTCAATTTTTCAGTTCCCAGAATAGGTTTTTGTTGTGCAAAGCCAGTAATTGTCAATATCGACAATGTTGCTGTGGCTATAAATTTTCTTGTATTTCTCATTATTCGAATAACCAGTCTATATCTTTTCCCCTACCATCTAAACCCGCGTTAAAAATGCGCAGTTCCTGTTTATCATCAATAAAGCCTAAAACCAAACAGACTCCTTTTCCTAAATTTAAAGTATGCGTTCCGGCCGGGAAAGCATAAGCGTGTACATTTACCGCAGGAAAGCCATAAGGCACCAGCGCATTTGATATTTTAATTTCGGATTGACCATAATTATTGGCACTCGCATCGGTTTCCAATTGTGGCGGGGCCAGATATTGAGGGTTTTTCTGGTTAAAAAAGCCAACCAATAATTTAACAGGAGAATTGGCACTGAACTTAATCTCTGTACCATTTTTAATTTGCTGTGCTTTACTCAATTTGATACCCCTTAAACCACTTAGCTGCGCTGCAACTTCTTTAATTTTAACCGCTGTATCCGTAAAAAGCGAAGCATCTTTGGCGATAATATAACTTTCAGCTTCGTTTAGCACCTTAACATCGGCCGTTTTATAGGGTGTACTAGCAGCAATGGTTCCTATTTTTATTGATTTTAAAGAATCAATGCTTTGCTTAAAATGATTTAACTCTTTGGTAAAAACGGGTAACATTTCTCTCCAATGGATAAAAGTTTTATCTACACCACGCATTGGTATTTTACGCTGTTTAGTCTGCATACTGTTGGCGTATAAATAATTATGATCCGTCAGCTGAACTAATGCTGCATAATGATTTACACTTTTTTGCAGGAAAGGCAAGGCCTGTTCTAAATCGCTTATCTGGTTCGAATATTTATACCGCAATATCCAAAGGGCCGCTTTTACTTTCTCCGCATAAAAATTGGCCATGGCATCGTAGCAATAAATATCATTTTTAAGCCTTTTAAATTCTGCCGTATCCTTTTTTACGTTTGGTGCAGCTTCATTTATCGATTGGATGGCTTTTTTGCCATGTTCTACCACTTCACGAGCTATCTGAACAGGTGTTTCGCCGATATGTCCCTGCTTCTTCCATTCCTTTTCTGCATAATCAATAATCATTTCACCTTCAGGTGCTTCTGACTCGTAAAGTAAAGTAAAAAGTCCGTAACGGTACGGATTGATCAATTGTGTCATCAACATGCCCAAAGTGAGCGTTTGACGGTTACCATCGGTAATGCCGTATCTGCGTAAAAGTTTAGGCGATATCTCTCCCGATTCTTCATAGGCATTTAAAATGGCTTTGCCACCCGTTAAATTGGTCCCGTATTTATCACTGAGTTCTTTGCTCCAATAATCGATTTCCTTTTTACGGTCGCGCTGCGAATTCCAAGAATATCTTGCCCATTCCTTGTACCAGATCCAATCGCGGTCTACCTCTAATAGTCTGCCTTTTACTTCATCAGCTGAATATGGCCAGTCCCAATAACTGGCTTGTGGATATAAATGCAAGCCTTTTGCACCATAAATCTTGTTCATCGCCTGAACTGATTTCTGGATAAAATCTGCTGAACCATATCTAAATGGCTCTAAATTGGCTAAAATATGTACGTTCGAGATATTAATAGTGCCAATAGCCGACAATTTCCTGTTCAGATCGGCCCAGGCACCACGCGGTGTATAAGTGGTTAAGGCCTCTCCGTTAAACTTATTTTCAGTATATAAATTATGATAAAGTGGCAATGCGGCTTTCATTACGCTGGGCGCATCCGTATCATGTGCACGCAATACAATCGGAGGTTCTTCCTTAATTCCGGCAGCTTTTAGTCCATCTTTTACCCCCGGGATAATGGTTTTGGTAAACCAATCGATATCATCTTGTCCAACGCCTTCCATCGCCTCTCCCAAAGCCACCATTAACCCCACATTTGGATATTCCTCTACAAAACCAGCAATCGATTTTCGGGTGTAATCAGCAATTAAAGGAATAATCGGACGGTTCCGATCCTGTGTTTTTAATCCATGTTTATCGGCGAAAGGTTTTGGGATAATGATATTATAAAACATTTGGATTACCCAGATTCCGCGTTTATCAGCTTCTGTGGTTAAAAACCTAAAAATCTCTTCATTCTTTTTTAATGTAGCATCATCTACCTCTACAGCATAAGGATAATCTTTTAACCTCAATAAAGAAGAAAAGGGATGGCCATTCCACAAATAAAGCGAGTTATAACGGTTCTCGACCATCATATCGAGGTATTTGATCCATAAAGCTTTATCGTATAACCAGGGAAAAGTTTCAGGAGTGTACGGATATTCATAAACATCATGACCAGGCAGATAATCGGGTTTCTGCAAGCCGATACAAGTGCCGCGTAATACCATTTCAGGTTGATCGGACATGGTTAGCTGCAATGGTAATTTACCATTACTTTTAATCTGATCTGCTAGTTCAATACAGCCATACAAGGCACCCGATGCATCGTTACCAATGATATAAATGGTGCCATTTTTTGAGGTATAAATATGGTAACCTTCTTTTTTTGTAGTGGAGATCTTATTTTTAACTTCAGCAGGAAGATGATTGGCGAAGAGCTTATCGGAAAATACACCGATTGCAATGATATTGCCTACGCTACCGATCTTGTCTTTCTGTTCGATTTTGATCGGATAATTTAATTTAGCTAAGGCTTTTGAAATTCTTTCTGCACCAAAACGCACGCGAACATGTTGCTCGGTAGAAATGACAATTATTTTTTGTACACGGTAATCTGCGTGAGATAATGGTATTGATAAAAAATAACAGGAAATAAAAATCAGAAAATTTCTCATTCAATTTGGGGCTGACAACTCTCCTTTTAAAGAAAGATAAATGTGATATTTGGTTAAAATATTATTTAAATATAAAAATAATATTCAAATATAAGTAAATTAGCTTTCTGTGTTTGTAAAATTTATGCAAGGTAAGGCGGTTGGGGTGTTCAGGCGGAGTATGACAATATCTGTTAATATTTAGACAAGAAGATAAAATTTTTAACCAACAATATTTATTTTATTTGTATTGTATATTCTAATCAAATTATAATTTATAACTATACATGTTTTCACTAAAAAACAAAAGAGCCGTGGTTACAGGCGGGGGAAGCGGAATTGGAAAGGCTATTGCAACTATTTTAGCTAAACAAGGCGCTGAAGTTCACATCATCGAACTGGGAACTGAACAGGCACAAGACACGATCAATGAAATTAAGGAAAATGGCGGTACGGCATTTAGTTATGCCTGCGATGTTTCTGACCATAAAGCAGTTCATGAGGTTTTTAACCAGATCGGACAGATCAACATCCTGATCAATAATGCAGGCATTGCGCATATCGGAAAGGCTGATACGACTGAAGAAGCCGATTTTGACCGTGTAATGCGCGTAAACGTTAAAGGTGTTTACAACTGTTTGCATGCAGCCATTCCACAGATCCGTTTGGCAGGTGGTGGTGTAATCATCAATATGGCGTCAATTGCTGCTTTGGTTGGCCTACCCGACCGTTTTGTGTACAGTGCGGCTAAAGGTGCAGTGAAAGCCATTACCATGAGTGTGGCCAAAGATTATCTTGTAGAAAATATCAGGTGTAATTCCATCTCTCCGGCAAGGGTACACACGCCTTTTGTGGATGGCTTTTTACAGAAAAACTATCCGGATAACATCTCTGAAATGTTCGAAAAGCTTTCTAAATCACAACCTATCGGCCGGATGGCAAAACCCGAAGAAGTAGGTGCGCTGGCTTTATATTTGTGCAGTGATGAAGCTGCTTTTATTACGGGCTGCGATTACCCTATTGATGGTGGATTTACAACCTTAAACAATTAATAACACAATTTTAAATATAAAATAATGAAATTAATACGATTTGGAGAAGCGGGAGCTGAAAAACCTGGAGTAATCATCAACGATAATTATTTCGATGTTTCTGCACTGGTAAAAGATTATAATGAAGAGTTTTTTGGTGGCGACGGTTTAGAAAAACTTAAAAAAGACATCGAATCTGCTGATTTACCACAGGTTGATAAAGGTGTGCGCCTTGGTCCTGCTTTAGCTCGTCCTTCTAAAATTATCTGTGTAGGTTTAAATTACAAAGACCATGCTGCAGAAACCAATGCGCCTATCCCTTCAGAGCCTATTTTATTCTTCAAGGCTACTTCAGCTATCGTTGGTCCGAATGACGACCTGATTATCCCAAAAAACAGTAAAAAAACCGATTGGGAAGTAGAATTGGGCATTGTTGTTGGTAAAAAAGCGAGTTATGTTTCTGAAGAAAATGCTTTGGATCACATCGCAGGTTACGTGTTGCACAATGATTACAGCGAACGTGAGTTTCAGATTGAAAGAAACGGCCAATGGGTAAAAGGAAAAAGCTGCGATACTTTCGCGCCGATCGGGCCATTTATTGCTACTCAGGATGAAATTGCCGATGTACATAATCTTCGCCTTTGGTTAACCGTAAACGGAAAAACCTTACAGGATGGAAATACTTCGAACCTGATTTTCAATGTTCCTTTTATGATTTCATACATCAGCCAGTTTATGACACTTTTACCGGGAGATGTAATTAGTACAGGAACACCAGCTGGTGTGGGATTAGGTCAAAAACCAGAACCCTGGTATTTAAAAGCAGGCGATGTGATTGAGTTAGGTATTGATGGTTTAGGTACCAGTAAACAAACGGCTAAAGCTTACGGCGATAATTAATATGAAAAGATATTGCCTGGCGCTCGATCTGGTTGATGACGCAAAGCTTATCGAAGAATATAAGCAATACCACCAATCGGTTTGGCCTGAAATTAAAGAAAGTATCAGCTCCTCTGGCATCGAAAATCTGGAGATATACCTCACTGGAAACCGACTGTTTATGATTATGGAAGTGAACGAAAGCTTTTCTTTTGAAGCAAAAGGTGCGGCCGATTTAGCCAACCCAAAGGTGCAGGAATGGGAAACCCTGATGTGGAAATTCCAGCAGGCTTTGCCTGGAGCTAAACCGGGCGAAAAATGGATCTTAATGGACCAGATATTTAAACTTTAATGCTTTTATAACATGATTGATACGCACGTACATTTTTGGAATTTCGATCCGGTTAGAGATAATTGGATTAGCGATGACATGAAAATTATCCGCAAAGATTTTTCTCCGGAGAACCTTATGGAGCCTTATAACCAACTGCATATTACCGGATGTATTGCCGTGCAGGCCAGTCAGTCCGAAGATGAAAATCATTTTCTCTTAAAGCTGGCAGCGCAAAACGAAATCATAAAAGGGATTGTGGGTTGGGTTGATTTGCTCAACCCCAATCTGGATGAACGTTTAAACTACTGGCAAAATCATAAAACCATTAAGGGCTGGCGACATGTGCTGCAGGCCGAGAACCGTGATTTTATACTTAACCCGGCTTTTATTGCGGGTGTTAAACAGTTAAAAAAATACAATTATACTTACGATTTATTGTGTTACCACAATCAGTTGGAAGCCATTATACAAATGGTTGATCAAATTCCGGATCAGCCATTTGTATTGGACCATTGCGGTAAACCGGATGTAAAAAGTCAGGATTTGAAAGCCTGGACTGAAAACATTAAAACTTTGGCTGCAAACCCAAATGTACAATGTAAAGTGTCAGGCCTTTTAGCCGAAGCCGACTGGCAAAACTGGACGGAGAAAGAATTATTTAACTGCTTCGATGTGATCTTTGAAGCGTTTGGTCCTGAACGCGTTATGTATGGCAGCGACTGGCCGGTAATGTTAATCAGCAGACCTTATGAAGATTGGTTTAATTTAGTTACTAATTACACCGCTCGATTTTCTGAAACTGAAAGGAAATTAATTTTCACTGACAATGCGAAAGCTTTTTATAGGGTTTAGTTTTATATACGCGCTAACGCTCGTTTCCAACGAGCGTTGAATATTTTATCGTTTATAACGATATAATCGTTTTGCTATTTATGCACTCGTTTGGAAACGAGCGCAAACAAATTCAAACATAAAACGATCAATACAAAAATAGCAGATAGTGCAGGATGGAAAACTTATTACAAAACATTAGTTTTCACTTTTTAAAACACGATCTGACCAACACAATATTTAATTATGAGTAAAAAGATTACATTCCCTTACAATCCTCAATTCCCTTCTGTAGCCGATTTAAGAAAAAAAGCAAAATCAAGAATCCCCAAATTTGCTTTTGATTACCTGGAGGGGGGTTGTAATGAGGGACTTAATTTATCAAGAAACGAGAGCGACTTCGATAATATTTACCTTAAACCGAATTACTTACGTGTTGGTGGAGATATCGACATGTCGGTTGAGCTTTTTGGTCGTAAATACAGTGCGCCATTTGGCATATCTCCTATCGGTTTACAAGGTTTAATGTGGCCCAACGCACCTGAAATCCTGGCTAAAGCAGCAGCCAAACATGATATCCCCTATACACTGAGTACCGTATCTACCAGTAGTATCGAACGCATTGCAGAAGTTTCAGAAGGAAAAGCCTGGTTTCAGCTTTACCACCCTACTGAAAACAAACTGAGGGATGATATTTTATCACGATTAAAAGCAGTTGAGTGCCCGGTTTTAGTGGTACTGGTAGATGTTCCTGCCTTTGGACTAAGGTATAAGGAAATTAAAAGTGGTCTTTCTATACCCCCTAAAATGTCAGTAAATAATATTTTACAGGCCTTCGCAAGACCTTTATGGGGAATTAAAACACTTCAGCACGGCATCCCTTCATTTGCCACCTTAAAGCCATATATGGAAAAAGGAATGGATATGTCGCAGCTCGGACAGTTTATGAACAGGACATTTACAGGGAAAGTTGATATTGAAAAAGTTTCAGCCATCCGCGAAATCTGGAAAGGTCCCCTGGTATTAAAAGGCATCGCTACCGACGAAGATATGCAGGCAGCCATACAAATTGGTGTTGATGGGGTTATTGTTTCGAATCACGGTGGACGACAAATTGATGCGGGTGAATCATCGATCAATTCTTTAATTAAACTTGCCGGAAATGAGGTTTACAAATCAAAGCTCAAAATCATGCTGGATGGAGGAATTCGTTCGGGTGTTGATTTGGCAAGAGCACATGCAGTAGGTTCTGAATTCAACTTTATGGGCCGTCCGTTTATGTATGGCGTTGGCGCTTTAGGTGATGAGGGCGGTGAACATACGATCAATATGTTTAAAACCCATTTATACCAGATTATGCAGCAACTCACCATCGAAAAAATTTCGCAATTCCCTGAAAGGTTATTAGCAGTATAAAAAAGGCTGGATCAATCAACCTTACTTTCTCAGAAGTTTGTCACGTTGAGCCTGTCGAATGCCCCATCCGCATAACGGCAGGCTTTCTACAGGCTCAGTATGACAATTCTATATTTGATACAACCCGTTAACCTTATTTCGAAAACTTGTAAGTGGTACTCGTTTTATAGGTTTCGCCCGGTTTAAGTACCGTTGAAGCAAAATTCGGGTGGTTTGGTGCATCAGGAAAGTGTTGCGTTTCCAAACAGAAAGCTGAACGGTGTGGGTAAGATTTACCACCTTTACCATCCTTATCCGCCCCGGTTAAGAAATTACCACTATAAAACTGTAAGCCAGGCTCGGTGGTGATCACTGATAAAACAATACCGGTTTTAGTGCTTTTTATCACAGCTACAGGTGTTTTACCATCGTGGTGGGTTAAGGCAAAGTTATGGTCGTAACCTTTACCAAATTTTAACTGCTCGTCGTTATCGCCGATTTGTTTGCCAATTAGTTTTGCTTTGTTAAAATCGAAAGCTGTACCCGCAACAGGTTGCAATTTTCCGGTTGGAATCAGGGTCGAATCAACTGGCGTGTAAGTATTGGCGTCAATCATTAGTTCGTGATCCAAAATGGTACTGTCGCCTTCACCGTTTAAGTTAAAATAAGCGTGGTTGGTCAGGTTTACAATAGTTGTTTTATCAGTAGTAGCCGCGTAATCAATTTGCAGTGAATTATCGTCGGTTAAAGTATAGGTTACTTTCACATCCAACTTACCAGGGTAACCAGCTTCGCCATCATTAGAAACGTAACTCAACTCAAGCTTCGTACTATCCAGTTGTTTGGCATCCCATACTTTACCGAAAAAGCCATCAGTACCGCCATGCAAGGTATTTACGCCATCGTTAAGCTGTAACTGGTATTCTTTTCCATCTAAAGTAAATTTACCTTTACCAATGCGGTTTCCGTAGCGGCCAATCAATGCGCCGAAAAATGGTTCACCTTTTTTACGGTAAGCACCCACGCTATCGTAGCCGAGTACCACATCGGTTAGTTTGTTGTTTTTATCTGGCACCAACAAGGAAACTACCCTGCCGCCGAAATTGCTAATCGATACCGAAGCACCTTGTTTGTTTTTCAACGTGTAAAGTTTAACCGCTTTACCATCAATGGTCGCGCTGTATTTTAACGAATCTTGCTGTGTATTGCTTGTTGCACCTTTATCGGTTTTAGGATTACATGCACTAAAAGCAAGGGCTACACACAAGGTAGCCAATGGTAATGCCTTAAGAAATGGTTTTTTCATCAGTTATTATTGTTTTAAGTTGATGAAGCAATCGTGAATTTTACCTGGCAAAACTCCTGATGCTTGCATATAGATTTATTTTTGGTTACAGCTAAAGTAGTAAAAATAATTAACGTCGGGTTAACGATTATAATATTATTTCTGTTAATATTGATCATCATTCCCAACATCAAAAAAAATCATATAATTTAGCAACACTATGCACGATTTTAATTTCAAGCCCAAAGCTCTTCTTTTTGATTTAAATGGAACCATGATTAACGATATGGAATACCATACGTTAGCCTGGTACAGTATTATGACCGAAGATTTAGGTGCGGCATTGGATTACGGCAAATGTAAAAAAAGAAATGTACGGTAAAAACCACGAAGTACTGGAGCGTGTTTTTGGTAAGGATAAGTTTAGTCCTGCAGAAATAGAACGTCTTTCGGTAGATAAAGAAAAGCGCTACCAAGAAGGATATTTGCCGCATCTGGCTCTGATAGCAGGTTTGGATAACTTTTTAGAGCGGGCTAAGACTGCACAGATTCCGATGGCCATTGGCTCCGCAGCTATTCCTTTTAATATCGATTTTGTGGTAGATGGTTTAAACATCCGCCATTACCTGGATGCCATTGTAAGTGCCGATGATGTACAAATAAGCAAACCCGATCCGGAAACCTTTTTAAAGGCTGCAGCTGCCCTGGGTGTTGCACAAGCCGATTGCCTGGTTTTTGAAGACGCACCTAAAGGTGTAGAATCGGCTTTGAACGCAGGTATGCAATGCCTGGTGTTAACGACTACACATAGCCTGGAAGAATTTGATGGTTATCCAAATATTTTGGGCTATATTACCGATTACAACGATACTAAATTAAACCTGCTTTTTTAAAACATGAGAAAATATTTAAATCAAAAACCCGTATTGGTTGCCGTAGACTGTATTATTTTTGGTTACGACGGCGAACAATTGAAACTTTTGGTTATTAAAAGAGCCATTGAACCAATAAAAGATCAATGGAGCTTAATGGGCGGTTTTATCGGCGAAAACGAAAACCTGGATGGCGCTGCGAAGCGAATCCTTTTGGAACTTACGGGCCTGCATGATGTATATTTAGAGCAGCTGCATGCTTATGGTAGCCCAGACCGTGATCCGATTGAGCGGACGGTATCAGTAGTGTATTTTGCCCTGATCGATATCAATAAATACAGTAAACAGATTAATGATCAGTTCCATGCCGAATGGTTTACACTTAAAGAAGTACCTGAACTGATTTTCGACCATAACGTTATGGTTAAAGCAGCGATGGATAAAATCCGTTACCAGGCCGCCCTCCACCCTGTTTTGTTTGAGTTATTACCCAAACGCTTTACCATACCACAACTGCAGGCTTTATACGAACAGGTGTACGATACACCGATTGATAACCGCAACTTTATCCGTAAAATTACAGCCAGTGGTTTATTAATCAAACAAGCAGAAAAAGATAAATCGAACTCCAGACGTGGTGCTTTTTATTTTAAACTGGATAAAAACAAACATAAAGCACAGTTTCAGTCGTTTTTGAACTTTATACCCAAGCCGGTTAAATAATAAATTCCGGGTAAGCACACCCCTATTTAGCTTTGTTAACTTTTTATTTTTAAAAGATGAAAATTATTTCTGGTGCTTAGCCATTTTAAAATCAAGAGGTTACAAACTGATAACTTTATTTTAACAATAAAGGCCTAAAACATTTTGTAAAAACATTTGCAAAGAAAGGATTTATCTCTATATTTGCACCTCCTTAAACAAAAGGAAATGATTCCGTAGCTCAGCTGGTAGAGCATTACACTTTTAATGTAGTGGTCCTGGGTTCGAATCCCAGCGGGATCACAGAAGATAGTATCAAAACTACGTAAAAGCTTGCAAATCAAATGATTGCAAGCTTTTTTCGTTTACCGGAAACTCCAAAATATGCAATAAACCGCATAAAAAAAGTGAGTGATTCAGTGAGTAGTTTTACAAAGTGGTATACTCACTAAAAATAACGTAAGTTATTGACTTACAGAAAGTTCAATCATTGAACGACTTGATACGATTAGACTGCAAAGCTAACTTTGTTAACTTTAAATCAGTCGATTATGAAAACTAATTTCAGTCTGCTCTTCTACCTGAAGAAACCAAAAAACTATGTTAAAGGTGCTGTTCCTGTTTATCTAAGGATTACCGTTGACGGAAAACCTGTGGAAATGTCCGCCAGTAGAAAATGTGAGCCGGAATTGTGGAACACCAAAGCGGGTCACATGATCGGCACAAAAGAAGATGCCAAAACCTTAAATTCCTATCTCGACAAAATGAAAGCGGGCGTTACTGCTGCCCATACTGCTTTATGCTTAGAAGATGCAGAGATATCCGCTGAAGGCGTTAAATGCAAGTATCTGGGCAAGGCAGAAAAACCACACACCATTATGGAGGCCATTAAAATTACCATGATAAGCTTTGGCTACAAATCCATCGCTGGTTAGCTTTTGGGCTAATTTCCTGGCCCTTTTTGTACGTGACACATATACAATAGTAGGACAATTCTTTTCCTCAATTATGCTTCTTAGCTGGCTATACTTTTCCTCTTCATTATCTCTCTGGTAAACCCTGTAATGCAGGTTGGTTCGCGAGGCATCAGCCCGGAATACCCTTAAATCGAGTTGTAATTTCTCCTTGAAATAAGACCGGATATCTTCAATTACCTTTTGCTTTGCGGTAGCCGTGAAGCATGACACCGGAATGGTATAATCGAGCCCTTTTTTTTGCTGCAGATTTTTGATAAAATCACCGATATATAAGTAGTCTACCCGAAAATCCTGCCCCCAGGATGAAAAGCAATGCGCTTCATCAATCACAAACCTGGCTATCTTTCTTTTGAGCAACAATCGTTCAATAGTAACTGAACGGAGCGACTCAGGCGAAATGTAAAGTAAGCTTGCATATCCGTTTTCTATACGTTCAATAGCTTTTCCCCGATCGATCGGATCTAATAACCCATTGATGGTAACGGCTTCTGTAATGCCTTTCTTTTCCAGGTTATCTACCTGGTCTTTCATCAAAGACTGTAAGGGCGCAATTACAACCGTAAGCGCTTTGGCATTTTCGCCACTCATCAATGCCGGTACCTGGAAAGTGATAGACTTGCCGCCACCAGTGGGAAATACGGCCAAAATGGATTCCCCCTGGATAGCTGCCCTAACAGCATCTTCCTGCAGCGGTTCATCACCATATTTGCGGAAGCCTGAAAAAACGAAATGCTTTTTCAAAGCCAGCAGCGGATCATGAGCGCGACTGCAATAATCGCATCCCTGCAAACAGGGATTGTTCCTCATAAGGAAAAACAGTCGCTCTACATCTGGGTAGTTTTTTAATACCCATGGTGGTGTAATAGAGAAACGATCATCGCAATTGAGCAAGGCTAAAGTATAGGCCAAAGCAACGGGATCTTCATCTATAAAATGATCGAGCTCACTCTCTTTACAAATCTCACCTTGAAATAAGCCTCTGATTTTGGACGTCAACTGTTCTTTATTAACTGGAGCGGCATAATTAAGATACCTGAAAAAATTATCAAAGCCGCTTTGATTGTGCAAAAGTCCATACAGGATGCCCTTAAATGTATCATCTAGTGCTCTAAAGGCGCTTAACTCATCGTAAAACAGATCCCTCGCTTTTTTTGCATCATTTAAAGGATTGTTGCGTTCTTCTGTTTGTACCTTATCATCTTTAAGCAGGCGATGGTAGGGTTGCCTCGGAAATAGTAAAGGCGATAATAACAGCATGTCAATAGCCTTATCCAGGCCCCATTCTGGATGACCAAAATGCCTTCGCAGGTAAGCCAGATCATGTGCCACAATATTATGTCCACAAATAAAATCGCACTGCGTAATAAACTGTGCAAATTCTTCGGGGTGATTTTTATGGAAACCAGTACCATCTGACAAAACACAGCCGATATCAAGCAACAATTTGCCAGTGGTGTTTAGTTCGATATCAAAAAAGGCAATACTCGTCATTTTCAGGGCAAAATCTGGTATATACCTCTAAAATAGTTAAAGTATTGAAATTTAATACTACTTTCCTGTTATTACACATTCTTCGCATTATTAAAAATAAAACCCACACACTGATAGTTTAACTCTTACAATGAGGTTTAATCAAACAATTTACAGCATTAACTTGTACTAAAACCATGTATGATCATTATAGT
This sequence comes from Pedobacter sp. WC2501, assembly GCF_052682415.1. NCBI lineage: Bacteria > Pseudomonadati > Bacteroidota > Sphingobacteriia > Sphingobacteriales > Sphingobacteriaceae > Pedobacter > Pedobacter sp. WC2501. Next base: position 3,978,845 of record NZ_JBQZFI010000001.1, on the reverse strand, counting down.
TTCGAGGAGGCTACCGCTTACCAGATTGAACTGGCTAAACAGTTGAAGTTTCAACAGCTTGATAAAATAGAAACCATTGCAGGCGCTGATATCTCTTTCAATAAAAACAGTTCGACCATGTATGCCGGAATTGTAATCTTAAGTTACCCGGAAATGGTTTTAAAATCATTCGCCTTAGAAACTTATGAAACTAATTTTCCTTACAAGCCAGGATTTTTAGGTTTCAAGGAAGTGCCTGCATTATTAAAAGTGTGGGAGTTGATAGTCGAAAAACCAGATGTTGTGGTATTGGATGGCAATGGAATTTTGCATCCACGCCGTATGGGCGTTGCTTCACATTTTGGAATATTAGCTAATCAAAGCACAATTGGCTGCGCAAAAAGTCTCTTACACGGAAAAGATCATCAGCCAGAAAATGTCAGATATAGCACTACAGAAATTAAAAACAATGCAGTTGAGCTCCTTGGTTTTGCATTGAGAACAAAAATCAATTGCGCACCTGTTTATGTATCTGCCGGTCATTTAATTAATGCTGATCAAAGCTTAGCGATCATTAAAAACTGTGTCGGAAATTATCGCATTCCCGAACCAACCCGCATGGCCCACAATATTGTAAATGATTTTAGAATTGGAAAACTAAAAGCTGGTTTTCACGAGGTATCAGCACCGCTAACTTTGTTTTAAAAGCCAGTCGTCATTGCGAGAAAGCTTTTTCAGCCTACGAAGCAATCTTACAACGCTCGCTAATGGCTTGCGCTTTAAGATTGCTTCGTACCTTATAATGACGACAGTTTCTATAATTTTAAACCCAGTTAATCCCTTTTTTAAGCAGTTGCAACGTTTTATATTCATCAGAATTAACTTCTGGTTGAACATTATAACCCCAGTTGGCCTGTGGTGGTAAACTCATTAAAATAGACTCAATTCGTCCGTTGGTTTCCAGTCCGAATTTTGTTCCAGAATCATAAACTAAATTAAATTCTACATAACGGCTACGGCGCTGGTATTGCCATTCTTTCTGTGCTTCAGTAAATTCTTTATCCAGATTACGGTCGATTAATTCAGTATAAATTGGCAAAAATGTTTCGCCGATATTAATAGAGAAATCTAAAATCTGTTCCCATGATAAATTGGTGTTTTCAGGTTTTAAGCGATCGTAAAAAATACCGCCAATACCGCGGGTTTCTTCACGGTGTTTAATGAAAAAGTAATCATCGGCATGTGTTTTGAATTTTGGATAAAACTCAACACCGAAATCGTCACAAGCCTGTTTTAGTTTATGGTGAAAGAAACGGGCATCGTTTTCGAAAACATAGTGTGGCGTTAAATCAATACCGCCACCAAACCAACGTGTCTCTTCATTGAGTTCAAAATAGCGGATATTCATATGAATAATTGGAACCAGCGGATGATTTGGATGAATCACAATTGAAACACCAGTAGCAAAGAAGTCTTCTTCTGTCACATTAAAGGCTTTTTTTACCGCTTCGGGAAGCTTTCCATGTACAGCAGAGAAATTTACACCACCCTTTTCGATAATTGCACCATTTTGCATAATCCGCGTACGTCCGCCTCCCCCGCCGCTTCTCTCCCACAGTTCTTCTTCAAATTTTCCTTTGCAATCGGCAATTTCCAATCCGCGGCAAATTTCATCCTGAATTTGCTTATATCTCGCTGCTACTTCTTCTTTAAACATGACGGCTCTTTCTATTTCTGTACAAATTTAACCCTATTAAAGCAGCTATATTGATTTATGTTTAGATAGTACATTTTATTGACATTGCTGTTAGTCCCTAGTCCTAAAGCTAATGTTCTAAATAATTAAGGTCTTTATTAAAACTTTCCTTTAAATAGACCACCGAAATCATGGCGATCACGGTAATAATTCCCATGACAATAAAACCGGCCGAAACAATATTATAACGGTGTACAAAAAATTCGAAAACAAATGTAATCGGAATTAATGCCCCACGTACAAAGTTTGGCGCTGTGGTGGTAACGGTCGAACGGATGTTAGTACCAAACTGTTCAGCGGCAATGGTTACAAATGTTGCCCAATAGCCAACTGCAAAGCCCATAAACAGGCAGATCAGGATAAAACTACTTTCGGTTAAACCTGTACTGGTTAAATAAACAATTACTGTAATTACCGACAGACTTTGAAAAATAAGGACTGTTTTTCTGCGGGACTTTAATACCTGCGCCAAGAAGCCACATACTACGTCGCCGATGGCGATACCGAAGTAAGTGTACATAATGCCTGTACCGGCATTAAGCAGTTCTTTTGCACCAAGTGCTTTTCCGATCTCTGGCGATTGAGTAACTAAAATCCCTACAATAAACCAAAGAGGAAGCCCTAAACAGATACAAGCTAGATATTTTAAAAACCGCTTCCGGTTAGAAAAAAGCATAAAAAAGTTGCCTTTCGAAACTTCTGAACTTTGCTCAGCATGTTTGAACATTCCAGATTCGAAAGTGCCAACGCGTAAAAGTAGCAGTAATAGTCCCATGCCGCCACCTACAAAATAAGAGGTTTGCCAGGTAAAATGTTTGCCGATTGTGGCTGCTGCTGCTGCTCCTAATAAACCGATACCAGCCACCACCATAGTGCCATAGCCACGCTTTTCTTTGTCCATGGTTTCAGTAACAAGGGTAATGCCTGCGCCTAACTCCCCTGCCAAACCAATACCTGCTATAAGTCTGATAATGGCATAAGTATGTACATCCGTAGCAAAACCATTGGCTAAATTTGCTAACGAATACATTAAAATTGATCCAAATAATACTTTGATTCTGCCGAATTTGTCGCCGATGATCCCCCAAAGCAAGCCACCAAGCAATAAGCCGAACATCTGCATATTGATTACATACTCTCCTTCGGTACGCATTTGTGCTGCAGAAACACCGATATCGGTAAAACTTTTTACCCTTACAACAGAAAATAGAACAAGATCGTAAATATCGACGAAATAGCCCAGAGCAGCTACAATAACTAAGAAAATTACATTGCGGCTGTCGGTTTTTGCTTGAGAATCCATTTAATTATTTGGTTTAAACGCTGAAAGTACGCAATAACACAAATATTTAAAATAGATTTTTAAAAATAAAAGCCACTCTGCGTTAGAGTGGCTTTTAAGATCCTACATAGTAGGGTTCTTTTTTGCAGTGTCAGTTGGCATTTTTGTAGTCGTGTCTGGCATTTTTTTAGATGTTGTATCCATTGGTGCCGTTGTTGTCGAATCCGTTTTAGTGCTGTCTGAAGAACCAGCCATATTTTTTGACGAATTGCATGCTGATGTGGCTATCATAAGAGAACCCGCAAAAGCAAGACTTAAGATTATTTTTTTCATAGTTTTTAATGTTATCTATCATCCTAACAACCTTTTAATAATTTGGTTTTATTTTTTTTCTTGAAAAATACATTTTTCATAATATAGTATTGATTATTAAGTGATTATCTGGGCAAACATTTAACTTTTATCCGTGGTTTTAATTTATTCAGGAGCCCTGAGATATATTTTTAAATTAAAATTAATTATGTCACGATTACTCAAATCTGTTGTTATTACATACAAAATTATTAACATACATATTTTAATAATTAAAGAAAATATTACTTAAACAAGATTTACAAACTTTAAAAGATGATAAAACTTTCTGATATTAGTAAGTATGATTATTTCTCAAAATACCCTTAAATGGGTAATGCGTTTTTACCCACCCCTATTTTTTCAACGCATTTGGGTACAGAGATTTGAAAATGAATTTAGAAGCTGTACAGTTAAGCTTAGCAAGAGTTTTCTGAATAAAAATTATAACGGTTCTATTTTTGGAGGTACTATTTATGCAGCTACTGACCCATTTTATGCCTTATTATTTGATCAGTTGATGCAACGTCGGGGATTTAAAGTACGTGTGTGGTTAAAGAGCGCCTCTATACAATATTTAAAACCTGGTCGTTCTACATTATATTTTACTATAACAGTAACTGACGACATGCTTGCTGAAGCAGAACATGCCTTAAAAACCATTGGAAAGTTTGTAAAGGCTTACCCCATGGAAATAACCAATAAGAATGGTGAACTGTGTGCGACCGTAATGAATGAAGTATATATCCGAAACCTGCATCAGGGCGAAACGCCCAGAGTTGCTTACTAATTTTTAGATTATGCCGAGTATTAAGAGTTTAATTTTGCAGGGTGAGGGCGTTATGCTCGATTTTAAGAAAACCATTACCAATACCGAGAAAATTGCCAAAAGTTTGGTTGCTTTTGCAAATAATAAAGGCGGGAAGTTATTAATTGGTGTGGCCGATGATGGATCTATTAAAGGTGTAAAATCAGAAGAAGAAGAGAAATATATGATCTTAACTTCTGCGCATCAGTTTTGTAAGCCTGCGATTGAACCTTACTTTGAGGAAATTTATGTTGATGATAAATTAGTGCTGGTAGTTAATATTCCTGAAAGTGATACCAAACCGCATTATGCACTTGATGATCAAAAAAAATGGTGGGCTTATATCCGCATTGATGATAAAAGCGTTTTAGCCAGTCGGATTATTGTTGAAGTACTTAAACAGGAATATAAAAATGACGGCGTGTTAATCTCTTACTCGGAGAACGAGAAAAAACTGCTCGAATACCTGGAACAGAATGAAAAAATAACACTGAAAGAGTTTAGCAAACTATTACGCAGTTCGTACCGCAAAGCCCAAAAAGTATTGGTGAATTTAATCCTGACCAATGTAATTAAGTCGCATACTTCAGAAAAGGAAGAGTATTTTACAGCTGTTAGGTAGTTGAATATAATTATAATAGAATTTAATTAGAAAAATCGTCATTCCCGCGCAGGTGGGAATCTTAATCTTTAGGCTTATGGCATTAAGATTCCCAATCGACCAGATAGCTATCGAGTTGGGAATGACGATTCCTCGCGCTACCCTATCTCTACTGAAGCACAGCCCCAGAAATTCGGAAGAAAAATCTATCTTTTTAGATTTCTCCATTCCGCTTTGCTTCAGTCGAAAGGACGACCGTTTGAGATTAACTTTTCTACATCCCTACTTTTTGAGCTTTAAAAACGCGACCTTTGCAAACTATGTTTTCTAAAATTTACACCAGGTATAAACCTTATTATAAAGAAAATCTTCACTTGGCACTGCCAATTGTAGGTTCTCAGGTTGGTCATACTTTGGTACACATGGCTGATAGTATTATTGTAGGTCATTTTACGGATACTATTCAATTGGCTGCTGTTTCGCTGGTTAATAGCATATTCATGCTTATTTTAGTAATAGGCTTGGGTATTTCTTATGGTTTGACGCCACTTATCGCACAAGAAAACGGTCGGCAGAATTACGATGAATGCGGAAAGCTTCTATCAAATAGTTTAATCATTAATATCTGTATAGGCATACTTTTATATATACTCGTTCAATTGGGAATATTTTATGTTATTGATCGCCTTGAACAAACCCCTGAAGTGGTACGGTATGCAAAACCCTATCTAAACCTTTTATCAATTTCAATTATTCCATTATTGATTTTTCAGACCTTTAAACAGTTTGCTGAGGGTTTGGGCTTTACCAAGCAGGCGATGTTCGTTTCGATCTGGGGAAATGCACTCAATATCATCTTGGGAATTATTTTCGTTAAAGGTATGTTTGGCATTAAATCAATGGGCGTTAGCGGTGTAGGTTTAAGCACATTAATCGATCGGGTTTTAATGGCTACAGTAATGTGTTTTTATGTGTTGCGCTCACGGCATTTTAAAAAATACCTGACCAGTTTCAAAGTCACGTTTTTTGATAAATTAAGGGCAATTAAAATTGCAAAGATAGGAATGCCTGTCGCGATGCAATATTCTTTTGAGATTAGTGCTTTTAGTGGAGCAGCAGTGCTTATTGGTACCATTGGTGCAACAGAACAGGCTGCACATCAAATTGCCATTAGTTTAGCCGCAATGACTTATATGATTGCCAGTGGTGTAGCTTCTGCAGCGACCATTAAAACCGGAAATAACTTTGGAAAGAAAAATTTTGACGATTTACGTAAATCTGCTATAGCGAGTTATCATGTTATTTTATTGTTTATGTGTTGTACAGCGGTAATTTTTGTACTGGCAAATAACATGATGCCGTTTATTTATACGGAAGATGCTGCGGTTATTCCAATTGCAGCGCAATTATTAATTATAGCAGGCTTTTTTCAATTGTTTGACGGTACCCAGGTAGTGGGATTAGGTGTTTTACGTGGCATAGGCGATGTCAACATTCCAACCTTTATTACTTTTTTAGCCTATTGGGTAGTTGGAATTCCTATTGGTTATGTATTGGGTTTTCATTTTAACTTAGGCGTTAATGGCATTTGGTATGGATTGACATTAGGATTGTTAACAGCCTCTATCCTATTGTTTTTAAGGTTTCAAAATAAAACGAGAAGTTTGAAGGTGGAGCAGATGCATCCTTAGATAAATTCGTCATTTCGACCGCAGTGGAGAAATCTATCAAACAGAATTTCTTATGGATAGATTTCTCTATTTCGCTTCGCTCCATCTTATAGCTATCGGATGACGGCCGTACTGATAGATTCTGTCAAATGGTAGCGCAGCTAAGAATCCCTTAACCAAGAATAGTGGATTCTGTGACTTCTCTCAAGCTCAACAGAAGGCTGAAGTTAATGTACACTGCTGAGTCAAACAGATTCTTCGCTGTGCTCAGAATGACAGCAGGTGCTATTTCCCTCCAACATTCACCACAACACCAATGGTGAAAATAGAATTACCAGCTGACATGTATTTACGGTTCTTTAGGCCAATATTACTGCTCGTGGTATATTGTAACTGAAACGTTTTGCTCAGCGCCATGCGGGTAAAGAAAACCGGCTCAAAGAAAATATTGTCTTCTTTTGGTTGAACAACTCCATTTAAAAAGAAACGGTCCATTTTAATATGACTAATTCTGAGTGCAGTACCATAATTAATCGGGAAGTCGGTTCCAAACAAACGCAGGTTGTTTTTCTTTTTTGAACTGTAATTTACCTGTAAAAACGTTTTTCTGTAATCTACTTCTTGCAATTCACTGCTGATGAGAATATCATTTTGAAAATCGCGGTAGGTAATGTCACTCCAACCCTTACCTACGCCAGCATAAACCTCAATAATACGGTTGTTATCCGGACCAAAGGTATCAAAGTAACCACCGCCGATCTCAATTAATTTATGTCCAAAATCTTTGGTTTTTCTTTCACTGTTCATTCTTGAACCACTAAACAATAAACCAATATGATCCGAAACTGCATAAGCACCATTAATACTGGCATTACCTTTTAAAGAAATGTGCGCACCGCCACTAAATTCACCCTGTTTACTTAACATAGGCGTATTTGGAACGTTTGGCATATAAACTGAAGAACAACTGGCTGCGAAAAGCACTAAAACAGGGAGTGTAAAACGTAGGTATTTAATCATAGATGTTATATAAACAGATTTTGAGGGTAAAAATTGTGTTAGTAATCCATTTTCATGAAATCCATTACCCGCTTAAATTCGTCGTGCAAACCAGCTTTTAAATGGATTCTTTCTTTAGTGATTGGATGTGCAAATTTTAGTTCAGATGCATGTAATAACATGGTGGTCATCTCCCACTGATCTTTAAAAAATTTGTTTTGTTTATTGCATCCATGAGTCCTGTCGCCAATAATTGGATGTAAGATATGGCTAAAGTGTCTTCTTAATTGATGCATTCGACCGGTTTTAGGCGTAGCCTCTACCAGTGAATATCGTGAGGTTGGATGTTTACCAAAAGCTACTGCTACCTCTGCTTTTTGAAGGGTAATGAATGAGGTAAAAGCATCTTGCATGGTTCCGTTTTCTTTAGCTAATGGATAGTCGATATCCATAGCATCAGGCGTGAAACCACGCAGGATAGCCAGATATTTCTTATCAGTTTCTGCCTTCATAAACTGCTGATGCATAGCGATTTCAGACGCCTTATCAAAAGCAAACAATAGGATTCCACTCGTCTTTCTATCTAAACGATGAACCGGACTAACATGTTTCCCCACCTGATCTCTGAGTAACTGAAGTGCGAATTCTGTCGCATCTCTGGCAATTGATGATTGATGCACCAACAATCCGTGGGGTTTATTAATTGCAATTAGATTTTCGTCCTGATAAATGATCTCTAACATATTGCCGCGAAGATAAGGATATTATGGTTTTTGTGGGATGGCTTACGCAAATAAATCAAAAGCCAGGCGGTAGGTATTGCAATGCGCATCAACGATTTCCTTAATATCTGCTGAATATCCCCCGCCCATACTAACCTGTAAAGGCAGGTTTTTATCTTGACAGGCCTGCAGCACCATCCTGTCGCGTTCCTTACATGCCGCTTTGCTGAGTGAGAGTTTACCCAACTTATCTGTAGAAAGCACATCAACCCCAGATAAATAAAATACAAAATCAGGTTTGGCTCTTTCGAAAGCTTTTTTCAAATTGACATTTAAAGCCGACAGATATGCTTCATCCTGTACGCCATCATCTAAAGGAACATCCAAACTTGAAATTTCTTTTCTAAAAGGGAAATTTTTATCGCCATGCATTGAAAAAGTAAACACCCTTGGATCATTTCGAAAGATTTCTGCTGTTCCATTTCCCTGATGCACATCTAAATCAATAATTAAGATACGATTGGCTAATTTTTTAGCTAACAAGTAATTAGCAGCAATAGCCTGATCGTTTAATAAACAAAAACCTTCGCCCCAGTTACTGCCGGCATGATGTGTACCTCCTGCAACATTAAAGGCAATGCCGTTACTTATTGCAAAATGAGCAGCATCAATTGTTCCTTGGGTAATCCTCAGTTCACGTTCTAAGAGTTGTGCATTTAAAGGAAAACCTATCCGTCTTTGGTCTTTAGCTGAAAGTGTCAAATCCCTGAGCTGTTCCCAATATGCTTTTTCGTGAGACAGGAGTATAATATCTTCGGAAACTGGCTCCGGGCTAAATAAATTATGCGATGTTATAGTTCCCTCGTGCAAAAGCTGTTCAGGTATCAATTCATATTTCAACATCGGAAAGCGATGCCCTTCAGGTAAAGGGTGTGCGTAAAGCGGATGCCAGGCAATCTTGATCATTAGCCTAAAATCTCTCCTATGTGTTTTTCGATATTGGTGCAGATCTGATCTACCGGAAGATCATTCGCATCATAGCCAAACGGGTTCTCTATTTCTTCAGCTATCAGCTCCAAACTCGCTAATACATAGAGAATAAAGGGAACAATTGGCACCACAAAATAACCTAAACTGAACACCCAACCAAATGGTAAAGTGATCACATAAACAAAAATAAATTTTTTAATAAATGCGCTGTAAGAAAACGGGATTGGCGTGTTTTTAATCCTTTCACAGGCGCCACAGATATCGGTAAACTGATTAAAGTCACTGGAAAGAACAATAAACTGTTCCTGCGAAATCGAACCTTTTTCTAACAACCCGTAGAATCTGTTGGTTAAACTACCTGCTATCTGGTTTGGAACATGTTTGCCTTCTTCAACTTCTATCAACAAACTGTTCTTCCCAAAATACATTTTTTCTCTTAAATGTTCTTTTAGCGCAAAAGCATATTTAGGAATACCGTATTCAAAAAAGCGAACATCCTCATCAGTTAGTTTAAGTGCCTTAATCTTTAAAGCGAGGTTACGGCTTACATTGGTTAATGATCCAAGCAGTTTCCTGCCTTCCCACCACCTATCATAAGCCGTATTTGTTCTGAAAACCAGTAAAAGCGACAAAACAAAGCCCAATAAGCTATGCATCATACCAATATTGGTTACATTACTCGTTTTAGAAAGCTGAAAGTAATTCAATTCAGCATAAGCAACAAGTCCCGAAAATATAGCTACCCCAAGCATTAAAGGCCAAAGCTTTCTAAAGGTGTCGCTTTTATCAATATGAAAAATGAAGGTACTCCAGTCTTTAGGGTTGTAGTTAATCATTTTTTATTCTTTTCTACGTTAAAATATCTTTACTCACTTTTAGTAGCGCCTGTCCGGCTAAGTAAATATCTTCATAAGAGTTATAAAGCGGCACGGCACTTAAACGGATTACATCGGGTTCGCGCCAATCGCCGAGTACATGATTATCCATTAAACCATCAAAAATTTGCTTACCGCTACGCTGGGCAATGATGGATAACTGTGCTCCTCTATCTTTAGGATTATTTGGTGTAATGATTTTATATTGATCAAATCCTAAACCCTTATTCACTTCATTTATAATAAATTCAAGATAAGCAGTTAAAGTAATACTTTTCTCTCTTAATGGTGTTATGAAACCTGCTTTTTCGAAAATCTGTAGCGAAGCATGATATAAGGCCATTGGCATTACCTGCGTACAGCTCACCTGCCAGCCATCAGCCCCTGCTTCAGGAACAAAACCTTTTTCCATTTTAAAACGCTTGCTTTCCTGGTAGCCCCACCACCCTGCAAAACGGTTCAATTGGCTATTGCTGAAATGTTTTTCGTGAACAAAGATTCCGCTTATTCCTCCCGGACCTGAGTTTTGATATTTGTATGAGCACCAGCAGGCAAAATCAACATCCCAATCGTGCAATTTTACAGGAACATTACCTGCGGCATGCGCCAGATCCCAGCCTACAATTGCCCCGATCTCATGTCCTGCTTTGGTAATGGTTTCCATGTCGTACCATTGTCCGGTATAGTAATTAATACCGCCGAACAGTACCAAAGCGATTTCATCTGCATTTTCTTTGATTTTAGCTATGATATCTTCGGTGCGGAGTGTTTCCTCACCTTCTTTTGGAAAAACTTCGATAATCGCTTCTTTTGGGTCAAAACCATGAAACCTAACCTGACTTTCTATAGCATATTGATCGGATGGGAATGCTCCGCCTTCCATAATGATTTTGAAGCGTTTGCCTTTGGGCTGATAAAAGCTAACCATTAACAAATGGAGATTTACAGTCAAAGTATTCATCGGGCAAACTTCAGCTGGTAATGCACCTACAATTGGCGCCATTAACTTTTTTAACTCCTTATGATAGAACATCCAGGGCTCGCTTCCATCAAACCATCCCTCCACAGCATAGTTGGCCCAGTTATCGAGCTGGCCTTTCAAAACTTCAGATGCAACTTTAGGTTGAAGTCCTAATGAATTGCCACACAGATAAATAAAATCTTTTCCGTTGTGGTTTGGAAATAAGAACTGAGACCTGAAACGACGGAGCTGATCAGCTTCATCAAGTGTTTGTGCGAATGATAAGTTATTTTCGAAATTCATTGGCTCAAAACTACAAAAAAAGCAGGCATTGTTCCCAATCCTGCTTTTCGATTTATTTAATGCTTTTAAAATTTAATTGTATCGTGCTTACCTAAGTCTGGCGTATCACCAGTAACAACTGCTTTTAACATGCTGAATAATACAACAATTTTAGATGATGAAGCATCCCAGTATTCGGCCTCTTGCGGAGTAACTTTAATCAGGATTAATCTTGGGTCTTCGACTCCGTCTGGAAACCATGCTTTCACGAATGGTGAGAAATACGCTTCTTTACGAACTTTATCATCCACAAGTTCAGCTTTGCCCTTAACAGTAAGGTATGTATTATTGGATGGATCGCTATAGGCTAACAGCACATTATTTTCTTTTGAAATTTCTTTTGATTTCAGCGAATATTCGTTTGTGTAAAACCATAAACTACCATCGTCTTCTATTTTCGCAGTGCCCATTGGTCTGCTTCCAAATTCATCCGATGAGGAAAATGTGGTAAACATACACGTTCTCACACTTTCGGCCATTTCTTTAAGGATTGCTATGTTTTTCTCGTTTTTCATCTTTATTTTGTTTTATAAAGACAACAGGAAGTGCGGTAAAATGTTTCTGGGAATTAAACCTTATTTGGTTTACTTACATATTTATTACCTTTTACAAAAAACCGCCACGGAAGTAAAGCATGTTCTTTGGCATAAGCAATGCCTACGCGTGGAGTGGCGGCGATTTCTTCTTCATTATACCGGATACCATGATTCTCGATCCAGATATCATCACCAGAAAGATTTTTTGCGTTAAAGCTTTTATCTATCCCCAATGCTTTTGCCGCAGAACCTGGCCCCGCTGAAATAGCGCCCTTTGTATAAGGCATATTCCTGCGTTCTTCAATGATTTCTATACCAACCAAAGGCTCTACACCTCTGATCAAAACGGCATGAGGATCATTTTCAATCGAGGTAACCACATTAAAAAGATGATGCATACCATAACAAAGATACACGTAGGCAATGCCACCTGCACCATACATGGTTTCGGTGCGGTTGGTACGGCGACCGCCATAAGCATGAGACGCCTTGTCTTTTATTCCAAAATAGGCTTCTGTTTCTACGATGATTCCCGCAGTAATTTCATCGCCAATTTTAGTGTACAAAACCTTACCGAGTAAATCTTTGGCAAGACCTACAACATCCTCATTTAGGTAATATTCTGGCTTTAATTTCAATATCAGATGTAAATTATCTATTTAACAAAATAGCGATAACCTGCTCTAAATAAAGTTGATCCGTTTCATTAAATTTATTCAACACTTCGCTATCTACATCAAGCACGCCAATCACCTCACTGTTAACGATTAATGGCAGAACGATTTCTGACTTTGAAGCTGACGCACAGGCAATGTGTCCGGGGAATTCCTCCACATCTGGTACAATGATGGTTTTGGCTTCTGCCCAGGAAGATCCACAAACACCTTTTCCTTTTTTAATCCTCGTACAAGCCACAGGACCCTGGAAAGGCCCAAGTACCAGTTCATCCTGCTTTACCAAATAAAACCCTACCCAAAACCAACCAAACTGCTCTTTAAGTGCTGCAGCAACGTTTGCCAGGTTGGCGATAAAATCTGTTTCGCCATGCAATAATGCTTCAATTTGAGGGATGATGGATTGATATTGTTCTTCTTTTGAAGTATCTCTGGTAATAACTAAATCTTCTGCCATTTTCTATTTTGTGTAATTCAAAGTTAATCATGATTTGTGAGATGTACATAAACTTTGGTTTTAATGACGAAAATTTGAACGATAAGCTATCTTTAAATTCCTTAGTTTTGGCAAATCAACCACCAATTTATGATTGTAGCATTAACCATTACCAAATTCCGTGGCTTTACCATCCCTTTTGCCTTTATTGGAATGGCGGTTTTAAGGCTTCCTTTATGGTTAAATAAAAAGTGCAGGTTTTGGAAATTAATGGGAAGTGGAAAAGATGCTCAGGTAGATCTTGCACCAGATTATAAACACTGGGCGGTACTTACAGCCTGGGATAACCGTATAGATTGTGATAGTTTCTATCATGATTCTTTTGTGATGAAATGGTTTAGTTTTTTTGGAATTGAAAGTTTTACCATCTTACTAAACCCTTTATCCAGCCATGGCTTATGGTCAGGAATAGAGCCTTTTAAAATTTCAAAAACAAAGAGTCAGCACCAGGGTAAAATAGCAGTGATAACCCGCGCAGCTATTAAATTTAATAAATTAAAAGAGTTTAGGCAGAATATAAAACGGGCAGCGAATGCCATGAGAAATGCTCCTGGGTTTGTTCTTTCTGCCGGAGTTGGTGAAAATCCCTTTTTTGATCAGGCTACTTTTTCGATATGGGAAAGCGCTGAAAGCATGAAGGCTTACGCCTATCAATCACACGATCATTCAGACGTTATTAAACTCACCAGGGAGCGTAAATGGTATAATGAAGAGTTGTTTGCCCGTTTCGCTATTATAGATAGTTGGGGTACGCTTAATGGTGTATGTGTTGAATCGTAAATAAAATATAAAATAAATGAGAGTAGTAGCAGAACTTCCACATCCCGAATGTAAGATTACCATTTTTTCGATGAACCAGAAATTCATCATGAAATTTGAGCAAGGTACTTTTGAGCAAAGTTATAAATTGGCAGAGCTTGACCTGAGTGGAGGCGGGGTAAATGATGTATTCGAAATTTTGGATGAAGAATTTATCCAGACTGTTATCGCTAAATTTAAGATTATGCGCACCGACTTTACAGCGGCATATAACAGGTATCAATATTAGAAATAATTATATCAATTATCTGATTTTCAGTATATTAATATGTAATTCGAAATTATATTCTGAATTTAAGGGCATTTTGCCATTAAATAAAGTCCGTATTGATAGTTTTAATTAAGGTAAAGTAATGTAAGTTGTTGATATATTGGTTTTTGAGTTATTATACAAAATATAATTTTGACGCTTGATTTAGCCAAATAAATGGGAGGTTTAATGATTTTAGGATGGAACAAGAATTACTTTATAAAAAACATCTTTCATAAAAATTCTATGCCAAAGTCTTCATTTCGACCGCAGTGGAGAAATCTTTTACCTTAGTTTAAAGATTTCCCCATTCGCTGCGCTTCAGTCGAAATGACGATCACCAGTTCCTACCCCACAACTCCTTTGTTTATCAAACACAAATCTCTAGGCATTAGGCAAGATAAAGCTGCAATTAAATAAAATCTGTGTTTATCCGTGTGCATCCGTGGTTAAAATGTAGATTTATCAGTTTGAAACGAAATAACAAAATGGGTTTTAAACAGAAACTACTGTATCGTGTACTACTACCCTGTACCAGTTTTGAGAGAATTTTTCTACCGCATCTAAATGCGTTTTATCTTCCTGGTACGCGTTATGATCTGCAATGTTGGCAAATGTAATGGTTAAAGAATAGGTAAAAGAGTTATCAGTTACAGGGCGAACGGGCGTATTAGCTGCTAGTCCATAACTTAATGTCTTGATATATTTTATTGGTTTTAAACTTTCGAAGAAGTTGGCGAAATCTGCGATTTCGGTTTTAGTCAGTTGAGGTTTTAACCAAAACATTACGAAGTGTTGAATCTGTCCTTTATCAGCGGTAGGGATTTCTGTCATGGGTTCTTTTTTCTTTAAATATATTAATCATTTTTTATTAGACATAAAAAAAAGTCCTGATGTAAACCAAGACTTTCATATCTTTTTAAAAAAAGATTAGTTTTTAGGCTGTACGCGACCAGATTTTCTGTCTTCACCTCTACCGATTAAATAACCGCCACCAGCTCCAACTAATCCACCAATGATAGCACCTCTACCTTTTTTCTTATCGATTAAAGCACCACCAACGGCACCACCAACGCCACCGATTACTGCGCCTTTAGCGGCATCGCTCCAGCCTTTTTTCTTAGCAGTTGGTTGCGTACCACCATAAGCAGCACTTGAACTACCACCAGAACTTGCATACGATCTTGATGATCTTGACGACGCTGCTCCTGCCTTTCTGGCTGCTATTAATTCTGCCTGGTGTTTAGCTTCTTTTTCCTGCTCCACTTTTGCAGCAGCAGCTTTATTAAAGCTATCTAACCTTAAACTGTCTTTCACTGCTTTAATTGCTAATTCCTTTTCAGCTTGTTGTTGTTTTAATGCAGCTTCTTCTTTTGCTTTATTGTTACAAGCAAATAAAACTGAAGAACTTAATGCGATTACTACCAATATCTTTTTCATAACTTTTAATTTTTTAAATGACACTTGTTCAGCTACCTAACCTCGCTAAACAGGTTTCAATGGATGTGTGATTTAGTTAATTACCAGTACTAAAGAAAAAATGATGCCAAAATGTTTTGAAAATGGAAAATTATTCCACTAAGTCGGAATACCAGAAGCCGGAAAGTGCTGAGGTTGAGCATGGTGAATCTTCATTTTTATCCGTTTTCATTGGTGCATTATAAGTTCTGAATACCTTCTCACCTATGGTAAAAGTGATTTTATTCCTAAATATTGGTCCCTCAAAGGCGAAAGTATGAAACTCTCCGTTTTCTCCGCAAGGGTCAATTTCTGCAGGTAATTGATTAATTAAATCCATACTGATTACTTTTCCACAAAATTTTTCGAGATTTTCTTGTGTGCAAACAATGATGGTTTTATAGCTCAGGTTTAAGAATTCTTCAATTAATTCTTTCGTATCTTTCTGCCACAATGGGAAGATTGCAGTAATCCCTATTTCTGCTAATTTGTTTTCGCGGTATTTCCGTAAATCTTCCAGAAAGATATCACCAAAGATTGAATGGGTAATGCCTTCTTCTTTAAACTTAGTTAAGTGTTGTTTCATTGTACGGTCGTAAGTTTCCATATCAGGCATCTCTCCTAAACGGATCTGATACAATGGAATACCAATGCTTTCAGCCTGTTTAATCAGCAGGGCTTCCCTGACACCATGCATGGATACCCTATTGTACTTTTCTGTGACCGTGGTAATGAGGTAACGGATTTCTATCGTTGGATCTAGTAAGGCATAGTGGAGTGCCAAAGTACTGTCTTTACCTCCACTCCAGTTAAAAACACAAATCTTCTTATCTGGCATTCGACAACAGTTCTTTTAGTTCTGCAACACCTTCGACTGCATTTTTCTCGATATTGATTACGTTTTTATAACGTTTTACATCTGGTGTCTTAGGATCAATAATATATTTATCAATAACAGATGGCACAAAGTCTATTAGGCCTGCTGCCGGATAAACGGCTAATGATGTACCAATAATTGCAAATACGTCGGCCTGTTTGCAAAGTTTAGCCGCTACTTCTATCATCGGAACAGCTTCGCCAAACCAAACTACGTGGGGTCTGAGCTGAGAACCGAGTTCGCAGCGTTCGCCCATTTTGATTTCTGAACCTATGATGGGATAGGTTAAATTTGCTTTTCTATCTGATTGAGATCTGGTAATTACACCATGGAGATGGGTAACTTTAGTAGAACCCGCCCTCTCGTGCAGATCGTCGATATTTTGAGTGATGATCTCAACGTCAAAATCCTTTTCAAACTCGGCGAGCAACTGGTGTGCCTGGTTAGGCTTTGCTGCTAAAACTTGCCTTCTTCTTTCGTTATAAAACTCTTGTACCAATTCCGGATTTCTTTCCCAGGCTTCGGGCGTAGCTACATCATATATATTGTAACCTTCCCACAAACCATCAGCATCCCTAAATGTTTTTAACCCACTTTCGGCACTAATCCCTGCCCCTGTTAACACAACTAATTTCATATAATATTATACTGATTGTAGTGATTGAGCGTAATTGATAAACTTCTTCTCAATATTTTCATCAGCTTTAAAAATATCGGGATGGAACATGCAGGCTAAAGCTTCAATACCTTCTACCAAAGTACCAATGCTTGGCTGGGTAAACATATCAAAGTCGGCAATGTAAACCTGATTATTTTTTACCGCTTCTAAATTATCCCATCCTGGTTTCGAGGTTAACAGCGCCATTTCTTCCAGGCTTCTTTTTTGATCAAAGCCACATGGGGCAATCACTAAAACCTCGGGATTATACTTCAGAATCTTTTCCCATGGGGTAACAATCGAATCACCCGCAGGGTTGGAAAGCATATCAACACCACCAGCTGCAGCAATCTGAAAAGGAATCCAATGTCCGCAATTATAGATCGGTTCGATCCATTCCATCAACATGATCCTTTTTAATGGTGCCCGGTTAGCCCTAAGCTGATCTAAAATATAATCTGTTTTCTTTTGCAGTGCTGCAAGGTAATTTAAAGCCACTTCTTCCTTACCCAAAGCTTTTGCAATAGTAATAGCGCATTCGAATACATCCTGTAAGTTATTTGGCGATAAAGGAACCAGCGTAGGTGTTTTGCTTAGCTTCATTACTGCAGTTTCGGTACAAACGGTATCGATGTTGCAAACTTCACATATATCCTGTGTAAAAACCACATCCGGTGAAATACTTTGTAACAGCTCATCATCTACCCAATATAAACTTTTACCCTGCGCTTTTGAAGCTGAAAATATGCGATCGATTTCGATGCTTGAATAATTTTTACCTTCGAGGATACAGCGGACAACTTTTGGTTGATCTGCTGCCTCTTTAGGACATTCGAATGTTACGCCATGCAGGTATTCTTGCAGGCCCATATCGTAAATCATTTTGGTAGCGGCAGGTAAAAAAGAAACAACTTTCATTTGGATGTAAGATGTAATAGGTAAAATGGAATTGATGTTCGAAGTTAAAAAAAATCCTCTTTTGAATCGAATCAAAAGAGGATTTCTATTTTTTTGTTTGGTGAGCCACCAATCAGTTAATTATAACTTTTGCGTTTGCAGCTTTAATACCGGGTATTTTGCTTTCAAGATTTCGAAAGCTCCAAAAAGTAATGCGCCGTAAATTACGGTTCCTTCTAAGAATCTGATTTCGAAAGGAATGGCTTTAATTAAACAATCTATAAAACCATTTAAGTTTTGAGTAAAGAGTGGGTTCTTATACCAAGATCCAATATCGCTTATAATCCAATGGATGAATACGATTACGATTGTAGATAGTAATAAGCTGGCAATATTTACTTTTTTTAATAAAAAACGACCGGCTAAAACCATTAATGCAATTGCAAGGTATGTCCAAAGTTCCTGAACTAACAATATATCTACATACTGTTTATAAATGGTTGTATAAAGCACCAGATCACTTAAAAATAAACTCAATAACGGAAAAGCAAATGCTTTGAGATGATCTTTAAAATAGGCTCCTCCAAATAAAGCTACTGCCCCTATTGATGAGAAATTGGCGAACTTTAATTCATCAGAATTGAATGTTACCAATAAACGGAATGCCGTTATGGCCAATATCATCAACAGCAAAATTAATGTGCGTGGATTAAATTTTAAATGAGACATTTTATTTTGGTTAATACGTATCCTGCAAAGTTAAATTTTTATTAGCGGATATTAAAACTTACACCTGTATTAAAGTTAAAGCCAGGTGTATTGTATCCAATAATTTCAGTATATTTTTTGTTCAGGATGTTTTTGGCATCAAAAAATACTTTCACGCGTTTTTTAGCCAGGGCATATTCTATATATGCATTTAACAGGCTATATGATGGCATCTCTTCATTTAAATAAGATATAAAATTGGTATCGAAACGTTTGCCAAAATAACGGAAGTTGACACTTGCATAGAGGTTGCTGGTTGCCTGTGCACCTGCATTAATGCCGAAAGTGTGTTTTGGTCTGCGGATTAAAAAATTGGTTGTTCCTGTATTTCCTTCTACAAATGCATAGTAACCATTGATATTTAAAACACTGAATTTTGCCGCTGGCTCAACTTCAAAACCTTTATACTTTTGGTTGCCCTGATTAATATATCCTGTGGTGTAAACGATGGCATCAGTTAAATCGCGTTTAAAACCTGTAATGCGTAAAGTAAATGCCTCTTCATCGATATTTAAGTTTACACCAGCCTCATAATTTTGAGATTTTTCTGGTTTCAGATCAAGATTGGCACCATATTGACCAAACAACATATTCAGTGTAGGTACTTTGAATGCAGTAGATACTGTTCCAAATAATTTTACTTCTTTAATAATATTGATACTTGGGGTAACTGAGTAGGTGTAGTTTTCGCCATATTGGTCATGTTTATTGTAACGTCCGCCTACTTCCAGGTTAAAAATGCTTAAATCATGTAAGAACAATGATCCATAAGCAGCGAAGATATTGGTTGTTGGGTTTTTGGTATCAGTAACCAATTTCATTTTTCTGTTGTCGATACCTACCAATAAATCTAATTTACTACCCAGTTTCTGGTTATAGAATAAATCAACTACATTAAGCCTTCCGAAGTTTAAAAAATTACTTGGAAAGCCTGCATAACTAGACTTTACATCATTCGAATTGCTCTCGTGGCTATAATTTAGTGTTATTTTACCGGTATTGAATTTATATTCAGAGTTAAAGCCTGCACTAAACTGCTTTAAAATAGAGTTATTAGTTGGCAAGCCATCGGTAAACGCATCTTCATCTATTTTATAATTGCCATAGAAATAACGTAGAAAAGGATTAACGGAGAAATGTTTGTCGAGTTTAATTCCGAAATTGGCATTTAAACCATCAGTTTTAAAACCGTCTTTATCAAACATGGCTGCACTTCCAACTGGCGCAACGGCTTCCGAAATACCATCAGTTTTGAAATGCGTGTAGTTAATATTGTAAGAAAAACCTTCTACACCACCATTTAAACCGATAGTTCCTTTGTAAGTTTCGAAGCTGCCTGCACTGGCTACACCATAAATGGTATTTCCTTTAGGTCCACCCTTTTTAGTTATGATATTGATTACGCCTGCAACGGCATCAGATCCGTAAATGGTAGACTGACCGCCTCTTAAAATCTCGATATGATCAATCTGGTCAATGGAGAACAGACGTAGATCGAAGGTTCCGCTAACACTTGAAGGATCATTCTGTACAATACCATCTATTAATACCAGGGTGTAACCACTGCCCGATCCCCTGAAAAAGATACTTTTATCTTTTCCCTGGTTGCTGTTTCCTCCGCTGATGATGATACCAGCCTGTTCATTTAATAAATCGGGTAAAGATTTGCCGTTACTGCGATCCAATATTTCGCGACTGATAATAGTGACCACTTTTCCGGTCTGGGATTGTTTCTGATCGTTTTTTGTTGCAGAAATTACAACATCTTTTAGCTGCAAACTGTCTTGAGTTTGAGCATTAGCCACCTGGCCAATCATTAACTGCGCTAGCCCTAAACTGGCTACAGTTAGCATTCTTTTTTTGTTCATTTGATTGTGGATTTGCCCACAGCCAACAGATTAGAAAAGGAAATGAAAATACGAACAACGTTAATATCTCAATCCTAGCTTCAATCCCCGAAAGCTATGAAATTAAACGCTAAAGGCAGGTCTTCTGACTTACTCCCGTTTTTTCCGTCTTCCCGCTCAGTAGTTAATTGGGCAGTGACTTAAGAATTGAAAAACGTTACAGAGCTTATAGCTGCGGGACAGTTACAGATTTACACTGTATTCCCTTTTAATTCCGGGTGTAATGCCGGAAACCAAAAGCGCCGCAAAGGTAGTAAAAAGAGCACAACAATAGTAAAATACGAATGTTGATGAATTTAGTTTTTCATAACCTGTTAAAAAACATGCAAATGAAAAAGGCCTGCACCAGGCAGACCTTCATAATTGAGCTGTTGTTTATAGGTAGATAGTTACAATTTATTTAATCCCTAAATCAACCGCACCTTTAACTTCAGTAGAAATTTCGCCCAAACTACCTGCATCTGCACTTTGGCCAGTATAAATTTTCACGAAATCAATTGTTTTCAGATCCACTTTACTTCCATTTTTATCAACCGCCCACGATAAGTCGAAGCTGTTATATAAGTTGGTTTTGTAATCATCAATTGTAGAGTAGCTATCGGTATAACCCCAGTCAAAAGGAGAACTGATAATGATGCTGCCTACTTTACCCGTTGACGGTGGTAACAAAGTTCCTTTAAAGGTTATATTTTCCTGATTTGCAGCAAACTCAGGATAAAAATTGTGTTTATGAAAATTGTTAACCTTTACTTCGCCACTATTTCCCTGGTTATCTTTCCAGCTTACATTGGCAAATGCTTTAGGGTTGGTATAGGTAATCTCGTAATTTTTAATGGTGCTCGTTTTGGCATACTCGCTTCCAGCCAGCTCATACCATTCATCGTCGGCAAGGCCATTACCATTACTATCCTGACTAACCATTACGATACCAGGCTCTGAAAAATGATAAGGCGCACCTGATGGATTTCCATAAATGGCCAGATCATTACCAGTGTTATTCACTACTGAGTGATCGAAGCCAAAAATAATGTAACCACCAAAACCACCTAAAGAGATCAGGTTCGTGGTGCTTCCAATTAATTTCTGTGCTTGTTCTGGTTTACCTAGTGTTTCATTTACAAACTGACCGGGAGCTGGTAAATATTCAAAAATACGACTGATGTATTTACTGCTGTTGGCTGTAATATCTACCACAGGAACCGGAACAGTAATGGTATAGGTATGTGTAAATTCGCCAGCTTCGTTGTAACCTTTATATGCTAAAATATAGGTACCAGCTTTTGTGGCCGTAAAGTTAAAGTTATATACAGTGCTTACTACTTTACCATCTAATTTCCACTCGTGCTGAAAAGCTTGTCCGTTATTTGTACCCGCACTAAAAGTAGTTGTTGCTGCTACTTTAGCCTGCAAAGCATCTGCCTTAATCAGCAGATTTACATCTGGAGCCATTTGTTTATCTTTTTTGCAACTGAATAGGAACAGGCAGAAAAGCAAGGCGTAGCTTATTGATTTTTTCATTGTGTGTGTTTTGTATGTTATTTAAATAAGAATGTAATGTGTGCCGGAATATCACCTGTGGTAAACGAAAACTTCTTTTTACCTGCTTTATCAAAACAGTAAATGGTGCCAGGTGTAACATAATCTTTGGCGTCGGTTACAAAAATATCTCCGGATGAAGGATCTACTTCAATTCCATATGGAGTAGCTATCAAAGTTTCTGTTCCATCCGTAATAAAATTATTGCTGACAATGGTTTCATCTTTTACATTCAGTTTAACGTATGTGCTTTTTTGTGTCGCATAGCTGTAAGAATATAAATAAGCATCATCACCATTTATGGAAAAATTACTAACTGGAATTTTAAAATCTTTTTTTATCAGATCTGTTTTTGTATCAATAACAAACAAACTTGGATTAATGATATACTCACCGCTTTGGTCCATTTGACCTCTCGAAGAAACATATATGTCGCCATATTGATCTGCACGTAAACGATCTAGGTTAATAGCCACATCTATTTTTTTAATTTCTGTATTGTTTGTTAAATCAATTACAGAAACAGTGCGGTCATAATTTGGATAGTTATAACCGCCAGAGTTGGCCACATACAGTTTATTGCCTACAACCGCCATTTCTTCAGGTTGGTTACCTACCATGATTTTGGTTTTAATGGTGCTTAAAGCAGTAGTATCAACCATGGCCACATAGCCATCATAAGAGGTGATGTAAGCAAAGTTCTTATAAAAGGTTACATATCGCGGGTTATTGATTTCCAATTTGGCTACCTGCCTGGCATTACTGGCGTTCAAGATTTCAACTTTATTGCTTCCGTTAACCACCACATACATTTTGGCACCATAAATCTTAATGTCGTTACCTACATCACCAAGCCCTAAAGTAACAGCTGGGTTAACAGTACCAAATATATTCCTGGTGTATTTACCATCATCATAGCTATAATAATCTAACGATGATTTGTTAGAACCCCAGTTTCCTTCATTTAAAACATATAAGCCTTTTACTGTTAATGATGGGGTTTTGGCTCCCTGTTCCGAATCTTCATCGAACGGATTGTCCTTTCTACAGGCAAATGCAAGGGCAGTTAAAAGCAAAAAGCCTGTAAGTTTAAAAAAATGTTGTAATTGGTGTTTCATATTGTGATATTAAATTGGTTTAAAAATTAGTGGATAAAGTAAAACGGTAGTTTCGGCCAGGCATCGGATAATTTAGTACCACATCGTAATACTGGTTAAAAACATTATTGATTTCGGCATTGAAAAAGAACCTGATTTGTTGGCAAGCGAAATTTGCACCAATAGCTAAGTCGTGCGTATACCAGGGTTTAACATAGTTAGCGGTTATATTGGCTTTTTGGCTATACCTTTCGCCAGTGTAGATGTAGCTATAATTAAATACCAGGTTTTTATAATCAACACCAAACCTTGCAGATCCACTGTGAACAGGGATGTAAGGGATCTGGTCGCCATACCGAAATGCAGTTGCACTAATATCTATTGCCTTTTCGAGGGTATAATTGGCACTTACTTTTAACTTTAGCTGGGCAGCTAAATCCCAAACAGTTTGAATATTCGTTTCGAAACCTTTAATCTGCACGCGATCGAGGTTAACCATTGTCCATCGGCCTAAATTATTACCCGGAATGGCTACAATTTTATCTTTTACCAGATTATAATAGGCATCAGCCTGAATGGACAAATAAGGCAAACGCTTACCATTTGATGTATGTCCGTAAGTAAAACCCAAATCGTACTGCTTGGTATATTCGGGTTTGAGTTTGGTATTGCCAATAAATGTATAATACAAATCGTTAAAAGTTGGCATGCGGAAAATAGATTTGTAAAAACTCCGAATGCGGAAATCTTTGCTTTGGAAAGGTTGCCACGAGGCCATTAAACTTGGTGTATATTCTTGCCTGTTGGCAGATTGATCGCCATTTTTAACTTGCTCTGCAATCAGCGTTGCCAAAATATTGCCTTGTACATTTAATCTGCTTAAATTTAAGGCACTAGCCAACACCACTAAACCAGTATTGCGGCTTGGGTAAGCAAAATCGTATAAATTGGCATCCAGCCTTTGCAAAGTATAATCGGTGGCGAGGGAAATCTCCCAAATTTTCGATATCTTATATAGATTGGCTGCAGAAATGTACCATTCGGTTTCGGTATAGCGGTTGTCCAAAAAGCCATTTTGTATTTTAAATTCCGGATCGAGGTAACGCATAAAGCTGTACGCATACTTCGTGTTGAACATAAAATTATAGCGTGCACTTTTTTTATTTTGGTATGAAGCCTGAACAAAACTATTATCATCCCATTGGCGTTGCGTAAAGGTGAACCTGTTCGAAACAATAGCTCCGGGCAATCCACGGGCAGAATTGTAGTTATATAATTTAATGTTCCATTTACTGCTATCGGGTAATAATCCAAAC
The DNA here is from genome assembly GCF_052682415.1 of Pedobacter sp. WC2501. NCBI lineage: Bacteria > Pseudomonadati > Bacteroidota > Sphingobacteriia > Sphingobacteriales > Sphingobacteriaceae > Pedobacter > Pedobacter sp. WC2501. The sequence continues at coordinate 3,954,220 of NZ_JBQZFI010000001.1, read as the reverse complement.
AAAGTAGCTTCTACCCTTGCCGATTTGACATCGCTATTGTTCCGGATAATAGTCGTATCGTAAGCCAGTTCCTTATATCTGAACCTATATTTCCCATTCGATTCTAAATAGCTGACATCAATAAGGAAGGAGATTTTATTGCTGATTTTTTGTTTATAACTGAGATTGGGATTAATTAATCCAAACGAACCAGTTTTAAAACTAGCGCCAAAACCATAATTTTTCCCGGAACTAAAAATAGGTTGCGCAGTTTTGAGATAAAGTGCACTTGCTGCCGCAAAACTTTTGGCAGGCATCAGCAAATCGGCCTTCTGACCAACATAAACGGCAATCTCTTCCAAATTATCTAACGAAAATCTGCCCAAATCTACCTGACCGTTTTGGGCGTTACCCAACTGAATACCATCGTAAAATACAGCCGTATGGTTACTGCCCATGCTCCTTACGTTAATGGTTTTTAAACCACCAACACCTCCGTAATCTTTTAATTGTACACCTGCAAAATAACGTATGGCATCGGCAACCGACAGGCTGTTTAAGCGTTTTAATTCCGATCCGATGAGAATTTGTACCGGAGTTGGCGATAAGTTAACCTGTGAATTTTTATATTCAGTTATTTTAACTTCCTGCAGTTGATTGGCTTTTGCAGTATCTATCTGTGCTACAGAAATACCGGGCAAAAAAACACCCATACCCAACATGGATACAAAAGCAAAATAAAACCTGATGCTTAATAAAACACCTGTAATTTTAATCATTTGATTGTGAGTTTAACCCACAGCCGACAGATAGAAAAGAAATGAAAATACGAAAAACGTAAGTACCTCACCCCTAGCTTCAATCCACGAAAGCTATGAAATATAATGCTAAGGCAGGTCTTCTGACTTACTCCCGGCTTTCCGGCCTTCCCATCCCGACGTGTCGGGACAGTGGCAAATTGATTGGAAATCCGTTAAGGAGCTTACAGCTGCGGGACAGTTACAGATTTACACTGTATTCCCTTTTAATTCCGGGTGTAAAACCGGAAACCAAAAGCGCTGCAAAAGTAACAAAATTAACCAATATGTAAAATGCATGAATGGAAGACAGTCTTTCTAACAGAAAAAGCTAAATTAGGAATCAAATTTCCACCCATGAAAAGGATTTTAATTATTGCATTTTCATTGATCAGCTTATCTGTTATGGCACAAAAAACCGATACTCTTTTTCTAAAAAAGCTAATGGAAAGTAAGCCTGCACTTTTTTCAGCTGTACTTAACCATCCAGGTAAAAACCAGATTCAGATTCTTTATACCCAGGTTAACCGCGATTCGAAGAATAAACCCTCTTTTAAAACCTTTAGTTATAATTTAGATCCTCAACATTACTTTTACCCAGCCAGCACAGTTAAGCTTGCTGCAGTCATTTTTGCATTAGAGAAAGTAAATCGCCTAAAAAGTAAAGGTTTAACAGCAAAGAGCACGATGATTACAGATAGTTTATTTAAAGGGCAGACCAAGGTTTTAAAAGATACCAGCGCTAAAAACAGCCTGCCTTCTATTGAGCATTATGTCAAGAAGATATTGCTTACCAGCGATAATGATGCCTTTAACCGCTTATTTGAATTTATTGGAAGAGCAGAAATTAATAAAAAACTAAAAGCTAATGGGTTAAATAATAGTCGTATTTTAAACCGATTGGCCATTGGCGATACAGGAGAATCGGCCAGGCACAGCAATCCCATTGAGTTTTATAATGGCGATAAATTAGTGTATCATCAACCTGCACAGTACGATCCAAAAGAATATGAATTGAAATTGACCAATCTGGTAATGGGTAAAGGCTATTTAGACAGTGCCGATAAACTGGTGAATAAACCATTTAGTTTAGCAGGAAAAAATGCATTTGCCATCAACGATCAGCAAAAAATCATGCAGAAACTGATCTTTCCTGAAGCATTTCCTGCTAAAGAGAGATTTAAACTTACTCCTGAAGACTATAAGCTGATCTATACTTATATGAGCAAATATCCAACAGAGAGTGATTATCCTAAATACAATCCTAAAGAATTCTGGCCTACTTATGCTAAAATGCTGTATTATGGAAGAGCGCAGGTAACACCAGATCCAAACATCAGAATCTTTAATAAATACGGCGATAGCTATGGCTACATTATCGACAACTCTTATTTTGTTGACTTTAAAAACGGAATTGAATATTTTCTAACTGCGGTTGTTCAAAGTAACGAAGATGGAATTTTTAACGATAACAAATATGAATACGATACCGTTTGTTTCCCCTTTATGAAAAATCTGGGCAAAAGCATTTATGAAGTGGAATTAAACCGCAAGAAAATGCATCAACCAGATCTGAGCAAATTTAAACTCGATTATTCCTACTGAGATTAAATATTTAACCTTTATCAAGTTTATGGCGTATAAATTGTATAAAAAACTATACATTAATTAAAAAATAATATATTCGCATTTCAAAAATTAAAGAATACATCTCTAATGGCTAAATTATTAATAATTGACGATGAGCGTGCGATAAGGAGTACCTTACGCGAAATTCTGGAGTATGAGAATTATGATGTTGAAGATATCGACAACGGTATCGACGGCCTCGAAATGATCAAAAAAGGAAATTTCGATCTGGTACTTTGCGATATCAAGATGAATAAGATGGATGGTATGGAAGTGCTCGAACAGGCACAGCTTATCAAGCCCGACCTTCCTTTTATTATGATATCTGGACATGGAACTGTTGAAACGGCCATCGAAGCCAGCAAAAAAGGAGCTTTCGATTTTATTTCGAAACCACCTGATTTAAACCGTTTACTGATTACTGTACGTAATGGTTTAGACCGTGGAAATTTAGTTACGGAAACCAAGGTTTTAAAGCGTAAAGCAAGTAAAACCCGCGAGATTTTAGGCGAATCGGAAAGTATTTCTAAAATTAAGGAAACCATTGAGCGTGTTGCCCCTACTGAAGCCCGTGTATTAATTACCGGTGCAAATGGTAGCGGTAAAGAATTGGTAGCGCGTTGGTTACACGAGAAATCGAACCGTGCCGACAGTCCTTTAATCGAGGTAAACTGTGCAGCTATTCCATCAGAACTAATTGAAAGTGAATTGTTTGGTCACGAAAAAGGTTCTTTTACCTCTGCTGTTAAACAACGTATCGGTAAATTTGAACTGGCTAATGGCGGAACTTTATTTTTGGATGAGATTGGCGATATGAGCCTCTCTGCCCAGGCAAAAGTTTTACGTGCTTTGCAAGAGCATAAAATTTCGCGTGTGGGTGGTGAAAAGGAAATTGAAGTAAACGTTCGTGTTTTAGCAGCAACAAATAAAGATTTATTAAAAGAAATTGAAGATGGTAATTTCCGTATGGACTTGTACCACCGCTTAAATGTAATCAATATCCATGTTCCACATTTAACAGAGCGTACTGATGACATCCCTGTTATCGCCCAGAACTTTTTAGAAAATATCTGCAGCGATTATGGAATGCCGGTTAAGAAAATAAATGAAGGTGGCATGGCGGCTTTACAGGCTTTACCATGGACAGGTAACGTACGTGAGTTACACAATATGATTGAGCGTTTGATTATTTTAAGCGATAAGGTTATTACAGAAAATGATGTACGTGCATTCGCTAATCCAGGTGGTGGTACTAACATTGGCGCCGCAACCAGTACACAGATTGCAGGTGCTGGCGGATCTAACCTGGCTTCTTCTTTCGATTCGTTTAATAATTTCCAGGATTACAAAGATTATGCGGAGCGCGAATTCATCAAATTCAAGTTGGAAAAAAACAACTGGAATGTATCAAAAACAGCTGATGAAATAGATATCCAAAGAAGTCACCTATATAGTAAAATTGAAAAGTTTGGTTTAAAAAGAGCGGAGTAAATTATAATTAGTTTAGTAAGAAAACAAAAAATATTGTCATCCTGAGCCTGTCGAAGGAAAAATATTTTTTGTTTTCTATTATAAAGTCTTCGACAAGCTATCATAGACAGAATTCACTATCGCGTCCGTCATTCCCGCGCAGGCGGGAATCTTAAAGTACTTGCATTACGATTCCCAATCCAGTTGGGAATGACGATCTCGCGCAGCCTACCATTTGCCAAAAAGATCTGTCTATAATATTGATTTTATGAGATAATTATTCCTCAGACTGACAACAAAATTGAAAGATTTCTCTGCTACCGTCAAAATGAAGATGTCACAAAATCCAGTTGTTATCCCATATAATCATTTTGCCTCATTAGCAACGCCCTGTATTTATTAAAGATAGCTGCTTTAGAAACAAAACCTAAATATTGATTCTGTGCGGTTAGCACCGGTAAAATCCATACATTATCCTGTTCCATTTTCTCCAGTACCATTTTAAGTTCATCATTTTCTTTAATGGTATTCGGTGCAGACTGAACCAAATGAGAAGCCATTAAATTTCCCTTATCAGGATGGTTGATCATCTCATTAAATAACTCTTCAATATAAATAATACCTTTAAAATCACCCAGTTCATCGGTAACCGCACAGATATTTTTATGCGATTGCAAAATTTCATTCATTTTAACGGAAATCAGGTCATTCATCTGTAACTGAGGATAACTTTTCTCGATCAGGTATTTCAGTTTCATCTGGTTTAAAACAGTGGTATCCTTATCCTCGTGAGATAATAATTCTCCCTTATCGGCCAGTGCTTTGGTATAAATAGAATGTTTTTGCGAGCTGCGATTAATGGCGTAAGAAATTGCAGTGGTAATCATCAAAGGCACCATTAAAATATACCCTCCCGTAATTTCAGCAATCAGAAAAATACCTGTTAAAGGCGCATGCATAATGGAGCCCAGGGCAGCAGCCATACCAGCCACAATAAAATTAGAAACGTTCAGCTGTGCTATTCCTGACAGGTTCACCACATAAGCAAATATAAACCCGATTAAACCACCCATAATTAAACTGGGTGCAAATGTGCCTCCATTACCACCAGCACCTAAAGTAACCAAAGTCGCTATGGACTTCATAAAAATGGTTACCAGAGTAAACAATACTACTATAGCCGGAATGGTATTATAATCGGCAAAAATACTGTTGTTAATTACGGTGTTATAATCACCTTTTAATAACCCTTTTATGGTAATGTATCCTTCACCATATAGTGTTGGAAATAGAAACACCAAAACTCCCAACATCAAACCACCTACAATCACTTTGGTATAAGGATGTTTTATTTTATAGAATAATCCTTTTACAGCATAATTGGCTTTGGTAAAATAGATGGAGAACAAACCAATAAAACAAGCCAGGATGACATAGTAAAACAAAGCATTAACTTTCCAGCCTTCTGTAACTAAAAAGAAAAGCTGCTGGGTATAGAATAATCTTGCAACTACGGCTGCCGTTGCAGCTGACAACAAAAGCGGAATAAATGCAGGAATGGTAAATTCAGGCAATAGAATTTCGATGGCAAAAACAATCCCCGCTACCGGGCTATTAAATGCCCCTGCTATACCAGCTGCTGCACCACAAGCTACCAGCATGGTAATTTCGCGGTACGATAAACCCAATACACGGCCAAGATTGGATCCAATGGCTGATCCACTGGTTACAATAGGCGCTTCCAATCCTGTCGAGCCACCAAAACCTACCGTGACTGCTGCGGTTATAATCTGCGAATAAATATTGTGTGCTTCTACCTTACTCGATTTTTTTGAAATAGCATAAAGTAAAGGGGTTAAACCCGTTTCGAACTTCGTTTTGCGGATAAAGTATTTGATGTACAATACCGTTAAGAAAATACCAATCATCGGAAAAATAAAATACAGGTAGTATTTGTATTTCCAATGCCAATCAGACTGAAGAAATTCTTCGATGTGGTGGGTTAAACTTTTTAAAGCAGCGGCAGCCAATCCGGCCAAAATCCCGACAATTACGGCAAGGATAACTAAGAAATTACGGTTTGATATTTTAGATTTCCGGTACTGGTTAATCTTATCAAGGTAATTTACAAATCTGATGTACATTCTATTGTTTTTTTAAATAGAGGGCGATGCCCAAAAGTAACAAAAACAAAGGGAGAAGCCAATTTAAAGGCTTCTTTTATACATCAAATTTATCCAATAATTTAATTAATGTTGCAAAATCTTTAGGGTATGGCGCATCGATCACAATATCCTGATCGTTAAGTCCTTTAAAAACCAAATGGCGGGCATGTAAAGCAAAACGTTTCATGATTGGTTGCTCCTCTTCACCCTTGGTTAATTTATAACCTCTTTTAATTGAAGAAAGAAAAACCGGTTTACCTTTATACATATCATCACCCACAATAGCCGCCCTTTGCGTAGCCAGGTGAATGCGGATTTGGTGCATGCGGCCTGTTATTGGCTTACATTCCACCAAAGTATAGTGTTTATAATATTTTAACGAGTCGAAAATAGTCTCTGCTCTTTTGCCTTCTGCCCTATCAATGGTTACATTTTTATTGCCATCGTTCAAGATCGGCAGATCAACTGTTAACTGATCGAAAATGACATGTCCATCTACTACCGCATGATAGGTTTTATTCACTTTTCTTCTTTCAAATTGCATGGAAGCATGGCGGTAAGCTTCAGGGTTTTTAGCAATAATTAAAGCACCGGAAGTTTCTTTATCCAAACGGTGACAAACCTGTGCATCATCGCTGTATTGTTTAGCCAGACGTAACACATTGGTCTCTCCAGATCCTCCTCGTTCATCGAGTGAGGCTAAAAATGGAGGTTTATTGATCACAATAAAATCGTTGTCTTCGAAAAGAATAAGGTCTTTAAAATTTGGAAATTTCAAACTGTGCTGTAATTAATGAAGCGCAAAAGTACGATTTTATTTTTTCTTTACAGTCGTCGGTGCCCTTAATTTATTCATCTTGCCAGCACAGGTAATCGTCCTTTCGACTGAAGCGCAGCGAAATGGAGAAATCTCAATCATCAAATTTTTCTACAGCAGTCTAAATGAAAAACAAAAAAAAGCCGCTCCGATGTTTGATCAGAACGGCTTAATACCTTTAGCTTTTATGATTTAAGAAAGTTCAAACTTATAACCTACTCCTTTTACGGTTGATACATAAGTTTCACCTAATTTTTCTCTCAGTTTACGGATGTGAACATCAATAGTTCTATTGGTTACTACTACCGAGTCTTCCCAGATATTTTTAAGGATCGATTCGCGTGTATAAACTTTTCCTGGTTTTGAAGCCAGTAAGTACAAAAGCTCAAATTCTTTTTTGGCTAATACCACTTTGTTGCCGCCTTGAAAAACCAAATAAGCTTCACGGTCGATTACTAAATCGCCAATTTCCAATTTGTTTTCAGATACTTCTTCCGTACCAGTATTTCTTCTTAAAATAGCATTTATACGGCTAACTAAAGCACGTGGTTTAATTGGTTTTGCGATATAATCATCAGCACCTACATTAAAACCTGCAATTTCTGAATACTCTTCACTTCTGGCAGTTAAGAAAACCATAAATGTATTCTTAAACTCGGGTATTGCGCGCATTAAACGGCAAGCCTCAATACCATCCATTTTAGGCATCATAATATCCAGGATAATCAAATCCGGATGTACCTTTTTCGCAACAGTAATTCCTTCCTGGCCATTGGTAGCTGTGAAAACCTGATAACCTTCTTTTTTAAGATTATATTCAATAAGCTCCAGAATATCTGGTTCATCATCAACAATTAATATTTTCTGACCTGCGTTGTTCATAGTTAAATATTTGTTACGAAAGTAGTGTCTATGATGCAATATTTAGTTAAGTCTAAGTTAAGAAATTGTTAATTACTTAAATTAGTTTAACATGGAATTTGTTTTAACGTAACGTTTTAGCTAAAAACCCTTCCAGTTCGTCGCCACGCAAGTTTTTAGCTACTATTTTTCCAGCAGGATCAACTAGGTAAGAAGTTGGAATAGCTTGTACCTGGTATTTTTTTACCGTTTCGCCGTTAAAGTCTTTTAATTCTGATACATGTGTCCAGGTTAATCCATCTGCTTTTACTGCTCCTAACCATGCAGCCTTATCAGTATCTAATGAAATACCAATAATATCAAAGTTCTTATTTTTATATTTATTGTAAACTTTAACTACGTTCGGATTCTCCTGGCGGCAAGGCTGGCACCATGATGCCCAAAAATCGATCAGTACGTATTTCCCTTTATAATCTGATAAACTTACCGGTTTATTGTCTGCTGTATTAATGGTAAATGCCGGAGCAACCTGCCCCACCTGAACCGCTTTTAAAAGCGCCATCTGTTTTACAAAAGCATCAACCGTAGCATTACCTTTAATTTCTTCTTTAACTTCATCTGCAAATTTCACCAGTTCTCCTTCAAATTCTTGTGGACTTAAAGTATTCATGGCATAGAAACTGGCTAACGTACCTTTATTGTCTTTAGCAAATTTTATAATCTGTGTATTCAGTTGGTTGATATAAGATTCGTACTGAGGTTTCATCGATTCTAACACAGCGGCCCTATTTTGAGGTTGTGTTGCCACTTTTGCTTCAAAATCTGCCTGCAATTTTTCAACCTGTTTCGAGAAATTATTCCTAATGGCATTCAGTTCTGATAATTTTTCTACCTCATTTGCTCCTGAAATTTTATACGCCATGGTTTTATCAGCCAAATCAGCCTCTAATTTAATTTCGTCGCCATTTTTTGCAATTAACATAAACTCATGGTTACCTACCGATACCCTAAAGAAATCAACCGATGGAGTTTTACGGATGAATTTAAATTCACCTTTTTCTGATAAATTAGTTGAATCGATTGCAACCATATTGCTATTTTGCATGCCGTATAAAAACACTTTCTTCTCCTTACCCAGATTCTGGAAAGTTCCGTCAATCGTAAAGCTATCTTTGGGTTTGCATGCAGTAAAGGCAATCGCGATCAGCATGATCAGGCTCAATTGTTTTAGTCTCATTATTTCAGTTTTTCAAGTATTAATTCATTTAATTTTTTAGCATCGGCTTTTCCTTTGGCTAGTTTCATTACCTCACCAACAAACAAACCTAAAACGCCCTTTTTACCTTTCTTGTACGCTTCTACCTGTTGAGGGTATTTATTTAACACTTCATCAATAAAACTACTTAATTCGTCTCCATTTTCAGAAATAAGTAAGTTTAATGATTGCGCTAAATGGATAACGTTTGCATTTTCCTTTGATTCAATAGCTGGCAACAATTGTTGAATGGCAATCTGTTGGCTAATTTTTTTATCATCAACCAAATTAATTGCCTCAGCCAACTGTTCAGGTTTTACTTTAAAGTCGGTAATGCTAATTCCTTTTTCATTTAAAACAGCCCTTATTGGGCCGATTAGCCAATTGATCAGGCTTTTTTTATTGTTTACAACCGATTTGGCTGTATTAAAATAAACCAGAAGATCTAAATCCTCTGCAAATAATGCTGCATCTGCCTTGCTGATTCCAAAATCAGCAATCATTTGCTCCGAAATTTCATTTGGCAAAGCGGGCATCAATGATTTGATCTCTGCCAACCAATTATCTGAAATATGAATGGGTTGTAAATCAGGATCAGAAAAATAACGATAATCATTGGCTTCTTCCTTGGTACGCATTGGAGAAGTAGTCCCTTTATCAGCATCAAAATTCAAGGTACTCTGAATAATCCTTCCACCATTGCTAATCACTTCTACCTGGCGGCCAAATTCAAAATCCATTGCCCTACGTACGTTACGCATCGAGTTTAGGTTTTTTACTTCGCAGCGGGTTCCAAATTCGGTAGTGCCCTGCGGACGTATAGAAATATTGGCATCGCAACGTAAACTGCCTTCTTCCATATTACCGTCACTTACATTTAAATGCCTTACCAGTTTTCTGATTTCACTTAATAAAACAGAAGCTTCTTCCGAACTGCGGATATCGGGTTCGGTTACAATCTCGATTAATGGCACACCTGCGCGGTTCAAATCAATCAGCGAATAGTTATCATCCTGGTCATGAATGCTTTTTCCAGCGTCTTCTTCGAGGTGGATGCGGTTAATTCCGACTTTCTTCTTAGAACCATCTGCCAATTGAAGTTCTAAAAAGCCATTTACACAGATTGGTTGATTATCTTGAGTAATCTGATAACCTTTTGGCAAGTCGGCGTAGAAATAGTTTTTCCGGTCGAAATGATTGATCTGGTTAATGGTACAATTTAAAGCTAAACCAATACGGATAGCTTTGGCTACTACTTCTTTGTTTAACTTAGGTAATGCTCCAGGCAATGCTAGTGAAACCGTAGATATATTTTGATTAGGTAAAGCCCCAAAAGATGCACTATCAGCAGAAAATATTTTCGTATTTGTATTTAACTGAACGTGGATCTCTAATCCTGAAACGAGTTCGAAAACAGTTTGGGGGCTTGTTTCTTGTAAAGGCATTTAAAGCTTCTTATTGTTATAAGTTTTATTAACCAAAGGTACAGTTCAATACAGATTTAATCTATGGCTAAGTATTAATGTGTCAAATATAGTTATTATTTAGTCTTTCGTTAAAAAAGGCTTGATGGAGAAATTTTTAAAAACTCTTGCCATGGCAATCCTCCTGCTCCAACTAAAAGTATTTTATCTGGCTTATACATTTTGCTAAAGGCATCCATTCCAGAAGTGCCTGTAACCAATCCTGTACTTTTAACTTCTATGCCAATTACTTTCCCACGTTTTTCTAAAATGAAATCAACTTCATCGTTTCTATGTCTCCAATAAAATACTTTATAACCTTCCACAAAAGAAGAATTTAACAGATGTGCACCTATTGATGATTCGACCATTCTCCCCCATTCTGCCGGCTGTTTTCTGATCTCTTCGAAGAATTCATTTCTTTGAGCGCTTACCAAAGCATTATTATGCACCTGGAATTTTGGACTGGATGAACGTTTACGGATTACATCGGCAGCAAATTTTTCAATACCACCCAGCAAACCAGCGGTATCTAATAATTGTAAATAATGCGACAATGTTGTGGTATTACCTGCATCAGAAAGTTGCCCTAATATTTTGGTGAAGGACAGGATCTGACTGGAATACAGACACCCCAATTCAAACAAACGTTTCATTAAAGCAGGTTTGTCTACACGGGTTAGCATTAAAATATCTTTCGAAATACTGGTTTCTATCAATGCATTAGAGACATAGTTTTTCCACCGCTCTTCATCGTTAATTAAGCCCGCAGAACCTGGGTAACCACCAAACCATACATATTGTTCGGCAGTAAAACCAAAAGCACTTTCCATTTCAGCAAAACTCCAATGCCCTAAATAAGTTAATTCGAATCTTCCAGCTAATGATTCAGTTAGTCCTTGTTGAATGAGCAGTCTGGAAGATCCCAATAAAATTACTTTTAAGTTTACTCCATTTCGCATGTCTTCATCCCATAAGCGCTTCACAATTTCACTCCAGTTGTCTATCTTCTGAATTTCATCAATAACAAGAAGATATTCATTAACTCCAGGTTCTTTTAGTAGTTCTCTGGTATTAAACCAAATCAACTCTATCCAAGTTCTATCTGAAGCAGCAACAGCATCTGCAGATTCGAATATACAAGGTGTATCAATTTCTTTGATCAATTGACTGATCAAGGTTGTTTTGCCTATTTGCCTGGGACCCACAAGCACTTGAATAAACCTTTTTGGTTCATTCATAACCTTTACAAGGTTCTGTAAATAAAGCCTTTGGAACATTTTAAACAATTTACTCAATAAACTGAGTAAATTTACTCAATGCGCTAAGTAATTGCAAGTGTTACTTATTTTTAATTCTGATAATTAAGATTTAATAGGAGATATCATCAAATTTATGAAGTAAAATTATCACATAAAACACTAAATATAAACAAGTTACAATCATTTTAACAATTTACTCAATATGTTGAGTAAAATTACTCAGTTATATATTAATAGTTAAAAAAATGTTAAAGTGGATGCTGTAATTAAACTACAACCAAATGCCGCAGTCTATCTAACCAAACACAAAAGAAACCTTTAAATAAAAAATTATGAAAAAGTTAGTTTTATTTGCCGCAGTACTGATGGTTTCATTATTCGGCATCAACAATGCAAAAGCACAGGTTAGCTTAAATATCAATATTGGTTCTCAGCCAGTTTGGGGACCAACAGGTTACGACCACGTAGACTATTATTATTTCCCTGATATAGATGCTTATTATTATGTTCCTTCAGGCCAATATATTTATTCGAATGGTGGACGTTGGATTTGGACAAACAATTTACCTGCCCAATATGGGAACCTTGATTTATACCGTGCTTATAAAGTGGTAATCAACGAACCTAAACCTTATTTGAGAAATAATATATACGTAACCAGATATAGTAAATACAAAAACTATGGCGGCCGTCAAACCATTATCAGGGATAGTAGAGATACTAAGTACTATGTTGTAAAAGGACATCCTAATTATAACCAAAGGCCTGCAAGAAATGTTACTGTTATCAATAAGCGCCCTAATCGTGTAGTGCAAAAAAACGTAATAAGACCTGCTAAAAAAGATAATCGCCGTCCTGAATTTAACAATGGTCACGATAATCGCCCGGAAAGAGATAACAGAAAAGGCCGTGATAATGAACGCCATTAAAATTAATATTTAGTTGTGATTAAAGGAGTTTCGAAAGAGGCTCCTTTTTTATATGTCTGTTACAATAGAAGTTTTGGCACAGCATTTGAATTATTGAAGTACACACAAATAAATAGATTATTATGAAAAAGCTATTCATCATTTCCGCGATTTTAGGTATCGTGGCTTTAACATCTAATCAATCTAACGCTCAGGTAAGTATCAACGTAAATATTGGCGCGCAGCCTGCATGGGTTCCCGCGGGTTATCAGAACGTTGATTATTACTATCTCCCAGAGGTACAATCTTATTATTATGTCCCTCAAAGGCAGTTTGTTTATTTAAGTGGCAACCGATGGGTAAGATCGAGATATTTACCAGCCAGGTATAGAGGTTACGATCTACATCACGGGCGTAAAATTGTAATGCACGGAAACAATCCATATCGCAATTATAACACACATAGAGTAACCTATGTTAGCCGCAACAACTATTACCGTTCATCATACGGCGGTGGTGATAAGACCAGATTTCGCGGTCCAAAAAATCATTACGAACCTCAGCATGTAGATCACAGACATCATGATAGAAGGGTAAATCCGGGTTTATCCTTAAGAGGACACCGAGAAAAACATGGTCATGGTCACGGTAGACATTAAACTAAAAAAGAGGCTTTTAGCCTCTTTTTTAGTTTAACAGCATTATTACCCTTAGTTGATCCAGGGTGTATTTTAATTTGTTAGTTACTTGGTATAAAACTCTCAGCTTTTTCCAAAACAACTTTTAATCCCGCTGGATTTTTACCGCCTGCTGTAGCATAAAACGGCTGCCCACCGCCACCGCCTTGGATTTCTTTACCCAATTCCCGAACAATATTTGAAGCATTTAATCCTTTCGTCACAAGGTAATCAGAAAGCATTACCGTTATTCCCGGTTTACCATCAATTTCTGTTGTGAAAACCAGAAACAGGTTATCAACCATATCTTTCAAAGAAAAAGCCAGGTTTTTAATTGCTTCGGCACTTTGAAGATCGATGTGTTTTGCAATCAGGTTAACGCCATTAATTCCTCTTACATGGTGAACAATTTCATGTTTTAAAGTATTTACGCGCTCTATTGTCGATTTTTCTATTTCCTTTTTCAGTTTTGAATTCTCATCCAATAAAGCCTGAACAGAAGCTGATAAATCTTTACTTCCGTTTAATAAAGCTTTTAACTGTCCTAATTCTTTTCTTTGATCTAAGAAAAACTGTTCTGCTTTATCCGCGGTAATGGCTTCAATACGGCGAACACCTGCGGCAACGGCACTCTCAGAAGTAATCTTGAATGAACCGATTTGTCCGGTTGCTTTTACATGCGTACCACCACAAAGCTCTTTCGAAAAATGATCGTCAAAAGTAATCATACGAACAAAATCGCCATATTTTTCACCAAACAGAGCCGTTACACCACTTTCAATGGCATCCTGATAAGGAACGTTACGTTGTTCTTTTAACTTAATGTTCTGGCGGATTTTCTGATTCACAATTACTTCAATTTGTGCTAATTCCTCGTCAGTAACTTTAGCAAAGTGAGAAAAGTCGAAACGCAGGTAATCTGCATTAACCAATGAACCTTTCTGGTTAACTTGTTTACCTAAAACCTGTTTAAGAGCTGCATGCAATAAGTGTGTGGCAGAGTGATTATCTTCAGTTAAAATACGTTTATCTTCATCTACAACTGCCCAGAATTTCCCTTCCAGATTATCGGGTAATATATCGGTAAAATGAACGGTTAGCCCGTTTTCTTTTTTAGTATCAGTTATATCTACCCAAAACTGTCGACTATGGTCTTCTAAACGGCCTGTATCGCCAACCTGACCACCGCTCTCTGCATAAAAAGGCGTTTGGCGCAAAACGATCTGATATTGTTCTTTCCCTTTAGCTTTAACTTTACGGTATTTTAAAATTTCAGTTTCGATTTCTAAATCATCATAACCAACAAATTCGCTTTGATCTTCTGTATTTACTGTAATCCAATCGCCAGTATCAATGGCAGTAGCGGCACGGGAACGGTTTTTTTGAATATTCATATAAACATTAAAACCGTTCTCATGAAAATTATAACCATTTTCTCTTAAAATTAATTCAGTTAAATCTTTTGGAAATCCAAAAGTATCATATAATTTAAAACCTATAAATGCAGGTAAAAATTTTGTATACTCAATAAGCAAATTAAGTGCATTATTATAATTAATTTGTCCATCTAAAAAGCCCTCAAACTCAATGAATCTAAAACCTCCACTTAATGGCATTGCTATTCCACTTTCTATATGCTTAGAATAGTTGTATAACAACTTATTAATTTGATGAGTATCATAAGTTACGATTTCTTCCATTGAAATATTTGGCCAACCTTTCTCTGGAGAATTTTTCAGGAAACTTTGAACATCTTCTAAATATTCTAAATATTCATCTAGCAACTCAATACCATTACCCAAAGTCCTCAAAAATGAAACTTCCTCTTCCAAAACAACTTTCTGAACGAAATCCTGTTGCGAAATAAGTTCATCAAATACACCTTTAAATTGTTCAGACAATAATGGAACCAACTGATTCAAAAATGGCTCTTTAAAGTTTAAAAATGTATAAGCATAACGTACGGCACGGCGCAAAATCCTGCGGATAACATAACCAGCTTTATTATTAGAAGGTAACTGACCATCGGCAATAACAAAAGAAATAGCACGAATGTGATCGGCCATAACACGCATAGCGATATCTGTTTTCTCGTCAGCACCATATTTAATACCCGATTTTTCTGCAATAAACTGAATCATCGGTTGGAAAACATCGGTATCGTAGTTAGAAGTTTTTTCCTGTAAAACACGCACCAAACGTTCAAAACCCATTCCGGTATCAACATGTTTGGAGGGTAAGCTTTGCAATGAACCATTTTTCAAACGGTTAAACTGCATAAATACATTATTCCAGATTTCGATTACTTGAGGATGATCAGCATTTACCAGGGTAGCGCCATCAACTAATGCTTTTTCTTCATCTGTACGGCAATCTACATGGATTTCAGAACATGGCCCACATGGTCCGGTATCACCCATTTCCCAAAAATTGTCTTTTTTATTTCCAGGTAAAATATGGCTTTCATCCACATATTGTTTCCAAAGGTCGTAAGCTTCCTGGTCTTTTTCCAAACCTTCTTTCTCATCGCCTTCGAAATAGGTAACATATAATTTTTCTTTCGGGATTTTGTAAACTTCTGTCAATAATTCCCAACTCCATGCAATGGCTTCTTTTTTGAAATAATCGCCGAAACTCCAATTACCCAGCATTTCGAACATGGTATGGTGATAAGTATCAATCCCCACCTCTTCCAGGTCGTTATGTTTGCCCGAAACACGTAAACAGCGCTGAGTATCAGCAACACGAGAATATTTTATGGCGGCCTCCCCCAAAAACAGATCTTTAAATTGGTTCATACCCGCATTGGTAAACATTAAAGTTGGGTCGTTTTTAACCACAATCGGTGCTGAAGGAACAACATGATGTTGTTTCGATTCAAAAAAACTAAGGAATGCCTGTCTAATCTCTTTTGCTGTCATTTCAATATTATTGGAGGGAACAAAATTAAAATTTTATTGCGTTAATAAGGAAAAATCGAGCTACATTTGAATACTTTAATTAAACGATATAAAACACTCATAATCAACTACAAAATATGCCGTATAAAGAAAGAGACATTAATAAAATGTATTATACCATGGGCGAGGTGACTGAAATGTTTAATGTCAACGCATCGCAGATTCGTTTTTACGAGAAAGAATTCGATATCCTCCAACCCAAAAAAAACAAGAAAGGTAACCGTCTTTTCACACCAGAAGACATTGAAAACCTAAAAATTATTTTCAACCTGGTTGATGAAAAAGGTTTTACATTAAAAGGTGCCAAAGATTATTTGAAGAACAACAAAACAGGTGTTAGAGAGAATCAAAAGATTATTGATTCATTAGAAAAACTGAAAAGTTTTTTAGTAAATCTGGCAGAAGAACTTTAGGCACGCTTTACTTTTATAGTATAAACCTCTTTACATTTATTTAAGTAATTAAAAAAATACATCTTTTGTAGTTTTTTAATTATTTCCCTATATTAGGATTACCAATACAAAATCACCCTATTTTTTATTAACCAGTTTAAACTCTGCTTATGAAAATATGGTATGTATTGTTGCCTGTCCCTTTTTCCCATTCTTTAGTTCCCAAAAAGCATTTGGGTGTTGGCTTATCTGCATTAGTTCGTAATTGGCTGCTGCAAGCAAACCCCTTTAGAGATACCCTGTTCCGTAGCCGGGATCTGATCATCTCATGGCTAACTGACCTTTATGATAAATTTATAACTGGAAGTGGTTATGCATTTAAGTTATTAACTGTTGCCTTTATAATGATTGGATTTATGGCAAATGCCCAAACCAACACACAGGAAACAGCTATACGTGATATTTTGGAAAGCATGGCTGAAAACCTTCCCGAGGATTACGATATGACCGAGTTGGTTGATGTGTTGGAGAAATATCGTAAACACCCAATTAACCTGAATCGCACTTCGGTAGAAGAATTAAATACTTTGGTATTCCTGTCTCCATTACAGATTGGCAATTTCTTTACCCATTTAAAGGAAAATGGTCCGCTTGCCGATGTGCTGGAATTACAAAGCATTGCTGGCTTTGATATTAAAACGATTCAAATGCTGCTCCCATTCGTAACACTAACCAATATCACCGAATATCAGCAACTCAGTTTTAGGAACCTTGTGCATGCTGGTGAAAATGACCTGATGATGCGTTTCGCACAAACTTTACAAAAACAAAAAGGTTATACTGATTTACCAGGCAACAGGTATTTAGGTTCGCCAGAGCGATTCCAGATGCGATACCGGTATCAATACAGTTCAATTCTATCGGCGGCCATAACTTTAGATAAAGATGCCGGAGAAAAATTTACCGGCAAGCCGTTTGATTTTTATTCAGGAAATATCGCACTATTCAAATTAGGTAAATTGAAAAAATTGGTAGTTGGCGATTATACACAGCAATTTGGCCAGGGCTTAACCTTATGGTCGGGTTTTTCTTTTGGTAAAGGACCTGATGTAACCAGTGTTGCTAAAAAAGATTTGGGTTTAAGGCCTTATAATTCTACCAACGAATATTCCTTTTTTAGAGGCGCCGCCGCAACGATTAATTTATTTAAGAATGTAGATATTACTCCTTTTATTTCATTCCGCAATCTTGATGCGAGTCAAAAGCTAGATGCTGAAGGAAATTTAGTTCAGTCTACGATTAATCAAACTGGCTTGCATAGAACGCCTACTGAGATTAAGAATAAAGGTGTTTTGGCACAGCGCGTATTTGGTACAACGATTCAATATACCAAAAACGAACTTGTTGTTGGTGCAATTGCTTATCATACCAATTATAAGAATCGTTTTATTACGCAAACTGCAGCTTACGATCGGTATAGTTTCACAGGAAAATCGTTAACTAATTTGGGTTTATTTTATAATTATACCTATAAAAACATGTACCTCTATGGTGAAGGAGCAAAAGGTTTAGGTGGTGGCTTTGCCTATATTAACGGTGTACTCATTAGTTTGTCTTCATCGGTTTCTGCAGCCTTAACTTATCGCAATTATGCTAAAGATTACCACAGTTTCTTTAATCAGGGAGTATCCGAATCCAGCGAAGCCGTAAATGAAAAGGGATTGTATGCCGGCTTAAATGTTAACCCGAATAAACATTGGGCTTTTTCTTTCTATGGTGATTTATTTCGGTTCCCCTGGTTAAAATACCGTGTTGATGAGCCTTCAAAGGGTTACGAAGTTTTAGCCCAGGCAATTTATACACCAAGCAAAACCTTTAAAATTTTAGTTCGATTTAAATCAGAAAATAAACAACAAAATACCGATCTGGATGTTCCTGTAAATTTTTTAGATCCTGTAAAAAGAGAAGGTTACCGGACAGAGGCAAATTGGCAACTGAATAAGAATTGGCATTTTCAAAACCGGATAGAAGTTTCTCAATATAAGAAAGGAAGTGCAAACAGGGAATTTGGATATCTCATTTATCAGGATATTGATTATTCGCCAATGTTCGCTAAGCTAACCGGCAATGTTAGGTTTGCCTATTTCAATACGCCGAGTTACAACAGTAGAATTTACGCCTACGAAGATGATGTTTTATACAGTTTTGCTTTTGGAATGTACAATGGAAGAGGTTTCAGAACCTACCTCAACCTGAAATACAATGTAGTTAAAAAACTAAATGTATGGATCCGATATGGGTTATTTGTATATAAGGACGTAGAAACAGTAGGTACTTATCTGGACGAAATTAAGGGTAATAAAAAATCGGAAGTTAAAATTCAAGTACGCTATCAATTTTAAACAATGTTTAAGACTGAGTATATTTTTGTTAGGATCTTGTTTCCTTTTATTTTGGGCATCTCTATTTTTTATTTTTTCCCGGCCATAGCGTATATTAAATGGTTGACCTTAACGCTAGTTGTTGTTTTACTGAGCATTTCATTTTTAAACGTTACTTATAAAAGATTCAATATCTATCGTTACAAAGGTGCAGTTGGTATTTTGATTTACATACTTTTTTTCAACCTTGGCGGTTTGTTTTGCCTGCTCAATAACGAAAGTTTAAACCAAAATTACTTTGCAAAAACCAATTGCAATTATTTAAAAGTATGGGTTAACAATGAGCCTCAGCAAAATGGCAATATTGTGCGCTTTAAAGCAAAGGTAAGATCTGGATATCTAAAAGATAAACAGATCATCTTATCGGGACAAATGCTGCTTACCGTAAAATTAGACAGCCTTAAACCTATCCAACTAAAGTATGGAGACGAAATGATGATTTCGATTAGCTATACCGAAGTGGAACCGCCATATAATCCTGCAGAATTTGACTTTAAAGCCTGGCTAGGCAGTCAGAATATTAATCATCAGGCATTTATAGATCAGAACCATATTGTTAGCACCAAAAATAATGCTGGTAATCCTATTATAAAGATGGCCTTAAACTTAAGAGAAAAGCAATTAGCAAAATACAGAAAATTAATTAAAAGTGACGAAGCTTTTGCTGTGGCCTCTACCCTTATTTTAGGTTACCGTGCCGATTTAAGTAAAGAAACTTTATCGGCCTATTCCAAAACAGGAACCATTCATGCTTTATCGGTATCAGGAGCGCATGTAGCTATCATCTATGTTGTTTTAGATTTTATGTTCTTATTTTTTTTGAATAAGAATAGGGCATTAAGAATATTGAAACTATTACTCCTCTGTACTTTGATATGGGGGTATGCTTTGTTAACCGGATTATCGCCTTCTGTTGTTCGCTCAGCTATAATGATCAGTATTTTAATAACGGCTAAAGTTTTATCTAAGAAAACCAATAGTTATAATGTTTTAGCCTTTTCCGCATTTTGTCAACTCATTTACAATCCATTTTTAATCTGGGATGTTGGATTTCAACTCTCCTACCTGGCCGTATTTGGACTAATTTATCTTCAGCCCAAAATCTACAATCTTCTTTATACTGAACATAATTGGATAGATAAATTATGGAGTTTCACATCCATGTCTTTAGCGGCACAAATAGTCACGTTTCCATTAAGTATTTACTATTTTCATCAATTCCCATTTTACTTTCTCTTTGCTAATCTTTTCATCACCATCCCATTAATATTAATTATGTATTTAGGGATTGTGGTATTAATCCCATCATTCGGGTTTCTGGCGCCGATTTTTGAATGGATCATAAATTTTACGAATACTGTATTAAAATGGATTGCCAGTTTGCCATATGCCAGCTTTTCATCAATATGGATTAATCTGTCTGAATTTGCCTTGTTGAGCCTTTCGCTAGGATTGTTTATTTATGCATTAGCAAAATTCAACAAACAAGTTTTGTTCACTTCTTTATTTCTATTTGTTTGTTATCAACTTTTGATTGTGCGTGATGATCTAAAGGTTTTTCACCAAAGAAAAATCATTTTCTTTTCCCTGAGAAAAAATTATGCGGCTGCTTTTATTAATGGAAAAGAAGCTGTTCTGGTTTCAGATTTAAGTACTGAAGATAAAAACTATAAATTTTCTGTTGAACCGGCATTAACACAATTACAGTTAGACAAGATATATTTTACCAATATTAAGAAAGATACTGTTTTAGGCCAGTTTGCATTAAGGAAAAACCAGATTGCCTTTTTTCAATATAGGATACTTTTGGTTGATGAAAAACTGAACAATAAAAAGATAAATGGAAATGCTACGTTTTCGAGTATCTGGTTAAGTGGAAATACTAAATTTAATTTAGGCAAAATAGATACTGGTATAAAATATAAAACGGCAATAATAGATGCCACTAATAAAGATTATAAAATTCAGATCTTAAAGAATGGCATGGAGAATAATGATAAAGATGTACATGTTTTAAAGAAAAATAAAGCATATTTGGTGCAACTAACCCAATAACATGGAAAATTTGGTTTTATATCAGGTTGCTGAAAGAATAGCAACGATAACGATCAACAGACCCGAAAAGAGAAATGCGTTAAACCCTCAACTTATCGCTGAATTAACTACCGCATTTATAAGGGCATCTGAAGATGACCAGGTAAAAGTGGTCATATTAAATGCAAATGGTGGTGCATTTAGTGCTGGTGCCGACTTAGCATATCTTCAGCAATTACAGCACAATACATTTGAAGAAAATGTAGCTGATTCTGATCGTCTAAAAAAACTCTTTACAACTATTTATTACTTGCCCAAGGTGGTTATTGCACAGGTAGAAGGCCATGCCATTGCTGGTGGTTGTGGCTTGGCAACGATATGTGATATCGTTTTTGCTACCCCTGAAAGTAATTTTGGTTATACTGAAGTGAAAATTGGTTTTGTGCCCGCTATAGTTTCTTGTTTTTTAAAACAAAAGGTGAGCGAATCCATCGTTAAGGAAATTTTACTAACTGGAAAAACTTTCTCTGCAGAGCAGGCATTGAAATATAATTTGATAAATTTTGTAACAAATTCATTCGATATTCATCAAATGGTAAGAGAATTTGCATTAAGTTTGTGCAACGGGAGCTCTGGTAATTCGTTAATGATTACGAAACAATTGATTACGCAAACAACCAATCCCCTATTGGAAAAATGCTTGGAAACTGCGGTACAGATCAATGCCCGTGTAAGAGAGAGTGAAGATTTTAAAAAAGGGATTTCTTCATTTTTGAAAAAAGAAAAAATTAACTGGTAAATAACCTAAAACTAAAATAAAAACATGTTTAAATCAATCAAAACTAGTGTTGTAGCTTTAATCTTAGTAAGTACTGCTATAATTGCCCATGCACAAAAGAAAATTGCTGAAGGTACTTTGGTATTTGCTGTAACAGCTAATGGTGCAACAACCGACATTAAAACTAAATTTAATGGCAGCTTAACCAAAATAGAAATTGAAAATGGCCCCGCCATGGTTAACATTATTTCAAATACTGCAGAAAAAACCGGATTATTATTAATTGACGTTCCGGTAGCTCAAAAACAGTTTGCAGTAAAGGTGAGCAAAGCAGAAACAGAAGCACAGGAAGCTTTATTGCCAAAATATTCTGATTATAAAGCAACTGGTGAAAAACAAACAATTGCTGGATTAAGTGCTGAAAAATATACCTACAAAGACGATAAGGGTGGAGCGCATGAATTATGGGCAACAAAAGATGTTGATATTGCTTCAATTACCAATGGTGGTTTCTTTAAAGGCTTAGGTGCACTTCCTGTGAAATATTCTGCAGTAATTAATGGCGTGAATTCAGATCTGGTACTAAAATCTCTTTCTGAAGCCAAAGTTGGTGCCATTAGCACTGAAATTCCTGCCGGTTACGAAGTAGTAACCATGGAAGAATTGAAAGCCATGCAAGGTGGTGGTGAATAATTAACCAATTCCAGATAATTTACGGCTTTTTAACTGCCGGCTTTTTATTTAAATTAGCCGAAAAGTTAAAAAGCTTTTTTTATGCCCCCAAATTATATATGATTAAAAACTTATTACTCAGATTATCAATTGCCTGCATCGCAATATGTACGCTAATTGATGCAAAAGCCCAAAGTATCAACTGGGCAAAAGATGGTAACTCCTACTACCAGATTGCAAGCGGAGAAATTATTTCGGTTACCCTCCCTAAAAGCGACAAAAAAACAATTATTTCCAGAACGTTATTAACGCCGGCAGGAAAAGATAATGCCATTGCGGTAAGAAGTTTCCAATTGTCGGATGATGGTACAAAAGCATTAATTTACACCAACAGTAAAAAAGTTTGGCGTTATGATACCCGTGGCGATTATTGGTTGGCAGATTTAACCGCTAACAAGATTACCCAGATTGGAAAAGATAAACCTGTATCATCTTTAATGTTTGCAAAATTATCGCCCGATGGAAGTAAAGTAGCTTATGTAAGCAAACACAATTTATATGTAGAAAATATTGACGGAACTGGTGCTAAAGCCTTAACCACTGATGGCACAGACCGAATGATCAATGGTACTTTTGATTGGGTTTATGAAGAGGAATTTGATTGCCGTGATGGTTTTAGGTGGAGCCCTGACGGGAAATCTATTGCTTATTGGCAGATTGATGCGACCAAGATCAAAAACTTTTTGATGATCAACAATACTGATTCGATTTATCCTTATACCATTCCGGTTGAGTATCCAAAAGTGGGCGAAAATCCCTCGGTTTGTAAAGTTGGCATAGTTGATATCGCTACTGCGAAAACAAACTGGTTAAACGTTCCGGGCGATAATATCCAGCATTACATTCCACGGATGCAGTGGGTACCAAACAGTAACAACATTATTTTACAACAGCTTAACCGTGAGCAGAACGAAAGTAAAGTGTTTATCTGCAATGCCAGTACCGGAGATGCAAAAGCGGTTTATACTGAAAAGGCAAAAGCCTGGATTGATGCACAGGATGAATGGAAATGGTTAAACGACAATAAAGAATTTACCATCGTATCAGACAAAGACGGTTGGAACCATTTGTACAGAATCAGTATTGATGGAAAAAAAGAAACATTGGTTACAAAAGGTAACTATGATGTAATTGATGTGAAATTGATTGATGTAAAAAACAATACAGTTTATTTCCTTGCTTCACCAACAAATGCCACTCAGAAATATCTTTTTAAAACCAAGTTAGATGGCAAAGGAAAATTAGAACAGGTTACACCTTCTATCCTACCTGGAACGCATAATTATGATATTTCCCCAAATGCAGCTTTTGCCCGTCATACCTATAACAGTTCAATCGTAAGACCAATTACCGAGTGGATGAATTTTACTACCGGGAATCCATTTACGATGGATGGAAGCATTACTACCCAATTATCAAAACAGGAAGCGGCTAAAAACAAAGTTGAGTTTTTTAAAGTAACCACCGAAGATGGCATTGAAATGGATGGCTGGATGAAAAAACCTGATAATTTTAATCCTGCTAAAAAATACCCAGTTGTATTTTATGTTTATGGTGAACCTGCTTCGCCTACAGCAGCAGATACGTATGGCGCCGGAAGAAACTTCTTATATGCTGGCGACATGTCCAAAGATGGTTATATCTATATTTCAATGGATAATAGAGGTGCCCCTGTACCAAAGGGAAGCACTTGGCGTAAAAGCATTTATAAAAACATAGGAGTACTCAATATTCGCGACCAGGCCATGGCAGCTAAAAAACTATTGGCTACCAATGCTTTTATGGATAAAGACCGTGTAGCCGTTTGGGGCTGGAGCGGTGGCGGTTCGTCTACCTTAAACCTGATGTTCCAATATCCTGAAATTTACAAAACAGGTATTGCTATTGCAGCGGTTGGCAACCAGTTAACTTACGATAATATTTATCAGGAACGTTATATGGGTACACCTTTTCCAAGTAAAGAAGCTTATGTAAAGGGCTCTCCTATTACTTATGCCAAAAACTTAAAGGGAAATTTATTGTACATCCATGGCACCGGCGATGATAATGTACATTATCAGAATGCCGAAATGTTGATCAATGAACTGATTAAAAACAGAAAGGTTTTTCAACTGATGAGCTATCCTAACCGTACACACAGTATCTCAGAAGGTGAAGGAACAAGCGAGCATTTATCGTTAACCTACACCAAGTTTTTAAAAGAAAACTGCCCTCCGGGAGCAAGATAGAAATTTTTTAAAAGCAGCTTTCGGGCTGCTTTTTTTATGCGATAAAACTTTGGGTAAGCATAGCAGTTACAATAGCTATCCCGAAACTTAACAAAGTTCCGATCAGTACATATTCGGTCAGTTTCAGATCATGTTTTTCTTTTAGATCGCCAAACCTGAATATCGATTTTGCGGCAAGTAAAAAACCAACGGCCTCAAAATGATTGGTAAGTATAAACAGAAAAATCAACGTCCTTTCCAATATCCCGATGTATTTACCTGCATTCTCAAGCGATTTTGGACTATCAGGCTGATTATCCGGGATCCATTTAGCAATGATCACCTTCATTACAATCGATGTAGGCATAGTTAAAAACAAAGCACCTGAAATTAACACCCAGGTATTTGGATCATTTAAAAAACCAATATCCAAACTTCCTTTATAGAAAAGATGCCATACCACCACAATCGAGCTAAAGTGCAAAACCTGATCAGCAAAAAAGAGTATACGGGCATTTTTATGGGTCTGAAAGATGGATTTTAACGCATCAATGATCAAATGGATCATACCTATTGTTAATGCTGTTTTCCAAACATCAAACCTTAAAAAAATAACAAATATCAGAGCCACATGTATCATTACATGCAAATAGAGCTTGGTTGATTTTAATTTTTTTCTTTCCTTATCTTTTACCCAGGCATTTGGCTGCAAAAAGAAATCACCGATTAAGTGGGCAATAATAAGTTTGATTAAATAGATATCCATTATTTCAAAATCGTTTGTTTCAATTTTTTACGGTAAAGTCTGTCCATTTCCATTATTTCGGTATAATGTGCGCGTTTTAGCGCTTCGCTTACCGAAGATTGCGTTCTGCCTGAAATGGCTGCAAGTTCGCTTTGTAACAGGTTTTCATTTTCGAGTGCAAGTTTTACCATTTCTGCGGCTACTACCCCCCAGCTATCCATGGCAATTAACGACAGTTTAATTACCACATTAATTTCCTCGTCAAAATCAGGATAATCTGTTTTAATGGCTAAATTGGTTTTGGCCTGCTTTAAACTATCAAAGGCTGCCCCCGAGTTAATAAAGGCATCTCCACTTGATTCAGAAAGCTTTTTACGCTTGTTTTTTATCCCGCCAATACCTATGCCCATCCTTACGTCGGCAGGTTTGTTTACCCTTATACAAGCTTTTAAATAAGCTGCAACTTTAATTGCATTTTCCGGCTCAACCTCAACCTGAAAACTATCCCCACGAAAGATTTCCCATTTTCCATGCTGGCCTGAAGTTACTTTTAACGCTGTTTTTAAGCTCAACAACCAGCTATCTTTAATCTTTCTCGAACCTACAATATCACCTGTTACAATACAAATCATATTACAATATCGAACTTATTATTCATATTACAAAACTAATATCGGCTAATTAGCCGATATTTCGATTTATCGGGTAATTAGCCGATATTTTAAATTATCGGGTATTTACCCGATATTGATTTAAAACTAATCAATAAATTTATTGTTTAGTTAGTTATGGCATTAATAGAATTTACCAAAAGAGGAATTTACTGTAAGCAGGGCGATTTTTATGTAGACCCATGGTGGCCAGTGGATTATGCCGTAACCACACATGGGCATAGCGATCACGTCCGGTTCGGAAACAAATATTACCTCTGCCATACTTTAACCAAACCCATCATCAAACGCAGGATCAGCGAAGATTTAAACGTAGAAACATTGGAATATGGAGAAAGCATTACCCGCAATGGAGTGAATATTTCATTTTTTCCTGCCGGGCACATTATTGGTTCGGCACAGGTACGCCTGGAATATAAAGATGAAATTTGTGTCATCTCTGGTGATTATAAAATTGAAGATGATGGCATTACCACACCTTTCGAGCCTGTAAAGTGCCATTCTTTTGTTTCTGAAAGCACTTTTGGTTTACCTGTTTACAAATGGCAAAAGCAGGAAATTGTTTTTAATGGCATCAGGAGTTGGATAAGTGATAATATTACACAGCAAAAAACAAGTGTATTAATTGCCTATAGTTTGGGCAAAGCACAACGTTTAATTAAAAACCTGGCCGGCGATACCCCTATTTATGTACATAACAGTATTGCCAACCTAAATGAAGTGATTATAGAAGCCGGTGTAAACCTTCCAAAAACCATCAGGATTACCCCCGAAACCACTAAAGATGAATTACAGAAAGGAATTGTAATTGTACCGCCTGCCATGCGGGATAGCCGTTGGATCAAAAATTTATCTCATCCGGTTACTGGTATATGTTCTGGCTGGATGCAGGTACGGGCACACCGCCGCTGGCAAAGTGCCGATGCTGGTTTTGCACTCAGCGATCACGCCGATTGGCCAGGTTTAATGGAAGCCATTACCGCAACAGGCGCAGAAAAAGTATATGTTACACATGGTTTTACAGCTGCTTTTAGCCGCTTTTTAAATGACGAAGGTATAGAAGCTGCTGAAGTGTTAACTAAGTTCGGGCAAGAAGATGATGAGGAAAATAAAGTTGATTTGGTTGATCAGAACGAAAATTAAATAAGGATGAAACGTTTTGCTCAATTGATCCAAGAGCTCGAACTGAGCAATAAAACCAATGATAAAATTTCGGCATTGGTTAATTATTTTAACTATGCCGATGATAAAGATAAGGTATGGGTTATTGCGTTATTTACAGGTAAAAAGCCTAAAAGACCAATTAAATCGGCCTTGCTTAAATACTGGGCGATAGACATTACCGAAACGCCAGAATGGTTATTTGCCGAAAGTTATGCCAATGTTGGCGATTTAAGCGAAACCATTGCTTTATTATTACCCCCTGCCGAAAACACATCAAATTTACAATTGCATACCTGGATAGAAGAGTTGCACGATTTGGAAGGTAAAGATGATGAAACGAAAAAAGAATTTATTTTAAATGCCTGGAATAAACTAGACACACAGGAACGTTTTATTTTTAACAAACTAATCTCTGGAAATTTCAGGATTGGTGTTTCCAATAAAATGCTGGTGAATGCACTGGCTAAACAGAGTAGTTTAGATAGTGCGCAGATTATGCACAGCATCATGGGTAAATGGAATCCTTATGAAATTACCTTTCACGAACTGATCAATGGTATCCATGTGAATACCGATAATTCCTGGCCTTACCCCTTTTGCCTGGCTTATGCTTTAGAGCAGGAACCTGAAAAACTGGGAGACATTTCTGAATGGCAGGCCGAATGGAAATGGGATGGTATCCGTGGGCAGATTGTAAAACGGAATGGAGAACTCTTTATCTGGAGCCGTGGAGAAGAACTGGTTACAGAACAGTTTCCTGAATTGCATTTTATGATCGATGTTTTGCCTGATGGCGTGGTTTTGGATGGCGAAATACTGGCTGTGCAGGATAAACAGGTTTTATCATTCAGTACATTACAACAACGCTTAAACCGTAAAACAATTAATAAAAAACAGTTGGAAGATGCTCCCATCGGCTTTTTTGTTTATGATATTTTAGAATATGAAGCCAAAGATTTCAGAGAGGAACCATTAAGCGTAAGAAGAAAGATATTGGAACAGCTAATTGGTGATTTAGATGAAAGTCCTGTGATGATATCTCCTGTAATCAATTGCAGCTCTTGGGAGGAGTTAGCAAGTTTAAGACAAACTTCGCGCTCAATTAACAGTGAAGGCATCATGCTCAAAAAGTTAACCTCTCATTATCACAGCGGAAGAAAACGGGGCGATTGGTGGAAATGGAAAATCAATCCCTACACAGTTGATGCGGTAATGATTTATGCGCAAAAAGGAAGTGGCAGAAGGGCTAACTTTTTTACCGATTATACCTTTGCGGTTCGTGATGGTGAAAACTTAGTCACGATTGCAAAAGCCTATTCGGGCTTAACAGATAAGGAAATTAAAGAAGTAAATTCGTTCGTAACCCGTAATGCAATTGAAAAATTTGGACCGGTACGTACGGTAAAACCCGAACTGGTTTTTGAAATTGCTTTTGAAGGAATTGCGGAAAGTAAACGGCATAAAGCAGGTTTAGCTTTACGTTTTCCACGTATATTGCGTTGGCGAAAAGATAAAAAAGCAGATGAAATTAATACGCTGGAAGATTTAAGGCAGTTGCTGCAATCAACTTTGTAATGCGATTCCATGGTCTGTATCTTCACAGACCGAGGGAGATTTAATAGAATTGTTATTAGAAAAGCAGGTTTCTGTGTGCATCTGAACCGAAAGTCCTGCCATTCGCTTTATCCCGATAGAAAAAATCGGGATGCTCGCTACTGTCAGGTTTAGCTTACTTAGGTATGCCTGGCGATTTTAAACCCGCCATACGCTTTACCTTTTTTGTTATTGATAAATTAATATTTAAGGGTAATTGCAAAAAAGGTAAAGCGTATGGCGGGGCTGCTGTAACCAAAGGACTACTATTATTGCTTTTCAAAAAAAATTAAGCTATGCTTTGTGTTTGCACAGACTATTATTTATAATTCAGAATTTTCGGTCTGTGAGGACACAGACCGAGGAATATAACTATCAAATAAACAGTATTTAATCATGGACCAAACCAAAACCAAAGGTTATAAAAAGATAAAATCCTGGTTAAAGACCAATAAACGTAAACCATTTCAGTTTCAGGAAGATGCCTGGCAGTATTATCTGAATGGTTACAGCGGTTTGGTAAATGCGCCAACGGGATTTGGAAAAACTTTTTCTTTATTTCTAGCGGTAGTGATTGAAGCCTTAAACGCCTCAGAAGCGAATAACAAAAAAGCTAAAGATCGTTTGCAGTTAATATGGATTACCCCACTCCGCTCTTTGGCCAAAGATATTGCAAGGGCTATGCGCGAAACTTTATTGGAGTTGGAATTAGATTGGCATGTGGGCGTCCGCAATGGTGATACCTCTCAGGCAGAAAAATTGCAGCAGAAAAAATCGATGCCCGAAATTTTATTGATTACCCCGGAAAGCCTGCACCTGTTACTGGCACAAAAGGGTTCTTCTACCCTGTTCCGAAATCTTAAATGCATTGTGGCGGATGAATGGCATGAACTTTTGGGTAGTAAACGTGGGGTGTTGGTTGAATTAGCCGTTTCTCGCATTAAAGGCTTACAAAAGCTTGAAAAAAACCAGTTTTTGAGGATTTGGGGAATATCAGCAACCATTGGAAATATTGAGGAAGCTTTGGATGTATTAGAGCCAAACTTAGAAGCCAAAAGAATCATTGTTAAGGCCGATCTGGAAAAGAAGATCGTAATTAAATCCATTATACCCGACGATATTGAAACATTGCCCTGGGCCGGACATTTAGGCTTAAAACTGGCCTATAAGCTTTTACCCATTATCGAGAAAAGTAAAACCACTTTAATTTTTATCAATACCCGGGGGCAATCGGAAATGTGGTATCAGCATTTATTGAATATCGAACCAGAACTGGCAGGTCGGATTGCCATACACCATGGATCGATAGATTTTGAGTTGCGTAACTGGATTGAAGACGCCTTACATACCGGACAGCTTAAAGCCGTTATTGCTACTTCCTCACTGGATTTGGGGGTAGATTTTAAACCTGTTGATACCGTTGTTCAGGTAGGATCGCCAAAAGGTGTTGCCCGTTTTTTGCAAAGAGCGGGTCGCTCTGGCCACTCTCCTCATGAAATCTCTAAAATATATTTTTTACCTACCCATGCATTAGAACTGGTGGAAGCAGCGGCGATTAAAGAAGCAGCCAAAACAAACAATATAGAAAGCCGTGAACCCTTTATTATGGTATTTGATACCTTAGTTCAGTATTTAGTTACGCTGGCCATAGGCGACGGATTTGATGATAAAGTTATTTATGAAGAAATTAAAAATACTCATGCTTTTAAACTTATCCTTCCTGAAGAATGGACCTGGGTTATGCAATTTATCACCTCTGGAGGAGATAGTTTAAGTGCCTATACCGAATTTAAAAAGGTAGTTAAGGATGAAGATGGGCTTTGGAAAGTGAAGAGCAGGCAATTGGCTATGCGGCACAGGTTACATATCGGAACAATTGTAAGTGATGCGATGCTGAAAGTTAAATTCATTTCAGGTGGTTACATTGGCATGGTAGAAGAATATTTTGTTACCCGTTTAAAAGCAGGAGATAATTTTCGTTTGGCGGGCAGGGTTTTGGAATTTATCCAGGTAAAAGACATGACGGTTGTAGTAAGAGTGAGCAAGCAAAAAAACGCCATTTCACCAAGCTGGAATGGTGGCCGCTTACCCTTATCATCTAATTTAGGGTCAGTTTTGAGAAAAAAATATAATGAGGCATTGGATAAAACCCATCAGGATGAGGAATTGGATTCTGTCTATCCGTTATTCTTACTCCAAGAAAAACGTTCTCATGTACCTAGAAATGATGAATTACTAATCGAGTTAATTAATAATAAAGAAGGTTTTCATCTCTTTGCCTATCCATTTGAAGGGCGTTTGGTGCATGAGGTTTTGGCGGCATTAGTTGCTTATCGATTAAGCAAACTACTGCCCATCAGTTTTTCAATTGCCATGAATGATTATGGTTTTGAACTTTTAAGTGAGACAGAAATCCCGATGGATGAATCGATTGCATACGAGGTTTTTTCACCTAAAAACTTAACTGAAGACATTACGCTGAGCATCAATTCAACTGAAATGGCAAGAAGGAAATTTAGGGATATTGCCTGCATTTCGGGACTTGTTTTTCAAGGTTATCCGGGAAAATACGTGGCGAACAAACACCTCCAGTCATCTGCTGGTCTGTTTTTTAATGTTTTTAGCGATTACGACAAACATAATTTACTTTTGCGACAGGCTTATGATGAGGTTTTTTACCAGCAACTGGAAGAGCCCAGGTTAGCAGCTGCTTTAGAAAGGATTCAGAATGGAGCGATTATTATTACCAATCCGAAAAGTTTTACACCGCTGTCCTTTCCTATTAAAGTAGACAGTTTGCGCGAAAATATGAGTTCGGAAGAGTTAGAGCAACGGATTGCCAGAATGAAGGCCGAATCTGAGAAAATTAAATAAATACATCTTCTTGCGACCTGTCGAAAATTAAAAGATCCTTCGACAAGCTCAGGATGACAATAGCATAAAATAAATGACCATTACAAGCCAGGGTGAAGAACTGATTTTAGATAAGGAAAGAGCTTTATTTTTACCCAAACACCAGCTTTTAGCTATAAGTGATTTGCATTTAGGTAAATCTGCACACTTCCGTCAGGCCGGCTTGCAAGTACCTGCTACCATTGCCCAAACAGATCTTCAACGTTTAAGTTTATTGATCAAACAGTATAACCCAAAAACACTGCTGATTAATGGTGATATGTTTCATCATGGTTTGAATACCGATATTGATGAATTTTTAGCATGGAGAAAACAATATCAGGAACTTAATCTTCTATTGGTAAAGGGGAATCACGACAGGCTTTCGGGTGCCAATTATGCTGCGATGAATATCGAAATACATGAATCAAATTATTGTTTAGGGCCTTTCTGTTTTATCCATGATGCACCCAATTGTACCGATGAAGAATTGTATCCTATCAGTGGCCATATCCACCCAGGTGTAACTATAGTGGGTAAAGCGAAACAAAGATTAAAATTTCCTTGTTTTTATTTCGGCAGGGATTATGCTGTTTTACCTGCTTTTAGCTTGTTTACAGGGCTTTATACTATCTATCCGAAAGCAAACGAACGTATTTTTGCGGTAACGCCTAAAAGTGTTGTAGAAGTTTAGCGGCTAAGCATGTGTATCAATCACCTGCTTCAATTGCGAAGCCTGTAAAACACCACTTTGCCTCCATACCTGCTTTCCTTTTTTGAACAGAATTAAAGTAGGAACACTTTGAACATTGAACGATGAAGCGGCTGGTTGATTTTTATCGATATCTACTTTAATAATCGATACTGAATCTCCCAACTGCGATTTTAATTGTTCCAAGATCGGTTTCATCATTTTACAGGGACCGCACCACTCAGCAAAAAAATCTACCAATACAGGTTTATCACCGTTAATTAAATCTGAAAACTTAGACATGATATTTATCTTTATTTAGAAACAACAAATAATTGGATTGGTTTTTAACCAAAGAAGTCAAGTTTTAAAAACTTGACTTCTTAATGTATTTTCGCTCTTACAATCAGCAATTATTTAAGCGCTTATTGGCAATTCTGCAGCTAATGCAGCAACCCAACCTTCAAATAAAGCTTTTTCGATTTTGATTACTTCAGCTGCATGATTTTCCCAATCGTCAGAAAAATTAACCAATTGATTCATCATTTCTTCAAGGTGCCCTTCTTCTTCCAAAATAATCGATTTTACGTTCACCTTGCTTTTAGCTTCATCTAAAACGGCCTGATAAATTGGATACAGTTCATCTGCACGCACTTCGATGGCGTAAGTCACAAATAAATACGCCGCGAATTTTAAGTCATAACCGGAAAGATTAAATACGGCTTTTAAATAACGGCAAACCGCAATATCTAAAGCATGTAAATAGTATTTTGTATGATTTGGAGATAACAACTCGGCATTCGTATAAGTTTTACAAAGTGCCTCGTCAATCTTCGAGATCTGCTTTTTTAAATAATAAGCATGGCGATGTTCTTCTGCAGCGTGTTTAAGAATAATCAGGTTTACATTTTCTTTATGCTCCGAAGCTGAAATCTTCTTTGCACCTGCATTTTCCATATAAGACAATGTATTTAACCATTTGGCATGCAATACGTTATCTGATACTATCGATTTTAAATTTGACGCTAACATTCTTGATTGTTAAACTAGTAAATTGATTAATTATTGGCATGTGCCAACTGAAAACCGTTAATTGCAAACTGACTAAATTTCTCTGTTCAGGTCCCAGCTTTCTAAATAATCTGCAACTCTACGCACAAACATCCCTCCTAAAGAACCATCTACAACCCTGTGGTCATACGATAATGACAAAAACATCATGTGTCTGATCGCAATCACATCACCATGTTCAGTTTCCAGCACTGCAGGTTTCTTTTTAATAGCGCCAACAGCTAAAATAGCCACCTGTGGCTGGTTAATAATTGGCGTGCCCATTACATTTCCGAAACTACCCACATTGGTTAATGTAAAAGTTCCACCTTGCGTTTCATCAGGTTTTAATTTAGAGTTTCTGGCCCTGCCAGCTAAATCGTTAACTGCTTTGGTTAAACCCACTAAATTTAACTGATCAGCATTTCTGATCACCGGAACGATCAGGTTTCCGCTTGGTAAAGCAGCGGCCATACCAATATTGATATTACCTTTTTTGATGATCTGTGTTCCATTAACAGAAACATTGATCATCGGGAAATCTTTTATTGCTTTTGCAACAGCCTCTACAAATATTGGTGTAAAGGTTATTTTTTCATTTTCACGTTTCTCGAAACTGTTTTTTACTTTATTGCGCCATAAAACCATATTGGTTACATCGGCTTCAACAAAAGAAGTAACATGCGGAGAAGTGGTTTTACTCATTACCATATGATCGGCAATCAGCTTGCGCATCCTGTCCATCTCAATAATTTCGTCGCCACCACTTACACTGGTTGTTGAGGTTTTATTTACAACTGGTGCTGAACTTACTTTATTTTCTACTATTTGGCTTGTTGGTGGAGCAGGTGGCGTTAAAACAACTGTTTTAGTTTTTGAAATGGATTCTCCATTGTTTTTATCAGTGATATATACTAACAAGTCATCTTTAGTTAACCGTCCGTCAGCACCAGAGCCTTTAATTGCATCTAACTCAGCTAATGGAATATTTTCCTGGGCAGCAATACTTTTAACCAGCGGGGAATAAAAGCGATCAGATGAACTGAAATCAGTTGATATAGTATTATTTTCTGAGGGTAGTTGTTCAATACCGGGAATAGTTTCAATTTTTTCTTCAGCTATTGGTTTTTCTGCAACCGGAGCTTTAGTTGTGGCGTCCTCTCCGCTTTCGGTTTCAATAATGGCAATTACATCACCCACCTGGGCAACTTCATCTGCAGCAAATAACTGTTTTACCAATTTACCGGCAACCGGAGACGGAACTTCAGAATCTACCTTATCAGTAGCGATTTCCAGAATGGTATCATCTAAATCAATAGAATCACCTGGTTGTTTTACCCATTTAATCACCGTTGCTTCCGCAACACTCTCACCCATTTTTGGTAACAATAGTTCGTATTGAGCCATATTAAATTACAGTATTTTATATTGGTAACGCTACAAAAATACAGTTTTTATTCTTTCTAAACTGTTTCTTTAAGGAGATTTAATAACATGGCCAATGCCGATGCAGCAGAACGTTCAATGTTTTGAATCCGTTTGTTACTGAAATTAAACACCTTAGCTACAGTTTTGTTTTTTGAAGAAATTGCAATCCATACCGTACCAACCGGTTTATCTTCTGTTCCACCATCCGGACCAGCTATGCCACTAACGGCAATGGCGTAATCGGTTTTAAAATGTTTTATTGCGCCTTCGGCCATTTCGGTTACAGTTTGTTCACTAACTGCACCAAAAGTGCTTAAAGTTTGTTCTTTTACACCAAGGATAGATTCTTTCAACTCATAGGCATAAGCTACTGCCCCGCCCCAATAAACCGAAGAACAGCCTGGATGTTGCGTAATTAAATGTGCAATGTACCCCCCGGTACAGCTTTCTGCTGTCGATAAAGTCAGGCCTTTACTTTTCATCAGGTTCAGAATCGCTTTTTCGAGTGGAATATCTTCATCGGTTACGACAAACTTGTTTACTTTTGAAATAATCTGTCTAGCGTAAAGCTCAACCTCTTTGTTCAATTCTGTTTCATTATCGCCTTTGGCTGACAAACGTAAACGTACTTGTCCTAATTTTGGCAGATAAGCCAATTTGATATGCGCTGGCAAGCTATCTTCGATTTCCTCAATCTCTTTGGCCAGAAATGATTCGCCTATATTGGCAGTAAGAATGGTTTTATGAACAATAAACGGTAACTTAAATCTGCTTGTAATTCTGGGTAAAATTTCGTCATCCATCAGGTACATCATCTCGTAAGGCACACCAGGCATGGATACAAAAATGGTGTCGTTTTGTTCAAACCACATGCAGGGCGCAGTACCATTTTTATTTACAATAACCTCACAACCATCAGGAACATCGGCTTGCTGAATATTGATATCCAATAACGGACGTTTGTATTTTTCAAAAATCTGACGAACCATTTCCAATGCACCAGGATCATTACGAAAGCCCATATTAAAATACTTTGCCAAAGTATTTTTGGTAATATCATCTTTAGTCGGACCCAGTCCGCCGGTAATTAAAACTAGATCTGCTCGTTTTTCGGCAAGTTCGAGTGCTTCTAAAATATGTTGCTCATCATCAGAAACTGAAGTAATCTGCTTAACGGAAACGCCAATTAAATTTAACTGTTTTGCCATCCAGGCAGAATTGGTATCAACGATTTGGCCAATGAGTATCTCATCACCAATGGTAATTATTTCGGCTAGCATAAATTTATCGGTATGTGCTGTAAAAACCCTGTCTTTTGCTCAATTTTAAATCCTGCAATATCGATGCCTTAACTTTTATGGTAACAGAATAACTCTTGTAAGCACCGTATGGAACCCAGTTTACACTCATATCCCAGCAATGTAAATCGCGGTAAATCGCTAAATTCATTGGGGTTAAGCCATTATTCTTAAAATCATAGCCGGAGTTAAAAGTAACCTTCCATTTTGGCGTTAAATTAACATCACCATTAAAATTTAATGTATTCGAAATTGTATTGTTGTTTCCATCATTTGAATATTGAAAACTATATGAGAACGAGAAATTCCATGGAATGTTAAAATCAACAAATGCATTCGGATCACGGCTTATAGCTGCTAATTGCTCAGACTGTATATCGGTCAATCCTTTTTTGTTGGCTGCATCCCCCAATTTGTCGTTAGCCTCATTTTTACGTTTTAACGCCTCTGGGTTTAAACTATAATCGAACGAGAAACCAAAATTGGCTAAACGTGGCAGAAATTTGTTCTTTTGGAAAAATAAGCGGTCTTCTCTTATTTTAAGGGTTTGGCCATTAACTGTTGTATCTTTTAAAGCATATGGATCTAATGCTCCGTTGTAGTTTATCCCTAATTTATCGGTAAACTGCGATCGGCCACTAAAACCAATGGTAGATAATTTATAAGATGGGGCCAGGAAATTATATGAACCGCTAAAACTCAAACCCTGGATGATTGGAATCTTCTTGGAGCCCGTTCCGGTTGTATCGTTCTTATTCCTCACCTTTAGTTCGACGGTATTATCCAAACCAAAACCAATAGATGCATTAGGCCCGCCAAAAGAGCCTTGCTGTGCCATACCATCAAAAATAGAATATTTTAAAGGTTGCCCACTGGTATAAATTTGATTCCCATTCTGATCTATTGCGGGTCTAAATGGCCCCGCACCAGATTTGGTAAAATCTGGAGAGTAAGAGAAAGATACATTTGGTGTCATTACATGCCTCAATGCCTGTATTTTACCAGCCGGATTAAAATCTCTTCTTCCGTAAATTTTAGTCGACATACTTGTTGACAAACTGTAACTACCTGCTCTTTTAAAGCCACTAAGAGTATCTTCTCTAAATGAAAAAGTATTATCGGCATAACTGGTATATCTTCTATTTACACTCTGGAAATTCCAAACTTCGTTATAGGTACCGCCCAGGCTAAAGTTAAGATATTTCAAAGCTGTGAACGACATATTTATAGGAATGCTATGCGCAATCCCACTTCTTAATCGTTTTAATCCATTATTATCGAACAGTAAACTATCGAAAGTATCAATACTATTGGTTCCTTGTAAACTGTAGCCCACCGTTATTTTTTGATACCATTTCTCCTCACCTACCGCATCCTTTGTTTTGAATGGATTAAATGTAGGAACGTTAAATGCCAATTCCGGCAATCTAAGTGCTATTGCTCTTGTACTTAAGGTCTGATCACTTCTCGCTGCTAAAGAGAAGTTCATTCCATTAGCGTAGGATTTAGCATAACTTATACTACTACTTGTAGAATTGGTTGCAATCGTGCTAAGATCATAGCTGGCACCAGCTGCTGTATTTTTATAATATCCTTTTTTTCCTGAAGATACTAATCTTACACTGGCACTAAATGTAGTACCAGGATTGGCATTGGCATTTTGGCTATGGCTCCAGTTAATGCTAAAGTTTTTGGTTGGGTTTTTAAAAGCCTCTGTACCTTCTAAACCATCTTTAAAACTAGAGTAAGCTAAGTTGATATTACCGTTGTATTTATATCTTTTGGTATAATTACTCAGTACGCTTGCTTCATAAGAGCCGTTGGTATAAATAGAACCTAAAAGCTTAGCATCCCAATAATCGTTTAATCCGAGATAATAACCACCATTCTGTAAGAAAAACCCCCTTGTCGCATCTTCACCTGGTGTAGGAAGGATTACGCCTGATGTTCGTTTGTTTGGTTTAGGAAAAAATGCAAATGGCAGCCCCAGGAAAGTGGGAATGTCTTCAATAATCATGTAAACTGGCCCGGTAATAATCTGTTTCTCCGTTACTACCCCTTTAGAAATCATTAATCCAAAATGCGGATGTGGAAGATTACAGGTACTGTACATTACATTTTTAATGTGCAGCTCATCATCTATTTGCTTTTTACTCTGCCCGCCAGAGAAGAAACCACCTTCCTGCTCAGAAAAAACACCATATACTTTAGCTCGGGTTGTTTCTGAATTGTAAAAAATAGAATCGGCTATGGCAGTCCCCTCGGCACCTGATTTAAAGATTGGTTTTCCGGTAT
The DNA here is from genome assembly GCF_052682415.1 of Pedobacter sp. WC2501. Taxonomy (NCBI): domain Bacteria; kingdom Pseudomonadati; phylum Bacteroidota; class Sphingobacteriia; order Sphingobacteriales; family Sphingobacteriaceae; genus Pedobacter; species Pedobacter sp. WC2501. The sequence continues at coordinate 3,915,566 of NZ_JBQZFI010000001.1, read as the reverse complement.
ATCTACCAGTTTTTGGATCTTTAACACCACGGGCGAAAATAGAATTTTGCTTTTTATCATACTTGATATAAGCCGCATCTAGCTCAAAATCACCATATACCACCCTTGCGTTTCCATATAAATAGACAATACTTTTATCGGCACTCATTTTTACCGAATCCTCTGCTTTGTATTCTACTTTCTGGTCGATACTACTATTATTTTTACCTGTCTTTTTAGTCGTATCCTTTTTGGTTGTGTCTTGCTTTATGATTTGTTGCAATGAAAAATGAGAAAATGCGTTAGCTTTACCAACAACAAGTGTTAATAAAATGACAGATATTAATAAAATAGAGCTCTTAAGGAGTTTCAAATTCGTGTTTGAATGTTATTTTTGCACCGATGTTTAATCAAAAACGTTCAAAATTAGTGAAAAATATACCATTGATGTATCTTAAATCCATTTTAACAATTATTATTTATTTAGTGTTATCAAATTCGTTTGATAATCAGGCATTTGCACAGGAATATAAAATTAAAACAATTGTGATCGATGCCGGTCACGGTGGTAAAGATGGTGCAACCCACGGTGTGTATTCGAAGGAAAAAGATGTAGCACTTAAAACTGCATTAAACCTTGGCCGTGCGCTTCAAGACAGTTTGAAAGACATAAAAGTTATTTATACCCGTGAGTCGGATGTATTTATTCCTTTATATGAGCGTATCAATATTGCAAATAATGCAAAGGCCGATTTATTTATTTCCATTCACTTAAATGATATGCCGGTTAGGGTATCGAGAGTGGTAGATTATTATAAGAAAGTACGGGGTAGAAAAGTACCGGTTTACAGAACGGTTACCTCTAAGAGCACCTCAACAAGAGGAACAGAAACCTTCGTATCTGGAACACGCCGTTTGGGTGAGCAGGATGAAGTGATCAAAAGGGAAAATGCATCCATGTTTCTGGAAGAGAATTATCAGAAAAATTATGAGGGTTTTATTGCGAATACTCCTGAAAGTGACATTATGTTATCCTTAATGAAACAAACCAATAGAGATAGAAGTTTAAAATTTGCTTCAATGCTTCAGCAGGAATATGTTAGTGCCGGCCGTATCAACCGGGGCGTACAAGAGAAGAGCCTTGCCGTTTTGGCCCGTGCAGCGATGCCTGCCGTATTAACGGAAATAGGTTTTGTGAGTAATCCGGAAGAAGAGGACTATATGAACTCTACTGAAGGACAAAATGAAATTGTGAGTGGCATTATTAAAGCAATTAAAAATTATAAACGTATAGCCGAAACATCATTTTAATATCCCGCATGCATGAAGATTAAACTTCTGGTTACAATACTTTTATTTTCGTTACTGGTTATTGAAAAAGTACCCGCTCAAAGTTATAAGATCAAAACAATTGTTATCGATCCTGGTCATGGTGGAAGAAAACCTGGAGCCTCTGGTAGTTTTTCGAAAGAAAAAGATATTTCATTAAAGGTTGCATTGAAACTAGGTGCATTATTACATGAGGAAATGCCTGAAATTAAGATAATTTTCACGCGTAAAACAGATATAGATGTTGATTTATACAGACGGGCCGAAATAGCGAACGAAGCTAAAGCAGATCTTTTTATATCCGTACATTGTAATTCAATGCCTCCAGGCAACAAACATATTAAAGGCGTAGAAACATTGGTTGCAGGATCGCACCGTTTAAAGGAACAAGATGCAGCCATACGTGAGAATGCCGATATTAAACTGGAAAAGAACTACAAAAGTAAGTATGATGGTTACGATCCAGGTAACCCAAGTAGTTTTATTCTTTTATCACTTTTAAAAAACACCTTTCGAGACAAAAGCATTAAATTTGCCAAATTAGTACAGAACAGTTATGTCAAACGAGATGAAAGATTTAGCCGTGGTGTTAAAGAACAGGGCGTTTTGGTTTTGCAACGCTGTGGTATGCCTGCAGTTTTAACAGAAGTAGGTTTTATCTCGAATACCGAGGAAGAAAAATATATTAACTCGCAAAAAGGACAGAACGAGATCGCCAATTCTATTTTAGAAGCAATAAAAACATACAAAAAAAATATTGAGGTTAAATAAGTGTCATTATAAATGATAGTTATTTTAACTTTGAAAAAAATATAAATCAGATACCAAACAAATAGTGCAGCCTTTATGTATTTACAGGGTTTAGCACAATAAAAAAAATATGACGCTCTAACAAGTGAAGAAAACAAACTTCAGTACTTGTAGCCATTAAATAAAACACTCATGAAGATTAAGAACGAAACCAAAGTAGGTATTTTAGCTGCATTTGCCATTGCTTTATTAATAATTGGATATAATTTTTTAAAAGGAAATTCTATTTTCTCAAGTGAAACTACATTATATGCAAAATATACCAGGGTTGACGGTTTAACTGTATCAAAACCTATCCTGATCAATGGTTATCAGATTGGCCGCGTGGCCAAATTGGAGCTCCAGGGAGACGGCAGCATTATTGCTACGTTAAGCGTAAACAGCAAGTATGAAATTCCCGAAAACAGTATTGCGCGCTTAGAAGGTACAGATCTTTTGGGTAGCAAGGCCATTGTAATGTCTTTAGGTAACTCTAAAAAAATGGCAGAAGATGGTTTTACCTTAAATGCTAATGTAGAAAAAGGTTTAATGGAGCAGGTACAGCCCGTTCAAAAGAAAGCGGAATTAATCATCGGTAAGATGGACTCCATTTTAAGTAGTGTGAATTCTATCTTGAACCCTAGCTTTCAGAAAAACGTTGATAAAAGCTTTAATAGCATCGCAGGGACGTTAGCCTCGTTAGAAACAACCTCGAAAAAAGTTGACGGTCTAGTAGGATCTGAAAGCGCCCGTATTGAAGCCATCTTTAAAAATGTTGAAGGCATTACTGCTAACTTAAATAACAACAACCAAAAAATCAGTGATATTTTAACCAATATTAATACTGTTACCGATAAGTTTGCTGCTGCTAACTTTAAACAGACTTTAGATAATGCAAACAATGCTATTGCTGATTTACAAAGCGTAATTTCTGGAATTAAAGATGGAAAAGGCAGTTTAGGATTATTACTAAACGACGATAAAATGTACCAGAATTTAAATAATGCTTCAAAAAATCTAGATGAATTAATGATCGATTTGAAAGCTAACCCTAAGCGTTATGTACACTTCTCTGTATTTGGTGGCGGCAATAAAAAAGACAAGTAATTAATTTTTTCAAATATGAAAGCCTTGTAGCGTAAATGAGGCTATTGAAAAAATAGACATAAATAGTTTATAAAAGGATAAGCGGATGAACAGATCGTAAGATGTTCATCCGCTTTCTTTTTTTTGCATACAGCCATTTTTCCTTTTAAACCAATTTTTGGTGGCAATAAAAGAGAACGTTTAGTGCGATGCCAATAAGCAGATTTGTAACAACAGTTATTTAGAATCGTCTAAAACTTTTAGCGGTATCAGAATGTTTATTTTAAAAAGGAAAAGAATATGGGAATTTTAAAAACAGCAATTATTGGCGCTGCAGTATATGCAGGCGTAAAATATATCACGAAGAAAGATCCAATTACCGGACAATCGATCGTTGATGAATTATTTGATCGTGCACCACAATGGGCCGATAAAGCAAAGGGTTATACAGAAGACCTGAAAACAAGGGTAAGTAATGCCGCAGAAGATTTATCAAGATGAATAGCTTGTAGAAATAAAGAGCCTGAAGAGGCTAAATATCTATTTCTCTGAACAACAAAACGTCCCGATTTAAAACCGGGACGTTTTTTGTTTATAGTTATAATTTAACCTCAGATAAAAAGGATGCCCACAGATATAATCCGTATTTATCTGTGGGCATCTGTGGTTAAAAATTCTTAACTTAATAACATTGTATCACGGCATTAAAAAGCATCAAACCAAAGTTTGGTGGTTAATAAATCAGCACCCTGACTGCTTACCGCATTTTTATAATTTTGTCCGTTTAACGATTGTTCTGTACCCGGATAAATAAAACGCACCGGAATTTTACCACTCAAAACGGTATTAACAGAAGCAGTTAATTGCGGATAATCTAATCTTCTTTGCTCGGCCCAGGCTTCCAATCCTTGACCAAACAAAGCAATCCATTTTTGCTCACCAATAGATTTTTTATAATTACCAGCATCATATTGTACTGAAGCCTGATTAATATAATCATCAACAGCACTTCCACCTATACTGTATTGATCAAATGATGCCCTGATAGCCTGTTTATACAGATCAGCTGCATTTTCTGTAGTAAAGCCACGCGCTGCTGCTTCAGCCCTATCAAAAAGTAATTCGGCATAGCTAAAAATCACAGCAGGTGCTTTTGGTGCTAAAAAATACGTTCCTGGTCTTGAAGAATTTGCCAGACCTATTGCACTGGCTTCTGAATTTGTTGAGCCATTCGGAATACCTACGTACGTTTGAGGTGTTGCATTATCAGTTTTGCTTGCATAAACTGGTAGTCTTGGATCATTTAGTGCAAAAAGTTTATCTACGATGGTTTTACTGATCCGGTAATCATTCCTGGTTTCGAATGATGCTGCTACCGGATTTTGCAGCGGCGAATCACTGTAGAACAGTTCTGCATTCTCCGATTTGCTATTAATATAAGTGCCACCTTCTGCAAGTATTTCATCAATTACCTGCTTAGATTTAGCTGGCTCTTTATCCGCAATGCGTAAAGCGATGCGAAGACGTAAAGAATTGGCAAACTTTTTCCATAAAGCAATATTGCCGCTATAAATCACATCTCCGCTTATAACTTTTCCCGAAGCTGGATCCAAAGCTGCCTGGGCAGTCTTTAAATCATTAAGAATACCATAATAAACATCTTTTTGTTTATCGTAAACTGGCGTAACAAACTGTTTAATTTTTCCAGCTTGTGAATATGGTATATCCCCGTAAGCGTCGGTAAGTAACAAAAATACCCACGACCTTAATACAAGTGCAACTCCTTTATAGTTTGGATTGCCCTGTGCATCGCCCAATTCGATAATTTTATTAAAGCCAGCAATACTTTGTGCGTAGCCAGTAGACCATAAAGAGGTAAAGCCACTGTTCGAAAAGATAAACCGATCTTCTTCCGTATACTGAACTTTAGCCCAATGTTGTACAAAAAGCAAGCTCGAGTTCATATTATTGGTTACCCCCCAATATGTATCAGCTGTAGTTTTAGCGGTTCCCGTAAGTAAATAGTCGGGTTGTGGAATTTCTGGAGCATTCGGATTAATATTCACCTCATCTAGCTCTTTATTACAAGATGAAAATGCAATTGCCAGAATGGCCAGTATATATAGTTTTTTATTTTTCATGATGGGAATGCTTAAAATTTAACATTTAGGTTGATACCATAGCTGCGTGTGCTCGGGTTAGAAAGACTTTCCAACCCCTGTCCGTTGCCAGTATTAAAAGCTACTTCGGGATCAATATCTACTGTATTGCGGTGAATAATCCAAAGGTTACGCCCCACAAGTGATACTGAAACGCCTTGCAAACTTAGCGGACGGATCCATTTGGCCGGCAAATTGTAGCTAAGCTTAACTTCACGAAGCTTAACGTAAGAGGCATCGAAAATATTTGCTTCATCAATATTCCTGAACGATTTATAATATTGTTGGGCAGGTAATACTTTTTCATTGCGTTTACCATCGGCCGTTACGCCATCAAAAACAATTCCGTCATCATACACTGTAACGCCTGTCGGAGCTGTTCCGTTTACCCGTACTGTTCCGTTAGCTTTATCGTTACCAGGATAATAATATGAGATTCCGCCATATTCCGCTGCCCTTCCCGGAAGCGTAGAAGCTAAAACTCCAGTATAAGTACCTGTTGCATAAGTACCGTTGTAAATAGAACCACCAATACTCGCATCAACCAATACACCTAAACTTATACCTTTATACGTAAAGGTATTGTACACCCCGCCAATCCAATCTGGTGTATATTTTCCCAATACCTGCTTAGTAGGGTTTGTTGCAGGTGCTCCCGTTGCATTTACAACAATGTTACCATTACCATCTCTTAAAAAGGCTGTTCCGAAAAGTGATCCATAAGGTTGTCCAACGGTAGCAATCACCTGCGCTGAGTTGGTAGCTACAATGTAATTCGTTAATAATTTCTCCGCATCGAGTTCAATTACCCTACTTCTGTTTGCAGCGAAATTGAAATCAATATCCCATGTAAAAGTTTTTTTGATTGGGGTGATGCCCAATTGTGCTTCTATACCCTTGTTGTTTATTTTTCCGGCATTAAGTAGTTTTGAGCTAAATCCGGTGCTTTGACTTACATCGGCAGCCAAAATCTGATTGTAACTATTGGTATTGTATGCACTTAAATCGAAACGCAACCTTTTGTTAAAGAAAACAGCCTCAACGCCCAGTTCTGTTGAAGTGGTCGTTTCTGGTTTAAGGTTAGGATTAAGGTCTATATTACTTGTGGTAAGTTGAGGGTTTGCGTTAAACGGCGCACTGAACACATAAGTATTGATCAAACGGTAAGGATCGGCATCTTTACCCACTTTAGACCAGCCTCCACGTATTTTCAAATAATTAAGGGCTTCACTTTTAATATCAAAAGCTTCAGTAGCCACAAAGCTTCCGTTAAATGATGGGTAAAAATACGACCTGTTCTGTGCTGGCAAAGTAGACGACCAATCGTTACGGGCAGTAATGTTGGCAAAAAGATAGTTCCTGAAACCAATTTGCCCGGAGGCATAGATACTGTAAGATTTTAAACGCGATAAATTATTTGATGAAACCAATGGATCGCGGGAATTTTTAAGTGTATACAGTCCTGCAATGGCCAATTTAGGTGCGCTTTGATCATTCTGCTCTATATATTGCCTGCGGATGTTACCACCGCCTAATAATTCGAGACTAAAATCATCATTTAACTTTTTGTTAAAGTTTAATGTCGCATCAGTGTTATTTTCACTTACCGTAAAGGCACTTTCAGTGTAAGAGCCAAAAGGTGTTCCGTTCGTGCCATAGGCAATCCTAACTTTACGCCTGTCGTTGTAATAATCGGTTCCTGATCTGAAATTGAAATCAAGTCCGTCAATAATTTTATAATTAAGGGCTAAACTACCGATAATGCGACTGCGGTTCTGCGAAACTGTATTTTCGTAAGCTACCCAATATGGATTGCTATAATAGCTGTTATTCCAGTTAAACGTTTTTCCATTTTCATCCAAATAGTTTTTTAACTGGTTAATATCAACCTGACGGCCAAACCAGGTAAACTGTAACATGGTACTTGTAGAACGTGAACCTCCTGTGCCAGGCAAATTATCTGAATTAAGTTTGCTATAATTCGCATTAGCCGTTAAGGTCAGTTTTGGTGTTATCTTCAGTGACGTATTTAATACAAATGAGTTTTTGCCCTGTCCGGAATTCGGCACAATGCCTACTTGTTTAAGGTTATTGTAGGAGATGCGGTAATCATATTTTTCGCCAGCATCTGCAACAGATACACCATTATTTAAGGAATATCCCGTTTGAAAGAAATCTCGTATGTTATCCGGATGGGCAATAAACGGAACAGCTATCCCTTTCGAATAAAACTGTGGAATTAACCTTCCATCGAGTTTTGGCCCCCAGCTCTCATCTACCCCATCATTAATACCTTTACCTGCGCCATCCACATAACTGAACTTGCCTTCTGATCCCTGACCAAAAGCATTTTGATAAACCGGCAGGGTAAGCAATGTTTCCAACACGGCATTGGAGTTAATATCAATACCCAATCCTTTTTTCGATTTACCTGTTTTCGTTTTAATCAGGATTACCCCTGCGGCAGCCCTCGAGCCATATAATGCAGCTGCATTTGGTCCTTTTAGCACACTAATTGATTCTATATCCTCTGGATTGATATCTGAAATGGCATTCGCATAATCTCTTGCCCCTGCAGAATTTAACTGCGAATTATCTACCGGAATCCCATCAACCACAAATAATGGCTGATTATTTCCTGCAATAGATGTTTCTCCCCTGATGACCACACGTGAGGAACCCATGCTCCCCTGACTGTTCGTTACCCTAACTCCGGCTATTTTTCCAGCCAGTGCATTTACCAGGTTAGATTCTTTAGCTTCGGCCAGATCTTGTCCTTTTAATTCCTGAACAGCATAACCGAGCGATTTTTTCTGCCTCGAAATTCCCAAGGCGGTAACCACTACTTCATCCAACGCATTATCACTTGATTGAAGAATGACTGAAATGGACCCGGCATTTTTATTGATTTGTATTTCCTGTGTTTTAAAACCGATATAAGAAAATACCAATGTACCCTTTTCTGGTGCGTTAATGCTGAAAGCACCTTTCCCATCACTAATCGTAGTTTGTTTGGTTTCTTTTATTAAGATGGAAACACCAGGAAGTGTTTCGCCATCTGCCGACTTCACCGTTCCGGTAATAGTGGCATTTTGAGCGAATAGCTGCTGCGTAATAAAGAGCAACAGGATAAACGCTATTGATTTAAAAATTTTGATCATGTGTGTGTTTTAAAAATTAGTTAGAAGATAAATTTTGGGCAAAGCGACTCCCTAACGGTTAATAACCGTGTTTTGCTAAAAAAATAAATGGGATGTTTAGATCAAAAGTGCCTGTTAAAACGGAGCAATTCTAACAGGACCAGCGCATTCGGGAGTCTACACAAGGATTTACATAAGGCGATTTTAGCTTGTCTGTTTTTCTCATTTGAATGATTTTATTTAATGGCATAATTTAATTTCAAGAAGGCATTCAGGGCTAAAAAAAAAGCACCTCTTAAATCAGAAGTGCTCCATATATTTTATATAAGGATAACGCAATCAACTGACTTAACTACCCCAGATTCATCTGGGATGGAATTAGCACCATTTCTAAAAATTAGCTGGTTGCTAAGGTTTCACAGGGCCATTCCCTCCGCCTTTCTTGATAAGTATTTTAAAATAACTTGGGCAAAGGTATAATTAATTCCATTTATCCTATAGTTTTTATAGATTTTTATTGAAATATTTTTTCTTTGACAATTACATCCATATCTTTGTCTAGTAATTTAGTCGACAAACACAGTCCCAATGAAACTTAAAACCATTTTAACAGCCGTATTGGCCATATCACTAACCTTCACTTACGCTCAGGAACAAACGGCCCTGGTAAAAAATCAGACAGCAAAGCTTCTGGAGAAAAAGCAAAAAGCATTTGTTGCCCTCGGTAACTGGCGTGGAATAGCTAAAGTAAAGGAAGGATTAGAAATCCCTTTCAATTTTGAAATCAACGAAAAAAACGGTCAACAGAAATTATATTTCCGCAATGCTGAAGAGCGTTTCGAAGGTGGCCCTGTAAAACAAACTGCCGACTCGCTTTTTGTCAAACTGGATCAGTTTGATAACGAACTTGCATTTGCGATAGTTGGTGATCAATTAACGGGTACATTAAGAAAACAGGATAAAGCAGGTAAACCTTTGGTGATTACTGCCGAACGAAAAAATTACCGTTTTAAAACAGATAAACCTGCCGCAGCAGACTATTCTGGTAGTTACGATGTGGTTTTTACATCGCCAAATGGTAAAGAAGAAAAAACAGTAGGTTTATTTAAACAATCAGGAAACAGACTTACGGGGACTTTTCTTCGCGTAACCGGCGATTCGCGTTATCTGGAAGGTGTTGTAGAAGGAAATGAATTTCAGCTTTCGAGTTTTATTGGCTCCTCTCCTGCTTATTACAAAGGAACTTTTCAGACAGATGGCTCATTAACTGGTGAAATTTTAGGTGCAAGGGGAAGCCAGCCTTTTACCGGAACCAAAAATAAAAATGCTGCCTTGCCCGATCCTTACAAACTTACCTACCTGAAAAAAGGGTACAAAACGCTTGATTTTAGCTTTCCTGACATAAATGGCAAAAAGATTTCGCTACAAGATGAAAAGTATAAAAACAAAGTGGTGATTTTAACCATCACTGGTAGCTGGTGCCCAAATTGTGTTGACGAAGCTACTTTTATAGCACCCTGGTATAAAGAAAACAAGAAACGTGGTGTAGAAATTATTGCTTTGCATTACGAGCGTTCAACTGAACCTGAATATGCAAAGAAAGTAATGACCCGTTTCAGAGAACGTTTTGGTATCGAATACGACCAGGTATTGGCAGGTACAGCAGACAAACAGGTGGTATCTGAATCTTTACCGGCACTCGATTCATTTTTATCTTTCCCAACTACCATTATCATTGATAAACAGGGAAATGTAGCGCAGATCCATACAGGTTTTAACGACCCGGCAACCGGTAAATTTTATGATGAATTTGTGAAAGAGTTTAATACAGAGATTGATACGCTATTGAAGAAATAGTTATCATAGTTTCATTCCTTAGCTGTCATTCTGAACGCAGTGAAGAATCTTTGCCTTATTGGTCGGTAAGACACTTGGCAATAAAATAAGTGTAGTGTGTATGGGGGAAAATTTTAATAGTTGCACAGGCAATACGCTCCAAAAAACATATAACGTTTCGTTTTTAGAAAAGCAGATATAGCGATCTTCGGTTTGGGCAGTCCTTCTTTCCGCTTCTATCTTTTTGTGATATTAATTGCACAATTGATGCGTTCTACAGCAAAAAGTATAGCCGCTGCAATAAGGTTTATTTAACCTGAGGCTGTGCAACAACAAATAGATGAAGGAAATGTTAAATGTAAGGTCCTTCGACGAGTTATCAATGACAGATTTCAAAAGAAAGGTCGTCAGCAATGACGATAATCTGAAGAGATTTTCTTTAAATAATACTGTAATTATATTCATTCCTTATCGGTCGGTGTCTCACCGACCGAAATATGTTAGGCAATAAATCCTAAGCAGTAGTCGGTGTGACACCGACCACAGAAACTCTGTGACTTCTGTATTTCCGTGGCGAAAACTAAGCTATTGAATACTCTTCAAAACGAACTCAACGATTGTTTTCTTCGGTACCACAACGGTGGTTGTCCGGCTATACCTGGCGATATTGATCCCATAAAAATGACCCTGCCAATCAAAAACGGGCGAACCACAGGCGTTTGCTTTAATAGCGGTATCGTGTGTAAAAATAGCATTAAACCCATCTCTTCGTTCTGATTTCCCGCCTTCAAATTTCTCTGCCGGATGATTAAATACCGACTGCCCCCTTCCCTCTAGTTTTAATGTTTTACTCATCTTACCCGAACCATTTCCCCATTCAAAAGTAAGCTCATCACCTGCCCAATATTTTAATATTTCGGGTGCAAATTCACTTGCCTTTTTGATGAGTTTTCCGTTAATGCTGATTAGTTCGTCGCCAACTTTTATACCCGCTTTTTCTGCCGGACTGCCTTCTTTAATTAACGAAAACTGAACCGGACTCGAATTATAAACAACCATTGCGCCCAAATAAGGCTGACTGTTAATTTTTGGCAAATTAAATAGTGTACTCCCCAAAACACTGTGCATCACCTTGCCAGAGGGATCAATACTATAAAGAAGTTTACCCATCTCTATTTTAACACTATTGCTATCAGAAATATTTAAATCAATCCCACCGTTTATCCGCTGTTCAAGTTCGAATAAAACCAGGTCATTTTCCTGATCTTTTCCAATTAACTTGATTGGCACGGCAATTCCATTAACATCATAGTGCGCTGCTTCACCAACCATGGTGTTTTTACTCAATAGTAACTGTTTTTTAGTCCCATTTGCTGTTTTAACATTCAATAATATAGCCTCAATTTCCTGATTTTTACCTTTTACCATACTGTTAATTAAAAAACAGCTATTTTTTACAATTGGTGTAGCAAAATCAGGATGTAAAGTCTTTTGTTTACTTTCTTTCTGCAATAGCGAAGATAAGGGATCTGTTTTCACACTATCCTTCTTTTCCGGGAAAGCCGTATAAAGTCTTTCGCTGTTTAAAGCCGTCCAATAGCGACGATAAAGGTCAACGGGAATTTCGAAATTCATTTCTTCCGAAACATCAATGGCACTGTGTAACCCGATAACTCGGCCATAATAGTCAAATAAAGGTCCGCCAGAATCACCTGGTTCCATTTTGCAGGTTGAGCGGATAAAGCCATATTCATTTTTCACTTCTGCAATATTTCCTAATCTTAATGTTGGCAGCGTTTGATTTAAGGTTTCGGGGTATGAAATACTGATACAAGGTTCATTTTTAACCAGACTTGCAGAATAACCCATCTCAGCAAATGGATAGATGCCTTTATCGGTAATTTTCATCATGCCCACATCTGGAATGCCTGGCGTTTCCTTATTGTCTATTTTCCCTAAAGCCAAGGCGATACATTCGCGTCCGTCAGGAAAAAAGACCTTATAATTTTTACCAGGTAAAATAGTATGTGCTGCCGTTAAGATATAGCCATCGGCACTCACTACCACACCGCTAAACTGCGCACTGGTTCTTTGGTTTTGCTGCACATCGAAACCCCACATCCTTACACTTGCGGGATATGCTTTTTTAACGGCTTCGGTTATGGTTTCCTGGAATTTGGCAACCTGCTTTTTCTGTGCTGCAGCATTTAATCCGGATAGCATCACCACCGTTATCAAAATTACTTTGATATAATTATTCATGATTAGTTATGATTTTTTGCCAATGTAATCCGTTCAGAAATTTCCTCGAGTGCATCGGCATCATTTCCGGTGAAACCGGTGAGTTTAAATATAATTTTGCCTGCTTTATCGATAACGAATTTTGCTGGGATGGCACTTACGCCATAATCTTCTACCGCAGCGTTACGCCCTGCTTCATTTTTCAGATCCATCAGCACCTGAAAATTAAAGTCCGATTTTGCGATGTAGTTCTTCGCGTCTTCAACAGGTGTTTTGGTGGTTTCCCAGGTATGGATAAATAAGAACTTCACACCAGGATCATTTTTATAGGCATTAACGGCTAACTGCATTGCAGGAAAAGATTTTTTGCAGGGCACACACCATGTCGACCAGAAATCGAGTACAATTACTTTTCCTTTCAGGTCTTTTAACGATACCACATTTCCATCAAGATCTTTTAAGGTAAAATTGGGTGCAGGCAAAGCAATCATCTCTGATAACAGCTTATTATGCAGGGAATCAGCTTTGTTTATAGCAGTTTGCGCCGATACAGAAATACATGCAAACAGGCACGAAAAAGCCAGGAGGCAAAGCCTCAAAAAAGATTTCATATTTTAAGTTAAAGGTTTTAAAAAAAAGGCAAGGCCATTTTACCGGCCATGCCGAGCGCATAGATAGCTTAAATGAGTATCTCCAATATCTTTTCTTTCGGTGGATAACATTTGGTTTCGTCACATACCTGATAGTAAAGGCCACATCTTATTTTAGTACCTGCTTTTGCCTTGCTGTAATCGACCATTATCCTGAAATTTGCCTTTCCTTCAAAAATAAACATGCCCTCATTGCCTGGATATGGAATAGCTGCTGTAGTTTTCCATTCCTGATCAGCTATTGCACCTTCAGGAAGTTCGAGGCGGGTTTCGGTTACCACGAATGGATTATCTTTGGATACATAAGCATAAATATGCCAGCCTTTTAAAATTTTGGCTTCGATAAGTAAACTGTCTTTTTTATTGCCATTGCCTGGAATAAACCTTGCCGAAACCGCAACAGGATCAGCTGTGGTCGGTTCATCACTTATAATCGCTTTTGGCAATTGGTAGCTTTGTTGCTGGCTAATAGGAAGATTTTTTCCATAAGTATTGACCATGAATTTAAAACCACCAGATTCGGTGTAAAATAGATTATTACGGTTTAGATTGAGCCAATTTCTCCATTCAGCTGCTTCGTTGAATTTTTCAGTGGTGTAACGTTCGAGCAAGCGTTGTGCCATCGCTACATCTTTCTTGGCCTCCAATAAACTTACGCATTTATCTAAAAGCGCTACTTTACGGTTAGAAATACCCAGTTTTTGTGCATCCCGATCTAACTGAAGGGTATACACACCTGAAGGATAGAAATATTCATAATTTTGGCGGTAGTATTTGTGATATAGGTTAATATTCGTGCCATAAATGGCAAACAAACCATCGCCGGCATAACCTTTTACATAATCCTCAAATGACTGGGTATCATTGGTTATGGGCATTTTTAAGAACATTTCGTTGCCATGGCCAATATCTTCGCCCTTTGCTTTTTTGTCCTTTAATTCCTGCTGCATTTTCAGCATACGAAGGTTACCTTCCCGTCGCGAAACAATGGCCTGGTTATAAAGATCTTTGTTTAACCGATAGATCAGTTCATCTATGCCGCTCCGGGTTTCGATCTGTACTTTTTTAACAATGGCCGGAAGACCGTCGAATTTTTTGATATAACAGATGGTGTTTACAAAAACATCTTTGGCCTCATCTGTCATATAATCAGGAGAGCCTGCAAAACCCCACATAAAGTAATTCCCCTGACGACCTAATGCCACTGCTTCGGCATTTTTAAGGCAAACACCACCTGAAATAGACTCAGCGTCAGGCGAATCATTAAATCCTTCTCCATGCGAAACCATACCGATCAGGTAAGGTTCTTTTGAAGAAAAGCCTTGCTTTACCACCTGCCACATATTCATTTCTTTTGGTGTACCAACGCCTTGGTGGCCATTAAAAAAAGAACCTGGAGTCGGCTTTTTCATCATGGTTAGTTTTACAGCATTTGGCGTATTAAAAATGGGATGATTCGTTTTGATGTTCAGGGCTTCATCATCCAGGCACTGGCAGTACCAATCGAACTTTAAACCTAAAGGTAAACCCACATTGGGTGCCATGGCGTGCATTAAAATCATCGGGCGGCTAAAGTCTGCAGGTAAGTTAACCAGGCCGGCATCCATCAGCGTTACATCCACGCCATCAGACATTTCTACTTTGTAATCAGCCACATCTACTACCTTAACCTCAGTAAAACGCTGTTCCAAAAAGGTTTTAAAATCAGCCATTCTGGTTTTGTATATTTTTTCGACAACAGCTGGGGTAGTTGAATAATAAACTACATTTTTTGGCATCGGCTTATCGGGATTATAGCCCACATACAAAACCTTTAATGCAATTTTCTCCCTATATTTCGCCGTCCCAAAAGTGAGCAGCGAAACCAGCATCAGGCATGCCGTTAGCATCTTTTTCATTATCTATATTTATCAGCCAATAACTAATTGAATATTTCAGCAAGCTTTTTGTTTAATGGTTCGCCACGCAAGCCATTGCCGATAATTTTGCCCTGCGCATCTACCAGAAAACTTGCAGGTACTGCGCGTACGCCATATAAACGGCCCACTTCGTTGTTCCAGCCTTTCAGGTCAGAAACGTGAATCCAGTCTAAACCATCTTTTTCTATCGCTTCTAACCAGCGCTCTTTTACGTTATCCAATGAAACTGAAATAATTTCAAAGCCTTTATCTTTATAGGTTTGATATTGTTTGACCAGGTTAGGATTTTCGGCCCTACACGGACCACACCAGCTTGCCCAAAACTCAACCAGAACCACTTTTCCTTTTAAACTGGCTAATGAAACTGGCTTGCCTACTACATTGTTCTGTGTAAAAAGCGGCGCTACATTTCCAACAGCGGTAATGCCGCTTGCAGCAATACGCTGTGCGAGTTCTTTACCCATGTCGGTTTCGCGATAGGCTTTGTTCAAGGCATTAAAAAGTGGTTCAACCTTGGCTACATCAACCTTACTCCCCGCAGCTTCTGAAAGTGCCACCAAAGAGAAATATGACGTTGGGTGTTCTTTTGCAAATTGAAACTGTTTCTCTGTTCTGTTCTGGATATTCTTTCTGAAACGCAGATCTACTGCTTTCATGTAAGCGGTATCTTTTTGCTGCTCTGGTGTGCCACGGTTAAAATCGATATTAACGGCTTTGGTAAGTGCCATAATGGTACCACCGATGGCTTTGTTATAGGCATCGTATTCCTGATAAACTTTCGAGCCAGCAAAAACAGCATTTTCCAGAGAATCTTTTGAAGTGATCGTTACCTGTTCCTTACCGAAATAAAAATAAATTACATCTCCGGTATAAACGGCCTTACCTTTACCCCCACCAGTATGATCCAAGGCCATACGCGCATAGGCATTGCCAGAAATATTTCCGGTAAACCTGAAACTTCCGTTAACAAGTGCTACCGAATCTTCGTGACTTATACCGTTATCCATGTAATCAATATAAGCCATTGCTGGTGCACCCAGCGAACCTATTTTACCTGTCAAACTAAAATTTGGCGCCTGTGCCCAGCTTAAAACTGGTAACAAAAAGGCCAATACTGCTAATTTTATCATTTTCATTTGTATGTCTTTCTATGGTTAAATAAGTTCCACGCTCAGATTTAAGCCCAAGCGTGGAACAGAATTATTTTCTGATTGCGATATCTACTGGAGCTCCTGGAATACCCTCAATCTTTTTGAGGAATACGCCGTTCATTCCTGTAGCAATACTTAAGAAAGAAACGCTTTCTTCTGTTCCTACCATCAAGGTTTCCTCGTCTTCGCTAAGTTTTAGCATCGTAATCGTTTTGCCGCTAAAGCTGGTAGCCAGCTCTCTTAGTTCTTCATTTACAGGATTATACCGATAAACCTTGCTGCCATTTGCAATATAAATTACCCCGTTTTTAGCGCCACTCCATTTTGTATTTTCATTAATTAACTCCTGGCGTACAAAAAGACGTTTATGTTGAGGCGTAAAGGTAAATGGCCCATTAAACTGAACATTGAACTTTAATTCGTAAATCTTTCCATCTGTTCCTTTACAATAGGCAAAACAATCTGCGTTATTAAGTTGCTCCAAATGAACAAGATCCATCCCCACATTTAAAGGATCGAAGGCAGTTGTTGTGGTAACGGAGTATTGGGTACCAAAATAAACAGGTGCTCCATAAAGATTGATCCGCACAAATTGCTTTCTGTTTTTGTCGAAGCCAATAAAATAAGTCGCCGATTGCGTAAAACTCATCACAAAGGAAGGAGCCAGCTCATAATCACCATCAGCAGGTAAGCCGAACATTCCATAAGTAGCTGCCTGGTCCCAGGTGCTTGTTGTTCCACCGTAAAATTTACCATTTACAACGCCCATCATTACCCCTTGAGGATGCGAAATAAATGACCCCACCTCCAAATCATCTGGCGATGTAAAAAAATTATCTTTAAGGGTGTTAGGATATTTCGGATCTTCCTGCATGGTATTCGGTTCCAACCTGATTCCACCATTTTTTGTAATGATCCAATAGCCTAATAATGTACCGCCCGTAAACGCATTCCTAAGCAGAAATAAATTTGTGGGGTTTGCAGGCAAATCTTTTCCCTGCATTGCCCTGTACAAACGTGCCTGCACGCTACCATCTGGCTTTACAAATGAAAACTGTGTGATCCCATTTTCGACACTCAATACCGTTGTACCACTGGCAAATTCGGTTCCGCCATCGATAAAAAAATTATGGAAATACTTCATTCCATTCGCCTTATTAAATACAGTAAGGCGTGCAGAATATCTTTTGGCCTGCAATCCAAAAATGATCCTTAATGCAGGGCCGTTATATAAAACATCATTCCCTTCCATTACACTAATTTTCCATTGAAGTTCTACATTGGCAGCATCCGCACCTTCTATTTTTGGTTTGATGATCAAACTATCCCCAACACTTGCGGTGTAAACAGAATCCAGATTAACCAGTTTAGGCTCAACAGGCATATCAATATCATAATTACCTAAGTCCTTATGACATGCGGCTAAAGAAACCACGCCAACTATTAATAAAATTAATTTTTTAATATTCATGTTCTTCGAATTAAATAACCTCATTGCCATTTTCATCTATAAAATAATATTTACCATTCTGCATGTTTTTCCTCAACAGCGTTTTTTTAGACGGATTACTCTTGTTATAGAAATAATAGCTATTGGTATTGCCTGCAGTTACTTCTTCGATGACATAACCTTTTGCTGCATTTTTGGCTACCCAATTAAATGGATTATTTAACATCGTGGTTAATAAGCCTATATAATACAGGTTTTTCGGTGCATCAAGTCCGTCGGTAGTGAGGGAGGTTTGCCCGGTTACCAGAATAAATAACTCATGTTTGGTTCTCGAATAAGGAGGAAGCGGCCAGCTATCCCACCAGCTTGGTTTTTCCAATTTGGAGGAGAATACAACTTTTGCCCTGATCAGATAAGGGTTTTCGATGCCTAGATCTGGCGTACCGGTTAATTTGATGAGTATCGAAACCGATCTGTTTTCAAGTTCCTTATCCTTGTTATAAATCACCAAAGGAATGTATCCTAATCCATTGTTAGGAAGGATTGAATATTGAGCTTTCAAAGCTTCGTAATGAACTCCCGGAGTGGCCGTAGAAGAATCAGTATCTACCCGCGCACTAAATTTCCGCTCTGCGTTTGTTCTGATTCCGGATAAACGTACCGGTAGCCACACGGTATCCTGAGCCCTTGTAGGATTATAGGCAAAGGTTTTTACGATGCTGTCTTTATCTCCATTATAAATGTCGAAATAAACATTAGCACTGTGATCAAAACGCATCTCTTCTGCTTTCTTGCAAGAAACAAGGCAAATGATCGCGAATATTAATATGTATATTTTCATAATTTGCTATTAATAAAATTTCAAATTGTTTTATCTGCCACCATAAACAACCTCGTCGTTAGGAAGAGGAAGTACGAAAATGTTATCGGAAGCCGGGATAATTGCACCAGTTTGTCCTACAATACCCCTATTGAGCCTTTTATACATATAGAACAACTGGCCTTCTGCTAACCATTCTTTACGGGCATCTTTAAGCAGTTCTTTTAATAAATCTTCTTCGTTGTTTATGGTCAAAGGATCACCTATTTGCCTCGCTTCGCGAACCTGCGTAAGGTAATTAACTGCGACCGTGGGGTTATTTGCATAGGAACATTCGGCAGCGATGTAATACATCTCACTAAGCCTGATTGCAGGAGCCATCAGGTAATGTAAATTTGCACCAGCCTCGGTACTTAAGGGATTTCTGCGGTATTTAACGATATCGTAAGATCTTGACGATTGACTGGATGTTGCAGACAACCAGTATTTATAACGGGAATCACTTGCTCCGGCTGTTGCCTTTTCATAGATATAATCTGCGGCATCCTCAATCAAATAAAATCCATTGGTACCACTTTGAAACCAATTGTCTTTTATCTCTTTTGCAGCGCCTGGTATATACCATCCAAAAACAAGTTCCTTGTAAAGAATACGATCTTTCTTTGAATCTTCGAATGCCTCAAAATCACTTTTTGCTGTCCAAGGGATTTTTTTTGAGTCGATTACCTCTTTAGCATTTTGCAAGGCTTTAACTTTATCGTTTTTATAAAGGTAAACCCTGGCAAGCGTTCCGCATACTGCATAATAATTTAAACGGTGCCTTCTATTTTGCAAGAAAAGACTTGAGCTCTTCTCTTCTGTATTTTTCAGCGTATCAGTAACTAAGGGATAATTTACAATATAACCGGCACTCCGAATCGGATCAGCGATTAATAATTGTTTCGACTCTTCCAAATCTTTGATGATCAGATTAATGGTTTCTGATACACTAGAAACCGGCGTAATCTCTTTCGTGTATTTGTTAGCATAAGGAATTCCTTTTGCAGAAGGATTTCTCAAATAAGAAGGAGCAAAAAGACGCAACACATCGAAATGCAAATAGGCTCTTAAGGCAAGCGCTTCTCCTTTAACAATAGCATAATTACTACCGCTAAAAATGTTCTTTTTTGCATCTACATTTTCCAGGATCAGGTTGCAGTTAACAATTGCATTATATAAACCAGCCCATATTTTATCCTTCCGTTTGATAAACTCGCCATGTTTGTAATTATACAATGAGGTTTGCCTGTAGTTCTGTCCGTCTTCACGCATCGAAAAATTTTGCGCCAATACTTCTGTTGTACCAAACGTAAGCTCTTTACCATACAGATCTGATTCTGTGCTGCGGTTATACACACCATTTATGGCTTCCATAAAGCCATTTTCTGTACTGAATAAAATTGGAGCAGCTATTTCTGATTCCGGCTCAACTTCCAGCCATTTTTTGCAGGAACTAAACAATCCTGTTATTAAGATGAGGCAGATTAACAATCTAATCTTCATGTTTTTATATTTTAAATTTGTTAATTAATATAGCTTAGAAAGCTGCTCTAACAGAAAAGGTTAAACTCCTGGTAAATGGATAATTAATTCCTCTTTCTTCTTTTACTGATGACCAACGCACCACGTCATTTGCCGTTACCTGAAACATGAGACTCGACATTGATAATTTTGATGCGATTTTTTTATTCATATCATAAGAAAAGTTGACTGATTGTAGGTTGATCAGATTATCAGGCTGGATAAACCGCGAGCTTACATCCGTTTCGCCATTATCTGCTATGTTTTTATAAAAAGACAGGTCGCCTGGCTGCTTCCACTTTTCTTCAAATACACGTTTATCAACGTTATATCTTGGGTCGGCATTTTCAACACGTTCTACCAGGGTTAGGTTGTATTTATCCCCACCGAAAAAAGTCTGAAACTGCACATACAGGCTAAACCTTTTGTAATTAACCGTTCCGCCAAAGTAGCCGCTCACTTTAGGATTAGGATCGCCGATTACAACATAATCTCTTTTATCGTAGTCGTAAGTAAGTGTACCATCTCTTTTGAGGTATAATTCACGTCCGTTTTCCGGATCTATGCCTAACGAACGTACACCATAAATGGCATTGAAAGGTTGTCCTTCGCTAAACCTAAGCAAAGGAATGCCCCTGTAGCCACCGTCGCCTGGCTTTAAAGACTGCAGTTCGTCTGCCCTGTCATTGTATTTCTTTAAAGCGTTTGAAATCCTTACTACCTTATTTCTGTTGGAAACCATATTGGCATTCAGGTTTACCGACCAGTCTTTGCTTCTTACCGCATCTATGGTTAGCCCCAACTCAGCGCCTTTGTTTTCCATGTCGCCAAGGTTTTCTTTATAAGATAGAAACCCTGTTGATGGCGGCAATGTAATATCAGCCAGAATATCTTTGGTAAACTTCTTATATATTCTAGGCGTAATCATTACCCGATCTTTAAACAACCCGATATCGATACCAATATCCGTCATCCTTGTTTTTTGCCATCCAAGGTTTTCATTTCCATAACTGTTTACACCGGCACCAATACCAGATGAATACCAGTTTCCTGTATTGTACTTATAAATGGTTTTTGATAAATAAGGATCGAACTCTACTGAACCGGTGAGACCCGTAGAGGCTTTTATCCTGAGTTGGCTAATTACAGGATTACCCTTCAGAAATTCCTCCTGGTGTACATTCCATCCTAATCCAAACGACCAAAAAGGAGCCAGTTTATTGTTTACGCCGAATTTTGAAGAGCCATCAATACGCACGGTTCCATCCATAAGATACCGGTTTTTATAGGAGTAGTTCATCGAAAAAAACGAACCAAACAAACGAGCTTTTTCGAGCCTGCTTTGCGGTTTTCCATCTTCGGCATAGCCCTTGGCAAATCCTATGCTGGTAAAACGATCGTTAGCAAATCCAATAGCGGTAAATTCTTTTTGGTCGCGCAGCTCTGTACGGGCATTTACACCTACCAAAGCGTTAAAATAATTGCCACCAATCTGCTTTAACCAGGTTAACCTGATATTACTATCCCAATAGGTTTCTTTCATCTCCCTGTTCATATATTCTCCCTTTTCATCTATTTTATCTGTTTTGTACAGGTAAAATTTATTTGCCAGTGGAGAGGTAAAAACATCATCAGAGTTTGATTTTGTGGTTACACTCATTTGAGCCCTTAACCTCAGGTCTTTTGCCACTTCCAAATCGGCAGAAAGGTTATCAATAATTTCGGTATACTTATATTTATTGAAGCTGCTTAAACTGGCGTCAAATAATGGATTAAAAACATATTCTCTAGATCCATCTTGTTTTTCATATACATCCGAAATCCTCATCGCCATGCCATTGGCATCTTTCAATGGATAATAGGGATTCATTCTTACATAATTCGAAAAATCACCATAGGGGGATTCAGCAGCACCTACCTGTGTTACAGACAATTCATTTCTGAACTGGAGTTTCTTCACATTGTATTGAAAGCTCATTCCACCTGAATATTGATCCCTTTCAGAGCCTTTCATTGCTCCCGGCCTGGTTTGGTAACGAAGATTTACATTATACCGGAATGCCTGCGATCCTCCATCCAAGTTTATAGCATGTTTTTGCCCGAAGGTATTGCGTAGCGGTTGTGATAACCAGTAGCTGTTCACACCACCAACAACATTGGCTTTTTTGTGGTAATAGATTTCATCGAGCTGATCTTGAGAAACTTGCTGTTTAGAAGAACTATATAATCCTGCCAAAACTTCATAATCCAGTTTTTCAGCAGCATCTAAAACCTGATAATCACTTAAATCTGCAGCGGTAAGGTTTAACTCGTAGTTGTATTCCACGCGTAATTTCCCTTCTAAAGGCATTTTAGTGGTAATCACAATTACACCATTGGCCGCACGCGAACCGTATATTGCCGTTGCAGCCGCATCTTTTAATGAGGTAACCGATGCAATTCTGTTCACATCCAAATCAAATACTTTCTCAACGCTCACTTCATACCCGTCCAGCATAAAAACAGGTCTGTTTGCGTTACCTTGAATATCATCCCTTCTTAACACCTGCCCATCGCCGCTTGGCAGCGCAGAAGCTCCCCTAACATTGATAGAAGGAATCCTGTTAGGGTTGGAGCCTGCCAGGTTATTATCGATCAGTTTAAATGAAGGATCAAAAGTTCCGATACTTTGAAGCAAATTTTGTGGATTTACCCTTCTCAGCTGATCTCCGGATATCGTAACTGCGTTACCGGTATAGTTATCTTTTTTAATCGTTTGATAACCCGTTACCACCACATCGTTCATCTGGGTCATCTTCGAAGTGAGCTTAACGTTTAACGTTTTAGTGCCTGTAACCTTGGTTTCAAACAAGTCGTAGCCTACATAACTAAAAACCAAAATGCTTCCTTCGTCAACATTGACTTTGAATTCGCCCTTATCATTGGTGATACCTACGCTTGCACCATTTTTAACGGAAACGTTAACCCCCGGAAGGGTTTCACCCGTAGCTTTATCAGCAACAACACCTTTAACCTCAATTTTTACCGCTAAACTTGCTGTAACAACTGGCAAATTCTCTTTGCGGCTGATCACGATGGTTTTGTTAACAATGTTATAGCTCAGGTTTTGATCTTTTAAAGAAGCCTTCAAAGCATCTACCAATGATGTGTTATTGAACTCGACCATTACGTCTGGCTTATCCTGTAGCAATTGTCCTTTGTAAAAGAAAAAATAGCCTGTCTGCTTTTTAATCTCCTTAAAAACTTGTTTAAGTGAGGTTTTTCTTCGAGAGAGCGTTACGGTTTGCGAGAAGGTGGCTGCCGAAACATGTAAGGCGCCAACCAGTAGTAAAATCGTAGTCAATTTCATGACCAATAAAAATTTAATCTTTACCCTCCGCATGTCGCACACGGGGTTGTAAAGGGTAGTTAATTTCATACCTTTGTAATGAATGAGGTTAAAAAATAGCAGCTGGGTTTCGAAGCAAGCTGCTTGTCCAAATTTCTACCGGAAGCGTTGTCGCGCTTTCGGTTTTTTTTTAAGGTAGGATGCTAAATTTCAGGTAGTTTTTTCATCATAAAGTTTAGTTAGTTTGTGAATTGGTTGGTTGATTTTTCCGGCTGTTTAAAGAAAGCCATTCTTGTTTAATTTCCTGTTACGGTAAGCACTTTGCCTTTTATATCAATATGAACGTGGTTAAATTCTAATATTTTAAATACCTCTGCCAAGTTACTACTTCTAGGAATTTCGCCTATATATTTTTCTGTTGAAATTTTGCCCTGATAAACTACATCTACATCATACCAACGCGAAATCTGCCGCATAATACTTTGCAGATCATCATCATCAAATGAAAAAATATTATTCTTCCAGGCCATTTCTTTGTCAATATCAACCTCATGATCAAGCGTTAATTTAGCTGTGTTTATATTTAGCTTCGATTGTTCGCCCGGGTGAAGGTTTATAGTAGCAGAGGCATTGCTCACTTTTACTGCACCTTCCAAAAGCGTGGTTTTAACAAGAGCTTCATCCCTGTAGGCGTTAATATTGAAATGCGTACCTAAAACTTCAACGGTTTGTGCATCTGTTTTTACCTTAAAAGGACGGGTATGGTCTTTTGACACCTCAAAATAAGCTTCGCCATTAAGTTCGACTACCCTTTCGTTTTTTGCAAAGGCATAAGGATACTTTAAGGTTGTGGCCGCATTAAGCCAAACTTTTGTTCCATCGGGCAGGCTTACCTGGTATTGTCCGCCACGGGGCGTGCTAATGGTGTTTGAGCCTGTAACCGGGGCATTCGGAATTTCTTTAATGATGTATTCGAGTTGTCCGTTTTTAGTCTTGTGGATGATGATACCACTCTGGCGCGCAATCTGACCGTTTTTAGCATCATCCAGATTTACCACAGTTCCATCTGCCAGTGTTAACATCGCTTTATTTCCACCCGGAAGAATATCTTTTAATTCTGTTTTAGCTGTTACTGGCAAAGTATTATGACCTGTTATAAAATAGAGCCCTATGCTAAAGCATAAAATAATACTGGCCGCTATCGCAATGCGCTTAACCGTAACCAATTTTACAGATTGTCTTCCTGGTTTTAACCGATTCCATACTTCTTCTTTACTGGTTTCGATCAGTAAATGATCAGGAGCCTCTTTTTCGAAAGGTAACTGAAGGTACCATGCTTCTACAACAGCGATTTCTTCTGGCGTACAATGGCCTGAACGGTATTTATCTAAAAGCTTTTTTGCATTTTTCTCCATTACAAAGAAATCTAGTTTGGTTGGTTAATATATATACGGCGAAGCTATAGCCTTGGGGGTATCGAAAATTATTTTTTTTTCAAAAATATTTTCAATACAGCTTAATTTAAAGAGAAAAGTCTGCATTTAGGCCTTTTATGGCAGATTACCTATAGCTTTTTAAAAGGAAAGCAACATAAATAACTACTCCTAACCTCGATTTAAGAATTCGTAGTGCTCTTTTAACCTGTGTTTTGACTGTTAACTCAGAAAGCCCTAATTCGAGCGCAATTTCTTTATGTGATTTGTTTTCTTTGCGACTTAAAATAAATATTTCGCGCATTTTTGACGGCAAAGCATCAATTTCTTGCTCGATTAGTAATGCCATTTGCTTTTCACGCACCATATAATCAGTAGCCACATGATCCTGATCTATATAATCCTGCAAAGAATCAACGTATTTACTTTCTACTTTTTGATGCGCAAACACATCCAGTACACGGTTGCGCACTGCTGTATATAAATATGCGGATAAATTACCGTCAGGTGCTATCTGTAAACGTTTAACCCAAAGTGATTCGAACAACTGGTGTAATACATCCTTTGCTTCTTCATCATCATTTAAGCGTTTGCTGGCGTGAATGAAGAGCAGGCCATAAAAGCGGTTGTAAATTTCAGTAAAGGCAAGCTCATCACCCTGAGTTAACAGGTATGCCAGTTCGCTATCAGAATATGAACGGTAAACACGCATAGAGATAAACAAAGATAATACAAATACAATCGGTTTCATTGGCTTGTATAAGCGTATATCTTACTTATCTCTTGAAAGTTGTAACTTTTTGCATGGAAATAGCGGTTTTTAACTGCAAAAAAAGGAATTTAGCAATTTTGGAAGGTTTCGTAAACAAAAACAGCCATAAAATAGATAGATGAAGGTGAATATTGAGGTCCGGTTTGTGAGATATCGAAAGATGGAATAAAAGTTTTTAACCACAGATGCACACAGATCAACACAGATTTGATAGCTGTCCATCCTTTTTATCTGTGGTTAAACATAAAACAGATAAACCTGATGCCCGCTGCAAAAAACAGCATGTGCAATCCAGGCTTATCTTTCAACTCAAAAACCAATAGATGAAGTCGAATATTGGGTTTCGGCCGATGGATTAAAAGTTTTTAACCACAGATGCACACAGATCAACACGGATTTGATAGCTGTGTCCATCTTTTTTATCTGTGGTTAAATTATTTCTACTCGTGCCTGAAGGACTTAACTTAATCACGTTGTATTAAACCGTACCTACCCGTTCTTTTTCGAAAACATAAGCAAAATGTTTAAAGGTATCGTTTGCTGCAACAATGGCCTCCTGTTCTTCCTGCTCAGTTTTTGCCTGTGCATTTAAAACAGCTATAAAATTGCCCCACATCATGCCAGTAGCTTCTCCATAACCCGAAAAGAAAGAAACACCCTTCGTTACCCCTCCTTTTTCGAGCATTTTAACAATAATGCTTCCACCCATAATCGAACCTTCCAATACGTATAATGCACCTAAAGCCTGTACGGCATTTTCAATTTTTGGTACAGTTGTAAATGGAAGTTCAGAGATATCTGCACCGAGTTCTAAAATATCAGCTTTAATATAGGCCGAATTTCTACGCTGGGCATAATCCGGCAGAACCGATGCCGTGATAAAAGGCTTAATCGTTTCTTCAATATGGCTGAAGTACGCAAAAAAATGTTTCAATAAATCTGCATAGTCCTCATTGCTTCTGATTGCTTTCAGCTTTAAAACAACCTGTTTCTCTAAATTCTGGTGCTCGGCTTTTGTAGCCTCTTTAATATTTGTACTTAACATGTTTTGTAATTTATAGTATTTGAAATTTAATCTTTATATAATCGGTAGGTTAAACCAGCCAGCAGTACGCGCCCCGGCTGTCCTGGCATTAACCGGTCGGTATAGTTCAAAATATTATCTGCCGTAAGTCTGATACTCAAATGCTGTTTCATTAATTTCTTTTCAAAAGCGGCATTAAACATAAAAAAGCCATCAACAAAGGTGTCGTAACGATCGATAAACTGGTTTCCATTACGGTCGCCAAAAGGATATTTACCCCTGTAATTTACGCGTATGTTTAGGCTGGCATCCCAGGGACGGTAATTATAAAATGCTTTAAAATTGGCCATGTGACGCGATCGGTTCTCTATCCCCC
Source organism: Pedobacter sp. WC2501 (assembly GCF_052682415.1). Classification (NCBI taxonomy): domain Bacteria; kingdom Pseudomonadati; phylum Bacteroidota; class Sphingobacteriia; order Sphingobacteriales; family Sphingobacteriaceae; genus Pedobacter; species Pedobacter sp. WC2501. Next base: position 3,888,524 of record NZ_JBQZFI010000001.1, on the reverse strand, counting down.
AATAATCAGAAGGTTTTGGTGCGTAGGAGTTTCCGGTTGCGGGATCATGGATATTCTGGTTATAAGGATAATGCCCGGTTTTAATGCTATCAATTACGCTTAAATCTTTCGCAATGAGGTATTGATAACCTGCGCTCAATTCTAAATTTTTAACCGGACTAATGGAAAAAGAGAGATCTATGCCTTTATTTACGGCCTCAGGAAGGTTTTGATAGGTATAAATATTCCGGTTTCCGCTGCCCGTAGCTACCTGGATGCTGTTGATCTGGTTGCGTAAGGCGTGGTGAAAAATTCCTGCCTCTACTTTTATGTTTTCTTTCGGTTTCCACTCCAGACTTAAATTTAACGAAGTGCTTCTTTCTGCCTGTAAATTTTGATCCATTTGGTTTAACAGATATTGCCTGATTTCACTAATCTGTCCCTGAGCCTGCAGCTGATTTAGCGTTTGCCTCAGCACTTCATTTCCAATAACCAGGTAATTTGCTGCCGGATTATAAAAAACAAGGTACCTCGATTTAAAGTCAGGTGCTTTAAATCCTGTACCTGCACCGGCCTTAAAGGTTAAAGTTGGGATAATTTTATACTGCAGGCCTAAACTGGGGTTAAGTTTACTCCCGTAGGTATTGGTTAAATCGTAACGCAGCCCTGCAACCATCCCCAATTGTTTAGTGAGCTGCCAATCGCCTTGAAGAAAAGCAAAACCTGAACTTACTGAAGCTGGATTGGTTAGCGAAACATCATTCATACTTTCGATACTACCGCCTAAACCGCCGGTGAATTTAAGTTCATCATTTACACCATAGGCAAACTGCTGTTCGAAACGGTGTAAGTTCTGTGCGAAAATATCTTTTGTAATGGAGCTATTGGTCTGTTGCCAATCTACACTTTGGTCTGACCGGAAATTAGTATAATAATAACGGCTCATGCTACGCAAACCCGAACTAAAGTTATGGTCAAATGTTGCAGAAAGGTTTAAATCCTGCTCATCCTGACTGTCGCCTGAAATAATGCCCAAACCAAAATCTTTCGACATAAATGATTTCCGTAGTCCGTAGCGACCACTAAAACCAATCGTACTTTTTGGCGTTAGGCGGTAACGGACTCTCCCCTGCAAAGCATAATTATCATAAGGCGGTGCAGTGGTACCCTGTTGAATGTATTTAGGATTGGTATTAAAACCATCTGTCCGGTAATAATTTGCAGATACATTGGCCGATCCTCTTTGTGAGGCAAATGGCGTTTCTCCTTCAAGGGTAATATCAGCAATATTCAAACTTCCGTAATTTGCGGCAACCGATGCCTGTGGCTGTAAAGCGCCATAGCGGGTTACGATATTAATCGCCCCGCCGAGCGCTTCGCTTCCAAAGAGACAGGAGGATGCACCTTTAATAATTTCAATCCTTTCGATATTGGAAACACTGATCCTGGACAGATCAAAATTTCCACTGTTGCGGCCAACCATTGGCTGACCATCGATCAATATCATAATGTATTCACTGCTAAAACCTTGCATCTGTACACCAACCGACCTTGCGCCACCACCAATGTTGTTTACTATGGCAATTCCGGTCTGTTCTTTCAATACCTCATCTAACCTCCTACTGCCCATTAATTCGATGGTTCGTCGGCTAATTACCGTCACAGGCATTGCACTGCGTTCTAACTTTAACAAGTGATCTGGAGCAGCACGGTTTTCGGATACGGCAACCTCGCTAAGTTCTCGTGCATCGTCTGATAGTTTAATTATTAAGTTATCTGTAGGCACAGAACCGATTTTAATATTGGCTTGATGATTGATTTTGCCGACCATACTTACGGTAATGTTGTAATTACCGGTAAATATCTTGTTGAAACTAAAATTTCCTTTGGCGTCGGTTTCGGCGCTATGCCCATCAGGCTCCAACCGTACAGTTGCACCACGTAAAGGTTTATCAAGCTTATCAGTAACCTTGCCTTTTAAATTTCCATAATCTTGTGCAGTAACCGTTAAATGGAAAAACACAAGGAAGAATATGATGGCGGATAGTTTAAACATGTTTTATTTTTATTGTTGTAGTACCAGGTTTTATCCCTTCCTGTTTATTTTCTTAATCGTAACCTGTTTTCAAGCATTACACTTTCTACATTATTTACCTGCAAAAGGTCAGCTTTAATGTTGGCAATTCTACCTGTTGTGGCCAGCTTACTTGCGGTTAGTGTCCTGGTTCCGTTAATCAGCGAAATTGCGGCATTTAAGCACAGCTCATCCGGATCACCTAAAACTGGATTATCTACTCCTTTAATCATTACGTCTGGCTGCATACCTGTAAAATAATCAGACCAGCCATTGGCATTTTTAATCAAGAAACTACTGAGGTAAACACTATACTGATCGATATTGATCCCGAAAAAGCCTACAGGTTTGCCATAGGTTTTCTCTCCGATGAGTTTAACATCAAAATAAGGTTTCAGAGCGCTAATCAGCATTTCACTGGCCGAGGCGGTATTGCCCGAAACGATAAAATAAACGGATTGGATACTTTGCAAATTCCCTTTTTTACTGAATTTATAGGTATTGCCAGCAACTGAATAATCTACATCTGCCATGGTCGCATTCCGGCCATTATAAATGGTAGTTTTCCCATTAGCATCTAAATACGGCTGGTGTTTTAATATCGGTACGGCACCATTCTGCATGGCAGAATTAAATACTTCACTGTACATCACCTTTCCGTTCAAACTACCGGGAACAATTAAATTGGCAATATATTCAGCAGTTTCTAAATAACCTCCACCATTGCTTCTTAGATCGATTACAATGGCTTTTGGATTCGCGCTTGCCAGATCTGCAAATGCTTCATCCAGGGCTGCTTTGGTTGTACTTAACTTAGGGAATGAACCTAAAGCGATATACGCAACCTGCACACTACCAGTTGCAATGAGCTTACTGGCTAATACAGCTGTGCCTGGGTTTAAGACCTCAGCACTTGTACCCGGTAAACTCTTCCCCAACTGGAGGTTCGAATATTTTGGATTTTCAAAGTAAACAGGTAATTCGTAAGGACTACCGGTAGCAACATTTATTTTAAGCTGCGAAATATCGAACAACTCTTTCCTGAAAGTGGTAATATCAGAACCGACACCTACATATTTTTGCCTCGGGTTAAATTCTGCATAACTTGGCAGCGCATCGTTCCATAAGTATACCTGTTTGGCATATAGAAAAATAGAATCCAGCGTAAACTGGCTGCGCGTACCCGTTGTAGGTGAAACAATTTCTTCCGCATCATTAACAGAAACCTGTGTCTTTTTACAGGCAGAGGTTCCCGTTAGAATCAGCGTAAGAAGCGTGATATATATCTTGAAAGAATGTTGCACGATATACTAGTTAACAACAGTAATTATATCATCAAAATATCCTAAGGCTATACCAGCTGCATAATATTCTCCTGCAGGATAGTTATAGCTATAGAAATCATAATTACCAGTGGGTAAATTATCGGGTACTTTTAATGTTAACTGACCTGTTTTGGTTTCCTTGATAATCAGTTCGTAAGTTTCTTTGGTGGCAGCATTGCGGATAGAAAATTTATTAACCAGTTCAATCCTGTTTGTACCATTAAGTACAAACTCTTCGCCGGGTTTTAACGTGAGTTTTATCGCACTCAATTCTATAGGGGTAATGGCTGGGCGGCTATCAGTTACACCGAATGTCCGTTCAAAAACCACGCTTCTCTGTCCTGATACGATTTTTAATTGATAGGTGCCATCCGGTACGGTATTATCAACTGTTACGCTGAGTGCAATTGGTGTTATTGTTGCAATGGCAATTTCTTTTTCGGTATTATTAGCCGTATTTACCAAAAAAGCTTTGGTTTGTTCTTTATTGGCAATAATATTATCGCCGGTAACATTAATATTGCTCCCTCTGTTTACAAAATTTTTAGTGTTATATACCGAAATCCCCGAAGAGATATTAATCTTAAGCAGCGGCTGATTAATCACTTTTTTGATCAGGTACTCTTTGGTTGTACCATTTTGCGCGGTTACCACAAACCTGGTTGTTTCTTTAAAAGCCACACTTTGGCCCGAAGCAGGACTAACATTCGCCCTTTCTGATACCACGATGGTAGGCACAATATTATCTGGCACAGCCTGACCTGATGGCCAGTATATGGTTAGGTTCTTTTCGTCGATTACAGCCTTCAATGGATTTCCGTCGGCATCTTTTATTGTAAAGCTTACAATATCGGCATACGGGAAATCTTCGTATTCTTTTTTGCAGGCACTAAACAGGCTTAGTAAACAAAAAAGCAAAAGGTAGTATGAGCTGGCAGAGAAGCGTTTATATGTTGTATTCATAATCAATTATTGTTAGATTTGCATTTTTAGAGCCCGCAAATATGGTCTTTACCCAAGGCTAATATTTTTAAAACGATTCGGGATTATTCCCTTATTTGGGTTTTATTTATGATTTTTAGGGGCGGCTAGTCGTGTTTTCGCCCCTTTTTAAAATCAATTTAATTCAGGAAATCCCCTGGTGAATTAATCCTTATTTTAATCTCTTAATATGGAAGTTTACAGTAGTATTGTAAGTACCTGATGTAGTTACACCATCAAGCTGAACTACATAAAGTCTGGTTGAACCGGCAATTGTTGAGCCGTTACCTACAACAGCATATCTTTGAGCCACAGGAGCAATGGTACGGTTAACGCGGTCGTAATTATACCATCCAACTACAGTTGAACTATTGCTACCTAAAGTGCTAATTGCACCTAATGTAACCGAAGAAACATCGGTTAAAGTAATACCAGTAACATTGGTTACTGAAGCAGAATCGTAATAACCAAGGCTGTTTGTTCCAGCGATGGTAATGTTTCCGTTAAAGTTGCTGTCGAAATTAACCTGGTTTCCAGAACTTGCAACAACATTGTTCAATAAGTCGTAACCAACGGCAGTCCAGGAAGTAGGCGAAGTTGATGAATTGGTTACCACACCCGCTTCAGTAGCGCCAACGGCGATTAACGCAGTTGTATTTTGTAAAGCAAGTTTGTTATCTGGTTGAACGGCTTCTTTTTTACAAGCGGTTCCTAATATGGCTAAAGTTGCAATTGCGAACGTAAGTTTTAAAAATTTCATTTTCATTTTTTTTTAGATTTATGATTTCATTATATAAATGGGAATAATCTCCCGAATCGTTTTTCATAATTGAATGGTAAACAGGCTGTTATTCTGCAGTTACGGTAACAGACCAGTTTAGGGTTGATAATGGCCAGGAACCAAAAGATGCTGTTGGTGTATATACTCCTGGTGGAACGGTATCAGGCACGCGGATTACAGCCTCTGTACGGGTATAGGAAACAATAGGCAAGAGTGTTTTTTGTCCGTTTACCGTAATATAGAATTCCTTAAAATCGTGGAATATAATTTGCGAGGAATTGATTTTAAAGGTTTCACCCTGTTTAACAGTTACCGGACCATAGTTTATGCCCGGCCTGCCATAAACTACTTTTACCGGATACTTCATTTCAGAAGTTAAGGCCTGTACTTTCACTCTTACTTTATAAGTTCCCGTATCTAAAGTTTGTGGAACCTGCAAGTAACCATAAGTATAGGTCTTAACACCACCGATCATGGCTACCGATATACCTGGCGTTCCAAGCGAAAGGCTAGGTATTAACTCATATTCCTTATCGCTTTTATCAACCAAAAAGGCTTTGATTTTTTTAAGGTCAGAAATATTAAAATTACCCTGAACTCTTACATCATAAGTACCAATGGCCATCGTAGCGGCTGCAGTTGCTGTTGATAGCTCATTTAACAGCAAAGGAGAGATCTGATTTAGTTTAATAATGAGTTTATAGGTTGAAGTACTTTGATCAGCAGCTATAACGGTATAGGTCTTTTGGGTATTTAATACTTCTACCGGTGCAAGTGTTTCGCTCAGTTTAGCCCCTGCCGAAAGTTTGATTGCAGGTTCGATTACATCCAGTTCATAATAATAAGGTAAGTAAAGTGTAATGGTTTTATCAGTCTCATCAATGGCACCGAAAATGTTTCCATCCGATACGGCAACCTTAAACTCGGTGATTTTATTTGCAGGGAGTGGATCCAGACCAATTGTTTTTTTGCAAGCGGCAAGTGTAGCAACTGTTATTAAAAGGCAAAGCAGTTGCGTTAATTTATTTTTCATTTTAATACTTGTATTGATTTATTTGTAGGTTTATTTGATTTCGAATTTGGTGCTTCCTTTTGGCACAATGACGTATTCAAAAGTGAAATACATGTGCGGTGTTGTCCTGAACCATTTATCGGCAGTAAAAGCATCTTTATAACAACTAATCATTTTAATCTTGGCATAATCGCCCTTGGCTGTACGGATGATAATCGTTCTTTTCTCGGGCATGGCATAAGCCACATGTTGTTTATCATAACTGCCGTCTCCCCTTTTGGTGCCTCCAAAATCGTACAGGTACCAACCAATGCCTTCCCCAAAATCGCCTTCATTATCGGTTCCAATAAATTTGCTGATGCTTAATGCAGCATCTGCAGGCACATCAACTACCTGGTCAAATGGTTTTTCCAAAATGGCAATAGCGCCTGAACCTGTGCTTCCCGATCCTAAACTTGTTGATGACTGACCGTTGTTAGGACTTAAAAAACTATTATAAAGGCCGTTAAAGCCAACATCCCAACGATTTGTTTTTGCATACAGCAGGGGCACTATTTCTTTTGTTTCCAGGCTGAACAGCACAGCTGTTGGTGGTACGGTTGGATTGGCATCATCCGTTTCTACAGCAAGGTTTTCGATACGCTGTAATTTATAATATGCTGTACCGCCCTCGGTTTTGGTCGGTATTTCTTTTCCAGGCTCCAGAGAAATAATCTCATCTTTTTTGCATCCCGTAAAGAGCAGAACCAGTACCAAAAAGGTTGATGCCCATTTAAACAGCGCTTTATTTTTTATTGTAATATTCTTCATTTTTCAATTATTTGGTCTGTAAATTTTTACTTCCATCCTGCTGTACGTAATATTTAAAAGTATAATAAGGCGCAGGCCAGTTTAAATCGGTAACACTGGGCGGATTGCCTTTATAAGCGTTGATTAATTGTAGTTTGGCATATTTACCATCAGGTAACCTAATGGCGTAGGTGCGGTTTGGTATAGCCTGCATAATGTGCGAACTAAGGCTATAGAAAAACCATCCGTTTGAAGTTGCAGAGGATGCCCAGCCGATTTTAGTTACTTCGCTCGCACTAAAAGCCTGATCAGAAGGGGCCTGATTAAGCGTGTCGTAGTTTTGCTCAAGCATTATAACCGCGCTTTCAGCCGTTCCGCCATAACCAGGGTTAAATTGATAATCTTTATCATTTACATAAACCTCGCTATTGTAGGGACCGGTAAAGGCGAGGTCCCAATCTTTTGTTTTTAGCCATTGTACCGAATCAGCTGCATTACGGATCCAGATCTGTTTCTGATCTTTAAAGCGAAAAAGAAAAGTGTAAAATGCACGTACTTCTTTGCCCGGTGTTCCATTTCCCATGGCTGCCTGTGTATCGCCAGCCAGATCGGTTACCACAATGCTCTTACCATCCTGTAAAACTTCGTTTGGATCGGGCTCATCTTTTTTGCAAGAACCTAGGGAGAGCACCAATAATAAAAAACCAACAGCTAAAATTGATTTTCTCTTTACTGGTCGGCTATGTTTTATATACTTCATTGTAAATATTATTTTTAATCATTCTAAATAAGAATACTGCAAACATCCATATTAGCCATCATAAATGGTTTGTTCAATCCGTATTTTAATTTGTTCAATCCGTATTTTCTTTTGTTCAAAGCGTATTATTTATCACCGGTTTTAACTAAGTCTTATGGATTACCTGCTTCAAAATGAATCATAAACAACTGAAAAACAGTTAAATAATAGAATAAAAAATCTAAATAGGTTTTAAAAATTGCATCCGGGCTAAATATCTTGCTCGCTCAATTACTTGTATTTAGATTAATTAAACACTTTTTTTGTTCCTATAACCATCGCCTACATGAGGATTAAAAAGTATTATATTGTATTGATTATCGTTTCTTTTTTTAGTGCTACGCAATATGTTGTTGCACAGGCGAAGCGCATCATTACCTTAAGCAGCGCCATAAGTGAAACCGTGAATGCATTGGGTTATGGCAAGAATATTCTGGCTACCGATGTAACCAGTGTATCGCCGGAAGAGATAAACAGATTGCCTAAAGTGAGCAGAAACCGGTCTTTTTCTGTTGAAAGTATTACCGCTTACCGTCCAGATCTTATTTTGGTACCTGAAGGAGATTTTTCTAAAGAAAACCTTTACCAGTTTAAATCATTGGGTATCCGTGTGGTTACCATCCGTCAGGAATTTTCTGTTCAGGGTGCAACAAAATTTATCAGGCAAATTGCTGCTGCCATTGGCGATAAGGCACGCGGAGAACAACTGGCACAAAAAACAGAAAGTAACATCAATACCACTTTAAGTCAGCTAAAAAAGGGCAGCAAAAGCCCGAAGGTTTTATTTATTTATGCACGTGGCGTTGGCACCATGAATGTAGCCGGCAAATTTTAAAAGATATCTCGTTCAGTATCAGGCCAGGCGAAATGGTTGCACTTTTAGGGTCGAACGGTGCCGGGAAATCTACCTTAATGCGCTTGCTCTCTGGTGAGCGAAAGCCCGATAGCGGGCGGATTATGTTATACGGAGCAGATATTAAAGATTACAACCGAAAAATACTGGCCACCAAAAGGGCTTATCTGCAACAGCACAACCCTATTACCATGGCCTTTAGCGTGAAAGAAATCGTGATGATGGGCCGTTATGGTTTTAAAAGTTTATCATCGGCTAAAAATGATCAGCTAGCCCTTACCGAAACGATGGAAATCTGCGGATTAACTGATCTTGCAGACCGATCGATGTTAAGTCTTTCGGGAGGTGAACAGCAACGTGTACACCTGGCACGGGTACTGGCCCAATTGTGGGACAATAAAGATTCGGTATTGCTCCTGGATGAACCGACCAATAATATGGATCTTCAGTTTCAGCACCAAACCCTGGCTATAGCTGCTGCCATGGCAAAAAAGGGGTACATGATTGTAGTGGTACTGCACGAAGTTAATCTGGCCGCGCAGTATGCTAGCCGCATTGTTATTTTAAAAGATGGTAGAAAATGGTGGGATGGAACGCCTGTACAGGTACTTACCCCTCAGCATTTGTATACCGCATTTGGCATCCATGCACAGGCCTATACAGACCAAAGCAGCCTAAAAACGGTTATTGTGCCAAAGGAAGTTAAACTCGATGCAGGAAAATTTAACAGCAATCTCAAAACGACACAACAACCCATATATAAGTTAAAAACTATCGAAACCGATAAATTAATCAACCTCCAGTCTGTAAAGATTTAAATCTCAGCTACCTATGGAAAACATTCAAAAACTACTTAATACGGCACAAACTATTGGCCAGTTACCAAATTCAGCCTGTACCAATGCATTTAAAGAAACACTTTTAAAGACGATAAATGATTACTGTAGATTAAAACGCCTGGCCTTTTCCGAAAAAAGATTATGGATTGCGTTTAAACTGATGGAGGTTAGGGATTTTATTCATCCCGAATCGCTTTGGCTAATGCTTAAGGAAGATAAAACACCCATCAGCATCGGTTGTGTATATACCAACTTAAAGCTAATGGAAGCAGCAGGTATAGCCGAAGCGCAAAGTGCAGGATCGAGACTAATCCTGTATAAGATCAGAGCCGTACATCACTAGGCAAAATACCGTAGTATTTTTTAAAAGCGTTGGTAAAGCTGGCCTGATGTTTAAAACCAACGTTTATGCCTACCTCATACATATTTTTGCCTTCTTCTAAAATCAATCTTTTGGCCTCTTCCATTCTTAAACGGGTTACAAAATCGTAAATGGTACTGCCAAAATATTTTTTAAAACCTGTTCTCAATTTAAATTCATTAAGCAAGATCATTTTAGAAAGCTGCTTATGGGTTGGCGGATCGATATAATCGCGTTCGAGAATCTCCCTGGCTTCTTCGAGTTTTGGGATATCGCGATCCAGTAGCAACTCTCTACCGCCTTGTATATGCTGACTAAATTGTTCCAGTTGATACATAATCAGTTCGGTAATCCGGGCATCGGTAAACAGGCGCTTCAATTCCCCGTCCTGCCTGCAGGTAACAATCGCTTCGATTGATCTGCGCATTTCTGGTGTCATAAAAAGATCGTGTTCGGCAAAAGAGGTCGATATCCCTTTTTCAATCTCCTGCACAAATTGCTCATGCAATGGAGAGTACAAATCGACTAAACGCAAATAGTAATCTTTAGAGAGTACAATTAAGAAATATACAAATTCTACATCGGGCTTAACATCATAAGCTTCTTTTGCCGATGGGATATAGCGGATATTATGCCTGCTCCGGCCATATTTAGCCGATTGTTTACCGGCAGCGCCAGAACCATTTTTATTGCTAAAAATAAACTGACAGGTAATGGCCTCTCCTTCTACTTCGGTAAGGATCCTGGCAGGTCCATCAAATTTCATTTCAGAATGCACTAAAAAGAGACCATTGGTAGAGAGCTGATAATTTTTAATGCCTACCGGAGCATCTTTAATGGTTATTGATTTTTCGGATAATCTGTGATCGGGAACATACTTATCTGGAATTTCTTCCATGAACAGAAAATCTTTCTGATGCTCTATTCTTGCCTTTACAATCATTTCCGGTCTGGGTTAATGTTAAAAACAAATATAACAATATTATTTATATCAATTCTAAATAAGAGTAATTAATCTACATTATTTATGAGGAAGATGTTGATTCTGTCCTGTTCGTTTTCGAACGAAAACCGTTCAATTACGGACATGTTTTGTTTCGATTTTCTAAAAGGAGAGCCAGAAATGGGTTAAGAGCAATATTTCCTTATTGGCACAAACTTGGCACCATCAAAGGAAATTTGAAAATGAAGAAAATAATAACGCTTGCGGTTATCGCTATCTCCATACTATTTAAATCCAGTCAAGCCTGTACTGTAATTTCATGTGCATTAAAAGGCGAAGTATTCGCTGCAGCCAATGAAGATGATTACATGGGCTTTGCAAGGATGTGGTTTAACCCTAAAACTGCAGAAAGGTATGGCTCGGTTTGTTTTGGACTCCCTGATCTGCAAGCACAGGCAGCCATGAATGAATATGGCCTGTTTTACGATTTTACCGCACAAAATATCGATCCTGCTAAATACCATCCTAAAAACATCTACAAAGGAGATCTTTTTTTTGAAATTCTCGGCAAATGTAAAACCGTAAAGGAAGCTTTGGTTTATCTGGAAAAATACGATTACGCAATCAGTTCGCAGGTGTTAATTGCAGATGCACTTGGCAATTCAATCATCATTAATGCTGGTACTAAATTACCCAAATCAGGGTATTATCAGATCAATACAAATTTTGACATCAGTGCGGTAAAAACTAAAAACTATTCTTGCCGGAGATATGATATCTCAGAAGAGATACTAAAAGAGGCAAAAACTATAAACGTTCCCTTTTTTCGCGATATTTTAAACCGTACCCGACAAGAAGGAAAACTATCTACCATTTATAGCAACATCTATGATCTTAAACGCGGAATCATCACGATATATCATTTTCACGATTTCGAACACCCTTATGTAATCGATTTAAAGAAAGAACTGGCCAAAGGCTACAGGCTAGAAAAAATAAGCGATCATTTTCCTGCAAGCTTTGCATACGAACAGTTTTTGATGAGCGATAAACCTATGTACAGGAAAGAAATGATGTTGGATGAGATCAAGCAAAAAGGATTACGCCGTACCATAAACCGTTATTTCGATCTGGGTAAAAAGATGACAAAGGATAGCACAATCAACGGTACGTTATTAGAAGTGGGTATCCAACTTGTTAAAGACGGATATAATAAGCATGCCCAGGGTGGAATTTGGGAATACTGGTTCGCAATGCCCGGCGGTTTTAAAATAGAAAATTTTAATGATGAACGTATAAATGCAGCTGCAGAAATATTCGATTATTTAGGCACTGAAAAAGGAATAGATTTCAAACTAAAGAATTTCATCTATGAGTTAAGTGCTTATGTCAGACTTATTCAGGGCAATCAGACTCAGGCTAAAGAATATTATGCAATAGCTGCAGCCAGCAGTACTGATGCCTGGCCGATATCATTTGCCCGATCAAAGAAAATGCTGGCTGTTTTGTAAGAAAATCATTTTAACCTGGAGCCTGTTTAAATTTTTACAACAAATATAAATGGCCTTTGCTGTCAAATTGAGGGATAACTTATTGTATAAAAGTCAATATGAATGACGGGGATTTTAACGAATTAATAGTCCGTGAAGAATCGTTTTTGCGAGAAGGCTTTTTCAGCCGACGAAGCAATCTTACAACGATCGCTAATAGCGTGCGCTTTAAGATTGCTTCGTGCCTCGCAATGACGACCTTTCTTATAAGATCTGTCAATGGTAGGAGTTAGAATTTTTCAATACATCGGAGGGTTGATGACAGATAAACAAGGGGGCGTAATTTCGCCCGCAGTAGAGAACCGAAGGCTCTGCGAAGCAAAATCTTTAAACTTGATTTCAATAAATAGTCCAAAGATCTTTCCACTTCGCGTTGCTCCTGTCGGGATGACGACCATTCTATTGGAGTCTGTCATCAATATAGCGCAGTCGATGTGCCTTATTAATGCGTTGAAATGGTCGTCGGCTACGCTCAAACTGACATACGGAATAAATTTTATTTAATTTTTAAACAGGCCTTAATCCCTGAGTATCGCGGCTTAACATTTCAGCATTGCATACCAGGTAATATTATGAAGCTAAGCAAAACGTAATCTGGCAAAAAATAAATCCTATCTAAAAGACCGTGTCTAATTAGATAGGATAAGCGTTAAATTACATGTTTAATAGGTAGATGTAAATGTTTGTTGATGTGCAGTTCAGCTAAAAATTGCTATCAAGAATTAAATTTTGTTTTGATTGATAGCGAAGATCGCATTCGATTTAACTTTTATGAACCAAATTACATAGATAGGTGCGTTTTCATTACAGATAGGCCTAAATGTTAGTCAGATTCTGTATCCAATACTATAATATTAATTGCCTGACATCCTACCCGTCCGTGTTCCAAATCGAAACGAACCTTGGTTCCTACCAGTAAAGCAGGACGGTAATTTCCAACTAATTTCTGATTATCTGCATAAACCATCTCTTTTGCACCGTCAAGTGCAATAAATCCGAAACCTCTTACCGGATTATACCATTTAATTACTCCAGTGTACATTATAAAACCCCTTTTTTACATTAAATTAGCCACTATAAAGAAAATGTGAGGCGAAACAGGGTAAAACGTTCTATTTTCGGTATAAAAAGGTGTAATTTCGTTATGTATACAGAGAAGATTAACAAATGATTAAGTGTATAGCCATTGATGACCAACAAAACTCGATTTCGGGTATTGAAAAATATATAGCGGATTCGCCGAATATGGAACTCTTGGCTAGTTACACCGATCCCATGAAAGCCTTGAACGAACTGAAAAAGATTGACCAGGTAGATGTAATATTTATGGACATTCAAATGCCACAGATTTCAGGCATTGAACTTTCTAAGGCAATCCGCTCCAAAACCAAAAAACTGATATTTACTACTTCCCATGAGGAGTATGCCTTTGAAGCATTCGAGGCAGAAGCAGATGCTTATCTACTTAAACCTTATGGTTATGCTAAATTTGCCTTAACGGTAAACCGGATGTTTGAAGATGAAACAGAAGATATTGCGCAGGAAGCTTATTTTTTTGTCAAAAATAAATCTGAAGAGCACAAAGCTGTTCTGGTACGATATGCAGATATAATAGCTTTTGAGAGTTTTCACAACTACATCAAAATCCATACAAAAGAGAAAGTGATTATTGCTTATTTAAGTTTGAAGGATGTTAAAGAACAGCTTAATATAGAAAAAGGCTTTATCCAATTGCATAGGGGCTATATTATTTCCATCAATCATATTTTACATGTTGAAGGCACGAGGATAACACTTTCTAATCATACCAGCTTTACAGTTGGCGATCTTTATTACAATGATTTCCGTGACTTTTTTACCGACAAACTTATTACCAGTAAACGGAACAAATAACCATTTAATGACACAAAAGCTAAAAGCAACAGCTAAAAAGAAAGCCCTTCTAAAACTAGAAGGGCTTTCTTTCTAAGCGAATAAATTATTTAGCGCTATTTTTTTTATCAGTTACTTCAGCTCTAATTTCTTGGGCTAAAACTTTTAGGTCTTGCATTGCTTTACGTACACGTGTACCTGCTGCTGCATTACCACCATCATAAAATTTAGTTACGTCTGCTTCTACAGAAGAGATTAGATCTTGCACTTTTTTAAATTTGTCCATAATTTTTCTTTTATAAGGATGGTGAACATCCGTTAATTAAACAATATTCCTTTCCGCTAACAATAAACGGGCCGCAAAACTATTGCTTTTTATAAATTAAACAAACGTTTATGCCAAATCATTATTGCAAACAGCATAAAACATTCATTAAATACTAGGGTAAAGGCAGCAATGCACACCCTGTTTTTTAACAAAACATACCTCATTTTTAGCCTTTTACGAACGGCGCATTTAATCATGAAAAATTTTACAATTAGGAAAATTAATTCAGCAATTATGTTATATCTTGGCTGAAAATATGCAGTCTTTTAACCTCTTCATTAGTACCAGTTGTTTATTCTTGCTTTTGTTCTCCATGCATCTTTTTTTTTCAAAAAAAGGGAATAAACTATTAAACATTTTCCTTTCGGTTATATTTTTTGCACGATTCGGGCAAGCACTAACTTCTTTATTTTTTAAATCAGGCCAACCCAATGCCTTAGCATTTTTTCATCAGACTTTTACGCCATTCTATTATGCTGCCCCAGCCTGCTTTTATCTCTACATAACAGGGTTTCTTCAGGATCGTAAAAATTTACAAAAAATAGAATGGTTCCATCTCGTACCTTTTTTACTGGCTATTATCCATGTTATTCCCTGGCATTTCTCTCCCACACTCAATTGGGATTTGATAGGCAGCCAACTAGCCGAAAATGGTTACTTTTCACTAAAAGAAAGAAGTGGCCTGTTCCCGCCATATTTCCATTACTTATTCAGGCCTATACTGGTAATTGCTTATTTATGCGCCACATGGATTGTTGTACTGCGCCTAAAAAACAAACCAACACAGCTGCTCGAAGCCGAAGGCAGAAAGTGGATTATCTTTTTTCTTCGGATTGCTACCTTCTTTCAGTTGTTTGGCCTGGTACCAATTATTTTAAGAAACTTACATATCCCATATG
Organism: Pedobacter sp. WC2501; assembly: GCF_052682415.1. Lineage (NCBI taxonomy): Bacteria > Pseudomonadati > Bacteroidota > Sphingobacteriia > Sphingobacteriales > Sphingobacteriaceae > Pedobacter > Pedobacter sp. WC2501. The sequence goes on along the minus strand of NZ_JBQZFI010000001.1, from coordinate 3,873,139 downwards.
TTAACGCTTCGTTCATTGTGGCGAATTGTTTAGTCCTGTTATTCATTTTAGTATACGCCCTCCACAGGCCTTATATTTTTTATGGCTATTTGCTGGTGGCGGTAGACTGGACTAAAAAACCTGCAGTATTGAAAACAGAAACTGATGTAATTTTAGTTCCCCTAGTATCAGAAGATCGAAAACCTAACCTAACAGCAGTAAAAAAAATTAATCTTGTAGATGCACAACTCTCTGACTATGCCCTTGCCATGCAAGAAATAATGGAGCGGGAACAACTTTATCTGCTTCACGATTTTCAGATTATTGATCTGGCAGCAAAACTCAACATCCCGATCCACCACTGCTCTTTCGTAATTAACAAACATATCGGCAAAAATTTCAGAGATTGGATAAACAGTTACCGGGTTGATCATTTCTTAAAACAATATCCCCTAAAATCAGATAAAATCACCATCGAGGCCATTGCTTCTGAAGCTGGCTTTAAAAGCGTGGCTACTTTTTATAATGCATTTAAAAAAGAAACAGGCTTAATGCCAACTGCCTATTTTGCACAGGAACTAAGCCATTAACCTGTTATAAAGCCATTTTTTAGTCTAACGATCGTATCGTTAGAGATTACAACTATAGTATTTTTAAGTGCACAGTAAAATACCAGATACCTTTGGGGCCAGATTATTTTAAGCATATTGCGTTAAATGAGTATGCTTAATCTTTTTTTGAAATCAAAACAAGCCTTAACTATGCCACATACAACATATTTTTTACGTCCGCTTTACGATTATCTTGAACAATTCCATCCTTTATCTGGTGCCTTTAAAGCCGAACTTGAAAGGTCTTGCAAACTTACCCGTATAAAAAAAAATAAACACATTCTCTCTCCAATAGATAGTAATGCTTCTCTGTATTTTTTGGTCAACGGGCTGGTACGTGGCTTTATACGTGATGGTAAAACAGATATCAGCACCTGGTTTGGCTTCGAAAATGAATTAATAGGTGCCATACGCCACCCCGATCAGTACCCCAGTCCTTCTATAGAATATCTTCAGGCCCTGGAAGATTGCAAACTCATCTGCATTCCATATACATTAATTGATTTGATGTATACAAAATATCCGGAGGCCAACCTAATCGGCAGAAAGCTATTGTCACTTCGTTATTATGCTGCATCAGAAAGATCTATTCTAGCCCGGATACCTAAAGCAACCGGCAGGTACCATAAACTACAGGAAAGTGGTTTGGATATAAAAAGGATACCGCAGCGTTATCTGGCCAGTTACCTGGGTGTGCGTGTAGAAACCATGAGTAGAATCAGAAACAAAGTTTTAACACCCGATTACCAGTTGTGCTCTTAATTTAGCGATGAACCTTCAACACTCAGTCATTTTATCATTCAACCAGGGAAATCGCTTTTAACTTTTCTCTGATAATTCTTCCTCTTTCTGCGCATGCCTAAGCATTATGTTTGCCACGGAAGTACGAAAAACACGGAAAACTTTAATCTCCTCCGTGATTTCTGTGTTTCCGTGGCTAATTAATTTTTGCGCATGTTTTAAAAGCAATTTCCCTGATCATTCAACTCTTCGTTTTTTTCATTTCCGCTTCTTTTGCTAAATTTGCGGCAATGATTTTATATAAAACCAATGAAGAAGTAGAACTGATGCAAATCAGTGCCCTACTGGTGAGCAATACCCTTGCAGAAGTAGCTAAAATATTAAAGCCAGGCATTACCACCCTCGAAATTGATAAATTAGCCAACGAATTTATACTTGATAATGGCGCAGTACCCTCCTTTTACAACTATAATGGTTTTCCTTTTCACATTATTACCTCGGTAAACGATGTGGTTGTACATGGTTTTCCGACTAAAGATGAACTGAAAGATGGCGATATTATCTCGGTAGATGTAGGTACCATAAAAAACGGTTTTCATGGCGATCATGCTTATACTTTTATAATAGGTGAAGTATCGCCAGCGGTATTAAACCTGGTAAAAACAACTAAAGAATCGCTTTTTCTCGGGATTAAAGAAGCTGTTGTCGGCAAACGCATCGGAGATATCGGCGCGGCCATCCAAAGTCATAACGAAAAGCAGGGTTACGGCGTAGTGAGAGACCTAGTAGGCCATGGTTTAGGTAAAGATATGCACGAGGATCCACAGGTACCGAATTATGGAAGAAAAGGTAACGGTTTACTTTTAAGAGAAAACCTGGTATTGGCCATAGAACCGATGATTAATATGGGCAAAAAAGATGTGTTTTTGGATGAAGACGGCTGGACAATCAGAACAGCAGATGGAAGTCCATCTGTTCATTTTGAACATGATGTATGTGTTAAAAAGGGAGAAGCACTTATTCTTTCTGATTATGCACCTATCGAAGCCGCAGAAAAGCAGAACAGCAACCTTAATACTTCTTATTACTAAATAGCAATACAGTGGATGCATGGAGATTTTGGAGAGACCAGCTTCTCAAAAACTCCATGTAACCATCTATCTTGTTATACCAATATTGCATCTGAAACGATCTCTTCAGCATTATCGTCTAACAATATTTTAACCGTTTTTAGGGTAGACTCTGCAATTTCTGCTAAAGCCTCTTGTGTAAAAAAAGCCTGATGTCCGGTAAGCAAAACATTCGGAAAGCTGATTAGTCGCTGAATATCATCATCTCCAATAATACTCCCGGAAAGGTCTTTAAAAAAGAGTTGTTCTTCCTGCTCATATACATCAATTCCCAGCGCTGCAAGTTGACCTGTTTTTAATGCTTCAATCACTTCACGCGTATTAATCAATCCGCCTCTGCTTGTATTGATTAGTGTAACACCTTTTTTCATCGCCGATAAGCTACTTGATCCAATCAAATAATGGTTTTCGGGTGTAAGCGGGCAATGCAGCGAAATAACATCGGCTTCTTTTATCACTTCGTGAAAAGGCAAATACTTTACTCCCACACTTTGTAAAGATTCATTCACAAAAGGATCAGAAGCCAGTACAGTACAGCCAAAACCAAGCATAATTTTACAGAAAGCAGCACCAATTTTCCCTGTGCCGATTACGCCAACTGTTTTGCCAAAAAGATTGAAACCCATTAAACCTGAAAGCGAAAAATTCTGTTCGCGTACGCGGTTATAGGCCTTATGGGTTTTACGGTTTAGGGTAAGCAACATGGCTGCTGCATGTTCTGCAACGGCCTGTGGCGAATAAGCCGGCACGCGACAAACACGGATCCCGTATTGTTTGGCCGCATTCAGATCCACATTGTTAAAGCCTGCACAACGCAAAGCAATAATTCTCAACCCTTTTTGTGCCAGTATGGCTATAACATCAGCCGTTAGTTTATCGTTCACAAATACACAAACAGCATCCGTACCTAATTTTATCGCGTCGGCAATATGAGGACCCAAATGGGTTTCCCAAAATTCTAATTCAAAATCATACTGTTTATTACAGCTTTCAAAAAATTCACGGTCGTAAGGCTTCGCAGAAAAAAACACAATCTTCATATCGTTAAAAATACGGATTAAATAGCTTTTTTGCTTACTCTTTTAACTTAAGAGTCAAAACACTTATTTTTCAAAATCAAATAATAAAGTTCCTTTAAAAGTTTTACCGTCAGTTTTGTTTTTTTGACTTTGTGGCCCCATTAATAAAGCAGACTGAAACTTGGTACCAATGGCACTTATCCCTTTCAAAAAACCGATACTCCCTTCTGGAAAGGCAGGCTCTACATTGTTGTTGTTTAGCGCCGCAGCTTCACGGGCTGGCCTTAACATTTGCAGATAGGTATCTTCATCGGGTATGTAAACCGTAAATGGCGCTTCCTTATTTTCTAGCCTAACCCAGTTCACTTCCGCATGATAACCTTTAAACTCAGGGTAACCCCAGGTTTCGCCTGTGATTGAATTATTGTAATCCTTATGCCAAACCCCAAACTGTTGCCCTTTTAACCTGTTTTTCCAAACCCGGTACGGTCCGCGGCCAAGGTATTTCATTCCGGTAATTTTATCTTCTGGGAAATTAAATGTAATGCCCATAAAATCAGCATCGCCCTGCTGCGTAAATTGGTATTCGAGTTTAACCAGCTTTCCGGTTTCAAATGTCCACTTTGCATGCAAATTGCCAGTTCCCTGGTAATCAGATTCTACGATATACTTTGCTCCTTCTGCTTTATGGATAAATTTTATCAATTCAGTATTTACACCAGCCAATACCGGGCCGTTGGATAGAGAAATAACTGTATTGCCTTTAACCACTTTTTCCAGATAACCCGTTTTTTTATTAAAATAGCAGGTAACATCGTCCTGTTTAATCAGGAGCGACTGATCATTTTCTTCGGCTTTTACTGCTGAACCAGAGCCAGTCGCATCCAACTGTGATACCATTAAACGGGGCGTTTTTATCGGCCAGCTCCAGGTGAATATTTCTTTCTGGTCAGCCCCATAAGCAGTTAAATACAAGGCATCACTTTTTGTCCACGATGTTGGCAAATCCAGATCAAGTGTACCTTTTGCACCAGGCTTAAGTTTGGTAGCCGTTTTGCCGCTGGCATTTATAATGGCTTTTGTTCCTTTTGCACTAGCCGATGGGAAACTTACCAGTTTCCATTTAAATGTACATTTATCCAGATCGGTAAAATTGAAGCGGTTTTCTACAGAGATTTTACCTTTAAAATTACCATCAATTTTGGTCAGATCGATAAAAACCGGAGACCAGATCTCTTTTATGGCATAAAAACTGCCTTCTTTTTCGCGATGTGGACCAACAATCCCATCAGGTGCATGGTTACCATCACCATCGTAAATGCCATTTTTATCTGTCCGGATTACGTTTTCATCCACCAGTGCCCAAATAAAACCACCGGCACCATGCGGGTGAATCAGCATCTGGTTCCAGAAATCGTCTAAAGCTGCACCGGCACCACCATCATACAGGGCATGCATAAACTCCGTCGGAAAGAAAACTTCCTGGCCGGTAGCTGCAGCCTTCACCATATAATTGTAATCGGGGTAATGTTTGGTATCGGTTCCGTTAAATTTCTCCCAGGGATGTATCACCGTACGTTTCTGCGGATCATATAGAGCGTAATCATTGTCTAGATCGGTATTAAAACCGCCCTCGTTGCCATTGGCCCAAAAAATAATAGATGGATGATTAACATCCCTAATTACAAGCTCTTTCACGAGCCTGTGCCCTACGGTATTATCATATTTTGCCTGCCAGCCCGTTAATTCATTAATTACATACAGTCCTAATGAGTCGCAAATATCCAAAAATTCTGCGTCTGGCGGATAATGCGACATGCGGACAGCGTTCATGTTCATATCTTTCATCAACTTCACATCCATTAAATGCACCTCGCGACTGAGTGTACGTCCGCTTTCGGGCCAAAAGCTGTGGCGATTAACACCTTTTAAAATCATTTTCGAGCCATTAACATAAAAACCATCGCCATTACGGACTTCAAGGGTACGAAAACCGAATTTTTGTTTTATCTGATGCACGATCTTCTGGCTGTTTTTGATCCGTACCTCCACTTGATATAAGTTAGGGAATTCGCTGCTCCACAATAAAGGCTTGGAGAATGTAGCCTTCAAGGTTTGTGCACCGTTCGATGCATTCGCCTTTATGGCAAATGCTTTGCCCACATTTTCGCCATTTGTTTTTTTCACCTGGGCCTCAAGCATATCGCCGGCACCTAAATTCTGCGCGTAAACATCAAGCTGAAAGCTCCCGTCGGCCCTGGCATTAACGGCCACTCTTTCTATAAATTTATTGGGAACCGTTTCCAGGTAAACTGGTCTGAAAATACCACCAAAAATCCAGAAATCACTCGTTCTTTCAGCTTTGTTAATCGATGCATTTGCTGATACTTTATCAACCATAACTTCCAGTAAATTTTTGGTTTCAGGTTTTAACAGCGCTGTAATATCATATTTAAAACGATAAAAACCGCCCTGGTGCACATCACCTGCCAGCTTTCCATTAATACTTACTTTGGTATCAGTCATAGCGCCTTCAAAAACCAGGAATACTTTTTTCCCGGTTATTTTACCTGTCTTAAATTCATAACGGTACATGCCCTGTTCGTTGGCTTTAACCTTATCGTGCCCATAGTTGTAACTTCCAAAGCCCTGTAATTCCCAGTTCGATGGTACAGGTATTTTAGTCCATATTCCACTTTTACGACCAGCGGTACAATAAAAGTCCCATTGGACGGTATGGTCTTTATCTCTTCCTGAAAGATAGGTTTTGGTCGTTTCCTGCGAAAAGCTGGCAGAAGAAACCAACAGTAACAATAATGGTATTAATCTTTTGATCATGATCTATTTGGCATTAGTATTAGCAAGCTGATTCACAAGATAATAGAATTTGCGCCGAGATAAGACAAGATAACCAGCATTTTACATCCTAACATCTGCCTAAATTTAAGGTGATCTTTAAAATCAGTAAAACTCCATCTTAAATACCATTGCGAATAAGCTTAAATCTGCTGTTCTGCCTAAAGCCCGGGAAAAGAAAGCTAAAACAGCGAAAATCAGTAACATGTTGATTACGCTGAACAGGGTTGGCATGCTGTGGCGTATTTTTATGCCAAACACAAATAAATTCAATGAGGGCTTTTGCTAAAACGTTTTTATTACTCCTGTTTTTTGCAGGCATTTTCTCAAACATTTACGCACAAAATTATACTGTAAAGGGAATTGTTCTGGATACAGCTGGTCTGCCGTTGCCTGGTGCGGTGGTACGGATTAAATCAGGCAACGATAGCATTGGTACTTCAGCCAATCCCGATGGGACATTTATTTTGAGTAAAATCAAGTCCAGGCAATTTACTTTATCAGCTGCCTTTATCGGCTACGATACTTTTATTAAACAATACCTTATCGAAAAAGGCATGCTTCTGAATATTACCGACATTAAACTTAAGCCTTCTTCGAATACGCTTGATGGTGTGGTAATCTCAGGGGGTTCCACCGGTAAAAGTAACCGAAGATACGGTGAGTTTTAACGCGAAAGCTTTTCCAGTAAGAGATGGTGATGCGATAGATGAAGTGCTGAAAAAACTGCCCGGCATCAAGGTAGATAAAGATGGTAATGTAACCAGTCAGGGAGCGCCTGTAACCAAAATTCGCGTTAACGGAAAAGATTTTTTTGGAACCGATGTAGCTACAGCGATTAAGAACCTGCCTGCCGATATTATCAAAAACCTGCAGTTCATTGATGATTATGGCGATCAGGCCAAACTTACAGGTATTAAAACCGGAGAACCGGAAAAGGTACTGAACCTGACCATTGAAGAAGATAAAAAGAAGGGATATTTTGCACGTGCATCAGCAGGGGTCGGCAATTCAGACCGTTACAATACCAACATTAGGGGAAACAGCATGAAGGGTGAAAGACAAATTTCTTTTGACGGAACATCCGCCAATGCCAATATGCGTGGTGGCGGTGGTGACGGCATCAATACCAGAAATGTCCTGGGTATTAATTATAAAAACGAGTTCAGCACCAAACTTTCTGCTGATGCGGCTTATAATTTTAACAATAATAAGAACAATACCATTAGCACTACCTATACACAGAGTGTTTTACAGGATGCAGGCCAAAATCCCATAAACCAGCTCGAAAATGCGAACAGTAATAGCAGAAGTAATAATAACAACCACTGGTTTGGGGGCAATCTCGAATACAAAATTGATACGATGAACTACCTGAAAATTTCGCCAAATTTCTCTTATAGCAACAATAGCGGAAATAATGGGGGAGGCTCGGATATTACCCTGGATACGCTAGCGACCAACAGGCAGAGTACAAACTTTAATACTTCTAAAAATATCAATGCGCGTACCAATTTCTTTTTTAACCACAAATTTGAGAAAAAGGGCCGCAACATTACTTCATGGGGAAGCTTTAACTATTCAAACGGAGAAAACTATAAGGATGTGTTTAATCAGTACATCAATACACACAACACTACGGCAGATTCTGTTTTACAGAACCAGTTGAACAACCAGGATAACCGAAATTTCGGATTAAATGCTGGTGTATCGTACATGGAGCCGATCTGGAAAAAAACTTTTCTGGAGGTAAACTATAACTGGAACCGTTCATCGACAAATAATTCGCGTGATGCTTATGATGTGGCGGACGGCAATCAGGTACTTAATCCCAACCTGAGCAATATCTACGACTATCAGTTTATTACTAATAAAGTGGGGCTGAATTACCGTTACATCGGTGAGAAACTCAACTATACCCTCGGACTTAATGTACAACCAGCCATATTACGCGGACAGAACCTGAGCAACAACATCCAAACGGTTAACCGTACCTTTAATTTCATTCCTTCGGGCCGTTTTTCTTATAAATTTTCTAACCAGGAATCATTCGATATCAATTATTGGGGGCGGAACAACCAACCTGGCTTTTTGCAGTTGCAGCCGATATCAGATAATTCGAACCTGCAGAATGTAGTTACAGGAAACCCGAACCTTAAGCCCGAATTTATACAAAGTGTTAATGCACATTATAAACAAGCCGATTGGAACGCAGGGAAAGTGATCCAGGCAAATTTTAAGTATGAGCGTACAAACGACAGGATTGTAACTACCAAACAGCGTGTGCCGGGAACGGTTAACCAACTTACCAGTTACCTCAATGCAGATGGTTATTATACGCTTCAAGGCGATTATAACATTAACAAACCACTTTCTGCAGAGCGGAAATTCACCATTGGCTATTCGGGTTCGGGGCAGTTAAACAATAACATTACTTTTACGGATGATAGCCGGATTGAAGCGCAAAATTTATCGTGGCGCCAGGAACTGGAGTTTCGGGTTGATTTAAAAGATATTGTGAACTTTGAAATAGAAACCGCTTATTCTCAAAACCTGACCAGGTACTCAAATGATACTTTTACCGACCGCCAATCCAACCGCTTTGAGTGTGGCATAGAAGGCCGCAATTATTTCTTTAAGGATCTTACCCTGGGCTACGATTTCACCAAACAGGTTAATTCAGGTTTTGACAATGGTGCGGTGCGTAATCCAACATTACTTCGTTTATCGATGGAATATAAGTTTATGAAAAATGATATGGCTGCCATCCGCGTGGAAGGATTCGATCTTTTTGATCAGAATTCAGGGATATCAAGAGATGTATTCGATAACGTGATTGTAGACAGGCAAGTTAACCGGTTGGGCAGGTATTTTATGCTATCGTTAATTTACCGGGTACGTAAATTTGGTAGTTAAGATTAAATATCATTTGTTATCTTCTTAAGATCTGCGGAAACCTATTCACCAATTATTTCCCGCAGATTACACTGATTATCGCAGAACTAATGATATTTTATATTTTCCATCACCTAAAACTATTTCCCGCAGATTACACTGATTACCGCAGAACTCATTACATCTTCCGTCTTCCATTTTCCATCCCCACAAACCTATCCCTTTTCTGTTCCCGATTTGGTTGCTACTGCTTTTTTCTTTCTAAAAACGGGGAAAGTCATCGGACTTTTAGCCGGGCGTTCATCTCCAAGTAACACGCCCCATTGTTTGAATGATTCTGTACGATCGAAGATAATTTTGAGAACAGCCACAATAGGCAGGGCAAGAAACATCCCCGAAACACCCGCTATGCTGCCGCCAATAAATACCCCGAGGATGGAAAATAAAGCATTAATTTTTACTTTAGACCCCACAATACGCGGCATAAGGATGTTGTTATCTAAAAATTGAACAAATGCAATTACCCCTAAAACCGTAAGCACCGGCCATAACTCTTGTGATGATGTAAGTGTTAACAATACCCCTATTAAGTTACCAATTAAGGCACCCACGTAAGGGATCAGGTTTAATATGGCAAAAATTACCCCAATTAATAAGGCATGTTTTATACCGATTAACATCAATATACCACCCAATAAAATGGTCATATAGGTAATCTGAATTAATAGCCCGATCAGGTAACTTTTAATAATCGATTCGGTTTCATAAATCGCTCCTTTCACTTTCGGGTGGTCATCTGCTTTAAACCACATAAAAATAAAGCGCAATATAATGTCTTTATAAAAAAGCATCAGGTAAATATAAATAGGCAACAACCCGATAAATACAAAAATGCCACTTAAAGTAACAGCAGCACCACCTGCAAGCGAGGTGCCCATATTCATTAAATCGTCGCTTTTGGTCTGTATAAAGGCTTTTTGCTGTTTATCATCATAATGGGTAATACGGCTGATCCAATCGCTTAATGAATTGATATGCTGTGTTACATTTGCCTTGATCTGTGGGAAATCTTTAACTAAAATGCCAATCTGGTTCGAAAAAAACCAAATAATCAAAGCCACGAATAGGGCTACTAATAAAATTGGTAAGATAATGGCTAGCGATTCTGGTATCTTTTTTCTTTTTAAAAAGCGATACAGTGGAAGCAACATGATGCTGATGAAAAAAGCCATCAATATCGGCATAATAATATCTCGACCAATTACCATCACGGCTGCAATGGCCATTAGCCCCAATAATTCTATAGATCGTTTTACGGTTAGGGGTAAATTATTCATCATAAAAGCTTATTCTGATTTGAAATTTAAACACAGCCGGTGTTAAAATGTTTTAAATAATTAGTTGAGGGGTTGAGAGTTGGGCGTTTGGCGCTGGGAGCCGATTAACCGATTCAACAATTAACTGATTAACCAGTTGGAGGCTTGGCGTTCGGAGTCAATTAATTGATTCCCCTCAATAAGTCATCCTGAGAGATAATTTAGTGTATAAAAATCAATATAAATGACATGAGAATTTAAAAGATTAAATCCCCTCAGATTATCGTCATTGCGAGAAGGCTTTTTCAGCCGACGAAGCAATCTTTATAGCAAGGATCACCAGCATGATAGATTGCTTCGTCGTTCCTCCTCGCAATGGCGACTTTCTATTAGGGCTGTCAATGGTAGCCTGTCGAAGCGTTGGTGGTTCGTTCTGAGTTGTGTATTTGGCGTCAATTAACCAATTTAAACCATTAACCGATTAACCATTGATCAAAAAAATTACTTCCCTTACACCATATACCCACAGATTAGCCTTATTTTTGCAGCTTTATTACCGCACATGAACAATCAAGATACCATTATTGCTTTATCTACCCCTTCAGGTTCTGGCGCCATTGGCGTGATCCGTTTATCTGGTCCGGAGGCCATCTCCCTTACCAATGCCGTATTTGCAGGAAAAGATTTAGAAAAACAGGCTTCGCATACTTTACATTTCGGTCTGGTTAAAGATGGCGATCATATTGTGGATGAAGTGGTTGCGGGTTTATTTGTTGCGCCTAAATCCTACACCAAAGAAAACGTGGTAGAAATTTCCTGCCATGGTTCTAACTACATTATTCAACAAATTATTAACCTGTTAATCAGCAAAGGTGCCCGCGCCGCCAAACCCGGCGAATTTACCTTACGTGCTTTTTTAAACGGGGCTTTCGATCTGAGTCAGGCAGAAGCTGTTGCCGATTTAATTGCCTCTAATTCTAAAGCTTCGCATGATGTGGCCATGCAACAGATGCGCGGTGGCTTCGCGAACGAATTAAAAGGATTACGCGAACAATTAATCCATTTTGCTTCAATGATCGAACTGGAACTTGATTTTGCAGAAGAGGATGTAGAATTTGCTAATCGTGAGCAGTTGAAAAACCTGGTGAATAAGATCAATTATATTCTGCAGCGTTTAATCTCTTCTTTTGAAATGGGAAATGTGATTAAAAATGGTGTTCCCATTGTGATTGCAGGTAAACCTAACGTAGGTAAATCTACCTTGTTAAATGCCCTCCTGAACGAAGAACGCGCTATCGTTTCTGACATTGCCGGCACCACACGTGATACCATCGAAGACGAACTCACCATTAGTGGCATTGTTTTCCGTTTTATCGATACAGCAGGAATCCGCGATACAGCAGATATTATTGAAGCTTTAGGGGTAGAACGCACTTTAGAAAAAATGAAACAGGCTAAACTGATCATTTATATGGCCGATGCCGCTCAAAGTATTTCAGAAATTGAAGAGCAGATTCGGGGTTTAGCGCAATTGGCCATCCCCTATTTAATTTTAGTCAATAAAGCCGATCTCCTTGCCGATGCGCAACGTAAAGCTTTCGAAGCTTTAGATGTTGTTTTTATCTCTGCCAAAGAGAAACAGGGCATCGAAGAATTAAAAAACACTTTACTGGAGCAGGTTAACTTGCACCACATTAATACCAGCGAAACCCTGGTAACCAATATCCGCCATGTAGAAGCGTTGAAACAAACAGAACATGCTTTACAAAACGTTTTGGCTAATGTAGATAATCCGGTTACTTCCGATTTTTTAGCAATGGATATTAAACAGGCACTGCATTATCTTGGTGAGATAACCGGTACAGTAACTACCGACGACTTGCTGGAGAATATATTTACGAAGTTTTGTATCGGTAAATAGTTGATTTTCAGATACTTGCATATATTATCATATATTAAGATGAACTAGGTTTTCAACTTCTTTTAGATTCATTTAACTGTATTTATTCTCTAAATTTTCCGAGAATTTTCAGACTATGAATTTTGAGTATGAAAATTGTAGGAAACTGATTTCTTTCGGTTTTATCTTTTGTTGTCTTTTAGTTTCTTTTGAAATAAAATAAAATAGTTGCTGACAAAGGTTTTACCCCTCATATTTATTTATAATTTTTAGTGAAAGTAACTTTACAGTTCATTAAAAATCAATACGATATGAGTATCAAAATTAAACAAAACAAGCTAAAAAACGATCGTTACAGCTTATCATTAGACATCTATTACCAAGGGGTTTCTAAGTATGAAAACCTTAAAATGTTCGTTTACGAAAAACCAAAAACAACTTTAGAGAAAGAACATAATAAACGTACTTTGGCTATTGCAGAACAGATAAAAGCTAAACGGATTTTAGAAATGCAAGAAAGTCATTTTAACATCCATACTGGATTCAAAAGCCAAGCTAACTTTTTGGATTATTTTAAAAAATTAGTAAGAGAAAAACGTACAAACGAAGGCAATTATGGTAATTGGGCAAGTGCATATAAACATTTAATAGCATATAACAATAGTGAAGTTCTTAGATTCTGCGATTGTGATGAAGTGTTTATTGATGGTTTCAAGAAATACTTGAGGGAAGCAAAGATTACAAAAAGTGGTACCAGTTTATCTACAAATTCAGCAATATCATATTTAAATAAGTTAAAAGCAGCTTTATCGCAAGCTTTTGTTGACAGGATAATTTTGGAGAACCCAGGTAAAAGAGTTAAAGGGATTAAACCAGAAGAAACCAATCGCCAATTTCTATTAGAAGAGGAACTAAAAACACTAGCAACAACAGAGTGTGAATATCCATTACTAAAAAAAGCGTTTTTATTTAGCTGCTTAACAGGGTTAAGATGGTCTGATATCAACAAGTTAATATGGGAAGAAGTTATATTTTCTGAAACAGAGCAACGGTACAGTATTAATTTTAGACAGAAAAAAACTAAGGGGTTACAATATAATCCTATATCTTTTGAAGCATTTAAACTTTTAGGGGCTAGAGCAGATAATGAAGAACGTGTATTTAAGGGATTAAAATACAGTGCATGGAATAATCATTTGTTGCAGGAATGGATTTGGAAAGATGCAGATATCAAAAAGAAAATAACTTTTCATTGCGCTAGACACACATACGCAACGTTATTGCTAACTTCTGGTGCTGATATTTACACTGTTTCGAAATTATTAGGGCATCAAGATTTAAAGACCACCGAAATTTATGGTAAAATTATCAACACACAAAAAGTTAAGGTTGTAAATTTGTTACCAACAATAGGAATATGATAAACGAAAGTGTTGCTGAAGAGATTGAGTATTTTCAATCTCTCAGCTATGATGATAAACTTCAATATTTTGATAAAGAAAGGATCAGCTTTAAAAAGGAAACGCATTTTTTTAATTCATCTTATGAATTATTCATAACTATTAAGCCAAGAAATCATACAGAACTTAAAAAGTATAATAAATGGGTAATTGATCATTGGCGAGAATCGTTTCATGATGATTTAATTACCTCTAAAAGTGTTTTTTTACATCAGCCATTTAAGTATTTTAGTGAATTAAAGGATTATTTCAACAGAAAGACATTGGGGCTAACTCGTGTTAATCAAGTTGAGTTTATCGATAAACAAATTGATCTAATAGGTCGACTGGTAAAAACTTTTAGAATAGAAAGAGAATTAGTGGTTTTTATCCATGAATGTTTTCAAGATAATCTTGAAGAAGATCTTTACTCTTTCAAATATGAAATTTCTAACACTCTAACTAAATTAAAAAAGATTGGAATGCTCTGGGATGCAATTAAGTATCGAGTATTTTTGAGAAAAGAGAAACAGAGCATTCAAAAAATAAAAATAGTTGCTAAAGGATATAGTATTACACCATTGTCAGTGCAGGCAATTACAAAAATTTATGATGCGTTAGTCGAAAAACAGTTTATCCACCATTCCTCGAACAAGCATAATTTCATCGAAATATTTTCAGGAAAAGATACAGGATCTCACGAAAAAATTAGGTGGATCGATAAAGTGAATGCAGAAGTAAATAAGACTACTTTAATATCGTTTGTTGACGGTTTAGTTGGGGAAGAAGACGAACAACAATCGTACTTCATTAAGCAGTATTTTGTAGTGTATCAATTAATTAAGAATGGCGGTGCTGGCAAAAGAGAAGAGATCCAATTGGATACTGAAAAAATTAAACAAACAAAAAAAGCAATGAAAAAGAAAATAAAGCTTTCTGTAAGACAATTATTAGTAAAAGAGATTGCAAAGATTGCCTTGACTATTTAGGAACAACCTACACCATCAGGTGTAGGTGTAACAATAGACTCATTTTAAGGAAAATAGTTCCCTTTACAAAAGATTTTTGGCCAGAAATTTTTAAAACAAAGGAAAAATGAGTAATTCAGAAAAAACACTAACAAGCATAGAAAATCTACTGCTAAACAACAAGGAAGTATTTACAATCGACGATTTATGTAAATACACGGGTCTATCAAAGTCATTCGTTTATAAAAAAACTGCCACACAGTCTATACCCCATTATAAACCATCCAATAAGATTTTAATCTTCAAAAAGTCTGAAATTGATGCTTGGCTTTTGAAAAATAAAATTTCAACACTTGATGATATCGAACAACAGGCAATAAACTTCGTTACTGGAAAAACGTGGAATGGAGGTCGAAATGTCTAAAATTCATTCCTATTATAAATTTCAATTAATTGAGGATACTGAAAATTGTTATTCAATTTTACCAATTGGAAAAGTTTATAACCACCCAATATTTAACGCAATTTTAGAAGTTAGAGAAATTGAGGTTAAATTTTTTAATGGAGAATATTTTGGTAAAGATCAATATGTTTTTACAATTAAGGTCAGAGATAAGTCGATACCGATTTGCATAATTGAGCTAACCCAACAGTTTGGGGCATTAAGATCTTTAGTAAGGTCAGACGATACCGAAGAGTTTACTGAAATTGCTCAATATGGATACGGAAGACTAAGTAATGGGTTTAATGATGCTATATTGATTCGCGTAACTCGTGATTTAATATTTGAAGTTTTTGTATGTAGAGGACGCAAAAAAGAGCAAGTTGTATTATTAAACGATTTTATCTATGGCATTTTAACTGATGAAGCAAAAGCTTTCACAAATGTTTTAAATGATTTCGATGGCTGTAATTTTGGGGATTTACCCGATATAAGCCCAGACACTGATGAATTCGATTACTATTATAATATTAACCTAATAGATAATAACGATTCTTTATAAAATGCTAGATTCAATACATTTATTCTTAGAATCAGATTTTGAGAATAACAAGGAGTTAGTGGATCACATCTTACTTCAATTTGGGGAAGATGCTTGGATTGGAAAGAGTAAATTAACAGGGCAAAAATATTATGCTGGTAAAATACGTAACTTAAAAATAAAGTTAAGTGTAAATTCGATAGCTATTGAGGGCAGTTTATCTAAATTTTATTTTGGTAATAACCAGAAAACGATGTTATATGATGATATTGTAGATGCAATTGTTCAGTTAGAAAACATTTTAAGGATGAAACTGGAAAACGCAATAGTCAGAAGGATAGATTTGGCGGATAACTTGTTAATGGAAAGCATACCTTGTAGTTACTATCCTTTATTAATTAAAGGTGGTTTCTTAAAAAGGCGAGAAGATGATAATGGTTTGTATTTTCGAAATAACAATAGATCGATACTCCTGTATGATAAGTTGGTTGAGCAAAAGAAGAACAAGGAACCGATTGAATCATTTTTGGAAGGAAAGAATGTTCTTCGTTATGAATTTAGGATGAATAGAAGTAAGGAGATTGGTAAGCGACTAAATTTAAGGCAACCCCTACTAACAGATGTTATCTTGAACTACGAATTATTAGTTAAGTTATGGTCTAAAAGTTTTGATCTTATTTCTAAGGAGATAGATTTAGAAATTCCTGATGATAAGTTTTTTAATACGCCAAGTTTATTTAAAGACTATTTGGCAATCCAAGGTATCAAACAATGTGGAGGATTTGGCAATGTTATTAATATGATTCACGAAGCAAGGGCAAGATCAGCATTCAAATACCCAAACCAAGGAACAAATTTAAAAAGATCGGTACGAGATTTAGTTAACAGAGTATCAGAAAATAAAACTCCTCAAATGATTTTGGAACTCCAAAACAAAATTGACAGAGCAAGAGATGCCGCTTTAACATCTTTCTGCCCGTTTTAAATTACAATAAACGCTCAACATAAATTGGCGGAGGTAATACTTTCGCCTTTTTTGTTTTACCCCATTGTTCTCGTGTTTAACAAAGTCTTTTGTATTAACGGATCAATTGTACCACTTTGCGCTTTTATTAATTTAAACACGTTATTCATTTAGCCAACTAAAAGCACTATTAAAATATTGATCTGCGTAATTTTTTGCTCTGCCATTATTAAAACCGAAATGTTTGAGTTGCCGTTGAAAAGAGCCAGGGGACGGGATAGCAAGTGCTGTAATGGTTTTGTCCGCTATCTTAAATGATATTGTTATGGGTTTAGAAAGCTGTGTCGAATCACCATTGATTCCTTTTAGGAAACTATCCTGAAAATTGGCAGATAATATTGAGTCAACTTTTCCACCATGCCTAATCAGAATTTTATGAAGTGCGTTTAGTACGCCTTTTGACTTACACATAACTTTTATTACACCGTGTTTGATAAGGTTAATTATTGCATCTTCATTGTAGACAATATTATGTAGAGCAGAATCGTCGCTACTGAAACCATTTTTTATACCCTTTTTTACTATGAATCGATCACAGGAAACTATAGTATCAGATATTGCAATTTGACGTTCCTTTAGGCTAATTAAAATCTTTTCTTTATCCCACGAACGGATGATGGTCGAATCTAAACTGTTACTGTACTTTTCCCAAAATTTGTTTTTACTGCTGCCGTAAAAAAAACGTTGTGATCCTTTCTTTAATCGCATATCTTTTTTTTAACGGGTTATCGTGATCTGTACATTCATAAACTGGAAAGCTCCCTAAAATGAGTTTTGTTGCATTTGGGATAAGTCCATCTTGAAGATAAGGGTGTGTTTCAATTTCGTTTTGTGGCATCTAAGTGGATCGTTTAATTGTGCAAATACCGCAAAAACACTCGTAATTTCTGGTATTTTTAATACAATTTATTGTAACTTATTGAAAATCAATAGCAGGTTATATTTTAAGTTAAAAAGTAACCGAGAAAATATGAAATAATCGATTGAAGACTTAATCAATTTTTATACTTTTGGTGATAACCCTTACAACTAATGAAACTACTCTCAACCAAAATCTTTCTTTGCCTCATTGGGATTAGCTTTTGTGCGTCTGCACAATGGTCAAAAAAACAGGAAGTGCAGTTTACTGTACAAATCTTTAATTTAGGTAAGACTATCGGGCTATCCGATTCGCAGGCGACTGATTACACAATTTGCTGTATAGAAAAGTTTAAAGTTAAAATGCCAGATCCTAGTAAAGTTAGTCCAGATCAGGCCAAAGTAATAGGTAAAGAAATCGGTGCTATCTGTCTTGAAAATATGACTTTAAATTTTAAATGGACAGAAGCAAGCGAGGATTTTGTAAAGAATTATTTCAATAGCCAGAAAGAATTGAGTGTGCTCTCAAAAGAGGCACGTGATAAATTCAATTCTTGTGTTATTCAGAAACTGAAAACTCGCTACCCTAATGGTTTTTCGAAACTTCCGGAAGATGTTGCTTCAGAAATTGGTAAAGAATGTATTGAGTCTGTACTCGATGTAAAAAAAGGATCTTTTTAAGATGGATTCTTCTACATTCGAAATTATAAAGGGGCAATTTGTAAAAATTGATACCATACTTACTGTCATTATTACAATTTCGGTTTTTGCCTGCGGTTTCTTAGTCAACGGTTTAATAAAAGAATTAACAAAATATAGTGAGCGAGCCTTTAACAGGCGGTTGGTTAAGTTTAATATTACTGCTATCATAAACGCTCTGGAGGAACAGATAAACGGCATCAAACTTTTTGACAACTTCTTAAATATTGACTCTAATGAACCAAAAATTGTAAGGCACAAGTCCATCCCCCAATTAAACGCAATTGTTTCAATTAAATATCATGAATTATATAAAGCTTATTTTGTAGGCCCTGAAAACATATTCTTTAGGGCTGATCCAATACGAATACAATGTTTTAGTGATTTTTGGAGTACAATGTACCATTTAGAAGAAACGCATGAGAGCTTTATTGGCGAAGCGAAGGAAATTATTGATAATATTCAAAAACACAATGGCAAAAGAAATCAAGCCGCTGGTAAAGCGATAGATAGTATAGAGAAATTCAGAATCACTAACCATGAGGTTAATACAACAGCTGACTTTGCAGCATTCTACGGCCTAATTCAAACAGCTGTTATCGAATGGCAACAAAATGAAAATAGAGTACATCCATCTGTAGCAAATGAATTATTCAATAAAGTGGTAACTGCAATTCAACAAAATACAGCAGTGTGTGTAGCCCATAGTAACTTAATTGATGTTGTAGGCATCAGCTCTGAGGCAAATGAAGCTATTCATGAATATATTAATCAATATAACTACATTGATGCTACCTCGGCATCAATAAAAAATAAAGCTAAAAATTATGAGGCATATGTTGCAAAGCTGAAATATTTTGGAAAACATTTGTGCGAAATAAAGTACTAGAATTAACACAAAATCGGTGTTAACCAATTCCATTATTACTACTTAAAAAACGTAAATTAATTCTGGTGCTTATAATTCAACCATGATGGGCACTTTACCCTTACGAAATGCAGCAGTTTCATTGGCATATCCATAAGCCATAATCCCTCTTAGAATGGATTTTCTGGAAAGAAATCTTTAACAGAGCATTTAAATACCTTGGCAGCCTGATTAAGATGGTTCAAATTATACTTAGCTCTTCTATTTGGGTTTTCTACTTGTCCGATGAAACCATAAGATAGATTCATCTCGAGAGCAAAGCTAGCCTGTGACATACCTGCATCGACTCTCATTTTTTTGATACGAGAGATTACAAATAATTCAATTTCAGATGGATTAATAGTATTTGCCATTAATGGCTAAGGACGGAATCCATAGTTTTTTATACACGTGTACATGTACTCTTAAATTATTTATATATTTAGACCAAAAATTACACAATGAAAAAAAACTATTTATTTAGCATTCTCACTTTTTCGGTACTAATGGCAGGATGTTTAGATGATCAAACAAGAAATCGTGCTACAATCGATAGGATTTACCACGATGTTGATACAGCATCTAAAGGGCTTTTACAATTTGATAGTTTCGAAAAGATAGATGGTAAAGAAATTCAAAATGGAAACATGGTCTATGAACTCCAGTTTACAGGCTTCATAGGCGCAAAGAGAAATTGTTGCTGGAGAATTGCTCCGTCAAAAGGGGCTTTAGCTTCATATATTTCAAAGGGTTTAACAGAGCCGTCCGATCATTTACACTTTGGAATTTCTGAGTGTACGGATTCTACCGAGCAAAGTTTTACTAAAACAGGTTGGGGATTTAAGGTTGTCGGGAAAGCATACTTTGAAAAACGTGATCATAGCTGGCAATTACTTGATTACATTATGATTGATTCCGCCAGAACGAAAGAACTTTATTTACAATAATTAGCGCATAAATTATTCAATTAATAATATAAATACGATGAGAAATTACTGTTACTACATTACATGTCTACTATTTTTATTTTCATGCAACAACAACTCTACTAAAACAGAACCGTTAACAACTGACCAAAAATTTGTTGGTAATTGGATTGTCGTTGCCAATAATTTCACTGAAAATCGAAATGATCATTCTATGGAGGGCATAATTCAACCTTTAACAAAAATGGAGAACAGCGATGAAACGTATTCATTTAAGTTATATACTGGTAATAATCTGATATTAAGCAAGCAAGATGAAAATACTTTAGTTGGTGTTAATGCAAAGATGAAAGCCAAATATGTTGATTCAACAGAACACCTGATTCTTTCCATAGGGAAAAACAGTACAATTGAGTTTAAGAAATTGAAGTAAGGATAAAGTAGCTTTAGTTAGTTAAAAGTACAAGTTTGAAATGTACTAACTAACTAAAGGTTCTTATTTTTTTGTTTAAACATATAATATTTAAATTTTTGTTTTAAACAGGTTTATCCTTAGAGTAAGGTATTTTATCATTTACGCTGAATAAATGCTTTAAATAAGAGGATTTTAGAGAAAAAAAGGTGTAACTGATATTAATTATAATTTACTTAAAAGCTCTTTATATATTTAAGAAAGCCAATTTTGAATATCATGGATGATTACCAACATGCCATCGAAAGAACATTAAAGCAACTAGAAGAAACTAAGGAAAAATTAATTGATCAAATTTTTGACTTAGCGATAAACGGCGAGCTTAAAGAGTGGTCTGAAACTATTGAAATTGGAGAGCATTTTTACTTTGGCAAGGAACTTTTTGAAAGTCTGGAGGATAAAAACATAAAGCAATTGATTGATTTGATCGCAAAAATTGAAAATATGAAAATCTGATTTCTGGAAAGATTAATTTCTGATTTTTAATTATTATTTATTTCTTTTTATTATCAAAGAAATAAACTACTTTGCTAGCTGTAATCTAAATTAAATAGGTAATAAGCTCTCAGCTACAACTTAACTTCGTGTGCATTTTGCATCGCTATTTAGGCGTGTGTTGCTGCGCTTCAAATTTGAGCTTTTATGCTGTTGCCAGTTGAAGCATCATGAATATAAAAGACTTAATAGAAAAAGGATATTTTCCTAAAGAATTACCACCATCGTTCAACACAAAGTTATTGGCTGATGATATTACAGATATATTGGCCGCTTGGAACAAGACTTTTGTTGAAAATACAGATATCTCTATGATAACATTTCCACTAGCTAAAAAAGCAAGTGAAAGTAATGCAGCATATAAAGCAAGAAAGAAAGAATTGGCAAATGAATTTATTTCAAAATATACTTCCTCTAAGTGCATTACTTATTCAATTTCTAAAGGAAAATTTTCGCGAAGATTTCTTCAAATTCCAAATCCGAAGCATTTCTCTATATTATCAGAAAAAATAGTTGCTAGTTGGACGGACATTAATCATGTCTATTCTCTTTCTAATTATTCAAAAAGTCGACCAGTCCTAAATTCATTGGCTACAGGTCGCTCTATTTTGACTTGGAGTAAAAGTCTTTCAGATTTTCGATCAGACCTATTGAAAGCATCTTTAGGGAAATTAGTTGAGGTTAGGGTTGATATTTCAAAATTTTATCCTACTATATATACACATGCAATATCATGGGGATTATTGGGAAAAGAAAAAGCAAAAAAATATTTCCAACAAAAATCGAAACTAGATGCCCTTATTGCGGCTGGGGATACAGATGCTAAACTTTACAAAACATCTGAACAAATAGATATGGCTGTTAGAAATTGTCAAGAACGACAGTCTGTTGGCGTACCAATAGGGCCAGATACTTCACACATACTATCAGAATTGATAGGTAGTAGAATTGACTCTATGCTTTTTGATAAATTTTCTTCATTCAAATTAAAAGCTTGTAGGTACTATGATGATTATTATTTATACGTATCTACAAAAGATGAAGCCGATAAAATTTTAAAAGGCCTTCAAGTGATTTTATCTGACTTCCAACTAGAAATAAATGAAGGTAAAATTGAAATAAATGAATTCCCTTTTTCTTTTGAAAATGAATTTACACTAAGTTTATTTCTGTTTAAGTTTAAAGAAACTAATTTTAATAATAGTCTAAAACATTATTTCAGCCTAATATGGGGTTTCGCAAAAGAAAGTCCCAAAAAAGCTGATTGGATATTTAAGTATGCTCTCAGAATTTTTGAATTTAGGAACAAGGAAATACCAAAAAACAGTTGGAAACTTTTTGAAGATTTGCTTTTTAAAACTTTTTTAATTGAACCATCAATACTTGACATCGTAACAAGAATACTTCTAACCTACAAATCTTATTTGGATGTAGAAACCAATTCAAAACTAAAGGAGCTAATTACATTTATAATAAATGAACATAGTTTAATCAATCATAACTTTGAACTATCATGGGCTTTATGGCTAGCTAAAACTTTTGGGATTGAGATTGAAGAAGCAACAGCAAATAGAGTTATTGATTCGAAAGACAATATTTCTATTTTAATACTATTAGATATTATAAACAATACTACTCTTGTCACTGGTAGTCCCAATATATCTTCAATCGAAACTGAACTTAAAGATGACATATTATTTTCGGAAAATTGGTTATTAGCATATGAGGGTGTGAAAAAGGGATGGTTAAAACCATCTAATCCTACTTTATTAGATGATAACATGTTTTTTAAAATTTTAAAAGATAGAAATGTAGAGTTCTATGACTTGAGCAAACAACTCATTCCTTATCAAATTAAGGAGAAAAAGGAAATTGTAGAATTGCCTTTAGAAGTTTACAATTCAACTGTTTTAGAAAATGAAACTGAAGAAGTGTTAGAAAACACTCTGTTTTTGCTTGACGACACTAGTAATTTCGATTTTTACTAAACCTTAAAATAAACAACTTCCTTTTATGGAATGGAATCTACTTAAAGACCAATTAAAAGAAATTTGCGAATTTTCGACATTTATTCATGATGCTATCACAAATTCCAATGTGTTGTTCGAATATATTGATAATATTCCTCTCGAAGTAAAGAAAATACTGTATGGACGATATAATAGCACAATTGGAGGCCCCGTCAATGAGATAAGGAAAAAGGTTGTAATTCAATTTGTAGCCGGAAAGGTAAACAGAGATGAAATAAGTAGAGAATTTGAAAGTGGTAAATTAAATAATCCAAAAGCTTACACCCAATACAAAAACCTTTATTCCATCTTATATCCATTTTTAACGTATCAGACTAATGAAGCGACTTATCAAGTACTCGAAGATTTATCGAATCAGCTGTGTGGCGACTTAATGATATCAGATAAAACAAAAATAAAATGTAGTGGTTTTGATGGAAGTAGAAATACTGGAGATGATCATGCTTGGTTTGCTATCTATAATAATACTTACCCCAATCAGACTACAGCAAAACAGTTATTTTTTTCAATTCACAATGGTGCGATATCATATGCCTTATTTGATAGAGGACAGCAATTATTCGTTCAACAAAAAACCTTTGACACTGATACAGATAATTATAAAACACTTCTAGATTTTTTTAATTACCATAAAAATTCCATTTTACTAGATAATTTTAGGGCTAAAATTCTTTCGAAATATCCTATTGGGGAGCTCATAAATCAGATAGATAGTAGAAAAATTTCATCTTGGCTTATTAAGCCTGGTGAAAAAGGTAAAATGTGGAAACAAGCGTTAAAAGAAGAAAATATTAGAATTGGCTGGGGAAGTGTTGTTTCCGATATATTTTCGGAAAATAACTTTAGTGATGAATTTGTATTGAAAAAATTAGACCAGTACGACCCTAAAGATGCAAAACAAACAAATAACCGAAAATCAATAATTTCGTTTCTCAAAGATGTTAAGATAGGTGATGTCATTTATGCTGTTTCAGGAAAATACGATATTATTGGTGTTGGGGTTGTATCTTCCGCAACAATTTTAGATGAAGACGAAATAGAATTTAAAGCATATCACAATGTAGATTGGTTAATTGATCTGCACAAGTCTCCTTATAATCCAAGCTATGATCTTCCTATAAAGACAGTAACGGAATTAGAGGCTAGATTTTCAATTCCTATAATAAAGTCAATTTTTAACTTTAAGTCCCAAGGTATATCAAAAATGAATTTCCCATCAAAAAATACTATTCTGTATGGCCCGCCGGGAACCGGAAAAACATACGAACTCAACAAATATAAAAGAGCACTTTTTACGGATACTGGCATTACAAAAAAACCAGAAGATATATTAAGAGAGAAACTTTCTCCATATCCATTTTGGAAAGTTCTTGCTGGCGTATTAAATGAGTCAAAGGTTGCTCTAGGCGTTGGAGATCTAATACAAGATCCAATTGTAAAAGCTAAATTAAATCCAATTAATAAAACTAATCCGCAAAACATTGCTTGGTCTGAACTACAATCCTATGCAGATGATCAATCAACGCAGTTAGCTTCCAAATATAGACGTTCGATCAAACTTTTCACTAAAAACAATGAAAGTAAATGGTCAATTGCAGAAGATAAAAAGAATGACTTATTAAATATTATTGGTGAAGAATTATTGGAAATCGTTAGAAACCCCGTGATTGAAAGTGGTGAATCCACAGAGACTTTGCGCTACAATTTTATAACTTTTCATCAAAAGTATGGGTACGAAGATTTCATTGAAGGGATAAAGCCTGTATTAAAAGATGATGGGATTGAAGAACAAGCTAGCGATTTACAGTTCGAATTAAAAAAAGGAATCTTTTATAATAGTTGTTTGGAAGCCTTGAAACTAGCAGGTTATGATTCTTTTGAGAATTGTTATGAGGATTCATACGAAAATAGAATCCAGAAGTTTAATTCAATAAAAAACGATCCAACAAAGCAATTTGCTCTTTTCATAGACGAAATAAATAGAGCTAACATTTCTGCTGTATTGGGCGAATTAATTACCTTGTTGGAAGACGACAAAAGAATAGGCTGTAAAAATGAAATGTGGCTTAATCTTCCATATTCAAATAAAATTTTTAGTGTACCTGGTAATTTATACTTAGTTGGTACAATGAATACTGCAGATCGGTCAATTGCCCTCTTGGATATCGCTTTGAGAAGAAGATTTGAATTTAAAGCGCTATATCCACAATATCATGATGGTGAATGGTGGTCGAAAATTCTTTTAGATCTTAATATGGCGATATACAATTGGAAAAAGAATCCAGACTTTTTTATAGGGCACGCTTTTTTTATAAATTCTCCTGAAACAGAAAAAACGCAGGTTTTCAATACAAAGATAATACCCTTACTATATGAGTATTGCCAGAACAATGCAAGCATGATTCAAAAAATATTGCTGGAAGCAAACATCAAACTGAAAACACCTGATTTATATAACAACTTTCAAATCATTGCAGAGTGAGATTATTCGAATGGCAAAGCACCTCCTTTTTAGAAAAAAAAGATAAACTTTTTGCTTTTGTAGAGTATCTTTCAGGGGTATGGGAAAATAGGAAAAAATATAATCAATCTGAAGATCTAACTGAAGAAGAGGAAAAAGAACGGGAAATTCAAAAACAAAGATTCTTTGACTTTACCATAGATGGTAAAATATCTGCTAGGAATTATGTTGGTGTTGTACAATTTGATGGCATAAGGATTGAAGTTTATCCAAAAGTTTTTGCATATGAGTTAGAAGAGAATGCAAAAAAATGGCAGCTCAATCTTTTATTTTGGTTAAGTTATTGTAGAAAGATAAAATTTCCATTTACATCAGCCAATATTGCAAATATAGACTTTGAAAATTTTTTAGAGTTAATGATCTATGTTTTTGCGAATTTCACTGCAGAAATACTTTCAATTCAGCCATTTCAAGCATATCAAAAAATAGAAGAAGAAACTAATTTTCTCAAAGGGAGTTTATCATTTAATAATTACACAATTAAAAATCTTGCAACTGGTAGATGGCAAAATTTTTATTGCAATCATCAACCATTTATTTACGATAATCAATTTAATCAAATTGTAAAGTATGTTACTAGGCGATTGTTAAAAATAAGCCAAAATCGGATAAACAAGGGAAAACTAGATGAGGTCTTATTTTTATTGGATGAAGTATCAGATTGTGCATTTTCTGCACCGGATTGTGATAAGGTTAATTTGAACTCACTTTTTGGTGATCATAAAAGGATATTAGATCTGTGTAAACTATACCTTTCTAATCAAGTTATTGATATGGATTCTGATGAGAGCGAAAATTTTTGTTTCCTTGTTCCAATGGAATATGTATTTGAAGATTTTGTTTATGGCTTTATGAACGATAAATTTCCAAGGCTTAATTTAGTTACACAAAGCAAAAGCTTCTTAGCCTTAAATAACTTAAAAGAAGTCTTTCAGATTAGGAACGACATATATATCAAAGAGCAATTAATTATAGATACAAAATATAAGATCAGGAACAATGAAAATGATTTTAAAGCTGGGGTAAACCAATCAGATCTTTACCAAATGATCAGTTATGCCCTTAGAAGAAATTGTTATGATGTTTTACTTTTATATCCTTTTATTGCTGGTAAACTTAATAATAACGCTGAATTTAAAATTCCATCTGCGATGCTTTCTGAGGATATCAACATCTATGTGAAAAATTTAGATATCAGCTTCGATGATTATGATTCAGCTGATAAAATAATTGAAACTAGAATTAGTGAATTGATCCCTTTGTTTGCGAAATAATGTAATTATACCCCTTAAGTATATAAATGCATTAGAACTTATTATTTATAGGTTAAATAAGCATCCTCTTTAAATTAATTTCTTAGTGATCTTAGCTTTTTGTTAATTAAAAAAAGGGTTTATTTTACTGAAGAAAATTTATAGCTTGCATCTAAAAAAATCCTGCTGAATCGCGAGAAAAGTAAGACTATAAATAGCTGAATGTCATTTCTATAGTTAGAAATTTGGTTGTTTAATATTTTTTTTTGTCTGGCGGATTTTGAGTATATGCGAATTATAGTGGTGTAAAGGATACAAATGAAAAATGACAAAATAACACTTTCTCAACTTGAAAGCTTCCTTATGAAAGCAGCTGATATTTTGAGAGGTAAAATGGATGCTTCAGAATACAAAGAATTTATTTTTGGAATGCTTTTCCTTAAAAGAATGTCAGACGTATTTGAACAAAAACGAGAGCAGTTTAAGAAAAAAGACTATGCTCATTTAGATGCAGAGACTTTAGAAATAATTTTAGAAGATAAAATAACCTACGGAGATACTTTTTTCGTTCCAAAAAGGGCAAGATGGAATGAGGGATTTATTGATGAAAATAATCACCCACAACCACCAATAAAATTTTTAAAAAGTAACATCGGTCAAATGCTTAATAAAGCACTTGATGCTATTGAAGATTCTAACTCCGAAACTTTATCAGGTATTTTTAAAGGAAGAATAAATTTTAACAAAGAAGTAGATGGAAAAGCAATTGTAAAAAACAATGACCTTATCAAAATGCTGGAACACTTCAACTCTTTTCCCGCATTAATTAACGAAAATTTTGAATTTCCAGACTTATTAGGTGCTGCTTATGAATACTTATTAAAGCACTTTGCTGATGAGGGAGGGAAGAAAGGTGGACAATTCTATACACCAAATCAAGTGGTTCGCTTATTAGTGCAATTGATGAAACCTGAACAAGGTATGTCGATTTATGATCCAACAGCAGGCTCTGGCGGTATGCTAATCCAAGCCCATCAATATATTGAAGAGCAGGGGCAAGATGCTAATAATTTGGAATTATTTGGTCAGGAAATGGATCCTACAGTTGTTGCAATTTGTAAAATGAACATCATCTTACACAACATTTCAAAATATACAATTGAATATGGCGATACTTTAGAAGAACCTTTGAATGAAAAAAATGGTCAATTATTACAGTTTGACAGGGTAATTGCAAATCCGCCATTTTCTCAAAATTATAAAGAAGCAGAGATGAAATATAAATCTCGTTTTCCTTACGGTTTTGCTCCAGAGGATGGTAAAAAGGCCGATTTTATGTTTGTACAACACATGTTAGCAAGTTGTAAAAAGAACGGTAAAGTTGTAGTTGTAATGCCTCATGGAGTTTTGTTTAGAGGTGGGAAGGAAAAGGAAATCAGAGAGGGGATGTTAAAAGATAATGTTATTGAAGGTGTAATAAGTTTACCACCTCAATTATTTTATGGCACGGGTATTCCAGCTTGTGTGATTATTTTAAATAAGAACAAACCTGACAGCTTAAAGAATAAAGTATTTTTTATTAATGCAGATAAAGACTTTGCAGAAGGAAAAAAACAAAATTCTTTACGACCAGAAGATATCGAAAAAATAGATTATGTTTTTACCACCAAGTTTGAAGAACCTAAATACTCCAAATTAGTTGATTTGAAAACTATCGAAGAAAACGATTTTACCTTAAACATTAGAAGATACGTTGATAATACTCCAGAACCGGAACCCGAAGATGTAAAAGCACATTTAATTGGTGGTGTTCCAATCGCTGAAATAGCCGCAGTACAAAACTCCATTTGCAAAAAGTTTAAGTACGATGGTAGTGTTCTGTTTGCAGCTAAAAATGAACTATACAAAGAATTTGCCATCACTGACAAAACTGAAATTAAAACCCAAATTGAAGAAGAGAGAAGGAAGAAACATATGGTTTAGATCGGAAAAAACAGATGCCTTTATTCCGTATTTTTAAAGCAGAATTATTCGATAATAGGATATTAAATGAAGTTGAAATTGCCCAAAACGTAAATTTAACACAGCAAATCTTTAATTTAATAGTTACAGAAATAAAGCTAACTGGATTTTGGGATAGCGTTCCGGCACAATCAAAATTAAAAGCCGAATTGCAGAAGATGTTACTGTCTCCTGATTTTAATAAATTACCTAATATCATTCAGAAAAGAAGTGAATTGATTTCTAGAATAATGGAGCTCTCAAAAACTAATCATTTTAAAATGATAGCATATTAGCATGGAGGTAGTGTACGAAATAAAATTCAGCAAAAGAAAAACACTTAACATCACTGTTGAGCGTGATCGAAGAATTATCGTCCGTGCTCCAGATAATTTGTCATTAGAAAAAATTGAAGAAATAGTACAATCAAAAAAGCAATGGTTAAAAGAAAAGATTAATCATACTCAAAAATATCCAGTTGTTACAAAGCCAAAAGAGTTTACATCAGGAGAAACACTTCTTTATTTGGGTAGAAATTATCAGTTATCTGTAACTGATGAACTGATAGATGGAATCGAATTTAATCAACGATTTAAAATTTCAAGAAATAATCAGGAAGAAGCAAATAAACTGTTTAAGAAATGGTATATGCATCAAGCCCTTGCCAAAATTGAGCCACTGGCAAAAATGTATGCTACAAATCTCGGGGTAAAATTCAATGAATTTAAAACATCTGAAATGAAATATCGATGGGGCTCTTGTACGCCAAACAATAACATTATTTTTAATTGGAGAATTATAAAGGCTCCAATGTATGTTTTAGAATATTTAGTTGCTCATGAATTGGTGCATTTAATTGAAGGGAACCATACACCACGTTTTTGGAATATTTTGTCTATTCAAGTTCCTAATTATGAAAGAGCAAAGAATTGGTTGAAAAAAAATGGACATGTTTTAGAAATTGATTTTTAGTTATATTCGTACACCTTTTTTCCTAACAACCACTTATTGCAACCTACAAATCAATAATACCACTATTATCAAATGGCAGTTAACTTTTTTACTTGGAATGTCAAGAATAATAATAATTCTGTCTTCTACACAGATTTAAATAAAGAGCTGATGCTTCAAGGAATTGATATATTAGTTCTACAAGAATGTTCGATGAAGTACCCAATTACTAATTTATCGGATTTCGATGAGATATCAGAATTTGTAGCGGAAAAAGGTAAGAAATATGTGAGGGTTTTTTTGAATAAAAATTCCAAAATAGCATATTCATATCCAGTGTCCTATCTAAATAACAAGATCAAGTGTTTAAAGATTAAAACTAATAATGGGAATGAGTTTAATATAATTGGTGTCCATCTTTATAGTAAGGTTGGAAAGACATCTTCAAATCAAGATTTAGATAATTTACCAGTAAGAATACATATTGATGAATATCAGTCATTGGTAAAAAACGATAAAACTGTTATACTCGGAGATTTTAATTATCACCCATTCGAAGCAAATATGTTACATCCTAAATTTCTTAATGCCTTAAATGATAAACACCTAATAACTGCTTTGAAGTCAAGAAAGGGTAGAGCATTTGATGTTAAATATTATTATAATCCTATGTGGAACTTATTAGGTGATTTTGATTACCAAACCGGTGGTTATAAGATTTCTGGAACTTATTATTGGGTTCCAAAGGACATTAAAGACTATCCGTGGAATCTTTTTGATGGTGTTATATTAAGTCCAGAAATAATGAATGAATTAGATATGAAAAGTCTGAAAGTAATAACTAAAATATCCACAAATGAATTAGTTAAATCAATACCTTATACATTGAGCGGAAGTTTATTGAATTACGGACATTCAGATCACCTTCCAATTAAATTTAATCTTAATATTATTTAATATGAAAAAAAGCATTTGGGAATTCTCAGAAGAAAAACAAGAGGAAAAAACTCCTTTTGATTTTTTAGTTGAGTATGCAGGACAGTTATTAGAGGCGACAGATGAAATAATTTCTGGTGATGTTACTAGAACATACAATGATGATAATACTGGCCTAATTTATACTCTTTATCTTATTGTGCCCGATATGAGATACTATAGTTATAAATTAATCGAGGTTATTCAGAAAGACTTACTAAACGTATATCCAGTGGACATGATATTATATGGTACTGCGAAACAAAATAGACCTAAATACGAAAGTGTTTACAGTAATCAATTTGAATCCAAGCTTCGAGAATTTATTTCAAGTTCTATAACAAAAAATATTTTGTCCGGATTGAAAATTCAACTTGAGATCGTTAGAAAGTATGAAGGTGATCGTATGTAACTTATATCATTCATTTTGCTTTTATTTATCGATATCTTCCTATTCTCTACCGAACCATCCTACAATTTTCAGAGAATTTAATATAACTCATTGGAAATCATAGGTAGGTTACTTTTTGTATCGGCAAATAATCCCTGAAAACAACCAATAATTTCGACAACTTACAACAATTAACAGTCTGATTATTAATAAGTTATATTAATATTCCTCCTTCGATCTCTTGGAGGTTTACCACTATTTTTCGCATTTTTGTTGCTCATTTGTTGCTCGAGCGACTCAAATTTTCCCCAAAAACATGGGTAAAATGATGTCGCTTATCGACACTTAACGACACTAAAAAACATTAAACAGTACTAATAGCCCACTATTTTATGGGAATTACTACTGGTGTTTTAGGCGTCTAAATTCCTGTCGACTTGCAGCAGATGCATCAAAAAAGGATGAAATGAGTAGCAATATAACAGTTGAGCGAATCTGCGACACTGTGGTAAGGCAGACTTTAGAGTACAGGGATTGCAAGGAAACCTTTAGGTAATCAGCTGCTTCTTTTACAGTCAAAAGATCATTCGATGTGTCATCAACCGGATTAAGATCTGATACCATTTCTTCGATCCGTTCTACCTTTTCAAATAACTGACGGATGATTTCGGGAAGTTTCTCAAAGCCAAATGGTTCCATAGCACAGTTTAATTTACCGCAATTTTGCACATTATTTCGCTGGTATCGTCCAATATTGGGGGGATTGGATGATTTATATTACGCACACAGCCGCAACATTTTACAATCCCAAGGCAATCGTGATGGACAGGAAAGCCAACCTATATGTTGCAGATGCATCGAACAATGTGATCAGAAAAATTTCAAGTACAGGAATGGTCACTACTTTAGCAGTTCCAGGCATTAAAGGACATGCAGGCGGTGCCGCCTTAACAGCAACGTTTAACCATCCGGCGGGATTGGCACTAAGTCCTGACCAAACTATATTATATGTTTCAGACCAGGGAAATAACTTCATCAGAAAAATCACGCTGGGCAAATAGCGAAAACTATTTCAAAGGCTGCAAAACGGTCAATAAAATACTTCACATTGAAGCATAATTTCTATATTAGAAAAACAAAAAACGATACCGTGTTTAATCTCTTTAAGAAAAAAAACAGCAACATTCAACAGGAATGGCAAACAAAAGGCTCCGAATATGCCAGCGCCGTAAATGAAATGGTCCGCTTTGCAGATGAACATGGCTGGGACAACTGGAAAGGCAAAGATCCAATCGATGATCGGGAACACCTTGCCCAGGCAGTAATAGCCTTGCTAAAAGAAGCCAATGAAAAAGGAGAAACTCAACAATTCAGGCAGGATTTCCCACCTGCACATGCCCCCCTGACTGGCCTGATGAACAATAACGCACAAAGCATCTGCCAACTCCAGTTCATCGAAGGGCAAAAATTGGTTTTCCTCACCGGATCCCCTTATCAGCAGCGGCAGGCCTTTTTGCTAAACGGCAGCGACCTCCTGGAGCTGGATGAAAATATCCGCGCCATCGGCAAATCCAAAACCGGAGCGGTATTTGCCATTGCCGTAAAGGACAAAATTACCACAACCCAAGGCTGGCAGGGCGAAATAATCGCAGAATTTACGCTCAGCGAAGATTCAGGTCACGGCATTACCGAAATGATCCCTTTCAACGACGGCAAAAAAATCCTGCTGACCACCGCTGAAGGCATCTTCATCCTCTCCCGCCAGGGAGAACAGATGATCCATCCGGTAGCAGATGAAGATGATGAGGAATGGAGCCCTAACATTGATATGGAAAATGCCACCATATCTGACGACAACCAGCTCATCATAGCAGCCGATCAGTGCAGCGATTACCGCGTTCTCGATCCCGAAGGCAAGCAGATTGGAGTAATCGGACCACAATCCTCCTACCCACACTACTGCCTATTCTCCAAAGACGGCAGCCAGCTGCTGACCAATTCCTGCCATTTCTACAACGGGATCAGCATCGGCGTAGATACAGACAAACTGAACGGCATCGCTATACCTGCTTATGAAGAAAACGGGGATTTTACGCTATTGGATGACCAGATGCGCGTTTATTCAGGGGTAGCAGCCTCCACCTACTATATCCTTGGCGATGCGCACGGATACATCAGGGCAATTGACAAAGAAGGAAAACCCTTATGGAGGCACCATCTGGGCTCCAGCATTAGCGGCATGGCCATTTCCAACGACGAACAGACCCTTTGGGTGGGCTCCTACTCCGGAATGCTCCATAAGCTGCACCTGGGCAAGGGCCAGGACATCCATACCATAGGAAACGGCAACCATTCAGAGGAGTTCAGGATAATTTTTTGGAAAACTGAACCCAAGCCTTTGTTTTGGTAACAGCTAAAACCATTATCTCAACTAACCGTGTAATCTGTTATATCTACCAGACTGGGCTGATTCTGTCGGAACTGTTTAGTAAATTGCATAAGGTGCTTATTTAGAAATCCAGATTTCTGTATTACTGGCTGATAATGAGCGGCGCATAACCATTCACCAAATCCCAGTGCATCAACAATACGCCCTTCTATAAGAACTTCATTTTTAAGCACATTATAATCGAGGCCAGTCAATTCAATTTGCCTTTCCAGTCCTGCATATAGTATTCTTTGTTCACTTCAAAGCGGAAAAATGAACTTGTCCACAAAAGTAAAATGTTCATGAAACATGAACATGACTAAAAGCCCCAATCTTCCATCAGTGCGCATTTCTGCTTACCCAGTCTCCTTTTGCCATGCATGGCAAAAGGAGATTACCTTGCTGTAATATCTTGTAGAAAACCTAGAAATGCCAACTGATAAATTTCTGGACAAGTTTACAGGCTAATAGCAAGAATTATAAATGTGGGCAAAGACTGTATTTTTGGGAGAAAAACCATATGATAATATTGTTCTACCTATCATTGAATTGATCCATCATAATCTGTTGTTCGCAATCCAACATGCCCTGCTTTCATTTTTCCATTAATCCCATCTGGATTTTTTGCCGGAATTTTATTGTAACGTTCTCTATTATTATATTTTTCAAGATTTTTATGCTGCAAACGTAATAAAAGGTTAATCCGGTATTAGCGAATTTTATTGTACTGGTTTAGGCTTCTATAGGACTATTCACGGAAATAATCATTTGGGCTAACAGGAAGCGTATAAACTATCCTTTGCCGTCACCTTTCGTCCCGGCTTCAAAAATGCATTAGCACTAATGCGAATCTGGCACTACCACCTTAGCCCCCTTTTCAATTTTTCGCTTTTTAATGGTAACCAGCACCAATGGAATACATATTGCATTTAAAATAGCCAATAGCAGAAATGCATTCATATAGCTTAGCAGATAGGTTTGCTTTACTACCGTATTTTCAAGGGCAAATATTGCTTGCTGAGTAGCCCTATAGTAGCTGGAACCATGGGCAACCAGGTTGTTTACAATCAATTTTATCCGTTCCTGGGTAGCAGGATCGCCTGGTGTAACATGGGCAATTAATGCGGTACGATTGGCAGCTGCACGGTGAGCGATGAACGTGTTGATAATGGCAATACCAAAGGAACCGCCCATCTGGCGCATCATATTATTTAGCGCAGCTCCCTGCGCAATGTCCTGGGGTTTAAGTTCAGAAACAGCCAGCATGGTTAGAGGCACAATTAGCAAGGCATTACCCAGTCCGCGAAAGAGTAGCGGGATAAAAAAGTAATCGCTGCCCGTTTCCAGATTGGAACCAGACATCATATATCCGAATATTCCTGAAAAAAGAAATCCAACAATAATAATATATTGTGGCCGGACACCGCTTTGCAGTATCTTCCCCAGAAATGGTGAAACCATTGCTGCCATAAGCGTTCCCGGCAGCATCATTGTTCCTGTCTGAAAAGCCGTGTAGCCGATGATTCGCTGAGCATATAAGGGAAAAACAAATATCGCACTGAACAGGCAAAATCCCAGTACGAATGTCATCACGGCAGAAATGGAAAGTGTCGCGCTTTTCAGCACCCTTAAATTAATTACCGGAAACTCTGTTTCCGGCTCCCACCATATCAGTAAAGCAATAGAAATAAAGGAAATAATACTAAGTACAATAATGTAATTAGCCGCAAACCAGTCATCAGTCTCGCCTCTTTCCAGCACCACCTGGAGCGAACCGATTCCTATGGTTAACAGGGTTATGCCCAGCCAGTCTATGCCCCGTTTATCTGTCGATGCCTTACTGGGCTTAAGATAAATATAGGATAATAATCCTGCCATTAAGCCTAACGATATATTAACATAAAATATCCACTGCCAACTCAGGTTATCAATAATGTATCCGCCGAGCACCGGGCCAACGGAAGGACCAATAATAATACCCAGGCTAAAAATCCCTGCCGCCGTGCTACGCTCCTTTGGAGCAAAAGTTTCAAACAGGATGGCTTGTGAGGTTGATAAAAGCGCACCGCCGCCAATTCCCTGAAGAAAGCGAAATGCCACCAGCTCCCATAGGTTGGTTGAAAAACCACACATGGCAGAAGCTAGGGTAAACAATATTATCGAGCCAATATAATACTGCTTTCTGCCGATTTTATCAGAAAGGAAACTTGTCATTGGAATGATGATCACATTCGCCATAGCGTAAGATGTAATCATCCATGCGGTGTCTTCAAGTGATGCGCCCAAATTACCACTCATCGTGTTGATCGATACATTGACAATAGTAGAGTCGATCAGCTCTAAAATCGTTGCCGTTATAATGGTTACAACAATAATCCATTTTCTAAACCCTGTTTCCATATAGTTTTCTTGGTTTGTGATATTTTATTTGAAAAAATTGTTGCTTTTAACGACCAAAGGGCAATACATGAATGTTTCCGTAGTTCGTCGCTTCCAGGGATTTACAGATATTGTTGTCGGGGTGCATTTCTTCGCTTAGATAAAAAGAAGTATGATTTGCGCAATACTGCTGAGATAAAACAAGCGAAATAAGCTCCCGCTGGCTGGTTACCGTAGTTGCACTAATGTTAAAATATTCATTAAATAACTTTGCTGTATCGGATTCTTTGATTAACGCAAAAGCTTCAAATCTATAAGCAGGTTTGACTACTTGCTGTAAAGCCAGTAGAAAGCCTAAATTACTTCCATCCGCTATTCCAACAATCAAATTAGACGGGTGCAGCTTCCCTGAATAAGAGCAGATTTTTGTGTACGCTACCTTGTCTAAGTGACGAAGCTGTGTTGCCCATTTGGCGCCGAAGCTATCCTGTGCTGTGTCTATCAGAATTGAACAGGTGGCAGTTTCTGCATCCCATCCGAAAGGAATACTGTCCCAGAAGCAAGCCTTATCTATGCAAAAGGTTACCTGCATTATATCAATCCAGTCCAGCATATTTACAGATGGTAAATGCAGGTCAATCTCCAGTAGATTTGAGCCGGGCCATAAACGGACATCCAGTACCAATGCGGTACCGCTTGATTCTTTCCTTATGGGATTTTCAAAGGCGCTTGTTGTGTTGTGTAAAATGAGCATATCCTGGTTACAATTTTAATTGCTACAAAGGAACCTGCTTTTACAGTCTGTTAAAATAGATGTGTTTGCGTAATGATAGGATTATTTTCGGTATTGCTTACGAAAAGTAAGTGCCGAAACACCGGTGATTTTGGCAAAAAGGCGGGAAAAATAAGAGTGGTCAGTATAACCCAGTGCATGCGATATTTCTTTAACCGTTAGCTCGCTGTGGTATAATAAACGTTTAGCTTCCATAATAACTTCCTGCTGTATCCAGTAACTTGGAGGGAAGCCGGTCGTTTTTTTCAAAATCTCGCTAAGATAAGCTTCTGATATATTAAGTTTAGCTGCATATGCTCCGGGACTTTTAACCTTCCGTATCTCATTTGTAAGCAAATTTTTGAATTGAGACCTCAACTGCATTGGACGGGACATGATTAACTGTGTATCCATGTCGACACTGTAACAGCTAGCAGCAATAGCGATGAATGATTGCAACAATGAATGCACCGACATCAAATAAAATTGAGATGTATTATCTTCCCTGTATTTTAGGAGAAGCAAGCCTAATAACTTTTGGAATTGTTGGAAGTTATCTTTGCTCAATAAATATGGTTGTTGCAATATTAAAGTGTTTTCAAAAATGCTGCGACATTCAGGAGGTAACAAAGCGGTATCTACAGCTATAAACCAGCCATTGGCTTTCTGATTCTGGATACGTTGGTGGACCTGAGTTGGAAGGATATAATAAAGCGATTTTTCCGGTAATGGAACATCAACAAAGTCAATCATGACCGAGCCAGAGCCGCTTTCCAGTAAAAAAAAGATATAATGGTCATCTCTATGTGCAACAGAGGTCACCTCGTCATCTATAAAAACTTCACCTTTTTCAAAATACTTTAGATGGAGACCTAAATTGGTCTTGTCCTTAAGTAAATGTAAAGGAATCGTCTTCATGCTGTAAAAGTAATCCTTAAAATGGTTTTTTTGCTAAAAAGTAAAATATACAAAAGCGCAGGTATACCGCTCTTTAAAATCATAACGTTTAACTACCAGATACTTTAACGGTCCCCGAAAACCAAACTAAAGGAGAATTCCAATCCGCAATTCGCTTCTAATCATCTATAAAAAAGTTCGTTAATTGTCTCGTCGGGAGCACTATAGGAGAAAACATCATGACTTAAACATCAAAAAATTATCATAAGAAGTAACCTCATTAAAACCGTGTACATAGTGATCCAAGATAAAAAAACAGTATTTGCAGGTTACTTAAAATAAAAACTCCGGTTTGGAAGCTCTGATTTATTAGTTATTTGATACAGCTAAATTTAGATATAGTA
This sequence comes from Pedobacter sp. WC2501, assembly GCF_052682415.1. Classification (NCBI taxonomy): domain Bacteria; kingdom Pseudomonadati; phylum Bacteroidota; class Sphingobacteriia; order Sphingobacteriales; family Sphingobacteriaceae; genus Pedobacter; species Pedobacter sp. WC2501. The sequence continues at coordinate 3,834,919 of NZ_JBQZFI010000001.1, read as the reverse complement.
TTCAAAAAAATAGAGGTGAGCATTTGTTATCTTAAAAATAGCAACCCAATCCAAAACCCTAACCAACAATCAATTACATCTTTAAGTTCTACACCCTTTGGGTCTAAAAACGCACGGTCAGGAGTTTCTTTCCTTCAATAGGTTCGCTAATATCAAAATGGATATTATTTTCCTGAAGAATCTTCAATACGGTACTAAGGTTTGAATTTCGGTAAGCACCTCCGCTAAAGAGCTTTGTAGGGATATTTCCTTCATATCTAACATCAATATCATACCAGCGTGCGACCTGGCGCAAAATGCTCCTGATATCGGCATCCTTAAAATAGATCTTTCCGTTTTTCCAAGCCAGCGCGCTTTCAAGATCTGCCTGCTGTACTTCCATATCTCCTTCAGAAACGAGTACTGTACGCTCACCTGGATTGATGGTGAGATCGGTTCCACCAGAGCTAACCTTAACCCTACCTTCTTCAGGCGTAGTAACCACGTTTAACTCATCGGGATAAGCATTAATATTGAAATGAGTACCAAGAACGGTGACTTCCTGTCCCCAGGTTTTTACAATAAAAGGATGGACTTTATCTTTTGCTACTTCAAAGTAACCTTCACCGGTTAGTTCTACCTTCCGCTCTGTTTGCCCTGCAAAACTTGCCGGGTACTTTAGTGATGAGCCTGCGTTAAGCCAGACACGGCTTCCATCCTGTAACGAAACCTGGTAGGTCCCTCCTTTTGGAACTACAATAGAGTTAAAGGCAAGTGCCGCCGATTTACTTGTAATGGCGATGTTATAAGCGATACGTCCTTCCCTATCCTTTGTTATTTGTAAACCGTTTTCTGTTGCGATAATTCCGGGAGCGAGCTGATCAAGGCTGATTACCCTTCCATCAGCAAGTGTAAGTGTTGCCTTATTGCTTCCAGGAAGAATTGATGACGCGGTGATCGTCGGCGTTGACTTAGCCGGAGTAATTTTGCGGTTTATATAAAGCAACAATCCAACCACTAGGATAAGTGCGGCTGCTGCTGAGGTAATTTTTATCCATACCGGAAAACGGCGGACAATAGTTTCCTGACTTATTTTAGATTTAATGTTTCCATGCATCCTGTCGCGGATCGCAATCGGGTTAGCTGCATACCCTTTCGGCAATTCAAGCAGGCTGTCCTCATAGCTTTCATACCACATATCATAATAAGCCTGTTCAGCAATTGTCTGCTTTCCATTCTTTATTTTATTGGCAATCTCTAATAATAGTTCGCGGTTATATCCTGCTTCCATAAGGTGGGTATTTATCCTATAGTCAGATTAATTTCATTTCACCCTTAGTCAGGACGAATATTTTTATTAAAGAAAAAATTTGATCCCGTAAGAAATAATAGAAGACCCGGAGCGGAAATGGCAAGGCTGCCCCTAAGTTCGCGTAGGGCTTTGCTGATATGCGCCTCTACAGTCTTTTCAGAGATATCAAGCGTTTCAACAATTTGCTTATTGGTTAAGTATTCTTCCCGGCTTAAGCGGAAAACGATCTGGCATTTTTCCGGCAAGCCGCCCACAACACCTTCGATCTGATCCCGGAGCTCTTTTTCAAAAGTGTAATCTTCCGGTGAGGGCGACAGCAACATAGAATAATCTGGTAATTGTGCATCACGGTTTCTTTTGCGGTATAAATGGTCCATCAGGTTTATGACCCTGTACTTAACCGCAACGGCAAGGTAGGTAGCTATGGTATATTTTAGTTCCAGGGTGTGCCTGTTTTCCCACAGCCGGAAAAAAATATCCTGCACCACCTCTTCAGCTTCTTCGGGGGCATTTAAGCGGTGACAGGCTACAGAGAAAAGCTTATCCCAATAGCGCAGATACAAAGCAGATAGTGCCTTCTCGTCATCCTGCTTAAGAAGATCGACCAGGGCAATATCAGAAAGGGCCTTATAATTAACCATGTTGGTGGGGCAAAGTGTAATTCTTTTGGTTTAGCTAAAATAAGATTTTTTTTTACGCTATTGAAAATGGTGAAAGGTTTCTCCTTGAAATTGGCCATTTTCTGAAGGTCCATGGGAATGGGCGACAATAATTATAGAATACATTTCCCCCCAGGAAGGAGGATCAAGGATTCTTGGTCGTGTTTTCCTTCTTAAGTTAAAAAATAAACGACAAAACTAAATTATCCGGGAATTATGGCAGAAGATAAAAGCAAACCATCTACAGCATAAATTATCCCGGATGTAACACACTTCACAAATTGACTTTCTAAACAAAGTAAATTGACATGCTGAACAAAATCCGCTTTTGCCTGGCCGCCTACATTTGTCCTATAGCATTTAATCAAAAACAAAATGGAAAAGAACAACTATCAAGGCGCATTACAACACCCACTGGGTTCAGGTTTTAGCGCTACTTCAACAGCAACAGAAGTTATTAAAGGAATAGACCTTACGGGAAAGATCGCTATCGTAACTGGTGGTAACGCCGGCATTGGTTTGGAAACTACAAAAGTACTGGCCGCAGCGGGCGCAACCGTGATCGTACCGGCAAGGGACATCGAAAAAGCAAGGAAAAACCTCAGGGACATTCCAAACGTTGAAATCGATACCATGGATCTTGCCAGGCCCGAAACCATCGATGCGTTCGCCGAAAAATTCCTGTCATCAGGGAGACCGCTGCACTTACTCATCAACAATGCAGGGATCATGTGGGTGCCTTTGCAAAGGGACAGCCGCGGTTTCGAATCACAGCTATCCACCAATTACTTTGGACAGTTCCAGCTGGTGGCAAGATTATGGCCAGCATTAAAAAATGCTAATGGCGCACGTGTAGTCAATGTTTCTTCACTGGGACATCACATGGCTCCTTTCAATTTCGACGACCCGAACTTCGAGCACAGGGAATACCAAACGCTTAGTGGATACGGACAATCAAAAACAGCCAGCAATCTTTTTGCACTGGAACTGGATAACCGCGCAAAAGCGCATCAGGTAAGGGTCTACTCCCTGCACCCCGGATCAATCGCAGGAACAGAACTGGCAAGGGATGCCGATATGGAGCTGTTCAAACAAATGGGCTTTTTTGATGAAAGCGGGAACATGCGCCCAGAAATACTGGCCAGCCTGAAAAACATCCCACAGGGTGCGGCAACATCCATTTGGGCTGCTACCAGTCCCTTGCTCAACAACATCGGCGGGGTTTACTGCGAAGATGCCGATATCGCTGAACTACTATCAGAAGATCCTTGTATTCAAACCAGCGCTAAACTGCACCAAAGCGGCGTAATGGATTATTCATTAAACAAAAGCAGTGCTAAAAAACTGTGGGACTTGACCGAGGAAATGACAGGCATTGAATTTAACGTAAACTAGGCCATGAAAAATTTAAAAGGAAAAACCGCCCTGATTACGGGCGGTAACAGTGGCATCGGCTATGCCGCTGCCAAACAGCTGAAAGAAAACGGCGCACAGGTAATTATCACCGGCAGAAGAAAAGAAGCGGTGGAAAAGGCCACGACTGAACTGGACGTAACCGGGTTCATTGCAGATCAGTCAAGTCTAGCTGATATCGAAGCGCTGGCAACAGCAGTTGCCGGACACTTCGGCAACATCGACATCCTGCTGGTCAATGAGGGGGTCACCAAATTCTCCCTCATTGAGCACATGCCCGAAGCTGTTTTCGACGAGGTGATGAACATCAATTTCAAGGGTGCATATTTTACATTGAGCAAATTCATCCCCATCTTAAACGAAAATGCATCGGTAATTTTGCTCTCCTCAACCGGTGCACACATCTCCCCTGCCCAGGCAGCTGTTTATGGAGCAAGTAAGGCAGCATTAAATGCGGTCATGAAAATCGCGGCACTGGAACTTTCGGGACGCAAGATCAGGGTCAATGCCGTTAGTCCGGGGCCAGTGGCAACCGAGATCATGGGTAAGATCGGACTATCCCAGTCCTTAGAAGAGCATATGATCAGTACCATTCCCTTGTCCAGGTTCGGCAAAGCGGAGGAGGTGGCTAAACTTATTGCCTTCCTGTCAAGTGATGAGGCTTCTTTTATCACTGGATCGGAATACTTGATCGATGGCGGCCAGTGCATCTGATAGAAATCTGATCAAAAACCAATAACTTTATCACAATGGAACATATATCCAAATACCTGACCAAAGACATTAAGCTTTCCAGCTACGAAGACAAACTGTTCAAATCCGACCTGATGTTTGATGACCACATGCTGGTATGGTTCATCTCGGGAGAAACAAAAATCATACAGGCAGAATCTACCTTCAGCTTCAAAACAGGGGATATTTTTCTGATCCCAAGGAACGAACTGGCCACCATCATCAATTATCCGAAAAATGGATTGCCACATAAAACCGTGGTGATGCACTTGTCTACTGAAAGGCTGAAGAAGTTCTATGAAAAAACGGAACATAAAAAGAAAACAAAGCCCCGGCAGAAAATTTACCGTTTCAGTAACCACCCGCTACTGGAAAGCTGCCTTGCATCAGTAATTCCCTATTTTGATGTGGAAAGTGAATTTACGGAAAGCCTGGCCACGCTAAAAATTGAAGAAGCGATCAACATCCTAAGGCTGATCGATCCCAGTGTGGATAGTGTCCTTGCTAACTTTGATGTTCCGGGCAAAATCGACCTGATCGATTTTATGCAACGTAATTTCATGTTCAATATGTCACTGGAAAAACTGGGCTACCTGACCGGACGAAGCCTGTCTACCTTCAACAGGGACTTCAAAAAACTATTCCAAACCACCCCCCAAAAGTGGCTGACGGACAAAAGGCTGGAACTAGCTTATTATTACCTGGCAGAGAAAAAGAAAAAACCAACCGAGATTTACCTCGAAGTAGGTTTTGAAGATCTTTCCCATTTTTCTTTCATTTTTAAAAAGAAATACGGAGTTTCTCCAAATCAACTTGCATTAAACGGCTAGTAGCTTATAATCGCACTATCATCTTAAACAGAAGGCCCTATTTATATACATAAAACAAACACCTAAATAAAAAAGCAGTGTTTTCAGATTGCTTTCAAAACGCTGGGTGGCCTCAAAAAGATCGAACCATCTGGTTTTAAAAATTAATTATGATAATAAACTAAAGTAATAAATCTTGGGCTAACAGCACTTAAAGAGTAATTTCAGTTTAAAAATTAATATTCAACAGATGGGGTGACATGTTACAATCTTATCGGAGAGTATACGTTCAACACTTAAGAACCAGAACCTAGTCGGGGATTGTTTTATTTTATACTGACTTCATCGAGCGCGACTAGTGGCTTCCTGTGGCGTGAGCCTTCAAACCACTCTGGCAAGAGACCTCCCGACAGTACTTTGATCCGTAAATAGGAAAACTGCTGACCATTTAACAGAATGCTGACAGGATAAATTTCGGGCATGATTTTCCCTGGGAAAGATGCTGCTAGTTGCTGTTTGCCTACCGGTGTAAAGATTTCACCATTTATGGAACCCTCTATCACGACCTCATCGGGCAGAAAGACATAATGACGTGGATCAAACAGAAAATTTGTTCTTAGTTCCGAATAAGATATATTGTGCGGAACCGGAAAAGTTATAACAACCTGATTATCTAAAAACAGCAACCAGTTATAGCTGTAGTCCCTTCCACCCGGCACGCCATCAGTGAGCGTCATTTCTCCGTTAGCAGGATAATCAGGCAGATAGGGAGTTGAAAAAACAGGTTTTACCCCAAAGATGAGCGAGTTGTGGCTGGTCCGTTGCAGAATATCTGCCCAATCCTTCAAATATTCTACAGGTGCCCCTCCCAACTCCGAAAACCCGGTAACACCAGACTTTTGCGCATTTTTTACGAAATGTTGTACACGATCCTCCCAGCCTGGTCTGATCTGCAGGTGCCCATCTGTTGAAATAGTGAAGTAACCGGATGCATGAGCGCCGTATGACTTTGCCTGCTCCAGTTCAGCGTACTCCAGCCCAAGACTCAAAGTTCTGATTCGTTCTGCATACTTTGAATTTGCATTAACTGCATCCTGGGCCTTTGACAAAGCATTTTTGTACTTTTCCATCCAGCCGGGTGCAAGATAATCCTTTCGATTGGCAATAGGATTGCTGTAAATGTCAAGCCTTACGCTGGTCTCGTCCCGCGCAGTAATTAATTGGCCGATATAATCTTTTACCGAGCCGGAGCCCGGTCCAAAATAGCCCTGAAGGAAATCAGCCTCTACATCCTTTGCTTTCAGGGAAGGATCCCATAAAATCTTAGCCTGAATATAGCTCGCATAGCTTGAAAGGTCACTGATCGTCTCACCACTCCCCTGTTCAAATACTCCCTTTACCCCATTTTCCAAAAAGTATTGAATATCGGCTTGATAATGGTCATAAACCGGAAAGGGGTTCAGGTAAGACGTAAACTGTGTGGTATAGTTCCAAATGAAAAGATTGGGTGTCGTTTTTGACCATTGAACCAGCTGATTCCGGAAGGACGCTGCATTTGGATCATAGAGCAGCGACCGGCTCCGTGTGGCTTCGATCGTACTCAGAATAATGTAAACATTTTTTGCAGGCCGGATGCTTTTTGGTGCCTTGGATGAATACCCATATGCGAGCGTTGTAAAAAAACGATCTGGAAATTTCGCTGCAACTGCATTCACAAAACGTATAAGAGAGCCTTGCGGACCACCTTCAACGGAATCCACCCCAGCACATTTTTCACACCTGCAATAACCCTCATTGTCCATCGGGGCAATAGACCAATACAAAGCGTCCGGGTTATCGGCGATTTGATCTTTTATATAACTGATGGCCAGACGCTGTACATCTGGATTGCTCAGGCAGAGTTGAGTTGCCTGCCTACGACCATTGCTCCATGCAAAATATTCAGGATGGTCTTGAAAATATTTCTCCGGTGGAATGATTTTGAAAAAGGAATGTCCCCAAAGTCCCCAAAGATCTTCAAATCGTTGGAGATGGTGCCAGTCAAGATATTCTTTGTCTGCAGATGGAGGATAAAAAGATTCCCGGTAAACAAAATCCGGTTCGTGTCGCAGGTGTAGATCATTGGGTAAGCTGAGGTCGGGCTTTTGCGGAACAGTGGCCGGTCCCTGATCATACTTCCGTGCTCCGAACTGCTTCTCGATCAATTCATACACACCGTATAAAAGACCCTGACCTGAACCGCCATTAAAATAGAGATTGCCCTTAAATACGCTAACATCATAACCTTCAGCTTTTAAGGGTATCATCCTTCTCTGATCTTTAAAGGACGCTGTCCGACCGATAAAAATGAGGTGAGGCATATTTCCCGATGGCGAAGCACCAATAGGAAGGGTGGCTCCTGTTATACGTCTAACAAAGTCCTGGAGTACCAGTGCAGCTTTTTTTTCCGTCAATGAAGGTTTTTCCGGAATAACGATCTCTGCCATTGGTTTCTGATCGACAACCAGTTGCACATCGCTGGCATGACACCCCAGACACAAGAGTAAGATGGTAAGGTGGAGAATGAAAATTTTAGTTTTAAAGGCTATCATAGGCTTTACTGAATACTCAAGGAATCAGAGGTTGACAAGTTTCGGACAGAACAGATTAGAAATGCTTCAATCTCAGATAAAAGCCGATTCAAGCGTTCTTTGCTTTCATAATAGGGCAAACCTATACGCAGTAGATTTGTAGTTTTACCATTGCTCAATTTCCGATGCTTGATACATTTGATATGTATGTTAGCATCGTTGAGATAACAGTATAATGGATAAGGATCATAATCGAGAAATGCAACCACCAGGCTTGGCGAAGGATTGCTGTTGGTGAAAAAATGATCAATTCCGGCATCTATAAAAATCGCAGATAGTGCAGGTCTGAGGAACTTGCCCAACTCGCTGCTCCTGGTCAATATCGCTTCAGGCCCTGTATTACGGTAAAGTTTCAGGCATTGGTATAAGCTATCATAAAGATGAAAATCCTGGCCACCTGGTAAACTGAACCCGTAGGTATCTTCTTCGCTAAAAAACTGCATACCGTTCCAAAACAAGGCGCCAAGCCATTGCGCAAAAGCATTATTGATCCAGGTTAAGCCCCCACCATAGGGACCAAACAGCCATTTATGCGTACTCCCGGTGATCAGGTCCGCGACCCCTATCGGGATCTCTTCTATTCCTATCGACTGTGCCACATCCAGAATGAGCCATGCCTGTGGAACGGCTTCTTTAATCACCCGCAGACTATGGTTGTCCTGTGCCACAACACCCAGATCATAATAGACATGCGAAAGCAATACGATGTCTGGCTGAAGTAACACTAACTGCTCGGCGAGCCGGTGGGGAGTTGCCAATATCTCATCATCGAGGTAAAAAACATTATATTCAGGCAAACGTTCAAAAGGCCCTATTGCCCCCGCGTGCTCATGCCTGGTGGTGATTACACAAAAAGGACCAGTACCTTTTTCGAGTAGCTTGCGAAGCATAGACAGGGCGAGCAAATTCATCAGTTGCGATGTACTTTGTGTAACCGCAAGCCGATAGCCCGGAGACGGCCAAAGAACTGCACATTCTTTTTTGATCCCGCTATATGCCACCCGGGATGAGGCATAAAGTGCCAATGGGTTTCCACGGAGTCTGCCTGATTTGTCTTTATTGAAAACCTCCCTGGTCGAAACGGCTAAAGTTCCCAGGCAACCCGGGTTTAGGTTTAGCTGAGGAGAATCGAAAAATTCTCTGCGTAGTTCTTCCCATTTTTCCACGTCTGCTATACCAGTAGCATATTCCCTGGAGATTAGTTGTCGAGGTTGGGGCCTGGGTTTCCAGCTTATAGAAGGCGCGAAATAATCTTTTGATAAAGGCTTTTGAAAAACCTGAAGCAACCTCATTGTTTCGCATATAACCTCGCGAAAGTCGCTGTGAAACGCAGCGTCAGTTAAGAGCGAGCTCTCCACCTGGTAAACGGCTTTAGTTTCAACATCTTCCTTTCTAATATCGTCAAAATGTACACATTCGGTAATCATGCCGGCATCCAGTGCAATCTCAGAAATAGCATAGGCCAGTTCTTTGATTGAATATTCGACCTCGGTAATATGGTTTATAACCCGGTGCTCACCAGGCCCTGCCTGCTCGGTGACGAATCGGCTCAACGAATTGACTGCGTCAGGCAGCGCCATCAAGCCGGTTCGCTGGCACCCGTTTCCATAGATGGTCAATGGATTACCGGTTACTGCCTGCGCAACAAAACGATTGGCCACAGTTCCGAAAACCGTGTCACAGTCGAAACGTGTATATAAACCAAGGTTGAAAGACATTTCTTCGGTAAATATGCCGAATACTGTAGATTGCATGACTTCTGTAATGCGTAAATCCCACATACGCGAAGCCATTCCTACATAGTTTGAATCATTGATCTTTGACACATGATAAATATCGTTAGCCGCACGTGGGTAAGGCATGTTCTGCGATTCAGTAATCCCTCTGTATGTGGGCTTAAAATAGCCTTCGGCTATAGGTATACTCCCCTTGGCATATTCACCAAAGGATCCTAATTTGATAATGTGCGCAAATGGGACATGAGTATGGACAGCCCATAGCAGGCGCATGTTTCCTTCCTCATTATTGCGCAGCGTATAAAGGGCATGATCGACTCCCATCATGGAATAAGGAGCCGAACACTGCTGCGCGAGATGATAAATTGTATGCGGACGCTCCATCATGATTAGGCGTTCCAGTTTATCAGAACAAATATCGAATAGCTGGTAATGAAGGTTTGAGAGACCATAATGCTCATGAAAAGCCGCTATCCGGCCATCAGGTTGCAAAATTGGCACGAGCGGTTGAAAACCCATTTGGCCAACGGTCTCTCTGCGCCATTGATTATCCACAATAATGATTTTTTGGTCAGGATGTTGCAGTGCCAGTTTCATACTCAATGGCCAGCCCAAATATCCATCCCCCCCTAATATTATTATAGTTTTGTTCATATCTTTTTAAAGATTATCAGAATTTGACCCGAAGTGAAAACTGCAGGTCGTATTGATTATAATAGGTGTCAGTCGTAATCTTTTGGTTGATATAAGTACCCGAAAGCCCAATAGAAGTTCGATAGGCAAAAGTTCGCCTGTAAGCGGCTCCAATGCTATGGGAAAGAATTCCGTAGAGCTGGGGGAATAGAATTAAACGGTTGATGTCATCAGGAGAAGACCCTAAGCCTAAATTTGCCTGTATAATGTCCCGGTTACTAAGCTCGTAACTGGAAAGCATACTTGCTGAAAAATAAGGATTGCCTTTTTGTAACAGGCCAAAAACTTTGACGTTTAAGTTGAAAGGGCCGAATTGTTTTCCCACTCCGGTAATTGCAGATAGCACACTAATGCCAGCCACCTCAAAATAACGCGCACCCACTTCCCCCTCCAGTCCATTGCTGAAAGTTGGAAATAACGAATAGGATATCCTGTATTTTGGCAGGATCACGTTATTATTAGATACACCTAAACTAGCATTCCAGTACAATTTTTTAGTTAGCTTGTAACTTACATTCCCATCTAGCATAATGCCAGTTCCCTGTTGGCGGCCCAGAAAGGTTAATGTGCCGCCATAACTTATTTTACCAGTGCCAATGCGATTGTAGTCCAGCGATGCAAGATTATAAGACGGTGGTATTCCAGAACCCTCTGTCTGGGAAAAAGAGCTGTTCAACAAGTTGAGCCCAAAAGAATTAAATAAAGTCTTGCTCCTGAGCAACAGTGCATAGTCATTGTTCTTTTGGGTATGATAATGTCTGGACAACGAATCTGCATAATTAGCTGCTTCTGTGTATCGCCTCAAACTATCTAAAATAATCGTCTTCCTCAATAAGAATGATTCAGCATATTCAAACTTGCCGAGTGCTTCATCTGTAGTGCTTAATGCCAATACAAATTGCTTTTGCCCTATAAGAATATTTGTTTTCAATAGCATTGCTGCAGAGTCTGCTGGCATTTTAGCTATCGCCTGATCCACGCTTAAAAGTGCGCTGTCTGGCAGGTTTCTTTTGCTATAATCTCGCCCGGCTGCCAGCCAGGCCTCTGCCGCCATTTGCTTGTACCTGACATTGAACGGGTATTCATCAGAAAGTATTGTAGAATACTTGGCGGCACTCAGGTACTGGCGATCGTTATAAAGGATAGCTGCCCTTTTTTGAAGAAAGTCCTTATCTTCAGGGTTTCCCTTTATTGCCAGGTCCACTGTTAACAATGCCTCTTTGTATCTTTTCTGGAGGTCCAGCATATTGGAAAGGTAATTAAGTGCCTCTCTGTTACCTGGTTCTTCTTTGAGCAGTTGGCGTAAGTAATGCTCTGCTTCATCGTAATGTTCAGACAGGATACAAGCGTTGGCAGCCTCCAATCTTTGTTCCAGATATAGCGACCGTATTTCGGGGGTATTGGGATTTTGCTTAAAAAGCTGTTCGCTCAATTTAACCGCTTCGCGGATCTTTCCCGTCTTGGCAAGGAGACTGGATTTCTTAATCTTCATAGCCGTATTTTCCGGATAAAGAAGAATAGCCTTATCAATTTCGTCCAGGGCCAGCCCCAGGTTGTTCTTCATGATAAAGGCGTTAATCCGCCCATTTGTAGCGGCTAAGTTTCCTGGTTCCAGCATAAGTGCGCGGTTATAATAGATAAGTGCACTGTCTGCCTGTTGCTGTTGTATATAATATCCGCCACAGGAAACGATCGTCTGTAGAACCTCTGCCCTGAATACTTTATCGTGGTTACCTTTATATAAGCTGGAACCGATATCCGCCGCAGCTTGATATCTATGGGTCTGGAAGTACAAGGTCATTTTCTGCCTTAATAACTCAAGGTTCCCGGGCTCGCGTTGCAATGCACGGTCAATCCGGTAGAGTGCCTGACTAATATCACCCGAAGCGACCGACATACCGATTACTTTCTGTAAGGCTTCCTTATCGTTAGGACTTTGGTCCAGGATGGATTGGTACAAGCTGTAGGCTTCGGTATTCTGATAATGTGCAGCGGCTTCCTTTCGCAGTGAGCTGTTCAATAAAATAGCCTTTTTATCGTTGGGGTAATAGCGCATAATGGTATGCAGGACATCGAGTGCCTCGGCATAGCGCTTATCTTCTTCCAATAAACCCAGCTTTTGGTACAAGGCAGTGTAGGATTTACTATTACGGCTCAATTCCCGATTGGTCCTGGCAAGCTTTGCATTAAGATCACCACCCTGTGCCACCAGGTTGTTTAGTTTATCAATCAGGTCCTGGTTCCTGGGCGTCAGTTCCAGCGCCCTCTCATAATTGGCCCTGGCAAAATCCTCCAGGTTCTTCTGCACATACCAGTCTGCTTTGGCCTCATAGTGCCCTGCAACCGACTGGCGCACACCAACGTCAGAAGGGTATTGCCGCAACAACTGTTGTGTCCAGGAATCCCCATCCTGGAAACGTTTCAATAGATCCAGGATGTTAAGTTTTTTGACCGCGAAATCTTTATTCGCTGGAAAATAGCCAAGTGCCAGATCGGTGTATTTAAGCGCTTCACTGCTACGTTTTTCGGAAAGATAAGCCCCAACAATGTAGTAATAAACATCTTCGTATCTTGGAGACATCTTAATAACGAGCTGCGAAGTTTTAATAGTTTGATTGTATTGGCGTACTCTCAGATAAGACTTGGCAAGGCATACCTGGGCATCCACATGCTGTGGGTTGAGCCGAACCGCTTCTTCGAGTGTTAATATCGCCCTGTCCTGCCGGTTGGCTTTTATCTCGCCGAGCCCTTTTTGATAGAGTTTTTCTGCTTGTACTGAACTCCATGTCTGTGCATGGAGGGTATTTGCGATTGTCAGAAGACAAAAGATTATGGCATATAAATAGATTTGCCTCATGATGTTGCTATACTTGATCGTTTTTCTGTAGATGATGATGAAAATCCCTTGCGCTGCATATTTCCCCAAACCAGCTTTTTGCGGAACAAAGATTGTACGTAGCCTTTTAGGCTAAAAAAAACAATCAGGGGATGATAGATAAAAGGTTCGGCAAATGCCATCAGGCAAAGCCCCATCACTTCTGATGTTTTACGGTAGTGGGCTTCGGTCAGCTGATCCCACAAGACAGCTATTGCGCTAACCAAAACGGAAAATACATACAGGAAGGAAAGCAAAATGAACGTGTTGCCCCAATTTATTGCCCCGATAACAATCAGGTAAATATAAAATAACAGGCCCATGGCTTCAAGTATAGGAGCAAGAAATTCAAACAGAAAATTATAGGGAAATATGACCAGTCCCAAACGTTTAAATTTGGGATTGAACAGCACGTGGCTATGCAGGCGCATGATCTGGATCAAACCCCTTGCCCAGCGGACGCGCTGTCTGCTAAATACAGCAAGCGTTTGGGGACCCTCGGTCCAGCATAGTGAAACAGGAATATACCGGATTGCGTAGCGTTTATTGTTCTGGATCATATATACGCTCATACGCGTCACCATATCAATATCCTCAGCAAAAGATCTGGGATCATAGCCCCCAACTTTAACAGCAATGCGCTTATCGAAAAGGCCTAAGCCACCCGACACATTGGGAACACAATTAACGGCGCTCCAGGCCATCTTGGAAAGCAGGTATGCACGGATGTATTCAAGTTCCTGAAAACGTGGCAGTATCTTATTAGGTGGACGGAACCGCGTTATCACCCCGCTATCAACATCCGAAGAGTTTATCATCCGCAAGGGCGCACCAACAGCTATCACCTGACGCTGGCCATCCTCTACGTGGATATAACCTGTATCGGGAATAACCTGGATATCCTTTAACTTATTCGTGCTCTTTTCATCTAAGATGGGTCGCATCATCCGCGAAAGGGTATCCTCGTGCAGGATGCAGTCAACATCTGTGCATAAAAAATAGTCGAACTTTGCTGCATTTATACCAGCATTCGAAGCATCGGCCTTACCCTGGCCATTCTCTTTATCGATGACGAGCAGTTTGTCATAGGCTTTATCACCGGAACGAAAGAAACGTTTAATAGGACGGGTTTTGATTCGCTCGTTATAAGGTAAATCGACTTCCCGCAGATCAAAACGGCTGATTAATTTACTTAACGTATCATCGGTACTGCCGTCATTAACAATAATGACTTCATATGACGGATAGTTTAAGTGCATCAGTGCATAGACGTTATCTATGATGGTTAACCCTTCGTTGTATGCCGGGGCAATTACCGAAATTCCCGGAGATAAGGGACTTGAAATGACATTTTGAGTATAATATCCAATATTCTTTCGGGAATATTGGCGCATGTGCCTGTACGAAAGTATGGCCATCGTTACATAAATGGCCATGGTTAAGCTGCTGTAAGTAAAGATGAACCATTGAAAAACGTCAATAATAGATTGTATCATATTTGCTGCAGTTAATATTGTTTTAAATAGTATTGTAATATGTGCTCTTTGTCATGCTGCAGGTTCTGCACAGACCAGCTTATTAGTCCTTTTTGCATCAGCCTGGCCAGGATTTCTGCCGCATGGTTTTCAATTTCAAAAACCCGGGTTGTCATAAACTGTTCCTTCAGGAACTCTATTGCCACCGGGGTGCGGAAGGCTCCTAGTGCAAAAATGATCTCACGCTGGCATTCTACAGGCTGGTTTGCATAAATTTTAATCAGATGATCCTGTGTATGTAAAGCTTGCAAATGCCCCAGCGCATTGATTGCGTGGGAACGCAGGGTGTGATCATTAACGTTAAGAAGCCCTTCTATACTATCAATGGCTTCTACACTTCGTTCATGCGCAGCAAGTTTCATACAGCAGATCACCACTGTTTTGTTACGGGAGTACCGGATCCAATTAGCGAAACTGGACTTTGCATTATCGTTCGATTGATCAAGGATCCGAAAGAAACCTATAAGATCCCAGACACTCAAAGGATCACGTACCTCATCGAAGAAACGGAAAGGCTCGTTTTTGCTGAACCGCATAAAGGCGCTTCGCGCCGCCGAGCGCAGTTCAGATACCTCGCTGAGGTTGAAGCGAAGGATATCTATATCAGAGATCGCATAGTCCATAAGGGTGAGCTCATGTAGCCCCTGTACATTTACAAACCAGCGGCTGGATTGTATTTTTTGCAGCGAATCCTGATTGAGATTAAGCATAATGTAGATTTTCTGCAGGATCAGGGCATTGGTACCAGCCACGTGCCAACGGAGCCGGATCAGGGTGTCGATTAATAGTTGCCTGTTTTTTTTATCCATAAGCGACAATTCTTCCAGTACGGACGGGTCTAGTGCAGGTATGTCTACCACACTTTGTGAATGTTCGTCAATGAATTGCGGGAGGATTTTTTCGATGATTAGTTGATCGAGATTCAACTTCTTCCGCTGATCGTGCATGTTCCCAATCCGTCTGACAATAATAGCCGAATAGACAATTAATATCCCCAAAATAGAACTAGCGATTATAATTTCAATAATGGTAATGAAAGTAGTGGAGTTACTCATAATGTCGTATGTTCCTTTAGTGATTTGTTTTCAGGGAGCAAAAAATTTCTTATAGCTCCTTAAGCAAGGTCACCCGAGTCTCAATGTTACCCATGTCTATACCGACCGGTTCCCTCTCGGTCCCTTCGGTAAACCTTAAAGAATTTAGCAGGTAACCTTGTGCCGCCAGGGTTTCCGGCTGTTCGACAATACTGATCTGACAAAACTCACCAAATTCCTTCGTGATACAATCCAGTAGTTCACTGTAATGAGCCCCTCCGCCACATACAAATATCCTGTCTGTTTTCTTCAGGTTTTGGTCACTTATTACCAAATGGAGCATAGGCAGGACAACTTCTTTGTAATAGATTTTAATGGCTCTTGCCCGAATAGCAACTAAGTCTATCTTTTTTCTGTTGATATACAGGTAACCGTCCCTGAAGGCTTCATTGAGCTGTTGAACATTCTTAAATGACATACTATGGGTCTGAAGTATTTCCTCTCGCAAAAGGTTTACCGCATAATGGATTCCATATGCGCTTTCCATAGCATTTTCGACAACACCTTCGTCTGTACTCAATCCTGTTTCAAACGTGCCGAAACCAAGGCTGATGATAAAAAACGAGCCATTTATTTTGTGTGCTCCCTTCCTCAACGCAATCATACAGCTTACGATTTCCGGCAGCACCTCTATCTGGTCTACCTGAACGGAGGCTGGTTGAACGGGATTACCCCCATACACTTCAGCATCCCATTGTATCTGGTAGCTGCCGGGAAGTTTTTCACGCGCAAGATCCTTAAATAGGCGGTAAGTGTTATTTGGAAAGCCAACGGTGACCACCATGGGCTTAGCTTGATTATTATTGGCGACGAGAAGGGCGGCACGAAAAAGCACCTGGTATTCGAGCCCTTCCGGGCTGATGTTGATTGATCTGATTGGATTGGATCCCTCGCTCAAGGCTAAGCTACCGCAAATATACCAGGATTGATCAAAACGAATCTTAAGACCGCTTAGCAGAGCGCTGGCCGTATTTGTTAATGGGGCGTTTGTTGTTTGTAAAAGGCTAGAAAAAGAATGCGAGGTATACATTATTTGAAGAGTTATTATGGATAAAGGATTATTTTTTTTTATGTTACCACCAACGGCCGCTGGTATTGACTGAAGCAGTTACCTCTTGGCGACGGATGGGTAACGTCGCTTCCTCTGCCTTATGCTCAATGGCTAAATCTTCGGCACTGAACTCAATATCTTCTGCTGATAATTGCAAAGATTCTAAGTTCAAGCTTATGTCCTCCTGAACGATTACATCTTCGCTGTCTGCGGGTCTGCCAGCCAGCGAATGCCCTATAGTATCAATCTGAAGTATAAGTGCATCAGGGTGGCTGAGCAACGGCTCATCGATGCTGGTCAATAACGAGTCCTCAGGGCAAGGGCTACTAATTTTGGCACCCTCTGGTCTCATCAAATTCTTTACGTGTTCGGTTAACTTACCAATTACCAGAGGTTTTCTGAAATAGTTTTCCTTCTCGAGATTTAGTCCTTCGCAAATGTGGAAAAAGCTCATGTTAGAGGTAATAATAATTTTACTTTTCGGCGCGTTTTTTATGATTTGGCTTACGATCTCGTACCCATTCGCGTAATTCATATACATCTCGGTAATGACAATATCATATGCATACTGTTTGCTTTCCAACAACACAAACGCCTCTCTACCGTCAGCGGCTGAGTCCAGCTGAAACAGCTCGGATGAAAATGCTTTTTTAAATATCGTACGCATTAGCATGTCACCATCTATGTGTAGTACGGAAAATGGCTTTTCTTTTAGCAGCCCGTTTTCCTTAAATAGTTGTTTCATTTCCTAATAAATTCTAAATATATTTCCCTAGTGCCGACGATTGCAATTACTCAAATTTAATGGAGTAAAAGGCTTCACGGACGCTAGCACAAATTCTGGCTAATAAAGGTTAAATCTTTATTTATGATTCTGCTTATGGTTTCTACACGCACACCCAGGTAACCGACAAAATAACGCTGCGGTATCCTTTTGATATCCAGATCTTTCCTGTAGTTTATGGTACCTGCCAGTTGCTTTGGCTATCCGGGAAAGGATAGCTTTTTATGATGCAGCATAATAATGAAGTGCCAATAGCTTTCTGTCGATTGGGTTGGCCTCTGGATATTTGGCTGATATCTTTTTTACTCTCTCGTACAAAGCCACGTACCAGCCCGTTGACCAAAAAATACAGAGAAGCATTACTATCTATTGGAGAGAGAATGTGCTTATTTTTTTTTATACGGGTAAGTTTGCAAGACCTTTCAGGTTCGGCTTTAAAGGCACCAGATAAAGGATAGAATTGTTCAAGATAATCGTAAAGAGAGCGTAAAAAAGATGTTGTATATGGCATAGTTAAGGCTAGTTTTGATTTCGAGAAAAAGATTCAAGCATACTCATTTGAAACGCCATATGCCTATCATGATGTGAACCAAAGGTATCTGATATTTATACTGTGTACTTAAAAATACTGCAGTTTTAACCTCTAACGATACGATCGTTAGACCAAAAAATGGCTTTCTAACACGTTAATGGCTTAATTCCTGTGCAAAATAGGCAGTTGGCATTAAGCCTGTTTCTTTTTTAAATATATTATAACGTAGCCACGCTTTTGAAACCTACTTCAGGAGAACTACCATTTTCCGTATCTTCAATAGGTTTCATCATAGGAAAGTAATGAATAATTACAAAGCATAATCACTGGTCATCATATTTAGCATCAGGGATTGCAGTAGCATCCTCCCTTAAGGAGATATAGCGGAAAGCCCGACCACATGGGATGCTATGAAAATAGAAATTTTTATTAACCTGATTTTAATGGCATTTACTTCTGGCCTGTAAGAATACGTGCTCAGTAATTTCATATTAGATATGACAAAAGAGCCTCTGAATAAGCATAACCCTGTTTCACATTATTATATATTTTCTTAATTTAACCTGAGCGTTTAGCAGCGGGAGATCAACCCAAAGTGTTCTCCTATTGTTTACGTCAAGTCACAAGAGATAATAACTGTGTAATGTCGCACGGAAAAGAAACATCTGTGGTATTTCTGTTATAAGCAAATAATCCTATGAATGAATATGAAAATTCCGACTTAGTTTCACTTAATCAGGCATTGGCGAAAGGGCGGCAGATGTTGCTTCTGCCAAGAATAGTAATGGTTATAGGGCTATTCTTTTTTATGTTCCCCTTTGCCTTATTTTTCATAGCCGTAACAGGAGAGCATGCATTAACTACGAAAACCTTGCTGGTCTTTGGTTCGGTACTGATCGTTACTTCTTTTATATTTTTTTACCTGCCATTTCGGTTTTGGAGCAAGCGCACCACACGCTGGAAGCTTTGGGCATTCAGCCATGTAAACGATGTAACAGAGTTAAAAAGAGCTGCAAGAAAAGCTTCTCTTTGCTCCGGCTATGGTAGCTTCCTGGATAAGATTCAGCTACAGTCAACTATGGAACGTGACCAGTGGCGTAGACTGCAGCAACGAACCGGGGCGCCGGACATTTTTATTGATGACACCGGTACTGATTCGGAAACCATTATTTACTACTCTACACCCAAACTTTTGATCAGGATTTTTTTCTATCTGTTCATGCTTGCTATGGGCATTGGGGCAGAGATTTTTAATTTCAGGTCAGATGAATCATCAACCTTTCTGATTATAATTGGAGCAGTATGGATTTCTTATTCTTTATACATCATTGTTCGCAGTGCGATAGCTATATCCACGCATCAGCCCCGTATCATCCTGAATGACCTGGGAATATTTACCATGGAGACCGGCTTTATACGCTGGGATGATGTTTTTAATATTAAAATAACAGTCAGTACTCATGCAAAGCGTGGTAATGAATACACACTTCAGATTCAGTATCCGGGAGGCTGGGGAAATATAGAGGTCACCCATTACGAAAAGCGCAGGGATTTAGAAAGTCTCATACGTACTTATAAAGGCAGATTTAAAGCGGGCTGGGCTTAAATTCATACACCTGCCAATGTCAGCCCAATACTCATCTTCATTTCAATAAAGGAATAGGCTTTTGTAAACTATAAACTATTACGTGTGCCAGTTATATTCTTGTTCCATAGTTTTTTTGCGAACTCCAAAAATACAGTCGGTCCATTAGAGAAAGCATTATCAATTTTATATTCCCCACCAGCATACATTTTTTGTCCGTTATCACCAGTTCCAAACATAATTTTATTTTCTCCTTTCATTGCAAATTTCTGTTGTCCTTCATACATTATAATTTTCATGTTCGAAGGACTAACATCTCCGTGGCAAACTGTTTCATACATTAGCCATATTTCTGCAATTCCGTTGTTATTAAGGTCTGTTATATCAAAAGTTTTATCAATAAATGAGGCGACGATATCAACCGGACAATCACTAATAAAGTCATAAACTTTCCATGTTTGTTTAAAACCACCGTTGGATTTCAGGAAATGGTAGGCAAAGATTTCGGCATCTCCTCCGTCCATCTCATGCTTGAATTTATTACTCTGATAAATGCCAGTTTCTGTGGTAATTACAATATTCTCCCCTAATTTATCTGTCCAATGAACAGCATTTTTAGTTTTTCCTTCATACTTAATTTCTTGGGGAATTTTATCAATGCTTATGTTGACAGGCTTAGTCATTTTGCCTTTATAAATTGCAACTTTTTTGCTTTTCAATATTTTTTCAGACTGAACTTGTTTTTGTTTTTTTGATTGGCCATCACAAGACTGAAGTATAGAAACAAAGGCTAAGAAAATGATTGCGTTCTTCATTATGTTTTTTATCTCAGGTTTTAAGGTAGCTGGGTGAGGATTTGCCAAGCAATTCATCGTTTTAGTCATGCTTGCCCATTGCACTTTTTTGACAAGGTTTTTCAATATTGAGGATATTTTGCTGTTTCATTATACAGTATTAAAAATATTCTTATTGCTCAACATCTCTAAATTCTAATGGCAAACTTAATGTAGATGAATAAGTGGCTTCATCTTTGGTCCACAATGGCATTTTTTCTATTCTTTCTTTTATGGCTTTGATCAATTTTTCGTTCTTTGTACCTTTAATTTCTTTAACTGTCGTTTTACCCTGTTCATCAAAATTCAATATCAGTGTAATTCTACCTGAACCCTCATGAATATATTGTCTGTAAAAAGCTGGACCAAAATTGTTTGCCACCCAACGTCTTAAATTTGTATAATCTGGACTTTTTGCAGTCCTATTTGTGCTTTCTGAAGTCTTATCAGCATTTTGTATCGCTGGAATTTTAAAGGTAACTGCACCTAATTTTTTCTTATAATAATTGCTTAGCTTATCTAATTCTATCTTGCCAGCACTTTTGTTAGTTGCTTTAGGATTTATACTTTGAATTTGAATGAGATAGTTTTTAACTTTCAAAAATTCAAAAGCACCCATTTTAAACATCTGAAAATAACCTTGAGTTAATTGCAGCCGTTCTACAAACTCTTTTTCACTAAACGTCTCTTCTGATTTAAGCTGATAAACATAAACCTCAATAGTATTCCTTTTGTCTGCACTTTCAAAACGTTGTATGTAAAGGCTATCGGTTTGTTTAACATTTTCAGTAATTTGTCCTTTTGCAGCATCGGCATCTTTAATTACCCTGTAACCAGGTATTACCGATGAGGTTAGTTTGAAGTTTTCGGGGAATTTTATTTGTTGGGCTTTTGCGTTAAAAATAGCAGTAAGCATCAGTAAAAAAAGAATTTTTGCAGTTATTTTCATTTATTTTGATAATAATTATCACTGTTTTCCCGTAAAAAAAAAGATTAGCACTAGCGCCGCCCCGTTAGTTTACGTTTGAAGTTACGAAACAATAAAGGTAACAATAGGTAAAAATACAAATTTTAGCGGACAGCCGATATTAAATAAACTATTGAGGTATCTAGATAAAGGACAAATTGGAGTTGCTAACTTTGTTAGGACAAAATTCTTATACTTTTTGTCTTTAAGAGCCTGAAAAAGATCAGAAAATTACAATTTAATAACTTGGTAAAACAGTCATTTGATTGAAAATATAACGAAATTGTTGAAGCGTTTCGATTTGGGATTGTACAGATAGATACTGAAAGTGCGGTATACGCCAATGCCTGCATCCGGTATGGAAAATGCAACGTTGTCAAAACCATCGAAATTGTAATCGGCAATCGTAGGACTTCCTCCCATTGAAAAATAAATATTAAAATATAAATATCTTAACTTCACTCCGTAGGTCAGGAAGGGACCTTATTACCCATGTCCGGCAACACGCATTTAAATATTTAAGACAGATTGCATGAAAACAATAATTCCCTTTAGCCTGATCGTAATGCTCTCTGCGTGCACCGGCAGTAATACGCAAACGGATAAGTATAGCCAGCAAGAAGTTTGTATATGTGAAAATACAATAGAAACTGACAGCACCGTGTTTGCTACAAATGTTACCATAAAGAAAGAATCCGACAGGACTGTATTGTTGTTTCATTGTGCTTCCATCGAAACAGGTATCGCTTCCGTTAGTGATAAAAACGGTGATAATGAACAGGAGAAGGCGATCTATGATATCCGCTGCATTTCACCGGCAACGCATAACATTGAGTTATCCGGCGACTTTAAATATTTTACGGATGCCATGAAATCCCAGGATAACTTTTTTAAAATACTGAAAGACGGCAAAAAGCATTTTTTCGAATTTACCTTAAAAAAAAGAAAGGTCGAATCAATTTCAAAGTTAGATATAGAATCCACAGATAGCCAATAAATACAATGGAGATATTTAAAGGCATTTGGGCACCCATTATTCAACTGCATATTTAAAAGGTTTTTGGTAATATTCAAAGGTTTACCGTAGTTTTAGTTTGGAAAATTATATGATATGAAAAATTCTATTCCTAATAGTGTGGAGATTGTCGACAATCACTTAGACCAGTTTTTTGATGATGAGGAAGATATTGTCGCGTTTGATGAAATTGAGTCAGAGGTCATCCATAGAGATATATTTTTTATAAAAGCTAACGAAAACAGGCCATATCATATTCTCTTAAGCTGTGGGATGAGTGCCTTGCCTATGAAAGTGCCTGAAGATGTTAATTCCTCTCCCTACGCCGAGGTCATGTTTTTACTTCCGAAAGAATGGAATCTCAATTATGATTCCTTCGGCGACGAGCGCAATTATTGGCCGATCAGGTTAATGAAACAACTGATGATTTTGCCGCATCCTGACGAAACCTGGCTAGGATTTGGTCACACGTTTAGCTACCAGGAAGATGGAACTTTTGCCGAAGGCGCAGGATTCAATTCCGTAATGTTAGCGTATTCTAGGGAGATATCAGATGACTTTACACAGATAGAACTGGAAAATAATCAATCTGTTTCTATCTATTCTTTAATTCCCCTGTATAAGGAAGAACTCGAATTTAAAAACCAAAACGGTGCTGTTGCATTATTGGAACTTCTGGACCAACACGATGTAACTGAAATTGTAAAAATTGGCAGAAAAAATGTTTGTACCTAAAAGTTCAAAAATAGAATAATATGGCTGCAGTTAAAACACTCATTTCATTTATCGTATTCGCCATCATGTTTATTGGTTGCCGCAATGAGGACAAGCCTAAAAATGAACGGCAAACAGCAATCCAGCCCCAACCTGTTCTCTTAAAAAGAAAGGAAACCAAGAAACCTATCTTTTATACAGAAAGGTACATGAGTATTAAAGATGTTTTGGTTAATGGGCACCATATGATACTATCACGTCCTAAATTTAGCTCGTTGTACAAAAAAATCGATTCTTCAAAAACAGAGCTTTGGGAATGTGGAGATCCATTTGAATGGCTGGACGAAAAATGGATGAAAGCAACTTATGGTGACAAAAGCGAAAAGTCGGGAACATTCGAAAAATACGAAGGGAATGTGACTACCTTATTTGCAAATAATATCGAATTTAATACGAATAACCACATTGTATTATTTAATACTGCTTTTGCTAAATCAAATTCATTTGAGATTCCCTCACACCAGATTGTGCTTGACAAAAATACATCAGTAGAAGATTTTAAAAAAATATTCCCCCATGCGAAGATGGAAAAGCTAGAAGATCCAGATGAAGTTCGATTTAGATTTTATCTCAAAGCACCAGCTGACGATGCTTTTTTGTTCTATTTCAAGAATGGCAAACTCAATTATTTAAAGTTATGGTGGCTCTTATGTTAGCAGGCCACCCTATCCTTTTGGCAACCACAAAACCTTGCCCCCATTTAAATTTGCGATACATATGAAAATAACACCGGTCATTTTATGCATTTTGATCTTTATTTCGTGCAATGAAGAGAAAAAAACAAACCATACAAGCAAAAAGAAAATCGAAAAAATAGTTTATGCTGAGCCTAAGCAAGCGAAAACTGATACTGTGGTTAAAATAAAATCGACCATAAAAAAGACCATATTTCCTATTGAAGGAACTTATATGATTGAAAACGGCGATCCGTCATGTGAAATAAACTTAATCCTATCTTACAAAAAAGATCAACTAGTCTACAAGTTGATTACCAATACAAGAACTTTAGCAGATAAGGCTGAAATAGAACTTAACGAGCGTAAGGATGGCTATTATCTTACGCTGAAAAATATTGAGTGGAGTGAAAACGAAGGCACATTGGATGATGAGGGTGACCCAACTGATCCGGATATAACTTTACCAACAGAGATTCAGGGCATATTGGAAAAAAATCAAATTACTATCCAAAATGCAGGTAATTCTATGAACTATTATGTGAAAATTGGAGAGTGTAATGCGAAGTACATACGGTTAATTAAAAAATGAAGACCTAGCCGGTATGACGCAAATAAACCCACGCCCTTGTGCTCCCCGATCTAATATCGGTTAGACAACGAGCTAAAACCATAATATTATACCATACTTCTGTCATTGTGAAGGAGACACCGTCATTCACTATTCTAGGTTCCAGTCAAGCCGTGCATGCGTTCATGAGGTATACCGCTAATCGTTGATGTTTTTGAAGGATATCAGACTGTCTTTGTGAATCCATCTATGGAAAAAATAAATTAATTTTCAAGGAGGTTTCAGATCCGTTCTGTAAATTGTCAACACTATTATAAGATTATGGTTTATGTATTTGCTGCAGTTTCTTTATTGGTAATACTCTCTTTTTTCCTGGTTTTCAGCCATAAAAAGCTAAAAGAGAAACAGCTCCTCAAATTAAGGGAAAACTGGGCGAAGGCAAACAGCGAAAATATAGACCTTGCAAAGCTAGATTGGTACAGCCCTGCGCAAAGACCATCCGACTACCATAAACTGACTTCCCAGACACGCTCAGACATAGATTTCTTTCAGCTTTTCGCCCACATCAACCATACCACCAGCAAAATAGGTGAACAGTTTTTATTCCACAAACTGCAACACCCTAGTGATGATCTTGAACACCTGACCGAACTTGACCGGCAGGCCATTTTTTTTTCGCAAAACCCGTTATTACGGGAAGAGGTCCAGCTTAAGCTTAACAGACTCGGGTCCCGTGATGCTTACTCGGTTTCTCTATTATTAAAAGAAGAGCTGATAGAAAAACCCGGATGGCTGCGCTATCTAGTCTTTGACATCCTCGTACTGATCGCCTGCTTCATTCTATCCGTTAAATTTCCGATCGCATTCCTGTTCGCAATTCTCATAGTAGCCTACAACGTTACCTATCTGAATTATTGGAACAAACGGCATATTTTATCATTTTCCAGATCGCTTGTACAGCTCGACGTACTCATCAAGGTCGCCCAAAAACTATCAAAAAAAAACATCCCTTTTGATGCTGGAAAGATAAAGGGAGCAGTAGTATTCAAAAAAATACAGCGAAAGATCCGGTTACTGTTCGTCCAGACCAATCCCTCCGGTGCCGCAGACCTCAGCCAGATACCAATTTATCTGTTTGAAATCCTTAAGGCTATATTCCTCATCGATCTTTTTACCATATTCGGTCTCATCAGATCTATAGAAAAAAACCAGCAGCAGGTTTCTATGATCTTCGAATATATCGGTGCCATTGATGTGGCAATCTCTGTTGCTTCATTAAGGGCCGGTACCGATACCTGGTGTAACCCTTCTTTTACAGCAACCGAAAACAAATTCACCATAAAAAACGCCATCCATCCATTGGTGTTAGAATGTGTGCCCAATTCGCTAGAAGTATCGGATAAGGGAATACTGATCACAGGATCCAATATGTCTGGAAAAACAACATTTTTAAGGGCATTGGCCATCAACTCAATACTGGCCCAAACCATCTATACCTGTTATGCCGAGCACTATAGTGCCCCATTGCTAAGGCTTTTCTCTTCCATTAGGATCGATGACAGCATATTCGAAGGCAAAAGTTACTATCTGCAGGAAGTTACGGTAATGAAGGAACTCATCGATAATGTGCAAAGTGGCTACCGGAACATATTTTTGATCGACGAAATTTTCAAGGGCACCAATACTGCTGAAAGAATTGCTTCGGCGAAAGCAATCCTGTCTTACCTTAAAAAATCAGGCAGCCTGGTATTTGTATCAACCCACGATGTAGAACTGTCCGGGCTTCTGTACGATGAATTCGACCTCTACCATTTTACCGAAACGATCCTGAAAGATCAAATGAATTTTGACCACCAGTTAAAAAAAGGACCTTTGACAACCAGAAATGCCATCAAAATCCTTGCAATGTCCGGTTATCCTGAAGAAATCACCAAAGAGGCTTCCGGGTTGGCAGAAAAATCAACCAGCAAAAATCCAATTGACATTATAAAATAAGCCAAACCTGTAGGAAAACAGGATACCGTAAAATAAGCCAAACCTAGGCCAAATACTTTGTAATAAAATGATAATTAACAAAGCTTCTAAGTTGAACACGAGGGCACTAAAAAAGTCCCTTTTATTGTATTTTAAAGTTATATTATTACTTCTTTCAAGATGCTTCTTCGACAACAAAAAATCCAGTTTAGTGAGTTTTCCAAGCTTTATGAGCTGATTATTCCCAAGGAGAATTTACTTCGCAAGATTAGTGAGCTTATAGATACGTTTTTCAGGCAAAAGTTAAATGCCCCGGATCAATGGATTATGATCCGTTTCTTCATTATGATCTTATTCTCCGGATGCCTCGCTGTATCAGGTGAGTTCGGATCATTGCTCAGACTTCCTTTTCCGGCGATTTTACGGTAATCTGTATTTTCTGGAAGCTCAGTTTCTTTGGGCAAATTAGTTTGGGGGATTTTTCCCGATAGGTTATTTCCCATAATATGTGATGATTAATCTATTACTTATTACAGATGGCTGCTAAATGTTTTTTCTCCTTATTCCCTCCCTATTTTTCTTTCCATATAACTGACTATCTGTTGTTTTAGAAATTATAATCTAAAAGAAAGCCCCACAAAATAGCTTTTTCTCGCATCATGCTGAACACCATAATTAAGGCCACCGTCGATAAGAAAATCCTTAGATAACTCATATTGTAGTGCAGCATTCAGAAAGTTTTTTAAGTGAGCATCTTTAAATTCGTAGGTATAATAGGTTTCAATAATACCATCAAGCTTTTTAGTGAGCGGGTGTGATACGGCAAGTGTCTGTAAAAACTGGTTGTGATGACCCGATCCTTCCTCATCCTGTAAACGGTCTGCTTCTACCTGAAAGCCTAATTTCCAATCGTTTCCAAACTCAATACTCATTGGTATGATGATACCGCCTTCGTATTGGCTTTCCTGATCTGCATGGGAAGTTGGAAACTTAAGATATGGGAGCAATGCAATGGCAAATTTACCTTTATCGTTGCCCAAAAGGTTTTGTTTTAGCCTTAGGGTAAGATCGCCAAATCCACTGCTCCGCTCAACACTGCCCTCTGCATCAAAATCTTTTTTTACCACATAACTTTCAAATGTAAGCTGGACGGCTGTCGAATTTGTAAGCCCAAGCTTTATATTGGCCTGGTTAAAAAGGTATTCGTCGCTCCTGCCTTCATTGCTATTTTCGCGTTGAAAGCGCATAAGATCAGTTTCGAACTGAAAATGTCCGGCATCAACAGTTTTCGGACTTTCAGTTACATCCGGCCGGTCGGTTTCCATTTCCCGTAAACTATCACTCGGAACTGGCCTGAATAGATGATAGAAGGGTTTTTGCTGTCCGAAAGCCTCAATAGTGAAAATACTTAGCAGAGCGAGAATTAAAATACTATTTTTCATTTTTAAAATTTATGTATAAACAGGACAGGTGTTAAAAAAGTTTAGGACTTAACTGAATACTGCAGGTTTTTGAATTTCAAGCTAACCTGTTCTACATCTGCTTTTGCAAATATGTGGTACCAGAAGAGCCACAGCCAATTTCTACTCTTCGGCCCTCGGGTGGAACAATTTCCTGACAGATAATCAAAGAGAGTGCGTCACAAAACTCAAGTAATTCATAAGCGCGGTCTACTTCAGCTTTATTTACGTGAGCGGATTGCAGCCAGCCTAGAGATGATTTAATCGATTCACTCAAATGGTACGATCTGAACTAAAAAAATTGAATAAGGTGAGAAAAACCTACTCAATTTATATCCAAATTTATATCCGAATTACCAGTTATAGTGTCAGCAATCATAATTGATATGCTAAGAGCTGTTTTCTACAAGCGTGTCGCTTAAATCAAACTTTAGCCTTTCTTAAATGTTAACCATTAAATCTAATTAATGGATTATGACAGAAGAGCAAAAAACAGAAGCTATAAAATTAGTGAAACAAGGCCTTGAAACTATACAGGCCCGTGAATATAGAGAAATTGCAGAGATCCCTACAGAAGGCAAACAACAATTTGAAATAAAGTATAGCTTTGTTAACGAGGGAGTAGAAGGAATTTTTAATATTATTGGAAATACCGGGGCAAATGGAACTGAAGCAGTTAGTTTAGTGAGCGAATTTACAGATGATCCACTGCATTCAATTTCTGATTTAACCAAGGAACAGATTAACACCGATTTAAGAAGTGCGCAGGATTTCTTGAACAAAAATTTAAACATGGCATAGTCACCAACCATAGATAAATGCACCCATTGATGCTAATATCACAAAAATATGCGAAGAGAAAGTTGTGCTATTTTAGTAAAAGGGGGAAAAGGCAAGATAAATAAAAATACTCCAATTGAAAACAAAAAAGGTTAGCCATGGCTAACCTTTTTAAAATCCAAAAGTTCAATCTGATTAAAAATATTACTGCATTTTTTTACATACTTATTTACAAAAATAGCCTATCCGGATTTAATAAGTAATTGAATGTTAATCATTTGGACAACCTTACCATTAGGATTAAGGCTGATTTCCATCATCGTCACTATTTTCTTTACCTACCGAATTGGGCATATTTCCCGCATTCCCTTGATTTCCTTTTTCCGAATCTGCTCTTGCTTCCTCCGATCCGAAATCGCCTTCACCCACCTCCCTGCTCAAAAATCCAGCTTCGCTTTTTACACGGTTTTTTTCATGATTCTCATTACTTCTAAATCTTGGCACCTGGTTATCGGGCATGTTGGTGCGCTCCGCACTATTTTCAGCATTTTTGTCGCCTAAATTTTTATTTTCTTCTTCAGTTTCCATTTTTAGTGATTCTTTATTTTAAAAATTAAACCGTGCTGACGTTCCAATTTTGGAACAACGGTTAATCAGACCTAATAATTAAGCATTTCCGCCAGCATTACCTGCAAGGTCCCCACCAACATCTTCTTCATCATCTGTTTCGCCTGTAAGGCCCCGTTGTACTTCGTTATCATCGACTTCTTTTTCCTCATTGGGACTTACTTGCGACTGGCCATTGCTGTCTTCAGCATCCGTGTCTCTTGGTTCAATGTTATCGTTCATAATCATTTTTCTTAATAAAACATGCAAATGGCGATAAGGTTTAAACAATTAAGGCAATTTTAGATCATGGGGTTAAAACAGTTGTGTATTATCCAAATCTTTTTACGCTGTTAAACATTTCTTTTCAGCTTTAGCGAACCATTAGTCGCTTAAACTTGTTATCTGTATATACTAAAATCCGAAAAACATGAAAGATCCAAAAGAACAAGAAGAGGAAAATGTAGAACAGCAAACAGAAAATCCACAAACTGAAAACCAACAAAATTCCAATTGGGATGAACACCAGCGTATAGATGAAGAAGGTAATGAACTTGATCCTGAAGACATAAAATAACATATGATGAAAAGAATATTAATGGTGATGACTTCTCATCGCGACATGCAAAATACTGAAGATAAAACCGGGGTATGGCTTGGCGAATTTACCGATCTCTATTATGAATTTATCGATGCTGGCTATCAGGTAGATCTTGTGAGCACTAAAGGAGGACGACCGCCAGTAGACCCGATGAGTGAACTGACCGAAAACATTACCGGATCTAACCGTAGATTTCAGGATGATGACCATGCCAAAAACGCCTTTTCGCATACCAGCACCTTGAACGGGATCCTGGCTAGTGACTATGATGCGGTATTTTATCCCGGCGGACATGGGCCACTTTGGGATTTGGCAGTCGACAATAATAGTGGTATCCTAATTCATGACTTTTTAGACGTTGGCAAACCCGTGGCAGCGGTATGTCATGGCCCGGCCGCATTGTTTAGTGCCGAAAACATACGTCCTGGTTTTTTAAAGGGCAAAAGAATTTCGGCTTTTAGCAATACCGAAGAAACAATAGTTGGCCGTGGTGACCACGTTCCTTATCTGCTACAAACAAAAATTGAAGAACTGGGGGCTGAAATAAAAAATAGTTTAGTGCCTTTTCTTTCCCACGTGGAAATTGATGGATTGTTAATTACCGGACAGAATCCATTATCAGCAGGACCTGTTGCTAAAGCATTGATTGAACGACTTGCAGAGGAACCACAACAGCAATCGAAATAATCGCCAGAAACGGAAAGCTTCAAAAAAGCCTGACTGAAAAATTTGGAGGGCTAAGTCTTTACACCCGACAACCCATAAAAGGTATCTGGAAAGATGGCAACCATACAGAATACGATAAACTGATCATAATTGAAGTGATGACGCCTCATTTTAGCATATCCTTCTGGAAAGAGATAAAATTGAATCTGGAGAAAACACTTAACCAAAAAGAAATTATCATCAGACATATTAAAGTAAGCACCTTAAAGGATAATTAAGAATCTATTAACCTGAGTTCGATTAATAATGTGCTTTAATTTGGGTTATTTGGCACCTTACATGAACGGCCGTCACCCTGAACTTGTTTCAGGGTCTTTTATAGCAAGGTGGTCTAACAGGAAAGATGCTGAAATAAATTCAGCATGACGAAACGGCTAGCCAATCGTCCTAATAAAGTACATTAATTTTTAAATATTATCTAACTCAGGTTATTAAGTACCTTACCATATAACGAGTTGTGAAAAGTTTTATCTCTGTTATAGATTATTTGCCATTCTGATCCACATTAAGTTTCTGAACATTAGGTGTAAAAACTGTTTTTTGTGAAGACGCTAACGAGCAGCCCTAGGCAAAATAGCTAACCACATCAGGGCTGGAACTATACAATCCGGAATACAATCAACAAATAAGCTTATACCCTACTCCCCTTAAGCTGATAATCTGTATTTCAGGTTCACTTTTTAGGAGCTTGCGTAGGTGTGCCATAAAAACATCCATACTACGGCCATTATAAAAACTATCTTCCCCCCATATTTTGATCAAAGCATCCTCCCTTTCCAAAATGTTATTTCGGTTCTTTAATAACAATTCGAGCAGAACGGTTTCTTTATAAGAAAGTGAATATTCGCCTACAGAAGTTTTTAACTTTTGGCCAACAGGATCAAGTTCACAGTTTCTGAACTGGTATTTTTTATTTACCTCATTTTCATCTTTATTCACAGGACCAAATCTGTTTAACAGCGATTCCATCCGCACCAGCAGCTCATCAATACTGAAAGGTTTTTTAAGGTAGTCGTTACCTCCGTTTTTAAATCCCATCACCACATCTTCGGTAAGGGCTTTGGCACTCAAAAAGATAATGGGAATATTGGGATCCGATTTTCTGATTTCAGCCGCCAATGTATAACCATCTTTTTGCGGCATCATGATGTCGAGCACACAGATATCGGGCTTTTCTGCTATAAATTGTTTCCAGGCAAGCGCTCCATCTGCAGCAAGATTAACCTCGTAACCACTACTGCTTAAGCCATCGAAAACAATACGAGCCAAAAAAGGCTCATCTTCTGCATATAAAACCTTAATTTTCTTCATATAATGGCAAAATAACCATAAAACTGCATCCCTTTCCTATTTTGCTCTGTAGCACAACACGTCCGCCATGAAGCTCCACTACCTGTTTAACATAATGAAGCCCCAATCCAGAGCCTTTCACATTGTGTATATTATCCTGATTAAAAATCCTGAAAAAGCGTTCAAAAACCTGCTGCTGATAAATTTCATTTATCCCCGGGCCATTGTCTTTAAAACTGATTGTTAACTGATGATCGGCAATACTGCAGGATACCTCAATTTTAGCATGAGAAGGAGAATATTTTAACGCATTGTCAATCAGGCTATAACATACATTCGAAATATGCATGGCATCACCTTTGATAAAAACAGGTTCATCCGATTGTAAAAGTATAAGTTCCGCATTTTTCTCCTGCACCTGTATATCCATGGCGTAAATAACCTGTTGCAATAGTGGCTGAACATCGAACAGGCTAAACTGCAGTTTCGTTTTCCCCAGGTCCATTTGCTCCTGTTTAAGTACCTTTTCAATCATCGACTGTAGGCGCTGTAATTCATGGCGGCTGATATTGATATAATTCTTTAGCTTTTCGGGTTCATCAATTAAATGATACTTGCTGATGGATTCAAGAGCAACCGCAATCGTTGAGATTGGCGTTTGGAGTTCATGCGTCATATTGCTGGTAAAACTCATCCTCGCCTGTGCATAAAGCTGCTGATTTTTCATCAGTCTGATGAGCAGGTAAAAAGCCGCAGCGGTAAGGATCAGCATCATAAAGGATGAGATCAGGTAATAACGCATCTGAAAAACAACAATCCAAAAAATATTGCCCACCACAAGCTGGTATCTGTGCAAGAACTTTAAGTTGTAGGTATAACGCTCGCTGGTAAAAGAAATACTGCTTTTGGTAAAAGGAACCGTTTTGATCAATTTTCCGCTGGAATAATCGTATAAGGCATAATTCCTATTGATCCTGAGGCCGAACTGTTGGAGTTGACGGTTCACCAGACTATCCAGACTTTTCAAATCTCTTTGATCATCTGATGAAACCTGACGAGGAGTCATGTTATCCGTTTTTGATGATGAAGAAATTTTAAAGTGTTTTTTCGGATCATTGAGAAAAGACATCCTCATTTCAACAACAGTGCTATCATTATCGATCCCATAATGAAACTGGCTATGCAGGTTATCCAACGTCAGTTCATCAAAGGCCTGCCTCAATGAAAACCATTCTGAAGAAAGAAAAAACTGCTTAAAACGACTGCTCCGTTCGCGCCCCCTTGACACGCTTCGGTAAACGATCTGTTTGGAGGCGTTGCTTACAATAGATTCAAGTTTGGTTTTAACATCCTGTTTTTGTGCCAGGTACAATTGCCGTATCCAGGCACATTGCAGGCATAGACTAATGATCAGTGTAATCACCGCCAAAGGAAAAACATATCTTGACGTTATCCATTCCATCCCTCTAAATTGAACAATTCATTTTATCAATGGAAGCATGGGCGGAAGATTTAACCATATTTAACCGAGATTAACGCTGCTTTACATGACTTGGAACTAGTTTTGAAACATGAAAAAGTTAACCTTACTCCTATTCTTCTGCTTTCCTTTAATTGCTTTTGCACAATTGCGTAAAGGTTTGGTAACCGATAAAAATGGAGAACCCATAGATGGGGTAACCATTAGCCTGCGCCATGCAGATTCGACCGTAGCCATCCGGATTTCAAAAAACGGGCTGTTCAGTTTCCCGCAACCGCTCAAAGGCAATTTCGTTTTGATGTTTAAGGCTGTTGGATATAAGGATCTGAGCAAAGCGCTAAATCTTCCGATGGATTCAGTAACCATAATGATGAACAATGACGATAAAACCCTGGACCAGGTAACGGTATCGGCTTCAAAACCGATTATTGTAAGAAAAATAGACAGGGTGATATTCAATGTCGAAAACAGCATTATCGCCAGCGGTGCTACGGTTTGGGACGCGATAGGTAAAGCACCGGGTGTACAAACACGTTTTGATGGCGGGGTAACAGCCAACAACAAAGGCGCGGTCATTTATATGGATGATAAGCCCATCAGGTTATCGGGTGAAGACCTGGCGGCCTATCTCCGGAGTTTGCCATCGGACAATGTTGCCAAAATAGAAATTATGGTTAATCCAACCGCCAAGTACGATGCCCAGGGTGGTGCGGTAATCAATATTATTTCTAAAAAACCAAAAGGTGATGGCTTTAACGTGGTACTTTCTGGCGGTTATACCCAATCAACCTATAGCAGCTATAATCCAGGTACGGTGTTTAATTATAGAAAAGACAAGCTGAATGTATATGGCAGTTACGGTTATAGCCGACGCAAAAAGGATCATACAGAAAGTGAATATGTCATTTTCGCTTCGCCTGAAAACTATTCGGATTGGCGGAATGAAAAATCGGGCCTACGCTCGGGGAATGCTAATAGTTATAAAATAGGTGCTGATTACAATCTTACTGATAAACAGGTGATCGGTATTTTGGTAAATGGCTACAATGGCAACAACAGCATGCCGAACCAGGTATTAACCACGATTGTAAATAACCATAAACCATTACCTGATTCTATCCTCCATACACAAAACGTTTCTAATGGAAATGTTTACCAATATAGCTTTAATCTTAATTACAAGATTAAACTGGATACCAACGACCGTAATATTAATGTGGATTTAGATTATGTGCCATATCAGAATAATAACAGCCAGCAGGTAGATACTTATGGCATATCTGGTAACGGCAATCCGCTTTCTGATCAATACCATATTTTTACACCTTCTGATCAACATATTGATATCTATTCCGGAAAAATAGATTATACGGATAAGTTCTGGAAGAAATGGACCTTTGAATCTGGTCTGAAATACAGTAGTATCCGTACGCGCAACAGTTTCGATTTTTACAACAATCCAGCTACAGGTCCGGAATTGGTAAACAGCCGCAGCGACCGTTTTGAATATGCCGAAAATATATCAGCCATTTATGCCAGCATTACAGGAGATGTAGGCAAGTGGAGTTTTGAAGGCGGTTTGCGCGGCGAATACACCCGAACAAATGGAAAATCGGTCGTATTAAACACCAACAATCAGAATAACTATTTTAAACTTTTCCCGACACTTTTCGTGGTGTATAAAATGAATAAAGACAATGAAATCAACCTCACCTATAATTCGAGAATCAGCCGTCCAGAATATTGGAGACTTAACCCTTTTAAATCTTATACCAGCCCCTACACTTACCTGGAGGGCAACCCAGCATTGCAACCTGCTTTTATTTACCATGGCGAACTGGGTTATACCTACAAACAGCAATATAGTATTTCATTTTACCTGAGGCGGGTAGTTGATTATTTTAGTAATATCACAGTACAGGATAATAGCTCAAAACTCTTTTATGATACCCAGAGGAACCTTGATTTAAGTCAGGAAATAGGCTTTTCAGCATCTTTTCCGATCAAGCCGGCTTCGTGGTGGGAAATCAACAATTATGGACAGGGCTCCTACCGTCAGGAAAAGTCAGGATATTTACAGGCCCGTTATGATTATCATGTTTGGGGCATTTATCTAAGTTCTAACCATACTTTTACATTAAATAAGGCTCAAGGTTTAAAAGCAGAAATCAGCGCATGGTATTCTTCCCCTACCATACAGGGCATTTACAAACTTGCAAAGCTTTATGATGTGAGTGCAGGTATAAGCAAAAGTCTGTTAAAAGGTAAAGGAACTTTAAGGCTGGCCGTAAACGATATATTTTATAGTAATGCCTATCGGATTGATGTAAACTATGAAAACCAACGCAATGGTTTTTATGAGAAAAGTGATACACGCAGTACTACTTTAAGTTTCTCGTACCGATTGGGCGGTAATCCTACAGCAGCCAGGAAAAGAACCTCGGCAAGTGAGGAGGAGAAGAAACGTACGCAATAATGAATTATGTCCATTAGTTCACTGGTCATTGGTTCATGCAAATCGGTTAATCGGTTAACAGATCATTGGTTCCTACAAAAATCCCAAAAAGCACAAGTCAGCCAGCCCACATTATCCTCACCACTAAGACTTGCGCTAGTATATGCGTAACTCCCGCCAAACTCCAAACGCCCAACTCCAAACTCATCTACCTGCACTCTATCGAATGCCCATAACCGCCTGTATTTTTGGGAGAAAAAAACGGAATACCTAAATCGGCGGAGCGCATGATGAGTAAAGCGCCCATAAAAAGCATTAGCCAGGGGATAAGTTTATTGGTGTTAAAACGGATGTATTTTTTCAAAAAAATTCCCCCGAGCGAGATCATGAGCATTAATGGCGTAGTACCCAGTCCGAAAAGAAACATAAAAGTAGCACCCGATTTAACATTGCCCGTGTTTAATGCCGTTGCCAGGGCAAGGTAAACCATGCCACAGGGGATAATGCCATTAAGCATACCTGCAAACAATCCCCATAGCTTCAAATTGAATACCTTACCCATTAATTTGCTCAGCGGGCTCATCGCCTTTAACTGAAGCGTTGAAAAACGGTTTCTATACCTTTTATTAAATTGTAAGGCGGTGAATAGGATTAATATAGAACCAATAAGTATACTCAACGTTTTCTGATCACTGAATAGTCGAATGCTATTTCCTAAAACACCAACCAGCAAACCTAAAATGGTATAAACTGCTATTCTTCCGAGCTGATATAACAAAAGCTGAACCGCACTATTAAAGAAATCCTGTTTTCTGAAGGGCATGCCTAACATAATGGGACCGCACATTACCGCGCAGTGCAGGCTTCCAAACAGTCCCATTAAAAATGCCAATGGCAGATAGTCTGTCATAAGGTAATGTCGTTTTTAAACAGATATGCTTTGCCCCCAGCATGCCATGAAAGGTTGATAAACCACATTCCCTTAGCCATTTTAGTTTTATCTACCAGGATAAGATGTGAAGTTCCGGTGGTATTTCCTTTCCGTTTAACATCATCATCGCTGTTGGCAGGCCGCATCAGTACGAGCTCATATTGCGCGCTGTCTTTTAACTGTATTACAATCTGGGTATGGGTAATGGTAATTTTAGGCTTGGCATCATCGTTTAATACATTCTGTTTGGCATCGTATTCGGCATTGTAATTAATTCCCTTTTCATAATAATTTTCTTCAATCAGGGCATCCCTACCGTGCACATGGAACATGTAAATCACCATCCCCACGATAAACATCATAAATGCAAACATCCCCATTACTATTTTTGTTCCCCAGTTCATACGTTTTGTTTTTAATTTAATGAGTGAATGAGTGAGTTTTGAATGAGTGAGTTATCAATGAATGAATGAGTGAGTTTTGAATGAGAGAATGTTTAAAGGGAAATCGCATATTCAATCATTCAATATTCAATCATTTTATAATTCTATTATTCTCTAATTTTATTACTCTATCATTCAATCATCCTTTAATTCAATCAATCTCTCACTCTATCATTCAATCATTCTCTCCTTCAATCATTCCCCTCCGGCTGTGCGAAAAAACTAGTTGTGGCGGTACTCAACACCTCGCCATTGGCAAGCACTTCGAAAACCGCATCTGTTTTGTATTTTTTAATCGAATTATTTTTCCTGATCAGAAAGAAAGTGAGGTGCACGGTACCTTCTTTCGGTAAAACAGTTGCTTGCTGAATAAAATCGATCTGATCACTACTATCCTGCGACCTAAAAGTAAATGTTACCGCCTTATTGGTTTTGTTCACCAACTCTGCATTGTACAGGTTACTGGTTTTATCCGCCCCCCTGCTTTGGTATAAAGTGCCGCTGGCCCTTAAAACGGTGGTCTGGATATTTTCTCTTTTATAAATCAGCGAAGAAAAAACCATTAATACCACGAATAAAACCGCAGCATAGCCGTAAGATTTTAATCCAATTTTATAAGGTTTCCGCTCCGCAATAAAATCCTGGTTAAAGAAACCGATCAGGT
This sequence comes from Pedobacter sp. WC2501, assembly GCF_052682415.1. NCBI lineage: Bacteria > Pseudomonadati > Bacteroidota > Sphingobacteriia > Sphingobacteriales > Sphingobacteriaceae > Pedobacter > Pedobacter sp. WC2501. The sequence goes on along the minus strand of NZ_JBQZFI010000001.1, from coordinate 3,797,256 downwards.
TTTTGGGTTTGCCTATTTTCAACATAACTTCATCGCACGAATCGATGCAGGCGGTACAGTTCACACATTCGAGTTGTGTTCCCTGGCGGATATCGATCCCTGTAGGGCAAACCTGCACACAGAGTCCACAATCTATACAATCGCCTGTTTTTTGTTCCAATGTATTTCGCTGTAAACGTCCACGGGGTTCGCCCCTGGTAAAATCATAAGCTACTACGAGGCTCTGGTTATCAAGCAGTACCCCCTGAAGCCTTCCATAAGGACAGATAACAGTGCATACCACTTCACGCACGTAAGCAAATACGCCATAAAATATAAAAGTAAACAGCCAGATGGATATAAAACCTGAAACATGGCCCGCAATGGGTTCGGTGATGATTCTATACAGCACATCAGAGCCGATCATATAAGCCAGAAAGGTATTGGCAATGGCAAAAGAGATCAGCAGGAAAATAACATGTTTGCTTCCTTTTTTCCATATCTTTTCGGTGGTCCAGGGTCCTTCATCCAGCTTCTTTTGTTTACTGGCATCGCCCTCTATCCAATATTCGATCCTACGGAACACCATCTCCATAAAAATGGTCTGCGGACATGCCCATCCGCACCACAGCCTGCCCAATACCACTGTAAAACATACAATGAAGATGATAAAGATGAGCATGGCCAGTGCGAAAAGGTAAAAATCCTGCGGGGTAAAAATCAGCCCAAAGAAAACAAATTTCCTTTCGATGAAATTCAGCAGTACCAATTGCTCTCCATTGAGTTTTAGAAACGGACAGGAGAACAAAAATAACAGCAGTACATAACTTACCCATTTGCGGTAGTTGTACAATCTACCCGATGGTTTTTTAGGGTAAATGAAATTTCTTCCCCTGCCCTTACTTTCCGGCTTATTTTTTGGTAACATGGGCTTGGTTTACACTATCTTTCGCTGCTTTCATCTCATTGTCTTTTAAGTCTTTCGCTTCGTATTTTTCTCCTTGAGGAGCTTTGGCACCCGCTGGATTGCTTCCTTTTAACGACAATATAAAATTAGCCACAGCACTGATCTGTTTAGGGTTAAGGTTTTTCTCCCAACTAATCATTCCCTTTTCCGGAACGCCATATTTAATGGTTTTAAACACGTTATTAATGCCACCGCCATGCAACCAGTAATCGTCGGTTAAGTTAGGGCCAATAACGCCCTGACCTTTATCGCCATGGCAAACCACACAGTTGGTGTTAAATATGGTTTTTCCATCTGCCAGTACCGTTGGCGTATTATCAAACTTTACGGAGCTTTCATCAATGGCATTAGCCGATTTTTCGAGATATGATGCTTTCTCTACCTGCGCTTTGGCCATTTCATTTTCGTATTCTTTATCCTGCAGATCTCCATAGCCACCAATGTGGTAATAAAAGAGATAACCTGCAGCGAAAATCATCGTACCAAAAAACAGGAAGTTGAACCAGGCCGGCACCGGGTTATTGAGCTCCTTAATGCCATCATAAGAATGATCAATCACCAGGTTCTTTTCTTCTTCAATGGGTTTTAAACTCAATAATTTTGCCCATATTGAAGGTTTTACCGTTTTTTGTTTCAACCAGCTATCGTAATCAAGCGCCTCTTCCTTCACAGGCCCGCTATATTTAGTGGGGTTTAACTGTTCCTGGTACATTACTTTAAATGCGTTGAGCAGCGTTAGTGAAACAAAAAGCAGTACCAGAGCAAAAAGCAAAAGCAGTATAATGAGTATTTCAGATTGGTTAAGTCCTAATCCAGGCTGAGAAGGTACTATAGCTTCTGCTGCCTTTTGTTCAGCAGCGTAGCTTGCCGCTGATAAAAACAGTGAAAATAACAATAGTTTAATCTTCTTCATATTGATTGGTTTTGTGGTCTTGAAAAGGAATTTCGCTCATGGTTTTGATATGGTTTTTGCTTAATTTGAAGAGGTAAACACCAACAATTACAAAAAATACCATGAACATGAGCAGAGAGGTAACGAGGTATATTTCGCCACCGGCTAAATCTTTGATCTGATTGAACATATTCTATTGATTTGAAGGAATGGTTTCTTTATTGGCTTTAATATCTGTACCCAAACGTTGCAGGTAAGCAATAATGGCCACAATTTCACGGTCACTTTTAACTTTGATGTTGTTCTGCTTCAGGTCTAACGCAATTTTTTCAGCCTGTATTTTTAAATCCTCATTGGCATGTTTGTCATAGCCTTCAGGATATGGAACGCCCAATGTTTGCATGGCTCTGATTTTACTTGCAGTAGTGCTGATATCCAGTTGTTGTTCGATTAGCCATGGATATGGAGGCATAATACTTCCCGGCGACATTGAAGTAGGATCGGCCAGGTGATTGTAATGCCAGGCATCAGAATACTTGCCTCCTACGCGGTGAAGATCTGGTCCGGTACGTTTACTGCCCCATAAAAACGGGTGATCGTAAACAAACTCTCCAGCCTTGCTGTACTCTCCATAACGTTCGGTTTCTGAACGGAAAGGTCGAACGGTTTGCGAATGGCAGTTTACACAACCTTCCCTGATGTACAGATCCCTCCCCTGTAATTCTAGCGCAGTATATGGTTTTACACTTGCAATAGTGGGTACATTAGATTGGATGGTAAAAGTTGGCATCATTTCTACCATTCCACCAATGAGGATAATGATCAGCGAAAGCACCATAAATTTCATTGGTTTGCGTTCCAGTACCCGGTGCCAGGCTTTATCGGCAGGACTACTATCCACTACAATTTTAGATAATGGCATGGCTTCTGCAGCTTCGTTGGCTACAAGTTTAGCGCCCAGCATGGTTTTGGCCAGGTTATAAGTCATTGCAATTACCCCTGTTAAATAGAGTGCACCACCGATTGAGCGTAAAACATGCATCGGGATAATCTGCAGGGTTGTAGCAAGGAAATTAGGATATTTCAATAAACCTTCAGGTGTAAATTCTTTCCACATCAGCCCTTGTGTAAAACCTGCCCAATACATCGGGATGGCATAAAAAAGGATACCCAAAGTACCGATCCAAAAGTGGAAACCCGCCAGTTTTTTAGAGTAAAGTTCTGTTTTATAAATACGAGGGATTAACCAGTACAATACACCGAAAGTTAAAAAGCCATTCCAGCCCAAAGCGCCAACATGTACGTGGGCTACAATCCAATCGGTAAAATGCGCTACCCCGTTAATCTGTTTTAGCGATAATAAAGGACCTTCGAAAGTGGCCATACCATAAGCAGTAAGGGCAACCACCATAAATTTAAGGGTCACATCTTCCCTTACTTTATCCCAGGCGCCACGAAGGGTCAACAAACCGTTGATCATACCGCCCCAGCTTGGTGCAATTAACATGATGGAAAAAGCAACGCCTAACGATTGTGCCCAACCCGGTAATGAGGTGTATAATAAGTGATGGGGACCAGCCCAGATATAGATAAAAATTAGCGACCAAAAGTGCAGGATACTCAGTTTATAGGAGTAAACTGGTCGGCCCGCCATTTTTGGCAGGAAATAATACATCATGCCCAGATAAGGCGTAGTGAGGAAAAAAGCCACGGCATTATGCCCATACCACCACTGTACCAATGCATCCTGAACGCCCGCATACACATAGTAGCTTTTCATAAAAGAAATGGGCAACTCAAAAGAGTTTACAATGTGCAACACCGCGATGGTAACAAAAGTGGCAATGTAAAACCAGATGGCCACATAGAGGTGGCGCTCTCTCCTTTTAATAATGGTACCGAACATGTTTATGCCGAAAACCACCCAGATAAGGGTGATGGCAATATCGATTGGCCATTCAAGTTCGGCATATTCGTGTGAGGTGGTAAAACCCAGCGGAAGGGTAATTACGGCCGATAAGATGATAAGTTGCCAGCCCCAAAAATGAATCTTGCTGAGCACATCGCTGAACATCCTGGCTTTAAGTAAACGCTGAAGCGAATAATAAACGCCCATAAAAATGGCATTTCCCACAAAGGCGAAAATAACGGCATTGGTGTGCAAAGGCCTGATCCTGCCAAAAGTGGTATACTGGTTGCCCATGTTCATTGCCGGCTTAAAAAGCTGCATGGCAACAAGCAGTCCAACAGTCATCCCAATAATTCCCCAAACCAGGGTGGCAATGCCAAAGTTTCTGACAATCTTGTTATCGTAAGTAAATTTTTCTAGCTGCATAATAGAAGCGGAATTTTGTAAGTTTTGTACACCAAAGGTATCCTGCAACCAAGAGATAAAGGATGATGGCGGTTAGCTGGAAAAGTGATCTTCTTCACTTTTTCCGGCAATCACTTCATCGTCGAACAATACGCGGATGCCAGGGGTATGCACATCATCGTTCTGACCCGTTTTATAAGCCCAAAAGAAGGCGCCAAGAAAAATGAGTGCCATTAAAATGCTGCAGCCAACCAAAAAGTAGAGGATATTCATATCAGTTTATTTTTACGTGCAAACCAGCGGGTGGCCAGGGTGGTGAATAATATGATGGTAACGGTACTAACGGGCATCAGCACCGCAGCAACCAATGGATAAAGTGTTCCCTGTACCGCATAATAAATACCAATGCAATTGTAGGCAATGGCAATGGCAAAACTTATTTTAATCACTTTAAGTCCGTCTTTGCTGAGCTGGATAAAATGTGGCAGGAGATTTAATGCGCCACCCTGCAGAATGGCATCGCAGCCTGGCGTAAAATTATTGATGTTATCGGTTAAGGCGATCCCAAAATTACTCTGCTTTAAAGCTCCGGCATCATTTAAGCCATCGCCAAGCATCATTACGGTATTCCCGCTTTCCTGGAGGTTTAAAACGGCGTCCAGTTTCTGGTGCGGACGCTGCCGGAACCTGATGGTGCTGTGTTCCGGGAAAATAGTCGTCAGCATGGAACGGTCTTTATCTGTATCGCCCGATAACACCTGCAGGTTAAATTCAGAGAGTTTCGAAACCAGCTGAGCTAATCCGGGCCGCCACTGCTGTTTGATATCAAAACAACCTTTATAAGCACGGTCGATCACAATATGCACACCGGTTTCCCCAACCGATTTTACGGTTACAGGCAACATGGATAAATGTCCGGCATAAATAGTATGATTATTGATCCGGGCAGATAAACCTTTACCCACCACTTCTTTATAATCGTTAAGTGAATAAAATCTTTCAACGTTTAAAGCCTTTAAAATATGCCTGCTTAAGGGATGCGTGGAGTTGCGCAACAGCGAAGCCACAATCAGTTTTTCTTCGTTTGTTAAGGAACCACTAAAGGAGATTTCGGCATTTTCATTACTGGTTAAGGTACCCGTTTTATCGAAAATCAGGGTATCGCATTTGGCGAGTTCTTCAACCGCATCTGTATTTTTTACATAAAATCCTTTTTTATCAAAAACGGATAAGATAGCAGATAAAGTGAAAGGTGTGCTTAAAGCCAGTACGCAAGGACAGGCCACAATAATAACGGCGGTAAATGCCGACCAGGCCTTGTGACTATCGTGCTGAAACAACCAAAAAGCTGTAGCCGAAAATGCAATCAGAAAAACCCCGAGGCTGAAATATTTTGCAACAGAATCGTTAAAATTCTGCTTTTCGATGTTGTTTTTGTAATTCTCGTTATTCCAGAGTCCGGTAAGGTAGCTCTGCGAAACCGGCTTGATCACTTCGAGTTCTATGGCTTCGTTGGTTTGCCTGCCCCCTGCATAAATAATTTCGCCCAGCACTTTATGTATCGGCTCCGATTCGCCGGTAACAAAACTCATATCCACCCAGGCATCTCCTTTCATTAAAATGGCATCTGCAGGTACCAGTTCTCCATTTCTGATCCACAACCGATCACCGATTTTGATATCGTTGATGGATACTGGTTTTTCTTTACCCTGCTGTAAAGTAGTAACCGCAATAGGGAAATAAGAACGGTAATCGCGGTCGAAAGAAATGTGATGGTAGGTACGCTGTTTAAGCCATTTTCCCATGAGGAGCAAAAAAACCAGACCTGTTAACGTATCGGCAAAACCTGGTCCGGTGGCAAAAATGACTTCAAATGCGGTACGTAAAAACAATACCGCAATAATTAGTGCCAAAGGCGTATCTAAATTGATGTGTTTGTGTTTGATACTGGTAATGGCCGAGGTAAAATAATCCCGCCCGCAATAAAATGCCGCCGGAATGGAGAATGCGAGGTTTAACCAGCCGAATAAGGACTGGAACTGTTTTTCAAAACCTGACAAGCCAAAGTATTCTGGAAAGCTAAAAAGCATTACATTGCCCATTAAAAACCCTGCGACAGCAATTTTCAATACTAAAGTTTTATCAACCGAACTGCTGTGTGCCTTTACTACATCCTGCAGACTAATTAAAGGTTCGTAACCGATCTGATTTAAGGTTTCTACGAGCTGCCTCAAAGAGATTTCCTCATGATTGAAACTTATGGTAACCTGCTTTTTGAGAAAATCGATCCGTGAGCTGAAAATAGCGGGATTGATTTTATACAGGTGTTCTAATAACCAGATGCAGGAGCTGCAATGGATGGCGGGAATGTAAAACGTAATGATGCCCGAACTTTCATGTTTGTAATCGAGCAATTGATCGATAATTTTAGGATCGTCGAGGTATTCTAAATGGCTTTCATTTTTTAATTGTCTGCCGGGGTTATTGTTGTACACATAATAATTACATAAGTTGTTTTCGGAAAGGATTTTGAAAACAGCCATACAGCCCGTACAGCAAAAATCTTTATCATCTGTTTGATACTTTACCTTGGGCAGATCTTCCCCACAGTGGTAGCAAATGGCTTTGGTTGTGGTTTTACTTTGATCTTCCATTGTAATCGTTTGTTATATTGATGAACTGAATAGTTGTGTTTTAGGTTGCTTAAGCCATAATTTCTCGTCGAATGCCATGCAGACATTTCTCAGGAAGGATTTTCCTTTGGTAGTAATCCTGATTTCTTTTTCAGTTACCCATACCAGTTTATCGAGCAACAAGGGCAAAAGCCGTTCATATACCTTTTCGGGAATGCGTTCGCTGTAGGCAGTATTGGCCCTGCACATGATATTAAGAATGTGTTTTCTTACAGCGAGGTCTTCATCGGTTAAAAAATGTCCTTTTTCTACAGGTAATAATTTCTGTGCTATTTTATCTAAATAAGCTTCTACCGTTTTAGGGTTCTGTGCAAAGGCTGTCCAGCTATCGCTGATCGACGAAACACCGAGACCGATAAGTAAATGGGTATGCTGACTGGTGTAACCCATAAAATTCCGGTGGAGTTTATCTGTTGCCATCGATTGAAACAAAAGATCGCTTTTCAGGGCAAAATGATCCATACCTACATCCTCATAACCAGCCTCAAGCAGTAAATTTCTGCCAAACTGGTAAAGTGCAAATTTTTCATCTCCGGCGGGAATATCCTTTTCGGTATAGTGTCTTTGCCCAGGTTTTAACCAGGGCACATGGGCGTAACTGTAAAAGGCAATGCGGTCTGGCTGCATGGTAATCACATCGCTTATGGTGCGCTCCAATCCATCAATACTTTGTCCGGGGAGCCCATAAATCAAATCAAAATTGATGGAAGTATAACCGATTTCCCTTGCCTCGCAAGTTACTCTAGCTACCTGCACAGGTGTTTGAAAGCGGTTGATCAAAAACTGAACTTTGGGATCAAAATCCTGTATCCCCAAACTTAATCTTTTAAAGCCAAGCTGGTAAAGTGCTGTTAAATGTGCTTTGGTGGTATTGGCCGGATGCGCCTCAAAGGAGAGTTCGGCATCGGAAGCCAAAGTAGCATTTTGCATAATTCCGTTAATGAGCAGCCCGAGGTTTTCTGCACTAAAAAAAGTCGGCGTTCCTCCGCCAAGGTGAAGTTCTTTTAATTTAGGTTTTTCCTGCAAGGCATCTACATACATGCGCCATTCAGCAAGTACAGCCAGGATGTACGGTACTTCTACCGAATGATTTTTGGTAATACGGGTATTACAACCACAATAGGTACATAGGCTTTCACAAAACGGAAGGTGGATATACAAACTGATTCCTTCCTCTTTATAGTCGGCATAAGTATTCGCTACGCTGCCCAGCCAGCCATTTGCATTAAAATTTTCAATATCCCAGTAGGGAACGGTTGGATAACTGGTATAACGTGGAGCGGCTACGTTATATTTTTTAAGCAATTCGGCGCTTTCCATCTTTACAGTTTTTTAGCGGTTGCACACTCATTCTGGCAACAGCAGGCTTTGCCCACGCATTTACCAGCGGCCCACTGATCGAGATTTTTAATAACCTGCTCCATCCTCGCTTTGGTATCAGCCTGATCGGCAAGCAATGGCACATTGGCAATCTTGATACCAGCAAGCCCCGCAGCAGTAAGGTCGAGATGATCTGTTTGTGAAGATGAAGTTGCAATATATTTGATACCGAGCGCTCTAAGTTCCAATATCATATTACCACTCAGCTCATCGTTATTAAAAACCAAAAGGGCCTCTTTGCCGGTTGCAAATGAAAGCGTATCGGCTGTTAAGCTATTGGCAATTATGGTGATATCGTGTTTTTTATAATTGGCCAGTACCAACCATTCCTTTTCATCGGGCTTAATGTTGTAAGCTATAGCTTTCATATACAATGTTTATGTATACAAAACTATGGAGGAAGCGTAAAGTAACAGGTGAGAATGCTTAGAGAAAAAAATGATACTGGTTACATTTTAAGTGTAGAGTTGAGCGTTTGGCGTGTGGAGTGGATTAATCGATCTAAAATGAGCCAGTGAAATAATTTAGAAGTTAAGATTTGGATAGATTCTACAATACGATCGTCATCTCGATCCTATACTATCGGATGTAGCGCAGCGAAATAGAGAGACCTATCCAGATAGATTTCTCGACTGCGTTGCACTCCGCTCGAAATGATTGTTATGATAAAAACAAATTTTAAGCAGCTATTTTATAGTTATTTTTATAGCTGGTTTGATTTTTTATAACTGCAGCAACTCTTAAAGCTATCTTGTTTCTAACGGCATTAATTATGCTCATGCTGTGCTTGCCTTCATCTTTTTTTCTATTGTAATATGTCTTGAATTCCTGATTGTGTTGAATTAGAGATAATGCACACATATGGAGCAGCCTTTTGAGCTCTTTATTGGCCATGCGGTGTACCCTGGGTTTACCTTTGATACTTATACCGCTGGTCTGTTCAAATGGGGCAACCCCTGCATAACAGGCCAGTTCTTTTCCGCTGGGCTGCCCAACGAAATTCCCCGTGCAGCCAATCAGGTATACCGCCGTAACATGCCCTATACCGGGAATACTGATCAACAATTTATAGTTCCGCTTGAAATCCTGATTTCCGTTGATAATTTTTTTGATCTGGTCTTCTAGGTTCTTAATTGACTTGACTATACCATCAATTGCATTTTTAAGTGCTTTTTCAATCAGTTTCTGATGTTCTTTCCCATTAACATTGCCAAGTTCTTTTACAGAAACGCTAATGCCAGATTTTTGTTTGAGCAGTTTAGTCCTCGCTGATACCAGATCTTTCAATAGCATCAGCTCGGGATCCAGGGCAGCTGTAGCGCTTAGCTCATCCGCTTCCTTGAACGCATAACTGCATAACCGGATACTGTCTATTTTATCGTTTTTGCCCCTGGCTATCCCAAAACTCCATTTGATATGGGCGGCATTCCCGATGTGGATGGGCAGGTTCCTGTTGCTGCAGAAAGTCCATAGCAGACGGTGATAGATCCCGGTATTTTCCATCACAACCAAAGATTCATTACTGAATATAACTCTGTGAGACTTTAGCCATTTGTCAAACAGTTTTATCCCTGGAGCTGTGTTGTCAAACCGTGCGGTTGCTATCTCCTGTTTTACATGGTCCACAACGGCCATCAATGCAACATCGAAGTGGGGTTTGGAAACATCAATCCCGATAAAAAATTTTGTAGTGCCAATCATCCTGTTATTTTTTATGTTTGTACAGTTACCTAAATTTTACCCCATCGATCCTAGTCCTTAATAATGGGTATTACCCTAATTGTTATCTGGTCACTAAGGGAAAAAACGGTAGCGGATTGCATCATTTCTTAGGCATAAAAACCTTGACGATATATTAATGTGCCGCTACCGTTTTAGGTAATCTGATTTATAATTTAAGTAAAGTAAATAATTTGGTATCCTTAAATAAAATATCAAAACAAATCTAAAGGACGATCTCTTTGGAAATCAACACCCTATCCTCAGTTAACCAATTTAAACAATTAACCAAATAAATCAATGACCAATGAACCCATGGCTAATGAACGCTATTGTTTAATATTCCTCAGTTTTTCGATAGATAAAATATTAATGGCATTACCGGTTTTATCGATCAGTTTTTCATCTTTAAAATCAGCCAGCATTCTGCTTACAGTTTCGCTGGCGGTACCTACCAGTGCGGCCAGGTCATCGCGGGAGATGCGAATGGTGCAGCTATCAGCCGTGCCATCGCCAAATTTTGTTGCCACCTGTAATAAAGCTTCGGCTACGCGTTTTCTTACAGATGAATAGGCTAGCTGGAGCATCTGTTTTCCTTTATCGCGCAGGTTTCCGGATAACAGACCGATAAATGTTTTAGATACGGCCTGGTGGCTGAGCAGGTATTCCATAAAATCTGCTTTGGGAATATGGATGATTTCCGATTCGGTTAGCGTTGCGGCATTTTCTGCATATAGCTCGCCATTGCATAAACTTTCGTAACCAAAAAAGTCTCCATCATGGTAAAGCCCTGAAGAAAGTTCCCTCCCATCTTTAAAACGTTTGTAGGTTTTTACCTGTCCTTTATTAATGTAATAGAGGTGTGTGGGTTCATCGCCTTCAATATAAATTATCTGTTTGCTGTTTACCGCTCTCGGTTTACCTTTTTTGCGCAATTCATCCATTACCGTTTCACTATTACCTTCCGTTGAATTAAAACTAGTGGCCTGCTGCTTTTTTTTAAACCTGCTTTCTATCGCCCTGAAAAGTTCCGTATCATCAAAGGGTTTGGTGAGGTAATCATCTGCCCCCATTTCCATGCCTTTTCTCATATCTGCACGCTCTGTTTTTGCGGTGATGAAAATAAAAGGAATATTGGCCGTTTTAGGATTTTTGTTCAACAGGTACAAAACCCCATATCCATCCAGTTCAGGCATCATAATATCGCACAGAATTACATCAGGTAGATGATTAACAGCCATTTCAACACCGATTTTTCCGTGTTTAGCCATAAAAGTTTTATAACCTGCCAAATCAAGCACTTCAGCAGTACTTTCCCTGATGTCGTCATTATCTTCAATGATTAAAACTTTCTTGTTCATGGGATAGATCTTAAACTATAAAATTATTTTTAAAGGGAAAGGTAAGTGTAAATACCGTACCCGAGTGTTGCTCGCTATTGCAGGTTACCGTGCCATTCATCAGGCCAACATATCTTTTTACAATGTTTAGCCCTAGTCCTGTTCCCGGAATATCGCCGGTATTGTGTGCCCTGAAAAATGGTTCGAACAGATTGCCCTGATCGGCTGCCGGAATACCAATCCCATTGTCTTTAACCTCTAAAATCAGTTCATCATCCTTTAAAATGGAATTGAACTGGATGAGGGTATCCTCGCCACTGTATTTGATCGAATTGGAAATCAGATTGATAATGCAATTCTTCAGCAGGTTCGGGTCCAGGCAAACCTCTGCGGTTGTTCCGGTATGTTCGTAAATAATATGCTGGTTCTGTTTGGTCATCATCTGCATCTCTTCTGCTATTTCTTCAGCAAAGCTGATGATGTTAAAAGCATGTGCTGATGCCTCCACTTTCCCGGCCTCGAGTTTCTCGAGTGAAAGGAAATCGTTTAATATTGTAGTGAGGTTATTGATGGAATTTTTGATTTTTAAAGTATGTTTTTCTACACTAGCCGCATCCTGTTTGGTGGTATATTTATCAATGAGGGATGCTGAAAGCTGAATCGAACTGAGCGGCGTTCTAAACTCATGCGAAGCCATAGATACAAACCTGGTTTTAAGCTGGTTGAGTTCCTTTTCCTTTTGAAAAAGTGCACGCATATTTTCCTTGGCCATTTCCAGTTCCGACACGAGCTTAACCAGGTCCTGCGTACGTTCCTTTATCTTAACTTCCAGTTTTTCGGTATAACTTTTAATCTGTTCCTCGTTGGCTTTTTCTTTACTCAGGTCGTGGATAAAACCCGTATAAATTTTACGGTCGCTAAATTTAATTTCGCTCACCCCGAGCCTGAACGGAAATATAGAACCATCTTTACGCTTGCCCGAAACCTCCCTCCCGATGCCGATAATGTGTTTCTGCCCAGTATGTTCGTACCTGGACAAGTATCCATCATGACGTGAATGATCGGGTTCAGGCATCAGAGCTGAAATGTTCTTACCTACCAATTCTTCCCTGCCATAACCGAAAAGCTCAAGCGCCGCAGGGTTTAAATGTTCTATAATCCCCTTGTCATCAATGGTAATAATCCCATCAATAGCGTTTTCAATAATTGCATCTAAAAATTTCGACCTATCCATTATGCTTCAAGTATATCTCCGTAAATATAGATAAAAGTATTACCGATCTTTTTTCTTAGCCAATAATCAGTGTATCGAGTTTATTTTTCGAACTTGCCAACTGTTCATATAATTGCTTAAACTCATCAGAAGCATGATCTGCCATTTCGCTAAAGAGTTTTTTATAATAATTGATTCCTTCCGCCAGCTGCTGTTTAAAACCATTTAACTGTTTTATCTTTTTGTCGCTGAAATGCTGCAACTGTTGTTTAATATCTTCCTGAAGGTAATCGATATAGAGGTTAAGTTCTTTGATAAAAACATGCGGCCGCTCTACCTGCTCCAAGAGGTTAATTTTACCATAAATATGCCCAACCATCTCATCAAATGAGTATACATCGGAGAAATAGGCCAGGTTTGGCCCCGGACAGATGGCCACTGCCTTATTTTCTTTGGGTTTAAGGATATTATATTTCAGGTAAGTGGAAGAGCAGAGTCCTTCGCAAAGACATACTTTTCCGGTAACCTCGTTAAATTGCTTTTCATATTCTTCAGCAGTTAGTCCGGATGTTTTAAGGCTTTTGATCTTTAAGTGCTGATATTCACGCGATGCGGTGCAAATGGCCTCTTCGGTAAATTCGGTATTGTTGCAGAGGTATTTCTTGGTACATGGACTTCCGGGCCGGCCCTTTTCAATCCGCTCGGTCCGCTGCTGTTCTATGGTACTGTTCTTAAAATTATTAAAACGGATCCCCAGTGGAGAGGCATTGCTTAAATAAAAATCCTGTGCTGTTGCACCAGTGAGTTGTAATAAGGTATCGGCATCTACATTGGTCACTTCCGGCACCAATAAAAAAGGACTTCCCCAGCCCGTGGCATCAAGATGGTAATGCTGCAGCAAAAATTTATGTTCTGCCGCGGTTCCGATTCCGCCTTGTACCGTGATCTTTTGTTTAAATTCCTTTTCGACTGAAATCCCCTTTTGCATCAAGGCAAGCTGATATATTTCAAAAAGCTCCCGATACATGTCGATTTTTTTAGTTTTAAATTCCTCCAGAATCGGTCCCAGCAGATACCCTTCTGTAGCAAATGCATGGCCGCCACAGTTTAACCCTGATTCGATCCTGAACTCTGATACCCATAATCCTTTTTTGGCCAAAAATTTAGCCTGGATCAAAGCCGACCTGAAATCACTAACTTTTAAGATAATCCTCTTTTTTAATGAAGCATTTTCACCTGGAAAAAAGTCGGCAAAATGTTCCATATAGCTGTATAATTTGGGGTTCATTCCTGCGGAAAGTACCACTGAGGCATTGAGTTTACTTTCTGCAAAACCGCGTAAAGCCGCTAATGCATCGGTATTACCATCACCAGTGTATTCGCCATTCACATAATTCATTTTATCCACCTTGGCCATAATGTTAACATCAATACTGCCCATGCGCATGGCATTTTTCAGTACAGATTGAAAACTTTGTTTGGTTTCACCTTCAGGATACTCCATCATCAATTCGTAGCCATGCTTTAATTTTGAGTTATCAGGCAAAAGTTCGAAATAGCGGCATATATCATTCCCTTGCTTAAAATCCTGCTGTTTTAAAGCTTTAAAATCCTGGTTGATGCAATCAGATAAAAAGTTGAGGTATGCGGTAATGCGTCGGCTACGGCTATCGGTTTCACCTTTAGCAATCGCCTCGAAATCCACCGATCTGTTTTGTGAGTGATAAGCACGCATCCGTTCCACCAGTTCATCGTCAACAATAGAGAGTACGGAAGAAATGCCATACCTGGCAACTTTTAATGGAGTATCGATAGAGTAACCCAGGCCTAAAACGGGAATATGGAAGGTGTGTAACATGGTATTTTTTGATGTAAAATGATCCCCGATATGACGAAGGATCAAATAATTTCTACAGCAAAACTACCTTGCTTTAATGGATATAGTGATGATAAGGCTCAAACCAAAAAATGAGCGCGATCACTTTTTGCGACTAAAAATAACCCTCAGGAAATGTTATTACTTTAAGGTTTTTAACCACAGATGCACACAGATAAACGCAGCTTTTTATATCTGTGTACATCCTTTTATCTGTGGCTATTTTTTTACCTGTGCCAATGGCTTAAATAATGACATTACACATCCGGACAAAATCGACACAAATTAGGTCTTAAATGAGAACACTGTGAGCCATAGGCAAAACCAAAAGTGATTACAAGCACCTTACTTTTTTACAAGTTTATTATTGATGGGAAACATTAAATTTTCCAAAACCTGATCGCGGTGATAGATATCAGGATATACACTAAGCTGACCATCTCTAATTTCGCAGGTGATATAGGTTATTTTTATCGGAACAGTGTTTTTAAGGCGAAAATCTTTTTTAATTATGTTAAGCATCGATGATTTTAAAGCAGGCACTTTATCGGCTGCTCCATCATTCCGCAATAACAGTTCGGCAAGTAAACCCGCATTTTCTACCCTGATACAGCCATGGCTAAAGGCCCTTTCTTGTTTTTTGAATAATTGCTGTTCCGGGGTATCATGCAGGTAAATATCAAAAGTATTCGGAAACCTGAATACAACCTTACCTAGTGCATTATCGCAACCAGATGACTGCCTGGCATGATATAAGTTAGGATTAGCCTTAATGGCCGCAATGGTACCTCTGGTTAAAGGCACCATGTTTTCTTTCCGATCGTAAATACTGTAATGGTTGTTGATCAGGTAGGCTGAATCTTTCCATATTTTTGGTAACAGTTCGTTCCTAAATATTTTATGCGGAACTTTCCAGTCTGGCGAAGTGATGATGTTGTTAACCATACTTTCCAATTCTGGTGTGGGACTGGAAGGCTTGCCTACAACGGTTTTAAATAACACTACGCTATCATCCTTTACTAACTTCAGTGTGTATGAGGGGATATTGATCTGTATAAAATAACGATCGCCGGTATTTATCCAGCGTAACCGTTCCATATTAATGGCCATTTTTCTGGCCTCACCTTCCGGAAACTCATAACAATCGTCTATATATTGCCCTTTAACCAAATGGAGATAATTCTGGAGCTTTTTATACATATTTGCTTGTGGCTGGGCAGAGGTAACGTTGACCATAAAATTTGGATGCCCAATGGCTTTCCCGAGCTGTAACACCGGATCAAAACCCAAAGGTATTTTCGATTCCAATCGCTCGGTGTTAACCACCGGGTTAAATTTACCGTAGTGAAGATGATTGATTAGCGTAATCAGGGCATCCGTTAAGTAAATATCAAAAACTTCCTGCTCTTGTACTTTGGCTCCTGGTTTGGTAAGCGGACGAAGCGCATCGTAAGTGAGCCGATCTGGATGAAAATCATTTCTGTTCAAACCAAACTGCAATACGCAATCCATCAATAACATCGACATCCAAACATCTGATTTTACAGTATCCTGCATTACCCAGGCACGCTTATATAACCTTTCCTGATAAAAACGCTCAACCAGATTGGGGTAGTTCAGTTTTGGACGCAGGCCAGCGATTTCTTTTTTAAGAGACAGCGAATCGGTATCTACAGATTCATTGTTTTTAAGGGACACTCCAAAAACATTAAATACCAATAAGAAGGCCCATAACAGCGTTAATGAAATAAAAATCACCTTAACGGTGCCGGAGCTTTTGCTAATATTTTTATTTCTCATAACACATTGATTTACAAGAATAAATATCAAAGCTTAACGGTTCGATATTTATGACGCCCATCACATATTGTTATGATTTAATGCACATTAGGCACTTTGAGATGTTTTTACAGGATTAAATTTACCTCTTAGACCAGCTAACCTGTAAATGGAGCTTCTAAAGGCTTTAAGGCTCATTCCCTTTGCAATTTAAAAAGCCAACGTTTTACAAAACTATATCAGTTTATATTTGCTATATAAAAACAATATATTTAATTAAAATAATTCATCAGCAATGAAAGCCATAGGATTTAAAACCTCACTCCCAATAAGCGAAAACGAAAGTTTTATCGCGTTTGAAACACCTGTTCCACAACCAGAGGGACGCGACCTGCTTGTAAAAATAAAGGCCATCAGCATAAATCCGGTTGATTTTAAAATCCGCCAGAACAGCGCGAAAGACACTGTACTGGATACACCCAAAGTAATTGGCTGGGATGCTGTTGGCACAGTTGAAGCAGTTGGCGCAGGCGTTACCTTTTTTAAAGCCGGAGACGAAGTGTATTATGCCGGAGATTTAACGCGAAGCGGCTCAAACACCGAATACCAGTTGATTGATGAACGTATTGTAGGTTTAAAACCTAAAACATTAACTGTCGCCGAAGCAGCCGCCCTGCCGTTAACAGCGCTTACCGCCTGGGAATCACTGTACGACCGCATCCGCATCAGTGAGCAAAAAGATAAAGGAAAAAGCATCCTGATTATTGGTGGTGCAGGCGGCGTTGGCTCCATTGCCATACAGCTGGCGAAGAAAGTAAGTGGCTTAAAAGTGATTACGACGGCCTCACGACCAGAAACAAAAGATTGGTGTAAAGCCATGGGTGCCGATGTAGTGGTAAATCATAAAAACCTGGTTGAAGAAGTACGTGCGGCAGGTTTTAAGGAAGTGGATTTTATTCTCGATTTTGTAGACCTGAACAGTTATTGGGATGACCTGGTTGAGTTGATTAAGCCGCAGGGCCATATCGTATCGATAACAGGCTCAGCCACGCCTATTGCGCTAAACAAATTAAAAAACAAAAGTGTCACGTTTTCGTGGGAACTGATGTACACCCGCTCCATGTATCAAACTGATGATGTGGAACAGCAACATCACATTTTAAATGAACTGGCCAAATTATTCGACAATGGCACACTTAAAACGACGTTAAACCAAACGCTAAAGGGATTTACGGTAGAAAACTTGAAAGAAGCCCATCGTTTATTGGAAAGTGGTAAAACCATTGGTAAAGTGGTAATCGAATATTAAAATATTACATTTATTCATTAAACAATATACAGAAACCAATGAAGAGATTAAATAGATTGCGAAACATCTACAGCATTTTATTTCAAAAAATTTCATCATATTTGACGAGAATTAAGCAACAGGCAGATAATCAGGTCACAGAAAACAAGGGAATAGATATTACTGGGCTAGTAGCAACATTTTCTATTATATTACCGATAGCAACATTCACATACTGGCGATTATTGTTTGAAGAATTTCATGGAGATTATTTTGAATTATGCTTTAGCTTTAGTGATGTATATTATCTTCTTTATTATAAGGCAACATTACTTTTGTACATATCGTTGCTTTTATTGTTCGTCACTCTTGCAATAACATTTTCCTTACATTTTTGGAAGTATAGATTACAGTTTAGCATCGGAATATTTATCTGTCTTACATTAGGCTTGTATACTTACGTTAGTCACTTTAATGAGCTACAATGTGTTTTGTACATGGTATCTGGTTTGGTAATTATTTTTCTTTATTTTATACTTGGTAAACAGTCATTATATGGCTTCGTTGCACTTTCAGCGCTTTTCTTGATAACATCTGCTCAAACAGATGCTGATCAAATAAAGAAAATGACAATTAAAAAGGATATAAAACTTAAGAATGGTGCTTTTTTCTTAAAAAAAGAAGATAATAACAAATATTATGTAACCAGTACCTCAAAATTCGTTCTTATATATGATATCTCTGTTAATAAATTGATAAAGATGGAAAGAGACAGTATAAAGTAGTGAGTTGGCTGTATAATTGAGTGTAAAAAAAGAGATAAGCCGGTTAAGCTTCTCTCTTTTTTCTTATTTTGTTTTTCAACTAAACTTTAGTCCTGTTTTCTGAACTTCTTTTCAACTGTGCATTAATGCGTTCTAAAACATCGTAAATATCGAAAGGTTTGCTGATGTAATCATCTGCAAATGCATCAATCGCTTTTTGCTCGCTATTGTTCTGTGCAGACATTACAATAATCGGGATGTGTTTGGTAAAAATATCAGTTTTTAAATCTTCGCAAATTTCCGCTCCGTTTCCATCTGGCAACATTACATCTAATAAGAAAAGATCAGGCATTGCATCCTGGATATTTTTCTTCAGCTCTGCAAAAGATGAGGAAAGCTGTAATTCAAAACCCTCTTCCTTTAACAGGATTTCAATCACGTTTCTGATCTCCTGATCGTCTTCTAAAATGTGTATTCGTTTTTTTTCCATGTTCAAATTATATGTTTGGGATGTACCGTTCGCGTGGAACGCGCTACACGATAGTTACAGTAACACCCAAGCCCTCTAAATGTTTTACAATTTGTTCAGAAATTCCTTTATCTGTGATAATATGGTCAATTTCTTCTAATCCGCATATCTTTCCAAAACCTCTTTTACCGAATTTGGTAGAATCGGCCAGTACAATTGTTTTTTGTGAAGCACCAATCATTTTGCGGTTTAAATGCGCCTCCATAGCATTTGTGGTAGTTAATCCGAAATCCAGATCAATGCCATCTACCCCTAAAAACAATTTGTTGAAATAAAAATCCTGCAAAACCTGTTCCGCATAAGCACCCATCACGGAGGAAGAACTTTTTCTCAGCAGACCACCCAGTTGGATCACTTCGATACTCGGCTCGCGCATCAATTCCAAGGCTACATTTAATGCAGACGTAACCACGGTTAAGTTTGTTGCCGGTGCAATGTTCTTCGCAAAATAAAGCACTGTGGTACCCGATGCAATCACAATAGAATCGTTATCGTTCAGCAATGCTGCTGCAGCTATCCCGATTTTATTCTTCTCGGTAGATTGTATTTTCTCTTTCTCATTAACCGGACGATCTACCGTATATGGATTGTTTACGGTTGCACCTCCATGTGTTCTAAACAGAAGGCTCTTGTCTTCAAGTAGTTTTAAGTCCTTTCTTATTGTTACCGACGACACTTTCAGTTCCTTACATAAATCAACCACATTGATGTACTGATCACGTTGCAGTCGACTTAAAATAAACTGGTGCCTCTCAGCCAAATTCATCATAATATATTTAATTAGCGTGCTGCAAATTAGTAATAAAAACATGCTTTAAAATATTTTACACAAATATTTAATAAATTTTTAACGCAGATATTAAATTATTTCGATTATGATTTCTTATAATTGCGTATTGTTTCGTTTTATTATTTTTCGCAAACCTAATGAAGAGATTACACGCGCATCATCTGGCAGATAACATCAATTGGGACTTTATTATTATCGGCGGAGGTGCTACAGGTTTGGGTACCGCTTTAGATGCTGCAAGCCGTGGCTTTAAAACGCTACTGGTGGAACAATCTGATTTTGCCAAAGGCACATCCAGTCGGAGTACCAAACTGGTACATGGCGGCGTTCGTTACCTTGCACAGGGCGATATCGGTTTAGTTAAACACGCTTTAAAAGAACGTGGCCTGTTACAACAAAATGCGAAGCACCTGGTAGACAAAGAACAATTCTTGATTCCCTGTTACGATTGGTTCTCTGTTATAAAATATTTAACCGGGCTTACGCTTTACGATTGGCTGGCAGGAAAATACAGTTTCGGAAAATCTAAATTTTTCTCTAAAAAAGAAACCCTAAGTATGATGCCTGGCATCAAAGAAAAAGGATTAAAAGGAAGCATCAGGTATTATGACGGAAAGTTTGATGACGCCCGTTTAGCGATCAATATTGCTCAAACAGCCATTGAGAAAGGCGCTACATTATTAAATTACACCAAAGTAAATGGTTTATTAAAAAATGGCGAAACCGTTACGGGAATTGAGATAGAAGATACCATCACAGGCTTAAAAGCACAGTTTAAGGGCAAAGTAGTTGTTAATGCCACAGGTGTTTTTGTAGATGATATCCTGCACATGAACAATCCAGATTCGAAAAAGATGGTACGCCCCAGTCAGGGGGTGCACGTGGTATTGGAAAAAAGCTTTTTAAATAGTGAATCGGCCTTAATGATCCCGAAAACTTCTGATGGGCGTGTATTGTTTGCGGTTCCCTGGCATAATCATTTGCTTGTGGGCACCACTGATACCCCATTAAATGAACACAGCCTTGAGCCTCGGGCTTTAAAAGAAGAAGTAGATTTTATTATGAGTACTGCGGCAAGCTATTTTAACCGCGTGCCTCTTGAAAAAGATATTTTAAGCGTGTTCTCTGGTTTACGACCATTGGCCGCCCCTACCAATGGTGATGGAAATAGTACCAAGGAAATTAGCAGAGATCATAAACTGATTGTTTCTGCAAAGGGGTTAATTACCATAACCGGTGGAAAATGGACTACCTATCGCCGAATGGCGGAAGAAACGGTTGATTTGGCCATTAGCCATGCAGGTTTAGAACCGAAAGCATGCGTAACTCAAAATTTAAGTATCCATGGCAGCACGGCAACTATTGGAAATGGCCATTTAGCCATATATGGATCCGATCGTAGTAAAATTGAAGCTTTAATTGCGCAAGATCCGGCGCTTGGAAATAAATTAAATCCTGCGTTTCCATTTACAGAAGCCGAAGTACTTTGGTCTGCAAGAAACGAAATGGCAGAAACCGTAGAGGATATTTTAAGCAGAAGGCTTAGGATATTATTTATCGATGCACAGGCTGCAAAGGATATGGCACCACGGGTTGCCTCGCTCCTGGCCAGAGAATTATCAGCAGATGAAAACTGGGAGGCCGGTCAGATTGAAATTTTTAATAAATTAGCTGATGGTTACCTTTATCATCAACCAGTAAAATAACTATAATGGCGTAGCCCGCTAACCAAATTATTAATTATGAGCAAATACATCTTGTCTATCGATCAGGGAACCACAAGTTCGAGAGCCATTATTTTTAACCACGACGGTGAAATTGTTGCCATTGCGCAAAAAGAATTCACGCAGATTTATCCCAAAGCCGGATGGGTGGAACATGATCCGATGGAAATATGGTCGACACAACTGGCCGTTGTTACCGAAGTAATTGTAAAAGCCAGTCTAACTGTACACGATATTTCCGCCATAGGTATTACCAATCAGCGAGAAACCACAGTAGTCTGGGATAAAGAAACCGGAATGCCCATTTATAATGCTATTGTTTGGCAAGACAGGCGTACTTCTGCTTATTGCGACGAAATTAAAGCCAAAGGTTTGGCGGGTAAAATCCAGGAGAAAACAGGCCTCATTATCGATGCTTATTTTTCTGCAACCAAAGCCCGTTGGATTTTGGAAAATGTAGAAGGTGCACGCGAAAAGGCTGAAGCAGGAAAACTGGCTTTCGGCACCATAGACAGCTGGTTGATCTGGAAATTGACAGCAGGCGAAAAACATGTTACCGATGTAACCAATGCCTCACGTACCATGCTTTATAATATCCATACCCTTAACTGGGATGAAGAACTACTCGAATTATTTTCCATTCCAAAAGCAATGTTGCCAGAGGTAAAATCATCAAGCGAGGTTTATGGCGAAACTGCCGGAAGAATATTGGCAGCTAAAATCCCAATTGCAGGTATAGCAGGCGACCAGCAATCGGCACTTTTTGGTCAGATGTGTACAGAAATCGGCATGGTAAAAAATACGTACGGCACAGGTTGTTTCATGCTGATGAATATTGGAGAAAAGCCAAAAATTTCTGCCAATAACTTGTTAACCACTATCGCCTGGCAGATTAACGGCCAGGTAAATTATGCGCTTGAAGGAAGTATTTTTATAGGTGGTGCGGTTGTACAATGGCTAAGGGACGAAATGGGCTTTATTTCAAGGTCTGCAGATGTAGAAACCCTCGCCAAAAAGGTAAAAGATACCGATGGTGTATATGTAGTGCCCGCTTTTGCAGGTTTAGGCGCACCACACTGGGATCAGCATGCCCGCGGAACGATAACCGGATTAACACGTGGAACAAATAAATCGCATATTGCAAGGGCTGCTTTAGAAAGCATTGCTTACCAAACCATGGATGTATTAAAGGCCATGGAGGCAGATGCAGGTGTAAATATTGCCGAACTCCGCGTAGATGGCGGTGCTACGGCCAACGATTTATTAATGCAGTTTCAGGCCGATCTGTTAAACTGTAAAGTAATCAGACCAGATGTAACAGAAGTTACCGCTATTGGCGCTGCATATCTGGCCGGATTGGCTATCGGTTTCTGGGAAAGTATCGATCAGATCCGTTCGCAATGGAAAATTAACAGAACCTTTGTTGCTGAGGAAGGAATTGATAACAGCGAAAGAATAAAAGGCTGGAACAGGGCCGTAAAAGCGGCCAGGGTAAATGCTGAGGGCTAATAAATGACTGTCGTCGGGGCTGTAACATAAATGCATTCAATCAAATTTGTCACACTGAGCCTGTCCCTTCGACAAGCTCAGGATGACAATTCTATATTTATGAGACAGCATCCTTGGCTTATATAAATAGATGCTTATTACAAATTGCTGTTAATCTAATTGAACCTAATATATTAATTTACAAATCGCTTAAAATTTTATAATGAACGTATATCTCTCAGAGTTTATTGGTACAGCACTAATGATTCTTTTAGGAAATGGTGTAGTAGCTAACGTAGTACTTAAAGGTACTAAAGGCAATAACAGTGGTTGGATTGTGATTACAACGGCCTGGGCACTTGCTGTATTTATAGGAGTTGTTGTTGCCGGCCCTAATAGTGGGGCACACTTAAATCCAGCTGTAACCCTCGGACTTGCTATTGGAAAAGGCTTTAGCTGGGCATTGGTTCCATTTTACATCATGGCACAGTTAGCGGGTGCAATGACAGGATCTTTTTTGGTCTGGCTCATTTACAAAGACCATTTCAATGCCACTGATGATCAGGGTTTAAAGGCCGCCCCTTTTGCCACCTCTCCTGCCATCAGAAATGTCTCCTCAAATCTGTTATCAGAAATTATCGGCACTTTCGTTTTAATATTTGTGATTTTCTATTTCACTGATGCCAGTATGGGCACGAAAGAAACCGTTACCACTCCTATTGGCTTAGGCTCAATTGGCGCAATTCCGGTAGCATTTTTAGTATGGGTAATTGGTTTGGGTTTAGGTGGAACAACCGGATATGCCATAAATCCGGCAAGAGATTTAGGCCCGCGCATTGTTCACTTTTTAATCCCAATGAAAGGAAAAGGAAGTAGCGACTGGAGTTATGCCTGGATACCAATTGTTGGTCCTATAATAGGCTCCGTATTAGCCGCAGTAGCATTTTTACTGATTAGTAAATAATGGCATTTGAGTTAGTTGTGTAGTCAGATGTTTCCATCTGACTATAAAAAATCTTAACTCATTGACCAAAAACGGGAATTGAAATTTCAATTCCAAAAAATATTTAGCTGTGTAGTCAGATGTTACCATCTGACTATAAAAAATCTTAACTCATTGACTAAAAACGGGAATTGAAATTTCAATTCCAAAAAATATTTAGTGTCAGATGGTAACATCTGACATCACTAAGTATATCCCAATAGTGTCTTTTAAATATTTCCCATTAATTATAATCGCATTTATTGAAAGGATGAATGAATAATTATAGTTTATATTCTTAAATAATTACCTTTGAAATAGATCAATCTTATACGCTAACCATTCAAAATTGCAAGCATACTTCCTCGTCGTTGATACCGAAACTTCAGGCCTGCCTAGAAATTGGACGGCACCTTATTCTAAAGAAAAGAACTGGCCTCATATTGTACAAATTGCCTGGATTATCTATGATCAGTCCTATCAGGAAATTAAACGGGAGAATCACTACATTAAAAATACCGGTTTCACCATTGATAAGGCGGCATTAAAAATCCATAAAATTACCCCTGAATACCTGAATGAGTACGGTGAGGATAAAGAAAATGTGATGATGAAGTTTTCTGAAGATATAGAAAAATATAAACCTTTAGTCATCGGGCATTTTATTGAACTCGATTATCACATGGTAAATGTTGAATTATACCGCATCGGAAAAGAAAACATATTTAAAACCCTGACTTTTTTCTGTACGATGAAGGCAAGCGCACCCTACATTACCAATACGGTGATCAGTCATTTAAAACTGGATAAATTTTATACCGTTTTATTTAATGAAGTACCCGAAAATATCCACAATGCTTTATCTGATACACTAAACACGGCAAAGATTTTCTTTCATTTGTTAAAAACAGGCAAAATTAGCTTAACTTCAGCCTACCATCAGGAGCATACTTTTAACCTGGAGAAGAAAAAGGAAAAAGAATTTTCGTTTAAAAGAATTTTACAGGGACTTTTTAATGGAAGATAAACTAGCTGATCAAATTTATACCGCCCGTATTGGAGACATTACTTTCAAAAAGATAGTAAGTTGCAGTCCTGGCACACCTATTTTTGAAGCTGCAATTAAAATGTCTGAACAGAAAACCAGCTGCCTATTTATTAAAAATGATCAGGACATTTATCTGGGCTTCGTAACCGATATTACTTTAAGAGATAACGTAATTGCCAGACAACTGAATGCAAATTTGCCGATTGACGAAGTAATGGACACTGATATTGTGACCATAACTCCTGACGCCTATGTGTATGAGGCGATATTGATGATGTTCAGCAAAAAATCGCGCTATTTATTGGTAAACGACAATGGTAATTACGTAGGTTTTCTAAGCAGGAATCGCCTGTTAAGCGAGCAGGCAGAGTCTCCCTTAGTTTTTATCCAATCCGTAAAATCGGCTGTAAATACCAGCGATTTAAAGCTAAAATGGCAGAAAGTACCAGGCATAGTTTCTCAGTTGCTGACCAGGGGTGTACATTCGAAAATTGTAAACGAAGTAATTACCACTATTGCCGATACTATTTCCTTTAAAATTATTGAAGAAGTAATCGCCAAATTAGGCCCGCCACCTGCAAAATTTGTGTTTATGGTTTTGGGTAGCGAAGGGAGGAAAGAGCTTAGCTTAAAAACCGATCAGGACAATGCCATTATTTACGAAGATACCGGAGAAGACAATAGAGCAGCTGTACGTTCTTATTTTCTCGATCTGGCTACCCAGGTGTCTGATAAATTAAATTTTGTGGGTTTTGTATACTGCGATGGTGATTATATGGCCACCAACCCTAACTGGACGCATTCACTATCGCACTGGAAGTATAATTACAAAAACTGGATAGAAGAGGCTTTACCTGAGGCTGCTGTAAAATTTGCTGCATTTTTCGATTGCAGAGCCATTTATGGTGATTTGGCCATTATGGAAAGTCTAAGGTCTTTTGTTGATGAAGAACTACAAAAACCCATCGAAAAATTCTACGTATACCTGGCCAAAAATGCCTTGCTCTACGAACCACCTCTCACTTATTTTAGAAATATCAGAACGCAAAAAATCCATAAAAAAGAAGTCTTTGATATTAAAACAGCCATGACCCCTATTGTAGACTTAGCCAGGGTTTATGCTTTACAGAACAGGATTTTTCAGAAAGAAAATACCGGCGAGCGTTTAAAGGCTTTAAAAGAACTGGGTGTTTTTAGCGAAGAACAATTTACCGAACTTTCACAATCCTACTATTACCTGATGGGTTTAAGATTAAAACATCAGGCCAACCTCATTATCAATGATCAGGCTGCCCCTAATAACTTTATTGAAATTGATAGTTTGACTAAAATTGAAAAAGTAACGCTGATTGAAATCTTTAAAATTATCCTCAATTTTCAAAGCGGAATCAGGATGAGGTTTACGAATAGTTTGGGTTGAGGGCATAGCGTTTAGCGCTCAGCGTTTCCAATACCCGGCCGTCATGCTGAATTTATTTCAGCATCTATCTTATATTAAATATGTTAGTTAAAAAGACCCTGAAATAAATTACTGCGTAGCTTCCGCGCTAGAGTTCAGGGTAACGACCTTTTTTAGAAAATCCATTATACAGAACTTGTTTCAGCACCTATCATTTCATTATTCACATTGCAAGACTTACGAGGTCTGATGGGCATAGTGCAGGTAGACCTCGTAAGTCTGAGTCTGTTTAACAAAAAAGGTCCCGATTTGCATCGGAACCTTTTTTAAATATGATTATCGCCTAAGCGAAAATTTCTATTTTACTGCATCAATTACAGCTTTGAAAGCTTCTGGGTGATTCATTGCTAAATCAGCCAATACTTTACGGTTTAAACCGATTTCTTTTGAAGCTAGTTTACCGATTAATTGAGAGTAAGAAATACCGTGTTGACGTGCACCAGCGTTGATACGTTGGATCCACAATCCGCGGAATTCTCTTTTCTTAACTTTACGGTCACGGTATGCATATTGCAAACCTTTCTCTACTGTGTTTTTAGCAACAGTATAAACCTTACTTCTTGCTCCCCAATAACCTTTGGCTAAATTAAGGATCTTTTTTCTTCTTCTTCTCGAAGCTACTGCGTTTACCGAACGTGGCATGTTGTTGTTGTTTTTTGGTAAGCGGCGTTCCGTTTAACCGGAAGCTTAAGGCCTGATACCTGGTGAAATTAATAAATTACTTTCCGATGCAAAGCATACGTTTAACGTTACCCATATCAGCATCAGATACGATACTTGTTTGACCTAAGGCGCGTTTACGTTTAGTGCTCATCTTTGTTAAGATGTGACTTTTGTATGCGTTGTTTCTTTTGATTTTACCTGTTCCAGTAAGCGAAAAACGCTTTTTAGCACTGGAATTGGTTTTCATTTTTGGCATAACCTGTTTTTTAATTTATAAACCTATTTTTATTTTTTTGCTACTTTAGGCGCAACTGTAAGGAACATACGTTTACCTTCTAACTTAGGTAATAACTCTACTTTTCCTACATCTTCTAAAGCCTGGGCAAATTTTAACAATAAAATCTCTCCCTGCTCCTTGTAAACAATTGCTCTACCTTTAAAATGCACGTAAGCCCTAACTTTCTCACCGTTCTCTAAAAAGCTTACTGCATGCTTTAATTTAAACTGGAAATCGTGGTCGTTGGTGTTAGGACCAAAACGAATCTCCTTAATTACAGTTTGTTTCGCATTAGATTTAATTTCTTTCTGCTTTTTCTTTTGCTCGTAAACAAATTTACTGTAATCAATAATTCTACAAACTGGCGGTACGGCATTTGGAGATATTTCTACCAAATCCAATTCCAGTTCATCAGCAAGTGCCAAAGCTTTTGCCAAAGGATAAATCCCCGGTTCAACATTATCGCCAGCTAAACGCACTTCGGGCGATTTAATATACTGATTAATGTTATGCTCTGCTTCTTTTTTCTTAAAAGGTGGACGTGGTCCCCTGTTAAATCCTGGTCTTCCTAATGCCAAATTTGTACTATTTTAATTTAAACTGTTATTTCTTTTCTTAATAAATTGTTGAACTCTTCCAACGTCATCTCGCCTAAATCTCCCTCACCATGTTTACGGACAGAAACTTTTCCTTCTGCCATTTCTTTATCACCGATAATGAGCATGTATGGGATCTTTTTAACTTCTGAATCGCGTATTTTGCGACCGATTTTCTCATCACGGAAGTCAATCAGCCCGCGAATATCGGAATTATTTAGTTCATCTAAAACTTTTTTTGCATATTCTTCATATTTTTCTGAAATAGGAAGAATAATAAATTGCTCCGGACTTAACCATAACGGGAAGTTTCCGGCACAATGTTCGATTAAAACGGCAATAAATCTTTCTAATGAACCAAATGGCGCACGGTGAATCATTACCGGTCTGTGCTTTTGGTTATCGCTACCAGTATATTCCAATTCGAAACGCTCTGGCAGGTTATAATCAACCTGGATAGTACCCAATTGCCATTTTCTACCTAAAGCATCTTTTACCATAAAATCCAGCTTTGGACCGTAGAAAGCGGCTTCGCCATATTCTACAACAGTGTTTAAGCCTTTTTCAGCAGCTGCTTCGATAATTGCATTTTCAGATAGTCTCCAGTTCTCGTCAGAACCAATGTATTTCGATTTATTATCAGGATCTCTTAACGAAATTTGAGCAGTGTAACTTTCAAAACCTAATGATTTAAATACATAAAGCACTAAATCGATTACTTTTTTAAACTCTTCTTTTACTTGCTCTGGCATACAGAATAAGTGTGCATCATCTTGAGTAAAGCCACGTACGCGGGTTAAACCATGTAATTCGCCACTTTGTTCGTAACGGTAAACAGTACCAAACTCAGCAAAACGAACAGGAAGATCTTTGTAAGAACGCGGTTTTGTTTTGTAAATCTCGCAGTGGTGCGGGCAGTTCATCGGTTTTAAGAAGAACTCCTCTCCTTCCTGTGGAGTTTTAATTGGCTGGAACGAATCTTTACCATATTTCTCCCAGTGTCCGGAAGTTACATATAAGTTTTTATGACCAATATGTGGAGTAACAACCTGTTCGTAACCTGCTTTAGCCTGTGCTTTGGTTAAAAAATTAACCAAACGTTCACGCAAAGCAGTTCCCTTAGGCAACCATAAAGGTAAACCCATCCCTACTTTTTCAGAGAAAGCAAACAATTCCAGCTCTTTTCCTAATTTACGGTGATCGCGTTTTTTTGCTTCCTCAATCATCAAAAGATATTCAGTAAGCTCGCTCGCCTTAGGGAAAGTTACCCCATAAATACGGGTTAACTGTTTTTTAGTTTCATCACCTCGCCAGTAAGCGCCAGCCACATTCATCAGTTTTACTGCTTTTACAAAACCAGTATTCGGAATATGTGGCCCACGGCATAAATCAGTAAATGAACCCTGGGTATAGAAAGTAATTTTACCATCTTCCAGGCCATCAATTAAATCCAATTTATACTCATCGCCTTTTTCGGTGAAGTATTTTACCGCATCAGCTTTGCTTACACTTTCGCGCACAAAAGTTTCCTTTTGTTTGGCCAGTTCGATCATTTTGGTTTCAATGGCTTTGAAATCATCCGAAGAAAATTCGCGGTCGCCAAAGTCTACATCATAATAGAAACCGGTTTCGATAGCCGGACCGATACCAAATTTAGTTCCCGGATAAAGTGCTTCTAAAGCCTCAGCCATTAAGTGGGCTGATGAATGCCAAAAAGTTGATTTCCCGGCAGTATCATTCCAGGTTAACAATTTCACTGATGAATCAGATTCGATTGGTCTCGTTGAATCCCAAACTTCGCCATTAACCTCAGCGGCTAATACGTTACGGGCTAAGCCCTCAGAAATTGACAATGCAATTTGATGGGCAGAAGTGCCCTTTTTGTACTGACGGACAGAACCGTCAGGTAAAGTAATGTTAATCATCTACAACTATGATTTAAAGTTTGAATAAAAAGTTTTAAAGATCACTTACAATGTGATTTTATTTTGTGCAAAGGTACGAAATTTATCCTGCTATTTAAACAGAGTGTCTTAAAATTCTACTTTGGCTGAAGCCCTGTTTCGTTGAGGAATGTTTTCTGTATTGCCAATAGGCGGTCAGGGTAAGTATTCAGTTTTTCATATTTCAACATCAGCTGATCATGTAGTTTTTTCTTTTCGCCAGTCGTTTTTGCCTGCAGCATTTCCTTTGCCTTTTTCCCATAATCGTTTATAGCGGTTAGGTAGGCTACAACTCCTTCATTAAACTTTTCAGCTGCCTTGCTTGGTTTCAGACCTGCAATATCAGCAAGTTCCATTTTTAAATTATTAACCAGGTTTTCTGCTTTATGCGATAAGGAAATAGAATCCGGGAATCCTTTGATATAAACTTTCGCAGTATCTTTAAAAACGCTGTCCGTTTCGTCGATTTGCCTCATCTGGCGCAAAAAAATTGAAGTTACTTTTTCGTTATAGGCATAATCACTGGTTGATGATGTGCAACTGAATAATAAACTTAGTGGAAAAAAGAACAGAGCAAGCTTTAAATTTCTCATATACCGTTATCATTTAAAAATTTTATTTAAGTATCTGCTACCGCCTTGGTTCATCTCTCAACAGCATTGGTTCGTGTCTCCACGAACTAATCATAACATTAAAGCAAAAATTTGGTTTTCAAATATTTACGCAATGGAATATCCACAAACCTCATAATGAGATAAGCTAGCATAATTAAAATCAATACTGAAACCGGAATAACTATCCATAAGGTTAACATTGCAGGTTTTATCACGGCCACATAAGTTAAAAATACCCAAACAAACGGATAATGTGTCATATATAAGGGATATGATATTTCGCCAGAAAGTTTGCAGATATTTTTTGAAGGATTTAGTGTGGCACCCGCACCTAAAGCAACTAAAAACGGAAAGTAAAACAATACAATGATCGGCTCGGTAATCCAGTTATAAGCATCCCTATAAGGAAAAAGGAAGGCTATAAGCAAGAGGATTATCATCCCCAGGAAACCAAGTTTATTTTTAATGATCCAATTGAAACGGTAAACCAGCATTCCGGCTGTAAATGAGTACAGTACTCTTGCTCCTCCATCCCAAAAGTTTTGTCCGCCCCAGCCACCACCTAAATTGCCGTTGGGAACCTTTACACCTATATAAATAAGGCTTGCCGCTCCAACTAATGCAAATGCAATCAAAACTTTTTTATTCAGTTTGTAAAGTATGAGGATGTAAAAGATATTCGCAATATATTCCCAAAAAAGTGACCATGCCGGTGCATTTAAACAGAATAGATTGGTATAACGCTCTGGCATCACCGGATAAGGAATCAGGAAAGATGAAGTTAAAAATAACAAAGCAGTTTTACCGAAGCCATAAATACTATAAAAATCGCTAAAAGGATCAAATAAAAAGGTTAACAAACCTAAAATAGAGCCAATAACAACCAGGGGATGCAAACGGATCAGTCTTAACTTAAAAAACTGCAACAGTCCGATATTTTCTGCTCGTGTATCGTAAGCGTATGCAATTACAAAACCCGATAAACAGAAAAAGAAATCGACCGCCAAAAAACCATGGGAAAGAAAATTCTTATTGTAATCGGTAATGGCGATTTCCATAAAGTGATAAATTACCACTACAATGGCAGCTATACCTCTCAATCCGTCTAAAATTTCGAAATGTGGCCTGGTTGCTAATAAGTTTGTTTTGTTCTCCACTGTAATCAATTTGGCTAATTATTATCTTAACTCAATAATAGCCATTCTCCATCTAGATGCAAAAACTAAAGAGAACCCTTTCAAAAATGATACAAAAAAGCCCTGAAAGCTGATACACTTTCAAGGCTTTATGATAAGACTTCAGAAGTTAGCCTGCGGGCTGGCCGAAAGCACAAACTTCGGAAGTCTCGTAGAATGAATTAATTCATTCCAAATGCTCTTCCCTGACCACCGCCAGGTCTGTTCTGTCTAAAACGTTTCATCATGTTTTCCATTTTAGTTTTGTATTCTTCAGCGGTGATCAATTTTGCTTTTTTAGGTGCAGTTACATCTTTTGCGCTCACATTTCTATACTCAATACTTTTAGCAATTGAACTGTTGCCTCTACCTTCAATAGCTAAAACGGCACCTTCTGTCCACATATTTGGATTTGGAGAAAAATCGAAACCCAGATCTTTTGTATACCAGATTTTAGTTTCTTCAACAACATTTTTATCCATATCCAATATCTTAATTGCTCTTGTAGATCTTACAATGGCCTGGTGACAGGTAAAACCGATAATCTGTTTAGTAGAATCTGTTTTCACCACTTCTATTTTTGGTGCCGGAGCAGGTTGCGCCTTCGTGGTATCTCTGGGGTTGCCACCACCCATCCTCATCGAACCAATTGGACCAGAAGTAGATAAAGTTAATTTACTGGGCATGTAATAAGTGGTGTCGTTTAAA
Organism: Pedobacter sp. WC2501; assembly: GCF_052682415.1. NCBI lineage: Bacteria > Pseudomonadati > Bacteroidota > Sphingobacteriia > Sphingobacteriales > Sphingobacteriaceae > Pedobacter > Pedobacter sp. WC2501. The sequence goes on along the minus strand of NZ_JBQZFI010000001.1, from coordinate 3,765,056 downwards.
TCGAACACCTCTTTAAGGCCCTTATCCGCAAAAGTATAGTAGTATTCACGGTTGCCGCCACCACCACCAAAGCGCATCATCATACGACCCATTCCGCCGCCACCGCCACCTGCACCATTGCTGTCTTCCGTTTCTTCAACAGGCATATAACTGGCATTTGTAGCCGTAAATAATAACTCGAAATTGGTTTTGCTAGACGAAGGCATTCTGGCTTTCATCTGGTCGGTTAACTGTATACCGCTGGCTGATGCCATCGCCGCCGGATCGATGGTATTTTCGAATTGTATTGCTCCGGAGGTCTTTTTTTGTGCATTTGCAACGCTTGCAATCGACATTACTCCTAATAAAGCGATGAATATTTTTTTCATTTTGATGGTTTTGTTTTGATTTTTAGATACGAAAGCCTCTAAAAGGTTTAACAAAGGTATTTTAGATTGTAATGTAAGCGTGTTAAATTTTGTTAAAATCAATGCCTGGATTAGCATAATAAGGCCTTTAAATACAGATGTAATTTATTCTTTACAATGGAGGTTGTTTTTGAAAAGCAATTGCAGTGGTTCTTTGGTTGCGGCAGTCCTGCCCTTTGCTTAATCCCGATTGAACATATCTTTAAATTTAAAATTGATCTTTAAATCGGGATAACGCTGACGGTCAGGTTTATTTAACAAAAAACTGTGGTTCTTTAAAAGAAAACCTCGCAGGTTTAATCCTACCCTGTAGGCACAATGTTTTTTCCCCTCGGTCTGTGTCCTCACAGACCGAAATTTTTGATTATGATAATGATAATGATGGTCTGTGAGGACACAGACCATGGCCGGAGGTTAATATTCTGTACTCTCCAACCAGCCATTACAAAGCACATCGGCAATGTGCATGGTTTTGATGGGTAGGTTATTTTTATCAATATACCCCTGAAGATGTAAAAGGCAGGATAAATCGGTAGAAATAATATAATCAGCTTGTTGGGCCATTGCATGATTAACTTTTTGTTCGGCCATAGCAGATGAAATGGCATCGAACTTTACGGCAAAAGTACCTCCGAAACCACAGCACATATCGGTATCTTCCATCTCGATCATTTCTAAACCGTGTACTTTAGAAAGCAACTGGCGGGGTTCATCCTTAATTTTACATTCGCGCAATGCGCTACAAGAATCATGATAAACGGCTTTACCTTCAAGCTCTGCCCCGAAATAATCCTTTTTAGCTACATTTACCAGGAAATCAGAAAGTTCCCAAATATTCGATTGTAAGTTACGGCATTTGTTATGTACAATGGTATTGGTAAAAAGATCATTAAATCCACCTTTTACCATCCCTACACACGAGGCTGATGGTGCAACCACATAAGTATTTTCAGAAAAATCGTTCAGAAATTTTGTACCCACTTCTTTAGCTTCATCCCAATAACCCGCATTATATGCCGGCTGACCACAGCAGGTTTGTTTCGAGTTGTATTCTACTTTACATCCTGATTTTTCTAATAACCTTAGCGTATTAAAAGCGGTTTCGGGATATAACTGGTCTACAAAACAGGGAACAAACAATTCTACTTTCATCAACAAATTCTTTAGTCTGCAAACTTACAATTTTGCAGTTTCATTGCGCTCGATTTTTTTCAGGAATACTAAAAACACCAATCCCACTATAAAAAATGATGCCAAAGCGATAATGGATTGGCGCATATTGTGTGTTAAACCCTCAATAAATGCAAAACTAAACAGTCCAATTACAATTGCCAATTTCTCTGTGGCATCGTAGAAACTAAAAAATGAAGCGGTGTCGGTTGTGTTTTCCGGAATATGTTTAGAATAAGTAGACCGTGATAAAGATTGTATTCCGCCCATAATTAGGCCGACAATGGCGGCCAAGGCATAAAATTGAGTAGAATTAATTATAAAATAGCCATAAATACAGCAACCTACCCAAACCAAAACTACAATTATTAAAACATTAATGTTACCCATTTTTTTGGCTAAAAGCGACATCATCCATGCGCCTAAGATTGCCACCAATTGAATGATTAAGATAACGGCAATTAAACTGCCCGATTCCATTTTTAAAACCTTTGCGCCGAAACCCGCAGCAGCAAGCATGATGGTTTGTACCCCCATCGAATAAAAAAAGAAGGCAATTAAATAAGTTTTTAAAAACTTCATTTGCCTTAGCTGGTTCCACACTTTTGCAAATTCACCGAAACTGCTTTTAATAATTCCTTTATTTACAGAGCCTGGATTAGGCACATCTTTAGGCAATGCCTTAAAAGGAATCTGAGCGAATAAAAACCACCAGACACCAACCAACAAAAATGATATTTGAGCCGGCAATGATTTATCCGTAATTCCAAATAATTCGGGTTTTAGCACAAAAACAAAACAGATTAACTGCAATATCACGCTACCAACATAGCCGTATGAAAATCCCTGGGCACTTACTTTATCCTGGTTATCGGTTGAAGCAATTATGGGCAGATAGGCATTGTTAAACATTACACCGCCCACATAACCCATTGCAGCCAACACAAAGCAAATAATTCCGGCTTCTAAAGTTTCCAGTTTGAAGAAAAATAAACCCATGCAGGCGAAAGATCCGACATAGGTAAACAATTTCATGAAGAACTTCTTTTTGCCTTTCGCATCCGCATAGGAAGATAGTACCGGCAACAAAACCACCATTAATAAGTAAGCGAAAGCAAGCGCATAATTAGAAAGAACGGTATTTATAAACGTTTTACCAAAAAAAGTTACTTCGTCACCATGCGCTTTTGTTGTAGTAATTGCAACATAATAAACAGGAAAAATGGTTGAGGTAATTACTAAATTATAGGCAGAATTTGCCCAGTCGAAGAAAGCCCAGGAGCGTATGGTTTTCTTATTATCTTTTTCTATCATTTGTTTTTCGCTTCTCGGAAGACTAAACTGATTGTTTGGATACCACTGATTAAATAGTTCATTACAAAACTAATATTTTATTGCTAACTTGATAGGCATTTTTCTCACATCTCACATCTCACATCTCACATCTCACATCTCACATCTCACATCTCACATCTCACATCTCACATCTCACATCTAAAGATAATACTTCTTCCCATCAGTTTTAATCTTACCTGCATCTAATAACTCTCTGATGGCATCAATTCTTTCAGCTTCAGTACCATTTTTAATATTGGTAGCCAGATCATCAAGACTTAGCGCTTGCTTTTGTAGCAAAGAAATAATCTCAAATTCAATTTCTTCACCCACCTGGTTCTGGTTTTCGGCTCTTTTTTCAGCTAAGCAAACATCGCAAACACCACATTTTGTAGCATGATGCTCATCAAAATAGTTCAGCAATTGAACACTCCGGCAAAAATTAGATTTAGCATAAGCCACCACCGCATTAATCTGCTTGTGTAAAATCTCTTTTCTCAGCCCGAGGTATTTCACATCCAGATCAAAATGATCCATATCAACCCTTGGTCTAACATACTGTAACTGTGGCTGATCGGTCTGTTGAATATATGTCAGTAATTCTATGGCCTGCAGCTTATTCAATAAAGCGATAATCTCTTGATAAGACAGGCCTGTTTTTTTGGCTAAATCCGCCTCATTAATCTTAACAAAACCATCAAAAGCGCCGCCATGTGAGCGTAAAATAGTTTTGATTATGCCATCGTAAGCCTTATTTTCAATCTGAAAACGGTAAATATCTTCATGACTGGCAATAAACATTATTCTCGATGGTAAAAAAATACTTTCTGATAAGGTTAAATAACCATCATGCTCTAAAAATTTCAATGCAGAAATTGTTTTTAAAACACTGATATTAAATCGCTTACAAAAATCAGCTATATCGAAAGCAAGGGTTAGCCCTTCGCCGGCACCAAATGCCAGTTGAAAATAGTTGCCAAGGTAGTGATAGGTTTTTCGGATTTCATCCGGTGAAGGAAAGCTATCTAAATACCGGGATTCTAAACCAAGGATATCAGATTGATTGGCCAGTAAAACGGCATAGCTCCTTTTTTCATCACGTCCTGCCCTTCCCGCTTCCTGATAATAAGCTTCCAGACTTTCGGGCAGATCTAAATGCACCACAAAACGAACATCTGCCTTATCTATGCCCATCCCAAAAGCATTAGTAGCCACCATGATTCTCGTTTTATTGTTTTTCCACTCTTCCTGTTTCAGGAAACGAACATCGCGTTCTAAACCCGCATGGTAAAAATCGGCTTTTATCTGATTCCTGTTGATAAAATTGGCTACTTCAGCAGTCTCCCTGCGGTTACGCACGTAAACCAAGCCTGTTCCTTTTACCTTTTGGCAGATATCGATCAGCTTTTTATATTTATCTTCATTACCGAAAACCACATAACTCAGATTGTCCCTGGCGAAACTTTTAACAAAAACCTGCGGGTCTTTCATTTCCAGTTTCTCGATAATATCCTTCCTTACAAAATCAGTTGCTGTGGCCGTAAGTGCCAGCACCGGAACATTGGGTAAAATTTCGCGGAGTTTAGCAATCTGTTGGTACGGCGGACGGAAATCGTAACCCCATTGCGAAATGCAATGCGCCTCGTCTACCGCAATCAGGTTCACATTCATGTAGGAAATACGAACACGCACCAAATCAGCTAATAAACGCTCCGGAGATAAGTAAAGGAATTTAATTTTTCCATAAATACAGTTGTCAAGGAGAATATCGATTTCCCGTTTTCCCATACCAGCGTAAATAGCAATGGCTTCAATCCCTTTCGATTTAAGGTTTTCTACCTGATCTTTCATCAAGGCAATTAAGGGAGAAACGACAATGCAGATTCCTTCTTTAACCAAGGCAGGAACTTGAAAACAGATTGATTTGCCACCACCCGTAGGCAATAGCGCTAAACTGTCATTTCCTTCTAAAACAGAAGCAATAATATCTTCCTGTAAAGGCCTAAAAGCTTGATGTCCCCAATATTTTTGTAAAATCTCTATTGCTGTCATAAATCGGCGGTATCAAAACTATACATTTAATCCAAAATCACCATTTATTATTGTAGAAATTGAAAAAATCATCTTTATAAAAGATTATTAACTTTGCTAAATAAGAAGGATTAAATGTTAGAAACGCAGTTTGCAGATGTTATCAGCTTAATTAAAAATGCCCGGGCAGTGGCATTGAAAACTGTTAATTCTACATTAATAAACCTATATTGGAATATTGGTGAGTATATACACAACAGAGTTAAAAACGCCGAATGGGGACTATCAGTAGTAAAGCAACTAGCAGAATTTTTATCAAAGAATGAACCTGATTTAAAAGGTTTTTCGGATAAAAACCTTTGGCGAATGAAACAGTTTTATGAAAGCTATAGAGATTATCCAAAACTCTCAACACTGGTGAGGGAAATTAGCTGGTCACATAATTTAGCTATCTTTTCGCGATGCAATAGCCCTGAAGCTCGAGAGTTCTATATTAAGCTATCTAAAAAAGAGAATTATTCTTTTAGAGAATTAGATCGTCAAATCTCATCTGGCTTTTTTGAAAGATCAATTATAGGAAACACAAAACTCTCAACAGTGTTGAGAGAATTACACAATGATCTGGAAAATAGCTTTAAAGATACTTATGTATTCGAATTTTTAAATCTTCCAGGGCCTCACAACGAAAGCGATTTACAAAAAAAATTGGTTCAGGAAATGCGAAATTTCATCCTTGAACTTGGGAAAGACTTCTTATTTATTAGTGAAGAATATAAAATACAGGTTGGGAATAGCGATTTCTATATTGATCTTCTTTTTTACCATCGTGGCTTACAATGTTTAGTTGCATTTGAATTAAAGGTAGATAAATTTAAGCCTGAACATTTAGGTCAGTTAAATTTCTATTTGGAAGCTTTAGATAGAGATGTTAAAAAATCAAATGAAAACCCAAGTATTGGTATTCTCCTCTGCAAAGATAAAGATAACGAAGTGGTAGAATATGCATTGAGCAGAAGTCTATCTCCCACTTTAGTCGCAGAATACAAAACACAACTACCCGATAAAAAATTACTTCAAAGAAAAATACACGAATTATTCAAATAACCATCCTAATACATAATGAAATACCTCTTTTTTCTATCAGCTCTTTCACTATTATTTTTCAGTTCTTATGCCCAGGAAAAAAAATGGGATATCGAAAAATACCAGGGCACTACAAAAAATTTCACGCTAAATACGGATGAAGGTACCTGGATGAATCTTGATGTAAGCGCTGATGGGCAGGAAATTGTTTTTGATTTACTAGGCGATATCTACGTGATGCCCATTAGCGGTGGAGTAGCCAAACTGATCAGCGGAGGTGTTGCATGGGATGTTCAACCACGGTTTAGCCCTAATGGGAAGTACATTTCTTATACGAGCGATAAGAGTGGAGGCGATAATATCTGGATCATGAACCGTGATGGTTCGGGTAAAAAACAGGTTACCAAAGAGAGTTTCAGGTTATTGAATAACGCCACCTGGATGCCAAACAGCGAATACCTAATTGCAAGAAAACACTTTACGGCCAGCCGATCATTAGGCGCCGGAGAAATGTGGATGTATAGCATAAATGGTGGCGATGGTGTGCAGTTAACCAAACGTAAAAATGATCAGCAGGATGCGGGTGAGCCCAACGTTTCACCGGACGGAAGATATCTTTATTTTAGTGAAGATGTGAGCCCTGGTCCAAATTTCGAATACAGTAAAGATCCTAACGGAACCATTTATGCCATTCGCCAGCTTGATTTAACGACAGGTAAATTAATTACCTTAATTGACGAGCAAGGAGGTGCTTGTCGCCCGCAGGTTTCTCCCGATGGAAATTTAATTGCTTTTGTAAAACGGGTAAGGTTAAAATCTACTCTATATGTTCAGAATCTTAAAACGGGCGAAGAGTGGCCAGTCAATGAAGATTTATCCCACGATCAGCAGGAAACATGGGCAATTTTTGGCGTTTATCCGAATTTCGCCTGGACACCAGACAGCAAGAGCATCATTTTTTATGCTAAAGGAAAAATCAGGAAAACCGAAATAGGTACATTGATCAACAGCACCATTCCTTTTCAGGCCAATACCATTCAAACTGTGCAACAGGCTTTACATTTTGAACAGCAGGTTTTCAGCAACGAGTTTTCGGCTAAAATGTTGAGGCAACTTACAACCTCACCTGATGGAAAAACCATCGTTTTTAATGCAGCTGGATATCTATACAAACAAGAATTACCAGCTGGAACACCAGAAAGATTAACAAATGGTTTGGATTTCGAATTTGAACCGGCTTTTAGTCCGGATGGAAAATATGTGGTTTATACCACCTGGAGCGATGAATTGCGTGGAGCAATAAAAAGAACCGATTTCAAATCAGGTAAAACCATCACTCTAAGCGATGAAAAAGGTTTTTACTACTCCCCTAAATATTCAGCAAAGGGAGATAAAATCGTTTTCAGAAAAGGAAGCGGAAATGATGTTTTGGGTTACAATTATGGTCGCGGAACGGGGATTTTCATGATGCCGGCAAATGGAGGCGCAAAAACTTTGGTCTCTGATAACGGTATCCGTCCACAGTTTAACAATACCGATACCCGCATTTATTTCCAAAGTTATGCAGATGGTAAAAAAGCCTTGAAAAGTATCGATTTAAACGGAGCAAATGAAAGAACACATTTTACTTCACAATATGCCAATCAGTTCGTCATCAGTCCTGACAATAAGTGGGTGGCGTTTAATGAATTATTTAACGTTTACATCACACCGATGATCAATATCGGTACGGCGCAGGACGCATCGGCAGGTAATAATGCTATTCCGGTTACAAAAGTGACAACAGACGGTGGAACATACATTCAATGGAGCAACGATAGTAAAAACCTGCATTGGACATTAGGACCGAAATATTTCACCATTGATGTAAACAGTGCTTTCAATTTTGATGGCACTACGCCTAAAACAGAAGCTTCCGCTATCGATATCAATCTGGTTTTAAAAGCTGATGTACCTACCGGAATTGTGGCTTTAAAAGGTGCCAGAATCATTTCAATGAAAGGTGATGAAGTAATTGAAAACGGAACCATTCTTACCGATGGAAATAAAATAACTGCAATCGGGAAAGCTGATGCGGTAAACATCCCTGCCAATGCCAAAGTAATTGATGTAAACGGCAAAACCATTATGCCTGGCATTGTTGATGTTCATGCGCACTTGCGAACCAGTCCGGATGGAATAACACCGCAGAACGATTGGAGTTATATGGCTAATTTAGCTTTTGGCGTAACTACCTCGCACGATCCATCAAGCAATACCGAAATGGTTTTTAGCCAGAGCGAAATGCTTAAGGCAGGTAGAATGGTTGGTCCAAGGGTTTATTCTACAGGCTCCATTTTATATGGTGCCGATGGCGATTTCAAGGTAGTGATTAACAGTTTAGATGATGCTCTTGCCAATTTACGCAGGTTGAAAGCAGTTGGGGCATTTTCGGTAAAATCGTACAACCAACCTCGTAGGGAGCAGCGTCAACAGATTTTAGAAGCCGCACGACAGCTAAAAATGGAAGTTGTACCCGAAGGAGGTTCTACATTTTTCACCAATATGAATATGGTTGCCGACGGGCATACCGGAATTGAGCACAGTATCCCTGTATTACCGGTTTATAAAGATGTAACCACGCTCTGGAACAATACCGAAGTGGGCTACACTCCCACGCTGATTGTGGCTTATGGCGGTCAGTGGGGCGAAAATTATTGGTACGATAGAACCAATGTCTGGGAAAACGAAAAATTAATGACTTATACCCCACGCTCCATTATAGACGCGAGGTCAAGACGCAGAACCACATCCGAATATAGCGATTATAACCACATCAACATTGCAAAAGCGACCAAACAGATTGCCGATGGTGGTACGAAGGTTAACCTTGGCGCACACGGGCAGATTCAGGGTTTAGGGGCACATTGGGAATTGTGGATGTTGGTTCAAGGAGGCTTTAGCCCGCTGCAGGCCATTAGGGCGGCAACATTAAATGGCGCTAGCTATCTGGGCATGAACAAAGAAATCGGTTCATTAGAGGTAGGTAAACTGGCAGATATGGTGATTATGGATGCTAACCCTTTGGATGACATTAGAAATTCGGAAAAAATCAAATATGTGATGATCAATGGCCGCCTTTATGATAGTGCTACCTTAAATGAAGTAGGTACAAGAGAAAAACTTCGTGGCAAATTGTGGTTCGAGAATATCAGGGGAAATGGCTACATTATTCCAAATGGAGAATCAGAAACCTGGACTTTTACCGTTCCGAACTGTGATTAATTATTTAGTATAATCATCTAATTTTAAGTAAATTTGATTTATGGAAACCGTACTACTACAGATCAATAACAACAAAGCATACCAACTTCTTAAGGATTTGGAAGACTTGAATATTGTAAAGGTTTTAAAAAAATCAGTATTAACTGATAAAAAAAAGTCAGCTCATGATTTTATAGGCATGATCTCAAAGTCAGATATGGAATTAATGGATAAGGCTATTGAAGATGATTGTGAAAACATAGACTTAGATGGCTGGAAATAAAGTTTTATTGGATACCAATATTATTTCGGCCTTATTGAAAGGTGATATTTCCGTTGCAAATCACATTGACAGTACATCTGAAGTATACCTATCCTCAATTGTTATTGGAGAACTATTTTATGGCGCAGAATATTCGGTTAAAGTTGAGCAAAACATAGCGAATATTAAGCAGTTGATAGCAACTTACAACATTTTGGAAATTGATAACGACACAACATTGGTTTATGGCAAGATTAAAGCCGATTTAAGAAAAAAAGGCACGCCTATCCCTGAAAACGATATTTGGATTGCCTCATCTGCAATACAACATAAACTCAAGCTAAGTACAAGAGATAAACATTTCCTTCAGATTTCAAATTTGAGGATATTGACCTGGTAGAATGAAAACTCAAGATTAAGATAAAAAATGCGCTAAAGAAAGCACAAGATGAAACCAAACAAACTATACACCTCAGCTTCAGTTATATTCTTAATATTAAGCATACTGGTTTTCTCATATAGTGGTTACTACATCCTGGGCATCCAAACCGTAAATTTATTCCTCGTGTTAATTGCAATGGCTTATATCACTTCATTTATAGCCTTGATGAAAAATAGAAAATCCATTATTTCCTGGTTATTGCTGATCATAAATTCGATTATACTCATCTGTATTATCTATTTTCTCACGAATTTCAAAATGAAGATCTGATTTTTGTTATTCACGTTAAATCTTACTTTTATATTATGAATTCCAAAGAAATCATCATTTATTTAATCATTCCTTTAATTGGAATTATATTTTATATACTCCTGGCAAAAAAAATAAAACAGGAAAAATCAAAAAGTTTTCTTCTCATAGAATTTCTTATGATTTTTGCTAATTATGGTGGGCTGATTCAAATAGTCTTTATTTTCTTTCTGTTACAATGGTCAGCAGTTTTCTACTTGTTTTACTTTTATTTAGCACTTATTGCACCAATTATTATGGGATTTATAGCTTATAGACGAAGAAATTATAAAACACCACCCATTTTCGACCAATGGGCGTATATGTGCGCAGGATTATATTTTGTTTTTGCACCAATCATTTTTGCTGTTTTATATTTTGCATAATAACCTAAATAAATGATCACGATCATCATCTTTTAATTACAGCACTAAAAGCCCGTATTCCCTTAACGTATTTATGGGTTTCGAATACCAGAAAAGTTCAAAGTTTTCCAATTCTGTCTCAAAATCGGTCTTAACTTCCTGAAAAGTATATACTTTTTCATTAGAGATCGAAATTTTATTCAAGATAGCAGTTAACCACTCTCCTTCTTTTTTATTGGTTTGAACGATAAAAGTTTCCTTTTTATCGTGGAAGGTGAGTGAGGCCATTTCCCAGGTATTTCCCTTTTTGGATTTGATGAAATAATCTGCCGAAGGCTTTCCTCCTATCCACACTACTTTTGCAGTAGGTTTCGTATTAAAATGGTCGCTGTCGTTTAATGCCTTTTCAATAAAATCGGCTGGAATTTTTGTCCTCGGGATTTTAAAATCGAACCAATCCTGCAGTTCGTAATCAAAACAGATCCCGTGCATAAAATTGAAGAGCGATTTCTTCAATCCATAGCTGAATTTATTATGATCAATGCCTGTTTTATCCGTGTAATTGATATCGTTATTGGCAAAACTCCCAATCACTTCTGTTTCTTTTACAACCCCGAATTTTTCAGGATACATCCCCACCGGACTATGTGCCGTCATGGCAAACTGGTGCCAAAAACCCGATTGTAGTATACCTGCTTCAAATAATTGGCGTACCATTTCTAAGCTATCAACCGTTTCTTGCACCGTTTGCGTAGGATAACCATACATTAAATAAGCATGAACCATAATTCCTGCTTCGGTGAAATTGCGGGTAACCTTAGCTACCTGCTCTACCGTTACGCCTTTATCGATCAGTTTCAACAAACGATCAGATGCAACTTCCAATCCACCTGAAACAGCAATACAGCCGGAACCTTTGAGCAACAAACATAAATCCTGACTAAAACTTTTCTCAAAGCGGATATTCGTCCACCAGGTAACTGCTAATTTCCTTCTGATAATCTCCAAAGCCACTTCACGCATCAGTGCAGGCGGAGCTGCCTCATCCACAAAATGGAATCCATTCTGCCCCGTTTTGGCATATAAATCCTCAATACGGTCCACAATTAACTTAGCGGCTACAGGCTCGTAAACTTTAATATAATCCAGTGAAATATCGCAAAAGGTACATTTACCCCAATAACAGCCGTGCGCCATGGTAAGTTTGTTCCACCTTCCATCACTCCACATGCGGTGCATAGGGTTAACAATTTCAATTACTGAAATGTATTTGTCTAAAAGCAGGCCTGTATAGTCTGGTGTGCCTACATCTGCTTGTTTATAATCGTTTCTGAAAGCATCATTACGGTAAACCACCTTGCCATTTTCAAGCAGAAAAGTTCTTTTGTAAAAGCGGGCTTCAGCCGGGATAGGATGCGTAATATTATGGTACAACAATTCGATTGGCAGCTCTCCATCATCCAGAGTGATGTAGTCGAAAAACTCAAAAACCCGTACATCTGATAGCGACCTTAATTCGGTATTTGGGAAACCACCACCCATGGAAATTTTGATTTCAGGATGATTGGCTTTTATCCATTGCGCACAGCGGAAAGCGCTGTACAAATTGCCCGGAAAAGGAACAGAAATCAAAAATAATCGAGGTTGTACCGCTTCAATTTTCTCTTTTAAAACCGAAATCAGGATCTGATCGATGTAAGTAGGTTCTTTTAATAAGGCACCGTATAACTCGTCAAAAGAATTCGCACTTCTGCCTAAACGTTCGGCATAACGACTAAAACCAAAATTTTCGTCGATACATTCAACAATATAATCAGATATGTCTTCCAGATAAAGTGTGGCCATATGTTTTGCTTTATCCTGCGTACCCATCGCTCCAAAGGCCCAGTCTAATTCTTCTAAAGCAGCAAACCTTGAAGCCTGAGGCAAAAAGTCATCACTACAGATCTGTAAGGCCAGGGTTGGGTTTTTTCCCTGAAGAAAAGCGATTACGGCATCAATGGTTTTTAAATATTCATCCTGTAAAGCAAAAATACGTTTAGCGTTGTCGCTTTTAGGTTTTTGATTGTCTACCCTAAATAAATCTTGTAATCCTTTTTTAGAAAACAATTCCAAAATTACTTCAATTCCTAAGTCGGCCTGTGTTGCGCTGATATTTTTGGTATTCAGAAAACCTTTTATATACGCCGTTGCTGGATATGGGGTATTCAGTTGAGTAAACGGTGGCGTAATGGCAAATATTTCGGTTTTCAAAAGGAATTGTTTTTTCTGCAAAAGTACGGGATTTTCGGAAGTTTAAGGCTGTATTTTAACACTATTGTGCTAACTGAAAATCAACTGCGATTAATTTTCCGTGTTTTAAGTAATTCCGTGGCTGTTAATTCTCTCTGAGCTTAATGGTAAACTAAAAGCCCAATTAACACGTTTTATCCTTACATCAACACCTTTTCTATCTGAATGAAAGTTTTTTGTCTTTACATCCTGATGCTCTGCGCGCAACTCAGCTTTGCGCAAAAAACATTTATATTTCCTAAAATCAAAACACAAGGATCTTCTGTTGAACAGTTTACCCCTGCCGACTGGACAGTTATCGACCAGGCCTACGGCGATTTAAACAACGATGGTTTAGCCGATTTAGCAGTAATTTTAGAATATGACAAAGCAATTGATGAAACCCGGGTTTATGGCGACAACAGCAGCGCGATTATAAAAGAAACACAGAAACCGAGGATTTTGGCTTTATTTTTTAAAGACAAATCATCTGGAAATTATTATTTATCTACACAGAATAATGATTTCATTTTACGTTCGGAAGAAGGTGGTAAACTGGGCGACCCGCTGCAAAAGACTGCGATTAAAGACCAGCAACTTTATCTCCGCTTTCAAGGAGGATCAGAGTGGCGCTGGGAATTGGGCTATACTTTTAAATTCGAAAACAACGATTGGTTTTTAACCAGCGCCATCAATCTTTACTTTAACCAAAATACCGGAGATATGACCGAAAGGGTTTACGATTTTAAAACACGCGAATTATTTACCACTGCTGGTAATTTGCACAGAAGGGATATTGCCAATAAGAAAACCAGTGAAGTATTGTATTTTTCTCAACTGAGAACATTTAAGACTTTCAAAAAGCCATGGGCTTGGGAAATTATACCAAATGTTTATTTGTAGGTGATTATGTTAGCACCAACTTTAAGATTCGATTTCAGTGATAATAAAATTTGTGGCATAAATTCTTTTAATGTCAAATAAGTATTATCAAATGCATTCAAAACGATTATTGGAAGTGTATATTTTGAAAAATTTTGTTGAAACTGAAGATTTTTATCAAAAGTAATCAATACATCAAATTCATCCGCAATCATTAACTTCAGTAATTCTCCATTCTTAACACCATTCCAGCCCATATCACGAACAGTATAAATCTCATGTTCTTCGAAATGTTCTTTTAATCTTTTGGGAAGGTTTTCATCAAGAAGCAATTTCATAGATTTTATCTATATGATCTGACGTTATCAATTTATTAGCAACTTCTAAGACACTAATAACCTGCTTTTTAGAAACACTTGGAAAATCTTCTAAAAATTCGTCAATGGTGATTCCCTTTTCGACATGGAAAAATAAGGTTTCAACTGGAACTCTTGTACCTGCAAAGACAGGTAAACCGCCTAAAATATCAGCATTTGTTGAAATTATATCTTTTAACGATTCCATAGTATATCAAATTTACTAAATTTAATCGTAAATTTTAAAGCCTAAATGATTTTATTGCGTCTGAGCTTTTTGCCAAAGAACCACTGTTTTAGGTAAATAAACCTGATAAAGTGGAAAGCCCGGAGCGAGGAACGAGTGAGGACTTGGAACGATAGCAGGGCTGCAAATCCGAAGTATTACAGCCGCCTATTTCCAAAATAATATTGACCACCTGAGAGACTTAAAAAACCTGATAGGTTTAGCAACCGTTAAATATTCTGCGCAATTACAAAACCACTGGCCCAGGCCCATTGAAAGTTATAACCACCCAGCCAACCGGTAACATCTAAACATTCGCCACCAAAAAACAGATTGGGTATTTTTTTACATTCCAGGGTTTTAGAAGAGATTTCATTAGTATCTATCCCACCGCGCATCACCTCGGCCTTGTCGTAACCTTTATCGCCTGCGGGTTTAACCTTAAAATGATGGATCGTTTGTTCAATTAAATCGATTTCTCCTTTTGTTAACGCTGCAACAGGCTTGCTTAAAGGCAAAAATTTTCCTAAGGCATCAGTAAACTTCTTGGTATAAATCCTGTTTAACAGCGTAGATAATAAAGTTTTACCATTTGTTTTTCTTTCCTCATCCAATAATGCTACGATATCCTGATGGGGCAACAGATTCAGGTTAATGGTTTCGCCCCTTCTCCAAAAAGAAGAGATTTGCAAAATAGCCGGACCGCTCAATCCCCAATGGGTAAAAAGAATATTTTCTTCGAAGGAGATTTCATCATTGCTGACTTCACAAAAAACAGAATTGCCTGAAAGCTGGGCAAACCACTCTTCATCTTTACCGGTAATGGTTAAGGGGACTAAAGCCGGCGCAGTTTCAATTATTTTTAGATCATTTTTTCTGGCAAAACGTAAGGCAAAATCGGTAGCACCCATTTTCGGAATAGGTAGACCACCAGCGGCAATTATCAGTTTAGCTGCCGTTAAAACAACCGTTTTACCATTTTTCTCATAACTTACTTTAAAGCCATCAGGTAATATTTCAATGTCTTTTACATCAGCATTACACCTAATTTCCTGACAAAAATCCTCGCAGATGGAGGTAAAAACCTGAACAACATCCTTCGCATTTTTATCATCAGGAAATAATTGACCCAAAGTTTTTTCTTTGCCTGTTATGCCATAAGTCTCAAAAAAGCTAATGGTATCATCAACCGTCCACTGGGTAAAAGCCGATTTTACAAAATGTGAATTGGCAGATATAAACTGCTCAGCTGATGTGAATTGATTGGTATAATTGCAGCGGCCGCCACCAGAAATTAAAATTTTGGCACCAGGTTTTTCATTTTTCTCAAGCACAATTACTTTCTTACCCAAATAGCCTGCCTGCACGGCACACATCAATCCGCAGGCACCTGCACCAATAATTATTGCATCAGCATTCATCAATAAAATTTATTATGGTTACTTTTGCACAAAAGTAGCATTATTTTCAAGCGCATGGCAAAACAGATTAGCGAATTAAAATTAGGTATTTTAGGTGGTGGACAATTGGGCAGAATGCTCATTCAACAAGCAATCAATTACAATGTAACTACATTAGTTTTAGACCCAGATCCGGATGCTCCCTGCAAACACATTTCAAATTATTTCGAAAATGGCTCCATTACCGATTTTGACACCGTTTACAACTTTGGAAAGAAAGCTGATATTATTACCATTGAAATTGAAAAAGTAAATATCGATGCGCTTGAGCAATTGGAAAAAGAAGGTAAAAAAGTTTTTCCTCAATCGAGGGTGATCCGTTTAATTCAGGATAAAGGCGTACAAAAACAGTTTTTCAAGGAAAATGACATTCCTACTTCCCCTTTTCAGATTGTAAATACCAAGGAAGATATGGAGAACAGTCCTTTCCATTTTCCATACATTTTGAAATTGAGGAAAGATGGTTATGATGGTAAAGGCGTAATGAAAATCAACAATGCCACCGATCTTGAGAATGCTTTTGATGCGCCTTGTATTATTGAAAAACTGGTCGATTTTGAAAAAGAAGTAGCAGTAATTGTGGCCCGGAACGCCAATGGTGATATGAAAACCTTCCCAATGGTTGAGATGGAATTTAATCCTGAAGCCAACCTGGTAGAATTTTTAATTTCCCCTTCAACTTTTGCTGAAAGTTTGCAACAAAAGGCAGAAAATATTGCCAAAAACATAGCTTCTGCGATGAATATTACCGGAATTTTAGCGGTTGAGATGTTTGTTTGCAAAGATGGCGAATTATTAGTTAATGAGGTAGCCCCTCGTCCGCACAATAGCGGCCATCAGACTATTGAAGGTAACTATGTTTCTCAGTTCGAACAGCATTTACGCTCAATTTATAACTTGCCATTAGGCGATACCAGCAGCATTACCAATGCCATTATGATTAATTTACTTGGCGAAAAAGGTTTTGAAGGTATAGCCAGGTATGAAAATCTGGAAAAAATATTAGCTATCGACGGCGTCTATGTTCACCTATATGGCAAAAAATACACTAAACCTTTCCGCAAGATGGGCCATGTAACCATTGTAGATATTGACAGGGAAAAAGCCATCGAAAAAGCAAGGTTTGTACAAAAAACATTGAAGGTAATTGCATAGCTTCCTAGCCCGCTGAAGGGGGAACTAACAGCGAAGTGGAAGTACAAAATTTTAAAAGAAGTTAACAAAGAAATAAAATAGATATGAGTCAAGGAAATTCAAATTCGGCATTAGTAGGCATTATCATGGGTAGCAAATCTGATTTACCTGTAATGCAAGATGCTGCTGATGTATTAAAAGAATTTGGAATAAACTATGAAATTACGGTTGTTTCTGCGCACAGAACACCAGAACGCATGTTTAATTATGCGAAAGAAGCACAAGGCCGTGGCTTAAAAGTGATTATTGCAGGAGCTGGCGGTGCTGCTCACCTACCTGGGATGGTGGCTTCTATCACTACTTTACCCGTAATCGGTGTTCCGGTTAAATCATCAAACTCTATAGATGGATGGGACAGTATTTTATCAATCTTACAGATGCCGAATGGTATTCCGGTTGCTACGGTTGCCTTAAACGCTGCTAAAAATGCAGGTTTGTTAGCTACGCAAATCTTATCAACTGCTGATGAATCTTTAACGGTTAAAATGCAGGCTTATAAAGATGAGTTGAGAAGAAAAGTTGAAGAAAGCGCAGATAATCTGGAGTCCTAAGTCAGGAGTAATTAGTCTATTTAAAATCGCCATTTTAGTGCAGCTTCTCAAGGCGGTCGTCATGCTGAATTTATTTCAGCATCTTACCAGTATGATAGACCCTGAAATGAATTCAGGGTGACGGATCTAAGATTAAATCCTAAGATCTTTTAAAGACATACTGATAAAAAAGATGAGGTTATTCCTTCGTAAATGTAAAAGGGCAATGAAAATAAATTTTGCATCGCCCGCTGTATTCTGAGATTATTTGGTCTTCCTTTAAATTGAAAATCGCCAATTGATTAATTTAGACTCGGATCTACTGGAAAATTACTAATATGTGCATATTTCGGGCCTAGGTTTACAATTACATCCCGCCAAAGCTTTTCGTCATCATTACTGAAAATGAGATCAGGGTTAAAGGTATCACTCACCATCCAGGCATTTTGATCAATTTCACGATCAAGTTGTCCATAATCCCAGCCAGAATACCCCATAAAAAACTTTACCTCGTCCTGGCTTATGGCATTGGTATTTAACAGGATTTTAAGTGTTTCGAAATTTCCTCCCCAGTATAAACCATTCCCAATAGGTTCCCCACTCTGTAATTTATCGTAACACCTATGGATAAAATGCAAGGTATCTGCAGCAACAGGTCCACCGAAATAAATGTAATTTTTTGCATCCCATAAGTCCTGAATTACGTCGTTCAACATCAGATTTCCTACCTGGTTAAGAATGTAACCTACTGTTCCATCATCACCATGTTCGGTTAACAGCACTACAGATCTTTTAAAATTCGGGTCGGCCATAAATGGTTCTGAGATGAGTAAGCGGCCAGTTTTTGGTTTTATATTGTTCAGCATGATGATAATCATTTGTTACACCATAAAAGATGCCTATTTTTGTTAAATGCAAGTTACAAATGAATTTCTACAAAACCTGCGCCAAGATTACAAAAGCGCTTCACTGGACGAATCTGACGTTGACCAAGATCCGATTGTCCAGTTTCAAAAATGGTTTCAACACGCAGTTGATGCCCAGATATACGAACCAAATGTAATGACTTTGGCTACAGCCGATAAAGCTGGCCGACCAGATGCCCGTATAGTGCTGTTAAAAGGCGTTGATGGAGATGGTTTTAGGTTTTTCACCAATTACCTGAGTGCTAAAGGAAAAGAACTAAAACGCAATCCTTATGCAGCTTTGGTGTTTTTCTGGCCAGAGCTTGAAAGACAGGTGAGAATTGAAGGAACAGTAGAAAAATTGGATAAAGAAACATCAGAAGCCTATTTCAGCACCAGACCTATTGCCAGTCAGATTGGAGCAGTAGTTTCACCACAAAGCCAGATTATTCCGAACAGGACATTTTTGGAAGAAAAAGTTGAAGAACTTAAAGCTAAAAGTTCCGATAAAGGCATTGCGAAACCAGCACACTGGGGAGGTTATATTGTAAAACCGACAAGAATAGAGTTTTGGCAAGGAAGAAGAAGCAGGTTACACGATAGGATAAACTTCGAAAAGACTAATGGTATCTGGACTAAAACCAGGTTAGCGCCATAAGGTTGTTTATCAAAATCAAAAGAGATCGGCTTTAAGGCAAGATCTTCATTTAACTAATCGTTTACCAGTAATTCTCTTTTTATAATCTTTTAAAGGATGAAACAAATCGCAGTTATAGGATCTGGCACCATGGGAAATGGCATCGCCCATACCTTCGCACAATTCAATTATAAAGTCAATCTGATTGATATCAATCAGCCTGCATTGGACAAGGCAATACAAACCATTACCAAAAATTTAGACAGGCAGGTTGCCAAAGGAACCTTAACAGAAGATGATAAAGCGGTCACTCTGAATAACATCTCTACCTACACATCAATTAAGGATGGTGTTCAAAGTTCCGATTTAATTGTAGAAGCTGCTACCGAAAATGTAGACTTAAAATTGAAAATTTTTAAGGATCTAGATGAGTATGCACCTGCACATGCTATTCTCGCTTCCAATACTTCCTCTATTTCCATTACACAAATTGCTGCTGTAACCGGAAGAGGTGATCAGGTAATCGGAATGCACTTTATGAACCCGGTTCCGGTAATGAAGTTAGTAGAAGTAATAAGAGGTTATGCCACCAGTGATGAAACGACCAGTACCATCATGCTACTCTCTCAAAGTTTAGAGAAAGTTCCGGTTGAGGTAAATGATTATCCTGGTTTTGTGGCCAATCGCATTTTAATGCCCATGATTAATGAGGCCATTTATACCCTATACGAAGGCGTTGCAGGTGTGCACGAAATCGATACCGTGATGAAACTTGGAATGGCACACCCTATGGGGCCTTTGCAGTTAGCCGATTTTATTGGTCTGGATGTTTGTTTGGCAATTTTAAAAGTATTACATGATGGTTTTGGCAACCCTAAATATGCACCATGCCCTTTACTGGTAAATATGGTTGCCGCAGGTAAAAAAGGAGCCAAAAGCGGCGAAGGCTTTTATCAATACACAGCAGGATCAAAAGAACTAGTCGTTTCTGATAAATTTAAAAAATCCTAATTTTTTTAGCATTTAATTTTATATTTGCCGTATGAATGAGAACCTGGATCCTGAAGCAAGCAACCTGACCCCTACCGATCGTGATATTGAAAGGGTTTTGAGGCCGCAGGCTTTCGAAGATTTCACGGGGCAGGAAAAAGTGATGGAAAACCTGAAGATTTTTGTTCAGGCGGCGAAACTCCGCGGTGAGGCTTTGGATCATGTTCTTCTGCATGGTCCTCCCGGATTAGGTAAAACCACACTTTCTCATATCATTGCCAATGAAATGGCTACCGGTATCAAAGTAACCTCTGGTCCGGTATTGGATAAACCTGGTGACCTGGCTGGTCTATTAACTGGCCTGGATGAAGGCGATATCCTTTTCATTGATGAGATCCATCGTTTATCTCCCCTTGTAGAAGAATACCTGTACTCTGCAATGGAAGATTTTAAAATCGATATTATGCTCGAAACTGGTCCAAACGCCCGTTCGGTACAGATATCGCTTAATCCTTTTACGCTGGTTGGCGCCACTACACGTTCTGGTTTGTTAACAGCGCCTTTAAGAGCCCGTTTCGGAATTAACGCCCGTTTAGCTTACTACGATGCTAAGTTGCTCACTACAATTGTGCTACGCTCTTCTGATATATTAAAAACACCTATAAGTGACGAAGGCGCCTATGAAATTGCCCGCCGTAGCCGTGGTACGCCCCGTATTGCAAATGCACTTTTACGCAGAACAAGAGATTTTGCGCAGATTAAAGGAAATGGAAATATCGACACCGAAATAGCCCGCTATGCCTTAAATGCACTAAATGTGGATGAGCATGGCTTGGATGAGATGGATAACAGGATTCTGGTTACCATTATCGACAAATTTAAGGGTGGTCCGGTAGGTTTAAAAACCATTGCAACGGCCGTTGGAGAAGATGAAGGTACTATTGAAGAGGTTTATGAACCCTTTTTGATCCAAGAAGGCTACATCATGCGTACTTCACGTGGCAGAGAGGTTACCGAAGCAGCTTATAAACATTTAAAGAAGAACTATCCTGGCCAAACAGGGAAGTTGTTTTAATGCTATATACTGTTTCCCGCAGATCCAAATGATAAAAAACGCAGATCATCACAGATAGCACATGTAACCTACAGATCAAAAAAAATCATTTTAAATCTGTGAACTTGATCTGCCAAATCTGCGGGAAAAGTGCCACAAGGTTGTTAAAGATCTAAACGATAAGCTTTTCTGAAAATACTATCAGAAATATTATCAGTATTAAAATTGACCAATAATCCCAATTTATAACCCGATAACTTTAAATGTTTATGAACTATTTTTAATCCAGAAAGGATATATCATGCGTACCTTAAGTGGGCGAGAGGTTACCGAGGCGGCTTATAAACATCTAAAGAAGAATTTTCCGGGACAAACCGGGAAGTTGTTTTAATACTTATGCTATTTTCCCGCAGATCCAAATGATAAAAAACGCAGATCATCACAGATAGCACATGTGGCCTACAGATCAAAAAAAATCATTTTAAATCTGAGAGCTTGATCTGCTAAATCTATGGGAAAAGTGCCACAAGATTGTTAAAGATCTAATCGATAAGCTTTTATGAAAATAATATAAACGATATTATCCAGTATTAAAATTGACCAATAATCCCAGTTTATAACCCGATAACTTTAAATGTTTATGAACTATTTTTAATCCAGGAAGGATATATCATGCGTACTTCAGGTGGCAGAGAAGTTACCGAGGCGGCTTATAAGCAATAAAGAAAAATTATCCTGGCCAAACCGGGAAGTTGTTTTAATGCTATATGCTTTTTTCCCGCAGATTCCAAATGATAAAAAACGCAGATCATCACAGATAGCATATATGGCCTACAGATCAAAAAAAATCATTTTAAATCTGCGAGCCTGATCTGCTAAATTTGCGGGAAAAGTGCCACAAGGTTGTTAAAGATCTAAACGATAAGCTTTTCTGAAAATACTATCAGAAATATTATCAGTATTAAAATTGACCAATAATCCCAATTTATAACCTGACAACTTTAAATAAGTAAGCAATTGTTTATGATGAACATTCATAATAAACTCCACTGATTTTAATTCAACGACCACCTTTTTTTCTACTAAAAGATCTAATCTATACCCAACATCAACGGTAATTTCCTCATAGTGCATGGGCAATGAAACCTGTCTTTGCACAAATAACCCTGCCTTTTCTATTTCATATTTTAAAGCAGCTTCATAAGCAGATTCGAGTAAGCCCGGTCCAAGCGTATTATAAACTCTAAAAATACTTCCTCGAATGATATATGATACTTCATTTTCCGTCATTACTTAAATTTAATAATTTATTCCAGAAAAGAATACTCAAAAATACAACCTCACAACCTATTAACATTTTCAAGAAAACATTAACGCAGCTTTTGTGTTCAATAGCTACAAATCAAACATTATGAATATTGAATTACGTAAACTAACGCTAGAAGATTACGCGGATCTTAAAGAATCAATGCTACAAGCCTACGACAGTATGGGTGGTTCCATCTGGCCGAAATCAAGTATTGCAAAACTTATAAATATTTTTCCCGAGGGGCAGCTCTGTATTGCAGTGGATGACACAGTTGTGGCCTGTTCATTGGCTATTATAGTAGAATACGACGAATATGGCGATCGGCATACCTATAAATTAATCACTGGTGATTATTCATTTACAACACATGATCCAAATGGAGACACTCTGTATGGCATCGAAATTTTCGTTCACCCTGAATACCGGGGTTTACGGTTAGGAAGGAGACTATATGAAGCCAGGAAAGAACTCTGTGAAAGCCTTAACCTCAAAAGCATTATTGCCGGCGGAAGAATTCCTGGTTACCATGAATATGCGGAGAAGTTAAGCCCGAGACAATATATAGATAAGGTAAAGGCAAAAGAAATTTACGATCCCACTTTAACTTTTCAGATTTCGAATGATTTTCACGTCAGAAAAGTATTAAAAAATTATCTACCTGGCGATAAAGAATCAAAAGAATATGCCACCTTAATTGAGTGGAATAATATTTATTACCAGGGTATTGATGCCTCGGCACGTTCGGCAATGACCATTCGATTAGGTTTGGTGCAGTGGGAAATGCGTTTGTTCCCAAATATGGAAGCTTTTTATGAACAGGTAGAATTTTTTGTTGATGCTTTGAGCGGTTACAAATCAGATTTCGTGATGTTCCCCGAGTTATTTAATACGCCCCTGTTGCAACCCTACAATCACTTACCGGAAATTGAGGCGATGCGAAAGCTTGCCGAAAAAACGGAAGAGATTGTACAAAAAATGCATGAATATTCATTGAGTTACAATACAAACATCATTACGGGCAGTATGCCACTTATTGAGGATGGTAAACTTTACAATGCTACTTACCTCTGTCACCGTACGGGTAAAATAGATGAGTACAGAAAAATCCACATCACACCAAATGAGCAAAAATATTACGGCATGATTGGTGGTGATAAGGTGCAGGTTTTTGATACCGATTGTGGTAAAGTAGGCATTTTGATTTGTTATGACGTAGAATTCCCAGAATTAAGCCGCATTTATGCCGAGCAGGGGATGCAGATTTTATTTGTACCATTTTTAACCGATACACAGAACGGTTATACCCGTGTTCGCCACTGCGCGCAGGCAAGGGCAATAGAAAACGAATGTTACGTGGCCATTGCAGGTTGTGTAGGTAATTTACCAAAGGTGAATAATATGGATATACAGTTTGCTCAATCAGCAGTGTTTACCCCGTCCGATTTTGCTTTTCCAACCAATGCTATAAAAGCAGAAGCAACGCCAAATACTGAAATGGTATTGGTAGTAGATGTTGATTTACATTTATTAGACGAACTACATCATTACGGAACAGTAAAGGTGCTAAAAGACAGGAGGAAAGATCTTTATCAGGTTAAACTTTTAAAATAATTGCTATAAAAAATGCCGGTCAAATTAATGTACCGGCATTTCATTTTTAATCTAAAGCTAATTATTTTCTCATTACAAACCAGATAATCAGGCCAATAATTACAGCCAGAGGTAGCACCCATTTCAAAGCTTGTCCTCCTCCGTTTTCGTCCTTTTCTGTAACTGCTGGTTTTGCTGGCCCGGGATCTTCTTTATGACTTTCGTAATCTTTTTCAATCGGTTTAGGAGCTGCTCCTGATTCCGTATGTTGTGGATCTATATTTTCCATAGCTAATGCTTTAAAAGCTCTCCTGTATAGTGTTAAACCAACAGGGCGAACCATAATTAATTAATTTAGTTTCTGTAGCTAGAACAAGTGATTAATGAAAATGTTTTAATTCCTAAGCCTTATCTTTGCAGACCGGTGTATAACAATTATGCGAAATATAGCCAATTGATAAAAGATGAAGCCCTGCGTCTGGGTTTCATGGCCTGTGGCATAGCTAAAGCTGAGTTCCTTGAAGAGGAAGCGCCAAGGCTGGAAAATTGGCTCAACCAAAACCGTCATGGCGAAATGAAATACATGGAAAATTATTTTGATAAGCGCCTTGATCCCAGATTACTGGTTGATGGCGCTAAATCTGTAATTTCTTTATCGCTAAACTATTATACTGAAGAAAAGCAGTCAGACCCCAATGCACCGAAAATTTCCAAGTATGCGTACGGGCAGGATTACCACACTGTAATCAAAGAGAAATTAAAAGAACTGACTCATTTTATAGAAGAAAATATTGGAGAAGTTTCTGGAAGGGCATTTGTAGATTCTGCTCCGGTTTTAGACCGCGCCTGGGCAAAAAAATCAGGAATTGGATGGATCGGTAAAAATTCCAACCTGATCAGCAAAACCGAAGGTTCTTTTTTCTTCCTTGCTGAATTGATTGTTGACCTGGAATTGGGTTACGATCATCCATACCAGGCCGATTACTGCGGCAGCTGTACCCGCTGTTTGGATGCCTGCCCTACTGATGCTATTATTGCACCACAGGTTGTAGATGGAACTAAATGCATCTCCTACCTCACCATTGAGCTCAAAAATGAGATCCCAAATGAGTTTAAAGATAAAATGAGCAACTGGATGTTTGGCTGCGACATCTGCCAGGATGTTTGCCCGTGGAACCGTTTCTCTAAAGCACACAATGAAGAAGCCTTTAAGCCGGAGAATGGCTTACTGGATTTGAATGCAAAAGACCTGACTGAAATTACAGATGATGTTTTTGAAAAGGTTTTTAAAGGATCGGCAGTTAAGCGCACTAAATTTAATGGACTGAAAAGGAATATCGATTTTCTTAAGCCCGAATAATCACAAATCTTTATTATATTTGATATGATGACTGATATTCAATTATATACCAAGCTAGCAGACTTACCTACTGAACTAAAAAAGCGGGTATCAGATTATATTGATTCTTTAATGGCTAAAGATAGGTCTTTAATCAAACCGCAAAAGAGAATTGCAGGTTTAGGAAAGGGCTTAATCAACATGAAGGATAATTTCAATGATCCAATAGAAGGCTTTGAGGATTATCTTTAATGAACTTGTTACTTGATACACATATCGTAATCTGGTTTATCACTAATAATGGTAAACTTTCGAAAAAGATCAAAAACATTATTGAAGATTCAAATAACAGATGTTTTATTAGTATAGTGAGTTATTGGGAGCTATCTATTAAATATTCTCTTGGAAGACTAGATTTGAATTCAACTATTGAAGAGATATTTAATATTATAGAGAAAAGTGGATTTGATATATTACCGATAACATTAAATCATATCATCCAACTTTCAAAGCTAGAGCATTTCAATAATGATCCTTTTGATCGATTGATTATATCTCAATCGATTATTGAAAATCTTCACTTGGTTAGCAACGACAACTATTTCCCGGCTTATAATGTACAGCTGATCAACTAACAAATTGTCAAGCGCAACAAATTTACCGGACTAAAAAGGAATATCAATTTTCTGAAACCTGAATAAGTATGTTTATAGACTCATGGATTAATACGAGCTTCATGCTGATCCGATAGCTATCGGACTTATTTCAGCATCTATCATTAAGAATTGGGTTAAATAGGTCCTGAAACAAGTTCAGGATGACGATCGCCCAAAAACTTGACTATGTTAAGGAAGTCAAGTTTTTGGGCGATTTGCTCGGCTCGACTTGACTTCCTTGGTATTCATCTAATTCACCGAAAAGCTGTTATCACTTTTAACCTTATCCGGCGTGTGCGGGTTCCCCATTACTACTTTAGATAACTTTCTATTAGTTGTTATATTTATTTTCACCTGTCGGTCGCCTTTTTCCCATACGCCAATAGTACTGTGATTCTTTTCAACAGAACCATCCTCATAAGTTAGCGTTAAATCAATAGGCAAAGGCTTAACACTTTTATTTTCAATGCTTACTGTATATCCACCTGAAGTTTTATCTACAGCTTTAATGGCCATATCGGTCACACCATCTTCAAAAAACCAGGCTTTCCAAAACCAGTTTAAATTTTTACCACTGCCCTCGTTTATACTGTTAAAGAAATCGTATGGCATTGGGTGTTTGCCATTCCAGTTTTGAATATAAGTGTGTAAAGCTTTAGTAAATAACTCATCTCCAAGATAATCTTTAACGTACAAGTAAGCTAAACCAGGTTTAGGATAGGAGTTAGTAAAAGAGCCTGATCCTTTTAAATCAGGTGTCAAGGTCATAATCGGAGTATCGTCTTTCCCGCCAGATGAGGACGCCGTAGGTTGTACGCCATATTCATCAAGAATAGTAGAATCAATCATTGGTGATATTAGCCACTCACCGATAGTTGCCCAACCTTCATCCATCCAGCCATACTTGGTTTCGTTTATACCCATATAAAATGGAAACATGGTATGGAAAATTTCATGATCGGTTAAGGTAATGGCATCTGTACGATTGTCAACCGGATTATCATTTACCATCATTGGATATTCCATCTGGTCTAAACCATCAAATATCGTTTCGTGGTTATAAGGAAAAGGCCATTTTGGAAAAGTATAGCTCATAGATTCTACTGTTTTACGGGCGAAATCAATCACTTCATAATAATCTTTATGTTTCGGGTTAAAAACAGCATCCACACGTGTCCTTCTTTTCGTTTTAGGATCAACCACTAAACTGCTCGATTTCCATAAGTAATGATCACTCAAAGCAAATACAAAATCGGTTACATTTTTGGCTTCAAACTTAAAAGTGTTATAAGCATTAGGTTGCGTTACTTTTTTATCGGCTAAATCTTTATCGGTAATCACATCAATTACAGCATCGTTCTTTTCGGCAGATAACATTCTCGAAACAATATCTTTCTGGAAAACTTCCGAAGGGTTTTTCAGATCTCCTGTTGCCCAGACACCGTAACCTCCCGGCACCGTAATTGAAGCATTAAACTGATCGAAATCATTGTAAAATTCTTCTGCACCTGTGTAAGGAAATTTGTTCCAGCCATCCACATCATCGTAAACTGCTATCCGGGGAAAAAAATAGGCTACAAAATGAGAACCCTCATCTACCTGACCAGTACGCATGTGTGAGCCCTTATTTAACGTATAGCTATAATCGATAGAAAAGCTAATGGTTTTGCCTGGTATAACCGCAGGAACATTAACGGTCATATTTGTTCCATCAATTTTAAAATCGGTGATTGATTTTCCGTTCGCAACCATTTTTTCTATCGCAACTCCATTACCAAGATCAGACTCTGCCAGGTTTGATTTTCTTGGTGTCCCCTTTTTGTACAGATTTGGATAAAGTTTAAACCAGATTTCCTTCAAAGTATCAGGACTGTTATTGGTATAAGTTACCTGAACCTTACCCTTTAATAACCTGCTGCCAGGATTAAAATCTACATTCAAATCATACTTTGAAGTATTTTGCCAATAATGCTTACCGGGTTTCCCATTCGCATTTCTGGTTTCTTTCTGATAGGTTTTCTGAAATACCGGTTCTATCGGTAAAGTGGTTTGCGCATTTACATAAATTGCAGTACACAATAGAAGGCAAAATATTTTTATAGATTTCATGATGTATTTTTTTACCACAGATGGACACAGATAAACACAGATTTTATACAAAGTTTAATAGCCATTTAGCATTCTTTTAATTTCTACTCTTGGCTTCCCAAAATTGATTAACAGTCCACATCTTTTATTACAAGCAACCAAATAATTCATCAGCTGCGCCTGATGAATCTCATTTAATTCCTTTATAGCTTTAATTTCAACAATAATTTCCTCTTCAACCATTAAATCTGCAAAATACTCACCTACAATTTGATCATCGTAAAAAACATGTAGTGGCTTTTGTTTGAGCACAGATAAGTTAAGCTTTACTATCTCCAAGAACATCGCATTCTCATAAACTTTCTCCAAGAAACCACAACCAAGTATATTTGAGACTGTATAAGCAGCTCCAATGATCTTCTCCGTTATAGCATTAAGTTCTTCCAAATCACTTAATTATCTGTGTTTATCCTTTTTATCTGTGGTTAACCAGACAACCCTACTTGCCAAACTTCATTTTCAATTGTTCCAGCATATCCGTATCGATCGGCTTTGCAGGTTTTTCTGGCTTCGGTTGAGGTTTCTGCTGATATTGAGGTTTATTGGCAGGTGCGTTATTTTGAGGTCGCGCTGCTTTGTTCTCGTTTTTCTTCGCATTGAACTTTGCCCATTCCTCGTCTAATTTCTTTTTTGTATATAAGGGGAAGTCGCCATTTTTCATCCAGGCATAATAGCTGGGCTCAACAGAAAATACCTGAGCAGCGGTTTTACCTTTGTGTTTACCAAAGTTAAAACATACCTCATCATTATCATTGTAAACCAACCTACCAGCAAAATCTACAGGTTTATTAATGTTGGTGAAGATATGCAATGCATCGACGTCGTTTACAACCGGAATACTTTTTACGCCCTGTTTGCTTTCGAACTCAGTTTCCTTGTACATTTCTAATTGTCCAAGTAAAACTTTATAGGTTGCTATAACATCTGCTTCTGCGGCATGCGCATTAATTAAATCTTCCTGACAATAGAATTTATAAGCTGCTTTTAAGGTACGTTGCTCCATTTGGTGGAAAATATTCTGTACATCAACAAACTTTCGATTGTTCATCTCAAAATCCACTTCAGCTCTTAAAAATTCTTCTAAAAGCATAGGGATATCAAATTTGTTTGAATTGTATCCTGCCAGATCACTTTCTCCAATAAATTCAGCAATTTCTGCAGCTAAAGTTTTAAAGGTAGGCTCGTTTGCAATATCTTCATCATAAATACCGTGTATTAACGAAGTTTGCAAAGGAATTGGCATTTCCGGATTTACGCGCCAGGTTTTAACAAGTTCAGAACCATCTGGCATGGCTTTTAAAATCGCTATTTCAACGATCCTGTCAGCTCCAACATTAACTCCAGTAGCTTCTAAATCAAAAAATGCTAAAGGGCGCTTTAAATTTAATTTCATTTCTTATGATGTGAGATTGGCGACATTAGATTTGAATCGGAATGTCAAATTCTTTTTTTTCAAAAATGCTAAAAAGGTTTCATTAGTTCTGTAAAACAGCTTTATTAATTATAAATTTAATTTTCAAATTATTTTAGAATGTTACTTTGTAGGGTTAAATTGCGACAATTTATACACGCTCAAATGAATAAAATATTTCCCATACTATTCCTTCTTTCTTTATCGTTAACCACTTATGCTCAAAACTTTAACTTCGGAGCAATTACCTACGACGATTACGAATTCGACAGAAAAAAATTAGACAGTAATGCAAATGCGATTGTTTTAAAAGAATTTGGTACTGCATCTATTCAACTAGACGATAATACAGGGAGGTTAGAACTGAATTTTGAATACCATGTAAAAATCAAAATTTACAATAAAGAAGGTTTTAAAGAAGCTAATATTGTTATTCCAACCTATAAAGATGAATCCAGCGAAGAGACGATCAGTGATTTAAAAGCTTCTACCTTTAATAATTTTGTAGAAACGGTTATGGACAAAAAAGCCATTTTTACCGAAAACCGGTCAAAATATACCAGATTGACCAAGTTTACCCTTCCAAACCTCAAAGAAGGCTCAATAATTGAATATAGTTACAAGTTAAAATCGCCTAACTTATTTAATTTCAGAACCTGGGAGTTTCAAGGCGACATTCCAAAGGTGATTAGCGAATATTTGGTTTATATCCCAGGCATTTACAACTATAACGTTTCTTTACGCGGATTTCAAAAACTGACTGATCAAAAATCAGAATTGAGCAAAGAATGTTTAAGGCTTTCAGGCGTTGCTATAGATTGCTCAAAAATTACCTACGTGATGAAAAATATTCCGGCATTTATTGAGGAAGATAACATGACCGCCCCGAGTAACTTCAAATCGGCCATCTATTTCGAGCTTTCGGATGTTCAGAATTTAAATGGTAGTAAAACGTCCTATACCAAAACGTGGAAAGATATTGATTATGAGCTGTCATCTTATAAAACATTGGGCGACCAGATGAAAAGGAAAGATGTTTTTAAAGACCTCATTCCAGAAATCACAAAAGGAACTGCTACCGATTTAGATAAAGCAAAAGCCGTTTATAATTACATCAAAAAACAGATCAAGTGGAATAATTATTACGGAAAATACTCAGAAGATAACATCAAAAAAGCACTGGAAAACAGATCGGGCAACATAGCCGATGTTAACCTAAGCTTAATTGCAGCACTTTCTGCAGCTGGTTTAGATGCAGAGGCTGTTATCCTTTCTACCCGTGATAACGGAACAGTAAACAAACTTTATCCGGTTATGAGTGATTTTAATTACCTGGTAGCTAAAGTAAATATTGCCGATAAAAGCTATTTATTGGACGCTACTGAACCACTTTTACCTTTTGGTTTGTTACCCCTACGGTGTATTAACGATCAAGGCAGGGTAATCAACTTAAAAAAACCATCTTACTGGATCGATTTAACGGCAAGCCAGAAAGCAACTACCAGTTATATCCTTATAGGGAAAATGACTACGGATGGAAAAATTATTGGTACTTTAACCACCCATACCATGGGTTATGCGGCATATAACAAACGTAAAGATATTCTACGTTACAGTTCTCCGGATGAATATGTAGAGAAATTGGATGAACGGTTAACCAGAATTAAGATCTTGGAACATCAAATTTCGAACCTGGATAGTGTAGAAAATTCTTTGATAGAAAAATATGAGGTAGAGTTTACCATAAACGATGGCACCATTAAAGACCAGTTTTATTTCAGCCCGTTTTTTATCAGTACCATTTCAAAAAATCCGTTTAATTTAAACGAACGTACCTACCCCGTTGATCTGGGCGCGGCATCCGATGAGCGGATTATCATCAATGTGCTTTTACCAGAAAAATATCAATTGCTGGAAAAACCAAAAGATATGGCCATAGCATTACCTAATGCTGGCGGAAGGTATTTATTGCAAACGGGTTTAGATGAAAACACCATTTCGATGAGTCAGATTTTACAGTTTAACAATGCTATTTATCAGCCGGAAGAATATCTTTTCTTAAAGGAATTCTATAGCAAAATCATCCAGAACCAGAAAACAGAATTTTTATTAAAACAGGCAAATTAAATGAGATTCCTATTCACCACGTTTTCCTTCCTTTTAGTTTCTGTAATAAGCTTTGCACAAGACAATTACGATGTTGATTTAATTCCTGCTAACCTCCGTAACCGCGCCAATGCCTGTATCCGTAATGAGGAAATAACTGTCGATATGCGCTCACCTGATAACGTAATGCTCAATGTAAAAAAAGCTATTACAGTTTTTAACCAAAATGGAGAAGATGAGGCCCGTTTGGCCATCTATTACGATAAAAATATTTCGATTAAAAGCATAAAGGGAGAAGTTTACAATAGTGTAGGCAAACTCACCAACAAGTTTTCTCAGAATGATTTTGCTGATATGAGTGCGGCCGATGGGTTCTCCTTATTTGTTGATAGCCGTGTAAAACATTATCTGCCATCGGTAAACCAATATCCTTACACCCTGGTTTACAATTATGAAATTAGAAATAAGCAAAATCTGATTATCCCCCATTGGAGCCCTAAACCAGCAGATGATGTTTCAGTGGAAAAAAGTACCTATATTTTTATTTGTAAGCCGACAGACCAGGTAAGAATTAAAACCAATAATTATAGCGGAACACCAGACGTTTTAACTGATGAGAAGCAGAAAAAAACAATCTGGAAAGTAAATAATATCATGGCCGTTAGAACTGAGCCCTACAGTCCTGCTCACGAAACTTATGCCACCAACATCCAGATTACACCGCAAGCATTCTATTATTACAACCACAAAGGCAGTTATACGGACTGGAAAGAGCTGGGTACATGGATTTATGACAATTTGTTGGCAGAGCGTAAAGCACTGCCAACTGCTACCATTGAATTGATAAAAGATCTGGTAAAAGACGAAAAAACAGACAAAGATAAAGCGCGTAAAATCTATCAGTATTTACAAGATAAAACCAGGTATATCAGCGTACAGATTGGTATCGGTGGTTTACAGCCCATTGCAGCAAGTGAAGTAGACCGTTTGGGCTATGGCGACTGTAAAGCTTTGGTAAATTATATGCAAAGCCTGCTCAATGCAGCAAATATAGATTCTTATTACTGTGTAGTATCAGCTGGTTCCGAAAAGAAAAGTATGGATCCAACCTACGCCAGTATGGTGCAAGGCAATCATATCATTCTATGTATGCCATTAAAGGGTGATACCACCTGGTTAGAATGCACGAACCAAAAAATTCCCTTCGGCTTTTTAAGCGATTTTACTGATGATAGACTGGTACTGGCCTGTACTGCCGATGGCGGAAAACTATTGCATACGCCAAAACTAACAACTGCAGAGAACCTGCAGATCCGCAAAGCAAACCTCATCATCGAAGCCGATGGAAACATAACCGGGAAAATGAATACGGTTTACGAGGGTTCACAATACGAAAATCAGGAAGAATTGATCGGCAAATCCATTACCGAACAACATAAACTACTTAAAGAAACCTACAATATTGATAATATAGATTTTGATGCAGTAGCCTTTGCACAGAAAAAGGATATGGCACCCAAATTAACGGAAGAAATTACCCTTAATATACGCAATTATGCGCCTGTTAATAGCAATAAAATGTTTTTACAGCTTAATGCCTTTAACATCAAAAAATCAATCCCCGAAATTAAAAACAGAATATTGCCTGTATACATTAACCGTGGTTATACCGATGAAGATACGATTGTATATACCCTACCTGATAATGTAGATACCAAATTAATTATCGGACAGGATAAAACATTTAAAAGCGATTTTGGGCAATATGTGTGTAAAATATCTGTGGAAGGCAAGAAATTAACCTACTATAGAAAGTTTATTTTGAACGATGGAACATTTCCTGCAGAAAAATATGCGGACTTCTCGAAATTTATTAACGCTGTAAATTCGGCTGATTATTTAAAACTTGCCCTTAGCTTAAAGAAATAGACGACTTCTTTAATAATTGGTAAAAATCTGCGCTTCTTTTTTGCCTAATCTGTGGGAAACAAAGCGCCCTTAGCTTAAAAAAATAATCCCGAGCCCAATACCAATGATCATGATCAGGTACATCAAAATTTCTGTTGAAGCAAATCTCTTATATTTGGTCCAGAAAGAGTAATCATTTTCTTCGTTTGGCATTTTACATTCTTTATGCAGCAAAAATAAGCAAATAGTTTTAATTATCGGGCTTGTAAGTGGTAATCTCCCGGGCCATCCCTTTAAATAAAACAATATGAAATGGCCACATGGCATACCAATACATTCTACCCCATAAACCCTTTGGTCTGAAAGTAGCGATTTGTGATAAAAAAGCTTTTCCATGAAACTCTACCAGCTTTAATTCAAGCCATGCCTCACCAGGTACTTTCATTTCAGCATAT
Source organism: Pedobacter sp. WC2501 (assembly GCF_052682415.1). Lineage (NCBI taxonomy): Bacteria > Pseudomonadati > Bacteroidota > Sphingobacteriia > Sphingobacteriales > Sphingobacteriaceae > Pedobacter > Pedobacter sp. WC2501. Next base: position 3,731,003 of record NZ_JBQZFI010000001.1, on the reverse strand, counting down.
AGTAACAATCTTTTACTCTTTTTATCGGCAAGCAGTACACGCCAGAAATCGAGCACATCTCCTGCCTGTAAATCGATATTGCTGGTCCTGCCTCTTCTGGTACCTACCCCACCAAACATTTTATCTAAAAAGCCGCGCAAATGCCACAACCAATCCATGAAATACCAACCCCTATTCCCTCCAATACTCCAGATATTTTCAAATACCTCTTCCGCTTTGCGTTCAAAAGGCATTTTAACTTTATATTGTAAGGTTCCATTTTGTGGCACCTTAATCTGATCCATAAAATTAGAATTTAAATAACCCCGGTTCAGGGCATCTTTCCAGCTCGAAACAATAGAATTCTGGTCGATCTTTTCGAAAGCTAAGTGCAAAGCTTCTGCATAGCTTAAACATTTTATTGGTACAACTTCATGGATACGGTTATCTTTACATATTACTTCATTCTTCATGCTATCTACCAAACTACGGGCTAATGAATAAGGTACAGGCGTAATCATGTTCAACCATAAAGAAGATAGTCGCGGTGTTAGTACCGGAACAGTAATGATCCATCGTTTCAACCCACGTTCTTTAGCATAGCCCAAAAGCATTTGCCTGTAGGTTAGCACATCAGGTCCGCCGATATCGAAAGTTTGATCATAAGCTTTATCATTGTGCAGTACACCGATCAGATAAGCTAAAACATCGCGTATGCCAATTGGCTGACAGCGTGTTTCCACCCATTTGGGCGTAATCATGAAAGGAATTTTTTCAGTTAAATCTCTAATAATTTCAAATGAGGCACTTCCCGAACCGATAATAATAGCCGCTCTTAAAATGGTGCAGGCTTTTCCTGATGATTTAAGTTCTTCCTCTACCGCTAACCTTGATCCCAGATGTTTAGATAGATGTTCGTCATTGGCAATGCCAGTTAAATAAATAATCTGCCTGCAATTGGTTTTTCGTATGGCTGCCGAAAAGTTTTCGGAAGAAGCTTTCTCCATATCAGAAAAACCTGTTTGACTTGAAGACATGGAATGGACCAGGTAATATGCGGCATCAATATCTGTTGGAATTTCGTTTAAGCTTTCTGCATCGAGTAAATCACCTGTAATAACCTTCACCTGATCACTTAAATCAGAAGCTGAAACAAACCTGCGCTTATCCCTAACCATACAAACGATTTCATGCTTTTCTTCTAACAATAAAGGGATAAGTCTGGTGCCGATATAACCGTTCGCTCCGGTTAATAAAATTTTCATAATACAGGTTTAATACATAACACAAAATAAAAGCGATTGTTAGCGATATTCATTTTCAGCAGTTAAATTGAAATTCCTAAAAGCTATATGCTCATGCCTTAAGTCACAAGAATGTAAAACCAAATGTAATTGTAGCACTACAGAATTGATTTGGGCAACATTTAAGCAAAACAACCGTATAAATAACTCAACATCAAACTAAACCATACTGAATGAAGAAATACATCCTGGACATTGCTACGATTTTTTTAGTGGGCATGAGCATTGTCGGAACAAGTTGGAAAGCGATAGATCGACCCCAAACACAACAAGATACGATTAAAAATATAGCGGCAGACAGTCTGTACAATCAATACATCTTAAATATATACCACGAAATTCATTTAGATTCTGCAGGACTAAATGAACAGGTTTTCGAAAAGGCATTAACCGGGTTTTATAACATGAAATATTCTGGTTTATTACATGCTAAATCTATTTTAACAATTGCTGATTTCGATCAGGAAAGCACTAAAAAACGTTTATATATAATCGATTTAGCCTGTAAAAAGCTAATTTTAAACACTTGGGTAGCACACGGACAAAACAGTGGTGGCGATAAACCTTCATCTTTCTCAAATAACATCAACTCAAACCAGAGCAGTTTAGGCTTCTATTTAACCGGCGAGATTTATAATGGTAAGCATGGTCGTTCGCTCAAGTTGGATGGTATGGACCAAGGTTTTAACAGCAATGCCAGAGAACGATCAATTGTGGTTCATGGCGCCAGTTATGTAAGTCAAAAAAGCATTGATCAATTAGGTAGATTGGGCAGAAGCCAGGGTTGCCCTGCTGTTCCGGCTAAGCTCGCCGATCAGGTCATCAATACCATTTCAGACCGGACGGTGCTGTTTATCAATAATTCAGACCAGCAGTACAATTCATCATTTTTAAATGAAACACTTGCTGCAAGTGTTATACTAAATCAGGAACAGATTTTAGCAGCTCAAATGGATTAATGGTGCTTAATATTTTTGGCATTTAGTTTTTTCGGCAGGATCTTAATGAAAAGTGATTTGCTGCCTGCAAGCAAATCCCAAACCCAACGGTTGCTGTCCACATCTTTTTCACCACAATCTACAACCTCGGCACGCTTGAGCAGTTTTTCAACAAAATCCTGAATCCATCTTATTTGTACAATACGGTTAAAGTATAAACCCAGGTAATCGCAGTACACATGTACCAGGATTTCTACAATCAGTGAAGCATTGGAAATAGCAAGTGTTTTACCGAAATGCTGTTCATAATCGGCTTTAATTGTATTTACCAAAAGCTCGAACCGCTCAAGCCTTGCATCTGCTTTTCCCTCCAGATAAGCCCAAAGTTGAGCATTGCTGTACACACGGATTAATTGAGGCTCAAGTCCAACTTTAATTTTATTTCCTTTCAGTTCGTAAATTTTATCCATTCATTAAAATAATTGCAGCAGTTAGATGGCGATATTATTAAATTGTTAATCAATCCGATATAAAAATTAACGATTCAAGTGATGGACAAAGTTATCTGATAATTGTTTACACAAAATGAGTATTAAAAGGCATTGTGAGTAATTTTTTTAATCTGTTGCCGATATTTTAATCATCTTTGCGCTTGAGAAGATAAGCCCATTCATGAAGATTGTAATTGCAGAAAAGCCTTCTGTTGGTCGTGAACTTGCTAAAGTTTTCGGAGCAACCACCAGAAAAGATGGATACATTGAAGGTAAAGGATATTCTTTTACCTGGGCATTTGGGCATTTATTACAATTGGCTCCTCCTCAGGATTATGGTTTTATTGGCTGGAGGAAGCAACATTTACCCATGCTTCCACAAAAGTTCAAACTTGCTGTCAGGAAAATTAAAACGAAAGATGGTTTTGTTGAAGATCCGGCCGTTCGGAAACAATTAGATACGATAAAAAAACTTTTTGATGAGGCGAGCGAAATTATTGTAGCAACGGATGCGGGGCGTGAGGGTGAATTGATTTTCAGGTACATTTATTATTACCTGAAATGCAAAAAACCATTCAAACGCCTCTGGATCTCTTCGCAAACAGATGAAGCGATAAAAGATGGATTCAGAAATTTAAAACCCGGAACAGATTACGATACTTTATTTAATTCGGCCCATTGTCGCTCTGAATCGGATTGGCTGGTGGGAATGAATGCTACACAGGCATTAAGTATTTCTGCAGGCAATAGAACAGTCCTTTCGCTGGGACGCGTACAAACACCTACCCTCGCGATGATTTGTGCCCGTTTTTTAGAGATTAAAAATTTCGTTCCCCAAACCTATTACCAGATCAGCATTTTGCTGGCTAAAGATGAACAGGTTTTTAAGGCTATATCAACCTCCAACTATAAGGAAAAGAAAGAGGTAGAAAAGTTATTTGCGCTTGTAGAGGATGTGGCCTCTGGCTTTCCAACAGGTGGAAACATTACGGCTGTAGAAGCTAAGCCAAGAAAGGAACCCCCTCCGCTACTGCACGACTTAAGCAGCTTGCAGCAGGAAGCTAATAAGAAAAAAGGATATACTGCTGATCAAACACTTAATATCTTACAGAACCTGTATGAAAGCAAATTGGTTTCTTACCCGCGTACCGGATCTCGCTATATTGGCGATGATGTTTTTGCCGGCGTTCCGGATCTGATTGCAAAATTCACCGATCATGCTGATTTTGGAAAACAAGCACAGTTTCTGCAAACCATTGCTTTAAATAAACGAAGTGTTAACGCTAAAAAAGTAACCGATCACCATGCTGTTTTACCTACTGGCGAACAGGCGTATGGATTGAGTCCGGATAAACAAGCGGTATACGATATGCTTGTTGGGCGTATGATCGAGGCATTTCACCAGGAATGTATCAAAGAGTTAACCAAAATAACCATTCAATCAGGAGTTACTTTTGTAGCCAATGGAACGGTAATCCGTTCTGCAGGCTGGCGGGCTGTTTTTAACGACCCTGAAGATGATAAAAAAGATGAAGACAATGCAGCATTACCAAAAGTTGCTGCTGGCGAACAATTGCCTATTACCGAAAAATCGCTTTTAGAAAAACAGACTAAACCAAAGCCAATGTATAACGAGGCTTCGTTATTAAAAGCGCTTGAAACCTGCGGTAAAGAAATTGAAGACGAAGAATTACGTTATGCCATGAAAGATAGTGGCTTAGGTACACCGGCAACACGTGCTTCCATTATCGAAACGTTAATTACCAGAGAATATATTACAAGGGAAAAGCGAAATCTTGTCCCTACCAATAAAGGTTTGGCTGTTTACGAAGTAGTGAAGGATAAACAGATCGCGCAGGCTGAACTTACCGGACAATGGGAAAAAAGACTGGAAGAAATCCGTTCAGGTTCATCAGTAAAAGATTTTAAATCCGAAATTACAGAATACACCAAAACCATTACGCACGAACTGTTAATTGCAGGGGCAAGTATATCGGGCAAACTCGCAGAAGAAAAGAAACTGGAAAAGGTTTAGCGCCAAATTGCACAACACAGCATGTCAACCGGTATAAATTAACATTTCTGGCTATAAATCCATAAATTCCCAGGCGCTGTGGTAGGCATTCAGTTTTTCTGCATATTGGATAAACTCCGCATAAAAATTAGATTTCGATAAGGTAGCGCTATCGCCAATCACAACCAGCTTTTTCCTGGCCCTCGTCATGGCCACATTCATTCTCCTCGTATCCGATAAAAACCCTATACTTCCATCGCCATTACTCCTGGTCAGGCTGATATAAACTACATCACGTTCCTGTCCCTGGAAACTATCAATCGTATTTACCGCAATTTTATGCCGGTATGGAATTAAAATTTCATTTTCCTGAACCAGGGCATTTAATATCTGAACTTGCTGTTTATAAGGCGAAACAATTGCAATGGATGGAAAGGCATCTGTTGTAGAAATAGCGGATAAATTGCCAACCAGGTGCGTTAAATGTTTAACCAAAAATGCGGCTTCATCCGGATTGGTTGTACTGGTTCCATCTAATTTTTCGTCGAAACTACAGCCTGCTGTATCAATAAACTGAATCGGTTGATCGCCAGTAAATAATAAATGATCGGCAACAGACTGATGGGCTTTTAACGCATTTTTGTAAAATACCTGGGATGAATAACCCATAATATCTTTATTCATCCTGTATTGTTCGTTTAGCAACACAACTGATTCTGGATGAAGATTTACTGCTTTTTCTAATAAAGTATTACTTAAACCATTTCTGGCTGCTTCATTAGATTTTATAGTTGGCGAAAGTTGAAAATGGTCGCCAGCCAGTATTACTTTTTGCGCCTTTAAAATTGGTATCCAGCAAGCTGGTTCTAAGGCCTGTCCCGCCTCATCAATTACAATCGTATTATATTTTAAATTCCGAACGGTATAATGGTTAGCACCTACTAAAGTGGCAGTAATAATCTGTGCTTTGGTAAACAGATTATCCATAATATACTGCTCCGTTTTTTCTACTTCTTTTCCAATTTTATGTGCTTCATCAAACAGTGCCTTACGCTGGTCCCGTTCTGCTTTACCAAAACTCCGTTTATATTTATGGGCCATGTTTTTATATTCACTGGCCTGTTTTTTTAAAGCTTTAATGGTTTTCATCTCCGGATGATCGGCCATTTGATGATCAAGAGTAGCTGCAAGCAATCTTTCTGAAACCCTCGCCGGATTACCTACACGGATTACTTTTAATCCTTCAGCGGCTAACTTCTCTGTAAGTAAATCAACAGCAGTATTACTTGGCGCTACCACCAGGATTTTTTGATCGCTGTGTTTAATCAATGATTTTATAGCATGTACCAGTGTTGTCGTTTTTCCGGTGCCTGGCGGGCCATGAACCACAGCCAGATGATCGGCTGCTATAATTTTATTCACCGCTAATTGCTGCGAGTCGTTTAGTGTATTGGGAATGATAAATTTCTCTTCTCCCTGAAATGATGGTTTTTCTCCCGTCGTTAAAATACGGATCAGTTTATTTTCTGATTCATTTTCTGCCAGATGTGTGGCCTGTTTAAGGGCACTCTGCATTTCATCGTAACTGTTATTATCAAAAAGTAGATCTACACCGAGTTTGCCATCTCTGGTCCAATCTGGTAATTCATCAACACGGAAGCTGATTTTCATCCGGCTACCACTTTGATGCGTTATAATTCCCTCTATCCGATCTTCTTTGGCATCGTGATTAGAAAATAATACCACCGCAGAACCAAAACGGAACTGATGGGAAAAATCCTGATGGGTAGTTCTTTCCAGTTCAACGGTTAAATAATCGCCACGGCCTATTTCTGTATTCCTGATTGCAATAGGATACCAGGTCAGCCCCAGGGCCCTCCTATCTGCAGCCGAGGTATTTTCAGTAAGTTTTAGGTACGATTGTAAATCTTCGTTGCGTTCGGTATCAAGCAGATCCTGAAGTTTTTTGAAATATTCTTTTGGCAAGGTAGATGGGTTATTTGTGGAAATTAGTTAATTGTTGAATTGCTAAACTGATTAATTGTTGGATTGCTTGATTGTTAACTAAAAACTGCCAATTGTAAACTGATTAATTGATGGATTGTTCAGGAACTGAATATATTTTTGTTCATAAAGTTAATTCAAACGCTTAGCGCCATGCGCATGGCGCTACAGAACCAGCTCCTGATGCAACCTCAATAAAGTCTCTTCAGCATCATCACAAAATCCAGGGTGTACTTTTGAGCACTGCACTACCGTACTTCTAGTTGCGGTAAGCCACCTGAACCGGGAAGCCTGGTCATATTGACCAATTGGACCTGATCCTTTCGCAGACGTACTTATTCTCTCAAAAGCACATAAGTTCTCTTTTAGCTCTTCTAAATCTATCTCTGCAGAAAAAGCCTTTACTCTTTTCTCATCCAGGAAAAAAACACTTTTTAGAAATTTTTGCCTGGCGCAAAACAAAATAATGCCCACATTAATAAACTCTTCACGTTCTACCCTGGGCATTACGCGAATCACAGCATACTCAAATAAGAATTTCCCTTGCATGCTGTGCTTCTTTTAAAAATATAGTTGAATGAGCTAATCTGGTAGTAAGAAAATGCGTATAGGCATTACGGTGCTCTACCTTGCTTTCGAAGTTCGTTTCGCCTTCCAACCAGTCGTCAGGAATTAAATTAATAACAGATTCAATCTTCTCAGCATTAAGTAGTTTACTAAATTCTTCATTTACACTTTCCAGTTCAGTAGCCCATGGTAACAATACGTGGTCTTTTACCAAAAAGAAAGGTTTAATAGCCTGCTCTTCCCAATTTTGCCAGGAATGATGAAAATATAGTGCAGCACCGTGGTCGATTAGCCAAAGTTCCTTATGCCACACTAACATATTGGTGTTTCTGCAGGTACGGTCCATGTTGGTTAAAAAACAATCAAGCCATACAATCTGCGAGGCGAGTTTAGCGTCTACCGTAGTTACTGTTGGATCGAACGTTATTGCGCCAGATAAGTAGTGCAATGCCAAATTTAAACCCACACTGGCTTTTAGCAAATCCTGAATTTCTTCGTCGGGCTCTGTTCTCCCAAAAGCTTCATCTAAATTGGCAAAAACCAATTCAGGTACGCGCAAACCTAAATAACGGGCAATTTCGCCACCAATTAGTTCGGCAATTAAAGCCCTGGTACCCTGCCCTGCCCCTCTAAATTTCAGTACATATAAAAAGTTATCATCAGCCTCGGCAATGGCAGGCATAGAGCCTCCCTCGCGCAAAGGCGTAACGTATCTGGTTACATTTACCGTTCTAAGTTGTAAATCGTTCATATCTGCAGATAGAATAGCCATTTATTTTGGGCACAATTCTAAACTTGGTGCAAATTTAGCAGAATTCCAAAAATAAATTAGTCAAAGTTTAGTCGTAAAGATATTGGTAGGAGGTCTACAGATCAATCGTTAAAAATTGCCAGTTGTTTTTTGAAGCGCAATGTCAGTAACCATTATTAAGGGTTCAGTCCTGCTGTACATTACAATCCTTTTGGTTAAAATCATTAAATCAGACAATTCACCGATCATCCAAAAGGGATTTCCATTGCCATCAGGGCTACTGGGCACTAACAGTAGTTAAATTAAAATAATCTTGATATTGAATGATTACACAGATTCCAAATCATTTTAACCATACAAGAACACGCAACCTTACATGACCTTATATTTCTTATATGGTCAAGAATTTAATTTATTAAATAGTCTTCGACTACGCTCAGACTGACTAACGATTTTTCGGTTTTAAATAACCGAATCAATCGTGCCCCAAATAAGCAATGCCGGCAGGAGTTATCGCAGACGACCATTGCACCGATTCGCGGTTAATTTTAATCAGCCCCATGCTTTCCAACTCTTCATATTCTTCTTCCATGCCACCTAAAACTGAAGAGCTTACCTGTTGGTTAATTACCTCTAATAGAGATATAATTTCTGATCTTTCCATAAAATAATAATTAGCTATATTTTATTTAACATAAATATGATTAAAATGTTCATGGCTTGAGTAAACATTTTCAAGTGTTAAAGGTTGTATTTACTATGGAAACACACCTATATTATCTCTTTATTATGGCTTTGCCTGTAGCCTGCATCGCGTGGACAGTTACTAAAGAAGAGATTTTCAGGGAAGCACGTGAATTCTGCGTAAATCGCTCTAAAAACTGCAATCAACTGGTAAAAAGGAAATTTTTTTATGTATTTACATGCGAATACTGCTTTAGTCACTATGTAACCTTAATATTGCTCTTTATTACCAAATTCACATTGATTTATCCCGATTGGCGTGGCTATATTATTTCTTTTTTTTCGATAGTATGGATAGCAAACGTTTATATGAGCTTATACAATATCATCCGTATCGATTTGAAGAAGGAAAAAATCAAAGTCCAGAAAGAAGAATTAACACTCAATAATGATTGAAACCATTTGTAATAGGCGCTGTTTTTAAGGTATAACCCTGATATTATGCCATCATCAGTAATCAAATATTTTAGTTATGATGAAGCTACAAAAACACTAAAAATCATTTTTGTAACCGGCATGGTTTATCTGTACAAGAATGTTCCTGAAAAGATTTACAAGATGTTAAAGGCATCCGGATCAAAAGGAAGATATTTTAACAGCAACATTAAAGACAAATATAAATTCCAGAAACTGGAGGAAGAATAATATGCCCGAAGGCCCATCAATCGTAATATTAAAAGATTTAATCAAGGAACTTCATCTGGGTAAACCTGAAGTGCTGGAAGTGGCAGGTAATGTAAAAGATTTCGACAAAGATAGATTGCTCCATCAAAAGATCCAGGATTTTAAGAGTTGGGGTAAACATTTCCTGATCTGTTTTAACGATTTCACCATCCGCATTCATTTTATGCTATTTGGCAGTTATTTAATTAACGAGCGCAAAAAAACGCCATTAAAGCTGGGCCTGATCTTTAAAAAAGATGAATTAAATTTCTATACCTGCAAAGTTGACCTTTTGGAAGGAAACGTTAAAAAACATTACAATTGGGAAAACGATGTAATGGCTGATGAATGGAGCAGTAGCGCAGCTATTAAAACATTGAAAGAAAATCCCCAGGTAATGGTTTGCGATATATTGCTCGATCAGCAAATTTTTAGTGGAGTAGGTAATATTATTAAAAATGAGGTTTTATACCGTACCCGCATACATCCCCTGACCAAAATTGAAAATTTACCACCTGCAAAATTAAAGGCATTGGTTAAGGAGGCCAGGAATTATAGTTTCGATTTTTTAAAATGGAAAAAGGAAAATACATTAAGTAAACATTGGGAGATATACAATCAGAAAGCGTGCCCGCTTAAACACAAGATAGAGAAAAAGGAACTTGGCAAAACACATCGTCAGACTTACTTTTGCGAAAAATGCCAGAAACTATACCTCTAGCTAAAAAATATTTTTTAGTTTATTTTTTTTAGCGAAAAACATAAAACACTAAATATTAAGTATTTAAATTATAGTAAAACCTTTTACGATACCTCGAACTATAATCTTAAAGTAAAAGAAATATTAAATTTTAGGAATTTTCAAAAGTAGCCTTATATTTGTCCTCGAGAGCGTTAATTTAGATACGGGTATATGGCTTAGGCTGTATGCCCGTTTTTTGTTTTAGCTGTTGATGCATGTGCGATCACCTGATCTAAAGAGATTCTCAACCATGGTGTATAGGCATCTGGATTAACCTTAATATCTTTTGTTAAAGTATCCAGATCCACATACTTAAAAGATGCTACTTCGTCCAGGTTTATAACGGGTAATTTATCGCTCATGCCAAAAAAAACATGGTCTACCTCATGTTCCGTTAAGCCATTTTCAAATATTGCTTTATAAGTAAATTTAAACAAAAAGCTTAATTCGCAATCGATCCCCATTTCTTCCATCAACCTCCTCTTAGCCGCGTGCATATTACTTTCTCCAATCCGCTGATGACTGCAGCAGGTGTTCGTCCATAAACCCATCGAATGGTATTTGTGCAGTGCTCTTTGCTGCAGCAGCAGTTCGCATTTAGAATTAAAAATAAAAACAGAAAAAGCACGGTGTAACATACCTTTTTCATGAGCTTCCATCTTATCCATCTGCCCTCTGGGCACATCATCCAGGTCAACCAGAATAACTTGCTCTTCCATTTAAATTACATTTAACTTATTACGGATAATTGAATCAAACATCAAACCAACCTTATGGGTGTTCGAAATCCTGATCCGTTCAGTCATTATTTTTTCAGCACTTAAGCGCTTTATCTTTGCAAATAGTTTTTTATAATAGATGTATGATAAATATACGCCATTTCTGGAAGCAGCAGGCAATAGCTTAATACCGGTTAGTGCCATCGCAAATTCTAGTTCAATTTCTTTTTCGATTTCCCTTTTTTGATTATCACAAAACGCTGCCAAATTAACATTAGGAAAATAATTCCGGTTAAGTGCCTGATGGTCAGCTTTAACATCCCTTAAAAAATTAACCTTTTGAAATGCAGAACCTAATTTCATGGCATAAGGTTTCAACTGTTCATAACCTACATCGCTACCATAGGTAAAAACTTTTAGGCACATCAACCCTACTACTTCTGCAGAACCTAAAATGTATTCGTTGTAAAGTTCAGGAGTATATTTCTGTGTGGAAAGATCCATTTCCATACTTCTTAGAAAAAGAACAATCAGTTCCATATCTATCTGGTATTGATTCACAACCTTTTGAAATGAATTTAAGATAGGGTTTAAACTTATTCCCAGGTTAATGGCTTGGAAAGTATCCTCCTTAAATTTTGCTAATAAAAATTCCTTATCATAATGATGAAAGCTATCTACAATTTCATCTGCTAAACGTACAAAGCCGTAAATAGAATGTATAGGCTGGCGTAGTTCTTTACCAAGAAAATAAATTCCAAGCGAAAAGCTCGTACTATATGATTTAGTGGTAAGCCGGCTACAATCGGCAGATAGTTGATCAAAAATTTCTTTCATGTAAAACAGGGTATTCTATTGTTTTTTCAAATTCATCAAGCGTTTTAATCCAGTTGATGTGATCGATATGGTTTAGTTTGCCGATAACCTCACTATTTCCGGCAAGGTGGATTTTAGTGGCCGGGCATATTTCAGACAATTGATCGATATATTGTTGTGCTACAGACGCTAATTGGGATTTTATCATAAAAAGCAGAACATGGCCAACATTTAAGGTTGAAAATATTCGGCTAATCGAATCCAACGGAACTTTGCTACCTAAAAAAATAACCTGATGACCGTGCATCCGCAGCATATAATTGGCAAAAAGCAGCCCGATATCATGATCTTCGTCTTCCGGTAAAAAAAGCAGCCAACGCTGACCTGATTGCTGAGTTAAAGGAAGATTATTGACATGGGAAAATATTTTTTGACGGATAATATTTGATAAAAAATGCTCGTGCGCAGGACAAATATCGTCTTTTCGCCACATTAAACCCAGGCGTAATAACAAGGGATATATTATTTTCCGGTAACAGTCAGAAAGCCCGAATTGATCGATACATTGATCAATTAAATGATTAAAAGAGGACTCGTCAAAAGCCAGACCATACTTTATAAGTTGAGAAACATAATAATCATCTTGCTTATCATCAGCAGGACGAGAAAATTGTTGATCGAGAAGTTCATCAATCTGTTCATCTGAGAGACTGCAGATTTTAGAAATTTTTAAGCCGCTTTTATTTAAGGTTACAATGTTTAATAGTTTTACAAGCTGCTGATCATCATATAAACGCGTATTGCCTTGAGATCGCAATGGACTCAACGCATTATAACGCTGCTCCCAGATCCTGATGGTGTGAGAATGGATGCCCGAAAGCTGTTCAAGATCTGCAATGGAGTAAGTCATTATTTTGTTTAAATATATTCAATAAAACTTAAACAAAAAAGAGAAGAAAAAGTTTTTTACTCCATGTGTAGCAAATTTATGTTAAAGAACACCTCAGGTAAGGTAAATAGTTTAAAAACGAAGAATTGAACGCTTTGATTCGATGAGGTTGTAACAAAAACAAGTTTCCTTAAATTTTATCATATTGGGCTCTGCTTAGCTTGAAGAAATATTGAAATGAATTAGATGGCATTAAGACAGACCTTGAACAGCATGATCATTCTTTGTTCATGCCAGTAGCCTATGATAGACCCTGTTAAGAATAGTAAATTTCAATCTTAGGTTAAGCATAAATCAGAAGGCCGGGAAACAGTAAGTTAAAATAGCTTTTCGGTAAGTAATACGCCTTTCTCACCATTACCGGTTTCTATGGTATGAACATTTTTATAAGATTGGCTAAAGAAATCGTAGCCATGTTCTCTCTGTTTAATAGCTACTGTACTCAACGGATAATTTAAATTTGTTTGCATACATTGCAAACTACCATTGGCCAGCAAAAGAAAATCACAGTCGTAACCTTGTTCCTGCAGTTCGATAACCTTTTTTGTAATAGATACGTTTAATCTGTTGAGGTTGCGGATTCTATTTTCCATGGGATATTGTTTTAATAATTGAGGATAATTATTCTGTTATTAAATATATCTATAAATTAATACGTTTCAAAATATAATATATTATGATACAAGCAATTAAATATTTTTTTATTAAATTTTGACTTTGATTTTTGTACTATTACCTTCTTGCAAGCGTTTAGCCGCAACCTGTTCCCTAATTAAATGTTGCTGGTTAAACAAATATTTCAAAATAATATGGTTATAAAATGGAATAAGGAACTGTTTTAATAATTTTAATTAAAATTTTCAAATCATACATCATCTCAAAAAAAAGCTATTTTTCCTTGCCGAATGCATAAAAAATACATTGCAAACATGTTTTTTTTTCGTTTTACTGCCTGAAATTGTAATTTGCATCAACTAAACTATAAGAAATGTCGATAAGTTGTATTGCTATTGATGACGATCCTCATTCGCTAGAGAGCTTGACGGCATATATGGAAAAGCTGCCTGATTTAGAGCTTATCCAAATTTTCACTGAACCGCTCCAGGCCCTGACAGAAATATCGGCGTCTAACCCTGTTGATATTATTTTTATGGATATCGAGATGCCCTCACTATCCGGGATCGAACTTGCAAGCTTGTTAAGACAAAAAACCACATACCTCGTTTTCACTACTGCACACCCAAGGTATGCCATTGATGCCTTTAAAGTAGAGGCGGATGCTTATTTGCTTAAGCCCTATTCTATTTTACATTTAGCCAAAACGATAAATAACCTTTATCCAACCGGAAAAAAAGCAAAACATCCTTTTTCCATTTTAGACGATCATTTCTTTTATATCCCTTTACAAGGAGAAAACGGCGACCTGGTAAGAATAGATCTGAATGAGTTAATTGCTGTTGAGGAAATAGGATACGATATTCAGTTTAAAACTACAAAAAATGCTTTTTTGAGTTCGAAATCTAATTTTATCAAGACCTTGAAAATACTAAAAGAGCATTCCGCATTTATTCAGATTACCCCTTCTGTTGTAATTGCAAAACAGCATATCAAAAGTGTACTTAATAATAAAATACTGCTCTCGGGCGAAATATCTTTTACCATTTCAGACACCTTTACAGAACTTTTTGCAAACTTCATCAAGAACAATTTGCCGCAAGAAAGACCCGGTTCTGATTCCAGCATATAGTCTTTTATCGCCCATCATCAGCATTGCCAATTCATTTTAATGCATATTCAAAACATTACGTCCAGAACTTTGTATTAGGATAATCTATTTATTGTTTAATTGATTTATCTGTTTTGAAAAGAGTGCTGATTGTGGATGATGATCCAGATGTGTTAGAAGTTTTCCAGGAAGTATTAGAAACCGAACATTATAAAGTTTATCCACTACTTTCCCCACGGTATATTTTTAAAACGATAAGAGATTTTAGACCCGATCTGATCATTTTGGATATCATGTTAAATGGAATGGATGGCCGTGCCGTATTTAAAGAATTAAAATTAAATACTGAAACAGCGCATATACCAATTATAATGGCATCGGCGAGATATGATGAAAATTACATCGCATCACAAAAATACCACCCCGATGATTATTTAGAAAAACCTTTTAATATAGCAGATTTACTCAGAAAAGTAGATGCTTTAACCGAAAATTAAAAAATCAGATATGAAATTAAAACTACTAACACCGCTTCTATTGCTGGTTACCATGGTATCAACCAGAGTATTGGCACAAAACAGGCCTGACAAACTCTACTCGATGAGTGGAATTGGATTTGCATTCCCAATGGGTGAAACTTCCGATTATTTTAAGCCTAAATTTTCAACATCATTAGGTTTAAACCTTGGTTTAGGCGATGGCGGTTTATTCCTTTACCCCAAGGTAAGTTTACACGCCTTTACTTTTAATCAGATTACTCCAGATGCGGGATATACCTATACCCTTCAAAAAGGAAGAGCTACCACCTATTTATTAAATGTGGCATTGGGTTACCGTAAAATTGTAAATAAATGGGCCTTTTATGGTTTTGCTGGTGCAGGTGGTGGAATTATCCTTACCCCACAGGCAGCGGTTAATGCATCAACTTTGCAGGTTACACAAGATAATAAATCAAATGGTTTAGGCATTGCCGAAGGTGGTGGCGGAATTGAATACAATATTGGTGGCGCTAATTTGTTTGTAGAGGCCAGTTACATGTATGGTTTTAGTAAGATCCAGAACAGGGCTTTTAATACTGTACCAATTTCTGTAGGTATTAAACCTAATTTAAGCAAACTGCTCAATAAACTTAAATAACAGCTACATACAAAATAAGGGAGCGGTTACGTTAAATATGTAACCGCTTTTTTTGTGCTAAAGAAATAATCAAAATTATTTTTATACTAATTATTTTAGCATAGATTTGTATTTCAAATTAATTTAATGTTATACGCAGTTGTAGATATCGAAACCACTGGTGGTCATGCCTCAGCAAATGGCATTACTGAGGTTGCTATTAACATTCATGATGGCAATCAGATTGTAGAATCATATACTACCCTGATCAATCCAAAACAACCTATACCTGATTATATTACAGCACTTACAGGTATTGATGATGGCATGTTGATGGATGCACCAGCTTTTGATGATGTTGCTTTACAAATCTATGAACTCTTAAGCGATAAGGTTTTTGTAGCACACAATGTAAACTTCGATTATTCGTTTTTGAAACATCATCTAGCAGCTGCAGGATACGATTTACAATGCAAAAAACTTTGCACGGTACGGTTGAGCAGAAAACTAATTCCTGGCAAATCATCTTATAGCTTAGGGAAACTTTGTACCGCCTTGGAGATACCGATTCAAAACCGGCACAGGGCAGCAGGAGATGCAGACGCTACCAGTATCCTGTTCAATTTATTGCTGGAGTATGATCAGGAAGGCATAATAGCAGAAATGCTGAAGAAAACATCTAAAGAGCAGGTTTTACCGCCGCACTTAGATAAAGCTTCTATTTTAAGATTGCCCAATCAGCCTGGGGTTTACTATTTTAAAGACAGTAAAGGCAAAATTGTTTACGTAGGTAAGGCTAAAGACCTTAAAAAACGCGTAGCCAGTCATTTTACCGGTAATACACCCAATCGGCAGCGACAGGATTTTCTACGCACCATCCATCATGTTGACTTCGTGATCTGCGGAACTGAACTGATGGCCTTAATTTTAGAAGCTAATGAAATTAAGCGCCTATGGCCTGAAAATAACCGGGCAATGAAACGTTATGAACATAAATATGATTTATACGTTTTCGAAGATCAGAACGGCTACCTGCGTTTAGCCGTTGATAAACATAAAAAGAATAATAATGCCATACAGAGTTTTAACAGTTTATTGGAAGGTTATAATTTTTTAAACCAACTGGTTAATAAATACCAACTTTGTGCAAAGCTCTGTTATTTGCAAAAAACAGCTACAAAATGTTATGCACACGAAAATGGGCAATGTTTTGGTGCCTGCAGTGGAATAGAAACCGTGGCCGTTTACAACAAAAAACTAAATGCAGCATTAAGTGATGTTCAAAATCAGCAACCAAGTTTCGCATTGGTAGATGAAGGCCGGAAAGAGGAAGAATTTAGTTGTTTAGTAGTAGAAAACGGAAAATTTTATGGAATGGGTTATTTTACAGATAAAAATTACCTGGCAGATGGATTAGCGCCGATCAAGAACGATTTATCCATTTATCAATCCAACAGTTATATTTTAAATTTAATTCTGAATTATGCAGAACAACATCCACAGAAATTGTATAAGTTATAAATAAATTGCCTTAATATTTTTGAAAGGTCGTCATTCCCTCCTGGCATATTATGTGGATATATACTTTTTAAACATAATTTAAGCCGCTATGCTAGCTTGCTTTAAAATATCACAGCCCTTAGCGAAGAACGTTGTCAATCCCAAGAGCCGGGGAAATCAAAAAAACAGATGCAGTCCAGATAAATTGGCATTAACAAACCTGAAACGCAGTGGTTTTGTGTTCATTAACGATGATTTAATTTTAAAAAATATTGAACACAAACCCCGCAGGGCTCAATCAGACCAAATAAACACAACAATATCTGATTAAACAAAGTGCCGCTGTTTTTTTGATGCGCATGGGGTTGTGCAAAGGCTCATTGCTGGATTGACAAAATGCTTTGGGTACTTTGGCGCTCCAGAATGCGTATCATTCTTGAACACAGCTAAAAACAACATTAACTGTGAAAACTGCCATGCCCCGCGGCAGAGAGCGGTAGAAAATATTACAATTAATTATGTACATGCCCTTGGGCTCAGGCATTAATAACAAAGTGCTTAGCTAATTTTAAAGCCTATTAAATTAAGATTTCCAATCTAGTTGGGAATGACGATCCATCGCATTATAGCTTCTAAAAAAACATGTTGATTTAATAATTGTCTCAAATACCCCTGTAATTTTTCGCTTTCAGCAAGGTCAACCCCACAATCGGTTCCCTATCTTTACTTACAACAAAACATAAAACGTTATGACAAAATCACTTTGGATAAACCTTCCGGTAAAAGACATTAACAAGTCTAAATTATTCTTTACGCAACTTGGTTTTACACTTAACCTCCAGTACGGTGCCCGCGAAGATTCGGCCTGCTTTTTAGTAGGAGAAAATAATTTAGCCATTATGCTTTTCGAAGAAGCATTATACGAGGGTTTTGCAGGAACCAGTATTGCCGATAAACGTAATGGCGGCGAAGTATTATTCTCCTTTGATGCAGAAAGTCCGGAAGAAGTAGATGACCTTGCTCAAAAAGTGGTAGCTGCAGGCGGTACACTCTATGGCGAGCCGGGATACAAAGATGGCTGGATGTATGGCTGTGGTTTTATTGACCTTGATGGACAAAGATGGAGTATCCTTTATATGGACATGAGCAAAATGCCTTTGGGTTAGTTTTGTTAAAAGAAAAATAAACTAAAGCCTAATACTGGTCGTAGCGTCTCCAATGCTATTAAGTTAAGGGTTTTGGGATTTTCAGATAGTTTTTTTGTATATTTATATACAATCAAAAAAGATACATGAGTTTAATTTCCAGCAATATTTCCAAGGAGAAACATATCGTTTCTCCTAAAAAAAACATGTGATTTTATTCAAAAAAATCCGACCCCTGAGAAGTATATTACCAAAGCAAAGTTTTTCATCAGAAAGCGCTCACTTACCTTTCCTATCGTAGTTACCTCAATTTTGAATCTATTCAAGGAATCTGTTGAATACAATATTTCAACTCTATTGCCCAAATTCAAAGTCAAAACAGTTACTGGGGCAGCTTTCTCACTGGCTCGTTATAAGGTCGAAATTTCATTTTTTAAGGATCTGAACAGCATACTTGTGGATTTTCATCAACGACACTATGTTAGACGTTGGAAAGGCTTTCAGTTGATCGCCGGCGATGGCTCAACGGTCTCGCTGCCTGCATCACCGGGTATAAAAAAACACTTTGGCGTTTATTCTGAAAATGAAAATGGTGCCAAAAGTTGTCTTGCCCAATTGTTTATGCTTTTTGACATCAACACAAAGACAGTATTGGCGAGTCGGATAAGCGAGATGAAGAACTCAGAGAGAACTCTTTTCAAGGATTGCCTAAACAACCTGGCGGTCGATAAGGCTATTTTTATCTTAGACAGGGGATTTGGTTACTTCAATATATTCAAGAGGCTTATCGAACAGAAAAGTGACTTTTGTATCAGGGTTAGCTCATCGAATTCTACCTTTGCCAAACAGGTAATGAATAATCCATCTGAGGATTTTATTACGGAGTGGCAACCAAGTTTAAGGGAAAAAAGGACCTGTGCCGAGCATGGGCAAGATTGCGAACCCATAAAAGTAAGAGTTTCGAAAATCAAACTAACAACAGGTGAGATCGAACTATTGATATCCTCACTTGAGCCTAAGAATATCAGCTTAGCAGATATTAACCAGCTTTATACTTTCAGGTGGGGGATTGAAGAGGGTTTTAAAAAGCTCAAGCCCAAAATGAAACTCGAGCAGTTTGGTAGCCGTAAGCCAGAAGGCATACACCAGGAATTTGAGGCCCATATTTTCATGATGAATCTCGTTGCTTTACTGGGGATTACCGCACAGGACACGATTGAAAAAAACACGGATAAAAGAAGATACGATTATATCTTCAACTGGCAAAATGCATTCAGATTTGTTAGGAACAGCCTAATTGAGTTAGTCATGGGATCAAAACTGAAAACAATAATTAAACGGCTAATAGAGCAAATTTCTAAAACTGTAGTTGCGGTAAAGCCAACAAGAAGCTTTCCCAGAATTAAAGTTCGGCAAAATAAAAGCAGGTTGCACCAGACATATAAATAGCTTAACTTAATAGCATTGGTAGCGTCTCGCTACGACCTAAAAGCGCCTATACTTCTTCTAAAGCTGATTTTATCGCTGCATAAATATAATCCAGATCTTCATCGCTGATTATATATGGTGGAAGGATATAAATAATATTGCCCAATGGCCTTAATATAATTCCTTTATCTAAAAAGTAGGCATACAATAAATTACGCAGATTACTTAAATAAGAAGTTTCATTTCCTGTTTCCCACTCAATAGCGATAATGGTACCAGTTTGCCTAACCGCTTTAACTTTAGGATGCGATTTAATCTCCTGTAAAAACAAAGCGTGTTTAGCCTCTACCCTTTTAATATTAGCCAGTGTTTCTTCCCGCAATAATATATCTAAACTTGCTAAAGATGCTACACAGGCAATCGGGTTAGCAGTAAAAGAATGTCCGTGGTATAATGTTTTTAATTTATCATCACTTAAAAACGCTTCAAATATTTCATCGGTACAGGTCGTGATACCTAAAGGCATAGTACCGCCGGTTAAACCTTTACTCAAACAGATAATATCAGGCTTGTGGTCTAATTTCTCGCAGGCGAAGTAAGTGCCTGTCCGGCCAAACCCCGTCATTACCTCATCAGCAATAATTAATATACATGCTTTTTTACAGGCAGCAATCAGTTCATCAAGATATTTGGCCTCGTACATCAGCATACCACCCGAACCTAAAATTAAGGGTTCGAAAATGAAACAAGCGGTATCTTTAAGATTTGAGATATGAGAGGTTAGATTTGAGATATTGCCCTCATCGGGGAGATCGATAAACTCAACATCGAATAATAAACTATTAAAAGCATCGGTAAAAATACTGCGCCCACTTACTGACATGGCGCCAAAAGTATCGCCATGATAGGCATTTTTAAAAGCTAAGATCTTCGTTTTAGGAGTACCCTTATTGTCCCAGTACTGCAGGCACATTTTTAAGGCAACCTCTACTGCTGTTGATCCGTTGTCAGTGTAAAAAACTTTATCTTGTTTGCCAGGCAATATGGGTAAAAGCCTTTCTGCAAGTAGTACAGCGGGCTCGTGCGTAAAACCTGCAAAAATTACATGTTCGAGTACATTGAGTTGCTCAGCTACTTTTTGTGCAATATAAGGATGTGAATGACCATGAATATTCACCCACCAGGATGAAACCGCATCGATATACCTTTTTCCATCCTCATCAAAAACGTATACTCCTTCTCCCCTAACAATTGGGATATGAGGAAGTGCATTTTTCATTTGGGTATAAGGGTGCCAGATTACCTTTTTATCGCGTTCTGTTAAATTGAGTTTGGCGGAAGAGGCTGAGACTTGGGAATTATCGGGCATCATATTATACTTTAACTGAATATTGATTTTTTAAAAGCTGAGCTACAGTTTTATCTGTTTTAAAGGTGATATCTTCAATGTTTAAATCTTCAATTTTTACCCACCTGAAAGCCTGAAGAATTTCGCCTGATCCATCGAAATCGTAAATCGTATCCTTAAAGGCCAATAGCAACGGAGCTTTTTCTTTAACGAGATAATACACGCTAATCACCTGGCTATCATTAAATGAAGATTTTTCAAAAAAATCTGTGGTATAAAAATGAGACAATACTTCAATTTCAGCATTACACTCTTCCATAAACTCACGTTTTAATCCATCAATTAAGCCTTCGCCAAGCTCTAATCCACCACCAGGAAACTTACTGAAACGAAAACCGTATTCCTCTTCATCACTCACCAGAACCTCGTTATTCTGGTTAATTAACAATCCATAAACCCTGACATTAAAGTAGCTCATTTTCGAAATGCTTTTTATTTTTGATTACTATTTCAGGCGTCCACACAATTTCTTTTTTAAAGGCCTCTGCCCTCACCGGACATTCGCTCATGTGGCAATAATTACAGCATTCGGGCAAACATGGATCTGCATGTATAAAAAGCTCTGCTTTACGGAAGCCGTTTTTATTAATCAGTTCATCAATCTGCGAGATTTCGCGGTGAACTTTATTCAAGTCAAAATAATAGGGCAATGTTACATGGCAATCAATATGAAATTCAGGGCCATATTGCTGCGTACGCAGGTTATGTACATCAATCCAGGGATTGTGTCTGTTCTTCTGCAAAACATCTACTACTTCTTCAACCAGGGTAAAATCGCTTTCATCCATTAAACCACCCACCGAACCACGGGTGAGTTTATAACCAGAATAAACAATGTAAAAGCCTACAAAAAAAGAGAGTAAGCTATCCAGCCAAATAATATTTGTTAACTGAATTAAAATTAATCCAATCACAATTGCACCGCTTGTATAAGTATCGGTTAATAAATGTTTGCCATCAGCCTGCAAGGTAACCGAATGTTCATCTTTACCAACGTTTATAAGATACAAACCAACAATCAGATTAATCAAGCCAGTAATACCAATGATCAGCGTTCCGGTTAAAAGCTCACCCACTACATGAGGATAAATAAAGTTGTACGATGATTTGAAAATAATCACTACGCCCGCAATCAAAATCAATATTCCTTCAACAAATGCAGAAAAAAATTCAACTTTACCATGTCCATAAGGATGATTTTCATCGCGGGGTTGTGTACTTAGGTAGATGCTATAAAAAGCAAAACTCCCGGCTATTACATTTACAATACTCTCCGCCGCATCTGTTAATATGGCGTTTGATCCCGTAATAAAATACGCTGCAAACTTGGCCAGCATCAGCACCACACTCACCACTAGAGAAATTATTATCGCTTTCTTTTTTACCGACACAAGGATATTTTTTTCAAAAATACGCTTATCGAATAAATTAAATAAGAAAAACTATGTCTTTTTTAGTGCAGAATAATATTTGGTTTATATATTTGCGCTCAAAGTAATTAACCATGAGCACCTTATCCAAAAGAATCAACAACCTTTCCGAATCTGCAACCCTTAAAATGACTAAACTTGGTCGCGAATTAGCGTCTAAGGGTATTAACATCATTAGTTTAAGCGTTGGCGAACCCGATTTCAATACACCCGATCACGTCAAAAATGCTGCTAAACAGGCATTAGACGAAAATTATACACGTTATTCACCGGTACCGGGTTATCCAGACCTGCGCCAGGCAATCGTAAACAAACTAAAGACAGAAAACAACCTGGATTATGATATTTCTCAGATCGTGGTTTCAACAGGTGCAAAACAATCTTTATCGAATGTTATTTTAACCTTGATCGATCCGGAAGATGAAGTAATTATCCCGACACCTTACTGGGTTTCTTACTCAGAAATGGTCACCCTGGCAGAAGGAAAATCTGTTTTTATTGATACGGATATCGAAAGTGATTTCAAAATTACTCCAGCACAATTAGAAGCAGCCATTACGCCTAAATCGAAGTTATTTATGTTTTCTTCGCCTTGTAACCCAACAGGTTCGGTTTACAGCAAAGAAGAATTAGCAGCCCTGGTTGCCGTTTTCGAAAAAAATCCAAATATCTATATCTTATCTGATGAGATTTATGAACACATCAACTTTGTTGATAAACACGAGTCTATTGCTCAATTTGACAGCATTAAAGACCGCGTAATCATTGTTAATGGTTTCTCTAAAGCTTTTGCTATGACTGGCTGGAGATTAGGTTACATTGCAGCCAATAAGGAAATTGCAGCCGCCAACGATAAATTGCAAGGACAAACAACTTCCGGAACATGTTCTATTGCACAAAGAGCCGGGATTGTTGCTTACGAGCAAGGTTTAGCAAGTGTTTTAGAAATGAAAGAAGCATTTTTACGCCGTAGAGAATTGGTGTACAATTTGTTAAACGAAATTCCAGGCGTAAAAACAAATCTTCCTGATGGAGCATTTTATTTCTTTCCTGAAATCAGTTCTTTCTTCGGTAAAAAAGATGCAGATGGAAACGTAATTAAAGATTCATCAGATTTAGCCTTATATTTATTAAACGTTGGTCACGTTGCAACCGTTGGTGGAGATTCATTCGGAAACAATAACTATATCCGTTTATCTTATGCAGCATCCGACGAAAGTTTAGTTGAAGCATTAAGAAGAATTAAAGAAGCTTTAGGTAAATTAGCCTAGTCTTTTGCAATTGGCTGTTTTCAGTTGACTTAATATAATAAAAGCCCCTCGTTATTAAATTTAGCGAGGGGTTTTATTTTCTATAGTATGATCATCATCTTGACTACATTCCCATCTCCAGGCCGTCATCTCGACCGGAGCACAGCGTAGTGAAGAGATCTATAACAACAAGTCCCTTTGTGTTTGGTTCCTCACTGGCCACTAGAATAATATTTTTGATTTGAAAATGAAAGCCAGCATTTCATCGGAGGTTTCAGCCCTTCTTTCCGTTGCAAGTCCTCGCTGCGCTGTGGGCTTTCCACTGCAATAAGGTTTATTCACTACGGTAAGTGCAACTGAAAACGGTCTTCAGCCGAATTTCTATGGCATAATCTAATCATCTTGACTACATCCCCATCTCCAGTCCGTCATCTCGACCAGAGCACAGCGTAGTGAAGAGATCTATAACAACAAGTCCCTTTGTGTTTGGTTCCTCACTGGCCACTAGAATAATATTTTTGATTTGAAAATGAAAGCCAGCATTTCATCGGAGGTTTCAGCCCTTCTTTCCGTTGCAAGTCCTCGCTGCGCTGTGGGCTTTCCACTGCAATAAGGTTTATTCACTACGGTAAGTGCAACTGAAAACTAAAAACTGTCAACTACTATAGTCCTCGTTTGTAACGAGGATTAATGAGAAAGGCGATTTTATCGCCAGAAATCTTCTTATTTAATTTAGACCTCATAAGAGTATTTCTTTATATTTTGAAAATGAAGCAAGCATTTCATCTGAGAATCCAGTCCTTCTTTCCGTTATAAGTCCTCGCTATGCTGCGGGCTTCCACTTCAATAAGGTTTATTCACTACGGTAAGTGCAGACAACTGCAAATTGCTAACTAAAAACTATCAACTGAATTAACTTCTAATCGCCTCTACCGGATCTAACCTCGAGGCTGAATATGCAGGCCAAAAACCAGAGATCGTACCAATAATGATCGATATTCCAATACCTAAGGCAATATTATTCAAGCCCAATATAATATGGAAATCTGTGGCAGCACCAATCCCCAGCGCGAGTAAAAAGACGAGTAATAAACCCAGCAAACCACCTAAAATACATAACGAGATGGATTCAAATATGAATTGAAGCAGGATAAAATAATTTTTAGCGCCCAATGATTTCTGGATACCGATAATATTGGTACGTTCCTTAACCGAAACGAACATGATATTGGCAATACTAAAACCACCAACCAAAATCGAAAATCCACCAATTACCCAACCGGCAATATTCACCATTTTAAACATCGAATCTAACTGGTTAGAAATAATAGTGGTTTTATTTAATGCAAAATCTTCTTCCTGGCCTGGTTTAATTCTATGGATGGAACGCATTAAGCCTTTTAATTCGCTTTCAACTTCTTCTAAACTTACATTATCCTTACCACGAACGGTAATTTGCGGACCATAACGTTCACTCTGGATATCTAAAACACCTTTCGCAAAAGCAATGGGAATATTTACATTTTTATCAAGAGAAGTACCCAACATATCTTCCCCTTCTTTTTTAAAAACGCCTACCACAGTCAATCTTCTTCCTAAAATCTGAACCTGTTTACCTACCGCCGCATCTCCATCAAAAAGTCCATCGGCAATATCAGAACCTAAAATACAAACAGGTGATCCGTTTTTACTTTCATTTTCAGTAAAATAGCGTCCATCCTGAAGTTCGAAATTCCAGGTTTTATTAAAATCGTGCGATGCCGCCCATACCGAAATCCCTTCAACCGAACTACTTCTATATTTGATGGTCCTATCGCTGGTCGATATTTCGAAAGTAACGCCTTGTGCATTTTCAATTCGTTCCCGCAGGGCTTCAAAATCGCGTAACGAAGGCTGAGGACGGTTCATATATTTCCACCAAGGGTAATTATCACCAAAACTCCAGGGCCATTTTTGAACATAAATGGTGTTAGAACCTAATTTATCTACACTGGCCTGCAATTTACCACGAAAGGTATCTACTGCAGAAAATACAGCGATAATGGTAAAAATACCAATTGTTATAGCCAGAAGCGATAACATGGTGCGCAATTTATTCTGGCGCAGTGCATCAAATGCAAAACGGAAACTCTCGCCTATTAGCCTAAAGATTATCATAATTAAAGGTTAGATGCAAAGCCTCTCAAAAGGTTACAGCTTATCTTCAAAACTAATTAATTTTACGTCTACAATGCATTAATCGCACTGTATTATTTGATTTAAAATGTTCAAAACATAATATACACAAATTGCGTTTGATAAAATACGGAAAAGAAAAATTAAATTCGTATTTTTGCACCTCAAAAAATTCATCAAGAATGAAATTATCACAATTCAAATTCAACTTACCTGAATCATTAGTTGCCAACAATCCGGCAGAACAACGCGATGAAGCTCGCCTGATGGTTTTACACAAAGACAGCGGTAAAATTGAACATAAAATTTTCAAAGACGTTTTAGGTTATTTCGATGACAAAGACGTAATGATATTAAACAACACCAAGGTTTTCCCAGCCCGTTTATATGGTAATAAAGAGAAAACCGGTGCAACCATCGAGGTTTTCTTACTACGTGAATTAAACAAGGAATTACGTTTATGGGATGTTTTGGTAGATCCGGCACGTAAAATCCGCGTAGGCAATAAATTATACTTTGGCGACGACGATTTATTGGTTGCTGAGGTTGTAGATAATACCACATCACGTGGCCGTACTATCCGTTTCTTATTTGAAGGTACTGATGAAGAATTCAGAAAAAACGTTGAAATTTTAGGTGAAACCCCTCTTCCTAAATATATCAAACGTAAAGCTACCGCCGATGATAAAGAACGTTATCAAACTATTTTCGCTAAACACGAGGGTGCAGTAGCAGCTCCAACTGCTGGTTTACACTTCAGTCGTGAGTTAATGAAGCGCCTAGAG
This sequence comes from Pedobacter sp. WC2501, assembly GCF_052682415.1. Classification (NCBI taxonomy): domain Bacteria; kingdom Pseudomonadati; phylum Bacteroidota; class Sphingobacteriia; order Sphingobacteriales; family Sphingobacteriaceae; genus Pedobacter; species Pedobacter sp. WC2501. The sequence goes on along the minus strand of NZ_JBQZFI010000001.1, from coordinate 3,704,359 downwards.
CTTAAAGGTGTAGAATTTGCAGAAGTAACTTTACATGTTGGTTTAGGGACTTTCAGAACGGTTGAGGTTGAAGACTTAACCAAACATAAAATGGATTCGGAGCAGTTTATCATCGAACCAAAAGATGCGAACATTGTAAACAAAGCTTTAGAGGAGAAAAGAAAAATCTGTGCGGTAGGAACCACTTCAATGCGTGCTATCGAATCGGCTGTTTCTGCTAACAGAACCTTAAAAGCAGCTAACGACTGGACCAGTAAGTTCATCTTCCCTCCTTATGACTTTAGTATTGCTAACTCAATGATTACCAATTTCCACACCCCAGAATCTACTTTATTGATGATGGTTAGTGCATTTGGCGGATATGAAAATGTAATGAATGCTTACGAGGTTGCAGTAAAAGAAAAATATAAATTTTACAGCTATGGCGATGCCATGCTAATTATATAGATTTGAGTATTGAGATATGAGATTTGAGTTAAATCAAGTCTCATATCTCAAATCTATCATCTCATATCTTCAAAAATGAAATACTACGCTATAATTGTAGCAGGCGGTTCTGGCAATCGGATGCAAACAGAAACCCCAAAACAATTTCTACTGCTCAAAAACCTTCCGGTTTTAATGCATACGATAAAAGCTTTTGCACAAAGCGATACTCAACCTAAAATTTTATTAGTCCTAAACAAAGATCAACAGGCTTACTGGGCCAGATTATGCGAAGAATTTAATTTCCATGTACCGCATCAGGTTATCGACGGTGGAACAGAGCGTTTTTACTCTGTAAAAAATGCAATCTCCGCTATTGAAGAGGAAAGTTATGTTGCCATTCACGATGCTGTACGTCCACTCGTTTCCAAATCTCTTATAGACAACTGTTTTAAAGCAGCTGAGCTACAGGGAAATGTTATTGCGGCAGTACAATCCAGCGATAGCGTACGCTTGCTTAGAAACGACAAAACAACGGCATTAAATCGTGATGAAATCTTTCTGGTTCAAACACCTCAGACTTTTAGCCACAATATTCTTAAAGAAGCCTACAACCAGGAGTTTAAAGCCCATTTCACCGACGATGCAAGTGTGGTAGAATCTATCGGGTATGAGATTAATATCATCGAAGGAGAAAGAGGAAATATTAAAATCACCTATCCAATTGATCTTGAGCTGGCAGAGCTATTGTTGAAGAATTAAAAGCTGTAGGAAAGATCATTGATTTAGGTTAGCTAAATCTACTGGTTAAATTTAAATTCCCAGTACCTAAAGGTTAAACATCGCAACTAAGAAATTCCATAAGTGCTGCTGGAGAAATGAATTTATTTTAACAATGGTAAAAAGATCTGACCATATATTCAGTTTTTGATCAAACACATTTCTTTCCCCTATGTTAATATCCTGAATTCCAATAAATAACCGGCTATGGAAAAAATACCATTTCTGCTATCTAATGAACAACGGAGATATCTTGGTCTCTGCCTGGTGGAGAATCACTGGGAAGTAATTCCGTTGAATGGTATGCTGCTTTACTTTGATGGCGACATCATCAGAAAAAGGATCACATCAGATGAAGAGGGTTATGTTGAACAAGAACTTTGTGAACGAACTGCCGAAGACAGACATATTTTGCTTCCCAAAACCGAAAAAGGGAAACCTAAGAAACTCAATTACACGGCAACCCAATCATTTAGTCCGTTTGGGGTTTACTTTTCTTTTAGAAAAGATAACTATGTTTCGATCTCCAATTACACTACCCAAACCACTTATTTTTCTGAAAATTCGAAGGAAGGTGATCTTTCTGATACCCTAAACTGGGTGGAGAAGTGGGTAAAAGAGAGTTCCATTACTGATTTAGAGGAAATTGAAAACTATAAAAATGCAACTCGCAAGCATTACAAGTTCAAAGAAGAAGATTTCTTTGCATTCAAGATTAATCGAAGGACCTGGGGTTTTGGAAGAATTCTAATGGATGTTGCCAAGCTTAGAAAAACTGATGAATTTAAAAAACAAAAGAATTATGGATTAGCCCATTTAATGGGTAAACCCTTAATCGTAAAAGTGTACCATAAAATAAGTGATCAACTGGATGTAGACCTCGAAGAATTATCTTCTATATTGGCCTTACCATCTGAGGCCGTTATGGACAATCACTTTTATTATGGTCAAAACATCATAATTGGCCATATACCGCTAAGGATAGATGAATTAGACATGCTAATTTCTTACTCGCGAAGTATCACATCAGGTGATAAAAATATCGTGTATCTGCAGTATGGCCTAATTTATCGAGAAACTAATATATCGAAATTTAATAAATACCTCACGCTGAAAGGTAAAAATTCTTATGATGATGAAAATCCATATCGCAATGAATCGATAGGTTATGGACTGACTGATACAAATCTTGAAAAGTGCATAAAAGAAAAATCCAACGACTCTTTTTGGGACCCCAATCATTACACCCTGCGCCATGATTTGCGAAACCCTGCTAATAGGGAGATCAAAATGGAAATATTTTGTGCATTTGGACTGGATGCTGATCTAGATTACATTGGCAATGTGCGATTATTGGAGGCATGATGTACAATTTGAGTACTGTTTAGATAGTCTTGTTACCTCACGAGATTTAAAAATGATGAAAATAAGGTTGAAATAACAAGGTTTCGAATACAAATTGAATAAGGGGACATAGGGAAAACCACTGTTATACGGGAAATGTTCCTTAAAAATCTTTCTGATTCTCTGAGCAAAGAAAATAAATACTGATCATCATAAACTTTGCGCAAGGGAGTTCAAGATTTATCAACATCTTTTTATAACAAAAAAAGGAGTTCCAAAAATGAAACTCCTTTTTTTAATCCATCTATTTCAAGGTGTTCCCCACTTCTAAACGAATGAATGTCGGTGCGATATATTTTTACGCTGCCCTGCCAATTACTTTTAATAAGATGGCAATTACTGCGATTACCAATAATACGTGGATTATATTACCAACATCGCCGAAGCCGTGAAATACAAATCCGATCACCCATAGTATCACCAATACTACTGCGACTAAGTACAATAAATTTCCCATAGTGTTAATTTTTTTTAAGTAATGTTACATTTTTGCATTATTAACACACGGCTTTTAGATTTTGTTTAGAAAATGTAAAGATTTCGCTTATCTTGCTGATTTACATCATTAAAATAATAAACAAAAAAACCTTCCAGTTTTACTGAAAGGTTCTTTTATCTGTTTTACAATCCTAGTATTCGTCCTCGTTAAAGAAGAAATCTTCTTTAGTTGGGTAGTCAGGCCAAATTTCCTCAATAGTTTCATAAGGCTCGCCATCATCTTCTAATGCCTGTAGGTTTTCAATTACTTCTACCGGGGCACCAGAGCGGATACCATAATCAATTAATTCGTCTTTAGTTGCAGGCCATGGTGCGTCTTCCAAGTGCGATGCTAATTCTAATGTCCAATACATATCTTCAATTCAATTAAATTCTTATTATTGCGCAAAGTATATTAAAATTTTTGAGCAAAACAAACTTATTTTTCCACTATTATACCCGAGGAATCCAAACATTTTCTTCAGCCTCAAAATAGACAGTCAGTTTTCGTGCCAAAACGAATAAATAATCGCTTAAACGGTTCAGATAAACTGTTACCCGCTCATCTACAAAGCTATTTTCTGCAAGTGCAACTGTCAAACGTTCTGCCCTTCTGCAAACACAGCGTGCAATATGGCAGTAAGAAACAACAGTATTTCCGCCAGGTAGCACAAAATGTTTTAAGGCAGGCAACTTGTCGTTCATCAGATCCATCTCATTTTCCAACAGGGTAATATCAGTATCGTGCAGATCGGGGATCTTCATTTTAGATGTTTCCGGGTCTGCAGCAAGCGACGAGCCAATGGTAAATAACCTATCCTGAATCTCTTTTAGCAGTTTCTGGTCGTACGCTTCAATATCCTGACACATAATTAAACCGATGTGCGAATTTAACTCGTCAACAGTGCCATAGGTTTCGATACGTAAATGATATTTAGGTACACGCGTACCACCAATAAGTGATGTTTGGCCCTTATCGCCAGTTTTAGTGTAGATTTTCATTTAGAAAGGTTAAAGGCAAAAGGTTTAAGGTATAGGGTTTTAAAAGCCTTAAACCTTACGCCCTAAGCCTTAAACCTTAGTGCTAGTTTATTTTTTCCCAATCGCTGCCGTTATCTTTAAAGGCCTGCAAGCGTGGAGATACATTTTTTATATCGGTGTTTAAATAATCGTTTTCAATCAAACCATCACGCATGCGTACAATGCGGTGGGCATGCTGTGCAATATCTTCCTCATGCGTAACTAAAATAATGGTATTGCCTTTACTGTGAATTTCTTCAAGCAGGCCCATAATTTCTACTGATGTTTTGGTATCTAAGTTACCGGTTGGCTCATCGGCCAGAATAATAGAAGGATTATTGATTAAAGCCCTGGCCACTGCCACACGCTGACGTTGACCACCTGACAGTTCGTTGGGTTTATGATCCATACGATTGCCTAAACCAACATTTTCCAATGCTTTAGCTGCCCTCGCATCCCGATCCTTTTTACTTGTTCCGGCATAGATTAAAGGTAAAGCAACATTATCAAGAGATGTTGATCGTGGCAATAAGTTAAAAGTTTGGAAAACGAAACCAATTTCCTGGTTGCGTACTTCTGCCAAGGCATCATCACTCATTTGACTTACATTCGTTCCATTTAAAATATATGTTCCGCTTGAAGGTGTATCCAAACAGCCTAAAATATTCATAAGGGTTGATTTACCAGAACCAGATGGCCCCATCAATGCTACGAATTCGCCTTTATTGATATCTAAAGAAACTGATTTTAAAGCGTGAATCACTTCAGATCCAATAACATATTTACGGCCAATTTCTTTTATAGTGATGAGTGGTTTCTCCATGTTTTTTCTTTTTTAGACAAGCGTAAAGGGTAAGATGTTACAAGAGGGATAAAAATTACCAAACAAATGTTAAGCTTAAAAATGCTGAATTAAATTTACTGCGTAGCTTTCCGCTGCGCTACAGGTCAGCATGACGATTACACCATTACTTTTCAATAATTTTTGGGACCATAAAAAATTGGTCAGTATGCTTTGCTGCATTTTTCAGACCATCAGCTGTAGTTATTTCCTGCTTAACTACATCTTCCCTCCAAACATTTACTGATTCGTTCATATAAACCAACGGTTTTACATTCGAAGTATCCAATTCATTTAACTTTTCCATGAATGATAAAATTTTGTTCATTTCAGGAATCAGTGTCTCCACCTGCTTTTCATCAATATGAATTCGAGCCAGATCGGCTATTTTATGGATGGTTTTTGCGTCTAAATTCATCTATACTAACTTACTATCTATCAATTTGTAAACCTTTTCTTTCAATACATCAGAATCAACATCAGCCAAAGTTGAGGTGTTTATGGGTTTGTGGACGTAAATATCGCAAATTCCCGGCTTACTTCCATACTTTGCGCCATCATCCCAATTAATTTTCCAAATATTGGTAATACTCACAGGCACCAGAGGGATATTTTTATCGATGGCTAAACGAAACGGACCATTTTTAAATTCGCCTAATTTCGGTGGATAATGGTCATCAATTTTACCCTCCGGAAAAATGACCAGGCTCATCCCCTTTTCAAGGTTTTCGCCAGCTTTTTTAAATGCTTTAAAAGCAGAAATCTTGCTGTCGCGGTTTACAGAAATATCGATGGTTTTGAAGAAAATACCCAATACAGGATTATTCAATAACTCATCTTTTCCCATGAAATGGAATTTACCACGCCCCATGATGCAAAAAATCATAATATCCAGATTAGAGGTATGATTGGCGCAATAAATATAAGTTTGTTTAGGATTAAGCTTTTCTTCGTAGTGGTAACGAAAAAAAACACCCGAAAACAGGCTGCATAAAAAACTATTGGCTTTACGGAAAAAGTTTAAAATACCGTAATATTTCTCATTACGTGACGTAATGTAATATAAAGGATAGAACAGAGCGAAAAAAAACAGTATCCAGAATAGAAACCAAACCCGGTGTACTTGCCTTAGAAAGTTGATCATAGATATACCAAAAATATAAAATAGTTTGATATTTCAAACTAAGGATTAAGATTGTGGTGAGGAACAACCAATTCACGGATCTCTCCACTTCGCTACGCTCCGGAGATGACGACCGCTTGATGAAGACTCTGGATTCAATGATGCTAGCAGGTTAAAACGGCTCCACGTTTGTAGAAACCTTTGTTTATAAACCTTATTGAAGTGTAAAGCCCACAGCGCAGCGAGGACTTGCAACGGAAAGAAGGACTGAAACCCCCGATGAAATGCTGACTTTCATTTTCAAATCTATTAAATAAATTCTTGTGGTCGGTGAGACATCAACCATTAGAGGGAAACCTAATATGCAAATCTCTGCGCTGTGCTACGGTCGAGAGGACGACTACACTAAAAATCTTATCATTAAAATCGAGGCGATTTATGATTTGCTTGTATTTTATTTTTAATTTCGTGCCATTATGAAAGAAACAGTGGTGAGCGGCATTCGCTCAACAGGAAAATTACATTTGGGTAATTATTATGGTGCAGTTAAAAACTTTGTTCAAATGCAGAACGAATATAACTGCTACTTTTTTATCGCCGATTTACATTCTTTAACTACACATCCAACTCCAGCCGATTTACATGGAAATATTAAACATGTTTTGGTTGAGTACCTGGCAAGTGGAATCGATCCAGAAAATAGCACTATTTATATACAAAGTGATGTTCCCGAAATTGCGGAACTATATTTATACCTAAATATGAACGCTTATATGGGTGAATTAGAGCGTAGTACTTCTTTTAAAGATAAAGTACGTGCCAACCCCGATAACGTAAATGCAGGTTTATTAACTTATCCGGTATTAATGGCAGCCGATATTTTAATCCATAAGGCGACCAAAGTACCTGTTGGAAAAGATCAGGAACAACATTTAGAGATGGCCCGTACTTTCGGAAACCGTTTCAACAGATTGTATAATACAGAATATTTCCCTGAACCATACGCTTTTAGCTACTCTGATAAACTGGTTAAAGTACCAGGCTTAGATGGAAAAGGCAAAATGGGCAAATCAGAAGGTGAAGCCAATGCGGTATACCTATCTGATGATCCTGAAACCATTCGTAAAAAAGTAATGAGAGCGGTTAGTGATGGTGGTCCAACAGAAGAGAACCAACCAAAACCTGAACCTATCCAGAACCTTTTCGATTTAATGAAAGTGGTATCAAGCGTAGATACCCATCAGCATTTTGACGACCTGTACAACAAAATGCAGATCCGTTATGGCGATTTCAAAAAGCAACTGGCAGAAGACATGATTATTGCTACTGCGCCTATGCGCGAGCGCATTCAGGATATTGCCAAAGATGATTCCTATTTAAGACAGGTGGCTAAACATGGTGCATTAAAGGCTCGTGAAAGTGCTCAAAAAACCATCAGAGAGGTTCGCAGTTTAATCGGGTTTAAAAGTTTTTAATAATTAATAGATTTGAGAAGCGAGACATTAGATTTGAGATTATATCTCTGTCTCACATCTCACATCTCACATCTCCAATCTAAAAAATATGCACATAGCAATTGTAGGAAATATAGGTGCCGGTAAAACTACCTTAACAGGCTTATTGGCTAAGAATTATGGATGGGAAGCTTTATACGAAGCTGTAGATAATAACCCTTACCTGGAAGATTTTTACAGCGACATGAAACGTTGGAGCTTTAATCTTCAGATTTATTTCCTGAACAGCCGTTTTCAGCAAATCACTGATATTGAGGTTAATAAACGTAACGTAATCCAGGACAGGACCATTTACGAGGATGCACATATTTTTGCAGAAAACCTCCACGATATGGCCTTAATGACCACCCGCGATCACGATAATTACAGGGCTATTTTTGACAATATTACCTCTTTTATTAAACCACCAGATTTATTGGTTTACCTGCGTGCATCGGTACCTACATTGGTTAACAATATTCAGCGCCGTGGCCGTGAATACGAAGCTGGTATCCGTATTGATTACCTTTCTAAACTAAACGAAAAATACGAAGCCTGGATTAAGGGATATAAACTCGGAAAATTATTAATTTTAGATAAGGATAAATTAGATTTCACCAATAATCCGGAAGATTTAGGAACGGTAATCCAATCTATTGAGGCGGAGATTAACGGTTTATTTTAATCCAATCCTCTGAAGTGGAGTTAAATTGTGGTAAATGGTTGAATATTTGTATTTGCTTTTTATCAATTTTACCTGAATAACATATGATTGATAAAAATTCATCAGTAAATGCGAAGATTATAGGCATTATTCCGGCGCGATATGCCTCTACCCGCTTTCCCGGAAAACCTTTGGTAGATATTGCCGGAAAAACCATGATCCAGAGGGTTTATGAGCAAGCATCGAAAGCCGAAAGCTTATCAAAAGTAGTAATTGCCACCGATGATGTACGGATTGCAGATGAAGTGACCAGATTTGGTGGAGAATTTATCTTTACCTCATCTAATCACCAAAGCGGAACGGACAGGTGCGCAGAAGTGATTGAAACTTTAACAGGATACGATATTGTGATCAATATCCAGGGCGATGAACCTTTTATCGAACCTGCCCAGATCGATTTATTGGCAAGCTGTTTTATTGAAGAAAAAGTACAGCTAGCAACATTAATCAAATCTATTCAAAGTCAGGAAAGTGTATACAATCCCAATAGCCCTAAAGTAGTGATTGATGTGAATGGCAGGGCGATGTATTTTAGCCGAAGTCCAATCCCTTTTATCAGAAATGGTGAACCAGGTGTATGGGCAGAGAAACACCAGTTTTATAAACACATCGGGATTTACGGTTACCGCACGGAGTCGTTAAAAGCCATTACCAAACTTCCTCCATCCTCTTTAGAGATTGCCGAAAGTTTGGAACAGCTGCGCTGGATTGAAAATGGATTTTATATCCAAACCAAAGTTACCGACCTTGAAACAGTTGCAATAGATACCCCTGAAGATTTATTGAAATTAAATAATCTATTGGAGGCGCTGAAGCACGACTAAGGTTATTGGTTTATTACTCATTAGTTCATTGGTTGGTTCATGGTTGATAGTTTGATGGTTCATGGCCAAGTGCTAATGACTTGAGATCAATCCTCTTCGGACTCCGGACTACCGACTTTAGACTATTTTACCACCAGTTCCATCTGAATATTACATCGTGCGTAAGGCGTAGGCTTGCCAGCCACTTTTTTAAAACCCAATTTATGGTAAAGATTTATGGCTGGTTTTAAAATGGTATTGCTTTCTAAATAAATTTTAGAGGCACCTAATGACCTGGCTTTTTCAACAATGGCACTCGCCAGTAAAAACCCAACATTTTTTCCCTGGGCTTTTGGCGATACGGCCATTTTGGCGAGTTCAAAATCATATTCGCCATCATCCATCTTAATTAATGCACAAACGCCCAAGGGTTCACCTTCGTAAAGCGCAACGAGAATAAAACCTCCCTTATCTAAAATATAGCCTTGAGGATTGTCTAACGCTTTATAATCAGATTCTTCCATGGTAAAATATTGTGAAATCCATTCTACATTCAGCGACTTAAATATTTCCTGGTATTTAGGCAGGTAATCTACAATTTCAACCTTTAAACTATCTCTTTCCTTTTTCTTTTCGATTACTCTTCTTAACAAGTTTTTTTGCTCCAATAAAAATTCCCATTCGCCTATTGCTTCCCAAAGTTTATGCTGTGCTTGTGCCGAGATCTCTTCAATAGCGGCATTTACATCAATGATTTGATCTTTTATTTCTTTCGAGATCTCCACGCCTTTCTTAGAAAGGCTCACTACATTTCTACGTCCGTCGGCTTTGTCTTTACTTTCTTTAACATAACCTTTTTTCAGCATCTCACTGATAATTTTGCTGACAGATGGATGGGAATGGCCAATATCTCTAGCCAGTTCGGTAATTGTTTTTTCTTTTTCCCGGACTAAAGCATAAAATACAGGAAACCACTTGGGCTGCATATCAATCTGATACAACTTATAAATCTGAGCGGCATCTTCAGTCAATTTATCGGTCAACATTCTTAACCTGCTGCCAATGGCTACTTTGCCTACTTCTTCAAAAAAATTCATAACATAAATTACGTAATCAGTTACGCAAATATAATAACAAAATTGACCCATCCAAAAACATTTAATGGTATCGCTAATATTTTTGTATTTTAGTTTACCTGTCACAAAGCAAACACGCTTCATTATCGTTAGACTATGGAAATTATTTTATTGTTCAGAATAATTTAAACAGCAAATTGCCTAATCGATATTTCGATTTTCAATCGTGGTTATCGGGTGGTCACTCCTTTTAATTTTAAACCACATGATAAAATTTGTAGTTTTGAAATATGAGAAATACATCGCTCTTCCTTGCTATCTGTCTTTTAGCGCTTGTTGCCTGTAATTCGAATGGCAAAAAAGAAACCAATGCCATTGAGTTTAAAAATGTGAACCAAAGTCTGGCTAAATCTTTTTCCGATTTAAAACGTTTGGACACTTTTAAGATAGAACTTACCGGCAGAAAACCAGAGGAAATGGTATTGAATTTTACAATCAAAAATGCTGATGGAAAAGAGATTTACAATGCTAAAATCAAGGGAACAGAACTGGTTAACAATACCGACCCCAATGTTGACCTTTCGAAAGAGAAAGACCAGGTTATTTTCTTAAAAACCATTGCAGACGACTTTTTCAGTGATGATAATTTTCTGGAGCCAGCAGTAATGCCTGAAGATAAGGCTGATAAATACACCCCCGATAAAGCCCTTTATGAGGAACTAAAAAAATCAGGTTTAAACGGCTTTAAATACCGTTTAGGCAAAGAGAATAACATCTATATTGCCTGGAGCGAAAAAGAGCAGAAGGTGAAAATTTATTATAATTGTTGCTAAGCTATTTCCTAATCATAAAATTAATTACTATATTTATTTGAAGGGGTAACATATATATATAGTTGCGCTAAAATCTATTCTTATTTTCTGCTTAGTTCGATAATGTTTTATCTATAAATCAGACATCATATTTTGATGCTAGCTAAGCACTAAAAACATCCCATGAAATTTATAAAAAGAATAATATGGGGGATATCAATAGCGAAATTATTTCTGAAAATTTAAAGTTAAAAAGGATTGACTTACTTTCAACGCATACCAAACTTTCGATACCGGTAATTAACCGGATGTATAAAAAGATGATTAACGGAATTAAATTTGATGACATTAAGGTAAGTGATAACTTTATAATAGATGGTCATCACCGTTAATTAGTTCGATATTGGCAGATATTGATCTAGGCAGGGTACCATCATGTAAAACCAGCGCAACAAATCTATGTGAATGGCACAAAGTAGAATTCGTTGATGAAGAATGGGACACTGAGTTAAAGATCAAGAGAATGAATGAGTTAGACGCAAATTTTAACAATATATCGCTAGAAAAAATATTCGAATTGACAAAATAAAACGTAAATTTGTATTATGTTTTTATTATTAGACATAGACGGAGTAATGGTACCTGCTAACTCATGGAGAAGACCAGAGATTTTAGCAGATGGCTTTGTTGAGTTTAATCCAAAAGCAGTTAAAGCACTAAATAAAATCCTCTATAATCATGATTTTGAAATTGTTCTTACCACTTCGCACAAGTTTAAGTACAGTTTGAATCAATGGCTCGATATTTTTAAAACAAGAAATATCAGTTTAAGCAAAATTGGCCGCCTTCCTGATAACATCGATTTAGTGAACAGAAAGAGTGAAATCCTAAACTGGTTTAAATCACAAGATAATAATGATGATTTCATTATCCTTGACGACGATAAATCGCTTAATGATTTGCCTCAATCTTTAAAACAACGATTAATCCAAACCAGCGCATCGGTTGGTTTAACTGATTATTTAGCAGATGAGGTAATCGAACTTGCTGAAAAAAGCCATAACGAATTTGCTTAAGGAATCTTTCTTATGAAAAAATCTGATTTTATTGCAAATCGCTTAAAATAGATTTTTTTAAATGGCTATTGGATAGCTAATACCAATTATAGAGATCAGTTAGAAAAAATTACCTGGCAACAGGCCATCCATCAGGTAGAAAATTTGAATACCATTGCGGCCATAACCTATCATATCAATTATTATTTAGCCGGAATTTTAACTGTATTTAATGGTGGTCTGCTAGAAATAAAAGACCAATATAGTTTCGATCTTCCCCCTATACATTCTGAAGCTGATTGGAATAAATTAGCTTCAGAATTATTTGACAATGCTTCAGTTTTTGCTATCGCAGTAGAAAAAATGCCAGATAAAAAGTTAAACGAGATATTTGTAAACGAAAAGTATGGCACTTACCTGCGGAATATAGAAGCTGTAATTGAACACATTTATTATCATTTAGGACAGATTGTACTCATCAAAAAATTGATTTTGGCAGCAGGGAAATAAAATGCCATCATTCTGTACATTAAGCTTTCCCTCCTCTTTCCACTATAAAAAAATATTTTAACATTTATTCATAAACTAAACAAATAGTTGTATTTTAGAGCACATAACCAAACACAGATTATTTAACGTTTCTCTAAAACATACATGCTCAAGCAACTCTTCCCTGTTTTTATTTTTTCACTACTATTTTTTCCAGCACTCGCACAAAAAGCAAGCATAAAAGGCGTCGTTGTTGATACGGTTGAGAAAAAAAAATTACAAAACAGTTCTATCCTGCTGATATCAGGTAAAGATTCCGTTTTAGTTAAAGATACGCGGGCCAAGGCCAATGGCGAATTCGAGTTATCGAACCTAAAAAAAGGCAATTATACTTTAGTCATCACCTTTCCTAAAATGGCCGATTATATAAGAGACATCCAGTTGTCAGATTCATCGAAATTTAATCTGGGTAATATCGCGATGGATAGCAAAGCTACACTTTTGAATGAGGTGACAATTAAGGCACAAAAACAAGCTATCAGCATGAAAGGCGACACGATAACCTACCAGGCAGACAGCTTTGCAGTTAAGCCACATGCCAACTTGCAGGATCTGTTAAGGCGATTACCGGGAATTGAGGTAGATAAAAATGGTGCAATAAAAGCAGGTGGAAAAGACGTAAATACGCTTTTGGTTGATGGAGAAGAGTTTTTTGGCGATGATCCGCTTCTGGCTCAGAAATACTTAAAGGCTAATGCAGTTAGTGAGGTTCAGGTTTACGACAAAAAAACCAAAGAGGAAGAATTATCCGGAATAAAAGAGGGTGATGCCAAAGAGAAGGTGATGAATATTAAACTCAAGGAGAATGCTAAAAATGGCTATCTCAGCACTCTGGATGCCAACAGTGATTTAAATCATTTTAAAAACGTTGGGGGCATGGCTGGTATCTACAAAAGTAAATTAAAAGCTGCAGTATTTGGATTTAACTCTAATACCAACCAGGATTCGAAAGCAAGTGAAGCCATGAGCAGATTAAAAGGAAATGATTATGATGTAATTGAAGTTGGTGATGATGGCAGTACCGTTATGATTATGTACGGCAATCGAGATGATGATGGTTTCTCGCCAACAAACGGCTTGCCTGATATCACCAGTTATGGTGCACATTTCTCAGATAAATGGAATGAAAATAAAGTAGGTCTGAAACTCAATTATAAAGGTAACAATCGGGATGTTATAGATAGAACAACCTCTAAAAACCAGTCACTATTGCCTAATGGAACAAATTTCTTTAGTTCCGGCAGTGCAAACAGCGAAACTAAGAGTTCGGGCCAAGGTTTAAAAGGAAGTGTTAATGTTAAGATAGACTCACTGTCTACATTAAAAATATCATTTGCTGCGAGCAAAAACAAAAACAGTAATGAATACAAAAGCACTAACGAAACCAAAAACGGCGTAGGATTTTTTGTAAACAACAGTGATCAAACAAACAACAGTAACGGAGTTGACAATCTATTTAACGGCAATATCAATTATTCGAAAAAGTTTGCCAAAAAAGGAAGAACGCTGTCTATCGATTTACAACCAGAAACCAAAAACGGCACCAGTATCGGAAACAGTAAAAGTGTCACCAATTATTATGATGACAGTGGTATATCAAAAGGGCCGCCGATCACTCAGGACTTCCTCAATGATAACTCGGGCAGGGAAACGTCACTTGGCGCAAGAATATCGTATACTGAACCGCTGAACAAACAATTCTCCTTGCAAACCGCCTATAGCTTTAAAACGGTAAACTCCAATAGTCATAAACTGGTTTTCGATAAGTCATTAAATAATAAACGGATCGATTCGCTAAGTAATAATTTCGATTTCAATAATTTTTCGAATATAGGTAAGGTGGTATTACAATATCGGGCAAAGAAATTTACTTTATCTGGCGGTGCAGAGGCTACACAAACAACATTCGAGCTGAATGATTTAGACCGCAGCAACAAATTTGACCGCAATTATTTAAACTGGGCACCACAGAGTAACTTCAACTATAAACTTGGTAAAAACACTAGTGTATCCTTAAACTATAACGGCAATACGCGACAGCCCAGCTTAGACCAACTACAACCCATCAGGCAAATAAACAATCCACTTTACGAAATAAAAGGTAATCCAAATTTAAAACCATCATTCAACAATAATTTTGGCTTTAATTTAAACACCTACCAGCAAAAATCGCAAATGTATGCATACGTGTATGGGGGCTACAGTTTTACCAAAAATGCAGTGGTAAGCATGAACACAGTAGATGAGGTAAACAAAACCACAAGCAGTTACATCAATCTAAATGGTAATAACAATTTTTACGCAGGCGCAAGTTTTAATAAAAGTTTCAGCAAAATTAATTTTAGTACAGGCTTAAATGCCAGCTATAACCATTCAAACTCGGTTTCTATTTTAAACAATAAACTGAATGAAAATGCAAACAACAGTATCAGTTTACGTCCTCGTTTCAGTTATTACAGCGATAAATTTCAAGTTCAGTACGATCCATCCTTTACCTTTTCAAACAGTAGCTCATCCATCGGATCCATAAATAATGGTAAAAACTTTTTCCATAACCATGAAATTTCCGGCACTATAGAACTGCCATACAATACCGAATTCAATACCTCAATATCATTATCATACCAACCTGCCAATACTTCATTTAGCAAGCCGGTAAATGTTGCCATCTGGAATGCCTATTTATCAAAGAAGATGCTTAAAGCCCAGGAACTGGAATTAAAAGTAGCGATTTCAGATATTTTAGCCGAAAAAATAGGTTACAATCGATACGTTGGCGGCAACAGTATTAGTGAGAACACCAACAGTTTTATTCCAAGGTATGTCCTGATTGGTGTCACCTATAATTTAACCGGAAACTTTGTTAAACAAGACAAAAAATAACATCAGATGAAATATTTAGGATTAAGCATAATTTTATTTTTTGCAGTTACCATAATCAGGGCACAAACTGTTTTCATCAGAAGTGCAAAAATAACATTTGAGAAAAAGATAAACCAAAAGCAGCAATTGGCAGAAAACGATTGGATGTCAGACGATGCTAAAGATAAAATGAGCAAATACAGGACTTCCAGCTGGGATTATAGTTTTAACGACAGTAGCTCCATTTATAAGGTTAAACCAAAGGAAACCTTAAACGATAATAATTTCTTCTTTATTGCTGGTGAGAATACCAATGAAATGTATACCGATTTTAGCAAAAAAGCAAGGGTAATCAGAAAACCAATAAATGGTGAAGACTTCATTTTAAAAGACACTATCCCCCATCTCCGTTGGAAAATTATGCATGATGTGCGCCAGATTGCAGGTTACGAATGCCGCAAAGCGACAACTGTAATAAACGATTCTGTTACTGTAGTGGCCTTTTATACTGATGAGATTTTATTAAAAGGTGGCCCAGAGGGATTTACCGGTTTACCAGGAATGATATTGGGTTTGGCTATACCACGCTATAACACCACCTGGTTTGCTACCAAGGTGGAAGCCAAAAACGTTCCGATCTTGAACATCGCACCTCCGGCAAAAGGAAAGAGAACTGATACGGAAAAAGATTTCAAAAAAATGGTCGACCTCTATACCCGTTATGATGATAAAAAGAATCCCAGGAAGATAGAAGCTATTAAAAAAGAACTTTATACGCTGATACTTTAAATGGCATATCACCTAAAACAGTCAATATCAAGCATATAAAACCATTAAAAAATATTCATGCAAAACCTAATCGAGTGATAATTTTTTGTACCTTTGTATCCCGTACAAAAACAATTAAACAGGCTCAAAACCCCTGGTTAATTCCACAAATTATCAATCATGACAAAGTATATTTTTGTTACGGGCGGTGTAACTTCCTCTTTAGGTAAGGGCATCATTTCCGCATCTTTAGCTAAACTTTTACAGGCACGTGGCTACCGTGTAACCATTCAAAAATTCGATCCGTACATTAATATTGATCCAGGAACATTAAACCCATACGAACATGGCGAATGTTTTGTTACTGAAGATGGTGCTGAAACCGATTTGGATCTTGGTCATTATGAGCGTTTCCTTAACGTTCCAACTTCGCAGGCAAATAACATTACTACTGGCCGCATTTACCAAAACGTAATTAGCAAAGAGCGCAAAGGTGAATATTTAGGTAAAACGGTACAGGTTGTTCCACATATTACCGACGAGATTAAACGCAACATGCGCATTTTGGGCGATAGCGGTGAATACGACATTGTAATTACCGAACTTGGTGGTACCGTTGGTGATATTGAATCTCTACCATTTATCGAAGCTGTTCGTCAGTTTAAATGGGAAGAAGGCAGCTCCAATGCCATTGTTATTCACTTAACCCTGGTTCCTTATTTAGCCGCTGCAGGTGAATTAAAAACTAAACCAACACAACACTCTGTTAAAGCCTTATTGGAATACGGAATACAGCCAGATATATTGGTTTGCAGAACAGAACACCACATTAGCCCTGATATCAGAAAAAAAATTGCATTATTTTGTAACGTTAACATCAATGCGGTAGTCGAATCGATGGATGCATCTACTATTTATGATGTGCCATTGTTGATGTTAAAAGAGCAATTGGATAAAACTGTTTTATCGAAATTAAAACTGCCTACCAAGAACGATCCGGATATGGAAAGCTGGAAAGATTTCCTGGGTCGTTTAAAAAACCCAACTGCCGAAGTAAAAATTGGCCTGATTGGTAAATATGTAGAATTACCTGATGCTTATAAATCAATTATCGAGTCTTTTGTACACGCAGGTTCGAAAAACGAATGTAAAGTGAGGGTAGAATATATCCACTCTGAAGGTATTTTCCCGGATAACGTAAAAGAGAAATTGAGTCATTTACAGGGAGTTTTAGTTGCACCGGGTTTTGGTAGCCGGGGTATTGAGGGTAAAATTGATGCCATCAAATATGTTCGCGAGAACAATATCCCTTTCTTCGGGATTTGCCTGGGTATGCAATGTGCAGTTATCGAATTTGGCCGTAACGTTTTAGGTTTGAAAGATGCACACACGACAGAAATTGAAGAAAATTCGCCAAATCCGGTCATTAACATGATGGAAGAGCAGAAAAAAATAACCAATAAAGGTGGAACAATGCGTTTAGGCTCTTATCCTTGCGATATTAAAAAAGGAACAAAAGCTTTTTCTATTTATGGTAAATCGCATATCAACGAGCGTCATCGTCACCGTTACGAATTTAATAATGCTTATTTAAAGCAATATGAAGATGCAGGAATGATTGCTTCAGGTATGAATCCGCAAACCAATTTAGTTGAAATTGTGGAGCTAAAAAATCATCCATTTTTCGTTGGCGGACAGTTTCACCCAGAATTAAAATCAACAGTTGCTAATCCTCACCCACTTTTTGTTAAATTTGTCGCCGCTGCGATGGAGTTTGCGAAAAAGAAAACGAATTAAAAGCAGTACATACATAAATAATGGATAGAAATACCTTTACAGGACTGTTCCTGATTATGATCATTTTGGCAGGATCATTCTACTTTTTGAGGCCGAACGAGGCTGAAATGAAAAAAGCCAAAGAAACAGAGCGTTTAGATTCTTTGAAAAAAGCTGGTGTTACACCTGCACAAAAAGATACCACCAAAACTGCTGCGATTGCTAATCCAGCTGTAGATTCTTTAGCTTTAAAAGGCCCTTTTGGCACTGCTTTAACGGGTACTGAAGCCAATACGGTTCTGGAAAACGAAAATTTATTAATCACTTTAAGCAATAAAGGCGGTAAAATTACATCTGTTGAAGTTAAAGGGCAAAAAACCTTTACCGGTAAACCACTTATTTTATTTACTGGTAGCGAAACCAAGTTTGGTTTAAATTTAAATGCGGCTGGTAAAGTAATTAATACCAACGATTTATATTTTAATTCGACAAAAACAGGTAATACTGTTACCATGCGTGCCAACTATGGCGCCAATGCTTACGTAGAATATGTTTACGATTTAAAAGCCTCTAGCAACAAAGTAGCTTTCAATGTTAATTTAGTTGGTTTACAACAGGTAATTGCAGGTAATACTATTGGTTTAAACTGGTCGACTACCTTATTACAACAAGAAAAATCGATCGAAAGTGAACACCGTTATTCTGCACCATATTACAAATATTTAGATGGCGATGTAAACCACCTTAGTGTTTCGAAAGATGAGAAAGAAGAATTATCGAAAGGCAAAATCCAATGGTTTTCTTTCAAACAACACTTTTTCTCAGCGTCTTTAATCTCGAAACAAGCTTTCGAAAAAGGAAGTTTAGAAGTTAAAATACCAACGGCTCCTGGACAGGTGAAGTTTTATGATGCTAATATGCAATTGCCATATACACATACTGCAAACCAGGCTTATGAAATGGAATTCTATTTCGGAACCAACAAATTTTCTGCCCTAAAAGCACAGGGTTATGATTTAGAGCAGCAGGTTGATATGGGTTACTGGCCTTTAAAATACATTAACCGCTTTATTGTATTACCGGTATTTAACTTCTTAAACAGCTTTGGCTGGAACTACGGTTTGATCATCCTGGTATTAACCATCTTGTTAAAGGTTGCTTTATCTCCACTTACTTACAAGTCATACCTATCAATGGCTAAAATGCGTGTATTGAAGCCAGAAATGGATGAAATTAAAGCTAAAGTAGGTGAAGATAACCCAACATTGGTTCAACAGGAATATCTAAAACTATATAAGAAAGCAGGGGTAAATCCTCTGGGTGGATGTTTGCCAATGGTATTACAGCTGCCTTTGGTAATGGCCTTCTTCTTCTTCTTCCCTAACTTGTTTGAGTTACGCGGTGAGAGTTTCTTGTGGATGAAGGATTTATCAACCTATGATGAGTTTATCAAATTTGGCGTAAAAATTCCTTTCATTGGCGATCACTTAAGTTTAATGTGTGTATTGATGACCATCTCTACATTAATTATGACTTATTTCAATAACCAGGTTTCTGGAGCAACAGGCCAAATGAAATACATCGGTTATATTATGCCAGTTATTTTCTTAGGGGTATTGAACAGCTACCCTGCCGGATTAAACTATTATTATTTCTTAGCCAACTTAATGACTTTCGGACAGCAGTTCTTAATCCGTAGAATGGTTGATGATGAGAAAATCCATGCGCTAATCCAGCAAAACAAAGCCAGACCAGCTGATGAGAAAAAGAAAAAATCTAAATTCCAACAGCGTTTAGATGACTATATGCGTCAGCAACAACAAGCTAAAAAGTAATTTAGCCTTTAATGATATGAAAACCCTCGATTGCTTAAAGTAATCGGGGGTTTTTAGTTTTGAGCAGAGGGCGTGAAGCTAAGAGTGCTAAGCGTGAGGCATTTGGCCAATATCATTAAGTTAAGGTTTTTAACCACAGATGCACACAGATAAACACGGATTTTTATATCTGTGTGTATCCTTTTTATCTGTGGTTAAATTATTTTCACATGTGCCAATGGCTTAACTTAATGACTTGGGCGTTTGGCCCACACAGCTTAAACTTCGGTCATCCGACCTCGGACTCTCAAGACTAATTCCATTTAACCTCACCAAAAACACCTTTTAATTGTAATATTTGACATACAAGTTTCCTAATAAGCTAAAAAATTCCAATTTTAGAAGATTAAATCTCAACCAACAAATTAATAAATTTAAAAATGCAAAAGAGACTAACTATTATTCTGTTTTTCGTTGTCAGCTTTGCCTACGCACAAAAGAAACCTTTAGATCATTCAGTGTACGATACCTGGGAATCTGTAGGTACAAAGCAATTATCAAATAATGGTCAATGGGCTATGTACAGTATCTTACAACAAGAAGGAGATGCCCAATTATACCTTACTAATATTAAAACAAATGCGAAGATAAATATCCCAAGAGGGATGAACTCGCAATTTAGCAACGATTCTAAGTTCGCAGCATTTAACATCCGTCCTTTAAATAAAGACTTACGTCAGGCTAAAATTAAAAAGAAAAAGACAGATGAATTACCAAAAGATTCGTTGGGCATTGCCAACCTTACTACCAGTGCTGTTACAAAAGTAGCAAGGGTAAAATCTTTCAAATTCCCTGAAGAAGGCGCTGGAGTAATGGCCTATTTAACTGAAAAACCTGATACGGCAAAGAAAACAGTAAAACCTGCTGAGAAAAAAGATGGCGAAACTGATTTTGCCGATGATGAACCTGCAGGAAAAGGCAAAGCCGAAGAAGGAACTGATTTAGTGGTGAAAAACCTTTTAACAGGCACGGATAAAACCTATAAATTCGTCACCGATTATTATTTCAGTAAAGACGGCAAACAATTGGTTTTTGCCTGCAGTGGAGCTAAAAAGGACAAAACAGCCCCTCAGGGTGTGTTCTTGCTGAATACAGAAAAAGGCACATTAAAAATCCTGATTAAAGGAAAAGGAAGTTTTAAAAACTTCACTTTTGATGAGGAAAGTGAACATGTTGCTTTCGTGGGTGAGCAAAGTCCGGAGAAACAAGAAATAAAAGATTACAATATATATTACAACTCTTTAACGCTTGATACAGCGCAGATCCTGGTTGATTTTGATATGCCCGGACTGCCTGCAAAATGGTCGGTTAATGGCGATGGTAAAATAACTTTTAGTAAAGATGGCAAGAAATTGTTTTTTGGCATCTCTCCTATTAAAAAGCCAAAAGATACTACAATCGTAGATTTCGAAGTGGCCAAAGTTGATGTTTGGAACTACAAAGACGATTATCTACAGCCGATGCAGCTTAAAAACGCGGACAGGGACAGCAAAAAAAGCTATTTATCCGTTATTGATGTTTACAGCAGCGATCCTAAAGTAATTCCATTAACAGATCTAAAACTACCGGATGCCAATATGGTTGCGGAAGGTGATGCCAATGTGGTTTTAGCATCTACAGACTATGGCCGTAGGATCGAATCGCAATGGAGCGGTTCTACCACAAAAGATTACTATTTAGTTGACACTAAAAACGGTCAGAAAAAGAAAATTATTGATAATTTAAGTGGATATGCCATGGCTTCTCCTGGCGGAAACTACGTTTTATATTTTGATAGAAAAGCAGGTAGCTGGAATACTTATAACATAAGCACAGGCAAATTAACTGTACTAACAACCGGATTAACAGAAAAATTTGTCAATGAAGAAAATGATGTACCCGATTTACCTTCTGCTTACGGCTTAGCCACCTGGACTGAAGGTGATAAAGCCGTATTAATTTACGATAAATACGATATCTGGTCATTCTCTCCAGATGGAAAAACGGCGCCAAAAAACATTACTGCCGGTTTTGGAAGAGCAAACAACATTACCTTCCGTTACGAAAGAGTACAGCAGGACAACAGATTTGAACGCAATGCAGACAGCAAATTTGTAAAAGCGAACGAAACAGTCTGGTTAGATGGCTTTAACAATTTGACAAAAGAAAATGGTTTTTACCGCACCAGTGTAGGTTCAGCTAAAGCGCCTGAACTGGTTGTAATGGCTAAATTTAAATACTCGAACCTGATAAAAGCAAAAGATGCTGAGATCTACATTTACGATAAAGCCAGTTATGTAGAATCGCCAAATGTTTACATCACCACAGATTTCAAAACGGAAACCAAATTAAGCAATACCAACCCTCAACAAAAAGACTACAATTGGGGAACGGCTGAGCTGGTTAAGTGGACTACGCCAAAGGGTTATAAAGCCGAAGGTATTTTGTACAAACCGGAAAATTTCGATCCAAATAAGAAGTATCCGATGATCGCTTATTTCTACGAAAAACTAACGGATGGTTTGTATACTTATCAAGCGCCGGCTCCAACTCCTTCGCGCCTAAACATCTCTTATTTCGTGAGTAACGGATATTTAGTTTTCGCACCCGATATTAGTTATGAAACTGGTCATCCAGGTAAATCAGCAGTTGAATTCATCAATTCAGGTGTGGAAAGCCTGAAGAAAAATAGCTGGGTTGATGGTAATAAAATCGGTATCCAGGGTCAAAGCTGGGGTGGTTATCAGGTAGCCTATCTCATTACGCAAAATAACATGTATGCAGCAGCCTGGGCTGGTGCACCTGTAGTGAATATGACTTCGGCTTATGGTGGTATCCGTTGGGAAACCGGTATGAACCGTCAGTTCCAATACGAAAAAACACAAAGCCGTATCGGTGCAACACTTTGGGAAAAACCTGAATTATATATCGAGAACTCTCCACTATTTATGCTTCCGAAAGTTAATACACCCGTGGTGATCATGGCTAATGATGCAGATGGTGCTGTGCCTTGGTATCAAGGGATCGAAATGTTTACAGGCCTTCGCCGTTTAGGCAAACCCGTTTGGATGTTAAATTACAATGGTGAAGCGCACAACCTGGTTCAACGCCAGAACCGTAAGGATATTCAAATTCGCGAGCAACAATTTTTCGACTATTATTTAAAAGGTGCAAAAGCTCCTGCCTGGATGACAAGCGGAATCCCTGCTACTGAAAAAGGAAAAACCTGGGGTTTTGAACTAACAGATGATAAACCGTAGTTAGTCGGAAGTCCGGAGTCTGAAGTCTTTAGTCCATAGTTTGATAGTTTAGTACTATTGGCTATGGACTTTTTTGGTTAATGGTTTGATAGTTCATGGTTGATAGTCTTATAACCTCACTTCGGTTATTAATATTCCTTTAGAGGTCTACTACAGACATTTTTCGTTCATGCCTTCTTACTGAATTTATTTCAGGTCTATTTAGCAGGAGAGGTGCTGAAATAAATTCAGCATGACGATCGCCCTAGTTTCATGAGCTTAAAGTTAGTCAGTATGAATAAATATTAATGGAACTGAAGTTTATAGGCACATTGTCTAAAAATACTTGCTATCAACTAACTAACCATTGACCATCAACCATAACTCTCCACTATGAATTTTCGACTAAAAAAGGTATTTTAACGGCTTCAAATAAAACTAAACAACCCTAATGGCATTAAGCAGGATTTGGTCGGCATTTATTATTGTAGCTATTGTTGTAGCTTGTATTAAATGCTTTTTCTTTGGGCAAAGCGATATTTTTAACTGGATGGTAATCGGAAAGTCCGATGATCCGGCAAATCCGCTTAAATTGGACGGAATTATTCAAACCTGTTCCATTGCTGTAAAACTTTGTATTGAGTTGGTAGGCACTTTGGCTTTGTTTATGGGCTTTATGGCTATTGCAGAAAAAGCAGGTGGTATCCGTTTATTATCAAGGATGATCAGCCCATTTTTTTCAAAGCTTTTTCCCGAAGTGCCAAAAGGTCACCCTTCTATGGGCCACATGATCATGAACTTTTCAGCAAACTTATTAGGTTTAGATAATGCAGCAACCCCTTTCGGTATTAAAGCCATGGAAAGTTTGCAGGAGTTGAATCCGAATAAAGATGTTGCCAGTAATTCGCAGATTATGTTTTTATGCCTGCACGCCGCAGGTTTGTGTTTGATCCCTGTAAGTGTAATTGCCATCCGCTCAACCCAAAATGCGCAGGATCCTACCGATATTTTTATTCCCTGTATGATTGTAACCTTTGTAGGTACCATGGCTGCAATGCTGATTGTTTCTTTCAAGCAGAAAATCAATCTTTTACAACCTGCTATTTTAACATGGGTTTTAGGAATTTCAGCCGTAATTGCAGCCATAGTGTGGTATGTGAGCCGTTTAAATGCAGCAAGCGTTACTTCTTTCTCTGGCCTGCTAAGTGGTGGACTTATTTTACTGATCTTTTTACTCATCGTTATTGGTGCGCTATACAAGAAAATAGACATTTTTGATTCTTTTGTTGAAGGCGCAAAAGGCGGATTTGAAACGGCCATCAAAATTATACCCTATTTAGTGGGGATTTTAGTTGCCGTATGTATGTTGAGGACTAGCGGAACTTTTGATGTAATTATGAACGGAATTAAACATGCTTTCATCTTTTTAGGCGCAGATACCCGTTTCGTTGATGCACTACCTACGGCTTTGATCAGGCCTTTGAGTGGCGGAGCGGCCAGGGGCATGATGGTGAGTACCATGATTGCCAACGGACCAGATTCTTTTGCCAGCAGATTATCAGGGGTGTTTCAGGGTGCATCAGATACCACTTTTTATGTAGTAGCTGTTTATTTTGGCGCTGTTGGCATCAGAAATACCCGTTATGCAATTGGTTCGATGTTATTGGCCGATTTAGTTGGCGTAATTACTGCGATAAGCATGGCTTACCTCTTTTGGCCTGGATTAAAATAAAAGCATAAAAAATCTCCATTTGAGAAAAGCCAAATGGAGATTTTTTTTTATGAGCATTATATCAGATGTGCATAAACTACGAAACCGGAATGGAAATCCTATTGATGATTTCATCAATAGCATCAGGATCAATTGCTACATTTTTCGAAGCACACCATTTTTCTGTTTTATTATCTAACCAGATACAGAAAGAATGATAGCCATCTAAAACAACGGCATAGGTTTCGTGAAAATCATCTTGAATACGCATGCAAAATCCCTTAAAAATTTTGCCTCTAACATTGAATTGCAGGGTGGAATAATTTTCTAACATGGCTCATTATATTTTTGGTTAATTTACAACAAATTATAAACGAGAATGTTTCGTTAATTTAAAGGAATTAATAATTAATTCTTAAGCTAACAGAAAAGACTTAACCTATGTTTAACATGTTGGAATAGCCTTTAGCTATTAAACGCTTTTTTGAGGGTAAAAATATTTCGCACTGCAGATTTAATATCGTGCGGCCTCTTTTTACAATCGAGGTTTCTGCAACAACTTCGTCGCCTTCGCTGGCCGTAGCAAAATAATCGATATAATTATTTACGGTGGTGTATCGTTCATTTAATCCCATCGTAAAAACAGTTGCTCCAATTAAATCATCAATAATACCTGCCGTTACACCGCCATGCAAAATTTGATAAGGATTGGTCATTTCTTTACGGATGGTATACTGGCACACCAATATGCCATGATCTGCTTTGATTAAAACCGGAGCCAGCCAGTTCATAAAGTTTGAAGGCGAATTGGTAATTACCTTGCCAATTGATTGCCTTAAAAAAGTTAAACGCTGTTCGCTTAAAGATGGTTCCATTAGATGTAAAATGTTATCATGTAAGATGGATGAGGTAAAAGTAGGAAAAATGGAGCATAATCGGTAGTCCGTAGTCCATAGTCCATAGTCCATAGTCCATAGTCCATAGTCCATAGTCCATAGTCCATAAGATGGAACGGCTGGCAGAAAAAAGGTTTAATGGCGCCAAATAAAAATGGAAGATGTAATCATGTAAGATGGATAATGGGGTAAGTTCACATTATGGTCATCCATCTTACATCTCCCCTCTTACATCCTCCATTCTTAAATTGGAATAATAACTTTAAAACTCAAATTCCTGCCCATATTGTAAATCCCTGACCGGCCATTTGGTGAGCGGTTATAATATTCGAAATACTTCAACCTGTTTAAATTTGATTGATAGGCGATATTGAAAATATTATCGGCCTGAAGAAAAATATCGAATAAGGTTTTTCCTTTTTTAGTTTTTAGTGTCGATCCTATTCCACCATTGATTAAAGTATAACCTGAGGTAAAGGTTTCCGTATTATCCAGCGCATAAAATTTATCCTGATCAGCGAAAAAAGCAGCATCAATTTTAATATAAGGTTTGTCAAAAATACCAACAGGCTTTTGCGCTGTCGCCTTAATTTCCGTTCTCAATTGTAAAGGCGGAATAAAAGGCAAATATTTCGCGTCTCTACCATGTTTATCCAAGAGTTCCTGGTTTTGGTTCAACCCGACTACATAAGCGAGACTATTATTGAAACTTAGCCATTTTAAATTTGCAGGATGTAGATTTATCGAAATTTCTGCACCATATAATCTGGCTTTTGATTGCTGATACTGATAGGTTAAATTACCAGGAACAATAACCACCGGATTTCCGTTGGCATCAGTTAAGCGCGATTGATAAATGTAGTTCTGAATATTGTTATTAAACAGTTCAACACTTATTTCAGCATCTTTTAAGTAAGCAATAATGCCAATATCTTCCTGAAGGTTAAATTCTGGTTTAAAGGCCCTGTTGCCCAGGTACACAATATGCGCTCCTGGATCTAATCCATTCGAACCGATTTCTGTGATATTTGGAGCCCTATACCCTCTCGCAATATTGGCCTTAATCAAAAGTTTTTCTGAAATATTATACGTTAAGCCCAGGCTTCCTGATAAGCCATAGTAGTTTTTATTAAAAGATGGAAACTGTAACTTCCCAGTAGGGTTATTTGCGCTTACCTGCTCGCCGAAACCGGTTTGTGCATTGGTACCTACATAAAAGTCGCCCCAATTGATATTCCTTCTATCGATTCTGATACCGCCGGAAACATCTACCTTGCCCATCGATTTCTTTGCGAAATAAAAAGCACCGATATCGAAAAGATCATAATCTGGAATAGGAAAATCGGTAGCAGCCTTGCTCCTGTTTCCCTGGTACATACCATTAAGCCCGATGGTACTTTCGATACCTGCAAAATCGGGCAGATTGTATTTGAGATCGTAATTAAAAGTATTTAACACCACATAAAGCCCTGCCTGATCTGGTAATGTAGGATGGTTATACTCTCTCCTCACGCTTTGCTGTCCGCCAATCAATAAATTTAAATCACTCGTTCCAAATTTAAACTGACTGGTGTTATAAAACCGGTAATGTTGAATGTGTTGATGCAAGGGATTGATGGAATAGGTATTCAATTCACTTTCAGTCACAATAGGCCTGTTTTTAATATCATCTCCATCATCCAAAACCTGCCTGGTAAATCGTCTCAATAAAGAATCTCTGCTGCCATCAGGGATTTCCATCAAATTATTATAATAGGTAATAGCCGTTTTAGAAAAGCCCCAGGCTTTATCTACTCTGGCACTGGCAGATAAATTGTATTCTCTAAAAGCTGTTCCATAAACCAGTCCATCAATTTTATTCTCGTAATTATGTGCTGTTTTCCCGGTCGCCCTAAAGGTATATTTCCAATCTTTTTTAATGTAGGCCAGTCCGAGCGATGAACCAATCATCCCATTATTACTTTGGTAATTTGCAGTAAAATCGCCCTTCAACTTTCCATCTTCAAAATTCGGCGTATAAGGAATCATATTAATTACTCCAGCCAATGCATCTGAACCATAGGTTAAACTGGCAGGTCCTTTTACAACTTCAGCCCGTGTAATACCATATTCATCTACCTCAATTCCATGTTCATCGCCCCACTGCTGCCCCTCCTGCCTTAAACCGTCATACAAAGTTAACACACGGTTATAACCTAAACCCCTTATAAAAGGCTTAGAAACATTTGGGCCAGTGGTAACCGCTGTAATTCCTGGCACCCCTTTCACAATAGCTTCTATCAGGTTTGTATTTACATTTTGATCCATTGTTTTTTTAGAAAGTATGGCAATGGGCACAGGACTTTTCCGCAATTGTGTTGCCCGGTTTACCCCCGTAATTACTACGTCGTTTAGATCTGATGCTAAACTTAATAAGTCGGCATTAACCAAAGTGGTATCTCCTTTTAATGTTATTCTAATTCTTTTTGACTGATAACCGATGCCTGAAAAAACCAGATCGCAATTTCCAGAAGCGATTCCGCTGAATTGATAGCTACCTGAACTATCCGATTTTGTTAACTGGTTAGTACCTAAAATTTTAATAGTGATGTTTTCTACAGGTACATGCTGAGAAGTCACGGATCCCTTAACTGTAACCTTTTGGGCAATGGCATTTAGTGATATAAAAAAACAGAAGCAATATAATAACGAGGATTTCATAAACACAAAAATGATTTATCTAAATATAATTTTAGACAAATCTAAATTTTAATTTACATATATCAAATAAAATATTTAGATGATATTTAAGACAAAGGTAGATAAGTGTTTAGCATAAGGCGAAAAGTGTTTTTTAATGGTGAGAGGTGGTATGGAATGCTTACAGTTTCCGGCCTTTTTTTGATCTATAAGAAAACTATAGCGTATGTCGCCAGCGGATTAGCAGATTTATGCAGAGATGGATCCTTCGATTACGCTACACTTGACAGATCTCTTAAGAAAGGTCGTCATTGCTGGCGATAATCTGAGGTGATTTAATCCCTTTAAATTCTTATTTAATTTATATTGATTTTTATACAAAAATTAACGCTCAGGGTGACACATTTAAGGGCAATGATCAAGCAAAAAGCTCTTCAAATACACTCAGCGTAACACACGTAGATATGGTAGTGCTTAAAACACTTGAGTATTTTGGGTTATGCAATTGAAATAATTTAAAGATTATTCGTATTTAAGTGCATCTACAGCGTTAGCTTTAGCTGCACGGTACGATCTAAAACTTACTGTAACCATTGTTAACAGCATTGATCCAATCATCGCTAGTAAAAATGGCCATAAACCTAGAGAAGTGCGATAAGCAAAACCAGATAGCCATTTATTTGCTAAAATATAGGCTAAGGGCCAAGCCACCAGGTTTGCTATAAAAACCATTTTAACAAAAGATCCATTGAGCATTTTTATGAGTTCGACAGTAGAAGCACCTAAAACTTTTCTGATAGCCATTTCGCGTGTGCGCTGTGTGGCAACAAAAGATATTAATCCAAAAAGGCCGATAAAAGAAATAAACATAATTACAAAGGCAAAAATCTTAAATAAAAGGCCCGTAATCCGTTCCGACTCGTAATATCCGTTAATATCGTCATCTATAAATTTTGCTGAATACACTTCATTTGGAAAATTGCTTTTCCACATGGTTTCGATGTTTCTCATCGCTTCAACAAGCTGTTTACGATTAAGCTTGACAGCCATATTATAATAGTGCTTTTTCTCCTGATAGAAAACCATGGGCGAAATTTTCTCCTGAAGCGATTGATCATTAAAATCTTTTATTACCCCAACAATTGGCCCTGTTCTTCCATTTTGCGAAATTACTTTTCCTAGTGCTAGCTGAGCATTCGAAATTCCTATTTTTTTGACAAAGGTCTCATTTGTGATGTAAGCATTTGCCGTATCACTTTTCCCGTAAACCTTACCGGCCACAAACTGAAGTCCAAACAGATCAAAATAGTGTTCATCGCTCATAGAAAGCCGCACTTCAAAGTCTTTATTCTCGCGGCCATCTACATAAAAATTGGTAGTATTCATCATACCCGAAAGTGGTGGACGTATAAAATAACTCTGCATTTCCACACCAGGTATGTGTAACAGTTTTTCTCTGAACATTTGCTGTTTGGTTAGGCTGGCACTATCTCCTGGAAAATTGATCAGCACAATCGCATCCTTTTTAAAACCAAGGGGTTTTTCCCTTACATATTGCATTTGCCTCACTACTACAACCGTAGCAATTATCAGCACAATAGTAATGGTGAACTGCATCACAATCAGCACCATGCGAAGGTTAAAATTTCCTGACTTGATGCGCACTTTATTCTTAATGGCTAAAGCAGGACTAAAACCTGAAATAATCATTGCCGGATAAAATCCTGCAAGAAAGCTTACAGTTAGCACCATAAAAAACAGAAAAACAAGAATTACAGGGCTTGCAAAAAGAGAAAGATTGATCTGCCCTTTAAATAGGCTGGCCAACTGAGGTAATAATAACTCTGAAAATATACAAGCCAACAGCATAGAAACAGTAGCAATTGCAGCAGTTTCCACTAAAAATTGAAGCACAAGCTGCTTACGCATTGCTCCCATCACTTTGCGTACGCCTACCTCTTTTGAACGGTTTACTGACTGAGCCGTGGCCAGATTAATAAAGTTGATGCATGCTGTGACTATTAAAAAGAGTCCGATAATGGCCAAACTGTACACTTCTTTTTTGGTAATAGCGGTATCAGCAAAATTATTGTAACGTTCACTAAAATGTACATCAGCTAAAGGCTGTAAGCGACTCTTTTGATTGCCTGGTAATTTTTTCTGTTTTAAATATTTATTATTTAACCTTTCTAACGACTGTTCTAATAATGGCATGGAAGCGTCTTTTTTCAGGAGCACAAAACACTCATCATATGAATTTACCGAATCCCAATCCTGGTTTTTACTCCCAGAAAAAGTTGGAAAACTTATCATAATATCCATTGGAACACTGGTACTTTCGGGTAAATCAGCAAATACGCCGACAACGGTTAGGGGGATAAAATTCCAGAGAGTAAAACTTTTACCAATAGCAAGCTGGGCGGAACCAAAAAGTGTTGTGGCAGTTTTTTCGGATAGCACTACAGTATTAGGCCGGGAAAGCGATTGTGCGGCCTGACCAAAAAGCCATTTTACCGTTAATATATCAAACAGATCAGATTCAGTAAAGTATACTTCACGAACGGCTTTAAAACGTTCAGTACCATCATTATTCTTAACCATTACCACACCACTATTGCGCGAAATTCTTGCAATTTTCTCTATTCCTTCTAACTCTTGTTTAGCAGCCGGAGCAAACGGTATGGGTACACCTGCAGAATAATCATCAAAATTATTGTATTTCCAATCGGTTACAAACCTATATATCCGATCTGCATTTTTAAAGTGTGTATCATAACTCAATTGAAACCTGATAAATATGAAGATCAAAATGCAACTTGTCATCCCGACAGACAGACCAAGTATATTAATCAAGGTATATGATCTGTTTTTAACCAGGTTTCTAAAAGCAATTTTCAAGTTTAATCTGAACATAGACTTAAATTTCGGCAAACAACTCCATTCTTATGCCAAATATAAATATGCGGTTTAAAACGGGGAAAAGGCGAATAAAATACAATTACTGTTCATAAACGAACAACACTGTACGCAAGCGGACAATAAATTTCAATATCAATATATAAATTCTCAAAATCGCCTTACAATCTATATCTAACTGATTATAAACAACCTGCACTGATTAGACTAAAATCGTCAGAAAAATCCTTTCAAAATTTTTATCCTTATATCGTCAAAAACACGGTTATTATGATTATAATTGGATGCAAAAAAGTGAGTGAAACTATAATACCTGAAGGACTGTTATACCTAAGGGAGTTGTAAATAATACTAATCCTATAAAAAGATAAACAGAATATATGTTGGTGATTAATAATTTTGAAGAGTATGAATCGCATCTGGGTAAAGAACTGGGTGTTTCGCAATGGCATACTATAGACCAGGCACAGATTAATAAATTTGCCGATGCAACCCTGGATCATCAATGGATACACACCGATCCGGAGAAAGCTAAAAATGAGGGACCTTTTAAGGCAACAATTGCACATGGATATTTAACCTTGTCGTTAATTCCTTATTTATGGAAGCAGATTGCAGATGTACGTAATATTAAAATGGAAATTAATTATGGCATTGAACGCTTTAAATTTGGTCAGGCCGTTTTAGTGGATAACGAAGTGCAGTTAAAAGCTAAATTAAATTGTATCAGTAATTTGAGGGGAATAACTAAAGTGACCATTCAGGCTACTCTTGTAATTAAAGACCAGCCAAAGCCAGCATATGTTGGTGACGTGGTATTCTTATATCATTTTATATAATCATCAGCTAATTCCGGCAATTTAATTTTGTTTCATGCCCGGAGAAATAATGTTGGCAACCTTGGTTTTTGCTAGGACAGATATAATACATAGGGCGTCATTTCGACCGCAGTGGAGAAATCTTTGGACTATGTTAAAAGATTTCTCCATTTCGCTGCGCTTCAGTCGAAATGACGTCAACTTTTTTAATCTGTAATTGATAGTTTGTAGTTGCAAGTTCACGAAACCTAAAACCTTTTAAAAAAATAACATACTTATTGAAGTAAGATTGAAAAATTGTAGCTGACGAGTTTTTATCTCGAATACAGTTTTAAAACATAAAAAGCCCGGATATCCATCCGGGCTTTTCTTATCAACTAACCTAAACTTATAAATACTAACCAAATATTTATATCGCAAATCTAAATATCGATTATTAAGCCAGTGTTAAATATTTATAACATGTTACGGAAAATTGATTCTCAATAATATCAATACAGATGCAGGCTATTTTTCCGGGGTAATCAGGCTTATTTTGCTAACTGCCACTAATGCACTGAACTGTAAGTTAAAATCAACACTTAAAAAAGTAATGCCACAAACGATTATTTTACAGCCCGGGTTGCCTTATCAAAAGACAGTACCAGGTTTTTCTGATCGACCTGCTTTAACGGCACCTCATGTGCCTTTTTACCTAGGCCGGTGGTAAAATAAACATCAGCTTTAGCAGTCTCCCCTTTTTCAATTCCGTCCTCAAACAAAGCAATCCCAAATAGGGTACTGTCAACTTTCGATGAGGCCACAACACTCACAGTTCCTAAAGCATAGTTGCCATTATTCTTCAGGGTTACAATACCCTGTTTATAGGTGTAACTCACTCCTTTCAATGTTTCCAGATAGGTTTTATTCTTACTGGTGATACGCTGATAAGTTTGCCCGTAACCTGAAAATCCACAGGCTGCCAGCAGTAAAACAAAAATGATTTTTTTCATGATCTTATGGAATAAACAATAACATAAATATCGCGAAAAAACTTATTATAAATTGGCAAAAAATATTTTTTGTTAATACAAAAAGATGATTTCAAAAATTAAGGTAGTAAGGTATAATCGGCCTGATATTAAAGGTGAGTACGATTTTCGCCGTAGAAATTATTGATTATAATTGATGGCATAATCTGCAATTAGTTCACATTTTATCTAAATATTTACAATAATTAAATAAAAATAATTTCCAATATCAATACCACCAGCACTGCTGTCAGCGTATTCAAAAAATTGACCATATTATTGCCAATTATCTCTTTGCGCTCAAGTACTGCACCCAGTATAGAATCCGTCAGGTTTCCCACTATCCCAGCAATAACGATAAAGTAAAAGTTAATATTCCATCCGTTTCCCAGCGCATAAATAACAGCAATAATACAGCTACCGCCAATACCGATCACCGTTCCTTCCAGACTGATTACACCATCCATCCCGCAACGTTCTGGACGGAAAGAAATAATATTAAAAAACCGCTTTCCATAAACCATTCCTAGCTCTGAAGACAGCGTATCTGCAGTAGCCGAAGCAAAAGCAGCCGCCATAGCCGGAAGCATTAAATAAGTGAGTGAGGGATAAAATAAAACCACTGTACCCGCAATACCGGCAGCCCCGGCATTGGCCAACACCTGCAGCACACTACGGCCATTTTTAGTTTCTGCACTTGTGGCAAAAGGCTGCTTTTTATGCTTCTGCCAGGAAGTGGCTGCAGAACCCATGATAAAAAACAGGCTCATCATTGCAACGCCTGTATAACCAGCGGCGATATAAATAAGACAGGCCAGCATACCTCCAGTCAACGCAGCCGGAATAGTCAGTTTTTTGGCCAAGGTACTATAAACAATACCAGCAATTATGATGATAGGCAAAAAGATGCCGTTATTAAACATATCGCAAATATATTTGAATTATATTGATGAAGAAGCCATAACATTCTATACTCTTAAAAACTTAGCTTGCCTAATTTAACAGATAAGTAACAACCTGTACTCTCCATCATTTTCTATTGGTGCCCGGTGGATGCAGGGTAAACATTTTTTCTCAGGATGATCTACTGCCAGCCTCCATAAATGGCCCAATCCCAGGTTTACAGGTATTGCACCTGGTTTGGCCTGGTAATGCAGATCAAAATAATGTTCCGTCAAAAAGCTTTCAAATTCTTCCTCCGAACCATCATGCAATTCCTTGAGCTTCTGCCGGATTTCCGGTACCTGTACTTTTTGCTCAGCCTGATGATTGGGTAAAATTTCGCTGGCGGCACCATAGTAGGTACATAAAAATGTATCTGTACCAATGGGCGATCGGTCTACATGAAAAGAATATACATCTGTTGAAATGAAATCAAACTCCTCATCCCGTTCATAACCTTTAATTAAATTAAGGGAAGGCGATGTTCCTGAATCTGCCAACAGCTGAAAATCGCTCTGGATAACCGCCCTGGCCATACTTCCTTTTTCTGAAAGCTCGAGCGCCTGGAGATCTTCCATAGATACTTCTGTCAGATCCGCTTTCAATTCAAGTTTGCACACAATTTCCTTAAAATCGCCCAAAAGGTCTCTATGCCAGGAAACGGCGTTAATATCTCCCTTAAAATCTGTATCCAAAAGATCAGAAAAAGTGGAGACCATCGCAACCTGTGAACGTTCAGAAAATTTTTTATCCATTTTTTAGTGAAGCCATATAGCCGATATGAACTGCAAAAATAAGGAATAATAGTTCAGAGGATAAGTTAAATATGCGAAGGTTGCAAATTTTACTATAAAATATACCACATATACGTGATATAATATGTTTCCATTTAATATCTTTGCCCACCTTGAAGATATTCCATTTTTAAAGCATAAAAAATGAAAACCAAAATTAACGTTTTTGCTATCCTAACATTCTACATTATCGCCATATCGCTTCGTTATCTCACTAATAAAACTGACCTCCTGGAAGGAGTATCAAGCAACTTTCTGAAAGTTATTTTGCAAGGTATTTCACCAGCAATCGGTGCAATAGCAGCATTCTACATCTTTAACATAAAACCCACACTCAACCTCAAAGGAAATTACAGCAAAATAAGCATCCCTTTTCTTTTATATTGGGCAATTCCTATCGTATTGATTTCGGGAGCAGAATATTTTATAAAAGGAACCATAACACCAGCTATAGTGATTTCAATTTTGCTTTATGGACTTTTGGAGGAAATCGGATGGCGTGGCTTTTTGCAGCGTGAACTAAAGCCCTTGCCAGAGTTTTTAAACATCCTGCTTGTTGCATCGCTATGGTTTATCTGGCATCTGAACTTCAATCTAACCAGTTCAAACCTGGTGTTCTTTATAATTTTAGTCTTTGGAAGCTGGGGAATCGGAAAGGTTGCAGACAGCACCCATTCGCTACTTGCGGTATCTGCCTTTCATTCACTTAACAACTTTTTTACCGCAATGGATACCACCAAAATGATTTTGCTTGTAAGCATACTGTTAATTTGGGTAATTGCTCTTATCATTAGAAAAAAAAATCAGCAGCGACCTACATCTTATCAAAGTAGTTGAGCCCCTGACAGAACCATTTTAGAAAAAGAATCGATGACATAAAAGTTAATTTTTACGCGCTCATAAATCGAAACGTATAGACAGTAAAAAACAATTCCTTGATTTGCTTACAAGCTTCAGGGCTTTGCATACATGCTTATGATTTGGCTTGCCGACCTTTGGATCATGGAAATTAAAAAAATAGCATTGGGCAGCCAGGGTCTGGTTGTGCCCACAATTGGCCTTGGGTGCATGGGCATGACAGGTTTTGAAGAGGGGCATATGTATGGCCCTTCCGATGAGCAGGAAGCGATTGCGACGATTCACCGTTCACTTGAATTAGGCGGTAATTTTTTAGATACTGCCGATCTGTACGGACCGCTGAAAAATGAACAGTTGATCGCCAAAGCGATCAGTGGCAAACGTAATCAGTATATTTTAGCGAGCAAATTTGGCTGGGAGATCGATGATAACAATAAGGTAACCTGGACAATTAATGGAAAGAAAGAATATGTAAAGAAATCTTTGGAACGTTCGCTCAAAAACCTGAATACAGATTACATCGATCTGTATTACCTGCACCGCCTGGATAAAAATACACCGATCGAGGAAACGGTTGAGGCGATGGCCGAGCTGGTTAAAGAAGGCAAAGTGGGTTATATTGGTTTGTCGGAAGTTTCATCCGAAACGGTTAAGCGGGCGCATGCCGTGCACCCGATCACTGCCGTACAAAGCGAGTACTCTCTGTTTGAGCGGACAGTGGAAGAACGTGGGGTTCTGGCAACCTTACAGGAACTGGGCATTGGTTTTGTAGCGTACTCACCACTAGGCCGTGGATTCTTATCCGGACAGATCAAAAGTATAAATGACCTGCCTGAAAACGATTTCCGCAGAGCAATTCCGCGTTTCCAGGGTGTACAGTTTGACAAAAATATTGAGTTGGTGAAAGCCATCGAAGCAATGGCTGAAGCTAAGCAGGTTACTTCGTCGCAACTGGCATTGGCCTGGATCATGAGCAAGGGCATCCTTCCGATCCCGGGAACTAAACGCCGGAAATACCTGGAGCAAAACATTGCAGCAACAACTATTGTATTAACGGAGTCGGATCTGGCGCAACTGGAAAACATCGTTCCTTTGGGTACGGATACCGGCGCGCCTTATGATGAGTTCAGTATGGGCTTAATTGATTAAATTTGTTTTATGAACGCCATTAACTCAATATCAGAATTTCACCGTTTGCTATCTTTACCAGAACCCCGCCACCCACAGGTCAGCGTGATCAATCTGGCGGAAAGTGTCTTTTTGGAAGATGAGATCTGGAAAGGTTTCGTTAACCGCTTCTATTGCGTGGCACTCAAACGTGAAGCCAAAGGCAAGATCAGGTACGGACAGCAACATTACGATTATGATAAAGGAGTATTGAGTTTTACCGCACCTAACCAGGTACAACAACTGGACCTGCAAAATATGGAATGCGGGTCTGGTTACCTCCTGATTTTTCACCCTGACTTCCTGTTACAGCATCCCCTGGCCAACACAATTAACCACTACGGCTTTTTCGATTATGCGGTTAACGAAGCGCTGCATCTATCTGGCGAGGAAGAAGATGACCTCATCACTATCCTCCATAAAATTGATAAGGAGTGCCAGCATATCGATAAATATACCCAAGAGATCATTCTCACGCAGATCGAGAGCCTGTTAAAATACTCCAACCGTTTTTATGAGCGGCAGTTTTTGACCCGAAAGAATAATAATTCAGCACTGCTAACCAGGTTCGAGCAGTTGATCGATGAATATTTTAATAACGACGTACAGGTTTTGCTCACGGTACAATTTATTGCCGGACAAATGAACCTGTCGCCGAATTACCTGAGTGACCTGCTCCGGGTTCATACCGGGCAAAACACACAGCAGCATATCCATGAAAAACTGATCGCAAAAGCCAAGGAAAAACTTTCTACGACCAGCCTATCGGTCAGTGAGATTGCCTATGCGCTGGGCTTCGAACACCCGCAATCTTTTAGTACGCTTTTCAAAAAGAAAACGAATTTATCTCCGCTGGAATTTCGTCAGGCTTTTAACTAAACAACGGATATTCGAGGAGGTGTACAAGATATCAAATTCTTCTTGTTCAGATTAGCGAAAATATATGCCTAAAATTTCCTTCCCCCCAAGAATCCCAATTAATCCAAAATCAGCGCGCCAAATGCGAAACAAAACGAAAACAAAAAAGGCTTCCAGTTTTTAACTAGAAGCCTTTAAATGTACCCCGGAAGGGACTCGAACCCCTGACCCTCGGTTTAGAAAACCGACGCTCTATCCAGCTGAGCTACCGAGGCTCATTTTTTAATGAGCTGCAAATATAGAAGTTCTATTTAATATGTAAAAATATATTTTAAACTATTTAGAAGCTGCTTTTCGCATTTCAAATAAGTGATTAAGAGCGAAGCAATTAAAATTTAATTTAGGTTAAATAAATTTTAATTCTGACTACAAAAAACAATATTAAACGCCGTATTCCGGGCTAAAAGATCAGAATAAGTTAGCTAAAAAAGATTAGAAGTATAAATTAAGCGTCTTCTCCGTTCCAGATATCATCATCAGCATGCCTGATTTCGTCATGACTGGAGGTGATACTCTTTAATTCTTCGTGGTGATAATTTCTTTCAGGATTTTCCGGCAATCCGCCATCGTGATCTAGCGGTAATTTCCTCAAATGCTCAGGCTTTTTAACCTCTGGTAAATCGTCATGCACAACAGAAGGCGTTAAGATCTTCTTCTTGGGATTATTGCTATTTTCCATAATTTTAAGAGACTCAAATTTCAAGCCACAAGCAAAGGTGAGTTAAAATTTTGGCAATTTGGGTGTATTTATGGATAATAAGGATCAACGGTATTGTTTGGCGGTTGGCAAAAGGCGTAAACCAGCGCAGCCATTACAAAAATGGGCACAAATAAATCTTTGTTTATCTGTGCGCATCTGTGGTAAATTAAACGCTAAAAAGATCCTTAGACTACGCCACCATAGACAGCCCCAACAGAAAGATCGTCATTGCGAGGCACGAAGCAATCTTAAAGCGCTCGCTACTAGCGATAGTTGTAAAATTGCTTTGTCGGCTGAAAGGCCTCCTTGTAATGACGTTTATTTAAACAACTGATTTTAGTGTTATTTTTTTGACCATATAAGACATTTAAGGATCATATAAGCTTATATGGTGTGAATTACTTAATGAATTAGATGTTTTTAGGTGTCTAAGGTGGTTAATTAAACTGCATAATCTTTAATTTTTACGACCACCTTAGACATCTTAGCTCAATGAGTTTTGCAGGATGCAAAATCTTAAACCTAATACGTTAGAAATCGCGTACAGGACGTCATTGCTATTTTTTTCAGGCCACTGACCTGATGGTTACTCGCAATGACAATTCCTCGCCGGTACATAGTACAAAAAATCCTCTGTCACTAATATTCATTTTTACACCATGAATTATCCCTCAGGATTACAAAACGAATGGGGATGGATTGCGAATGTGTTTCTCCAGGAAATTTGTTTAGTAATTCCCTGTAACCCCGATTTCTAAGCCC
Source organism: Pedobacter sp. WC2501 (assembly GCF_052682415.1). Classification (NCBI taxonomy): domain Bacteria; kingdom Pseudomonadati; phylum Bacteroidota; class Sphingobacteriia; order Sphingobacteriales; family Sphingobacteriaceae; genus Pedobacter; species Pedobacter sp. WC2501. Next base: position 3,665,107 of record NZ_JBQZFI010000001.1, on the reverse strand, counting down.
CTCAGTTCGGCCAAACCTCTTAATCTACCGATAGCTGAATAACCCGGATTGGTTTCTTTTGCCAGATCATCCAACATTTGGTGACCATGATCTGGACGGAAAGGAATTGATTTATCACGCATTGCATTTTCTTCTGTTAATGCTTTTATGATTTCGTACATGTTTACATCACCACCTAAATGATCTGCTTCGTAAAAACTACCATCTTCATCTTTTTTGACGTTCCGCAAATGCGCAAAATACACCCGCTCTTTAACCGCATTAAAGATTTCTAACGCATTATTACCCATACCAGCACCCAAAGAACCCGTACAGAAACAAACACCGTTAAAAGCCTGGTCTACTTCTTTGATGATGTAATTAAAATCTTCCAGTGTACTTGCTATCCTTGGCAAACCCAAAATAGCATAAGGCGGATCGTCCGGGTGAATGGTCATTTTAATGCCTTCTTCAGTACAAACTTCAGCAATAGCGGATAGGAAAAATTTCAGATTTTCTTTTAAACCCTGTGTACCAATGACTTTGTATTCATTGATACTGTTGCGCAGGGTCTCCAGCTCGATTTCTTTTTCGTTAGGGATTCCCATTAATACATTGATCCGGAGATCAATCAAATCCTGTTCGGATAAGGTAGCAAATTTAGCTGCAGCCCGATCTAAAATAGATTTCGAATAATCAGCTTCTGCACTTTCTCTCTTTAAAATGTAAAGGTCAAAAATGGCCAGATCGATCCAGTTAAAATAAAGCGCTTTCGATCCATCGGTCATTTCCAGGTCCAGCTGCGTACGTGTCCAGTCTAAAACGGGCATAAAATTATAACATACAATTTTAATTCCGCAGGTCGAAAGATTACGCAAAGAGGTTTTATAATTTTCGATATATTTTCCGGCATCTGCCCTACGCGTTTTAATCGCTTCGTGTACGGGAACACTTTCTACAACCGACCAGGTTAAACCTGCAGCCTCGATAATGGCTTTTCTTTCCTGAATATCTTCCAATGGCCAAACTTCGCCATGTGCAATATGATGCAATGCAGTTACAATGCCTGTAGCGCCAGCCTGTTTAACGTCTTGTAAGCTAACCGGATCGTTTGGACCATACCAACGCCAGGTTTGTTCTAATTTTTTCATTATATAATATATGATTACACTGATTTATATGATTACACCGATAATAGTTGGAGCATTACTCTGATATTTAAACTCCGGAGAATGCAGTAAATCCTCCATCTACTTTAATATTTTCGCCGTTTACAAATTTAGAGGCATCACTTAGCAAATATACCAATGCACCAATTAACTCTTCAGGGGCACCGAAACGTTTAAATGGTGTTTTATAAATAATAGCCTGCCCTCTTGCGGTTAAGCTACCGTCTGGATTGGTGAGCAAAGCCCTGTTTTGGTTGGTGATAAAAAAGCCCGGAACAATTGAGTTGATCCTGATTTTATCCTGATAGCGGTTTGCCAGTTCGACAGCCATCCATTTGGTATAACAATCTATTGAAGTTTTGGCTAACGAGTAACCCAATACGCGTGTAATGGCCTGGTTAGCCGAAACAGATGAAATATTCACAATACTTCCCCCATTTTTTGCGATTTCTTTACCAAAAATCTGCGTAGGTAAAATGGTTCCAAATAAATTGAGGTCAAATGCCTGTTTCAGGGCTGGAATATTAAGTTCAAAAATATCACTTCCAGGCTGGATCACAGCTTCTGCCACATTTCCACCTGCGGCGTTTACCAGAGCATCTATTCGGCCAAATTCTTTGATAATGGTTTCATTCGCATCGAGCAGGTTCTGTTCATTCAGTACATCAGCAATAATATAAATGGCTGTTCCACCTTCGTTTGTTACATCAGCAACCCTTTGCTTTGCAGCCTCTTCGTTTCTTCCGATCACAACGATTGTAGCACCCGCGGCACATAATCCATTTACAAAAGCTTCGCCCAAAACACCTGTAGCGCCAGTAACCACTACTACCTTGTTCCTTAACGAAAACAGGCTCTCTATTTCTTTTATCATCTAATTAGTTCTTTTATTTATTCTATATCCTTTCGTGAATCAAAAGATTACGTTGTTCATCTATTATTTATATTTAACCTGCATCTGGTCATAAAAATCTTTCAGTACATAAAAGGCTTTCTTTTTCTTACCTGTTTCACTGATCAATCCTTTGCGGTTCCAGAAATTCTGATAAATTGGGTGTTGTCTTCTTGGCGATCTGAAGTCGGTTAAAATCCATGGCGTCATCCCGCGTAAAGCACCGATTTTGCTCAACATCGTAATTTGGTTTTTATACAATGCCTCCTGGTACTCTTCGCTCCAGCGGGTATTTTCATCAGCATGGAATCCGCCCAGTGCATCGCCACCAAATTCAGTAACTACCACAGGTTTTTTATATTTGATATCGAAATTGTATTTGGTAATTTCGGATGGATTACCTCCCCAGTACCAGCCAGCGTATTCATTAAAACTAACCAAATCAATTTTTTCGCCCAAAGGATCGTTTAAAATGATCGTATTCCCTTCACGGTGTACCTCTAAAGCGGCAGCCACCAAACGGGTATCATCCAAAGCACGGGCAGTTTCTGCCAAATTGCTCATAAAACTTAAACGGGCATCGCTAAGTGGGGTTTCATTCCCAATCGACCAAACGATTACACTTGCCCTGTTTTTATCGCGTACAATTAAATCAGTCAATTGTTTTTTGGCATTGGCATAGGTTGCCGGGTTAGTCCAGCTAATGGTCCAGTAAACAGGCACTTCGGCCCAAACCAATAGGCCCATTTCATCGGCAAGGCGAATCATCTCTTCGTTATGAGGGTAGTGTGCCAGGCGAACGTAGTTACAATTCAAGTCTTTTGCCCATTGCAACATCATCCGCATATCCCCTTCTGAGCGCAAACGACCGGCTAAAAGAGGGTTTTCATCATGTAGTGATATTCCTCTTAAAAAAACAGATTTACCATTTAACAGGATGCTATCGCCATCAACCCTAATGGTTCTGAAACCAATTTTATCATTAATATCTTCATTATCGGTTTTAATATTTACTGCATATAATTTTGGTGTTTCGGGCGACCATAAGCTTAAATTGTTCCAGGTAAACTCATCAGCAATTTTACCTTCGCCATCTGTTTTGTATTTCTTTTCGAGCTTAAGCTCCGGGATAGAAAGCGTAATTTCCTGTCCGGCAGTGGCGTCGGCAAGTTTTGCTGAAAAACTTAACAGATTATTATTTCCTTTAACGAGCTGAAGTTTGTAATCACTGATAAAATGCTCAGGAAATTCTGCTAAAAAAACATCACGTGTTATGCCACCATAATTCCACCAATCGGTATTTACAGTTGGGATTTCATCCTGTTTACGGATATTATCCACTTTAAGCACCAGGGAGTTTTCGCCAGCTTTTAAATTATTGGTTACATCGAACTGGAAGGGTGTAAATCCGCCTTTGTGTACCCCTAGTTTTTTACCGTTAAGATAAACATGGGCTTCGTAATTTACCGCACCAAAGTAAACGAAATATTTTTTTCCTTTTTCGGGTTTTGCATCAAACTTTTTGCGAAGCCAAACATTGCCCTCGTAAAGCTCTAATTTTTCTGATTGCGAGTTCCAATCACCTGGAACATTCATTTGAGGCGAATGATCGAAATCATACTCAATCAGCTCTGACTTATCTTTCTGAACTTTATCATCATAAAAACCTCCGGATCCGGTTTTCGACTGATCGTATGGATCATGACGATAATCGTAATAACCATTTTCATAAGGATCGATAATATAATTCCATTTACCATTAAGACTCTGGATTTTCCTTCCCTGAATGTTCTGTATAGCGGTAACCTGACCGTAACTGAATGATGAAAGGAGCGAAAAGCAGATTAAAAATACGCTATAGGTTGTTTTTAGCATAACTTAAGTTTTAATATTATTAATTGATCGTTTCAAAACTAACAATTAATTGCGGACGGTTTCTCTGTCGCTAGCCTAAATTTGAGCAAGATTCTGTTTTTTATTGATTTATATTGTGATCACGAATTTAGAAAAGCTTAACAGATTAAATGGTTTAAAAAGGCCAAAACGCCATAAAATCTACTAAAAATACATTTCAAACGTTTGAAATAATTGCTTTTTTTCTTAATTATGTACTGAGATTGGAAAAGATGACGAACAATACCCCTGTTACACTGAAATTCCTGGCTGAGAAGTTAAAGATGTCAGTTTCAACAGTATCAAAAGCCCTTAACAACTACCCGACTATAAATGCATACACCAGGCAGCGCGTTCAGGAAATGGCCCGCGATCTGCATTTTACGCCGAATAAATCAGCTATCAATTTAAAAGAAAAGAAATCGCGCATTATTGGCGTTATTTTACCGAATCTTTTAGATCACTTTTTTACCAGGAGTATTTATGGCATAGAGCAGTTTGCCACGCAAAATGGATACAATGTGATTATCAGTCAATCTCATGATGAACTGGAAAAAGAGATTCAATCTGCAAATATGTTATTGCGAAGCCGGGTAGATGGCTTAATTGTGGCTATTTCGAAGCACACACAAGATTTTACACACCTAAACCAGTTTGAAAACATAGGCATTCCGGTAGTGTATTATACCCGGAACCCCAGTTTTAACCTAAACTGCCACAAAGTATTGTGCAATACTTTCCAGGGCTGTTACCAGGCTACTAAGTTTTTAATAGACAGAGGGCATCAGAAGATCGCTTATTTGGGTGGCCCCAAAATGATTAATTTTACGCACGATCGCTTTAATGGCTATATCAATGCCTTAAAAGATAACCAGGTGCCTTTTTCATCAGAATTAGTTGCTTACACCGATTTTGATAAAGAAAATACGATCTCGGCAATTAAGAATTTATTTACCTATCCGGAAAATAAACCCACTGCGCTTGTCGCTTTTAAAGAACCTATCTTATTCGACGCGATGAAGTACCTAAGATCCACAAAGCACTTCAAAACCAACGAAGTGGAGTGTATAGGATTTGGCAACACTTCTTTCATCAGTTATCTCGATTCGCCCCCTATCGCCTCTATTGAAGAGAACCCCGAATCGGTAGGTGAAAATGCGATTGCTTTACTGATCCAATTGATTAACAAAGAAATCGATATTCATAATTACAAAAAAGTAATGGTCGATTGTATGTTGATTGTACACGGGTAAATGTGGGTAGCGTATAGCGGCTGGCGTTTTAACCTACTCTGTTAAAATCTGCGTTTCTTTTCTGCTTAATCTGCGGGAAACAATTTGCACTAAACCTTAATGTTTCTTAACTCCTTAATGGCAAAAAAAGCAAAATCTGTTTTTACAGATCTCTCCATTCCACTGCGTTTCAGTCGAGATGACGCCAAGACTGGAGAAGTTTTAAGGAAAATACTAATTCAGTGACATCACACTGCTATTCAATTGATTTCTATGTTTTTCATGATACACAAACGCTGCTACAATCAACAATCCTGCAACACCTTCGAAAGCCACAACCACTTGCGTACCGAAAAGATGCGCCAGGTAACCCATTAATAAACTACCAATTGGCAACACCCCCTGGTAAGCCATAATATAATAACTTAGAGTCCTGCCGCGCATTACATCATCGGCATGGGTCTGCAAATAGGTATTGATAGATGAATTTTGCGCCATTAAACCCAATGCAGCCATACCGGTACAAATTAAGGCCATAATAAGTGATGGGGATATAGCCAGCGCCACAACAGAAATAGCCAACAGTACACCCGACATCATTACAATTTTCTGTAGATTCTGACCTGCCTTTAAAGTAGCCATGTAAATTGCCCCGAAGAAGGCTCCAAGTCCGGCAGCGCTTTCAAACCACCCAAATGTTGTGGCGTTTCCATTAAAAATATCTTTTGCAAAAACAGGCAATAAAGTAGTAAAAGGGATTACCAATAAACTCGATGCAGCCATCATTAATATCATAGAGGCCAAATCCGGAGATGATTTAAGATAATCGTAACCTTTTTTCAGGTCGATCCAGATATTTTCTGTCGATTTTTGGTGCTCTGTGAGTTTCAGTTTCATCATAACCAAACAGCCTAACACTGCAATAAAGCTCACAAAATTAACCAGGAAACAGATATCTTCTCCCCAGGCACTTAAAATTACGCCTGCCAATGCCGGCCCGACTAGCCTGGCCGCATTAAACATTGAAGAATTGAGTGCTATGGCATTAGGCAAATCTTCTTTATCATCAATTAAATTTACCATTAACGATTGGCGCGCAGTCACATCAAAAGCATTCACCAGGCCCTGAACCAGCGAAAGTGCGGCAATCCAGAACATATCATACACTTTAAACCAAATCATCAGCGCCAGGGCACCGGCCTGCAACATCAAAATGATCTGAGTAATCACTAATATCTTGTATTTATTATGCCTATCTACATAGCTCCCTGCATAGGGTGCCAGTACCAGCGAAGGGATTAAACTCAAAAAAGTAATCAGTCCTAATAAAAATGCCGAACCTGTTAAACGGTAAACCAACCAGCTAATGGCAACACGCTGCATCCACGTGCCTATTAGAGAAATAGCCTGGCCTGTAAAAAATAACCTGTAATTGTAATGTCTTAACGAACGAAAAATACTCATGATTAAAATAGTAAAGTAACTTTACAAAAGTAAAAAATTTTGTTTAAACTATAAAACCAAAATAACTCCCTTTTATCACGAAAACATCATAATTTACACGCCGAATAAAAGTTACTTAGTTTATCTATAAAAATTAAACCTTATATTTGTAAAGTTTATTTACCAATAAGATGCCTACTCAAACACAAGAGATTGCCGCAAAGTTAAGAAGCACCGTTACCCGTTTAACCAGAGAGTTACGCAAGCAAAATGTAAGTTCAGACTTTAGTAACGCTGAATTACTGACCATGTCGCTACTGGAACAGCATGGTAAAATGCTTTCTACAGAACTGGCAGACATGGAAAGAGTATCCAAACAGGCTATTTCGCAGATCATTAACCGCCTGTTTGATGCTAAATGTGTAGAGCGCTTTCCAAGCGAAGAGGATAAACGAAAGGTTTTTATCGGCTTAACCAAACTTGGCGAAAAACACATTATTGCAACTAGAAAAATAAAAGAAGAATGGCTGGTACAAACCATGGAAAAAATCTTTTCTTCCGAAGAAATCAACCTCATCCAGGCTTTCTTACCACTACTTTCTCGTTTGGTAGAACACAACGGTGCAAGAGTATAATTTTCTTTTTTGCTTCACCAAATAAGCCTTATCTTGCAACCTGAAAATGGCATTATATTTTACATCAATCAACTCGGGCAGTAATGGCAATTGTTACTATATAGGTAATGATAATGAAGCCGTTTTGGTTGATATTGGCCTAACCTGTAAAGAGGTTGAAATCCGGATGAACCGTTTGGGTTTACCTATAAGCAAAGTAAAAGCTGTTTTTATCTCGCACGAACACAGCGACCATATTAAAGGGGTAGCTGTTTTTGCTAAAAAATATAAACTCCCGGTTTACATCAGTACAGCTACCTTAAAAAGCAGCCGACTGCTTTTGGATGCAAACAATACCTTTTCATTAAGCCATCAACAGCACATTCATATTGGCGACTTAAAGATTGCTGCCTTTTCTAAATTTCACGATGCGGCTGATCCTTATAGTTTTACTATTGAATGTAACGAAGTAAGAGTTGGTGTTTTTACAGATATTGGCTCAGTATGCGATCGTTTAATTACCCATTTCAAAAGATGTCATGCCGCTTTCCTGGAAGCCAATTATGATGCACAAATGCTGGAGAGTGGTAAATATCCTTATTTTTTGAAAAGAAGGATTACGGGTGGACATGGCCACCTGAGCAATGCACAGGCATTGGAACTTTTCATCAATCACAAAGCACCATACATGAGCCATCTCTTACTGAGCCACTTATCAAAAGATAATAACAGCGCAGAGTTGGTTGAAAATCTTTTTAAAAATGTGGCTGGCGATACTTTTGTAAAAGTAGCTTCAAGACATGAGGAAACAGCGCTTTATTACATTAGCAACAAGCAAGATACGCCTGAGGTTTACAGCTTCGACCCTAGTCTATATCAGCCAGCACAACTTAACCTGTTTTAACATTTTAGTGTCAAAAATATTCCGGCTTTTTCCATCAATTCGGTTACAGTATCCCCTATTTTACGTTATTAATAGCCATTGAGCTGTCAACACAACATTTCAACGAATAAATTTATTTTTTTTTCAAAAACTTTTTATCTGAACAGGCGTTTTATATAAACTTCATAAATAGTTTGTTTGGTTTATTTGGGGCTTATGGATTTAAGCCCCTTTCTTTTGCCCAAAATTCTCCGATTCCTTAATATATAGCACATAAAAAAAGGCAAAATGGCTAACCACTTTACCTTTTAAATTATTTAAAGACGCGAAAGATTAATACATCTTCCCTCTTACATCATCCATTTTACATCCTTCTACAGGTTTTTAACAATCGCCTCGTCAGTAGGTTTTGTTTTTGAACGGAAACGGTGTACCAATTCTCCTTTTTCGTTGATTAAAAATTTCTCAAAATTCCATTTAATATCGCCCTGCTCTTCAGTATTGGTCTGAGAAGTTAAATACTTAAACAAAGGACTGATGTCATCGCCTTTAACACTGCTTTTTTCTGCAAGCAAAAACGAAACATTATACTTTCCGGTACAAAACTCTTTAATTTCTGCATTGGTAGAAAATTCCTGTCCGCCAAAGTTACCTGCCGGGAAACCGATTAATACTACCTTTTTACCATATTGTTTCTGAAGTTTTTCTAAATCTTCGTACTGTGGTGTAAAACCGCATTTAGACGCCGTGTTAACAATTAGGATTTTTTTGCCTTTAAATTTAGAAAGCTTAATTTCCTTACCATCAATGGTTTTAAAGCTGAAATCATAAACATTTTTTGGTGGGGATACCAATAAGTTTAATAGGATTAGAATTGTGCTGATCATCGTTTTTATTTTATATTTATATACGAATATAAGTACAAATCGGTTGCCTTGATGTAATGTGGCTGTAAATTATATGATGGACGATGTAAAAGGTAAGATGGAATTAACCGAACCCCCATCTATAAACCTGATAAAGCGGAAAGCCCGGAGCGAGGAACGAGTGAGGACTTGAAGCGATAGCAGGGCTACCGGCCGCCACTATAACAGAACCATGCATTTCCAAAAAATAACATATAGATGAGGAATAGGTTGCTTCGGTATATAAATCTATAGGCTTTTTGAAACCTTGTAGGTTTTGTATACAAGATTAAAACCAGATTAAAATCGGCCTGTAAACAAACATATTTATCCCTTACTTAATAAAAAAAATGTATTAAATTCTCCTCAGGTTTGGATTTATGCTTTAATTATAGCTTTATTTGCACAAAAACGTATTTCATGGCCAAAAACTTATTAATCGTCGAGTCACCCGCAAAAGCTAAAACTATAGAAGGCTATTTAGGCAAAGATTTCCTTGTGAAATCTAGTTATGGCCACATCCGTGATTTAGTTAAGGGCGATATGGCGATTGATATCAAGAACAATTTTGCCCAAACCTACGAGGTACCCGCCGACAAGAAAAACGTTGTCGCTGAACTAAAAAAACTAGCTAAAGAGGCCGAAATGGTATGGCTAGCATCCGATGAGGACCGCGAGGGAGAAGCTATCTCCTGGCACTTATTCGAAACTTTAGGCCTGAAAGTAGAGAAAACAAAACGTATCGTTTTTCATGAAATTACCAAACCTGCAATTCTAAAAGCAATCGATAGTCCCCGTGGGATTGATTATAATTTAGTAAACGCCCAACAGGCACGCCGTGTATTAGACCGTTTGGTGGGTTTTGAACTTTCTCCTGTTTTATGGAAAAAAGTAAAGCCATCACTTTCTGCAGGCCGTGTACAATCTGTTGCCGTACGTTTAATTGTTGACAGAGAGAGAGAGGTTTTGAACTTTAATGCAGCTGCTGCATATAAAATTACCGCACAGTTTTCTACCGGAAAAGGAAAAGAAATGGTGAAGGCAGAGTTGCCACAACGTTTTGAAAGCGAAGCGGATGCCGAAAAATTTCTTCAGGACTGTGTTAATGCTAAATTCGATATCACGAGTTTAGAAACCCGTCCGGCAAAACGCAATCCGGCCGCTCCTTTTACCACTTCTACCCTGCAACAGGAAGCTTCCAGAAAATTAGGTTTTTCGGTTGCGAGAACCATGCAGGTGGCGCAAAGACTGTACGAAGCGGGTAAGATTACCTACATGAGAACAGACTCTGTAAATTTATCAGAAACCGCTTTAAATGCGGCTGCTGCCGAGATTAAATCTGCTTATGGAGATAAATACCACCAACACCGCGTTTATAAAACCAAATCGGCTGGTGCGCAGGAAGCTCACGAAGCCATCCGCCCGACATATTTCGACAGACATACTGTAGATGGAGATATTTCAGAAAAACGTTTATATGATTTAATCTGGAAACGCTCCATTGCTTCACAAATGAGTGAAGCTTTGTTTGAAAAAACAACCGCGCAAATTACCGCTTCAACCAGAAAAGAACATTTGGTTGCAGAAGGTGAAGTATTAAAGTTCGATGGTTTCTTAAAAGTTTACCTGGAATCTACGGATGATGAAGAAAACGAAGAAAAAGAAGGTGGTTCAATTTTACCTCCTTTAAGTAAGGGGCAGGAACTATTTTTAAAAGAAATGCAGGCAACAGAGCGGTATTCGCGTCCGCCGGCAAGATATACAGAGGCCAGTTTGGTTAAAAAACTAGAAGAACTGGGCATTGGCCGTCCGTCTACTTATGCACCAACCATTTCTACGGTACAAAACCGTGGTTATGTGGTAAAAGAAGACAGAGATGGTAAACAACGTAAATTTACGTCTATCGTTTTAGCAGACGGACAGGTAAAAAAAGAAATCAAATCGGAAATTACCGGTGCCGAGAAATCCAAACTCTTCCCAACTGATATTGGTGAAGTGGTAAACGATTTCTTAGTAGAACATTTCAAAGGCATTGTAGATTTTAACTTTACGGCCAAAGTAGAAAAGGAATTTGACGAAATTGCACAAGGTTTACAGGAGTGGACCAAAATGCTGCACTCTTTTTATAATCCTTTCCATAGTGAAGTAGAAACCACTTTAGAAACTGCCGAACGCGCTACAGGTGAGCGTTTATTAGGCTTAGATCCTGCAACGGGTAAAAATGTATATACCAAAGTAGGTAAATTTGGACCATTGGTGCAGATCGGCGAGCTTGATGAGGAAGAAAAACCACGTTATGCCAGTTTAATGCGTAATCAATCGGTAGCCACCATTACTTTGGATGATGCATTGGAACTGTTTAAACTTCCTTTCCAATTACCTGATTTTGAAGGTAAAGAAGTAATGATCGGGGTTGGCCGTTTTGGCCCTTATGTAAAGTGGGGCGAAAGTTTTATTTCACTTCCTAAAAATGAGGAGCCTTTATCGGTAACTTATGACAGAGCAGTTGAAATTATCAAACAGAAAATGGATGATGATGCACCTATTGCCCACTATGAAGGTTTAGGCGTTACAAAAGGTAAAGGCCGTTTCGGTCCGTTTATTAAATGGAACGATTTGTTTATTAATATTCCGGCAAAAGGATACGATTTCGATAATTTAACACAAGAAGATATCAATACCTTAATCGGCAAAAAAGTAGAAAAAGAAGCCAACAGGTACATTAAAACCTGGGATGCTGAAAAAATCTCTATTGAAAATGGCCGTTGGGGACCGTTTATCCGTTTTGGCAAATTGATGCTGAAATTGAGATACAATGAGGCTACCAAACAAAAATACACACCAGAAGAACTGGTTGATATTGATTTGGAAACCGTTAAGAAAATGATTGTGGAGCAGGTACCTAATGCTTTTGAAACGAAGAAAAAAGCACCCGCTAAGAAAAAAGCAGCGCCGGCAAAAAAGGCAGTAGCGAAGAAAAAATAGGCCAGGATTAAATGATTTTAGGATGGTAGGATTCTATCATCCTAAAATAAATTATACAATTAACCGATTAAGCAGTTTAAACAGTTAACCCAGTTGAAAGCAGATTTACCAGAAAATACAGTTGAAGATATTGCAATGGCCGTTGTATTAATGGGCGAAACACCTGAAGTAAAAAGCTGGACGGTTTATCTCGTTAATTTAAAAAACGAACCGATAACAAATGTTTTAATCAGCTCTAAAGGTTATGGTGAAAAAGACGGGAAGCAGGTAAAAACTTCTGTGTTAAGGCACTTTGTTGGTGATATGGAAGCAAATTCTTTTGCTGGCGTAGAAGCCATTGATCCCGAAGTTTTTGGTTTAACCAACGAATATTGGCTAAGCTACTACATAGATAGCACCATTTACGACAAAAAGTTTATTTTCCTGCCCGAAAGCATCATCGATTCTAATCTGATTAAAATTCCATTGGTGAATAGACCGGGAGTGATGATAAAATAGTCATGAGTCTTAAGTCCAGAGTCTTTGACTACCGATTTATGACTCAAGACCGGGTACTCAACTAAGGCACCTTAACCGCCTGTCTTCCTAGCAACTTCCAGCCTGATTTTTCTTTACTCCAGATTAAAAGAATATATAATTTTACATTTCCTGGAACATTTTTATCATTCGTTTTAGCATTTAAGGTATGCCTAACCAAGGCTGTTTTATTCTGAATAATAACCGATTGATCCGTTAAGTTGATATCTACAAAATCAGATTCGCCAGAAAGTAAAGAATGTAAAAACTCCTGTTTAGTCTGTATTTTTCCACCCGAATGCCCATAGCTTAAATTATTAAGCACGATTTTATCCAAAGCCACGCTATCTGGGCTAACCATCAGTTTAGTCAATTGCGTCACTGCATTTTCTACTTCAGCTTTCTGCGCAAAACAAAAATGTGTAGAAATTAACAAACACAAAAAAATTAAGAGTTTCCTGATCATATCTGGTTGTATTGGATTTATCTTGTAAACTTATCCAAATCCATGCAAATGAACAAACCATTCGCTTTAATTTTCAACATTATTTCTTTTAACGTCGATTTTAGTTAATTTTCTGATGGAACAGAGGAATATCGGCCTATTCAAATAATTTACGGCATAACAATTGCGGCAACCGCAGCATTATATTCTCATTTATCTTAACGAATTTCATTTATGGAACAACCATCTACCTACCAATCGTCCTCAAAAAAGAAATTTATTTTTATTGGCCTGCTTGCTGTTTCAATAGTCGCAATCGTATTTATCTATTTCAATAGAAAAAAGAAAAACCACGAAGAAAACCAGGCTTATGCGAAATATATCGAAGCTTATACTTCCGGTACCATTTCGAAAAAGAGTTTTATCCGCGTCCACCTCGCTAATGCCGCAACTGGCATGCAAGATTTAGGCAAAGCAGATAGCCGCGAACTTTTCGACTTCTCTCCTTCTATCTCTGGAAAAACCTACTGGATAGATCCTCAAACAGTTGAATTCAGACCTGATGAGAACCTTAAACCTGGTAAAAACTACGAGGCTACCTTTAAACTTTCGGAAGTTTCTGCTACAGAAAAAGGCCTTGAAGATTTCGAATTTGAATTTAAAGTAATTACCCCGGGAATCATGTTGTCGCAAAACGGCTTGGTTTCACAGAACAACACTTCTCTGGATTACATGAAACTTACAGGTGAAGTAGCTACTGCCGATGTGGAAGAAACCAGTAAAATAGAGAAAACCCTTTCATTGGATTTTGACCAGAAGTTAAAAATCAAGTGGCAGCATGATCCGGCCAAAAACACCTCGAAATTCACCATTGATAGCATTAAAAAGACGGGTAACGACCAAAATCTAAAATTAGAGTGGGATGGTGATGCCATTGATGCCGAACAAAAAGGAGAAGTAAAAGTTCGTGTTCCGTCCATAAATAAATTCGAAATCCTTGATATGAAAGCCATTCAGGGCGAAGAAGATTATGCATTGGTACAGTTTTCTGAGCCGATTGGTGTAGGACAGGATTTAACCGGTATGATCACCCTTGGTAACCTAAGCGATGTTAGGTATACCATTGATGCCAGTCAGGTTAAAGTGTATGCTCCCGAAGAATTAAAAGGCAATTATGCCCTAAGTGTAAATGCGGGGGTCGAAAATATCAATGCCAAAACGCTAACCACCGGTAAAGTAGCCAATCTTGTTTTTGAGGATAAACTGCCATCTGTAACCATCGCAGGTGCAGGTACCATTTTACCCAATTCAGGAAAATTGGTTTTACCTTTCGAAGCGATTAATTTAAAAGCGGTTGACGTAACAGTAATCAAAATTTACGAAAATAATATTCCACAGTTCTTCCAGACCAATAGCTATAAGGATGGCAATGAACTGCGCAGGGTAGCGAAACCTATTTTACAGAAAACCGTTCGCTTAGATGAAGATAAAGCGCTTAACCTCCATAAAAAGAACCGATTTACACTCGATCTGGATAAAATGATCCGTACTGAGCCTGGTGCGATGTACCGTGTTACCATTGCTTTCAGACAGGAATATAACGCCTATAATTGTAAAGCCGGAGAAGAAAAAGGCGATGGTGACGATGAGGAAAGCGAATATGGAGATTATGATGGTTATGGTGAAAAGATTGATGAGGACGATGATTTTTGGAAGCGTTATAATAATTATTATCCGCCAAATTACAAATGGGACGATAAAGACAATCCATGCACACCATCATTTTATACCACCCAGCGCTGGGCCAGCAGAAACTTAATTGCCTCAAATATAGGTTTAGTGGCTAAACGTGGTAACGACAATAGCATGCTGATTGTTGCTACCGATTTATTGACGGCAAAACCATTGAGTGGTATAAACCTGGAATTAATGGATTACCAGAAACAGATCATTTTTACAACTAAAACTGATGGTGATGGTTTTGCAAGTTTTGACTTAAAACGCCAGCCATTTTTATTGATCGCTAAAAATGGTTCAGAACGTGGCTACCTTAAATTAGACGATGGAAGCTCACTTCCTTTAAGCAGGTTTGATGTAGGAGGCGATGTAGTTCAAAGTGGATTAAAAGGTTTTATTTATGGAGAACGCGGCGTTTGGCGACCTGGTGACAGTTTATTTGTTTCTTTCGTTCTGGAAGATAAACTAAAAAAACTTCCGGCGAATTATCCGGTGACCATGGAATTCTATAATCCCAAAGGCCAGCTTTACAAAAGGTTGATTAACGGCAAGCCTTTAAATGGATTCTACACCTTTAAAACCGCTACAGAAAGTACGGTACCTACCGGTAACTGGATGGCTAAAGTGAAAGCAGGCGGTGCTACTTTTACCAAAACCTTAAAAATTGAAACCGTAATGCCAAACCGTCTGAAAATTGATTTCAACGTTGGCAATAGAACATATTTAAGCGCAGGAACCTCAGCCGCTACCCTATCGGCCAAATGGCTATTCGGTGCCGTTGCACAAAACTTAAAAGCGAAGGTTGATGTAAACTTAAACACTACCGAAACCAAGTTTAAAGGCTTCGAGGGTTTTAGTTTTGATAATCCTACCGTTAACTTTGAATCGCAGGTTAAAACCATTTTCGAAGGCACGTTAAACCAAAACGGTACCGCTCAGATTAACACCAATCTAAATGAGAACAATACGGCTCCAGGTGTGTTGAGAGCAAATTTCACCACAAAAGTTTTCGAACCAGGAGGTAATTTCAGCATCGATAATTTCAGTATTCCTTACCATGTATACAACAGCTATTTAGGGATCCGTGCTGAAAAGGGCGATCGTTTAAGTGGTATGTTGCTGACCGGAAAAGAGCATAAAATTGAAATCGTTAATGTAAATACAGATGGAAAATTATTGAGCGGCACCAAAACCGTTACAGTAGAGTTATATAAAACCCAATGGCGCTGGTGGTGGGAACAAGATGATCAGAACACTTATGCCAATTTCACTCAAAACCAATTCAATAAACTGGTAGAAAGTCATCAGGTGAACCTGTTCAACGGAAAAGGAAGCTGGAATTTACGTGTTGATGAACCAGAATGGGGCCGTTATTTAATTTTAGTACGCGATGTAAATGGCGGACATGTTACCGGAAAATCTGTTTACATTGATTGGCCGGGCTGGGCACAACGCGAACAAGGCAGCAACCCTACAGAGGCCTCTATGTTATCTTTCACGGCCAATAAAGAAAAATTCACGGTTGGAGAAGATATTACTTTAACTATTCCAACAGGCAAAAATGGAAGAGCACTTATCTCAATTGAAAATGGAAGCCGGGTATTAAAAACCTTCTGGGTAGATACCAAAGCCGGACAAACGCAATTTAAGTTCAAGGCAGAAAAAGAGATGGCGCCAAATGTTTTTGCTAATATTACGTTGTTACAACCGCATGCACAAACGGTTAACGATTTACCAATTAGAATGTATGGTGCTATTCCACTTTCTATAGAAGATCCGCAAACCATTTTAAAACCGACCATTAAAATGGCCGATAAAATTAAACCGGAAACCGAAAACACCATCACTGTAGGTGAGCAGAACGGTAAAGCAATGACCTATACCATTGCCTTGGTTGATGAAGGTTTGCTTGACTTAACCCGATTTAAAACACCAGATCCGCATGGTGCATTTTATGCCCGCGAAGGTTTGGGCGTTAAAACATGGGATTTATTCGACTATGTTCTTGGCGCTTGGGGTGGAAATTTAGAACGTATTTTAAGCATTGGCGGTGATGGTAGCATCAATAAAAACCTTAATCCGGCTAAAGCGAACCGCTTTAAAGCAGTGGTTAAATTTATGGGGCCGTTTACCATTGGTAAAGGCGAAAGCAAAACACACAAATTTAAGTTACCGCAGTACATTGGCGCTGTAAGGGCAATGGTAGTTGCCGGACAGGATGCGGCTTATGGTTTTGCAGAAAAATCAGTTCAGGTTAAAAAGCCTTTAATGGTTTTGGCTACCTTGCCAAGGGTAATTGGCCCAGGTGAGAGTTTTACCTTGCCTGTCACAGTATTTGCGACAGAGAACAACCTTAAAAATGTATCCGTACAGCTTCAGACCAGTAATCTAATTGTTCAAGGCAGTAACAAACAACAGCTCTACTACAAACAAACGGGTGAGCAGATGACTTCTTTCGAGGTAAAAGCGCCGAATAATGTAGGTATTGCTAAGGTAAAAGTAATCGCGCAGAGTGGTTCCGAAAAAACGGTTTATGATGTGGAAATGGACATCCGAAATCCAAATCCTTATGTAACCAATGTGGTTTCTGCAACCGTTCAGCCGCATACCAAATGGGCTGTAAACTATCTACCAATCGGGATGACGGGAACAAATTCTGGTTCACTGGAGGTATCTTCTATCCCGGCGATTAACCTTGGCAAAAGATTGAGTTACCTCATTCAATATCCCCATGGCTGTGTTGAGCAAACGACTTCGGGCATATTTCCACAACTATTTTTAGATCGGTTGAGCCCATTGAATGAACAGCAGAAAGCCAAAACAGAGAAAAATATTAAAGCTGGCATAAACAGACTAAAAGGTTTCCAAACTACTGATGGTGGTTTATCTTACTGGCCTGGAGAGGGCACATCCGACGAATGGGGAAGTAATTATGCCGGCCATTTCTTAGTTGAGGCACAAAATGCTGGTTATACCCTACCTGTTGGCCTTCTGGATGAGCTATTGCGCTTTCAAAAATCAAAAGCCACAAACTGGGCACCAAACAGCAATAATTTCTATGGTGGCGATTTATCACAAGCCTATCGTTTATACATGCTGGCACTGGCTAAAAAACCTGAAATGGCTGTCATGAACCGTTTAAAAGCTTTCCAATATTTATCTGTGGCAGCGAAATGGCGTTTGGCAGCAGCTTATAAACTGGCCGGGCAAAATGAGGTGGCACAAAACATGATCAGAGGTTTGGATACATCCATCCAGGCTTACAAACAATTGGGCGGAACTTATGGATCTGATGTACGCGATGAAGCGATGATTTTAGAAACGTTAACCCTACTCGGTCAGAAAGCAAAAGCAGCCAGTTTATTACAGCCTTTAGCAGCCAAGCTTGGCGAAAATACCTGGTACAGTACACAAACAACCGCATATAGTTTGTTGGCTATTGCTAAATTCTGTGGATCTAACCAATCGGCAAATAAACTGCAATTTCAATATGTATTGGATGGAAAATCAGCTCCTGTAAATTCTACTCAATACATTAATAGTACACCTGTAACCTTTAAGGGAAATACCGCTTCAGTTACTAATAATGGAAATAATGTATTGTTTGTGCGTTTGGTTTTAGAAGGACAGCCAGTTGCTGGCCAGAACAACTTCTTACCTAACCGTCCTGAGGTTTTGGATATGAGTGTGATTTACAAACGTTTAAACGGAAAGGTTTTAGATCCTACTACTTTAAAACAAGGAACAGATTTCTATGCAGAGGTAACTGTAAAAAATCCCGGGCGAATGGGTTACTACGAACAAATGGCATTAACTCAAATCTTCCCTTCAGGATGGGAAATTATCAATACCCGTGTGAATGATAACCAGAGTATTTTAGCTTCATCTCCTTTTACCTATCAGGACATTAGGGATGATCGCGTTTTCACTTACTTTAACGTGAGAGAAGGCGAAAGCTTGGTGTATAAGGTATTGCTGAACGCATCTTATCTGGGTAAATATTACTTATCGGCTGTTCAATGTGAAGCGATGTATAACAATGATATCTCGGCCACAGAGGCAGGCAAGTGGGTGCAGGTGGTGAAGTAGAATATTTTGTGCACCACAAAATACTGGTCGTAGCGTCTCGCTACGACCTATAATTACATTAACGTTGAGTTGATTAAACTGAGCGAGAGTCTTAGCGAGACGCTAAGACTAGGTATCGTTTGTAAAATAAAATGGGAAGAAAGTATAAATTTCATGATAATACTAAACTTTATTTTGTGACTTTCACCGTTGTAGATTGGATTGACGTATTTACAAGGCAAGAATACATTGATATTATTTATGATAGTTTAAGGTTTTGTCAAAAACAAAAGGGATTAGAATTATATGCCTATTGCATTATGACAAATCACATCCATCTAATTATTGGGACTGAAAATGGAGTAATATCTGATATTGTAAGAGATTTTAAAAGTTTTACTTCAAGGCACATTAGGAAATCCATTGAAAATAGCAATACTGAAAGTCGAAAGTTGTGGATGTTAGAAATTATGAAAAAATTAGGGAGTAAAAATGAAAGAAATAAAGACTTTCAATTTTGGCAACAACACAGTCACCCCATAGAACTAGATACAAATGATTTTTTAGACCAGCGTTTAAATTATATTCACCAAAATCCTGTGAAGGCAGGCTTTGTAGAAAAAGAAGAAGATTGGATTAACAGTAGTGCTGGTGATTATTATCAAATTAGAAAGGGACAAGTTGATCTTATTATTATCGAATAACTTTTAATATTTTGAAATAATATATGCCAAGTCTCTAGTCGTAGCGTCACGCTACGACTTTCTAAAAATAAAAAATAATAAACAACAAATGTCTTAGCGAGACGCTAAGACTAGAGTTAGCATCGGTTCGTGTCCCCACGAACCGAAATTAGATAAATTAACAAATAAATTTCAAACCTATCAGGTTTTAAAAACCTGATAGGTTTCTATAACAAAATGAACAAAATCCCAAAAGCATTTCTCATTTCCGATCTCATCTGTTTTGTCCTGCTTTTGGCATTTCTTTTCTCTTTACCATCCAAACTTTTCAAAACGCCTACCTCCTATGTTATTGAGGCCAGCAATGGCAATTTATTAAGTGCTGCAATTGCCAGCGATGGACAATGGCGCTTCCCGGTAGCAGACAGCGTCCCAGTAAAATTTAAGGATTGCATTATCGCTTTCGAGGATAAACGATTTTATAGCCACTTTGGCGTAGATATACTGGCCATGAGCAGGGCTATGCGACAAAACTGGCGGGCAAAAAGTGTAGTAAGTGGTGGCAGTACCTTAACCATGCAGGTAATCCGTTTATCACGAAAACAAGACCGAACGGTTTGGCAAAAATTATTGGAAGTGATTTTAGCATTACGCTTAGAAATAAAATATTCAAAGGAAGAAATTATTGGCTTATATGCTGCTAATGCGCCTTTTGGAAGTAACGTTGTGGGTTTAGAGGCCGCAAGTTGGCGATATTATGGTCGCGATGCCAAAACGCTCTCATGGGGTGAGATGGCTACTTTAGCCGTTCTTCCCAACAGCCCATCGTTGGTTCATCCTGGCAAAAACTCGAACAGGCTGATCAAAAAAAGAAACGATTTATTAGATAAGTTAGCCAAGTTAAAATACATAGATCAGGCAACGGCTAATTTAGCTAAGTTAGAGCCTGTTCCAGGCAAACCCATGCCCCTACCACAAAATGCGCCCCATTTATTAAACCGTTTTAAAGCGGAAAGAGCAAGTTTAAAAATCAATTCTACGAGGATTACGTCCACATTGGATGAAAACATCCAGTTGAAAGTAAACTCGATATTAAAACGCTATAACAACCGCTACAGAGCCAACGACATTAATAATATTTCGGCTTTAGTGCTTGATGCCAGAACAGGCCATGTAGTGAGTTATGTAGGCAATATTTACCAGCCGGAAAATGCTGACCTGCAAAGTCACGTAGATATGATTAAAGCGCCGCGCAGCCCGGGTAGTACCTTAAAACCATTACTTTATGCCAGCATGATGAATGATGGATTCATATTGCCGCATACCTTAATTCCAGATATCCCGACTCAAATAGCAGGTTATTCGCCTCAAAATTATGATCTGGGTTATGATGGTGCCATCGCTGCAGATAAAGCGCTGAGCCGCTCGCTAAATATCCCAGCAGTAAAAATGTTGCAGCAGTATAAATACGAACGTTTTTATGATAAATTAAAAAAATTGGGGATAGGCACACTAAACCAGCCAGCAGATCATTATGGTTTGTCGTTAATTTTGGGTGGCAGTGAAGTTACGATGTGGGATTTGGCTAACACTTATATGGGTATGGTACGTACGCTAAACCATTTCAACACTTACAAAGGCCTCTACAATCCTGAAGATTATAAACAGGCAACTTACTTTAATAATAAAACGAAAGAAGAAAAAGACTATCAGCGCAACTCATTTTTAGATCATGGTGCAATATGGGCAACCTTTAATGCCATGGAAGAAGTAATGCGCCCGGGTGATGAAGGTTTATGGGAACAATTTTCCTCGTCGCAAAGAATAGCCTGGAAAACTGGTACCAGTTTTGGTTTTCGCGATGCCTGGGCCGTAGGCTTAACTCCAAATTATGTAGTATGTGTTTGGGTGGGTAATGCAGATGGCGAAGGCAGACCCGGTTTGGTGGGAATAGAAGCTGCCGCACCAGTGCTCTTTGATATTTTCAGGTTATTACCCAATGGAAAATGGTTCGAAACGCCCACAACCAAGCTCAAAAGGCTTAAAATTTGTAAAAAAAGCGGCTACAAGGCATCAGAATATTGTACTGATGTTGTAGAAGAGCTTGTTCCTGTTTTGGGAGAAAAAACTGCCATTTGTCCTTTTCACAAATTGGTCCATTTAGACAGAACAGGTACTTTTAGGGTTACAGACCAATGCGAAAGCATACCCTATATGCAGCATAAAAGCTGGTTTATTTTACCACCGGCCATGGAATATTATTATAAAATAAAAAATAGCGATTATAAATCCCTCCCTCCTTTTAAAGCTGGCTGTGAACTCTCGGGCGGCAATAGTGTAATGGAGATTATTTATCCAAAAAACAACGCGATAGTTTACATTCCATTAGAACAGGATGGATCAAGAGGTAAAATTGTGCTTAATGCAGCACATAGAAATCCAGGTGCTAAAATATATTGGCACATTGATAATGAATACGTAAGCACCACCACTAATTTTCATCAATTGGCCATTAGTCCGCCGCCAGGTAAACATACCTTAACCTTAGTTGATGAAAATGGAGAACGCCTGGTACAGGTTTTTACGGTTTTGGATAAGGAAAAGAAAAGTGGAAGGTAAAGGATGATATGATTGAAGATTAAGGCAGTGATTTATATTTTTCTTTCCTCTACTGCCTTGAGTTTTATAAACCTGATATAGTGAAAATCCTTTTTAATTTGCAACGACCATAAATATACTGTCATGCTGAGGTACGAAGCATCTGTAACCGATACGCTTCCTCCGTATTCAATGTACTGACAGCACCTATTAAAAAGATTGGAACGATAGCAGGACTACAGTAACCGATTAACACAGAACCCTGCTTTTCAAAAAACAACTCCCTATACTTCCGTCCGCGTTACTACTAACTTGCGCTCAATAGTACCGTAAACAATTAAATACTGCGCAATCATGTAAGTAGCCATAATCAGCGCACCACCCTGTGGAATGGGCTGCGCAAATTTAGTAACAGCTAAGACACTGTCAGACAGCAAGAAAAATAACGCACCATAAAGAATAAGTTTAAAACTAAAAATATTCACTTTTCCATAGCGGTTAACAGCCATTAATGCCATCACACTGATGATAATGGCATACATTAAAACAGGGAACTGCATTGCTCCTAGTTTTGGCTGGAGGTAGAAAAACAGACCTGAGCAAAAAATGGCAAATGCACCTACAGCCCATAAAAAATATGGTGTTTTATGACTTGGGTTCGATTTATGATCGAGCGTAAATGCCCTGATGTAAAAAATATGGCAAACTAAAAAAGCAGCCAATCCAAAGATAAAAAAACTTGTCATCCCATCCTGGAGCATCAATAACAGATCTCCTGCCCATGCGAAAATTAATCCGGTAAAAATCCTTTTATGGAAACGGCCTTTCAAATTTGTAGCAACATATAGCCACACCAAAAGCACCAACACAATCAGCGGTTTAGAAAAAGTACGCAAGCTTGTATTATTACTATATTCGGCATACAGCTGAATTACAAATACAAGGGAGAATATAAATGAAAATAGCTTAGTCTTCATCAGTCTTAGGATTTGCATTCTGCAAATTAAAAAACCAAATTACGGATATTAAATGGATAGCCACAAAAATTACTCAATAACCTATCTGTAATTTAAAAAAAGATACCAGTAAAATAATGACCTAAAATACTCGAAGCGCTAAAACGGAGGATATGGTAACAACCTAAGCACCTCCTTATTTAAAGGAGGTAGGCTTGGGCCGAAGCGTTAACACAAAAAGTATAATTTATGAATAAATTGTAGAAGGGGTTCGCTTTTTTAGTTGGCAGGAATTAATCCTGCCAACCAATTAAGCATAGATATCCTTATTATCTGACCCTAAGATTAAAAATCCTTTCAACTTATCATAACAGATTATACAGATAGGCTTATTTCCTTGATGAATCGTCTTATTTCCTTGATGAATATTTCTCACCACTATGGTTTTTATTACACCAAAAATTTAATGATTAGATAAGGTAAGCCTAAAGCAACGGCACCACCATAAATAATATCGAGCCAAAAGAAAGATCCCAATGCACCGGCATATATGAAACCGACTATTGGGGTCACAACTATTTTAGACAACCAGGAAGTATTTTTTGATTTTACAACTGCATTCCACAAACTGTTTGCATCTCCTGTGCTTGGAAATGCATTTGCGCCAATCGAAATGGCCAGATACATCAGTAAATAATCTAAAACATTTGCCGAATCGAATTTAAACTGCAGCGCAGCAGAAAAACCAATAATAAAACACAACAGTGAGTTAACAATAAATGGCCCTACAGAAATAAATACTGTTTGATAAACCTTTGGTGCGGGCTCGTGTAAAACATAACCTACAGGATTCTCGGTTCTAAAATAGCAAACTTCGAATACCGGAACCTTAAATAACCTGCAAAAAAGCTGGTGGGCAAGCTCGTGTACAATTACGCCTGGAAAAGTAGCGATACTGATTAATATACCTGGAACAAACATAATTTTATCTTCTAATTACCTATAAATTTCTGAACCCAAAATAATGGGTGATAAACGTTTCGATATGGTGCTATCTCCCGAGTGAGTTTCGTGAGCCTTTATTTTAGCCAAACGCGCCAAACTTTCTTTTTTCCTGCCGGCAAAATAGTCTACCATAGCAGTGGCCTCAATGGCACTGTCATTATCAGGATCAAGGGACAGGGCTTTTGAAGCAAAAGCGGCAGCCTCTCTATCATGTTTTCGTTTAAGTTCAATCCTGGCCTTTTGCGATAAAACATAAATATCTTCGGCGTTAAATCCCAATAATCGATCACAAAGGGCCAAAGCTTCATCATATTTGGCCGTGTTTCTTTTAACAGCAGTTTTCAAACTCAAAGCCTGATAAAAATTAGGATCAAATGCCAATACCTTGTTTACAATATCTTCTACCCGATCATAATCTTTTGTCTCGAATAAAAAGTTTGCGATATGCGTTTTTAATACAATTTCGTCAGTACTATCTACCATAGCCAATAATTTTTCTTTATCCTTGGCGACGGCAACAATACGTTTATACATCAACGTGTCCTTAGCGAACGACTGGGCAATATATTCAGAAGCCGCATTTACCTTGCTCAATAAGTTTTCATCCTCTGTTTTTATATCCGCTATCTTGTCAAAAGCAATCTGGTATGCTTCAAAATCAAAATTATAGGCACTTGCAACCATCATGTAGGCATTGGCATTAAAGTCTTTCGGGAACTTATTTAATACTAAACTCAACTCGCGTTGTGCCGTTATAAAATGTTTTTTATCGATTGCTTTCTCCGCTTTGCCTAAATGGACTGCAGCAGAAATATATTGTTGAGTGCGTAACAAACTAATCACCATAACCGCTAAGATGCCGAGCGCGAAAAATTTAATCCATTTGGGTATGGGATACTTTATTAAACTTTTTCGGCAATCAGAACATAAATTAATGGCATAGCCAGGCTCGTATACATTTATCTGACAGTTTGCGCACAGGCTTTCGTTAAAATGGCTTTCTGGCGCACCTTCTGCGGAATGATTTTCTTGCATGTGAGATTCGTTAAAGCAATAAAGATAATATTTTTTAACAATTCCGACCATTAAAGCGTACCTAATTTAAAAAGCCTGTTTTTTTTTATTCTATTGGCATAAAATCCATAGTTTTGATTTTTTGATTTACCTATGACTATGCCTTTAAAACGAAATACACTAATTTTAATACTCGCATTGCTAATTGCTGCCTTTACCTGTTTAAGTTTTTTTATTGCGCAGCATCCTATACTTGATTTTGACATTAGAACTTCGCTATTTATTCAGCAATACCACGCAGACTGGTTAGATAAATTAATGTTGGCCATCAGCTTTTTTGGCGAACTTCCCTATTCATTACTTTCAGTAGTAGTTGTTGCATTTATATTTTATTATCAGAAATATAAACGGGAGGGAATATTCATTTCGACAGTTTTATTATCCGGATTAATTATTCTGGGTATAAAAAATGTAATCAACCGCCCTCGTCCTACTGCATTTTACGTACGTTTGGTGGAAGTAAACCGGTTTCAAAGCTACCCCAGCGGGCATGTACTTTCTTACACGCTCTTTTTTGGGTTCTTAATTATTTTGATGAATACGTTAAAAGATGTGCCCAAGCTAACCAGAAATATAGTAACTTATTTATCAGCATTTTTGATGATCACCATTGCCCCATCCAGAATTTACCTGGGTGCACATTGGTTTACAGATACCGTTGGTGGTTTTCTTTTAGGCTTGATTTGCCTCTTTCCACTTTGTTACTTTTATTTTAAAAAGCAAAAAGATTAACACTTTCTTACGGTTTTTCTTTCTTGCTCAGTTAAATTTTCGTAATGATAACCTTATTTTGTCATAATCATAAAAAATTCTGATAATTTTGCCGCCATGACGAACGATAAACCCAAAGCTTTTCTTTTCGATTTAAATGGTACCATGATTAACGATATGGCTTTTCATAATCAGGCATGGCATAATATCCTTACCAAGGATTTAGGCGCAAGCATCAGCTTTGATGCGGTTAAAAAACAGATGTACGGCAAAAACCAGGATCTGTTGGAACGTGTTTTTGGTGTTGGTCATTTCTCGCAGGAACAGATTGATCAGATTTCTATCGAGAAAGAGCACCGCTATCAGGCGGCATATAAAAAACATTTATCGTTAATAGCAGGCTTAGGCGATTTTTTCGAAAAAGCAAAACAATCAGGCATTCAAATGGCAATTGGCTCGGCAGCGATTCCTTTCAACATTAATTTTGTTCTTGATAACTTAAATATCCGCTCTTATTTTAAAGCGATAGTAAGTGCCGAAGACGTTGTACATAGTAAACCAGATCCGGAAACCTTTACCAAAGGGGCTGAAATTTTAGGTGTTGAAGCTAATCAATGTATCGTTTTTGAAGATGCACCAAAAGGTGTCGAAGCCGCCCAAAATGCGGGAATGAAATGTGTTGTATTGACCACTATGCACACTAAGGAAGAATTTTCTGCTTACCATAACATTATTACTTTTATAGAGGATTATACAGATCCCGTTTTGCAGGAACTTTTCTAAAATAAATACAGCCTGCATTTCTACGGGCCGTATTTATTTATGATTATGGGATACATTGATCCTCAACATGATTATTTGGTAAACTTATATATAGAACTCGTTTTATACACTTGTCCTGGCTTTAAAACCGTTGAAGGAAAAGCAGGTTGATTTGGAGAATCCGGAAAATGCTGCGTTTCCATTGCAATTGCGGTTCTAAAATCATCTTTAGCACCAGTTTTAAAAGTATTTTTACTCTGCATAAAGTTTCCGCTGTAGAACTGTAAACCTGGCTCCTGCGTATAAATATCCATTATAATACCGGACTTATCTCCTTTAACCGTAGCCGCGTGGAACATGCCCATTGCTTTGGTTTTATTAAGCACGTAGTTATGATCGTAACCTTTACCGAAAGTTAACTGTTCATTTTTATTGTTTATACGTGTACCAATAGTTGTTGCAGTGGTGAAATCGAACGGTGTACCCTTAACCTTTTCAATTTTACCTGTCGGAATCAAAGTAGAATCAACAGGGGTATATTCATCTGCATAAATCTGCACTTCGTGATTCAAAATCTCACCGCTTCCATCGCCATTTAAATTAAAAAATGCATGATTTGTTAAATTTACCACTGTGGTTTTATCTGTTTTAGCTTCATAGTCCATTCTCAACTCATTATCATCTGTTAAGATATAAGTTACCTTAACATCCAAATTACCAGGAAAATTTTCATCGCCATCTTTTGATAGATAATGTAGCATCAAAGTATTGGGATTGGGCTGGCTCGCATCCCAAACTACATATTGATAGCCTTTTTTGCCACCATGAAGGGTATTCTGGCCATTATTGGTATACAGCGAATAGGTTTTACCTTCAAGCGTAAATTTACCTTTGGCAATTCGGTTACCATACCTGCCTATAGTTGCGCCAAAATAGGGTTCGGTAGATTTTTCGTAATCACCAACACTTTTAAAACCCACCACTACATCTACTAACTTACCATCTTTATTGGGCACTAATAAGCTAACCAGGCGCCCGCCGTAATTGGTAAAAATTGCTTCCGCATTGTTCTTATTCTTTAAAGTATACAATGCTGTTTGTTTACCATCAATTTCCTTTTTAAAAGAATCGGGGACTAATTTTACAACTGCAGCAGAATCGCTTTTCAAACTATCTGTAGAAGAAGTTTTTTTGGTTTCAGATTGGCAGGACGCAAACCCGATTGCAGCCAGAACGCCGAGGCCTGCTAATGATTTTAATTTCATAAAAATGGAATACTTGGTTTAGATTTTAATTATAAATATATCACTTAATTTTACAAATAAAACGATTTAGAATAATCAAAAAACATATTTTATGCAATAATTTACCTAAGCTATGGGCAACGATACGATTTGCAGAATTGATGATTACAAAATGTGGAAGTCTTAAAATTAACTTTGAATAGATTTTCGACAAATATTTGCAGCAACCATATACTGATTGTATATTCCATCACTTATAAGTTGATAATATATTAAGCAATAGCCATTAAATTCCGCTAAAACTAATTATTATTGTGGCAATCAAAACTCAAATATGAACCAAATCATTTTAAGAGATCGTTACGACAAAATGCCATATCGCCGTTGTGGTAACAGTGGTTTAAAATTGCCCGCAATATCATTGGGTTTATGGCATAATTTCGGACATGTAAACGTTTTTGAAAACAGCAAAAATCTCATCTACACTGCTTTTAACAACGGAATCACCCACTTTGATTTAGCCAATAATTATGGCCCTCCTCCTGGCTCTGCTGAAGAAGTTTTCGGAAAAATCCTTTATGAAGATTTTAAGGGCTATCGTGACGAAATGATTATTTCGAGCAAAGCGGGATATACCATGTGGGATGGTCCTTATGGTGACTGGGGCTCGAAAAAATACCTGGTTTCTAGTTTAGACCAAAGCTTAAAACGCATGAAACTGGATTACGTTGATATTTTTTACCACCATCGGCCGGATCCTGAAACTCCTTTGGAAGAAACTATGGGCGCTTTAAGTCTTTTAGTTCAACAAGGCAAAGCTTTGTATGTGGGTATTTCAAATTATCAGGCGGAAGAAGCTGCAAAAGCAATTAAAATTTTAAAAGATAACGGTACTCCATGTTTAATCCACCAGCCGAAATATTCCATGTTTGAACGTTGGGTAGAAAATGGTTTACTTGATGTTTTAGCACAAAATGGTGTAGGTTGTATTCCGTTTTCGCCATTGGCGCAAGGTTTACTTACCGATAAATATTTACACGGCATTCCTTCCGATTCGAGAGTTGCTACGAGTGGTATTTTCCTGAAAGAAAGTAATATTACCCCAGAGAAATTAGCTGTAATTACCAAACTTAATGATGTTGCTAAATCGCGTGGACAAAAATTAGCACATATGGCTTTATCCTGGATCCTGAAAGACAATAGGGTAACTACTGTTCTGATTGGCGCCAGTAAACCAGAGCAGATTACCGATTCAATTAAAGCATTAGATAACATTGAATTTAGTGAAACTGAAATCAAATTGATTGATGAAATTTTAGGTTAAAAATCCCAAAAATAACCGTCATCCCGATCCGGTAGCTATCGGATGGAACATAACAAAATGGAGAGATCTTTGAACTTTATTAAAAGATTTCTCCACAGCGGTTAAAATGACGATCCTATCCGCTCATACTTTTCAAAACCAAATTAAAACCGTTTAAGAGTCAAAAAAAACGTCATTCTCGCCCAGACCTATCGTGTGGACACATCTATGTTAGCCTGTATTTGTTTTTAGTAGATATTCCTTAGACGATCGTCATGCTGAATTTATTTCAGCATCTTTCCTGCTAAATTACAAGCTTTTATATCTTAAAAACTATATTTTGGGATAAATGTTGATTTTTTTTACGCTCTATACCTTATCTGTCGACATAATTAAGTAAAGCATTCTTCATCGCTCTATGCCGCGTGGCATGGTAGTTTTTCACAGTTAATGTTGTTTTTAGCTGTGTTCAAGAATGCTACGCATTTTGGAGCGCCAAAGTACCCAAAGCGCTTTGTCAATCCAGCAATGAGCCTCTTGCACAATCTCACACGCATCAAAAAAACAGCGACACTTCGTTTTGTGTTCAATATTTTTTAAAATAAAATCATCGGTTACGAACACAAAACCACTGCGTTTCAGGTTTGTTACGGCCATTTTTACTGTTGTGCACCTGTTTTTTTGATTTCCCCGGCTCTTGGGATTGACAGCGTCCTTGGTTAAAATCCGTGCTTTATTAATGTTGCTTAGCAAAACGCCTAAACTAAACTTAAAAAAGATATGCCCACACGATAGGCACAGGCTGGAACCTTAAAGAGTATAAATTAGTATTCCCAATTGAATTGGGAATACCGTATTTTTCATCGCTCGTTATAAAACCAAAACAAATTAAAACCGTTTAAGAAATGAATCCTTTACATTTCTTAATCTATGGCAAGAGCCAACAATTCTATTTACAGCGCATTAGCGGCCAATTTATTAATTGCAGTAACCAAATTCATTGCTGGGGCATTTACCAACAGCTCATCGATGATTGCCGAAGGCATCCACTCAACGGTTGACACCAGCAATCAACTTTTATTGCTCTATGGCTTAAAAAGAAGTGTAAAACCGCCCGACAAATCCCGCCCATTTGGTTATGGTAAAGAGTTGTATTTCTGGTCGTTTATTGTATCCATCATGATTTTTGGTTTAGGTGGTGTGGTCTCTATTTCACAAGGAATTGCGCATATCCGTCATCCTGAAGTTTTAGGCAATCCTACCTGGAATTATGTGGTATTGGGTTTATCTTTCATATTTGAGGGTGTTTCTTTAATCATTGCGATGAAAGAATTTAACAAAACACGTAAAGGTTTGCCCTGGTGGAAAGCGATTATCAAAAGTAAAGATCCCTCTGGCTTTTTAGTATTGTTTGAAGATGGAGCAGCCGTTTTAGGACTATTGATTGTTTTTATATTTATGATGTTGAGCCACAACTTAAACCTTCCATTTTTAGATGGACTGGCTTCTGTTTTGGTGGGTACACTCTTAATTTTCGTATCCTTTATACTGGCCAGGGAAAGCCGTAGTTTATTAATGGGCGAAGGTTTAATGCCTGAAACACAGCAGAAGATAAAAGAACTGGCGGAAAATGATCAGGATGTGATTACAGTAACAAGCATATTATCCCAGTATCAATCACCAAAGGAAGTATTGCTGGTGCTCATTCTTACGTTTAAAGCAGAATTAACCACTACCAATTTAACCAATGCGATAGACAGGTTGAGGGATAAAATAAAATCAGAATATAGCGTGATCAAGTTTGTCATTATTCAACCACAGTCTGCTGATGTAGCGGAGAATGATTTTAGTAAGGATATCTTTTTGGAGTAAAATTTGTTTTTTTCACCATTAAGCTATTAAGATCATTAATTCACTTAAGGTTTGAATATTATCGCCCTTCTGAATTTATTCAGGAGGACGATAATAATATGAATTATTATTTTTTCGGGCCTCTGACATCCGACTTCGGACTTCTCTCCTAAATTACCTGCAATACAATCTTTCCTCTTGTATGTCCCTGCTCGCTGTCGGCTTGAGCTTGCCTAGCGCTGGTAAAAGGCAAAACTTTTTCTATAACGGGTTTAACTTTACCAGAATCGATCAAAGTAGCAATTTCAGTCAGTTGATCAGGAATTGATTGTGCAGTAAAGCCGATGAGATGAACGTTTTTCGCCTTTGCTTCTGCCACAAACTCTGGCATTAAGGTGGTGATTACCCTTCCTCCTGCTTTTAATATAGTTAACGATTTGAGTTGCGTTTCTCCGCCAATGGTATCTAAAACCAGGTCAACATCACTTAAAGCGGTCTCAAAATCTTCCATTTTATAATCAATTACCTCATCGGCACCTAAACGCTTCAAAAAATCGATGTTAGCACTTGAGGCAGTACCGATTACATAAGCCCCTTTCCACTTTGCCAATTGTACGGCATAGGTTCCTACCCCACCGGCTGCAGCGTGAATCAATACTTTTTGTCCGACTTTTAACAAACCATGATCGAATAAGGCTTGCCATGCCGTTAAACCTGCAAGGGGTACTGCTGCAGCCTCGGTATGCCCTATGCTAGTGGGTTTAATGCTAATGATGTTGGCTTTTACCACAATATATTCGGCATAAGCACCGTTTTTTGTTGGATCTGGCCTGCCATAAACTTCATCTCCCTTTCTAAAAGCACTTACCTTTTCGCCTAATGCCTCAATTGTGCCAGAAACATCCCAACCCAGGGTTAAAGGAAATTTTACTGGAAATTTCACTTTCCTTTGTCCTTCTCTAATTTTCCAATCTACCGGATTTACGCTGGTTGCATGCACTTTAATTAATACTTCATCTGGTGCTGGCTGGGGAACCGGAATTTCATCTATAGATAAAACTTCTGGTCCGCCAAACTCATGGATTCTAACTGCTTTCATATCGGATATTATTATTTGATGTATACGGTTTTAATATTCACAAACTCATGAATACCGAACATACTTAATTCACGGCCGTAGCCAGATTGGTTGATGCCTCCAAAAGGCAATGCTGGATCTGATTTAACACCTTCATTTACAAAACAAGAGCCCGCTTCAAGTTTATTCCGCGCAATATCTTCTGCTAATACGGAATTTTCGGTAAAAACGGCTGCACCAAGTCCAAAATTGGTATCATTGGCTATCCGGATGGCATCTTCAGTATCTTCTGCGGAGATAATTGCAGCTACCGGACCGAATATTTCTTCATCATAAGCCAATACGCCCTTTTTTACATGGGTTAATATGGTGGGTTGGTAATAAGCATGTTTGCGTTCCATGCTGGGAATTTCTCCGCCCAGAATACATTTTGCACCCTGTTCGATACTCTTTAAAACTTGCTGATGCAATTCATCACGAAGTTCTGCTCTCGCCATTGGTCCTAAATCAGTATCGTTCTGCAAGGGATCGCCAGTTTTTTTACTTGCCATTTCGGCTTTAAAAAGCTGGGTAAATTGCTCCTCAACTTTTTTGACCACAATGAAACGTTTCGCAGCAATACAGCTTTGCCCGTTATTAATTAACCTGGCTTCTGCACATATTTTGGCCGCTTTTTTTAAATCAGCATCTTCTAAAATCACATAAGGATCGCTCCCACCAAGTTCCAAAACTGTTTTTTTAATTAATTTCCCTGCTTGTTCGGCTACTTTTTTACCGGCTTCGGTGCTTCCTGTAAGGGTTACTGCTTTGATGTTAGGGTTTTCGATTACTTTTGGGATGGCTTTACTGCTGCAGATCAATGTTTTAAAAACATTGGCAGGAAAGCCAGCATCCACAATTACTTTTTCTATTTCTATGGCGCAGCCCGTAACACCTGATGAATGTTTTAAAACACCGCAGTTACCAGCCATTAAGGCTGGCGCCAGAAAGCGAAACACTTGCCAGAAAGGGAAATTCCAGGGCATAATGGCCAATACCACACCAATAGGCTGGAAGC
Source organism: Pedobacter sp. WC2501 (assembly GCF_052682415.1). Taxonomy (NCBI): domain Bacteria; kingdom Pseudomonadati; phylum Bacteroidota; class Sphingobacteriia; order Sphingobacteriales; family Sphingobacteriaceae; genus Pedobacter; species Pedobacter sp. WC2501. Next base: position 3,632,024 of record NZ_JBQZFI010000001.1, on the reverse strand, counting down.
TCACATAACTTTTGGATGCGCTGGTTTTTATAGTTTGATCGGCTAAAAATTCAGCACCGTTTTTTGCATAGTATTCACAAACAGAAGCACATTTGACAACTTCTGCTACGCCAGCTTTTAGGGGTTTGCCCATTTCTAACGCCATAAGTTCGGCCAGCTGATCTTTACGTTCGATTAAAAGTTTCGAAACCTGCAACAACAGCTTTGAGCGGCTTTGAAAATCGGTTTCCTTATAACTTAACCATGATTGATGTACCTGATCTATTTTATGATGGATTAACTCTTCAGTATCTTCCTGATAAGTTTTTATGATTGCCCCGTTTACAGGGTTTATTGATGAAATGCTCATTTAACAGTAACAAATGAGCATTTAAGATTGTGTTTTTTATTTGAATATATCAGCTAAGAAACAATTGGAATCTCAAAATGGAAAGTAGAACCTTCACCGTACTTACTTTCTACCCATATTTTGCCGTTATGACGGTTAATAATCTCTGCGCTGAGGTATAAACCTATCCCGAAACCCGAAATGGTTTCAGTTTCATGGCTTTCTACACGATAAAACCGATCAAAGATTTTTCCAAGATCATGGGCATTGATACCAATGCCATGATCGGTTACAGAAACATGTATTTCATTCTCTCTGGTTTCAGATTCAACCAAAACGGTACTTTTCTGATCTGAATATTTAACAGCGTTGCTAATCAAATTTGAAATTACAGAGCCAATTTTATCTTTATCTGCATAAATTAATTTAGCATCTCCCTCTTCAAAATCAATCTGGTTAGTAGGATATATTAATCTTAAATCTTCAACAAGATCATGAATCAGTTTATTGAGATCAAAATGTGATGGATTCAATTGAATTTCTCCTGATTCTAAACGCGATACATTTAAAAAAGAACTGATTAATGTGCTCATTTTGCGGATCTGCTTTTGCACCTTAGCTAAAGTATTTGCGACAAAAGTATCTGTTAAACTTCGACTCTGCATTAACTGTACGTAAGCACTGATAGAAGTTAATGGCGTTTTCAACTCATGGCTTACCATACTGATAAAATCATTCTTTTGCTGGTCTTCCTTTATGCTGATTAAAATCTGTTCCTGGTCCAGTGCTTCACGCTGTAGTTCTGTCTCCTTGATTGCCTTTTTTGCCTTTACCATATCAGTAACATCGCTCGCGGTATGAAGAATACAATAAGGAATTCCTGAATCATCCTTAATGGCCCGATATTCGTAGGTATAATAAGCGGTCTGTAACTTACCGTCCCTCATCGTTTCGGCGGGAATAGCATCGCCATTATTAGTAATCCCCGTTAGCAACACATTTTTTAGCATATTAATAAATGGCCGTCCCTTTAACTCAGGCACTGCATCTTCCAGTGGCTTGCCAATAATAGAGCGATCTTTACCCCAAAAAGAAATCATGGCGTCGTTGGCCATTTCGATTACGATTTGTTCTGAAGTGTATATAGCTGTTGCATCTTTTGATAAGAAAAGAACTTCTAAAAGTTGATCATTACTTAAAACCTTTGAATAACTTTTCATATATGGTAGACTATGCTGATATTTTGATGAATCAAATTGAACTAAGTATCATACAAGTCAGCCTTCACAAATGTTTGGGTTAGTCTGTTAAATAGTATGTTAAATTGTTGACTTTTATCGCAAAACGTCAAATTTATCGCGTATTTTCTGTTTAAGGATTCCTGCGGCCTGGGTATATCCTCCATCTGCTCCATCAACAAAATGAATATGGTCATCTTCCAGGTCCCTTACATAACAAGACATCACCGATTCGCCACTTACGTAAAAAGCATACAAAATTTCATTGTTTTTTTCAAGCTGGTTAAGGGCTTGCTCTAGTGCCAAACGTTGCTTTGCGGTACCGGTAATTACCGTATTTATCCTGCCATCGATCACTAGCGTATCCGACATTTCGACAAGTTGCTTGAGGTATTTTTTACCACGGTCTGTCCGGAAATAAATATATCCGTAAACATTGATGAACCATGATTTAATGAGTTCAAGGAATTTAATCTTTCCCAGGCGATGCTTCATCTCCTTACCCAAACTATTAAAGCTTGTTCTGAAAATCAATTTAGGAACAGAAATGGGCTGACGCTTTTCCGGACTTCCGTAAATTTGATCAAGATGAAGGATTACTTTGCTGAACACGGCTGCCTGTTGTGCGATTTCTGATGCGATTACAACTAATGTAACCACCTCATCACTGTTTTCAGGTGGTGCAATCTTATCCCAGCGACATTGCATCCCACTTAAATCAATTTCATCGCTTGCTGTCTTATGATCAGCCAGCAGGTAATTTTCTCCCTTTATAATTTGTTCAGCATAAGCCAGGCCATTGCCCAAAACAATGGGTATAGAAAACGTTTCAGCGCTGCTAAATCTACAAATCTTAAGGGTATGACCATTTTTATAAATTTCTGCAACCGGTATAATCCCAGCCCTTAAATCGAGGTTAAAATTCAGTAAAGTGTTCTCTCTGTATTTTAACAGTGATTTCATCACATCATCTACAATACTTGGCGGAACAATAAAAGTGGCTCCATCGCCACCAAAAAAGAATGGAACCGAAATGTTGGCTTTAAACGCAATATTGAGCACGGCAACAATACTTCCCGTAGCAATAAGGTTAACATTCTCGTGCAGACCCGAATTTACAGCAGCTGTTGAACGCTTGATATCAGTAATAATTACGCACCAGCCTGCAATTACTTCTTTAAATAATTGATTTTTAACCAATAACTGATGTAATGGCATTTTATGGATGGGCAAATTGGAATAAAAATGATCTTCGCTATCTGGCATAATTCGAATTAATACACCTAATATACGCATAACAAAAGCTTAAGTATTTCTAAACCTTCGATTAAAAAATTAACCTTATTTAGAACAAATAAAAATAATTTGCTAATCCACTTCAAAAACGGTTCCTTTGCGGCCACTAAGAATTAATCTAAATAAAATGAATAAAAAATTTACTCTTCTTTTAAATTTCATAGCGCTTTTTCTGTTTTTAGCAGGGAATACAATGGCACAAAACAAAAATGGCTCTGTTTCTGGTTCGATAAAAACAAGCGATGGCAATCCGGCTGCTTATGTAAATGTTGGGTTAAAAAACACAGGCAAAACTACACAAACTGATGAAAAAGGTAATTTCATCTTCAAAAATATAACACCCGGCGCTTATACGATTAAAACATCTGCTATCGGTATTTCTGCTCAGGAAAAATCGGTTACTGTTATTGCCGGTCAAACTGTAAATGCAGATTTCGCCCTCGCAGAATCTTCTTCACAATTAGATGAAGTAGCCATTAACGGATATAAAACGCCAAATAGAAAGCCGGTTAACTTAGGTAAAATTGCTATCGCTCCCATGGACCTTCCACAAGCGGTACAGGTTATTGGTAATCAGGTAATTACCGACATACAAGCTAATCGTTTAAGTGATGTATTGAAAAACGTAAACGGTGTTGCTTTCGGCGAAAACCGCGGATCGGTAAGTGGCGAAACATTCTTCGCCCGTGGTTATAGCCTAGGTGCCAACAATGTTTTTAAAAATGGATCGCGTGCTAGCAGTGGTGGTATGCCAGAAACCAGTACATTAGAATCGGTTGAGGTTTTAAAAGGAAGTGCAGCCTTACTTTACGGTGGCGTAAGTGGTGGTGCTGTAGTGAATATGGTAACCAAAAAGCCTAAATTCGAATATGGTGGCGAAGTTTCCATGCGTGCAGGCAGTTATGGCTTGTACAAACCAACAGGTGATATTTATGGCCCGATTACAAAGAACCTTGCTTTTCGTTTAATCGGTACTTATGAAGATGCAGCTAGCTTTAGGAACAGTGTAACTTCGAACAGGGTTTATGTTAATCCATCACTGCTTTATAAAATCAATGAGAAAACAGATATCTTATTGCAAGGTGATTACTTAAAAAGCAATATGACACCTGATTTTGGTATCGGTACCGTAGAAAACCAGATTGCAGACATAGGCCGTAAGACTTTTGTAAATGCACCCTGGGCTTATAATAAAACAAACACGGTTACTTCACAGCTAAACATCAACCATAAATTCAATGATAACTGGAAGTTGAATATATTGGCCAACCTGCAATCTTACAACCGTAATTATTTCAGTGCAGAACGTCCGTTTGCCGATACAAAAGCAGCTAGTAAGCTTCCTTATGGTTTTGCGGAGCGTAATGTTACCCGTTCTAAAACAAAAGAGTTTACCTATAACGAGCAGATTAATTTAAACGGTTATTTCAAAACAGGAAGTATCAGCCATACTTTATTGGTGGGTGCAGATGCTGATCAATCGCGCACTACAAGCGGAGGTTTTACTTTCAACAATAACCTAACAACGTTTAATTATGGCAATGTAAACTTACTTGATCCTTCAACTTACTACGGTTCTGGTATTGAGCCAAACGTAAATGTTGTTTCGGAAGTATTTGCCCCATTATACCGCATGGGCGCTTTTGTTCAGGATTTGATTACTGTTACAGACAAATTTAAAGTACTTGCCGGAATTCGTTATACTTTCCAGAAAACACCGAGAACTGTTACCACTATACTGGCAACTGGAGTTCAATCTTTAAGTGTAAATAGTTTAGAAAGCTCAAAAGTAGAAAGTGCTTTTACGCCTAAATTTGGTTTAATCTATCAGCCTTTAAAAACCACTTCAGTTTATGCAAGCTATTCGAGCAATTTTATTCAAAATACCGGAACTGATATAAATTCAGCGCCCTTAGATCCATCTACATTACAACAATACGAAGCTGGTGTTAAAAACGATTTATTTAAGGGCAGATTATCAGTTAATTTAACATGGTATAGAATTGCTAACGATAAATTTGCACAACAGGCTCCTATCAATGCACAAGGTGCACCAAATGGTGATACAAACATTAAGGAATTAAATGGAAAATCGTTAAGTGATGGCGTGGAACTTGATATTACAGGAACAATTGTAAAAGGCCTGAATTTTATTGCAGGTTATAGTTACAATTTTATCCGTTATACCGAAACACGTGATAAAACAGTATATACTGTGCCTGCTCCTACTGCGCAGAACCCGGTAGCAACCAGAACGATAACTCTTGGTGGTGTGATAGAAGGGCAACGATTGGTAGGTTCTACCAAAAACACTGCAAACGGAACTTTATTTTATACTTTCCAGGAAGGAAATGTTAAAGGCTTAAAACTTGGTGCATCTGCTTATTATACAGGTTCGCGTAACGGTGGTTACAATGATACTAAAGCACAAATTTATAGCAGGTTAATTCCGTTAAGTGCGTTTACCACGTTCGATTTATCTGCTGGTTATAGTTGGAAAAAGCTTTCATTATTAGCTAAACTTTCGAACATTACGAATGAGTTAAATTACTTTGTGCATGAGAACTACAGTGTTAACCCAATTCCTCCACGTCAGTTCATGACTACATTATCTTATAAATTTTAAGCAAAAAATATTTCAAAGAAAAGCTTCAGGTCGGTAGATCTGGAGCTTTTTGTTTAAGTAAACGATTGTTTTACCTAATCAATCCCTGGAGATTGAAATTTTCTCTTAATTGATGATGGCGGTATCTTCGTAAAAAACTCCATCATTGATAGGCAAAGCAAATGGTTATAAGATATCATTGATAAAAGTAAAAGAAACACCAATGCCTTGAACTAATAAAGAATTATAGAATAATTAAGATTGTACCGGCCTTAAATAATTTAAAGTAATAGTGAAACTCGCCGCAACGGTTTATTTTTTCGATTTCACATACTTTGCCAGATTTACCATATTCATCAGATAAAAAATCACCAATTTTAATGCTATCCAATTGGTTTACATTAATTGAGGCTCTTTTAATAAATGTAGCTGCTTTTTCCATAATGATCGCGGTTTAAAACATTTACGCAATCAAAAACATTTTGGTTTTTCGGAATTATAAATAATTATATAAAGTTGTATTTTTAATCAGTAATATGCCAGTTCATAAACCAGTTGAACATTTCTTAAAAAAGTTTAGCGATACGCTGAAGAAAGCATAATATACAACCATAAAAAAAATGCCTCCGGTTTATCGAAGGCACTAGATCTTATGCTGCGTCGTAAATAACAACCTTTTCAAAATAAACCCTGAACTCATCCAGGAAAGCTTTATGCAATGGGTGAACCTGGTAAACATCATGCGCAGCCAAATCTTCAAATAATAAAAGCAAGCTAAAAGTATAGGTAATATCTACAACGGCACGCTCAATCGGGGCTGGTATGCCAAGATGAAAAGTTTTAACAACTTCAATGTTTTCTAATGTTTGTAAACTATTGCGGAAAGCAGTTTTTTGCTCGTCGGTGGTATCGGCTTTAAGCCAGAATAAAACGTGGTGTGCGATCATTATTTTAATTTTTTTCAAATATAATGAAAGCGGGAAAAGATTATTCATCTTTATCCAAAAACACTCTTGGCCTTATTTATGGCTTTTTTTAAGTCTATACCTTTGCCCAAAACCCCTTTAAACAAGTCTCCTTCAACTTTTAAACGATCTACAGCATTAAAAATATTGAAGTCTTTCATCTTCAGACCAGGTTTTACTTCGTCCCAATGCAAAGGCATGGAAACCGTTGCTCCCACTTTTGGCCGTAAAGAATAAGGTCCGGCAATAGTTGCCCCTGGCCTGTTCTGTAAAAAATCAAGGTACATCTTTCCTTTTCTTGCAGCAACCATCCGTTCTAATGAAGTATAATCGGGGATCTGTTTATGTACAAGATTTACAATGATTTTAGCAAACATCTGACTCTGATCATAATCGTATTTGGCATTTAAAGGAATGTAAATGTGCATACCGGTTGAGCCTGAGGTTTTACAGTAACTGGGCACCTCAATGGCATCAAGCACTTTTTTGGTTTCAAGGGCAGCCTCAACCACCTGATCGAAAGTGTGTTTATCCGGATCGAGATCGATTACGCAATAATCAGGGTTATCGGGGTGCTGTACACGGCTAAACCAGGGGTTCATTTCTATACAGCCCAAACTGGCCATCCAGAGTAGGGAAGCTTCATCTGTTCCAACCAGGTATTCTTTTTTTTCGCCTTCGCCATTTTCATAAGGGAAAGTTTCTGCCCAGTCCGGTGCTTTTCCTTTTACATCTTTCTGGTAAAAACTCGAACCGTGTATTCCACCCGGAAAGCGGTTAAGCGATTGCGGGCGGTCTTTCAGATAAGGTAAAATGTATTCAGCAACCTGATAATAGTAGTTAAACATGTCTCTTTTAGTTACTTTATCTTCTGGCCAATATACTTTACTCAGGTTGGTAAATTTAAGCTCGTGACCTTTAATTTTCCTTACCTGCGTTTCATCTTTCGGATTTAACAAAGTTTTGGGTTGTTTACCTTCCGGTGCTTTTATTGCCTGTTTATGTGGGTTTTCTTCATTAGTATCGTCAACAATTTTTTCTGTTGGCACTTCTATTTCTCTTACCACCTCTTTGGCTTTTTTATCTTCACGCATGCCCTGAAAAGACGGATGGCGGAAAACACCATCATCAGTTACTTCTGTAAAAGCAACTTCACATACCAGTTCTGGCTTTAACCAGGTTGCTTTCGCTTTTGGTGGGTTTGGCCTGAAACGTGAAGGTTTATTTACATCGGGGATACTTTCGAAAGGGCTTTTATCTACTATTATCGGTTTAAACTGCTCCATCATTGTTTTTTGCATTTTATCCGAAAACCCGGTACCAACTTTACCTACATATTGCAATTTTCCTTTTTCATATACGCCCAGTAAAAGTGAACTGAAAGATTTGGAGGTATCGGCATTTTTGGTAAAACCGGCTATAACAACTTCCTGGCGTTTGTGTACTTTAATTTTCAACCACTCTTTCGATCTTCGGTCGGGAACATAAGTGCTATCCGTTTTTTTGGCGATGATGCCTTCCAAACCCATCCTTTGAGCAGCATCAAAAAAATCGACACCACTGGCTTTGAAAACTTTTCCTAAACGCACACGGTCATCATCGGTTGGCAGAACATCATTTAAAATAGCCTGACGCTCATCAAGCGGGAGTTCCATCAGGTTTTTGCCCTCATACCATAGAATATCAAATACATAAAAAACAAGTTCCCCATCTGCCTCACTTCTCCAGTTTTGTAATGAACCGAAATTGGATATGCCTTTATCATTCAACACCAAAATTTCCCCGTCGAGCACCGCGTTGATTTTCCAGTCCAAAAGCAGGTCGTAAATGGGATAAAATTTTTCATTAAAGGATTTATTATTTCTCGATAATAAATCAACCTTTCCTTTATTGATAAAGGCCAAAGCACGGTATCCATCCCATTTTACTTCATATTGCCAGTTTGGATCATCAAATGGCTCATCGACCAATGTGGCTAACATGGGTTTTATGTTTTTAGGCATTGCTGCTTTTGGCGCTTTTTTCAGGATGGCTTTTACATCAATGTTTTTATCATCGCCTACAGGTTTCGTTTCTTTTTTAACCTTTGGCTCAATATTTTTTTTTTCGGGCTTTATTTTTTGCTCTTTTCCTGCTTTCCAAACCTTATCGGATGTTTTTTCCATCTTTTCGATGGTTTTTCCAGAAAGAACCGATTTATCTTCTTTGGTTATATCTTTTGTGGAGGCATAATCATCTTTATGTTTAATGAGCAACCAGCCATTTTCGCCCATGCCATGCGTTTTAACCAGGGCAAATTCGCCATGGAGTTTTTCTCCGTTCAATTTAATTTTCAACGAACCTTCATTTAACTGTTTTAAAAGATGTTTTTCCTGTGCTTTTTTACCTTTTATAGCCTCAATCGGTTCATAGGTACCTTCATCCCACACAATCACGGTTCCTCCACCATATTCACCCTTCGGGATAATGCCTTCAAAATCTTTGTAATCGTAAGGATGGTCTTCTACCATCATAGCCAGGCGTTTGGTTTTTGGATCGGTTGATGGCCCTTTTGGCACCGCCCAACTTTTTAGAACGCCTTCCATTTCGAGTCTGAAATCATAGTGCAACCTGGATGCATCGTGTTTTTGAATTACAAAATGTAATTTATTGCGATCGCTGCTTTTACCCGATTTCGGTTCTGCCGTTTTTGAGAAATCGCGTTTGGAAACATACTTTTTCAAACTCATAATCAATATTTTACTTTTTCAAATAATCTTCAACTTTATCGGCAGAGGTACCAACTATTTGCACGGCTGCTTTTAGCTTATCTTTGCTCACGCCAAATTTATTAGACCAATAGTCCAGCTCATAACCTTCATTAATGTTGATCCTACCGCGATCAGCACTCCCGTTTTTTAGTTTATCATCCATAATGATTTTTGATTAGATTGCTATAAAACAGCCTGATAACAAAAAAGGTTTTAACATCCTTTTATAAAAACGGATGTTAAAACCTTTAAGAAAATAAAATTTTAAAACTTAAACTATTAGCGCAGTAATCATTTCCCCCGCCGTTTCTTCTGCATAGGCGAACCTACTTTTAGTGGCGTTATAAATAAGCCTTAACTGCACCAGGAAATAAGGCAGGCTGATAATAGCCAAAGATAGCAGGTGTTTTGTAAAGAAAATATTACTCTTTTCAGTGATGATAGTTAAACACCTAAAACGACCGAATTTGTCAAATAATTATTGCGTTAAAGCCATTTTCCGGGAGTTCAATTTTAGGGACTAACTAAAATTTAGTATCAATACTATTTTTTGAGAATTTACTGACAAAAATGGAAAACCAAAAGGAAAATATTCTGTTTTTATGAATACACTAACCAAAATTATAAAAATGGAACATCAACTTAATTCAATGAATGCGAGAAAAGAATTTATCGACATTGCAGACGAACAAGACCGCAATTATTGGGCTGCCAGATTGGGCATAAGCACCGAAACACTTAAATCAGCTGTAAGAGCGCTTCACAGCATGGAATTTTCCAAACTGAAAGAACATTTTATGATGGAAAAAATTAAATCAGGAATTACCTACCAACGGTTTGTGAATCAATAATAAGGAATATGTATTATAAAAATGAAAGAAAAAATCCGGTAGCGGTAGGTCAAGCCATTACTGACTCATCACATTTAATTGATCTGCAACCTGTTAAAAGTATTTTCGACAAAAAATTAAAAGGGAACAATATAAACCATCCAAAGGCAGGCATTAGAACTTTAACCGCTTTCTTTCATAAGAACGGTTTATCTAACCTGCTTTAAGCTATTTAAAAAAAGATTGGTACAAACTGTTAATAGCAGCTCTACTGAAATCGGGGAAACCATCTGTATAGGTTGCATTGATTCCGTTGGTTATGATTACAAATCCAAATTTTTCTTTGGGATTAAAAAACATGGTACTATATAAACCATAAGCAGAGCCAGTATGTCCTTTTAACTTAACGCCAGGTATGAGCTGATCGGCAGTTCTAATGGCCAAGCCATATCCTTCATCATCAGTTAAGGCCGTTTGCATCATTTTAGCACTTTTTTTGGTGATTATTTTAACAACATTTGATGTGCCATAATTCATGTGCATCATCATGTATTTAGCTAAATCTGTAGCCGAAATTTTCATTCCTCCTGTTGGCGAAAAAATTGGCGTGGTATAGCCCATCACATAATTGGCAATTTCTGTCCGCCTCGGCGCATAAGCACCTGGAGACGGTGTATAAGTTTTGGTATCTGTATGGTATTCGTACAATTTTACAAAGCGTGTACTATCTAAAGAATCTATGCAATACCCCCCATAAAGCCCTAATGGCTTTAAAATGTGATTTTTCACATAATAATCAAAGCGTTCGCCCGACTTCTTCTCAATGATTGCCCCAATCAGGTTAAAATTAAGATTGCAATAATCAAATTTACTTCCCGGGGCATAATCGTTATAACATTTGGCCCAGTTTGGATTTTTATCGGGATTAATCACATCCAGATTTAAATATCCCTGCGAATCATTTAAACCAGAGGTATGCGACAATGCCATTTTTAAAGTAATTTTCTGATCGGGAAATTTTGGATTCCTGATTTTAAAACCTACCAGATCTCCAAAATCATCATCTAAGGAAATTTTACCGGCCTCTACCAGTTGCATGATTACAGTAGCAGAAAAAGACTTAGAAATAGATGCAATTCTGAAAATATCCTGATCAGTTAAAGGCCTTTTATTTTCTAAATCTTTTAGTCCAAAAGAGTGGGTATAAATAATATTACCTTCTTTTACCACAACCACAGAAGCACCAACCGCATTATATTTCTCCATTACGGCTTTAAATTCTGCTTCGGCATTGGCATTTTGAGCTTTTAATTGCTCTACTACACCAATTATTAAAAAAGTAATGCAAAAATACTTCAGGACTTTTAGTTTCATAAGTTTAGCGGATAAAACCTAAATATAAGAGATGGTGCAAAATAAAATCTACACGTAGTAAAAAATTTACTTAGCATCGTTTACTTCCAGCCAATGCCCATCCGGATCTTTAAAATAAATTTGCTTTACGCCATCGGTGCGTAAGGTAATTCCATCTTTCTTTCCTGGCCAATCCTCGAAACTGATATTTTTTGCATTCAACTTCTTTACAAATTCATCAACTGACGGAACACTGAAACATAAATGCCCGTTTTTATCAAAAACCTCATTTCCTTTTGCGCCCTGGATTAAATGCAACTGTCCGGCAGTCCCTAAGGTAAACCAGGTATGGCGGTTATCTTTAAAAGGTTCAGGAATGATTTTAAGGTTGAATACACTTTCGTAAAAAGCAGTTGCTTTGTTCAGATCAGCTACGTAAACAGCAATATGATTTAAAACAGCAGGTAAATTTTCGGATTTATTTTGCGCCATGGCTCTTTGAAAAGTGATAGAAAATAAGATTACAGTAAAAAGGAAGATTTTTTTCATGTTTAAATATCAAACTTCTAAAGGAATTATTTTTATATTTTTTTTAATACATCCTCCAATCATTTTTTTTGAGAGGTGCTTCGACTCCGCTCAGCATGACAAAGTTTGTAAAAACGCAAAACCGCGATCATTATCTCCTGGAGCAATGTAGAGTGGAGAGATCTTTGAACTTGATTATTCTATCCAGTAAAGATCCTGAAACAAGTTCAGGATGACGACACGAGTTAATGTATTCATACTAAAAAACCTGCTTCGCAGAGCCTTCAGGTTCTTTGCTGCGCTACCATTGATTCCATTAGAATCGTCGTCATCTCGACTGCAGCGCAGCGAAATGGAGATATCTATCTAGACAGATTTCTCGACTGCGTTGCACTTCGCTCGAAATGACGATCGCGGGGAATTTTCCGTGTTCTCGGTGTTTCCGTGGCAAAAATTAATTGTAGTAAAAAAAAGATTCCAATAGAACCTTCGTCATCTCGACTGTAGCGCAGCGAAATGGAGAGATCTATCTAGACAGATTTCTCGACTGCGTTGCACTTCGCTCGAAATGACGATCGCGGGGAATTTTCCGTGTTCTCGGTGCTTCCGTGGCAAAAAATAACTGTAGTGAAAAAGGTCTTAGCGAGACGCTAAGACCAGTAAAGTGTTCTCTGTGCTTCCGTGGCAAAAAAATAACTGTAGTGAAAAAGGTCTTAGCGAGACGCTAAGACCAGTGAGTTTAAATAGGCTAAAACCTCTAAGAAAGAAAAAGATTCTTCGCTGCGCTCAGAATGACAAAGCCATCCTATTGTGCTAAACTTTCAAATTCTGCCTCAGTCAATTCAATTTCTGTGGCTTTTAAATTTTCTTTTAAATGTTCTACAGATTTTGTTCCAGGGATTAATAGGATATTTGATGATCTTTTTAATAACCAGGCTAAAGCAATCTGCGCGGTTGTAGCTTGATGTGTTTCGGCAATTGCTTTAATCTTATCGGCTAACTTATGCGGACCAGAAGCTAACGGAAACCATGGAATGAAAGCAAGACCTTGTTCTGCTGTAAAATCCAAAACACCCTCCCACTGTCTGTCGCTAAGGTTATATAAATTTTGAACCGAAACTATCGGAAGAATGTCCTGCACCTGCTTAATCTGATCGATAGTTACTTCTGATAAGCCCACATTTTTTATTTTACCTTCTTTCACGGCTTCGACCACAGGCTCCAGGGTTTTGGCGACATTCACATTGGGATCAATGCGGTGCAGTTGCCATAAATCGATTGAATCTACTTTTAAACGCTGTAAACTTCCTTCAATATCCTGTCTGATTTTTTCAGGTGCACCATTAGGCACCCAATTGTTTGGACCTGGACGGTCAAAACCACCTTTAGTAGCAATAAAAAGATCTTTTTGAAAAGGCGATAACGCATCGGCAATAAGTGATTCGTTAAATTTTGGTCCGTAAGCCTCCGCAGTATCAATAAAATTAACGCCATTAGCAACTGCTTCACGCAAAACGGTCATCGCATTATCGCGGTCTTCTACCTCACCAAAAACACCCGTTCCGGTTAATTGCATTGCGCCATAACCTAAGCGGTTAACTTCTAATTCGCCAAATTTAAATGTAGTTTTTCCCATTTTATTTCAGATATGATGATAAATTCTATGATAAAGATAACCTCAGACAAATGCCATTGTTTGCAAAATAAATTTTATGATAAATAAATGAACAAAGGGTAAAAGCTACTCTGGTGTTTGCGCTCATTTTCAAACGAGTGCAAGAATAGTTTTACGATTTGATCGTATAAACGATTTATTATTTAACTCAATTAGAAACGAGCGTTAGCAGCTATAAAGATTCTTCGCTGTGCTCAGAATGACAAAAAAAGAAAAAGGCTGCCCCGGTTTGGAACAGCCTGACTAGATTTATAAGGATAATAATAAAATGAGGTTATCGCAATTTAACTATTTCCATCCGCCACCCAGAGCATGGTAAATATCTACCACAGCATTCAATTGCTGTTTTTTGGTTTCGATCAATTCTAATTTCGATTGTAAAGCATCACGTTGGGTCATCAATACCTCAAAATAATCAGCTCTGGCAGATTTAAACAAATCGTTTGAAATATCAATCGATTGGGTAAGTGCGTTGACCTGTTTCGACTTCAGGTCATAGCTTTTCTGCAAATTGCTGATTTTCGATAACTGATTGGCTACTTCAATATAACCATTTAAAATGGCTTTTTCATAGTCAAAAACTGCCTGTAATTGTTTGGCATTTGCAGATGAATATTCCGCTTTAATGGCATTTCTATTGATCAGTGGTCCGGCCAAATCTCCGGCCAAAGAGTAGATCAAAGATTCTGGCGTTCTTAATAAATACGAAGGATTGAAAGCCTGATAACCAATTGCAGCAGAAATACCCAATGATGGATAAAACTGTGCCTTAGCTACTTTAACATCCAATTTAGCAGCTGCCAGTTCGTACTCTGCCTGTTTAATATCAGGACGGTTGGCCAACAGCTGAGCTGGTAAACCCGAGTGTACGGTTGCCGGTACCAAATCGGTAAAACTTGATTTATCCCTAACAATGGGTTGAGGAAAACGGCCCAGCAGGAAATTAATTTTATTCTCGGTTTCAGTAATATCTTGCTGAATATCAAATTCTAAACTTTTTGAGCTGAGCACCTCTGCCTCAAACTTACGCACGGCAAGTTCATTAACCCTGGAGGCCTGTTTCTGTATTTTCATCAACTCCAATGCATTGCTTTGCAGTTCGATCGTTTTTTTTACCGTCTCCAACTGATTATCAGAAGCTAACAATTCATAATACGAATTGGCTACTTCGGCAATTAAATTGGTGATTACGAAATTCTTACCTTCTACTGTCGAAAGATAGTGGTTAATGGCTGCTTTTTTAGAATTACGCAGTTTATGCCAGATATCCGCTTCCCAGTTGGCCTGTAAACCAAAACGATAATCGGGCAATACTTCAGGCACTTCTCTACCTGGCGTAATTTCAGTAGAAGCATCGCCTGCACCCGAACTGGTGTAACGGCCAACTTTATCCAATCCAGCACCAACGCCATAGGTTACACTTGGTAAAAGTTCTCCTTTTCTGGCCTTAATTTCATTTTTGGCAATTTCGATATCCTGAAGGGTAATATTCAGCTCCTGGTTATTTTTCAGAGCGGTATCAATCAGGTTGATCAGGTTGGGATCTGTAAAAAAGTTACGCCATTGCATACCAGCTGTACTTACAGTATCATCTGAGCCATTAAAACTCACAGGTACGTTTTTATTCTCGGCACGTTGGGCTACTTCCGGTAGCTTACAGGCGGTATATGCCGCGCATATCAGCACTAAGCCAAGGCCTTTATAAATATTATTCTTAAACATTATCTTCTACTTCTTCAGTTAATGGATGTTCTTCTTCAATTTTGATCAGCTTGTGTTTTGCTGCTATTGATCCGAATATGTAATATAGTCCAGGGATTACAACTACTCCGAAAATGGTTCCGAAAAGCATCCCGCCGGCAGCAGCCGAGCCAATGGTCCTGTTACCTATTTTTCCAGGTCCGGAAGCAATCATTAAAGGAATTAAACCTGCAATAAAGGCAAAAGAGGTCATTAAAATCGGACGGAAACGTACACTTGCACCTTCCATTGCCGCTTTTAGTACCGTTGCCCCCTGAGCCTGCCGTTGTGCGGCAAATTCCACAATCAATACTGCGTTCTTCCCGAGTAAACCAATCAGCATCACCATTGCAACCTGTGCATAAATGTTGTTTTCCAATCCTAATAATTTTAAGAACAAGAAAGCACCAAAAATACCCGCTGGCAATGAAAGGATAACTGAAAGTGGCAAAATAAAACTTTCATATTGGGCTGCCAGAACTAAATAAACGAAGCCTAAACAGATCAGGAAGATATATATTGCTTCGTTACCTCTTGATACCTCATCTTTAGAAATACCGGCCCAATCAATACCGAAACCCCTTGGCAAAGTTTTCTTAGCTACTTCGGTAATGGCTTTAATGGCTTCACCAGAACTATAACCTGGAGCAGATTGTCCGCTGATCTCCGAAGCATTATACATGTTGTGTCTGGTAATTTCAGATAAACCATATACTTTCCTCATTTTGATAAACGCTGAGAAAGGCACCATTTCATCGCGATCGTTTTTAACCGACAGTTTTAAGATATCTTCTGGCAAAGCCCTGTATTGAGGCAATGCCTGCACGATTACTTTGTATTGGTGATCATATTTAATAAAACTGGTTTCGTAATTACTACCTACAAAAGTGGATAGTGTATTCATCGCATTATCAATACTCACGCCTTTTTGTTGTGCAATATCATTGTCAACATCTAACATGTACTGAGGGAAACTTGCACTGTAAAAAGTGAATACTGATGAAAGTTCTTTACGTTTATTCAGCTCTTTTACAAAATCGTTGGCAACAGTTTCCATTTTTTTGTAATCGCCGCTACCCGCTTTATCCAGTAAACGAAGCTCGAAACCTCCCGCAGCACCATAACCGGGAACAGCTGGTGGCTGGAAAAACTCGATAGTTGCACCTGGAATAGATTTCGATTTCTCTTCAAGTTCTTCAATAATCTCTACTGCCGAATGTTTACGATCGCTCCAATCTTTCAGGTTAATTAAGCAGGTACCCGAGTTCGATCCTGTACCTTCAGTAAGAATCTCATATCCTGCCAAAGATGAAACTGACTTTACACCGTCAATATCTTCGCACATTCTCTGCAGTTTCTCTGCAATCTGGTCGGTACGTTCTAATGTAGATCCCGGCGGAGTTTGGATAATGGCATAAACCATCCCCTGATCTTCATTCGGGATAAATCCTGATGGCACACTTCCACTCAATCCCCAGATACCTAAACAAAACACCACCAGAATACCAAAGGTTAATATCCTGCGACTTACTACCTTGGTTAACACCAATTCATATTTACCAGAAAGTTTGGCAAAACCATTGTTGAAACCATCTAAAAAGCGATCAATAATGGTCTTCTTTTTCTTCGATCCATGGTTATTCTTCAACATAATGGCACACAACGCTGGTGTAAGTGTTAAAGCCACAATACCCGAAAGGATAATTGCTGTTGCCATGGTGATGGAGAACTGACGGTAGAAAATACCTACTGGCCCAGACATAAAAGCTACCGGAATAAATACCGATGCCATTAAAAAGGTAATGGCGATAATTGCCCCACCAATTTCTTTCATGGCCTGTTGTGTAGCTTTCAGTACCGAAAGTTTCCGATCGTGCTCCATCTTGGCATGCACGGCTTCAATTACCACAATGGCATCATCTACTACTACCCCGATGGCCAACACCAGGGCGAATAAGGTAATTAAGTTGAGCGTAATGCCGAAAAACTGCATAAACACAAAGGTTCCGATTAAGGATACGGGTACAGCAATAGCTGGAATAAGTGTTGAGCGCCAGTCGCCAAGAAACAGGAATACCACTAGACCTACCAAAATAAAAGCTTCGACAAGGGTGTGGATTACCTTTTCAATTGAGGCATCGAGGAATTTCGAAACATCGTAACTTACTTCATAATCCAATCCTTTAGGAAAAGAGCTCGATTTGATCTCGGCCATTTTCGCTTTCACATCTTTAATTACCTGACTGGCGTTACTACCATACGATTGTTTCAACACAATAGCTGCTGAAGCCTTTCCGTTTAATGTAGAGTATAAATTGTAAGCAGAAGCACTAAAATCTACATCGGCCACATCTTTTAAGCGAAGTAATTCTCCATTGGCACTTGCTCTTAACACTACATTTTCGTATCCTTCTTTCGTACTAAAGCGTCCGGAATATTTTAATACGTACTCAAAAGCTTGTGAGCGTTTACCAGAACTCTCACCGGTTTTACCTGGTGAGGCTTCTAAACTTTGCTCATCAAGTGCTTTCATCACTTCATCAACAGAGATTTTATAAGCTTGCATCCGGTCGGGCTTAAGCCAGATCCTCATGGCGTAATCCCTATCACCCAAAATATCGGCAAAACCCACACCATCTACCCTTTTCAACTCAGAAAGCAAGTTGATGTCGGCATAATTGTACAGGAAGTTCTGGTTCATTTTAGGGTCTTTACTGTACAAATTGATGTACATTAACATGTTAGACTCTTCGCGGGTGATTTTAACCCCCTCACGAACCACTAAAGGAGGAAGTTTATTGGTAACAGCTGCAACACGGTTCTGAACGTTAAGTGAAGCCTGATTGGGATCGGTACCCAGGTTAAATACCACCTGGATTGATGCTTCACCATCGTTACCGGCGTCAGAAGCGATATATTTCATTCCCGGTACACCGTTAAGTGCACGCTCGAGCGGAATAACCACCGATTTAATCAACAACTCGTTATTTGCCCCTGGGTATTCTGCCGTAATATTAACTTTAGGCGGCGAAATAGAAGGGAATTGTGTAACGGGCAGATAGCTGATGGCCAATACCCCAAGAAACACAATGATAAGCGATATTACTATAGAAAGGACAGGCCTTTGTATGAATTTACTAAACATAAAATAAGTTTGGAGGGTAGATTATTCAGTTTTTAATCTTAATTGTTTCATCACTTCCTGAGGCTGCTGGAATTTGAAGGCGATCTTATCATCGTCTTTAACCTTCTGTACACCTTCAAGCAATATTTTATCTTCAGCTGTGATGCCATCGCCTATGATGTATAAATCAGGGAGGTCGCCCGCAATGGTAATCGCTCTGGAATGCACCTTGTTACTTTTATCAATCACAAAAACATAAGTCTTATCCTGAATATCATAAGTGGCTTTCTGTGGAATTACCAAGGCATTTTTTAAGGGAACTACCATCTGGATTTTACCGGTTTCTCCGTTTCTTAGCAAGTTATCCGAGTTATTAAACCTGGCCCTGAAAGCGATGTTTCCTGTTTCGTTATCAAATTCGCTTTCGATTACTTCAACCTTACCTTTCGATTTCAGCAACTCGTTATTCGCCAATAGCAGGCTAACCTCTTGTTGCCCCTTTGCTTTTGCACTACTCTGGTAGTTCAGGTATTCTGGCTCAGATACATTAAAATAGGCAAAAACCTGACTATTATCAGAAAGACTGGTTAATAAAGCGCCCTCATCTACCAAACTCCCTAATTTTAAAGGAATACGGTCGATGGTGCCATCAAAAGGCGCCCTGATTTCGGTATTAGACAAGTGGAATTTAGCCAGTGAGGTTTCAGCATTTGCCGATTGCAGTTTGGCTTTAGCCATCGCCAGTTCATTTTTAGAAACGATATTTTTATCTGACAATAATTTTGTGTTTTCCAACTCAATTTCTGCCGATTTAGTTTCAGCTTGTGCTTTTAGCAATTCAGATTGTGCAGCTTTAGGCATAATCTTAAACAAAAGCTGACCTGCTTTTACATGCTGGCCTTCATCTACATAAATATTTTGGAGATAACCCTTTTCCTGGGCCCTAACTTCGATGTTCCGAACGGATTTAATCTGCGAAACATATTCTTTGGTAAAGGAAGTATCCATCCTTAACGGCGTTGTTACCGCATAAGTGGCTACTTCTTCTTTTTCTTCTTTCTTCGAGGTGCAACCTGTTACGTAAAGCAAAGTACACAAGCCTAAGCACATGAGAACTCTTTTCATTTTTTTTCGTTGAATGGTTTTAATCTGATTTAATTTTTCTAATTAGTTTCCATTGGCAACCAATTTATATGAAAAGTGATCTACGACCGGTTTGTAGATACTTAATTGATTTCAATAAATTCTGGTTACGCAATGATTTAATTCGAATGCGAAATAAATACAGATTTATGAAGTTATAATGAAGTTGAACTTCAGGTTTCCATTCTGAAAATCGTGGTTTAGCACATAAAGAGGTGATTTATAATTACAAACATCATATTTATAGTGCTTTTTTAACTAATGAAGCAATTAATGATTCCTTTTAGATGAAGAAATTGGCATTTCCCCAAAAAAAAATGCTTGTTTTTATGTATTTGAATATTTCCGTCATAGTGAAGAAAAAGGTTTTATGACTGTTAAACTACATGAAATGAATTAATCAATGGGATAAACCGGGCCAGTCCCAGTTTACTATTGCCGAGCACTCCCCTCTGCTCATCTGCTATCGGGGCCAGTATTTATCAATTTGATGAAGATGGCATATCAGAGATCGGTTACGAGGATACGGAGCAGTTTACCCTCACGAAATCGTTTTTGATCGTCCGCAGCTTTACCTTCACCATGTAACAAACAGTTGAAATAAAATAACACCAGCCAAAATAAAAGATTAAGCCTTTAAAAATAAAACACTTAGCAATAAATGTTATATTTATTTGAACGATAATTATCCAGCACCGTAGGCAAGCATTACCTTTGTAAAAAATACCATAATGAACAGTACCCAATCAAAAGCGCTCGAACTTGTTGTAGGCATCATAAAAGATACCATTAGCGATATTAAAATTGAAAACACTTCTGCAAACACTGTTACCCTAAAAGACGGTAATGCCACTATGCAATTAACACAACAGGCAGGTGAAAATGCAGATAAGGAAACAGTTGTAATCCTGGACCCAAAAGACATTATTTACAGCGAAGACCTTCTTCCAGAGCTAAATGATCTTACCTCGGTTATGGTAATTATAAACGGTTTGGATATCGAAACGCACCTTGTTTTTCAGGCAGTAAGAGATTGTTTTGATCAGATCAGCAACAGTTACGAATTTTTGAAAACCTTTGAAAAAGAGGTGATTAAAATAAAAAGCGGATTTAAATTTGGAAGCCATGCTTTTGTACTCAATGTACTGAATGAAAAAGACCAGATTTCTATCAGTGCAGAATTTGCAGCATCATTTGATGCAGCGGTTAGAAAAACAGTTGAAACAGATGTAATCAAAGTACAAAAAGCCGTTAATAAAATGGTTAAAGAAGACGGTGCAATTTAATTGTCCGCTTTTTTAAATAAAAAATAACAAATATTTCGGTAGCCCTATGCCAAAAAGCATGGGGCTATGGAAACCCGATTGTTTTATACGTTCATTGGCATGTTTATCCATCCAATAACCGACGAGGTAGTGATTAGTTTTTAAGGGTATTAAAAAGCGGTAATATAGTGCTGTAAATTTATTCAACCGTTGATGCCGATTGATCCCAAAATTACTTATTTAAACAGCCCTTAATTACCGAGAAAAGGTAGATTAGGATTACCCAGCCTGCCATCACAAATTTAGGCCAGGCAATAAAATCTGTTCGCCAAAATTCAGCCAGGTTGCCAGGGTGATGGAAACTGTGTAGCAGTCTGACATTCTCAATAACATCCAATGAGCCAATTAAGAAGGCCAGAAATAAATTAAATCTTAATAATTCATTTAACCAACTTGTTTTTTCTCTTTGCATTTGCGCATTAGATAGTGTCATGATAAGCAATACATAGACCAAAATAAACAGAAAATCGAGGTGTGTATTCTTTTGTGCAAGGTTTAAAAGTGTTTGGTCGCCATACAGCGTGTCGCTCCAAAGCGAAATAATCTCCGTTCCTGTATCTTTATTGGCAAGCTCCAGGCCAATGATTCCTTTACCACTGAATTGCTGAAGGACATTTCCTTGAAAAGACATTACACCACAAACGATAACAAATGCTAAAATCAATATCTTTTTCATTGCTGTCCTCCTTCCTGTTGGTTTACAACTTCAACAACTGCAGTTCCTTGTTTATTTGGGTTATTAATACAATGGATAAAGGCTGCTGCTGTTTTTTTGAAATGTTTAGGCAATGGGTGCAATTCATCTGTCCAGCCGTTTTTACCAATTGATCCTCTCGAATCGATATGGAATACCCGGTTCTCCCCTAACATTTTAGTAAAAGTGCGGCCAATATCGATCATCATTTCATTAAACAGGTAAATCATGGCATAAACAATTTTGCGTTGGTCTTCGGGGTCGTAAATACCTCTGAGCTGCAAGGGCGTTTTTAGCCATCCGCCATGTCCGAGAAAGGTTCGTGCAAACAACCGATACCATTTGAATGGGTTATACCCTGTTATCTTTTTATCGCTCGGAATAGCGTAATCGTAACCTTGGGTAATGATCTGTATTCCCGGAAATTTGCCCTTTTCACCCTTGCCTTTTCCTCCGGTAAGAATTCCATTTATAATAAAGTAATATTGCAGCTGAAAAAAGGCCAGTAAAGCATAAAAATCTTTGGATATGAACTGCGTACCCCGCATAAAATCTTCCGGTTTATCGGGTGCCTTAACCGCATTTTGATAGAGATATTTCGCAAATGCACTATTTTCAAATTCATTAGAATCGCCTTTATGTGTAACCATGGCTGCAATCCTCCGGTTTCCGACCAGATCGTTTCCGCCCCCGCTAATGATAAATACATCAGGCTGAAGTGTGGAAAGCTGTTCCACATATTTTTTGGCACTAAGCATATTCATCAGCCAATCGCCTCCGGAGGCCAGGCTATAAACAGCTATATTTTCTTCCATAGCAACCCAGTCGATTACATCGCTTAAAAGAATGGGATAATTAAACCAGGAATCGCCCTCTACCACCACAACCCTGTTTTTAAGTCCGTTGTGCTTAGCATTATGCTTACGAAAATTATTTTTTACCTTTTTTATAAAACGGGCATTACGCTGGCTATTTTTTAATGCGTCAACTTTGGCCATGACAGGTGCTAATGCCGCTATTTTACGTACCTGCTCCAGATTAAGATCGTAGATGTGCTGAATAATTTCTGAGAGATCAAACTCATTAATTTCAGGCCGCAAATCAACAAGTTCGCTAACCGTAATTTTGTTATTCAGCAATTTTTCGATAAGACATTTCTTTATAGCAGGATCCATGGCTTTTCGTTCGTTGTATATCATTTTATTTAGGTTAATTTTTATTACCTGAAATGTTTCTCCATAAAACTGAGCATGTTCCTGCTCATAAACTTCTCTACAATCTCTTCTCCTGAGATCAAATTATCCGGAATCGACATGCTGTAATCCGGATTTGCAACAAAGGCATTTGCATGGATAAGAAGTCTGTCTTTAAGTAATCCAAAGTCGGCAAAATATTCATGAGTTGAAAAGTTTTAGATGAAATATCCCTAAGGCACAGCACAAAATCCGCTTGGGGACATACCGGGTAATATTAATTGAAATATATATAGCACTCAACCGACGATAACAGCTCACTTTAAACTACAGCATTTACTGTTATCGAATACGTAAATATAACGGATCACCTGATAGATTCCAATACCCGATGCTGGGTATAAAATCTAATGTATCCGTTCGAAAAAATACGATAAATACCGCCTAATAGGTATTTGTATTCTGCACTACATTGGTTAAATTGCATAACCAATACAAACTAATATTACACCATAAAGATAATTAGTACGACCTGATTAAAGCAAAGTACATATAGTTTATTGTATTGATAACTGATTATTTAAGTCGCTCTACCATGAAATATTTAGTTACACTTGTCTTCTTGATTCTTTTTAATGGTAGAACCTACGCTCAAAAAGATTGGGCTTACGCACCATATTTCAGTTTTGGGCTTAATGTAAATCTTAACTATGGAAAAAAGCAAACTTTTCCTGGGGTAAACCTCTATGGCGGTTTTGCAGTGAGTGCCGTTTACAAAAACAGCTTTATCGCAAACTATGGTGGCAGTATTTCTATATACAGGAAAACTGTTGGTACCAATCTGAATCCCTTGATTGATAATGTTGAGATAGACTTTACCAATTCTATCTCTGCAGGATACGGTGGTAATCCACTAAGTTATAAGAAACTAATACGTACGATGCAGAATTCTGCTTTCTACAACATCAACTTAAACAACAATTATTTCGGACTGCTCTCTACCAATATTGTATTCAACAACCATCGGCGCAACCAGGTGGTAGGTTCGGTTACCCTTTCAGGGCCTGGACTTAGCTTTAATTATTATAATGATGGTGCTGCACCAGTAAAGTGGTTTGGCATTGGCGATGGTTTTGATCGCTGGTGGACAGGTGGTGGTTCATTCTTCGTACACTCCCGCAAGGGCTTTAATTATGGTGAGTTAAGTTTCGATCAGTTTACAGGTTACCAGCCATTTTTGTTCGAGCTTTCTGAAATCATCGGTATAGATGTTCCTCCGTATGCTCAGTCTGCCGATGATCAGTCGAAAAGAAAAAAAGATTCGAACTACAACAGTTCTCAATATCATCTCAGGATTGGACTAAATGAACATTTTAGTGTTGATGCGGGTGTTTTGGGTTCGTTAAGGGTAGGTGAAAACGGAACTATATTTTCTTTTCAGGATCTGATACACGTAATTGGAAAAATGCCTTTGCACCCAAATAACGATGTGAACAGGGTTTTTATTGGAGGATCATTTAATAATATCAATTATGTTAAAGTTAAATAGCAGTAAACTCATTATCTTTTTGCTGGTGGCGCTGAGCTCTTGCACCATCAGGAAACATCCGTTTAACTTTAATAAGGACATTGATAAAGCGTTTTTGCAAAGTGTGATCGGCGGAAGCAAATCTATACTGGCCACTGAAAAGAATGCCACCCGTGCAAGGGTATATAAAGCAGGTTTTCTTCAAGGCTGGATGGAACAGAATCATTTCGTAGACTGGGCGGTTCTGAGTAAACAGCGCAAAAATGAGTTCACTTCCTATAATAGAGGAGGCAAAAGCGAGTATGATGTTTACCTTATTTTATTTGATGCAAAAAGTGGAAACAAAAACAGTTTCTTGTTTTTCACAGTACAGCGGCCATGGTTAGAAACAGATGTTGCCACAGGTTTCAGCCCTTTTTATTACGGAATTTTAGACAGCCGGGCATCTGGCCCCTATCTCCTTACTGATGAAACTTTTAAGATAACTGCTAAATGCACAACTTATACGCCAACCAAGAGAAAAAGTGACAAAATATATTTTTTACTGGATAAACAATATGGCTCCAACTTTACTTCAGACAGTCTTCGGATTGAAAAAGTAGTGCTCACGCAAGAAAATCAGCTAAGCGGCAACAAGGCATTAGTGATATCGGTTGATGATGTACTGGGCGATAAGGTATCGCTTATTATGAGGTATGAAGACACCATTATTTTGAAACCTTAACATTGCTAACAATGAGAAAATTAAGAAAAAAAAGGGCTAAGAGGGATAAATTATTTTTCCTACCTACGTTAAGGTGTGTAAAAATTGACGGAGAATTTTGTGTTTTCGAAAGAAAAGATGGTGGTTGGAGCGAAACAGGAATAACCTATACTACTTGTGAAGAATGCAAAAGGCAAACCGGAGCAAATCGCTGTTATTCGCTATAATTCTTGCCCTTTCAACAACGAACATTATCTTAACATTTATGAAACAGAATACTTACATTAAAAGATTATCTTAGCAAACACAAACCAGCCCTTCTTTGTTTTATAACCAGATTAGAGCGGCACAAAATGGAAAACGAAATACAATCTGAAAGGGATATCCAATGCGAATTCCTAAATATTTTTAAATTTATATGGGCAGCTTGTGGCATAGCACCATTAGCCGAAGCACCGGGCAATCCAGAGCCAGAAAATACAAATCTTAACCAAAGCATACAATTATAGATATTAAACTGTAATTGCGCTTAGTCTTGATGTGCATTATAAATTTAAACACTATGCGTGTTTTTGGTGCATTAGTTCGTTATGCTATCAAACAATAATACAGCACAGGTTATTCATCAAACCAACGTACTACCATGCAATGCCATAATCTTCTCCATGGTTGCTCGATCCACCTTGCAAGCTATTGTGTTTCCAATCAAAATAAATGGCATTGATAGGCCCACTGGTACGTTCTGAAAAACTGAGTGTATAACCCATTTTTTTTAGTTCGTTACGCACCTCTTCTTTAGTATTGGCATTTAACAAGATCTGACCAGGCTTTGGTGCTCTGTCGCTCGTTTTAGTACCACCTAGCGAAAGCCAAAGTTGATTGGTGTTAAAATTAGCGGCTTCGGTTGCCCTTTGCACATTCATATCAAATTCAGCCATATTTAAAAAGAATTGCAGTAAGTTTTGGTCCTGGGTATCCCCACCCTGAACTGCGGCAGATATAAAAGGTTTACCATCTTTGAGAAATAGTGAGGGCGATAAGGTTACTCTTGGTCGTTTGCCAGGCGCAACAACATTGAAGGGATTTAAAGCAGAATCGAGCACAAAACTTTGCATGCGCTGACTCATTCCAATACCTGTATTACCGGCAATACAGGCCGGAAGCCAGCCTCCGCTTGGGGTAACTGATACCACCCAACCTGCCTTGTCTGCAGCTTCTATCGACGTTGTTCCCCGCCATAAACGGTCTTCATAAATTTCTTTTGGCGTATTGTTGCCCAAATCGTGTTTTGGCGCAAAATTCCGTTTGGCTGTATCAGGGTTAAAACCCCTGCTCTTTAACAGATTTAAGTAAGGGTTTTTCCTGCCTTCATACGGATAAGGATCACCAGGGCCTACGTTTACATCATTTTTATCTGCCTGAATAAGCGAGGCCCGTTGTTTTGCATAATCTTTACTTAAAAGACCTTTTATCGGTTCAACAGGATTTTGATCTGGATCACCATAGTAAAAATCGCGGTCGGCGAAAGACAGGTTCATCGCCTGATAAACAGTATGAATATATTTTGAACTATTATAGCCCATTGCTTTTAGATCAAAATTCTCTAATATATTCAATGCCTGGAGTAAAACCGGACCCTGTGTCCACTGTTTTAATTTATACACTTCAATTCCTTTATAATCGGTGCTTAGCGCTTCTTCTTCAACCGGTTTCCATTTAGCAAGATCATCCATGGTTATCAAACCGCCTTGTTCTTTACTCCCACGGACAAATTCTTTCGCGATGTCTCCTTTATAAAAACGATCGTAAGCGGCCATTAATGCCTCTTCTCGGTTGCTTCCTTTCTTTAACGCTGCTTGTTCTGCTTCAACCATTTTGGTTAAGGTGGCCAACAGTTCTTTTTGAACAAAAACCTCCCCTGCTTCTGGTGCCTCACGTTTCTCACCCAAGTGTGGCAACAACACCTTTTTACTGTAAGGCCAGGTTTTAATCAATTCTTTATCGCGCTCCATACTGTTTGCAGCCTGTGCTTCTATGGCATAACCCGCAGCCATGTGCATGGCAGGTGCTAAAACCTGACCCAGGCTCATGCTACCGTATTTACTCAGCATGTAGATCAGGCCGCCGGGCGTACCAGGTGTAGTGGCGGCCAAAGGACCGTATTCTGGCGGAAAACTATACCCTTTAGCCTTAAAAAAGGCTACCGTTGCTCCGGTTGGGGCAACGCCCATCGCATTTATGGCGATTACCTTTTTGGTATTCGGATTGTAAATCAGTGCCTGTGTTTCTCCTCCCCAGCTTAAGGTATCCCACATGGTGCAAGTGGCAGCTAACATGGCACATGCCGCATCAACAGCATTTCCTCCTTGCTGAAAGATCATTGACCCTGCTGTTGCTGCCATTGGCTTTCCCGTGATGGCCATCCAGCTGTTACCGTACAGCATCGGCTTTTGTGTTTGCTGTGCAAATAAAGGATGAAAAGAAAGTGATAATAATAGAAAGAGGAATAAATTTTTCATACTTCCAATATAGCTAAAATATCTACTATGGCAATCCGCATCAGCACTAAAAACCCTTAATTCAGGACAATAAAACAAGCTTGTTACAAAATTTTAAATCCTGCCTTTATTTCTTTTTCCTGGGCTTGGGTTCGGGCAGTTCAGCTACGGTGATACTTACCAGTTTTTTCAGCCAATCGCTATCTTCCAACTGTTCTTCTATTAGAAATTGATTTTTTGCGCCCGGATAAGGTGGTGCTTCCACAACGTCAATGATATATGCTCTTCCCGATAAAGTAGGCTTAACAAACAATTTGTTATCGCACACGAGCGCAAATAACTTATCATCAAAATACAAACCGTATTCACCAAACATTTTCTTACAGGTAACCTGTCCGGAATAACCAATCTGATCGATAACAAAGTCCACGAATTTCTGATCTGATGCCATTTGTAAATTGATTTAATTTAAACTTTAATTTGATTAAAATCTTTCTTTTGATTCTGGTTTGCAATGATACGCTTAATCACTAAATTTGCCGCCCTAAAAGCTGGTTGCTCGTTCAGGCAAACCGTTGCGCTAAAAGGAAAATTATAAAATGGAAAAAAACGATTTTGTTTCTATCTGGCTGGAAGAAACCGGAAATCCTGCAATTGAGAAACTAGAACAGCTAAACCTGGAAGCTGCCCTTAAAACTACAGCATTACTTGCAGTAAAAGGTTCAACTGAAAACGACCTGGCGTTTATATTGGATATTAATCCTGATGAAATCAAAAGGTGGTTAACTGGCAGGCATGTTTTCAGTATCAAAACCATTAATAAAATTACAGTTGCATTAGCTGAAATTGACACCAATAACACCGGAAAGCAACAGCTAAATTAATATATTAAAACGCAGCAGGGGCTGGCCCACGAACGCAGCTCCAGTATTTAAATTTCTTTACTTCCCTACTGTAGTTTCGCTAAAGTTAACTGTTTTAAGTTTACTCACATTCTTTTCCTCCAAAGCTTTTCCTGCATATTCTGGCTTATTTGCACCCCATACCACATTGCTGTTGAGTAGGCTGATGTATCCGGTATTTTCAAAATAAAATCCCGCAATTGCACTTTTAACGAGCCCTTCAACATTGCTTGGCCTGCGGTCATATACTCCTCCTGCTTCTTTTGTAGTTTTATCGAGGTAAACACTAACCTGGTCAAAATAGATCTCAGAAATTTTATCAGGGCTTTCACCACTGATGTACACACCACTTTCTCCTGTACATCTGATATTACTGAAATAAATATTTTTAACTGCTCCAACCTTGCCCTTCGTTTGCCCCTTCGGCAAACGCCAGCCAGCATCTTTATTATTGCTGGTTGCTCTTGGATAAGCGGTAATATAAATCGGCTCTGCCTTACCCCACCATACATCCGAAAAAAGTTTCGATTCGATAAACAGGTTAGAAAAAATCACATTATTTACGGTACCCTCATCACGGTTTTGAATACCTATACCGCGGTTACTCTTTCTGATATTGCAGTTATTGATCAGTACGTTACTAATCCGGTCCATATTTTCAGAACCTATTTTAATGGCGCATGAGCTGGAGGTCATGGTACAGTTACTAACTACAATGTTTTCACAGGCACCGTATTCTTCAAATTCACGCCTGTTTTTTAAGCAGATACAGTCATCACCCGATTCGATAAAACAATTGGTAATCCGCACGTTTTTACTGTGATCCAGGTCAATTCCATCACTATTACGGATTTTAATACTGTTGAGTAATGTTATATTCGATATCGAAACATCATTACAACCTATTAAATGAACGGTCCAGTAGGCTGAATTTTGAAAAGTTACCCCATCTATATTCAGTTTATTACAGCCGATTAGGGTAAGCAAATGCGGTCGCGGATCTACAACATTAAAAGGTTTTAAAACATACGAGTCGCTAAGTTCATCCCCCATAAACGAAATTCCATTCCCATCAATCACCCCTGTTCCGCTAATGCTTACCTGTTCTAGTTTTTCTCCGCCTATCCAAATGGTACCCTCGCCTTTATTTTCTCTAAAAGCACTTTGCGTATACAGTTTTTCATCAGGGCTAGCCAGGAGTTTAGCTCCACCTTCTACCCTTAAATCAACAAACGATTTTAAGTTAAAAGGACCGGCTAAAAATACATGCCCGGCGGGAACAATCACCTGCCCACCCCCTGCTGCAGAACAGGCATTGATGGCCTTCTGAATGGCAACTGCATCGTTGGTTTTGCCATCGCCAACCGCACCATAATTTTTAATATTATATAATTTATTCTGGGCCATCCCACTGAAAGAAATCAGCAGTGCAAAAAAAAGTAAAATTCTAATCTTCATTTCAATTCGTTATAATATAAAATAGGTTATTTTAAGCCATGACTTGCTTACCAAAAGACGGTATAAAGCGCTGCAAGAATACCACAGATAATAACCGAGGCAATGGTAAATGCCGGAGTAACCTTAAACATGCTGCTGTCAATTTCCAGTCCCTGCGGGTTATCTTTACTTTTAGGATCGGTTAAGGTTACCAGAACCATTAAAACCATTATAATCACAAATACCCACGACATTCTATTCAAGAAAGGAATCGGTGCGATAGCTCCGCTGGTTAGAGTAGGCAGGAATTTAAAAAAAGTAGATAAAGGGATGGTTAATAAAGAAGCGGTAAGCGCTGCACGTGAAGTGGTTTTCTTCCAGAAAAAGCCCAGTAAAAAGATAGCAAAAACACCCGGCGAAATAAAACCTACATATTCCTGGATAAACTGATAAACCTGATCAAAACTGCGCAATGCCGGAGCGATAACGATCGCAATTAAAGATGCGACAACCACAGACCAGCGACCAACCGAAACCAATCGGGTTTCTGAAGCTTCGGGTTTGATAAACTTCTTGTAAATATCAAGTGTAAAAATAGTGGCAATGCTATTACATTTTCCGGCAAGTGAGGCTACGATAGCCGCAGTAAGCGCAGCAAAAGCTAGTCCTTTTATCCCTGCAGGCAATAAATTCATGAGAACCGGGTAAGCATGATCGGGTTTAACAGTTCCGGCTGCATCAAGCATTTCGGAATGGAAATAACCACGTTGATAAAGCACGTAGGCTGCAATGCCTGGAATAACAACAATTACCGGAATGAGTAATTTCAAAAACGCGGCAAATATTAATCCGTTACGCCCGGTCTTTAAATCGGCTCCTAATGCCCGCTGAACAATATACTGGTTACAGCCCCAGTAATTTAAATTATTGATCCACAAACCACCTACCAGTACCGCAATACCAGGCAATTCGTGGTAAAATTTATCTCCTTTAGAAAATATCATATGAAAATGATCGGATGCTTCACTACGCAATAATGGAAGCGAGGCCAAAACGCTGGGTGCATCCAGTTTTTCAGCTACTAGTTTAAGCGCCATATAACAGGTAATCAGTCCGCCTGCCACTAAAACAAAAACCTGTATTACATCGGTATAACCAATTACCTTCATGCCGCCAAGGGTGATAATGGCTGAAAAAATGGCCAAAAAAATGATACAGATATTAAAAGGAATACCCGTAATCGTTTCAATAGCGATGGCACCAAGAAAGAAAATGGACGTTAAGTTTACAAATACATAAACAAGTAACCAAAAAACAGCCATTAATGTACTTACCGTATTATTATACCGATTAGACAAAAACTGTGGCATGGTGTAAATTTTGTTCTTAATGTAAATGGGCAGAAAGAATATGGCTACAATAATTAATGTAGCGGCAGCCATCCATTCATAACTGGCAATGGCAAGCCCCATGGCAAAACCCGAACCAGACATACCAATAAAATGTTCGGCAGAAATATTAGAAGCAATGATAGATGCACCAATTGCCCACCAGGTGAGTGAACCTTCCGCCAAAAAATAATCCTTCGTATCAGTACGCTTTTGTTTCTTGCTTCGATAAACCCAATAGCCATACGCCGAAACAATGATAAAATACATTAAAAAAACAACATAATCGAATACAGACAAGTGATTCATAAGGATTTTTTACATTTGGTTTTTTTTAAAAATCAGAAAAAATCCCAATGTTGAAGGTTTAATTCAATTATTTAATTACGTAAACGTTTTCGCGTATCAGGTAGCAAGACCTAAATTTATCCCGTTAACAACCTGTAGATTCGCGTTTGGTCAGCACGGATTTTAATATGATATTCTGTTCATCGTCCAATTGTTTGTTGTGGAGGATTTTGAAAAGGCATTTTGCCGCTTCACGCCCAATTTCAAAAGCAGGTTGCGAAATTGTTGTAAGCGAGGGACTTAAGAGCTTTGCCGTACTCAGGTTAGAAAAGCTGAGGACTTTAACATCATTTGGGATCTGCAAGCCCAATTCCCTACAGGCACAATAAGCAGGAATGATGAATTCTTCAATAGAAGAAAAAAGTGCATCGGGTTTATACTTTCCAAGCAATTCTTTGATCTGTTGCAGGTTAAATTCTTCGTCATCATGATATTTAATCACGAGTTCATCCGAAACCGCTAGCCCATGTGATTTCAATGCGTCTAGATAACCCGCAAACCTTGATTTACCAGCCGGAAGATTTTCGAGGCCAAATAAATAGGCAATTTTGGTACAGCCACACTCAATTAAATGTTCAGTGGCCTGAAAAGCAATTTCATAATCATCAGTAGTTACTTTAACCGCATCCAGGTTTTCATACACCCGGTCGAAAAACACCAAAGGGATTTTCTTAACCAGATTGGCATAATATTCACTATTGTATTCACTGCTTGATACAGAAGTAAGAATACCATCTACCCTTCCATTTAACAAACTGTTGGTGAAGGCTTTTTCTGCCTCTATATTTTCATGGGTTTGATAAATGAGCACATGGTAACCATACTGTCGGGCTATTTCTTCAATTCCCATGATGGATAAGGAGAAAAAATTATTGGCTACACAGGGTATAACTACTGCAACGGTTTTGGTTTTATTGCTCCGAAGGTTACTCGCTGCCGGATTTGGTGTATAATTTAGTTCTTTAGCCAAAGTCCACACCCTGTTTTTGGTTTTTAAACTGATTTCATGACTGTCGTTGAGGGCCTTAGAAACGGTTGCGATAGAAATGTTCAATTCCTGAGCCAACCGCTTAATATTAACTGTTTCCGCCATGTATTTAATTTTGTTTGTTAGTTTTTTGAGGTTTACCTGGCTTTACCGCGAGAAATGCGATAGGCCAAACCCTCCCTTTCCTTCGCCAGCACCTTTATCAAAAACAGTAGCTTCCTCGCTATACGGATATAAACAGAGGAAGTTGATGTTAAAAATAATTTAGCTGGTTAAACTGCCAGAGATCTTTTCTTTATGAATAAATAGCTGGCCGCAAACGCAAATATAAAATAATCGTTACATCATCTTCAATTTTTTCTTTTGTCCGTTTCTCTACCATTATCCAGGCAGAGCGGCATTTGTTAAACCAGCAACAATTTGCAACTACTTAAATTTAAACTTTTTAATTCGTATTCCGCAGTCCGAAAGAATATTTTACGTAATCGTTTAAGTAAATAAAATTGGCCAAAAATAAAATTTTAAGCTTTCAAAAACTCAACTTTAACCCAACAACCAACAAAATTTTATTCAAATCAATTTCTAGCCTTATGAGAAACCCAAGTGCATCTTCAGAGGACAACCAAAATCCGTTGCAAAATCTTGATCAATGGGAAGAGGATATATTAACCCGCTATCCGGATCCTAAAAACATCAATGCTGACAAAAAAGAAGAGCAGTTCAGAAATTACGAAGAAACCGAAAAAGATAGTGTAAAAGAATTTTACAGGCTTAACCATACCTATCAAACATACGATTTCGTAAAGCAGAAAAAAGCAGATTACTTAAAGTTCGACAAACAAGAGATGCCTATCTGGAGTGCGTTTGATTTTTTGAATAAGTTAGTAGACGATTCTGATCCTGATACCGATTTAGACCAGATGCAGCATTTGTTGCAAACATCTGAGGCCATCAGAAACGATGGCCATCCCGATTGGATGGTGTTGGTAGGCTTAATCCACGATATGGGTAAAGTGCTTTGTTTATTCGGAGAACCACAATGGGCTGTAGTTGGCGATACTTTCCCGGTAGGTTGTGCTTATTCAGATAAAATTGTTTATCCTGAATTTTTCAGTCAGAATCCCGATTTCAACAATGAAACTTATCAAACCAAATTGGGTGTTTACACCCAAAATTGTGGGCTGGATAATGTAGATATGTCTTGGGGACACGATGAATATGTGTACCACATGATGAAGCCCTACTTACCAGAACCAGGTTTATATATGCTCCGTTACCATTCTTTTTATTCACAGCACAGGGAAAATGCATACGATCACCTGATGAATGAAAAGGACCATGAAATGTTTAAATGGGTTAACCTCTTTAACCCTTACGATTTATATTCCAAAAACCCCAATCAAAAAAGCTGGGAAGAACTGCAACCTTATTACAAAGCACTGGTGGCTAAATATTTACCGGCTACTATTAAATTTTAATTCTATCTCCAAACATTAATAACCAAATAAACAATTTATGAATCTAATTTTACAAAAATCATGAGATTTAAATGTACACGCTTAAAGTATAGTGGCTTATTTATGCTGCTTTTACTCATCAGCCAGGTGTTCAATGTTGCCTACGCGCAAACTGAACGAAAAATTACTGGAAACTTATTGGATAATACAAACCAGCCTGTAATCGGTGCGTCTGTTTCAGTAAAAGGTACTTCGAAAGTAACTTCTACAGGTACAGATGGATCATTCAGCATTTCAGCAAAAACCGGCGACAAAATTCTTTTCAGTTTCCTGGGCTACCAAACTAAGGAACTTACCGTAGGTACAGCGTCTACTTATAAAGTTACTATCTTAGAATCTACAGCCGCTCTTAATGATGTGGTTGTGGTAGGTTATGGTAAAAGCTCAAGAAAAGCTTTAACCAGCTCCATCTCTACGGTTAAAGGCGATGATTTGAATCGGGGGGCTATTAGTGATATTGGCCAGATGTTACAAGGTAAGGTACCTGGTTTAAACATTACCAAAAATGGAGATCCTACCAAAAGTGCAGCAATCATTATGCGTGGTGCATCTACCCTGCGTGACGGTGCGCAATCGCCATTATTTGTAATTGATGGTGTAGTTGGTGCCGACATTTCGATTCTTGCGCCAGATGATATCGCCACGATCGACGTGTTAAAAGATGCAGCCGCTGCGTCTATTTATGGTAACAGGGCTGCCAATGGTGTAATTATGGTCACCACCAAAAAAGGTGTAGCAGGTGCAACACAAATTGCTTACAATGGTTACTTTGGTGTAGAAAATGTATCTAACCGATATGACATGATGAATGCTGATCAATTAAAGGCATTCTTAGCTAAAAGCAATTCGGCTCTTACACCAGCAAATGATAAGGGTGCGGATACCAATTGGCAAAACGAGGTACAACGCAGTGATGCTTTATCATACAACCACAACATCTCTTTAAGTGGTGGTACCGAAAAAACTACCTATAATGCCAGTTTAAATTATTTCAAACAAGAAGGAATTATCAAAACCAGCGATTTAGATAGATTTATCGGTCGCATCGGAATTGAACAAAAGGCTTTAAACGACAAGTTGAAGATCGGACTGAACATTAGCAATTCGGTAACCAATGCTAATCTGGTTCCATATCGCAATACGGTACTTTCGCAAATGCTTACTTACCTGCCAACAGCGCCGGTAAAGAATCCAGATGGGTCTTATTTCGATAACTTAATCCAAACCAGCTATTATAATCCGGTTTCTATGCTTGAAAACGGTACAGAGAACCTGAAGAATAAAAATATATTAGGAAATTTAACCGTGAACTTAAAATTACCTTTCGGTTTCTCTTACGATATTTCTGCATCTTACCAGAATAGCCAAAACGTTTATGGTGCCTTTTATAACAGCATTTATACTTCCAGGTATAACAATGTTCGTAATACTCCGGAGCCACCTGCAACGCCTAGCTTTGTAACTTTGGTGGGTAAAGATGGTTTGGCGGTAAGAAATGCCTATCAGAGCACCAATAAAATTATAGAGACCTATTTAACCTGGAATAAAAAATTTGGTGACCATGATATTAATGCCGTGGTGGGTTATTCTTATCAGCAATCGCTAAATAATGATGGTTTTCAGTCTACCTCAACAAATTTCCCGATTAACCAGGTAAGTTACAACAACTTAAGTTTAGGAAACCCATATGCGGTAACTGATTTCAGGGTTGATTATAACCCGGGCACAACTTATCAGGAAATTTTGATGATCTCTGATTTTGCAAGGGTAAATTATAATTACAAAAACAAATACCTTGTACAAGGTTCAATCAGAAGAGATGGGTCAAATGTGTTCGGAATAAATGAAACATGGGGTTATTACCCATCTGTAGGTGCGGCATGGAACATTGATCAGGAAAATTTCTTTAAAAGCATAGGCGTGATCAAAACCCTTAAATTGAGAGGTAGTTATGGTATTGCGGGTAACTCTCTTGGATTTGCACCGTTGACCACCAAGCTCATATATGGTAATGTGGGTCAGTTTTATTACAATGGTTCTCCAAGAGAAGGTGCCTATGGCGCAATCCAAAATGAAAACCCTGATTTAAGATGGGAAAGAACCGCTACAACCAATATAGGTTTAGATTTCGGACTATTTAATGGCAGGTTAACAGGATCTGTAGATCTATATGATAAAAAAACAACTGATTTGATTTTGACATTTCCGGTAGATAATAACCTGTATCCAGCACCATCTTATACGGCAAATGTTGGTAGTTTGAGCAACAAAGGTATCGAGCTGGTTTTAAACGGTACGCCAATACTTACAGATAACTTTAGTTGGACTACAGGATTCAACTTAGCCCATAATAAAAATAAAATCATTTCATTATCGGATGATAGTAGATTTAATATTGAAGACCGATTGACAGTTTCTCCTGATGGAGCGGGACAAAGTGGTGCAACAATTCAAATACTAAAACCAGGGCAGCCAATCGGAACTTTTTTCACATTTCAATATGCAGGTAAAAATGCAAACGGTGTTTCACAGTATTATGATGCAGCTGGTAATGTTACAACGACCCCGGTAAATAAAACAGACTATTATGTTCTTGGAGATGCACAGCCAAAAGCACTTTTAGGTTGGACAAACAATATCAGGTACAAGAATTTTGATTTAAGTGTGTTCATGAGAGCTGCTTTAGGTCTTAAAATCATGAATGTTACCCGTGCAGATTTATTCCGCCCTAGCACTGCACAATTTACCAATATCCCGGTAGAGGTTGAAAATGAATCAGTAGCTGATTTTAACGCTCCTAAATACTCTAGTAGGTTCTTAGAGAATGGTAGCTATTTACGCTTAGATAACGCAACACTGGGATATACATTCAAAAAAGGAATCATTCCTGGTGTAAATTCTCTTCGTTTGTATACTACAGCGAATAACTTGTTTGTAATTACAGGCTATAAAGGCATCGACCCGGAAATTAACCAGGGCGGTACTGCTCCAGGCGTAGATACCAATAACTTTTATCCTAAAACCAGAACATTTTTATTTGGTTTAAACGTATCATTTAATTAAAATTAAAAAAGATGAAAAATCTTATTAAATACATAGCAGGTACAGCTTTATCTCTAAGCCTGTTCACATCTTGCCATAAACTGGATTTGAAAGTGGAAACGCAGCTCACTCCTGAAACATTTCCTCAAACAGACCAACACTTTATACAGCTAACGGGTCAGGTATATGTACAGCTTCGCCAAAACTGGAGTACCGATTATTTCTTTATGCAGTCTTTAAGTACTGATGAAGCCATTATGCCTGCCAGGGGCGGTAACTGGTACGATGGTGGCGTATTTGAAAACCACCATAAGCATACCTGGACTAAAGATAATGGCCATGTGAATAGTGGCTGGGGCTGGCTTTCCGCAACCATCAGTAAAGCAAATCAAAGCTTGTTCTTACTGAAAGATGCGCCTGAATCTCCGGCAAAAACAGTAGCAGTATCCGAAGTTAGGGCTACTAGAGCCTTAGCATTTTTCTTAATGATGGATTTATGGGGAAATATTCCTGTTGTGACTACTTTTGGTCAAACAACACCTCCTGAAACCAAATCGCGCCTGGAAGTTTTCAACTTTATTGAAGCAGAACTTAAAGAGGTATTGCCTAATTTAAGCAGCGCCGTAGGAGCAGCGACCTATGGTCGCCCAAATAAATATACAGCCTATGCTATTCTGGCTAAAATGTACCTGAATGCAGAAGTTTATATTAATACGCCAAAATACAATGAGGCAGTAGCCATGTGTGATGCCATTATTGGCGCATCAGGTTCTCCTTATGGTTTAGAAAGCGATTATAGAAAAATGTTCTTTATTGATAACGGGCCGCAAATCAAAGAGTTTATTTTTGCGATCCCCTTCGACCCGGGTTTTAGTAATGGTACCATGATTTATTCTCGTTACTCCATGCCTCGTTCCTTACAGAAAAAATACAGCTTAAAATTTACGCCAAGTGCACCAATGAGTACCTTGCCGGAATATTACGCTAATTTCAATGATCCTAATGATAAAAGAAATGCACAATGGATAAAGGGACTACAGACTTATTATGATGGCTCACCGGTGACAGTACCTACCACAAAAAAAGGATACGATCAATTTTATGCAGGTTCTGATGGTTCAGCGGCACTCACTTACCAGGTTGATATTACTCCAACCGTAACCCTTAGAGATGCATCCAGACCTTTTGACGCAGGAAACGATGAAATTGCCTGGAATATGGGATATAGAAACAATAAATTTTACTGTGACAGCACATCATCCAGCAGAAACCAGAATAATGATGTACCGGTTTTCAGGTATTCTGATATTTTGTTAATGAAAGCAGAAGCTATATTGAGAGGTGCAACACCTACACAAGGTCAAACTGCTTTATCATTGGTTAATCAACTAAGAGCAGTTCGTACAACCTCACCAGCATGGACCTCAGTTACCCTTGAAGATTTGTATAAAGAACGTTGCAGAGAAATGGCCTGGGAATGCTGGCACCGTAACGATATGATTCGCTTTGGCAAGTATGAAGGTACATGGGGCTTCAAAACGGATGCGCAAACATTCCATCGACTCATGCCAATTCCGGCCTCAGCGATGATTTTAAATTCTAAGCTAAAACAGAATCCCGGATACAATTAGAAATATCCAGCAACTTTATAAGAAGAGGTTGTCTCATAAATACAGATGTCATGCTGAGCTTGTCGAAGGACTTGCGAAAGTGTCTTTTAAGGCGTTTCGACAAGCTCAACGTGACAAAATTCAAAGATAAATTGATTTATGAAATAGCCTCTTCTTATTTTTTTCTCCTAAACTTGCAACAGCTTAAATCTGCCTTTATGATTAAAAAATTACTACTGATTTTCCCCATTGTTATTTCGGGTTCTTTATATGCTCAAACTATAACCAAAAGCCCTTCACAAAATATTACGGCAACAAAATTGCTGACCAAAGATCCAACTGCTTTAAATTTCATCGCCATGGGCGATTGGGGTAGGAATGGTGCCGATCATCAAAAACAGGTAGCCAAACAAATGGGTATCACGGCTTCTGAAGTAAAGGCTAATTTTATCATTTCTACAGGCGATAACTTCTATCCCAGTGGCGTAATCAGCGCCCAAGACCCTTCTTTTAAATATTCTTTCGAAGATATATATACCGATTTTTCATTGCAATGGGACTGGTACCCTGTTCTGGGCAACCACGATTATAAATCAAACCCTGATGCACAGGTAGAGTATTCAAAAATCAGCCGCAGGTGGAAAATGCCGGCCCGGTATTACGCTAAGAAATTCCCCATCAATGGAGACCTCAATAACCAGGTACTCATTGCTTTTATCGATACTAACCCACTTATACCCGAATTTTACAGCAATGCCGAATATGGCCCAAATGTTAAAGGACAAGATACCACAGCGCAAAAACGTTGGATAGCTAAAACACTGGCAGATACCGATCCTGCAATTAAGTGGAAAATTGTTGTAGGCCACCACCCTATTTATACGGGCGGCAGCCGCACCGATGCATATGATACTAAAGCTGTGCGTAATTCATTAAAATCAACTTTTGAAAAATATGGCGTAGATGTGTATCTTACCGGTCACGAACACAGTATGCAGTATATTAAACCTGCCGGAAAAACACATTATTTTATTTCCGGTTCAGCTTCTGAAAAAACACCAGTAAAACTCATTACCGATGCTGAAATGGTGGCATCTGAATATGGCTTCATGTTATTCTCAGTTACCAACAACCAATTACGCGTACAAGCCATTAACGATCAGGGGGAGATTATTTATAATACATTGATTAAAAAATAATCTGAATCATGGATCAACCAACCAATACAATATCTTCAACAGCACCCATAGCAAATAAACCCAAGCGGTTGCTATCGCTAGATGCCTTACGTGGCTTTGATATGTTTTGGATTGTGAGTGGCGAAGGTATTTTTCATGGATTGGCCAATGGCATTAAAGAAGACCATGCACTAGTACGGGATCCGCACAACTGGACCATTGCAAGCACCCCAAATCTCTCTCTGTTAGAAAAGATTTTGGTGGGCATCAGCAACCAACTGCACCACTCGCCCTGGAATGGCTTTACCTTTTACGACCTTATTTTCCCGCTTTTTATCTTTATTTCGGGGGTATCTATGCCTTTTTCTTACCAGAAGTATTTCATGGAAAAAGAGACCGGGCAGGCTTCAACAGGTAAAATTTATTATGCCTTGATTAAAAGAACCCTGATTTTAATTTTACTGGGTGCAGTAGTTAACGGCATGCTGCAATGGAAAGGTTATGAGCAGATCCGTTTTGCCAGTGTACTGGGGCGTATTGGCCTGGCCACTTTTTTTGCTGCTTTAATATACCTGAACACCTCACTTAAAAAACAGGTCATCTGGTTTATATCTATCCTCGTTGGCTATTACCTCATTATGCGTTTTGTGCCCGTTCCAGGCTTTGGCAGTGGTATATTTACGCCAGAAGGCAATCTTTCTGCTTATATAGATCGTTTGTTGCTTCCAGGTAAACTTCACCGGGT
Organism: Pedobacter sp. WC2501; assembly: GCF_052682415.1. Lineage (NCBI taxonomy): Bacteria > Pseudomonadati > Bacteroidota > Sphingobacteriia > Sphingobacteriales > Sphingobacteriaceae > Pedobacter > Pedobacter sp. WC2501. The sequence continues at coordinate 3,591,353 of NZ_JBQZFI010000001.1, read as the reverse complement.
AGTTTACGATCCGGAAGGCTTACTGAGTACCATACCGGCCATTTGCTCGGCCATGTTGGGTATATTTACCGGCACATTTATCAAGAATAAAACAGTATGCCCCAATCCAAATAAAAAAGTATTGTATTTAATCATTGCGGGCATTGCACTACTGTTAATCGCACTCGCTGGCAGCTTCCTTTTCCCCATCAACAAAACCATGTGGACGAGTACCTTTGTACTCTTTGCAGGCGGCTGGAGCATCATATTTTTTGCACTTTTCTATTATTTTATTGATGTGTTCAGTTTCCAAAAATGGTGTATGCCCATGGTATGGATGGGTACCAATTCTATATTAATTTATATTTTTGCCCACGGTCTGTTTAATTTCGAATCTACTGCTAACTTCCTCTTCGGCGGAATCATCAATACCATCCCTGCCACGTGGCAACAGGCTGGCGTATGGACCGGTGTACTCCTAATACAATTGTTTGGCTTAAAGTTCCTCTTTGATAAAAAGTGGTTCCTAAAAATTTGATATGAAAATAAAAATGCTATTCATAGTGCTGCTCGTACTATCGTTCACTAACCTGTGGTCTCAGGAATACCTGGTTTCATCTAATCAACTTATCGCACGGATTTTACCGAAACAACACCAGACATTCGTTACCAAAAGTATTGCTGCAGCAAATGGTAAAGATGTTTTTGAAATTGAAAGCAAAAACAACAAGATCGTACTTAGTGGCAGCAGCGGTGTTGCCCTGGCTTCGGCTTTTTATTATTACTTAACTGAATATGCACACTGCCAGATTACCTGGAATGGCACCAATTTAAATCTGCCCGCTACCCTGCCTGCAGTAAAAACGAAATTAAGAAAGGAAACACCCTACGATTACCGTTACTATTTAAACTATTGTACTTTTAATTACAGTATGAGCTGGTGGGATTGGTCGCGCTGGGAAAAAGAGATAGACTGGATGGCCCTCCATGGGATCAACATGCCTCTTGCTATTACCGGTGAAGAATATACCTGGTACCTTTTATACAAAGAAATGGGCTTTTCGGATGAAGAACTTAAAGGTTTTTTTACCGGACCTGCTTATTTCTCGTGGTTTTGGATGGGTAATATCGATGGCTGGGCTGGTCCGCTTCCGGTAAGCTGGATGAAAAGCCATTTTGAACTGCAAAAGAAAATTTTAGCGCGGCAAAGGTCGCTAGGGATGAAACCGGTACTGCCTGCCTTTACCGGACATGTGCCAGCAGCATTTAAAAACAAATTCCCACAAGCCAAGTTAAAAGCCACCAACTGGACCAATGGCTTTGCCGATACTTATATCCTTGATTCTGAAGATCCGATGTTTGCCCAGATCGGGAAGAAATTCCTGCAGAAACAAACCGAATTATTAGGTACTGATCACCTTTACTCAGCCGATACTTTTAATGAGAATGAGCCGCCTTCTTCCGATCCGGAGTTTTTAGGTAAACTAAGCGCAAGGATTTACGATGGTATGGCACAAGCAGATCCGAAAGCCATTTGGGTAATGCAGGGATGGTTATTCTACAGTGATCGGAAATTTTGGAAAGAGCCGCAAACAGAGGCCTTATTAAAGGCTGTACCAAACGATAAGATGATTTTACTTGATCTGGCTACCGAAATAGAACCGGTTTGGAAAAGGACACAAGGCTTTTATGGTAAACCATGGATCTGGAATATGTTGCACAATTTTGGTGGCAATACTAACCTTTTTGGGCGGATGGATGTAGTGGCAACTGCGCCGGCCGAGGCGCTCAATGATCCACAAAGTGGTAAAATGAAAGGTATTGGGTTGAGCATGGAAGGTATAGAACAAAACCCGGTACTTTATGAGTTAATGATGGATAATGCCTGGCAGTCTAAACCCATAGATTTAAAAACCTGGTTACCCAAATTTGTGCGCAACCGCTACGGAAAAAGTAATGTAAATGCGTTAAAAGGCTGGGAAATATTGCGTAAAACCGTTTACAACGTGCCGGCCGATAAATATATCAGAGATGGTGCAGAATCGATCATTCAGGCACGCCCTACTTTCGATTCGCTGACCCGTTGGGCAAAAACCACCTTAAATTACAAGGAAAAAGATTTGCTGCCGGCCTGGGATGAATTTGTAAAAGCGGCACCACTTTGCAAAACCAGTGATGGTTTTCAATACGATCTGGTTGATATCACCCGACAGGTAATGGCCAATTATGCCTTGCCTGTACAAAGAAATATGGTGGCGGCCTACCGCAAAAAAGACCTGCTTACCTTTAAAAAAGAAAGCAGCAAATTTATACAGCTGATTGATGATATGGACAGGCTTTTGGCCACCAGAAAAGATTTTATGCTTGGCCCATGGGTAAGTGATGCAAGGAAATGGGGAGAAACACCGGCCGAAAAAGCACTTTACGAAATGAATGCCAAAGACCTGATTACCCTATGGGGCGATACTAAAAGCCCTTTAAATGAGTATGCCTGCAGACAATGGAGCGGCTTGTTAAGTGATTTTTATAAACCAAGATGGCAGCTTTTCGTAAGCCGTGCTGAACAATCATTAAAACAGCAAAGTGATTTTAATACCAGCCAATTTAATGAAGAAGTGAGCAACTGGGAATGGAAATGGGTTAACCAGCGAAAAGACTACCCAACCAAAACCGTTGGAAACCCGGTAAATGTTGCTATGGAAATGTATCAGAAATACCGCAAAACCATGGGGATAATGCACCAGTAAACCTCGTTGTGGAAATTGAAAAACAGTGCTCAATAACAGCATCGTTTTGAATACAAAAGATCTGGTATGCTTTAAAAATATTAATTACCCATTGACTAGAAAGAGGCAATAAAAACGCTGCGATGATTAGCTTCCCCGATATAAAAATGATTAAACCGTTTACAAAACGAAGTCACAACCGGGACGTCCGATTAACATTTTATATCGGTATTTTATTGCTTTTTATCCTTGTTGGCAGTAAAGTCTTCGCGCAGCAATCTGTAATCAAATATGTTCAGCCATTTTCGGGTACATCCGCCAGTACAACACTAGCCAGCCAGCATATAGAAGATAAAACAGAACGGCTGGCCAATACCATACCAGCCGTTGCACCACCCTTTAGCATGACCCAGTGGACGCCACAAACCCAGCTTTCGGAAAAAAAATGCCTTGCCCCCTATTATTATAACAATAAGAAATTTTATGGCATCAGGGCCAGTCACTGGATCAGCGGCTCCTGTACGCAAGATTATGGTAGCTTTACCATTATGCCCATTTCTGGCAAACTGAAAACCAGCCCAACAGATTACGCTGTTGATTATACACATCAGGGTGAAATAGCCACACCTGCTTATTACAAAGCAATTTTACCTGGCTATAAGCTACTTACGGAAGCTACCGCCACTTTGCGTTGTGGCCTGATTAAAATTACAGCATTAAAGGCAGATAGTGTTTATCTGTTAATTACCCCAAATAGTGATCAGGGTAAAGGATATATTAAAATTGACCGCCAAAGAGGTGAAATCTCAGGCTACAATCCTGTTCACCGCATTTACCAGGGCTGGGGACAGCCAGCAGGCTTTAGCGGCTATTTTTTTATACGCATTGAAAAAGCTTTTACCAGAAGTGGTGTATTTAGCAGTGGCAATGTTTCAGCACGTCAATCCATCGAAAACCAAATAGATTTAGGTGCCTATCTGGGCTTTAAACTACAAAAAGGAGAAACCATCAGCATTTATGCCGGTACTTCTTTCACCAGCATAGCCGCAGCAAAACTTAACCTCGAAACCGAGATCAATACGGCCAGTTTCGAAACCGTTGTGGCTAAAACAAGTCGCGTTTGGGAGCAGTCGCTTGGCCAGGTTAAGGTTAACGACCCTAATGAAAAAAATAAGCGGATCTTCTACACGGCACTTTACCATGCACAGCAGCACCCCCGATTATTTAATGATGTAGATGGTGGATACCCTCAATTTGCAGGCAGTTATGTTAAAAAAACACTGACAAAAAGCAATTATTACGATGATTTTTCGATGTGGGATACCTACCGTGCCCAATTACCGCTTACAGAACTTTTAAAACCTGATCTGACCAATGATTTTGCAAATTCGTTGGTGCTAAAAGGGCAACAAGGTGGTTGGCTGCCTATTTTCCCCTGTTGGAATAATTATACTGCAGCCATGATTGGCGACCACGCTACTGCTTTTCTGGCTTCGGCCTATAACAAGGGGATTCGCGGTTATGATGTAAAGGAAGCCTATCGCCTGATGCGCCAAAATGCCTTTCAAATGCCTGATTCGGCCGATTACCTCAATGGCAAAGGCCGCCGTGGGATTAACAGTTACCTGAAATATGGTTATATCCCCATGGAAGACAGCATTCCTGATGCTTTTCACAAACGGGAACAGGTGAGCAGAACGCTCGAGTATGCTTATGATGATTATGCTTTGGCCACTGTAGCGAAAGATCTGGGTAAAACGGCAGATTATAAACAGCTGATGGAAAGGGCTTCTAATTATAAAAACGTATTCGATCAACAGGTGGGAATGGCCCGGGGCCGCTTTGCCAATGGCAGTTGGTATAAGCCTTTTTATCCTGATCACCGTGAACCCTATATTACGGAAGGAACCCCAAGGCAATACACCTTTTACGTACCACATGATATGCCTGGATTGATTAAATTAATGGGCGGAAGTAAAAACCTCGAAAATGAACTTGATTCCCTTTTCGACAAAAAGGAATACTGGCATGGCAACGAGCCTGGTCACCAGATCCCCTTTTTGTATAATTATACGGCTTCTCCCTGGAAGACCCAGCTGCAGGTATCGCGCATTTTAGCAGAAGAGTATGATGAGGGGGCTGGCGGATTAAGTGGTAATGATGATGCCGGACAAATGTCTGCATGGTATGTATTTGCAGCAATGGGTTTTTATCCGGTAGATCCTGTTTCAGGAAATTACCAATTAACCAGTCCTTTGTTTAAACAAACTGTGATTTCCTTTAAAAACGGTAAGAAATTAACCATAACAGCCATTAAAAAGAGTAAAAAATCTATTTACAGTTCAAAAATCACTTTAAATGGAAAATCTCTTAACAAAAATCAAATTACCCACCAATCGCTGATTCAGGGCGGAGAATTGATCTTTTATCTCCAGGATCAACCTGCCACACCATAAGCTACGGTGTGGTCAGCATCTTTCTGTTCATTAGAGCCTGTTTAAAAATTAAATAAAATTAATTCGTATGTCAGTCTGAGCGTAGTCGAAGACCATTTCAACGCATTAATAAAAGCAATCTATTACGTTCAGGAAGACAACAAAAGGCTATGTAATATTTGCAATAAAATTTAAACAGGCTCTAAGACTCTGAAATAAATCCGATAGCGATCGGATCAGGCTGACGATAAAATACAAAAATGTGCCAAAGATTATTCCTATGAATACGTTGACTTATTCAATCCTCCAAACATTAACTTCTGATTTCACGACGCATGAAAAGATAATAAGAGAGCGCAAAACAAGCAATGCTGCCTGCTAAAAGTCCACTAAGTTGTGGCCATACAATCAGCAGACTCTCCCGTAGTGGAAGCGGCAAAGGAATAGCGCCGGAAAGCTGTTCCATACTCATTGGCCCGAGACTCCTGATAGATGGCATTAGCATGGTAGTTGCAGCATCGCTATAGAGCTGCCCCGGGGCAATACGCATGATACTCAGAATCAATTCATTGTAGGCCATCGTCTCACTTTGTGTCAGAGAAGCCGCATCTGGTAAAAAGGCCCTGATAGCCAGATTAACCACAATCGGATAAAATACCGTAAAAAACAGCCAGATGCCCAGCGCAGTTAAGGCTGAAGTAGCGGCGTGGCGAAAAGCAACCGAAAGCATGATAGACAGGCTTAAATAAAAACCAACATACACCATGGTGAGTAAGGCAAAGGCAAGAATTCTCAAAAACTCCTGAGGCTCAATCCTTACCCCGGTAAGAAACAGTCCGCCGCCAATCATCAGCAATGTGAGGGAAATAAATAATGTTGCAATAATCAGCATTGCGCTGTAAAATTTGGCCAGCAGTATGTTGTCGCGGTAAATAGGCTGGGCTAATAATCTTGTCAACGAACCGCTGTTTTGTTCCGAATTAATCGCATCGAAGCCCATAGTAATTCCAAGCAATGGCGCTAAAAAACTCATCAGGATATGGAAAGGCGGCATAGAGCCATCTGTAGCCGTGAGCAGCTTTAAGTAAAAAAACGCATGATCAGGGTCGTTAGTATTGGTAAAGGTTGCCCGGATGTTGGACATGGAAATGTACAGTGAGGCAAAAAATGTGAGCACCACCAGCGCAAGCAGCAGGATAAAACGCCAGCTGCGTACGTGATCTGACACCTCTTTTCTCACCATTACCTTAAAAGGACTGAGCTGGTAATTTTCCTTTGAATTATTTTTATTTGTTGCCCAATAATGGCTTTCGCTAAGCGCTTTCATGCTCTGGGGTTAAATTTGTGTTTTTTTCAAAATATTTCTCATAGATCTCATCCAGTCCATATTGTTTCTGGCTTACCGCCTGGATGTCTGCACCTGATTCGATAAGCCTGCGAATGAGTTTTGGGGTAATGTCCTCAGTCGTATTAAATTGTAAGTCCACACCATTAATAGTCAGACTATTAAATTCCGGCAAACTACTGAATTCATCTTTCAGGACATCAGGATCCATTGGAACTTTAGTGAGATGAATGCTCGTCTCTACACCTGTATTCCCGAAGAGCTCATGGGAAAGTGTAGGCAAATCTCCTGTTGCAAGTAACTTTCCATCTACGAATATACCTACCCTGTCGCAAACCTGCTGAACATGGTGAAGGTGGTGAGACGAAAGCAATACCGTTAAGCCTTGTTCCTGCTGCAACGATTTGATAAGTTCTAAAAACTCCTTCACTCCGTTCGGATCCAGCCCCAAAGTAGGCTCATCAAGGATAATTAGTTCCGGTTTTTTGATGAGCACTTCAGCCAACCCGAGTCTTTGCTTCATCCCCCTGGAATAACTGGAAGCTGCCTTATCTGAGGCTGCCTTCAGCCCTACCAATTCCATAAACCGACGGGCATTTTCAATAATACCCTTTTCAGGCAACCCATTAAGCCTTGCCATATATGCCAGGTTTTCAAGACCGGTTAACTGTGGATAAAAGCCGAGATTATCGGGCATATAGCCCACTTTTCGTTTTACTTCAATCGGATTTCGTGTGGCATCATAACCACAAACAATGGCTGTGCCTCTATCGGGTTCAGTCAGGCCAAGCATCATCAGTATACTGGTGGTCTTACCTGCGCCGTTTGGCCCCAGCAAGCCGAATATTTCGCCATGAGGAATCTTGAGGTTAAGTTGATCAACGGCGACATGCGAACCATAGCTTTTACACAGGTTCTTTAAATCTATAATAGGTTCCATCTTTCTGGTTGAAGATTTTAAGGTGTCTTAAAAAAATGGTTACCTACGACCGTACTTACGGATGAGCACATATACTGCTGCAACTGCTAGTGCAATAATGAGTATACCGATCCAGCCAGAAAGCACAGAGGTTTTGATAAAGATCCTGAAAGGGGCCTGAGCATTGGCATTGTTACCGCTCAGGGTAAAGGTGGCACTATAGTCTCCGGCAATTGTTTTATCAGGCACTTTTAACGTCACTTTAACGGTCGCCTTTTTACCACCTTCCAGTCTTTCAATCTGGCTTGGCGAAAAACTGGCTTCCCATCCGGTAGGCAGTTGTGAAGAAATACTCAGCGAAGATAGCGGCAAGGTACCTGTATTGTTCACCTCAAGCTCAATATCCTGATGAGAACCAGCCGTAAGTTCTTCACTTAGCCTTCCACTAGGCGTACCAAGGCTGGCACCGTAAGATCCCTTAACCACCGCTTCCAGTTGTAGGGGCAGCGTCTGCGAAGAGGATACCGCTTTGACAGGAATGAGGTACTTCCTGGTAGCCGCGTTATTGGGTGCGGTAATTTCGATGGCGATCTCCCGCGTTTGGCCACCTGCTAAATTAACAGAGGTTACCAGGCTACCGTCCACACGGTAGCTAATCTGCCATCCTATGGGCAATTCCGACTTCAGTTCGTAAACTTGCTGGCTAGCTGAACTATTGTGCAGCGAAGCGGAAAAGCGGAACGGTTCGTTAACAGCCGATTCGATGTTAATCAGCTTGGCAGAAAATTCAGATGCCCCTTTCGGAGTTCCTTGATTTTGTGCATAAAGTGGCTTGGTCGCCACAAAAAAAATAATTAATAAAAATGTGCGAAATAAGCCTTTTCGCGAGGATTCGGGTAGTAATTGTAGTGACATAGTCTAAACCAAAATATTAATAATTGCTCTAAAAAATGTTTTCTGATCTTATTATCTGATGAGGCCTCAAAACAAAAAAAAGTTGCATTTCTTTCAAAATATTTTAACATTTTTTAACAATTCATATTGTAGAAGTTGTCAAATGATCATGGCGTACTTTATTGATACTATTAAATGCAGTAAAAGACAATAAATGTGTAATGCTGGTATCCCCTATTTAAACGTAATAACGATAACACACCTGGCTAAAGCTGAAAAAATTTCAGCAATGCACTGAAAAAATTTCATAAAAAATGAAAATTTTTCAGTAAAAACCCTTCGTTAGCCTGCCTTAAACGCCTTGGCACGGCGCTTGATTAACTAGAAATGTAACCTTTTGAAAGAAGGTTAAAGCGTTAAATTAATTGATTTATAGTCCATTTATTATTAAAACATTAAAAGGAGAAAAAACTATGACATTGGTTAAATTCAATCCAGAAAAAAAGAACAGTTCATTATTGCCAGGCTTTAATGACATCTTCGAATCAGTATTAGGCGATACCTTTTTTAACGACCGTCGTTTAAGCAGCGTACCTGCGGTTAACATTTCCGAATCTAATGAAGAGTACCATATCGAACTTGCGGCACCCGGATTAAAAAAAGAAGATTTCAAGGTAGCTGTAGAGCGGGATATGCTGACCATTTCTACCGAGCAGCGCACCGAAAACAATACTGAAGGTAAAGTTTATAACAGAAGGGAATATAGCTACTCGGCATTTACCAGATCGTTCACCCTTCCGGAAAGTGCTAACGTTGAGCAAATTCAGGCTACTTATACGGATGGCGTACTCAAACTCAACATCCCTAAAAAGGAAGAGGCAAAAGCGATCGCCAGACAGATCGAAATACAATAATTTCCTAAGTGCCGCTAAATGCGGCACTTTTTATTGATAATGTACCCAAATCTGTTAAAGAAAATACAACATTTAGCTATGGAAACCCGTTTCACCATCAACATCAGCCTTCAGGGACCAGGTGGAAAAATCACCTATGGCAAATTTTCTCTCGGCAAAGACAAAAAAGAAGCCAGCGAAATTTTCTCACAGCTAAAAGGAAGCGCAGAAGATGTTCCAGGCTGTTCGCTAAAAATAGAATTTCTGGAAGAACTTATGGAACTGCCTATTCCTATCGGCACCATAAACTGCTCCTTGGATGAGCTAAAAGAAAATATCGCAATTATTACTAAGGAAATATTCCGCATCGCCCACCTGGAGAACGGAAATATTGATTGTTAATATTGGTTTGATCGATTCCTGTAAAGAAATTGTTCTATCCTCTACCCAGAAGATATGTTTAATGGCCAAACGGTCGAAGGGTCATTGACTATTATTAAAACCCTTTCAACTGAGACCTGTTCTGAAAGCACATAATACCGAATAAGGCCATTAATTACATAATACACATGTTTTGTGGTTTAGTTTATCTATTTTATTTGTACGGTGCTTTCCACCGATCGGGCAAGTGCTTTGAGTAGCTTATACTTTGAAAGCAGCATCTCATTTCGCTGACGCTAATGCCTTCTTAATACGTTGGCTTATAGCAACGCGGGCAGGTGGTTTGCGCCATGAACTAGTTATCAGTTTACGCGGCGAACGTCGCAGGTATATCTATCGCAAGATATAATCAGGATCAAGTGTCTAAAGCTACTTTTACCCTTTATGGTGCTAATGGCTTTTACCATTGACGGCTCGTTTAACTTAAGGTCTATAATTATAATTTATAGCTTTAATGATATTCCCTTTTTGATCCTTTAAAAATTTTAAACGCTGAAAAGTATCGTATTCGTAATAAACACTAAAGTTTTTAATATCAGTAGTGCTGGTTACATTACCATCAACATTATAAGTATAGGTCAGCATTTGTGCATTTAAGGGCAGAAAGCAAACATCATCGATTTGACCTGTCAGCATTACTGTATATGTGCCGTTGGTTATGTTGATATTGTTATCAATAATAAGGTTCCATTCACCATTGATTTTTTTCCAATAACTTAACTTATATTTTCCATTATTAAGCGCTGGTTTCCCCGGTAATGGTAAAGTTATGTTGAAGCCACCAATTTTACTGTAAAGCCCAGACCTACTATCATTCAAGGCGCTTTGCTCACCAGTTCCAAGCCACAAATATTCGAAGTTCTCATGAAAAATATCTTTGGAGTCACAGTTATTGGCCTCAGCTATAAGCTTATGACTTCCCGCCCAAATATAACTTTTATTGGCTCCTTTGAGCGAATGCTGTTGCAACAGTTGATATTCAGCATCATAATTATCAAAAAAAACTTCACTTTTATACCTGACATCTTTTTCAAAGGAATTGTTAATTGTGGCAGCAGGTATGAAATCACTAAGGGGTGTCGCTGTTCTTATTATGGCTATACTATCTAAAACCGGGCTAATTGGATTATAATAAAACAGGTTTGATGACAGTAATCTTTTGTTACTATTTGTAAGAGAAAATTTGAACGTACTTTTCTCTATCGGTCTGTTTAAAATATGTTTCTTTTGTAAAGAAACAAGTCCTTTCCAAGCGTCGCCGATTGGATTAACAGTAGAAAAATCACTTGGATATTTAATTTCTGTTATACTCTTTTCGTTAGTCCCACCTGCCTCAATTTCAATCTTTGAGGGTTGCATATGTAAAACATTGTTGTATGAATATTGGGTAATTTTTGTTAACGGAGGCGCTGACTGACCTACCCCATAAATTTTCTCTGTGCTTTTAACAAGTTTGTCGTCACCTGTAATTACGCCATAATTACCATAATCGTAACTGTACTTATCACTTTGTTCCGGATTACCAATGCATTCGCCTTCTATATAAGGCCCCCAAGCAGAGTTTTCAAAAAGGTTGATTTTCTTCTTATATACCGAAAAACCCAAGTTCTCAATAATATTTCTCGGAAATGCCTCATATACATTCTCGAGGCTTTTTATAACTATACCATTGCTGTAATCAAGCTTTTTTTCAAGTTGCCCCCGCGCAAACTGAAGAGATGTAGTTTGTGGTTTTGTTGATATCAAGGTGGAGAACGAACTGATCGGATCTTTAACAAAACGATAAGTATATTCTGTTTTACCGACATTTGTTGTTTCTGTTCCCATATATTCCGTTACAAAAGGGTATTGTACAGGGCTCCCGTCTGTAGGATCTAAAGGCATTAATGGGCTGGAAATAAAATTTCTAACTCGCTTGGCTTGCGTACCAAAACAAAAATTATCATATCCTCCATTTCCATAAAAATATCTCAGGGTTTGCTCGGTTCTATAATAGTTTCCATCAAGATAAAAATTTGCCTCACCACAACCACTATTAGGTTCCTGGACAGTGCCATATTTGTATGTTTTTGTCACGGGAATAGCTGTCGCATTCTCGAAATCCTGTATCGATGAAACTCTTAAGCCACCGGCATATTTGATCACACCATTTAAGGTCTTGTATTGATTAGTTTCATATGTAAACTCTGTAAAACCTCCAGTGGGATAGGTAATTTTGTTAAGAACACAAGCCTGCATATAGTCTGGATTTGGCTCTCTGCCATTAGTATTTCCACCAACATGAAAAGTCGGGCCTAGTCCTCCGCTTACCGGTATATAATCGACATTCATACCTGGAATCAGGGTAGTGTTGTTATCAAGATTATTGTAATATCCCCAGTAGTCTCTCCCCCTAGAAAGTCTTGATGGCAGCAACCGTGATGTATTGTAAGCAAAAGTGTATGTTAAAACGGAAGTAGAATTTCTGTCTTGAATATTTATATTGTCGAGCTTTAATCGCTTAGTCTCCGGATCACCATTTTTTATAAAATAGCTATAGTTGAATTTAACCTTACGTACCTGGATATTATTTACATCATATATAATAATTGATGAAAGCAAAGGAGTAGAGGGCGACCTATCTTCTCTTAAAGCTGTAAAAAACACCACTTTACCCGTTCTAAAGTTAATTTCCTGTAAGAACTTTTCTTCCGTGCTGGTGGTAATTGTTTTTGAAATATTGGTATGATTATAGTTTGTATACCATTTTGGCTCAGCAGTTGTGCTATTGTTGAGAGTTTTCTGCAAAACTCTACCGTAATCTTCTACCATTTCGTAGTCGGCAATATCGTACTGTGCCGATTTCACCGTACTGTAAAGAAAACTGATCTGGTCGAATTGGTTAACAGCACTTATCTTGCTAACTAGCCAACTGGAATTGTAAGCAGATACATCATCCATCCCCCGCGTCACTTCCTTTTCAAAAAATTCGTATTTCGAACCATCATCATCTAAAATTGTTAAATTCATTCCTGCAGGAAATGAAATTGGAGTACGGTTAATCTCGATAGGAGCGTATGGTATGATTACTGGTTTGTAGCTGTCATTGCAATTAAAAACAAATTGCCCTCTTTTATTAGGAAGATTGTAAGAAAATAAATCAGGTTCTACATCCTGTATACCCCGATGCCGGTCTCTCATGTAGGTTATATCATCCGATGAACTTAAGTTTATCGTGGTTTTAACAGGCGTGTTTCCTGAAAGGTAATTATTAAGCAGTTCGTCAGGAAGTCCCCTAACTTGTCTTGAAATGGAATATCCCGCATTTAAGGTCCAACCAGTTCCAACCCAACTCCCTGTGTCATTTACACGAATGCCTGCCGCGTGATAGCTAAGGCTGATAGGTACCTGCAAATCGCCAACTGAAATAGTATACAGAGGGATGTTGATATTAGGTAAACCAGTAAACATAGACACCTCGTAATTGCCATATCTTTCGATATTTGTAAGGTTGGGCGTCAATGGTGCTCCATTTGATAATAATGCACCTAGTTGCTCTTTGTTTTGGGCAAATAGAGACAAAGGCATCAGCAGTACAATAAGTATTAATTTAACTCGGTTCAATGACATATGAAGATTTAGTTTATTGGTTCAATTGGTATAATAACATACTTTAATGATGATAGATTATTTTGATAATGAGGTCATAGAACCTTACTTTACAAGCATACTTTCTTATTGATTATTACTTTTTATCATAGTTGGCAAGAATCTTATTAAGATAATCTTTAGCAAGATCGTTATTGCCTAATAGGTAAGGCGTATAGACTTTATCTTTAGGTTCATATGCCAACAATTCTGATGATTTGAGAATTAATAAATACGTAGGTCTTGTAGCAATCAATTTTCCTTTTAAAAATAATGATGTAGTCTGTGCCATCTTATCAACATTCAGCGAATCTATACCTGAGCCTTCACTTTCTGAATACTCATTGTGTATTTCATAATTATAATTAATTGCATATTTACCAATATGATTAGGATTAAATTTATTTTTCTTAAACCAAGGCAGGAACATTTCAAGATCACTTTGACCTACAAAATACGTGATTTGTATAGAATTATTTCCCATTGCAGTTACCTGAAAGCCAGCCATTGACGCTAAAACGTATGATTCCAATAGATTTCCTCTATTATCAAAAAGTTGAATCAATGGTGCTCCTTTATCAATCGTACGCCTAATGCACAGGATATCTGTTTTGCCAGGACAAATCTGATAACTTATATCTGGCCCTTCTAACTCATCAAAGTGACGCTCTCCGCAGCCTACAGCAAAAATACACAAGTATAATAGCAGAAAAAGTTTATTTATTTTAGATCCCATATTCTTTTATAATTTGTTTTCATCCCCTGACTCGTTCTTACATTTTCATAACCCAATCGCTGAAAGAAATTCGATCCTCTGGCTTCTCCAAACGCTGGATACCCCGATTTCCGAGCTTCATTCTGCCAATGAGAAGTTCTGAAAACTATACCTAATTTACTATTACCGGACAAGTTAAATCCTCCTGCTGTCAGCATAAAATCCATTTTTGACTGTCCAGTCATAGCAGTAGCACGCCCCGCGGCAAAATTTCCTACGTCCCTAGCTGATACATATACTCCTTCAGAAATTTGAGATCCTGCATACAATCCATTGCCGTTTTGAGTTTTATAATCATATAAATCATTACCTCCAGCATTAATTGCATAATGCTTATTAGCCAAAAAATCCCCAAGATTATCAGTTGCATCATTGATAGATTTATTGAAACGATCCAACCATCCGCTAGCTTGGAATGATCCAAAGTTAATTTTCCCTGCAGGATTTCCATTACCATCAAATTCTGTAAAAGAATTCCACATCAATGTTACGCCCATTTTTGTTCCTCCTCTGGATGTACTAACCCTTGGTTGTTTATCTATATCCTCCTTTTTTTAGCATCATCATGTTTATAAACACCCAAATCCCCATCATTATAAACAGCTAAAACATTACCATATTTATCAGTATGTGTAGATGTACTTTCTCTCCCATCTGGATCTATCATCAAAACTGGATTATTGACACCATAATTATATGTTGAAATATGTGTAAAGTTCTCCGCCAATGGATCAATCACATTCCATCTACCAATTACCGGGTCATAAAACCTTGCACAGTAATCTAGTTAATTGAATAACTAAAGTTTCATTTTCACAAAGTATTCGGTTGAAAGTGATTTATTTTTATTATCAATTTGAGTATTTTCAATGATAACTTTTTGCAGTAGGCTATTTTTGTAATCGTATACTCGAGTTAGTATATAGTTCTCAAACTTAAACTCATCCTTAATTAAGTGGTTATTTTCAATATAAATTTTAGCCTGTAATAACAGCTCGTTTGTCGGAATGCCATACTCTAAGAGAATAGATAGTATAGCGTTAATTTTGAACGTATAAATATTAACGTTATTTATATTTTCGTATTTCAAATTTGAATTTGCAGTATTATCAGCTATAAACTTTATATCTGAAACATAAGTTTGAAGAAGAGATAAGGAGTCCTTTAAATCTTTGAATATATTTTTATTTTTTTTAATGTCTTCTAAAGCTACACCTTTTAACACATTTCTATTAACTAATACTCCCTTCGGATTATACTTAAACAAGATTTGATCTTTTAAACTAAATTTACTCGTACAATTAGATAGAACATCTATTGCAGAATAATGTCTTTGTTCGAGTAACTGATTTTTATTTGAATAAACATAAATGGTTGAATCCACTAGATTACAACCGGTTCTACTGTATTCATTTTTTAGAATAAGATTTAATTTATGGTCATAAATATTCGTTTGAAGTATTTTGTTATTCACTAACTTTGAGTGCATGCCCTTCCTATTTAAAAACTTATCTATTTTAAAGCCATTATCATTGGATTTGCAAGAAATTAGAAGTAGAAATATTATGAGGTTAAATTTCATATAGAATGTACTATTTATTAACTTTCCAAAAAATCGTTGAATTGTAAACTGCACTCGATGTCAATCTAATTTTACCTTTGTTCAATCCTGTGTTTGCTGTACTTACTTGAGGCGCAACAAAATTCTTTCCTACACTAGTTTTCCATTTCGAATAGTGTTCATCAGAAATATCCCAACCCATCGTATTTTTATGAAGCTCCCAAGTCCCTGAAGATTTTCTTTTATCAGAAGCCGGAAACAACCCTTGTTCAGCTCCGTCCCATTGGCTTGCACCAAAGCTATAATCAACGCCGCCAATCTGCGCATTTATTTCTGCAGCGATAGCAAGTTGCTTCATTGTACCATTTCTCTCACCAGATGTCAATTTATTGAATGCTTTAGCCTGATCACTATCTTTCCCAAAAGCAAGATCATTTTTCTCATGTACACTTGCGATAGAAAACATTTCTTTTTTTAGATCATCAGTAATTTTATTAAGCCTAAAAGCTGAACTTTCACCATATATGGTCGCGGATTTACTGAGAAGTTCTTTATTACCAATTTCTAACTCTGTAATCCCACTTTTTTTTATGGCGTATCCATCACCCTGTTTTGTATAAGAGCCATCTTTTGCTACATAGGCTTTATCGTCATCAATATGATCTGTACCAAGCCATTTCCCATCAGTACCATAATAATCGCCAAACATACCGTCAGGATCGATAAATATAATAGGATTATTAAATGCATAATTATAGGGAGTAGATTTACGATCCAGTTCAGCCATTGGATCCACAACATTCCACCTGCCAATCACCGGATCATAGAACCTTGCGCCGTAATCATACTGCCCCAACTCCTCTTGTAACTCCTTTCCATTGTAAAGGTAGTTATTTGTTCCACCAACTGTAGCTTTTCTTAGCCCAAAAGCATAATAGTCATCCTGCTGCAGTACTTCTACCTGGTTATTAACCGGGTTACGGTAAAGCGTGGTCCTGACGTTACCCAGGTGATCCTTCAAATCGTAGTTATAGCTGTAAGTGCTGCCACTTTTTTTAGCCAGCCCTTCTTCCGTGTGGATGAAGTCTAAAATACCGTTAGTATACTGGATGCCAGCTATATAATCGGTCGTCACGCCATTTGACACTTTCTTCAGCTTTTGCCCGTTGGAAAGGTAAGTATATACAGGACCGCCACTAAAGTTTTCGGGCAGGTTTAAAAGGTTATATGTGATGGTTTTATTCAGCCTGCCATCCGTCGTAGCATTACCGTTAGCATCATATACATAGTCCGTAGCTGTGAGACCGGCAACAGACTTCAATTGATTACTCTGCCCGCCGTTATGATAGCTGTAAGCGTGATCGGCACCATCCCGCTTTAGACTAAGGATATTACCCATTATATCATAGCTAATCTGCTCATCCATTCCTGAAGCATAGCCTGAGAGCAATCTATTCAGCTTATCGTAGCTATAAGTATAGGTGTTCTGCGAGCCGTTGTTGTTGTAAGACTGCAAACTGATGTTTCCATTCCACTGGGGACTGGTGCCACTGTTATACCCTAGAGACAGCGAGAATTTGCTAGCCATACTTCCGGTCATCCAGCCCCGCTCATTGTAGCTGTAGGTAATTGTCTCCAGATTATTACCAATACTCTTACTCGTTAACTGTCCCACTTCGTTATACGACAACCTGGATATTGTGGTTGGCGAAGAGCCATCAATGCTTTGCAGGGTTTCCAGCTTACGGCCCACATGATCATAGCTGTAACTATCGGCTATCAACGTGCTACCCGTACCTATCTTGTGCGTACGGGTAGAGTTGAGCAGCTCATCTGTAAAGCTCCATATGTTGTCAACCTCATCGGTTCCCGAAAGATGATTTTGACTCTTCGACCTGATCACTCTTCCTTTAATGTCATAGTAGTTTACCATCATCAGCAAGGTGCCGCTGCCCAGAATACCGGCCTTGGTACCGGTCAGTAGTCCAGTCACGCTAGTGGTCTGTGTGCCTTGCGGCTGAACAAAGAAATCGTTGTTAGGATTTAGGCTGCTTACCATCAGAAAATCGTAGTGATCATAGTAATTGACCGTAAGCAATTGCCCGAAGCTGCCCTGCGGCATGACTGTGTTGGTGTAGCCAGTATGCTGCCCGTCATCATTCCCTCCATTATATGTCTCCCAGTTCGCTCCTTTAGTGCTATAATTAGTGGCCAGCTGCTGCACCTGAGTCCGGTGAGAAGCGGTATTCCCGCCATATATATCGTCCAACCAAATACCGGTGATAACCGGTCTCCCGTGCACGTCATACTTTGTGTAAGTCCACTGCTGGCGTGGCGCTTTTCTACGTTG
Source organism: Pedobacter sp. WC2501 (assembly GCF_052682415.1). Classification (NCBI taxonomy): domain Bacteria; kingdom Pseudomonadati; phylum Bacteroidota; class Sphingobacteriia; order Sphingobacteriales; family Sphingobacteriaceae; genus Pedobacter; species Pedobacter sp. WC2501. Next base: position 3,573,408 of record NZ_JBQZFI010000001.1, on the reverse strand, counting down.
GTTGCCATCTTGTGTCATCACCACCTGGTCCAGCAGGTTATAGACCATATACTCCCAATCCTTACCCGGCACTCTCTTTTCCACTAATCGCTGACGTTCATCATACCGGTATTGATAACAAAATTCATCTATATATGCCGGTATGCCAGATGCAAGGTCAGGATTGGACTTAGGCGTTAAAACAAAGCACAGATTATTAAAGTCGTCATATACGTAGTAAGTGGATAGCATTTCCAGACTACCTTCACCACTTTCTTTCAACTTATTATATGTTCGCTTTAGAACGAGTTTATCTTCTTTGTCCCTAAATTCTTCTGTTGTGTTTAGACAACCATCAGTTGTTTGCCAATTCTCATTTTTGATTCTGATAACGGACAAAGAGCCTGTTGGATAATATGGATCATCCATATCCCTCACCAAAGTCCGACTTTGGTCGCTATTGATAATAGCCTTGTATTGAGCAGCTTTCCTTGACCCTTGATTGTATGGCAAGTAGGTCATTACCCAATTAATAAAGTTATCTTGGTTGTTAACTAAATATTGCGTTTTTGTTGTGTGCCTTTGGCTATAATAGGGATCTCCCGGGGTATTGAGTGGCATTTGCCAAGCATCTCCTGGGTACCCTTGTTCCAGTATCCTATTTAGTGGTGAGGGTTCAAAAGCGCTCACGGAAAATGGAGATGCTGTACGTATTACACCTACCGAGGGATTTACTGTCGTTTCATAAAAATTTTTTTGATCTGCAATAGCAGTATTATTAAAACTTCCGGTACCCACTGAAGCGGCATAAGGCAGGTATTTTATTACTTCTCTATTAAATTGATCATAAGCAAATGGTTGAATGATATCCTGATATAAAGGAGATCCTTTGACTTGAATATTTTGGCATGGCCGTCCTAAGCCATCAAAATAAGCGATGGTTTGCTGAACTTCATCTGCTGTTTTTAAAGACAAATTGACATAATTAGTTAAGCCTGCAACTCTGGACGTCCACGTAATAATGTAGTTTTGATCCTGCGATGGTTGTGAAGCGAAGTATTCAGGTGGTACAATATAGGCTCTGAAAGATTGCCCTGGTGCGGTTGAGAAGCCCGGCAGCAATGTAATACTGCCAGTAGCCGTATGATCACCGCTGCTATTAGCACTATTCAAAGTCTTATAAGATTGAGCTGATGCATTGTAGCTGAAAAGCGCTAAGCAATAAATACAAACTTTTACAATAATTAAATACAGCTTATTCATGGCCTTGTTGTTTAATAGTATAGTATTCGAACGAAGAGCTTCTACCTTAAAAAGATTACCCGTAAGTCTTATTCGTATTTCGAAATTGCCTGTCAATGCATTTTCATGTTGAAAAAACCCGAAAGGATAAGTCATTTTTTAAGTTAAGTTAGATTACTTGATTAATCCCTTGATTTGATTTTGTAACTCCTGCATTTGTCGTTTCATCTTCTCAATGGCACCTTGCTGTTCTTGCTCCCTTTTATCTTTTTCGATCAAATGCAAAGTCAGTTCTTCAATTTTTTTCAACAAAATCTTGTTCATCTCGCCCAAAGCGACGCCTTCTCGCTCTACCTCACTTGCAGCAGGCACTTCTGGTAAATGGCCATTTGCCTTCACATATTTCTCAATTTCGGGCAGCGTCATTGCCTGGTAATCTGGTTTGAAAACATAATCAGGCCAGTTAGCCATTTCCACCTTGATTTCTTTGGCCCGGATTTTACCATTAACAGAAAGTTTTTCCTGCGGAACCATCGTACCAATACCAACATTACCATCGCCCCTAAGTAGCATCAGCGAAGTTTGCTGCTGCTGGTTATTATAATTATAAAACGAAAAACCTCCATAATTACCCTCTCCCTGATTGGCCACGAATGAGGTTTCACCTAAGCCTTCAGATCTATTCCAACCTATCAGCAATTTCCCGGAATTGGCTAAATAACTGAGGTTGCCAGTAGTCGTAAAACGTGAGTCAATGTTGTAACCCCTCATCAGAAAATTCCCCACAACTTCTAGCTTGCCCTGTGGTAAGGTTGTTCCCACGCCAGCATTTCCGTTATCAGGAAAAGTATTTTGTGCAGCCAATTTCATACTCGCCATGAGTAAGAGTGCCATTATTTTGATTTTCATTTGATATAATTTAATTAATCGTTAGCAGGTTAAAGTCTTCCTTAGCTTGCTAAGAAAGACGACGAATTTCACTTTAATACTTGATACTGGTTAGCTACCTTTCGACACGTACTGCCTAGGCTTTAATAATAAATGCTTAAATTTTAATGAAAGACTCTGATCTTCAAATACCATTTAAACGGATAGCTCTGTAATATCCGGATACTTCAATGATTACCAGTATAATACCCAACTAACCTTGTCAGTGTGTATTTTTCCAAATGTGCTGCAAGAGCAGCGAGGTTAGCCTGTTCGGTAATTGCAAAACAATTGATCATGATTTGAGCGGTTGATGGTGAGCGAAAGAGAAAAAGCGGAAGCAGTAATTCTATAATAAAAACACCCCAATAAGAGTTCATTGAAGAGAGAGAATCGAGCATAAATAGATATTAAAACTTAAGTTCCTAAACTAATTATTAATTCCGATAAAAACAAATAAATCTGAATAACATAGGTTAAATCACCTGTCTATTAATTTAATAAGAAAATATTCTGTTAATTGCTCTCATACTTTATATTCATATATCTACAGTAAAATCTCTAGATTACACCAAAATCTATCTACAAATCCATACTTTATTGATTCGGAAGTCTCATATAATGAAATATGCAACGTTTGTCTTTTTACCGTGAAAAATTAATATGATCTGGTTGCTGAAAAAGCAACACTTTGGCAAAGCATTGCTTTTTCAGATAGAAAAGCAGGATAAAATTGGTCTTCATCATCTAATGATTAAAGGTAAACAACCCGGGAACCGAATTCGGTTTGAGAGCTGCATCGCCGTTAAAAGATAATAAATAACAGTGATGCAAACATAGCTTTGCAACTAAATCCACACAAGATATTCAGTTTTTAACAATCTGTACAGTAAAATTATGCGCCATTCGTTGAGTCAATTTAAGTTTTGCCTTAACACCGAATCTCTCCCCAATTTTTGTGAATTCGTGCGATTTTTGGCAGTTCCCTAAAAGCAAAACCCCATGCTTATTGTGCAATTGCAGGGGTTTATACTTCTTGATAGTTTTTAATGTTATCCCGCTGCGATATGAACAATTTCCAAAAACCAGCGCTTACCCTATGTTGGGCATTTTTTCATTCAAATACACTAGTTTTCCATTTCCTTGCCAAAAGTATCAAATTTTTTGCCCGCTATATAATAGGTAGTTGTTGAAGCTTCACCATGTACAGAGGCTACGTCATCGTCTCCTCTGTACATTAATGGCACAATCATTCTGCCGGTTACAATATTTAACAATCCGTTTCGCTGTTTACCTTCAGGCCCCTGTGCATCGGTAATTAGCGTAATATCATTGTATACAGGTGATAAACTTGTATTTACGCAGGCTACTTCCAGCTCTCCGGTGCTATTAATCACGCCCCAATAGCCTGCTTTCGACTTTACAAGTGCATAATTGCCTACAAACTGCTTGATTACCGCATACTCAGATAGATCAGCCTTTTTGTTCTTTTTTCTGTCAATCAAATATTTGCTCTTGCCGTTGCTCACCGGAAGGGCATCGCCAACATAGTTCGTCTCTAGTGCAAAGGTTCCTTCAGGCAGAAAACTTTTTCCTGAGCGGTTATCCAGTAACTTATATTTTTTATTCGCATCATTCGGATTACCCGCCTGTTCAATAAAGATGAAATTACCTTTACGACCGATTGGCTGGGCACTTCCTTGGATAATTGGCTTACCGGTTTGTGTGTATAAACCAAATTCTTCTTCACTGGTTTTCGCATTTTCTCCTGCGGTAATCAGATAATTTCCCGCAATCCATACGTCATAGTAAACCGGTTTCATGATAACGCTGCCATTTTTATCCATCACTCCATTGTCATAGACTTTTGCGGGGTCAATATTTCTCTGTTGAAAAAGAACCAGATTTGAATTTAAAGCCCGCTTCAATACATAACCTTTTAGCTTGCTTTGCTCAAATGGAATCATTTTTTTATGTTCCGCATCCAATCTAAAGTAGTCGCATTTTTCATCAGCAGAATACTCCTCACAAGTTCCGTAATAAAATGGATTTATAGCATAAAGGATTTTGAATGAAGGTTTTATTAACCAACTCCCGTCTGCCTGGACAATTCCATAACCGCTTTGTTTTTCGCCAATTCCTATAGAAAGACCACTGGCTATAATATCCTCACTTCTCAGTGTCACCTGATGCTCAACCGTTTTAACAGCCGCTGCATAATAAACCACAATCTTGGAAATATCCTGATAAAAGTGATAATTTGACAGTTGGGAATTGGTTTCAGCGGCATCTTTTTCAGTGATTGATGAAGGTAATGTAGCTTTTAGATCTGTAATTAATTCATCCACGTTTTTATATTTTCCTGCGTCGATCTTCTTCATTGTAGATTTTAGAACTTCATTAAGTTCCTCCAGAAATTTACGTTTAGCAGCCGAAGGAATTGAGTTCGTAGTCGAACTGTTATGATCAATTAATCTGCCTTGCGTATCCATTCCTGCTATTGATAGCAGATCTCCATCAGGACCATTATAAGTAAATGATGCTGAACCGTCGCCCAGCTGTTTAAGTTTTATAGTACCTTTACCAATTTTCTTCTCCGTCTCATTTTCATCCAATATAACTTTTTCCATTTTAGTGATATAGGTATATTTTACAGTTGCTTTAAGGCTGTCTATTGGCTTTCTCTCCTTAATCATAATATTTTCATGATTGTCTGACGACCCAATGTTGTCCTTTAAACTGGAATGGTCATGAAAATATAAGCCATGCACTATAAATTCACTTCGTAAAATATTAGATCCATCTTTTCCAGCAGGATCCTGGAACACGGCAGGCTTATTGCTTGATTTAAGAGATGTTGTGATAACAGAACCTTCAGGGAAGATTTTTTGTGAAAACTCATAATTCTTAGCCATTTCATTAAGCGCAGGTTCTATGATTTTCTCCGGGGTAATTGTAAATGAAGACCCGGATATAACTCCCTCATTAGAAGATGGATTACTACTCTTTGCAGGAGTTATCTCCAGCCGTGTATCCATTAATTTAAAAAGCCCTTCAATTTGTTCGGAATTACTTTTTAATAACTCATTAATTTCTTCCAGACTCTTGCCTTTGAATGCATTAACCATTTCATTAGCTAAAGAGTCATTGGATTTAGATTTGGTTTCCACCTGTCCAGAACAGGAAAAAAGATAACAACAGAAAAAGCAGGTTGCGGCGTAATTTAGTAATTTCATGGCGTGTTTAGTAATAAGCTACAGGAATAGCGAAATTCATGCCATGTATGGTTCAGTTTTTGTTGCGATGATTCATCACCGGTTCAAAGTAAAATATATGATTTGTACGTATTATTCTCACTACATTGGGTTTGAAAAAATTACAGACCTGCTTCAGAAAGAATTTCCTAAAGGGATATTATCCATAAGTGATCCAGGTGAAGATAAAATAGCGCAACTGGTTATAAAAGGTGGGTTATTTAGTCCATCTGTTACGATTAAAGTAAGCTATCGCGAAAGGGCATTCCCCTCCTACCAGCTTCCCGAAATTGACGACAGTCCGCTAACGGCAAACTTAAAAGGCCTTTACGGATATATTACCTCATTATCGGCATCAAATGAACAGTTAAAAAATTTGCTATTGGCTAAAGTCGCTACTATAAATAGCGAGTTTTCTGTAGAACAGGAACCGCAGGATACCAAAGACATAAAACCACTGCTTCAAAAACTCGCAACTGAGTTTGATGCGATTATATTCACACAGCCAGGCACTTTAATCAGCAAGTCTGGCGGACAACACTTTTTAGATCACAATTTAGATCTAATCCTGGATACCTCAGGAAATTCAGAAATTGAAAAACTTAGTGTTAATATTGAGTCGAAATATTTTGACAAGGAACAATCTCAATTGTCTGACGATCAAATCAGAAGAAAAGAAAGAAGTGAAGCGATACTGAAAGTAAGAGGCATCAAAGTTAATTCAAGTTTACCCTGCATCGGTGCTGAAACTGAAACTTTAATAAGGACACCAAAAGAAATTGCGACTAGGTTATGCATTTTGGCCGTCACTAATTTTGTTGCAAATAATGTAATACCGGCAGATATTGCAATTGCCTATTTGCAGCAATATGATTTATGGGCAGAAACCACACCTGCAGAAAAAGAATTTCTTGGTAATCCTACCGAAGAGCGGAAAAATACGGAAAGTTGGAAAAGCGAATGTATTTACACACTGATGTGGGCCTTAGGTAAGATTGATGAACTTAATTTCCCAAGCGAACTTTGCGATTTAAATGACATCCCTGAACAAGATTACCCTGTTGGTGCCGGAAAAGACCCCAATACTTTTATCAACTCCATTTCTGAAACAAGATCTGCAGCTGAAATTCTGGATGCAAATGACCTTTACTACAGAATCGATTGGGCTTGTGTAGATGCAAGATTGGCAAACGTCCAACTTGAAGAAGCTATTTCTGGAGTAGTATATGAAAGGCATTACGCCCTAAATTGGCTAATCAGGTACGGGGAACAAGATTGGGACGATGTAAGTTGTGATACCTAACCTATCCCGGTTCGGGTAAAATTCATCTACTATATGCTCAATTACATCACATTAAAAACCCAGGTTCGGTATACGTGGTCGCTATACTGAAAGCTGGCCTGCACAATGTTGTCAAAGAAAGATATTGTCCCATATCCCCTATAAATTGTCATATATACCCCTGCAAATTACCAGGTAATAACTTCATCTTTGTTAAGCATAGTTAATTCTAAAACAAAAATAATTGTATGTCAAACAACAGCGTTTCATTATACAGGGTGATTAAAGCATCTCCCGAAAAGGTGTACCGTGCTTTTACCGAGCCTACAGCACTTGCATCGTGGATGCCGCCTTATGGATTTCTCGGTATTATTTATGACATGGATGTTAAGCCAGGCGGCACGTTTAAAATGTCTTTTCAGAATTTCACCACAGGAAATACTAACGCGTTTGGTGGCGAATACTTAGAGGTTGTTCCAAATGAATTGTTAAAATACACAGATAAGTTTGAAGATTCAAATTTACCCGGCACCATCGTAAACACCATCTGGTTCAGAGAAACATCCGTTGGTACAGATTTGAAAATATTGCAGGAAAACATACCTGCGATGATACCCCTGGAGATGTGTTATCTTGGTTGGCAGGAATCCCTTGAAAAACTCATTAAACTTGTAGAGCCAAATATACCCGATGCTTAGCAAACCGGCAATGATGCTTATGGTTCAGTTTTTGTTATAATTCCAAATCTAAAAAAACGCACCATGAGAAGTAAATTTGCCGGTTTGATTATTATGATGTTTGCTTCGGCATGTAATCCGTTTCCAAAGAAGGATAACCATCCTGAAGTACCTTTAATTTCCGATTTACTTAAGGATCAGCGTAAGTTTAAGCTGGTTACAGACATGCAAAATTTAAGTGAAATTATCTTTTTAGAAGATGACAGAATTTTTTTGAAACCAGACATAAGTGACGCTCCATTTAAAATAATGGACGTTAACAAACGGATCATTTTTGAGAAAACTTATGATTGGAACCTTCCTTTTTTCATAGATAAAAAGGGTAATCTTTATTTTAATCGTAAGAAATACTTCTATCCGGATTACCGCAAATCCCAGGACTTCAAAAATGTAGTTTTTGCAGACAGCCTGAGTACAAAGTCTGAAGAACTTAACATTGAAAATGACAGTTTAAAACTTTTGGCACTTCATAAATATGAAACAACACTTTTAAAAAAATACGGTTACAAACCTTGTGAATATGTAACTGTGCATCAGGAGCGTTGTAATATTTTTGAAATAAAAGATGAAACACTATTTGTGCGAAATGACTATCTTTTTAACAGTGAATTTTCAAGAACTGCAAAAGATGTGAAGAAATTTGATGACGATGTGCTAATTCGATGGAAGCAAGGCACGCTCCCCTCTCCGGTATACATGTATTATTATAAGTTAGGCGACCTTAAGTTCAAGGGGGAGAACTTGATTCTGCCACAAGTGATTAAGTTGCATCACATAAAATACCTTTACTCCCCCGATTTTGGGTTGTATAGGGTCATGGAGTAGTTGCCTTTTCCCCCGCTAACGCTCTAGCATATTTGATATCAAACCATAAAATATAGGTGCGCGATTAGATGGGTGGTGTTGGCAGCAGTAATTTTCGTTATTTTTGTTTATAGTCAATAGAAAAACGACGGAATATATAATTACCTATCCTTTTGCATTAAATACTGTTTCCTGATGCGATATTCAGGCTTCTGCGTAAAAAGATACAAACAGATCAGGAAAATCCACTCCAAAGGTTTCATTAGCATGTATGTTAGGTTTGATAAGCCTTCATTATTGATTTTTTTTGATAAATTATATCCATACCTGTCGTAATTACGTCTGATGATCCTATGCATACGAGGCGAAAAGTCCTGGATCATTTCTTCAAATGCATTGGCAATCAGCAATTGACGGTTTACTACAATCGTCCTTCCACCCCTAACACCTAGCCGAAGAGGTTTTACAAGCTTTGGACTCCCAGACACTGCAACAGTACACAAATAATGTCCTTTGTGATCCAGGACTGGTGGATGCATTTGCCTTGAAAACCTCCATGTCGTCGTATCCGTAAAGACTTTAACCATACTGTCTGAATCCTGTCCCAATATCAATAGTAAAACTGTGGTAACCAACAGAACAGGAATTAGCAGGATTAGTCCCCATAGTGGAAGATTACTTTTTCGGGCCAGATAAAGGTTTGCCCTATTTAAAAATGCATTGGCATACACCCGTTCACGTGCTGCCACAGCATTCATGTTAAGCACATGTAAAACCGTTAACCCAGCTATTACAATACCTAATATAGGTGTAAACAGAAACAACAAAATATGATCTGACCGGTCATACCAGTCAATACTTTTTGTATCGTGCTCCGAGATTTGCATTAGAATCAGCAAATTGATTACAATACCTGCAATGATAAAACTAAGCGCCAGCACAGTGGCCAGGGGTGGCAGACGGGTGCCTTTAAGCCAAATCAAAATTAGCGCGTCATGAAAAGCAAAACAATAGAACGCAAGACTCAAAATATGCTTTTTCCCAAATGGGATGTAACACATACCGTCTACAGGATCAATTGCGGTGAAATAATCTGCCTGGTGCGTCATTAGCCCAATGCAAAATGCACATATCGAAAATACATAAGCAATCATCAAGCCCAGGCCCGCAGGACGAATAGTCTTCTTAAGCTGTCTGAAAATCAATACCGTCATACCGACGATCAATATGAAAAGCAATATCGCTAACGAGGTCATATTTATTACTTACTTATAGGTCGTGTAAAAACTATTTTGTCAAAGGCCGGCTTTTTGCCCGCCCCCATTTGTTTGGTTAAATAAATCAACCTGTTATTCTCTATTATGATCTCACTATATGGCGCATGGTGCTCAGTTTCTTCGGGCATAACGAGTTTTCCATTTTTCGGCAGAGCCTTGTACACATCAGCACTTTCACGTTTCTGAAATTTTGGAGTCCAGTCCATGATGGTAGCATAACCATACTCAAAATATATTTCAAGACACCTGCTTGTTTTTTTATTTGTCCATAGTCCTTCAAAACTTTTTTGATCTGTTTGTTTAGGCTTAGGAGCTGACTGCGCATTGATATTCCCGGTTGTTAGCAACAAAGCCAGAAACGCTATAAACCACTTACTATCTATCATCATGTTTCTTATTATTAGCTAAGATATGGTTTGCATCACAGTCATCATAAAAACCTTATTACTTTTTATACACCGTGCCCACCTCATAATTGTCAGCACCGGCTGCAGTAATAAATATTTCCTTCTTTCTTCCCTTATATATCTCACGCTCCTGATCCATGCATTCACTGTTTTAACCTGAATAAATTTCGAAATAAATTCCTGTTCCCGGCTTTTTGTTTTCCACATTGGGTTGATGAGGCTGATGGCCCGGGCAAAAATATTGCCTACCTTAGCGGAAATGTTTTAAACTGAATGAACGGTATAGATCTCATACGTGTGCTGGCGGTTGTCGCCGTTACGGTTTCGCTCATCCTGGGCATTTTCCTGTTCACGGTCAGCACCCGCCACAAGCTTGGCAATGTGCTGTTGGCGGCATTTATCCTCATCAACGGCCTGGACCTGAGCATGCTGTTTCTGGGGCAATGGCTTCAGCAATACCCTGGTGCGCTAGTGCTGCTGATCACTGTCTCCCTGTTGAATAACCCTGTTTTTTACCTGTATGCAAGATCGGCCTGCGATTCGGACTTTAGGCTCCGGCTTGTGCATTTGTGGCATGCCGTTCCTTTTATCCTGATCAACGTTGAACTGATTCCGAGGTTCTATCTGGTGGAGCACGGCGAAAAGCTCGATATGCTCGAAAGCTACGCGAGCATTCCCGAACTTGGATGGATGATCGTCATCGGGAACCTGCAGTTCGTCTATTATATCACCGCGATATTCCTGGTACTGAAAAAGTACAGGAAGCTGTACCGTGAAAACTATGCCGATCCGGCGATCATCACTTACCGCTGGTTGTTCCAGCTGGTACTGGTAGATACCGTTGCCCATAGCATCGTGCTGGCCAAGGACCTGTTGAAACTAGGCAACTGGGGCAGCTGGTCGAACAGCCTGCAGCTGCTTGTGGGGATCAATGCAGTGTTCATCCTGTGCTGGTTCGTATTCAAGGCACTTTACAATCCGGACCTGTTCCGGGGGGTCAGTTTCCATCTGGAACCGCTGAGGCGGCAGGCGGTAACGGCCATTGATGAACAAACCCAGGAAAAGATCGATCTACTGAAGACATATATGCTCGAGCGGGAGCCTTTTCTCGATCCCGCGCTCACCATCCAGCAACTGGCCAGGCAACTAAAGATCCCGATGAAGGAACTGTCCGTTCTGATCAACCTGCACTTGGGGCAGCATTTTTTTGATTTTGTTAACGGCTACCGCGTACGCAAGGCCATGGAACTCCTCCGGGATGATCAGCAACGGGAACGGACCGTGCAGGAGATCTTCTATGAGGTAGGCTTCAATTCCAAGTCCTCCTTTAACACCGCTTTCAAAAAGCTGACTAACCTTACCCCCAGGCAGTACCGGAACAGTGCTGAAGCAGTGGATTAGCTAAAAACACGACCACTAAATTGGTTCGACTTTCCGCATTCGGACGTTTTTGCCCTGCGCTGGCCACACCTTTGTCCCATTCAAAAAAATGAGACATGAAAAATACAATGCCTAAGAACCTGGTCGTGATATTGCTGCTTTTACCGATTCTGGCCAGATCGCAGGCCAAACTGAGCGGCAGGGTGACCGATGAAAAACAGGCCGCCTTGGGATGGGCCAATGTGATGCTGTTAGACAGTACCGGCAAAATTGCCAGTGGAACGACGAGCAAAGAGGACGGCTCTTTCGAGCTGCAGTACAGAACGGGCAGTTTTACCCTCAGGATCTCTGCTGTCGGCTATATCGATTTTCGAAACGCGCTGCTATTGCGCGGCGATACCAGTCTGGGCAACATCGCCCTCAGGGCGGATACCAAAAGCCTATCGGAGGTTTCCATTATCAGGCGCAGGAAACTGGTGCAGTTCACGCCGGGAGGACTGGTGTTCGATGTGCAGAACAGTGTTGCGGCCAGCGGGGGCAATGCGGTCAATGCCCTCAGCTCCGCGCCAGGGGTAATTGTGGAGAACAATACGGTCAGCATGCTGGGCAAAGGGGCTTCAAGGGTCATGGTGGACGGGCGCATGGTCGAGCTCTCGGGAGAGGAACTGATGGGCTTCCTGAAATCGATTCCCTCAGCCGACATCAGAAACATTGAGGTTATCGGCAATCCCCCGGCCAAATATCAATCTGCCGGAAACGGGGGCCTCATCAATATCAACCTGAAAAAGGGAAGCGGGAATTCCTGGAAGAACTCGACCACGGCAGCCTATGACCAGAACAGCTATGGCACCCTTTCGCTCAGCAATGTGCTGCTGTACAACAGGGAAAGGTTCAGGCTGTCCCTTAGCGGCAACGGCCAGTTGGGCCATTCCAGAGTTTCCCAACGACTGGACACCTATTATCCTTCTGGTTTGTGGAACCTCGACTATACGGGAAAGCAGGACGAAAATAAGCGCTCGGGCCGTTTCGCACTGGATTATGACCTTAGTAAAAATACATCAGTAGGTGTGCAGTATTTTGGCAGCCGCCAGACTCCTGGCACCAGCGACCACACCGATATCCTGATCCATAATGCTTCTGTCGGGCTGGATTCGGTGCTGGTTAACCAGGGCACCAGGATGCTGGGCTCGACCAGCCATACCTACAATGCGCACCTGGTCTCTACGCTGGATACGATGAAAAGAATACTCTCCTTTGATCTGGACTATTTTAGCTTCCGTTCAGGCTTTGATAACGATTTCAGGGCAACGGTCTTTACCCCGCAAATGGACTTTGTCCGCAATGACCAGAGCGCTAATAACAACTCTGCACAGAATATTGATAACTACAGTGCAAAGGTAGACATGGAACATCCGGTAAAGGGCTTAAACCTGACTTATGGCGCAAAAATCAGCAGCATCGCCAGCAGTGCCGATGTCCGTTATTTCAACACCATCAGCGGCTCACCGGTTCTTGATCCCTCCAGGTCCAATTCCTTTTCTTACCGGGAGAACAACCAGGCCGTTTATCTCAGCGGCACGGGAAACATCGGGACAAAGTTTGGCCTGAACTTGGGACTGAGGCTCGAGAATACCCAGACCACCGGACGTTCCGCCGATTTGGCTCGGTCGACAAAGACCAGTTACCTCAAGCTCTTCCCCACCCTGGACATCACCTTTAAGGCCAGTAGCAGTCATAACTTCAGCATAAACTACGGCAGGCGGATCAACCGCCCGGGCTTTGCCCTTCTCAACCCGTTCCGTTCTTATATCAACAGCAACAGCTATTCGGAGGGAAACCCTTTCCTGCAGCCCTCCTTCAGTGACAATTTCGACCTGACCCATAGCTATAAGGGGCTGATCAGGACGGAGCTCTTTATCAATAGGACCGCCAATGGTTTTGGCCCAGTATTCACATCCAATTCTAACGACAACACGCTGGTCATCACCCGGGAGAACTACTATAAGGGTCTTGATTATGGCCTGGGGGTAACCCTGACCAACGACATCACGCCCTGGTGGCAAAGCCAGACCCTGGTTTACCTGCTGGGTTCCAGGACCAGTTTCATCAATGGCATCAATGCCAATCCTTCTGATCAGGCACATCTCTATCTGTCGAGCAACAATACCCTTTCCATTGGCAAGAGTACCAAGATACAGGTGGACTACCGCTACCACACTGCCTATACCAGGGGGCTTTATAGTTTTGGCAATCTTTCCAGTCTGAACCTTGGGCTCAGACAGGGCATGTGGAAGGAAAAGGTTTCGGTGTCGCTGTTGGCCAACGACGTGTTCAACCGGGCCTACCTGAGGAACTATAGTTCTGTGGTCAACGGTACCAGGCAAGTATACAATGAGAACAATAGCAGCCGCTATTTCAGACTGTCGTTCGCCTATAGCTTTGGCAATAAAGATATCAAGGTAAAACAAAGGGAGTTTGGAAACGATGAGGAGAGACGAAGGACTAATTGAACGTCTTAGTTCCCCAATAGGATTCCATGACGACGTAAGCAGAAGCAAGATCCCGTTTGCCATTTAATTTTGATCATGACAACCCCGAAAAACCAAAATTTTAGTATCTTAGGATAATCAAAAAGAGATGATCACCCAAATCGATCCATCTGATTAAAAAACTCCAAAAAGAATATTCCAATTCCACCTTCACGCCACATTTACCCCACGTTTAGGCCGCCTTCCGGCCAGGTCTGCTTCGTACCTGCTTGCACTCAACTTTACACTTGCTTCGGTTGAGTTGTAGTCCTGGTGTAGATTCAGTAGGTTAAAGATTTGCGTCACTTTAAATTGGCGGGTTAACTATAGCTCAATAAAAGGTAAGGAGAAAGTTAGCCTAAGGTATTGTTGGTGTAAAGCTGTGTCGGAGCAGCCCGCACAAAGGGGCAATAAACGGCTATTCGGGGTTTTAGCATAATGAAACCTTTTTAAATAAAAATCCTCCAATGTGTGTTGGAGGATTTCTGTGATCCCATTTGGGATGTGAACTTCGTTTAGTTTTCAGCGTTTAAAGGCTATCTGGAAGTTTTTTGAAAAGCGACTCACCGAATCGCTCACTTTTTCTCTGTATTTTTTTTGCAATCGCTATAAACAAAAATACTTATAAAATCTAGCATGAAAAATTCTTGGTTTATAATTTAAGTAAATGCACTCAATATGATAGAAAATATTTGCTAAAGCTTCTAAAAGATTTGATTTACCACTCCCATTTCGACCAACGAAACAGTAAGGATTAAACTCAAAGGGATCCTTCCTTGATTTAAGATCAAAAAAGAAATCTCAAAACGATTTCTAATTCCTCTGAATTCAGTATTTATTTTTAATCTAACTAATTTCATTGGTCACTTATTATTAATAAAGGCCAGTTGTATTTGTATATTCTTTTTTAATATCAAAGTTAGGTAAATTGTCAAGAGGAGTTTCAATGTACTTTGGTATTTAAAAATGAGAAAGATATTGAAGAACTAGCATTAGAGTTTACATTCTATATTCCATTTGGATAAAACAGATCTTGAACTTACATAAATACTTGCTCAGGTAAACCTCATCTATGGAAATAGGTATATTTGAGATGTCAATTACCGAAATTAAGATTCTGTTTTTCATTTGTTTAGATCTCTAATGCAACTACTTAAACCTGTATCTGATAATTTTTATCGATGTTAGCACAAGTTGGCGGTAATTTTAATTGAACCCTGGAATAAGAAACAATGGCAAAAAAGAAAAAAACATTACCAAAAAATTTCGACGAGTTGATCACTGAAAATAATATTGAAAAACTCAAAAAAGTATTCGACACTTGTGAACTGGATGCAAGGGGTGGCTATGGCAAAGCAACAGCATTAAGCTTTTTTAATGTTCCGGACGAACTTATTCGTTGGTTGGTGAAAAACGGAGCAAACATAGAAGACGTAGACATATACGAACGTACTGCTCTTCATAGACATGCTATGGCCAGAAGTGGCAAAATAGATGTTTTCTTAGAACTTGGCGCAAATGTAAATTCAATAGACAAATATGGCGACACACCTTTGCATTTTGCTGCTGGAAGTAGTTTTAATATTTCATCAGTAAAGAAACTTCTAGAATATGGTGCAGACCTCAAATTTTTAAACGGGAATAAACAAACTCCTCTTGAAAAGGCTTTAGGAAGTGCAAACAATAGTGACATTAAATGTTTAGCTGAAATATCAAAAATACTGCTACAAAAAGATACCATAATAACGGAAAAAATGAAAAATCAAATTACCCGAATTGGAGAGAATTTTGAATTTCACCGTAAAAACTTCAATAAAGACTACTTGCAAGAAACTGACGACGCGTTAAACAATCTCTATGAGAGATATGACGTTCCGCCTGTAAAAAAACGGATCATGCACGATGGCATGTCGCCAATAATCGTGAGTGGAACAACCTGGCAGAAGCAATTTGAATTATTATGGGAATTGCTAATACCATCAAGTGGGAGTGCAGAGACAGTGCAGGGAGAAGTTGTTCGAATTGCGGGAAAGATACGTGACGAAATATACAGGAATGGTGGTGGGAACTGGAATACTTATTTTAAAAAAATGTTGGACAGCTATTTAATTTACCTCAAATCAGAAAACACTTTATCAAATGACGAAATTGAAAAAGCAACTTTACTTGTACAGGAAATTAGAAAAAGTGGTGATGCAGAAACCGATGAACTAAATTTTCTTTGCGAACTTGCAGTAAAGTGGGTAATTCTTAATCCGGTGCCAATAAAGCTGACAGGCAAACTATAAATGGTAAAGAACTACCGCCAAAAATTTGATGGGCAATATAGCTGTATATTTCAGCTCTGCAGCTCGTGTCTCGCCTGTTTCCTGATCAGTGAGCAATAAGCGGTCTCCAGCATAATCAATGAGAAGTTTTTCAACCATTGTTTGCTCCATATCAGTATAGTCCATGTTAAAGTTAACCTGTAATGTATTAGCAGGTTGGATGCCTGGTGCCTAATTGTCTAAAAAAACATTTTTGTTTCTTTTATGTTACTCTGTATCAATCACGACTCAACAATGAAAATTATTTTTGACCATATAGAACTGCTGGTTCGCCTGGCAGGTATCGGACAAATTTGCCTGGCTGCAGGCAGTACCGCTATTCCAGGCATCCTAAATTGGAAAACTGAATTAGCTAAAGTAAACCCACTCATTCGCCATATTTTTTGGATGTATGCATGTTACATTTTGGTCATCAATTTCTGCTTTGGTTTTGTGTCTGCGCTTTGCCCAAATGATTTAACCAACGGTTCAAAATTAGCTGTGCTGACTACAGGTTTTATAGGCGTATATTGGGTATCCAGGATCTGTACCCAGTTTTTTGGATTCGAACGTAAAAATTTTCCTAAAGGAAAGTGGCTGGTCTTTGGTGAAACTGTATTGGTGTCTCTTTTCTTATTCTTATGTTTAGTATACGGGCTAGCCTTTTATAACAATCTTCAAAATTTATAATGTTATTTCCCGCATTACCCTTACTTTATTTTGTTGTGCTTAATACAGCAATCATCATTTTCGGGTACTTTATGATAAAGAAAGCGCATTCCATTTTTGCCTGGCTGCTGCTGCTGATCAGTTTGGCTACAATATGGTTTATATCAGGGGGTATGCACCCTGTTGTAAAAATGTTAACCATTATCACAACCGCCTTTATCAGCATGAAAGTAATAGTCACAACTGAAAGTTATAAGGGTAAGCCTACTATGCTCACTTTTAATCAGTGGCTGTTATTCGTTGTGGGCTGGGCTGGAATGCGAGCTCAACCTTTTGAATACTTTGGTGGCGCTGCCGTTCCCGGTGCCTGGGATATGATTAAGTTTGGTATAAGCAGGCTACTTGCCGGAGCTATGCTTATTGTACTGGCACACGCAATAGTCAGGGGATCTTTCAATCCAACCATCATATATATAACTGTAAGTGCCTTGCTATTGGTGTCCTTTAGTTTAGTCTTGCATTTTGGATTGTTAAGTACTAGCGCGGGTATCTGGAGGCTCTCAGGAGTCCATGCCTACTACTTATTTAACCGTCCGGCTACATCTGTTAGCCTAACCGAATTTTGGGGAAAGCGCTGGAATATAGCTTTTATTGAAATGACGACTATTGCATTGTTAAGGCCGTTGCGCCATAGATTAGGCAATGCGGCAGCACTCCTGATCGCCTTCCTGTTTTCAGGTTTATTGCATGAGTTGGCTTTGAGTGTGCCAGTTAATAAAGGGTTTGGCTTGCCTTTGTTGTATTTTTTCATTCAAGGATTAATGGTGTTGTTAGAAAAAAGATTGGCTTTTAGTGGCAGTCGTTTTTTACAGAACAGAATGATAGCTCGTATATGGGTGTTTTTTTGGCTAGTGGTTCCCATTCCGTTGTTGTTTCATAAAGCCTTTTTGCAGGAGGTGATATGGCGACTTGCTGGCCTATAATGGCTCTTTAGATGAGTTGAAAAATACACCAATACTTTCTACGAAGTCAGTAAATTGCTTTTCCGGTTCTGCGCAGGTAAAATTATAGTCCTTGTTCATGATTGGCTTCATTATGATACATTTCCCTATTCGTTATCAAAAGCCCTTTCTATTTTTCGGTAGTTTATTATAAATGCCAGTGTTATACAGAGTAGTACACTCGCCCACACACATTCGATAGTATAAAAATTGGTATCTGTCATAAACAAAAGACAAAGCAATGGAAAACTTAACAAGGAAGTAAACAAACAAATTCCGCCAATACCAGAAAAGAAATTTTTAAGAAAACCATTGCTTTTAGCTCCAATTATTGCGAAAACAATACCTAAAATTGGCATGCCGAAAAACGCAAACAGAGCGAATGCCGTACTTTTTTCAATATGCTGTTTTACCGGCGCAAAAAATAAAAAGTAGTTAACAGCGAGGTACATTAAAATAAAATATGGTATCAGGTATTTAAAAACCTTGAATGATTTTTTGGTTTTATCTTCAAACTCGGGCGTAGCAATAACCAACGGCTGATTGTTTTGTTCGCTTAACTCAAACTCATAATTGCTATTTTTAATGGCATACCCAAAAACACTTATCAAATCTCCATTTTTCAGCGTTCTCTCTGTATAGCGTATATCATCTACAGCATATTTAATGCTGTGTTTGGTATCTGTTTTGGATGGCAAAAAGGCAAAATTAAGCTTATTTAGAATTACTTTTATTTTTCCTGTGGTATTGGTTAAATAAAAATCCTGAAATTCTTCTTTTATAGTTGCGCTGTTCTCACGTTCGGTATTGTCTTCACTATCGTAGCTAATATTTGCTTCTCTATAAGTATAAGCAATGCATTCTTGCTTAAAATAGGGGGTTTCAAAAGTTTTTGGTGCACTTACTTTCCCCTGTATTTTAATCCATCCCTCGCTAATTTGATAAATGGGTGTTGTTGCTGTTTTAATTAATTTGCGCTGGGCTTTGGTGATGTACCATACCAAAATAACTATAATAATTGGAAGCAATGGAACTAGAATGCGACTAAATGTTAAACCGATATAAAGAGCTATGCCTAGCCCGATTAACAATAGAAAACATGTTTTTAAACCTATGGTTTTAATTTGCATTACGTATAGTTACTTTATCCCACATTTATCCTTTTTAGAAGCAATTCATAAGATATCCCTGTCAATTTAATCAAAATTACTTAGCAATCTTTTTTTCTTCATCAAAATCCACATACTGATCTGTATGTCCAGATATTTTGATTCACTCTTTGGTAAAAGTTGTTTATTTGCTTACCAAATTTTAGCGCCGTAAATTTCATTTCGATTCCATTAAGCATAGCCTTTGATTTAATAAAGGAGTTTTTAGGAAAGTTGTAGTTACCCTCAGCAACAAGGAGAGATGGAAAAATAGTTATTCATCGGCAAGTATTTACTTAAATTCTTTCCCAAGGATTGTGTTCATTTTGGCTTGAACAGTCAGCCATTTCCTACTGTGTTCTGCATTTCTTACTTTAAAATCAGAACTGTCGGTTTTAACTGTTATTTCAGTGTCAGTCCCATCTACTGGTAGTAGGCTTTTACCGCTCGTTATCGTAGAAAAACTAGTGATCTGATTTTCAGAAATGATATCTTCAAATTTGTATTGGCTATTAATTTTTTTAATGCTTTTATTGTTAGCAGTATCTACACTTGAACCCAGCTCATAATATAGTGTATCAGGGGTAATAACAAGCGATTGGAAATATCCACGTTCACCGCCAAAAGTTGAAATTGAAATAGATTTTATTTTCTCTACTTTATGAGGTTGATTTGCACCCGAACAAGAAAAAAGCAAAATACTTATTCCTAAAAATTTAGCGGTATTGATTAAGACAAAATGTGGATTTTTCATAGGTTATAATCCTATGGTAGGTTCGCCAGCGTAGCTATCAGTGATCAAGAATACTTTGTTTGTACTCAACTCTTTTATATGTGTTAATTGACTGCCTTTTTTGCTGAGCTGTAGTTTTATCTCCTCTTTGCCATCATCACTTACAATCTTAACAGTATTACCTGCAATGGTTACATTTTTATAATCTTTGTATCGTATAGTTAAGTTTTGAGCCATTTCAACTTCGCCCGCGTTTGGCTTTTTATATTCAAAACTATCTTTCGGATAAACCGTACTTATCCTCACATTTCTACCTCGGCCATTAAAAGTGTAGCTTTTTTCGAAAACATCAGTTGGCGTTAAAGTTGTTAGCGTGCCTGGCTGGATTTTCCATTTAAAAGTGATATTTTCTGGAAAAGGATTTTTAATATCTGTAACAGGATCCTTATCATATAATGGCATTACAATCGGTGGTGGTGGCGGGATATTTTTCCTTACGGGTTTCTTTTGTGCATAAGCAGCAAAAGAAATTAAAGTTGCGATTATTAAAAATCTGTATTTCATTTTATTCAGGCTTTAGTTGCTCTTCGCCAAAAAACGTTTAACCTATATAAATTGTTTTTGATCCCTAATTTCCACTTGCATAGTTCTTTTGCTTTTCAGGTAGAAAAGCAGGCTAAAATGAATTCGCAAATCCAAAGGATGAAACTAATATACACTCTGCAAGTTTGCAGTAGTTTGAAAAACTAAGATCTGTATTCAAAGATTATGACGATTTTGTAAATGATTAATGAGGAAATTTTTGTAAGTGTTAGTATCCCCATAAACTGGAATAGTATATAAATGAATCAAAATATAAATAATTGATGGGAAAAACTTTTAGCAAAATTCCACCTCATATTCTCGAAGCGATATGCCGTGCACTCGGTAATATCAGGGAAGGACTTTCAAGAACGGACATAAATAAATATCTTAATGATTGCAAAATTGATAATCCCACAGGTTTAGACCTTTCAATCATGAAACCGGCGGCCTTACCTTGTTAGAGTAGATATTAAGAAAGTTATTTTTTGGACGATTTTAGCACCAAAGGCCATACCAGTACGCCGTCCCTGTATTTACGTACTGCCCGGATTCTGGCGATTTTAGAGGCGTTTATAGTGATACGAAATCTCTAATAAACTAATAAAGTTGATCAAATGATGCTTCGTAAGCTTTCTCCGTTAAAAAAATGCCCCTGTAATTTTACCGGGGCATTCGTTAGGTTGATTTTAGTTATTTAAGTGCAAGCTTAAGCTTGACCGCGGCGGCAGATATTTCTTTAGACAATACTTTGGCATTCGTCTCGGCATCTTCATTATCATATCTCAGGTATTTCCAGGTACTTCCTGTATAGGTATCTTTTATAGCCAGCAAATAGTTTTTTCCCTTTATTCGTAGTTTGCCGGGGCTAACCTTTTTTACCTCATTGTCTCTCATTTTGGCCTTGGCCAGCATGTCGAGCAAGGCAGTTTGTGACGATTCCAGTATCATGCTTTGGTTATACTTCCCAAGGCAAATTGTTGCCGCACCTAACTTGGTAACCGGGCTAAGCGTAAGCCCGATGGGCACTTCTTCGAAAATGGTTTTTATACCCATGCCGCTTAAGGCATCTTTGGCCATTGCGCTCATTTGCGCCTTTGGCATTATCTTAAATAAGGGCGGGTATGTCATGTCCAATACCTTATCAATTTCCATTTTACGTGTGTAACCAATAATGGTTTGAAAATCTTTTTGGATAATTTTCGAATCTTGTGCTAATGCAGCGGTTATTTGCAAAGGCATCAGCAGGCATAAAATAAGTTTCTTCATAAAAAGTTGTATATGTTTAACGATCAACATCCATGCCGGGCTTTGGTTTGAAGTTTATTAAGGAAATATCATTCGCAATTACCGCTGGCTTAGCATACGGCCCGTTCTGTTTTCAATCAGCAAAATGAAATCAACTTACAACCGTCTATCCCAAATTCGCAGCAAGGCCACAACCAGGTTTTATACCAGCTTTTCACTTGGCAAAGAATATTAATTTAAACATAACTGATCCACTTTACTGTTTTATATAGGAAACGCTGGATAAAATATTACTTTACCGATAGGCGACTTGCTGGTATCAATTACTAATGCCCAAATTGCAGAAGCAGCCCCCTGGTATCAGGATTTAAAAAACTAATAATTACGGTGATATAAGAATTACCTTCGTCCTTAATAAAACTCAGTTCTATAACCCGGTCGCTTATACGAAATTGGTATGAACTGGGCATATTGTCCTGTGGATCAACTTTTACCTCGCTTCCTTTATATCTGGCTTTCAGTAAAGAGATCAGTTTTTGATATGTGTTCTCATTAACACCCGGAATTTCATTACTTTCTAACCGCAACCTTATCAATTTATTTTTTTTGGTAGAGCTGGTATAGATCCTATTAAATAAAATTTCCTTATCTCCCCAATACCCTAATACCCGCAGGTCGGGATCTTTCATCCCTATAAGTGGCACGCTACGATCTACAGCAACCGTATCTGCATACATTTCGCCTTTACGGATGATATAGCTTTCCCGCTTTGCATACCTATCAACTATTCGTTGTTCGGTAATATTAAACAGTACATACGGAACGATTACAAGGGGTTTATCTTTCAGATATTTTTTATTCTCATCACCCAAGAGATAATGTTTTACATAGGCCAGGCTGCCTAAAAGTTTATCGAGATTGACTTGCTGAAAGTTAATTTGGGCAAGGTCTACCGGTTTACCCCTTTGTAATGGTAACGGATCACCGGCAACAATACTTTTATCATAAATTTTAAAGCCCGTAAAAAGCATTGATGCAACAATCATCATAACCATAAACTTAGCACTCCATTTTTTCGTCATTTATTCGTATTTTAAAGTTAACCCGGCACCTGGGCTTATGTTTTAGTAATTGCGCTTTGCGATGTAAATTGAATCATCCAATTTAATCAGGCTTATTGCCAAAAATTTGCTGTACTTTTCAGGAAGATTAATAGGTCGGTTATTTTTCGGCAGCTCTATTATACGGACAATTTCTCAATAAATGGTACAATGTCGTGATGAGATCATTTCAACCTACGTAGATGCCAACTGCGGTGAAAACCGTAACAAATACGTAAGTTTCAAAAATAGTCGTAAATTGCATATGTAAGTCAGAAAAGCACATTTTGCCTCATAATAGCGCGATTAGCCTAGAAAACTCATAATCTTTTACTCTTAAGCATAAATTATACGTACGGCATTTGTTAGAAGTGCATTCTTCGAAAAAACCTTAAATTAATTACCCCTTCATACCTATAAACTTAATGATCACTAATCCGATAGATGTTGAAATCCACTTTTAACACATTA
Organism: Pedobacter sp. WC2501; assembly: GCF_052682415.1. Taxonomy (NCBI): domain Bacteria; kingdom Pseudomonadati; phylum Bacteroidota; class Sphingobacteriia; order Sphingobacteriales; family Sphingobacteriaceae; genus Pedobacter; species Pedobacter sp. WC2501. Next base: position 3,550,333 of record NZ_JBQZFI010000001.1, on the reverse strand, counting down.
TTGTTGGTATCCTGGATTTTAATTCCATTAATTTTCGCAGTAGAAATGCGACAGATGTCGATTTTTTCATGGTTAGTGCCGTCAACAGCCGTTTCCTTTGAATTAGCAAAATCATAAATTTTGTAATCCTTATTTCTATAATTAAGCGATAAAGTATCCTTGAGCTTTAGACCTGCATTAAGAAAAAAATTAATACGATTTATGCCAACTTGTATTTTTTGGGGTATATTTTTTTTATTTCGAAAACGAAATGCTATATCCCCGACCTGCCTTTTAAAATCCTACATCTGTAATTCATCGCACAAAATAATCGAGCCCGCATTTAGAACGGACTTAGCTGCAAAGAGAAGACCGTTGTGATCAACTTTACCGCCATATAAATTTTTGGCCGACTTCCTTTTTTTAACCTTTGACATTAAGAAATCATCTTACCCATAGAACTTAAAGTCCTTGCTCTGTAAGTTCATATTCGATTTATGTCAACTCAGTAAGTTTTAATAAAAACGGTCATAGTCACCGCCCATTTTTGCATTAAACAATAATAAAATGGAGCAAGTAAAAACAAGAACCTACCTCATCAGAAATCTCTTAATTGGCATTGCGGTGTTTCTATTGATAGCAACAATGATTTTTTCCTTTATTCAAAACAACGGGGAAGAAGAGAAACCTGCTGATGATACCGCATGGGTGGAAGTTGAGCCGATTAAAGCGTCATTAGTTAGTGATGAAATTGCTGTAAGCGGAAACATTGAAGGAACCACCACAGTTCAGGTTGGTTTTATGGTCCCCGGAAAAGTTAATGTTATATCTGCCAAGGCAGGAGATTTTATATCCAAAGGCCAGCTTATCGCCTCACTTGATCCAACAGGCTATAGTTTAAACAAACAACTTACTGAGGTACAACTCAATGAAGCAAGAGACGAATATAACAGGATGAAACTGATGTATGACAAACATAGTATCAGTGAAAGTGATTTCTCCAAAATTGCCTTTTCCCTTCAAAAAGCCCAGGTACAACAACGACTGGAAGAAAAGCAACTTCGTGACACCAGGTTATACTCTCCGATCAACGGAGTATTACTGACTAAACAAACTGAAGTTGGAGAAATTATTACCGCAGGTACCCCGCTTTTTGTGGTGTCTGATATCAAAATGGTAACAGTGTTGGCGTTTGTACCTGAAAATGAAGTCGGCAGATTGCATATCGGAGAAACAGCAAATGTTACAATTTCTGCCCTAGGAAAAACATTTGAAGGACAGATTACAGAAGTAGGCGCACAGGCCGACGCAGCGTCAAGATCTTTTACCGTAAAAATTAAAGTTGAGAATAAAGAACTACAGATCAGGCCTGGCATGCTTGCTGAAGCCAGGATTGAAGTAAAAGGGCAAAAAAGCATCATTCAGCTGCCATTGGAGAGTATCATCGGCGACCAGGGCAATCAGCATTTTGTTTACGTCGCCGACCAAACCGGCCAAAAAGCTTTCAAGCGTAAAGTAACCCTGGGAAAAATGAGGTCAAGCAGCATTGAGGTCCTTTCAGGATTATCAATAGGCGATCGTGTGATCATATCAGGCCAGAGTAAACTCTCTGACGGCACTCCGATAAAAATTTCAAAATAATAATCGACATATGAACTTTATTGAAGCAGCCCTTAAATACAAGCAGCTCACGCTGGCCGTCTTACTGATGTTATTTGCAGTGGGTGTCCATTCACTGCTTGACATGCCCCGCCGTGAAGACCCGAAGATTACCATAAGGACAGGCCTGGTCATCGCCCAGTTTCCCGGTGCCTCATCAATGCAAGTGGAAGAGCAGGTTACCAGGAAACTCGAACAATACCTTTTCCAGTATGAGGAAGTAGACAAGGAAAAAACTTATTCTACTTCTAAAGACGGAATTGTGGTCATCAACGTAGAGCTCACAGAAAGTGTGAAACAACCCGATATCTTCTGGAACAAATTACGGCACCAGCTTTTGATCACTAAGGCGATTGATCTGCCACAAGGTGTACAAGGTCCGGTTGTAGATTCAGATTTTGGCGATACGGAGGCATTGGTAATTGCGCTCGAAAGCGATGATGCCAGTTATGAACAATTGAGAGACTATACCCAAAAAGTTGAAGAGCAAATACGGACTTTAAAAGAGGCTTCGAAGGTGAAACTTATCGGCGAGCAAAAAGAAGAGCTGGTAGTAGCCGCTACGTCGGGAAAATTATCACAATATGGACTGAATCTTGGTCAGGTGGTACAGGTGCTTCAGGCACAGAATAGCATCGATCCGGCAGGAACGATCAAGACCGGCAGTCAGGAAACTCCATTATACGCAAAAGGATATTACCGCACAGAAACTGAACTTGCCAATCAAATCATTGGCAAGTCAGATAATGGCTCGCAGGTGAAACTGGGTGATGTAGCTACTTTAAAACGAGGCTATAAAGAACCGGAAAGCACGATCAGAGTAAATGGTCATAAGTCGCTCCTGCTTTCGATCCAAATGTACGAAGGCAATAACATTGTAGATTTTGGAAAAAAGGTAGACGAGAAAATCGAACAGGCAAAAAAGCTCATCCCAAGGAACATTAAGATCACCACACTGGTATCGCAGCCAAAGTTGGTAAACGAAAATATCTCACATTTTATCAAAGAGTTTTTCCTTGCCATAGTTGCGGTGATCGTTGTTGTCATCCTGCTGCTCCCATTCCGCATTGCTTCGGTGGCAGCAATGGCCATTCCGATGACTGTGGCGCTAACCTTTGCCATCCTGAACGCATTAAATATTGAACTTCACCAGGTATCACTTGCCGGACTGATACTGGTATTGGGCATGGTCGTAGATGATGCCATTGTCATTGCAGACAACTATGTTGAATTACTGGACGAAGGTCTTGACCACTGGACAGCAGCATGGCGGAGTGCCCACGATCTGCTGATCCCTGTCCTTGCGGCAACCGTTACCATCATCGCCTCCTTTGCACCCATGGTACTAATCAAAGGCTCAACCGGAGAGTTCATCTTTACACTACCTATTACAGTAGGTGTAGCGCTGATTTCATCTTATTTCGTCGCGTTATTTCTTACGCCGCTTTTATGCTATACTTTTATTAAAAAAGGCTTACATCAACATTCGGGGGAGAGCGATGAACAGCAGGCAATAAAGTCAAAAAAATCTGTCCTCACCTATATGCAAAATGGCTATGACATTGCATTAAGCTGGTGTGTCAGACATCCATTGGTCACCATAGCTACCAGTCTGATATTTGTCTTGCTTACCGGCGTAGTATTCAAGTTTGGGGTACGGGAGCTTTTCTTTCCGGCAGCGGAACGCAATCAGTTTGTGGTCGAATTGTGGATGCCGACAGGGACAAAACTGGAAAAAACCGAAAAAGCGATACAAAAAGCCGAACAGCTTATAAAAAATGATCCAAGAATCATCTCCTATGCAACATTTACCGGTACATCTGCACCAAGGTTTTATTACAATTTTTCTCCTGAGGTGCCCAGCACCAACTACGCATTGATACTGGTTACCACCAACAATAATAAAACCACTGAAGAATTGACAGAAGAATTAACCGGCAAAGTTAAACACCTGGCCCCGGACGGGACATTTTTCGTAAAGCTGATGCAGCAGGGAAGCGACTTAAAGGCACAGGTGGAAGTACGCATTATTGGCGAGGAAATAGCACAATTGAAAGAACTGGGCGAGCAGGTATCTGATATTTTAAAAAAGGCGAAAGGCAGCAGGATGGTAAGAAGGGATTTCGCGGAGGATTACTATGGAGTTCAGATTACGCCTCGGGCAGAAGCTGGTCGACTGGGTTTTAATACCAACGGCATCGCACAGGCCATCAATACTGGTTTCAGTGGTTTACCAATATCTACCATTTATGAAGGGGACCATCCTGTAAACATTGTACTGCGGCTGAGTTCTGATGTCCGTAAAAACTACAACGATCTGGAAAACCTTTACCTCACATCGCCGGTCACAAATGCCCAGATACCACTAAGACAAGTCGCAGACCTGAGCCCTCAATGGCAAAGCGGGAAAATAATGCATCGCAACGGCGTAAAAACCTTAACTGTGCAAAGTGAAACGGCCCCGGGTTTTCTTCCGGCGGAACTACTAAGCGAAGTAAGACCGGCTATTGAAAAGCTGAAACTTCCCAGCGGATATAGAATCGAATACGGCGGAGAAGAAGGAGGAAAAGAAGAAGTGGAAAGTGATATGTACACAGCACTTGCAATCAGTTTGGTGTTGATCTTCTTTGTCCTTTTATTTCAGTTCAAAAACCTGAAAGAAACGTTAATTATCATGGCAACCATCCCATTAAGCCTGTTTGGTGCAATCCTCGGACTGGCTATAACCGGCAACAATTTCAGCTTTACGGCATTTATCGGATTGATTTCTCTTTCAGGAATTGTAGTTCGAAATGCGATCATCCTGGTAGATTACACCAATGTTCTGCTTAAACAAGGTTTGAATATTAAAACTGCGGCTATAGAGGCTGCAAAGAGAAGATTGCGGCCAATTTTTCTAACCGCCATGGCCGCGGCTGTTGGCGTATTACCGATGATTATTTCCAAATCGCCAATGTGGGCACCCCTGGCGAGTGTATTGGCTTTTGGCGTGATCTGGAGCATGATCATGGCCTTACTTACAGTGCCTGTAATGTACATAGGCTGGATCAAGGCTGAAGATAAATTGAATTTTTCAAATGACAAACAACCAATTGCAGCACATGAAGCATAAGATAAAAACCGTTTTGACAATCCTAGTTGTGCTGCTTTGTGCCAATCGCGCTTCAGCGCAATCCACAACAGGCTATTCGCTCCAACAGCTGATCGATTCTGCCCGCACAAATAACCTCCTGCTTTCCATTGGGGAATTCCAGGTACAGGAAAAAATGAGCAAACTAAAGGAGGATAAGATTAAACAATATCCTTCGGTTGTTTTGGATGGAAATTTCCAATATAATTTCAAACTGCCAGACATTACTATTCCTGCAGGGTCAATTGGTACGGTCACCGCGGGAAATGGGACAATACAGCCGATGCCCGCCCAGGATACCAGACTAAAGATTGGCGACAAAGGCAGCTACAATGCCGGGATCAGTCTTTATCAGCCAATAATCCAGCAAGCCAGAATTCATACCAGCCTGGAGATCGATAAAACCGAAATCAATTTAAGCCAACAAGAAAAAGCAAGGACAAACCTGCAGTTAAATCTCTCTGTCGAACAATTGTATTATGGCACGTTGATCGCCCAAAAACAGGCCGAGGCTGCTAAAGCAAGACTTGAACTTACGAAATCCAGGATTTACGATGCGCAAAACGCATTACAAGCCGGGAAGACCACAGGAATGCCCCTATCAGGCCTGCAGGCAGACCTGGCAGGGCAAGAGCAAAATATCCTGAAGCAGGAGATAGCGGTTCAGGATTACCTGGCAGAACTGATCAGGCTGACCAACATTCCGGCCCATACGATCAGGCTGATTGAACCCTCGTCCAATAACTTCCAGACAGGAGATATAAATGGCTATAAAATGAAGGCAGCAGGCAATCCGGAGATACAGATTTCCAAACTGAATATAGACAAGGCCAGATTGGGCATAAAAATGGCCAGACAAGGTAATCTTCCCGATTTGGGGCTAATTGCAGGGTATTACAATCAACAGGGGAATCCGGTGTTACCATCCAGTAGTCCTTACCTTGGGATTGCTTTAAAATGGAACCTTCAAGACCTGTTTTCTAATAAACAGGTTCAAATTCAGCGGCAATTTCAGTTAAAGCAGGCAGAAGCAAATCTGACCTATACCAAACAAAAGGTGGACACTGATATTGAAAAGGCCTGGCGAAAGACCCAACAGTCTGAAGCGCTAATTAAATCAGCCCAAAAAGTTGTCTTTTACCGAAAAACCGCATTAAAAGAACAGGAAGACAAGCAGTTAGCAGGATTGGATATTAAAACATCAATAATCGAAGCCAGGCAACTTTTGGCCGAAGCGGAAGCGGATCTCTATGCTGCACAGTTTTCAAATGCAATGGCGATCTCGGAACTTGCTAACCTGACCGGTACGGAGAAATAAACAGGTCTTTCTATTCAAAGCTGACCTCAGTTCAACAATAGCCTGCCAGTAAAAAACAATTTAGCATAAAATAAGAATAAAAAATGAAATCTAAAATAATTATTGCCGTAATCGTATTTATTACCGGTTCAATATCGGTAAAAGCCCAAAAAGGTAGCACTGATCTGGAAAAGAAATGGATCATAGACATTGGCGGTTCCATTGGTCTTTTCATCCCCTTTCATCAGCCAAAAAACGAAGACATGATCCTTGGTACCACCACCAACACCTCGGTACAATTCAACTATGAAAAACATTATTTTGCACGGCTGGAATTTGGGCAAATCTCCGTAGGTTTTCGCGATAAAAGTGTGATCAACGGCATAAACTCAGACATTAATTCCAGTACCAACAGCCTCAACATAGGGCTTGGTCTTGGTTATCAGTATCGAATCCGAAAATGGCAGCCCTTTATTTATGGAGGAGGCGGCCCTTCCTATGTTACAGTTCCCGAGATGAGTTTCGACAAAAGTTCCAATACCGTATCTTACCGCACTAACTCTACTGTTAACGGACAGCTTAACCTGGGTGTAGGCGTCAATTACTACCTGTCCAGGTCCATCATTCTCCTGTTAGAAACGAAAGCCTCATCGGTTTTAGGCTTGCCCAAACAGCCAAATGCAAATCTGAGCGGTATCAGTGCACTGGTAAATGTAAAAATAGCATTGTAATCCTTACTTTAGCATATGCAAAAGCACAGCTACAAACTGTTCCGTTTATACGGGTATCCCGGATTTGGAGTGCTACTCTATCTGATTATGGTCCTTATAAACCCGCTTGAAAGGACTATGGCCAGCTGGAAACATTATTCGGTCCTGGATTTTATACTCGAATTTACATTCAGTATATTTTATGCAACCGTGCTGTTCGAGACAGGCATACAAATTACGACTGCGCTGAACAAGTGGTATAACTGGGAAGGGCGGATTAAAAGCAGGTTTGCGATTCAGGTTATGACGCAAATTTTAACCATCTATATTCTGATCACTTTGTTCTTTCAGTTCAGGTTCCCCGCCCGTTTCGGTTATGACGAGCTGATGTCAAGGCAGATTTTGATCATTGGTGTTATATTTTCGCTACTGATCACTGCGGTGTTTGCAGCAGAGCATTTCTTCTACAAGTGGCGCGATGCCAGTTCGAGGTCACTGGAGCTGGAACAGCACACGACTCAGGCACAGCTGGAGGCACTTAAATTACAACTCGATCCACATTTTATGTTCAATAACCTAAGTATAGTGACTGCCTTGATCGAGGATCAGCCGAAAACGGCCATTTCTTATATTTCCAAACTCTCATCAATTTACCGCTATATGCTCGCAAACAGGATGCGAAATGTAATTGCAGTTGCAGAGGAACTGGAATTCATAAAGGCGTATTTATACCTCTATGAGATCAGGTATGGAGACGGGATACAGATCAGCGTTGAAGAAAGTAAAGCCGCTGCGAGCCAGGGTTTACCCCCACTTACCCTTCAATTGTTAATTGAAAATGCAATAAAACATAGCGTATTCAGTCTAGATTACCCGTTGAGGATCAACATCCGTTTTCCAAATAATGATACAATCATAGTTGAGAATAACAAAACGGTTAAAGTATCCAATGATTACAGCAGTAAACTAGGACTACAGAACATTAATGAAAGGTACCGGTTAATGAACCAGCCACTGCCTGTTGTAACTGAAACCAACTCCTGTTTTATGGTTGAGGTAGCCATGTTCACACTGAACTAAACCCAGATACTACCATGCGAAAAATATTAATTATAGAAGATGAGCTTCCCAACATGCGCCGGCTGGAAAAAATGCTGCTTGCACTGGATGATAGTTATGTGATCGTTGGTCGGCTGCAAACTGTTAAGGATAGTATCAAATGGTTCCAGGAAAATGCTGAACCGGATATGGTATTTATGGACATCAGACTGACTGATGGTCTCAGTTTTGAAATATTCAATCACGTCAGCATTACCAGGCCAGTTATATTCACCACAGCTTATGATGAATATGCCTTGAGGGCATTTGAAGTTAACGGAATAGACTATTTGTTAAAGCCCCTGGAAGAAGATCGGTTAGAAAGAAGCATTAAAAAAGTAATTTCCTTCTCAGGACCGGCCAATGACCAAAGTATTATTCAACTCATAAAAAGTATGCAGGAAAATAAGCCGATTTATCGCAGCCGCTTTCTGATCCCATACAGAAGCACTTTTGTACTGATAAAAGCTGAAGAAATTGCTTACTTCAGTTCGGAAAACCGGGCAACATATCTGACTACGCATGGTTCCGCCCGATATTTGATAGATTATACATTGGAAACATTGGAAAAGGAGCTGGATCAGGAAAACTTTTTCAGAGTGAGCAGACAGGTTATTGTATCCATGAAGTCGATCCTGGGTATAGAGCAGTATTTCAACAGTCAGCTTAAGATTGATCTTTTTCCAGCATTTGAAGAAGGTATTTTAATGAGCAGGGAAAGATCAAGTCAATTTAAGAAATGGCTAGATCATTCCTTGAAAAATTGAAGGAGAAGTTAGCTTCTGCAATTGCATAGCTTTTGCGATCCTATTTGACCTATCATCTACAGCGAAATGACATTATATTTTAAAGCTAGTTAGCGATTGGATTAGATTTACACAATTCAGAGCATTATATTTTAGTTTTCATCTTTCACCCGATGCCATTCAACGAGGTAGTAAAGTGAACCAGATCAAATCCAACGTATAAATAATTAACTATAAAAAATACTATTTGATCATATCGGCATTATAACCTTTCCATGATTTTAAATAATCCGTGAAGTAATTATTGATCAGCCCCCTATAGTAATCGCCACTTATCTCATGGGCGACACCTGGCATGATCATTAGGTCAAATCTTTTGTTATTTTTAATTAACGCATTTGCCAACCGCATGGTGTTTGCAGGATTTACATTATTGTCCATGTCCCCGGTTATTAATAAAAGTCGTCCCTTAAGATTTTTTGCCAGCTCTATTGTAGTTCTTGGATTACTCACAAATGATGCGTGTGGCCTTCCTAATGAATCTACACTTGTATTGGTTTGCTGAACACCTTGATAAGTTTCTGTCCAGAATTTTGCATAAATATTATTATCGTGATTACCAGATGAGGACACTCCTACTTTAAAAAAATCAGGATAGGTCATCATTGCTGCGGCCGTCATAAAACCTCCTCCAGAATGCCCGTAAATACCTACACGGTCTAAATCGATGTAGCTGTAACGCGCTGCAAGTTGTTCGACCATATACTTGCAGTCAGCCAAAGCATAATCACGTAGATTACCATAGCCAAAGGTATAGAAGTCCCGTCCCCGAAGTGGTGATGATCCCCTGAACCCAAATTGCAAAACGATAAATCCAAGATCGGCAAGCCGTTCATTTTGAGCTGGCACAATATTAAACCCTTGAGGTATACCATCATCCTGAGGCCCTGGATAGACATTGCAAATAACAGGATATTTTTTATTCGGATCGAAATCAGCCGGTGTATAGATCACACCATATAAGTCTGTCGTATGATCAGCCGCCTTAACTTTTTCTAGGATAGGCGTATTTAACCCGTTAGCTTTTAAGATACTATTTTCCAGCATAGGAATGGAGATGCGCAGTCTCCCTTTCATATCTCTGATTTCACACTTGGGTAAGCAATCAACAGATGAGTATTGATCAATTATAAATTTTTTGTCCAATGAGGTACTGATATAATGATCGCCCTGACCTGGGGTTAATTCAACAAATCCAGTGCCGTCCAGATTAACTTTGTAAAAATTTTTGTGATATGGGTTATTGGCAGATTTGTAGCCAAAACCTTCGATAATCATGTAACGTGATTTAGCATCCATATAGTAAATATTGCCGGCAACGAAATCACCTTTGGTTATTGCATTTTTTAACCTCCCTTTTCCGTCATACAAATAGTAGGCTCCTTTACCGGTTCGTTCAGACCACCATATAATGTCTTTGCCTTCATTAATCACTGCGTAGGTCTGCAATAAATCATTTAAAAATGGTTTTCCGACTTCAGTTATAAGTACAGTCGTTTTCAAGGTATGAGGATCTACCTGGCAGAGCTGGATCGTATCCACAGTTCGGCTCTCTCTGGTAAAATAGATCCCTCCTGATTGTTGGCCTTGATTCAATTTTACTACCTGGTCCTGAAAATGATCAATATCTACTTTGTGCATCTTCGCGCTATCTGCATTCAATAGCCACAACTCAAACTGCGTAACATTTTCGTCGCCGGGTAATTCGTATTTATAAGATACCGGCACGGGTGCGTGCGCCGTAAGACTATTTATTAAGGTGAGGTCTCTAACTTTCCGTTGATCCGAACGTAGTGCGAATCCTATATGGGTATCACCTAACCATTCACCAAGCCAAGGTCCGCGCTGCGATCGCATTTGGCTGGAGAGCGTTTTTCGTGCAAATGAATTATTGGAATCACCATCATAAGTCAACTGAACCAGGGAATCCTTTCCGGAAGTTCCTGGTTTTAATAAGAAAAGATTATTGTTTTCAGCGTATACACCATAGGCGCGATCCCTTGAATATAATGTCGCCCTATCGTTAGCAGGGGGCAATTGACGAGAAGATGGAAGTCCTTTTGGGGTATCAGCTGAAACAGGCTCAGTGAAAATATTGTTCTTTAAATTGTACTGTAATTCTTTTCCCTGCACCATACATAATAAGATGGCCTGGTTTGCAGGAGAAACACCACGAACAATAAAATCTACCGTCGTTGGGTGGATTGACTGTGAAAAATAAGTGGAGGTTAGTTCTACAAGTTCATTCGCATCAAATAACCGGGTTGTTTTGTTATTGGCCGGATCTGCAATATAAAATGTCTTTAACCCTGATTTAGAACTGGTGTTATAAAGTAATAGGTTACTTTTAAAAATCCACGAGGGCTGGGTTAACTCCGAAGAAATCACCCTCCGTACCGAATCCCTTTGCAATGCAGTCCAATTGTTTTTACCATTATTTAATGGTGTTGATTGCTGCTGGGCCTGCGTAATAGAAATGACAAAAGCTAAAATTGTTGCCAGACTAATACGGCGGAAGAATAATGACATAAACGTTGGTAATGTTATATTTTTATATATTGAAGATGATGTTGTTACCTAAAATCAACCTCAATAATTTCGAATTTCTAAATTGTTTTATTCGCTCTTAAGGGATCAGTATGATTCTGTTGCCATCGGCTGTATACGCAGCTTTCCAAAACGTTTCACAATGTTACTTTAATATTTGTCAGGTAAAAACTCACTTTCAAACGATCGATAAAATTAGCCCCTAGATTGAAGTATAATGATGACTTCATAAGCTTATCATCTCCATTATACAAAATGTGGTTCGCAATTAATTTTTCCTGTTTGCCACCCGCTCTGATTAGATCATCCATTAATATTTTTCTGAAATCTTCCAATGTTGTATCTTAAGTAAGATAATTACGTTTCCCATAATTCAAAAGTAACCAATTAAGCTACAAAGCGATAAAATTAATTTACTAATTTTAGTATATAAATCGCTATTTCTAGAATGCCTGCTGCCTAAATTTTCCAATAAGCAGAAATAGTGGGCTTTAGACAAGTTATGTCCCAGATGCTTGTTCTGATATCTCACACTGGATTTGGAGCGTTCGCTTCAACGCCTAGTTGATTTAAGTTCCCTGTAGCAGAGCGAATACCGTTACTGATATCCCGGACGGATTGACTTTTTTTTTTGCAAATTGACAAAAAAGCATTGACACCAAATGGGGTCAGCTATTATAACCCTTGTTATGTTTATCTGCGTCTAAGGTAGAGGATAGCTTTTTGAATTTCGAGCGATCCAGTTTGGAGATAATCTGTGAAAATAAAATTATGTTTACCATTGAGAAAGGTGATTTGTTTTTTTGGAACACAAAGGTAAGTTTGCGTTAAAACTTTGCCTTTCTCTTTTTAATCGTTTAGGATGCTATTGATTTAGTATATATTGATCGACTCAAAAACTACGAAAAACTTTGTACAGCACATCTAATTTTATTTATAAAGTTATCTGGCTCATCTAAATGGAGTGCAATTACTTTAGCTTTTTTATTTATCCCATAAATTCCTTTTAAAATATATTCCTTTTTTAAAGAAATTATGATATTATGGCTCTCAACCTCACCAAGAGGAGATAATTTTCTATTAATTATGTTTTTTTCGAGAGATTTTTTAGATAATTCAACATCTTTAATGTCGGTATGTAAAATAATTACCTCATTTAAAATTCCATATCTTAAAACCAGATATTCTTCATCAATTATAATTGGTCTTTTTGAAAGTGATTTTGCAATACCAAACAGCTGAACTACAGCATAAGTACTTATAGCCGTAAAAATCCAAGCGGCTTTTATGCTCCAAAGAGCCAGCAAAAAATGAAAAGCTATTGTTTCTATTGTCGCAGCCAAAATAAGTGCTCCGAAAATAGCAGGTGTTCCGCTTTTCTTGTGATAACTGAATTCGTTTTCTTTTGTTATCACATTTTTCCAATTGATAAAACCATAATAAAAAACAGCAATCTCTGTAGCGAATAAGAAAGCAAGTTTTTTTGGAAGCACTTTAGAGCAACTACTGTTTAAGACAGTAAAAAAATCTGATTTACAATCTCGTAATGCATTGTTTTTTTTTATGGCTTCACGAAATTTTTTTACTATAAAAACTAACGTGATAAGTTCAACTACAGGTAATATCCAAATTTTAAAAAGATTTAAATAGGCTTGGTCTTCTTTCGGCAAGAAAAAAGAGCCTATTAAAATTCCAATTAAAAGTATAGGTAATACTGTAGTTTTATTGATTTCTGATTTGCGAATAATTAAATAATAAATAATAGGAATACTTATTAATAGATCTATGGTAACAGCTAAGCTTAGCAACTGACTATTTTTAAAATAATCAGTTTTAATTAGTAGAATGAGGACTCCAAAAAAAACAAATGGTAAACTATAATTAATTATTTTTCTATTGTTAGTCAACATTTTAGCCCTGTATTTTATGTGTCGTTATAAAGTTATGAAAACGATTGATGTAATAAGAGCTTGTTTAAAAATAAATGAATAAAATTGGAACCTCTGGATATCCAGGGAAGCATCGTAGGGAGTTTTAACGGGAAAACGTACTATTGAAATGCTTCGTTCAACACCATTTGCCGTTCATCCCCCAAAGTAATTCTGGAAATCACCCCTGAGCCTTCAAAATTGATGCAGACACCGGCAATCTCACTTATGGTTTGGGTGATCGGCACATTTAAAGCAAGGCGGTTATTGATATACACCTGAAGAACCATATCATGAACAATGCATACAATATGCTGAGGCTTACTGAAGTCACAACCAAATGCGCTCATATCCCTATTCTTGCCGATCAGCCAGTCGGAAGAGGTAAACAGGTCAAGATCAGAAACGCATCCTTTTTCCGCAAGCGGGATGAGTATGGCGTTCCGTTTTCCCAATATATCAATTCTGACCTTTCTGCAAGATGCTTCCTGAGGTGTGGATGTGTTTTGCAGGGTTACATCTAATTTGAAGTTACCGCCATTTAACTTATTAAAGTCTTTGACGTTGTAAAAGCCCACCCATTGCCCGTTAAATACCGCACCGCCAATTTTTTGCGCGAGTGTTTTACTGCTAATACCTAATCCGCCGGGCAAATGAATATCTGTACTGCTCAGATAAGCCGGTATTGGGTCCTTCGCCACAATACCTACCCATCCTTTGCTTGGGATGGATACCGGGATTTCTTTTAATACTTTGCCGTTAGCAATTAATTTAGCCCAGAAATAACCGGGGTAGTAGTATATTGAGGTATGCTGAGTCTGATTCACCGACAAACGCTCCGTGCGGGATTTGTCCCACGTCTGTTGCAGGATTACGCTATCCGCAGATAAACCGTTCACATTGTAATCAAAAATAACAGAGTTAGGCAATCCATCCGTCACTTTTCTACTGCTGAAACTAACTGCGCGACTGAATTTCCTGGTAAGCTTATCCGGCTGTGATAACTTCCATATAGTTATAGTTCCGATCGTGACAATCACTAAAATTATTATGGGAATTGTAAAACTATACCTGCGCCGTGTAGGAATAGTTGCCGGCCCGGATGGGGCCATAGCCTCATCCACTTTATGTTTAAATGCGCGCCAGTTCTCATAACCAATATATTTTGCCAGTCCGTTTAATGTCACTGCACTTGGGGTGCTTTGGTACTTCACCTTGCCCCAAATCCTTTTAAGTGTTGTAATGCTTAATAAAACCCCTGTTTTTTCAAAAATATCATTTGCTAAAGTTTCAAAATCCTGGTCATTCAGGTCAGTATTGCCGGCCCAGCCCTTTGCATCGGCTACATTATTTTTCCAATGATCAATATAAACGACTTCTTTTTGCATGCCGGACAGTTTGAATGGATTTGTATGTACTTGAATGATGTGATATTAAAGCATTCGGGCACATTTGCCGGAAATATAAATAAATAAGTAAATATGACAAGCAATTACTACTTAAAAAAAATGAACTTCATACCGGTGATGATCTTGTTGCTGCTGGCAGGTAACATTGTAAACGGACAAAAGATAAATGGTACATCCCACAAGCCACCAAAGCCTATAGTTGTACCCTTTGAGGCAAGCCTTTTTGACACCACTAATCAAAAGGCGGAATTTGTTATGTATAAGGGGATAAAAGTGATGAAAATATTACCGGGTAACGGCCAGGTAATGCTGAAGAACTTATTATTTAAGGATGGGACTATTGAGTTTGATACCCAACCGGTGGATGTAACAAAGTCTGCTTTTGTAAGTATTTATTTCCGGAAGGAAAGTGCCGTTGAGAACGAATGTGTTTACCTGCGAGCCAAACCTGATGAGCATGAACAGCGTAACGATGCCGTGCAATATACCCCGACTATTCACGGTGTAAATATCTGGGACTTGTTGGGCCAGTACCAGGCACCTGCTATTATACACAATCAGGATTGGAACCATATTAAACTGGTTATATCGGGTTTGCAAATGCGTGTATTTGTAAATGATATGACACGGCCGGCGTTACAAATACCTCACCTGGAAGGAACAGGTTTAAAAGGCGCACTGGCATTTGAGGGACTTGCATACTTTGCCAATCTTGTGGTAAAGCCGAATGCGGTAGAAGGACTTTCCCCGGTCGCAGGGGCAGATCTGACTGAGCATGAAGCCAACTATATTCGTTACTGGCAAGTTACCATGCCCCAGTTTCTGGGCAAGGGCCAAGAATTGACAAAAGATAACCTGCCTGCCGATACCACCAAATGGGAGCCGATAGTTGCCGAACGCAGGGGCCTGGTTAATTTAACGCGCAGGTTTGGCGGCGTAGAAAACAGGTACGGCGGTGTACAGGACAAAAATCGCATTGTTTGGCTTAAAGCTGTTGTACATGCAGATAAGGATCAAATTAACCAGATGCAGTTGGGCTTTAGCGATGAGGTTGTTGTATTTATTAACGGAGGGTTGCTTTTTACAGACAAAAATGATTATTTACAACCAATACGAAAATATCCTGACGGAAGGTGCGATATTGCTAATGCGACATTTTCTTTGCCATTAAAGGCAGGTAATAACGAAGTTATGATAGGCGTATCTAACTACTTTTATGGCTGGGGGGTAATTACCCGCTTATATCAGATGGATAAAATAAAGATCAAACAACCAATAGCATTATAATCACCACTAATATACCTGCAACTATGAAAGTATTATCAATCGTTATCTGCTGTTTATTTGGGATCTGTCTGCCGGGAGCGGCACAAAATACTTTAAAATTTAAAAAATGTGTATTTCTTACCGGATCAGACACCATGCATTACCGGCTGCTATATCCTGAGCATTATGATAAACGCAAGCATTACCCGTTGGTGGTATTTTTACATGGAGACGGTGAGCGCGGGAGCGATAACGAACAGCAGCTATATGCCATACCAAAGGCACTTACAAATGGCCAGGGACGAAAAAAATATCCCTGTTTTATTTTAGCGCCGCAATGCCCTAAAAACCGCGTATGGGTTTACTTTCCTGATTTTCCGAAAAGTCTCCAGGCAACGGCCTTGCCTGCTTTCCCCGCACGCTGGACGTTTATGATTATCGATCAGCTCATCAATCAGCTACCCGTTGATCGGCATCGTATTTATTTAACAGGTTACTCCGGAGGCGGGGAAGGTGCTTTTGATTTCTTAACACGTAAGCCTAATTTATTTGCAGCAGCCATACCGCTTTGTTCCGTATCAGACACGGCTAAAGCCAGCGTTATTAAGCATGTCCCGGTTTGGGTATTCCATGGTAACCTTGATGAGATAAATGATGTGAAATATTCAAGAATGATGATCACGAATTTAAAGAAAAGCGGCGGCAAGCCCCGATACACGGAATACCCCGGGTTGGGGCACAATATTGTTGAAAGAGCCTACAACGAACCGGGCCTGTTTGATTGGCTGTTTTTACAAAAAAAATAAGTTTATAGGCTTTACTTGGATAAACCATTCCTGATTGACCCCACTTGTCAACTTTAAAATGACCAACTTCAGTATTAGGATTCAAGTCTCTAGACATGCGAAGTTAACTGGCGAAGCGGGGTTAGTGTAATTGGCTCAGTCCCGCAAAACCCCGAACCTGGCCCTGAGCCTTTTACAAATCGAACCCATGCCGGCGCTTCTGTTCGAATCCCAAAGGGGAATAAAACAAAAAAGCCTCACATTTCTGTGAGGCTTTTTATGATCCCGCTGGGATTTGCACCTTGTGCAAAAATCAACGTTTGCAATATTTTAGAGTGGTTTTGTAATTCGAACTCCCCGAATGACGCACCTTTTATTTAATAGAGAATAGCTGCAAATGCTATATATAAATATACTAATATATCCTGAAAATGCAAAACAGAATTAATATCACATGTCCCGCGTATTTATTTGAGGACAAAAACATTATAAACTATTCCACTTCTCCATTTCTCGTTCTTTTACACTATCGACAATTTTAGCATAAACCTGTGTTGTTTTTAAATTTGTGTGCCCTAATAATTTGCTGACAACTTCAATTGGTATTCCAAGTGTAATGGATACTGTGGCGAAAGTATGCCTGGCAACGTGGCAAGTTACTTTTTTTTGAATGTCGTACTCCTTGCTCACCGCCTTTAAAACTCGGTTGGTTACTTTGTTGCAATAAACCCGAAATACAGGTTGTGAATCAATTGCCGATTTTGTTGGTAAAAGTTGGAGTGCTTTTTGTGACAATGGAACACTTATCAAGTATCCGGTCTTATGCATCCGTACTTTAATGATTTTATTTTCAATCGAAGACATTTTTAGATCTTTTAAATCGGAATATCTTAGACCAGTATAGCAGGAAAATAAAAAATATCGTAGAATTTCCTTCTCTAATGAATTTGTGATTTTTCCGTGAAAGTAAGCTTGTGAGAGTTTATTCAATTCTTCGCTGGTGAGAAAGTCACGCTTTCCATCCACCTTTTTAATTATTATAAATTTAAAAGGGTTATTTTTAATGAACCCATACCGTAGTGAAATATTAACAAAAGTTCGTAACGATCGTAAGCTCTTGCTTGCTGTATTTTCATTGTTTCCAAGCTCATGGATCATATAATGATGATAGTCATTAATGAATTTTTCCGTTATGTCTACAAATAGAACTTTCTTTTTGAATTTCAATAACTTCGTAATTTGGGATTTATAACTCCACCATGATTCTAATCTCAGTCGTGGCTTATTATCGTTCAAATAGCTAAGAATATAATCAGTAAAACTGCCTTCAGCTTGTCCTGCGGAAGTTATATGATCTTTAAACTGTCTTAAAGTCAGCGGGGCCTCATCGTTTACAAAGTTATTTACAATTAATTTTAATGCTTTTTTGTCGTATGCATCAAGAATGGTATTGTATCGTTCATGTAACTTATTTCGTTTTTTAACACGCTGGTAGCGTAAGGACCAGTCTTGTTCACAAAGAGCAATAGAAGTCGCAATCTCTATTTTTTTACCACTCTGAAATGCTCGTAGGTACACGGGATTATGCCCGTTTTTATTTGTTTCAGGTTTCAGCAGAAAACTGTAAGTGATTTTTTTATTCATTTATATGTGAAGTATTAGTGAAGTGATAAATGTTTTTTTTGTTTTCAAATTTAATTCTAGACCTTTTTAATTCAGTTAATTAAGGTATAAAATCCTAGCCATCCTTGGTTATAGGAAATCCATTTCCTCTGAAGCAGAATACAAAGAAAAGCTTTCAAGGTAGTATTGTGCTTGGTAAAGGCTTTGTTTTATCATCAGAGGAAGCTAAAATGCTCATCGCAAAGGATGCGTGCAATAAAGAAGTTTTGTTTCCTTATCTGAACGGAGATGATCTTAACAATGACCCTGAGCAGAAACCAAGTCGATGGGTAATTAATTTCTTTGACTGGAGCGAAGAGAAGGCAAGGACTTACACTGACTGCTTTGAAGTTGTGGAGCGACTAGTGAAACCAGAAAGAATGAAGCAGAATGACAAGGGAGGAAAAGAAAAGTGGTGGCAATTCCTACGGCCGAGAATTGATTTATACGAGACCATATCTCAGTTAGACCAGGTCATGGCAATAAATCGAAATACCAAATATTTGCTATTAGATTTTCAAAATAGCCGAAATATTATATTTACAGATTCGATTGTTGTTATAGCCTTGGATTCATATTGGGACTTTGCTGTATTATCTTCTTCAATTCATGACGTATGGGCTTGGAAACATAGCTCAACTAAGGGTTCTGCTACTTTAAGATATTCAGGAGGCAAAGCTTTCGAGGCATTTCCCTTTCCGATTAATGATAGGAATGTAGAACTTGAGAACTTAGGACAGAGTTTAAATAATACTAGAAAATCCTTTACAGTTAATAATCAAATGGGCTTAACTGATTTGTATAATTTAGTACATACCCAAAAGCCATCTTTACAATGGGAGGATTCTTTAATTCAAATTCGCAATATTCAAATTGCAATAGATAGCACTGTAATCAAGGCATACAAATGGGGTGATATTCAATTGAGACACGGTTTCTATGAAATGGACCACTTGCCGGAGAATGATCGTACTCGTTTCACAATTCACCCGGAAGCGCGAAAAGAAATATTGAAACGCCTGTTAGAGTTGAATTATGAAATACATAATGAAATTGCTGAGGCCAAAAAAGCTGACAATACCAATAATGATTCTTCCTTGATTAATCTCTTTACAAAAAATCAAGAATGATCAAAAAAAGTTGGGAGCATTTCTTGACTAGTTGAGGATTTGCGAATTGAATTTCCATTTTTTTGATCACCTACGTGAACACTATGATTGAGTTCAAGTATCCGTACTAGTACTTCCTTACGTGCTTCCGGGTGTAAAGTAAAGCGTATTCTATCTTTTTCTGGAAGATATTCCAACTCATAGAAATCATGCTTCGCTAGAATATCGCTCCATCCATATGAACTAAGAATAGTTAAATCGATTTTGACATGTAGATCACGTAATTCTTCAATTGATACCACCGCATCGCCATCATATTGTTTATCATGAAAAATATTGTATAGCTTAGTTAAACCTATTTGTAATTTTTTCATTATTGATTGCCTTAAAGCATAATACTCTTCACCATAAGAGCTTAGGTCATTCAGTAATTCGGAAGTAGGAAATGGGAATGTTTCAAAACAAGCGGTAGTTGAATAATTTAATGTTCCCGCTCCGAGCGTTGACGAATTTTTCCAACACCAAATACTATGTAACGTGCTAGATAATATAGCAAAGCTTCGAAAGTCGTTCAGAACAATAACGCCCAACTTGTGCATATACACAATATTGGTAGGTACAAAATCGAATGCCGAATACTTACTTACTAATGATACTACCATGACCTGGTCTAACTGAGATATGGTCTCGTACAATGCAGGTCTTTTTTCTCCATAAATCCACCATTTCTGTGGTAATGGTTTGCGTAACGCATAGGTTCCAATAATTTCATTTCCATTCCCGTCAGTTTTCCATCTTTGCCTTTCCGGCTTTACAAGTTTTTCAAGAATATCGAAACAATCAGGATATGTCCTAGCTTTGTCTTCAGGCCAGTCAAAAAAGTTTATAACCCAGCGACTGGGCTTCTGTTCTGGGTCATTGTTCAGATCGTCACCATTCAGGTAAGGAAATATTACATCCTTATTACGAGGGTCTTTATCGATAAGCGCCTTAGCTTCCTCTGATGATAAAACAAAGCCCTTACCAAGCACAATACTACCTTGAAAGCTTTTCTTTGTATTCTGCTTCAGAGGAAATGGATTTCCTATCACCTGGGAATCATCTAAATATGGAGTTATTATTCCTACCGATTTACTGTCTAATATGATGTCCCTATTCCATTCTCCTTTATGAATAGTCACCAAGACGTAATCAACGTTAGCAGTTCCCGGCCATCGTTTAGAACGAACAGCATGATTAATAATTCCGTTTTCAGAGCAGATAACATCTAACCCTCCTTCACGAGCGGAACCTTGCGCAATGGTATTTGTAGATATCAGCGATTGAAACCCGCCAGGTTTAAGGATATTAAAAATGCGTCTAAAAAAATAAGTTACTAAATCAACGGCCCCGATTGGTTTATAAGCGTATTTTATCCATTCAAGAAAAGGATTACCAAATGCACCACTTAATTTTTGTCCACCCAAAAAAGGTGGATTTCCTAAAATGCAATCGAAGCCGCCTTTGTTAAAAACCTCAGGAAACTCAAGAAACCAGTGAAAGAATCGTTGTTCTAATGCTACCGCTGTGGCTTTTGCCACCTTTCTATCCTGCCAACCTTTATACCCGCTTAATATGAGCCGGAAATCTCCATCAGTCATCAAATAATTTTTATTAGATTCTGTTTTAGGGATGAAAAATTGGGCTAACTGTGTATCCGCCATCGCTTTTAAAAACGTAAAGCCTCTACCTTCAATAAACTTTTTATAAGCCTTTGCCTTACGATCTATTTCTTCAGGATTTGTTTCCGGTAAGAGATTAAAGTCCTTGTATTCCGCCATTGATTCCTGCACAGTATTTACTAATTGTTGCTCAGTAGTTAACTGTTGCCCTGCACCGCCAGACTCTATTTTTTTTCTTTCTGATCTATTACGCTTTAAGAATGCAGAAGCGATGGATTTATCATCCACCGATAAGGTTTTAAATGCTTCATCGGCAATTCCTTTTTCTAAGTCACCGCGTTGTGCAAGGCCTACAATGGCATCGCCACATTTAATATGGTGATCAAGAAAATTAAGTGGCTCGCCCGGGTTGTATGCTTCTAGCCATAAAGCAATTTTACAAAGCTCTACAGCCAATGGGTTCTTATCTACACCAAATATACAGTTCCTAACTACCTCTTTGATGGCCTTGCGCACAGCTAGAGGGTTAGGTTGATCTTCTTCAGTCTGTACCCTTGCAACTTCTAGTGCCAACCTACGGGCTGCACTTAACAATATGTGACCGGATCCGCATGCCACATCAACAATTTTTAAATTTAGCAGCGATTGAATTGTATTTTCTTTCGTTGACTTCTTTTGTTGAAAAGTTTTTATACGATCTTCAATCAAATTTTCAAGAGAATGCTTAATCAGTGGTTGTACTAGCTCTTCAGGCGTATAGTGGCTTCCACTTTTCCCCCGTTCGTTGCTAGTGTCGAAACTGAAATTGTATTCTTCGCTGCCATCAAGCTTTCTGACGTCTAATTTCAATTCCAGCAACCCTTCGTAAACCGAACCAAACTCTTCAACATCAAGTCCACCATAATTAACGGATATTAAAACACCGTTGTCGTTTTCAAAATAGCTGAGTGATTTTATAATATTTAACAATACAGCATTATTGAGTCTACATTGATGTAAATCATATTGGTTGCTACTAATCGCATTATACCCAAATAAATCACCCTGTAAGGCCATTATACCAAGTTTTTCCCCAATGTCTTTTTTTTCAAATAAAGAGAACGTACTCACTAAACCTTGCCATAAATCGTAATGGCGGTTGGCTTCGGGCGACAAGAGCTTTCGTGCTACTTTTCTTAGTCGCAGCAAGCTATAATAATTATAATAGATGTAATTAAAGCGTTTTGTTTCTGGTGTTTTGCTATCAGCATATACTAGATTCCGTTCTTCAATTACAAACAAGAAAAGTAAACGGTAAATAACACGTAATTGATGGCGGTAATATTCATCGATATTAAATGATTCTGACGCAATTGTTTCACGCAGTTTTATGTTATCCGGATGATTGACAAACCCATTGGCTAAATTCTTAATAGCCTCTTTAACTGCATTTCCTAATTTATTACGGATGGTGCTACCCGCTTCTAAACCTTCCTGATGATATTTTTCAATAATACTTTCTGCACCAGTATCCATCTTTTTAGGCATACGGCTTGCATGAAGTACTCGGTAAAAAATAACAAAGTCGGAATATAAATCCTCTTCCATCATTTTTTCGAGGTTGAATTCTGCGTAACTCAACCGGGTAATGCGGCTGGCATCCCGTAATAAACGCAACTGTCGTCCATTGGTTACCAATCCATACAAATGCTCACTATAATTGAGGTATTCCTGTACCATTGCATGAGGCGACACTCTGAGTTGTTTGTTTTCTGGTCGTTTATCCAACGATTCGTTATAGCCACCTACGTATACCGGAAAGTTATCCAAACTATTATCACGGTAGCCAATAGGAAATGACTTCCCATTGAGCTCCTCGGATGTTCTATTGTAAATAAGATTATAACCAAGATTGGTAAGCAAGGGGGAAATCCAGAAGTTACGTGTTTCTGTTGTCGCCGTTTCACCCTCCTTTAAACGAGCAAGCTTGCTTTTATAAATTGTCCATTGTCCTTTAGCTTCTTGCCAAGCAAGACTTATTTCATCTTTTAGTTTGGTATTGTTAAAATCGGGATTGAAATCCTTGCCTTGCTGGAAATTTGCTTGTTCGCCTCGGATTTTAGAAAGCAAGTCGATTGATAGAATGGAGCCTTGTATATCGATGGATGGGAAATTCATACTGATCGGTTAGATTTTAGGATTAGGAATTAATACATACACTCCTAAAATATCAGGAGGCAAAACAGGGGTGACGGCTTCAAACCGTTTAGCACCTATGTACTTCGCAAAACGGGTATGAGCATTTACTAATTCATCAGACCGTTTTTCAACTACCTTAATAAAATCAGGATGGAGCTGTTTGAAATGTTCTATTTCCTTTTCAAAAATGATTCCCTGCCTTTCTATGCTAATGTCCAATGCACTTAAGGTATGCAATAATGTTTTGCATTGGTCAACATCCAGAGCATTGATGCCATCAGGTGTTTGCTCGTAACCCCATAGGAACATTTCTTCCGACACCATTTCATGTTTTTTGTTTACCTCACGAATAACATTACGTACACGGAATTGAATAAGGGTGGTCTGCGTTTCTACTGAATTAGTGCGGAATACGGATGCCCTTGCTGCTTTATTCCCTTTTCTTTCTTTATCTAGAGAGTTTGCAATAATGCGGTGGCATAACTGTTCTACAAAACGATGATTACGGCCTATATAACGGAATCCTTGTGGAGTAGGTGACCGAAATGAAATATGAATTTTATCTCGCTGCCCCAATGCAGAAGCCATCCAATCATCCATATTCAGCTTTTTAAAAATATAGCCATCTTGTATTTTATCAAAGCTTGCACCTAACAGTTTTGCAGCTGCTAGCGTAAATGCCTCTAAGGTGGCTACGTCGCCTATAGCTTCATCTACTTCCTGCAAATCATTTTTCACTTCATCCGGCATGATGCTTTCATGCGCAAAAATGGAGCGGATTTTTTCTGCTTTCTCCCGTGCTGCTTCAATCTCATTGGTAATTTCAGCATCTAATTCATCTAATTCAGGGCTTGCACCAAAATCAATGCGTATTTGTTTTGAAAATCTATTCTGTGCTTTATCCGGATTTAGTAATACTTCTTTCAGAACCTTATCCATTACTGAGCGATTATCGTCGGCTAAAGCGATGCTTACGCCTGAAGTGTTTTGGATGCGTTGTATTTTTTCTATAATGATTTTAAGTACCACTACATCCATAGGATTGTCTTCACCAAACAATACTTTAACATCTATTGTGTTTTGATGATTACCATTTTTATCAATCCATCCCGGCTGACCGTAACGGTCAACACGGCCTTCTCGCTGTTCCAAACGGTTTGGGTTCCAAGGTAAATCATAATGTAGGATGGCATTGAATTTATCTTGAAGATTAATGCCCTCACTTAAACAATCGGTGGCAACTAAAACCCGTTTTGGACTTTTAACCATTTCATCAATCTTCTCCCTGCGTTCTTCATCACTCAGTTCGCTAGTAATGGCTCGAACATCCACATCCTTTGGTAAATATTCTTTTAGAATTTTAGCCACATATTGAGCGGTGGCAATAAAGCGACAGAAAACAATTGGGCTTTGTCCTTTTTTGATCCAAAGTTTGATTTGCTCTGCACCCAACTTTACCTTTTGGTCTTTTTCTATTGTGGTTAACTCTGCAGCCTTTTGTCCGAGCTTATGTAATATATTCCATTCACTTTCAGACAAATCAGCGCGGTCGATGATTTCAATCTGTTCTGAATCGCTTTGCTCATCCCACTTTTCCACAATTGGATTATCTTTTACCTCATCTTGTGTAAGATCATCCGGTTCGACAATTTTCGATTTACGCTTTTGTAACATTTCAAACCCTGCTGCCGGGCTACTCATAACACCTCTTAATAAGGACAGAGCAGCAAAGTATTTTATTCGCGCCTTGTTTTCTGCAATACCTTCGGTACTTATACCTCTTGCAAATTTTAATACATCCTGATAGAGTTTGTAATAATCTGAAGATGCAGAAATGGAATAAGGTAATTCTTCCGTAGTTCTTTTTGGAAAGGGTGTTTCTTCATCCAACCATTTCTCAATGCTTTTTCTTTTACGCTGTATGAAGTGAGCTGCTACTTTCCTTTTTTTTGAAGTTTCTAAATCTGAAAAATCGTAGGTTTCAAATTCATGATTTACTAACCCTAATAACGATTTAAATTCTCCATCTTTTCCGCTATGTGGTGTCGCGGTGAGTAAAAGCAAATGTTGTTGTTCATTCTTTGCAATCTTCTCCAAAAGTTCATATCGTTGCTGACTCTGACTAGCTTTTTTGAAATCAAGATTTTTAGTGCAAGTGTGGGCTTCGTCTACAATCACCAAATCAGGCACATCTTTTAAAAAGGCAGGCATTTTAGCTGAACCATTTTTCACATAGTCGATAGATACGACCTGGTACGGATAGTAGTTGAATACATTCAGTGTATCATCACCCACTATCTTTCTCTCCAAGCCGGCGGCTGTACTAGAACGAATAATTACTGCATCGATATCTAATTTATCTGACAATTCCTTTTGCCATTGTTCGCATAAATGCGGAGGACATAAAACACCAAAGGATTTTATAATACCCCGTTCCAGCAATTCCCTTAAAATCAAGATAGCTTCAATTGTTTTACCAACACCAACATCGTCTGCAACTAATAAACGCGTAACAGATTGTCTCAATGCCATTATCAGCGGAACCAATTGGTATGATCTTGGACGAAACGATAGTTTGCCCATGCAACGAAATGGACCACTTACTTGACGGAAAGAAAGCCTGGCCGCATCGTACAAAAGTCTTGCTGTAAGAAAACTGTCTAAGTCCGACTTATCGGGCAATTCAAATTGATCATCTTCCAGTTTATCAAATGCTTGCAATACAGGTTCAAATACTGAAATTATTTCGTCATCCGAACCACCAAGCGGCTTAAGCAATACTATTTCGTTGTCGGATGATGGCTGTACCACACATCTTCTTCCCCTAAACTTGACGAGCTTACCCGGTTTTTTTAATTTACTGTCTATCATACTACTTAGCGTGCTTTTCTGAATATATCTTGCCTCTTTGTTACAAATGATGCAACCTGTTCTGCTGTATCGTCCCAAACCAACACATCAAACCCAGCCAACTCAATTGTTTTTCGTTTTTTTTCATCATCAGCTTTATTAATAGCTTTTTTATGTACTCCACCATCAACAAATACTAATGCCTTTTCTTTTTCATAAACAAAATCGGGTTGAACAAAAAACTCCGCCATGTTGTGATTGGTAAAATCAGGTAATCTGTAACCATTTTCAAACAGAAAATCTAATAGTATTTTTTCGCCAGGGCTGCGGTGGTGTAATCCTTTTTTTAGTTCTTCATATTTCTCTTCATAAGTACTTCCAACCGTATCATCAGGATTTGAAACTATCAATAATTCTAATGCATCTTTTATTGAATGGCGGTCTATTTTTGAGTGATCTTGCTGGTTATAATAGGATAGTAAATCTTCATAACTTGCTTTTGCTCTATCGGGATAAATATTTTCTTTGCTTTCGATATCAAATCCACATATTTTGTAGGCCTCCAAAAAAATCTTTCGGAGCTTTGCTGGGTTACGTGGAATGTCCTTTAACACACCAATACTTCCTTCTGCAGATTCATATAGCATTATGTTTTTGTTTTCTTCGCTGCCCATCAATTTCGCGGTAATTTCCGTGGGTTCAACATTATACAGATACTCAATGGCCTTTTGTAAAGCATATTGCATAGTTATAACACCTTCTTCTGTTAATCCTAATGATTTTATTGGCTGTATATACAAAATGTCTGAAGTATCATAAGTATATAGCATGATATTTTCAATAGGATCATCGAGTTTTTCATTTGCTTTTTGTTTTTGTGTTTTGAAAAAGCCGGATTTTGTACCTATATCGAATCCATCTTCTTTCGCTCGCTTCCATTTTTTGTTTAACAAAATCAGCTTTGCGGCCGGTACATAAAACAATTTCATCAATTCAGCGCCATCAATAGTCAGTTTAATTTTCGCAGCATCAATGAGGTTGTCACTAGTATTCAAAAACATTTCTGTATCAAATCCTTCGGATGTTCTTATCTCTTCCATACAAGAGATCCTTTCTGTATTTTCAGATTGTGTTTCTTGTAATTCAAGTAACCTGTTCTCAATTTTATCCATATTACTTGCATCAAAAGAAACACCTGTTATTGGATCCTGATTTACGCCTTTGCCTTCATCATTCAAAAAGGCATAACCTGTATTTTTGGAAATCTTTATTGACGATAATTCGAGCGCAACATCATTTGGAGTAATCCGATTTACTTTATATTTACCTCCATTATGATATATTAAATTATTCGGTCCAAATTCTTTTAAACCAATGAACCGGGGCCTTGATATAGCTTCATTTCTATCCTTTCCTCCTAAGAAAACACGAATTGGCAATCGAGTAAAATTATAGCCAGGAAGGAAACCTTCAGAAGCTAAATATCGGAATGTATAGAATTCAGACAGGCTTGAGTTTTTATTTTTCTCATTTTTTAGAAGATTTAGTCTTTCTTCTGCTAAAAAATAAGAGCGATTTGCTAATTTTTTAGTTTCGCCATCTTTTATTATCGGACTGGTTTTAACCTCGTGAGCCTCATTCATTTGACGTAAAGCATCTAAGTACATTTTTTTCCACCGGAGCAATGAATACTCCAGCTTTGCCGGAACGTCCTTTATTTCTCTACTAATCCAAATAAGATTGTACCATTTTGTTTCTCTAAGCTCTTTAATTCCGTAAATAACTCTCAAAACGGTTTCTTTTATCTCATCAAATCTAGAATCAATAATATCTTGATATTTCGCCTTTATATCGGTTTTCAATTTATATGTACCACCAGCAATATCAATCAAGTCAATCAATGAAGGTTTAAATTCTTCCGCATTTAAAAATGATAGCACAGTTGCATTTATATGTGAACGGATTAGTTCTTCATTGGTGAGGTCAATTCTTGGAGCCTGAACAACACCTGCAACCATTTTTACAGGATTTGCAAAGTAGTGTTTGTCGTGTGGGGATACTTTGGAAGCATAAGTAAATACCAAAGCCGATTGACCGCTACGCCCTGCACGGCCACTACGCTGTGCATAGTTAGCCGGGCTTGGTGGTACGTTACGCATGTGAACAATATTTAAAGAAGAAATATCAATCCCTAATTCCATTGTAGGAGAACAATACAAAGCACTTAATTCAATTGCCTCATTGAACTTCTCTTCTCTTTCAATTTTTTCCTCATTCTTGATTTGTCCAGTATGTTCAGCAGCTATGTATGATTTTGGAAGTTTGGAAAAGTCCTCTTGATACAGATATTGAAAGTATAAATGCGGTTTGATTTTGATTTCCTCATCCAACGTGATAAAAGATGTTTTATCAGTGGTAACATTTATCTTGTCGCCCTTTTCCCAGAGTACCTCGCCAAGATTTAACTGAAAAGTCATTTTATTGCCTTTCTCTGCATAAATCAGTTGAGATTTTAAATAACTCATGTCACATAACAGGTTTAATAAAGAACTCATAAAATCCAAATACTCCTGTGTGTTAGGTTGTGTGCCTGTTGATTTTCTAAATTCATGTTTAACAAATCTCGCTAAGCGACTCATTGGTCCAATACTTTGAATAAAGACCTCTCTTGTGGCTTTGTCTGCACCTTCTAATGAAAGTGAATTGGGGGCATCTATTTTCTCTCCTTTATCAAGAGACCAAAGCTTATTTTTATTTAATGCATTATTTAACTCATCCTGAATTCGTAATCGGCTTTCATAGCGTAGCATTTCAATATCAACTGCGTAAGCATTTCGAAAGTAGTTTAATACTTGAAGTATAAAAGTCTTCCTGTATTCTGGAGAAAACCCATTTAGTAAATTAATATTGGTCCAGAGTGCTTCATTAACAACGTACTCGTCCAATTTTTGATACGATACCTTAAGTAATGCAGTTTGCTCTAAATTCGGCAATATATAACGCCACCCTCTTTTTAGATCTTGTATAATTCGATATGAAATATAGTTTCGAAGTGCTTTTTTATTTGTTTCACTAGGGATTAATGGATTGTTAGCAGGATATTCAGCATAATCTCTTTCAGGAAGTTTTAATTCTTCTTCAACTTTATAGACTAATTGAAATAATGTTAATGGTTCTGAAGCGTTACTCAAAACTTTTTCAATAGCCGAACGTAAGTGAACCACCTGAATAAAGTCATTGAAATGACCTGCCTGTAGTGATGCATCCTGTCTGTTATCAGTAAAGCTCATTAACTTTTGTTCTTTCAGATTTTCATAGCCATACTTTTTATAAAGAGCTAACAGAGTTTGAAGTGTTATTAAGGTAGTGGATGTAGAACGACCTTCATTGCCCAAAGAAATAAGTTTTGATTTTTCGCTTAGCTTAGGCTCTAAATAAATTAAACCGCAGGTTGGATCATAAATTAAGGGTGCAGGGATGAACCACGCCTTTTCTCCTCTACTTAGTGTATCTGAAAATGAGCCATCCTTTGACACATAAATTTCTTTGGGAAGAAGAAAATCTTTGGAAGGGTTAATTTTATCACCTGCCTTATTTTTCCAAGCAGTTGGAAGTAAATCAAGAAATTCATTAATATCTAATTGGTGACCTTGATCAAGCAATATATAACCATCTGTATAATGATCCTGTGAACGCTTTAAAAGTTTCTTATCATTAATTTTTAAATCATCTTCATTTTTAGGATTTTTATTTTCATTGAAGTCTCTAAATAATAATTTTGATTCAGCAAAATCTTTTCTTACACAAATAAATTCTACGCCACTAATCCGGCTAAATACCGTTTGGAAAACAGGAACTTCAGCTTCATTTTTAGAGAGTTTTACGAAAGGATTTGGCTCTAAGGTTACGTAACGCTTATCTTTATCCTCCAAGGTTACGTATACATAACCAGTCTGAGAAATAAACTGATGCAATTTGAAGGGTAGAATGGTATCCTTTTTCTTTTCTTTTGCACTTTCAATATTTAATGATTCTGCCCAGATTAAAATTTCAACGATTTTTTTCTCGGCATCGGCTTCGCTGATTCCAGTTTCATGTGAGAATTCAGTTGCAATTGTTTTTAAAGATTTAGGTTCATTTCTTCTTTTATGCTCACCTTCATTTCTAACAGCGATTGTTCTTTCAAGCCAAATTGCAATTGGGTGTTCAAGTATTGCATTTTTTGATAAGTCTTTTACGTCTGCTTTAAAAGCGGATATTAACAACTCTTTTGATGGAATTACCTCATTTGTTGAATATGTGAGTGATTCTACAATTACGTTCTCTGGAGAAAAATCACTGTCAAAAAATCTTGATGCAACTTTTGCAACTTCATTTTTCTGTACGTCAATTGTACCAGTAGCCATTGTTGCAGATGTGCCTATGCAAATGATGTTTTTATTTTTTGCCGCTGATTTAATTCTTCGGTTTAGCAAGGATACATCTGCTCCTTGCCTGCCTTTGTAAACATGCAATTCGTCGTAAACCAAATATTCAATATTATCCAAAAATGATTTCCTTAAACTTTCATCCGCCTTACGCACCATCAAGAGTTCTAACATCATATAATTAGTTAGCAGAATATCGGGAGGGTTTGAAATTACCTTATCTCTGTCGTCCTGCTTTTCCTGTCCGGTATATTTTGCAAACGTGAATGGTAGATTAGTACCTGTTCGTTTTTTGTAGTTTTCTTCAAAGCTCGTTAATGCAGCTTCCTGTGAATTAATTAAGGCGTTTAATGGATAAACTATAATTGCTTTAATACCTGGCTTATTGGGATTTTTAAAAAGATAGTTGAAAATTGTCGAGATGTAAGTCAAACTTTTACCGGACCCAGTACCAGATGTGACAATAAAACCTTTACCCTCATTGCCTTTAACAATTGCCTCAGTTTGATGTTTATATATTGACCATGAATTATTTTCACTGTCATAGAAAATATCTTTAAAATCTTTTACTAATACATCATTATTAACCAAATCTTCAACACTGCCTCCAGATTCAAAGGAGGGGTTGAATTGAACTAATGGCTCAGGATATAAATTACCAGAATCAAAATCCTTTTTAACAGTAGCAAGTATTTTATCATCAGCAATATTGATAAAGCTGTCAATGTATAGCTTATAATCTCCAAGAATATCTTTATGTAAATCGAATATGTTTTTCATTTCTATGTTTACGCTTTTTAAGGTTTATATTTCCCCAGCCACCTGCATTTTATATTTTTTCTAACAATTCTCTTTTCACAAATTCGTAAGCTTCGGTAATCTCATAAGATAGACCAGGCCTTAATAGTCCTTCCATATCTCGTAAAAAATCTTGATCTAATATTTTCTTTTCCATGTTTTCCAAAAACTCCTTCTTTGTTACACTATTATCCTCTTCCTTCATATAAAAGTTCCATGCTTTAATAATTGTATTTGGGTCAACATTACCTTGGGTTATCGCAAACCACATATCAAATAGATCTCTACCTTTTCGTCTCTGATAAAGAGCACGCATTTTAGTGCCCAACAACTCTTCTAACTGATAAGATGGTATTAAAACCTCACTTGTATGCCATTCAGACTGCATAGCATATTTCACATCCTTAATACCAAAAATGGTATGGTGTTCCCGGCAATTAACCTCAACCTTTAATCTTAATGGAATTCCACCCTCTGAAACGAAGCGGTAAATCAGTGTATTATTATGTTGTTTCTGTTTACGTATTGGTTTATCACCCAAAAAAGATAATACTTCACGAAGTTTGTCCATAATTGGACCGAATGGCTCAGCCGTAATTTGTACTAAATCTATGTCTTCAGAATATCTAGCGGCAGGTGAAAGATATAATTTGTGTAGTGCCGTTCCACCTCTAAATGCCAACCTCTCTTTTAGATATTCATCGCTATATATTGCCATCAAAGCACGTTCAATAACCAAATCCTGTTCTACCTGAAAATCCTCCTGCCAGGGAGCTTTCTTACGCCACGCTGTTATATATGCCTGTGGAATCATAAATCTGTTTCTATCTCTAAATTTTGAACAACCTTCCAGTCATTACCGGTTATCATCTCAGGCTTTTCCTTCTGCGGTCTTAACAGTACCGGGAAATAATTCACTGTCTTTAAATAGTCTTTTATTGGTTCGCTCAAATCATGCATATTCAAAATCTCTTCTAGCAGAAAGCCTAAACGCTGAACCGCAGTTATAGGAGAATACCGTTTTGCTAGATCAAGCATTTTATCGGCATCTATACTTTCACAGAGTTCTTGCAACACTGTTGCAACTCTATTAAGGCCGCCCGCCTGTTCAAAATAATTTACCAAATCCAAAGCGGTTAACTCTGGAGATGATACGTTTATATATCCTGTATCAACCTTTTTTTGAACGATATCACCTTTTGCCCATTCCTTCTTTATATAGAAATTTATTTTCAGGTTATCGTTATCTACATTCCGTAAGCTTGGTTTCATTGTGATTACCGAAAAAGATTGAGGTTGCTGATGGGCAGCTCCGTAATAAGCGGCTGCATTTAACAGACCTACGTAGTAATCTTTATCTAAAAATTTCATTAATTCTGACACAAATAAGGATGGTGGAAGAATTCCTTTACTCCGATATTCAGGAGTAATGATTACATAGAACTCATTTCTTATTAGGGCAATCTCGCCCTTCTTTTTAAGCCGCTGTAGTGCCTTTTTAATCGCCTCATCGGATTGTTCAAACTTATTCCGTACTTCCGGCAATGAAAATGCATACCTTCCATCTGAACGCAGTTCATTAATAAAGTCCCCTAAGTAACCGTATTGCCCAATCATTTAAGTTTATGTTTGATAAAAGGGATGCTATTTATCCCTTTTTGCATACACAAACTTAACTAATAAAAGTATATTATGACCAAATTTTAAGATTTATTTCTAATTCCCTGCCGATCTATTGTATTAACCTGTAAAAAGCTTTAATTCTAGTTTTTTGTACTGCGCAAATAGGTTGCACACACCTTTGCGTATTTTGTTTTTCTTGGGTTTACTTTAAGCTTTAAATCTATATTTGCGAGACCCGGAATTAAAAAAAACTATGCAGATTTTGAAGCTTTCCTAAAAGACCTAAGAAAAAAGGTTATCGTTAAAAGGGATCCTGACCTGGGGTAGCCCTACGATCTGGCGATCCTTTCGTCAACCGGTAAACTTAAAACGGAAATACAAAACCAACATCTGGAACAGCAGAAGATTACAATAAAATGCCAGCAGGCTGTTGCCGATGGTATGCCACAGAAACTGATAGAACATCTGGACGAATTTTCGGCCGATTGTGTGGACAATCAGATCTTGCTGGAGCAGCAAATGGCAGTAATTGCCGAAATGAGACTTATTTACCTCTACAAATCTTTTAAGATAGAACTGAAGAAGTTATTGAAAAGTTCGAACAATGCATCTGCATGAACTCTTTCTTTTGCTGATGAACAGATAGCTTTTCTGAAAACTAATGGAATAAATGCGCGCCGTATTGTAGGATTTGCGGAGATCAATGAATTACGAATGATCGTCTATAATATCAAACAGGGGACCGAATTAAATGCTAAAGCAAAACACATCCCGGAATTTTCGAATTCCGTTCAGGTTATCTTTGACCGGTGAACTATTTTTCACAAGCGGGTAGCTCCGATGGTTAACAAATATATTGAAGTACTTTCTGAATAAGTGTTTAAAACACTTTATCCAGGAACTTAACGGAATACAGTATTTTTGAGGAAAATTTTATTATGAAATCAACTGAAACAAACCCGTTCGAATCATTGGAAGCCGTTTGCGCAGAACTTCGTGATTTGACCTATACACCGATAATTTTATCGCAATCGGAATGGTACAACGGGAAATTTGCCCTGGTCGTTCAGATCAGGGAGGTCGGGGAAACTGAAGACAAGGCAGAACTGGAAGAGTTTGCCAGGCAGCATAACCTTGATTTTTCTATGTCCTCAAGGGTATTGCGTGAAAATGCTGATCCCGAAGATGTTGTATTGTTAAGGCAGTGGACGAAATCTTAACAAGGCTTTGCCAGACACCTGTTTGGCTTATTGGATGGTGTAATAGGGATGTTTTATAGATTTTTTTGACCCGTCCTCAAAATTGGCGATTACATCGGGAACTGTATAGCAGTTCTCGATCAGCTGAACTAAATGCGTAATGGTTACCGTCTTTATTGTGCCGTTCAGTATATAAAAAGTCGGGGTATTAACGATAAAAAGGGCGTCGACATCGAATACCGTCAGGTCAAAATCGATCTTTGCATCCCTTTGAAAATGTTCCTGTAATAGCGGCAGGTGATTCTTTATAAACTTTACCTTTTTAATTATTTTCGGTTCGTATTCATCACGAAAGTTCTTAAAGTCCGTAGAAAATCCAACCATTTCGTAACGTGCGCGATGATACTTACAATCAGTAACCAGTATTTTCTTACAATTCGGATCGATGATAATTAAGTCGATCTCTCCCGGCTCTTTGTCGACCCTGGTGGCAGGTCCCTTTAACGGAGATAATTGTACGACATGGTGGATGAAAGGGATCCCCCTGCCGGTAAGTATTCCTTTAACCTTGTCTTCAAGGATCTTGTCATGCTCTTCAGATTTGCGGTCAAGATACTTTTTGAAAGCCTCATTTCTTTTCCATTCTTCCGGAGCTTGCTGCCACTGAAAACCGTTTGTTGCCATCACCAATATACTTTCCTGCCATTTCTCGTCACCTATCAAAGCCCTTTCTTCGCCGTTGATGCTAACCAAAAGTATAGGCCGGAAAAAATACCTTCTGAACGAATGTGATAGATATACTGACTTTTGTATCGGCAGTTTATTCGCCCTGGATAATACCAGGCCTGCGTAAAAGTTTTCACTGTTCTCTAAACTTACCCCATTGTGTTGCAGATTGATAAGTAAGGCTTCGTACTGGACCGTCTGCATATCCGGTGCCGCAGGCGAAAAATGCTTTTTTATTTCCTTGATCTGGCCGCCAGCGAAATCATAGTTGATACCCATGCATTTCTGTAATTCTTCACGCAATTCCTTAACAGAATCCTTGTCTACCAAGCCGCTTGAAAAACCTTCCTGAAATAGCTTTTCCATATTGCCATAGATTGCATCATAGTGGTATTTACGTTGGATGGTATAGGCGTTTTTTTCAATAATAATCTCCAGTGGATCTTCCATCATTCTTCGTTCTGCCATATATTCAGCAAAAGCAAACAAACGCTCTCCGACAAAAAGCAGATCTTCCATACGCATCAGGAATCCAGGCATGACGGAAGGATCAGGGTCAATTTTGCCAGTGTAATTTATATCGCAGGCTTGCTCTAAGGCAAGCTTCAGGATGCGCCTGTTTACAGAAAGCGTACTGATATGAACCTCTTTCTTTTCCAACGCAACAGGATCCGTTTGACTGTGGTAGTATAGTTTAATACTATCTTCATGTACCTTGAAGAGGTAATACAGGAATCGTACATCCTTTTGACTATGCATCAATTCCAAAAACGTGTCTGCCGCCCACTCGTAGGAGAATTTTAAGATATCATGGGTCAACGGCTCCTGGTCAAATTTCCCTTCACCAAACTTCTCTAAAAGACTATCTACATAGAGCCTGTTATATTTGAAGTACGAACGTTTTCCATATAAAATGTAAAGCATCTTGTCGTCGATAAATTTGATCATGATTATATTTTAACTGATTGCCATTTTTATAATTGCTATAATAATTAATGACTTGTTATTCAAGTAAAGCTCTTACACCCTGTTCATTCAATTTCAGATAAGCTTGCTGAAACGATAAAATAAGTTCACGCGGAGAATGTTTTTGCTCCGAAACAAGTTTGATGCTGCGCTCGGTGACGTGAATAGTGCCGGGTACATCGTTCAGATAGATTTTGCACCGGCTGGTATTGGATGTTTCATATTCAACTCGCACAAGATCTTCATTGTCTATCTCTTCGATCAGGTCAATCACATCGGCTACATTAATTTTTTTGTTGCGGCTCAATTCCAATTCATCGAAAGTTTCGCCGAAAATCCGATTGAATTCATCCTTGCTTAAGATGTCACTGTTTTTGAAGTTTTCGACGCTTTTTGTCAGAACATAACGGTTTGCCTTAAATTCCGATTGCGTCACTCGAACGACGTAATCAAAATCCGTAGTAGTGATCTGACCGGTGCCATCCTCAAAAACAGGTTCTTCTATATCTTTTCGCTTATAACGCATATTTGTTTTTAGCATCTTCGCAATACTGTCTATTTCTTCAACAAGCAAGTCATAAGCTATTTTCTGTATGTATCTTTCATGGTAGCTGTCGATATCTTTGGGTTCTTTGTGGTTACTGGCAAAACCTGGAAGCGTCCGTACGTTGTCCCAGTCGGAAGTGGAGATCACCGCACTTTCAAATTTAGCCAAGGAGTCATCCGCCTTAACCTCTTTCTTTTTCAAAGCTGTATTCACATCGGCGACAATGAACCGTTCGACCGTTTCTTTTCCAAATTTTACAGGTGTCTGATTTTTTTTAGCTACAGTGATTTTTTTTACACGTTGATATGTATTGTCGGCAAGATATCGTTGAAGCTTGTCACTAAACAGCAGCCCGCTGTCGTAAATGTTTCCGGCATTTCCTCTTAAAGCTTCTATCAGGTAATAAGACCAGGCTCCATGGCTCCGCTCTAAATCACTCTGCGATTTCTCGTCGTCCTTACACGAAGCGAATACCGTCAAATGCTCTGCATTATGATAATCATACTGCAATTGATCTGTAGAAAATCTGCCAAGTGTGCTTCTCTCATTCTCACTGAATTTAATCCCGCTATGGCAGCAATCTAAAAATGCGATGATTTTGTTGGAGGCACTTTTCTCGAATTGAGACAGTATAAAGTTTAAATCTACCGTGGTATTCTCGATGTTGGTAAGTGATG
This sequence comes from Pedobacter sp. WC2501, assembly GCF_052682415.1. Lineage (NCBI taxonomy): Bacteria > Pseudomonadati > Bacteroidota > Sphingobacteriia > Sphingobacteriales > Sphingobacteriaceae > Pedobacter > Pedobacter sp. WC2501. The sequence goes on along the minus strand of NZ_JBQZFI010000001.1, from coordinate 3,513,296 downwards.
TATCTACGCAGGTGAGCAGGTTTTTACCATTATTCAACAACCCGTGCCCGGCGAAATAAAGAACGATTACATCTTTGGATGTTGCCAGCTTTGCTACCTTTTTGATTTCCTCTTTTATTGTCGTTTTGGTGGCCAAGTTGTCGGTTAATAGCTTAAGCCTGTCAGGATCGCATCCTAAGTCTATTAAACTGTCTCTGAATTCTTTTGCGTCGTTCAGTGCAAATTTGACTTTCCTGATTGCCGGCTCGCTATGATAATTCTCGACCGCTATTATAACACCGATATAGTTGTACATAATGTTTTAAGTTGCTGATAAGTGGAGCAATAAAGATAAAACTATTCCGCCTTTTTGCAGGTGCTTTCGGCGATGCTTGATTCGCTGTATCTGCCATGCAAGATGCACATAAGGGGTAATCGAAATTTATCTGTTTGTCAAGTATATCCTCATATGTTTCGCCCAGTTTAGCAGTTCTAGCTAATAGTGTTTCGAAAATGATTTTGGAAGACTTCATCAATCGAAGATCTAAGTAAATAATCCAGAAAAGATAGTGAAAAGGTTATCAACGCCGAACTTTAAAATGTTCAGTGGTACTAAACACCACATAACTGTCGATTTGGCAAAATTCGCCCGATTGCTTATGTTCGTAGAACAAAGGCTTTAGGCACAGAGCGAACTTCACCAAGCCAACGGACGTGAGGCGTCATTTAAAAGAAAAAACACGAATGTGGAACTTAGAAAAAATTGAAAACTTAATAGCTTCAGGTATTGAAGAAAATTTAAATTTAGATTATAAATCAGCTGATGCACTTAGTAAATCCGATGGAAAAAAAGCAGAAATTAGCAAAGATATAAGTGCATTTGCAAATAGTGCAGGTGGTATAATAGTCTATGGAATTAACGAATTTAATGAAGCTGAAAAAAAACATTTACCAGAAAAAATTAATCCAGTTGACAGGTTAGTTTTTACAAAAGAGTGGCTGGAACAAGTTATCAATTCTAATATTTCACCTAAAATAAACGGAATAATAATACATCCTATTACAATTGGGAAAACCGAAGAGAATAAAGTGGTTTATGTCGTAGAAATTCCACAAAGCAATACTGCTCATCAAGCAAAAGACAAGAAATATTACAGAAGGTATAATTTTGAAAGTGTTGCAATGGATGATTATGAAATAAAAGATATAATAAATAGAACAAATAAAACGGACATAAAAATATCTTTTGAAAATTACCACGGAAAGGAATGGTTTAAAAAATATGCTGAAAGTGATAACATCAAAATAACTGCTTCAATTTGGGCATATAATAACGGTAATAAAGTCGCTCAATATCTTCAAGTTTTCATTTCGGGAAGAAAAGATGCTTCTGAATTTATTATTAAACCTTTTGTTGAAAATGGAAAAAACTTTCAACTGTTATTCTCAAATGAGGAAGAACGAAAATTAACTATCAGTGATAATGACTTTATCATAGGAACAGATAGAAGTCCAATACTTCCTAGAACTAAAAGACAAATTGGTGAAATAACTTTTTATTCTAATTTAATCAAACAAGAATTGGAAATTGAGCTTTTAATTTGTACTGAAGATGGAAGTAGGATGGAAATTATTAAGGGTCAAGAAATTATAGAGGGGAAATAAACGAACGCTTAACAAGGTGCTTTGCAATAGTTGGGCTAACGAACAAAAGCTCCAGTTTGGTTTTCCAATTTAGCTTCTGTGCTAAGGTTGGGCTGACGTAGTTCTATTTCCCCTACATCGCAAAGCTCTAAATCGTTATAGGAAATGCTAGGACGAGCACAATGACTAACTAAGTTTGCTAATTAGACACATTTAAAATAAAACAATGGATTCTCGTGCAAAAGACCTAATAATTCAAAATATACCACTTCTGAAAGTGTTGACTGAAAAGTTATCTGCATATCAAGTCGTAAAAATTGATTTGCAAAGGATAATTTATTTTATTTCACAGTTTGAAACATATGAGAGAATTGAAGTTATTATTAAGTTAATTCAGAGTGTCGATTTTATTGACAGCAATAGAATGACATTCCTGTTGAAAAAAGCATTTGAGAAAATACCTGAAAATTTTAAAAGCAAACCTTTAATTTCTTCCTTGGGAAGTATTCAAGACAGCAGTGCAGTAGTCTGTTATCAATTGTTGAAACAATTATTTGACAGTGAAGAAGCAATATTAAACTTAATAACAGATGTAAACTCAATAGGCAAATCTCTTGAAAGTGAATCTCCTTCATCAATAATTTTCTTTGATGACAACATAACTTCAGGAACTCAATTAGCCGACTTTTTCGAAGAACTTATTGACGGCAAGGCGCAGGCAGAAATGGTAAAAATACCTTTAACTGCATCCGAATTTGAAGCATTAAAAAAAACACCAATTAGAGTTTGTTATGCAATTCAATTGACAGAAGAAAGTAACAATATTGTAAATTCTCTAAAAGTAAAATATAACATAGACTTAGAAATTTATAGTGGCAAAGTTGATTTTAATAATCACTTGGATTTCCAGTCTAATACAATGAAAAGCGAAGAAGAAGCGAAATTCACAAGAGAATTCATTAGGGAGATTTCTGAACCACTATATGAAGATAAAAATTGGTCAACTGATACTGTTTATAATAGATTGTTAGGATACGGAAATTTAGGAAAACTGACAGTATTTTATTATAACGTTCCCAAATCACTTATTCCAGTTTTTTGGAAGTCTGGCAATTACAATGGTAAGCCTTGGATTCCTTTATTTCCTGAAACTCAACAGCAGAAAAAAATAATTGAAAATAATATTAAATTAGAATACTATCAATTAGAAGCAATAAATAGTTGGATAAATTCAATTCCTCAAAACAGAAAACCTAACATCAAATTTGGCTTTTTAACCAATGAAGGAATTACTCAACATATTTCAGTAAAAATTCCTTCAAAAAATTTCATTGAAAAACAATTTCTAAAATATTTTACTTCAAAAAAGAAAGAATACGAACCAAATGTTAAGCAATCAAGGAGAGACAATATACAATCAATGTTACAAAATATTTATCCTACTTCATCTGATAGTGTTTCAACAATTGACTATCAAAAATACAGGAATGCAATTGATGAGTATAATAAACAAATTGAGGACTACAATATATTATTCAAAGACTATATTCATAGGCAGGCAAGTAATTATGATGTGGTTTTTCAAATAGCAAATTCAGGAAACATTGCAGCAACAAATTCCACTGTTAAAGTCAACTACAATTCTGGAGAACTACTTTTAAATGATTTTGACGATTTACCCAAACCAACTTTCGATAAAAGTAAACCAGTCCTTTCCGACTATGACAAAGAAAATAGATATGGAAGGGTTGTTATGTCGACAACGAAATTTGCACCATTATCTTTTGGCCCAAAGAGAGAGCCTATAATTGAAAATACATACTATGATTATAAATTATTTGAAAACTTACGCATCGGACATAACAACAACCAAAACAAAAAGGTTGAAGTTACTCGTATGAATCTTGAAAAGTATGAATTTGAAATTCCATATGAAATCAACTTTGACGAAGAGGCAGAAACAATTAATGGCGAACTAAAAATAACATTTGAAGAATCGGAAGAAATGACCCAAGACCTGAGAGATGCCATTTATAAAAGTATTGACAAACTAAAACTTAAATGAAGACACCCGAAAAAACCACTAGCCATAACAGTAAATTTGCAATATGCGCGGTTTCGTGCTTACCAGACAGTTTAGTGTTTGCCGAAAGTTTAGTTTCATGTGGTACAAAATCAGTTTTTACAGAAAATAACCCTGACTATTTTAAAGAATGAATACGACTTCAAAACAATTTCACCGACTGCACAATCATACCTATTAAAAACCAATTAAACAATACAATTATGAATGAACAACAACAAAATTTATGCTTTAGCTTTAGGTATGTAGGGTATCCTATTTACTAACGAATGAGAATGACTGTTATTTATTTGATCGCAAACGCATTACATGAAGACTTAAAGCTCAGCATACGACAGCAGAACCTTTAAAGTTACCATAACATTAACAAAAGATGATGGTAGTGAGGTGATTATTGACCTAAGAAACGTACAAGACATCACAACATTGAAAGAAGAACAGCCATAACACGCATTTGGCTCAATGGAGGGTGACGTGGTTAATTGAGCATTCCACCTCGCATCAACTTTTGTGGTGTATTAACAGTTTTGTGCTCTGAATCCGGCACTGCGCCAAGCGCTGAAACTGTATGTGTCAGTATAAACCGACATTACTCCTAAAACGAACACTAGTAACAACGATTGTATGAGAACATTTTTTTTAACATCGATTTTTGCATTAACGACAATGTTAACTTTTGCTCAAAGCACATCCCAACCTCCTATTCAAAATATTTCTACGGATAGCACTGTTGTCTATCGGCTCTTTGCTACAAATAATACTTATAATTTTATCAAATTAAATACGAGAAATGGACAAATGTGGCAAGTCCAATGGAGCCTAAAAGACAATCAATTTGAAACTACATTATCTGACATTTCACGGGTAACTAAAGATGCAGAGAAGAACGGTAGGTTTTTTCTTTATCCAACAACAAACACATATAACTTCATTTTGCTTGACCAAGTAGACGGTAGAGCGTGGCAGGTACAATGGAACTTTGACTCAGAAAAAAGAATGGTGGCTCGAATATTAAATGAAAATAATTAAATCAATATGATTGAAGTATGTTAACATATAACGAACGTATCGAATTAAGGGAAAAATTGACTAATGGAGAAATTTCATTAGAACTTGCCAAGGAACTATATTGGAAGGATTACAGAGAAGGACAACGGTCGTGGCACACAAAAGATTGGAAAGAAAGACGAGCTAAAATTCTCAAAGAAAAATGCGAAATCTGTGATAGTACAGACACTTTAACTATTCAGCATCGTTCTCATCCAAAAAAATATTCCGACTACGAAAGAGAAATAACAAGAAAATGCACTCAAATTTTTAAAGAAACTAATTCTGACTTTGATAAATCAGAATTTAAGAAACATATTGTAAAAAACTATGATTACATAGCTGTTCCTTTATGCCCAAATTGTGGAGACAACCGTCCTAACAAGAGAGTGAGAAAACTACCACAATATCGTTGTGCATTATGCCAACACGAGTTTAATGAACCAATTTATAAATCGTTAGAAGAACTCATCACAATTTTTTATACAGACGAAGAAGCTATTGATGTTCGAGACAAGTGTTTTGTATGGAAAGACAAATGGAAAAACAATCACAATTTATCGAATATAAAATATTGGTTTCAAAGAGAAAAGGCTAAAACCAAAAATGAAGAAATAATCGGGAAAGAAGCATTTTTACTCTATTTAACTGACGACATAAAATATCTTTCATTTGCAGACACAATAACTGCTTGTAGAAGATGTGCTTCTAACTATGATTTAAAAAATATGGAGTTATGCCCTAATTGTAAAGTACATTACAAAGGCATTCAGTATCCAACTTGCATACAATGCCTGCCTGAAGACAAACGAAAAGCTGCATTAGAAATGATTGAATTTGGAAAAGAATGGCACGCAATGCACAAGGAACTTGGAATTGACTAACAACAAAAAATGCCGAGCACATAACATCGGTTTGGCAATATGGCAGTTGGCTTGCTAAATATCATTAAATTTGGGTAAAGCATTTTATCGTTCATGTGAGATAACTAATACCTAAGCCATGCCTAACAAATATTTTAAAGCACACGAAGCCTACAACCTTAATCCCCACCGCTACGATGTAGGTACTATCATCGGGTTAAAAAATGGCTTCGAGGATAATCTTTTTATTAGAAAACTATTTACGCTACCCGAACCGGAATATCCCGCCTTTTACCAATATCACCTTGCTTATTTTCTAGGAAAGGAACCAGACGGCGAAGAGGAATTTTTCACCTTTGTCTGGCAAATCGTCCTTAGACGTATTAATTTTATTGAGCATAAGAACCCATTTAATTCAAGCCATGCGCTGGATATGGAAATACTCGAGAAACTCACAGATTTTCAAAAATATCTTCGTTCGATTGACCAGTGGCATACTCAAAAGACCTTACCTGAAATTATCGCAGACCAGTATGAGGAAATAAGGAATCAGCAATCAAAGATTGAGCTTTTAAAAGAAGAGTTAAAGATAGCAAAAAAGCTGGAAACCAAACAATATATAGATATCCCCAAGGGTCACCTATTGACCGTTTATGACATTTTTAACCAATTGATTGATCTCAAAATCAAGGACGAAAAGCTGATGGTTACAAAATTCCCGATTGTATGGGTCAAGATAATATGTAAGTATTTTCGGGTGGATAAGAAGGAGCTAGACATGGAACGTGTACGCAGTTATTTTCCAAAAGACAGGGAAAATCCTGGCGAGCGATCCCGCCTTGTTCCAATAGATCAGAAGATTTTTGAGATCAAACCTAAAAAAAGATAGGAAAAAACGCATTCATAGCTGATCGTAAATCTTTTACACTTTAAAATCGTATCAATTTGATATCAAGTATTTTGCGATTGAATACCAACTTAATTTAAACATCCCCAAGTTACCATAAAAATCTTTATGGTACAGGCAAGCCATTTCCATAGCATTCTTTTGTCCCAAAACAAAGGCTATGGAGATTATCAATGAACAAGCCCTTAGCCAGTGCATCCGGGATGCATTGCGGGCAGAACTACAAGAGCATTTCAAAACAGGCGGCAGTTCCAGTAAGGAACAGGAAGAACGCCTGTTGTCCAAACAGGAACTATCCGCAGAACTTGGCGTATCACTGGTCACCCTGACGGACTGGATGAAAAAGGGGCTGCCCTTTTTACGCCTGCACAGGCGTGTGTATTTCAAAAAAAGCGAAGTGCTTAAAATCATGCAACAAGACATTACAGATTAATTTAAGGAGGGAATTATTATGCACGTGGAGATCATCACTAAGGAAGATTTAAAACAATTAAAGACCGAGATGCTGGCCGAGATCAGGCAGCTCATTAAACCGGAAGACAGGCAAAGTAAACAATGGCTAAAAAGCGCCGAAGTGAGAAAGCTGCTGAACATCTCACCGGGAACCCTGCAAAACCTACGCATCAACGGAACGCTGCGATTTACCAAGATCGGCGGGATGATGTATTACAAACTGGAAGACATTACCAGGCTCTTAGAAGGAGGTAAATCATGACAGAAACCAGCATTCACACCAAGGCGGCTGACTACAGCAGATGGGTGAGACGCATGGGTGCGGACAGCGGGATACTGGCTACCCATGTCAGCCTGTTTGCCGCACTTTTTGTCTGTTGGCAGCGTGGCGGATTTATCAGTCCCTTTGCCGTTACCCGCAAAAAACTGATGGCCTACAGCAGGATCGCATCGGTTGCCACATACCACAAATGCATCAAAGAACTGGATGCATTTGGGTATATCCGCTACCAGCCGTCTTACCATCCGATCAGGGGCAGCCTGGTCTATTGGCCGCCCGGTTGCTCCGGGCAGACGACCAGAAAAAAGGAGCCGGGAAATCCCGGCGAAGTTTACACCCTGACGCTCCTTACAGGAGCCATCGGGACATGGAAACCGCTAAGGTTTGCCGAAGCTTTTAGCACGTCAAACTTATGCGCTTTGTAGGGAGCGAGTTAATGTTTTTGCTATACAAAAACCCGGATTCACCCTAAAGGGATGCCCCGGACTCGCTCCCGTTGGTCGGTTAAAAAAAGGAATTAAGAAAGGATCTATAGAAGATTTGGAAAGGAACACAGCGCATGAAAACAGCGACAGCCAATAGTGAAATAAAGAAAAAAAGAGTACCCGGCAGACCACAAAAAAAGATTAGCCGTAGTGACCTGCTGATGATCCGGTTAACACCAACGGAAAAACAACTGATTGCCCAGCGTGCGAAAAATGCAGGGCTGAAACCCAGTGAATGGTTCCGCAGGGCGGCAAAGAATGCCAGGGTTTCCCCCCGCTTTACCCCAGAGGAAAGCGGATGGTTCAGGATGCTATCGGGGATGGCCAATAACCTCAACCAGTTGACCCATCTTGCCCACGTGGAAGGGTTGCCTACGCTGGCTTTAAAATGCCAGACACTGATCAGGCAGATCGAAGAACTGTTAACCAAGATCAACAGCCATGATGGGTAAACCGATCACGGGAAGAAGCTTCGGTGGCTGTGTCCGCTACATCGTGGACAAGCCCGAAGCTAAGATCCTTTTTGCCGAGGGAGTAAGGATGCAGAACTCCACCACGCTGACCAATGATTTTAACCTGCAACGCAAAATGAGGCCGGAGCTGGGCAAGGCGGTCGGGCATCTGGTGTTAAGCTGGAGCAAGGAAGACCTGCCCAAACTGACCGATAAGATCATGCTGGAACATGCCAAAGAGTATATGCAGAAGATGGGAATCCGGGATACGCAGTATGTGGTGGTACGTCACCAAGATAGATTGCACCCACATTTGCACGTGGTCTATAACCGGGTGGACAACAAGGGGGCGACGATCACCGATAAGAATAATTACGCACGTAATATCAAAGCCTGCAAAGAGCTTACCCTAAAATACGGCTACCATTGGGGCAAGGGCAAAGAACAGGTCAACAGGCAGGCTTTAAATGGCAGGGAAAAGATCAGGTATGAACTGTATGATGCGATCAAGTCCGATATGAAAAAGTCCAAGAACTGGAAAGAGTTGGAAGCGAAGTTGACCGTACGGGGCATCGGTATCGCCTTTAAGTTCAAGAGCGGCACCAAAGAAGTGCAGGGCATCTCTTTTGAAAAGGGGGAGCTGAAAATGAAGGGCTCCGCTATTGATAGGAGTTTAAGCTTTTCCCGTATGGATGCACAGTTGAACCGCAACCAGCAGGTACAGGCTTACCATAACGCAAGGGAGGCACATCAGCCCTCATTGGCGCAGCAGTTGAGAGAGACCATCCGACATGACATTCATGCCGCCGAGCATGCGGATAGTCCGAATGCGTCTGGTGTAGTTGAAAACCTGCTGAATATCCTGCTTAGGCCGGAGTTTGTGCCATCGGCCCCAGACCCGGTAGGTGATGCAGAAATAGCCCGTAGGAAGCGAAAGAAACACGAGGCAGAGCAAGCACAGGGAGTAACCAGATAAATAAACAAACTATTCACCAACAAAATTCAATGTTATGGAACAGGACGAATTAGAAGAAAAGGTAACAATGGCCGAAGAACTCATTCTAGGTTTAGTTAAGCGGATGGAAGTCATCGAAAGCGAACTGCCAGAATTTTTAAAGTCGTTTTTGCAGCAGTATAAAGAGACTTTAGCTAACATCTCTGGCCAGATAGAAAAATCCAACAAGCGTTATGACGATCAGAAGATCAGCCAGCAGATCGATCAGGTCAAAGACCTCGTGGGCACTATGCCCAAGGTCATCACTGTGAAAAACGAACATCACCACCATTTCGGGGCATGGTCAAAAAACCTCATCATTGGTGTAGCGGCCTGTTTCTTAATCACCGCCTCATCTTTCGGAACAGCTTTGTACCTGAACCACGAAAACAACCGCATGAGTGCCAATGATATCAAGTTCCGAGCGATTAGGCAGATAGCTCCTAAATGGGGACATTGGGCAGATACCACCTACAGCCGTAACCCCAAAGCGATGGAAGAGAACACCATCAAACTGGAAGTCGAAGCGTTGGAAAAAGTCTATGCGGAAGAAATTGCCAGAGAAACGGCAGAAGAGGCAAAGCAAGCCAGGAAGCGGCTGCATTCGCTGAAAAAGAAAGATTGAGTTTGTTTATGTGAAATGATGAAAATAAGAAGTGCGACTAAATGCTACCTAGGTGATGATATGAAATAATTTGCCATTCAATAAATAATGAATGGCAAATCAGAGCGGCGATCATAACAAAGATTAGATTACAATCCACGACTTAACAACACCGCGTAGTATTTGAATTACTTATTTTTTAATAGTTCATTTTTTTCTCTCTCGCTAGCAAGTAGACGCTCATATAGTTCTATTACCTTGTCCAACGGATTGAACGTACATAAATAGTTGTTGTTATTCGAACTACTATCAGTAAAAGTGTTACCAATAATGTTAAAGACAAATTCTTCATTAAAGTTTTTTATTGCCTCAGCAGTTACACCTAAAACATTCGCAATCTTCTCCAATGTAGAATCTTCTACTTCTTCACTTTGTTCAATTTTAGAAATCGTCTGTTGGCTTACTCCAAGTTCAACAGCAAGAAAATCTTGTTTTATTCCTCTGATTTCACGAATACGACTAATCTTTCTGCCGATGTGCATTTTGCTAGACTTTGTAGATGTTTCCATATTGGCAAATATAATTGTTTTTTTAGGTAGTACGAAACCAATAAACTATGGTAAGGTACCACTTTAATTGGTAGGTTACGGCGTTGCCGTACCGCATTTTTGATCTCAGAAATCAAAAATGTCACGATTATGGAAACACAATTCTTGCAATCTGGTCAGTTCCAGAAAGAAAACTTTTCGGCCTTTATCAAAGAACTGGTTCAAAAATTTAAGCCCGAGCAAATCTATAGCTTTGGTAAATACATTGATTTTAAAGTCAATGACGGATGCTTTATAGAGAACCAAAGTACAGAAAACTATCATTATTTTTTGTTGATGGTAACCGAAAGCGTTACCAGAATTGAACACGAAGTGCAAGACTTCGCCAATAACAAATACCCTTTCGGCAAGATCACCATAATGGCTCATGGGCAAGAAACAATTGTAGCGGCAATAAATAACCCCGAGGCAAGCCTCGAGGTATTAAAAGAGCCGGAGTTGTTCTAAATGCACTTTTTGATACTCATTTTCCTTGCCTTGATTCTCTATATATTTTTTTATCACGTCTTTATTGCCATATTGACCAACAGTATTTGCATAGTAGCCACTTGTCCAAAAATTGCCTCCCCACAACAATTGCTTTATTTCCGGATGGCGTTTAAAAAGCTCACGAGCTGTGAGGCTTTTTATCAAGGTCACAAGTTTCGAAACACTCATCGAGGGAACAGATTGAACTAAAAAATGAACATGGTCTGGCTCGTAACCTATTTCCAAAAACTGCAATTCATAACGCTCGGATATCTCCACGCAAATATCTTTCAATGAAACACCTGAAGAACTGTTTAGTGCTCCACGTCTATATTTCAGAGGAAATACCAGATGGTATAACAAAAGGGTCTTATTGTGACGTTTATAAATATGTTCATCCACAATGCAAATGTATTTGAAAACTCTTCGTTTTCAAACTTTCCGCTTTGACCCCGAGGCAAGCCTCGAGGTATTCTCGGAATAAAGGCCAATAACAGGTTTTTCATTACCGTTTACAATGAGGGTCAGATTCTCTATAGTCGGGATGGTATGGTACAACCTTTTCAGGCTATAGGTTTAATACCTACACAGGGAGCGGTAAAAGCTCAAAAACATTACAACCACCGCTTTCCATTGGCAACAGGATTTTTAAAAAGTGCAAAAGAATGCCTGACGAACCAACATTACAATCTAAGTGCATTTATGGCGCATCAGGTAGTGGAACAATGCTGTATTGTTTTGATCAGGGTTTATCTGGCTTACCGCTCTGATATACACAACCTATATAGACAGCTTCGGATGTGCGATAGCTTTTCTCCGGCACCATCAAGGCTATTCTTATCAGGCATTGAAGAGGACAAACGGCTATTTGATATTATGGTAAAAAGTTATTCCGCTGCACGTTACAAAGATGATTTTAAGGTTGATCAGGCCGATGCGGAACAAATATTCACCCGTGTTTCCACCTTTTTAAAGCTTACTGAAATTATGTGCGGTGACAAGATAAAATCCCTTGCAAAAGTGGCGGAATCTTACACGCAATTAAAAAAAGAAAGGGAGGTAGATTATGCCGGATAAAACTATTCCATCAATGAACTTCTTTCGTTTGCCTTTTACGCCAAATACAAGAATACTTACAGAAAATACACTGAACCAATATTCCGAGATCAGAAAACCAAAAAGGGGTTATTTCCCCATTAAAATTAGAAAAATATCTTTCAGCAATGAACTGCTTGTAATCGGTGTAATTCTGGATAAAGAGCCTGAAGAAATGGTTTACATTAAGGTTACCGCCTCCGAACTATTAATAAGTTGCAGCATTGATACCCATGAAAACTATTTGAGCCGATACGCTTATTTTTCGCTTACCCAACTGATGTACTATGACACTGAATATGATTTCGAAGACTATTATTGGCCGGGATTCTTTGATCAGGAAACAGGGGGATCTAAGTATCTGATGATCCATAAGTCAAAGGATAATTTACATGTATCATCAAAAGTGAGATATAAAGGCTTATATAAACCTGGAAAACAACTTCCTATAGTATCTGCAAATGTATTTGAGCCACGGAAGGCAGTTGCCTCAATTCAAGAACAGTCCCCTAGAGAAACACACACAATATTGGGTTTCTGTTTGGCAGATAACAACAATGAAAGGTTCCGAACAAACCATTATCCCTTTTTAATTCCTTATACAGGGATTTTGAACAAGGCTAAAACCGAGGTAAGAAGCTTTACAGCATACGTGCTTAATGAAATGCAACTTTCGGAAATCGATCTTACGGACGAACAACAATACCTCGTTGAGATTTGCTTCGACATGAGAAAGATAGCCTTAGTAGCAAGCCCAGCATATAAAGAAGATACTCATAGGCTTGCCGAAAAACGGAAACAGAACCAGAATAATTTCAATCAGCTTTTTGAGCTATGGCAAAAGGCACTTCCTTTACTTTCCGGAAGGCTGTATACCCATTATTGTTATACATTTGGGATGCGAAATGTAAAGGGCAAACCGAGAAGATCAGACATGATTTCATGTAGCTTTAACAGTGAAACGCCGGAAATCTGTTTTCTATGGAAAGACATGGGCGATTATTATAAACTGGAGCTTCGATTAATGCTTGGAGGGAAAATACATCAGTTACAATATTACTTCAACACGGCTTTCTTTGCTATGCTGAGCTATAGCCCGAGAAAATATGTGCTATTGAATTCTGTTATGGATAGCGAACTGGTCAGTTATTTTCAGCAAAGCCAATTTCAGCTCTTGGTACTAAAGAAACACTATGACGGGGATTTTAAAGATTTTGTAGATCGGTTAAGGATGGGATATGGGTTTATTGATAAATAAAGATCACGAAAAAAATAAAAACTCGAAATCATTTGCTCATATTCATTGGATTTAGGGGTATGGTTATTGTAGAAATAATTCTTTATTTTTGTGTTAACACTCAATATCATATCCATGCACATAGAAACACGTAAATTACATTTGATAGAAGAAATGCTCAAAGTAAAGAGTGAAGCTACTTTATCTGCTTTGGAGAAGCTATTAAAGAATACCAATAATAAAACAGTTAAGAAAACACCAAGCTTAAAAGATTTTTCTGGAATCTGGTCTAAGGACGAGGCGGAAGAAATGGAACGTATAATTGCGGAATCTTGTGAAACAATCCACCCAGATGACTGGAAGTAATCTATTAGATACCAATATCGTTATTGAGTTATTTAAAGGCAATTCTACAATTACTGCTTTTCTTGAAACCTTAGAGGAGGAAATAAACATTCCTTTTGCTGTATTAGGAGAACTATATCTGGGTGCTTACAGATCAGCCAACCCAAAAAAGCACATTAAACAGATCAACTCTTTTCTTGAAAGGTGTAATGTTCTTATTGCTGATGATGAAACAGCAAATCACTATGCCTTAATCAAAACTGCCTTGTTGCAAAAAGGTAAGCCAATACCGGAGAATGACATGTGGATAGCCGCAGTATCAAAGCAATTTGACCTAAAGCTACACACCAAGGACAAGCACTTTAAGGAAATAGACAACCTCAATTTACAGAGCTGGTAATCTTCGGCATATTGACCCCACGCTCGGGGCGGCCTGCGAAACCCCTACGCTCAAATATCCGCACGCTGTTCTCGCTCTGGGCTTCTACGGAGTGGTAACCGTTGATTTCTGCCATTATACACAGGCTTGCAGTATAAAAATCGGTATCGTTGCTTAGTTATTTGAAAACCACGTATTGCAATAACAATACGTGGTCAATAGATGGAAAGTGCTATTAGCTTTTATTACGACGCTTCTTCCATTTCTGGTGTTACTACAGTATATTTTTCCCGGATTAATGCAATGTCTGCGCTTATTTTCGATTCTGTGACCTGATGGGCTTTGGCATGTTGGGCAGTAAATTTTCCCATGAGCGGAGCCATATCTTCGCTGACTTTTGTATCCAATACCTTGGCATATAGTTGCGTGGTGCGTATGTTGGTGTGTCCAAGCATTTTAGACACACTTTCGATAGGTACACCGTTCAATAAAGTTACCGTAGTCCCAAAAGTCCGTTTGGCAATCCGGTTGCCCAATGTTTTATTGACCCCTGAAAGTGCCGCAATTTCAACCAGGTATTCGTTCATCTTTTGGTTGCTGGAAACTGGTAAAGCCCTGTTGTTATGGAGGCAATAAGGGTGATCTTTGTATTTATCAAGGATGCTTGCAGCAATTGGAAGCAAGGGTATTGCTACCCTTGTATCTGTTTTTTTTCGGTAGGTAAATATCCACCTTTCCCCGTCAACCCCAATGCTTACATCGGCTAGTTTAAGTTTTTGGACATCCGCATAGGAAAGTCCGGTATAACAACTGAACAGAAAAAAGTCCCGTACCTGCGATAACCTGTCAGTAGTAAACTGTTTTTCGGTAATCTTCTGCAATTCATCTGCGGTTAAAAATTCCCTGTGAACGGGCTTGGATTTTAGCGTGTGGCCAAAGAAGGGGTCAGTACTGATCCATTTATATTTCCGGCAGATGCTTACGATCTTTTTGAGATTTTTAATATGCTTGTTTGCGGTATTGGTATCGTTTTCCTTTACCGTATGCAGGTAGAAGTCAAAGTCGTCGATAAACTCATGGTCAATACGTTTTACATTAAAATCGGTTCTGCCATATTTGGCGGCAATGAACTCTTCTACATGCCTTTCCAATACTCCAAATCTTCTAAGCGTTCCGGGCGCATATTCTTCTTTCTCCACCAATGCTTTCATTTTTTCATTGTGGGTTTTAATGGCTTCCAGTATGGTGTGTGCTTTTTCTTCTTTGCCTAAGAATTTGCATTTTACGCCATCGGCGGTTATTTCGGCTCCGTCCACGCTTAGCTGGCTATGAGCTGCATAAACTTCCGCTTTCATATTTTCCAGATAGGCATTGAGTGTTTTGACATCTTCCTTTGTGCCGATGACTTTTCCGGCCTTTGCATTCCACCGCTCCGGCTCGCAATTCCGGCTTGTCGACATTTCCGCACGCACCCCATCCACCGTAATTCTTAAGAAAATGAAGTAAACAGCCCCTTTGGTGTAGTTCTTTGGCTTTTTCAGAAAGAAAAGCACGCTAAAATTAGTTTTCATAACGATAACATTAAGGTTAAACAAAAATAGCTTTGCGGTTACATTCATACAAGATGTTCATCTGTTAAACAGGTTGACTATCAGTGTATTAATACGAATTAGGGGAGTTTGGTATTATAAAGAACGACGCTCCGAATGACGCACATTTTATATGCGATTTCGTGCATATTTTGGCATAACCCGTAAAAGCAAAAACCCTGCAATCATTTGATTTGCAGGGTTTTAGTTCTCTTTGATATTGTTTCTTGTGATCCCGCTGGGATTCGAACCCAGGACCACTACATTAAAAGTGTAATGCTCTACCAGCTGAGCTACGGAATCATTTTCTCCCTTTCGAGGCTGCGAAGTTAGGAATTAAATCCATTCTTGCAAAAGGTAAACCCAAAATATTTAATAGAAAGTTAACATTAACTAAATAAAATGCAGTTAAATATTTAGGAATCATCAGGTTAAATACGAATAAAAAAAATTCATTTTTTCTCTCTTTTCACCTAACTAATTACAAATTAATAAACCTATAAACGGAATATGTATTTAACTAGCCTAAAATCTTTTAGATCCGTTTTATCAATTTCACCTTAAAACAACCAAAAAGCGAATTACTTTACCATAATTTTTATGAATTTGTAGCTGATCAACAACCGACATTCCCCTTGGTTGTAAGTAGAATAATGATTTTTTTATTTTTATAATTATTTTTCACTTTTAATACACACTCGTTTTTCTCAATGAATATTGAAAATATTTATGGTGAAGATAAATGGGCTGCGCTTGGTGGTTTCTCTCCAATTATTACAGTCTTCAGGTCTTACCATGCACTCACTCCAGAAATGGAAGACATCATTAACCGCGACACCTTCCCTGTACGTTTTGCTAAAAACAAACATATTGCCTCGCCATTAAAATATAACCGCTACATTTTCCTTATTTTAGAAGGAGCAGTACATGGCTACCTTAAAATGGGGAATAAAAAGATTACTACCTGGATTGCTGCAGAAAATGAATTGGCAGGAACCATCAGGAATTTATGGGAGAATGAAAGCTCTGACGAGTATGTTGAAACGATAGATCCGGTATTTGCAATTGCTATTCCGCATGAAATGACGAAACTGCTTTACGAAAATTTTCCCATAGCAAACTACATAGGTAGAAAGATGACCGAAATTTATTTTCAGGGCGCATCTGAAAGAGCCTATATCTGCAGGCTTCCTACCGCATTAAAACGCTACCAAAGGTTCTTGATCTCTTATCCACACCTGATAAACCGTGTACCATTAAAGTATGTAGCCTCATTTACAGGCATGAGGCTCGAAACATTGAGCAGAATCAGGAAAATACCTTAACTGGAACAACAAGGAAATATTTTCAATATCGACGCATCAAACGTTTGCGAAAAACAGATGCATTGCTAAAAAATCAAACCTAACCATATCTTCAAACGGTTAGCGATAAAGCAGCAATAGCCATTATGTTAAGCATATACTAACATAATGGCTATTGTTACGATTAATAGTTTAATTTTCTTGCGTGCTGTAATTATATTGATTAAGCATTAACCAGAAGGAAATCAAAATATTATTTACTTTTCAATTCATTCAAAATAGCTTTATCTAAACTGGTTAACGTTTTCTGCGCAGGTTTAAGCAGTTCAAAAACTACAATTTCATTCTTTCCTTTCTTAAGCCATTCTGCTGGTAAATAAATGGTTTGTTGTGGTCCGATGCCCCAATATTTACCTAAATTATGTCCATTAACCCAAACCAGTCCTTTCCCCCATTTACGCATATCTAAATAAGTATCGGCAACTTTTGTTAAATTAAAACTAGCTGATTTGAGCGCTGCTGCAGATGGGCTGCTTACTTTAGCCTGTATCTTTTGGGTTTCGATTTTATCAAATGGCAATGGATACATTTTCCACGATTTAATTTCTTTACCATTAAAAGTTACGTTTTTAGTAATCCCTTTATTATTTTTAAGTAAGTAAGGGCCAAAATTAATCCTCCCCATGTTTTCTACCAAAATATCCAATTGTACATTGCCGGCAGGAAGATTAACCACTAAACTATCCTGATAAAGCCTTCTGTCTAAAACACCTACAAGTTTTTTATTGATATATACCAATCCATAATCGCGCAGCTCGTTGATTTTAATTATACCTTTACGTCCACCTTTTATTGTACTGCTGTACAATACAAACCCATAGGGTTGGTTAAGGGCTTCAAAGGTTAGTGGTTTATCACTTAATTTTGGTTTCCCAATCAGGCTAAAAATATCTGTTGATTTGGTAAATGTAATTGCAGGCAATGCCGCCGCTGGCTTAGCGCCGGGTACATCAGGAAGTGTTTGGTTTGCAGGCAGATTCTTTTTAATCGCTTCGCGAAAAAGCATAAATTTTGCTGTCGCATTACCTGCTTCATCTAAAGGTGCATCATAATCATAACTACTAATCTGTGGCTCGAAAGCTGTAGAATCATTAAAATTTGCGCCATTCATAAAACCTCTGGTTGTACCACCATGAAACATGTACATATTAATAGAAATTCCGCCTTTAAGTACAGTATCTAGTTTATTGGCGTATGTTTTCGGGTCTACCTCGTGGTGTTTTGTACCCCACCAATCGAACCAGGCCGGATACCATTCTGGCACAAAGTAAGGTCCGGAACCATTGTTATACTTTTTAATTAATGTTCTGATCTGAGCTGGATTATCAATACCGTTTACGCCTGGAAGTAAGCCCGCCAAATGACCGCCTTCTAGTGCCGGAACCGGATCGCAGGTGGAAAGTACACCATCAAAACCGGCATCTTTAAACAGTTGGGCATTAATTTTCAGGTATTCTTTGTCATTCCCATAAGAACCGTATTCGTTTTCAACCTGCACCATTAAGATGTTGCCACCATGGTTAATTTGCAACGGCGCTAAACGTTTACCAATCTCTGTAAGATATTCTTTATATTCTTTTAAATATTGTGCCTCTTTACTCCTCACCTGTAAACCTTTAATGTTCTGTAACCAAAATGGATAACCGCCAAATTCCCATTCGGCACATACATACGGACTAGGGCGAAGCAATACCCATAAGCCTTCTTCTTTTGCAATACGCACAAATTCGGCAATATCATTATTACCAGAAAAATCAAACTGATCTTTCTGAGGCTCGTGCACATTCCAAAACACATAGGTACCAATCGTATTTAAGCCCATGGCTTTAGCCATTTTCATTCTGTCGCGCCAGGCCTCTCTAGGTATACGGGGATAATGCATTTCTCCAGAAATGATCTGAAAAGGTTTATTATCGAGCAGAAAAACAGAGTCTGCAAGTTTAAAAGTGTGCTGAACTTGTGCAAATGCACTAAAGCTGGCAAAACAAGTAATTAAAATTACTTTAATCATTACGAGTTTTAGGGTAGGTTTCATTTAAGGTGTGTTAAGTATTAAAAAATCAAAAACATAGTTTTCCAATATCGATTTATAATTGCTTTTCAGCTCAACCAAATAGGATGGGATTAAAAAATGAGATGCGTTATAATTTCAAATCAATCAGGTTAATTACTGAGTACAGTGGTAACAGATTTAGCGGGAATACGAACATGTTTGGTATCCTGGTATTGTTTATAGGGTGATAAGTTGTATTTGGCTGAGGTAACATAGGTTTGTACAGAATTTTGTTTATTTCCCTTTACCTCAATATCCAGATCAAGATCGTTTTCTGTAGGGTTAACCACTACTGTTACGAGCTTGTTATTTTGCATATAAGATGATACATCAACCTGAGGTACATTTGCCCCGAGTGTTTTAACCTGAAGGCGCTTACTACCAGGACTAACAAAACGACTATAATTACCCAAAGCCCACAACATTTTACTATCATAAACCTGTCCATCTGTTTTATTTTTGTCGATGTAAACCAAACCATCCTTATAATCGCTGGCTGATATGCCCAGCCACCACTGCCATGAGGTAGCGTTAGACAAAGCCAGGTCGTGATGGATCAACCGGGCGATAAATAATGCAGGCGCCATACCCAGGTCACGTTTTTCTCCTTTCATTAAACTATCGCCTAAAATGCAATATTCAGACATCCAATACCTTAAACCTTTTATTTGCGCTACTGCCGCTCGTATTTTTTTTCGAACAGTAATAAACTTTTGCTCCGGACTTGTTGTAAAATAGCTATGGCCAGAAATAGATTGATCTATGCCCGCTAGGTTGCCGACATAATTGGGTGATGAAGGATTAAAGAACTGATATACCTGGTTTCCTTTTACACTGTTGCCATTATTATATAAATAATCAAGTTGGCCAGCCTCTCCTATTTGTATTTTGGTTTTGACCTGATTTTTAACAAAGGCTTCATTAACACCCCTGTAAAGTTGAGCAAGTTCGTTATTGTTATAAGGACAGCCTTCCTGTTTGTGTTCATTCCATTTCCACTGCGGCTCATTTGCAGGGCTCAGGTAATTCAGTTCTATCCCGGTTGTTTTTTTTATTCCTTTGATGGTAGTAACAAGATCGGCGGCAAAATCCGGAAGTTTATCAAAATTCAGATTGCAATGGCCATCTGTAGAATAGGCTTTCCCGTTTTTGGTAAACAGTACATGCGGACTGTTTACAAATCCGATAAACTGTTTCACTCCCCGGGTTTTGGCTGCCTTTAAGAACCAGACTTGTCCTGGCATCGCGTTCCAATTATAAGTACGGTCTGGCTGCAAAAAAGCGTATTGACGACGCCATTCGTCGCCAATATCGCTTGCCTTACCTTGGGCGGCACTACCACCACCAATACTGAAACGCCACATGTTAAGCCCAATACCAAGGGGTTGCCCCTCTTTTGTGGTTTGAGTACTAAAAAGCAAATCAGCCATCTTATCCTTTTTCTCAGCAGGCCATAATCCGGCAAACTGACAACTCCAGGCATCAGAAGCACCAAAGCCTTCTATGACCTGAAAGGTGTGGGCAGGATCAATTTCTATTTTTAGAACAGTTTCTTGTGCAAGCGTTGTTCTACCACAGAAAAATAAGGCCAGACAGATAAAAAAACGGTTAAGATGTTGATATGACTTTACCATGCAAAACTTAATTTCTATTTATTATAACCAGGGTTTTGCTGCAATTTACCACCTGAAGCTAAAATTTCGGCTCTGGGTATAGGTAACCAATAGTGTTTGGTTTCAAACTTACGCCCATCTAATGCAACCTTAGGTGTATAAGTAAATCCACTAGCTGTTTTGGTAATAATCATTCCACCAGCAGGTTTGTTTTCAGTTACATCGGCAATTTTCCATCTTCTTACATCATAAAAGCGATGTTCCTCAAAAGCAAGCTCTACCCTGCGCTCGTAACGTACCGCATCTTGCATTTGTGATTGCGTAAGTCCAACAGCCAATTCAGGCATATTAACATCTGGCCTTGCCCTTACCATATTGATGGCTTGTCTGGCCGACATTGTCGATCCGGCAGGAACAGCGTCAGGTCCGTAAGCTTCGTTAGCCGCTTCAGCATAGTTAAGCAAAATTTCTGCATATCTAAAATAGATCCATGGCTGAAAACCTGCGTTACCCCAGGGGTTTTGCAATGGATAGGCATCATTCATATATTTTTTAAGGTAATAACCGGTTTTGCTGGTATTCCAATTATCATTTCCATCTTTACTGTCTTTTCCACCAGGAATAAAAGTTTCTATATTACGCTCGCGATAAGCTGCTCCATTGTATAAAATGGTTGCTGCAAAACGCGGATCACGGCCTTTGTAAGGTTCATTAATGTCGTAACCAGAAGTAGGGTCGCTAATGGGTTTCCCGTTGGCCATTTCATAATCATCTACCAGGTTCTGCATCGGCAAATTTCCACCCCAACCACCATAACCGTTTGGTCCGTTTGCAATTTCTAAATGGGTATGGTTGGCATTTTTGGTAAACAACCTTGCAAAAATAACTTCATTGCTTTGGTCAGTTAAAAACAATTTTGCGTATCCACCGGTATATATTCCATATTTATTTAAAGAAATAACCGCCTGCGCAGCCGTAACGGCTGCCTGCCAGGTACCTGCATTGTACAATGGACTTGCCGCATACAAGAGCAGACGTGATTTAAGCGCCAGCGCCGCGCCTTTCGTTGCCCTACCCGTTAGCCAGTTGCTACTATTATCTAATGGTAAATCTGCTGCAGCCTGGTCTAGTTGTGCTGCTACATAATCTATAGACTCTTTAATCGAGGCGCGTTGAAACAATGCCGGATCCTGCAGATTATCGGAGAGTTCGGTTATCTTATCTCCCATCAAAACGATGCCGCCATAGTTTCTGATTAAATCATGATAACGGAAGGCCCTTATAAATTTTAGTTCTGCAATTAAATTCTTCTTATGTGATGGGCTTATTGCAATTTTAGACAGCACACCTAGTGCGTAATTACACTCTCTGATGCCCCGATAACTCCTGCCCCAATATACACCCGCACTTCCTAAATTTTCAGGTTCCAGCTGTCCTCTTTGGATTAACCAGGTAGCATCGTCATTATTGTAAACAGATTCATCAGTAAAAGAACTCCACATGCTATACTCAAAGCCTCTGCCAAAACCCGGGGCAGACCCATCAGCTTCTTTATCCTGCAAGCGTGTACCAAGGTACCGGTTGGTTATATAAGCCTCTAATGCGGTTGTATCAGTTTCTATTGTAGAAGGCGAAAGAATATCGGTTGGTTCTACATTTAAAATGTCTTTTTTACAGCCTGCAACGCCTATTGCAATCAGAAACAGGCATAAGAATGATATTTTATATATTGATTTGGTTTTCATGGTGTTTAAAATTTAATGTTAGCCCCGATATTAATGATCCTTTGTTGTGGATAAAACTGCCCGCTACCGCTGTTTCCTTCAGGATCGTAATCTTTTACTTTAGAAATGGTGAACAAGTTAAAGGCACTGGCATAAAGCCTTAATCCAGATACATTGATCCGATCTAAGAAACTAGCTTTAATGTTATAGGCAAGTTCTACATTTTTAAGCCTTAAAAATGAGGCATCATTTAACCAAAAAGTATTATTGAACTGCCCGCCACTGATGGCATTAGAAGAACGGTCGGTTACCCTTGGATAAGTTCCATTAGGATTTGCGGCACTAAACCTGTTATCGGCCCAGCTGCTGTAAAAGTTACCAACGCTTCCTGCTTCCGGTAAAACGTATTGACTAACTTGTCCCTGACCTGATACAACAAATGATAAATCGAAATTTTTGTACGATGCTCCAAAATTTAAACCATAGGTAATTTGAGGGGTATTGCTATATGGGGTTCTGGTTTGATCATCGGCAGTTATTTTGCCATCATTGTTAGAATCAAGATATTTAAGATCGCCCACTTTAGCACCACTAACATGAGGATAAGCATCTAACTCTTGTTGTGTTCTAAATATGCCAATACTATTGTAAAGTAGATCAACATTTAATGGTCTGCCCGTTTTTCGTTGATTATCTGGCGTACCACTGGCTTCATCAATAAAAATTACTTTGCTTTTTGCATAGGTTATATTTCCAGAAATATTCCATTTCAGATTCTCGCCATTATGGTTATAACCAACCGTTGCTTCGAAACCATTACTGTTCACCTTTCCAATATTCTCTGAAGGCACTAACGGCGTATAGTTCACGCTCTTATCATCAAATGGATTTACAATACCTGAAGAACCTGGCAATGAAGCATTACGTGTGGTTAAGATATCAGATCTTTTTTGCTGGAAATAAATGGCCTCAATGCTAAAGTTTTTAAACACAGTGGCATTAATCCCAATATCAAGCTTTTTTGCCACTTCCCAGGTGATGTTTGGGTTGGCAAGCTTTACCAGGTTTACGCCTTGTTGTATGCTTGATGATGCGGCTCCCGGACTTTGGGCTACAAATCCATTCCCAACCAGTACATAGTTATCAAAATACTGGAACCCTTTTACGTTATCGTTACCGAGTGCTCCGTATGAAGCCCTGATTTTTAAATTATCAACAAATTTAACATTATCACTGAACCATTTTTCTTTTGACATCACCCATCCTGCAGATGCAGAAGGAAAATAGCCAAATCGGTTACCCTCCGGAAATATAGACGATCCATCGATACGTAACTGTCCTTCAAAGAGATATTTATCATCATAACTGTAAGCCAAACGACTGATTACACTTTTACGGTTATAGTTTGAGCTATAGCCAGAGTTCAGATAATCGGTAGCCGCCGCACCTCCCTGTGAAAGTTCGGGCAGATTGGTAGATAAGAAATTAAAACGTTGTGCATCGAAATATTCTAAATGGTTTTCGCTCTGTTCGTAACCTACAAAAGCATTGATATCGTGCAGGTTAAAACGACGTACGTAATTTAATTTGATGTTTGAAGTAAGTAACGATTCGTTTTGGTGTTTTTCTATTAATGTAGCTTTTTGATTATTACCACCTGTAATTACACTGTTATAGGTTTTAGAGTTAGAATCATATTGATACAGCAAATATGGCTTGTTGAAACTTTTGGTAAATACATTAGATTTATCAGCAGAAAAGAAACCATCAACAGAAAGACCTTCTACGCCAGGAATAATAAAAGTAGCTCTTAAAATACCATTTAAAACCTGTGTAGGGTTTTTATTGGTTCCACCGATATCAGTAACCTGCACCGCAGGGTTGGCATTTTCTATACCTGTTGTAGGCAAACCATTTGGATAATAAGCAGCTACAATAGGTTTTGCCCTATAAATGGATCTAAAAATATCGCCGGCTGCAACCTGAGGGAACAAACGATTTTCCTGTCTGCCTGATACCGATAAGCCAACTTTAAGGTATTTAGAAACATTGGCATCTATATTCGTACGGAAATTGTATTGATTGTATTTAGTTGTTCCATTTTTGTACAACCCATCCTGAGAAACAGTTCCTAAGGACATGTAATATTTTACATCTTCACTACCGCCATTAACCGAAAGGCTATGCTGGCTCTGTAAGGCTGTTTTTTCTAAAGTTTGATCTAGCCAATTGGTATTTGGGTATAATAACGGATCGGAACCATTACGAAATTTTTCGATCTGATCTGCTGTGTAAGATTGATTAAGACCGCCTGCAGGATTGGAATCGAAACTAATTTCGTTCATAATCTGTGCATAAGTTGCGGCATCTGCCATTTTAGGCAGCCTTGTTGGCGAGCTAAACCCCTGGTTAAAACTATAATTTATAGTTGGTTTACCGGTTTTTCCTTTTTTCGTAGTCACTAAAATTACGCCATTGGCTGCTCTGTTACCGTAAATAGCTGCAGAGGCATCTTTTAGCACCGATACACTTTCAATATCGTTTGGATCTAAACGCTCAAGTCCACCAATTTGACCCGGAATTCCGTCTACAACAATTAATACATTATTGCTCCCGGTAGTAGCAAGCCCCCTTACTGTAATGGTAGAACCATCAACACCAGGTTCGCCACTGCGGTTATTTACGATTACCCCCGAAAAACGGCCCGCCAAAGAGTTTGACAGGTTTGGTTGTGGGCTTTTCATTAATTCACTTCCCTTTACCTGCGATATTGACCCCGTAAGTGTTGCTTTCTTTTGTGTTCCGTAACCAACCACTACTAACTCGTTTAGTGTTTTGGTATCGGAACCAAGCTGAACATTAATGGTTGTTCTATCGCCAACTGTTTGCTCCTGACTGGTGTAGCCTACATAAGAAAAAACAAGTACGTCTGTAGAGGCGGCAACTGTGATACTAAATTTACCTTTTGCATCGGTCTGAACCGCTTTTTCGGTTCCCTTAATTTTAACCGCTACCCCCGGAAATGTAGCTCCGGTTTCGCTTGTTACTGTACCTGTTACCACAATTTCTCTAAGCTTGTTCTTTATCCCTGTTTTAACAGAAACTAAAGATGCCATTGCCGGTAAACTGATGGATACGATAAATAGAAATGCCAGTGTTTTAATTGTAAAGAATTTTGGCAAAAATCCTTTCAGAACTTTTCTTCTCATATTTGTTTGCAAGTTAATATTTGGTTAGCAGATCAATTTTATAACCTACCCAACAGAACCCTCTATCGGAATCGCGATTATAGCTGCTTTATAAAAGGCTAAATTAGCGCCAACAAACCACTCCTATAGGGTGCAAACAATCCAAATTAGAGGGGTAAACAGACCGAAAAATAGCCTAAATGAGGTTTTGAGGCATATTACAGAAAAACGGGCAAATAAATCAATTTATGATTTACCTTTTTTGCCAGTTGAATTTAATTGGATATGATTGGAAAACGGCTTCCTGAATTTTTTAATATACTGTGATGGATTCATGTTAAAGAGTTTGGAAAACTGCTCTCTAAAATATTTCGGGTCGTTTATACCCACCATGTAAGAAGTTTCCTGAATGGTTTTATCTGTATTGATAAAGATTTCGGCCGCTTTTCTTAACCTGATGAAACGGATAAACCCATTGGCCGACTGACCCGAAATGGATTTTATTTTACGGTATAAATTAGATCTCGACATGCCCAGGACGGCCGACAGGATATCGATATTAAAATCAGGATCGGTAAGGTGTTCTTCTACAATACGGATACAGTTATCTAAAAACTCTTTGTATTCTGCAGAGATTTTGGTATTGTTCGAGTTGAGTGTAATTTCGTTATAAAAGTACTTCTGCAGGGCATTTTTACTCTTTAATATACTGGCTACCCTCGCTTTTAAAAAATCCTTATCAAAAGGTTTACTGATATAATCGTCGGCGCCACCTTCTATTCCTTTAAGCTTAACCTCCGGAGCAGAAATGGCAGTAAGTAAAATAATCGGAATATGAGAGATAGAAACATCTTCTTTTATTTTACTGCATAGTTCTATACCAGTTATACCATCCATCATTACATCGCAGATCACAATATCGGGTAATAGCTCTTTCGTCATCTCATAGCCTTTTTCTCCGTTACTGGCTTCGTAAAGATGATAATCCATTCTAAAAACCTGTTTAAGGTATTCTCTTATTTCAATATTATCATCAATAATAAGCATGCTTTTTAACTCGATGGCCAGCTGGTTATCCACTATTGGTTCTTCAGCAGCTTCTACAACCTTGTTAGCACTGATCTCATCTTCTATCAATTCTTTAAATAATGAAGAGTCGGTATCGACTAATTCTTCCTGCAATATGATGGCATCTTTAAAATGACTCATTCCTCTTAATAAAGCAATATTAAAGGTAGTACCCTTATTTTCTATACTGGTGTAGTTTATGGTGCCGCCATGCATTTCAATAAAATTTTTAGCGAGGTATAAACCAATGCCAAAACCACCTTTAGCTGATTTGTTACCGGGATCCTGATAAAATTTCTCGTACAATTTTTCTCCTGCCACATCAGTGATACCGCAGCCTGAGTCTTCAATGCTAATGATTACATTTTCCTTGCTGTTATCTACAATCATCCTAACCTTACCCCCTTCTGGTGTAAATTTTATCGCATTAGAAAGGAGATTAAAGAACACAATTTCAATTTTTTCCCTATCGGCATAAAAAGCAATCACCTCATCGGTACCGCTAAATTCGAGTATTACATTTTTTGACCGGGCCTGGTGTATAAAGCAAAGGAATACTTCTTTGCACAAACTCACCAGATTTATCGGTGCCACTTTTAACTTTTCGCCATAAGTATCTGCTTTTCTAAACAATAACAGCTGGTCTACCAAACTTAAAAGTCGTTTGGCATTCCTGTACACAATATTTAAATCAGTAGTATCGACATTATTATCATTCTTATATAAAAGCTCCTTAACCGGATTGATAATTAAGGTAAGCGGTGTACGGAACTCGTGCGATACATTGGTAAAAAAGGATAGTTTCTTTTCACTTAGTTCCTTTTCTTTTTCGCTTTCTACGTGGGCCAGTTTAATCTGAAATTTTAAGTTAGACTGGTGCTCACGATATTTAAGATAGGCATACACAACACCAAAGAAAGCCAAACCATAAAAACAAAAAGCCCACCAGGTACGGTACCAGGGCGGCGTAATGATGATCTGGATCGAATTTCCTCTCCTATTCCAAACACCATCATTGTTTGATGCCCTTACTCTTAAAGTATATTTACCAGGATTTAAGTTGGTATAGGTAACTTTATGTTCGCTGCCGCTATAATTCCATTTTTTATCAAAACCTTCGAGAAAATAAGCATATTGATTTTTTTCTGAAAGGGTATAGTTCAAGGCCACAAAGCCAAAAGAAAGTACACTCTGATCGTAAGGTAGTGTGACACTTTTCGTCATATAAACAGGCAATTTTAAAGGAGAATCTTTGCCGGGGAGAATCAGTTTATTAAAAACCGAAAAATCAGAAAAGTAAACTGCAGGAGCTGCTTTATTGTACTTAAGTTGTTGTGGATTAAAATAAACGATGCCTTTACTACCTGCCAGGAAAATTTCTCCTTTTGCATTTTTACAGATGGCAGCATTGGCATAAACACCATCCTTCTCATCGTAATTTTTAACCGTTTTGTTTACCGGATCGAAAAGTGAAATACCTTGCTCAGTAGTTACCCACAGCCTGCCATTATTATCTTCTACCAGGTCGGTAAAAACATTAGTGGCAAAACCGTTTTGTTTTGAATAGATCTCGAAAGTATTTGTTTTAGCAACATATTTATTCAATCCATCGCGGGTGCATATCCATACATTTTGGTGCGAATCCAGATACAGGCTATTTACAATGTTATTGCTAATGCCTCCCGTTTTTGAATTATTGATCATGTAATTGCTGAACTTTTTTGTTTTAGGGTTAAATCGGCTGAGGCCACTCCCGTATGTGCCTATCCAGATATTTCCCTGCGCATCTTTTAGAAGGCAGTATAAATGGTTATTACTCAGAGAGCCCAAATTTTTAGGATCGTTATAGTAATGCGTATAAGCTTTAATTTTATCGTTATAGATTTTTAAGCCTGCATCTGTAGCTAAATAATATTCGCCATCATTTACCTCTATCAGATCTCTAAAAACATCTTCGTTAAAAAAACTTCCAAGTGCAGAACGATGGTGGTGATGTACAAAATTATTCTCCTTTTCGCTATACCGGTCAAATCCATTCTCGCTCATTACCCATAACTGACCTTTTAAATCAACAGATAGGTTAATAATATCATTACTGGATAAACTGTTTGGGTTACCGGTGTGCAAAAATTTGGTAATAGCGCGGTTATTTGGATTGTATTTATAAAGGCCCTTGCTGGTACCCAGCCAAAAATTGCCACGATCACTAATTATCGATCTGATTTCTGCCTGTCCGAAAGGAAGTGAAATGAAATTAAATTTATATTGGTTAAAATCAATTTTAGTAAGGCCGTTTTTACCACAGAGCCATATCATTCCGCTTTTATCACGATATAAACCGCCGTTGGCAAAAAATTCGAGCTTGTCTATTTTTTCCCATTTATTTAGTTTTGTATTTACCCAGAATATTCCGGCGCTGCCACCTACCAGTAATTTTTCGGCACCTAAACTTAAAACATTAAATATGGAAGAATTACCTGTTCCCACACCTGGATAGGCAGTAAACTTTTCACTTTTCGGATCAAAGCGGAACAGGTCGCCTTTCCAATAACATCCAATCCATATCATGCCATCATGATCAAGGCAGAGGGTCCAGATGTCGTTTGGATTTTTTTGGTTCGCGATTTCCTTTTGCATGTAATTGGTAAACCGCTTTGTTTTTTGATCGAATTTATTCAGTCCGGCACTCCAGTTGCCCAACCATAAATTACCAGCTGCATCTTCTGCAATAGCGTTAACCGATTTTCCTTTTATAGCATACTGATTTTTTGCATCGGGTTGATAAACCTTAAAAGTTTTTGAATTTTTGTTATAAAGGTTAAATCCGTCATCGGTACCAACCCATAATTTATTCGTTTTATCGATCAGTAAAGACCAGACTTTATTATTGCTTAGCGAAGTCCTATCGTTTTCTTTATGATAAAAACGTTCAAATTTTTCGGTAACCGGATCAAACCTGTTTAAACCATTCATAGTCCCCACCCAAAAAAAACCATTGCTGTCTTCTACTATAGCATTAATATAATTGTTGGTTAAAGAGGTGCTATCACCAGCAATATTTACATAAACTTTAAAAGAATAACCATCAAACTTACAGAGCCCATTTTCTGTACCTATCCATACAAAACCTCTTTTATCTTTTAAAGCAACGGTGGTATTTTTAGATGGGAGGCCATCGTTAATGCCATAGGTTTTAAGCACATAATGTTCCGGGATAGCAGTTTGATCTACTACCTGCGCATTAACGCTGTTAAAAAACAACCAGAATTGCATTATAAAAACAAATGCTTTAATAAATCTCATCATTAGAAGGGCAAACCGACAGAACAGCTGAAAAAAAATCTTTTAGCGGATGTAAAGATACAATTTGCTAAATTATTGTTACACAAAAAGCTGTCAATCTGTAGTTCTATTTATCTGAAAAGTCTTTAAGCTTTATCCTTTACTACCACATTAAGCAATTAAGAAAATTAAGATTTTTATCGCTCAGCTCCTGCGATCTTCATCCTGAACTTGTTTCAGGATCTATTTGGTTAGTTTTTTTTGCCACGGAAACACAGAATTGCACGGAATTTAGTTTGACTTTCTGCTTTTGACTTTTTTAACATTGAGTTGGGGGATAGATCTTAAAAAATGTCACCCTGAGGGATAATTTATTTTATAAAAACCAATATGAATGACAGAGGGTTCTATAGCTATGTTCCGGCGAGGAATCGTCATTGCGAGAAGGCTTTTTCAGCCGACGAAACAATCTTACAACGATCGCTAACAGCGTGCGCTTTAAGATTGCTTCGTGCCTCGCAATGACGACCTTTTTTTTGGAGTCTGTCAATGGTAACGTAGTCGAAGGGCATTTGCGATTTATCAATCTCAAGAAGTCTTCGACTACGCTCAGACTGACAACCACGGCGCTTAACTTAATGACATTGGCCATCAAGCAATTAAATACAAAAAGATTTTCATAGCTCAAATCCCGCAATCGTCATCCCTCGATCGTCCTCCTGAACTTGTTTCAGGATCTTTTTGGTTAGTTCTCTTGCCAAGAAAGCACAGATTTGCACGGAATTTAGTTTCCCTTTTTGCTTTCATAGCTCAGCTCCCGCAATCGTCATCCTCGATCGTCCTCCTGAACTTGTTTCAGGATCTATTTGGTTAGTTTTTTTGCCACGGAAACACAGAATTGCACAGAATTTAGTTTGGCTTTCTGCTTTTGACTTTTTTAACATTGAGTTGGGGGATAAATCTTAAAAAATGTCACCCTGAGGGATAATTTATTTTATAAAAATCAATATGAATGACAGAGGGGTCTATAGCTATGTTCCGGCGAGGAATCGTCATTGCGAGAAGGCTTTTTCAGCCGACGAAGCAATCTTACAACGATCGCTAACAGCGTGCGCTTTAAGATTGCTTCGTGCCTCGCAATGACGACCTTTTTTTTGGAGTCTGTCAATGGTAGCGTAGTCGAAGGGCATTTGCGATTTATCAATCTCAAGAAGTCTTCGACTACGCTCAAACTGACAACCACAGCGCTTAACTTAATGACATTGGCCATCAAGCAATTAAATACAAAAAGATTTTCATAGCTCAAATCCCGCAATCGTCATCCCTCGATCGTCCTCCTGAACTTGTTTCAGGATCTATCTGGTTAGTTTTTTTTTGCCACGGAAACACAGATTTGCACGGAATTTAGTTTCCCTTTTTGCTTTCCGCTTTAGTCTTTAACCTTTATCCTTTACTACCATTAAGCAATTAAGAAAATTAAGATTTTTATCGCTCAGCTCCCGCAATCGTCCTGCTGAACTTGTTTCAGGATCTTTCTGCTTAGTTTTTTTGCCACGGAAACACAGATTTGCACGGAATTTAGTTTACCTTTTTGCTTTCCGCTTTAGTCTTTTACCTTTATTAAAAATCTGAATAGTCTGTTGGGTAAACAAATTTAGTATCATTTTTAGAAACATTGTGTTGATACTCTGGCATTGCCGATAGTTTCTTCCAATATTCATCTGCTGAGAATGCTTTCCAATGCGCATCTCTATCTGTTTTATTTTCGAAAGTGGTTAAATACATCAGGTTAGGCATACGACTCCCGGCGATTACTTCTCCATAAAATACGGCATTAAAATTTAATCTTTTGAATAAACCGATTTCGTCGCCTTTATTAAACATTTCAACTTTATTCTGAAAATATTTCTCCGTTGGTGCCTCATAGCTTCTTAATTCGTACACCCGTTCTTTCATCGGCGATTTTAAATTAGGCAGCATAAAATGAGGTGCGTCTTCAAAGGCTTTTAATACAATAGATTCTAACCGCTCAAAAGGTGCTTCCGTGTAGACTGCGTCCAGATAGATCTCACCATCAGCGGCATATTGTTTGTCTTTTGCCAGCTTTTTATCCAATTCTAAAATTCCATTAAATGATTTTAAAGGAATAAATACATAAATCAGTTTTTCTGTAACGACAGTCTGATCACTCACAATTGGTTTAAACACACCAACTTTAGCTATGCCACAGCGGTGTAAAGCGGGCAAATATGCTTTTTGCAAATATTCATCCACAGTTTTTTCTTGCGCATCGGTTTTTAAGTGGTAAATTTTAATCTGATAGAAATCTATCGATGCATTAGCGGCAAATGCGCTAAATAATAGCACTATTAAAAACAGACTGGATATTTTAATTTTTGGTGACATTTTAGATTGACTGATTTGGAATGGAAAATTAATAAAGTTTTCGGGTAAAACTGAAAATATCTTTTTTAGGCTGACCATTTTTATCCTTTTCTTCCAGCACAACGCTTAATTTATTTTCAGTAATCAATTGATAGCTTAACCTCACCGATTGATCTTTCATTTCAAAAACAGCAAGTTTTCCCTTTAAGGTTACCAGCGGAAAAAACAGTGGTTTTTCTTTTTCTTCCCAGGCAATGCTTCCGCGGTTAAAATGCCGCATCTTCATCACAGGCAAACCTTCTTCAAGTTCAATCACAACAAATTCGTAAAATAAAGCTTTCCCATCTTTAACACACCTAAAGCTGCTCATCATGCTTTCGCCGTTTGGCTGGCTCCAAAACTCTTCCAAATCGCCCCATTCACTTTTCTGTACCCAGGTTCCAGACATAAATGCCAAATCTTTTACGGCAGCCTTTTTTATTTGCGCAAAAGCCGAAATAGAAAAGAATAAGAAAGCCAAAATCAAAAAGTTATTTTTCATAGCGTAATTTATTACAGCTAAAATAACTAATTATATCCAATTATAGAATGAGTCAGCGACCAATTTCCGGTTTGCAATAAACAGTTTACAGTTACCAATGACCAATGAAGCATCTTACTTTGAAATATTTGGATTTGGAGGTTCGGCATTTAGTAAATGCTTCACAAAGAAGTCGCGTTTACGTCTGCGTCCGTAAACTCCCCCATCACTGTGTCCCATGCCTGGAATGCTTAAAATATCGAAATTTTTATTTGCTTTGATCAATGCATCGGCAAGTCGATAGGTCGATTCTGGCGGTACATTTTCATCTGCTTCGCCAACAATTAGAAATAGATTTCCCTGTAATTTACCTGCATTTGTAATGTTTGATTGTTCTCCATAATGTGGTCCTACGGGATAGCCCATCCATTGTTCGTTCCACCATTGTTTATCGATGCGGTTATCATGACAACCACAGGCAGAAACTGCAGCCTTATAAAACTCAGGATGAGATAACAGTGCACCTGTTGAGCTTTGCCCACCCGCCGAAGTGCCATAAATCCCTACCCGTGAAATATCAGCATTTGGATATTTAACCGCCATGGCTTTCATCCACAATATTCTGTCAGGAAATCCGGAATCGGCTATGTTTTTCCAACATACATCATGAAAAGCTTTAGACCGGTTGGCCGTACCCATTCCATCAATCTGTACTACAATAAAACCCAATTCGGCAATACTCTGCATTTCACTGGCTGGCAAGAAACTTTTAGGCACAAAGCTATCATGGGGACCTGCATAAATATTTTCGATTACAGGATAAGTTTTATTCGAATCCATTTTTGAAGGAAGGCAAACAATGCCCCAAATATCGGTTTTGCCATCTCTTCCTTTGGCTACAAACACATCAGGCAATTTAACGCCTGTAGCCAAATAGGCATCTGTTTTTCCATGTTCTATTTCGTTTAATTTTTTGGTGCTTGCCGTTAACCTTAATTCGCTAACCGGTGGTACATTTACTTGTGAGTAGGTATCGATATAATATTTACGATCAGGAGAAAAGCTGAGGTTATGATTACCTTTTTCTGGTGTGAGGTTTACCAGACCTTTTCCATCAAACCCGATCCGGTAGTAATGGATAAAATAAGGATCTTCGTCAGCATGCATTCCATTTGCCCTGAACCACACCTGGCGTTTTACGATATCTACACTATCAATATCACGAACTACATAATTTCCTTTTGTAATTAACTGCTGCCTTCCGGTTAAGGCATTTACCAGATAAAGGTGTTGCCAGCCATCTTGCTCACTCGTCCACAATATTTCGTTTGTTTTAGGTAAGTATCTGGTATAAATGCGATTTTCATAAATGAAGGTTTTGGTTTTCTCGTCGATGATA
Organism: Pedobacter sp. WC2501; assembly: GCF_052682415.1. Taxonomy (NCBI): domain Bacteria; kingdom Pseudomonadati; phylum Bacteroidota; class Sphingobacteriia; order Sphingobacteriales; family Sphingobacteriaceae; genus Pedobacter; species Pedobacter sp. WC2501. Next base: position 3,479,188 of record NZ_JBQZFI010000001.1, on the reverse strand, counting down.
TTTTTGGTTTTCCCTGTTAAAACCTCCACTTCAATTACCCTGAAACGCTGATGCCCCCGGTCTACTTTCTCATAAGTATAATACCTGCTGCTATTTCCCCGCCAATGTAGTTCCGGTGCACCAAAGAAATCGATCGGATCAGCATCAACTTTAATGGCAGTTTTTTTCGCTACATTAAAAACATAGGGCTGATAAGCCGTAAAGTCATCACCAGGTTGTGCATATTCTCTCGATTTTAATTCGCCGCGTGTAGTACCTAGAACAGAACTTAACACATAATATACTTTTTTAATTTCTTTGGGATCGATTTTGTAAGCAACAATATTTTTCCCATCAGGAGACCATGCAAATTCGCCGTAAGGTTTATCGGCATTACCGTCGGTACTCAGCTGAGTTTCCACCTTTGTTGCTAAATCAATTACAAAAAGGTTGCCACCGCGAATCAGGATTTCACTTTTGCCATCCGGAGATTTTTTGGATTGGCGATTTCCTTGCCAGCGCGATTTCCTTTGTTGCAGAGGTCTTTTGGCATTGTAACGATAAATTATAGTGTCTTTAGTGTCCGCTAAACTGTAATCGCCTAAGTTTAATTCATACCATTTATCCTGTATTTTTAGTTTTGCCGTATTACCCTGATCGGCGAAATATAACTCAGCAAGCTGAATTTTTAGTGGGTTCTGTTTTTTACCGGTAACCTTTTCGATATTCTGCGCAAGTTTATGATGATCAAATGCGGCCTGGCGTTTACCTGTTGCAGCATCAACATAATAATATTCCCATGTTCTATCAGGAAGATTCTTTTTATACCAAAATGCAGTTCCATCCTTTTTCCAGAAAGGAATAATATCATTGTTGGTTGGAATATTACGTAAAGTGCTATCCATTTTCAAGGATAGTTGATAAGCATCTGCCACTTCAGCAGCATTAGGGGCATAAGGCTGCAACCTGGCTTGCTGTGCCAGCAGTTGAGCGGAAACAAAGCTTAATAAGATGAAAACTATTGATTTTTTAGCGGTTGCGTAAATGATCATTACAGATTTTTTGCGGGTAAATATAATACTGCAGTTTTGCAGGTTTCTTTTAGATTTTGATAAATAACATTAATATTTTAACCATTCTCATCAACCGGATCTTTTGATTTCAAATCCTGGCGGACTATATTTCCTTTAATGAGGTAATAAACCGGGATACCGATTAATGTGATGATTAATCCGGGCCAGGTAAATTTGGGTTTAAACATAATCAGCAATATGCAAAAGGCCAGGCCCATTACCATATAAATAATTGGCAATACAGGGTAACCAAAGGCCTTGTAAGGTCTTTCGGCATCAGGTCGTTTTTTACGGAGGATAAAAATTCCGAAAATGGTGAGCATGTAAAACATTACCACCACAAATGAGATCATATCCAACAGATCGCCATATTTCCCGCTAATACACCATAAACAAGCAAAAATACTCTGGATCCAGAGTCCAAATCCAGGAACTGCATTTTTGTTCAGTGTACCCACTTTTTTAAAGAATAGCCCGTCTTTGGCCATTGAGTAATACACCCTGGCACCAGCCATAATTAAACCGTTATTGCAACCGAAGGTTGAAACCATAATCATTAGTGCAATAATGATGGTACCTGCTGTACCGAAAATATGGTTGGCAGCAGAAACTGCCACCCGGTCTTTATCAGCGTAGGCAATATCGTGTAATGAAAGTACACCGGTATACATCACATTGGTAAGGATGTAGAGCACCGTTACCATAATCGTTCCCAGGGCTAAACTCAAACCAATATTGCGTGCAGGATTTTTAATTTCGCCGGCAATAAAGGTAACATTGTGCCAGGAATCGCTACTGAATATCGAACCTACCATTGCGGCAGCAATGGCTCCGAAGGCAGCCAAAGTGGTATAAGAACCAATATTTCCATCGGCAGATAAGGGACCCAAAACCCACATATTTTCCCAATTGGTTTTCCAGATTCCTTTATCTAAAAAGAAAAGTCCAAAAACAATCAAGCCAAACAAGCTTAACAATTTGGCCACTGTAAAGGTTGTCTGGATTACTTTACCGCCATTTACCCCCCTACTGTTGATATAAGTGAGTAATATAATTACCCCAATGGCCAGCAGTTGTGCTGGTGATATGGTAAAGAAGCCTAAATCGATGGCGACTAAATCTTCACTTAATGCAGGTATGAGATAAGCGGTAAACTTGGCAAATGCCACGCCTACTGCAGCAATAGTAGCGGTTTGAATTACCGTAAAAAAACTCCAGCCATATAAAAAACTAATCAGCGGATTGTATGCTTCCTTTAAATAAATATACTGTCCGCCTGCTTTTGGAAACATGGCACTTAATTCGCCATAACTTAATGCAGCAGTAAGCGTCATGAAGCCTGTAATTAGCCAAACTACTAACAGCCAGCCAGAGCTGCCTACATTTCGGGTAATATCTGCACTTACAATAAAAATACCTGAGCCAATCATACTTCCGGCTACAAGCATAGTTGCATCCATCAGTTTAAGAGAGGGTTTAAATTGTGTGGTTTCTTTTTCAATCATGTGTTCTTTGCTTGGTGGTTCTAAGGTTGGTTGAGTTTATTTATTTAAGCTGATCGTAAAAATGCCACGAGGTTTTAAAATCGCGTGTTAAAGGCTGATTGGTTAAGGTAGCCCTGATCAATTCCACAGGAATCAAGTTTTCTTTAATCACTGCATCATGGAAATCCTTAAAGCTCATTTTGCCACTATCGACCAGTTCTTTTTTCAGTGCAAAAAGCTGAAGACCACCGGTAAGGTAAGCTACCTGGTATAAAGGACTATAATCGCCTTTGAAAGATCTGCGTACTTCGCCTTCTGCATTGGCACGTTCGTGCCCTACACGGTCTACTAAGAAATCAACACACTGCTGAGGTGTCCATTTACCGAGGTGAAAGTTCAGCGAAAAAAGAATCCTGGCGCAACGGTGCATTCGCCAGAAAAGCATCCCCATTTTTTCTTCAGGCGTTTTGGCAAAACCTTTATCGTAAAGCAAAAGCTCCCAATATAACGGCCAGCCTTCTACGCTGAAAGGTGTTTTAAAAGGATCCCGATAGCTTTTATAACGGTTATTCATAAAATACTGGTAATGATGGCCTGGTAAGAGTTCGTGCTGTACCGTTCCTCTCGAAAAATAAGGATTATTCCCACGCATACTCATTAACTTATCGTCTTCCTCCATCGAATTTGTTGGATAAGAAATACTGATTTCGCGTCCACCGGTAAAAAATGGATTCACTAACTGGCGTTCGGCCGACATCATGACCATCCCCCAGGTTTCTTCTGCCAATGCCGGAATAGTGATCAGATCGTTGGCCTTTATAAAACTTAAGGCATCATCCTGTAGTTTTACAATCAACTCTGGCTGTTTACCTAAAGGCACATAGCTGTTCTTGATTTTCTCCTGCGCTTTTTTCCAGTCATTTCCGAAGCCCATAGCCGCTGATGCTTTCAAAAGCTCTTCGTCGCAAAACTTAAACTCTTTTTCCGCAAGCTTGATCAGTTCTTCTGGCGTGTAAGGAATAAGCTCTGCATTTAGCTGCCTGATCAGTTCTTCCCTTCCAATAGGATTTCCTTTAATTTCTGGTTTATTTGATTTTACGGAAGGAGCAGCATCACCATTATCGTTAAAAAGTTTAGCGTAATTGGTTAAGGCCAGGTCTAACTTTTCGTAAGGTTTAGGTACCCACCAGGTAAAACCAGGCTCATAATCCATGTAGAATTGGTAAAAGCCCTTTAAGCGGTGTTTTAAACTCGAGGTTATCGCCGTCGCCATTTTAAGCTGATCGGGTGTTAATATTCCTTTCTTAAAATTTAGACTCAGGGCATCAATCTGCTTCGAAATTTCATCTATCTCGGCAGCCAGCAAAGCACCTTCTTTATAAGTGCCCCTTCTTCTTAATTTTTCGAGTGCATAAATCGCATCGGCAAAGGTAAAATACTTCGATAGAACACTATAGTCTGCCTCCTCTTTACCTAAGAGCCAGACAGAAGATTCGATCTGTTTTTTAAGAAGGATATAATCTACTTTACCGTAAGTACTAAAGGCTTCAAATTTGGCAGATTTTAACTTGTTTAAGTAATCATTATTGATGTCTTGCAGACGTTTTCTTTGCTCCGGACTTTTAAAAGTAGTCATCGGATAAGAATAAGTGCCACCTGCGGAATAAGGATAGTAGAAATCATTAATGGCATCAACGTCTCTTTGGTAACCTACGATCAACGTACCCATTTCGCTGGTTTGTTCGTACAAGCTTTCATTTGATGTTTGCGCCAGTACAACAGTGCCTGATAACAGACTAACCATTAAAAAAATGGCAAAAAAGTTTAATTTGTTTTGCATTTGGTTTGGTTAAAACAGGCAAATAGCATTTGCCTCCACTTGAAAAATGGTTAGCTTATTTAATTTAAAGAATGTTTTTTTTTGCTTAAGCGCCTATATAGCTCACCCTGCTTACATTATTATAAGTATCGATATATGCTCTTGGCGATTGACCAATAATACTTTTAAATACCCTGTTAAAATTGGTAATACTATTAAAGCCAGCCTTATAAGCCACGCCTGAGATGCAATCGGCTTTTTCTCCTGATATTAGACTTTTACAGGCATCGTTTATTCTTACTTCATTTAAAAATGACACGAAAGTATGACCGGTATGTTTCTTAAAATACCTGCAAAATGCCTGTGGTGTCATAAACGCAGCATTGGCTACATCTTCTAATGAAATTTGATTATTGTAGTTTTCGGTAATGAAGTTAATGATTTTACTCAAACGCATACCTTCATTTTCTGTTACGTTAGAAGAATACATATCTGAGCATAAGGATTCTACATCTTCATTTAAATCCTGAAAACTGTTAACCAATTTCAGAAAGTTAAACAATACATCAACTCCTGATGCCTCATGAACATTCAACATTTTGGTGATCATGTTTTTGGTAGCATTAGCAGGAACCTTAAAACCATGTTTGTTTTTAGCTAAAAAACTACTTGCCATCTTCATTTCGGGAAGATTAAACAAAGCCGCTAAAATACCGTTCGGATTAAAGTAAATGGAACATGCTTTGATTGTTTTATTGCTATCAGCAGAGAAATATTCGGGGTTACTTTTAAATAAGTGTGGAAGTTTTGCCCCAATTACAAAAATATCGCCCGATCGGAAGGCATGCATATCATTGCCCGCAATTAACGTCCCCTCTCCTTTTTCGATATACGTGATCTGCCATTCATCGTGGCGGTGCAGGTATTGGTAAAAAAAAGGCAATTCAATATGTTCCGATATCACACTCTTGTCATCGGGAACAAGCATGGTAAATGGTAATACTTTCATGATTCAGTTAGTGAGGTTTGGTTGTTGATTATGAACTGAATGTATGAATATTAACTCAAATAAACCAATAAAACCTAAATAAGGTTAAAATCCTGCTATAATTTGATAATATATGACGGATTTGATGATGAATTCGGTAGTTCGAAAATCACTACACATTTAGTTAACCTACTGTAATGCAAGATTTAAAACGAATAAATTAAACTAGAATTAACAAAATACACAATGACATCACGTGATTTATAATTACTTTAAGCGTTAACGTTGAAATAATACAGCTGATATGCTGGTCTGGATTTGTAATCCGGACCTAAGTATTGTGGATTTTCAATCCACTGGTACAGCATTGAAATCTAATGATGGACGGGATTACAAATCCCGACTAACAGAATAACGGCCGTGCTAATGGATTTTGTCTTCCTGAACTTGTCGAAAGACCCATTTTAAATGCCACAGACCTCTTAGATATATACTGGGATGCTGGTCTGGATTTTTAATCCAGACCGAAGTACTGTGGATTTTCAATCCACTGGTAAAGAATTCAAAATCTAATGGAGACGGGATTACAAATCCCGACTAACTGTAGTAGTCTTCCTTTCGACTGTAGCATAGCGAAATGGAGATATCTTTGTACCAAGTTATTGAAAATTTAAAAGATCTCTCCACTACGGTCGAGATGACGATACCTGATGCTGGTCTGGATTTGTAATCCAGACCGAAGTACTGTGGATTTTCAATCCACTGGTAAAGAATTCAAAATCGATGAAGACGGGATTACAAATCCCGACTAACTGTAAAAACCAGACCTCTATAGTATACTATCGAACTACTCTGTATGGCTCCATTTTCAGATCAGTGGCTATGCCTGAAACAATCTGGCTAACTAACAAACCTGTTGCCGGTCCTAAACTTAAACCCATCATGCCGTGGCCTGTAGCGATGATCAGATTTTCTCTTTTTTCGCTTCTGCCAATATACGGCAAACCATCAGGCGATGAAGGACGGAAGCCATACCAGATATCTTTTTCTGCAGGAACCGCAGGTTTTAAATCGGGAAAATATGCCGGAACGGATTCTACGATCCCTTTAACTCTTTGCATATTGATCCGGGTATTGATCTTATCCAGTTCCATCGTACCGCCGTATCTGATCTGACCGTTCATTGGTGTTATGGCTACCCTGGCTTCACATAACAAGGCCGGAATACTTAAACGCTGCTGAGGTTCAGGCTCCATAAAAGAATAACCTTTTCCTGGCATTAAAGATATTTTAACATCGGCCATTTTAGCCACAGCAGGCGACCACGAACCAGTTGCCAAAACATACTGATCGGCTTCCCAGGCAATACCACCTGTAAAAACCTTTGTAATGCGATTACTTGCCGTCTCAATTTTATCAACTTCTTTATTACGCACTATTTTAACCCCATTGTTTAATAAATACTTAAGCAAAGCATTCATCAACTTTGTTGGATAAAGGTGTGCATCGCAACGATAATGTACCGCTCCTAAAACATCTAACTTTAAATCTGGCTGTAACGCATGGCATTCGTCGGCAGTGAGTACAGCCATATCCAAGCCCAGTTCAATTGCCCTTGCAGCTAAATGCGCTTCTTCTTCTCCTGCTTTTTCTGTTTTATAAAATGCGAGAATACCATTGTTGGTTAATTCGAAATCGAAATCAGACTCTTTTGCCAGACCTTCATATAGTTTTTTGCTTAGCAACGATAAATCGCGCAATGGCACTGCCGCCTCGCTTACATGTTTTGCCGTAGCATGTTTCATAAATTTCAAACCCCAATTAACGAGGTTCATATTTAAAGATGGGCGAACATAAAAGGGGCTTTTGCTGTCGAACATCCAACGGATCCCCTGCTTGATCATTCCCGGTGCAGCCAAAGGAACAAAATGGCTTGGAACAATCATCCCCGCATTACCAAATGAGCAATTGTCGGTAATCTCTCCTTTATCCAAAACTGTTACCTCGTAGCCTCTTTTCTGCAGGTAATATGCTGAAGTTAAACCTACTATTCCACCACCTATAATTAATACTTTCGACATGCTTTTAATTTATACTGCTGACATTCTTTTTAAAAACTCATTAAATCACCTGAAATCCGTATGCATACGGATCATCTTCGGCATCGATTTTTATAGTATTGTAACCGTAAACCTTTGCCCAACCTTCTACACTTGGTATAATGGCTTTAATTCCATTCAGATCCACAACCTCTTCCACTCTTCCAATAAACTTACTGCCTATAAAACTTTCATGGATAAAATCCTCTCCCTGTTTTAGTTTTCCTTTAGCAAACCACTGTGCCAAACGGGCAGAAGTACCCGTACCACATGGCGAACGATCGATGGCTTTATCGCCATAAAAAACTGCATTCCTGGCAGTTGATGTAGGATCTATTGTTTTCCCTGTCCACAAAATATGGCTACAGCCATTTATCGTAGGGTCTTGTGGATGAACGAAGCTATAAAGTTCATTAATGCGTTTCCTGATGATCTGGCTCCAGCTAATCAGTTGCGAAGCGGTATAGTTTTCCAGTCCAGGGAAATTCTCCTGTGGATCAACGATTGCGTAAAAATTTCCACCATAAGCTACATCGAAAGTAAGTGTGCCTAAATCAGGGCACTCTACCTGAAGATTTTCAGCCGCGAGGTAAGATGCCACATTTTTCAGCTTAACAGACTTTACTTTTTTTCCTTCCTGTTTATATTCAATCAATACCAATCCGGCTGGCGCTTCCATTCTGATCACCCCTGGTATTTTCGGTTGGATGAGTCCTTCTTCAATAGCAATGGTAATGGTGCCAATGGTACCGTGCCCACACATTGGGAGGCAACCACTGGTTTCGATAAAAAGTACAGCTACATCATTAGCAGGATCGTGAGGCGGATAAAGAATACTACCCGACATCATATCATGTCCACGGGGTTCGAACATTAAACCTTTTCTGATCCAATCAAATTCTTTCAGAAAATGCTGACGCTTTTCACTCATGTTTGAGCCAATAAGCTGAGGCCCCCCTCCTGCAACTAATCTAACCGGATTTCCGCAAGTATGTGCATCTACACAAAAAAAAGTTTTACTCATGAGATTTCGTTAATTTTTGATTTACCGTTCTGAAAATATCCAATGGATTACCATCTTTCAATTCATCTGGCAATAGTTCCTGTTCCCAATCCTGGTAAGCCAATGGCCTTACAAAACGATTGATTGCAGTAGAACCAACAGAAGTAAAACGGCTATCGTTAGTAGCCGGAAATGGACCACCATGTTGCATGGCCGCACAAACTTCTACACCTGTAGGCACACCGTTCAGTATAATCCTTCCGGTTTTATCAGTCAACCTGTTTACGAGAGTCTGGTAATGCTGAAGTTCCTGTTTTTCGGCCATTAAGGTTACAGTAAGCTGTCCTTCCAAAACTTCAATAGCCTGCTCCAGTTCTGCACGATCCTGAGCTACAACCAATAATGAGTAGGGACCGAAAATTTCTTCGCGGAGTTTTGGATTTTCAATAAAATCGGCAGCACTTACCTGGGCAACTTTCGCCTCTGATTGATTTTGAAGCTCGGTATTTTTTACGGTTGATGCCGATAAAAGGGCAACACCGCTTTCGTTTACTACCCCGGCAGAAAGTTTACCATAATTATTGGCAATACCTTCAGTAAGCATGGTTGCCGAAGGAATAGTTGAAATAGCTTCTTTTAAAACGGCTTTAAAATTTTCTAATGCAGGTGATTGTACCGCTAACAATAAACCTGGGTTAGTACAAAACTGACCGGCGCCCAGGGTAATAGATGCGGCATATTTTTTAGCCAGTTCTTCTGCCTGGTTTTCTATGGCCAGCGGAAGAAAGATTACCGGGTTAATACTTCCCATTTCGGCAAAAACCGGAATAGGTTGTTCGCGCTGTTGAGCAAGATTAATTAAGGCCATTCCACCTTTAAACGAACCGGTAAAAGTTACTGCTTTAGTTAACGGATGCTGAACCAGGCCAGCGCCAATGGTATAACCATCATCATACAACAAAGAGAAAACACCTTTAGGCATTCCTGTTTTTTCTGCAGCTTTAATAATGGCACCACCTACCAAAGCACTGGTTCCGTAATGTGCAGGATGTGCTTTCACAACTACCGGGCAACCAGAAGCTAGTGCTGATGCGGTATCGCCACCTGCAACTGAAAAAGCAAGTGGAAAATTACTTGCACCGAAAACTACCACTGGTCCGATTGGGATCAGCATTCTCCTGATATCAGGTCGCGGTAAAGGCTGTCTTTCAGGTAATGCGGTGTCAATAATGGCATCAACCCAAGAGCCTTCTGCCACCAGATTGGCAAATAACCTTAATTGGCCGGTAGTTCTGCCCAATTCACCCTGTAAACGACCTAAAGGCAAACCACTTTCTGCCGAAGCCCTGTTTACCAGTTCCTCGCCAAGATTGGCGATTTCATCAGCAATGGCATTTAAAAAAGCTGCTTTAAGATCTTTGTTTAGACTTCGATAACTTTGGAAAGCCGATGTTGCTGATGTTAAAGCCTCATTAACCAGGTTTTCGTTCGCTTTAAAAAATTCGCCATCAAGCGTTAATCCCGTTGCGGGATTAACAGCTTTAAGGCTTTTTTCATTAATTTCACTATAAGTGCTGGCTACAATATTTTTCCCGTTCATATTTGGTTTTTAAACTATTTTCCCCAGCTACCTGCAGGTAATTCCGGACGAACAGCTAATGCATCATTAATAATTTTTAATACTTTCTCTCTCTCTGCGCCACTTAATGGTAAGCGCGGTGCACGAACGGCTTCGGTTCCTAATCCTGTTGCAACCTCTGCAAGTTTAATGTATTGCACCAATTTCGCATGAATATCCAACTCAAGCACTGGTAAAAACCAACGGTAGATCGTTAGTGCTTCAGCAATGCGATTTTCTTTAATCAATCTGAAAATAGCAACGGTTTCTCTTGGGAAAGCATCAACCAAACCCGCAACCCATCCGTGTGCACCCATCACAATGCTTTCCATCGCTAATGGATCTACTCCTGTGAAGATTTTGAAACGGTCGCCAAAACGGTTGATTAACCGCGTTACATTTGACACATCTCTTGTAGATTCTTTGATCGCCTGTATGTTATCGTATTTGGTCAAAACCTCGAACATATCTAAGGTTACCTCAATTTTATAATCAACAGGATTGTTATAAATCATGATCGGAAGACTTGTGCTTTCAGCAATGGCACCAAAAAAGGCCAAGGTTTCGTCTGGAGCAGCATTGTAACGCATTGGCGGCAACAACATTAAACCTTGCGCACCAAGCGATTCGGCTTTTTGAGCTACTTCGATTGCTTTTTTTGTAGTTGACTCAGCAATGTTCAATAAAACCGGTACGCGACCGTTTACCACGGTTAAGGTATGCGATAACAGGCCAAACTTTTCCTCATCGGTTAATACACTGGCTTCACCAAGCGATCCACCTAAAATTATCCCTTCAGCACCTGCTTCTAATTGCGCTTCGATATTTAAATCGAAAGCCGGAAAATCTAACTCATCATTTGCTGTAAATTTAGTAGTTACAGCAGGGAAAACCCCAGTCCATTTGATACCCATTGTAATGTTATGTTTTAATAAATATTTTCAAAATTAATCCGGCCTTTAATCCAAAAACCGGATGTAATTGGCAAGCATCATTTAATCAGATTATCGAAGATAGAATCATGTAAACGATATTCAAAGTTAGGGAATTACAAAACTTCAATATTGTTGTATTTTAACCGATATTGGTCATAAATACGCCATTTCAATCAGACAGATTTAATTAGAAAAAGCCCGGAACATTTGTAAAAGAAATTAGATACCATAAAAAAAGCTAACACCTCAAACAAGAATACCTTTAAAATCAGTCAGATAGAGAACGTCTTCCTTCTCTTTTTATTTCAAAATGATTTATTTTGTATTTTTTACCTGAAGGTAGTACATAAATTCAATAGCCGGTTTTGTAAAAAGTGCATCCTGCCCTTTGGCTAACGTAACCTGCTGCCAGTTTTGCGAAGGAATAATTTTAAGTGTTTTAATTCCTTCTTTTTTAAGACTTAAAGGCAAATTGAAGCCCTTAACACAATCGCTATACCGGTAAAAGGCTTTACCATCTTTAAGATAGTATTCAAAAGTGGGAACCTGTACCGTACGTAAATATTGATCAAAAACCTTTGAAAAATTATAACCTGCTTTTTTAGAAACATAATTTTCGATCTGCGCAGTGGTTACCGTTTGGTGGTAAAAGGTTTGGTTAAGCCCACGCAATATGGCTCTAAAAAGTTCGTCGTTATTTAAACTATGCCTGATGGAATGCAGCATGTTGCCCCCTTTAGGATACATATCGCCACTGCCTTGTGCATTTACACCATAAGGGGGAATAATCGGGCTATCATTTTTAATGCCTTTTCTAATGCCAAAATTGTATTCATTACCAGCCTGCTTACCAAAAATATAATCAACGAAAAGTGTTTCGCTATAGTTAGTAAAGCCTTCGTGTACCCACATGTCGGCCAGATCGTTGGTGGTGATGTTGTTGCCAAACCATTCGTGCCCGCTTTCGTGAATAATGATAAAATCCCACTTCAAACCCCAGCCGTTGCCAGACATATCTCTACCTCTGTAGCCAAACTTGTACCCATTGCCATAAGAAACTGCCGATTGATGCTCCATACCCGTATGCGAAGCATCGATTAACTGATAACCATCTTCATAAAAAGGATATGGGCCAAACCAATGCTCCATACTTTTCATCATTTTATGCACCTGATCTGGCATGTAAGTTTTCGCCTTTGGGTAGTTGTAATCAAGCACCCAATAATTCACATCAAGGGCACCTTTTTCGCCTGCATATTTCTCCTTAAAATTAACATACTTGCCAATGTAAGGGATAATGCAATAATTACTGATCGGATTTTTAACATTGTACTGATAGGTCGTGGTACCATCGTGGTTATCCTTTTTAAATACCAGGCGCCCGTTACCTACTGCTACCAATGTATCCGGAACAGTCATGGTTAAAGATGCACCCAGATTAGGCTCGTCGCTTTGATGATCCTTATTTGGATACCAAACCGAAGCACCCAAGCCCTGGCAGGCCACTGTCATCCACGGACGCGAAAGCGAATCGGTAGTAAAAATAAAACCACCATCCCAGGGTGCTCTTTTGGCCTGATGCACTTTTCCATGGTAAAAAATATTCACGTCATTCAGTGCCGATAACTTTTGCGCAGGCACATGTACATACCAAACACTGCCAATATGTTCGAATTTTACCTTTGAACCACCATTATATAAAACACTATCAATGATTAATGGCTCCTGCAAATCGATCTGCATACGGGTATTACCATTATTGTGCTGCACTACTTTATAAACGATTTTATTTGAGCCTGTTATGCTCTTGTCATTGTAATCGGGCTTAACCGAAAGTTCGTAACGCTGAACATCCCACCAGGTCCGTTCGGCATTTAAGCTTCCCCTTAAAGTATCGGCCAAAGTGTAAACCTTTTTGGGGTTTTGTGCAAAAAGCAGGGTACTAAACGTTAAGAAAAGCAGGGTTAAGGAGGTTATTTGTTTCATATCTTTTTGCTGGTTATCATGTTGCAATAGCGTATTTATAATTTGAAAAGCAGTTTCAGTTTTTCATCGGTTACGGTAGTCCTGCTATCCCTCCTGCTCCGATGAAGAATCGGGAGCATCCGTTCTATCAGGTTTATTTAATCCTGGTTCTGTGCTTCTGTCGGGGCTATCTTTTAAAAAATCGAAAAACCCTGCGCTCCAAAACAAAAAACAGCAGTTATTCCAAATAACCAACGTTACTAATAAGCTTCGCTTCTAATCGATTCAATTTCATCCGTAGTTAAGGCCAAATGTTTTCCCAACATCCGGCTTCCGTTTTCCGTAACCAGAAAATCGTCTTCTACCCTGATGCCGCTAAAGTTCCTGAACTGCTCCAATTTATCGTAGTTAATAAATTCGGCAAACTGGTTAGTGGCTTTCCAACGGTCTATTAGTTCCGGGATAATGTAAACACCTGGTTCTACCGTTAATACATAACCTGCTTCAAGTGCTTTGCCCAACCTTAACGATTTCAATCCGAACTGCGTGGTGTTTTTAGTCAGCTCATCTGTATAACCTACGTACTGCTCACCTAAATCTTCCATATCGTGTACATCTAAGCCCATCATATGCCCTGTTCCACATTGAAAAAACATGGCATGCGCACCAGCCTGCACGGCATCGTCTATATTACCTTTCATCAGGCCAATATCTTTTAAACCCTGTGCCAGCATTTTACACGAGGCCAAATGCACATCTAAGTACCTTACCCCCGGTGCCAGCATATTTTTTCCATGCGTGTAAGCATTTAATACGATATCATAAACATCTTTCTGCTCTGCACTAAACTTTTTACCTACAGGAAAAGTACGAGTGAGATCGCCGGCATAGCCTAAAGCAGTTTCTACCCCAGAATCGTTTAAAACCAATTGTCCTTCCTGGAGCTGATTCCCATGGTAATGGTTATGCAGAATTTCGCCGCGAACGGTCAAAATAACCGGATAGGCCAGGTTACCGCCAGAAGCCAGCGCAGCTCCCTGAATTTTTGCGGCAAGTTCGCGTTCATACATTCCAGGTTTTGCCTGCTGCATCACCATTAAATGAATATCGGCAGATATTGCTGCAGCACGGTCCAGCTCTTCAATTTCTTCGACAGATTTAACCGATCGCTGTGCAACAACAGCTTTAATAAAGTTTAGCGAAGCTTTTTCTTTAAGCTGATCGATTGGCAGGTTAAGCCAGTTGGCCAATTTAATCTTATTCTCAGAACGATAAGGAGGTAAGAAATGAACCTCACGATTTTTGTCCTGGTATTGTTTAAGATAAGTATTTAGTTGCGCAAAAGGCAGAACTTTGGTTAGGCCAGCATCCAGACTTTTTTCTTCAAGTGTTTTCTGCCTGCCCATCCACACAATATCATCAATGCCCATTTCATCGCCAAAAAGAATTACCTGATCTTCATCCAGGTCGATAATAGCGCCTAAAGATGGCTCACTGATCCCAAAATAATATAAAAAGGTACTATCCTGCCTAAAATGATAGGTATTGTCTTTATAATTCATCGGGCTTTCTTCATTACCCAAAAAGAGTAATATTCCCGAATTTATCTTTGATTTTAGTGCTGCTCTTCTTTGGAGGTAAACTTTCTTTTCAAACATATTTTTCATGTGTTAAGCAAATATCCAAAAAGCCATATTCATTACATCAGAATTAAAATGAATGGATAAAATATGGTTTATATCTGCAAATTATAAGCTATGGTTATGGCACAAAAATCACAATAAATTTTAGGTTAGCGAAAAATAAGGGTAAAATCTACAGATTTATGGATGATGAAAGAAAGTCTATAGGTATCATTTACAATTTTTAGCTACGGAGATATAGATGGCGTTGAGTATTTATAAGGCGTTCCGTTATTCCAACTGCGGCTATCTTACGGACACATCTACATTAGCATGTATTTGTTTTTAGTAGATATTCCTAAGACGATCGTCATGCTGAATTTATTTTACAAGTAGAAATAGTGTTTTCAATCGCCTTGTAGCTACTACGTGGTCAGCATCTTTCCTTCGAAATAACAAGCTTTGATATCTTAACTATTAATTTGGAGATAAATGTTGTTATTTTTTCCGCTCTATGCCGCGGTGGCATGGTAGTTTTTCGCAGATAATGTTGTTTTTATTTGTGCTCAAGAATGCTCTGCATTTTGGAGCGCCAAAGTACCCAAAGCGCTCTGTCAATCCAGCAATGGGCCCTTCACACAACCCTACGCGCATCAAAAAAACAGCGGCACTTTGTTTTGTGTTCAATCCTTTTTTGAACTTTAATTCAGTGATTACGAACACAAAACCACTGCGTTTTAGGTTTGGCAGGGCTATCTGTTCTTTCCTGCAACTGTTTTTTTGATTTCTCTGGCCCTTGGGATTGACGGCGTTCTTCGGTTAAAACAGTGTGTTATTCGAGGAAGCTTGCAAAACGCATAAAAAATCAACCTCAAGAAATGCCACACTCAATATGCTTTCCGCGAGAATGACATTTGTTGGGGGTTACAAATAAAAATATGTTTATCGGCGATAAAATTGCCTTTCTCATGCATCCTCTTTTTAAATAAGAAAAATCTACCTCATTTTAAATTTAAACACATATTTTCGACTCATTATCAGCAATTTAAATTATCCTAAAAAGCCCCGTAAATTTTATTTCACGGGGCACAGACAGTAGATGAATTGATATTATCTTTGAAGAATAATTTCAGTAGAATTAGCTTTTGAAAGTGGAAATTCGTACCCTCCTCTTTTCTTGACACCATTGCCTTTTATGGAATAAATTCCAACACCATTGACTTTTGTTGGTTGCGACAACCTCAACAAGGCATTAGGTAAGTATTCGTTTGCCTTAGTGAGCTTTAAGCGAATTTCACCATTTACAGTATTATAATCAACTTCATCAATGGTTCCGGCATCAAGGCTGATCCATAGCCCGGCAGGCGCAATGTAAACCGACGATTTTGCTGCCGTGGTTAATTTAACATTGATAATGTTCCCTTTTTTGTTCAAATTGCCACCAAAAGCTAACCAGCCAAATTCAGGATGCTGTAAAATGTAAGATGATGTATTAACCGCGTAGCCAAAAAAGCCAGATCCATAATCGCCGGTAATACCGTCATTTTTTAAGGTTGATGGATAAGCATGAAATGCAGCAGGCGCAAAACCTTCCTGGGTGATATTGGAGATCGAACCCAATAACCCACCGTAACCGGCACGTAAAAGATAGAAATCTCCTGGATTTTTGCGGTAATCCATTAACACAGGAATGGCATTAAGCGCCGAACCATAATGATGGATCATCCGCTCGATACGTGAGAGTTTACCTCCATAAAGGAAATCCCAATATCTTCGGGCATTACCATTGTAAGCCCAATGCGGTACCACAGGCATATAGGCTAAAATGGCGTCAAGCGTTACATTCGCCTTATCCTGGTAGCCAAAATAGTTCGACCACACATAAACTTCTTCCTGACCTGTAGAGTCCCAAGGCATCTCACTACCAAATGGATATTGTAAAGATCGCCAGTGGTTGGCCCGCTTCTTCATTTCATTTTCTAACCTGGCTGCTTCGTCTGTTAGTCCTTCGTTTTTAAGGTCGTTTAAGATGAGGTAAAAGACTGTACCTTCCATTTGACCAAACTGTGCGTAATAAGGAGCAATATTAACCATAGCCATACCAGTTTCAGCAGCATCTATAAGGTGTTGTTTCCAGCTCTGCTCCTCTACAAGGCCGTTATAATTACGTGCCAACCGGTACATTACCCAATGGGCTGCTGCTACATGTGGGTAGTTATAAGACCGCCCCAGGTTATCAGCTTCTTTTTTTGGCCATGCAGACCATATTTTAAAATTGATCTTTGCATCATAAGTATCTTTAGGGAGCGAATCCGGCGCATAATAAAACAAACTCTTTTTTACCCCATATTTCTGAGGGCCGCTTTTAAGTTGTATCCTCCCAAACATTACACTATCTACAAATTGCTTCAGTTTATCAACCTCTTCTTTTTTTGGTTGTACCAACTGCTTCATCATTGCACCTAACCACGAACCTGCACCGCCTTCGTCGCTCAAACCCGATATCCAGGCGCGGTTATCCTGAATTACCTGCTGCTGTTTTTCATTGTCGTAGGTAATAACAGAAGGATTTCTATTAAAAACGGGATCGGCCTGGTTAAACCATTGTTTAGTTGTTAAAAAATTGCCGTAACTCGCAATCACATCACTTTCTGCTTCAATTACTTTATAATTAATACTTTGCTCCAAGCCATCTTCGTAAGTAATGGATAATCTGGCTCTTCCCCAGATATTTCCTTTCACGGAGTAACTTTTCCAACCATTTTTGGTTGAGCCTGATGCGACTATTGTTAAGGCATTTTCGGGCTGAACCTGAATAGCTTTAATCTTTTTAGGGTAGTTGATAAACAATTTCCCTTCCACATCTTTAGGCAGTACATAACCTGGAACGGATATGGCAACAGGTCTTTTATTTTCGATCAGTTTGCTTTCTATATCTTTCGCGGTTCCTGACAGAATAAACTGAAGGGCATAACTCCGGCTTTCGCCAGGCATTAAAAAGGTTGAAGTAGGTGTATTCCATTGTTCGGCATTTTTCCATTCGTTTTCTGCATAGGCTTTACTGTACACCATCCATTCGTAAAAGCCTTCAAAAGCAATTCCCCTTGGTGTGCGGTCGTCATTAAGTGGATTATAAGCTTCAAATGGTGTATGTCCCAATGGCGCAACCAGCAAAGAAGGCGCATGCCCACTTAACCGGGTAACCTGCAAATAACCAGCATCTTTCCCGATGTAGGGATCGTAAAATACATTCTTAGCATGAGTTTGCTCCAATGTACGGCCTTCTAAAATGTTATCGAAAATCATCGGGATACCTAGCGCACCAATTTCTACGTTTTTATCGGTCTTGTTTTTTAGTTCGAAGCGCAGCACCAGCTTTCCGTTCAAAATTTCCCAAGTCCTTTTAACCTGCAATGGTATATCGGCTGGAAGTGTTGCAGCAAGATCGGCAGCGGCGAGTACATTTTTACCCGGCACTATATTTTTCACAGGACTTCGTTTTGCCGCAGTGCTATAGCTTTTCCAGGCTTCTTCACCAACATTGCGCAATTTTAAATTGATATCTCCCAAATGGTACAAACCATCAGAACTCCGCACTTTTAAACTATCGCTGGGTACAAAATCGAAATCTTTAACCATTTTAGGTTGAAGACCTGCCACGGTTTGCGATGACTTAACGAGCTTTAGATTAAATGCCCCGGCGTTGTAGGTCGAAAAACCATTTTCCAAACCCAAAGTGGATGGCTTTTTGCCTAAAGCAATCCACGGCGATTGGGCATGAATGACACCAATATTTATAAAAGTTAAAATACAGCAAAATATTGCTTTAAAAGTTATTATGGATAAGACTCTTTTCTTTTTTGGTTCGATAATCATAGCGAAAAAGCAGATTTAGGAATGTAGTTAATCAAAAATAAACTTTAAAAAGTAAAGCGGGCATGGAAGTTATAAATAGCGCAAAATCGGTAAAGAATTGGTGTATTTACGAGAAGTTGGGCGTGAGGCGGTAAGCGGATGGCGGGAATTGCTTTCCCAATTATTAACCACATAAGAGATATAAGAACATTTAAGCAGTTTATCACTAAATAGCAATAAGGGTCTTCGACAAGCTCAGACTGACAGTGATTATATTAAATACTAGTCAATTAATTTCCCGCAGATTACGCAAAAAACGCAGATTATCATACATGATGGAAAACCTAGCATATTAGCATCGCATCGGGAACTTAAGGATGATCGCAGATGTAGCAGAAAGCGCAACGGATATTGATTGAAGTGCAGGAATTGCTTTACCATATCAAATTATTAACCACATAAGAGGTATAGGAACATTTAAGCAGTTTATCACTAATAGTAATAAGGATCTTCGACAAGCTCAGACTGACAGTGATTATATTAAATACTAGTCCATTAATTTCCCACAGATTACGCAAAAAACGCAGATTATCATACATGATGGAAAACCTAGCATATTAGCATGGCATCTGGAACTTAAGGATGATCGCAGATGTAGCAGAAACCGCAACGGATATTGATTGAAGTGCAGGAATTGCTTTCCTATATCAATCATTAACCATATAAGAGATATAAGGACATTTAAGCCGTTTATCACTAAATAGCAAAAGGGGCTTAGACCAGCTCAGGCTGACCATTTAGCTTATCCAGACTTTTAAATAGGCTGACATTTCACTTTCAACCATTCTGATTCTTCATCAGATAACATAGGTTGAAGCTTCTCGAATACCATTTGATTGTATTGATTTAACCAGGTGATCTGATCTGTTGCTAAAAGTGTTTTATTAATGATAATGGTATCAATAAAACATAAGGTTAAGGTTTCAAAAGTGAGAAAATCGCCGAATTCACTATTTCCCTTAGGTACACATAAAACCAGGTTTTCAATCCGCACGCCATGTTTACCAGGACGATAAATTCCAGGTTCGATGGAGGTTACCATACCTGACTTAAAGGCAACATCTACATTTGCAGGACTAATATTCTGAGGTCCTTCATGTACATTAAGAAAAAAACCTATGCCGTGACCTGTTCCATGACCAAAATTTATGGCATGTTCCCACAGCGGTTTTCTACAGATGGAATCGATTTGATAACCTTTGGTACCTTCTGGAAAAATTAATTTAGAACCTTCAATCAGGCCCTTTAATACTAAGGTATAATCATCAGCATGGGTTACTGAGCAATTACCAATAGGCATTACCCTGGTAATATCGGTTGTACCATACCAATACTGACCTCCGGAATCGACAAGGAACAAACCATTACCTAAAATTTCCTGGTTGCTTTCTGCTGTTACGCTATAATGTGGCAATGCTCCATTTGCATTATAACCAGCTATGGTATTAAAACTTAAGCCCACAAAAGAAGCTTGTTCTGCTCTAAAGGTTGCCAATTTCTCTGCTGCAGACCATTCTGTAATTTTTTCTTTGCCCAAATGATCTTCCATCCATTTAAAGAACCTGGTTAAAGCAACTCCATCTTGCAACATCGCCTTGCGGATATGATTAATTTCAGTATTGTTCTTTAAACTCTTTAAATGTGTACTTGGATTAATTCCCTGAATTATCTTAGAACTTTTTGGCAAACATTCAAACAAGCCGAAACTGGTACGTTTTGGATCAATAAAAACCTTCGAGTCTGTTGGTAGATTTTTTAATGCCTCAGCTACCTCACCATACGGATGCAAAGTTACGTCCTGCTGATTTAAAGTATCGATATCAGTTTGCGAAAGCTTTTGTTTGTCGATAAAGAGTTTTACCGCTGCAGGTGTTATTAAAGCAAAACTTAAAGTTACAGGATTATAATCTACATCTTTTCCCCTTAAGTTAAAAAGCCAGGCGATGTCATCAAGCGAAGAAATAAAATGATAATCTGCCCCATTTATTTTTAAAGCCGCTCTTACTTCGTTTATTTTAGCCGAAATACTAAGTCCCGCAGCCTCTTCGCCGATTAAAAAAGCCTTTTCTGCGGGTAGACCTGCCCTATCCTGCCAAATTGTGCTGATAAAATCAATATCAATGATTTCTATTTCACGCTGGGATAAACTATTCTGCATCTCAAGTGCTAATGCCACCGTAATGAGTTCGTGGTTAAAGCCTACTTTTGCACCACCCGGCAAAATTTCGGGCAGCCAATTGATATACTCTGGTGTATGTGGCACTTTCAACTTTACCAATTCGTAACCGGTACCGCTCAATTCTGTTTCAGCTTGTGTAAAATATCGCGAATCAGTCCACAGACCTGCAAAATCCTGAGTAATGACCAGTGTACCAGCCGACCCTGTAAATCCACAAGCAAAAGGTATAGCCTTATAATGTGCCGGTAAATATTCACTGATGTGTGGATCTGCAGCGGTTATAATATAAGCATCTACCTGTTGAGCAAGCATTAATTGGCGTAAGGCCTGCAATTTTTCTACAAAGGTCATATTGAGGATTGTTTTATCGGGCCAAATTTAAATATTACATTGACATCTTAAAACAAACAAGAATTAATACCATACTGTTGAGATTGTTTTTCCCTGAAACCAGAATAAGCAAAGAGAATTGTCGTATCGGAGCGCCACCTAATTAGAAAATCATTCATCATTAGAAGCGCGAATGCGATAAGAAATTTAACGTAAAGATCAATCGCCAGCGCTTTAAGCACCTCATAATAATCTGATCTCTGAAAGCAAGGTAAAAACAAGGCCCGATTTTCTTTGCGCCAACGCATGAACCCTCAGTATAAAGCGTTGTTTAAGACGTTTGCGCCTCCTTTGCAACCAGATAATACCAGGGCAAGCGAGTTCGATCATAAACTATTTCAATTGTTTACCGGCAAATTATTAAGTCTTATCAGTTTATCAATGGTACCTGCAAAACGTTTCATTGAGATTGGTTTGCCAAGATAACATTCAAAGCTGGAATCTATTTTTCTCACCTCATTTTCAAGATGGGAAGATGCGTAGATTACAAACCTGGCTTTGGAGCGGAGATGCCGGGATAATTCAGTCCCCTTCATTCCATCCATATCTATATCTAAAAAAAGAAAATCGATTTTATCACCTTCACTAATTGTTTTTAATGCATCAATGGGATTATTAAAGGTACTAAACAGTTTCAAAAAACAGGTGTCTTCAATATAATCATGAAGTACATCAATGGCATGCTGTTCATCGTCAACAATTGCACAGCTATAATACATAGGCAAATTAAGATAGGCTACACCAAACTTAACAATCTTATCCTTAATCCATACAGAAAGACATAAAAAAGGTAAAATTACGGTATTTAACTACTCACTAAGTGTACATAATTTTCAACTTATGCCTTATTTCATGATATTAAATTAGCCATGAGTCAATTGACACATGGCTAAATGCTTTAAAGTTTAATTTTAACAAAGTATAAACGGTTTCTATCAACCGAATTTGTTAAAGGCAATATTTTCTGTGCAAAGCCACTAGCTCCATTATCCACCACACCAAAATCATCATCGTTAGAAATTACGAGGATATTGCCTGGTAGTAAGGCTAAACCTTCTGCTTTATCATGCGGATAAATGGAAGGTAGATCTTTCAACAGGTCTAAAACAATGGATTTGCTTACCGGGATAATTCCCGCGGTGCTTAAACCTGCTGCGTTATTCAGCTCTTCCACGGTTTTGCCGCCATAAAGTTTTCCTGTTGCGCCATTGCCGGAATCAGAAATATCCGTAGCACCACTCAGGTCTATTTTGAAAACTTTTTTAAATGTTGCGGGATTGCTTGCTGCGCCGCCATACAATCCATCACGTTCAATGGTTAGGAAAGTGGTGCTGTTAACGGCAACAATATCGCTCACACCTGTTAAAGTAGCATTATCCATCAGGTAAGCATATTGTCTGGTAGCTCCGCTTGCGATATCAAAAGTCAAAATTCTTAATACCACCGAATTGGTAACTGCAGCTTTAGACGGATTGTACATTGGCGACTGCATCATGCCTACCAAAGTTTTTCCATCTGGGGTAATGGCCAAACCTTCCATACCACGGTTTGCTCTTCTATTGGCGAATACAGCCGGAATGGTACGTCCACCGGTTCCCGTCCCAAATGGGTTAATGCGTTCTATCGTTTTACCAGTTGCATCGAAGTGTGCAATATGTGGGCCGTATTCATCACTGATCCAAAATGATCCGTCAGCTGCCCTTACCAAGCCTTCTGAATCGATTCCATCAGCACTTGGAGCAATCACCTGTCCATTTAAGTCGTAAGCAGTTTCACCGGAAGCCCCCATTCCCGCAGGATTTGGAAGGCCATTTAATTTATTGCCAGATGCATTTTTAAGTTCGATAGTTTGTTCGAGTACCAATTTCCCATCTTTCAGCCTGAATTTTCCAATCTGTGGATCAAAATCAGGTTTTCCGATGATGATTGAGTTTGCGAGCTGTCCGGCAACGTTCGCTCCCCTATCGGTTAGCATATAAAAAACATCTGGCGAGTTGGGGTCGGCGGCAACTGCTGATCCAAAACCTCCGTTGTACACTTTTACGCCGGCTGCAGTTGTGAAAAGCACCGAAGGATCGGAAACTTCTGCAAAGGCAGGATAAGTAAATTGTACCGGGGTTTCTTCGTGACTTTTCTTACACGATACCATACCGATAGATATGGCTACTATCAAGGTGAGTAGTTCTTTCTTCATTTAATTTTTTTGAACAAAGCAAGGATCTGGATGTGAAGGCAATGTTAAGGGAATAACAAGAATAGTTTTAGAACGTTAGAAAGTTCCGCTCAGATTTTATAGATTATTTTTGCTTTTTTTTTTGGAAATATATGCCCATTTTTCCATCGGGAACTGCAGCCCTGCCATCCACTTCAATCTTTTTGTGATGCTGTCATGCTGAGGTACGAAGCATCTGTTTTATAGCCTGCAGATGCTTCGTACCTCAGCATGACAGTATATTTGAGGTTGCTGCAAAACAAAAAGGATTTCCGTTGCTGTCAGGTTTATGAATGAAGGACTTGAAGCGTAGAACAACTATACAGATGCAGTATTCAACTGGGCCTAAACTAGCCTGCTCTATCACCCATATTACATTTTCATCATTTAATAATTCACATATTTTTCTTCAAAACCCCCATCGTTATACAAATCAATTAAACCGTAACCTGGTGCGGTTTCTCTTCTGTTGCCTTCCCACCACGCACCAGATACCGCTCCATTGCAAAGATAGGTCACATTGTTGTACACCACTTTATCGCGCATATGCAAATGACCACTTAAACACAGTTTTACATTGGGATGCTGATAAAAAAGATTAATAATTTTAGCGGTATCGGTATGCATATCCCCACCCAACATGGTCCATTTGTTTACAATATTATCTTCTATCATCAATAGTGCCGTAAGGATCGGAATGTGCGACATCACCATCACCGGCATCGTTTTACTGGTGTTTTCCAGTTCGTTTTTAAGCCAATCTAATTGCTCATCGCCCAGTTTGCCAATGTACCAGGTATTATCGATATCCAAATGGGTACTATCCAGCACAATGATTTTCCAATTGCTTTTTACCACACTGTAATAAGGTTTAGCCAACTGCAATTTATCCATGGCATATTTTTTTCCATAAAAAACATCTCCTTTAGCCGTTTCATTCCACCAGATATCGTGGTTCCCCAAACAGTAATGTACAGGAATGCTGCATTCGTTTTTCATGGTTTCCTGTACCAGTTTCCATTGATCGTTAATGGTGTCTATGTTTTCTTTGTTCATGTCGAAAACAATATCTCCACCATTTAAAATCAAATCTACTTTTGGAAATTGTGCCTGTAAGTGGTGCAGGCATTTTGCAAATCTTGCTGGTGCATTAAATTGGTTTTTCAGATGTACATCGGTAATGTGCGCAACCCTTAAAACAGGTTTTTTCTCTGTTGAGAATGATTTTTTTGATAAGGTTGGCAGCAAAAACAGGCCACCGATATTTTTGAGTGCAGATCTTCTTTCCATTATCTGTTATTTGTTGGGTTAAAATTAGCAACGGTATGTTAACTTAACACGAATTAAAAAAGCAGCGTTGTAAATTAAATAAGGTCATTACGTTAAGCATAATATTTCACCACAGATAAAAAGGATGCACACAGATATAGGATCCGTGTTTATCTGTGTGCATCAGTGGTTAATGATATTGTGCTTTGGTATACAGACACCACCTGTTAACTTAAAACGAATTAAAAGAGCGGCATTGTAAATAATGTTATTACGTTAAGCATCAGGTAGACGTAAATATATTTAACCACAGAAAAAAGGATGCACACAGATATAGATCCGTGTTTATCTGTGTGCATCAGTGGTTAATGATATTGTGCTCTGGTATGCAGACACCACCATTGGGATTTGGCTTATTCCTTTTATTTAGCCTTCGCTAAACGGTAAGACTTGATGATTTTATGAAAAATCTGGTTATTAGGATAAACACCAGTAAAGTTTTGCGAGCCAGGACCGTAAGCAAACACCGGAACCATGATACCCGTATGATCGTTGGTGCTAAATTCGCCCCTTACCATTCCTTTTTCGGCGGCACCATCTAAAAGTGTTAATCCACCGGTTTCATGATCGGCAGTTACGATCACCAATGTTTCACCATCCTGATCAGCAAAGCGAAGGGCTTCGGCAACGGTACGGTCGAAATCGTGTAGTTCGGTAACGAGATAAGGCAGATCGTTGGTATGGCCACCGTAATCGATCTGCGCACCTTCGGCCATAATGAAGAAACCAGGTTTATTTTTTGATAAAATCTGCGTGGTGTGTGATAAAGATTTTTTAAGCATACCGCCACGGCCTTTTAGCACAGGCCGGGTAGCCGAATCATCAAGTAAAACCAATTGTTTACCTTCATGCTGCTTTTCAAAATCAGCTAATCTATTTGTTACCTGAAAACCTTTAGTTTTTAGATCTGCCAAAAGCCTGCTGTTTTTATTCTGCTCGAAAGCTTTGCGGTTAGAACCGACTAAAACTTCGGCCTTGCTGCTTAACAGATCATTCGCAATTGCACCGTTATAAGAGCGGTCGAGCTGATGGGCGTAAAATACTGCTGGTGTTGCATCAGTCAGATCGCCAGCGGTGATGATACCACTTTTGATACCGAAGATAGCTAAAGTATCAACCAAATTGGTTTTATTCTGATCATCAGGTCCCATACCAATGTAACGGTTATTGGTTTTATAACCAATTGCCATGGCACTGCCTCCCGCAGCCGAATCGGTGTTTCCAGCATCGGCAGCAGCGGTTTCAGAAAAGCCAATATAATGGAACTTTGCCATGTTCAGATCTCCATGATTGGCAATCAAGCCAGCGTGGATTGCAGCCAGTCCCATCCCATCACCAATTAACAAAATAACATGTTTGGGCGCTTTGTCTTGGCCGTCGGTTTTATAAGTTGGTGTATAGGTCGTATATGGTTTTGGATTGGTATAACTCAATTTATCCTGATGAAGATAAAAATCTTTCAGTTTGGTCGGTTTATCCGTATTAATCCAATCTGCACCAAGCCTTTCGAGTACAATCCAGGTGTTCGGACTATCCTGTGAAGCCCAAAAGCGGAAAGGTTTGCCTTTACGATGTGCCTGCTCTATCGTGCCTCTCATCTTTGCTTCATCTGTTTTGGTAGGATTACCCTTTCCGTTCCATACGGTCTGATTTTTCAAATCATCGCTGATCATCGCTACCCTTGCCAATTGCGCATCGGTATAAGTGGTTGCCGGCCTGCCGTCGAAAAATAATTTCTCATCATAATCTTTAAAATCGGCTGGCGCAGGCATATCGCCACTAACCACTACTTTAATTGCATTGGCATTCTTTTTTGCATCGAATACCTCAGCATAACCTTCGAGCTCTTTTAGCAATACCGGGAGTACATGCTTGTAATCTTCCTTTACATCAACTACCAATTGTAGTTTTAAGGTCGCATTGCTATAAGGATGATTTCCTTTTGCTTTAAAAAACCCGGCTAGCGGATCGAGGTATATTTTTTTAAGGGTAAAACCCGGCTTAATTTCTGAAGCTTCATGTGCTACATATAATTGTCCGTCTTTTAAAAATACATCGGCCTCAATAGATCCCATTTCGGCATAATATGCCGTTAAAAGGGGGATTTCCTGCTTATAATCGTTATGGCTATGTCCACGGTTTGCATTTAGCTTTACCTGGGCAGATGCACTTTGCAGCCCCAGCACAAAGGCCAGCACTGCAAAGTTTATCCCTATTTTTTTTACCATCCTGGATTTTGTTTAATTACACCTGCACTGTTATCGATTTCTCTTTGTGGCACCGCCCAAACATCGTGTATCTGTGGGTTGAAAGTTCTTGCCGGCCAGATTACAGTTCCATCAAAATCGTGTAATGGCTTGGCATAAGCGGATTGAGCATCGCCCCATCTTACTAAATCGCGGTGACGATCTGCCCATTCTCCGGCAAGCTCATTACGGCGTTCGCGCTTAAGATCATTTATAGTCATTCCCGTTTTGGCACCTAAACCTGCACGAAGCCTGATTTTGTTCAGTTCGGTATCGCCCGCTCCTGCACCGCTTAGGTTAATTGCAGCTTCGGCTTTGATTAGCAAAACTTCGGCATAACGCATTAATGGCACATTTAAATCCGTAGTTCCGTTATCACCGTTAGGGTTAACATGTGTTGGAATTGGGTTAGCATAAGAAAACGGCTCCATGTATTTTTTAAACTGGTAATTTGAAGTCGCTCCTGCATCTTTGGTAAAGCTGCGCTCAGTACCAAAGAACATAAATTTATCACCAGGTTTCAAAATGGTAGCTTCCCTGCGTTGATCTCCGGCTTCGTAAGAATCGTAAAGTTCTTTGGTTGGCAGGTAATAACCCCATCCATTATAAATACCCCATGCTTTGTTGGTTAGCATTACACCAGGGAGCTTGCTTCCCCAGCCTGTTCCGCCGCCGCTTGGCGTACAAACTACTGACCAAATGTATTCTTTAGACCAGTTGTTTGAAGCTTTAAAAACATCTGCAAAACCCGTATTGATTAAATCATGCTGACCTGAAGTGATGACCATATCAGCATATTTAGCAGCATTGGCATAATCTTTTTTGAACAGGTACACTTTAGATAGGTAAGCCCATGCAGCAGTTTTGTGCGCTTTACCATAATCTGCAGCTTTCATTGCAGAGAACAAGGGAAGGTTATCGGCTGCCTTTAATAAAAGCGAAATAATATAATCGTAGTTTTCGTTTACATTGCTGGCGCGGGGAATGGGCTGAGATGCATCGGTTTCAGGCCTAACAATTGGTACACCCGCTTTATCATTTCCATAATTTGCAGCCAGCTGAAAATAAACCAAACCAGCATTAAAATAAGCATCGCCAATGATCTGTTTCTTTAAACTTTCATCCATATTGATCTTTGGCACATTGATAATGATATCGTTGGCACGTTTGATGATGGCATAACGCATACTCCATTGCGTTTCGGTATAACCACCGCCTACGTAAGTACGGTTAAAGTTTTTAATGTTATCGGCCTCTGGCTTGTTGCGGCCGGTAACCATATCATCGCTGGCATTGATAAACCAGAACATCCCGCGACCGTAAAAATCTTCGGCGTTGTAGTTTTCGTACATTCCGCCCTCGGCTTTTAGCGCATCTTCTTTTGTTTTCCAGAAATTTTGTGCCGATGGAGATCCCTCAGGCACGATATCAAGCTCTTTTGTACAGGAAGAGAAAAAAGCAAGGGCGGCAAATGCCATATATTTTAAATTCGTTTTCATTGTTATTTTGTGATTATAGATTTACACTTAAACCAAGGATAAAGCTTCTGGCTTGCGGATAACGCCCAACATCCACTCCGTTGTTGTCCATTCCGATTTCCGGATCAAAGCCCGAATATTTAGTAATGGTAAAAAGGTTGTTTGCTGTGGCATAAACCCTTACGCCACCTGTTTTTAATTTATTGGCGATTGATTTTGGCAAACTATACCCTAAGGTTACATTACGGATGCGCAGGTAAGAACCATCTTCAATATAAAAATCAGAAGCTGCAAAGTTTCCATTGGCATCGCTGGTAGAAATAATTGGAACTTTACCCCCTGGATTTTCAGGAGACCAGGCATCAAGAATACCGACCAGTTTATTGTAAGAAGGGCCACTAGCGCTGTAAGTAGTACGTTTTACCGCATTGAATAATTTATTGCCTTGTACACCTTGTGCAAAAATATTAAAGTCGAAATTTTTATAACTTGCATTAAAGCTTAAACCGTAAGTAAAGTTAGGGTATGCACTGCCTGCAAAATAACGGTCTTTACTATCAATTGATCCATCTCCATTCATATCAACAAATTTAAAATCACCAGCTTTTGCATTCGGCTGTATCTTTTGTCCATTAGCGTTTTTGTAGTTATCGGCTTCTGCCTGACTTTGGAAAATGCCATCAGTTTTTAATACAAAATAACTATACAACGCCTGTCCTACCCTATTGGTAAGGGGAGCAACCTCATTCCGGAAATTGGTAGATACAACCTGGTTTTCTATACCAGGTATAAGTTCTTCTATTTTGTTATTTATTTTGGTTAAAGTAGCATTTACCGAGTAGGTGAAAGCTGCATTTTTATCACTATTGTAAGTTAACCCTAACTCAATACCTTTATCTTTTACCTTACCTGCATTAATGATTTGAGTATTTAAACCTGCAGTTCCGGGCAATGTTCTGGTTAAGATCATTCTATCGATTTCTTTGATAAAATAATCTGCTGAAAGATTTATCCGTCCCAGTACTGCTACATCAGCACCAATGTTGGTTTGTTTTGATTCTGCCCATGCTATATTAGGATTGGCTAAAATGTTTTGTACATAACCATTTTGCAAAGTTGGCGTTTGCCCAAAATAACTTTGCGTTGGCGTTAATAATGGATTAACCGCATCGGTAGTTAGTGAAGCTAAATTACCGAGAAAGCCGTAGCTGCTCCTTAATTTCAATTCATTTAACCAACTTACATCTTTAAGAAAATCTTCTTTGCTCATTACCCATCCAACCGAAGCCGAACCATAATTCCTGGTCCTGTTATTTTTGGTGAGTAACGATGATCCATCACGGCGACCGATTAACGACACCAGATATTTTTCACGATAGTTATAGTTCGCCCTCAGAAACAGTGATGAAAGTGCCTGTGCAATATAACCACTATATGAAGGTTGAATTACTGTAGCATTCATCAAATATCTGTATTGTGGCGATTCATCGTCAAAACCAGCCCCTGAAGCAACTAAACTTCTATACTGCATTTTTTGAAACGAATAACCACCGGTAAGATCTAGCTGATGGTTACCAAAGGTAGTTTTGTAATTTAAAACTTGTTCTGCCAGGAAATCGCTGTTATGGTTGCTACTTTCACGCAAACTATTGCTCAACACAGGTTTACCTACCTCTGGCCTTTTGGGTGTAAAGCTTTTAAATGTCGAATCAATTTTAGTGATACTTAAATTCGATCTAAAGCTTAGGCCTTTAGCCAGTTTAATGTTAACATAAGGATTAATCACCAACACATTTTTAGGGTTGTTGATATCGATACGTTTCAACTCAGCAACAGGGTTAACTACATCCCCGTAATCTCCTGCATACGGTCCAGGCAAACCTGCAAAACTGCCATCGGCATTATAAGGTGTACCATTGGTTGGGTAATAAATGGCCGAAAGCAAGGCCCCTGTGTAATCGCTGCTGGTGTTGGCTCCGTTACCGTTGGTACTGCTATACGAAAGGTTTTCGCCAACTTTTAACCAATTGGTCACCTCATGCTCGGTATTGATCCTGAAGTTGTAACGTTTGGCTTTGGTGTTTAACACAATCCCTTCTGCATTGCGGTAATTAAAACTTAGATAATAGTTCGATTTTTCGCTACCACCGTTTATTGCGGCATTGTAGTCTTGCAACAATCCATCCCTAAAAACCTCGTCCATCCAATTGGTGCGGGTAATCTGTCCGTCAGGATATTTTGCGGCATCAAAGGAAGGCAAAATCGTAGTTCCGCCATTTTTGGCCGCTGTTGCTGCCACCTGTGCACGTTGTTGTGCATTTAGTGGTTCTAGCTTTTTCCAGGCGCTTTGTTGGCCAACCTTGGCGTCGAAACTGATCTGCATTTTTCCGTTTTTACCTTTTTTGGTGGTTATTAATACCACGCCACCAGAAGCCCTTGCGCCGTAAATGGCAGCAGATCCATCTTTTAGTACCGATATCGACTCTATATCGTTAGGGTTAAGCTGTGGTGTACCCGAAAATATAGATCCATCAATTACATACAGTACATTTTCTCCATTAAGACCACCTGAGCCACGAACGTTGATACGCGGTGTAGATGTTGGATCACCACCCTCATTGGTTACAATCACACCCGGGGTTTTTCCGGCAAGCACCTCGCCTACACTATTTAACGAACGTGATGAAAGTTTATCCATCCCCACAATACTAATTGCTCCGGTTAAGGTTTCTTTTTTCTGCGTACCGTAACCCACAACCACTACATCGGCAAGTGTGGAGCGTTCTTCTTTCAAAACAATATTAATGACCTGGTCTTCGCCAACTTTCGCTTCCCTGGTCTGGTAACCGATCATGGAGAATGACAGCACAGCATCAGCGCCAACTGCAATGCGATAAGTACCATTTCCATCGGTAATAGTACCACTTTGTGTGCCCAATACCTTTACCGAAACACCTGGAAGTGCCAAACCTGTGGTATCTTTTACTACGCCTGTAACCACCCGGTCAGGCTTATTCATCACGGCATTGTTTAAAATCACATATCCACCTTTTTCCAAAACCTGCAAACCAAGCCTGTCTAAAAGTGATCTTACGGGTTCTGTATTAAAATCGCCGCTTAAAAACATATTTTTTTGTTGCAGCTGATCTGGATTGTACACAAAACTAAGTCCGGTACGGGATTCAATTTCTTTGATGATCTCAGTCATCTTACGGCCTTTATTGATGGTAATGCTAACCGTAGTTTTCTCTAATTTTTGTGCCATACCTGCTGAAGCGAGGATAGAGCTGCAAAAAAAGCAGAGGATTGTAAATGTTAAACATGAGTATTTCATGATCTTGTAAAGAGCTGGTGTCCTCTTAGCGGAGGTTGTTTTCATTGCTTAATTTGTTTGATTTTATTTTTGTAAAGCTTTAATTATGCTGGCCATTGGCCAGAAAGAAAGATTGCGGCGACCAGTCTGACCGGTACCGTAGAAAATTCTATATCCTATCTCATCTGTATATATTAAATGTTTTATGATTTTTTGATGCATTGAACCTGAGGTGATGCAGACTGCAGATAATATCCAAAATCTCTTCAGGCGATTGTTTGCTGCTGAAGGATGCAGTAGTTTTAAGTTTGCCCAAAGCCGTATCGTTCAGCAAAATTTTAATACTGTACACATATTGGAGTTTAGTGATCACCTGATCGAGGTTTGCACCATCGAAAGCAAATTCGATAAAAGCAGACGCTTTGATTTTACGGATGGCAGCGCGACCTTCATTTTTATCATAGGTTAAAAACTCATCCTTAACCAGCGTAGCCAGGTTGCCTTTTTGATTACTCACCGCAACTTTACCCGTAACTACAGCAACCTCAAGCTGCTTATTGCCCTGATAAGCTTTAACTTTGAAAGAAGTCCCTAAAACTTTAATATCCAACCCAGCGCTTGTATGCACTGTAAATGGTCTTTTTTCCTGATGAGCAATATCAAAAAAAGCTTCCCCCTCTTTAAGTGCAATATGGCGGCTGTTTAATGCAAAGGTTTTAGGATAGCAGAGTTTCGCTGACGGACCTAATAAAACCACCGAACCATCTGATAAAGTAATTCGCTTCTGTTGTGCCCTTCCGGTAACTATGGTTACCTGATTTTCACACGCCACTTTGGTATTGAGCTTCCAAACACTTATTCCTATTGTAATGATGAGGAATACGGCGGCAGCAATCCTGATAAAAGATTGTAGTTTGAATACTTTGCCTGGTTCTGGCTTCCCATGCATAGCGATCTGAAGGTGAGCAAACATTTCTGCCCCTATCGCAGCTTTCCGATCGGCGGGTAACACCACATCTTTTGCCTGAAGTGTGGCGTACCACTCTTCAACTTTTTTTTGCTCTTGCGGACTTGCCTGCTGATCGAGATATTTCTGCAGCAGTTCCTTTGCCTGTTCTTCTGTCATTTAAATACATGTCAGTTCAAAAGCAAAGAGGTACTAACCAAAGATGTTATCTATAGATTAACTTTATGTTAATCCGATCAATACAGCAATTAACATGATATAGGAAAGACTTTTTTTAAGAAGCTTTAATGCTGCAGAGATCTGGTTTTTTACTGTTTGTACAGAAACGTTGAGTTCAGCAGCAATTTCTTTGATGGATTTCTCCTGTTTTCGGCTCATTGAGAATACCAGTTGCATTTTTTCGGGTAAAAGTGCAATGGCGGCATCTACCTCCAGGTGAAGCTCTTTTAAAATTAATTTATCATCCGCCGCGGCAGTATGCTGCTCATCCATCAGGGCTGCAAGCGCAGTTTGGTGCTGTTCTTTAATACTGCCCGACCTGAAATAATTAATCACTTTATATTTTACAGCTCCATGCAGATAAGCAGCCAGGCTTCCAGACAGGTTAATCGTTTTATGGTTTTCCCAGAGCGAAATGAAAATCTCCTGGGTAATATCCTGTGCAAGGGCTTCATCACCCGTTTTTTTTAGTGCAGCATCAAAAATATCTCCCCAATAAAACTGGTAGATTTTTTCCATTGCCCGATGGCTTCCGCACTGTAAAGATGAAAGTAAAGTTTCGCTCAAGGGATGGTGCTTATTTTCACAGCAAAGCTACCAGCTCAATATTCCCTTATTATTAACAAATCTTAAAGTATAAGTGATGATGGAAAATGTAAGATGTAAAATGGATCGGGATTCTGCGCGCGTCAGCGATATCTGCGGGAACATTAAGCGATTAGCTCCCCCAGATTTAAGAAGACTACCGCGGAAATTGTATCTCACTAACTTTGTGTCCTCTGTGATTTTTTCTCTGTGAACTCGGTGGTTAAAGGGAAAATGTAAGATGTAAAATGGACGGGATTCTGCGCGCGTCAGCGATATTTGCGGGAACATTAAGCGATTAGCTCCCGCAGATTTAAGTAGAATACCGCGGAAATTGTATCGGACTAACTTTGTGTCCTCTGTGATTTTTTCTCTGTGAACTCAGTGGTTAAATGGAAGATGTAAGATGGAAAATGGACGGGATTCTGCGTACGTCAGCGATATCTGCGGGAACATTAAGCGATTAGCTACCGCAGATTTAAGAAGACTACCGCGGAAATTGTACCTCACTAACTTTGTGTCCTCTGTGATTTTTTCTCTGTGAACTCGGTGGTTAAAGGGAAAATGTAAGATGTAAAATGGACGGGATTCTGCGCACGTCAGCGATATTTGCGAAAAAAAGTAGGCTATCTGTTTCCCGCAGATCTAAGAAGATTGACGCAGATATTTATAACAGAGTCTTAATGTCATTAACTACTTAATGGTCAAAATGAAATAAGTTCTGTATAATCAGCGATATCGGGGAATATGATGCGATTGATTTAACAATATAGTCTTAATTTCATTAACTGCTTAACATCAAAAAGCAATAGGTTCTGCGTAATCAGCGATATCTGCGGGAGCATGACGCGATTGATATGACTCGCAACTACTCAAACAACCCGGCAAAAATTTTATTCGAATGCAATTTTGCCTGATGGTCGTAAATATGCGATGTGCTCATGATCTCGTTTATACCATATTTGGCAACAAATGCTTCCAAATTTTCTTTAATGGTATTACCGCTGCCAATAAAAGAATAATACAACATCTGCTCTACAGCTTCTTTTTCCAACTGACCCCAATATTCATTGATATCATCAACAGCAGGTTTTAGTAATTCTCTTTTGCCTGTAATGACACCTAAAAACATACGTTTTACTGAGCTTGATAAACGTTCTGCTTCTGCATCAGTATCTGCAGCTACCACATTCACACATGCCATTACATAGGGTTCCTGTAAAAATGCTGATGGTTTAAAATTATTTTTATAAATGGATATCGCCTGTTCGAAATAGGTTGGGGCAAAATGACTGGCAAAAGCGTAAGGAAGTCCTTTTTCTGCGGCTAAGCGTGCGCTATCTGTACTCGAACCTAAAATCCAGATCGGAATATCCAGGCCTTCTCCTGGCATTGCCCTTACGCTTGCCCGATTATTACTGGCAGAGAACAACTGTTGCAGTTTTTCAATATCCCTGGGAAAGCTATGGGCAGCATTAAAGTTTTCGCCACGGATGGCCATAGCCGTAACCTGATCGGTTCCGGGTGCCCTACCCAAACCCAGATCGATCCGATTAGGATAAAGTGAAGCCAGTGTACCAAATTGTTCTGCTACAATTAAGGGTGCGTGATTGGGCAGCATAATGCCTCCGGAACCTACACGTATACTATTGGTATTACCGGCAATATAACCAATAAGTACCGCCGTTGCCGAACTGGCTACACCGGCCATATTATGGTGTTCGGCAAACCAGTAACGTGTATAACCTAAAGTTTCAGACTGTTTAGCTAAATCGAGACTGGTTTTAAAGGTATCTGCAGCAGTAAAACCATCTAAAACGGTTGCAAGATCGAGAACGGAATAAAGTACATTTTTCAATAAGTGATCAGCCATAAATTAAAGGGATAAATCTGTATTGCAAAAATATCTTTAATAAAACCAAGTCACGTTTAAATGAATACAAATGACGTTTAGCCAACATAATCAGTACGGTACATTGCAATGCAATGACACAAAACATGAAAAGGCTTAATAAACAGCTAAAACTACATGGGTGTAGGTATATGTATATTCTTGTAACAAAGCGGATGAGCCTGTGCTCTTAATTAAATAAACTTTAACTTATAATAGATTAGCAAATCCATTTAAGGTGGAGTATATTTTATCGGGATGCCAGCATATTTTATGGATTGTAGCTATTGCCCGCATCTTGTAAACTTAATCGATAAATTTTACTTTAAATTAGTGAATAAGGGAAGGATTTAAAATTAAAGCGTACAGATAGTATTCTTTTCGTTACAAAAAGGCGTAATTTCGTTATAAGAGAACCAGATATTTTGAAGATGATTAAGTGCATAGCCATAGACGACCAGTACAGCTCCTTAGCGGGACTACAAAAATATATTGAAGATACTCCAAACATGCGGCTTATACAGCAATATACTGACCCAATTACTGCTTTAAGGGAGCTGGCCAGCTCAGAAACAGTTGATGTAATTTTTATGGACGTGGAAATGCCCCAAATTTCAGGGCTGGAACTGGCCAAGGCCATCCGCTTCAGAACCAGAAAACTCATCTTCACTACTTCACACCAAGAGTATGCTTTTGATGCTTTTGAAGCTGCAGGAGATGCTTATTTGCTTAAGCCATATAGCTATGCTAAATTTGCCACCACAATTACCCGGCTTTTTGGCCATGAAATGACTGGGGGTGCCAACGAAGATTATTTTCTAGTGAAAAACAAGGAAGAAGAGCACCGTGCGGTAATGGTTAAATATGAAGATATTATTGCTTTTGAAAGTTTTCATAATTATATTAAATTACATACTGTAGGAAAAATAATTATTGCTTACTTAAGCTTAAAAGATGTTCGGGAACAGCTTAGCATCAAAAACGGCTTTATACAATTACACCGTGGTTATATCGTGGCCATTGATAAGATTTTGTATATAGATGGCAATCGGATTACGATGAACAACCACATTAGCTTTACCGTTGGAGATATTTATTATAGTGAGTTTAAAAGTTTTATTTCCGAAAGGTTAATCATCAGTAGCCGTAAAAAATAGCGACTACTGATGAAAACATTCAATAATTTTAAATTATGCCTGTATTTGTAGTAACTGTTACAGTAGTTGGCTCGGAAATGGTTGTTATTTCGTTTATCTTTCCACTATATTTTTTTTTAAATACAAAAAGTGTTCTTTTAGCTAATTTTTGAGTTTTCATAATTTGTTTTTTTTCGAAAACTAGCTGCGATGGCACCCTGTAACTTTAATTGTTACACGGATAGTAAATAAGTCTTTATGAATAGGTTAAAAAGGAGCAACAGCATGTTGCGAAACTGGCTATATACTTACAGGATACACATAATTGCATGGACTGTATTTATCATTTGGGAAACTGTTATGGTTGTTTACTTTGCTGGTATGCTAGGCACATTCGGCAATTATGCCATTCATTATATCATTAATATTACCTTTTTCTATACCTCTGCTTTACTGATGGAAAAAGCGACAACGTTCCCTAACAGAGCGATATGGAAGGTTCCTCTGGTTGTTATATTTACGATCTCGATTTATTTAGGCATAGTTACTGGAGTTGACATTTTGCTAAATACTTATACCAATATTTTACCAGGGAAATTGCCAAGCCTGAAGATCAGAATATCCAGGGTACTTTATAGAGGTTCGTTTTTCCTTCTTTTTTCTACAGGTTATTATTTCTTAAAGCGGTTCATCAAAGAAAAAGCTGAAAAATCCCGTATCGAAAAACAGCGTTTTCAAATGCTTATTGAGAAGGAAAAAATGGATAAAGAACTGGCCATGTCTAAGAATGCTTTCATGAAAGCACAGATTAATCCCCATCTGCTTTTTAATACATTTGAGTTTGTGCACCAAAAACTAAGTGCTTACGCTCCGGAAGATGCTAAAGTAATGCTTTACCTTTCTGACATGATGCGCTTTGCAGCGAGTACGCAACACAACGAAGGTTATGTTAGTTTAAGTGATGAAATTTCGCAGTGTGAAAACCTGATCGGCCTGCACCGAATTACCCAAGGTGCAATTTATATTGAGTTTGCCAGCGGACCTGATCTTGATGAAATTAAATTAATTCCACTTGTTTTGCTTACTATTCTGGAAAATATGTTTAAACATGGAAACCTTAATGATGTAGAAAATAAAGCTACTATAGATGTTTACACTTTTGATGGAAAATTGCATATCGAAAGCCGTAATTTACCGAGATTGATAAAAAGCAAGGTAGGCTTCGGCTCAGGAATGGACAATATCAATAACCGACTCAAATATGCCTATCATCAAAATGCAGAAATGACCGCTGGAATTGACGATGAAGGTTTCTATACTTTAAACATCAGTATTTCCTTAAATGCACTAAACATAGTATCTAAAACTAATAAAGCTGAACAGCCTGTTCCTGCTTAGGAATAGTTAAAACCAATTTATATTTACAATAAAAATGTTGTCGGGCACGGCGAGAGACATCGCTGCAAAAGAACCAAATATGCAATCTTTGGTTTTATTATCGAATAACGGCCAGTTATATCTCAAATAGCCGATAAACAATCAATTAGTTTTCTTTTCTGAATATATTTCTGCAATCTGAGCAGATAGATATTTAAAAGCAAGCGGCATTTCTGTCGCCGCATTTTTGATGCTCCCCTCAATAAAAATGAAACCTTTATAGTTTATTTTGTGCAAAGCTCTCAAATAAGGTCTAAAATCGTCACCCATAACACCAGGCAATGTCCTGTTTTGTTTTTCGGCAACCTCTGAAAATCCAATCAAGGCACCGGCTTCTATAATTTCATCAGGAGATTCTCCTTCACGCATCATGTGAAATATATCGGCGTTAAGCCTGAAATTAGGGTGATTAACTTCCCTTACAATTTCTGCCGCCGACTTTAACGAGGTAATGAAGTTAGTTTCGGTAGTCTCAAGATTTTCTAACAAAATGGTAACCTTATATTTTCCGGCAATTCGCGCTAGCTTTCTAGCCAAAATAACGAAATCAGATTTTGCCTTAACGACATCATAATCTGCGGGAATGCTTCTTGCACCCGAGCTACCCAAAACAATAAACTTAACTCCTGCTTGTCCCGCTCTTGAAAGAACTGTTTCGGTGTAAGTTAAAACCTTCGCCTCATCTACCTCCGGACCAGCTATTTTTAAACTTGCCGGGTAAAAAAGGTTACAGCTTAACACTTTACATTTTGCTGCTTTAATCTTTTTTAAATTGGCATTAAATTGATCATCGCTTAATGCAGGTGAAAGCATCTTCGGAACCGATTCGCCGATCATTTTAAAACCAGAAACATAAGCTAAACTATCTTGTGTTAAACCAGATACTATACCTAAACGTGGATAAACCTGTTTATCTGAAATAAAACCAGAAAAACAGATATAAATCAGGCAAATCAAAAATGCCAGGTAGCTAGATTTTTTACTTCTCATATTATTCTTCAAATGATTTGGTCAAAAAAAATGAAATCTCAAGATCCCCTCTCTTAATTAACTGAATAACTTGTTGTTGAGTGTGTGGGAATCCTTGTTTAAAGATAATATAAAATCTGACCATTAAGTTCTGTATCAGAAAAATCACGGATTGGAAGGGAAACAAAATAAGCAGAAGTCCACATCGATCGAATACAAAATAATTTCGATTGGGCAGTTTTTAAATCCAGTTCGTCGACAATTCAGCTGTGTTGGTATAATAGCGGCATTTCAGCTGCAACGTTTCGCCCATAGTGGCGTCTTATCTACAAAACAATCACAAAATATTATATAAAAAATAAACAACAGCATTATGAAAACCTCTATTAAAACCCTAACAAAATCGCTTTTAGCAACAATCGTTTTAAGCGCTTCTATTTTCTCTACAAGTGTAATGGCTGATGAGAAACAACCAACTAAAGTTTTAGCACCTAAAAACGTTAACCAGGTTATCGTAAGTGGAAATGTAGAAGTTACCTTAATTCAACGAGAAAAAGAAGGTATTAGCTACAATGATGACAATACAGGCAAAGTAAAAGTAATACAAGATGGATATGCATTAAAAATTAGTTCAGAAGATAAAGAAATAGCCAGAATAACCCTTTATGTTAATAATATCTATAGGGTTAAAGCATCCGACTACGCTGTGGTAAAAACACAAGGCAAATTGGATGTTAAATATCTACAGGTATTTTTAACAGGAAATGCTCTTGCAGAAATCAATTCTGATACAGAAAGTTTATATACCGTAATCGAAAACAATGCCGATCTAAAATTAAGCGGAGCTACTAACAAACATACATTAGTAATGGGTAAAACACCAAAATTGAACCTGGACCGATTTGCTGCACTAACCACAGAAATGAGTAGCCCGGAAACAATTGCATTGCAAACTATTGCATTGGCAAAATAATGAAACAAAAAAAGTAAAAAGAGGCTATATCATAAATATAGAATTGTCATCCTGAGCTTGTCGAAGGGCCTATTTTAAATGCCTTACAAGGCGTTTCGATACATTCGTCAAGCTCAG
Organism: Pedobacter sp. WC2501; assembly: GCF_052682415.1. Classification (NCBI taxonomy): domain Bacteria; kingdom Pseudomonadati; phylum Bacteroidota; class Sphingobacteriia; order Sphingobacteriales; family Sphingobacteriaceae; genus Pedobacter; species Pedobacter sp. WC2501. The sequence goes on along the minus strand of NZ_JBQZFI010000001.1, from coordinate 3,439,247 downwards.
TACATGCTGAGCTCAACGTGACAAATTTCAATTGAATTACAATTTATGGAATACCCTCTTTTTTTAGGCAGACGAAGCAATCTTACAACAATCGCTACCAGCGTCCGCATTAAGATTATTCATTTTTGCACATGTTTTTAAAGGCATTCATGAGCTCACTTAGTTCGGTTATCTTCGTTCCTCGCAATGACGACCTTTCTACAGGAATCTTTGAATAATAGAGTAAAATCCAATGCTTCACCTACTTAAAATCAGGCACAGGTAATAAATACCCGCCAAATAAAATGTACGACCATAAAAGGGTCCAGAATATATTAAATATTTGTGCTATAACAAAAGTAAATGCGGGTTTACCACCCTGAAGTTTCACCAATGATGAAAATTTAGCTTCCATACCGATCGAAATAAATGCGATTGCAAACCACACGGTTCGTAAACCATTTAAGGTTGGCCCGACACTTTTTGCCGTTGCAGGAGATAAAAGAAAAGAAAATACTAAAGATGCCGCAACAAAACCCAATACAAATTTCGGAAATCGCTCCCACACAATTTTCAATCCCGGTCGCTCTGCTTTAAGGATTACGCCATCATCACCCTTAGGTTTTTTATAGGCCCACCATATTGCAATGAAAAATGCAGCGACACCAATAAAAACATTTTGCGAAAACTTAGCAATAACACCTGCTTTAACAGCTATTGGCCCAACCAAATCGCCAGCAGCAGTTACTGTTGCCGTGGTATCTAAAGTGCCGCCCAGCCACGCTCCTCCAATCACTTCAGGTATATGAAAATACTTTACCGCCCAGGGCAAAATGATCATCATCGGGATAGCCATAATCAATACTAAAGTGGTTACATAAGATAATTTACGTTTATCGCCATTAATAGCGCCAGCGGCTACAATTGCTGCAGAAACCCCACATATAGACACTGCTGACGCTAATATCACACCAAATTCATCATCAACTTTTAACTTGCGGCTCAACCACATCGAAAAAAACCAGACTACGGTAACAACAATAACCGCCTGTATGATACCAGGCAAACCAGCTTTAACCAAATCGGCCGACAAAATAGTCGTTCCCAATATGACTAAACCTGTCTTAATATAAAATTCAGATCTTACCGCTTCTTTTAGCCAGGATGGCAACTTGATTAAATTACCTAACGCAATACCGATAAGCAATGCAAATACCACATATTCCAATCCAAAATAGGATACACTTTTATTGCCTCCTATAATAAAGGAAACGATGGCTAACAAATAGATAAGCGAAAAACCACCAGCAAACCTTACAACATTACCCCCTGATAAACCTATAGCTATTGAAGCTAAAGCCAGAAAAACAGCCCCCATTTCAACAATCCGCAATAAGTTAGCTGCTGATAATATCTTGCCCAAAAGATCTTCACTATTTGCCCATTTAAATGCAGGTAAACTGATTGCAGTGCCATCGCTGGTTAAATATAGTACAGCGGTAATAATCACTGTTCCCAATATAACTGCCCACCAATCTTCGGTGAGTGATTGCAAAAATGTTTTCTTGTCAGGACTTATCCCGGCATCTGTTAGGGCTCCGGTAGTATTTGCTGCATTGTTTTGATTCGACATAGTATGATGTTAATTTGATTTCAGTTCTAAAAACATTTATTGCTGCATTCGGCAGGCTGCAACAAGCGAATACGATCTTATTATAAGATAAACCGTTACCCAATATCTAACTAAAGTAGTTATTCAGCAAGGTTTTATCCGTAACAAATATTTGACCTTAAATCCTTTGCCACAAATCCGTCTACAACCCAGCAATTCAATTTTTGCCCGATAATAAACAGGATGTTCGATATCGGGCATTTTTAATTACAGAATAAAGAATAAGCCTCTAATAAACAACAACTTAACAATGGCATTCCTATTGTAAAGCCTGGTATAAAATATTTAAATGGACAAACTCATTGAAGAAGAAGTTTCTTCGAAAAGGAAAAAGAAAACTTACCTCATCATTTTTATCATCATCATTATTCTCGCGACTACCGTATGGCTGGTGCGGTTTTATTTTAAGCCATCGCTAACCGATGCTGATATTACTACAGCCAGGGTAGAGACCGGAATAATCGAAAATACCATCAATGCTACCGGCGAGATACTACCTGAATTCGAAGAGGTTTTAACAAGTCCGATAAACGCATCGATTAAAAATGTATTAATGGATGCCGGTAACAAAGTGAATAAAGGTCAATCTATTTTATCGCTTGATAAATCCGTTACCCAAACGGATTATGGAAAACTTCAGTTTCAAATGGAATCAAAAGAAAATGAGATCCGTAAGCTGAAATTAGATCTGGAGAAGAGTTTTTTCGATATCAAATCCAATAACAACATTAAACAATTACGCATCAGTAACCTAAAAGATGCAGTTTCTTCAGCTAAAAGATTATTAAAAGCAGGCGGCGGAACAAAGGAAGATGTAGAACGCACTGAACTTGACCTAAAAGTTGCTGAACTGGAAAAACTTCAACTGGAAAATGAGATCAGGAGCAAACAGCAGACCATGAAAATCGAAATCAGGGAAGCTGAAATTGCTTTGGCCATCCAGAGGAATGATCTTGATGCGCTAAAACGAAAGCTCGATCTGGCTGATGTAATTGCAACAAGACCCGGCGTAATTACCTGGGTAAACAAAAATATAGGCTCGAGCGTTCATGAGGGCGATGCTCTAGTCAAAATTGCCGATTTAAGCGGTTTTAAAGTTGCCGGGAGCATGTCTGATAACCTGCTGGATAAAATCCACAACAATATGGCTGCCATTATCCGCATCGGCAATACACAGTTACGTGGCTCCATTGTAAACATCTCTCCTTCAGTCAGCAACGCCATTGTTTCCTTCGATATTCAATTGAACCAAAAAGACAGTAAAGAACTTCGTCCAAACCAAAAAGTTGATGTTTTTCTGGTTACCGCCACCAGAAATGGTGTATTAAGGATTGCCAATGGCCCGGCATTTAACGGTTCCAACCTCCAGGAAGTTTTTGTACTTAAAAATGGGATTGCCGAGCGGAGAGCCGTTAAAACCGGTTTAAGCAATTTCGATTATGTAGAAATTTTAAGCGGACTAAAAGCTGGCGATGAGGTAATTACCTCAGATATGGGCAACTATAAAAATACAAAAACCATAACCATCAGTAATTAAGACTATGCGAGGGAAATTTTTATTTATGTGTTTATTGATCATGGTTACTTGGAAAGGTTTCGCATTTCCAAAAACAGACACCCTGCAATTCACCTTACAGCAGGTTGTGGAAATGGCGAAGGCAAACTCTATTGCGGCCAAACAGGCTATCACTGTAAAGGAAACCAAATATTGGGAGTGGCGCACATTTAAATCCAATTACCAGCCACAACTCGCATTGGAAGGGATTTTACCGGGATACACCAAAACCTACACACAGGTTCAACAGCCTAACGGAAGTATACTTTTTCAACCCGTACATTATGATAACTCCTCTTTGACATTAAATTTTAGTCAGAGCATTGCCGCTACCGGAGGAACTGTTTATGGAACCACGCAGCTCCAACGTTTTGATGATTTCGACAGAAACAGTGTGCTGTACAACGGAATCCCCTACGGCATTGGCTATACACAGCCCTTACTACAGTTTAACAGCCTAAAATGGGATAAGAAAATAGAACCCTTAAAATTCAATGAAAGCAAACAGGTTTTTATAGAAACACAGGAAAAAATTGCTATTACGGTTACAGAGTATTTTTTCGATTTGTTACTGGCACAGGTTAACCTGAACATTGCCGATTTAAATTATGGAAACACCAAACGCATTTTAACCATTGCCGGTACAAAATTCGAATTGGGCAAAATCTCTAAAAATGAAATGTTGCAACTTCAGTTAGAAGTTTTAAATGCACAGAAGGCAGTGGGTACCGCAAAACGTGATGTAGAAATTGCCACCTTAAACTTGCGAAGCTACATTGGCATTGAAGGCGACGACAGGATTAAATTGCAGATGCCTGCAGTAGTAGCTCAAATGACCGTAATTACAGAGAAAGTTCTGGCCGAAGCTTTCGAAAACCGTTCGGATGCCATTGGCTTTATCCGCCGTTTGGCCGAAGCCAAAAGAGATGTAGCCAAAGCAAAAGGCGAAAATGGCTTAACTGCAACCTTAAGGGCTAACCTTGGTTTCTCTAATGCGGCAAACAGCGCTTTCGACATTTACCGCTCGCCAAAAAACCAGCAATCTGTGGAATTAAAGCTCGCTATCCCTGTAATGGATTGGGGAAGATCTAAATCGCGGACCAAAACTGCTCAGGCCAACGAGCAATTTATCACCTATGCTGTAGAGCAGGATAAACAGACGTTTAAACAGCAGATTGTAACACAGGTAACGCTTTTTAACATGATGAAAGAACAGATCCTGCTTACTGATGAAGCCGAAAAGATTGCTGCCGAAAAATACAAAATTGCCAGCGAGCGGTATGTTTTGGGCAACCTCAGTATTACCGACCTCAGTATCGCCTTTCAGGAAAACGACAGGGCAAAACGCGATTATGTATCCTCCCTGCGCGATTTCTGGGGTGCTTACTACCAGCTTCGTTACCTCTCGCTTTACGATTTCGAAAAAAACAGAAAAATAACCTATTAATAAATCTTAATTACTAATTATACATTATGATTCGCTTACAAAACATTGAAAAAGTTTACCGGACCGATACGGTAGAAACACTTGCCATCAACGGAATCAGCCTGGATATTGCCAAAGGTGAGTTTCTTTCGATCATGGGTCCATCAGGCTGTGGTAAAAGTACGCTCCTGAATATTATGGGCTTATTGGATGAGCCATCAAAAGGAAACATTAAAATTGATGAACAGGATATCAGCCGTTTCTCCGATCAGAAACTGGCAAAATTCAGAAATCAAAAACTGGGTTTTATCTTTCAAAGTTATCACCTGATCAATGATTTGCGGGTATTGGACAATGTAGAATTACCGCTATTGTACCGTACTTCATCAGCCAAAGAACGAAAAGTGCTTGCTACTGCAGCTTTAGAAAAAGTTGGGTTAAGCAACCGCTTAAAACATTTCCCCACACAGCTTTCGGGCGGTCAGCGGCAGCGTGTGGCCATTGCAAGGGCTATTGTTGGCAATCCACAGATTATTTTAGCCGATGAACCCACCGGAAATTTAGATAGTGCTATGGGGAACGAGATTATGGATATCCTGATCAACCTGAATAAAAATGAAGGTACCACCATTGTTATGGTAACGCATGATGAAAGCATGGCACATAAAACACACCGCCTGGTACGTCTATTTGATGGTTCACAAGTTCAATAATCCGAAATTATGTTAAAAAACTACTTTAAAATAGCCTTGGCTGTATTGAAACGGAGAAAATTCTTCACCTTCATCAGCCTGTTCGGGATTAGCTTTACACTCACCATTTTGATGGTGGTTACCGCACTGGCTGATAAAATGATCAGTCCGGATTACCCCGATTATAAAAGAGAACGATCATTATACATAGAACGAATTGAAATCAAAAATTCTAAAGAAGGTTGGATGAACAGCAGTAATGTTTCCGTTTATTTTTTGGAACATTATGTAGCTACCTTAAAAAACCTGCAAAAAATGGCCATTACCTCTGGTTCGAAAGCATCTAATGCTTATGTAAACAATAAAAAACTGGTTATAGGTTATCAATACACCAACGCAGATTATTGGAATGTACTGGAATATAAATTTCTGGAAGGAAAAGCATTTTCACAAAAGGAAATAGATAATGCAGAATTGGTTGCGGTAATTTCGAAAGAAACAAAAGAAGCTTATTTTGGCGATGAAAAATCGGTTGTGGGCAAATTTATTTCTGCAGATAATATCAATTACAGGGTTATTGGGGTAGTTGAAAATGTATCAGAAACAGTTCGGAATTTTAATGGCGATATGTATTTACCTTACAGTATTGCAAAAGAAAATCGCAACAATACTGATGTAATGGGTGCTTACAATGCAGTTCTGCTCGCAAAAAGTAAAGCTGATCTTCCTAAACTAGAAAAGGAATTTAAACAGATGATCAAGAAAGTACCAATTCCCAAGGATTTTGATAAACTTTACTGTAATGCCGATCCATTTTTTACCAGCGTTAGCAGAAGAATTGGAGGCGATTCTACAAATGGTGCAGTTGCAAAGGTAATTACTTTGGCCGGCGGGTTTATACTGCTTTTCTTGCTACTGCCAACCATTAACCTGGTTAATATCAACATCACCAGGATTATGGAACGTTCGTCTGAAATTGGTGTCCGTAAAGCATTTGGTGCCTCTTCAAAAACATTGGTTTACCAGTTTATTGTAGAAAATATGATCCTTACCTTTCTTGGTGGATTTATCGGTATAATTCTTTCACTTGTTGTGATTACGCTCATTAATGAATCCGATTTTCTTTCCAACATGCGCCTTACAATGAATTTCGCAGTACTGTGCTATAGTTTCCTTGCCTGCGTATTTTTCGGACTCATTTCTGGCGTTTATCCAGCCTGGCGCATGTCGAAATTGAATGTAGTTAAAGCCCTTAAAGCCTAAAAGATATTATGATGTTTAAACACCTATTTAAATTGATATGGAATAAAAGGAAACAGAATTTTCTTTTCCTTTCCGAAATCCTGATTTCCTTTCTGGTGATATTTGCGGTTTTTTCTTACCTCACTTATTATTACCAGAATTATAGCAAACCACTTGGTTTCGATTATAAAAGAGTTTGGTCGGTTGCCTATGGTAATGGCCAGCTTCCCAAAAACCGCGATTCGCTGGTTACTTTTTATGATAATCTCACTAAGTCATTAAAAGCCATGCCGCAAATCGAAAGTATCTCCCTTTCAAGTTCTAATTATCCCTATTCTGATAGTTTTATGAGTACAGGACTTACGCACAACAGACGAAAATACGATCGTGTGAGTAATTACATGGTCGGCAATGATTATCAGAAAGTATGGAACGTTTCTTTACTCGAAGGCAGGTGGTTTTTGCCGGAAGATGCGGTAAGCAAAGATAAAGGGGTTATTATTAATGAAACCTTAAAAAATGAAATGTTTGGAAAACAAAAAGCAATAGGAAAGTTTATTGGCGATTTTGATGACAAAAACAAATTAAAGGTTATTGGCGTAGTAGCTGATATTAAAGCGAACGGCGATTTCCAGCCTGGCAATAATGCTTTGTTCAGCCCTTTAGATACGGGATACTTAAAGTGGACCGGTACGGTCCTAATTAAAGTACGCGAAAGTGCAGACGCCACTTTCGAAAGTAAATTGTATAAATTTATGGCAACCTCTACGCATAACGCTGTGGAAATACAACATGTAGATGAAATGCGCGATAAGAGAAACAGGCGAACCATTACCCCAATGGTTATTTTTATCATTATTGCCAGTTTTCTGATTATTAATGTTGCATTGGGTTTATTTGGCGTATTGTGGTACAACATCAATAAAAGAAAGGGAGAAATCGGCTTGCGCAGGGCCATCGGTGCAAGCGGTCGATCGGTTTCTTATCAATTGGTTATGGAAGCGATCATATTGGCTACCATGTCCTTACTGGTTGGTTGTTTTTTTGCTGTCCAATTTCCATTACTGAGTGTTTTTGATATTCCTGCAAGTGTTTATATCATTGCGATGCTCTTATCAGTGGCATTCATTTATCTGCTGGTTTTATTCTGTTCGTTATATCCCGGTAAACAGGCTGCCAGCATCCATCCTGCTGTTGCATTGCATGAAGAATAACTTATCTTAACTTCGCATATGATATTAATTGTTGATGACGATATAGCTGTACGTACTTCACTTTCGCTTCTTTTAAAAAATACTGGAAATGAAATCGTGAGTACAGATAGTCCTGCTCAGGCTTTTGAGGTGGTAAAAACCCAAAAGCCTGAACTTATTATTTTAGATCTGAACTTTTCGATTGGTACTTCGGGTAAAGAAGGTATGGACCTGCTCAAAAAAATCAGGACTTTTGATGTTGCAATACCTATAATATTGATCACGGGCTGGGCAAGCATCGAACTTGCTGTACAGGGAATGAAACTGGGTGCAAACGATTTTATCAATAAGCCATGGAACAATGAATATGTATTACAGTCGGTAGAAACGTTACTACAGTTAAACGGCAAAAAAGTAATATCAAGAAGCCGAAAAGAACTCGATAAAAAATATAATTTTAAGCAGATTATTGGGGAAGATCCGGGTTTGCTGGCCATTCTTGAAACTATTGGTCGTGTTGCATCTACCAATGCCTCAATTCTGATTACAGGTGAAAGTGGGACAGGAAAAGAGCTGATTGCGGAAGCCATCCATGAAAACAGCAACCGCATGAGTAAAGCCTTTGTAAAAGTAAACCTGGGTGGCATTTCTTCCTCTTTATTTGAGAGTGAAATGTTTGGCCATGTTCGGGGTGCGTTTACCGATGCCCGTTTTGACAGAACAGGTCGTTTTGAAATGGCAAACAAGGGAACTATATTCCTGGATGAAATTGGCGACCTTGAAGCTTCGAGTCAGGTAAAACTATTAAGGGTACTGCAAGACAGAACTTACGAGGTTTTGGGCAGCAGCCGCACCAAAACGGTTGATACCAGGGTAGTTTGCGCCACCAATAAAAACCTGAACGAAATGGTGGCTTCGGGCCTTTTCAGAGAAGATTTATTGTACCGGATCAATTTAATCACCATTCACCTGCCTGCTTTAAGAGAACGTCCATCAGATATTCCATTACTTGTAAATTTCTTCATTAACAACATGAAAGAGATTTACGATCGTCCTGATTTATCCATCTCCTCAGCGGCAATGCGCTGGTTGCAACAACTGGCCTTGCCGGGAAACATCAGGCAGTTAAAAAACCTGGTAGAACGAACAGTATTGATCAGCCATAAAAATGAATTGGGAATCGATGAATTTCAATCTCAACTGAATTTATCCCCTTTAAGGAACGAAAAAGTAAAATTGCCTGGCGTTGGCACGATGACTTTAGACCAGATGGAAGCCGAGATGGTTAAACAAGCCATGAATTTCCATAAAAACAGGATTACAAAAGCCGCTGCATCTTTGGGCATTACCCGAAATGCACTTTACCGCCGGTTGGAAAAATATCAAATCCCTTTTAATGAAACTGAAGACTAAATATATCCTTTTTTTAGTGCTGCTCCACCTGATCTGTCTGGTGATGAGCTACTTCATTTTCAAAGAAAATAAGCTTATTTTCTTGCTTGCTGAGGTATTTATTATCATTTCGATATTGATTTCGCTGAGTTTATACAAACAGTTAATTGCGCCGCTTAGTTATTTGAGTCAGGGGGTTTCGGCAATAAAAGATAAAGATTTTAATGTTAAATTTCTATCTACCGGCAAAAAAGAAGTAGATGAGCTGGTAGATGTTTACAACCGGATGATTGATGAACTTAGAACGGAACGGACCAAACAACAGGAACAACACTTTTTTCTCGAAAAATTGATTCAGACCTCGCCTACCGGCATTGTTATTTTAGATTATGATAAGCAGGTTAAACAAATTAATCCAAAAGCAACCGAAATTTTAGCCAACAACCAACATTTTCTTGAAAACCAGATACATGAAATAGAAACAGGCAGTTCTAAAGTAGTGCGAGTTAACGGGGTGCATACCTATAAGATCCAGAAATCAAGATTTATTGACCGCGGTTTTGAGCGTATTTTCATCATGATGGAAGAGGTAACCGCCGAAATTTTTGCGGCAGAGAAAGGTGTGTACAATAAAGTGATCCGAATGATGGCACACGAAGTAAATAATACGGTAGGGCCGGTAAATTCGATCATCAATACTGCGCTATCACAACAAAATCTGTGGCTAAACGAACAGGACTATTCCTTAAAAAATGCATTAAAAATTGCTGCAGACAGGAATCAGAACCTAAATATTTTTATGCGGAACTTTGCAGATCTGGTTAAACTACCAGCGGCAAACAGAAAAAGAATAAACCTGGTTGAGCTGATAAAATCGGTTACTGAACTCATGTATTTTCAGGCAAACGAAAAAAATATCAAAATTGATTTCGAAGGTACCCATGAAAGCTATTTTATCTCGGCCGATGTTGAACAAATGGAACAGGCACTGATCAATATTATTAAAAATGCAATTGAAGCGATCGAAAATACAGGAAAAATTACATTAACGCTAGATCAGTCTAAGCAAATGCTCACCATATCAGATACCGGAAAAGGAATTTCTCAACAAGATACTGAGCAGTTGTTCAGTCCATTCTTCAGCACTAAAAAAGATGGACAGGGAATTGGATTGACCTTAGTGCGCGAAATTCTTTTAAACCATGGCTTTGATTTCTCGCTAAAAACAATACAACCTAACGAAACACAGTTTTCGATCAAGTTTACATTAGGTTGATTGGTTAGTGATTATCAAAGTAATATATTATTTTAAGCCCTAAACAGGCAGAGCAGTTTCGCGTTTGGCCTGTGTAATTACAAGTGAACTATTCAGGGTGCCTATGTTATCCAAACGACCAAATTTATTAGTCAGAAAATCGTTATAAGCGATCATATTCCTGGCAACAACCTTTAACATAAAATCAAAGCCACCTGTAGTATGGTAACACTCCAATACTTCATCGAATTTGCTTACCTCCTGCTGAAATAACCTGAAGGTATTAACAGAATGATTGGTAAGCTGAACCTGCAGATAACAGATCATGCAGTTGCCAAATTTATTAGGATCAATTAATGCCACTACAGAAGAAATGAACCCTAAACGTTCCAGGCGTTTTACACGTTCCTGAATCGGAGATTTTGAAAGATGTAGTATAGCAGCAAGTTCTTTGTAGGTTAGCCTTGCATCTTTTTGTAAAAGTGTTAAAATATCTCTGTCAGTTTGGTCAGGAGTGTATAATTCCATTATAGTGGTTAGTCTATTTATTTCTTTTAGGCTTAGTTTTATAATGAATACCCAAATATATGAATACTCTCTATTAAACCCTTATGCAGATCACAAAAAAGAACAAAATTTCGCTTAAAAGTATAATTAAAAATACAAACGAAATTAAATTCCGCCAAAACCCACTCAACAGGACATTTTCCGTATTTAACAACCATCTTCGTTTTAATTGTCAATCCGAAGGATATTTGTTTAACGAATGAGACAACTGCTAGCAGCAGTGCGTTGATTTAGTTTAGTTAATGATAACAAGAGCGCCAGCGCGATGCTGGCTCTTTTGCTTTTTAAAAACGCATATTTATCTTGTGCAAACCCACGGTAAATAATCAACTATCCCACAATATTTAAGCACACCCGGCTCCCTATTTACAATCTCAATACAAGAAGATAAAAATTCATCATGTCGAAAATCTTCAACTTTTTTTGGAATATTCAGTTTTTAGCTTTTACTTTGAAATACAAAGCACTTTACAAAACAGCAACAAAGCTGTTTTTTTATCCATATTAACTTTGAAATACAAAGCACTTTAAAAACCAAAAACATGAATCAATTGAATAAATTACGCTCACAGGATCCCCTATACTTTGGCGGATTAATTATGGTATCCATTTCTGCACTCATTTTTGGATTAACCATTAATATCGAACAGGAAAATAGTATAGGTATATTTTTTGTTAACTATGCCCTTTCTGCAGTTTATCAAATATGTTTACTTGTACATCTTTTTTCGAATTATAAATGGCATTGGGGGCAAGGAAAATTACACCATACGGTTTTATTACTCATTCTATTATTCATTAGCGCATTTAGTTTAAACCGCGAAATAAATGTATTTGATAGCTCGGTAACATGGTGTTCAGTATGGATTGCTCTGTCGGTTGTTACACTAATCCTAGCCTCTAACTTTAGATTAGTCCTTTTACAAAAATTCAGTTATGTTCTGTTCTTTTTTGTTGGATTAGCCCTGATGCTTTTTATTTATTATTCAATATTTCTATTTCCGCTCTATTTCATCAGTTTAATTGGTTTAGTGGCTTTAGGCATTTCCATTCATACTTATGTTCCTTTATTTTTAACCATCATTACCATTGCCCTTATCATAAAGGCGATACGCATCGATAGAAAGTTATGGTATCCAATCGTTGCAGGTTGCCTATTACCACTCATCGCGGCAACATTTTTCGCGTTAAAGTGGCAAAAAATCAATGAAAAAATCAATTCAATAATCAATAGAAATACTTTGAATGATTCGAAATTGCCTGCATGGGTTGAAGTGGGCCAGCAACTTGAACCAACTTTTGTTACCGAACGTTTATTGAAAACAGGATTCGTGTATCACGAAGCGGATATAGACCATCTTTTTTTTGGGGGGATGCCTAACAGATCATTTGACGAGAAACAACAACATGATCCATTAGTGGTGATTTCTACATTGTTGTTTAAGAAACCGAACCTCGATGAAAAACAAAGAATCAATATTTTAAAATCATTATATCGGGCAAGGCATCAGGCGCAAGAGCGTTTATGGGCAGGTGACCACCTCGAAACCATAAGTATGATCAATAACATTAGATTATTTCCGGCATATCGAATAGCTTATACCGAAAAAACAGTAATGATTAAAAACAATGCTAAGTCCTCCTGGAGCAGTCAGGAGGCCATTTACACTTTTAATCTTTCAGAGGGTTCGGTAGTTTCTTCATTATCGTTATGGATAGCGGGAAAAGAAGAAAAATCGAGGTTGACTACAAAAGCTAAAGCAGACTCTGCTTATAATACCATTGTAGGTACAGAACAACGTGATCCTTCTGTAATTCATTGGCAAGAGGGCAATACCATCACAGTACGGGTATTTCCTTGCACGCCTAAAGAAAATCGCAAGTTTAAGATTGGTGTAACCAGTCCGCTGCTGAAAGAAGGGAAGCAGCTGATCTATCAACCAATATTTTTTGAGGGTCCGGTTGCCAGCAATGTTTTAGAAACTACCCAACTCACCTATTCAGGTAAAATAACGGGATTAAAACTACCCAAATCTTTTAAAGAAATGGACCGGAATGTTTATTTATCTGAAGAAAAACAGCAATGGAATGCAAGTATTTCATGTTTGGCCCCTCCATTATCAACGGCAGCATTCTCTTTTGCTGGCAACAGTTATCAACTCGTCAATTACAATAAAAAATATAGCTCATTTAGTCCAGATTGCATATACCTGGACATTAACCGCAGCTGGAGTAAAGCAGAATTCGATTCAGTTTGCATGATGGCGCAAGAAAAACCTGTCTATGTTTTCGATCGTTCGATGATTAAACTTACACCGCAAAACCGCGAAGAGCTGTTTAAGAAGCTTTCTGGCTACACTTTTAGCTTGTTTCCAATCCAGGAAATAAACGCTCCCGAAAAAACATTACTTGTATCGAAGGGAGGTATACAAACCCCTAACCTAAACGACCTTGGGGATAGCCATTTTAGTAAGGAACTTGTAAATTATTTAAAAGCGCCAAAACAGATCCATTTTTTTAACCTGGGATTGTTAGAAAGTCCATATCTGAAAGCATTAAAAGAACTTCGGGTATTTAACTATGCGTCTGGAAGCATGGAAACTCTGGATAAATTAATGGCCAATAATTTATTTATACAGAATCAAGAAAACGATCAAACTGTTGTAATTGAAGATGCAGCTTTAATGATAAAAAAAGCAGATAATGTACAGACTCAAAATGTCCCTGATCATTTGTTACGCCTATTTGCCTATAATGATATTATGAAAAAAGTAGGTCCGGATTTTTTCTCGAAAAATTACATCAAACCTGATTTAATTGCAGAGGCAGAGCAAGCTTTCATTGTATCACCTGTATCGAGCTTAATTGTACTCGAAACACAAAAAGATTATGATCGTTTTAATATTGAGGAGAACAAAAACAGTTTAAAAAATGCTTCAATGAAATCATCTGGTGCCGTGCCAGAGCCACACGAGTGGGCACTTTTTGCCCTTTGTATGAGCTTTATTAGCTATATGTTTTTTAAAAGGAAAGATAAAAAAGCTATAGTATGTTAGCTATCAATCTCAAAAAACCAGTCTTTCCATTTATGTTTGTGGGAATAAGTTTCGTGTATTTTATTATACTATTATGGTTTCTACCTGGCTTTTTAAGCTGGGGTATAAATTTATATATAGGACTCCTGCTATCTCCATTTATCTGCAACTTTAAAAGCGGTCAATTCTCTTTAAGGTACTTAATCCCTGCTGTTATAACAATTGTTTTCGCTATTTGTATACCAGTTAAGACCTTCTTTTTTATTGCGTTGTTATTTGCGGCATTATTATTTATAGAAAATAGCCTGGGCAAGTTAAGCGAAGCTTTTTTGTTTTTACTTTTTCTACTTTCTCCGGTATTTAAATATCTTATTTCCATTGTCGATTTCCCCATCCGCTTATGGCTTACCACCAAAGTAACAGCGCTTCTTAATGCAATAGGTATGCATGCTACTGCTGTTGGGAACATTATCGAACTCGAAAAACATAGTTTTGCAGTAGATCCGGCCTGCGCAGGCTTAAATATGCTCGTTATTTCGCTCATCATCTGTTTATTCTTATTGGTATATTACCAAAAACGGACAGACAAGCAGCTACGATTTATACTGGTTGGCGGACTGTTTTCCCTAACTATCGGATTAAACATCTGCAGCAATTTTTTCAGGATCTTGTTATTGGTATTTTTCAAAAGTATGCCTGGTACCATTTCTCACGATGCGATCGGGATAATCTGCTTATCTATTTATGTTATTCTGCCATTAATATTTATTTCGAAAGCTATAATCAAACGCTTTTCGACGGTCGAACAGCCTTCTAATCAAAGCAGTTCAGTAAGTTATAATATCAGGTTTCAGTTATTACATATCACCTTATTAGCTTTGCTTATTTTTATTGCTCGAAATATTATAAAAGCGGATCAATTGACGCCTATCAACAATCAAATTCAATTATCCGGCTTTAAGAAGAAGCAATTGGAAACAGGAATATCCAAGTTCGAAAATAGCGAAGCCTTAATCTATATCAAGCCTGCGGCATTTTATGTTCCCGGGCACGACCCTAAACTATGCTGGACAGGCAGTGGTTATGATTTTAATAATATTAAAAAAGAAAAAGTAGCTAATACTGAAATTTACACTGCCATCCTCAGCAAAGGAACTGATCGGATTTATGCTGCCTGGTGGTTCGACAATGGCACGGTTAAGAGTATTGATCAGCTATTTTGGAGATGGACTGGGGCAACAGGATCGAAGCTTTTTTATCTGGTAAATGTAAATACGAACAATCGTAAAGACCTTCGCCATCAAGTGGTGCAATTGCTGGCAAATCAATATTATTTAACTGGCAAGCGATGAATACGGAAGAACAAAAACTAAGACTACACGTCAATATATATATCTGTACAATTATTGTAGGATTGGCGATAAGCGGATTAACCGCTTTTCCGTTAGAAACCGAAATGGCTTATTTGGTTAAACGCAGTGAAACATATCCAATTAGCCTTAAAACCTGGCTTAGAACGGTTTATCAGGCAATTAAAACGACTAATCTACGCTATCCATTTTTAAGTTATGGCACCGATTGGCTAGCTTTTGCGCATCTCATGCTGGCCGTGCTTTTTATCGGCCCATTAAAAGATCCAGTAAAAAACAAATGGGTGATCGATTTTGGTATGATCTGCTGTGTCGCGATCATCCCATTGGCCTTAATTGCCGGGAACATCCGTCAGATTCCCATATTTTGGCAAATGATAGATTGTTCTTTTGGTATTCTCGGAATTATTCCGTTGATACTGTGCCGTATCAACATTAAAAAAATTGAAATATTAGAAGAGGATTATGGACTTTGTAGATAAACATTCCATCGTAAGGAAAATATGGGGCAATACAGATGTTGTTCTTTTTATTTTTGCCGGCGCAGCAGCAGAATTTAGCCTGAATAAAGCTGTTGATTGGTTATATTTTACGGGTAAACTGCCAAAAGATCCGTTGGGAAGACTTTTTTCTACGGTTGCTTATGCGCAAAAAATCGTATTTTCTACTTTAACTGAAGCCCATGCAGCGATAGATCAGATTACCATGATCCATCAGCATGTTGAAGCTGGAAGAAAGGCAAAAATTCCAGATTGGGCCTATCGGGATGTATTGTTCATGCTGATTGATTATTCTATCCGCGCTTTTGAAGTGCTGGAAAGAAAACTCACTTTAACAGAAAAGGAAGAAATATTTACCAGTTTCTATCTGGTTGGCTATCGCATGGAAATAAACGGACTTCCAACTAATTTTGCAGCCTGGCAAGTGATGCATGAACAACAGTTAGAGAAAAACTTAATTTGCAGCTGTTTTTCTCATGATCTTTTTGATCAGTACAAAAAACACCTGGGTGCGCTGAGGTATCTGTTAATGATAAAAATACAGGCACTAATCGTTCCACATAAAGTGAATGAGTTGCTTGAACTCGGAGAAGGAAAACCCATTAAATCAGTGCTTGCTTTATACAAAATAAGCCGAAAACTGAAAGTGAACAAACCGTTACGAAACTTAATTCTTCCGGCAGCGTATAAGGCACAGATTTTGAACCTCGAAGCTTTTTAAGCATAATGAAGCTGTATCACAAAGTTAACTTCGACTCGTATTGTCACGTTGAGCTCAGCCTGTACTGAGCTTGACGAAGTATCGAAACGCCCTGCCAAGGCGTATTTAATCTAGTCCTTTGACAGGTTACCATTGAAAGAATCTAATAAAATGGTCGTCATTGCTGAGTAACCATCAGGTCTGTGGCCTGAAAAAAATAGGAATGATGTACTATATGCACTTTCTAAAGTATTATGTTTAAGATTTTGCATCCTTGCAAAACTCATTGGGTTAAGATGTCTGAGGTGGTCGTAAAAATTAAAGACTACGCAGTTTAATTAACTACCTTAGACACCAAAGAACATCTAATTCATTAAATAATCTTTTAAGCTTTACACCATACAAAGAACATGTAAGCTTGTATGTCCTTAAATGTCTTATATGGTCAAAAAAATAACACTAAATATCAGTTGCTTCGCCGGCTGAAAAAGCCTTCTCGCATCTGATAGCAATCGAATGACGATTCTGCGCGGCCAATTAATTCGTTTAAATTCCCTGTCTTTCATACCGATTTTAGGCAATAAATTGACTCCAGCATTGATATTAATTTTCAAACAACTATTAATCAATAAGTTAACTACTTCCATATTTAACAGGAGTTCTTTATAAGCGCTATAAAAAAACTGTTCGCTGTCGCACATCGACTGTTCGGAAATGAACAGCTCTCGATAAGCAAATGAGCAGAAACACCTCTTAAGAAGCAATTAAGGGCACATTTTCATTTTGGCACCAGCTTAGTTAACCATGCAACTGAATAATATTGGTGCAAACTAATTTCCATTAGCAGATCACCATAGCCTAAAAAATTACATTTAATTAAACACAATATGAAAACCACAATTAAAACGCTAATCATGATGGTATTAACTGCAATAACCTTGGCAGCTACCCTTCCAAACAATTTAAGAGCTGCAGAAAAAAAGAATACGTTACTCTACAACATTCAAAACTTTAGAAAGATTGTGATAAAGGGCAATGTAGAAGTAATATTGGTTCAGCGGTCAACTATTGGAGTATTTTATGCCGATGACAATACTGGACATGTGAAAGTTACGCAGCAGGGCGAGGTGCTACGTATTACCAGCCTCGATAAAGAAAAGTGTAAACTTATTATTTATGTAAACGATATCTACCGCATTGAGGCAGATGAAAATGCGGTAGTGAAAACAGAAGCAAAACTCACCACGAAATTTCTCCAGATCATTCTTAAGGGAAATGCCTTTGCCGATATTGACACCAGTACTGAGGGGCTCTATACTGAAATTCTCGACAGCAGTACGTTAAAATTAAAAGGTAATACCAATCGCCATGCTTTGATTATGGGCAAAGCAACCAATTTAACTATTGATCATTTTGCTGCTGCCCAAACGGATGTTAGCCGGGTAGAAACCTCTGATGAAGAAATTGCCGCTCTTGTTCTTTAAAAAAATTCAAACCTCTACCATTGACAGATTCCGATAGAATGGTCGTCACCTCGATCCGATAAATATCGGATGTAGCGCAGCAAATGGAGAGATCTTTGAACTATCTTAAAAGATTTCTCCACTGCGGTCGAAAGGACGATGCTTCGAAACCACTCGCGGTGCTTAACTTAATGGCATTGGGTCTTGCTTATATATAAAAAGATGCTGGCCACTGACCTTTAATCAAGTACCATGTTTGATTTTAAATAGGATCGTCATTGCGAGGAGGAACGACGAAGCAATCTTACAACTATGGGTTTATAGCGACCGCATTAAGATTGCTTCGTCGGCTGAAAAAGCCTTCTCGCAATGACGATACTTCGAGACCACTCGCGGTGCTAGCTTAAAAAAAAGCAGCTCTCTTCAGAACTGCTTTTCAATTTTAGTATCGGGAAAACTATTTAGCCCTGCTCAATTTCCTTCAGGCTATTCATTTTTTTATAAGCTAAGAATCCTTTTATATCTTCAAAGTGTTCGCGAACACGTTTATTACCAAATTCAAATACTTTTTGTACCAATCCATCTAAGAAATCCCGGTCATGCGATACCAAAATTAAAGTACCATCAAAATCTTTTAATGCATCTTTAATAATGTCTTTGGTCTTCATATCCAAATGGTTAGTCGGCTCATCGAGGATTAATACATTTACAGGCTCTAACAACAATTTAATCATCGCTAAACGCGTTTTCTCGCCACCAGAAAGCACTTTAACCTTTTTAGTGGTATCATCGCCACTAAACATAAAGGCACCTAAAAGGTCTTTAATTTTTATTGAGCCATCGCTTAATGGAATCTGATCAATGGTTTCGAATACAGTGAGATTCTCATCAAGTAATGCGGCCTGGTTTTGCGCAAAATAGCCAATTTTAGCATTGTGCCCTACTTTTAAACCGCCTTCAAAATCTATCTCCCCCATAATGGCTTTAATCATCGTCGATTTACCTTCGCCGTTTTTACCAACGAAAGCCACTTTTTCTCCCCGTTCGATCACCATGGATGCTTTTTCGAAAACCACATGATCGCCATAAGTTTTAGTAAGTTCTTCTACCATTACCGGATACTGACCTGAACGTGGCGATGGCGGAAACTTTAATCGTAATGCCGATGTATCTACTTCATCAATCTCAATTACTTCAAGCTTCTCGAGCATTTTAACACGCGATTGCACCTGTAAGGTTTTAGAATAAGTTCCCCTAAAACGATCAATAAACTCCTGGTTATCGGCAATAAAACGTTGCTGTTCTTCATAAGCCTTTAACTGGTGTATACGGCGATCAGCACGCAGTTGAAGGTAATGGGTATATTTGGCTTTATAATCATATATCCTGCCCATCGTTACCTCAATGGTACGGTTGGTAATGTTATCTACAAAAGTACGATCGTGAGAGATCACCATTACGGCCTTTGCGGAATTGATCAGGAAATCTTCCAGCCATTGAATACTTTCGATATCCATGTGGTTGGTAGGCTCATCCAGTAAGATCAGATCAGGTTTCTTTAATAAAATCTTGGCTAACTCAATGCGCATACGCCATCCACCCGAAAACTCAGAAGTTTGGCGGCTAAAGTCTTTGCGTTCAAAACCCAAACCCTTCAACACTTTCTCTACTTCCGCATCATAATTGATTTCTTCAATGGAGTAAAATTGCTCACTCAGTTCCGATACGCGCTCGATAAGCTTCATATAATCATCACTTTCGTAATCGGTACGGATAGTAAGTTGTTCATTCAGCTCATCAAGTTCTTTTTGCATCTGGTTTACCTCTGCAAAAGCCTTCATGGTTTCCTCAAAAACAGTAACATTGTCATGAGTGAGCAAATGTTGGGGCAAATAGGCAATCACCGCTTCTTTCGGACCTGTTACGTTACCGGAAGTAGGTTTAGCTACATCGGCAATGATTTTTAGTATGGTCGACTTGCCAGCACCATTTTTACCCATCAGCGCGATTTTATCGTTCTCGTTTATCGAAAAGGTTACATCGCTAAAAAGGGTAGTTCCGCCAAATGAAACGGAGATATTATTTACATTGATCACGAATTGGGAATATTAAATTAGCGGCAAAGATAAAGGAAAGCGGTTAAATTTAATAGCCAGTCTGGAAAAACCTCAAACTATTGACTCCATCTCATAAAATTTGAACTGAACGAAATTTAAACAAGAAGCTGTATCATAAATATTGAACTGTCAATCTGAAGGATAATTTATTTTATAAAAATCAATATAAATGACCTAATTAATCTTCACGTAAAAATTCCCTTGTGTTACCGTCATTTCGAGCGGAGTGCAACGCAGTCGAGAAACCTAACTAAATAGATCTCTCCACTTCGCGTTGCTCCGGTCGAGATGACGACCATTCTATTGGAGTCTTTATGATACAGCCTCTATACAATACTTAACTATACTTAATCAAAATCTAACCAAATATGCTATTTATGAAGTTTTTTCGCTCTTAAATATTCAATAAGTTCTTTGGGCCGGTCGGTCTGGATCAGGTTTGCTTTACGGCTAATCAGCCAGCCCCAGCTTTCATCCTTTTTGTTTTCTTCAACTGCCAGGTCATCATCATGACCACCGTTCTGTTCTGGCCATAAACTATTGATCCATAAACCATAATTTGTTCTCAGGCTGGCAATATTTCTTAACACAGATAAGGTATCGGTACTGAAGTTGGCCTGGATAATGGTTTTACGATGGGGTTTATAACTTGCGATAATTTCTGAAGCATCAGCTCTTTTCATATCCACTATTGGCATGATGGTAATGTCTTCCTCAATTTTACCTACCTCCTGTTCTATCTGGGGTAACGGTGTACTTCCTTTTACATTCACAATGGCCTGGCCGATCATTCCCTGTTCGCGCAATTCCTTAATTACCTGAGGATAATAATCATATCCCTTATCTACATCAATAATGATCTTATCTTTCGCAATGGCCAGTATTTCAATAAAGGTTGGTATATGGTGTTTGGTTGGATGCCCGGAACCTGCGCGTAGAAAAAAGGTTTTCAATTCGGCTAGGGTATAATCAGACACATTACCCTTTCCTGTTGTGGTCCTGTCAATGGTTTGATCGTGCATGATCACCAGCTGACCGTCTTTTGTTTTCTTCAGGTCCAGTTCCATAATGTCTACTCCCATAGCAATGCAGTTTTTAAGGGCCTGAATTGAATTTTCAGGCGTATTGCGCCAGTCGCCACGATGGGCCGTAACCAATACCCTTTGGCTTTTAGGGTTTAGCACTTCTTTTAAGCTAGCTTCTGGTACTGATTGTGCAAACCCACTAAAAGCAATACATGCTATGGATAACTGTAAAATAATTCTTTTCATTTCGTTTTATTAAAATTTGATGGTATTTATGGATTTTGTTTAATTGCGGGATCTGTATCAATCTGGTCTTGCGGAATAGGTTGCAGCAGATCGTGGTTTGTAATTCTGGTGGTTATATTTTGTGAGGTAAACCAGGTGTTCATTACCGAAACGGCAGTACCTGTTCTGAGCAGATCAAACCAACGATGGCCTTCCCCTATCAGCTCCAATCTTCTCTCCAACGTAATTGCATCCCTAACATCTACCTGACTCTGCTGTGTGGCATCGGTCAGGCCCGCTCTTCTTCGTACCAGATTCAGGTAAGTTTTTGCTGTCTCAGCATTCCCCAGCTCATTTTCATCTTCTGCCAGCATCAACAATACATCTGCATAACGCAACACCACAAAATTACTGCCTCCATCTACCGGTGTTGTTGCTGACGCCTTCAGTTTGGTAGAGAAAGGAGTTCCGGCACTGGTTAGGCCAACATAAGCTGTTTTGCGTTTATCCGAAGCACTATACAGCTGATAGAAACTTTTGGTTGGCAGGTTATGGCCTTTTGCGCCGCTGATGGTACCCGATGGGCTGAACTGCTGATAAGCTGAACTGCCTTCGCTGTTTCCATTTATACCTGATGCAAACTGCACGGCAAAAATAATTTCATTATTGTTCTTGTTAGTCAATGCGAAAATGTCAGCTGGCTCAGCAAGCAACTGGTGCCTTCCCGAGGCAACTACATCTGCCAGTACGGCTTTGCTTTCTGCAAATTTGCCCAAGGTTAAATATACTTTTCCGATTAAAGATTGAGCAGCTGTTTTAACAGCTTTGCCCGGTGTAGTAGTACTTACAGGCAATTCTTGTATGGCATTGGTCAGGTCTGAAATGATCTGCGCATATACCAGATCTTTATTTGTACGCCCCTGCCCAAAAAACTCGTTAGGATTGGTGGTTTCTTTGGTCACTAAAGGTACATCGCCAAATACACGAACCATATTAAAGTAGAGCAGGGCTCGTACGAAATGCATTTCCCCTTTTCTGGCCTGCTTTGTGCCAGCGCTGGAATAAGAAATACCATCTATCCTGTTCAGTATCGTATTGGCGCGCTGAATGCCCTGGTAGGAATTCTTCCATAAATCTGAAAGCATACCATTGGAGGCAACGGTAGTAAACTGATCGAGCTGGCCATACATCCCGCTGTCGTTTGCAGGCACCTCATCGAATGTATTATCTGAGGGAATTTCTCCGATGGCAGGCAGGTAAAGGCCATATAAGCCATTTAATTGTAAGGTACCGTAAACCGCGTTCACATACTCTTCAACTTCGGTTTCTGTGGTGAGAAAATTAGTGAGAGATTTAGAAGTGATGGGCTGTTGATTGAGTTCTTTAGTACAGGAAGTTATTCCTAAAAGACAGAAAAGTCCTCCTGTAACAAGTATTTTATTGATTATTTTTTTCATCGGTATATTATGGTTTTTAAGCAGCAGGCTGGATGATGGTTTCATATAATTAAGATGTTGCTTTACATTAAAAGGTTAAATTGAAACCTGCTACAAAAGACCTGGCCACGGGATAGTTGGAATTAGAATAGCCTGAGGTCAGTACGTTATCGCTTGTGGCATCAGGATTGAATCCCCGAAAATTAGTTACGGTGAGCAGGTTATTTCCGGTTACATATACACTTGCCCTGGATACTTTTAGTTTAGACAATAATTTCGAAGACAGGTTATAAGTAAGCTGAACATTACGCAGGCGGATATAATCAGCCTTTTGGAAGAAAACATTCGAGGCATTCGTATTGAGCCTGTTGGCAGAATAATTGGTATTGGGTTGCGCCAAAAAACCATTTGGGTTATTAACAGGATGGTACCTGTTCTCGTAATAATAAGTATCGGCCATCGAGAAACCTTCTCCGGATTCCATATTGACTAATCCATTATCATAAATCTTCCTTCCCCATATTCCGTTGATGGAGAAACTCAGTTCAAAGCTTTTATAAGCCAAACTACTGTTGAAACCATAGGTAATTTTTGGTGCATAGGTACCGAAGCCCATCCGGTCATCGGGCGTTATTTTTCCATCACCGTTTACATCCTGCACAATATAATCGCCAAGCAGGGTTCCGGCAACGTGCGGGCTATTGTCTATCTCACTTTGGTTTTTATATACACCGGTTACGTTATAGCCATAAAGTTCGGCAATGGGGCCACCAACCTTGGTTCTGAATGCGCTATTGGTACCAGTAACAATCTGGTTCTGCCCTGGCCCCAGTTCCAATACCTTATTTTTATTGCTGGCGATGTTGGCACCAAAATTCCAGTTTAAAGGACCGAGTTTAATATTTGTACCAGAGAGTTCGAGTTCCAGGCCTTTGTTGCTAGCCCTGCCCACATTTTGCAGTGCGCTATCATAACCTGATTGCGAGGGCAAGGGAACCTGCAATAAAAGATCTGAAGTAACCATCGAATAATAATTGGCAGAAAGGTTCAAGACCTTGAAAAGCCCTAAATCCATTCCAAAATTATAAGAGGTTTTAGTTTCCCAGGATAGTGTACTGTTTGCCGGGTTAACTGCAGCAAAGCCTGGAAGAAGTGTTGATCCGCTTACATAACTTAGCGGATTTGCAAGGGCATAAGAACTGTAATTACCAATCTGATTATTTCCGGCCTTGCCGTAAGTAGCCCTAAACTTTAATAAATTAATCCAGTTTACCTTTGGAAAAAAATCTTCCCTGCTCAAAATCCATCCCCCGGTTAACGATGGGAAATTACCCCATTTTGCATCCTGACCAAACCTTGAAGAACCATCTCTCCTGATAGCTGCCGAAAACAGGTATTTGTTTGCATAAGCATACTGTAATCTGGTCAGGTAAGAAAGCTGTGTCCAGACGTACCTTTGCGGAACCACAGAAAATGAAGATGCTCCGGCAATGTTGTCAATATTATTATCAGGAATTCCGGTACCCGAAACCAGCGTATTGTTACCAGATTCTTTCTGAAAAGTGGTTCCGGCCAGCACATTGATATCGTGTTTCCCAAAGGTCTTCTCAAAAGTAAGGGTGTTCTCCCAAAGGTAATTGATGACTGAGCCATTTGTTTCGCTCGCCCGGGCTGGTTTTGGTGCTGCGGTACGGTATTCACCCACATCAGATGGGGTAAAAAAGTCGATAAAACTATTGCTGTAATCTCCACCTAAAAGTGATTTAAAGGTAAGCCCTGCAACCGGTTTAAAATTAAGGTAGGCATTACCAAAGGTGCGAAACAGGTTTTTATTGTATTTCGTTTTTTCCATTATCGCAACAGGATTTTCACCAAGGGCACCATCTTCTGGTGTATTCGCCGTAATCTGCTGGCTTATGGCTAAAGTGCCATCGTTGTTTCTGGCAGGGAAAAAAGGATACATAATCAGTGCGGCACCAATGGCATCGCTGCTCCTGCTTGCGTCATTCTGGAAAAATTTCTGACGGTTGTAACTTGGGTTAATGCTCAAACCTATATCAAATGATTTAGAGAGTTTGGAATCAAACTTAAACGACATGCTGTAACGTTTCAGTCCGGTTTCTATCACGATCCCGTCCTGATCAAAATAATTGCCCGAGAAATAATATTTAGATTTATCGTTTCCACCCGAAACCGCAACATTATAACTGCTGATGGGGGCTGTTCGAAAAATCTCGTCCAGCCAATCGGTATTGGTTAATCCTGGCTGGTTATTTAAATAGGGCTGAATGTAGTTTAACCTTAAATCTCTTTTATTTGCACCCTTCGAAACCCTGGTGGCATAATCATCGCTAATACTTCTGTTTGTTGTGTTTCTGGACACATAGCCCCAGTCCCGTGCTTCGGTATTCAGCTGGGCGAACTGATAACCGTCTACAAGATCAACTTTATCTGCACGCACCTGCGCACCAGTATAAAAGTCGAAAGAAACGGTATTCTTATCTGAACGGCCATTTTTAGTGGTAATCAGGATCACCCCATTGGCAGCCCTTGAACCATAAATGGCTGCTGATGCCGGATCCTTTAGGATATCAATGGTTTCTATATCCTGTGGATTCACGGTATTGAGCGAACTTCCTTCAGAAAGTGGAAAACCATCTACTACGACCAAAGGACTTACACCCGCCGTAAGCGTACCGATACCGCGAATCACGATCTGTGGATCGGTGCCTGGTTGCGCTGAAGCATCATTAATCACCACACCAGCTGCTTTACCGGCGAGTTGCTGGGCGAAGTTACTGCCAGCGTATTTATTCAGTTCCTCTGATTTCACCTGAGAAATTGCTCCGGTAATCTTGGTTTTCCGCTGGCTACCATAACCTACCACCACCACATCATTCAAACCTGAAGAACTGGTTTCCATACGGATGAGGATAGAATTATTGGTACCCGGATTGATTAGAAAGCCAAGTGACGTCTTCTTTTCGTAACCGACATAATTAAAAGAAAAATCGTACCTGTTTCCTATTTTAACATTGTTAAAAACAAATATTCCTTTTAAATCGGTAACCGTACTTTCTTGTTTTTTAGTTGTCTGATCTACCATCATTACCGATACCCCGGGAAGTGTAGCGCCTTTTTCATCAACTACGGTTCCTTTAACTGAGGTATTCTGCTGTGCATAAACAGCATGGGTAATCATGGTCAGTAGCGCAAATGCGGCAAAACATTTGAATTTTCTGATTGTCTTTTTAAGTTTGTTTGTTTGCATGATATGATTAAAAATTAAGCAATAGCGTCCCTTTATCCCGTTTCGGGGACATTCATTTTGGTTAAAACCAGGGTTTAAAAATTATTTTTGTTTGCTGATGATGATGCTTTTAGCGGTAAGTTTATAGGTTAACCCGTTCATATTACAGATAACAGGCAGTATCGTATTCAATTTTTCAGCAGCACCAACGCTACCGGTAAAGTATAGTTTCTGCAGTTCGGCCTCTTCAACTCCCTCATAAACAAGATCAGTTTCATAGCGTTTCGATAAGCTGCTAAACACCTCACTCAAAGGCGTTTCATTAAATAATAGTGCATCCTTTGTGGCTACGTTTAGTGTTGGCTGCGGCTTAACTGCTTTATCCGGATCTTTAAAATTGATCAGGCTATGCACCTTTAGTTTGGTATTAATGGATAACTGCTCTCCGGGAATCAAATAAACATCGCTCATTTTCATCCTGCTTTCGGAGCCAGCTTTAACAACTACCTTCCCTTCTATCAACTTTACCGAAAGACGATTCTCTTTATTGGTGTTAACGGTAAATTCGGTACCCAGTGCAGTTGTGGTAAAGCCATTTGCACTTACGATAAAAGGATGGTGCTTATCTTTAGCAACTTTGAAAGTAGCCTCACCTTTCATGCTGATATTTCTGCTTCTGTTATCAAAAGGTTCATAATAACTCAATGAACTCTTGGGCTGCAGGGTAACGCGTGAACCATCAGAAAGATTTATAATCATTGCACTTTTACCAGAATTGTATGGCTGCCTGAGTATTTCTTTTTTTACCTGTACATAGTGATCTGCTGGTTCTTTCTTCTGTGGGGCATGGTTATGGTTAAAATATAGCACTGTAACTAAGGCAACAACTAATAAAGCAGCAACCATTTTTATCCAATGGTAGAGTGGAAATATTTTTGCACTGTGTTTTACCTCGTGATCATCCATCCGGATATGGAGCCTGGCTAAAATGTGGTCGAATCGCTTTTCCGTAATTTCTTTCTTACCCTCTGATAGCTCCAGATCATAGCCAGTTTTTAAATCAGACTTTAATCCTGCTGAATCTTTTTGTAAAGATTCAAGGAGTTTATGCTGTTCTTCTAAACTGATCTCGTTAGCCCATAGTTTATCTATGAGTTCCTTTATTTCTTTCATCTGCCTGTAAATACGCTGAAGGGGGTGAAATGGGGGTGACTAATTATGTTATTAAAACATTAAATTACCATTAAGAAAACTATAGATATACTAACATAACCAAAACCGATACACTGATAATTCCACCAGTTGGATTTCTGGACAGCATATATTCCCTGATGAAGTACTTGGATTGTTTGAGGTAGTCTTTTACCGATTCTGTAGATAATCCCAGGAGTTGTGCGGTTTCTTTTTGCGATTTCCCTTCGAACCGGCATAGCCTGAATACCTTTTGTTTCTGGGGAGATAGTGCATTTATAGCTTCTTCAAGCATGTTGAGTTCTGCCTCAATCAGGTATTGATCAGGAAATATTTCTTCTGCAACAGTATGAAAAGGATCATAACTATCTACATAGCTGATATTTTGTTTTATTTTCTTTCTGAGGTAAGATATTGATTTGTTGTAACTCACTACAAATAACCATGCCGATACCGGTTGTTCAGGATCTAGTTTAGCCTTATTTTCCCAAAGTGCAAAAAATACATCCTGTAGAATATCCTCGGCGATAGAAGTATCCTTGATCAGCTTAAAAATATTGGCATATACAGCCTTGTGGTACTCCTTGTAAATCTGATCGAAAACATCCCTGTTATACAACGGATCGTTTTGAAATTGATGCTTTACCATGAAGAATTAGATTGACCAAAAATATTTTGCACAAAAATACAGCGTCCATGTTAACTATATATTAAGCTTTCTATTTCGCAATGCCCGGTAATGCAAGGCCAAACCTAAATGTTATTAAGTTAAGAGTTTTTAACCACAGATGAGCACTGATAAACACGGATTTTATTATCTGTGTGCATCCTCCCTATCTGTGGTTAATTATTTTTGCTAGTAGAATGGCTTTACTTAATCACATTGGGCCAATCCATACTCCCCAATACCATTAAGTTAAGAGTTTAACCAAAGATGAACACAGATAGACACGGATTTCCTATCTGTGGTTAATTATTTTTGCTGGTCGAATGGCTTTACTTAATCACATTGGGCCAATCCATAATCCCAATACCATTAAGTTAAGAGTTTAACCAAAGATGAACACAGATAGACACGGATTTTAATATCTGTGTGCATTCTTCCTATCTGTGGTTAATTATTTTTTTTAAAAACACAATACATCCATATGCTGTTATAAACCGTATATCAAACCAAAATAACAAGTGCGATCTAGCAATGATTGAGGAAAAATCAAAAACAACGGACCTTGCAGCGCACATCCATGCCAAGCTGAACCATAGCAGATTGGCACTGGCTACTCCTCCATTAATTGTTCTTGAAGAACTTTTCGAGTGCCTTTTCTATACCTCGATGAGAACCGAAGAGGGCGAGCTGACAAAGGTGGCCGTTACGCTGATCGATCCTGCCAATCCTGATCCCAATCCGCCACGGAAGATCGTTTCAGAAAGATGGAGCTGTGTAGAATTCGCCCAGCACATTCCTCTTGACATTAGGTCACTGACCAAGCTGTCTAAGGCAGCCGACCCGTCTGGAACTTCGCTGGCAGTTTATTATGATCAGGATGGAAAACTTTTTATCTGGGGAATGATCGACCAGGCGATGCACTACCAGAGCTTTCTGAACTACGAATCCGAATCGGGATCAGAGCAGCCCGGGCTGTTCCAGGTATTTATAGATGACATTGCCACGCTTAAGGTGATGTTCGACTACGAACTCCTGGCCACTTTAAAACAGAATGTACTCGTGACCCGGTACCTGGATGTATTCACCATTGGACCAGTATCCAAGATTATCAGGAAAAATGCCGGCGCAATCAGGGCCGAGATCAAGGCCTTCCTGTTTGCCTCACACCCGGGGGAAGATTTTGCAGACTGGGAAGAATTTGTAGACAGTATCTGGATCCAAACACTTTCCAGATTGCTGCTTAAAATTCAAAACTACCATCATGGCGGAGCGGTGCTGATCTCAGAGGATAGTAGCGCAGTCGACATTAAATATGCACTAAACTACAAAAGATTGCTACTTGCCATCAGCGCCTACCTGAAGCAGACCATCAACAGTTATGTGACGGAACACATGATCGACCAGCGGCTGACTTCTGGCAAGCAAACGGTAACCAGATCGCTATATGATCAGGAAACACTCGCCCTGCATGCAAAAACAGAAGTGGCAAACGAGATTAAGGGCTCAGTGAGTTTCATCGCTTCGCAAAGCTGCGTAGACGGCGTAGTTTTATTTGGACAGGACATGGTGGCGCGCGGCTTTGGTGGGGTAATCCGATCGAAAAAGATGCCAGGAAAAATCTATATATCCTCTACGGCCACCGCAACCCCTAAATCATTGATCCCCATAGATCCAAAACATTTTGGTACCCGGCACCGCTCAATGATCGCCCACTGCTGGTCGCATCCCGGTAGCCTGGGTATTGTCATTTCCCAGGATGGGGATATCCGTGTATTCTCAAGAATAGAGGACAAGCTGATCATGTGGGAAAACATCAAAACCCAGCAGTACCAAAAGAGCGGGAAGCTCAAGGCAACCAGAAACTGACCATAAAGAAAAATTTAACGCTACATTTACCGCAATTTGAACAATACACCAAACCTCCCCGATTACGAAAAACAGCGTCTACAAGCTTTAGATTCCTACCAGATTATGGATAGCCTGCCTGAAGAGGATTTCGATGAGCTCACCAAAATGGCTTCCCAGATTTGTGGAACACCCATTGCGCTGATTACCCTGGTAGACAGCTCGCGCCAGTGGTTTAAAAGTAAGCTTGGCATTGATGTCCAACAAACTCCCAGAGAACATGCTTTCTGCGCACATACTATTACTGATCCATCTGGAATACTGATGGTTAGCAACGCAAGGCAAGACCAGCGATTTGCAGAAAACCCGCTTGTTACGGGTAATCCCAATATTGCCTTCTACGCTGGGATTTCACTCCAAACCCCGGAAGGGATGCAACTAGGTTCGCTATGCGTAATCGATACTGTACCACGAACACTAGATGAACAGCAGCTATGGTCGCTGAAGGTACTGGGTAAACAGGTAATTGCCCACATGGAACTGAGAAAGAAACTGCTACTGCTCAGCGAGGCGAACAGACATCTTAATGAGACCAATCAATTTATGCAACAGTTTGCTACAGCTGCAGCCCACGACATCAAAAACCCATTAAGTACCATTTCTATGAGTGCAGAACTTTTGACCCGTCACCTGCACCATAGTGGTGACCAAAAAGGTCACAGGTTGGCATCTACCAGCCTAAATGGTGCAAAAACCCTCGCGAAACTGATTAACGACATGCTCGACTATTCCATCAGACCAGAAATTCTGACGGCGCAACGCGAACCCATCGAACTTGGTGGCTTCCTTCGTAAAACGGTATCTATGCTCAGCATTCCAGAAAATGTACAAATCAGCTACCCGGAAGCAAAGATAGAGATCAGCACTTCAGCAATCGCACTCCAGCAGATCATGATCAACCTATTAACCAACTCGGTGCGGTATAACGACAAACAGACTTGCCTGATCCAAATCGGTTGTGTAATTAAAGACGACCTGGCCTACATCACCGTTTGCGATAATGGTATGGGCATCAGAAAAGAAGAACTGGAACGTATCTTTCAAAGGAACGTTACCCTAAACACTGCTGACCGCTTCGCCCAGAGTGGAACCGGAATTGGCCTTGCAACGGTAAAACTTTTGGTTGAGAAACTTGGTGGACAAATCAGCGTCCAGTCTACCCCTGGCACAGGCAGCGCCTTTACCTTTACGATCAGATCATAAAAAAGCCAGCGCTCACAACAATTTGAAAATCGTAATAAAATAAAAAAGAGGCTGTATCATGATTTATGATTCTATTTTTATGATACGGCCTCTCTCTGTAAACTTTGGTTATGTTAACGTTTCATCGTTAACATAACCGACAGTTTTTGGGATTCACGCTTAGAAAATAACTGTATAAATATAGAATTGAAAAATCAGGTGATTATGTACATCGGTAACAACCTATTTCTTAGCATATCGATAAATTAATGTGGCAGCCTGTCTCTGAGTAGTCCGTATACCCAGGTACCAGCAATAGCACTTAAAAGCGTAACAGAGATTACTGTTGCGCCTGTACCAATTTGCGCAAAAAGCGGCCCCGGACAGGCTCCTGTAATGGCCCAACCAAAGCCGAATAGCAAGCCGCCAAATATTTGGCCTTTATTGAAAGTCTTCGGATGAAATTCGATACTTTCCCCGTAAATGGTTTTAATCTGGAATTTTTTGATCAACCAAATGGAAGTCATCCCTACCACTATTGCACTGCCTATAATGCCATACATGTGGAATGATTGGAGGCGAAACATTTCCTGGATACGGAACCAGCTAACCACTTCTGATTTAACAAAGACGATACCGAATAGCACACCTACAATCAGGTATTTGATGTTATGATACCATTTGTGTGTTAATTGACTTTCGTTTACGCACACCGCATCTAAAGAGCGGGTTTCAAAATCTGTGTTTGTATGTTGCTTCATGATGATTGCCTAGAGGGATAAAATGTACGGTAAAATTAAATTGGCCATAATAAAGCCGCCGGCCATAAAACAAATGGTGGCTATTAATGATGGCCATTGCAAATTAGACAAACCCATAATGGCGTGTCCGCTGGTACAGCCACCAGCATACCGGGTGCCAAAACCCACTAAAAACCCACCAACTACCATTAGCAGAAAGCCTTTTAACGTGAGCAACGCCGCCCAATTCATAATGTCCTGTGGTATTAAATTATCGTAATTGGTAATGCCATAACCTGCTAACTCCGCGGCCAGTTTTGGATTAACAATAATAGGGTTAGGGTTAGAAAAAATGCCCATCGCAATGGCACCCCCCATTAAAATCCCAAATACGAAGAACAAATTCCATGCTTCTTTCTTCCAATCGTATTTAAAAAAAGGGATGTTTACAGGTAGGCAGGCGGCACAGATATGTCTCAAAGAAGAGCTGATGCCAAATGATTTGTTGCCGAGTATTAACAATGCTGGCACGGTTAACCCAATTAGCGGGCCGGCTACGTACCAAGGCCAGGGTTGCTTTAAAAATTCTAACATATTGATATGATATTTAATTACTTGTACGAAATTTGTACTGTTTATCGTTCCGAAAATGATGAAATAATCCTATACTAGACGATTTTACCTCCATTTGCCAACCACTCTTTCATTCCGCCAGAATAGTTTTTTACGTTATCAACATGATGTTTCTTTAAAATGGAATATGCAATGGCAGCACGGTCGCCACTTTGACAATGGATCACCACCTGTTTATCCTTATTAATTTTATCCAGGTTATCTTGTAAAGTACCCACAAAAATATGTTCTGCACCTTCAATATGTCCATCGTTATATTCTGTTAAACCACGTACATCTACGATCTGCACATTGTCCCTACCTACATATGTTTTAAATGTATCCAAATCTATTACATCAGCAGTTTGTAACTCAATGCCTAAATCATCAACTTGGCTCACAAAACCATAAATATTGTCTAATCCAATGCGCATTAGTTTTCTGGTAATTTCTTCCATCTCATCTGCGCCGGCAACTAAGATAAATTGCTCCTGGTAGTTTAAGATCCAACCGGCCCAAGTGGCTAAACTGTTATTGTGCTGAATATTGATGCTGCCTGCGAGAAAGCCTTTAGCAAAGTCTACCTTGTTGCGCGTATCTATTACTTTGATACCGTCTTCATAAGCCTTATTAAATGCTTCTGCAGATAATTGCACATGTTTAGGCACTTCAACAAGCAATGGTCGGTCTACCTTGTTCAGGTGTTTCATCATGGCAAAGTATTTTGGTGGCTCTGGCTGTCCGGCCAACAAATAGTCTACAAAGCCTTTTTCGTCATTTTCATATTGGAACGCCCAATTTCTAATTTTCTCATAACCTACAGTCGAGCTTGGCACAGCACCTAGTGACTTACCACAGGCCGAACCAGCACCGTGACCAGGCCAGACCTGGATAAACGGAGCAAGTTCTGCAAAACGCTGTACAGATTGATACATCTGTTTGGCACCTTTTTCCTGACTGCCCACTACACCACCTGCTTTTTCCAACAAATCAGGTCGACCAACATCACCTACAAAAACAAAATCTCCGGTAAAAATCATCACAGGTTCGCTCGTTGCAGGATGGTCGGTTAACAAAAAGCTGATGCTCTCTGGTGTGTGGCCGGGCGTGTGCAAAACTTCCAAGGTAAGATTTCCAACCCTGATTACATCGCCATGCTTTGAGCCAACGTGGTCAAATTGATATTGCCAATCTGCTCCACCCTCATCTGATAAATAAAGTTTGGCGCCAGTTACCAAGGCCAATTCTCTGGAGCCAGCTAAAAAATCGGCATGGATATGTGTTTCTGCAATGTGCGTAATTTTAAGGCTGTTCTGCGCTGCAATCTTTAGGTATACATCCATATCACGTTGTGCGTCAATCACTATAGCTTCACCTTTGACCTGACAGCCAATCAAATAGCTCGACTGAGCTAAACTTTTATCATATACGTGTTGAAAAAACATAAATTCTGGGGTTAAATCTTCTACTACAAAATTGCGACTTATATTTTTCTTATAAAGTTACTTTGGTTACACAACTGGATTTATTTTAATAGGGTTTCTTTAATCAAGATGTAAACGCCCATTATCAGTACAAACCAGCCAAAAGCAGGTTTTAGTTTTTTACCGTCTATTTTGGTGGATAGATAACTGCCTATAAAAATACCAACGATGGCAATTAAGGTAACGGTAAGTAAAAACGGCCATTGGATGTAAGTCTGTCCTAATGAAAACCAAAAGCCAGTTAATGAATTTACCGCAATGATGATTAGTGAGGTGCCAATGGCCGTTTTCATGGGTAATTTTAACAGGTTAACCAAGGCTGGTATGATTAGAAATCCCCCTCCTGCACCGATTAGCCCGGTTACTATGCCTACCATTGTACCTTGTACAATTACGCCAATAGCGTTGGCCGGCCGCTGACTTGCGGGTTGGTCTTCACTACCTTTTTTAATCATGCTGTAAGAGGCGAATACCATCAAAACAGCAAAAAACAGCATTAACAAAATGGATTTGGTAAGTGCAAAGCTGCCTACATTCATAATATGCTCAGGAACGTGAGGCAGTAAATAATGGCGGGTCAGGAAAACGGCAATGATAGAAGGTATACCAAAAAATACCGCGGTTTTTACATCTATCAATCCTTTTTTGAAATACGGAAATGAGCCAGCCAAACTGGTAGATCCCACCACGAAAAGAGAGTAGGTTGTGGCCAGTACCGTATCGACGGCAAAGAGGTAAACCAATACTGGTACCGTTAAAATGCTACCACCCCCGCCTATCAGGCCAAGCGATATACCAATAAGAATTGAAGCCAGATATCCTGTAGTTTCCATTTTTTTTTTGCTTTAATAATTCCAAAGCTAGTTCAAATGAAAAAGGACTACGGCTACTTTGGTTACACAAGGATAATTTTGTTCCTCCCAGGCTTTACGGCAATGTCATTAAGTTAAGCCACTCGGCATAAGAAAATAATTTAACCACAGATAGGAAGGATGCACACAGATATGAAAATCCGCATTTATCTGTGGCTAAAAATCCTTAACTTAATGACATTGGGCTTTACGGTGTCCAGATCTTCTTCACATCACCTTAATCACTACCTTTGATCACAATAGGAATAGCCCTGATATGTCCATGCTCATTTATAACGTTTTGCTCATATTACTATCTGCTATGAGCAGAATTAATGAAGGTTCCATTAAGCTTATAGCACATCGGCCATTTATTCTCGCTTATATAAAGTAAAGTCCGATCATATTGAAGTTATCAGTATCCAACTGACTGTTAAATAAAAAACTATCCCAACAGGTGAGGGTGGTGTTAATCTCAATCACGGTTAAATAGCTGAAAACTTAAATTCAAGAAAATATCGTGCTCATTCAAGAGGTCTATATTTCCAAGAGGCAACCGGGCTATATATATATAGCCCAAGTCCAGCTTTACAAGCCTGGCGGGTTTATATTCTACATCTATTCCAATCCGGTTATGATCAAAAAAGTGATTTTTAGTAGTACCCATTACGTTTAACAGCACTTCATTAAATACGGTTAACTTATATCGGGATGAGAAACCATACCCCAGCCCCAACCTTTCCCTTGCCCGGATAATATTGTTTGAATTATCTGGTAACCTATACTCAATAGCGGTCCTGCCCGTAAAAATAAACCTTGATGCAAATTCGTTCTGTACCATCAGAGCACCTGAGAATCTTATTTCGTGACTGGGAGCAGCGGTTTCATCCGAAAGCTTTTGAATGATATGATAATTTGAAAAATAGGCAAATGGGGAGAGTGAGAAGGTAACCTGCTTGTTGTATTTGTAATTTATCCAGTTCCGGAAGGAGAATAAAAGATTTTTGTTGAGCATATTGCTGTTTGTAAAACCATCCTGTCTCCTATGTTGCCACTCGGCATCAACTGTGATTTTTTTTCCTGCAGGTACGCTAACCGTTGTACGGAACCAGGTATTATAATGTGTCTGGGCGATCGTAGCCTGAGACAGCATCAACGAGATAGCAGTTGCCTGCATCGTTTTTAAAAACATCATCGAATCTGATTATTGAGGTAATTATTCTCTTAGTACACCATATACCCGGGCACCGGAATGGCACTTAACAGCAGGCTGATGGTTTTGGGAGTATGGCCGGGCATATGCATTACTTCAAGGGTAAGGTTCCAATCTTAATGGGTTCGTCGGTTTTCTGACAGTTTACAAAACAGCTGCTTTGGGCTAAATCCCTATCAAAATGTATTGAAAAAAACATGGGCTTAATATTTTCATATTGCTTGATAAAATTATTCATGCTGCAAAGATGCCATGTACAATTATCACCCCCGGCTACTTTAGTTACATAGCAGCCTTTTATTTCAATAAGGTATCTTAATGATATATAGATGCTCATAGCCAGTACTAATCATCTAAATGTTGGCTAAAGTTTTTACTGTCGATCTTCGTAGAAAGGAAACCGCCAACCAAAATATCACGAATGCCACAATGATGAGCAGAAATGACCATTGTAATATCTGATCGCCCATGGAAAGGGAGAATCCGCTAAGCGAGCAGGGCTCGATGATGAATAGCGATGAACCAATTGTTACTTTCATTGAGCAGGCATAACTAACAGTAACGATTCTAAGCAGAGCGTAGGTAGTTTACAGGATGGCACCTATACCAAAAAGATATGCCAATAGGAAACCGTCAGGATAACGCCACCGCAACCAATTAAACCTAATGGTTAAAGATAAGGACGGACGCGAAATACGCTAAAAAAAATCATGTTTTTGAATTGATGGACGGTCATTTAATTCAAAAAACTGCACGGTAACGATAGTTATAAAAGATTGATTTTATTCCTACCTAACCTGACAATCCCATTTTCCTCCAGTTGTTTCAGCAATCTGGACACGACAACCCTGGCTGTCCCCAACTCATTGGCAAGCTGTTCATGGGTAACAGGTATGATGTGAGATGCGGTGAGTTCCGACTTCTTTTTAAGTAAATTCAAAAGGCGTTCATCTACTTTTTTGAAAGCAATGGCATTTACAATTTCTAAAAGCTCTTCGAAACGTTTATGGTATAAACGGAAAATATAATCTAGCCATTGCGGATATTCCTTTATAAAAAGCGACGCTTTATCTACCGGAAGAAACAAGATTTCAGCATCTTCTTCCACTTCTGCTTTTACCTTACTGGTTTCGTTGTGCATACCACCTAAAAAAGACATAATACAGCTTTCGCCAGCTTGTATATAATATAATAAAATTTCCCGTCCATCTTCTTCCGTGCGCATCACTTTCATACTGCCCCTTACAACAATAGGGATAGACCTGATATGTGCATCCTCATTAAGAATAATGCTGCCAGCTTCATAGGTTTTAATTATACTGTGCTGGTAGAGTTTTTCCACTAACTCCGGTGACGATTTCAACTCTTTTAACTGGTTTAAATTTTCCATGACCTAAATGTATTAAATCATCAACCGATATCCATCACGAAATAGTTAGTTAAATGGATTTTATCAGAATAATTTACATTTTATTGTGATGCCAATTATTTTGATGTAAAAATTAAAAAAGCTATTGAACTTTACAACATTGGACCCAGGATTTCAGATCGCAAGCTCATTGTTGGATTTGAGAGCAAGATACCAGCAGGAATATTCTGAATACCTGAAAAGGGGAATCCATCTGATGGCTGCATAGAATCACGCAGGAGATAACCATTAGTGACTCGAATGAGTACGGACTTACTCACGATCCTTTTGACCAGGATTTCGTCAACCAGCTTATCTTAAAATACCTTGCAACATTCGCCGCTTTCAAGGACACACAGTTTATTCAGAACTGGAACGGGATATGCCCTAAATGACGGCTGGCGAAACAGAGCTTATTACGCGAAGAATAGAATATGCAAGGTCTTAGCGAGACGCTAAGACCAGAATGTTTTATCCTACTCCAACACAAAAGCCTCCCAGCCTGCGATAGTGGCCCTGTTACATTTCATTACCGATTGTCCACCTTCAGAAGAAATATACTTGCCATTATTCCCCTTAAGTGAGATTTTTCCATTGGCGTTAACCACCCAATCAAACTTTTCCCAATCGCTGATCGTTGTTCGGTTGCAGGTTATCCCGGTTGTAGCCCCATTTTCTGAGGATACATATTTGTTCATGCTGCGCAAAGCAACTTTTCCTCCGCCTGCATCTATAATGGCAAAGGTTTCCCAGCCAGAAGCATTAGCGCGATTACATCTCATCGGTGCTTCCCCATTTTCTCCGGATACAAACATATTGTTGGGACCTTTTAATTTTACCGTTTGACCAATGGGCGCCTCTGCCTGAACCTGCAAGTTACCGAGTTCCAGCCATCCATTTTTAAAGGTGCCGGTTACAGCAAGCGCAATACCCGGTTTATTCAAATTTGTTTTATCAACGATGGCTACTCCCCATTTATAAGTACCAGGAGGCAAATTGATTGCCGTTGTAGTGAAATTGTAAGTGATGGGATTATCTTTCAACCATTTAGAAGGATCTCCGTTTTCATCAATAAAAAGTTTTTTTACCACACCTGCAGTATCCAGAATAGCAAAGGCAACTTTGTACTTATAGTTCCACTGAGGGATATTGTTAGGGCAATACCCCCAGCCCATATTTTTCCAGCGATGGCTCAAAGTAGCCGTGGCGCCATTGGCAATTGCGTTTGGTAACGATAACTCATCAGGATATAACCGATAGCCTCCCTCTGCATTAAAACGTTGTACCAGCGAAAAGCTGGTCTGAAACCAGGAAGTTGTTTCTCCAACCCTAAAATCCATCATGTTCACTGCGGCTTCGGCCGACTTGTTAAATTCGCCAAGCCTTACATCTTCCGGATGCCCTTCACGGTATTGTCCGCTGGAGTCGATCCAGTAACGATGGGTACCACTCACAATCCATCCTCCCTCCATAATAATCGGACGTTTATGTTTCCAGGTTGCAGCAAAGTTTTTCTCCCAGCTTTGGTAGTAGTCGGTCATTCCAAAGGCATCATGCCTCAGGCTATACCCTTGATTGATGGCTTTAACCAGTAACCTATCGCTATTAGCGTTGGCTGCCCCCCAACTCGTAGGGTGGCCTATT
This sequence comes from Pedobacter sp. WC2501, assembly GCF_052682415.1. NCBI lineage: Bacteria > Pseudomonadati > Bacteroidota > Sphingobacteriia > Sphingobacteriales > Sphingobacteriaceae > Pedobacter > Pedobacter sp. WC2501. The sequence continues at coordinate 3,400,256 of NZ_JBQZFI010000001.1, read as the reverse complement.
AATCTATGGTAATTGATCACCAGCGGTACCTTGGTAAATGTTCTGTTGTATAATGCCATAATCCAGTCTAAAACCTCTTCTTTAGCTGTTTCTGTTTGTGCAGCAGTTAAAGTACCCGGTTCTGCATACACAACATTATGCGCTTCTCCCCATTTGCCCAAACCATAGGCATCGATAAAAGAAGTACGTACCGGATCATTAAAATCTTTTGCAAGTTCTTCAATGAAGGTGCTATAATACTGCCTGAATATTGGATCCTGAGGGTAAGGGGTTTTCTGTGCAGGCACGGCGGGATTTGACAACCAATATCCAGCTCCTGCGTTGAACACAAAAGCAGGCGTATTTTCTCCCTGGTCACGCCCGTCTACAACGATCCGGAATGCGATGGGTAATCCCCTGGTCTTAACGCCATTAATTAATTTACCGATCTGCGAGCTCAAGTCTCTCCATGCATAAACGCCTGGACTGGGATTAAGCGATCTCCAACTTGTACGGATGTAACAGGCTGATGCATAATCTATAGCCTTTACATTTCTACCCAATTCTGGCACATAAAACTGACTATCCCAATAGGTATCCAGCGCATCACGCTTTCCATACATCACCCAGCCATTTAACGGGTTGCGCAATACAGATGTACTATTGTATACAGGCCTAATCAGTACGTTGTTGGCAGCACCAACAACAGCCATTTTTTGTGCTCCGCTGCTAAAGGTTTCTAAAAGATCTTCGTCTTTGTTTTTAGTACACGAAAGCATTTGCAAGCATAAAACTGCCAGCAAAGCGATCTTTCCGGTCTTCTCTAAATTTAGTTTTTTCATGGTAATAAACATTAAATTATTGGATTTAAAAATTCTTTAAATTTGAATGCAGCAAGCTTCTGAAAGCTTAGGGCAATTTTTGCCTTTCGCTAAAATTACATGCGCACCAGTTGCTACCTAAATAAGGGATTGACGTAAAGAGACATTATAAATCGAAGCGCGATTGTCGACAGACCGCTATTCGAATCACAATGATGGGGCTAAAAAAATCGGGGATCAGCGTACGATGTTACACTGATTAGGAAAGGCAAAAGAGATCTTTAATGCATCCAATCTGGACTCATATAATTACACTTAGCCTCCGTTTCACCTCGCTCTGGGTTAATGGCACTTACGCTATTGGCTCATAAGAATATAATTTGGTTGTGATAAAAATACACGGCAAGAGGCTGCTAAAGGGTTCGTTTTTGTACGGAAATGGTTCAATTTTGTACAAGAAGGAAAAAATTGCCCTGAAGGGTATTAAAACCGAGATTCGCCTTCAAAAAATATTTACAAATCATTGCATATCAACAGGAAACAAAAAAAACGGAGGAGCTTTGCAGCATTCCTCCGTCAACTAAAACTAAACAATCTAATGTTTTCAGGCTATGCTAGCAGAACATAGTGTAAAATAGCGACTTGCCATAGCATAACTAAAAATGGAGTTTGGCAAAGCGGATAAAATTTGTCCAATCGTAAACGTTGAGGTCGTGTTTTCCTTCCCTTAAATGGTAACCCATAGTCGAATTAATGATGGGACTATTCACTGCGGGCATATCTTTAGGAAGGACAACTTTTTTACCATAGAGATCGTAAACAGGCTTGGCATTCACTAATGACAAAAACGAGCCATAAGGGTCTGCCCATCGATCTTCGGTAGCATTGGTGGTGTACACTGGCCGTGGAGCAATGAGACCGATGAGCATATGCTGATCAACAGGCAGGCTGTTTACATCGTTGCTATATTTCTTGTAATTATTGTTAAACCAATAGCCAAACTGTTTATTGATCAGGCTTATTGTTTCGCCATATTTACGCCGTGCAAGCGATGCGCCCGTACTGCCTGAGCAACTGCTAAACACCATTGCAAAACGTTGATCCTGGGCGGCTGCCCACAACGCCGTTTTACCACCCCGCGAATGCCCAACGAGCGCAACTTTGTTAAAATCGGTTTCTTTATCGGTTTTGAAGTAATCCATTACCCTGCTTGCTGCCCAGGCCCATACACCGATTGCTTTCATTCCATTATCTTTTTCGAGTTCTGCCGGAAAAAAATGTGCCAATACACCATTCTGATAGCTATCCTTACGGTCAGGAGCTACATCTCCATGATGAAAAGCAGCAATAGCATAACCGCTGTCGATCAACAGTTCTGCAGGCCAAAAAGTACTCTTTTCTATTCTTGCTGGATCCGTATTTCTACTGCTCCGGTTGTTGATCAGTAAAAATACCGGAGCTGGTTTGTTCCGCTTGTTTGGAATAAAGAGCACCACAGGAAAGGATACCGAATTACCTTTATTCCAGGCGGTAATCTTTATCTCTTTCAAATGGGCCTTTCCCTGCATCGCATCCGCTTTTTCATTGGTTACCATAAATTTCAAACTATCAAAACTACCGGGCGTTTTCCCATAAACATGTTCTTCAAAAAGGGCTAATAGTTCAGGCCTGCGCTTTTTCTCCCAAATCGAAGTGTTTTTCACCCTTTCTCCCTTTTTAGTGAGCAGTATTTCGGGTAAGGTGTAGGCAGGAACAGTGCTTTCATCATAATTGACAATTTCTCCCATAAACTTATCCGTTTTCTGTGCATACAAACTACCTGAAAACAGGATTAGCGCATGCAAAAAAATCATGGTTTTTCTTACCAAACCGGTTATTACAAATCTGCCTTGATGAAGAGAAAATTTTAAGCTATACCTCATACTTAATACCCTGGATTTTGAATCAGTTTATTTGCTTTATTGATTTCAGACTGCTGAAAAGGATACCAATAGTTTTTACTTGTAAAGGTTCTGTTTTCAATTACAAAAGAACTATAAGTTAGCGTAGTACCCACCTTGGTAATTTTTATTCCTTTAACTGGTCCGTTAAAATTACTTTCCCCATCCTTCCATCTCCTCACATCAAAAAACCGCTGCTCTTCGAAACATAATTCTACACGCCGTTCATTTTTAATCCGATCGCGCATTTGAGATTGCGTCAACCCGGTCAGTACGGGCATCCCGGCACGGGTGCGCACAGCGTTTATGGCATTATAAACTTCTGCATTCGGACCTCCAAATTCATTTAAAGCTTCTGCATAGATCAGTAAGATTTCTGCATACCTAAACAATACCCAGGGTCTTCTTACGCTTGTGGTACCGGTGATGTTGTAAGTTGCGTTGCCACTTAGAAACTTACGCAGATAATAGCCTGATTTTGTACTGTTTACATTAGAAGGAACATTATCACGGCCGCCCTCATAGGTTTCCACTGCACGGGTTAAACTTCCCGTTTTAAAATTTGCTCCATTATACACAATAAACTGGTTTAAACGTGGATCTCTGTTGGCATACGGATTTTGAGGATCATAACCTGATGCAGGATCTGTTATGGATTTACCATTGGTCATTTCAAAGGCCTCGACCAGGTTCTGTGTAGGATTTGTTCTTCCCAATCCACCGGTAAAGCCAATGGGTGCGTTATTTGCCTCTATTGTATTGGTATTGCTTGCCGGTGTGGCAAAAATAACCTCATTGTTGTAAGAAGTAGCGGTGGTGGTATAATCCCATAAGCTTGGGAATAACGCCGCGCTCAACAAGCTGTGTTTGTTTAAATCGATTAAATCTTTTGCACTTTTAGCTGCATTTTGCCACCGCTGCAGGTCGTTACCCGGGTTATAAAGCGGACTTGCATAAACCAACAGGGCTTTAGCTTTTAGTGCCATCCCCGCAGCTTTTGTAGCACGGCCATAATTGGCCGCATCCCAATCTTTGGTAGAAGCTGCCGGAATCTGGCTGATTGCCGAGTCGCAATCTTTAACAATTTGTTTTACCACATCATCAACAGTATTCCGTGGAAGGTTCAGATCTTCTACCGGTGAAAAGGATCTGGTAGCAAGCACGATCCCACCATACCGCTTAAATAATTCATAATGGAATAAAGCCCTCAGAAAGAAAGCCTCACCCCTTAACCCTGGCAGATCGCTTGCCGGAAAGATAACCGCCGTGGGCGATCGCTCCAGAAATGTATTTACCACCCATAGTCCGGTATAAAGATTGGTGTATTGTTCATCAAAGGTCCTTAAACTGCTCCAGTTACCATTATTGAAAACGTTTACATTGCTGTTTAAATTTGAATTTACAGCTTCGTCACTTCCGCTGGCCATTAATGCACCCGAACCGTCAACATTGTATCTGGCCAGCATGTAATTGTATCCGTTGTTCAAATACTCCCGCACGCGTCTGTCTGTATTCCAGATTGCTTCTTCACTTACGGGGCCTTCACTGTACGAAGGTTCAAAAAATTCATCCTTACAAGCGCCAAGGCCCATTAGCAAAACTGCCAGAAGGGTATACATACCATATAGTTTCTTTTTCATCTTCATTTTGAATTAAAATTTGACATTTATGCCTACTGCAAAGGTTTTTACGTAGGGATAAGAGGAGAAACGACCTGCATTGGGTGTTTCGGGATCAATATCCAGCTCATTGAGTTTGGAAATGGTAAAAATATTATTGCCACTAACAAAAATCCTCGCGCCTTTAAAACGTAAGCGTTGATTGAATTTATTTGAAGTGCTATAACCGATTTCAGCAGACCTAAGCTTCAAAAAATCACCTGAATACAACCAAAAGGTAGAATTTGCGGTATTGTTTCCATTATCTGAAATTCCAACGCGTGGATATTTTGCCGTAGCCGCAGTGGCAGGTGTCCAGCTATCTAAGCTCAACTGGTTCAATCCATTAGGGCCTGCATACATAATATCAGAAAGATCAATTGTTCGCCCTTCTACGCCTTGAAACTGTGCGCCGAGATCAAACTGTTTATACCTGATGTTAAAACCAAAGCCATAGTATATTTTAGGAATATCGGTATAATCGCTTGATACAGCATCATTTGCATCTATGATATTGTCATTGTTAACGTCTTTATATTTAAGATCACCAGGTACCACTAGGCTTGACAAGGTTTGCTTTGGGCTTGCATTAATTTCTGCCTGGTTTTGAAAAATACCTTCAGCTAGGTAATAGTTCCCTCCATTTACGTAACGTCCTATTGTAGATTGATTGGGCAATACATTTTCGGTCCTTTCCAAAATCACGTTTTTAGCATAGGTAAAGTTGGCGTTCGTACTGATCAGCACCTCACCGATTCTTTTATTAAAAGCACCGCTGGCATCAAATCCTTTACTGCTTACCTTGCCGGAATTTACCTGTGCAATGGCTATCCCAACGATACCCGGTAAATTTGCGGGGCCTAAAATGTCTGTGCGTTTTTCATCAAAATAATCAAAAGAGAACGAAAGTGCCCCTTTAAGAAAATCTACATCTGTACCCAGGTTCAATCGGTCAACCTTTTCCCAGGTGGTTAATGGGTTACCCGCAGGGCTTACCAATCTTGCTGTTGTTGAGGTAGAAAACGTAGAACCGAGAAATGGCCCAGCATCTCTGGTAAACAGCGTACGGTAAGGCAATCTGACGATATTACCGCTGGCATCATAAGTTGGCCCGATATTGCCCGAACGCCCGTAAGACCCTCTCAATTTGAGGTAGCTGATTGCTGAGGCATCTTTAAGAAAATCTTCTTTGGAGATAAGCCATCCTGCCGATACTGCGGGGAAAAACCCGAAACGTCTTCCCGGGGCGTAGTTTTCTGATCCGGAGTAACTCGCTGTGAAACCCAGCATATAGCGCTGTCTGAAACTATAATCTGCTCGCCCAACAAGCATACGGGAACGATAGTCTAACCGATCTACCGCTGCACTTACATATTGCTGCCCACGTACATTGGCTTTTATTTGGTGATCTGTACCAATAGTTCTGTTATAATCGAAGCCAAACCAGAGCTCATTATTTTTGGTATTGGTTTGGAATGCCGCAGTTCTGTAAGCAATAACCGCAGGTGTACGATAGGTTTGTATTGGGGTAACTGTCTGATTGAAAACGGCATAATTTTCAGATAATCCGTCGCCATAATTACCATAGCCATCATAAGAAAAGAATAAGTTGGCAGAAAGTCCCTTCGTTATAAAATCCAGTTTTTGATCCGCCATAATACTGGCCAATAAAATATTTGTGGTGGTACGCGAAAATCCTGTGCCCTGTAACTGGCCGAGTGGATTATTCTGAAAGAGTGAAGTTCCACCGTAAGATCCATCCGCATTTAAAATAGGAAACGCATTTGGCGGCAAATTATACAAGTTGTTAAATACAGTTGCAGTACCATCTCCAACATCGTTCCGAACTTCACTTCTAACGCCTGCCAATAAGGTTAGTGTAAGCGTTTTAGTCACATCATAATCCAGATTGATCCTGAAGTTATAACGTTTATAACCATAATTAGAATCGTAATTGGGCGTTTCTGTTTCTTTAAAAAGTCCTTGCTGGTTAAAGTAACTAACAGAGCTAAAATAACGCACCTTGTTGCTCCCACCACTAAAAGTAAGTGCATACCTTTGGGTGGCAGCCCGTTTGTTTAGAAAACGATCTAAATAATTGTTATCAGGATACAAATAGGAATCTGTATGATTTTTGTACCCTTCAAGGGCTGCCTCACTATAAGCTGGCGTTTGCCCGATATTGGTTAAGCCACGATTATACAGGGTGGCAAAATCGTAGGCATTTAAGGGCTTGATCAGGTTGCTGGCCGACTGAAAACCACCCTGGGCATCGAAAGAGATCAGGTTTTCTCCAACTTTGCCCCTTTTGGTTGTCACCAGAATTGCACCATTGCCTCCATTTAATCCGTACCAGTTTAAAGCAGCAGCATCTTTTAATACGGTTACGCTTTCAATTTCGCTGATATCCATATCTTCGAAATCACGCTCAATTCCATCTACCAAAAAAGCTGGTGTGGAGCCCTGTGCATAAGATGACCTTCCACGGATCTGGTAGGATACGTTGCCACCACCAGGTTGATTGCCTGTCCATCTGAACAAAAAACCACTTAATCTTCCGGCGAGTAAACCAGACAGGTTGCTGATAGGCACTTTTGTGAGCTGGTTATATCGAAGCGAACTCTGGGCAAAATTAAGTTCTTCCCTACTGCGCGTGCCAAAGGGAATTTCAATCAATTTATCAGTTGAGTCGGTCTGTCCATCATTTTCCTTTGTGGTAGACACCTTCTGATTTGTATTTTGTGCTAAAGCTGTGCAGGTAAACAGATAGCATATGATGCCCAAAATTATGCCTGAACATTTAGTATATCTTGTCATTTCTTATCTTTTAAATTATATATAACTGAATAGTTACCAGCCTGGATTCTGTTTTAAAGCGCCGCTGGTTTTATTCATTTCTGCTCTCGGGATCGGGTATAAATACATGTTATTATTGAATACCTTTTTAAATGCGGGCAATTCTACCACGCTGTAGCTAAATGAGCCATTCGCATTTTTAATCACCTTCATGGCTTTCATTGGCTGCGCAACGATTTCCGGTCCTTTTTTCCAGCGGAGGATATCCCACCAGCGCATGTCTTCGAATGCAAATTCTATTGCACGTTCATTTCTGATACGCCCGCGCATTTCAGCTTGGCTGAGGCCAGCCGGCAAAGCCGGCATTTTAGCACGCAAACGAATGGCGTTCACCGCGTTATATACCTCAGCAGTTGGTCCTGCTTCTTCATTTAAAGCCTCAGCGTAATTAATCAGCACTTCAGCATACCTGTAGAAAACATAATTAAGAAGCGCAGATGCTGTAGAGCCCGAACGCGAAGCTTCAGGCCAGAGCCTTTTTAGGTAATAGCTGGTTTTGGTAATGGAAGTAGCTGTACTGATATCAGTTCCGTATGTGATAATACCCTGTGCATTGGGCTCTGATTGCCAGGTTTGTACCGCACGCCCCTGCCAGGCAACATTATTATAAAGGATGTTGACATAAAACCGCGGATCTCTGTTGAGGTAAGGATTTTGCGGATTGTATCCCGATGTGGCATCGGTAATCGGTTTGCCATTTGCCATTTCATACAGATCAACATGATTCTGGACAGGCGAAAGATTGGATTGTGCTCCGCCATAACTTGTAGGAATTAAAAAATCGCTGAGGTAGGTACCAATAAATCCACGGCCTCCGCGGGGCCAGATCCGGATGTATTCATTAGAGTTTGCCACAGTGAGTACGCTGGCATAGTTGGGCTCAAGCGAAAATTTATTGAGGTCTATAATTGCTTTGGATGCCTCTGCGGCCTTCTTCCACTTGGCTAAATCATTGTTGGCATTATTTAACGGGCTGGCATCGAATAACAAGGCTCTTGCTTTAAGCGCCATAACTGCTGCGCCTGTAGCCCTGTTAGATTGTGCAGCAGGATTTGGCCAATCCGCATTGGTTAATGGCAATAGTGTGGTGGCCTGCTCCAGATCACCCAAAATCAGCGCTAATGTTTCCGCATAACTCGCACGGGGAAGGTCTGTTGAAGCTTCGGTAAAATCCTGAGGTTGCGTTAATATAACCACCCCGCCAAAGCGCCTTAAAAGCTCAAAATAAAAATACGCCCGGAGATAAAGCTGCTCACCTTTAATATAATTGGGATTGTAAAGATCTGTCCATGGGGTTTTATCCATATTGGCCAGCATCAGGTTTGCATTTCGGATTCCTCTGTACATTTGTGCATAAATGCCTGTTACATCAGAGGCTCCGGGGTCTAAAAACTGACCGCTATTCATCGCTGCTACCTCTATCTGACCGTTATTAACAATAGATTCATCTGTAAATTGTGAGGTCATGCCTTTATAACCACTCAGGCGGCCATAATCTGAAATGGAAAACGTATAAGTAAAATCGCCGAAACGGGAGGCCAATAGTGGGTCTTTAAAAACTTCTTCGAGGTCGCTCTGGATTCCTACATCGCGTTGTAGAAAATCCTTTTTGCAGGAAAAACCAATTGACAAGACTGCTAAAAGCAAGAGATATATGATTTTTTTCATGTTATACCTTTAATTAGAGTGATAAATTGAGACCAAAATTGAAGACCTTGGTGGTTGGGATGGTGGCAACGGATGAAGCATAAGCATTTCCCGACAAACTATTTTCAGGGTCTATACCATAGAAATTAGTCCAGGTTTTTAAATTCTGCCCGCTAACAAATACCGTAAGGCTACTTAACCGAAGTTTCGTGATCCATTTTTTAGGCAAACTGTAACTGAGTTGCACATTTCGCAATTTGATGTAAGACGCATCCTGCAGTGTAAAATCGTTCAAACTTTCGTTGGGGTTTGCATTCAGGCCCGGACGGATTACCGGCCAGCTGGCGTTGGTATTGCCAGGCATCCATCTTTCCAGCATCGGTGCATAATACTGGTTAAGACCACCGCTTTGGAACACCACATTAGAACTCACATTGGTTACCGCATTAAACAATGCAGACAACTGAAAGCCCTTATAGCCGAACTGCATATTTAAGCTGGCATTGTATTCAGGGATGTTTGGATGCCCAATGGCCACCACATCCTGGTTATTGATTATTCCATCTTCGTTTACATCCTGGTATTTAAAATCGCCTGGTATAGATGGATATGCCGTTATTTTGTTTAGCGGACTGCTGTCTATGTCCTTTTGGTCTGCATAAAAGCCAAGCACATGGTATCCGAAATAAGTACCGATGGGCCTGCCAGATACCCGCAGGTTTTCTGCAAGTCCGGGAGCCTCGTCCAGTACCCTGCGCTGGTTACGTGCATAACTCAGGTTTCCGGTGAAGGAATAGTTAAAATCATTAATCTTATCCCGATAAGTTACTGAAAGTTCATATCCATGGTTATAATTGATGCCATAATTGGTACTTGGAACCGTGGCTCCATAAGTGGCAAAACTGGTTGCCGATCGGGTAGTTAAAATATCCGAACGCTCATCATCAAAAAGATCTGCTGTGATATTCAGTTTATCTTTAAATAAAGAGAGATCAAGTCCTATATTTCTTTTTAACGAGATCTCAAAGGTGATAAATGGATTACCATATTGCAATTGGGTATAGGTTGGCGCACTAAAGTTGCTGTTTGGGTTTCCAAATACTACGTTTGCCCCTGCCCCAAACCTATTCTGATAATAGAACCGGCTCGTACCCGGACTGGGAATCCCTACCCTTCCAATCGAACCACGTATTTTGAGCATACTGATCCAGGTAAACTTTTTCATCCATTCTTCATTGGCCAAGTTATAACCTAAAGTTGCAGCGGGAAAGAAGCCATAACGATAGCCTTTGGCATAGTTCTCCGAGCCGTTGTAGGTAGCACTGGCTGTTAAAAAGTATTTATTGCCATAATTATAGGTTGCCTCGGAAATTATACCTTGATTGGCATATGGAGCAGCAGCTGCCGCTGAGCCCTGCAACTCGCGCTGACCGATTAAATTAGCACTCAGGTTATGCTTGTCGAATGATCTGCCGTAGGTTAAAAACATCTGTAAGTTCGTTTTGGTAAAACCGCTCCTTGAGTAAGCTGGTGCACCAAAAAAATCGTTGTAAGTTCCGCCAACCGGTGTAAGCACTAAAGTTGACCGGTTGAGTTCGAGGTATCCTGTACTCCCTCTTTGCAACTTACCTGATAATTGGGTGGCATCGTAACCAAACTGGGCTTTTAAACTCAAGCCTTTTGTTACAAAATCAAGCTTTTGGCGTACCGTAAAAATCGATTCGGCAATATTGTTATCGGTAAAAGCATATCCTCCATAAGTTAACAAAGCGTAAGGATTGAAGGCATTTACCCCACCCAGCCCATAATTTACGATGTGGTTATAGTTTCCATCCAACGCAATTACTTTAGGATCGTCGGAGTTGATGTATTCTTTAAAAAATGGGGCTGCCCAAGATGGCATTTTCAACGCCCGGCCTACAAGCCCTTCTATACCATTGCTCACCACACCAGCAGGGTCGTTGTATTCGCTCATTCCTGCCGGACTGTAGCGGTGCTCATTCCTGCCTGCAAGGTTAACTTCAAAATTTGTAGTCTTGCTAAGATCTATGCCAACCCTGGCCCTGAAATTGTAACGGCTATAGCTCGGCGAGGTAGAATAATCTAAAGGTGTTTTAAATTCCTTGAAATTTCCATCTTCGCGCAGGTGACTGAACGAGGTAAAATATTTTACTTTTTCGCTACCGCCTGAGATTGTCAGGTTCTGCTGGTTCTGCATCCAATGGTCTTTAACCAGTTCATCGTACCACATTACATTTGGGTAAAGTAATGGATTACCGTTTCCGGCCTTAAATGTGGCTAAATCTTCATCGGTAAAAGTACGGGGCTCGCCAACATTAAGCTGGCCTTCGGTTAGCAACATCGCGCTTTCATAGGCGCCCAGAATCTCCGGACGGGATGTGGCACTAACAATGCCCACATTCCCAGAAAGTGTTACCCTTGCCGGCCCCTCAACTCCCCTTTTCGTGGTTACCACAAATACGCCATTAGCGCCTTTTAATCCGTATAAAGCCGTAGATGATGCATCTTTTAGTACGTTAATACTTTCAATCTCATTGGGATCAATATCGCCGAAAGAAGTCCGTTCAACACCATCCACAATAATAAGTGCTGTTGCTGAGGGGGAAACCTGTCCGCGGATATACAAAGCTGCACCGTTAATCCCCGGCCGGCCAGAAGTTTGCTGTACGACCAAACCAGGTACCCGCCCGGCCAAAGCGTTATTAACATTGGTTACTGGTGCTTTTAATAAATCGGTACCTGAAACGGTACTGATGGCAGCAGTAACGGCCGATCTTCTTTGTGTAGAATAACCATTCACCACCACTTCATTAAGCGAACTACTTGAAGATGTTAAGGTTATACTAATTACACTGGAAGTACCTACAGTTACTTCCTTGCTTTCAAAACCAATGGTAGAAAAAACCAGAACCTGACCACGGTTAACGTTGATTTTATATTTTCCATCCAGATCGGTTTGAACGCCGGTGGTAGTTCCTTTTATTTTGATTGTTGCACCCGGAATCGGTTGGTTTTTATCATCTTTAACTGTTCCGGTTATTTCCTGAAACATTAGTTTGGGAGATGAAGTAACAGCGCTGGTGGTTATTTTAATTGGCTCGGCAGCAAGTGTATGTGCCTGACACCATACTGCAATAACCACGAAAAACCAGCTTTTGGGCCTGAGGTTTAATTTTTTTATCATCTATTTGATATATGGTTAGAATTATTTTTTTTCGAAAAGGATGAGCCTTATTTATCTGATTTTAGAGTCGTAGCCTCATTTTTTTAAACTTATGCTTCAGGCAAAATCAATTGAATTAACATGGTTACGCTTTTTATCACGCATAATTCACCTGCAGGATACTGTATAAGCATCCTCATGATCCCAAAAAAGGGTTTGGTTTATTAGCTGAACTTTAAGAAAGGAGATATGAAAGCATTACCAGATGTAATAATTTTGATTTTGCCGTTTGGTTTAAACTTTATGTCGGGAAATATCAGTTAAATACATAAGCCTTTCTATTTTACTGGCCTGTAGTTTAGACTTTGTGTTTTCCTCATTGGCAATAGCCTGGATGGTTGAGAAATGGGTTATCATACTTAGTTGGGTTTATTATTATTTGGTTAACACAAATCTATAGTACTTACCCCTTACAGAGGGTTCACTTTTGTACGGAAATGGTTTGGTTTTGTACAGTTGGCGCATTATTTCGATTAAATTTGCCCTCAGACTGATGCTGAGGGCAAAATTTTCGGAAATCATTTTAATCTGTGGATATCATATCCTTATTGGCCATCCTGCCCTTCCCTTACAACTTTGCGTGCCACTTTTTTAAGGTAAGCCGCAAAGTCATCAGATACCCGCTGGGGCTTGAAAGCGATATTTTTCAAATCATCATTAAACAATATGCTATACCAGATTAATCCGCCTAAATATTTCCCTGCATCATTGGCGTGATTAGGATCGAAGCTTAATTGATCCTTGTTCCAGAAGTACCCAATATTTAGCGAATTGGTCTGATCTGGTAAATTTGGCGCAACTGGATGATCATAATCAAATGAAAGATCGGGTTTGAAAGCATATTTTTTATTGGTAGCCACAATTTCAAAAGCATCGCCAACTGGTAAAATACGGGCATTGATCCGTTTTGCAAGGAGGTGATAAGCTGCACGGGATTTTTGCCACATTTCTTCCTGATTCTTCGCAATTTTGCTTTCGCCTATACGCCCAAACTTCTTTGCATCCGAACGGTAAGCCCAGGTTTGGTGGATGACGATACGCGCCTGAGGTTGCAGTGCTTTCACATAGGCAACCAGTTTGTTGACATAGGGATAATAGCTCGAGGAATCTCCCGAAAGGAAAGAGTATTGTTGTATGGTGACCATATCCCAATTCCCTTGCCCCAATAACATTTTTAACGATTTACCATTATAAGGTTTTCCCTTGGGATCGTCTCCATTGGCCTCTGCTTTTTCTACATAACCCCAATGCTGTTCGAGTGAGTGCCCACCGAGTTCGGCACGCCCGATAATGAGGGTTTTCCCCCTTTCTTTAGCCATTTGTGGCAAAAAGGCCGAAGCGTTTTGTGAAAAGCTATTTCCTATGATAAACAAGCGTAAGGTATCCTGCTGGTTTTGAGCAAAAAGATCGGTAACCAGGCAGATTAGCAGCAGAAAAAAAGATATGGATTTAGCTAAAGCAGGCAGCTGTATTTTGATGTTAATCTTCATTCTCGTTAATTTTTATGAGCCTTCTCCTGCAATTTTAAATATTGATACAATTGAGTTCCTGCCAACAAAAATGCACCCACACCGTAAACCTCGGTACTGTTTGCATTTACGGCATCCGGACTTGCGCCAATAGGTTGCACATAACCCAGCATGCCATCATCATGAACAGCAGATACCAAAGCTTTCCATGATTTTTCTACCACGGGAAGATATTGCTTCTTTTCCAGAAGCCCGTGGTTTAAGCCCCAGGCAATTGCATAGCTAAAGAAACCTGTACCGCTCATCTCCTTAACCGGGAAACTGGCAGGATCCAATAATGATGCATGCCAGCTACCATCTGGCTGCTGTAGGCTGGCAACTTTACCTACCATATCTTGGTAAAGCTGTACCAATTTAGCCCTGTCGGGATGATTTTTCGGCATATTTTCCAGCACCCTTACCAAACCAGCCAAAACCCATCCATTGCCCCTTGACCAAAATATTTTCTGACCGTTTTTTTCTCTTTTGTTAAAGAAACTTTCATCTCTAAAAAACAGCTTCTCTGTTGGGTCGTAGAGGAATTCGGTGGTTTTCCACCACAGTTTTACGGCTGTATTTAAGTATTTTTCATCTTTGGTAGCAGTACTCAGATAAGCTAAAGAAGGAGGTCCCATAAAAAGGGCATCGCACCAGGCCCACTCTCTGTTTTGGATGCTATTTTTCCAGTTTAAAGGCTCGTCATGTGGTTTACTTACAATGCTGTCCGCCTGTGATATAAACGGTACAATCATCTTTTTCTTTTTGAATTTACTGTAAAGTTGAGCATAGGTTTGCCCCACGCAATAATCGTCTGCATGAAAGCGTAAATGTCCGGTATTCCAACCCAGCTCATCGCCAATATCTACCAGTGTTTTAAGATAATGCTCATTACCTTTAATGTTGCCAAAAGCGAAAATACCAGTATAACAGGCTCCATTTGTCCAATCAGCTTTTCGATGGTTAAAACCTTTATTTTTCCAGGTATCCAATTGCCAGTCTGCTACCCGCTGCATCATTTTAAAAATGTTGGCGGTTTGCAGAACCGAATCTCTTTTTGCATGCATTGGTTCAGAAAAAGCGCTGTATCCGAAGCAGCCAGTAAGTATTAATATTAAAAGCAAGTGTCTAAAATTCATGTGTTTCATATTTTAATTTTTTAATTTATTATTTTGATAAACCCTTACATAATCTACTTCGAACCTGGCCGGAAAGGACGTTTTTGAAGGATCTCCACCTTGTTTTCCACCTATTGCTAAATCGAGCAACATATAATGCGGTTGTTTGAAAGGATTAATATTGGTACCATTCTGGTTCGCCAGCTTATCTAAAGGCACCTTGTTTAAGAGCTGGTTATCTACATAAAGTGCAATGCTATTTTCATCCCAGTCCATTCGCCAAATGTGAAATTGATCTGCCCAGGCTTGGCCGCCCAAAGAATCGATATTTTTCTCCGTGCTAAACCAGGAATCTTTTCGATCGGCTCCCATAAAGGCAATATTGGCGAGCAGTTTTTTCCGGTAATATTCCATCATATCAATTTCACCGGTTGCAGGCCACGATCCTTTTATTCCCAATGTCCACCAGGCTGGCCAAATGCCATCGCCAATATCAATTTTACCACGCATCACAAACCTGCCGTAAAGCCAGCTTTGCAATCCCTGTGTTTTGATACTGGCGGAAGTATAATCGGCTTCTTTGCGGTTTTTCTTCCAATCGTTGCTTCCTTCCTTAAAATTGGGATTTGTCTTTTTTTCTCTTTTTGCCTCGAGGATTAATTTTCCGTTTTCACATTTGGCGTTTTCGCGTTGATACCATTGAAATTCTTCATTGCGTTCAAATCCAAGCTCGTAGGTCCAGTTTGCCGGATCGGGCGCTCCATTGCCATTAAATTCTTCGGCCCATACCAGTTTGAAACCGTCGGCGGTGAGTGCTGGCGGCATAAGCTGTTTTTGCTGTTGTGCTGCTGCAGATAAGCCAATACAGAGCATAGAGGCCATTAAAAAGGGGGTTATTAAATATTTTCTCATTTGGGTTGATTTATTGGTATCCATTTAAACGTAAAGGCATCAGTGTTGGAAATGTCCAGGCATAATCGTGTTTCGGATACATGATCGGACGATATGGTGCCAGGTATTTCTCATATTCCGCGTCGGGATAAATGCCGTTCATGGCCTCCAGAAGATTAGCCGGCCAGAAGCCCGTTTCTGTATACACCGCCCCCGTAGCAGGATTTTTGAAGAATTTCCATTCTTCAGGATGCTGGTTATAGTAGTGCAAATAATCAAGCGATTTCTTAAATGATGCCCCGTTTTTTGTTGCGGCAAAAAGATTTTCACCGGTTTGGTTATAGATCACCCAACTCGAAGCAGTTAACGGAGCTAGAGAAAAATAGGTATACCAGATTCCTTTACCCTGTCTTTTTACTTCTTCAACCATGTGACCATCGGGCGCAAGCTTATCGAAAAGATCATTTTTAATTAGCGTAATATTTTTTTGTAAATCTTCCTGATCATTGAGATAGGTATCAGCCAGTATGGAAGCCAGCCGGGACCAATCGCCTGAGTTATTGTTGCGGAAACGAATGCTATTTGCCGCTTCCCGGAAAACATTTTTAGTCCACAATTTAAATTGCGCAACATCTTGCGGCTTCCATTTCTTATAATTTTTAAGCAGGTCTGCACTGATCATTAGGGTGGTACCAGAGTAAGACATTACCAGCGAACCATCTAATTGTGAATATTTTTTGTTAACAGATGCCCATGCATTGAGAAAATAAATCGCTTTATCGGCATATTTGGTCTTGCCGCTCAGTTGATAGGCCAGGGCACAACTATAAGCCGAAAAACCATCTACCTGAAGAGCCAGTGAGGTTTTCCGGTGGCCATCCTTGTCCTGGTAAAATCCGGGAATGCTGAAATCTGCTACTGCATGCTGCTCTACCAGCAAGGCAGAATCTGCTTTGCTGATCAGCGCTTTATAAGCTGAGGTATAAGGTTCTTTTTTGGCTTTGAGCTGCCTTTTAACAAAATCAATCTGTTGTTGTGGGTGCATGCCCTTATGTTGGTTTTGCGCAAGCGCCTGCTGTTCTTGCAGCGTACTTAAAAGGCATATTGTGAGAAAAATGAAAAGAAAAAACTTTAAATGGTTCATGGTATTTTATTTAGTTAAAAATGGGATGCTGAAATATGCAACTGCTCCCTTTAAGTATGATATTAAATCTTTTTGCTGTGTCCAATAAGGCAGTTATATGCCCATCGCCTATCATGGCTACACCGTATTGCTTTCAGCGTTATAACGCTTTTTATATTCAGACGGACTGGTTTCGAATTGTTTTTTAAAACAAACACTAAAATATTTTGCGTTGTTAAACCCGGTTTGATAAGCAACTTCTGCCACTGTTAAGTCTGCATGTTCGAGCAGGTAAGCACTTCTTTTCAATCTGATATTTAAAATAAATTCTTTGATAGACATGCCAACAATATCATTGATCTTTTGATAAAGGATTGTTCTTCCGGTGTTCATATCCGATACAAAATCGTCGACCGAATAATTAGGATTGGCCATATTCTGCTCAATAAATTTCATGGCCTTAATCAGCAGTTCCTCATCCATTGAGGTGATGGTAACATTAGATGGGTCGACCACCAGGCGCTTGCTGTACATTTGGCGCATTTCCTGCTGGTTTTTCAAAATGGTATCAATTTGTTTAATGAGGTATTCTACTTCAAAAGGTTTATCGATAAAAACCGTGGCTCCATGTTCAAGCGCTTTGGTTTTGTTCTGGTGTACATCGCCCATACCAGATATCATTATAATGGGAATATGGCTGGTTTTAAAATTCTGCCGCAAATGGCTGCAAACTTCAAATCCATTGGTATTAGGCATCACCAGATCAGTAATAATCAGTTGTGGGTAGATCTTTTCGGCCTTAATAATACCTTCCATTCCATCGCTGGCCATGTATACATTGTATTTTTCAGACAGTCGCCGTTCCAGATAATTGCGAAGATTAGGGTCATCATCAATCAACAAGATGCTCGTGGCTTTTCTGGCATTTTTCAGTGTATGATCGGGTTCTTCAGCTTCTAACAGGATATCGTCTATCTCTGAGATAGTATAATCATATACGCTTGACTGCATATCGCCGGAGCCGGCTGCTTTTTTGAGTGGGAGCATCATGGTAAAAGACACCTTATTGGTTTTATTCACCATCCAGATTTTCCCTTCAATGGCATCCACAAGCTCCTTTACAATAGCAAGGCCAAGTCCTGAACTTTCTTCAAAAGTTGGCCTGTAAGATGACAAGCGGTTAAAAGAAGTAAACAAGGTAGCAATCTGCGCTTCTGAAAACCCAATGCTGGTGTTCAATACCTCCACAGAAATATATTCCCGGTCCTGATGATCTGGTATAACATTCACACGCAGTTTTTCTTCCGCTGTAGATTGATAAATCCGTACGCCAACATAACCTTTGTTCGAAGTATATTTTAAGGCATTAGAAAAAAGATTGGTCAAAATCTTTTCAATAATATCATAATCAAAGGCAACATATAAATGATCTTCATGTGCTGTTATGTTGGTTTCGATTTCTTTTTTGTTCGCGTAAAGTTCAAAAAGGCCAAAAACATCATGTACAAAGCTGATAAAATCTCCAACCTGAGGGTTTAGCGTTATTTTCTGGCTTTCGATTTCCCTGAAGCGTAACAATTGACTGATTGTACGTTGGATACGGGCAACATTTCCCTCAATTAACTGCATATAACCAGTGGCATGATCATTTTTCTGCACCGTTTCTTTTAACTGCTTAAGAGGTTCGATTACCAGGGTAAGTGGCGTCTTCAGATCATGTGAAATGTTAGTGAAAAAATCTGTCCTCGCCTGGTTTAAATCCCTCATATTCTGTTCTTTCATCGCTTCTAAAGCCAGCCGTTCCTTAAAAACCTTTTTATTGGTAAAATAACGCATAATGAAAAACAGGAGCCCCAATACAATTAAAGTATAAATGGAATAAGCCCACCATGATAGGAAAAACGGTGGATTTACATGAAAATAAAGTTTTGAAACCTCGCTGCCCCAAAGCCCATCGTTATTAGAGGCCTTTATTTCAAAAGTGTAATCGCCACTAGGCAAATTGAAAAACTGTACAGCATGCTGACTGGTATTAATCTTTAGCCATTTATCGCTAAGGCCGACCATGCGATAAGAAAATTGATTTTTATCAGCCGATAGATAGCTGTTTGAGGAGAACCGGATTTCGATGTTTGACTGATTACTGGAGAGTGAAATCCTTCCATTCTCCTGATTGCTTAAAGTAGAAATATCTTTTAACAATGGCGAATCTTTGGAAATATTGCTTACCTGTTGGTTGTTGATGAGCAGACCAGTGAAAAATACCTTTGGCTTTTGTAAGTTTTTGTTCAGGTATTGCGGATCGAAGAGTAAAAAGCCATTTGTTCCTCCAAACAACATCTCTCCGTTTTTGGTTTTATAGGCCGATCTCAGATAAAAAGAGCCGCAGCTATTTGCCTTATAAAACCTGGCTTTTTCAAATTTTTGATTTTTTTGATCGAAAAAATACAGTCCCTCATTAGTGCTGAACCAAATATTTCCAGAAGCATCATCTTCAAGAATACCGAAAACGATTTTTGGAGGGAAACCATTTGCCCCGTTGAAATTAAGGTATCGTCCATCTTTCTTTAAAATGTTGACTCCTCTTCCTGAAGTGCCGAGCCAAAGATCTCCATTTGATGCTTCATAATAGCTACAGAGGTGATTAACCGCATAGGGACCATTTTTGATGACATAATGCCGCAGCACTTTTAGGGTTTTGGGATCTGCAATGTACAAGCCCTGATGGCTAACTATCCGTAAATGTTGTTGCTGATCAAGCGAAATGGCCTCAATTCCTACATCCAGAGGTTGACCGTTTAAACCAATAAGTTTCACGATTTCAGTTGCTGACGTTGGCTGGTTTTTCTTCCGGTGAAAGAAGGTTTTATCAGGATCAGTCATCCACCAGGTACCTTCGGCATCGCGTACAAAATCATATACTGTTAAGGGCTGTTTACTTTCTGGCGAAAGTATGTTCAGGTTACTAAAGCGACTGGTTGCCATTTCGTAGGCAGAAATGCCCCCATTAAAAGAAGATATAAACAGGTGTTTTCGCTCAGGATCGAATTTTAAGCGCTTTACCATGTTGGAATTGATGGAGTTGACTTCGCCTTTGGTGAAATTGCGGAAAGTATCTTCTTTTCTGTTCCAATAGTTAAGCCCGCCGCCCTCGGTTGCAATCCAAACATTGCCCAAGTCGTCTTCCTGAAAACCACTAACTATTGGATGATTAAGCCCCCCAGGGCTCGGTGTAAAATAGCGCACGTATGCGTCGTAGAGTGAACAATAAGCAATTTTGCCACCATAAGTTCCGATCCAGGCACCCTGATCAGGATCGCCATAGATGGTCCAAATCGAATTATTTGGCAGGGAAAAAGCATCGTTCAGGTTCATTTTGAGCAGTTTGCTTGTTTCAGTTCGTGGATCGTAAAGCAAAAGTCCCGACTGTGTAGCTACCCACATCATTCCAACCTGATCAATGAAAATCTTCTTAGCCATAGTTGCCTGGTTCCCTCCGGCCACTATTGGAATATTTTTTTTAATTGTTCCTTTCGCATCGGTAATGAATATACCACCGCGTTGCGTAAGGAAATAGTAATCGCCCTGATAGGCCACTGCATCGTTAACTACATAAGAGGTTTTTCCCAAATCGGCAAAAACGGTAAAGCGCGATGTTTTGGTATCAATCCTATACAGTAAATTTTCCTGCGAGAGATAAACATTACCCTTCAAGCTAATTACACTATCGAAATATTTGCTTGTAGGCAGTTTAATTTTTTTGACCGCCTTGTTTTGCTGGTTATACTTTAACAGGCTATCGCCCGAAAGCATGTAAACATTCCCATCGTCATGCAAGCAGATTGAGCGGATTTTCCCAGGAAGAATTAAATCAAAATTAAACTGCTCGTAATTAAACCTTAACAAACCATGGTTGGTTGCCAAAAACAATCCGCCCTTTTTATCGGTTACAAGCGAGCCATAAGCCCACTTTACCTTCGGATTACTCAGCGAGGCCAGTTCGTTTAACTGATAAAAGCTGTTCCCATCATACATAAAAACAGCATCAGGGCCGGTATACCAGATTCGCCCCAGGCTGTCCTTAGTGATGCTCTGAATGCCTCCGTAATAGAATGTTTCGGGCATCACGTGAAAACGATACCTGGAAATATCAATCGCAAATGCACTCTTTAGTAGAAATGCACCGAAACAAAACAGCAAACAAATGATTTTCCGGATATCCATAAGGGTTAAAGCAGAAGCAGGTAAATTATTGGATTTTGAAATTACCACTAAAATTTTTATCTATAAATTTATTTCGATTTCTATTCTCTTTTATATTGACGATGTTACATGCCTGGAAGGGAAATCACTAAATGATGGTGTTCAATAATTTCTAGATCGAAGTGCTCGTTTACGCAGCAACAAACGAGCGCTTCGAAAGGGTCTTCTTATTGAACAGCTACATCCATCAGCTTGAGCCATCCGGTGGAAGTTAAATCGCCATTTACGGCAATTTTTATCCCTGGTTGATTTTCTTTTGTCGTATCAACAATAGCTACTGCCCAGGTATAATTTCCTGCGGGCACACCTGCTGTTAGCTTAAATTCGTATGTAGCAGGGTTATTTTTTAACCAGGTTGATGGTTCGGCTTTGCTATCAACAAAGACTTTCTTCACGTTATTATTACCATTAAGGAGTGCAAAAGCCACTTTAAAATATATCTAGTCATATAAATATTTATTTGATGTTTTTGTAATAGTCTGCTATGATATACCAGGCTTTTTTGCGGAATCCCTGGTCTGAAACAAGGCCTTTTCTATTCCAGCCATCCTGGTAAGTGGGATGGAAACGGAAAGGTGATTGAAAATCGAACAATACCCAGGGAGAAATTCCCCGCAGGTTTGGAATATGTTTAAACATCTCCAGGTTGTCTTTATACAGCCGGGCCTGGTAATCTTCACTCCATGAGCTCGCTGTATCGGCGTCTCCTGTTTTTCCATACAAGGCTTCTGCGCCAAATTCGGAGATAATTAAAGGCTGGTTTCTGGCTACATCCCAAATGGCCTTATCAGGTGTAACCGGCCAGGGTTGATACCAACCCATATATTTATTGATAGCTACCACATCTAATTCCTTAATAAAAGGGTCGTCCATAACAAAACATTGCATGCTGCGATCAAACTTTACTAAATCAAATGCGGCCGTGATTAACCGGGTGCTATCAATCTCCTTTGAACATTTGATCAGGTATTTCAAGAATTCATTTCTGGCTTTTGAGGGTTGTGTTTCATTTGCCATGCCCCAAAATGAGATGGCACACCGGTTTTTATCCCGCATCACCATTTCCTTTATCATGGTTCCGGCCTTTTTTCTAGTTTCCTGATTTTCAAAATCAATTCCCTGCCAGATTGGTGTCTCTTCCCATAACAAAAAGCCCATTTTTTCGGCTGCACGTACCGTATATTCATTTTGAGGATAATGTGCCAAACGGATCATGTTACAACCCAATGCTTTCGCTTCAGACAAAAGCATCATGGCATCGGCCTCAGAAAAAGCGCGGCCTTTGCGCTGTGGAATCTCTTCGTGAAAACTGATGGATTTTAAAAAAACTGGTTTATCATTGAGGTAAATCTCCGTTCCTCTTACAGCCAGGTTTCTAAAACCGATCATTTCATTTACCACATCTTCGGCAGTAGATACGCGTACGCTGTAAAGCTTGGGCGATTCAGGCGACCAGCGCTGCAGCTGTTTTACATTGCGGATTGAGGCCCTGGCAATTCCCTGTTGTTCTGTAACCAGCTTTTGTTTTATTTTCAGCTCAGGAATTTCGACTGTTACCGCTACATTTGCCTGGTTGCCAGCAATCTTAACCACAGCATTGATCTGATTGCTGTGGTGTTTATCCAATTGAATAAAATAATCATGAATATAAACTTTGGGTGTTGATACCAACATCACATCACGGGTAATGCCTCCATAATTCCACCAATCGAACGATTTTGCAGGAATGGCATCAGTGGTCCGGGTATTATTTACCTCCAGGGCTAAAAAGTTATCTGTCTTCTTCACCAAGTCCGTTACCTCAACCTGAAAAGGTGTAAAACCACCTTCATGCTCAGCAATTTCTTTTCCATTGAGATATACCTTACAACGATAACTTACCGCTGCGAAATAAATAAACAAGCGTCTATTCTGCTCTTTGGGTACATCAAAATGTTTTGCATACCAAATGGTACCTTCGTAGTATTTCAGTTCCGGCAACTGGCTGTTCCAATCTGAGGGTACATTTAGTTTTAAACCGCCATCAAAGGAATATTCATAAAAATCTGTTTTACCAACAGGTTTTTTATTCAGGTAAATTTTGTTCTTCCTCCCCTGATCGTATTGATCTATAATGGCATCCCATTTCCCATTAAGAGATTGAATTTTTCTTCCATATACATTGACCAAAATGTCCTGCGCGAAAATGTTCGACAGCAAGCAGCACAGCAGTATCAGCAAAGAAAAAATGGGTTTGGTTAGCTTCATAAAATTATTGGGTTTACTTTTTAACGATTTTCATAGCGAAACCTCCACCCTCGGCCATCGAAATGGATAGTTTGCGATTAGCAGGGATAGTGACCCGCTCTTTTCTGTAATCGGTTGCGATCTTATTCGCGTTTACGCCATCGCGATAAATTTCTGCTACATAATCTCCTGTGCCGAGGAAACTGAGATCAAGTTCTAGCTTGCGGGCATCCCAATTGGTTAACGATCCCAAATACCAGGTATCGCCCTTTTTGCGTGCGGTAGTAATATACTGTCCAATCTCGCCATTAAGCACGATGGTATTGTCCCATACTGTGGGGATTGCGCTGATGAAGTCAGTACATTCCTGCTCCCTTTCATAATTATCGGGACTATCACAAAGCATATTCAAAGGCGATTCAAATACTACATATTCGGCCAGCTGCCTACAGCGGGTTCCCTGGCTCATCGGTTCGTCATTTATCCCCCTATGGCTACGCCTGGTTGCATTACGCATGGCTCCTTGAGTATAATCAACAGGGCCTGCAACCATCCTGATAAAGGGCATGGTAACATCATAGGTAACCATGTCCATTTCAGGGCCTGTCCATTTCATTTGCTCAAGGCCGTTAACCGCTTCGTAGTTGATGACATTAGGAAAAGTGCGGTTCAGGCCTGTTGGTTTATAGGTTCCGTGAAAATCAACAAGCAGTTTATATTTAGCAGCTATCTCTGCCGCCTGGTAATGAAAATCGACCATATCCTGGTCATCACGATCCATAAAATCGATCTTGAAACCTTTTATGCCCAGTTGTGAATAATGTTTACACACCTTTTCCAGATCGCGCTCAAAAGCGTAGTATCCGGCCCAAAGGATCAGGTCTACATTTTTAGATTTTCCATAAGCAACAAGCTCCTTTAGGTTAATTTCGGGTACCACCTCGAATAAACTAGCTTTCAGGTTTACCGCCCAGCCTTCGTCTAGAATAACATATTCAATTCCGTTTTTGGATGCAAAGTCGATATAGGCTTTATAGGTTTGATTATTTACCCCTGTAACAAAGTCTACTTTACTGATGCCCCAGTTGTTCCACCATTCCCAGGCTACTTTCCCGGGCTTTATCCATGAAACATCTTTTAACCTGCTGGGTTCAGCCAGTTTATAAACCATATCATTGTCGGCCAATGCTTTATCCGTTGTGGTTATGATGGCAATACGCCAAGGAAACTTAGTCTGAGCCTTGCTTTTAGCCAGATAAGGCTGGCGGGAGGTCACCATTTGTTGCAGCTGGTTATGTCCGCCTTGCTGTGTAGACTTCGGATAAGGTGCAAAATTTGCTTTTAGCGTTGTATTGCCGCCAGGATTATAGAGATACATGCCAGGATAGCTTTGCAGATCTGTTTCTGCCAGACATACTTTTTTCCCGCCATCAAGTTCTACCAACAGTGGGAAAAAAGCCAATTTATTCCTGTTCATTTCACTCAGAAGAGTGTAGTCGTATGTGTTTTCAAATGAGTTGAAATATTGTCCTTCAAGCGTCTTCTCTTTACTTTTCACATATGGAATGTAGGCTCTGTGATCTTTAGGAAATCGGAACGATGCCAGTTCTTCATTTACGATGAAGTCCTTTTTACCATTGGATACAAAACGATAGGCCATTCCCTCGTTATAAACCCGGAAAATCAGTTTGAAATCTTGTTTAAAATCAAGCATTAATTCCGAATATTCGTCATTTATACGGCTTCTTTTGTAAAAGTGCGCATCAATTTTTTCATTAACAAGTATGGTTTTAGCCTGCTTCAATTGGGATTTGATCCCAAAGGCCTTTCCATTACCCATTTTCATGGCAATAGCGTCAGCACTCAATATCAGTTTGCCATCGTGAAGCAGTTGATAGCCAATAGTATCAGTAAGGAGAACTCCCACTTGCAACCGCCCATCGGGCGAACTAACACTGAGCCTCTTCTGGGCGATTGCAGGAATAGTTAGGAACGTTAAAAGGAATAAGCGTAATATTTTTTGTTTCATTAGTTATACCTGTTATTTAATTGTTGATTTCTCCTGACCGGGCAGTGGTTTAATTGTATGCGGCTTGTGGTATTGGAGAATTTCCAACAGTATGCGGAAATGTTCGCCCATCGATCTCATAATAATTTGTAGCTATTGTATTTGGTGAGTCCAAAACTAGCTACAAGTGCCTATCTGAAGGGTTCAGTTTTGTACGGAAATGGTTCAGTTTTGTACAAAATCATCAATTATGTGTTTGGTCAAAGGTTAAGAATAGATTTGTTGTCATGAAATGCAAGTATCAGGCAGATCTGGATCTCTTGTTATTTCGTTAACCCACGGAGCGAATCAGGCATGCAAAATCGAAAATGCCTGACATTTGCAGTTTATTTTTTATAATCTCGGGGTAGCGTAAGATTTTAAGTCGTTCGATGGGGGGCTAAAAATTACTGAAGTTACACCTTAATCAAAGACCAATCTAATCCTACATAAGATTAAAACTAATCATTAACATAAAAGCTTGTTTTAATTACTTTTTTCAACATCTCTTCCTGAAAAAAAACTATTTGACGCATTTAAAAATCGTCAGGTTGCTTAAAATTGATCATTAACATTCTAACCGAATCTAATTATGAAAAAAACACTATTATGTGCACTCGCATCAGCGTTATTGTTTGCGGGCTGTTCTAAAAACGAGATCAACAGCTCAGATCCAAAATTATCCCAGCAAACATTGGCCGTTAAGAAAACTGACTCCTTGGGCGGAGCCACGGCTGCTTTGGCCGTTCAGGGCGTAGCAGAAATTAATGCTTCAACTGTTCAACAAACCATCAAGGGTTTTGGCGGAGCAAATATCGTTGCCTGGACGGGAGACCTGACAAGCACCCAAAGAACTACTGCATTTTCACCTACAAGTGGCATCGGACTTAGTATCGTCCGGGTTCGGGTCCCCAATTCCAGTTCAGAATTTGCCGCTGAAAAAGCGACCATAGATGCCTGTAAGTCTTTCGGTGGCTCAGCAATTGCCTCCGCCTGGTCAGCACCTGCATCAATGAAGACCAACGGGAGTATTGTAGGCGGCAAAATAAAAACAACATCTTACGCAAATTATGCTGCCCATTTAAGTGCATTTAACACCGCAGTTGGCGGGCTTGCGGCAATTAGTCCTACAAATGAACCAGATTACCAGGTTAATTACGAATCTATGGAACTCACCGCTCCGGAAGTAGCAGACTTTGTTGCTGCCCAAGGCAGCAACTGTGGTGCCCCAATTATGGCACCTGAACCCTTCCAGATGAATCAAACCTACATCAATACTTACCTGAGCAATGCCACAGCAAAATCTAAAACCAGCTTCGTTTGCGGACATATATATGGCAAGACCCCTTACAACCTGGGCAACATCGGTAAACCCGTATGGATGACAGAACACTATACAAATTCAAATATCAGTGGAGATGACTGGTCAAATGCCATGACTGCTGCCAAAGAAATACACGACTGTATGAATTCCGGATGGAGTGCCTATGTATGGTGGTATATCAGGAGAAGTTACGGCCCAATTAGCGAAAGCGGCAATATTCAAAAAATCGGCTACATCATGGCACACTACGCCAGGTACGTACGTCCGGGATATACAAAAATCAGCTGTACATCAAACCCCAGTACAGGTGTTTATGTTACTGCTTATAAAAGTGGTACAAAACTAGTCCTGGTTATTGTAAACCAAAATCCATCAATCACCTATCAAACTTTCAATTATTCAGGAATAACAGTGAGTGGATTTAACCGCTATTTCACAACCAGCTCCACCAATCTTAGTTCAAACAACTTAGCTGTATCAGGCGGTAGTTTCGGCATAAACCTGGCGGCATCTAGCGTTACCACACTCGTCTCTTATTAAAGTTTACTAGAGGCTATGCTTGCATTATGTATAAGTGGTAAACATGAATACAGGATGATCTAATACTTACCGGACTTTTCTGTTGAAATTCCCACTCATCGGTTTATCTTCGATATATTAATATTTAACATTATTCAATTATGAATTGTTCCAATTCATAATTGAATAATTTCACTACTATTTTATCTTCTTATTGACCTAATCATATATATGGTAAGCCAGCATTGACTAGTTTTTGGTAAGTGCGTCAATGCGCTCGGCTGCATGCTTATTTTCCGATCAAGCGCCAGTGACTTTTTATAGTTTGCTATTGCCTCAGGCTTGCTATCTAACATTTCTAACGTTTCAGCCAGGCTATCGTAAGCATTCGCACTTTGAGGATACAGGGACACATTTAATTTAAAAATAGCCAATGCCGCTTTAAAATTCTTTTGAGACAAAAGCTGATAACCCCAACCGTTTAGCTCATTTTCCGATACCTGAAAAGATCGGTCTTTCTTTTTTAATTCAGAAACTACCTCAATACCTTTCTCAAAGCCCTTTTTCAACAGTTCAGCCCGGAGTGTTTTTAAGTTTGGTGGCAGCCCAAAGCCATTAACCTGGTGCATTTCCTGAATATAATAACCTGCGATCTCATCGATAAACTGATCCGGATTTCCTTGCATCAGGTTGGTGAGTACGACAATGGAAAGATTGTCTTTTAGATAAACAAATAAAGCAGATCTTCCTCCGCCCACCGGACCAACAGCAGGATGCTCTTCCCTGGTAACAGTGGGCCAGCCCAGCGCATAGCCGTTAGTCAGGCGGTTGAATCCGCCGATTTTACCATTGTTCAACACAGCCGGCTTCCACAATGAATCAATACTGGATTGCTTCTTCAGTAATTTCCCATTATTTATTGCCATAATCCAACGGGCTAAATCAGTTGCGGTCGACTGAATACCTGCGGCAGTTCTAAAAAAGACCGGAAACTGCATATAGGCATGACCCGGCACTTTATTCCGGACAAAGCTATCGCCCACTTGCCTGGTCATTGTATAAGCACCTGCGTAGTTCGGAATAACATCATACGAATCTCCAAATCGAGTCAAGGGCATTCCCGCCACATCAAATTGACGTTCCTGTATAAACTGAGTAAAATGCATACCGCTTAACTTGGTAATCAACTGTCCTAAAAGCACATAACGCGTCTGGTTATAGCTGAATTTTTCGCCAGGATTATATGCCATTGGTAAAGCTTTAACTTTCTCCATAGCCTCTCGCTCATCGTTATGTCCCAATATCTGCTCATCGGCATCTATAATGTCTGGCAGGCCAGAAATATGGCTCATCGCCTGCTTAATGGTAATTTTCTTCCAAGTTTCGGGCAAACCATCCAAGTGTAGAGAGATAGGATCAGAAATCTTCAACTTACCCGCTTCACTCAGTTGCATAATTGCGACACCGACAAAGGCTTTGGTAATAGAATTGATGGAAAAAACAGTTTCGTTACCAGCTTTGATATTGTACTCCAGGTTGGCGACGCCAAAAGTAGTGTCCTTTACTATTTTACCATTTCTCACCACCGCTATCTGGAGCGCAGGAATACTACGCTCCCGCATTTTGGTTTTCAGAAAAACATCAATACTGTCAGAAGCAGATAATTCCTGCGCGTACGTTGAGGTAAATGCTAGACTGAATAAGATCGGGATGATTAAAATACGTACTGAAATTTTCATATAAAAATTATGATGTAAGATATTGGTAAAGACGATGATTTTGGCAAATGGTTACAAGCTTCCCCCCCTAATTTGCGGTTATGTCTCCACTGCTCGGAAATTCACGATTATTTACAACAATAAATTTCAACAAATTTTAATGCGAATTAAGCCGGTCCGAACGCCTTGCCACCGAATTTTATAAATCCGGATGAGCTGCCAGGGGTAGTGTAAAGTAAAATACCGACCCTTTTCCCATTTCGCTGTTCACCCAGATTTTCCCACCGTGATCGGCCACTATTTTAGAGGAAATATATAAACCCATCCCCAAGCCCGGGTGCGAAGAAACGATGTCTTCGGCCCTGTAGAATTTTTCAAATATTCTTGCTATACTCTCTTTCGACATCCCCAACCCATAATCTGTAATCTGGATTGTAACGCTACCGCCTCCTTTTGATAAAAATGAGGTGACATCGATATTTGAATTTTTATCTGAATACTTTGCAGCATTGCCTATTAAATTGCTTAATACCTGCTCAAGTCGCAATGGATCTGCCATAACCGAAAAATCATCGCCCAACTGAACATTGATCTTGTTATTAGCATAAACATTGGTCAGCATAGTTACCGTCTCGTTAAGAAATGAGTTAAGCGCAATCCTCGTAAGGTCGTATTGAAGACTGCCGTTTTCAATTTTGGAAACATCCATTAGCTGAAAAGTTAACCGTGCCAGCTTGCTGGTTTGAATTTCCAGTTTCTCTACCACCTCACCCACCTTTTCGGAATATTGATCCTTGAATAACTTAAGCATCTGTGTATATGCTTTAATAACGGTAATCGGAGTCTTTAATTCATGACTGGCAACAGAAATGAATTCGTTTTTTTTCTCATCAAGTTCCCGACCCAATTTGATTTCCAGTTCCTGCGCCTGTGTTAATTGACTAAGCTTGCTATTCTTGTTTTTGATCTCCTCGTATGAATTTAGAGGAACGGCATTTATAAAATAATCCTGGAGAATTAATATTTTAGCTTCGTCAACCCTCGCGGACCGCGGCAGGCCGAGTGCCATGGTTATCGAGTATTCCTGTCCGGTTACGTTAAAGTTGAAATCAGGTATCAGCTTTTTGGCATAAAAAAAGCCCTCATCTGTTTCCCTGAAAACATGGTCAGAATGAAATTTAATGCCTGCATTTATTGTAAAACGGGGGAACTTTCCAGATATATATAAACTTAATCTGCCCTCATTGGTAAAATCGATAACTGTTCTGGCCACTTCCGACACCGCTGTTGCAAGTGTTGTTCTGGTTGCAACAGTCAATCCGAGCTGCTCACCAATCTGCATGGACCGCTTGTGTGCCAAAACCAGATCCATCTCATTTTCGAGTGTGATACCGATAATTTCTCTCATTTTAAATGATTTTGATGACTACCACAGACATATCATCTGTTTGTCTTGCATGGTCTTTATAAATTGCCGATGCCAGGATCGAAGGGTCATGCTTAAGGATGCCAGGGTATTTCCCGGTCTCCCATCTGGTTTTGATACCATCTGAACACAATACAAGTTGATTAAAATCGGAAATATTAAAAACCTGGTCATTCATGGTTGTGGGAATATTGTGTCCGACTATTCCATTATAAGACATGTGGTTTTTTGAATTAACTGGCCCAATCCATTTAGCAGCAATGTTACCAATGCCAGCTGATGACCATTCTCCCCTCTCACTATTAAATGTGGTAACATTGGCTACGAGGCCACGGGTCTTTCTGATTGACGTATGCATAAACCGGAGCGTTTCTACAGGGCTGGAATCGGGAAAAACCTTGAACGCCTTAACGGCTTCGTTCACAGCAAAGTTTGCATCCGGGCCATGGCCTAAACCATCGCCTAAAAATAGTTTAAAGTTTTTGCCCATTATTCGGTAAGAAAACCCATCCCCGCTTACCGATTCTCCAGGTTTACTCAGCACCAGAGGCCTGATCACCATTCCTTTTTTAGGCACAGGCTTTTTCCCCACATAAATCCTGCTAAGCAGGATTGTACCCCAATCCGGAATGGAATATATATCGAAGGTATCAGATAAACGTTTAATACTTCCCAGACCTGCTCCAAGCGTATTGCTGGTAGACATTCCATCCTGCATCATCCTTGCGGGGTTTTTCATTCCAGGTCCTTTATCTATACAGATGAGTTCCACATAAGGTGTTCCATTTTCGCTGAAAACTCCGAACAGGATTTCTCCACCATCCGCATACTTAAAAAGATTGCTGGTCATCTCTGCGGCAACAATGTCAACTTCTGCAATCCTGGTCGTTTCCATGCCGACTTTGACCAGTCGTTGGTGAATTTCTTTTTTTATAAGTGAAAAGTAACTTCTATCGCTCGCCTGAAGGCTTATGTGTGTCGCATCAACCATTTGCCCATTTAATAATCATCACTACTGTGCCTTCTCCGGGCTTGCTTTTTAAATCGAATTCGTTGCTCAGCCTTTTTGCACCCGGCAATCCAAGTCCGAGGCTCTTTCCTGTTGAAAAACCATCTTTCATGGCCGCACTAATGTCGGGAATACCTGGGCCTTTATCTGAGAAAGTCAGTCTTACCCCTGTATCCCGGCCACGCGTCACGATTTCAACAAGACATTCGCCTCCGCCACCATAACGCAGCATATTGCGTAAAAGTTCACTTGCGGCAGTAATAAGCTTGGTCTGATTTACCAGCCCCATCTTGATTTTAACCGCAACCTCACGGATGCGGTTACGCAGTAAGACCACATCCTGCTCCTTCTTAACCTGAATATTATCTTTACTGAGCGAAATTATCATCATCATCGGTTTCTTCTTCGTCTCCGACATCGGAACCAATCATTGACTTCAACAAATTCATACCTTTTTCGACATCAAGCGCAGTATGGACGCCCTTAAGTGGTAGGCCAAGTTCGATCAACGTAATTGCTACTGCAGGCTGCATACCTACAACTACAGTTTCTGCATCCAATATTTTGGACATACTGGCAATGTTGCCAATAATGCGGCCCATAAATGAATCGACGATAGATACTGCCGATATATCAATCAGTACTCCTCTCGAGCTGGTCTTGTTGACCATTTGAACCAAATCAGCTTCAAGATCCAGCGCTAAACGGTCATAAAGATCAACCTGAATGGTTACGAGAAGAAAACTTCCCATCCTGAGAATAGGAATTTTATCCATTCTATATATTATTAATTTTATTTACTGAATTTGTTTTGCGCACTTCTAATCTCAAAACTTTGAACGCATAGGCCAATGCACTTGCAAGGCTCGCCTTTGTAATAATATTTGAAAGGTCTATTCCCAGGTGCACAACTGTTTGCGCAATTTCGGGGCGTATGCCACTGATTATACATTCCGCTCCCATAAGACGGGTAGCACTCACTGTTTTGATAAGATGCTGTGCCACCAGTGAATCAACCGCCGGCACACCTGAAATATCCAAGATTGCGATACTTGAACCCGTCTCTACGATTTCCTGCAAAAGGTTTTCCATTACAATCTGGGTACGCGAACTGTCAAGCGTGCCTATAATTGGCAAAGCCAAAATACCGTCCCAGACCCTAATTACCGGAGTTGAAATCTCAGCAATTTCATCTGTCTGCCTCAGGATAACCTCTTCACGGCCTTTGATAAATGTTTCAAAGGTGACAATGCTCAAGTTGTCCATCACCCTGATTATTTTCATACTTTCATCAAAAAGCTGCTGTGGGTCTTTGATCTGGATTTGTAAAACCTCAAGGATGGATTCTTTTAGACTATGAACAAAGCGACCCGTCTCACGTGGGGAGAATCCCTGACGAGCCCTGGTTATGGCAATGCCACCCAGAATCTCTATAACTGAACTCCAGTTATCACCATCAAGATCTTCCAGATCGTTTCCGGATAAGTTAGCAACTAAAGCGGCAACCAATTCTTCTGATTGTTCCCTAAGATCTTCGTTACTGATCAGGTCTTCGCGAAGACCATCGTCAGTCAATTGATTTTTCATCCAGATCTCAAGGATGGTTTTTTTATGTTTTTGTAGCAATTTTAATGTATTAGATGACATTTTTTTTGATGAATAGTTAAGGTTTTAAACTTTACACCCAACAGGATTATTGTGGAAAGATACTAATTGTTCGGCAATTTTCAATGATGCGTTGATCTTCAATATTAAATATTCAATTAAGGCCAAAGACGAAATAATACGAATATTGAAAAGAAGGTTAATGATATTGCGTTTACATCGACCAGTTGAAAGTTTCTTGGAAACAAAGGTGTTTATAAATGAATTTATTATGACGGAACAGTGCTTCGATTCTTCAGCTCCAGAGCTGGATGTTGTTGTTCCGGATCTGTAGACTTATTTGTTTATCTCTTTATCGTTTTATCATTGCGAAGATCATTTTTAAATCCAATTTTTGGATTTACTTTCCAAATAGAAGTACAAATGCATCGGCTGAATCTTTCAACCTCAAAATAAAACATTTAGGGTACAGTTCAAGGGAATGTGAAATGTAAGAGCCTGTTTAAAATTAAGTAAAATTTATTTTGTACGTCAGTCTGAGCGTAATCAAAGACATTTTTTTTATAGTTAAGAGAAGCACTTCGACTTCGCTCAGTGTGACAAACTAGGAGAAGTAATGTAATTGAATAAAATTTAAACAGGCTCTAAAATTCTTTTTATTCACTACATATCAGCGTCATTAAAAGTACATATAAAGTCATCATTTGACTATAGGTTTGGATTTATGGGAGTAAAAGGCTATATTATTGCTCACACTGAAATTAACGTCTCCAGTTAACATCATTTTTTCATTAAAACTTTTCAAATTTGGCATTAAAAAAAGCAGGATTTTACAGGGGGCCACGCTTGCCCTTCAAAAAAAAAGAAGCAGAACACAGAATTAATAATTTTATCACCTCCCCAGAGGTACGCTTAACCGGAGATAATATTGAGACCAATATTTATCCGCTAGCTGAAGCACTCAAATTGGCCGAAGAACTGGATTTAGATCTGGTTGAAATTTCACCTAACGCCACGCCACCAGTTTGCCGTATCATCGACTACAGCAAATTTCTTTACGAACAGAAAAAGAAGCAGAAGGAAATCAAAAGCAAGGCTAAACAGACCATCATCAAGGACATCCGTTTCGGACCGAACACCGATGAGCATGATTTTCAGTTCAAGCTCAAACATGCCATTTCCTTTTTGGAAAGTGGAGAAAAAGTGCGTGCCTTTGTGCATTTCAAGGGAAGATCGATTGTTTATAAGGACCAGGGAGAAATACTACTGCTGAAATTTGCGCAAGGCCTCGAAGAGGTGGGCAAAGTAGAGTTATTACCAAAACTTGAAGGCAAGCGAATGTTTCTGACCTTAGCGCCAAAAGCAGGAAAAAAATAAATCCTTAACTAAAAAACAGCGCTAACACATCATTTGTTGATTATTGAAGTTACAAAAAAACAATTGTGACAATTTCAAAACTGCGTCCGGACCAATCTGTTATGATATGAAAAAAATCTGCTTTTCAACCGCAATTTTCTTTTTTTATTATGCCATCTTTGGTCCTCTGCGCAACTCCCCAAATTTTTTGACTCTTTTAGGACTGCGGCAAAATCAATAAAGGCCCATTACTTATCTATTCTAAACTTTTTCATTAATAGGAGTACGAATGCATCGGCAGAATCTTTTAATGCTAAGATTAAGGTATTCAGGTAGCAGTTTAGGTGAGTTAGATATGTCAAATTGATCCCTCTATTCAACGATTTGAAAATCTCCTAAAAACAAAAAAGTCCTTTAAGATATCTTAAAGGACTTTCGGGCCAGTTGCGGTGCGTAATTCTAACCATTTTGTGGACGAATTGGTTGAAATAGGCGGTTTTTCAAAAATTTTAGAGTAAGATTAATAAAAAATGAAACAATTAAATTTCATTCATTCAAATCTACTCGCTAACGATCAAGAAGCCATTATGGTTCTATTTAAATCCATTTAGTATAAAAAAAGCAACTTGTATTAAAGTTGCTTTTTTTATACTATCTTCTTTTGAATTATTTTGACTTTTCTAAAACGCTTTTTAAATTAGCCATAAATCTTTTACCATCTTCTTCTGTGCGAATAGCTTTTGAAAGGCTATCTTCATAAGAATTATTGCTTGTGCGTCTTGTTTCTCCAGACGCTTTTTGGTGGCTAGTCACTTTCTTAAAATGTTCTAGCTGTTGTTGCATACGTGGATTCATAATACAAATATAATAATAAAATTTTACAAAAATTAAAATTTATTTTAATGAAAACATATAATAACCATATAATTGTTTTCTATCCCTTGAGTAATCAAATGGCTCAATAATAGGTTTAAAGAGTGGTTTTTCTTGTTCATCTCTCTCCACATCTATTTTGTTTCTTAATAGTTTCACATACCAATCTACCCCAACACAAACAAAAAAATCTGACATTAGTTCGCGATTTAGTATGAACATGCTGTGGTATAGATTTGCACGAATATCATCCGAACCATCTAAACCAATAATGCTATCTTGTCTATCATTCAAAAAGTAATAGGCAACAAAAATAGCAGTCGATAAAACTTTGCTTACATCTTGATGTTTGAGTCTTATCTTATCATCTATCGATCCATTTTCATCAACCGGACCTAAACATAGATTATAAACATTCGATAAGAAAGGATCTGGATGCAAAGAAAGCTTAACATGCATATGTATAAAGTCTCCATTTGTTTGTGGCGCATCAAATTCCGCAATTAATTCATTACCATTATCATTTACAGCAATTATATCATAAATATTTTGCAGATCTAATATTACCATTTCCGAATATACGAATTATGAGAAAATCTATATAATATCCATCATTTAAAAAGGACTCAATGAGTGAAATCTTTAATGCTAATTAAGCTGTCCCGACAATAAACCTTAAACAAAAAATCAGGTTTCATTTGTTCTAATCAAAGATTTGCAAATTATCAAAAATTAAAAAAGCCCTCTAGGGCTTTCGGATATTTGCAGCCTCTAATTAGCCATTTTGTCGACGAATTGATTGAAATAGGCGGTTTTTAAAAATACTTGAATAATAAAATATAGTTTTAATCATTTTCCTTAAACTCATTTTTTTCTTCATCTAATTGTGTATTTCAGTGAAAGTATCCACCCTGTTTCGTTCTAAACTGTCCAGCCCGATCAGGGCTTTTTCTTTTTAGCAGCATCCCATCCACTGGGATCCATCGCAGCTTGAACCCGACTATTCCAAGCTCCATCACCATGCCTTTTGCGCAGCAAAAGCAGATAAACACCTTCAGAACACTCACAAAAAAAGGATAATAGATATTGATCAGACAACGACTGAACGCCGTGTTGTTTTTAAGCACTTATAGCAGCTAGGATTCCTTTTCTGGTATGGGTCGGATTGAATCAATAAGGCATCCCCAGAACCTTAAAACACCTTAAAATCAGCCAAATGGACACTTTCAGGCAAAACGGAGTGGACACTTTGCAAAAAAACAGGTGGCCACTTTTTAGATATCCTCCAACCAGGTTAAAAAGACATTTTTATATTTCAAAAAAATTCAGCTACGAGGCAACTCAATGACGGGGCTCGAACCAAAAAACCGACGCCTATAGATCCAAAAAAGGCATTTTTGAATATATCTACATTTTTAATATCAAAACATCGAACTGACTGATAACAAATAATTAAAACAAAAAAAGCAGCTCTTTTCAGAACTGCTTCAAAATTCGGGGTGGCTGATGGGGCTCGAACCCACGACCCTCGGCACCACAAACCAATACTCTAACCAACTGAGCTACAACCACCGTGTTTTTGATGTCACAAAAGTACGACTTTAAATATTCCTTGCAAATATTTTTTTCAATGTTTTTACAACAAATTTTTAATTCCTTAACATTCAATTATTTGAAATTGAAAAAAATATTCAGCAGCAGATAAAACAAGCTATTTTGAACCTAAAAACATAACTTTACGGCGTTTATGATCGAAATTTATACAGACGGAGCAGCTAGCGGTAACCCCGGACCAGGTGGTTGGGGTACAATTTTAAGAGCAGGACAACACTATAAAGAATTAAGTGGTGGCTTTAGAATGACCACAAATAACCGCATGGAATTGTTAGCTGTAATAAAAGGATTAGAAGCACTAAAAAGCTTGAACCAGCAGGTAACCGTTTATTCCGATTCGAAATATGTAGTAGATGCCGTAGAAAAGAAATGGGTTTTCGGCTGGGCAAGCAAAGGTTTTAAAGACAAAAAAAACAAAGACCTTTGGATGCGTTTCCTTGAACTATATAAACTTCACAAAGTTAAATTCATCTGGATTAAAGGTCACAACGACCATCCGGAGAATGAGCGTTGCGACCGTTTAGCTGTTTTTGCGTCGCAAGACAAGCAAAATTTAGCGATTGATACTTTTTTTGAGGTAGAAAGAAGTAAAGCACAGCTTTAATCCAATCCACCGATAATATTTAAATCTTCCAGTTTAGCTTCCGCTTTAGCCTCAACAGAGATCGATTTTGCCGTGTATAGCAACATCATCTCTTCGGCTTTTTCAACCATTTTTTTTGATCCGATAAAAATTGGCACCCTTTGATGCAGTTCAGTTGGGTTAATCTCGAGGATCCGCTCAAAACCTGTACTGGCCTTGCCCCCAGCCTGTTCAATAATAAAAGCCATTGGATTACATTCGTACAACAACCTTAATTTTCCATTTGGCGAACTTGAAGTTGTAGGGTAAATATAAATCCCGCCTTTAATTAAATTCCGGTGAATATCGCCTACCATCGATCCGATGTAACGTGATGTGTATGGCCGTTTGGTGGCCTCATCTTCTACCTGGCAGTATTTAATGTACTTTTTAACACCATCAGGAAAATGCACATAATTACCTTCGTTTAACGAATATATATAGCCTGTTTCTGGTATTTTCATCTGCGGGTGCGAAAGGCAAAACTCGCCTATTGATGGGTCTAACGTAAAACCGTTAACACCTTTTCCGGTGGTATACACCAGCATGGTTGATGAGCCATAAATAATATAACCGGCAGCAACCTGTTGTGTACCTTTTTGCAATACATCTTCCAAACTGGCCCTCCCCTCAAGTGATTTCCTTCTGTAAATGGAAAAAATAGTACCAACCGCAACATTCACATCCGTGTTTGAGGAGCCATCCAAAGGATCGATACAAACAATATATTTGGCATTCTGCGAAACCGGCGATTCGATATGAATGATCTCGTCTTCCTCTTCAGTGGCCACGATACAGCACTCACCGCCACTGGTTAGTGCGGCAATAAATTGCTTATCAGCATAAACATCCAATTTTTTCTGTTCTTCTCCCTGGATATTCGTAGTGCCCATATCGCCCAGAATATCAACCAAACCTGCCTTATTTATTTCTCGGTTTACGATTTTTGCGGCAATACCAATGTCTCTTAGCAGCCTGGAGAGTTCACCTTTGGCATAAGGAAAATCTGCCTGTTTTTCTATAATAAATTGTCCTAGTGTTTTAACGCCACAAACCATACTTAGTGTACATTTTACATTATCTACCCGATAACTCTATGACCTCTAAGGTATGAATATTTTCATCAGTAACGCAAAATCTAATCAGGGTTCTTACCTTATGCCAACCATGTCTACCTGCCGCACCGGGGTTTATATGCAAACATTTTATTTTTTCGTCATACATCACTTTCAAGATATGCGAGTGTCCTGTAATAAATAATTTCGGAGGGTTAGTGTATATATCTGGCTTAACATAAGACGAGTATCTTCCTGGATATCCACCGATATGCGTCATCCAAACATCAACCCTTTCACAGCTAAATCGATTTTGCTCTGGAAACTCCGCTCTAATCGCACTATCATCTATATTTCCGAACACGCCACGCAAAGGTTTAAACGCTGCCAAAGGCTCGGCTACGTTAGGGCCAAAATCTCCTGCATGCCAAATTTCATCTACACCATCGAAGTGTTTAAAAACCGCATCATCCAAAAAACCGTGTGTATCAGAAATTAATCCTATTTTTTTCATTATGTAAAGTTAATTGCGCCCTCTAATTTACAGGATTGGCAAAATCTTTCGAGCAATTTTCGTTAAAACAAATTCTCCAGCGATTGACAAATCTTTTATAGATGGTGGCTAAATATTATAAAAAAGCACGGTAATGATTGTACAATGTTACCATTGTTCCCTCCCACTTTACCCACCCTAAAACCCTAATCTAGAAGGCCAGGAAAAAATCCTTCAGCAATTCTTTATAAGCTGCAGTATGCTCTTTTAAAGATTCATAAATATAAAAATCATTTTCCTTCAAAACCGCTTTACCTTTTTTCA
Organism: Pedobacter sp. WC2501; assembly: GCF_052682415.1. Classification (NCBI taxonomy): domain Bacteria; kingdom Pseudomonadati; phylum Bacteroidota; class Sphingobacteriia; order Sphingobacteriales; family Sphingobacteriaceae; genus Pedobacter; species Pedobacter sp. WC2501. The sequence goes on along the minus strand of NZ_JBQZFI010000001.1, from coordinate 3,361,000 downwards.
AACAGATCACCTGCCTGAAGGTTGCTTTAGTTTGATCAGAATGAATATGGATCCGCTCTGCAAGCGATAAATCATATTGGGATGCGAGCGCAATCACTTCATCCGCCTGTTTTATTGGCAGAATAAGCCAGATCAATCCTCCATCAGCCAAAAGTGAGTTTGATTTTTCAACTAATAAGCTAAAAAAATCTTCATAAGCATGCCTGGCGATGCCTTTTCTAATCTCTTCGTTCTTTAAGTCGTTTACAAAAAAAGGTGGATTGGAAACAATCAGATCAAATTTTTCATTATGGTTATATTGTTCAATTGCGATATGGTTAATATTTAACCGCTCACTGAAAACAGACGACTGGAAATTCCTTCCCGCTGTTTCCGCAGCTTGTCCGTCTATTTCTACTGCATGTATATTGGCATCAGGAAAACGTTGCGCCAACATCAATGCAATTACTCCGGTACCAGTTCCGATATCCAATATGTTTTTAGGCGCATGGTGATTTACAATAGCCCCGATTAAAACCCCATCGGTATTAATCTTCATGGCGCAACCTGTCTGGTCGACTTCAAACTGCTTGAACTTGAAAATACTCATCTTAAATCTCGTATAATTCTAGTGGCAAACCATCCGGATCAGCAAAAAAAGTAAAACGTTTATCCGTAAATTCGTCAATGCGGATTGGCTCGGTTACAATACCCTGATCATTTAAACGAGAAATCTCCTTCTCAATATTTTCCACTTCAAAAGCCAAATGACGTAACCCCTGAGCTTCTGGCCGCGACGGACGTGCAGGAGGGTTTTCGAAAGAAAAAAGCTCGATCTGATATACACCATTTACGGCAAGATCCAACTTATACGATTTCCTTTCAGCCCGGTAAACCTCTGCCAAAGCAGTAAAACCCAATTTATTTACATAAAAATCTTTCGATTTTTCGTAGTCAGAACAGATAATGGCAATGTGATGGATGCGAAGCATAAATAATGATTGAATTTTGACTGAGTAAATGAGTGACTTAACGTTTAACAAAAATGCGCATTCTCTAACTGAATTAACCAATAATTATTTCAACATTCTCTCATTCAAAATTCACTCATTCCATCATCGGACATTCTCTCATTCAATAATTCTCTCATTCAATCTTTATATTTTGACATTCAATCATTCAAAATTCACTAATTCAATCACTGTAGCACACCAGTTTTTTCATTTTAAAAAGCTATTTTTGCAACTTCAAAAAAAAAGCATGATTCATTTCTTCTCTTGTCATCCTGAGCCTGTCGAAGGGCAATCACAGGCGATTTTTGTTTTACAAACAGACAAAGCGCTTTCTACCACTGATATTACTAAACTTGAATGGTTATTTGGCGGCGCCAAAATCTCGCAAGAAACAGCCCTGACAGGTTTTTTCGTTGGACCAAGAGCAGCAATGATTACCCCCTGGAGTACCAACGCTGTAGAGATCACCCAGAACATGGACATGCAGGCCATCATCAGGATTGAAGAATTTAAGCAGGTTGACGAAAACTTTGCTGATTACGACCCGATGCTTTCTCAAAAATACGACAAACTCGATCAGGAGGTTTATACCATCAACATTAAACCTGAACCGATTTTAGAAATTACCGATATTGCGGCTTACAATAAACAGGAAGGACTTTCTTTAAGTGATGAAGAAGTTGAGTACTTAAATACATTAGCAAAAAAACTAGCAAGACCTTTAACCGATTCTGAGGTATTTGGTTTCTCGCAGGTGAATTCAGAACATTGCCGTCACAAAATCTTTAACGGAAAATTCGTAATTGATGGTGTGGAACAGCCTACCTCATTGTTTAAATTGATCCGCAAAACATCAGAAGAAAATCCGAACGATATTGTTTCGGCATATAAAGATAACGTAGCCTTTATTAAAGGCCCGAAAGTGCAGCAATTTGCACCTAAACGTGCAGATGAGCCCGATTATTACACCACTAGCGATTTTGATTCAGTAATCTCTTTAAAAGCAGAAACACACAATTTTCCAACAACAGTTGAGCCTTTTAACGGTGCCGCAACCGGTTCGGGTGGCGAAATCAGAGACCGTTTGGCTGGTGGCCAGGGTTCTTTACCTTTAGCCGGAACTGCCGTTTACATGACTGCGCTTTCGCGTTTAGAAGATAACCGCCCGTGGGAAAAAGGTGTTGAAGAAAGAGAATGGTTATATCAAACGCCAATGGATATCCTGATCAAAGCATCAAACGGTGCTACCGATTTTGGCAATAAATTTGGACAACCGCTAATTACAGGTTCGGTATTAACTTTCGAGCACGAAGAAAATAACCGCACACTGGGTTTTGACAAAGTGATTATGCTTGCCGGCGGTATCGGTTACGGTAAAGCCAGCCAGGCACAAAAACTTAAACCACAAGAAGGCGACAATATCGTGATCTTAGGTGGCGAAAATTATAGAATCGGAATGGGTGGTGCAGCAGTTTCATCTGCTGATACCGGTCAACATGGAAGCGGCATTGAATTAAATGCCATCCAGCGATCAAACCCTGAGATGCAAAAACGTGCTGCAAATGCCGTTCGTGGTATGGTAGAAAGTGATCACAATTCGATTATTTCCATCCACGATCATGGTGCAGGTGGTCACCTAAACTGTTTATCAGAACTGGTTGAAGAAACCGGTGGTTTAATTAACCTCGATAAACTGCCAGTGGGCGACCCTACCCTTTCGGCCAAAGAAATTATTGGTAACGAATCGCAGGAAAGAATGGGATTGGTAATTGGCAACGAGCATATCGAAACCCTGCAAAAAATTGCCGACCGTGAGCGTTCACCCATGTATACTGTAGGTAAAGTTACCGGCGATCACCGTTTCACGTTCAAATCGGCCTCTACCGGTTTAAAACCCATGGATTTTGAGTTGGCCGATATGTTTGGCAGCTCGCCTAAAGTTGTAATGGAAGATACCACGGTAGACCATAAATACAGTGCGCTTAATTATGATACTACCCAATTAAATACTTACCTGGAACAAGTGCTTCAATTAGAAGCAGTGGCAGCTAAAGATTGGTTAACCAATAAAGTAGACCGTTGTGTGGGTGGCCGTGTAGCCAAACAGCAATGTGCAGGCCCATTACAATTGCCGTTAAACAACTGTGGTGTAATGGCTTTAGATTTTCAGGGAAAAGAAGGGATTGCCACTTCAGTTGGTCATGCGCCACTTTCAGCCTTGATTGATCCGGCTGCTGGTAGCCGCAATGCCATTGCCGAATCACTTTCGAATATTGTTTGGGCTCCTTTAAAAGATGGTTTAAAAAGTGTTTCACTTTCTGCCAACTGGATGTGGGCTTGTAAAAATGAAGGTGAAGATGCACGTTTATATGCTGCAGTAAAAGCTTGTTCCGATTTTGCCATCGATTTAGGAATCAATATCCCAACAGGAAAAGATTCGCTATCAATGAAGCAGAAATACAAAGATGGTGATGTAATTGCGCCAGGAACGGTAATTATTTCTGCGGGAGCAAATTGTGATGACATTACCAAAGTAGTTGAACCTGTATTGCAGAAAGATGGCGGATCGCTATACTACATCAACCTTTCTAATGATACTTATAAATTAGGCGGGTCATCTTTCGCACAGATTTTAAACAAAATAGGTACAGAAACGCCAGATGTAAAAGAAGCTGATCAATTTAAAACGGCTTTTAATACATTACAGCAGTTAATTAAAGCTGATAAAATACAAGCTGGTCACGATATTGGTAGTGGAGGTTTAATTACAACCTTATTGGAAATGTGTTTTGCCGACCGCGACTTAGGCGCTTCGATCGATTTGTCTTCTTTAGCAGAAGCAGATAGCATTAAAGTATTATTTGCAGAGAATATCGGCATCGTTTTCCAGGCTGATGCTTCAGTTGAAGAAACTTTTGCCCAGGCTGGCGTTACTTTCCATAAAATTGGTGAGGTTAATACATCAGCTAGGCTGGAAGTTAAGAATGCTGCAGATAGTTTCAGTTTTGATATCGACCATTTACGTGATGTTTGGTTTAAAACTTCTTATCTGTTAGATAACAAACAAACAGGTAACGGTTTGGCGAAAGCACGTTACGACAATTATAAAAACCACGTTTTAAATTACACTTTCCCTTTACAATTTGATGGAAAGAAACCGGTAATCGACGAAACTAAACCCAGACCTAAAGCAGCCATTATCCGCGAAAAAGGAAGTAACTCTGAACGCGAACTGGCCAATGCCATGTATCTGGCAGGTTTTGATGTGAAAGATGTACACATGACCGATTTAATTACGGGAAGAGAAACGTTAGAAGATATTCAGTTTATCGGTGCAGTGGGTGGTTTCTCCAACTCTGATGTTTTAGGATCAGCAAAAGGCTGGGCAGGTGCATTTTTATACAACGAGAAAGCAAGGGTAGCTTTAGAGAAATTCTTTGCCCGTCCTGATACTTTATCTGTTGGCGTTTGTAATGGTTGCCAGTTATTTGTAGAGTTGGGCTTAATTAATAAAGACCACGAAGAAAAACCGAAAATGCTGCACAACAAAAGTGGCAAGCACGAAAGTATTTTCACTTCTTTAACCTTACAGGAAAACAATTCGGTCATGTTATCTACACTGGCTGGAAGTACTTTAGGGGTTTGGGTATCACATGGTGAAGGCAGATTCTCGTTACCATACGCAGAAGACAAATATAAAATCGTAGCTAAATATGCTTACGAAACTTATCCGGCTAGTCCGAATGGTTCTGATTACAACACCGCAATGTTATGCGATGAAAGCGGTCGCCACCTGGTGATGATGCCGCACATTGAGCGTTCATTGTTCCAATGGCACTGGGCAAATTATCCGCAAGGCCGTAAAGATGAAGTTTCGCCATGGATGGAAGCCTTTGTAAATGCACGCAAGTGGATTGAGAACAAGCGGTAATACTTTGATGGAAGATGTAAAATGGATGATGGAATGAAAAACCATCATCCATTTTTTATTTATTAGTTATCCTTTCGAGCGGAGTGCCTTATAGCGCCGTCATCTCGACTGAAGCGAAGCGAAATGGAGAGATCTATAATAGATTTCTCGACTGCGTTGCTCTACGCTCGAAATGACGCAACTATTTAAATCAGATTACATAAAAAACGGCCTGGGCACCGCCCAAACCGTTCAATTCACCTAACACTACATCTCCCTAAAAACCAAGGGCGTTAATAGAAAGTCCCCCATCATCCATCTTCCATCGCACATCTTCCATACCTTTCTAGTTAGAAATCTGAAAGTTAATGGCCATATTATACCTTACACGCACCGGAATACCTTTATTTTTTCCAGGTTTCCAAAGTGGCGATTTTTTAATCACTTTAATTGCTTCCTCATCGCAGCCAAAACCGATTCCTTTAATTACCGATACATCAGTAATAGAACCATCTTTTTCCACCACAAAACTCACAAATACTTTTCCGGCTGCGCCTTCATCCTGAGCTCTTGATGGGTACCTTAAGTTACGCTCCATGTATTTAGACCAGGCCTTCGCGCCACCTGTAAATTCAGGGTATTCATCAGCTCCCAAATAAATCTCTTTATCTTCAGCGGTTCCAGTACCCTCTTTAGCTGTTCCTGAGCCATCACCACTACCTTTAGCTTTATTCTCGGTTACTACCGCAGCAGGAGCCACTACTCCATCCTGTGTCGTAGCGCTGATCACCGCTAATTTTATATCATCAACTGTTGGAGGAGGAGGAAGCTCTGTTTTATTAACCACCACCACTTGTGATGGAATCGCTATTGTTTTAACCTTTACCGGTTCTGCTTTTTTGGGTTCAGATTTTTCCTCTGGTTTAGGCATATCCGGTTTCATCTGGTGAATCACATCCGTTAAGTCTATAATTTTTGCCGTTTCTACAACCGCTTCTTCTTTAGGAACCAATTTTGCATAAATTAAGGGAGAGAAACAGGCAAGTACAAATAAACTTCCAGATACAAAAAGTGCCCTTGTCATAATCTTCGAAGATTTAGACCTTAAATCGTAAGCACCATAGTTTTTGTTGCGGTTTGCAAATACAAGATCGAGCCACTCGGTTTTGTATACGTTAATTGAAGAGTTGAACATAGCTTTTATTTTTATACCATGATGCAGCAAAATCTTCAATTCCATAAAACATTCGAAAAATCTATTTTCTTTACAAAAAATGAAATTTCTCACCCGAAAAACATTTTTTTATTTCATTTTCAATAAAATTCATAAAAACAACACGATTCTTTGACGAGAATTAATAAAATATACTATTTTTGACAAAAAACATAACGAATTAATGAAAAGCTTAAGAACCATCGCATTAAAAGAGGCTCAAAACAGAATTTCACCAGAAGTTAAAGCACCAGCGGCAAAAATTTCTGACTTTTTTGGCGCTAATGTATTTGATAAGAAAAAAATGAGAGATTTCTTATCTAAGGACGTATATGAAAAATTAATATCATCTATCAACCAGGGTGAGTTAATTAATTCAGACGATGCCAATCAAATTGCAACCGCTATGAAAGCGTGGGCAATGAGTGCCGGCGCAACGCATTATACGCACTGGTTCCAGCCATTAACTGGTACAACTGCTGAAAAACACGATTCATTTTTTGAGCCAAGTGGCGATGGAGCTATCGAGAAATTTGCAGGAAGCGCTTTAGTTCAACAAGAGCCAGATGCTTCTAGTTTCCCTAACGGTGGTATCCGTAATACTTTCGAAGCCCGTGGTTATACTGCCTGGGATCCATCATCTCCAGCATTCATTATGGAAAGTAAAGCAGGTAAAACCCTTTGTATCCCTACAGTTTTCGTATCTTATACTGGTGAAGCGTTAGATTATAAAGCACCTTTATTAAAAGCATTAGCTGCATTAGATAAAGCTGCTGTTGATGTTTGCCAGTATTTCGATAAAAGCATCACTAAAGTAAATGCATCTTTAGGTATTGAGCAAGAATATTTCCTTGTTGATGAGTCGTTATTTAACGCCCGTCCGGATTTATTGTTAACTGGTCGTGCTTTATTCGGGCATATGTCTGCTAAAGGCCAGCAATTAGAAGATCACTATTTCGGTTCTATCCCTGAGCGTGTATTCAGCTACATGGTAGATTTCGAAAACGAAGCTTTAAAATTAGGTATTCCTTTAAAAACCCGTCACAATGAGGTTGCACCGTCTCAATTTGAGTGTGCGCCAATTTACGAAGAAATCAACTTAGCAATCGATCACAATCAATTGTTGATGGATTTGATGGAAAAAGTTGCCCGTCGTCACCACTTCCGTGTTTTATTACACGAAAAACCATATGCAGGTATCAACGGATCAGGTAAACACAACAACTGGTCGTTAATTACCGATACAGGTAAAAACTTACTGGCACCAGGTAAAACGCCTAAAAACAACTTAATGTTCCTTGCTTTCTTTGTAAACACCATTAAAGCAGTTAGCGAGCATGCCGATTTATTACGTGCAAGTATTGCATCAGTAAGCAACGATCACCGTTTAGGTGCTAACGAAGCGCCACCTGCAATTATCTCTATCTTCCTGGGTTCACAATTGAACGATGTATTAGATGAGATTGAGCACTCACGTATCAGCAAAAAAATCAAGGAAGACAATGCACTTTGGTTAGGTATCCCTAAAATCCCTCAAATTTTATTAGATAATACCGACCGTAACCGTACTTCACCTTTCGCATTTACAGGTAACAAATTTGAGCTTAGAGCGGTTGGATCTTCAGCAAACTCTTCTGCTCCGATGACGATCTTAAACGCAATTATGGCCGAGCAATTGGTTAAATTTAAAGTTGAAGTTGATAAATTGATCAAAAAAGGTGATAAAAAAGACATCGCTTTATTAACGGTGATCAAAAAATACATCAAAGAATCTAAAAACATCCGTTTCGAAGGAAATGGTTATAGCCAGGAGTGGGAAGATGAAGCTGCAGCACGCGGTTTATCAAACATCAAAACTACACCAAAAGCTTTAGATGCTTATTTAACGGAGAAATCTGCTGAGTTATTTGCTACTACTGGTATTTACAGTGCACGTGAGATTCATGCCCGTCATGAAATCATGTTAGAAAACTTCTACAAAAAATTACAGATCGAAGCACGTGTAATGGGCGAAGTAGCGAACACCGCTATCATTCCTGCTGCAATTGCTTACCAAAATTCTTTAATCGCAAACGTACAGGGATTAAAAGCAATTGGTGTAGATAGCAAAGTTTCTATTGATATCGTTAAAAAATTAACTGAGCATTTAGAAATTGTGAAAACCAATATCGATGCGATGTTAGAAGAACGTAAAGTAACCAACAAAATCGAAGATACCCGCGAAAAAGCGATTGCATACGATGAGAAAGTTAAATCTTACTTCGATATCATCCGTTACCACGCTGATAAATTAGAGCAAATTGTTGACGATAGCGTTTGGCCTTTACCAAAATTCAGAGAATTATTATTCATGAAATAAGAAAGGCGTAAGCTAAAAGGTCTAAGGCGTAGGGTTTATACTCTACGCCTTTTTTGTTTCATAAATCCGTCATTGCTGTAAGAGGAACGATGAAGCAATCTTACAACGATCGCTACTAAGTAAGTCCATCAGCTGCAGTTCCGAAGTAGCGTCATCCTGAACTTGTTTTATTAGCAATTTTTATAGTTTCAAAGGTCTAATAGCTACTTCGTGGTCAGGATCTAATCGAAATTACTTACGTTGGCAAATGCTTTTTTTTTGGGAAAGCAATACCTGTGCTCATCGGTTAAAACACTCCTGCTTTCCTTCCTGCTGTAAATTTTTTCTATGTCTTTAATTCATCGTTTACAGCATCCATGCAATCAGGTTTATTTCAGATAGGCCTGTGCAGGGAAAAACCCAGCCACAAGGAACCAGCCCGCTGTACCTAAGCCCGATTGTAAGGATGCCGTTTTAATCGACAGTTTTTTAATCGCCAGAATTTAAAACGGCAGTAGGAAAAGCGGGACTGCAGGCCGCCAGGAAAAACGAACGTTCACTTCCAAAACCTTTTTCAATTATATTGTAAAGAAAAGCCCGTGCAAGTAAAACCCCAACGCAAATTAATATCTGCACCATCGACTCCGGACTTCGGACTCCAGACTTCGGACTTTCTACCAACCTTTCTATCTTCTCCCCTTTTACCTTCCACCTTAAAAAACTATCTTTGCGGCAACATGAGTGATAACAGGTACAATCAACGTGGCGTTTCTGCCTCAAAAGAAGATGTGCACAATGCCATCAAAAACATCGACAAAGGAATTTTCCCTAAAGCGTTCTGCAAAATCATCCCCGATATTCTAGGTGGTGACGAGGATTATTGCAACATCATGCACGCCGATGGTGCCGGTACCAAATCTTCTTTAGCTTATGTATACTGGAAAGAAACCGGTGATATTTCGGTATGGAAAGGTATTGCACAAGATGCCATTATCATGAATATCGACGATTTGATCTGCGTGGGTGCTACCGATAATATTTTGTTATCCTCAACCATCGGGCGGAATAAAAACCTGATTCCCGGCGAAGTAATCGCGGCCGTAATTAACGGAACAGAAGAGATTCTGTCCGATTTGCGCGAACAGGGCATTTCCATCTACTCCACAGGTGGTGAAACTGCCGATGTTGGCGATCTGGTAAGAACTATTATCGTCGATTCTACGGTGACTTGTCGCTTAAAGCGCGAAGACATCATCAGCAACGATAACATTAAACCTGGCGACGTAATTGTGGCCTTAGCCTCATCCGGACAAGCGACTTACGAAACCGAATACAATGGTGGCATGGGATCGAACGGATTAACCTCTGCCCGTCACGATGTTTTTGAAAAAGCTGTTGCCAATAATTACCCTGAAAGTTTTGATCCGGCCGTTCCTTTCGACCTGGTTTTCTCCGGAAAAAAACAATTAGCCGAAGAAATCGAGATTGAAGGTTTCGGCAAAACCACTGCTGGTAAACTGGTATTATCGCCAACCCGCACGTATGCGCCTGTAATTAAAAAGATTTTAGAAAGCTACCGCAGCCAGATCAATGGTATTGTACATTGCAGTGGTGGTGCGCAAACCAAGGTATTGCATTTCATCAATGATGATATCCACGTCATCAAGAATAACCTCTTCCCTATTCCGCCGCTATTTAAGCTCATACAGGAACAATCGGGTACAGATTGGAAAGAAATGTACAAGGTATTTAATATGGGTCACCGTATGGAGCTATATGTACCACAAGAAATTGCAGATAACATCATCGAGATATCAAAAAGCTTTAATATCGATGCACAAATTATCGGTCGGGTAGAAAAAGGCGATCAGAAACAGGTAACCATCGAAAGCGAAAAAGGAACTTTTATTTATAATTAAGATAATAGAACTTAATGAAAAAGGGTTGAAATTTTATTTCAGCCCTTTTTTACTCAATTTTTAGCTCACATTAAATGAGATAAAATGATTCGGGTTATTTGCACCAATACTAGTCATCACATTTATAAAACCACTTTACAAGCCGTAATCCACTAAAAAATTAGTATCGTAAGTAGCTATATGATCGCTATTATTTCCAGGCATTAATAATTCCTCATATTGAATAGTATGTTATTTTAAAGAAAGAGCGTACTTTGTTCATAATAGTTTTTTTGTTTTCCTTTATAAAAATATACATCAACTATTAAGCAATTCTTATTTTTACATGAAGTGGCTATTTTACTATACCAACTACCATATAAAAATTGATTTATTTTAAAAACCTGGTAAAAACAAACGCCCCGATCGAATGATCGGGGCGTTTCAAAACCTTTACTTATCTAAATAAATTATTGCAACCTCAAAATCCGTTCAGCGTACTTAATTTCTGTTTCCGATATGATTTCAAATTCATATTCTTTTCCTGCTGTAACAGTAAGCTTTTTACCCTTGACTTTGTAAGTACCTCTATCTGCTACATCACCACCCGGCACAATATCTGCTTTGCCATCTACCATGAGTGTAACACGTATCGCACTGGTAAGGTATCCATTAGGTTTAGGTACATTAATTTCATAAAATGTTTTTTCTTCTTTTACAGTTAGCTTTTTACAAGAAGCAAAGCATAAAAACAAGAGCATTAAATAGATGAGATTTTTCATATTATTTTAGTTTTATTACAAAAACGTATCATGGTTAATAAACGCTACGACAATATCGGTCTTTAACACAGCTAACCAAATTCAACATTTACTCTAAGCTATCTAAATAGCGTTTATAAACAGCTCAGTAATTATAAAAAAAGCCCCGATCGATTTGATCGGAGCTTCATAATATAAATTGATTAAGTATTAATTAAAGTTATAACGAATGCCAACTTGTCCTTGCCATCTTGATAGGAAAGAAGATGGTGCGTATGGAACACCACCAGTTGGTGCTCTGAATGTAAAACCACCGCCACTAGTTGTTACATAATTGATAAGTGAGTATGCAGTATTATTAATAAAATAAGATCTGCCCCAATCTTTATTGATCAGATTACCAACGTTAATAATATCAACAGAAAGCTGTAATGAATTTTTAGTGCCTTTAAATACAATACCTAGATCTTGCATAATGCGAACGTCAAACTGATGTTCCCATGGCATTCTTGCAACATTACGCTCAGAATATTGACCTCTAATTTTACTTAAATAAGGATCGTTGCTAATGTAGTTATCTAATGCAGCCCATTGTTCAGCTACCGATTGAGCAGGTAAAGACCCTGAAGCAGCTAAAGGAATTAATTTAATATCACTTAATGTACGAGGTACAAAAATCAAATCATTACTAGGATTACCAGAAGAAATTGAATTATCACCGTTCAGATCTCCATTGTAGATATATGAGAATGGGGTTCCAGATTTACCTACATAGAATAATGAGAAAGTAGTTGCTGAAGCTTTATTTTTACCATATTTAATTGAATAATTTAAAGCACCAACTACTCTATGGCGAAGATCGTAGTTAGAATAAGCTAAAGGTGGGTTTTGAGGATCGCCAGAAATTAACACACCTCCGAAACCAGAACTTGCTGTACTACTAAAACCTGAGTTAATATCTTCTGACTTGCCATAAGTATAGGCAATTGAAGCATATAACCCTAAGTCAAATGATTTTTGCAACTGAGCAGTTACGTTATAAGCTGAACCACTTCTTGTATTCTGCAACAAATAAACCTCAGTAAACTTAGCTCCGTTTACTCTACCTGCCGTTGTATTTACAAAAAGTGGGCGGGTATCGGCACCACCTGACAAAGCGGGATTAATTGACGCTACAGAAGGTTTAATATTTAAATTTTTATATGAAATATTGTTAACTGTAGAAGAATACAATCCTTCGATTGTTGCCTGAACTCCACCAGGTAATTTAAAATCAACTGCTAAATTGGCTCTAAAAACCTGAGGTAATTTGAAATTATTATCAATTAAACTAATTTGTGAAGTTGTACCAGCAACACCACCAGCAGCCGATTGATTATTTACATCTGGAATAAAAGTACCTGTACCAATTGGTGCGCTAACAGAACTAGTTAACATACCGTTTCCTGAAAATTGATTAGATATCCATACAAATGGAGCACGACTTGTTAATAATCCACCTCCACCTCTCAACTGAACCGAACGATCTCCTGTTAAATCCCAATTAAAGCTCAAACGAGGAGAAACAAGTATTTGACCACTTGGGACCTGATCAGTTCTGTAATTAGGAAAAGTAGCAACAACATCAGGGTTAGCTAACGGAGTATCAAAAATTAGCGGTACATCTACTCTTAAACCAGCGATTAATTTAAAACCTTTAAAGGCATCTATTTCATCTTGGAAGTAAAATCCTAACTGTGCAGCGCTAAATCTAGCTGCAGGTCTTGGATCTCCTGGAATTTTTGAAGTACTTGTAGCTGCAGAAGGTTTAGTATTGGCTTCAAAGTCCGCTAAGTTATTCCATGCATAACTTCCGGCTAAATTATTCACAAATAAGTTTCTAATTTTATAAAACTCATTGTGTGTACCAATTGTGAAAGTATGTTTATTTGCGAAAATTTTAAAGTTATCAGTAAATTCGAAAATATCCTGATCTAATTCATTCGCTGTTGAAGATGCTTCTGAACCTAAAGTAGCAGATTGGCTACCAGTACCTAAACCATTAATTCTGATTTGCGGGAATAAATCGCCAACAGTAGCTCTTGTATCTCTAATTCTAGAATAACCAATAATTAAATTATTAGATAAAGTACTTGAAATAGCACTTCTTAACTCTAATACTGAATTATTTTGTTGATCATTAAAGCGATATAGGTTACTTGCAAACCGGAAAGATGTTGCACTTCTTGAAATGTTATCATCATAAGCTTTAATATAGTTGTGACGCAAGGTTAGTTGGTTTTTTGAATTGATATTCCAATCTAAACGAGCAAATAATTTATCACTTCTAGTTTCTGCATCAAATGCGTCAATACCACCTGCATCATAGCCGTAACGATCTTTAGCAACTTTAGCGATTCTTAGAAGCTCAGCTGTAGAAACTGCACCAACATCACCTGAGTTAAAAGTTGTTGGTTGAACAATACTTTGTCTTTCGGCACTTACAAAGAAAAATAATTTATCTTTAATAATTGGGGCACCTACTCTTGCACCGTAAGTAAAATTATGGAAAGGTAATGCTTTGGTATTTGTACCATCAACACTTTTACCAATTGTGTTTTGATTTCTTCCGAAAAAATAAGCCGAACCTTCTACAGTATTTGATCCAGAACGGGTAACAGCATTAACTCCACCACCAATTGCATTACTGTTCGTAACGTCAAATGGAGCTAAAACAATCTGAAGTTCTTGAATCGCATCCAAAGAAATCGGTTGAGTATTTGCCTGACCACCTGGAGCACCTGTACTTCCTAAACCGAAAGCATCATTATTTACAGCTCCGTCAATAGTTAAGCCATTAAAACGATTGTTAATACCACCAAATGAATTACCATTAGCTTGTGGTGTTAAACGTGTAAAATCTTGTAATGAACGTGATAAAGATGGTAAATTTTGAATTTGATCCTTACTAACATTGGTAGAAGCACCTACTTTCTTACTGCTAAATACGGCGTCTCTTTTCCCAGCAACCACAACTTCTTGTAGTTGTTTACCATTTTCACTTAAAACAAGGTTTAATAAGTAAGGCTCACCTAACTTTAACATTGCTCCAGTTACTTTTTCTGGTTGATAGCCAACAAAACTGATTTCAAAAATATAAGGACCGCCTACACGCATGTTATTAATTACAAAACGGCCATCATTATTTGTCGACACAGAATATACTGTACCAGTTGGTGTATGTGTTGCTTTAACACTCGCCCCAGGTAAGGCGCCTTTGGCATCCTTAATTGTTCCTGCCATTGATGATGAGGTTACCTGTGCATTAGCACCAATGGTAATACCTACAAATGCAACAATAACCAGTACTAATCTTAAAAGTAAAGATTTCTTCATACTTTGTTTTTTAAATGTTTTTTGTTGTTGATAATCTAATTAATGATATTATGCTGCAAATGTCCTAATTAAATTTAACACATTTTAACATCTAATGTTAAATAATTATTAAGTCAGGCAAAACTTTTCAACATTTAACACATATTGGGCAGATTATAACTTTCAGTTTATCAACACTTTGATAATAAAGCTAAATTTTTAATAAAGAAACAATCAGTTGATTATAATTTAAGCATAAAACTTATGTTAATATTGGTATTTTTCGAATAATATATATTAACACCATTTTTTCAACCATTACATCGCGGTTATTTAACTTTTTGTTACCTAACCAATATATTATTCTGCAAATCAACTTGATTATAGCTATTGTTTTAGCATAAAATATTCAAAGCAATATTCATCCATTGTAATTTTTAAAAGCTATCTCAACATTGCCCTATTCAATTGACATTTTTTTTTTAGTTTTGAAGGATTGTTGCGAGGTGAAAATCTTTTAACTTTTGTAATCAGGTTGTAGGCAACCCTTGTCAAGGGATATGAAGCAGATTACAGGTATAAAACAATTAAAAACAAATCTCTTTAAAATAGATTAAAAACAGATGAATTACGACGTTATTGTTTTAGGCAGCGGCCCAGGTGGTTACGTAGCTGCAATCAGAGCTTCTCAGTTGGGACTAAAAGTTGCAATTGTTGAGCGTGAATCATTAGGTGGTATTTGTTTAAACTGGGGCTGTATCCCTACTAAAGCACTTTTAAAAAGCGCTCAGGTTTTCGAATATATTAATCATGCTGCTGATTACGGAATTACTACTGCTGGTGCAACTGCAGATTTTGCTGCTGTGGTAAAACGCAGCCGTGGTGTTGCCGATGGCATGAGCAAAGGCGTTCAATTTTTAATGAAAAAAAATAAAATTGACGTCATTATGGGTACGGGTAAAGTAAAACCAGGAAACAAGTTAGAGGTTAAAGGTGCGGATGGTTCTCAACAGGAACTAAGTGCTGAAAATATCATCATTGCTACAGGTGCCCGTTCAAGAGAATTGCCGAACCTGAAACAGGATGGCAAAAAAATTATCGGCTACCGCCAGGCTATGGTACTTCCTGAATTACCAAAAAGCATGGTAGTAGTAGGTTCTGGCGCAATTGGTGTAGAGTTTGCTTATTTCTATGCAACTATGGGTACCAAAGTAACCATTGTAGAATTTATGGATAACGTTGTTCCGGTGGAAGACGAAGACGTTTCTAAACAATTATTGCGCAGCCTGAAAAAAGTGGGTATCGATGTAATGACTTCAGCAAGTGTTGAATCGGTTGATACCAGCGGTGCAGGTTGCAAGGTTTCTGTTAAAACAGCTTCTGGCATGCAAACTATCGAGGCAGACATCGTGCTTTCAGCAGCAGGAATTGTAGCCAACATCGAAAACATCGGTTTAGAAGAAACAGGTATCAAAACGGAAAAAGGCAAAATTATTACCGACGAATTCTACAATACTTCAGTTAAAGGTTATTATGCTATTGGTGATGTGGTAGGCGGACAAGCTTTAGCCCACGTTGCTTCTGCAGAAGGCATTATCTGTGTAGAAAAAATCGCTGGTCAGCATGTTGAAGCATTAGATTACAATAATATCCCGGGATGTACTTATTGTACCCCAGAAATCGCTTCAGTAGGTTATACCGAAAAAGCAGCTAAAGCGGCTGGTTACGAATTAAAAATCGGTAAATTCCCATTCTCTGCATCAGGTAAAGCAAGTGCTGCCGGTGCTAAAGATGGTTTCGTAAAATTAATTTTCGATGCTAAATACGGCGAATTATTAGGCGCACACATGATCGGTGCCAATGTTACTGAAATGATTGCCGAAATCGTAGTTGCCCGTAAACTGGAAACTACTGGTCACGAAATGATTAAATCTGTTCACCCTCACCCTACCATGAGCGAAGCCATTATGGAAGCTGCCGCTGATGCTTACGGAGAAGTGATACACTTATAAGGTAGAGGGTTTAAAGGTGGAAGGCATAAGGTGTCACATCGGTAAGTAAAACCAATATCATTTACAAAAACCCTTTAGTTAATCCTAAAGGGTTTTTGTATTTTTATAGTCCATTTTTTTTAAAACCCTAAACCCTAAACCCTAAACCCTAAACCCTAAACCCTAAACCCTAAACCCTAAACCCTAAACCCTAAACCCTAAACCCTAAACCCTAAATGAAACTCCATACCATAAACACAGGCTTATTTAAATTAGACGGCGGCGCTATGTTTGGCGTTGTACCCAAGACCATCTGGCAAAAAACCAATCCAGCTGATGCGAACAACCTTTGTACCTGGGCCATGCGTTGTCTGTTAATAGAAGAAGGCAACCAGTTGATTTTAGTGGATACCGGAATTGGAAACAAACAGGACGAAAAGTTTTTCAGTCATTATTATCTGCATGGGGATGATTCGATGGAAAAATCGCTGGCACATTTGGGCTTTAACACTACAGATATTACTGATGTTTTCCTTACACACCTGCACTTCGACCATGTGGGCGGAGCTATAGTGAGAGAAAATGAAAAACTGATCCCAGCCTTTAAAAATGCACACTATTGGAGCAATGAAAAACATTGGCAATGGGCGGTAGAACCAAATGCAAGGGAAAAAGCTTCATTTTTAAAAGAAAACATTTTACCAATCCAGGAAAGTGGACAACTAAAATTTGTAGCCGAAGAAGAAAATACAGAATGGCAAAAGGATATCAATATCAGCTTTGCTTATGGCCATACTGATGCCATGATGTTGCCTAAAATCAATTATAAAGGAAAGACAATCGTATATATGGCCGATCTTTTACCTTCGGTCGGTCACTTGCCCCTGCCCTACGTTATGGCTTATGACATGTTCCCTTTAAAAACGCTAACCGAAAAACAAGCCTTTTTAGAAGAAGCGGTTAATAACAACTATAT
The DNA here is from genome assembly GCF_052682415.1 of Pedobacter sp. WC2501. NCBI lineage: Bacteria > Pseudomonadati > Bacteroidota > Sphingobacteriia > Sphingobacteriales > Sphingobacteriaceae > Pedobacter > Pedobacter sp. WC2501. Next base: position 3,343,567 of record NZ_JBQZFI010000001.1, on the reverse strand, counting down.
ATTATACTTAGAGCATGATCCCATTAACGAATGCTGTACCCTTCAACGCACAGAAAAGGGAATCCGCGTAGCAGAAACCTTTAACCTGAGCGACATATAATGATCAGACCAGCAAGCCCTTCAGATGCTACAGCAGTAGTGCCATTGATTATCCAGGCAATGGGCAAACTGGCACAGAAACTAACCAATGTTGAAGATGAAAATGTGATCAATCAAATTTTAAAACACTTCTTTATGCAGCGGGGCAATCAATACAGTTATGAAAATACACTGGTTTTTGAAAAAGAAGGGAAAGTTTTGGGATCATTGAACGCTTATGATGGAGGAAAACTGCCCGAACTCCGCAAACCATTTCTTAATTATGTAAATGAATACTACCAGGCAAGCGGCCTTAATCAAGGCACTGAAACCGAAGCCGGGGAGTTTTACCTCGACAGTATCAGCGTCAATCCTTCTGCCCAGGGAAAAGGAATTGGAAAACAGCTGATTAAAGCGGGTATAGACTGGGCTAAACAGCTTGGCCACCATAATGTCGGCTTATTGGTAGAACAAAATAACCCAAATGCATTAAGGCTCTACGAAAAAATGAATTTCGTTATCCAGAACGAAAAACACTTTATGGGAGGATTATACCATCACATGGTTTTTAAGATCAATTGTTAGCGAATAATCACCTCAGTTATTAACCAATTTAAGTAACTAAAATTACTTTAAGGATAGGCATAACGCTGCTTATATTTCCTTACATAACTTATATGGTTTAAATATGCGATGTACTTTTTTCAGACATTTTACTTTATGTACCAGCTTCAGCTATTTACCATTTAAGAAATATAAGGTCATTATAGCTCATTTCTTTTAACCGGCAATTGTTATAAAGTACTACGTTCTAACAAGTAAATCACTTTTGGTATTCTATCAATAATAAATAAAACGTATAATATTTTTATAGCGCAGATTTGGCAACCCGAAAAACATCCCGCACTCAGCACCTTCAAAATTTATTTTCTCTTTTATTTGTATTTAATCTAAATAATACCAATTTTTGTAATCAATGGAAAAAGCATGTATCGATATCAACGAACTGGTTAACGTATTCTCAAATACCCAGGGTTCTGTTTATCAATCAGATAAATTAAACTGCTTTTATGTAGATTTTGGTGGAAAGTTTGCACGTTACAACTGTCTGTCTCTTCAAAAACTAAAAGCTGTTGTAGAACAAATTGATATAGAAGCCCTCCTTTTAAATACCCACAAAGCCGATTTCGAACTGGTTACCTTTAATGGCTGCGAACACATCTATTTATTAAGTGCATTGGAAATTATTGCCTTAAAAGATCTGTTGCATGGTACTTTCACCATGTTCAAACTCAACCACATCATCAGCGACTGCCTTTATAGGTTGGTTTATTAGTCGTTAGTTCAGTGGTTCATTAGTCATTAGTTTATTGGTAAGTTCAAATTGGTTAATCGGTTAATTACTTAAAAAGATTAACTGCTTATATTAAACTATCAATTTGAATATTATTCATTTGTATTCCATTCAGTATCTGTTACCAGAAGGATCCTGAGATAAACTCAGGATGACGATCACGAGGTAAATTTCGATACTGACCCATTCTCTAATCCTCAGTTATTCATAAGGATTTAATTCATTGAATACTACAAACTGAAAATTGCCAACTGAAAACCGATCATTATCCCTCTGATTTTCAAACACTATCCGTCTCGCGTTATTCCATTTTCCCTCTTACATTTTCCATCCCTTTCACCTTATTTAAACTAATTACAAATAACTAATTATCAGCAATTTAGACTAATTTCATATAGCAAATAAATCACACAATCTGGCTAATTTGCTGTTATCTTTGTATCATTAGTTAAGCAAAGAAAATTATGAAAGACTTAATGCGCATTAAATGTTTAATATCACAGGATATTGAAACGTTATTAAATCAGCAGATCAAAAAAGAAGCTCACTCTTCATCACTATATTTATCAATGTCATCTTGGTGCGACCAAAATGGATTCGATTTTTCAGCAGATTATTTTTTAAAACAATCTGAAGAAGAAAGAGTACATCAGTTAAAATTGTTTAAATATGTTTTGGATATGGGCGGAAACGCGATATCTCCTGAAGTTTCAGGCATCAAAACCGACTTCGCCGGATTTAGGGAAGTTTTCGAAGATGCTTTGGAAGCAGAGATTGCAATTACCCAGAGTTTCAAAAATCTTGCGGCAAAATGCCATAAAGAGCAGGATTTTGTAACCATGGAATTCTTGAACTGGTTCTTGAAAGAACAACGTGAAGAAGAATACAAAGCACGCAGGGCACTAGAATTATTCGAAGTAATTGGCGAAGAAGGTACAGGAAGATGGGAAATTGATAAACATGTGAATAAAATCACTTATTCAGAAGCATAACAACAACAAAACATATATTGAAAAGCTATCCAAATCGGGTAGCTTTTTTTTGTATATAAAATTCGATGAAGTATCAGCGCTAGAGCATTAAGATCCCCGCATGCGCAAGGATGACGACATTTCTTAATCCGTAGCTCAATATCTGTTAAATCTGCGTTTCTTATCTTTTTAAATCTGCGGGAAACACAAACTATAAACAGTTGTTCCCGCAGATGCCGCTGAATGCGCAGGTATAACAAGCACAAACCAATGCTTAGCATTATCTCTAACCACTAAAGGGCAAACTATTTTTTACCGTGTAAGATGATGAGGACATATAGGCTCAATACCCTTATATTTTCTCAAATTCCTTATATGGTAATTTTAGTTCGCCACCAAATACTCAATCTACATTACTTATCTTTTAAATCTACGGGAAAACCTTAAACAGCAAATCCATTTGTTTCCCGCTGATTGCGCAGAAAAAGACCGCTGATCTAAAAGGATTTTATAAGTCATAAAAGGAAAAGAATATCGCATTAAGATCCACGCAAGCGCGAGGATGACAACATTTCTTAATCCTTAGCTCATATCTGTTAATCTGCGTTTCTTGTCTTCTTAAATCTGCGGAAAACACAAACTATAAACAGTTGTTCCCGCAGATGCCGCTGAATGCGCAGATATAACAAGCCCAAACCAATGCTTAGCATCATCTCTAACCACTAAAGGGCAAACTATTTTTTACCGTGTAAGATATGATGAGGACATGTAGGCTCAATACCCTTATATTTTCTCAAATTCCTTATATGGTAATTTTAGTTCACCACCAAATACTCAATCTACCATTACTTATCTTTTAAATCTACGGAAAAACCTTTAACAGCAAATTCATTTGTTTCCCGCTGATAACGCAGAAAAAGACCGCAGATCTAAAAGGATTTTATAAGTCATAAAGGAAAAGAACATCGCATTAAGATCCCGCTGTGCCAGGATGACGACATTTCTTAATCTTTAACTCAATATCCGTTAAATCTGCGTTTCTTATCTTTTTAAATCTGCGGGAAACACAAACTATAAACAGTTGTTCCCGCAGATGCCACTGAATGCGCAGATATAACAAGCCCAAACCAATGCTTAGCATTATCTCTAACCACAAAAGGGCAAACTATTTTTTACCGTGTAAGATGATGAGGACATATAGGCTCAATACCCTTATATTTTCTCAAATTCCTTATATGGTAATTTTAGTTCGCCACCAAATACTCAATCTACATTACTTATCTTTTAAATCTACGGGAAAACCTTAAACAGCAAATCCATTTGTTTCCCGCTAATCGAGCAGAAAAGAACAGCTGATCTAGAGGGATTTACTAAGTCATAAAAGGAAAAGCATATCGCATTAAGATCCCCGCATGCGCGAGGATGACGACATTTCTAATCCTTAACTCAATATTTATTTAATCCGTGTTTCTTATCCTTTTAAACCTGCAGGGAAACCTTACACGGCAAATCCATTTGTTTCCCGCTAATCGAGCAGAAAAGAACCGCTGATCTAGAGGGATTTTACTAAGCCATAAGAGTATCGACGCTAGAGCATTAAGATCCGCGCATGCGCAAGGATGACCAAACTACTACCCTTTCCACCACGCTTTATCGAATAGTTATTGAGATGCTATACAAAAAAGAAAAGCCCCAGTTTTGCTGGAGCTTCTTGGTTTAGGTTGTTTGGTTTATGTTGATTATGGATAAGTCTTGAAAGTTTTATAAAAAAAGCGCCGTTGCCAGCGCTTTTTTTAAACCAAATATATAATAATAATTAACGAGCATTACAAAAGTACATATTTTATTCATATCAGCAAACAATTTGATTAAAAAAATTAAAATTTATTATAAAAAAATCTAAAACACTAATATTTAGATGCAAATAACTTAAATAAACACCAATAATTAATTACAAAAACAAATATTAATACATAAAAGTTATTTTTTAACTCAAAAAATTATAATTTAAGGGAATATTCAAGAAAAATGATAGAAGATTTTATAAAAAATTACTTTAATCATCCCAAAACTTATGATGAGATGTTTCTAAATGGTGACAACTACAGAAATCACTATGCAAACTTCATCAGCAATTTCTCTAAAGAGTCGCTCGAAAACCTAAACAAAAAGGAAGAACTCGCTAAAAAGTTATTTATGAGTCAGGGAATAACCTTTACCGTATATGATAGCGGTGAAGGCATCGAAAAAATCTTTCCCTTTGATATCATCCCGAGAATTATTACTTCAACAGAGTGGTCTTTCATAGAAAAAGGTATAAAACAAAGACTAAAAGCATTAAATCTTTTCTTAAAAGACATTTATAGCAATCAATTTATTCTAAAAGACCAGATTGTACCTATAAATGTAATTTATTCTTGCCCGCATTTTTTAAGAGAGATGCACAATGTAAATGTATTACATGATATTTATATCCATATTGCCGGAATAGACCTAATCAGAGATCACGACGGCACTTTTTATGTGCTCGAAGATAATCTTCGTACCCCTTCAGGTGTAAGTTACATGCTCGAAAACAGGGAAATTACTAAAAGGCTATTCCCCGACCTGATTCCGCAATGCGGCGTAAGGAGCGTAACCGAATACCCTGCCATCTTATATAAAAATTTAATGAGTCTCTCTCCCAGAGCGGTTTCGAATCCAACAATTGTACTGTTAAGTCCGGGCATGTATAATTCTGCATATTACGAACATACTACCCTGGCCCGCTTAATGGGGGTGGAACTGGTAGAAGGGCGTGACCTGGTGGTTAAAAACCAAAAAGTATTTATGAAAACTACTACAGGCCTGCAGCAGGTGGATGTGATTTATCGCCGTGTAGACGACGACTATCTTGATCCGTTGGTTTTTAATCCAAACAGCGTACTGGGCGTAGCAGGACTGATGGGCGCTTACCGTAAAGGTAATGTAGCGATTATTAACGCAGTAGGCAACGGCGTAGCTGACGACAAAGCTGTTTACACCTATGTACCGGATATGATTAGGTATTACCTGAACGAAGAACCAATATTAAAGAATGTACCCACCTATCAGTTGAGCAATCAAGATGAGCTTGATTATGTTTTTGCAAATATTAATACCATGGTGATCAAAAAAACTAACGGAAGTGGTGGTTACGGCATGTTAATGGGACATGCGGCAACTGAACAGGAAACAGAGGAATACAAAATTGAGGTATTGAAAGATCCCCGCAACTTTATTGCCCAACCTACCATCAGCCTGTCTTCTGCTCCGTGTTTTATTAACGGAAAACTGGCTCCGCGCAGAATAGATCTCCGTCCATTCGCCTTAAATGGCCCAGACGGTATCTCGATTGTTCCAGGCGGCTTAACCCGGGTAGCTTTAAAAGAAGGCTCACTCGTGGTAAACAGTTCGCAGGGCGGTGGCAGTAAAGATACATGGGTTTTAACTTCTTAGAATACAGCATATGTTAAGTAGAGTGGCATCAAGCCTATATTGGCTAAGCAGATACGTTGAGCGCAGCGACGGTATGCTGCGTATGTTAAAAATAAATTACGCTTCCTCTCAGGATACCATACAGGAATTCACCTGGAAACCTGTGATCAGGATTTTTTCGTCTGATGACGAAAATGAACTATTGAATATCCAGCACGATAGTCGCGCGGTGATCGAATACCTCTTATTAAACCGCGATAACCCAAATTCGATCTTAAACATCGTTACCCTTGCGCGTGAGAATGCAAGGAGCGTACAGGAACATATCCCAAAAGACTTATGGCAATGTTTAAACGAATATTACCATGCGGTTAAAGACGAAAAATTATTGTGGTACGTACAAAAAGATGATCCGGTAACGGCTCTGGATGTTTTAATCAAACAGGTAATGCTGTACCATGGCACAGCAGACAGTGTAATGGAACGCGGGGAAAGCAGAAGTTTCATGAAAATTGGCAAACATTTGGAAAGAAGTATCCAATCCATCGATATCCTCGACATTAAATTCAGTTCGGTCAGCAGCAATCCTGATTTGTTGACCGATATCGCCTACTGGAAACACTTGTTATTATCATTGGGTGGCTATGAATTATACCTGAAAACTTATCGGCAAGGGTTTGATGCGAAAAACATTATCGAATTGGTGATGCTCAATAACGATTTTCCACGTTCAGCATTATATGCCATGAACAATATTGAACGGTATTTTAACCGGCTAAAGAGCGAAAGTAACATCGAACACTACAATAACCTGTCTTTTAAAATAGGACGTTTAAAAAGTATGATTACTTACAGTTCTGTTAACACCATGAACGAAGAGCAGTTGCATCATTACCTTACAGAAATCAGGGCAGAGCTTTTCGGCATCGGAAACCTGTTAAATGAATATTATTTCGCAAACTCATAATTTTTAACCACAGGTGAACACAGATCAACACAGATATTACTTCCTTTATTGATTTCACATCTCTGGTAACCTATAATAATAAAAACCAATATGCCAATTTTCAAAATCAAACATATCACCAATTACAAATACGAATTACCAGTTCGGGATAGTGCAAACCAGATTATTCTGTTTCCCATTAAAGATGATTTCCAAAAGGTAGTTAAACACGATCTGAATATTTCAGGAAGCCCGGAGATTGAAATTTTTATCGATTACTACGGCAATGAAGTGGGCACTTTTACCCAAAACGAGCCGCATACCCAACTGAAAATTTTCTCCAAAGTAAGCGTAGAAACCTTTCCTAAGCCGTTACCTCAGGATGATATGTTTAGCAGCGAGCAATGGAACAGTTTAAGCGTCCTGAAATTCGAAGTGCCCTATATCGATTATGTAAGGCAGGAAAGTTTTGAGGGTATCGCTCAATTAAAGGAGACAGCCTTGAACATTAAGCACACTGAAGATACGCCTTACCAAACCGCTATAAAATATTGTGCTCATGTGTTCAACAATTTCGACTACATTAAAGGGGTTACGGCAGTTGATACCACTATTGATGAAATTTTAAAACTAAAAGCCGGGGTTTGTCAGGATTTTGCACATGTATTAACAGCCATGTTGCGTTTAACCGGGATTCCTGCCAGATATGTGAGCGGTTACATCTGCCCCAATAGAGATGGCATGCGGGGTGAAGGCGCAACCCACGCCTGGGCCGAGGCCTATTTACCGGAGTATGGCTGGTTGGGCCTAGATCCTACCAATAACTGTATCGCCAATGAAAACCACGTGCGCCTGGCAGTAGGCCGCAATTTCGCCGATTGTTCTCCTGTAAAAGGTGTTTATAAAGGCGGTTTCGAGCACATTATGGAAGTAAATGTATCAGTAGGTTATAACGATGAAGATTTTAATGATCAGGAAACGTATTTCCAGCCGAAAGAAGTAAATTACAGCAAGCCCACAGGAACAATAAGCACCGTGAGAACCAAAAACAGCTATCAGCAATACATGGAAGCCATGCAGCAACAACAGCAACAACAACAGTAGGCAGTTTTCAGTGGCGGTTAACCGTTCAATCGACTAAAAATAAAGTGGCAGAGCCTTACCCAATAGCTCTGCTGCTTAAAATTTCATCGATTTTCTCATTTTCAATAATCCACATACCTATCCGTTCATCGGTAATTCCATTCATAAGATTATAGGTAAATGTAGGTTTGTTGTGCTCCATTTTGGTCGATAGATATTTAAACATAATACTTTCATTCTCCTTTAATATTTCGGCAACCTCAATAATATGAGTTGAAATCATGAAATAGCAGTCTTTTATTGCAGAAAATGATTTAATCACTGATAAAGACCCATCAAATGCATCTTTAACATTTGTGCCTCTAAACAACTCATCAAAAATTACAAAAATATTTTTAGAAACTTTGATCTTCTCTGCAACATGTTTTACCCTTAAAACTTCGTTGTAAAAATGACTAAACCCTTCGTTTAAATTATCAGGCAAGTTTATGGTCGACACCAATCCTTGCCAAATTCCTGTTTCCATATATGCTGCAGGAACAGGAAGACCTAAATGAGCCAAATAGACAGAAACGCCAACAGATTTTAAAAAAGTAGATTTCCCAGCCATATTACTTCCCGTTAGGAAACAGACATTCTTACCAATTTCAAATTCAATGTCATTAGCAACCGGATGATTTAAAAAAGGATGAAAGACACCATTAATACGGAGATGGCACTCTTTTGCTTTTACGTTTGGCAAGGTCAAATTGTATTTCCTGGCTGCCTTAACAACAGCATAATAAGCATCAATCTGATAGACTAAATCTAAAAACCGTTTGATTGTCCTTAACTCAGTTCCCCTAAACATAAAATCAAGCTCTTCTAATTCGAATAAGTCAATCTTTTTCCCATCGCGCTCAACTATAGCTTTAATTAGTTTCTGTTTAAATAAAATTTCAGCAATCTCATTAAATTCTTTAACCAGCACTGGCTTAACGTCTTGATCTAATGCCGCAAAAACTCCATTAAGTTGTTTAAGCAAAGAAATAATCTCTCCTATGCCTTTTTCTTTTACATAATATGCCTGATTTGGATAAAAGAAATAATTGATAAACTTGGTTAATGCAGAAATCTTTGAATAGAATTTGATTTTGCCATTTTGCACCAGATAACTTTCAATAAAATCTATATTAGTATGGTCAAAATTTAAATCGTCGCTATAATTGGATAAATATCTGATTAACCTTTGTCTTTCGGTAATGATCTGAATATCTGTGGAAGGCATTCTGAAAATTTCAGATAATTTATCATTGCCTTTAATGGTGAAAGTAAAGTTGAACAGCGAAAAAATACTTTTATTTAAGCCATGAACCTCAAATATGTTTAAATCAGTTAGGGTTTGTTTATCTATGTCAAACTTATTCATGAGGCGTTGTAGATGGATATGCTAAAATTGTTTTGTCTATAAATCTTTTCAAGATAAGAATTTACGATGAGAGTTGACAATTTTCAGTTTCCAATTAACTGTCGGCAATCTTCATTTGGCAAATGATTCATCTTAAAAAACTGAAAACTGTATACTGAAAACTGCTAACTGATACATTTTTTTTCTAAATTTGCGCCTTTTACAAATAACAATATGATTAAGAGACAGCAAATTAAAGATTTATTAAAGTCGACAGCATTTGACACAGAAGTAACGGTTATGGGATGGGTTAGAACTTTCCGTAATAATCAGTTTATTGCCTTAAATGACGGATCTTGCATGGGCAATATCCAGGTTGTGATCGATTTTAATAATTTGCCTGATGAGCTGTTAAAAAGAATAACAACCGGCGCGGCCATTTCTGCAACAGGTAAATTGATCGAGTCTTTAGGTAAAGGTCAATCTGTTGAAATTAAAGCAACAACGGTAGAAATTTTGGGTGATAGCGATCCTGAAAAGTTTCCATTACAACCAAAGAAACACAGTTTAGAGTTTTTACGCGAAATTGCACACCTGCGTTTCCGTACGAATACTTTTAATGCCGTTTTTAAGGTACGTCATGCCTTGGCTTTTGCCATTCACCAATTCTACAACGAACGTGGTTTTGTGTACATGCACACCCCTGTAATTACGGCAAGTGATGCAGAGGGTGCTGGTGAGATGTTTAAAGTAACCACTTTAGATTTCGACAATACACCACGCACTGAAGATGGCAAAGTAGATTTCTCTCAAGATTTTTTTGCCCGTGCAACCAACTTAACCGTATCCGGACAATTGGAAGGCGAATTGGCAGCAATGGCTTTCGGACAGATTTATACTTTCGGTCCTACTTTCAGGGCTGAAAACTCGAATACTACACGTCACCTGGCCGAATTCTGGATGATTGAACCTGAAGTTGCTTTTGCAGATTTAGAAGACAACATGCAGCTTGCAGAAGACATGATGAAGTATGTTATTAAATATGCTTTAGACAACTGCAAAGATGAACTAGAATTTTTAAATACCCGTTTAGCGGAAGAGGATAAACAAAAACCACAGAACGAGCGTAGCGAATTTAGCTTGTTAGAAAAACTGGATTTCTGTTTAGCAAACGATTTTGAACGTTTAACCTATACAGAGGCAATCAGGATTTTAAAATCTTCTAAACCAAACCAGAAGAAACAGTTTAAATACCTGATTGATGAATGGGGTGCTGATTTACAAAGTGAACACGAACGTTACCTGGTAGAAAAACACTTTAAAAAACCGGTAATCTTAACCGATTATCCTGCTGATATTAAATCGTTCTACATGCGCCAGAATGAACCAGATGCGGAAGGCAGACAAACTGTTGCAGCCATGGATATCTTATTCCCGGGTATTGGCGAAATGATTGGCGGATCGCAACGTGAAGAACGTTTAGACCGCTTAACGAAACGCATGGAAGATTTAAATATCCCTCAAGACGAACTTTGGTGGTATTTAGATACCCGCCGTTTCGGATCAGCACCACATGCAGGCTTTGGTCTAGGTTTCGAGCGTTTAGTATTGTTCGTAACCGGAATGACCAACATCCGTGACGTAATCGCTTTCCCGAGATTCCCGAAAAACGCAGAGTTTTAGTAGGGTTTAGGGTTTAGGGTTTAGGGTTTAGGGTTTAGGGTTTAGGGTTTAGGGTTTAGGAAAAAACAAATAACCCATTATCAAAGAAGTCAAGTTTTAAAAACTTGACTTCTTTTGCATTGTAAGGCCCCGAGACAAACTACCATTGAAAGATTCCAATATAAGAGATCGTCATTGCGAGAAGGCTTTTTCAGCCGACGAAGCAATCTTACAACGATCGCTATTAGCGTGTGCATTAAGATTATTCATTTTTTGCATATGTTATAAAGGCATTCATGATCTCGCTTCGTTCGGTTATCTTCGTTCCTCAGCAATGACGATTTTTCTATTGGATTATGTGAATGGTAACTTTTTTCGGCACAAAGACTCTGAGCTCAGGGTGACGACCGGATCAATATAAACCTACATCAATCAAGGGTTTTCAACAATTGTCCCAGCGGGACGCCTGATGGGTAACAGATTTTACAATTGGCGTTTTCGTTCCGTAGGAACGTTTGGTGGTTAAACCGCTAATGCCTCTTCATTTCCCGCCACCTAAACCTGATTGACGCGAAAAGCCCGCAGCATAGCGAGGACTTGTAGCAAAAAGCAGGACTGAACAAACCCAAACACCACTGTCCTTGCTTTCCAAAAAACAGTCCAAAACCAAAGAAGTCAAGCTTTTAAAAGCTTGACTTCTCTTAGTGCCATGGAAAGACTTACGAAGTTCTGCCTATACTCAGCCCCTTTATACTTGGGAAGTCATCCTCCACTTATCTGCCATCATCATGCATGGTATCTCCGTACGGATTGGCATGTGCATAATCTACTGCTGATACCTTATAATCTGTTGGCGCAAAACTGGCTGAAGTGCTCAGTGCCATGCCAAGTTCGTAACGGGTTGGATAAGGTGTTTGTAACAGACTACCTGCCGGGATATATGGAAAAGTCTCCAGATAACTCTGCATTACACTTGGGCTTACACGCCTATTGATGTACGCCCTGCTTAACTGATGCGTTTCTCTTAAACCCGCAGCGCCTAGTAATTCTACCGCACTGGCTACGGTTAAGTTATGGAAATTTTTAACACGAACGGTTTTATCTTCTACCACAAGGCCCTTCATTAAACTCTGATCTTGTGTGGCTACGCCTGTTGGGCAGGTATTGCTGTTACACTCTAAAGCCTGAATACAGCCCAAAGCGAACATCATTCCGCGGGCAGCATTACACATATCAGCACCCAAGGCGATATTTTTAACCAGATCGAAACCTGTTGCCACTTTACCAGAGGCAATAATTTTAATGTGTTTTTTCAGGTCAAAGCCATTTAAAACATCATATACAAAAGCTACACCTTCGCGCAAAGGCATACCTACCGAATTCGAAAACTCCTGTGGTGCGGCACCTGTACCACCCTCACCACCATCAACAGTAATAAAATCAGGGTAAATTCCGGTTTCTACCATAGCTTTACAAATGGCATAAAACTCGCTTTTACGACCAATACACAATTTAAATCCTACTGGTTTACCTCCTGATAAATCGCGGAGTTTTTTAACAAACTCCAGCAAACCGATAGGTGTATTAAAAGCCGAGTGCGCCGGTGGCGACAATACATCTTTACCTTCGGGTACCAAACGAATCCTGGCGACTTCCTGTGTTACCTTTTTGGCTGGTAACATACCACCATGTCCTGGTTTGGCACCTTGCGAAAGTTTAATTTCGATCATTTTTACCTGATCGGTTTGCGCCCGCTCGGCATAAGCATCATAATTAAAGGTACCATCGGCATTACGGCAGCCAAAATACCCGGTACCAATCTGCCAGATTAAATCGCCTCCCGGCTGACGGTGATAGTCGCTTATCCCACCTTCGCCGGTATTGTGTGCAAAGTTGCCCATTTTAGCACCACCGTTTAAAGCTAAAATGGCGTTCTGACTTAAGGAGCCAAAACTCATGGCCGAAATGTTATAAATACTGGCTGAATAAGGTTTTTTACAATCTGGTCCGCCAACGATAACACGCGGATCTAAATTTAATTCATGGTGTGAGATAGCGGCAATACTATGGCTTAACCATTCGTAGCCATTATCGTAAACATTTAACTGCGTTCCAAAAGGGATCGTATCGTTATCTTTTTTAGCGCGTTGGTAAATTAAAGAGCGGTTTAACCTGTTATAAGGTGTACCATTGGTATCGCTTTCTACGAAATATTGATATACTTTCGGCCTCAACTCTTCCATAAAATACCTTAAACGGCCGAAAACCGGATAGTTCCTTACAATACTATGCTTGGGCTGGTATAAATCGTAAATACCAAGAATTACAAAAGGACCTGTAAAAATGAATGTCCACCATAAAAAGGGATGATATAAGCCCAGCATAATGGTTAGGGCAATTAAAAATGCGGCAATCGCAACGAAAGCTTTTCTCATAATAATAATAGATTAGCGTATGTTTTATTGGTACAAAGATTAGGATTATTAAACAACTGACACCATTAATTTGTTATTTTTACGCTATGCTTATTAAGATTTATCCAGAGAATCCCAACGAAAGGGCCATTGAACAAGTTATTGAGGTGCTGAAAAAAGGCGGTTTAATCATCTACCCTACCGATACTATTTATGGTTTGGGCTGCGATATTACCAATCCGAAAGCGATCGAAAAAATTTGCCGCATTAGGGGCATTAAACCAGAGAAAGCTAATTTCTCTTTTATCTGTCATGATTTAAAACACATTTCTGATTATATCAAGCCAATTGACAACACCACTTTCAGGGTGTTAAAAAAAGCTTTACCAGGACCATTTACCTTTATTTTTAATGCCAATAACAACGTACCTAAATTATTAAGTTCGAATAAAAAAACGGTGGGTATCCGTGTGCCCGATAATAACATTGCCCGTTGTATTGTGAAAGAGCTCGGCAATCCGATCCTATCAACTTCCATAAAAGACGATGATGATGTAATTGAATACTCTACCGACCCGGAATTGATTCACGAAAAATATGAAGACCTGGTCGACCTGGTAATTGATGGTGGTTATGGAGATAACGAAGCCTCTACTGTGATTGATTGTACCACAGGCGAATTTGAAATCATTCGTGAGGGTAAAGGAAATATTGAAGAATATTTGTAGATCTTCTGCATTATAAAGCTAGATAACCTGTCTATCACGCACATATTAGCGTTATTTTTTTTGAAAGTGAAGGTCCTGGTGCGCTGTGGCAGCCTCCTGCCCTGCTTTACTCTTCAAGTCCTCATCCGATAAAGGATCGGATTGCGGGCTTTCCGTTCCAATCAGGCTTAATAACAAAGTCTGTAACCACCAGGCTCAAACCTTTATAATAATATCTGCTTAAATCTGCGAGAAATAGCAATAGCATGCTGTCCCGTCAACCAAAGCCATGATGATGGTTTGTTCATAAAAACGATATAAATAACAAGAGAATTTAAACAATAAACCTCCTAATTGTCGTCATTGCGCGAGAAGGCTCTTTCAGCCGACGAAGCAATGACGACCTTTCTTTTAATGATTTCTCCTGAGGGATATTTAACCTCGAATATCCAAAAAAAGCACACTAACGTTTACACAATCATAAAATTACTCCTTATTACATTTATTTTTCCACAATCATTCAAATTAACATTAACTTAATCTGATTATAAGGCATTTGCCTATACATTTGTTATAAACAAAACTTACAATATGAAAAGACCTTTACTTCTCATTTTACTTTTTCTGGTTTTCTCAAACTATTTATCTGCCCAGGTTTCATTAACAGCATTAAATACAGCAAAATCAGAAAATTTTGATGGCATGACGGCAACAGGAACTTCGACAGTTGCCGGATGGAGTGCCGTTAAAGCAAGCGGCACAAACACCGCAGCAGTTGGTTCAGCCTTAACATTAACGGTTTACACCGCGTCGTCAAATAGTGGTGGTGCCTATAACGCGGGAACAGCCGGAGCGGCCGACCGTTCGTTAGGAAGTCTCGCCTCTGGTTCGTTAACTCCGAGGTTTGGCGCTGGCTTCCAAAACAACACTGGTGCAATTGTAACTTCAATCGATTTATCGGGGGTTATGGAACAGTGGAGAACTGGCTCAACGGCCACAGTTAACGAAAAACTAAATTTCGAATACAGCTTCAATGCCAACAGCATTGCTGATGCATCGGCGACCTGGCTCCCGCTTACCGATATGGACCTTAACGAAAAGTTAACAACAACTACGGCAGCAACGGGTATTGATGGCAACTTACCTGCAAATCAAACGGCTATTTCGGGAAGCATCACCACAATTACCTGGGCAGATGGCGCTACGCTTTATATCCGCTGGACAGATACCGACGATTTAGGAAGCGACGGCATTTACACTATCGACGATTTTAGCATCACGCCAAAAGGCAATGCTACAACTACACCGGTTTTATCAGCCTCAAATACAACGTTACTTTTCGGCGATCAAAACATCAATTCAAATGCTACAGCACAAAGTTATACATTAGGAGGCGCCAATTTAACGGCGGCTGTTTCTGTAAATTCAACAGCACCTTTCTTTGTTTCTAAAGACAATACTACTTTCAGCAATTCCATTAGTTATACTGCAGGCGAGGTTGCTGCATCACCATTGGTTTATGTACGTTTCAGTCCAACTGCAGGCGGCAATGCCAGCAGCAATATTACAAATACAAGCACCGGTGCCAGCGCTGTTAATGTTGCGGTAAGCGGAAATGGACTTTCAACCATTTTAACGGTAAACCAAACTGCTTTCGATTTTGGCTCCCAAAATACAGGTACCAATTCTACTGCGCAAAGCTTCAACCTCAGTGCAACGGGCTTAACCGATGTGGTGAATATTACCACAACAGCACCTTTTACGCTTTCAAAAGATAATGTGACCTACAGCACTTCTTTGGTTTATACCGCGGCAGAGCTTGCTACAGGCAAAACAGTTTCGGCACGTTTTAGTCCAACAACACCTACATCAGTTTCGGGCAATATCAGTATTGCTAGCACTGGTGCAAGCACACAGAACATTACTACCACAGGTGTTGGCACAACACCACCTGCTACCCTAACCCACGTGGTCATTTCTGAAATTTACGGTGGTGGCGGAAACACTGGTGCAACTTTCAAAAATGATTTTATCGAATTATACAACCCAGGCAACACCGCAGTAGATTTAACAGGCTGGAGTGTGCAGTATTTAAATGCTGCCGGAACAGGCAACTGGGCAAAAACAGATTTAACAGGCAGTATCCCTGCAAAAAGTTTCTATTTGGTTCAGGAGATTGCTGGAACTGGCGGAACCGTTAATTTGCCTGCACCCGATGCTACCGGAACTTTAGCCTTATCCGGTACAACCGGAAAAGTAATTTTAAGCAATTCAAATGTACTTTTAACCGGCTCCAACCCATCAACCACTGTAGTAATTGATAAAGTAGGCTTTGGCCCAACAGCCACCGGTTTCGAAACCGCACCTACCCCCTTAATCTCCAATACAACTTCAATTGAACGTAAAGCAAGTGCAACTTCAACAGCGGCAACTTTATCCGTTGGGGGTACCGAAGAGTTTAATGGAAACGGATACGATACCGACAACAACAGTACCGATTTTGTAGTTACGGCCCCAAACCCGCAAAACACTTCGATAAAAGAACCAACAGGCGCCAACCATGTGGTTATTTCTGAAGTTTATGGCGGTGGCGGTAACAGCGGTGCTACCTATAAAAACGACTTTATCGAGCTGTATAACCCAACACTTTCAGCTGTAGATTTAACCGGCTGGAGCGTTCAGTATGCAAGCGCTACCGGTACAGGCAACTGGGCAGCAACCACCTTATCGGGCTCCATCGCCCCAAAAGGTTTTTACCTGATCCAACAATCAGCGGGCACAGGTGGTACATTAGATTTACCAACACCTGATAAAATTGGCACGCTCACCTTATCGGGTACAACCGGAAAAATATTGTTAAGCAATTCGGCTACCCCACAAACAGGTGCAAACCCGGTTAATGCAAATATTATTGATAAAGTTGGTTTTGGAACGGCAAATGGCTACGAAGGTACTGCCCCTGCACCTGCCACAACCAACACCACTTCAATTGAAAGAAAAGCAAGTGCAACATCAAATGCCACCACGATGGGTATTGGTGGTACAGAAGAATTTGCAGGTAATGGATACGATAGCGATGAAAATTCGTCAGATTTTATTGTGAGGGCACCAAATCCACAAAACAGCTCGGTAACCGAGCCTGCTTCAACAACTGGCCCCTATTTAGTTGTTACGCCAAAAACCTTGGCTTTCAGCAACCAGGCATTAAATACCACATCAGCTTCAAAAAGTTATGTACTCTCTGCAGGAAACTTAACCAATACCACTACTTTAACAACAACAGCTCCTTATTCTATTTCTAAAGATAACGTTACTTTTTCTACTACATTAAGTTATAGCGTAGCCGATTTAGCCACCAACCAAACGGTGTACGTAAAATTTAGTCCAACAGCTGTGGGCAATTCAACCGGTGCCGTTTTACACACCAGTGCAGGTGCAACCTCGGTTCCACTTTCATTAACCGGCGTGGCGGTTGACCCTAACCAAACGGCTTTCAGCTTTGAGAACTGTACTACCGTGGGTAGTGCAGCCCTATCCGATGGCTTTTATCAATACAGCGTAACCGGTGCACAAACCTGGGGCTGTACCACTACTTTCGGACATGATGCCAGCGACCCAACTGGTGTAGCAAGTGCAGGAAATGCCCTCCAGATTAATGGTTATGCGGGTGGTAATATTTTAAATGAGGATTGGTTGATTTCGCCAGCCTTAAATATCACTTCGTTTAACTATGCCATTTTATCTTTCTGGACGAGATCAGCTTTCGCGGGAGATAAATTACAACTCAAAATTTCTACAAACTATACCGGTTCGGGTAACCCTGCACTGGCCACATGGACCAGTTTAGATGGTAAATTCCCTGAAACGGGTAGCGATAAATGGACCAAATCAGACAATATAGACTTATCGGCATACAAGGGCATACCGGTTTATGTAGCCATTGTGTATAATTCTACTACTTCGTCGGCCAGCCGTTGGACGGTTGATGATTTTGCAGTAACCAACTCAAGTACTCCACCAGCGGTTGATATTACCACTTCGCCATCAAGCCTGACTTTCGGTTTCCAAGCGGTTAATACCACTTCTGCTGCAAATAGCTTTGGTTTCTCTGCAGGCAACTTAACGGGCGATGTCACCTTAACTGCTCCGGCTAATTTTACCTTATCAAAAACAAGTACCGGAACCTATAGCAATACCATAACTTATCCAAAAGCCGAGATCAACAATACTTCGCCAACAGTTTATGCTAAATTTTCGCCAACGGTGGTGAACACCAGCTATACCGGCAATGTAAGCATTACTACTCCTGGTTCGGCAAACAAAACAGTTGCCTTTAGCGGAAATACCTTCGATATTGCCAACACTTTAGAAGTAGTGAACTGGAACATCGAATGGTTTGGCAGCCCTGCTCAGGATCCATCGAACGATGTATTACAGGCGGCTAATGTGAAAACCGTAGTGAACAACCTCAATGCAGATATTTATGGTTTTGCAGAGGTGGTAGATACCACTTTGTTCAGAAATACCGTTTTACCGGCCGGATACAATGTTTTATTCAGCGAATTCGGATCCTATGCCGATAATAAAGCCGATGCCGACTATCCATTGGCACAAAAACTGGCTTTTATGTACCGCACCGATCTCATTAAGCCTATTTCTACTTTAGGCATTTTAAGAGATACCTATAACCCTGCTGTACCCGCAACCAGTGTTGATGGTACCCCGTACAAAAATTGGTCATCAGGCCGTTTCCCTTACATGATGCAGGCGCAGGTGAAGATCAACAATAAATTGGATACGGTTTATTTTGTCGAAATTCATGCTAAAGCAAACACAGGACCAACAGCGGATCAGATTGATGCCTATAACCGTAGAAAAGGCGGAAATAAACAATTGAAAGATTGGCTTGACGCTAACCTCGCTGGCAAAAAAGTGATTATTCTTGGCGATTTTAACGATGTAATGGATGCCGATAAAACCATTGCACCAATGCCTGCAGGTACCGGCACTTCATATTCCGATTTCACCCAGGATGCAGCTAATTATTTCCCTGTAACCTTACCACTAAGTTTGGCAGGAAAACAATCTACCGCCGGATTTAATACCGTAATTGATAACGTCATCATCACTAAAAACCTAAACCAAAACTACATACCCGCCTCGGCCGAAGTTTTAGATGCCGTTAAAAATCTGGTGACCAATTACAGTTCGACCACAACAGATCATTATCCGATTAAAACGAGGTATTTATTCGGCAATGGTGCACCCACAATCGATGCAGTGGCCAACCAGGCTATTTGTTATTCACCAGAAAACCAAAGTATTTCCTTAACTGGAATTTCTGCTGGTCCTGAAACCACGCAAAACACTACACTTTCTGTTACTTCAGATAACGCTAACCTGTTTGATGTATTAACCATAGCAGCAAACGGTGCCGATAAAGGAACGATTACTTATCACTTAAAAAACAATGTAAGCGGTGTTGCCAATATTACCGTTACCGTAATGGATAATGGCGGAACAGATTTTGGTGGCGTAGATAAAACCACTAAAACTTTCAAATTAGCCGTTACTTCAACTGCTACAGCAAGTATTGCCGGCACATCAGCAGTTTGCTTAAACGGAGCCGCCCAAACCATCACCTTTACCGGGGCAAACGGAACTGCACCTTATACTTTTACCTATAACATTAACGGCGGAACAAGTAAAACTGTAACGACAACAGCTGCAAGTGCATCGGTAACAGTTCCAGCACCAACTAATATAGCCGGTACCTTTGCCTATAATTTAGTAAATGTTAAAGATGCAAATTGCGGTCAGGCGCAAACCGGAACCGCTACTGTAACCGTCTACGCCTTACCTGTGGTTTCCATCAGCAGCAATAAGGGCGTAAGCATCTCTAAAGGCGATGCCCTGATTTTAACCGCTGCAGGCGGAGTACAATACGGCTGGACAGGTGCAGAAATTACCAGCGGGCAAAATACCGCATCTGTAACCATCAGGCCGAAACAAAGCGGCACCTATAAAGTAACCGTTACCAATGCCAGTGGCTGTGTAAGCGATCAAACGATTTCGATAACCGTAACCGAAGATTATAAGTTAGAAGCCAGTACAGTAATCACCCCTAATGGTGATGGGTATAACGATAAATTTATCGTAAAAAACATCGATTATTACCCAAACAATACCTTAAGAATATTTGATAAGGCCGGGCGGGTTTTATATACCAGGCAAACTTATACCAATGATTGGGATGGAACCATAAATGGAAGTCCGCTAAACGAAGGCACCTATTATTACATCCTCGATCTCGGTAAGGGCATCGGTACATTCAAAGGTTTTATCAACATCATTAGAGACTAATTACAGACATGAGAGCAATTACCAAAAACATAAAGCAAATGCGTCGCGTAACGTTTCTATTTGCAGCCGGTACATTATTTTTAAGCACCGTGAAGGCACAGATCCTTCCACTCAATGCACAATATTTCCAGAACCGCTACCTGGTTAACCCATCAATGGCGGGTATTACCGAAGGATTTAACATCAACGGAAGTTTCCGCAAGCAGTGGTCTAATATTCCCGGCGCACCCATTACACAAAGTGTCACCTTAGATCAGCAGGTGAACAAAGTAGGCTGGGGCGTAAATATCTATAACGAGAAATCGGGCGGGATCCAGCGCACCAAGGCCGTTGGAACCTTTGCGTATCACCTTCCCTTGAATAGCGACGACCAGAAGTTAAACTTCGGGATTTCTTTTGGCGCGAGTCAGGATAAACTGGATTTAAACAGTATAAGAAACAGCGATATTAACGACCCGTCCATCGCCCGTTTTAACGATCGGGGTTATTACCTGGATGGCGATTTCGGGATCTCTTATACTTCGAAAGGATTAACCGTTGAAGGTGCTGTTCCAAATATGCGTTCCGTTTTCAGAAAAGACGATTTAAACTTTGCCGATAAACCCACGTTTTATTCGGCGGTAAGTTATAAGTTCATGCTGGGGTCGGGCATTAACGGAATCAGCCTCGAGCCTAAAGGTGTTTTCAGGGGCATTAAAAATTATGATAACCTATGGGATGCTGGTTTAAATGCCAATTTCGCCAACGATAAATTGTACGTAATGGCAATGTACCACAATACGCAAAATGCTACTGTTGGTTTTGGCATGAATTACAAATCGACCTTATATTTTATGGCTTATTACAATACCGCAACATCAGCCATCAGTGGTTATACCGATGGTGATTTTGAAGTGAATATCAGGGTAAATATTGGCAAGAAACCATAATAATCCTTGTCCGTTATGCTGATTCGATAGCTATCGGATTTATTTCAGTTTTAATAACGGTCGTCATCCTCGCGCATGCGGGGAACTTAATGCAACAAAACGAAAAGCCGCAGATTTAAAAAGATCTGTGGCTTTTTTATTGGTCGCAGTGCCTTACCCCTATCCGCCTATCGGCACCTTTCCTGAAAGGAAAGGGTTAAAAGAACAATATCGCTCCTACTTTCTGGCGCCTTACACTTATAACCACAAAGACACCAAGAACACAAAGCTATTGCATAGTGACTTAGTGCCTTTGTGACTTAGTGGTTAACAAAGACAACCGTATTATAGCGAGCGTCATAAACCCCTATCCGCCCATTGGCACCTTTTCCCTGAAAGGGAAAGGACTAAAAACAAATTATCGCACCTTGTAATATACTCTTTGCTATTTCCATCATGCTATTTGCTCCCTGCTATCCGGCCTAGCAGATTTTCGTAGGAAAAAGCACGGAAATCTTTGCAGTTCCCCTCATTACCCCACAGCCCAAGGCAGGATCAAGCGGCGCGATGGGATAAGCTAGGGTAAGAGCCTCGATGCTGCCGCAATTAAGATTTCCGTAGTTTTT
Organism: Pedobacter sp. WC2501; assembly: GCF_052682415.1. NCBI lineage: Bacteria > Pseudomonadati > Bacteroidota > Sphingobacteriia > Sphingobacteriales > Sphingobacteriaceae > Pedobacter > Pedobacter sp. WC2501. The sequence goes on along the minus strand of NZ_JBQZFI010000001.1, from coordinate 3,321,612 downwards.
TACAAGAAAGGATGCAAGCCTTGGGTTTTTGTTTCTTTTGGGCCAAGCCAAAAGAAAGAGCCTCTCGGCAGCGGTGAGCCGAGGCAAGACCGAGTAAGGGTAAAAACCTGCAATTGTCATTCTGAACGAAGTGAAGAATCTTCAGACTAAAAGATCCTTCGTGCCTCAGGATGACAACCAGCGAGCATCTCTTTCCCCCCGTTAATAACACTTTTACAAAAAACACCCATATTCCCGCTCTATTTTCACTATTTTTACCTCTATGCCTAAATTAATCAATCTAGAAGTATTTCAGCGTTTCTTTCGCTCGGGGCAGGTAGGTGGTTTTTTATTGCTGATCTGTGTAGCCATTTCCTTGCTCATCGCCAATACCGCTTCAAAAGAAAGTTTCGAAACCTTTTTAGCCACAAAAATCGGCTTTGGCGCCATCAACTACAGTATTGTAGCGTGGATAAACGACGCCTTAATGGCCATCTTCTTTTTATTGGTAGGATTGGAAATCAAACGCGAGCTGATAGAAGGCGAACTATCTTCCATTAAAAGTGCAGCACTGCCTGTAATTGCAGCACTGGGTGGCATGCTTTTTCCTGCTTTAATTTATTCGGTGTTTAATAAAGGCGCAGAAACCGCTGGAGGCTGGGGTATCCCCATGGCCACCGACATTGCATTTGCCCTTGCCATTATCGCAATGCTCGGCAAAAGCGTACCCACCAGTTTAAAAATATTCCTGGCGGCTTTAGCCATTGTCGACGATCTTGGCGCCATCCTGGTTATCGCAATCTTTTATACCAACCAGATTCATTTCGAATACCTGGCTATGGCTGGAGGTATCCTCGTTCTTTTAGGCTTAATGAACTATTTCGGCGTAAAGAAACTCGTGTTTTACCTCATCCCAGGCATATTTCTTTGGTATTTCATTCACCACTCAGGCATCCACGCCACCGTTGCAGGCGTATTACTGGCTTTCACTATCCCTACGAATGAAACCGATGTTGAATCACCTTTAGAAAAACTGGAGCATTTTTTAACCACTCCCGTTAACTACATTATTATGCCGGTTTTCGCATTGGCCAATACCAACATCACCTTCCAGAAAGAAATGCTTACGGGACTGGTTTCTCCTTTGGGTCTCGGCATTATCGTCGGTTTATTTGTAGGGAAAACCATTGGTGTAACCTTTTTCAGCTGGCTTGCCGTGAAACTGAAATGGGCCGATTTACCCACCGGGGCAGGCTGGAAACACATTTTAGGTTTAGGAATGCTCGCCGGAATTGGTTTTACCATGTCGATTTTTATTGCCCTGCTCTCTTTTAGCGAGGTGCTGCATGTGTCAGAAGCGAAGTTTGCAATTTTAACCGCTTCGATCCTATCAGGTTTGGTGGGGTTTGTGTTTTTGAAATCGGTTAAAGCTAAGGCTTAACCTACAAATTGTATTTTAACCATAAAGTAAAATAAAGAAGGCATAGATTATGAATGCCTATTAACTAATTTCAATCAATATGATTAATAATACAATGTCAACTGAGCGTGACCGAATGTGCACAAGGTGCTTCCTTCTGGCACGTATAATTCCACGCCTTTATTGAACAACTGTTCTGGTTTTTGAGATAGATAAGGAAGTCGCTCGCACCAGACAATAAGCAGAACAAGGTATAAAGTGTTCGTATTTGTCCATCAATTCTTGTATTTTTTGATTGCTTCCGGGGAAACAGGAGTAAAAAAATTTATGAGGTTACCATCCGGATCACGAAACAATAGGGATTTATTACCCCAGGGCATTATTGTTGGCATTTGCACCACGTAAGGCTGAAGAAAGTCGGCTAACCTTTGGCATTCACCATCTACATCCTGGACCATAAATTCAATAATTGCGGTTCGGTTTTGAGCAGCTTGTGCAATTTCGTCACCTCCAAAAAAATGTAAAGTTCTTGTACTTCCTATTGCCAGAGTAGCTGAATTGGTTTGCAGTTCAGCAAAATCATCAGTGTATTGTATAGCTTTCATTCTAGTCAATTGCTCATAAAAATTAACAAGTTCTTTGACATCTTCTGTAATAATTCAATCGAAATGAAATTCATAATCCTAATTTTTGTTTCATTAATGTACTGGTCTTTGCCTACAAATATGAAATAGGATTAAGACAACAGTCTGTCAGGAGTGCCGAACTTTTTTTTTCTTTTCGTCTAAATATTCTGTAAGCGTCAGTTTGTGTGATTGAAAACTTAAGTCAAGTTTATTAATTTTTAAAATTCTGCTCAGGCTGAACATGCTAAAATCTTTTCTTAACCTGCAAAAAGCAATCAGCAGCCAAATTTCTTTTAAGCTGAAATTAATCCAGTCAACATCTTATTTTAAAGCTTTGAGCTTAGCAGCAGTTTCAGGGTAATCTAAAATCGATAAAGCTTTAATGTAATACTTTTTAGCCTCTTCTTTTTCACCTTTAGCTGAATGATAATCACCCAAAGCATCATACACGTTGAAACTATATGGGTAGTTTATTTCATTCATTTGAAAGAAATGATATGCAGATTCGAATTTATTAGCTCTTAAAAAAGCATAACCCATATTATTGACTATACTTTCTGAGGGAAGTATTTCATAGCCCATTGATTTAGATATTTGTTTGTATCCAGCCTTCAGTGCATCCAAGATTGTTTTGTCTTCTATAGAAGTGCTAAATAAATCATAGTTGTCAACAGACAGGAAGTTATAATCTCGAAAAATATAATGAAGCCCGTCATACTCACTGATAAACGGTGCCGTATTATGGCCTTCGTCCTCATAATATTTAATTTTCCAAAGTAATTTCTTGTTGCTATTTCGTTGTAGTGCACTTTTCAATCTGTCCATGGCAAGAACAGCATCATTAAAAGGAGTTATTGTTTTTCTAACTTCCGCCGTATCAAGCTTATTTTTAAAACCATTAGCAACAGAAATAAATACTTTTCTGTTATTAAACTTTTTATCGGAAAGTATATGCTCTGCTTCTTTTGACAGCTTAGAGTTGTCGTACCATAAAGCAGGGTCTATTGAAATGTATGAATTAAATAATTCGGTATGCTTCAGTAGGGTGTTAATAACAAATAGCCCACCTAAAGAATGTCCTATCAACATACGGTATGGTGCAGTTGAATATTTAGATTCGATTTCAGGAATCAGTTCTTTTTGCAGAAAAGCCGTAAATTTTTCCCCTCCGCCTGATGATTTGGCTGAGACGCTGTCTAAAAATATTCCTGAAGTTATGTGCGTCGGAGTAAAATCTCTTATCCTGTCGATATTTGGTATTGCTACAATAATACACTCCTGAAAAACCCTTAGTGAACCCATGTTTTCCATCATCGCTGCAAGTCCCTGAAAATGTTGCTCCCCGTCTAACAAGTAAATGACAGGATATTTTTGTTTGCTAAATATTTTCTCAGATGCACTTTCAGGAAGATATACAAAATATCGCCTTTCTTCCCCGAGAATCTTTGAGTAGGTTTTATAGGTTTTACCTATTGAAATATCATTTTTTTCTTGTGAATAACTGATTATTGTTGTCAGAAAAAACAATAAAAAAAGAAAATTTTTCATGTCGGTTATATATTGGCTTTCAAAAAGACAGTTTTAGAATTAAAATGTTGCGCAACATACTAAATTTGAAACACGTTGAGCATATGAACTAGTATCATCATCAAAAAATGTTGATTAAAAATTTTGTTTTCCGTCAAACATAGCATCCAGGGAAATAGTGATAAACCTTTCTAAGTAAATATATTACCTGAGCATTCTATTTTATTGTTCGTTCATATACAATTCCATCTTTAATGATTATTCTGTCGGATAGAAAATTGTTTGCATTGTCAAATGGGCTTTGATGCCAGATCAGCAGATCAGCCTGCGTACCTTTCTTGATTATGCCAACTTTTGAATCAATCCCTAAAGCTTGCGCTCCGTTAATCGTACAAATTTGTAGTATAGAAGATATTGAAAACCCACTTTTAAATAACAATAATTGCTCCGCCTGAAGCGACTTTCCACCGTTTGCCATATCTGTTCCAATTCTTAATTTAATTCCTTTCTCTTGCATCCGTTTAACATACTTCATGAAAATTTCAAAGTTTTCCCTTGTCCTGGCTTCTTGATTTAGCAAAGAGGCTGAATCGGCAAGGGAACCTGCCTGAAATAATTCAGCCAGAATATTGATGCTGGTTGAAAACGTAGCATTTTGATTTGCGAGCTTATCAATCAAAATATTAATTTCAGCCTGTTTATGTTCGTCAATATATCTGAACATCTCTAAAAACATTTTCAGTATATCAGACTGTGTTTTTACTTCTCCATAATGCCCGATGAATTCTTTATTAAATGTCTCCCAATCTTTTTTTTCTTTGATTACACTATAAGCGATGGTGACCAGGTGTTCATAATTTTTTAAGCCGATATCTAAAGTTTGGCCCATAGTCATCACATTTTGATCAATATGGCCATAAACCCTCATGCCTAAGCGATCTGCAGTTTTAAAAGCAATTTTAAACTCGGGGTCTCTTAACCTCCAGTAGAGTTTAATATGCCTGATACCAAGCTGGTAATACGCTTCAATTTTCTTCTTTGCCGCCAAGGGACTTTCAACAACTACGTGACCGATATAGGTTGGTCTGTCTTCTTTTGAGATAATGGCTGCACCAGCTGTATAAATATTGATATGATTCGGGAGCGGGTTAACCGACCAGTCGAGGATTGGCTTAAGCCACTTTTCCGGTTGTCCCATCATCATAACGGTAGTGATCCCATAAGGAAGATAGGCATCAGTTAAACGCTGCCTGTAAATCTGCAGAGAATCGCTCACCAGATACTCAGGTGCTTTGTCATAGTCCCCAAATACATCAGTGGGATGGATGTGCGCATCGATAAAACCTGGGGTTACCAGTTTTCCTTCTGCATCAATCGTTTTTTTTGCAGCGAATTTGCCAGTGTTTTTAATAATATTGTCAATGATACCATTTTTGATGAGGATGACCTGTTTCGGGCTGACTAATCCAGTTTTAACGTCGAAAATTTTTGCATTTTTTATGGCAAGATCATATTTTTTTTCCTGGCTAAAAGAGCTTAAGCTGAAAAACAGGCAGAATATGGTTATATATCTCATGTAGTTATAAAAAGATTAAATGCAGGCATATCTTTGCTTCTGATTATCAAATATTATGGTTTATGATTTCGCTAATAACCAAAGTAGATTAAAGCAGTTGAGGGTTATACTATAAGATTTCCTTTTCTATACCTTTTTTTAGTTCTTCCCGGCTCTTCCCGGTTTTTAGCATAACTTTTTCTAAAAAATTATCAGAAGTAATGCTCTTATCATAATATAACTGGTAGAGAAAATTTATTCCATATTGTTTAATCAAATAATTGCAACAGGCAGCTGCAAATGTGTAGGTAAGCGCACTGCTGTATTTACCATTAACTTCCCTGGCGTACAATTTTTCGAAACTACAATTACCACTATTATAACATATTTTCAGTTCCTGAATACCTTTTATATAGGTAGTTTTGCCCTTATCGGTACCACCATACAAAGTAGCCATTCCCTCCTGCAAGAAGAAGCAATTGGCGCCTGGACCTAAAACTGCGTGAATAAACTCATGCTGGTAAGAAGGGTTATTGTTAATGCCTACAATATACCCATCCACATTGTTTGTAAAGCCAGTGAGGCCACCATTACCCCATATAACAATATTAGCTAGGTTATTTAGTTCCCCTTCATTGGAACACATATAGTATTCGATAGGCGCTTTCAATACCGGGCGTTTTAATATTTTTCGTATCGAATCCAGGCTTCTGCTTGCCCTGTCCATAGACTTTTTACTGATCTTGTAAAAAGGCGAAAGGTAGAAATGGATATTTTTGGTCTGATAACTTATAAAGAGCTTCGAATCATACGCCTTACAATTATCGAGGTAATGATTACCACCTTTTGTTACGATGTAATATTTATAAACATTAGTATAGGTACTACCCTCTTTATCCGGCTTACTTCGGGCAAGCAGTTTAAAGTAAGACAAAGTATCATTAATGGACTGCAATTCTACCAGTTGAAGATCAAATTTCGTTGCAAACTTTTTTGGTGAATACCTGTTCCACAGCCAGTCCATATTATAATCGTAGAAAGACCTGTTTTTATATTTAGGATGCCATAACTTATTTGTAGTGGTATCCTGACTCATATAGACATTAATAAAACGACAAAGATCCTTAGCTTTTTGTGAGGTCGTATCAATCTTATCGGATATGTGAACTTGTGCTTGTAACTGATGGAAAAAGAAGAAAAGCAGCAGGATAGTGAAGAATTTTTTCATCGTATGGTAATGATAAGCACTTATATATTCAGGTGTTCTAAAGTAGAAATATTAGTTGAAGTGACAAAACGATGTAATAAAGCTGCCTTTAAAACTTAGCGTGTATATTATTAAGGGTGAAATAATGATAATTCTTTATGAATGCTTTCGTTTTATTATAATCGAATTTGTAAAAAAAACCCGTCATTAAAACTAATTTTAGGCAGAATATTATTACTTGTTAAATTTATTGTACGCTCTAAATGAAATCCCAAAATACAAAATATATTTATTTAAGTTAGGATTTACTGACGTAGAATAGTGCCCATAAATATCATAAATCGATAAAATTCCGAGACGATCCAAATACCAAGGAATAATGATAACTCCAATCAATTGTTCTCTTGACCTGCTAGTTGAAGTGCAAAATTTAGTTGTACATCATTCTTGTTGATGATATCCTGCGATGTAGACTGAATCTTATATTCTGGAATAATCCCCCTTCCAATTTCCTTTGCAGTCTTAACTGCCATTTCGTATTTAACTGTACCAAATGAAATCTCCATTTTTGTATTCGGCAAAACCAGTTCAGACTGTACACCAGATGTGTTTCCATCATATGTTCCACCTGTTTCTTCTCCAATAAACTTTCCACGCTTATTGCTGTACGCTATCGCACAGAATTCCGCTGTTGTAGAGAATGACAATCCATCAATTAGGAACCATACTTCACCGTTATAAGATTGATGTGGATGTATAATTTCAAGATTTGGGTGAGCTTCTTTCGTTAATTGATATTGATTATCATGTACCTTTTTAAACATTTTAGGTGTCAGGTTATTATAGGAAGATACGTTGCTTTTGAATTTATCAAAATTCATTTTCATTGTGACTGTCTGCAAGCTCCTGTAATACTTAAATGGTTTATTCGCCAAATAAGAATAAAGCTGGCTACCGTAAGTATCTCGTCCACCACCATTTCCACGAAGATCGATTATCAATTTTTTTATATTAAGATCTCTTATTTTCTTGAAAGTGTTCTTCAGAAAATCACTATAATCTATTTTTAGTTCTGACGGTTCAAAACTCTTTATAGTAATTAGAGCGATCTGGTTAGACTTTATAGAAAAATCAAGAAGTGGTTGATGGAAATCCGAATTTTCATTTTTACCTATGTTTTTTTCAAGATCAGCCTTTATTTTTATACTTTTTATTTGTCCATCTTTCAACTTGTAATCAACATCAAAGTAAGGTGTCTCACCAAAGGCGATGAAATAATAGAAATAAAAGAAGTTATTTAAAATGTGATATTTTTTAGTCTGAATATTTCCATCAGACACTATATACTTAAATAACTCAGGTATTACAGCGTTGATAGGTTGTTTATTAATGGAGATAATTTCAGACCCAGCAGGGATTTGGGGAGCAGCGACAGAATCCACCCATGCTTTACCATCAATAAACCTGAGTTTTACTGGAAAAAACGATGCCCTCTCACTCCGATAATTTTCTAAAGCAGGTGGCAAACTACAATATAGGTGTCCATCTTTTATTTTACTCATTAAATTTTTTAGCATTTTGTAAAACTCTAAATCGGTGGTTTTTTCACTGATCGAAGCATAACAACTGTCAAATACAGCATTCATCGTCTTTTCATCAGAATATCGGTTAAGTGATGGATACGTATTTTGAATACTACTTCTAAAAAAAATAAAGTCTTGTCTTAATCGGTCAGCATGATTGATATGAGAATTCAAGTTTGATGTTTGTCCATACGAAAGAAACGCAGAGCAAGATATTATTATACAGATTAACGTTTGATAAATTTTATTTCCGGCCATTAATAGATGTTTCCTTAAGGGGCCAATATAAATTAAAGAATTATGATAATCAATGCCTCAACTTTCTATAATCATCATTCCTGCAGGGAGACATATGGCAATTGTGCATGCCAGAGCAAGTTCAAAATGCATTTAAAAACCGCTTTCTGTACTATTCTGTAGGAGCCTGGTCAAGCTCAGCTATTTATAATTACCAAAAAATGGTCGCTTCCTGATGCATACTTTTGTATTTCTTAGATGATTACAACTTCAGACTGTAACGTTTATATAATAAACGAAAAATTAGATTTTGATTAATGGAATTAGTTTATGGTATTCCATAATCAAACCAACAATTCAGCAGGACTTATAAGGCCAATTAAATTCAATTATCTCTGAAGTAATGCTCTTTTTAAAAAATGAGGAATAATGATTCATAAATATTGTCACGAATGCACCTATTTCAAAATACCTATTTCATCAAAGATGAAATTAGAAATTTCAGTACGAGCATTATTGAAGTCTGATTTTTTTTCTGTTGTTTGGATGCAATTTGAAAAATAAAATACATTGTCTTTAGTCGTCACATAACCGACATACCACCCAATATACTTACCATCTTGCTTGCCAGAGCCAGTTTTTGCACGTATAACGTACTTTGATTGATTATCAACGATCATTATATCTTTTAAAATATCTATTGATGATTTAGAAAATGGGAGTTTGCCACTTTGCAACTTTCTTAAAAACTCGATTTGTTGATTTGGTGATACTCTAAGACCACCTGTTAACCAGAAGGCATCAATACCGCCACTTATGTCATAGTTTCCATAATGAGCCTTTTCAATCAATTCTTTCATTCGTTTTTCTCCGACTCTTCTCGCCAATTCCTGATAGAACCAAACAGTTGAATTTTTAAAAGCATCTCGCATATTGGTGTCATGGTTCCATGCGGAATTTTGGCGTTCTTTACCATCCCATTTTATAACTACATTTTCATCATCAATAACTTTGCTATCAAGTGAAATTAATGTATTACAAATCTTGAAAGTCGATGCAGGAGTAAACGGTTGAGAAGTTTGTCTCTTGTTATAGTAAGTGTACGCATCTTTATTCTGATCATAAACTACAAAAGAACCCTGTACATTAAATTTATCATAGAACTTCTTAAAATCGTTCCTAACCACTTCCTTTGGCAAATTATTAAAGGAACTAGTAGATATCAGAATTAATAAAAGTACAAAGATTGGAAGCTGCTTGTTTTTCATACGTAGTATAGTGAGGGGATAGATGAATAATAAAATCTAAGGTAAAACAATTATTAATTGACCATTGATGTTATCGCCCGATATAATATCTAAATCATTTAACGATATTTTTCTAAAATGCAGATTTGTATTAATTATAAATACTAAACTTCTAAATAGAATCGCTTATATCCGATTGTTCTCTTCTAGGCGTCCGTAAATAAACGTAGTTCTAATATTTACTAAGCAATTGAACGCATCTATTAAAAAAAAACCAAATGGGCTCGAATCAAAAAATAGCCTTAGAACACTAACTAAGGCACATGAAAATCTTTCTAAAAATACAAATCCCTCTCTACGGACTTGTAAAGAGGGATTGTGGGCCCACCTGGGCTCGAACCAGGGACCAAAAGATTATGAGTCTTCTACTCTAACCAGCTGAGCTATAGGCCCGGAAAAAAGGTATTCCTTTTTTGCGAGTGCAATGTTACAAATTTGAATTGAAATTAGGAAAATGTTTTCACCCTTTTTTCATAAAAAGAAAGAATACAAACTCATTTTCAAGCGCTTAATTTTAATTTTCATTTTACAGCGCCTCGTTTATCATTAAAAAATGTTGATAAAACTCCTGCTCACCTGTCCTCAAATCAATTTCGAATAGGTTAATTTTGTAATTGATATGAATACGCCCGACCCGGACAACCAACTTCTTCTCGATTTTTTAGCCACCACCAATCAGCCTGTTTTTTTAACAGGTAAAGCTGGAACCGGTAAAACAACCCTGCTACGCAAGATTAGGGATACCACAAAAAAGAATTTCGCCATTGTTGCACCTACCGCTGTTGCGGCAATAAATGCGGGTGGCGTAACGCTCCACTCCTTTTTTCAAATTCCTTTCGGCCCCTTGGTTCCTGTTGTTTATGAAAACGCTGAAACTAATTTTAAATATTCAGACGAAAAAACAAGGCTCTTACGTTGCCTTGATTTATTGATCATTGATGAGATTAGTATGGTTAGGGTTGATCTGATTGATTTTGTCGACCGTACTTTAAAACGTGTTAAAGGCTCTAACCGTCCATTTGGTGGCGTTCAGGTGTTAATGATCGGCGATCTGTACCAGCTCTCTCCTATTTTTCATGATGCCTGGCATATCCTGGGCAGTTATTATTCCAGCCCCTACTTTTTCGATAGCCTGATTTTCAGGTCTACGCCAATGCTTACGTTCACCTTAGATAAAGTTTACCGTCAATCAGACCCCGTATTTCTTGATATTTTGAACGGGATGCGGGAAAACAGTCTCGATGCCGGCCTTCTTGCCAAACTGAATGAACGTTACGATCCATCCTTAGACCAGGAATGGAAAGATGATTACATCACGCTCACCACACACAACCAACTGGTTAATGAAATTAACCAGGGCTGTTTAGAAAAATTGGCCGGAGAAATTTTCGAATTCAAAGCAGATGTAAGTGGCGATTTCCCTAAAGATGCCTATCCTACCGACGAAAAGCTTCAGCTAAAACTGGGTGCACAAGTCATCTTTATTAAAAATGATTCTTCGGGTAAAAAGCAGTTCTACAACGGAAAAGCCGCAAAAATTACCGCAATCAGTCAAGATTCGATAAAAGTAACTTTCACCAGCGGTGGCGGGGAAATCGAAGTAGAAAAAGAAATCTGGCAAAATGTTAAATATAGCCTGAGTGACGAAGAAAATAAAATCGATGAAACCAGTACCGGATCCTTCTCGCAATATCCATTTAAATTGGCCTGGGCCATTACCGTGCATAAAAGCCAGGGGTTAACCTTCGATCAGGCAATAGTTGACGTAAGCACCGCATTCACCCACGGACAGGCTTACGTAGCACTAAGCCGTTGCAGAAGTTTGGAAGGACTGATCCTGAAATCGCCTGTGGTACCCGAAAATATCATTACTGATGCAAAAGTAATCAGTTTCACAAAGGCTGCTCACCAGGATAAACCTACGGCTGAGCTGTTATCACGTTATACGCAGCAATATGCCTGGGGATTGATTCATGAGCTTCTGGATTTTTCGCTGATTGCCAAAGATTGGGAAAAACTCGGGCGCTCCAAACTGATCGATAAAGACGAGAAGAATGCTTTTTTATCTATTTACGAACAGGGAAACCAGATCTTTCAACACGAGATCTTTAAAGTAGCCAAAAATTTTATTACAAAGGAATTCTCGAAAATAAGCACCAATGAAAATCCGGCAAATGAAAGTGCTTTTATGGAACGTTTGCAGAAAGCCTCAGATTATTTTATTCCAAAACTTGAACAGCTCATTACCTTAATGGTAAGAATTGTGGCTATCAACTTTTATAATGATCCCCACTCTGACAAACTACTTACAGTTTTAAACGACTGTAAAGATGCACTCCAGATCAAGATGGCTTTATTTAAAATTTCGTGGAACCCCTTTTCGATCAAAGATTATATCAATACCTTGCACGCCGCCGGCAATAAACAACCAGAAAAAAAACCAGTTAAATCGAGCATTAAACCAAAAGAGATTTCCAATCCTCAGGTTTATAAAAACCTGGTTGAATGGCGCAAAACAATCGCGCTGCAACGGGGCACCCAAGATTATGCTGTACTTTCAGACTTAGCACTACTTTCCATTGCCGAAAAAATGCCCAGGACTACCGACCAACTGGCAGCACTCAAAAGCGTAGGAATTGGCAATGCAAAAGAACTTGGCCAGCAAATTACCCGCATTGTAAACGCCCATTTGGGTACAAGTGAGTTATTTTAAATAACCTAAGCATTTATTGCCTTTACAATAAAGAAAATATTTAGAAGAAGGTAAAGGGTTAAAAGCGAGATGGAGAAAAACTTATCAAACCTTTCTGCTTTTTTCTCCTCTCCTCTTTTGATCAATTTTAAAGAAAAGGCCGTTAATATGATAACGACCAAAATAAATACCAAAGTAATTCCATGCAAAGTATCTACCAGGGTAAAAGTAGTCGATTCGGGTAGCGAACCATCAATAATATATTTGTTACCGATTACAGCAAAAAGAGAGCCTACACTTAGCCCAAAGCGCGAATCGATACTATCGGCGTGGATATAAAAGCACATATAAGCAATTAAAAAAGCAACATACATACCTAAAAACATTTTCCAGAACAGGCCAAAAGCATCTCTGCTAATCCCTATCCTTACCTTATAACTACTATATTCTGTTCTTGGCACTTTTATACCTGGATCGCCAAAAGCCGTTTCATAAATTTTATTGGCTGCAGAAGTTTTTAAACTGTCGATATTCCACCCGCGTAGGGTAAACCGGGGATCAAACTGCTTACCTAATGTATCAGGAACAAATACCAGGGCTGCAGAATCAAATTGTGAATTTTCTACAGAAAGCCTCAGCAATTGATGGTCGAATGGAAAATTATTAATCGACCACGAATCTTTCATTACACACTGCAACTTCATTAGCATATATACTTCGTTCCCACTGCTATCTATAGTTGAAAATGATTTGCTTACCGTTTTGGCCTGCGGTATCTCTAGGTTATCGGCAAAATTAAATTCTTTGTTTTTATACTTTAGCCATAACCAGAAATTAATGGTATATTCTTTGTCTTTAAAATCTATATCGTGGATGCTCGTTACATAAATTCCTGTCCTTACCGTATCGGGTATATTTTTTTGAGCTAATGAAACAGTATTGATGCAAAAAAGCTGGAAAATCAAGCCCAGTAAAAAGAGTATAGTAGTTTTCAACTGTGATTAATTTAAAGCGTGAATGTTTTTTAAATATAGTGAATAAGGTTTTATATACAAGGGATATTTTAAGCCTAAAAAGCTTTCAGGCCTCACTTTTTTTTAATACTTTCGCAACCCCATTTTAGTCGCCAACCACAGCATAGCAAATCATGAGTAAGTTTTTATACGGGATCGATTTTGGAACAACCAATTCGGCACTTTCTATTTATGATGAAGAAAAGAAAGAAATTGTAGATACGATTTCTATCCCTTCATTGATTTATTTTACAGAAGTAAAAAGTCTTGTGGATGGCGAAAGTCATATCGTTGGCGAAAAAGCTATAGATGCTTATTTAAGCGACGGTATGAAAGGTCGCTTCATCAAATCCATCAAACAGATCCTCTCAAGAACTACTTTTACCGAAACCCGTATCCATAATAAAAGATATACAGCTTCTGATCTGGTCACTTTAATTCTTAAGGATTTAAAAGCAAAGGCCGATCAGATTATTGGTAAAGATTGCCAAAAGGCCATTATAGGTCGTCCAGTTTTCTTTGATGATGATAATACGATGAAAGATACACTGGCGCAAACCAGGTTAAAAAAAGCTGCTGAAAACGCTGGTTTTACTGAGGTTCGTTTTCAGTTCGAACCAATTGGGGCAGCCTTTGCCTACGAAAAAACAATTACAAAGAAAGAACGTGTTTTAGTAGCCGATTTAGGTGGAGGTACAACTGACTTCACCTACCTGATCCTTGATCCGGATAAAGTTGGCAGCAAAGACCGTAAAAATGATATGATTGCCTCTGGTGGTATTTATATTGGTGGCGATAGTCTTGATTCTGCATTTATGTGGGATAAAGGAACACCTTATTTCGGGAAAAATACCATGTACGAAGCCACGCCAGGCAAGGTTTTAAATGTTCCCAAATCGCTTTTTGCAAATATCTGCACATGGGATAAAATGAACTTTTTTAACGGTTTAAAAATCCAGAAAGAGATTGAGGAATATTATTATTACTCTGGAAACGATCCAAAATTTAAAAACCTGATCACCCTGATCGAAAATAACCTGGGTTATTCTTTGTTCAGATCGATAGAGAAAACTAAGATTGAACTTTCGGACCAGCCTGTTTCAACCTTCGCCTACAACAATATGGAGATCAAGATTGACGAAAGCATTTCCCTTGAACAGTATAATTCGATTATCGAAAAAGACATCAACAAAATCGATGCTTACCTGGATCAGTTTATGGAAACATACAAAATCAACCCTGCAGACATAGACTGTTTGTTTTTAACAGGAGGAACATCAATGGTTTCGGCCGTGCAAAACCTGTTTAAAACTAAATTCCCGCATATTCCGTTAAACTCTGGCGATAATTTTAAAAGTGTAGCCAAAGGATTGGCTTATAGTGGTTATTTGTTTGAAAATTAATAAGCAGATCGTCATTCCAGGCCGTAGCAAAGAGTCTGTAACATAGGACCCGTCAAAGGCCAAAAAAGGATAAATCTCAAAAAGATGTCACCCTAAGCGTAGTCGAAGGGCATTTATTTAAGATTTATCAATCTTCTGCCATGGTCTGTGTCCCCACAGACCATTTTATATTTCTGCCTATAAGGACGGAAGAGAAATGCTGATTGCATCCGGAGCGCAATGCCTGTACAAAACATTCAGTTACTTCCCGTCTTTCGCTTTTACGCTTCGCTGCCTCGTACCTCGTTGCTGCAGGGTAACACTCCAACCGGGGCTATTGGACAATGCAGCATTTCATTTTTAGGGTATGCAAGGTGCAGAACCCTTTGTTCATAAACCCGATTGTAATGTAAAGCCCGCAGCGCAGCGAGGACTTGAAATAAAAAGCGGGGCTGCAAACCGCCAGAAACCACAGCACCTGTATTTCCTGATACCTGCGATATTATCTATTACTTGTTTTCGACTATTGCAATTCCAAATATCTCCCCCGAAGGGTCGTCAATCTGTGGTTATCTGTGTGAATCTGTGGTTAAAAACCTTAACAAAATGATATTTGGGTCGCGCTCCAACCGGGAATAAACTACAAATTACCAGATTATATTTTATTGTAGCCATCAAACCAAGGCGAATTATCACTGTAAACGCCAAAATACAATTACGTAGCATTTTTAGGAATATCTTTTTTTCTTTAGATTAAGATTTTATAACTTAGCAATGTAAAATTGGCGCGGCTGATAAAATAGATGCAGTAAGCAAAGCTTTACGCGTTAGGCGCGAAAACAATTAATGTGGTGAGGTCTGGAATACCTGTTTTCTAGAAGAGATGAGTTCAAGTTGATGAAATTTCTTTGGCAGACGCACCAATTTTTCATTCAATTTAGGCTTGGCGACTGAATTGCAATACCGACATACCTTTATGACGTCTGAAACTCTTATTAAAATTAGTGGTTTGTTCAAACCCTAATAGTTCAGCTATTTCATCAATTGTATAATCACTATGAAGCAATAACTCTTCCGCTTCGCGCATAATGCGATCTTTAATAAGCGCTGTTAAGCTTTTTCCAAGCACTCTATCTAAAAATTTATTTAGCTTGCCAACACTCATTCCCATACCTTCTGCATAAAATTGGATGGATCTTTCTTGCCTAAAAAAATGTTCTAAAATTGCCCTGAATCTCAATACCTGCTGTAAATCATCTAAAGTCAAAGCAGCAAGATAGCCACTTAAACCAGCTGTATAACCTAGAAATAGAGACAAGTACTGTGCTAAAAAAGGCATATCTTTTTTAGCATTGATTTCTCTCTTTAGCTGATCAAGTAAACTATAAGTTTTAGTCGATTTGTGCGAATCGAGATCCCTGAAGGATAAATTTAAAAAGAGGTTCTTAGCCTGGGGATCTAAATGCTGAAGTAAAAATTCTGCATATAGTAAACTACTAAAACTTAACCAATAACCTGAAGTAATCTCTCCATCAAGCCTAACAAGGCCTTCTTCCGGAATAAAGAAAATCCTGCCTTTTAACAGCGGATAATCTCCGGAATTCATGCATAACAAGCCATTTCCTTCACGCACAATTAACATACGCATAGGGTATATTGCCTGCAACGCACGTTCTTTTTTAAAAAAGCCGCTAATTGGCTCTAGTTGTATCATAAAAATTTAAGGATAAACAACTGTAAAATCAAATTCATCTGATTTGGTTACAAGCTGCTAAAATAAATTATTATAATGATAAATGCTTTCTGTAATACAGACGAAAGAATTAAATCGTTAAATAAGCATCAATCTTTCGTTTCCATAATTAAATTTAATCCATTTATTGAGCGATTTGGATAAATAAAATTTCTTCCCCATTATCGTTCCTGGATTTCCTAAAACCTATTTATGAAATCTAACCTCTTATCTTTGCGTTACGATGAGAATGGCATTGCCTCATACCATATAATCCATCCGAAAATGGCAACAAAAAAATAACTGATAACAGGATACAAAAGATATTCGATAATACATATCTATGCAGAGAGCACAATTACCTTAGTGGCTTCAATGCCATTTGGTGTAAATTCAATATCAAACTGGACTATACTATTAGGTTTTATGGGATCGACTACACCATGAGCAAAAACACTTACTTCCCTTCCGCCATTTGAGGGTGTAATACTTCCAATACCTTCTTTTTGATTGTAAAACTTTACAGTACCTAACCTCATGGAACTTATTGAATCAGTTTTACATTAACGGCATTAGGACCTTTTTTCCCTTGTGCTATTTCGAACTCAACCCGGTTATTCTGACTTATTTTATCAGTTAAACCTGTAACATGAACAAAAACTTCGTCTCCGTTTTCTGTTATAATGAAACCAAAACCTTTAGATTCATTATAAAATTTTACTGTTCCTTGCATTTTTATTTAGATTTTACTCTATAAACATACAAAAAAACAAAAAGGTTTAGCTATTAAATAAATTTCCAGACCTGATCAAATAGATCAAGCATAATTATTGATGATTAATGTTAATCTAAAAAAGGCACATACAGATAAAAAAGCCAAATTCTTCATTCGCAAGTCTCTTATTTTGACAGCCTGCAACTAAAACTATTAACCAAGACTCGAATTAAAAAACCGAAGTTCCCGCTCGTTCAAATAAACCTCCATAGAGAGAAGTTTCCCATTGAAAAAGTATCCCAAAATTGAACTAACCCTTTTTTTCGCTAAAAATCACAAAGAAAACACTAAAACCACCTATTAGGGAAACTATTCCAAGAATCAAATTTATTTTGTCGTTCATACCGTAATTTACAGATTAAATTAGCAATGACAATAAGCTGACAAAAAATAAGCTTAAAAACAACCTATGGTTGTGCGATTTAAACCTAACCATGCGGCTTCTGATGAGTAAAAGTCATAATGATATGAGCTGATGTTTAATCAGATAACGAATTTGCAACCAATGGAACGCATTGTTTTAATTCTATCAGTCCGTAACGCATCTATTCTGCTATTTTTCGCATAAATTTTGATACAATGCCTCAGGCTATAAAACTATCTCCTATATTTATTAAAAATCAGTCAACAAAATAAATGAAAACAACTTTTACCCTATTGTTATCTGCCATTGCATTTGTACTTATATCGGCAACAACACTGAACAAACACATATACGAAAGCAAAACTTTCGATTTTTTTCCAAAACACAAAATAGACACACCAGACCAGGATCGTTTTGTGAAGGTTACCCTTGCGCAGGGAGAATTTACGGAACCTACCGAAATGACTGTACTTCCAAACCTTGATATTTTGGTTGCCCAACGTAGAGGTGAAATATTGATTTATAAAAATCAGACTAAAAAAATTAAAGAGGCAGGCAAACTCGATGTTTATTTTAAAAGCAATACCCCTTATGTAAATGCAGAAGAAGGCTTATTGGGTATGGCAGCAGATCCAAAATTTGCGGTAAATAAATACATTTATCTTTTTTACAGTCCATTTGATAAATCTGTAAACCGATTATCAAGATTTAAATTGGTTAACGATCAGATCGTAAAAGAATCGGAGAAAATTGTACTTGAATTCTATTCTCAGCGCGAAATATGCTGTCATACAGGGGGATCTATTGCTTTTGGATCAGATAACCTGCTATATGTATCAACAGGCGATAACTCCACCCCATTTGATGCTCCAAAACAACAATATGTAAACAAAGGTTATGCCCCACTTGATAACAGAAAGGGGTTTGAACAATACGACTCCAGGAGATCAGCTGGTAATACGAACGATTTAAGGGGAAAAATACTTAGAATCAAGGTAAATGAAGATGGTACCTACAGTATTCCAGACGGTAACCTTTTCCCTAAAGACAGTCCGAAAACCAAACCTGAAATTTATGTAATGGGAAATAGAAACCCTTACCGCATTTCTGTAGATCAGAAAACCAACTTTTTATACTGGGGCGAGGTTGGACCTGATGCACCGGACGATGATGATTTAAGAGGCCCAAGAGGTTATGATGAAGTAAACCAGGCACGAAAAGCGGGTAATTTTGGCTGGCCATTGTTTATAGGCAATAACTACCCATACAAGGCCTACGATTATACCAATGGTACTAACGGAAATGCATTTGATCCGGCAAAACCGATCAATAATTCGCCAAACAACACCGGTTTGGAGCAACTGCCGCCGGCACAACCTGCTTATATCTGGTATCCTTATGGAGAATCGAAAGAATTCCCACAGGTTGGTGCAGGTGGCCGTACAGCAATGGCTGGCCCGGTTTATTATGCTACGCCAAATTCACCTTACCCAGTCTATTATAACGGCAAGCTAATTATTTATGAATGGGTACGTGGATGGGTTAAAGCGGTAACCATGAATGCACAAGGTGATTACCTGAGTATGGAGCCCTTTATGGCTAACGTTTCTTTAGCAGCACCTATTGATATGGAATTAGGGCCAGATGGAAAATTATACATACTCGAGTATGGTAAAGGCTGGTTTACCAAAAACCCTGATGCTGCGATTACCAGGATTGATTACCTGAAAGGCAACCGTCCACCACTAGTTGAAAGCCTGAATATTGCAAAAACAAGTGGTTTATTGCCTTATAAAATGACAGCAACGGTTACCGCTAAAGATCCTGATGGCGATCCTTTAACCTATGTATGGAACCTGGGAAAAGGCATTACCAAAACCACCACTGCACCAACCCTACAGTATACCTTCGCTAAAGCAGGCGAATATCCGGTAAGTGTTACCGTAATAGATAATAATAAAACTTCAGCAAAAAGTCAGGTGATACCGGTTTTTGCAGGTAACGAACATCCTGTTGTAAATATAGATTTAACAGGTAACAAAAGTTTTTACTTCCCTAATAAACCAGTTGATTATAAAGTTTTAGTAAGCGATAAAGGTGCTAAAGTGAATAACAGCCGCATATATATATCAAATACGTATACAGAAGGAACCGATTTAGCTGGCGCACAATTAGGGCACCAGCAGGCAGCACAAACCATGATTGGTAAAGCACTGATGCTGAAATCTGATTGTAGCACCTGCCATAAAGAATCAGCTGTTTCTATTGGCCCAGCTTTTGATAAAATTGCAGCAAAATACAAAAACGACCCTAAAGCGGTTGATTACCTGGCTTCAAAAGTGATTGGCGGTAGCCATGGCGTGTGGGGAGAAGTACCAATGCCAGCACACACCGCAATGAAAGAAGCTGAAGTGAAAAAAATTACAGAATGGATTATGACTTTAGGTAATAAAGAGGCTGTTAAAGCATCACTTCCAACTGCGGGCAAAATCATTCCGCCAGCTGCTACTGATAAGAAGAAATCAGTTTTAACTTTAAAGGCAACTTACACCGATGCAGGAAGTACAGCATTAAAAAAACCGTTAACCACAACAAAAGTGATCAACCTGAGAAGTAATGTAATTGATGCAGATGATATCAAAGATTTTAGGGGTTTTGAGCGAAAAGATATTTACGGCGGTGAAAAACTCATTCTCACTAAGGATAACGGCTGGATAGCTATAAAAGATGTTGATTTAAAGGGTATTTCAGGTTTTAGTTATTCATTCTTAAACCTCGATCCCGGATCAGATGGTGAAATCGAAATCAGATTGGATGATAGTAAAGGCATTGTGATCGGGAAATCTACTTTTAGAAAAAGTCTGCCCATCAATATGATTTCGGATGGAAAAATCCATGATATTTATTTCGTATTTAAGGTGATAAAAATAGGGGATAAAAAGAGCCGGGCCATTATCCAATCGATTACGGTAGAACCTAAATAGGTCTATAAATAAAATCAGTTTGATGTAGACGTCATTCCCTCACAGGCGGGAATGACGCAACATTAAATATCACGCGGCAATTAAGACTTCTGGATTTTTATTGTAAAAATTGCTGATTTCATACCCTTCGTTAATCCAGCAATAATATCTTTGCAGAAAATCCTGAAGATTGCCATGCAAAACATTAAAAACATTATTTTCGATTACGGAAACGTAATATTTGATATCGATTTCAGAATTGCTCAGGCTTCTTTTCAAAAACTGGGCATTACAGATATCGAAAATTTCTTTGCGCATAAAGCGCATAACCAGCTATTCGATGACTTTGAAACTGGTGCCATTTCTCCGGCCGAATTTAGGACAGGAATCAGAAATGCCGCAGGCAAACCTGAATTAACCGACCTGCAGATTGATGAGGCATGGAATAGCCTGTTAATTGGCACGATACAAGAAAATCACGATTTACTGCTTGAAGTAAAAGAAAAATACCGTACTTTTTTGTTAAGCAATAACAACGAAATCCACTACGACTGGATTATCAATTACCTGAAAGCAACCTTCCAGATTAATAATTACGATGCTTATTTTGAGAAAGCTTATTTCTCTCAACACATGAAACTGCGTAAACCCAACACCAATATTTTTGAGCAGGTGTTAAAAGAAAACAACTTAGATCCGGCCGAAACGTTATTTATCGACGATAGTCCACAACATATAGAAGGCGCTAAAAAAGTGGGATTAAATGCCTTATTAATGACCGAAAAACCAGCTCAACTAGGTGCCTTTTTAAAAGCAAACGGAATTTTGTAAATTGATATATGCCAGAAAAAAAATTTAAGTCGCTAAAAGAGTTCTATCCTTTTTACTTGTCAGAGCACAAGAATACCACATCGCGTATCCTACATTTTATTGGTACTGGTTTGGTTTGCCTGGCTTTTTTTACAGGTTTTCTTTTTCACAACTGGCATTTCTTTTTGGCGATACCGGTATTGGGTTATGGCTTTGCATGGGTTGGGCACTTCTTTTTCGAGAAAAACAGGCCTGCTACTTTTCAGTATCCGGGTTATAGTTTAGTGAGCGATTTTATCCTGTTCTACGATCTGTTATCCGGCAAACAATCTTTTATAATAAAGAAATAGTTTTCAGTAGTTAAAAATAACCTTTCAATCTAAACTCGATCCGATAACTATTGGATCAGCATGACCATTACGAAAAAGAAAATCGTCATCTCGACTGAAGTGCAGCGAAATGGAGAGATCTATCTCCTTATATTTTTCAACTGCATTGCATTTCGCTCGAAATGACGATTCTAAGATTAACTAAAAATAAACTAAAGTTTCCTTCTTTTTAATTCTCTTTCAATCAACCCAAGTTCACGGCCAGTTTGTCCGGCTACTGAAGTATTTTCCTGTGCTCTTCTGAATAAATAAGGCATTACCGCTTTTATTGGTCCGTAAGGAACATATTTTGCTACGTTATAGTTAGAATCGGCAAGATTAAAACTTAAGTTATCACTCATTCCCAATAACTGGGCAAAATATACATGAGGATGATTGTGCGTTATATTTTTTTCCTCTAAAAGATAAGTCAATAAGCGGCTGCTATCTTCATTATGCGTTCCGGCAACAATGGCAATTTCTTCAATATGATCAACACAATAACGTAAAGATTCGTTATAATCACGGTCTGATGCGGCTTTATCCGGCTGAATTGGCGAAGGATATCCCATTTCCACAGCGCGTTTACGTTCTTTTTCCATATAGGCACCGCGTACCATTTTTACACCCAAAATAAAACCATCTGCTTTGGCTATTAAGTGGTCAGCTTTCATATCGGCTAATTTATCATGACGATACATTTGGTAAGTATTGTACACAATAATCCGTTCACGGTTAAATTTACGCATCATATCAAGCGCCAACTCATCAATAGTATTCTGAATCCAGGTTTCTTCAGCATCAATCATGATGGGCACAGCTTTATCGAAAGCCGTTTTGCAGATCATTTCACACCGTAATTTTACTTTTTCGTATTCTGCCTGTTCAGCCGCAGTTAAAGTTTCTTTGGCATCCAGTTTTTGCAAGAGTGCAAAACGGCCGATACCTGTTATTTTGAAAACTGTAATCGGAATTTTGGTATCGCCATCGGCACGTACGATAGTACGGATAATTTCGGCACAGGTTTCGTCAAAAACGTGTTCTTCTTCTTCTCCTTCTACCGAATAATCTAAAATGGTACCTACCCCTCCTTTATCCAATTGCTCAATAGCTTTATTACATTCTGCAATGGTTTCGCCACCACAAAACTGCTGAAAAATGGTCGTTTTAATAGCCCCCTGAATCGGCAAACCGATATTTAAAAAGAAGTTTGTAATGGCCGGACCAACTTTGGTTAGGAAATTACTCCCAATCATTTTAAAAAGCCAGTATGCTTTTTTAAGCTCATGGTTAGATTTTTGACGGAAAGCGATTTCCGTATTGTCGAAATTCGGCTGTTTTTTGGTGGATAAATCCATTTTTACTATATAATAAGTCAGATTGGTGCAAAATTATAAAAAGCATTGGTTGTTAAAACTAAAAACCTCTAAATAATCGTATTTTTGCATAAAATGATA
The DNA here is from genome assembly GCF_052682415.1 of Pedobacter sp. WC2501. Lineage (NCBI taxonomy): Bacteria > Pseudomonadati > Bacteroidota > Sphingobacteriia > Sphingobacteriales > Sphingobacteriaceae > Pedobacter > Pedobacter sp. WC2501. The sequence goes on along the minus strand of NZ_JBQZFI010000001.1, from coordinate 3,298,615 downwards.
CAATTCAAATTAGAAGGCGAATTTATTCCATTAATCCAACTGCTAAAAGCAACAGGCTTGGTTGGAACCGGTGGTGATGCACAGGCTGCTGTGGTGGACGGTTTGGTAAAATGTAACGGCGAAGTAGAATTCCGTAAACGGTATAAAGTCAGGGTTGGCGACATCATCACTTTTGAACAAGATAAAATCGAAGTAATTTAATGGAAACCTTAACGAGCGCAGGCCATTCGCTTTATTTCGAAAGCAATTTAGACGCCTTAAAAACACTTTTAGAAAGCAACAAGTACAGCAAAGTTTTTGTATTTGCGGATGAGCATACCAGCGAAATCTGTTTACCCCTGTTTCAGTCGCTTTTAAATGATTTCTCTGAATTTGACCTGATTGAAACTTCGGCAGGCGAAGAAAATAAAAATATCGATTTCTGTATCGGCATCTGGAAAACCTTACTGGATTTTGAAGCCGACCGCAAAAGTTTAATGATCAACCTTGGCGGTGGTGTAATTACCGATATGGGTGGCTTTATTGCCTCTACCTATAAAAGAGGGATCGATTTCATCAATGTACCTACTACCCTTCTATCACAGGTTGATGCCTCGGTGGGTGGTAAAACCGGAATCGATATCGATAACGTTAAAAATATGGTGGGTACTTTTACCTTACCACAAATGGTTTTTATCGAAACTGCATTCTTAAAAACATTGCCTGAGCGTGAGCTTTTATCAGGCTTTGCTGAAATGATTAAACACGGTTTAATTTACGACAAACCTTATTACGAAAAATTAAAAGCTAGTAGTTACCTTACGCCTTCTGCTGAAGATATTTACCGTTCGGTAGAAATTAAAAATGAAGTGGTAACCATCGATCCGCACGAGAAAAACCTAAGAAAGATTTTAAACTTTGGGCATACCATTGGTCATGCAGTAGAAGGTTATTCGCTGGCAAATGACGAAAATCCATTAACGCACGGCGAGGCAATTGCCATCGGTTTTGTTTGCGAAGCTGCCTTATCGATCAAAAACAGCGGCTTAACAAAAGAAGAACTGAATGATATCAGTAGCTATATTTTGTCTTTATATCCGAAATACCACATCAAAAAGAAAAGCTTCGATACCCTTTTAGAACTGATGCAGAGCGATAAAAAGAACGAAGACGGAAACATTTTATTTTCACTTTTAGAAACAACAGGCAAATGCACGTTTAACTGCCGTGTAAGTACTGCCGATATTTTAAGCAGTTTGGATTATTATAACAGTTTATAAAATGAATTTTACCGGAAGTGATATTTCTGTAATCGGGCTTTTTGGCTTTGTAATCGTTTTAACTTTCGTTGAAATGTATTTCAGCTACCAGCACGACAGAAAATTATATACCAAACGCGATACCTGGACGAACATTTACCTGATGACGGCAGCGATTGTGATCAATTTAGCAACCAAAACGGGTACATTTTTCTTATTGCAATATTGCTACCAGTTCCGTTTGTTCCAGATCTCAAATATTTGGCTGTATTGGCTTGTTTTGATTTTAGCTCAGGATTTTCTGTATTGGTTTTTGCATACCGTTGGGCATTATGTACGCTTTTTCTGGGCAATGCATGTTACGCACCACTCATCTGAACACTTTAACTTAACCACAGGCTTCCGTTCTACTGTTTTTGAGCCTTTGTATCGAGTCTTCTTTTATTTGCCCCTGGCATTTATGGGTTTTACAGCTGTTGATATTCTTTTTGCCTACCTGATTACCCAAATTTATGGTAATCTTGTTCACACACAATATAATATCAAATTCCCGAAATGGTACGAGTATATTTTCGTAACACCATCCCATCACCGGGTACACCATGCCAGCAATGTACGCTATTTAGATAAGAACATGGGCATGGTTTTAATTCTATGGGACAGGTGGTTTGGCACTTTCCAGGAAGAATTGCCTGAAGATGTAGTGAAATATGGCTTAACCACACAACCAAAGGATACCGGACCTGTAAATATTATTTTCCATGAGTTTATCGCTTTAACTGCAGACGTTAAAAAGGCACCAAACTTTATGGATAAATTGAAATACATTTTCAATCCACCGGGATGGAGCCATGATGGAAGCACTAAAGTTGCTAAAATTATGCAGCAGGAATTACGTGAGGAGGAACAGAAAAGATGCGAAGCATTGCAACAGGATAAAGTAAAAGGGCTTAACGACCGAGGAGAATTAAGTTCTACAGGATAGAAATAATTTAAAGGTCTGTATCTCCACAGACCTTTTTTTGTTAACAATTTTATTCAGGCTTTAAATGCTTATTATCTATGATTAATTACTCAATATGTTATGCTTGATGCAATTATATCTTAATTAAGATATAATTTGTATTTTTGATAAAGCTTATTGCAATGACAACATTAACAATACAAGTTAAAGATAACGACACTGAATTTCTTTTAGAGGTATTAAAAAGAATTAATGCCAAGATAATTCAAACTTCTAAAAAGCAGCTTTTGCTAGATGGAATAAAACAAGGAATAAAAGAGGCAAAAGACATTAAAGCGGGGAAAACTGCCCCACTATCCCTCAGTGATATATGATGGAAGAAATTAAAATTATATATTCACCTATTTTTATAAAAAAAGCTAAGCATTTAAAAAAGAAACATTTATCATTAATTAATGATTTATCTCAATTAGAATCAATATTGTTGGAAAATCCAAAAACTGGGACAGACTTAGGAAATGGTATTTTTAAAATAAGACTTGCTGTTAAGAGCAAAGGAAAGGGAAAAAGCGGTGGTTATAGAGTGATTACCTATTTACAAATTGAAAATGAAATCAATATGATTTACATTTATGACAAGTCTGAAGAAGCAACAATTACGAAAAAAGATATCCAGAAAATAATTGATAGCTTATAAATGTGTCCTCTGCACTCTTTCCAAATAGCCTGAGGTAGTTAGTTCAAACATTCTCATACTTATATCAAAAACAGTTTAAATTTAACAAAATTAAATTTTATTGAAAATATTTTCGTTTTACTATTGACAAATTAAATTTTGTTATTACATTTGGCTCAACAAAAAAAGAAATGCAAATTACAAACACATATTACTTTGGTTACTTTTACTATTTTAGTAAGAGCCGGGGCTAATATGCAAAAAGATATATAACAATATTAAAATGTATAAAAAAGTCCCGGCAAACAGCCGGGACTTTTTTGTTTTAACGCAAAATGGAAACGACAAAACGAGTAGCAATTCAAGGTATTAAAGCATCTTTCCACGAAGAAGCGGCATACAAATTCTTTGGTAAAGACATTGAAACTTTTGAGTGTAATTCTTTTAAAGAAACCTGCGACAAGCTAGAGAAAAACGACGCCGATTTCGTAGTTATGGCTATAGAAAACTCTATTGCTGGTAGCTTATTACCTAACTATACCTTGATTCGCGATTACGGCTTTTCAGTTGTGGGCGAAGTTTACTTAGCTATCCAGTTGCACTTAATGGCGTTACCGGGCGTAAAGTTTGAGGATATTAAAGTGGTTACCTCACACCCTATCGCCATCCGCCAGTGTATCGATTTCTTTTACGATTATCCTCACATTAAAATTGTAGAAAGCAACGATACTGCTGCCTGTGCGAAACGGATCCAGGAAGAGCAATTAACAGACACCATGGCCATTGCAAACAGTTTAGCTGCTGAACTTTACGGCTTAAACATTTTAGAACGCCGTGTAGAATCGAACAAGAAAAATTACACCCGTTTTCTGATCCTTAAAAAAGACAAAACAGACGAAGGAAAGAAAATAAACAAAGCATCAATCTGTTTTCAGGTTGGGCACAAAGCAGGCTCATTGGCAACTGTGTTAAATATTTTCGCAGAACAGGATGTAAGCTTAACAAAAATACAATCTATGCCTGTTTTAGGTAAAAGAAACGAGTATTACTTTTACGTGGATTTAGAGTGGCCGAGCACCGAAAAATACGATAAAGCGATTAGAAAAGCGCTAAAATATACTTCGAACTTTAATATCTTAGGAGAGTACCAGAAGAACGATAAAGTATAATAGTCGGGAGTCCAAAGTCAGGAGTCCGAAGACAAATAGCAGAACATTCAATTAACAATATAAAATAATTAAAATATAATTCCAGACTACGGATTTTAAACACCCCATCATCATGAAACTTAATTTAAACATTCAGCCTTTAAACACCTGGTTAAACGTAAACAACGAACCATTAATCATTTCTGGTCCTTGTAGTGCAGAAACTGAAGAACAACTGTTAACCACAGCACATTTATTGGCTGCTACCGGCAAAGTATCGGTATTGAGAGCTGGTATCTGGAAACCACGTACCCGTCCGGGAGAATTCGAAGGTATCGGAAGTATTGGCTTAGAGTGGTTAAAACGTGCTAAAGCAGAAACCGGTTTGCCAACGGCTGTTGAGGTTGCCAATGCAAAACATGTTGAAGAAGCTTTAGCAGCAGGTGTAGATATCCTTTGGATTGGTGCACGTTCTACGGTAAACCCATTCACAGTTCAGGAAATTGCTGATGCTTTAAAAGGCCATGATGTTCCGGTATTGATTAAAAACCCGGTAAACCCTGATTTACAATTATGGATTGGTGCAATTGAGCGTATTAATGGTGCAGGAATTACAAAAATTGGTGCTATTCACCGCGGTTTCTCATCATTCGAGAAAAGTTCTTTCCGTAACGAACCAATGTGGGAGCTTGCTATTCAGTTAAAAACACTTTGTCCTGAATTACCGATCATCAACGATCCAAGTCACATTTGCGGTAACCGTGAGTTAATCCCTTACATCTCTCAAAAAGCATTGGATTTAGACATGCAAGGTTTAATGATCGAATCTCACGTAGATCCTTCAGTTGCCTGGACAGATGCTAAACAACAAGTTACACCGGCTGCTTTAGCTGAATTGGTAGACCGTTTAACGGTACGTGAGCCAGAAGCACCAAACGAAGCTTTCGCTGATAAATTAGCCGACTTACGTAAATCAATCGATAAAATTGATGATATTTTATTACAGAAATTAGGCGAGCGGATGGCCATCGTTGAGAAAATCGGTGAGTTTAAACGTGATAACCAGGTAACTATTTTACAGGTTAACCGTTGGGATGCGATCATTAAAAAAGGTCATGCTTTTGCAAAAGCCTTAAAACTAGACCTGAACTTTACTGAGAAATTCTTAGAATTGATGCACGGTGAATCGATCCGTAAACAAACTGAAATTATGAATGCTGGCAAAGCTGAAAAAGGCATTGCGGCTGAACAACATACTGAGGTTAAAGCGTAGTTGAGGTAAAAGCTGAAAGACTAAAGCTTAAAGCTAAGTTTAACAGTGGTGTCATCCTGAGCCTGTCGAAGGACTTACGAAAATTTTCGACTAACTCAAATGTGATATAAAAACAAATATAATGTGGTGTCAGGTGTTTCCATCTGACACTTACATTTAAGAATAAAAACAGAATAAAATGTCGAAAAATGCCTTAGTTTCTTTTAAAGGAACCAAGAATATCAATACGGAAATCCAATTAACAGGCTCTAAAAGCGAATGCAACAGAGCTTTGATTATTAGTGCTTTAAGCAAGAAACTGGTTAAAGTTGAAAACCTTTCCAATGCTGCCGATACCGTAACGTTAAATGGAATCCTAAACAAGTTGGGAGTTGAGACTAGTGAGTTGGGAGCAGACTCCAAGCTGAAAACTGCAAACTCCGAACTGGTTGACGTTGGTCCTGCGGGAACTGCCATGCGCTTTTTATCAGCTTATCTTTCTGCTAAAAACGGGAATTTCCTTTTAACAGGAACCGAAAGAATGAAGCAACGTCCGATCGGGATTTTGGCTGAGGCATTGAGAACAATCGGAGCTGATATTTCGTATGCAGAAGCAGATGGTTTTCCTCCATTAAATATTACAGGCCCTTTAAATCAAAAAACCGCTGAAGTTAAAATAAAAGGCGATATCAGCAGTCAGTATATTTCGGCTTTGCTGATGATTGCCCCTATCCTGCCTCAGGGTTTAATGTTAGAAATCGAAGGCGAACTTACTTCTAAACCATATGTAGATATGACTTTAGATATGTTGGCTGAAGTTGGCATTGAACATAGCTGGAACGAAAATTCAATTACCATTAAACCACAGGTTTTTAAAGCTGGTACTTTGGTTGTTGAGCCAGACTGGAGCGCGGCATCGTATTGGTATAGCATTGCAGCTTTAGCAGATGAAGCAGAAATTAGTTTACCCGCTTTAAAAGAGAAAAGTTTGCAGGGTGATAGCCAGATCAAAAATATCATGAAGATATTTGGCATCGCTACCAGCAAAACCGATTATGGAATTGCCATTAGCAACTTAGGTCTTTCTTTAGATACTAAAGAAATTTTAGATTTAAAAACCTGTCCGGATTTAGCACAAACTATTGTAGTTATTGCGGCTGCTCTGGGTAAAAACATGTCTTTTACGGGCTTAGAAACCTTAAAAATAAAAGAAACAGACCGTATTGCAGCCCTTCAGAACGAATTGGCTAAAATAGGCGTTACTTTTACAGAAGATAATCTGGTTTATACTTTAAATACAGACAACCTTCATTTCCCTGATCAGGTTACTTTTGCAACCTACGAGGACCACCGTATGGCAATGGCTTTTGCTCCTCTTGCATTATTGATTAACGAAGTTGAAATTGAAGAAATGCAGGTAGTAGAAAAATCTTATCCTTATTATTGGGAAGATTTGAAAAAAGCGGGATTTGAAGTGAAAGAGATCTGAGACATGAGACTTGAGAAGTGAGATATTAGACATAGAGCTGAGAATAAAAAAATAAAACAACAATAATCTAAAATCTAAACCAGATCTGAGAACAGCTTGAGGGGGGATCTCAATTTTAATATCTCAAATCTAACATCCTAAATAATTTAAACTAAAATACCGAAGTTCAGGTAGGGTAAACTGAGTATTTCTCAAATCTCATATCTAGCTTCTCACATCTAAACAAATATGGCAGGTAACTCATTCGGACAACTATTTCGCATCACTACTTTTGGCGAATCTCATGGCGTAGCAATTGGGGTAATTATTGATGGCTGTCCGGCGCAATTGGATATCGATATGGATTTTATCCAGTCAGAACTTGACAAACGTAAACCGGGTCAATCCAAAATCACCACGCAAAGAAAAGAAAGTGATACGGTTCAGGTTTTGTCGGGTGTATTTGAAGGAAAAAGTACCGGTACACCAATTGCCTTGCTGATTCCAAACGAAGATCAACGCTCAAAAGACTATGGCCACAATGTTGATGTTTACCGTCCCAGCCACGCTGACTATGTTTATGATGCGAAATATGGTATCCGCGATCACCGTGGCGGAGGCCGTTCTTCTGCACGCGAAACTGCTGCCCGTGTAGCAGCTGGAGCAATTGCAAAACTGTTTTTAAAGCAACAGGGCATTGAAATTTTCGCACATGTAACTTCAGTAGGAACAATAGATGCTCCTAATTTGGAAAGCCATGATTTATCAGCTTTATTGCAAATTAGAGAAGAAAATATTGTTCGTTGCGCTGATCCGGCAACCGCACACGAAATGATTGAATTTATCGATTCGGTTAGAAAAGATGGCGATACCGTAGGCGGAAAAATAGACTGTATAATAAAAGGCTGCCCTGCAGGTTTAGGCGAACCTGTTTTTGATAAATTACATGCCGATTTAGGGAAAGCTATGCTCAGCATTAATGCCGTTCATGGTTTCGAATATGGCTCTGGCTTTGCCGGAAGTGAATTAAGAGGGTCTCAGCACAATGATATTCCACAGCCAAAAGTTGCTGATTCGAAAGTTTTTAAAACTACTACCAATTATGCCGGTGGCATTTTGGGCGGCATCTCTAACGGGATGGATATTACCTTCAAAGTAGCATTCAAACCTGTAGCAACCATTATGCATAACCAACAAACTATAAATACAGCTGGTGAAGCTTCGGAGATTAAAGGAAAAGGTCGACATGACCCTTGCGTGGTACCCAGGGCAGTAGTAATTGTTGAAGCTATGGCTGCACTCGTTTTAGCCGATCAGTTTTTAAGAAACAAAGCCAGTATTATTTAATTTTCGCAAATGAGAACCATCACTTTCTTATTACTATTGTTCAGCATGAATAGCTTTGCGCAAAGTTATGCTGAACAGATTGCCAAACATCGTGAAACCTATAAACAGGATTTCATTAAAGACGAACGGTCGCCGCTCAGGAAAAACGACCTGCAAAACCTTCATTTTTATGAGGCAGACAGTGCTTACAAAATCTTAGCCGATGTAGAAACACTAAAGAATGAAAAAGTTTTCAAAATGTCTACTTTCGATGGCTCCAGCAGCGATTATTATAAATATGCACATGTTAACTTTGTTCTTAATGGCAAAAAAATCCAAATGAATTTATATAAAAGTGTTTCTTTATCGACCAACCCAATTTATAAAGATCACCTTTTCCTGCCATTTACTGATGAAACTAATAATCAGGAAACTTATGGCGGTGGCAGATACATTGATCTGGATGCAAAAGAAATTGTCGATAATCACATCGAAATTGATTTTAATAAAGCCTACAATCCTTACTGTGCCTATAGCGACGGATACCGCTGCCCTGTACCTCCAGAAGAAAACGACCTACAGTTCGCCGTAAAAGCTGGCGAGAAATTATACACTGGAGAAAAGAAACACCAAAAATAAAAGTTAATGTTACTAGGTTAGCTATTACTCAATTAAAAGAGTGAAGGGTATTTAGTTGGATTTGCATCGTGCATCATCTGATAGATGGTTTCAATAACATCATCAACGGATGGTTTACTGAAATAATCACCGTCTGATCCAAATGGTGGGCGATGCGCTTTAGCCGATAATGTTTTTGGCTGGCCATCTAAATGGAAATAACCTTTTTGTTCTTCCAGAACCTTTTGCAGGATATATGCAGATGCACCTCCCGGAACATCCTCATCTACTACCAGTAATTTATTGGTTTTGGCTAGCGAGTTTACACAAACCTGTGTGGTATCGAAAGGCAAGAGCGTTTGCGGATCTATAATTTCTACAGAAATACCCAATAAGCTCAATTCTTCAGCTGCCTCCTGAACAATTCTTAATGAAGAACCGTAAGAGATTACGGTAATATCAGTCCCTTCTTCTAAAACCTCTGCTTTGCCTAATGGAACAGTAAAATCGCCAACATTACCTGGTAGCTTTTCTTTAAGCCTGTAACCGTTTAAACACTCAATTACTACTGCAGGTTCATCAGCCCTGAAAAGGGTATTGTACATGCCGGCAGCTTGGGTCATATTTCTTGGTACGCATAAATGCATCCCTCTTAGAGCGCCCAAAATCATACTGATTGGTGAGCCCGAATGCCAGATCCCTTCCAACCGATGACCGCGCGTACGCACAATAACCGGCGCTTTTTGAATCCCTTTGGTACGGTAAGAGAGCGATGCTAAATCGTCGCTAAGTACATTTAATGCGAAAATTAAATAATCAAGGTATTGTATTTCGGCAATCGGTTTTAAACCCCTCATGGCTAGGCCAATCCCCTGCCCCATAATGGTCATTTCTCTAATTCCCGTATCGGTAATTCTCAATTCGCCATATTTAGCCTGTAAACCTGCAAAACCTTGATTTACATCACCAATATTTCCCAGATCTTCTCCAAAAGCAACTAAACGTGGGTCGCGGGCAAAGTTTTCGTTAAAGCAGGCATTAAGCACCTCCCTACCGTCAACCATTTTCGATTGCTCATCATATACAGCATCAACCACTGCAATCATATCCGGACTTTCTTTGCCGTCAGTATGCAGTTTAGAATTGTATCGGTCGTGATTAAACTTAGCTTGCTGCTTGTACCAGGCTAAAAGTTCATTACGTTCCGGAGAGCTAAAACTGGCCGATAAACGTATGGCTTTTCGTACAGCAGTAAAAACTTCCCGACGTTGTGCATCGGCAGTTGAGGCCAGATTTGCGGCAATTTTAGCCAGTTCAGGTTGATGTTTAGCTATACCGCTAATTAAATCAATAACTTGTTTTTGTTCTGGTTTAATATTATCCAAAAACTCATTCCAGGCTTCCTTTTGCGCATTACGTACAAAAGCCTTGGCATTCTTTTCAACCGCTGCAATTTCATCTTCAGTTGCTACCGCCGATTCGAGCATCCAGGCACGCATTTTCTGAATACAATCGTGTTCTGTTTCCCAAGATAACCGGTCTTTTGATTTGTATCTTTCGTGCGAACCAGAGGTAGAATGCCCCTGAGGCTGAGTAAGTTCGGTAACGTGAATTAAAACAGGTACATGTTCGTCTCTGCAAACATTTATTGCTTTTTCATATACCTCACATAAAGCCGGGTAATCCCAGCCTTTTACCTTATAAATTTCATAGCCTGGTTGATCAGCATTACGCTGAAAGCCTTTTAAAACCTCAGAAATATCTTCCTTGGTAGTTTGATATTTCGCCGGAACTGAAATACCATAAGCATCATCCCAAATAGAAACAGCCATTGGTATCTGTAAAACACCTGCCGCATTAATGGCTTCAAAAAATACCCCCTCAGAAGTTGATGCATTACCAATGGTACCGAAAGCAACTTCATTTCCATTTACAGAAAAGTGTTTTAAGTAATCGAGTTCTTTATTTTGCCTAAATAATTTAGAAGCATAAGCTAAACCTACCAAACGGGCCATCTGTCCTCCAGTTGGAGAAATATCTGAAGAGCAGTTTTTAATCTGCGTTAAATCGTTCCAGCTACCATCTTCATTAATAGATTTTGTTGCAAAATGACAATTCATTTGCCTACCTCCCGAAAACGGATCAGCCCCCTCGGTTGGATTGGCATAAAGCTGTGCGAAAAATTCTTTAATGGTAGAAATACCAGTTGCAAAGGCGAAAGTTTGATCGCGGTAATAACCAGAGCGCCAATCACCATTTTTAAAAGCTTTAGCCATAGCCACCTGGGGCACCTCTTTACCATCGCCAAAAATGCCAAATTTAGCCTTCCCTGTTAATACTTCCCTACGGCCTAAAACACTGGCCTGCCTACTTTCAAAGGCTATTTTATAGTCATTTATAACGATAGATTTGAAATCGTTAAAACTGAGTTCTGAAGCATCAATAGTGTTGGTCATCAATTTTTCATTCGGCATAGTAATCAAAGATTGGTTGCGGCAAATATAGACAAAATTAAAAGTTTGCCTTTAACCTCTATTGTAAAATTATATATCGATTTGCAAAATATATTTGGAATAGTTTTTGTTTTAATAGGAAAACATTAAATTTGTTTTAGAATTTTAAAAAATAAATTATAGCCACATAACATGAAAAAGATCTTAGTATTATTCGCTTTTGTTTTAGGTTTTGGTGTTGCAGTAAATGCACAAACTAAGCCTGCAGAGTTTAAATTTGAATCGGAAACTCACGATTTCGGTAAAATTGTTTTGAACAAACCAGTAACTTACGATTTTAAATACACCAACGTTGGCGAAGCGCCTTTAATTATTACCAAAGCTGAAGCCAGCTGTGGATGTACAGTACCTAAATACACTTCTACCCCATTAAAAAAAGGTGAAACAGGTGTAATTTCGGTAACGTTTAACGCTGCTGCCGGTCCTTCTACTTTTTCGAAGGCCGTAACCATTACTTCAAATGCTAAAACACCAATTAAAGTGCTTTACATTAAAGGTGAAACAGTTGCCGCAACTTCAAAATAATTTTTTAAACGATAATATTTAAAAAGTCTCGATTTTCATCGGGACTTTTTTATTTTTGTGCCATGCCAAAAATTTCACAAAAGGGTGTGCAGATGCCTGCATCACCAATCAGAAAGTTAACCCCATTTGCAGATCAAGCTAAAAAAGATGGTAAAAAAGTTTTCCATTTAAATATTGGTCAGCCAGATATAGAAACACCTGAAGGAATGTTAAACGCCATTAAAAACATTGATTTTAATGTTTGGGCCTATACTCCATCAGAAGGTACACTTGCATATCGTTTAAAACTTACCGAATATTATAATAAACTGGGTTACAATATTACACCCGAAAATATATTGGTAACAGTTGGTGGCTCTGAAGCCATTACCATTGCCATGCAAACATGCGTAAACGAGGGGGATGAAATTATCATTCCAGAACCTTTTTACGCCAATTACAATGGCTTTGCCTGTATGAGCAATGTGGTGGTAAAACCAATCCTTTCTTACATTGAAAATGGCTTTGCATTACCGCCGATTGCTGAATTCGAAAAATTGATTACGGAAAAAACGAAGGCGATCATCATTTGTAACCCTAATAATCCTACTGGTTATTTATATTCAAGAGCAGAATTAGAGGCTTTAAAAACCCTTTGTGTTAAATATGATCTATTTTTATTCTCTGATGAAGCTTATCGCGAATTTTGTTATGATGGAAGGGAATTTATCTCACCCATGCATTTAGATGGTTTAGATGAAAACGTGGTCATTATGGATACGGTTTCTAAACGTTACAGTGCTTGTGGTGCACGTTTAGGCTGTCTAATTACTAAAAATAAAGAAGTTATCGCATCAGGATTAAAATTTGCTCAGGCAAGATTAAGTCCAGGCATGGTTGAACAAATTGCTGGTGCAGCAGCTGTAGATACGCCAGATAGTTATTTTGAAAAAGTAAATACCGAATATACTTTGCGTCGTGATACTTTGGTTGGCCGGTTAAATAATATAGAAGGTGTTTTCTGTCCTAATCCTGGCGGTGCATTTTACGTAGTAGCAAAATTTCCTATTGATGATGCTGATAAATTTTGTCAGTGGATTTTAGAAGATTTCAGTCATAATGACCAAACGGTAATGATGGCCCCAGCAACTGGTTTCTACTCTACCCCTGGTTCTGGCAAAAACGAAGTTCGTATGGCATACGTATTAAATACAGATGATTTAAATACAGCTATGGACTGTTTGGAAGTAGCATTGAAGCAATATCCGGGAAGAGTGGGTTAATTACATAAATTATTAAACCGATTAATTGTTGAGCCTCCAATTTAAACAATTAATCGGTTTAAATAGAAAGTAACGTTAATGTTGTATATTCTATATGTTAATAGCAAAAAAGCAGAATTAGAAGAATTTCATTTCAGCTATCCATTGCTTCTGATGCATGGGAGTTAATCTGATAACCGTTTTATTTTAGCAAAACAATAAGCTGGCTGCAATGGTTTTGAGATCATGACAGCATTTAATATTGAAATAGAACATAATGATCAAGCGATCATCCTAACCATTACCCCAAAAGCTGATTATTTTAAGATTGTTTATTTAGGAGATCTTTTAGGAGCAATAAAAAAACAGGAATCTGACTGGATCTTACTAAAAGCAGAAGAGATCGAGCCTGAGGAACTAATGCCATTTAAATTGACAGAAAAAGGTCATCATCTTTCTCTAGGTGTGGCCGAGATCAACCAGATCTCAGGCGCAATTGAAAACCACTTAAAATAGTTAGAAAAACATAAAGTTAGATGCACTCAAAAAAATGAGTTATTGACATCTATTTTCTACCTATTCCTTTCCTTATTTCCCAAATACCCTGTTGGCATTTTAGCACAATTCACATTGCCTTTCTACTTTCATCAACCTTATGGCATGGGTAACATTTTCCTTTATAAATAATATTTGTCTTTATGTGGCTGATCGTCGATATCCAGATTGATGATTTATCATCCATTATGCACCCCACTGCACGCCAATATGAATATCATTAAATAACTCAGCCGACTAAAATTAAATTATGTGCTAATATCAGCCAAAAACTTGGCTAAAATCAGGTTTTACCACGTTAAAGATTCGTTTTACCACGTTGATGCAAAAAAGAAAAATTAAAAACCTAGAATTAATGGACTGGTTACACAGTGCTTTAGTTGCAAAACAATCTTTATATTACTATCAACAATCTCATTATCGGAACTTTTTACTAGGCAAATGATGTACGAACTTATCAGCTTCAGGGAAATAATTTTAGATGCCATTAAAGTGGGAGCAGCATATCAATGCCCAGGTAAGGAACTTCAAAATGAAATTTTAAAGGAAAGTAAAAGAATAATCAGTTCCATTCAGCATAATGTAACACAAATAGCTCCTGATAAATCAAAGGCCTATATCAGACAACATCAAAGCGGGTTGGTGCAATTAATGGATGAGTTAGCAGCCATGGTAGATGAGGATAATCTTAACGCCTGTCAAAAAAACAAAAATGAGGGAATTAGTAGCATAGTAAACCTACTCAACAAAATGGTTTTGGATCTTCAGCAGTATTTGCCCTATTATTTTGACTATGATTGTGCCGTTTCTATAACTACCCAGAAAAAACTGTTAGTAAATATTGAAGAAAATTCCAGCAAGATCCTGAAAAACCTTGAAGAACTGAATACAGATAATGAAATCATCATCTTTTTTAAGTATATCTTTGAACACCTCAATAGCAGCCCAAGCCGTTTCACTTTCGAACAGGCTATATATTTACATGAATTTTTTGAGTCGCTTGAAATAGCATTGAATAAATTCGTACCTTCTTTAGCTATGCCAGGGATTATTCTACTGCTCGTCTCCTTAAATTTTAATCATCCATATTTTTATCATTCCTGCTGCAGCCATTTTAATCATGAACTTCAAAAATGCGAAAGCATTAGCGAGCAATATAGATTAATTCATTTCTTTAAAAAGCTAATTGGGCAGGTTTTTAAAACCATAAGCATACCATATAATAGAAATTTGTCCAATATTGACGAATCATTACTGAGGTATATTGAAAGTGAAATCAGCTACCTCAAATCAATAGACACCATAGCTGAAGACCTGAGTCGCGGAGGCATTTTAGATAGCAATTTTAAAGTAACCTTTACGGTAAAACAGCTTGCCATATTCATCCACCTACAAGTTGAGGCCGGAATCATCACAACCCACAGTCCGAAGGCATTGCATCAATATGTTACGAAACATTATAGTACTGCAGAAAAAGATATCATATCAGAAAAAAGCTTTAAAAATGCATACTATGGAAATGTTGGAAACGATGTTCAAAAAGTAATCGAAAAAATAGTCACCATGTTGGGCATTGCCAAAGACAAATACTAACCAAGAAGATTTAGCAAATCCTTTCTGCGTAAAAAATCAACAAATTCAAAATACCAGTGCTCTGAATAATCATCCAGCTCATGTAATTCCTTTTGGTGGGTTCCGATGATATCCTGAAGTGTAAAAAAACCCATTAGTTTGCTTCTAAGCTTAAAATTCTCGGATAGCGGAAGTTCTGCAATTGGCAGATTAAGGAGAAAGTAATTTGGCTGGGAAAGACTATCCATAAAAAGCGTGGGTTAACCCGATATCCGCTTTAGAGGCACCGCAAAATGCCCAGACACAAGATAAACAGGCACCCACGCGTAGCGTAGGCAACCATCTATTTTTTCCTGTGTCTTTTGAAGTTTTGCGGTTTTCTAAAACAGTAAAATAGCTATTGCTCACGCCTTACGTTGAAATGGAATTACAGCAGAAGCCCACTCTTATTTTGGAAAGCTAAAGATAGCAATTCCGCTATAAGAAATGGGATAAAATCTGCTGTCCTGCTCCAACGGCGTGAGATTTGAGGTTGCAAGACTCTTAATTTTACCTTTTATTGGTTCTTATTTTTTTGTTACGTAAATGTAAATAAAAAAAATACAAATGTCAAGTAATTACATGACGTTTTTAAATAAAATATAAAAGACATTGCTAATCATATTTTTATTAGCAATAAAATGATTAGTGAGAAAGAAAAAATAATTCTGAAAAGATTCGGTCAGCATTTAAAATCTTTAAAAGAGAAACAGGAACTTTCTTATCGTGAATTTTACAAGAGAAGTGGAGTTAATACAGGAGATATTATTAAATACGAAAATGGAGAAACAAGTCCAAGTTTTATTACAATAATGAGATTGGCTATAGGTTTAAAAATCCATCCAACAGCACTTCTTGATTTTAATTTTGGAATAGACTTTAACGCCGGGCTGGAATAGCACAACATTATGGGCAATTGAAAGGCGATCGTTATACTGATCCGATAGCTATTAGATTTATTTACAGTAGAAATTATTAGTTCATTAATCTTACAGATACTGTGTACAGCGTCTTTTCTGCTATAAAAACATGCTTACTACGAAGAAATACAGTTTACGAACAAATTTTCAAATACATTTAACATAGCCCTATTTTTCAATACTCAGCGACTGCACCCATTTTAATGGTGCTATTAAGTGTTATATATTTCTTTCTGAACTGTCGATATAAGATCGTAGTAATACAGGGATAAAGCATAGAAAAGATCAAAATTTTTGTCATGATGTTTCCGCTAAAGTCATAAGCGTCTACCCATAAACTGATAATAAGCACGGTGGTCAATAAAATCGGCAGTCCGGAAAAGCTAAGCCACGAAAGAAGAGAACTATTCCTTATCTTCCCGATGAAGTTCAAAAAAATTGTGAAAGAGCAAATCACTACTACGGCAAGGTAAAGTAATGAAAGTCCTAAATTTAAAATGATGTCTAAAATATAAAAGATCCTTGCTAATAGGCCTTCGCCAGTTGCAGTTATATTCATAATTGTAACCCTGTAGGCAACATATAAAACGAAACCTATCAGTAAATCCATTAGCCAGTATTTTAAAATAATTTTGTTCATTGTTACTGTTAACTGGTTTACCGGATTAGTCAATTATAAGCAGGCCGACAGCCTGCATAAGGCTATCTTTGTCTATACTGCTTCCTTAAATACTTTACATTCAAAGGTACCAATGTTAATCAAAAAACAGTGAATTGCTTAAAATGCACCGATTAGACAGACATTTTTTTTATTTTTCCCGTCGCAGAAAAAAATAATTTCATTTTTCAAGTATGATTAACCTCCTTAATCCTGATGACCAACCTGCTTTTTAACTGTCTGATAATCTTTAAATTTTAAGACAAAAACCATAAAAAACAAAATAGTTATTCCTCATTATTTCATTGTAAAAGGCTCCTTAACCTAACTTTCAAAGCAAAAAATTAAAAATTATTTTTGATAGTGATATTTATATTCCTATATTTGCAACCCCAAAGGAATACAACATGTATTAATTTGCGAAAGTAGCTCAGTTGGTAGAGCACGACCTTGCCAAGGTCGGGGTCGCGAGTTCGAATCTCGTCTTTCGCTCTAAATGCCTTCCTACCAGAAGGCATTTATTTTAAAGTTAACCTACCGAAGGATTTCGGAACAGGCTAATGCTCGGGTGGTGGAACTGGTAGACACGCAGGACTTAAAATCCTGTGCTTTCAAAGGCGTGCGGGTTCGATTCCCGCCCCGAGTACGGATGGGATTCTCCCATATTATAAAAAGGGTTGCTCCAAAAAGGGCAGCCCTTTTTATTTAAATTACACTCTTTTAAAAAAACAGTTAAATGATCATGTTTACCAGACAGCCACTTTCAGACCCCTTGGAATAGCCAGCCGATTTTATTGGTAGGCCGTGTTGCCATTTCATTATTTTATTTTTAATGGAATGATTAAAAAATTGTTAGCTAAAATCCTTTTACGAAGAATGTAAAAAAGTAGCACCTACCCATAAAACATGTCCAATCTGTACCGCCCGTTTGTATGGTGTGCAAAATGAGTGAGGAACTGAGAACATGTTATCTGTTGCTGTCAAAAATGCCTCTTAAAAAGCTTGGTGGAACCGGAATAATTTTCAATCTTGTCTGAAGCGATCAAACATTTGTGCCTCCCCATTGTTGCAGTTATTTAAATTACCATAATGACAACAAAATACAGGAATACGCTTTTATTAGCAACATTAGCGATCATAGCGGCGGCCTATGCAAGCTGTAAGGTGTCAATCCCTAAAGGTGCATCAGCAGTTAAGCCATTTAATAAGGATAAATACCTGGGCACCTGGTACGAAATTGCCAGAATGGATTTCAAGTTCGAAAAGAACCTGAAGAATGTGACTGCTACCTATTCTAAAAATGATGACGGGTCTATCAGGGTCGACAATAAGGGGTATGACATGGTAAAAAACACATGGAAACAAAGCATTGGAAAAGCCAAATTTGTGAAAAGTGATGACGAAGCGAGGTTAAAAGTCTCCTTTTTCGGTCCGTTTTACGCCGGTTACAATGTAATTGACATCGACAAAGATTACCAGTACGCACTGGTAGCCGGGAATAACCTGGATTATCTTTGGATACTTTCCCGGACAAAGTATATCCCAGATGCAATAAAGGCAGATTACTTAAGAAAAGCAAATGATCTGGGGTATCAAACGAAAGAATTGGTTTGGACAGTGCAGGACAAGGAATAACGGCCAATAAGCCTTTATCTGTCAGTATGCAAATTCCATATTTATGTTCCCAATCTCCTATTGTAATTTAAGTCGTTGCGTAATCGAATGCTTTAAATTTTCGGAAAACATTTGCTGCACAGCCCAGTAAACCTGCTTTATTGCCCAATTTTGCCGGAACAACCAAGGCATTACCTGATGATACAGGAACAGCTAAGGTCTTGATCCTACGTTCTATTTCTCTCGCGTAAAAGGCACCAGATTCGCTTATGCCACCCCCAATTACAATTTTTTCAGGACTAAAAATATTAATAAAACTGGTAATACCTGTTGCCAGGTAATCGAAATGCTGCCCCATAGCTTTCAGGGCATACTCTTCACCAGCCAGGTATTTTTCTATAATATAACGACCATCAACTTCTGCTGTTTCGGGTATGCCTGGGTGAATAAATCGATAATGTTTTAATAATGCAGTTACTGAAGCATAGGCTTCCAAACATCCCTTTATGCCACACACACAAGCTAAACCATTATGTTCTACAATAATATGCCCCAATTCTGTTCCCCTATTTCTAAATCCGCCATACAGTTTATTGTCAATCATAACAGCTCCGCCAATCCCTGTACCAACGGTAAGAAAAACCACATCACCACAATCTTTAGCAGCACCATAGCACATCTCACCCAGCCCCATCAAATTGGTATCGTTATCCATAATAACGTTATAACGGGTTACATCCTGCAGGATTTCGCCCAAAGCCAGTTGTTTAAAACCCGGTAGATTATCGGCACCGGCAATAATTCTATTATTGTATATCGTTCCAGGAAATCCTATTCCCACACCTAAAACAGGATGTTTCACTTTTGCTGCGCAGGTTTGTATCGCTTCCACAATAAGTGCGATAATTGAACCCTGGGTTTTTGCTTTTTTTAGCGAAATCAGCGTGGAATACAAAATTTCTCCTTGCTCGTTTACTACACCGCATTTAAGCGCAGAGCCGCCAACATCAATCCCAATGGCGTATTGGGGTTCAAGATTGGTGTGGTTTAAAGTTATCATTGTATTTGTTTTTTATTAAGTTGTTTTATACTCGTAATGTATTGGCTGCTCTTTTGATCAGCATTTCTGCCTTTCTGTTATTAATTAGCCGCATATTCTTGCTTCTTAGTCAGGCTAAAAACAAAATGTATGTACATGGTTTTAAGTTTCCGCTTAACTATTTTAGCATCAATTAGTGTTCGCCTAAGCATCATCCAGAAAACACAATTTATTTCAAATATACTAAGCAATAAGAATGATGTTCTAATTAGATTCAAATATGGTCATTTAACAAAAGTGTTTCTCTTTTAATGCCATTAATTTCATAATGATCAACAAATATCAAATATTCAAACCTTAATGCAATAAAAAGCTTTTTATGTAACCGGGCTGAATAAGAAATTCACATTACAGATTAGAAATAAACAAAAAAGGCCTTCTTTACCATTAAAGAAAGCCTTGCCGCAATGAATTAAACTAATTTAGCTTAAAATAATCTGATAATTCACATTTACTCTTTTCGGATAATTGCTTTCTTCATTATTTAGAGAAACAAATGCAGCATTACCATGAACTTCATTCTTTAAAGCATGTTCATAATGCGATTGGATAGCTTCTTGATAATCTTGCTGAAGGCCTTTCGTAGTTTGGGCTAAAAGATTTCTATCATTCAGGTTTTCTGGCAACAAAGTAATATCGCAGTTTCCGTCACTGATTTCTTTGACTAAGTATTTCATTTTTGGTTTTAAATCTTCGTTTCCTGTTTTATAAATAAGATTTCGAGAACGGTCAAAAATATGGTAAGTCTTTATTTTGTATGTAATCTAAAAGTTAATTTTTACTTAAACTGATGTATTAATTTTAATGCAGGTTACATTATTATAACTACGTCATTTGATCTTACTGCGGTTGGAATAATTACAAATCTGATAATTATTTTTTTTTGACTAAATTATAATCCCGCTTAAAACTCCCTGTTGTGTTTTCGTCAAAATAGATCGAAACCTTTTAGCTTTGCCCTTGTTAATCAATCAGAAGTTATTTATTTACAAGATGTTAATACAATCACAATAACCTGATGGAGAACGAGAAGATGAAAAAAATATTAGTGGTTGATGATAATCAGGAAATACTGGAGGTTATAGAATTAATTTTAAGACTGGAAGGCTATCAGGTAAATGGATTAATGGATGCAAGTTATTTTAAGCAGCGGATTAGCGAATTTAAGCCCGATTTAATTTTGCTGGATGTGATGTTAGGAGCCCTGGATGGCCGGGATCTTTGCAATCTGCTCAAATCAGACCGGTTAATGCTGCACATTCCGGTAATTATGATTTCGGCCAGCCATAATTTAAGCGATACGCAAAGCATTATTTGTCATCCTAACGATTTCATCGCTAAACCATTCGATATCGACAACCTCATTAATAAAGTAAGTGCACAACTTGCTGCCTAAACAATGTTTAAGGCTTTGCGTTAAAATAGTTACTTAAGAATACACTCTGAAACTTAATCGCGTTGGCCCAATAATCCCAGTTATGTACACCAGGCCTCGTGGTAAAATCGTGGGGAATATTGTTGTACGAGAGCTCATCGTGCAAACGTACATTCATTTTATAGAAAAAATCTTCAGTACCACATTCAATGGCAATAGCAAGCGATCCGGGTTTAATACGGTAAATCATGTCAATTACGCTGTTTTGTTTCCACCGCTCCGGAAATTCATCCTCCGGCCCTAACCTTTTTGAAATATTCCATCCATTTGGAAAAGGTTTAATATCTACACCACCACTCATGCTACCCACTGCACCATAAACATCCTGATGCTTAATGGCAAGGTATAACGCACCGTGTCCGCCCATACTTAAACCCGTTATCGCCCTGCCCTTTTTTTCCGCGATGGTTTTATAATGCTCGTCAATATAGCTCACCAATTCTTTAGCCACATAGGTTTCGTATTTCCATTCGGGGTCTACCGGACTATCGAAATACCAACTGGTTACATTACCATCAGGGCACACCACAATAAACTGGTATTGATCGGCCAGGTTTTTAATTCCAGGCACTTTTTTAACCCATTCTGCATAGTTCCCTCCTGCGCCATGGAGCAGATACACCACGGGATATCTTTTTCCGGTTTTATAACTATCGGGCTTAATTACCACAGCTTTGATATTTTTGTTCATCGATTTGCTGTAGGTTAAAGCAGTATCTACTTCCGCAGCAATTAAAACATGGCTAAATAAAAACAAACAGGCGGTTATCAAAAAGCTATTTTTCATGGGTAATTTTTAATCTGATTATAATCTGGTGCTAAATTTATAAAATAACTGGTTATTGTTTGCCATTTCTGCCAGTTGAGACCAAAAAAAATGATACCTTCTTACTTACTCGTTTTACGGCTAAAAACTTTAAAACAATTTGATTACCTTTTAAGTTGTTGAACGGTTAACCTATCTAAAAAATGCTTAAAACCTACCCATTTTACATCAAAGCACCTGTAATTCTTTTAGGATTAGTAATTACGGTATTTATAATGAGTGTACTGAGAGATATTCTTGTGCCGCTTGCTTTTGCCGCCCTCATTGCCATATTACTCAACCCATTAACCAATCGTTTCGAAAGAAAAATGCCCAAAATAGTCAGTATTATTCTTTCTATGCTGATTGGTTTACTGGTAGTGGCAGCCGTACTTTATTTTTTGTCATCGCAGGTAGCCCACTTTTTTGATGACCTCGATAGCATTAAACAAAAATTATCGCAGTTGCTTGAGCAGATCAGAAGCTGGTTACAAGGTACCTTTGGTATTTCAACACAAAAGCAGACGCAAATGCTTAATGAAGCAGCAAATGGCAGTAAGGCCTTAATTGGCCAAACAGTTAATGGCTTGTTGGGGATTTTAAGTGTAGTTTTCCTGATCCCTGTTTATACTTTTCTAATTTTATTATATAAAACGCTGATCTTAAACTTCATTTATGAAGTATTTTCAGAAGAAAATAAACAAAAAGTTGCTGAAATTTTGGGCGAAACAAAAGCTGCCATCCAAAGTTATATTGTAGGCTTATTGATCGAAACTTCTATTGTTGCCGTAATGAACTCTGCCGCCCTGCTTATCCTTGGCGTACCAAATGCCATTTTAATTGGCGTTATCGGCGCAATACTAAACCTTTTGCCCTACATTGGCGGCATTATCGCAATCGCCTTACCGGTGTTAATGGCTACTTTAACCAAAGATGGTTTTACTACCCAACTCTTAATTATAGGCGCTTATGCACTGATCCAGTTTATTGATAATAATATTCTTGTACCACGCATTGTTTCGAGCAAGGTACAGATCAACGCGCTTATTTCTATCGTAATTGTATTAATGGGCGCAGCCCTTTGGGGTATCCCTGGTATGTTCCTTTCCATTCCATTTATAGCGGTAATGAAAATCATCTTTGACCGTATTGATGGACTTAAACCCTGGGGTAAATTACTGGGAGATAATATCCCTACAGAGCATATGGGGCAGGTGAAAAGGTTTAGGAGAAAGAAAAAGTTGGCTGCAGATTAATAATTCTTTTTTTCTTAAAACGATCGTTCAATTTTCCACGACGTCCAGCCTATAATCTTATTACAGGCTGCGCCACCTAGACCCGATTAGAGTGGACGCGAAGCAAAACGGAAAGCGGGGAGAAACAAGAATAGCAGTACCAAATTGCTCTCCATATCAAGAAAAACTTGCCACAGATTAATAATTATTTTTTTTTGAAAACGATCGTTCAGCAGCTCTTCGGAACCAGCAGCCCCGTTATTCGCTATAGCCCCAATGAAGAATCGGGGGCTGCCGCTACTACCGGGTTTATTAAACAGAGGTAGCTTTACAAACCCTAACTTTCATTAATGCTTAAACTCCCAGCCTAAAGCTTCTTACAGTCTCGCCAAATTGCTCCCCCATCTATCATTAAAAAATTCAGGAAAAAGAAAAGCCCGCCAAAAGTGACGGGCTTCAAATTAATTGTGAAAATTACTTCTTTTTCAGAAAAGCCAAAACGCTGTTGGCATGCTCATCCCCTTTTAACACTCCTTTAAATTTAAACACCACTTTTCCGTCCAGATCAACCAAAAAAGTTTCTCTTCCGGTTAAAAACATCACGTCTTTAACGCCAAACATTTTTAAAACTTTATTATCCGGATCGCTCAACAGTGTAAAAGGCAGATTATGGTGTTTCTTAAAATCGGCATGGCTTTGCACAGTACCAGAATTTACACCAATAATCATCGCATCTGTCGATTTAAATTCGTCGTAACTATCCCTGAATGCACAAGCCTCTTTGGTACAAACACTACTTTCATCTTTTGGATAAAAATAGATCACTAGTTTTTTCTTTCCGATGTAGTTGCTCACTTTAAAATCTTTTCCGTTATCATCTTTAAGGGTAAAATCGGGGATTTTGCTCCCAACTTCCAGCGGTGGGTTTTTACCTTTAGGTTTCGATTCCTGCGCATGACTTCTTATCCCGGTCAGGCTTAAAAGAACTATCATAATTGCTGCAATATTTGTTTTCATCATTTTTATTTAAAGATTTATTCCTACTTACGGTTAATCTTCCCAAACGGATCAAAAATATCTTTATCCATCAAAGCTACACTATTAAATCAATTGTAATTTTTACTACTTTTGGTTTATTCTAATCAACATGAAACGGATCTCTTTTCTTTGCCTGCTATTAACAATACTAATTTCTAAAAACTTTGCCCAAAACAAGTTACCATCTTCATCATTCATCACTTTTAATGGTTATAGCAACACTATAACTGAAAAATTTAAGAAAAACGAGCCTGTAACCGTTGCATTTTTAGGTGGATCGATTACCAACATGGAAGGCTGGCGCGGATTGGTATCTGGTTATCTCAGCAAAACCTTCCCGCAAACCAAATTCAGGTTTATAAACGCGGGCATTCCATCTTTGGGAAGTTTACCCCACGCTTTCCGTTTACAGCGCGATGTATTGGATAGCGGAAAAATAGACCTGCTATTTATAGAATCGGCCGTTAACGACCATGTTAACAAAACCGCTGAACAAACGCAGCGCCGTGCTTTGGAAGGCATTATCAGACACACCTTAAATAAAAATCCGAAAACGGATATCGTAATGATGGCTTTTGCCGATGAGGATAAAAATGATGATTTTAATAAAGGTAAAATCCCTACGGAAGTAAAAGTGCATAGCGATTTAGCCGAATACTACCTTTGCCTTTTATTAATCTTGCTTTAGAGGTTAATAAACGGATTACCAATGGCGAATTTACCTGGAAGGATGATTTTAAAGACCTCCATCCTTCAGCGTTTGGCCAACAACTTTATTTCAATACCATTAAAACTTATCTGGAAGAAAATCAGAAAAGCGCTAACAAAAAAGCTTTAACAAGCCTTCCTAAAATCATTGATAAGTTTGCTTATACCAAAGGACAGTATATAAATATTAATACGGCCGAAAACTTAAATACGTTTAACATCAATAAAAACTGGAAACCAACGGATGGATTGGAAGGAAGGCCAGGTTTTGTTAATATCCCGATACTTGAAAGCAATACCAGGAATAGCACTTTCGATCTGATTTTTAAGGGTAATGCCATAGGGATTGCTATTTTATCCGGTCCGGATGCCGGTGCGCTCCACTACCGTATAGATAATGGAGCAGAAAAAATGATCGATCTGTACACACAATGGAGTTCGAGCTTACACTTGCCATGGTACCTGCTACTTGGCGATCAACTCACTAACGGAACGCATAAATTAAGTTTACGGATCAGTGATCAGCACAATTCAAAGTCAACCGGATATGCCTGCCGCATTGCTAACTTTTTAGTTAATTCAAATTAACATTTAATATATTCTGCTGCCCTGGATTTGCAATCCAAATTTATTTAACTGCAATCCGTGCATAAATCAATATACTTGCATCACTTAATCGTTTTAGTTCAATTATTTCAAACAATATCAACGTTCATTTGCTTATTAAAAAAAACTTCGATGAAAAACATTAAACTAATTATCCCTGTAATTTTAGTATTATTTTCTGCCTGCAGCGAGGCCACCAGAAATACCACAAATGTTAAAAGCGACAGTATGCCGCAAACCACCTCCGATAAAACCGATTCGCTTGAGGTTAAATTAAAAATAAATGGCAATGTAGCTACTGGCGACCCACTGCTGCTGAGGTTTGTAGTATATAACAATACCGATAGCACTAAAAGCTTCTGTATCTGGCATACCCCCTTCGAGCCTTTAATGAGCAGCTATTTAAGCATTACCAACGAAAAAGGAGAAGAAGCGCAGTACAAAGGTGCAATGGCCAAAAGAGTAATGCCACCTCCGGCCTCTAGTTATACAAAGGTAAATCCAGGTGATAGCTTGGTTGCAAATGCCGATTTACTTAAAGCTTACGATCTAAAAAAGGGATCAAGCTATAAAGCAGTTTACACAGGCGGAAATATGAGCGGCCTGGTTTCAAGAGACACGGTTACTTTTATTTATACGGATTTGCACTAATATTAAGTTAGGCTCCCTATTTTCAGTCATTTCTGCTGAGTTATTCATATAGAGATTGCACACAGTACTTATCTGTGTGCAATTTTATATGCGCTTATTATTATTTCCCTAAGCATAACTCAACTGAAGAACAGTGGGATATTACCCCCTATTTTGTCGCATTTACACTTTCTGAGTTGTTAAAGTTCCCATAATTTTGTTAAAAAATTAAACACCTTCAAACATGGAAAATAAAACATCAATTACCGTAAAAACGACAGTAAATGCACCAGTAGAAAAAGTTTGGGAATTTTGGAATAATCCAGACCACATTACTAAATGGGCCTTTGCCTCACCAGATTGGCATACCCCTTATTCAGAAAACGATTTAAAAGTTGGCGGTAAATTTAAAAGTACCATGGCAGCAAAAGATGGTAGCATGAGTTTTGATTTCGGAGGAACCTATACCACGGTCAATCAGCATAAAAAAATAGAATATACTATGGAAGATGGCAGAACGGTAAGTATTACTTTTGATGCATTGGGCGAACAAACCCGGATAACCGAAACTTTCGATGCCGAATCTACCAACCCCATCGAAATGCAACGTAGCGGATGGCAGGCCATTCTGGATAATTTTAAAAGTTATACAGAGGAACCATAACGTCTTGTTAATAACAGGCTGTATCATATTTGTAATTCCGTTCGAATTTTGTTACGTTGAACCTCCTCAAGAATCCTACCGTGTGGACGCATCTTATGCAATATTGTTAGCATCGACCGTCATTGTCAGCTTGACTGGCAATCTTAATGCAACAAGAAAGGTTAATGAGCAAGATTTGAGCTTTAAGATTCCCGTTTTAACCTATCGTGTGGACACATCTTGATGTATGGGTTTTTATGCATTATGCTGACCTGCTTAATAATATACATGTTTTAAGCGAAGAAAGCCGTCAATCCCAGGGGCTAGAGAAATCAAAAAAACAGTTGTAGGAAAGAACTAATAGTACTGCCAAATCTAAACGTAGTGGTTTTGTGTTCATAAACGCTAATTTAAAGTTTTAAGAAATATTGAACACAAACCCCGCAGGGCTCAATCAGACCAAAGAAAACACACACAACACCTGATTAAACGAAGTGCCGCTGTTTTTTTGATGTGTGTAGGATTGTGCAAAAGGCCCATTGCTGGATTGACAAAGCGCTTTGGGTACTTTGGCGCTCCAAAATGCGTAGCATTCTTGAGCACAGCTAAAACCAACAGCAACTGCGAAAAACTACCATGCCCCGCGGCATAGAGCGAAAAAGACAATGTTATATAATTTAATGAATGTTTTTTTCAAAATAAATGCTTTTTTAGCTGGAAAGATGCTGAAATAAATTCAGCATGACGACCTGACTTAATGAATGTGTACTAAAAAACAAATATAGAATTAACAAAAGATGTGTCCACACAATACAAAGAATCGGGACAAACAGTCGAAACGTCTTACGAGATATTTAAACAAATCATACGAGATATTTAAACAAATCATTCGACAGGCTCAGGGTGACAATTTCATTTTTATGATACAGCCTCTTCTTATTTTACAGAAATTGTCCACATAACAGTCTTAAGTAACATTTCTATTATTATTTGATTCGCATAATTTTTGATTTGAACGGAATACTTTGAAATTGCCGCCATAATTTACATTTGCCGTGTAAATTATACACTATGCCACGCATATCTTTATTTTATTCATCACTATTATTATTTATTAGTTTCTCTATTGGTGCAAGCGCTCAAACACTAAGTTTAAAGCAAGCAGTAAACACTGCAATTACCAATTATGGAACCATTAAGGCCAAAGATAATTATGCCAATGCATCAAAATCATCGATTCAACAGGCCAAAAGAGAGTATCTACCCAACTTCAGTTTAAGTGCCCAACAAGATTATGGTACCATTAACGGCCAAAACGGACCGCAATATGGCCTCGGTGGTTTGGGAACTGCTTCCTCTGGTCCTGCTTTAGACAAACAAAACTGGAATGCCGCTTTTGGCGGGCTCTACCTGGCCAACGTAAACTGGGATTTTTTCACTTTTGGAAAAATCAGAGAACGTATTAAAATTGCAGACGCTGCTTACCAAAGAGACAAAAATGACCTGGAACAGGAAAAATTCCAACAGGAAATCCGTGTTTCTGCCGCTTATTTAAATTTGCTGGCTGCGCAAAGGTTAACAAAATCGCAACAGAAAAATCTTGATCGCGCCGTTACCTTTAAAAATACGGCCGTAATCAGGGCTAAAAATGGATTAATTGCGGGAGTTGATTCTTCTTTCGCAAAAGCTGAAGTTTCTAATGCCAGAATCGCGCTAACTAAAGCTAAAGATCTGGAACAGGAACAAGCCAACCGTTTAGGCGTTTTAATGGGATTAACCGCAACCTCATACGAATTAGATACTGCTTCAATTACACGTATCCCTGGCAATTTGCTCGAAGATACAGTGATCAAAAGCTCACATCCATTGTTAAAGTTTTACCAAAACCGTGTTGATGTTAGCCAGCGACAGGTTAATTATTTCAGAAAATTATATTACCCCACGTTTACCTTATTCGGTGTGATGCAAGGCCGTGGTTCCGGTTTCAGTCCAGGTTATGCTTTAGATCAGACTGCCTATTCTACCAGTTATGCCGATGGTATCAATCCTACCCGCGGAAACTATTTGATTGGCATAGGAATGACCTGGAACCTGTCAACCTTACTTAAAAACCGTCCGCAGGTACGCGCACAGGAATACATTAGTCAGGGCTTAAAGGAAGAATATAACCTCGTTGATCAACAGTTGAAGGCACAGCTTGCCCTTGCCGAAACTAAATTAACCAATGCTTTGGCCAATTACAGGGAAGCACCCGTTCAGGTAAAAGCAGCATCTGATGCTTATCTGCAAAGGAGCATTTTGTATAAAAACGGGCTCACTACACTGGTCGACCTTACACAGACCCTTTTTACCTTAAACCGCGCCGAAACCGATCGGGATATTGCCTTTACCAACGTCTGGCAGGCCCTGCTGTTAAAATCGGCTGCTTTGGGCAATTACGACATATTTATCAACGAATTTTAATCTGGCTATATAAATGAATTTAATACGTTTCGCCCTTCGCAAACCCATATCCATCTTAGTTTTAGTAGCTGGACTGTTCTTTTTCGGTATTGGGGCCATCAACCAGATCAAGGTTGATATCCTTCCGCAAATGAACCTTCCGGTAATTTATATTGCCCACCCTTTTGGCGGTTACACACCCGACCAGATGGAGGCTTATTTCGGCAAGCAATATGTTAACATCCTGCTTTTTGCAAATGGCATCAAAAGTATCGAAACCAAAAACACCCAGGGTTTAATGTTAATGAAATTAACCTATTACGAAGGTACCAACATGGCCCAGGCAGCAGCAGAGTTAAGTGCCCTATCTACGAGAGCCCAAGCCATTTTCCCGCCAGGTTCGCAACCACCGTTTGTGATTCGTTTTGATGCTTCGTCCCTTCCGGTTGGTCAGTTGGTATTGAGTAGCCCTACCCGAACCAACAACGAATTGCAGGATCTGGCCAATACTTATGTGCGCCCCAGTTTTTCCGCTATACCCGGCTTGCTTTCTCCTGCCCCTTTTGGTGGTAGTCCGAGAACGATAGAAATCAATGTAAATCCCTCCCTTTTGCGTTCCCATAACCTAACGGTAGACCAGGTGGTTGAAGCCATTAGGCTAAATAACCAGACTGCGCCTTCAGGAAATGTGAGGATTGGCGATAAAAACTACATCACACCTACCAATTATACCATTAAAAAGGTTAAAGATTTTGAGAACATTCCCTTATTTAAAGGTAGCGTACAAAATTTGCAGCTTCGCGATGTAGCCACCGTTAAAGACGGAGCCGATTTAGTGGCGGGTTATGCCTTAATCAACGGCAAACGATCTGTATATTTAAGTATTGCCAAATCCGGCGATGCTTCCACCTGGGATGTGGTTAAAAACTTAAAGAAAAACCTACCCAACATCCAAAATACCTTACCAGAGGATGTCAAACTTTCTTACGAGTTCGACCAGTCTGTTTATGTAATCAATGCGGTAAAAAGTCTGATCAGCGAAGGTGCAATCGGTGCAATATTAACAGGACTGATGGTTTTACTTTTCCTGGGTGATAAACGTGCGGCATTGATTGTAATCCTCACCATCCCAACATCCATTATTGCTGGTGTTTTGTTCCTGAAATTATTCGGACAAACGATCAACATTATGACGCTGAGCGGATTGGCTTTGGCCATTGGTATCCTGGTAGATGAATCGACGGTAACCATAGAAAACATCCACCAGCATTTTGACATGGGCAAACCTAAGGCGCTAGCCATTTGGGATGCCTGTAAAGAAATCGCTTTCCCTAAACTGTTAATCCTGTTTTGTATCCTTGCCGTATTTGCACCTGCTTTTACCATGACTGGGATCCCAGGGGCACTATTCTTACCGTTGGCATTGGCAATTGGTTTTTCGATGGTGGTTTCATTCCTGCTATCGCAAACTTTCGTACCGATTATGGCCAACTGGCTGATGGTTGCACATCCTAAAAAAGCCAGTGAACACCACCCTGACATTACGCAGGATGAAGCTGATTTTGCAGCAACGGGCATTACACTCGAATCGGAAAAAGACACCCTGAACCAGAAAAGAGTGCTCGTTGAACGCGAAGATTTTAATGGCAATGGTAAAATTGGTTTCTTCGATAAATTCCGGAACCGTTTTATGGGCTTCCTTGACCGGATCCTACCTTACCGGAAATCTGTTGTTTTGGTTTATTTGGTGGTGATTATTGGTCTAGCCGCATTGTTACTGACTAATATTGGCCGCGATGTTCTGCCAAGAGTGAACTCAAGTCAGTTCCAGTTGCGTTTACGCGCACCCGATGGAACACGTTTAGAACGTACTGAAGAAAAAGCGAATGTGGTTTTGGCTGAGTTGAAAAAAATGGTTGGCGAAGAACATATGGGCATTTCTTCCGTTTACGTCGGCCAACACCCTGCCCAGTTTTCAGTAAATCCGATCTACCAGTTTATGGCAGGTCCGCACGAAGCTGTTTTCCAGGTGAGTTTAAAAGACTTTGAAGAAGATATGGACGATTTTAAAGATCAGTTCAGAGAGAAAATCAAAAAAGTGCTGCCTGATGTTAAACTTTCTTTCGAACCGATAGAGTTAACGGATAAAGTATTGAGTCAAGGCTCTCCTACCCCTGTTGAAGTGCGTATTGCAGGCAAAAACAAAAAATTGAACGAAAAATATGCGAATAAAATCCTGGCAGAATTGAAGGAAATCCCATACATGCGCGATGTTCAGTTAGCACAACCGATTAAATATCCATCCTTAAATATCGATATCGACAGAACCCGTGCAGCACAGATTGGGGTAGATATGGCCGACATTTCGAGGTCATTAATTGCTTCAACTTCATCATCGCGCTATACGGATAAAAATATCTGGCTGGATGAAAAGGCATCTTTACCTTATAGTGTGCAGGTTCAGGTACCGCTGAATCAAATGACCAGTAAAGATGATATCGGCGAAATTCCTTTATTGAAAAATTCAGCACGACCTGTATTGAGCGATGTTGCCAAGATTACGCCTGATACCACTGCTGGTGAAAACGACAACATTGGTGCTATGCCTTTCTTATCGGTAACGGCAAACCTTTACCATACCGACCTGGGTACGGCATCAAAAGATGTAGAAAAGGCCATTAAGGACGTTGGCGAACTGCCAAGGGGATTAAATGTGACCGCAATTGGTTTAAGTAAAGTATTAACAGACACATTAGGCAGCTTACAATCGGGTTTATTTGTAGCCATTGTGGTAATTTTCCTGATGCTGGCCGCTAATTTCCAGTCTTTTAAAGTTCCATTGGTTATTTTAGCCACTGTACCAGCCGTTATTTTAGGCTCATTATTGTTATTAACCATAACCGGATCAACCTTAAACCTGCAATCATATATGGGGATTATCATGTCGGTGGGGGTATCTATTGCCAATGCGGTATTGCTTATCACCAATGCAGAACAACTACGAAAGCATAATGGCAATGCACTCGAATCAGCACGCGAAGCCGCGGCATTACGTTTACGCCCGATTATCATGACGAGTATTGCGATGATTGCGGGCATGTTGCCAATGGCGATTGGTCATGGTGAAGGCGGAGGAGCCGTTTCACCACTGGGCAGAGCCGTTATCGGTGGTTTACTGGCCTCAACATTCGCCGTACTCATTATATTGCCATTGGTATTTGCATGGGTTCAGGGAAAACAGACCACCAACTCGATGTCGCTTGATCCGGAAGACGAAGAAAGCATCCATTACATTAAAGGTTTACCAGAAAACGAATAAAATCATCATCACAAATGAATACGAAGATATTTTCAACAGGATTATTAAGTACAGGGTTTTTAGTGCTAACGGCTATGTATGGTTGTGGACACTCCGAATCGAAAGTAGCACCCAAGAAAGAAAAAGAAGCAGCGATAGCTACCTTCGACCTTAAAAAAGAGAAACTATCCACTAAACTGAGCTTACCTGGCGAACTAATTGCTTTGCAGCAAGTTGATTTATACGCCAAAGTAAGCAGTTTTGTAAAAACCTTAAAAGTTGATATCGGCACAGAAGTAAGCAAAGGTCAGTTATTAATGACCCTGGAAGCACCTGAAATGAATTCACAACTGGCAGCAACACAATCGCGCATAAAAGCACAGGAAGCTGTTTATACCGCCAGCAAAGCAAATTACAACCGTTTGTACGAAA
The DNA here is from genome assembly GCF_052682415.1 of Pedobacter sp. WC2501. Taxonomy (NCBI): domain Bacteria; kingdom Pseudomonadati; phylum Bacteroidota; class Sphingobacteriia; order Sphingobacteriales; family Sphingobacteriaceae; genus Pedobacter; species Pedobacter sp. WC2501. The sequence continues at coordinate 3,265,917 of NZ_JBQZFI010000001.1, read as the reverse complement.
CCAGTAAAACGCCTGGAACGATCTCTTCCAACGACCTGGACCAGGCAATGGCCAAAAAAAATGCAGACCTTGCGCAGCTCGAAGCAGCAAAAGCGGCCTATAAAGAGGTGAGTTCAGTTCAGGATTATTTAACCATCAGGGCACCTTTTAGTGGTATTATTTCAGCCAGAAATGTGAATTTAGGTGCTTACGTTGGTCCGACAGGTAAAGGTTCTGATTTACCTTTGTTTACTTTACAGGATCAGAAAAACCTGCGCCTGGCTGTTTCCATTCCTGAGGTTTATACCGGTTATTTAAAAGCTGGCGACGAGATTAGTTTTACGGTTAAATCTTTACCGAGCCAAACCTTTAAAGCTAAAGTGAAACGTTTATCAGGTGCTTTGGATTTACGTTTACGTTCTGAACGTATTGAAATGGATGTACCAAATGCTTCAAAGGTTTTATTACCGGGTATGGTGGCAGAGGTGAACATCCCTTTACCGGCCAATGCCAGTACCTTTATCATCTCTAAAAAAGCTTTACTGGATACCAGCGAAGGATTATTTGTATTAAAAGTAGCCGATAATAAAGCGGTTAAAGTGGCTGTTAAAAAAGGAAGGGAAACCGACGATAAAGTTGAAGTTTTTGGAGATTTAGCAGAAGGTGACAAATTAGTTGCAGAACCGACCGAGGAAATGCATGAAGGAATGACGATTAAACCATAACTTTACTTGTATTAAGCACTTAAAATATGTTATCAAAAAATCAAGAGCTTTCTACCCTTCAAAAAAAGGAAACATTAGAGGATTTTTACAATAAATTAAAAATCACCAGGCCCGAAATTCCTACGCCAAGTTTAGGCATGATTAACGACATCGGGCACTTTAATGTTTTTAACCGGAGTAATGTTTGTACCAATGTACCATCTGCATTCAGCAGGAGAGATTTTTATAAAATTTCGCTGATCATTGGCAATGGAATTTTGCATTACCCTGATGCGCAGATCGAAATTAAAGGACGGGCATTATTATTTACCAATCCGAATATTCCATATTCTTGGGAAAGTACTTCTCCAAAACCTGCCGGATTCTTCTGTTTATTTACAGAGAACTTTATCCATAACCGTAATGAAACCCTCCGCGATTCTTTATTGTGGCGAATTAATGATAGTCCGGTAATTCACATTAGCGAAGAACAGGAAGTTATTTTAATAGATGTCTTCACTAAAATGATGAAAGAAATGGATGGCGATTATATCCATAAATACGATCTGTTGAGAAACTATGTGCAGCTTATTGTTCACGAAGCACTAAAAGTTAAACCACAAGACATTGTTTTTAAACAGAATAATGCATCTGTGCGTCTAACTTCATTATTTATTGAATTATTGGAAAGGCAATTCCCAATTGGTTCTACGGAGCATATTCTGGAGTTAAAAACAGCCCACGATTTTGCCTTCCGCTTGTTGGTACACGTAAATCACTTAAACCATGCGGTAAAAGAAGTAACGGGCAAAACTACTTCTGAACACATTTCGAGAAGGATCGCTACCGAAGCCGTAGCCTTGCTGAAACATACCGAATGGAATATTGCACAGATTGCCTATTGTTTGGGTTTTGAATACCCGGCAAATTTCAACATATTTTTTAAACGTCAGATGCAATGTACTCCAAAGGTGTTTAGGGCAAATTGATTAATCTTCATCTAGACGCAATCTGGTCTTAGCGTCTCGCTAAGACCCTATAAAATGATCGCATGTCGTAGCGAGACGCTACAACTAGAATGGTTTTTCACCAGTTGCGGAATGGAGAAATCTATCGCAACAGATTTCTCGACTGCGCTGCGCTCCGCTCGAAATGACGGATTTCAAAAATAAACCGTCATTCCCGCGCAGGCGGGAATCTTAAAGCTTATTGTATTACGATTCCCAATCAAGTTGGGAATGACGATCTTTCTCCAAGATTTTTTTATTCCACCACAGCTACGTGATCACCCCTATCAGTATCCAATACATATCCATAAGGATCAATAGCCACCGTTTTTGGCTTATGCCCAACAATGATTGACAGTTTGGTTTTTTGTTGATTTATATAGAGCTTTTGGACGTATGTAGGTTTGGTATCAGCTTGCCAATCTATTTCTAATTGATCAAAACAAGAGAGATCGACTTCAAGATCTGGTAATTGTTTCTTGCCATCACTTAATCTTTCAGCATCAATTTTAAGATCAATTTTAAATTTTCCATTACTCAGCTTTTTACAATTGATCACTTTAATACCCAAATCATAAGTAACCACCTGATTAAAACAATCATCTATAAATTTCTTCTGTTCAGGCGAAGCTTCCTTTAAAATCGCATTAACCAAATCCGCTGCTGTAGCCCTGGGTTTCGGATATTCATGGTCGGTAATGAGTTGCCTTAGTACTGCATTAAACTTTCCCTCTCCTAATAGTTCCTTTACCGCATACATCGTTAATCCTCCTTTTTGGTAATGCACATAAGTCTGATCTAAAGTTTTGGTCAGAGGTAACTCTTTCTCATTATTATTCCTGTTTAAAAAATAGAGGCTATTGTCATAAGCCAAATATTTCCTCAAATACATTTTGCCAAAAGCCTTTTCAATCAGCACATTTTCGGTGTATTTAGCCAAAGATTCGGTCAGCATGGCATAACCTGCAGCATCTGCAGGAGCCAAAATATTTGCCCACCACTGGTGTGCAGTTTCATGCGCGGCAATGGCATAACTTTGGTCAATGGCACTTTTCTGACTATAATTCCCCAGGAAATTAATATTCTCTGCACTGAAAACTAATCCGGGATAAGCTGTTGCAGCACCCTTATATTGTGGAATTTCGGCAATACTTAACTGTTTTAACGGATATTTAGCAAAATTTAGATTACCATAATCCAGGGCATCTCTAAGCCCCTTAAACATACTTTTCAGGTTATACTCTTGTCCAGACTGATAATACACCCTGAGCTCTACTCCCTTGTGTTTTTCCTTTTTTACTGCGTACCTCGCACTGCTTAAGGCAAACATAAAATTTATGGGGATCGAAGTTTTGTACTTAAAATACCTTCGGTTATTGACCATCCATTGTTTTTGCAATTCACCAACAGTAATCACCTGCTGATCAACAGCTGTAGAAATTGTGGTTTCTAAATCAATCAGTTCATAAGTATTGTTAAAAGTGGGCTTGCTGGCTATTTCGGCTAAACCTGCTTTTTTACGTTCGCGTTTATCTTCGCTCTCAAAATTATAACAATAACCCAACTGAGGTACAAATTTCTCCATCTCGATGTAAGTCCCGTTTTTCACAATTGAATTTTCACTGTCAAAAGATGTAAATCCATTTCTGATTACTTCAACAGCAAAATTCATTATTACTTCCTGATTAGGCTGCAATGGTGTTTTTAAAGTGATAAACTGCTGATTAAATGTTTGGTCTCTTTCACTTTTTTTACTTCCAATAATGGTTATAGAAAATGAATTTACAGCTGGGCTGGCGTAGGCCCATATTTTGGCAATAGGTAATTTTGATTCATTTTTTAAACGGTAAGTACCCTTAACGGTATATTTTCCTTCATTTGGATATAGGTCGACATTCGTTTCAACGGCTTTAATTACGGGTTGGGGCTGGCTTGACAGCGCTTTATATTTCTGCTCGTAAGCCAGACTCCAATCTAACTGCTCCTGTTTATTTTTATACTTCCTGATGATATTGGTTTGATGATAAATAAATGCGCCACAGGAAAGCCAGACTAGCAAGGCTAAAACGGTAATCCATTTATGCTGCTTCAATGCCAAACCTATGGATGCAAATCTCGCTTTAGCCTTATTTTCAACAGAACGCTGCCACGACCCAATGGTTAAAACCACAAGAACCATTACAAAAGCCGACCAATACAGCATATACCAGTTAAATGCACTGGCATAATAACCAAAACCGTTAAAATAAGAATGTAATAAATCAGGTACTGTTGCAAAGCGAAAAAGGTAATGTGTTAAGCCAAACCTGTCAGCATACGAAATCAGGAAAACAACGATCATGCTCAATAACATCCCTAGATACTTGTTTACACTTAAATTCTGGATAAAAATAATGAGCACCACAAAAAGCAACAAAGGGAATGCGCTGTAATAGTACAACGATAAATACAAGGGCAATTCGATCTGAAAATAACCATGAGTAAGCTGCAGCACAATGCCAATCCCAATATTTAAAGTAACGAGGATGAAAACGAGCATAAAAAGACTCAGGGCTTTTGCCATCCACAAAGCTGAATTCTGAACAGGTGTACTATAAATCAACGAATGAATACTTACTGATTTTTCTCTGCTAATGGTTTCTGCAGCATAAAAAATAATCAGGACAAGTCCGAATTTCATTGAACGTATTTCTTCGATAATGATGCCTGTTGCCGGATAGCTATGAATACCATAAACACCATTAAACAGCTGGTCTTTCAAATCCACCCCGAATATAAACACCCACAACAGGAGCATTACCATAATCGGGATGTTTTTAAACAGGAATATCATTTCGAGTTTAAACTGCGCAAAGAACGTGTTCATGTGGTAACGAAAACCATTTGATAATATCGGTAAAACACGGTAAGGAATCGGCTCAATCTGTTCTGCTTTAACGGTTTTGATTTTTAATTGTCGTCGCTGCTGCAATCGGAAATTGAATAAACGATAGGTAACCAGCATTAGCAAGGCTGTAAAACCAAGCCAAAGTAACCTGTTCAGTAAAAATGCACCTTCAACAGGGAACAATTGTTGATTGCGCTGTAGATCAGTCCAGGTTCTGGTTTCGCCAAAAAAGGAGGCTAGCGCAAAAGGATCTAAAAGTAGGGGTAAAATATCTGGACTGACAGCTTTCATTGTCGATGTAGCTAACAAAGGGGAATTGCCAAATATGGAAGCCAGCATATACAAAATGTAAATCAACACACCCACTACATAGATTGCGCGTACACTTTTGGTTAATATCGCTGTACAAAATAAGATTGCTGCCGAGAATAGTACATTGGGTAAGGCAAAAACTAAAAGTGGTTGGATAAAATAGCTGAGATGAAAACTACCTAACCGATCGGCATCTATGAAGAAAGTACCGACATAAATCCCCAAGGCCACCAACACCAATAAACTAAAAACCGAAATGATCAGGCCTAAAAACCTGATCACAAAATAAGGAAGCTTTTTTATCGAAGTGGTAAAAACAACTGCTTCCATTTTGTGCATACTATCCCTCAGCACCACATTGGCACTAAATAATGTACCCGAAAAGATAGAGAAAAGCGAAAGCAGAGCGATGATGTTGGTGATGACATAAGGCGAATTTTTATGCACCTCATCAGAACCAAATCCACCCTGTACCACACAGAAATATCCCAGCATAAAAAACAAAAGCGCAGCCACTTTGAACGAGATCTGCCCAAAATGGTATTTCAATTCAAATTTTAGTAAATCTATAATCATAACCTCGCCTCCGTATTTTGATTGGCAGAGCCAAATAATGAAGAAAAATATACCTCTTCCAAACCAGGGTAAACAGGTTCGAAACCTGGTGCAGGAATTTCATCGGCGAGTATGAATACATTTAACCTGCCCGATATAATTTTGGTAGAAATTACATTAAAAACCGACGAATATTGAGCCAGATCTGACTTTTCGATTATCCTTCGCCAGATTCTTCCATCTAATTTCCCGGTCAGTTCTGAAGGTTTGCCTTGTAAAATCAACTTTCCATTGGCCAGTACCGCCATTTCAGAACAAAGGTCATTTACGTCCTCCACAATGTGGGTAGATAAAATAACCACACGAGCAGCGCCGATCTCGCTCAGTAGATCATGAAAACGGTTCCGTTCCTGTGGGTCAAGGCCTGCGGTGGGCTCGTCGACAATAATTAACTGCGGGTTGCCCAATAAAGCCTGCGCAATGCCGAAACGCTGTCGCATACCACCAGAAAAAGTGCTGACAGACCTTTTTCTTACTTCAAATAAATTGGTCTGTTGCAAGAGTGAAGTCACCTGTTCTTTTCTTTCGTTTTTATGCTGCAGGCCTTTTAAAACAGCCAGGTGGTTCAACAGATCAAGCGCTGAAATTTTAGGATAAACTCCAAAATCCTGTGGCAAATAACCCAGTTTATTCCGCATTTCCTGGGGGTTTTGCAGCACATCATTTCCATCAAAATGAACCTGACCGGCGTCTGGTAGCTGTAAGGTTGCAAGCGTCCGCATAAGCGACGATTTACCTGCTCCATTCGGCCCCAATAAGCCGAACATGCCATTTGCAATGTTAAGGGTAACATCATCAAGGGCCTTAACCCCATTTTGATAAGATTTTGTAAGTTGCTGTATTTTAAGCCGTACCATTTTATTTCAAATAAGATGGAAGCAAATTATACCGATTAAAGCGATCTGTTAAATTTAAGTGACGAAGGAAGCTGAAATGATGATGAAAGGAAAAAATAACCTGATATTCCTTTCGTCATGAAAAATGAACCTTTCGTCATCTATATTTTAAACAACCTGCAAAGTTTCTTAATTTTAAAGAATGGAGAAAAATTGGTCTGTGGGGACACAGGCCATGGCGATGGAAAGATTAAAAACAAAAAATATTATCGCATCGGTTCGTGTCTCCACGAACCGAAATAATAATACGAGTGTGGTATGTGAACTCACGGATACGTTAAATACGAAATGCTCAATACAAAGAATTTAAAATTCAGTTATAAATACCAGGACTTTTTCATATTTATTGGCCTTTTGTTATGGATAGCCATATTTAACACTTACAGCTTAACCAACAATATTTGGTTAAGCTATGTCAGCTGCATTTTGGCTCTGGGTTTCTGCTTGCTCCCCATATTTATTTTTTCTTTTGCTAAAGCCAGATTAAAAAACAGGCTAAGCAAAAAACATTACGCTATTTATTGGGGTATTTGTTTCTTAATCGCACTTCCTCTGTTTACACTTATTGCATTTTACCTACAAATCGTTAAGCTTGATGATAGTTTTTTTACTTTAACCGCTTTAGCAGCAGTAAGCCTCGAATTAATGCTGATTGCTAATCAATACTACCAGAAGAAAGTACAGCACATTAAGTGGATCAAAAAAATCGGTCTGGAAAATGCCGTTCTCATTACCATCATTTTACTCGCAGCAACGATATCAGTAATGGCCGTTTCTAGCTTAGACAATCCCGTTTACCAAAGAAAGGGGTTCCGTTTGGTTGGTTTCGAATTTGACATTAAACTACTCTTGCACAATTTTGGGACGTTTTTGGGCTTCTTTTCACAATTCCTGATCATGTATTTATGTGGGTACCTGCTTTTCCTGATCAATAGCCGTTTACTTGTATCTAAAATCCTTAAAGAGAAAGGTTTGTTCGTTTACCTTTTATCACTTTCAGCAACCGTTGCTGTTCTTTATCCACTATTGGCCCAATTGTTAATTTTGTTGCCCATAAACACGGTTTTTGGCCGGAGTATATTCGTAAATAATCCTTTCGAGCTTGAAAACGCATTTGGGGCCTTTGCCATTATGCTCATCAGTTTACCAGTAGTTTTGGCGCTGCAATGGGGAAAACAGAACAATAGGATCCTCGCTTTAGAAAAAGAAAAATCGCAAACTGAACTTGATTTATTAAAACAACAACTTAATCCACATTTTTTCTTTAATACGCTTAACAACCTTTATGCATTAAGCCTGCAAAAATCGGATAAAACACCAGAAAGTATTTTGCAATTATCGGAACTGATGCGTTATACGATTTACAAAGGACAGGAAAAAACAGTTAAACTTTCGCAGGAGCTGGATTATATTAATGATTACATTCAACTGCAGCAAATTCGTTTGCACAAAACCTTACATTTCGAATTTGAAAAGCAGGTTACGAACAATCAGATAGATATTGCCCCACTGCTGCTTATTGTACTTATCGAAAATGCATTTAAACATGGTATAGAACCAGCAGAAGATGCGGCTACTTTAAAACTGTCGTTAATCAGTAATGATACCACGCTTATTTTCAGTTGCGAGAACTCTTTCGATCCTGAAGAGGTAAACGAGATTAAAGGAATTGGGATTGATAATTTGAGAAAGCGGCTCGAACTGATTTACCCCGGCCGATATACATTGGAAATTACCACCATTGCTGATATCTTTAAAGCAGAATTAAAACTCAAGCTAACATGAGCTTACGTTGCTTAATAATAGATGATGAACCTCTTGCACACGGTGTAATTACTGAGTATGCAAAAGATATTCCTTTTATTTCAATTACCGGCCACTGCTACCGTGCTACAGAAGCCCTGGATTTTTTGAGTAAACAACAGATAGATTTAATTTTCTTAGATATCAGGATGCCAAAACTAAACGGTCTGGATTTTTTAAGAACGTTGCAACATAAACCACTTGTTATTATTACTTCAGCATACGAAGAATATGCTTTAGAAAGTTTTGATCTGGCCGTTTGTGATTACCTTTTAAAACCCTTCCGATTCGATCGTTTTTTAAAAGCCGTTAATCGGGCACAGGAATTTTATAACCTCAAAAAACAAACAGCCCCCCCTATTCAAGTTGAAAAAACAGAACCTAAAAACAATGGGCAGATTTCGATTAAAGTAGATAAGAAATATATCCTGATTAAAATCGATGAAATCCAATATTTAGAGAGCATGGGTAACTATGTAAAGGTTTGGAAAGACGGCATTTTTTTACTCACCCCACGAACATTGGGTAGTTTTGAAGATCAGTTGTCAATCGATTTCATCCGGATTCATAAATCCTTTATTCTCAACAAAAAATACGTCGATTATTTAGAGGGCAATACTATTGTACTTAAAAACGGCCAGCAGATACCCATCGGCAAAAATTTCAAAAGCATGATTAAGCAATTGCTTGATATTTAAAATTAGCGATTAACCAATTTTAAGCCAGCCTGTAATACTCATTCTTTGTTTATGCGTAAGCAACACCTCGTGTGCCAGGTCTGAACTTTTAAAGAAAACACTTTTACCGTTATTGGGCGAGATATTCTGTTCCTGATCTACATGATAAATACGCAGCTCTCCCCCATCTTCCATTTTCCAATCAGCATTTAAATACATAATCATCGAATATTGCCGGCTTCCGTTGTTCTGAAACTGATCGATATGTTTTTTATAGAACGTACCCGATTCGTAAAGCGTATAATGAAACTCGTAGCCAGTGATGCCCGTATAACAGCTACGGTTTAAGTAGGCAACAAATTCGTCCATCAGATCGAAAAAATCATTTTCGTATTGGTTGTTATGCTTTTTGTCTAACCAGTAAATGATATCGCTTCTGATCAGTTTATCCTGATTCACAACCAAATTATTACCCACACCAGCATTTAAAAGTTTTTTGTTTTCAAATAACCCGATCAGGTTATCTTTAAGGTGTGCTGCTAAAGAAACACTTAAAAAATTCTCGGCAATCCCCACTTTATCCTCGATAAAACTATCGACAAGGCAATCAAATATTTTTTTCAACAGATTGTATTAATCTTAAAACGATATGCCTAAGGTTCGTAAGGTAGTCTTAATTAATGGCTAAGATGTCATTTCTAAAATTTATATTTGAAACCCCAAATGCGCTACTTATGCAAACCATTTTCCCTGCCCAATACTCCACTTTATCAGCCGTTGCTTTAAAAGATTATTTAATTGAAACTTATCAGTTAGATCCATCTACAACATGTCGTTTATTAATTAGAAATGTAAGTGACACTTACATCCTGGAAAATCAGAATCAGAAATATATCTTCAAAATTTACCGTGATGCACACCGTAAACACAACGAAATTGAAGCTGAAGTAGAATTGCTTAATATTTTAAAGACAAATGGAAACTCAGTTTCCTACCCGATAACGGATGTGTTTGGGAAACAAATCCAACAGTTTAATGCCATAGAAGGTTTAAGAAATGGTGTACTGTTTTCCTTTGCTGAAGGAAAAGTGATTTTGGATCTGGAAAATGCACACCTTGTTCAATTGGGGCAAGACATTGCAACCTTACACCAAAGCACATCTTCCATTAAACTGAATAATGCAAGACCGGTATTCAACTTTGAAACGACTTTATTTGAGCCTTTGCGCGACTTAAAACCTCATTTTACAGAAATGCAAGAGGAATTTGAATATCTGACGAACATCGCAGATAAAGTCGTTAAAAAGTTCGAAGGATTTGATACTTCAAAGTTCAGTTATGGTTATTGCCATTATGATTTTTTTCCAAAGAATTTCCACTTTGATGAGCAGGGAAAAATTACCTTCTTTGATTTCGATTTTGCAGGAGAAGGTTACCTGATTAATGATTTGATGACTTTCCTTAACCACTATTTCTTCCATCAGCTGAATAATCTAATCTCTAAAGAACAGGCCGAAAAGGATTTCGAAACCTTTCTAAATGCCTATCAAAAAGTACGTCCCTTAACTGTTGATGAATTAAAAGCCATTCCTTATCTGGGGATTACCTTTCATATTTTCTTTTTGAAGTTCTTTTATGACAATTACGATGATTGGTCGAATGCTTTTTTAAACCCTCGTTACACGAAACACCGTATAACGCTGATAAAAAAATGGGAAGAAATGTATTGTAACTTTTAGGCAATGCTGTATTAAATCTCGCCATCCTTTTTTATATTGTATATTAATTCAAAATCAATAAGATGGATCAGAAAATAATCAACCTGTACGATGAGTATACCCATAGTCAGGTAAGCAGAAAAGATTTTATGAGAAAGCTGGCCATCTTGGCGGGCAGCACAGCATTAGCAATGACTATTCTGCCGATGCTGGAGAATAATTATGCTGCTGCAGCAGATTTTAAGAGTGATGATATCGATGTTGAAGATGTAACCTATGCTGGTGCTGATGGTGAAATGAAAGCTGTGCTGGCGAAACCAAAAGGCAAAAAGAACTTAGGCTGTGTACTGGTAATTCACGAAAACAGAGGTTTAAATCCGCATATTATTGATGTAACGAAACGTGTTGCCGCCGAAGGTTTCCTGGCGCTTGGTGTTGATGCGCTTTCTCCACTTGGCGGAACACCAGTAGACGAAGATAAGGGGCGCGAGTTGATCGGCAAATTAGATCCTGAAAAAAACTTACAGAATTATTTAAAAGGCCTGGAGTATTTACGCAATAGAAAAGACGGCAATGGTAAAGTAGGCTGTGTGGGCTTTTGCTGGGGCGGTGGAATGGCCAATAAATTAGCGGTTAACGATCCTAAATTGCAGGCGGCTATAGCATATTATGGCGCACAGGCCAATGCAGCAGATGTTCCGAAAATTAAAGCGAGTTTAATGCTGCATTATGGCGGCCTGGATGAACGCATTAATGCCGGAATTCCAGCTTACGAGCAGGCTTTAAAAGACAATAAAATTGATTACAAAATTTACATTTACGATGGTGTAAACCATGCCTTTAATAACAACACCTCACCTACCCGCTACAATGAAGCTGCCGCAAAACTAGCCTGGAGCAGAACAATTGATCTGTTTAAACAGAAATTGGCAGTGTTGACGCGGTAGTAATAATTTCTTTCATAAGATCGTCATTGCGAGAAGGCTTTTTCAGCCGACGAAGCAATCTTATGCAAAAGGATGATTAACAAACGTTTTAAGATTGCTTTGTCGTTCCTCTCCACAATAACGACTTCTCTATTTTGGAAACGTTCGTTCGGTGTTTCATAGGTGCTGTAGCCCTGCCATCGCTTATAGTCCTCGCTGTGCTGCGGGCTATTCCGCTTTGTCAGGTTTATTTAACAAAGGTTGGTAGGTAGAATATCTTAATAGTATCACTAATCTGCCCACTTAAACCCGATTGCAATGTAAAGCCCACAGCGAGGCACGCGCGAGGACTTGGAATAAAAAGCGGGACTGCCAATGCCGAAAAGTGCTATAATTGATTTCCAAAAAACTTAACTAACCTTGCATAAACCCTTAGTTGTAAGATTGCTTCGTCGTTCCTCCTCGCAATGACGATTTCTTGCGATAGTGATGATTAATCGGCAAGACAATTCTAAGCTGCGCTCAAATGTCTTAGGTGGTAAAAAACCAGACTAAAACAAATCCGTCTTCAACATGGTCTTCAAAATATTCGATTGTACATCGAAATTATTAAGGTGGTTCAGGAAATTAATATCAGATATTTTATGGTAACTATCTTCTAATAAGTTAACAACCTCGTGTGGAATGGCAGTTTTTAAAACCGCAGCGTTACTTTTTAATTTATCGTTTTTATATTGTAGCTCCTGTACAATCCGTTCCCGTTCTGAAAGGTTATTGGACATATCCAAATCCTTCAAAATGGTTAAATCGCAGAATAAAAACAGGTTTCTGCTTGGGAAAAACAGGTAATATTTGTCTATATCCAAAAATTTATAAACCTCAATAACCTGCTCACCAGATTTTAAACCAATGTAAAATTCAGACCGAAAATCGTATTTACACAGCTTGCCCATCAATTTTTTCTCGATAGTTGCATAAACATTGGTATATACTTGTTTGTCCTGAAAATCAATCAGTTTAGCAAATTGATCAGTAGTGAGATCGAAATAAAAATCGTTGGCGTACTTAGAACTAAAAACGTTGATATTTTTAGAAAACGGAAAATCGGAACTGAGCTCAGACAATACACTGAACAGCTTCCGCAACGATAAGTTAATTTTAAGTGACTGTTTTTGTTTATCCTGCTGAAAACTTTTCTGATCAACGAGCGTACCCGCCATCCGATCGATGAGTTCTTCGTTCAGGTCAATTTCATCGTAGATGAGCGATACATTTTTCTCATTGCTCTTTTTAATCTTTTTGAGCAGTTCGACTACACTATCGGTAAATTGAAGATGGAAAAGATCTAATTTTTCGATCTCCAGCTCTTCATTATTAGCAAAAAGCTGATGAATAACCTGACTACGTAAGTAAATTTTATAAATCACCTCATTATCAAAAAACACAGAGAGCAACTGTAAACGGTTGATCTCTGCGCTTGATTTTTTGAGAATATTTAAACGGTATTCATCCATATTTTTATTAACTCACCCTCGTAACGTTCTTTTTCAACTCTGTTTCCAAAGTTTTAAGTTCGCCATCTAACACTCTTCTGCTCTGCGCACCTGCTTCGTGAATCTGTTTCACCTCATTAAGCGTTTCTATCAAAGATGTAGTAGTTAGTTTCAAGGTTTCCAAAGATACCACAGTTTTTTCATTCTCTCTGGCTACATCAATACTGTTTTGTTTCAGCATCTCCGCATTTTTCTGTAAAATGGTATTAGTGGTATCCGAAATTTTCTTCTGCATCTCTACATTGGCCTTTTGCCTTTGTAATGCAACAGCAATGGTTAATTGATTTTTCCAAACCGGAATAGTTGTAGAAACAATCGATTGTGCTTTTTCTGCAATTGAAGTATTGTTATTTTGCACCACACGGATCTGCGCCAAAGACTGCAACATAATGAAACGCACAATCTTCATATCGGCCAGTCTTTTATCCAAACGGCTAATAAAATCCCTTAAATCGGCAATTTCATAATCCTGGTAATCTGCCGGCCGACCTTCCATTTCGGCTAATTTAATGCTCAGATCGTTGTATTTTAATTGTCCGGCGATAATCAGTTCTTCCATCTGATGGATGTAGCTAACATTGCTATCGAACATGGTTTGCAGCGAACTGTTGTCTTTAATTGAATTTAACCTTCCAGCTTTAATTTTGTTGGTAATTTTGTCGATATTATTTACCACCACATCATATTTCTGAAAAAGTTTCTTCACATCAACCACTAAACTTTTTAAGAACGGGATTTTAGAGATGAAACTCTTAAAGCCGCTCTGTTCCAATTCAGAAACATCGATATAATTCAGTTCGGTTAGCAGTTCGTTAATTAAACCGCCAACTTCGCCACTATTATAGGTACGTACAGACGATAAAAACTCGTTACTGTATTTCTCCATTGAGTTTTGGGCATCGCTTCCGTAATTCAGGATAGAATTTACGTCTGATGGTTCGAGCGATTTTGCAATTTCATTGTATTTAAGCGTTTCCTCCGAGGTTATTTTCTCGAGATCCACATTGCCATCTTTATCCAGTTTAACCGGAGTAAGGGCTTGGGTAACGTTCGGGTTGGTTTCCATAGTTTGATAATTACCAGCTTTACGGCTTATAAATAGTTTTGAGTTACAGTTTTAACAGTATCTTCCAGTTTTTTATCTTTGGTAGGTTCGCCAATGGCATTAAATTTCCATTCACCGTTTTTCTTGTAGAAAACGCCCATCACCATTGATACGTGACCTGCAAAATTTGCTCCGTTAGCAATATCGAATTTAGCAAAAACCTCATTAACACGTTTCGTTGTGCCTTCATAAATGCGGATGGAAGCAAAAGGAATCGCACCAAAATCATGACCTCTAAAGCTGTTCAAAACAAAGGCAACGTAGCTTACATTAGCATCCAGCTGTGAAAAATCAAGTGTGATCACTTCATTATCTAAACCATCATCGCCTCCCATATCGCCAGTTAAATCGTCGCCACTGTGCTTTACAGAACCGTTTTTAGATTTTAGGTTACCGAAATAAACTACCTCTAAAAGTTGTTTGTTTTCGTTGTATAATGCGCAGCTTCCATCTAAATCTACCGCTTCTTTCGAAGATCCGAAACCGAAAAGGCCTTTCTTTTCAATAGCACCCCAGTTAATACCTACACAAACATTCTGAAGTTTGCTGCCATTGCTTTTTTCCAGACTAATACGCTGTCCTTTTTGAAGATTGATTGCCATAATATTATTGATATTTGTTTAAATAATCCTGTAAACCACCTTTCATACCTACGCCAACGGCCTCAAATTTCCATTTGCCTTCGCGTTTGTAAATCCGGCCAAATTCTACTGCTGTTTCGATAGAGAAATCTTCTTCTAATTCATATTTTAAGATTACTTCATTGGTTACCGCGTCAAAAATACGGATGAAAGAGTTTCTCACCTGTCCAAAATTCTGTCTTCTGTTCTCAGCATCGTGAATGGTTACCACAATACAGATCTCACTTACTTTAGCATCAGCTTTGGTTAAATCAATTTTGATCTGCTCATCATCGCCATCGCCATCGCCAGTTAAGTTATCACCCGTATGTTCTACAGCGCCATCCGGAGAAACCAAATTATTGTAGAATACAAAGTTTTCGTCTGAAATTAGCTTTTTCTGATCGTTTAGTAAAAAAATTGAAGCATCTAAATCGAATGCAGAACCTGTTGAAGAGCTGTTGGTGTCCCAACCTAAACCTATTGTAAATTTAGGAGCATCGATATTTTCTCTTTGCCCCTTTTGCAAATTAATAGCCATATTAAATTAATTTATAATTGTTGTTTTTGATATAGTCTTTTATAAGATGTAAATTTTTCGAATACGCTTCTATTGCATGGTAGTTATTCCCTAAAGATAGATCGTAAAGTTGATTGATAAAATCGGTACTCCGGCGTTCTAAAAAGATGGCAAAACTGCTCGAAGTAGTATTTAAAATGTATTTCACAATACGGGTATTGAAACAAAAATTTCCACCATCTATAATTTCTTCCAGGTCGAAAATAGATTTGATCTGATGGTAATTCAGGAAGTTTTCTACGTTGGGATGGATATTCTTATTGACAAGTTCGGCGAAATAAAGCATGTGCATTTCGTTCTTTAAACCATATTCTTTTGCCATTTTTAAGATCATGCGTTCATGGCTCCCCGTAATCCTGATATCATCCAGAAATAAAAGTGTTTTACCGGTCAAAAAATCCTTATCGATGTGAAACGAATCGTTACCAATTAGCGAAAGCCTTTCTTCTGCACTTAGTTCGCCATAATCTTCTTTATAGGTAATGGTTCTGTGCACTTTGGTTTCCTGTACAGCTAAACCGCCATTTTCGACCAGCCAACGGTTAAGTTGGCAAACGAAATAGTTTTTCATGGCAAAAGTTGCCGTAGGGATAAAACTATAAGGACTGGAAATGACCACAATCTGATCGGTAATTAGATTATCGGCCAGGTAATACCTGATAAAACCATCAGCCAGGTCTTTCCCGAAAGATCGGGCAACAAGGTCATCGCCAAACTTAAAGCGACTATAATCGTCGGCACTAAAGCCAAAATCGACTGTATTGTCTATTTTATGGAGTGAGAAATTATACGGTATCATAGAGTAGGTTTGAGATAGATAAATTGTTTGAATTGATCAGCATACTATTAATTCCCATTGCTTCTGCTCCGCGAACATCAGCATGGGGGTTATCTCCAACATGGATGACATCTGTTAACAATAATTCGGGGTGTTTTGTTCTATCAATGCGATCTAACATCAACTGAAAAAAACCTGTGCTGGGTTTCGACATGCGCACTTCATCAGAATAAAGCTGAAAATCGATAAACTGACCAATCCCTAAATGTTCAATTACTTTTTTTAAGGTCTTACCTTTAATAAAACCTGTGTTACTTAAGATATTGGTGGAGCTTTTATCCGACTCTTTGATTTTAGCCAGCACATTTAAACAATCACCACAGTAAAGCTTTGGCATATGGTCAAATACGATCTGTTCCATATCATGATCGAGCACATTAAGGTCTACATCACCAAAGTTGAAATCGTAATCATTGATCATGCTGATGATCATCAAATACATTTCATCAGCATCAACATTTTTACCGGCTTTTTCATTAATGGCGTTTACCATTAAATCTACCTGACGGAAAGTGATGGCAATTTCATCAATGCTTTTATGCTTGCCATTAAAATTCCTGAAAAAATACTGTACCCGTTCCTGCTTGTAAGTTGGATTAGATTTAATCAACGTTAACCAAAGATCGAATGAGTAATGTTTGTAAAAAGCCATTGTATCCTGTTTAATAAATTCTAATATTACAAATTTGTTGTATAATCAGAAGCGGTTGATTGTAAGATTTATGAAAGATAAGCCTTAAGACTTATCCAATACTTCTTCGGCTTCATCCGAAATAACAATATCGCTTTTGTGTTTTTTGGGATAGTTAAACAAAAGGGAGGTTAATACAGGTATAATGAAAATGGCTACAGTAAAAATAGACACGAAAAGATCTGTTTTTTCTCCTTCAATGGCATGAGAAATTGGCGACTCGGGATAAAAATGCGTAAATAATGAAGAGGTAAGTTTAATACCCAAAACACCAATTACGATAAAGGCCACTGTTTCTAAAAAGGTAAATTTTTCCATCAGTTTTACAAAAGCCTGCGCCACAAAACGCATGGCCAAAATTCCGATAAAAACACCGATATAGATTAACCAGATATGATCTGTAAATGCCACCGCAGCAAAAACGTTATCAATAGAAAAAGCAAGATCCATTACTTCCACCAAAGCAACCGTAGCCCAAAAAGTACCCACTAAACCAACAGTCGATTTATAAATCCAGCTTTTGCTTTTATCTACTTCCTCTTCTTCCTCATTCTTTTTACTGTTCTTTTTTCTAAAATAATCGAAAGCCAGGTATAATAAGTATAAACCGCCAAGTGGTTTTAACCACCAGATTTTAACCAACCATGCTGCCAGGAATAAACAAATACCCCTGAAAACGTAGGCACCGATAATACCGTATTTTAATGCTTTATCGCGTTGGTTCTTTGGCAAATCCATTACCATGGTTGCCAAAACAGCAGCATTATCAACCGAAAGCAAACTTTCGATCACAATTAAATTTAAAATAATTAATAATCCGGCCTGTATATCATCACCTAAAATTGTATGCAAAAAATCCATTGAGCGAGTGTGTGTATGTTTTAAATTAAAGTTTTAGTTGAGCAAAGAAACAAAATTTTATCAATCTCAATGCCTCAATCTTTTTATTTATTGAATCCTTTTACTGATTAGATACTTAATCAATAAAACTGTTACGTAATAGGGCTGAAATTTTATTTGCTAACCTCCAATTGATAGATATTACCTTTCTCTCCTGCAAGAAGAATTTGTGTACCTTTTTTGGCTTTTTGAACAGCATTAAAACTTTGATCTGAAATGTGTTTCCAGTTCTGACCGCCATCTGTAGAAATATCTGTGCCTGAAGTACCCGTTGCAATTACGGTTTTAGCATTAATATAAGTTACGGCCGATCGGAAGCCTGAAACAGGCAAAATTGGCTTTTTCCAGGTTTTGCCTCCATCATTCGTTAACAGCACATTATTCGGATTTTCTTTGTCTTTTAAGTAGTTACCGCCAACGGTTACACCTGTTTTTTCGTTATAAAAATCGATCGAGAAAGGACCAGTACTCCCCTCACCCTGTAAAATAGGACATTTAAATACCTGCCAGGTTTGACCATAATCAGATGAGAAATAAATGTTGGATACTGTTCCACCTGTTGCAATCCAGGTTTTGCCACCAGGTAATGTTTTTATGGTTGTGCCACTGGCGGCAAAACCGGCTTCACCTTTGGCCAAACTGACTTTTAAATTTGAAGAGATATCCTCCCAGGCTTTACCTGCATCTACGGTTTTAAGCAATTGCATTTTGTCATTAATGGGGTCGCCGAAAATGATACCTTTATTTTTATCCCAGAAACTCAAACCATCTAAAAATATTGCTGAATCTACATTTTTATAATTTTCTGTCCAGGTTTCTCCACCATCAATGGTTTTCAGAATATAGGCAGGTGAGGCAATTCCCACAATAATGGCCTGTTTATCGTTGAAAGCTTCGATATCCCTAAAATCGATTTTTTCATACCCTTTGGGTTTTACCCAGGTCCAGCTTTTGCCGCCATCAGTGGTTTTACCTACTGATCCATTGCTACCACTTACCCAGGCAACCTGATCTGATACGACACTTAATCCGCGTAAACTGGTCTTAGTATGCTCATTCAAGGGTTTTATGGAGTACGACTGCGCGGCGCAAAAAAAAGGTGCCACTAAAAGGCACCATATTATTTTTTTCATCTGTTGTTATTTAACCCGTCTAAAAGTTTCAGAACGTCCTAAAAGTGAGATACCCACATATCCGCGGATATTTAACACATCGTTACTCTTTAAAGACATGTTACAGCTGTATGTTTTGCCACTTTTGGGATCATAAATCGTTCCATCTGTCCATTTGCCATCATCATAAACAAAATTTTTCAATATTTCCAGATTCAATAAAGCACGTTTCTGTAGCTTTTCATCAGGGTTTTTAACATCTAATTTAGGTTTTCCGTTGATGTTCGGCTCTTTTATCCAGGCCAATTTTCCATAAAACTTGTCGCCTTTTTTATAAATTTCAATCTGTCCTTCTCCTGATGGATTAAGCCATTTGCCAACAACCGCATCTTTGTTCTGTGCAAAAGCAGAAAATGATACGGCTACAAGGAGTAGCATTAAAAATGGGAATTTTCTCATATTTTTTATTTCTAGTTAGTTTTTAAAGATAATGAATTACACCTTATATCGAAACACTAAATAAAGGGAAAAAGTATGAGAAAGTTTTATAAATGGTAAAATTTACTTTGAAACGATGGGCAGGTACTTTGTACGATAAGCATAAAACAGAAATAAGTTGAACAGGAGCATTACCGCAACCATAGGTAAATCTTTCGGGCCTAAAAATGCATGATATAGGAAAATATTGAGCGTAACCGGAAAAACCACCAATGCGGCCAAAGGTGCTGTACGGCCGATAAGCAATAGTACCCCACCAACCAATTCGGTTATTTTGATCAATGGAAAAAGGTACACAGACGCCATTAAACCAGTCATAAAACTAGTTTGTGCCGCTGTCATCTCCGGAGCCTTTGGCATTAAATTAAGAAAATAGCTTACAGAAGCAAAAAGATACATAGCGGCTAAAAGCACGCGTACAATAATAACTGCGATTTTCATAGTGGTTTAATTTTCGGTTTATATTTAAAAATAATATTTTTTTTTAGATTTTCATTGGTATACTGACCATTATCTTAATTGTCATTCTGAGGGTTAATTAATTGTTTAAAATCAATATGAGTGAAGTACAATTGTCTTCTCTTATCCTACGGCGCGGTCTTGCCTCGGCTCGCCGCCGCCGAAGGGCTCTTTCTTTTTGGTGTCAAAAAGAAACAAAAAACACCGGCTGAAAATTTTTCTTTCGAAGCTAGTAGGTTGGCTTAAGCAGTGCAACCCGAAAAATTTGTTAGGCCGGATTTAGGCAGAACGGGGATATCGTGCTATGGCCTAGCTGGGCGGAAATGCCGAAGCAGTTAAAGTTCTGATTAATAATTATTTGCAAAACAACGTCAATGATAGCGCAGCGAAGAATCGTTCACCTATGAAAAACTGACCTTAAAGCTTGTTTAATAAGGATTCTTCATTGCATTCAGAATGACAAATCCCATAAACTGGCCTCATCCTTAACTTGTTTTAAGATCTAACCAGCCTTTTAAATACTTACACAGGTTCAGTATGATGTTATGATCAAATTTTTGTTAATTTGATATCCATCCAATGCACCCAGTTTTTACCATCAAATTGTTCCCAGATTCCTTCAATCGTATTGGCTTTAAAATTCCCTTTAAATCTTTCAGTATCAGCAAATATTAAAATGATATCGTCGTAAATTTTAAGGGTAGATATTGAAATGCTTCCTTGGCTATCAAACGATTGCGATCTGAAAACATCCTCCATATCATCATAATGAATAATTTCTAAAGATTGTACCTTTTTCTTGTTAAACGTTATATCTACTTTATGCGTCAAAAAGAAACCGCCTTCAATCCATTCGTAAGTGTCGGTTCCTGTAATTACTTCTCCCGATTTGGTTAAACCTTCTGTTTTCCATTTACCGGTGTAGGGATTGAGTAAATCAAGCTTGTTGTTTCTCATAAATTTAGTTAAAATCAATTGGGATTTAAGCTACTGTAAATATTTTTTAATTGGTGGATATGTCGTTGTGTATGATAGATCACAAAATAAACAGCCTCTAAGCGGGTTAGAAAACCATAACCTGGCAGTTCATAAGCGCTACAGGTTTTAGTTAAATCCAGGTTTCCCGCCGCTGCCGATATTCCCATCCTGACCTGCCCTAAATTTTCCAATAATTCAGACGGGTTGTAGGCTCTATTTTCAGGAGAAATTTCTTTAGGCGAATCGTACTTCACATCGAAATTCAAAAAATCCTTTTTAATTTGCGCTACCATAAAATCGGCTGGTTTATCTGTTTCCCTTACAGGGCCATTAATAACCTGTAAAAAGCCCGAATTCGACAAAACAAGGTGCTCAGCCAATTGACCTGCGGTCCAGCTGCCTTCAAAAGGCACTTTATTCACCAATGAGATATCAAATTTTAAGAAAGCGTTTTCCAATGCCAATAAGGTTTCGTTGGCTTCATTAATTACTTTTTCCATAACTTACATATAATTCATTCCTGGATAGCCCAATAACCTACGCCACAAGGCAATTTGTCCGATGCAGTTCGCATCCCGATAGGTGCTGAAACTGATCATTTCGAAAAGGGTAATTTCCATTCCGGGTATGTTGAGCTTCTCTTCCAGTTTTTCATCCGTAGCCTGGGTTAAAGCTTCCTGCAGCTTTGGAGAAATATTTTCCCAATCTTTTATAAAATCTGCAAGCGTCGGATAAACCGCATCATCGATAATCCCCTTGTTATTGGCAAAAAGTTCGTCGGTGATGGATGGAAGATCGATGCCAAACGATTTAGCCAGAAAATACCGCCCTTGCACTATACTGCCCGTAATCCAGGCGATGTGATTGGCTTTGGTATCCAATCTTTTTTGCGCATCTTTTTGGTCTATCCCATCTAAAGCCCTCAATAAAAAATCTGTTTGCATTTCGTACAATACAATTATACCGTACATTCTGCCACTGGTTGGTTTGCTTTTCATATAATTTTATCAGGTGGTTAGTATATGAATAAAGTTATGGCTTAATATTGATGACTACCCTTGCCGTAAAAGTCAATATTAAGGGGCATTTCAGACAATTTTCATATATTTATGATACCTAAATTTTTAACCAAATGATACAAATAGGTGTTTTAATGCCCCAGAACTTCAGATTATTAAGCGTAGCAGCTATTTTAGATGTTTTTGATACCGTAAATGGATTTTATCGCAAAGATGAGCTCGAAACGCCTTTTAATATCAATTTAATCACCTCGGATGATAAAAATTATAACTTTAGCGAACACCCCTGTATCCCTTTGCAAAAAGCTACCGATGTTGATCTTATTTTGATCCCATCTTTTGCCACCAATGATATTAAGGAATGTATTTCGGCCAATAAAAGTTATGTCCCATGGTTAAACAAACAGCATTACGCGGGGGCAGAAATCGCAACTTTTTGTACTGGTGCATTTTTACTGGCTGCGTCGGGATTGTTGGATGGCAAAGCGGCAACCACACATGTTGATGCTTGTTCTGCTTTTTCTGCGGCATTTCCTTTAGTGCATTTAAAGGCTGAAAAAACAGTAACACAAGACGGCAGATTATTCACAAGCGGTGGCGCCACCTCTACCTTTCATTTATTGTTACACCTGCTACAGCTTCATTGCGGTAAAGATATGGCCGTTAAGGTGGCTAAAATTTTTGCAATTGATATGGACCGCGTAAACCAATTGTACTTTAGCACCTTCCAGCCCATCCGCCATCACAATGATGATATTGTTGCATCGGCACAAGAAAAAATTGAAAATAACTATCAGGATGTGGCCACTATCGAAGAGATGATTAAAGATATCCCTTCCAGTAGAAGAAATATTGTGCGCCGTTTTAAACAGGTGATTGGAATAACCCCTATTGAGTATCTTCAACAAACCCGTATCGAAGCCGCTAAAAAATTATTGGAGCAAACTGCTCAACAAATGACAGAGGTAATTTATAACTCTGGCTACAATGATCCAAAAGCATTTAGAAAAGTGTTTAGAAAATCAGTCGGGATGACGCCGACCCAATATCGCGATAAATTTCAGTCCAGGTAAACATCTATAATTGAGATAAAAATAAGATAAACCGACACAACAAAAAAACTAAATAAACAGTTTTCAACATCAAAAACCAACTATGTTAATAATTAATATAAAATAAATTGCAATATCCTCTTGTATTTAAGATAACTTAACTTTATAATTACACTAACCAAATATCTATATATATGAGCACATTTCTTTTAATCACAGCAGTATTTTATATTATCTCTTTTGGATCTATGTTGTACTGTTATTTCTCCGCTGAGCAGATTCCCAGCGATGACGAAAAATTTTAACCAGTTCTTTTCCCGTCATCAAAATTAACCTCTCTTTTCAAGTCAAGACATTAAATTTTGATAGCAAAACCATGTTGTTATAACCTGGCCTGCGCCCAAAATTGTATTAAAGACATTTTTTTATTTATTGGAAATCCACTTAATTAAGTAGGGAGCAGTTGCTGTGTACCTTAAAATCGCAGAGCTATAAAAACATAGCGATGAGGAGCCGTAAAACAGGCCATCCTTAAAACTTATGTTTGGAACCAGGCATATAAGATAATTATGGCCATTGTCAATTCTTTCACCCTTTTTTCAGGTTTAGGATCAGAGATATTGCTGATAAAATATTCAGTTAGCGCTTAAACTCTAATCCTATAATCGACCTTATTAATGATAGTTATTGTTTAGAAAAAGCCTGCTGATATTTCAATGGAGTTTTGCCCGTTATTTCCCTGAAGTATTTGTGGAAACTGGTAAAATTGTAAAATCCACAGTCGTAGCAGATTTCTTTCACAGTTAGATCATTTTCGATCAATAATTTACAGGCCTGCCCTACTCTAATCTCATTCAGAAACTGTGTATACGTTTTCCTACTTTTAGTTTTAAAGAATTTACAGAATGAATTGGGGCTAATTTTTGCTACCGCTGCAATTTCCTTTAGTTCAATTTTATTCTTGTAATTGCTAATGGTATAGTTATAAATAGATTGGATCCTATCTTTCTCGTTCTCCAAAAAATTTGGTTTAAAGCCTAGCGAAACCAATGTGCTTTTTTCTTCGCAATTGGCTATTTCTGTTAATACCTCGAGTATTTTTATGATCCGCATAGTACCCGTTGCCTCAATAATCTGAGGCATTAAACCAGCAATTCTTTCTTTCGAAATTCCTTGTAACTGAATTCCCTGTGTGGATTGAAGTAAAACTTTTTTAAGTTCCTGATTTTCGGGAAGATCGAGAAAATCCCTACCCAAAAAATCTTCCTTAAAATGAATCGCATAAACATCAACCGGCTCACAAGCCTTTTCATCAAAAAATTCCGGGTCAAAGCGCCAATAATGTGGTAAATTGCTCCCTAACAAAACCACATCACCATCTTTAAAATTTTTAATACTATCGCCAATAAACTGCGTACCCCTGCCTTTTTTAACGTAGATTAATTCTAATGCAGAATGGTAATGCCAACGGTTGTTAATATCGGGCAAAACATCTCTTCGAGCGCTAAAAGAATCTACTGAATTGGTAGATACATTAAGTAAATGCGGTTTCATAAAATCTTAAAAAATCAATCTAATATGCAAAATTATTTTGCAATGTAAAAAATCGAGCCAATATCATTTAATAATTAGATCATAAAGTTAAATTTTTATTAGCACTTTAGGGTTTAATTTGTAAAGCGACAACCAATCAAAAACATTTTATAAAAGTTGGATGATTTGCCATCCATGTTAGATAATAACACTGGCATTAAAATACCCAGTTATGGATACAGGGCTATTATCTAATCATCTAAAACAGCCGATATCGAAATCATTGGTTACTGGTGCTTAAGATGTCAGAAGTTTAACTATTTTTATTTAGCAGAAGCTGCTTAAACCATTTATAACCAAATAAACATGAGCCACACACCATCAACGAACTTTCAGGTATCCGATACACCAAAAAATGGTAAGGGATATTTATTTCCATTAATTTTGGTCACCAGCCTCTTTTTCTTCTGGGGCTTTGTCCACAATCTCGATCCTGTATTAATTCCTCATTTACGCAAAGCTTTTCAATTAAACGTTTTCGAATCTACCCTGGTTGATTCTTCGGTTTTTATTGCCTATTTTTTATTGGCGCTACCTGCTGGTTACATTATGCGCAAGTATGGATATAAAAGCGGTATTATATTAGGCCTTGTTTTATTCGCCATCGGCTGTTTATTATTTATACCTGCAGCTAACACTGCACAATATATATTTTTCCTAGGTGCACTTTTTATCATCGCCTGTGGTTTAACCTTTCTGGAAACAGCGGCAAATCCTTATGTTACCGTGTTAGGCCCACCAGAAACAGCTACACAGCGTTTAAATTTCTCTCAGTCTTTTAATGGTTTAGCTGCGTTTTTAGCACCTGTACTTGGCGGTAAATTTATTTTTACCGAAGTAAAATATACCGACGCGCAATTGGCGAAAATGTTGCCCTTAGAAAAACAGGCTTATATACTCGAAGAGGCATCGACCGTAAAAGCACCTTATTTAATTTTGGGCCTCCTGATTATTGTAGTTGCTGTTCTATTTATTTTCACCAAACTGCCTGATATTAAAGAAGAAGAAAATACCCAGGAGAAAAGCAGTTTTTCACATGTATTAGGCCATAGCCATTTGCGTTGGGCAATTATCGGTCAGTTTTTTTATGTAGGTGCCCAGGTTTGCGTATTGAGCCTATTTATCAGTTTCGTCACCTCTTCGGCAGGAATCAGTCAGGATGCCGCGAAATGGTACGCTGGTGCAGCAGGTTTAGCTTTTATGGTTGGCCGGTTCGCCGGAACTTTCTTTATGAGATACGTAGCTGCCCATAAACTATTGATGCTGTATGCATTAATCAGCGCTGTACTTACACTCGTATCTATTTTTGCAAGTGGAATGATTACCATTTATGCTTTAATCGGTGTCGCCTTTTTTATGTCGATCATGTTCCCAACCATATTCTCGTTGGGTATAGCAGGTTTGGGTAAAGACACAAAACTGGGCTCGTCGTTAATTGTAATGTCTATTGTTGGTGGTGCTTTTTTACCACCGGTATTAGGTTTGATATCGGATGCCACACACAATATACAATATGGCTATTTAGTGCCCTTTGTATGCTTTTTAGTGGTTTTCTACTTCGGCTGGAAAGGATGGAAACCCAATCACATTGAAAAAGAAATTAGTTTAGAAGTATAATATTAAGAATGAGTAAACCATCAATTGGTTTTTTATTTTTTATCACAGATAAACACGGATTCTTATATCTGTGTGCATGCTTTTTATTCCCCTAAAACTCAGGATAAGTTGTGGATAATAATAAGGAAACGATTTAAAACTGATGTGTTCATACAGTAAAACAGATTATAAATAGATGAAAAAATTAGTCATCAAGATTAACAATGCTGATAATGTGTTGGTTGCGTTACAGGATTTGCCTCAAGACACCAAAATAGTGCATGAAGGAAATACCTATGTTACTGTTGATGAAATCCCTGCCAAACATAAATTTTTTATGCAGGATATGAAAGCAGGCGATGAGGTAATGATGTACGGCGTTTTGGTTGGAAAGGTACAATTTGAGGTAAAGGCTGGAATGCGGATGAATGTGGAGAATACCAAACATGCTGCAGAGCCATTTGCCTATCGTAATGTTAATTACAAATGGGAAGCACCCGATGTGAGTAAATATGCCAACCGCAGTTTTAATGGTTATCACCGTAAAAATGGCGCGGTGGGCACCGCAAACTATTGGTTGTTTATCCCGACTGTATTTTGTGAAAACAGAAACCTGGATATTATTAAGGAATCGCTTTATAGTGAATTGGGTTATGCTGTAGATGATAAATATAAATCTTACACCCACAAACTGGTTCAGGCCTATGAAAACGGAGAAGACATTAACCATATTAGTTTTGAACCTAAAGTAGATAAAGCCAACCGCACCTTTAAAAATGTAGATGGAATTAAATTTCTCACACACAATGGGGGTTGCGGCGGAACACGTCAGGATTCGGATACTTTAAGCAAATTATTGGCGGCTTATGCCCATCATCCCAACGTGGCTGGTATAACCGTTTTAAGTTTAGGCTGCCAGCATTTACAGGTAGAAGATTTTAAACGCGACTTGTTTGCCCTTGATCCTGATTTTGATAAACCACTTTTAATTTTCGAGCAGCAAAAGGCACAAAGCGAAGAGCAATTGATCCAAAATGCTATCCGCGATACCTTTGAAGGATTGATGTTCATTAATAAACAAGAGCGTGCGACGGCGCCGCTAAGCAAAATGTGTGTGGGCGTGAAATGTGGTGGTAGTGATGGCTTTAGTGGCATTTCAGCAAATCCTGCGGTTGGTTACTGTGCCGATTTATTGGTAGCCTTAGGTGCAAAGGTTTTATTGGCAGAGTTCCCCGAACTTTGTGGAGTGGAGCAGGAAATGATCGATAGATCAGTTGATCAGCCAACTGCCGAAAAATTTATCCGTTTAATGACGGAGTATGATGATCTGGCGCATAAAGTGGGTTCGGGTTTTTACATGAATCCCTCTCCAGGCAACATTAAAGATGGCTTAATTACTGATGCGATTAAGTCGGCTGGTGCTGCGCGTAAAGCCGGATCCGCTCCTGTGGTAGATGTTTTAGATTATACCGAACCTGCGACTAAACCTGGTCTAAGTTTAGTATGTACACCAGGAAATGA
The DNA here is from genome assembly GCF_052682415.1 of Pedobacter sp. WC2501. Classification (NCBI taxonomy): domain Bacteria; kingdom Pseudomonadati; phylum Bacteroidota; class Sphingobacteriia; order Sphingobacteriales; family Sphingobacteriaceae; genus Pedobacter; species Pedobacter sp. WC2501. The sequence continues at coordinate 3,238,278 of NZ_JBQZFI010000001.1, read as the reverse complement.
TGTTGAAGCGACTACAGGTAAAGCTGCTGCCGGGGCAACGTTAATTTTATTCACTACAGGTTTAGGCACGCCAACAGGAAATCCGATTTGCCCAACCATTAAAGTAGCTACCAACTCAATCCTGGCTAAACGCATGAGTGATATTATCGATATCGATACCGGACCAGTTATCAATGGCGAAAAAACCATTAACGAAATGGGCGAAGATATATTAGAATACTGTATTAAAGTGGCCAGTGGCGAAGAAATTCCAAAAGCCGTACAGCTTAACCAGGATGATTTTATCCCATGGAAAAGAGGTGTAAGCCTTTAAAAGATGGAAGATGGACAAGGTGAAATGGAAGATGCCTGAGGCAGATCCCAATAGGAAAGTCGTCATTATCGCGAAAGTGAGAAACTTAAAATACCCATTTATTAAACATTGGGTTCCCGGCCAAATAATAATGGCAGATTCCCAAAGTCGAACGTCATTTCGACTGAAGCGCAGCGAAATGGAGAAATCTTTGAACTATGATTATTGAAAGTTCAAAGATTTTGCTTCGCATAGTCTTCGGGTACTACACTAAGTTGAAATGACGCGCATACGAACAAGAACTACTATTCTAACTCCTTTGTTTTTTCAAACAGTGGCTTTCTCGAACGACATATACTTTTAACTTAACGCAAAGCGCTTTGGGTACTTTGGCACTCCAAAATGCGCCAGCATTCTTGAGCACAAATAAAAACAAATTGATCTGCGAAAAACTACCAACTCCTCGGTCTGTGTTCCCACAGACCAAAATAGAATAAATTCAGAATGACGATTAAGAAAGAGTTTTATTAAAATTAGGAAATGATTGGCTTGTGGTTCTTGGCAGTTTACAGCCCCGCTTTCGCTTATAGTCCTCGCTGCGCTGCGGGCTATTCCGCTCAATCAGGTTTAATCAACAAGGGTTCTTCACCCTGCAGCCCCAAAAATGAAATGCTGCTTTGCCCACCTAGCCCCGGTTGAAGTGTTACCCTGCAGCGACGAGGCACGAGGAAGCGAAGCGTAAAAACGGAAAACGGGAAGAAACTTCTTGTTTTACACAGGGATTGCGCTCCAAATAACAGATCATTAAACTACCACCGAAAGTGTGAATTTTTCCATTGCCATGGTTCGTGTCCCACCAATCTTATTAACCAACTCCTTGGTCTGTGTCTCACATACCGAAATAAAATACGCTTTAATGGTCTGTAAGGATACAGGACACGGATTTAAAAACAACTTAATAACTAAACAACCGAAAAACAAGGGACAGAAAAACATTTATGCCTGTGTATTTGTCTTTTACAAAAGTTTGAAACAGTAAGCTCTAATCTCTTTTAGCCATTTGAATTCACAATATACCATGTACCTGTTTATCGGAATAGCGTTTCTCTGTATCGTGGTATTGGGCATTATTATCCGTTATCGGAATAAAAAATTTCAGCAGGAAGTTGATAATTTTCCTGATGTACTCCCTGAAGCTTATGGCCTTGGTCAGAAAATGTTTCCAGTACACTTAAAATGTGCTGATTTAAAACAAGCTTATTTTATAGTTAGTCTTGTTTTCAACCTGGTCAATATTTTAATGCTGGTTATGCTGATTGGAGAACTTGACCCTTATAATTCACTCCCCTATCCTAAAATTGTAGATGCCATCCTTACCAAAGAAGTTATCTTGCCCATAGCAATAGCCATTGGTACACTTTTTATCTACAATGCGTATCACCGCATTAACATTACATGGGAAAATGGTCCTGTTGTTGCGGATAGCCTCATCAATGTTAAGCACTACCAGATCAAGAAAGATGCCTTGCTATTAAATGTGATCTACTTGCAAACTGATCAAAAACTTTGGATACTGGTGCCAGGAACATCACAGGATTTTAAAAAGTTTAAAGATTTTAAACAACTTAGCAGGGATCAACAGGAAAACGAAAAATACGTACAACAACTTCAGGAAAATTTAATCCATTGCGGTGCACAGGAAAAAAAATTCCCTTTTCTTACCGTTTATTTTAAATTTTCTTTTTTTATTCTGATGCTGAGTGTTATACTCATTTTGGTTGTTTTAAAATCAAGCTAAGCTACTCCCATTTTTTCCTCATTTTGGCTACAAAAGCCCTCAATTCGACTAAAAATAACATTGAACCATGCTCACCTTTGGATTATCAATTTATTTCAGTCAAAAAATTATGGAACAACAAGAAAATCAGGATAATACTACCGCTCTAGCTTATAAAGTTTGGTTTATTACAGGTTCCGCTTGGCTTTGAACATCCGCAATCACTTAATAAATTATTCAAAGCAAAAACCAAGGTATCGCCCCTGGCCTTTAGGAAAATGTTTAATTAACGAAAAAACAACTGTTTAGTAGCGTTTTTGATTTTTGTAACGTATAAGCTGTAAATTAAAGCTTTATGAAAAAGATAGTATTACTCCTTTTAGCGGTTGCAGGTGTTATTCATGTATCCTGCAAAAAATCAGACAACAATAATGATGGGCCGGGCGAAGTTTACGGCAAATGGAAACTCACTGAAACAATGTTCAATCCTGGTTTTGGAAGTGGAGAATATAAAAAAGTAAGCGGAGATGCCAAGTACCTTACTTTAGAAAAATCAGTAGACAAAGCTGGGAAATTTAGTGGAAGTGCCGTTCCTGATTTATATGCATTCAGAATTTTGGATAGCTTAAACATGGAGGTTTTCAGCAATAACTATAAAATGCCTTTTACTTATCGTTATAAAGTTTCGGCAAAGTATCTTCAACTTAATCCGCCTTGTATAGAAGGTTGCGGGTACAGGTTTGTAAGGGAATAATAATTATCTTATAGGTAAGGCTCTTAAAAAGATTAATTTATTTGAACTTTAACTAAACAAGATCCTTCTTAAATGCGATCGTTCTGCTAATTCGATAACTATCAGATCAGCAGAACAGTCGTTCTTTTTAAACAGTTAAACTATCCCAAATCACCTGATAAACATCCGGTGCTTTTAAGGTTTTATCAATCGCTTTTGAAGTAACCAGAACAGGTTTAAACTTTTCAGCGCCATTAATGCCCCCATGCGATCCTTTAACCAGCGTAGCATCGAGTGGAATTACATCCATCACATAACGGAAGCCAGCTTTTTTTCTTAAAAGTTTGTACCCTGCCCTCAATTTAGAGGTCATGAACATTTCTACAGGATCGTAGCCCGGTTTTTTATGGATATCAACAACCCTTGCATAATCGGGTGCTTTGGCATCATCCAGCCAGAAATAATAGGTAAACCAGCTGTTTTCTTTAGCCACCAATACCAGATCGCCAGAACGTTCGTGGTTAATGTGGTGTTTTTTCTGTTCTTCTTTATCCAAAGCCAATTCAATACCAGCTGCGTTTTTCAACAAAGCCTTCACCTGTTCGGTTACACTTTTATCGTTGATATAAACATGTGCTACCTGATGGTCGGCCACTACAAAGGCTTTAGATGCCCCCGGATCAAGCAACTCTAATCCTCTTTCTTCACGAATCTGGATCAGGCCGTTCTCCCTGAACAAACGATTAAGATGGATCGGGTTATTTACAGGTGCAATGCCATACTCAGAAAGCAGGATAATGCGTGCACCTTTACTTTCGTAAAAACGCACCAATTCTTCTACAACCTGATCGATTTCTTTGAGTTCTGTACTGATTTTATCCAGCTCAGGGCCAAATTTTTGCAGGCAATAATCCAAATGCGGCAGGTAAATTAAGGTAAGCGTAGGATTATGTAGCTTTTCAGTTTCCATCGAGGCATCTGCAATCCATCTTGTTGATTTAATATTTGCACCAGGACCCCAGAACTGAAACAGGGGGAACTGCCCCAGTTTAGCCTGCAAATGGTCGCGCAGTTCGGCAGGTTGTGAATAACAATCAGGTAATTTACGTCCATCGGCAAGGTAATTTGGACGTGGCGTGACCGAAAAATCGGCTGTTGAATACATATTGTACCACCAAAACATATTGGCACAGGTAAAATCAGGATCTTCCTTTTTAGCCCGATCCCATATTTTTTCAGCATTTACCAGTTTGTTAGACTGTTTCCAGAATTTAATTTCAGCATCCGCATGATCGTACCAGCCATTACCTACAATACCATTTTCTGCAGGATATTTACCCGTCAGATAACTCGATTGCACTGCTGTAGTAACTGCAGGCAATAAGGGTTCTATAGTTGTTAAATGGTTCTCGGCAATATATTTCTGAAGAAAAGGCGTATGTGCTCCAATTACAGAAGCAGATAAGGCTACAATATCGATAACAACGGTTTTATGCATATTCTGATTTATAATAAATTTTTAACCCAGGCCAGCTCTCTGATGATGGAATCGTTAAGGGGCGCTTTTAAAGCCGTTGGCAAAACTTCCCAGGTATAGGTTTCTACTTCTAAATGAGCAGTAAAAGGATTATTTTTTTGCAGGTTTAGTACCTCGGTAATATCTGATTGTGTAGATTGGACCAAGCCCATATCTTCAACAAAAATAGGGACATGAAAATGCGCTCTCCACTCCACTACCGCTGGATTTTCGCCATCTGCAAGGCCCTCTTTAAGATCAGGGTAACGGATTAAATTACCGTCATCTTTTCTGGCTATTACCTGATGAAGATAAGTGGGCTCATCAAAACGGCTCAGTTCATCTAACACCACAGTTCTTTCTGAAACAGATGCCGGCAATTTAGCTTTTAGTGCAGCACTGATCTGGATTTTACCAATTTTAATGCCTTTCTGCTGCAACTCGTTTATGATGGCTGTATGCGGTTCATAACCGATTGCAAAATGGCAAACATCATAGCACAAACGGATGTGGTTTTTGATCATGCTTTCCTCATTCCCGGCAGGTAAAAGCACATTTTCGTACCAATCTATAAATTCCGGGCCTGATTCAAGAAAACCATCAGGTTCAGGTTCAATATCCAAATGGATCACTTTGCCGCTTTGGCTGTGTATATGATGTAAAGCCCCGGCCACCTTGATGATATTAGCAGTTGCATCAGCTGTGGCACTTTTTCTGGCGTCAGTAGCTGTAAACCATGGTTTATAACTCAATGGCGATGTTGAAATGCCACCATCCATATCAGCAGGAAGCAATTGTGAAAGGATTTCGGCCAAACGGAGTGTATATTCAACCCGATCTCCCGTTGTCCAATCTGGTGCATGTACCTGATCTTTAACCCTGGTATGGTGAAAGCCTCCGTATGGAAATCCGTTCATGGTAAAAACATAGCCACCTTCCTTTGCAAGCCATTGTTTAAATGCTTCCAGGTGATTTTCTTCCAACAATTCGATACTTGCGAGGTTGGAAAGGCGCAAACCGATCCCCATTGGTGCCTCTGGCGATAATTGTGCTTTTAATACTGGAAAACTATCTTTTAACACGGCAAAATGTGCCATCCAGTTTTCGCCTGCATAAATATTAGTACAGAAAGTTAAATGTCCGGAAGTTAATTTCATAGCTTAATGTTGAATAATCGCGGTTTGGTTATTTAATATTTCTGCAGCTTGTTTTAAAATGTCAGCATCAATTTCGTGGACTTCCTCGCCACTGCCCAGGCCAGTAAGCAAGGTGATGGTCAGTTCGCCGCCAAGATGCTCTCTAAATTCTTCCAATCCCTGTAAAATCGGGCTATTCCCTTCGATAACCTGTAACAAAGGATGTGTTAATTCGAAACCAAGTTGCTGGATCAGGAAAATTACCCTTTGTGCATCTTCGTCACTGATCCTACCCGATAAATTGGAATATACGGTATCTAAGGCAATGCCCATGGCAACCGCCTCACCATGCCTCACTTCAAAATTGGTCAGGTATTCCAGCTTATGCGCACTCCAATGACCAAAATCCAATGGGCGTGCAGAACCATTTTCAAAAGGATCGGCACTCCGGATATGCTCCATGTGGAGTTTTGCACATTTCCAAATCTGGTAGTTCATGGCTGTAGTATCCCGGTTTGCAAGGGCAATGGCGTTTACTTCCAGCCATTCAAAAAATTCGCGGTCTTTAATCAGTGCCACTTTAATGGCTTCGGCTATGCCCGAACGCCAATCGCGATCGGATAAAGTACTTAAAAATACCTCATCATTAAAAACTGCAACCGGTGGCGAGAAGGTGCCTAAAAAGTTCTTTTTATTGAAATAATTAATTCCGTTTTTAACCCCAACGCCCGAATCGTTCTGCGAAAGCACGGTACTTGGAATCCTGATATGTTTAATACCACGGTGTGCAACTGTAGCGGCATAACCTACCATATCGAGCACAGCACCACCACCAATGGCAGCAACAAACGAATGCCTGTCGATACCATGAAGATTAATGGCTTCCAATACCTGATCAAAATATTGAGTATCATTTTTTACCTGTTCTCCTCCCGGGATAACCAGGATATCCTGAATTAACTGCGTTTGAGGGTATTTGGTAAAATATGCCTTAATCTGAGTATTAAGATGCTGATGTGCATTGGCTACACCTTCATCTATTACAAATAAAATTTTCTTTACCGCTACAGCCGGATTCAGGTTAACTAAAAAACGGTTTAACAGTTCGTTTTCAGGTAGAAAAAGCGATGAAGTAAAGAAAACATTATAATTATATTGTACAGTAAAGGATTGATGTAAATGTTCCATATCAATTGTGTGTGTTGGATGGTTAAGTAACCGCGAATAATTTAGAGAGCCAAATGGATAAAGGCAGTAAAGCTGCAATTATAAAAGCCAAAATCAGGGCATCGAAAGTTACTGCCCATGCGGCATCCATCAAAATAAGTGAAATTACGCCGGCTTTTACTGCCCCGCCGATATTTTTACCAATAGGCTCTTTTATGGCTTTTAAAAGTGGTCTGAAAATCATAAAGGTAAAAGGAACCAGGAACAGCAGTGACCACAAGAACCTATCGTTTGCAAAAGCAAAACAAGCAATTGCGCAGATGACTATTGCATATAGAAAAGCGGCTAAATATAAGTTTTTAGCGTGGCCACCGTGAACTTCACCACGGCTGGTCATGGTGATGGAGAAAATATAAATAACTGGAATAATAGCCAGATAATGATGGTTATAAAGCATTTCCGGTACAATACTCAAACCCAACAACAGGTTAAACCCGCGGCATAGACCCATATTCAACGGCCCGAAAAAAGAATGGTGTTTGCCAAATTTATTATAAAGCAGAGCAAAAACAGCCACCAGGAGTGCCAATAATCCAGAAGTTGAACTATTTAAAGCAGCTAAAGCAATTCCGGCAATAAGCAATATGGTTCCTAATATGGTCGCATGCTGTAAACTGATTATCCCACTCGGGATGGCCCGTTCCGGACGTTCTATTTTATCCAGGTCGGCATCAAAAACATCGTTAAAAATGATTCCTCCACCATATAAGCAGGCTGTTGAGCCGGCCAAAAATGCGATAGACAACCACGGAATGGAAAATCCATTACTTAAAACTTCAGAAATAGCAATTCCTGCTAAAATATCGGCTACTGAAGTAACAACATTGGCAGGGCGCATCATGCGCAGATAGGTAATTATTTTTTTCAATATGCTAACTAATAATAATAGACGATTTATCTGTTCTGGGCTGCTGTCCGCCACGCAAGATGGTATTTCCTTCAAATTTCTCGGTAAGGTCTATCTGTGCGTTAAAATCGGCTTCATCCAGCTGTCCGCTCTGTGCAAAAGCTGTAATTGCATTGCGGTAAGTAACCAACTCAATATCCTGATCGCTTAAACCATGCATTTTCATTAGCGACGCAGTTTTTGGTACCGCTAATGGATCGCTGATGCCCCAATCTGCAGCAGAATTTACCATAATGCGTTCCGCACCATATTGTTTTACAATTTCTACCATCCGCTCGTTACCCATTTTGGTAAAAGGATAAATGGTAAAAGCAGCCCAAAAGCCTCTATCTAACACCTCTTTTACCGTTTCTTCATTATTATGGTCGATAATTACACTATAAGGATCAAGGCCGTGCTCCAAAGCAATGTCCATGCTACGCTGTGTACCTTTTTTCTTATCGCGATGCGGCGTATGTACCTGTACGGGCAAACCTGCTTCTTTAGCAAGTTCCAGCTGTAACCGGTAATATTTTTCTTCGGCAGCCGTCTGATCGTCGAAACCGATTTCGCCAATACCCACAACACCTTCTTTATAAACAAACAGCGGCAGGATTTCCATTACCTGTTCGGCCAGGCTTTCGTTATTGGCCTCTCTTGAATTAAGACCGATGGTGCAATAATGTTTAATGCCAAACTGAGAAGAGCGGAAGCGCTCCCACCCAATCAGGCTACTGTAATAATCTCTAAAACTATCCAGTCCGGTACGTGGCTGCCCCAACCAAAATGCAGGCTCTATCAAAGCAACAACTCCCGCATCGGCCATCGCCTGGTAATCGTCTGTTGTTCTCGAAGTCATGTGAACATGTGGATCGAAGAACTTCATTCCCTTTACCGCACTAATATCGAAAGCTTCGGGCGCTCCCATCATTGCTTTGTCTCTTTGTATTGAACTGCTACAACACATATCTTTATCTTAAATTTTTATGGGTTAAAATGAATTCCAGTTTAAGCTTCCATCGGCCAGGGCCAACTTCAGTTCAGGAAAAGTATTGATATAATCTTTTGCCGGCTGGTAACCTGACGCTGAAATGGCAAGGGCAATGGCACGTTGCTCAATCTGGTCGTAATGCTGCAAACCGGTTTTAAGGGTTTCAAAAATTTCGGCATTTATAAATTTACCAACCAGGCGCCAAAGTTGTGGGTTTACCTTTCGCCCGGCAGCCCAGCGTTCTTTTGCGTAATCAATCAGCGTTAATGCAAGATCCAGATTGGCCCGTTGATCTAAACCCACAATAAGGCTGATATTTTTTTCGGTAAAGAACGCTTTCAGCACCAATTGGTTCCAGGCAGCTTCATCCAGATTTCCGGAAGGATAAGGATTGTTTTCCATAATTGCCTGCAAAACCGAACCAATATTGCTTCTGATCCCTTCAGCACAACGTTTTACCCAAATTTCAGGATGGGCCAAAAATGGGAGTGCTGAATATAAAGCTACTGCCTCGTTCACCTCTGCTGACAGAAATAAACGGTTGATGGTTGAAAAGAACAGTTCTTTATCTCCCAAATCAAAACCTGCCAATAACCACACACGAGCAAGCCTGTCAATCGTCCAGTTACGAATGTAGCCAAAGCCTGCTGCATGGAGTGCCTCTTGCTGATCATCGGTAATTGCAACTGGTAATTTGCCTGTTTTACGTGGCAGCATCACAAATACTTTAACTAACTGTGCCGATTGATCTGTAGCTAGTATAAATTCGTCCAGCCAATTTTCAGCCACTAAATTGATGTTGTTTTTAACAACAGACGCTATTATTTCCTTTACCGCCTTCATATGATCTTCTCTCATAATAAGATAAATTGTATAATGGCATTTATGCGGAAATCCCCGCAGAAACAAAATAGTTGATCAATAGTGCGCCTGCAATAATTAACAGGCCAAAGAATTCCCGCGTTTGTTCGATGTAAGGTTTTGTGGCCTGCATGCTCTGCACGAGACTCTCGCGTCTGTATTTGGTAATCCAATCTCTTACACCATCTTTTGCAAAAAACAGGATAATGGCATAAATTAAATAGAAAGCAGTTAAAAACAGATAAGCGAAAGGATAAAATTTACCTGCAGCTGCCAATCCGCAGCAAATAGCAGCACTCAAATAGATAGACACCCAAAGAAAGGCATCGTTATCATTTAAATTTACATAGGCAAAGCCTAAAAACGAGATGCAAAAAATAATGTTGAGAATAATTAAAAGCATTTTAAATTATTTGGTTATTAGATAGACTAAATCGATTTCTCGATTTTTTTAGTTGAAAAACAAAGTTATTTAAACAGAATGCTTTTTTTGCTTAAAATATGTAAATTATATACTGCTATAAAATTTTTTTTTGATTAACTTTTTAATCTCCAAAAACGAGTTTTAGAATATTGGCAAGAACAGGATTGTGATCGTCGGCCCGCCAGTTAATCAATATATCGGTTTTAAAAGGCAGTGGAATAAACCGTAAGCCGGGACTTTGATGGTGCATATAAGAATCGGGTAAAATGGCTATTCCCAATCCTTTCCTTACGAGCGCAATGATTGTAGATCCAAATTCGGAATGCAGATATACATCGGGAACAAAATCGTAAGATTTGAAAAGTGCCTGAATAATTTCGCTGTAACTACTGCCTTCATCCTTGGTGGGTAGTATAAATTTCTGGGCTTTAAGGCTTTCTTTAGATAAATCCTCGAAATTTTTGAAAGCATGTTCCAATGGCACCACTAAAGCCAGGTGATCGGAGTATATTTTTTTTGATTTAATGCCCTGCTCAGTTGTGATATCCCTCGTGATAGCCAGATCAATCTTATAATTTTTTAAAAAATCGAGTTGATTTTCATATAAAACCTGTACCAATTTAATTTGAAGCTGTGGAAATGCATGCGTAATCTTCGCCAAAATATCGGGCATGATAGAAGCAGATATGGAATCAGGGTGTGCAATGGTAATGGTTCCGCGCTCACCTAAATGGATTTGTTTTGCAAACTGATGGATATATTCGAGTTCATTTAATTCGACTTCCCACTTTTCTCTTAAGAATTTACCTGCTGGGGTGAGCTTTACATTACGTTTATTGCGTTCAAAAAGCTGCAAACCCAATTCATTTTCGAGCGACTGAATTTGCCTGGTGAGGGCAGACTGCGTAATATTTACCTTTTCTGCCGTTTTCCAATAATGAAGCTGTTCTGCCAGGGCCAGGAAATACTTGATTCGCTGAAGATCCATTAATGCAAAATACGCATTAATAAATGAAAAAATAGCATTTTATTACATTTAAAGAGTTGTTACATTCGTACCATGGAGCAGATCATCATTGAAAGGGCAAAACCAGCTGATATCAAAAAATTACAGGAGATTGGCAGGACAACATTTTCTGAAGCTTTCTCAGAGGTAAACACCGAGGAAAATATGAGAGATTACCTGGAAAAAGGCTTTTCGGAAGAAAAGCTAAAAGGGGAAATGAGTAACCAGAATTCTCAGTTTTATTTCGCATTGCTTGATGGAAAAGCGATTGGCTATTTAAAGATCAACATTGGGCAAGCGCAAACCGAAAAATTAAACCTTGATGCACTTGAAATTGAGCGGATTTACCTTTTGAAAGCATATTACGGTCAAAAAGTTGGTCAGTTGCTTTACCAAAAAGCCATTGATATTGCGCTTGAAATGCAAGCCAGTTATGTATGGCTTGGGGTATGGGAAGAAAATTACAGGGCTTTAAGATTTTACGAAAAAAATGGCTTTAGCCCTTTTGGCAAACATAAGTTTTGGCTTGGTGGTGACGAGCAAACAGACCTGTTGATGAAAAAAGAATTGGCTAACACGAACGAACAAAAAGCATCCTAATGGAAAAAAGAAACCTCTTTTTGATTTTGCTGATCCTAGGTACCGCATTCTGGGGAATTTCATTTTCTGTTACCAAACTTGCTATCGGGCAGCATCAGCCTGTTCTGTTTTTGTTCTACCGTTTTTTACTCGCCACAATGGTATTATCGGTTATTTTTTGGAAACAGGTAAAAAACCTCAATGTCACCACTATAAAAAGAGGCGCCGGTTTGGCTATTTCGCTGGTACTGGGCATTTATTTGCAAACACTGGGTATTACGCATACTTCAGCTTCGCAATGTTCATTTGTTGCCGGAATAACCGTTGTAATGATTCCGGTAATTAAACTTATTATTTACAGAAAAGCTGCTGCACTCAAAATATGGATCGCCGCATGCACCGCGCTGATTGGTCTTTTTGTAATCTCTATTACTGATAAATTCAGTATCGGAACCGGAGATTTATACACCATTATCGGTGCTTTTTGTTTCGCCATATATTTAATCCAGATTGAAAAGGAATCGAAGGCCGACGATATTGTGCCTACCATTGTACCTATGTTTGCTACTTGTGCCCTATTAACTTTTATATTAACGTTTATTCAGGGAAACGCCACCTGGATTCCTCAACAAGAAACATTTTGGATTGGGATTGTCTTTTGTGCATTATTTTCAACGGCATATATGTACACCATATCGAATATTTCTCAAAAGTACATTAGCGCCGAAAGGGTGTCTATCATCTATCTTTTCGAACCCATTTTCGGCGCCTTTGCCGCACATTTTATTTTGGGTGAAGCAATTACATCAAGGTTATTAATTGGTGGCGGAATGATATTTTTAGCCACACTGATTTCTGAACTTAAGTGGAGAATGCCAGATCCATTTGTATTGCTTAAGGTATCGAAGGAGAAAAAATATTAAATTTATGTATTAAGTTCGGCATTCGGCACAAGCAAAAATAATCTAACCACAGATAGATAGGATGCACACAGATATGAAAATCTGTGGTTATCTGTGTGCATCTGTGGTTAAAAAACACGATTGCTTAGTAACGCTAATCTTAAAGCTTTACAACTGCTCATTAGACTTTCTACTGCATTACGATTGCCAGTCAAGCTGGCAATGACGTTGGTATAAACACAGTGTTTAAGATCGGCATTTGGCACAAACAAAAATAAATTGACCACAGATAGAAAGGATGCACACAGATATGAAAATCCGTGTTTATCTGTGTGCATCTGTGGTTAAAAAACGCTAAATGTAAACAACACTGGGTATGCGGGAGTTGTGCCTGATTTCAAGAATCCCGGATTGACAGCTTATCGAAATCCTTAAGCAAAATTGTTCTTTAATTAGCTGCAACTTTAACGGCATTGTTCTGCAACATCATTCTGGTTGCCAAAATGTGTTCACAAGGCCCTTTTTTAAGCTTGTTGCTTAAATAAAAAGCACATTCGCAGGTACCTTCAATTAAACGCTGGTCTTTATCAATAAATGCCTGGGTACTAAAAGTTTCATTTTTTGTTTTCACCTTGCCTTTTATTTCAAGTACATCGTCTTCTATATTGGTAGAAATTTTCACATGATCTTTCGCTATAAATTCGTTCGCTATCCTTTCTTGTTCGCTACCAAAACGTAAAGCGGTAAAATCGAGCGGTTCCTGGCTTAACTCCCTTACACGATAAACACCTTGTTTCAAGTCGTAAATTACGCGCCCAGCCTGTGTGTAAGCTGTTAATGCAGACGAAACTACAGGAGCACTTAGACCAGTCTTTTGTGTTATTTCTGCTGTCGATGCAAACCAGGTTTCTTTTAAAGTGTTAAAAACCTGTTGTTTGGTTAGTATATCTACATGTCCGCGAGGTGCCATTAAATCGAAATTACCAGCCCGGCTCCAGTCGTTATTTGTCCATCCTGACAGTCCAAGCGTAAAGGTCATATCGCCCAAATCGGCCATAAAAAAAGAAGGCAAGCCCGATCCCAATAAAACTACTTTAAAGCTTTTCGTAATCGGAATTAAACGTTCCAAAATCATTAACCTTCTTCTGCCCCAGATTCTGATTGTTTTTTCCTCCGAACCAGTATAAATGGATCGATGGAAAGTTAAAGTTTCATACCAGGGTTCAATAACCAGACGCACCGGTTTGCCTGGTTCTAAAATAAACCGCAAAGCCCGTGGGCCCACAGTTTCCTTAAAGCGGCGCAAATATTGGCATAGGCTAAAAACATCCATCGGATGCAATTCGAATGCAGTCGCCGGCAAAGTCATTGCTGCACTAACCTGCAAAAAACCTCTCACCCACGAGTCAGGCAAATCTATTTTAACTTCTTTATAAACTTCCTCATTAGTGGTTTTTGCCTCAAATCCCGATGGATCAATTTTAAATGATGTATCCTTATAGCCTCTTATTTTTTGGAATTCGCCGTACAATTCTGCCGAATAATCAATGTTTGTTGTACCGCATTTAAATTCATTAATTTCTGTAAATACATTGTAGTTACAACTTAACTTCCCGTATGAGGATTCATCCTGGCTAAAACATTCAAAAAACAACTCATCCGGATGAACAGTAATCACCGGGTCTAGAACAATCCATGCATCACGATCATTTTTATACAAGTAATCAAAGTACCTGCTTTTTGCTTTGTTAAATGGCCCAAGTAAGCGATCTTTTTCACTGTAAATCTGCTTTAAATCGTTTCTAATTTCTTCAATACGGTTTTTTACCTGCTCAATCTGGAAACCAGCCATGTATTCGCCTAACCAGAGTTTTTCCTGTTCTTCCGCCCAGGCTTTATATTCGGCTTTATCTTTCGGTTTGTAGCGAAGATCAGAAACAACTACATCATGCAATGCAGAAATTGCTTCACGAAAGGCAATTTTCTTATTTAATTTCCCAACAAAAAAAGTTGGATCACGCAGTGCATCAGGCACGAAACTCATTGCTGTTTCATTCGCAGCATTACTGATGGAAGTACTTCCGCTATATTTATAATTGAATAACATGCGCTTCGTTTTTGATGATCAGGTGCATATCCAAATCAGGATATTGCGTTTTAATTTTTGTTAAAATATCGATGCATACAGCTTTATCCTGAATGGTAGATTGTGCTGAAACATCATCCAGAATGCTTGCTGCCCAAATTGCAGTTTCCAGGCTCTTTATTGATTCTTCGGATAAGAAGTTAAAAATCCTATCCTTGGCCACCCTGCCTTTGTTAACCCGGGTAAGCGACGAACGGAAGTAAAATGTTAACTTTTGCAGCAAATCAGGTTTATCTTTGGCGTACATTGACAGGTAGCTACTTACAAAAGCCTGAACATTTACACTTGGGTGCTCACTTAATTTCATTAAATAATCTAAGGCATGTTCTGCATTGAAAAACCGGGTAATCATTTCCTTTCCAAAACTTTCAACATCTGGTCTGATCGAATCTACAATTCCTATTAAGGTATCCGGATCCCAGTCTGCTTCAGTAAACTCCGTTTTGAAAAAATGAAAAGCATAAGCTCTGGTATCGTCCCATTTCGAATCCAACAGGTAGAGAGATTGATTTCTTTCTTCCCGAATTCGTGATACATGTTGCTTAAAATAATTCCAGCTCCATTGGCGGATGGCAAGGATTTCATGACTACCAAAAGATATAATTTGTCGCACAGAAAAACGATCTGGGTTAGCATAAGCTTTCAAAATTTCATAGCCCGCCAACTGACTAATCCGGTATTGTGCGTGAATTAGTTTCGTAATATCTTTTGGTTGTAAGCCACTACTCCAGTATGGCTTTAGATTTTGCAGTAAAAATTCGCTTAACCTCGTGTGTGCACCTTCAAACTTCTCTTTACGCATCAAAGCATAAACAAAATGTGGCACAATAGCATTCCCAATTTCGGGTTGATGAGCAAATAGCTTCCCGATAATTTTAAATACAGCATCCAAAACTTTCTCATCGCCACTATCAATCAGGCTGATTAATACTTGGACATTTTCAATAACAAAATGGTCAGGATATTGATTTAATAGCTCAATACCACCATCGCGAACTTCAGGAAATTCGCTAAGCAATAACATTTTTGTTAAAGAGACCGGAATTTCCGTTGGAGAAACCTTTTTAACCTTATTCAGTAATATTTTTGTCGCCAAAATTTTATTAGCATTCAATTCCGATGTTATTAACTGCTCTACAATATTCCAGCTCAATTTTTCCATTTGCGTTGCAGCAAACAAACCTAAACGATCGATAGCATTTTTAGCTTTAAGATTGTTATCGTCTGTATTTTCAAAATGAAGTAGTTCGGTAATGGCTTTACCTAAAATGGCTTGTATCCTATCCTCAGAAAACAGATATTTCTGCAAGGTTTCATTAATCCAATTTTTGCTATCCTCTTCAGCATTGAATAGCACAATCAACAAAAATTCAAGATCACTAAAATACAATTCGATATCCCGGCTAACCAGGTCTTGCGCCCAAAGCCTGGCGTTTCTACTATTGCAAGCCAATATTTCGGCAACAAAAACAGGGTTTTGAGCCAGCTTGCTTTCTTCATTTTTCAGTATTTCGAAACCGAACTGATTTGGTAAATCGAACTTGCTATTTAGCAATTGCAAAATCGAACGCTCATCAAAACGCTGAATAATTTCGTTATATTGTGGATGAGCCGTTAACCTTTCGTAGGCAAAAAGATGGATGCGATTCATCTCAGCCTGCATTAACAATTGAATGTAAGCCTGGGGCATGGCATCCCAAAGTTCAGGATACAACTCCAAACGAAATGTACTGTTTACTACTGTTTTAGGAGCAGTATTTTGCTCAACCACGGGCAGAGCTGGTGGTGTTATATTTTTCTTACCAAATAAGCTTTTAAAAATATTTTTAGCAGCATCAATTACTGAAACACCGTTATCACTATTAAAACCGGTACTTGGTGTGGCAGCAACCGCTCTAACATTGGCCGCATTGTAATAGTAATCAGGACTGGTTACTGCTCTGCTATCGATTATAAACCTTAAATTAGCTTGCAATTGGCGTTTCGGATCATTGCCAAAAAGGATGGTAGAAAGCAGCAACGATTCCGAACATTCGGGATAATTGACAATTAAATAGGAATATTGTTTAGTCTTATAATCATACCGTCCATATTCGCTCAATGGCTTTTCTTCGGCAATAGAATAATCATTTTCCTTATACTGCAATAAAGTATTAACTGCTAGTTTTAAATAAGCTGAAGCATCTTTGGTTGCTCCGGTATTTTTAAGAAATTCGACAGCATTTTTCTGAAAATAGGTTTTAGTGTATTGCGAAAATGCCAGCTTACTATCTTTATTTTTAAGCTCTGCACCTACCCTAACGGTGAGGTCAATAGCGGTTAAATATTGTCTATAATTAGAATCAAGTGAATATGTTCGCCTAAACATAGCGGGTTGTTTCTCGAAGCCATAAAATAAAATAGCCAAAGTTGTTACATCGTTTCTTAATTGCGCCAGCTTGTAAATTGCCCGGAGATGTTTAAAAAATGGTGGTTTATAAGGGCAGGTTTTCAATACATTATTAAGGATAGGTAATAACGTTGATTGCACTTTGCCTAATAAATAAAGTGTGGTAAAATAATCTACCTCTTTATCTTTTATATTTTGATCTAAAGTAGCCTTAAGCAAATCAAAATCGTTTATTTCTACAGCATATCTTATTTCCGCAGGTAACTTTCCCAGTAATTGATTGCTAATCTTTTCCTGTTCAATCTCGTTAGCAATGGTTAAAAGCCCCTCAAAAGCCAGGTTTATGATATAACTTTTTTGTTTAATATTATTAGCCAAGGCCGTAAACAGCGGCTCGGCTGCAACCGCATTTAATTTTGTTAACGCATATAAGGCTGCGTAAGTTTGCATTTCGTTCCCTCTTGTTGCCAGCTTGATCATAAACGGAATAGCCTCTTGCACGTTTAACATGCCGGCTTTCCAAATTACACGACTGGTTTTCCATTCGGTTCTGAAACTGTTTCTACCAACTATGGCATCTTGTAAGCGCTGCAAAATTGCACCATTTAAAGTATCAGGTTCAACGGTATCTAAGGACGGGAGTTCCATAAATACTTCCGTTTCGGTTTGATAACCTTTTTTGCGTTTTTCGTTTTCCAATTCTGCAAAAAGCACTTCAGCATTGGCCAAAGGTAATACAGCAGGTGTTTTGGTTCCTTCTTTAAGTGCACTTCCTCTTCTACCGTATCTAAAGTTCACCAGAAATTCGTTTGCAGAAAGCTCGCAAAGATCAATCTCATATACCTTATCAGATTTCCCTTCTTTAAAAAATAATTTACTTTGTTTAATGAGTTTCATATACAAAACGTTTAAAGAATGTTCCACCAATCGTACTGTTTGGCATCATTTGATGGTTTTATGGGAGTTTCTAATTTAACTTCGGGTGCTACTTCTGCTACAATGGTTTCGATTTTAACTTCCACAATTGTTTTCTCAATAGTTGGATAACCATGCTTGGCAACAATTTTTTCGAGCTGAATTTTAAAAGCGGCAGCCTTACTCTTATTTACCATTTTTACAAAGTTGATGTAACCCTCTACAGCATTAATCAGGGTTTTAGCACTACCCCATTTTTGGTCTTTCCACCCATTGGATTCTATATTGTGCAAAAGCGCTCTAAATTTGCGCAATTGATCCCGCTGAACATTTAATTTTTCGTTTACAACAATGCCGGTAACTTTTTGCAGATTACCTTTTCGCATAATATGCGTTTTCGCAGGGTGCATGGTAAAACCTTCTGATTCTATGATCTTTTTGAGAAAAAACAATAAACCTGCAATATTTTTTTCATTTTCTTTCGATGTAGAAAAACTTAAATCATCGGCATACCGGGTAAAAATAAAGTTGAATTTTGATGCTAATCCTTTAATTTTCTTATCAAGTTTAAATGCTATTAAATTGCTAATGGCCGGACTGGCGGGAGAACCTTGCGGTAGTACACGATCTCCCTTTTGCACGTAATAAGGTACGCCATCCATTTCTACATGTTCTGTTTCTGCGTAGGTACAAATTAACGCAAACACTGTGGCAAGTTGCTCTGAGTAGCCCAATTTATTAAACAAACCTTTAACGCGTTTGTAACTGATACTTGGAAAGAAATCCTTTAAGTCGACATTAATAACAATATCTTTTTCGAGGTGAGGTTGTGCATTGCTGATGATGGAGCGTTCTTTGATAAAACCATGAACATTGTCATTAATTTCAATACGGTTCAAAACGTTTTCCAATACCCAGGTTTGTAAAGCTTTCAGCCTTGATTTTGGTGCCGATATGAGCCTCTTTCCACCTGTTTTTTTAGGAATTTCGAAAGTATGGTAGTGATTTATTCGGGAAACTTTTCTTTGATAAAGTAAATATCTTAAAGTGGATAAGTCTGCGCCAATGGACGATGCTAAATCAACAATTTGGTTAAAAACCGGTAGATTAAATTTCTGCAAAGTTTCCAGATCAGATTCCGTTTGATTTAAGCCACCCGAAACGCCATCCCCCAAATAAATAATCTGCTGTTGCTGAATATTCGTCCAGTTTGCAGCCTTATCATCTTTCTTTTGTTTATTTTTTTGCTTGGTTAACGCTCGTTTATCCTTTGCCAGTTTCATGCGTGCTTTACGCATTTCCTTCAGCATCGCTTCTTGGTTCTGGTATTTACGGTCCTGCGCCAAAAGATTGTTTAATTCTTGGTTTGCAACAAGTTCCCGTTTAATTAAAACTTCCGGTAAACCTGGTGTATCAGAAGATTCCCAAAAACCAAGACGCTGCATTTCTTCAAGGATGTAACTTTCTTTAGAGGTAGCCCTAATACGGTCGTAGATTTGTTGTCGGCTCAGTTTTTCTGACATTTGGAGCTTGATTTAGTTAAAAAGCCCTGTCTTTTTTATAAAACAGGGCCTGAATTTAAAATCCTTCGTATTTTCATAGGACTATATCAATCAACTCCAGAGAACACGTACCATACGTACGGTTAAACTCGCGGAGTATGGAACCGAAACCGTACGTATGGTACGTGTTCTCCCCATAAAGATTGCAGGTAGTGCCGAGTGTCAAATATTACTTCATCGATGACGAAACATCACCATTTTCTTATTCAGAAAAAGCAAGGTATTTTTTAAATCCACGGGCAATATAGAAATAAATATCCCGAATTTGAAACTAATTTATAAGTTATCTTTAAATTTATTTTTGCCAATATTTTAAGGCATTTTAAAAGAAAAAAGTGAATTGATCCAGTACAGTTGCATCCGGATTAATTCTTCCAAAATTCACATAATGTACAAACAAAAGAGCCTGTTGGGCTGTGAAAGGAATAAATTAGGTATAGGCCAGCTCGATAAACTGTTTGAGTGCCTTTTTGATCTCTTCCTGACCTGAAGGCTGCTGCAAATCTATCCCGCAGAAAGGATTCTCCTGCATTTTGGCATGGAGGGTAAGGTAATATACTCCCCCCATCAATATGGCATACATTGCCCTGAAGTTTTTATCGGTATCGTCAAAATGGCCATCAAACACCTCACCCAGAACCTGATCGCCGATGTTTTCCCGCTTCAGGTCCAGTTCCTTCAGTGAAGACAGCTTTTCGCTAAGCCCCCAGGTAATAATGCGGCGCATTTCCTCGTTTTTGATCAGACTTTCAAACTGGTCCTCCAGCACGTTGTAGGCAAGCGCTTTCCCGGAATCTGCCCTGCTCGCCTCTACAATAGCCCCGACATTTTCCGGATTGATTTTCCAGTAATCATTGGCATCGAGATATTCCTTTACCAATCCTTCAAGGCTGCCAAAATAATCATAGATCAGCCGCCTGTCTACCTTTGCCTGACCAGCAACCCTGCTGATACTGAGTCCGGAAAAGCCATTCTTTTTCAGGATTTTTCCCAGTGCGGCAATTATGTTGGCCTTGGTTCGCTGCTTGTTCCTAACTGGTCCATCCGTAACTTTTCTTGCCATTCGATTCAAATTTAATGCAATTTGCATTTTTTTACGCCATGATCAAAGATTTTGCCGGATAAGCGCAACAGCTGAGCCTTTCGCATATCCAATACAGAATACCGCCGTTATAGAAGTGTATTGACTGCCAGGTAAACCATTTTCAATAGATAACCTTATCGCAACCTGCAAATGATTTCTGTATTATATGGTATAAAATGAAAGATGTCTACTTCATTAGCCTTATCCATGATGACTTTTTGTTCTGAATCACTACTTATTTTTGCGATACTATTTTATTCACCATATCATTGATGGCAGTTTCGATCACTTGTGGTTGTTCCTGGTTAATATAATGGCCACTGTTCGGTACCAGAATCTGTTTGCTTTTTTTGGAAAGTAGCAGAAAATCTTTCTGCATTTTATTCCATGCAGTCAGCATTTCTGTCTTTAGTTTTCGATCCTTAATGGAAGAATCAAAGCGCTTTTCATCTGCCGCGGTCAATACATAAAGTGGGATATTGCCAAAAGATTTTATTTTTGATGCTTCTTTTTTAATGGAACTCATCTGATCCTGCTCTTCCAGCACTGCATCAGCGCTTTTGTAAAGCAAAGTCGGCATTATCGTGTTTTGATATTCATATTTTTTGTTATTAGGAAACATACCTTTAAACATCAGTCTGACAAGTCCAAAAGTGTTGGCGAATTTTAGAAAGCCACCTGGCAGCCCCTGATTGACCTTTTTAAACAGTTCAGGAGATAAATATCTTTCATCATCAGGGCATTGACTATCTACAAATATTACACCTGCAACATCTTCAGGATATTTGTTGATAAAAAACCGGACTAGTGTTCCTCCAAAGGAATGGCCTACAAGAATATACGGCTTTGGGGTTCTGGCTTTTTCCAGCAAAAGATGTAATTCTTTAGCCATTTCCTCACCTGATTTTGGATTTTTGCCTCGTTCACTCCATAAAATTCCGGCCCTGTCATAAGAGATGCTTGTATAAGAGGCTGGTAATTCTTGTTGAATGTTGTACCATTGCAGATGTCCGGCAGGATCAAATGCCGTTTCAAATACAACGGTTGGTCCGCAGTTCCCTTTTTTGTAATAATGAAGACGATGATCGTCAACTTCTACCAACTGGCCATCAGGTTTAATTTTTTCAGCAGTATTCCTTGACACTCTTTCAAAAATAAATCCGATCAGGAGTAACAATATTAGCAAAGTAACTAAGCCCAGGCCTATTCGTTTGGTCCATTTTAGGAAAGTCTTCATATTTTTTTTATTACAGATGGTATTTGTTTTAGCGGGGATTTTTCTGATACAATCGGATTTTCCATTTTCTTCATTATATTGGATAAGCAATGTTGCGATTTTTAAGCTTGCGTTTTAGCATGCTGCAGATGGCGGCAACTGATAATAAACTTTGAAGCCATTGCAAAGGAATGACCATTATTTAAGCTTATTCCTCCACACCTTCAAGATGGGCAATTAGTTCGATTTCCAACGTTGCATCGGGCTCATAAAGCCTGCTTACCTGTACCCAGCTTGCAGCAGGGAAGTCGTCTTTATAGAACGCTTTTCTTGCACCATTATACTTTTTCATCGCTTCAATATCGGTAGTGTAAAGTGTCTCTTTAACAACGTTCTTTGAGGTAGCACCAAAGGCTTTGAGGCATTGATTAAGCCTTTCATAAACCCCGCTGATCCCTTTTGGACTCAGGTCATTTGTAGGAACGCCAGATATGTAAATTACCTTACCCGATTTAACAACCTGGGCATATCCAGCCATTGTATCTTGATCTTTACCACTGTTCCAATGCCATTTTTCCTTAGCTATTGTTAGCGGCTTCTTTTCCCGTTTACCTAAAGCAATATTTTCACGCTCACTGTTTTTGCAACTGCTAATGGCCAGCATAAACAGCAATAGAGCATAATTAATCAACTGTTTATATGTTTGTTTCATCATGATTGTACAAATTTCAGTTATCATTATTTTAGTATAGCTTTATTTTTAAGTTTAACGCCGTATTGATAAAGATCTTCATAGATTTCAAAGAATTTATGCTCTTCCTTTTCACTCAACGATGTATTGACGAACAGGATGACGCCAACTTCCTTTTTTAAATCAGAAAGCATAAAAACCCTTACCCCGGGATCCGATCCATTGTGCCCGATCCTGGTACCGCCCATCTTAGTCGCCCAGAAAATACCCGAATTGAGTGATTGCGGTTTTACATTTTCGGGTTTGTTAGCCTCATTAAACTGGAACCTGAGCATTTCCTTTACGCTCTCAGCTTTTAATACCTGCCTGTTTTTAAACTTCCCGTTGTTTAACAAACAGATAAAAAAATTGCTTAGATCATCTACAGATGTGCGTACGCCTCCATCCGGATAAGTGGTACAGCCATACAAGGGTATTTCCCTGACTTTATCATCTTGTTTCTCGTAAAGTTTTGTATGCTTTTTCAGGTTTACTTCAGCCATAAACCATCCGGTATCGTCCATCTTCAAGGGATCGAACAGGTACTTTTTACTGTATTCATTCAATTTTTGACCTGTCCTTACTTCGACGATATAACCCGCGAGTGCTGCTCCGATATTGGAATATTCACGGAATGTTCCTGGTTTATGGTTGAGGAAGTTTTCTTTCGAATAATACTTCCCACCAGGAATAAAATAGTTCTTTAGGAAATCACCCAATGCTTCCGGCGAGTCTTTACCATTAAAGTAAAGGCTATCGGTATAAAAGGGATACCTGTCGGTAAGTCCTGAAGTATGCGTGGATAAGTTTCGAAGGCTTATTTTTTCTTCCGGAAAATAAGGATTATGAATTTTGAAAGGGAGGTACTTGTTAATATCCTCATCCAGGGAAATTCCCCCCTGCTCTACCGCTTTCATGAGACAAGCACCCGTTACCGTTTTGGAAACCGATGCAATATTCATCAAAGTTGATGTGGTGAAAGCTGCACCGGTTTGCTGATCGGAAAATCCATACCCTTTTTTCCAGACAACTTTTTTATCAACAATAATGGCCGCACCGAGTCCGACAATTCCACTTTCAGACATCTTTTTACTGATAATGCTGTCAATGTTTGTGCTTCCGGCATTGTTTTGTGCGTAAACAGGTATAGTGCGAACCATTATTCCAATGCAAAACAGCAGTATTCGCTTGTAATTATTCATAAAAATTATATTTCATGTTAAATTAAGAATTTTATGATCGGTCTTATCCATCCAATACTTTTTTATGGTGCGTGGCCTATTTAATTACCAGTGCCTTTCTTTAACACCCTTTAATACAAATCCAGCGATATCTCCTACTAACTTTGTTGGAGAATTACAGTCGCAATTGCTCAGTCCTATTACATAAATATCCTCGCCCGGAATGTACACTGCCATTGTTTTAAAGCCAAAAATGCTGCCTCCATGTTCACGGGTTGGGGGTTCCGTTTATATCGCGGATATGCCAGCCGTAACCATAAGTATATTCCGTTCCATTGTTTAGTTTGTATTTGCTGAACGCCTTATTTGTTTCTTTCGTATTAAGGAGGAGATTATCGTTTAATGCCATTTGCCATTTCAACATATCACTTGCTGTCGACATTAGTGAACCCGATGAAAAGGGTACACTAAAACTGATCATGGTTTTGTTGACATATCCGGATTCTTTTTTTTGATACCCGTACGCCCTTTGATCGATGACTTTCCTGTCGCTTGCATAAGATGACCTGCTCATTCCAACTTTATCGAAAATTTGATTTTTGATAAAATCTTCATAACGAACTCCGGAAATGATTTCGATCAGATAACCTAATAGTACATATCCTGAATTATTGTATTCAAACTTTTCTCCTGGCGCAAAATCGGCAGGTTCGTTTTTGAAAAAATCTACCATCATTTTAGGCGTCATTTCCTTTTGCGCAATATCCGATAAGGCTTTCATTTTCGTGAAATCCTTTATTCCCGAAGTGTGTGTTAAAAGATGGTGTATGGTTATTTTCTCTCCATAGGGATAATCCGGAATGTACTTTAGAATAGGATCTTCCACTTTAAGTTTGCCCGCTTGTTCCAGCATGAGAATAGCTACTGCTGTAAACTGTTTGGTCATAGATCCCAGTTCGAAAACATTTTCAGGGCTCAGATTATCGCCCAGTTCCAGGTTCGCCTTACCAACAGCTTTTTGATAGATTGGCTTTCCCTTTCTGGAAACCATAAATACACCTCCTGGCCCGTTTGGATCCTTAAAATCCTTTAGAATCAAACTGTCAATCCCCTTTACAAGGTGCTGTGCGCGTAAGGATAACGCACAGCTAATCAGAAAAAACAGAAAAACCATCCGGCAAAAGGAATACTTACATTTTATCATAATAGATATTTATGATTAAGACGCAGAAACGAAAATGGAGGTTACAACGATACGCCTTCCCTGTCAATAAAACATCAATAGATTGATGAATTGCCCGGACTGGAGCTATATTTTAATTCTACTTGCTAAATCCTGAAACCTTAAAGTTACTCACCAGCACACCCGCATCATTAGCATATTCCCAGGGTGCCGTTATATAAAAGTTTTTAGCCGCAGCAGGACTGAACAAAATAGTATCTGCAAGTTTGATATTGTTGAGATATACAGCCATCCGTTCCCCGTCAACCGAGAGGACAATATGAAGCGGACGGTTAATCCATGGTTCAAGATCAAAGGTCGTATTTACAAATTTTTCGGGCTTATCGCTGCCTATGTTAACCTGGTTGGCATCGTAATAGTGCAGCTGTACGTAAGTACCAATATTGCTTGCGTACTGCCTGACGCTGTTATCACTTGCAAAACCAAATGACAGTGGAGCAATGTCTTTAATCTGGTCTGCCTTCGCAATGATATCAAAAGATAAGGTAAACCGCCCCGGATAGTTGAGCTGGCGGGAAAATTTGTAGATTGCCTTATCCCTTAAATCCAGCCATTTTCCTTTCTGGCCACTTGCTGTAACAACATTAGCCGCTCCATTGGTTTTGAAACTTGTGGCACTGGCTCCCGGTTGAAATGCCGAAAAATCTTCAGTAAAAACCAGCGAATCACCAGTCATGATATTGCTGTTGCCCGCGTTAATGGTAGCTCCTGATTTTTCTGAAGTGCTATTTTTGTCAATCTTTTTTTCAATGGCTTTGGCGGCTTTCTCTTTTGCTTTGTCAAGCAATCCGCCGATCTGGGCATGCGCCTCAATTCCGGAAATCAACATTAATGTGAGCAGCACGCCGGTAATTTTTTTATCTGTTCTCATGGTATAGACTTATTGTTTTGTAAAATTAATGCAGTTTGACCTTAACGATTTCGCCGTTTTCTTTTACCTCCACAAACTCTTCGATCCTGTCTTCATGGTCAACCGAATAGTTCTTCTGTTGATAATAATCTGTCTGTCCATAGCCATTGTAGCCACTGCCTGTATATTGGTTATATGTACCATAATGAGTATAGCCAAGAACCCCCTGTAGAAAATATTTTCCCGGCTTCATCTCAGGAAAAGTGAATTCTCCATCACTATTGGTAATTGCTTCGAGCCTATATCTGTAGGCTTGGTCGGAAAGATAAACATAGCGCCTCCTTCTAAGGCTTTCCTTGTCTTTTCTTATTTGGTACCAGGCCTCAAAATAAGGGGTAACGGGAAAAAGGGTTACTTTAATTTTATTGGCATAAATCCGTTGACCGGCTTTAAAGCCCATATTGTTTTTAGCTTTGGTAAAAGCAACTCCCTTTATCGTACCTGTACCTTTTGCCAGCATTTTTTTTGCCTGCAGGGAGTCGAATGCCATCTCCGGACGGAAGATCTCCACTTTGTCTTTTTTTTCTGGTTCTTTATACTGTGCAGAAACTACAGCTGTTGCTGATACCACATAAAAAAGTGTAAGGACATATTTTTTCAGCTTCATGATCTTCATTTTATGGATTAATAGTGGTTTCATAAGGAAGATTAAACGTACCATCGGTAATGTCAATTGCCTCTCCTGCGCTGTTTCTCACCGTTCCGGAAAAGGTTCCTTTGATACCCGTTTTGCTGATCGCTTCAATTTTTACGGTAAATACATCATCGCTATAAGAAGTATTGTAGATCAGCGTACCTTCAGTTTTTTGTATCGCGTAACGGGCGATCATTTCTTTTTCTACAGGTGTGGCATACGTTCCTGCGGTAATATTGCCGCCAAGCCTCCAGATCTCAAAATCCAGCGATGGTGGAACAGGTCCTGATGCGGGATAAGAAGTCTCTACACCACCAATAACAATATGTTCGAACCGGTTATCATCACCACCTCCCTGAAAATTCACACTATGGAAGTTTACGGCTTTTCCGCCAATCTTTGCACGGAAATAATAATCACCTGTGGGTTCACCCCCGCCATTATCATCTTTTGAGCATGCCGGAAGGCACATGGAGACGATTATAAAACATAGTATAACCAAAGCACTGTTTAAGTGCTGCCGGACAATGGTAGCTTTAGCTAAAAAAGCTTC
Organism: Pedobacter sp. WC2501; assembly: GCF_052682415.1. Taxonomy (NCBI): domain Bacteria; kingdom Pseudomonadati; phylum Bacteroidota; class Sphingobacteriia; order Sphingobacteriales; family Sphingobacteriaceae; genus Pedobacter; species Pedobacter sp. WC2501. The sequence goes on along the minus strand of NZ_JBQZFI010000001.1, from coordinate 3,211,385 downwards.
TTTCAAGGGTAATGTTTTCATAGTTTCATGCTAATTTTGGTATAAGAGCAAAGCTATTGGATGTGGCCACTAAAAGAAATACCAGTTTTTACCGTTTTTTTTCTACTGGTTTTTAGGTATTTTCCCATAACAAATGGATGAAATAACAATGAGTTGGGAATTATGTCTGATATTTAGATGTAAATTTTCTTACATAAAAGGTAACCTGAGCTACGGCCAATGAATAAACTTCTTTTTTAACCATGACAAAATTTTTTCTATTCCTGATATGTATTTTGGTTTCATTTAAATCTGTTGGCCAACAGCAGGTTCCCCTTAATGAGCAGCATTATCTTGACAGCCTGCAGCACATTCTACAGAAAAAAATTACAGATAGCTCAAGAGCGAGCACCAATTTTCTATTGGTAGAATACTGGAAATACAAAGACACCTTAAAGAGTAAAGCCTACCTGGAGGCAGGTACAGCTGCCGCTAAAAACGATAAATTTTTAAATGCACTGGCACTTTTCTCTAAAGGGCAGTATTATTTCAACTGGAACAAAGCGAAGGCATCCGATGCTTTTAAAAAAGCTGCAGAAGCTCTTTCTCCATTCAACACTAAAATCGCCTATGCAAAGCGGGCTGCATCATGGTTTAATTATGCCTTGATGAATGTAGACAAAATGGGCTATGGTTTTATGACTAAAATAACCCTGGAAAAAGCTATTCCTATTATAGAAAAAACGGGCGATCCGGCACGCATCGCTTACTATTATACGCAGCTCGCCACTATTCTGATGAACAACTCCCAGTTTTCAAAAGCGACAGCCTATAATGAAAAAGCCATCGCCTTACTGGAAACCAAAAACCCTGGTTCTACTGATCTGTTGTTTTCCTATCTTTCAGGGGTAAGCATCTATTGTTACGACAACAAAGCCGACAAAGCCCAGGTACTTCTGGAAAAAGCACAACGGCTGCTGAAGCCATACCCCTCCTCTTTAAACTATCCGATATACTATTATAATGAGGCGCTTTACTACTCAACCAAAACGTTATACGATAAGGCACTTGCGAGTATAGACAAGGGGATTCCGCTAGCTAAAAAGTATAACCAAAAGCAAATCTACCAACAGTTTTTTTTTCGCAGATATGATATCTATCAGCAGCAGAAAAAATATGCCGAGGCCCGACAGATATTACTGGATATTGTTAAGGAAGGAACTTTGACCGCCAAAATGAATGACAGGGCAGAGATTTATTCGGAACTGGCGAAAATGAGCGAAAAGTTAAGGGATTATAAAGAGGCATACCACTGGCTGAACAAATACAGGCAGACCAATGACAGCATCAACAACGACCAGACAAAAGTAAAAATCAATGAGCTGGAGACAAAATACAGAACTGCAAGAAACCAGCAGAAAATACAGGCGCTGCAATCAGAAAACAGGCAGGCACAGCTTAATGCACGTAATGACCGTTTGTACAGGCTTATATTTGGTTTAGGATGTCTTTTCCTGCTCCTTTTACTCTTTTTCGTTCTGCTCACAGCCCGGAGCCGGCGCAAACTTGCCCAGCAAAAAGAGATTAATTACAAGCAACAGCTTAGCGAAATGGAAAAAAAGCAACAGCTCAAGATTACAAAAGCCATGCTTGAAGGTGAAGAGCTTGAAAGGGAACGTGTTGCAAGGGATCTTCACGATGGACTTGGCGGCATGCTGTCAGGAGTTAAGATAGGGCTTTCCGGCTGGACAGATACACAGCCCGGCATGTCCGGAGATAAAGACCTCCACCGCATTATCGGACAGCTGGACACCTCGGTTACGGAACTGCGCCGTATTGCCCGTAACATGGTACCTGAGACTTTACTGAAGTTTGGTCTTGAAATCGCTTTAAAAGACCTCTGCGAATTTTATATGCGTGATGGTTTGCGTATCACTTCAGAAATGTTCGGCATTCAGAAAAATATAGCGATGAATGTGCAGCTTAACATCTACCGAATCGTGCAAGAACTCATATCAAATGCAATCAAGCATGCCCATGCAGACAATCTTATACTGCAATGCAGCCAAAACGAAAATACTATTTTTATTACTTTTGAAGATAATGGCCAGGGCTTTGATATGGACACCCTTTCTGATAAAAAAGGAATGGGCCTTGATAATCTCAAGAACCGCATCGCCTTTCTGCAAGGGAAATTTGAAGTGCATTCTGCTCCTGGCGAAGGAACAAGTATAGATATAGAACTTAAAACCAATATCGATGAATAAACTGCTTACTGTTATCGTAGATGACCATCCAATTGTTATTGAAGGGCTTAAAACGCTACTTAAAAATGAAGACAATCTGGAAATTGTAGGCGGCTTTTCAAATGGGGCACAGCTCCTTTCTTATTTAAGCAGAAACCCTGTAGATCTTGTCCTGCTGGATGTTACCCTGCCGGATATTGGTGGGATGGAACTTTGCCAGATGATTAAAGAGCAATTCTCTGCTACCACTATACTCATCCTCAGCAACCATACCGAGCGAAGCATTATTATGCAAACCATACAGAACGGTGCCAGTGGCTATCTTCTCAAGAACAGTTCACTTGACGAACTTAGGCAGTGTATTGCAGCGGCCGTAAAAGGAGATATCTGTTACAGTAAGGAAGTAGTAGAAATTATCAGCCGCCCAACTAAAAACCAGTTGCGCAATACGCCACAGCTCACCAGAAGGGAAAAGCAAATCCTATCGCTCCTGGCGCAGGGAAAGACCAGTCAGAATATTGCCCAGGAGTTCTTTTTAAGTCCGCTGACTGTAGATACCCATCGGAGGAACCTGATACAGAAGTTTGAAGTCAAAAATGTCGCCGAACTGATAGCAGCTGCCCACCAGCAGCAATTGTTATAAACTTCCGGCCGGGCAAATTGATATGGTATCAGCTCTTCTTTTGTTCTTTTTTAACACCTGGATTTATGATGAAAATTATCAATCAAACATTTTCTTTCTTAATATGTATAATCCTCATTTTTTTATCTTGTGCACCATCGGCAGCACAAAGTCTTCCTTCCAATAAGGCTGCAGCTAAAAAACCTTTCTCATTTCCACCACAGATGGAAATGCATGTACTTTTCGATCCGACTTCTTTTCCAAGTGGACAAAAATCTTTTTTGATATACGAGCTATACTTAACCAATTTCAGTACATCAGCTATAAGTTTGCTAGGTATTGAATTAAGGGATACAAATAACGAAAACAGCAGCCCTATCGTATCTTTTGATGCGCTAGAACTGCATAACATGGTAAAAATTTTAGGTGTAGAGGACTCAAAGGATAATCTAACTATTGGAGGTGGTCAGAGCGCCATTGTATTTATTGAGGCCAGGTTAAACAGTTCCCTTTCTTTTCCTGAGAAAATAACACACCGGATAATCACAGGGAATGACTCTTTAGACGGGGCAGTAATGGTTACCCATAAAACAAACCTTAAAACACTTAGTCCTCCCGTAAAAGGTACCGATTGGATCGCCGCCGATGGCCCTGGCAACAGCGTTGATAATCATCATAGAAGAGGCGTTATTATCCTTAACGGGCGGGCGGTTAATTCTAGAAGATTTGCAATTGACTGGAAAAAGGTCAAAGATAGCCTGTCCTTTTCCGGCAATCCGCGCGATGTACATTCCTATTTTTGTTACGGCGACCAGGTTTTTGCGGTTGCTGACGGAAAAGTAATTGCTGCAAATGACGGCTTACCTGATAATATTCCGGGGCATGGAAAAGAATTTCATCCTGCTGTACCACTGACATTCGAGCAACTTGCCGGTAATAAAATAGTGATTGATCTCGGTAACGGTCAATATGCGCATTATATGCACCTACAACCCGGCAGTGTACGTGTTAAAGCAGGAGATCATGTCCGTAAAGGAGACATACTAGGCAAAATTGGCAATTCAGGGGATGCGCGTGAGCCACATTTGCATTTCGAAGTTACAACTTCCCCTATGTTACTTAAAGGAGAAGGATTGCCTTATTTAATTGATCATTACCGCTTAGGTTTTCAACAAGGTTTTAATGACATTCATAAAAACGAATTGCCTAAAGAGAAAGAAATTGTTGCTTTTATTAAATAAAACCCAGGAAGATAATATTGATTTTGCAAGAATAATAAAACATTCGGGTTCAAAACAAAAACGGCAACCCATTCACTGGGTTGCCGTTCATTACCTTTAAATGAAAGAAGTATTTTATAAATTATCTGTTTTCGATTCCAATGTGTTTTGTATTGCAGTAGGAATGTTAGATAGAAGATTATAACCAGTTGCTGATTCTATAGCATCAACACTTGTACGGTATGTTTTCCAGTTGATATTTAAGCCGTTTGTATTAGGCATGTTTACCGAAATAACACGGGTAGATGAAGTAATCCGGTTTAAATCGTCATTACCGTTTGCCAATACCACAATTACTTTCCAGGTATTGGATGGAACATTAACCCGACCGTTATCAATGGTATAGGTAATCCCTCCGTTACTACCCGTGCCGCCAGAACCATAAGAACCGCAGATGATGTAAACTTCATTTCCTGATGTAACCAGTGAACGGGCATAATTCTCAAGGTCAGCCCATGGCCCCTGGTTATTATTTGGTGCCTGTGGCATCATGTTACTCATTAAAAAAGTAGAAGAGTTGGCGGCTACTGATGCTGTTCTATCAGCAGAAGGACAATTGTGGCCACGATCGAAACCAGAGCCAGAGTAACTGCTGTTAGATACCTGATACCAGCCGGAAGGCAAAGTATTATCAGCCCGGAAATCGTCCTGACGAGAGGCTGAACCCAGATCTGAAGACGAGATATGCCAGCTTACCCAGTTAGGTGTAGCCCTGCTTTTGCTATATGAACTTGTATAATAGGTACGCTCCATCAAATAATTTTCAGGATAAGAAATGTTTGCAACTGCATTACTTGGGTTACCCAGTAAAAGGTTATTGTTATCTCCCGGAGTGGTAGTTGGAGGTGTTGTAGTTCCGCCACCTGTTGAAATGCTGAAATCATCGATATTGATACGGTTAGTACCGCCACTGATTTTGCGAACCTGAAAACGCACATTTCCGGAAATTGCCGTATTAAAAGTGACAGTTGATAAACTGGCTGCACTACTGGTGATGGTGTTTCCGGTTTGCTGCCAGCTCGACCCTCCGTTGGTTGAATACCACAATTGCCAGGTACTATTGCCGTCAGTACCATATTTGGCGTGTGCAATGGTAACAACATCAGCGCCGCTTACGTCGAAGTCCATGCCCAGTATCCCGGTATTGCGGATCCTTACAGACTGACTCCCGTTTTTGGCATCAGCAGCCAGATTTCCAATTAAAGCATCGTTCATGGTCCAGCTTCCGCTGCTTAATGTTACGGATGCAGTAGTATAACTGCTTTTTGTACCTGATTCGAAAGACTCCGGAAAACCTGAAACTACAGCTTGCTCGCTTGCTATAGCTGCTTTGGTGTTTAGTTTTTGCTCAAAGACACTTGCTCCTAGTTCGGTTTGATTTTCTTTTTTACAGGCAGCAAGGCCTAGGCACAATATGGCCAGTAAGCTTAATTTTTTTAATGCTTTCATGCTTAAATTTGGTTTGTTATGTAATTAGATTTTATTGCTAAGTTTCTATAGCGAAGGTTTCTATGGCCAGGCAGCTGCCATCGGATAGATAGCCAATAATCAGGACAGGGATCCTGCTTGCACCTTCTATGCGAATAACCTGTAAATGAGATAGGTTTTGATTTAAAAACAGCTGGATGGCCTTAATTTTTCGGGCATTTTCTACCATTGGCGCATCTGATGGGTCTACTTTGGAAACAAGGTGATGAAAAAATGCATCAGCATCCAGTTGTTTTAAATTAGAAAGATCAGCTTGATATTGAACGGCAATTTTATTCAATATACCATCAGGCGAAATCTTTCCCCAATTGACTACTTTAAATGGATTTTCTGATTCAGTAAAATACAATACCCCCGAAAGAAGCTCGGTAATTGTATCCAGGATATTGTTATACATGCAAATGGAATAGGGATGTTTACTATTTACAGCTCCTAAATTATTAAATATGCATGCAAACTATGCTAATAACAGATTATCATAGTGTTAATTTTTATATGCATTTAACTAAAAATGAATCTATTTATCGTGAGTTCGGAATAAGGCTGATTAAGATCCTATAAGGTACATAATTACAAGTATCTTCATATCAAAAAGAAAGCAATTTGTTATATTTAAATGTCGAATTTAAAGTTCATTTAGAACAAAATACCCGGACAGCGCCTTCCAAGATAACCTGCTGATAATCAAAAAAAAGGGCTGCTTTTTAACAAGCAACCCTTCAAAAAATCGACCATGAATCTGATCGATGAGGAGTTAAAATAGTAAAAGAATCACAAGTATATATTTACAATAAATAAATCAAACTAAGGGAATGAAATTTATAAAGTAAATATCAGCTTTAAGTCAAATCTAATTATGGGCGCAATTGGATGTCAAACCATCATTCGGGATTGCCGGAAGCAACCCCGAATGATATTAATGATACAGCCTGATCAGCCGGAAATCATCAATTACTATTAATATTTGTAACCATCGGTACAATCCGCAAGTTGGCCACAAAGAGTTGAAATTTCGACAATGCTTTCGAAGGGAAATTTTGATAATAATTTACAAATGCCACACCCGAATTTACACTCGCATTATCTGTAATATAGCTTTGCAAAGTACCTAAAGGGAGCCCCCCCGAGGTAGCCTTAAAATAGCTTAAAGGTATTGTTACGGTTTGCCATTGGTTGTTAAAATTATAAGAAGCGGTTGATAAACCAGCCCACCAGCCAAAATTATTGGTAGTGAAGGAGTTAGCACCCCCGTTGGAAATATTCATCCGGTAGGAAATTACACCCGAAGTCCAGGGTTGATTCATGTACAACTCAAACTGGATCCCCAGGTTGTTCATTTGCGTTGTGGCCGCTATCTGATTTGCCGAATTATCAATCACCTTTTGCAAGGCCTTAACCATCTGGAAACGTAAAAAACCTGTATTGTTCTTGTCATCGTTGCCTGTACCAACCGCTATATCTTTAGCTGCTAACGGAATAGCAATAACATTTTGCGGATTATTGGCCAGTTTGGTAGCCGCCGCAACATTGGCACCTGATAGTGTGGTATAACCAGTTCCTCCTGTTTGAGGTACCTGTGCATCGGTTGTTGTTTCCATAAATATCCCTTCCCTGTAATACATGTATGGAGGAGTAGAATATACAGTCCCATCAATTGTCAGGCTAATCGCGCCACTTTTATTCATATCAATACCGGCAGGCACAGTAAAGGCAATGGTGGTATCGGTTTTCGCTGCTATTGAAACGGCCAGACTGCCCGGCATCTCTACCTTAGTGGTGTTCTTGAGATTTTTTCCACTTACAATCACCATATCCCCGGGAAACGGCATAGTAGCCGAAACGCCATTAATGGCAGGAATACGATTGATATCGCGAAATACAAAATGATTATAAACCGCTTCTCCGTTTATCGTAACGATACGGATGGTGTTCCGTACAGTGGTATCGGCAATATCTCCCCCGGTTGGAAGGACAGCCGGTATAGCGAATATAATGTTGTTATCGGTAACATTTGCCGCAGAGAAAGAGGTAGCAACGCCATTGCAATAAATTGCGCGCAACCCCGAAAAACCATGCCCTTGCAAACGCACCCATGCGCCCAGGTTAGAAATATTGATCTGCACAGTAGGATTCGGGTACTGATTAGTCCATACCCCGTCAATCTTTATGTCAGCTGTGTTTTGTTTTTTACAGGATGACAGCGCAATACAGGAAAGCAATATGATGCCCATCCCCCAAATAAAATATTTTATATCGATAGCTCTTTTCATAATTATAAAGTTTAAAATTTGTAAGGAACAGGTGCGCCGTTCAAATTGGGATCGCTGTTAATTTCAGCGGCAGGATAAGGTAATGCCCAGATGTTCGACTTGGACCCAATAGCATGTACATAAGAACCCGCCGGGAGGTTATGCACCACCTGCTGTGAAATATAGCCGGCCTGAACCCGCGGAGAATTGTCCCAGCCTGCTGTATTAGGGAATCTTGGCGGATCATAGGTATACGAATAAGAAGCGTAGTTTGTAAAATTGGTTGTTGGATCACTGTCTTTCAATTTGTTGTTTAAAAAGTTAAGTGTCCAGTCCATATCGTAAAACGAGCGCCTCACCAAATCAGGCCAGTAGGTCATTTCATAAAACAGCTCTTTACGGCGTTCTAATAGTAAATCATTTCTTGTAACTAACGTATAAGCTTGATAGGCTGTTGGATTGAGGTAAAAAGCACGTTTTCTAACCTTATTGAAATTTTCCAGCGCTGTTGCATCTGAAGTTTGTGTTCCAGTGCCCATAATGGCTTCCGCATACATCAGGTAAACTTCCGACATCCGTAAAGCGGGTGATACCAAACCGCTGTTTCCTGCTACTGCTGCACCATCGGTATCTTTGTTACTTCCTACAACAAATTTTTTGATGTTACATTTTGTTTTGGAATTAGACGGCACTGTAAAACTGCCTGCTGCCAGCTGTGTACCCAGGTAGGCATAGTTTTGCCCTGGTATAAAAACGTTACCGCGCAATCGCGACTGCGCACCGTCCTGAACCAGCAACCGGAGCAGGTCATAAGAAATAAATACATTGCTTCCGCCGGTAAGGTTACCGGTTACATCGCCGTTAAAAGAAAGATTATTTAATACATTTCCCAAGCCGTAATCTGCAGCACCTGGTAAAAATTGATAGCCGAAAAGCACTTCTGCATTATTATTGGTTTGTACTTTCCATATATCTTCATAATTATCAAGCATTCTGTAAGATGACAGGTTAATTACGTCCAGACAAGCCTGCTTCGCCAAATCAAAATATTTCTGTGCCATTTCCGCATTGCTGCTTGCACCATTTCTCTTTAAATAGTCGCTTGAAAACCGGCCTCCCATAGCGTAATCTGCACCGGTAAGCAGTACCCTGGCAAGCATAGCCTCAGCACTGTATTTGGTTACCCGTCCTTTGCTATCTGTAGCCGGCAGGGTTTGAGCGGCAATCGTCAGATCGTTGATGGCATATTGCAGCACATCTTCAAATGAATTAGGCGGCACCAATGTATTCAGTACATATTGTCTTGGATCATCGATAATCGGCACATCATGCCATAACATCGCCAGATACCAATAAGAATAGCCCCTGATAAAGCGGGCTTCTCCCTCACAACCTTTGGCCCGTGTTGCATCTACACCGTTGGTTATACTCAGCGGTACATAATCATTTATAATGTAGTCTGCTTGAGTTACTGCTACATATAACGATCCCCAGGTTTGAAATAATTCGTTAAAGTTAGAATTTTCGGCAAATAAGGCTAAAGCTGAAATTGTGCCTGTAACCCCATCAACATAAACATTATTGGCTCGCCCCTCTGTAATGGTTCGCGCATAATCATTAAATTTATTCCATGGCGTTGCGTACAGGAAAGCAGTGGTTGCCCGAAGGTCTTCAATTGTTTTGAAAGAGTTGCTTACCTGCTTTTGTGTATCAGAATGCACTTCAAGGTATTTTTTACATCCGGAGAAAAAGGTTAGCCCCAGTGTACATAGAAGTGTAATAAGTATATTTTTATTTTTCATGATAATAAGGGTTAAAAGTTCATATCCAAACCAAATGTGTAGAAACGGGATGAGGGTATTCTACCGCCATCTACACCATAAGTGAGCATATTTTGGCCGTTAAGGGAACCCACTTCCGGGTCATACCCACTGTATTTACTGAATGTGATGACATTTTGCAGGTTAGTATAAACACGTACGCTTTTAATAAACATTTTTTCCAAAAGCTTGGTAGGGAACTTGTAGCCCAGTGAAACGTTTTGAAGTCGTAAATAAGAAGCATCCTCTACATAACTATCGCTAAAAATGCTATTATTCGTGTTTTGAACAGACATTCTGCCTAAACTGGGATCTGCTCCCGGCAATACGTACACATTCCAGATATTGGTATTTGCAGAATTGCTGTCCTTATAACCTAACTTGGCATAGTTGGTTACAATTTCACGAACATTGGAAAGACTTCTGGGATCGTCAGTCCGGCTTCTAAGGATATTGAATACCTTGCCACCAATAGATCCGTTAAAGAAAAAGCTGAAATCAAAATTCTTGTAAGAAAAGCTGTTGGTAAGGCCAAAAGTAAAACTTGGAAAAGGGCTACCCACATTGGTAATATCTCTCTCATTAACAATACCATCATGGTTAACATCCGCAAACAGCAAATCTCCTATGTAAGTTGAGGTAATCAGCGTTGCATCGGTGTTATTGATTATGGTACCGGTTTTATATTTAAAAGTTGGGGTAATTACTGTGCTTGTACCATTGCCATTATCTTTCAGAAAGTCAGCGGCGGAGTTAATACGCCCGATCATTTGATAAGCATAAAACTGGCTCACGGCGCTTCCTGCGCTTGTGGAGGTAATGATATTTTTTCCGTTCGATGTATCGTACATTGGAATGCTCGCTGTAGCAGTATTCATCCGGGTAACCATGTTCCGGTTATAGGTAAAAATGGCCGTAGTTTTCCATGTGAAGTTATCCCTGGTAATATTCTTTGTATTTACAGTAAATTCGAAACCCTTATTTTGAAGGGCACCAATGTTGTACCAGGGTGCTTGTGCAGATCCTGGAATGTCTGATGTACCGGTAAAGGCAGGCAGGCTTAACCGAAGAAGCAAGTCGTCGGTTTTCTTAATGTATGAATCAAATACCAACTCAACCCGGTTATTTAATATCGTCAGGTCCATACCCGCATTCCATGATTTTGTAGTTTCCCAGGTCAGGTTAGGATTTGAAATATTTGCGGTTTGTAAACCGGTACCCTGGCTATTTGTACGGATGTTGGACAGGTTGCTGTCGTAGGCAAAAGCGGCTACATTAGAGTTACCCACGATACCGTAGCTAAGCCTTAATTTGGCATTGCTGATGCTTCCCTTAAGCGACTTGAAAAAAGGCTCTTCAGAAAGACGCCATGCTATCGCTGCCGATGGAAAAGCACCCCACTGATGACCTGGAGCAAAATTTGACGAGCCATCCCAACGCATCGTTCCGGTAAACAAATACCTTTCTTTGTAATTATAAGTAGCGCGACCAAAAAATGACATCAGCCTGGAGTTATATCCGCTTCCATTGTTTGTGGCGTAATTAGCATCGCCCGCGTCTAGTCCAGTTAGCACGTTAGAGCCATACTGACGGCTCCCGGTCAGGTAATCGCCTCTCCTGCTGATCATCTCCTGCCCAAGCATTAAACTTGTACGATGATTTGTACCAAACGATTTATCTATGTTCAGGATATTCTTCCATCCCAGGTAAAAATTATACGTTTTATCGTGCTTGTTTTCTGTATTGGCCTTGATTGATGCGCCGAACTGGTAGGCCGGCAAAAACTGCAGGTAATTATCTGTATTGGCATCAACATTCACCTCGGACCTGAAACTGATTCCCTTTGCCGGAAGCAATTGCAGATACAAATTACCCCGGGTATCAAAACGCTCCCTGGTACGGGTATTTAACATGGCTAACGCAACCGGATTTGAAAAACCAAGGGTATTGGCATCAAGGTCTGAAGTTGGACCGGCAAATGAACCATCGGCATTACGAATCGGAACTGCCGGACTTTGAAACAGTGCATTACCTACAGCTCCGAATGTGGAGATTGCTGTGCTTTGCTTATCCTGGGTAACATTGACCGTAGCGCCTATTTTGGCCCAGGGCTGAATTTCGTTATCCATATTTACCCGGAAAACAAATCTTTTATAATTAGCACCGAGCACAATGGCATCCTGGTTCAAATAACCTCCTGAAACACTATAGGTGGATGCTTTATTACCACCACGGACAGATAAATCGTATGATTGCATAGGTGCAGTCTTAAACAATTCTTTCTGCCAGTTAGTGCCTTCGCCAAGATACTCCGGAAAACTAAAATCTGCTCTCCGGCCATAACCAAGCACATCCGAAAAATCATTATGGTGTTGCGCGTATTCGCTAAGGTTCATCATATTGATGCGCTTCGGCAGTTTTTCAAGCCCGTACCGTGCATTAAAACTTAAAACAGGGCTGGCGTTTTTTCCTTTTTTCATGGTAATCAACACTACCCCATTAGCACCCTGAGATCCATATATAGCAGTGGCCGAAGCATCTTTTAAAACTTCAACACTTGCGATATCGTTTGAGTTGATGCTGGCCAAAGGGTTAACGTCGTTGTTTCCTGTTTGGCCGCTGATGATCACCCCATCAATCACATAAATGGGCTCATTGGTGCTGTTAATGGAATTGACCCCACGAATCTGAACAGAACTTCCGCCACCGGGTACACCCGAATTCATTGTACTTTGCAGTCCCGCTATCCGCCCTTGTAAGGCCTGGTCCAACGTAGTCACAACCGAATTAGCAAACACATCTGATCCGATAGAGGATACAGCACCGGTTAAATCGCTTTTACGCATCGTAGAATACCCCACCTGTACCACTACTTCGTCCAGGTTCTTTACGTCTGCTATTAACTTTACATCAATTACCTTTTTATTATTTACGGTTATCAATTGTGCAATAAAGCCTAAAGAAGAAAATTTTAAGATAGCCCCTGGCGGAACCGATATTTTATACACCCCATCCTGATTGGTGGTGGCACCTTTTGAAGTGCTTAACTGCGATACGGAAACTCCCGGTAATGCTCCCCCGGCTTTGTCTGTTACACGGCCTGAAACCGTAATGTCCTGCGCTGCTACAGACAAAGAGGATAGCAGGATAAGGATACTAATGGGGATTTTAGTAAAAATTTTAGTCATTCTCATTATTAAATTTGGTTTTAAATCAACTACCAGGTTGCGAATACGCTGTCCAAATTCAGCACTATAATTTGGGGATACTTATCAACGACATACTTGGCAGACGAACTATTTGGTTATTAGAGCGCAAGAAAGCAAATACTGACGGTAGCATTTTTTTCTTGTCTTTTATTGCCTCAAAAGTAGAAACACACAACTGTCTAAGCTTCGACAATTGAGTAATATTACAATACAAATGTTCAACTGATGAACATATATCATATTTCCTGCTGTTATTATAAACGAAATTTCTATTTACTATAATTGCTTCCCGCCTCTTTGCAGTATTGTTTTGGCTGGAAATCCAAGACCAGTTCTCGGAGAGATTTGGTTAACATCTCTTGAGTTATGCTATCTGCAAGGCCTATGTTTTGGAATCAATTTTAAGCCTGTTTAAAATTAAATAAAATTTATTCGTATGTCAGTCTGAGCGTAGTCGAAGACCATTTCAACACATTAATAAAGCAATCGACTACGCTCAGTGTGACAGCAAAAGGCCATTAATATTTGTTATAAAAATTTAAACAGGCTCTTAAATAATTAAACTTTTCTTTGTGTTTTGAGCTATTTTTTCTAAATTGCCAATGCGAAATAATAATAAACAGAATTTTCAACTTAGACAGAGAAGCAATTAAGTAAGCAAATCAATTTTAACAATATTCCTGGGTGAGCGGTTTGGCACCGTATCTAAATTTTCTCTGAAAAGAGTTTATTGTTGTTTCGCAGCACCCAGGATCTTTTTAACAATGTTATGCGAAACAACAATTTTAAAAATCAAAACACACAGCTCCCTGCTCAGGTTGCAGCTGAAACAAACCAAATGAATGTATTACCTGCAATTTGTGCTGTAAAGGCTACCTTACATCATATTGATTGTAATATTTCTGAAATCATGATGACTTTGCCACGCTACACCGGATGGGCAGAATTTTTAGAGGATGGACAAAATTCCATTCGGGAATATGTGTATCAGCTCACCCGGCATTGGATTCAAATTACTCATTTCTTTATAGAAACCGGAACCATCACCGCTAATGGTACAATAGCCTCTTGCTTTTTACCACGCAGGTTCGATATCCCTTTAGGCAAATTTTATAAACCAATGGTGCCCGGTTCCTGGGTATTAGCCGATCAACACCCGCACCATCCAAAATATCACCAAAAAGGATCAAGCAAAAATTTATCAGCATTGATGGCTATTGCAGGCACTAGAAATGATGTTGTTTATCATCAAACAGGACCTAATACCATGCTTTGCGGCATTCCTTTCGAAAGCAAATCAGCCTACTTTGAAAAAGGCGATATTCCGATCGGGCATTTCCAAAAGAACGGAATTGAATATCTGGTTATTTACAGTTATGTTGCTGATGGGAAAGGAAGTGTTGAGTGAGGTAAAATGAAATTGATAATTTAAATTTTAGCCCTTGCGGATGGTGAGGGCTAACCTTTCCAACACTGTACTTTAAGCGCTCTGGCGTGTGATTAGGAACGGCTATCGCTTTAAAATTAGAAGGAATGCAAAACATTACAATAAATATCTCTTCATGCTAAAAATTATTTTTTGGGTTTTAGGGCATCGACCACTGTCGGAATACTAGCGATACGATAAGAAAAGTAGAAGATTTGTTATATAAGTTAACTATGGTCTTAGCGAGATGCTAAGACCAGTTAGGGGATCATTATTATATAGAGTCCTATTTTTTTCATCTATTCGGAAGGGTTTTTACAAATGGATGGGATTTATATCCCGTCCAAGGAGTGGAGATTTATTATTTGTATTTTAAAATATATAGCTCCTTCGGAAATTTTCTATTAAAATAATATATCTCTTTCAATTTCACATTCCGCGAAATCATTAAGAATATTTTTCCATTAATATTGATGTGGTAAGCGTCAGTAATGCTGGCTTGAATTATTGGTTTAGTATTAAAGAGTTGCATAAACTTCTTGGATTTTGCAATTTCAACATTAGAGAATTCCAAATAACCAATTGGTTTCCATATTGCAATTTTATCAAATTGATTTCCATTAAAAAATTCACGAAATTCCATCAAATATCTTTTCCCTTTGAAATGAATTATACTATCTGTTTCTAAAACATAGTACGGATCTGGAATTTTATTGGCCTTGATTTTTTCCAGTACATTGATTTTATCCTGTGCATTTGCAATCTGAGTACAGAAAAGAAATAACACCATTAATTTAATTAATTTTTTCATGGGCGAACAATCTACTTTTAGGAATTTCTGTGCGTTTTTCAACGATTATATCAATTCATCAGTCTGTCTCTTATCTACCTGACTAACAATCTTTTCTATAACACTTCTGGGCTCAAAGTTCTATGAATTAGCCTTGGGATTATCAAGATTACAATACTAAAACAAGTTTCAGATCCCGACAAGCAAATGTTTCTAACGGTCTTATACCACTTCCCAATATGCAAGATAACACCAGATGCAGATTCTCTGTTCCGAAAGTATTTATTTTCTTTAACTTGTTTCCCACTACAGTGTACTGAGTTTAAATGTAATTTGTGTCGGCAGGTTAAAAAAAATAGTCGGTCTTATTCATTTATCCGTAGTCAGCCCACACACAATGCAAATCACACAAGACTACGGACAGGGGCGTTTTCACATTAAATAAAAGTAAAACAACCACTAAGTTATTTGCTGGTTTTTATGTTGATTTTCATTAGAGGGTAAATACTTTAAAGAGCCTGTTTAAAAATTATATAAAATTAATTCGTATGTCAGTCTGAGCGTAGTCGAAGACCATTTCGCATTAATAAAAGCAATCTATTACGCTCAGGGTGACAACAGAAGGCTATGTAATATTTGCTATAAAAATTTAAACAGGCGCTAATATTAAAAAGATTTATTTTTTAACTGATTTTTTTTTTAAGTTATTTATTATTTTATCCTGCTCATCAATACGTTTTTTCTGTTTTATATCCGATTCTTCCAGACGGATGAGATGTAGGGTAAGTTCTTCTACTTTTTTTAAAAGTTTAGCCTGGATTTCTCCCAGGTTTTGACCTTCTTTCGCAACAACATCAGCAGACGGCATATCAGGAAGGTGACCGTATTGTTCGATGTAGCTCATTGTTTCTTTAAGAGTAGGCAGAATGTATTTTTTCTCAAAAACATAATCAGGCCAGTTGGTAGCCTCTACCTTAACCTCTTTTGCACGGATGTTTCCATTAACGGAAAGTCTTTCCGCAGCATTGGGAACACCAATACCAAGATTTCCGTTTTTGTTTAGGTTCATTATTACACTTTCAAGATCAGTACCTGCATCTCTTTTCAGCCACTGAAATAAAGGCAATTCAGATATCCTTGTATCAATTCTAAATGCCGCTCCTACATAAGCATTATTTTTATTTGCTTCTCTGAAATTAACACTCATATTAAAAAGAGGTGTTGTTCCTCCCACTTCAGTATTAAGTCCAAATGGAATTTCAGCGCTAGAAAACTGAATATTACCTTTAATATCCAATTTTGCCTGTGGATTCAGGGTTCCCATGCCTACGTTACCTTGGGTCGGGAACGTATTATTGTCTTGTGCGAAACCAAGTTTTATGGTTATCATTAATATTAGTACAAGCGTTATCTTCTTCATTTTTGTTTTAGTTTAGTTTAGTTTCGAGTTTTTTTAACCTTTCTTCAATTTTCAAAAGCAATTTGCCTTGGGTTTCTAACTGATTTTCCTTGTCAATCAGATGCATGGTCAGTTCTTCTATTTTTTTCAATAATAATTTATTCATCTCTCCCAGCTGAATGCCTTCTTTTTCGACCTGAGCCACACTTGGTATTTCAGGCAGATGTTTATTTGCTTTAATGTAACGCTCCAATTCTTTCAACGTTTCAACATTGTACCCCTCTTCAAAAACATAATCAGGCCAATTGGCGCCTTCTACTTTGATTTCTTTTGCGCGTATATTACCATTAACAGAAAGCGTTTCTTGTGGGTTGACTGTTCCTATACCTACTCTTGCCGCATTCAGAATAATGGGCTGGTTACCACCTCCTGTTTTAAAAACGATAGGGTAATCATTGTTCATAAAATTCATGATAGTAAAATCATTATCTATGGATAATACTCTTGCATCGCCCGTACCCAATCTGCTTGGATAAAAATGCGACTTTCCATAAACCGTTAATGGCACTTCAGGATTAGATGTTCCGATTCCAAGATTACCCTCAGCAGAAAGAAACAATCTATCCAAGGCACTAAAACTCCCATTATTTGCAACACGAAATCCATTTCCTATACGTGTACCACCCGTAAAATCGCCCCCATAGTTTAAGCTGAATACATTGTCGGTATCATGTACCAATGCCCTACCTCCTGTACCCCGATCGGGGAAGCGAAAAATAACATCGGCAGCACCATTGAAATAAAATTGTGGAGTTTGCGCATAACTGAATTGATACGTTACCAGGAACGGTAACAGCGAGCATAAAAACTTGAGGTGTTTCATTTTGTTGGTTATTTTAGATTATTTAATTAAAATATTCGTGCAATCATAAACAGGAAGGAGGGGAAAAATCTACCTCGGTTTATGATCAATCAATAAATTGTGATCAAGCTACCACATCTCCTCCAAAAAGAAAAATATTTTTGACGAACGATGCTTTTCGAGTGATATTATGGGGTTTTGGCGTGATGAAATGATTTATATTTTGAATTTTTAGCATGACTAGAACCTTAGGCAGAGACAAAAGTCTCCAATCCCATCATCCTAGCTAGGAAGACTTGTGCCAAATGGGAGTATATCAATTTTAAGTTGGGTCTTAGCGAGACACTAAGACTAGATGGGGGATTAATTAAGGAGTTTTTAATCTTAATCCTTGTAGATATTTATTTGGAATACCATTATAATAATCTGAAATCCTTTTTTCAACATGAATCTGATCCCAAACAGCCAAGCGCTCTAATCCTATGCACTCCTGGAATTCTACTCTTTCACTGGTACCATTCCAATCTATCCAACAAGTCGTTAAGTCACCTATCTCTTGAATAAAAAACGGAACTGTTTCTTTTAGGTCTGTAGGTAGCTCGCTGATCCCTATGATTTTCCATGCGCCACTTTTTATGGCTTTATGGTTAACTAAAATTTTAAAGATAATTTTGATCGTTCTATTAATGAAAGATCAGTTTGCTCTTGGTTTGTTCTAAAATCATAAAATGCGTACACATAGTTTGCAATGATTCTTCCATATGTATAATAATTCTCATCTACTTGCACTTTGAAAACAGCACCTAAAATATCTTTTTGTTTCGACATAGTTATTTTCCTATATATCTATTTAACTCTCCGAATGCAATATTAACATTTTGATGATATACCAGCTCTTTTTAATTTATTGCCGTTTGCATCTTAGATATAAGGATTACCTCACCATTTCCATTTATGTTAGTTAGCAGGTAAAAATGGCTGTAGCCCATATCATGCAGGATGCTAAATTGCATTCTCGTAGCTAAGAAAATAACAAAACCCGGCAATTTTTAAGCTAATGGACTTTGCAACATTTTAGGTCTTAGCGAGACGCTAAGACCAGATTGGTGTCAGAAAGGCCTACGCATAAAAAAGCCCAACTTTTTAGGGTTGGGCTTATAATTTTATTTCAAGGTACGAGCGGCACGCTCGCACCAGCGTGGGTTATAACTTTCTATACAGATAATCATTCTTTTCTTCCGAAAAATCAAATGAAACCTTTCCAAAACTGTTATTTACATCTAAAGAAGTGGTAATCAAAATATCTGAATAGCCCTTAAATTCTTTAGAAAAAGCCTGATCGCTCTCGAAAAAGTCTTTGAATATTATTCTTCCATCTCTTAATTCCCAGCTTCCTTTGTTTTGATATATAAGCCTATTGTCAGATATTCTATACACATGCTTTTCATATGTGCCGTCCGTATTTACCTTAAGAGTATCAAGATTGTTTACTCTAAAGTTCGAAACGTAGGTTCCGACGATATCTTTGACTGTCACGTTACACGAACAACAACACAAGGCAATAAATAAAAAATAATAGACTTTAGCTTTCATAAATACATATATTATCTAATTGGGAGATTCCAAATGTAAGTTTGATGCGTTGTACTTTGAGGACCTCCTGTTCCAAATTCTCCTCGGGTTATGTTATTTTGTTCTCCTTTTGCAAAAGGGTTCACTGACCATGATGTTTTTGACTTACTATCAACCACCATAATTACAAGTTGATCACCGACAGGATAAAAGCTGATATTTGCTTTCCCAATCATTTGTGCTGTCATATTGTTGTCAGCTTTCAGAGCTCCAAGTACTCCAAATTCGCCTTTAAACATATAATTCTTATCGGTTCCATTTTTCATAAACTCGGATGCAGCTTTCGCAAACTGGGGTGATCTCATTATGTCTTGGTTCATTCTGTGGTCAGCTCCCTCTATCAAACTTTTATTAGGCCCTGTACCACTGAAAAACTCATTTGCTATTGTTGTATATCGAACATCTGATGACCTGTGGCTATATCCACGAATAAATTCTCCAGCCTTCGTAAAAGTATTATCACCTGTTTTATTATTAACTATTTCTGTTTGCCCATCATTTTTTCCCCCAATATGGTGAAGGTAATCTATATCTTTACCTCCTAAACCACTCTGCTTCTGCAGCTTCTTGCCAGTTTCTCCATCGATAAGCCACTCGTCAAAGGGTTTTGCCATCATCCCATCGGGGTCAATGAACCTAATAGGATTGTTGAAAGCATAATTGTAAGGAGAATGCCTACGCATCTTCTCCGCCAACGGATCTATAACATTCCACCTACCTATTACCGGATCATAGAACCTTGCTCCGTAATCATAAGCTCCCAACTCTTCCTGCAACTCCTTGCCATTGTAAAGATACTTATTTGTATTCGAATTTGGAGATCCTGTTTTCCTTAATCCAAAGGCATAGTAATCATCTCGCTGAATTACTTCCAGTCCATATGGTGGCAAAGGACTTAGCTTAAAAGTAGCCCTTACATTGCCCAAATGGTCGCTTAAATTATATTCATAACTGTATGTACCGCCACTATTCCTTGCAATGCCTTCTTCAGTATGGATAATATCAATAGTGGTACCATCTGGCTTGTATTCTACCCCGTTAACATAGTTCCTCACCGTACCACTGCTGTTCTTTACCAATTTGTTACCTGTAGCATCGTAAGTGTAGGATAGAGTAACAGCTGTACTTGTGGTACGCACTGCCGTTGCCGGGAGGTTAAGGTAATTATAAGTTAAACTGATTCCGCTCAATCCATATTTTGTAGCATTGCCATTGGCATCGTATTCATAGTTTTGTGTAGTCAACCCGCTTACGCTCTGCAACCTGTTGCTACTGCCCGAATTGTAGTAATTATATACCTTGGCACCAGCACCATCACGGTTAAGACTCGCAATATTGCCCATTACATCATAATTCAGTGCTTCACTCATAGATACCCCAGCCACCGTGGCCGCTGTTCCCAAGCGGTTCAGTTTATCGTAACCATAGTTGAAGATGTTCGCCGTTGGATTAGCTGTATTGCCCCAGTCCCAGTACTGTTTGGTAATGTTGCCATTATAACCCTGTGCAGCACCGTCTTCATAATCAAGCTTCATGCTGAACTGATCGGATATACTGTTTTTCATCCAGCCACGCTCGTTATAGGCAAAAGTAGTAGCCTGGGTATCGTTATGCAGGTTCTTTTTGGCCAGTTGCCCGATCTCGTTGTACCAGGTGGTTCAATACCACTTCACCCTGGTTGTTGATGTTCTCATGTGCCCTTCCCCAAATTCAGACCATTTAAAGTAGAATTCTAGACCGAGCGCAGCGAGGCTATTAGAAAAACTATTAATTTAATTGGTAATATGAAAAGAATCAAGTTTACGGAATCCCAGATTGTAATAGTTTACCGTAAGCAGCATCGTTCCGCTGCCCAGGTTCTTCACCTTTGTGCCGGTAAACAGACTTTTGGTACGTGCTGCAGGGGGCCTGGCTGCCAGTAGATGGCACCGACCCCATAACAGGAGAAATATTCCCTGCTGATAGCCGATACAACCAGCCCGAAATCATCAGGCCGCTTTTCTTCGCCATTAACCAACTCGAAGCCCTAGCCGAAAAAGGAAACCAGGGTTTACCATGGGGTGAAGAAGAAGATGAATTGCTTGCAGAACGCTTTAACTAAGGAACCAAGATTACCCAACTCGCCAAACTACATTCTCGTACCTACGGAGCCATTAAAGCTAGACTTATCAAATTAGGGTTTCTACAGAAATAACAAAGCCCAGCAATTTTAATACTACCGGGGCTTTGTTATGTAAGTTACATGTCGGTCTTAGCGAGACGCTAAGACCAGATGGGTAAATATTCGATTAGCCTTAGCGAGAGGCTAAGATTAGATAGTTAAAACTATTGCGTATGCCTATGAATGGAATCCTTCTTAGCGTAAGTTGGATTATAGCGTCTCCCTTCAAGCTTAAACTTAATTACTTTTCTTTCCTCTGGAAGTGCACGTCTGATTTTTAAGGCATATTTCATAGAATCGTGAGACTGGAATTCTTTCAAAAATTTGATGAAATCGGTTTTAATTGTATCGCTAAAAGAAGCCACATTTATGATTTTTATTTTTTCCGAACTATTCTGTAGAACTACATTTTTTTTAAAAAAATCAATTTCCAGAGATTTTGGTATCATAAATAGATGATTAGGCATCAAATAAGCAAATTCATCTTCCTTTCCGTCGAAGACTCCTGCTGTCGAAATAGGTTCCTGAAAAGAATAAAAATATACATTATTTACCGAATCAATTATAAAATTATATTGACCAAATCGAACATCCGGTGGCAATAAAACTACTCCGTCTGGCCTGGTATGCAAAGTTTTATATATACTATCCTCTTTGGAGATTATATAAATAAATCTTGATTCTCTGTTATGACATGACAAGATACCCCCAGATGAACATATGAGCAGGAATAACAGATAAAATCTTATTCTCAAATCATTTATTTTCTTTAACATCTTGATTATATGATCTTATAAATTTCGTAGTATTATTTATTAAATCCATCTGCAAACTAAAATTCAAGAAAGCGCCGGATTTACCATTTGATAAATTTCCGTGATCAATTTGTGCACTATTTGTGATCGCTTCTAGTTTTTGTCCGTATTCTTTGGTTCCTGGTTGAATCGTTCCCTTATTTAGCTCTTGGCGTAATTCTCTAATTCTATTTTGGTCGGGAAAAGCATGAACAAAAAACTCATGTCCGAATGTCGTAATTGATTTATCAATTCCCTGACCTTTTTTGAGCCAGACCTGTTCTACAAGAGGCTTTCTAATATCATATTTGTTTTCACTCCCCCCATATCCATCTTGATCCAGTTCAATACCATCTGGTTTAGTGGTTTTTGTTACTCCTAATATCCTTGCTCCGCCTCCAGTACCTAAGTTATCTGAAGAGCCTAAACCAAGGATATCATTTGAAAACTCACCGTCTTTTTTCGCTAAAAACACATGGCTTTTTTTTCCAATAGTAATATTTAAAGATTGGCCTTTTTTAAGGTAGCTAGCAATAAAAGCTAAACCGTTTTTTGTTTTCAATAATTCAAGTAATGCTTTTTTATGTTCGTCATCAGTTAGATTACTTATATCAACATCTCGTCCGTCGGGATCTATAAGCGAAGAAGGAAGATTTAAAGAATAAGTGTAGGATGAAATTCCATAATATTTTTCTGCCATGGGATCAACCACATTCCACCTGCCAATTACCGGATCATAAAACCTTGCACCATAATCATAAGCTCCTAACTCCTCTTGCAACTCCTTGCCATTGTAAAGATATTTATTTGTTCCTGCTTTTACAACAGGTTCTTTTCGAAGTCCAAAAGCATAATAGTTATCCTGCTGTAAAACCTCCAATTGATTGGTTATGGGGTTTTTATAAAATGTTGAGCGTACATTGCCCAGATGATCGCTTAAGTTATATTCATAACTGTATGTACCGCCACTATTCCTCGCAATGCCTTCTTCGGTATGGATAATATCAATAGTAGTACCATCTGGCTTGTATTCTATCCCATCAACATAGTTCCTTAACGTACCACTGCTGTTTTTGGCCAGTTTGTTACCGGTAGCATCGTAAGTGTACGATAGGTTAACAGCTGTACCTGTGGTACGCACTGCCGTTGCAGGGAGGTTAAGGTAATTATAAGTCAAACTGATTCCGCTCAGGCCATCCTTGGTTGCATTACCGTTGGCATCGTATTCATAGTTTTGTGTGGTTAAACCGCTTACGCTCTGCAACCTGTTACTGTTCCCTGAATTGTAATAGTTATATACTTTCGCCCCGGCACCATCACGGTTAAGGCTGGCAATATTGCCCATCACATCATAGGTTAATGCTTCGCTCATCGAAACACCTGCTGTGGTAGCAGCCGATCCCAGCCTATTCAGTTTGTCATAACCATAGTTGAAAATGTTTGCAGTTGGGCTGGCCGTATTGCTCCAGGCCCAGTATTGTTTGGTAATGTTGCCATTATAGCCCTGTGCAGCACCGTCTTCATAATCAAGCTTCATACTGAACTGATCGGATATACTGTTCTTCATCCAGCCACGCTCGTTATAGGCAAAAGTGGTAGCCTGGGTATCGTTGTGCAGGTTCTTTTTGGTCAGTTGCCCGATCTCGTTGTATTCCAGATGGTTTAATGCCACCTCACCCTGGTTGTTAATGTTCTCAAAACTGGCAATTTTACGCCCAATATGGTCGTATTCGAAACGGTTGGCAATCGTTGTAATCGAACTACCTGCTGTATGTGTACGCGTACTCGCAGTAAGCTCACCGCTAAAGTTATAGGTATTGTCCACCACATCCGTACCATTCAGGTGGTGATTGCTCTTGCTCTGCACTACACGTCCTTCCAGGTCGTAATAGTTTACCGTAAGCAGCATCGTTCCGTTCCCCAGGTTCTTCACTTTTGTACCCGTAAGCAGGCTTTTGGTGCGTGCAGCATGTGCCTGGCTACCTGTAGGCGGGCCAAAGCTATTGCCTGTAAAATCGTAATTATCGTAATAGTTCAGCACATAATAATCACCGATACTGCCCTGCGGAATGGCATCGTTGCTATAACCGGTCTGTGTATTTGAAGCATCGCGCTTTTCGTAGGCAGCAGCTACATCTGCGATCCCCTGAAAAGCGGATCTATAATTGGTGACTGACTGTCCATTATGCAAATCATCGATGTAACGTCCACTTATTACCACCCTGCCGAAGGCATCATATTTAGTAAAATTCCATTCCTGTGGGCTTTTGTTCCGCTGGTTGGCATCCTGGCTCAGCACCACCTGATCAAGCTTATTGTAGACCATAAATTCCCAGCCCTTGCCAGGGATCTTTTTCTCCACCAGTCTTTTGCGGCCATCATAACGGTAGCCATAGATAAACTGGTCGAAAACAGCTAGAGTTTCGTCGAAACTGCTTAGTGCAGCCTGCCCGTTTCCATTCACTGCCGGGGGCAATACATAACGCAGGTTACCCAGATCGTCGTACACATAGTAAGTGGATAAACTTTTACCATCGGTTTCCCAGATACGCTTCAATACTACACGCCCCTCAAAATCTTTGAATTCTTCTGTCGTACCCGCTTTTGCATCAGCGAACTTCCAGTTCTCATCCTTACTGATCGTCTTGTAAAGTTTGCCTGGCAGGTAAACAGTTGATGACGCTCCGTTGTCACTATTATTGATCGTCCAAAGCTTTACTTCATCCTGGGCATTGGTACCATAATCGGTTTTTAGGGTATGCCCACCACTGATCTGCCAGGATTCGCCCGGTGCCCCCTGTTGTTGTACCCGGTTTAATGGTGAGGCCTCGAAAACCGTTTCTGCAAAGGGATAGGCTGTAGCCTTTACCCCTGCTGTAGGGCTGTTGTAAAACGCCAGCTGATCGGCAAGGGCACCTGAACGGTAATTACCCGTAGTTCCTGTTTGTGCAGCATAAGGCTGGTATTTAAATTGTTCACGGCCAAAGGCATCATAGGCAATAGGCTGTACAAGATCCTTAAAACCAGGACTGCCCTGCACCTGAACGGTCTGCAAAGGCCTCCCGAGGCCATCAAAATACTGGATCGTTTCGTTTACCTCACAAATGCTGCGGCCCGAAAGATTGTTCGGGTCTATACCCGGCTGTTTGAATACCCTCGTACTGATGTAGTTCTGGCTACTGCTCGCCGCCGATACAAAAGGTACGCAGTTTCTATAACTTAAGCCCGTGGTAAAAATCCGCACAGGGCCAGTGGTATGGAAACCATCGGTCAGCGTTACACTCAAGGGAGCACTGATTTCGCTTTCGCCGTTATAAACAGAGACCACCTTTTGGGCAGAAGTGCGGCCGCAGAGCAACAATAATGCTGCCGCACAAAAATATTTTAGATGTTGTTTCATGGAGAGCCTTAATTTTTATAGTGGTAGTCGGTTTGTTTCAGGATATTGCCGTTCTGGTCTTTAACAGATTTCAAACGCTGAAAGGAATCGTACTCATAATAAGTAGTCATCCTTTTTGCATCGGATATTGTATTTATACCAACCAAAGGCCTGTAGGTAAACCCCAGAATCTCGCTATTTTTGAGTTCGGGTGAATCTCTAAGCGCAGCAATAAGCGTATTAACCTGTAGATCTGTAGGGTAAGAATTACGTAAATTACTTACAGCCGTAGATCCGCCCATAATGGATTCTACTACCGAATATTCGGCATTTTTAATTTCAACAATTGGATATTGGCCATTATAACTCCACAAGTAAACATTTTTTTTCCCATCATTAGTATAACTTAGCAAATTGCCCAAAACGTCATAATTATCATAACTTATGCGCGGTTCGTAGTTACCTGTTAATGAGATTTCGGTATTTGATAATAGTATATTTCCATTTTCAAATTTATAAGCGTTTTTTTTACCACTAATGGAAATATTGTTCTTAATGGTTTCTTCTTTGAGTACAGAATACAGCATATGCCTGTTGTCGACCATTTCATTTAAGACTGCCTGGGGTGTAGAAACATTCGAGGGCTTATCAGCCGCCAGAATAAATGTTTGCGAGACATTGCCACCATCACTTCCCCTAGATCGGATAAGTGTCGGCTTAATGTGACTTAAGCTTGCGTATTCATAATCAGTATAATTAAAGACATGTTTATCTGCATAATCTTTACTTGATATCTGCCGCATCAATGACGGCCATCCTGAAGTTTCCTTGTACTCCACATAATCGGCCTGTCTTTCTGCAATTGATCCGGAAGGAGAAAGTTTAATCGAATTAAAAAACATATTAAGGGAACGGATTTCAGATCCAACGTTATTAAAATTATA
Organism: Pedobacter sp. WC2501; assembly: GCF_052682415.1. NCBI lineage: Bacteria > Pseudomonadati > Bacteroidota > Sphingobacteriia > Sphingobacteriales > Sphingobacteriaceae > Pedobacter > Pedobacter sp. WC2501. The sequence goes on along the minus strand of NZ_JBQZFI010000001.1, from coordinate 3,185,105 downwards.
AATATTTCTCTCCCCTGAGATCTTCTGATATCCTTCATCAAAAACAGAAACACTATCCACCAACCCCCTCTTCCAATCATTCGATCTGGTAGGTATAAATAACCTGGCATATTCAAGATTGTTATATTCTACTACCATATTAAATTCTGCCCAGCCAACACCATTTGATAAATATTTGTATGAGTTATATCTATCAGGTAATATATCCGGAAACTCATAAGGCGAGGTAAATCTATTAATAGAAAATCCATTATTTTTCTTAGAAACTTTCACCTCGCGGTATCCAACGTAATTTCCTTGTGTAGTCGATAGTGGTACCTGTAAATTTGAAGCTAAAGTAAATACATTAAAAACAGAATGGGTATATTGCATGCATCCATTATTGATTGTTACAACGTCACAATCGTTGCAACCATACGTACTAGATTCGTAGTGATAAAGCTGATTATAATGATGAACTGGCTTACTGAGGAGTACTCCACTAGAAACTAACTTGCTGTGCCCTGTCTCATCATACAGTCTGTATTCATATTCGGTTGTTAGTGCTGGTGATGAATCATTGCTCTTATCGGTGATTTGTTTAATTCTTAATCCCGCTCCCAGATTCTCTACCAAAGTAGTAGCATCTCTTGGTATTTCTTTAAGAACAGGAGTAATCATTTCTATATTCGCAAAATTATTGTTTATTAAGCATCCTGCCTGCCCGGGGTTACTACAATTCTGATAGGCATTGTAACTTCTTTTCGCTTTCAGTTTATAAACTACTCCTGGCTTGAGCCTAACTGAACGGGTTCCATGAATAACCTTTCTTGATATGCCTTCATTAGTCGGCACAGCGGTATCATCATATGCAGTATAGTTTGCTCCAGAAATATTTAAGGGTACATTGGCAAGTTGGTTGGCAGCCTCATCAAAATATATTATTCTGTAAGGATCATAATATGGCGACCAGTCGTAATACAATTTTAATACATTAGTTTCGATCCCATTAACTGTTCCGGTCAATGAAATTTCATTATCGGTAAAGTTGATACCAGATTGGCCTGATGAGTTCTCAAGATCAAAAGCAACTTCATACGCTTTGTTTTCTTCCACAGTAAATGTGGTAATTTTCTCTTCATTCTCTATCGCTCCGGGAAAATTGTTACCAGGTCTTTCGGTAAAGGCGGTGAGTGTTTCCGATACGTATTTCGGCTCGTAGTGTTCCTGTTGGTTTATGAAAGCATATTTATTGGATTCAAATTCAAACTCGGTGTATCCCCCGGTAGGATAAGTTATTTTACGCAATATACCCGCCTTGGTTGCCTCTTCGTTTGGTTCCCTATCTACACCAATTTTATTCAGATATCCAATAGCTGTGGTCCTAAAAGGCACAAAATTTGAATAATCATTGCATTGAACCCCGAAGTATTCATTTGAACGGTCCATTTCACCTATAAAACCAGGGATCAGGTAATTATCAGAATAGTAATTGTACCTCTCGTCTGATATCTGATTGATAAACCCCCAATGATCTTGAAATTCTGAGTTTTTTGGAGGTAAATTAGTAGTGTTATATTCGAAAAGATATGGTGGTTTACTTACTGCTTCAGTACCAGACACCTCCCTTACACTTAACAGCCTTAGCCTTTTATATTGATATTTTTCCGCTGCTGATACCTGATTTACATCGAACCGCATTGATCCTGTATTAAAATAGTCCGTGTTAAAGATTATTTTTTTTAGAATGTTATTATTGGTCATGTTTTTCACGAGAATTTCTTCCAGGGCCTTTGCTCCGGCAGTATAAATAACACCCAGATCTTCCCTTACTTTATTAGCATTAAAAACTAATTGCTGTCCGGTAGCCGGAAAATTAATCTCACTAAGCACTTTTCCACTTATATTATTAATAGAATATGAGTATGAGAGTGAATATAAACTGCCATCAGTTCTGTAACCAGATCTACCACTTTTTGGCGTCTGATATTTATAATTTTCATCACTATATGAAAAAGTTATTTTTTCATTTCCATTTGGCGCTTCCATGCTGCTCATAAACCAAGAAGTGTTAAATCCACCTCCCATCTGTGCATCTAGCATACCGGGATTATTTTTTGCATCCTGACAAACGATAGAGGTTACATTGTTATATTCCGTAACACCAAATACATATTTTATCCCGTCAGGGGTTTTTGCTGTAAAAGAATGATCGGTATAAGAAAAAGTAATTTCAATATCGCTTTTTGGAATTAGAAACGCCCTTATTGTATTGCTATTGGGTTTATCGGCAGGATCGAGGATAAATTTTCCAGAATAGCCATTAAAGTTATAGAAATAAATATCGGGTTCTGTATCCTTTCTTGACTTTAAGACTTCATCAAAATAGCTATCTAAAGTAAGCGCACCTGATGGAAACGTACTCAAGGAATAGCCTCCAAAATTATCATCATCAATTCCCCTTATTGTTTTGGTGATTACCCCTCCGGCATTTAAAGACCACCCTAAACCAACCCAGGAAGAATTTTCTTCAGTTCTGATACCCCCGGCATGATAAGAAAGTGAAATAGGCAGTTTTAGGGTTTTTCCACTCATTTCATACAGTGGTACGGATATCTGCGGCAATCCACTGTATGTACTTACAGGTACCTCTCCGTATCTCCCAAGTGCTGAAGCAGTAGGAGGAGGAGGAATTAGGTTTAAGGACTGACCAAATACCCGCCCGGCAATAAAGAAGAGAACAATAAAATAGATTTTTTTCATATAAATTCTGATAAGATTATTTCATTTCACTAAAATTTCAACATGTTGATTAAAGCTAATGATAAAAGAACTAAAAACAGAATCTTTTTGACGAACGTGCAATATCGAGTGACGAGCGTGCGTTTAGGAGTGATGAGTTTTATGCCATTTATTAAAACTACCAAATAAGGATGAAAATTTACATCTGAAAATCAATTTTGCTTCCCTACAATCTGCAGTTCTAGTGTGAGTTTATCAGATTTTTCTTCGCTGCTGTTTGCTTTCTTTTTTAGCAGCTTGGCATCAGCAATACGGCCTATACCTTGTGCTTTTTCTAAAGTATCAAGCAATTTGACCATATTAAAGTAGCTGCCTTTAAAAATGAATTTTTGCGCTACGATTCCTTTAGCGGTTTCGCTGGTATCTTTTTCTACATTGCCTAAATTCGGACTGAAGTTGATGTCAACATTTTTAGCGATGGCCATCGCCGATATTGATTGCCACAAACGGTTTTCGCGGTCTTCGCGGCGCACCTTATAACCTTTTAATACAGCCTGGTAAAAGGCATGTTTTTTTTCGAGCTGAGGAAAAGCCACATCGGGCTCTTCGCCGGGGCGCTCAGTTTGCTTTAACTGCCTGTTAAGTGCAAATGCCGAAATTGCCTTTTCGAATGAAAAAACATAGGCAAGATAAACCACCACGATCATTAAGAAGATCATAATGGCTTTTTTATTTTTCTGGCTAAGTTTCTCTATCATCTTAATATTGGATCAATAGGTTAAAAGCAAAACTTTCAGATTCGGTATCCTGCTGGTAGCGTAACAACCTTACTTCTTTAGCCCACTTTTTTTCTTTCAGCAAAAATATCCAGTTGTTCACAGCCGATAAATTGGAGGTTTCGCCAGTAATTTTTATCGAAGCGAGCGCATCCTTATTTTCTGCAGATTCTTTTAAGCGGTCGAATTGTATTTCGTTTAACGTAAGGGCCCGTGGTTTGCTGCTACCGATCTCGTTGAGCAAAAAGGCATGACTATAACCACCATTCCAACCGAGTTTTTCCAATAATATTTTTTGATTGGCAATTTCCTTTTTCAACAGGTCGCTTTGATCTGCCGTAGCGGTAATTGCCCCTACCTGCTGGTTTAGTTTTGCATTTTCTGCATTGTAATGCGTAAGTGCAAAAAAACTGACCACTAACAATCCTAATAAAGCAAATACAAAAATCCCAGCTGTTTTTTTAAGTTTTGAAAATTCAAGAAAATCTTTAAAACGGTGATCAATCTGCTCATTCTCTATTTTAATTAAAGAAAGTTTGTCATGCAGAAAAAGCTGAAAAGCCAATGCATAAGGCACCAAAAGCGTAGATTTAAGTTTGGTATTACCCAATTTCAGGTTCCCTTTATCTTCTGTTCCTTCCTGGTAACAGTATCCCACTATTTCCCCTTCTGCAGAGGCCTCAAATTGATGTCCATTGGCCGAAAACCCTTCGCCGGTTCCGCTCAGTAATTCCCAAATCGAAATAACAGGTAATGCACCAAGGCTCAGCATATAAATATTTAATCCGGATGATTGCAGTTTCCCAACGATATCATCAATCCATGTTTGCCTGACAATACTTACCCAGGCCTGGTCGCCAAGTAGCGTTTCCTGTGCATAAAAATCTTTTCTTTCAACTGATGAAAAAGCTGCCCTAAACAAGTCTTTTTTCTCTGTTCCGAGACCTTTAAGCTGTTTGTGTATAATGCCTTTTCCACCAATTGATAGGGCCACGGGATATTTTCGTGGAATACGCTCCAGTACCTTAACCAGATTGCCTTCTACAGTGTGGTGATCAGCCGCATCTATATTATCGCCTTTCCGGGTAACTACCGCATAGCTGCAACGATACGTTTCATTCTGCAATAGCGTCAGCTCTATCCCTAATATATGTTCAAAAGTTTCGAACATGGCTTAATACAAAATTGTGGGTTTAATAAATACCAGGGTCACCACTTTGTTATTTGATTTTTCACGGCTGCTGAAGAGCCACTTCAATAAAGGAATTCTGGATAAGATGGGTACACCTGAACCATTCTCACTGCTCTCGGTACGCTCTAAGCCGCCCAGTACAATCATATCTTCGTTTTTAGCCCTGATGATGGAACTGAACTTACTGGTAGATTTAGGCGGTGGTGCATTTAGCGGCGGGTTGCCTATAAAATCAGATATGTTTACCTTGATGTTAAGCGTAACCTGGTCATCGCCTGAAACCACCGGCCTGATATCAATTTCCAGGTTGGCATTCACCTCCGTAAACTGCTCTGTTACCACCGTTTGCGCATTAAGTGAAGGAATTACATTTTGTGTTCTCTGGCTGTAATACCTTGAACTTCCGATACTTAAATTGGCAGAGTGGCCATTAAGGGTAGAAAGTTTCGGAACCGAGCGGATATCTACATTGTTATTCTCTTCGAGTGCACTCAGCTTCACATAAAAATTTGGTGTTACCCTTCCCAGGTTTACAGCACCATTTCTACCTAGCCTGGAAAGAAAATTGTTGATGGAATTTGCCCCAAAAGTATAGTCGATGCCTGGCAATATCTTACCTCCAGTCTGGGCGCTATCCGAAACCCCGGCAGAAATACCAGTTTTAACAGATTTACCTTTTCTAACATCCACCAATGTTACCTCGATCAGCACCATAGGCACTACCCGATCAATCTGTTTAATGTAATTCTCGATTTCATTTACCTGAGGGGAAGATCCGGAAAGCAACAAGGTATTCTGTTCGCGGAATTCTTTAATCTCTACTCCCCTCTTCCACTCATTCGGAATCATCATCTGGATCGTATCCAGCGAGCGGTGTTGCAACTGCACAATCCGATTTGCCCGCAGGCCTTCCAGCTTACGGTCGCCGATCAGGTAAACGCCACCATCCTTTTTATAGGTATATTCAGTTCCCTGAAGTAATGCCGTAAGAAATGTATCATAGCCGATGCCGCTTAATCTTGTACTTACCGTACCTTTAATGTCTGAATAAATAAAATAATTGGCACCAACCTCGCTCGAGGCTGATTTAATCAGGTCTAATATAGGCGTATTCAAAGCATCAACACTTACGGTACGGTTGCCCTGGTTATCTTTTTTCCCGTTTAAGCTAAAGCTTGATGGACCGCTTTGCGCAGCACTCCTGTTCCCACGTTTTACAGCAGTTGCATTATCGCCATTTACATAAAGTTCTTCCCCTTCACCTAACGATTGAAAAATGAATACCCCATCATTGGTTTTGTTCATTTTAAGCTCATTTGCATAGGCAAGTTTTTCTAAAGCCACCTCAAAAGGTGCTGCTGCGATAAAACCACTTACTTTTTTGCCCATTAATGCTACGGGAACCACCACATTTTTTTGTGAAAGCTGACTGATTTTTTTGGCTACCTGGCTCAGCGTATCGTTATTGAGTTCGAAACCCAGGTATTCGTTTGAGGCATTGTAATTTATGCGGAAATCTTTTGGCAACACTGCAGGTTTTGGTGCCTGTACTTTGGTAACCGACATAATCGAACCGATGAGGTTAATATCCAGATCGTATTCCTTAGCGATGAACAAAATTACGTTCATGGCGGTTTCGTTACGGAAATTGGTATAAACCTTAAAGTTCAGTTGTGGATCGATATTAATATTCAGGTTGTTGGATTGTGCCAAAGCCCTTAAAAATTCCTGTGCAGAAGCGCCTGACATAGACAGTTGAACCGGCTGATTTAATCCAGGTACGGTTACCGCTAAGTTCCGCAAGCGTTCTTCAATAGCTTTTAAACGATCCTGACTGGTGGTAGACTGAGCCGACACTGTTAAAACAAACAGGTTAAAGACCAAAATGGCCATCGTGATCAGCACTTTCAATATATTTTTATTCTTCATTTAGATAGAGAGTAATAATGGGTAAATTTCTTCCATGGAGGTTAATCCATCGGCAAATAAAGCAAAGGCATTTTTGGAGAGCGTACTGATCCCCTTTTCTTCAAGCATAGTTTCAATAGCCATATTGCCTTTTCTGATTTCCTGCGAGAGATCGGCATCTATAGGAATTACTTCGTAAACAGCTTTACGCCCACTGTAACCGGTATAGTAACAGTGCGAACATCCTGCGGCAATAAAATGTGCATTAACTTTTTTGGATGGTTTAAACTGTCTCGGATAAAGTCCTTCGGTAACGGTTTCTTCTTTCTTGCATTTAGGGCAAAGTAACCTAACCAAACGTTGGGCAACCGTGGTATTTAACGTGTTAGCTACTAAAAAGCCGGGAATGCCCATATCCATCAAACGCGACACGGTTCCCCAGGCAGAATTAGTGTGGATGGTTGATAATACCAGGTGACCGGTAAGCGCTGCCCTGATGGCCATATTTGCCGTTTCAGGGTCGCGAATCTCCCCTACCATGATCACATCCGGATCCTGCCTTAAAAAGGTACGCAAAGTGGCAGCAAAACCTAATCCGATGTTTTCCCTCAACTGCACCTGGTTTACACCTTCCAATGTATATTCTATCGGATCTTCTATGGTAAGGATATTCCTTGTACTTTTATTCAGAAGCTTTAAGGTAGCATAAAGTGTTGTGGTTTTTCCCGATCCGGTTGGCCCACTGATTAAAATGATCCCGTTAGGTCTTTGCACGCCCTCCATATAATTGCGCATATCTTCTTCTGATAAGCCCAATGTACTGAGATCGATATCGGTACTGCTGTTGTTTAATAACCTGAGTACAATCTTTTCTCCATATAGGGTTGGCAAAACCGATACCCTGATGTCAAAAGAAGTAAAACGGGCAGAACTGAACTGGATCCGGCCGTCTTGTGGCAAGCGTTTTTCGGCAATGTCCAGGTTGGCCATGATCTTAATCTTATTGATCAAAGCCGGATAGTCTTTTTTTTCGATCTGGTAACGTTCAATCATCATTCCATCTATCCTTACCCTTACTCTCGATCTTTTTTCGAAAGTTTCGATGTGGATATCACTACTTTTTAATCGCCTGGCTTCTTCTATCAGTACATTTAAAAAATCATCTCCGGCTGTAATTACCGAAACTTCTTTTTCTTCACTCCCTCTAGATACGTCGCCAAGGTAATATTTGGAAAGCAACCTGCTGATTTCCTGCTGTTCTAATGGCAACAATGAGATGCCGCAGCCGAGCATTACCTGTAATTCATCAGTAAGTTGGTGTTGATCGCCAATACCATCCCAGCAGAGAACCAGGTCGCCATTAGCTCCCCGTTCTTTTGGGAATACCCTGTATTCCATGGCAAACTCTTTCGAGATCAATCCAAGAATTTCTGGTTTAACTTCCATAAATAATTAGATTGATTAAATTTTCATCTGAAAGTAAATTGATTACAGGTGTATACCAACTACCCGCTGTAAGAAGTATTAACAAGAATGCCTGATAACCCGCCAAAGGGATTTTTTTTCCATGTAATTTAGAATCTACACCAAATATTGCCGAGAAAATCACGACCAACATCAGGCTCAAGAGATAAAATAACACATAGTTTAAGAATGAAAAACCGAAAGATATCGCCACAAGGAACAAAAGATCGCCCAGGCCAAAAAAGCCTTCGAATATATTGGTCAGCTTTTTTTGCCTGACTGAAATGTAGGCTGTTAAAACCAGAAACTGCAATCCCAAAAAAATCAAACTTTTAGCTACTTGTGCCATCATCACAGAAAAACCAAGTACCTGTATTGTACCAATGGCCAAAAGCAGCAAAAGTACCGGAAACATCCACCAGTAAATCCCCCTATATTTTAAATCCTGATAAACCATCCCTGCTAACACGATAAGAATCCCCCCCTGCAAAAAAAACATTAGTCGGCAACTATCTCTTTTAAGTTTTTATCCTGGTCAATCTGCCATACATTGTAGGTTCCATCGCCATCAAAATCGGCAACGGCTGTGGCTTTCGCTGTAAAAGTATTGTTAGTGGCTGCTGTAATTTCTATTTTGTAATTTGCTTTACCATCTTTTGCATCAGATGTTAATTTTTCCTGGATAAATCCTATTTCGAGCGGATCTGTTGAATATTTAGAATGCTCATAAAAATAACTTTGCTCCAATTTGGCTACGTGTTCCAACTGCATTTTTGCCTCTGTTGTTTTTGCTTTCGTAATTAAAGGCATCAGGTTAGGTAGCGCTAAAAGGATCAATATGCCAATAATGGCCAGAACAATCAGAATCTCGGTAAGGGTGTAAGCGTTAAGCTTTTTTGAAGTATTAATTTTCATTGCACACGTTAATTTGTTTGGTACATTTTTGATTAAAATGTAATCAGTCCGTAAAATGCAAAGAAATTAATAAATTTCCCAATATTTTTGACGAACAATGTTTTTCGGGTGATATTCTTAAATTTTGCAGTGACGAACATAAATGGATATTTCCAACTGAATATAAAATCAGCATCAATTCAGGACTGAATTAAACACTCACATTCGGTTAAAAAAGAATCGAACAAGCAAGGATAAATGATCAAAACTTATCCTATTTCTTATTTACCAGTTCCTTAAGTTGTTGCTTTACTTCATCTAACTCTTGCTGTTGTTTTTGCAGTTGCTTGTCTTTTTCGATGAGGATCAGCGTAAGTTCTTCCAGCTTTTTTAAAAACAGCGTTTGGGTTTTTCCTAAATCCAAACCACTTTTTTGAATCTCTAAAGCAGAAGGTACTTCTGGAAGATGTTTATTTGCCTTGATAAACTTTTCAAGCGAGGGAAGAGAAGTTAATTCGTAATTTTCTTCAAAAACATAATCGGGCCAGTTAGCTGTTTCTACTTTCACCTCCTGTGCACGGATTTTGCCATTTACGGAAAGTTTCTCCTTTGGTGTAGAGGTGCCAATCCCTATATTACCTTCAGCATTTACGGATAAAGCTGAAATATCTACCCCATTTTGCTGAACAACATTTAATTTAATTTCTGAATCCAATAACCTGATGTATGAACCGCCTTTAGTATCTATAATACGAGTGATACCCACAGTATTGATTACATTATTGCCAATTCCGACACCTGTCCAGGTCAATTGGGGCTCACTTGCCCATAAGGTTAGATCTGCACGTTGCGCAGGCTCATGGTGGTTAAAACGCATGTTAAACTGAGTTGCGTCATGATTTCCGAGTATTTGCAAGCGGTATTGCGGGGTAGTTGTACCGATACCTGCATTTCCATTTTCCGGAAAAATATTTTGTGCCGTAACAGATTTGGTAGACACTGCTAAAATCAGTAAAAAAAGAAGCTTTAATTTTATTGGATTTGTGTTCATAAAATGAGCGTTAAATAAATAGATTTTCAAATATAATTACTTTGATCATAAAAGCAGCAAAATTAAAATTATTGCTGTCTACATGAAAAGATTCCAGTATTTATGTGGGGCGAAGGCAAAATTTGCACACCAATTAATTAATCCGTAGTCTCCCTACCTCAATCTAAGTGCTCAAGACTACTGAAATATCGAATTAAGGGTAAGAAGGTTGTCTCCGGCACAATATCTAAATCACTCTGATTTATGCTATTAATTAAGATGCCTTAATTTAATAATCAAGATTTATTTGTGATTTGAAATTTTATTTCTAAATTGCCTATGCGAAGTACAAATAATATATTTTTCATTTAAATCAGGAGACACAAAATTCAGTAAATTATTTTTAACGATATTCCCGGTCGAGAGGTAGCCCCTCATTTCCTATGTCTCTGAAAAGAGTTATTTGGTACTTCGCAGCGGCCGGGATATTTAATTTTTTAGGTCATGCGAAGTACCAAAAGTAAAAATCCAAACACACAGCTCCCTGTTCAGGTTGCAGCTGAAGCCAATTACACGAATGTATTACCTGCCATTTGCGCGGTTAAGGCCACCTTACATCATATTGATGGCACTGTTTCTGAAATCATGATGACCATGCCACGCTACACTGGATGGGCAGAGTTTTTAGAGGACGGGCAAAACGCTATTAGAGAATACGTGTATCAGCTCACCCGGCATTGGATTCAAATTACCCATTTCTTTATAGAAACCGGAACCATTACCGCCAATGGAACAATAACCTCTTGTTTTTTGCCCCGCAGGTTCGATATCCCTTTGGGCAAATTTTATAAACCGATGGTGCCTGGCTTATGGGTATCAGCCAATCAACACCCGCACCATCCAAAGTATAGCCAAAAAGGATCGAGCAAAAGTTTATCAGCATTAATGGCTATTGCAAGCAGCAGAAATGATGTTGTTTATCATCATATAGAACCCAATATTATTCTTTGTGGCATTCCCAACGAAAGCAAAAGGGCCTATTTCGAAAAAGGTGATATTCCTATCGGGCATTTTGAAAAAAATGGAATCGAATACATGGTGATTTACAGTTATAGTGTTGATGGGAAAGGGATTTTTGAGTGATAAACGGGTAAACTAAATTTAAGCCCTTGCAGATGGTAAGGGCTAACCTTTGCAATACCTTTAATAAGAATTAAGAATTATTAGAAAAAGCAAAGCGCAGCATTTCAACTGCGGTGCTTTGCTTTTTTTGTTAAATTTTGGTCTTAGCAAGATGTTAAGACCAGTTAGAAGGGTTATACAGCTTAATTTATGCCCTTAATCACCAAACCAATATTTCATGTCAATTTTACAATCTTTATCAAAAGTAGTGCCTGCAGTTAGGACAAATTTTTGTCCTGAAATGGATAGAAAATGAAAAGAGTTATTAATATTGATGTTGCCTTGAATTTGTTTGTCAACAGAAAAAATAATTTCAGGAACTTCTGGCATACGATCATAAGAAAAATGCCATGAGCCATTCTTCAAAGTTCCTTGTATTATTCGTACCTGATCAGTTTTCAAATTGGCTACTGTTTGTTGCAAAAGAAGTAATAAACATTTGTTCTTTTTTTCATTAAAAAATATCACACTATCAATTTTAGATGAAGAAATGAATGAACTGTCCGCATAGGGTATCTTACCGTCTTTGTTCTTTAAATTGATCAATACCGCCGAAGCTGACTTTAATATCCTTTCATACATTTTTTCTTTCTGAATACTTATTTGATTTATGTCATTACATGCCATTTTGTTGACAACAACACCGGTACAGCCAAATGAGATCACGATATAGACGATAACAAAGTTCCTGATAAATTTAATCTTTTTCATTTTATTATCTTACGTTAACAGTTACACCCTTCCCTCTAAAGTATGAAATTATCTCATCCAAGTTTGTTCCAACTGAATGCCCTTTTAAGCTATCATCATCATGAGTACCATTTGATATAAATTGTCTTACACCTTGGATACGTGAAAAACTTGTTTTTCCCTTTAAAGGAGATAAAAAATTCCATACAGAAGCTACTCTATCTTCTGATGAAGATATCTGAGTTCCATTAATGTTTGACGGATGATTAAAATCAGCAGGTTGATGGGGTTCCAGATATACCACTTCTTGGAGTATTGAAGCATATTTTTTATTTTTAGAAAAAACTGACGCCATACCTGCTGCAAAAGCCCCCCCCTGACTATGCCCAACTATTTTGATTGTTTCTCCTTTTGAAAGAGATATGTCTCCATTCTCAAGTTGAGAAATTAGATTATTTGCAGAGGCAATACCTTCAGTGAAACGATCTTTTGCATCAGAAGTATTATCTGATGACGCATTTATATACATGGAATTATTATCCTTATATCCTTGCATAAATGCGTTATCTACATTACCCCAATAATCATAAGGTCTATTTTTGTTTTTATATGTTAAATAAGGATATCCCTGTGTTAAATCTCTTGAGGGGGGGTATGGAGTATAATTCCAATTAGGTATACCCCCTAAGAAATATCTGTCATTATCTTGCTTATACCAATGCAGTGGTATAAATCCATTTACAAAAATCACAAGATTTCCATCAGGATCAATTGCATTTATGGGATCATTAACTGCATAAACATATGGACTTACAGCTTCATAAGCTTCTGCTTTATTATCTATCCTATTCCACCTAGCTATAACCGGATCATAAAACCTTGCGCCGTAATCGTACTGACCTAACTCTTCCTGCAACTCCTTGCCATTGTAAAGATACTTATTTGTATTCGAATTTGGAGATCCTGTTTTCCTTAACCCAAAGGCATAGTAATCATCACGTTGAATTACTTCCAGTCCATATGGTGGCAAAGGACTTAGCTTAAAAGTAGCCCTTACATTGCCCAGATGGTCGCTAAGGTTATATTCATAACTGTATGTACCGCCACTATTCCTAGCAATGCCTTCTTCGGTATGGATGATATCAATAGTGGTACCATCTGGCTTGTATTCTATCCCGTTAACATAATTCCTTACCGTACCACTGCTGTTCCTGGCCAGTTTTTTACCTGTAGCATCATAAGTGTATGACAGGTTAACAGCTGCACCTGTGGTACGCACCGCGGTTGCCGGGAGGTTAAGGTAGTTATAGGTCAAACTGATCCCGCTCAATCCATCTTTTATAGCATTGCCATTGGCATCGTATTCATAGTTTTGTGTAGTTAGCCCACTTACGCCCTGCAACCTGTTGCTGTTCCCCGAATTGTAATAGTTATATACTTTGGCTACCGCACCATCACGGCTGAGGCTCGCAATATTGCCCATTATATCATAGGTTAATGCTTCGCTCATCGAAACACCTGCTGTGGTAGCAGCCGATCCCAATCGGTTCAGTTTATCATAACCATAGTTGAAGATGTTTGCCGTTGGATTAGCTGTATTGCCCCAGTCCCAGTACTGTTTGGTGATGTTGCCATTATAACCCTGTGCAGCACCGTCTTCATAATCAAGCTTCATGCTGAACTGATCGGATATGCTGTTCTTCATCCAGCCACGCTCGTTATAGGCAAAGGTGGTAGCCTGGGTATCGTTATGCAGGTTCTTTTTGGCCAGTTGCCCGATCTCGTTATATTCCGGGTGGTTCAATGCCACCTCGCCCTGGTTGTTGATGTTCTCAAAACTGGCAATTTTACGGCCCATGTGGTCGTATTCGAAACGGTTGGCTATCGTTGTAGTTGAACTACCTGCCGTATGTGTACGCGTACTCGCGGTAAGCTCACCGCTAAAGTTATAGGTATTGTCTACTACATCGGTACCGTTCAGGTGGTGATCGCTCTTGCGCTGCACCACACGTCCTTCAAGGTCGTAATAGTTTACCGTAAGCAGCATCGTTCCGTTCCCCAGGTTCTTCACCTTTGTACCGGTAAGCAGGCTTTTGGTACGTGTTGCAGGTGCCTGGCTGCCTGTAGGTGGACCAAAGCTATTGCCTGTAAAATCATAATTATCGTAATAGTTTACCGTCAGCACATTACCGCCAGTCTGAGGAAAGGACTTCCCGTCATAATCCGCGCCAGGACGGCTTTCCCATAACGAGATGGAAACATCACCATCGGCGATTAGCTGGGCCTGGTTATCCAATGTTGTCTGGAGGGCATTTTTTGATGTCCGCAGGGGAATTGTAGCATTGTCGGCCGAAGTACCCGCCTGTGGGTATAAACCGGTAGCCACTACCCTGCCGAAGGCATCGTATTTACTGTACAGCCATTCCTGCGGAGTTTTGTTGCGTTGGTTCGCATCCTGGCTCAGCACCACCTGGTCGAGCTTATTATATACCATAAACTCCCAGCCCTTGCCAGGGATCTTTTTCTCCACCAGTCTTTTGCGGCCATCATAACGGTAGCCATAGATAAACTGGTCGAAAACAGCTAGAGTTTCGTCGAAACTGCTTAGTGCAGCCTGCCCGTTTCCATTCACTGCCGGGGGCAATACATAACGCAGGTTACCCAGATCGTCGTACACATAGTAAGTGGATAAACTTTTACCATCGGTTTCCCAGATACGCTTCAATACTACACGTCCCTCAAAGTCTTTGAATTCTTCGGTAGTACCAGCTTTAATGTCTGTAAGTTTCCAGTTCTCATCCTTACTGATCGTCTTGTACAGTTTGCCCGGCAGGTAAACCCCTGACGACGCTCCGTTTTCGCTATTGTTGATCGTCCACAGTTTTACTTCGTTCTGTATATTGGTTCCATAATCGGTTTTTAGGGTATGCCCTCCACTGATCTGCCAGGATTCACCCGGTGCGCCCTGCTGCAGTACACGGTTTAGCGGAGAGGCCTCGAAAACCGTTTCGGCAAAGGGATAGGCGGTAGCTTTTACCCCTGCCGTAGGGCTGTTGTAAAATGCCAGCTGGTCGGCAAGGGCACCTGAACGGTAGTTACCCGTGGTTCCTGTCTGCGCCACATAAGGCTGGTATTTAAATTGTTCGCGGCCAAAGGCATCATAAGCAACCGGCTGCACGATATCCTTAAAGGAAGGGCTGCCCTGCAACTGTACCGTCTGCAAAGGCCTCCCGAGCCCATCAAAATACTGGATCGTTTCATTTACCTCACATATGCTGCGGCCCGAAAGATTGTTCGGGTCCATGCCGGGCTGTTTGAATACCCTTGTACTGATGTAGTTCTGGCTACTGCTCGCCGCCGATACAAAAGGTACGCAGTTTACGTAGCTTAAGCCCGTGGTAAAAATGCGCACAGGACCAGTGGTATGGAAACCATCGGTCAGTGTTACGCTCAATGGCGCACTGATCTCGCTTTCGCCGTTATAAACCGAGACTACCTTTTGGGCAGAAGAGCGGCTGCAGAACAGCAAAAATGCTGCAGCATAAAAATACTTTAGATGTTGTTTCATAGAGGCGTTAATTTTTGAAATGGTAGTCAGTTTGTTTCAGGATATTGCCGTTCTGGTCTTTAACTATTTTTAAGCGCTGAAAGGCATCATATTCGTAAAAGGTGGTCATGCCTTTAGCATCCGTCATACTCGTCATGCCAATTAATGGTTTATAAGTATAGCTGGTAATTTGAGACTCTTTTAGTAAAGTTGATGATCTTAAAGGAGCAAGAAATGCATCGACATCTGCTTTTTCAGGTGATATCCTATTACTAAAAGCTTCTATGACTTGAGCTCCTAACAGAGATTCAATAGTTGGGTAGTTTACATTCTTGATTTCAGCAACTGGGTATAGGCCATTATAGCTATAGAGATACACACTATTTGAATTTTTATTAATTAATACGTTTCTTGGCTTGCCAAAGCTGTTATTAAAGCTGTATGCTACCCTTTCTTCATACCACGCAGGTAAATGAATAAAATCATATCTATCGGTCAATCCAATCTGATTAACATTTGCTTTATAAATCTTTCTTAGCGAAAAAACTTTAGTTTGGTCGATTATATCATACCCATACTCATTCGCAATACCACCGATCCCTTTTTCAATACCATCACGTTTGTTCAGAAAAACCTCTTCAATTGGGAGTTCTAATATATTATATTCCAATAAAGAGGATAAAACAGGTGAGCTACTTGCATAGTTCAGATAGTCTTTTGGGTAATAATATTTAACAAT
This sequence comes from Pedobacter sp. WC2501, assembly GCF_052682415.1. Taxonomy (NCBI): domain Bacteria; kingdom Pseudomonadati; phylum Bacteroidota; class Sphingobacteriia; order Sphingobacteriales; family Sphingobacteriaceae; genus Pedobacter; species Pedobacter sp. WC2501. The sequence goes on along the minus strand of NZ_JBQZFI010000001.1, from coordinate 3,168,962 downwards.
TTTTGAACCTTGACTTGATGATGTTTCGATCTGATTGAGATTGAATCCATTGTTTGAATAATAATATTGATTGTGCTTAATTAACGGCATTCCACTATCCATATCAATAATAGTATCTGCAACGAGATCGTATTTATCAGTAGCTATATCATATCTAACTGCACTTAATCCATTATAAATTTGATTTTCATCTGCACCGCTAAAATCCATTAATGTATTTGCTACAACCTTTAAACCATAATTGTTAATAGTGGAGTTCTCAATTTTATTATACTTATATGATTCACTTCTCTTAACTATTCCATTAACATCATAGATAAGCTTGTTTAAAATAAGCCCGCGCTTCCAGTCCTGTGATGAGTTAGGCGGAAAGGGGAACCCAGTATTGGCATTAAGGTCGTTAAACTCTGAAAAATTAGTAAATCTGGAAACGACCTTACCGTTTCCCTGATCGCCTAGACTTTGCCTGGTAACCACGCTATATCCAACATAAGATCCTTTACTATTTATAAGAGACCGATTTGAGGTGGATGAGTAAACGTTATAATTACATTCATAAAATTCCCCGAGTTGATTGCTACCTCCAAATTCTTTTACGCGTTTTACAACCTGAGAAAATACATAGTCAGGAATATTACCTAAAAGACCGCTTGTTTTTCCAGAAACCGGATCGTTATAACTAAACTCTTCGATCAAATCTGGCCCACTAAGAGGCTTTTTCGTAATGCGTTTTATTCTTAAACCGGGTCCAACAAGTTCCACTGGACCCGAGGGATCTGGGCCATTATTTTTAACATATTTTTTAAAAATTAATCCACAATCGAAGTATACATAAGGATTGCCTGCATACTCAGTAGTCAGATCAACTTTAATTATATAAGTCCCAACAGTTAATTGATAAATATTTAAAATACCAACCTGAAGTCCTACAGTCGAACCATTAGGTTTGGTTAAATAACAAGCAATTGTTGCCGATGTATTTGGATCAAATCCCTCGCGATAAAGTCTAAAATGAGCAGGTGCTGAACCACTGCCCTGAAGATCTTCTTCGGTGATGGTAAATTGTTTTTCAAAATGAAATTCAGTGTCACTACTATTATTATTTCCGGTCAAACGCACTTCGTCCTCAATATAAAGATACTCATTCGCGGCTGGACTATCATTCTTCAACATAAACCTATTATTTTCAAATTCAAACAATGTACTTCCACCAGTTGGATAAGTAATTGCGGCTAACGATAATTCTAAAGTACTGCTAGGGTCTATATCTTTATTTGCGCCCTGCTTAACAGGTGAAGAGCCATCATAATAGGATACCGATGTTGCATTATCCTGTCCGTTAAAGTATCCCCAGTGATCCTGTGCATTTGAATTTCGATAAGGCAATCCTATTGAATAGTTATAACTGAATTTATAAGGGGCATTAACAGTATTGTTACTTTCTTCCCTTAAAGAGTCTAACCTAAGCCGCTTATGGTCCATAACGTTAAAATAGTTAAGGCCTGAAGTACCAATTGAATTATTTTCAAAATAACTGGTAAAAAACTTCACTTTTTTAATCAGGCTTCCTAAACCATCCAGCACCTCAATCCTATCAATCGATTTATCTCCATTGCAATCCAACCGGGCGCTCCCTTCATAAAAATTAATTCTGCCATTTTTAAATATTATAGATTTAATTTTTTTGCTAGAAATGGTATTATACGTATAACTGAATTCACTATACATCTGACAATCAACATTGGGGTTGGCAGGTACTTTAACTTTTTCTGTGCCACGTGTTAGATAAGAGATCGTATTAGTTGCATATTCAAAGAAAATTTGATTGTTTTTTGTATCTTCCACTTCAGTCAAAAACCAAGTATTTGCATCAAAAAAATATCCTCCATCTATTTCAGAAGCCCCAGATTTTCTAAAACGCGAATCGGCTTCTGAATATTCCCGTGCGCCAAACTTATATTTCACCCCTCTTCCATTGGTGATTATCCAGTCAATATTATTTATATCGCGTTGAATCCTAACGTTTGGGTTGTTTGACATGAGTTGAAAGTTGCCCTGCTGATCTTCAAAAAAGCTAAAATTTAAATCTCCCGCACGAACGATATAGAGATCAGGCTCAGAATCATTATTTCCCCGGTAAACACTATTTATAAATGTTTGCTTTTCTTGATTAGTCATCTGATTATTCACATAACGTTTCACAGCATCTTGAGAATTGAATCCATCGGGTACCCCTCTTGTTACTCTTATTACTTCTCCACCAGAAATTAAAGTCCAACCTGTACCTACCCAGGAAGCAATATCATCAACTTTTATTCCTCCCGCATGATAGGATAAATTAACTGGCATATTTATATCGCCTTGATTAATCTGCCAGATAGGAAGATCTATATTAGGAATGCCAGTGTACTCACCGACTGGAATTTCGGAAAATTTACCAAGTGCACTAGCTTCGGGTGAACTGCTTAATATAGAAACGGGGTCGCTTACTACCCCAGGTCTATTCTGCCCAAAAATATAACTAGGCATAAGCAATATTACAATGCCAAATGCGCCCCTAAAATGTGAAAATTTATTTTTTTTCATATGCTATTAAAAATTACACCAATGTGCCGCTACCTTTTGGCAACAATTGATTATTAAAAAGTATAAATGAGTTTATATATAAATGTCATAGGAAGAAAGAATACAAAATCTTTTCGACGAACCATGCTTTCTTAACATGAATGTACATTTTGAGGTGACGAAATTAATCAGGTCATGATAAATCGGACAATTAAATACTTGTATTTTATGTATGAAATTCCAAATATTTATTTGGTATAAATTGTTATGGCGCATTAATATTAGATTGTTAAATTTTAAAAACTACTACTCATCTGGAACATCGGCAAGTACATTGCAATCAGGATTACGCCTACCACAATTCCCAAAAAAATGATGATTAAGGATTCCGGTAAACCACTAATGGTATTGGTTTTGTATTCTACTTCTGCGGTATACTGTTCTGAAAGCTACACGAAGAAATATTCCAGGTGGTTTACCTCTTCAGCAATTTTGATCATCTGGATAAATTTTGCGGGGTAAAAATCTTATTTGTAAAGTGATGCCGAAAGGCTGCTTTATACCTTTTATAACTTTTAAAATAAGCAAAAAAAGCTTTAATTCTGTTGGATTTGCATTCATAAATGAGCGTTAAATAATATATATTCTAAAATAATTATTTTATTCATAAAAGCAGCAAAATCACAATTATTGTTATGAGGATTGGTTTTAAGCATTGAAAAAAAGAATCTTATTTGAAATAATCGTTATTACGTTCCAAACCTCCTTGAAATTAAAATAAGCGAAATAATGTAAAGGCTAAAATTATAGCCAGCTTCGCCAAAAACCATTCAGTATCATTAAGGAATTTTATGAGCTGAGCCTCAATTCGTCTTTATAGTGCCTATACAACCAGCCCGAAATCATAAGGACGCTATTCTTCGCCATTAACGAACTCGAAGCCATCGCTGAAAAAGGAAACCAGGATCTGGCTTGGGGTGAAGAAGAGGATGCATTGCTTGCAGAACGCTTTGGTAATGGCGCCAAGATTACAGAACTTGCAAGACGCTAATCAAGGACTTATGAAGCCATTAAAGCCAGGCGCATTAAACTTGAACTGGTGCAAAAATTAGAAACCCAGCAGAAATGTTGGGCTTCTAATTTATTATATCCCCAGGCACAAGTCATCTACTACATTGCCCAACACACTAAGACTTGCGCCAGTTGGAGGCAATTAAAGCAAGGCTAATCAAACTTGGATTGCTATAGAAATAACAAGCCCGGCAATTTAAACTGCTAGGCTTGTTATGTATGTTACATTTTGGTCCTAGCGAGACGCTAAGAACAGTTGGTTATTATTTACAAATCATATTGTCGGCCTCTAACTCACTATTTATCGACACATCGCTTTTTAATCTCTTATTTTCCCGAATTTCATAACCTAAATCGTCACTTAAGCGGCAAAGATTATTGAGGCTATTTGGGGGTAAGTAAGGCTTCTTTATTCTATTATATTCTCGGCTTTCATAATGTTTGTAATAAATCTTATTTGTCTTTAAATTTTTATAAGATCCCCCGCCATCATTTAGCATTTCAACGCTTCCGTCTTTATGAAAAATTAGGGATGCTTGCAAAAAATCGTCAAATTGCCAATCTACCATTACGGACGCTTTTTGGGTTATATTTACCACACTATTACAATACCCATAATAAAAATAACTTTTTTTTCCTTCATCATAACGGCTTACAACTATACCGTTCAAACGATAATGTGTTATAAATTTTTTCCCAAACATACAACAGCAATTGGAGAATAATAGAAGAAGAATTGTAAATTTTCTCATAGTAAAATTATTTATATATATTCTTCCCAACATTGATACCAGCTCTTGTCAGTTTATCTTCACCTGTAAACACTGTGGTTAGAATCTTTGGGATCGTGGCTTGCGGAACAATACTTAAATTTATTAAGTCCCGAATCCCTCTAATACCCGATAATAACTTATTATTTCCCGATTCATTATAAAGGCCAAAGCCATAGTCGATAATAATTGTTGGGATATTCGATGATTTCGCGACTATTCCAGCTGCAATATTTCCAGCATCTCTGGCTGAAGCATACTTATCCCATAGCAATGACCCATAGGAGGTATTCCCATTTGGAGTATGGGTTTTAATGTCCCAATCCCCTTTTGTACCTGCTTTTTTTGCATATTCGTAAGCTGATGGATTAGCTTTGACAATCTCTCGAACTGATTGAGTGGCAAAGTTCGAATCAAAATCAATTTTGGCACCCTCAGCAACTTTGACTTGATTTTTATTGTTTACGCCATTCTTTTCGTAATCACCAAAATCTGCGAAACCGAAAGGAGTCCAAGTTTCCCCCATCTTTTCACCCCCTCCTGAAGTTGATATACTATTTTGATAAAGGTTGTCAACCTCTGCATTTGTGGTTGCATTTTTGTGTTTATATACTCCGTTGTCACCATCAGCATAAATAGCTAAGACGTTACCAAGAGCATCGGTATGAGTAGATTTAGTTTCCATTCCATTTGGATCAATCATGAGAACAGGATTATTTAATCCATAATTGTACGGCGAGGCATAACCAAAGGCTTCCGCCAGCGGATCCACCACATTCCATCTGCCAATCACCGGATCATAGAACCTCGCCCCGTAATCGTAAGCTCCTAACTCCTCCTGCAACTCCTTACCGTTATAAAGATACTTATTATCTACTGATCCCAGCATGGAAGTTTTTCTCTTTCCAAAAGCATAGTAGTCATCTTTCTGCAAAGGCGATATAATGCCGTTCAACACGTCAAAGGTATAACGTACGTTACCCAGATGATCGCTTAGGTTATAATGATAGGTGTATGCTCCGCTACCATTGTTTTGTGCCACACCTTCTTCAGTATGAATAATATCGATTGTAGTACCATCTGGCTTGTATTCTATCCTATCAATATAGTTCCTAACCGTACCATTGCTGTTTTTGGCCAGTTTTTTACCCGAAGCATCGTAATTGTATGACAGGCTAACAGCTGTACCTGTGGTACGCATTGCCGTTGCCGGGAGGTTCAGGTAATTATAGGTCAAACTGATTCCGCTCAATCCATCCCTGATTGCATTACCGTTGGCATCGTATTCATAGTTTTGTGTAGTCAGCCCGCTTACGCTCTGCAACCTGTTGCTGTTTCCCGAATTGTAATAATTATATACCTTGGCACCAGCACCATCACGGTTAAGGCTCGCGATATTGCCCATCACATCATAGGTCAATGCTTCGCTCATGGATACCCCAGCCACAGTGGCCGCTGTTCCTAATCGGTTCAGTTTATCATAACCATAGTTGAAAATGTTTGCTGTTGGGCTGGCCGTATTGCTCCATGCCCAGTACTGTTTCGTAATGTTTCCATTATAACCCTGTGCAGCACCGTCTTCGTAATCAAGTTTCATACTGAACTGATCGGATATACTGTTTTTCATCCAGCCACGCTCGTTATAGGCAAAAGTGGTAGTCTGGGTATCGTTATGCAGGTTCTTTTTGGTCAGTTGCCCGATCTCGTTGTATTCCAAATGGCTTAATGCCACCTCACCCTGGTTATTGATGTTCTCGAAACTGGCGATTTTACGCCCCATATGGTCGTATTCGAAACGGCTGGCTATCGTTGTAGTTGAACTCCCTGCCGTATGCGTACGCGTACTCGCAGTAAGCTCGCCGCTAAAGTTATAGGTATTGTCCACTACATCGGTACCATTCAGGTGGTGATTGCTCTTGCTCTGCACTACACGTCCTTCAAGGTCGTAATAGTTTACCGTAAGCAGCATCGTTCCGCTACCCAGGTTCTTCACTTTTGTACCCGTAAGCAGGCTTTTGGTACGTGTTGCAGGGGCCTGGCTACCTGTAGGCGGGCCAAAGCTATTGCCTGTAAAATCGTAATTATCGTAATAGTTCAGCACATAATAATCACCGATACTGCCCTGCGGAATGGCATCGTTGCTATAACCGGTCTGTGTATTTGAAGCATCGCGCTTTTCGTAGGCAGCAGCTACATCTGCGATCCCCTGAAAAGCGGATCTATAATTGGTGACTGACTGTCCATTATGCAAATCATCGATGTAACGTCCACTTATTACCACCCTGCCGAAGGCATCATATTTAGTAAAATTCCATTCCTGTGGGCTTTTGTTCCGCTGGTTGGCATCCTGGCTCATTACCAGCTCATCTAGCCTATTGTAAACCATAAACTCCCAGCCTTTGCCAGGGATCTTTTTCTCCACCAGTCTTTTGCGGCCATCATAACGGTAGCCATAAATAAACTGGTCGAAAACAGCCTGCGTCTCGTCGAAACTGCTTAGTGCGGCCTGCCCGTTTTCGTTCACCGCCGGGGGCAATACATAACGCAGGTTACCAAGGTCATCATAAACATAATAGGTACTGAGGCTTTTGCCATCTGTTTCCCAGATCCGTTTCAGCACCACACGCCCTTCAAAATCCTTAAACTCATCTGTGGTGCCTGCTTTCAGATCAGTTGATTTCCAGTTTTCGTCCCTAAGGGTGGTTTTATACAGTTTGCCAGCTCCGTAAACCGTTGTCGCCGCAGTTGCACCATTACCAGCATTGTTAACGATCCAAAGCTTAACTTCATTCTGTATATTGGTACCATAATCGGTTTTTAGGGTATGCCCTCCACTGATCTGCCAGGATTCGCCCGGTGCCCCCTGTTGTAACACCCGGTTCAAAGGCGAAGCTTCGAAAACCGTTTCGGCAAAGGGATAGGCTGTAGCTTTTACCCCTGCTGTAGGGTTGTTGTAAAATGCAAGCTGATCGGCAAGGGCACCTGAACGGTAATTACCCGTAGTCCCGGTCTGTGCGGCATAAGGCTGGTATTTTTTGGCTTCACGTCCAAAGGCATCGTAGGCTACAGGCTGTACAATATCCTTAAAACCGGGGCTGCCCTGCACCTGAACGGTCTGCAAAGGCCTCCCGAGGCCATCGAAATACTGAATCGTTTCGTTTACCTCACAAATGCTGCGGCCCGAAAGATTGTTCGGGTCTATACCCGGCTGTTTGAATACCCTCGTACTGATGTAGTTCTGGCTACTGCTCGCCGCCGATACAAAAGGTACGCAGTTTCTATAACTTAAGCCCGTGGTAAAAATCCGCACAGGACCAGTGGTATGGAAACCATCGGTCAGCGTTACACTCAAGGGAGCACTGATTTCGCTTTCCCCGTTATAAACAGAGACAACTTTCTGGGCATACGAGCGGCTGCACAGCAACAGCAATGCTACCGCGCAAAAATATTTTAGATGTTTTTTCATAGAGGCGTTAGTTTTTGTAGTGGTAATCGGTTTGTTTTAGGATATTACCGTTCTGGTCTCTTACATATTTCAACCGACCGAAAACATCATACTCATAATAAGTCGTCATTCCTTTTGCATCTGTCTGAGAAGTCACGCCGACTAATGGTTTGTAGGTATAAGTTGTAATTAGTGCATCTTTAAGAAGAGGAGATGACCGCAAAGTATTTACAAAGTTGATAACTTCGGTATCTGAAGGGCTGGAATTGGCAAAGTTCGAGATTGTTCCCGTCCCGCCAAGGACAGTTTGAATCGTGTTGTAATTAACATTTTTTATTTCTGCAATAAGAAGTTTATTTGAGTAACTGTAAACATAACATACATCAATTCCACTTACAGACTTAAAGCTTAACAGGTTCCCGTTGCTATCATAATTCAAAAACTTTACTTCATCTTTATAAGGTTCAGTACCAATACTTTTTTGAACGAAAGATGGAACAACGACATTGCCATTAGGATTTCCAAAATGGGTCTTGATAGCGCTCACAAGATTATCATTTACATATTCTTTTTTTTCTATAACCTGTTCTACAATATTCAATTCATTTGCCATCTTATTATAGATAGCGGTATCAGCGAAATATTTCGGATACCGAAATAAAGTTGAATTCTGCGTTCCCTGGGAGTTGCGTGCAGTTATTTTTACCGGCAAAAATTGCTGTTCAAAATTATACTCATACCTCGTTACCTCCGTTACAATACCGGTTTGAAAATAATTGACTATTGAATCTCTCAGCTTAGAATTATTTACACCATACGTATGGACATAGCTGGGTTCAAGATTAATCAAACTATAAGCACCAGGATTAATTAAAGAATTAAGAGGTTGCCTATTAGGAACACTTTTCGGGATTAACACCATAGACATACTTTCGAATCCTGGCATTTCCCCGCCATAATAATCAGAAAACACCTTCTTCTTAATTTGATTAGCAGCGTCATAGTAATCGGTTTCCCTTAATATTCCGCGAAATGGTGAATTATCCCTCGTTATATTGGTATACATTTTATTATTCAGATAATCCCTAACCTCATATTCATCTCCTCCTACCTCATAGCCGTTTAACGGATTTCTTGCACCAGTTGCGTAATGATAAACAGTCTTTCTTCCATCATCCATACTCTCGGCAACATCAGCATAGCCTATAACAATTCCAGAATGATTAAGTACATTAACAGGTGTATTTTTGTACATATCCAAAAACAGGGATCGCTCTACAAAAGCCCCGCTAAAACCATACAACACCATTGGCTTAGATCTGTTAAAATATTGAATCTTAGGAATCACGTTTATTATGGGCGTTTCCAATACACCCGATGAATTACCACCAGCACCATATGAATAATTTTTAACTATTGCAGGTGCCTCGGCGGCCAGATAGCTTATTTTTTTGATACGTAAACCATATCCATTATAAATGTTTCCAGTTTTATAATTAAATTTAGTTTGAACCTGTAAATTGCTTTGATAAAGTGGCCCCAGACACGAATTTTCTATAACGTACCTTCCTTCACTCAGCAACAATGAAGTATTTTCCGTAAACCTGGATTGATTTTTTTTGTAATTAAAGTTATCGTCATCATAAGGTGTACCTATGTAATCAACAGCGTTATAATTGCGTTCATAAATAACATCAAATTGAGCTGTGGTATTATTAAATTTTTTTATCAAACATTTGGCAAAACTATTTGGATTTAATCCGATATAATTCAGGTATTCACTTAAAGATATATTTGGACCAATTAATGATGGAGTCATTCCTATATTGGTGGTAATAGATACATTTTGATCGCTATGTAAGAGAAATTCGACCACGTTAGTCGCTGGCTGTTCATAAGGGTTCATTGATGAAATAGCTGATGCACGTTTTGTATTAAGTGAATCAAATCTTAACTGGATGTTCTCATCGTTATCTATCTTATTTGCTCCAAGATAACCTATATTTGAAAATTCGTTACCTTCGTATTCAAATAAAGTCTTTCCTCCGGTAGGTTCCTGAATTTCTTTTAGCATTCCAACCTGGGCATATTTCCAATCCGGATTTCGAAAGGAACTATTGTTTGTTGCGAAAAAAAGAGTGGGATTATATAATCTTGTTTCTGAATAATTATAGAACTGATAAGGTTTGAAGTATGGTTCTACAGGAGCAGCATCCTCTCCATTATAATAACCATATAAATCCCTTCCCCTTTGAACGCCCAGGGGAAGATCATGAAAAGGCGACTTTCCATTGTAGGTTTCATAATATTGGAAATTATATGCTTTATCATCAATCAACAAAGACTTCAGTTTATATTTTCCTACTGATTGGTTTGCCCCCTCAAAAAAATCAAAAATAAATCTTGCCTTAAATACTTTATTGTTAGATGAATTAACTGTCAGACTATCGAGTATACATGAAATGTATGATTTAACTAATAATTCAGGCTTAGTATACTTATGATATACATGAACAGTATCTGATTGACTGATAATACTCGACAGAACTTTCATAGTTTTATTGTTGGCACCATTTAAATTCCTTTGGTGTTGGTGTAGCATCGTTTTAAAGTATATTTGCCAATTCGCTGGTTCTCCAGCTAAATTTAATTCACTAACAGCATCGTCACCATAAAAAAATGAATCGTCAAATAGCTTCATGTGATCATAGTAGAAGGCAGGTTCATTATCTATATTATTAAACGCACCTCCGTTAACATAATTTTGATAATTAAAATGTACCTCAGAGGAAGTTGTAGGATTAAAGATTGTAGTTAAATTCCAGCTCGAAGAAAAATGTGCCACCATATCCGGGAATGAGGAAAACACTATGTTGTCCTCCTCCACATCATTAAATGTATACACAACCCCCAGTCCATCAGTTATTTTAAATTTTTTATTTATATACTCTATCTTCAAATTTGATTCTTGTAGAAGATGTATCTTTCCTTCATTGTTAAAAGTAAATTTCCCTGTATGGCCTAAAAAATTGTAATAAAAAAGGTCGAATTCGGTATCAATAGGTTCAGAAATCGGATCATCTATGGTAGTTACTGAAGGAGCCGAAGCTTCCATCATTAGTCGTTCAGTTTCATCAAATACAGTATTATAATCGCTCAAGCTTGAAGCCCTGATCTTTGACTTTATACCCGCATTGGCAAATCCAAAATTGTCAGACGAATAGTCATCTGGATAACCTTTAACAACACGTGTTATTACGCCGCCAGCATTCAATGTCCATCCTAAACCCGCCCAGCTTGGCGATTCAGTGACGCGAACGCCCGATGCATGGTAGCTAAGGGCTATCGGTATATCGATGACATTAGTCTTGAGCGTATATAAGGGAATTGAAATTTGAGGTATACCCGTGTAATTGGAAACTGGATATTCGGCGTATTTAGACAGTGAAGCTGCATTTGGAGTCAAAACCTGGAGCTCTTTTTGAGCATAAAGGAAATTGGCTGAAAGAAAAAAAATAAATGAGGCAATTATGTATCTAAGCATTTGGTTATTGCGATAAGTTAGAAATGATGATAGTAATCTTAACTAAAGTTAAATGACACCTATCTATAAATTAAATCTATTTGACGATCAATGCTTTTAAAAAACATGAAGGTACATTCTGGAGTAATGAAATAAATAAACCATGATAAATCGGGCAGTTAAATACCTGTATTTTATGGCTAAAATTCCAAATATTCCTTTGATGTAAATTACTGTAAAGCATTAATTAGATTGTTAAAGGTTTAAAAACTACTACTCATCTGGAACATCGGCAGGTACATTGCAATCAGGATTACGCCTACCACTATCCCCAAAAAAATGATGATTAAGGGTTCCAGTAAACCGCTGATGGCGTTGGTTTTGTATTCTACTTCTTCGGTATACTGTTCTGAAAGCTGCTCGAAGAAATATTCAAGCCGGTTTACTTCTTCGGCGATTTTGATCATCTGGATAAATTTTGCGGGATAAAAATCGTATTTGGAAAGTGCTGCCGAAAGACTGCTTCCTAAAAGAATATCCTTTTCTGCCAATTTGAGTGAATTTTCTACGGGATAAAAGGTAATCATCTGCCTAACGAGTTCCAGTGCCTGAAGCAGGGGGGTATTGGTTTCGGTGAGTAAACGCATGGTATTGGCAAAACGGGCGAGGTAGATTTTCCGGGTAATTTCGCCCACTACCGGGATGCGGAGCAACAGCAAAGCGGCTCCTTTTTTAAACCAGAATTTATTCCTGTTAATAAAATAAAGGATGACCACTGCCACTATGGCAAATAACATGAGGTAAATGTAACGGTCAAACCAATCAGAAAAACTCACAATAACCGAAGTGATATATGGGAGTTTGCCGCCAAAACGTTTAAAAACATCAGCAAACATGGGCACCACAAATTTGATCATAAAAAATACCGCACCAAAAGAAGTAAAAAGTACGAGTAAAGGATAGGTAATTGCACCGATAATTTTGCGCTGCTGGCTGATTTTCGATTTATAGTATTTCGCCAACTCGCCCAATACCTCGCCCAGCTTACCTGTTTCCTCTCCTATTTTTACGCTGTAATATTCGTAAGGACTAAATTTCGATTCAGCCTGCATGGTTTCGGACAGCGATTTACCTTCTATTACCTGTTTTTGTACGGAAGAAAAAAGTTCCATGTCTTTTTTTTGCGTATAAGAACCCGCGGTAAGTTCGAGTGCCGAACGAATATCGATTCCCGAACGGATCAGCGTACCCAGTTCATTATAAAAACCTTCTTTTTTCTTGTCAGAAAGTTTGCCTTTTCCAAAGGAAATATCCTTGCTTAAAAAGTCAAAAATACCTGCCCCTTCCTTTTCTTTGAGTGGCGTGTTTTTTTTCTGAATTTTTGATAGATCTATTGATGGCATCTTAGTTAAATAAATCGTGGGCACTATACATTTTCCCTACGGTAACCGGAATCATCCGCTGTTTTTCCATTTTGAGTTTAAAACTGATCTGGTCAACGGTATCCAGCTCAAGGGCTTCCCTTCCTTCAAAAAGAAAACTGGCCTCTACCGGGCTTACATGAAAGCTATCGGTACGCAACCCTTCTGCCTTTCGCAATATGGCAGAATCGGCAAATTTGTAAGTGATGTTCAGGCTATCTCCAGGAATATTGATCCCTTCAGCAGTCCTGATTAAATACCGTCCTTTTGAAATATCTTTTTCCATTGTTCTACGCATGGTTAACACTTCTTCTGCTGAAGCATTCCTTTTCTGGAAAGTCTGAAAATAATCGCCGATCATGCTGTATGCAGTATAACAGATGCTCATACATACTGCAGCCAGGAGCATGGCTATGGCCACCTCCATCATGGTATAAGCTTCAATCTTCTTTGATTTCATTGTTCTTTTTTAAAAGGAACCTAATATTTCCCGCAGGAGTTCCATGATCATTTGCTTTAATCTCTAAGAGGTCAGTTTCGGAGGAAGCCTGTTCAGTTTTAATCAGTTCATAATCTACACTATCGATAACCAGGTGTTCCTGTTCTATTTTTCCACTTTTGATCACCTCCAGCCTAAGCGATTCAAGCTGTTGATTGATCTGGACTTTACGCATCGAAACCCCACCGCTCAGCACATTGGAAAAAAGCCCCATCGCAATAGAAAAAACCACCATGATGATCACCATCGCAATTAACACTTCAATCAGTGTTGATCCTTCCAGTTTCTTTCCTTTCACTTTTCCCATCTGAGTATCTTTTTGCTTCCCGAAACCCCTGTAAATATGGCTGAAGTAAGGTAAACACGGTTTCTGGCCTTTCTATTTAAGGTTACATCTACTAAAAAATTTTCGTATAAAGTGGTAGGCGTCTGCATGATAAAACGGTTACAGGAAACCTTCCCCTCTACTTTTACTTTTTTAGCCAGTTTGAGGAGTCCGGTTACGTAAACCTCCCCTTTTACAATTGTATTTTCGCCAAGAGCAACCAACGTTTGCAAAGCCGATCTTTTAGGCTCATAGCTAAATATGATTCCATTAAAAAGAACATCATTGCCCAAAACAACCTTTGCCTGATCAACCATTTTTTCTTTGCTTACCAGGCCGAGCACTGAAGGATAACTTAAAACCACATTATTCCCAACAGTGATAGAATCGCGCGCAAAAAGCTGACAGTTTCCTTTAAAGCCATCGGCAACAACAATTGCTTTGGCATAAATAACTGTATTATCAAGTTTTGCGTCGGCAGAGATCTTCACTACGGTATCTGAATACAGGGTAATATGACCGGAGAGGCTACGGTTCATTTTTGCAAATCCCGACACATCAAATTCTTTTGCAGGCGTAAAAAAAGAGACCTGCTCATCACCCGCAGTTAATATAGGAAGTGCTGAGGGGTCAAAATCCAGTTTCTCTTCTATTTCGGTAATCCATTTCTTTTCCAGTCCGCCGAGTGTTCTTTTGCTGTCGCTAATCTTTCCATACACCAATTGATCGCCTGAATATGGCCTGCTTTCTACATAAGATTTCCGCATCCCCGCTTTGGGTACTTCTGCATTACCGGTGATCCGGGTATCGCCACTAACCGACAAAGGCCGGTCTTCGTCGCTCAGGTACAGCACCATGGCATCATTGGTGGTTTCAAGGCCCATCATAAAACTGCGCCTGATTGTATCAGCCTGCACAAAACTTTTTACCGTAGCGAGCGTGAAGATTCCCCATTTTTTTTTCTCGATGAGCACACTATCTGTTTGATCACCGAAAAGATCCAGGCCCTTTAAACTATCGCTCGTATTTTCATTTTCGGCAAGTACATAGGCTATGCCTGAGTCCATGTTTCTGCTTAACCGCGCCATCCGCATTTCTTTCAGATAACTTCCGCGATAATGCGCAGCCAGCATGATCAGCGATGCACAAATCACCGCGATCAGGAAAGCAACAATTATCGAGAAATATAAGGCACCTGCTTTGAGCATATTTTTAGTTCATTGGTTCATTAGTCATTGGTTCACTGGGTCATTAGTTCACCGCATATTATTATTAATTGTTAACTGCAAACTGGCAATTGTTTACCGATCCCGTTTCTTCTTCAGTTCATTAATTTCTTTTTGCTGGCTAATCATGTACAGCGTAAGTTCTTCGATTTTTTCAAGCAGTTTTTTATTCATTTTCCCAAGTTCGACACCATTCTCTTCCGCTTCTTTTGCTGAAGGAAGACCCGGCAGGTGTTTATTAACCGAAATGTATCGTTCAAGTTCATCCGGAGTGAGTGGGCGGTAATCTGTAGCAAAAACATAATCAGGCCAGTCTCTGGCTTCTACTTTAATTTCGCGTGCACGGATGTTGCCATTTACTGATAGTTTTTCGCGTGGAGAGGTAGTACCAATGCCTATATCCCCTTGAGGGTTTATTGTGAGTGCCTCAACTTTCGCCGCATTGTATTTGGTGTAAAAACTTAAAGAACTGGCTACCAATCCGGTACCACCATGCAACAATTTTGCTTGTATCCCACCAATTTCTGTTATGCTTCCATCATTAACAATGTTTTTAAAAACAATTCCCGCCCCTTTACTACCCTCTATAGTGTTCTTTATTAAACTAAGTTGATCAAAATCACCACCAGACCCCACCTCTAACTTTGCAGTTGGACTGGTAGTTCCAATACCAACATTACCACCATAAGGGGCAAGTAACAAGCTTTTATCCATTGTTCCTATTCCATTAGTCGGTAAAATAGCGGGATGTCCGAAAGCATTTACGTTAAAAATTATCCCATTGTTGGTTGTTGAATTTCTTATAGAAAATTGATTACCCTCTATCTGAAGTTTATCTGTTGGATTGGTGGTTCCTATACCAACATTTTCACCGTTGGTAGGAAATACACTTTGCGCTGAAACCGTTGCGAAGCCTGCGCTAAGGATTACAAAAGCGAGAATTTTTTTCATATTTTACTGTTTAATATTTTTCCTGATGCTTGCCAATTCCTCTATTACCTTATCAATCTGTTGCTGTTGTTTTTTATTTGTCGCCTTTTCACTATTAAGCTGTTTTTCCTTTTCGATCAAATGAAGGGTAAGCTCCTCTACCTTTTGCAACAGCTTAATATTCAGTTCACCAAGATTTAAGCCGTTATCAACCATTTGTTTGGCTGTTGGAATTTCAGGCAGGTGTCTGTTGGTTTTAACAAATTTTTCAAGCTCATTTAAATCAGGAAGTTTATAATCGGGCTCAAACACAAAATCGGCTCCTGCGTTAGTGGAAACCTTAATTTCGCGGGCGCCAATGTTTCCAGCTACGGTTAGTTTATCCTGTGGGTTGGCTGTGCCGATGCCAACATTTCCATTTGCCAATGCTTTTATCGCAATTGATGCTCCTGCTCCGGACCCCGTTAAAGTTCCTACATAAAGTTCCCATTCGTTTGTCATGGGTAAAAACTTGTTTACCGTTAAATCGTTGCCTGTTGCGCTTAATGGCGTAAATGAGCCATTAAAGTTTATCGATCTTATTTTGATATAAACCAAAAGCGGAACCTCTGGTACTCCAAAAGTATTTATAGCGCGTATCCTAAACCTTGGGCTGCCGTATTGGGTATTGCAATCTATCGTAAAATTTTGTTGCACATCTCCATATTTGTTCCTGTTCGAACATCCGGTTTCCCGCCAGATATTCGGATTGGCATGAGAAATTGCTGCAATATGCGTAGCAGCCGCAGCAATGTTGCCCCTGGTGTAGGCAATTGAAATCTCATAAAAACCTGAAGCGCCAGCTGAAATGGGCTGAACACCCACAAATTCGATATAATCGCCAACGGAGAAGCCTGCAGGAAAGGTAACATTGGTTTCATAACCATCAACTACCAAACTGGAAACCGAATTTTTATTTATTTTTTCGATAGCCTGGACGCTATTGAAAAAAAACAGCGCAAGCATTAAGATTAAGCGATAATTTTTCATTTTCTTTTAGATTTTAAGTTGTGCTGGATGATCAATTTTTTCTCCATTGCTTTAATTATTTTTTCTTGTGCGATTAAATGAAGCGTAAGTTCTTCTTGGTTTTTAAGGAGTTTTTTCACTAAGGTACCCAGTTCTACCCCATTACTTTCCACTTCTTTTGCACCTGGCATCTCAGGAAGATGTTTATAAGCCTTAATGTAACTTTCCAATTCTTCCAACTTTCCAACCTTATAACCATCCTCAAAAACATAATCAGGCCAGTTGCTGGCGTCTACTTTAATTTCTTTTGCACGGATATTGCCGTTTACGGCAAGCTTAAATCCCTTTGTGTCAGTTGTACCCAAACCCAAATTGCCATTCAAATAATTTAATCCACCGCTATGGCTATAAATTGTTCCCTCATCACTTTTTCCTGAAGAATTGACGTACGCATCTATCGAGGTTTTAAAGGTATGGGCAGGTCCGTTAATCTCCTGGTAAGGTAGCGCGTTTTGCACCCCATCAAAAACACGCGGATTCTGAACAGCAGCAGATTTAACATAATAAGTGGTACCCCCACCTTTAAGCCATATTACAAAATCATAAGATGCATTACTTATTGTTGCATCGCGATATCCCGCAATAAAAGGAACATTAACATTAAGTCCATTATTGATTTGTCTAATGTCTACATCGGTAAAACGCGCACCATTACCCCATCTGATCGTATGAAACCTGAATGTAGACATTAGTGATCCTCTCCAATTTGCATCTTTATGAACATCAGAACGGCCGATTTCAAGTTCTGTTTGACTATTGTTGTCCCAGTTGAGATCGGCAAACACTACCGGATAAAATTTATCCAAATCACCACCAACTATAAATGGTTGGGCCACTCCTGCCATAAAGCATGACATGAGTACTATGGAAAGCATTAATTTCTTCATTTTTTAATTTTGTTAGATTTTTAACTGTTTTGATTTTGTTGCTGAAGGATACGTTCGCTTTTTGGAGCCTTTATTTCATTTTCTTTAGCATTTCACTCAGCATTTTTTCCTGCCGGGCCAGCCTGCTTTCGAGATCATTAACCTTTGTATTTTGATTGTTGAGCTGTTTATCCTTTTCAATCAGGTGTAAAGTGAGTTCTTCTACTTTTTGCAGCAGTTTAATATTCAATTCGCCAAGGTTTACCCCGTTTTCGACCATTTCTTTAGCTGTTGGAATTTCGGGAAGGTGCTTGTTGGTTTTTACAAATTTTTCAAGTGCTGCTAAGGCTGGGAGTCTATAATCGGGCTCGAATACAAAATCGGCTCCTGCATTGGTAGAAACCTTAATTTCTCGTGCACCAATTTTCCCG
The DNA here is from genome assembly GCF_052682415.1 of Pedobacter sp. WC2501. Taxonomy (NCBI): domain Bacteria; kingdom Pseudomonadati; phylum Bacteroidota; class Sphingobacteriia; order Sphingobacteriales; family Sphingobacteriaceae; genus Pedobacter; species Pedobacter sp. WC2501. The sequence continues at coordinate 3,150,822 of NZ_JBQZFI010000001.1, read as the reverse complement.
GCTACGGTTAACATATCACTTGGGTTTGTGGTACCGATACCAACGTTGCCACCATTGATGTAATGGTTACCCTGTCCGGTTATCATTAATCTTCCGGTAGATTCTACATTATTTTTTGAATCCAGTAAAGTCATCCAATCAGACCAGGTATTCTGGGCATAAAAAGCTTCCCTATACCTTATTTTCGAATTATCCCAGCCTGCGAAATAAAACTGACCGGTTTGATGTGCACCCAAACCATAAAATTCCATAACGGTTCCATACTCCGTTGGGCCTCCATTTTGATAATTATCCCACATTTTTATTGACATTGGGTTAATGGTGGTTCTTGGTGCAGCTGAGAAATTGATATTCTGGTGGGTAAATGTTAACTGTTCCTGTTGTGCAAACAACAGGCTTGAAAATGCAAAATTTAAAAAGAGCGTTAGTTTTAGTTTCATAATTTTGTTTTGGTTATAATCTAATCTTTATATGTTTTTTAGATGTAAAACTAATAGGTTTACCTAAAAGCTTATTATTTATCTTCTTTTGTCTTCAAGAGCTTCAACTCTTTTAATAAGTGTATCTATTTTTTTGTCCTTTTCTATTAAATACAGGGTTAACTCTTCAACCTTTTGTAATAGTTTAATATTCAATTCGCCAAGGTTTACCCCGTTTTCGACCATTTCTTTAGCTGTTGGAATTTCGGGCAGGTGTTTATGGGTTTTTACAAATTTCTCGAGTGCTTTCAAGTCAGGAATTTCATAACCAGGTTCAAAAACAAAATCGGCTCCTGCATTGGTAGAAACCTTAATTTCTCGTGCACCAATTTTCCCGGCTACGGTTAACATATCACTTGGGTTTGTGGTACCGATACCAACCCTACCGCCGCTATTTTGTAATATTAAATTGTTGGTTAAGGCTCCTCCATTGCTAAAAGCCCTTAATTGACTATAAGTATTTCCAGAAACATTACCCTGATCAATCTGAATAAAAGATCCATTTGATCCCAATAAGAGATCACTTGTGCCGATAAATGCGGCTCCACGAACATCAAGTTTACCTATTGGATTATTTGTGCCCATACCAATATTAGCAGCTTCGATAATCAGGTTATCAAAACCAGTTGTTATATCATATGCACCAATCCTTGCATAGCCAGGGTTACCACCAGCAAAAGCATATTTGTTTGGGTTTGCCAATGATCTGAACTGGATTTCCCGATTTGTTGATGTACCCTGATTAGTAACAGTTTGTAAATCTTGCGCAAAACCATTTATAAATAAAATGGAAAAAAAAGCTGTTAATATCGATCTCATAAAATTTAGTTTTTAATGTGAACTGTAGAAGCTTCTAATTTTTTTAATCTTTCTTGAAAAGCAACCAGCAGCGCCGCCTGCGATTTTAATAGTTTTCCCTGGTCGGAAATGTTTTTGTCTTTTTCGATAAGATGCAAGGTTAATTCTTCTATTTTCTTTTGCTGTAACTTAAACATTTCGCTAACCGATAATCCATTTGTCTCAACTTCTTTAGCGGTTGGCATATAAGGCAGATGTTTGTTTGTTTTAATATAACTTTCTAATCCTTTCAATGTCCCAACATCGTAACCTTCCTCAAAAACATAATCAGGCCAGTTGCTGGCTTCTACTTTAATTTCACGGGCTCGGATGTTGCCATTTACTGATAGTTTTTCGCGAGGTGTAGCAGTGCCTATTCCAATATCGCCATTAGCTTTAATCAGCATCGAAAGCGACCCTGTGAAAGTCTGGCCTTCAGTTACCGGACCAGGCGTATTGGTATAAAATATAATACCACCCTGATGATTCTGAGAATTTCCCGGAATTACGATTGAAGCACCAGACATTGTACTATGTGTATTAGCAATTTTCTGATCATCATTGTCAGAAAAAAACAGATTAGAAGACATTAGTACAGATCCATGATTATTTGAACTAAAATTAGCATAGCTCTTTGTACTTGTACTCATATTTGTTTGACCAAATGCGGCATTAAAGCTTTTTATATTACCGAGTACATCCAATTTTGATGTTGGATTGGTGGTTCCTATACCAACATTTTCACCGTTGGTAGGAAATACACTTTGCGCTGAAACCGTTCCAAAGCCTGCGCTAAGGATTACAAGAGCGAGAATTTTCTTCATATTTTACTGTTTAATATTTTTCTTGATACTTGCCAATTCCTCTATTACTAAATCAATCTGTTGCTGTTGTTTTTTATTTGTTGCCTTTTCACTATTAAGCTGTTTTTCCTTTTCGATCAAATGAAGGGTAAGCTCTTCTACCTTTTGTAACAGCTTAATATTCAGTTCACCAAGATTTAAACCGTTATCAACCATTTGTTTGGCTGTTGGAATTTCAGGAAGGTGCTTGTTGGTTTTTACAAATTTTTCAAGTGCTGCTAAGGCTGGGAGTCTATAATCGGGCTCGAATACAAAATCGGCTCCTGCATTGGTAGAGACTTTAATTTCACGGGCACCAATTTTTCCGGCTACGGTAAGTTTTTCTTGCGGGTTGGTTGTACCAATGCCTACACTGCCATTCGTATTCCAAATCCCATTTCCTGAAAAGGAGACATCTCCTTTAAATCTGTTTTTATAAGGAACCTCCACGGTTTTTGAACTATTCAAAGGTTCATCCGCGGTAGTCCATCCTGCAAACCAACTCGAAGCTTCATTCATTCCCTGTGCATAAGCACTCACGGTAAACCGTTGGAAATAAATTTTATCGTCTATAAAAATAACTACCTTACCATTTTCGGAAGAAAGCAGCACTTTTGGTGTGTAAGCTCCTGAAGAGGAAATGCTTGGAAAGTGAAAATAATAATTCACAGGATCATCCCAATTACTCCCACCCGAATAAATATAATAACATATTGATAAATTAATAGGTTCGCTTGGGCCATAACTATAACCGGTAATATTAATGGTCGGCATTTGACTTGCAGGCGTAAATGGCAAATTGGTTTTAATTTTAACACCATGCACAGGTGTACCATTTAAGCTATAGTTTACGATATTATTATAATTCTGCGCAAAGGCCATATTTGCGCAGCACATGATTAAAATTAAATAGAGATATTTCATGCAAGTTTTATTTTGGTTAATTATTCCGATCTTCTTTAAGTTTATTAGGGGCAGTAAATTGCTACCTAAGGGGCAAAAATTTATGAAGTGATTTACTTAATTTTCTTCCGGATTTCTTTCAATATTTTAGTCTGCTCATCTACCACAGCCTGCAAAGTATTCATCTGCTTATCTTTCTCAATCAGATGCAGGGTAAGTTCTTCCACCTTTTGCAAGAGTTTAATATTTAATTCTCCCAGGTTTACCCCGTTTTCTACCATTTGCTTTGCTGCCGGAATATCAGGCAGGTGTTTATGGGTTTTTACAAATTTTTCAAGTTCTGCTAAGTCTGTGAGTTTATAATCAGGCTCAAACACAAAATCGGCACCTGCATTGGTAGAGACTTTAATTTCACGGGCGCCAATCTTTCCGGCTACGGTAAGCATTTCGGTTGGGTTTGCTGTGCCAATGCCTACATTTCCATTGGTTCCCGAAATAACTAACGAATTGAGGGTTACCAATGTACCATCACCATTGTAAACCTGGATATGCAGATTTTGGTCACCTCCACCATTATTGATTTGAAATGCTTTTCCTGAAGGATCGAATATGGCTCCAGTGCGCGCTTCTCTATTAAATGCTAAAATACCAAAATATGGGCTTGCACCTGGCTCGATACTTACACCTGTACTTCCAGATCGGATGGTAAGTGAAGAATTTGGTGTACTGGTTCCTATCCCCACATTGCCATTTGTTTCTAGCAATACTTTAGACCATGTTTGTGCAGGGTTATTATTGGTTTTTCTAAAATATAGTTCCTGATTAAAAAAACTACCGGCAAACTGCATCGCAAAATTATTATTAGTATTGCTGTGACGAACATCTAATAAATGCCACCAATCAGATGCCCCAGCAGGATAATTAACAGGTTGGTATGTTTCAAAAAAACCTGATACAGCGCCTGCATTTCCCTGTAGGCCGGCATCAATTCTGGTTTGAGTTTGTGCCTGAACCAGAACGAAGGAGCAGGCTAAAGCGAGCGATAAATAGATTTTTTTCATCATTTTTTATAGTTTTTTTAACTGATTGAGCTGTTTTTGCTGGTCTAAACTTTCTTTTTTTAATTCGATTACATAAAGTGTTAATTCTTCAATCTTTTTCAGTAAAAGTTTATTCATTTCACCTAGTTCAATTCCATTGGCGGCCACTTCTTTAGCTGAAGGAGTTTCCGGAAGGTGTTTGTTTACTTTGATGTAATCTTCCAAGCTTTCCAATTTTCCAACCTTATAACCTTTTTCAAAAACATAATCAGGCCAGTTGGTGGCTTCAACTTTGACTTCTATGGCACGGATTTTACCGTTTACAGAAAGTTTTTCTTTGGGGCTAGCCGTTCCAATACCAACATTGCCCATCGCAGTAAGATCTGCATCAATGTATAATTTAGAAAAATAAGAATTTGGTCCTCCACCATACGGAACCGGACTACGGGAAGAATTTGCACCTGCACTTTCTAAATAAAGTATGTTTGAGCCGTCAGCCGCGAGTCTAAACTGAGGGCCTCCACTGCCATATCTATGAAATGCTAATGTTGGTGATGAGTTAATTACCGTTCCATTATTATTTACAATTTCTATACTATTGGTAGTCAGAGCTGCGTTGGTCCAAGAATAGCTACCCATCCCTATATTGCCATAGCTAAACCATGCCTGCCCCTCTGCTCTAGCGGTACCCGCTACATCAAAATTATATTCTGGGGTTTTTCCAATACCAACCTTTCCATCACTTTCCATTACTACCTTTTGCCAAGGCTGCCCAGGGTTATTATTCGTTTTCCGAAAATATAAATCCTGATTAAAAAAACTACCGGCAAACTGCATCGCATAATTATTAATATTGTTACTGTGCCGCACATCTAACAAATGCCACCAGCTACTGGCGCCCGCGGGGTAATTTACTGGAGCGATTGTTTCAAAAAAGCCGGATACTGCTCCAGCATTGCCTTGTAAACCGGCATTATCTCTTATAGCGGTTTGTGCATTCACCATTAAAGAGGTAAAGCAGAATAAGGTGAGTGCTGTTAATTTGATCTTTTTTTTCACTATTTTAATTTCTTTAAGATTTTCTGGATGGTTTTATCCTGTTGGGTGAGTTTTGATGTTAACTGATTGACCTTATTTTCTTGATTTTGAAGCTGTTTTTCTTTTTCGATAAGATGTAAAGTGAGTTCTTCTATCTTTTTTTGTTGCAGTTTTACCATTTCGCCCAGTTCCAATCCGTTGCCCTCAATATCTTTAGCTGAAGGCATACCTGGCAAGTGTTTATTGGCCCTGATATAACTTTCCAACTCTTTCAACGTTTCAACATTATAGCCGTCTTCAAAAACGTAGTCAGGCCAGTTGGCGGCATCTACTTTGATTTCTTTTGCACGGATTTTACCGTTAACCGAAAGTTTTTCTGTGGGGTTTAATGTACCAAAACCAATATTGCCAGCATTGTTAAAAAAAGAGAAACTTTCTGGATTAGCAATTGATGACCAGGTAAATTGCGTTGGTATATTGGTTTCTTTTTGAAAATAAGGGGTGAAATCATTACCTCTAATTAGAAAAGTTAAGCCAAGATTTGCAATGGGTGTTTTGATATAAACATCATAAAGCTCTTCATTCCCATTTTCATTTGAGATTTTTGCATACCATTGTAATTGGTTAGCAGAATTTCCAGATAACTGTATTATGGGTTTTTGTGTACCCGATAACTTTTGCGGAAAAGAAAAATCGATATAACTACCTCCCAATCCTTGATAATCTACAAAATAAGCACGACCAGCCACACCTCCTTTGCCCCAAAAACCTTGTGAAGGATTGTAGTTTTTTATCGAAAATAGTTTTATCCATTCTTGCTCAACCGTATGGTGATAATATTCGTAAACATAAAGTTTGGTAATGCTATTTGTATTTGGATCGCCCAATATGGTTTGTGCTTTACCCAAGTGATAACTCATTAATAAAGCAATTAAGATGATCCATGATTTGAAGTTTTTCATAATTTTTGAGTTTTAGATTTTAGCGTTTCTAGTTCTTTTTTGATCATTATCATTTCTCTATCTTTTTGAATGAGATAAAGCGTAATTTCCTCTACTTTTTTAAGCAACAGTTTATTCATTTCACCTAATGCTATCCCATTTTCCTGTACTTCTTTAGCAGAAGGAATTTCTGGCAAATGTTTATTGGCTTTGATATAACTTTCCAACCCTTCCAAGGTTCCAACCTGATAACCTTCTTCAAAAACATAATCAGGCCAGTCTCTGGCTTCTACTTTAATTTCTTTTGCGCGGATATTACCATTAACAGACAGTTTTTCGTATGGCGTGGCTATGCCGATGCCTACATTTCCATTGCCCATTAACCTTAACAGTTGTTTCTCTTGACTGGCATTGTTATAACTATAAAAGGCGAATCCACCTTGAGACCCACCCCCTTCATTTGCTATAAAATCAGTTTCTCCATGTCCGGCAGTCCTATTCCACCCGATAAGCATTTTACCTGTACTACTTAAGTTTTGATATTCGGCAGGATTTCCAGCTATATCAAGATTCGCGCTCTGCCCCCCAAATTTTGCCGTACCTATAACATCTAATTTTGCACCAGGATCTGTTGTACCTATCCCCACATTTCCATTGTATTGCCAGGTCATGGCATGCTGATCCGGAACATTGCTCTCATTGTGTGCTCCGTTCACATATAAATCTAACCTTGAACCCCAGGCGGAGGGTCCACCATGGGCAACCCTAAACTCAGCAGATTCATGATAACTATAGTTCCCTGTACCAAACCGCGATAACTTTAACGTTGTCTGAGCAGCTGAAACCACACCTGCTGGTTTGCTGTCCGGACCAACGAATACATGAAGCGGCGCACCTGGAGTGAGTGTACCGATACCCACCGCTCCGTTAGTAGGAAGAGTATTTTGCGCATAGGCGAGCGTGCTTCCAGATAGTATCGAGAAAACAACTAAAAACTTAAAATTCATAACTTGGTTTTTTTTATCGGTTTTAGATTTGTTATTTTTAAGAACTTATAGCCTTTGGATAAGTGCATCAATTTTCTTATCCCTCTATGAGAGGTAAAGTCAGCTCTTCAATTTTTTTCAATATTTTTTATTCATTTCACCCAGTTCAATATCATTTGTTTCAACTTTTTTGTCAAAAGGTATAACAGGCAGATGTTTGTTTATAGCTTTCCAATCCTTTCAACCTTCCAACATGATAACCGTTGGCAAAAACATTGTCATTCCACTTGGTCAATTCTACTTTTACTTCTCTTTCCCTATTGGTTGAATATTAAATAATTTCTTATTTCAGAAGAGTATTGATTTTTTTGTGATCAGGTAATTATTTTAAACCAAAGCCTAACGTTTCTTGTGTACTATTTTGAGTTTGCGATTTTCAAGTTCCAATGCGCTGAACTTTTTATCCAGGCTGATCAGATGCAGGGTGAGCTCCTCTATCTTTTGCAACAGTTTAATATTCAGTTCGCCTAAATTTACACCGTTTTCTGTCATATCTTTTGCCGTAGGAATCTCTGGCAGGTGTTTATTGGTTTTTACAAATGCTTCCAATTCAGCAAGATCAGTAAGTTTGTAATCAGGTTCGAAAACAAAATCTGCTCCGGTAGTATTTACCACAATTTCGTTTGCACGGGCTTTTCCGTTAACATCCAAAATATATCCTGAATTTCCCTGTGTGTTTTTCCCAATTAATACATTGCCGTTGTCGGTTATGGTAAACTTAGGTCCCATTACAGAATTGTCTTGATTGTAATTCCAAAACTGTAATGAATTACCATAAGGTCCAGTCATATTATAGAATGTCCACCGATAACCTGCATTATTTATATTTTTAGAAGGGTTCTCTAATATTAAGGAGGCGCCCTCATTTGAACCAACACTGGAGAGAATATTTCCGGCAACAGATAGTTTCTGAATTGGATTAATTGCCCCGATACTTACACTGGTTCCTATCCCCACATTGCCATTTGTTTCTAGCAATACTTTAGACCATGTTTGTGCAGGGTTATTATTGGTTTTTCTAAAGTATAGTTCCTGATTAAAAAAACTACCGGCAAACTGCATCGCAAAATTATTATTAGTATTGCTGTGACGTACATCTAATAAATGCCACCAATCATATGCCCCAGCAGGATAATTAACAGGTTGGTATGTTTCAAAAAAACCCGATACAGCGCCTGCATTTCCCTGTAGGCCGGCATCAATTCTGGTTTGAGTTTGTGCTGTTGAGATTAAAGGAGGGATGCAAAATATAAGGAGGGCCGATAATTTGATGTTTTTTTTCATTATTTTAGTTTCTTTAGAATTTCCTGAAGGATTTTATCTTGTTGAGCAAGTTTTGTCTCAAGCTTTGTTACCTGGCCACTTTGTGTATTAAGCTGTTTTTCTTTCTCAATTAGGTGCAGCGTTAGCTCTTCTACCTTTTGCAACAGTTTAATATTCAGTTCCCCTAAGTTTACACCCTTTTCTACCATTTCTTTAGCCGATGGGATTTCGGGAAGGTGTTTATTGGCTTTTACAAAACTTTCTACTTCGGCTAAATCAGGTAATTTATAGCCTGGCTCAAACACAAAATCAGCGCCAGCATTGGTAGAAACCTTAATTTCCCTTGCGCCGATTTTTCCGGCTACCGTTAACATATCTGTTGGATTTGCTGTACCAATACCGATATTACCATTTCTATCAATGCGCATTTTCTCTTCCCCAGCTGTACCAAAAACAATATTTTGATTTATATCAGGGACAGTAGAATAGGAACTGATATCGATGTATGACATTATTGCCGGTGTTGTTCCAGCTCCTGCACTCAATCTTAATAAGCCGTCATCATAAGCATATCCACCAGCGCTATAGGCTCTGATTTCGCCGCTTAAAGGTTGAGTAGATAAGGAAGGTCTTGGTGATGTATTAGTTAATACCGACTGCAGCAACATATTTCCCACTAAGTCTAATTTAGCTTTTGGATTTGTGGTACCAATACCTACATTTCCTGAACCCGGAAAAGTATTTTGGGCAAACAACATTTTGCCCGTAAATAAAAAGAGGATAATAAAGATGTTTTTTAATTTCATAACTTATTTTACTTTGGGTTTCTTATCTTTTTTGAAAATGGATTTTAACCACCGGGTAATCTTAACTGCTTTACTGGGTTGATAAGCCATCACTTTCCCTTTTTTGTAACGGATTACCTGAATGCTATCGGCATTGATACGTTTTTCAAGTTTTCCATTCAACTGACCATCATGATACTTTCCTCTTTCCAGCAAAACACCTTCCTGATCATATTTTTCAAATCTACCATTTGGCTTTCCAGACGAATAATTCACTATCGAATCCAGTATCCCATCTTCACCCCAGCTTTTCCACCTACCTGATTTCAGGCCCATTTCAAAAATACCCTGGGTTTTAAGGCCTTTGGTGTCATAAAATTCATTGTAATCACCATTAAGCAATTTACCACTATAACCACCCTGGGTGTAACAGATCTGGTTGCCACTATACCAGGCATATTTCCGGTCCGATTTGATATTCCCTAAACCAATTTCGGGGCGTTGTACATAAAAAACTGCTTTATAATGATCGTAGTTAACCGTATGGCTGTAATTATCCACACTAAAGTAAGATTTCATACTTTGTGCGTCCGCCTGCAAAAACAGTACACATAACTGAAGCATTGTGATATAAATAAATTTCATTTAACTATTGATAAATATTTTGTGGCGTTTTGGTATTCTACTTTTATAGAATCGCCAATACGTTTTATAAATTTTAAACCATTTGCCCGTTCGCCTTCACTGAGCATCACTTCTTTACCGTTTACACTGATAATGGCTACATGTCTTTTTTCTATGCGGTTATAAATCTGCCCGCTATAAATAATACCCGACCAGTTTACCTGAGGTTTAATAGGAACCGGCATTGGTGGCAGTGCCTGAACATTTGTTGATACCTTAACCTGTTCTGGTTCAGAGCCTCCTAAAGCAAAAGGATCGTTATATCCCATTTCTAATATCACATTGTCTTTTGCATGATCTACCATATTAAAAAAAGGCTCACGGGTTGTCCGCGAATTAGGCTGCACCGTATCTTCTGCGGTCATGCCGGCAAAAACCCTGTAAAAAATGATGCCCCATACGCCGGCAACACAACAAATCAACAGATAAGTCATTTTTTTACTTTTCATCTTATTGTAAGGTAAAAGACCTGATCTCACTATAGGCACCCGCGTTTCCTGCTTTATCAAAAGCCCTTACTCTCCAGGCAATTGTTTCACCAACATTACCTGCATCAAATACGTGTTCGGTCGAAGTTAAAATCTGTGGATAACTCTTACTATATGGAGTTTGTTCATCACTTTGATATACCGATATCTCATACCGTTCTGCATCAGCAATCTTGTTCCAGGTTAGCCTTACGGGCCGCGATACGGTTTGCTTATTCAGCGGGGTACTTAACACCACCCGTTCAGGACCCGTAGCATCATAGGTAAAGTTTCCTATTGTACTCCATTTCGAATTCTCGGTGCTATTTTCTGCCCTTACACGGAATTGATAAGTTCCTTCCCGGGTAAGTGTTTGTAAAAAGCCCAGGTTATCTGTTGTAACGTTAAGCGTCATGTTATTTTCATCGAGAAAATTATTGTTATCTACCTGTAACCTATAAACAGCAGCACCAAAAAGTTTAAGCCATTCAAACCTGATATCTGGTTTTGAAAAATATCCTGCACCCGATGGGACAGTAAGCTGAACACTTTGCTCTTTAAGGCTGGAGGGGAAAATTTCCAGCGAGCGAGTGGTATAATTGCTGGCACTACTGCCATTTTCTCCTCTTACACGCCATTCGTATTTTCCAGGATCAAGTGTATACATAAATTTTTCTTTCGTGATTAAGGTGTCCAAAATCAGTTTGCTTACACTGTCAAATTTAGGAGATACTACCTGCAACCTATAAAAAAGCGCATCCGACATTGGGTTCCACCAAAAGGTTTGCTGGTAATTCGTGGTTTCTAAACGATTAGCAGGTGCCAGCACATCAATTGTTCTGTTTTCTATAGATGGTTCTATAAATTCGCTACAACCTGCAAATAAAAGCAAAACTGCAACTGGTAATAGGTTAATATATTTTTTCATATCTAAAGCTGTATATTGAGTTCAGCAATGGTTTGTATTTTTAATAATAATCCAGCAAAGGTAATCAACACCGAGGCTAACCTGGAATAAGAAAAGATCTGGATTTCGGATTTTTTTCTGATCATTTTCTGAGCTTTCTTTTCAAAAAAAGTTTTACGGTAAGTATTTCCGATCAGCAGTTTATTGCGCTCATCGCCACGAAGTATTACCATATTTCCTTCTATTGAGGTGATTTTTTCGTCGTTAATGATGTAAGATCGATGTATCCGGCTAAAACCATTCGATGGTAAACTATCTTCCATTTCTTTCATGGAGTTATGGCATGAAAAACGCTGGTCGTTTTCCATGTGTAGGACAACATAATTCTGCATGGCCTGGATATAGACAAGCTCATCGCACTTGATCAGGAATTCTTTCAGACCTTTTGAATCTGCTTTGATAAAAAAAGAATTTATAACTTGTTGCTTTTGGGGGCCATCTAACGAATAGGCCAGTTGTGTGAGGTGATAGAATTTATGGATGTTTTTAACAAAACGGTTAAAGGTAACCGGCCTGATCAGGTAATCAAATGCCCCATGCTCAAAGGCTTCGAAAGCCATTTCCGTATTTTCTGATATCAACACAATTGAAGAAAACTGTTTAATCCGCTCCAACCAGTTATTGCTACCATGTAAAAATGCAACATCAACAAAAACAATATCTGGCCTGATGGAATATACTGCATCGAAGCTTTCCGGCTGCTGCACCGCATCCCCCTTTAATTGAGTAAGTGGATCGTCGTTTATGTGTAGACATAAAGATTCTACAGTATGCAGTTCACCGATTACGTAGCAGCTGATCATAAATGCATTAAGTCTAAATATTATATTGCCATGCCGCTTACCAGGCATAGAATTTATTACTGATTACAGCAGAAACCGACTGGTTTGTTTATGAATCCTGGGATGGGATAATACCTGCAAAGCAGAATATTTGAGAGAAGCATTAACAATAGACGAGTACATTTTTTTGCTATTTAACCATGTCTAATATCCTCAAAAAAATATTAATTGCAAAAAAAACAGCAAACAAAAAAAACAATCATGCGTTACTTAGTCTTATTTAGGCAAATACAATTAAAATTCGGGTTGGCTCGAAAAATAAAAACATCAAAAACACTTAAAAAAGCAAGTATTATACTACAAAAGCAATCTAATAAGCTAGGACACTCCGCTTAAAATATCTCCATTCGTCTTTCCTCATTATTTTATTTATGTTAGGTTTGATATTGAAAACTCTTTTTCCTTGCTAACGCAATCATCTGTGTGCCAAAACGGGTAAAGCCTATGCAGGATAACAACAGACATCTGGAAATTCTGCAGGCTCTGGCCGCCGGCACCGACCCCATAACCGGAGAAGTATTCCCTGCTGACAGCCCGTACAACCAGCCCGAAATCATCTGGGCGCTTTTCTTTGCACTTAACGAACTCGAAGCCCTCGCCGAAAAAGGTAAACAGGGTTTAGCATGGGGTGAAGAAGAAGATGAATTGCTGGCAGAACGTTTCAGCAAAAGTATCAAGATTACCCAGCTCGCCAAACTACACTCCCGTACCTATGGAGCAATTAAAGCAAGGCTAATTAAACTCCAGCTCCTACAGAAATAACAAAGCCCAACAGTTTTAAACTGCCAGGCTTTGCTATGTAAGTTACGTTTGTCTTAGCGAGAAGCTAAGACTAGATGGGGCTAGCTATGCCACATTTTAATGATTGATTTTGCTTGCTTCGAAATTTCAATCCATTTAGGATCTGTTATAATTTCCTGATCAGTCTCTTTTTCAACATAACTATCTAAAGCATCTTTAAGCATTTTAAGAGCAAAAATGAGTTTAGGTTCTAAACCTAAAGCAATCGCCTCATTTTCTATCAAATAATTAAAATTATTATCATCAAATAATCTATTCATTAATTCAACGTAAGATGATATTAAGCCAGTGTCATTATTTTCATTCAGCCACATTTTTTTCTGCATATTTATATCCGATATTTCTAAAATATCATTAAATATATCTTCTAAGACCTTTTTCATTTTTTATTATTCGAATTTAGGCATTTTAGTAATATCAAATATATTTCTTGGAATATGTGCAGCTGGATCCCTAGTATCTACCGGTCTACCCAATGCATCATAACTTACACCTTCCTTCCTGTAAATTACATAAGGTTTGTGCTGTGCAGGATTAATACTATTTGGATTTCCAGGCATTTCTCTTATTGAATTATGTTCACTATTTGGATCTCTTGTTATAGTACCATTACCTTTTTTAGTTGGCTCTGTTATCCATCCTTGTGGCTTTTCAATTTCATTATTCTTTTCTGGAAATTTAATTTTAGGTGCATCGTAGCGATTGTCAGCTGGATATAAAGCATTAACAATTTCTCCAAGGACTCTCATCCCAACAGATTTCATGCTTGACATAGCTAAATCTTGTCCCATTGAATTCATAGAGCGTATGGATGAAGCTTCTTGATTGGCTTCAATTTTTGTTTGCCCACTTGTGGAGGAAGTAGCAAACTCTCCAGTTTGAGCATTAGTTGCCGACCCATCATCGTTTAAATTAACAGCCCCATTCCCACTAATTACAGCTCCTTTTGATCCAATATGGCTATAACCTTCTTGATACCCATCTCCATCAAACCATTTTACAGTTGTATTATCTGCAGATTGATACCAATCCCATCTCCCGTCTGGATCTATCCTATTGATAGGATTATTGCTAACGAAGTGGTAAGGCGTCATCTCAGCTCTTCCTTCCGCCAACGGATCCACCACATTCCACCGCCCTATTACCGGGTCATAGAACCTAGCGCCGTAATCTAGCTGCTATTTTAACAGATAGTACCTTCCTTTATCAAGAAATTTTATTTTTTTGTTTTTTACAATATATATCCAAACTAATGGTTCAAAATTTATTGGGGGCTCTCTATCATCAACCGCTTCATCCTGGTTTATCTTGAGCCTTATAAAACTAAAAGTTTTATAATTGTCAGATACTTTGAATAGATTATTAATATCTCCAAAAACTAAGACATTTAACTTTTTAAATAAGAAATATCCTTGCAATTTATCTTTTTTATCAAGAAGAAACCAATCGAAATCATTCTTATGCAGGACTGAAAATCTTAATTCATAATAATCATTAATTTTTTTCGACCTAATGACAAAGGTTTTTTCAGATTTCCCATCTCCTTCATCAACCAATTGATTTAGCTTATTTAATATGCATTCAATCCTAACATTATTGGAGTTCAATCTTGACATCAAAAAGGAGTTATTAGTCTGAGCTCTAACACCAAAATTAAATAACAGGATTAAAAAACTAATTAAAACACCTTTCATACTATTCTATTTTTCCATTTTGATTGTATTCGATATATTTTTTTCTCGTTCTATCAAAAATCCTTGTTTTAATTTCGGAAGAGTAAGATTTCAGCCACTTAGACACTGATTTATCAGCATCGGAGGGCTCAAATTTTTCTGTAAATGGATGACTATGTATATGCTCTTTTAATTTCCTCCCAGAATTTAGAATTTTAGAAGAAAGATTTGTTCCACCACCCTCTTCAATTGTACTGTGCGAAGTTGCAATGTAATTTGATTCGTCGCCAAATTTAGTTTGACTCCATTCAGCAATCGTATTTTTGGCAAGAAATTCAAATATATCCGTTGCTTTTTCATCGCCTTTGACTGTCATGTACTGATATTCTTTTTTTGATTTACCATAAGTACCAGTTTCTAAATTATCTAATATTCCTTTTTCTACTTCTATAGATTTATTTTTATCAATAACTCCTTTTTCATTTTTGGCATATAGGACGTCGAAATTATCATCAGTTTTTCTTATTAATTCAATTTCACCTCTTATTCCAACACTATAATCATCATACGGAGCCATCCCATCAGGATCAATGAACCTTATTGGATTATTAAACCCATAGTTGTATGGTGAGTGCCTTCTCATTTTCTCCGCCAACGGGTCAATAACATTCCACCTTCCAATAACCGGATCATAGAACCTTGCGCCGTAATCGTACTGCCCCAGCTCTTCCTGCAACTCCTTGCCATTGTAAAGATACTTATTTGTATTCGAATTTGGAGATCCTGTTTCCCTTAAACCAAAGGCATAGTAATCATCACGTTGAATTACTTCCAGTCCATATGGTGGCAAAGGACTTAGCTTAAAAGTAGCCCTTACATTGCCCAAATGGTCGCTAAGGTTATATTCATAACTGTATGTACCGCCACTATTCCTTGCAATGCCTTCTTCGGTATGGATAATATCAATAATAGTACCATCTGGCTTATATTCTATCCCATCAACATAGTTCCTGACCGTACCACTGCTGTTCCTGGCCAGTTTGTTACCTGTAGCATCATAAGTGTATGACAGGTTAACAGCTGTACCTGTGGTACGCACCGCGGTTGCCGGCAGGTTAAGGTAGTTATAGGTCAAACTGGTTCCGCTCAATCCATCTTTTGTAGCATTGCCATTGGCATCGTATTCATAGTTTTGTGTAGTCAGCCCACTTACGCTCTGCAACCTGTTGCTGTTCCCCGAATTGTAATAGTTATATACTTTGGCTACCGCACCATCACGGCTGAGGCTGGCAATATTGCCCATCACATCGTATGTTAATGCTTCACCCATAGATACCCCAGCCACCGTGGCTGCTGTTCCCAAGCGGTTCAGTTTATCATAACCATAGTTGAAGATGGTGGGGCCATTAAGCTAGGCTAATCGAACTCCTACAGAAATAACAAAGCCTAGTAATTTTTAAACTGCCGGGCTTTGTTACGTAAGTCCGTCCGTCTTAGCGAGACGCTAAGACTAGATGGGGGCATGAAGATTACCCAGCTTGCCAAACTGCACTCCAGAACTTACGGAGCCATTAAAGCAAGGCTAATCAAACTCGAACTCCTAAAGAAATAACAAAGCCCAACAGTTTTTAAACTGCCGGGCTTTGCTATGTAAGTTACATTTTGGCATTAGGACCAAAAAGTGGGCTGTTAAAACTTATCTATCCTCCTTAATGCCTTAGTCGCTTCCAGTCTAATCAAAGAGTTTTTACTTTCTCTCATCTGAATTATTTTGTTCTTTGCCTTTCTAGACTTTAACTTACCTAGCGCTGCTAAAGCCTGAGGTGCAACTTCATCATCATCTAACAAGTCAATCAAAATATTTTCAGATTTTTCAGTTTTAACAGTACCCAAAGCCAAAACTAACATGCCCCTGCTACTTCCGTTGGTTTTATCAACAACTGTAGAATAAACCCAGTCCACTTCTTTTAACGTCATGGTCGTCGCAATGGCATTTCCTATAACCCATCTTAAATTACTTTTTTCTTTAGGCGTTTTTTCATATTCTGAGATCAATGAGAGACAAGCTTTACCCCGAGCCTCTTTCACCGTCAAAGCTCTAATAATTCCTTCTTTATTTCGATCATAATAATCAAATGGCAAATATCTTAACAAAAGATCAACAACTCCATCAGGATATCGACCCTTCATATTTACTAAATCCCAAATCGAGTCAGCATGCAAACCTAACTCTCCAAGTTCTAAAAATAACTCTCCAAACTCTTTTGCTCGTTCAATTTCGATTAGTTTGCCAAGTTTCAAGACTTCCTCAATCTCTTCTTTAGTATTTGGCCTACCTCTTAAATCATCCCAACGGGCTTGTAATTGTTGTAAATAGTCCATTATAATCCTGGTATAAATTGCTGTATTATTTTTCCTTGATCAACTAAGGCCTGTAATGGTTTAGACAACGTAGTGCTTGAACGTGTATGCAAAATCATTCTTAAACTTTGATCTTGTGAATATTGATAAAAATCTCTTAGTTGTCTAGTAAAGCTCTGGTATCTAACATTTTTCACTTCTTCCAAAAGTCCATTTCCAAGCCTATCTGGAATTCGTGTTCTTCCAGCAACTTCAATCGCAGTTTTTCCACCAGTAATGCCTACAGCAGTTTCTCCAGCCACACCTAAGGCTCTTGCTTCTGTTAATGCTAGTTTGCCTAAAAAATCAACTCTTCTAGCTGCCTGCCCTAAAAGATAACTACCGCCAATCTCGCCACCCGCAATACCACCAGAAGCAAATGCTGCACCAATTTCCGCACCCACTTCAGCGGTTTTAAGTGCTGGTAGCATCGCTGTTAGGCTACTTTGAAATGTGCTCCATTTTGAGCCTTCAGGAGTTTTGTCACTTAGATCTGCGAGTTGGTAATTCCAAGTTTTATCTGGGTTTAAGCTTACACCATATCCTTCTTTAGTTTCATATTGAACTGATTTACCTAGATATGTTTCGCCTGCTTTTGTTGTTTCTTGAGAAGTGGCTTTCTCGTCCCAGTAAGGCTTCTTATTCTTACCCATCACCCAATCTGTACCTTCCATTCCGTCGGGATCAACAAACCTTATCGGATTGTTGAACACAAAAGTGTAAGGGGAATACCGCCTCATATTCTCCGCCAACGGATCCACCACATTCCACCGCCCTATTACCGGGTCATAGAACCTAGCGCCGTAATCATAAGCTCCCAGCTCCTCCTGCAACTCCTTGCCATTGTAAAGATACTTATTTGTATTCGAATTTGGAGATCCTGTTTTCCTTAACCCAAAGGCATAGTAATCATCACGCTGAATTACTTCCAGTCCATATGGTGGCAAAGGACTTAGCTTAAAAGTAGCTCTCACATTGCCCAAATGGTCGCTTAAATTGTATTCATAACTGTATGTACCCCCACTATTCCTCGCAATGCCTTCTTCGGTATGGATAATATCAATAGTGGTACCATCTGGCTTATATTCTATCCCGTTAATATAATTCCTTACCGTACCACTACTATTTTTAGCCAGTTTGTTACCTGTAGCATCATAAGTGTATGACAGGTTAATAGCTGTACCTGTGGTACGTACTGCCGTTGCCGGGAGGTTAAGGTAGTTATAGGTCAAACTGATCCCGCTCAATCCATCTTTTATAGCATTGCCATTGGCATCGTATTCATAGTTTTGTGTAGTCAGCCCGCTTACGCTCTGCAACCTGTTGCTGTTCCCCGAATTGTAATAGTTATATACTTTGGCTACCGCACCATCACGGCTGAGGCTCGCAATATTGCCCATTATATCATAGGTTAATGCTTCGCTCATCGAAACACCTGCTGTGGTAGCAGCCGATCCCAATCGGTTCAGTTTATCATAACCATAGTTGAAGATGTTTGCCGTTGGATTAGCTGTATTGCCCCAGTCCCAGTACTGTTTGGTGATGTTGCCATTATAACCCTGTGCAGCACCGTCTTCGTAATCAAGCTTCATACTGAACTGATCGGATATACTGTTTTTCATCCAGCCACGCTCGTTATAGGCAAAAGTAGTAGCCTGGGTATCGTTATGCAGGTTCTTTTTGGCCAGTTGCCCGATCTCGTTGTATTCCAGGTGGTTCAATGCCACCTCGCCCTGGTTGTTGATGTTCTCAAAACTGGCAATTTTACGCCCCATATGGTCATATTCATATCGGTTGGCTATCGTTGTAGTTGAACTACCTGCCGTATGCGTACGGACATTCGCAGTAAGTTCACCGCTAAAGTTGTAGGTAAAGGTATTCTGGTCATAACCGCTGGCCGATACCACACCGCCCTTATAATGCTGCTGCCAGCTCCTCACTATCCGCCCTTCTTCATCATAATAGTTCACCGTCCATAAAAAGGTATCCGCCGTTCCAAGTACAAGCGTTTTGCTCGCCGTAAGCAGCCCTTTGGTCTTATTGCTGTAACTGCTGCTTTGGTTGTCAGGAATGCCCGGAATGTTGTAGTCGTCGTAATAATTTACCACATGGGGCTGAAGGTTGGGAACGAATGATGGACAGCTCAGATTATTATACCCATGGTAATTTGCCGCTGTATTGTCCCGGGTCTCCCAATATGGGACAAGGGTGTTAACCGTGCCCTGCACTTCGGCACGAGTTCCATGATGGCCGATCTCTATACCCGTCATCACTATCCGGCCCAGTGCATCATACTTGATGAAGCTCCTGGTCGCCCCACCCCGCTGTACCGCATCCTGGGTAAAAACAACCTGATCTATTGGGTTGTAGATCACTTCCTCCCAGCCCTTACCCGGGAGCTTCTTCTCGATCAACCTCCTGCGGCCATCATAATGGTAGCCATAGATAAACTGGTCGAAAACAGCTAGCGTTTCGTCGAAACTGCTTAATGCGGCCTGCCCGTTTTCGTTTACTGCCGGGGGCAATACATAACGCAAGTTACCCAGATCGTCGTACACATAGTAAGTGGATAAACTTTTACCGTCGGTTTCCCAGATACGCTTCAATACTACACGTCCCTCAAAGTCTTTGAATTCTTCTGTCGTACCCGCTTTAATGTCTGTAAGTTTCCAGTTCTCATCCTTACTGATCGTCTTGTACAGTTTGCCCGGCAGGTAAACCCCTGACGATGCTCCGTTGTCGCTATTGTTGATCGTCCAAAGCTTTACTTCGTTCTGTATATTGGTACCATAATCGGTTTTTAGGGTATGCCCTCCGCTGATTTGCCAGGATTCGCCCGGTGCGCCCTGCTGTTGTACGCGGTTCAATGGCGATGCCTCAAACATGGTTTCTGCAAAGGGATAGGCCGTGGCTTTTACCCCTGATGTAGGGCTGTTGTAAAACGCCAGCTGGTCGGCAAGGGCACCTGAACGGTAATTACCCGTGGTCCCGGTCTGTGCCGCATAAGGTTGATATTTGAATTGTTCGCGTCCAAAGGCATCATAAGCAACCGGCTGTACAAGATCCTTAAAACCAGGACTGCCCTGGACCTGAACGGTCTGCAAAGGCCTCCCGAGGCCATCAAAGTACTGGATCGTTTCGTTTACCTCACAAGTGCTGCGGCCCGAAAGATTGTTCGGGTCCATGCCTGGCTGTTTGAATACCCTTGTACTGATGTAGTTCTGGCTACTGCTCGCCGCCGATACAAAAGGTACGCAGTTTACGTAGCTTAAGCCCGTGGTAAAAATGCGCACAGGACCAGTGGTATGGAAACCATCGGTCAGTGTTACGCTCAATGGCGCACTGATCTCGCTTTCGCCGTTATAAACCGAGACTACCTTTTGGGCAGAAGAGCGGCTGCAGAACAACAGCAATGCTGCCGCACAAAAATATTTTAGATGTTGTTTCATAGAGCGTTAGTTTTTATAGTGATAGTCGGTTTGTTTAAGGATATTGCCGTTCTGGTCTTTTACAGCCTTTAAACGTTGGAAGGCATCATACTCGTAGACAGTAAGCATACCTTTAGGATCTGTCATACTTGTTATTCCAACTAAGGGTCTATAAGTATAACCTATGACCATGGCTTGGCTCATCCCAGAGTGATTGCGTAAATTATTTATTGCGCTATGAATAGTTTGGTCACTCACGTTAACATCATTTAAGCTATTAATTGTATTCTGACCAAGAATATTTAGAACTTCATCATAAGTAGCATTCTGTATAACAGCAATGGGAAATTGTCCATTATAACCCCAGATATAGCTCTTGAGATCTTGTTGTTTACCTCTCACCTGCAAAGGATTACCTTTGTTATCAAACAACATAATCTCATACCCTGTGCTCAATGCTTCATTGATTCTCTTTTTATCACTCTTTTGATATAATGATGGTATTCCCGAGACCAGCTTAAAATGAGACCGGTTCAAATCTTTGAGAATTGAAGATGATGAATAGCTTTCTGTTTGAATAGGCACACTAGCAAAATTGCCTGTTGTCTTTTTCATTTGTTCAAGTGCCTGAAGTTCTCCGGCACTAATGGCACCTCCTGAAAGGGATTGGGTATTTGAAATATCATCCGGATAGAAGATCTTAGTAACGTTATAGTTATTTTTACTATCTCTTTCACTTATCGTAGATGGCTTATTTGTGTATGAACTTTCATAAAGGTAAGAAGTACTCTTTGAAATCATACCATTAGAGCTGTAATCCGTCTCAATAATACTATCCTGCACCATAGTTGCAGAAATTAGCTTATAATCCCTAATCGCAATTGTATTCCAGGGAAATCCAAAGTCTGAACCATAATGTGCATAATCATAAGGCAATTTTGTTTCCGCAAACACCTCGTCATAATTTTCAGAACCGTTAGATACATGACTGATTATCCTGTGTCGGCGATAATATGCTACTTGTGGAAATTCACTTATCTTTTTCAAACTATACATATTAACCGTATTTTTTAACAGCTTATAAGTATTATTAGTCAAACTATATATATTCGAAATCATCAGATAAGGTTTAGAAAAATAGGTCGGAACAAAACGACTAAGGTCATACTGATCGCCCGAATTGCTATCGTAAAACTCCGTACGTTCCACATTAAATGATGGAACAACAAAATAATAAGTAGTTTTACCCAGATTATTACCTAGCTCATCCTGTTGGTATTCTGTTACGTTGTTATAATATACAGGTATATTATATGCTTGCCGAATTGACCCCACTGGATCAGAATAGAACTCACGGAAACGGTAACGAAAGCCGTGCTGGAAAGTATACGATGTCGAACCTTGTCCAAAGCCAGCACCATTCAAAGCTGGAATATCACTTACTAGTTGTGAGGATTGGAAATCTAATAGAGAGGGTTTTCTCAGTAAAGTTCCTTTGCCATCTTCATTATCACCATATTTATAGAGTTTATTTATCGTATTAGTGGCACTTACGTGCTTTACCTGAGAAATCCTCAATCCGGGACCTTCCTCTGACGTGTATGTTCCGGGAGCCCGATAACGGTTAGATTCATATACAAACTCAGAATAACCGCCAGTTGGATAAGTCAGCTTTTTAAGCATACCAATTTGCTTAGCTGAAAAATCAGGGTTTCGACGGGACGACTGTCCTATCTGGCGGTTATAATTCGTATTGTAATAGAGCCCCAAGCGTTCTACAACCTGATCTATAGGAATAATGTTCCAATTTGTGTTATAATTCGCATAGCCCCAATAATCTCGTCCATAACAGTACTCGCTTATACTTTGAGCTGGAATGGTGCCTTCATAGTAATCCATGGTATAAGCATATGGATTCTGGGAATTGGCATCCATGAACCTAACCTCTTTGAGCGTTGTATTCTGATTGTTAGGCAAGGGAAACGACAGGTTCATTACATTCTGGTAATAAAACTTGATTTTCTTAAGCACAGTATTCTCTGAGGACCGCATCTGTATCTCATTGAGTGAGTAGTTAGGGGTATTGTATGAAAAAGCTATACTTCCTATCGGAGATTCAATTTCGGTAACATATGCAATACTTTGACTTTCATTTTGGCTGGTATTCATAAGAGAAAAATTAAATGCCTGACCGTAAATATTCATATAATCCTCCCCTTGGCTACTGGTAAATAATGCAGGCGAATCTCCTAAGGTTGCCCTCGTGCCATATGAAATATTACCGCCCAAAAAAAGTCCATCGCTGGCAACCTGACTGTATCTAAATCTTACATAATCTTGGGAAGGTGTTAGCACTTTAGCAATGTACCAGCTCATGCTCCCGGCAATCTGACTATTATTGAAGCTTATTTCTGAACCATAAGTAACACTATTTTCAACAATACTGCCAAAGGAATATTGTATTCCGCTGTCATCAGTCAGGATAAACACACCACCAGAAAACCTCACTTTATAAGGAAAATAATCTAAAAACACCGCTTCATTATTTCTCATAATAAATGAAGAAGAAATCCCATTGAATGAGGCTGTAAAAATATCATATTCGGCATCTGTTACCGGCTGTCCGTTTGCCCCTTCCAGCCCTAACCTTCTCGTTAACTTTTGGTACCGATCATTTTCATTTACATCACTGGATAATGTCTTGTAATAATCGCCACTGTAATCCATATCACTATTACTCCAGTTTCCAAGCACCCAATCTGAGACTCCTCTTACCTCACGGGTAATCATTCCAAAAGCCTCGAGCTTCCAGTTCATCCCCAGTTCGGAGTAACTCATATCAACCTTTCGTCCAGAAGCATGAAATCTTGCTTTGATAGGAATCTGATAAGATTTAAGGTCCAGACTTAATAGTGGTACGGTAATGTCGACTAAGCCTGTACTCAAGTCTACCGGATAGTCCCGGTATTTAAGAAATGTCGCTGCCTGCGGAGAGGGACTAACATAATTGGGCTGCTGGGCGAAACAGACTTGCGAGGCACAAAGCCAAAACAAAAAAAGAAAACTTTTTTTCATATATTATTTAAAATTAAAGCTGTGAAATTATAAGTGTTTTGAATACCTAAATCTTACTCTATGGAAGGCTCCCAGAAAATGATGAACGTTATCTCCCAGATGCAATGCTAATTATGCAATAAAAAAATCACTTTTCATCTACCATAACGGTTGTTCATCTCTCCCAGTTCTATTCCATGCCTTCGACTGCTTTAGCGGACGGTATTCCCGGCAGATGTTGATTAGCGTTAATATAACTTTCCAATCCTTCAACGCTCCAACATTGTAACCTTCCTTAGAAACATAATCTGGCCAATTGATCGATTCTACTTTTTCTTGTTTTACAAGAAGCTCCAACTCAAGGTATCCATTTTTCAATTCCTTTATCTTGTACTTGCTGGATCTTGTCATTGAGGCTTCATTTTGCAGCTGTTTATCTTTTTCGATAAGATGCAGGGTCAGCTCTTCTATTTTTTTTTGTTGTAGCTTCAGCATTTCACCAACACCTAATCCATTTGCTTCAATTTCTTTTGCAGAAGGCATTTCGGGCAGGCGCTTATTTGTTTTAATGTAGCTTTCCAATCCTTTCAACATTCCAACATCATAGCCTTCCTGAAAAACATAATCCGGCCAATTGATGGCATCCACTCTTACCTCTATAATACGGATTTTTCCATTTACTGATAATTTATAATTGCCGTCTGGAGTTGCCATATTCCCGTCATGGTCACTTGTTTGGACCGGACGGATATTTAAAGGTGCAATTTCAACCAGACCAGATGGGAGTACCTCGATCACCGTGTTCGTAATCAATTGGGTTGCACCACCGATCAACATACAAGACTTTGCTGCCATAGCCGTCCAACTATCTGTAATCAGGTAAAAATCGATATTGCCATTTTGATTATTATAAGAATGAAGCGAATATTGATGGAATAAGCCTTCGCTGGTAAATCTGGTTATCATTAACTCACTCCGGTTTAAAATGTAAAAAACTGTTTCGCCAGTCTGATATGATTCCCATGCACAACCCAGGATTTCTACCTTCATTTTTTGAAGATTAGTGCCATTACTGGGAGGTAAACTTCCTAAAAACACGAAAAGTTGTTGCGAGCCGATAGCCTCAACTTCTTTACCATATTGAGCCTTTAATAAAAATGGTGGCAAGAAAAATAGGATTATAATATTTTTTTTCATTTCATTTAATCTGAAATTAACGGTAATCTTTTAGATAATAGATCAGGTTATGTTTGCCTTTTAGCATCTGACACATGCATCTTGAGTTTCGGCTTTCCCCCCCTTAAGTTATTCAGTTAAGAGATTAGCGGCTCCGCGAATACCGGCAATAATCGACAACATAGGTACCCTGATATGTGCAGAATTGAACAAATCATTTTAGTTTAAATCTGGACGAACCGGCAGTAAGCCGATCAATCGGTAAATGATACAAAAACTTGTTAAATCCAGTTCTATTTGGACAACTTAAAGCTTCTGTACTTTTATTGATCGGTTTGGACTGGGTAACTAAAAGATCCGCAAAATATTATTCCTGTTTACAAGTTACTGATAGGGAATAAAACTGGAATAGACGGAAAAAGTTGTGAAATTTTTGAGAGACATATCTGTACATGTTTAGTTGTTAATTAGATTTTACTAAAAAATTATTTAGAAGCATAAAAATACCATTTTTGAAAAAATAAACAAAAAAATTACATGAACATACCAGTTTTTGTGACCAAACTTAATATATCAATAATTCGTTGTCTTTTAATAATTGTAATTAGTTAGCCATGTACATGATCAACGATGAATAGGGGCTGGAAAAAGTAAGCGACAGTTTAACGGTGTATATTATTCAACCTTTACCAAAGTTATCCAGATCGCCAGGGATGATTGGACTGTGCCACCGCGTTGAAATTTGAAGGCACTTGTCTTTATTATTGGAGAGCATACCAAAAAACCTGTTCCCACATTGCCGTAAGCTGGAAAGTTATTGTTTTGTGCAAATGCCATTGCTGTAAGCAAATAAGATGATAAGTGTCAATTTAAATTTAACTACTACTCTTTGGTTTTGGTTTGTTTCCTGATTTTACGATCCAATGCTTCAATTTTCTGGTTTTGAGCTGTTATTTTTTTATTCTGTTCAATCAGGTAAAGTGTAAGTTTTTCTACCTTTTTTAAGCAATAATTTATTCGTTTCACCTAATGCAATGCCATTTTCTTCCACCTCTTTCGCCGAAGGCATCTCCGGCAAATGTTTATTCGCTTTGATGTAGGCATCCAGCTCTTGTAATCCTAAAATCTTATAATTCTCGTCAAAGACATAATCCGGCCAGTTCGCAGTTTCTACTTTGACTTCATGAGCCCTAATTTTACCATTTACCGAAAGTTTTTTAGCAGGAGTATTGTTAAATGATTTAAAATCAAAATTTGACGAATAGTTTTTACAAGATGTTAAAATTAGAAGGAACGCAAAACATTACAATAAATATCTCTTTATGCTAAAAATTATTTTTTTTGTTTTAGGGGCATCGACCACTGTCGGAATACTATCGATACGATAAGAAAAGTAGAAGATTTGTTATATAAGTTACATACGGTCTTAGCGAGATGCTAAGACCAGTTAGGGTAGAGAGAACGTTACGTCAATTATTAGGTCTATCTAGTTGCTCATCAATCATCTTTTTTACATATTCATTTTCTGGGAAAGCTGTAATTTTTTTGACGAGTACCCCTTCTTTGTTGAATAGTAAATATGATGGAATTGCCTGAAAACCGAAGAATGTCATAACGTAGGTCCATTGAGCATCATTCAAATAGTAATGTTGGTTACCTATGCCTTTAACTTTCTCTTCCCACAGATTTCGGGGAGACGAACTGTTTGTTAAGTATACAAACACAACATTTTTATCGTGAAATTCATTTTTTGTGGTTCTGAACCGTTGCATTGCTTCCAAACAAGGTCCACACCAAGTAGCCCAAAGGTCGATCAAAATAACTTTACCTTTGTGTTTGGAGACAATACTTTCTATAATCCTATCTTCTGCAATTTGAGATGCATCGTTTATAACTGCTGGGGATTTGAATTTATCCAGTTCCACAACCTCTTTGTTTTTTCGAAATAGGATTTTCGCGATTTCTTTGTTCCCCCAATATTTCAAAATATTTTTTTTCTGTATTTCACTTAAAGGCCTTAATTCTTCGGTCAGCTGTCTACCGTAAGCATTCGCTGCTAAAATATCATAGTATAAGCCATCTCTAAAACCAACTAAATCGGATAAAATAATTTTTGTTTTTGACAACCAGTTGGAGATATCTGTTTCTCCTATTTGGGGAACAGCCAGAGTTTTATTCAAGAGAATTTGTTTTTGAAATTCAAGGAATGTAGAAGTATAAAGGTATTGGGGGTCATTCAGCTTTAATTCCTTCAAAAAACGGTAATATGATCGATCAACCTCTTTGATAACAAGCTTTTTTTCTTTACCACCATTAGTTATACTATAGTTAGCCATCATCGCTTTGTCATAATCAAATACTGCCCCTTTATAAAAAAATAGGCGAAAGTCATTATTCAACATACTTTTTAATTCTTTTGATATCAAGGTATCATTTTTTACAACTGTTAATATTTCTGACAAGAGAGATCTGGCATATTCCAAGAAATCCCCGGTACCTTTATCATAAAGTGGTTCCCTTTTTCTGGTAGGTGAATATTCAATCATTTTGCGAATGAGACCATAATATCGGGTCATATCATTTTGATCCATACTGGGCTCAACAGTAATATTCTCAATATCTAAATCTGAATTATAAGCAATATCAAGGTGGGTATTAGCTGCGCATTTCAATTTGATAAATAGGGGTTTCCCGGGATTTAGACTTGTGGAAAAATGTATGTAAGAAACTGCTGTTTCAACATCAGCATCAATAGAAAAATTGCCTGACCGGTCGACAAGCGCTTTATATTTGACAAACTCACCCGAAATTGGATGCGAAACGGTGATTTTCACGAATGCACTGTCTATATTTACTCCGTCAGGCACCCTTAACCTTCCAATTAATTTCGCTTTGCCAAAGGCTAATTTTGGCACATCAACTATCTTACTTACAGATTGTTTGCATAACAGCAAAAACAATAAGCTGAACATGTAAAATAGATTTGATTTAAATACTTTGTACATCGTGATTTTGAATTGGTTTCAGCAGATTTTCGCAAATATGCTGGAAGTTATTATTTATTAATACTAAGTCTGCGGATAAGTTCGCAATCTTGACTTTTAATCTGTTATTACGCAGGCCAGCAACTAGTACCTGAGCTAGCGCAAAAAAAATTCAGAGGACTGATATGAAATACAGCATCCTCTTTGAACTACACCCGTATTATCATCATAGGTACATTTTGAATGAGGTGGCCTACTGCCGCTGCTTCCACCTTTACTGGCTGAAAGGATGTCTTTTAGTTCATTTCCTGAAAGTACTTCTCCGCTCTCTAAAGTTACTTCTTCTAATTTAACTTTTTCATACTGTTACAATTAGGTTAAAAATAATCCTATTTCAGCAGATTAATGGGGATTGATATCGAACACTTTTAGTCAACGAAGTCGCGAAGCATATATGCTTAAAGACAAATAATTAGGAGCAAAAAAAAATGAGACAAAGACCTTCGGAAAAATCTTTGTCCTACTTGGGGTCAGTGGTGGTGCGTAATTTGAACCTTTTTGTAAACGAACTGATTGAACAGGCGGTTTTTCCAAGCGCTTTATGCCGTCCCCACTCTTCCGGCGATTGTGGCGGAGGCTCTTTTGCAGCAGGTACCGGAAGTAGTTTTAACTGCTGTATCAGACTTATTTTGACGAGTTTATACTACAAAAACAAATATGGTATTATAAGTATCTTTTGTTAATTTGCCCCACTTATCGTTTATAAACCTGATAACCATCTCTGGTAAATTTTTTAGGATTAGTGGAGGAAACACTTGTTGAAAATACAGTTGAAAAGGAATTACTCATTAAACTGAGAGATGGGGACGAGTATGCTTTCGACAAACTTTATCAAATCTATAGTTTAAGGATTTACAGAAAGTTATTAAAAATGGTAAAGGTTGATGTGATCGCGCATGAACTTACTCAGGACGTTTTTGTGAAGGTTTGGACCAAAAGGCACCTCCTCGACTCTAATCAATCCTTCAGGTCTTATTTGTTCAGTATCGCCCAGCACCTGGTTTATGATACCTATCGTAAAATTTCGCGGGATGAATTGCTTGCCAAAACAGTTCAATCGATTAGCACTAACGCTTATAGCCATACCGAGGAAGACATCTATTACCGGGAAACCGGAGAAATGATACAAAAAGCGATAGAACTTTTGCCACCTCAGCAAAAACGTATCTTTCAGGCTTGTAAAATTGAAGGTAGAAGTTATGATGATATTGCCCGTGAGCTCAACATTTCCAGTTCCACAGTGAATAACCACATTGTTAAAGCAACAAAAACTGTAGCAGAATACCTTAAAAAGTCAGGCACACTTTTATTTTTTGTTGCCATCAGCAGCACATTTCTGGATAAATAACCTGAGTTCGATTAATAATGTGCTTTCATTTGGGTTATTTGGCGCCTTGCACGAACGGTCGTCACCCTGAACTTGTTTCAGGGTCTTTATAACAAGGCGGTTTAACAGGAAAGATGCTGAAATAAATTCAGCATGACGAAACGGCTAGCCAATTAGTCCTAATAAAGTACATTAATTTTTAAACATTAATCGAGCTCAGGTAAATAGTAAATATTTTTTTGTTTAGACTAGATGTTCATCGTTTTTGAAACGTAATAGCTTTAAAAGGACCAATTATTTTGGAAGATCAAAACAAGCTAAAGCGTATTTACTCAAATTTCCTCAAAAATCAATGCTCCGAAACCGAAATATCGGAGTTACTGACATATTTTGATGTTGCAGATGAATTTTTATTGAAAGATTTGATTTATGCTGAGCTTTTGTTTCCTTTTGAAGAGGGCTCCCCTACTCCTGAAGAGGAAATTAAATTGCTCCAGATTTTCAAGGCCGTAAAACGCATCAATCAACAGGCCCTGCCTAAAATTGTTCCGCTCTACAAACGCACATGGTTTCTCCGGCTTGCCGCAGCCTGTCTGACCCTTACGACCTTAACAGTTTCACTTCTCTTTCACCTCAGATCCAGCCAGGACCTTCCATCGCTGAGCATGGAAAAAGATGTGGATCCGGGTACAAACAAAGCCGTGCTTACCCTTGCGAACGGGAAACAGATCGCTTTGGCAGACGCTGTAAATCATTCATTGGCGGAACAGAATGGTGTGAAGATTACGACTACAGCGGCGGGACAACTGGTTTATACTTTTATTGGAGATCAGGGTAAACATGCAGGAATGGAGCAAAACCAGATCACGACCCCTCGTGGGGGCCAATATCAGCTGCAACTGGTTGATGGTACAAAAATATGGCTTAATGCAGCATCGTCCGTTAAATTTCCGGTATCGTTTCAAGGATCAACACGAAATGTAGAACTTGAGGGAGAAGCTTATTTTGAAGTAGCGAAAGATAAAGCACATCCTTTTATCGTTAAAAGTATACATCAGGAAGTGGAGGTACTTGGAACACATTTTAACCTGAATGTATATGAAAATGGTTTGGGTACCAGGACTACTTTACTGGAAGGAAGTGTTAAAGTAAATCAAGTCATTTTGAAACCCGGTGAAGAATCAACTTTAACAGCGGGCAGGATTGATGTAAAAAATGTGGATACAGACAACGCTGTTTCCTGGAAGAATGGCTTTTTTAATTTTGACAATGAGCCGCTTGAACAGATCATGAACGATATTGGCCGTTGGTACGATCTGGACGTAAAGTTTAAAGATGAAGAATTAAAGAAAAAGATGTTTAGTGGAAGCATCTCCAAATATGTTAAAGTTTCGCATGTATTGAGTAAGCTGAGCTTAACCCGCTCCGTTCGATTTGAGATACAAGGCAACACTATAATTGTAATGAAATAACCAAAATCAACATAACCAAACCAAACAAACCAACAAACATGAAAAAAGAACTACCTACGGAAATGTAAAGCTATTAATCACGACGCCTCAACAAAAAAGGATTCCGATGGCCATCGGAATCCTAATAATCTGGCTTTATAAGATTAATAAATTAATCAACTACAGATGAAGTGCGCTGCTCGCTAAAGTATAAGCACTTCTAAACCAAACCTACTCAAATGTATAAAATTTCCACTAAAGTTTTATGTGGTCCTCCGTGCCACATTTTTAGAAAATGGCTCATGCGAATTAATCTCGTTGCTGTATTATTATTGGCTTTCATCATGCAGGTAAGTGCCTCTGCACTTGCTCAAAAGGTTACTTTAAACCAAAACAAAATCACCCTTGCCCAGGTGTTTAAAGAAATTGGGAAACAAACTGGCTTCCATGTGCTTTGGGAACCCGATAAATTGAACGCTGGAATAACCATTCAGGCTAAATTTAGCGGGGCATCGCTTGAAGAAGTGATGGAAGTTTGCTTAAAAGGCACTGTGATGAACTATGTTATTGAAGACAAAACCATCGTAGTGGCCGAAAAGAAAAAAACTGTGCTCGACGCATTGATAAATGTCTTTAAAAATATGGACATCAGAGGCAAGGTTGTGGACGAGAAAGGAAATCCCCTGGCTGGTGCAAGTGTAAAATTGAAAGATTTGAATAGAAGTGTGATCACCAATCAACTGGGCGTTTTCGAAATTAAAAATGTCGATGAAGATGCCTTGATCATCATTTCTTACACGGGCTATACCGCTAAAACGATCGCAGCTAAAGCGATTACCGACCAACCTATTGTTTTGGTTGTAAATACAGAGCGTTTACAGGAAGTTGCAGTAGTATCCAATGGTTATCAGAAAATCTCCAGAGAGCGGGCTACAGGAGCCTATGAATTTTTAGATTCCACCGTAATTAACAGGGGGGTTAGTCCTAATATTATCGATAGGATTGAAAACATGGCGCCTGGAATTTTGACGCTGCGTAATCCCTCCAACTCTATCAATGAAGCAAGTTTTTCTATTCGTGGCCGAAGCACAATCCGGTCTGCAGTAGAACCCCTGGTTGTAGTAGATAACTATCCCTTTGAAGGAGACATCAATTCCATCAATCCAAATGATGTAGAAAGCGTCACTATTCTGAAAGATGCTGCAGCCACTTCCATATGGGGCGCGAGAGGAGGAAATGGGGTATTGGTGATCACTTTAAAAAAGGGTAAACTGAATCAACCAGCACAAGTATCCTTAAATACCAGTTTTACCATGGCTGGCAAGTCCGACCTGTATTCTGTTCCACAGCTGAGTTCTTCAGAATTTATTGATGTAGAAAGCTTTTTGTTCGGCAAAGGCTATTATGATTATTCCCTTTCAGATCCAGGGAGTGTGGTTTCCCCATTGGTCAGCATCTTAGATCAGCAACGCAGTAATAAAATCAGCTCCATTGAAGCAGAACGGCAGATCGCTCAACTGAGAAACACTGATATCCGTGATGACCTGACCCGTTATACACAGGACAATACTTTCAATCAGCAATACAATTTAAGCATCAGGGGCGGTGGTCCACAAAATCAATACTACGTATCGGGAAGTTTGGATAATGGACATTCTGCAGATAAATCCAACTCCAGCCGGAAGAACTTTGTGTTGAGCGAACGATTCAGTTTTTTCAAGAATAAGCTTCAAATTGGTGCAGATATTTCTTTTTCTGACACACAGCGGAGTGGATCCAACTTTAGCCTACCTACCGGTGCAATTTTTCCCTATACCAGGTTGGCAGATGATCAGGGGAATCCTCTGGAAATTCCTTATAAGTATTCAAAAACACGAATTTCAGGGTTAGCAGGTGGAAAGCTGATTGATATGACTTTTATCCCGCTTGATGAATATAATTATGGCAGGAATGTTAATCATATTCAGGATTATAGCATTAAAGCAGACGTTAGCTATAGTATCAAGCCAACATTACAGTTCAGTGCCATTTATCAATATGGAAGTGGAATTTCCAACTATAACAGCATTTTTGATGTGGAATCGTTTCAAACACGCGAAATGATCAACATGTTTACGACTTATAATTCCGCAACCGGAGTAATCACCCAGAATTTTCCCTATGGTGGAACCAATTTGATTAAAAACAGCAAATACAATAACAATAATCTAAGGGCAAATCTGGTTTACAACGAGACATTGGGGTCTGATCATCAGATTTCAGCACTTGCCGGTGCGGAAGTTAGAAACACTAATAATGTGGGTTCTACAAGGCAAGAGGTTGGTTATATCAAAGAGTTTGATACCTATCAGCGTGTGAACCAGAATATGATTTATCAAACTATATTTAGTGGTGTAAACAGCACTATACCCATACAATTTGCAAATACCAATACCACCAATAGGTTTGTTTCTCTATTTGCCAATGCTTCTTATTCCTATCAAAATAAATATATTATTTCGGCGAGTGCCCGTAAGGACGAATCCAATCTTTTTGGTGTAGCGTCGAATCAAAAAGGGGTACCGCTTTGGTCTTCTGGTGTGGCCTGGATAATTAACCGCGAATCGTTTTACCATATAGACTGGCTTCCGATGTTAAAGCTACGCCTCACTAATGGCTACAGCGGAAATACCAGTCCCAGCGCTTCAGCAAAAACAATTGCCAGCTTATCAGCAGGAAATAATTCCGGTTTGGGGTCGTTTTATCAGATCAACAATCCGCCCAATGCAGAATTGAGATGGGAAAAAGTACAACAAACGAACCTGGGATTGGATTTCGGATTCAAGAATAACCTGATTAGCGGTAGTATTGAGTTTTTCAGGAAGAATGCCCGCGATTTGATATCCGGACAGAGCGTTGCCCCTCAGGTTGGTGTAATAAATTTTACCGGAAATTTTGCTGACGTAAAGACTCAAGGTTTCGACCTCTCCCTCAATTCAAGACAAATATCCGGTAAAGATTTTTCATGGTCAACAAGTTTGAATCTCAGCTCTGCAATAGACAAAATCACGAAACTCGACCTCAAACAAAACCCGAGAAATTCAGTATTGAACAATTCTACTATTCCAAGGCTGGGTTATGCCTATTCCGCATTGTTCACTTACCGTTACGCAGGTTTAAATGGACTTGGTCAGCCTATGATTTATTCCAATGGTGTGGCCACGACTGACCTGGCTTCGGTAATTAGTGCGGCTAATGAGCAGGATATTGTATATATCGGCAATAATATCCCAAAATTTTCTGGCGGTATCCGAAATGATTTTAACTATAAAAACCTATCCCTATCATTTTTAATTGCCTACCGCCTCGGTCATTATTTTAAACGTCAGGCGTTAGACTACAACAGCCTTTTCTTTGGCAATTATTTCTTCTCTGATTTTGCGAACAGATGGCAAAAACCAGGTGATGAATTGGTTACTAATGTTCCGGCAATGACGAATTACCCTTATAATACCTACGCACAACTCACTTATGATTCGTCGGATGCCCTGGTGGAAAAAGGAGACAGTTTCAGACTGCAGGACATCCAGCTTTCGTACAGTATCAGCAAGACAAAGTTTAAAAGCTTGCCTTTCAAAAGTCTCCAGGTGTACGCCTATGCCAATAATATTGGTCTGTTGTGGAAGTCGACAAAGCTTCCCATTGATCCGGATTTCCCGACTTCAGCAAGATCACCAAGACAATATTCGTTTGGCTTAAGAACCACATTGTAATCAATTACTCCCATTAAAAAATTAGATATGAAACCATCATGATTTTGCCAATCACAAACACTAATTAGTAAACCGAGCTTGCGAGTTCTTGAACACTAAAGCACGATAGAAACTTGTGAAAAAATCATGATAGCTTCATAACCATTAAAAACAAATTTACACATATGAAAAAGCCTTTTTTTTATAATAAATCACTTTTTGTCATTATACTGGTTGCATCTGTTTTGTTAGGAAGCTGTAAAAAGGAATTTCTGGATAAAAAGCCGGTAATGGCAAACCTGATCCCGGAAAGCCTGGCCGATTTTGAAGGACTATTAAACAACTTCACGGTAATCAACAATACCCAGAGCTTTTCCATGTTCTGTGGCGATGAATACGAATATTTATCTACCAGTATCTGGCAGTCGAAAGAGGAGCCCATTCGCAACAGTTACAACTGGAATCCGACTGTTTATCAAACCTCTTTAGACTGGAACAATTCCTACAAAACGCTCCTGTACGCCAACACCATCATTACAGGCTTAAATGAATTGGCAAAAACACCTGCTAATGCGGCAAAATATGGGGATGTTAAGGGGCAGGCCTACTTTCTGCGCGCACATACTTTTTTTCAGATTGCACAGGCTTTTGCAATGCCATACGACCCGAAGAATGCGGCAGTTACAGCGGGCATCCCTTTGCCTTTAGAGGTAAATGCCAATAATCCTTTGCAGCGTTCATCCTTAGCGGTTACCTATGCTCAGATCTTGTCTGATCTGGAAACCGCAAAAATGAGTTTTAGTTCTGAGTCCACGACAAAACCAACATTAGGCTCTAAAGTGGCGGCCCTGGCTTTGCTGGCAAGGGTTCATTTGTGCATGATGAACTACGATAAGGCAATGGAAAGCGCACGGGAGGCTTTAAAGATCAAGGGAACGCTGCTCGACTACAATGACCTTGACGTAAATTCCAACACGCCATTTGAGGGCGGGAATCCGGAAGTGATTTACACTACTTTTCATGGCGACGCTTCTGTTGGCTACGATTTTTATGCATTAAACTACTCCGATTACGGTTATACTTTCAAGTCGAAGGTGAGCCCGAAGCAAATTGCCCTTTATGATCAAGATGACCTGAGATTAAAACTGTGTTTTTTCATCAGGAGTGCTAATGATCCGGCTAAGTATATCAAAGCTTTGTACCAAAATATAGCCTTACGCTATGTGCCGTTTAACGGTTTGGCAACTGACGAGGTTTACCTGATTTTGGCAGAATGTCTGGCACGGAAGAAAGAAGTAGCTCCGGCACTTGAAATTTTGAATATGATGGCTGCAAAGCGTTTTCCTGTGGGATTGGCTCCCGTACTCAGCGCCTCAACTCCGGAAGCAGCACTTGACCTCGTTTTACTCGAGCGCAGAAGGGAATTGTTGTACCGTGGCGCAAGGTGGTTTGATGTGCGGCGCCTGAATGTAGAGGGCGCTAATATTACCCTGTCAAGAGAAATAGATGGTGTGGTTTATACGCTTCCACCAAATGATAAGCGTTACGCTATGCCGATTCCATTAGATGAAATTACGAAATCCGGCATTTCACAAAATTAATCACGAAGTCAAATTAAGAGATAGAAAATGAATATAAGATATTTAAGCTTAATGTTTCTTTTTGTACTGGCAATCGGAGCCTGCAAAAAGGAGGAAAGCAAAGAACGGTTTGCAACAGTAAGGGTGGTAAATGCATGGACCGGGCAAGATGCCGTAAAGTTGAATGCTCCGCTAAATTTTGCAAGTAGTGTTTTAATTTACCCTAAGGCAGAATCCCCTGCAATGATAACGGTTTCCTCTAAAGATGGTAAGAATGTACTTTTCTCCGGTACTTATACCCTCAAACAGATGAATTACTCCATGTATCTTTTTGGTACGGCCTTGAAACCTGACACCATATTGCGGGCGGAAATGGATATCCCTTATATCCAAACGGATAGAACACCTGTAGCTGCTGACAGTGTTTCGCACATCCGGTTTGTAAACCTGTCGTCAGAAAGCACAGTGCTGAAAGTCATTTTAAAAGATGCGTTAAATGTGCCAGACTCCCCTATCCGGACAAATGTTCCATCGGTTACAGCACCTGTAGCATTGGGTTACCGGGAAATTTCCCCATGGAGTAAATACCCAACCAAAGCTGCCACCAGAACGGTATACAATTTTGAAGTGCGGAATGCAGCAACCGGTGAATTGCTGATTGCAAACTTTAGCTTAACGCTTACGCCAACTTCCGGTTATTTCAAGAACATTTCACTGGTGGTTAAGGGAGTACCTGGCGGAACGGGGAGAAATGCCTTCGGTATATTTCAGAGCAATTACTTTTAAATTCCAATAGACCAATATTTATACCTAAATGTACAAATTTTTAATATTCTGCTCAACATTACTGATGCTTACAAGCCTGGTAAAAGGGCAGGAAAAAAATCCGAAAACAACCAAAGATTCCCTGCAAAGCAAAATTCCGGCGAAGAAGACTATAGAGGCGGCAAAGCCCGTAAGTGAACCTAAACCTTATAAAGAAATCATTACGGATAAGGCGATTACAAGCCCTGGTATGATTAAGGTCCACAAAATTGAGCAAAAGTATTTTTTTGAAATTGCTGACTCCATATTAGGGAGAGATATTTTGATTGTTAGCCGCATCAGTAAATCAGGCGCTGGCGTACGAGGCTTAATGATGGGATATGCAGGCGACCAAATTAATGAAAATGTAATCAGATTTGAAAAGGGTCCAAACCATAAACTATTTATCAGGAGCATCTCTTTTGAGGAAAGATCAAATGACAGTACCGGCATGAACCGGTCTGTCATGAATTCTAATATCCAACCGATACTGAGTTCATTTGATATCAAAGCCTATGCAAAGGATTCAATTTCAG
Source organism: Pedobacter sp. WC2501 (assembly GCF_052682415.1). Classification (NCBI taxonomy): domain Bacteria; kingdom Pseudomonadati; phylum Bacteroidota; class Sphingobacteriia; order Sphingobacteriales; family Sphingobacteriaceae; genus Pedobacter; species Pedobacter sp. WC2501. The sequence goes on along the minus strand of NZ_JBQZFI010000001.1, from coordinate 3,113,683 downwards.
GAATGAAGGGCACTGTAATAGAGATGACAGACATCCTTAACGGAGACAATGAGCTCTTTTACTTTAACCCGGTTACCAAAAGAGGTTTATCACTGGGCGGACTCATCGCCGATAGGTCGTACCTGGAAAGCATAAAAGCTTTCCCGCTTAATGTTGAGGTACGTGCCGTAAAAACCTATACTAAATCCCCGCTTATCGGCGATGCAGTAATCGGTGCTTCAGCGGCTACACTGGAACTGAACAGTTCTATCATGCTGTTGCCTAAAATACCCATGAAGCCAAGATTTTCAGACGCCAGGGTTGGTTATTTTACGGCAGACTATGTCGATTTTGATGCCAATCCGATAGGGATCAAACGTGAGGTGATGATTACACGCTGGCGCATGGAGCCTAAAGATGCAGATGTAGAAAAATACAAAAGAGGAGAACTGGTAGAACCTAAAAAACAGATTATTTTCTACATTGATCCTGCCACCCCTAAAAAGTGGGTCCCTTATTTAATTGCAGGTGTGAACGATTGGCAGGTTGCCTTTGAAAAGGCAGGTTTCAAAAATGCCATTATTGCAAAAGAAGCGCCAAAAGATTCTACCTGGAGCATTGATGATGCGCGCCATAGTGCCATCGTTTATAAACCTTCAGTAATTGCAAATGCCAGCGGACCTAGTGTGCACGATCCGCGTAGTGGCGAGATCCTGGAAACCCATGTGAACTGGTACCATAACGTCATGAGCATTCTTAGTAAATGGTATTTTATCCAGGCCGCAGCAGTAGATCCAAGGGCTAGAAAGAAGTTTGACGATCAGCTCATGGGGGATCTTATTCGTTTTGTTTCCTCGCACGAAGTTGGCCATACTTTGGGCTTGATGCACAACTACGGTTCTTCCTCTACTGTCCCGGTTGAGCTGTTGCGCAACAAAAAATGGGTAGAAGCCAACGGACATACGCCATCAATTATGGATTATGCACGTTTTAACTACGTGGCGCAGCCCGAAGATCACATTGGGAAAGCAGGGATTTATCCGAGGATTGGAGATTACGACAAGTGGGCAATTGAATGGGGCTACAAATGGATGCCCCAGTATACCAGAGCTGAAGATGAACACGGGCCGTTGAGTAAAATGATCAGTAAACGTGTGGCTGAAAATCCGAGATTATGGTTTGGAACAGAGGCAGACCCCGCCGATCCGCGTAGCCAGAACGAAGATTTGGGCGACAATGCCATGCTGGCCAGTGAGTATGGCATCAGAAACCTGAAACGCATTTTGCCCAATTTGATAGAATGGACAAAAGAGGAAAATGAAGGTTATGGAAATGCAAAAGAAATGTATGCCGAAGTCGCCAGTCAGTACAGACGTTACCTGGGGCACGTTGCAAAAAACATTGCCGGGGTTTATACGGATTTAAAGACTGTTGATGAGCCAGGTTTGGTATATAAAAATGTACCGGCCCAGATTCAAAAGCAGGCCGTTTCCTTTTTGAACCAGCAGTTGTTCCGCACACCAACCTGGTTAATTGAGGGCTCCTTATCGGGCAAAATCGCTACCGATCCGACCCGGCTGATATTAAATTATCAAAAAGATATGCTGAGCAGTGTTATGGGAGTAAGCTCATTAAATAAATTGCTCAATGCCACGCTAAGCAAAACCCCAACCTATACCATAGACGAACTTTTTTCTGATATGAAAAAAGGCGTGTGGTCTGAGCTTTATGATGGTCAGCAAATTGACCTTTACCGCCGTAACCTCCAGAAAGCTTATGTGGATAACCTGAAAAAAATGCTGACGGCAACAGCTGCAGGAGGCTACACCGCACAACAAATGCAGCAATACAATATTGTTGATGTGCAGGCAAATGACATTTCTACACTGGTAAAAATGCATTTAACAGAGCTCAAAGGCGATATTGAAGCCGTGCTTCCGAAACGTGAGGGTTTGGAGAAATACCACCTTCAGGATATTGTACGAACGATAAACCAGGTGCTGGATCCAGAAAAATAAACAGCAATTTGAAAAGTAAAAAGGGACAAAATTCTTTAAAAGAATTTTGCCCCTTTTTTGTTCAGGATTTAAATACTAACCTGAGTTCGATTAATGTTTTAAAATTAATGTACTTTATTAGGATGAAATGGCTAGCCGTTCCGTCATGCTGAATTTATTTCAGCATCTTTCCTGTTAAACCGCCTTGCTTTAAAGACCCTGAAACAAGTTCAGGGTAACGACCGTTCATGCAAGGCGCCAAATAACCCCAAATTAAAGCACATTATTAATCGAACTTAGGTTACTAAACTTAACGACTACAGGATCATTCTTTATTGTCCGATCTGCTCAGCATGCTAATTGGTTATGCCCAGTTCAGGGAAAAGGAACAAAATGCTTTCAGGAAAACTCCCACTCACTGATTTTACTTTACCTTTAAGCTCTGGATAAAAATCTCCAGTGTAATAAATGATCTCGGCATCGCCAACGGCTTTTAGTTTACCTTTAAGCTCTGGATAGAAGTCTCCTGTATAATAAGTAATATTCGTATCTCCAACAGCCTTAAGTTTACCTTTAATTTCCGGATAGAAGTCTCCGGTGTAATAGGTCACCTCAGTTTTAGCCACTGATCTTAGCTTTCCCTTAAGCTCAGGATAAAAATCTCCGGTATAGTAAATCAAATCTATTGTACCTATTGATTTTATCCTACCCTTAATTTCCGGGTAAAAGTCTCCGGTGTAATAAGTAATATTAGTTTTCCCAAAAGATTTTACATTACCTTTAATTTCCGGATAAAAATCTCCCGTGTAATAGGTAATATCAGTATTGCCAATAGATTTTATCTTACCTTTAATTTCCGGGTAAAAATCTCCTGTGTAATAGGTTACATCAGAGTTACCAATAGGCTCCATTCTTCCATTAAGTATAGAAAAGATCCTGTTATAATACTCCTTTTCATTTCGATCTCCCGAAAATTGTGCATATGCCGGCACTAGCCAGCTGGTGAGTAGTAAGCACATCATACCCCTTACAAAGGGCATCAGAAAATACCCCTTCTTTACTTGTAAACGTTTCATCTGTATATTGTTTTTGTGTGTAATCAATAGTAAGTATTACTAACGGAAAAAGCAAACAAAGGAATCGACCGTATGATGAATTAAAATGAGATTTTCAATATTAAAAGTCGGGTAATCTCCTGTGGTAATTCATCTGCCCAGGATTATAGGCAAGCGTTCTTAAAGAAGTTACCAGGCTAACGTAAAAAAGCCGCCTCAACAAATATGAGACGGCCTGATCTTAATTTACATAAACATATTATTTAGCGATGTCTTACAACACGGAACTGTTCGTGAATTTTACCTTGTAAGGCCATTGGTCATCATTGGCTTCGTTTTCATCCCATGGATGTGGTGCATAGGTAGTCGGCGCTCCGGTTACTACATACCATAATTTTACAGTACCAGCCGGCACAGTAAAGCTACTCGTTGCGTTATTGGTCCACATGCCGCTATACCTTCGTTCTCCTGTATTTAAAAGTGCAACATACCCATGGCGCCAACCTGCTCTTGCCGGATTTGCCACCTGGTTATACCCGGGCGCATTAACCATACCGGTAAACACGGTTGATACAGCCGTACCTGCGGCAGGGACGGTTAAAGGGATAACATTATAACCAGTAGTACCCGGTGTACGATTATAGGCTACCTGGTAGCTTCCGTCAGTCAGCCTTGTGTAATTCCATGTTTGAGCGCCATGGTAATTGGTACCGTAAGACCGAAGTGAAGGAATATCCCAGGTCACAAATCTTACAGCCTGATCGTAGATTTCTCCATTAAAAGTAGCCACATTAATACCATTAAGCCTCATATATGCCTGGATAGGATCTTCCGGTTGGCGAGACTCGCGCCATAATCTTCCGACAAAATCACGCCCTCTTTTAAATTCCCAATAGTAGAGTATAAAGTAACTGGCATAACGGTACCATTCATGGTGAACATGGCGGTGGTAATTATCTTTGTAAACGGTGAAATCATAGGCGGTAAAAACCGTCGACGGATAGCTCTGGAATCCTTGGAAATTAGCCGTTTGCTCCCAAAAGCCGTTACCGCCATTACCGCCAAACCCATAACGGAACCCGCCAACACCCTGGTCAGCAAGAACCTGATATTGGAAACAATGTCCAATCTCATGACCGATTACATGACCAACCGGCTGCATCGTAGCTGGGCTAACCCATAGCGCACCAATTACGTTATCATAGCCAGAACCAGTAGCCAGCCATTCTGTTTGATAATTGATAAAGATCATCATCTTATATCTATTCAGCTTGGATGTAGCTAAATTAGCAAAACCTAATTCAGTTACATTTAATTGAAAAAAGCCTTCCGCTTTGCTCAGCAGGTCAGTAATGTTCACCCGGTATGCTGCTGGTACAGCTGTCGAATTTGGATCGTTAGTGCCATAGGGTTTAGCCCAGAAAACAATAAAGTGATCGGAAGAGCGGGATCTTGACCAACTCCATGTGCTGGCCGAATTATTGAAATCATTCGAGCTTAGTTCCTGCGGAATATAGACTTCAGGAGCAGCAGCAGCTGCAACTGCTGCTATTCTGGCCTGATTTTGCGGCTTAGTTAACTGAGTGGGCTGAATGGAGTTGAATTCCTCTTTACAGCCTGCTAACAATGCAATGATCAGGAATAATAAAATTTGTTTTTTCATTTTTGGTTTTTAGTTGATTAGGTTTATAGATTTATTAAATTTCATTACACAGCGTACTCATCTTTATGGGGTTGATTCCCTCAAAAGCGCAACAGACTGTTCGTGAAAAATATTTTTATGATGGGTTAATACTTAAAATAACAGATTTTACAATACACGTCCGCATTCAGAATAAATTGGTAAGGCGTGGGCCACTTTATTCCGGGATTTATTACAGTGTTGTATAAAAAATTTGTAATATTTAAATATACAATACAAAAGGCGGCCATTCTGATCGTATATTAACTAAAAGCGGCAAAATATTGATATGTTGTCAGTTAAGCTTCCCCGCTGTTACCGTTGCCAGAGAAAAACACGGCTCGGGGAAGGAGCACTGAGGTCACAAAGGATAAAATTGGCGCAGACAGCTACCAATCATTGTCATGACCAATATAGGCACGACAATGACAGAGGCAATCGATGATGTAAAGGAGATCAGATCCAACCTTTAGTTTATGAAAGATCTGGTAAAATCACCCTTATAACCTGAGTTCGATTAATATTTGATCATAGTGAGTGTTTAAAGCTGCTTTATCTCACGCGATCGTCATGCTGAATTTATTTCAGCATCTTTCCTGTTAAACCGCCTTGCTATAAAGACCCTGAAACAAGTTCAGGGTGACGACCGTTCATGCAAGGCGCCAAATAACCCAAATTAAAGCACATTATTAATCAAACAAAGGTTTATAATACTATATAGCGCAGAAATGAATCGGAATTGATAAGATAAAATGATAGGTATCTTAAAGGACACAACCAGGGTAAAAGATTATGGGTGATGAATATCGAACAAAAAAAAGGAACTGCGCCGTTGAAAAAGCTAAAAACTAAAATTTAGATCAATCAACGATCCTGGTCGTCCTTTAAAAAGCATACATTTGTTTTAAGATCAGTTATACAAGATCATTCTTACTTTTTGCAAAAATGAATTTATTTTTGCTTCCGAATGATTTTGTAGGATTATTATCGTCTTGTCATTGTCTAAATGTCTTTCTATATAAGTGGAATACCCTGGCCAACCTCCGGAATGATAGACGATTTTGCCATATTTTTTCGAGTTCCCTACAAACCACCCAAATCCGTAATTAGTCTCTTTTCCATCGTTGGTTTTTACAGCATTAAATATGAGTTCTTTATCTTTTGAATCTATCAATTTATCGGTATAAAGTGCTCTGTCCCATTTTAATAGATCCGCTGTTGTAGCGTTTACTGTTCCGTCGCCCACGATTCCATCCAGATAATAAGTGTAAAATTCTTTCCCAAAACTATTGGGAAGCACTTTGTGTCCTAAGCTATCTGTAACATAACCAAGAGCATAATTATCTATTTTTTTTGGTTTAAATCTACTTCTGTAGATAAACGTATTTTTCATTTTTAATGGTTGAAAGATGTTTTCATTCAAAAATTGTCCAAATGTCTTACCTGATACCTTTTCTATGATCAATGCTAATAAAGTGTAACCTGTATCACTGTACTCGTATTTTTCGCCGGGTTGAAAAATAACTTCCGGTTTGTATTTCGCGAAGACATTTACAATATCCTGATTGGTAGCAATTTTTGTTTTATCCCACTTTTGCTCAAAAAATTCTATATAGTCAGGAAGCCCGCCAGTGTGATTAAGTAAATTCCTGATGCTGATGTTTCCGTAAAAAGCTAGTTCGGGAATATATTTTGAAATTTTGTCGTCATAGTTCAGTTTTCCTTGTTTTTCCAACAAAACAATTCCCATAGCAGTAAATTGTTTGGAAACAGATGCCAACTCAAATATGGTTTGGTTATTAATTTTTTGCCCGGTTTTCTCATTGGCAAGGCCATAACTTTTTTCAAATATGATTTTACCTTTGTCTGCAATCAGCACATTCCCATTAAACATTTGCTGTTTATAGAGCGCACCAAATAAGCTATCAAGTTGCTTATAATGATTAGATTGACCAAAAGCGAGATTAAATAACAACAGTCCAATTGTAATCAGAAAAAATGTTCTTCTCATAACATGTTCTTAAAATTGCCGGTAATGGGCCAGTTGTCGCCAGAGGGCGGGATTTGATACCTTAGTTCAGTAAATATACAAATTTCGATAGCAGCACAAAAAAAAGGTCAATTTAGCATATCAACCTCCTGTAGTTCCTACTCCCCTCCTAGTTTAGGAGGGGCAAGGGAGTATACGATAAAGAACGAACTGATTTTTTTAAACAGTAAAGGAATTAGTGTAATCAGATTTGAGAATGCTGAAGTTTTTGAATCAAAAGAATTGATAGGCGAGGCGATTAGAACATATTTCAAAAAACCACCCCCAGCCCCTCCTTGCAATAAGGAGGGGAGCTGATTTACCACGTAAGATAATACATGTAATCAGATTTGAGAATGCCGAAGTTTTTGAATCAGAAGAATTGATATACGAGGCGATTAGCACATATTTCAAAAAACCACCCCCAGCCCCTCCTTGCAATAAGGAGGGGAGCTGATTTACCTGATAAGATTATACATGTAATCAGATTTGAGAATGCTGAAGTTTTTGAATCAGAAGAATTGATAGGCGAGGCGATTAGAACATATTTCAAAAAACCACCCCCAGCCCCTCCTTGCAATAAAGTGGGGAGCTGATTTACCTGATAAGATTATACCGGTCAGCAGGAATAATTGAACATTTAAATTTAAATCGCTTTTTATCCTGAAAATCCTTAAAGGCATCTTTGAAGCATAACAAATGTACTTTAATATCAAATCCTGCAATTGATGCGTACCTTCTTCTTTCTTTATTTCTGCTATAATTTGATTGAGGATCTTTATCGCAATAACTTGTGTGTATTAATATTACTTTGAGCTTATTTCATTGCATCGTTTACAGACTGGCTATCTACAAACTGCTCGAAACTGATTATTTTTCCGTTCTTCAGTTTCCAAACGTGGGCTACTCTTGCTTTAAATGGCTTACCAGTAATTTTGTAAGTTCCGGTATAAGTTCCATAAGCTACTATTTTGTCTTCGCTGCCTACATAATCTTCGGGCGTGAATTTATAATCGATCCATTCACTTCCTAATCTGCTAAAAACGTTTTTGGTTACTTCTGCCAGTCCGATGTAGGTGCCTGCATAGGGAAAACCCTTAGCTTCGGTCCAAGAGATATCATCCGCTACATATTTAGCAAGATTTTTACCATTTTCTTCCGAAGTTTTACCTTCATAAGTACTTTTTACAATTTCAAGATTTGTCATTTTCTTTTGATTTGATAAACAGCCTGACGCTGCAAAAAGCACCATCAGGCTGAATATAATTTTAAGTTTTACCATTTCATTTCGCCTGTATTTACTTTAGCACCAATTTGCAATGCAGTTTCAAAAGTAAGCGCCGGATATTTCGCCTTAATCGCTTTGATCAATTCTTCAGAAGTTTTGTTGGTTTTTAATGCTTCTTCGTAGAACTGGATATAGCTCTTGGTATGTTTTACTGCGCTAACATCAAATGGGCTTGCATTATTGGCATGTCCAGGAATAACTATTGAAGGCTGTAACGCTTCGATTTTATCTAAAACAGCAATCCAATTTTTGCGGGCATCTGCTGTCTGCGCATCGGCCATCCAAAGGTTAAAAGTAGTTCCAAAAACGTTAATGCCACCTATTACAGCCTTGATGGAAGGAACCCAAACGAAAGTTTTGGCTGGAAATTCATCCAATCCAAATATTTCAAGTTTCTGCCCCTCTAACTCAATGCTATTTCCTTTTAATACCTGAGGCAGTATCACATTAGAAGTAATGGCTTTACCCAACCGCTCGCCCCAAACGTCCAGTTTTTTTTGTGAAGTGGCTTTGATCGCCTCCACTGTTGCAGGTGATGCATAAGCAGTAACTTCCGGGAAATATTTTTTAAATACTTCCAGTCCGAAATAGTAATCCGGATCGGCGTGGGAAACATAAATAACGGTTAATTTCTTTCCAGATTTTTTGATTTCCGAAGCTACCTTTTCGGCATCTGCCAGGGTAAACTGTGCGTCGATCAATACGGCATCTGTTTTGCCCGAAACGATTACCGATGCCACACCAAAAGCATTTTCTGATGCGTTATAAACTTCCAGTTTTAAATTAGTGGTTTCAATAGTTTTGAAACTTTGTGCATTTGCTTCCATTTTAGATAAGATTAAAATTGTTAAGAATAATGTTGTGATAATTGATTTCATACCTTTGTTTAATTGACAATACAAAGATGCGCTCCTTCCCAGGTCAAAAAGATTGAACAAGTTCAATAAATAACCCCGGGGCAATGTTATTATTTAAGGTTTTTAACCTGTACCAATGGCTTAAATGATGACATTGAGCCCTGAGGTATAGGTAGAGAAGAGTTTAATTTTTTGTTTTATGAAAACTTTTCGTTTTCAAACTCTCCCCTTTTACCCCCGGGACAAGCCTCAAGGTATTCTCTTCGGATAAATACCGGCACCTAACCGGCATTGACTATTTTCTTTCTGATCTTGCTCAAAAATTCATGGCTGATGCCCAAATATCCAGCAATCTGAAGATTGGTCAGTCGTTGCAATAACTGCGGATATTTCTCAATAAAATCCAGGTAGCGCTGGTCGGCAGTCTTGCTTAGATTTTCGATCATCCTCCTCTGCAGGGCAACATGGGTTTTCTGGGTCATGATCCTGAATAGTTTTTCTATTTTAGGAAGGTTGGTATAGGCAAATTCCTTGTCCTTTCTGGAAATGAGCTGTACTTCGCTGTCTTCAAGTGCTTCTATATAAAGCTGGGAAGGTTTCTCATTGGTAAAACTATCAATATCGGTGATCCACCAATTCTCCATGGCGAAATACAATACATTTTCAAAACCATTTTTATCTAAGTGATATACACGAAACAGTCCTTTCACCACAAATCCTTCAAATTTACAGATTTCACCCGCTGCCAGTAGAAAACTCTTTTTTTTGATCAGTTTATGCTCAAAGAGGTCGCAGAACAGGTCTCTTTCAGCTTCTGAAATGGATATGTGATTGGAGATATTTTGTTTGAGAAGTTCTTTCATAAAGTCTGTGCCATCAGATAAAAATCAGTTGTTGTGATATCTGCGGAGATTTGATTTTAGTAACGCTAAATTAATAAAAAGTATGCTTTGTTTTCTTCATAAACATTTAGCTTCTCTTGAATAGGTAATCATTTTATCAAAGCGAAAATCAATAGGAAATAAAAAAACCGGAGCCAGGATTAAAAGCTTGATTTCCAGTGAGTATCTGCAAAATTCAAAACTTGATGGTAGAAAATTCAGACGACAGCATAAAGCCTGTTTAAAAATTAAATAAAATTTATTTCGTATGTCAGTCTGAGCGTAGTCGAAGACCATTTCAACGCATTAAAAAAGCAATCGACTCCGCTACCATAGACAGAATCCATCAGCACGGTCGTCATTCCCGCGCAGGCGGAAATCTTAAAGCGCTTGCATTACGATTATTCATTAGTTTACCCTTTCCTGGCGCAAGTCTTAGCGGTTGGGGAGCTGTTGTGGCTGACTTGTGCTTTCCAAAACTTAATAAATTAATGATTCTTAATAATCATTTTATCAAAGCGAAAATCAATAGGAAATAAAAAAACCGGAGCCAGGATTAAAAAACTTGAACTCGGGTTAAGTATCAATCAGCAGGGTAAGGAAAAATTGGTACTTACAAGCCATTAGGCCGTTTCTTGTTTTTATATGAACCGATATTCACATGTTAAACAATTAAGTCAGTCAGGCCGTTTCTGGCTTATGTTTACCTCGAATACTACATTAAATCTTCTTTAACATGCTGATGAATATCACGCAATTGCTTCCGAAACAATTCAGTAGCATCTATATCATATAATTCCGGGTCGGGATAAAGGGTTACTTCCAGGTTTTGAGGCAAGAAAGTAATGCAGGAGTTGAAAATTGTAAATGCTTCCGCATTCACAGCGTGAAGCCGTTTTCGGGTTTCCAACTCTATTCTGTGAGCTAACGCTAACTTATACATGATGCTGATTATTAACTGTCTATTTTCTTAAAAGCAATGATTTACCATACTCATAATTCATACGTGCGATGTGCAATACAGAAATCTCCTGTGGGCATTCTACCTCGCATGCTTCGGTGTTGGAACAGTGACCGAAGCCTTCCGAATCCATCTGGTTAACCATATCAACTACCCGGCCTGCTGATTCCGGTTTGCCCTGGGGCAAAAGTACCAAATGGGAAATCTTGGCTGAGGTAAACAGCGCTGCACTCGAATTCTTACAGGTTGCCACACATGCACCGCATCCTATGCAGGCAGCTGCATCGAATGCTGCCTCCGCAATTCCATGTGCAACCGGAATGCTGTTTGATTCCGGGGCCTGACCAGTGGAGGCAGAAATATAGCCACCCGCCTGGATAATGTGATCAAAGGCCGAACGGTCAATTTTCAGGTCCCTTAATACAGGAAAAGATGCTGCCCTGAAAGGCTCTATATAAACGGTCTGTCCATCTTTAAAACTTCTCATGTGCAACTGACAGGTAGTTGTTCCTTTCAGCGGCCCATGTGCACGGCCATTGATCATCATGCCACAGGCGCCACAGATGCCTTCCCTGCAGTCATGGTCAAATTCAATAACCCGTTCTCCTTTCTGGATTAAACTTTCGTTTAACAGATCCAGCATTTCCAGAAAGGACATGTCCCGTGAGATATTATCAACTTCATAAGCAACCATATCTCCCTTAGCCGACCTGTGCTCCTGACGCCAGATTTTCAAATGTAATTTCATAACCAACATTTTAACAATTAACTATTTATAACTTCTAACGGTAAGCTTTACGGTTTCAAAAATGAGGGGTTCTTTATGCAATTCCTGTTTCACGCCCTCCCCTTTCCATTCCCAGGCAGAAACGTAACAAAAATCCTCATCGTTGCGCACAGCTTCTCCATCAGCAGTTTGATATTCCTCCCTGAAATGGGCTCCACATGATTCTTCCCTTTGAAGGGCGTCATAACACATCAGTTCGCCCAGTTCCAGAAAATCGGCAACACGACCTGCTTTTTCCAACTCTGAATTCACCTGATCATCTCCAGTGATTTTCAATTCGTGATCGAAGGATTTTTTGAGTTTCCGAAGGTCTACAATAGCCTCTTCCAAACTCTGCCTGGTCCGGGATAGCCCGCATTTATCATAAAGCAGCTTACCAAGGGTTTTATGAAAGTGATCGGCGGAAAGATGTCCGTTGAGGTTTAAAAACCTGGAAAGCTGTTCCCTAACCAACTGCTCAGCTGCTGCAAATGCATGATGATCGGTTGTAATTATTTCAGACTTAAGTTCTCCCGAAAGGTAATTTGGAATGGTGTATGGGGCAATAAAATAGCCATCAACGCAGGACTGGAGCAAAGAATTGGCGCCCAACCTGTTAGCACCGTGATCGGAAAAATTGGCCTCCCCCAGGGCAAATAGTCCGGGAATAGTGGTCATGAGATCATAATCTACCCAGAGCCCGCCCATAGTGAAGTGTGCAGCGGGCGAAATCAGCATAGGTTCTTTATAGGCATCTACCCCGTTAATCTTATCGTACATCCTGAAAAGATTGCCATATTTTTCCTCAATCTTATCTTTGCCCTGTTCCTTTATTGCTTTTGAAAAATCAAGACAAACGGCATTTTTCATTGGCCCAACGCCACAACCGGCATCAATGCGCTCTTTAGCCGCCCTGGAGGAAATATCCCTTGGTGAAAGGTTACCAAAAGCTGGATAACGGCGTTCGAGATAATAATCGCGTTCGTCTTCCGGAATATCGTTCAGCACCCGATCATCACCAGCCTTTTTGGGTACCCAGATTCTCCCATCGTTCCGCAGCGATTCTGACATCAGCGTCAACTTAGACTGGGTTTCTCCAATCTGGGGCAAACAGGTTGGATGAAACTGGATCCAGCTCACTCCCGACATATAAGCACCCTTTTTATGGGCCCTCCAGATGGCAGAACTGTTGCAACCCATCGCCAGTGTAGAAAGATAATATACCTTTCCGTAGCCACCTGTAGCCAAAACTACAGCGTGGGCAGCATGGCGTTCAATCTCCCCGGTTTCGAGGTTGCGGGCAATAATGCCTCTGGCTTTTCCATCGATGAGAACAAGGTCAAGCATTTCATGGCGGGTATACGTTTTCACTTTCCCCTCAGCTACCTGCCTCATCAGCGCTTGATAGGCTCCAATCATGAGTTGTTGCCCGGTCTGCCCGCGCGCATAAAAAGTTCGTGAAACCTGTACGCCTCCAAAAGACCTGTTGCCCAGGTAACCGCCATACTCCCTGGCGAAAGGCACACCCTGCGCTACAGCCTGATCGATCAGGGCAAGTGAACATTCAGCGAGGCGGTAAACATTGGCTTCCCGCGAGCGGAAATCACCACCTTTAATCGTATCATAGAACATGCGGTAAACGCTATCGCCATCGTTTTTATAATTCTTCGCCGCATTTACCCCGCCCTGTGCAGCAACCGAATGTGCTCTTCGAGCCGAATCCTGGAAGCAAAAAGATTTTACATTGTAGCCCTGCTCAGCGAGCGTAGCCGCACAGGAGGAGCCAGCAAGACCTGTCCCCACAACAATAATGTCGAGTTTTTTGCGGTTTGCAGGGTTGATCAGTTTAGAACTGTCTTTATAATTTTTCCACTTATCAGCTAAATCGCCTGTTGGAATTCTTGGATCCATCATCAGAAATTGAGATTAAAATAAATGTAAATTGGAATCAGCATGAAGCCAAAAGTGATTGCGAGCGTATATATCCAACCGAAAACGCGGACTGCTTTTGCATATTTAGGATGATAAAGCCCCAGGGTACGAGTGGCACTGAAGAAACCGTGCAACAAATGAAATCCCAGAGCCAGAAAGGAGATTTCATAGATCAGTACATACCATCCCTGCTGAAACGAACTGACTACAATGGCATACAAATCCTTATTCCCTTTTGCATCCAATGGAAGGTTGCCAAACTTGTACACATACCAGTAATCCTTAAAATGGATGATCAAAAATAGGAGAATGATTGTTCCAAGTAACCCCATATTACGGCTGTTCCATGAACTTACCTTGCTTCTCCTATCATAAGCATACCTTATTCCGCTAGCTTTGAGGTTTTTCCTGGTGATCAGCAATGCATAAAGGGCATGTCCAATCAACGAAAGGTAAAGTATATAGGATATGATCTTAATCAGAATGTTCCCGGATAACAGGTGTGAATACCAGTTGAACTGTTCTCTGGCCTGCGATTCGGGCAATAACAGCTGTAGGTTTCCCAGCAGATGGATCACCAGAAAGAAGCACAGGAAAAGTCCTGTTGTGGCCATAACCAGTTTGTATATTAAAGTCGTTTGTTTCATATCGTGTATAAAATAATTTTGCTCCGAACCATCGCTACCAAAGACCTATCACCTTCCACCATACCCCGCCAACCAGAAACCAGACCAACAAAAACAGCACGCTCATAAAAAAGCCCTGTTTCCACCAGTCCTTAAGATCGACATAGGTGCTTCCAAAAAATATCGGTGCAGGGCCATGACCATAATGTGTCAGCGAACCCATCAACGATGCACAGGCACCTAAAAATATGGCCAGCATAGTTCCGGGTACACCAACGGCAATTCCGACGGCAAGAAATACCGAATACATAGCCGCTACCTGTGCAGTAGCGCTGGCAAACATATAGTGACAGTAAGAATATACCAGTATGATGACCGGAAAAGCCAGTTGCCAGCTCAAATGTGCCATTTGCCCGCCCACCAGGTGGCCGAACCAGCCGATGAAGCCAAGTGAATTCAGAAATGAGCCCATCATTACCAGGGAAGAAAACCAGACAATGGTATCCCATGCGCCTTTTTCAGATTTGACATCTTCCCAGGTCAATACCCCGCACAACAGCAGAATACAAAGACCGATCAGCGCGCCGGTTGTGGCATCTATGGCAAACAGGTTTCCAAATATCCAGAGCACCAGAAGAATAATAAAGGTTGCGACCATCAGCCATTCCTTTATCGTAATCGGTCCCATTTCCTTTAGCTGTTTGGCTGCTATGGCCGGCGCTTCTTTGGTTTCCTTAAGTTCTGGTGGAAACACTTTATAAAGAAAAAGCGGAACCAAAAGGAAACAGACCAATCCGGGAACCAGTGCTGCAATGGCCCAGCTTCCCCAGGTAATGGTGACACCGAGATCTTTTGCAAACTTTTGCGCCATCGGGTTACTGGCAGTTGCAGTCAGAAACATAACCGAGGTAATCATATTTGCATTGTAACTGCTTAAAGTTAAAAATGCACCGATCTTGCGATGTGTTTCTGGTTTTTCGGGAACCGAACCCATGTTCACTGCAATGGATTTCATGATCGGAAAGATCACACCCCCTGCTCTCGCGGTATTGCTTGGAATGGCCGGAGCCAATATCAGATCAGCCGTGTTCAGACCATAAGCCAGCCCTAATGGACTTTTACCAAAAATCCTGATAAAACTATAGGCGATCCTGGTACCAAGGCCCGTCTTGATAAAACCTCTTGCAATAAAAAAAGCAAGACCAATTAACCAGATGGTGGAATTACCAAAACCGCTTAATGCATTCTGAATGGATTTAACCGGATCGCCCGGCGCCAATACCTGGGTTCCTGCACATAGGGTAATGCCGATTATGGCCATTGTACCCATGGATGCAGCTTTAGAAATGATCCCCACAATGGTGGCAACAAAAATAGCCAGCAAATGCCAGGCATTCGGCTTAACCCCATCGGGTACAGGAATAAACCAGATGGCCACGCCAACCACAAGGGTGATAATAAGCGATTTAAAATTGATCTCTTTCATAATATTTTTTTAAAAGCGTATCTGTAACTGAACATAGCCAAGGCTATGGTTGTAATTTGTACTTAAGGGCACTTCTTTTTTGAACTTGTCTATAGCTACCCCAAGCTGAAGGGCAGCATAAAAATCATCGGCAAAAATCAGTGACACATTGGGGATAAGGGTCTGGCGTGGATTGCTGGCCAGTTTGTAATTTTCATCAAAATATTCGTACCTGCAGGAAAATTCCACCGCCCGCAATCTTTTGCTTTCATGGTTGTAACGGAGCGTTGGAAAAAAATAAAACCCCTGCATCTGATATTCTTCCAGATCAGGGCGGGCAATCTGTTTGTCGGCATTGTAGGCCATAAAGTTTGCTCCTTCCTTATATTCAGCCATTAAAAGCAGGTCGAATTTTTTGTTTAGTGCGATCTTGGCGGTAGCATCGGCTCCATAAGCTTTGCCAATACCACTGGAAGCTAAACTTCCCGAGCCTGCGTTAATGCCAATGGTAAAGTCTTTCATCAAATCGGCTTCCAGCCTGCCATATAAGTTCTTGGTGTTATTGTCATCGGCGGGCTGGTTTTTATTGTTTCCATTGTATGCCCCGGCAAAATACCTGAGTTTTCCTCCCGGAATCACGTTACCCAATACAGAAAGTCCGGTTTGAAAACTCTGCCAGCCGTTTTTTCCGAAAGCATAATATTGGTTGGAAAAGTCGAGTGTTCGGATAATATCTACTGCCACGGCATCTTCAATTCCGAAAAAAGGGCGGAACTGCCCCGCCTGAATGTGGAAATATTCATTAAGAGAATATTTGATGTAAGCATTTTCCAACACCTTGTTGGTCGGATCGCTATTAAACTCAGCCAGATTGGCCAGTATATTGGCCGAAAAATGATCATTAATATCACCCTTAACCATTACCCTGGCCCGCTTGATCATAAAGGTATTAGATATTGCCTTAGCCATTGCGGGATCATAGTTTTTGCCGTTAATGTCTACATCTTTATCCATAGAAAGCACATAACGCGTTTGCAACACACCCGCAAAGCTGAGTTTACGTTTATATGCAGAATAATTTTTCAGGGTGTCACTTAACCGGGTTTGGTCTTTTTGCTGTGCGGAAGCGAAAAGCATACTGAAGGCGAGGAACAGGATTAAATAAAATTGTTTCATAATTACTGTTTTGAGATTTTTATCAATGCGCTTACGCTTGGCTAATTGCGCCAATCATATCTTCCGGCCTTACCCATTCATCAAATTGTTGGCTGGTGACCAACCCAAGACTGATTGCGGCTTCCTTCAGAGACTTGTTTTCCTTTAATGCTGACTTTGCAATTTTTGCAGCATTGTCGTATCCGATATGCGGATTCAAAGCTGTTACAAGCATGAGAGAGGTTTCCAGGTGTTTTTTAATGCCGTCATAATTCGGGCTGATGCCCATTGCACAGTTTTCATTAAATGAACAGCAGGCATCGCCGATAAGCCGCGCGGACTGCAGAAAATTTGCGGCCATTACAGGCTTAAATACATTGAGCTGAAACTGCCCGCTGGATCCCGCAACAGTGATGGCCACATCATTGCCCATTACCTGGGCGGCAACCATCGTTACCGCTTCATTCTGTGTAGGGTTTACCTTACCGGGCATAATAGAGGAGCCGGGTTCATTTTCAGGGAGGTGCAACTCGCCGATACCACACCTTGGCCCAGAGGCCAGCATCCGAATGTTATTGGCAATATGCATCAGCGACACTGCGATCTGCTTTAATGCGCCGTGACTTTCTACCAGGGCATCATGAGCAGATAAAGCCTCAAATTTATTATCTGCCGTGCGGAAGGGAAAACCGGTAAATTCCGATATATATGCGGCAACGGCAACATCATATCCACCCGGCGTATTCATGCCAGTACCTACTGCGGTGCCCCCAAGTGCTATTTCAGAAAGATGGTCTAAGGTATGGTTAAGCGCCCTAAGCCCATGATCAAGCTGGGAAACATAACCGGAGATTTCCTGGCCGAGTGTTAAGGGGGTAGCATCCATCAGGTGGGTACGGCCAATTTTCACCACATCTTTGAACTCCTCAGATTTAACATGAAGTGTATCCCTTAACTTTTCAATGCCGGGTATGGTCACATCGACCAGTATTTTATAGGCAGCAATGTGCATTGCCGTTGGGAAAGTATCGTTAGAAGACTGGGATTTATTTACATCGTCATTTGGGTGAACAAACAGCTCACCTTTGCCCATTTCATTTCCCTGCAATACATGGATTCGGTTGGAGATTACCTCATTGGCATTCATATTGGACTGAGTTCCGGAACCGGTTTGCCAGATCACAAGCGGAAATTCTCCGTAAAGCTTACCATCAGTAATCTCATCGCACACCTTTGCAATCAGATCTCGTTTTTCAGTTGAAAGTACATTTAAATCTTTATTGGCATATGCCGCAGCTTTTTTCAGATAACCAAAAGCTTCAATAATCTCTCCGGGCATAGATGCTTCCGGACCAATCTTAAAATTATTTCGTGAACGTTCGGTCTGGGCGCCCCAGTAACGGTTCAGCGGGACCTGAACATCGCCCATACTGTCATGCGCTTTTCTTAATGCTGGAATTTGATTGATTACTGGTTGAGTAGGCATATGGCTTGATTTAAGATATGCTGTAAAAGTGACCAGGATAATACGAGCCTACCATGATGGCAGTCACGGGGAAGAGTGATGTGAATCAAGAAAATTACAGAAGAAATATAGCTATCATTAAATCTTTCCGGTTCACCATCTCCATTCCAGAGGACATCACGTACATAAAACATCACTGAACCGGTTACAATTGGATAATTGCCATACGAGCTGACTGTTTTGCTGCTACCTGTTTACAATAAATTCTATAAAAATAGCTTACCTAAAGGGGGCTGGGCTAAATGACAAGGCACCAAAGTAAAGATGATGTTCATCACCCACCTTAGATAATTATGAGTACCTTGCCCTTTACGTGACGTAAGTGCGCCCATCTTGCAGGACGAAACGAATTGCAATTCACGTGTTTGCCTAAGGGTATTATTTATCTGTAATCACTTATCTTTCCCCAATAATCATCAAAATGAGCAAAAAAATACTGATTATTGAAGATCATGAGGCGATTCGTGAAAGTATAGCAGAGATACTTAAGATGGCAAATTACACCGTTTTTGAGGCCAAAAATGGTAAGATAGGGGTCGATATGGCCCTTAATGAACTCCCGGATATTATTTTGTGTGACATTATGATGCCCGAACTGGATGGATACGGGGTACTTTATATACTGAACAAACATGCCGAAACTTTAGGAATCCCTTTTATTTTTCTCACCGCCAAGGCCGAACACACGGATCTGCGAAAGGGAATGGAACTGGGCGCAGATGATTATCTTATCAAACCCTTTGACGACATGGAACTCCTGAATGCAATTGACATTAGAATAAGAAAAAAGGAAGCGCAGGATAAGGTCCTCCATACCGTTTCTGACGAGTTCAGGATATTGGTATCTCATACCGATGGACTCTCGGAATTTTACAAATTAATCGAAGGCAAAACAAAAAGACGATTCAAAAAAGGACAGGTAATTTATTATGAGGGAGATTTTGGAAAAGGTCTTTATCTGGTACATAGCGGAAAGGTAAAGACAATAAAACTCGCGCAGGACGGCCGGGAGCTGATGACAGGTATGCATGTTTCAGGCTCTTACATTGGGATAAATGCCATTTTGAGTGGTACCGCTTATACCGATACCTCAACCGCTGTTGAAGATAGCGAGATCTGCTTCATCCCGTTAGATCAGATGGAAATTTTACTCCTTCAATATCCGAAAGTGGCCAGGCAGTTTATCAACTTCCTATCGAGTGATAACCAGGAAAAAGAGGAGCAGCTACTCCAGCTGGCTTATCAATCGGTACGTAAAAAAATGGCCGGTGCCATCTTAAGGTTATATCACCAAAATATACCAGAGCAAAACTCGTTTATCGTTTCAAGGGAAGACCTTGCCGCTATGGCCTGCATGGCCACAGAAACAGTTAGCAGAACCCTCTCTGATTTTAAGGAGGAGAAACTAATCGACCGGATTGGAGCAAACATAACCGTACTAAACCTTGAAGGGTTATTGAAAATGAAAAATTAAAACCTAATGGAAAAAGTTGAAAGGATAATTATTTGGGCAGTAACATTAGGCTGAGGCGTGTGATGTAAACTCAAACCCGTGTCTGCAATATATAAGATTTTACCATCGTACTTTACAATCCACAGATACGCTACCTGTAAAAAAATTATCGTACCCAAAAAAGCTACGTACAGATGTAAGAATAAGTTATTTGATGATTTTACCGTACACTATCCCAGGTAGGGCTGTAGTTAAAGATAATTCT
The DNA here is from genome assembly GCF_052682415.1 of Pedobacter sp. WC2501. NCBI lineage: Bacteria > Pseudomonadati > Bacteroidota > Sphingobacteriia > Sphingobacteriales > Sphingobacteriaceae > Pedobacter > Pedobacter sp. WC2501. The sequence continues at coordinate 3,093,768 of NZ_JBQZFI010000001.1, read as the reverse complement.
TGAACCCCGCCAATAAATTTTTGTGCCCATCGCCCATCTGACCGATTGAATGCGCTCAGGCATTACGACGATAGCTGCTTGGACTTTGGCCACAATGTTTCTTAAAAAATTTACTGAATACGAACTGGTCACTGAAGTTCAATGATTCAGCGATATGTGCGATCGGCAACCCGGACTCATTTAATAATACCTTTGCCTCGACAATGAGCATTTCATCGATTAGTTCTCCCGCGGTTTTACCCGTAAGCCCACGTGTAGCAGTAGTCAGGTATTTTGGGGTGATATTTAGCATGTCAGCATAAGCCTGTACACTTCTTTCCTCTTTAAATTTCTTCATAACAAGCTTAAGGAATTGATGAACCACATATTCCTTCCGGCTGCCAGGTACCACGTATGGCTGGGCCTCTGATTGATACAATGCACCAACCTCGAAAATAAGCGCTGAAAAAAGGTGCCGCAAGATCTCCTCCGCATAAAACCTATTTGCTCGCGTGTCCTTCATCTTTAGCGCTAGTACGGAGAGTTGAGCCTTGAACAAGTCGACCTGATCTTCGCTGAGCCTGGACACCGGGCTAATGATACCAGTCAGGTAATCATAAGCCTCTGCGGTCTTCGACGGGATGGCTGAGTTTAATAAGTAGTCATTTGAGAATAGTAGATTGGTCGCTTTACAATCTGGGGTAACCGTACCAAAGTGACGGATGGTATTGGTCGTAAACAATACAAGATCATTTTTTCTCAGCGTGTATTCCAGCAGATTGATCTTTACATTCACCTCTCCATCAGTGATCAGGTGAATCGAATTATGATCGGCACGATATGGCGACATAAAGGATGTATCCATTTCCTGCGAATCGGTATCAAAAACGTACAGGCTCTTAAATTTGGTATTGATATCCAGCCGGGACTTTAGAAAATCAACTGTCAGTTCCTCAATACGTTTTTTCTTATTTTTCATGATTACCAATAAGCCTATAACCCAGGCGTTTTTCCTATTTGCTGCAGGTTAACATAAGATAACAATATTTATCATACCACCTGAAATACTACATCAATATGGGAAGGAAATCTGAACATATTTCGGCCGTATCTGGCCATGTTTCTAAGCATTCACAGTCCCTAGATTTGTATTGTAAACAAAAGCCATTTAGTCAAAAATAACAATTAAAATTATGACACAGCAAATCAATTACAGCAATGAACTTTCCGGAAAGATCGCCCTTGTAACAGGAGGCACCAAAGGTGCCGGCAAAGCAATTGCAGAACGTTTAAAGGCCGCTGGTGCCACAGTGATCATTACGGCGAGGAACAAAGCCGAACAACCAGATCCTGAACTTTATTTTGTTTCTGCTGACCTGAGCAGATCAGAAGATGCGGAAAAAGTAATCAGCGAGGTACTGTCAACCTATGGCAGGCTGGATATCCTGGTAAACAACCTTGGCAGTTCAACAACACCAGCCGGTGGGTTTTCAGCATTGAGTAATGAAGATTGGATATCGACCCTGCAAACTAATCTACTTGCGCCAGTGAGACTTGATAAGGGATTTTTACCACAGATGATCGATCGTAAAGATGGTGTTATCATTCACATCGCTTCCATCCAGGGCAAATTGCCACTATACGATTCCACATTGCCCTATGCAGCTTCAAAAGCAGCCCTGATCAATTACAGTAAAAGTTTATCAAATGAGGTTACGCCAAAAGGTGTACGTGTGCTAACCGTTTCGCCGGGATGGATAAATACTACAGCATCGGAAGCCTGGCTGGGTGAGATTGCCAGAAATTCAAATAGCACTATAGAGCAGGCTCAGCAAAGTGTTATGGATGCATTGGGAGGAATACCTTTCGGCAGGCCGGCCCAACCAGAGGAAGTGGCCGAATTGGTCGGCTTTCTGGTCTCGCCAAGAGCCAATTACCTAACAGGAACAAACTTCGTCATCGATGGCGGAACGGTACCAACTATTTAACCACTTAAACATATCATCATGGAATTACCACAAGTAGTATCGCGTTTCATAGAAACGCAGCATAATTGCGATAGCAAGGCTTTCGCGGATTGTTTCACCGAATCTGCCATCGTTCATGACGAGGGGAAAACCCATAATGGCAAACAAGAAATTCATCAATGGATCCAGCATGCAATGGATGCGTACAAATCTGAACTGGAACCGCTCAAATATGAACAGACCGGGTCAAGCGGTGTACTGACAGCAAATGTTTCGGGCACCTTTCCGGGAAGTCCGGTAAAGCTGAATTTCAATTTTGGCTTTAAGGCTAACCTTATCGATTCCCTAAATGTGACTGAATAATATTTTGGCCATATATATGGCACGATGACACACAACATCAGAAAACCGCCTATCTTAGATGCGGCGGTTTTGTTTCCCTATGCTATTATTTGGTGATATTGTGATTATTAACTTTAGAACTAATTGAACTGGTCGAAAAAAAACCTTCGTAAAGTGCAATTAACTCAAAAACAGTCCACCCTCTTTGATAAAGCGGTTATATTTCCCCTAATTATCAGTTGTAATTCTCTTTTTATGGTTTGTACCCCATTGCACCAGGGCCGTGATGATATCCTTTAAAGATTCACTATATTCAGTGGACAGGTACTCCACTATAACCGGAAACCGGTCGGCCAGCACTTTCCTTTCCACCAGTTGATTTATTTCTAATTTCTTCAATTATACCGATAGCATTTTTGCAGAAATTCCTTTTACCGTTCGCTGCAGTTCATTAAATCTTGTATTGCACAATGGGCTGGTTCTATGGGTTTAAACTACACATCGTAATCAATGACAAGGGAGAGATATTAAATTTTGCCATCACCCAGGCCAATGTGGACGATAGGGAACCACTGAAGAACGAAAGCTTTTTAAAAGCTGTGTTCGGAAGCTTTTCGCCGACAAAGGGCATATATCTGAACAACTAGTCAAAACACTGTTCGTCAGCGATATACATCTGGTTACCAGTATCAGGAACAATATAAAAAATAGCCTGATGACCATGAACGACAAAATTATGCTCCGTAAAAGATCTGTGATAGAAACCGTTAATGATGAGCTTAAAAACATATGCCAGATAGAACATTCAAGACATAGGTCATTTGCTAATTTTATCTCAAATATTATCGCTGTCCTAATCGCATACCCATTCTTTCCTAAAAAACCCGCTATTAATTATCAAACCAAACAATCATCACAGATTTTCGCGTTTTGATTAATCGAACTCAGGTTGTTAATAAAACTATTGCCAAATCATAAGATCATGGTAGAGGCCCAACCCATTTTTCCTTCACCAACGAGCGTTGTAGATGCCAAATGGATAGACAAGCAGATGCGACAAAAGGGTATCCGCATCAAACAGATTGCCTTTGAGATAGGAATCGACCGTGAGGATATTTCTAACTGGGTAACAGGTAAGCGTTCAATAGGACAGATCGTAAAGGCGATGTTTTACTTTTCTAGATAGATCTGGGATGTTAATCTTGACAGCAGATTATTTTTTCATGATGTACTTTAAATTATCAAAGAGACGTTGGATCAATCTGCGATCATTTGTAATGATCTCTGCTGATCCTTTTGCCTCAGCCTTAAAATCAAGCTCTGTTCCATAATTGGTTTTTAGCTGTTTGGGAAAATCAACCAATACCATATAAGTGTCTATATCTGATTTTTCGGTTTTGATAGTGCTGGTTGTTAAAGATATTGAATTAATCCGGCCAGTAATTGAACCATACTCCATGTAAGGATAATTATCCAGCTTAACAATTACTTCCTGACCCTCCTTAATTTTACCACTTCCCTGAGCTGGCAGAATAACTTGCCCGAATACTCGCGCTGCTGTCGGCACTATAGTGAATACCTGTTCTCCTGATTGTATAAACTGGTTCTCATTATAGAATTTTAGAAATTGAACCTTACCATCAAAAGAAGCCCTAAAAACGTACTTCTGCTCCCAGCTTTTTATATTATCATCCAGATCATTATAAGCAGAAATTAAAGAAATTCTCAGTTCTTTTTCTTTTTCTGGTTTCTGTATACCGAGCTCCTGTAGTTTACTTTCTGTTTGCTGGACCGCCTGTTGGGCATTAATTAAATTGTTAACGGCATTTTGCAGGCCATCTTTACTGGAAAGATAACTCATCTGGGTTTTATCAAGTTCTGATTCGCTAATCACTTTTTTTGTAAATAGTGTAGAATCCCGGCTGTAAAATTTATGAGCATACCATAAAGTGTTTTTAGCCATCTCAACACGCTTGGATGTGGTGGCTATCGCATTTACCTGCTCATTAAGCAATAATTTATAATTTTTAGCTTCTTTATCCAAAAGCCTATCCTGTTTATAATTGACAAACTCCTGCAAACTATTTGCAAATGCATAGTATTTGGTATTAAGTTCACCCAATGAAAAGTTGCGGGGTAATTTCCCCTTAATTTTTAATATCTTATCTGTGTTGGGGTTATAAAGTTTAAGTAAACTATCAATATAAATAACACTCCTTGGATTAGTTGGATTGTCTATGTATGCCAGTATCTGTCCTTCTTTGACGTTATCCATTGACTTAATTCCGTTAATTTTTAATTTCCCGTTACTGCCTGCAATGAGTTTTAAAGGAGAGTTTTTCGTATTTATACTAATTTCTCCCTTCACAATATCCGGATAACGTATAAACCAGCCAAAAACAAACAACAATATAAACAGAAGTGTAACAATTGCCGAAACGCGGAATCCGAAACCAGTTGGCATCCGTTCTATAATATGTTGCACCTCTTCACTCCTCTCAGTTTGGACTGCCTGAATTAATTTAGAATTTTCCATACTAACTGAAATTAACTATTGGGTAATGTGACTATGGTTTCGGCAGCTGCCGCCGTACTGAGATCAAGCTGGGACTGTACAAGTTGATGGTATCTGCCTTTTTTTTCCATTAAGGTATGGTGGTTGCCGATTTCTACTATCATACCATTTTGCATTACAACAATTTGATGGGCTTTACGGATAGTACTGAGTCGATGGGCTACAACGATAACAGTTTTATCTTTAAAAACATCATCTAAACCGGCTGTAATTTTTTGTTCATTAATGGTGTCAAGAGAATTTGTTGCCTCATCAAAAAACAGATAATCCGGATTTTTGTATAAAGCCCTCGCAATTAATATTCTTTGCTTTTGTCCCCCACTTAAACCACGCCCCTGCTCGCCCATTACGGTTTGATATCCTAAAGGCAGCTGTTCTATTTCCTGGCCAATATTGGCAGTATTTAACGCCTTTTTTAGTTTTTCATAATCTATCGTTTCATCATCCAGAACAATATTATTTAGTATTGTATCATTGAATATTTTTCCATCCTGCATTACCGCCCCACACTTATCCCGCCATTGACGTAAACTCACATTATTGATGTTCATCTCCCCAATCCGGATTTCACCATAACTGGGTTTATACAAACGTAGCAACAGCTTCAATAAGGTTGATTTACCACTTCCGCTATCACCAACAATAGCAGTAACCTTACCCTGAGGAATAATAAGCCTGATCCCCTGCAGCACTAACTTTCCGTTTGGTGTATATTGAAAAGCGACATTATTGATTATTAGACTTTTATTATCAGGCAGCTCGATACTGTTCTGACCGACATTTTCATGTTCATCTTCCAGCTGGTGGATTTCGTTAAGTCTTAAAAAGCTGATTTTTGCAAACTGAAAGGAAATAATAAACTGGATAAACTGTACGACCGGTGCATTTAACATTCCGATAATAAACTGGATAGAAATCATGACACCAAAAGTGATGTCTCCGCTAATCACTGCCCTTGCACAGTAAAAGGTAATAAAAAGATTTTTTAAGCTGTCAATAAACTGTGCGCCTGAGTTTTGGGTATTTGTTATATTAAGCACCCTTAGATTTACCTTATACAAACGGGCCTGTATATTTTCCCATTTCCAACGCTTTTGTTTTTCGTAGTTATTAATCTTGATATCCTGTATGGCCGAAATAGTTTCTACCCAATAACTTTGATTTTGCGAAACAAGTTCAAAATATTCCCAGTCCAGTTTTTTTCTAATGTTTAAAAAAGCCATAACCCAGCCTACGTATATCGTACTTCCTGCTAAAAAAATATAGAAGATTATAGGATTATAAATAAACATAATCACACCAAAGACGATAAATGTAAGCGAAGAAAAAAGCATACTTAAGGAGTTGTTCATGATGAAAGACCGGATCCTTTCATTATCCTGTGCACGCTGCAGAATATCACCTGTCATCTTGTTCTCGAAAAATGTAATGGGCAAGCGCATCAATTTAATGAGGTAATCAGATATCAACGCAATGTTTACCCTTGAGGTGATATGCAATAAAATCCAATCGCGCACTATATTACTGAGTAAAACACTTACAATAATGGCTATATTGGCCACCAGTACAATATTTATAAAATCTATATCCTGCGTCTGAATGCCGACGTCTATTACCGATTTACTGATGAAGGGTAAGAGTCCCTGCAAAATGGTGACCAGTAACATCACTACAAAAAGATTAATAAAACTCTTTTTATAAGGCCGGAAATAGCCTATAAAATTTTCCAGTGTTTTTTTTCGGTTCAATTTTTCTTCACCGTTTCTCTCGTAGAATTCTGCCTGAGGCTCAATGGCCATTAATACCCCTTTTTTTGTACCAGCCTTTATCCATTTGGAAGCAAATTTGGCCATATCATATTTGATATGGCCTTTGGCAGGATCAGATACTAAAACAAATCTTTTACTTTCAGAGTGCTTTCTAACAGCATAAACAACAACAAAATGGCTATTGTTCCAATGAATGATGGCCGGTAACGGAACTTTATCAAGCAAATCCTCTAAAGTACACTTTAATGACAAGGTACGTAGTCCAATGGCTTCACCTGCATGGCTGATATCATCGAATGACACCCCCTCTTTTGTTACACCACATTTATCCCTTAAATATTGTAAAGAATAAAATTTACCGTAGTGTTTTGCAATCATCTTTAAACAGGCCGGACCACAGTCCATCATATCTAATTGCCTTTCGGTTGGAAATGAGCGTAAATTCATCTTAGATTAATTATTTAGCCAAATTATAATGTTTCCGGTTTATAATACATACCTGTATTTTTCCTTCATGATTTCTTCATAATTCTTATAGACATTTAATTCCGGATATCCTCACCTATTTTTTTTCAACTCAAACTAAAAAAAATGAAAAAACAAAAATTAAACTTTGACCAGTTGGCAGATGAAATCGAACTGCTTAACAAAGAAAATGTTCTTGCTATTAAGGGTGGCTTTGCACAGATGGAGGATGAAGTTACCTATGACGGGGGAACGCTCAATGAGGTAACCATCACAGCGAGTGGAGGTGGAAGCTCCTATGACGGCTTTCCATCTAATTATGGATTCTACGGAGGGTTCGGTGGTGGAATTGACTATGGAAGTGGATATCTGAGCGGAGGAGACTTTTCATCTGGCGGTGGGGGCGGCGGTGGAGGCACTGGATCTACAACCACAACATCCTACACAGGTGCTCAGACACATACTGACTTATTTCTTTTTAACCTCACCAATACTTTACAACAGGGGGTCTTATCTGGTACTGAAGGTGAATCAATGACGGTAAACCATAATGTTATAGATGGCCATTATGATGGTTTTGATATTACTAAAGGTCCATTAACTGTTTCGTTTGGTGTAAAAGGCAGCTTATCGTTAGGCATAGGAATTGGTAATACGATTTACTCCATTACACCTGGCGGGTTTAATAATAACGCAGCTATTACAACCGTAACAAATAATGGAGGGGCCATTACGACATCTGTAACAGAATTTGATATAAACTCAATCAATTCGATTTCATCGGCACTAGCCGCATACGGAACCCAGGAATTGGTACCAGCTTTCGAAGCGGCCTTGGAATCCTTCACCAACCTCGGAGAAAACGTTGGTATTCCTTTATGAAAATTAAAAAAAGATATTTTCTAGGCGTATTTGTTTTTACATTTTTAATCTTCAGTGTATTCACATTCATTAAGACCCACAGAATTACAAATGCTTTGATTCTTCCAAAGAAAACAGATACTTATACCGATATTTTCCTAAAGTCAAAATCAGATTTAATTAAATCTGATTTGACATATTTTAGTAAAAACAGGTTACCGGTAGCAACATTCAATTACGACGAAAAATTTAAAATAATCATATCCAAGTTCAATATTTCTGATAAATCTAAAATTGATGAACTGGTTAAAATAAATTTAGGCAGGTCACGCCTTGCATTTGGTATTACCTACAATTCAATTCTATTATTAAATCAATTTAATTTTGAATTAAACACTGAAAGTAAAATGCAAAAGTGTAACCAGATTGACCTGGCCATATTTGGAGATTCTATAACCAAGACGCGTATAAATGATGATGCCCTCGACTATTACTTAACTTTAGACCATTTGTCGATAAAATTAAATGGAGAAAAGGATCCTGAAATATTTGTAAGTAAAAAACAAAAAGCAGTTCCGTCAGAAATATTATTTTTTAAAAAACAAAATAATCTTTTTGTCGTAGTGATGATACCAAATACCAATGATTATGAAGTAAAGCCTAAATCTCTTCTTAATTTATTTATACACTCAAATGAAAATTAACATAAAAACATATCTTTTCGTGATTATTTTGATTTCAATTTTTATAAGTTGTACTGTTAAAACAACAACAACTGACAATGTTGAAGACAAAAATAAAGCTGAAGCTATATCCGGGAAATTTTATAATGCCTTAAAAAAGCAGCAATATCCGAATACCATTAGTCTGTTTAGCTCAAAATTTTTTCATGTATTAAGCAGGGAAACATTACTAAAAAACTATACTAAAATTGCAAACGAACAAGGAACTGTAGTTAGTTCCGACTTAATTGAATGGCACACAAAAACCGTAAGTAACGATGAAAGCAAGAATGTATATACGTTGACTTTCAATGTTAAAAGAACACTGAATAAAACCATAGAAACGCTGACTTTTTATATGGAAAACAATACTTTAAAAATAGTGAATTACGATATAAAATATAGTTTGAATAAGTAAGCGGAAAATTTGGCAGCATTCATGAAATAGGCTTTTCTGACCGTCTATCTTAGATGCGGCGGTTTTCTTTCACTATGCTATTATCGGGTGATATTGTGATTATTAACTATCCAAATTATTTTTAACAAAATATGAAAGAGGCTGATTTTTGGCTGATTTAGAGCATGTTTAAATTTCTATAACAAATATAATAGCCCTTTTCTGTCACACTGAGGGATAATTTATTGTATAAAATCAATATAAATGACAGATTTTTAGTGAATTATAGGCTGCGAGAAATCGTCATTCCCAACCTGATTGGGAACCACGGAGTGCTCATGAATGCCTTTGAAAACGAGGTAAACTCATGAATAATCGTAATGCAAGTGCTTTAAGATTCCCGCCTGCGCGGGAATGACGGCCGTGCTAATGGATTCTGTCAATTGTAGCGTAGACGAAGTGTTTTATTAATGCGTTGAAATAGTCATCGACTACGCTCAGACTGACATACGAATTAAATTTTATTTAATTTTAAACAGGCTCTTAGATATTTAAATAAAGGTTTAACACTACCATTGAGTATATTAATATGTATCAAGCGAAATACTATAGTCTTCGCAATATATGTTCTGGTCAAAAGCGTTCAAACAATCTGCTAATCCTCCCTTAATTGCAAAAGCCCTTAGATTATGCTATCCTCACTTTCTCAAGGTTTCTACTTTAACGCAACATCCATTTTGGTCAAAATTTTATCAACCGCCTCTTTTATGTCAATTCCAGACCTCTCGGCCAACACAATTAACCACCAAATATTTTCAGCAAGTTTATGTTCCAGTTCTGTCTCAGAACCGGCTTTGGGCCAGCGCTGCTGTTGCGACATAATGTTGCGTCCAACCAGTCCGGCATCAGTAAGGTAGGCCAAAGCATCTTCTTCCACTGTCCACTCACTTCCGTGATGCAGCAGCTCTAGTTCATGGTACTTTTTTCTGATTTCCAGCGATCTGTGGATAATCTCGTCAAAATTTTCTTTACTCATTAACATATCATTTAGTGAATTAAATTGGCGCTAACAAAAGAGATTTTACCGTTTTCAAATTTGAATTCAAATGTTCCTCCAATTTTACCTTCCGTAAAATCACCAGAAAACTGAACTTCCAAATGTGCATTTTGTTGATCTGTTATATTGAGCGCTACCTGATCTGTATGGGTATTGTACCCTATAAAGTAGTCATCAAAATATTGCTGAATTCCTTTATGCCCTTTAAACTTTCTACCTACCGATGGATCATCTAAAATAGCAGCAGGTAAATAAAAACTTAAATATTTTTCTGTGTTGAATGTATTGCTGGCTGCAATCCATTCCGTGATAAAAGTTTGTATGTCCATTTTTTCTTTTTTACCACATCACTATGATTGTTTACTCTTTCAATCTAATCAGCAAACTCTTTTTATAATCTGACGGAGAAAAGGAGGTCTTATTTTTAAATAACTTATTGAATGACTGCGGGTGCTCAAAGCCTAAATGATATGCGATCTCGGCAATGCTAAGTTCATTTTTCGCAAGATATTCCTTTGCTTTTTCTACCACCTTTTCGTGGATGAATTGCTGGGTATTTAATCCGACAAGATTTCGCAACAGATCGCTCAAATATCTTGGCGTTACCTTTAGATTTTCAGCCAAAGTGTTCACATCAGGAAGCCCTTTGATTAAAGAACGTTCTCCTTTGAAATAGTCATCCAATTGCTGTTCCAATCCGGTAAGAAGGTCATTACTTAAAGTCTTCCTGGTGAGAAACTGCCGGTCATAAAAGCGATTGGCATAATTGAGCAGCAACTCGATTTGCGAAATGATCACATCCTGGCTGAATTTATCAATACGCTCATTCAGCTCATCCTGTATAAACCTGTAAATGCTCAGGATGGTTGCTTTTTCTTTTTCCGAAAGATATAGCGCCTCTGCGGCAGAATAACTAAAAAAACCATATTGTTTAATCCCAGAGTTTAGCGGATAGGATCTTAAGAAATCCGGATGGATATGGAGCGTCATCCCGCTGTAGTCCGCTTCCTCATCCTGCATTTTCAAAAGCTGTCCGGGGGCGATGAACGACATTCCGCCTTCTTCAAAATCGTAGTATCCCTGACCATATTTCAGTTTCCCTGAAAAACTCGTCTTGAAAGAGATTTTGTAAAAATTCAGGATGATGCCATGCTCAAAATCCATTGGATCAAACTTTGCATCTCCATAATTCATAACGCTGATTAGCGGATGGGATGGAGCCGCCTGCCCCATCGCCTTATGCAACTGGGAAAGCGAATCGAATAAGACAGGATGTTTTCTCATTGTACAAATTTAGTTAATTCATCAGAAGCCACTCCCCTGTCAATCCATTAGAAACGAAATGGCCATATCTATTAAAATATGAACTGGAAACGAATTTTTTCGAATTGTCCTTCCGGAGTTAATTCAAGGCGCTCTTGATATAAACCGTTGGCATCATTTCCGGCAATATATCTCAGCTGTTCTCTATTGTCTGTAGCTGCATCATAAATGATTTTGGCTACGTCTTCTGCTTTTGTGTAATTGGCAATCTGCTCTTCGCTATAACCTTCACTAACCTTAGCCACCAATTGAGCATAAGCTTCGTGCATTCCAGCCTGTAGAGATCTTCCTGCAAAGTTAGTTTGCATTCCACCCGGAGCCACTACTTTCACCGAAATTCCAAATTGTGCCAATTCATAAGCCAAACCTTCTGAAAAACCATCAACAGCGAATTTGGTAGCATTATAAATGGAGCAGGTTGGGTATCCCATTAGGCCAAATGTACTGGTAATATTGATGAACATTCCACTCTTTCTTTCTCTAAAATATGGGATGAATGCTCTTGTAACATTGATCACGCCAAATAAATTCGTCTGTACCTGAATCTGGATTTGCTCATCTGTGAAGGCTTCCAGCGGACCAATTAACCCATAACCGGCGTTGTTTAATACTACGTCAACAGAATGGGACTTCAAAACCTCTGATATCGTATTCTTGATTTTTTCCGAATCAGTAACATCCAATTGAACTATGGTTACATTTGGAAGTTCCTTCAATTCATTTTCCTTTTCGGGATCGCGTATTGTTGCGATTACATGCCAGCCATTTGCATGAAATAATTTGGCTGTTGATTTGCCCAGCCCGGATGAGGCTCCGGTAATGAAAATTGTCTTTTGCATAATTCTTTGTTTAGATTGAACTATACAAAAGTGGGCATTGCATAAACACTGAAATTAGTCTAAAACGAATTATGGTAAGTCAAAATGACGTTTTAGATTTAAAGCTGTAACGGGTGTTAAAAATAATCTGCTATTTCCACTTTACCAAACTGAAAATTAAGCCAAATTACAAAGCCTATAAATACATTTTTCCCTTTGAAATCAGATAATTTAATCAAATTTCTTCTGTGTTTTGCGGCCCTAAATCAGGTGCATTTCGTCCAATTTCTATAGATCTTACAAACAACAGTCCGGCATTAAAACCTTTGCTTAATAATATTGTTGTACCTTCATATCGTTCCAGAACACATTAATTTTTACGAACTGCAACAATATGTTCTCAGACCAAATGAATAAACGCGCTCATGGCGAAAGAAATTAAAGCGATCAAGTGTCCTCAATGCGGTAGCACTGCCAAAACTGAAATCAAGCCCGACGTTTACCGTTGCGTAAACTGCCAAACGGAATATTACCTGGACGATGATGACATCACTGTAAATTATAACCACAACCATAACTACAGCTACGCAAACGCCAATCCCGCTTTGGGTGCTCAAAAAACGAAGCTTATCATTGCCATAGCCGCAATTGTGTTTGTTATCATAACAATTTCCATTTTGGCTGGTCTGTTATCCAAATCCGCTCCGATAGTCAACAATTCCCTGCCTGTCGGAAATACAGAGCCGCAAAAAGAATATTTATCCAGCAAAACGAAAACTTTTTTACCTGCACAGCCCGACGTGGAACACCCGATTGCCATTAGCCTGGTAAACCGAACCTACGTAGCGGAAAAAGACAAAACAAAAGATGGCTATTACCTCGAATTCTATGACTTAGCAACCAAAAAGCAGCTTGCCGCACAAAGCCTGGTCGCTTCCGAATACAATGGTTCGCAAATAGATATCAAAGTATTTTCAGATCATAACAGCTATCTGATTATGGATGGGGAACTGTATAAAGTGAACCCGGCAAAATATGAGCTTGAAAACGTGACCAAAAGCTTTTTTGGTGGCTACAGGGAACTACAAACAGGTATTGCCACCCTATCTTTTGTATATGATGATTTTGGAGATGGATTGATTGTCATGACAAATGATGGCAGAAAATTTTATCTCTATCCTTTGGTAAAGAAAATCTATAAAGAGGATGATTTTTACGACGCACAAGCTGGCTTTAATACGTTGTTGCCAAATGCAAAAGAAAATACCCTCTACCTTTTTACAGGCAAGAGCAACGATTACCCCGATGAAAAACAGCAGCTGCTAAAAGTGCGGTACAAAGATAATGGCGCTGCACCCAAAGACTTACTGGATAATGTGTCGTGGGGACAAGACTATAGAGGTTCTGGAATGTTTACGGAGAGAGATCCCTATGAAAAAGTACTCGTTAGTAATTTCCAGATCAAAAAAAGCAGGGTGCTTAATTGGAAGGACATTACACCGGGCAGGTACTACTTCAACCCTGAGGTACTGTATGGAAATGGTGACGATCTGCTTATCCAGTTCAAGGCCGATGCCAATCCCAAAAGTAGTTACCGCTTGCAGAAAATTGATACCCAGACAGGGCAACCGATATGGACATCATCAATTAACGGACAGATCATTAAAGAGGTTTCGCGCTTTAGAAGCGGCTATGTGGCATTATCCAGAACCGATAGCGTATTTGTGGTAGATTTTAAAGGCAATATTGCGAAATAATGGGATACCGTGAAAATAACAGCGTCCAATTTGGAAACTCTTGTGAAGTGGAAACACTCGCCATAAAATACCACACCCAAGGCAAACGGTTACATCACGTTTTACTAATTTTGGTAACAACAATAATCGCCTTATCCCTTTCATGTCGCCCGGACAACAATAAACAGCCCGGCAATGTTAAAACCGACAGTGAAATCACCGAAATCAAGAAAGATGCATACATCAGCGGAAGTATAGGAACCTTAGAACTGATCGCTCCGCTAACCAACAAGCCGATGCTGATAAAAGTTGAATGGAGAAAATATGAGGACGAAAAAGCAGGCCCCATAACGGATACGAAATATCTTGTCTTTTACGATCCCCTGGAAAAAACGGTAGTTAAGGAAATCAAATTAGGAGCCAATAAGGGTTTTACCCAAACTACAATGCTTCGTACATTTTCAAATCATCGCACCTACCTCATCTCCGCTCAGGAAATTTACGAACTGGATACAGAGGCACTCGAAGTTAAAATGGTAAACAAAGAAATGTTTGCAGGTATAACACAAGCCCAAAACGGTTTGGAGTCGCTCAAATTTACGGAAGATGGCGATGGGCTTGAACTGGTAACCAGCGAAGAGGAAACAATCTATTACTTCCCGATTATCAATAAAACCTACACCGCTGAAAAATATGAAAAGGCTTCTCATGGCTTTAATACACTATTACCAGGTGCCAAAAACGTTACCTATCACCACTTTACGCAAGACAAAAACGAATATTCGGGCTATAAGCTCCAGTTGCTGAAAATTAAGTACCTCGACAACGGAGCCGGCCCGAAGACTTTTCAGAAATTTTTTCTCTGGACCAAAAGTTATGTAACAGGCCAGGGTTATGTGATTTGTATGGTGATCCCGGATCTCAAAGAATACAGACGCATCACCAGCTTTAAAGACCTCACCCCAGGCAGAAACTATTATAAACCAATGGTGGTTTATGAAGATGGAGAAGTCCTCCTGATCAGGTTTAAAGCAAACGCAACTGATGATGCTCCGTATAAACTGCAGAGGTTGAACATAAATACGGGCGAAGTAATCTGGACCGCAGCACTTGCCCATGGCGAAAACATTAAAAAACTATATCGATACAAGAATGGATATTATGCCTTTACAGATAATGGCATAGATTTATTCGACCTCGACGGAACAAGCATTGATCATTTTAAAAACCAATAAATATGGGATTAGGAGATTTTTTCAGAAAACAATTAAATACGGTTATAGAATGGGAAAACCAGCAGCCAGGACTGCTATTTTACAAATTCCCTGTACCGACTTCAGAGATAAAAGATGATAGTAAACTTATCGTTTCACCCGGTCAGGGTTGTATCCTGGTTTACGAAGGGAAGGTAACCGGACTGTTAGACAAAGAAGGAATCTACAATATTGAAACAGACAACATCCCTTTTCTAACCAGCCTATTCAAATACATGCAGCTTTTTGAAAGCGAGCATAAAGCCCATATCTACTTTTACAGAAAGGCAGATGTAGTAAACCAGGCATGGGGTACAGCGTCGCCCATAAAATATGTCGATGCAAAATATAAATTTCCAGTCGAACTGGGCATGTATGGAAATTATTCCCTACGCATTGCAGATCCCCTTTCCTTCTTCAATGAAATTTTAGGATCACAGGATGCGTATACCGCAGATGATTTGAAGGCATTGCTAATGTCACGCATGCCACAGGCACTCACATCGCTCCTGGCACAACTTAAACTCAGCTACATAGACATCGATTCCCAACTGGATACCATCTCTGCGGGTTTAAGGGAAAAGTTGAATGTAGAATTCCAGTCGTTAGGACTGGAACTAAAAGATTTTAAAATCCAGGGTACAACGTTCGACCAGCAGACGAGGGACCGAATCGGTAGGATTGCTGACATTACAGCCGAAAGCAGTGCCGCTGCCGAAGGCGGACTGAGCTATGTTGAACTGGAAAAACTTCGTGCGCTCAGAGACGCTGCACGCAATGAAGGCGGACTCGCAGGTGCCGGATTGCAACTGGGATTTGGCATGGAGATGGGAAAGGTGCTTGATAATAAAAAAGAAGAACTTACCTCCTTTCGCACCGGTACAGACCCAATCGAATACCTCAAAAAACTGAAGCTACTTCTTGATGAAAATATCCTTACTCAACAGGAATTCGACCAAAAGAAGAAAGAAATTTTGGATCGCATCTAGAAACCCTGAAATCTGATCTTAAAGCTACAATCATGAAATTATCAATCATAAATAAATTACAACAATCTAAAGTGAAGATCGCATTGGGCTTACTCATCCTTTGCTCATCTTTAACAACACAAGCTCAAAATGGCACTTATGAAAAAAAAGCCGCAAACGGGGCTTATGGCATTATTTCTTTTCAAAAAAATGGCGATAAGGTAACAGCAGAAATTTTTAGCTGGTGGAATACCAAATCGGCTCAAATGGGCAGCTATAGTGGTAAAGGAACATTACAGAAGAACAGGGTTGTTCTACAAAGTGATGAAAACGATCCAGGCTGTGTCGTTACACTAAATCTTGTTCAAGGCAAAATTAAGGCTTCGTTTAATAACTGCAATACCGATCACCTTACTACAGACTTTGATGGCCTCTACAATAAAATTACCAATGCTGTAGCTGGCGAATATATTGTTAAAGTACCTAAGGCCTATTTTTATCGAAAACCAGATGCAGGAAGCAAACTTAAAACCTACGTACTAAAAGGCGATAAAGTTAGGTTAGATATCGATAGAATTGGCGCCAGCACACAAAATTGGCTATTTGTATATTTTGTGGGTAAGGATGGCAAAGAAACAGCCGGGTATATCCCTATTTCTAATCTTAGCCTAACGGACTGACGTGATAACAATGATATTTGAAGTCAAATACGTCCGCGAACCATTATCGTCATTTCGACCGCAGTGGAGAAATCTTTTAAATTTGATTTCAATAAATAGTACAAAGATCTCTCCACTTCGCGTTGCTCCGGTCGAGATGACAACCTTTTTTGGGAGTCTATCAATGGTAGCGGAGTCGATTGCTTTTTTAATGCGTTGAAATGGTCTTCGACTACTACCATTGACGTTATTTTACAAATAATTATTAATCAGCATTTTAACTACTTTCGCATTTCCATCCAGCTAGGCCATAGCACGGTATCCCCGTTCTACTTAAATCCGGCCTAACAAATTTTTCGGGCTCCACTGACAAAGCCATCCCACTGGCTTCGAAAGAAAACGGCGAAGCCCTCATGAATGCAACTGAAAGTTATAAACAACAAATGAATAAATTTTCAGCCGGTGTTTTTTGTTTTTTCACATGCCTTTATCTTTTCAACTGTGTTCAAGCTAGCTTCGCTGGTCTTTTTGACACCAAAAAGAAAGAGCCCTTCGGCGGCGGCGAGCCGAGGCAAGATCGTGGTGTATGGCAAAAGACATTAATCCACCTTTTTTGATAAACGGATCCATTTCTCCTAATTATCAGTTGTAATTCTCTTTTTATGGTTTGTACCCCATTGCGCCAGGGCAGTGATGATATCCTTTAAAGATTCACTATATTCAGTGGGCAGGTATTCCACTATAACCGGAAACTGGTCGGCCAGCACTTTTCTCTCCACCAGTTGATTTATTTCTAGTTTCTTTAATTCTACTGACAGCATTTTTGCAGAAATTCCTTTTACCGTTCGTTGCAGTTCATTAAATCTTGTATTGCCACCTAAAACCCCGATCATCACCCTAATGGTCCACCTACCGCCAAGAACATAAAGGGCATCCTCAGTTGCTGATATACGATTTGTACATTGCACTGGTGTGTATTCTAATTTACTTGTTGCCATAGTTTCTATATAATCAAAACTAACCCAAAGGTTACTACTTACCTTTGGTATACTACTATACTTTAGTTAGCAAAGATACATAGCTTTGTAGCATAAAATAATAGAGAAATGAACAAATTAAAAATTACCTATTACGCTACCACTGCAATTATTTCTGCAATGATGCTATTTATTGCCTTTGAAACGCTTACCAAACCCGAAGTTAAAATATCAATGGCACATTTAGGTTTCCCCGATTATTTCAGGATTGAATTGGGAATTGCAAAAATTATAGGTGCAGTTTTAATCTGGTTGCCTGTCCGCTTGCTGATGGAAACTGCATACATCGGTTTCGCTATTATGTTTGCCTCAGCTTCCCTATCACATGCGGCGGTAGGCGATCCCCTTGGCAAAGTGATAACAGGATTGGTTTTCCTGGCAATCTTGATTTTATCGTATGTGTGTGGTGCAAAACTTCAAAAAACAAACAGAGATTAATAAAAATTTAAAAAATAAATTTATGATTTTAGTTACAGGAGCAACAGGCCAATTTGGTTCTAAAGCAGTTGAACATTTGTTAAAGAATGGAGTTGAGCCTTCAGCGATTGCTGTTTTGGTAAGAGACAGCAACAAAGCAAAGTATCTGACAAAAGGAATAGCCATTAGGAAAGGTGATTATACCGACCACAATTCGATGGTAAAAGCTTTTACTGGTGTAGATAAATTATTGCTGGTATCAAGCAACAACAGGGAAGCGATTGAAAACCGGACACAGCACCATAAAAACGCAATAAATGCGGCAAAAGAAGCAGGTGTAAAGCATATTGTGTATACTTCTTTTGTGAGAAAACCAGGATTTGAGGAATCAGCGATTGCTGATTTTCAAAACTCCCACCTCGAGACTGAAAAACACCTGGCCGCAAGCGGAATGGATTATACGATACTTCAAAATGGGATCTATGCAGAAATGATCATGGCTTTTTCAGGTGATAAGGTTGCCGAAACTAAAAGCATTTTGTTTCCGGCAGGCGAAGGAAAAGCGAGCTGGGTGCTTCGTGAGGAATTGGCAGAAGCTGCTGCTCATGTTTTAATCACCGAAGGCCATAAAAATAAAATCTATACGTTGACTAATTCCGAAGCTGTAGGTTTCGAATTCATTGCACAGCATATATCTGACATACTAGGTGAAGAAATTGAATACAAATCTCCTGGCATCAACGAATTTAATGCTATGCTGCAAAACGCAAATGTTCCGGAAATGTACATTAATATGCTAAGCATGTGGGGTACTGCACTGAAACAGGAGGCAATGGATAAGGTAGATGGTACTTTAGCCCGTTTTTTGAAGCGGGAACCAACTTCTGTACGCCAATATCTGGAAAATTATTTTAGAAAGTAGTGGCGATTTGACTAAAAAGTTATAGAAGTATATGACCCCGATAAAAACTAACGAAAGAGGATTGCTCAATTAGGAGTACACTCTAAAAATTAACGAAATCTTCGTTATTAGCCCTAAGCGGGAACAGCAATATTTTACCAAAAAATTTGATTTAAATATTTCGCTGGAATGTAAAAGCCTATTTAAAATTAAATAAAATTTATTTCGTATGTCAGTCTGAGCGTAGTCGAAGACCATTACAACACATA
Organism: Pedobacter sp. WC2501; assembly: GCF_052682415.1. Classification (NCBI taxonomy): domain Bacteria; kingdom Pseudomonadati; phylum Bacteroidota; class Sphingobacteriia; order Sphingobacteriales; family Sphingobacteriaceae; genus Pedobacter; species Pedobacter sp. WC2501. Next base: position 3,074,253 of record NZ_JBQZFI010000001.1, on the reverse strand, counting down.
AATAGAGCAATCGACTGCGCTCTTGTGACACTAAACGGCCATTTTTTTTGTAGTAAAAATTTAAACAGGCTCTAAGTATAAATACTATTTGAATTTGGATAATTCTGCTGCCAGTAAAGGCATACCCTTTTTGATCCAGCTTTTCTTTAAGGCTTTTGGAGAAAGGTACTCAACATTTGCTTTTTCCATACTGCATAGAAGTGTAGGAACAATCATTCCATCATATAATTCTACCCGATCAAATGTTTTATATTCTGTATTTATGTGTATAAGATTATTATTGTAAACACCTTTGATCGTATCAGGCCTAACATAATGGCCTCCCTCTAAAACCCGTTGCTCAACACGGCCAATACAATCGTTGACCTTATCAAGGCATAGATAATTGAGCTGAAACTGATAACCAGCATTATCGAACAGGTCAATATATCGCCAGTAATCTGGATGTGAAAGAGGTGTCTCCAATACAAAATGTGAATTCGAATTAATCGCTTCAACCATTTGTTCTTTTAGTTTATCCTCCATCATCCTGGTCGCACGTGCCACCAGTTCACTGTTGGGAACTCCCTGTGCCTGAAGCTCAGCTTCGAACCGAACTCTTATATTGTCCCTGTCAAAAGAAACAATGCCGTCAAAAGCTGTAGGCAACATAGTTTGAATATGCGTAGACTTACCAGCTCCGTTGGGACCCGATATGACAATCAAGGTAGGCTTAATGTAATCCATAGGCCTCGCGAACCTTTTGTGCCTGCCATGCCTTAAGGATCTTGACTACACGAGTACTAAAATTTTTTCCTGCAGATTTTATCTCTTGAACTTCAATACGCCCATCTGGAAATTCTTTGTATACCTGTCCATCTGGAAGGTCCTCGGAAAGAATCAAAAAAGGTAAGTTGTTACTGAAGTTCCTGTGGCGTAAATTTTTGACCGTAATCAGGTACTTTTTATGTTTTTCCTCAAGTTCAAAATCGACCATAACGAATATCTAATTTGATAAGTAAAAATACAAAATATCGACGACAAATCAAATAGATACCACAATCACGCCGGTAATAACAATAAATCCAGATGATACCATTCCCTAATTTGACAGAATGTACGGCACTTTATATAATGGCTGAATTTAAGATGATAAAAGAGTTCAACGCTAATCTCCTATTCCCCTCATCATTAAACTATTATGGTTCCAAGTCAATTTGCTACACAGTGTGTAGCAAATCCAATTACAGCAAGAAAAGAGCATGACTGAAGCTACTTTTAACGCTGATGATAAACCAAATTATTAGAGATTTTTCTTTGAGATTTGAGATTTTGTTTCTAAATTAGTGATGCAAACTGTTAAATAATATATTTTTTCACTTAATCTCAGAGATCCAAAACAACAATTAATTTTTAACAATATTCCTGGTCGAGTGGTAGCCCCACATTTCCTATATCTCTGAAAAGAGTTATTTGGCAGTTTGCAGCGACCAGGATACTTTTAATTTTTAGGTTATGCAAACTGCCAAAAGTAAAAACAAAAACACACAGCTCCCTGCTCAGGTTGCAGCTGAATCAGCCAACATGAATGTATTACCTGCCATTTGCGCGGTAAAGGCCACCCTACATCATATTGATGGAAACATTTCTGAAATCATGATGACTTTGCCACGCTACACGGGCTGGGCAGAATTTTTAGAGGATGGGCAAAATTCCATTCGGGAATATGTGTATCAGCTCACCCGGCATTGGATTCGAATTACCCATTTCTTTATAGAAACCGGAACCATCACAACCAACGGAACAGTAACTTCTTGTTTTTTGCCACGCCGCTTCGATATCCCTTTAAGTAAATTTTATAAACCAATGGAACCGGGTGCATGGGTATCGGCTAATCAGCACCCGCATCATCCAAAGTTTAACCAAAAAGGATCGAGCAAAAATTTATCAGCATTGATGGCTATAGCAAACCATAGAAACGATGTTGTTTATCATCAAATAGAACCAAATACCATTCTTTGTGGCATTCCATTCGAAAGCAAATCAGCCTACTTTGAAAAAGGCGATATTCCTATCGGGCATTTTCAAAAGAACGGAATAGAATATATGGTGATTTACAGCTATGTTGCTGATGGGAAAGGAAGTTTTGAGTGAGGAATAAAGATTTAAGCCCTTACGAATTGTGAGGGCTTTTATATGATAAAAAAGGCTGCTATTTTGAACCAGGTGATTCTTATTTGGATCACCTTGACCACAGATTATAATAGAACAAAGAATTTGGCAGATATGGAAGCAAATACTTTAATATTTTTACTTACTGCAAATCATCTTATTAATTTATTTCAGAAAATTGGTTTGAACATTAAGAATTTGTAATTTGATTTCTGAAATTAATGCTTATGGATACTCAAATGCGCCTATATTGGGAGGCTTATTCCGAAACTTTTACAACTGATGATTTAATCAGGGTAATGCATAATCCTTTAAGGGATTATGAAAATGAATTTGTTAATGGTGCCATAGTTGATATAGGTTGTGGTCAAACAAGTTTTCTCTTTGATTATATCAGCACAAACAGAAAATTAATAGGAATTGACAACGAACAATTTCAACTTGACCAACTAAAAAACAGGTTAGATGCCCTACCCATTACAGACGAAAATATCGAGTTGTTCAATCTCACTTTGCTTAGTGATCCTTTGCCATCAGAAACCTATTCTGTAGTTTTTCTGGCTAATATCCTCCACTTTTTTAATTTGGCACAATGCCAGGATATAATAAGCCAATTGAAGTTAAATTTAGTTTCAGGTTCATTTATATACGTATGGGTTCATTCAGACAAATACTATAGTAATGATCCGAATGACCCGGAAAACAACGAGTATTTCAAGCATTATTTTACTTTAGCAGATCTAGATCACTTGTTCATTCCATCCGGCTTTGAAAGACTATTATTTTCGGAAACGGAACGCCTATTTTCAAGAAAGGAAATGCAGACACAGGAAAAATGGCTAGAAAAAATTCTCGACCACATGAATATCTTCGATAAAAGTGAAAGAGAATCGATTAAGGATGAAGAATTGATAAATAATCCTGAAGCTGACATAATAGCTGTTTATAGAGTATTATAGTACAAAAGAATGTAAGCTAGTTAGATTGAACAGTTTGGAGTGAAATCCGGTGAAAACTTTTACTGGAATCTCTGCTTAAAAGATAGCTTAAATAGAAAATTTCAAAGATGTTAGAAAATTATTAATTCATGTGCAGGGATCATTGCACATATTAATTTCATCTTTGTAATAAATATAAGCAATATGACATTACAGGACGCTATAATCGAGGCTTTGGCCAATCTGGACCATGCTGCTAGCAGCGCACAGATTGCAGACTATATAAACAGCTACGGAATCTATATTAGGGGAGACCTATCTCCCTTAAGTCCCTCTCAGATAACAGCTAGGGTAAACAATTATCCAAACCTTTTTTCAAGGGATGAAAATGGCAGAATCGTCAGCGGGAGCAGTGGAATGAGCGGATTCAGGGAGGTCCCCACAATTATTCTCAATATGATTAGAGATAGTGGACATAGATTGGCTGATGCCGACATAAGTGTTGGAGCCATATTTATCTATTATCGATTTAGCCGCAGTCATCTTTTGACAACAGTACATGGAAATGAACACCATATCCCAAAAATTTTAAATTTCCTTGAGCAGCAGCAATTTACGTCCTCAGAGATCAGGATGATGGAATACATCTTTGAACAATTTAGACCAAATCTCTTTGATAGAATAGTTGGTGTTGTGGAAAAAGTAGATTTTCTATCCTTTTCGACAGAACAGTTCATAATGTTCTTTGCCCATTGGCAGAATATCTTTGGCCAAAGCCAAATGGAGTCCGGTGTATTTAATACTCCTGGCAGGATAAACAATATAGTCGCTGATCAAATCGAAGAAGATAGATATAGTAATGTATTCGATCCTTATGCAGGCCAATGTACAACCATTACTTCCATTAACCTTAAACTATCCAAACAAATTCACTACACCCTTCAGGATTTTAATGAAAAACAGATTGTCTTGGGAAAACTGAATCTCATGGCCAGTGAGATCCGTCACTTTTCATTTAACAACGTTGACAGCATACATTACCCTCCCAATCAAAAATTTGACCTTGTAATCTTTACCCCTCCATTTGGGCTAAAGATCAACCATTCTGATCTTCCTTCGAATATCCCAAGGCATCTTTTTTCCAATACCCAGCGGGTACCAGCCGAAATTGTATACGTTACTCAGGCAGTTCAAAGTTTGGATCAAGATGGGAAGGCTATCATTTTACTCCCTGATGGATTTTTTAGCAATGCTGCCTTCCGAGAGATTAGAAGCACGCTTGTTGAAGAAGGACTGATTAGCCGAATTATTTCTCTTCCAACAAGTGCTTTCAAACCTTTTTCGGGTGTAAAAGCATCAATACTAGTATTAGAGAAACGTTCAAACAGCTTGCGAAAGAATATAGAGCTTGTCGAGCTCACTGTAGAACAGTATGCAGAAATTCCCGAAGGCCCATCCCTCATTCCCATCAGATACCTTAATCGGAAGAGAGTCGATAACGATGAGATCCGATCACATAATTATGCACTATCAGTTGCAATATACAACCGGCCCGAATTAGAGCGTGGCAAAACCTATAGAAGTCTATCAGATCTGATCAAGAGCTATGGAAAACGAACTCCCTCGGTAGTAGAATACCTTAATACATCTGAAGGCATTCCTTATGTCCAACCGCAAAACCTTGCCAGATCAGGTGAGACGCCTTTCTTAAACCGTGCAAAAATAGATACCTTTGTCGAAGATACACGCGAAGTTCATTCTTCCTTTCAGAAATACCTACTGACAAATGATACCGTACTACTTGCCCGATTGGGAAAGGATCTAAATGCTACAGTCTACTCCGGTGACCAGCCAATACTGGTGAATCCCAATATCATATCTTTTAGCGTTAAAAAGAGTCTTATTGACCCCCTGTTTCTGGTACTGCAGTTGAGGGAAAAGTATGCGATTGATCAGATGAATATTATGGGTTCAATTAGTGGAATGAGGTCTATACGGATCCAAGACTTTGACGAAATCTCGATATGGGTTCCAGAACTTAAAAAGCAGGAGATATATGTAAAACAAGTCTTGTCCAGCTTTATTAAAAGTTCGCAAGAAAAGCAGATTAACCATGCAAATGTCCTTGATCAGCAAGTGCTAGATTCCCTTAAACATGAGTTTGGAAACCTAAAAAACCCTTTGCTTACAGAGATCACAAACTTACAAGATTTTCTATCTGATGCTGATCTTCTAGACAATCAGATCTCTCCTCGACCAGGCTCAAGCCCGATCAGGGATGTGTTTGATGGACTAAGGACATTAATTGGGGAAATGGGTTCCATCATTGAAGACATGACCGGGGCACTCGGAACTGGCAAACGGCTGCGTAGGACAACAATATTGGATTTTTTTCAAAACATCAAAGTGCGATTAGGGGCGAACGAATTTGAGACAGAGATCAGGCTGAATGAAAGTATTGAGTCAACAGATACTATCCTTATAGATTTCGATCTGTTGACTAAGGCTTTGAGAAACTTGGTAAACAATGCGTACAAACATGGCTACGGAAACAATACAGTAGAAAAGAACATTCTTTTTGATGTCAGTAAATCAGAGGATGGACAGTGGTTGGAAATAAATTATATAAACGATGGAAATCCGTTTCCGGAGGGCTTCTCTTTCCAAGATTATACTACCTTTGGAAAAAAAACTGGCTCTATTAGTGGAACGGGCATTGGCGGATTTCTTACCAATAAGGTTATTCTAGACCACCGAGGAACCTTTGAAGAAATCGAACTGAAAAATTCCAAACTTGGCACCAATATAAACGGTAAAGAGGTGATAAAGGGCATACATTTTTTAATCAAATTACCATTAAGCAATGATGAAGATACTATTCAGTGATGATAATTCACGACTTTTCGAAGGCTATAAGGATCAGGCTTATAAAATGGAGATAGATCTTACCTGCGTTACCAATTGGGAGGATGCCCAAACGCTATTGGAAGCAGAATGGGATTCTTATTCAGGGCTTATATTAGATGGTAAAGGCCAATTGAATGCAGATTCGAAAACTGAGGATTCAAGACATGTTGTGACAGCTATTGGTTGGCTCAAGCAACAGCAGGCGAAGGGACTCTTTATCCCAACTATAGTTTATACTGCTTTTATAGATAAGGATAACGGGAATATTGATGATTTTCTCGAAAGGGAAGATCCTGTCCTCTTAGGCATGTATAGTAAAAATCTACCGGTAGCAGACATTTTCGAAAAACTCATCCATGAATCGGCCAACCTTCCAGCTAACAGAATAAAACATCGACATCAGGAAATATTCTGTCTCTTTGATGATGTTAGACTTCCAAAAAACATGGAACAAACAATGGTTGAGATTTTATCAGCATTGTCAGCAACAGCCGTAGATAAATCATACTACAATAAAATCAGAGACATACTAGAATCATTGATGAAAACGGCTAACCAAATAGACAAAGCATTTATGCCGGATGAACTTCTCAGACTTGATCAAGATGGTAGACCGAATTTAAAAGCTGGATATTATTATCTAATAGGCAGAGAGGCTAAAATTGGGAGCGTTGTAAAAACAGCTCCTGCAAAGATCCTTAACGATCACACTGGCTGGATTTTTTGTGCAGTAATGCAGTGTTCTCAGATCTTATCACATAATTATAGCAAACCTCATTATCACTATGCTTATCAATCAACGGTGTTCGGCCTGCTAGAAATTCTATTTTGGTATAGAGACTATTTAAAATCAAAATATAATAAGTAAATGTTAGAACTGACAGTTGTAATAAAAACTTGATAACGACCTTAAGACCTTTTTTACGGGATTTCCACTGACCACTTTACAAGTATAACGAAACAATATTTTTTTTGAAAAATCAAGATTAGATTAATCTCTTTCCTTGTGCAAGTCTCAGTCGTTGGGGAACTTTTGTGGTTGACTTACCCCTTTCCTAGCGCAGGTCTTAGCGGTTGGGGAACTGTCGGGGCTGACTTGTGCTTTCCAAAACTTAATAAATTAATAATCTTTTATCAAAGCACAAATCAATAGAGAATAAAAAACCGGAGTCAAGATTAATAGACTTGAACCCAAGGTGAAGTACCGATTAACAAAGACTTCCCCTATCAATTCAGCCAAATAAATCAGGTAAAGAAATCAAAACCCATCATCGAACGTGGTGAAACAGGTAGTTACCGTGGCGAAACAAGCATTAAACACCAGCATTCTACCCAATTGCAATTACCCTGCACTTTGTTAATATTAACTTAACACAACAGACATCTTTTCTCCATATCTTCGCGGCGCATTGAAAAATGATCTACGTTAACGCGAACAACCAGACATTAAAATCAAAGCATGAAATTAAAAAACATCCTTACCTATTCAGGATTTATCGGCATCCTGATCCTATCCTCCTGTTCAAAAAAAACAAGCATCGGAGATGAAACACCAACCACACCACCACCAAAAGCGCCAACGGCTTATGCCATAACGGAGACTTTCGAATCTGGCAGCAAAGGCTCTTATGCATTAGACAGTGTTCAGCTACTAACCGGCAAATGGACATTGAGCGATGCGCTGCTGGGCAATCTTGCAGCTGATGCCAAGGATGGCGCGAAGTCTGTCCGCTTAAGAACAGGTTACCTGTCCATGAACTTTGATATCGCAGGCACTCAAATGATTTACGTTTCCCATGCCAAATATGGAACAGACGCCAGTTCAACCTGGCAGCTTCTGGCTTCTACCGATGGTGGTAAAACCTTCACGCAGTTAGGTACGGATATTACAGAAACCAGCACCACACTGGTTACCGATTCCTTTAAGGTGAATACAACAGGCAAAATACGCTTTCAGATCAAAAAAGCCGGTACAACCAGGATCAACATCGACGACATCATCTTTAAAGGTACAGGTGATCCGGGCATTACCGTAGGTGGAGCGGATACGGATCCTGTAGATAACGGCGGCTCCACAGCAACCCCCGGAAGAGGCACACCGGATGCAGGTGCGGATGCACCGCCGGCCGGAGGTGATAATTCTAACCTACTTTTTGGTAACCCATCAGGCGCTACGGCCAACCTGGTTTCAGCAGAAAATTACCTGATCGATCAAAAATATTATATCGAGAGTTACAGCATGACCCGCGGAACACCGAACTGGGTAAGCTGGCACCTGGATCCGAACAACTTTACTGGTGCAGCAAGCAGAAAAGACGATTTCGCTTCATTTACAGGCCTGCCGGCAAATTGGTACCAGGTACAGAGCAACAGCTATTCAGGTTCCGGTTTTGACAGGGGGCATAACTGTCCAAGCGGCGACCGTACAAGCTCAAATACTGCCAATTCAGCAACTTTCCTGATGACCAACATGATTCCTCAGGCGCCGAACAACAACCAGAAAACATGGGAATCTTTTGAAAGCTATCTCCGCGCCCAGGCATTGAACGGATACGAGGTTTATGTGATCATGGGAAGTTATGGCACAGGCGGCATCGGTTCGGCAAGCGCATCGGTAGTGAACACCATCAACAATGGCAAAGTAACCGTTCCGGCAAACGTTTGGAAAGTGGCAGTACTGCTAAAAACGGGAGACAATGATATTAGCCGCGTAAGTAGTTCGACAAGGGTTATTGCCATCAACACACCCAACATCAACAGCACAAATCCAAGCTGGAAGAACTATATTGTGTCTGTACGCGATATAGAAAGTGCAACGGGCTATAATTTACTTTCAAATTTACCGCAGAACATACAGGATGTGGTGGAGAAAGTGAAAGATCCTGGCAACTAAAACCAATTATTAACTTAAGGATATAGCTATTACCCTACAGAGGCGAAATTTGCATCCCATAAACAAGCCGTATCAAAAAAAATTGATACGGCTTTTCTGTTTAATCCAGAAAGCACTATTAATCAAATCACCAGATTGCTTGAAAATGACATGTATCAAGGCCAGAAAAAATCAGCCTTTTAAGTTATAGTATTGGCTTGCTAAGCTTCCTTAAGTTGAATATCAAAATTATTTTTGTACTCATTGTCGTCCTCATCATAGAAATTAATTCTAATTGCAAACTTCAATTCCTTATCAAGAACAAAACATGTGTTACTATAACCCAATTTCGCAACATTTAAACAACATTCCTGTGCTAATTTTGAACTAATCAGATACATTCCACAATAGTATACATCATCAGAATATATATAACAATAATCAGAATCAACCATAGAAAATGCTTTCGTCAATAGTTTTGAATCTAAGACAGTAATATTATCCGAAAGAATTTCAGTCTCCTCTCGAACTTCAGGAAATATCGCCCTAATTCTATTTATTAAATAGTCTGATTTTTCCAGATCAATATATTCTATTTTATCCATGAATAAGCCAGCAGAAATGAATATTGTTTCATACTTCTGCTGTAAAAACTTTCCTTTATTTTTTCTTATTAAGAAGTCTAAATTTTTGTTTGCCATATAATTCTTGTTAGTAATGTTTTGGCTTAGGATAATAGTATGTCTTACCCCTTTCCTGACTCAAGTCTTAATGGTTGGGAAGCTGTTGTGGCTGACTTGTGCTTTCAAAACTTAATAAATTAATTATTTTTAATAAAGCGCAAAAATAGGAAATAAAAAAAACCGGAGCCAGGATTAAAAAACCTGAACTCCGGCTGTACCAATAAGCAGGAATAATTAAACACTTAAATCAATTTTTATTGCTTATGAGCCAATAATCGAGGATTTGGAAAGAAAAAAATTCATTTAATCAGGTGCCAAAAAATCAAGGTAATTTTAGATTAGATCACCTTGACCAGATTATAATAGGACAAAAAATTTGACAAATGTGAAAGTTAATTATTGAGGCTGGAATCGGATGCAATATTGGTGGTTAACTTTAACTGTTTTGTATTAAATTATTTATTGTGGTTAGTGGAGATTATCGGAGTGAAAAATTCGCCTAATATTTCTCCGCAGATTCCTTTTGATACGCTGAGAGAGGTTTCAATTTTCTCATTTCGATATTTTTATGGGGTATTTGGCAGACTTTTATCAGACTTATCACCCTTGATTTCTATTTTAAAATTAACAAAAAACCTCCTTTTGCAAGGGGAAAGCAGTTTATTCATCATTACTTTTTAGCTATTGAAAAATTAAACTACCAGACTTTTCGTTAAAAGTTTAAACAGAGTATTTTTGAGCATGATTAAACCCTGTAAATAAGCGAATTAAGCAATTGTATAATATTTTTATTCGAAGCCATTAATTAATTACTTTTCCAAAAAAGGACGGTTTTTTGGAAAAAATTGAGATGAATATTTGATAACTTTTCATTAGTGAATTATTCGAATTGGTGTTTCATTAACAGCTGATGCCCCTAGTTTTCTCGGTCACCAAACTTGTCCCAGGTATTAGTCGTTTGATGTTATATCAGCACTTGTATGATTTGAGATTAATCCATGGATGAAATTCTTACCTATGATCCCCGGTTAGAGAATTTACCTCTTTTTTATTCTTTGCCTAGCCTGAAGTCGGTTACGCTTTTGTTGCTTAGACTTAGTTCTTCAAAGATAGATGAAGACCCGACCTTATCCACAGGACATTGAGCACTTAGACCCACATACAAAATCTCGGGATAATCATTTTTATGCAGACGTACCATTTGCCATTTCTTGTTATCAAGAGAGTAATAACAGGCAATAGTTTTAGTATCAGATGATATCTTCATATAAACAAATGATTGCTCAACGATATCGTGGTTATTATCATCAGAGAACTGCTTATTGCGTACAGTAACCATGCGGTGTTCCCCTCCCTCGCTTTGCTCAAAGCAAAACTTTTCCCAAAAGCCCTCATTTGAATACAAAAATAAATCTCCTGCATTATAAGTACCTTGCTTAGTGAATTCAGGTGTAACTTTGGCAGAAATAGTAAATGGTTTAGTATTGTCTATTTTTGAAAGTAAGACAGGTGAAGTGTTGTTAGTTAATTTTGCATCTGGATCCGAAAAATAGTCTTTTTCTCCGCCTACTTTCAAAATAATTTTATCACCATCAATACTAACAAGCGTATCTGCCCCATTTATACTTTTGGTAAATGCTATGTTTCCTATACGAATATTGCAATCGCTTCCTGCTACCTTGTTATTTTCCTGTATTTGCGAATTATCGTTAGCTGATTTTTCAGGTCCTTTCTTCTCAGAACAACTTATTATTGCAGTTAAACTCAAGATAATCCCAGTAATTAAAATCTGTTTCTTCATAAGATGTGTTTAATATAATTATTAGATTCAAATATAGTATTTTTGCATTGAAGTGGACAATGGTTACAAAAGGCCGCTTCCTAAATTAATATTAAACCCTGGTTAGCATATAACTATCTCGTACTATTTTCTGATCCAAAATTGACCTACTTCAATATGATTATAAAAAATAAACCCAGTTTGTCAACTCAGAGATTATAGTGCTATCATCAGAACTTGGATAGCATAAATCATCCCAATATTTTATGAAGATATCCTTACTTGTGTATAAGCAAGTTGAAGGGTTCCATCATATAAAAATATTCTCATCATTATCTCTTGTAATCTCTTGGATGTTGTTTGAAAATCTATCGGTAGAGTCTTAGCTTTCTGAACTCGCGAGAATCCACCCGTAAGTTTTAAATCCAGAATATCCCTGACAACGTCGGTAAACGCCGAAAATTCACCTGAGGGATCTGTCCCCAAATTTCCGATAGCCCTTAGCCAGCGCAAGCAGTTGTCATGCCAACCGAGGCTAAAAATTTTTAAAGCCATTTAAAGTTCGTTGCATTATCTAATTTGGTTTCCGAAAGTCTGAGGTGAAGTGTCAGCACATTGGAGAATAATCTTAAAATTCAGTAATGCCACATTTATACAAAACAAAGAACAGCGATAAGCATACCACTGAAATGGAGAGCGACAATGCAAAGTACCTTACTGATCCAAATATGTCAAGCCTGGAGCGAAACGACACTATTCCTTTCGCCGACAATACCAGTACCAACGTAATTAAAGCCACTGCAAAATTCAGCATTACAATGCTGGTTACCAGGTAAAATGTTAATAAGGCAGGTTCGATAATCACTTTTGAGGGCAGCCCGTATATCGCTCCGGTAACCAGGCTGATTAGCGCAATCCATAAACCGTACCCACTACCCTGTTTGCATGCCTTAAACCATGTTTGTCTGTAGGATTTTATTGTAGGAACTTTTCTAGGCTCTGGCTCCTTAAGCGGGCCGGTAGTTGTTCCTGAAAAATTCTTAGGCTTTTGTTTATTATACCTCGGCCACCAAATTATCAGGCCGGAGATCATTAAAAGTAACGGAGAGAGTCCACCCACAAAAGCGAATATCTTAGTTGGCATACCACCGAAATTACCATAATGAAGTGGTTGTACCCATCCCAGATAGGCTTTGCCTATTTGCTGGAAATCCTTTCGGCTATTGAAAAGTATTTTCCCCGAATACTGATCGATCAGTACAGCATCTCTTTTAGCCCATCCAATCTTACTTCTGGCATGCATCTGGAGGGCAAATGAACCTGCTGAGTCAGTGGGAAGCAATACTGAGATTACCCGTGCATCTGGCATTTCTTTAGTTGCACGGTAAAGTATATCCTTAAGCGGCAACGGTGCGATTCCTTTGATGTAGTGAGATTTGGTTTGGATGAGCTTTTTTATAACGCCCAGGTCCTCGCCGCCCACTTTCATCAGTACGGGTGCCCCTAAAATACCCAGGTTCATGCAAAACCCGGTCAAACACAGGACAATTACAAATGGTGCGGTATAAAATCCTATGGCATTGTGCCAGTCGTAATTTTGCCTTTTCCAACTGCCGTTAAACCTGACGGTTAGCACCGATTTAAGCTGTTTCCATTTTTGGGGAATCCAGAGCCGCAGACCTGAAATAGTCAGTATAAGCAGCACTAATGTAGAGAGTCCGACAATGATTTTTCCAGGTAAGGAAAGCATCAGGTTCGCATGCAGCTCATTTAGTATCTTCACAAAGGAACTCCGATAAATTCTTTTACCGCATAGCTTCCCGTTATATGGATCGATAAAAGCTTCAATCGCCTTACCTGGTTCCCCCTTAGTAGAAAGCATAACGATATAGGCATCACACAGGTCATCTTTTTCACTTAGACTGATACTGGAAATTTGCCTCGCAGGGTAGCTACGTTTCATTATATCAAAAACCTCATGGAAAGCCAGCTTTGGCTTTCCTTCCAGAGTGTGGAAGAGGCCAGGATTTAAGGCACGGTCTATCTCATCCTGAAATACCAGTAAAGACCCGGTTGCAGCGATAAATGACACGACAATACCCGCGATAATCCCCAGGTAGGTATGCCATTTACCAAACCACCTTTTTTGGTGTTTTGCCCACCGTATAGCATCTGTCTTTTTTTTCAATGTGATCTGTTTACTTCAATGAATAACTTTTAATAGGTTATTTTAGAAATGGCGCTAAAAAGTGCGACACCTTTCATTTCCGCTTCTTTCTTTGCCGATATAGAAAACACCATACGCATGCAGGGTATATACCAGTTCTATTAAGCCGTTTTCGTTGCTGCCCATTCTAATTCCCCTTTTTGTAATAAAATAATTGCTCATTTTAATTACTCATTCATTATAGAAAAAGAGAAAATCTCCTTGCCTGCATTCCCTTTTGTTTTTGACCGTTTCCAATGCGCCAAAATCCGGTACCACGATGGGCTAGCTTTTATGGGACTTCCCTTGTAACTGCCGGCTGTGAAATTCTTTTTTCCGTTTTCGTTTGTGCAATGGAAAATATACAACCCTCAAAAAAAGCTAACCAGGCCAAACTTACTGTCCTGGATATTTTTTTCATCTGCTGCATATAATTTACACCCTAATAGGTAAGTTTATTAATGGCATAAATATCTGCTGCGCCGTTTACTACAAGTCCTTTTGTTATTGTAGCGTTGGAACCGTTAACTTGGTAGATAGCGAGCTGTCCGCTTGCATCTTTTATCGGGATATTAACGGTATTCTTGTCACTTTCTACGTAAGTGGGTGTAGAGAAAAGGGATGGCGTATAAATTGGCGAATTTGCAACCCAGGTTAACGTTTTTGAAGCTACATCCAATATGGCGAGTTTTACCGTACCTGTTGATGCGCCTGCTTCAGCATACATTTCAGCAAGAAAACGAGTACCGCCCACGTAAGTACTCCTGGCGTATTTATGGCCACCAGAAGCTGTTTCTATATCGAAGAAATAACTCTGGTCAAACTCTTGCGAATTGGTATTTATTTTCAGTCCGGCTGAATGTTTGGTAGAACCTGTTACTGCGGTGGAAAAGGCATAGACCTCGCCATTGTCAATCTTGTTAAGCCCATTCTGTCCAGAGTAAGAACCAATGTAACTTGTGCGGTTATCCTTGAAGACCTTTTCAAGCAGCATGGAAGGATAGCTGAACACGGCAACCCAGCTATTGTCAAGGTAATTGGAACCAAAAGTATTGTCGGTAGTCCCTTTAATGCTCATAAAAGGAGCATATATTTTATTGCCAATTTGTACTAAATGAGTAAAGTAAGCCAGTTCACCATTGTTTGCTACTGTTGTTAGGTTTACGCTGCCTGTACTTTTTATCTGGGGATTTACTGCATTGACTACCGTAAAGGTAGCCGTTGGGCTGTTAATATCTCTGGGTATATTTGCAAACAATATATCGTCGTTATTAACAGTTGCCATGGCATGGGTTGTCATCATATTGAGGGTGGTTCCCTGTACAATATGTCCCTGATTATTAAGATTAAAAGCTGTTAACGGCCCCTGATTGCTAAACCCGTAAACCTGGCCGAACAGCGTGTTGTTTTGGACAATATAACCGTAGTCGTCTGTCTCTGTACCATTGCCGGTCGTTGAGGTGGTACCCTTTGAAAGATGATCAGCAGTGAGCAGATAAGTGGTGGCGCCTCCGGCAGTTGTTGTTACGGCCAGTACATACTTAGCATTGCCAACAGGTTCGGGACCTGGTGAAGTGTTGTCATCATTTTTACTGCACCCGGTCATAGCAAGGCCAAGGAATAATCCTGCAAGCAGGAGAAAATTAAATCTATTCATATTATTTGATGTTTATGGATTAAAAAAATTAATAAAATGCTTTCGTTATTTTTGATTTCTGGCAATAAAATACCGCAACTTGATATTGAATGACCTGCCCGGCTTTTGCAGGCTAAAATTGTCGTATATTTTTGCATCAAGTAAGTTTCTGCATTCCAGGCCAATATTATACCGTCCGTCTTTTATGCTGTATACAGCATTAACATCGTGCTGGAATTGTTCAGGGATATTCAGCTTGCTACCGGTTGACCCCTGGCTGGGCCAGTTCAGGTAATACTCATGCACATAGGTCAGGTTGTAACCAATATTCAGCACATTGGTGGCACTCCCCAGCCCTTTGATGGAATATTGCGCATTCGCATTTCCATAGAGGTAGGGCATATTGGGTATCCTGTCCTTGTATATCTGGCTAACCTGTGTCTCATTAGCTTCATATTTTGTCTGGTTAAGGATGTTCTGCCAGGTCATGTTCACCCCTACAACCAGTGCATCCTTAAACGTGTACCGGATTTCTCCATCAATTCCCGTTGTCCTTACATCCTGTTGGTTGAGCATCTGTATCATGGCAACACCACCTACAGAGGTCAGGTTTGGGCGGATAAAATCCTTCGAGTTGCGATAAATGAAATTGGTCTCTATATGGAGCTTATGCGCTTTAACAGCTATAAACTGATAGGCCAGCCCCAGGTTCGCATTTTCAGAACTTTCCGGTCGAAGCGAAAAGTTTTCAATCCGGTCTATGGTCGGGTTGCCGAATAACTCATCGTTTTCGGGCAAACGGTAAGTCTTTTCGTAAGAAGCTTTAGCCTGCAAGCCGGTATTCAAAAAATAGGAAGCCGCTGCGCCATAGCCGGTTTTATTTACTGATTTTTTTTGTTCGGTGTAAGTGGGGAGCGTACCCCAGGGCGCATTAGGTGGTGTATAGCTTTGGAATGCGGTTGTGGATTGGTTGTAATTTTTCAGGAATACGGAAGCATTGAAACGTTCATTCATATCGTAACGGTAGCCCAGGCCCAAAATGTTTTTAAAGTTTTCTCTAGGCTGCATGTTCAGGTTATTGCCCGGGTCCAGCTCGTCCTTTCCTTTTCGGTCGAAGCCTAAAAAGGTGTTATTCAGCGCTAAGGAATGTTTATCTAAAAATTTATAGCCAAGATTGGCGGTAACATTGGCATTGTTGTTTTTATACTTGTACAAAGTTCGCTTGAGTTCGCCTCCAACCGCATCGGGATCTGTAGACTTATCTCTGGATTCCCCCAGCCAATTATATTGCTTAAAAACGGTATCCACCAATTGTTCATGGCCAAGATTGTAACTTGCGTTGAGGCTCAGGTTAAGGTCTTTTATGAAAAGGTTGTTTTTAAGGTATTTTAAGGAGGGCATGATGATATCGCCGTTCCGTTTCCGCGCGCCATACACGTCGAACATCCGGTTTCCCGTCTGTATATCGGCTTTGTTTTGGCCAAGGGTAACACCAAAAAGGAGCTTGTCGGCATATTGTTTTCCCACAACACCTATGTTGGCAATTACGGTCTCATTCCTGTAGGTATCGTGGAAGCGGCTTACCCGCATGGGTGTGTAAACCCCGGTGGTCAGATTGGCTACGTCCACATCCACCTTGTAATTATTGTCTGAATAATTCTGAAAGGCATTCACCTGCATGGTGAAGCCCGATTTGGCAGTATATCCCGCATTAACAGCAGATTTATGCGTGTTAAACGAACCATAGGAATAGGATACGTCGAGGTAATCCCTTTTGTTGGGGTTAGTTACAATGTTAATAGCACCACCAAGTGCATCGGCACCCAGCCATACCGGAACGACCCCTTTATACACCTCGATGCGGTCTGCCATATTGATAGGGATATTGTTCATCTGGAGGGATGTTCCGAAGTTGTCCATAGGGATGCCGTCCAGAAAGAATTTGACCTGGTTTCCGGTAAAACCGTTCAGGGAAAAATTAAAAGCTGAGCCAAGCCCGCCGCTTTCCCTTATCCTTACGCCGGAAACTTTGTTCAGCGCCTGGTTCAAGTCATAAGTGGTATTATGAAGTTTGCGTGCATCAATAGCGGCTACGTTATAGGCCTGTTGCCTCACTTCTGCAGCCTGCGTTTTGCCAGCTACGGTTACCGATTCCAGAACAGTAGATATTTCGGTTAGTTTTACCTCTACTTTTATGGATTGTCCAGCCGAAAGGCTTATTTTTTGACTATGTGGCTTATAACCCAATCCATTGAACAGGAATTCATAATTGCCGGGTTTCAGATTGTTCAGCTCAAAAGTCCCATCTTCTTTCGACAAGGTTCTTACCTCATTGCCCTTAACACTTATGTCGACACCTGAAACTGCTTCTCCCCAAATGCCGGTTATTTTTCCCGTAATGGAAGTTTTGTTCTGTGCAACAGCATATTGTGCCGTAAACAACATGAACAGTGTAAAAAAAAGTATTATGCTGTTTATTTTCTTAGCCCAATTTTTCCTCTGGACAGTATGATCATAAAATGCACTATTTTCTATTGTACATTTTATGATCATACTACCTTGCTTTTTTTCTATATTCCACATGATGATTAGAAATGGTAAAGTTTTACAAATGCTTTTATACTTATTTAGACTCAATATAAATACGACGCAAATGTATGGCTCTACTTTTCTTTTTTAATCTCACCAATCACGGGATAAGTAGGACAAATGGCAGTTGTTTCCTATAGAAAACAAAGCACGAGGAGGGATAGAACACCGTAAAGCGAACTAATACGAGGTTCTTAAAGCCCTGAAAGATGTCTGATAAAGTTAAAAAATCGCAATTTCAGACTACATCAAAGGCATTTTCAGTTCTCTTCTTTTTTTATCGCAGAAGCCGTTTGCATGGCTCATACATTTGCCAAAAATATTAAGAACCTGTTGTTGTATCTCAAACCCAAACCGGGGTACCTGTTTTTCTTTAGCGCTTAAGCCGGGAAACTCCTCATCAATATCCATTACCTCATGGCAATCAAGACAAACGATATGGCAATGCTCCCCTTTTTTTGTCGCATGTTCATATTCAGCCATATTTTTGTTGAAATGTAACTCCACGATCAGGTTACAGGCAACCAGGATTTCGAGTGTATTGTATATGGTCGCCCTACTTACCCTGTATTTTTTGTTTATCATGTCGATATAGAGTATTTCTGCATCAAAACGTTTGTTGAAATAATAAATCGCTTCCAGTATTGAAAAACGTTCGGGGGTTTTCCGATAGTTGTTCTTCATTAAATATGTTTCAAGGATTTCCCTCATTTCTGCCAATGTTTTTTCGCCTGTATTCATACGATATATTTTTAGCAGTGTATCAAGGCACACGATTCTCCCTCAAATTCAAATTGTAGGGTGGGATGATGTATCTCTAAATGGGAAAGTACATGATATGCCTCATTTCTTACCTTACGCAGGTCTTCCATATTCGCGTCGCTATTCAGTACCAAATGAGTAGTCAGCACATTGTACTCGCCGTCCATTGTCCAGGCGTGCAGGTCATGTATATTGGTTATACCTGGTATTTTAAGCAATGCGGCCTTTATTTCCATGTCGTTAAAATTATCCGGTTTTACCTGCAACAATATTTTTAGCGCCTGCATGATGTTTCGTATTGCATTGTAGAGGATAAAGACAGCCACGCCTATAGACAGTAAAGGATCTATCCATATCCAGGAGGTAAAATACATGATAAACCCGCCGACCAGTACAACAATCCATCCCAGCGCATCTTCCATCAAATGCATCATTACGGCTCTTTGGTTAACGGATTTGCTCTTGCCTTTGAACAGTCTGAAGAATGCCAGCCCGTTAAATATCACACCGATTACCGCCAGCCACAGTACGCCTCCCGTATTTACACTTTCCGGACGGAAGAAACGGGGAATGGCCTGCGTGATAATAACTACCGAACCGGCAATCAGTATCAGAGAGGTAAAAAATGCAGCCAGTACAGAAAGCCGCCTTTTTCCGTAGGTGAACAGTTGGGTTCTCCCGCCTGTCGATTTCTTTTCCAGCACCAATGAGCATACGATGGCAATACTGTCGCCCAGGTCGTGGATAGCATCAGATAATATAGCCATCGAATTCGTCATTATTCCCCCGACAAACTCAATGATGGTAAATGACACATTGAGCAGTAAAGCAATGCGCATGTTCTTAACAATGGGGTGTACATGCATGCCTCCTGCATGATGGTGATGGCCGTCTTCGTGTCCATGTTCGTGATTGTGGCTACGCTCGTGGTTGTGTCCTGTTTCTTTCATGATTTTTATATTTACTATTTTGTCCTGTTTATTTCCTGTTTCCGAAAGGCTCCGGGCGAAATCCCGGCAACCTTACTGAACAGGCGGTTGAAATACTTATAGTCCTCATATCCCAGTGAAACTGCGATTTCTTTCACGCTGAAATGGGAATGGTACAATAACCGTTGTGCCTCCCGTAGCACTTCCTGCTGTATAAGGTAGGTCAACGAAAAACCTGTTACAGCTTTTACCGTGTCATTCAGGTGGCTTACCGAAAGGTTCAAAATTTCGGCATAGTCGCCGGGACGCTTTAATGCCTTGAATTGTTGTTTCAGCACCTGTTTAAACTTTTTGGCAATATAGATGCTGTTTGCGGAATGATGTAACGTAAAGCGCTGTTCCCTTCCCTGGTAAACGAAAGCCACCTGCTGTATAAAAGCAGTTGCCAGCGTGACCTGTGCCTGGGAATTAATGACCATACCCAGGTCTTTTGAAGCAGTACCTGCTATTAATTCCAGGATGTTTTTAAACCATTTCGATTCTCTGGGTCCTAGCTCCAGGTTGATGACTTCTGAAAGCGATTGTTGCAATATTGAACTTACGGTATCATCCACGAGCTTGTTATCTATAGCAAGCACCCAGCCCGTAACACCCGTTGATTTTACCAACTGGTGTACCTGTCCGGGATAGGAAACGAAGAGCGAGTTTTTACGGATAATGGTTTTTCTGAAATCAACTGAGTTCTCTATGGAACCCTTTTCTACCAGTATGCAAATGTAATGTTCATGCCGGTGCGGTTCATGAAAATCTGAGGGCGTATTAATGATACCGTCGTCTATCGGTTCTATTCGGATTCCACTGCCGTCATGGTCGTGTTTCGGTATAGTTGGTGAATTTTTCATCTTCAATTCCTTCGTTATCGTCCTCGCTGGCATTTAGGAAATCATAAAAGTCTTCGTCGCATTGGATGCCCATTTTGCTGCTCTTTCCATTTAACAAAAGTTATATTGCTTCCGATTTGCCAGTAGAAACTTCCCTTAATATTTGTTCGGCCTTTTCAATTGCTTTTGCTTTTGTTTCGGCAAAAAGAAGTGGATTTCTCCAAAATTTCTCATATACATTTGAAAAAAGCCTCATACCCATACGCTTTACTATGCTCGGCTCAACCTGTATGGTCGCCTTTGTATATTTGAGGTCTTCCTTATGGATTTTCCTCCAGGCATTTACCTGTTTGGTTTCCTCCCGTGAAGGTTTGTGCTTTTCTTCGGGTGTCTCACCGGTGCTGATCATCACAAAAGGTTTTTTCCGCTCGAACAGGCGGGTAAATGCCTCAATGCCATCCTCGTGGCCGTGGGCTTCATCTACTGAATGGCTGTGCTGAAAGTCCACAAAAACAACCGGGAATTTTGAATCGTCTATAATCATAATTTTATAATCTCTAACTGATTACAAATTTAGAATGAATATAAATAGTGAAAGGTAGACGAAACGGTGTTTGTATTGGACGAATAGCGGTTTTGCACAAAATGTATATCGTGGAGAACGCTATCTATGCCCTAATGAGTTATTTTATTTCGAAAGGCCAAAGCCGTTGTTCCGGTTATCTTAGCAAAAATCCGGCAAAAGTAGGGGTAATCGTCGTAACCCAATTCGGTCGCGATTTCTTTAACCGATTTATCGGAATAAAACAGCAATCGTTTGGCTTCTAAAACGATGCGTTGATGGATATGATGGGAAACAGGTAATCCTGTGGCATTGCGGACGCATTCATTAAGATAAGATGTAGAGATATTCAGGGCGTCAGCATAATCCGAGGGTTGTTTAATCAGGATAAAATCCCGTTCCAGTAATAGTTTAAATTTTTTGGTAAGGATGTCATAGCGTGAAAGGTTGTCTGTACCCTCTATTTGCTCCAGATACTGTGAAACTATCAAACCTACAAAAGCATTAAAGCAATCTTTTAGTACGGAAGCATATAATTTGTCTGTTTTCCGTTCAAAAAGGCTTGCACATAAGATGACGGTTTGGTCTAAAATTGTATAAATAGCGGATTTTACCGGAAATGACTTTGCAGGTTCAATAACTTGTTCCGATATTCTTAAATAATCGGGATTCAGGTTCTCACTATTCATTCCAAGAAGAAAAACGTCCGCTTTTTCAATCTTTATGATGCGATGAATCTGGCTGGGATGAATGTAAAGTACTGCAGGCGCTTTTATTTCATAACGCTCAAAATCGATTTCAATATGGAAAGTTCCTGTTCGTACTAACGAAAAGATATGATAATCGTGCCTGTGTGCATGTTCTGTTTCATTCAGGGCATTTAAATCGTCAGGCGTTACTTGTTTAAAAACAAAATCTTCCTGATATTCTTTGGGCAAAGAATGTACAGGGATGGATGTTGTCTTTTTACTCATTTTTCTAATCACTACACAAAGATAGTTTTTTCGGTTTTGTTATTTATTCATTATACCAGACGATCCAAAATCTGTCGGTCGTCCATATACTTCTTTACCGCACCCAACCTAATTCTCCCTCCCTTCCCAGTCGACTGAAACCCTGTCATACCTATGATTTATACTCGCTGATGTGTAATCCTTATCTCCACTAGGTATAAAAAAAACGTGATTCGTCCATAGAATGCCCGTGATTATCACCAAATCTTACAAAATCAAACATGACCTTTGCCCGGGTCAAAACAGCATTTTTTTTAAACCCGCTTCCCCTGCAAAGCTTAACATACTTGATTGCCGGGATGAAAATCTGCTATAAAATTTTAATTAATCAAATTACAAAATGAAAATTACAAACCATGCCTGCCTGGGGATGTTGTCTGCCGGACTGATTACTCTATTTGGTTGTACACAAAAAAACGAGTTAAAGCAAACGACCCTCCCGGCAAAAGTAACCGTCAAGACTGTAGCTTCAATCGACAGCCAGCAAACGCTGAGCTATTCGGGAACAATCGAACCAGACAATACCGCTCAGGTCGGTTTTTCTGTAGCCGGAACCGTAAACCGGATCATGGTTAACGAAGGACAGCACGTAGTTAAAGGCCAGCTGCTGGCCGGTATTGACGCCACGGAGTATACCTACGCGTTATCCATAGCTAAAGCTGGCCTTGAACAGGCCGAAGATCTATACAAAAGGTTCGATGAGCTATATAAGAAAGGTAGCCTTCCGGAAAGGGACTATATGGATATCAAGACCAGACTAGCCCAGGCTAAGGCCAACAAAGGGATAAACGAAAAGCATATTGCCGACAGCAAGCTCTATTCACCTATGACCGGTATCATCGCAGCAAAAATGATCGAAAAAGGGAGCGCTGCCGCGCCGGGTGTCGCAGCGTTTACTATTGTCAGGACGGATCAGGTCTATGCGAGGATTTCCGTACCGGAAAGTGAAGTGGGTGCAATGAAAAACGGGATGACCGCAAAGATTACTATCCCGACACTGAACCAGCAGCTCAACGGTCGTATCACCATCATCAATCCGCTTGCAGATCCAGCATCAAAAACCTTCTCCGTCAAAATAAGGCTTGATAATCCAAAGGGCACATTGTTGCCGGGAATGATTGCTGATATCAGTATCGGCACTTCCCGCAAGTCCAACGCTATTACCATTCCAATCGAATCAGTTGTACACGACGCCGACAACCTGGCCTATGTTTTTACAGTGAACGGCCAGAACAGGGCGATCCGTAAACGTATCGGCACAGGGGGATTGTCGGACCGTTCCATTCTGGTGACCAACGGACTTCAGGCCGGCGACCGTATCATCGTGTCAGGTCAGGACAATATCAAAGACGGCCAGAAAGTTGACCTGTAAAAATTATCGGATACAACAAGTACATATTCACCAGTGCACATCAATTGTAGCTCATTAAAATGAAGAAAAGAAGAATAAATGTTATCGAGGCGGCTATGCGTTATCCTCAGATAACGTTAGCAATAACAGCAATACTGGTTATGGCAGGCGTCATTGCCCTATTTACCATGCCCCGTAGCGAAGATCCCAGGATTACTGTCCGGCAAGCGCTTGTCATAGCCGCCTACCCTGGAGCAGATGAGATCCAGATGGAGAAAGAAGTCACCAACAAAATAGAGCAATATCTTTTTAGTTTCGAGGAAATCCGAAAAAGTAAAACCAAGTCGGAAACGAAGGAAGGTCAGGTGATCATTACCGCGGAGTTGAACGACAATGTAAAAGACACTAAGAAGTTCTGGAGCACCCTGCAGCATGGCCTCAACATGAATATGAGGGGCGTACTACCCGAGGGGGTACTTGGTCCCGTAGTCAACAGTGATTTTGGGGATGTGGTAGCCCAGATGATAACCGTCACTGCCCCAGGGCGCTCTTATGCCGATATTGAAAAATATCTTGACCGGCTGGAGGATGGTATCAAAACGATCCCGGCAGTCTCCAAGATCAAACGTTATGGCGGACAGCGGCAACAGATATACATCACAGTACAGGATGAAAAGTTACGGCAATATGGTTTTGACCTACATACTATAGCAACGGTTTTACAGGCGCAAAATGTAACCCAGGTTACCGGCGACCTTACCCTGGAAGCGAGCAAGATACCTATTTTTGCAGGCAGTCGTTTCAAAAACGAAACTGCCATCGGCGACCAGATCATATACAGTACACCTGCGGGAATCGTGGTAAGGCTAAAAGATGTGGCCAGGATCGAACGCCGTTATGAGGAACTCAAAAACAAGATCAAAGTTGGTAACAACGATGTGATGATGCTGACTGTAGAAATGCAGCCTGGAAGCAACATCGTGGAACTGGGGAAGCAACTGGAGCAAAAGGTCGCTGAAGTAAGAAGCAACCTTCCTGGTGATGTCAGTGTAAAGACAATTGTGGACCAGCCTACGGTGGTCAAAGAGCGCCTTGGCCATTTCATGTTGGAGTTTGGCATCGCCATCCTATCCGTGATATTGGTTGTAATGCTGCTGCTGCCATTACGTGTTGCCGCGATCTCCGCCATTGCGGCACCTGTTTCTATAGCGATTACATTTGCTGTGCTTAACATAATCGGCATCGAACTCCACCAGGTAACGCTTGCAGCATTAATTATTGTACTGGGTATGGTCGTAGACGATGCCATCGTTATTGTAGATAATTATATCGAAAAGCTTGATGAGGGTGTAGCTTCATGGACGGCCGCCTGGCAAAGTGCTACCCAGTTAATGGTACCCGTATTTACAGCCACGGCGGCCATTATCTTTGCCTTTGCCCCACTAGCGATCTGCCTGCATGGCATGTCGAAGGAATTCATCCAGGCACTGCCTGTTGCCATTGGTGTAGCACTAACCGCGTCATTTTTGGTGGCAATTTTCCTGACACCTTATCTCTGTTATATCTTTTTGAAAAAGGGCCTCAAACAAAAGATGAGTGAACGTCCTTTAAAAAAGAATATACTGGATCGTTTACAAGACGGATATAACAAGGCCGTGGAATTCTGTATGTACTGGCCAAAGAGTACGCTGACAGCAGGGGTTCTTTCAGTCTTCCTTGCTTTCTTTATCGGTGGACATGTACAAACCGAGTTCTTTCCCATCGTAGAAAGGAACCAGTTCAACCTCGAACTATGGATGCAGAATGGAACCAGTGTCCTTGAAACGGAGAAAGCGGTCCAAAAGGTTGAGGCTGCCATAAAGGGGGATAAACGTATCGTGACGACCGCAAGTTTTATCGGCACATCCTCGCCGCGTTTCTATTCGACCTATGCACCGGAGCCAGCCAGAGAAAACTATGCGCAGATCTTCATCAATACGGTAAGTGAAGATGCAACTGAAGAGATGATCAAAGAATATCTCAGGAAATTCGAGAACTTCCTGCCGAATGGTTATGTACGCGTACGCCAGTTATCGATCAAAGAACAGCCGGCACCGGTCGAGATACGTATCATCGGTGAGGATTTGGCCGACCAGAAAAAAGTTGCACTTCAGGTTAAGGCTATCCTATCCAACGCTAAGGGTACAAACTGGATCAGGACAGATTACCAACGTGATTATTTCGGTATCAATGCGCGCATCAAGGAAGACCAGGCTAGCAGGCTCGGTATCAGTAAGGCGCTGATTACCCAAACCCTGGGTGCCGAAATAAACGGTTACCCGGTATCCAGATTATGGGAGGGAGACAAACCGGTCGATATACTATTGCGACTGGATACCAGCAACAGATCGGATTTTGGCTCCCTGGAACAGCTTAGCCTCACGTCCAGATACAATACCAAGATACCACTGAAAGAGGTAGTTGACCTTCAGCCATCTTGGCACACTGGTGCTATTGCTCACCGTAATGGGCTGCGTACCCTTACTGTTTCATCAGAATCACAGATGGGTGTAAAGGCCAGTGCCATTATCGCGTCAATACGTCCTCAAATAGACAAATTGAAGCTGCCCGAAGGCATCAGGATCAGTTATGGTGGTGAAGACGAAGCTTCTCAGGAGAGCGGGCCAGACATGGGTACCTCTCTTATGATCAGTCTGATACTCATCTTTCTTGTGCTTCTGTTCCAGTTCAAGAGCATGGGAAAAGTACTGATCGTACTTTCTACCTTTCCGCTGAGTCTTTTGGGTGCCATGCTGGGACTGTATCTAACGGGCAACTCTATGGGCTTCTTTGCATTCATGGGAATCATCAGCCTGATGGGCATCGTGGTCCGCAACGGTATTATTCTGGTGGATTATACGGATGAGCTCATACTTGAACATGGTTATACGATAAAGGCTGCTGCCTTATCCGCCGCAAAAAGAAGAATGCGCCCAATCTTCCTTACCTCCTCTGCTGCTGCCATTGGCCTTATACCGATGATCGCAAGCCAATCACCCATGTGGGCACCACTTGGCAGTGTGCTGGCTGTCGGTGTGATCGTTTCTATGGTCATGACGCTTTTCATTGTCCCGGTGCTTTATTATAAATTCATCAAACCGGTAAAGGCACACGAAGAAGATGGACAACCTGATGCAGATGAGCACATACAGTATAAACCAGCACATCACTAAAAATAATAAAATGAAATTCAAGATAAAGAAAATATTAGCCTGTATGCCCCTGTTGTTTATAGGCTGTATAATCCCGCAAATAACAAGGGCGCAGCAGGTTTTGACGCTGGAACGCTGCAGGCAGATGGCCCTGGAAAGGAACAATAACATCAAGGCCGCAATGGAAGACATCAATGCTGCCAGGGCGCAGAAAGCACAACAGGATGTTGGAGGAAGGCCCTCCTTGGATGGCTCTATAACCGGTTTTTATTTCGGGAAACCATTAAATACTATTATTCCCGAATATGGGCTAAGCTCTGGCCTGGGTATCACGCAGCCCATCTATACAGGTGGCAAGGTTAGGCTTGGCAAGGAGATCGCAGCAAATGGTGTAGAGATACGGCAGGAGCAGAAAGTTCTTGTTACAACTGAGGTACTCTTCACCACCGAAAGGGCCTATTGGCTGGTGGTATCTGCCATGGAACGGATCAAACTCGCCCTGCAAACTAAAAAACAATTGGCTGCCCTTTATACCGACCTCAATAACCATTTCACTGCCGGGACTACCTATAAAAATGATGTACTGCAGGCTCAGGTACAACAAAATGCAAACGAGCTTGACATTTCACATGCAGAGGACAACCTGACCATGGCAAAGCTATACCTGGCACAGGTTACGGGATTGACAGACAGCACGGATTTTACAGTGGCGGATTTCCTGGACGCGCCAATAAATACTGTAATAGATAATTCCCCGATGCAACAGGCGCCAAGCAATCGTTCGGAAATAAAGATCCTTCAAACGTCGGTATCAACAGCAGAGCTGCAACAAAAAATGTTAGCGGCTGATCTTAGGCCTGGTGTGAGCCTGGCATTGAACGGGATAACAGCATTTGGAAAAAGCGGGATCAATCCCACTAATAAAGATAATTTCATGGCTTCATATTACAGTATGCTTAGCATAAACATACCTGTTTTCGACTGGGGTAGAAAAAGAAAAAAAATACAGGAACAGCAGTTCAAAGTTTCCGCACAACGCTATCAGTTAAAGGAACGGGAAGAACAGGTTACTCTTGAAGTACAGCAAGCATTTCTGCAACTTGGCCAGAGTGTAAAACGGATAGGACTTTCTGATTTATCACTAAGCCAGGCAGAGGAAAACCTTAAACTAAGTAATGACCGTTTCAAGGCCGGAACAATCGTAGGCAAGGATGTATTGGAAGCACTAACAATCTGGCAGCAGGCAAAGAGTAACCTGCTGGAAGCAAAGGTTCAATATAAAATTGATGCGGCCGCATACCAGAAAGCAACTGGTTCAATAGATCGTTAACATCAATGTTGTATAAATAATACGGATGCCAATTAAAAACCAAAAGAACGGTTTATACCAGGCAAAGCATTAACAGGAAACCATAAGTTATTAAGAATGAAAATATCACAAAATGGATATCATTATATTAATGGTTCCATGGAACGAACCGCCAGGCATTTACATTGCCTGGCGGCATGACAGAATAGGAGCTTAGGCAGCTGTTTATAGCATTGGACATCACTACTGTTCGGCGTCTGGTTCCCAATGGAAACATCTAACTTTGACCGGGTTATTACTGACGGAAAGATACGTACCATAAAGTATATTTGCATATTCACAAAATCAGCATTTGTCACAGACAATTAAGATCAATAGAAATGGCTAAAAACAAGAAGATTCCGACCCATTCGGTCACCGAATCTGTTTCAGGAATGAACATCGTGAAAATTGAACCTGAAGAATCTTTAGTGACGCCACACGATATTTCGCTTCCGCATAGACATGGCCATTATTTCTGTATCCTGCTCGAAAGCGGAGAGATGGAATTTCTGATCGATTTCAACAAAGTGACCCTCAAGGAAAATACTTTGTTCCTATCCTATCCTGGACAGGTACTTCAGTTATTGTCAAAAAAAGATTGCCTGGGATGGGTGCTCTTTTTTGAGCATGCGCTTATCAGTGAAAAAGCCAGAACATTGCTCGACCAATTCCTGTCCGAAACGATACCAATGGATCTGTCCACCAGTCAGGCGGCACTAATAAGAAATATGCTTGATACTATGAATACGGTCTATCATGAAGGAAGAACAGATATTTTTAGAAAACAAACCATACAGGCGTTGCTTATGGCTTATGTTTATCAGATTTCCTCGGTATATGAATTAAAGGAAAACAAGGAACTCATTGAGTATTCACCACGGCATAAAGAAATTGCCAAAACATTTTGGCAACTGTTACGACGGGATACTGTCATGAAAAAGCCATCCGAATTTGCCTCTGAAATGAACATCACTACTGGTTATCTCAATGATGTGGTAAAAAGAGTGACAGGGTTTTCCGTAACAGATTTAATACATGGGGAAGTGATCAAGGAAGCCCAGCGGCTAATGGTCTATTCTAACCTACCCTTGAAAGAAGTCGCAGACCGATTGGGATTCAACGACTATAGCTATTTTCATCGTGTCTTCAATAAGACATCCGGACAATCTCCGGGTTCCTTTCGGGGGAGTTCCCTTCAATAGATATAGATATAAATGCTTTTTATTGAGGAATGGAAAACCGATCCATAGCCTATATCTCTATGCCTTAAAATCAGCTTTTCAGTACGCAATAAAACCAATATTCGTCAGCACATATATATACTTTTAGCGAGCTGTCAAAACAGATAGCTCGCCAAATCAATGATATCGCATTCTTATGCAGTGCTTCTAGGTTTAGTTGCAAAATGTAAAGTTATAGGCAAATAAGACCTTTGGTCTGTCCAGATGTAAAAACACTACACTTCAGCTTTCTATAAATATGGTTAAGACCCCATTTTTGACAGTTCGGTATTTTTTTTGATTAAAACACTCATTTCCAACTGTATCATTGCCAATTTTAAATCATTAACCAACCATGAACAACAATTTTAAACAGGATGCCGACACTATTAGTTCAGGCTGGTTGAGCCAGATCTTTAACAAAGCATTAAACAATAAGTCAACGTTGCCCTTCTCAATTTTTTCCAGCCCCATACCGCAGCTTAAAAAGGATTTTATCTTAACAGCAGAATTTCAGCGTGAAATTTTAAGTTACGCCCATCTGGTTGCCATCTATCTTTCTCCAACAGCATATAAACGGGAAAGATTATTATACTATCATACAGACCAATATTTCAGGGCCATTCCTTCTGAGGATTTTGCCTGTCGACTAATGTGCAAAATGAAAATTATTGCAGTAAATAATAAGTTTGATCAGACTGCCGAGCAATATATGGGACTTTCGATGGGTATTATCAATAGACCACAACTTAGAGAGCAGTACGCGGTAAAGTTCCTTGATGAAAAGATATATTACAATATGAAAGTAAAGTTCGCTTATGCTGAAGAAAAAGAACTGGCACATGTGATTGTTTTCAAGCCAATCGAAAAGGATAGCTGTACCGATCAAATAAGTAACGCTTGAGCACAAATATCTTTTCTATCGCTTTGTTTATACAATTGGTGATTAGTTCCTCAATTTTTTTAGCTTCTGGGTTACCTTAACTATATCCATTAAAGAAGATAAGATAAAAAACACCGGGTAGGCCAAGTTTTAGCTTATTCATGTTGTTGTTTACTAAAGATTGATCTAAGCCAACAATACCTTTACTGCGGTAATAGGCACTTATTAGAGCAAATTGAAGGTGATGGACTTGCTTTCGACTCGTCAGCGGCGTATGGGGACGCTAAATTCTTTTACCGAGGGTGGAAGACACTTTTTGTCATTACATGCCATAAATTCTACATTACATTTGATTACAACATCTTTAGCCAATAGCATCACCTTTTGCTGAAATATAACGGAATTTTCAAAATAGCTTATCTCCATAAAAAATGCAGGCTCAAACTTCGTAATTGGTTTTGGCTCTATTGTTTTACCAATTTTACTAAAGCTCTTTGATGTAAAAAATGTAAACTGTGTTGCAGTGGGGCCGCCATCACTAGGCGTTTGTGAATATAAATGCCACCCCTTGTCAATTGTTGCCTTTATGTAGATAATAGCTGTTGTACCACTCGTCTTTTTAACTGAATAGCTCCACTTTACAGGTTCTAATATCTGGCTATGGGCATTTGAAATGTATACTATCGATATACACCATAAGAATAATATCTTTCTCATGTATTTGTTTTTACCTTAAATTAATCGTTTTTATTTTCCGGTTTGTGTTGTATTACCTCTAGTTGCTTTAGTTTTGGGAATTCTACCCTAGCTTTCAACTTACAGTAATCTCTATTTGTAGAACCTGTGTAACCCACACCATAAAACCTGATATTGCCCATTGGATCTAAAAAAATTTTACTGGAAGTTGCTTGTATATTGTAAGCTTCGTTCGGCTCATTTTCCTAATTGTGTTATTACTTGCCGTATTTCGCAAAAAGATCTAGAAGCATCTTGTCATTCACATCAATTCCATTTCCAGAAAATCGAACGATTCCTTTGGGATCAATTACAATCATGTGGGGAATGCCCTGAATATTAAAATCTTTCCAGGTACTAGGCTTTTGCATCATGCTATAAAACTCAACTGGTGGACCATCAAATGCATAAATTTCTTCTGGAGATTCATCTGTTGTGGCCGCTATAAAGACTGCTTTGTCTTTATACTTTCGATGAAGTTCATTAACGTGGGCAAAGCCAGAAATACAAGGCTTGCAACTTGTGCCCCAGAAGTCGAGTACAACAAATTTTCCAGTGAGATTTGGCACTTCAGATAGCCATTCTACTGCGTTAATAGCTGGCGCTTTTGTTCCTATTGCTAATCCTCCCATTGAAAGATCCGACTTTTCCTTGACAGTGGCATTTGTTTTTGATTGCCCATACACATGACTTGCGAACGAAACCACGATTAATGTAATTGCTAATTTTGCTTTCATAGTATTGTCTTTATTTTGATGTACTTGTTAAAATTATTCCGGGAAAAGATCTGCGGGCAGCAGGACTGAGTTTGATAATAGCTTCCTTAACCGGGCTTTCATTGATTTTACTCCGCAAATAAGTTTGTATGATATAGGCATTAATATCGGAGTTTGGGTTTTCTACCAACCATTTCTTTGCGAGCTCGGTCTCTTTAGCCTTAGCTTCTTTTTCTACCTTCATCATTCGATCTAAAAGACCCGGTGCTTTGAGAAGTCCATCGTAAGATCCTGTTTCGGCCATACGCATCATAGAAGTATCAATAAGTAATTTTTTTCTCGAAAAAACATCCTGGCTTTCCAACAACTCAGTAAATAGGATATAATCCATCATGTAAGGCGCATCACTTGATACTTTTGCTTTTTTTAGCTCACCACGCTTTCCCTGTAACTGCACTTTCCCTCCATCGAGATATAGTTTGCGATGCTCAGGGTTTTGCCCTATAAGTGCTACCCGAAGTGCGTATGTCCCGGCACCAGGAAGTACTGTTTTAAACTTAAATACACCATTGCTCACCGATGCTGTATCATGAAATCTTTTCCCAGAGAGCCTAGACCGCAGGTCGCTCAAAATTACTTTTGTATTGTTTTGCAAACCAATAAGATTCCCCGTAAACTCTAGTTCTTGTGCACTGACAAAAAGTGTAGAAAGGAGTAGCACATTTAATATCAAGTATTTCATTTATATATGTTAATCAGTTAAAATTTAATCAATTTAGACGAACCGCGATTAGGATTGCAGTTCGTCAGCACACTATTATGGATTATCTACCAGGCCATTACTTTCATTAAGCATCCGCTCGCCAAACTTCAACACAAATCTTTCTGGCTTAAGCTGATACGTGGATGCCACAGTTCCATTGGCATTATAGATTTCGTGCGTATAATCAACATGGTTGTTGTAAATCGGATCTTGGGACAAGCGACGCATATCTAACCAACGAAGGCCAGTAATGGCAAATTCCCGGATACGTTCATCCAAAATGAACCGCACCAACGCCTGCTGATCAGAACCCACATCCGCAGGGACTTTGAATGCAGTTCCTGCAATTCTTTTTGCCCGAAGGACTTCCAAATCTGCCACAGCACCTACTAAATCATTCGCCCTCGCTTTTATTTCAGCACGCATTAAATACATATCAGGAAGTGAAGGACCCACGTTAACTCCATCAAAAAAGGACGCTCTTCGCCTCATTCCGAGCGGCTTAGGAGAAGTAGTGGATATTTGAAAAGGCGTAAATAAACTTAGCCGTCGGTCGGTTGAAGTATACAAGCTGGCCGTTTGCGGGCTAAAAACGAATGCATCAATAGCTGAAAGCTGGCGCCATCCAGCCGTTATATTATAAATTACTTCCATATTGTTAGCTGCTAGTGGCTCATTGTCAAGGCCAAATCCACTATCAGGAAACCATGAACCGGCTGCGGTCTGGTTATCAGGATTTAATACTATTGTATAGTCGTAAAACCCTAATGGAATTGTTGCTTTTGCAAGTTCTGTGAAAGCAGCATCTATATGCGGCCTGGCTGCAGTGTAATTGTTCATGGCCATATAAACCCTGGAAAGATAAAATTCGGCCGCTAGTTTGGAAATTTTACGACGATGCGTAATTGCTCCCAAATTAGGCAGGGCATCCATTAAATCCTTAATCACCAGATTATAGCCTTCCTGTAAAGTGCCACGCACAAAATCCTTTTGGTTAACATCTGCTGTTGTAAGGCTTGGAATTCCCAGATCAGTACCGGCCGTTGTAGCGTTATAGGGTTTCGTAAAATCAGAAAGGAACATGAAATTACAAATTGCCCTGCCTACTTTCGCTTCGGCCAATAATGCCAGCTTTTGTCCTTCCATACCCTCTTTCGAATCCATTACTTCATTGATTACTTTATTGAAGAGATAAAGTTTGCGGATATAGCCGTTTACGTTTGTAATTTCATTTGGTAGTTGATCATTATCATAGACCCGGTCTTCATATCTAAACAAACGCTGTTGACGGAGTAAAACGGCTCCACTCAAATTGTTAAAAAAGGGATTTAACCCAGCCATCTCGTCTCCCCTATATACACTGGGCTCGAAGCTGGTTGCAATGTAATTAGCATTTAAGATCTTTTCATAATCTCCGGTAGTGATGGCAATCGTTTGCCCTTTGGGTATAATTTCTAAAAATTCCTTTTTACAGGAAACCTGCGATAACATCGAAAAAAGCAATAATGACCCTATTATATATTTTTTGAAAATTTTCATATCTATCAATTTATTAATAATTAAAAGGTAATATGAGCACCTAAACTTACCGTACCTTGAGCGTCGCGAATGGTTCCTGTAAATTCTGGATCCATACCTTGACCATTTGCGGTCCACAGCAATATGTTATTTACTTGAATCCTAAAGGAAATGGCCTGAGCATTGATGTGTTTCGCCACCGTTTGAGGAAGGCTGTAAGCTAGCGTCACATCTCGAAGCTTAGCGTAAGCCCCATCTAAAAAAAACTGCTGAGAGCTGATATAGTAACTTAAATTACGGGCATTGGCAATCGCTGCAGACGGTGCAAATCTAGGAATATCTGTTCTGAGCTCATCGCCAGGAACTTTCCAACGGTTTAAGAATCCTAATTGCAAGTTATTGGTTGCAATTACCTGTTCGTTGGTAGTCGGATTGACGTTGCTACGTACTACGTAACCCCCATTGTAGATAATACTTGCGCTTAATTCAATAGATTTGTATCTAAAACTATTTTGTAAGCCGCCAGACCAAACTGGTTGCGAAGTTCCCATATAAAGGATATCATCTGGTGTGGCAACATTAATTGCTGCAGACATACTTCCATCAGCTCGTATAAACTGCGGATCACCAACCGAATTCAAGCCCCCGTAATTATAAGCAAAACGGGTATTTAACGGATAGCCAACAAGTCTGTTGGTACTCACCAAAGCAGCACCAGTTGCAGGCGCGTTTCCACGCAATTGTGTTAGCTTATTTTTATTATAGCTAAAGGTAAAGCCACTGCTCCACGTGAAATCCCTGGTCCTGATATTATTGGAATTCAGGCCGATATCAATCCCTTTATTCTCAAGATTGCCATAGTTGCCAATAACAAATTCGTACCCCGTAAATGGTGAGGTAGATAGGTCGCCGATCAGATCTTGCGTCTTTTTAATGTAGCCTTCTATAGATCCGCTCAATCTATTTTTAAATATAGCAAAATCTATCCCCGCATTGAACACTTTGGTTCCTTCCCAGGTTAGCTTGGAATTAGCTGGCGATGACAATAAAAATCCTGCCCCGGTAACATAATTAACATCATTTGATGCTGTTAAAATATCATAAGATGCCGCAGCCCCAACTGTTGGTGCATTTCCGGTAATACCATAGGTTAAACGGAAATCAAGTTGATCTAACCAATTCACCGGCTTCATAAAATTTTCTCTACCCAGAGCCCATTTACCACCGATACTATATACAGGTCTGTTTTGTGCGGATTTATCCCTTCCGAACAAATTACTTTCATCAATTCTCCAACTTGCGTTTAGCGTATATTTTCTATCAAAAGTATAACCGAGGTTAGCGAAGTAAGAAGTGGTTCTGGCAACCCGTCCCTCTCCGCCGCCGACATTATTCCCAGCAAGTGTAGCGGTCCCCGCTATAGCACCAGTAACTCCTGCAGCCAATCTAGCCAAATCTACCGGCCTTGAAGTTTGAAGTTGGTCATCCCATCCATAATACACAGCTGTAGTACTTACTGGCGTACTACTTGTTGCCTGTTGACCGGCCATTATTGATAACTGGTGTTTATTCCAATCCCGGTTATAAAGCAATTGATTCCTTAATGTCCATGCATTTGAGGTATTTGTTGACGTATTTAATCTTCCGCCACTGGCAGGTATATTATAGACTGGTGTTACTGTAGGGTTAGGGGCCACTGTGAATTGCATTACCTGCATCCTCATAGCATAACTATTCTCATTGAGCACATCTCTTGTGTTTACATTACTAACGTTGTAACCATATGTGCCCTGAAAATCAAGTCCTTTTAGAATATTTACGTTGACGCTACCTACCAACCTGGCATATAAGCCATTAATTGTACTATATGCCCTATCTTGCTCAAGAACAGGGTTGTAATTTAAATCAAGCCTGCTTCTTGATTGATAAATAGACCTAAGCGAATCTGGAAATGCGTTACCGTTCGGTAAACTACCTAAATAATTAACGTTTAAAGGATCACCATATGCATCCTGAAACATTTGATAGGGAACAATTGTACGGCTTGGATTATACGTATTTCCAGTTCTTACTACAATATTTGTTAAATCGGCATTAACAGAAGCTGTAATCCGTTTACCAAAGACAAAATTATTGTTTAAATTTATTTTATATTGATTGTTCTGTGTTCCTGGAGTATTATTTTGGGTTCCAATATGATTTAAAGATCCATAAAAAGTGTGTGCTTTTCCGCCACCGGAAACTGAAATTGTTTGGTTTAGCGAAGACGCGTCACGAACAAACAGATCGGCAATCTGATTCGTATTTGACAGGTTAGCTAAACTGTCCAATTTGAAATCAGCCTGTCCCTGCGTAATTTTTTTTCTAACAAGATCATATTGGATCTGCAGATGCGGAAGGCTATTAAAAACTGAAGTAACTCCAGTGTATCTACTATTAGTTGGATAATATTGTGGAAACAGTTCGCGAGCTACGGAGATAAACTGCTGAGAATTTAGTCTTTGAACATAATCAAGGTCTGGCCGACCCTGAAAGGCTAAATAACCATCATAGTCGATTTTTAGTTTATCACCTGCCTTACCTTTTTTTGTGGTAATTACGATAACCCCATTGGCTGCTTTTGCTCCCCAAATCGAAGCAGAAGTAGCGTCCTTAAGAATGTTAATATCTTCTACATCCTGGGCATTCAACCTGGTTAACTGATCAATAGTTCCATCGAACTCAATCCCATCAATTACTATCAAAGGGGCTGTTCCTGCATTAAGTGAACTTTGTCCACGGACTAATACGCCCGCAGGCCCCCGGGTAGTTAAACCGGGAACTAAACCTTCAAGTCGCGTAATGATATTGGGTGTACTTGTTCTATTTAGCATCACTTTTAAATCGGGCTTAGCAAATGATCCGGCGCTTCGATCTCTGGACACCTGCTGATATCCAGTATTATATTTAACTTCTACTCCAGAAAGTTCTTTATTTGACGGAACTAGTCGGATGGTTCCAATATCCCGTTTAGCAGCTACTTCAATTGGTTCGTAACCTACAAAAACAATAATGATAATCTCTTTTTCATCAATGCCCTGTAGATAGAATTCTCCTTTTTCATTGGTGACTGCTTTTCTAGGGTTGATTTTGAGGGAGATTGAAGCCCCTTGCATTGGATTTCCATTTTCGTCAACAACTCGCCCGCGCACATCAATCTCTGCAAATTTGGAAAGAAGCCTTTCTATAAATGAAGGCTCTTCAGGCTTTTTTATGGAGATAATTGTACCATCAATCGTATAACTAAGCGGGATACCTGTTAAAATAGATCTTAGTACTTCATCGATAGTCGCATCTTTTACGGCAACATCAATTTTTTTGTCCTTGGGAAGGATTTTAACATCGTAAAAGAAATCATAACCAGTTTGAGTTCTGATCTCTCTTAATACAGATTCTAACGGGGCATTTTTTTTGTTTAGCGTAACTTTCTGGCCAAATGTTGCTGCACTGACCTGCAAGAGAGATGCTAGAAGTATAACGGTAGTTAATCGCATAATTAGCATAATTTTTGAATACAGAGGTTTAGAAACAGCTGTACATATAGTATAAATTCTATACATTTGTTTAGGTTGGTTTTACAGACATCCCCAACTTTCGACGGAGAAGGATGCTGTGGTAAACGATAAGTTAATTCCAAGCTGAACCAGTGCTAACAATGTTAGGGCTGGTTTTTTTGTTTCTAAGTCTGGTTTTGTAGATTTTTCTTCATGTTGGTTTGGTTGTTAGGTTATTGATATGGTTGATTGATTTGGTTCTATATTATTGCGTGACGTAAATTTTCCGGTCCTTCACTTTAAACTTAACAAGACCTGAGGATTCGATAGATCTTAGAACTGCCGAAAGTGGTTGATCTCTTGATATCCATCCGCCAGATACCATGTCATTTGGCACAGATGCGTCATAAATAACCTCCACATTATACCATCTGGCAATTTCCCGCATTGCTGTTTTGAAATTCACATGATTTAAATGAAAATCTCCTTTTGTCCAACTTACAACTTGCTCTACATTCGCTAGCGCGACTGCAATCGCTGCACCATTAGAAGTTGCTTGTTCTCCAGGTTTGATTTTCTTTTGGTCTTTCCTACTGCTCACCTGAACGGAACCTTCTAATAATGTCGTTGCCACATTAGGCTCATCAGCATAAGAGTTAATATTGAAATGTGTACCCAAAACCTCCACTTCCTGACCTTTACTTTGTACCACAAATGGATGACGCCTATCTTTTGCTACCTCAAAATAAGCTTCGCCATCAAGTTTCACGCTCCGTTTACCATCAACTACCAGTTTAGCTGAATAGGTTAATGAAGAAGCAGCGTTAAGCCAAACCATAGAACCGTCGGGCAAACCTACCTGATAAGTTTCTCCTTTAGGGGTAGATATCGTATTTATTGAATTAGCTTGATTTGTTTCCCCACTAACCTGGTAAATCAATTTCCCATTTGCAGTTTTAGTTATGATAACACTGCCCTCTTTTGCAAGTTCCCCACTGCCTACATCCGAAAGGTTAATTTTTTTTCCGTTAGCCAAAGTAAGGGTAGCTCCATTATTAGCAGGAAAAATGTTCTGCCCTAAATTAGAAACAACCTGTTCAGACTTGTTATTATTATAGAAATAAAGTCCTGCAATAGAAACCACAATCATAACTGCGGCAGCAATTGCAATGCGTGGCCAAAGGCTAAAGGTTTTCACTGGTTTCGATGTGGTATAAACGTAATCTGTTAGTAGATTATTTATCATGCGCTCTCCTTGACCGCTTTCGAACACGCTTGGGTGAATTGCCTCATCAAATGTTTCCCAATAATCCTTTAACAGATCCTTGGCCTGAAGATCATTGCCTTGGTCGGCAAGCAACAGGATTAATTCCTGCCGCTCTTGCGTAGAGCATTCGTCAGCTAACTGCTTCTTGAATAAATAATTTAGTCTTTCGTCCACTTTTTTTCTATTCTAATTGAAGACCTAAGTAACCCAAGCCCACTCTCCTTTAAAGACACATAGATTTCAAAATCGGGATATAGAATTTGAAAAAAATTAAAGAAATTTATATATCATCGAAATTCAGCACAAAATGAGTGGACAATTATTGCTGATATTTGATGATAGCCAATAAAACCCCTAAGGCGGTATGTGATTTGATGAACTTAGTAACCGAACTGGCTGCCCATTGTTGGTATTTTTTGACCGAGTCGGTAGATATACCCATCTGTTCAGCAATTTCTCTGGTCTTTAATCCTTTTTGTCTCAGCATAAGTACTTTTTGTTGAGATTGGGGAAGCTGTGCAACTGCACGATTGAGGACATCCTGATATTCGTCGTCCAACTTGAACATGCCTGTATCATCACCCGAATGAAGAATATCATCTATATATAACTGTCCGTGCTTTCTGTCCTTTATAATCTTCCTGAGGCAATTTATAGTGTAATTTCTTGTCAGGATAAATAAATAAGATGTGAACTTATCCAACTTCGGGAGCGCTTCCCTGTTTTCCCAAATCTTTACGAAGACATCTTGCACAATCTCCTCACACATTTGCACTGACTCTAAAAGTGTGTACACATACTTTGCCAGGGGCTCATGATAGGCATGGAATAGTTCAACAAAGGCCCGGTCATCCCCTTCCGCAATTCTTTGCAGCAATTCTTTTTCATTATGAAGGGGCTTGATTGCCATTTTCGACGTATACTTTAGCCAAATATACAAATTGAAAAAGAATGTGCACTAAATGGCTTAAGGGGAGATCGCATTATCCAAAAATTTTCTTGTTCACATTTTTTCTTATGATATTCTATTGCTCTTATCTGGTCCTGGCTGTTTCAATTAGTTTTTCGATCTGCTCAGTCAGATGCTCCCCCCGAAGATTAATTCCCAAAACAACACCGTCTGGATCTAGTAACCAATTTTGAGGAATGGCATCTACACCATACAAGATTGCTGCCCCATTCTTTTTTCCCTTGAGGTCGCTAACTTGCGTCCAAGGCATTCTGTCTTGCTTTATGGCCTTCAGCCAGGCACTTTTATTATCGTCGATCGATACGCCAATAACAGTAAATTTTTTATCCTTAAGTTTTTGGTAGGCTCGTAAAACATTCGGATTTTCAGCTCTACATGGCCCGCACCAGCTTGCCCAGAAATCAACCAATACATACTTGCCTCTAAATGATGAAAGCTTTACAGGATTAGCGGCCGTATCAGTTTGTACGAAATCCGGTGCTTTTTTTCCCAGCGCGGTCGTGTTTGATCTGCGCAATATTTCTGCCCATCGCTTTCCTTCCGGAGTGCTCTTGATTTGCTTGGAAAGCGGAAGAAATAATGGTTCCAGTTTGCCTGCATCTACACTACCGCCCAGATATTCATCAAGCATAGCAAGCGCAATAGGGGAATTTGTATTGCTTTTGATGTAATTTGGATAAACCTGCTCGATCATACTGTCATAAACCTTTTTACTGTCAGCCCGTATCGACTTAACCCTGGCGGTATCTTTAGCTTTTCTGGCGGCGGCATTCAACACATCAAACTCCTCCATCTGCTTATAATAGACATTCAATGCCGTTCGCACTTTATTGTATTCTGTATTAGATAATGACCCTGAAGCGGTCACATCTTTTAAGGTTTTGTTATGGATTACTTCAATTTTTGATGACGGAGCAACGAATATCTTAGCATCGCCTCCAAGTCTGCGGCCTCCAAGATGAAGAAGGACCTGGCCGGGTACTGTACCTTTCAAGGTGTAAGCCCCGTTTACTACCGTTGTGGAATCCATTACCACATCCTGACCGTTGACATAGTAAGAATATATTTTTTTTCCATCCTTAATCGCACCATGAACTGTGCCGTGAACCAGATAGGATTTATCCTGAGCGGATGCTAGATTTAAAGTGAGGGCTAAAATGGCTAGTATGCTATATTGTCTCATTGTATTTTATTTTGTATTTATTTTCCAGGCGAATGGCAGTTTAAATCGCCGTTCGCCTGGTTATATCGATTACGGATTGTCTGCTAAACCATTAATTTCGTTGAAAGCAAGCTCAGGTTTATATTTCATAAAGACGCAACAGTTGAAAAATCGGGATATAAAAAATAAAAAATGTTTTACAGAGGCATAAACATTTTGAAGTATTAACCTGCGTATTATTCGTAAAATGCCGGGCACATTTTGTTTGATCTCCTTTCCATGAAAATGTTTGTCTATCAGGCTACCTTACCCTCATTAAAAAAGCTTCTGGCAATTAATTCTATATTTTTCAAATATGACAGATTCAATTCTTTCAGATTAATGAATATTGTCAATAAATGCCCCTCAATTCAATAGCACGCTTCCATCACTTAATTTAAGTATCCAATAAGATACCGAAGATATATTTTAGAAGAACAGGCTTTCAAAATTCAAAAACTAATATCTATACAATTGTAATCGCTGTAGTAAATCCAGACAAAACCGGTGTAAAAACGATTTAATTTTGCAGAAAAAAGGATATAAACTGATGCCATAAACAAACAAAAAAGCTTCGGTGGTACCGAAGCCTTTCAAGTACCGATCAGCAGGAGTACTTTGAACATTTAAATCGCCTTTTATTGCCTATTGAGCCTATAATTGAGGATTTGGAGAAAAAAAATTCATTTAAGAATGTGTTAGAATCGAGGTGATTTTAGATGATTACGGCTTCCGTAAGCCATTGCTTTTCATCTTGCTTAAGAGTCCGGGTGTTACGCCTATATAACCGGCGATGTACTTTTGTGGTAATTTAGGATGACGCACCAATTAATTTTCAATAATCTACTGGCAGTTTGCAGCAACCGGGAATTAATATAATAATGAAGATTTTTCTTTTAGATTTAGAGTTAAGCATAGCGACTCTACGGATTATGGTATAGTTTTGAGTTTCTAAACTCAACTTGGTTTCTCTCTCCTATATACGTGTCTCCTTAAGCTCAACCTAAGGCGCAAGACTACGGACAGATGGGGGATTAAAATCGATGATCATGGCAACCAAAAAGTTTCATCAAATTAAAAGGGAAATCGGGAATTTATCTTTTTTAAAACCAAAAAGATTGACCAGCTATCAGAAACAAATTTGATCTTAATTTGTACATTTAAATGTTAGCATACTTAGTTGTGACGGTGGCGGGATTCAATGCGTATGCTACTAATTTTATCCATGAAGAAGTTGATGCTGGTGTAAGTATAGAGGGAACTTCTCCGCCGGGAAATGGTAGAAGAACCTAAAACAGTTGACCAGTAACAGCCTCTAAAGACGACAAATAACGATCTTATGAAAATTACTTTAGTCCTATGCTCCATACTAATGATATTTGGTATCTCCCAACAAAATTCACCAAATGAGAAGCGCAGCCCAGCAAAAGGGAACCGGCTAGAAAGCTCCAATTCCGTAAAAAATAAAGT
This sequence comes from Pedobacter sp. WC2501, assembly GCF_052682415.1. Classification (NCBI taxonomy): domain Bacteria; kingdom Pseudomonadati; phylum Bacteroidota; class Sphingobacteriia; order Sphingobacteriales; family Sphingobacteriaceae; genus Pedobacter; species Pedobacter sp. WC2501. The sequence continues at coordinate 3,032,175 of NZ_JBQZFI010000001.1, read as the reverse complement.
AAGCTATGTAGTTCATGTGAATTCACTTACTCCCTATGAACTCTATTTGGACGATATCCTCATTGATTTTTATTATGGAAATACCATCAGTAATACCACTGAATTGAACCCGTATCTACTAGGTAATGGCAAGCATACCTTGAAAATCAGATTTCTGCCTAAGGAAGAGGCATCTGACAAAATGCTATCACCAGCAGACCTCATTTTTAATGAAACTGCGAGATGGCACCTCTACTTTTTAAAAACTGTTGCTGACAAAAATGATCCATTAGGCTATTCAAATGAGTTAGACTATACCAAAGGTGAGTTAAAAATCAAAGCCCCAAGCACCAAAGTTCCGTTTTGGGAACAAACCTGGGCGCTTGATGTAAAAGACTTACCCTATCAAGTAAAGGGCTGGAGCGAAAGTGAGGATGTGAGAAAAAAAGATCAAGATATGCTGCAAAAAGAGGTCGTTAGATATTTTTCTCATCTAAAAGATTTGCTCAATAACGGGAAAATTGATGATTTCCGTAAGCTGTGTAAAAAGAGAGACCAGGAAATTGATGTAGTTACCTATACCACGCCAGAAGATTCTAAAATTGATGATCAAAACAATAAAGAAAGGCTGTTGAAAATATGTCCTGGAAATATGCAGGCATTGAACAATTATGAAATGAAAATCTATGGAAATGGCAAGTTGGTTACCCTGGTAATCTCCAGTGGCAAGTACAAAAACTGGAGTGCTTTGATGAGTAAAACGCCCAAAGGAAGAGTAACCAGCTGGGGTGCAATATTACATCTGCCAAAAGGCTCAATTACTTTAGAAATGATTAGAAAATAAGGCTAAAACATGTCGGTGAAATTGCTTTTAAAACATGTGCAAAAATTAATTAGCCACGGAAACAGAAATCACGGAGGAAATTAAAGTCTTTTCGTGTTTTTCGTTTTTCCGTGGCAAACATAACGCTTAGGCATATGCAGAAAGAAGAAGAATGATCAGAGAAAAGTTAAAAGCGATTTCCCTGTAAAACATGCAGATAGCCGGAAAAATACCAGTTAAATACATTATCCTATTTTCCCTTTAACTTATTATAAAAAGACAGACATGAAAAAAATGTTGACTATCCTGTTTCCTCTGGAAAGCACTATTAATCAAATCACCAGATTGCTTTTCTGGCTCAAGTATTAGTGGTTGGGAAGCTGTTGTGGCTAACTTGTGCTTTCAAAACTTAAAAAATTAATCATTTTTAATAACGCGCAAATCAATACGAAATAAAAAACCGGAGCCAAGATTAAAAAAACTGAACTCCGGTGAAGTACCACTCAGAAGATGTAAACTAATTCTAGTATCATAACTCAAAAACGACAAGTAATTCAGGACAAGTCATTTGTTAACGCTTCTATAGCATTTGCAACGTTTGTTCGCCAGCAAATTAGGTGGTCAGTTTGCCATGGAATCACATGGTTAGTTTCTCCGAAATATACAAACTACCATGGAATGATGATGAAGATGCATTGTTGGCAGAACGTTTTAGTGAAGGCATCAAGATTACCCAGCTCGCTAAACTTCATTCACGGACTTACGGAGACATTAAAGTCAGGCTCGTCGAACTCTTACAGAAATAACAAAGCCCAACAGTTTTAAACCGCCGGGCTTTGCTAAGTAAGTTACATTTTTCTTAGCGAGACGCTAAGACTAGATGGGGGGAAACAAAGCCCAACAATTTTACATCGTTAGGCTTTGGAATGTTATTTTGGCACAGACTAAAAGTTCGCATAAGCTTGGGGTAGCTTTTATAACAATAAGTTATATACCAAAAGCTTTGACGGCCAGTAGCTCCCAGTATTGCTTAGAACAAGAATACTGGTACTGATAGGTAGAACCGCTACCTACAGAAATACTTATGTTATTCCCTTTTTTTGTAACAAGGTCATCTGAGATTGTAATTGTCAATAAATCACCTCTCAAAATTACAGGAAGTAGCCTTAAAACCCTTATTCCTTTACTTAGCTCTTTCTTGGTATATAAAGAATAGCTTAGAAAATTAACTTTATCGGTAATTGATTTTGAAAATTGAAAATCAGAAGAAGTATTATCTCTTGCAAAGACGGCAGGCCTTTCCTTTGTTCCTTGAGAGATTATATGCTTTTCAATACTCACATTAATCAAGCTATCCAAATCATTTTTATGTTGTGCCGAGCAAATAAAAACAGAATTAAGAAAGCAAATGGCAACAGCCATAAAATTTTTCATAGGTCTTTATTTTTTAGGGGTTACAAAACGCTTTTGGGGTATCGTTGCCGTTACACCAGATTGATTATAAATATAGACTGTTCCGTCTCTTCTGGAAAAAACATATCCTGTACCAGAGATTTTTTAGGTCTGTGTAGTACAGAATTTACTTATCGTTTTAATAATACTATAAACAGCAACTTGAGTTAATTAGTAAAAATTATCTACAGGGCACAAACTGGTGTAATTTTGCCATTTTTTGTTCGATCATGGATCTCATGACATTATGATTTACAAGAATTTTGTGATTGGCTGAGTGGCCTGTTCCAAAAAACTCCACGGTTTTAACAATATTAAAGTCTACGATCTCAGGTTTCGGGGAAAAACCAATGGTACTTGGAATATATTTAATTCGGCTACAAACGGGGCATTTTGAAAATTCCAACTCGTCCATCTTTATTTCTTTTTCTAAAGACGGAATAATTACTTGGACTACATGTTCTGCTATTTTACCACCTTTGGATAAACTGAGTGTTCTACTATCCAATCCCATTGGTTTAAAATACAGGTCATAAGAATTTATTTCTGCGAATAATTCCCCAAAAACCCAATTCAATGTCATGACTTTTTGTTTTTTTAGATCTGGTTCTTTCTTGATAACAAAATCATTCTCTTGTTCACCAAACACGCCACAATAAAGACAACTATCGTTATACGTATTAGTCAGATAATCGGGTGATTCCGGTTGTGGATAAGCAAAAGCTCGTCCTCCTGTAAAAACTAATATTTCTGAATCCAATATTTCTTGGGAAGAAAATTTTGTGCCAATAATACTATCGTGTAAATTGTGACTATCTACAATTTTCGCAATCATTTCATATTCGTGTGAGTCCTCTTCCATATCTTTCGAAAAATAAGCTGTTCCAATATCTTCATTTAAAAGTATTTCAAGATTCTTCTTCATTAATGAATCTTCAATTTTCCCTGATATTCTTCTAATAATCTTCATAACTTATAAGCCTAATCTTTGTAAAATCTCTGGATAATTTGCATAAATTTTTCTTGCAGCATTTTCTATCTGGACCTTTGTAACATTATTCGTTCTTAAAATTGTGTTATCTGTAATATATCCGATCTCTTTTCTCCATGCGTTGGTCAAAGCTTGATGCTCAGTTTTAGTTAATACTATAGATGTCATCTCAGCAGCCTTTTCGCCTAATATTCCCGCAAACCTTTTTTCAATAAGATGATGAACCTCGACACTCAATCCCTTCGTTAAAGCCTTTAAAACTTTGTAACTTTTGAAACCATATTTACCTGCAATACCAAACTTAAACAAAGAAAATCCATATTTACTATACTTAAATCCTTTTATCTTTATGGGGAAAAATAAAGTAGCAACATCCATCACATTATCGACGAATTGTTCTCCTCCTTTATGGTCCAAAGTACAGAATCCGCCGCATTTGTGATTATTTGGTGTAGAATAACTATCAAATGACCCGTCTCCATTCCTTCTCAGTCCTTGTCCTGGAGTATTGGAAATTATACGGCCATTTTGAATTTCTTGCTTTTCTGGATCCTGCTCCTCTTCATTCTCACTAGGGGCTTTATAAACATTTACTAAATCACTATCATTAATTCCATGTTCTTTCTTCCAATCTTCTGTGGACATTCCATCAGGATCTATCATTGAGATAGGATTATTCATCCCATAATTATATGGCGAAACGGAATTAAAGTCTTCCGCTAAGGGATCCACCCCATTCCAGCGCCCAATAACCGGATCATAGAATCTAGCACCATAATCATACTGTCCAAGCCCGTCCTGCAGCTCCTTGCCGTTGTAAAGATAGTTGTTCCTTGCACCATTTACAAAACTGTTGTAGGTTTTGCCGAATGGATAATAATCATCGGACTGCACCTTGGTTCCGTTCTGGTCAAAGCTGTAGCGGCTGTTGCCCAGGTGGTCCTTCAGTGCGTACTCGTAAACGTAGGATGTTGCAGTACTGCGCCTAGCAATGCCCTCTTCGGTCTGCACAAAATCTATGGTGCCGCCCACATACTGGATCCCGTCCACATAGTCGGTCGTGACCCCACCCGCAACGCGCCCCAGCTTTCTGCCATTGGCATCGTAGGTGTAGGTGGCCGCATTAGGACCGCCCACCGAAGCTATCAGGTTGAGGTGGTTGTAAGCGAAGGTGTTCGTGCCATCGCCCACCGCATTGCCGTTCGCATCGTAGGTGTAGCTCCTGCTGGCCCCGCCCGTCACCGTGTTCAGCCGGTTGCCGGTATTGGCATAGTCGTAGACTTGGGGCGTGCCAGAGTTCCGCGTAAGGGTGAGCAGGTTGCCCATCTCATCATACGTGATGTCCTTCTCATGGTGGCCCGTACTGGAGATTCCCGACCGGAGCCTGTTCAGGGCATCATAACTGTACGCATAGTTCTTGTCCAGGTTGCCCGGAACGCCCCAGTACTGCCCGGAGATGTTGCCGTTGAACTGCGGCACCGTGCCATCGTTGTACTTCAGCTCCATTTCGAACCCGGGCGTACTGGTCTTTTTGAGCCAGCCCCGCTCGTTGTAAAAGTAGCCCGTTGTCCGCAGCCCGTTGTGGTAGCTTTTCTCCCTCAGCTGCCCCACCTCGTTATAGTATTTTTGGGACATTAGCACCTCCGTACTGCCTGCATTCCCTATCTTATGATGGATGGTCGTTTGCCTGCCCGCATGGTCGTAACCGAAACGCTCGGCAATGACGGTGGCAGTGCCGTTTGCCGTATGCGTCCTGGTGCTTGCCGTTAGCTCGCCCACAAAGCTGTAGCTGTTCACCACAACATCGGTTCCGCCGTTCAGGTGGTTGTCGCTCCTGATCCGCAACAGACGGCCATCGTTATCATAGTAGTTAACCGTCCACAGCCACTGGTTCGAACTGCCCAGCACCTTCACCTTCGATGCCGTCAACAGCCCCCGGGTCATGCCGCTGTAACTGGCGCTCAAATTCTCGGGGATGCCGGGGATGTTGTAGTCGTCGTAATAATTTACCACATCGGGCTGAAGATTGGGAACGAATGATGGACAGCTCAGATTATTATACCCATGGTAATTTGCCGCTGTATTGTCCCGGGTCTCCCAATATGGGACAAGGGTGTTCACCGTGCCCTGCACTTCGGCACGAGTTCCATGATGGCCGATCTCTACACCCGTCATCACTGTTCGGCCCAGTGCATCATACTTGATGAAGCTCCTGATCGCCCCACCCCGCTGTACGGCATCCTGGGTAAAAACAACCTGATCCAGCGGATTGTAGATCACTTCCTCCCAACCCTTACCCGGGAGCTTTTTCTCGATCATACGGTTACGTCCATCATAATGATACGCATAGATATAGCCGCTGAAAGCTGCGTCGCTGCCCAGCTCGGTAAAACTGGTGGGATAACTTGCGCTGGGGATAGGAGGCACCACGTAGGCCAGGTTGCCATAGTCATCATAGATGTAATAGGTATCCAGCAGCAGATCCGATTCGCCGATTGCCCTTTTGCAGATCATCCGGTCCAACCTGTCCTTGTATGCCACCGTATAATTGCCGTTCTCATCCTTGATCTGGGTCTTGTAAAGTGTGCCGGCCGTGTAATAGGCACTATTCCAGGTAGCGCCGGCGCTATTGCCGTTCCATAACCAGCGCTTCACCTCGCCGACGCTGTTCACATTATAGCTACTGGTTACCGTATGCCCATTCCCCAGTTGCCAGGCTGTGCCGGGTGCTCCCTGTTCGGTAGCACGTCCAAGAGGCGAAGGCTCAAATGCAGTTTCTGCGTATGGATTTGGTATAATGGGAATGCCGTTGTTGCCAGTTGCATAGAACGCATCAACAGCCGCTGTGGCATTTACCTTATATTCGCCATTCGCCGCTCCCACATCAGCGTACGATAGGTACTTTTTATTTTCGCGCCCATATTGATCATAGGTGATCGGAACTACGAGATCTTTGCCACCCGGCGACGCCTGGCGTTGCACGCTCTGCATCGGACGGCCCAGCCCATCGAAATAGGTGGTCGCTGTTGATACCATGTTCACATCTCCGCTCAGGCTTTGCAGCGTAGCCACATCGGCAATTGCCTGCCTTGGGGTAAACGCCCTTACGAAATTGAGGTTACCGGGAGAGCACGGACTGCCACCGCTCGATGCCGAGCCAGTAATATTCAAGTGGATTGTGCCACTGTTGCTACTGTACCCTTCGGCAACAATATAGTAGGTTCCTGGAGAAAGGGTCGCCGAAAGATAGGATTCGACACTGTTGCCACCGCAGTGTACCGCGTAATCGTCGTCATTGTAGGCGATTTCGCCATAAGAGCCGTTCAAAAGATGAAGATAGGTGTCAAAGCCAGATCCACAGGTGGACACCGTAAGCTGCAGGCTATAGGGAACTGTAAACATGTACCAGACATCATCGCTAAGCTGGCCAGTGTTGGAATTGCCGCTGTTGAGGTTATTGCCGTAGCCCATGCTCGAAGCATTGCTCCTGAGATCCATGTAGCTGCTGTTGCAGCTCAGCCCTCCTACCTGTACCGGACTGTATTTGGATTGTGCGCATACCATGATCGGTGCCGATGCCAGAAATAGAGCAATTAGGTTCAGAAATGTTCTTTTCATGATCAGGGATTGTTTAAGGTGGTTCTTGGCCTAATGGTTGCCGCCTTTACGGTATCGGCAGATTTTGTCTGACGGGTTGTGTGCGGCACTTTGTTCATTCGCTGAAGGGCCAGTTTCTGTTGAACATTTATTCTTTTCAAGACCTCTACCTCGCCTAGCCCCTGTTTTTTTAATTTACTTTGCAGGCTCGACGTAAGCACAGCGTCCAATTGCCCATTCCGTTGTTCAAGCAACTCTTTTAGTTTCTGCTGCCTTAGGAAAGGTTTCGTAACGGTATCTCGCATCAGGGTCCGAATTTCCTCGTTCTTATAGTTATAGGCTGCCGAGAGCCTTTTGGCAAGGTCAATGTCGATCCCAAGCTTGTTAAATAGCATCCTTGTGCCTTTATCTGACTGAGCTGTGGTTGATGGCGTACTTTGTGCACGGCAGAATGTAATGCTCGCACACATCAGCATCATTAAGACAAGAGATTTGCCGAATGGGGTGTTTATGGATGTCATTGCAGGGTCGGTTTAGGGGTGTAGTTGCTGCCAGTTTGCGCCAGTAGCGTATAGGTGTAGGTGATGTAGCCGTAGTGGTATGTGCCTCCATCATTCCATGACTCGCTATAGGACTGGTACAGGTTTCCGATGGAATAGGACGAGGATCCAGCTGGCACGGTATATTGTGAATTGGACGTACTCGTAGTTGACGAGCCATCGTAGTTGTTGTCATTCGTAGCAGATACGGCAATGGCTGTTGCGGCAGGAAGTGTATATGGCGCGGTACAACTTGGATCGCTGTAGAATTTAACAATTACATCTCCGGTAGTCCAGTTAATGTCGCCATTGGGCGTAATGGAACTCATATTCTGGTAATTGCTGATCTCTATTCTGGCATATACGTGTGTTTCTGGCGTGTTCACCGTAAAACAGTTGACCTGTTGGCCGAGATAATTATAGCAGAAGGCCTTGAGCAGGTTGCGTTTTCCGTCCCTGATGTACTGCAACCTGTTCAGCTTATCGTATTCATAATGTTGGGCCATGTTTTTGCCATCCAGCTGGCTTGTGATGCCGACTAATGGATCATAGGTAAAAGTGGTCATGTCTGCTTCGGAGGGAAAGATACGCAGGTCATCGAACCAAACTGTACCCGTACTGTTGTTGTCCAGCCTCAGGTTAAGAAAGGCCACGTCTGCCGGAACCATTACGTCGCCCTCCAGCAGCACCCAACTGCCAACCTGGTAAGTGACCTTACTATCTATATAGCTAAAATAGCCGGTTTCATTGGCGCGTTTCATGAACAGAAACAACTCTGCACTGGGGCCGTCACTGTATACCCAACCAGAGTAATGGAAACGTTTGGGCTGGTTGTTCAGGTCTACGGATAGCCAACTGTTACTGTGGTAGACAAGCTCGCCGGAATTTCCATTCACGATTTTTCCAGAATAACGGCCTGTATTCGCAAAATTGGCGGCCAGGGAGACCCCGGTCGGGAAACCTGTTCCTTCCTCAAAATTATTGCTGTAGACTTCGTTAACCTTTGCTCCATCAACACGTGCAACAGGCAGGCTTTTATTATAGCTCCATATATAGACGGTGGGAGATCCATTTGACTTCGAAACGGCGGTGAGGTTGCCCTCTTCGTCATAATGCTGGTATTGCAGCCGCGGATCATAATTGCCTCCGGCCTTCCTGGTTGAGACAAGGACGGGATAGATCTTGTTGGTGGCATTACTGGTTGGCGATCCGCCATCCCAAAAACTAAAATCTGTCTTGGTTGATTGCAAAAAATCTGAAGTACTGTTCTTGTAATCCAATTTTTCCACTACTGGACTGAGCAGGTGGTTTACATTCACCATGTTCGCATAGGGTTGTTGGCCAGAAAAATCGGCAGGGTACCTATAAACGCTGATCTGTTGATCACCATGACTATCTAAAACCGTTTGCTGGCTGAGGGCAAGGTTGCTCTGGTTATAGGCAAGATCCGTAGAGGTATATGTATAATTATTTTCATTCTGGGGATCGAAGGTATATTTCTTCGAATTGGTCAGTAAGGAAACTTCCTGATAGGCCTTGGTATCCCTAACATCAATTGTCAATTTGTGTTCGTTGAATATGACGCTACAATCCAGGAGGCCGCCACCACCACACCATATACCATTATAATAATCGGGCGTATTGTAAATGCCTGTCCTGGTCAATTTGATTCCGGTATTATAGTTTGTACTAAAAAGTGTAGAATAGGCATTCAATTCCTTTTCAATCGGATGGTATGCACTTCCGTCAAACGAATAGATCGTTTTGGACATCAATTTCGGGGTGTAATTGCCCTTGTCGTAATGGAACGGGTGGCAGTATCTTGGGAAAGGAAACTCATGGTCTTCAGGATTGTTGGTATGGAAACCTGCCGGTGTGTAGGGGTCTTCATAGGTGAATACGGTTTTCCCCGCATGCTGGCTCTCAGTACCGTTAAATTCCGTGACCTTTTTGTACATGATGGGCATGCCAGGTGCCACCTCGAGAGGAACGAAAGGCGAGGAATAGACAACGTCCCTGAAGTAAGTGATCCTGCAACCATTTTGCCGGTCGAAATAATGTTGATTGACCTTAAAGTGCACCTCGGTGATCGGTTCGGCCACCGGCTCTTCATACAGATAGGTTTTCACGTTTGCAATGTCGTTGTTATCGTTCAGGTAATTGGTGATCCTCTTTACCCTAAAGCCACCTATAACCGCATTCTGAACGGATTTATAGGTATAGATGTTAAGCCCTGGAGAGTGCCTTTCAAATTCGAACTTGGTATGTCCACCAGTTGGATATCTAATCTCTCTTAGCATACATGCCTTCGCAAAATAACCGGAAGCATCGGGATCCCGATCGCCCCCATACGCCTGTTTATCGTAAACATTTGATATAAAATCTTGCTCTACCAGACTGGTGGCATTGCTTCCATTGTAGTAGCCCCAGAAATCCTCGTTATACCTCCTGGCCGACATTTTTTCGGGATATCCCGGCAGCACCTGGCTTTCGTAGGCAAATGAGTAGGTTTGCTGCAGTTCATTATCGCTTGTTCCAAAAACTACCTTCTCCAGTCCAAGCCTTTTGTCCTCGGCAGTTGTTCCGAAATACCTGGCAACAAAATCGATGTTTCGGATCACGTTCTCAGGAGTGGCAAGTGGCGAGACCGTGACTTTTGTTAGGCGTTTCAGATCCGAAAAATCCTCCCTGGTGCTATAGTAGAACTTAACGATCGCATCCTTGCTGACAATTGATTCGAGCATCGGTGTTTTGAACACCGGATTTTGGGAAATGGGCTCCGAATACGTGGAGGGGTACGGATTACCATTATTGCAGTCTCCAGGATTCGTTGGAGATGAGGAACTCATGTAAACACCGGAATAACTGTGGATTGTTGCATTTTGAGCTTGCAGGAAATAGTTGAACGTGATCTTCTCGGCGCCATCTGCGGAGATGATCTCGGCCAGGAACCACTCCGAACAGGTAACCGGCATGTTAGATATATACGCCTTGAAAACGTACAATGTCCCGTTATCGTCGGTAATCTCAAAACGGTCTATCTTCTTGTCGGGATTGGCACCACTTACAAATTTTTTGATCTTATAGGGTTTATAGGGAAGGGTCACGATACTATTTTCATCGTTGATGATGTTATTAAAATTATACCTGAATATCCCAGAAGAACCGTTCGGCAACTTATAGAAATACCGATCACTCATGTAATCCTGCTCGTTATCAAAACGTTGCTGGAGAAAGTATTCCATATCGGTGATCCCCTCGAAGGTGCCAGAATTATATAAATAGTAATAGGGATCGTTAAATGCGTTGAGAATACCCTGCGCACTGTTATAGGTACGGGTGCTGGCCTGTGCCTCATCCCTAATCCCCTCCACAGTGCGCGAAACCAGTCCGCCACAATTCAATGCCCATCCCAGGCCAACCTCAGAAGCAATATCTAACACCTTGATGCCAGAGGCATGGTATGAAATTGAAATGGGAACATTGAGCTGTTTGCCCGCAATGGTATAGATGGGGATCTCGATACTGGGTACGCCCGTGCTGTAATCAACGGGAATTTCACCATAGCGCATAAAGGTCTGGGCTACCGGCGAGGCCGGAATAATTTTGGGGAGTTCGGTCTGGGCAACCGTGATTAAACAGGGCAGTAAAAACACAAACGTCATTAGCTGACGGATGCCATTTCGGAGCGTGTATTTCATAAAATTTACAAAAAAAGTATTTATAGTCGTATAAGAATGGGTCTACTATGCAGCAATCGCTTTTAAATTGTTGCAGGCTACTGGTTACGAGGCCCGGATTCTTCCAAAAATCTTCGAAGTCAAGATGTAAACCAAGCATCAATAATCAACTCAGCAAAATAAACGTGATATTAGATCATCTACAGCCCCTCTGCTTTTTAAAAGCGATTTCCTGCCTACTATAAAAGGCAGGAGTCTGTTGATGAAATTGTTACGTAAATGAAGAACAACACCACGCCGAGCCTGATTAAGGCCAGCCTAGGCTAAGAAGGACAGATCTAGCCTGCCCGTGAATGTGATGGGGGGGCTTAGCTGATGAAGCTGGTAACCAACCAAAAGATATTTCAGGAGAAAAGAGTCGAAAATTTTCATGAGCGTGAATTTACCACAAGATAAAAAAATTTTTATTTTTCAAGAATTATTTTTCAAAATTCCTGAATTTCGAATATAGGTGATTTCGAGGTAATTATGGATTTAGGCAATACAATTAAAGAGATAAGAAAGCAAAGGGTATTAGACAAAATGCCTTTGCGGATTTATGCAACATATCCCAAACTTATTTGTCACAGATAGAGAATAACATTAAAGAACCTAATATTTCAACACTAAAGTAAATCTCTGCAAAATTACAGGTTTGCATGGTTCATACCAATGTGAATATACCAGGAGGTGTTCTTCATGATGCTTTTGCAGAAGTATTAAAAGGGCTTAGTCTGCGTAAACACCAAATAGATATATCATTGAAGCTTCAAAGGTGATGCTCAAAGAACCCATTAAGATGAAAAATGAGAGACATGCCCAAAAGCTTAAGGAGCTAAACCAAATCAACGAAAAAAATCTATAAGCTGGAAGAGCGTTTCCTAAATGATGAAATTGAAAATTCCACATATCAGACGTGGTTCAAAAGCTACAGCATGAGAAACGTCTGGTAGAGGCGGTATTGACTGGAGATGACAAACCAAGAATAAAATCGGACAAGGATATAGTTGAACGTTTATTGCCACGTCTGGAGAATCTTTTTCTATTGTATGACAAGGGAAACGTTACTCAAAAGCACACTTTAATCAGAGGTTTGTTCAAAGATAGTCTGCTATGGGGTCACGGTTCATTTAGAACAAAATATCCGGACAGAACCTTTCATGATAACCCACTGAAAATTAACAATAAAGGGTTGCTTTTAATGAGCAACCCTTTAAAAAATCAGAACTTAATCTGGTTAGTACCCAAGAGGAGATTCGAACTCCCACACCCATACAGGCGCCAGCCCCTCAAGCTGGTGCGTCTACCAATTTCGCCACCTGGGTTTGAAGAATTGCAAATATATAAATTAACCGTAGTGCGCTGCAACATTCATAAAATATTTTTTGAACTTAAATTCCGGGAAGCAAATCTGAACATGGTAAACCAGATACAGTAACATCAAAATCAATTATAAACAAATAGCAGTAACACGAATTCTATTGTTAAACTTATTCCTACAGGCCAGACATAAAAGCTTAACTGTTACGAGGGACTTTCGACGCACTTAGGACGGAGTTTCGTCGGACTTATGACAATTGTACCCGAATAAAAGCCAAAATAAATCAGAAGCAAATACGACTTATTTGTTTATTAATGAGCTATTTACTATATTGTATAAGCTAAATTAATGCAATCATGGGAAAAATAGAAAACGGAATTAACGGCGGCTTCACCGGGCCGGTGGGCGCCGTGACGGGTTATTACCTGAATGGGAAATGGGTTATCAGGAGCAAACGCAGAAAATCCATAAAAAACAAAACCGGTAGTGCTGATCAAAAGGCCTGCAGATCCCGTTTTACCATGATGCAGACCTTCTTAAGTCCTATTGTTGGTTTTATCAGGATTGGTTTTAACCTGGAGTCGAAAAATCGCATGATGACCGCCCATAATGTTGCAAAATCCTATAACATGCTGAATGCCCAGAATGCCGCCGGCGAAATCGACTATGCCGCTGTGCGTTTGAGCTTTGGAAACCTCACCGGCGCGGAGGGGGTTAAGCTGGAACACGACGATATGGGTGTAAATTTCAGCTGGACGGATAATGCTAACGGCGATTACACCAGGAAACATGACCAGGTGATGTTAATGGTTTATGATGTGGACAACAAAACGGCCATCTTTGAAACAGGTGGTGCCAGGCGGTTAAAAGAAAGGGAAAGCCTGGAAATTCCTTCCTTTTATAAAGGAAATACATTTCACACCTGGATGGCTTTCATTGCAGACGACAGAATGGGGATATCTGAGAGTACGTATTGCGGCAGTTTCGTTTTTTAATCACAAATGAATGAAGCTTTTACATTAAATAACGCTAACATTCGAAACTAAGCCCATCGCAAGCCAACCTGATGTTCTCTGGCAAGTCTTTTTCAACATCGGCATGTTTACCCAAACTATGGCTGATGTGCGTAAGATAGGTGGTTTGGGCACCTACCCTTTCTGCAAAGGCAATGGCTTCGGCCAAGGTAAAATGCGAAATATGTGGTTCTTTCTGCAAAGCATTAATGACCAATATTTTTGTTCCCTTTATTTTTTCAAAACTTTGCTCCGATATGGTTTTAGCATCAGTAATGTAGGTAAAGTCGCCAATCCGGTAGCCGGTAATCGGCAATAAATGGTGCATTACCTCAAATGGAATGATGGTGCTTTCGCCAATTTTAAAATCTTCGCCATTGGTTACGGTATGTAAATTAATCTGCGGTAAACCATGGTATTTGGTTTCGGCAAAGATGTAATAAAACTCTCTTTTTAATGCTGTTTGTACCCTTTCGGTAGCATAAACATCGATTACCTTATGGAGCAGGTAATTAAACGGCCTGATATCGTCTAAACCTGCAATATGATCTTTGTGTTCGTGCGTAAACAGAACGGCATCCAGGTCTTTTACCTTTTCGCGCAAAAGCTGGTAACGGAAATCAGGGCCGCTATCTACTACAATGGTTTTATCAGCAGTTTCTATTAAAATAGATGTTCTTAAGCGGTTGTCTCGCTGATCTGAAGACCTGCAAACTTCGCAATTACAAGCAATTACAGGAACGCCTTGTGATGTACCTGTGCCTAAAAAAGTAACTTTCATCTGCTTAAAATTTCCTTTCTGTTGATGTAATTGTAGTTTTTTATCTCCATTAAAATAATTCGGTTTGTTGTAAAGATTGATAAAATTGTCTTTGTTTCTCATCCAATAGGTTTTCCTCCGCATTGGTCTGTTTTACCAATGTAACCAATGCGGCAATTTTTCCTTCCAGATTTGAAAACTTATTGACTACAACAACCTTATTGTGTTCGAGCAGGCAAGAACCCGTTTTAAAGTTCCCTTTCTCATAACGTACCTTATACCCCATTGCAAAAAGCAGGGCTTCTAATTTCTCTAAAGTATGGTTTGTTAGTGGCAATGACATTGGAAACAAACTTAGATAAATCTGCGCAGCATTCATAAAGACAGCGGTAAAAAAAATGTAGCGTAATGTTCATTTCTAAAACATCTAGAAAATTAGCATGCTATTCGCAATCGATCACGAAAGCCCTCGCCGACTCATTCCTATAAATGAAATATTCCAAAATCGGCGTCATCTCGACCGGAGCAACGCGCAGTGGAGAGATCTTTGAACTGGATTAAAAGATCTCTCCGCTACGGAGATGACGATTCATTGTAAGCCTGTCATCCAGATCCTCGAAACCCACTGTCTCTTGGAAGGCCCCAAGCCACTTAAACCCGACAGCAGCGACAGCGCCCGATTCTTCATCGGGCCTATAGCGAATGGCGGGACTGGTGTAACCTAAGAATTACTGCATATGCTTTTCGAAAAGCAGTACATAATCTACGATACATCCAAAACCCTGACTGCAATAGAACAAAAAAGGTTCAGCTGTTTCCAGCTGAACCTTTTTACGGGGAGAGCAATTCTTAATAAATTCGGTTAAAAAGCCCTTTTACATTACCAGAGCCACCGCTGCCAGTGGTAGTGATATGGCCCATGTTCCCATTTCCGTCATAACCGCTTCCTTTGTTGTTATTGGATTTGCAATTGGTAACGGTATGCGGCACATTTTGTCCGGCACTACCCAGCTTAAAACCATTTCCATCACCATTTGTACCATAACCATTATTGGTGGCGGTGCAATTGTTAATCACCACGGTATAAGGTTGTCCATATAAATCCCAGCCATCATCAGAATTGTGGTAAGCATTACACGAGTTAAAACTATTACCTGCACCGGCTGATAATTTACAGGCATAACCATCTGCATTTTCACCACCGTTGGCCACGTCATAATTATCATAAGAAGTAGAATTATTGATGCTGTTGTGGTGACCGCCGTTATAAATCTGAAGTCCGGAATCCTTATTTCCATGAGTAGTTACATTATTGACATAATTATAGCCACCTGTCTGGAAAACAATCCCGCAGTCGGGTGCATTTCTGATGGTCATATTGGTAATATTCCAGTAACTTCCATTTACTTTTACACCCCAGTTGGCACCAGAAATACCTGAACAATCCAATATACCGCCTGTAAAATTAATTTTAGAACCGGATGTACCGCTTTTAAGTAACTGAAGGGTGCTGGTGAGGTAAATGGTACCGCTCACGGTGATCACATCGCCTGGTTGCGCGTTTGATATAGCAGCTTTTAAAGCAGCTTCAGTAGTTACAGTAGCACTTAGGGCCGCAGCTACCAGTCCTAGTTTGTTTGGCTGAACGATGGATTGACCACCTGCAGCATCAGCCATTGTAGTGTTGTCTTTCTTGCATCCGAACAATGCAATAGCCATCCCGAGTACGAGAATACCTGAATTTTTTTTCATGATTGTAGATTTATATTTGGTTATTAATTAGCATGAAATTAGTAATATAACTACAAAAACGTATCATAAATCATATATATCTATGCAATCGTTCCCGTAACTAAAAACGAAATAAAATTACAAACATCCATCTCTTGCTTGTACGCATTACTTGTAACCTGAGTTCGATTAATATTTGAATCATAGTTAGTGTTACAGCAGCTTTACCTCACGCGATCGTCATGCTGAATTTATTTTATTAGCAGTTTTTATTGTTTTAAAGGCCTAATAGCTACTTCGTGGTCAGCATCTTTCATGCTTTTAAGACCCTGAAATGAATCCGATAGCTATCAGATCAGGGTGACGACACTAATACTAAAATACCTAAAGAATAGCTCTAAAAGCCACGTTATTTATCGAACTCAAGTTTGTAAATCACAAAAAAGTAAACAAAGGGGCATATAAAAGAAAAAGCGACTTAACCAGGATATCTCCTGATTAAATCGCTTTTTTATCGATAGCGCTAAAATCTTGCGCTGCCTGCTAAATCTGTTACCTCAAATCTACCACTTCAACACCAGGATATTTTTTGGCATCGAAAGCAAAAGTAGTTTCTGGTATGTTTACGTTAGGCGAAAAAGTTTTCACATTGTAGGTGTATTTGTTTCCGTTTTTATCAAACAACACCACGTTTGCAATTTGTTTAGCAGCTTTATCGATACTTAAACGCACTTTAAAAATCGATTTTTTAGCATCAACCGGTGTTAAATCGATCATTTGATAGGTTTTAGCACCAGCTTTTTGTTCGCCTGTATAAACGTATTTAAATCCTTTTTCGTAAACGGTGAAAATCTTAGCCGGATTAATAGCATCCCCACTATTATCTACATTGCTTACCTGCACTTCTTTGTCTTTTTTCAAATAAGTCCACTGGCTTTTACCATCGCTAAACAATTCCTGGTTAGTCATGGCTACTTTATACTTGTTAGAATTGGCTTTAACATATAAAGTACCTTGCTGGGTTTCTTTTACTTTAGCTTTTGGATTATCTAAAGTAAAGGTAAAATCTGTTTTAACTACGTTGTACGATTTGTATTTTTTACTCACTTCAGCTAAAATGGCTTTAGCTTTCGCATCAGTTTGAGCATAAGTTGAAGTTGTAAAAGCAACTACAACCATTAATGCCGAAATTAATTTCTTCATCTTTATCTTTTTTAAGTTTTTCTTTGAAACGTTAGAGTAGATTATTGTTAAATGGTTTAATCTAATCCTTGTTATCCATACCATTCAAGAATTGTTCCAAAGAATACTCATCAGGATATAAAACTTCTCTTGCTTTACTTCCTTCAAATGGGCCAACAATACCTGCAGCCTCTAACTGGTCGATAATCCGGCCGGCCCTGTTATAACCCAATTTAAGTTTACGCTGAATTAATGAAGTTGAGCCCTGCTGATGCATTACAATCAGCCTTGCTGCATCTTCAAAGAATTTATCGCGCTCGTTAGGATCAAAATCGGCTTTACTCCCCTCTCCTGCTTCATCTATATATTCTGGCAGCTGGTAAGCATCAGCATAACCGCGTTGGTTACCGATATATTCGGAAATGCGGTCTACCTCAGGTGTATCAACGAAAGCACACTGTAGCCTGATTAAGTCGCTCCCGGTAGATAAAAGCATATCACCACGCCCAATTAACTGATCGGCACCACCACTATCTAAAATGGTTCTCGAATCGATTTTCGACAATACCCTAAAAGCCAGCCTGGCCGGGAAGTTGGCTTTAATGGTACCGGTTATAATATTTACCGATGGCCGCTGAGTAGCCAGAACCAAATGGATTCCGATTGCCCTCGCCAATTGTGCCAAACGTGCAATTGGTGCTTCCACCTCTTTACCTGCCGTCATCATTAAATCGGCAAACTCATCTACCACTAAAACAATGAAAGGTAAAAAGCGGTGACCGTTATTTGGATTAAGTTTACGTTTAACAAACTTATCGTTGTACTCTTTTAAATTCCTAACCTGTGCATCTTTCAATAAATCATAACGCTGATCCATTTCGATACAAAGTGAGTTTAACGTATTCACTACTTTTTTGGTATCGGTAATAATGGCATCAGCCTCTCCAGGTAGTTTTGCCAAAAAGTGTCTTTCAATTCTATTGAATAAGGTTAACTCTACTTTTTTAGGATCGACCAGTACAAATTTAAGTTGTGCAGGGTGTTTTTTAAAGAGCAGCGAAACCAGGATGGCGTTAATACCTACTGATTTACCCTGACCAGTTGCCCCTGCTACCAACAAGTGAGGCATTTTAGCCAGGTCGGCAATATATACCTCATTGCTAATGGTTTTACCTAAGGCAATAGGCAAATCCATAGTGGTTTGACTCCATTTTTCGGTATTTAATATACTCCGCATGGGCACCATTTCCGGGTGTTGATTCGGCACTTCAATACCGATGGTACCTTTACCAGGCATTGGCGCTATAATACGGATCCCCAGGGCAGCTAACGAAAGTGCAATGTCATCCTCCAGGTTTTTAATTTTCGAAATCCTAACGCCTGGGGCTGGAATAATTTCGTAAAGGGTAACCGTTGGGCCAATGGTTGCCTTAATCTTATCAATTTCAATATTGTAATGATTAAGTGTTTCTACAATTTTATTTTTGTTGGCTTCCAGTTCTTCAGCATTTACCGAAATTTTATTGGTGCCATAATTTTCTAACAAATCAATTGTTGGATATTTATAACCAGATAAATCCAGTTTTTCATCATAATTGCCAAACTGCTCAACCAGGTCATCCGATTTTTTTTCTTCTTCGGTTTTTTCGATTGTAAAAGCGGGTTCCTTTTCTACTTCAATGGGCGGCTCTACCACTAAAGGCAGTGATGAAGCTGCTGTAGTAGCCAATGGCAAATTAGCAGCCAATGGAGATAATACCACAGGTTTTACAGTTTCTTCCTCTTCTTTTTCCTCGAAACGGCTTGGCTGTAATACCACGTTTTGTTGTTTACGTTCGTTACCTACTGTTTTATCGCGTACCGGAAATTCAATAGGTGCTGAAGGTTCTTCGAAAGTTTTGTTTTTTACAGCTTGCGTTCTAATGTCGTTTACATAATCTGGTGTATCGTTATCGAGGTAAACTTCTTTCGCTTTACGCTCAGGAAATTTAAAATCGATGTTATACGCAATGATTAATATGGTTAACCCGGCAAAAGCAATTAATCCGGCAACACCGGCAGCGCCAATTTGGGCCCCTAGTAATTTATTGCTCCAGTAGCCAAACTCACCTTCTAAATAATGTGGCGATTCTGACCAGAAACTATGTGCAAAACCTAAGGTTAATGAAATAAACAGTAAAAAGAAAAAGCTGTATCCTAATGTTTTAGAGATGGAAAGGATTTTAACTTTAAATAATAAACGGTAGCCAATGATAAAAAAGGCCAAAACGAACAGGAAAGAGGCAATACCGAACCATTCGTAAATAAACTGGTGCGATAATAAAGCACCAAACTTACCTAACCAATTCTGGACTACAGGTATCGAAACGCCAGCTTCCTTTAGTTCTTCCGCGGTTTTAAAAAGGTTACTCCAACCGCCATTTGCATCAATTACATAACTCTGATCATCTTGCCAGGTAAACAGATACGAGGTAAAAGCAATTAGAAAATATAACGACAATATCACAAAAAACAGTCCTACAATTTTAACTGCACGGCCATCTGCCAAATCGAAGCTTGGCAAAAATTCTCTTTTTTCTTTCGGTTGCCTGCCTGATGATGATCTACCGGGTGCACTTTCTGCACCTTTATCTCTGAATGTATTGGTTTTAAACTGGTTACCCCTTACCGACATTTTCTATCCTAAATAATTTAATATTGAACAAACTTAGATAAAACTGCGCAGCATTAACGAAAGCCTGACAAAAAAAATAATCACAAATTGCAACCATTATGGCTACAAGCTTTCTGCCATGCTCTTCTTTTTAAAACAACGCAATTAAACCAAAGTAAATATATCCTTATATCTTATGTTTAATCTGCCTTAAATTAAATAAAAATATTCATCAGGCATTAAACCTTAAACAGAAATTATTGTCTATTATTTTAACAACACAAAAGTTGTGACGTTTTTATCAAATGAAGCGGATTTTGTTTTAGGTTTTATCCCGTTTTACCTGGAGAGGTTAAACGGGATTTTTTTATTTACAGATCTTACAGGTTTAACTCGTCGTTTAATTTAATTTTAAAGGTTTCGTTGAGGGCTGAAGCCTTTTAAAAACCTGGAAGGTCTCGGATATTAGCTGACTTAGATAATTATATTATTTTGAAATGCAGGGTTCTGTGCACTTCGGTTGTGACTGTCCTGCTATCACTTCAAGTCCTCACTCGTACCTCGTTCCGGGCTTTTCGTTCTATCAGGTTTATTTAACCTGAGTCTGTTGTTCTTAGGGCTTTAGACTCATGATCAAGACCTCGCAGGTTTTTAAAACCTGCGAGGTCTATAGAAAGTTAACGCCCAAATCAGTTAGTTATTGATTTTTTGGCAGATGGCCTTTTTTAAAACCTGCGAGGTCTAACCTTTGCTAATTTGCTGCACACTATATATATTTAGACATTAAAGTTTACAATTCCTTAATTTTCGTTAATTTAAAGCGATTTTTAAAACAATATGATGGGTATAACGCAACTCGAACAACAAATTGAGGCTGGAAATTTACAAGCAGTAAAAGAAATTTTAATTGAAAATCCAAAATTGGCAAATGTTGATACTTCCCATCACATTTCGCCGCTATTATTGGCTTGTTATTACAAAAAACAAGAAATAGCTGATCTGATTGCTGAGTTTTTAGATCAATTAACCCTGTTTGAGGCCTGTGCCGTTGGTAAATTCGATGCGGCTACGCTACTGATTTTTCAAAACCCTGCCAGTATCAATGAATTTTCTGAAGATGGTTTTACACCACTTGGTTTAGCCTGCTATTTCGGACATGAAGAATTGGCCCGCTTTCTAGTCTTAAAAGGTGCTGAAGTTAACCTGGCATCAAAAAATGGCTTCAATGTATTCCCAATCCACTCGGCAGTTGCAGCCAATAATTTTAATATTACTAAAATGCTGTTAGATGCGGGTGCATACCCGAATGTTTGTCAGAAAGCAGGTTTAGCCCCTTTACACACTGCCGCGCAACTCGGAAATATTGAATTGATTATTTTATTGTTAGAACACGGCGCAGAAGTTTCTTTACGCATGGAAGGCGGAAAACTCCCTGCAGATTTAGCCGCAGAAAAGGGCTTTAATGAAATTGCAGCGATTTTAAGAGATGATGATTAGTTCAGTTCACTGTTTGTAGTTTACAATTTTCAGTTGATTTAACTGAAAACTGCCAATTGAAAACTGCCAACTGAAATCATTCCCAGATCCGCAGTCGCATCCTTTTCATATACGTCCTGATATCGAGCACGACAGCAGCTAAAAAATAGAATAGTATAGGAAAACCTACCGCCAAAAATGACGAATAAATAAAAAACAGTCGCACTTTAGCAGTACTCATATTCAGCTTATTGGCCAAATAAGTAGAAACACCAAAACTCTGCTGTTCAAAATAAGTGATAATTCTCTGGAACATTTTAAGCTTATTTTAAAAATCTTAATCGCACTGCACAAAATAAAAACTATCCAAAACCGAAACCATCATTTGATTTCAGAATCTAATTTAGGAAAATTAATTGGTTAAATTTTAATGGCAAACCAAAACGCATTTATTCCAAAATTAATTTTTCGAAATCCTGTTTATCTTCATGTTTTATAAAAAGCGTTTGTTGTTCTTCCAATCCCGAAAACTTTTCGATCAATTCTGCCTTAAATTGATGGATATCGACATCTCTGTTTAAAATAACAGTTAAGGCATCGGCATTACCCCTAACCTCAATAATTTGACCAGGGTATAGTTCTTTTAGCTCGTGTGGAAATTCCATAATATGGAAACAGATTATAGGGTATAAAGTTTTACCGGAAAGCAGAAAAGCTTAGGCCTGTTTTAAAATTTTAATTCCAATACCACAAGATAAGCATTTTTTCTCATCGCAATATTGCTTTTTTAGCTGCAAAATTCCTTGAGAGGCAAATGCGTTCGTCATCTTCACTCCCGCTTCAGTAAATTTATCGGTAATTGCATTTTGCTCAGCAGGCAAACTTTCTAACAGTTTTATTGCCCTACTGATAAAATATTGTGTTGCCGTATGTTTTCCATAAGCAAATAAAAACAGCGCCACGGTATTTAAAAGGATATTGTCTACTGATGTTTTTCCGATCTGGATATTTACGGAAGAAGCTACCTTTTTAAAATGATAATGTGTTTTCCAGTAATCGTTTACAGGCAAATCTTCAAATAAGGTTCGCAGTTCAGCCACATCCGTTATTTCCATAATTTTAGAAAAAAGATGATTGGCTTTGGTTATTAATGCTGCAAATTGTGCCAAACGAATGGTTGGGAAATTTTGTGGACGCATGCGCATAAATTTCCACAGAGAAACATCAATGGGTGTAAGGTTATATTTCTTTTGGAGAAACTGAAATTCTGCTTTTAACTTTCGGGGGTATTCTTCTTCAAAATGATCGTTTAAAAAGCCTGCAGCACCAAAAACCAGTGCTTCTATCTGGTGTTGATTGTTTTTATGCCTGGCATAAATATGCTGTGGAACTGCCTTGGCAAATAACTCAAAAGGCAGAGCGTTTATTTTGAATCCGAAATTACGTGCCATAAAACGATAGAAAGTTTCATCCCAATTCCCGTTTAATTCGTTTAAGGTTTCTGTAACAGCATTTGTTTTCTGCTCAAAACGCTCAACCAACGTTCTTGATAAAAAAGAATCTACGATTAACTCATCTACCCTTCCTATCTGGGCAATGCAAGGGAAATCAGTTAGGGTGAGAAACAGGTTTTCGTACTTGCTGATCAGATCCTTTGAAATCCGACTTTTCAGTTCTAAAACCGGCAAAATAGTTCCATCCATCCTGGTTATTTCGGCATCATGCTGGTAAACAACATGCAGGATTACATTTTCATATGCAGGATTAACCTGGTGATTATGTTTTAGCCAATCAGAAGATTTTAAATGAATTTCTACATTCCCCGCCCAGGTGGTATTACCAATTTCGATTTTTGCATGGAAAAAATCGGGACCAGAGTTTTTATTAAGCAAGCCCGGGTTTATGATTTTCAGATTTTCGCCACGTGTGGTTTGCAGATCGTTAAAATCGAACGACCTGAACTGCCAAACGTAATGAAGAAAATCTTCCGGAAAATTCATCCTTGAAGATAATGAATTTATTCCTAAGAGTTGTAGTTTAAAATTTTTAACTTTTAATTAGGCAAGATGTCGCCCTGAATTAGTTGGTTAATTTCAATTACAAGTTTATTAAAAGAGAGATAAACAGATAATAACCATACATTTGCAACAAACAATAGAAACAACACAACAACAAACAATAGAAATAACACAACAACAAACAATATAAATAGCACAACAACAAACAATAGAAATAGCGCAACAATAGCAAAATCTAATAGCTGTTATTACATCTATTAGAAACGAAGCAAAAAAAGGATTCTAAAGCAGGAGATGTTAATGCATCAGGCATTAATAAACTGATCAGAACACTAACAGGACAAATTAAAAGGCAATGGCGACACCAAAGGAAAAATTTGCAGAAGCATTACTAACACTAAAAAAACTTCAAGAAGAAGGCGCTGAAGGAATCCATACAGATGAAATCCCAAGCCGTTCCCAACGGGAGATTCTGTTAAATAATGGCTTTATAAAAGAAGTCTCTAAAGGCTGGTATATCTCATCCAACCCTTCAGAAGCTCCTGGGGATACAACATCCTGGTACAGTTGTTATTGGGATTTCTGTGCCAAATTCATTCGGCACAAGTATAAAGAAAACTGGTGCCTTTCTGCAGATCAGTCGCTCATGTTACATGCAGGCAATTGGACAGTACCGACACAACTGCATCTGCGCTCACCAAAAGCAAACAACAGCCCCATTTCCTTACCCCATCAAACCTCTCTGTTCAACTACAGGGCGGAACTTCCTGCAAAGGAACTGATGGATACCATCAAGAATATCCAGGTATACAACCTACGGGCGGCATTGGTCTATAGCACAGAAGGGATGTACCGGGCAAACCCACTGGATTGCCGCATCGCCCTCGCCAGTATCAGTGATGCCTCAGAAATTTTACCTATTTTACTGGACAATGGCCATTCTACGATTGGCGGGAGATTGGCCGGTGCGTTCCGGAACATTGGAAGGGAAAGGATTGCTGACCAAATCATTGATACGATGAAGAAAGCGGGGTATGATATCAGGGAAGATGACCCCTTTCAGGAAAAATTACAAATAGCGATCAGCCCACGTGACCGATCCCCCTTTGTCAATCGCATACGATTGATGTGGCAGCAGATGAGTGAAGTCATTATGAAAGATTTCCCAAAAGCTCCCGGTGTACCAGCTGACCAGGAAGCATACATTAAAATAGTAGATGAAGTGTATCTAACAGATGCTTACCATTCGCTTTCCATCGAACGTTATAAAGTTACCCCTGAACTTATTGCTAAAGTTAGCAGTGGCGAATGGGACAAAGATAGCTCCGAACAGTACCGCCAACAAAAAGATGCCATGGCTGCAAGGGGTTATTTCCAGGCCTTTCAGGAAGTAAAAAAAACATTGGAAAAAATCCTGCAGGGAGAGAATGCCGGATTGCAGGCAGATAAAGACCATCAGAAATGGTACCGGGAACTTTTTGATCCGAGTGCTCAGGCTGGAATATTAAAAGCTTCGGATCTGGCCGGCTACCGGAGTCACCAAGTCTATATCAGTTCATCAAAGCATGTACCACTAAGTGTTGACGCCATGCGCGATGCCATGCCTGAATTATTTGAACTCTTACAGAAAGAACAACATGCCGCAGTGAGGGCTGTTCTGGGTCATTATATCTTTGTTTTTATCCATCCTTATATGGACGGCAACGGAAGAATAGGCAGGTTTTTAATGAATACCATGCTTGCCTCAGGAGGATATCCATGGACGGTGATACCGGTTGAAAAAAGGGATGAGTATATGAAATCCCTGGAAACTGCCAGCGTCACTGGTGATATCAGTATTTTCTCAAAATTTATTGCCTTCCTCGTTGCGGAAAATATGAAAGGGAAACCAGTCGCTCACCTGCCAATTAACTGAAAAGATAGAGACCATGGAATGGAAAGAAGCATTTTTACAAAAGCATTGACTGTACGAAGGACAATTTTCTAAAATCGGAGATATACATATCTTGAGCACTTCGACCCGCTTCTTAACTGTCAATAAAACAAGTTCATCATGACGTTTTGAAACGAAGTTTGGTTTTATTAAATTAGTTCTGCTTTAATCAAAATCTGCTCCATTTCCTGTTGTAGTTTTAAAGCTTCTTCCCTGGCCTTTTCGGCAAAGTCTTCTCCCTGGCTGGCATAGATAATCCCCCTTGATGAATTGATCAATAATCCGCATTGTGAGTTTAACCCATATTTACATACTTCACTTAAATCTCCACCCTGCGCACCAACCCCTGGTACTAAAAGAAAGTGATCTGGCGCCAGTTTACGTACATCGCCAAATGCCGCACCGCGTGTAGCCCCAACTACATACATCATCTGCTCAGCTGTTGCCCAGGTTTGCGAGGTTTTAATCACTTTTTCGAACAGCCTGTCTGCTCCAATTTCCTGCAATTGAAAATCGGCATGCCCCGCATTCGAGGTTAAAGCCAACAGAATTACCCATTTATCTTTAAAAGTTAAAAACGGTGTTACCGAATCGCTACCCATATAAGGTGCAACGGTAACCGAATCGAAACTCATCTCAGACGATGCAGCGTTAAAAAATGTTTCGGCATACATGGCAGAAGTATTTCCAATGTCGCCGCGTTTAGCATCAGCAATAGAAAAAATATCCTGTGGAATATACTTCCAGGTTTCAATTAAGGTTTCCCAACCTTTTTTGCCATAACATTCATAAAAAGCAGTATTGGGTTTATAAGCTACACACAAATCTTTTGTGGCATCAATAATCTGTTTATTGAATTCCAGAATCGGATTTTCGTATTTCAACAGGTGTTGTGGTATCTTATCTAACGAAGAATCTAATCCGACACATAAAAATGAACGTTTTTTTTGTATCTGCTCGAAAAGTTGTTGCTTAGTCATATATTGGCTTATTTGCTGCAAATATGAAGATTTTTAAGTTTTCTGAGCGACAAAATAATGTGCACAATAATTATTTTTATAAACATTTTAAACTTTTGCTTGCAGATTACGTTTCAAATACATACAATTGCACCATAATTTCTCAACCGTTTATCTGAATATCCCAGAAAAATTTATCAAGACTTGTTTTTTTGTACCATTTTTTGAAAGCGATTGTCGCTTTGTATTCAGCTTATAAACAATATATGAAACATTTGAGTACATCCAATAACCAACTCATTTAGTTTTATAGCCTTAAGAACTTATGCACAATGAAAAGCCGGGCTTACGTTAATACAAATATTTTTTAAGCCTGTGCAAATTTATAACAGAAAACATCCGTTATAAACAAATGAAAAATTTCTTGAAACATATATATTTAGAATGTTTAGTAAAACAGAATTAAATGATAAGCTCACAACAGAATTACGTGAGCTAGCAAAAAGCTATGGCATTGAAGGTGCCGACTCCCTAAGAAAAATCGACCTTGTTGAGGTACTTTTACACCAGCAAGAAATTATAAATGCCGCTAAAGCTGGTGCAGACCCGTATAGCGAAACCGAACCTGTTGCAGCTACTCCTGCGCCTAAAACCAAAGCTGCAAAAGCACCAAAAGTTGCTGCTGCGGCGGCAGCCGCCGCTTCTACGGTGGTAGCTGATAAGCCTGCAGCTACTACAGCTGACAAGCCTGTTAAAAAAAGAGCTAGGTTAACGAAAGATGAGCCTGCAGCACCAGTTGAAAGAAGAAGAGATGCGGTAACATTATTTGACGAGCCTCAACACCAACAACAGCCGGAAAGACAGCCTGACAGGATTGTTGAAGGTGAAGAAAGTGTAAAGCCAATCTCAGCTTTAATAGAAGAAAGTGCAGAAGTGCTTCCGGTGGCTCCAAAACAAAAACAAGAGCCTAAAGAAAAGCAAGAAAAACCGCAGCGTGACGAAAACCGCCAGCAAAAACAACCAAGCGGTGGCAATCACCACAAAAACGAAAACAGTTACTCTAACTTAGATTTCGATAATGTAATTACAAATGAAGGTGTTTTGGAAATTATGCCTGATGGTTATGGTTTCTTGCGTTCGGCAGATTATAACTACTTAACTTCTCCTGATGATATTTACGTATCTCAATCTCAAATAAAACTTTTCGGATTAAAAACTGGTGATACGGTAAAAGGTAGCATCCGTCCACCAAAAGAAGGCGAAAAATATTTCCCTTTGGTTCGTGTAGAAACCATTAACGGCAGAATCCCTGCCGAGGTTCGCGACCGTGTTCCTTTCGATTATTTAACACCGCTTTTCCCAACAGAAAAATTAAATTTATTTACGGATAACAGTAATTACTCTACCCGTATTATGGATTTATTTACGCCAATTGGTAAAGGTCAGCGTGGTTTAATTGTAGCACAACCTAAAACGGGTAAAACCAATTTATTGAAGGAGGTTGCCAATGCAATTGCTAAAAACCACCCTGAAGTTTATTTAATTATCTTATTAATTGATGAGCGCCCTGAAGAGGTTACCGATATGGCACGTAGTGTAAGGGCTGAGGTTATTGCCTCAACTTTTGATGAACCGGCTGAGCGCCACGTTAAAATTGCTAACATTGTTTTAGAGAAAGCAAAACGTTTGGTAGAAAGCGGACATGATGTAGTAATCCTTTTAGATTCGATTACCCGTTTAGCCAGGGCGTATAATACTACAGCACCGGCATCTGGTAAAATATTATCGGGTGGTGTTGACGCCAACGCTTTACACAAACCAAAACGTTTCTTCGGTGCGGCACGTAACATCGAAAATGGTGGTTCACTAACTATTCTAGCTACTGCACTAACCGATACAGGTTCTAAAATGGACGAGGTAATCTTCGAAGAATTTAAAGGAACAGGTAATATGGAGCTTCAGTTAGACCGTAAATTATCTAACAAACGGATCTTCCCTGCAATTGATATTACGGCTTCAAGTACCCGTCGCGACGATTTATTGTTAGACAGGGATATTTTGCAGCGTGTATGGATTTTACGTAACCACCTTGCTGATATGAATAGCCAGGAAGCAATGGAATTTGTTCAATCTCAAATAAAAGGAACAAAAAGTAACGAAGAGTTCTTAATTTCGATGAACAGCTAGAATAAGTTTGGCGTTTGGGGTTTGGCGTATTGCGTTCAAACCCCATGCGCTTAACACCTAACCCCATGCTAAAAAAAAATATCCCTAATGCGATTACCTGTGCAAACCTTTTGTCTGGTTGTATCGGAATCGTTTTTGCATTTAAAGGCAATTTAGAAACCGCAGCTTATTTCGTTATTTTATCTGGAATATTCGATTTTTTTGACGGCATGGTTGCCCGTTTATTAAATGTAAAATCGGCAATCGGAAAAGATCTGGATTCTTTAGCTGATATGGTAAGTTTCGGGTTTTTACCCGGGGTAATTATGTTTCACCTTTTAAAGGCAAGCGACTATTCATCTGAATACCTGCCCTATCTTGGTTTTATTATTACTGTTTTCTCGGCACTTCGGCTGGCAAAATTCAATAACGATACAAGGCAAACAGAAGATTTTATTGGTTTAAACACCCCGATGAATACTTTGTTTATCTGCTCTTTACCTTTTATTGCCAACGATTATCCACAGATTATTGCTTCCAGTATGTTGCTGATTGCTGTTACGGCAATAACAAGCTTTTTATTGGTGAGCGAAATAAAAATATTCTCTTTAAAATTCAGCGATTTAAGCTGGAAGAAAAACAAAATTAAATTTATTTTCCTCATCCTATCGGCAGTATTAATTGCCTTTCTAAAATTTGCAGCTATTCCTTTTGTATTGGTATTGTATATTGCTTTGTCTTTTCTGCATTTTAAGGATTCTACGGCTAATCACAAAATATAACTAAGTTTTTCCCGCAGATTAAGAAGATTAAAATCGCAGATCACTGCGCACTAGATTAATCCTTTAAAAACTGTGTTCCTTCTCTGCAAGAATTAAAAGTTAATGCGCTACAGTTTTTTAACCTCAAGCGGATCGTCAATATTGCGACTGATTGATAAAATCGTTTCTCCCAGCACAGGATGTATCACTTCTGGTGCAATCTCAGCCAATGGCTCCATTACAAATTTTCTATCCTGCATATGCGGATGAGGTACCTGAAGTTTATCCGGAATATTGATGATTTGATCTCCAAACAGAATCAGATCGATATCAATTAAGCGCTCCCCCCATTTATCTTTCCTCACCCTGCCCAGTTCCTGCTCAATACCTAATGCAAGATCTAAAACTTCCAAAGCACTTAAATTAGTTTGTAAAGCTATTGCCTGGTTTAAAAATGCGGGCTGGTCAGTTTTGCCCCATGCTGCGGTTTCGTAAAGAGAAGAGCTAGTTATTACCTTACCAATTTTATCGTTCAATAGTTCGATGGCCTTTTTCAAATTTGCCTCCCTGTTACCTAAATTTCCACCCAGTAACAAATAAGCCGTACTGTACTCTAAAGCTTGATTAAGCATCATGTATTTTTATATCTTTACAGCACAAAATTAAAACATTTAAATGAGAGAATTCTTTAAGTATTTATTTGCCTCTATGTTGGGCTTTTTCTTATCGATAGTAATTGTATTTATTATCTGCTTCGTAGTTGTAGTGGGTTTAATATCTTCAATTGATAGCGACAAAACAGTTGTGGTATCTAACAATTCGGTACTATTTCTAAATTTAGATCAAGCCATTACCGAGCGTACACCTAAAAATCCATTCGGAAACTTGCCAATTGTTGGAGGTGAAGAAAAAGAAGCCATAGGCTTAAATGACTTCTTAAAAGCATTGCAAAAAGCCAAAACAGATGATAACATTAAATGTATTTACCTGAATGTGAGCAGTCCGAATGCTGGATATGCAACTTTGCGTGAGGTGAGAAATGCACTGATTGATTTTAAAAAATCGCATAAAAAAATTATCGCCTATAGCGAAGTATATACCCAGGGTGCTTATTATTTGGCTTCTGTTGCTGATAAAGTATATTTAAATCCTGAAGGAGCATTAGAATTCAAAGGATTCAGCTCTGAATTAACTTTCTTTAAAGGAACATTAGAAAAAGTTGGTGTAGAAATGCAGGTTATCCGTGTAGGAAATTACAAAAGTGCAGTCGAGCCATTTATCCTGGATAAAATGAGCGATTATAACCGTAAACAGGTTACCGCTTATGTTGGTGGTTTATACAATACTTTCTTAACCGATATTGCGCAAAGCAGAAATATCCAAAAAGATAGTCTGTATAACATTGCCGATAATTACAAAGTGCAGCAGCCACAAGATGCAGTAAACTTTAAAATGATTGATGCTTTAAAGTACAAAGATCAGATTTTAGAGGAATTAAAAGGATTGTCTGGCAGAACCAGAGGAGAGAATATTCGTGCAGTTTCGATTAACGATTATGCCAAAAACAATAGCGATACAGGCGAAGGAAAAGATAAAGTTGCCGTAATTTATGCCAATGGAGAAATTAACGGAGGAGAAGGTTCTGATAACCAGATCGGTTCAGAGCGCATTTCCAGAGCGATCAGAAAGGCCCGTTTAGATGACGATATTAAAGCGGTTGTACTCCGTGTAAACTCTCCCGGAGGTAGCGCTTTAGCTTCCGATGTGATCTGGAGAGAGGTTGTGCTTACCAGAAAGGAAAAACCTGTTATCGCATCCTTTGGTGATGTGGCCGCATCAGGCGGTTATTATATTGGTTGTGCTGCCGACAGTATTTTTGTACAACCGAATACCATTACCGGTTCTATTGGTGTATTTGGTATCATTCCGAACTTCCAAAATTTAATGACCAACAAACTCGGAATTACATTTGACGGTGTTAAAACCGGTAAATATGCCGATATCATGGCTACCAACCGCCCTATGACTGCAGGTGAAAGATTCATCATCCAGAATGAATTAAACAGAATTTATAGCGGTTTTGTAAGCCGTGTGGCCGATGGCAGAAAGAAAAGTAAAGCCTATATTGATAGCATTGGCGGTGGCCATGTTTGGATTGGAACTGATGCCGTTCAAATTGGCCTGGCTGATAGAATTGGAAGTTTTAATGATGCCATTAAAGCAGCCGCTAAAAAAGCTAAAATAAAGAATTATAAGGTTGTAGAATATCCGGATGTAATTGACCCATGGAAATCGCTAATGGATGAAGGTACAGACAGGATTAAAACTTATTATACCAAACAGGAACTTGGAGATAATTATATGCTTTACCAACAAATGAAAAAGGTAATTGCAAGCTCTGGAATTCAGGCCCGCATGCCGTTCGAAGCAGTTATTAAATAGGAAATAATGGAAAATGGATGATGGAAGGCTAGAATTCGTATAAAAGGGTTGATGGTTCATAGTTAAATAGTTAATAGCCAAGTAGGTATAACATACCAAACAATTAACCATGAACCATCAAACCATGAGCTAAAAAGCCCATTATCCATTTTACATCTTACCTCTTACATCTCCCCCTAATTAATCAACTTCCACTCGGGGTGCAAAGTAAGGTAAGTAGCGTTAACCGAAGTATTTACAGGATGAACCGTTATGGAAATACTTTTCCCTTTTAAAAATTCAAAGCCAATCCCCTCTTTTTTGGCATCATAAACCGTAACCGTATCTTTATCTTCATTTAAATAAGAAGATAGTTTTTCAATAGCAGGAAATTTCTGTTTTGTGTCTTCAAGGGTAGTACCTGTTGCCAAACCATCTTTTGTTTTAAACTTATTAGCGGTAATCCTGATCTGTTTTACATCTTTTACAAGCATACTGGTATCACGATAAGAAGAATATACCGCAATTTCGTTAGGATGCTTTCCAGTCGAATCGTTACTGTACCAAATCCCCCAGGCTTTTCCCATTGCGGCATCGCCAGCATCAGGTCTTCCAAGTTTTTCTCCTACCTCTTCCATATTTTCTCCTAAAGAAATTTCGCCAATGGATTTACCGGCTACAATTAGGAACCGTTCATCCATAGCTTGTGTTGTGGCCGATTTTAGGTTACTTACCGAATCCGTTTCGTGCTGATCATTTTTATTGGCAGATTGGCATGCTGCCAAACTTATAGTTAATCCTAAAAAGGCAAATTTTATATTTTTCATGAGTGTAAAACAACAATTAATAAAAATTGTGTTTTAATTTGTGAGCCCTTAAGGATTTGAGGCATTATTTCCTAATTTTACCCCTTATGGAAAATAAGACCATCGCCCGCACCTTACGCCTCTTATCGCAGCTTATGGAACTGCATGAAGAAAATCCTTTCAAGATTAAATCAGTTGCAAATGCCTATTTTAAAGTAGATAAACTGCCTTTTGCATTAAAAGACAAACCTTTAGATGAACTGGATAAAATTGATGGTATAGGCAAAGGGCTGGCTTCCAAAATCATAGAACTTCTCCAAACAGGAGAATTAAAAGAACTTAACGAAATTCTGGAGAAAACACCCGAAGGTGTAGTGGAAATGCTGGCCATAAAGGGCATCGGACCGAAAAAGATATTCATTATCTGGCGTACCTTAGGTATAGAAAGTATAGGTGAACTGTATTATGCCTGCAACGAAAACCGCTTAATTGAAGCCAAAGGTTTCGGTTTAAAAACGCAGGAAGAAATTAAGAATGCGATCGAATTTAAACTGGCTGCCAATGGCAGGTTCTTATATGCGCAGGTAGAAGGTTTTGCCAAAACTTTATTTACACAGCTTGCTGACTGGACTGGAAAAATTGACAACGGTGCACTTTTGGGGTTTGCTGGTCAATACCGCCGCGCATGTGAGATTATCGATGAATTAGAAATCGTAGTTGGTACAGTGCAAATTGATACCCTTAAACAAAACTTACCTGCTTTCGCTCCACTTTCGCTTATCGAAGCTGAAAATGCTTTCATCTGCACTACCGAAGCAGGTTTTAGAATCAAGATTTACCAAGTAGAAAAAGCTGATTTTTATTTGCAATGGTTCAAACTCACAGGAAATACCGAACATGTTGAAAAAGTGTTGGCTTTAGCCGGCGATGGACCTTTCGCAAATGAAGAAGAAATTTACAGCAAGTCCGGATTAGCTTTTATCGAACCTGAACTACGCGAAGATTTTGATGAAATTGAACTGGCTAAAGCAAATAAACTCCCTACCTTAATCCAATACGAAGATTTAAAAGGTAGTTTACACAACCACTCTACCTGGAGCGATGGCGTACACACTTTAGAGCAGATGGCCGTATATTGCAAAGAGCACTTAAATCTTCAATATTTAGGGATTTGCGATCACTCTAAAACCGCTGTTTATGCCAAAGGATTGAATGAACAGCGTGTTTTCGGCCAGCACCAGGAAATTGATGAACTGAATAAAAAACTCGCCCCTTTCAAAATTTTCAAAGGTATTGAGAGTGATATTTTGAGTGATGGTTCGCTAGATTATTCAGATGATATTCTAAAAACCTTCGATTTTGTTGTCGCCTCGGTACACAGTAACCTCCGCATGGACGAAGCAAAAGCAACGGCACGTTTATTAAAAGCTATTGAAAA
Source organism: Pedobacter sp. WC2501 (assembly GCF_052682415.1). Lineage (NCBI taxonomy): Bacteria > Pseudomonadati > Bacteroidota > Sphingobacteriia > Sphingobacteriales > Sphingobacteriaceae > Pedobacter > Pedobacter sp. WC2501. The sequence continues at coordinate 2,998,437 of NZ_JBQZFI010000001.1, read as the reverse complement.
TCCATACACCACCATTTTAGGACATCCAACTGGCCGTTTATTGTTGAGCAGGGCCGGATACCCGATAGATTATAAAAAGATTATTGACGCCTGTGCCGCAAACAAAGTGGTGATCGAAATCAATGCCAACCCTTTACGTTTAGATTTAGACTGGCGCTGGCACCGTTATGCTTTAGAAAAAGGCGTGTTACTTTCTGTTAATCCCGATGCCCACCGCACCGAAGGTTTCCATGATATGCATTACGGTATTTTAGTGGCCCGCAAAGGTGGCCTAAGTGCCGATAAGTGTTTAAATGCTTTTTCTTTGGAAGAGATAATGGCGTATTTTGATGGCAAGAAGGGTTAGCGGTTAGCGGAAAACATACTATAAATTAACCTGTTTAAATTTTACAAGATAAATCTGTGTAATCTTATAATCTGTGTAATCATCCCGTCAGGAAAAAAATCAATCTATTCAATCTTTTAATATCTTTGCCCCATGATAAGTGAAATTGCCAACCGCATATTTAATCAGGTAATTACAGACTACCACAAGTTTGATGATATTGACCATCCGGTTGAAAACCCGTATGATGCCGAAAGTTTAGAGCATCTCTTTTACGTTAAAAACTGGATCGATACGGCACAATGGCACATGGAAGATGTGGTACGTAATCCACAGATTGATCCCGTTGAAGGCTTGAGCTGGAAAAGACGCATTGATGCACAAAACCAGGTGCGTACCGATATGGTGGAGTTTATTGATGGTTACTTCTTAAATCTTTATCAGGGAATTCCAGCTTTACCAGAAGCAAAAATCAATACAGAAAGTCCGGCATGGGCAATTGACAGGCTTTCAATCCTGGCCTTGAAAATTTACCACATGCGTGAAGAGGCTGAACGCGAAAGTGCATCGGCTGAGCACCGTGCACAATGCCAGACTAAATTAAATGTATTGTTATCACAACGCGAGGATCTTTCAACCAGTATTGATGAATTATTGGCAGATATTGAGGCAGGCAAAAAATACATGAAAGTGTACAAACAAATGAAAATGTATAACGATCCGAGTTTAAACCCGGTATTGTATAATAAGGCATAAAAAAGCAGAAAGACCAAAGCTGAAAGCGGAAAGCATGTCATCAACCATAAAAATTATCATTTTACGTTTTTCAGCAATGGGCGATGTGGCCATGGTAGCCACCGTTTTACGAGAATTTTCAGAGCAAAACCCATCTGCAGAAATCATCATGGTAAGCAGACCTGCTTTTAAACCATTTTTTGAGGGCATCCCAAAGCTAATCTTCCACCCTATCCAGCCTAAAACCATTCACAAGGGAATTGACGGCCTGTATAAACTCTATCAGGAGCTTCGGAGCTATAAACCAACTGCTATAGCCGATTTACATGACAATTTAAGAAGCAGGGCAATTTCTACCTTTTTTCGTTTAACCGGAACAAAAATTAAGCGGATAAATAAAGGAAGGGCGGAGAAAAAAGCGTTGACTCGCCTGCACAATAAAGTTTTTAAGCCTCTGCGTCAGACAGTAGAACGTTATGCTGATGTTTTCCGCGAATTAGGTTTTAATATTAAACTCAGTCACCAAATTAATAAATCAGCACAGACGCTACCTAAAAAAGCCGAGGCTTTATTTAGTGATAAAACCACAAAAAAAATCGGCATCTCTCCTTTCGCACAGCATATTTATAAAGTATATGCTTTAGAAAAAATGGAAGAAGTAATTGCTGCGTTAAGTGATCTTGGCTACAAAATACTGGTTTTTGGAGGTGGTAAAGAAGAACAGGAAATAGCTGAAAAATGGGCTGAAAAGCATAAAAACACCCATAATTTAATCGGCAATTTTAACTTAACAGAAGAGCTTGCCATTATCTCTAACTTAGATGTAATGTTGAGCATGGATTCATCAGGCATGCACATGGCATCACTTGCAGGCGTACCTGTTGTATCCATTTGGGGGCCAACACATCCTTACGCCGGCTTTTTAGGTTATGGGCAATCGGAAAGCGATTGTATTCAGATCGACCACCCCTCGAGGCCAAATTCTATTTATGGAAACAAACCTTGCCTTTGCGGTGTTGAAAATTGTATAGACTTAATTAAGCCTGAAACCATCGTTAACAAAATTAAAGAGAAATTAAATGGCTAAGCAACTACTTTTGGTCCGTCATGGCAAATCGGATTGGGGAAATTTAGATTTAAAAGATTTCGATCGACCATTAAATAAGCGCGGCAAGGAAAACGCTCCTGAAATGGCTGAAAGATTGATTAACCGCGGTTTTAAAATCGATCAGATTGTGAGCAGTCCGGCAAAAAGAGCCAAATCTACCGCCAAATATTTTGCAGAAGCTTACAACATTGATCAGATCCAATTTGAAGAATCTATTTACGAGGCCAATACTACCGCCCTTCTGAAAGTGGTTAACGGTTTGAATAATGGTGCAGATCATATCGTGATGTTTGGTCATAATCCTGGTTTTACAGATTTTGCGAACGAGTTATGCGATGCCGACATTTATAACATTCCGACTGCAGGCATGGTATTAATTTCTTTTCCTTTTGATTCGTGGCAGATGGTAAGCAAAGGAACAGGAGAATTGGTGTTTTTTGATTACCCGAAGAATAGTGATGAAATTTAAGGCTTTCACCATTAAGGAGTTAAGAGTATTAAGGTTTAAATTCTTACAGATTGGCTTCAACGAACAGAATATAAACTTCTAACGGCTTAGACATATTTGGCGCTAGAAAGGTTTTCGCGACAAGCACAATCCAGAGTTAAATAAACCCGATGGGAACGAATGCCGATTTTTCTTCGGCAGCAGGGACAGCGGGACTGAAGAAGCCAAGAACTACTGAACGAACATTTCCAAAAAAAAATCGCCGCACTTAAATTATCACAATTTAGATAAGCATACTACAAATTAAATAATCGTTAAATAGTTCTCGTTGCAAAGAGGATTAGTGAGAGACGCATTTGTAATGCAAATTAAGTGCATAGAAGCGATAGAATCGCTATTCTCTTGCATCCTCGTTACAAACGAGGACGATAGATGATCGCCCCACTTAAAAAATTATCACAATTCAGATAAGCATACCACAAATTAAATAATCTTTAAATAGGTCTCGTTGCAACGAGGATTAGTGAGAGACGCATTTTGTAATGCAAATTAAGTGCAAAGAAGCGATAGAATCGCTATTCCCTTGCATCCTCGTTACAAACGAGGACGATAGATGATCGCCCAACTTAAATTATCACAATTTAGATAAGCTTATCACAAATCAAATAATCTTTAAATAGGTCTCGTTGCAACGAGGATTAGTGAGAGACGCATTTGTAATGCAAATTAAGTGCAAAGAAGTGATAGAATCGCTATTCCCTTGCATCCTCGTTACAAACGAGGACGATAGATGATCGCCCAACTTAAATTATCACAATTTAGATAAGCTTATCACAAATCAAATAATTTTATTAACTTTGACTATATAAAACGAAAATCTGGCAATAGACATTTCGGTGAATTCATAACCTAAACTCCTCTGGTTATTTCATAATTCGTATCGCCAGAAAATTTATCCATTAATTTATCTGTACATGAATTTTGATTATAATACTACGCGTAGCCATTTAATTTTATCGGAATATGGCCGTAACGTACAAAATATGGTGAAGTATATCTGTGAATTACCCACCATTGAAGAACGTAATAAATATGCCCAGGCGGTAATCGACCTGATGGGCTTTTTGCAACCACATTTGCGTGATGTTGCCGATTTTAAGCATAAACTTTGGGATCACTTACACATTATTTCTGGTTACCAGATTGATGTAGATAGCCCATACCCAAAGCCATTAATCGAAAATGCTTACATTAAACCAGCTCCACTAGCCTATCCTCAACAAAGAATTACCTACAAACACTATGGTAAAACTGTTGAAACCCTGATCGAAAAAGCCATGCGTGAGGAGGATGCCGAAATTAAAAAGGCAATGGTGCAGAGCATCGCAAACTTTATGAAAATGGCTTATGTTACCTGGAATAAGGACAACGTAAGTGATGACACCATTATCAAGGACCTAAAATACCTTTCTGGCGGATTGTTATCACTTGATGAAGGCGTTAACCTTGCTAAAGTTGAGTTTAGGGCTCAAAATCCGCGTCAAAATAACAATAACCGCGGCAGAACCAACAACAATAACAACAACGGTAAAAACCGTCAAAATAACAACAACAATAACAACCGTCAACGCAACAATAACAATAAACCTAAATATTAAGGCTGAAGGGCAAAAGGGCATAAGGTGAAAAGTTAAAAACCGACACCATTACTTGATACCTGATACTAAATACAAAAAATATGAACGCATTTGAAATAACAGGCGGAATTAAATTAAAAGGCGAAATCACTCCCCAAGGTGCCAAAAACGAAGCATTACAGATTTTATCTGCAGTATTGCTTACCGAAGAAAAAGTTACCATCAGCAATATCCCTGATATTAAGGATGTAAACAAACTGATCGAGTTATTGGGCGATTTAGGCGTTACTGTTGAACGCATTAATAAAGACACCTATACCTTCGAAGCCAAAAACATCGATTTAAATTTCTTCGAATCTGATACTTTTAAAGCTAAAGGTGGTGGTTTGCGTGGTTCGATTATGATTGTAGGGCCATTATTGGCGCGTTTTGGCAAAGCAGCAATTCCGAAACCAGGTGGTGATAAAATTGGTCGCAGAAGATTGGACACCCACTTTATCGGTTTCGAAAAACTAGGTGCGAAATTCGTTTACGATAGCAAAAAAGCTTTCTTTAACGTTGATGCCACCAATTTACAAGGTGCTTATATCCTATTAGATGAGGCATCGGTAACCGGAACAGCAAACATTGTAATGGCTGCTGTTTTAGCTAAAGGTACCACTACTATTTATAATGCGGCTTGCGAACCATATTTACAACAACTTTGTAAGATGCTTAACCGCATGGGCGCAAAAATTTCAGGCATTGGCTCAAACCTGCTTACTATTGAAGGCGTTAAAGTATTGGGAGGAACCGAGCACAGAATGCTGCCTGATATGATTGAAATTGGCTCTTTCATCGGTATGGCCGCAATGACAGAATCGGAAATTACCATTAAAAATGTTTGTTATGATGAGCTTGGCGTAATACCGGAGGTTTTCAAAAAACTAGGGATCAAATTAGAGCGTCGCGGCGATGATATTTATGTCCCATCGCAAAAACACTACGAAATTGACACCTTTATTGATGGTTCGATTTTAACCATTGCCGATTCGCCATGGCCAGGTTTTACACCTGATTTATTGAGTATTGTTTTGGTTGTGGCTACACAGGCAAAAGGAAACGTACTCATTCACCAGAAAATGTTCGAGAGCCGTTTGTTCTTCGTGGATAAACTGATTGACATGGGTGCACAAATCATCCTTTGCGATCCGCACCGTGCAACCGTTAATGGTATTGATAAGAAATATAAACTTCGCGGAATCAGTATGACTTCTCCTGACATCAGGGCCGGAGTTTCATTGTTAATTGCAGCTTTATCTGCCGAAGGTAAATCGACCATTTATAACATCGAACAGATTGAACGGGGCTATCAGGATATCGATACCCGTTTACGTGCCTTAGGTGCACAAATTAAGCGTGTAAATGCTGATGCGCCTGGTCATTAAGCTTAAAGCAGAAAGACTAAAGCTTAAAGCGAAAATAGCATAATGAAAAACGTCCGTGTAATAATTACCGGACGTTTTTTTATGGTTTTTCGTCATCTCGACTGAAGCGCAGCGAAATGGAGAGATCTAACTTGACAGATTTCTCGGTTCCGTTGCACTCCACTCGAAAGGGATAACTCCTTGAAAGATCCTGAAACAAGTTCAGGAGGACGATCGTAGGAATTACACCATCATCCATTTCACATTTCACATCTTACATCCACTTATCCTGATATCGCATTAATAATATCGTACTGAGTGATAATTTCGATCTTTCCAGATTCATCTTCCACTAAAACTGCTGAGTTTTCTTTATTAATCAACGAAGAAATTTTATCAATTGAGGTATTTAAATCTACAAATGGGAAAGTAGCCGTCATGATTTCTGAAATCGGAGCTGATTTTAGTCCAGGATTTTCAAGTAATGCAGATAAAATATCACTTTCGGCAATTTTACCTACAATCATTCCTTGCTGGGTTACCGGAATTTGAGAAATATTCATCGACTTAATGGTATTGATAGCTTCGAGTACTGATTTCTGGGCATCAAGTGTTACAATCTCTGTGTTTTCTTTTTTAGCCAGAATAGATTTGGCAGTTAATTTTTCGTCCTGTAAAAATCCGCGTTCACGTAACCAGTCTTCATTATACATTTTGCCCATGTAACGACTGCCGTGATCATGAAAAATGACTACAACCACATCTTCCGGCTTCAGTTTATCTTTTAACTGAATTAATCCACCAATAGCAGCACCGGCAGAGTTACCCACGAAAATACCCTCTTTGCGCGCAATATCGCGTGTCATTAAAGCAGCATCTTTATCCGTAACCTTCTCAAACAAGTCGATTACATCAAAATTTACGTTTGCCGGAAGGAAATCTTCGCCGATACCTTCTGTGATGTAAGGATAAATTTCATCCTTATCAAATATACCTGTTTCTTTATATTTTTTGAAGACTGAGCCATAGGTATCAATTCCCCAGATTTTAATATCCGGATTTTTTTCTTTCAGATATTTTCCCGTTCCGGAAATGGTTCCGCCTGTACCTACACCAACTACCAGGTGTGTAATTTTCCCTTCTGTTTGTTCCCATATCTCAGGACCGGTTTGCTCATAATGTGCCTGTGAGTTGGCTAAATTGTCGTATTGATTAGGTTTCCATGAATTTGGAACCTCACGTTCTAAACGCGAAGAAACCGAATAATAGGAACGGGGATCTTCCGGTTCAACGTTTGTGGGACAAACGATTACCTCGGCACCAAAAGCACGTAAAGCATCAACCTTTTCTTTAGATTGTTTATCAGTTGTAGTAAAAATACATTTGTAACCCTTAATAATGGCTGCCATAGCCAGACCCATACCTGTATTACCTGATGTTCCTTCTATAATTGTACCACCTGGCTTTAGTTTTCCGCTTTTCTCGGCATCCTCAATCATTTTAACCGCCATCCGGTCTTTAATTGAATTACCTGGATTAGTCGTCTCTATTTTCGCCAGAATTGTTCCCGGAACTCCTTTTGTTATCGTATTTAATTTAACTAATGGCGTATTGCCAATAGTTTCTAAAATATTATTGTACCACATATTACAAAATTAAGCAATGGCATTAAGTATTTTACAAACTATATTTTATTTGAAACATAATTTCGAAAATTAAAATTAAAAAGAATTTAATTGCATAATCTATAATTATGATAGGCATTATAGATTGATTATTGGGCAAAACGCAATTGCGAAAGTAGGTTCGTTTCGACTGGAGTGAAACGGAATGGAGAAATCTAATATCTAGTCTTCATTACACCAACTTGTAAATTTTCCCTGGTAACGAAACAATAACGCCCTGCATCTCTAAGGTAAGGATTACAATGGCCAGTTTACTTTGCTGAATATTCAATTGCGTGCAAAGTTCATCTATAGAAAGCTGACCATTTTGTAAGGCGCTAATAACCCGCTCCTCGTTAGGCGTAAGGCTTAGCTGTAAGGTGGTTTGTTGAACATTATGCTTTACCTTTACCTCATCATCCCAGCCCAGGTAATAAATCAGGTCATTAGCATTCGTGATTAATCCGGCTCTATTAGTCTTAATCAGGAAATTACACCCTTCTGAGAAAACGTCATTTGTTCTACCCGGAAAAGCATACACATCCTTATTATAAGAGTTTGCGATTTCTGCGGTAATCAAGGCTCCGCCTTTTATTGATGCTTCAACTACAACGGTAACATCTGCAATGCCGGCAATAATCCGGTTTCTTTGTGGGAAATTAGGACGGTCAGGATTTGTCAGGATTGGAAACTCGGTGAGCAGGCCTCCATTCAAAACCATTTTCTGGGCAACTGTTTTATGAATTTTTGGATACATCCGGTCTAAACCATGACCGAGTACCCCAACAGTAGGAATATGATTTGCCAGGCATTCTTTATGTGTGGTTACGTCAATACCGTAAGCCAGGCCACTAACAATTAAAACATGATATGGCGCTAAAACTTCGCACAATTCCTTACAGAGATTTTTTCCATAACCTGTTGCATTACGGGTTCCAACTACACTAACGATACGCTGCTGATTAAAATCAACTGTACCTTTGGCATAAAGCAGGATGGGCGAATCGATACAATTCTTTAACCTTTTAGGATATCTCTCGTCTGAAAAAAATAATACTTCTATCCCATGTTTTTCAATAAAATCCAATTCCTGCCTGGCCCTGATCAAGGCATCGGTACCACGAATGGCTTCAATTGTTTTTTCTCCAATGCCTGGAATCTGCAAGAGCTGCTTTTTATTTGCCGAAAATATTTGCTCGGCACTTCCACAATAGGCAAGAAGGTTTTTGGCCGTTACCGGGCCAATAGATTTAATAAAGGTTAAGGCAATTTTATGTAGCGTGCTCATAATGTAATAAGGTTAAATAAATTCGGGATGATTTATTTCCTTAAAGCAAGCTTAAAAATCAATGTCAATTAAACTTTTTAACGGAATATGAATATTGTTTTTTAGCTGTATATATTTCTCTGTTACTGCCCAAACTGTTGTGTCAACACGTTTCGGGCCGATGGTTGTATTAAAAGTAATGACGGCTTTTGATTTAAATTCATTACCTAACCTTTGCGCTTCATCAAGTTTGGTTTGAAGTTCATGGGAGTGATCTTCCTTAGCATTGATAATATTTAAATAACTGATATGTTCCTTTTCTACAATTTCTATTGGCATGGGTCTCTTTAACGATTAATGTTAAACAAGCTTATCAATTTTTTAGAAAAAAAGCAATACTTATTTACTCAAATATTGCAGTAACTATAAAAAAGGGCCAGATTTGAGATACAAAACTGGCCCTTTTATTTATAATATGTATTAACTATTTAAATTTCAACGCCCTGGTTTCAACCATTCCTTTAAACTCATGATTAAGCTTTTCGTTTGCGGCATCTATCTTGGCCCTTGTAGCGCCCGAAGTGCTGCTTAAGATATTATCTTTTGCAAGTGCCGTAAAGTTATTGTTTGCAGAATAATATAAGGCCTGTGCCAACATTCTTTCTTCAGGATCTCCAAAATCCCTGCTTAAATCATCTGCAACATCTTTATTAACCGTCATACCCGAAAAATAATCGCCTTGATCTAATTGATTCTTAGTCTGGAACTGCGGAATATACAGGTCATTTTTATCAATCCTGATAGAGAAAAAGCCAACAGGCTTGCCATAGGTGGTTTTACCAATTAATTTAACATCAATAACAGGTTTTAAATTATTGATCAATAACTCGCTGGCTGATGCCGTACCACTTGAAACTAAAAAGTAAACCCTGGTCAAACCGTTTAAACTACCTCTTTTCGCGAAACTTTCTTGATTTCCTGCAGCTAAAGTTGGTTTGTAAGATACATCGGCATAAGAATAAAGCCTGGTTACACCATCGTTCCCTTTGGCATAAAACTTCTGGTTCTGTAAAATGGTTGCGTCCCCATCCTGCATGGTCTTGGTCCAGTAGGTGGTGTACATTACCTTCCCATTTTGTGACGGTGGTGCAATCAGGTTTGTAAATGTTTCGGACGTAGATACCGAGCCACCACCATTATACCTTAAATCTACAACAAGTTCGGTTACACCATCTGTTGTAAATTTCGCAAAAGCAGCGTCTAAAGCAGGAATGGCGTTAGTGGTAAAACTGTTAAATACAATATAGCCTACCTTTTTCGCGCCTATTGTATAAGTATTGGTATATAAAACAGGATTTATAGTGTAAGTGGCACGGTTAATTACAATGTCCTGCGTGCCCCCACCCGGTTTTACAACTGTTAATGAAATAGAAGGATTATCTCCAAATATTGAAGTGTTCAAGTTGGCAATATCGATACTGCTCGATCTGGAAGTTCCACCACCATTAACCTTGGTAATCTGATAGCCACGTTTTAATCCCTGCAAATCAGCCGGAGAACCTGGATAAACATACTTCACTCTTAATAAATCTGTAGCATCAAAATTGGCAGAGAAACCATAATCACCACCTACCCCACCAAGTTGACTAGCAACGCTCCCATCATCAATAAAAGAATATTTATCTTTTCCGCCTGTACTAGGCAAAGCTTTAATGGCATTTAAAACAGCATTATTTGAAGTGTATTGCCTCGGATTAAAAGAAGTGTAGCTTGGCATCCCCACATTCCAAAAGTAAGTTTGCTGTGCATATAGGTAAATCGAATCTTTTGTCAATTCTTCCCTGGTTCCTGAAGCACCTTGCGGAACAGTATTGGCAACAGTATCGTTCGCCGATTTTTTACACGACACAGTAAATCCAACCACAATAAGCAAAGCATATAAAAATGCATTTTGCGAAATAAATTTTCTAAGCATATTTACTTGTAAATTTCTAGTGACACAATATACGGCAAATTAATTAATTTAGATTGTTGCTCATCAAAATTATTTGCACCAACAACTAACGCTTCGTTGACGGATAAATTGTTGTTGTTTAATATGTTCTGAAAAATTTCTGCTTTAGATTGACCAAGTTCATCAACAAAGTATACGGTTAGATATTGCTCCAGACCATTCCATTCTGTTTGCTTAATTTTATTAAGTTGTTGTTCAGGGTTGCCAGCCGTTACAATAACAATTTGTTTACGGTCTATTACAAGTTCCTGCATAAATTTGAGCATATTTTTATAAAGCAAAAGCTTTAAAGGCAAGCGGGCATTTTGATGCAGCAGGTCGAAATTATACTTATATTTTGGATCAATGCCGAACTGGTTTGCTGTTTTTTCAAAAAGCTTTTCTGTGCCATTATTTTCATATTCGATACGCATAAACCCGAGAATGGGCTGTGCGCTTTTTTGCTCGGTGTACTCTATAAACTGGGCAAACAGATAATAAACCTGTAGTAAATAATCTTTCTCCGGAAATAGCACATCATCTAACTCAAAAATTACGATCTGCTTATCTTTGACGTATTGGTTTGCATCCATGTTAAATTGTAAAAAGTTTTAAATCATCGGCACTGTTAAAGCCAAAAACCCCATTCAGGTTTGAAGAACCATTTACAGAAACAAGGCTCTCTTCGGTTGAAAAAATCCGGTCACCATGAATAAACACCGCAAAATTTTGACGGGTAATCTTTTCTGTAGTTAAATAGTCAGCAATTACATCAGCATGGGGCAAAAGTACCTGGATTCCATACTCCCCAAAAAGAACTGCAGATTTAGCCAGGGGCAGAACTTCATAGTCGTGCAGAGGAATAATACAATCTATGGCTTCTGTGATGCAAAAATTTAATAGAATATGGGCAATGCTATCTTTATTGAGCAGCCCCAGAGATGAAAAGGCATAGTTTTCAGTAACTATCGCCGGCACATCACCATAATCGGCCAATAGCACAAAATGGCTGGGGAACGCTTTCATCAGCTTTAAAGCTTTGGCATTGTTCCCTCCTGTTATCAGTATTTTCAAGGTATAATAATTGAATGAATAAATTAGTAATTAATGAATGATTAAGTGATCGAATGAGTGAATTAGAGAATGATCATGACCTTAGACAATTAAACCGTCTTTCATGCTCACTACACGGTCGCTGGTTTTTGCAAGATGTTCGTTGTGCGTAACAATTACAAAAGTTTGCTGAAAGTTATCGCGCAACGTCACAAACAGCTGGTGTAATCCTGCTGCATTTTCAGAGTCTAAATTCCCTGAAGGTTCATCAGCCAATATAATTGAAGGATTATTGATCAGCGCCCTGGCAATGGCCACGCGTTGTTGTTCACCGCCAGACAGTTGATTGGGCTTATGCTGCGCCCTATCTTTAAGCCCGAACAGATCTAACAGCTCAAGCGCCCTGTTTTCAGCCTGTTTTTTATTGATTTTGGCAATAAATGCCGGAATGCAGATATTTTCAATGGCACTAAATTCTGGCAACAAATGATGGAACTGAAATACAAATCCGATGTTTTGATTTCGGAAAGTGCTCAATAAATCGCCACTCAATTTGTTTATAACCGTACCTTTTAATTCTACGAATCCTTCATCTGGTTTATCCAATGTTCCTAAAATGTGCAATAAAGTGCTTTTACCTGCACCAGATGGCCCAATAATACTTACAATCTCCCCTTTTTGTACTTCAAAATTTACGCCTTTTAAAATTTGCAGATTTCCGTACGATTTTCTTATTCCAGTGGCTTTTAGCATGGTTCAAATTTAGTAAAATGGTTTGTTAGTTCAATAGTTCATTGGCCAAAGGTTTATTGGTTCATAGTTGATAGTTTATTAGTTCATGGTACTTTTCCAATAGTTTAATCTTTATTGATTCATGAATAAGCGCCTAATAGTTGATTAGCTTACGCTTTAACTGACAATAGTTTATTGCATATTTCACATTGATTATTGAACAATTACCATTAAATATATCTCTTGAATATTCAGACTATCAGCCATGAACTATGTGACCATTAACCAACTACTAACCTACCATTAACCAAAAAAAAACAAAAAAGATTTGCAGATATCAATTTTCTATTTAACTTTGAAAAACAAAGCACTTTTAAAATGAACACTCCGGAAGAACAATTAAATACCCTGAAAGATATCAGACAAATGATGGACAGGTCATCAAGATTTATTTCTTTAAGTGGATTATCTGGTGTTTTTGCAGGCGCTATCGCTTTAATTGGAGCTTATTTTGCAAATGATGAAATTAACAAATTCATTAATAAACGGGGTTACGGTTATGGCGTAGATGGTGAAATGGACCTGGAGTTTAACCTGATAAAACTTGGTATCTTTGTTTTAGTAATTGCTTTAGCCGGCGGCATTCTGTTTACTTATAGAAAAAGTCAGAAAAACAATCTTCCCATCTGGGATAAAACCTCTAAATCACTTTTAATTAACTTATTTATTCCGCTGTTTGCAGGAGGTTTATTCATCATTGCTTTATTAATTAACCATCCGAATACTTATACCATTATTGCGCCGAGCTGTTTAATCTTTTATGGCTTAGCGCTGATTAACGCCAGTAAATATACTTACAGCGACATTCGCTACCTGGGGCTTTGCGAGGTAATACTTGGATTGATATGCATGTTTTACGTGGGTTATGGCTTAATTTTTTGGGCTTTTGGCTTTGGTGTATTGCACATTGTTTATGGTCTTTTAATGTATTTTAAATATGAGAGAGGTCAGTAAGAATGAAAAACCCTATAGCAGATTTAAATAAAATATTCGATAGCCGGATTAGGTTGGGCGTAATGTCTATCCTGGTGGTAAACGATGAAATTGGTTTTAACGACCTGAAACAAATGCTTGAGTTGACTGATGGCAACCTGGCCTCGCACCTGAATACTTTGGAACAGGCTGAATTTATTAAAGTACATAAAGGTTTTATCGGCCGCAAAACCAGCACCACCTACTCTATTACCGCTTTGGGCAAACAAGCCTTTAAAGCACATTTGGATGCACTTGAAAAAATGATTAGAAAGCTATAAACTATTTTTTTTAACTATTTACTTTGAAATACAAAGCACTTTTAAAAAATGAAAAAAGAAGAAATAAAAAGACCTGAACTCATTGAAACTGGCAAATGGATGGCCGTGTGTTCTGCCTTGATTGGCACCATCATACTTTTGGCATACTTTGCACTAAAAGTTAACGGACTTATGTTCATCGGACTGTTCTACATTTATTTTGCTACCGTAATAAATGGGGTATTTTTCCTCGTCCTCCTCCTCGAGTGCTTCAGGCAACAAAACCATTGGCGAAAAATTGCGACTATAATGCTCTTCATGCTCCTAAACATTCCCCTAAGCATATTTTATTGCTTTTTAGCCCTAAACTAACCATCAAAACTTTTAAAAAATGAAAAATAAGTCTAACCTCATGTTATTATCTGTCCTACTGGGCGGCCTGCTGTTTACTTTTCTCTTTTGGGAAGAAAGACTTGCGCTCAATCTGCTTATTTATAGCATATACCTCTTGGTAACTACCTTTATTAATCCGGATGTAGCCAAAAGCACCAAACTGAAAATTTACGGGCTGGCACACTTGCTGGCAGCAATACTGGTAGTCATTAACAATTCCGATTTATCTGTGGCAACTTATTACATCAGCTTATTAATGTTTATTGGTTTTGCCCATAATCAACAGATCAGGACAGTTTTTACTGCTTTTTTAGCGGGCATTTTACAGATGGTAACAGTGCCGTTTAATGCAATAAAACAACTAAGCCAAATCAGTATTGGCAATGTGAGCCTTAAGCCCGTTTTTACTTTGATTAAATATATTTTCATACCCATCATCATTGTAATCATATTTTCATGTCTGTATGCAGCTGCAAGTGATGTTTTCGCACATTATGCTGAGACCATCTTAACGAGCATTAGCAACTTTTTAGATAACGTATTCCACTTCTTTTTTAAAGACTTGAGTTTTGAACGCATCATACATTTTTGCTTTGGATTGGCTTTAACAGCAGGTTTACTGCTCGCATTTTTTGATAAAAGCCTCGAAAAAGCTGAGTTGAAATGTAAAGAGCAATTGGTACGGATGAGAAGAAGCTTAGGTCAGAAAACGATATGGTACAATGTGGTAGAAACATTTACCGGCAACTTGCTGACCCGAAAAATGGCACTAAAAACGGAGTACATCGTGGGAATCATTTCGTTCACTGCACTTAACCTTTTATTGCTCATGTTAAATACCATTGATATTACCACACTTTGGTTTGGCTACGAACCTTCAGGCAATTTTTCGGGAGAACTGCACCAGGGCACGAATTCATTGATTTTCAGTATTGTAATGGCCATGGCTGTAATCCTCTATTATTTTAGGGGAAACTTAAACTTTTATCATAAAAGTAAAACCTTAAGGTTATTGGCCTATACCTGGATGGTTCAGAATTTTATCCTCATCATCTCAGTATTCATCCGCGATGGCTATTATATCGAATTTCACGGCTTAACGCATAAAAGAATCGGTGTTTTGGTATTTGCCACTCTTTGTATCATTGGTTTGGCAACTGTTTATTTTAAAGTAGCCAGACAGAAAACCATATTCTACCTTTTCAAGGTGAACGGAAATATCTGGTTTGCATTATTGCTGACTTTTACGCTCATTAACTGGGATGTTTTAATCGTGAAATATAACCTGAATCATGTTGATGCCGTTTCGATCGATCCGTATTATTTAACCTCTCTGTCAGAAAAAACACTCCCTATTCTTGATAAAAACCGGTCAAAGATCCATCCTTCTAAGAATAATGACTCGGAAATTGCTAAAGTAGACCAGCCGGAAGAAGCATTGATGAGAAAATTAGATCAACGGATTGGTTATTTTAAAGAGCATTATGAAAAATCAAGCTGGTTATCATGGAATTTACAGGATTGGAATACGGCAGAATATTTTGGCTTGAATAAATAAAAACTAAATGAATAGACGATATAAAATAATAGCCATGGCATCAGCATTAATTGCACTGGCGTGGTTCGTTTTGAACCATACTGTTCATAAAATTTTCAATCTGCACATCGACTGAAGAATAAATTAATCAGCAATATCATGAAAACACAAACCTCAGCATACTGGACCAATTACTTCTCAAATAACAGCAAAATTAACAGGATTGACTGGACGCTTGAACCGGAAATTTCTGATTTAGAAAAACAAAACATACTAAAGTCCCTGCAGGCTCGGCAGCTTGGGGAAACGTCGGAAGGAAAGCACTTGATTAACGCTTCAAAAAAATATGCAAAAGCTATAAATGATGAAGAATACCTGGAGGCTGTTAAACTTTTCATTAAAGAAGAGCAAAAACATGGCAACAACTTAGGTAAATACCTCGATTTAATCGAAGAAAAGAGAATTAAGAAAAATTGGGGCGATACGTTATTCCGAAAAATAAGATATTTCAACACCAACATGGAGCTTTGGACAATCGCAGTAATTACCGTAGAAAGCGCCGCACAAATATTTTACCAGGCACTAAAAGATGCCACAAATTGCACATTGCTCAAACAAATCTGTACCGATATACTAATCGATGAGGCTGCTCACATTACTTTTCAAAGAGAACGTTTGTATATCATTTTTAATCAAAAGAATGCTTTCATGAAATGGATTGCTTACCATGCCTATTCGTGCTTCTTCCTTTGTACAAGTTTAGTGGTTTGGCAGGCACATAAAACATTATTTAAAGCAGGTAAGCTTAACTTTTATCGCTATTTCAACAGGATGAAATATAAATTAGGTAAGGTTGCGGGTAAATCTATCCTTTATGAAAAAGAAGAGCAACAGCCACTTTCATTTAAAGAATTAAATCAAAATCTTTTATAATTAACCTCTCGCCTTTGCTAAACTTTTGTTGGATTTGGTTTTCCCGGTGCAATTTAGCACCGGGAAGCAAAGGTTTAATTTTCAACTATTTAAATCGTATATTATAATTATAAAAACCATGAAAAATCAAGAAAAACTTAGCTTAGGCAAACTAAGAATGATCATCATTTTAAGCATAACGGCATTTTTATTGGCCATTCCATTGGTGGCTATGCAATTTACAAATGAAGTGGATTGGACGCTATCTGATTTTGTAACCGCAGGAGTTTTATTGCTCAGCACGGGTTTGGCCATCGAACTGGTGATTAGAAATTTAAAAGCCGGCACTTTAAGAACAATAGTTCTTGTTGTCATTTTACTGGCGCTATTTCTCATCTGGGCAGAACTAGCGGTTGGTATTTTTGGGACACCGTTTGCGGGAAGTTAAAGAACACTATTAACCGTTTTTGTTACCACAGATTTAAGATGATTAGCGCAGAGGAAATATTTTTTTTTGCATTTGCAGGAACCAACTTTGTTTTTAAGCCTGATTGCAGCGGTAAGCCCGGAGCGTAGTGAGGACTTATAGCGAAAAGCAGGGCCACCAGCCGCCACGAAGAACCGGCCCCTCACTTTCAAATGAAAAATCTCTGCGAAATCAGCTGGATACCATAAACTACCGCACATTACCGGCACTAATTTCCCGATTAACATAAAACGTTCATTTTCTGAAAAAATCGGCAATTTCTATTTGTTTAAAGGGTTTGAAATTGTAGCTTTGGGCAAATTTTGTAGCAAATGAATATTCACGAATACCAGGGTAAACAAATATTAAAAAGTTTCGGTGTTAACGTTCAAGAAGGAATAGTTGCCGATACTCCTGAGCAAGCTGTTGAGGCTGCTAAGCAACTTAAAATAGATTACAATTCTGACTGGGTTGTAATTAAAGCGCAAATCCATGCTGGTGGTCGCGGTAAAGGTGGTGGTGTTAAATTAGCCAAAAACCTTGAAGAAGTTAAACAACGTGCAACCGATATTATTGGTATGCAACTAGTTACTCCTCAAACCGGCCCAGAAGGTAAATTAGTGAGTAAAATTTTAGTGGCTCAGGATGTTTATTATCCAGGTGCTTCTGAAACCAAAGAGTTCTATATTTCTGTTTTGTTAGATCGTGCAAAAGGTCGCAATATCATCATGTACAGTACCGAAGGTGGTATGGATATCGAAGAAGTTGCCGAACATACGCCACACTTAATTTTCAAAGAAGAAATTGATCCTAAAGTTGGCTTACAAGGTTTCCAGGCCCGTAAAATAGCTTTCAACTTAGGTGTTAGCGGAGCTGCACATAAAGAAATGGTTAAATTTGTAACTGCTTTATACAAAGCTTACGAAGCTACAGATTCTTCAATGTTCGAAATTAACCCGGTATTAAAAACTTCTGATGACAAAGTAATTGCTGTTGATGCTAAAGTTAATTTAGATGAAAACGCATTATTCCGTCACCCTGATTACGCAGCAATGCGCGATGTAACAGAAGAAGATCCAATGGAAGTTGAAGCAAGTGCCTCGAACCTAAACTTCGTTAACCTTGATGGTAACGTAGGTTGTATGGTTAACGGTGCTGGTTTAGCAATGGCAACCATGGATATTATTAAATTGGCTGGTGGTGAGCCTGCTAACTTTTTAGACGTGGGTGGAACTGCAAATGCGCAAACAGTTAAAGCGGCTTTCAATATTATTTTGAAAGATCCAAACGTTAAAGCAATTTTGATCAACATTTTCGGTGGTATCGTTCGTTGCGACCGTGTTGCTCAGGGTGTAATTGATGCTTATAAAGAAATTGGTAATATCCCTGTACCAATTATCTGCCGTTTACAAGGTACAAATGCTGAAGAAGCTAAAAAATTAATCGATGAGTCTGGCTTACAGGTTTACTCAGCAATCGCTTTAAAAGAAGCTGCTGATTTAGTAACTAAAGTATTGGCTGAACAAGCGTAATAAGCTTAAAGCATTAATCATATCGTATAAACCTTTCAGTGAAAACTGGAAGGTTTTTTTATTCCCCTCTTTTAGAGGGGTGTCCGCAGGACGGGGTGTTCTTTAAACTATCATTGTCAGAAAACCCGATAGATCTAAATCTAATGGCAATTAGCTTAAATGTACTAAGATGCCTTAGGTGGTCATTTTTTTTGGAAATGTAAGTTCCTTTGTTAATTGGCAAGCGACAGTCCTGCTATCTCTTCAAGTCCTCGCTGCGCTGTGGGCTTTCCGCTCTATCAGGTTTAATAAGAACGGTTTGTGGTCCTTGGTCTGATCAAACCTCGCAGGTTTTAAAAACCTGCGAGGTTTACTCCCCTCTAAATTCAAGGATATCTCCGGGCTGGCAATCTAAAACTGCACAGATAGATTCTAAAGTCTCTAAACGGATTGCTTTCGCCTTACCGGTTTTTAATATCGATAAATTAGACATCGTAATCCCTACCCGCTCACTCAATTCGGTTAACGACATTTTACGCCTCGCCAACATTACATCTAAATTTATAATTATAGGCATGGCTTATATCGTTAAATCGTTTTCTTGTTTCAACTCAATACCTTTTCTAAATACAAATGCTATTGTTAAAAGGGTTAAACCAAAAATCAACAGCCAGATCTGAAAATCAACATTTTCAATTATCCTGAATACTATATCCTGTAGATTATTTGATTGATTTGCATAAACCATAGCGTTGTAAATAAACAGCAGAAACGGAATCATAGTGCAATACCATCCCATACGCGTAAGTCGCCCTGTATTTTCGGTACTAAAAACATTGCCCATCTCTACCGAATTAATAAATCGATAGAGATAAACCAACACCCTTGAGCTAAAGAACATAATGATCAATATAAATAAACCCTCTACCATACCCAACAGACCGCCTTTCCCACCGTCTTTATATCCTTCTTCAAAGCTCTTGGATGCATCTTTAAGCGAAAACAATATTACGATTAAAAGTGTTGCCAAATAACCCATTTTAATTAACCTAATTTGATTCTGCGTTTTCATAATTATATCGTTAAATCGTTTTCTTGTTTAAGGTTCCTCGAGTACGAGAGCAACTCATAAATAATACTGAATATGGCAATGATCGAGATTACACCTAAATTGATATTTCCGGCATCCATAGGCTGATATGTAAATGCTTTACCAATCAAATCCTCAACATAACCCTTCATCAGGAAAAAACACAGAAATTTTAAAGCAAAAAATAAAATCCCCCCTGCCCCCACCAATTGCCATAATCTATTTTCAGTAAGATCTTCAAGCCATTTTGGTCTGGTATAAGCTAAAAACAGAATCACACTTCCAATAATAAGGTAAAAAGCAGCATAGGCTCCAATGCCATCAAGTTCCTTGTCTGATAAAATAATGGCCTGCTTTAAAGTCGGTTTAAATGCATAAGTGCCAAAATGACTATTGGTAAACTTGGCAGCCCCAATGGTTTTTACTTGCTGTGCAACATTATTTTCAGTTAGGTTAATCGAAATTTGTCCGGCGTTGTAATTACCCACAGCACTAATTAAATGACTGACGATAGATACCAGTGCTATAAAAATCAGGCTAAATCCGGCATACCTAAAAATTTTTAGAAGTTTATTCATAGTTATATCGTTAAATCGTTTTCTTCTTTTAGCTGCTTATTCCTAACGAGTATCGCTGAAGCATAAAAAATTAGCAGGGTGATAATGATAAAACTTAAATTTGGGATAAAAACCATTGGCCACACACGGGTGTAAGAATAAATTATATATTCAACAGTTTCTTTTGGCCAGATAAAGGAGTTGAGTTTCGCCGTTAAACATACTAAAATTACTGTAACACAAAGTGGAACCCATTTTAAAATATTAAGCCATTTAAGTACCTCATTCTTTTGATCATTTTTTAATGAAGCTTTTAAATACCATTCTAAAAACACAAAAAACAGTGCATAAAAAACTGTAGAAATTAAGTTATAAAGATACTTTGTCCCATTCGCTCTTTCAGAATCCAGGCAGACCAAAAAGTAAAACACAGTTATTACGCCTAGTAATCTGACAAAAAATCTTAGGGCTAAAATCACCCAATAATTGACAGGCACATTTTTTAACCTGAGAAATAGAAATTTAAGAAACGTCATATTTATTTAATTATTTACCAGACAAACATAAAAAATTAATTATTACAAATCAAAATATATTTATTGATTTACAATAAATAATAATTGAAATACAACTATAATCCTTTGTATTGGTTAAAATATGTCAAAAACTTTATTGGAATGATTTTTGTTGTAAGTAAAAGTGTAAAAAACATGTGCAAACGGTAACATTTTCAGCATTTTATCCTTTCGGATTGCCGTACAATTTCGTAACTTTGCACACTTCAATAATTAAAGAGCACACAAAACGTATAAATGAGACAACTCAAGATAACGCAATCCATAACCAACCGTGAAAGTCAGTCGTTAGATAAATACCTACACGAAATTGGTAAAGTAGATTTAATAACAGCAGAAGAGGAAGTAATTTTAGCAAGGAAAATCCGTGAGGGCGATCAGGCCGCATTAGAGCGCTTAACTAAAACCAACTTACGTTTCGTTGTGTCTGTTGCAAAACAATATCAAAATCAAGGTTTAACTTTAGGAGACTTGATTAACGAGGGTAACTTAGGTTTAATTAAAGCGGCAAAACGTTTTGATGAAACTAAAGGTTTCAAGTTCATTTCTTATGCAGTTTGGTGGATCCGTCAATCTATTTTGCAGGCAATTGCTGAGCAAAGCCGTATTGTTCGTTTGCCTCTAAACCAGGTAGGTTCGTTAAGTAAAATCAGCAAAGCGTTTTCTAAGCTTGAGCAGGAATACGAACGTGAGCCTTCTCCGGAAGAATTAGCAGATATTTTAGAGACAACTGTAGATAAAATCTCAGATACTTTAAGTAACTCTGGTCGTCATGTATCTATGGATGCTCCTTTTGTACAAGGTGAAGAAAATACATTATTGGATGTATTGGAAAACCATGAGCCAAATACGGATAGTTCATTGATCAACGAATCTTTATCTGAAGAGATTAAACGTTCTTTATCTACTTTAACTGAGAGAGAAAGAGAAATTATCGTTTTATTCTTCGGCTTAGGTTCTAACCACCCACTTTCGTTAGAGGAAATTGGTGAGAAATTTAACTTGACACGCGAGCGTGTTCGTCAGATTAAAGATAAAGCATTACAACGCTTACGTCATACTTCAAGAAGCAAAATCTTAAAATCTTATTTAGGATAAGAGATTAGATGTATATCAATATTAAAAGATCAGCTAAGGCTGGTCTTTTTTTGTTTATTAGATTTCTCCGCTACGGACGAAATGACGATTACCCCCTACCGATCTTTTTTATTTACAGACAACTAAGTTTATCGTTATGATTTTATATCTTTAAATTATGTCGATTGGTTTACTCAAAAAATCCTTAACTGTATACAAGCCCATTTTTTTATGGAATGTACTGGTTAGCTTACTCACATCGGTATTTTTCATTTTAAATGGCTTTAAGGAGCCAGGGATTTACAGCTTTGCCCTATTCATCAAATTTATTGGCTGGTTATTTTCAATAGCCATCTACTTTATGTTTTATCAATCTACCGCATATTATTTCAAAAATCAGGGCGTAGGATTTAGAAAAATCATGACAAACCTGGTTTTATATGATTTAATAGTTTTTATCGGAATTTTAATTGTATCATCAACATGCAGGGACTTTTTATCGACAGTGTTAACCAATCTTTTGCAGACCGCGAAGTATTAAGCAGTGTTTACTTAAACTGTAAAATTGGCGAAGTAGTTGGTTTATTGGGCAGGAATGGATCGGGTAAATCAACCTTATTAAAAATCATTTTTGGAAGCGTCAAAGCGAACTTCAAGCACCTTAATATAAACAACAAAGTATACGAAAAAGGTTACCTATCTAAAAACCTGTCCTATCTGCCTCAGGATAACTTTATCCCAGGCAAGATTTCTATTTTGCAGGCCATTAATACTTTTTGCAAACGCGGACATGCAGAATTAAAGCAAATTGAATTTGTTGCCAGTAATTTAAATGCCAGATTTTATAATCTATCTGGCGGAGAACGAAGGTTTATGGAATGTTTACTAATGATTTATAGCGATGCCGAATATATACTTCTTGATGAACCATTTTCACAATTATCTCCGATTTGGATTGAAGAGTTAAAGAAACACATCAATAGAACAAAAGCATATAAGGGCTTTATTATTACCGATCATTACTATAAGTCCATTTTGGATATTTCTGATAGAATTGTACTGTTGCACAACAAATGTAATTACAACATCGATAATGAGGATGACCTGGTGACGCATGGCTACTTGCCAGGTTTTAAAGCTTAAATATAGGCCAATTACCACCAAGACACTAAACACACTAAGAAAATGTCTTGGCGAGCTTTGAGTCTTTGTGGTCAGCTTAATTACACGCTAAAACAACAAGTGTTTAACCGTTAATCCATTATTGATTAATTGTTTTAATGAATCGATACCAATACGTAGGTGCGTTTCTACATATTTTTCTGTCACAGTGCTATCACTTTCTGCAGTTTTAACTCCCTCAGGAATCATAGGTTGATCGGAAACCAAAAGCAAGGCACCAGCCGGTATTTTATTCGCAAAGGCCGTGGTAAAAATCGTTGCCGTTTCCATATCTACCGCCATCGCCCTTAAAGTTTTCAAGTATTTCTTAAACTCTTTGTCATGCTCCCAAACCCTGCGGTTTGTAGTGTAACAGGTTCCTGTCCAATAATCTCTACCATGATCGCGTATGGTAGTAGAAATCGCTTTCTGCAGCGCAAAGGCTGGCAAAGCAGGCACTTCTGCCGGCAGGTAATCATTTGAAGTACCTTCTCCCCTAATGGCCGCAATCGGCAAGATTAAATCGCCCAATTGGTTTTTCTTTTTCAAACCGCCACATTTACCCAAAAACAAAACTGCTTTAGGTTTAATGGCCGTTAATAGGTCCATCATGGTTGCAGCCAGGGGACTTCCCATACCAAAGTTGATAATTGTAATACCATTTGCGGTAACACTTTGCATAGGCTTATCTAAACCCATAATCGGCGCATTGTCGTTCCATTCAGAAAACATACTTACATATTTACTGAAATTAGTTAACAGGATATAATCGCCAAATTGATCTAAGGTCCTGCCAGTATAACGTGGCAACCAGTTTTTAACAATTTCATCTTTGGATTTTAATCCAGATTTAACAGGACTTTCTACTTCTTTTACTTTTTTAGATTTTTCTACAATTTCCTCGTTTTTTTTTACGTCTTTTTCTTCGTTCATATTTTTTGGTTTAGAGCCAGGCGCATGGCGCATAGCGTTAACAATACTATATTACAAAAAATCCCTCCCGAATTACGGGAAGGATTTGATTTTTTAAGCGGCCTGAAGCTTTTTAAAATCGGCCTTTTCAAATTTCTCTATCGCGTAATCGAGATTGATATGCAGTTCCTTGACATCCGTCTGCGTCGGCGTATCAAACATCGCATCCAACATAATCGCTTCACAGATCGATCTTAAACCACGTGCGCCCAGTTTATATTCCATTGCTTTATCTACAATAAAATTTAAAACATCCTCATCAAAAGCAAGCTTCACGTCTTCGTAAGCAAAAAGCTTCACATACTGCTTGATCAATGAGTTCTTAGGTGCGGTTAAAATGTTTCTTAAAGATTCTTTATCCAATGGATTTAAGTGAGAAAGAACCGGTATACGACCAATTAATTCTGGAATTAATCCAAAAGATTTTAAATCCTGAGGTGTAATATACTTATAAAGATTTTTAAGATCCAAAACGGTCTCATCTTTCTTTACCTTATATCCTACAGCCTGCGTGCGCAAACGGTTGGCAATTTTACGTTCGATACCATCAAATGCCCCACCACAAATAAATAGAATGTTATTCGTATTTACAGGGATCATTTTCTGATCTGGGTGTTTACGTCCGCCCTGAGGTGGAACGTTAACTACCGTACCTTCTAAAATCTTCAATAAGGCCTGCTGAACACCTTCACCTGATACATCACGGGTAATGGATGGATTATCGCTTTTACGTGCCACTTTATCTACCTCATCAATGTAAACGATACCGCGTTCCGCAGCCGTCACATCATAATCAGCAGCCTGAAGCAAACGCGTCAAAATACTTTCAACATCTTCACCTACATAACCAGCTTCTGTTAAAACAGTTGCATCGCAGATACAGAAAGGCACATGCAAAATTTTAGCAATGGTTTTAGCCAAAAGCGTTTTACCTGTTCCGGTTTCGCCCACCAACATGATATTCGATTTTTCGATCTCAATCTCGTCTTTATCAATTTTTTGATTTAAACGTTTGTAGTGATTGTAAACGGCAACAGAAAGTACCTTTTTAGCATCATCCTGACCAATTACATATTGATCAAGGTGTTGTTTAATTTCAAGAGGCTTTAATAAGTTAATCGCCTCCTGAATATTTTTTGTCCCTTTGGTTCCTAATTCCTGTGCAAGCAACTGATTGGCCTGCGTAACACATTTATCACAGATAAATGCATCCATGCCTTCAATCAGCATTAAAGTTTCATGCTTGCCAGAATGGCAGAACGAGCAACGGGATTCTTTATTTTGTTTCGCCATCTTTCTTTGCGTTTCTCGATAATACTTCATCAACCATACCAAAACCTTTTGCCTCATCGGCAGTCATCCAGTAATCGCGATCTGAAGCTTTCTCTACCCAATCATAAGTTTGACCAGAGTGTTCTGAAATAATATCGTATAATTCTTTTTTTAATTTCAACATTTCTCTCAAGTTGATCTCCATATCAGATGCCACACCTTGTGCACCTCCTGATGGCTGGTGGATCATTACTCTTGAGTGCGGCAATGCAGCACGTTTACCTTTTGCACCTGCCACCAATAAAACGGCTCCCATTGATGCAGCCATACCGGTACAGATGGTTGCTACATCAGGCTGGATATACTGCATGGTATCATAAATACCTAAACCTGCGTAAACTGAACCACCTGGTGAGTTAATATAAATCTGAATGTCTCTATCAGCATCTGCAGATTGTAAAAACAGCAACTGCGCCTGGATAATATTGGCATTCTGATCGTAAATGGCATCACCTAAAAAGATAATGCGGTCCATCATTAATCTTGAGAAAACATCCATCTGCGCTACGTTAAGCTGGCGTTCTTCAATAATATATGGCGTCATGCTCTTAGGATCCAAATTAGCCTGAGCAATAAATTTATCTACGTGTAAACCACCAATTCCCTGATGTTTAACGGCAAATTTCCTGAATTCTTGTGAATCTATGTTCATGAGTTATGAGTTTTTAGCAGAGGGCATAGAGTTTTAAGCTCCTGTTCCCCATCGTTTCGTGAATAATAAAAAAACCAAAATATAAATAATATTTTAATTATGTTGGTTTAGACAAAGAGTATACCATATCGAAATCTATGACAATATAGCACCCTGCTACTTCAAACTTTTAGAAAAGCTGGAAATCATCCTCGCTAAAATATCCAAATCTTCCAATAAATCTGCCAAATCCTTGTCAGAAACTAGTAATCTTAAATTTAACACCAAAAGAATATTGGCATTTTCAAAAACGGACCGATGTGCATAGTTTAAAAAACGTTTGAAATCGGCAGCAGAATTGGAACCAGACCCTTCTGCGATATTATTGGATACGCTAAGAGCAGCTCCTCGAAGCTGCTCTGCGAATCTAAACTTTTTTATTTCTTCTAATTTTTCAGAAATATCAATTAATTTATTGCCCACTATAATGGCTCTCTGCCAAATTAGCAAGTCTTGAAATCTAAATTTTGCCATATAGCAAAATAAGATTTTATATTATGATATTAAAAGCTCTTAGCGCTATGCCCTATGCTTTTTTCTCCACTAGCGCCAAAAACTTATCGTAATCAATATCTTTTTGCTCTAAAGTAACAACAGATTTGATTTGTTCGAAAGTCTTTAATGCTTTTACCTCTTCGAAAACACGATTTGCATTTTCTTTTTCCTGTAAAAACTGAACAGCATATTGAGCCAGTTGATCTTCAGGAAGTGGGCTTGGGCTGTACATTCTGAACTGTGCATCTAATTTAGCTTTAGCCGCCTGAACTACATCCTCATATTTGATTTCAATGCTATTATCTTTAATGATTTTGTTTTCGATTAAAGTCCATTTAAGGTTTTTAGCGAAATCATCATAACCTTCAGCTAATTCTTCGTCGGTTAATTTTTCGTTTGTAGCTTTTAACCAGCGACGTAAAAATTCATCAGGCAATTCAAAAGCGTGTTTAGTTAAAAGTGCTTCATAAATATCGTTTGATAATTTACGTTCAGCATCTTGTTTAAACAGACCTTCTACTTCTTCGGTAATTTTAGCCCTGAAACCAGCTTCGTCAGTTACCGTACCTTCACCAAATAATTTATCAAAAAACTCCTGGTTTAAATCAGACTCTTCTAAACGGTTAACATTTTTAACGTGAAGTTTGAAGTTTGCTTTTAAAGCAGCAGCTTCTTCTTCCGAAATATTTAAAGCTTTTGCAATTACAGCAGCATCTTCAAATGCTTTTTGAATGTCGATGGTAACTTCGTCATCTTTCTTTAAACCGATAAGCGATTTAAGGATTTTTTTATCTTTAATTTGATCTAAACGAACACTCGCAGTACTGGTAATACCACCTTCAACAGCGGTACCATCTTCAGCTACCTGGGTTAATTCGGCGTAAAGTACATCATCATCAGCCGAAACCTCCGGATTAGTCATTTTACCATAACTACGGCGGATATTTTTGATACGGCTTTCTAAAGTTTCCTGATCAGCTTTAATTACGTATTCTGTAAATTTATCTTTAGACGAAAGGTTTACATCAAAAGCAGGCGCTAAACCTAACTCATAATCAAACTCGAAATCATCTGTATTGTCCCATTTAAATTCACGCTCATCATCCATTTTAGGAAGTGGTTGACCTAAAATTTCTAATTTTTGCTCAGCGATATAGTTAGATAAGGTATCGTTTAACAAGTTGTTAACCTCTTCTACCAGGATACTTTTGCCATACATTTTTTTAATGTGGGCAGCAGGAACCATTCCTTTACGGAAACCAGGTAATTGTGCTTTTTTAGCTTGATCTTTAATGGCTTTCTCTACTTTTCCAGTGTAATCAGCAGGTGCAATCTTGATTTTTACAACAGCATTTAAGTTGCCGGTTTTTTCCTGTGTAATATTCATTTTTTCTGAGATATAGTGTGATGTACAGTTAGACGGGAGATATGAGATATGAGATTTGAGAAAAACCATATATCGACATAACCGGCACGGCACATCAATTTTTATTAATCAATGTTTTTAAAAACAAAACCGTTCCGATGTTTAAATCGGAACGGCCTTTATCTTGTTGTGCGGAAGAAGGGACTCGAACCCCCACGCCGTGAAGCGCCAGATCCTAAGTCTGGTGCGGCTACCAATTACGCCACTTCCGCAGTTAGGATGTTGTAAGGACTGCAAAGATAGAAACAAGATTGAATAATCAAAAGGCATCTGCAATATTTTATTGATTATTTTGGTCAAAAACCGCTAACTCTTTAATTTTTAAGGAGAAAAAATTACTCAAAAGATTTGCTGGTTGCTTTTGTGATGATGTAGGCAGGCAAAAACCATAATGATTTTTAAATTAAAGCTGGCCTATTGCTGAAATAAAATATTGGTTCATTTAAGCCTTTATTCTTTTTGGAAAGCAGATTCAATAGCGTTTAGGGTAATACAGCCCTGCTCTCCGTTCTTTCCGATGAAAAATCGGAACCACTTCGATCAGGTTTAGACGGCAGAGCCGGCAGAGAGATTGATGTTTAAACACCAAACGTTCCTACGGAACGAAAACGCCAATTTGCAATTGGCTACCCATGAGACGTCCCTCTGGGACGGGAATAAAACATAATTTAGCCTCCAGCATAAAAGGCAGGCGTAAACATAACTAACGGCAGGTAAAAAATATACCATCTGTATATATCTGTGGTTAAAAGCCTTAATATAATGACATTCTCCTCTGGGACTGAAAAGAAGCATAATTTAGCCTCCAGCATATAAAAGCAGGCGTAAACATCACTGACTAATATGAAAAGGATGCACACAGATATAAAATCTGTGTTTATCTGTGTGCATCTGTGGTTAAAAATAGCTAAGGTAATACTGATTACGAAATAAAGTCTATGCCACAAAAAAACCGTTCTGATCTTTAATCGGAACGGTTTATCTTTTGTGCGGAAGAAGGGACTCGAACCCCCACGCCGTGAAGCGCCAGATCCTAAGTCTGGTGCGGCTACCAATTACGCCACTTCCGCAGTTAGGATGTTTTAAGGATTGCAAAGATAGAAACTAAATTGAAAAATCAAATTTTTATGACTTATAAAAATTTGATCATAGATGGTCTGTGAGACGCAGTAAACTCAACCCGCTATCCTTCTTGCATTTCCATCTTACCTAAAATTTCACCAGCGTTACATCGATCAGTTCCGGTCCACCGTCAACAGGATAACCAGCAACCTTTTTTCCTTTAATCGTAACCTTTTTATCTAAATAAGTATCAAGATTGATCGAACCACTTTTTAAAGCATAAGTTTTATTGTCGGCTTTTAATAAATGTGTACCGTATTGAAAGGTGCTCACTCCAAGTTTTTCAATAGTTCCGCTTTCAGTAATAGAACCGGTATGGCGTGCGTCTTTCATAGTACTACAGCCAGATATTGCAGCAATAAATAAGGATAATACTAATATTCTTTTCATGATTGTTTAAACGGGTTGATTTAATTTTATGCTACAATTTACAAAAATTAAAACGGGATGATTAATAAAGTTGTTTTTGGAATTCGAAAAAATACTGTACGGCTTTAACCAACCTGCTTCCATACCAGCTGAACATCTCACCATCAACCAATAAAATTTTGGCATTAGGAATTGCCTCCCTGATTTCTTCTATATGTTTTTCTCCAAATGGATAAGGCTCTGACGAGAGTAGAATCAGTTCGCAGTTTAAAGTTTTCAGTTCTGCTAGTATAACCGATGGATAACGTTCTTCCGTAATCACATTCGTCATACCGTTAATCAGCAGAACATCATCAATAAATGTATTTTTTCCTGCGGCCATATACGGCTTACGCCAGATGAGATAGGCTACCTTTTTATCAATATGATTTTGGAGGGCAAGTGTTTTTAAATCGTTAAAACCTGCCGATATTAAATGATTGAGGTAACTCGCTTCCGGCTGCCGGTCTACGAGCTCCCCTATCTGTGCAATGGTTTTCATGGCATCATCCAAAGTAAAGATATCACTCATCCATATAGGAAAATATTCGGCTAATTCTTCAATATCGCTCTGCGTATTTTCCTCCTTATTACCGATAATGAGATCGGGCTGCAAATCTTTAATCAAATCGATATTCAGCTTTTTTGTACCGCCCACCTTGGTCCGTTCTGCAAATTTTTCTATCGGATGGATACAAAACTTGGTCAATCCGATAATTTCCTGGTCTAACCCTAAATCAAATAATAATTCTGTTTGTGAGGGTACCACAGAGATAATCCGTTTTGGTGGGAAATTGATAGAAATTTCCCTGCCCATTTGATCGATAAAAGATTTTTGCATGAAGCAAAGTTAATTTAACCACAGATAAAAAGGGTAAACACAGATAGAATTTATTACATTCAAAAGCTGTATTTACCCTTAATATTTTAATGTTGACCTAACTTAAGACGGCTAAGTCTTCCTTCACCACACCATCGGCAATGTGCAAAATCCTGTTTCCGTATTGTGCATTTTTCTCCGAATGCGTTACCTGGATAATGGTAATCCCATCTTCCTGGTTTAACTTTTTAAACAGCGTCATAATTTCTTCTGCCTGTGCAGATTGCAAGTTGCCGGTTGGTTCATCTGCCAAAATAATTGACGGTTGAGCAGCTAGTGCCCTTGCAATACCAACCAATTGCTGTTGTCCGCCAGAAAGCTGGTTAGGAAACAGATCCTTTTTGGCCACGATATTAAAACGGTCTAAAAGATCTGCAATCCTGCTGGCGCGTTCAGAACTACCAATTTTTTTGTACAATAAAGGGGCTTCAATGTTTTCGTACACTGTCATCTCATCTATTAAATGGTAAGCCTGAAATACAAAACCGATGTGATTGCGGTAAAGTTCAATGCGTTTACGTTCGTTAAGTGAAGTTACATCTTCTCCCAAAAATTCGTAAGTACCGTAGGTCGGTTCTTCGAGCATGCCAATGATGTTGAGCAGGGTCGATTTCCCGGCACCTGATGGCCCCATAATGGAAACAAATTCTCCCTGTTTAATGGTTGTGGTTACCAAACGGAGTACATAATTTTTAACGCCTTTGTTTGCGTAGTATTTTTCGATGTTGGTTAATTGTATCATATTTTTAGGATTAAGCGCAAAGCGGTTGGCGGTTGGCGGGAAATCCACGCTGAGCCCCAAACGCTATCCGCAGGTATTATTCGTATTTTAAAGCCTCAACTGCATTTGTTTTTGCGGCGCGATAGGTTTGCCAGGTAATTGTTAAAATTGAAATTAACAGTGTAAGTGTTGCTGTTGCTATAAACACCCACAAATTTAAGCTTGTTCTGAGTTCGAAATGCATTAACCAGTTATTCATAATATAATAGGCAACTGGAATTGCAATTACGATTGCGATAAATATTAATTTTAAAAAACTCAAAGAAAGTAAAGTCATCAACTCTGTAATGGAAGCGCCTAAGATTTTACGGATACTTACTTCTTTTATTCTTTGCGCTGTACTAAAAGATGAAAGACCGAATAAACCTAAGCAAGATATGAAAATGGCCAAACATCCAAAAAGATTTGCCAAAGTGCCCAAAATCTTTTCATTTTTTAGTTTAATTTCGTTTAAACCATCGATAAATTTAATTTCGACAGGAAAATTTGGGTTTAATTCTTTTACCAGCTTATTAATAATGCTAGTGCTTTCACTTAAACTTTTATCGGGATTTAGGCGCATGGTAATTACATCACTGATATCTGCATAAGCAATAACCATAGGTGCGGCAACTTTACTTGGGTTATCCCAAACAATATCATCAAAAACCCCTACCACATTTCTTTTTGTTCCCTGGTATACAATGCTGGTACCAACCGGACGTTTCAGGTGCATTACTTCAACCGCTTTTTTGCTCAAAAGTATTGCCGCTGTATCTGAAGCAAATTTCCGATCAAAATCCCTTCCTGCCAACAACCTGATGTTTACCGTTTTAGTAAAATCATAAGTGGTGTAGATCTGGTCAAAATCGATCATTTTATCACTTTCGCTCATCCCAACCCAACCCAGACCTCTTACACTGCTGTTTTTGTTAGAAATACTGCCAGATGATTGTGTTACACCTACAACAGCGCCACTAGAAAGTAATCTTGTTTTTAACAGGTTGAATTTTTCATACAACAATCCTTCGTGAGCTACTTCCAGCAGTCCATTTGATCTGTAACCTAAAGGCATGTTTTTAATAAACTGGATTTGTTTATAAATGGTTATGGTTGCCATAATTAATACCACCGAAAAGCCAAATTGTATGACAACCAAAACCTGCCTGAAAGTTAAGGCATATCCTTTTTTAAAATTTAAGGATTTTTTGAGTGATTGTATCACGTTAAAACCAGAAAGGTAAAATGAAGGATAGCTTCCTGATATGAAGCCGGTTATAACCAAAACACTAAAAATCAATATCCAATTGATTGGATTGAGGTAATCAAACACAATTTCAATCCCTAATAACCGGTTAAACATTGGCAAACTGAATTCGAGTAGAATAATGCTTAACAGAATGCCTATTAAGGTTAAAATGAATGATTCCAACATAAACTGAAAAACCAGATTTGATCTGGATGCACCCATAGTTTTTTTGACGCCAATTTCTTTTGCCCTGCCTTGTGTGCTGGCAGTTGCCAAATTCATAAAATTAATACAGGCAATAAGTAGGATACCTATCGATAAACCAACAAACAGTTGCAACTGCTTAATATTGCCCCCAATGCTTTTACCATTTAAAAATGTTCCATATAGGTGTAATTTTGTTAAAGGATAAATAAATACATCCTCTTTGGCTGCAGCAAAGTGTTTGCCTACAAAGCCCTTTAACTTTAAATTAAAGGCTTCTATATCTGTATTTTCATTTACTTTTATTAAAGTGTAGTAATCATGACTACCCCAATTTGGTTTTTTTGGCCACTGGTTTAAATTTTCATATAAAGTAAATGTGGTTAACGATTCGAAACCATAGGTAATATTGGTAGGAAGGTCTTTTATTACACCTGTAACTTTTAAGTCAACCTGATTTTCAAATCTTACTTTTTGATTAAGCACATCTGTTGTACCGAATATCCGTTTTGCTGCTGTTTCAGTTAAAACAATGGAATTGGGATCATTTAATGCCTTTGTAGGATTTCCACTGATAAAATGATAATCAAATAATTTTAAAAAATCGGGGTCGACGTACCTGCTATCTAATTTTAAACTTTCTTGTCCATTGGCCACCAATCTTTTATAAACATCGGTAATTCTGGTACCGTATAATACCTCAGGAAATTCTTCTTTAAGTGCAGCCAACATCACATTCTGCGATTGGTTTATTGTTCTGATCACCTCTCCTTTCTGGTCATTTAAATTAATCATCGCCTGATAAATATGCGGTGAGTTTTTAAATTGTCGGTCATAACCCCACTCATAACCGGCATATAATAACAGTAGTAAGCAAGAGGTTAAACCAATAGCCAAACCACCAATGTTTATGGCTGCATAAACTTTGTTTCTAAATAGACTACGCAGTGCGATTTTTAAGTTGAGTCTGAACATAAGGTAAAGGGTTTGGGCGTAGAGCGTATGGCGGTTAGCGAAGACTTATCGCATAACGCCAGGCGCTATCCGCAAATCACTATTCGTACTTAAGGGCATCAATTGTATTGGCGACAGCTGCCTTATAAGATCGGATGCTTACTGTTATTAGTGTTATTGCCATTGATATTGCCATTGCCAATGCAAATGGCCAGACACTGATATCAACACGATAGACAAAGCCCGAAAGCCATTTTGAAACAAATAAATATGCAAGCGGCCAGGCCACCAGATTTGCGATAAAAACCATAATCAGGAATGAACCGTTCAGCATTTTGACCAATTCGATGGTTGAAGCGCCTAATACTTTTCTAATGGCAACTTCTTTGGTTCGTTGTGTAGCGACAAAAGAAATTAATCCAAATAAACCAATGAAGGAAATGAAGATGATCACGCCTGCGAAAACCTTAAATAATGTTCCCATGATTTGCTCACTTTCATAATAGCTATTTATACTTTCATTTACAAAACCCGAATCGAAAATCCCATTGGGAAAACTTTCTTTCCAAACTGCTTCAATTTCTTTCATTGAAGAAACCAATTTTTCAGCATCCATTTTTATCGCAACATTCCAATATTGATCATTACCAGGAAAAATTGCTAATCCGGAAATACGTTCTTTTAAAGACTGGTCGTTAAAATCTTTCACCACACCAGATATCGGAACGGTGTTTCCACTCGCAAGAATCACCTTTCCAATCGCATCCTGCGGATTAAGGATGTGCATCTTCTTCAAAAAAGTTTCGTTTACTACACAAGCATTCGCCGTATCACTCTTACGAAAGATTTTTCCAGCTATCAATTTCAAATCAAAAACTTTGAAGAAATTTTCATCGGCACGCATATTCCTCAATTCGAAATCCCCATTTTTAATACCGTTGTAAGTAAAATCACTGGAATTAATATTGCTTGATAATGGGGCCGACTGGCAAAAACTCATTTCTTTTACCCCCGGAATTCTAAGTATTCTCTCCTTAAAAGTGTTGTATTTGATTTTGCTTAAACTATCAGTCGGTATGCCAACCATCGCTACAGCGTTCGGATTAAATCCTAAGGATTTTTCCTGAACATATTGCATTTGCCTAATGATTACTAAAGTTCCGATAATCAATATAACGGTTATTGAAAACTGAACCACAACCAGAATTTTCCGGAGACTTAAACCTCCGTTATTGAGCGAAATTTTGTTTTTGATGGCAAGCGCAGGATTAAACTTCGAAATAATTATTGCCGGATAAAAACCTGCCAGAAAACTCACAAACGCAACAAGAATAGCCATAAAAATGAATATTACCGGATGAGCGAACAGGCTGAATTCGATCCTGCCTTTAAACAAATTCTGCATCGGCGGAATAGCCAGTTCAGTGATAACACAGGCGATGAGCAAGGCAACCAGACTCACGGCGAAAGTTTCTGTCAGGAACTGGCTTACAAGTTGTTTTCTTTTACTGCCCATCACCTTGCGAACGCCAACTTCTTTTGAGCGGTTAACTGATTGTGCCGTGGTTAAATTAATGAAATTTATACAGGCTGTGATGATGAGAAATAAGCCAATTACAGCAAGTCCATAGAGTTCACTTTTATTAATTGATGAATCGGCGAAGTTGTCGTACTTCTCACTAAAATGTATGTCTCTTAACGGCTGAAGCTTATTTGTTTGATTGCCCGTTATTTTCTGAATCGGATAATATTTTTGATTAAACCTGCTTAACGATGCCTGAACATCTTTGGCTGTTAGTCCATCTTTTAATAACACATAACTTGAAGTACTTGAATTTACAGAGTCCCAGTTCTCGTTAAATCTCCCGGCATAGGTTTCATAGCTAATTACAACACCAAGTGGAAAACTACTGTTTTGTGGCAGGTCTTCAATTATTCCGGCAACCAGTAAATTGGTTTTATCTCCTATAGTTATGGTTTTCCCAATAGCACTTTTTACACTGCCAAAAAATTTAATCGCGTATTTTTCTGATAAAACAGCTGAATTTGGTTTTGACAATGCCAATTCCGGAGCACTATAAATCCATTTTATATCACTAAAAACATCAAAAAAATCAGACTGGGTATAATAAACAGCTTCGCGTGACTTAAGTTTCTCTTTACCAGCTGCATCTTTTACGCTGATAACACTACCCCTTTTTAAAATGGTTCCAACTTTTTCAAATCCTGCGATCTCATTTCTGGCGGCGGCAGAAAAAGGTATTGGAACACCTGCGGAAAAGTCATCATATGAATTGTATTTCCAGTTGGTAACAACTCTGAAGATCCTGTTCTCATTTTTAAATCCTTCATCAAAACTCATTTGATAACGGATAAAAATAAAGATCAAAATACAACTGGCCATCCCGATTGATAAGCCTATAACATTAATAAACGTATAACCTTTGTTTTTCCAGAGGTTTCGCCAGGCGATTTTGAGGTTAAGTTTGAACATTTTCGTAGTGTTAGTATCAAGTAGTGAGTATCGGGTATCAAGACTCAAACAGCTTGCTTTAGTCTTTTGTCTTTAAGCTTTCATTCATATTTCAGTGCATCTACTGCGTTTGCTTTTGCTACTTTGAACGTTTGCAGACTCACGGTTAAAACAGCTATAAAAACAGAAGCTAAAACAGCGAGTATAAATGGCCAAAGTGTTATTGCTGTTTTATAATCATATTTTTCCAGCCATTTGGCAACAAGAATATAGGAAACGGGGATAGCGATCACATTGGAAATGATTACCAGTTTCATAAAATCTTTGTTCAAAAGGACAAGGATATCAGAAAGATTAGCGCCCAATACTTTACGGATACTGATTTCCTTGCTGCGCTGTTCAGCGGTGTAAAGTGCTAAACCCAATAAACCTAAGCAGGAGATAAAAATGGCAAATCCTCCAAAAATGTTCGAAAGTACGCTAAGTAACCTTTCACTCCGGAGTTTTTCGGCCATGCCCTGGCTAACCATTTTCACCTCTATAGGGTAAGCTGGGTTTAAATTCTGACTTATCGATTTAATTTTTCCGATAGAAGTTGAAAGCGACTGCTTAGGATTGAGCTTAAGCAGCAAAACCCGACTCGTTTTAATATTGTAATAATAAACTGTTGGCTGTATTTTAGAAGCAAGCGATTCGTTAGAATAATCTTGCACCACTCCTACCACTTTAAGCGGTGGGTTATCGCCCCAATGGATAACGGTGCCGACAGGATTTTTTAACCCCATTATTTTAACAGCACTTTGATTGAGGAGTAGTGATGTAGAGGTATCAGCTGAAAATTTAGGATCAAAATCTCTACCTGCAAGAATCTTTACACCAGTTGTTTTGGCAAAATCGAAACCTGTACTTCTATAATTAATAATCGAGACATCATTTTTGGGTTTGCCTGGCCATTGAATATTGCCCGTAATTGAACCGCCACTGGTAAAAGAGTTGGCATATTCGGTTGCAGCAACAATGGCGCCTTCCCTTTCCAGTTCGTTTTTAAAGGTTTTGAGTTTTTCGGGTTCTGTCCATTCTCCTTCCAGGTCGATCTGTGCCAATGCCGTTTCATCAAAACCTAAAGGCTTATTTTTAAGGTGCTGGATCTGGCTGTAAATTACAATAGCCGAAATAATCATGCAGATGGAAAGACTAAACTGTACCACGACCAAGATTTTACGGATGGATAATGAACCTGTTGAGCCTTTAAATCCCTTAAGTACTTTTACAGGGATAAAAGAGGAGAGGTAAAATGCGGGATAACTGCCGGCAAGCAGACCGGTAATCAAAATCATAGCAAGCAATACTGCCCAAAAGCCGGTTGCGCCATAATTAATTTTGATTGAAATATCGAGCAGGTTGTTAAAATAAGGTAATGAAACCTCGAGTAGCGTGAACGCGATCAACATGGCTAAAAACGACAGCAGGAATGATTCTACCATAAACTGCCCCATGATGGTGTTGCGGGTAGATCCTAAAGCTTTTCGCACCCCTACTTCTCTCGCCCGTTTTTCAGATTTGGCGGTAGAAAGGTTCATGTAATTGATGCAAGCGATAAATAATACACAAATGGCCAGAAAAGTAAATAATCGCAACTGGTCAATTTTACCTCCCACCGATTTCCCATTATCAAAATCATCGTATAAATGAAATTTGCTTAAAGGAAAAAGAAAAGGTTCGTATGTCATTTCTTTTAAATCGGGTTCTTTGTTTACGATGAAGTGTTTTAATGCTGCGTTTGTTGCTTCTAAAGAAGCGTTATCTTTAAGCTGAAATAAGGTTAAACAGGTAATGGCACCCCATGCATTTTCTTTTTGCGAAGGATTTTCTTGTTCAAAAAAAGCCCATGGCTGCAACACATCGTATTGCATACTCTGGTTTTTGGGAAGGTCTTCTATAACGGCTGTCACTTTTAAACTGATCCTGTTATCATATTTGATACTTTGTCCGATCGGGTTCTCCCCGCCAAATAGTTTTTTAGCAGTAGATTGGCTGATCAATACGTTATTCGGTTCGTTTAAAGCCGTATTTGGATCTCCATAGATGAATTTGTGATCGAGGATCTTTAAAAAATCGGGATCAACATTCATCCCCGAAAGTTTAAAATTATGTTGATTACGGCTGAACAACTTCTCTCCGTTATTCATCGACATGCGGGCTGCACTTTTAATGCCAGGCAGTTCTGAAGCGCCGGCTTTGGCTAGTTTATTCGGAACCGCCATGGTAGTAGCCAGCTTGCCGTTAAATTTTAAATTTAATGCGGCAAAATATACCCTATCGACATTTTTATATTGTTTATCGAAGCTCCATTCGTAGTATACATACAAAAGTAACATTAAACAACAGGCCATGCCGATAGCTAAGCCACCTACATTGATCAATGTAAAACCTTTGTTTTTCCAAAGATTTCGAAGTGCGATTTTAAAGTTTAATTTGAACATATTTTAGTATCAGGTAGTGAGTATCGGGTATCAAGACTCAAGCAGTTCGCTTTAGTCTTTTGTCTTTAAGCTTTCAGCTTTTATTCATATTTCAATGCATCAACCGGGTTCGATTTTGCGGTTTTATACGCCTGAAAACTTACGGTAATTATCGCCATCGTTAAAGTGCCTATTGCTGCAACAGGAATTATCCACCAGCTTATTTCAGTACGAAACTCAAAGCTGCCCAGCCATTTATTCATTGCAAAATAACTTACCGGCACAGCGATAATGATGGCAGCAATAATCATTTTGATGAAAGAAAATGACAGCAGTTGCATTAAATTGGCCACAGATGCACCGAGCACTTTTCGCACACCAAATTCTTTGGTTCTTTGCTCTGCGCTGTATGCAACCAAACCGAACAAACCCAGGCACGACACAAAAATGGCCAGTCCACCGAATAGATTGGAAAGAATGCCTAAGGTTTTTTCAGATTTATATTTCTCTTGATATAATGAATTTACAAATGTAATTTCCGTTGGATATGCTGGGTTAAAAGCCTTTGTGATTCTGCTAATGGTTTCAATATTGCTTTGCAAACTGTTTTCGTTATTCAGGCGCATCGTAATGGTGCCAGTTTGTTTTGGATTTAAAAATACAACCTGGGGGTTGTTAGATTTGTAGGGCGAATCCCAAACATAATCATCAAAAACACCAATAATATAAGCATTTGTACCATACAGATTTACCCTTTTACCGATGGGGTTTTTATAGCCAAATACTTTCACAGCCGAGGCACTCACCAGCAAGGCACTGGTATCTGATGCGAAGTTTTTCGAGAAATCCCGTCCCTCAAGTAATTTAATACCATTGGTTTTGATAAAATCATACGAGGTAGCCACCTGATTAAACATCACTGTATTTTCGGGCTTCGTCATGCCATCCCATGTAATATCCATAAAGTTGCGGCCATGATGAGAAAGACTAACTGACGATTGATACATCGACTTTATCGCTCCGGATTTAAGTAGTTCTGATTTAAACGTTTCGAATTTGGTTTTCAATTCTCCATCCTGAGGAATCTCCACCAAAGCATTTACGTCAAAACCTACTGGTTTATTTTTAATGTATTGAATTTGGCGGTAGATCACCAAAGTGGAGATGATCAGAATGATTGCAAAACAAAACTGACCAACAACAAGCACTTGCCTTAAGCTGATGCTTAAAAATCCTTTAGCCGAAATTTTTCTTTTTAGCGTTTGAATTGGGTTAAAAGCCGACAAGTAAAATGCCGGGTAACTGCCGGCAATTAAGCCGGT
The DNA here is from genome assembly GCF_052682415.1 of Pedobacter sp. WC2501. Taxonomy (NCBI): domain Bacteria; kingdom Pseudomonadati; phylum Bacteroidota; class Sphingobacteriia; order Sphingobacteriales; family Sphingobacteriaceae; genus Pedobacter; species Pedobacter sp. WC2501. Next base: position 2,958,748 of record NZ_JBQZFI010000001.1, on the reverse strand, counting down.
GGCAATTACGATTCCCAGGATACCAACCCAGCTTGCTGTATTAAAGTATGAAATCCCTAGATTTATATTCAGGAGCTGATTAAACGCGGGCAGACAAAGTTCTATCAATGCTATTGCTACGACAACGGCAACCAGAGTTAACACCATTGATTCGGTTAGAAACTGAAAAATTAATGAACTGCGATTGGCACCAATGGTTTTCTTAATGCCCACCTCTTTTGCCCGTTTTTCTGATTTGGCCGTAGCCATGTTCATAAAATTGATGCAGGCGATCAGCAATATCCCAAAAGCCAAACCCATAAAAAGCCAAATCTGTTCAATATCGCCGCCTACACTTTTACCATTTTCAAACTTGCCAAATAAATGTAGCCTGCTAGCCTGGTATAAAAAATGTGGTTGCGATTGCGGGGTTTGAGGTGTAGCGGCCTTTACCAAATCCTCAACTTTTCGGTTTACCAACTCGATATTGGCATCAGGATTAAGCGAAACCATGGTTACAAAACTATAATTCGTCCAGTTTAAATCTTTTGCACTGGCATCAATAATCTCGTAAAATGACCACGGCATTAAAAACTCGAAACGATTAGAACTATTTTCGGGTAAATCTTTAATTACACCGGTAATGGTTAGGTTTTCTATATCCTGATAACGAACGGATTTATTCAGTACATCAGCAGTTCCGAACAAGGTTTTGGCTGTACTTTCGGTTAAAATAACCGAAAGTGGATTGTTTAATGCTGTTTTCGGGTCGCCCGCAATAAACTCATAATCGTACAGTTTAAGGATATCAGGTTCGGCAAACTTCGAATTTTTCTTATAACTATTTTGTCCGTTTGCTATTAAGCTTTTTTTGCCGTAATCCATTCGGACAACATATTTCACTTCCGGCAATTTTTCTTTCAAGAGCGGACCTAAAGCCGTTGTAGAACCATTGAAAGTACCAGCAATTTTGTTTCCTTCGCCAGGAACATTCGTCATGGCGACATAAACATTGCGCCAGTTTTTCGCCTGCTTATCAAAATTCCATTCGTACGAAACATATAACAGCAACATTAAACAGGCTGCAAGGCCGATAGCCAAACCGATTACATTAATGAAAGAAGACGTTTTGTTCTTCCATAGGTTTCGCAAAGCGATTTTTAAGTTTAATTTGAACATATTTTATTATCAAGTATTTAGTATCAGGTATCAAGACCAATTCGCTTTAGCCTTTGGTCTTTAAGCTTTCAGCCTTTATTCATATTTCAACGCATCAACAGGGTTAGCGTTAGCGGCTTTGTACGATTGTAAACTCACAATTATAATGGTGAGAAACAGCGTAATTACTCCTGATAAAATAAAGGGCAAAAGCGGCATATCTATTCTAAATGCAAATCCGTTAAGCCATTTTTTTAAAATGAAATAAGCAAAAGGCCAGGCAATTACGTTTGCCAGGATTACCAATTTCGCAAATCCTTTATTTAGCAAGCTTAGAATGTCAAATATTGAAGCGCCGAGAACTTTTCTAATGTTTATTTCCTTACTTCGCCTTTGTGTAGTAAATGCAGCGATGGCAAAAATCCCCATTAGAGCCAGTGTAATTGTAATGAAAGAAAGCAGCCCAATTATTGATCTTAACTGCGATTGTTTTTGCAGTAATTTCTCGAAAGATCTGTCTAATAATGAATATTTTATTGGAAAATTCGGTTCAAGCTTTGTCCAGGCACTTTCTATTTGTGCTATAGTTTGAGCACTTTGCTGAGCTGAAATATCCAATAGAACATAGCGCAATGGATTACCTTTAATATACTGAAAAACAATTGGTTGAAATTCTTTCTCTGGACTGTAATGATTAAAATCCTTAACCAATCCGATTATTTTTACATCCCTGCCTCGAAATTTCATTTTTTTGCCAACAGGATTAATTAAGTTAAAATTTTTAGCGGCAGTTTCAGTTAAAATCAAAGAATTTAACGTGTCGCTAGGATTAGTTTGGCTATATGCTCTTCCCTCTAATAACTTCATCCCCATTGTTTTAAAATAATCAACATCTATCGAAATGAAACTCGCATCATATGATTTGCCAGCATGGGAATAGGTATTTCCGCCCATATCCTCACCTGGAATGTGATCTGCTCTGGAAACACTATTTACACCTGAAATATTTTTAAGTATGTTTTTTACTGCTCTGAAATGCTCTTCACTTTTATCTTGCATGGTTACGGCTAAAACTTGCTTCGGCTTGTAACCCAAATCTTTCCGCTGCATATAAGTGAGCTGATTATTAATTACCCAAATTCCGGAAATAAATAGTACTGCAATGGAAAACTGAAGAACGATTAATCCATTTCTTATCCAATAACCATTGTTGCTGTTGGAAAAATTTCCTTTTAAAACTTTAGCAGGGATTACATTGCTTATCAACAAAGCTGGATAAAGGCCAGCAATTAAGGTTATGGTTAATAGTAAAATTAAAATCTGACCTGATATTTCTTTGTAATCAGCAATATTTTCGAGCTGAATTGCAGAACCAATCATAGCATTAAAAGTTGGCAAAAAAAGTTCCACCATTATTATTGCCACTCCCAAACTCAACAGACACTGCATTGCGGTTTCCAAAATAAACTGTAGCCCAATATGCATTCTGTGTGCGCCTAAAACCTTTCTAACGCCTGTTTCTTTTGCTCTTCTGGTGGCAATTGTTATCGATAAGTTGGTGAAATTAACCGCAGCAATTATTAAAACCAAGCTGGCAATAACCAACATCAAATACAGGTATTTACCAATTCCATTATTTTGAAATTCGTATTCTACATTGGCTTTAGTTAAGTGAATATCTTTAACTGGCTGGAGGTAAAGCTTATTTTGGTTTATAAAATCGGTGAAATTCTGTTTCTCATCATTTGGAACTTTAGCAAGTTCTGCATTTAAAACCTCTGTACGGTTTTTATTAAATAAAATTTCTACCTGAGCAATATTACTTTGTGGATTTAACTTAACATAGGTATAGTAATTATTACTGTAAAACTCATCGTTAACACTTTTTCTAAATCTACGAATCATATTAAAATGAAAATGAGAGGGAAATCTGCCTTCATCAATTACGGCGGTAACAACATTGGGTAAAATATTATCAACCAAAATGGTTTCACCCACTGGATTAACCCCTTTACCGAAAATACGTTCACTCATAGCTTTAGTAAGAATGATAGTTTGAGGCTTACTCAAGGCAGTTTTTGCATCGCCATAAACTAAAGGATAGCTAAAAACCTTTAAAAAATTACTGTCGGCCAGAACTACGTCATTAACGTATAAACTTTTTACTTTCGTTTTAATCAGCATATCTCCAAACCAATAATCCTGTATCCTTGTGGAAGCCTCAACCGCAGGAATTCTTTCCTTGCTAATAGTAGCCATATTTCCAGGACTCAATGCTACATCTTCTGTTGAAGATTTGTAGTTTACCCTGTAAATCTGCTCATATCCTATATTCCAAGAATCATATCCTTTTTCGTAATTGGAATAAAGCATGGTTAAAATAAAAATAGTTAACGCTACAGCCAATCCAGCAATACTGACAAAAGCATATCCTCTATTTTTCCATAGGTTTCGCAAAGCGATTTTTAAGTTTAATCTAAACATGAGGTATAAGGTTTAGGGCATAAGATTTAGGGTTTGGGCGTATTAACCTTACGCCTTTTTCCCTTAAAGCTTACACCATTATTCATATTTCAACGCATCAACAGGGTTTGCTTTAACCGCTTTATTTGCCTGGATGCTTACCGTTATCACAGCTAATAAAATGGTAATTGTTGCGCTACTAACAAAGGGCAACACAGGTAAATCAATCCGGTAGGCAAAAGTTTCGAGCCATTTCTTAGTAAGGATGTAAGCTACCGGCCAGGAAATTACGTTAGCCGCAAGCACCATGATAAAAAATGAACTGTTAATTAATTTGAAGATTTGAAGATCACTTGCGCCTAAAATTTTGCGTACTGCGATTTCTTTGATACGTCCGTTGGTGATGTATTTTGCAAAGGCAAACAAACCTAAAATAGCAATGAAGATAGTGAGCAATGCCGCTGCGAAAAATACGGATTGTAACTGCTCCTGTTTTTTGAAAAGTTTGCCGTAAAGTTCATCTAAAAATTCATATCGAAAGTCTTCGCCGTCCTGAGGATTTATTTGTGGCCATTGTGCTTTCAAAGCAGCTAAAGCATCAGCCATTTTATTTTCCTCAATTTTAACCATAATTTGCGTTTTTGAATTTCCGCAAGGATTTTTAATTGCATAAATAGTAGGCTGAACGGCACTTTCAAATCCTTGTGCTTTAAAATCTTTTGCTATCCCTACAATCTTATAATCTATATTACAGCCTCTTATTGTTTGTCCGACTGGATTTTTAATTCCATATTTCGCAACAGCACTTTCATTTATCACAACAGAATTCGTAGTATCGGTACTGAAAGACTTTGAGAAAAACCGTCCCTCTTTTAATTTAACATCAAGTGTTTCAAAGTAATCAAAATCCACATCGACAAAATCAATGCTTTTCTGGACACCATTCACCGTATAACCATTACCTCCATTTTCGCTGCCATCAGGAACACCTGTAGCTACAGTTGCCGATTTTATCCCAGGAATTTTTAAAATTTTATCTCTAACGGGAGCGAATTTTTCAGGCTTATTAAACATACTGATGTTCTTAATGTACACGACCTGATTTGCCGTAAAACCCAAATCCTCACTTCGCATGTATTTGAGTTGCGAGTTGATAATAAACAACCCAATAATAAAAATCACTGCTATACTGAATTGAAAAACCAATAATCCATTTCGCAGCCAGGAGCTTTGTTTACTTGTAGAAAAATTACCCTTTAATACCAATGCCGGTTTAAAACCGGATAAAACTAAAGCTGGATACGTGCCCGCAATTAAGGTAATCAGACATAAAATTGAAGGCAATTGCCAGAATAAGTTATTTTCAATATTCCAGATGGATAAACTAACCTGAAAAAGGTTATTGAAATATGGCAATGCCAATTCAGCTAAAATTAACCCAAGAATTGTAGCGACAAAACATTGAATAAATATTTCGGCAAGAAATTGTGTGGTAAGCTGGAAACGATAAGCACCCATTACTTTTTTTATGCCGACTTCTTTAGCCCTTTTTGTAGCCTGAGCAATGCTTAAATTAGTGAAATTGATACAGGCAATAACCAGAATCAGAATTCCAAGTACAGAAAGGGCGATTAGTATTTTATAAGGCGCATCATTACCGGCCTTTGGCCTGAGGTGCAAATTTGCAAGCGGGTCTAAAAATGTTGAAACACCCTTTATTTCTTCTATTGTTTTTTGGTCAGTTTCGCCTTTTAATAATTCTTTTCGGTATAAGTCTGTAATTTTTTGTTCCAGGTTCGCAACATCCGTTCCGGGTTTTACCTGAATATAGGTCGTGTAATTGTTATATCCATAATTCTCTCCTTGTCCTATTTCATTACCGATTGAAATGCCGTCGAAAGTAACATTTGAATGCAAATTGTTAGCGATTGAACCATTGATTTTGCTGGTAATGCCAGAATTGCTCGGTCCCATTCCTACCATTTCCGGTTTGTTATCCGTTTTGTCAGGAAACAGTACTTTCATATTTTCCTTACTCAGGTAAGAAAGTCTGTCAACCTCTCCTGCAGGTTTTTCTAAACCACCTGTAGGTTTCAAATCGAGAATTTTAGCTGCATTGTAATCAGCCTGCATAAAGTTTTTGGCAAATAACGTGTTCTTGCCATTCTTCATGGTAAATTCAAAAAAGCCGCGTTTTGTAATTCCCGCATTTTCTACTTCAGGGAAGTTCTGTTTAATGGCTTTGGCTAATGGCGGGGAAGTGTAGTTCGTTTTAAAATCAGGCTCAATCCGTCCAACTACATAAATGTTATGGTAGTTCGGATTGGTTTTATCAAAACTGGTTTCATAGGTAAAATAAAGTATAACTAAAATAAATGCAGCCAAAGCTATAGCTAAGCCACCAACGTTAATTGATGTGATGCCCCTATTTTTCCACAGGTTCCGCAACGCGATTTTTAAGTTAAGTCTAAACATATTATTGAGGTTTAGCATAAAGCGTTTGGCGGTTAGCGGTAAATCCACGCTCATCGCCAAACGCTATGCGCATGGCTTATTCATATTTAAGTGCATCAACCGGGTTTGCTTTTACCACCTTAATTGATTGAATACTCACGGTAAATACAGCAATAATCATCGACAGGGCAATCGCTACAATAAACGGCATTGCAGAAATTGAAATGCGGTATTCGTATCCCGAAAGCCATTTGTTAATGAGAATATACGCTAACGGAAATGCAATTAAGTTTGCTATGGCAACCAGTTTTATAAAATCTTTGTTCAATAACGTAAGGATGTTGGCAGTACTGGCGCCCAAAACCTTGCGGATACTGATTTCTTTTTTACGTTGCTCGGCCATAAACAGGGCTAATCCCAATAAGCCTAAACATGAAATAAAAATGGCGAAGCCTCCAAACCAGTTGGAAAGCGTGCCTAAAAGTTTTTCATTTTTAAACTTGGCCTCAAAATTATCGTCAACAAATTTTATATCTACAGGATAGGCTGGATTTATCTTTTTTACAATTTCACTTATAGTATTAACAGAATTAGAAATGTTATTCCGAGCGTTCAACCTCAAAATTAAAGTAGTGGCTCTGTAAGGATTTTGAGCAATTAACAAAGGTGTCGGTTTTTGATAGGCCGACTCCATCACATAATCTTTCATGACACCAATTATTCGCAATGGTTGCCCCCAGTCGATCATTTTACCAACAGGATCTTTCATTCCCATCACCTTAACCATGGCCTCGTTAACCAGAACATTTGCGGTATCAACATAATCCTTGGAGAAATCTCTACCCTGCAGAATTTCCATTCCGGTTGTTTTCGTTAAATCAAGGGAAGTGAATCTGGTGTTAATAAGAATTTTATCTTTCTTATTTTTACCTGGCCAATTGATTCCGTAAGTATTGTTTCCCCCGCCAGTTAGTGAATGACTGTATTCAGTTACTGCAATAGCGGCGCCCGACTTTAACAACTCATCTTTTAAAATTTGTCGCTTTTCTATTTTACCAAGTTCGCCAACTGTTGGAATCTGAATTAAATTTTTACGGTTATAACCAATTGGCTTATTCTTAATATAATTGAGTTGCTGGTAAATTACTGCTGTACAAACGATTAAACACGCAGCAAATACAAACTGAAAAACCACCAGAAACTTACGAATAGAAAGAGATGAACCACCACCGAGCTTAAAACCTTTAAGCACTTTTACAGGATCGAAAGATGACAAATAAAATGCCGGATAACTACCTGCAATAATACCTGTAATAAGGGTCAGGCCTAACAATACTCCCCAAAATTGCCATTCAGCATAATTTATCTGAAGTGTGATGCCAAGCAATTTGTTGAAATAGGGCAAGCTGACTTCTATTAAAACAAAAGCAACTAACATACTTAAGCTGGTTAGTAAAATTGATTCGAACATAAATTGGCCGACAAGATTTTTTCTTGTAGATCCAATCGCTTTACGCACGCCAACTTCTCTTGACCTTTTCTCAGATTTAGCGGTAGAAAGGTTCATGAAATTTACGCATGCAATTAAAAGAATACAGAAAGCAAGCAGGAAAAATATTCTGAGCTGATCTATCCTTCCCCCTACATTTTTACCGTTCTCAAATTTCTCGTATAAATGCCATTTAGAAAGTGGATGGATAAAGGGCTCTCCATTAACATCTTTGTCATGGGCTTTTATCATTCCATGTAATTTAGTATTCACATTATCAAAGAATGAATTGTCCTGTAACTGAAGAAACATCATACAAAAATTGTTGCCCCAGGGACTATCTTTCACCCATGGATTTAATTTTTCAAACAATGTCCATGACATTAGATAATCAATCTCTAAAGTGCTGTTTTTGGGTCTGTCTTCAATTACCCCCTCCACCTTTAAACTTTCCTTATTATCCAATTTAACTACTTTGTTTAGTGGGTCTTCATTTCCAAAAAGATTTCTAGCAAGTGTTTCTGATAAAACCACACCGTCAGGGTTCTTCAGAAATGTCGCAGGATTTCCTTTCAAAACCTTATAATCGAACATTTTTAAAAAATCCGAATCAGCAAAGCTTGCACTTGCCTTGAAATTATTTTGGTTGTAAGTAAGCAGCTGGTATTCAGGATGAGACAATCGACTAACAGTAGCAACTCCCGGAACTTTGGTTTTTATATCTTCCCTTAATTTACTTGGAAACGACATAAAACTAAAAGTTTCCGAAGATGTTTTTTGATTATTATACAAAACGTATGTTTTATCATAATCTGTAAATTGTTTATCGTAACCATATTCATAAGCTACATATAATAACAAAATCATACAACTGGCTAAGCCAATGGCCAATCCACCTAAGTTTATTAAGGTAAATCCTTTATTCCTCCAGAGGTTGCGTAGTGCAATTTTTAGGTTGAGTCTAAACATATTTTTGAGGGTTAGCGTAGCGCGTCTGGCGGTTGGCGACAAATACACGCTGATCGCCAAACGCTATGCGCATGGCTTATTCATATTTAAGTGCATCTATCGGGTTAGCCTTGGCCACCTTAACCGATTGCAAACTGACCGTTAAAACTGCAATTACAACGGAAATCAGGATAGCCAGCAGAAAAGGTAAAAACGAAATAATAACACGGTACTCGAAAGCCGAAAGCCATTTATTTATTATTACATAAGCCAGTGGAAAGGCAATAATATTTGCAATGGCCACCAGTTTTATAAAATCTTTGTTTAATAAGGTGAGGATGTTGGCTGTACTTGCACCTAAAACCTTACGGATGCTGATTTCTTTTTTACGCTGCTCGGCCATAAATAAAGCCAGACCGAGTAAACCTAAACAGGAAATAAAGATGGCAAAACCGCCAAACCAGTTGGATAGCGTGCCTAACAATTTCTCGTTCTGGAATTTCTCTTCGAATGATTCATCTACAAATTTTCTGTCGACCGGAAAATTAGGTTCTACTCCCTGGACCAGTTCATCAATTTTAGCCAGCGAACTGCTCACATTGGCTGATGGGTTTAAACGTACAATAATAGTTGATGCGCCACTTCTGCTACTGGTATAAAACAACATCGGCGCTACGCTTTGATAGGCAGATTCGACCACAAAATCTTTCATTACACCAACCACGGTTAGCTTATTTCCCCAAAAATCGATTACAGTTCCCAGTGGATTTTTCAAGTTCATTACTTTTACAGCCGATTCATTAAGTACCACACTATTGGTATCATTTGGATGACTGGCCGAAAATTCCCTACCCGATATCAGTTCGGTACCGATAGTTTTGGTAAAATCGTAGCCAATTCCCCTTTGGTTAAAAAAAATATCTTCCTTCGGATTTTTCCCAGGCCACGAAACCGCCGTGGTATTGTTTCCACCCTCGCTTATTCCCCTGCTAAAAAAGGTTACGTTTGTTGCCGCACCCGATTTGATCAATTGATCTTTTAGCAGATTGCGCTTGCCTTCGTCGCTTAAATTTCCCTGAACGGCAATCTGGATCAGGTTTCCTTTATTATACCCGATCGGTTTATTTTTAATGTAGTTTAACTGCTGGTAAATAATTGTTGTGCAGATAATGAGGCATACCGCAAATACAAACTGAAAAACAACCAGTATTTTACGGATAGAAACCGATGAACCTACTTTAATATTAAAACCCTTAAGCACTTTTACCGGCTCGAAAGAGGAAAGATAAAGTGCCGGATAGCTTCCTGCCACCAAACCGGTAAATACCATTAGAGAGAACAATGCGGTCCAGAATTCCCAGTCGTTATAAGCAATAACCAAATTGATATTCAACAGGTTGTTAAAGTATGGCAAACTGATTTCGGCCAGTGCGAAAGCCACAACAGTTGCTATAATGGCCAGTAAAACCGACTCAAGCAGAAACTGGGCGATTAAAGATTGGCGCGACGACCCTATTGCTTTGCGCACACCAACTTCTTTAGCTCTTTTCTCTGATCGTGCTGTAGACAGGTTCATGAAATTTACACAGGCTATCAACAGGATACAAAAGGCCAGCATAAGAAAAATTCTTAACTGATCGATTTTCCCACCTACCGATTTTCCGTTTACAAAATCATCGTAAAGGTGCCATTTATCTAAAGGGAATAATAAGGCAACATCTTTATTTTCGGGTAGGTTACGTTTGTAAATTCCTGCAATTTCTGAATTGGCTTTTTCGAAAGCGTTATTATTCCCTAACTGTACCAATGTAAGGCACATGTTGTTGCCCCAATTTTTTTCCCTCGCCCATGGTTCTCTTTTTTCGAACAGTGCCCATGGCAATAAATATTCGAATTTGATACTATTGTTGGCGGGTACATCTTCAATAACAGCTTCAACTTTTAATACATCCGCATTATCCAGTTTTACGGTTTTGTTGATGGGATCTTCGTTTCCGAATAGTTTTTCTGCAAATGATTTAGTTAAAACAATGCTGTTTACCTCATTTAATACCTTATCGGGGTTACCTTTTATAAATTTATAATCCAGGATTTTAAGAAATGAAGGATCGGTATATACGCCTTTATCCTTAAATTTCTTTTCGCCATAGGTAACTAAATAATTGCTCGGATAACTCGAGTGTGAAGAATATGCTACACCGGGTATTTTTTCCCTAACCTCATCGGCCATTACTGCCGGTGTCCATGCCCAACTAAAAACTTTACCACTTGCCTCAGAGTTGTGATAGATTACATAGGTTTTTTCATGATTGGAGAATTGTTTATCATAGCTCCACTCATAAGCAACATATAGTAATAAAACCATGCAACTGGCCAGGCCAATGGCCAATCCACCAATGTTGATTAGTGAGAAACCCTTGTTTTTCCAGAGGTTACGTAAGGCTATTTTAAGGTTTAATTTGAACATATTTTTGAGGTTGATGGTTGGAAGGTTGAAAGGCTGAAGGTTCTAGTGTATTAATTCCATTGCCTAAATTTTTCACCTTTTTAGCGCCGATCCAAAATCTCCCCATCCGGGGAAGATTGTTGGCGGCTATTATTAACTAAACTAAAATCTTTTTTTATTAGGTGTAAGGTTTAGGGCTGAAGGTTTAAGGTGGACTAACCCTTACGCCTTAAACCTTTTACCTTAAGCCTCTATATCAGTTCCTCGTTCCTGCTTTTATTGATCTTCTCCGATATTACATGTCCATCTTTCAGGTTGATGATCCTATTCGAAAAACTGGCATCATGACTAGAGTGGGTAACCATCACGATGGTAGTTCCGGTTTCATTTAGTTCGCAAAGCAACTCCATTACTTCGTTACCGTGCGAGCTATCCAGATTTCCGGTCGGCTCATCGGCCAGTACCAGCTTTGGTTTAGTAACCAAAGCCCTTGCTACTGCTACACGCTGCTGCTGTCCACCCGATAATTGTTGAGGAAAATGACCACTACGGTTTACAATATTCATTCTTTCGATAATTTCGTTTACCAATTTCTTACGTTCTCCGGCAGGAATCTTATTATAAATTAAGGGCAGTTCAATGTTTTCAAAAACAGTTAATTCATCGATCAAATTGAAATTCTGGAAAACGAATCCCATATTTCTTTTACGGAAATTTGAACGTTCCCTATCGTTAAGCGTTAAAAGCTCTGTATCGATAAATTTGTAGCTTCCACTTTCAGGCTTATCCAATAAACCCATTACATTTAACAGGGTAGATTTCCCACAACCCGATGGTCCCATGATGGAAACAAATTCGCCTGCTGCCACATGAAGGTTAATTCCGTTAAGTGCAGTAGTTTCTACTTCTTCTGTTTTGTAAACTTTTTCCAGATTTTCTATTTTAATCATAGCTTTTTAGTATCAAGTATATAATACCAGGTATCAAGACCTGATTATATTGTTAATTTTATTGTCTATTTGGTTAATTGACGCCAAACGCCTAACGCTAACCCTATTTGTTAATCTCCACCTGATCGTACTGGTTAAACTGATCGTAAGATGAAGTAATTACTTCGTCGCCTTTTTGCAAACCGTCCAATATTTCATAGTACAGATAATTTTTCCGCCCTATTTTAACATTTTTCTTGGTTGCTTTACCATTGATTACTACAAATACCCAAGAGCCACCTGTACTCTGGAAAAACTGTCCTTGCGCCAGAAGCAATGATTTGCTGTTATCCGATAAGGTCAATTTGGTCTGTAATGATAATCCACGGCGTAAACCTTCGGGAGCAGCACCTTTAAATACCATTTCTACCTGAAACTGGCCCGCAGTAACCTCTGGGATTACTTTACTCACCGTTAAGTTATAAGTTTTACCATTAAACTCACAGCTAGCGGTTTGTCCTTCTTTCACCCGATTGATATAATATTCATCAACTCCTGCCTGAAGTTTATAACCTTGCAACACGTCGATCTTTCCGATCATTTCGTTAGAATTATATGATTTACCAATTACAGGATCGTAGGATGACAATTTACCAGATACCGGGGCTTTGATGGTCATGTTTTCGATATTTTTACGGATCATTTCCAAACTTTCGTTCATCTGCCCCATCGATTGATCAATCTGTGCCAGCTGCATTTTTCTGCTCTGGTTTTCCTGCTTAACTGCCTGACGCACAATTTTAAGCTTACCCTGGTAATATTCAAAATCCTGACTCGATTTGTTAAATTCTTGTAGCGTAATTACTTTTTTGGCGAAAAGTGAACTATCTAATCTATATTGACGGGTTGCTGTTCTTAAGCTATTTTCTACATCTAAAACATCCTGATTTAAAACCCGCTGATTTTGCTCTAAATCCAACCGCGATTTCCGCAACTGATTAATCTGTTCAGTAGCAGCAGTTTGACTAGAGGTATAACTCAACATGGCATTTGAATTGGAGATTCTTAATAATGGCGTTCCTTTCACCACCGAAGCTCCATTCTCAGTAAAAATTTCAGCAACTGTACCACCTTCTGACGAACTTACAATTACTGAAGTTAAAGGAACTACACTGGCATTTAATAGCACCACATCTTCAAAATCGCCATATTCTACTTTACTGATGGTTAATTTATCGGCATCGGCACTGTAAACTTTTTTGAGGGACAAAGTATAGCCATAAATTACAACTGCAACAAAAGCAATTGCTCCACCTATAATTAACAAGGTCTTAGTGCTAAATCTTTTTTTCTCTATTTTCTTATCCATGTGTTCGGTTGTACTGTTCGATTTCCCTTATGCCAAGCTTGTGCCAAAACCCAAAACCACAATTAAAATTCTATAAATCAACAAATTACAAGTTTTTATTATTTTTATCTGTTCATTATCGGACAGTTGATGTGCGGGAGCGGACAGTTTTATTACTTTTGCCTCTCCCCTTGATCCCCTCTCCTAGAGGAGAGGGGGCAGGGAGGAGATAGTAGGGTGCAGAAAGAGAAGGTTAAAAACAACAACGTAAAAACAAAACCATTATCTTTAATAGGTTAAGATTAATCTGTAAGATATGGAGGAATATAAAAACAACCTATTTCATGGTGCCAATTCGAAATTATTTGAATTTTCAAAGGCACTACGAAAGAATCAAACGGAGACTGAGGAAATCATTTGGCAATGTTTGAGAAATAGAAAACTCTTAAATTTTAAATTTAGAAGGCAGCATCCATTACATCAATATATTGCAGATTTTTACTGCCATGAGGCTAAATTAATCATTGAAATTGACGGAGGAATACACAACAATCCCGAAAATCAAGAATATGATCAAAATCGAACTATTGAACTTATGAAGATTGGTATAACTGTAATCCGGTTTACGAATGAAGAAGTAAATAATAGCTTGGATAGAGTTATAAACGCTATTAAAAGCTACCTTTCTCCTTAAAAGGAATGCAAAAAATTACACCCAACAAGGACGATGGGTTCAAAACACAGAAACACAATTCCCTCTCCTGCAGGAGAGGGAAAGCAAAAAAGAATAAAAATATACTAACTTTAATAGGGAGAGGTTATGTTAGACGCCACAGTTTTAATTATCGATGACGACGACGATATCCTGCTTAGTGCCCGTCTGTTTTTAAAGCAGCAGGTAAAGCAGGTAATTACCTGTAAATCGCCTAAAGAAATCAATGTTTTACTAAGTAAAAATGAAGTAGATATCATCCTGCTTGATATGAACTATCAAAAAGGTGCAAGTGATGGTCGCGAAGGACTATATTGGCTAGAACACATTTTATCTATTGATAAAGATTATGTAGTCATTTTAATGACAGCCTTTGGAAATGTTGAACTTGCGGTTAAAGCAATTAAAAAAGGAGCCACCGACTTTATTTTAAAGCCCTGGGAAAATGAAAAACTTTTCGCCACCATTTCTGCGGCCTCAAAACTACGCGAATCGACCAGAAAAGTTAAAAAACTCGAAAAAATACATTCTTCCTTGCAAAAAGACCTTACCCGTGGTTTTGAGAATATCGTTGGTCAGGCTGATGGCATTAAACACCTACAGGCCACTTTGGTTAAAGTTGCACCTACTGATGCAAATGTGTTAATTCTAGGAGAAAATGGTACCGGAAAACAGGTTTTTGCTTATGAAATCCACGGAAACTCGCAGCGCAAAAATCAGGTTTTTATGCATGTTGATTTGGGTTCCTTGAACGAAAATTTGTTCGAAAGTGAACTTTTCGGTTATGCCAAAGGTGCTTTTACCGATGCAAAAGAGGATAAACCCGGACGTTTCGAACTGGCAGATGGAGGAACAATTTTTTTAGATGAGATTGGAAATTTAACACTACCGCTTCAGGCCAAATTATTAAGCGTTTTACAAAACCGTACGGTTACCCGTTTGGGCGAAAGTAAAGAACGTAAAGTAAATGTACGCTTAATCACCGCCACCAATATGCCACTAAACGAAATGGTAGCAAAAAATACATTTCGGCAGGATTTGCTTTTCCGTATCAATACTGTTGAACTCCTATTGCCACCATTACGGAAACGTGGAAGCGATATTTTATTACTGGCGAATCATTTTATGCAGGTTTTCAGTTCAAAATACCACAAAGAAACCCGTAAATTAAGTCATAAAGCAGAAGATGTACTTTTAAAGTATAAATGGCCTGGCAATGTGCGCGAATTGCAGCATGTTTTAGAACGTGCAGTAATTATGAGCGATGGAAACGAAATTTCGGAAGATGATTTACAGTTGAGTCCACAACGTTTTGCACAGAACAATTCAATGCCCGACGAAATGGCGCTCGAGGATATGGAAAAAATGATGGTGCAGAAAGCCATCGACAAGCACAAGGGAAACATATCAAAAGCCGCCGCCGAACTGGGTTTAACCCGCGCAGCACTGTATAGAAGAATTGAGAAATTTGGAATCTAAGCTGAAAGCTAAAAGACCAAAGCTTAAAGCTTTAGTCTTTCACCTTTAAGCTTTCAGCTTTAAAAACATGTTTTACCAACGCTTTACCTTCCGTTTAATATTCCGCCTGCTGATCATCAATCTGCTGGGCTACCTCCTGTTTTACCTCATCAAAAATACTCAGCTCTGGTTCACCATTATCGGTGTTGCATTGATTTTATTGGGGACTATTATTTCGCTATATTATTATATCAATCAGATCCGGTCGGATATTAACCGTTTCATTTTGGCAGTAAAAACCCGCGATCATACTTTAAACTTCAAAAACAAAGTAACTAAAGGCAGTTTTCCTGAATTATACGAATCGTTTAGTGATATTTTACAGGTGCACAAGCAGATCAGATTAGAACAGGAAGCCATGTTTCAACTGATTAAAACCATTTTAGAACAGGTTCCGGTTGGTGTAATCGTAGTGAACAATACAAAAGAAGAAAAAGATGAGGAAATTGCCTTTTTTAACCAGGCTGCGTCAAACCTTTTGGGTGTACCCGCTTATAAGTACTGGCACCGGTTAAAACAGCATCTCCCGGCATTTGGAACAGAAATAGAGCAGATTTTAACGGGCGGAAAGCGGTTTCTGGAACTAAAAATCCAGGATAAACTGATCCAGTTATCAACAGAGGTAATCCCCTTAAACCTTTACGGGAAAAACTATACCATCATCAGTTTCCAGAATATTAAAGATGAAATTGAGCAAAAAGAAACGGAAGCATGGAATAGATTAATTGGCGTAATTTCGCACGAAATTTTAAATTCCATCACGCCCATCAGCTCATTATCGGATACGATCAATAAAATGGTAACCGATAAAAATAACTTGACCGAGGATGAAATGGACGACCTTAAAACAGCTCTACAGACCATCCAAAGGCGTTCATCGGGTTTATTGGATTTCGTAAAAGATTACCGCTTAATTGCCGAACTGCCTACTCCAAACCTCGAATCGCACACCATTGGTGAAATATTAAAGCACATTAAAGTTTTAATGCAGCCATTTGCAAAAGTTAAAAATGTGGTGCTAGATGTAGAACAGACTTCCTCAAAAATCACCGTTCAGCTGGATCTGAAATTAGTAGAGCAAGTATTAATCAACCTGATTACAAACAGCATTTATGCAGTCGAAAATAAGGAAATGCCTTATATAAATGTAAATTACCGTTTAGAAAACACTAAACTGTATATTGATGTTACCGATAACGGAAAAGGTATTGATGCCAGTGATTTGGAAAAAATATTTGTTCCGTTTTACACCACCAGAAAAAACGGATCTGGCATTGGACTAACGATTAGCCGCAACATTATGAAGATGCATAGAGGCAGTATTGAAGTAATTTCTACTCCTGAAAGTGGTACCACTTTTTCATTGGTATTTAACTACGTTTAATCATTTGAATGTTTTTTTGACCTAAAAATTCAAACAAAACCAATTTGATATGCTTTTAATGATATAGATACATCAAATACAAGCATGAAGACAGTTATAATATCGAACAGACTACCCGTTAAAATCATCGAAGAGAACGACGAATACACGTTTATTCCCAGCGAAGGCGGCCTTGCGACCGGCCTTGGCGACGTATACAAATCAGGCAACTCCATCTGGATCGGATGGCCCGGAATCGAGGTTCCGGAAGAACGTCAAGAAGAAGTTACACAAAAACTCGCTGCATTAAACCTCTATCCGGTTTTTCTCACCCAAAACGAAATCAATTTATATTACGAAGGCTTTTCAAATGAAGTATTGTGGCCGGTATTCCATTATCTGGTTACTTACGCACATTACGAACAAAGTTATTGGGACTGCTACCAATCTGTTAATGAGAAATTTGCAAAAAGTGCCATGCAGGTATTGGGCAGAAAAGATAAAATATGGATTCAAGACTACCAACTGCTCCTTTTACCTGGTATTTTAAGAGAAAAACTCCCTAATGCTACCATCGGTTTTTTCCAGCATATCCCCTTTCCATCATACGAAATATTCAGGTTAATCCCGTGGCGGGAAGAACTTTTAAACGGACTGATTGGTGCTGATTTAATCGGTTTCCATACTTTTGATGATGTTCGCCACTTTATTAGCACGGCAACACGCCTACTCCCAGTAAATTCCTCATCAAACGTACTCAATAGCAACGAAAGGCAGATTGTGGTAGAAGCTTTCCCGATGGGAATTGATTATGATAAATTTTCGAACTTAACGGGTACCGAAAAGGTAAAAAAAGAAATTGATTATTTCAGGACCGGAAAAGAAGAGATGAAAATAATCCTTTCTATCGACCGCCTAGATTATAGCAAAGGTATTTTAGAAAGGTTAAAAGCTTTAGAACTTTTGCTTCAGGTTCATCCAGAGTATATAGGAAAAATAGAACTTTTTATGATTGTCGTACCCTCTCGCGATACAGTACCTCAATATAGTGAGCTAAGGGATCAGATTGATCAGTTTGTAGGTAATTTAAATGCACGTTACCGATCTATTAACTGGATTCCGGTGAATTATTTTTACCGTTCCTTCCCTATTGAGGTGTTATCGGCACTTTATGCCTCAGCCGACATCTGTTTGGTTACACCAATGCGTGATGGCATGAACCTGGTAAGCAAGGAATACATTGCCAGTAGGAACAATAATGACGGTGTGCTTATATTAAGCGAAATGGCCGGTGCTTCAAAAGAATTAACAGATGCCGTAATAGTTAATCCGAACAACCTTGGCGACATTATGGAAGCCATTGTAACTGCATTAAAAATGCCTTTGGATGAGCAACAGCAACGCATGATAGCCATGCGGGCAATTGTAGAAAAATTCAATGTGAAACATTGGGTAAACAATTTTATTTTAAGATTAAACGAAGTGAAAGATTCTCAAAAATCGTTACTAACGAAACATGCGGTAAATACCATTAATGAAGTAATTGCTGCAAAATATGCCAAAACAACCGATCGGGTACTGTTTTTGGATTATGATGGTACACTGGTAGATTTTACCGGAAATATTGATGATGCCTCACCAGATGATGAACTTTATGATTTAATAGAAAACCTAACCATTGATAATGCCAACAAAGTGGTGATTATCAGCGGAAGAAGAAACGAAACCCTGGAACAGTGGTTTGGACATTTAAAGGTAGACCTGATTGCAGAGCATGGAGCCTGGCAAAAATCGTACGGAGATAAATGGAACAGCCTGCCATTACTCACCGACCAATGGAAACAGGAAATAAAGACTTTACTAGAAACCTACACAGACCGCACCCCAGGATCGTTTATTGAAGAAAAAAGTTATTCCTTAGTCTGGCACTACCGAAAAGCAGAAGAAGGATTAGGCGATTTAAGGGCGAATGAGATTATCAGCCATATGAAAATACTTGCTGCAGATAAAGGCTTACAATTGATGCCGGGCAATAAGGTAATTGAGTTTAAAAACATGGAGGTTAACAAAGGTAAAGCGGCCTTAAATTGGCTTTACGATAAGAAACCAGATTTTATTTTGGCACTTGGCGATGACCATACCGATGAAGATATTTTCAGGGTATTACCAGATGATGCTTTTACCATAAAAGTTGGCAATAACATTTCGGAAGCAAAGTATTACCTCAATGATTTTAGAGAAGTCAGAAAGTTGCTTTGGAGTTTGGTGAAGGAAGAATTTGTGGAGCGGGGTTAACTTCTCGGTAGCGTCATCCCCAGCTCGATTGGGGATCTTAATGCTTATTGCTTTAAGATTCCCGTATGCACGGGAATGACGTAACTTAATAGAAATATTTTTATAAAAAGGTCTGCGCTCCTACAGACCTTTTTATAATAGCTTTGACAACTTTAATATGCGTTGTGCACGTTAAAGTTGTCAAAGCTTTTTTATCACGAAATAAATCGTCATTTCGAGCGAAGTGCAACGCAGTCGAGAAATCTATATTGAGAAATATTTCTAGATAGATCTCTCTATTTCACTGCGTTCTAGTCAAGATGACGACTTTTTTATCTGAAATCCAACGAAATAGCATTAATCTAAAACCAAGGTCTGTGTCCCCACAGACCTTTTTCACCCTATAAGATTAAAAATAAATTATAAAAGCTTTGACAACTTTAATATGCATTGTGCGCGTAAAGTTGTCAAAGCTTTTAATCTACAATCTTACAAAAAGATCGGTCTATCCAGTTTAATCGCAATACGGTAAGCCGCATTCATTAAACCCACATGGCTATAAGCTTGCGGGAAATTTCCCCACTGACTACCTGTTTTAGCATCAACATCTTCGCTAAATAACAGTAGATGATTACAATATTTAATGATGTTTTCAAATTCCTTAATCGCTTCATCAGTACGCCCAACGCAAGCCAACGCTTCCACATACCAGAAAGCGCAGATTAAAAATGTTGTTTTCGGCTTCCCGAAATCATCAGCATGCAAGTAACGATAAAACAGTCCGTCCTCCGTTTTCAATTCTTTTTCCAACGCAATTAAATGATCCTTTGCCCGATCTGAAGCCGGATCCAGATAGTTCATCATAATCAATTGTAAAGTGCTGGCATCCAAATGCGGACTTCCAACGGCATTGGTATAAACCTTCCTTTCCGGATCATAACAAGCTTCAATGTGTGCCGCTGCTTTGTCTATTAAAACCTTTGCCCGTTTTTCAAAATCTTCATTCCCTATAGTTTTAGCCATTTTTAAAGCCGCCTGCGCTCCTGCCCATTGAAATAAGTTACTGTAACAATGTACATTGGCAATATTCCTGAATTCCCAAATTCCGGCATCTTTTTCGTCAATGGTACGTTCAATTTTAGAAAGTACACTTTCAATCCATTTTACCGAATCACTGCGTTCAGAAAAAACAAAACGGTGGTCGGTATAAAGGGGCAACATTGAAATTAAAACCTGTCCATAAATATCATTTTGAATATGTTCGTAAGCCTGGTTTCCTATCCTGATTGGTTGCTCGCCTTTGTAGCCTTCTAAATGACTTAGCGTATGTTCGGTAATTTGCCTTTCTCCTGCAATACCGTACAAAGGTTGGTAGCGTGTATCTTCAGCATGCGAAATATCAGAAAGGTAATTAAAATACTTCTCCATTTCTTCAAAATGACCGATATGGTTGAGTGAAGTTAATACATAATGTGAATCTCTTAACCAGCAATAGCGATAATCCCAGTTTCTTGTACTCCCAGGCGATTCTGGTAAACTGGTTGTACTTGCGGCAATAATTGCCCCAGTATCTTCATATTGGTGAATTTTTAAAACCAAAGCTGATCGGATGACAAACGGTTGGTAAAAACCCGCTATTGACGAGTGTTTAATCCATAAGCGCCAATAAGAAATGGTTTCACGAAGAAAATTTTCGGCCGTACTCACTACAGGTGCTTCAAGGTTTTGTCCATAAGTCATAACGAGGTATTTTGCCTCATTTAGTACAAATGCCTTTTCATCTATAATATAGGTAAGTGACACATTGGTGCTTAAACGAATATTTTCATCACAGCCCAGATAATCAATGTGATTACTGCCCCGGCTCGATTTCATTTTACCTTTTCCGTAGTCACAAACCGGCTCGAATTTAATGGTAATGCGTGGATTACCCTCCAAAGGTTCGATCTTTCTGATCAACATTAGTGGTTTAAAATAGCGATCGTATAGGCGAAAACGTGGCGCAAAATCGGTAATGCGGTATTTTCCATCTTCAGCTGTGATTTCTGTCCTTAAAACATTCGTATTTTCGATATAATATTGGTCAGAAGTAAATTCACCCTGTGGTAAAATTGAAAATTCCCCTCCTTTTTTCTCGTCCAATAAACTCCCAAGAACAAACGGACTATCGAAACGTGGCCAGCAAAGCCATGAGATATCAGTATTTTTATTTACGTGTGCAATGAAAGCGCAATTTCCTATAATTCCTGTTTGATAAAGGTGCTGTTCGGCCATAGACTATATTTTTTATTTATTTTACTAACAAGCCGATGGGAAAAAAGTTAGGGAGAAAATTTAAAAAAGCCGTTAAAATGATTTAGAGTTTGTTTTTTTGGAAATGTAAGGTTCTGCTTCAATCGCTTATTACAGCCCTGCTATCGTTCCAAGTCCTCGCTCGTTCCTCACTCCGGGCTTTCCACTTTATCAGGTTTATTTGGGAAAGACTTCCGAAGTTTAAAAGGAACAAAGCTCTGGCTAAATCGGAAGTCTGGTGCAAATCACGATAACTCCGCGTTAGGGCAATGTCATTAAGTTAAAGGTTTTTAACCACAGATGTACACAGATAAACACGGATTTTTTATATCTGTGTACATCCTTTTTATCAATGCCCAAATCAGTTACTGGTTTATATTCGCAATTTCCTTAATTGGGATTATGTTCAAAACCTTAGAGGTTTGATAAAAGATTCTTCGCTGCGCTCAGAATGACAATCAGGTAATAAAAAAACCAGTCACGAAAAATCGCGACTGGCTTGTAGTTAATGAGTAATAATTATCTTAAATCACCGTGCCACTTGGTACAACAGCGCCTTTCTTGATCACAACAATACCATCTTTAACAGCATAAAGTTCAAAGTCACCATCTTCTAAATGGTCGCCGCCATTAATCTTAACATCGTTTCCTATGCGACA
The DNA here is from genome assembly GCF_052682415.1 of Pedobacter sp. WC2501. NCBI lineage: Bacteria > Pseudomonadati > Bacteroidota > Sphingobacteriia > Sphingobacteriales > Sphingobacteriaceae > Pedobacter > Pedobacter sp. WC2501. The sequence goes on along the minus strand of NZ_JBQZFI010000001.1, from coordinate 2,936,716 downwards.
GTTTTTATCGATAATAGCGTTATTGATATGACAGCGATCTCCTATACCAATTAATGAATTACCTCTATTGGTTTCTTCCTGAATTTCTTCAAGCGTTTGATACCGGTCGCTGCCCATAATATAAGCATTGGTAACTATCGTATCCTTTCCGATTCTCGACCTAATCCCTAAAACGGCATGCTCTACCCTGCTGGCCTGAATAATACAGCCTTCTGCGATAATGGTTTTATCTAAAGTGGTTCCTGAAATTTTTGATGGTGGTAACATCCTTGCCCTGGTAAAAATAGCATGGTTACTATCGAACATATTAAATTTAGGGATTTCATCTGTTAGACCTAAATTGGCTTCAAAGAAAGATGAAATATTTCCGATATCAGTCCAATAACCTTCGTACTGATAGCTTAAAACCCTACTCTGAGAAATCGCTCTTGGCAAAATTTCTTTACCAAAATCTTTTTCCTCTTCATTCTCATTCAGAATATTGATCAGGTACTCGCGGTTAAAAACATAAATACCCATCGAAGCTAAGAAGTTCCGTCCTTCGCCCTGCATTTCTTGTCCGGTGTCCGAAACCCAGTCCTCTAAACCTGTTTTAGGCTTTTCAATAAAAGAGGTAATCATGTTTTCATCATCGGCCTTTAAAATACCAAAATCTGTCGCATCTTTTGCCGTTACCGGAATAGTAGCAATGGTAACTTCAGCATTGGCTTCGATGTGTTTTTCGATCATGTCTTTAAAGTCCATCTGGTACAATTGATCTCCGGATAAAATTAAAATATAATCGAATTCGTGCGAAACAATGTGATGCATACACTGACGAACGGCATCTGCTGTACCCTGGAACCAACCTGAGTTTTGTACAGTTTGTTCAGCTGCCAAAATATCAACAAAGGCCGTACTAAAATGGCTAAAGTGATAGGTGTTTTTAATGTGTTTGTTTAGCGATGCTGAATTAAACTGGGTTAACACAAACATTCGGTGGATACCGGAATTTAAGCAATTCGAAATCGGAATATCTACCAATCGGTATTTACCAGCAATTGGAACTGCCGGTTTAGAACGTGTTTGTGTTAGTGGCGATAATCTAGAGCCCTGGCCACCGCCAAGGATAACGCCTAAAACTTTGTCAGTCATGTTTAAGCTTATTTTAATATTTGGTATAATTCTATATAATTTAATGCTGCGTTATCCCACGAATGGTCTATATTCATCATCGTTTTTCTAACGGCTTTAAAAGCTTTTTTATCATGATATAATTCAACAGCACGATTAATGGCGTGGGTAACATCCCAAATACTGGTCTGATCGTGGCAAATCCCAAAACCTTTGTCGCCTATATCAATTACCGTATCTTTCAATCCTCCAATTCTGCGCACAATCGGCACAGTTCCATACCTTAGTGCGTAGAGCTGATTTAAACCACAAGGCTCTACCCTTGATGGCATAATTAAAAAATCTGCTCCGGCATATATCTCATGCGAAACCTGCTCATTATAACCAATGTAGGCATTGTATTTACCTGTAAAAATGTCTTTCAATTGATTTAACCGGCTTTCAACCCAGGTATCGCCTGATCCCAAAACCAGGATATTTATATTGTCGCCATGCTGTTGTAAAGCTGTATAAAAAATATCGGGCAATAAATCTGCGCCTTTTTCATCAACCAATCTACCAATAAAAGTAAACAGCGGTTTAGAAGGATCTAATTGAAAAACATCACAGAGTGCTGTTTTGTTTGCCAATTTCCCTGATTCAACTGTTTTTAAATTGTAACCTTTGCTCAGCATCGGATCTGTTGCAGGATTCCAAACCTCGCTGTCGATCCCATTTAATATGCCTACCGATTTCCAGCGCTCCTGCCTTAACAAACTTTCTAATCCACGGGCATTATCCATCATCTCATCCAGGTAACTTGGCGATACCGTGGTTACTTTCCATGCACATTTAATGGCCGATGCCAATGGGTTAATGGCATCATCCCAACCCAACAAACCACCTTTCCATAAATCGAAGGCTGGTAAATAATAAAGCTTTTCCCATCCAAACTGTCCCTGATATTGTGCATTATGAATGGTCAAAACTGTTGGAACATTACTAATCGGCTTATATTTTATGGAGTTGGCAACCATAAACGGCACTAAACCGGTATGGTGATCATGACAATGGATCACATCCGGACGGTGTTCCCATTGAACAATCCAATCAAGGGTGGCAATCTGAAAGGCAACAAACCTTTCCGTATCATCGCTGTAACCATAAACATTAGGGCGGTCTGTTAAACCCTGGATATGGATCACGTATAAATCAAAGCCTAATTTATTGGTTTTTTCTTTTAAAATGCGGTACTGAAAGTGGTGATTACCGTAATTTGCCCATGCATCATAAGTTACTTCGAACTCGCTCTCACGGATAAATTTGGTATCGTATGCAGGCACAACCACTTTGGCAATATGGCCCAGCTTATTCTGATATTTTGGTAAAGCCCCTACCACATCGGCCAAACCGCCAACTTTTGCAACAGGGTAACACTCGGCGCTTATATGTATAATTTCCATCAACTATTTGGTGTAGATAACCCAAGTAAGTTACTAATTGTTTTGAGCTTTGCAAATAATGTAAATTATATTTTTAGTTGATTATTTAAAGTAAAAAACCTCATCTCAATCCCATAGCTGCAGTACAAATGCTGAAATGAACTCAGGGTGACGACTTTATATGCATAGAGTTTTTTATGAGAAAGTGGATGTTCAGTTCTTCGTAGCGAGCGATAGCCCTGCTTTACGCTATAAGTCCTCACTGCGCTCCGGGCTTTCGCTGCAATCAGGCTTAAAACAAGTGGCTGCTTTAAAAAATCCAAACCTAAATTTTGATCAGCGGTAATCGTCTTGATCTGCGGGACAATACGACAATAGTCTCCCACTGATTTCGCAGATAAACGCAGAAGATTTTTTAAAATAGATGTCTGCGGCAATCTTCTTAAATCTGCGGGACAATACGACAATAGTCTCCCACTGATTTCGCAGATACACGCAGAGGCATTTTTGAATGAGATGATCTGGCTTTTGATTATATATAAATAAAAAAACCGCTTAAATCCATAAGCGGTTTAACAACAAAACAAATATATTTTTTTGGTTTAAAAATATCTAATATTCTTCGGCGATGATTTCGTAAAAATCGCGGATGGGTTGAAATTGAGGATGTAAGGATACCACATCTCCAAAAACCAATAGCGCAGGCGCATCAATTTTTTTATCTTCCACAATTTCTGCAATGGTATCTACTATACCAATCGCAATTTTTTCCTGTGGGGTAGATCCATTCTGGATGACGGCTACAGGCAACTGATTTTTATTTTCTGCCTGGAAAATTGCTGCAATTTCCTTTACTTTTTCAATTCCGTTTAAAACAACGATGGTGGCTTTGGTTTTTGCCGCAATGAATAAATCCTCAGAAATTTCTCCTTTGGCATTTGTTCCGGTTACTGCCCAGAAACTTTCACTCAGGTCTTTATAAATCATTGGGATTTTTTGCAAACTCGGCGCACCGGTTGCACTCGAAATACCTGGGATGATCTCAGTTGGGATACTGTACGATTCTGCAGCATCTATTTCTTCATATCCTTTTGCAAAGAAAAACGGATCGCCACTTTTTAAACGTACCACATGACCGTAATTTAAAGCATAATCAATAATCAGCTTGTTTACTGCGTCCTGCGAAAAAGATTCATCATCAGAACGTTTGCCCACATAAACTTTCGGAATACCATCTGGCGCATGACACAATAAAGCTTCGTTCACATTTGCATCATACAACACAACATCGGCTGTTTTTAATGCTTTAACACCTTTTAAACTAAATAAATCCGGATCGCCAGGACCAGCACCTATTAAAGTAATTTTGGGTTCAATGTTCGCTTTTTCTACTTTATTCAAAATCATAACAGAAAATTTATGCTCGTTATACGTTTGTTAATTATACAAATATATAAAGTCTATGGGAATTGTAGTAATTTAATTTAAAATAATTTTATTAACGTCATCTCGACTGAAGCATAGCGAAACGGAGAGATCTATGAGACAGATTTCTCGACTGCGTTGCACTCCGCTCGAAATGACGATACCGCATGATGACAAATCGGGAGTTTATTTACAGTTCACTTCGGCAAAAGTAAACTTGCCAGCTTCATAATTAATAGGTTTGCCTTTAACAAAATACGATCGTCCCAATGTGGTTTCAATCTGCGCAACGCCCATAATGAGTTTACCATCTTTCTTTAAAAATGCCAATGGATTGGTAAAAGCTTTGGTGGAATCTTTACCTGTATTAAAGCGATAATCAACCAATAAAGTATCACCATTAAACTTGCCGTCGATTTTACCATTATTTTCAGGTTTATCAGCATATTTCACCAATAAGGATCCTGTCACCTTACCAGATGCCATGGTTTTCACAATCATGGCCGCGCTGTCTTTTTCAAAGAAAGCCGCATAACAGGTTTGATTAATTACGGAATCCTTTTTTCCAGCATCAGCCTTCTTTTCTGATTGGTTACAGGCAAAAACAAATGGAACAGTAGCAAAAACGAGGTATAAAAAATTTCTTTTCATGTGGTTTGTAATTGGGTTGTATTATACAATATATGAAGAAGATGAAAGGTTTTAATTATTTCCATAATCAAAGTCTACTATTTATTTTCAGCAATAAGATCTATCACAAGCGCATTAAAATCCAGTCGCTTACTTTTCAATACCGAAAAAAAATCAACATCGAACTTTTCAACCGTTTTTAACGCAAGTCTTGTTACCGAAACGCCATTATCGGTAAGCTGAACAATCTTTGCCCTTGTATCTGTACTATGCTCTTTACGCGCCAAAAAGCCCTTGCTCTGCAAGGTACGGAGCACAGTAGAGGTTGTCATTGGGTCGATTTTACTATGTGCAGATAAATCTATCTGCGTAACATTTTCTTTCTCGCCAGATAACCACAGCAAACTTGCCAATAAAACAAACTGAGAATGGGTTAGGTTGTGTACCTCCAGCGCTTTTTTTATTCCCCGCTGCCATAAGGCCGTTACCTGCCATAACAAAAAGCCCGAACTATCATCGGCACTTTTAACACTAAAACTTTTATCCGGCATCTTTTCTTAACATTTCTTTATTAATCAATTCGAAATCCGCTTTCTTTATTTCAAAAAATCCAAAACGGAAAGGATACCCCCACGATTTCTTATTTTCTATAAACTGAAGTTCCGGAATCAGTGGCAATATCGAAACTTCGTTACAATTCATAAAATTTATATTTCTCCTGAAGGGTTTAAAATCTTCAGAAAACTCAAATTGATAAGGTTCGCCTACCTTAACCTGGCCTATTGCTGTAAAAGCCTGGCACTTTTCTTCTCCACCCATTGATTGTTTTGAAGAATAAAAAATTACCCAATCGTTAGGCTTTAACCTTTTTAGAGGCGGCAGCTTACCATGGTTAGCCTGCATAAAACCTCCGCTTACACCTCTTTTTACATGGTCTTTGGAAGCTACCACGATCCAATATCTTTCGTTGTTTTCCATTTTAATTTTTCGAGGCATTTTTAATCTGCAGATGAATATCGCTTTCCAGGTTTGCGACAATATCTTTCATCACTATTTTATTCCATAAAAAAGCTAATGCGCCTGTCATGGTCATTGTGGTGGTAATCTTTAAACCATCAGGGGTTTCTTCATACCAATGCTCTCCATTCATTTTTGCCAACGGAAAAATGGTTTCATCTTTAAAATAAACATCAGGTTTAACTTCAACAAGTTTGATGTTAACATTTGGCCCGCCTTTTGGTTTAAATAAAAAGCCCGAACCCGATTCGAAATTACCTTTAAGTTTTGAGTTTTCTACGGAGCTGTCCCAATTTTTCCACTCATCTACATTCGACATGAGTTTCCAAATCTGTTCTTTACTGATTGCTTTAGTGGTGACTGAAAATGTTTTCTGCATCATAATTAACTATTTAATAAGTACAAATATAATAAGTAAACTTATTAAATAAAAATATAATTGACATTTAAAACTTTATAAAGAAAAACGGGGCTACCATCTGGTACCCCGTCGAAATTGCTTTCACTTCAGATTTTCCCTAAAGCTTCCATTATTATATTTGGTTGTGGTTCTCTATATCGATATTTTCAGGATCGTAGGATCAATGAATAAAATAAATATCTCGTCGATTTTCATTTTCTCTTATCCATTTTCCATCCTACCTCTTCCATTTTCCATCTTCCATCTTACTCAACTGCTGCCCTGAACATTAAAGCACCAACAGTTAAGTTAGTACGCGTATCGACCAAAATAGCAGAACCATTTGCACGGTTATCGTCGTATAGGTCAAATGCCAAAGCATCGGCGGTTTTAACAATCACACGGCCAATATCATTTAGTTTAAATTCTTCTGCAGCATGTTTCTCTAGTGAGTTAATATCTACCTTATGCAGAATTTCGCTGATTTTACATTTAGTAATTTTGCTATTATGTTGAATGTTGTACATTATTGAGGTATCCAACGCACGGGTATCCATCCAGCAAAGATCAGCCTCAATCAATTTTGTTTCCTGTGGTAAAGCCGATGCATTTACAATCGTATCGCCACGGCTAATGTCTACGTCATCTTTTAAGTGAATGATAACTGATTGGCCAGCATGTGCAGCATCAAGTGCTTCGTCGAAAAACTCTATTTTCTCCACAATAGAGCTGGCTCCTGAAGGAAGAACAGTAACCTTATCATTTAAATTAAAGGTTCCGCTCAATACACGTCCGGCATAACCGCGGTAATCATGCAATTCTTCTGTTTGCGGACGAACGACCCATTGCACTGGCATGCGGGCCAATTGCGATTTGTCTAAGCTATCGGTATCTACTTTCTCTAAGAAATGCAGCAAACTTTCGCCCTCATACCAATCCATGTTGCCGGAATTTTGTACAATGTTATCTCCTTTTAATGCACTTACTGGAATATAGGTTACATCGGACAGCTTTAATTGCTGAGCCAAAACTTTGTACTTTTCTATAATTGCACTATAAACCGTTTCGTTATAGCCAACCATATCCATTTTGTTGATACAAACTACTACGTGTTTAATACCCAGTAAGGAAACAATATAGGAGTGGCGGATGGTCTGTTCAACTACACCATTACGGGCATCGATTAAGATGATCGCCAGGTTGGCTGTAGAAGCACCTGTGACCATGTTTCTGGTATATTGAATATGCCCAGGTGTATCGGCAATAATAAATTTACGTTTTTCGGTCTGAAAGTATTTATAAGCTACATCAATGGTGATGCCTTGCTCGCGCTCTGCCCTTAAACCATCGGTTAAGATCGCTAAATCTATTGATCCATCATCATTTTTGCGGTTCGAGCTCTGTAAAGCTTCTAACTGATCGGCCAAAATAGAATCTGTATCATATAACAAACGGCCAATTAAGGTACTTTTACCATCATCTACGCTGCCTGCTGTGAAAAATTTTAATATGTTCATTTTTTTAGATATGAGATAATAGATTTGAGATATTAGACAGATGCAAGATTCTCAAATCTTACATTCCAAAGCTCAAATCGCTCTTAAAACTTTAATATATTTATTTTTTGATTTGAGATAATGGATTTGAGATATTAAACGGTTGCAAAGTTCTCAAATCTCACATCTCAATACTCAAATCTCCCTTAAAAATATCCTCCCTTTTTCCTGTCTTCCATTGCGGCTTCAGAAACTTTATCATCCATACGGGCACCGCGCTCTGAAATTTTAGAGGCACTGATTTCAGAAATAATGTCATCAATCAAAGTAGCATCCGATTCTACTGCAGCAGTGCAGGACATATCGCCCACTGTACGGAAACGCACCTGTTTTCTTTCTACTACATCTTCATTATCCATATTTAGAAAAGGAGAAGCAGCCATCAACTGTCCATTTCTGGTGATACAATCACGTTCGTGAGAGAAATAAATACTTGGAAGGTCTATTTTCTCTCTGCGGATATAATTCCAAACATCTAATTCTGTCCAGTTACTGATTGGGAATACACGGATATTTTCTCCTTTGTGGATTTTACCATTATAAATGTTCCAAAGTTCAGGACGCTGGCGTTTTGGATCCCATTGACCAAATTCATCACGAACAGAGAAAATACGTTCTTTAGCCCTTGCTTTTTCTTCGTCTCTACGCGCGCCACCAATACAGGCATCAAACTGGTATTTTGCAATGGTATCGAGTAAGGTAACGGTCTGTAAAGCATTTCTACTGGCATTTTTACCGGTCTGCTCTACAACTTTACCCTGATCTATTGATTCCTGCACAGAACCAATGATTAATCTTTCGCCAATTCGCTCTACCATCTGATCGCGGTAAGTGATGGTTTCTTCAAAATTATGACCTGTATCAATATGTACTAAAGGAAATGGAAATTTCCCCGGACGGAAAGCTTTTTCTGCCAAACGAACTAAAGTAATTGAATCCTTTCCACCCGAAAATAACAGAGCCGGTTTTTCAAACTGACCTGCTACTTCACGTAAAATGTGAATGGCCTCGGCCTCCAGTTCATCTAAATAATCAAAATTATATGTACTCATTATCAAATGTTGAATGATTGAATGTTGAATAATTGAATGTTAAATCGCTCAATTATTCAATTTGTTATATTTGTTGTTATTGTTTGTTTAAAATGTTTGAATGTTGGGATATTCCAACGTTTCATTTAGTAAGGAAATAAACCTTCTACCTTTTAGCCTTATACCTTAATTAGCGTGTAAACCGCATTCCTTTTTGCTCTGGTCTTCCCACCACCATCTTCCGGCCCTAAAATCTTCGCCTGGCTGTACTGCTCTTGTACATGGAGCACAACCTATGCTCGGGAAACCTTTATCATGCAACGTATTGTAAACAATGTTGTTTTCTTTAATGTATGTTTTCACATCATCTAAAGTCCAATCGAAAATAGGGTGAAATTTAATCAACTGGTTACTTTCATCCCATTCTAAATCATGCATATCTTCACGGTTGGCACTCTGATCGGCCCTGATGCCTGTGATCCAGATTTCATTGCCTTTTAATGCTCTTTTTAAAGGTTCGATTTTACGGATGTAACAGCATTCTTTTCTATTTTCTACCGACTCATAAAAGCTGCTGGGACCTTTTGTATTGACCATATCCTGCAACAATTCGTTTTGAGGATAATAGGCATGAATGGGTTTGTTATAAATTTCTAAGGTACGGTTCCAAACGTAATAGGTTTCTGGAAACAAACGTCCGGTTTCTAAAGTAAAAACCTTGATTGGAATATTATTGGCAAAAATTAAATGCGTTACTGCCTGGTCTTCCCAACCAAAACTAGTCGAAAAAATAATACGGCCGGCATATTGATCTGCCAAAAATTTCAGTTTATCAATTGTACTCAAACCTGCCAGTGCTGCTTTTATCTCCTCTAGGTTCTCCATCACTAAATTAATTTTAAAATAAACATAATCACACTGCGCAAACTCACAATCATTACAATAATCCCCACAGCAACCATAATGGTTTTTGCCGAAATTTTGTTTGATACTTTTGCAGCAATCGGCGATGCGATTGCACTACCGATAATTAAGCCTAAAACGGCTTCCCAATGTTTGCCACCTAACATGGTGAAAAATGTAAGCGAACTTAAAGTGGCAATAAAAAAGCGGCTGATTTTTACCGTTCCCAAAGAAAATAAGGGGTGTCTGCCGCCTGCAATTAAGCTTGATAATACGATTGAACCCCAGCCGCCGCCAAAGGCAGCATCAATAAAACCACCAACAAAGCCCAATAAACCAATTTTTTTAATTTTTTGATCGGCTTTTTTACGCTTAATATTAAAGGCTTTCATTAAAATAACCCCGCCTAAAAACAAGGTATAAACCGCCACAATGGGCTTCACATAAGCACTATAATGTTCTAATGACGAAAGGATGTAGGCACCTAAAACCGCCCCAATTATGGCAGGAAGAATTAAAATTTTGAATAGTTTCCAATTTACATTCCCCATCCTGTAATGCATCCAGCCGGCAATTCCATTGCTCATTACCTCAGAAATGTGGATCGCCATACTTGCTGATGCAGGAGGTAAACCCATCGCTAATGAGAACGATGCCGTGGTAACCCCGTACGACATGCCGATTGCACCATCAATTAATGCAAATAAAAATCCGGCGCCTAAAAACCAATAGAATAAAGGATCAATATTGATCAGGAAAGTCTGAAATTCTGGTTCGGTATTCCATAAAGAAAAACCAATTGTTCCAATCAGTAAAACTGATGCCACCCAGATTAACCATTTAATGTTCCGCTCGGCAAAACTTTTTCTAGGGTTAATTAAACTTTTGGTAACCTTATTCAGTTTTTTAACCTTTGCCGAAAAATCGCCATTTAAAGTTTGGCGCAAGGCACTCATATTCTGTAAGGTTTCGTCCAGTTCTGCGGGTAAACCCTCATTTAAAATCTGCTTTAAACGTTTTGCTATGGTTGGCGATTTTCCATTTGTAGAAATGGCAATCTTCAAATCGCCTTTTTGAACGATTGATCCCAGATAGAAATCGCAGAGTTCTGGCTTATCTGCCACATTGATCAACAAACCACGCTCATGCGTAACCTTTCTGATCTCTTCATTTAAAATATTGTTATTGGTTGCCGCAAAAACGATATCAATATCGTTTAAGTCGTCTATGTCAAAACTTTTCTGCTTAATTTTTATGAGCGGATAATTTGCGATCAGCTTATAAATTTCTGGAGATATTAGCTCTGCCACAATAGTAATGGTAGCACTATGGCTGTTATTTACAATCGCGGTTAATTTCTCTAACCCAATATTTCCTGCACCAATTAATAATGTACGCAGCTTGTTCAGCTTTACAAAAACTGGAAAGAGCTGGTTACCTTTTTCTTCTTCCGAAAAAGACGCTGCATTATCAGGTTGGTTAGGCAATACTTGCATATTGTTTAATTAATTTCTTAAATGATGGATGTAATGATACAACTTCTCCAAAAATTAATAAAGCAGGAGCTTTAATATTTTCTTGCTGCACTAAACTTTCAATGGTTTCTACCACGCCCACTACTAATTTTTCATCTTTTGCCGATCCATTCTGCACCACTGCAGTTGGTAAATGATGTTTGCCAGCCGCTTTAAAAATCTCTACAATTTTTGACAGTTTTTTAAGTCCCATCAGTACCAATACTGTAGCTTTTGACTGTGCTGCCTGGTAAATATCGGCAGAAACCTCTCCAGAAGTGGTAGTACCAGTGATTACCCAAAAGCTTTCGCTCATCCCTCGGTGCGTAACCGGAATCTGCTGCAAACCCGGTACACCGATAGAACTCGAAATACCCGGAATTACACTTACCGGAATGCTGTACGATGCTGCATAATCCAGCTCCTCATATCCCCTGCCAAAAACAAATGGATCGCCACCTTTTAATCGTACTACGTGACCGTAGTTTAAGGCATAATCGATCATTAATTTATTAATGGTATCCTGAGGATATGAATGCTCACCTGAACGTTTTCCTACATAAACTTTAATGGCTTCTGCCGGAGCATGCTCCAATAAAGCTTCGTTGGTTAAGGCATCATACAATACCACATCTGCAGTTTGCAATGCTTTTACACCTTTCAACGTTAACAAATCAGGATCGCCAGGACCTGCGCCTAAAAGGGTAATTTTTGATTCTTTATTTTGATTAACCATGTTTCTTTTTAATTATCGAATTTGAATGACTGGATGAAGAGTTGTTTGGCGCATGGCGCTCAGCGTCTGCAGTTCTCAAATCTCATATCTATTGTCTCAAATCTCATTTCGCTAATACCGCTCTTTTTTCCTTAATCTGATTTAAAAATTGATTGGCTTCTTCAAAATATTTTTGTGCAAACTCAGCTGTTGGTTCGTTTTTATTGATCTGTAAAACCAGGTCTGAGAAATTGGTCGATAAATTAAATTCGCCGGTTTCTACATAGTGGTTATCAAATTCGCGAATTACGCCAACCTGCGTACTGCTGTTTACGCCTTTATCCAACAATAAAGATTTTGCGGCACTTACAAAAGTGCTGTAGGTATGATATATGGCATCGGCATAAGCACCTTTATCTAAGTTTTGCTTTGCCCAACCAAATTTTTCGTCAGCCTCTAATAATAAAGTAGCTACTAAATCGATCACTACACCCGCACATTCGCCTACACCAATTGCAGTTACAAACTCTTCTACGTGTCCCCAGTCTACAAATTCTTCTGTCTGTAGGTTGGTTAAATCGGCCAAAGGTTTTAACAGCTGATAAAAATGATCTTTACCTTTTCTATCATAATATTGGTGAAAGTTCTCCTCCTCCAGGTTATTGGCTTTAAAATCATTTAAAATGAAATGTAAAACACTTGTTGCTCTTTTTGATGGCACTTTGATTACGCGTTCTGCCACGCGGCCAACACCATTACCAACAGTACCGCCACCAAGCATTACCTGAACGGCCGGAACCACTTTCCCTTCAGCTTTTACTGAACTTCCGTGGAAACCAATCTCTGCCAAGCCATGCTGACCGCAAGAGTTCATACAACCGCTTATTTTAATCTTGATGTTTTTCTCATAAATAAACTCAGGGAAATCGGTATAAATCACCTCTTCCAAAACTTCAGCCAAGGTCATTGAATTGGAAATCCCCAAATTACAGGTATCGGTACCTGGGCAAGTGGTAATATCGGCTAAACTATCAAAGCCAGCTGTGGTAAAACCAATTTTATTTAAGGCAGCATATAATGAAGGTAATGCTTCTTTGCGTACAAACTTTAACAGCAATCCCTGGTTTTGGGTAATCCTGATTTCATCAGCCACATATAACCTGATGGCATCAACAAAAGCTCTTGCTTTATCGGTTTTGATATCGCCCACCTGAACTTTTACATACACGCCATAAAATCCGGCCTGTTTTTGTTCAATTACGTTGGTGGCTAACCAATGTTTATAATGGGCTTCATTTAATATTTCTACCGCAGGATATTCTTGTTCTAAAGGTAACGTTGGCTGAGATATTGTATTAATATCTATTTTAAAGGTTTTTACTTTATTGGCAATGCGCTCTTCGGCAACCAGACGCAACACCTCTTCTAAACCTAGTTTTTGAACTAAGTATTTTAAACGTGCTTTGTTACGGTTGGTACGTTCGCCATAACGATCAAATACACGAAGCACAGATTCGGTAAAAGGAATTAACTGATCCTCAGGTAAAAATTCATGAACGGCATTTGCGAGAAAAGGTTGTGCACCTAAACCACCAGCAAATAAAACCTTAAATCCACGTTCCCCATTTTCGTTAATTTTTGGTATAAAACCTAAATCGTGAATGTAGCTAAATGCAGTATCTCTATCGCTAGATGAAAAGGAGATTTTAATCTTCCTGCCCATTTCCTGACAGATCGGGTTACGCAAAAAGTAAGCAAATACGGCCTGCGCATAAGGCGAAACATCAAAAGGCTCTTCCGCATCGATGCCCGAATTTGGAGAAGCGGTTACATTACGTACCGTATTTCCACAAGCCTCGCGAAGCGTGATATCATCCTGCTCTAATTTTGCCCAAAGTTCTGGTGTACGGTCTAAACTCACGTAATGAATCTGGATATCCTGACGGGTGGTTAAATGTAAATTGCCACTTCCGTATTCATCGGCAATATCGGCAATGCGCAATAACTGTTTAAAAGTTACCTTACCAAATGGTAGTTTAATGCGCACCATTTGCACACCTGGCTGCCTTTGTCCGTAAACACCGCGGGCCAAGCGGAGGCTCCTAAACTTTTCGTCGTGGATGGTTCCATCTCTGAAAGCTTTAATCTTATTCTCCAAATCGATAATGTCCTGCTCGACAATCGGATTTTCGAGTTCTGTTCTGAAACTTTGCATATGTGTTGTTAGCTTTATTCAAAAAATGCTTCCCTGTAACCGAGAAGCATTCCATATTTTATACTTAAAATTATCTGTAGGCTCCTGTTATTGCATTTTACAACAATACATCATTTGCATAGCGATTAACTTGTTAGGTATAAAAATGAAGTTCATACGTCAAATATATAAAGTATATAGGAATAGTAGTAATTTATTTTGAAAAAATTTACGATATCTTGTTAAACCTCGCAGGTTTAGCTTTAAGCGTCATCCTGAACTTGTTTCAGGATCTATTTCCCATGGCTGATTAATAAACCGCCAATTAATAACTGAAAGTTGTTAATCGAAAACCGCCAACTGAAAACTATTAACACCTAACTGATTTGGGCGTTCCCCAAGCTGGCGCAAGGGTCGGGCTTTGCAGGGCTGCGCTTCGCTACGGTACCGATGAAGAATCGGCACTGAACCCTTACAATCCCTAACGCGGAATTATAGCAAAAGTGACCAGCCTTCCGAAGTTACCTACACTCTACTCCTTTGAGACTTCGAAAGTCTTTGCCAATTAAACCTGATATAGCGGAAAGCCCACAGCGAGGCACGAGCGAGGACTTGCAGCGATAGCAGGACTATCACAACCGAAACGCACAGAACCCTGCTTTCCAAAATAATATTGGCAAGGTAAGTCACCTTAGAACAGCTAAGTGGTAAACTTAAGATCCTGAAAATAGTCCTCGTTTGTAACGAGGATTATTGAGATTTGCATTTTTAATGCAATTATAGAAACAATGATGGCGATAAAATCGCCTTTCCCAGTTATCCTCGTTACAAACGAGGACAATAACAGCTCCGGTACCGATGAAGGATCGGTATCGAACCCTTACAATCCCTAACGCGGAATTATCGCAAAAAGTGACCAGACTTCCGAAGTTGCCTACACTCTACTCCTTTGAAACTTCGGAAGTCTTTGCTGATTAAACCTGATATAGCGGAAAGCCCACAGCGAGGCACGAGCGAGGACTTGCAGCGATAGCAGGACTATCGTAACCGATGCGCACAGAACCCTGCTTTACAAAAAGTATTATTGGTTTAAGACCTCCCAAGTTTGATTTAACAACAAAGACCCTGAAATAATTTAGGTCCTAGCTTTCCGCTACGCTACAGGTCAGGATGACGGATCGTAAGCAGAAAGTTTAAAAAAATTATAAATTAACGATACCGATCTTCAGGTTATCCTCACGACCGATTACATCTGCAATGCTCGTTTCGGTTAAAACCTTAAGTGTAGCATCCCTTACATCAATAAAGGCACTTCGTATTCCACAGGTTTTCTCATCTACACATTCATCACATTTGTGGTAAAAGTTTAAACTTGCGCATGGAACCATAGCGATAGGACCATCCGTTACACGCATTACATGTACCAATAAAATCTCTTCGGGTTTTTTATTTAGGCTATAACCACCGCCTGCACCTTTTTTGCTGTATAAAAAACCAGCATTACGCAGATCAAGCAGAATTTGTTCTAAGAATTTTTTCGGAATATGCTCCTCCTCTGCAATCTTCGAAATCTGCATTGGTGGTTTATCTAAATTTTTACCAAGCGCAACAAGCGCTTTAATGGCATATTTTGTTTTTTTGGACAGCATATTCGCACAAAGCTAATAAAAGAAAGTAAATTATAAAATATGCAACAGGAAGTTGATTACACAATAAATTGTATAAACGGTCGTCATCCTGAATTTATTTCAGGATCTTCCCTACTCATAAAAGATGCTGAAACAAGTTCAGCAGGACGCGGCGCTGAACTATCGACATTAATCAAACGAGCGTAAAAATAACCGCAAGCTGTAACAGTAGGCAATTATAGGTGTTTAAATTCTATTTTTACCCTCTATTCTTTACAGATATTTAATAATGAAAAGAAAACTCAATTTATTGCCACTCCTAATAGTTGCAATTATATTTTTCGCCTTAAATGCGTACGTATTATCGGGCCTGGGCACCATCAATCAATCAAGTTTACTGAGTCCAATTTTTTGGGTATTTATTATCGGTTTAACTTTCGCCTTATTTTTCGCCATTCAGCAGATGCGGATTCAGGGCATCAATAAGTTTATCCAGATCGTCAGTCACGCATTTTTGATCATTTTTGCTGCAGAAATTGTCTTTGCTTTTTTTCTGCTGCTAGGCGATGTTTACCGCTTATTGATCGCGCTGGCTACTGATTTTCAGCCAGGAGGTTTCCACCTGTTAGGCCGTAGCAATTACTGGGTAGATTTTGCCTTTGTGATGTTCTGTTTAACCATTGCCTTATTTGCTTATGGTATTACCCAGGGAAAATATGCTTACCGCGTCATAAAACATACTTTGTATTTTGATGATCTGCCTGCCAGCTTTGATGGTTTTACCTTAACACAAATTTCTGATGTACATGCCGGAAGTTTTACCAACCCTAAAGCGGTGCAAAAAGGTATCGACATGATTAATGCCCAAAAAAGCGACCTGTTTGTTTTCACCGGGGATTTGGTAAATAATGCTTCTTCAGAAATTGTGCCTTATATTGTGCATTTCTCGCAGATTAAAGCGCCTTTCGGACAGTTTTCTGTTTTAGGGAACCACGATTATGGTGATTACATTAAATGGCCAAGCGAAGCGGATAAAATCAAAAATTTGAACCAATTGAAAGCTTATCACAAAGAACTTGGTTTTAAACTTTTGCTGGATGAGCATATTGAATTGCATAAAAACGGCGAAAAAATCATATTGGCCGGAATAGAAAACTGGGGGGTCGGTTTTGGAGAGCGTGGAGACCTAAACAAAGCTTTGCAAAACACAAATGTCGACGATTTTAAAATCCTGTTATCACATGATCCTTCACATTGGGATGCACAGGTAAAAAATTACCCTTCAAAAATTCAACTGTCGCTCGCCGGACATACACATGGCATGCAGTTCGGTATTGAAGCTTTTGGCATTAAATGGAGCCCTGTGAAATACCGTTATAAACATTGGGCGGGCATCAAAACTGAAAATGGAAGATATTTGAATGTAAACAGAGGTTTCGGTTTCCTGGGCTTTTCAGGGCGGATTGGGATCTGGCCGGAGATTACGGTGATTGAATTGAAGAGGAAATAAAAAAGGTCGTCATTGCCTACAATTCTTTCCAACAAAAAGGCCGTCATCTCGACTGAAGCGCCAGCGGAATGGAGAGATCTATATAGATAGATTTCTCGACTTCGTTGCACTTCGCTCGAAATGACGACCGAAAAAAATCGAATCTAGTAATTAAGCGTATACGTTAAATTATACGTACGGCCTCGGCCTGCATAATTAAATGTTTCCGGTCTAGCCAAAGCCTGGTACAAAAATACTGAACGTTGACTCCAAATGGTCTGATAATTTTTGTTCAACAGGTTTTGCACACCGAATGATAAACTTCCGGTAAATAACTTTACAGATCCCAATAAATCAACGGTAGTAAAGCCTTTTAACTCATTTTGCACCACAACATTTCCAACTGTAGCATAACCTTTCGAATCAAATGAGTGGAAAACCTGGGCTTTTATACCAAAAACTTTTCCGTTATAACCCAGATAACCTGCAATTTTTGATGGACTTGCAACAGTTACATCCTGTAATGACCATGTACCATCGGCATTTTGTTTTTGTGTTTTGATGTACAAACCATTTACGCCAGCTTCAAAACCATTTTTCAGGTTTAATGATAATGAACCTTCAACACCTAAATTTCTTACATTTTCATCGAAAACTTCAATATTGAATGTACTATTAGTTTTTACGTTTTTATCAGATAAGGCATAAAAACCAGCTACCTGTGCATTAAATACACCTGTGCGGTAACGGTAACCAGCTTCATACTGTTCTGTTTTGATACCGGTTAAAGGAGAACTTCCAACATTAATTGAGTTGCCTAAATTATAGTTGGTACCTACTAAGGTATAAGTACCCTGTCCATAATATTTAGCCGGATCTGCCAGGTTAAATCCTTGAGAGAAATTAACCCATGCCTGTTGGGCTGTATTGATTTTAAATACTAAACCACCATTTAGTAAGTTTACATCGTAATGGTTTTCACCACCAGCAATGGCCGTAGCAGTTCTGCCAACACCATAAGCCAAAGGCACAGAAGCAGTGGTACCTACAAAATCGCCAACTTTAACAAACATACGTTGCTGACGCACCCCTCCTGACAAACTTAAGAAGTCGGTTACTTTAACCTGAGCCTGTAAAAAACCAGATAAACCATTTACCCTGAAGTTTGGGTAACGTGCAATAGTAGCCACGGTAGTATTGTTTAAACCACCAGAAGCGAAAGCTTTTGCCCTATCAAACAAGGCTTGCTGCGCGTTAAAATTCTCGTTATCTGCATCAATACCGTAAGTAAGATTCAGTCGGTTCCAGTCTTTATTCAATACCAGTTTTAAAGCACTATAATTAGTATTTTGGATAGATGAACCACTATAAAGTGCGCCAGGTATTAACGCTTGTCCTGGAAATGGGTGAAAGCTGAACTGTTCATTTCTTGCAGCTGCCTGTACATACAATGTTTGACCGCCTAAAATTTCGCTTGCCTGGTAATTGGCATTGATATTCGCCCTGCTTGTTTTTGGATCAACATCTGATGAGTAGCCATTTCTCATTTCCAAAAGGGCTGGTGTTGTTCTCAATCCAGCATAATTGGCTCCTAAAAACAGGTCTTTATCACCACGATAACCTGAATTGTAATATTGGGCATTCACCGATAACTTTTGGTAATCAGTTAATTTAAATTCGGTGCTTCCGAAAAAATCAAACGATTGGTTATACTGTAAATCGGTTTGCGTAATGTCGGTAAAAATCTGTTTTCCATCGGCGCCATAGGCTGCATTATTTTTTTGGAAAGCCATACCAATGCGTCCATTCCAATCTTTGCTCCCGCCAGAAATAGCTTGTGCCACACGTACATCGTGATCGCTTTTTTCTTTCAAACCACTGCGTACACCAACCTGTGTGGTAAAACTTGGCTGACTATCCTGTCCTTTCTTGGTAATGATATTGATGATACCCCCTGTTGCACCACCGCCATAAACCGCACTTGCTCCGGATAAAACTTCAATTCTTTCGATATTGAAAGGATCTATCGATTCGAACTGGCGACTTACGCCACGGGTACTGTTTAACGATACACCATCAATCATCACCAATGCATCTCTGCCGCGTTGGTTCTGTCCGTAGTTAGTACGACCCTCCGGACCAGCATCCAAACTCGGAATCAATTGCGCCAAAGTTTGTTTAAGTGGGATTCCAGCCCTGGCCTGTTCCTGGATTTTCGCGCCATCTACTACCCAAACAGTACCCGGTATTTCGCTGATTTTGGTTGGTTTACGTGACGATACCACGACTACTTCCTGCATATTTGATGTAGGACTTAAGTTAAGTGTTAAGTTAACTATTTGATTTTTAGCCAAACTCACCTTTTGTAATATGGTCGTATACCCTACATAACTTACCTGTAATTTGTAAGATCCTTCGGTTAATTTCAGTTCGAAACTACCGTCGGCACCTGTTGTAGCTGAGGCATCTTTACCTTCAACTTTAATATTTGCTCCCGCAAGCGGTGCCATTTCTCCCATTACCTTTCCGGTGACCGTTTGTGCTTTACCGCTAAAGATAAATCCACAGATTAAGATTGCAATTAAGTATAGATTTTTCATTTTTATTTATTTGGTTTCATTAAGGGTAATTATTTTTTTGCGCAAAGCAATCATTTATTTAGATCAAATCCAAATAAACTTAATTAAAAATTTATCAGCATAGATTTTAAAATTATTGCAAAAACTATCTATTACCTACTTACTAACAACATGTTGAAAATATTTATAATATTATTTTTAATCAATCTAAATAAAAATATACCTTAGCAATCGGATTTTTTAATAAAAACAGCTCATGTTTAATCTCACCTAACCAGAGTTATTAATGAATAATATCGGCTTAAAAGGTCGGATGTTTATTACCACTTAAACCTTTAATCCTTGAAAAATTGAAAAACTAATGTTTACATCAGACCTAGAAAAACATGAACTGATTGATTTCCTGACGGAAAGTCCGAACAAGGAAATCTTTCACCACGAAAATGAAGCAGAATACCTGCATGCAGTAGGAAAAGTTACCCAGGCGGTAAAAAAATTCCTCACCAATAATCAACAACCTTTTAGTGGCATATCGCCGTCGGAATTAAGACCACTGTTTGATTCGATTGAATTTGAAAAAACACACGACAACTACGATGCTTTGCTTAAAGAAGTTGAACAGCTTTATACCAGCCATGCGGTTGCCTTTCACCACCCAGCTTATATTGCCCATTTAAACTGCCCTATTGTGATCCCGGCGGTAGCTGCTGAAGTAATGATTTCGGCCATCAATTCGTCTATTGATACCTGGGACCAAAGTGCCGGCGGTACCTTAATTGAGCAAAAACTGATCGAATGGACCTGCGATCAGATTGGTTACTGCAAAAAAGCCGACGGTATTTTTACCAGCGGCGGTACGCAGAGCAATTTAATGGGGCTTTTATTGGCAAGGGATCATTATTCCATTACCGCCCTGAACCACAATATTAAATTAAATGGTTTGCCACCGGAAGCCTCACGCTTCAGGATTTTTGTTTCAGAAAAGGCACATTTCAGCATCCAGAAAAACGCTTCACTATTGGGTCTGGGTGAAAAATCGGTGATCAGGATTAAAACCGACCGCAGTTTCAGGATCAATACCATTTTACTGGAAGATGCCATTAAGCGGGAAACTGCTCAGGGCAATATTCCGATTGCGATTGTAGGCACGGCAGGCACCACCGACTTCGGCAATATTGATCCGCTTAAAGAACTTGCATCGATAAGCAAAAAATACAATACCTGGTTCCATATCGATGCGGCTTATGGTTGTGGCTTGCTGTTAACAGATAAATACCGGAACCTGTTGAACGGGATTGAACTGGCCCATTCGGTCACAGTTGATTATCATAAATCCTTCTTTCAGCCCGTAAGCAGCAGTGGTTTTCTGGTACGCGATAAAAACTTTTTCAACCTGATTACGCACCACGCTGATTACTTAAACCCAAAAGACCATGATGAAGATGGTTTGCCGAACCAGGTGAATAAATCGATACAAACCACCCGCAGATTTGATGCTTTAAAACTCTGGTTTACACTCAGAATGATGGGCAGAAACAAACTGGGTGGCTATTTTGATACGATTATAGAAACCGCAGCCGAAATTGCCGGTCTGTTACATTCAGATAGCGATTTCGAGTTGATGAACGAATCGGACATCAGCGCCCTGGTTTTCCGTTACCGCCCAAAAAACCTGCGTTTAGATGTGTGTGCCATGAACCAGTACATTAAAAAAGCAATGTTTAACGAAGGAAAGGCCTTAGTTGCCGGCACCAAGATTAACCAACAGTTCTACCTCAAATTTACCCTACTTAACCCGCTAACTACCATCAGCGATATTGAAAACATTATTAAAATCATTAAAAAACATGGAAACGAATACGTTAGACTCAATCAAGCTTCAGCAGATTTCAGAAGAAACTAATTTTAATGCGCTTCTAAATAGTTACTGCAGAGAATTTACCAACTGGAGCCGTTATGTAGGTATCCCTAAATACGACGAATCTTTAGCCAGTTACCTGGTTACCACAAATGATCGTTTACACATCAGGTTTGACTTTATGGCCATTGGCTTCGAAGTATACGCACCTTTAAAATTTTATGCCGATAGTGGCCGCCATATGTTTAATTTTCCGGTAATTGAGCGGAATTTTACTACCGATGTGATCAGCACAATCAGTATTTACAGGTTTATGGAACTGGCCATTCAATTCAGTGCAGAGGAGTTTCCGCATGCAGATGCTGATATCATAAATCAACGTTTAGCCAATAGCATAGAAAACCTTGAAGCATTTTTATCGTTTTTTAAACAAAATGGAAAACCTGTAAATTTTGCAAAAATGAACTTTATTGAGGCCGAGCAATCTTTAATTTTAGGTCACAACGCTCATCCCCTACCCAAAGGAAGATCTGGGTTTAACAAAAAGGATGAACTTTTTAAATATTCACCAGAAACACAGGGAAATTTCCAGCTGGCGTATTTTTTAATCGCAGCAGATAACATTAATGAGAAAAATGCAGAAGGTTTCGATATGACCGATCTTTTCAGGATTGAGCTTTTAGATAGCGGAAATACTGAGGTCATAGCTTTATTGGATAAACACCCAAATCATAAAGTAGTGCCCATGCACCCTTGGGAAGCCGAATATTTGCTTACTCTCCCTAAGGTAACAGCGATGCAGGAAGAAAAGCTCCTTTTCTATCTCGGACATTTTGGAGAACTCTATACACCAACATCATCAGTGAGAACAGTTTACAACGCAGCAAGTGATTGGATGCTTAAATTTTCATTGCATGTAAAAATAACCAACTCAGAAAGGGTTAACCTCGTCCGGGAACTTCACCGTGGTTACGATGTAAGCAAATTGTTAAAAACCGAATACGGTAAAGCAGCCAAAGCCGAATTCCCTGAAATTGAATTCATTACCGACCCTGCTTTTATCACCGTAAAATATAAAGGTGAAACCATTGATGGTTTCAACATCAGCATCAGGCATAATCCATTCAAAGGAGAAGATGCTGGCAAAAATGTAAGTTTATTAGCGGCGCTTTGTCAGGATGGTTTATTGGGGCAAAAACCGAGGATTGTCCATGTAATCGAGGAGGCATCCATCAGCAAAAATAAAGCGCTTGCCCATACAGCCGTAAACTGGTTTAAACAGTACCTCCACCTTTGTGTAACTCCGATTGTTGGCCTTTATAACAATTTCGGGATGGCTTTTGAGTTCCACCAGCAAAATGTAATGGTAGAACTGGATAAAGATTATTATCCTGCGAAACTTTATTTCAGGGATAACCAGGGTTATTTCTTTAGTGAAGCCAAAGCGGAGGAACTAAAAGCGGTTTATCCAGGTATAGCCGCAGAAAGTGGTTCGATTGTGCCAAACGAATATATTATCCCTAAACTCACCTATTATCTACTCATCAACAATATATTAGGTGTAGTAAATGCCCTTGCAAGCAACAACCTCGCCGATGAAAAAACCTTAATCGATCTCGTTTATCTGGAGTTTAAACAATTCGAAAACAGCGATACTACAGGTTTAGTTGATTATATCATCAACCGCCGCAGCTGGGAAGTAAAAGGTAACCTGCTGACCAATCTTTGCAATATTGATGAAGCCAGTGCGCCAATCGATAATCCGGCTATTTACCGTGAGTTTCCAAATCCACTCTCTAAATATTTCTTCTCCGAAAATCTGATCAAACCAAAAACCAATGAGATATTGTACAGCAGGTTTTTTCCAAAGGAAAATGTGACGATCAACATCCGTCCCTTTAATATCGACCGCGATCTGGAAATGGTTCACGATTGGTTTAACCAGGAGCATGCGAAACCGATCTGGAAAATGGATGGACCGATTAGCGGTTTGGAACTATTCTATAGAACTTTGTTGCCAAACGATTCATCGCACAGTTTTATTGGCGAGATAAATGGCGAACCCACCTTTACCATAGAACCATATTGGCCAATGCGGGACGGTGTAGGTGCCTGCTACGAAGCGTTAACTACCGATTACGGAGCACATTTATTGATTGCCCCAACCGATAAGGATAAAAAATTCAGCTTCGAGACAGGCCAGGCCTTAATGGATTTCATTTTTGAACAACCCGAAGTAGGTAAATGCATTGGTGAAGCTGCAGTAGAAAGTCGTGCGATGCACATTTTTGTAACCAGACTAGGTTTTAAATTAGAAAAAGTGATCCAAATGCCTTATAAAATGGCCAACCTAACTTTCTGTTACCGCGATTGGTACTGGGATAAATTTCCTGAAGCCAAAACTTATGCGATGATGAAAACAGCACAATTCGAAACGGAGGAAATATAATGCAGGAACAGAAAATATACGATATTGTTGGGATCGGAATCGGTCCTTTTAATTTAGGTCTGGCGGCTTTATGTGCCCCGATCAATAGCTTATCTACCTTGTTTTTGGATCAGGCGAACGAATTTAACTGGCACCCAGGCATGATGCTGAGCGATGCAACCTTACAGGTTCCATTTATGGCTGACCTGGTTACCATGGCCGATCCAACCAGTCCGTACAGCTTTTTAAACTATCTTAAACAAACAGATCGTCTGTATAAATTCTATATCAGAGAGGATTTTTTTGTATTACGCAAGGAATATAATGCCTATTGTAAATGGGCGATTAATCACCTTCAAAACTGCCAATTCGGACAGAAAGTAATCGGTATAAATTACGTTGATGGTGTCTATCAGGTAGAAAAAATTGATCAGGTAACAGGATCCAGAGAGACCATTTTGACTAAAAAAATCGTACTTGGAACAGGCACAACACCGAAAGTGCCTGATTTTATCAATCCGGCTGAAGAAAAAAATGCGATACACTCTTCAGAATATTTAAAGTTCAAACCCACGCTGTTGAATCAAAAAACGGTAACAATTATTGGTTCAGGACAAAGTGCTGCCGAAATTTTCTACGATCTTTTGCCTGAAACAGAAAATGGCTTAAAACTGAAATGGTTTACACGTCCAGATCGCTTTTTCCCGATGGAGTATTCGAAATTGACACTGGAACTTACTTCTCCAGAGTATGTAGACCATTTTTACAACCTCAGCGATGCCAAACGCAAACAGCTTTTAGGAAAACAAAATTCGCTGTTTAAAGGCATAAACTTCGAACTCATTAACCAGATTTTCGATAAACTGTACGAATTGAGTGTTGATGGTGAGAAAATCAATGCAGAATTGATGCCCAATTGTCAGCTGAACAATTTAATGGTAAAAGCAGATGGCAAATACGAGCTTGATTTTTTTCATACCGAAAGCGAAAAGGATTTTACTGTTGAAACGGATTTTGTGGTATTGGCAACCGGTTACAAGTACAACGAGCCAGCCTTCTTATCCGGAATAAACGATCGCATCGCACGTAATGCAGAAAGACTGTTTCAGGTACACCGCAACTACGCCATTGATGTAAATGGAAACGAAATTTTTGTTCAAAATGCCGAATTGCATACGCATGGATTTGTAACCCCCGATTTGGGTATGGGTGCCTATCGCAATGCATCTATTATTAATGCAATATTAGGTTTCGAAATCTACAAAGTAGAAAAAAGGATTGCTTTTCAACAGTTTAGCGTAGCAGATGGAATACAGAAAAATGAATTATCTCACGTAGCGCTGCAATTATCTGAAGATTAAATTAATCACGTCTGTCACGTTGAGCCTGTCGAAACGCTTAAAAATATTTAATCTGTCCTTCGACAGGCTCAGGATGACAATCAATTACAATACTACTGGTTGGTCAGGATTTGTAATCCCGACCATAGAGAACCGGATTTAAAATCCGGAGTACGAAAAGTCCAGATTACAAATCTGGACTAACACAAATAAAAAATTAAATACCATGAATTACAACAATTTCAATCACATAAAACCTTTAAAAAAAGAAGTTTGGGATAAGGTAAACCTAAACTATATTGCAAAATCAATCGTGGAGTTGATGCACGAAAAATTAGCAGAACCAACGCTGATCAATATAGACGAGCAAGGAAATTCTGATTTCCGTCTTGCAACAGATTCTAATGAGATCTATTATACTTTTTCAGGTCAGCAACGTGCTTTAGATTATTTGCACATCGACAAACAAAGCATCAAAAAATTTGTAAACGGAGAAAGTGTAATCGTTAACAACGCCCCGGCATTTTATACAGAACTACAGCAAACTTTTGGAATTAAACCTTTTACCTTGGCGCATTTTGTGGAAGAGACCTTAAATACGTTATATGCGGATGCTTATATCCACGAAAAAGGTCGTTTAACCGCTGATGAATTGGCTAATGCTGATTACCAGACCATCGAACACCAGATGGACGGTCACCCATGGGCTACTATTAATAAAGGACGCATCGGTTTTAACCACAGCGATCAAGGTAAATATGCGCCAGAAGCAGGACAGAAAACACAATTGGCCTGGCTGGCAGTCCACAAATCAAGGGCACAGTTTAAAAGCATCGAAAGCATTTCTCCGTTTTCCTTTTACAATGAAGAACTGAGTTTAAAACAGGTTCACGACTTTAACCAGGTCCTGATCCAGCAGGAATTAAATCCTGAAGATTATTTCTTTATCCCCGTTCACGAATGGCAATGGAATAATAAAATCGTATTGCAGCTTGCACATGATATTGCCCATCAATTGATTATTCCAGTTGGTGTCGGGAAGGATGAATACATGTGTCAAAACAGTATCCGTACTTTCTTTAATGTAAGTGAACCTAAAAAACATTATGTAAAAACGGCCATTTCTATTTTAAACACCTCCATTTTCAGAGGACTTTCGCCGAAAAAACTGGCCATTGCTCCAAAGGTAACACAGTGGGCAAAAGACATGTTACAGGGTGATGAATACTTAAAACAAACCCGCGTTGTACTCTTAGGCGAAGTGGCTACAGTTGCTTATACCCATCCTCAATATAGCGAAATACCCGGTTCACCATATCAATACCAGGAATTTTTAGGTGCAATCTGGCGAGAGAGTGCTGAAAACTACTTGTTAGAAGGCGAAAACATCATGACTATGGCGAGCCTGCTTTATGTAGATGATAATGGAAAAAGCATGGTTGAGGCACTGATCGAAAAATCGGGTTTAACTGCCGAAACCTGGTTAAACGCTTATTTATCGGCTTATCTTAAACCAGTGTTAAGGATTTTTTACAAACATGCTTTTTTCTTCAGTCCACATGGCGAAAACACCATTTTGGTAATGAAAAACGGTGTACCGGAGCGGATTATCATTAAAGATTTTGTAGAAGAAATTGTGTTAACAGAAGAATCGAAAGCAAAATTACCGAATGATCTGGTAGATGTTTTAAGGGAAATTAACGATGAGTTGGCGCCTTTATTTATCCTATCGGGGATATTTGATGCTCTTTTCAGATACCTAAGCAATATCTTCCACAGTTATGTTGGCCTGGATGAAAAGCAATTCTGGCGACAGGTGGCAGATGTAATTTTAGCATTTCAAGAGGAAAACCCGGAGCTTGTTCCTAAATTTCAAAAATTCGATTTGTTTGTACCCGAATTTATCAGGGTGTGCATTAACCGCGTAAGGTTACTCACCCACGGTTATAGCGAAAGCACCGATGTTCCGGTTCCGGAATTGATTGGTACGTTAGTTAACCCGGCGGCAGAAGCTTTGAAAGAGAATGTTTTGGCGTAATGTGCAGTCAGATGTTACCACCTGACTGTATCCACCTAAGATATTTGAATCAGTGGCAGATGGTAACATCTGCCACCACTACAAAAGTTCGTCATTGCGAGAAGGCTTTTTCAGCCGACGAAGCAATCTTACAACGATCGCTATTAGCGA
This sequence comes from Pedobacter sp. WC2501, assembly GCF_052682415.1. Classification (NCBI taxonomy): domain Bacteria; kingdom Pseudomonadati; phylum Bacteroidota; class Sphingobacteriia; order Sphingobacteriales; family Sphingobacteriaceae; genus Pedobacter; species Pedobacter sp. WC2501. The sequence continues at coordinate 2,909,287 of NZ_JBQZFI010000001.1, read as the reverse complement.
CCGCATTAAGATTGCTTCGCCGTTCCTCCTTATAATGACGAACTTATTTTTAAACTATAAAAATAGTTTATTTTAATAAAATCATTATCTTGCCTTAAATTACTCCCTGGTATGAAAACATTATTATTTCTATTTTTATCAACCTTTTTATTCGAAACACCGACCATTGAAAAAGATCGCGATCGCTGGAAACCTTATTATACCGATACTGCTCCTTCAAAAACAGCAGATCAATGGTTTCTACCCTTTGATGTGGCTAACCGAAAAAAAGCAAATAACATTAAAATCATCAGCATTTTTGGCGATCATCGGGATAGTTATGTTAAAGGTCATATCCATACGGCTATTGATATTAATCCTGCCCAACCAAAAGCGAAACTGGTTAATGTTTACGCGATGGCTAATGGAATAGTTTGCTCTGTACATTTAGGCGAAAATCAACGTACTGTGGTCGTTAAGCATAAACTCCCTAATGGCCAAACGATGTTTACCTCCTATAAACACCTTAAAGAGGTTTATGTTAGCAACGGACAAAATGTTGATCAAAACACTAAACTCGCCAGGTTATTTACACCGCAGGAAAGTAAAAAGTATGGTGGCGATTACCACCATCTTCATTTAGAAATCAGGAAAAAATTTGATGATTATGGTTGTGCAAGCTGGCTAACTTTTAATACTAAACAACTGAACGAAAGGTTTTATAATCCTCAGGCATTTATAAAAGAACACATCAAATAGATAAGGGCTTTTAGCTCAAAATACGATCCAGCACCGCTCCAGATGCTGCTTCAGAGAAATCAATACCCGAATAATCCGGATTATAACCACCAATGTATGGAACAGCCATGATATAGATTCTTTTATTCGCCTGCCCAGCCTCATCAACCACCTGAAAATAATCGTTGATGGTGATACCTGGAACAGTTAAAAGGTAATTATCGCCTTTTTTGGTCACTAAATCATTATGCTTCATTTCTTCCTTTCCAATAGCAGCCGACTGGAATTTTAATCTTGCCGGGCTTATGGTGCCATTTTTAATTAAACTTTTAAAAGGAAAATCATCAAAAGAAAGATGCGGTTGACCAATACAATCAATAAAGGTATCGAAATGGACAGTAACTTTTTTATCATCTACCTTGTAATGGTAATCTGCACCCCCGGTTTTTAAGGGTTCTACTTCGGCATCATCGCCAACAGCTACAATACTTAATACTCCAGCATCATGCAGGGCCAACAGTTCCCTGCACGAACTTTGGGGTACAAATGCAATTACAATGGATATAAGTGGCATTAACACTTTTTGCAAGCGTTCCATATCCTCAGCAGAAAGGTATTTTGCCGGATAGTTCATCGCAAAACTTAAAATGGCAAGGGCCTCTTTCCAATAGATTGATTTTCTCTTCTCGATCGATTTTTCTGCTTCTTCATATTCCTTTTTGAAGAGAGCAAATGGTTCCATCTTTTCGCGGTAGTCCATCATTGCACTTACGAACTGCTCAAGATTCATGTCTTTAATCTTTTCATAAAAAACAGGATCTTTTTCAATGAACATCTCTTTAAAATTCTTTTCAAATACAAAATCTAAAGGCAAAAAGCCCTCATTTACCTTAATGCTTTTTTGGATTTCGGTTTTACTTAGCGTTTCGTCCTTCCCTAAATGCGAATCTTCCAGGTGAAACCTGATCGCTGGTAATAGCCCACTCCTGGAGTGCATAACGATTTTAAAACCTTTATTCTTTAAGTGGTACGAATAGGTACCATCTTCATTATCGGCAAAATCTCCGTTTTGTCGCGCCAAGGTTCTTAAGGCATCAATGGCAGTTAACGAAGAGCCCATAATGCCAACGGCGTGGTTCAGTTCTAATGCAATTTTTTTGGGCGGATATGGAGAATCGAAATAATGAGGAATTTTACCTTCATATTTTTTTGGCCAATTATGACCGGTACAGATGATTACCTGGTCGAAATGAGCTTGATCACGCCCTTTAACACTTACCGCTACCTGATTATCTGCAGGTAAATCGATAATATCCTCCACAATACAATTTAAATGCACATTGGTCTTAATCCCGTTATTTTCTGCAACCTCTTTTAATAACTTAAACTGAGCGGAAAGATATTCGCCAAAAAACAATCTGGGCAAGACCTTATACTCGTTAAATTTATCGGCATTAATATCAAATTTTTCTAAAATTTCTTTCGGTGCAATTTTCACCCACTCTTCAATTGAGTTATATATGACTGGAATTTCATTGTCAGACACGTTAGTAATGTGTTCTACATTTGCTCCTTCAGCACTATAGGGCATACCCGCTCCTAAATAATCTTTACGTTCGAATATCTCTATTTCGAAGTTGGGAGCTTTAGATTCAATTAATCTTTTATACATGAACAGACCACTCGGGCCGCCACCAATGATGGCAATTTTCTTTTTTGCTGTTTTCGTATCCATTTATAATTTATACAATCCTAAAAAAAGGAAATTGTTTTAAATCGATGGAAAATGTAAGAGGAATGATGGAATTGATTGCCGTGGAGGCACGAAACGAGGAATACTCTTTCTCGGTTGTCATCCTGAGGAGTAATTTATTTTCTCCTTATAAGATCCCCTCGGGTTACCGTCATTTCGAGCGGAGTGTAGCGCAGTCGAGAACCACGGAGTGCTCAGCGAAGCTAAATCTGCCTAGATAGATCTCTCCATTTCGCTGTGCTACAGTCGAGATGACGACCATTCTATTGGAGTTCGCCCTCAACCCTTAGCCCTCTGTGCCTTTCTTTGTGTTCTCGGTGGTGAAAAAATAAAGGAAATCACAAAATTCTAAGAACCTATTTTGATTAATGCTGTTAAAAGATGAGTGAATTAGGAGTTTGGAGTCAATCAACCAGTGTTAAATGAATGACTAATCGAGCTAATGTACCAGTGAACAATTAAACTTATGAACGATTTAAAACTATATATGATTTTACTGGGCTCAAAAGCCCCAAAAAGAAACGTAGAGCAGCACGACTATTTCTTCGGCATCGCCCATTCACTAAAAGATCTTGTGCCCGAAATTAAAGCATTTTGGCCAGGAACAGGTACCAGCCTGCATATCGATGGCTGGCGCGAAGTAACCAAAGTTGATGATTACGGAATCAATATTAAATTAAGGGATAAGCATACGCTACCGTCGCTACATAAATTATTCTTTATCAACCTGGGGGGCTATTTATCCAACAAATTATACGAACAGCACCATATTGTACTTTCAGTGCATGATGAAAGAGCCAAAGCCATTCAGGATGCTAAGAAAACGGTGTTTTTTAAAACCAATTCAATCAAAGGAGCCAATTCGCACATCGACGAAAAATATGGAATCGATGTAGATGATATTTACAAAATTGAGGACATTTTAAGTGAAGAGGCCAAACAGAAATACCACATCGAAATAAAACCATCTTCAGGATTACCAGAAGATGAGATTCATTTAGGCTATTTTAAACTGGATAAACTTTAAGCAATTATTTTTTAACGAGGCTTTTTAACCAAACCACCAGATCGTAGGCAGCTTTATCGTTTTCGAAGCCCATTTCTTTTGGTAAACGGCCATTAACATATTCATCATACAGCCATGGATCAGCAATGGCAATTACATTACCTTTACCAAATCTGGTAGTGGCAATAACCGTTGCACCAGCCGCATTTTTCAAAACCGGTTTTGCCCCGTTTTTGGTGCCGATTGAGCATACATCTTTCATAAATATTTTTTTTGCCGTTTTAAACACCGGATTATTTTTGATCACGATGCCACCATCTTCAAAATGTGCATCATCAATTACATGATTTTGCATTTCATTGGTAAAGTGCATGCCGAAAACATCAGCCAATTTATTAAAGTGTGGCAACTCTACGTTTGCGCTATCGTTAGCAAACATCACCAATACCCCACCCAGCTTAACCCAGGCAGAAATTGCAGCAATGTGGTCAGCTTCAATGTAGTTTGGCTTAGGATTTTCTTTCGGACGATCGGGATCGACAATTAAGTAAACATCACTTCCTTTTAAATTAGCTATTATTGGTGCTGTTTCAAGCGAATCCAATTTAAATCCTTCTTTTTTAAATACATTACCAAAAACGGAAAAACCACTCATTGCCTGCTCATTCCACAGGTAATGAAAACGAACTTCTTTACCCTCTTTATCTTTACGGGTTTCACGATTAAAAAAATAATCTAAAGTAACAGTCTGTGCACTTGCCAGAATAGATGAACAGATTAAAACAGAAAGTATGCAAGCTTTAAAAAGCATTTTCATAAACATATCGGGTTATATTGTAATTGGTTAATAACCCAAAAGTATAAAATTTAACGATAATGAAATTGTTATAATCAACCAACAAAGACATCATTAAAGATAAAACTTGCTCTACATACAGGTAAATTGATTGACCAGAACAAAGAAATACCGCCATGGTTAAAATCAATATAACAGCTTTACAGCCAATGCATATAATCCTGCTCGGCGTCATTTTTTCTCTTGTTTACCTTAAGCCGCTTTTTGTACAAGGCTACTAAAAAGAACGTAATTATCAGGATGGTGGTGCCTATCTGGGCTATATTTTCTAAGTCGAGATCGAACATATCGTTTGTTTTATAAGTTTAACCATTAATTTATCCTCACCTGTTCACCTTTCGCCAATATGGCTACCGAGCTACTTGCCATAAATCCTTTCGGAATCTTTGGTGCTATCCAGGTAGATTTGGGTGGCAAAAATTCACCCTTTTCTGCAACTGTCATAAATGCATCGGCTGTCATTGGAAAAAGCGAAAAGCCAATCGAAGTTTCATCACGATCCAGCTCAGTGAGAAATTGAGTCCATTCGCAATCCGGAAAGCAGATCAGCCTTTCATCTTCCTTTGGTTTATGAATTCCCAGCACAGCTGAAAGGATTTTATCCTGCAAAATCACTGTATCAGGTACTGCTGACAATTCAACAGAAGCGCTATTTAAATCCAGCTGATACCATTCACCTTTAAAACAAAAGCCCAACCTATTCTTCTGATCAGGTTTATAAGCCTTTTTATTGGGGATTTTTGAGATATAATAATACTGTTTCAGTTTTTCCATCAACAGCGCTTCAGAAATATCTACACCCGAAACCATTCTATGAAAGGCGCCTATAGAAATTACATCGGCTGAAACAAGTAGCGAACTGATCTGCTGAGGCCTACTTTTCTGTAGTGAATACGCTGCTTCTAAACGATGATGACCATCGGCAAGGTAAACGGCATCAAGCTTCATAAATTCTTCAACAAATTTTTCAATCACATCTTCTTCCAATACCTGATAAAGAAAATGGTCCATTTGCGACCATTCGCTTGCCAAAGGCTTACGCGTACGCACCACAAAATCAATAAGCGCATCTAAGGTTTTATCTTTTTTGTGGGCCAATAAGATTGGCGATTTTTGCATTGCCTTACTTTTCCGCTCTATTTTAAGCGATTCTACTTTTGATGATACAGTTTCTTCGTGCCTTTTAATTGCATTTGCTGGTGTTTGAGAGAGATCGATATCCGTCCAAATCCCCCTAATGATACCTAATTCGCTACGGAACTCGTAAACATAAATAGCAGGCCGATCATCCAAAGGGCATCCAAACAAGTTGAGCAGGTCTTCAAAAGAAAGTTCCTCATTTTTATGCACCTTACCGTTTACCTGATCAGAAATCATCAGCTCAAATATGTCTTTGCCCGGCTGTAGTGCCTTCAATGGTGAAATTTTTATCATCGTTTAACGGATTATTCGAGTTCAAGAACTGTTTTATCGCTGTATATTTTTTCAAAACTGGCCATAGCATTTACCAGAACCTCAACACTCGATAATGGGAGCGCATTGTAAAGCGAAGCCCTAAATCCGCCAACTGTTCTATAACCTTTTATGCCTACAATTCCTTGGTCTGCTGCATATTTTAAGAACCCGGCCTCTACTTCTTTGTTAACGGCTAAGAAAGTAACGTTCATTCGAGAGCGATGCTCTACATCGGCCGTACCATAGAATAACGAATTTCGGTCTATTTCGGCATATAATAATTTTGCCTTTGCTATATTTCTTTGTTCTATTCCACTTACGCCACCCTGATCTTTAAGCCATAATAAATTGAGCATGGCTACATAAATAGAAAAAACTGGCGGAGTATTGTACATGCTCATATTATCGCGAAATATGCGATAGTCCATCATTGATGGAATTTCTTTTTTGGCTTGGTCAAGAAATTCGTTTTTAGCAATCACGAGTGTCATCCCTGCAGGCCCCATATTCTTTTGTGCACCTGCATAAATAAGATCAAAATCAGCTATATTAATTTTCCTGGAAAAAATATCTGATGACATATCGCAGATCAACGGCGCACTTGTAGTAGAGAAATCAAATATTTCTGTACCCTCAATCGTATTATTCGAAGTACAGTGCAGGTAAGCAGCTTGCTTATCGTTGTAAAATTCAGCTGGAATATAAGCATAATCTCTATCTTTCGAAGAAGCCAAAACCGCTACTTCACCAAATAACCTGGCTTCTTTAATGGCTTTCTGTGCAAAATACCCGGTATCAAGATAAGCTGCTTTTTTTCCTGCGCCTAAAAAATTCATCGGAACCATAGCAAATTGTGTACTGGCCCCGCCCTGTAAAAAAAGTACGGAGTAGTGATCGGGAACAGACAATAACTCACGAACCAAAAGCTGGGTTTTAAGTACCACATCTTCAAATTCTGGCGACCGATGAGAAACTTCCAGAATAGATAAACCCATCCCTCCCCAATTAATTACGGCCTGGGCAGCTTGTTCCATTACAGATGACGGCAATATACATGGTCCGGCACCGAAGTTGTGTTTTTTATGCATGAGAAAAATAATATTCGGTTAGATTAATTACAATGTAAAGATCAGTAGTTAAGCATATTATACCGCAACAACCTTTTTTTTTGGTAAAAATTATTTTTTATTAACCCCTTAACATCCTAAAATTTGGTTTAACCTATAGGGAAAATAACATAACAGAATATAATTTTTATTGGCGCCCCAAAATTCCCCCTATTATTGTAATTTATACACTAAGTATGTTTTTAAAAAAACACAATAAATTAAATAAAAATACCTTATTTTAACTATTTTTAAACTTTACAAAAGCAATTAAAAGAGAAACAATTATACACTAAGTATTTACATGCAACCTCAAAAAGTTGATCAGACTGATATCGAAATCTTAAATCTTTTACAACGCGACGGATTATTAACTTATAAAGAAGTTTCAGGCAAGCTTAGAAAAAGCATGACCCATATTGTAGAACGTATTAAAAAACTGAGGGCAAATGGCTACATCAAATCAACGGTTGCCATTGTAGATATTGATAAACTGAGGTCGCATTTTATTGCTTTTCCACATATTCAACTTACCGTGCATTCGGAGGATATTGTAAAAGCATTCAAGACTGAAATGGAGAAATACCCAGAGGTAATGGAATGTTACCACCTTACTGGTCATTTTGACTTTATGCTAAAAGTGGCCATGCCCGATATGGTTTCTTATAACAATTTCCTCAGAGACAATATAGGTGCATTAGCTTACGTAGGAAATATCCAGAGCTTTTTGGTACTGAATCAATCAAAGGCTGAAACAGCTTATGCACTGTAGTTACATTGGTTCAATTGTCATTGGTTTATTAAGCGTGGCGGTAGATGTTACCATCTGCTGCTTCCCAGGTTTAATTAATGAATGATCTAAATCTGTCAGATGGTAACATCTGACAGCATTAAAAAAAATCAACATTTATCTCTAAACTATAGTTTTTAGATATCAAAGCTGGTTATTTAGCAGGAAAAATGCTGAAATAAATTCAGCATGACGATCGCCTTAGCGAATATCTACTAAAAAACAAATACAAACTAACCATATAAGACATTTAAGAAAATATAAGCTCAAATGAACTTATGTTTCATATATAGTAAAAATGAGGCTGTCTCATATATAGAATTGTCATCCTGAGCTTGTCGAAGGCCCTGCTTTAAATCTCTTACAAGGCGTTTCGACAGGCTCAACGTGACAAAATTCGATTGAATTATAATTTATGATTCAGCACCATGGATCATCTTGATTATAATACAGTTGATTATTTCGGCTCTCTTTTATTGTCTACCGCCGTACTAAATGTTTTATTAAACTCGCCTTTTATCCAAGTCGTTTTTCCAGTTTGCTGTATCGGAGGGGCAATAATGTAATTTCCGGTTTCGCTATCCAGGATCACGACCATATTATTGGCATTTACTTCAGTGTGGTACCTTCCACCGGTTTGATCTTGTCCATTTTTAAAACTGATGGCCGTAAACATTAAGCCAGCGCCCAAGAACCCCAGCAAAAGGGATTTTGTGTCTAATGTGATTTTCATATTCTTAAGATTTATTTATGTGTGTGAAATCAAGATAAGATTTCTGAACACCACATTTTAATTCTATCAGAAATATTGCAATATGTGATGTTAAATTTTAAACATGAGATAGGTTAAAGCCGCTGCAATCAAAATAACGAGCAACAGTTTTATCAAAAAATTTCTGAGTGGATTTTGGTTATTCCCGGAATTCTCAGAGATGATATTTTTAATATCGGTGTCCCTGCTTTGTAGCACCATAGTGCTGCCAGGCTTAAACTGCATTAGCTTTTCAACATAATCTTTGCTTTCGGTCAAGCCTGCGCCCGTTGCATCCTTATAATGTTTAATAGCATTTAACTTATTGCCCTGACGTAAAATAACCAATAACTCTGCATCCAGATTTGCCGGATTGTTTATAGGTTGCTGTACTCCTTCTTCCAGAGCATCTACATAATCTTTTGCTTCTTTTAAACCAAAGCCACTGTGATCTTTAACTACCTTAACAGCCGCTATTTTCTGGTTCCGTGAGAGAAATAACAGCGCTTGTTGCTTTACTTCGGGGCTAACATTAATCATAACTTTAAGCTATCAAAATATGAACCAATTATTACCCCGAGAAGAGGTTTCTATTAGCAGGAAAGATGCTGAAATAAATTCAATGCTTTGAAATGATGGCTAAAACGATTCCAATTATAAAGGTTAATAAGTTGTACGATACCGGAACAAGGATACTTCTTAAAATCAAGGCTGTTTTGCTATAGTTAAAAGCAGAAAAAAACTGGTAATAAAACCAGATGCTATAAAAAAAACCTAAAAACAAACCCATGCCATAAGTAAAAAAAACAATCACTTTGGTATCGGTATAAAAAATAGTAACCACCGAAATAAGTAAGCCCATAATCAGTTCTACGATAACACGGTTTGAATTTAGCACCAGGTGTTCGGAATAATTAAGCTTCGCTTTCCTGAACCCTAAAAAAGATAAAAGGGAATAAATGGGAATGGTTATGATCAATATCAGCTTTGGATGTTCGGAGATAAATTTTTCAGTACTACTCATCACGGCCTTGCCTCCCTTCGGCATCAGATCAGACATATTAAAGTGGGTATACGGCGCAATGAGACTTGATACCGTCAAGATAAGCAGGATGAGCGTAACAAAACTAAAATAAGGAACTCTTTTGCCCTGGATAAACTCGCGCACACTATGGCCAGGCCGGGTAAAAAGTGCTTTAAGGGTAAATAAAATACCTTTATCAACATGCCATATACCATGAACAAAATCGTGGGCCAGGAAATGTTTGATGGAATAGCGGTGCGTAGAAGATTTTTGCCCACAGTTAGGGCAAAAATTCTGTGTTACCGGAGCGGTACAATTTAGGCAATCTGATGACATTAAATTCGTTCTTTTGAGTTGCGGTTTTTAATTTCAGTATTAATCTCACCAAGGCTAATAAACGCTGGTAACAACGCCAGCATGCAGGATATGGGAATAGCTGCCATAACTTTTGGCGTTTTAGCCGTAATAACAAGATAAATTAAAACAAGAAATGCGGCAAGCATTACCAAACCAAGCCCAATTAATGCCCCCTTTATGCTCTGTTTTTTCTTGTATAATTCTTCAGTAGATAATTCGGTAAGTGGAATTACTTTCTTCATATTGTTTATTGTCTGGTTAATAATCTGTTAAGCAATGTTTTGATGTGGCTAAACAAATATACAATATATCACTAAAATGAGATAAAAATATTTAAAATTGATTGTCTGTTTTTTCAGCACGAGTATTTTTCATCCACGAAAGAGAAAACAGCAAAGCGTATTGGATAATTGGCGCTCCAAAATGCACAGATGTGTCCATTCTATAGGTTAACCAGAAAGAATGTTTTGAAAAACTTTCTCCCTGGTATGTACCCGATGTTACTTTAATCCAAAACAATTCCGTTCAAAATCTTATGGACTTTACCTACTATGGACTCTGATATTAATTTTTGCTCCGATTGTCTCCTGGAAGAAATGTTAAAAGCAAGCATTAACAACAATGTATATATTTTACTCAGCAACCTCCTTTTCGGGGAACACTTTTAAAAATCACTTTACCATTACGTTCTACATATTCGCAAGATATTATTGGATATGAATACTTAGGCGCATGCGATACGCTATGGCTCCTTAACATTATTTTGTCGTTAACTTTCAGGCTATGCAATTGCTCAAGTTGAGACTTTTCCGGCTCAAATTTTACAATATAATCGTCACCATTAATCCTGGCCATAACACCGAAACCTAATCTTGATCCTGGCGGAAGAGAAAGAGAAGTTACAACTGCCTCCATATTGGTGAAAGCATTTATATGCTTCCTTATTTTAGCGGTACCGGTAAGCACTTTTTTACCTGCTGGAGAAGACTCCCATTTTTTGTAATTTATGCCGTCGGCTGTAGCCTCCCATCTTTTCCTTTCGGCTTTCCTTTCCGCAACAGAAAGTGGCTTTGATGAAGGCTTTTTAGCCGTGTCAGTCTTGATTTCACAATTAGCAAATACTAGTCCGCTCACCACAACCAGTGGTAACATCAGTGCGTAAATTAATTTTTTCATGATTTTTGGGGTTTACTAAATAACATATAGATTCTTTTAATAAGTCAAATCAGATAGACATTCTTTTATTTTTTTTATGTGCTATCAAAGTTGATGCAGCAAAATTACTTTGACATTTTCCGGCTTAAGACATTTGAATTGTAAATAAAAATGTAAACTTTGTAAATAAAAAGCTGACACTATGCTTGATAGCCGAAATCACTTCTACTCGAAAGGTAAATATCTATTTGGATTCATGCTGGTTTTGTTTATCGCTGTCACCTGTGCAGCTTTCAGTATGACCGGCAGCGAGGACTTTGATTTCGCCAGAAGAGAAGTTTTGCTCCGCCGGATCGGACATGAACTACTTTTACAGTCAGGCGACAGCACATCGAGAGTGCTTCCGATAAAAAAAGTTACTGAGAATGAGTACCTGATCAGATTTGAGAAGGAGTTTACTTTCGACCCCATTTCTCTGGTGAATACCACTAAACGGTTGTTGGCCAATGACCCGCTGGCGGATGATTATGTTGTTAAAGTTTTAAACTTTAGCGACTCCAGCGTAGCCTATGCGTACGCGATATCCAAAAATAAAAAAGATGAAATTATAGCTTGCATAGGAAGAAAACAGCCAAAAGCACGTTACATGATCGACATTAAACTGAAACCGACAGGCATAAATACCGCAAAGAATGGATATCTTTTGGGCAGCCTGCCATTTTTAGCGTTTGTTGGTTTTATTTTTTTCAGATCTGTTAAACCTCGAAGAGTTTTACCCAGTAATGATCAGCATCCAGACTTGATTACATTGGGTTCAGTTTTGTTTGATGCAAGAAATCGTAAACTCACCATAAACGAAAAGATGATAGAATTAACCGTAACTGAAACCAGGTTACTGCTTATCTTCGCTCGGTCTCCTAATGAACTTATAGAGAGAAGCCGGTTGCAAAAAGAAATATGGGAAGATGAAGGTGTTATTGTAGGGCGTAGCCTGGATATGTTTATATCAAAACTTAGAAAAAAACTGGAGGCCGATCCTGCGATCAACATTGTTGTGATACGATCTAAAGGCTACAGGCTTGAAATTAATGCTTAAACCCCTCTTCCTACTCCAAATTAAAGTTTATTGGATGATTTGGCATTTACGAATGCCTTAAAGGTTTAGCACCGTAATCTACCGCCTGATAGAGATCTTAAACTACTGGTTCCAAAGATAACCGGGGGCAACTTAGGCCCCTCGGTTCGTTTTGATTATCGTTAGCCTTTTAGCTGGAATATATTTTTCATCAACACCCATTTCTCTCCAGGTTTTGCAAAAGGCAGTGCCTGCTGATATTTCCACATCAACATTTCCCATTCCTCAACCCGTGGGTTGGAAGCATCCATAAGTGCCTTTTTTTCGAAACTGAAATCGTCTTGCGTTTCCATCACCATAAACAAGCGGTTAGAAATGCGGTAAATTTCCATATCCAGTATTCCGGAGTCAGTTATGCTGCGTTTAATTTCAGGCCATCCATTAACATGGTACGCTTCATATTCTGCGATAAGTTTTTCATCATCAACCAGATCAAGTGCCAAACAGTATCTTTTCATTTGTAATTATAAAATTTTCATTAGGTTGATTATTGACATGCTAATTAAACTACTTCCAAGCTCAACAGTATGCAGCGTTCGGTTTCCACCAAAGCGGATTTAATAGGATAGTGTTATTTCTTAAATTCTATTTTATATCCTGTTACCGCCCAGGTTGGGTAATTTTTCGGCTTTTTGATCACCAGTGAACCATCTGTTTGTGTCCAGTCCAGTTTTTCTTTACTACCTAAAAGGGTAACCGAACTGATCGGTTTATCCAGATATTTAGAATTTTTTCCCAACAATTCCATTTTTATATCTGTTTTGGGAACAGCTAAACAGAATGCAAAAAGATCGCGTCCCTTTGTTGTATAACGGATATCTGTAGCCTCGTATTCACCGGTGTCTGTCAATCCGCCGAAAACGCCTTTTTTCTGGTTCGATTTAATTGTAGATGGTCCTTCACCGTAGACTTTCCAAGGCCTTGTAGCATAAATTCCTTCGCCATAAGTCTTGGTCCATTCGCCTATTTCCGTTACTATTTTAATTACATCAGGCTCTAAATCTCCTTCCGGTGTTTGTACAACATTAATCAGTAAATTTCCATTTTTACTCACCACATCAATTAAAAGCTGGGCAATTCCATTTGCACTCTTGTAGCGTTGTCCTGTTCTGTAATACCAATCGCCAATTGAGGTATCGGTCTGCCACGGAAAAGGGCTGATCGAATCCAGCACACCACGTTCTACATCCTGGGCCCACTTACCCCCTGAAGCTTCTTTAGGCGTGTAAACGGCTTCCAGTTTACCTTTATTTTTAGCCATATCCTGATTGTAATAATGTGCAACCATTTTACGTCCATATTCTTCAAAAGGAACTTTGCTATCAGAATAAAGCAGATCAGGGTGATAGAGATCAATAAGTTCAGTTACATATTCTAACCATTTTTTATGCCATGCAGGATTATTGGTCAACCATTCTTTGATGTCGCTCGAGTCGGCAGGTAAATGATACAAGTCTGAATATTTAGGATCACGGCCATCATACGGAACACCGGCAAACTGGCCGGTTGTATCCGACCCATGGCTGGGCTGGAACCAGTTGAAACTTGCAGCAAGATGCTCAGAAACCCCAAAACGGAGCCCTTCTTTTTTTGCTGCTTTCTGCCAAAGCCCAACTACATCTTTATGCGGCCCCATATTTACCGAATTCCATTTATGTATCTTCGAATTCCACAAAAAGAACATATCATGGTGCGAACCCATGCTTACAAAATATTTGGCACCCGCTTTTTTATAAAGCGCCATTAATTGTTCAGGATTCCATTTTTCTGCCTTCCAAAGTGGAATAATGTCTTTGTAACCAAATTTGGATGGTGTTCCATAATGCTCTACATGATATTTATTCTGATTATTCCCTTGTAAATACATGTTTTTGGCATACCAATCGCCCTGACGAGGAACTGCCTGAGGACCCCAATGCGACCAGATACCAAATTTAGCATCACGGAACCAGTCAGGATATTTATACTCTTGTAAGGATTCATCGGTAGGGCTGAATTTACCTTGCTCAGTAGTAGTGGTCTTTTGCTGAGCTTGTGCATTTAACAACATGGAAATTGTAATGATGCTTAAGAATATTTTTTTTTTCATTGTGTGATCATTTAAAAGCTACTATTCCGGTTTCAATATAGTGAAGATCGGAATGCTAAATATCCGGCAGCAATAATCAGATGATGATAATTGCAAGACTCCCTGTCTCCCGAACGGTTTATACTTGGTACTATGATCAAAAATAAACATCTTATCCGACCTATTTTTGAATAAATTAGACTTTTTATTGTAAAAATCCGACATTTAGAAAATGATCAAAAGAGTCCTGCAAAATACCTTTTCGCTGCTCAATGTAGATTATGTGAAATTAACTGAAAAATGGAATTACCTGAACGTAATCAGTCCGTATTTCCGGATTTATTATATAGATGATGGAAATGGTGAGGTATCTGACACGTCGGGATCTTTAAAACTCGAACCCGGATATCTATATATAATACCCAGTTTCACACTTTGTAATCTGCATTGTAACGGATATTTGAGCCAATATTTTGTACAGTTTTTTGAAGAATCTGCAAACGGCACTTCCCTATTTGCACGAAGCCGTAATGTTTCAAAAATTAAGGCAACACAGATGGACATTGATCTTTTTAAGCGGCTGCTCGAAATAAATCCTGGTCGTGGCATTAACCGGTCTGATGACCCAAAAATTTACGAGAAAAATATTTTCTATAAAGAATACCAGGAATTGAACAATATGCAAGGCTTAGCTAGTTACCTTGAAACGCAGGGCATACTACTTCAGTTGATGGGACGTTTACTCCAACCACAGTTACATCGAAAACATGAGGAACGACATGCGCCAGTCAAAATAGCTGAAACAGTAGGTTATATCCTTGTAAATTTGCAGCAGGAACTATCCGTAACCAGTCTGGCTTCACGTGTAAATCAGCACCCTGATTATTTCTCTCGTTTATTCAAAACTTTTACCGGCCAGCGGCCAGTTACCTATATTCTTGAAAAAAGGATTGAACGGGCGCAGTATTTATTAGCCACCAGCAGGCTTGCCTATTCGGATATCGCGACACAAACCGGATTTGATAATCTCTCCTACTTTTCAAAATCCTTTAAAAAACTTACAGGCATGTCTCCCAGTGTCTATAAAAAACAGGTCTATATTGTAGGTTTCACTTTATAATAATTACATCTTAAGTGATTAAGGCTTCATTAGCTTCGACCCAGAATTCGAATAAAAAACTGATTTACAATGAATAAAAACAAAAAATACGAGTGATTAGTTACACTTACACTGGTTATTATTGCGCTATCTTTATGCTGTTTAAATTTTTATAATGGAAATAAATCTCTCCGAGGGATCGTCATCCTATAGCTATCGGATGCGAGAGGGCTTTTTCAGCCGACGAAGCAATCTTTACAGCAAGGATTACTAGCATGATAGATTGCTTCGTCGTTCCTCCTCGCAATGACGAGCTTTTTTTGGAGTTGAAATGGCCCTCGATTACGCTATCAATGACGTTATTTTATAAATTATTATTAACAGCATTTTAATTATTTTTGCATTTCCATCCAGCTAGGCCATAGCACGGTATCCCCGTTCTACTTAAATCCGGCCTAACAAATTTTTCGGGCTGCACTGCCTAAGCCAACATACTAGCTTCGAAAGAAAAATTTTCAGCCGGCAGTTTTTGTTTCTTTTTGATGCCAAAAAGAAAGAGCCCTTCGGCGGCGGCGAGCCGAGGCAAGACTGAGCCTTAGGACAAGAGAAAACAATTCTACGTCACTTATATTGATTTTTATATAATAAATTATCCCTCAGAATGACATATGGAATAAATTTTATTTAATTTTAAACAGGCGCTAAGCCCCCCATTTATTTAAGCCCAAATTGTTTGCGCTAATGGTAAAGAGAAATTAAAGGTTGCACCTTTACCGGGTTTGCTTTCCACCCAAATCAGGCCACCATGGCGTTCAACAATATCTTTCGATATAAAAAGCCCCAGGCCTAATCCTGATGAACCGTCTTTATTTTCTTTGGCCTGGTAAAACTGGCTGAATATATGACGCTGGTTTTCTTCGCTAATACCAGGGCCAAAATCTTTAACCGAAGTAAGTACCACGTTATCCAAATGTTGAACCTTCAATTCAATTGTTTTTTCCTGAGGTCCATATTTAACTGCATTGTTCAATAAATTAGTGAGTACCTGTTCAAGGCGCATACGGTCAGCATTAACAAAGCTTTCTTCCGGCATTTCAATATTTAAAATATGCGCCGGATGGGCTTGCAAAAAAGATTCTTTCATTTCCTGAATAAGCATGGCCAGGTTAAGGTATTCCATATTCAGTTGTAGTTTTCCTGACTGGATTTTGGAGACATCAAAAAGGTCACTAACCAGAACGATCATTTTTTCCAGTTGTTTGATCGCCCGTTCAAGGAGATTTTTCGCTATACCTTCTCCCGTGTTGCGATTGGCCAACTGCAAAAAACCAAAAAGAGAAGTCATCGGTGTTTTTAGTTCATGTGAAGCCATTGCAATGAATTCGTCCTTTTTCGCACTGAGTTCCTGTACCTCTTTAAAAAGCATCGAATTTTCTATAGCAATGGCCGCCTGGGAAGCCACAGTAAGGACAAGTTCCTCATGCTCTTTTTTGAAAATTGCCTTTTCCTGATGACCAAAAAACAGCCCGCCTATCACCTCACCTGATTTGTTTTTAACCGGAACCGTCAGATAACTGATCACAGGTAGAGGTTCGGAAAGTTTTCCAAAAAACGGCGAATTTTTACCGTATCGGGCATCCTGGGTGATGTCGTCTGAGCGAACTACTCCTTCTCTGAAAGTAGAATGAAATAAGGCAGTATCATCTGGCGTCGGTAAATTAACGAAGGCCTCTCTTGGAACACCCGACATGGTGTATAACCAGTGAGATTCCCCTTCCTGGTTAACTTGATGATAAAAAAACGCACCAAATGCTGCACCGGTTAGCTTTGTAGTAGAATCGGTTACCTGCTGTAATATTTGCTGAAGGTCTAGCGATTCGTTAATGCTCCTGCCCACTACATTCAACAATTCCAGGCGTTCCATGTGCTTGGCAATTAATTTTTCAGACTCCTTTTGGGAAGTAATATTACGGGCGACCTTAGATGCCCCAATAACAACTCCATCGTGATTTTTAATAGGAGATACGGCGAGTGAAATATTTAACAAGTGCCCATCTTTTGTTTTTCTGATGGTCTGTATATGGTCTACCTTTTCGCCACGTCGCAGGCTTGCAATGATAGTTTCTTCTTCGATCAAACGATCAGCAGGGAGAAGTATTGTGATCGGCTGGCCAACGGCCTCGTCTTCGGTATAACCAAAAATATACTCTGCTCCTTTATTCCAGGTCGTTATGATTCCATCAAGCGTTTTACTGATAATGGCGTCTTCAGAACTTTCTATAATAGCAGCAAGCATGGATTGTTTTTCCTCTGCCTGGCGTTCGAAGGAAGCGTCATGGGCAATTTGAGACATGCCAATAATTTGCCCCTGATCATCTTTAATCGGCGAAAGGGATAAGGTGACAGGTATTTGTGTCCCCGAACGGCTAACACGCATTGTTCTGTATTGGCTGATACGCTTATCGCTTAAAACCTCCTTCATCAGCCATTCCTTCTCTGAATACTTGTCATCTGGAATCAGCATCAAAACAGATTGGCCCAGTATCTCTTGTGCGGTATAACCAAACATACGTTCTGCAGCCGGACTCCAATTGGTGATCCTGAATTCAAGGTCATGACAATATATGGCATCCTGAATGCCTTCAAAAATGGATTGTAATGTGAAGAGGTCAGGTAGATGCGCTGATTTTATCATAATAATTGTGGATTAAGATCCATCGAAAAAACCCATCAAATTTATTGAAGATATTTCAAAAAATCATTTTTCCTAAATGTTTTTTGCATGTTTAAGTACCTTGACAAAGAGAAAAGTATATCATTATTATTCTTCGCCAATGATTTGAAAAGGTACGGAATCTATAACACTCGAACTGTTCATCATCAATTATTCTGTTTTTTCTTAAACTCGCTGGGGCTCATTCCATATTTCCCCTTAAATAAGGTTGAAAAGTAGGTTGGTGAGGCAATGCCTATTTTGAAGGCAATTTCGGAAATGGAATAATCTTCATTCATGAGCAGGTAACTGGCCTTTTTTAGCCTGCGGGTTAAAATGTAGTCCGTAATACTGCAATCGAGTAATGCTTTAACCTTTCTGTATAG
This sequence comes from Pedobacter sp. WC2501, assembly GCF_052682415.1. Lineage (NCBI taxonomy): Bacteria > Pseudomonadati > Bacteroidota > Sphingobacteriia > Sphingobacteriales > Sphingobacteriaceae > Pedobacter > Pedobacter sp. WC2501. The sequence goes on along the minus strand of NZ_JBQZFI010000001.1, from coordinate 2,890,916 downwards.
CTGAATACGGGAAATACCGATCATTTTGGCAATGTCCTCCACATTTAGTGTTTCATTACCCAGGTGGTGCTCTACAATGCCTGCAAAATCATTGAGGAACTTTTTATCAAGTGCGCTTAGTGTAGATTTTTTCTCCACGCCAGAGCTGATATCGCTGATGTAATGTTCCTTTAGTAACATACGGTTGGCAAGCAGGTTTCGTACATTTGCCTGGAGGAAGTCAAAATGAAAAGGTTTGGTCATATAAAGATCGGCCATACTGTTTATGCCCTCGATCTGCTGTTCAGGACTAGCCTGCGCGGTGAGCAGGATAAGCGGAATATGGGAAGTTCGAAGATCGGTTTTAATTCTATTTGCAATTTCTTTGCCCGACATACCGGGGATAATCACATCTGAAACAATGATATCAGGAATTTTTTCGAAAGCTTCATGAAGCCCCTGGTTACCGGTTGTGGCGGTGAATACTTCATAATTGACTGAAAATTTTTCATGAAGATAATTTAACAGGTCGAGGTTATCCTCAATGATCAGGACGGAATATTCTTTGATATACTCACCAATCGGATCGAACTGTCTATCCTCAGCCGGCAACTCTTCTGTGATATAAACTTTTACTTGTTCGGTTAATGAAACACTTCTGTCATCTGCGCTTACAGGGGAAAGCTTTGAATCTGTGGATTCTCCGTATGGTATGGTAACCGTGAATGTACTTCCTTGCCATTTTCTGCTCTGCACCTCAATAGTACCACCGTGCAAATGTACCAGTTCACGGGTAAGGGAAAGGCCAAGGCCAGACCCCCTTGATTCGCTGGTATTGGATTGATAAAATTGGTCCCAAACCTGCTGCAGTTCCTCTTGATTCATCCCGCTGCCATTGTCAGCAACTGAAATGATGAAATTATTATCATCAGTGGTTAAGTCCACATGTATTCTTCCATGCGCCGGGGTAAACTTCAATGCGTTACTCAACAAATTCAGGATGACTTTTTCAAGAATATTTACATCAAAATTGGCTACGATATCAAGCTGTGGAAAGGAAAATTTCAAAGCAATATCTTTTTTCAGGGCGCCGTATCTGAAGCTTTCTATGATTTCATTCAGGAAAGACTGAACGCTGTTCCTGGTTGGTTGCACATGAAATTTCTGGTGTTCTATCTTTCTGTAATCAATAAGTTCGTTAATCAGCTTCAATAACCGATACGCATTCTTTTGAATCATTGTTAGTTCCCGCTTTTCACCGCTTTGGATTTTATCGCTTTTAAGGAGATCTTCCAATGGCGATAAGATCAACGTTAGCGGGGTTCTGAACTCATGGGATATATTGGTAAAAAAATTAAGCTTGGCCTCAGTTGCAGCCTCTATTTTGGCCGAAGCATCGATTAACTTATTTCGTTGATCCAGAATCTGGACATTTTTCTGCTCAAGGCTTTTGTTAATTTTCCGGTTCTCCAATAAGGAGAAAAATGCCAGTCCCCCAAATATCACGGCCAATACCAGTGTGATCACAATAAAATTGAGCACCAGCTTTTGATTATCGTAGATCCGAAGCTGATCGGATAACATTGTTTGCTGGCGTTCAATATCTCTTTGCTGGCTGGATACCTTTGCCCACTGAAGTTTCATCAGCTGAACTGAAGAACTGTCGATCACTAAGCTCTGCAGGATATTTTCTTTTGAAAAAGCTTCTTTATTTAAAACTTTGAAAGCAATGCTAATGGCTTCTTTGCCTCCTGTGGGATATAATACGCTGGCGGATATTTTTCCTTCACTGATTAACTGGAGTCCACCACCCGAACCAGGAAGTGCATCTACTCCTATTACCTTAATGTGTTCTGAAGCTTTGTGATGGCGAAGAAAATCTTTTGCACTCGCGGCCATAACATCATTGTGTGCAAAAATAGCATCAGATTGCAGGATCTTTTCTTTATTCTTTTCAAGCTCCAGAAGAGTACTGCGGGCAACCCAGTTACCATAAACCTGAGCGACCAATTTTACGCCCGGTGATTTACTTAACTCTTCAGAAAATCCTTTATCACGCTCCATGGCCGGAGAAGATCCCGGTAGCCCCAATATCTCCACTACTTTGCCATTTCCCTTGAGTAGCTTAGTGATGTATTGGCCAGCCATTTTGCCTACCTGATGGTTTTCGGCGCCTACATAAGCAGTGTATTGGGAGGAGGAAGTTTTCCGGTCAAGAACAATTACAGGAATTCCTTTATTATATACTTTTTCAACAATATCTGTTAACGGAGATGCTTCATTTGGTGATATGATTAAAAGATCAATATGATTATCGACTAATTCTTCTACCTGTTCAATCTGTTTCTTGCTGCTATTGTTAGCATCCATATAAATGAAGTTGGTTCCTGACCGAAGGGAAAGTTCCATTTTCATTTCTTCCAGCATCGTTTTCCTCCACAAATCAGAACCAACACATTGCGAAAAACCGATAGTGAACTTTTTTTCTTCCTTCTTTTCCGAACAGGAACTAAAGAAAAACAGCGTAGTGATCAGACCCAAAAGCCAAACTTTGAATTCCTGAACAGCAGCTATTTTCCGGAATATTTGATTATTCATTTAATAAAGCTATAGATTACTTTTCAATATTGGAAATGAGGAATAAATCGTAGCACAGCATCATGTAACCAAATTTAACATCCGATGTTACAATATTTAAAGTTGAACTTAACAAACGAAGCCGATAAAAAACAACATACTCATATACAACACTTTAAGTTGATTTAATTTTTTAACGTTTTTGAAAGATTTTTAATAGTACCACGAAACCATTTAACCTAATTTGCGATCGTTAACCAATAATAAACTTTTTATGAAAAAACATTCTGTCCTGGCGTGGTCCATGGTTGTGGCCCTAGGCGGCTTTTTGTTTGGCTTTGATACGGCAGTAATTTCAGGTGCTGAAAAATCGATACAGCAGTTTTGGAATCTCTCTGCTTTCTCGCATGGCCTTACCATCTCCATTGCACTTATCGGTACGGTAATCGGCTCTCTTGTAGGATCCCGTCCATCTGATTATTTCGGAAGAAAAAACACACTTTATTTCGTGGCTGCTGCATATTTACTCTCTTCATTGGGTACCGCCCTGGCAGATAACTGGTATATCTTTTTAGTATTCCGCTTTTTAGGTGGCCTAGGCGTGGGTATATCGTCTGTAACCGCACCTATTTATATTTCCGAAGTATCTCCGGCACACAGAAGGGGCCGGCTTGTAGGGCTTTTCCAGTTCAATGTTGTACTGGGAATATTGATATCCTATCTATCAAACTATTTGCTAAGCCAGGGAGGCGAGGCATCCTGGAGATGGATGCTTGGCGTTCAGGCATTTCCTTCAATGATATTCCTGGTACTAATCTACTTTATTCCTGAAAGCCCAAGATGGCTTATTCTCAAACGTGGCGCTTACGATAAAGCACTGGAAATCCTGCGCATCATCAATCCGCTAAACTGTAATGAAGAGCTTGCCAATATCAAAAAGTCAGGTGAGGATATGCAACGAGATAAATCTACCGACGGACTTTTTTCAGGCAAGTACAAGACACCTGTTATCCTGGCCGTGCTGTTTGCATTTTTCAACCAGGTATCCGGAATAAACGCCATCATTTATTATGCGCCAAGAATTTTTGAGATGGCAGGACTTGGTGCGCATTCTTCGCTTTTATCCACGGTCGGTATCGGAATGGTTAATTTTATATTTACACTATTGGCTATCAACATCATTGATAAAGTGGGTCGGAAAACCTTGATGCTTATTGGTTCTGTAGGCCTTATCGTATCCCTTGGACTTGTTGCATTTGCTTTTCTGGGTGGTTCATCCAGCGGTTTCGAAATCCCGATTTATGTAATGCTCTTCATTGCTTTCTTTGCTTTTTCTCAGGGCGCGGTGATCTGGGTATTCATTTCCGAGATCTTCCCAAATCAGGTTAGGGCAAAGGGACAAACACTTGGCAGTTCTACCCATTGGGTAATGGCAGCACTGATTGCATTCTGCTTTCCCTATCTGGCAGAATCATTTGGAGGTGCAAATATATTTTTCTTTTTCTCTGGGATGATGGTCTTACAACTAATTTTTGTATGGAAAATGATGCCGGAAACTAAAGGAAGATCACTTGAGCAGATCGGAGAGAATGTTGTTTTGATGCATTAAATGATACATGAATAATATGATAAATAACCCAAACTATAGTTCTACTCCAGCCACATGTTATGGAGAAATTCTGTGGGACGTACTGCCAGACGGGCCACAGCCTGGAGGAGCACCATTAAATGTTGCTTATCACCTCAATAAGCTAGGCATGGGCTCAAGCCTGATCACCCGGATCGGGAACGATGAAAATGGCCGGAAACTCCTTGGATTGATGGAAAACTGGGGAATAAATACAGGACTTCTACAAGTTGATGAGCAATATGAAACCAGCCAGGTTCTCGCCAAAATGAACAATGGCAATGAAGTAAGTTATGAAATCGTGTTTCCGGTGGCCTGGGATTTTATTGATCAGGGTCAACAACTCCTAAAGCACATAAAACCATCAACTTACTTTATTTTCGGAAGTTTAGCGTCCAGAAATGAAACCTCAAGGAATACCCTTTATAATCTTTTGGATAATGAAGCGATTAAAGTGTTCGATATCAATCTTCGTGCGCCCTTTATCAACCAGGCTCAATTAGGTCATTTATTATCAAAGGCAGACATTGTCAAGTTTAATGAAGCAGAGCTGGGTATTGTACAAATCATGTTCGGTGGTTCTTTAAAAGGGGAAGCTGATCAGGTACGGTTCATACAAGACCGGTTTAAAATCCCCGAGGTTATTGTAACCAAAGGTGAGTTCGGTGCCTCATACTATAATCTAGATAAAACCTATAATGTTTGGGGAAATGAGGTTAAAGTAAAGGATACGATTGGCAGTGGCGATTCCTTTTTGGCTGCCTTTATTGCTGCCCATAATCGCCGGGACCAACCATTGCAAATACTTAAAAAAGCGATTGCCATGGGTGCATTTATTGCTACCAAGAAGGGCGGATGCCCTGAATACAATTTTGACGAATACCAGGCCTTTTATAACGAATTATTTACGACAAAACCTGACCGTAACAGTGCGCATACTGCTGCTTAGAGGTTAAGAAGACAAATAAACTACATAACTGGCAAATGCTGATTATATAGAAAAACTAACCATTATAAACCATATTTTATGAGAAAAGTAATACTTTGCTGTGTTCTTGTGTTTTGCTTTATGGCAAGTACATATGCACAAATCCGAAACATTACCGGGACGGTTACCGATAAATCCTCAAAACCTGTTCCGGGGGCTTCCGTCTATAATGTAGAGACGGGTAAATCCACACAAACAGACGAAAAGGGGAAATTTTTAATCCAGGCCGCCGCAGGGCAAACCCTCCGCTTTATTTACATGGGTGCTCAGACTGTCAGTTCAAAGGTTGGCCCTACTTCAGTAGTAGACGCACAGCTGGAAGTTTCCGCCACCAACCTGAACGATGTGGTGGTAACGGGCTACCAGACGGAAAGAAAAAAAGATCTGACAGGTGATGTGGCCATTGTGGATGTAGATGAACTTAAAAAGCAATCTGTAGCCAACCCAATGAAAGCATTGCAGGGGCAGGTAGCAGGTGTATACATCACAGGAAACGGATCGCCCAGCGCTCCGGCAACCATCCGAATCAGGGGTATTGGAACTTTCAATGACAATGATCCCCTTTACATTATAGATGGCGTACCTACCAAGTCAGGCATGCATGAGCTCAATCAGGCTGATATCGAATCGATGCAGATTCTTAAAGATGCTTCATCTGCCAGTATCTATGGCGCCAGGGCAGCAAACGGAGTAATCGTTATTACCACTAAAAAGGGGAAAACGGGTAAACCGCAGTTAAGTGGGAACGCATATTCATCGCTTTCAAGCTATGTAAATAAGTTAGATATGCTGGATGCGGAAGGTTATGGTAAAATTTTGTGGCAGGCTTATGTCAACCAAAAAATCGACCCTAATTTGAATGGGTTACGTTATCAATTCGACTGGAAGGTTGACCCAAACACCAATCAGCCCGTATTAAATAAGGTACTTTTACCCGAATTTCTAAACTCTACACAAACCCTTCGCACCTCAAATACAGATTGGTTTAAAGAAATATCACAGCTTGGTATCATCCAAAATTATGATGCCCAGGTTTCAAGCGGAACTGAAAACGGACACTATTTACTTTCCCTCGGCTACTTTGACAACAAAGGCATTGTAAGAACCACCGGATTCAACCGTATTTCAGCGAGAATAAATTCAGACTATAAGTTATTCAATGGTGGCTTGACGATAGGTCAAAACCTGAGTTTGACTAAAACAAAAGAGGTTGCGGCTGATATTATCAATTCCGCACTACAGGCATTGCCTATCATACCCGTGCATACCGTAGACGGCATAGGCTGGGGCGGTCCTGTAGACGGGATGAACGATCGCCAGAACCCTGTCCGGGTGCTGGAAGACAATCAACAGAATGGTTATGACTTCATGAGGTTGTTCGGTAATTTCTTTGCAGATGTTAAAATCGCAAAGGGTTTGGTTTTTAAATCCAATTTCGGGATTGATTATAGTGACTATACCAGCCGGAACTGGCAAAAAAAATACCAGAGCGGTTACCTGGTTAACGATGTGAACAAAGTAACCAATACCCAGACACACAATGTGAAAACCACCTGGACCAATACCCTGAATTACAGCCTGGAGTCAGGCAATCACCGCCTTAATGCCTTTGCAGGAACGGAACACTATGTAGAGAACTCCAACACTTTTATGGCCTCAAGGGAAGGATTTGTATTAGAAGATCCTGACTACCTTTATTTAAATGCCGGTACGGGCATAAAAGACAACAGTGGCAGTGGTGCAAAAAACGTGCTCTTGTCTTATATAGGTAGGGCGAATTATTCTTATATGGATCGTTACCTAGTATCTGCAACCATCAGAAGAGACGGTTCTTCCAGGTTTGGAGCAAATAATAAATATGGTTGGTTCCCTGCATTCTCAGGTGCCTGGAGAATTAGCGAAGAATCTTTCGTAAAGAATAATACCTCAATTGTTGACGATTTGAAACTTCATGCAGGATGGGGAAAAACCGGTAACCAGGAGATTAACAATGATGCGATTTATAATATTTACCTCTCCAATTACAATATCACTTCTTATGATATCAATGGAAACAAAAGCGGCGTACTTCCTTCCGGGTTTTATCTATTCCAGAATGCTAATCCTAACCTGCGTTGGGAAGCAACAGAAATGAGCAATGCCGCTCTTGACTTTTCGCTTTGGAAACAAAAACTCTATGGTAGCGTTGGCTATTACATTAAGAAAACCACCGGTATATTGTTGACTCCTCCATACATTGGCGTGCTTGGAGAAGGCGGAAATACCGTTGTAAATGGTCCATCAACGGAAAACCGTGGATTTGAACTATCCCTGGGCCACAAAAGCCGCTTAACGGATGATTTAAGCATCGATTTGAACGGGAATTTCGATATGGTTAGAAATAAAGTTACCTATTTGCCTTCGGCAGTAGTAAACGCCTACGGAGGTGATGGCAAAGGACAAAATATCCTGGGGAGATCTATTGGATCTTTCTTTGGTTATGTTGCCGATGGTCTTTTCAGGACTCATGCTGAAGTAGATAATTCTGCTGCGCAACCCAACAAGGGACTTGGAAGAATCCGTTACGCTGATTTAAACCATGATGGTGTTGTCGATATAAATGACCGTACCTGGATTGGAAATCCGGTACCAAAATATACTTATGGCTTTAATGCGAACATCAATTACAAAAATTTTGATTTCTCTTTTCTTCTGCAGGGTATAGGTGATGTAGCCGTACGAAATGATGCCAAATTTTATACGGATTTCTGGAGTGCCGTCGAATCTTCTTCAAATAAAGGAGCGAGATTATTAAACGCATGGTCACCTTCCAATCCGAACTCCGATATTCCGGCAGTTGCGCTTACAGATGATAATTCCGAGTCTCGCCTTTCAACCTATTTTATAGAAAATGGATCTTATCTGAAACTCAGAAACGCTCAGATCGGCTATACATTTAACAAACAGCTGATCAGCAAATTAAAAATGCAGAATCTTCGTGTTTACATCGGAGGAGACAATTTAGCCATTTTAATGAAGTCAAAATCCTTCACCGGTCTTGATCCGGAGACCCCAGGGTTTGGCTACCCTAACCCGCTGGTTGTTACAGCCGGAATTAACGTAAGATTTTAATAATTGAAGATTTTATTATGAAAAAATATATAATCACCCTTGCTGTCTCGCTGATATTAGCCGCAGGCTGCAAAAAAGCACTTGAAGTTGGACCTAGAGGTTCGCTTAACGAAAGCCAGGTTGCAACTCCGGCACAGGCCGAGGGTTTTGTAACCGCCGCTTATTCACAATTAGGAAACGATGAAATTAACAGGGCATTTAGCATGTACCAGTATGGAAATATCCGCGCTGATGATGCCTATAAAGGCGGTGGCGGTATCAATGATGGAGATGTTTTCCATAATATGGAGACTTTTATTGCCTCCAGACCTGACCAATGGAACTATGATGGCATCTGGTTTAATATCTATGTAGGCATCAGGCGCGCAAATGAAGGCATCAGGGTATTAAGCAAATTTAGCGAAGCGGAATACCCTATGGTTAAAACCCGTTTAGCCGAGCTCCGTTTCTTACGCGGATACTGGTACCTGATGGTAGAAAACCTGTTTAAGAATATCCCGTATATTGACGATACAGTACCTTCAGAAGAATACAAAAATATAAAGAACAATGCACTAAGCAGAGATCAGATTCTGGAAAAGATTGCTGGCGACTTCCAGGCTGCTGCCGAAGCATTACCGGAAACCCAACCACAGATCGGAAGAGCCAACAAATTTGCTGCTTATGCTTTTTTAGCGAAAACACGTTTGTTTCAGGCTTACACTCAGAATGCATCACATGCCGTAACAGGAATCGACCAGAACAGGTTACAACAGGTTATTGATGCATCCGACCAGGTACTAGCTTCATCCTATAAGTTACAGGCAGATTTTGCAAATAATTTCACCTCCGGAACATTCGAGAATGGTACTGAAGCGATTATGTCTGTTCAGTTTTCCAGTAATGATGGTGCAGGAAGAGGCCGGGTAAACTTCGGAGATATGCTTACGGTACCACAGGGTATCGGATGTTGCGATTTCCAAAAACCGTCACAAACCCTGATGAACGCTTTCAGAACAACAACTACAGGCGTACCTTTATTCGATACTTTCAACCAACAAAATGTAGATTTTGCTGTAAATACAGTCGATCCAAGGGTAGATCATACCATATCCCGCCCTGGCGCTCCATGGAAATATGATCCGGCAAGAGTGGTTACAGCAAGCTGGAGCAGAAATATTCCGCTATACGGAACTTATAATTCTATGAAAGAAAATGTATCACCTGATTGTGACTGTTTTATAAATGTTGCTCCCTTTTTTGGCAATACAAAAGCCAGAATTATGATCAGGTTAGCTGATGTGATGTTATTTAAAGCAGAGGCGCTGATTGAACTGGGCAGACAAACTGAGGCTTTACCGATTATTAATGCAATAAGAGACCGGGCATCTAAAAGTACGGCAAAACTGGTGATGGCCAACGGACAGCCGACCTCCAAATACAATGTTCAGCAATATGTTCCGGGAACAAACATTGTCTGGGATCAGGCAAACGCCAGAAAAGCTTTGCGATTTGAACGCCGTTTAGAAATGGCACTGGAAGGAGAAAGGTTTTTTGATCTCATCCGATGGGGAGTGGCCGATCAGGTCATCAACTCGTTTTTTGATTCGGAAAAAAGCTTCAGAAGTATTTATACTAATGCAAGATTTACAAAAGGCAGAGACGAATACTTACCAATTCCTCAAAACCAAATCTTCTTCAGTGAAAACAACTATGTTCAAAATCCAGGTTACTAAACCTCTAAATGATTAGAAAATGAAATTAAAGCAAATATTGAAAGCATTTTTAGTCTTTGTAATGGTCTTACCATTCATAGGCTGCAAAAAGGATAAGAACAATGATTTTAAACTTGACAGCCAGGTACAGCTCGTGTCTTATTCGATTAATGGTATTGCTGCTACTATCGACCAAAAAACAGGTGCGATAAGCGTTAATGTTCCTTTTGGTACAGATATTTCAAATTTGACACCTAAGGTGGAAATGCCAGATGGCGCAACAAGTTCCATGAATTTTAATAAGCCCATTAATTTTACCGGTGCCGTAGATTTCAGGGTAGTGAATGGAAATCTTTTTAAAGATTATTCAACAACGGTGAAAATTACGCCACCACTCAAAAGCGTCTCTGTGGGCAGCTTAAAGGCATCGATAAATCACGATAACCGTACAGCAACGTTAATTCTTCCCGACGGAACAGATTTAGCTGGAATTAAACCTATCATAGAAGCAGAGCCAGACGTTGTGGTTAGCCCGCTAAGTGGTACAGCACAGGATTTCAGTCAACCGGTAACCTACACTTTCACCAAAGGTAATTTTACAACAAGTTACCAGGTCACCTTTATCAGCAATTCTGTAAGCGAGTATGCGTTTTTAGGTACAGCAAGTTCAAGATCGGCAATAACTAACCCGGATGAAAAAGCAGCAAGTGACTGGTTTTTTGCCACCTACCCTACTGCAGACTATATTTCATTTGGTGGATTGGAAACCGGAAAACGTCTTTCTAATTACAAAGTGATCTGGTGGCATTTCGATTCTGCACAGGATCTCCCTGCTCAGGCAACCAGTACTGCCAGTTTGAATGCACTGAAAGCTTACCGTAACGCAGGTGGAAGTTTACTATTAACATCTTTTGCCGGCAGATATGTTGAAGCATTGGGCATAGTACCAGCAGGTAAAGGTCCAAATAATGTTTTTGGCGACTTTCTTCCAAATGGCTTTATCGAAAATGGTAGCGATTGGGGGATCTCTTTCAAGGGCAAGGAATCTCATCCCCTCTTTCAGGGTCTGGAGACCTATGAAACTGGTAAGGCTAATCTTTTGCAAAAGGAAACATTCAGACTTAACCATACAGCCTGGTGGTTTCTTCCAGACTGGGGAGGTTACATGAATGGTGCAGGATGGCGTCAGCAGACAGGTGGAATAAACCTGGCATCTGAAGCATGGGACGATAACCTCGACGGTCGCGTTGGCATTGCTGAATGGCCTCAGACCAATGGCCCGGGAAATGTAGTCGTAATTACCTTTGGTGCTTATGACTGGTATTCAGAACCTCAAAATGGTGCGCCTACCAGTAATAGATTCATCACGAACATTCGCAGACTTACCAAAAATGCGATTGACTATCTAAAAAAATAATTTCACAATCAAATAGTGATTTAATATGGCATTGAAAAGAATATTATTAGCAGGAATGGCGATTTCGCTTTTCCTGTCTTGCACCAAAGAAAAAACCTACGCCCCGGCTGAACCTTTTAGCGAAGAGAAATTTAACATCTTCCCGAAACCACAAATAAGCCCGAATTCCACTACAGGCCAGTCAACAGGTTGGGTTGGCGATGTGATGCCTTCCTACGTGAACGGACAGTTCGAACTGTTTTTTCTGCACGATGATCCGGATCAGGTGAAGCAAAGTAGCACTGGTCAGCATGCTATCCACAAGCTGAGCTCTAAAAACCTGCTTGATTTCAGCTATGATGGCGAGATGATTCCTTATGGCAATAAATCTACCCAAGATAACCTCATTGGCACAGGCTCTATGGTAAAAGCAGGAAACACCAATTACTTTTATTATACTGGTTTTAATGCAAACAACAGCTGGTTGCAGAATACAAACAGCGCATTAGTTTCAGGCAACACCCGCGAAGCGATTATGTATGCCACCAGCAGCACAACTACAGGCTGGACAAAGAAACCTGGTTTTGCCCTTAAAGCGCCAGACGGTTATGCAACAACAGACTTTAGAGATCCGTATGTATTCTATAATACAGAGTTTTCTACCTACTGGATGATGGTAAGTGCTCAAAAAGACAACAAAGGTGTAATTCTCGTTTACACCAGTAGCGATCCGGCAAGTGATAACTGGCAATTAAGAGGACCTCTCTCAGTTGAAGGCGATTACCTGATGCTTGAATGTGCAGATGTTTTCAAAATTGATGACAAATATTTTATGCTTTTTGCAGAAGACTGGAGCACAAGCCCGGGAACGCATTACAGGGTTGCATCGTCTTCAGCAGGACCTTGGTTTAAACCAGCAGATGGAATGGATATGTTTGACGGGCATCAGTTTTATGCCGGTAAAACAGCAAGTAATGGTACTGAACGTTATGCTTTCGGTTGGGCACACCGCCGCAATCCGGAAAACGACAATGGTGTTCGCACCTGGGGAGGAAACCTCATCAGCCAGCAAATTACTAAACTAGGCAACGATAAGCTTGCGGTGAAAGCCCCAAGTAGCGTAAAAAGTTATTTCAGTAAAGATGCAGATGCTATAGTAAACGCTCAGGTCGGCACCGTTAGCGGATCGGCTGGCAACTATACCCTGACCGGAACCTCTTCAGCTTCAGGATACAGGTTTGCAGCGCTTAACGGAACAACTATGGTTAAAGGAAAACTATCTTTAAGCAATCTTAACGGAACAGCCTCCTTAAACTTTAATGCTAAAACTGATCTTAGCGGATCCTACCAGATCAGGTTCGAACCGGCATCAAATCGTATTGCCGCCTATAATAATGGCCAGGAAGTTACCCGCGTTCCATTTGTTTTCGAACAGGGAAAAACATACGACTTTAGCATTATCGTGGATGGATCGATCATCGTACTCTATCTTAACGATCAGGTTGCACTAACAAACAGAAGTTATAGTGCCAAAGGTACACCATGGTCGCTAACTGCTAATGGTTTAGAGGTAAAAGTTACTAATTTGAAAGTATCAACCCATTAATCGTCAGGATGATGAGCATTAAATTTGATTATAGGTTTGATTTGAGGTATATCCTCGGACTGTTTTTATTGGTGGGCGGATGTGTACATGCCCAGGAAATCGATAGAAAAGCACAGGAATATCGACCTATGTATCATTTCAGTCCGGCAAAAGGATGGATGGGCGACCCGGATGGACTTGTTCATTATAACAATACTTACCATCTTTTTTGGTGGGGACATGCCGTTTCAAAGGATCTGGTTCACTGGCAGGAAATGCCCAGACCTATGAAAGAGGGAATGGGATTTTCTTACTTCAGCGGGTCGGTGGTCGTAGACAAAATGAACACCGGAGGATTTGGAAAGAATAGTATGATTGCTTTTTATACCAAACACCTTCCCGGTGATTCACTTCCTGAAACACAAGCCATTTCCATCAGTAATAATGAGGGACAAAGTTTTGATTACTACCAGGGGAATCCGATTCTGGATATCAATAAAGTGTTTTTCAGAGATCCACAGGTTTTCTGGTATGAACAGGATAAAAGCTGGAAGATGGTCGTTTCCAGACCTGATGTCCAGCAGATTCATATTTATCAGTCATCGGATCTCAAAAACTGGACTTTTTGCAGCAGCTTTAAAGGCCTGGGCGCCAAAAACTCATTCTGGGAATGCCCTGACCTTTTCGAACTTCCGATTGAAGGAAGCAATAAGAAGAAATGGGTACTGATCATCGGACGAGGTCCGAATAGAGTGCAGTATTTTGTGGGTGATTTTAATGGAAAAACTTTTGTGGCCGATGAAAATCTCGCTGATTACCTTAGTGTTGGAAAAGGCATCAAAGGGGCTGTTTTTGAGGATTTTGAGGGTAAAAATTCAAAATGGCCAAAGTTTCCGGAAGAGCATAAGAACAAGTTATCTGAAACCAGCGACTATTTAGGTAATCACTACCTCAGTACAGCAAATGTTACTGAGGTAGTGGTCCGGTCAAAATCCCAGACTTTCACCATAAACACTAAAGCCATTAATTTTTTGCTTACGGGTGGAAATCACCAGGATAGCACTTGTATAAATCTTTTAGTGGATGGTAAGATAGTGAGGACAACGGGTGGTGATAATACAAAGGTATTTAAATGGAACGGATGGGATGTACGCCCCTGGATAGGCAAAAAAGCACAACTGGAGCTTGTAGATTTGAGCAAAGATACGACTACCGGGTTCATCGCGGTAGATCATATCCTATTTTCTGATCAATTAAGCAATCAACATCTCGAACATGCCTTATGGCTGGATTACGGACCTGATTATTATGCCACCAGAACCTGGAGGGATTATGACAACAAAAACGGCCTGGCCGATACCGTTCATGCCATAGGCTGGATGGGAAACTGGGATTATGCACGCAAGGCACCATCAAAATGGGGAAAGGGCTTTCAATCCATTCCCAGGGTAATGACTTTAAAGGAAACGCCATCCGGACTGAGGGTTTTTCAGCAGCCGATACCGCAGCTCGCTCAACTTCGTGATAGTGGTATTCGTCAACAGTTACAGCTAAAAGGTGTTCAATCTATCAAAAACTTTAAGCCTGGTGTTAATTCTTATGAACTTGATGCCACTTTCACTGCAGGAACCGCTAAGGCATTTGGATTGAACTTGCTGGTTGGTGAAGGCAGAAAATTAGAATTGAGGTATGATCCGCAGCTTGGTGAACTTACTTTAGACCGGCGCAACTGTACCAACTTTATTACGGATACCGCTTTTACAAAATCGTTTGCAAAAAAGTATGCTGTACCCTTAGCTTTGAATAATGGTAGCCTTCGTTTACATATCTTTATCGATCGTTCTTCGATTGAAATATTCGCGAATGATGGAGAAAAGGTGGTGAGTGCCACAACATTTGCCGCTGACACTCAACTTGGTCTTGAAACTTTTTCCGAGGGTGGAAATACAAAATTAAATATCCGGGCCTGGCAACTCAAAAGCATATGGTAAGCACTAATAATTTAATTACATTTTAAACTTACAGAAATGGAAATAAAAAGAAATTTATACTTTGGTTTACTCCTTGCATCTTTTTTTTATGGATGCACGTCGACGAGGATGGTACAACAAAAAAGTTCAGATACGGAACCCTATCGCCCAAAATACCATTTTACACCTAAAGCCCATTGGATGAACGATCCAAATGGAATGGTTTATTTGAATGGAAAATACCATTTGTTTTTTCAGTACAATCCCGATTCCACTATTTGGGGGCCTATGCACTGGGCGCATGCAATAAGTAAGGATATGATCCACTGGGAAGAGCAGCCGATAGCACTCTATCCGGATAGCCTTGGAACGATATTCTCTGGCAGCGCGGTCATAGATAAAGATAATACGGCGGGATTTGGTAAAAATGCGATGGTCGCAATCTTTACTCATCACAACAAGAAAATTGAAGATCAGAAGACAGGACTTCACCAATACCAAAGTCTCGCTTATAGTCTTGATGAAGGTAAAACCTGGACGAAGTACAAAGGCAATCCGGTTCTTCCCAATCCCGGCATCTGGGATTTCAGGGATCCAAAAGTAATGTGGCATGCGGCTACCGGAAAATGGATCATGACCTTGGCCACAAAAGACAGGATCACATTTTATTCCTCTCCTGACTTAAAGAAATGGAGCAAGGAAAGTGAATTTGGCGAAAAGCTGGGTGCTCATGGTGGCGTTTGGGAATGTCCTGACTTATTTCCACTCGAACTTGATGGTAAAACACATTGGGTTCTCTTAGTGAGCATCAATCCGGGCGGGCCTAATGGTGGTTCAGCCACCCAGTATTTTACCGGTGATTTTGACGGAAAAACTTTTAAACCAGATTCTGAAAAGCAAAAATGGATGGATTACGGCACCGACAATTATGCGGGTGTTACTTTTTCCAATACCGGTGCAAGAAAAGTGCTGATGGGTTGGATGAACAATTGGAACTATGCCAATGTAGTACCTACCGGAACCTGGCGAGGCGCAACCACCCTACCCCGCGATTTGACACTTAAAAACGTTGGTGAAGAGATTTATCTTGCTTCAGCTCCTGTTACTGAGCTATCTAAGCTGGAAAAGGTAGTGTTTGAACTTAATGGATCGACTGGAATTAATTCATTAGACCTCTCAGCAGGTTTAAAAGAAGGAAAAGGCACTAAGATTGAGATGCAGGTTAATAGTCCGGGCGACTTCAGCATTGAACTTGGAGACGGGAAAAACCAGAAGCTTATTATCGGTTTCGAACAGAACAAAGGCTATTTTATTGACCGCAGTAATGCAGGAAATAGTAGTTTCGAGAAAGATTTCGCAAAAAAATATAGTTCACCAAGAATTTCAAATGGGGCCACCAAAAAGGTAGTGATATACATTGACGCAGCATCTGTAGAGCTATTTGCAGACAATGGACTTACCGCAATGACTGAGGTATTTTTTCCAATTCAAAAAAACACCTTACTGGAAATAAAAAGTCCGCAGAAAATTGATGTTCCAATGGTAAAGGTTTCTACGATTGCACGTATTAACTAAATTGGCCACAAATGAAGTAGTACAATATTACTAAAGCTTCTATGAAAGTGATGCAGCTTTTCCATTAGCAAGGTTAATACCTTAACACAGGGTCTGCCTGGCAATTTAGCCGGGCAGACCTTTGTATTTACAAAGCTCCTTGTAATATATCAGTAGAATGTGACCAAAACAGGTTTAATTGTAGCCGAATTATGATTAGTCCGTTTTTTTAAAAAAAATAAAGGAATAGAAATGACAGTTTAAGATAAATCGTCCTTTCAACCGCATTGAGGCTATATCATAAATATAGAATTGTCATCCTGAGGGTTAATTATTTTATAAAAAAAATGATTGACAGAGAGTTCTATTGCTATGTTCCGGCGAGGAATCGTCATTGCTGACGATTTTTATATTGGAATCTGCAATGGTAATGTAGTTTAAGGACGCTTACTCCAGGTATTTAGGCCCTGTTCAGGCAAAAATAAAACTTGCTCCCCCGCTCTTGCTGGCTTTCAATCCGGATCTCCCCGCCATTCGCCTTCACATACTCCTTAACCAACATCAATCCAAGACCCGTACCCTTTTCGCCATTTGTGCCATAACTCGATTCAAGTCTCCCATCCTTGAAATCCAAAAGCTGCTTTTCAGACATCCCTACCCCATCGTCCTCAACGGAAAATAACAGCAGTCTTGCATCCAAATCTTTCACATTTATTATCAGACGACTAGCCGGATAACTAAATTTAACCGCATTACTCAAGAGATTGCGAATGATGAAGTCAAAATGATCCGCATCTGCAGAAACAGTTATTTCATCAGAAACATTATTTACAACAACGATTTCCTTTTCAGTAAATAGATAACTTAAAAGTTCCAGGTTTTTCTTAATAATTTTGTTCGCCTCAAAACTACTCGTCTTTACCTTAATTCCCTGAAGCTGCGCTTGTCCCCACTGTAAGAGTGAAGAAAGAATTTCAAGTGCCAAATCACTTTTCTTCTTCATCCCTGAAATCCGATGTAATATTTTAGGATCCAAATCTTTTTTTTCTAAAAGACTCAGCATTGTACTGATCCCACCAATAGGATTTCTAAGATCGTGACCAATAATAGAAAATAGCTTATCTTTAATCCGGTTAGAAACATAAAGCTTACGATTGAGTTTCCGCATCAGGTAAAAATGATACCCTATGAAGATCAGCACCAGAAAAATCACAATCAGCGCGACCCCACCCGCATTCCTTTCGAGCGTTTTTTTCTTATTTTCAAGCAGCAAGCGCTCATTTTCAATTTTAAAAGTTTGAAGGGATAAATTACTGTGCGCAATTTCGTTCTGATTAATTTTATTTATCTGGATCAAAGTATCAAGCAAGCCATGATGGGCCTTCAAGGCCATTAAAGCCTCTTCAAAGCGATTTTGCTGCCTGTAAATTTCAGTAAGTGTTTGATAAATCTCTGCCGCCAGTGCTTTATTACCAAGTTGGCGGGCAATACCCAATGCCTTATTCAAATGGATAATACTTTGTTCTGAATTTTTATTCCTGAACAGGTCTGCAAGGGCTATCAGGGAACGCGCCTGCTCTTCAGGCTTTCCCGAAGCAATGGATTTGGACAAGGCAAGTTTGTGGTAACCAATTGCTTTATCTTCATTGCCCAGCTTTTCGTGTAAACGCCCCGTAGCCCGGAGCAAACTTAAATGATGGTTAACATGGGAAGACTCCGCCGCGCTCTTATCAATCCCTTCCTGAAACACCTGTAAAGCCCGCTCATCACTATCCAGCAAGGCATAGGTATTGCCTAAATGTTCAAGAAGAGATAAGTAGGAAGTGTCTACTGATGCCTTTTTATTGAGTGTTTTAGCCTTTAAATAATAAGTAAGTGCCACATGAGGCCGCCCGGCAAGTTGATAAATGAACCCTAAATTTTTATAACATAAAAAAATGCCTTTCTTATCATTCATGCTCTGATAAATTGACAAACCTGCATGGATGTCTTTAAGCGCTGATGCATACAGTTTCTCCTTACCCTGATAAATACCCAGATTCAGGTAAGCAGCTGCAAGTTCCAATTTGTAACCATTGCCCAATGTTTTGTAAAGCGCAAGTGCCTGTTTGGCATAGGCTGTAGCCTGGACTAACGAATGATAAACAAGATTTATGGAAGCTAACTGAGCACTTGCCCTTGCTTCTCCCAGAACATAGCCAGAATTTTTAGAAATAACAAAAGCCCTGGAAACAAAACTGAACGAGATCGAAGGAGCAGACTGCTCATACTTTTTGCCCTTTTTGAGCAGTTCAGTAACTTTTATCGTATCCGCAGGTGAGATATCAGGCTTTTTTTCATGCTTAGCAGCAAAGCTGAAAAAGGACCAAAAAAAGAAAAATAGAAATAAACATCCGGCTCTCATATCTGGAAGGATAAATATAAATCTTATCCAGCTGTTAATCTACATTTTTTTCCATTCACTTTATAACAAATAAGAAGAATCTCCGGCACATCCTGCCAGCTTAAGGTTCAAACGTACGTTTCGACTTGATTAAACAATATTGGAATTGAAATAGTCGCCATTATCTGAAAACAGAAGGCTAAATTCTTTTGCCTTTCTTTCTATTGTACCAGATTAAAAAACCTGTTAAGGGTAAAGATGCAGAAATCATTGATCCAAGGAAAGCAAGTATTTTACCGGGTAAACCCAGAATATTTCCGGTATGGATATCATAATTCATTGCACTGAATTTCTCTCCAATACGTCCGTCTTCAAATCTGCTGGTTTCTAACAATTGTCCGGAAAGCACATCGTAACGGTTCGTAACCGTTTTAAAAGTTTGATCATAGCTTGCAAGCACCGTTACTGTTGACATCTGCTTAGCCGGAAAATAAAAATGGTAGGCTTTTGCTGTGGGATATTTCTTTTTGATCTCCTTAAAAATAAAATCCAAACCCGAACTTTTAGGTTCAGGCAAAGAATGTACCATGGCTACTTTTGTCTTCTTGGGACTTTCACTCAGATTGAGTACATTCTGCACACCCCTATCCAGCATCGGAAATGCCCACATCATTCCGGTTAGGGCAATGATCAACCCCAGGCTCATCACGTAGAAACCAAGAATATTATGGAGATCATAGTTCCTGCGTTTTAAACCAGTATTCTTTTTCCACTTAAACCAAAACCGAACCCGCCGGGCTTTTTTATTTTTTGGCCACCACAAATAAAGACCGGTGAGCAAAGAAATAACATACAGCAGGGTGACGACACCAACAACAGGCTGTCCCAGTTCTGTTTTTAATAATAAACTCCAGTGTAAATACAGGATAACCCTGAAAAATTCAAATTCAGACTGTTCATGAAAAACCAATTCACCGGTATAAGGGTTCATAAACAAGGATTCATAGAACTTTTTCTCATGCCAATACCAATTTCCAGCCTTGCTATCATTTTCCCGGTAAGCCCTGAAATGCCATGTTTGTATGGGATCATTATCGATCTCTAAGGCCGATACCGGCTTATCTTTGCCCCATATCCCCTGTGCCTTTTGCATCATTACATTCATGGATAATGTTTCGCCAGATGTTGAGGAGACATGCATTCGGTCTGCATAAACCAAGGGTTTGATTTCATCGACAAAAACAAGGATACAACCGGTTAATCCCAATATCATCACAACCAGCCCTGATAGCAGCCCGATCCATAAGTGGATGGCAATTAATCTTTTTCTTAAGTCCATATACTAATCAGGCAACCAAGGGATTAAACCTTAGTTGCCTATTCACGCATTTAAAATCGGAAGGAGAGGTTAGCCGCTAAATTTGCTGGCGCCTGTGCATTTGCCCAACTGTCCCAATATTTTTTATTAAAAATGTTGTTGGCTTTAACCTGTATTCCCCAGGCCTGCCTATTGTAAAATACCACAGCATTAACCAGTGTATATGATGGAATAAAAAATTTGTTATCCGATGCCTTGTACATTTTATCTACATAATTCATTCCTGCACCAAATCCCAATCCTTTAAATTGATTCTGGAAAGCGTATGAAGCCCAGAAATTCGCTACATTTTCAGGGGCATTTGCAGCTTTATTTCCATCAATATTGGCATCCAAAGCTGCTTTTACTATACGATTATCGTTATAAGCATAACCTGCCAAAATATTCAGACCGGCAACGGGTTGCGTAATTAGTTCCAAATCTAAGCCCTTACTCAATTGTTTACCATCCTGTATAGTAAATAACTCCTCGTTCAAACGGGTGGCATTGTCAATATTGATCCGGTAATAACTGGCGGTAAAACTGAGTTTCTTTTCAAAAAGTTCTGTTTTGATACCACCCTCTGCCTGGGTAGCGAATAAAGGATCTAAAACCTGCCTGCTTCCATTCGGCTGTGATACTGGAGAAACATTCTGGAAACCACTCATGTAATTGGCAAAAAGTGAAACCGATTTAGGTAGCAATTCATAAACCAGGCCAAATTTAGGTGCATAAGAAGTTTGATTATAGCCATCTTCATCACCTTCAACAGCCTGTCTTTTATAACGATCCAAACGTAGTGATAACATGGCCGAAAGGCGAGGTAACACATTAATCATATCTGAAGCATAAACACTGGCCGTTTGCTGCGTTGGGGAAGGAAAAGGTTCAAAGCTTACCAGTTTATCAATTTGCTGGCTAACAATTGGCTTGAAAGATTTGGTTACATCGATCTGATCAATGGGCTGTATATCTGCAAATAGAAAACTTGAGGTATAATGACGGTAATTTGCACCAACTAAAAGGTTATGGGTAAAACTACCTGTTTTAAACTTGCCATTAAAATTCTGCTGAATATTTGTGTATCCATTATAAACCGGACCATACACATACGAAGCCCGGGTTACATTGCTGGGAGACGACCAGATTACCAAACGCTGATAACTGTGGTCTACATTTTCAGAAACAAAAGAAAAAAGTGTAGTTGACTTAAAGTTATCCGACAGCTTATACACCCCTTCAGCAAATAAACGTGTTGCATAATTTTCAACATCAACATTATCATGAAACAATGTTTTCCGGTAGTCCAGTAATAAATCGCTTGGTTGTTTAATCGCTGCAGTTCTAAATACGTAGTTCATAGGCTGCGTGTTATGTACCTGCAACAACTCTGCATCTACATTTAATGATAACCGTTCATTTACATGATAGGTAATACTTGGTGCCAGTAAAAAAGTATTATTGAAACCATAATCCAGAAAACTCCTTTCCCGATTCAGGGCAGAATTTACCCGGAACAGCACCTTTTTTTCCTGATCAAGCGGTGTATTAATATCTAAAGTAAGGCGGTTTAAGCCAAAACTCCCGGTAGTATAATTAAACTCCGTACGTTTTGCTTCTATCGGTTTTTTTGTCACCACATTCACTACCCCGCCAAAGGAAGAAACCGAAGCACCAAATAAAGTACCTGAAGGGCCTTTCATCACTTCAATGCGTTCGATGTTTGCTAAATCTACAGCAGAACGGTCTGAAGTAGATTCCATACCATTACGTGCATTAATTCCAGTTCCAAATCCCCTGAAATATGCACTTACGCCACCAGAAGGGTTTGTTATAGAAACGGCACCCCCGGCATTGCGTATGGCATCTGCCACGGTTACTGCAACCTGTTCCTGCATCAGCTGCTTGGTTATTACACTATACACCTGTGGATTTTCCAGATTCGTTAAAGGTAAACGTGAAACATATTCCGTCGTTTTGTTTGCAAATTTATTTACGCGCTCACCATTAACAACTACTTCCTGCAGTGCCCTCATATCCTCATATAAAGTGAATAAAACTTCCACCGTAGCATTTGCAGTAACCTGAACGCGCTGCTCCTGCCCCTTTAACCCTACATATCTGGCTGTGATGGGATAACTTCCCACTTCTACATTGGTAAAACTAAAAAGACCATTTTCATCTGCCTGAATTTTGCTGCCGCCCAGATCTATGTTAACGTATGCCGCAGCCAGGCCGTCGCTTGTGATTACCCGACCTTTAATCATTCCTTTACCATTTGAAGGCTGAAGGTTAATCTGGTTTCCTTTTACCTCTATTCTCCTGATCTCTTCTCCAAAAATTCCATGGAGAATATATTCTAAAGTGGCATTTTGATAAGACAAATTGACTTTCCTATTCACATTCAACAAATCCGGACTATAAATAAAACTGCAACCTGCCTTGGTTTCTATTTCTGCCAAAGCCTGGGCGATAGAGACATTGTTAAGCTGAATACTGATTCTTTTTTTCAAAGCTGTGGTTTGTGCCATAGCTGAATTGGTAATGAAAATGGTGAGTAAAATTAAAACGATTGTTTTCCCCATACGCGAAAACAATCTTGTGCTAAATAGCAAAAAGTTCATATTTTTGATTTGAAGTAATGTGATTGATTATAGTGCATTGCTCATACCCGGTGAACAACTTTAGCGACGCGTACACCGGGTATTCATGTTAAAATTTACTTATCTGGACAATGTGACCTCCTTATCTTTCATTTTGTATTTTATATTAAGTGCAAAACTGATATCCTGAAGTACATCAGTCAGTGAGGGATTATCAAATCGGGCCTTTACCCGGTAATTAAACAAAGCAGGATCATTGAGATGAACTTTAACGCCATACCAGCGTTCCAGCTCTGCCGCAACTTCACTTAATTTACGATCATTAAAAATCATGACACCTTTAGTCCAGGCAACAATATGCGCACTGTTAATCGTGGTTTGCTTTAGTGAATGACCATTAAATGTACCCTGCATATTGGGATATAAGATCAGCGTATCGATACATCCGGCAGCTGTAAACTGCACCCTGCCCTCTTCCACAGCCAATTGATCAAAAGGGCCTTCCCAGCTCTGAAGATTGAAGCGGGTGCCCAATACGCGTGTTGTGGTATATTTAGTTTGAACGTAAAACGGTTTGTTTGGATTTTTAGTCACTTCAAAAAAGGCTTCTCCTTTCAGAAATACCCTCCGTTCCGTTTTTGAAAAATGATCGGGATATTTCAACCTGCTTCCTGCATTAAGGTACACCAGGGTTCCATCAGCTAAAGTGATTTTTGCTTTTTTTCCGTATGGAAGCATTACCTCCTTATAGGTTAATGAAGTGCCAGCAGGTGATTGCTTGTTTGATAGATATAAGCCCAAGCCCGCCAGCAAAAGAAATATTGCCGCGATAGATATTCTTTTATACCATACCGGCATCCGAATAACCCTGGCCGGTTCATCATAGGCTTTTACTTCCGGATGCGTTCCTGAAATACGTTGCCATAACTGCTCCTTTAGCTTTGATTCTGCTTCGGAAGAACGAAGTTCATAAGGCTTTTCGGGGCTTCCATCCAACATCCATTGTTCTACGATCTTCCTTTCCACAGGGGTGCATAAACCCGCCCAATACTTTTCTAACAAATGATGATCTACCGACATGAACTCCTTTTAGAATACAAGTCGGAGATCGGGAGATTTACCCTTAGTCAAAAAAAAATATTTTTTTGCTATGGGTTTGCGCCTGTTTAAAATTAAATAAAATTTATTTCGTATGTCAGTCTGAGGGTTAATTAATTGTTTAAAATCAATATGAGTGACGTACAATTTATTTCTTTTGCCATACACCACGGTCTTGCCTCGGCTCGCCGCCGCCGAACGGCTCTTTCTTTTTGGCATCAAAAAGACCAGCGAAGCTAGCTTGAATGCCATTAAAAATATAAACACATATGAAAAAACAAAAACTGCCGGCTGAAAATTTTTCTTTTGAAGCCAGTTGTGAGGTCAGAACAGTTCAGCCCGAAAAATTTGTTAGGCCGGATTTAAGTAGAACGGGGATACCGTACTTTGGCCTAGCTGGATGGAAATACGAAAGTAATTAAAATGCTGATTAATAATGATTCATAAATAACGTCAAATGTAGCGTAGTCGAAGACCATTTCAACGCATTAATAAAGTAAATTCGATTAAGCTATCAATGACAGACTCCAAAAAAAGGTCGTCATTGCGAGTAACCATCAGATCTGTGGCCTGAAAAAAATAGGAATAACGTCCTATATTCGCTTTTTAACGTATTAGGTTTAAGATTTTGCATCCTGCAAAACTCATTGAGCTAAGATGTCTAAGCTGGTCGTAAAAATTAAAGATTACACAGTTTAATTAACCACCTTAGACACCTAAGAACATCTAATTCATTAAATAATCCTTCAGGCTTTCACACCATATAAGAACATGTAAGCTTATATGGTCCTTAAATGCCTTATATGGTCAAAAAAAATAACACTAAATATAAATTATTTACATAAATGTCATTATAAGTAACCATCAGATCTGTGGCATGAAAAAAACAGGAATAACGTCCTATATTCGCTTTTTAACGTATTAGGTTTAAGATTTTGCATCCTGCAAAACTCATTGAGCTAAGATGTCTAAGCTGGTCGTAAAAATTAAAGATTACACAGTTTAATTAACCACCTTAGACACCTAAGAACATCTAATTCATTAAATAATCCTTCAGGCTTTCACACCATATAAGAACATGTAAGCTTATATGGTCCTTAAATGTCTTATATGGTCAAAAAAAATAACACTAAATATAAATTATTTACATAAACGTCATTATAAGGAGTAACGACGAAGCAATCTATCATGCTAGTAATCCTTGCTATAAAGATTGCTTCGTCAGCTGAAAAAGTCTTCTCGCAATGACGATCCGTCTAGGAGATATTTCCATTAAATTCTACCATCATTTATCTTGATTTTTATAAATAATTACTCCTCAATATAACAGCAAAAGGCCATTTATTTTTGTTATAAAAATTTAAACCGCTCTTAATGTAAATAAGTTTTGAGAAAACGCAATGCTTTAGTTAAATGTGCTTCTACTGTTTTTTCTGAAAGCTCAAGCTGCTCTGCAATTTCGGGTATTGTTAAACCACTGTTGCGGCTTAGCGTGTACACCTGTTTGCACCTACATGGTAGCCTGTTCACAAGTCCGTCGACAAAATGATCCAGATCCTTAAAAAGAATAGTTTCTTCTGTATTGTTAATACTTTCGCAGAAATTTTCTAGCAGACACTGGTTCTGGCTTTCCCTTTTAAATTTTTCACGGTAATAGTCACTGATTTTAATCCGCGCTGCCCGAAATAAATAGTATTCCATTCGGGTTTCAATATGAAGCGAATCTTTACGCCTCCAAAGAGAACAAAAAATATCCTGAACAATATCCATAGCAACTTCATCATCATTGATATGGTATTGACAAAAAGCAAATAAGGGCTTCCAGAACTGTTCAAATAAGGTGCGAAAACTTGAATCATCAATTTGATTCAGTAATTTATCATCTTTATTACCCTTAAAAATTTTCACAAATGCGTTTGTTGCTTATACAGAATGGCAAATATAAACCATTATATTTAATAAGTCTAAATAGTTCAGTGATTAATCAGGGAAATCGCTTTTAAAATTTTAACCTGCAATTAGCTTGCTTCTGCATTCATCATCCAAAGCATGCCTTTTTACTTGTAGTTTTCAATATCTTTTTTACTTAAAAAGTTAGCTATTGGGTCTATTAAATGAGTTATCGAACATATACAGTGCAGCTATTTGTATTTAATTATATCTTTTTAATTGCCAAAATTCCTTGAAGGTGTTCTAATCGGGTCACTTTATCCCCTCCAAAATGGCATCTCAGCCTGAAAATCGTATTAAACAAGAATATACGTTTGAAAGAATTTACTTATGTTTGGCTGTCTTAATTTGTGTGACGCAGACTAAACTTGTTCATTCCCGGACCTTAAATCTATTCAGACCGATATTTTGCAAATTCACAACAACCATAATCCGAACAACGAATCCCTAAACTGGAAAAATTTCAAAAATGGTAATGAGGCGGCTTTCGAATCCCTCTACAAAACCTATTCGGCAGGTTTGTATAATTATGGATCGAAGTTTACCAAAGATAAAGACCTTATCAAGGAATGTATTCAGGATCTTTTTGTAGGGCTGTGGACGAGAAGACAGTCTGTCGGAAATCCCGGGCATATAAAAAATTACCTCTACAAATCTTTCAGGCATGCCATTTTCAAAAAAACCTTTCAGCTAAGCAAAAATGAAACTTACGAGGAAACAGAAAACTATCAGTTCCATGCGGTTTTAAATATAGAGGAAACTATCATTGATAATGAAAGGCAGTTGCAGGTGAGCGGGCAGCTTCAAAACGCCCTTGCTAAACTTACGGCAAGGCAAAGAGAAGCCATCTTCCTTAAATTTCATGAGCAACTGAGTTACGAAGAAATTGCCGAAGTGATGGGGATTACGGTAAAGGCGGGTTATAAAATCATGGCCCGTTCTTTAGATTACCTGCGTAATAACCTTTCTAAAGATGATTTATTATTGCTTTACGCACTGCTTCATTTAAAATTATTAAACTGATAATCAAACAGATAAAACAAATTAAGATTTTTCATCCATTTTGATGGGGTAAAAGAAGGCTGCTGCTGCTAATAGGATCAAAATCAATAACAATGAAGAAACAGCTAAGCGATTACAAAGCTTATACTTTAGCAGACCTGATCAATGATGAGACCTTTATCCTCTGGGTACTTCAGCCTGATAAAACAGCGGAACTATTCTGGCAGAATGTCAGGAATACTTATCCAACGCTAGGCCCGATAATTGCAGATGCAAGAGCAATCATATTATCGATGCAATTCGAAACCGATGCACTCGATACAAATGAGGAAAAACAACTTTGGCAAAACATTGCTACCAAAACCATTTCGGTTAAAAAAACAGGCAAAATCTTCCCAATGTGGTACCGTTATGCCGCAGCAGCGGTTGTAGTAGGTATCCTGTTCTGCATCGGCTTATTATATTCGGTTAACCAAAAAGTAAATATCGAAACGCCTTATGGCCAATTGAGAAATATCACTTTACCTGATGGATCAATGGTAACCCTGAATGCCAACTCGCAGATTAAATATGATAAAAACTGGAATAAGAGCGAAATCCGCGAGGTTTGGATCTCGGGCGAAGCCTTTTTAAAAGTAAATCACCTCCATAAAACTGGTGAAATACAAAACCACGAACGTTTCATTGTACATACCGGAGCGGTTAATGTAGAAGTTTTGGGAACTTCCTTTAACGTAAACGACAGAAGGGGCCGTACTGAAGTTGCCCTTTTAGAAGGCAAAATCAGTCTGGATTTAAAAACCGGAGAAACGAAACCGCTTATTTTAGCGCCTGGTGATATCGCTGAATATGCAAACGGTAAACTCCTTAAAAAATCAATTAATGTTGCCGAATATGCTTCCTGGAAAGATGGAAAATTGTATTTCCGCAATGTTCCGCTGGTTAAAATATTCGATTATATCGAAGATATTTATGGCTACAAGGTGGTGGTAGACGATCCGAAGATTCTGGAAAAGAGATTATCAGGTGCTTTAAGCACAAAGGACCGGGATGTGTTATTTAAAGCCATTGGCGTTACCCTGAACATCAATATTACCCCGAAAGCGGCTACACACGAACTGATTGTTACATCTAAATAAGGCATAGATCATGAAAAAGAACTTAAAAGTCAGCTTTATTACCTTGATGTGCGTCCTGTTTTTTAAGCCATTTACTTTTGGCCAGCAGGTAAAACAAGAAGAAACACAAGCTTTAACACAGGTCCTCGCTAAATTGAGCGTAGCATTTAAAGTCAATTTTTTATACGAAGAAAGTCAGCTTAAGGACAAACAGTTAGTTTATCAGGCCAATAATTTTTCGGGCAAACCATTAAAACAGATTTTAGATGCTGTTATTTTACCACTTAATTTGTCATGGTATAAGGTGGATGATAAAAATTACTCCATTTTCCCAGCAGTTTCCAACACCGCAGCACCGGTAAAGCAAAACGTTAACCCTGGCATTGCAGATTCTGTTGCAAAAGACCAGGTAAGCGGCCGGTTGCTGGATGAACATGCCAGGCCATTGGAGTATACCACTGTAACCCTGCTCGTAGCAGCCGATTCATCTTTTGTGATCAACTCGTTAACGGATCTTGATGGGAAATTCACCTTTCCATCAGTTAAACCGGGCATTTATAAAATCAGGGTTTCGCCTATGGGCTATAGCTCCTATACCACCAAGCCTTTTACGGTTGGCGGTAATGCACCGGTAAGCATCGCCCCTATTTCGATTCAATCATCAGGAGAAAATTTAAAAGAAGTTAAAATTACGGCCAGCAAACCGCTGGTAGAAGCCAAAAGCGACAGGTTGATTTTTAATGTAGACAACAGTGCCATGGCGGTGGGAAATTCGCTCCAGGTATTAAAATCGGCACCTTTTGTGCGGATCTCAGCAGATAACACAGTGAGTTTGCAGGGAAAACGGACCATGATTTTAATCGACGGCAAACCCGTGCCAGATACGGCATTGGAAAATATCCTGCAAACCATGCCGGCGGGAAATATCCTTAAAATCGAATTAATTACACAACCTTCGGCTAAATATGATGCTGCTTTTGGCGCTGTAATCAATATCATCACTAAAAAAAGTCAGATTGAAGGTTTTACGGGCGATGTCCGCGCTGATGGATCAACCGGAAAATATGCTTCTGCTAATCTGAATACTTCGGCCACTTACAAACGCAAAAACCTAACACTTTATGCGAGTGGCGGTGTTACCAAAGGAACCGACATTTTCAGTATAAGTTCGGAAAGGTCTCAGGACCCTACCGATCCGCTATACTATTTAACCAACAACTGGTCCCGGATAACAGATAATAACCTCTATAATTTCCAGGCAAGCGCGGAACTGCAACTGGATAAAAACCAAAGTATTGGGCTTCTTGCAAATGGGGGAATCTTTTATTTTAAAGGCCCATGGGCAACAACGAATGCCTTTGGCCGTAAAAACACCCTCATCGATTCGGTATCGTATACTGATGCTACCTTTAACCAACGCGCCAGTTCTTATACCTATAACTTTAACTATCATCTTCTGGCCGATTCAGGAAAAAATGAACTCCTGGTACTGGCGACTTTTACCCCATGGCAACGTAACCTCTTCCAGGATTTCCCTTCGGTAATTTATGATGGAGCAGGCAATATCATCAGAATTCCCACCCACTACCAAAACAGGAACAAAGCCGCTATAGATGTTTACATCGCTCAGACTGATTATATCCATGAGTTTAAAAAGCAATGGAAGCTCGAAGCCGGTTTCAAATTTCAGTACACCAATTCCAATACTAGTGTCGATTATCAGGATAACCGCAACGGACAGTTCGAATCCAACCCCATATTTTCCAATCAGAGCAATTTAAAGGAATCAATTGCTTCCGTTTACGGAATATTGAGCAAGGACTGGAAGAAAGATAAGGTACAAATGGGTTTAAGGATTGAAAATACCCGGGCTGATTTTGTGGGTAACTTCAAACAAGATTACAGCAATTTCTTTCCGACATTTCTTTATCAGCATAATTTTAACCAGGATAACAATATTTCCATTTCGTATAAGCCAACCATTAACCGCGCACCTTATTATGAACTTGTACCCTATACCGTACTGCTTAACCGATATACAATTGAACAGGGCAACCCATCGCTCACACCACAGTTTAATGATACCTATACTTTAAGTGCGAATATCCACAAGCTTAATCTTTCATTAAGTTATACCCATACAAAAGGTACTATCGGACTCTTCCCTTACAAACAGGACCTTACAACAAAAGTTACTTATTTTACGCGCCAGAATCTTAACCGGGCATCAGATGTTTCGCTTTATTTGTTTTACCCAATTAAGATAAACGATTGGTGGGAAACCCTCAATAGTGGTACACCGATTGGCTATAACACAGCCGAAGGACCAGTTTTAGGCACCAACTACAAGCTGGCTGCTTTTCATTCTGACTTTAAAAGTTCGCAGGTTTTTAAAATTTCGAAGAACCTGAAACTACAGATAGATGCCTATTACTGGACCAGCTATGTGCAGGATCTTTCGAAAAATAGTGGTTATAAAAACATCGATGCGTCGTTTTTACTCAACCTTTGGGAAGGTAAAGGGCAGCTCCGGTTGGGTGGAAATGAATTGGTTTTTAAGCGGAACGATTACCTTATCGAACGTAATTATGGCACTTTTAATTCCGCAGAACGGGTTAGTAACGATAGCAAACGTGTTTTTGTAGGTTTTACTTATAAATTCGGCAAATCAAAGATTCAGAAATCGAATACCAAACTGGGTAACGAAGATGCGTTGAAAAGGTTATAAAATTGCGGACTCTTAATCAAATCATATCTGAAATATGCAAAAACTAACGATAACTAGAAGGGTCTTAGCGTCTCCAATGCTATTAAGTTAAGCTATTTATATGTCTGGTGCAACCTGCTTTTATTTTGCCGAACTTTAATTCTGGGAAAGCTTCTTGTTGGCTTTACCGCAACTACAGTTTTAGAAATTTGCTCTATTAGCCGTTTAATTATTGTTTTCAGTTTTGATCCCATGACTAACTCAATTAGGCTGTTCCTAACAAATCTGAATGCATTTTGCCAGTTGAAGATATAATCGTATCTTCTTTTATCCGTGTTTTTTTCAATCGTGTCCTGTGCGGTAATCCCCAGTAAAGCAACGAGATTCATCATGAAAATATGGGCCTCAAATTCCTGGTGTATGCCTTCTGGCTTACGGCTACCAAACTGCTCGAGTTTCATTTTGGGCTTGAGCTTTTTAAAACCCTCTTCAATCCCCCACCTGAAAGTATAAAGCTGGTTAATATCTGCTAAGCTGATATTCTTAGGCTCAAGTGAGGATATCAATAGTTCGATCTCACCTGTTGTTAGTTTGATTTTCGAAACTCTTACTTTTATGGGTTCGCAATCTTGCCCATGCTCGGCACAGGTCCTTTTTTCCCTTAAACTTGGTTGCCACTCCGTAATAAAATCCTCAGATGGATTATTCATTACCTGTTTGGCAAAGGTAGAATTCGATGAGCTAACCCTGATACAAAAGTCACTTTTCTGTTCGATAAGCCTCTTGAATATATTGAAGTAACCAAATCCCCTGTCTAAGATAAAAATAGCCTTATCGACCGCCAGGTTGTTTAGGCAATCCTTGAAAAGAGTTCTCTCTGAGTTCTTCATCTCGCTTATCCGACTCGCCAATACTGTCTTTGTGTTGATGTCAAAAAGCATAAACAATTGGGCAAGACAACTTTTGGCACCATTTTCATTTTCAGAATAAACGCCAAAGTGTTTTTTTATACCCGGTGATGCAGGCAGCGAGACCGTTGAGCCATCGCCGGCGATCAACTGAAAGCCTTTCCAACGTCTAACATAGTGTCGTTGATGAAAATCCACAAGTATGCTGTTCAGATCCTTAAAAAATGAAATTTCGACCTTATAACGAGCCAGTGAGAAAGCTGCCCCAGTAACTGTTTTGACTTTGAATTTGGGCAATAGAGTTGAAATATTGTATTCAACAGATTCCTTGAATAGATTCAAAATTGAGGTAACTACGATAGGAAAGGTAAGTGAGCGCTTTCTGATGAAAAACTTTGCTTTGGTAATATACTTCTCAGGGGTCGGATTTTTTTGAATAAAATCACATGTTTTTTTTAGGAGAAACGATATGTTTCTCCTTGGAAATATTGCTGGAAATTAAACTCATGTATCTTTTTTGATTGTATATAAATATACAAAAAAACTATCTGAAAATCCCAAAACCCTTAACTTAATAGCATTGGAGACGCTAAGACCAGTAGGGGTCCGGTTTACTATTGATTATTTAATGTAAGACAGGAAATAGTCCTTGCCGCTGAATTGCTTTGGTGTAGTTCCAAACATATTTTGAAAGGCATTTGTAAAATGAGCCTGATCGTAAAATTTATTTGAGACGGCCAAATCGGTAAGATTGGTCGCTCTCTGCATCCCAAAAGCCAGTTTGTCAACGACCCCTCTGAGCCGGATGATGTTTGCAAATTTCTTTGGGCTTATTCCCAGACCCTTCTTAAATAGTTTTTGGAGGTACCTTGGCGAACATCCCATTATTGCGGAGATATGTTTAATTTCTATCTCACCAGCAACTTTCATGATCATTGAAGCTGCCAGGTGGAGGTTTCTTGCCGTTAAATCTTGTCTTACAAATGGTCTCCATTTTTCCGAAATCATCCTGCAGATATCAGCATTGCTCAATAGTAAATCCTCAGTTACCTCCGGCATGATAACATCAGTCCGAAAGAATTGGTCCGTATAGCGATCCATATCCTCATCCGTAAAATACATAGGGGTCCAGGGAAAGAGCTGTACCATAGTCGCCCTGCTGTTAGGGCGTATTTCTATTCCGATGAACTCGGTCATCTGGCCACAGAAGTATGTTCCTTTCTGCAGTGAGATAACCTTATTCTTATGATTGACAGTCAATCCATTTCCACGAATAATCGCAATATTGAAGCAACCATTGGGAAGCGCATATTTATCAACCAGCATCGACAAATTTTCTAAATTATCAAGTGTCCAGATTTTTTTCACAAATAAGGACATACTTAAAGGCACACGATATTCACTATAATTGAACATATTTTCTTTCCCCCCCGGTAAAATTATTGTGTTGATTGGCAATAGTAATTAAAATTATTTGGTTATAACACAGGTTTATTTTCTTCCCGAAATAGTCGCTAACCGTTCGCATTTCTCCAAGTTTTCAAGGGCGCTTTTAAATATTTTTGCTCAGGAGTTCTTGTCTAAAATCATCTTTTTCAAGAAATATTGAATAGAAATTTAAAAGAAAATAAGTGTTAATTGAAATACATACAAGCGAAAATGAACGAGCTGCCAGTCTGTTAAATTTCTTTAAAATAGCTGTATCACCAGCCAACGGCCGGATATTTATTGAATACGAAAATGTTGATCAGGTTCCTTCTATTTACAGGATACTTGAAGAAGCAGACATCGATGTTTTCAACATTGAACTGAAACATTAAACACCAGACGCAATATAAATTATTTTCTTCGATGCATTTTCTTAAATTATTGCCCCAGTGGCGCCAGCATTCTCCTTTGTGACTAGTAATATTTAAAATATCAAATAAATATTTATCAAGCTTTCATATCTAATATAACGATTTGTTTATGCCAAAAAAATAATAAAAACTTAAAGCCCAGGCGGGTATGCTTGCGCCAGATGGGTTATATTTTATCGAAACAAATACAGCTGGTTCTTGGCGCACAAACCCCTACCTCTTGTGGCGCCCAGCTTAAGGGCAGCGTAACCCTAAATAGAGGAATCGCTTACCCAAAACAGACCCTGGGGTTACCTTTTAGGTAAGCAAAAGGTAACCCCAGGGTAAGCAAAGGGTAACCCTGGGGTTAACCTGGTAGCAAGAAAGGGTAAACAACAGGTAAAGAAAGGGTAAGTAAAAACGGTCTTTTTACCTTTTCAGGTAAAACAATCCTGTTTTATACGTAGTAAGCCTGCGCTCAATACAAAACACACAAGACGATAAATAGAGAGGTTAAATAACCATGGGTAATAATTTTAAAGTCTTTTGCAACCTATTTAATTTATCATCGTCTTATTTTCTATTAGATTTACTTGATCTTTCATCAAGAAGTTGTTGACAATAGCTGCCTGGATAATTATTCATTATTACGATCATGAAGCCCTTATAAAATGCAATATTTTTTTTTTACATAGGCTTGGTACATGTTATATTCTTAATATTTTATGATATATTGAATTATAAAAGGCAAAATAAAATGAATAACTAAAATTATTACCTATGGAAAAAAATAGGATTAAATATCTATTATTTTTGTTTTTTATGTATCCGCTCTGCACCTATTCACAGCAGGATAAATATTCGCCTGGCAAAGAAATAATCAAATTAAAGAATGAAGTTTTTTCGATAATTAAAAGTAGCTCCATGTATCGTGATTCCGTAGATTGGCACGGGGTTACCCAAGAGTTAAAGGCATTAAAGTTTACAGAAAATGATAGTACAAGCAAGCGTATTTTATATGATTTTTTCACAAAAAAACTAAGGGAAGCAGGAGATAAACATTCTTTTTTTATATCTAAGAATTCTATATCCAAAATCGTCGGAACACCAGTATCCCTAAATCCCGAAGCTGATTATCTAGGTGAAGGGATTGGATGGATTAAAGTTCCAGAATGCCTAACATTCGACGCAAAAAAAGATATATCTTTTGCAAACAGGATCCGTTCTGAAATAAAAAGAATTGATTCTGCCCATAATATTTTAGGATGGATAGTGGATCTACGTCATAATGGTGGAGGAAATATGTGGCCGATGCTTGCCGGACTAAATGCGCTTAGTGAAGATGGAACGGTAGGCTACTTTGTGGATCCCAAATCAAAGAAACAACAGCCATGGATCATTCAAAATGGAAAATTATTTTCCTCAACGATCATCAGCTACAAAATTAAGAACACGAAAACTAAAATTGCTGTTCTTATTGACTCACTAACAGGAAGCAGTGGAGAAATGACGGCGATTTCTTTCATGGGACTACCGAACGTAAAAGTGTTTGGACAACCCTCTGCTGGCTATACTACTGTTAATAACAAATATGCTTTCTCCGATGGATCTCAACTTTTACTCGCAGAAAGATTCGCGGCTGACAGAACCGGTAAAACTTATAAAGTTAAAGTAATACCGGATGTAAATGTGAATGATTTGTCTAACACAAAAAGCGATGGAGTGGTGCTAACGGCAAAAAAATGGTTATTAGAATAATATCCGAAATATATTGCATTCCAGGTTTTTCTGGAGGCCATAGCAGGCCTATGGTGTAATTAAATTTGCACAGCCCTGTAACTTTGTTTAAAACACACAACACCTATAGACACGATGTTGGCATCCTACCTTTTATATAGCCTTCGTTCTGGATCTTATAGATTACCGATTTTAGCTCTGAATATTTGGTCATTATCCTATTAAAATCAACCAGATTATTGCGGGTATCAAGCTCGTCAATATCAAGGTGGAATTTCAGTCCATCCAACCCAACTACGTTATGAATCTCGTAGATAACGAAATGTTCATACCTACAATGTATCTTACTTATCTGGTTACCATTAAAGTCCATTTTTCCGATGGCCATTGACTCCATTCTCTTGAAACGCTCCTTTTTGAAAGCGGAATGACTTTCAGCCTCCGCCTTATTATCACCTTTTGGTGTATTCTGATCGGTGATACTCGATTTTTACTTCGCTATTCTAGGCATTGCGTGGTATTATTAGGTCTATTAGCCTTTCCGCGGAATCATAGATTACCATCCTGCGGAAAATGGATACGTCAAATTAATCATTTCTTTTTCTGCATAAAAGGCCTGTCGGGGCAAAATTTCAAAATACCTAAAATTAAGTATCCGTTAGACCATCAAAAATCAATCATTGGAATAATGATATTATGACAAATTACTTTAAATAAGAAGCAATCCATGTATAAACTTGCTTTTTAACCTTGGGTGGAAAAGCGTGGCGTCCGCCATCTTCGTCAAAATATATCACTTTTAAATTATTAGCAGATTTAAGTTTTTTGTAATAAAATAATGCTTCATGATAGAGTTTCTCGGTAGATTTTACGTGGTCCGTACTGTTTGCTTTATTCTGCTCAGTATCTTTGTCCCATTCCCAAAGTCCTCGGGTCATTAAAAAAGGTCTTGGTGCAATCAGGCCCACAAAATCAGAGGTTCGTGCTGTATTTAGAAATCCGGGAATTGCCGTATACGCATACCGTTTGCTGGGCGCCTTCTCATCAAACCAGTCAGCCATCTCAAATACGCCACAGGATGAAACACCTATTTTGACGCGAGTATCGGCAAACATGAAGTATGCCAAAGCATTGCCACCTGCAGAATGGCCGATAGCTCCAACCTTATTTTTATCAACCACAGGCATGGCATACAACACATCCATTGCTCTTTCTAAATCATATACTTCCTTTCCAATTGTAGATCTTCCTACAGACATAAGCTGTCCAGCCCAATGTTCTGTTGCTTGCAGCGACTCTTCATACCACAAATTAGTCAAGGTATCCGGCTTACTAATTCTTCTTCGGTTACCGTGATAAAACCTATCAGGACATATAACCACATACCCTTGTTTATACAGTTCTATGCCGTAATGTTGGTCGTCGTCACCTGCAAGGCCAGCCGGTTCAGCTTTACCAAGGTAATTACGACTGCCGTCTTGATGTATCGCAATCAGAGCCGGTAATTTGGTACCAAAACTATGATTTGGAATAAATAGATAAGCTGTAATGTAGTCTTTGGGTGTATGAAAAACCGCACTGCTATCTTCCGATAAATAACGAATTTTATACCGCCAGCCATTTTCAATATTTATTTTCTCTAATGTATCAACAAACAATTCTGGTGGTTTAGGCATTGTGCCTAATAAACTAATCAGGGTATTTTTGTTTTTCTGTCCAAAGCAGGAAAGACTGATAATCAGAAGAAATATAGCTAGAATGCTTTTCATATTTAAGTTTTGATAATTTAGACAACTTATAAATCAATTAGGTTACACCAGATGAAGAAACAAGGACTTAGATTCGCCCTTTTAAACAGATAACAATTTGATTGTTAAGTGCGAATAGTTACTAAATGGAATATAAAAGAGCATCTCATGCCGTATGGCTCTTTATTTCCACAACTACAGCCGATACACATAGAGAAATCTGCGCAATAACCTTGGGCTTAGAAATAACGATGACGCGCTGAAGTTTGCACAGGCCAGTAACCTTCCTAAAACAAAAATAGCTGCAAACCCAGGGGCCGCAGCTATTTATATATTGGTGTGTGTATTTTTACTATTTGAAGATGCCTGCCAGGGTTTTATTCAGTTCCTCTCCTCTTAAATCTTTACCTACTACCTTACCTTCCGGATCAAGCAGAAAGCTTGCCGGCACAGATTTTACGCCATAAGCTTTAACGGCCGAGTTCGACCAGGCCTGCAGATCAGACACATGCGTCCAGGTGAGGCCATCAGCTGCAATGGCTTTTAACCAGGCCTCCTTTTTAGAGTCAAGGGATACACCCAAAATTTCAAAGCCTTTATCATGGTATTTTTTGTAAGCGGCAACTACATTGGGGTTTTCTCTCCGGCAGGGACCGCACCAGCTTGCCCAGAAATCAACCAGTACATATTTACCTTTAAAATCAGAGAGCTTCACTATCTTACCATCCTTATCAGGCATCGCAATGGCCGGGGCTACTTTCCCTTTGGCGGTTTTCGCATTAGTTTTTAATGCGGTGTTGATTTGTTCACCAATTTCTGATTGCTGCGCATCTTTAGTGAGCAGCCCGAAAAACGCTTCGGCTACCGGGAAATTCGGATAACTGATAAAACGGTCATAAATAACTGCTGCAGATCCGGCCGAAGCGGGATTTTTGAGAATATACTCCTTTACGGCTGCAATGTTCAGTGTATCCAGGATCCTGAATTCCCGGTCGAAACCTGCACGGGTAGCGGTATCTTTTTTACCCGCTTTCTCAGCCTGATCAAGCCGACCGTAAATATCTCCTGCTTTATCTCTGATTGCTTTCCAGGGACCATTATAAAAGCCCATATATACATCCTGCGCAGCAGATCCATTAATAACTACCTGAGACAAACTATCAGGTTTGGCCACATGGATAGCAGAATTCTCCAATATAAAAAGTACTGGGTTTTTCAGGCCCTTACTTTCCAATTTATAAAATCCTGGTTGTTTAACCACTCCTTTAAACATAAAGCTACCATTTACAACTTTGGCTGAATCTGTAACTACATATTTATCCCCAACTTCGTGACCAAGATAGATCTTGTCTTTGACGGTAGGAAGATTACCGGTCAACACATATTTTCCGTTTTGCGCCAATAGCGGGCCTGCGTAACATACCAGTGCCACCGGTACTATGGTTAATATTCTCTTAAATAAAATGTTCATATTATATTATTTTTAACTTGGTGATTACATTTTCAAGGCTTATTTCATGTACTACTTTCCCTACTTATCTACATTTTGTTTAATGCTACCATTACCCGGATTTTTAGAGGCGCCCTGTGGAAATGGCATCGTCCAGAGATGGGAATTCGGGGCAAGCGTTAAGGCCTGTCCGGCCTCTGTTTTGCTCAGTGTAACGGCGTAGTTCGGATCCTTGTTCAGTCGGCGTGCATCAGCAAAAGGTGTAATCCCTAAAATAAGCTCGTTTCCTTTGGTTCGCTGGATAAGCTTTACCGCCTCTATGGTGTTAGCTGCGCTCAGCGGTACATATTTCGCAGCAAAGATTCTTTTCACCCGCACAGCGTTCAATGTAGACATTGCACCG
The DNA here is from genome assembly GCF_052682415.1 of Pedobacter sp. WC2501. Taxonomy (NCBI): domain Bacteria; kingdom Pseudomonadati; phylum Bacteroidota; class Sphingobacteriia; order Sphingobacteriales; family Sphingobacteriaceae; genus Pedobacter; species Pedobacter sp. WC2501. The sequence continues at coordinate 2,852,133 of NZ_JBQZFI010000001.1, read as the reverse complement.
GGAACATCGTTAAGACGTGCCTGGCATTCTGCTTTAATCAGGTACACTTCAGTAGTTGTTAAACCACCCACGTTGAAAAAACCCGTGGTGATGCTGGTATAATAGGTATCTGCGCCTACTGTCCTGAGTTTCCAGCGGGAAGCAAACCTTGCATCCCCCTGTTCAAAACGTGCTGCACGGTCAACGCGGATCGCCTGTTCCCGTCCGGCATTGCTTGATACACCGTGACGGAAATAATAATTTTCCACGTAATTAAATCCCATTGGAGAAGGAGCATTGTTATAAATATCAACAGCCTCTATCTGCGTTTTGTAGGTATTATAAAATGTTGTCCAGTCAAACAGTTTATCGTTATACTTCAGGGCTTCATTTGCAGCAGCAAGCGCATCAGCATATTTTCCCATTTGCAGGAGTATCCTTGCTTTCAGCGCATTCGCAGATCCGAGATTGGGATGCAGTACTGTTGCACTGGTGGCACCCAAAGCAGGAATGGCCTCATTAATATCCTTCAGCATGAAATCATACAGTTCTTTGATCGATACCTGGGTATAAGCCGCGCCAATATCAGCACTGAGGATCAGTGGTACCGATAATTTGGTGGCTGCATTTGCTTCTTCATAAGTGTCTGCATAATAATTGACCAGGATATCATAATCCATTGCCCTCAGCACTTTTGCCTGTCCAATCAGTTCCGCTTTTTGTGCCTCAGTCCCCTCTGTTGTTCCTGCTGCCTTTTCGATAATCAGGTTGCTGGTATTGATTCCTTTGTAATTGTTATAGTAATTGCCTTCATCTGAATTGTTAAATGCGATCCTGTCAGCCGATTCGTTCCAGTTGTAATTCGCCTTGTACAGCGGATAGTAATTCAGGTTGCTGCTGGTTTCAAATTTATCATTGAGCAAAAGTACGGCCTGGGTGATATCTGCACGGTGGTTTCCATATTCATCGCGGATCAGGGCTTCATAATCTGACAGTGTAGTTGGAATCTGGCCATTTCCTACAGGAAGGATATCAATAAATTTTTTGCAGCTGCTAAAGCTCAGTACTGAAGCAAGAGCGGCTAATTTTATGGTGTTTGAAAATATATTTTTCATCACTTATGTCTTTAAATATTGTTTGCTGCTAAATGCAGTATAAAATGGTTTCCTAGAAATTAAGATAAGCACCCCATACATAATTAGGAGTAAGGTATCCGTTGAGCAGGTATTTTGCAGTTTTGGATTTGGCCAATGTAAATGCGTTCTCCACATTAAACTGGAAACGGATATTGCTTAATCCTGCTTTTTTAGCCACCTGCTGTGGTACGTTATACGCCAGTGAAATATTTCTCAGGCGCATATTTGTCGCATCCAGTACGTTGATGTCTGCATACTTGTAGATATCGGCGCTTTGGCTGTTGTAAGTAGGGTCCTCAGCAAAAACAACTTTAGGAATATTGGTCTTCAACTCGTCTCCGGGATTTCTCCACCTGTTTACGATATCTTTATTTACCGATGAAATTTGAGTTACGTATCCGTTCAGGGCACTGTTGTAGCTGGCCCCCAGTGTAGGTAAAAATGTATCTCTCATTTTATGACCGCCCTCGAAAGTCAATAGGAAAGACAGGCTGAAGTTTTGATAGGAAAGCGTACTGTTTAATGATCCGCTGTATTTTGGAACGGTCGATCCGCTGTACACAATAGATTGCAGCGTGGCAGGTGAAGCCATTACCTTCTCTCCCTTTTCATTGTAAACCTGAGGCAACCCTGTATTACTCAAACCAGCCCATTGATAACTGTAAATGGCATTGTATGGATTTCCGATACGTGGGAATGATTGCGGATAATCAAGCTGAAGGACATAAAAAGGTGCCTCTACGTTGACATAAGTAACTTTGTTTTTATTAAAGGCGTACTGCATCCCCAAATTCCAGGTCAGGTCTTTGCCACGGATGATATCACCAGACAAGGCCAGTTCAACTCCCCGGTTCAGCATCTCTCCGTTATTGATCACATAGGTTGAATAACCAAACCCTTCAGTTGGCACACCCTGCGTGTTGGCCAGCAGATCCTTGCCACTTTTATGGTAGTAATCAACCGATCCTGAGAGACGGTTTTTGAAAATTGCGAAATCCAGACCGGCATTGGTGGTCGTAGTTTTTTCCCATGATAACAATGGGTTTGGCCTGCTGCCTATAGTAGCCTGCAAACCGCCTACGTTATAGTTGGGGTTGAAATTGAAAGTAGTAAACGGTGCACTGTTGGTGTAAACATTACCGCCGATACCATGCGAAGCACGTAATTTCAACCTGTCTACCCAGTCTGCATTAAAGAAAGATTCCTTATTGATATTCCAGCCGGCACCAAATGACCAGATTGGTGTATTCTGGTATTTGGAGCTCGTACCCCAAAGGTTCGACCTGTCCCAGCGGATACTACTTGTAAAAAGATACTTTTCATCATAGGCATAGCCAACATTACTGTAGAAAGAGACAAAACGCTGTGTACTGATCCTGTTAACCGCCGCATCCCTGTCGGTGAAATTTCCTCCGCCGAGAATATTACCGGGGTAGCTGCCCAATAAAGGCTGGTTGACCAGGCTATAGGTTAATGTATTTGGATTATAGTTGTAAAGCGACTGATTATCATATTCAATTTTTCGGTTCATGATCTCAGAACCTAAAATTGCGGTAAGGCTATGTTTCTCCCCAAAAGTTTTGTCTACGTTTAACTGCTGGCGAAAGTTATAGGCATTATTGAACTGATTTTCCTTGTAATTGATATTTCCGTAAGGCAGATTAAAAATTGCCTGTCCGCCACTCACAGGATTGAAAGAAGCAAAACTATTTACCTTGTTGCGAACAAAATAGGAGTTTTTATCATACAACTGATCAAGCCTGCTGGTGGCATACTCATATTGAAAACTTGATTTGTAAGATAACCAATCGGTTATTTTTGCGCCAAGGCGGACAAACGACCTGCTGGTAAAGTTCTTTGTTTTACCAATGTTCATTGCCTGTTCATCCAATGGCGTAATGTCCATATTGTATAGCCGGTTATTATTGATCAGTACCATGTTATTGGTTGATAAACGTGATGCAGCAGTCGAGATAAAGTTGCTTCCGTCTGCATTCACCAACCTGTCATAAGGTAAAAATGTATAACCTGGCGACAAGGTGTTGTAAGGTTGGGTTTTGCCTTCGTTATAAGAAAGGAATGTGCTCAACTCCATAGTCAGCCATTTATTGATCTGAGTGGTATTGTTGATGTTGATGCCTAGCGATTCATCTCCCGCATATTTATCCTGTGTTTTGTTATTGCGATAGGTTGCGGAAGTGTACAACGCATTTTTTTCGGTCGCGCTCCCAATACTCATGTTATATTGCTGATAAAAAGGACTGCGCTTGCTATATTTTTCAACATCATCATAATACTGGTATCCGCCGGCTGCCAGCTGGCCTAATTTTGTATTGAGATCTGCCTGTGAAAGTATGCCCGCAGCATTTCTCAGAATGGCATTGATGCCCTGGCTTGGGTAGGCCACATTCCGCAATAAATTAACCGCATAGGTGCTAGCATTTGCACCGCGTAAATTAGGGTTATTGGCAGCCCACTCCTTCTCCAGTTCAACAACATCTGCAGAATTGGTAAGGTTATCCGTGTATTGCCTGTAAGGAGAAAGCGTAAATGTACTGGAAGCAGAAATTTGTGGCTTGCCTTTTTTGGCTTTCTTGGTAACAATAACAATGACACCATTAGAGGCACGTGCCCCATAAATAGAGGCAGCAGCAGCATCTTTTAATACCGTAATACTCTCGATATCTTCAAGGTTCAATCCCGGTATGCCTACTGCTACAGTTTTGTCATTACCATTTAAGCTCCGGTTTTCCACAGGAAAGCCATCGATCACGTATAAAGGCTGTACCAAGTCGTTGTTCATTGAAGTTGTTCCCCTGATCAGACCGTTATTGTAACCTGGTATCCTGCCTTCCAGCAGCGATTGCATACTGCTCAAACGCTGTTGATCCAGTTGTTTGGACGATACCGTTGAAAATGATCCTGTTACACGCTCTTTAGACAGGGTTTGATATCCTGTAGAAACGGTCACTTCATCCAGCTGACCTGTTTGAATGGTCAGGATAATATTGCCCAGGTTTTCCGAAGCCTTGATTTCTCTGGTCTGATAGCCTAAAAATGTAATCGTTAGCACAGCATCTTCATCAACATCCTTCAATGTAAACTCGCCATCTTTATTAGTCACTACCTGTTTTTTCAGTCCCTTTACACTTACAGTAGCGCCGGGAAGCGGCAGATTATTTTCATCCAGCACTTTTCCGGTTACATCAATTGATTGAAATTTTTTGATGATTTTTTCCAGGAATGCAGGCTCTTTTTTTCTAACCAGTACAGATTTGTTAGCGATGGTGAACTCCAGCGACTGGTTTTTAAATATCTGATCCAGAACATCACTTAATTCTGCATTTTTAACATCGATCGTCACTTTTTTAGAATTCTTTAATATAGAATTCGTAATCACAAAATCGTAACCGCTCTGGTCGCTGATCTGATCGAAAATGGTAAACAATTCAGCATTTCTGGCTGACAAAGTAATTTTTTGTGCGTAGGTGCCCGCACTTACTTGCATGAAAAAAGCAAGCATGAGTAAAGTGGTTAGCTTCATAACTCTCCATAGGTTATTTTGCGCGCTGAAAAAGCGCACCGGTTTAGTGCAAATTTGGTACATTTGGTAAGTTAGGTTGTTGCTTCAAGCCTTGTATTTTCGAGATCGCGGCTTTTAGCGGTTAGTTGACAATTTTGTTAATTCCCAGCCTTTTTTGCCAGTTCGATTGACGTCGGACTGGTATTTTATTCTGGAGCACATCCTCCTGTGGTTCCAGGGTGTACTTTGAATTTCCTATAGAGTAGATATAGTAGATTTTTATTGTATGACTGTCACCCTCCTTCCCTCAACTTTAAATTTAACATCATTGGAATAGCTCAGCATATTTAGTACTTCGCTTATATTTTTTTGACTTGAAATATTACCATTAAATTTCTCATCTGATACTTTACCTGTATATACTACGTCAATATTGTACCAGCGGATGATTTTTGCCATTACCTCCTTAATCGACTCATTTCTGAAACGGAAATAACCATTTTTCCAGGCCATCACATTTTTAATGTCTGCAGGCGCAACAGTAATAGGTTGCCCATCCTGTACTATCGATTGCTCTCCCGGTTTGATGATTTTCCCCTGTTCCGCACGATTTGACACCTGCACGCTTCCTTCAAGCAACGTAGTTACGGTTGTGTGTTGATCACCGTAGCTGTTGATATTGAAATGTGTACCCAGCACCTGTACCTCCTGAAGGTTGGTTTTTACGATAAAAGGGTGTGTTTTGTCTTTTGCAATTTGAAAATAGGCTTCACCTGTAAGTTCAACCTCACGCAATTTCGCCGATGCAAATGATGCAGGAAATTTGATAGAAGAAGATGCATTCAGCCATACTTCACTTTGATCGGGCAGGCGGAGGCGGTAAGTTTCACCCATGGCAGTCGATAAGGTATGGATGTGTGTACCTGTAGCCATTTGATCATCTTTTACGGTATAAACAACCTGTCCATCAGCAGTTTTACTGATCACTATCCCCGCTTCGCTGGCCAGCTGCCCCTCATTGGCGGCAGACAATACTATTTTTTTGCCGTTATCAAGGGTAAGTGTTGCCGTGTTTTTACCAGGAGGTATATCGTTCCTGATGATATTAACCATATTTTGTGGCTGTGGCTGATTGCTGTGATAAATAAGGCTGCCCCCTATAACGAGCAAAACCGCCGCTGCTGCTGCAATGCTAAACCAAAGTTTACGCAGCTTGCCCCTGCTCCGCACAGCAGATGTTACCTCAATCTGCGCTTTTAATTCCTCCCACTTTTTATTAGTATGAAAAGAAGAGTAGGCTTTCAATGCATCAGCAGATTCATCCCTGATGGCACGTAGTTCCGCTAAAAGTACCTGTTCATCGGCACTCAGGGAATTTGACGACTGTTCACCTGCTTCCAGTTTATCTAAAAGCTTATTCCAGTCAGGAGTAAAAGGGCTGAGATTTTTATCCATATCAATACACTGTCGTAGCTATATCAAAAATGGGTGACAGCAAACCGATAAAATCTCTACTTTTTTTCAGAATAAATTTAAAAACGCGCTGACAATGAAGAAAAGGCAATAAAAATAAGAATTGCATGATTACGAAGCGCTGAATAAGCCCTGCTTAATTGTGTTTTTACCGTATTGATTGAAATATTTTGCTTTTTAGCGATTTCTGCATAGCTCATTTTATCAACCGCATGCATAATAAATATATTTTGCCTGTTTTCAGGCAATTTTTGAATCAATTCTACAATTTTGAGATATCGCTGATGTCTGATTTCGTTATATTCCTGCTCATCATGATGTTCTTGTTCCTCTTCCAGAGCGGCGAGCATCGAATTCCTCTTCTCAGTCACGGCACTTTTACGCAGAAAGTCAATGCATTTATATTTTACTGCCCTGCGCGCGTAAGCTTCGAAACCTGTGGTCAGTTGAATGGTATGGCGCCTCTGCCAGAAGTCAATGAAAAAGTCCTGCACCATATCTTCCGCTGCAAACTGATCATGAACATATTGCATAGCCACTGCACACAGAAATTGATGGTTTCTGCGAAACATCGTCTCGAATTGGTCGATATTGAGTGTTTTACTATCTTCTCCTTCCATTAATTAAAATCAAAAATGCGCTTTGATAGTGAACTCAGCATAGGGTAAGGGAAAAATATTCAGTAAAGCAAATAAAGCATTTATTGAATGGCATAATTAGTTAAAAACAATGAATTTACGAAATGAATGTATCGTCAAAAAAAGCTTGTCTTATTTATCGTTGGGACGATCTTTTGATTGAATAGCCATGTACTTTAATAATAAAGCGTACACCGTAGCGATCGTCACCGTACAAAAAAATATTTCTTTGTCAAAAAAAAGACTGGCAGAATCAGATAGAAAAGTGTTTAGATTATAATCGCGACTGTCGCTACTAATTGTAACCATCGTAAGCACAGCTACAAAATATTGAAACACCATAGTTATCAGAATAATCACAATTAATTTTCTAAAAATATCATTTCTGCTAATAGCAGCTAATAAAACATAGGTCCAAATAATAAAAACACAAATAAATATTGGGCTTGCAGCAATGAAAAACAACCCTGCATATCCCGAATTATTTGGCAATGCCACAAAAGAAGCAATTAAAGCCGTTAATGTTGTAAGCACTGCTATTAGCAATACTTTTTTAAATTTTATTTTCATTAAAAGAAGCTATTTATTTCGGCCTATTTATTAGATTTTTCTAAAACCGCCAAACTGATGTTAAATTATTATTTTTCCCCAAATTGACTGTTTAAATTTCTATATCATCAGTTAAAGTTAATGCCAATAATCTGCATATTTTTGGGAATTGAAGACTAAATTAGAATACTGAGCTTGGGATTTTGCACTTCGGACCGCTATTGCCAAACCCACTGGCCGTTCGCCTTTCTTATGCCTTTTTTGCTTGCTTTATTTCTTCAAAAGTCCGATTGTATTTATCGTAAATGACTTTCTCTCTTTCATAATTATTATTTGGTTTCCAATATTCTTCTGTCTTAATTGTATTGTTTTTAACTGTAGTTTTTGAACGTATCAATCTTGCTTTTCTATAATCTTCCGTCAGGTTGACTGGATTTGTATTTGCTAAATATGTTTGCAACTTCTCTGGAAGTTCCTGAAAATTCTTACAATCTTCCGTTATGGTAACTTGTTGCTTATTTCTTAACGCAAAAGGAAATATTCTATTTATCCATAACGGGTTTTCTGTCATCGATTGAATTGGGGGTTTTGTCAAATAGAAAATAAATTGTGCATTGTCGTCAGATTGATAGTTTGTGTAAATTACTGTTTCAATTGTTTTCCAATCAATAAATTCGGTTGTATCAAAAAGTGGTAGTTTATATGTTATTCCGTTATTGTCAAATGATAGACTTCCTTGCGTTTCGGCTTGTTTCTTGATCGTTTTTTCAGAAATGCTAAAACCAAAAATCAATCCATATAAAATAATTCCCGGACCTAAAATAAAACTTATTGATACGATATATGCTCCAATAATTTTCACGTCTTGTTTCATCATAAAAAGTGTTAACCCTAAGCCAACACTTATAAAAAGTATAAGAATTGATTTAATTATTATTAACGGATTTAACTTCATATTTCAATTCTGTTGGATTACGGTGGTTCTTAATATAACAGGCAATTCGTAAATATATACAATTGCCCATCATAAAATATGCCTCTGCTAGATCTTAAGTGTCGTTTCTTTTTCTACAGTTTAGTATATAACCGGGCATGCATGCTTAGCTACGCTATTTACTGTATAACTAAATTTAACTTCGAAAGCACCTATTCTGTGATCAATTAATGAAGGGAATAATGAGAATAAGTCATCATTCCATTAGCGCAACTTTAATCTTGTCGCTTAAAATGGATATGTTGTCTTGATTGAGGTTATCATTAACAAGTATCATGATCCCCATTTTGTCTTCGGGATAGGCGATACAAAGTGTGCTAAATCCAATACCAGTTCGGCCACTGTGGTAAAGAAAGCGTTTCCCATCATCATTGCCAATCATCCAACCTAAACCCACACCCGTACCGTCTGTTTGGTGGTAAGTTTCCTTGTGTGATAATTTTATAGCAGGATCGGTTTCTTCAACATTAGCGATTACATATTTAAGCATATCTGCCATGGTTGAATTCATACTTGGCCCACCAGGGTAAAAAAGGTTAGTATTAATCTCATTAGTTTTTTTATTTGTGAGATCGTACCATTGTACAGGACGTGGTGCATCTTTATATCCCTGAATAAAACGGCTTAACTGGTTCACAGGAATTTTCGTTCTTGTATCGTAAAGACCAAGGTGATTTTTAAGGTAATTTGTCACTAACAGCTCATACGGTTGATGATATATGCGTTCAAGTAAAAGAATAAGGATTGTCATGGCGTTGCCGTTATATTCGTACTTAGTACCAGGCAAGGTGTCAAGCTTGAATTTATGCATATCCTTCATTAAAGTATCTTGATTATACTTCGCAAAGAAATCAAGCTGTTTAGGAAGACTTATATTCTTTATGCTATCCATAATTTTTGCAGGAAAATTTCTGGATGACTTCGGTAAACCAGACGTATGATTGGCTATGTCAACCAATCTTACCGGGCGACCTTGGTATTGCAAGTTAGGATACTTTCCTGGGAGATATTTACGAATATCGTCTTGTAAGTTTGCTCTTTTATCTATTACAGCTTGTGCAAGCATAATTCCAATAAATGTCTTTGCTACAGAACCTAAATTAAATAATTGATTTGCTTTAATTAGTTCACCTGTCCCTTTTTTTGATTCACCATAGTTGTACATTGAACTGCGTCCATCTTGATAAATAGCAATTGAAAGACCAACCGTGCCTGGATTAGCCATATAATCTGCTGCAGCTACCTGGACAGCCCTATCTAATTTGTTTCTGAGGGGATTATCTGTAAGCAATTTTTCTGTTTGTGACCAGCAAGGAATAGAAATTAAACAAAGGATTAAAGCGCTAAATATAAAAAAGCATTTTTTCATGGTAAATATTTATATTATGATGCATAACATAGTGCCTTGTTACATAAAAGAATCTCATTAACGATAATCGATAGTTATCTATTCTATAAAATATTTTTCCTTCAATATCTTAACAAGATATGCTGACATACAGTCGATCAGGAATAATTGATTAACATTGTGCTTCAATAAAATTTAATCAACATTCACACGGTATTTAGGTTTATGTCACTTCAGATCCAAACAGATAGATTAAAATTACTGCCTTTTACTATACAGATTTGCGAGGAAGCACTGTCTTGTTCAACTTCATTTCTTGCAGATTTAGGTATTACACCTGGGTACGGATGGCCAGATTTGGAGACTTTGGATACTTTACCCAGAATTTTAAATCATTTGAATAAAGTAAAATATCCTTCTGGATTTGAGTCCTGGATGGTGCTCAATAAAAGCACAAATACATTAATTGGAGACATTGGATTTAAGGGGCTTCCTAATGAATATGGTGAAATTGATCTTGGGTATGGGATTATTAAAAGCGAAACTCAAAAAGGATATGCAAAAGAAGCAGCTTCAGGGCTAATAGAGTGGGCATTTAAGCAGACCGGGATTAAAGCCATTACTGCGGGTTGTTCAAAGGAAAATTTGGCTTCAAAACAAATATTAACCTTCCTTAATTTTAAGAAATTTGGGGAAGATCAAGAGATGTTCTATTGGAAATTGATGAAGTAACCTTTTCACAGCTTATAGCCTATTGCTTTACAAATAAATAAATTGATCCCAACCGCCCTATTATGAGGCAAAATGTTTTGTCTGTAATTCATTCATAATTTCCCTACATGCTTTGTTATGTTTAACCCTCCATAAATCATCTTAAACATCCTTATCCTAGCACTAAGCCTTTCTTTTTAATGCCAAAAAAGTAAATGTCCTTTCCGCTTATCCCGTAAAGCCTGTTATCGACAATCTTTACCGAAAAGTCCAAAGGCTTTACACCAGTCAGCCTCTTTAGGGATTTGCTTATGGTATTCACAAAATAAACATTGTTCCGGTCGGCTGCATAATAAGTGTGGCTTTGGTCAAGATGATCAGCATCAAAACAGCCAGGCACTTTCTTAAAAGTATCAACATCCACATCAGGTACACACCTGCCTCTAAAAAACAGGCTTTCCCTATCCCGGGCAACATTCTGCCAGATAATGCTGAAGGTCTTTGTATCAGCTCCTTCCACAACATCTTTAAGAAAATAAACTTTATCACCTGCCCGAAGATAAAACTCATTATATTTTTCTGCCTTCCTGTAATCATACGGCAAGCATGTGTCGTACCAATAATAATTGTTCCCGTCATAACCAATGCCATCTTCGGCATTTATAACTTTAAATGTTTCAGGCTTTGCTCCCTCAATAACAGAAGCATTGCACATATAACTGGTAACATACACCCTATTTTTATCCCTAAAGTAAAAAGTCTTGTCCTCAAAAGCTTCAACCATCTCAAACGCATCGTAATCGATTATCTTTTTGAGGCTAGTAAAGTTTTCCGAATCATACAGATAAATGCTCCTGTCTACAAGCGTGAAGCCGTGTCCCAGATCTTTCATATATCAGTCATTTAAGTTAAGCGCATACAAGTTGCAAGGTTAAATTTATAAAAAAGCTTTTCAAACAACCTTTGATGACAAAAATTCACAATCTACCACATCACCAGTCTGAATCAGAGACTGGCCTTTTTTGAAAGTCTTCAATTTAAAATGCGCAGATACATATTCAAATTGTTCATTGGTAATTGTTGTATTTGCTAAAAAATGTTGCTTAAGTTTTTCCTCTGCTTCCATAAGATCAAGTATTTTATTTAAAACAGTTTGAGACTTGAATGTGAAATCTTTATTTATCAATATTGTTAGTTTTTGTTCCGCTACTGATACTGATAAAGGCTTTTAAAGCAGGGGAAAGTGGCACATCTTTTCTGTAGACCAAAATCGTTGTCATAAGGCCCAACTCCTTTGGCAGAGGGAATGTTTTTATATTTCTATTACTATAAAACGTACTTATGATTTCTTCCGGCATAACACTAAATCCAATACCGGATTCAATGAAATTTACAACGCCTTCAATAGAATTCATTACTGTTTTATGATATTCGGCAATACCTTTGCTTACAAGCCAGGAGTCAAGTTTAGCTCTAAATACGCAACCCTGATCGAAAACTATTGTTTTAAGCGGATTTTTTTTAAGTAGAACATCCAGGTTTTCACAATCTGCCGGAGCAACAATTACGACCTGCTCGTCCTTTATTTTAATTTGTTCAAGCTCAGGAATGTCAAGTGGAGCAGGGATAAATGCTGCATCCAGTCTATAATTCAACACATCAGTAATTAAGCTGGCCCTCATCGCGGATCTAAAATCCAGGTCAACAAAAGGGAATTTAGCGGCAAGTTCATTAACAAGTTCAGGCCCTTTCAGGGTCATCATGGTTTCCAAAAATCCAATTTTAATCTGGCCCTTTACGATGTCACTTTTACCAATCGACCTTTTTGCCTCATCCAAAATATGGTTAATTTGCTTAGTATAACGAATAAGTTTTTCGCCTTCCGGAGTTAATTCGACTTTACGGTTGTTTCTGGTAAAAAGCAGCGCACCAAACTCCTCTTCCAGATTTTTTATACGGGTAGTTACATTTGACTGAACTGTAAACATTGCTTCAGCAGCCTTTGTAAAACTGCCATAATGCGCAACGGCTTCAAATAAATTAAGGTCATTTGTGTTCATAAATCTTAAATTGAGATACACAGTATCTTTATAAATCATTTTGAAAGATTAAATATCAGGTTTACTTTTGAATAAAAAAAAGGAAAAATGAAAAAACTAAAAATAGCCTTCACGATCATCCTGACTGGCTTATTAGGAAGAACAGAAATTATGGCACAATCAAACACAGTTAAAACAAGTCCTGCTTTAGAAGTTGGGCTTGTTCATTACCGCAAAGTAAATGTAAACGGACTCGGAGTAGCTTATAGAGAGTCAGGCCCGGCAGGAGCACCCACAGTATTATTATTGCATGGTTACCCAACATCATCACATATGTTCCGCAATCTGATACCGATTTTAAACAAAAAATATCACGTTATAGCCCCTGATCTTCCTGGATTTGGAAATACTGATTTGCCAGATCGTACAACTTATACCTATACTTTTGAAAATCTGGCCAAAACAATGCAGGGTTTTATAGATGAATTAGGTTTAAAAAGGTTTGCAATTTATGTATTCGATTATGGTGCACCAACCGGATTTCGTCTGGCACTTGCAAATCCAGAGAAAATTACGGGCATTATTTCGCAGAATGGCAATGCCTATGTAGAAGGATTGAGTACGGGGTGGAATCCAATTCAGAAATATTGGGAAAATGACACCCAGGAAAATAGAGATGCGCTAAGGTCTTTTTATAGCAAGGAGGGAACGAAATTCCAGTATTTTACTGGTGTTACCGATTCATCGCTTGTAGCTCCCGAAGCCTACATTTTGGATCAGTATTTTCTGGATAGACCAGAATCTGCAGAAATTCAGCTTGACCTGCTGAAAGACTATAAAACAAATGTTGATCTGTATCCATCGTTTCAAAAGTATTTTAGAACCAATAAACCAAAATTGTTTGCTGTGTGGGGAAATAAAGATCCATTTTTTCTTCCAGCAGGAGCTGAGGCCTATAAAAAAGATATTCCTAACGCAATAGTAAAATTTTATGATACTGGCCACTTTGCGTTAGAAACCCATGCACAGGAGATAGGAAATGAAATACTGAAGTTTCTCTCCACCCTTCCAAAATAAGTTTTTCGGATATAATACGGCCTAAATGTGAAGGATTTGTACCTGGAGTTGGCAGGTTGAAGAGCATGGTTATGTATAATCCATAAAGCAAGAGGCTGTCTCATAAATCAATTTATCCTGGATGTTGTCACGTTGAGCTTAGCCTGTGCTAAGCTTGCCGAAGCATCGAAACGCTCCCTTAAGGTAGTTTTACAAATCCTTCGACAAGGTACCATAGACAGAATCCATTAGCACGGCCGTCATTCCCGCGCATGCGGGAATCTTAAAGCGCTTGCATTACGATTATTCATAAGTTTCCCTTATTTCAAAGGCATTCATGAGCACTCCGTGGTTCCCAATCGAGTTGGGAATGACGATCTCGCGCAGCCTAATCTGTCTTTTATATTGATTTTATGAAATAATTACTCCTCAGGATGACATTCGTATTTATGAGACGGCCTCTTTTTTTCAAATAACAAATAAATCAAATAATTGATGGAAATTAAAAACCCAGTACCACCGTTTAACTACGATTCCGCGGTGAAGAAAGTTATGCTTGCAGAGCAAGCATGGAATAGCCGCAATCCTGAAGTAGTATGCACGGCTTATACCCTCGATACAGAATGGCGCAATCGGTCGGAATTTATTTCGGGCCGTGAAGAAGTCAAAGTATTTTTAGCAAAAAAATGGAAGAATGAACTTGGATACAAGCTTAAAAAAGAACTTTGGGCATTTACCGACAGCCGTATAGCAGTTCGCTTTGAATATGAATGGCATAACCATCAAGGGCAATGGTTCCGCAGCTTTGGTAATGAGCTTTGGGAATTTGATAAATTCGGGCTAATGGAGAAACGGTTCGCAAGCATCAATGATCTGGCCATTGATGAAAAAGATCGAATGCTATAAAATAGATAAACACCAATGTTTAAAAGGCGCTGGTATATTGTTAGCGCCTTGCCAGTTTCATATCAAACTAATGATCTGAGATAACCATTTTTGAGCTATTTCAAATGATATAACTAAGATTTCTGATTAGAGTTTTGGATTACATTCAATCCTTCGTTTTTGATATAGCGCAAATTATCAAAGATTCATTATCAAAAAGTAAAATTCAGATTTCAATAATGGAATGGGTTTATGATAATCAGTTATAAAAAATATGCTCTAAGAAGTCGTATAAGGGATATACCCCTGAGATCTTCAGACCTAATTGATTATCAAATAATGAGGAAAAGAATAAATACGTTTACACTTTTTAAAGATCAGTTTCATATATATATCTTTACAAGAGAAAGTTTATGATGGCATTTGAATTCAACATCTACAGCGCATTTTTGTTATTGCCCTTTTCGCAAGCTGTTTTGTTCGGAATACTGTTGATTTGTAAAACGGGAGATAAATTCAAGATATCCAATCTACTTTTGGGCATTATCCTTTTGATGATAGGCATAAAGATAGCTTTTTGGATGCTTGGTTTTGCTGGTTGGTACGATTCGCATGATACCTATACCAGTTTCATGTTCTATTTCCCTTTTAATACAATCTGTCTAATAGGCCCATTGATTTACTTTTATTTTTTATCTGCTACCAACCAAAATTTTAAGTTTAAAAAGAAACATGCCAATCATATCTGGCTCCCTATAATCTGGGCGGCAGTTATTCTTGGTAAATTATCAATAGATTATATCCTGTATTTCCCATTTCCAAAAAACCTCTATACTCAATTCGGTACCAAGGGACCATTGGCTGAGATTGACAAAACGATGCTTTTTAATCTAATAAGCTACGGCTCGTTTGTATATTATCTATTACTAACCTTCAAATCTTTCTACGCGTATAAGCAATACGCAGTTCAAAACCTTTCTTCATTGGAAAACCTGGATTTTGTTTGGCTTAGGAATATACTTTTGGCATTAGGTACAGGGCTGGTTTTGATGTTTATATATCAATTGATAAATTGGGTTACTCCTCTATCTTACAAGGCAGATTGGTACAGTTATATGTTCTTAGGGGTATTGGTCTACTATCTGGGAATAAAAGGTTACATGTTTCAGGTAGCAACTAAACCAGCTTTGTATTTTACCCAAAGAGCAAAGATTGAAGATGATCAGTCATATGAGCCCAAGGTGTTTTTAGATTTACCTGTACGTATGAGCGAACTCACCAAGCTGCTGGATCAGCAGAAGCCCTACCTGATATCAGAACTCACTTTAAATCAGCTTGCATCCATGATGACGTTGAATTCCGGTATTCTTTCCAGGGTGATCAATGCGGGCTATAACCTTAACTTCAATGATTTTATAAACGGGTATCGGATAAAAGAAGTTCTCTCTAAGATTGACGACCAGGAGCACAAAAAAATCACACTACTGGGGATTGCATTGGATAGTGGATTTAATTCCAAGGCGACATTTAACCGTGCCTTCAAAAAACAAATGGGAAAAACACCCTTGGAATATATTAAAAGCCTGGAAAAATCTTAGTTAATTAGTATCAATATATGATTTGAAGCGATGAGTTAAACTTTTTAAACAACTTTTGCTTCTATGATTAAAACATATACACTTATCCTATGTCTGATGTGGACAACTATATCATACAGCCAGGAAAAGCAGATGCTGCTTACCATAAGTCAAATGCATTCAGACTTAGCAATATTAAACTCTGCGCTCACATCACTTCATCCTGGAACTTACCGCTACCTTAAGAAATTACAACTGGATCGATATTTTAAAGAAATTAAAATACAAACTAACAAGCCACTCAGTGTCAGCGAATACTATATAAAACTTTCTCAACTGACTGCCAAACTGAAGTGTGGTCATACTTATTTGAATCCATATAACCAAAAAAAGGCTCTATCCTCCCAGTTAAACTCTGAACTTGTAATACCCCTACTCTTTAAAGTTATCAATAAAAAAATAATCGTGACTCACAATCTATCAGAACATGGCAAGATAAAGGCCGGGGATGAGGTAATTAGCATAAATGGCCGACCAACCGCAGAAATTATTGATTCATTGTTAACCGTTAGCCGTTCAGATGGAAAGCACGGATTGAACAAAAAACTGGATAATATTGGCATATCTCCCTATTTAGCTAATAAAGATAGATACGCATTATTCGATATTTATTTCCCACTGTTCTTTGCTAAGCATTCATCGTCTGACTATGATGAAGTGGCGGTGAAACCTTTTAACAAGGATGAAGTGATTAAGTATTCTTTACACATGATTAGTAAACAAGTGAGGCAAGAAAGATACCAGGCTCGTTTTGAAACAGAATCCATGCAACCAACTGCTAGCTTTTCGGTGCTCTCACCGCAATGTGGCTATTTGAAAATTCGCGACTTCACAACTAAGGGATGGGATAAAAATTATGAATACTGTCTGGATAGCATTTTTATTAAATTGAAAAATATAAGAGCATCCAAATTAATTGTAGACATTAGAGATAATGAAGGCGGGGACGATGATGTGCGCAATAAGGTGATTAGCTATCTAATAACCCATCCCGCTCATCATACAATAAGGCGTTATTTTAGGTTCCTGAAAGTTTCAGATAGCTTAATGCCATACCTGCAAACTTGGGATCCGTCTTTTAAAAGGCCTAAACTAGCTTCTGATTATAATAGAACCAAAGCAAGCTTGTACTACAAAAAAAACACTGGTTCAACCGAATCCATTATACCAAATCAAAACCATTTTGCTGGTCAGGTATATCTATTAATAAATGCAACTAACAGTTCGAGCTCTTTTTTTATGGCAGATATTTTACAGGAAAACAAATATGCGAAGTTGGTTGGCGAGGCTACCGGAGGAACTAAACAAGGAATCAATGGAGGGCAATTTTTTTTCTTGTATCTACCATCTTCTGGTATTGAAGTAGATATTCCAATAATCTATCAATCGCCCACTAAACAAAGAAAAGATGAAGGCATAAAACCCGAGATAACAGTCAAAACCAAGGTAAGTGATATTGCAAATGGAGTAGATCCACAATTAAATTATATTATACGTCGCCTTTCATTGTTAAAATAAACAGATTGCAAGCAGGCCAAAAAATCTGGCAAAGCTTGATCCACCCAAATGGTCAAAAACTGCATCTATGGCGCCTGGTGAAATTTTGAGCACGCCCCAGATAAATCAATATCGTTATAAATAGGTGATTTTTATTATTTGATAAAAAGATCTGCCAATTTTTCAAGTTTCTTTTCACCAAACTGCGCATTACCCAGATTGGTGGTTACAGCAATCACTAAACCCTGGTCAGGGTAAATCAATAAAAAGGCCCGCCCGCCATAGTGGAGTTGCTACAATCGCCCTTATTCCTATATTTAATATAGAAACCTAACATCGAAATTAATAAGATTATTCAGAAAACCTTAGCTATTTCAAATGTATAGCTAAGATTTCTGATTAGGATTTTCGGATTAAATTTAATCCCTCGTTTTTGTGTAACGCAAATTATCAGAAACTCATTATCAAAAATTAAAATTCTGATTTGAATAATGGAATGAGTTCATGATAATCAGTCATAAAAAATATGTTTCAAGATGTCATATAAAGAATATAACCCTAATATTTTAAAGCCAACTTGATTATCAAATAATGAGGGTTAATGATAGATACTTGTTTCTTCTTGCCAAATCAATTTCGATGACGATTACAAGCATGTTTTTATCTATCCTATTACTTTAAGAGCTTCAGAAGAGTACCGAAATAACAGGGTCAACTTTTTAATTGACCCTGTTATTTTATTTAATTCTTGTTATTCAATAATTTTTCAAGTTTTGCTTTGCTTTCGGGAATATCTTTTAGCGTTAAAGCCTTTTTGAAAGATTCGATCGCTTTTGCTTTATTTCCGGTTCCAAGATAGAAATCACCAATAGAATCGTAACAATTACCACTGTTAGGATTGTTGATAATATTGAGTTTAAATAAAGACTCCGCTTTCTTAAATTGTTTACCAGCCATCATCTGGTATCCAAAATTATTAACCTGGCTTTCAGCGGGTTTCACAACATAACCCATTTGCTTGGAAACTTTGCTATAATGCGTAACTAATAAAGAATCTAATCTAAAATTTGGATTTTCTAATTCACTGTCGTAAATCTTGAGCTTGTAAAAGTCAAAGATAAATCGAAGCGCATCATATTCTCCAATCAATCTAACCGAAGGATGGTTGTCATCTTCATAAAATTTGTACCTGTATCGCAACTGGTTCCTTTGAGCTTTTTGAAGTTCTTTAATGAATTTTAAATTGGCACGAATAAGATCTGTATTCTCGCTTGTGTCTTTTTGTACACTTAGCGTATCAATCCCTCTTTCCAAACGATTGGCCATAGCCATAAACAACGTTTTTCCTTGGTAATTATTAGTGGTTAAATTTGTTGTCGCTTCTTTTACAATTTTAGCATTATTCCACCACAACGCTCCATCAAGGCAAACATATGAATTAAATAGATCAGGGTTATGAAGTAACGTATTGATTACCGTTAAGCCTCCCACTGAATGGCCAATAAATGTTTTATATGTTGTAGTTGGATAATTTGAATTGATATGAGGAATAAGTTCTTTCTCGACAAAAGACATGAACTTTTCACCATTACCAAGAAATTGCTTAGGCATATCTTTATCGGTACCAGTTGTTAAATCGCTCATTCTATTTGAATTCACGATTCCAACTACAATCATCGGAGGACAGAGGCTTGATTCTTCCATGTGCTCGGTAATACTTACAACACTGTTGAAATTTTCAGCTCCATCCAACAAATATATCACGGGGTAATTACCTCTGTCTTTGATTTTATTTCCTCCGTTACTTTTAGGAATGTGTATTAAGATTTCACGATTTTCCCCTAATATTTTAGAAGATATTGTTTCCGAAAATCCGGTAGTAAAGCGATTGTCTTCTTGGCCTTGAACATAAAAAGAAAATAAGAGAAAAATAAAAGAACAGTAGAATGATTTCATGTTGTAGAATATGTGGTATTTAAATTTATGCGTTAAGACCTTTAAAATGCAAATATATCCAATACCATCTATTTTGTCGTAATGTTAACTTCAGCTTTAAATTAAGTGATTTTTAAAACGGTGGAATAATGAAAATAGTTTACACGAATACCTTCGTTTATATGTAACGCAAATTATCAAAAACTAAAAATCTGATTTGAACAATGGAATGAGTTTATCATAATCATTCATAAAAAAACATATTTTAAGAAGTTGTATAATGAACATCCCCCTTATGCAACAGCCACGGTGGTTTTATAATAGGCTATTTGGGATAGCAATTATATAATCTTGTCTCAAAAAACAAAGGAATCAATCCAGATCGTTATTTTTCTTTTAGCTATAAATTCTAAAGGCATTCTATTCAGCAAAAGCTAATAATATCGTTGACTAACTTTAAGGTCTTAAATAAGAGGCGATATTGATATAGTCTACCTCACTATTTATTTAAAGAAATCTTATTAAGAATCTTTAGTATTAGATGCTAAGCAAATACGATCTTTCTTATAGCGCTGAAGTTTAATTATTCCAATAACCTCAATCATGAGTCCTAAGCCCGTGATAAATCCTTTATATAGATCAGGTATTGGATAATATCGGCTGATGATTGGAGTAAGGCTTGTGAACATTAAACCTATGATAAGATAAACCATTGCAGATTTGGGAATAGTGTTACGTTTCATATTTATTTATTTTTAAGTTGTTGTAATATAGTTTCCATTTTTTCACGAGTGGCCACTAACTTAGCAGCATCTTTATTAAACGACCGTGGGCGTATTATAAACCATAAAAAAGCCAGATAGATAATCGCTATACTATATATAGCAAAAAGCCAAATAGGATACTTTGAAATAAACTCGTATAAGTACATCAGCCAACCAACCGAGCACAGCAAAACTACTCTAACCATTGTTTTCTTATAATAATAAATCTGGTTCTGACGGGTTTGCTCTATGAACTCAATAAATTCCAGATTACTACAGTTATCAAGGTGTTTAAACCGTTTGATGGATCTTATATTCGTGGCAGCTACCAAAAGTCCTGAGATAACCATTAATCCACCACCAATATAAGTCGTAATCTCCTTAAAACTGACAAAAAATAGTACAGCAATTATTAAACTTGAGAATAGTAAACATGAAATAATCATTAACCACTTATTCCTCAACTTCTGATTCCGAAAAGTGCCAATTAATTTTAGCATTTCCTTTGAAGTAGGTAATTTATCCGTTTTTGCGGTGTGCCACACAGTTTTCAAATCATCTAAATTGTCCATATTCATGAAATTTTTGAGTTAATTTTTCTTTTATCCTATGAATTTTTACTCTTACATTTCCGTGGCTCAGGCCTACAACGGCAGCAATTCCTGTCTGTGGCAACCCCTCCAATTCCAGAGAGATGATAATACGGTCTGTTTCTTCCAGTTCCGAAATACACCTATATAACAGTTTAAGTTTTTCCTCTGGCGACTCCTCCAATGTTTCTGCTAAATTATAAGGAAGTTCTGCAGTAGGCATCCGCTTCGCAACTTCCAGAGCACGAAGGCAGTTATTGGTAGCGATCCTGAATATCCAAGTACTGATCTCTGAATGGTAACGGAAACTAGGTAGATTTTTCCACACGGAGATAAAAGTCTCCTGTACCAAATCTTTAGCCTGATCAGCGTCATTTGTATACCCTAGACACACCCGGAATATTTGCGAAGCGTAGCGGTTATATATTTCCTCAAACATTGTTTTACTTCCTGGCTAATACAATTGCCTTCATTTTATGTCGGGTTAGATACGACACTATATGGAATGTTACAATCAATATAATGAGTGCAGGTTAATCGTTTCGATAGTTATCAAAAAGGAATTTTACAAAAGTACTGCTCTATCAAAAAACGGTCGTTTTAAGAAATTCAATTTTATATCCGTTCGAATACACCTTTTAAATAGAATTGCTTATATAGCATTGTTCTCTTCTGAACGTCTAGTAATAAACCTATCTACAATAAATAATCAGCAATTGAATGGATCTAAAACTAAAAAACCTCAATGGGCTCGAATCAAAAAACAGCTTTTAAACTAATATTTAGGCCGATTAATTTTCAAGTAGAAAAAAAAACCCTCTTTACGGGCTGTAAAGAGGGTTTGTGGGCCCACCTGGGCTCGAACCAGGGACCAAAAGATTATGAGTCTTCTAACTTACCGTCCTTATTAGGAATAAATATTCTTTTATGACCTAACAACGCAATTACGGACTGTTTTTGAAACCACAATTTTGCTCCGTTATGCTTTTAGGAATAGTAAATATTTCCGTACTATTAAAGCACTGCTGATTTACGGGTTTTAATTAACTTTCCTTTGTTATTAAAGAGGTAGTATTTAGCTTCATCTTTACTATTGGTAAACACCATATTGCCCGTTTTTTTCGACATATAATACCCAGCAATTTTATCATCTGCAGGTCTTTGGCCGTAGGCGGTAAAGCAGGTAATAATAAAAAGAAGAATGAAATTTAGATTAAGCCTCATGGCATTTGGTGATTGTTAAATAAATTACAAATGTAAAATAGTAATTCCGTAGATATTTCTGCAAACTGATTTCCATTAGTTAAATCTTCTGCTCCGGAAATCAATATTTATATGATTGTTTGTTTTTTTTAAAAAATTAGTCAAAAGCGGGATGCTTGCGCCAGACTTGGAAGCCGACAAAGATTTTTATTACAAAGACTTTAAACAGGGCGAATAGCTATTTGATTTTCAGCGATTTAATCACAGAATCTACAATGGCAGTATGCGCTATTATATTAGTTGCCTCAGCCATACTTGTAAAAGAAAATGTTTTGCCAGCAGAATTAAAAACACTAAAAATCCCCCTATTTGAAGTATTATTTTGATTGGTTTCGAAATTTTGACGAAGTACTTTTTGCGAACCAATTTTAAATTCTTTGGCTTCATCTAATACCCCAAACTCAATATTTCCGCTGGTATAACTAATTTCTGATTGCTTGATGAGATTATCCAATGTTTCTTTTAAAGTTCCAGTACTATCCGATGCAGTAATTATAATGAATTCTTGACCTCTTATAATTTTATGATTAATGATAGTGATGAATCTACTTTTGGCAACACCATCTATTGGCTTATCTTTTTCTACTTTCCAATGTGCTGGAAATTGAAAAGTTAAGCCGTCTTTTTCATATAAAACGCTTTCCTGCTTTTTACTAGGCGAATAATTACAGGATGTGAATAAAAATACAAGTACAGCAATACTTTGAAATACTTTTTTCATAGGGTCAATTTAAGAATTATTTATTTGGCAATTACCTAATCATGTTCAATATTAAAATCTATAAATTTTAAGGTGGCGAATAAAAAGTAATTCGCCACAAATATTTAATTAACTCAAGTTGTTAGTTAGGTGTTATCTTATTTAAAGTAAAAGCGAATATAAACAGAGTCTCAACAGCCAACCTTCGAAAGTCACCGCATGGAGCTTTCTAACCTGATGGGTCCCAAAGTACAAAGATGACACAAGCGCCGTTGTGATGATCTCGCTGTCACTTACCTGCCTTCGGCTATCTCCATGATGGCTACTCGTTTTCAACAAATCATCTATAAAACAAAATATTCCTACTAATTTTATCTTTGGTCATCATCATCATGAGTTTTTTAGTTGTGGTAAACCAAATTTCCCTTTTTTGATGCTTACTTTTCACCTTTTTTAATACGCAACCTGAGTTAATTATTCCCAGCGAATTCTGGAAATCCTCAATTGTGAGCTTAAAATTTAATATATTTATTTAATAAAACAGCTTATTCAAATGAACTGATATGAACGAATTTTACGAAAAGTTTCGCAACAGAACATATTTTGACAACCACGGAGAAGCAATTGCAAATCACTTAGACAAATTTTATAAATCAGATGAAATTACTGTTTTTCATGAAATGGTATCGCCAGATTTTCATTTGGATGTTTATTTGATCAATTCAGCAAAACATAGCTTTAACATCCTTTTAACTTCGGGCATGAGTTTGTTGGAAATGACTGTTCCAGACGGCGTAGAAAACCCTGAAATTTACACATTTGCCGAGTTGATGATTTTATTACCTAAAGCCATTGAGTTTGGTAAAATATTTCCGGGCGAAAACGAGAATGATTGGATAATAGGAATGCTTAAAGAAACCGCTCGTTTTCCGCATCATTACGATACATGGCTGGCTATTGGCCATACTTTACAAGCCACTACTGACATGGAACCCTATAGCGGAGATACTGATTATGTAGGTTTGGTTATTTTGCCTTCCGTAACTTTTGATGAAGAATTTACCGAAATTAAAACAGCCGAAGAAACTATAAATATTTACAGCGTTTTTCCTCTTTATAAAGACGAGCTTGAGTATAAAATTGCAAATGGATATAATGCTTTACTAGATAAATTGATTGAGAAAAATGGCAAGGAGGTTTTTGATAATAAAAGAGGAAACTTGTTAGCTTAATTACCACATTGTTCAGCATGAAAACATGAAAAATAGCTATAAAATTTTATTAGGAGGAATATCACTTTTTGGCATAATCACTTGGTTCACTTTAAGCTTAAGTTATGATGCCGACGGCGCAGACCAATACGGTTTTCCTTTAAAATTTTACACTAAAGTTAGTGGATACAATTTGGCAACACAACAAGGCGGTACAAGTACAGATTTCGACTTTTTAGCACTTCTGGCAGATGTTGCATTTGCTTTTGCAGGAAGTTATACCGTTTTTAAATTAATTAAAAATTTCAATAGAAATGCCAATGTCTAAACGCAATAAATTTGAACAACTAAACGGAAACTTAATTCTTTATCCAGATTATGGCAATCTTAAAGGATTTGTAATCATTGGCATAGTAGCCATTCTATTTTGTTATGCACTTTATAGCGTATGTTTTTCCTTGGTATTCAAAGATGTCAATTTTGGCAGACATCTGAAATACCCTGTATTTAGGAGGTTGCAGCTTACCTTGGTTAAATCTGCCGATTTATCATAATTCGCCCCTTATAAATGGGCTTACTTTGATCTTGTCTACTTGGGATAAACCATTATAAAACTCTGTTAAGACAGCTTTAATATAAGATATTTTTACTCCTCTTATGATTTTGGGGGCACCTTCCTTATCGCTTCCTCTCACCATAATTCCCAATAATTGCCCCTCAGAATTAAATATGCCCCCTCCGCTCATTCCAGCGATCGATTGCGCTTCTATAAAGAATTCGGCACTCGCATTATACGGGATATCTCCTTCGACATCGCCTGCAATCTTCAATTTTTGGATTGCTTCCGCTGCTTCTTTATCGGATAATATTTTTCCATAAGCTACTGCTCCGTTAGGGTAGTTGATATCATCCTGAGGATAACCAACTGCAATGACTTTTTCGCCTGCCATAGCGGTATTCCATGTTTGGGTTGCTGTTGTCCTATGCTCGGGATCGTATAGTTGCAATGGTTCAGACGTTTTAACAAGTTCAGGGTATTTCGGAAAAGGACCTTGCGGAGTTCGTTGATTATCAATTATTCCTAGATAAAAATCTTCTGCCGGCAGTATGGTCGTATTAGTGGCACCGGAAGAAATATCAAAATGAATGAAGGGGAAATCTGCCACCAGTGTATTACCTAAATCGATACCTCCATTAGTCGGAGGAAGTTGCGATGTTTCAAAAATGCCCATGTTTTCGGACGATAAGTCAAAGAATTTGGCGTTTCGGGAATTCCATCCGGATATGTTATAAACATGGTTGGCGCTTATATAAAGTCCCAAGCCATAATCGTTTTTTCTACTCCAAATTGTTTTTGATCCGGGGCCACGTCTTCCAACGCTTCCCCGTACCTTATTCAGTAGGTTGATCAGATTTTGATCATTTCCGTTCAAAATATCTTCAATTTTCGGAACGGTTTGCTCGCCTTTTGGAACAACTGGGTTATTACGTTTACATGATTGGACTGCTATTCCAACCGTTATTAATAAAACTGTCAATACTGTTTTTGCTTGCATATTATATTGAGCTTAGGTAAAAGTATTTAATATTTTAAGTTGACTCCCACTCATCGGCATTTGGTGTCTGTCACTACTATGAAATAATTAATTTTGTTAAAATTTATTTGTCGCGCATGAAAAAGGTGTCCTTGAGAACATCCTCCCGGCCACTATTTATACGATTAAATTGCTGAAAACGCTACATTGAACTCAGCCTTTTTTGTTTCGTCCGAGCCGGTAAAGAAATAACATCCAAACTCTGAATCCGACAATAAAAGCTGGCAGGGGATTTTTCATAGTGGTACCCGACAGAAATGCTCCGGTAGCAATAATGCAAGTCAGGAAAAATAAGATCAGATTTTTCATGATAATCAAATTTAAGGTTTCAATAGTTGATAAACCTGCATGGTCCAAAAACTAAACCATGCGGGTTTCAATTTTACGCAGCTTTATTTAGTGATGCTTCCTTCTTTTTTTGAAGCCGTCTTCATATCGAATCTTCTTAATAGGCCGATGACTTTAATCTGTACTTCATCAACGATACTCCAATCTTTTTCAATATAGATGTCCGTTGTGCGGTGTTCATCATCCACATGGTTCAGAGCTAATGCAACATCATCCTTACTTATACGGCATGCATTCCGTGCCACAGTTGCAAATGTATGCCTGGCCCAGTAAATTGTAGCTCCGGTAATACCTGTAAGCTTTCTCAGCTGCTTCATGCCTTGGCTTAAAGCTGTATCCAAAACACCGTAGGTTGAATAACGTACCGATAGCTTTTCAATATACTTTTCTAACAAAGGCCCAGCTTCTTCAATAATCTTGATACTGATAAACGCATTGTCCTTTCTTCGCCCTTGTGTTTTGACCCGGTTGTAGTCATTTCGTCCGTTCCTAATATCTTTTCTTGTTAAATGATAAAAGTCTATTGCATTCATTCCTCATAAATAGAATGAAAGCATATAAATTTCTTTTGCTAATTCAGCCCGGCTTCCTGCTTTAGTTACGCAATCCCTTATCGCTCTGACTTCCTCCAAACTACTGTTTCTTTTTCTGGTAAGTGGAGCGGAGCCGACTTTATACTTTTTAAACGGATAATGTTTGATTTTTTAAATGCCCAAGTCTTGTTATTATACTTATTACAGGCGGCATTGAAGAGCGTACGCAGGTCACGCATGTGATTATGGAGACCGCTATCTGACAGGCCGTCAATAGTCTTCTCTTTTGTTTGACCATCCTCGGTAACAATACGGGTCATGGTTCGCCTGCTTCTTAGAAATCTTTTATAGGAAACCAGCATATTTGAATTACCTCCGTAATACCTGCCTTGAAGGCTTTTAAATTGAGATCATTAATTTAAAGCCCGTATGCTAATCCAAAACGCTCTCACTGTTTTAATTTTTCTGCCAAGGATATTTTGAAGGTCATTAGATGGAAAATCGAATTCTGCCTGTGTGATCAAAGCAATAGCTCCAGCTCTGCCCGGAACAAGTCTAGTACACACATTAAAGTTGAACTGAGAAATTTTTAGGATTAAATATCTGTATAAATACTGTGTCCTTCTTCTATAAAGTCAACTCCTTTTAAACCTGCTTCTTCGCATCGTTTTTTAAATTCTTCTGTTACTATTATGTAAGATTTTTTTTCTTCCATTCTAACTATTAAAAAATTATTTAACGAATTTGGTATTAGATATAGTTTTTTTATAGTCATAACACTTGCTGAACCATATTTTTTTTCCTCAACAATTGATTTTTCCGTATCCATACAAGGTAAAACCCTTAAAACATTTAGTAAATAAAAGTCTTTATTTATATTTCCTTTATCATCAATAATTGTAACATTTATGAATTGAATTTCGTGATTTTCTAAATCCTTAAATAAACTAATAAACTTCAAACTGACTAAAGGTGCATTGAAAGTGGGCAAAATATCATATTCAGAAAGATATTCATCTATTTTATCGACTCGATAAAGTAATTCTTTTTCAACATCAATTTTAATTCCTTTTTCAAACTCTCGAATCTGAATATTGTTTTCTTCATCATATAAGAAATATACATCTCTTTTATAAAATTCACTTAATTCATAATACATAATATTTAATGACATTTAATTTTTCGTTTTCTTAAATCTTGCCGTGTTCCTGCTCTTAAATTTTCTATTGCATCAGAGTATTGCTTTTTATTCCAACCTTCAGCTTGTCCTATATCGTGGATGTCGTTCAATTTTTACCTCATATCAGCATTATAGGTTTATTCCAACCATTATGTTGGCTTCTAGTAGGATATCCACCTGCATCTTTTGGTAAATATGGAGATTTCGCTAAAAGTGTGCGCCAGATTTCATTCCAAACTGTGCACCCGGCTTTTACCATCCGGTCTTGATGGAATCGTAAAGACTGAGTCAAATATATCAATCTTCCCAGATTCCTTCCCTTCATTTTCCAATCAATCTTTCCTGCATCTGATCAGCCAATCCTGCACAGAAGATGGTTTTGCAAGAAAAATGGCCTTCCAGCACACGATTTACAGCAAATCAGCCCACTTTAAAAAACACATCAGAATAAGAAATATAATTTTTGATTTTAAGGTATTAGAACATCTCCTTTTCGGTTTTCTCTAGGCGAAACGACCATCATAATCCAACACTGCTTTTATGAAGCTTAATCTTTATGAAATCTATGAGAAGAGCAACATCACACAGAAGCATATGCTAATTAGAGGGGTGTTCAAAGATAATCTGGTATGGGGTGATGATATGTTTAGAACCGCTTTTATTGACGCAACGTGTAACGATAACATACTGAAAATCAAAAAAAGGGTTGCTTTTTAATGAGCAACCCTTTAACGTTTTGGGCTTGAGCCCGGTTAGTACCGATCAGCGGGAGTACTTTCAATATTTAAAAGCGTTTTATTACTTATAGAACCGATAGTAAATGATTTAAAGCTGAAAGGATTCATATGAATGAGCCTAAAATTCTAGAAGTAATAGTTAAAAAAAAACCTTCAGCGGGAAACTTTGAACCGAAAAACTTGACATTTTAATTGATAGTAATTTAATGCCCAAATTTTCTGTAATTCAAATTATCAAAAACTCAATATCAAAAATTAAATATTTCATTTGATTAATGGAATGAGTTTATGAGAATCTAGGAAAAAGGCGAAGGTCAGCAGAATAAAAGTAAGCGACTTTGCAAACTATAAAATTCCTAAGTCCTACCTCCCAGAAACTTATTAAATAACGAGGGAATAGTGAGAAAGATTGTTTGGTGCGCTCTATCAGAATGAGCATCATACAAAACCCTAATAAACAAATAATTAGATCTATATGTAGCTCTATTCTTTAAGATATTTTACGGGGTTTATTCTGATAGCGATAAATATTTGTGATGCAATTGCTGTCCAAGCCATTACAAAGGCTAAAAAGCCTGCAAAAGCAAAATGCCACCACTGTAAAGATATTCTGTAGGCAAAGCTTTCGAGCCAATTGCCCATTATCAAATATCCTATCGGAAAAGCTATGAAAATTGCAATAAAAATAATTCTGACAAAAAATGTGGATAGCAAAGAAATAACACCTAGATCGCTACATCCCAGCGTCTTTCTAATCGCTATCTCTTTTGATCTTCTCTCCACCATGAATGCCGCCAATCCAAACAAACCAAGACATGAGATGATAATCGCGGTACCGGCAAAATACCTTGATAAGATAGCTATCTTGTTTTCGAACGTGTATTGCACCTGATAGTCATCATCTAAAAATTTATATTCAAAAGGAAGATTTTCGTTAAATTCCTTATATATTTTTTCAATATTTTCTATTGCAATCTTTTCTGATCCACGTTTAATCCGCACCAATATATTGCCACCATTTTCATAGTCAATCTTAAAAAAGAAAGGCTTAACCTTTTCAAAAAGTGATTCGAAATGAAAGTCATCTACAACACCTATTATCTGTCTATTCCCGTAAAAGTTCACTGTTTTACCGATTGGATTCTTTATCCCCATTGCCTTTATTGCAGCTTTGTTAAAAATGATGGCCGAGGTGTCGGAGCCAAATTCGGGCGAAAAACTTCTCCCTTGCTCTATTTTTAGGTTAAGCGTCTCAATAAGACCAAAATCAACATCTAGATAATCAAATTTTGTGTTTTTCTGATCCAATGCTTGTCCCTCCCATGACAGTCCACCTGAACGGGAGCTGATTCCGCCAGCTAAACTTCCATACATATATGATGCATCAACCACCCCAGGCGTATTTTTCAGTTGTGATATGAACGACTTAAAGTTTTTATCTAATTTTCCCTGTTTGGCAAAAGAAATAACATTGTCTTTTTCGTAACCTAAGTTTTTGTTCTTTACAAATTTTATTTGGTTGTATATTACCGAAACAGATATGGTTAATATAATAGAGATAATAAATTGGAACACAACCAATCCCTTTCTAATTAAAAGTTCACTTTTTGTACTGCTCAATTTGCCTTTTAGGGCATTCGCTGGATTGAATCCAGAAAGGTAAAAGGCTGGATAGCTGCCAGCAGCCAAGCTGGTTAATAAGCTGATGCTGAATAGTGCCAATACAAGCTTCAGGTCAAAATGTAGACTTAGGGATTTACCGGTTATGGAATTGAACTGTGGTAGTAATAATTCTGTGGCAAGCAAAGCAACAAACAGTGAAATAGCCGTTAGTAACATTGACTCTCCAATATATTGAACCATTAGTGCTCCCCTTTTTGCTCCCAATACTTTCTTTATCCCCACTTCCTTCATTCTTCTGGAGGCCTTTGCGGTAGAAAGATTCATAAAGTTGATGCATGCAATGCCAAGGATGAACAACGCGATTACACCAAATAGACGCACATAAACCATTCTTCCGACTATTGGAACTCCGTTTTCATAACTACCATAAAGATATCGTTCTGAAAAACGCTGTACGAATAGGGTTTCTTTTGTGTTTTGTCTTTTAGTAAGAAAAAGCTCAGTAATTTTGTGATTCACACTTTGGATATCTGCATCTTTCTTTAAAATGAGAAAGGTTGATGGGCCGCCATTTGACCACTCCTTTACTTCAGGCCGTTTTTCTAAAAAGAGTTCATAGCTGAATAGTACATCAAACTTAGTTGAGGCACTGGGCTGAGACTTGAAAATTCCGGATATGATATATTGGCCTGCAAAATATTCGTTCTCAAATGCTATTGTCTTCCCGATAATGTTTTTCGTCGTTTTAAACAATTTATATGCGGTTTCCTCCGAAATTGAAATTGCGCTTTTATGCAATAACACTGAATTCTTATCTCCTTCAATAAATTCATAGGTAAAAACGTCAAAGAAACCCTGATCAGCAAATTGCGGAGTAGTGAAAATTTTTGTTGTACCGGCCGAAAGTGCACCCTTGTAGGAAATGTTGGGAGGGACGACTGCTACAGCATGTTCGACTTCTGGAATAGAAGATACAAGGGCACGGGCCAAGAGTCCTGGAGTATATTCTTCAGTGTTAACTGTATTGTTAAGTGGTTCATTTCTTAATACCTGATATAGATATGTATCATTGTCATTGAACTTGTCAATATTTAACTCATCCCTGATCCAGAAATAGATTAAAAGAGTACATATCAATCCTATAGATAATCCGATAAGATTTACAAAAAAAGAAATTTTAAACCTCTTAAAATTTCTATATATAAATAATAAATGATGTCCTATCACAACTTTGAAAGTTTAAATATCACTAATCAAAAGCACTTCAATATGATGTGCAAGCTCTAATGTTCTTTTCTATTATTATGCCAAGTAATGCTTTCTTCAAATATACCTCCCTAGAGGCTATTTGTAGTGCTCATAAAGATTTAGGTGTTCAATTTCGGACAGTTAAATGAACGCTATCGGACATTCATTCCAAAAAATAGGTAGAGGTAGAGCAATTCCTACTCATCCTTAATAGTAAAATTTTGATTTAATTAGATAAAGTTGGGTCTTTAGAACATTTTGGTTAGTAAAATATCATTTTTCAAAAAACGGTGGAATAATGATAATAGATTACGCAAATACAATCCGTTTTGCAATCTATAATTCCAAGTTATAAGAGGAACTTTAAATGTAAATTGATTGTAAAATCAATAGGGATCCCGTTGGGGATCCCTAAGAAAAAATGTACCCGGAGCCGGAGTCGAACCGGCACGGTTTCCCACAGGTGTTTGAGACCAGCGCGTCTACCAATTCCGCCATCCGGGCATTCGTCTTAGACGGGGTTGCAAATGTAGATAATGAAACCTTAATTCACAAAATTATTTTCAATTAATTTTAACTTACTGAAAAGCAATTATTTTGGTCTTTCGTCTTTCAATTTTCGATCAACCACAAAGGGCATAAATGGTAAAAGTGATGCCAAAAAAATCAAAACAGCTTTACCAAACTTCCATTTTTGCTCTTGCCAGGCCAAAACTAAGGTAGCTGCGTATAATACAAATAATAATCCGTGTGCCCAGCCGGTATATTTTACATACAGAGGAAGGTTTGCAAAATACTTTAAGGGCATGGCTACAAATAACAAAAGCAGGTAGGATATGCCTTCTGCTACGGCTACTTTACGAAAAATAGAAAGGGAGCTATTCATAAATCTGATTGTTTGTTCCGAAAGTAAAACAAAGCTTTTGCCTGGCAAAAACTAAAAAATGATTTTACAATTAGGTGTTTTAAAGAGGTTGAAGACGAAAGGTTTAAGTATTCCCATCTTTTAACCGCAGAGGACACAAAGAAAAGGCACAATTGAGCAGAATTGGCGCTATCTATTTTACACCACCATCCCCGGACATCGCACTCCCGACTTCGGGATCTTCCATCTATTTCTGCAAGCGTTCCCTGATCCGGTCAACGTATTTCTGTCGGTAAAAATTATCCTTAATCGAAGGCAGTAGTGCATCGGATGCTGTTGGGTTGCTATCAAAACGAGCTATCAAATCATTCAATTCGTTAGCCAAGTCTTTTTCTATGGCATCAACATCTCCTTTTACCTGCGCTAGCTTTTCGGCGTCTGGCTCAAACTCCAGATCCATTAAAGCCTCATTTACATCCATCATTTCCATTAGAAAAGATTGCGGCAGTTGATAACCCTCGTCTGTTTCTACTATCCCTTTTAGCTCTAGCACATATTTTAAGCGTTTTTTAGCATTGCTCAGTGTCTGGTAAGCCTTATTGTTCAAAGTTGACAGGTTTAGCACTTCCTGCTGTTTCTCTTCGCTTTCATTGGCATAAAAATCGGGGTGAAACTGTTTGCTTAAAGCATAAAACTTTGTTTTTACCGCATTTTGATCTGGATTAAACTGGATCGGTAACTCGTAAAAATCGAAATAATTGGTATCTGGTTTTCCTTCGCTCATACTATGTATTAAATTAAAAAGCCGCAGATGTGCAGATCGACTGGTCAAATCTGCGCATCTGCGGCAATGATATAAATTTGGTTTTATTTACCGAAGGATTTTAGAATATCATTACCAAAAGCAAACACCATTAAACAGATCAGGATTACAAAACCCACAATCTGCGCTTTTTCCAATACTTTTTCGCTTACCGGCTTACGTTGCACCATTTCAATCAAAAGAAATACGACATGGCCTCCATCTAAGCCCGGGATAGGCAATAAATTCATAAATGCCAATGCCATCGAAATTAACCCGGTTAAAGTCCAGAATTTAACCCAGTCAAAAGTGCTGCCATAAACCTTAGCAATTCCAATCGGACTGCTGATGTTACGTGCACTTAACTTTCCGGTGATCATTTTACCAATTCCTTTTGCATTATCAACAAAAGTGCTCCATGCCATGTTCGCACCAACTGGCAACGACTCTATAAAGCCAAAATCTACATGTGCAGTTTCAGGCATCTTTAAGTTAGGAATAATTCCAATTGTTCCATCTTTACTTACTTTAAGATCGAATGTTACTTCTTTTCCCTTGCGCAATGCCTTAATGGTAACGGGTTTTAGCTTATTTGTAGAAACTTCTTCTTTAAACTGATCGAAAAAAGTGATCTGTTTTCCATTAACCGATAAAATACTATCGCCCGGTTTAATACCGGCAGTATAAGCAGGATATAATGGTTTCTCAAACTTTCTGCCAAATAGCTTATCAAAAAATGATGGTTTATCTGCTTTTTCATCAGGTGCGCTTACCTTATCAACACGCTCCATGATATACCGTGGCGAGATAAAATTCTCTTTATCGTTTTTGGATATTTTGTTTAAAATGGTATCCGGAACAGAAATGTAAAGGGTTTTATTCTCTCTTAAAATCGTTAATTGTGCACCATCAAACAATACTTTGCTTGATATAGCATCCTCAAACCGAATTAACTTGTTGCCATTGATGGCCAAAATCTTATCTCCGTTTTTTAAACCAATTTCTTTACCAATCGCGCCAACAGAAATACCATCGTTTAGTTTACTGTTAACAGTATAATTTTGTCCGATGTTGAAGGTTAACATCCAAAAGATAAAAATACCTACAATTACGTTTACGATAATACCTCCAAGCATTACGATTAAACGTTGCCAGGCTGGTTTAGAACGGAATTCCCAAGGTTGAGCTGGCTGGGCCATTTGCTCAGTATCCATACTCTCATCAATCATTCCGGCAATTTTTACATAACCGCCAAGTGGCAACCATCCCACTCCATATTCAACATCGCCCTTTTTGAAACTAAAAAGCTTGAAACCCCAGGCATCAAAAAATAAATAAAACTTTTCTACTTTAATACCAAATGCCCTGGCTGCCAGGAAATGCCCTAATTCGTGTAATATTACCAATAAAGACAATCCGAGCAGCAGCTGCCCCGCCATAATCAATCCATTCATATTTTCTTATAAAATTTTATATTAGATGTTAAACTATACTTTTTGTTACTAATTCGCCGGCTAAGATACGGCTATGTTTGTCAGTTTCTAAATAATCGCTTAATTGCGGTTTCTCAACAAAACTGATTTCTACCATACATCTTTCGATAACCTCGCTCATTTGCAGAAAACCAATTTTATCCATCAAAAATGCTTCTACAACAATTTCATTTGCGGCATTCAAAATACAAGGCATATTCCCACCTTTTCGTAAAGAAGTAAATGCCAGGTCTAAATTCCTGAATGTTTCCGTATCGGCTTTCTGAAAGCTAAAACTTGGATAATCTAAGAAGTTAAAACGCTTAAAATTGTTTTTTAGCCTATCGGGATAATTTAAAGCATACTGAATAGGCAGTTTCATATCGGGAACGCCCATCTGTGCCTTCATAGAGCCATCAGTAAACTGAACGATGGAATGGATGATAGATTGTGGATGTACGATAACATCAATCTGATCTACATCGAGGTTAAACAACCATTTTGCCTCAATTACCTCTAAACCTTTATTCATTAGAGATGCAGAATCAATCGTAATTTTTGCCCCCATTACCCAATTGGGATGTTTTAAAGCCTGCTCTTTTTTTACAGTAGATAAGAAGTCTTTTGTTTTGCCTAAGAATGGCCCGCCGGATGCCGTTAAATAAATTTTCTCAATCTCATTTTGCTCCTCACCAACCAAACACTGGAATATGGCCGAATGCTCAGAATCAACCGGTAAAATTTTAACCCGGTGTTCAGTTGCCAATTGTGTAATCAGTTCGCCGGCAACCACTAAAGTTTCTTTGTTTGCCAAAGCAATGTTTTTACCTGCTTTTATAGCTGCAATGGTTGGTTTTAAACCAACCGATCCCATTAATGCAGTAAGCACTACATCACTATCAGCGTAAGCGGCAACTTCTGATAAAGCCGCTTCTCCAGCCAAAACTTTAATATCAAGGCCAAACAAAGCATCCTTAACTTCGCTGTATTTGCTTTCATCACAGATAACAACAATTGCCGGTTTAAATTCCTTTGCTTGTTGAATCAGTAATGCTGCATTCTTTAGTGCGGATAATACGGCAACTTTAAAAACTGTAGGATGATCCCTAACAACTTCAAGTGCTTGTGTACCTATGCTCCCTGTAGAACCTAATATGGTTATTCTTTTTACAGATTGCTGTATTGTTATATTGTTCAATTGTTTTCTTTCTCTCGTATTAAAAATTTAATTGTTTTAATTGTATTCGATTAAATTTTCAATTTTTCGTTTGTAAATTTTATCAGTTGATGAATTTCTTTCGGCAAAGTTTCCAAAGTTGCAAAAATCTTTGAATACGTTTCCTCACTTACCAACTTTCGAACTCTTGCTTTTTCGTTCCAGTCTAAACATTCCTTAACAGAACCAAAGCTATAATAATAAAACTTGATCTTATCTTTCTTATGATAACGACCAAAGCCTTCAGCAATATTAGCTGAAATAGAATCAACAGCATCAACAAACTGTTGCCCGATGGTATACTTTGCAAAGCTATCCCAACCAGATACCAAATCCCATACAAAATTGCTAAGATGAAACGATTTTGTATAAGCAGTTATCTGATTTAACTGTAAATAATTCTTTTCCATATCGTTGAACGTTAATCATTAACAACAATTTAGCAATTTTCATCTGCACAATGCTAAACAATCCAACAATATTCTACCGCCATGGTTAAGGCGCCAGTACTAACAATTCAACAATCTAGCAATCAAACAATATATACCACTAAAGCATCCAACGCTGTGGTTCGTGTCTCCACGAACCACTTTTTCTCATTTCGTTTCGTGAGGACACGAACCGGGGAAGATTAATTAAACAATATATTTCTCCAATCCATCCGCCAGTTTCCGATCATTACTCAAACGAGGCACTTTATTCTGTCCGCCTAATTTCCCTTCACTTTTCATGTAGTTTACAAAAGCATCTTTTTGCAAAGTACGTATAATCAATGGCTGAAGGATGTTTCCTTCAATCAGGTCAAAGTAATAAATATTTTTCTTTTGTAAAGCCTCGTCAACTTTTTTGCTAAAGGCTGTCATATCTTTTGGCGCAGACGAAAACTCCACAAACCATTCATGGTAAGGCAATTGACCAGTTCCCGGATTAACCTGCGGTGCCACTGTAAATTCTGTAATTTCTACCTGTTCTGCATTGGCCACACTTAAAATCGCCTGTTCTACCTCTTCTCCTATTACATGCTCGCCGAAGGCAGAAATAAAATGTTTAATCCGCCCGGTAACTACAATTTTATATGGATTTTTCGAAACAAATTTCACGGTATCGCCAATGCTATAACCCCATAAACCTGCATTAGTATTTAGAATCAGCGCATAATTCTTATCCAGCTCAACCTCGCCAAGCGATAACCGTGTTGGATTATCATTGTAATATTCATCAGCAGGAACAAATTCATAAAAAATCCCTGCATCGGCCAGTAACAATAAGCCTTTATCTTTTTGCGAATCCTGATAGGCAATAAATCCTTCTGAAGCTGGATAGGTTTCAATGGCATCAATCTTTTTTCCGATGCTTTGTTCAATTCTTGCACGGTAAGGCTCAAAATTTACCCCTCCATAGATAAACAGGCTAAAATTCCTGAATATTTCAGCGATTTTCTTCCCTCCAGATTTCTCAGACAATTTATCGAAATACATCTGTACCCAAGGTGGAATCCCAGAAATTAAAGTCATGTTCTCCTTAATGGTTTCCTCCACAATGGCATCCACTTTCTGTTCCCAATCTTCTATAATATTCGTTTCGTAAGAAGGCAAACGGTTCTTTTGCAGATAGGCTGGTACATGATGGGCCACAATTCCAGATAAACGTCCAACATTGATCCCATTTTTCACACTCAAAACCGGACTCCCTTGCAGAAAGATCATCTTTCCGTTTACAAAATCAGCCTTGCCCGTTTCATTAATATAAGTTAAAATGGCATTCCGTGCAGCTTTGATGTGCTCGGGCATCGATTCTTTAGAAAGCGGGATGTATTTTACACCTGAAGTGGTGCCTGAGGTTTTGGCAAAATAAAGTGGCTTGCCTTTCCAAAGTACATCAGCTTCTCCTGTTACCATACGATCTATATAAGGTTTTAGGCCTTCGTAATCCTGAACAGGAACATTTTTTTTAAAATCAGTATAGTTTATGATTTCGGAGAAATGATGGTCTTTCCCGAACGCTGTATGTCTGGCTTCGTCAATAAGATTTTCCAGGATCTTATTTTGGGCATCAACGGCATTATTTTTCCATTTGTTGATCTGCCAAACTGCAAATGCCGCAAAGGGTTTACTTAATGCTGCTTTTAATCCCATGTTTAATGATTGAATTTTGGAATGATAGAATGACTTAATGGCGGATATCCGGGGTTAAACTATATTATGTAAAATATCCGGATGCTTATCGCCTTTATACTCGCTCGAAATTTTGCGGTATGCAACGGTTAAAGCTACACTAGAAAGCGGAACAATGATAAATGAACTTAAAATATTTACAATGAAAGCGATTAACGGCCATTGCAGGTAATTTAATAACAGATAAATAAGATATCCTCCTCCTAAAACAACCAACAACAATAAAATCTTAGTAAAATTCCCTTTAGTAGTAGCCAAACTTAATTTAATCGAATCGAAAGGTGTTGCTCCTTTATCAATGATAAAAAACGGAAAAAATGAAATTCTTAACCAAGTAATGAAGATGGCAATAATGCCTACTGAAATGGCTACATTTTTAACAATTGACACATTAATTCCAGTATAAATAAATGGAAAAGCAACCAGGATTACAACCAAATAAACACCCAGAATACAACCTACAAAGTATAGTGTAGCTACCAGGAATCTGATAATCTGTTGCCTAGTTGGAAGTGTATCCACAATTTTCACATCGTTTTCTTCATCATCCATTAAATGAAAAATATACTTAAACAGTGAAAGATTAATGGTAAAATAGAGCAAAACGAAAATAATCACCATGATAATGCTTAAAGCTTTGCTTACATCCTTAATAAAAAAGGCCATCAAACTTGATGCACTAGCGGTAATAAACATTAAAAAACATAACGTAGCAATCGATAAATAATGTTTCTTAGTAATGCCCCATGCCTTTTGCATTACATCGTTAACGGCGAAAGTACTTTCTTTTAGATAATTGATCATTGTTGTTTGAATACCACACGTTTAAATAAATCCTGTATAAATCCTAAACCATAAGCGGTTAATTGGATGAATGAAGATATAATGCTCAAAAATGCAACTTTTAAAGATTTATTTAATGACCAGGAGTGAAAAAATATTAACAAAAAGTACAATAGCACCAGAAAATCGAAAATAAACGCCAAAGGCGGATAAAAGATGTTCAATAGCAATGTTGTTATCATACCAACGGTTGCTACTGCCGGAAAAAAATGAATCAGTTTCAACTCTTTTGGAAAGTGTTTATAAATATTAATTCTTGCCCTGCCAAAGAAATGCAGTTGTTTGTAAAATTGCCCGAAACTTGTTCTTCTTTTATGGTAAACCTTTGCATCTGGGATCAACCCAATTTTAAAACCATTTTCATGAATACGGATGCTATACTCAATATCTTCACCCAATCGGGTAAGGATAAAGCCCCCAACTTTCTCCCAGGCCTGACGTGAAACACCCATATTAAAGCTGCGTGGATGAAATTGCCCTACATGCTGCTTGTTTCCACGGATACCGCCTGTGGTGAATGGCGATGTCATGGCGTAACTGATGGCCTTTTGCACCGGCGTAAAACTATCGTGTGCCGCATCCGGACCTCCATAGGCATCTAAATGATGCTCGTACAAATAGTTCTTAACCGTTTCAAGGTAGTTTGCGGGAATTAAACAGTCGGAGTCGAAAATTACAAAGTAATCGCCTGTAGCCCTTTCGAAACCAAAATTACGGGCAAAACCTTGTCCGGCATTCTCCTTGAAATAATATTTAATATCCAGTTTATCTGCATAAGAAGCCACAATTGACTTTGCATCGTTTTTCGAACCATCTTCAATAACCAAAACTTCAAACTGTAAATAAGTCTGTTTAGTTAGGGTGTTTAACAGTTCGTCAATTTCCTGTGGACGATTGTAAAGTGGAATGATGATGGAGAAAAACATGTTTATAGAGGTAAAAGGTGGAAGGTAAAAGATTGAGGATTTGGGCGCATAAACCTTACGCCTTAAACCTTTTACCCTATACCCTCTTCTCGATTAAATACTGGTTTCTTTCTGGTGCGTTACGCGATAAAAGTTCGGCAATAAAACCTGCAAGGAACATCTGCGACCCAACCACAATGGCAACCAGCGATAAATAAAACAATGGCTGGTCGGTTACATCCCGGTAAGCTAAACCTTGCCAAATCAAATATTTCTTCTCGAACAAAATGTATAAAGCCATAATGATACCGATAAAGAAACTCAATACGCCCAGCGAACCAAAAAAGTGCATTGGACGTTTGCCGAATTTACCCACGAAGAAAATAGAAAGTAAATCTAAAAAGCCATTTATAAACCTGCTGAAACCAAATTTAGTTGTGCCATATTTACGCGCACGGTGTTCTACCACCTGCTCGGCTATTTTACTAAATCCGGCCCATTTGGCAATTACGGGTATATATCGGTGCATTTCGCCATAAACTTCAATGGTTTTGATTACATCGCTACGGTACGCTTTTAGGCCACAGTTAAAATCGTTCAGCTCTATGCCGCTCATTTTACGGGTAGCAGCGTTGAATAATTTTGTTGGGATAGTTTTCGTAATCGGATCGTAACGTTTTTTCTTCCAGCCTGAAATGATATCGAGTTTTTCTTCCTTGATGCGGCGGTACAATTCAGGGATTTCATCCGGACTATCCTGTAAATCGGCATCCATTGTAATTACAACATTGCCTTGCGTGGCTTCGAATCCAACGTTCAATGCCGCAGATTTACCGTAATTCCTTCTAAACTTAATGCCTTTTATGGCAGGATTTTGAGATCTTAATTCTTCAATTACCTCCCAGGACCTATCAGTACTACCATCATCAACCAAAATAATTTCATAACTGAAATTATTATCAATCATCACTTTATCAATCCAGGCCGTTAATTCCGGCAAAGATTCATCTTCATTAAATAAGGGTACTACAACTGATATATCCATTTAGTGATTTGAGATTTGAGATTTGAGATTTGAGATTTTCCCAACCAAATCCTTTACAAAATTAAAACGTGCAAATTTCATCAAATTAAATGATAAAACCTGCACGTTCAAAATATTATGAGAAATTAAGCTCTATCTTTTTTAAGAATAGCTGCGCTGATTAAACTTATGATCAGACCGAGTAAGGTATACGCAATCGCAGCAC
Organism: Pedobacter sp. WC2501; assembly: GCF_052682415.1. Classification (NCBI taxonomy): domain Bacteria; kingdom Pseudomonadati; phylum Bacteroidota; class Sphingobacteriia; order Sphingobacteriales; family Sphingobacteriaceae; genus Pedobacter; species Pedobacter sp. WC2501. The sequence goes on along the minus strand of NZ_JBQZFI010000001.1, from coordinate 2,811,414 downwards.
CAAAAGCAGTAAAAATCCACATATATCCACGCATCATTTCAATACCTTTTATCTGTTGCTCATTGCCATTTGCCTTTTCTATCGCTGCATCAGCTATTTTATCTAAAGCAGTTTGATCTAGAACTTTGTAATATAAAATAAAAAGTAAACCAACAAACAAACCGGCATAAGCAGCTACTTTAAAACCGGTTGAAAATGCTCGTCCATAAGTAATATATCCTCCAAGCTCTTTCTTATGTGTTATCTGTGTGTAGATAATCGACATAAAAAACACACCGTAAGATAAAAACATTGCAATAATTTTTTCTGCAATAGGTAAATCAGGATTTGTTGAATCAATGCCAAGTAACTTTAACAGATAAATTAATAGGATTGAGTAAACTGCAAAACTTATTGCAACTTTGAAAGCCAATGCGTTAGGTTTTTTTTCCTCCTGAAGTATTTGTTGTTCCATGATAAAATAATCTAATTATTAATTGTTGTAATTAATATATAAGTAGCAGAATCGAACGATTTGTTACTGCTAAATTGAATTATTTCTTTCGTGGTTTCTGCACTTCCTTCAACATCTAGGAAAAAAGCCATAAACGGCACAAATAATTCCAGCATTTCCTCGCTGATATTTAAATTAGTGGCTGTTTTACAGATCTCCTCTACACTACTTTCTGCCAGTTGCTGGTTGCTGATCAGTTCTTCGTAAATTTCAAATTCATCCTGAAACTCATCGTCCTCTACCAACAAAAATTCCTTTAAGAAATCTCCCAATTCAGGATCCAGGTCTTCATCTTTACATTCTTTAATATAAAGCAACAGGTTTAACAGTTCAGTTCCTCTGTCAATGGTTTCTTCTTCGATATTTGCCCATTCATCACTTTCTAAGTAATCTTCTTCCAGTTTCTGTACGTCACTGCTAAAGAAATTTACCATCAATAAATCAAAAAAAACTTCACGTAATTCTTCAAATTTCGGGTGAGAATCGAAAACAGCATCGAAAGCCGTAGCTTTATCTAAAAAGTTAACATCAAGCTCAAAAGCAGCCAATAACTCTGTTTCAAAACCTTCTACATTAGTGGCTGAAACTTCAGCATACTTGTTAATGGCTGCACTTAGTGCTTTTTTTACTCTATTATCCATGATTAAGATTTTTAGGATTTTAGGATGATAAGATTGTATGACCTGAACAACAAAACTGTAATTTCTTGCTTTTGTCTTTTAGTACTTATAACCTGTTAATTTATCAATATTTTTTTTGAACTACTATCTTTTGAGACATGGTTAAGAACCTTATGCCCTCAACCTTCTAACCTTCAACCTTAATTCTCCCAGTGCTGATTATTGTTATAAACCAAAGTTACCTTTCCGGTTAACTCGGCACCCAATAACGGACTATTTGCCGATTTTGAGTGGTTGCTGGCAGAATTATACAACCATTTTTCGGTTGTATTAAAAACGGTAAAGTTGGCTTCTGATCCTTCTTCTATTACCGGAACAGCTAAATTTAATAATTTACGCGGATTAATGGCCAGTTTCTCTGCAATTAGGGCGGCATCCAGTCCGGCTTTTAATAAAAGTGGCAATACGGTTTGTAAAGCAATAATGCCGTAGTGGGCAATTTCGAACTCTACATTTTTAAATTCGATTTCTTCCGGACGGTGCTGAGAAGTAATGGCATCGATGGTTCCATCTTTTAAACCGGCAATTAATGCTTTTACATCAGCTTTTCCACGCAATGGTGGCTTAACCTTATAATTACTATCAAAATCGTTTAAAAGTTCTTCTGTAAATACCAGGTGATGTGCCGTTACATCGCATGAAACCTGAACACCATCTTTCTTTGCCCTACGGATCAAAGCCACAGCTCCCGCAGTCGAAATATTGCTGATGTGGATTTTGGTTTCGTTGTAAGAAGCCAGGAATATATCGCGGGCAATATGCATTTCTTCGGCCAGTGCAGGTAAACCTTTCATCCCCAACAGCACAGAATTTTTGCTCTCATTAATCTGCGATTTACCTGCGATTGATTTATTTTCAGGATAAACCATTAACAGCGCATCGAAACCTTTTGCATATTGCAAGGCGCGGCTCATAAAACCATCATCTTGTAAGGCTTTATCTCCATCAGAGAAAGCTACAGCGCCTGCCTGTTGCATATCGAATAATTCAGCAAGTTCTTTTGCTTCGCGATTTTGACTAATGGCGCCAACAGGCAAAACATCAACCAAATTGTTTTTGGCTTTGTTAATAATATATTCTACCTGAGATTTTGACTGTACAACCGGGCTGGTTTGTGGTAACAAGGCCAATCCCGTAAAACCACCTGCTTTTGCGGTTGCCGTTAGCGTTTGAATATCTTCCTTCGTTTCGAAACCAGGATCGCCTGCTACACAGTTTAAATCGAAAAATCCTGGTGTTAAAAAAGCACCATGAGCATCGAAAACGGTTTCATTTTTATCGGCAGTTAATTTACCTATGTTTTTAATTTTACCATTTTCTACCCTGACATCGCATTGTTGACTATTGAATTTACTTTGCGGATCGGCAACGGTTACATTTTTAACCAGGAGATTCATATTGTTTTTTTTGTGTTGTTAAAAAATCGGATGAGTAAAATTTCTGCTGCAATAAAAATCAGCGACAAAATTAGACAAAGTTTCCATAAAGTCTGCCCGATTTTATTGTCGCCGGCAATTAATTTAACGGCATCTTTATCGGTATCGAATATTTTCAGATTACTGCCAGCTAATTGCCCAAGTTCTGTTTTGCTTAAGTAGTGCATATCAGATTCGATTCGGCCATTGTTAAAACTATAAACAGCAAGCAACGAATCTGCAAGTTTCAGGTTATAAAAGCCCGCATTTTTAATCTGATCGGCAATGTAAATCAATGTTTTTCCATCTGCCTGACGGATTTCAGGGATCGCTTCAAAATGGTCAGTAGTGATTTTTAAGCTCTGGTTTTTACCCAAGCTGATTTTTTTACTGGCCAGTGTATTATCATTGCCAATATTATAATATAAAGGCAATTCATTTCCACCACTTAAGGCCAGGCGGTAAATTAAAGGTACGAAAACCGGGTGCCGTGCTAAATTCCCGTCGCTGCTATTTAACCCCGAAGCTGATAGATAGACCTGTCCGTTACCTACAATATATTTCGAAAAAAAAGGCTTTCTACCCGGCAGCAACATAATATCTTCCTTGTTGGAAGTATTTTTCTCTGCAAAAGAATAATAACGGGAAACAGTTGGAAGATCCAGATTTTTGGGAATTTCCTCAAAAACAGTTCTGAAAATTGGATTTTGCAGATCAATCTGATCAACCTTGCTTGGGGTTGTATTTAAACCTTGAATAACAGGAAGCGACAATCCGCTTAAAAATGAATTATAACTTTGAATACTGGCATCTAAATCAGGAAAAAGCACCACTTTACCACCTGCATTCAGATAGGTTTTTAACTGCTGTGCCAATCCGGTTGAAGGGTTTTTCAATCCATTCAGTACAATCAAGCCATAATTGGCAAAATTGCTATAGTTTATATTACTTTCGGCATTTTCAACAAGCTTGTAATAACTATCGGCAGCAAACAGCGCTTTGATATAATTCCCCGCATTAGATCCATTGATGCTTAAAACAGGAAAACTTTGATCTACTTTAAAACTGAACGACAGTGTATCATCAAAGGTTACCGGAAAATCTTTGATACTCACAACACCTTTTTGCCAGCCTGCATTAAGTCCTGAGAAATTCAGGGTATCCTTAATTTTTTTACCTGCAGGAATGGTTACGGCACCCAATCCTTTTTGCTGGTTGTTGATGCTTAATTTCAGCGGGATATTTTTTGCTTCTTCTTCTGAATAATTTTTTAGCTGTATCACCAAACGTTCATTCGTGCCAGGCTGGTGGTTTGGAGAAAGTGTCCAAACGCTATCTACCGCAACGTTGGGTAAGGTATTGGCATTCAATTTCAAAAATGAATACTGGATATCGGCTTTGGTTTCGAGTTTTTTTATGGATGAAATATTTTTCTGAAAATCGGAAATTAGAAAGCTGTATTTATTTTCGCCTCCGGTTAAAACATTGCTCTGCCTGTTTAAGATCTGTTGGAGATTGCGGTTGGCAGCCGAGATTTTTACATCATCAAGGGCTTTTAAAAATGTCTCTTCGTTCAATAAGCGCTGGTGTTTCCCTTCAAAATCGTTCGTTAAAAGTTGAAAACGATCATTTATACCGAAACCTTTAATCAGTTCTTTTGCCCTGCGTTTGGCTTCGTCGAGCAGATTGCCATCTTTATTAACGGCTTCCATGCTGTAAGAATTATCAATATAAATACTTACTATATTTTTTAAAGCAGTAGTTTTTTGGTTGTGCGCCGGAATATAGGGTTGAGCAAATGCCAGCACCAAAAAGATGATCGCCAAAATCCGCGAGAACAGAATAAGTAGATTTTTAAGTTTTTCTTTGGAAGAGTTTTGTTGCTCTACTTCTTTTAAAAGCTGAACGTTAGAGAAATAAATCTTTTTAAATTTTCTGAAATTGAATAAATGAATGATAACCGGGATGGCAACCGATATTAGTGCAAAAAGAAAGCCCGGATAAAGGAAATTCATTAAAAACCAAAGATAGAAAAATTATGGAATTGGGGATAATATTCCTTAGTAATTATTATCAATGTTACTTAAGTTTGGGAGATGATGATGCTTTATAACAGAATTATTCAGTTTTATTTGTCACCATAATGGCCAGCAGCCGACAAAACCAATACACTTATCGTTTCGCCATTTATTTGATAAACCAATCTATGCTTTTGCGATATCCTTCTAGAATATAAGCCAGATAAATTATATTTCTTTAGTTCTGGCTTCCCGGTTCCTGTGGTTGGATGCTCGATAAGTTCCAATAATAATTTTTGAACCTTGTTATAAGCAATTGAATCTGTTTTCTTTAACCACTTAAGATCCTCTATTGCCTGGGAGGTGAACTCTAGGCTATACATTATAAATCTTTAAGAAATTCTACTAAAGCATCTTTTCCTGTAACCTTAGTAACTTCTCCATTTTTTGCCTGCAAAAGTGATTTTTGAATCTTTTCGACCATCTCCTTTGAAAAGTAGATATCATCATTGGTGATTGGTGTTATTGAATACGCTTTATTCTTACCTCTTTGAACAATAATCTGTTCCCCACTATCGGCCATATCCATATATTCAGCCTGTTTTTCCCTAAATTCTCTGCTGCTTACTACTAACATAATTCTATTTTTAGTGTACCATATTGGTACAAATATAAAGTTTTATGTTATTACATCCTATCCGAATCGATTTGAATATTAATAGATTAGTTTGGTCGGTGATGACACCAATTGGTAGGAAAATACCTGACTGAATTTCATGTCTAAGATTCTTCACTATGTTCAGAATGACAATTAACGATGAAAAGCGAAATTTAACTGGTCCTAAATAAGATTAAATCAATAACTAAATCCCGGAAATTCGATATTTACAATTTTCCAGCTACCGTTGTACAGCGCGAAATACAGCTTAAAAGGTCCGCTTACAATTTTCGATTGTTTTTGAATAACATCTCTATAACCTGCAACCCCTTCAACAAAGCCCATGCCTTTACCCTCATTCATTAATTCAAAATTAACATCGATGATATCGTATCTGCCTCCAACATATTCATCGGACCGACCGAAAATACCTTTCAAACGCCCAATAATAACATCCTTGCCAATAATTTTATTACCGGGAAGAATAAAAAAATCATTCAGTTCTTCGGTAATGGCCTTCGATTGTTTAAACCACGCATTTATAAATCTGATGGCACTATTTACAATATCGGCTTGATGGTTAAATGTGGAATTGTTTTGCATTGTATCTTTCAAAAAATGAGGTATATCATAAAATAAATCTGTCACGTTGAGCCTGTCGAAACGTTTTATTATGCTCCTTCGACAGGCTCAGGATGACAAATCTATATTAATGATGCCACTCCAAAAACTTGGCGAAGTTAACTATTCTTTAGCCTTTCTCTAATGTCGGCAAGAGAATAATCAATTAACAGTTTGCCATCCCTGAAAACTTCCTTCAATTCGCCCTGTGCTTCTTCTTCCCAGGTGCATTGATCTTTCAATTCGTAATCTCCGTTGGCATTTTTAAAAATCTGCAATAAACCTTTTGCAGATTTCTTTGTGCCATCGTCGGTAATCGGATCTTTAAATATCTCGCGACCAACACCATCAACCTCGCCATAAGTGGCTTTCATTGCAAAACCAAAGGTATCGCGGGTATTGTACTGATAGGTGAAAGACCCGATACCAAAAACCACATTGGTTGAGGCAAAGCCTTTTGCTTTTAAACGTTCGCAGATTTGTGTAGCCCTTTCGGTAGTGATGCTATCACCATAAATGGCACCAATCTGTGGAACCAGTTCTTTAAAACCCTTATCGTTTGTTTTTCCACCAAAAACATCCCAAAGCAGTTCAATTACGCCCTTTTTCTCATTTTCGTTTTTGCCATTGGGGTTTCCGCAGATGATATCAACAGGATCTCCTGAATCTGGCCTGATCACCACCTTACCTTGACGGGCGATAATATCCTCTTTTAAAACAGGCAGATATTCCGTCAGCACCTTCCATAAATCCCAGGTATCAGAAACGATAGATACAATTCCTTTCGGATACACTTCTAAAATCAGTCTTTTAAAAGTTTCAAGTTCTCCGGTATTGGTCCCCATACACATTACCGAATGCTCTGTAGCAGCTACCGAACCACCGATTAACTCTTTATCTGAATCTGCTTTATAATATTCTTCTAAAAAATCAATGGCAGGAATGGTATCGGTACCTGTAAAACTCAATAAATGCCCTGCTGCCGAAGTTACTGCAGCTTCTATCCCACCCATGCCGCGCATAGAGAAATCGTGTCCTTGCCAATCTACAAATTCGGGAACGGATGAAGTTTCTGCTGCATATTGTTCCAAAATAGTACGGTACTGCTTGGCGATAGTAGCAGAATTGCATGGCAACCAAACCACTGCTGACAGTAATGTCTCGAAATAATTGGTCAGCCAGAAAAATTCGGGTTTGGTATTATACATCGTAAACATCGGCACACGCAAAGGCACTTCTGCGCCTTCTGGCAGCGATTTAAATACCATTGGGATATAACCCAGATCGTGCAGATCGGCAATATGTTGCGTACCTACCAGGTTTTCGCCCAAGTAATTATTGATCCTGCGGGCATATTTCTTTAAAATTTCTTCCTTTGGCTGTTTAAAGAAATTCTTGTTAAAATCTTCTATAATGTATTTTTTGATAAAATACTGCAAGCCAAAAAGCACCACATGGTTTACGTTTTCGAGCCTGCTTTTTCTTGGCGTCCAGTTAGAATAAACCAATGTGGTATTTTCTGGGTACTGTCTGCGGTGGTCAACTTTATAACCGTCTGTTAATAATAATGGATTCATGGTTTTGATGTATTTAAATATTATTTATTTCTTCCTTTTTCGTTCGGATATAAGCTTTGTAATGTATCGCTCTGCCAAAATACTTTTGTTTCGATATCTAAACAAGTCAATTTTCCGGTAAATGCAGCACCGGTATCAATATTCCAAACATTACAGCCCTGCATGGGTACATTAACATTGTAATAAAGCGTTGGCGTATGGCCGATGTAGATTTCGTGATAGAGCAATAAACGTTTCGGATAAATTGCGGAGTCCTTTTTAATTCTATTGTCCATAGTCAAGGCCATTTCCCAAAGTGTACGGTCCCACGAATAATTAGAAGAATAGCGCTCCTTTTCTGGTCCGTGCATGGAAGAAAAACCGGCGTGGATAAATAGGTTGTTCTGCTCATCAACATAATAATCGTGCATCCGTTCAAAGAAATCCAGGTGTTCCTTTCTAGTCACATCAGATAAGTCTTGATAACTCTCCATGGTTAATTTACCACCGTGAACAAACCAAACCTCATCCACAATATCTTTTTCCAACCAGTCGATACACCATGCATCGTGATTGCCTTTGATAAAGATGCATTGATGACTTTTTTCTAACTGCATCAAGTAATCGATTACCTGCGCCGATTCGCTCCAACCATCTACATAATCGCCAAGGAAAATCAGTTTGTCGTCTTTTGTTACCTCTGCACGCTCAAATAACTGGACGAGACCTTTTAATCCCCCGTGGATATCACCTATTACTAATGTTCTGCCCATTTTAAAACGTGATATATTCAGCAGGCACAACATCTGTAAGCCACACATTGTTATCTGATAAATAAAATTTATATCCTGCCTTGTGCATCTCTCCACTATTAATGGTAAGGATAACCGGTTTTCCCCTTCTTCCACCTACTTTATTCGCCGTTTCCTTGTCGGCACTTAAATGCACATGCTGTCTGCTCATTTTTTGCAGCCCTTGCAATTTAATATCCGTTAGGAACTTTTCGACTGTACCATGATACAAGTATGCCAATGGTTCGGCTTGATTTAAGTTTAAATCAACAGCAATAGAATGTCCCTGGCTTGCCCTGATCCTGGTTTTATCTTCGTTAAAGGCAAATCTTTTTTTGTCGTTATTTTCAACAACGTATTGAAGCAGTTCAAAATCTAATGTTAGATCATAAAGGTCGAATTTGGCAATCAGCTCATTCACATCTGCCCAGCCATTTTCATCGAGCTTTAGCTTTATGGTTTCTGGCGAATGTCTCAAAATATAGCTCAGCAGCTTGCTGATTCCTTTAGTTATTTTAGTGTCCATGACTTACTCTTTTATTATTTTCAACTTCCTGTTCAATATTTCATCGTTTAAAATGAAAGGTTTTTCAACAGGGGTCATTAAATTTTCCAGTTGGCTGTTTCGAACAAATTCATATTGTTCTTCTACAAACTGACTAATATCTTCAATTAACAAAATATCATCTTTCGCAAAAGATCTGATAAAATTATCCCTTAATCCAATCTGGATAGCCTTTCTTTCTTGTTTTGCGCCATAAGGATCGTGATCAGGATCCCACTGTAACCTGATATTAGAATTTTCCAGTTCATTTCTCCATTCTTCGTGAGAAATACCTTCTGTTTGATCGAATGAAGTATAAACTGCATTTTCAAGGTAATTACTGAATGCAGACATTTTTAGGTGTATGGCTAAAGTAATTTCCTGTCCTTCCTTGGTTCCCCAGCCGCTTCTGTACATCATCCATAGAAAATTGGGTTTTATCCATGTCATCCTGTTTAAACTGAACTCACCGCCGAAAAATTGATTTTTGACTGCAAATTCACCGATTTCTTTTCGGTAAGCCTGATAAACAATTATTTTTTCGTCATCATATTGGGCCATAATATGGCATCCTGATTTTGGCCATTCTAATATCTGTTCTTTATATTTTTTTACTGTTATTTTCATTATATAATTCTGTTAACAACTCACCTCATTAGTTAATGCGATTGAGTTTTTCTTCATAGCGCTGGTAATTTTCATCGTCGAAACAAACGAAGATTACCTTTTCTATTTTTTCTTTTTGTGTAAAATTATTTACTGCATTAATGGCAATATCTGCTGCTTTATCTTTAGGGAAATGATAAATTCCCGTACTGATATTAGGGAAGGCAATAATTTTAACATCATTTTCAACTGCTAAGGTTAAACTGTTTCGGTAGCAATCCGCAAGCAAAGCATTATTTTGTTCACTTTCTCCGTTCCAAACCGGCCCAACCGTATGAATTATATATTTTGCAGGTAAATTGCCTGCCGTAGTGATTACTGCATTTCCGGTCTTGCATTTCCCTTGTCTATTCCTGATGGCTACACAGGCCTGTAAAATTGCTTTACCACCCTTCCTGTGAATGGCACCATCAACTCCACCTCCACCTAGCAACGAACTATTTGCAGCGTTAACAATCGCATCGGCTTTAATTGTTGTTATATCGGCTTTGATTAGGGTTAAAATCATTTTTTGAATTTCTTATTTATAAACTGTTCCACCATAAACTTTCTTAAAAACATCGTCATTTCGAGCGTAGCGCAACGCAGTCGAGAACCACGAAGTGCTCAGCGAAGCTAAATCTATCTAAATAGATCTCTCCATTCCGCTGCGCTTCAGTCGAGATGACGGTCGATTAAAAAAACATTTCATTGATCATTAATTTTATTGGATGATATCTCATCCCTTACTTCCATCAATGCAAAACCCAAAAGATTTAAACCTCTCCAATTTTGAGGAATGAAAGCATTTGAATTATCTTCTGCCAAACCGATCCCCCAAATTGGATCAACCGGACTGGCTTCGGCCAGCACTTCATCTTTAGTTTGCAAAAGGAAAGACTTCAAATCTTCATTTTGGGAAAACTTAAGCAGATTTCCCTGTTTTACAATTTCATACTTATGAGCATCCCACTTTGCAACATCGAAGTTTCTGATTTGTCGACCAAGAACTTTTACATCTTTAGGAGATCCTTTTGCTAGTATTTTCCCAAAAATCTCTTGATCATTAAACAATAAAGCCTTTTTCCCCATCATGTAATGTTCAGCTGTTTGATAGATGATGTCATTTTCAACAAATGGAGATGGCCACCATTGACTCATGCAGGTTTTACTAATAGATCCATCTTTACTTCTTTTATGCCCCCAAAACAATAAAAAGTCGACTTCTTTTTCATCTACCGTTTTGAGTAACCAATTCATATCATACATCATAACCAATTGTTTTTAACAATCAATTTCTATTTGCTTTCTACCAACTTTTTAAGCTTAGTAATTACTACCTCACTAAGCTCATCGAAGGTATTATACTGATCAATCCCTTTTCTTCGGCATACAATATCAATATTCCCTTTTCTCCAAAACCCCTCTTCACAACAAACCATTAATTTGCCAGAATCAGCGAATAAACCTAACTCCATCATCGAAATTGGCGATTTGGAATTCGCTTCAAGGAACAACAAAATCACATCAGCATTTTCCATGGCATCTAATTCCCAATTCACCTGCTCACTAAACTGTCTATTTTCGATACGCTGTGTCCAGGTGTGATCCCAGGATTTTCTTCTTGGATTGAAAACAACTACATCATCCAAAGTTTCTTCTTTATTGGCCTGATCAATAAATTTCTGTTGCCAATCAATCGAATGGCCCATATCGATTGTTCCTGCTAGGAATATCGATACATTTGATGGTGCAAGAATCGCTGGTGGAAGTATCGTTCTCATATTGTTTTATAAAATATCGATTAATTTTATTTGTGTTACCCCTTCATGATCAACTTCTTTGATCGAATCTGTTGTAAAAATTTGCTCGAAATATTTGCCTAATTCATCAAAGCCTTTGCTAAATATGCCGTGACTAATCGCTAAATAAAGTTTGCCGGCATTTTTAGCTTTTAATGCTTCTGCTAAACCGATAAATGTACCGCCACCATCACAAATATCATCCACAATCAAACAATCGGCACCAGCTAAATCTTCAGCATATACTTTAAATCCTGAAAGTTTTCCTGTTTTCACATCGCGGCTTTTTGAACACTCTACCACTTCTGCACCACCTAAAAATTCAGATACTTTATAAATTTTCTTTAAAGCACCACCATCAGGAGAAATGAGTTTTACATCAGTTCCAATGTTTGCAATTACCTGCTTTATAAATTCGTGATTGGAAACTGTCACACAGTTATTGAGCAAGGCTGGTGTTACTTCGCTATGCGGATCAAAAACGGTAACACTTGCCAAAGTCATTGCATTAATGATATCGGCATAAACTTTCACCGATAAAGGCTCACCAGGAATCATTACCCGATCTTGCCTTGCTGCTGGAAAATATGGAATAAATAGATTGATTTCTTTTACACCCATTTTTTTCAAAGCATCAACGGTAATGCAGATCAGGCCTAAATCATTAAAAGAATTTATTCGGTGTGTAATAGTAAGCGGAAGGCTGGCATCAAAATTATTTGAAATTTTAATGTGTGGTTCGCCACCTGCAAATAAGAAAGATTTGTATTCGATTAAGTTATTTTCGCCTAGCGGAGTAAAACTTGGATTTAGATTCAACATATATTTGCGTATTATTTACACAAATATAAAAATCATTTTTAGAATACAAAGAATAATTTGTGTTTATTTTACGCAAACCTAATATCAAACTGGAAATTTTCCTTTAAAAGCTGATTGTATTTAGGTTTGTCAAACCTAAAAAGTTTGCCTGGCCTGCCGCTGGCACCTATTTTCACTACTTTGTCGGTTTCTGTAACAATTCCAAAACTTAGAATTTTTTTTCTGAAATTTCGTCGGTCTATATCTCTTTCTAAAATGGAGCAGTATAAATTTTCAAGGTCGGAAAAAAGAAATTCCTGATCCAACAGATCAAATCCGATTGGCTGGTAAGTGAGTTTGTTTTTTAAACGCTGATGTGCGAGATTAACCATTTCATTATGATCGTAGCCCAATTTTGGAATCTCTGTTATAGGAAACCATTTTGCATCTTTGGCATCGGTATCGGCTTTTAACACAAAATTTTTAGGATTAACCAGGGCAAAATAAGCGACAGAAATTACCCTAAATCGTTCGTCACGGTGAATATCATCACCAAAAGTACCCAATTGCTCCAGGTAATTTACCGTTATGCCGGCCTCTTCTTTAAGTTCGCGCTCAACTGCCATAAGCAAAGGTTCGTCGTCTAAAATAAATCCACCTGGCAAAACCCATCTATCGGCCAATTTACCAAATCTCTGCTGAACAGCCAACACATAAAGTGTTCCTTTTTCGTAGCCAAAAACAATGGCGTCAACAGCAATTTTAATATTTTGATCGATCATCCTTTAATTTGTGTTAAAACTACACAAAGTTAAGAAATTTCTAATTTCGAATCAGTTTAAAAATTAAGATGCTTTTTCTTCTTTCTCTGGAAACATTAGTGATAAAAGCACCGATAAAATTAAAACCCCACCAATTACAATTAAAGAATATATTGATTCGATATGAAAGAATGGTGCAATAATCATTTTTACCCCAATAAAAGATAAAATTATAGCGAGGCCATATTTTAACTTACTGAACAGGTGAATAAAATTATCCAACAAGAAAAACAAGGCCCGAAGACCTAAAATTGCAAAAATATTTGAAGTGTAAAGGATAAATGGATCTTTTGAAATGGCGAAGATTGCAGGAATGGAATCTACAGCGAAAAGTAAATCAGTAAACTCTATAACGGCTACCACCACCAATAGAGGTGTTGCTAACTTTACGCCATTCTCAATAGTAAAAAATTTATCGCCATCATATTTATCACTCACCCTAAAGAATTTCCTCACCAATCTGGCGCCTCTGGTATTGTTGTAGTCTTCTTCATCGCCATCATCATCAGCTGACCATGATTTTATTCCGGCATAAACCAGAAAAATACCAAAAAGCGTCATAATAATATTGATATCGTACTTAAATCCAGCTACTCCAAACAGGCTTAATATTTTATTCAGATAGGTTAATTCAATAAAAAACGCACCCGAGAAAATGAATATCGCCCTTAATATCAGCGCACCTATAATACCCCAAAAAAGTACTTTGTGCTTATTTTCATTAGCAACATCGAAAAATTTAAAAACTAAGATAAATACAAAAAGATTATCGACCGAAAGTGCTTTTTCTATCCAGTATGCTGACTGAAACTGGGTGAATTTATCAAAACCGAGCACATAATATACTGCTCCACTAAAAATCATCGATAGAGAAATCCAAACGATAGACCACGTGATGGCCTCCTTATTGGATATATTATGACTTTTTTTATTAAAAAGCCCTAAATCTATTATTAACATTACGACAACTACAACTGCAAAACCTGCAATTAAAAGTGGGTGATCAAACATATTATCCATAGTACTTTTGAGTTTTATCTGTTCGCAAGCGTGATTAAAATTACTCTTCCACCCTCTTCTTTCGATAGCAGCAGCTTTTTACCGTCCGTCAATTCGACCATTGATCCTACCGGAATTTCTTTATCTTCTGTTTTATCGACCAATGAAGTTAGTGTTTGATTCACCAAAACCCATTTCCCTTCGTGAAAAGTAAAATAGCCCACCGGATTTTTTTGTTCGGCTGTTAGTTTTTCATTCCTGATCACATTCCGATTAACATGCCACTGAAATAAATATTGGTTGTTATACACCATTAACCTGTGGTTTTTAGGTTTCCAAACCGTTGGCTGAAATTGGTAATATAAATCTAAAACCGGCAGTGTTCCTTTATGGCTTGTGCCACAAAAAGGGCACTTTGGTATGGTAGTATTATCAAAAACATACCATTTTTGATCGCAATAAATATTGCTGCACTGCTGCATCAGGTCAGTAGTTTTTAACAGGGCAATTTCCCATTCTTCGGCAGTAGGACGTTGCATCGGGTTGTGCAAACCATCTATAAAGGCTTTATCAAACAGCGCTTTAAGATACGGGCCTGTAATGGTGTAAGGTAATTTAGTTACATCTGCCCAATAAATATCCCATTTGGAGACCTGATTCATTTTAGGCCGGTTTGATAAATCGGTAGGATGCTCTACAAACAATGCTTTTTCGCCCATGCTCAACAAATCATCTTTCTCGGTATCCAGATCGTGTACTTTACTTCCTTTTAACGGATGCCGGTGCAGTAAATACATGTAAATTAAACAGGCCAAAGCATGCAAATCGGTTAACCTATTGGGTAACTTCCTCGCCGGATCGGTTTTATTTAAATGTTTAGTGGCTAATACTTCAGGCGCTATAAAATCTGCCGTTCCGATCACTTCTGCCTGAAATAACCCTGGAACAACTAAACCATCCAAATCGATCATACAGGCAGAACCTGTTGATGGATCGATCAGCACATTATTGTAGGATAAATCGGAGTGAGACAAGCCCATCTGATGCATTTTCTTTACACCACGGGAAAGGTTAACACCAATTTGAAAATAATTTAACCATCTACCCAATTCTGTTTGATCCAAACTCAGCGGAAATTGTTTGTTCCGGAATTTAGCCCCAGCAAACCATTTTCCATTTTTTTCTTCTCCTTTGATCAGATCGCTTGATGTATAGCCTTTAGCAAAAAAGAATTTCGAATTGTAAATGGGAACAATAATCCCAATTCTATCTCTAGTTTCTATCAGATCAGTAGGCCAGCGGTATATTTCATCCAAATAGTAATCCCCCGCCTCTTTAGATTGAATTTGATTTAAATATTTCGTTACAATTTTTGTTAGGCGTTCCTTCTGATTAAAATCTTGTTTCTCTTTAAAAATGGCAACTACATATTTACGATCGGGACTAAAATATACATTTTTGGCAGTTCCGCTTTTAGGATCGCCATTATCTATATATTGATAAGACTGGCCGTTTAATATAGATTTTACAGTTATTGTTGACATGGCGGTTGTTAAAAAATGATGGCCAAAGTTCGATCATCGTGGTTTCCCGGACTCCAAAAATCCATCCAGGCAGAGAGTTGATGAGCAATTTCCTGATTTGAAGGATCGAAATCTACTGCTACTTTATCTTCATTATCTCCCTTTAAATCATCAATAAATGCTTTCCATTTTTCCAATTTCTCTAAATTGGCCTCTACCACAAATTTTGCATCGTAAATACCATCCGTCATGAGCATAAGGTAAGAAAAATCGTCGGTTAATGTAAAACCAAAACGGGTAGAGAATTTTTCACTGCTAAAAATCTCAGGCATGGTTATAAATCTTGTTCCACCGCCAAATTCGCCTACATCAAGCCAGTTCATGAGCTTAATTTCAGTTAAATCTTTATTTAGCAAGCCTATTGGGCAATCGCCAACGCCAAAAGTTAAAATGGCATAACCAAAATCGAACTTTTTCAAAAGCGCAAAAATTAGCGTGGAATGAAAGTCTTTTATCGGGCATTCAGTCATTATTGCAAAGGCCTCAATTTGTTTATGGGCATAAAGTGCAGCTTTTGAAAGGTTGTTGTAAACAAAGTGGCTGATCTGTTTATCGTCTCCTCCTACCTGATGGTGGTGCAATAAGATTTCATCAAAGGATTCTAAATCCGCTTCGGTTAAATTTTGAGCAAAATAATCGATAACTGCTTTGCAGGCAATTTTAGATCCCTGCCTGGCTAACTTTGCGCTTCCGGCACCGTCAGCCACGCAAACAACGCTCCATCCATTATCTTCAAAGTGTTTAAAAGCATAGTCGTCTTCTCTAAAAGAACCTACATTGGCATGGCTCCTACCCCTTTTGGAAGCAACCACGATATGTTTATCACCTAGCGGTTGAAAATCATCAACCTGATCTGGTTTCCAATAGTTTTGAGCTTTCCAATGATCATCTTTTTGATCATCACTGGCAATATTTTTCCAAAGCGATTTAGGATCGGCATTGATCACCAAAGAGATCATTTTTACATTGGGTTCAGAATTTTGATCTTCGCCCAAAACCTTAAACTTCATTTTGACTTTAAAATCGCCGCTTTGACTCGGAATTCCTTCAATAAGCTTAAGATTAGCATTAAAATTTAAGCCATATTGATTTAAATTATCAAATTCGACAAAAGTGATATTCTGCAATTCAGACTGGTTAAAATCCAAAACTGCTTTGTATGGTTTTGCAACCGTTGCATTCGGAATGATAATCTGTTTTGCCAAAACATCGTCAATCTTGACCTTTAAATCCCAATTCTCCATTATATTTTTATGTTTTTCTTTGATCAGCTTTACAGCTTCAATATTAAATGCGTCACTCACATACCGCTCAAAGAGATTTTGTTTATTTGATAATACCTCAATATTATTCGCTTTGAATAAACTTTCAAGGTATTTCTTCGTTTCAAGCATCCGTATTAATGTTTAACCCTGTGCTCTTCCAACATCAAAACCACCTTCGCCATAACCATAACTGCCTACATTACCGCACCATGGACAGGTACTCATACTTTCATCACCAATACAGTGTATCTTTTGGCATTGGCACATAGCCAAACCAAACTGGTTGCCACAACAAGGGCACGATGGTGCGCCAATTAATTCTTCAGTATTAACCTTTTGTTGTATGCCATTATCTTCGCAAAACTCGTAATAAGAATTGTCTACCTGAAAACCACCTACCAGCCTATAGGCCTGGGTTTGCAGGTTTAGGCCATCAAACCCCGATTCGTTAATTACTTTTCGATATTTCATTAAATACGGCCGTTTTGTATTTTGGCATTTGGCCGATAAAACGACATAATTGTTATCCACATACTGGTTACTGGCCGGTGCTTTGGAAATATCAATTTTAGAAAGTGTATCGCCATCTAATTTTGCCAGTTCGAACCCCGATTCGTTATTTTCGACACTGATGCTACTTGTTTTAATGGAATCTGTTACCCATTTAAAAAACTTATTGTAATCTTCAGTAGTTGCATTTTTAAATTGAAGCACATTTTCAGTTAACTCAGCTAAAATCCGGGTATCGGTACTGTCGCCAAAAGAAATGGCGACCATATTTGCGGTACGCTGCCAGTTTTGTTTCCATTCGGCAATAGCGCTTTTGCTATCATCGGTGGGTACACCATCGGTAAACAAGAATACAATTGGTTTCCAATCGCCTTTTTGTTCCATGGTGGTTTTAACAATATCTTTTCTCATCTGGAACATCAAATGCCCTAAACCTTTACTTAAAGAAGTGCCGCCACCAATGGGAAATTTAGGCGGATAAAAACTCACTACCTCCTGTAAAGGAACAAGGGTTTTGGCTTGTCCGGCAAAAACAATGATCGAAATCCAAACCGTTTCTATCGCATAAGGATCGGTTTTAATGGCTTTAATAATGGTTGCCATCCCTTCTTCAACCTGTTGGATCTGATCACCAACCATCGATTCGGAAATATCTATTAAAAAGTAAATGGGTAATCTTCTCATATTATAAATAATTGGATTAATGGTTTGAATAAGGAAATAATTTTATGATCCTACATTAAGCTGGTATCATCGGGAAATTATACGACGGATTTCTTTAGCAACATCCCTGTAACCATCTTTAATCCGTTGATTGTAATTTGTACAACCGTAAACAACCACATTATTTGTTCCTTTTAAATGATTAACAGAGAAATAGGTATTTACTTTGTTGTTAAAGATTAGCACCTCATTATTTTTACTCTTTTTATCAAAAACATCAAGAAACTGCACATTTAAATAAAGGCAATCACCTTGTAAATCTGCTGCAAGGACCTTAAAATCACCATATTGATTGCTTCTCAAATTCAACTCGGCATGGCGCATATTAAAATCAGGGAACTTAAAGCTTTCATAGCAGATTAAAATTCCATCTAATGTTGTTTCAGGAAATATATCGCTGGTAGTTAAAGGCTGATAATGTGAACCGTTATTACTGTCTCCACCAGATGACATTTTAACAATAAAACCGATAACCGTAATGGCTATACTAATTATACTTAGAACATCCATATTAAATAATCAAAGTAATTTCGTTAGGTGGTGGTGGCAAAGCCACACTTTCGCCTGTACCCTGGCTTTTATTTCCCTGTTCGATGGTTTCTGATACCCATTTAAAAAACTGCTTCAGCGTAGCACTATCAGCCGTATCTAAATGAACAACATCGGGTGTAAGCTCTTTTAAGAGAGAATCATCGGCCAAATGCCCGGCAGCACAACAAACTATTGCGCCAAAATTTAGCGACTTAATTTTAGGCAGCATTTCCCGATACAATTGTAAATCGTTTGGTTTTCCGTCGGTAAACAAAAAAAACAAGGGTTTCCAATCTCCTTTTTGCGTAGCATTACCTTTTATTACTTCAACCTGAACTTTCTCGTATAACATTTCCAGCGCTTTACCTGTATGGGTTGGTCCGCTTTGCGGACAGCTGATTTCTGGAAGCTGAAAAGATGCCAATTCAGTTAAGGGTACAATTTCTTTAACCTCCCTATCGAAGGTAACCATGCTGATCCACAAAGAATCTAATGCTTGTGCATCTGCCCTTAACGTGTTGATCATTCCGCTTAGTGCATTATTTAAAGCCTGAATGGGTTCGCCATACATCGAGCCTGATGTATCAATCAAAAAGTAAACAGGTAATCTTCTCATATTCTCTAAACTACGATATTTAATTCTGATGGGGGTGGCGGCAATTCTTTAATACCTTGTATTTCTTTTCCACCATCTTCCACCCTTGTAGAGGTTACCCCAATAGATGCCGTTACCCATTGAAAAAACTTGCCGATACTTGCAGAATCGGCAGTATCTAAACTCACTACATTTTCGGTAATTTGCTTTAAAATAGCCGTATCTGCCCCGGCACCCGCAGCGCAGGCAACGGTAAAGGCTGTTTTACGCTGTTTAAATTCGTTTTGGCCCGGCAACCAATCGTCAGTTGGTATTCCATCTGTCATGATAAAAACCAAAGGTTTCCAGTCTCCTTTTTGCTCAGTTGTGGTTTTTGCCACCTCATTATCAATTCTGTTGGCCACCAATTTTAATGCTTCACCTAAGGCAGTAGTACCTGTTGCCCTTAAATCGACCATTTGGAATGATGCCAAATCGGTAAGTGGTATAATCTGCTGTGCTACACTATCAAAGGTAATGATGCTGATAAAAGCAGTTTCTATCGCCTGAGGATTTTGTCGCAATGCACTGATCATTACCTGGACGCCATTTTTTACTGCCTCAATGGGTTCGCCGCTCATGGAGCCTGATGTATCTAACAACAGGTAAACTGGAAGTCTTCTCATGTTATAAATTATTGAGGAATATTGTTAGTATTGGCCGTTTCCTGATTTGATGAATGAACATGGTTTTCTCCGTGCCCAGGTATGTTATAAGTTGTACCTGCACCATAAGTTGGGTCGTTTTGATTGAGGTGTGCTAAAATTTCGGTAGTGTAATCTTTCCCACCACGCAAAATAGTCGCAATATTCCCAATAGTATAAATTGGTCCCCATGGGATGCCCCACCAGCCTAAAAAGAGATTGGTAAACAAATACCCCAAACCTGGTGTAATCCTGCTTTTACCAGGATGGATAAAATGAAAATCAGACGGTCTGTTAAAGGTCATGATTACAACTGAAATGCAATATTTATACATCACAAATTTACCGCCCTGAGCAACCAAATTCCTTATTTCGCTGCCGCTTAAACCTTCTATATTTTTGATATCCATTATAAATACGATTTTAAGATTAAATGAATGGTTTGCCCCAAAAATGTATCGGGGGTGGGGTCTCCAATGGCATCAAATTTCCATTCATTGTTGCGTTTATAAAGCTTACCCATAATGAGTGCTTTTTTGCCAACATAACCCGATTCTGCTGATACATTATACGATGCAAAAACCTCTTTAACCTGTGTTGGCGTTCCTTCGTACATCCTGATTTTTGAGTAAGGAACCTGAGAAAAATCCTCTTTACCTACATTGTTTAGAAAGAAGAATATCTTAGCAATTTTGGGATCAATTTTTGATAAATCAACCGTGATAATTTCATTGTCCAAACCATCATCACCACCCGAATCGCCTTCCAGGTCATCACCAGTATGCCTTAAAGCACCATCTAACGAAAGTAATTTTCCTTTTGGCAAACCAAATTGTTGTAAAAAATCTATCCTGTAAAGTGGAGAATAAATATGATCGCAAAGGTTATTGTTGTCATCAATGAGGATACAGCTAAGATCCAGATCCACATTTTGTTTATTGGTGGTTAAACCCAAAAAACCTTTAGTTTCGATTGCTCCCCAATTAACGCCTACACAAAAACTGGTTAAAGTAGCACCACTTTCTTTCCGCAGATCGATTTTTTGTCCTTTTGATAAATTAATTGCCATTAAATGCAGGTTTTAGTTGTACTTATTTAAGAAAAATTCCAATCCATCTTTCATTCCTACCCCTACAGCCTCAAATTTCCACTCATTATTGCGTTTGTAAATCCGACCAAACTCAACTGCGGTTTCTATAGAAAAATCTTCTTCTAATTCATATTTCAGGATTTCATTCTTAGCACCATCCAATACCCTGATGTAAGAATTCCTGATCTGCCCGAAATTCTGCCTTCTATTCTCGGCATCATGAACAGTAACTACCACACAGATTTCTGTGGCAGCTGAGCCGATTTTTGATAGATCTACCTTAATCTGTTCATCGTCACCATCACCGTCACCCGTTAAGTTATCGCCAGAATGCTCAACAGCACCATCTGGTGTTTTTAGATTGTTGTAAAAAACAAAATGTGAGTCGGATAATAATCTTTTATTATCGCCCAATACAAAAACTGAAGTATCTAAATCAAAACTAGAACCCGTTGATGCACTATTGGTATCCCATCCAAGTCCGATGGTAAATTGAGGAGCATTAATTGCTTCTCGTTGCCCCTTTTGCAGGTTAATTGCCATATCTGGTTAGTTTACTGTTAAGCTTTTTAATATAGCGACAGTGGTTTAATTATAAATGTTATGCGTTTACGTATTTTTTTAAAATCTCCAAGAAACTATCTGTTTGATGAGGTTCGCCAATGGCCCTGAATTTCCAGCCACCATCTTTACGGTAAGCTTCGGCAAAAACCATTGTACACATCCCGTTTAAGGATGCATCACCAGAGAGGCTATACCTGGTTATTTCTTTTCCATTTGCATCAACAGCCCTTATAAAGGCATTTTCGACCATGCTAAAATGCTGATTGTTCTGCCTGCCCTGGTAAATAGATACCACAAAGATTATTTTCTGGTAAATGGTATCCAATGCATCTAACTTTACAATAATCTGCTCATCGTCGCCATCACCTGCACCCGTTCTGTTATCTCCGGTTAGCCAGATATTCCCGGAAGGGTGCCGCATTGAATTGAAGAAAATTACATCTCCTTCAAATAATCCAACCTGACGACCATTTTGGTTAACAGTTCTGCCCAGATTAAGGATTTTATCATGGCCATCCAATAAGAAGGCAATGGCATCCAAATCGAATTCTTCTTCTTTAGGGGCGAATAATTTACCAAGAAAACCAGTGTTTTTTTGACGGACATCCCATCCCAAACCCATCGTAACCTTCGATAAATCAAAAGTTTCTCCTTTATCATTTTTACGGAGATCAATTGTTTGACCTTTTACTAAATTTATAGCCATAAGAGCGTTTTAGATATTATTTAATAATCTGACCTTTAAAATATTTCGACAGGAAAAATGATAAATCTTCGCGATAACCGATGCCAGATGCTTCAAATTTCCATTTACCCTCACGTTTGTATAAGCGGCCAAACTCTACCCCGGTTTCGATAGAAAAATCTTCGCCCAGTTCGTACTTGGCAACCTCTTGCCCATTACTGTCATCAACAATACGGATATAAGAATTTCGCACCTGCCCGTAATTTTGCTTGCGACTTATAGCATCATGAATGGTTACCACAAATAAAATTTCCTGTATCTGGGAATCAACTTTAGAAAGATCAACCTGGATACTTTCATCGTCTCCATCGGCACTATTTCCTCCGGTTGGATCATCGCCTGTATGGTGTAAAGCCTGATCAGGTGAATCGGTATTTCCGTAAAAAACAAAATATTCTTCGGCAGGGATCAGTCTACCAGAGTTAATCATAAATGCTGACGCATCTAAGTCGAAATCGTAACCAGTACCTTCATTCGGATCCCAGCCTAGCCCTACAGTAATTTTCGATAATCCGATATCAATTTTTTGTCCTTTTTGTAGATTAATAGCCATTATTAATTTGATTTTTTATAAAATGTAACTGTAAAAACGAGATGTAACTCAGTAATACTGCAGTTTAACGCAATAAAACATAAAAAAGAACAAGCTGCTTTTATAAAGCATATGTAATTTCAACTCCAATAATAAGGATATGGGATTGCTACAGCGACGGGGATTGAGCGTTATTTTTATGTCCTGTAGCCTTGATTATCTGTTTAAATGTTTATAAACAAATATATTATTTTGGAATTTAATTCCAAATCTCATTTCAATAAAGTTACCAATTTTCGTTTGTTGTGTCAGATGTTACCACCTATTTGGTGTCAGATATTACATCTGACACTATGCAATTATCGATTATAATACTTAATCAGATCACTATATACGAATTTAAAAATCAGCTCTTATTTTTTCGCTCACGTTAAGGGATCAGTCAGATGGTACCATCTGACTACATATTCTTGGAATTTTTATCTAAACTTTTTCATGGCAGTCCAAAGTTTTTCATCCATACCATACACATCAGGTCTGTATTCGATCTTGTCATTTTGCGGCCAGGCCGTGATATAGGTAATGATTAACGGAACATTTTTCTTTGGGGCAAACCAAGCTGGTTTTAATTGAAATGCTTTGGTGGTATCTGCCTTTTGCGCCATGCGTTTTTTATACCATTTTACATGCGTACTATCTATCGGTGGTAAATCTACCTCTGCCCTAAGCTTATCATAAGCATAAGAATCTTTCACCAAAAGTGCGGCAAATTCTAACGGCTTTTCGATGCGCACACAGCCGTGACTAATCGCTCTATTCGTCAGGTTAAATCCGTTCTTATTATTGGTGTCGTGCAGGTAAATACTCGAGCTGTTATCGAAGATAAATTTGAACTTCCCTAAGGCGTTTCCACCGCCTGATCCCTGCTTAAATTTGAAGGGCAATTTATCACGCGAGTACCTGTTCCAATTGATGGTATCAGGCTCACCAATTAGCTTGTCTTTATAGTAAACTTTAATGTTGTTATTCGATAAATAATAAGGATCTTTTCGAGCCATCCAGTAGATCTCACTTTGGGCAATACTTACCGGAATATTCCAGATTGGATTGGCCTGAATGGAGTTGATTTTACTGAACAATAATGGCGTCTCATGATTCTTCGGTTTATCATCTAAATTACCCGATTTTGCAAAGGCTTTTAGCTTATCTTCATAACCATTTTCACGCTTGCCACCAACACAAACTTTCATCGTAATTACGGTATCTGTTTTATCTAGCCAGGTTAACCTAAAATCAGGAATATTTACCTGTACATAGTTATCTCCCATCTCTGGCATTTTCCAACGGAAACGTTCCATGTTCAATAATAAAATCCGCTTCTCACTTTCCACATCCGTATTTAAATAGGCAGACTGTAAAGCTTTATATTGAATCGATTTTGGTTGAACAGATCTTAAGGTATCCAAAAGACTTTTACCACTTAAAAGATTAATCATCCCCAAGCTGTCAGGGCGTTTTACTTTAATGTAATAACGCGAAAAGATAGTTCGGGGATTTACTACCCCATATTTAAGGTAATTATTGTAGTTCAAGTAAGCATTTGCCGATAGCAGTTCTAATTTGGCAATTACAGGATAACTTTCCTCAACTTTTTTAAACTTATTGGCTGCTAATACTGCTAACAAGCTTTTAATTTCATCCCCTTTAAAGATCTTTGGGTTAAAGCCATGCACCTTGCTCTGATCTAAATAATTCACTAATGAATCTAATTCTCCATTAATATAGAATTGCGTAACCAACTTAGGTTGAGCGTTATTATTGGCATAAAATGCTTTTATAGTTTTAGGGTTAACGAACTTGCCCGAAAGACTGTCCATTGTTTTCACAAAAATGCTGTCATAAGCTACAGTATCGAAATCTTTGTAGATTTTATTCTTAAAATGCTCAGAAAGCACTTTTCCAATCTCTGGTGGGCTTTTAAACCACCCACAGGCAGAAATAAACAAAATAAAGGGTAGAATTAGAAAGCGAAACTTTTTCAAAAGAGTAAAATTTTAATATAAATATGGGTTATTAACAATAAAAACAGCATAATGGCAAATTAAGTGCCATTATTTTTTGTTTTATCATTTCAAACACTATATTTGCCAGTGCTTATCAGCTAACGTATTGATACTGGCAGAAATAATTTATGAATTTAACTTTGAACCATCACTTACATTTACACCATCGCCGATAGGCGATATGATATGTTTGTTTTGTACTTCAAAACTTTTTTCCGTAAAATAATTTCTTGTTCACTCTATATTCAATACTTTGAAAACACTTAAAATCGCTATCCAGAAGTCGGGTAGGTTAAACGAAAAATCTGTAGAAATACTTAAAAATTGTGGCTTATCTTTCGAAAACTACAAAAGTTCCCTCATCTCAACCGTTACCAATTTCCCTTTAGAAATCCTTTTTCTTCGCGATGATGATATTCCTGAATATGTACAAGACGGCATTGCTGATCTGGGCATAGTTGGTGAAAATGTAATTGTAGAAACCAAAGCTGAAGTTGATTATCTGCAAAAATTAGGGTTCGGAAAATGTACCTTAAAAATCGCTGTTCAGGCCACCAGTAATATTCAAAAATTGGAAGAGTTGAATGGCAAAGCCATTGCTACTTCTTACCCGGTAATCCTTGAAAAATTCTTAGAGGAAAAAGGCATAAAATCTGATATCAGAACCATTTCAGGATCGGTAGAAATTGGCCCGGGCTTAGGCTTAAGTGATGCCATTTTTGATATCGTATCAACAGGTGGAACATTAAAGAGCAACGGACTAAAACCATTTGCTGATGTGATGCAATCGGAAGCCGTTTTAATCGGAAATAAATCAATAGCCGAGAATCCGGAAGTTGCAGAATTGCTTCAACGCATCCGCTCTGTACTTAGCGCAAAATCTAACAAATACGTGGTACTAAATGTATCAAAAGATAACCTTCAAAAAGTAGTTGATTTACTGCCAGGGGTAAAAAGTCCAACGGTAGTTCCGCTCTTCGAACCAAACTGGGTTGCTGTTCACTCTGTAATTGCCGAGGAAGATTTCTGGGATAAAATAAACAGTTTAAAAGCAGCAGGTGCCGAAGGTATTTTGGTAATGCCAATCGAGAAAATAATCAAATAAATCGTTTAAATTCATATTAACTATTAGTTAATTTAAAATTATAAAACATTGAAAATCTACAATTATACAGATTTATCTAAATCAAAAATTGAAGAACTTTGTTCGAGACAAATTGAAGACGATAAACTGGTTGAAGAACGTGTAGCAGACATCATCAGCACCGTAAAAAAAGATGGCGACCAGGCACTTTTCAACTTTGCAAAAGCATTCGATAAAGTTGATTTGGAGAAGCTGTTTTTAAATGCAGAAGAACTAAAAGCAATTGCATCTACCATACCGGCTGAAGCAAAAAATGCAATTGATACGGCTTATCAAAACATCAAAACTTTTCACCAGTCGCAGTTAAAAACTGAGGACAAAATCGAAACGATGCCAGGCGTTCTGTGCTGGCGCGAATCGAGGGCAATTGAAAAAGTTGGTCTTTATATTCCTGGTGGAACAGCTGTTCTACCGAGCACATTTTTAATGCTTGCCACACCTGCAATCATTGCAGGTTGTAAAGAAATCGTGGTGTGTTCTCCTCCACAAAGTGATGGCAAAACCAATTGTTATCTGGCTTACTGTGCCGTGCTGCTTGGGATCGAAAAAGTATTCTTAATTGGCGGCGCACAAGCAGTAGCTGCAATGGCTTTCGGAACCGAAAGTGTGCCCCAGGTATATAAGATCTTTGGCCCTGGCAACCGTTATGTAACCACAGCAAAAACCATGGTCCAAAATAAAGTGGCTATCGATATGCCTGCAGGACCATCGGAAGTTTTGGTCATCGCTGATGAGACTGCCAATCCGTCATTTATTGCTTCAGATCTACTTGCACAAGCTGAGCATGGAACTGATAGTCAGGCTATTTTAGTTGCTACTTCAAATCAAATCATTACTGAGACACTAAAAGCAATTGAAAATCAGCTTTCTATTCTACCACGGAAGGAGATCGCTGCTAAAGCAATAGCAAATTCTTATGCCGTTTTAGTCGAAAACCTGGATGAGGCAATGCAATTTTCGAATGAATATGCGCCAGAGCACTTAATATTGGCTACGGAGCATTTCAAAAGTCTAACTCAATTGATTATCAACGCAGGATCGGTTTTTTTAGGCAATTTTACCCCAGAAAGTGTCGGCGATTATGCCTCCGGAACCAACCATACTTTACCAACCAGTGGCTTTGCAAAAGCATATTCTGGAGTATCTACCGATGCTTTTCTGAAAAAGATCACCTTTCAACATCTATCGGCTGATGGATTAGATAACATTGGCGCTACAGTTGAAATACTAGCTGCCGCTGAAGGCCTGGAAGCACATAAAAATGCTGTTAGTATTAGATTGAACTTTGAGTCCGGAGTTGGAAGTCCGAAGTCCGAAGATAAAACGACATAAAAGAAAATGCAAATCGGTGTAATCACATAATCTACGTAATCATACCGAAGGAAAAGAATTAAGTAATCTGTGCAATCATTTTAATTAACATGGACATTAACGATTTAGTAAGAGAAAATATAAAAAACCTTCGCCCCTACTCTACCGCTAGGGACGAATTTAAAGGTCAGGCATCTGTTTTTCTGGATGCAAACGAGAACAGTTATGGTTCGCCATTACCCGCAAATTATAACCGCTATCCTGATCCATTGCAACTTGATTTGAAAGATGCAATCAGCAAAATAAAAGGTGTACCAATTGAAAATACTTTTTTAGGAAATGGTAGTGATGAAGCGATAGATTTATTGTTTCGCGCATTCTGTAATCCTGGAAAAGACAACGTAATTGTGCTGCCACCAACCTATGGAATGTACGAAGTTTCTGCTAACATTAATGATGTAGAAATACGTAAAGTTAACTTGCTTCCAAACTTCCAATTGGACATGGAAAAGATAGCAGAAACAATTGATAAAAACACGAAATTAATCTTCATTTGTTCACCAAATAATCCAACCGGAAATTCGATAAACCGCGAAGATATTGAAACCATTTTAGCGAACTTTAATGGCATCATTGTAGTGGACGAAGCGTATATAAATTACGCCCGTCAGAAGACCTTTATACAGGAGTTAACTGAGTACGGAAACCTGGTAGTTTTGCAAACTTTTTCGAAAGCCTGGGGACTTGCCGCTTTGCGTCTGGGCATGGCATTTTCATCGACAAAAGTGATCGATGTTTTAAACAAAATTAAGCCACCTTATAACATCAATCAGGCTACGCAGGATTTAGCTTTTGAAGCTTTAAAAAACATCGCTCAGGTGAACGAATGGATTAAAGAATCTGTTGCAGAAAGAGACCGTTTAAGTAAGGCTTTAACCGCACTAAACATTGTTAAAAAAGTATATCCTTCTGACGCCAATTTTATCCTGACAGAAGTTACCGATGCCTTAAAAATTTATGATACTTTAGTGGAACAAGGCATCATTGTACGCGACCGATCTAAAGTAACTTTATGCGAAGGATGTTTAAGGATTACAGTGGGTACAAAAGAAGAAAACGACAAACTATTAACTGTTCTAGAAAATTTTTAAAATGAAGAAAGTGCTATTTATCGACCGCGATGGAACCTTAAATATCGAGCCTGATGATGAACAGGTAGATAGTTTTGCAAAGCTTAAATTTTATCCGCGCTCGTTATATTATTTATCGAAAATTGCGGCCGAACTGGATTACGAACTGGTAATGGTAACCAACCAGGATGGACTGGGAACATTATCAAATCCGGAAGAGAATTTCTGGCCAATCCATAATTTCATGTTAGATACTTTTGAAGGGGAAGGCGTTCATTTTAGTGAGGTTGTGATTGATAGAACTTTTGCAAAAGACAATGCTCCTACCCGTAAACCCGGCACTGCTTTATTAACAAAATATTTCAGCGAAGATTATGACCTGAAAAACTCCTTCGTGATCGGCGATCGCTTAAATGATGTAGTTTTGGCCAAGAATTTAGGTGCCAAGGCGATTTTTCTCCGTCAGAATGACGCATTGGGCTCTGCTGAAGCATTAGATAAACATGAAACTTTGTTGGATGTGATTATTCTGGAAACCAGGAAATGGGAAGATATCTACAACTTGCTTAAAGCAGGAAGCAGAAAAATTCACCACGAGCGTAAAACCAATGAAACCGACATTACCATTAATCTGGATCTGGACGGAACAGGAAAAGCAAAGATTGAAACGGGTTTAAACTTTTTCGATCATATGCTCGATCAGATTGCCAGACATGGAAGTGTAGATTTAGAGGTAATTGCTAAAGGCGACTTACATATTGACGAACACCACACCATAGAAGATACTGGTATTGCTCTGGGTGAAGCCTTTGCCAAAGGATTAGGCAATAAACTAGGCATTGAAAGGTATGGTTTTTGCTTGCCAATGGACGATTGTCTGGCACAGGTGGCCATTGATTTTGGAGGAAGAAACTGGATTGTCTGGGATGCTGAATTTAAACGCGAAAAAGTGGGTGATATGCCTACAGAGATGTTTTATCATTTCTTTAAATCGTTCAGTGATGCTGCAAAATGCAATTTAAACGTAAAAGCAGAAGGCGATAACGAGCATCATAAAATTGAGGCCATTTTTAAAGCATTTGCCAAAGCCATTAAAATGGCGATCAAACGTGATGCGGAAAAAATGGTATTACCGAGCACAAAGGGAATGTTGTAAGAAAGTTGGAAGGCTGAAAGGTTTATGGCGGAGGGTTTTGATGCCCATCCGCTGTTAAATAAACCCGATAGAGCGGAATAGCCCGCAGCGTAGCGAGGACTATAAGCGGATAGTGGGACTACAGCATCCATGAAAACTGACGTTCATTTTCACATTTTATAGAGAAAATGTAAAAGGTAAAATGGATGATGAATAATGGGAAATAGATTTAAAAAAATCGATGAGTACAGAAACAAGTGAAGAATTAAGTAGTGAAGATGTAGATCTCATTACTTATGAGATGCTACCATTAGCTAAGAAAAATCTTTATCAAATTATACTTGCTTTTACTATTGCTGTCTTTATCTTTCCATTTTCAGGTGGTAAAAATGGTGAACCTTCTCCAAACTCAACCGGACATTATTGGGATGCATTTGTAGCCTTCGTAATTGTTGCTATTGTATATGTATGTTTTTTTATTGTACGACCAATCATATTGTTAACAATGGATCTTAATTCTAACCGTAAAAAAACAACTGAGTTAGAAGTACTTCAAAAAATAAGAACAAATAATGCAAAGTTTGTGATTAAATGTAAAAAAAACATCTATTAAACTAAATGGAGATATTATTTTAGATAAATCAGAATTTTATAATTGGTGGAAAGGAGACAAGTTGATGGTTGATTACCTCATCAAATCAAAATTGATAGTCGGTTTTAGAAAGGTAAACATAGAAAGAGAAGACCTAAATTAATTATAAACCTTCTTAACAGTATAAAAGAATTATATGAACGATGGAAATTCAAAGTCCTATCAAGGCGATTTAGGGATTGGAATTATAAACTACGGAGCAGGTAACATCTTCTCCCTTACTGCAGC
Organism: Pedobacter sp. WC2501; assembly: GCF_052682415.1. Classification (NCBI taxonomy): domain Bacteria; kingdom Pseudomonadati; phylum Bacteroidota; class Sphingobacteriia; order Sphingobacteriales; family Sphingobacteriaceae; genus Pedobacter; species Pedobacter sp. WC2501. The sequence continues at coordinate 2,781,086 of NZ_JBQZFI010000001.1, read as the reverse complement.
TTTAGATCGCTTAAACGTAACCTACGGCATGGTAAATACAGAAAATGACCTCGAAAAATATAGCCACATCATCATTCCTGGTGTGGGCCATGCTGGTGCCGCCATGGAAAAGTTAAAGGAAACGGGTCTGGTTGAAGCCATTAAAAAACTAACAAAACCCGTTCTTGGTATCTGTGTAGGCATGCAGCTCATTACCGAACATTCGGAAGAGGGCAATGCAACGCTATTAGACATCGTTCCGGTGAAAACCAAAAAATTTGATAAGTCACTGAATATCAAAATACCACACATGGGCTGGAATGCGGTTAGCCCGAAAAACAATCCGCTATTTACAGGTGTTGAAGATAATACACAATTTTACTTTGTGCATTCGTACTTTATTGAATATAACCCTACTTTTGACATCGCATCTGCTGATTATGGTTTGAAGTTTTCGGCAGCTGTGCAAAAAGATAATTTCTACGGCGTTCAATTTCACCCCGAAAAATCGGGAAAAGCCGGCGAAATAGTATTAAAAAATTTTTCAAACTTAAGCTTATAAAATGTACATAATACCCGCTATTGATATTTTGGATGGAAAAGTTGTCCGTCTTCGTGAAGGCGATTACAACCAAAAAACAGAATATGATGTTTCTATCCCCGAAATGATAGAGAAATATCGTTCAAATGGTACAGATTTCATCCATATTATTGATTTAAATGGAGCTAAAGGTGATTTTAGCAATCAAAAAGCACTTTTCGAGATTATCAAAAAAACAGATATGAAAGTGCAGTACGGCGGAGGTATCAGAACTATTGAGCAGGTTACCAATTTGCTTGATGCGGGAATCCACCGTGTAATTGTGGGTACACAGGCCATTACCAATCCTGAATTCTTACCTCAATTGAGCGAAGCTTTTGCTAAAAAGGACGATTATGCCAATCGCATTGTGATTGCAATAGACGTTTTGGATGAAGTAATTAAATATTCGGGCTGGATGGAAAGCTCACCAATTAAACTGATGGATTACGTTGATAAATGTCTTTCACTTGGTTTTTTCCGTTTCTTATGTACCGATATTAGTAAAGATGGAAAATTAGGCGGCGCAGCGATTGAATTGTACCAAAAACTACTGGAACACTCGCCAATGATCAAACTGATCGCTTCAGGTGGCGTAAGCTCAATGCAGGATATCTACGAACTGGCTAAATACCCGATCAGAAGTGTGGTGGTAGGAAAAGCGATTTACGAAGACCGCATTACCATCGAAGAAATTAAAGAGTGGAATTTGAAGGCTTTGAGTTCAATATAATTCCATAAATATTTATGTCATCCTGAAGAATGAAGGATCTGCACCCAATGAAAAAGATGCTTCGTTCCTCAGCATGACAACCAAACAAAATATGCTTTCGAAAAGAATAATCCCTTGTTTAGACGTTAAAGATGGCCGCACGGTAAAAGGCGTAAACTTTGTTGATTTACGCGATGCGGGCGACCCGGTTGAACTAGCGGCACAATATGCACAGCAAGGTGCCGACGAACTGGTTTTTCTGGATATTACAGCTACTCATGAGCGTCGGAAAACGATGATTGAAATGGTAAGATCGGTTGCCCGCCAATTAAATATTCCTTTTACCATTGGTGGTGGGATAACCGAAATTGCGGATGCAGAAGCCCTATTAAATGCTGGTGCGGACAAAATCAGTATCAACTCAGCAGCAGTTAGAAATCCGAAGTTAATTGAAGAACTTGCTAAAACCTTCGGGGTACAATTTGTGGTTTTAGCAGTCGATACTAAACATGTAAACGGTAAAAACATGGTTCACTTAAATGGCGGCAGGTTAATTACCGAACTGGAAACCGAAAACTGGATTAAACAGGCAGAAGATTTAGGCGCAGGCGAAATCCTGTTAACCTCTATGGACCATGATGGCACCAAAGCTGGTTTTGATTGCGGATTGCTTAGTAAAGTAAACCAGATGATCAATATCCCGATTATAGCATCAGGCGGAGCAGGCAGTACGGCGCATTTTACTGAGGTTTTTCAAAAAGCCAATGTTGATGCCGCGCTTGCAGCTTCGGTATTTCATTATGGTGAAATTTTAATCCCCGATTTAAAACAGGAATTAAGAAGGAACAATATTCCCGTAAGGATATAATATAAGTCCGGAGTCCGCAGTCCATAGTCATGAGTCTGTTTTTCCGAAATAAAAAAATAAAATGAACATCGATACATCAACCCTTGATTGGGAGAAAACAGCTGGCTTACTTCCAGTAATTATTCAGGATTATAAAACTTTAGAGGTTTTAATGCTGGGATATATGAATGCCGAGGCTTTGGAAAAAACCCAGACCGAAGGCAAAGTAACTTTCTTTTCGCGCTCTAAAAACCGCCTTTGGACAAAGGGTGAAACCAGCAATAACTTTTTGTTTGTTAAAGAGCTTTTTGTGGATTGCGATAACGATACCATTCTGATTAAAGCTGATGCCGTTGGCCCAACCTGCCATACCGGAAGCCGCAGCTGTTTTAAAACAGATTTTAACCAGAATTTTATTTTCGAGCTCGAAAATATCATTAATGATCGATATGAAAATCCTGTTGAGGGTTCTTATATCAACAAAATGCGCAATAAGGGTTTAAATAAAATTGCCCAAAAAGTTGGCGAAGAAGGTGTAGAAACCGTAATTGCTGCATTAGCCGAATCGGAAGAAGAATTAATTGGAGAAGCATCAGATCTTGTTTTTCACCTGTTGTTTTTGTTGAAAGAAAAAGGTTTATCTATCCGGGATATTGCTAGAAATTTAGAGAAAAGACACAAATAAGGTAGAGGGCTGGAAGGTTGAGGGTTTAAGGTTATAAATTCCAAAGCCTCCGCTTTAATTTTAAAGATAAGACACAAATAGTTAAAGAATGTTAGATAAAATTAACGCGATTATAAAGTCGAAAATTTTGATCTGGCATTTTTTATTGGTCTTTATCGGAGCTTTTTTTATTTGTTCTTTACTTTACGTTTTAATTATTCCAATTGTATTTTGGATGGCTTTAGGAGAAAGTGCAGAATCTGATAGAATTGCAAGTTTACCATTCAATATGTTTATGGGAGAATGGGTAGCGTTAATCTTAACTATTCTACTCTGCGCGATTTTAGCATTAATAAATTTAAAGAAGTTAAACTTCCCAAGGGCAAAATCTTATCTATTAACTGCAGTAATAATTCCTATATTATATTTGTTCAGGACTAAAATTGGTGACTTTCTATTTGAAGTTTTTCAGTAGTAACTATTAATTGAGTTAATATTGTAACTAAAAGAAACAGATAAATAAAATCTATATTGAAAACAAATATTAATTTCGATGATCTAAATATATTTGTAAGGAGTAAAATCCCTACAAATTATTACTTAAAGATATTTTTGTTCGTTTTTAATACTGTTGCGATCTTTGGCTTATTCTGGTTTGCCATTAGCTTGCAAGATGAAAAACCTAATATGTTTCCGTTTTTATTACCAATTGCATATTTTTTCACTTTAGGTAGGTATTTACTCTGGAATACTTTTGGAGAAGAGTTTTATGTCATTAGTACAAGCCATATTTCATATCAACATAATTATGGCTTTTGGAAAACTAAACTTAAAACATCAAAATATTATTCCATTAATCAGGCTAAAGGTAGAACAAGTGAAACTATAAGTTTGATTTTTATTGATTATACCGAAGAGAAATTACCAGTTGAAGTGTTTAGTACAGCCATTGAAATTTCCATTTCAGATTCAGAAAGAATTTTTAACCGACTAAACGAAATGAAATTTGATGAATTTGGCGAAGAAATAAATTTCCCAAAGATTTTTGCAAATTAACCTAATTCTGATTTAGAAAAAAGATACAAATGAGGTAAAAGGCCGAAAGGTAGAGGGTTTAAATATCCTTCAACCCTCCAACCTTCCCTCCTTCCAACCTTCCCCACATGCTCAAACACCTACACACCCTACCCGGACATCAAAACTCTGTTTACGCTTTAGCCAATGCTGGTGAAGACGACATATTTTTTAGTGCCGGGAATGATAAGGGCATTGTAGAATGGTCATTAAATATTATGGCTTTTGTGAAGGTTAAAATGCCTGTACAAAGTTCGGTTTATTGTCTACACCATTACAATGATCAATTGTTTGTTGGGGAACGGAGTGGCGCTTTTAGTGTTTACGATTTCAAGGATCAAAAAGTAATTGCCAGGATAAATGCCCACACTAAACCGATTTTTAACATACAAACTGTAAAGGGCAAAAATGAGCTTTTAACGACTGGGGAAGATGGTACTGTTGCGGTTTGGTCGCTTAGTGACTTTACAGAAATTTATCGTTTTCAGGTGGCTTACGATACTGTGAGGGCCATTGCAATTGCACCCAATGAAAATGAAGTGGCTTTCGGCTGTAAAGATCACCTGATCAGGATTTATAACCTTGCCGATTATAGCTTAAAACAAACTCTGGAAGGACATTCATTACCGGTAACCTCTTTGGCTTATCATCCCACAGGCAAATACTTAATTTCAGGGAGCAGAGATGCACAACTAAAAATATGGGATCTGCCGAATTACGAACTTAGGGAAACCGTTCCGGCACACATGTTTACCGTGTATGATATTGCCTTTCACCCTACCCTTCCTTATTTTGCTACGAGCAGTCAGGATAAAAGTATTAAACTCTGGGATGCAGAAAATTTTAAATTGTATAAAATTTTAAGCTTAGAAAAGGCAGGTGTTGGCCATAGCCATTCCATCAATAAAGTTATTTGGAGCCATGATGGCAAATATTTGATTTCTACAGGTGATGACCGGCAGATAATGGTTTGGGAGATGGAAATTTAGTTTTTCTTTGCATAAAATGGGTTAATATCCCTTAATTGATTTTTTGCTTTATAAAGGATCATCCTCCAAATTGAGTGCCTGATAATTACAATTTCAGGACCACCCAAAATATCTCCGCTTATACATAATTCTAGGTTTAATTGGCCATCTTTAGCTAAATCAACCTTCGAATTTAAAGTCTTATAGCCTATATAATTTACCGTTAGAACACAATTTTTATCTTCGAAATTTGCTGGTAACTTAATTTCGAAGTTTCCTTTTTGATCGGTAGAAGCAAAAGCTAAGCGCTGGTTTACCATAATAGATACTGAAGGAAGTGGCTGTTTATCATCTTTATCTATTACCCTACCTTTTATTGTTTTTAAAGTATCAACTAAAACCTCGGTTTTCTTTTCAAAAGAAACATTACTGCAGTATCGATCTGTTTGATTAAAAGGTGTTTTGATCATTTTGGCATTACTAAACTTCGGAAAGCTCAAAAAAGCCATTAAAGATGCTGCGATTAAGCTTGGTTTAAATCTACTGAATGCATAACCTGCTTTCACATTGATTAAACGGTCAAGTTGCTCTGGCCTTAATCTTCCACAACTTTTTTTTTGATCTTTTATAAACCAGTTGTATAAATCACGATCAGAGAAATGAGTAAAATCTACGACTGATTTTTGGCAGGAGCCACAAAATTTTCCATTTGAATGTGGTTGCATCCCTTCCCATTGTTCCAGGCAAGGATTAGAAACCTTTATTTTAAAACTTGAGCTCATCAATCCAATTTATTAAAAATTATCTAAAAATATTGATAACACGTCTCACAATTCTCCTGGTTACGGTTGTTTCTATCGAAATACCACCAAGCCTTCCTACCAATTTTTCGCTTAATTTATCCGCTAATATCTGATTTGTGAAATCCATATACATTGCAGGTTGTAACACAACCGAGATTTCTTTTTCCTCACCTAAAAGGAAAAAACTTTTTTTAGTTTCAAAAGTATTTGAAGTAAAAATCAATTCGCCAATAGTCCTGTTTTTTGGTTTCTCCATTCTAATATAGAACGATCCATCTGCTGCCGTTTTAGCATAAATATGCTGACCATTTAACTCAATATTGATATTATTTAAGCCAATGTCATCCTGATCGTATACTCTCCCTTTTATAAAGGTATATTCTCCTTCTATATCACCCGAAGCTTGATTATGCTGAATTTTACATTCGGCTTCCAGTGGCTTTATATATTGTGCGTAAGTAAATTTAGGAACACTTAAAAATGCAAAAACTGAAGCTGCAATTAAACCTGGCTTAAAAATTTTAAAAAATGACTGATTTTTTTCACCAATATAACGATCAAGCTGCTCAGGTTTAAATCTCCCACAGTTACTTCCCTGGTTTTCATTAAACCAATGTTTCAGCGCTGCATCTGTGAAGCGGGTAAAGTCTATTACAGTTTTCTGGCAGGAACCGCAAAATTTCCCATTTACATCAGATTGCATGCCCTCCCAGTCTTCATGGCAGGGATTTGAGATCTGGATTTTAAATTTAGATGGCATAAAATGTATCTTTTATATAGGATACATTTTTGACTACTATTCCACAAATCGCTTAATAATTCTCAGTTTATGCGAATATTTCCCCAATTCTTTATTAAAAATTCCCTGATCATCAATTGGATCAATCTTTACTTTTGCTGAGGAATGGATGATTTCATTTGGGCTCAGCATAATGCCCACGTGAGTGATCCGGCCTTCATCGTTATCAAAAAAGGCAACATCGCCAGCTTTGCACTCAGCCAGAAAACCAACCAGCTCTCCTTGTTCGGCTTGTTGTGAAGCATCGCGATTTAACTTAATGCCTAACATTTTAAATACGGTTTGTACAAAACCAGAGCAATCTAAACCAAATAAATGCCTTCCTCCCCATAGATATGGGATATTCTGAAAAAATTTAGCCGTTTCGCTAACCCTATCCGTAAAATTTACAGCGCTATTATCGTATGCTTCGAAATTCAGTTTAAATTTTTCTTCACCTGCATAACAAAAACCGTCTTTTAAACAAGGAAGGTTACTGGCCGGACTTAAATGATAGGAACTGCCGTCTGCTGCAGTTAACACATTATTGAAACTTAAAGGGGCCAATAATTTACAATCGTGCATTTCTACAAATTGATCCTGACTGATTGGTGCTAACTGCCTGAAATCCATCCAGCCTTCATAACCATCATATCCGTTCTGGATCAGCCACCACCGGTCTTCCTTCTGAATAATTTCGACATGATCGCCGAATAAAAGTTGCGAAACAATTTCTGCTTTATCTGATGCATCAGCTCTTAAGGGTGCAACGGCAACCCTACAAATACCGTATTGATTTTCCATTTAAACTTGCTCGTTAAACTATTGTAAAACTAATAAAATACATCCATTGCCTAACATTTTACCTGGAAATTTGTTATTTTTACAATGATCACTTTTAAATATGCTCGCCATGAATTTTAAAAAAATATTAATTGCCGTTGATAACAGTACCTGCTCGGAAAAAGCGGCAAAAGCCGGTTATGACATGGCTGAAAAATTTGGTTCAGAAGTAGCATTGGTAAACATTATCGAACCCGTTCCAGCTAATGTAAACCCCGATTTAACATTAGCACCCGTATTTCTGGAAACTTATGATAACAGCGAAGAAAACAGCCATATTCTATTGAAAGAAATGGAAACAAAATATGGTAAGGGCATCACAACAACTTATTTAAGCATAGTAGATACTGCAGCGCACGGCATTATCCAGCAATCAGACGAATGGGGATCTGATTTAATTGTAATAGGCACTTACGGCCGTACAGGTTTGTACCACTTTTTAATGGGAAGCGTTGCCGAACATGTGGCGAGAAAATCGGCTTGTCCGGTGCTGATTATCCCTAATAAATTCGATGTTGATTAGTTTGGGGGAAACTGAATACCTTAATAATAATTTTCAGAAGATATATCAGACACTAATTTAAAGGTCTAATCTTTTCGAAAAGTAAATTCTTTTATGCCCTTCAGGAAAGTTTGGTATTTCTCCAATTTGTATATATCCGTTTTTTAAATAAAACCCTTCTGCCTGAAAGTCAAAAGTATCAAGCATAGCAACTGTTGCTCCTTTTGCTTTTGCAACGTCTTCAACATATTTTAAAATATGGGTACCTATTCCTTTCTTTCTATATTCATCTTTTACCCAAAGAATATTGATTTCTAACCCATTCCAATAACCTATACCCGCTAAAACCCCTCCTATTTCTTCTCCATTTTCATTTTTAGCCATATATTCCAATGGTGTCCATATATCTGAAAGGGCAGGAACACGGTCTAAGTTATATTGATTAATTCCATCAACAATTTTGCTTACACTCTCCTTTCCACAAGGAACTATTGTAATTTTATTGATCATGATTATATTTTTGGGCTATAAAAAACTTTCTATAACTAAAAAAGTCCCACTTATGCGAGACTTTTCTAGTTAAATATATGATATAAGCTTATCCTTCCTGGTGCAACCAGGCTTTCTTAGCCAATAATTCTTCTTCAGTTTCGCGGATATCTTCGTCATCTACGCAACAATCAACCGGGCAAACCGCGGCACACTGAGGCTCGTCATGAAAACCCTTACACTCTGTACACTTATCGGACACAATGTAATACACTTCATCCGAAACTGCTTCCTGGGCAGCATCTGCTTCAATTTGTTGATTACCAAAATCAATGATACCATTTAAATTAGTACCATCAGAAAAACGCCATGCAGTACCGGCATCGTAAATTGCATTATTTGGACATTCCGGTTCGCAAGCCCCACAATTTATACACTCATCTGTTATTTTAATCGCCATGTTTTCGTCTAATTCTTTTGCTTAGTTTACCTTTGCGATGCAAATATAAGATATAATCACTTAATAATAATTCTAAATATGTCAGCATTAACTCAAGAAAAAGTAATAATCGCGTTTAACAAACTGGGCTTATTGCTTACAAAGCCTACTGACATACTAGGAAATGCGTTTTATAGTGCTGAAAGCACAAATGCATGGTTTACTGCAGAAAATATAAAAAAATCTATCTTATCATTCGCCGAGATGTTAAATGAGGCAGATTTGACCATTTGGTTCGAATCGGTTAAGTTTAGTACATCGCCAAAAAAGGTGGGTTTAATCCTGGCGGGCAACATCCCATTGGTGGGTTTACATGACATTTTAAGTGTATTGGCTACCGGAAACATTGCACTAATCAAACTTTCTTCAGCTGATGAAAAATTAGTTAAAGCGGTGCTTGCCGAATTGATTAAAATAGAATCAAAATTTGAAGACAAAATAGAATATGTTGAGCGGTTAAAAGATTTTGACGCTGTTATTGCTACTGGCAGCAACAATTCATCCCGTTATTTTGATTATTATTTTAGTAAAGTTCCAAATATCATCCGTAAAAACAGGAACAGCGTGGCGGTTTTAGATGGTACCGAAAGTTTTGAAGATATTCAACACCTTGGCAATGATATTTTTGATTATTTTGGTTTGGGTTGCAGAAACGTTTCTAAACTTTATTTTCCTAAAGGGTACGATATTGCCAATTTTTACGAAGGTATAGAGAGTTTTCAACCCATTATTAATCACTTTAAATACAATAACAATTACGATTATAACAAATCTATTTACCTTGTTAATGCGGCTAAACACTTCGACAATGGCTTTTTGTTATTAAAAGAAGATGAGAACTTAACCTCTCCCTTAGCGGTGATTTTTTACGAAGAATATGATAATCTGCAAGAGATAGAAAATAAGTTAAAAGATAAATCAGAAAATATTCAATGCATTATTACTAAAGCACCGTTAAGCTTTAACACTTTTGGTTTTGGCCAAAGTCAGCATCCAAAACTTTGGGATTATGCCGATAATGTGAATACGATTGAGTTCTTAAACAACCTTAATTGAATTTCTCAACTTTAGTCTTTCAGCTTTCTCCTTTGGGCTTTCAGCTTAAATAGCTATTTTTGGACACAATGTATATCGTTAAAGTTAAAGGCATAGCCAAAATTCCAGATTACGTACAGTTGAGAGACGACAAGTTTACACTTTTAGCTTATTTTAGGGTAGACAGGCCTGATAAATCGCTCGAAAAACTCGGACTTGGCGACAAGCAAGATTACATTATGGAAATGGTTAAAGGTTTGCCTTTCGGGCAGATTGCAAAATTGGAAATATAATATGGCAGGCAACTCAGTAATTCATTTAAGTAATGTTGATGTTTTTCAGCAGAAACATTTAGTGCTCTCAAACGTAAATTTACATATCGAAAAAGATGAATTTGTATTCCTTATTGGTCAAACAGGTTCAGGTAAGAGCAGCTTGCTTAAAATATTATATGGCGACTTGCATATTGGCAATGGCGAAGGCAATATTGCCGGTTTTGACCTTAAAAACCTAAAAGAAAGCCAGGTTCCATTTTTACGTCGCAAATTGGGTGTAGTTTTTCAGGATTTTCAATTACTTACTGATAGAACGATTGAAAAAAATCTTGAATTTGTGCTTAAGGCAACAGGCTGGAAAGATGAAAAACTAATTAACGAGCGTATTAAAGATGTTTTAGACAAAGTTGGTTTACGTTCTAAAATAAAAAAAATGCCACACGAAATTTCCGGAGGCGAGCAGCAACGTATTGTTATTGCAAGGGCTTTGTTAAACGATCCGGAAATTATCCTTGCGGATGAACCTACAGGCAACTTAGACCCGGAAACATCAGAAGAAATTGTAACCCTTTTAAAACAAATCAGCCAGGCCGGAACTGCGGTATTAATGGCTACGCACGATTACCACATCATCCGCACTTTCCCTTCACGCATTATTAAATGTGAGAATGGAGTTGTGCACGAAGATGCTCAAATTGTATAAAAAATTCTGACATCCGTCAGCTAATCAGCCAATCTGTTCAGATAAATACAAATAAATCTGACAGCTTGGCTGATTTCCGTTTATGGCAAAATAGTTGAGATTAACACAAAAAAATTCAGCCCGGTATTATGTTTAATAAGAAGAAAAATAACGATAAAGAAGAAAATATAATGAATCCTGAAAATACATCAGAAAATACTGCTGAGAATGTAGAGAATACTGATGCTCCTGCAGTTGAAACTGAGCAGGCACCTGAATTATCCGCAGAAGAAAAATTGCAAGCGGAAGTTCAGCAACTTAACGACAAATATTTACGTTTATACGCTGAGTTCGATAATTATAAACGTCGTACACAAAAAGAACGTGTAGAATTATTGCAAACTGCCGGTAAGGATGTAATTGTTTCACTTTTACCTGTTTTAGATGATTTTAACCGTGCATTAAAAGCAATGGAAACAGCTACTGAGGTAGCTCCGGTTAAAGAAGGTATATTATTGGTAAGCACAAAACTGAAAAACACCCTGGCACAAAAAGGTTTGAAAGATGTAGAAAGCATTAACCAACCTTTTAATACCGATTTCCACGAAGCAATTACCAATATCCCTGCACCAAGCGAAGACCTTAAAGGAAAAGTGATCGATGAGGTGGAAAAAGGTTATACCTTAAATGATAATGTAATCCGCTTTGCTAAAGTTGTAGTTGGGGCGTAAGAAATAATTATTGAATGATTGAATTTTGAATGATTGAATTGATATTCTTTCATTCCATCACTCAATCATTCAATCATTTTATAAATAAAGATGAGTAAAAGAGATTATTACGACGTATTAGGCGTAACCAGGGGCGCAGCCGCCGATGAGATAAAAAAAGCTTATCGCAAGATGGCGATTAAATATCACCCGGATAAAAACCCTGGCGATAAAGCTGCTGAAGATAAATTTAAGGAAGCTGCTGAAGCTTACGAAATTTTAAGCAGTCCTGAGAAAAAACAACGTTATGACCAATACGGTCATGCTGGTGTTGGAGGCGCGAGTGGCGGCGGTTATGGCGGTGGCGGAATGAACATGGACGATATTTTCAGCAATTTCGGCGATGTATTCGGTGGTCACAATCCTTTCGAAAGTTTTTTTGGCGGTGGTGGTGGCGGTCAGCAACGTGGCGGTCGTCGTGTTGCAAAAGGCACTAACCTACGCATAAAGGTTAAATTAACACTTGAAGAAATTGCACATGGTGCCGAAAAGAAAATAAAGGTTAATAAACTAATCGTTTGTAAAACCTGCGATGGCTCTGGAGCAAAAGATAAATCATCAGTAAGTACCTGTGGTACCTGCGGTGGCAGCGGCCAGGTGCGTAGAGTAACCAATACGATTTTGGGCCAGATGCAAACGGCATCTACCTGTCCTACCTGTAACGGTAGCGGTCAGCAAATTACCGCTAAATGTAATGTTTGTCATGGAGATGGTGTTGTACGTGGTGAAGAAACCATTACCATCAATATTCCGGCAGGCGTAAGTGAAGGTATGCAATTAAGCATGAGCGGCAAAGGAAATGCAGCACCTAATGGCGGCATCCCTGGCGATTTAATTATCTTAATTGAAGAAACACCTCACGAAACCTTAAAACGTGAAGGAAATAATATTGTTTACGATTTACATTTAAGCTTTGTTGATGCTGCTTTAGGGCTGAGCATCGAAGTACCAACCATTGATGGTAAAGCCAAAATTAAAATCGAACCAGGTACCCAAAGCGGAAAGTTATTACGCTTAAAAGGTAAAGGTTTGCCAGAAGTTAATTCTTACCATAGAGGTGATGAAATTATTCACATCAACATCTGGACACCAAAAGCTTTAAGTAGCGACGAACGTAATGCTTTAGAGAAATTACGTGAATCGCCGAATTTTAAGCCTCAACCAGGTAAAAATGATAAGAGTTTCTTCGAAAGAATGAAAGAATACTTCGAGTAATTTGTAATTAAATATAATTGAAAAACCGATGTCGCAAGCATCGGTTTTTTTTGTTTTACAGCAAATTGTCATGCTGATCCGATTTTGTGAAGTCAGATGTTACCATCTGACTATAAAAACCATATAAGTAAAATGGATAATTGATTTTTCACAGTATCAGATGGTAACATCTGACATCACGGGTATTTATTTCTAACCTTAAATCCCTGCATTTGCATAAGATATTGACCACCTAAGTAACCTGAAAGCATAAATTATTTTGTGAAGTCAGATGTTACCATCTGACTATAAAAACCATATAAGTAAAATGGATAATTGATTTTTCACAGTACCAGATGGTAACATCTGACATCACGGGTATTTATTTCTAACCTTAAATCCCTGCATTTGCATAAGATATTGACCACCTAAGTAACCTGAAAGCATAAATTATTTTGTGAAGTCAGATGTTACCATCTGACTATAAAAACCATATAAATAAAATGGATAATTGATTTTTCACAGTATCAGATGGTAACATCTGACACCACGGACAAACTATCAGGTTACATTGGTATCTCGTTGATTATTTTCAGTGCAATCTATAACAGATGATAAACCTTTCCCTCTATAACCTGTTTTTTATGCATGAAATGGAGAATTGGTTGTTCAGGTTTCTATTACCGCGAATGGAAAGAAGTTTTCTATCCTAAAGGTTTAGCACAAAAAGATTGGTTTAAGTATTATTGCGGGCAATTTAATACAATAGAGATTAATTCTACTTTTTATAAAATGCCAACGCAAAAATCGTTCGATAAATGGTACAATGAAAGTCCTGGCGATTTTTTGTTTACGATTAAGGCACCGCGTTTAATTACACACTACAAGCAGTTGAATGAATGCGAGCAACTTATCAACGATTTTTACGAGGCTATTCAAATCGGGCTAAAAGAGAAATTGGGCTGTGTACTTTTTCAGTTTCCACCGAAGTTCGATTATAATGCTGAACGGTTAAATCTATTGATTGAAAATTTAAGACCAGATTTTAAAAACGTGGTAGAATTTCGCCACATCAGTTGGTTTGACGAAGAAATTCACAAAAAATTAGCCAAAAACAATATCACTTTCAGCGGACAAAGCTACCCTTCTGCCCTACCAGATAATGTAATTCAAAATACAGCAACTGTTTATTACCGTTTTCATGGAAAACCTGTGTTGTATAAATCAGAATATGACATAAATACAATTACGGACTTCAAAAATCAGATTAAAGACGGTGTTAATGAAGTTTTTGTTTATTTTAATAATACCTGGGGAGTTGGAGCATTACATAACGCGAAACAATTGCAGGATTTTGTGAAATAGGATTGGAAAAGCAATGACAGTGGTATATTTTAATGTTAGCCGGGCTATACGCTGTAGCTCAGACTGAAAAAATCTGAGGCTGCCGCTGCTATCCCGTTTATTAACAGCGGCTTGTTCTACTATTCTGGATCGCAGAACCATATTAGTGCAGTAAGATGATAACATCTGACATCACGGAATTTTCCTGGCCGTTCGCTATTTTGCCAAAACCTACTAGCGTGAAAAATAAACCTGATAGCAATGATATTTCGGTGAACTTGCTTTAATTTAGCACCAACATTAACGAAATTTAATGGATAGCAGGACTGCAGCTCCCGATAAAGTATTGAATCTGCTTTCCAAAAAATAAAAAAAATATGCGTGTTGCCGTTATCGATCTTGGAACCAATACTTTTCATTTGCTTATTGCTGAAAAAGCAGGTAAAGAATTGGAAATTCTCTACAAAACCAATGTTCCCGTTAAATTGGGCGAAGGAAGAATTAACGATAATATTATCATTCCAGCAGCCTTTGAAAGAGGAATAAATTGTCTTAAAGATTTTAGTGAAATTATTGCGGATTACCAGGTTGATAAAATCAGGGCTACGGCAACATCTGCCATTAGAAGTGCAGAAAACGGGAAAGATTTCGTTGATGCGGTAAATGAAAAAACTGGAATAAGCATTGAAACGATTAGCGGTGAAGAAGAAGCTGAATTAATTTACCAGGGTGTTAAACTGAGCGGTGCCATTACCGATCTTTCGCTGGTTATGGATATTGGTGGCGGTAGTGTAGAATTTATTCTTTGCGACACTGAAAGACTGATCTGGAAGAAAAGTTACAATATTGGTGCAGCCCGTTTAATGCAACAGTTTTTTAAATCAGACCCCATAAATGACGGGGATAAAAACGCCATTTTATTTCACATTCAAAACCAACTCATCAATCTTTTCGACATCTGTGAAAAACATCAGCCCAAAGTGCTGATCGGATCTGCCGGAGCATTCGAAACCTTTGCCGAACTCATCATCAGAAAAAACAAACTGAAAACAGATATAAATACCACCAAAACTTTCGAATTTAACTTTGACGACTATATCGAAATTGCAGGTAAATTATTGAATTCTACCCATCAAGAGAGATCAGCAATGCCTGGAATAATTCCATTAAGGGTTGATATGATTGTGATTGCGGCTTTAATTACCAATTACGTTTTGGGCAGATCGAAGATAAACAGGTTAACGCTTTCCACTTACGATTTGAAAATGGGTGTACTGGCCAGCCTGATATAGAAAATGACCCATCAGCAGATGGATCACCGGGAGTTTGCATATATTAATTTAGGATTATTTCTTTTTTGGCGCAATCAGTACTCTACCCATAATCATTGGTTCAGTTTTTTTGAGTTTGAGGTTATTTTGTTTCTCTTTAGAAAAATCGAGTGTTAAAAAGGCTGAATAACGGATGCTTTCAACCATCAGTTGGTTTTTACTGAAATCAAACTTATTATCCAAAAGAATTTCGTAGCGACCATTTTTATCAGTCAAAGTAACATATTTAGTATCAAGAATGGATAACCTTATTCCAGCGAGCGGCTTATTGTCAGCACCGATAACATAACCGTATACTTTTTTGGGTATAACCGGTTTTTTATTATCGGTTTTGTTATTTATGCTTCTAGTTATTTCAATGGACTCCTTAAAATTTTCGGCTCTGGCATCAATCACAAAAATGCTCATGCCTATAGCCAGCACACCAAGGTACTTCATCCAGTTTCTATTGTTTGTTGGAACAATAGCCAAATGATAGTTGAGCTGGTTTAATTGGCTTTGGCTCATGCGGCCGCACACAGAAGAACCTGCATTTGCCAATACATTAATGATTTCTGCATTGGTATAGCCAGAAAAATCGATTACATTTTTGCTACAGGCTTTACAGAAATTAAAGCCTTCGCCTTTATCCATTTCATCCCAGTTCTGTAAACATGGCTCGGCTATGGTAACTTCATTAATTCTCGCTTTCATCGTGGTTGCTTTTAGAGATGATGAAACTTTTAAGAGAATTCCACAAGGAGTTTTAAATAAACTTCAATAGCTCATTATATAGCTTTTCTGTTGGCAAGCCCATTACGTTAGTATACGAGCCTTCAATCCGTTGTACCACTACGATACCCCACCAATCTTGCACACCGTAACTTCCGGCCTTATCAAAGGGTTTGTAATTATCAATGTAGAAATCAATTTCATCAGCTGTAACAGATTTACAGTAAACTTCTGTCCTATCGTAAAACGAATGAATTTTATCGCCTTTAACAAGTGTTACACCCGTAAAAACTTCATGTCTGCTTCCAGACAGCTTTTTTAACATTTCTTGAGCATGCACCCTATCTTCAGGTTTACCTAAAATCTCACCGTTTAATGCAACAATGGTATCTGCTGTAATCACTATTTCGCCATCGGCAGTAAAAGCCCTGGCCTTCTGTTCTGAAATGTAAACGGCAATTTCTGCCGGACTTAAATCTGAGGGGTAGCTTTCATCAACATCTTTAAGCTCGACTTTGAAATTTAAGCCCATAAGTGTTAAAAGCTCTTGTCTACGTGGCGATTTAGAGGCTAAAATAATGGGAGGGAAATTGGCAGGCATATTTTATTTTTCTGCTAAAATAAGAAAAGCGACATAAAGCCGCTTTTCTTATTTCATATTTTACCAGGATTAGTTATTTCCACCACCTTGTCTGCGTTTTTCCATTTCAGCACGTTGTTCTTTTTGCCAGGCTTCGTAAGCTTTTTTCTGATCGTCAGTTAATACCGCAGTAACTTTTGCGTCGTTATCAGCACGCATTTTTTGCATTTTTTCTCTCATCGCATCTCTATCGCCACCGCCTTGCATTTCTTCGCGCATTTTTTTCATGGTTTCAGCCTGCTCAGTAAAAACCGTGGTTAACTTTGTTTTCTGATCATCCGATAACTTTAATTTTTCGTCTAACAGTTTTACCCTTTCTTCAGGTTTCATCATCATTCTTCCCTGTCCACCACCTTGTTGCGCGTTAGCGAAACCAGCTATACCTAGCATTAATCCGCAAATCATCATTAATTTTTTCATGTTGTTCTTTTGTTGTTTTTGGTCCAAATTGAGTTTGTTGGAGTGTAAAAGAAAATGAAAGTTTAAAGTCGCTATGTAACTAAGCTGTTGCGAAATAAAATATATCAATCTTTCAACAATAACACCGGCACATGCGATTTAATCGTTAACCTTTGAGATACACTTTCGTGCAGCAAACTTTCAAAAAAACTATACTTCTTTGGAAGTGCGATAATTAACTGGGCTTCTTCGCTTTTGGCAAATTTTACGATTCCTTTAATCGTATCGGGATGATCAGCGTAGTGATATGCCGGCGAAAAATCTTTAAGCATCTCATGTAAAAAATGTTCTTCCTGGGAATCGATCTTATGACCAGAATTAATATTAAGCACCAAAAGTTCGAGGACATGTTTGCTCAGGATATTTTTGAGTGCGTGCATCGGGATCACCTCTTTAACCTTTTTAAAATCGCAGGCTAAAATGGCTTTACGGATGGATTGATAATCAGCCTTAGGCGGAACAACCAAAACCGGAACCGGACTTGATTTAGAAATTTTGATCGCATTAGAACCGATATCACTTTCATCTTTCGCCTTTTTACCATTACTTCCGATAATAATGACTTCGATTTCTTCCCTATTTACCCGATCGATGATTGATCTTAATAAGGTTTCTCTTGTTAGAGAAACCTCTATGTCGGCCTTGGGATTAATCTCCAGCATTTTTGACTTCAGTTTTTCGAGTGCTTCGAGCCTTATCTTAATTTCATCAGCGATATTTTCATCAGTCGTAATGATCATATCGGGTGTAGGAAGAATGCTCTCGTATTCGGAAACGTAATAAGCATTAAGCAGTATAATTTTTGAGTTCGTCATCGCGAAACTCAACCTGGCCGCATATTTCGCAGCATGATCAGCTGTTTTAGAAAAATCGACAGGCACAAGGTATGTACTCATATGATTAAAAATTATGTTTTTACATCAGTAAATTAATCAATCGATTGATTAATTTACTGATGTAAATCTCGTACATAATCTGGTGTATTGCAAATTTTTGAACTGAAGATTTATAACGGGAACGTCATTCTGTTAGGTGGTACGTAGCTAAAGATCCTTCGACTACGCTCAGGATGACAATCATGGAAAGCACAATGACCAATGTTCAATTTACAATGATCAATAGTCATAACTTATATCATCATCCTGACTGTTAAGAAGTGAAACGGAGAAATCTATTACTAAGTTATTTCTTGAAAATACTTGTAGAAAGATCCTTCGACTACGCTCAGGATGACAAGCGCCGAAGAAGTAATAAACAATGTTCTACCAGCAATTACCAATGAACGAATGACAAATGAACTATTGAACTAATTACATCCCCGAATCGGCAGCATTTGGATTTTCATCGTGCCACCTGCCCTGTACTTTCATTACTTTTTCGATAATATCACGCACAGCGGTTTTTCCTCCATTGTAAGGGGAAATGAATGTAGAGATTGCTTTTATCTCTTCTACCGCATCTGCCGGACAGGTTGGGAGCCCAACAAGTTTCATTACTTTTAAATCAGGGATATCGTCGCCCATATAAAGCACTTCTTCTGAAGTAATGCCCTTATCTTGAAGATATTGATTGAAAATGGCAACCTTATCTCCTGTTCCGAGGAAAACATCGGTTACGCCCAGATTAAAAAATCGTTTGCCCATGGCAATACCATCTCCACCAGATATAATACAAACATTATAACCTCTTTTAACAGCCAATTGCATGGCATAGCCATCTTTAATGTTAAAAGTGCGCAACGACTGACCATTATCAGTAACCTGAACTGATCCATCGGTAAGCACACCATCTACATCAAAAATGAAAGTGGTAATCTCTTTTAATTTCTGGAGAAACATTTTGAGTTGGGAGTTTGGGGTTTGGAGTTGTGAGTAGAATGGAGCTCTAAACTCCAAACTCTTGTCTCCAAACTAAATTACTGATTATCTCTCCACTCGTATACCCAGGCAGATTGAATTTGTTCTAAATGGCCTTCACTGCTTTCCTCACGAGTACCTTTAAAGTTTGGCAATTCTAAAACCCATTCTAAAAGTTCGGTAAAGCGGATACGGTAAATTTTGGCTTCTGTAAAATCATCACCAAATTTCTCATATAAAGACATTGCTATATCTTCGTAGTCGTTCCAATAAAAAGGTAAAGCAAATTTATCGTTGTTCATGTTGTTTTGTTGGTTAATTGTTGAAATTGGTTAATCGACTCCCGACTAAGGACTTTGGACTAAGGACTAAACCTAGTGTCCCATAAAATCAGACTGGTCTGGTATGGTTACTTCGATATCGCCGTTAATCACCACACACTGGCAACCTAAACGGGAAGTAATTTTCGGACGGACTGCTCTATCGATAAAGTCTTCTTCTTTGTCAGAAATCTCTTCGATATTGTCCATACCTTTTGTTACGTACACATGGCAGGTACTGCAACCACAAACACCACCACAGTTGTGCTGTAATTCGATTCCATTATCCAGACAAACATCTAAAACAGATTCTCCGGCTGCTATTGGTAATTCAATAGATTCGTGATCTGCTTCTTCAAAATTTATTTTTAGTTTAAAAATGCTCATAATTATTTTGCAAAAGTAATAAGCAGAAGCCGTAATTATGCTATTTCAGCATTAATTTTATGCTATCGCTCAATGTTTGATAAATGTTCTGCAATTCAGGCATATCGGTTAACATGCTCAAATGCTTATTTAGAGTGCTTTCATCAACCCTAACTGCTGGCCCAGTCTGCACATTTTCAGGCAGGTTGCTCATTACCTTATCGGCTGTTTCGGCAATTAATGGCCTGATGATTTCAAAATTCAAATCGTTCTGACTTAAAATTTTATTTGCCAAAGCATACAGGTGATTCGGAAAATTACAGGCAAATACCGCTGCCAGGTGTAATACTTTTCTTTTCTCGCCATTTAACTTATATACTTCCCGGCTAATTTTAGCAGCGAGATTGCTTAAAATCGTTAATTGACTGTCATCGTTCGCTTCAATACAAAGTGGAATATTTTCAAATGAAACCTCTTTTTCTTTTGAAAAAGTTTGCAAAGGATAAAAAACGCCCGCTTTAGTAACTTGTGATGATAAAACATTAATATCTGTAGTTCCAGAGGTATGTACCACCAGGCCAGTTACATTTTTCAATGATTTAGCAACGCTTTCAATCGCATCATCTTTTACCGAGATGATATATAAATCAGCATTTTGCTTAATTTCATTTAAATCGCCGATGGCTTCAGTTGCAATCGACTGTGCCAATAAGGTTGCATTATCCAGGTTTTGACTGTACACCTGCACGATCTCCTCGCCCTTGCTTTTTAAAGCCTTTGCTAAGTGTGTGGCAACGTTTCCAGAACCTAATAAAACAATTTTCATGATTTTATACGACTTTGGCCTCTTTTCTCCTTCTAAAAATTGAAATTAAGAAACCCACAACCATTACGATGGTACCAGCCCAGTATAAATTGATGAAAGGAAATTCAATTGCTTTAAAAACAACCCAATCTTTAGCTTGTTGAGGTTTTTCAAAAATCTGAAGCTCTACTTTTTTCTCATCTGGCAAAACCCTCGAAAAACGGAATTTCAAATCTAATTCATCCACTTTACGGGCGAAATCGAAAGTATTATTCCCTTTTATTAAGAAAATAGGCTCCGTGTTGTAAACTTTACCGGCTGCATTAATTTCTAATGGTAAACCAACCGCATAATCGCCTTGCGCAAGTGCTAAATCTTTAGCAGTAGGCTTTCGATCTAAATCTTTCACCGTAATCACACCGCTCGAAGTATGGATGGTATCGCCTACTGAAACTTTAACAATACGTGGTGCTTTATAGTTTTCATCATCCGAATGCCCTTCGTGCGATTCTTTTTTAGCAGGGGCGCTGGTAATGTGAGTGTACACATCGTAGGTTAAATAATGCTTGGTATCAGGAGAGGCAATCAAACCCATTTTTTCATTGTCCTGAACATGTGGATGCAAATTAAAATCTTCTTTCACTTTCCCTTCTTTATCCAAAACTTTAAAATTAAGGGTATAAATGGTATTGGGTGCCACTACTGTATCAGTGATGTATGTTACGGTATACTTACCCATTTTTTTAGGTTCGTTTTTGTATAACATGATGTTTTCACCAGGTTTTTCCGCCTTCTCGAAACCTTCTACCGGAATAAATTTACTGGCATTAATTGATAAAGGTTTGTTTGTAGCGGCAGAAATTAAAGCACCTAAGATCAAAAAAGCAAAACCAATGTGTGCAATTGCAGATCCAGCCAATTTAGCCTTGCCACCAAAAGCCTGATATAATACTGCAGCATTAGAAAGAACAGCGAACAAACAACTGAAAGTAATGAGGATGTACATGGTGTTGGTGTAAATCCCAGCCACATACACTAAACCTGCGGTTAAAACAATCGAAAACAAAATCGCAGAGATTAAACTGCTATAAAATTTTCGAGGATCTGTTCTTTTGTATTTTAAATATTGAGAGAAACCCGAAATCAAAGTAATTAATACCGCAAATGGGGCTTGCCATTGATTATAGTATTTAACGGCATCGATTGGAGGCGAAAAATTTGTTCCAAAGGCTTTGTTAAATACAGGAACCGAAGTGGAGAATATGACCTGGATGCAAGCGATAGTTACCACTAAAGCGCCAATAAACATCCAGAATTCGCGAGAATAGGTTTCTTCATCTTTGGTGGTAATCGGCAATTCTTTCCACCGTACTACAATCAACGTTATGGCCAAAACTGCAAAAACTACGTTGTACAAAATCAGGTGACCAAACATTCCCATATCAGTGAACGAGTGTACAGATGTATCGCCCAAAATTCCGCTTCGTGTTAAAAACGATGCATAAAGCACCAATAAGAAACTTAAGAATACCAATGCAATGGCTGTAAAATAGGCATGCCCTGTATTTTTATATGCAATCATTACGTGTACCGCCCCGATTAGGGTTAACCATGGAATTAAAGAAGCATTTTCTACAGGATCCCAAGCCCAGAAACCGCCAAAGTTTAATGCTTCGTAAGCCCAGAAAGACCCCATAATAATACCTGTACCTAAAACCATCACCGCAAAAAGCGCCCAAGGCATAACTGGTTTAATCCATTCTTTATATCTTTTTTGCCATAAAGCCGCAATGCCATAAGCAAAAGGCACAACCATACTGGCGAAACCTAAAAACAAAGTTGGCGGGTGAATCACCATCCAATAATTTTGCAACAACGGATTTAATCCTCTACCATCGGTAATGAATTTTAAATAATTAGCGAAGTTCTCAGGATTTGCGAAAACAACAGGAGCCATTGATTTTAAATCAAGCGAATCTCTTAGCAAGATAAATGGAGAACTTCCGATGCGTTCGCCAAAAATCTCTACCCCTAAAAGCATTGAGGTTAAAAACACTTGGGAGAAGGCTACAACTGTCATTACAGGTCGCTCCCAGGTTTTAGCTTTCCAGATTAATAAAGTACCTAGAAATGATTGCCAGAAAGCCCAGAGCAAGAAACTTCCTTCCTGTCCCTCCCAGAAGGCAGAAATAATATAATGAATTGGAAGCTGTTTTGAGGAGTGCCAATAAATGTAACTGTATTCATTGTAGTGCCCCAGTACCAGATAGAACAAAATTGCTCCAATACCAATTATACAGCCAAAATTAACTAAGAATCCAATCCGGCCTAAGTTTCTCCAGGATTTTTCTTCTAATTTTTTATCGCGACTGGCAAAAAAATACGATATAGTTGATAGTAATGATGCACTAAATGCCAGAACAATAAAAAACTGCCCGATTTTACCTGGTAACAGGTGTTCGCCTACAAATTGAATATCCATTAAATAAATTAGTTATATTTTTTCCCGCCGTCTTTGCTTACTTGTTCGACTTTGCCGTCCTTATTAACCTCTACCAGGTTATCATTATATTTAGATGGGCATTTCATTAAAATTTTCGATGCGTAAAATTTGTCCTTATCCATTTTACCGATAAGCACTAATTTTTCTGATTTTTCGAAATCCTGCGGTTTGGTACCAGCGTAAATTACCTCTCTCACGTCTCCCTTTTCATCTTTCATATGGAATGAAAAATGGTTCGCGTCTTTTACGGCATCGTAGTAAGTACCCATTGATTTTACCCAATAGCCCATAACATGTTCTTCTTTCTCAGAAAGAGTTGCTTGTTTGAAATTAGAGTAGGTGTCGGTATTTGCATTTAAGCTAAATAAAATCCCTACGGAAATCGCGATGGTAATCAACCCAATGATTGCACTTTTCTTCATGGTTTATACTTGTTGTAAAAGCTGGCAACAAAGATAGAAAAATAGGCTTAGCCAGCATTCTTTTACATTTTTCTTGTCTTTATATTGACAATCAACTGATTTTTGAAGGGCAAATATTTTGTTCTGAATCCCTATTTATAACCGATCTTAAGTAATATCTTAAATCGCTTAAAAGTCCGGCCTGAAATTATTAAGTTTGGCCTGTCAGATAATTATTCCCTTTTTACATTCCACACAGTAAACATAAACCGGATTAATATGAACTTGAAACAGTTTTATAAGTTATTGTTATTTATCTTTTTGATACCCATTTTAAGCTCGTGCTTTGAGGTAATTGAAGAAATTTCGATGAAAAGCGATGGTACTGGTGATGTTGTGCTCACCATAAACCTGAGTCAGAGTAAAACAAAGGTGGCTTCTGTAATGCTGTTAGATAGCGTACAGGGTTATAAAGTCCCCAGTAAACAGAAAATTCAGCAAGAATTAAGTGAAGCAGTAGCCTATTTGAGAAAATCGGAGGGAATTTCGAATGTTAAAAGCACGAGTGATTTTAATAATTACATCGCAACCATCAGCTTTTCTTTTAAAGATGTTTCGAATATCAATAACATCACCAAAAACATTCTTGCGCAACAAAAAATTAAGGCAACCAATACTTCATCTTACACCTATAACAAGGCTACCAAAACCTTTAGCCGAAAATACCAGGCAATCGGTACCGCTAAAACAGAATTCAGTAAATTAAAAGCAAAAGACAAGGCGGTTTTTAACGGTGCTACCTACACCAGCATCTATCGTTTCGAGTCTCCTGTAACAAGTAGCGCCAATCCGTCATCAAACGTGTCGAAATCCAAAAAAGCCGTGATGTTAAAAAGCAGCATTATGGATTTAATTAACGGAAAAATTAACGTATCAAACACTATACAACTATCTAAATAAATCATGTATATAGCCTCAATAGTAAAATAAACATGATCCTTATCTCTAAAAAATCTATCTAAATGAAAAAAATTCTAATTGCCATCTCCCTATTTTTATCGCTAAACTTTGCGCAGGCACAGGATTTAGCAAAAAAAATTCCATCAAATGCTTTCACAGTAGCCACCATTAAGGGCGATAATGTTTTTAAACTCATGTTTGTAAAAGATTTTAACGAATCTTTTGTAGGCAAGAAATTATTGACGGAAACCTCTAAATCTCTGGATAAAAACTTCACCAGTATAGAAGATTTTGGCATCAACCTGGAGAAAAACATGTATTACTTTAACCAATTAAGTGATAGCATTACCTACAACTGTTTTTTAATTCCGATAAAGGATGCCAAAAAATTTGAAAGCCTGATCGAAAATAAAGAGAAAAAATTTACGCAGCAGGGCGATATCCGTACAATGGTTTTACCTGATAGTACGAGTATCATCAAATGGAACAATAACATGCTTTATTTTGTAACAGGAAGCATTAGGGGTTCATTTTTTGCCGATTCAGTTAAATCTGCCCGTTATGGGATTAAATACACAAAATATGGGTGGGATACAGTAGGATTAGATAGTGCTGCTGTGGCTGTAGATTCGGTGGCGACGGTTGCTTATCCTGAAGAGATTGTTACTCCCGCTAAAGTAAAATCTTATAAAAAGACAAAAACCACTAATAAAAAGAAAAAATCAGCAAAAAAAGCCACTAAAGGTAAAACACTAAAGAAATCTACTGCTGGTAAAAAGAAAAAGCCAGTCAGTGATGGTTTTATTTATGATGGAATCTCACCAGACATGCCTGATGATGTGGTAAGGGATAGTGCTGTAGCTTATGTTTCAGGCGATGTAGCGGACACTGCAAATTATAATCAGGCTGGTGATGAAAAGCACTATCAAGAGTACCAGAAAGAACTGGCAGAACAGGATACCAAGAAAAAAAGACTGGCTTTTACCTGGATGACCGCTCAGGCTGATCAGATTTTCAATGGCACTTATGAATCTATTGAGACAAATAAATCTTATACTTCAAGTTTGGATAACAAAGCCATTGCAGAGCTATGGGTATCGAGCCTTCAGGATGTTTACAATTCCATTGCGCCTGAATTTGGCACTTATGGTAAAGCAGGCTTAATGAAAGGTTATGGCAGCTTAAATGCTAAACTTTTTATGGATGACAAAAGTTTCCGTATTTCTACGGGCTTAGAATTGGCCCAGGAACAAGCCGATGCTTATAAAAAAATTATGAACAGGAAGTTGAACAAAAACTTTCTGAAATATGTAGACAGTGAAAAAGCCCTTGGTTTTATGAGCTATTCTATTGATACTAAAGCTTATTTAGAAGAATTCCCGAAGTTAATTAAACAAACTTATGGTTCTTTTTTAGGCGGTAAAATGGACGAGGAGGTTGAATTGGGAACTGGTCTGTTTTCACTTTTATTGGATGAAGAAGCGGTGAGCAAAGTAATTAAAGGTGATGCGCTATTCGTAATCAATGGATTAAAAACCAAAGAAGTTACTTATACCACTTATGAGTATGATGATGATTACAATCAAAAAGAGGTAACAAAAACCAAAAATGAAACTTTACCTGATTTCCTTTTCATGTTCTCTTCTGAAGATACCAGGTTGATTAACAAGCTGATTAAATATGGCATTCATAAAAACATGGTAACGGTTGAAAATAATATTTATAAAATTCAGGAGAAGAAAAGCCCGATTGATATTTACTTTATGATTAAAGACGGAATTGTGTTTTTTGGCAATTCTTTAAGTGAGATGCAAAGCATCAGTAATAATCAACACAACAACAAAATCAGCAAGCTGCACAAAGACCTGTTGAGCAAAAACAATTTCAGCTTCCTGTTTAATGCTAAAAATCTTGTAGGAAAAGTGCCAGATTCAGAAATTGGCGGTGAAGAAACCGCTAAGAAATTTAACAGTACTTTAGAAAAAATGGGCAATGTGTACATGAAATCGAACCCGATTAAGGGCAGATTAGTTTCAGCAGATATCAGCGCCGAAATTCCGAACGGGCATGAAAATGCATTGAAGTATTTGTTTTCGCTTATTGAGAATGCAGCTAAATAGTTTAGTTGGCAATTATCAGTTGGCAGTTTACAGTTAACCGATTTAAACAGTTAACCATATTCCATGAAGAAATTTTTAAAAATAACAGCAGCGATAGTAATATTGCTGCTGCTTTGTTATTTCGGCTTTTTCAAATACAGACAAATCCAGGCCAATAAGATATCCATCCCTGTTTCTACCGATGCTTTGTTTAAAATTAATGTTGATGAACTATACAAAACCATTGCAGTTAGTTATCTGAAACATCCTGGTCAATATTCAGGAGCAGACAAGAAAGGGATCAAAGAAAGGTTAACCGATTTAAACACAGGCTTAAAAATACCCGCAAACATTTACATATACATGTTAAAAGGAAGAGCTAAAAATACTTTTTTCTCGTGTTTCGAAATAGCCGACAGTTTGGCATTTAACCGCTTTATTCTGAAAAAGCTTGCATTAATCAAAAAGGATACTCATTTTTTCCAGTCTGCAGACTCAACATTTTGCCTTCTGTTCAACAATAAAACGGTAAGCCTGGCATTTACCCTGAAAAAGGAGCCGGTAAAAAATGTACTGGAAGAAATACAGGCTCAGAAAAACATGGTTAAAATTAGCGATAGCAAGTTTGAGCAAATGGCCAGCTTTTCCGATCACCTGTCTTTTCAAAATGAAGAAACTTTAAGCAAAGTTAATTTTACAGATGGAAAAATTGATTTTAACAGTGAATTGGTGAATAGATGGATAGAACCTGCTGCTGAACCTAAGCATCGGATTTTAAATCCCCAAAGTACAGTGAGTATGTGGCTAAACGGGAAGTTTAAACCTGCTTTGTCTAAAAAAAAAGCAGCTGAAAGTCTTTCCCTACTTTCAAAAGATAGTTTTTTCAGATTTTACAAAGATTACGTGGATTTTGAATGGACAAACACTATTACGCAGGTAGATACCATTGTCGGCTACGAGTACAATGATGACTTTGAGCAGGTGGAGAAAAAAATACTTCAAGACCGGAAGATTCCCTCGATTACTATAAATCTAAATGCCGACGATAAAGCATTGAATACTTACCTTAAATCGCTAGGCGCATTAGATCAATCTACCGGAAAGATTAGCAGCGCAATGATTCCTTTATACCAATTTTATTTTAAAGGCAGTAATGGTAATGTTCAATTAAGTACAGTTCAAAGCGCTAAACCAGATTTGAAAAGGGCATCATCTGACGACTTCTTTTATTTTAAAGTTGATTTTAAAAAATTGATCAAACAAACATCAATACCCTTAATTGCCGATAAACTGGGTACTTTTAGTCAACTGGAAATCAAAGCAAAAAGTATAGAGAAAGATAAAATCAAACTAGAATCGGAACTTTTATTTTTAAATGAGGATCGTAACGCCTTGATCCAACTTTTAAAACCGTTTAAAAATGGATTCAACAGCTCGTTAAATTTTAATTTCAATGTTGATATTCCGGCAAACAAGTAAGTATTTCCCGCAGATTCAAGGTGATTTACGCAGAGTATTGTGATCTTTTATGTTATTCTTATAAATCATACAAGTCGTTCGATAGGCTACGATTGACAGATTTCAATAGAGTAGTCGTCTTTCCCGCGCAGGCGGGAATCTTAAAGCGCTTGCATTACGATTCCAAATCAAGTTGGGAATAACGCCCCTCATAAGCTAACATTTGCAAGATTAAGATGGTTTCGCAGTAACGAAATTAGTCAACAAAAAAACCTTACAGATTTTAGAACTGTAAGGTTTTTTTTTATTTACCGTTGAGGGAAAGCCTTAAACCTTCTGCCTTCCTACCCCAGGCCTTATTATGGCCAAACGCCTAAATTCATATAAGAAACCGCAATTTTATCGATAGAATTTACAAAAGCAGCAGTTCTCAAGGTTTGCGTGCCTGGTTTATTCATTCTGGTTTCACGAATTTCGTGGTAAGAATGGATCATGGTATCTTCTAAACCAGAGTTTACCAATTCCATTTCTGATGCGCCTTTAACAATCATTAAACGGTGCTCCGGAAGGATGGTTTTACCGGTTAAGTTCTCTAAAGTATTGATCAGATTGGCATTTGAGTTAGCTGCATAACGGTTCTCCATACGGCCAAATGCCACATGTGAAAGATTTTTCAGCCATTCGAAATAAGAAACCGTAACACCACCTGCATTGCAATACATATCAGGAATGATGATGCCGCCCATCTCTGTAAAAATGGCTTCAGCTTCTGGTGTAGTTGGTCCGTTTGCACCTTCAGCAATAATTTTTGCTTTAATATTACGGATATTAAGCTCCGTAAACTGGTTTTCTAATGCTGCCGGAACAATGATATCGCAATCTTGCTCTAAACCTTCCATCGAATTTTTAAAGCTGGTAGCACCAGGGAAATCTAAAATTGAACCTGTGTTTTTACGGTGTGCAAAAACCTCATCAACGTTTAATCCATTAGGATTATAAATAGCACCTTCAAACTCACAAAGCCCGACAATTGTAGCACCAAATTCGGCTAAAAATTTAGCTGAGTGATAACCTACGTTACCCAAGCCCTGTACAATTACCCTTTTATCTCCTAAACCAGCTTTAAAACCAATTTTAGCCATATCCTCTGCTACTTCAACACATTCGCGTACAGCGTAAGCTACCCCACGGCCTGTAGCTTCTTTACGTCCACGGATACCATGTAAAGCAATTGGCTTACCAGTTACACAGCCTAAAGCATCTAACTGACCAGGATTCATGGTCATATAAGTATCGGCTATCCAGCTCATTTCGCGTTCGCCAGATCCGTAATCCGGAGCAGGAACATCGATACCAGGGCCAATAAAGTTTTTCTTAATTAATTCTGTGGTATAACGACGTGTGATGGTTTCCAGTTCGGCAACACTGTATTGTTTGGTGTTGATTTTGATACCACCTTTTGCACCGCCAAACGGAACGTTAACAATAGCACATTTGTAAGTCATTAGGGCCGCAAGTGCCATTACCTCATCTTCGTTTACCATTTCACTGTAACGGATACCACCCTTTGTAGGGCTCATGTGGTGAGAGTGCTCAACACGCCAGGCATCAATTACTTCAAAACCGTTTCCGCGGCGGATTGGAAATTGGAAACGATATACACTATTACATGTTTTAATCTGGTTCAATAAACCTTCCGGATGATTGGTGAATTGAGCCGCACTGTCAAAGTTTTTACAAACATCTGCAAAGAACTTGTTCTCGTCTGCTAGATTAGCCATTATTTATTTTTTATATTGAATAAGTTTTCGGTGCAAAATTGCCTAAAAAAACTGCACATATCCAAATGCAAAAATACTTAGTGTATAGCTAACACCACCCTGTTCAGGCTTTGAAACAGATTTTATACCGTTTATACAAAACTGTTCAAAAACAATATTTAAACAGGTTTAAACGAGGATATATTGATTCCTCAACCCGATTAAAACGACCATTTTCATAGGTTTTATGATTGCTTATTCTGATGAAAAAAAATTATAAAAAAAATATCCACAGGACTATTTTATTACGATACTGATTAATCAACAAACAAAAAAGCTACAATAATTACGAATATCATAAATCTTGAATCAGAAATAAGACATAAAAAAGGAGATCAATATAATTTTGATCTCCGTTAAACTTAATCCAGACTATCGCAATTACAGGCCGTTTTATTTGTTGTTGTGATTTTCTTTTTCGATTTTCTTCAACCTTTTATCGATCGAGAAAAGATACGCAAGCAGCCCTACCAGAATAATTACGATACAAATTACCACAACATATATCTTTCCATTGCTGCGAAGGCTATCAGCCATTTCCACGCCATTATCTTGTGCAAATAACTGCATGGTGGCCATCATTAATATCAGGGAGAAAAATATCTTCTTCATTTTAGTTATGTTGTTGTTTGTTTTCAATATTGCGAATTCTGAAACGGATGGTATATACCCAATAGCCGATTAAGATCCAGCCTAAACATGCCGGGTAAAATACCATACGCATACGGCTATCCAAATCGTAACTATTAAAACCAGGATTGCCACCGTTGCCCGGATGTAATGAATCTTTTAAACGTGGTAACACAAAAAGCAACACCACCATCATTGGGAAGGCAAAAATATTATAAATAGCAGAAATTTTTGCTCTTTTTTGTTCTTCATCAATCGCATTCCTGAGAATGAGATAAGCAAAGTATAATAAAACAGAAATAGCGGCAAAATTTTGTTTGGGATCAAAACTCCAAAATTCTCCCCAGCAGTATTTAGCCCAGATCGCACCGGTAACCAAACCCAAAAGGCCAAAAATAATTCCGGCATTTACACTCTCCACAGCCTTCATATCGTCGATTTCACTCTTGCTACTTAGTGACTTTACACTATAGAAAACTGAGATAGAAAAAAGTACAATCATGGCAAACCACATCGGAACATGGAAATACAGATTCCGGATTGTTTCATTTAATATAGGTAAACGAGGTACGTGAAGTAATAAACCCGCGATTGCAGTATAAATCACCAGAATTGAACCTAAAATTTTCCACCAAGTTTTATTCATACATATATAATTTTGAATGTTTGAGTTTTGGAATGAGAGAAATATTCTTTTTTATGGTTTAAAAATCATCAAGTATTTATACTTGCAAATTTCTCATTCTATAATTCAATCATTCTCTCATTCAATCATTTTTTTAATCTCTCCAAAGGTAAGGAAATAACAATAAAGACGTTGACACCATCAGTACATTCACTACCAGTAACATCGCAATTTCATCGTAACTATTCTCCCATGGCAAGCCGTCGACCGCATTTTTGGCCAGTTTAATTAACAAGATCAATACCGGAATAATGATCGGAAAACTCAATATCGCCATTAACATCCCACCGTTACCAGCCTTACTTGCAATGGCCGAAACCATAGTAAAAACGGTAGAGAAACTCATACTGCCCAATACCACGGCAACGTAATACAATAGCATATCGGGCGGCGTAAAGGAATCGAAAACCAAAGTATAAAAGCCCAATGCTATAGTGGTAAGCACCAACATCAAAAGGGTATTATAAACTGTTTTAGAAATCAAAACCGCAGCGGGACTGGCCAAAATATAACTGTACAACTGCTGCCCCTTGGTTTCCTGTAAAAAGCTCTTTGAAACGCCGTTTATAGAGGCAAAAAGCATGATAATCCAGAAAAGCGCGTTCCAGGTTAATTTATCGCCAAGGCTTACAAACGACAGGTAACAGGTAAAAATAGTAGAAACCACATAGAGCAATACACCGTTAATGGTATATTTGGAGCGCCACTCTAATAATACTTCCTTGTGAATTAAATATTTAACCTCTTTGGCCAATTGCATAACCGCAAAGATACTTTTATTGATAAATATTGCATGCTTAAATTGTTGTATTGTTGTAATTTTGTTTGGAAACTCACTTAGCCACGGGGACGCAGAGAAAGATTTAACCACAGATAAAAAGGATAAACACGGATGGCATTTTTAAAGCAGTATATCGGAATTAATGGCATTAAAATTTATTGGCCACGGAGGCACAGAGAAAGACCATTAACCACAGATAATAAGGATAAACACAGATGCTATTCTTTCGAAGTAGCATAAAAGAGGTTAAAGGCATTTAAAATTAATTAAACAAGTAGACACAGAAAACACTAAGAAAAACAATATGCACGAAAATCTGTGTTCATCTGTGTAAATCTGTGGTTAATTAGAAATATGAACTACGCATCAGTTATAGAAACGCCTATTGGCAGATTAAGCATCCTGGCTGATGAGGATTTTGTGCATGCCGTTACTTTTGAAGAAAAGGATATTGCTGATTTGATAGAAAACGAACTGACCATAAAAGTTGCCAACCAATTAAAAGAATACTTTAATGGAAAGCTTTGGGATTTCGATTTTCCACTGAAACAAAAAGGAACCGAATTTCAACAGGAAGTATGGCAGAATTTATTGAAGATACCTTTTGGCGAAACCACCTCATACGCAAAATTTTCTACGCACAATCCGTTAGCGATACGGGCTATTGCAGCGGCAAACGGAAAAAACAATATTGCCATTGTAGTGCCATGTCACAGGGTAATTGGCAGCAACGGCAAACTGGTTGGTTATGCCGGAGGTTTATGGCGTAAACAGTGGCTACTACAACATGAACGTGAGGTTGCCAAAAAAGGACAAACCGAATTAAAATTTTAAAACCATAATTTTAGCAGATGAATAACGATCAAGCCGGAACGCCAAAAAACTATTTAAAAGCAATACGATTAATCAATATTGAGGGCGACAAATGCGCTTTTGAAATGGGTAAAATCCCGATCCGCCAACATATCAATGCCAATTATTTTTTCGCCCAAACTGATGTATCAACTTTAGAGAAAATCCCCCACCCTGCGCCGAGGAGGCAATATGTAATTACGCTTAAGGGTAAACTGCGGTTTACAGTAAGCAATGGCGATACCTTTATCATCGAGCCGGGTACTATACTTATTGCCAACGATACGGCCGGGGAAGGGCACACCTGGGAAATAGTAGGCGGCAATGAATGGGAAAGAATCTATATTCCATTGGAAGAATATACCGATGATTATTTTATGGCTGATTAAGATCATCAAAACCAGGATCAGGTCAATTTCCGTAAATCACAGGATGACAACCGCAAAGAAAAACGAACTGGTTTAGCGTTATGCAACAATTAACCCAATTAACCTATACGGCTCCAAATTTCTCTATCAGTTTATCTTTCTGTATCCTTGCTACCTGTAACTGTTTGTTATTTTCCAATGTAAGCAAACAATCATTCTTGTTAAAAAACTTCACTTTGTTTAAATTGATAATATACTGACGGTGTATCCTAAAGAAATTTCTGTCCTCCAATATTTCCTGAACATCTTTTAGTGTTTTTGAAATAATCACCTTCTCGCCATCCAGCAAGACCAAAATAGAGTAATTGCTACTGGCTTCAACATACAGAATATCGTCTACATTAATAAAAACAATACCTGAAAGAGAACTCACGGCAATTTTATTTACACGTTCCATATTCATCTGCCGATGAAAGTGATTGAGTTGTTTATCAGAAAAATTGTTTCTAATTACAGCCCTGTTAACGGCTTCAACCAGGTCCTTTATATCAACAGGCTTAACCAGATAATCCAAGGCGCTAAACCTGAAGGCCTTGATGGCAAACTCATTATAAGCTGTGGTAAAAACCACTTTGAAACTGATTGGCATTAATTTCTCCAAAAGCTGAAAGCCATTTAGTTCTGGCATCTCAATATCCAAAAAAACCAAATCCGGATTTAAGCTTTCAATCTCCTGTAATGCTTTAATCGGGCTGTTAAACGAATAAATGGCTCCAGCTTGTCCGCAATGCTTTTTTAACTGTATACGCAGTAAACTTATACTATCTTCTTCATCATCTATAATTACAATATTGAGCGCTTTCATATTTTAGATTTTATTTATTTTTATTGATGATACATTAGGTTGTTTTTAAATTAAATGGATACTGATTAAAACCCTGGTTCCTTTGGCCTCATTATTTGCGCCGTAAAGATCTTCTATATGGATTTGTGTATTGGTATTAAATTCCTTATTAAAATTAGCAATACGCTCTCCTGTAATCAATGTTCCATACGATTTTTCTTTTTCGGCCGCCTTACTATTCAGCTCCGATGCTTTTACCCTCCCTATTCCATTGTCCTCAATAATTACGAGTAAAGTTTGCTGTGTAAAATCCTGAGAAATTTTAATCAGGATTTCACCGCCAACACTTTTATGCATCAGGCCGTGCCAAATGGCATTTTCGATATAGGGCTGCACCAGCATCGGTGGTATTTCTATAAAATCGGCGTCAACATTATCATCAATGTCGAAAATATATTTCAGTTTACCTTTGAAACGCATGGTTTCCATTTCTAGGTACAACTTTATGGTTTTGATTTCTTCTGATAATACGATTTTATCTTTCCTTGAGTGCGAAAGGGATAAGCGCATTAACTGAGAGAATTTACTCAGATAATCAGATGCTAACACACTGTTATTCTGTTCGATATATAAATTTATTGAATTTAAGCAGTTAAAAATAAAATGTGGATTCATTTGCAATCTTAAAATCTTATGTTCGTTCTCCGCATTTTTAATTTTTAAGTCAATGCGTTCCAGCTCGTCAAGGCGGTCTCTGTATGCCAACGCTGTTAAAAACAAAACGGCATCTATTGCAAAAGCCAGTGTTACTAAATCTACGTAATTGTTAATGGCGTAGTACCAACTTGGCAAATGGTTATAGACATCCAGCCATTTAGGCGCCAAAACAAATAATAACGCAAATGATATGGCCGCCAAGCCTGTAAATGCAAACCGCAAATAGCCTTTGTTTGGTTTTGGCCGGGCATAATAACTGAGCAAAACAGTAAGGATAAAAAATGGCAAAGAATTATAAATCCAAAATATTTTTGTAATCGGGCTAAGTTCTGGCCGTAAATAATGTACAATCATAACTACGATCATTAAAACCCATTGCCATAAACAAAATTTTAAAAATAAGTTAAGGTATCTGTTGTTTTTAACCTGTAAAAATTCGCCAAAAAAAAGAATATAAAAAAAAGTTTGGGGAATAAAAGAGAGTAGAAATATAAAATCATTATTTATCGGTAGCCAATTTACTTCTAAAAGAATGGCATCTACCTGTAACGAATACCTAAAAAACATACATAATGATGCTAACGCATAATACAGATACGCTCTATCTCTCCGCTGAAGAAAATATTTTAAACAACAATAAATAAAAACGGCGAAATAAAAACCTGCAACCCACAATTTAACATGTCTAAAACTTAACGGAAACAAAACCAGTTCTCTGTTCTTTTCCCTGTAGGCGGTATCATAGGTTTCTATTTGCGGATATTGTGGAACAATGTTGTATAGGTATTTTTGAATGAGCACATAAAAATATTGTGTTTCTTTTTGCTTTAAGGTCAAATGTATCCGCCAATAATCAGTAGCTATCGAGAGATTTGAAATTTTAGCACCAAAACCCGTTTGCCCAACCAGTACCAATCGATTTCCTACACGCTCATACAATTGAGTTTGTTGCATTTTACTGTCTAATTTCAACAGTAAGCTGGTATCCCTATCAAAAGTACTGCGAATACTAAAATTGATCCAATATTGTAAAACCGTATCTGGAAACTCTTTTTGTGCTGCTATGTTACTGTCCAAAAAGTGCCAATCTAGTTCCTGGAGTTGGGCATAAGTTTTATTGTTTTTTTTCGATAGCGTATAATATGCCTGGTTTAAAAGACTAACATTTTTGCTTTGCTGAGTGATATTTATCTGCTTAATATTCTTTTGCGCAATCGCATTAAGACTGTTGCCCATTAAGACAAAGTCTAAAAGCATTAAACACTTAAAAAATTTGCTTTTTATAACCATTCTAGTGAAACCAAAAAAGGTGTTACTAAAGATAATTAGAAAAGGAGCAAAAAAGCTTAAAAATGTGTGAGATACAGGTTTACCAATGCGAAGTATGTTGTTTTTTGTTTAGCGTAGCTTAAAATACTCAAAATTTCGTTCAGGTTTCCGCTTTATTTTTTCACTACACACCTTATTACCTACAGCTCACAGCAAAAAGAAGATACTTCACTCAATTGCCAGCCCCAAAGAAAAATGGAAACTTAAATTTGATATGTAAATTAAAACTTACGAAAAATTCATGGTTTAGAATGACTGAAGAGAGATTATGGATAACTACAAAAGCATAAATCAATCGAAAAACGATATGAAGAAAATATTAACATTATTAATATCCATGTTGTGTTACTCTGCTGGGTATTGCCAAGATAGAACATTCAGTTATATCGGTTTAGCAAACAACGATGCCGAAATAAAAACAATTGCAGATACCATGCACAAAACCTTGTTTATAGCAGGAAATAAAGTGTATAGCATAGGTGGCGACTGCATTTGCCGATTATTAGACGGCGATGGAAACGACAGGGACGATGATAGAGACAATAGCAGCCGTTTGAATGATGGCGCTGCTGGGAACAGAAAAAGTGGTGGAGAAATTGCCGACCGCAGAACGAAAGGAAAAAGAAACAAAATAAATAAAAACGGGGATAAAAACAATAGAGATAAAGATGGCAATGAAAATGATAGAGATACCAATGGCGACATTAATAACCGTAATGCAGATGGTAGTATAATGGAGGGTACCAGGTGCAGCTGTTCTAAAAGAGGAAAAATATTATTGTATACCAGGGAAAAAGTAAAAATTACCAATGTGAAGATATATTATCAAGGCAAATATTTTTCAAACAAACATTTTAAAATTATACAATTATGAAAAAACTAATATTTCCTATGTGTACTGCGGTGATGGGCCTCACAATTATCAGTTCTTGTGGCACATCCTTAAAAGTACCAATTAACCGGGGTAAAATAGATGGAGATTTTAATATACAATTTACCGAAAAAAATGCAGTTGTAAAGCCTAATCAATTTTTCACGCTGGCCGAATTAAATATTGAGCCAAACAAAGGTCAGATTTCAAAAACTACAATCAATTCCACCAATATAAAAACAGCATTAAAAATATTTAAAAAGCAAAAAATTAAAAACTATGCCATTACCATCACCAAACCGGGCTATGCAAAACCCTATTATGGTAAAATAGCTTTTTTTAATACCAATAAAATAAATGAAGCCGATGCCGTTGCTAGGTATTACGAAATCGATATTGCGAATAGTTATTTTGCCAGTGCAACCCGTGGCCGGATGGCAATTATTTATGAGTATTCAGATTTGCGCATCGGCATAGCTACAACATCTAAAATACCAACATGGATCGTATTAATAAGCGACGAGCCATTTTAAAAAATATAATCCAATAATAAACGGACGCGCCGAACACCGCATTACAAAGTAGGCGAAATCAAATTTCCAAATATGAGCACTCTGAAAACTAAAGATGATGAAGTCTTTGCCAACTTTGAAAATATGTCGGTTGATAGAAATATCGTTCTCACATTAGATTGGGATACAGGTACTGGTATAACCTTTACTACTATTAAGCCAAATGAAGTAGCCGAAATTCGTTTTGACAATCACACAGCCGTGATTTGCCATAGAAGTGACGGCGGCAGTTATGGCACATGCCCAGATAAACTAACCATTGCAAAAGCCGGAGACTACTTTCAATTATTGGAAGATGGCGAATACTTAAACTAACAAAAACAAGATTATGTCACAACTAGAAACAAATCAAGGAACAACCTTAGACTTTGAAATTCCATCCTTTTACAATACCTATAATCTAGCTTCTTATGGTGGATTAAAAATTGCTGTTTATAAAAATAGAAGCGCCGATAGACCTGCTTATTTTTATACTCCGCTAATATTGGTAGATTGGAAAGATTATAAGGACTCGTTAGATCAAATTGAAGAGAAGGTGCCAGACGACAAAAAGGATAAAACTATTCAGGAAATCTCTATCGTTATACAGCATTCTGATCCTTTAGTTGAAGCAGAAATGATCAGTAAAATTAGAGATGCACAAGACTTAACCAATAGTTCGGCAGTAGCGCTTAATCTTTTACCCTTCAAGTTTTATAAAATCTATGCCAAGATAGGGAATAAAAAAGTATGGCTTAACGAAGATGATATTTCCATGCTTACACCTGATGACAATTATACAACTCAATTGACGCTAATACATGAAAGAGCTTATTTACTCAAAGGAACATTTAATGAACTCAAGTACTTTTATAACAACAGTCGAACTAATCTAATTTGGGCAAATTTGTATAGTGATGGTTCTCCTTATTCAACAACAACAGTAAATTCTATAGCTACTTTTTTCAACGATTCAAAAAACACAAAAAAAATAATAGGCGACGAAGACAAAATACAGAAAAGCAAGATCATTTCTTCAAGTTCTGGCGGTGGTTTTGGGATATCCCTTGGGCCATTGAGTGTCGCTGGGGCTCAATCAGATACTGTGGTTTCTTCTGAAACACAAATAAAGAGGTATTTAAACAGAAGTTATGTTTCTGAAGTTATCCGAAATAGTAAATCTGAGCTTAACATAACTATAGATGGCGACGTTTCGAAATATACAGAAATTATTAAGCAGTTTGTGGACAAGCTTTTTGAAAACAAGCAAAAAATAGAAGCTATTGTTAAAATTATTGATGACAAAGAAATTGAGCTCATGATCGACCAAATTAATTATGCCAGTTTAACCAAAGAAAACACAGAGACCATTCTTAAGGCAAAACCGGTGATAGATAAAAACGACGATAACAAGGTTGAATTTACTTATGGTGGTATTTCAGGAAAATCAGACACAAAAAACAACTTTAAGACCCAGGATGATATCGAATGGCAACTAAAGGGCGGGGATATCCTTCCTGTAAAAATAGATTTGTTCTTGTTTACCGAATCTCAATTAAAAGATGAATTTTCAAGTCTTGCAATTTTTATAAATCGAGAAGCAAAGAAGAATACAATTACTCCATTTATTTATCCAGCTGTTTGGCTGGCAAAGAACCAACATTATTTGACTGGTAATACTACAGATAAAGATAATCCTATCGGATCAATACTTGCCTTTGCAGGAGCAAAAGAAGACAAACCAGACGGCTGGGAAATTTGTGATGGAGCAATTAAAAATGTAGGCGATTTCCCAGAGTTGTTTAAAATATTAGGCTTTAAATGGGGAAAAGGTGTTGATGATACAGAATTTAAATTACCAGATTTACAAGGCCAATTTTTAAGAGGAGTCGATTACACAGACAAATTGAACGATCCTGATGTGAAGGATAGAAAAAATGCTACAGAGGAAATTGGAGGAGTTGGGAGTTACCAAGGCGATGAGTTACGAACACATAAGCATACTACATCACTTTACGGATCAACCGGAGGAGGTGTTGCTTTTGCCGATCCAATTAAAATTGCATCAACAGACCAAGGTTTGCGCTATAAAGATTGTGATACAATAAATCCCTCGGGTGGATTGGAGACCCGACCTAAAAATGCCTATGTAAATTTCATTATAAGGATGAAGTAGAACTTTTTGTTCAGGATATTACCAATTTGAACCTGAAAACCCTTAATTATCCTCCAAATGTTCCTTTTAAACGCTTGTGGCCAATAAAATCATGGCTACCAGCTATTCCCTAAACTATTCTATTAAATGAACTAAGGTTTTACCTCTAATTGCGATTTCTTAACACTGAAAAGCATAAATATAACACCTACCAAAAGTACAATCCAACCCCATTGGAAATGAACAACTTTACCGATAAATTTATTTGCGAAGCCATATTTAGTGTAATTGTTTGCTGTAAAGTAAACAGCAATTACCGCTAAAACATACCAGATAGCCATTACAAAACTCATAAACCTGAAAGCACCTACTTTTCTGATAAAGAGAACCAATACCGAAATGGCGATAATGGCATAAGTAATCAAAAACAATCTTGCATCTGATTGATACAAGTTCCAATTGCCTTTAATGGGCACTTTTAGCATGGGGCAGAAACCTGCAATAACGCATAACAAAATGCCTAACCAAGCCCTGAATTTATTTAATACTAACATAGTTAAAAATGATTACACTGATTTTAACGAATCCACTGATTGGTAATTGTTTGTAATGGAAGTTAATGGCTTAATCGCTAACTTACCTGGTATTTTTTAATGACTAATGACTAAACTACTGCCCTTCAATAATCCCCATCTTATCTGCAAAGTGGGCACAGTAATCGCGTAAATCTTCAACAATTAAAGTTTCGTTTGTGGCTTTTAAAAAGCTATCGGCCATGGTTTGCAAAGTTTCGTAGAAGAAACGTTTCATTTCGTCAACAGGCATATCCTTTGTCCAAAGATCTATCTTTAAGGTATTTTTATAATTGTGGTCCCAAACTGATAAAAACATCGCCTTCGCAGGCACTTTATCAGCGTTACCAGAATCTGTGCTTTCCCAAAGTATGTTATCCGGGTTGTTGCCTTCATCTAACTCAACGGTTATTTTTATTTCTGCTTTTTTCATATTAATATTGATTTCACCGATTTAACAGATTCCTCCGATTTAGACCGATTAATTTTTCCGGATGCAAAGATGATTAATTAATTTGATTCCACAGATGAGTAGATTACAATGATTAACATTGGCGGGATATTTTTACGGTTTAATTACGCGACCTTTTGCAAGATTAACATTAACACGGCCGCAATAACAATGAAAATCAATTCAACAATCCAAATTCTTTTAATATCCTTTAGAGTAAAGCGGAAAATCATATCTGTAATAAATGTTACCACAATTAAACAGCCCAATATAAGGAGATAAAAACCATCCAGGTTTACATGTCTTGGTGCTGCACTTTTCTCCGAAAAGAGATTTACAACCACCAAGCCCAAACCAACGGCACTTACAATATTTAAAGGCGTAATCCTAAAGTTCATCTGTGTTTATTTATTTGTTTTCAATTGTCAGATGGAGCCTTTGACAATTGAAATAATTATTTAGAAAATTAATAATTATTTTAATTGTGTCGGGTTCATTACTTTTTCTTATCGAATTTTTTGCCCTTTTTAAAACTCTTTACCTGTTTACCAGCCTTTGCTTTGGCTTTCTCCCTCACCTTTTTTTCTATTGCCGCAGCGTGTTTTTTCTCGTGGAAAGCCCCTTGAAAATCAGGATCTTCCTTACGTTTCTGCATATCGATTTCTTTTGCAATATGCTGGCGCTCTTCGTAAGGGGTTTCATCAATGAATACGCCTTCCGGAATTTCGGCCACAGGAATGTATTGGCGAATCAATTTTTCGATTTTGCGGATATAATACTTTTCGGCATCAGTAGCAAAGGTAATCGCATCACCTTTGGCAAAAGCCCTGCCTGTACGGCCAATACGGTGTACATAATCTTCAATAATAATCGGTACATCGAAATTGATCACATGACTCACATCACTTACATCAATGCCCCTACTCGCCACATCTGTAGCCACCAGTACCCTGATATTACCTTCTTTAAAACTATTTATAGAGTTAATCCTGGTGTTCTGTCCTTTATTGGCATGAATTACTCGGACATTTTCAGCACCATACCTACGTTCAATAAAACTGAAAATATTATCGGCAACCGTTTTGGTTTTACAGAAAATAATCAGGCGATTAAAAGTCTCATCATTTTTCAGTAAATGCTGCAATAGGTTAATTTTCGTTTTGAAATTCGGAACGTAATATAGAGTCTGCGTTACATTTGCAGCAGGGGTTGCCTGTGCAGATGCCTCAATTACAAGCGGATTATTCAGGAAATCGCCGGCAATTTTCTGGACCAAGTCGCTCATTGTTGCCGAGAACAACAAATTCTGCCGTTTACGTGGAACGATCTCCAAAATCCTGTGAATAGAGCCAATAAAACCCATATCCATCATTTTATCAGCTTCATCCAACACCAAAAATTTCAAACTCTGTGTGTTAATATCGCCAGCTAAATATAAGTCTAAGAATCTTCCTGGCGTAGCAATCAGGATATCAATGCCTTTTGCAATCTGCTCTTTCTGTGTTTTCGGACCAATTCCGCCGAAAATCACTAAAGAACGTAAATCGGTATAAGTAGAAAATAATTTCACCTGTTCTGCAATCTGCATGGCCAGTTCGCGTGTTGGCGACAAAATCAGTGCTCTTGGATGATCGCCCTGAGCATATTTCAACTGCATTAAAATTGGCAAAACAAAAGCAGCAGTTTTTCCTGTACCAGTTTCAGCAATACCGAAAATATCTTGTCCAGATAACACTGGAGCGATTGCTTTTTCCTGTATCGGCGTGGCAACGGTGTAACCTGCATCGGCAACTGCATTTAAAATTTGCCTGTTTAACTTAAATTCTTCGAACGATTTTGCCATAGCGCACAAAGATAGGCTTTTTAAGCCGAAAGCTTAAAAGTAAGTCTAAAGCAGAAAGACCAAAGCTATTTAGAAAAGCAATTTCAGTAATTCTTCGGTTGTGGCAGTCCTGCTATCCGTTTTATCCCGATGAAAATCGGGATAAAACGGATAGCAGGTTTATTTAACCTAAAACAATACGTTAAATTCAGTTCTGTACCTTTCATCCGCCGAAATAGACAATTGAAATTCTCAAATCTCATATCTAACTTCTCAAATCTATTTTTACCTTTGAAACCATGAATACTTACCTGATAAAAGCTGCGACAATTGTTAACGAAGGACAAAAAATTGTTGCTGATGTATTGATAAAAGATGGATTAATTGCTAAAATCGGTCAAAATCTATCAACACCTGATGCGCAGGAAATTAATGCAGAAGGACAATACCTTTTACCAGGGATGATTGACGATCAGGTTCATTTCCGCGAGCCGGGATTAACCCATAAGGCCGATATTTTTACTGAAAGTATGGCTGCAGTAGCCGGAGGGATTACCTCTTTTATGGAAATGCCCAATACGGTGCCTAATACCTTAACACAGGATTTACTGGCCGATAAATACGAAATTGCTGCCCAAACCTCATTGGCCAATTATTCATTTTACATGGGCGCCAGTAACGACAATATTGAAGAGGTTTTAAAAACCGATCCTAAAAATGTTTGCGGAATTAAGGTTTTTATGGGTTCATCAACCGGGAATATGCTGGTAGATAACGAGAAAACTTTAGAAAACATCTTTAGCAAAGCACCAATATTGGTAGCTACGCATTGCGAAGATGAAGCAACCATCCGCGAAAATTTAGCTAAGTTCAAAGCCCAATATGGTGACGATTTAACAATCGATATGCACCCTTTAATCCG
Organism: Pedobacter sp. WC2501; assembly: GCF_052682415.1. Taxonomy (NCBI): domain Bacteria; kingdom Pseudomonadati; phylum Bacteroidota; class Sphingobacteriia; order Sphingobacteriales; family Sphingobacteriaceae; genus Pedobacter; species Pedobacter sp. WC2501. Next base: position 2,737,769 of record NZ_JBQZFI010000001.1, on the reverse strand, counting down.
AAGTGCAGAGGCTTGTTATAAATCATCATCACTAGCGGTCGAACTGGCAAAAACTTATAAAACGCGTTTGCATATCCTGCACATTTCTACAGCAAAAGAAATAACCTTATTTGATAATATTACCCCGCTAAAGGATAAAAAAATCACGGCAGAAGCTTGTGTACATCACCTTTGGTTTAACGATAAAGATTACGCTTCAAAAGGAAATTTCATTAAATGGAATCCTGCTGTAAAAACCGAAGATGATCAAAAAGGTGTGCTTAAAGGCGTTCTTGAAGATTATATTGATGTGATTGCCACAGATCACGCCCCACATACATTGGAAGAAAAGCAGCAGCCTTACGCTCAAGCTCCATCTGGCGGCCCGTTGGTACAGCATGCCTTACCGGCATTATTAGAAATGCATTTACAAGGTAAAATTTCTTTAGAAAAAATTGTCGAAAAAACGGCTCATAATCTGGCGATTTGTTTTGACATAGAGAAACGTGGTTTCATCCGCGAAGGCTACTGGGCAGATTTAGTGCTGGTAGACCTCAAAGATTCATGGAAAGTAACCAAATTGAATAATTTCTATAAATGTGGTTGGAGTCCTTTTGATGGAGATACGTTCCAGTCAAGTATTACCCACACTTTCGTATCAGGAAATCTGGCTTATCAAAATGGCAAATTTACGACCGATCAGATCGGAAAACGATTAACTTTTGCACGATAGATTTGTTATATTTGTTTATTAGTAATAATAAATATGGAAACTTTAATTGCACATCCAAAAAACGAAGAAGAAGCCTCAGCCCTAAAAGCGGTTATGAAGGTTTTAAGGATCGATTTTGAAACAGAAGAAAGTCTGTATAACCCAGAATTTGTAGCTAAAATAAAACGAGGCCAAGAACAGGTAAAAGCTGGCAAAGGTGTTAAAATAGCTATTGAAGATTTATGGAAATAATTCGATGGAGATTCAATATGTTGACGATTCTTTATTAGATATCAAATTTTGGAAGAAATCTGGAAACAAGGCTATAAAAAAGAAAATTGAACAGTTGATATTAGCTATTATTGAAGAGCCATATAGTGGAATAGGTAAGCCAGAGCCGCTCAAATATGAATTTTCCGGGAAATGGTCTAGACGGATTAACGATGAACATAGAATTATTTATGAAGTGATAGAAGATGTTCTCTATATTTATTCTTTGAAAGGCCATTACAAATAATGACCTCAATAAAAAAAAATCTTGTAAAAGCTGTTGCTATATCTGTCATTGCGCTAATTATTTTCTTCTTTGGCTTCTTCCCTACCCTTGTCCAAAAATATTATTCAACAGGTTTTTATCCTTACATTTCTTCAGCATTAAGGTTTATTTCGGCTCTGTTTCCTTTTGCTATTGGAGATATGATATATGTTTTACTTATTGGCTTTGTAATTTATAAAATCGTAAGGTTTTACAAAAGACGTAAATCACTAAAAAAACAGGATAGAATTGTTGTCCCCTTACAAATTTTAATTTTTTTCTTAATTCTCTATATCATTTTCAAAATCGTATGGGGTTTAAATTATAGCCGACCAAGTATTAGCGAGGAGTTAGGAATTGGCAACGAAAAATATAATGTTAAAGAATTAGTTGTTCTGTGCAATTATTTCGTTGATAAAACCAATGCCTTAAAATTGAGGCAAAATAAAGTGCCCGCTTACACGATTAATGAGCTCGAATCAAAATCTGCCGCTGCTTACTCATTTATGGAGAAAAAAAACTCAGTATTCAGATATTCCAATCCTTGCTTAAAATCGGTTTTAAATTCATGGATCATCAGTAAAATTGGTATTGAAGGTTATTATGCCCCGCTTTCTGGCGAAGCTAATATGAATATGAATTTGCCAGATTTCGTTAAACCCTATGTAAGCTGCCACGAAATTGGGCACCAATTAGGCATTGCTTACGAAGATGAAGCTAATCTTTTGGGATACCTGACCGCAAGAAACAGTCCTGATGTGAATTACCAATATTCTGCCAATTATGAAATGTTGCGGTATATCTTATTCGAAATCCGGATGAAATCACCAGAGGACTATAAATTACTTTATTTAAAACTTTCACCTCGGGTTTTAGCTGATTTTAAAATTGAAAAAGAATTCTGGAGAAAATACAATGGTGATATGTTCGGTTATATGGATGCCGCTTTCGATCGTTTCTTAAAACTGAACAACCAGAAAAAAGGTATCGATAGCTATCAGGATATCGTTATTTGGCTGTGGAATATTCATAAGTCGGAAATTCAGGGATCTGAAAGTCAGAAGATCAAGCGATAAATACCTCCATCATCCATTTCCCATAAAACATCTTACATCATTTACCCGTGTATCGCTTCTTTAGTTCCGAAACTTTGAATCAATTCGCCTTCAAAATCCAGCCATTCTTTCCAGCGTTTATCTACATCTACATCCGTACTGTATTTACGGGCAAAGTTTAAAAATGTCGTGTAATGTCCTGCTTCTGAAACCATCAGTTCGTGATAAAACTTAGCCAGTTCAGCATCTTTAATATTTAACGAAAGTACCCTGAACCGTTCACAACTTCTGGCTTCAATCATTGCAGCAAACAATAACCTGTCAATAAAAGCCATATTCCGGCTTCCGTCTTTTTTACTGAATTTCACCAAACGACCAACATAATCATCTTTCCGTTCGCGGCTTAAGGTGTAACCTCGTTTTTTTATAATTTCAATAACCATCTGGAAATGCTGCATCTCTTCAATGGCAATGGCGGTTAGTTCATCTACCAGATCCTGATGTTCAGAATTTTGAGTGATCAAGGTAATGGCATTGGTAGCCGCTTTTTGTTCGCACCAGGCATGGTCAGATAAAATTTCTTCTAAATTCGATTCCGCAATATTTGCCCAACGTGGGTCTGTCAACAATTTTAATCCTAACATGTGGTGGTGTAATTGAGTTGCAAAATTAAGAATATTTAAGATACGTTTATATATCCCGCAGATTTAGTAGATAATCGCAGATCTAGATTTTAATCTGCAAAAATCACATTTATATGCGGGAGCAAAAAAAAAGAGCTTATTTTGTAGAAAATGAGTAGAAGCGTAAAAAAATTATTGATTATTGGATTAGTCTGGCCCGAACCCACTTCTTCGGCGGCGGGAACACGGATGATTCAACTGGTCGATTTATTTTTAAACAAACATTACGAAATCACTTTTGCCTCTGCAGCATCAAAAAGCGATTTCAGTTATGATTTCACACAAACTCCTGTTATTGAGCAGCAAATAAAGCTGAATGATGAAAGCTTTAATTCATTTTTAAAAACACTAAACCCTGAAATTGTCATGTTCGACCGTTTTATGGTAGAAGAACAATATGGCTGGCGGGTTCAACAGGAATGCCCCGATGCATTGAGGATTTTAGATACTGAAGATTTACATTGCCTGAGAAGTGCGCGCCAGCAAAGCGGTAAAAAAAAACAAGTTTTAGATTTATTTTCAGATACGGCTAAAAGAGAAATTGCTTCAATTTTACGTTGTGATTTATCTTTAATCATTTCGGAAGTGGAGATAGATATCCTGAAAAATCAATTCAAAATTGATGCTTCACTAATTTATTATTTACCATTTCTCGAAGAAGAAATTGATCAGCAAGTGATCGAAAAATGGATTCCCTTTGAAGATCGGGCAGATTTTGTTTTCATTGGCAATTTCCTTCATGAGCCCAACTGGAATACTGTTCAGGTTTTAAAAACCAGGATCTGGCCAGTACTCAGAAAAAGGCTTCCAAGTGTAAATTTAAATATATTCGGATCTTATGCCTCGCAAAAAGTGCTGCAACTGGATAACAAAAGCGAAAAATTCTTAATTAAAGGAAGAGCTGTAGATGCTAAGGAAACCATTGCTAAACATCGGATATTACTTGCCCCCATACAGTTTGGTGCGGGTGTAAAAGGTAAGTTTATCGATGCCATGCAGGTTGGCACGCCGTCGGTAACTACATCTGTTGGTGCAGAAGCCATGAAAGGTAATTTAGACTGGAATGGTAGCATTGAAGATGATCTGGAACTTTTTATAGAGGAAGCTATAAAACTTTATCAGGATAAAACCGCGTGGCAAGCGGCACAACAAAATGGCATAGATATTATTAATCAAAGGTATTCCACAAAATATTTTGCTGATCAATTCATTAAAGAAATCGATAGATTAGCTTCAGATTTAACTGCACACCGGCAAAATAACTTTTTCGGACAGATATTAAATCACCACACCGCACAGAGTACAAAATACATGTCGCTTTGGATTGAAGAAAAAAACAAGAAATAGCCTGTTTCTCTTATCTTCCCAACTCACTTAAAAACTTCAATTATTTATTTTCCTTTTGTAACATTTCAGAAATATATTAGATTTGCGCATTATTTAAAATAAGTCTAAATAAAAACCAAACAAATTTCAATGTCTAATCTTTATAAGAAACTGTTATTTCTAATTGTTTTTACGGGTATTTATGCCCTTGCCTCAGCCCAGGAAGTGGTGACCATAAATGGTAAAGTAACCGATGAATCCGGTGAAGTAATCCCTGGAGTTAATGTATATGCTGATCATGGAAATGAAAAAACAATCACCGATCAAAAAGGAAATTTTAATTTATCTGTGAGCAAAACCACATCGACAATTAAATTCAGCTATGTTGGTTACATCACTACCAGCAGAAATATTAATCTGAATCGTGATAAAATCACTTTTAATGTGAGCTTATCTCCAACAAAATCAGATTTACAACAGGTTGAAATAACCGGCAGGAAAGAGAAAACCTATAAAAATACCGCCACATTTATTGGAAGTAAATCAGAAATTTTATTAAAAGATTTACCACAATCGGTTTCTTATGCAAGTAAAGAACTAATTGCAGATCAGGGTGCTGTACGGGTTGGTGAAGTGGTTAAAAACTTCAGCGGAGTAAATCAGTTCACATTTTACGACGACATCACTATCCGTGGTTTCAGAATTAATGGCGGTAGCAATACTCAGTTAATTAATGGCATGCGTACCAGCACTGGTTTCTGGAAACAGCCCCTGGCCAATTACCTGGAGCGTGTTGAAGTATTAAAAGGCCCCTCATCAGCACTTTATGGCAATGCGAGTCCGGGTGGTGTGATCAACCGCGTAACCAAAAAACCTTTGGCAGAAACCCGTAAATCATTGAGCCTTTCTATGGGAAGTTACAATACTTTCCGTGCGCTTGCCGATGTTACCGGACCTGCAAATAAAGATAGTACGTTACTATACCGCTTAAACTTTGGTTATGAGGATGCAAATTCATTCCGCGATTTACAATTTGATAAAAATGTGGTTATTGCACCATCACTCACGTTTTTACCTTCGAAAAATACCAGTTTAAACTTCGACCTGGTTTACAATGATTCAAAAAGCCGTTTAGATCGTGGACAATCCGTTTTTGGGAATGGAAACCTATATTCTACGCCACAATCAACTTCACTAAATACAGGGAACGATCGGCTGAATGAGAAAACTTATAATGTTGCACTTTCCTTAAATCACCGTTTCAGCGATAACTTCAATTTTACAGCTTCTTACATGAAGACAGGATACAGCGAAGATTTGTATGAGCACAGAAGTGCCAATGACTATGTTTACAATGCATCAGGAGTTACCAATACCAATTTAGTTGCCATGCAGATTTTTAACCGAATCCGTAAAAGATATATTGATAACTTCTCTGGATTTATTAACTACAAGCTTAAAACTGGTAAAATAGAACAAACTATTGTTGCCGGATATGATTTCGCCAGCGAGAAACTACCTGTTGGCGCCTCACAATTAACCGCATTATCTTATAGAAATGCGGCTAATACGGGTTCTTTAAATTTCGTGAAAGCTGATTATGATAAGGATCCTACCAATTATATCAAGCGCTTCCTTGTGGTAAATAATTTGCTGGTACCGAATGTACCATCTTTCAACCTGAATGATGTAATGGGATCACAACGCATGCAGGACGATAGCAAAAACTTTTTTACCCAGGCGGCTTATGATCCAACCTACTTTTTTCTGCACGCCGGTTACGTACAGGACAATATCAAATTTGGTAAATTACAGGCCTTGATTGGATTACGCTACGAGTATTATACCGATTTCGCCAATTACCTTAAACCAACAGAAGCAAAAGCGCACTCTAAAGCACTATTGCCCAGATTCGGTTTGGTTTACTCAGCCACACAAAACATTAACCTTTACGGAACTTATGTAATGGGTTACACGCCACAAACTGCTTCGGCCATTTCCAACCCAAATGCCGGCGGACCATTTGATCCTTTAAAAAGCAATATGATTGAATTTGGTGCTAAAACCAGCTGGCTGGATGATCACTTAACAGCCTCTGCAGCCATTTACCAGATTAAACAAACCAATGTGCTTTATCCTGCAAATATTGAAGGCCAACCAGATCGTTTGCGTCCTGTAGGCGAAGAACGTTCAAGAGGCATTGAATTCGACATTATTGGCCGCATTATTCCACAACTCAGCATATTGGCATCTTATTCTTATAATCAGGCTATGATTACAGATAGTCCTGTTGCATCAGAAGTTGGTATACAGAAACCAAATGCACCTCATCATACCGCAAACATCTGGGCAAAATATAACTTCAATGATGGTATTTTGAAAGGACTAGGCATTGGCGCTGGTTCAAATTATGTAGATTCCAGAATTTTATCTTTGAATTTTAATCAAACGATTCCAAGCTATACTTTATTCAATGCTGCACTTTATTATAATGTTGGTAAGGTACAAGTACAGTTTAACATGAATAATATTACGAATAAAGTGCACTGGGTTGGCGGGTACGATTACTTAAGACTTTTCCCGGGTACACCTTCAAATTATTTATTTACGCTGGGTTATACTTTCAATTAAAATTTTGAAAAAATTTAAAAAAATAGCTGCTTTAATACACCTGTGGCTTGGCCTGATCAGTGGTGTTATCATTACTATTGTAGCCTTTACGGGCTGTATATACGTTTTCGAAGAGGAGTTGTTTAATTTTTTCCATCAGGATATTGTTTATACAAAGGCAGCGGGTAAACCATTGCCTTTGTATATTTTAGAAGAAAAGGCACAGAAGGCACTTCCAGTTGACGAAAAATTTAATCGTGTAGAAGTAAAATCAGATCAATACGCCTACGTATTTTCAGCTTCTAAAGCCAATAAAAAGGCTAAATCATTTTTTTATCTTGGTCAGGTAGCATATAATAAAGATGTGTATATCGATCAGTTTAGCGGAAAGGTTCTCGGGGTTATTGATCTTAAACATGAATTTTTCAGTATAGTCAGACTGATTCATCAATATTTGCTATTTAAGAAGCCTATTGGAAGTTTTATCGTAGGCTCTTCTGTCCTCATGTTCTTAATGATTATTATTACAGGCTTTATCATCTGGCTTCCTAAAAAGCTAAAAAACATCAGACAACGCTTAACAGTAAAGTGGAATGCAAGGTTTAAACGACTTAACTGGGATTTGCACAGTACGTTTGGTTTTTATGTGATTCCATTTGCCCTGGTAATCGCTATCACCGGCCTGGTATGGTCATTTAAATGGTGGGAACTGGGCATTTATAAGTCATTGGGCACAGCTAAAAAGCCGGTTCTGTTAAGAGAATATGTACAATCTCCGGCTGAACATAAAAATAGCTTAGCCAGTAACCTGGCCTTAAATACACTAATCAGATTAAATAAAGGGAATTACACAGCGATCCTGGTAAATTATCCAGAAGACGAAAAAGCAAGTATGATGGCTACCGTTCAGATCATTCATTCAGGAGATGCCTGGCGGGGATTAAGTTATTTCTACTTCAATCCAAATACGGGTTTGCTTACGGATCAAATGTTACATCAGAATAAGCCATTGGGTTTAAAATGGCGCAATTCAAACCTTGATATGCATGATGGAGGCTTATTTGGCTGGCCTACTAAGATACTGGCATTTATGGCTGCGTTAATTATTGCAACCTTGCCCACTACCGGATTTTTGATCTGGTGGGGAAAAAAGAAAAAAAAGAGGCTTTTGAACTGATCAAAAGCCTCTTTAGCATTTATATTCAGTTCCTTTTAAAAGTTAAAAGCCAATTTGGTAAAGAGTTTCCGACCATTAAAGCCCATTTGAACGGCATCCCATGCACCGCCTGTTTCGCCATCGTAGGCAGAAAGCTTTGCGCCTTGTACGTAACCATAATCAGGGTGAATATTAAAAACGTTATCTGCACCAAAAAACACCGTCACTTTTTTCGAGATTTTGTAAGAAGCATAAACATCAGTAACCATTTTGCCTGAATAATTAAACTGTTCTAAAACCGTTTTGCTTGGATCATTATCCAGTTCAACCAATGGTGGATAAGTGTTTGCATAACCATAGCCTAAAATCGAAATTTTGCCATAGTACAGAAAATGCGTTCCAACCATCCAATTACCAAACCCATAATCTAAGTTTAAGCCTAGTTTTACAGGAGGAGCAGATGCTTTAATATACGCTTGTTCTCTGTCACTAAAAAATGCCTGCTGATTTTCATAAGAACCATTTAAAGCATTCGGAATGTTAATCTTATCAATATTTAAATGATTTAAGTTTCCGGTAAACAAAACCTTAATACTTTTATTGTCAAAGCGTTTAGTATAATCTACAACTAAATCCAAACCATAATTTGTAGTGTTAACCGCATTTGCAAAGAACTGTGCCTGTGATACATTCAATTGATTTAATATCGGCTTCAACGCTGGAATACTTTCATCAAACTGACCTGACAAAACCACTCTGTCTTTAATATTAATGCGATAACCATCGAGGGTTACCGTAATTTCAGAAACTGGTTTCCACGAAAAGCCTAAACTTGCATTAACAGATTTTTCTTGTTTAAGATCAGGAATTCCAGCTGCTTTTGTAATTGGACTGTAGTTCGGTGCGATTTTAACTTCGAAAACCTTGCCTCCCTGCACGTTTGTAAACGTATTGCTGAAATTAATTTGTTGTAGTGATGGTGCACGAAAACCTGTACTTATCGATCCGCGAACATTAAAATTGTTTGTTAATTTATAACGGGTCGCAAATTTGTAATTACTGGTGAAGCCAAAATCATTGTAATTTTCTGCCCTAACAGCAACACCTATAAGCCACTTATCGGTAGCATCCAATTCTGCATCAACATAAGCAGCAACATTAGATCGACCCGCGTTAACTTCATCGCCTGGCTGATAACCCGGAAAACCTTGAGAACCTGTAGCTTTATCTGGGTTATAGTTAGAATATGAATCTTTTTCTCCTGCGTAAATTTTATAGTTTTCATATCTATGCTCTAAGCCAAAAGCCAAATTCAAACCCGATGCAACAGTTGGAATTGCCTTACTCAAATTAAAGTTGACTGTATTTTGCAAAAATGAAAAACCCCCATCATCAAAATGAGTTTTACCAGCACCAAGAGAAGCATTAAATGTTTGATCGCCATAAAAATGAAAATTGTTACGTCCCAGCGTATTGCTTAAATCCCAGTTCCAGTCCTTACCCCAGATCCCTTTTACACCTGCTGCAAAGGATAAATCCTGGATTTTAGTCTGGATGATCGGATCAAAATAAGTTTCTCCGTCTATTGTGGTTTGTAAAATAGGATTTCCGGCAACCCCGTCAGGAAAACGTTCAGGCCGCTCTGATAAATTTCTGGTATACGCATAAGCATCAGAGGCTTTTATATTACCACCTCCAAAAGAGTAAATGACTGTTTTTGTATTTGCAATTGGCAGTTCCATATTATACATTAAACCGCCAGAGGTTACTGATCCATCACCAGTAGATCTCCTCACCGTATTAATAGGCAAACCATCTTTGGTACTTAAATCTGTATTCAGGTTTTGTCTGAATGTTTTTCCATTGGCAAAAAAGTTTCCAGAGAAATTAATAAAACCATCATGTTTACCCAGTGCAACACCATAATTGGCACCTAAAGAAAATGCATTCCCATCAATTGCACCACCCTGGCGATACTGCCCTAGCTCTTTAGCATAATGCGTATTGTTTCTTGGATCATAATAACCTGAATATCCGGTATTAACACTTAAAACACCAACATCTTTTTTCAATATTAAGTTAATTACCCCTGCAATTGCGTCCGATCCATATTGTGCCGATGCACCATCGCGTAAAATCTCAACACGGTCTATCGAAGATTCCGGAATAGCATTTAAATCTGTTCCTGAATTCCCTCTTCCCCTGGTTCCGAATACTGCAACAAAGGCCGTTTGGTGACGGCGTTTGCCATTTACCAAAACCAATGTCTGGTCTGGCCCCAAACCTCTGAGCGTAGCCAGATCTATTTGATCTGCACCATCAGATCCGCTTTGTTTGTTAAAATTAAAAGACGGTGAAGCAGCATTTAAAATTGAAGTTAAATCCATTTTTGCAGTAGGCATGTTCACCTGATTAATCTTGATCACATCAACAGGAACAGGTGTAAGAATAGAAGAGCGGCCTTTACCACGGGTTCCAACCACCACAAAATCGCCAAGATTTTGTGAACTTTCCGATAAAATAATTGTTAAAGGTCCGGCTGTTGTTACTACTTCTCTGGTTTCATATCCAATAGCACTGACAATTAAGGTTCCTTTATCAGAAACTGAAATCTGAAAATCTCCATTCTGATCGGTCACAGTACCCTTTCCTGTACCTTTCTCCTTAACAGAAGCGGCTATAATTCCTTCTCCTTTCAATGTTGTAACCTTACCTTTTATTATATTTTGCGCAAAAGAGGTTATAGGGAACAAATAAAGCCCAAACAAGACATAAAATAGCTGTTTTTTCATATTAATTTAGATAAATGTACAGGCAATATAAATATTGTAGCGATAATTTTCATATAAAAACACCTTAAAACACAAAATACATATTAAAATTTAGAGAAAAACAGCACAAAACAAGCAAACAAACAAATCTGAGAGAAAAAAATTAAATATTTTATTACAAATTTCAAAAATATCACATCGCTATTATTTTGTTTTTAGAAATAAACTATACGCTATTTTCAGTCATAATTTCTTTAGGTTTATATTTGTTGCTAACAAATGAATGACATAACCTTTATTTAAAAAGCATATTTTTGCTCCTATGGCAAAAATATCAATTAACCTTGCTACAGGTTCGTTTCAGAAGGAAGAAATTATAGTTGGAATAGATTTAGGCACAACCAATAGTTTGGTGGCGTTTATTAATCCAGATAAAAATCCGCAGGTAATTAACGATGCTGGCAAAGGGATATTGGTACCATCAGTGGTCTATTTTAATGGCCAAAATGAAGCGATTGTAGGTAACGAGGCGAAAGAATACTTAACTACTGATCCTTCTAACACGATTTTTTCGGTTAAAAGACTTCTTGGCCGATCTTATAAAGATGTAGCCGAACACGCCGCTATTTTTTCTTACAAAATTATCGACGACGATACCGATGCTTTGGTGAAAATCCAGGCTGGTAACCGTTTTTATACTCCTATAGAATTATCTGCAGAAATTTTAAAAGAACTTAAGGCAAGAGCAGAACATGCCTTAAAAACACCAGTTAACAGGGCTGTAATCACTGTTCCGGCTTACTTTAACGATAGTCAACGCCAGGCCACCCGTGATGCAGGAAAATTAGCAGGCTTGGATGTGATGCGCATTGTGAACGAACCTACCGCAGCAAGTTTAGCTTATGGCATTGGTTTAGATCCTTCGCAACAAAAAACGATTGCCGTTTACGACTTAGGAGGAGGAACATTCGATGTTTCTATTCTACAGATCCAAAATGGAATTTTTGAGGTTTTGGCGACAAATGGAAATACGTATTTAGGTGGTGATGATTTCGATAGGGCCATTTTAAACTATTGGCTGGAGAAAAATAATCTTGATGTAACGGTAGTTGCTCAGGATAACATTTTAATGCAAACCTTACGTTTACAGGCTGAAGCTGCTAAAAAAGCTTTATCGACCCAAAATTTATATAATGAACAGGTTGGCGAAATCTGGTGCACTCTGGATAAACAAACTTTTGAGCAATTGATTGCCGCAAAGGTGGAAGAAACCATCACAGCCTGTAAAAATGCATTGAAAGATGCAGATTTAACCGCTGCCGATATCGACGAAGTAATTTTGGTAGGAGGTTCTACCCGTACGCCATATGTAAAGCAGGCTGTAGAGAATTTCTTCGGTAAAAAACCACAGGATAATATCAACCCTGATGAAGTTGTAGCACTTGGTGCAGCCATCCAGGCTGATGTTTTGGCCGGAAACCGTTCTGATATCTTATTGTTGGATGTAACCCCACTTTCTTTGGGTATCGAAACCATGGGTGGTCTAATGGATGTTATTATTTCCCGTAACAGCAAAGTGCCTACTAAAGCCGGTCGCCAATACACTACTTCTATAGATGGACAGGTGAATATGAAGATTTCTGTTTACCAGGGTGAGCGCGATTTAGTTAAGGAAAACAGAAAACTTGCCGAATTCGATTTAAAAGGAATCCCTGCAATGCCTGCTGGTTTGCCAAAGGTTGATATCAACTTTTTATTGAATGCCGATGGCATTTTAACTGTGCAGGCAATTGAGTTACGTTCTGGAGTTAAACAAGAGATCGAAATCACGCCAAGTTACGGCTTGAGTGATGATACGGTAGAAAAAATGTTGATCGACAGCATTACCCACGCCAAAAGTGACGTAGAGCAACGGATGCTGATTGAAGCAAGAAGCGAAGGAGAACAATTGGTTTACACAGCCGAAGGTTTTATCAAAAAACATGCAGAACATTTAAGCGAGACTGAAATTGCAGAAACCGTGGCACATATAGAAGCGTTAAAAACAGCTTTAGCCTCACAGGAAAAAGATACCATTTTAAAGAAAGCAGATGAATTGAATGAATTTACCCGCCCCTTTGCTGAGCGTGTAATGGATGCTGCGATTTCTACTGCAATGAAAGGTAAGAAAATAGAGTAGTTTGTAGTTCGCAATTAACAGTTGTTAGTTTTCAGTTGCCGATTTTAACCTAGCTGATTCATCCTGAACTTGCTTCTGTAGATACGTCATTCTGAACTCGTTTCAGAATCTTTCCAGGCATAAGCTGATATGATCTTATGTTCCTTATATGGTTCAAATCTGCTTAAGATCTTCATCCCAACTTTTATTTGGAAAGCAAAGCCAATGCTAATCTGCTCCGAAAGCCCCGCTTACCGCTTTACTTCGTTGCACTTCGTGCTCGCTATAATCGGGTTTAATAGCGAGGGCTAACCGAAAAAACACTGGCTGATCTGCCCATAAAATAAACCCAAATCATTATCTTCGGTTAAGGATCACAACCAAACATCCTGATACTTTAACCCATGCTTAAAATCTTAATTCGCTTTCTCTTCATTTTCATTGTATATCAAGGTTGTGCCTCTGCGCAATCAGATACAAGCGTAATCAAAACTTATTTAAAAACCTTAACCAAAACACCTCAATTCCGTAACCATACCAATATCGATCAACTCAATTTAACGGCTGATTATATCAAAACAATTTTTGAAAAATCATCAGATAGTGTTTCCGCACAGAAATATGATGTTGATCAAAAAATCTATAAAAATATCATCTGCTCTTTTGGTACAGAAAATAAAAAACGGATTATCGTTGGCGCACACTACGATGTTTGCGGAGATCAGGAAGGTGCGGATGATAATGCCAGCGGTATAGTTGGTTTAATAGAACTTTCCAGGTTGCTTAAAGGTAAAAAACTCAATTACCGTATTGATCTTGTAGCTTATACTTTAGAAGAACCACCCTATTTCAGAACCGAATTTATGGGCAGTTACATTCATGCTAAATCATTAAAAGAATCAAAAGCTGAAGTATTTGGTATGATTTCACTCGAAATGATTGCTTATTTTAAGGACGAAGCCAAATCGCAATCCTACCCTCTAGGTATTTTATCAGTAAAGTATGGAAACAAGGGGAATTACATTACACTGGTTAAAAAATTCGGTTCTGGTGAATTTGTAAATCAGTTTTCTAAAAACTTTAAAGCAAGCAAAAGTATCTTAACTAAAACATTTGCCAGCCCACCTTCACTCCCAGGTATCGATTTTTCTGATCATTTAAATTACTGGAAATTTGACTACGATGCCATGATGATTACCGATACCTCCTTTTACAGGAATAAAAATTACCACCAAAAAACCGATACCATGGAAACCCTCGATATATCAAGAATGAGCAAAGTAATTGATGGGGTTTATAATGGACTCATTTCTTTTAACCCATAATAAATTCCAGAATATGGTTAAATCGATCAAAGTTAAAGACAATGGCAACATATTCATTATGATTTATATCTTCTCAATGTTCCCATTATTCTTTGTCGCACCAATATTTATGTTTGATCTAAGCTATGTGCAATCGGCTATAATCTCGATGTCTATATTAACTGTGTTCTTTATTTTCTACTTTAAAAACCTAATCGCGAAGCAGGATGAATACGCAATTATTGCCGATGAAAATGAAATCACATTGTTAAAACTGGGGAATTTTAAGTGGAATGAAATTAAAACAATAAAAGCTATTGATGAGCCATTTGGACGTAGAAGATATTCTTTCATTAGCATTATCTTACAAAATGGCAGAAAATTTAAAATCGAATCCACAAATTTTGATTACCCCAACCGCGAATTGGAAACAATTCTAAAAACGCTGGGTAAACTCACCGATTCATAAATTTCTTACCATACATCAAAAACTGATAAACCCTTATCTATTAACTTTGTTAAAATTATTTTAACACTATGGAATTAGGTATCGGAATGTTTGGCGATCTCCAGATCAATGCAAAGGGAGAAATTCAACCCGCCCAGCAAAGACTTCAGGAAATTATAGCAGAAATAAAACTAATGGACGAAGTTGGTTTAGATTTCTATGGCATTGGCGAACACCATCGCCCTGATTACGCCGTATCCAGTCCTGAAATTATACTGGCTGCTGCAGCCACAGTAACTAAAAACATTAAATTAAGCAGTGCAGTTTCGGTTTTAAGTTCATCTGATCCCGTTAAACTGTATCAAAACTTTGCAACGATAGATTTAATTTCGAACGGAAGAGCAGAATTAATGGCTGGTCGTGGCAGCTTTATTGAATCGTTTCCCCTGTTCGGATATAACTTACAAGATTACGACGAACTTTATGAAGAAAAGCTTGAATTACTCCTTAAAATAAATAAGGAAACCAAAATTAGTTGGAAAGGTAAATTCAGAGCAGAACTGAATAATCAGGAAGTGTTGCCAAGAGCCGTAAATAATAACTTAAAAATTTGGGTAGCCGTTGGAGGAACACCAGAATCGGTAGAACGCGCTGGTAGATTAGGCTTACCTGTAATGTTTGCCATTATCGGAGGTCAGCCTATACAATTTAAACCACTTTTTGATTATTACAAAAAAGTGTACCAGGCCTATGGCCATGATATGAACAAGTTCGAAGTAGGCGTTCATATGCATTCCTTATTTGGCGAAAACAGTAATGAAGTTGCAGATTACTATTATCCGCTTTATTCTGCCCAGATGAACAGGATTGGTAAATCACGCGGTTGGGCACCTTATCAACGTAACCAGTTCGACGCTGGCCGAAGCAATAGCGGAGCCTTAATTATTGGCGATGTAAACGAATCGGTAGATAAAATTTTGGCAATGGAAGAAACTTTTGGTTTAACCCGTTTCTCTGCCCATATGGATGTTGGCGGACCATCTCACGCCGCAATGATGAAATCGATAGAGTTATTCGGAAGCAAAATTGCTCCAAAAGTACGCGAAGCTTTAAAGAAATAAGTAGCGTTTTTGTTTTACAAAAAAATCATTAAAAAGAATTTTTGCTGTAAAATCAGTGAATTAATTTAATGTGCATAAAATCCAACAAAAAGCCACCCCAATATCATCACGTTAATGATATAAATCTCAAAAAGATGTCACACTGAGGGTTAATTAATTGTTTAAAATCAATATGAGTGACGTATAATTGTCTTCTCTTGTCCCAAGGCGCGGTCTTGCCTCGGCTCGCCGCCGCCGAAGGGCTCTTTCTTTTTGGCATCAAAAAGACCAGCGAAGCTAGCTTGAATGCCATTAAAAATATAAACACATATGAAAAAACAAAAACTGCCGGCTGAAAATTTTTCTTTCGAAGCTAGTAGGTTGGCTTGGACAGTACAGCCCGAAAAATTTGTTAGGCCGGATTTAAGTAGAACGGGGATATCGTGCTATGGCCTAGCTGGGCGGAAATACTAAAGTAATTAAAACACTGATTAATAATGATTTACAAAATAACGTCAATGGTAGCGTAGTCGAAGGGCATTTATTTGCATTTTATCAATCTCAAAAAGTCTTCGACTACGCTCAGACTGACGACCGCGGTACCTAACTTAATGACATTGCCCCAACCCCTCCTTGAAGATAAGGAGGGGAGCTGATTTATCTTGTAAAACATAGCAAAAGGGTTAAACTATAAACCTCAATAATACAAGCTGATTTTGCCTCAGCATTTCGTACTCCTCTCCTATTTTAGGGAAGTTTATACCGACCTATTGCCAGGCAAAGGCGGTAAAATACCTCATTTATTATATTCCTCCCCTTATAAAATAACATTCCTATATTAGTAAAGTAAAAATACGTAGTACAAAATATAGAATGGATAATTCCGAAAAATTAAATCTGCTATTAATTAAGCTGGAAAACTTATTGCTCAGGCAACAAAGCTTTGAAGCCGAAATTCAGGCTTTAAAAAACGAGGTTAGGGCGCTGCAATCGCCAGGTTCAGTGCCTATACCTCCAGCAATAAATCCTGAGCCAATAATTACACCACCAGCAAGAAATACACCTCCTAACTTTGCCATGCAACGTTCGGCTGCACCGCAACCTACCCCTGCGCCTATCTCTCCTGCGGCAAACCAAAAGCAACCTAATTTCGCTGATAGATTTAAGCGCGAAAACATGGTTAAATCTGATTTCGAGAAGTTTATAGGAGAAAACCTGATCAGCAAAATTGGTATCCTGATTTTAATTATCGGTGTAGCAATCGGTGCCAAATATGCCATTGATCACGATATGATTAGTCCACTTACAAGAATTGTTTTGGGTTACGCTGTCAGTGTAGGTTTAATGGCTTTTGCCATTAAGCTTAAAGCTAAATATGAAAATTTTTCAGCTGTATTGGTTAGCGGTGCGATTGCGATTATGTATTTTATTACCTATGCAGCTTACGATTTCTATGCCTTAATTCCGCAGGCACTGGCCTTTGCTTTAATGGTTGTATTTACCTCATTTACCGTTGTTGCAGCAATTAAATATAACAAACAGGTTATCGCCCATATTGGTTTAGTTGGCGCTTATGCTGTCCCATTTTTATTGAGCGATGGCTCTGGCAAGGTTGGTGTTTTGTTTACTTATATGGCGATTATCAATATCGGGATCCTGGTACTCAGTTTCAAAAAATACTGGAAACCCCTGTTCTATGCTTCTTTCGGTTTAACATGGATCATCTTTTCTGCCTGGCGCCTAGATTTAAGCAGTAAAAACGATTATTTTAGCATCTCATTATTATTTTCTAGTCTATTTTTCCTCATTTTTTACATTACCAACCTGGCCTATAAAGTAAGCAAAAAAGAGGTTTTTGGCTTTAGCGATGTGGTCATCTTACTTTTAAATTCATTTGTATACTACGGGATAGGTTATCTAATATTATCAGACAATAGGAACAGTATTGAATTATTAGGTTTGTTTACATTGGCAAACGCCGTGATCCACTTTGTGGTGAGCTTAATTATTTACAAGAAAAATCTTGCAGATAAAAACCTCTTTTATCTCATTCTGGCAATGGTGATCACCTTTATTACCATGGCTGTTCCTGTTCAGTTAGATGGCGGTTGGGTAACCATTTTCTGGGTGGTAGAGGCCGCAGTGCTGTTCTACTTAGCTCGGGTAAAAAAGATTGTTATTTACGAAAAATTATCTTTCCCATTAATATTCCTTGCCTTTTTTAGTCTGCTGGAAGATTGGATAACTTATTATGACATCTACAATGGAAATGCAACTGTAATTACACCAATCCTTAATGTAGGTTTTTTAACCGCATGCATATTTATTGCCTGCTTCTTCTGGATGTTCAGTATCAGCAAAAAAGAAAGTGACGAGCCTGTACAATGGATCTGGATGAGAAGGATACTTAGTTATTCCATTCCCGCTATTCTGGTTTTTGTAATCTACATTACTTTTAGGATCGAGATCTCTAAATACTTTAACAACCTATTCGAATTGAGCAAGATTAACCTTAATCCAAAATCAAAGTTTTATGACTCAAGCAGTGAATACAACTATAATTACCTGACTTTAAAAACAGCATGGATTTATATTTACACCCTGTTTTTTGCCTCAGCATTAAGTTATCTGAACATTAAAAAACTAAAAAACAGCGAACTTGCTGTTGCTAACCTTCTGATTAATCTTCTGGTTATCATAGCGTTTCTAACATTCGGACTTTATAACTTAAGCGAGCTTAGAGATGCCTATTTACTTCCTGAAAGTAAATATTTTAGTATTGGCTCACTTAATACCTGTACCAGGTATATGGCAATTGCTTTTTTTGCTTTACTGATTATACAGTGCAACCAACTGCAACGTTCAGGGCTGTTGAAAAGGGATTTGAAAATGATGTTCGATTTTTTACTTTATGTTTCCCTTTTATGGATCGTCAGCAGCGAATTGATCAACATTTTAGAATTATCACATTCAGAAGGAAGTTATAAACTCGGATTGAGCATCCTTTGGGGTATCTTTTCATTATTCTTAATTAGCATGGGCTTGGCCAAAAACAAAAAATACTTACGCATTGGGGCTATGGTTTTATTTGGAATAACATTGATAAAGCTTTTCTTGTACGATATTTATTCTTTAAGCACAATTTCTAAAACCATAGTTTTTGTGTCGTTAGGGGTATTATTGCTCATCATTTCTTTCCTTTACAATAAATACAAACATTTAATTATAGATGATGCTCAAATTGAAAATTAAACTATTTAGCTTGCTTTTGCTTTGTACCAGTATCGCAAATGCACAAACCAATACATATAAATTTAAACGGAGTATAACCGGCGTTAATACGGTCTGGCATAAAATGACGCTACCAGATGATTTATATAAAAAAGCAAATGCAGGTTTCGAAGATTTAAGGATTTTTGGCATTAATGGAAAAGATACCATAGAAGTGCCTTACCTGTTAAAACAGCGTGCAGATAAGGTAACTACAAATGATATTACATTTAAACAGATTAACCAAAGCACGAATCCAAATGGTTATTATTATACTTTTCAATCGCCAGGAATAAACTTAATTAACCAGATTAAACTAGCTTTCAAACAAGACAACTTCGATTGGAAAGTGACCCTTGAAGGGAGTAATGATAACAAACAATGGTTTGCCATCTTATCAGACTACCGAATTTTATCAATCAAAAATAACGATACAGATTACCAGTTTACCAAATTGAATTTTCCTGATTCGAAATATAAATATTTTAGGGTTGCGGTAAAAAGTCCCATACAGCCTGAATTATTGGAGGCAAAAATCTCAAAAACAGATACCATAAAAGGAACCTATAAAGAGGTTCGATACAAATCTTTCGATGTTAAAAACGATCTATCCAAAAAGGAAACCGTTGTTGATGTAACCCTAAACACTCCGGTTCCCTTATCCTATCTAAAGTTGAATGCACAAAGCGATTTCGATTTTTACCGTCCGATCAAAATTGAATATGCAACAGATAGTTTTAAAACCGACAAAGGCATTCAGTACAATTATGCGAATCTTTATGAAGGCACAATAAGTTCTTTGGAAGAAACGGCATTCAATTTTGAGAATACCGTTACATCCAGGTTAAAAATTACTATCCAAAACAACGACAATAAACCATTACGGTTAAGTAGTTTACAGTTAAAAGGAAACATTTCCGAAATTATTGCCCGCTTTGATGAGCCAAAAAGTGAATATGCCCTATACTATGGTAATGAAAAGGCAACTAATCCTGTTTATGAAATTGAAAAATTCGAAAATAAAATCCCAGTTGATTTAACCAGCGTAAACATTGGAGCGGAACAGCAAAACCCGGCTTACTCCATAAAAACAGAAAAACCATTATTCGAAAATAAAGCCTGGCTTTGGGTACTAATGGTAGTGATTATTGGGCTATTGGGCTGGTTTTCATTTAAAATGTTGAAGAATTAAGATTTAGATTAAAGATGAGTTTATTAAAAAAGTTATTTGGTTCAGACGCTCCTAAAAGGGAAAAACCAGAAGTACTCATGGAATTGAGAAGTCCAGCTTGTCCGATTACCGCTATTGTGGAGCAGGATAATCAAGTTGCTTATTTTTATTTGTGGGGTGATGAAGATTCCGATTTCGGAGTTAAAGCCTGTTGGATCAGAAATCTGGATGAAGCCCCGATAAATGCAGATTTAAAACAAATGGAAGAAGGGATTCCGCCAATGTTAATCAAAGCGTACTGCAGGTTCCCCCAAGGACAAATACCTCTGCAAGCAGATGATTTGGAAATTGTCTGGTTTGAGGAAGGTGATGGTGCTGCTTTAATGGAAAAGGGAGAAGTTATTGCCATCATCCCATCCTGGGCAGGCATGAATGGTTTCTCAGGTTATGCCAGAGACTGCGTTGGCGAAGGAGATTATTGCTGGGAACTTAAATCTTCTAATATCTTGTTAGAAAGGGTTAGAAAATCGAAAGAATACTGGCAATTGTGGGATCAGGAAATTAATCCATTTCAAATGATTCAACCTCAGTTGCTCCAGCAATATGAAGATAATTTAGGTAAAAGTGATCAATATTTTACAATAGATGGAAACGAATGGCCGCCCAGAGGCTTATTTTTGAAGAAAGGAGAGATTAAGGATGTATTTGTAACTGTCGGACTATCGTTACTACCCATGCCTGTGGCTGAAATGTATAGCGAAGACCCTAATGAGATAAACAGGATAGAATTGGGCTTGCTCTTAAATGCAGGTTTGTCTCAGGCAGAACTTAACCTTATTGGCAGTTGGATCAGTGGACAGGCAAGCATTCCATGGAAGAGAATTTCCTGGCTTGGGAACGGCCACACCGTCACTTTTAATATTCTTAAACGTACAAAAATGACATCGGTAGTACTGGTGAAACATCTGAATCACTTACCCGATATACAGCTTGAAAATTACCGTGATAGTCAGGTGAATATATTATGGATGGTGCCCATTACTGAAAAGGAAAGAAATTATATTATAGATCATGGATTTGAGCCCTTCAGTGAAAAGTTAAATAACATCGGATCAGAAATTTTCAATATCGACCGGAATGAAATTAACTTAAGTTTAAATCAGGACAAATAATAAATATTTTTTTTTATCTTAGGATATGAAAAGATTAACGATTTTAACCGCGTTAATCATCCCTATATTTCTTTGTACCTCCTGGGGCTTCTTTGCGCATCAAAGGATAAACAATCTTGCTGTTTTCACTTTGCCTTCTGACATGATCGGTTTCTATAAAAAGAATATCAAATACATTACCGAACACGCTGTTGACCCGGATAAACGGAGGTATGCTGACACCCTTGAAGCACCACGACATTACCTGGATGTGGAAAATTATGAGAAAAATATGGATAGCATTCCTGAAAAATGGGATGATGCCCTGGCTAAATATGGATTGAAAAAGCTGAACACCGATGGTATTATCCCCTGGCAAATACAGCGTAGCTATTTTAGTTTAGTTAAAGCCTTTAAAATGCACGATTCAGTAAAAATCTTAAAATATTCTGCAGATCTGGGTCATTACATTGGCGATGCACACGTTCCTTTACACAGTACTGCAAACCATAACGGGCAACTTACCAATCAAGTTGGCATCCACGCTTTTTGGGAAAGCCGTTTGCCAGAACTGTTTTCTACAAATTACAATTTTGTTGTAGGACAAGCAGATTATATCGAAAACCCATTGCAAGAAATCTGGAAAGTGCTTAAACATACCCATAGTCTGGTTGATACCGTTCTAAGTTTTGAAGCGGAATTAAATGCATCATTTCCTTCCAGGCAAAAATATAGTTTTTCAGAACGTAACAATACGGTGCTCAAACAATACTCCAGAGAATATTCAAAGGCTTATCACGATAAGATGAACAATATGGTCGAAAAGCAGATGCGTGCTGCCATATTAACCACAGGTTCGTTCTGGTATTCTGCCTGGGTAGATGCCGGACAGCCAGTACTTAAAAACCTGGTTAAAACCGAAATATTGCCAGATGAACAAAAAGAAGAAAAAGAAACCGAAAAGAAATACCAAAATGGCAAACTTATCGGCCGGGAACTTTAGTTATGATTTGGGATCTTCTCCTTCAATAATTTTTTCAACCTTTTTAGGCTCTAAGCGGCTTCTAACGGCAGCCCAAATAGCAGGAACAAAAGTAACTACAGCAATAAAAATGATGACTAATTCGAAGTTATTTTTGATTACCGGAATCTGTCCTAATAGGTAACCACCAATTAATAACGCGAAAATCCAGGTTACACCACCAATAATATTATAGTACATAAAACGGCCAAATGGCATTTTAGCTATACCAGCAACAAAAGGAGCAATTGTCCGGAAAATCGGCAAGAACCGGCTCAACATAATGGCTTTACCACCATGTTTTTCGAAAAATTCATGCGATTGGTGATAATATTTAAGTTTTAAGATTTTGTTTTTCTCTTTAAATACCCCGGCGCCCAAAACAGTTCCCAGTTTATAGTTAACTGTATTTCCTAAAATCGCTGCCACAATTAATATAAGGAGCATAATCCAGATATTTAAACCAGTTTCATGTTCGCCTGCAATTAATGCACCCATCGCGAAAAGTAATGAATCGCCAGGAAGGAATGGTGTAACCACAAAACCTGTTTCTGCAAAAATGATTAGGAATAAAATAAGGTAGGTCCAGGTACGATATTCATTAACAATTTCGGCTAAATGAACATCAATGTGGAGAATAAAATCTAAAAGCTGATGTAGTAATTCCAATGTATCTGATTTTGGGCAAAAGTATGAATAGTAAAGCGATTAATACTTAAAATAGTAATAATAAATAATTAGTTGGATGAGATGATCCGGTTTTTAAGCTCACCTTTTTTATCACCATCAAACAAGATCAGATAAACTCTTCCATTATTAATCGTCAGAGAATCTAAACGTGTTACCGCAGGTGGTGGATTCGTCGCTGTAGGGCTAGATAATTTAAATGCATACTTCATGATCTTATTAACTTTTACTTTAAAAGTCTTAATCTCACCATAGTCAATTGAAGATTCAATTGGATTAGCTGTGTTTGTACTATCTGTAATCACAACTTTAGATCCAAGTGTATAACCCAGGTTCAAAAAAGTTAACTTAGCTGAATCAAGATCTGGTTTTACATCATCCGTATAAACTTTCAATTTTGCAGGACCGCCAGTTTTGTCTTTATAATAAAAAACAGAATAATTTTGACCAATTTTAAATTCCTGATTCGCCAAAGAAGTAGCATCTACACCAGTGCCTATATTTTTGCTTGAGATATTAAAAACAGAATCGCCAGCTATAACAACATAACTTGTATTTGTATTATAGGCTACCGAGGCTCCAATCTGTATCCCATTTAAATAAAAATTTTGAGTGGTATCGGTTGAAGCCGCTTGAAAAAAACGGATTTTCGCATCTCCCTTAATGAAATTATTGTTTTTGATACAAGAGCTGATTAAAAAAGTGCATGCAAAAAAAAGGAATATCCTGGAAAACAATACTGTATTTTTCATATAAATTGCCAATGCTAATAAAACGTAAAGATAGCAGAAAGCATATTAAACTTTGAAATTAATTATCGGTAATGATATGTGCGGTTAATGTTGCAGCGGTAGTACCACTAAACCAGATTGTATAAATTTTACCACCTACCAAACTTGTGCTCTCAATCGTTTTAATACTACCGGAGCCTACTACTGAATATCTTAAATTTACATCGGCACTTACTGTAAAATAATTCGATGCTTCTTTAAAAGCCAATCCGTTAACGAATTGTGTGCCTCCCTGCACCATAACATTTATACCTGTAGCAAAACTGGGTGTAAGGTTGATCAGTTTAATTTTCGCTTTGTCTGATTCTGTATTACTCAGATTATCTTCATAATTAACAATTTCCAGTTCGCCCTTTTTATTGGTCACCAAAAAAGTAGTGTATGTAATAGATGGAGTAAAGTTTAATGAAGTATCTGTACCCGTATTATTTGCTCCGGTGTAAGAAACACTTCTGTTGCCAGAAGGTATTTTTACATATTCGCTCGTTTCGCCAAAAGCTAAAGCCGCAGTGGTTAGTTTCTCATTATCTAAATAAAAATCCTGATGGTCCTCGGCAAGCGAAGCATTGACCATTTTTAACTTGGCCTCGCCATTAACTACTTCACCTGGATTATTCTTTTTACAGGATGAAAGACCTGTACTGCATAAGACAATGAACAAAAGCAGTAGTTTCGAGAGGTTGTTATAGATTTTCATTAGTTTGTGTTTGGTTGATTAAAAACAAAAAATGGCTCGGTCAAAAACCAAGCCATTTTCTTATTAAAACTAATGAATTAGTTTTTTTTTAGTAACTATTGTTTA
The DNA here is from genome assembly GCF_052682415.1 of Pedobacter sp. WC2501. Classification (NCBI taxonomy): domain Bacteria; kingdom Pseudomonadati; phylum Bacteroidota; class Sphingobacteriia; order Sphingobacteriales; family Sphingobacteriaceae; genus Pedobacter; species Pedobacter sp. WC2501. The sequence continues at coordinate 2,713,039 of NZ_JBQZFI010000001.1, read as the reverse complement.
GCATCACAGGCATCACCAACATTAAAACATCTTCATTTTCGTCATTGGTTTGCGGAATTAAAAGTCCTGCTCTATTTGGCGTAGAAAGTTCTAAAGTAACTTCATCACCACTTAAATTACTTAACATTTCGATCAAAAAGCGTGCATTGAAGCCAATTTCCAGGTCTTCACCATCATATTGGCAACTTAAACGTTCATGTGCCTCGTTAGCAAAATCCAAATCTTCAGAAGAGATATTTAATTCACTTCCGCTAATTTTCAATCTTACCTGGTGCGTCGTTTTATTGGCAAAAATTACCACCCTGCGAAGGGTATTTAAAAACAAACTTCTATCGATAATTAGCTTATTCGGATTATTGGTTGGAATTACTGCCTCATAATCAGGATAGCGCTCGTCTATTAAACGACACACTAAGTTGATATTTTCGAACTTAAAGAAAGCGCTTGTTGCATTATAATCTACTGATACATTAATATCTGTTGAAGGTAAAGCAGCCTTTAAAAGTGTTAAGGCCTTTTTCGGAAGAATAAATGAGGTTGCCTTATCTGCTTTGCTATCCATGCGGCGATATCTCACCAATTTATGGGCATCGGTAGCTACAAAGGTGATGTGCTGAGGAGATAACTGACAGAATACACCTGTCATAGCCGGGCGCAACTCATCATTACTTACCGCAAAAATAGTTTTTGTAATGGCTTCAGTTAAAACTGATGCCGGTAAATTTACAGAAGACGCGTTTTCTACGACAGGAATCTTCGGAAAATCATCACCATTTTCACCACTTAATTTATATTTACCATCTCCGGCGCTGATCTCGATCGCGAAAGTGCTATCATCGATATTAAATGCGATCGGTTGATCTGGTAATGTTTTAAGTGTATCTAATAAAATTTTAGATGGAACAGCTACTTTACCTTCTTCTTTTGATTCTACAGCCAAAGCAGTTGTCATGCTGGTTTGCAGATCGGTAGCAGAGATAGTTAAGTTTCCATCTTTAATTTCGAAGAGAAAATTTTCTAATATAGGCAAAACCGTACTGCTGCTTGATGCACCATTTACGGTTTGTAAGTGTTTTAATAGAGTTGATGTGGATACAATAAATCTCATGATGTTATTTAGTCTTCTTCAAAAATATAAAAATTATTTAGCGTACTTGTATTTGCGGTAATAATGTTGAAAAATTGCAAAGAATATTAACAATAGCAAAGGCGCCACAACATTTATCAGCTGCCACTTTGTTTTTTCGAGCTTAATTTTGGCTTTATCCAACAATCTAATTTTCACTTCTTTATTCCGTAGGTCAATTAAGTTATCATTATCCGTAAAATAATCAACAATGTTGAGCAATAAAGCCTTATTGCCAAAAGTACGTTGCGAATAACGATCGAAACCTAATGGAAAGGGCGTGCCGTTTTGCGCTGATACCTGGTTTTTAAAAATATCACCATCTCCTATCACGATCATTTTAGCAGGTTTGCTAATGCTTTCCAAGGCATAAGGCTGCATAATGGTAGCTGGCAAGGGGCGCCCGGCAAAAACCGACGGAAATTGACCTTCCAGCATCAAACCAACATGTTGCGGTTTACTTTGGAAAGATTGCGGATCTAACTGTTCGCTTACCATTTGCAAGCTAAACAATTTCGGCACATTATATACTTTGTTGTAAGGAGAAGTATTTAAGATGTACGATTTTTTCACACCTTTAACCCCGATAGTATCTACCGAGCTTGGAAATTCAGATTTTACCCCATCCAGCTTTTTCACCAGACTTTCAGCCGCATCGGGCAATAAAATAGGATAATAAATCCAGGGCAATAGTTGCATCTGGTTCTGTCCGCCTACAACGCCTGTTGAAACCGGAATTTCGGCACTGTTCGCCGGATCAGCAATGATATTATAATTGATCCTTGCACCATACATAAAAAGCATGTCATCCAAGTTCAGATTACTATTAACAGCCATCTGTCCGCTTTTTCCACGCAAACTATCCAATTCGGCATTTACCTGGTCGATACTCCAAAGTACCCTCCCGCCATTCATTACAAAATAGTTGATTTTGTATTTCTCAGTTTCTGTAAAGGGTTTCCTGGGCTTGGCAATAATGAGCATTTTCAGTTTATCTAGCCCAGCCTTATCAATACTATTTAAATCAATACGGCCAACTAAATAACTGTTGGATAGCGTGTGAATGGCATCTGCCATTTGCAAATCAGAGAGTTCGCCATTTGATTCCGAGAAGCCAATCCTTGGATTATCACCCGAAAGTACCTTCTTTAAACTTGAAGTAAAAATATACTCCAGATTTTCAATAGCGCGGTTGATATTGTCTTCGTAATTCCCACGGGTATCTAAATTCTGAAAAAGTTTAATGGGGAATTCCTTACCCTCACTTTCCATCATGGCCATCGGAAATACGAGTTTCTGCGTTAACCCACTTTCTGTTTTAACGCTTAAATTAGTTGCTTCTATTCCTCTTTCGTACAAATTATTGATTACTGTATCCTGATCAGCCTGATTAAGCCCTGCTATGGGGTCAACAAACACCACTTTAACTTCGGTTTTAGCATAAGCTTTATAATCAGATAAAATATCCGACACCGCAGCTTGTAGGCGTTTAAACGCAGGTGGTAATTCTCCAGCTAAAAACACAGTAATCATTACCGGTTTTTCATTTTTCTGCAGTAAGGTTTTTGTTTTTTCGCTCAGCGTAAAACGTTTATCGGCAGTAAAATCAAAACGATGAAAAGCATACTGCCCAACAACATTTAAAATAATCAGTGACGTTATTACGATGATCAAATTAATCCACTTATTTTTCAGCTTCATTATCGTTTACCTCCTGTTATTAATTTGGTGAACAATAAAAAAAGTACCGAAAAGGAAATAAAGTAAATCAGGTCCCTGGTGTCTAAAACGCCACGGCTTATCGAAGTATAATGTTGATTAATGCCTAAGTTGCGAATGATATTCTCCATACTTTGAAATGCGGCAATCTGACTGCTATAATCGAAACCTAAAAAAGCAAATGCACATAATGCCGCACTAATAACAAACGCAATAACCTGATTTTTAGTTAATGCAGATGAGAAAATACCAATTGATGTAAAGGTAGCACCCAATAAAAACAAACCGATATAGGAGCCAATAACCGATCCTGAATCGATATTTCCTTCAGGAAAACCCAATTTTGAGATACTATAATAATAGACTAAGGTTGGGATTAAGGCAAATAATACCAAAACCAGGCTCGCTAAATATTTTGCCACAATAATCTGCCAGATTTGGATCGGCCGGGTAATTAAAAGTTCAAAAGTCCCCTCTCTCCTTTCTTCAGCAAAAGAGCGCATCGTAATGGCGGGAATGAGAAACATGAAAAGATAAGGTACCAAACTGAAAAAACCATCAAGCTCGGCATAACCATAATCAAGCACTGAGGTATCAGGGAAAAACCATAGTAACAGACCAGAAACCAACAGAAAAATGCCAATGGTAATGTATGCTACCATCGAACTTAAAAAACTGAATAACTCGCGTTTAAAAACTGCGTACATAGTTAAATTTAAATGCCGAAGTTAAGAAATATTTTTTCGTTAGGTTACCGGGCTTAGAATCGCTGAGCGTAACTTACAAGCCAAACACATAGGTAAACCTGATGCCCACAAATCCTTTACTATCGGATTTGTTTAAACCGGCAATATTGTTTCTACCTGTCCATGCTTCGTATCGGATCCCTAAATCAAGTTTATTTCCTCCTGAAAGTTTGAATTGATTACCAATACCGGGCGACCAGGCAAATAAGGTTTTTTGCTCCTTATTTAAGGGTAAAGCAGCTCCCAATTGACCTTCAGCATAAAAGCTTTCACTCAATTGGTATTTCAGTCCGGCTTTTGCAGGAATATAAGTTAAATCCTGCACATTGAAAAGTTGGTTCCTTCGGCCAAAAAAGTTCATAAAACCTGCATTTAATGTTATGGCAAAATTTTCTGCAACCGGAAGATCGGCTTTTACTGATGCACCTAAGCCAATTCCTGAAAGGTTAGAAAAATTGCCTGACGGTAAACCGATTTCGGCTGCAATACCAATGCCCGGGCTGTTTTGAGCTTTTAAAAGTATCGGACTTAAAAATATAAAAGCTATAAGTATAATTTTGATTTTTAGGCTATGCATGAATTTAAGCGGTTAATTTTCTAAAAATATCTTCTAATGATTGTTGTTGATGCGCTTTTTTAAGCCCCTCAAGTGAATCGCTTGCTACAATTTTACCTTTGTTAATGATGATGATGTCATCACAAATGGCTTCAACTTCTTGCATGATGTGGGTAGAAATGACAACCGTTTTAGCTTTGCCGAGTGTTTTGATCAGTTGCCTAATGTCGACCAGTTGGTTTGGGTCTAAACCAGAAGTGGGCTCATCTAAAATTAAAACCGCTGGATTATGAATGATCGCCTGGGCCAGACCAACCCTTTGGCGATATCCTTTCGATAACATCCCAATTTTTTTATGCTGTTCTGGTGTTAAGCCTACCAATTTGATGACTTCGTCAATCCTTGCCGATAAATTGGTAAGTTTATACGTTTCACCAACAAAGTTTAAAAATTCCTTTACATACATATCAGTATAGAGTGGCGTATTTTCAGGAAGGTAGCCAATATGTTTTTTAGCTTCAATAGCATCAGTAAGAATGCTTTTACCGGAAATTTCAGCCTCACCAGATGTAGGCGATAAATAACCGGTAAGCATACGCATAGTGGTAGATTTACCAGCTCCGTTAGGCCCCAGAAAACCCAAAATACGACCTGGTTTAGCTTCAAAACTGATTGAATCGACCGCTTTTTGCTTATCGTAATGTTTACAAAGATTTTTAACTGAAATACTCATTTTGTATTTTTTACCACAGATTTGCACAGATTCACACAGATTTCATAATTGGTTAAACCGATCTGAGTTCATCCTTTCCATCCGTAGTTAATTAATATGCGGTGAACTTATTTTTTTATTATACCTAAATTTATCCAACTCATCTGATGCCTGTTGTAAATTATCACCCGATAAAATATCTGCACCGTTGTTAACCAAATGATAATAAACATTTTTTACCGGACTGGCAATGGCACTTTTATCAATATTCCCCATAGTGCCTAAAATAGTGGTAATACCTTTATTATGTAAGTATTCATATAATTCTTTATCTGGAGCAGAAACACCAACAAAAGCTACAATCCGGTTATTGGGAATACCAATATTATTTAAGCGTTTCAATTCGGCTTTCTTTTGAACAGATGCAGAAATCATTAAATCAGGCGCCAACTGATGCACTTCTTTCGCCTGATCGGCAGTATAAGTGATGATAATTGAATTACTTTCTACTTTATATTGCCTTACCTTTTCAATCACTTTTGCATAAGAAACGCCTTTTTTCAAATCGATGGTTAACAAAACTTTTCCCTTGCTCCAGCTCAGTACGCTATCCAAAGTGGGGATTTTAAATTTTGTTTCTCTGCCTTCATCATCTTTCAGGCTAAATGCTTTCAACTCCTCGTAGGTATAATTGCCAATTGGCCCTTTCCCTGTAGAAGTCCGATCGAGCTGATCATCGTGCATGATCACCATGACGGAATCTTTACTGTAAGCAATATCAAATTCAATTATTACCGGATTATAAGTAGTGGCATTATCGAATGTTTCGATACAGTTTTCAGGAAAACCAGGCATTGGGCCTCCGCGATGGGCACTGATTAATGGAAAACGGTTTTCTGGCGACCATTTTAAGAATTGATATAATTCCGAAGGTGTATTAAATTTAATATAGTGGTGTGTTTTTTCTTCTGGTTTGCATGAGGTAAAAACTGCAACAATAACCAAAAATAGCAAATGATGGAATTTCATGCTTCAAAAGTAGGAAAAAATGGAAGATGGAAGCGGTAAAATGGAATGTTAATGTTAATCAATTTATATCATTTAAACTCGTTTAGAACATTAATCGCGCTACGTTTGGCACATAAACGTGATTGCAGCGAGCACGAGTGTAACTAAGTAAAGCGAAAAGCAGAAACGCTTGAACCAATAAGCAAACTATTGCTTTCTTGTTATTTTGAACCATATAAGAAATTTAAGAGCATATAAGCTGACTAGCCAAAGGGGCTTTCGCCTTGTCTGACCACCTGAGCCACCTAAGGACACTTGAGTTAAACTCCAACATTCTCAAATTTATAGTCCGTTTTAGCTTCATCAAAAACCTTCAGCCTTATATCTTTAAACCCTCCGCCTTTTTATTATCTTTGCTGCATTATGGCTCAAAAGAATAACGACGAACAATTTAAAAATGTAATATCACACGCTAAAGAATACGGTTTTGTATTTCAGAGCAGCGAAATATATGATGGCTTAAGTGCTGTTTACGATTATGGCCAATTAGGTGCGGAATTAAAAAACAACATTAAAACCTATTGGTGGAAAGCTATGGTGCAGATGCACGAAAACATTGTGGGGATTGATTCTGCAATTTTTATGCACCCTAAGGTTTGGAAGGCCAGCGGACACGTGGATGGTTTTAACGATCCGATGATTGACAACAAGGATTCAAACAAACGTTACCGCGCCGACCAGTTACTAGAGAATAAAATTGACGAATTATATTCGGAATTAGCCAGTTTCAGCGCAGAAAACAAAGTCAGATTTGAGGAGTTTCAACAAGAGATATTGGGTTTAAGTGATGAAGGACAAGCTGCCTGGATTCCAAGTTTTAAAGATGAGGCGACCATTTTAGATAATTCAAAATATCCATTTGTTGATGAAGCAAGCTGGAGATTTGTAAAAAAAGGTTTAGCGCTTGAAGTAGAAATGAACCTTGCACTTAAATCTGAAAACTTAGCACAGCTAAAAGATTTAATTGTTGATTATAAAGTAATCTGCCCGATTTCTAAAACGTCAAACTGGACAGATGTACGTCAGTTTAACCTGATGTTTAGCACACAGTTTGGAGCCATGGCTGAGGGCAGTGATGAAGTTTATCTTCGTCCGGAGACCGCTCAGGGTATTTTTGTTAACTTCCTCAACGTTCAAAAATCAGGAAGGATGAAAATTCCTTTCGGTATTGCGCAGATTGGTAAAGCTTTTAGAAATGAGGTAATTGCCCGTCAGTTTATTATGCGTATGCGCGAATTTGAACAGATGGAAATGCAATTTTTTGTTCGCCCGGGTGAAGACACAAAATGGTTCGAATATTGGAAAGAAGCACGTTTAAAATGGCATAAAGCTTTAGGTACCGCTCCTGAAAAATACCGTTACCATGACCACGTGAAACTGGCACACTATGCCAATGCAGCAACTGACATTGAGTTCGAATTCCCGTTCGGGTTTAAAGAAGTTGAAGGGATCCACAGCCGTACTGATTTCGATTTAAAACAGCACCAGGAGTTTTCTGGCAAGAAAATGCAGTATTTTGATAACGATTTAAATGAAGAAGGTAAACCTTATGGTAATTACATTCCTTATGTAATCGAAACCTCGATTGGTTTAGACCGCATGTTCCTGTTAACCATGATTAATGCTTTTGAAGAGCAGGATTTAAGCACCGAAGATAAACAGGATAGCCGTACTTTATTGCGTTTACACCCTGCTTTGGCTCCATACAAAGTAGCCATTTTCCCATTGACCAAAAAAGATGGTTTACCGGAAAAAGCACGCGAAATTATAGATGAACTGAAATTCGATTTCAACTGTATTTACGAAGAGAAAGATGCGATTGGTAAACGTTACCGCCGTCAGGATGCAGTAGGTACACCTTTCTGTATCACGGTTGACCACCAAAGCTTAGAAGACAATACGGTTACGATTCGCCACAGGGATAGCATGGAGCAGGAACGTGTAGCCATTGCCGATTTAGGAAAAATCATAGGTAAGGCTACCAGTTGGAAGGCATTGTTGGCATAAAAGTATAAATCCGTCATCTCGAGCGGAGAGCAACGAAGCCGAGAGATCTGCCTCGAGATAGATCTCTCCATTCCGCGATGCTTCAGTCGAGATGACGACTGTTTTATCAAGTCGCAGGTTTTACCCCTGCGACTTTTTTATGTATAAAGTATGGATTTAGGCGGACACTACAATAAACTTTTACCGAATCAACCGCTAAGCGAATCAACCGCTAAGATAGCTGCCGGAAATTATGAGATAGATCATTTAATAGATTCTAAAGCCGATAATCGTTTTGGTATTACTTTAGGATCAGAAAATACGTTAAAAAACTGCATGCCTTTCATTAGCGCTTACCTAAATTCATTATCTTCGCATAAATTTATTGACCATAACAAATTAGCGCTCATGAAAGTACCTTTTAAATTATCCATATTGGCATTGGTATGCCTCCTCATTATCTCATCCTGTAAAAAAGAAATTGATTATCATCCTGAATGGGATTCATCATCCATGAGCGGAAAAGTTGATGGTATTTTATTGCAATGTACAATAGCCACTGCTCAAACTTATGCGATCGGTGGAAAAACAACTGTCCAGATTTTGGGTAATAAATTAACCAGTGGTTTTAGTTTAGTGATCAGTGATTTTAAGGGAGTGGGTACATATACTTTATCCGATAGTAATGTAGCTACCTATCTTCCAAATAATCTAGGACTCCAAGACGCTTATCTTAGTGCCTCCAATGGTACAATTAAGATTACAAGCTATTTAACTGATCAATACATTAAAGGTACTTTCGAATTTAAAGGACATAATTATGTAACTTCAGCCACTAAAACCATTAGCGAAGGCCAGTTTAACATTAGTTTAGTACCAGCAAAAATCCCTGAATCGAATAACAGTACAAACAATTTAAATGCAAAAGTAGATGGTACTGCGATTGGCTTTACTGGCGAAGCGGCATCTATAAATTCTCCTTTAGGCAAATTATTAACCATTACAACCGTAAATGGTGATAAACGCCTGATTATTTCGATAGCCGGATACAATGGTGCAGGCACTTACGATATAGCAAAGGACGGAACCGGCGTTTATATGAAAGACCAAAGCCAAACCGGTTCATTTTATGCAGATGCAGGCACATTGGTTATTACAAGCGAAACGGGAAATAAGTTGAAAGGAACATTTTTCTTCAGTGGTGGCAACCAGAATACTACCATAAACACCACAGTAAATATTACAGACGGAACTTTTGATTTACCTTTTAGTAAATTGTAAAAGCATTTTTGAAGAATATAAATATAAAGCCGTTGATTTAGCGATCAACGGCTTTTGTTCTGACAGATTTTTTAGCCAGTAATCATTCAGTCACAAAAAGCCAGATGTCAATTACATGATTTCATATTCATTTAACCGAATGGTATATTTGTTTACCGATCAAAATCATTTATATGAAAATTCCACAGAAGTTTTTTGCCCGTCGACATGAAATTGCGGCAGATTATTTAAAAGAATTAGATAAACACCTTGACGACATCGTATCTGGCCGTGCTACAGAAATGTTTGAAGTAAGAGATTTTGCCGAGCTTATACACGTTCATCCTACACACCTAAGCAATACCATTAAAGCCGCTACCGGACATTCGCCATGTTTCTTTTTCGAAGAGCGTTTAATGGAAATTTCGAAATCAATGTTACAGAATGTAAGTATGCCTATTGCCGAAATTGCAAGGACACTAACTTACGATCCATCTAACTTTACCAAGTTTTTTAAACACTTCGCTGGCCAAACACCAAAACAATATCGGGAGACTTATTTCGAGTCTTTAGCGACCAATAAGGAAATTGTCACCACATAAAACTTAAGCTGTCACCATTTTTACTTAAGCTGTCACCATTTTTACAGCCAATTCCCATTTAATTTTGTTTAACAAATAAAAAGAAAATGGAAACACAAAATAAAATTGCCCTGGTAACAGGTGGTAGCCGCGGACTGGGAAAAAACGCAGCATTAAAAATTGCCGCAAAAGGAATTGGTGTAATTGTTACCTATCAATCCAAAAAAGAGGAAGCAGAAGAAACAGTAAATGAAATAAAAGCGCTCGGTGTACCAGCAGCAGCAATACAGTTAAATGTTGGCGATTCTAAAACTTTTGATGCCTTTTTTACAGAAGTTAAAAGCGTATTAAAATCTGTTTTTAATGCAGAAAAATTCGATTTCCTGATCAATAATGCCGGGATTGGGATCCACGCATCATTTGCTGATACTACTGAGGAACAATTTGATGCCTTGGTAAATATCCATTATAAAGGAGCTTTCTTTTTAACCCAAAAGGCCTTACCGTTATTAAATGATGGTAGCGGAATCATTAATGTATCATCCGGGCTGGCACGTTTTGCAACCCCAGGTTATGCGGCCTACGCTTCAATGAAAGGTGCCATGGAAACCTTAACAAAATACCAGGCTAAAGAATTGGGTGCAAGAGGAATCAGATCGAACATTATTGCTCCCGGTGCTATAGAAACCGATTTTGGCGGTGGCGTGGTACGCGATAACGGTCAACTTAATGCCGGAATTGCTTCGAACACAGCCTTGGGTCGTGTAGGCTTACCAGACGATATTGGCGGTGTAGTAGCATTTTTATGTACCGAAGATGCAAGATGGATTAATGCACAGCGCATTGAAGCTTCTGGCGGGATGTTCTTATAATCCATTGGCTTTTTTACCATAAAGGCACCAAGACACGAAGGTTATTTTTCTTTGTGTCTTGGTGCCTTTGTGGTTATTTTTTGTTGTAGCTTATCAACGCTAACCGCAAAAAGCTGTGCGCTAAACACCGCCTAAATCCCCAACCAGAAAATAATCTGCATCAAATGGCGTTATCCATGAAAACCATCAGATGCGTAAAATACTTCTACCTACCCTTTTATTTTTAATTTTTGTTACATCTGCAAATGCTCAAAAATGGACAGATGCGGAATTCCGCAGGGCAAATACCGCAGCAAATGCTTCTTATTTAACCAACGAAGAGAAAAATGTGGTGATGTATATGAACCTGATCCGCATCGATGGCGAAAAGTTTTATTACACATTTTTAGAAGATTACATTAACAACTATAACGCTAAAGTAAAGCAATATAGAAACTATAACGAATTGCGGATTACCCGCAATAATAGCTATTATACCTCTCTATTAAAGCATTTGAGGGGCATAAAAAATCTGCAGGTATTTTATCCTGATGATAAACTGACCGCTTTAAGCCGTAGCCATGCCCAGGACCTGAACAGAAATAACCTCGATACCCACGAAAGCAGCAATGGCGATAAATTTTCGAAACGTTTATCGAAATATTTCCCCAATAAAGCAATGAGTGAAAATATTGACTTTGGTTATTCGAACAGTTTGGATATTGTCTGCCATTTATTGTTAGATTGTGGTGTGCCTTCGCTTGGTCACCGATTTAATTTGCTCGATCAAAAGTACAAACTGAACACTGTTGGGGTGAGCATCCAGCCACATCCATCCTACACCTGGTGTGCGGTGATTGATTTTGTTGCGCAACCGGCATATTATACCAATAATCAATAAAAAGCTTAAATGATCTAATTACGGCGGCAATAAAAATTTAATTGTAAATTGCGCCCAAAAATAACAACGAACAATTTTAAGTAATGCGTAACGCCATTTTAGCCGTCATAGATTTTTTTCATCCTCCATTTAAAAAATTTATTTCCATACATAATTTCCGGTACATGGCCACTGGTGGCAGCACCTTGTTATTGGGAATTTTAAGTTATTATTTTGCTTACTTTTTCATCTTTAAAACTGAGGAGGTAAACTTTGGGGTAATTGTGCTACAAAGGGAAACGGCCTCGTTATTAATAGATTATATCATTGCTATTCCAACCAGTTTTTTACTTAACAAATATGTTATATTTACACATAGTGAATTAAAGGGAAGGGTTCAGCTTTTCAGGTTTTTAAACCTCCAGTTTATAAACATACTGGCAAACTATGTTTTATTGAAGTTTTTGCTGGAACTTTTGAGAGATTACCCAACTTTGGCAATGCTTTCGAGAATACTGGTTTCAGTCTTAATGGCGCTTTTCAGCTACCTCTACCAACATTACTTTACATTTAGTGTAAAAAAAATTGGGGATAAAAAAGGGGAAAAGGATTAATCAAAGACAGTAATTGTTTGCCACGGAGACACAGATTAACACCGATAATTATGGCACATGATACTTAACCTGCGTTTCATTAGCATAAGCCTTTATATTTAAACGGGATGGAAGCGATATCCTTTTGCAGTCAGCCTGAGCGGAGTCGAAGGCAGCAAAAGATATAGCGAACAGCCCGGCCGGAGCCTCCCGATAAAATGGTACAGCACCTTTCCAAATTATTAATCTTGTTTCTTTTTGGAAAGCAGTTCCACAAGCATTTGGGTTTCTTCAGTCCCGCCTTCGCTTCAAGTCCTCGCTCGTACCTCGCTCGGGGCTTTATGCAACAGTCGGGTTTAGGTGGCCACGGCATTGCTCCTATTTTCGTTTTTTAGCAAAGTGCAGGAAAAACCAGCTTCATCAGCACGAGCCCCTATGAATAAACGGGATGGAAGCGGCATCCCCCGATCCTTCATCGGGGATATAGCGGACAGCCCGACAGAACCTCACCGATGAAATGCTACAGCACCTTTCCAAATTATTAATCTTGTTTCTTTTTGGAAAGCAGTTCCACAAGCATTTGGGTTTCTTCAGTCCCGCCTTCGCTTCAAGTCCTCACTCGTACCTCGCTCCGGGCTTTACGCACCAGTCGGGTTTAGGTGGCCACGGCATTGCTCCTATTTTCGTTTTTTAGCAAAGTGCAGGAAAAACCAGCTTCATCAGCACAAGCCCTTGTGAATAAACGGGATGGAAGCGGTATCCTTTTGCTGTCAGCCTGAGCGGAGCTAAAGGGCAGCAAAAGATATAGCGAACAGCCCGACCGGAGCCTCCCAATGAAATGCTACAGCACCTTTCCTAATTATTAATCCATCATTTTAACCACCCGAATCCTTTATTACGTTAACCTGTTAATTTATGCAGCCGCTTTCTTGATAAGATAAAAACAACATCCTAACTTAGCTGCCGACCAACTTATTTCATAATAACCATGAGCCATTTTAATGATTTTAATAATGCGCAGGTAGCAAAATTGCCCAATCATTTAAAACAATTTATTGTTGACCAGAATTACGAAAAATACACACCAATTGATCAAGCGGTATGGCGTTATGTAATGCGCCAGAATTACAGTTATCTTAAAAATGTTGCTTATTACCCTTATATAAAAGGCTTACAGCGGGCAGGTTTAAGTATCGAATACATTCCAGATTTGCAAACCATGAACGATAACCTGGGTAAAATTGGATGGGGAGCGGTAACTGTTGATGGCTTTATTCCGCCAGCGGCTTTTATGGAATACCAGGCCTATCGGGTACTGGTAATTGCTGCAGATATCCGCCAGATTAATCACATCGAATATACACCGGCACCAGATATTATACACGAAAGCGCTGGCCATGCACCTATTATTGCCGATACCGATTACAATAATTATTTAAGCTATTTTGGTTCGATTGGTGCAAAAGCCATGTTTTCGGCGAAAGATTTTGAACTTTACGAAGCCATCAGGAAGTTATCGATTTTGAAAGAAGCTGTAAATGCTGATGAATTTGCCATTGCCAAGGCAGAAAAAGAATTGCGCTACACTAGTGAAAATATGGGCGAGCCCTCTGAAATGGCTTTACTTGGTCGCTTACACTGGTGGACAGTTGAATATGGTTTGATTGGTACTTTAGAAAACCCCAAAATTTATGGCGCGGGTTTGCTTTCTTCCATCGGTGAAAGCGCAACCTGCATGCAAAATGATGTAGCGAAACTTTGGTACAACATCGATACAATTAATTACGCTTATGATATTACCAAACCGCAGCCACAACTCTTTGTAACCGAAACTTTCCAAAACCTGATTGATGTGCTGGAAGAATTTGCCAATACCATGGCTTTTAGAAAAGGTGGAACAGAAAGTATTATGAAAGCAATTGCCTGTAAAAACGTAGCCACAGCTGTTTATAGTTCAGGCTTACAGGTAAGTGGTTTATTTACTGATATAGGTGTCGGCACAAAAGATGAGGCAACATTTATTAAAACAACTGGCTCATCGTCATTGGCATTTAATGGTAAACAATTGGCTGGCCATGGTAAAGATTACCATGCTGATGGTTTTTCTTCCCCGGTTGGCCGTTTAAAAGGAGCAGAAAAAGCACTGGAAGATTATAGCGCTTTAGAATTGCAAACTTTAGGAATAATTACAGGCGAAAAAGCTGAACTTATATTCGAAAGTGGCATTAGCGTAACTGGTACTGTTAAGGATATTATTGTAGAAAACCTTAAGCTCCTGTTAATTGCCTTTAATAATTGCACGGTTACAGAGCGTAATGGAAACATCTTGTTTAAGCCAGAATGGGGTATTTATGATATGGCCATAGGCGAAACCATTGTTTCAGTTTTTAATGGAGCTGCCGATAAAGACGCTTACGAGGAGATTACTTTAATTAGCAAGGAGAAAACGCATCACATTAATTATGACGATAAAACCTTAAAACTACACGGCTTATACCAAACGGTTAGGGAGATCAGGGAAAGTGGCGAAAACCTGGACCAGCTTGGCGAAATTTTCTTACAACTAAAAACAAACCACCGTCAGGATTGGCTTTGTGCCTTGGAAATTCTGGAGATTATTTACCATAAAAAGATTTATCATCAGCTGGAAAAGGAAATTCAGGTTTATCTTGAAATTAAAGCGGGTAAAGAGTTAGATCATACCAAACTGATTAATGATGGCTTACATGTGATTAAAAATCCGGTTAGTCAGCTCCTTGTGGAAGATTGATTATCGTCCTCGTTTGTAACGAGGATGGAAGAGAATCACATTTGTAATGTGACTACTACTATTCAACAAGCAGTTTTTTATTAAATTAGAATATGATAATTGAAATTAAGCACCCCATTGCTAAAGAAAAAGTTATTGAAGCAATACAAAAAGCATCTGCAGAAGTTGCTAAAAAAAGTTTACGCAAACATTTCGGCAAATTACAACGAAACTTAAATAGTGCATTTCACCAAAAAATTTTAAGGAATGATTTTATTTAGTTTGTTATATTTTTTCGTTTACAAAATAAGATACAATAATTGGCGATAAAATCGCCATTCTCGATAATCCTCGTTACAAACGAGGACTATAATTAAGAACCTTTTAACTTTACAACAATTTTAATTCCTTTTAATGAACATTATAATTACAGGTGCCAGCAGCGGAATCGGTTTCGAAACGGCTTTAGAATTTAGCTTATATAAAGAAAACACGATTGTTGCCATTGCCCGTTCGGCAGATAAGCTGCGCAAACTCTTAGAAATTGCTAAAGGCATTAATCCAGATTGTACCCTTTTACCGGTAGAATTTGACATTGTAAATGATGATTATGCCGCGCTGATTCCTTTTTTAAAAGAACGTTTGGGTACAATCGATATCCTGATCAACAATGCGGGTGCTTTAATTAATAAACCTTTTTTAGAAACCACCGAAGTTGATTTAGGCGAAATGTTACAGAGCAACGTAATCTCACATTTTAGGATGATCCAGAACCTTTTACCTTTAATGCAAAGCGGAAGCCACATTGTAAACATTGGTAGTATGGGTGGTTTTCAAGGGAGTGTTAAATTCCCCGGGCTTTCTGCCTATTCGGCAAGTAAAGCTGCCTTGCACACGTTAACAGAATGTTTGGCTTTTGAATTAGCTGAAACAGGAATTAAAATTAATTGCCTTGCATTAGGATCTGCACAGACAGAAATGCTGGAAGCAGCTTTCCCTGGCTACCAAAGCCCGGTTATGGCTTTTGAAATGGGGAAATATGTGGCTGATTTTGCAAAAACCGGACATAAATTTTTTAATGGAAAAATTTTACCGGTAGCAGTTACTACACCATAGTATGATAATTTTTAGTAATTTACGGCAGTAATTGAAAAACTAAAAAAAATCTATGGAAACAAATTCTCCCTTTAAAACAGTCGACAATGGAAAAAATGCTGCTGTTGTTAGCTACATCTTTTTAATCGGTTGGCTGATATCGTACTTCGCCATGTACAAAGATAACAAAACAGCGCTGTCAAGCTATCATTTAAGACAGTCATTATTGCTTCATTTGGGCATGATTGTACTTAATGTAGCAGTAACGATATTGATTATGATTGTGCCAACTGCCCTAATTGGTTATTTAAGTTATGTAGTTTACATTGCCTACCTTATTTTGATCATCATAGGAGCTATAAGTGCGAATAATGGTGAACAAAAACCGCTTCCGTTAATTGGCGACAAAGCACAAACCATGTTCCCAAGTATTTAATCGAAGCAAATATTTAATTAGTCCGGGTAAGCTAACCCGGACTTTTTTGTTTTAACTCATTTTCAACATTTTAATCGACTTTAGATATTTTTTATATCTTTGGCTCCAACATATGAAGAAAATAATAATCCCGATTTTGTTTTTCATTTTGTCTGCCACGGCAGGAAAAGCCCAAACAATCTTACCTGCGCAATACCAGGAACTGGTAAAGAAATTAGTTGCAAGCCTTCCAAAAAACGCAACAGTTACGGAAAATAATTCTTCCACAAGCTCCACAACCCTTATCGATTTTGCCAAAAGTATGTTAGGTATCCCCTATCGTTATGCTACAAGTAACCCGAAAGTTGGTTTCGACTGTTCTGGTTTTGTAAGTTATGTATTTAGCAATTTTGGCTTTAAAGTTCCGCGTTCTTCAAGAGAGTTTAGCTATGCTGGTAAAGAAACCAGTTTAGAAAATGCAAAAGTAGGCGATGTATTGATTTTTACAGGCAGTAATTCAAGAATAAGAAGAATCGGTCATGTTGGTATTGTTTATTCTATTGATGAAAACGGGATCAAATTTATTCATGCCTCTTCGGGTAAAGCACACCAGGTAACCATTACCGATCTTGACGGTCATTATAAAGCCCGTTTCATGAAAATTGTGAGTATTCTTTAATTACTTTTTATACTTCCACATTCTTGTTTTGCCTTCAGCAAGCCATTCTAAAGTGGTTTCCAATCTTTTTATTCTGGTTGCTTCCGTTTTAGCTTCCTCAAGCCACAATACATAATCTTTTTTATTGGATGGACTGAAATTCTGGAATACCGCTAAAGCTTCCGGGGCTTCTTGTAAAGCTTCCATAAAATATTCAGGTATAACCAGTTCTTTCTTCTCGGTTGATTTTGTTTTTGATAGCAGTTTTACATTATCTTCATTTAATTGAATAGCCTGTTGAATATAGGCAATCAGAATTTCATCAGGTGGCAGGTCATCAAAAGAGGTTATTTTACCCAATAAACCCATGGCTTCCGAATGTTCTTTAAAAATACCATATTCATCTTGCATTAACGAGCCTTTCCAAAAACCAAAGGCACAGTGATGTTTAAAAGACGCCATGTGACAAACCGTACCTTTATAATCGAAAAAAGGCATCCCCCATTTAATTTTCTCTTCAATACGAGCATCGGCTTTATGCACTACGTTTCTTAAATGATCTAAAATCGGAATAGCAAACGCTGCCGAATTGATAATATATTGGTCTACCTGAACAATTGTGTGCATAACTAAAAGATTACGACAATAAATTTAAAGCAAAACAACCTTTAAAGCAAGTTCTACGTCTCCATTAAAAAGAAACTTTTTAGCCAGTTCGTGCAGTTCTCTTTCGCGGTTGGTACTGTCGCCAATGGTAGCATCGAGGACTTCTTTTACTTCGGGATTTGTACTGATCAGATCAATTTCCTCATCAGTGGGTATTTGCTCAACATTACCGAGCATACCTAAATCGTTTCCGGTTAACACTTTCGAAAAGCGGACTGATTGCGGTAAACGATCAACCCCGATACCTAATTTAGTCAAAGGTTTTGCCACTTTAAACAAATTATCTTTTGTAACTCTGCAATACCAATCGCCACCCAAACGGGCTACCAGATCGATTTTATGTTGATCTATCCTGCCGTTTTCATCTAAAATTTCTTCATTGATGTGGATTACTTTTATTTCAGCCAGAATCAGGTTTCCTGCACCATGTTTATCGCCTAACGAAATTACTTCATTCACTACACATTCGAACTGTACCGGAGCCTCGGCAACTCTTGGCGGCCGAACCAGATCTGACTTCAACATGGTAAATCCTGCTTTCTCAAACTCGTTTACGCCTTTGGCATATTCGGTACTGGCCAGGCTCATCTGCTGCACCATATCGTAGTTTACAATATTGATCACGCACTCTTTTACTTGATGAACATTCTCTAAAGTGTGTTTGGTCGTATTATCGCGCACCCTTCTCGACGGGGAAAAAATACAGATGGGTGGATTGGTACTAAACATATTAAAGAAACTGAAGGGGCTTAAATTTATATTTCCTTCGGCATCAATAGTTGAGGCAAAACAGATCGGTCGCGGAGCGATAGCGTACTGTAGGTAGTTTTGTAGCTCTACAGGGGTTAAATCGGAGGTATTTAGGGTCAGCAAGGTTTTATTGAGTTAAATGTTGAACGCAATAGTTTAAAAGAAGTTATAACTCGAAAAATGTCGTCATCTCGACTGAAGCGTAGCGTAATGGAGAGATCTATAATAGATTTCTCGACTTCGTTGCACTCCGCTCGAAATGACGACTTTTATATAAGATTTGAACTAAATCCGAAACTATCGGATCGAGACGACTTTATTTTAATTTTTCTTTAAGGCTAAAATCGAAAAATCCGTATCAGCCTTCGTAATCGTATTGGTGAGTGCACCCAAGCCTGTTATTTCCATCTCCACAACATCACCTGGCTGTAACCATTGTACTTTATAATTTGGATCGTTAAGTAAACCAGTACCATTTAACTCTAAAAAACAACCAGTACCCACTGTTCCTGAGCCAATTACATCACCAGGAAGGATATCTACACCGTAAGCACAACGTTCTATAATTTCGGCAAAAGTCCAGTCCATATCAGCAGTATTTCCTTTCGAAACTTCAATACCGTTTACTCTGCAAGTCATTTTAAGATCGTAAGCATTACCTACGTGCCCTTCCTTAGGAGCAACCTTATACTGCAATAATTCATCAGGTGTTACCAGCCATGGGCCAATTACGGTAGAAAAATCTTTTCCTTTAGCAGGGCCTAAATTCAACAGCATCTCTTCCATCTGCAACGTACGGGCGCTCATATCGTTCATTACCATATAACCTGCAATGTATTCATCAGCTTCAGCGGCTTTAATATTTCTTCCTTTTTTACCGATAACAATAGCAAGCTCCAATTCGAAATCCAGTTTATCAAAATGATCTGGCATGCATTCTATTTCTCCTGTACCCTGAATAGCATTGTGATTGGTGAAATAAAAGATTGGATACTCATCAAATTGAGGGATCATATCTACCTTTCTGTTTCTACGTGCAGCAGCAACATGTTGCCTGAAAGCGTAACCATCACGACAGCTGGTTGGATGTGGAACGGGCGCCAAAATCTCATAAAAAATTTCTTCTTTGGCCTCCAGGCTTCCTTCTTTAATCTGATCATCAATGCGTTTTGCCCTTTCCATTAATACCTCTCCTCCCTGCAAAAATTCGTTCATGTTGTCAGGAATAAGCTTATCGCAGCTATTTAAATTATAGATATGCCCATTTACAAACACACCAAGATGCTCCCTGTCTTCGGTTTTATAGGATACTAGTTTCATATATGATTTGGTTAAATACGCGGTAAAGCTAAGCAATTAGGCTATTCAAAATAAAACTTAAGCGTTATTATTTTAAAAAGATATGTTTCTGAAGGTTAGATTTAATTTAATGGAAAATCTTTGGTTGCAATGTTTGTTAGAGCGTAATCAATCAATAACCTACGCAGTATCCCTATTGGTGCACTAGCAGCCAATACAAAATGCTAACCTCTGGCGATAACCAACGGTGTGGCTCTCTCTGATGTGTATATATATCGCATTAAATTTTAACTTTTAAATAAAATACTTACCTTAGTACCATTAAAACCATGATCTTAAAAGCATTACATATTAATCTGGTAAACGACGCTATTGCAGCCCGTCGCTATAAGATGCTATCCAAGCTGATCATGGCTCAGTATTCACTGTAATTTCATTCACCCTTCTTTTTAATTGAAACGCGTAGCCGTTTTAATTGTT
Source organism: Pedobacter sp. WC2501 (assembly GCF_052682415.1). Classification (NCBI taxonomy): domain Bacteria; kingdom Pseudomonadati; phylum Bacteroidota; class Sphingobacteriia; order Sphingobacteriales; family Sphingobacteriaceae; genus Pedobacter; species Pedobacter sp. WC2501. Next base: position 2,692,849 of record NZ_JBQZFI010000001.1, on the reverse strand, counting down.
AATTCATTAGGATTTTTTCTTTTCTAACCATAACATCATATCATTATGCCTATTTATCATAAATTGGGGCAGATTCCAGCTAAACGTCACACGGTTTTTCGTAAACCTGATGGAAATCTTTATGCCGAAGAATTGGTATCAACCGAAGGTTTTTCCAGTTTATATTCGTTGGTTTATCATTGTCACCCGCCAACCATGGTAAAACATTTGGGCGAGCCTTATAGTGTTGAGCCAAAAATTGCACGCGAAAAACACCTGAAACATACCAGTTTAATTGGTTTCAATATTAAACCTGAAGATGATTTTCTAGAAAGCAGAAAAGCCGTTCTGGTAAACAGCGATTTGCATATCGTTCTGGCTGCACCAAGAAAATCTATGACAGACTATTTCTACAAAAATAGTCAGGCCGATGAGATGATCTTCGTACATGAAGGTTCTGGCAAGCTGAAAACTGGATTCGGAGAAATTAAGTTTGCTTATGGCGATTACCTGATCATTCCAAGGGGGACCATCTATCAGATGGAATTTGATACCGAACAAAACAGGTTGTTTATTGTAGAAAGTTTTAGTCCATTAAGACCGCCAAAAAGATATTTAAACCAGTTTGGACAGTTAATGGAACATGCGCCGTATTGTGAGCGTGATTTAAGACTACCCGAAAACCTCCAAACCTTTGATGAATACGGCGATTTCAAAGTGCTGATTAAAAAACAGGGATTAATTTACCCATATACCTATGGTACACATCCTTTTGATTATGTAGGCTGGGACGGTTATCATTATCCCTATGCTTTCTCTATCCACGATTTTGAGCCGATAACAGGCCGCCTGCACCAACCCCCTCCGGTTCATCAAACTTTCGAAGGACACAATTTTGTGGTTTGCTCTTTTGTTCCCCGCAAATACGATTACCATCCCGATTCTATTCCTGCACCTTATAACCATAGCAATGTAGATAGCGACGAGGTGCTTTATTATGTTGATGGTGATTTTATGAGCCGCAAAAGTGTGGTTAAAGGTCAGATTACCTTACACCCAGGCGGTATTCCACATGGACCACATCCAGGTACTGTAGAAAAATCGATTGGAAAAGAAAAAACAGATGAGCTGGCAGTAATGATCGATCCTTTTAAGCCTTTAATGCTGACACAGGACGCGGTGGATATTGAAGACGAAAATTACCACAAAAGCTGGCAGATTAACATAGAATAAAATTAGTCGGAAGTCTGGAGACCGAGGTCCGAAGATAAAGTGCAGATGAAATAGATGGCGAGTAATTCTCCATCATTTAAAATTTACCACATTCAACCTTAAAACATTTTAACAACAACATATTTAACAATATCACATCTGACTTCGGACCTCCGACCTCGGACTTAAATAACAACAAACAAATGGAAACACAAACATTCGCAGAAAAAATATCGAAAGCACCAGATTTTTTGCCTATTAACGGAACAGATTATATCGAATTTTATGTAGGCAACGCTAAACAAGCGGCTCACTACTACAAAACGGCATTTGGGTTTCAAAGCCTGGCTTATGCCGGACCGGAAACTGGCGTACGTGATCGTTCGTCGTATGTATTGCAACAGGGTAAAATCAGGCTGATCTTAACCACAGCATTAAAATCTGATCATCCAATATCAGAGCATGTAAAAAAACATGGCGACGGCGTAAAAGTATTGGCGCTTTGGGTAGACGATGCCTATAGTGCTTTCGAAGAAACCACAAAACGTGGCGCTAAACCATACATGGAGCCTAAAACCTTAACTGATGAAAATGGCGAAGTTAAAATGAGCGGTATTTACACTTACGGCGAAACGGTACACATGTTTGTTGAGCGTAAAAACTATACCGGAACTTTTATGCCAGGTTACCGGGTATGGGAAAGCGATTATCAACCTGCAGATGCCGGTCTTTTATATATTGATCATTGTGTGGGTAATGTGGGTTGGAACCGCATGAATGAAGCCGTACAATGGTATGAAGATGTAATGGGATTCGTAAATATTCTATCTTTTGACGATAAGCAAATCAATACCGAATATTCGGCTTTGATGAGTAAAGTGATGAGTAATGGAAACGGCTTTTCGAAATTCCCGATTAACGAGCCGGCAGAAGGCAAAAAGAAATCGCAAATTGAAGAGTATCTGGAATATTATGAGGGTGAAGGCGTGCAGCATATTGCCGTAGCAACAAAAGATATTGTTAAAACAGTTAAAGAACTTAAATCACGTGGCGTTGAATTTTTAAGTGCTCCACCAGAAGCTTATTATGATATGATGCCTCAGCGTGTAGGCAAAATTGACGAAGAAATAGCCTTATTGGAAAGCCTGGGCATTTTGGTCGATTGCGATGAAGAAGGATATTTATTGCAGATTTTCACCAAACCTGTTGAAGACCGCCCTACCCTTTTCTTTGAGATTATTCAGCGTAAAGGTGCGCAGAGTTTTGGTGCCGGTAATTTTAAAGCACTATTTGAATCGTTAGAGCGTGAGCAGGAATTGAGAGGGAATTTATAGTAATTACGTCATCTCGAGCGGAATGCAGCGTAATGGAGAGATCTGTTTAGATAGATCTCTCCATTACGCTGCGCTTCAGTAGATGACGTTTTTTTATTTAACTCGTCATTCCCGCGCAGGCGGGCATCTTAATGCTTATGAAACATTAACATGCATTAAGATTCCCAATCAACCTGATAGCTATAGGGTTGGGAATGACGAAACTTTTCTAAACTACAACACTTCCCCTAAATGTTTATAATTCGATTTTATCGTATCCAAAACTTCACTCATTTTACCACCTAGCATTAATTTCGCCATCGATTCTGTCATACCTTTAATCTGTGCCCATTCTATTTTTGGTGGCATGGCTAAAGCATTTGGATTGGTCATCACATTTAACAAAACTGGTCCATCTTCATTCAGTGCATGACTGATTGCTGTTTCCACTTCTTCAGGCCTGGCTACGGTTATTCCTTTAAAGCCCATGGCCTGCGCAACCAATGCAAAATCAGGATTAATCATATCTGTTTCATTATCGGGCAAGCCATCAACTTCCATTTCCAACTTCACCATTCCCAGTGCCCTGTTGTTAAAAACAATTAATTTTACAGGCAGGTTATATTGTTTAATGGTTGCCAGATCGCCCAGGAGCATTGATAAGCCACCATCACCGCAAAGCGCAATTACTTGTTGTCCTGGATGTGCCGATGCCGCTCCGATAGCCATTGGCATGGCATTGGCCATAGAACCATGGTTAAAAGATCCCAGCATTTTACGTTTGCCAGTTCCATCGATAAAACGTGCTCCCCAAACGCAACACATTCCCGTATCTACCGTAAAAATGGCATCATTGGCTGCTAAACGGTTTATGGTTTCAGCTACAAATTCAGGTTGGATTTTATTTTCCTCACCCTGATCTTTAACATAAACCTGCTGTGCTTCCTTAACTTTCTGGTAAAATTCTAATTGAGATTTTAAGAAAACTTCATCTGTCTTTTCGGTAAGAAGCGGCAACAATGCTTTTATCGAATCGCTGATGCTCCCACATAAACCCATGGTAAGTTTAGCCCTCCTGCCCAAACGCTCGGGTTTTTCATCAATTTGTACAATTTTGTTCTTTACAGGCATAAAATTTACATAAGGAAAATCAGTTCCCAGTAGAAGCACTACATCAGCCTCGTGCATGGCATGATAGCCAGATGGCTGTCCTAAAAGGCCTGTCATGCCAACTTCGTAAGGGTTATTATATTGGATGCCCATTTTACCCCTGAAAGAAAACCCCACAGGCGCCTTTAATTTACCTGCTAATTCTACCACTTCATCATGTGCTTCGGCAGCACCTATGCCACAGTAAAGCATAATTTTCTTTTCACCATTAAGCAGGTCTGATAAATCTTTCAACTCCTGGTCGGAAGGACGGATCACTGGCTTATTGTTGAACAATTGCATAGCAGTTACGCTTTCCACCGCATCCAGTTGTGCCACATCGCCAGGTAAACCAAAAACGGCAACACCTTTTTTATGAACGGCATGCTGAATAGCCGTTTGAAACATTCTTGGTACTTGCTCGGCAGTGGTAGCTACCTGGTTGTAGTAACTACAATCATCAAATAATTTTATGGTATTTGTTTCCTGAAAAAAGTCCATTCCAAATTCCCCTGTTGGTATGGTTGAGGCAATGGCAATTACCGGAACATGTGATCGGTGTGCATCGTAAAGACCATTAATCAAATGCACGTGGCCCGGACCACAGCTACCCGCACAACAAGCAATCCCGTCAAGTTCAGCTTCGGCCGCCGCTGCAAAAGCCCCAACCTCTTCATTGCGTACGTGGATCCACTTTATTTTGCCATTTCTTCTTACAGCATCGTTAAAATAATTTAAACTGTCTCCGGTAACGGCATAAACTCTTTTTACACCAACCTCAACCAGCATTTCAACCAGTTGTTCTGCAACATTTTTACCCATGAAAGTATTTTTTAATGATGGATTTTATATAGCTAATAAATAGCGGAAGCTGATATATTGTTTTAGACTAAAGCAGAAAAGAACCAATCTGACCTTGCAAAGACTTTATATCACAATTGTAACATAAGTAAAGTTATAAAAGTTTCTTCACTAAAACTTCATAAATGAAGTGCACCTTTGATATAACAAAATACGAAGCGATTTCATTTTTGTTAAATTCTAAAAACTCATAATTAGTTTTTTAGTTTTCCGGTTACCCTTATCTGATACCTCATGTATTGCAAAATACATGAGGTTTTTTTATTAAATTAGCCAATAACATCAGTTCGAATTAGTGAAATATTTTGAAGGTTCCTATAGATATTTAATAATAACCACCACCCTGACCTATAGCGCAGCGGAAAGCTACGCGGTAAACCGAGCCTTAAACGAGCTCACCTCAGGTAATTTATTTCAGGGTCTATCTAGCAGGAAAGATGCTGACCACGTAGTAGCTACAAGACAATTAGAAACACTCTTCATACTTTTAAGACAAGTTCAGCATGACGATTGGGTCAAAAACAGGAGTTCAAAAGTTAGTTAATACAAGTAAATATTAATCGAGCCTAAGTAAATTCCTCTATCTAATCTTTATGAAAACAAATTAAGCTGCCTACTAATTTTAATGTTATACCTGTTAAATTTTGGTTTTACCAGATCAAAATCAAGCGTTCCAAGCTATTTTTCTAAAAATAAAGAGGTTGATTTTCTGTAAAAAGAGAAGTCAAGTTTTAAAAACTTGACTTCTCTAAAATCACTCCGTACTTTCCTTAAGCATTTGGTACAAATCGGTTGCACCTCCATCAAACTTGGTCCCGTTTACATAAAATGAAGGTGTTCCGTTTACACCACTGCGGACACCACTGTCAAAATCATCTTCTATTTTTCGTTTAATCTCTTCTGAAGCACTATCTTTCTGAAACTGCTCTAAATCTAAACCAATCGTTTCGGCCAGTTCATCGAACAGTTCACCATCCAGGCGATACTGGTTTTCATAAAGGGCATCGTGCATTTCCCAAAACTTACCTTGTAATGCTGCAGCCTCTGCAGCAATAGCAGCCGGAAAAGCAAACTCATGCGCATTGGCCAAAGGAAAATGGCGGAAAACAAATCTGATCTGATGACCAAAAGTTTCTTCAATTTCCTTCATTATGGGATAAGCATCTCCACAGTATGGACATTGGTAATCACCAAACTCAACAATGGCAATACTTGCCGAATCATCACCTTGAATATGATCCTGACTATTTATTTCGGGTTTTAATACACTCATCGCTTTATTTCTTACTTAGTTCTTCCAATGCATCCAAAATACCATCGGCACCAGGGTTAACGGCTACTGGTGATAAATAACTCCAGGCAATTTTTCCTTCTTTATCAATCACAAACAGTGCCCGTTTACTTTCGCCAACTTCATCATCATATACACCATAAGCTTTAGACACCGCACCTTTTGGTTCAAAATCAGCCAGTAGTGGAAAATGTAGTTTTCTATTTTCTTCGAAAGCAAGGTGGCACCAAACACTGTCTACAGAAACGCCAAAAATCTGCGCATCATACTTGTTAAAATATTTTAGCATTTCGTTATAAAGTGCCATTTGGTCGCTGCATACCGGGCTCCAATCCGCAGGATAAAAAGCCAGGATTACATTTTTGCCTTTAAAATCTTTAAGTTTTATTTTCTGATCGGGAGTAGCATTCAATTCGAAATCTGGTGCTATAGCGCCTTTTTCTAACATATTATTGAGTTTAAATTTAAATCACTTAATAAACATCGCTAAAACTGCGTTGTTTGTAAGAAAATTTCAACCTAATTTTTGCCGTTTGATTAAATAAGACTGAAGGATTGGGAAAAAACCCTGGTTCATATCGGCATCAATTAAGTCGATTTTATATTGAGCACATTTTAGCGCAACCTGCTGTCGATAAGAAGAAACCGCAGTTGTATAATTCTCTTTTACCTGATTAGTATGTACTTTAATGGTTTCTCCTGTTTCCATATCAATAAACTGGTATGGGCGGTTTCCAAAATTAAAATCCACCTCTTTTGTTTTATCAACCACATTAAAAACCACAACCTCGTGTTTGTTAAACTTAAGGTGTTGCAGCGCATCAAAAAACTGATCGGTGTTATCTGCACTAGTATGGGTATTGAAGAGATCACTGAAGACAATTACCAGGGAACGTTTGTGGATTAGTTCAGCCACCTGGTGCAGTGCCTCGCTTAAATTGGTCTGTGCATTTACCTTTGGTTTCTGCAGCAGTTCTTCTAATTGGGTAAATAAATATTTCTGATGTACCGTAGTCGATTTTGCCAGAGAGTTTAACAATATCTCATCAGTGAATAAACTTAGTCCGAAAGCATCGCGTTGTTTCTTTAGCAGGTACATTAAAGATGCCGTAGCCTGTATCGAGAAAATCAGTTTATTATTTTTCGGCTCTGGAAAGTACATAGACGAGGAAACATCAATCACAAACTGACAACGCAGGTTGGTTTCTTCTTCGAAACGTTTGCTGTAAAGTTTATCGGTTTTAGCGTACAATTTCCAGTCGATACTTTTAACATTATCGCCATTATTATACTGGCGGTGTTCCGCAAACTCAACCGAAAAGCCATGAAACGGACTTTTATGCAATCCCGTAATAAAACCTTCTACCACTTGCTGCGCCAGCAATTCTAAATTACCATAGCTTGTTTCGTTCTCGTAGTTTACAGCCTGCATATCGTAAAGCTAATAAAAGATTTATTAAAAAAATGAAAAATTAGCCAAGACTTCCAACGTTTCAAAGGCAAAACAACAACCAACTGCAAACCGAAAATTGCAAACTGTTAATTGATATGGGCGTTCCCCAAGGGGCGGGCTTTGCAGGGCTGCGCTGCGCTCCGGTACCGATGAAGGATCGGTACTGAACTCTTACAATCCTAATGCAAAACCCATCGTTTCAAGACTAATTCTCTGGTTTTGTGGCACATTGAACAGTTTTATCAATATGCAATAGATCCAATATTTATCAAATTATTTTGAAAAGCAATTGCTGTACATATAGACTAGTGCAGTCCCACCTCTTCTGCTGATTGAAAAAATCTGCATCTCGCTACGGTCGGGTTTAGATGGTACCGACTGTGCTGCTATCCGTGGTAAATAAACCAGTATTCTATAAAAAAGCCCACAGCGAAACGAGGACTTGTAATGAAAAGCGAGAGCATACTTATTATAGTAGCAAAAACAACTTTACTGAAAAAGACCAATAAATAGTTTCGCCGGGAAAACTTTCCAAGATTTGAAAAAAATAGTAGCTATATGCCTGTTTAACCGTAGTAAAGCTAATTTTCAAATATTTAACGAATAGCTGTAAAATGGATTAACTTTTCCCTACTTATGTCTGATAATAACCAAAAGCTTTTTAACTACAATTACAACAAGAACCGAAGCCAGTCCAACTATTAATCCAAAAGCGAATTCTCTAATTATCGATGGAAAAGAAGGAAAAATATGATGTAGAAAATCAATATTATGTGCAAAGATTCCTCCTGATACCAATATCAGTGCAACAGTTCCTACAATACTTAAAATCTTAATGATAACGGGCAGCGATTTAACCAGTATTTTTCCAATTGCAGAAAAAATACCTTTATCGCCAGAGGCTTTCACTAAACGGTATCCAGCATCATCCATTCTGACAATAAGTGCAACGATTCCGTAAACACCAATTGTGGCTAATAATGCCACCACCGAAACGGTCATAATCTGAATGGCAAGCTTTTCTTCCAAAACACTGCCTAATGCTATAATGACAATTTCTATCGACAGTATAAAATCGGTTGTAATAGCTGACCTAATTTTAGCCTTTTCTGCCGCGTCACCTTCTTGAATCACTTCTTTAGCTTCAAGATGTGAAGGCTTATTCCGATGGAAAAAATATTCAACAACTTTTTCTACCCCTTCATACGCCAAATATAAGCCACCCAATATCAGAATTACTTTAATTGCAACCGGAAAAAAAACATTGAGCAGCAAGGCAATTGGAACAATAATGAGTTTATTTACCAAAGAGCCCTTGGTGATTGCCCATAGTACCGGCAACTCCCTGGAAGAAAGAAAACCTGTCGATTTTTCTGCATTTACGGCCAAATCATCTCCTAAAATACCAGCCGTCTTCTTGGCCGCTACCTTTGCTGTTACAGCAACATCATCCATTAAGGCACTTATATCATCTAAAATTGCAAAAAAACCCGAAGCCATATCTAATTTATTAATGCTGCAAAATATCAATTCCTTTTTAGATTTAGACGATCACACACCAAATCTTTAATCTATACATGTGAATTATCTCAATCATGTTCTGTTAAAGGCAAGTAATATTTATTTACACGGTTTTATAACAGTAATAAATCAAAACTGTTCGAAAAAAACTAAATAATTTGTAATTGTTAAAACGTAAAATAAGAAAGATCTTAATTATTAAAATTATAATGTAAAACGCATGATGGAATAGCTTCTGCTAAGATCCTTAAATTTCTAACTGCTTAATGGTGAAAAAGCAACCTAAACTGCCGCGATTATAAAATGGCTTGTTTTGAGTTTATTTGGAGCGCAATGGCAGTAACCATTAGGTTGGGTTCCGTCCTGCTGTTCATTTTACTCCGCCAATGAAGAATTGGCTCCGTGCCCATTCCCATCAGGGCTATTAACCATGGAAAGAAGAAGGAAAAACGTGTAAGATGGAAAATGGATGATGGAATTGTCTCTGCGGAGATCAGCGTGATCTGCGGGAACAACCCTTAATTTTTCTTAACTCCTTAATGGTGAGAAAATTTTATGCTCCCTTTAACATTAAGGGATTATGGACATTAAGAAACAGAACCTTTGCCTGATCCTTTTTAACGCTTTAACAGTTTTAAATAATATACTTCTAAAAACCCATTAAACGAAGAAACCCCTTCAACTTATCGTTGAGGGGTTTCTTTTTAAGATCTGGCACCGACCTACTCTCCCACGTGTTACCGCAGTACCATCGGCTCTGGTGGGCTTAACTTCTCTGTTCGGAATGGGAAGAGGTGGACACCACCGATATAGGCACCTGAATATTTTATTGAGGTAGAAGGTAGGGGGTATTAAGGTGGAGGGCAAACCCTGAACCTTAAGCCTTTCGCCTTAAACCTTAAACAGTATTGAAAGAAGTTATTATGAAGAACAAACAACAGTCTGTTTGCTTTGAAAGCTTCGGATGATTAGTACTACTCGACTGTGCTGTCGCCAGCTTTACATCTATAGCCTATCAACGTAGTAGTCTGCTACGGTCCTATATGGAATTCTCATCTCGTGGCTAGTTTCGCACTTAGATGCTTTCAGCGCTTATCTATTCCCAGCGTAGCTACTCTGCAATGCCCCTGGCGGAACAACAGATTCACTAGAGGCTAGTCCAACCCGGTCCTCTCGTACTAAGGTCAGCCCCACTCAAAATTCCTACGCCCACAACAGATAGGGACCGAACTGTCTCGCGACGTTCTGAACCCAGCTCGCGTGCCACTTTAATCGGCGAACAGCCGAACCCTTGGGACCTTCTCCAGCCCCAGGATGTGACGAGCCGACATCGAGGTGCCAAACCTCCCCGTCGATATGAGCTCTTGGGGGAGATCAGCCTGTTATCCCCAGCGTACCTTTTATCCTTTGAGCGATGGCCCTTCCATGCAGAACCACCGGATCACTATATCCGTCTTTCGACCCTGATCGACTTGTCTGTCTCACAGTCAAGCAAGCTTATGCTATTGCACTCCGCGTACGGTTACCAAGCGTACTGAGCTTACCTTTGAAAGCCTCCGTTACCTTTTTGGAGGCGACCACCCCAGTCAAACTACCCATCAAACAATGTCTCCCTCATAAAGGGATTAGACACCGAATACAGAAAGGGTGGTATTTCAACGTTGGCTCCACGACGCCTAGCGACGCCGCTTCAAAGCCTCCCACCTATCCTACACATCCTGTATCCAATGTCAATGTTAAATTGTAGTGAAGGTGCATGGGGTCTTTCCGTCCCGTTGCGGGTACCCGGCGTCTTCACCGGGACCACAATTTCACCGAGCTCATGGCTGAGACAGCGCCCAGATCGTTACACCATTCGTGCAGGTCGGAACTTACCCGACAAGGAATTTCGCTACCTTAGGACCGTTATAGTTACGGCCGCCGTTTACTGGGGCTTCGATTCAATGCTTCTCTTACGATGACATCCCCTCTTAACCTTCCAGCACCGGGCAGGTGTCAGGCCTTATACTTCATCTTTCGATTTTGCAAAGCCATGTGTTTTTGTTAAACAGTCGCCTGGGCCTTTTCACTGCGGCTGACATTGCTGCCAGCGCCCCTTCTCCCGAAGTTACAGGGCCATTTTGCCGAGTTCCTTAGCCATGATTCACTCGAGCACCTTAGAATCCTCTTCCCGGATACCTGTGTCGGTTTGCGGTACGGGTTTTTATAACCTGGAGCTTAGCGGTTTTTCTTGGAAGTCTGATTACCTGCGCTATCCAATCAGCCGAAGCCTCTTGGTACTATCGACTTTCAGCAAGACCGGCGGATTTGCCTACCGGTCCTATACCTACAGCCTTTAACGATCTATTCCGTCAGATCGCGGCAGTGTCACTACTCCGTCCCCACATCGCAGTTATAAAAAGTACTGGAATATTAACCAGTTGTCCATCGAATTTCCCCTTCGGGTTCTCCTTAGGTCCCGACTAACCCTGATCCGATTAGCGTTGATCAGGAAACCTTATCCTTTCGGTGGGCGGGTTTCTCGCCCGCCTTATCGTTACTTATGCCTACATTTGCTTTTCTATAAGCTCCAGCACCCATTACCAGGTACCTTCGCTGCCGATAGAATGCTCCCCTACCGATATATTTCAATCCCATAGCTTCGGTGTACAATTTAATGCCCGTTTATTATCCATGCCCGATCGCTCGACTAGTGAGCTGTTACGCACTCTTTAAATGAATGGCTGCTTCCAAGCCAACATCCTAGCTGTCTGTGCAATCGGACCTCGTTAGTTCAACTTAACTGTAACTTGGGGACCTTAGCTGATGGTCTGGGTTCTTTCCCTCTCGGCGCGTGACCTTAGCACCCCGCGCCTCACTGCCGACTATATTATATAGCATTCGGAGTTTGTCTGGATTTGGTAGGATTTGACTCCCCCGCACCCAATCAGTAGCTCTACCTCTATATAACTCAACGTCGACGCTGTTCCTAAAAACATTTCGGGGAGTACGAGCTATTTCCCAGTTTGATTAGCCTTTCACCCCTACCCACAGATCATCCGGAAACTTTTCAACGTTTATCGGTTCGGTCCTCCAGTACGTGTTACCGCACCTTCAACCTGTCCATGGGTAGATCACAAGGTTTCGCGTCTACCTCCTCTGACTATACGCCCTATTCAGACTCGCTTTCGCTTCGGATCCGTGCCTGAAGCACTTAACCTTGCCAGAGAAGAGTAACTCGTAGGCTCATTATGCAAAAGGCACGCCGTCACGCCACCTGGACGCTCCGACCGCTTGTAAGTACACGGTTTCAGGTTCTATTTCACTCCCCTGTTCGGGGTTCTTTTCACCTTTCCCTCACGGTACTGGTTCACTATCGGTCTCTCAGGAGTATTTAGCCTTACCGGATGGTGCCGGCAGATTCCCACAAGGCGTCTCCGACCTCGCGGTACTCAGGATACTGCTAAGCTAGCATTCTATACGTGTACCGGGCTATCACCGTGTATCGCTGGGCTTCCCATCCCATTCCACTTCTGTTTGCTAATGCCACGTTGCAGTCCTACAACCCCCACTTTGCCGTAACAAAGTAGGTTTGGGCTCTTTCCCTTTCGCTCGCCACTACTTAGGAAATCATTGTTATTTTCTCTTCCTCTGCTTACTTAGATGTTTCAGTTCGGCAGGTTTGCTCATTATATGTGACTAGTCTTCAACTAGCCGGGTTGCCCCATTCGGAAATCTTCGGATCAATTCCTATTTGCAAATACCCGAAGCTTATCGCAGCTTATCACGTCCTTCATCGCCTCTGAGAGCCAAGGCATCCCCCGTGTACTCTTTATTACTTTCTTCTACTCATATGCCTTTTGCGCCATATGGTATGCTTTTTTTGCTCTTGTTATGATGTCTCATACCTATCTTCGTATTGCTACTCCGATTGGTGAGCACAAACACAACAGTCGCCTATTGTTGTTTGCTCTTCTTTTTTAACTTCTTCCAATATGTCAAAGAACTTTACTAAGACCAGGTAAAGGGTATAAAGTCACAGGTTTCATTGCCTGCTCCTAAGCCTTTAGCTTCGTCTTGCTAGTAAAAACTGCGGTCTCGAACCGTTTCATACTTTTTTCACCGTATGTGCCCCGTGGCGTTTCTTCTTTTCTTAACCTTTATGTCAATGTATATTACCTATCCCGATAATAAGGTGTGTATTTCTGTTTTTTGAAAGCTTTCCTGCTTTGGTCTTTAAGCTTTAATGCCCAAATGTGGAGAATAACGGAGTCGAACCGTTGACCTCCTGCGTGCAAGGCAGGCGCTCTAGCCAGCTGAGCTAATCCCCCAGAGTATTGGTTTCCAGTTTTCAGTCCTTAGTTTCCAGTATGGTAACTGTTAACTCCAAACCGCCAATTGTAAACTTCAATGGTAGTCCCGTCCAGATTTGAACTGGAGACCCCTACATTATCAGTGTAGTGCTCTAACCAGGCTGAGCTACGGGACTGTTTGGTTAAGGTAGGCTTATTTAGTCGCAGTATATAGTATCTTACCGCTACTGCTTCCCTTTTGGCTTACCCTTCTTGTCTCCGTTAAGCTTACCTTATAGTAGCCCACCGTTTTCTTCTGGGTGTTTCTTTTTTCTCTTTTTAGTATAAAGTATCCGGTATCTAGTATCAAGACACGCCTTCCAGCTTTAGTCTTTTTCCTTTAACCTTATACCTTATTTAGAAATATCATGTTGCGTGGCGAGTAGGTGAGTCTACTCCAGAAAGGAGGTATTCCAGCCGCACCTTCCGGTACGGCTACCTTGTTACGACTTAGCCCCAGTTATCGGTTTTACCCTAGGACGCTCCTTGCGGTTACATACTTTAGGTACCCCCAACTTCCATGGCTTGACGGGCGGTGTGTACAAGGCCCGGGAACGTATTCACCGCGTCATTGCTGATACGCGATTACTAGCGAATCCAACTTCATGGGGTCGAGTTGCAGACCCCAATCCGAACTGTGAATGGCTTTGTGAGATTCGCACCATATTGCTATGTAGCTGCCCTCTGTACCATCCATTGTAGCACGTGTGTAGCCCCGGACGTAAGGGCCATGATGACTTGACGTCGTCCCCTCCTTCCTCTCTGTTTGCACAGGCAGTCTGTTTAGAGTCCCCACCATAACGTGCTGGCAACTAAACATAGGGGTTGCGCTCGTTGCGGGACTTAACCCAACACCTCACGGCACGAGCTGACGACAGCCATGCAGCACCTAGTTTCGTGTCCTTGCGGACTGGCCTATCTCTAAACCATTCACTAACTTTCAAGCCCGGGTAAGGTTCCTCGCGTATCATCGAATTAAACCACATGCTCCTCCGCTTGTGCGGGCCCCCGTCAATTCCTTTGAGTTTCAATCTTGCGACCGTACTCCCCAGGTGGAACACTTAACGCTTTCGCTTAGCCGCTGACTGTGTATCGCCAACAGCGAGTGTTCATCGTTTAGGGCGTGGACTACCAGGGTATCTAATCCTGTTTGATCCCCACGCTTTCGTGCCTCAGCGTCAATAAGACCATAGTAAGCTGCCTTCGCAATCGGTGTTCTGAGACATATCTATGCATTTCACCGCTACTTGTCTCATTCCGCCTACCTCTAGTCCATTCAAGCCCATCAGTATCAAGGGCACTGCGATAGTTGAGCTACCGTCTTTCACCCCTGACTTAACAGGCCGCCTACGCACCCTTTAAACCCAATAAATCCGGATAACGCTTGGATCCTCCGTATTACCGCGGCTGCTGGCACGGAGTTAGCCGATCCTTATTCTTCCGGTACATTCAGCTCTTTACACGTAAAGAGGTTTATTCCCGGATAAAAGCAGTTTACAACCCATAGGGCAGTCTTCCTGCACGCGGCATGGCTGGTTCAGAGTTGCCTCCATTGACCAATATTCCTTACTGCTGCCTCCCGTAGGAGTCTGGTCCGTGTCTCAGTACCAGTGTGGGGGGCCATCCTCTCAGATCCCCTAGTCATCGTCGCCTTGGTGGGCCGTTACCCCGCCAACTAGCTAATGACACGCATGCCCATCCCAATCCTATAAATATTTGAACATTGGATAATGCTATCCTGTGTTTTTATGCGGTGTTAATCCGGATTTCTCCGGGCTATCCCCCAGATTAAGGTAGGTTGCATACGCGTTACGCACCCGTGCGCCACTTTCAAATCCAGCAAGCTGGATAATCTCGTTCGACTTGCATGTATTAGGCCTGCCGCTAGCGTTCATCCTGAGCCAGGATCAAACTCTCCATTGTAAAATGTGTTGTAAGATGCTGACCAGTTTTAACTATTGTTAAAAATAGTCTTCTTTTTGTTATGTTGTCTGTTAGACACCACCTTTAAAATAAAGCTACGTAATCATGTACTTTGACCAGTACTCCATTACCTCGCTACGCTACATTGACATCTCTTTTAAGAACTTATTGACCTGTAAACCTCACGGCCGGTCATTTATATATCTTCAAACTTCAGTCCGTTCAAGTCTTGTTAGTCTTAAACGTGCTTACGTCTGTTTCAATCTTTTTTCCTATCTTCCCGACATCCGCCGTTCCGATTTTTTTACCCTTCCTTTCGGTTGGGAGTGCAAAGGTAAGGAACTTTTCCGGACTTCCAAATAAAATAAATTTTATTTTTTCAAGCCTTATTCTTTCCTCGTTTGCTTTTCAATATGCCAGGTTTAACTGGCTTTCCGTTCTTCCGAACCGGGCTGCAAAGGTAGCAATCTTTTTCTCATCCGCAACATTTATTTTAAAATAAATCCTGCTCTCCGTATCCCTGTGCCATCCTTTAACCAAAACCCCTTCCTCCGAAGCGGGATGCAAAAGTAGGAAAAATATTTTCCCTTCCAAAGGTTTTTTGTGGAATAGCTAAGGCTTTATTGTAAGTTGATGGTTTACAGCAGGAAAAAGTTTTGCCTCCAGTAAAACTTTTTGGTAAATCGGGTGTTTGCGCCTACTTATAAACCTCGAAGGTTTTAAAAACCTGCGAGGTTTGACCTAAAGATTTATAAAGTTCCCTGCACCCTGCCATTAGAAACTTCGTAAGTTACTCCTGCCCCCTCCCCCTAAACCCGATTGAAGTGGTAGCTGCCGGCTTCACGCAGGCACTACAAACGGAAAGCGGGACTGAAAACCCCCGATGAAAAACTGAATGCTCATTTCCAAAAAAAATAAATGATTTAAAACAAAAAATCCCGAGCTCAATAAATGAATTCGGGATCAAACAGTTTATTAATGATTTTATTTCTTCGCTATCCTATATAAATGTCCGTTATCGGTTACCGAATAAAGCGCTCCGTCCTTTCCTTCTACCATATCGCGGAAACGCTCGCCTTTACCTTCTAACAAGCGCTCTTCGCCAACAATTTTATCATCTTTAATTACCAAACGGATAATGTGCGAACCGCCCAAACCGCCTACAAATAAATTGCCTTTCCACTCAGCTATGCTATTGCTGTTGTAAAATGCAATACAACCAGGTGAAATACTTGGATTCCAGTAATAAATAGGTTGTTCCATTCCTTCTTTCTGCTGAATACCGTCTCCAACTTTTTTACCGCTGTATTCTGTTCCGTAGGTAATAATTGGCCAGCCATAATTTTTACCCGGCTTAATGATGTTTACCTCATCACCACCTTTTGGTCCAAACTCTGCCTCCCATAAATCTCCAGTTGACGGATTAATTGCTAAACCATCCGGATTACGGAGTCCATAGGCATAAATTTCAGGTCGGGCATCAGCTTTACCTGCAAACGGGCCATTTGCAACCGCTTTCCCCTCTGGGGTAAGGTGCAAAATTTTACCTAATGAAGAATTTAAATATTGTGCCTGTATCCTGATATCGTTACCGGAACGTTCGCCCGTACTTACAAATAAATTTCCGTTTTTATCAAAAACAATTCTCGATCCGTACTGAAGTTTACCGGTATAAGCTGGTGTAGCGCGGTAAATAATGGTCTGGTTTTCGATCGAGGTTTCGTTTGCAGCCAGTTTACCTTTGGCAATGGCCAATAAAACGCCTTTATCCTGTGGCTCCGAATAGGCCCAATAAATCATTCTATTTTTTGCAAAGTTTGGATCTAAGGTTACATCCAGTAAACCACCCTGACCGGATGGATCAACCTTTGGTAAACCGGTAACTTTTTTACTCAATTTTCCATCCGGGGTAAGAATCACCATGGTACCCTGTTTTTGGGTAATCAGGAAGCCACCATTGGGAAGTACCGAAATTGCCCATGGATTTTCCAACTTTTCATTGATGATGGAAATATCCAAAGGAGTTTTGGTTTTTATACCTGCAATTCTGGTCTGCCCGGCAAAAGCTGGCTTGTAATCAGCTGAAGGCTCATTGGTTTCAACAGGATTCTGTGCCGATACACAGGCAATATTTGCACAGTTTAGGGCAAAACCTGCCACTAAAATCCCTAAAGTTTTATTATTAAATAAGTGAATAGACATGATTGTTAGTTTTTTATTAAAGAAACAAAATTATGTTTATAACAAGAAGTCTGGGATAGTAATATTACTGTTAAAGATCCAGAACCTTTCTCTTACAACTACTAAAACGAGTTCAATTTATGAATTCTCCTTTATAATTCGAGCCTGTTTAAAAATTACTAAATGAAGTATTAATATAAAGAGGCTGTATCATAAATTGTAATTCGATCGAATTTGTCACGTTGAACCTGTCGAAACGCCTTGTATGATATTTAAAACAGGTCCTTCGACAAACTCAGGATGACAATTCTATATTTATGAGACAGCTTCATACCTGATTTTTTGTAGTGCAACGTTTTCGGATTGATAGTGTCCTATCCGTAAAATCAAATTATTTATATGAAGCTATTTTATAAAAGAAGCATACTAATTTCTCTTATGTTTTTCGTCATAATGTATCATAGTACAGCACAAACAATTTCCGGCAAGGTGAAAGAAACCGGGGGTACTGAAATTGAAAATGCAACTGTAACACTTTTAAACATTACAGATTCGACTGTTGTAAAATATGGGGTAACTAACAAAGGAGGTTATTTTGAACTTAATAACTTAAGTAATGGCATATTTAAAATCAAGATTTCGTGTTTAAGTTATCATACTCAATTATTAAAAGATATTAAGTTTGATGGTTCTTCTGTTAAATTAACAGATATCATTCTTGGTAAAAAAGATAAAGAACTGCAAGAAGTAACTGTTGAGGCTAAAAAACCTCTACTTGAACGAAAGGTTGACCGATTAATGTTTAATCTAAACAATACAATCATGGCTACCGGTGCTTCTCTCTTTGAAGCCTTACAGGTTGCACCTCTTTTAATTGTCTCCGAAAATAGTATATCTATGGTTGGCAAAGGGAGTATGGGCGTTATGGTTAATGAAAAAATCATCAATTTAGGAGGAACTGACCTGGTAAACTATCTAAAAACCCTGAGGTCTGAAAATATAGAAAAAATTGAAATCATAACTACCCCGCCAGCAAAATATGAGGCCCAAGGGAATGGAGGTTTGATTAATATCGTTTTAAAGAAAAACGAGTCTTTAGGCTGGCGCGGATCAGTAAGTTCAACATACTCTCAAAGTACCTATGCATCATACAACAACAACCTGGCACTTTTCTTTCGGTCAAAAAAAGTTAACAGCTCTTTTACATTTAACCAATCAAACTTTCGCGGTATTATTAAAGAATCTGTCGATATAACTGGGCGTCCCAGCGAGATTCTAAGCAATGAGCAACGCTTGGGAAACTCCCCTGGCTTACAAACAGGCTTAAGCATTGATTATGAACTAAATAAAAACAACAACATCGGGCTGATATATAATATTTCAGACAATAAATCGAATACAAGTTTTAGTAATAATTATAGCTTCATTACAGGTAACACTCTTGACTCGGTTTTAAATACTACAGGAAAATTTTCAAGGCCGTTATTTACACAAACCTTCAATCTATACCATGATTTAAAGCTTGATTCGGCTGGAAAGAAATTGAATAGTTCTGTTAATTTTTTCACAAACACACCTGAAATGAAAAATGATTTTGTCTCTGAATCTGAAAGTACTTATGCCAGTGTTCAGAATAATAACTTTTCAAAATACAATATCTGGTCATTCCAATCAGATTTAACATTGCCTTACAAATGGACCAAAGTAGAAACTGGTATTAAGCTCGCCAATTTTAACAACAATGCTAATATTGAATACTATAATTATATAAAGGATGATTTCCTGTTGGATAAAACACGTAGTAACAAATTCAATTACGCCGAAAATAATCTGGCCGCCTATTTCAGCATGGAATCTGAACTATCAAAAAAGTGGACAGCTAAAGCAGGGTTGCGCTATGAGTATACGATAATGGATGGATATTCACCTACTTTAGACCAGAGAAACAAAGGTAATTATGGTGCTTTATTTCCTACGGCTTATATCGTTTACAAAGCTAATGAGGTCCATACTTTTTCGTTAAATTATTCCAGGAGGATAAACCGACCGAGTTTAAACTCCTTAAATCCATTTGCCTATTACACAAACATTTATACTTATTCTACCGGAAATGCATTGCTCTTACCTTCATATAGTAATAATATTGAAGTTAACTACCTGTATAAAGGCATGTTTTCTTTTACTGTATTTACACAACATATCAGCGATATAATTTCGAACCTCACTACTGTTAATGGCCCAACAGTGGTAACCAGCAGAGGAAACTTTTTGACTCAGGATAATCTTGGGGCCTACGTATCTTTTAACCGGTCATTATTTAAATGGTGGGACAATAGCATTTCCGCATCTTTTTCATATGCATCACCAAAATCTAAAATAGAAGCAATCAGCACTTCAAATGGAACTTCTGCCTCATTCAGTATCAATAATAGTTTCAAGGCAACTAACTTGTTAAGTTTTTATTTGAATTACAGCCAAAATCTTCCTTCAACTGAAAGAAATGTTTACACCTACGGTCAGCGTAGTTTAAGAACTGGGGTCAGGATAAAGTTATTTAATAACAATCTGATCATTAGCCCGGCTTTCTTTATTGGCACGGTTAACAAATATGAAATTCGCTTTGTCGATTTTGTGCAAACCGTAAAAACAGACTATGATTATAAAACCTTTAGTCTTGGCATTACCTACTCATTTGGGAGATCAAAGGTTTCCGGAAATAACAAGGACGTCCGTTTTGATGAGAAAAGAAGAGCTCAACAGTAAAATGTTTTAAGATTATGATAATTTAGTTCTAAACGAAAAAACCCAAATCCATCAAATGAACTTGGGTTTTAAATATGTTACAAGCCATTGGGCTTTGATTTTTTGCTTTAAGCTTAACTAAGCCAATTGCTTGTTTAATTTCTCAGCCAATACTGATTTTGGAACAGCACCAACTTGTTTGTCTACAACCTGACCATCTTTAAAGTATAATAAAGCAGGGATGTTACGGATACCAAACTGCATTGAGATTTGAGGATTGTTATCAACGTTTACTTTTCCAACTACTGCTTTACCATCATATTCTTTTGCGATTTCTTCTACTACCGGACCAACCATGCGACAAGGGCCACACCATTCTGCCCAAAAATCTACTAATACGGGTTTATCTGATTTTAATACAAGCTCCTCGAAGTTTGCATCTGTGATTTCTAATGCCATAATTATTTTTTTTATGTTCAAATATATGTATTCAATTGTAATGCCATAACATCTGTAATGTCAATTTGACATTATTTTGAGGTACAAGCAGAGTGCGGAGCGCTTAGGGCATAGCGTAAAAAGCCAAAAGTAAAAATATCTATGCTTTAAACTCCATGCCCTATGCTTAATTAAGCTTGTAATTTACAACATTCATTCCCATCAATTGTTCTAAGAACTTGTTATTGGGGTTTATTTTTAAATTTTTCGAAGGTAAATCGAGCATAATCTGCTTTTCGCTATCAAAAACAGCGAAGTTAAGTTGGCAGTTCTGCTGCTCGGAGTTTGCCTTATTGTCTGCTAATATCGCCTCAATTTCTCGCATTAACTGATCGTTAACCCGCTCAATAGGCACCTGGATCGTTAAACTCTTCGCTAATTTATCCCGCAGTTCGGACATCAGGTTGATTGCAGTAATTTTAAACTCCCAATCGCCTGCTTTTCCGAAACGTTCACCTACCCTTCCCCTAATCTGCAAGAAATACCCTTCGGTTAAAAACGATTTAAATTTTAGAAAATCTTCACCAAACAAAGCCATTTCGCTGGCATCATCATAATCTTCGAAAACAAAAGTTCCGAATGGTTTACCGGTTTTGGTAATACGTTGCGATGCCACTACCACTAAGCCACCTACGCAAAGCTCACGGTTTTTAAGTTTTTCGAATTCGGCCAGAACCTCTTCATTGTTATCGCCCATGCGTACCTTGTTAATGATACTAAGCTGCCTAACCCCATGGGTACAGAATTTATCGAGTTCGAGTTTATAGTTATCCAACGGGTGACCGGAAAGGAAAATCCCGATCGCATCTTTTTCATACTTCAACCTGTCCATTAAAGCCCACTCCGGAGAAACAGGCAAACTTGGCTCTAAAATCAGATCGGCTTTTGATCCACCGAAAAGTGAAGCCTGCGAAGTGCTTTCATTGTTCTGAAAATCGTTGGCATATTTAATAATCTTTTCAATGCCATTCATTTTATCATTAGGGCCAATATAGAAATACTGCGCCCGGTGTCCGCCAAATGCATCGAAAGCCCCGCTGTATACAAAACTCTCGTAAGCCTTTTTATTTACAATGCGGGTATTAGAGCGCTTAGCAAAATCGTAAACAGTACTGTAAGGCCCATTTGCCAGTCTTTCTTCGATAATACTTTCTACCGCTTTTTCGCCCACACCTTTTACTGCCGACATTCCAAAACGAACTTCGCCTTTGGCATTAACCGAAAATTTAAGATCAGATTCATTCACATCAGGCCCTAATACGGTAACACTCATCTGGCGACATTCTTCCATAAAGAAAGCCACCTGTTTAATATCACTCATGTTATTGGATAGTACCGCAGCCATATATTCAGCAGGATAATGTGCTTTTAAGTAGGCCGTTTGATAGGCAATCCATGCATAACAGGTGGAGTGCGATTTGTTGAAAGCGTAGGATGCAAAAGCTTCCCAATCTTTCCATATTTTTTCTAAAGTTGCGGCATCATGACCTTTTTCGGCCGCTTGCTTCACAAATTTAGGCTTCATTTTATCCAGAACGTCTTTCTGTTTCTTACCCATCGCCTTACGCAGTACGTCGGCCTCACCTTTGGTAAATCCGGCCAGTTTCTGCGATAAAAGCATTACCTGTTCCTGGTAAACGGTAATACCATAAGTTTCTTTCAGGTATTCTTCGCAGGCATCTAAATCGTATTTGATTTCTTCCTCACCATTTTTACGGCGAACGAAACTTGGAATATACTCCATCGGTCCCGGGCGATATAATGCGTTCATGGCAATTAAATCGTCGAAAACTGTTGGCTTAAGCTCTTTCATGTACTTCTGCATTCCCGGACTCTCGTACTGGAAGATACCGATGGTTTCGCCACGCTGGAAAAGCTCGTAGGTTAACACATCATCAATAGGGAAATTATCCGGATCAAGATCAATACCAAAACGTTTTTTAACCAGTTTTACAGTATCCTTTATCAACGTAAGGGTTTTTAAGCCCAAAAAGTCCATCTTCAATAAACCCGCGCTTTCTACAACGGAGTTATCAAATTGGGTAACATATAAATCAGAATCTTTGGCAACTGATACAGGAACGAAATTGGTAATATCGCTTGGTGTAATAATTACCCCGCAGGCATGGATACCGGTATTTCTTAACGATCCTTCTAAAATCTGTGCCTGTTGTATGGTTTCGGCACTTAAATCTTTTAACGCGCCGAGGTTTTTCAACTCCACCACCCTTTCATATTCATCGGGGCGCAAAGCATCTTTTAAACTCTTTTCATCGAGGGTAAAGATTTTGGCAAGCTTCATGTTCGGAATCAGCTTGGCAATTTTATCGGCCTCGAAAAGTGGCAGATCCAATACACGGGCAGTATCCCGGATAGAAGATTTTGCCGCCATGGTTCCGTAGGTAATAATCTGCGCCACCTGGCTGGAACCATATTTATTGATTACGTACTCCATTACGCGGCCACGGCCCTCGTCATCAAAATCGATATCGATATCGGGCATGGATACACGATCGGGATTTAAGAAACGCTCAAAAAGGAGATCATACTTAATCGGATCGATATTGGTAATCCACAGGCAGTAGGCAACCACCGAACCGGCAGCAGAACCACGCCCCGGACCTACAGAAACGTCTCTTCGCCGGGCTTCGGCAATAAAATCCTGTACGATCAGGAAATAACCCGGATAACCTGTTTTCTCAATGGTTTGTAATTCAAAGTCTAAACGTTCGGTAACCTCGGGAGTTAACGTACCATAACGTTTTTTGGCTCCCTCGTAAGTGAGGTGGCGTAAAAATTTATTCTCTCCGCGTTTTCCACCATCGGCTTCATCCTCGGCAACCAGAAATTCTTCAGGAATATCGAATTTCGGTAAGAGTACTTCGCGGGCAAGTTTGTAAATTTCAATTTTATCAAGAATTTCCTGGATATTCATGATTGCCTCGGGCAGGTCGGCAAAAAGTGCCTTCATTTCATCGCCCGATTTGAAATAGTATTCCTGGTTTGGCAATCCATAACGGTAACCGCGACCTCGACCAATCGGCGTAGCCTGCTTTTCACCATCTTTTACACAAAGTAAAATGTCGTGCGCGTTGGCATCCTTTTTATTAATGTAATAGGTATTATTGGTTGCCACCAGTTTAACCGCATGTTTATTGGCCAGGGCAATCAAAGTTTCGTTTACACGATCTTCATCTTCCTGGTTGTGGCGCATTACCTCTACGTAAAAATCATCACCAAATTGAGCTTTCCACCAAAGTAAAGCTTCTTCTGCCTGATTTTCGCCGAGGTTTAATATTTTATTCGAAATCTCTCCGGAAAGGTTTCCGGAAAGGACTATAATATCTTCTTTGTACTGTTCAATTACCTGCCTATCGATACGTGGAACATAATAAAAACCTTTGGTATAGGCAATAGACGACATTTTAGCTAAATTATGATAGCCTTTTTTATTCTTCGCCAACAGTACCATCTGGTAACCGTTGTCTTTTGCTGTACGGTCTAAATGGTTATTACAAACAAAAAATTCCACCCCGACGATAGGCGTCATTACTACTTCAGTTGGGCGCTCGCCCGCTTCAATAGCAGCTGCATTTTTAGCTTCGGCAGCTTTGTTATGGTTTAAAACATTGTTAACAAAGTGAAAAGCCCCCATCATATTCGCATGATCGGTCATGGCTACCGCAGGCATTTTTTGCGCTGCCGCCGCTTTTACCAGATCGGGGATACTGATGGTACTCTGCAATACCGAAAACTGGGTATGGTTATGCAAATGCACAAAAGTGGCTGCCGCAAGTTCCTGTTTATTTCCTGCCAGCGTTTGTTTAGAAATTCCGCTGCCTTCCGTTTTTTGCTGGCGTTTGCGGATTTCATCAGATGCGGCTTTTAGGTTGATGTGTTTTAAACCAACACCTTCAATAGTGCCAGGATTTACTTCCCTGAAACGCGGGAAATATTCAACATCAACAAGCAGTTCTTCTTTTTTGAAAACCTCTCTTTTTACCAGTTCCAGGAAACAACGCGTGGTTGCCTCCACATCGGCAGTAGCATTGTGGGCTTCGTTAAAAGGAGCACCAAACAAATAAGCGTGCAGCTCAGTTAAAGTTGGCAGTTTAAATTTACCACCCCTACCTCCAGGCAATTGTAAAAGCTGCGCGGTAACTTCTGTACAGGTATCTAAAACAGGCATTTCGGCCAGGCGGTTGGCTACACCAAAACGGTGAAATTCGCAACCCATAATGTTCACATCAAAGCCAACATTCTGGCCTACAACAAATTTGGCTTTGTTTAAAACTTCGTTAAACTTGGCCAGCATTTCGTCAAAACTGATACCCTGCTCTGCGGCCAGTTCGGTCGAAATACCGTGGATTCGTTCAGCATCATACGGAATGTTAAATCCCTCTGGTTTAACCAGATAATCCTGATGTTCAACCAATCTCCCCATCTCATCGTGCAATTGCCAGGCAATTTGTATACAACGCGGCCAGTTATCCGTATCGGTAATGGGTGCATTATAATTGCGGGGCAAACCCGTGGTTTCAGTATCAAAAATTAAGTACATATTGTGCGGCAAAGAATTAACCGTTGTAGAATAATAACGGTTCTTCAAAAATAGGGAATTTGAGGGTTGATGCTGTCATCGTTTTATCAACAAAATATGGTGGAAAAGAAGAAAACATATTCCGTTATTGCAATGCAAAAGTATGTACACAGAACTTAAAATAATTTTCGTTTGCAAACGAGGATTAGGCAATAAACCTCTCAGGTTTTGAAAACCCTGAGAGGCCTCGATGTTAAAAACAACTGACTTTTGTTTAATAAACCCGATAGCAGCATAAAACCCGCAGGTGAGGAACGAGCCAAGGCTTTGAAGCGGATAGCGGGACTTTCATAACCTAAAAGCACCGAACCCGTCTTTTCTAAATAATATTGACCAACCTAAGTCACCTGAATGCATCTAAGTGGAGCCGTTAATTAAGTTCTAAAAACCCTGAGAGGTCTGGATGTTAAAAACAACTGACTTTCGTTTAATAAACCCGATAGCAGCATAAAACCCGCAGGTGAGGAACGAGCCAAGGCTTTGAAGCGGATAGCGGGACTTTCATAACCTAAAAGCACCGAACCCGTCTTTTCTAAATAATATTGACCACCTAAGTCACCTGAGTGCATCTAAGTGCGCGGTTAATTAATCTAGTTCTAACTTCTCCAGGGAGGAAGATATACTAGCAGCTTGTTAAATTAAGTTAAACTTGCTTAACAAGAAAGATATCAATCAAAAAACTATTATTTTAGGAATATACTAAAAGTCAAAATTGCCAACATACGCCATGAAATTCATTTTACTTTCTATCTTCATCTTTGGAACCATCTCAATGGCATCTGCACAAAAGCAGATTAATATAGAATTAAAAAAGCAACTCGATTCTATTTTACAACTCGATCAAGGGATTAGAGAATTTGGAGACACAGAAACCTCTGAAAAAAGAAAAGACACTATTGCAGCATTATTTAATTCTTCGAAAGAGGCACTTCAAAAAAGTCAATGGATGATAATGAAGGAAATAGATTCCATTCATCTTAAAAAAGTTGAAGCCATTGTTGCAAAGTATGGCTATCCAGGAAAAACACTTGTTGGCGAGCCAGCAAATACTGCAGTGTTTTATGTAATACAGCATAATCCTGATATTATTCCAAAATATTACCCATTAATTGAAAAAGCGGGAAAAAGTGGAGAACTGCCTTTTAAATATGCAGCAATGATGTTAGATAGAAAACTAAGCAATGAAGGAAAGGAACAAATTTATGGCACACAGGTTTATTCTCAGCAGATTGTTAACTCCAAAACAGGTAAAAAGGAGTTTTTCCAATATGTTATCCCTATCAAAGACGCTAAAAACGTAAACCAAAGACGTAAGAAAGCAGGTTTCGATACAACAGTTGAAGAGAACACCAGGCGATTTGGTTTTGTTTATAAAGTATATACGCTTGATGAGATCAAGAAAATTACAAAACCATCCAATTAAAGATAGGGCTTTTCAAAGCATTAGTACCGAACTCATCATCATTTTGACCTGTTTTATCCTCTTATTTTTCGGAAATGAGTGGTTCGGTTTTTCATGGCGGTTTCCAGCCCCGCTCCGTTTGTAGTGCCGGCGTGAAGTCGGCAGCTACCATTGCAATCGGGTTTATTTACAACAGATAGTAGCACAGTCGGCGCCACCTAAACCCGACCGTAGCGAGATGCCGATTTTTTCAATCGGCAGAAGCGGGACTGAATTAACCTAAATGCTGCTGCAATTGCTTTCCATACCGAATTGATAAATCTTAAGAACTTAAAATCATGATAAGATTCTTCGCTGTGCTCAGAATGACAAATATTTTAATAATGCGCAACTGAAAACCGCCAACTGAAAACTGTTTAAAATACTTCTGGCTCACCAACTCATTCACCTCGTATCCTTTACCTTAGGGTTATTTACAACAGATAGTAGCACAATGGTTGCCACCTAAACCCGACCGTAGCGGGATGCCGATTTTTTCAATCGGCAGAAGCGGGGGCGGGACTGAATTAACCTAAATACTGCGGTAACTGCTTTCCATACCGAATTGATAATCTTTAGAAATTAAAATCATGATAAGATTCTTCGCTGTGCTCAGAATGACAAACATTTTAGTAATGGGAAACTGAAACCACCAACTGAAAACTGTTTAAAAGTGCTCCTGGCTCACCAACTCACTCACCTCATATCCTTTCTGCCTGCATCGTTCTATAATATGCACCAGTAAATCAGCTTCCATTTTAGGTTCACGGGCCATGATAAAGAGGTATTTTTCATCGGGATGCCCAACCACTACATAACTATAATCATCAGCCAGCTCTATAATCCAGTAACCGATTTTAAAAGGCCATAAAAACTGGGCTTTCATATCACCATCAGCTTTTTTGTCGTCAAAAAATAGTTTTGAAGTGATCGATTTTTCTTCAGGCTTTCCATCTTTATGGTAAGTGGTATATACATCAAAATGATCGTTATCTGCTAATATATAAGTTTCGGTAGTCTGTTTCCAATGTTTATCTAATAAAGTTGGAATAGAATATAAAGAATACCATTTACCTTCAAAGGCTTTGTAATCGATATCAGAAATGGGTTTGTTTTCCATAATTTATTAGAACAAAAAATCGCTGTTTTGTATTTACCAAGTAAACCGCGATTAAATTATAAAGTTTTGAAAAGCGTTTTTAAACCTTATATTTATTTCTACCTTCGATAGAGATTTAACGATTGCAAACCATTAAAAATATAAATATATGAAAGTAACGGTTGTTGGTGCAGGCGCAGTTGGTGCCACTTGTGCAGATAATATTGCCCGCAAAGAATTAGCGAACGAACTTGTATTATTGGATATTAAAGAAGGTTTTGCCGAAGGTAAAGCAATCGACATGATGCAGACTGCAACCCTTTTGGGCTTCGATACCAAAATTACCGGCGTAACAGGCGATTACAGTAAAACTGCTGGTTCTGATGTGGTGGTTATTACTTCGGGTTTGCCACGTAAACCAGGGATGACCAGAGAAGAACTGATTGGCATTAATGCAGGTATTGTTAAAGGCGTTGCCGAAAATATTTTAAAATTCTCTCCGGAGGCGATCTTTATCGTGATCAGTAATCCGATGGATACCATGACTTATCTGGCTTTAAAATCATTGGGTTTACCGAAAAACCGCATCATTGGTATGGGTGGAACTTTAGATAGCTCACGTTTCAAGTTCTATTTATCACAGGCTTTAAATTGCAACCCGAACGATTTACAGGGTTTTGTAATTGGCGGTCACGGCGATACTACTATGATTCCGCTAACCCGTTTAGCTACTTACCAAAGTTTACCGGTAAGCAATTTGTTGGATAAAGCTACGCTCGATCAGGTTGCTGCAGATACTATGGTCGGCGGTGCTACTTTAACGGGTTTAATCGGAACTTCTGCATGGTATGCACCAGGTGCTGCAGGTGCCGCATTGGTTGAAGCCATTTTACGTGATGAGAAAAAACTGTTTACCTGTTGCGTTTCGCTTGAAGGAGAATATGGACAACAAGATATCTGCTTAGGTGTACCGGTAATTATCGGCCGTAGCGGATGGGAAAAAATTATTGATTTTAAACTAACAGAAGACGAGCAGGCCGCATTTAATAAAAGTGCCGATGCAGTAAGAAATATGAATAGTGTACTGGCCGCAATGAAATTGGTTTAACATTATAAAATCGTCATTTCGAGCGAAGTACAACGAAGTCGGGAAATCTAACTAGAGAAATCCGTCTAGATAGATCTCTCCATTCCACTGCGTTTCAGTCGAGATGACGATTCCATCTTAAGTCTTTCATTTTAAACTATTTAAAAATTGAATATCAAAGGTGCAGATAACATACTGGCTGATACCCACAACATCAGCACCTACCATAAAATACCCATTTTAGATGGTCTGGAATTGTTAAACGCCAAAAAGCACACCATCGATTTCCCTTTCCACACACACGATACCTTTAATATTGCACTGATTTTAAATCAGACCTTCTATACAAAACTTAACGATAAATTTTTACAAGCACCTATTGGTACACTGTCGATCACCAATCCCCACGAAGTACATGCAACTCCCTGCGATAATAAACTGGGCAATTCTTTCTTCACTTTCTACGTTTCGCCCGATGTACTCAAAACCTTAAACAAAGGCCGGGATGTTTTTTTTGAAGATAAGATCATCTACGATCAGGAGGTTTTCAGCAGTTTTTATTACTTATCCAACCATTTTAACAACCCTGAAGTTAACCTCGAAAAGGAACTGCTTCGTGTTTTAGAGAAACTGGTTGCGCGTTATGCTATAAACTTGCATTTCGAGTATAAAAAAACAGCGCTGTTTCAAAGTTTTATCAGCGAAAACCTGATGGAAAAATTTTCTTTAACAGATACTGCAAAACGTTTTGGATTGGATAAATATAAATTCCTGCGCTTATTTAAACACGAAACAGGTTTAACTCCCAACAATTACATCCTGCTACAGCGGATAGAAAAATGTAAAAAACTCATCACTAAAGAAACAGATTTGATGGATGTCGCCATCCAAACGGGCTTTTATGATGTGGCTCACCTATCACGGCACTTCAAACGCTTTACTGGTGTAACACCTTCCGAATATAAAAGGGCTTAAACCAGCAATTGCAATATCGTACAACAGCTTCAGGCATTTAAACTTTATTTTTGCTATCACAATCAAACACAAATGAAAAAAGATAGCATCGCCATCCTTGTTTTTTTATTTTTTAGTCTTTCCGCAAATGCGCAGGTTGGCAAAAACCTGATTCCGCTTAAAATAGACAAAGTAACAGCCGATTTAACGTTAAAGCAAGGCGAAGAAACCTCATTCAGCTTCCTGCTAAAGAAAGACTTTTATTATTTGATAACTGTTGAACAAAAAGGGATTGATGTTACCATCCGTTTGAAAGATTATAACGGAAAAACTATACAGGATGTAGATTCGCCAAATGGCAGGTTCGGAAGCGAAAAAATCGTTTTCTCGCCCGATAGTACAGCTAATTTTACGCTCACGGTTAAACCCCTAGCAGAAACAACCAATGCAAAGGAAGGCAATTATTCCGTTTTAGTGCAAAGTCCGCCCAAAAAGTTAAAACAGTTAAGTTACAAAGCCCTCGAGCAAGATTTTAATATCCTGAAAAATGCTTTTATTGAAACACATGTTGGCCTGTGGTACAATACCTATACCCAATTCGACAGCCTCTGCAATGTACAAAAGAGCAAGATAAGGGATAAAATGACCGCTTTGGATTTTTATCAGCTTGTTGCTCCCGTGGTTACCTATACCAAAGAAGGACATAGCGCGATTCAGCCTGCTGAGGAAACGAATAATTACATCAGGCAAAACGGCAGGTACTTCCCTTTTTTAGTAAAGATTCTAGACAAAAGGGTTTATATCCTGAATGATCTGGATAATTATAAAACCAAAGGAATGCTGATTTCCAAAATTAATGGGAATAGCATTGAAACTATCATGCAACAATTTCTAACCATAGAACCAGCTGATGGTTACAATACCACAAGCAAATACCGCTGGATAGAAACGGCCTTCTCTAAATATTACCTGCGTTTTTTCGAACAACAGCCCAATGCATTTAATCTCGAACTGATCAACCCGAAAACCAGCGAAAAGATTAGCTATAGCCAGGTACCAGCATTGAGTTTTAAACAGTATGGAAAATTTGCATCAAAAGAAACAAAATCTATCCCCAATTACAGCTATAAAGAGCCTGCCACATTAAAAATCGATACAGTGAACAGCACAGCAACACTGGTAGTGAATACATTTTCGACCAGTAGTTATAAAGACGGGAGAAAGGGTTTTAAGGAATTTCTGGCAAAGGGTTTCCAAGACATTGCAGCTCATAAAATACAGCATCTTGTTATCGATATCAGGAAAAACGAAGGTGGTGCACAAGGCATGGAAGATCACCTGATGTCGTACCTGATCGATAAAGAATATCCTAAATACAAATATGCAGAAATTCCATCCTTTACCTATTCGTTTCTCGATTACACTGAATATCGCAATAAAAGTTCTAGGGATGATTTCGAGAAAGAGTTGAGGGGCGAATTTTACCGCAGCAATGATGGACGTTATCTGGACATACCTGGAAAATACAAAAGTGATACTCCACAGGTAAATCATTTTAAGGGCGATGTATACATCCTTATCGGTGGTTTATCTTTTTCGGGTGGTTCGGAGTTTGCTGCATTGGCGAAAAACTACACTAAAGCACATTTTATAGGTGAAGAAACAGGCGGTGGCTATTACGGTAATACCAGTGGCTATTTTATCCATTATACTTTGCCCAACTCCAAATTAACAGGCCGTATTCCGCTCATTAAATTTGTTGTTGAAGAAAAACAAAACGGCATTCCCTTCGGTCATGGTGTAATGCCAGATTACGAAGTTCAGCCTAAAATTGAAGAATATTTAAACGGTTACGACATTGAAATGGAGTTTGTTAAAAAACTCATCAAAAACAAATAACCAACTTCTGACACGGTTTTCGGGTAATTAGCCTATTTTAGGCAGATAATATTTGCTATGAAAGCCATCTCTATCCCCTTAAAACTGATCAATTTACAAGATGACGGCTTCCACCTTTTGGTGGAAATTATTGTTTTTAAAGAAAAACACCTTGCTGTTCTGGATACTGGTGCATCGCGGAGTGTTTTCGATAAATCTTTAATTGAACAACACTTATCAGAAACGCTTCAGGTATCAGACGAGATAAACGCGGCTACCCTTTTCACCACCACAACAACCATCCAGGCCACTATACCCGAGGTAAAAATCGGCACATTAAAAATCAAAGCCTACGAAACGGTTGCTTTTGACTTGCAATCAGTTAGCGACACCTATCAACAGTTCGGTCACCCTCCTATTATGGGCATTATTGGTGGCGATATTTTAATGCAGTACAAAGCGGTTATAGATTACAATAAACTTCAATTGCGGCTTTACAGGTAAAAATCCCACTTTTGTGACGCTAGTCATTTTTGGAGTGTTACTTTAACTGATATTTGCAATCAAATGAAAAAGTTAATTGGAATTTTCTGCATTATTTTCTGGGCGGGACTCCTCGCCGGAATTAGTTTTTTGGAAGCGCCTTTAAAATTTCAGGCTCCAGGCATTACAATCCCACTTGGTTTAGGTATCGGTCAATTGGTTTTCCAGGCCCTTAATAAAGTTGAGATCATATTGGCTATCATCATTTTAGGTTGCTCCTTGCCCGTACCTTTAAAAAACAGCCGCAGTATTTTACTTTTCGTGGTTACCATCCTTTTAATGGCAGACACTTTTTGGCTCTTACCATTGCTTGATGAAAGGGCAAAACTGGTTTTGGCAGGCAATGCTCCAATCAAAAGTTATCACCATATTTTATACATCATTATCGACACCATAAAATTCCTGTTACTGATTGTGCTGGGTTTTTTAAGTTTAAAATCACTATATAATGAAAAAAGACATTGATAATAGAGCAGATATTATCGCTTTAGTGGATACGTTTTATCAAAATGTTGCGCTTAACAAACAGATCGGACCAATATTCACTGACATCGCTAAGGTAGATTGGTCGCACCACCTTCCAAAAATGTACGATTTCTGGGAAAGCATTCTCTTCGGAAAGGCCATTTATAAAGGTAATCCCATGCTTAGCCATTTTGCATTGAACGAACGAACGCCACTACAGCATGAGCAATTTGAGACATGGAAAAATCTCTTTTTCCAGAACGTCGAAGATTTGTTTGAAGGTCCCAATGCAGAGCTGATTAAACAAAAAGCCCAATCTATTGCTGATTTGATGCACTTTAAAATCAATTCTCCGCAGTCGAAAATCAAAATCGTATAAGAAAATTTTGTTTTGATTTAGCCTGGTTTCTTTATAAATTTAAGTAACCAAACTTAAATCAATTATGAAATTCCTGAAAATCTTTGTTGGCATTATTGTCGTTTTGGCAATAATCATTATTGGAGGCAGTTTTTTTCTACCAAAAAATTACTCCGTTAATCGGACGATCACGATTCTTGCACCAGACAGTGTTATTTATAAAAACATTGCCGATTATAATGAATTCTATAAGTGGAATGCATGGTCGAAAATGGATCCACAAGCTAAGATCACCATTACCGGAACTACGGCTCAGCCAGGTCATCTTTATCAATGGAATGGAGAAAAAAGCGGCACCGGACAAATGCTGATTAATAAAGTAGAAATTAATAAAATGGTTGATATGGAATTAAAATTTATCAAACCTATGGAGAGTATTGCAGATACCCGCTTCGATATAGAGAAAGCCGGAAACGGAAATAAAGTAACCTGGACAATGAGCGGAGAAAGCAAAGGAATAATCAATAAATGGTTTGGCTTATTTATGGATCAAATGATCGGTAAAGATTTTGAAAATGGGTTAAAATCTCTGAAAGAAAAGTCAGAGAAAGAGATTTAATTAAACTTCCATTTTCAGTAGTCAGAAAGACGGACGTCCGAAGTCAGGGGGTAAAGTGTAGAAAATACAGTGTGGCTCCCAGGTGGGCTTCATTTCGAGCAGAGCGCAACGCAGTCGAGACCCGAAGTCTCTACGAAGCAAAATCTGTCTTGTTAGATCTCTCCATTACGTTACACTTCAGTCGAGATGACGACCATTCTATTGGAGTTTATCAATGTTAACGCAGTTGAGAACCACGGAGTGCTCTGCTAAGCAAAATCTCTCTTGATAGACCTCTCCATTAGGCTTCACGAATAAACCATAAAAACTTTGTGCCCTCTGTGCCTATTCTCTGTGATCTTTGTGGTTAAAAAAAAGAGAAACAATATCCATGGCCTCTCGAAGAGAGGCTTTTTTGCTCTTTCAGTGATACCATTCAAACAATTATGTCGGCTTTGCGTTAAAAAACATTAAAAACCAACTAACTACCTATTAAGATTTTGTAATTCGCTATTTTTTAGATTACTTGCTAACAAATGAATTTATTACTAGTAGAAGATGAACCGAGCGTTGTATCTGTAATTTCGAGAGGTTTAACTGATGAGGGATTTACCGTAAGTATTTCTCCTGATGGTTTAATCGGGAAACAGATGGCTTTAGAAAATCAGTTCGACCTGATTATTCTTGATATCATGCTACCTGGAATAAATGGCCTGGAACTTTGCAAAATCATCAAAGAACAAAAACCAAATACACCCATTATTATGCTCACGGCCTTGGGTACTACCGAAAATGTGGTAAACGGACTGGATAATGGTGCAGATGATTATTTAATAAAGCCATTTAAATTTGCTGAACTTTTTGCACGGATCAGAATGCTATTGAGGCGATATCATGGCTCGGCTTCACAAGATCAGATTATTTCTGTAGGAGACCTCCAGATTAATTTAAGCGCAAAAACGGTAAAACGAAACCAACAGGAAATTGTACTTACAGCAACCGAGTACCGGCTAATTGAGTACATGGCCAAAAACAAATCTAAAATTTTATCCAGGATAGACATTTTAGAAAACGTTTGGGATATCGATTTTAACCTTGGCACCAATGTGGTTGATGTTTATGTTAATTATCTTCGCAAAAAAATAGATAAAAACGCCGATCAAAAGCTTATCCATACTGCTGTAGGCTTAGGTTATATATTAAGGGAAAAATAAATGGAGATAGCAAAAAAAATCACTTTACTCTTTGCCATTCTATCGGCAATTATTATCTCCCTATTAAGTGGTTTTGTTTGGTATTTCTCTAACGACTTCGCCTTCGAAGATTTTTATAAACGCCTGGAAGCCAGGGTTAACATTGCCGCTCAGATTAAACTATATGAAGATGACAACAATAAGGTTTATGCGAAAATGCGCAATAGGTACCTGGAGCGTTTGCCATCTGAAAAAGAGTATATCATTGAAGCAGGCAAACCAACCAATAAACTGGACCGCGAATTACCCGCAAGTTTTTATAATCAGATAAAAGCCGGTTATGTAGCCCGCTACCGCACCGAAAATCACTTCTATGCTGGTAAATTCTTTAAAAATTCGAACGGAGGATATATGGTTATTGTTTCTGCAAATGATCCTGTTGGCTTCCGCGAGTTAAAAGACCTGCAAAGAATTTTAATTATTGGCTTTTTTCTTTCTGTAATATTATCATTTGTGGTGGGATGGAAATTTTCCAATTACATGTTAATGCCGCTTCGAAACATCATTAAAAGTGTAAAAAAAATAAAGGCCGAAAATTTACACTTAAGGTTAGATGTTAAAAAAGGAAATGATGAAATGTCGCAATTGGCCCAAACCTTCAATAATATGCTTAACCGTTTGGAAACAGCTTTTGAAACGCAGAATAATTTTATCAGTAATGCCTCACACGAGCTGAGAACACCTTTAACCATTATTAGTGGAGAGGTAGAACTGGCCATGAAAACTATCGATGATACGGCTAAACAGGAAAAAGCATTATCAAAAATTAAAGATGAGGCAGAAAGGCTGGAACATATCTTAACCAGTTTATTAGGTCTGGCGCAATCGGGTTTCAACGGAAAAAACCAGCCCTGGGAAGAAGTAAGAATGGACGAACTGTTATGGGAAATTAAAGATTCAGTAAACCAGGTACATCCCAACAGTAAAATAGAGATTGATTTCAGCAAACTTCCAGACGATGAGGAACTGCTTTCACTTAGGGTAAATAAGAACCTGATGAAGCTGGCCATCAGCAATATTGTAAGTAATGCCTGCAAATATTCTAATGAGAATCTGGTGAGCATTAGTATAGAAAGTAATGCGAATATGCTTTCTATCGCTGTAACCGATCGGGGTATCGGTATTCCACAAACCGATATTCAACACATATTTGAACCTTTCTACCGGGCATCGAACACTTCCGATTTTAAAGGTTATGGCGTTGGCTTACCACTTTCACTCAATATCATCCGTTTGCACAGAGGCAGTATCGGCATTAAATCACAAGTAGGAATTGGTTCGGAAATAAAGGTTTTATTACCAACTAAAAGTTAGTTCATTTTAATGGTTCATTAGTTCATTTGTCATTTGTAAACTTAAGAAATTAAGAACATTAAGTTTTTAGCCGCACGGCAGTATTTAAGTACACACTCCCTCACAATTGAACAATTTATCAATAGAGCAATCATCATAAAAATCACGTGCGTCTCTATTGCACAAATGAACTATTGACGAATAAACCAACAAACTGTTAACTCCAAAAAAGAGTACGTTCTAATCTCGTTCTAATCTCGCTCTTATTTCGCTATAATAACATCGCGCTAAACTTGTATAAATAATATTTCAATTCATTTAAACAAGATATAGCGATGAAAACAGTATTAGTTCCAACCGACTTTAAATTAGATAGCATTAAAATTATTGATGCACTGGTTCAACATCAAAAAAATGAAAGTTTGAACATCATTTTTGTACATGCCTTTAAACTATCAGATTCGATCACTGATATGTTAATGTTGAGTCGCCGCAGCCGCGATTATGAAAATGTGAGCGACGAATTTTATCAGCAAATAAATCAAGCCAAAGCAAAGTATCCTACTCAGATCAATACGATTGGAATCGAATATTTTTATGGAAGTACAGTAGCGGCTTTCAAAAACTTTATCGAAGCTTTTGATGTAGAATGCATTGCTTATTTAAAAGAATACAATTTTACGCCAATCAACAAATATAGCATCGACCCTAAAATATTAACGGAACGTGCAGGTTGCGCAGTAATTCAATTAAACGCATTGACAGTTCATGCCAGCGAAAACTTAATTGACACAAAAATACACGAAACACAGTTGCAAGAAGTAAATTCTTAATTATCACCTTCAAACTTTATATTATGCTATTACGAAATAATATTCCGCTCACCTATATATTCGGAAAGATCAAAAAAGAACTCCTGTTTGTTATTGGTTACTCTATAGGTATTGTGGTATTGTACGAGAATTTTCACGTTACCCGAATTTCCATTCCTGTTGCTGTACCAGCTTTACTAGGAACAATTATTTCACTTCTATTGGCATTTCGGTCTAACCAGGCATACGATAGATGGTGGGAGGCGAGGATTCTTTGGGGCGCCATAGTTAACGATTCGAGAACCCTCTCCCGCCAGATATTGTCGTTCACTGAGAACCCTTATGGATTAGACGAAATTGAGGAGTTTAAAGCCAGGTTTATTAAACGACAGATTGCCTGGTGTTATGCTTTAAGTCAATCGTTGCGCGGTTTTAATGCACGAAAAGGTTTGGAAGAATACCTTTCCGCAGAAGAAGTCGCCTTCGTTAAGAAACGTAAAAATGTAACCACAACCATATTGGAGTTACATGCCATGGATTTAAAAAAGGCATTACAGGAAGGTTGGATCAATAAATACCAGCAGATAGAAATAGACAAAACGATAACAGGTTTATGTAACCACATGGGTGGATCGGAAAGAATTAAAAACACCGTTTTCCCCGTTACGTATAGCAAGTATATCAATATGTCGATCCATTTATTCATCGTATTGTTGCCTTTCGGATTGATCGAATACTTTGGTTACATGGAAGTTCCTTTAGTGGTTGCTATTGCAGCATTCTTTTTATTGGTAGAAAAAATGGCCGTTCATCTTCAGGATCCCTTTGAGAATAAACCTACGGATACCCCAACTACAACCATCTGCAGAACTATTGAACGCGATCTTTGCCAGATGTTAGATGATAATAAAATATATGAGGACAAACCTCAAACAGAACTGGCTCCAGTTGGGTCGTATTACATTTTGTAATAACCCTTCTTAAGATAAATCTCATTAATTTGAGGTGGTTAGTTAAATACCATTAGCTTTCTTTTTGGATAAAAAGAATCGATGGTTCATAGTGTATAAATAAGACAAAGGCCATTCAAAAAATGAATGGCCTTTGCTTTTACAATTAATTATATAAAAGTCTATATTTTTCAATTAACCACTTAGTATCCTTAATACTCGCCTTAGCTGTTCTAATCGCAGCATTAAAATAGAGCATAAATAAAATGATAGAAAGTGACACCGTTAATTGCTGTACATTAATAGAAAAAATGGTGTATTCGGCTGGTATATCGTTCATGGAAAAATTGGTTAAAAGTAAAATATATCCTAAAAAAGGCAGGAAAGAAGTTCCGGTTTTAAAAGAGACAAACATCTTATAAACAGCAGGTTTAATATTAGAAAATACCATAATTCCAAATACACAGAACAGACCAATAACTAAAAATATATAAAAAATATTTGCTGTAAGTAGGTACTGCATTTTGTAAATACCAAATATTGAGAAGCAAAGCAGTAACAAATATTTATATCCGAAAGCCGAGAAAAAAAACCTCCAGAACAAACGGCTGTATTTTACGCGAATTGAATTGGCTATTCCATCTGCAAAAGCACTGAATCCCATTATGCCAAACGATTGATGCGTTGCACTTATCGCATCATCAATAGTAAGCAATGGGTTTTCTTCCATTTTATCTTCTACTGATGAGGCAACATGATCCAAAATTTCCATCTGCACATCAACCTCTTTAAAACCGCTCTGCGCTATGAGGTCTTTAATTTGACGCAATTGTTCCTGATTGAGATTCATCTAGAAAGAAGGTTTTAAGTTTAATAATACTTGTAAATGAGCAATAAAATCTTTTGCTTCCTGTAGTTTATTTACCACTTCTTTTTCTCCACTTTTAGATAGAGAATAGTATTTACGAAGACGGTTACCGACAACTTCTGTAGCAGTATCCAACAATCCATCAGCCTCAAGTTTATGCAAAGCAGGATATAAAGCACCTTCTTTCAGCAATAATTCGCCTTGAGTTATCGATTTCACCTTTTGCGTAATTTCATACCCGTACATCCTTTCATTTTCAGATAACAGATTCAAAATAATAGTTTGTAAAGTACCTTTAAACAATTCGTTATTGATCGCCATGAAACAAATATATAGCAAAACTACATACATAAGAAATCTATGTATATAATTTTTATACAATAAAATTAAATTCCAGGCAACAAAAAACCCTCTCCAAGATTTTAACTTGAAGAGGGTTTATATATTTAATTCCCTTTAAAGGGATTTATGGGTTAAGCATCAATCTTCGCATATTTTGCATTACGCTCGATAAATTCTCTACGAGGAGCAACTTCATCGCCCATTAACATAGAGAAAGTATGATCACACTCTGCAGCACTTTCGATAGTGGCCTGTAATAAAGTACGCGTTGCCGGATTTAAGGTAGTTTCCCACAATTGTTCTGCGTTCATCTCACCCAAACCTTTATAACGCTGAATATGTACACTATCTTCTTTACCTGCACCTTTTAAACGTTGTACAGCAGCATCGCGTTGTACATCATTCCAGCAATATTCGAATTCTTTACCTTTTTTAACCTGATAAAGTGGCGGCGAAGCAATATAAACATAACCTGCTTCGATTAATGCCCTCATGTAACGGTAGAAGAAAGTTAAGATCAACGTAGTAATGTGTGAACCGTCGATATCCGCATCCGTCATGATTACAATCTTGTGGTAACGCAGTTTAGTCATGTTTAATGCTTTGTTATCCTCTGGTGTACCAATACTTACACCAATCGCCGTAAACATATTTTTGATCTCGTCGTTTTCGTAGATCTTATGCTCCATCGCTTTCTCTACGTTCAGGATTTTACCTTTTAATGGTAAAATGGCCTGAATGTTTCTATCGCGACCTTGTTTAGCAGTACCACCCGCCGAGTCACCCTCTACCAGGTAAATTTCGCATCTTTCTGGATCACTGTCTGAGCAATCGGCAAGTTTACCAGGCAAACCTGAACCACCCATTACACTTTTACGCTGTACCATTTCGCGGGCTTTACGGGCCGCTGCACGCGCTGTAGCCGCTAAGATTACCTTATTGATAATCATTTTAGCTTCTTTAGGATTCTCTTCTAAGTAATTACCTAAAGCCTCTCCTACTGCAATATCAACAGATCCCATTACCTCACTGTTACCCAATTTGGTTTTGGTTTGTCCTTCAAATTGTGGTTCCTGTACTTTTACCGAAACTACTGCGGTTAAACCTTCCCTGAAGTCATCACCGGTAATTTCCATTTTTACGTTCTTTAATAAACCTTCCTTATCGGCATAGTTTTTTAAAGTACGGGTTAAACCCCTACGGAAACCGGCAATGTGTGTACCACCCTCGTGGGTATTGATGTTGTTTACATAAGAGTGCACATTTTCAGAATAACTATCGTTATACTGGAAAGCCAGCTCAACCGGAACACCATTTTTAATACCTTCAATATAAATCGGCTCTGCCAGAATAGAGGTACGGGTATCATCTAAAAAGGCTACAAACTCTTTTAAACCACCTTCCGAAAGGAAAGTT
Source organism: Pedobacter sp. WC2501 (assembly GCF_052682415.1). Taxonomy (NCBI): domain Bacteria; kingdom Pseudomonadati; phylum Bacteroidota; class Sphingobacteriia; order Sphingobacteriales; family Sphingobacteriaceae; genus Pedobacter; species Pedobacter sp. WC2501. Next base: position 2,652,438 of record NZ_JBQZFI010000001.1, on the reverse strand, counting down.
TCCGAAAAATAAGAACCATCATCCAGTTTCTCACGTTCATCGGTTAAGGTTAATTTAATTCCTTTATTTAAGAAAGATAACTCGCGTAAACGACTGGCTAAAGTATCGTATTTGTATTCAGTAGTTTGGGTAAAAATAGTTTCATCCGGAGTGAATGTTACAATTGTACCACGTTTATCGGTAGTTCCAACTTCTTTAACATCATACTGTGGAACACCAATTTTATACTCCTGCATCCAGATCTTACCTTCGCGGTGTACTTCTGCTTTTAAATCGGTAGATAAGGCGTTAACGCAACTTACCCCCACACCGTGTAAACCACCCGAAACCTTGTAAGTATCTTTATCAAATTTACCACCGGCGTGTAAAACCGTCATTACGATTTCTAAAGCCGATTTATTTTCTTTTGTATTGATCCCGGTTGGAATACCACGACCATTATCTTCAACCCTGATGGAGTTACCTTCCAAAATGCGGACGTCGATAGTATCTGCATGACCGGCCAAAGCCTCATCAATAGAGTTATCCACAACCTCGTAAACCAAATGGTGTAAACCTTTAACACCAGTATCACCTATATACATTGAAGGGCGCTTACGCACCGCTTCTAAACCTTCTAAAACCTGTATATTATCTGCCGAATAATTTGACTTTAAATCCTGTTCTTCGCTCATATTTTAATTAAAAACAATAAGTATCAAAAATACGGAAATTTTGGCATTTAAACTAATATGTGGATAAGTTTTGAGCTGTTAAGAGATTACTGTTAAAGCGATTAAAACATGTTTAAATCAGGTTTGGAAAGCAAAACCCGCTTTCCAATCCATGCCACCTCCCGCTTTCCATTACAAGTCCCGCTGAAGAAGCGGAAGCTTTTCATTTCAATCGGGTTTAGGTGGGCAAAACAATACTGAATTTGAACGGATTATTCACCAAACGTTCCTATGGAACGAAAAAACATTACATTTTTTTTCTACCTGGCATTCGTCCCTACGGGACGTTTTTTTTCACAATACCAACAATTGCCCGCCGCGTCATTGCCTAGTGTCATTATGATAACGATTTTTAACCATAGATAAACACGGATTTTATATCTGTGTGCATCCTTTTTATCTGTGGTTAAATGATGTTACCTGCGCCGGAGGCTTAACTTAATGACCTGCCACAGTGTTTTTTAAAACTAATACTTGCCTGCCGTCCCGTTAGGGACGGTTCATAGAAAAAAACATTACATTTTTTTCTACCGGGCATAGGTCCCTATGGGACGTTTTTTTCACAATACCAACAATTGCCAGAAGCGTCATTGCGTAGTGTCATTATGATAACGATTTTTAACCATAGATAAACACGGATTTTATATCTGTGTGCATCCTTTTTATCTGTGGTTAAATGATGTTACCTGCGCCGAGGACTTAACTTAATGACATGCCACAGTGTTTTTTAAAACTAATACTTGCCTGCCGTCCCGTAGGGACGTTTCATAGAAAAAAACATTACATTTTTTTCTACCGGGCATAGGTTACTATGGGACGTTTTTTTCACAATACCAACAATTGCCAGAAGCGTCATTGCCTAGTGTCATTATGATAACGATTTTTAACCATAGATAAACACGGATTTTATATCTGTGTGCATCCTTTTTATCTGTGGCTAAATGATGTTACCTGCGCCGAGGACTTAACTTAATGACATGCCACAGTGTTTTTTAAAACTAATACTTGCCTGCCGTCCCGTTAGGGACGGTTCATAGAAAAAACATTACATTTTTTTCTACCGGGCATAGGTTCCTATGGGACGTTTTTTTCACAATACCAACAATTGCCAGAAGCGTCATTGCGTAGTGTCATTATGATAACGATTTTTAAACACGGATTTTATATCTGTGTGCATCCTTTTTTATCTGTGGTTAAATATATTAACTGCGCAGATGAATTAACTTAATGACATGCAGCAGCGGTATTTTTTTTTTAAAAACTAATGCTTGCCTGCCGTCCCGTTAGGGACGATTCATCGGTAGCTAATTGTTTAATTAGCGTTATCGTTCCATAGGAACGTTTGGTGTTTTAAAATTTGCTCTTGCCGCCCTGCAGCCCCAAATAGTAGCACCTGCCATGCCACCTAAACCCGATGGAAGCGGGCATGAAATAAAGCGGACAGCGGGGCAAACAGCCGTTTGAAACACAGGCTTTGCTTTTCAAATCACCTCTATCAGATTGAGCGGCAAGCGTTGAGTAAATTAAACGCTTTACGTACTGCGCTAAATGCAAAAGTACCCTTGTAGCGCAATAGCCATTTCTTTAAATTGCATATCAAAACTAATTTATATAAGTTTGCTAAAATTTATTAAACAAGAATGGAAAGAAGAACCTTTAAAACCTTTGGTTTAATTGCAACAGCAACTTTGATAACTGCTTTCTCTGCATGCCAGAACAAAGACACTAAAACTACTGAAACTAAAAAAACAGAGGGTACTACTGCAGCGGTTTCTCCAACTGAGAAAATTGTGTATGTAAACTCCGACTCGTTACTTACAAAATATGAATACTTCAAAGATCTTAAAGTGAAATTTGAAGGAAAGACCAAAAATGCACAGGCTGATATGCAGGCTAAAGGTCAGGCTTTTCAAAGAGAAGTTGCACAATACCAACAATCGGCACAAACTTTATCAGCCGATCAACGCAAAAGCACTGAAGAGCGTTTAGCACGTAAGCAACAGGAATTGCAAACTTACCAACAAAATGCAGGCGGTGCTTTACAGAATGAGCAAGCTGCTGAAAACGAAAAATTGTATGATAAAGTTGCAGAATATTTAAAAGGTTACGCTAAAGAAAAAGGTTATAAAATGGTTTTAACTTACTCAAAAGGTAACAGCTCTATTTTATTTGCCGACGAAAGTTTAGATGTAACTTCAGAAGTAATTAAAGGCTTAAACGCAGAATACAGCAAAAAATAAGTTAAAAAGATATTTAAATCAGGATGCCCCGAATAATCGGGGCATTTTTTTTGTGCTGTTATTTTAGAATTTTAACGACAGAAGGACTAATCAGGATATAAAATGGAGAATCAACATCAGGAATATATGCAGATGGCAATCGATCTATCTGTACAGAATGTAAGCGAAAGTATTGGTGGACCTTTTGGCGCTGTGGTGGTAAAAGATGGCAAATTGATTGCTAAATCAGCCAATAAGGTAACCTCAACCAACGATCCTACAGCACACGCCGAAGTTTCGGCCATTAGGTTGGCTTGTACCGAATTGAATACATTCGATTTAAGTGGCTGTGTAATTTACACCAGTTGCGAGCCCTGCCCTATGTGTTTGGGTGCTATTTATTGGGCGAAGATTGATACCATTTATTATGCAAATACCAAGGCCGATGCCGAAAACATTGGTTTTAGTGATAAATTTATTTATGAAGAATTAGATAAACCGATGGAAAAAAGGAGCCTTCCGGTAATTCAACTGATGCAGGATGAAGCTCTGGCAGCTTTCAAATTATGGGAAACTTCTGCAATGCGGATTGATTATTAAGAAGTTGACAGTTTAATAAAAGTACCGTCATCTCGACTGGAACGTAGTGAAATGGAGAGATCTATTATAGATTTCTCGACTTCGTTACACTCCGCTCGAAATGACGATCACTCTCGTTAATATTATTATAAAAAGATCGAATTATTTACCCGATTCTTTAGAAGCCAGTAATCCGACCATGGCATCTATTTCTTTCACCACACCATCATCAGAGCCTGAGAAACCAACGGCTTTAAACCTGATGTTACCATCACCATCTATTACAAATTTGGTAGGGATTCCATCAACTTTATAAGCACTTACCACATCAAATTTTGAGGGGTCTTTTGCATTTTTGGTATCGTAAAGCACGTTAAAATTATATTTCTTTTCGGCAATAAAATCGGTAACAAGTTTTTCTCTATTTTCTTCATTTTGCCAGGTGTTTACAAACAAGAATACCACATTGGGGTTACCTGAATATTTCGCCATGGCTTTTTGCATCCCCGGAAAAGAAGCAACACAAGGGCCGCACCAGGTTGCCCAATAATCTAAAATCACAATCTTCCCCTTTAAACTGGCTAGGCTTACATTTTCCCCTTTAAGATTAGTTAAAGAAAACCCAGGCGCAGGTATATTGATCATTTTTTTGGTCCACTCCGCTCTTTCTTTTTCCAGTGTTGCTTTTTCTAAGTTGGCAATATAGGTTTCGTAAGTTCCTTCTTTCTTTAATGAAATGTAAAGCGTTTTGAAAATTGTTTTCAAAGAGTCAGTGGCTTTCCCTTCTTTTATGATCTTTTCGGCTTCAGCATAGGCTTTATCCTTATTACCCGTTAAATTTAAATACATGATGTACCGTTCGTTTCCACTAGCATCATTATAAGCCTTAGCTTTTTCCTGATAAGCCAATGCTTCTTTGTTATTACCCTGATGATGCAGCAATAGTGCATAGGTATCGGCATACATGGCGTAAGCCCGATCAAGCGATTTTATATACTCATCTTTTGAAGAGAAATAAACTGGTACTTCACCATTTTTAGCCTCTTCTATCAAATCGAGTGATTTTTTAGAGAGTTGTGTTGCTAGCTCCAGGTTTTCTTTTTTCTCAGCCAATGGCCAGGCAAAAGAATTATACAAATTTGCCTTGCTTTGTTTATTAGTTACTTTACCAGCATAAAGTTCAAATTTATCGGCATTTTTTGCCTGTATACTTGCGTTTGCCAAAATGCCATAAATTGAATTTAACTTATCGGCATCTGCTTTTTTTTTGGCATCGAATTTAAATTTGGCAATCATGTCTGCTGCTTTTTTCTCCTGTGTTCCAAAATCTTTTGTACCATATAGCGCATTCATATCATCTCCCCAGGCATAATTTCCTGTCGGATATTTTTTCAACAGGATTATTTTTACCGAGTCTGCCTGAGCTTTTTTCTTTAATAATGAATACAGCCCAATAACAGTGCTTAAATCTTCTTCTTTAGGTTCTTTTAATTTAGATAAGGTCGAAATATTCTCATTGATGAGCTTTGTTCCCTTATCTTTATCTGCTTTGTACTCCAGCGAAAGATATTGTTGCAGGTTTTTCTTTTTCAACTCTGGCTTTAAGGCGAATGCCTGTTTATATAAACTAACTGCTTTTTCAGGATCAATGGTAAGCCCGAGATAATAATTTCCGGCCAATCCGTATAAAAAGGCTTCGTTAAGATAGGCTTCAGCAGGCACTTTTCCACCTTTGGTAAATTCAAGTACATAACCCGCAGGCGCTTCATCTTTCTGATCGCCAACCGAAAAAGCAAGTCCAACCACGGTAACGCTATCCGCCGTAGTAATTTCCCCTTTATAAATCGCCCCTTCTTTTACCAGCTCAATTTTGGTGTCTTTTAGGTTGGTTTTCGAAAAAAAAGTATAACTCTTACATTTTACATCGGCCAGGTTTTCCAGGTTGGTTCCTTTTGGATCGTAAGTAAATTTAACGGTACTTCCTGCTGCAGGTTGATCAGCTGAAAATTTTACCCCTTGAGCATTAGCCGCTCCCGCAGTCAACACCAGTAAACAGAACAATTTTAAGGTTTTCATAATGAAAGGATTAAGTTTATATTCAGGTAACTAAATATATAGTTTATTCTTTATTCTTCAAAGTTATTTCATGCTAAATTTTAAGGAATAATTATTGTAGCATTGAAACATGACCTACGAACAAAAAATAAGTGGTGAACTAAATTTCTGGAAGTTTAAAACCTTGCAAAAACCTTCGCTTTTGAGTAAAGTGACGGATAAAGTGCAGAAAAAAATAAACAGCTATATTCCCGATAAAGTTCATAATGCCATTACCACTGCGATTAAACAAATGGTTAAGGCAGTGCTTTTTGGTTCTACCTTTACCACGTCGAAACCCATTACCGATTTAACCTTAATGCACCGGGAAGCGTTGGTAAAACAAAAAATTGATAATTACAAAAAAACCGGTGCAACAGAGGGTGGAATTACCGGAGCGGGAGGTTTTTTAATGAGCCTGGCCGATTTCCCTTTATTGCTGGGCATTAAAATGAAGATGCTTTTTGACATTGCCGCGGTTTACGGATACGATGTTAAAGATTATCGCGAGCGTTTATATATATTACACATTTTTCAACTGGCCTTTTCGAGCAAAGAAGAAAGCCAGAATATATTTTATAAAATGCAGGATTGGGATGATAAAGCTCATCAATTACCCACAAACATTGATGAATTTGATTGGCTTACCTTTCAACAGCAATACCGCGATTATATCGATTTGGCTAAACTTGCCCAGATGTTACCTTTTATTGGTGCAGCGGTAGGGGCTGTTGCGAATTATAAATTGATCGAAAAACTGGGTAAAACCGCCATAATGAGTTATAGAATGAGGCATTTCAGTTTGCAGTATGCAGTTATCAGTTTGCAAGAAACTGAAAACCGTAAATTGAAAACTGGGAATTAACTATTCTTCTTCAAACATTCCTCCAATCAGATCATCTGTTTCACGACGATCTTTCTTAGTAGGACGCCCTGTACCCCTATCGCGTTTTAAGCTTGGCGCATGGAACATCGATTTAAAGGCATGGGTATCTTCAACAGGAGTTAAATCTTTATATTTAGTTAAGGCTGTTGGCGAATCAGTTCTGTTGTATGAAAATTCTACCACTTCAATGATTTTCTTCTCAATACCTTTTGATACCTGATAAACATCACCAACTTTTACAATGGCCGAAGGTTTAATATTCTGCCCTTTCAACTTCACCCTTCCGGCTTTGCAGGCATCAGTAGCAAGGCTCCGGGTTTTAAACAACCTGATGGCCCATAAATATTTGTCTATCCTAAGTTTTTCTGTCTCTGTCATAAAGGTTCAAAAGTAAAGAATTGTTAAATTGTTTTATTGCTTTATTGTTAAATCATTCTCATTTTCAAACCCGTTAAGGCATGCAATCCCAACTATCGAACAATTCAACAATCTTTTGCACTCACCCAACTACAAAACAATTTAAACAATTAGCCCTTTAATAAACAAAAATTGATTTATTTTGCGTAAAATTTAAAAACATCATGTATTCAGATTTAAAGAAATTAATTGAAGCCGCTTGGGAAGACAGAACCCTTTTACAATATAGCAACTATTGCGAAGCCATCGAAACCGTAATTCAGGGTTTAGATAAAGGGGAAATCCGCGTTGCTGAACCAGTTTTAAACTCTTGGGGCATTAATGAATGGGTAAAAAAGGCGGTAATTTTATATTTCCCGATCCGCGAGATGAAGGAAATTAAAAGCGGCCCATTTGTTTACCATGATAAAATGGAATTAAAAACTGATTATAAAGCAACTGGTGTACGTGTGGTGCCTATGGCAAGCGCACGTTATGGTTCATTTTTAGCAAAAGGTGTAATCATGATGCCATCTTATGTAAACATCGGTGCTTATGTTGATGAGGGTACCATGGTTGATACCTGGGCTACGGTAGGTTCATGTGCACAGATCGGCAAACGCGTTCACTTAAGTGGTGGTGTGGGTATTGGTGGTGTTTTAGAGCCTGTACAAGCTGCTCCGGTAATTATCGAAGATGATGCCTTTTTAGGTTCAAGAGCCATTGTAGTAGAAGGTGTTAAAGTAGAAAGAGAAGCAGTTCTTGGTGCCAATGTGGTATTAACAGCATCGACCAAAATCATTGATGTTACCGGTCCAACTCCTGTAGAATATAAAGGTGTTGTTCCTGCACGTTCAGTGGTAATTCCTGGTAGTTACACTAAAAAGTTCCCTGCTGGCGAATTTCAGGTGCCTTGTGCATTAATTATCGGAAAACGTAAAGAAAGTACAGATAAGAAAACTTCGCTTAACGACGCGTTAAGGGAAAATAATGTAGCGGTTTAAGCTTAAAGCAAAAAGGTGAAAGCTGAAAGCGAAACTCAAAAAGCCGAAAGTACCAAACTTGAGCAATCAAGCTTTAGTCTTTCGGCTTTAAGCTTTTCGCTTAAAATCGGATACGATGGCAAGCGCGCCGCCAATAATTTAACCGGATTGGGCAATTACAGTCGGTCTTTGATTGAGCATTTGGCAAGTCAGTATCCCGAACACGAGTATCTCGTTTATACTCCTAAAGTAAAAGCGGCCAGACAGATTGATGCATTTTTTGAGAAAGATAACATCGGACTTAAACTCCCTAAAAACGGCCCTTTTTTATGGAGAACTTTAAATATCCTGAAAGATTTAAATCAGGATGGCTGCCAGATTTTTCATGGACTGAGTCATGAAATCCCATTAGCCATACAGCATACGAGGATTAAATCGATCGTTACCATTCACGATCTGATTTTTCTGCTTTTCCCTCAATACTATAAATTCATCGACCGGAAATTGTACGGATGGAAAAGCAAATCGGCCTGTAAACGTGCGAATAAAATTATCGCCATCAGCGAAAAAACAAAACAAGACATCATAGATTTATACGGGATCAGTCCTGAAAAAATTGAGGTGATTTACCAAAGCTGCGATGATAGTTTTAAAACAGCTTTTGATGCAGCAACCTTAAGCCGCATTAAGGCAACCTATAAACTCCCTGAAAAATACATCCTGAACGTTGGCACCATTGAAGAACGCAAGAACCTTAAATTGGCTGTACAGGCTTTAAATGAGGTTAGTGAGGAATGTAAACTCGTAGTAATCGGCAAACAAACGGCTTATTTTAAAACCGTAGAAAAAGAAATTGAAAAACTTGGCTTAAAGAACAGGATTGTATTCTTAAAAAATATTCCATTTGCCGATCTGCCAGGCATTTACCAGATGGCCAGTGTATTTGTTTATCCTTCCTTTTATGAGGGTTTTGGCATTCCAATTATAGAGGCCTTATATTCAGGTGTTCCGGTGGTTGCGGCAACAGGCTCCTGCTTAGAAGAAGCAGGCGGACCAGATAGCTTATATATTTCGCCTAATGACGCTAAGGGACTTGCAAAAGCCATTAATCAAATTCTGGAAAGTCCTCAGCAGCAAAAAGAGATGAAAGAAAAAGGATTGGAATTTGTTCAAAAATTCAACAGCAATTTGGTTACGCAGCAGTTAATGGATTGCTATCTGTCTCTTTAATAATCCTTAAATTACGTTCATAGTAGCTTAGCGCATAATGAATGTGTAACTTATTCAGGTCGATTTTCAGAAATTTAGTTTTAATATTTGAAAAGCAAGGTTAGTGCTGCTATTAAATGTTATTCCTGCCAATACTCCAAGTCCTCATCCGATGAAGGATCGGATTCCGGGCTTTACGCGAATGTCAGGTTTAGATTGGGACAGACTGTAGTAACAATTAAGGAATACAAGCTATAAAACCACAAAAGAAAAAGGGCTGGAATTTATTTAAAAATTCAACAGCCCTTTTGTTATCTTAATTTAATTTTTACAACTTATTTAGCAGCGGTAACATTTGGTGGATATTGTGCCAATATTTCTTTTACACCGGTGTACAAACGTTGTTCTCTTTTATTAAAGTTATCGAGGTTAAAACCTGATCCCTGTCCATGCCAGAATAAAATCTTTTTAGCCGGATCCAGGAAATCGATGACAATGGTACCGTCAATATATTGATTTACGTAGTTTCCGCCGCCCCAGAAAGGATTTCCCCATCCGCCACGCCAGCCCCATCCCCAGCCACCATAGTAACCTGGGCCATACACATCGGTTTTTTCGCGGGCAACCACAACCAAATTAACCAACAAATCCGGGCGATCTGATTTTGTAAATCCTTTCGCATTCATTTCAGATTCAACTGCAGCTATTAATCTGCGCTTGTCCAAATTGTTGAGCTTAATCCTCGCAATACCCTTATCGTAAAAATTGTAAGTTTTGTAACCGCTTAAATCAACATTTTTATCATAATCTGATGCGGTGCGGAGTGTTGTACACCCTGCTAATGCCAATACCACTGTAAAAAGCATTAATAATTTTTGTGCTGTTCTCATTTCGTGCGCTCTTGTATAAATAACCTGACATAAATATAACGATATTGTAAACCAAATGGCAAATCATTTAACATTTTTTACAATCAGATTGTTATCTGTAAAACGATTTCTATTTGATTATGTTTTGACGTTATATCACTCAGACTAAATATTTTACAATTGGATTAATCGTAACAATCAATAAATTGGTGGGTATTCCGATAAGATCTGTTTTACGGCCAGTTTTATTCTTTCTTCTCTATTTTCATAATCCTCAAAATTAAAGCCCGATCCCACCCCGTGCCACATAATTGCTTTGGTTTCAGGATTCAAAAAATCAATGATAATGGTGCCGGATTGGTATTCTTTGCTGCTGTTGAGTGGTCCGAATTGCGAATCTCTCCATTGGTACGAAGATGAAACAGCATCCCATTGATAACCGCCTCCGCTATAACCCCAATCGGCCCTCGCATTAATGCTGCTCAAAACCACTACATTAACTAAAAAATCTGGTCGGCCAGCTTTAGTAAAGCCCTTTTTGGCCATGGCCGTTTCAAGGGCATCTAACATCCTGGGCTTGTCGAGGTTGTTTAATTCTAAATGTTCAATTCCTTTTTCGAAATAAGCAAAGGATTTTAACTTAGAAAAATCGATCTTTTTGTCGTAATCTGATGCCGTAAGCACAGTAATACAACTGGTAAATGCCATTACAATAGTAAACAGCATACCCCATTTAAGTGTGTGTTTCATTTTATGTTTTATTTAATAACCTGTTACTAAAATACAGGTTTATCGCATTAAAACACATCAGTTGTTATAAATAAAAGATAAAGAATATGTTACGATCATAAAATTCTTTTATCATTATTACGAGTGTCAGATAGAAATATCTGACAGCACAGGAAATACACATTAACATTATTTAACTTCCGCTTTATCAATTAACTTTGTAAAATGCTAAGAGACGAGATTAACAAAGCTTTTGAAGTATTAAAATCAGGCGGGGTGATCCTCTATCCTACCGACACCATTTGGGGAATAGGCTGCGACGCCACCAATCCTGAAGCCGTGGATAAAGTGCTTAAAATAAAAAACCGTCCGGCCGAAAAAAGCTTAATTGTTTTATTGGATGTAGACAGCAAATTACAAAGTTATATTGGCGAAATACCCGATGTAGCTTACGATCTGATCGAATATGCAGAAAACCCACTGACCATTGTTTTTTCGGATGCCAAAAACCTTGCCCAAAATGTAATTAATGCAGATGGTAGTGTAGGCATCAGGATTGTTAAACACGATTTTTGCACACCATTAATCCAGCGTTTCAGAAAACCTATTGTTTCAACCTCTGCAAATTTAAGCGGACAACCTTCGCCAAAATTCTTTGACGACATTGATCCCGAAATTATCGATGCTGTTGATTATGTAGTAGATTTCGAACAAGAAAACCGAACCAACAAAAAGCCATCAACCATTTTGAAACTTTCTCCGGGTGGACAGTTTGAATTTATTCGCAAGTAATTTTATTACTTTTGTAATTCTTATTGTCATCCTGAGGCACGAAGGATCTGTTTCATAGCGCGCAGATGCTTTCTATCTCGGCGAGACAAAATAACTAACTTGATGCAACAACACCTACAAAACCCGATATTTAAAACCTTATCTACAATTGCCGATAAGAGCAAAACCGAAGCCTATGTAATCGGAGGATTTGTGCGCGATTTATTTTTAGATCGCCCTTCAAAAGATATTGACGTAGTTGTTGTGGGTAGTGGAATCGAATATGCAGAAGCCGTAGGTCGAAAATTAAACACAAAAGTGGCTGTATTTAAGAACTTCGGTACGGCAAACATCAAATATCAGGATTTAGAGGTCGAATTTGTTGGGGCGAGAAAAGAATCATACCGATCGGATTCGCGTAAACCGATTGTTGAAGATGGCACTTTAGAAGATGACCAGCTCCGCAGGGATTTTACCATCAATGCATTAGCAATCAATTTAAATGCTGAGCATTTTGGCGAACTTTTAGATCCTTTTGATGGGATTAAAGATTTAGAAAATAAACTGATCCGTACTCCGCTCGATCCGGAAATTACTTTTTCGGATGATCCATTGCGCATGATGCGGGCCATCCGTTTCGCTTCACAACTTAATTTCGATATTGATCCGGCAGCACTCAATGCCATTAAAACCCAGAAACAACGCATCAGCATTGTTTCCAAGGAACGGATTACTGATGAGATGAATAAAATCATCTTATCTAAAAAACCATCGATAGGTTTTAAACACCTTTTTGATACCGGATTATTGCAGATCATTTTCCCTCAAATGGCACAGCTTTATGGCGTGGAGATTATTAAAGGAAAAGGACATAAAGACAATTTCTACCATACTTTAGAGGTATTGGATAACATCTGTGCAGATACCGATGATTTATGGTTACGCTGGGCAGCTATTTTGCATGATATTGCCAAACCTGCTACCAAACGTTTTGAAGAAGGCCACGGCTGGACATTTCATGGCCACGAAGACAGAGGGGCCAGAATGGTTCCCAAAATATTTGCACAGCTAAAACTTCCTTTAAACGAAAAAATGAAGTATGTGCAAAAATTGGTGCAGCTTCATTTACGCCCGATTGTTCTGGCACAGGAAACCGTTACTGATTCTGCCGTAAGGCGGTTACTTTTTGATGCAGGAGAAGAAATTGAAAGCTTGATGTTGCTATGTAATGCCGATGTAACAACGAAAAATGAATACAAAAAAACAAAATATAGAAATAACTTTGAACTGGTAAAACAAAAGCTAAAAGACGTAGAAGAACGCGATAAAATCAGAAACTGGCAACCTCCGATTTCCGGTAACGATATTATGGAAACTTTTGGTCTTGATGCAGGCAAAGAAGTCGGTATAATTAAAAATGCCATCCGTGAGGCCATATTGGAAGGTGAGATCACAAACGATTATCAGGAAGCGTTTAATTTTATGCTCAATCAGGCAAAACAAATGGGATTAAATCCTGTTAATAAATAATTTAATTGCCGTAACAATATGAATATGGTGTTTTTATGGCACATCATATTTGTGGTAATTATAAATTAACTTTATTTTTACGATTCCAAAATACAATAATGGCTATTTATAAATTTAGAATTACTTTTGAAGATTTTGATGATGTTGTGAGAGAGATCGACATTAAATCAAACCAAACATTTGAAGACCTCCATAAGGCTATTCACAGATCTACAGGTTATAATGCCGAGAAACCTTCTTCTTTTTATGTGAGCACTGATAATTGGTTAAAAGGTGATGAAATTGCCTATTTACCAAACGAACGTAAAAAAGACCGTGTAGTTTTAATGGAGAATTCTAAACTGAGCGGTTTTATTGAAGATCCACATCAAAAGTTTTACTATATCTATAATTTCGATCGCCCTTATGATTTCCATGTTGAACTAGTAAAAATTATTCTTGACGCGGACCCTAATATCGAATATCCATTTTTAGCCAAAAGCACTGGCGATGCACCAAAAATAATGGAGCAGAACAGTCCACAAGCTGTTGACCCTAGAGGCGCTGTTGCGGCCAGCGAATTTGATTTCTTAAATGAAATGAATTTTGTTCCTGAAGACACCGACGAATTAGAAGCCATGGGCGAAATGGGCATCAACGAGGAAGAAAGGGATGAAGATGAAGAAAGTGAAGAAGATGAATTTGGAGATGAATTTTCTGATAGTGATAACTTCGAAGACGATAGCCATAAAGACGACTATTAATTAGCAACAAAATAATATTACAAAAGCTGCCAAATATTTAAATCTGGCAGCTTTTATTTTATACAAACCCCGTGCCTCAACCAAAAACCTTAATATCCATTGTTGGTCCTACTGCAATTGGCAAAACAGCCCTGGCTATTCAACTGGCGCTACATTTTGGCACAGAAATTATTTCTGCAGATTCCCGCCAGTTTTTTAAGGAAATGGCCATTGGTACAGCAAAGCCCAATGCTACGGAATTGGCTGCGGTAAAACATCATTTTATCGATTCACATACTGTAACGCAGCTGTTCAGTACGGGCGATTTTGAGGTAGAAGGCTTAAAAACACTTGAAGAAATTTTCCAAAAGCACGATCTCGCCATTATGGTCGGGGGCTCTGGATTATATGTAAACGCATTATTAAATGGCTTGGATGAAATGCCCGATATTGATTTATCGATCAGGGAAAAACTAAACAAACAGTTTGAAGAAGAAGGCTTAGCAGTTATACAAAACCAACTGGCCGAGCTGGATCCCGAATATTTTGCAAAAGTAGATCAGCAAAACCCACAAAGAATGATCAGGGGTTTGGAGGTATATTTATCAACAGGCCAGAAACTTTCCTCAATGCTTTCAGCTACAAAAAAGGAAAGACCATTTAATATCATAAAAATTGGGTTAAATACCGATCGGGCTGTTCTTTATGATAGAATTAACAGAAGAGTTGATCAAATGATTGCTGATGGTTTAGTAAATGAAGTAAAATCGCTAATACCATTTAAAAAATACAATGCTTTAAACACGGTTGGTTATAGTGAACTTTTCGATTACCTGGACGGAAAGTTATCTCTTGAGGATGCCATTGCTGCAATTAAACAAAATACCCGCCGTTTTGCGAAACGCCAGCTTACCTGGTTTAGAAGAGACGCGGAGATGAACTGGTTTGAGCCTACTGAAAAAGAAAAGGTAATCAATCTTATTAATGATAAGCTAAAATGAAAAAGGTCCTAACATTGTTAGAACCTTTTAAAATATAAAGTCTTTTTGAATTAATTCGGGAATTTCACGCCTCTATATTGCGCAATATCAATGTTTGGTACAGTAGAACCGTATTTAGCATTAATGGCATCGATAAACACATTTGCAATTACCGCATTTCCGCGTGGAGTTAAGTGAATACCATCTAAAGAGAATGCGCCACCGCTAATAAAAGCTGCCTTTAAAGTAATACCCTGCACATTGACACCATCAGTACTAGCAACCTGATTAAAATAAGCATAAGTATCTGCAATGGCCAGGCCTTTGCTGGTAGCTAAAGATTTAATACTGCTGTTGTAACTGTTTACATAGTCCTTCACTTTAACTACTTCATCTTTATCCAATACCCATTTATTTTCGATTGGATTTAAGGGATGCAAACCATAAGGAATTCCAGAACCGTTTGGTTTTCCGAATATGCCTTCTGACTGAAACGGCAAACGGATTAAATCTTCAGCAGTTGCAGGCCTTACCGCACCTGTTCCTGTTTGAATATAAATAGCTGCCGCTGCAGGATTAATTGCTTTAGCAGCATTTAATAAAGCAGCTACGGTAACCGTATGAAAATAAGGAACAGCAGTTACATCAGGAATAGTTGCCACGATACCTTTCTGACCACCAGCGGTTAATGCATTTAAAAAATTAGCATACAATGATGAAAATGTTACTTTATCTGTTAATACCGTAGTTGGATCACCTGTAACGGTAACTGCACCATTTAAAGCATAACCCAATACATCATTATTTCCTAACCAAAGCGAGAAAAAGGTATGATTTCTGCCCTGTATATACTGAAAGTAATTGGTCTTACCCACTTGTGCATCAGTTAATAAACGCTCGAAATATGGATTGGCGGCACTAAAAGTAAGTGTTGGGTCGAAAGATAAATCGACACGCATACCAGGAATACCCAAATTTTGGATTTCGCCAGAATATTTAAATAAACGACTATTTGTTGGCGAATTACGCCAACCATTACCTAAAACAGGAGTTAAAGTTGGGACACCATTTACTAAAGCTGTAAGTGAAATATATCCAGAACCATTAGCTTGTGCGTCAGTAAAAAATGGAGAAGTGAATGCTCCACCACCAACTGAAGCCATTTTGGCTGCAATTAAATTTGGATAAGCAACCTTTTGGCCTTCTAAATATAAACCACCATCAGCAAAGCCAGAAGTTAAAGAATTGCCTACGGCAATGTATTTGCTAAAATTAGCTTGTCCGGCAGAAGAACCTGCAGGTGTTTCTATTTCTGGTTTGCAGGCTGCGGTAAAAAGAATGGCAGCAGCAACGAAACTATTTAATATATATTTTTTCATTTGTAATTTCTCCTACCATTTATAAGTTAATGAAAGACCTGGTGCATAAACCAGAGTTTTAAAGGTGCCATCTAAACCTGTTTCGATATTTTTCTGTTTACGCGATTTTACATCTTCAAAGAAGAACGAGGCATTCACTTCGAAATGACTGGTTGGTGTATAACCTAAACCTGCACTTAAGATGTAACGATCAGCATCTGGTGCTTCTGGTGTTACATAACCGTCCTGAACCGGAGAAAAAGCATAACCAACCCCTGCCCTTAACGCAAGTTTTTCTGAGGCCTGGTGATTGATACCCAGTTTAAATGATGAACCATCATGATAGTTACGCGCTGAACTGGTTACAAATGATTCGTTTACTTTTTGAGCATAAGTGAAAGTCAAATCCTGATAAACATGCCACTGCACCCAACTTGCATCAAACGCTAAAACCGTACTTTTCGATAAAGGGATACCTACACCTAAACTGGTTGTTGCCGGTAAAGGCAGTTCGGCATTGAATGTATTGCCAGCAGGAAAAGATCCTGCTAATGATTGCGGAACTGCAAAATCTGCTGTACCACCATCCAGTTTGGTAATTACTTTCGATTTATGTACGATAGCAAACGAGATATTGCTTAAAGTTTTAATGTATAAACCTGCATTCCATCCGTAACCTGTTCCCGTACCATCTAAAGTAACATGACCAGAACGTCCGTCAGGATAATTTACGGGAAGTGCACGTTGAAGGTTTACTTCGCCATGGTTATAAACAAAACCAGCGCCTATACCAATACGATCAGTAATTTTAATACTTAAAGTAGGTTGGAAATAAATGGCTTTTAAATTTAATGAGGTTAGTGCGTACTTACCAGACCAGTTATCGCCCCAGTCTACCAGACCACCAAATGGTGTATAAACCCCCAGGCCTAGCTTCCATTTGTTTGATTTTGGCCCCCAAACCGCATAAAATTCGAATGGAGGAGCAATTTTATTATTAACATTTTCTGTAATATTCGAACCGCTCTGTTTAAAAGCTGATTTGAACAATAGTGGGTTTACACCTGCGGAAACTGAGTTTTTCTCTAAGAAAGTTACTGCACCGGGATTGTAAAATACAGAAGCTTCATCTAAAGCCAATGCAGAACCTGCACCAGCCATACCAATTTGTTTCTGACCTTGTAAATTAACCTGGAAACCCTGCCCCAAAACCCAAAGTGGAGCAGAAAGTAATGCGCTCAATAAAATTTTTTTCATTTATAAATGGTTATACACAAATATATACTATGTTAGCATAGCAAACAAATATTTGTTTGTAAGAATTTTATGCGTTTTAGGCCTGGGCAGTCGGTCCACCAAAACCCATTGGAAACGGCGGTTCCTCCTGTGCTTTAATCCGGCCGTTTACCGTCTCGAACTTCTCAATATTATCTTCCAAGGCTGATAATAAGCGCTTTGCATGTTCTGGAGTTAAAATAATCCTCGATTTTACCTTTGCTTTCGGTATCCCGGGCATTACGCGGATAAAATCCAATACAAATTCGGTATTTGAATGGGTAATAATAGCCAGATTAGAAAAAATTCCTTCAGCAATTTCTTCAGATAACTCTATATTTAATTGGTTCTCGTTTTGTTGTTCTTCCATAATAGATCAAAAATAAAAAAATCCGCTGCTTAATGGCGGATTTTAAGATATAATGTTTGAAATAAAATCCATAAGCTTGAATCGTTAATTCAATTAACAATCTGAATGTCTCGGTATCTTAACAGGTCTCACTATACTTACTGATTTGGACTACTCTTTTTCAAGCACTCTATGTGCATAGCATCTGTTGGTAGTTTATAACTAGTTCATAAACGCTGGCCGAATCTATTGCGAATTAATGGAATGAATATGCTATACAAGTATTTGGTAGAAAGTGATATAGATAAGAATGATCTTAATCAATGAACAAAAATCAATAATTGTCTTTATGACACAGGCTTCTAATAATTTAATAATGAATTTAAATTATATTACTATTTATTAATAAATAGTAATATAAAACCAACAGTAACTGCAATTTGGCCAATCCAAAAAATAAACATCCATTTTATAATATCAGCTTTAGCATTAGCCAATGCTTCCTTTGTATTAGCGATGTCTTCCTTTGTGGCTAAAATTTCTTTCTTATTATCTAATTCAGTTCTTACTTCTTCTTTTACAAAAGAAACCAACTGCTCTGCTTCTTGTTCGCCTAGCTTAGCTTTTAAGATCTGAAAAAGTTGAATTTCTGTAACACTCATGTGTTTATTTTTTATTAAAGTTACAAAATCTATTCCAAACAAAAAACTCCCTCACTAAGTGAGGGAGTTTTAAAACAAAATATCAAAAATATTAAGCTTCTACTTCTTCTTGTTTCGAAGCTAATAATTTATCGTATTCTTCTTGAGAACCAACGATGATTCTTTCGTAACCACGTACACCAGTACCTGAAGGGATTAAGTGACCAACGATCACGTTTTCTTTCAAGCCTAACATATTATCGCGTTTACCTGCAATAGCTGCCTCATTTAATACTTTCGTAGTTTCCTGGAACGAAGCCGCAGAAATGAACGATTTAGTACCTAATGACGCACGTGTAATACCTTGTAAGATAGAACTTGCAGTTGCTGGTCTTGCATCTCTAACCGTGATCTGTTTTAAATCTTTACGTTTTAATTGAGAATTTTCGTCTCTTAATTTACGTAACGAAACAATCTGACCTGGTTTGATTTCTGTAGAATCACCTGCATCTTCAACCACTTTCTTGTCGTACATCGCATCATTCTCGTCGGCAAAATCCCAACGGTCTACAGCATTGTTTTCTAAGAAAATAGTATCACCTGGATCTTCAATATGAACTTTCTGCATCATCTGGTGAACAATTACCTCGAAGTGCTTATCGTTAATTTTCACACCTTGTAAACGGTAAACCTCTTGAATACCATTTACTAAGTATTCCTGAACCGCTGCAGGGCCTTTAATTGATAAGATATCCGCAGGAGAAATTGAACCATCTGATAACGGCATACCTGCTTTCACAAAGTCATTATCCTGTACAAGGATGTGTTTAGACAATGGAACAAGGTATTTTTTAACTTCACCATCTTTCGATTCGATTGTGATTTCACGGTTACCACGTTTAACGCCACCTAAAGTTACCACACCATCAATCTCAGTTACTACAGCTGGGTTAGATGGGTTACGCGCTTCAAATAATTCCGTTACACGAGGTAAACCACCTGTAATATCCCGGGTTTTACCAGTTGCACGAGGAATCTTAGCGATAATCTGACCAGTTTGGATTGCTTCACCTTCATCAACTGAAACGTGGGCACCTACCGGAATGTTATAACCTTTGATGAATTCACCTTTCTTATCAACAATCTGAACTGAAGGGTTTTTAGTTTTATCACGTGTATCGATAATTACTTTTTCACGGTGACCAGTTTGCTCATCTGATTCTTCACGGAAGGTTACACCTTCAATAATAGCATCAAAGTGCGCTTTACCGGCAAATTCTGATAGAATAACCGCGTTGTACGGATCCCATGAACAGATTTTATCACCTTTAGTAAGTTTATCACCTTCTTTTACGAACAAGAATGCACCGTAAGGAATGTTGTTGGTTACAATGATACGTCCGGTTCCTGGTTCAACAATTTTGAACTCACCTGAACGGCCTAATACCACCTGAACTGTTCCTTCTTCTGTTTGTGTATCAACAGTACGGATATTTTCGAATTCGATTACACCATCAAACTTAGCTACGATGTTAGATTCTGCAGCAATGTTTGATGCAGTACCACCCACGTGGAAAGTACGAAGTGTTAACTGTGTACCCGGCTCACCGATTGATTGTGCTGCAATTACACCAACTGCCTCACCTCTTTGAACGCGTTTACCAGATGCCAAGTTACGACCATAACATAATGCACAAACACCACGTTTGTTCTCACAAGTTAATACCGAACGGATTTCGATACCTTCTAATGGAGACTCTTCGATCAGTTTAGCAACATCTTCGTTGATATCTTCGCCTGCACTTACTAATAATGTGTTATCCAAAGGATTATACACATCATGTAATGAAGTACGGCCTAAAATCCTGTCGTATAATGGCTCAACAATATCTTCCTGATCTTTTAACGCAGTTGTATACATACCTCTTAAAGTACCACAATCAACTGAGTTAACAATCATATCCTGTGCAACATCATGTAAACGACGGGTTAAGTAACCCGCATCAGCTGTTTTTAACGCCGTATCCGCCAAACCTTTACGCGCACCGTGAGTAGAGATAAAGTACTCTAATACCGATAAGCCTTCTTTAAAGTTTGATAAGATCGGGTTTTCGATAATATCACCACCTGAACCAGATTTTTGAGGTTTCGCCATCAAACCACGCATTCCGCAAAGCTGACGAATCTGCTCTTTAGATCCACGTGCACCTGAATCAAGCATCATGTAAACTGAGTTAAAACCTTGGTTATCTGATGATAACTGAGTCATAACGAAAGTAGTTAACCTGTTGTTGATACGGGTCCAGATATCGATAATCTGGTTGTAACGCTCGTTGTTGGTAATGAAACCCATGTTATAGTTGTTTCTTACCTCTTCAACTTCTGCAGCTGCCTGCTCTAGTAAAGTATGTTTTTCTACCGGAATGTTTACGTCTTGTAAGTTGAACGATAAACCTCCCTGGAATGCCATACGGAATCCTAATTCTTTGATATCATCTAAGAACTGAGAAGCACGTGCCATACCAGTCATTTTAACTACCTCACCGATAATATCTCTTAACGATTTTTTAGTTAATAACTCATTGATATAACCAACTTCTTCAGGAACCATTTGGTTGAATAATACTCTACCAACTGTTGTTTCAGTTAATTTATTAACGATCGATCCATCATTTTGCTTCACATTTACCCTTACTTTGATAAATGCATGCAAGTCTAATTCTTTCTCGTTATAAGCAATAATAACTTCTTCCGGAGAATAGAAATTAGAATCCTGTCCTTTTACAACCCTTGTTTCATCTGTTCTACGGCCTTTAGTAATGTAATAAAGACCCAAAACCATATCCTGAGATGGTACTGTAATTGGTGTACCGTTTGCAGGGTTTAAGATGTTATGTGCAGCCAACATCAATACCTGGGCTTCCAAAATTGCTGCGTTACCTAAAGGTAAGTGGACAGCCATCTGGTCACCATCAAAATCGGCGTTGAATGCAGTACACACTAATGGGTGTAACTGGATTGCTTTTCCTTCAATTAATTTTGGTTGGAAAGCCTGAATACCTAACCTGTGTAGCGTAGGTGCACGGTTTAATAATACCGGGTGACCTTTTAATACATTTTCTAAGATATCCCAAAC
This sequence comes from Pedobacter sp. WC2501, assembly GCF_052682415.1. Taxonomy (NCBI): domain Bacteria; kingdom Pseudomonadati; phylum Bacteroidota; class Sphingobacteriia; order Sphingobacteriales; family Sphingobacteriaceae; genus Pedobacter; species Pedobacter sp. WC2501. The sequence goes on along the minus strand of NZ_JBQZFI010000001.1, from coordinate 2,630,999 downwards.
TAATGGATCTTTTCTATCAACGATTTTCTTAGCAGATTTAACTGTTTTCACTACACCACGCTCAATCATCTTACGAATAATGAACGGTTTGTAAAGCTCAGCAGCCATATCTTTAGGAATACCGCACTCGTGTAATTTAAGGCTAGGCCCTACAACAATTACCGAACGAGCTGAATAATCCACACGTTTACCTAATAAATTCTGACGGAAACGACCTTGTTTACCTTTCAGGATATCTGAAAGTGATTTCAAAGCACGGTTACCTTCAGTTTTAACCGCGTTAACTTTACGTGAGTTATCGAATAACGAATCTACAGCTTCCTGCAACATACGTTTCTCGTTACGTAAAATTACCTCTGGTGCTTTAATCTCGATCAAACGTTTTAAACGGTTGTTACGGATAATTACACGACGGTATAAATCATTTAAATCGGAAGTAGCGAAACGACCACCTTCTAATGGCACTAAAGGACGTAATTCTGGTGGAATAACCGGAACGATTTTAACAATCATCCACTCAGGGCGATTCTCAATACGTGTATTAGCACCACGGAAAGCTTCAACAACCTGAAGACGTTTTAAAGCCTCATTTTTACGTTGTTGAGAAGTTTCGTTAGCTGCCTGGTGACGTAAATCATAAGATAAAGTATCTAAATCAATACGTTTTAATAAATCTTCTAATGCTTCAGCACCCATTTTGGCGATGAATTTATTAGGATCTTTATCGTCTAAGTATTGGTTTTCTTTAGGTAATTTATCTAAGATATCTAAATATTCTTCTTCCGTTAAGAAGTCCATATAGTTGATACCTTCTTCAGCCATTAAGCCTGATTGAATAACTACGTAACGCTCGTAATAGATAATTAAATCTAATTTTTTAGTAGGTAAACCTAATAAATAACCGATTTTATTTGGTAAAGAGCGGAAGTACCAGATGTGTGCAACAGGAACCACTAAAGCAATGTGTCCCATACGCTCACGACGTACTTTTTTCTCCGTTACTTCAACACCACAACGATCGCAAACAATACCTTTATAACGGATACGTTTGTATTTACCGCAATGACATTCGTAATCTTTTACCGGACCAAAAATACGCTCACAGAACAAACCATCACGCTCAGGTTTGTAAGTACGGTAGTTAATGGTTTCTGGTTTCAACACCTCACCGCTTGAGCGTTCCAAAATAATTTCTGGAGACGATAAGCTAATCGTGATTGATGTGAAATTGCTTTTTAATTTATTATCCTTTTTGTAAGACATATCTCTTTCTTTAATGATCGAAGGATTGAGTGATTGAATGATTGAATGAAAGTTACCCATCATTCACTCATTCACTCATTCTTTCATTCAATTAGTCTAACGTAATATCTAAACCTAATCCGCGTAACTCATGTACCAATACGTTAAACGATTCTGGTACACCTGGCGTTGGTAGGTTCTCACCTTTAACAATGGCTTCGTAAGTTTTGGCTCTTCCGATTACATCATCCGATTTAACGGTTAAGATCTCCTGAAGAATATTAGCTGCACCGAATGCCTCTAATGCCCAAACCTCCATCTCACCAAAACGCTGACCACCGAACTGGGCTTTACCACCCAATGGTTGTTGTGTAATTAATGAGTATGGTCCGATTGAACGGGCGTGCATCTTATCATCAACCATGTGACCTAATTTCAACATGTAGATAATACCTACAGTTGTGGTCTGATCGAAACGCTCACCTGTTAAACCATTATATAAGTAGGTTTTTCCTGAAGCAGGAACTCCTGCTTTAGCAATCCACTCTTCAACCTCCTGGTGTGTAGCACCATCAAAAATCGGTGTAGCGAATTTCACACCTAATTCCTGACCTGCCCAAGCCAAAATAGTTTCATAGATCTGACCAAGGTTCATACGTGAAGGTACACCCAGTGGGTTTAACACGATATCAACCGGAGTACCATCAGCTAAGAAAGGCATGTCTTCATCACGTACAATACGTGCAACAATACCTTTGTTACCGTGGCGACCCGCCATTTTATCACCTACTTTTAATTTACGTTTTTTAGCTACATAAACTTTTGCCATCTGTACGATTCCTGAAGGAAGCTCATCACCTACACTGATCGCGAATTTATCGCGTTTGTAAGCACCAAGTTCTTCGTTAACACGGATACCGTAGTTGTGAAGCAACATTTTAATCATCTCGTTTTTATCATCATCAGTAGTCCATTTGTTAGGGCTAATGTGATTATAATCAAGCTCAGCTAAAATTTTCTGAGTAAATTTAGCGCCTTTAGCAACTAATAATTCTTTGTAAATGTTAAATACACCCTGAGATGTTTTTCCGTTTACGATAGTGAATAATTTGTCAACTAATTCTGCTTTTAATTTCTCAGTGATATTGTTATATCCTTTGTCTAATTTCTCAATTGCCGATTTTTCTTCAGCTTTTGTAGTTTTCTTAGCACGGCTGAATAATTTAGTATCAATTACCACACCCTGGATTGAAGGAGGAGTTTTTAAAGACGCATCTTTAACATCACCTGCTTTATCACCAAAAATTGCACGTAGTAATTTCTCTTCCGGTGAAGGATCAGATTCTCCTTTTGGAGTGATCTTACCAATTAAAATATCACCTTCTTTTACATCAGCACCAACACGGATAATACCGTTTTCATCAAGGTCTTTAGTAGCCTCTTCAGAAACGTTCGGGATATCTGGTGTTAATTCCTCTTCTCCACGTTTAGTATCACGTACTTCTAATTCAAACTCTTCAATATGCAATGAAGTGAAAACGTCATCACGAACAATACGTTCGTTAATTACAATCGCATCCTCAAAGTTGAAACCTTGCCAAGGCATGAATGCCACTTTCAAGTTTCTACCTAATGCCAATTCACCATTTTCAGTTGCATAACCTTCACAAAGCACTTGTCCTTTAGTCACTTTCTGACCTTTCTTAACGATTGGTTTTAAGTTGATACAAGTATTCTGATTGGTTTTTTTGAATTTAATTAAACGGTAAGTTTTGCTATCACCTTCAAATGAAACCAAACGATCATCTTCGTTACGCTCATATTTAATGGTAATTTCGTTAGCATCAACATACTCAACAACACCGTCACCTTCTGCGTTGATCAAAGTTCTTGAGTCACGTGCAACGCGACCTTCTAAACCTGTACCCACAATTGGTGCTTCAGGACGTAACAATGGTACGGCCTGACGTTGCATGTTCGATCCCATCAAAGCCCTGTTCGCATCATCATGTTCTAAGAACGGAATTAACGAAGCAGCGATTGAAGTAATCTGGTTAGGTGCAACGTCCATTAAGTCTAATTTCTCAGGCTCAATAATCGGGAAGTCACCCTCGTAACGTGCTTTAACACGTGGTGTGGTAAAGTTACCTTTATCATCGTACTCTGCATTTGCCTGAGCGATGGTTTTACCATCTTCATCCTCAGCAGATAAATAAATAACGTCTGAATCTACAACTACTTTACCATCTTCAACACGTTTGTATGGTGTTTCAATGAAACCTAAATTGTTGATTTTTGCATGCACACAAAGTGATGAAATCAAACCAATGTTTGGTCCCTCTGGAGTTTCAATAGTACATAAACGACCATAGTGAGTATAGTGAACGTCACGTACCTCGAAACCGGCACGCTCACGTGATAAACCACCTGGACCTAAAGCCGATAAACGGCGTTTGTGTGTGATCTCTGCCAATGGATTCGTTTGATCCATGAACTGAGATAACTGGTTAGTACCAAAGAAAGAGTTGATCACCGATGATAACGTACGGGCGTTAATCAAATCAGTTGGGGTAAACACCTCGTTATCGCGAATATTCATACGCTCACGGATTGTTCTGGCCATACGGGCTAAACCAACACCAAATTGTGCGTACAATTGCTCACCTACCGTACGTACACGACGGTTAGACAAGTGATCGATATCATCTACCTCTTCTTTTGAGTTGATCAATTTGATCAGGTATTTCACAATTGCAATAATATCTGCTTTTGTTAATACTTTAACCTCATCAGGGGTATTCATTTTTAATTTACGGTTGATGCGGTAACGACCAACATCTCCTAAATCGTAACGTTTATCTGAAAAGAATAAACGATCAATGATACCACGGGCTGTTTCCTCATCAGGTGGTTCTGCGTTACGCAAAGCACGATAGATGTTTTCTACAGCTTCTTTTTCTGAGTTTGATGTATCTTTCTGTAATGTATTATATATAATGGTATAATCAGCCTGACTTGCGCCATCTTCTTTTGATAAGATGATGCTTTTTACGCCAGCTTCGATAACCATATCAATGTGTTCGTCTTCTAAAACGGTTTCTCTTTCAAGAATCACTTCATTACGGTCGATAGAAACTACCTCACCAGTATCTTCATCAACAAAATCTTCAACCCATTTTTTCAATACCCTTGCAGCCAGTTTACGACCGATGTATTTCTTTAAACCTGATTTACTAACTTTTACTTCGTCAGCAAGATCAAAAAGTTCTAAGATGTCCTTATCAGAATCGTAACCGATAGCACGTAATAAAGTGGTAACCGGGAATTTTTTCTTACGATCGATATACGCATACATCACGTTATTAACGTCTGTAGCGAACTCAATCCATGAGCCTTTGAAAGGAATAACACGTGCAGAATACAATTTGGTTCCATTAGTGTGACGGCTTTGACCGAAGAACACACCTGGAGAACGGTGTAATTGCGAAACGATAACACGTTCTGCACCGTTGATAACAAACGTACCTTTTGGTGTCATATACGGGATAGTACCTAAGTACACATCCTGGATAATGGTTTCAAAATCTTCATGTTCTACATCATTACAAGAAAGCTTCAGCTTTGCTTTTAATGGAACATTGTAGGTTAATCCACGCTCAATACACTCGTGTATATCGTAACGTGGCGGATCAACAAAATAATCAAGAAACTCTAATACGAAGATATTTCTTGAATCTGTTATTGGAAAGTTTTCAGCAAACACTTTAAACAAACCTTCGCTTGAGCGATCGTCTGATGTGGTATCTATCTGGAAAAATTCTCTGAATGATTGCAATTGCACATCCAGAAAATCCGGATAGTCTATAATGTGCTTACTAGTTGCAAAATTTACTCTTTGTTCGACTGTCTTTGCCAATGGACTAAAAGATTTTAGTTTAAGAATAAACTATTTGTTTGGTTTCGTTCTAACCATGCTCATTAACCAAACAAAATGAGATGTTTATAAACAGGTAAAGACACCGACATTTTCAGTCGGTGTCTGATACATTTTTAGCTTAGCTAAGTTAAGTGATTACTTAATCTCAACTACTGCTCCAGCTTCTTCTAATTGTTTTTTAAGAGCTTCTGCTTCGTCTTTAGTAACACCAGCTTTTAATTCTTTTGGTGCTCCGTCTACTAAGTCTTTTGCTTCTTTCAAACCAAGGCCAGTTAAGTCTTTAACAAGTTTCACAACTGCTAATTTAGCGCCACCAGCTTCTTTTAAGATTACATCAAATGATGTTTTTTCTGCAGCAGCAGCAGGTGCATCACCACCAGCAGCAGGACCAGCAACTACAGCAGCAGCTGCAGGCTCGATACCATACTCGTCTTTTAAGATTTGAGCTAATTCGTTAACTTCTTTAACGGTTAAGTTTACTAATTGCTCAGCAAACGATTTTAAATCTGCCATTTTATTAAGATTTTAAAAATTTACGTAAAAATAATTTTGTTTTATTGCGAACTTAAGGTGTTCGTTAACCTTCTCTCTCTTGTAGAGTTTTAACAATTCCTGCAATTTTGCCTCCGCTTGATTTAAGCGCAGATATAACATTCTTAGCTGGTGATTGTAATAATCCAACGATATCTCCGATAAGCTCTTCTCTTGATTTCAAGCTTACTAAGTTATTCAATTGGTCATCGCCAACGTATACTGATGAATCTATAAATGCTGCTTTAAGCAATGGTTTATCAGATGTTCTTCTCAAAGCTTTAATCAACTTAGCCGGAGCGTTTGCTGTTTTTGAGAATAATAATGATGATGAACCTTTAAGGGCTTCGTATATCTCAGAAGCATCGCCATCCAAACCTTCAATCGCTTTGCGGATTAAAGAGTTTTTAGCTACTTTCATGATGATATCACCTTCGAAACATTTGCGGCGGATGTTGTTAATCTGCTCAACAGAAAGGCTAGAGGTATCAGCAATATAGAAATTGCCATACTCTTGCATTTGTCCTTGTAGTTCTAAAACTACTTCGTTTTTTTCTTCTCTGTTCATGATTAAATCCCCGCTACTGATTTTGTTTCAATTGCAATTCCAGGACTCATTGTAGAAGACACGTGAATGCTCTTAAAATAAGTTCCTTTAGCAGCAGATGGTTTCAATTTTGAAATTACCTGAATGATTTCAAGTGCATTCTCATAAATTTTATCTGCTGGGAATGATACTTTCCCTATTGAAGCGTGTATAATACCGCTTTTGTCTACTTTAAAATCAATCTTACCTGCTTTAACCTCTGTTACAGCTTTACCAACTTCGTTGGTTACTGTACCAGATTTTGGATTTGGCATTAAGTTCCTTGGACCTAAAACGCGGCCTAATTTACCTACTTTTGCCATACAAGCTGGTGTTGTGATAATAATGTCTACATCGGTCCAACCACCTTCAATTTTAGCCACATATTCGTCTAAACCTACGAAGTCTGCGCCGGCTGCTCTTGCTTCTTCTTCCTTATCAGGAGTTACCAAAGCTAAAACACGAACAGTTTTACCTGTACCGTGTGGTAAAGTAGCAATACCACGTACCATTTGATTCGCTTTACGCGGATCAACACCTAAAGATACATCAATATCAACTGACGCATCGAATTTAGTGGTAGTGATTTCTTTTACCAAAGCAGCAGCAGCCTGTAAAGTATAAGCTTTACCAGCTTCTATTTTAGCGTGTGCCTTTTTTTGATTTTTAGTTAATTTCGCCACTGTTGTAAACTGTTTTTTAATTAATTGTTCCAGGGTGCGTCACCAGAAACGGTGATTCCCATACTGCGTGCTGTTCCAGCAACCATACTCATTGCAGATTCGATTGTAAATGCATTTAAATCAGGCATTTTATCCTCAGCAATAACTTTAATCTGGTCCCAGGTCACCGACCCAACTTTCTTACGGTTAGGCTCAGCAGAACCACTCTGTAATTTAGTAGCATCTTTTAACTGGATAGCTACCGGAGGGGTTTTGATGATGAAATCGAATGACTTATCAGCATAAACAGTAATTACAACTGGCAATACTTTACCTGCTTTATCTTGGGTACGAGCGTTGTACTGTTTGCAAAACTCCATAATGTTCACCCCTTTAGCACCTAATGCAGGTCCTACTGGTGGCGATGGATTTGCCGCTCCGCCTTTGATCTGTAATTTGATCATTGCACTGACTTCTTTTGCCATTTTGTGTTTTTTGTTTATTTAAAACTCAATGTTAAATATTGGAAGCATGTAACATTTAATTCCTTAGGGCTCCTATAAAGCTTAAAGGACTGCAAAGATATGGATAATCTTATAGATACACAATAGATAGAGAGAAATATATTATTTCTCTTTGAAATAACTATTAAACAAATCACTCAACTCTAAAATAGCTTTCCTTCCTTTTCTGCCCGGACATTTTTCATTATAATAATCTGGTGCATAAAAAAACAATTCCTTAATGTTATCTTTAGTGATAAGATGTAAATAAATTTGACCGCCGTCGGAGATAGCGTAGCCGGGTTGTTTTAAATCACACCCTTCTCCGTCAATTTTATCATCACTAACGCTCCACATTTTTAATTTTGTGGATTTTGTCCAGAATTGTTTCAAACTATCTAAATTTAAATATTTTGGCTGAAAAAAAACATTAATATCAGCAGGTATAAAATATATTAAATTTGCATTCTTCTTTAAAAAAGTGTCCCTAAACACTTTTGGGATTTCTCTAAGTTTAGGACCAAGTTTCGTGTTGCTTTTATAGGTATAGGTCGATATTGTATCACCCACTTTACTTAGAATTTGATATTCTATATGATGTTGATTGGCAGATGAAATTATATAGGTACTATCTGCATGTTTTTGAAAAAATTTATGCATTGGGGTAATTCCTAAGTAGTTTTGAGCTTGGGCATTTGAATAAGAAAAACAAAAAACAAATAAATAAACTATAAATCTCATGATTATTTTTTTTAGGACCCAGGAGCGTGCTGTTATCTGGGTATCCTGAATGATAGGCATTTTCTAAACCTTTCATTGTAGAAAAATCCATTGTTTGATTTGTTCCCCCAATTTTAAATGAATCATTCTCAAAACTTTTATTCCATAAAGAAGTTTCCCGTAAGCCGCCCCATGCCAAAGCAGTGGCATCTTTTGAATCTAAATTAGGAAATATAGACTTCATTAGATTCACAAAAGAACAATATAATTTTTAGAAATTTCTTCAATGATAAGTCTTTAAATCGTGAATAGATATAAAGGGAAAAAGGTAGACCAAATCTTCAGATTTTGGGATAATATTTCTTTTCCATTCGGGCTTATCAGCCGCCCCTGTGCTCATATCTCTTTGGCTATAAAAAAGACGCTTTATTTTTTCCACTGATTCGAGATTATTTTTCTGACTAAGATTCTGAGTTCCATAAGTACCTATCACAATCGGAACTATCAAAGTTATTTCTTTGCTTTGATTACTCATCAGCGAGCTGTAATCTAACGTTTTAAAATATGACCATTTTGGAAACCATTCAAATGCTAAAGAATCATTTGAATCTATCTTGATAGCATATTTATTTTCACCATATATCCTGACATTTATTTTGAAAGCAAAAGTGTAAAGATCTGTAGTATCTTTGAATTTTATTTTAGATACAGACTCAGAAATAAAATTATAAATTTTCTTCTTTTCTCCTTCGAAATTTCTTCTTTGGGCATAGCAAAAGTTCGCTATTAACAAAAGTGAAATCAAAATTATTTTTTTCCCCATAATATTTTTTAATTGCAGGGTGATTTCCCTGTATTACCTAACCTCAAATAATATTCTGTTCCTCTAAATGACAAATCTGATTTAGTTACTATCGTTTTTCCATTTCCTTCTCCGACTTCAAAATTCGAAGAATTTTTATAAATATTTGACTCTTTTAACCCTTCCCAAACTATAGCCGTAGCATCAAATTGAGAAATTCCAAATACGCTAACAAGATAATTAGACATGGGCAATATGTACTTCTCTGCCATTGTGTTGTGATCCATTTCGTCTACTATTTCTGGCTTACCTTCTACATCTCTAAAATAAGCATGCAAGACCTCATGCATTATAGTAGATGCAATAAATTCCCTACTCGCGTTCAGCAAAATTGCATTATTTAATTTTATATTAATTGAAAATATCCCATTTTCCCAATGTCCGCCATATGTCTCACCCGGCTTATTACCAGCAATCGCAGATGTATCGTAAATATTAATCTGTACACTCGCGTCCTTATTAAATCTTTTTAAAATAGAATCCATTTTATTGGAAATATTTTTACTACCCAACAAAGAATCAACTATTTTAGATATACACGGATCAGTGGTTTTATTATGAATATCTCGATTACCATTAGGGGCATTTGGATTTGTATTCCCCCTCACCGGCAAAGTCACAGCAATATATCCATCATTATTACTTTCAAATTGTTGATAATTTACTGGAGGTGGTGGTGATGCTGTAGCGCCAGGATCTTGATTGCATTTCTCCGCAATTAAGGTAGATCCATTATATTTCCATTCGGTACAGGTTGTAAGACCATTGAAGGTCGAACATCCTCTGTAATAATGATCTATTATTGTTCTCACACATAAGTTTGATCCATCACTTCCACCAGTACCATCACCACTACCGCCATCATTATTGGTAGGCAGAGGCCTTGTGGCAAATGCCTTTGGCCTCACCAGTCCGTTTGTAGCCATTACCTTATTTTGATTACTTAAGCTAATAGCATCAATAGCTGTACCAATATGATCTTTAGCATTCCGGTCAAAAAAGACAGCTTTCACCTTCATTATACTTTCTGGCTGACCATTCTTAAATTTCCAGCCATTGATAAACTGATCATCCAACGTAGTAAAAATAACCGATCCTGTAAAGTTAGTAGCCTTCTTTTATAAGTATTATCTGCAAGTGTTTGTGCAGCCTGTTCGGTGTAAGCTGTCAGTCGCATTAAAGCAGATTCCGTTTTACCAGTGATCTTATCTTTAACCACGATTAAACGAGTGATACCATTTGGATTAGGATTTAAAGAAGTTACATTTTCACCATCAATTTTGTTGCTGATTGATGCCGTACTTACATCTTCCGTGACCGGTAACTCCACTACATAATACTTATTGTCGCTCAAAGTATCTGCCTGATTCCACAGCGGATGAATATCTTCTTTCGGCAAACCGGCACCCGATAATGGCTGATTACCCATCAGTTTTGGTGCAGTTAGCTTCAAGGTCTGGTTGTAGAAATTTTGAGCATCGGTAATGCTAAACGGATGAGTAGATAAATGCTCCTGATCTAAAATTTCTTTTGAGCAGGAACCCAACATGATTAATAATAGTAAAGCAAAACCATATTGCTTTAAGAATTTGTAACTTTTCTTCATTTGTTAATTTAGATTTAAAAGCGTTAATAATGCAATGAGAGAGATTATTGCAGCGAATGTAGTAAATAATTACAAATTAATAATACATAAATGAATATTGAAAATATATTTAATTATAATAAAAAAACCTCCAGATATTAATCTGGAGGTTTTATATTTTAAAAACGTAATTTGTAATCGAATTACTCTTTTTCTACCTGCATGTAGTTAAGCTCAAGTGGTGTTTTACGACCAAAGATTTTAACCATAACTTTCAGTTTTTTCTTCTCTTCGTTTACCTCTTCGATAATACCTGAGAAACCATTGAAAGGTCCGTCCATAACTTTGATTCCTTCGCCAACATAGTAAGGCACATTCATGGTTTCACCCTGTTCGCTCATTTCATCAACCACACCTAAAATACGGTTAACTTCTGCCTGGCGCATTGGAATTGGATTACCGGCTTTATCACCTAAGAAACCAATAACACTATTAATTCCTTTAATAATGTGCTCTAGCTCACCATCAAGAGTAGCTTCGATTAAAACATAACCTGGATAAAAGTTACGCTCTTTGGCAATTTTTTTACCATCTTTCATTTGGTAATATTTTTCCATTGGGATTAATACCTGTGGAACCAAATGAGAGAAACCTAAACGGCTGATCTCAGCATCAATGTACTGTTTTACTTTCTTTTCTTTACCGCTAACAGCCCTTACAACGTACCACTTTAGATCGCTCATTAGTAAATATTAATTAGAAAGTGATTTATAAAAAGTATCTAACACAAATGTAGATCCTTTATCCATTGCAAAAATAACCAATGCAATAATTAAAGAAGCCACTAATACAAGAATTGCCGAACTTTGCAGTTCACCCCAAGTAGGCCATGTAACCTTATTGGTCATTTCATCGTACGATTCTTTTATAAACTCAACTACTTTAGCCATATTTAATTTATTGAATGACTGAATGAGTAAATGAGTGAATGATAATATCCGAAAGTAAACTTTCAAATTCAATCATTCACTCATTCAATTACTCAACCATTGTTTTGAGCACGGGAACAAGGATTCGAACCCTGATCAAAGGTTTTGGAGACCTCTATTCTACCGTTGAACTATTCCCGTATTTAGAAAGCAAAGTACTTAAGTGAACTCAAGCACTTTGCTTTCAGTTATTTACCTGAAGCCCCCTGAGGGGTTTAGGATTTTATTTTAAAATTTCAGTTACCTGACCAGCACCTACTGTTCTACCACCTTCACGGATAGCGAAACGTAGACCTTTTTCCATTGCGATAGCGTTGATCAACTTTACAGTGATGGTAACGTTATCACCTGGCATTACCATCTCAGTACCTTCAGCTAGTGAAATCTCACCAGTAACATCTGTAGTACGGAAATAGAATTGAGGACGGTATTTGTTGAAGAATGGAGTGTGACGACCACCTTCTGCTTTTGATAATACATAGATCTCAGCTTTGAAATCAGTGTGAGGAGTTACTGAACCTGGTTTACAGATTACCATACCACGACGGATATCAGTTTTCTCAATACCACGTAACAATAAACCTACGTTATCACCAGCTTCACCATAATCTAAGATCTTACGGAACATCTCAACACCAGTAACTGTAGATTTTAAGTTCTCAGCACCCATACCTAAGATTTCAACAGGATCTCCAGAGTTGATTACACCACGCTCAATACGACCAGTTGCTACAGTACCACGACCAGTGATCGAGAATACATCTTCAACAGGCATCAAGAATGGAAGCTCAGTTAAACGTGGAGGAATTGGAATGTAGCTATCAACAGCATCCATTAATTCCATAATTTTTGCTACCCATTTAGCATCTCCGTTCAAACCACCTAAAGCAGAACCTTGAATAACAGGAATATCATCACCAGGGAAATCGTAGAACGATAATAATTCACGAACTTCCATTTCTACTAATTCTAATAATTCAGGATCATCAACCATATCCACTTTGTTCATGAATACAACCAATGAAGGTACACCAACCTGACGAGCCAATAAGATGTGCTCACGAGTTTGTGGCATTGGACCATCAGTAGCAGCAACAACGATAATAGCACCATCCATTTGAGCCGCACCTGTAACCATGTTTTTAACATAATCCGCGTGACCTGGACAATCTACGTGTGCGTAGTGACGGTTTGCAGTTGAATACTCAACGTGCGCAGTATTAATAGTAATACCTCTTTCTTTTTCCTCTGGAGCAGAGTCAATTGAATCGAATGAACGTGCCTCAGATAAACCTGCATCAGCTAAAACTTTTGTAATAGCTGCTGTTAAAGTTGTTTTACCGTGATCGACGTGACCGATTGTACCGATGTTTAAGTGCGGTTTACTACGGTCAAATTTTTCTTTTGCCATTTTATTTATAACTAATTAGTAGGTTAACTTTTTATTAATTTTTATTTATTGTTTTGATGCAATGCAACACAAAAAACCTTGTCTACCCTGCATATTAAACAGATTTAACAAAGCTTTATTATCCTGAGCCAACTATGGGAATTGAACCCATGACCTCTTCCTTACCAAGGAAGTGCTCTACCGCTGAGCTAAGTCGGCTTTTTAGTTTCCAGTTCCAGCCTTTAGTTTTAACTATATCAAAACTGTTACCAATAACTGCCCACTTTCTAATTTTTATTGGAGCGGAAGACGAGGTTCGAACTCGCGACCTATAGCTTGGAAGGCTATCGCTCTACCAACTGAGCTACTTCCGCTTTTAAAAATCAGTGATTGATTGAATGAAAGAATGAGAGAATTATTCCATCATTAAAACATTTGGTCATTCATTTAAAGTGTGGGGAGAGAAGGATTCGAACCTTCGAAATCTTGCGATAACAGAGTTACAGTCTGTCCCATTTGGCCGCTCTGGAATCTCCCCATTTTTTACTTCAAAATGTTAACACTTTAAAATAAAAAGAGCCTCCTATCGGAATCGAACCAATGACCTACTGATTACAAGTCAGTTGCTCTACCAGCTGAGCTAAGGAGGCTTTAAATTTTGTGCAATGATACGAAAAATCTTCATTTTTCATATTATTAACGTGTTTTTTTAAAACTTTTATCTTTTTAAAGAACAACCCTTTTCTTCTTAGCGTAACGCCGTTTCCGAAAGGGAATGCAAATATACACACTTATATTTCACTTCAAAATAAATTTGAAAAAAATAATGAAGTTATTTTAGTTAGTGCTCATCATACACCTGAAGGAGCTTAATAATCAATCTCTTAAAATCGAATATTTTTTTATGCCTGTTGCCCTTATAAACATGATTACAATCTATAATCACAATAATCAACAGAAAATAACAAATGTATTAATCTCAATAAATTTAGAATTTATATCATGAGGCCGATTTTTTCACGGAGAATTGCTTAGAAATTAAAATTGTTTTATAGAAATTGCACGAATAACTTCCGATTTCTTTAAATTATTTGAAGAAACTAATATAAAGAAGTCGTCATCTCGACTGAAGCGCAGCGAAACGGAGAGATCTAAATAAAAAAGTATTCTCAAGATAGATCTCTCGGCTCCGTTACACTCCGCTCGAGATGACGCAGCCAAAGGGAATTATCTTTTCAATTTTTCATCGATTGACGGTAACCAGGAAAGTTATCATGAAAACAAAAAGGCGGCACATTTAACTGTACCGCCCATTTGCATTATACTTTTTTTTGTGCTTTGCTAATAATCAGCGGCTTCGCTCTCACTTAAAATTGCTTTATGCTCACTTAATTTTGCACGTGTTTTATCTTTATGTTTCGTAATCTGCTTTCTTAACGATTCGATGGCCAGATCTGTGGCTTCTTCAAATGATTTACATTGTTCTTTAGCGAAGAGGGTACCTCCTGGTACAATCAGTTTTATTTCACTAATTTTATTAGCCTCGTCCTCTACGTTCTCTAACTTTAAATACACTTCTCCGCTAATGATCTGGTCAAAAAACTGATCAAGCTTGTTTGCTTTCTTCTGTATAAAATCTAACAACTTACTGTCTGCACTGAAGTGGATTGATTGAACTCCGATTTTCATTTTTCCTCCTTTTTTTACGCCTTTGGATGGGCTTGTTTATAAATTGTTTTTAATCTTTCGATCGAATTGTGGGTATAAACCTGGGTTGCTGCTAAACTGGTGTGGCCCAAAAGTTCTTTAATCGCATTTAAATCTGCTCCTGCATTTAACAGGCTAGTGGCATAGCTATGCCGCAGCACGTGGGGACTTTTCTTTTCATTGGTTGATACATGGTTTAGGTACGAGGTAACAATACGGTATATTAATTTCGGATATGCCGCTGCACCTGTATTGGTAACGATTAATGTAAGCAAATTGTTATTAAAGTTTTGCAACTTTTTTAGGTCAATATACGTATTTACCTGATTGATAAGCTGTTTATTTATTGGAATAATTCTTTCCTTATTCCTTTTACCCAGCACCTTTATCGTTCCTGAGTACATATCAATATCAGTATCTTTTAATTGCAACAGTTCAGCTAAACGGATACCGGTTCCAAAAAGCAGTTCGATGACCAGATGATCGCGGACGGAAGGAAAACTTTCATCGAAATATTGCTCCGAATCCAGTAAATGATCCATTTTCTGCGCATCTATAAATACGGGTAGCCTTTTAGGTATTTTTGGCGCCTTAATTAAAACAGCAGGATTTTGATCAATCGCTCCGGTTCTATGTAAAAATTTATAAAAGCTTCGTAAAGCAGATATTTTTCTGTTAATGGTATTTTCTGAATTTTCCTTTTCCATTAACTCAACCAGGTAACTGCGCAGGTGAGTATGTTTTATTTCAGGAAAATCAAGTTCTAATGCCTTAATAAATTCTTCAAACTGATTTAAATCTACCTGATAAGAGGTAATGGTATGTGGAGAATAGCGCTTCTCGTGAGTTAAATAGGTGATAAAACTTTTTAGCAGCATTCAATATCTTTTTGCGGGGCATTGATATGAAGTTACAAATAGTTTTGATATAAAGAAATCATTAATTAATTGTTTATTGAAATGTTCCTGATTTCTTTTTAAAAAGAAAAGTCCTTCCAATTTAACATCGGAAGGACTTTTTGTATTTATATCGTGAACAACTAAGAAGTTGTATCTAGATTCATGTTCTGAATGTAAACAGCATGTTTAATTTCAGTACGGCGAGCAACGGATTTTTTCTCGTATGCTTGGCGACTACGTAGTTCTCTCAATACACCAGTTTTTTCAAACTTTTTCTTGAAACGTTTAAGGGCTTTATCTAATGATTCGCCGTCTTTAATGTTGATAATGATCATAACGCTGAAATACCTCCTCTCGTGGTTTTTAAATTTCCCGTGTTATCGGGGCTGCAAATGTAAGCAAAATATTGAAAAATAGAAAGATTTATAAAAAGAATTTTTTATTTAAATCATTAGTAGAACTTATGTGTTGTTTAGCTACATTTATATATATAATCATATATGACAACAGGTAAAAAAGTAGGTTCAATTATCGCAGTAATAGTTGTTATCGCATTAATCGCAATTTGTTACTATCGTTATTTCTTTGTTTTTGGTGAAGGTGTTAAAGCAGGAGAGTTAAACTATGTAGTAAAAAAAGGCTACGTATTTAAAACCTATGAAGGCAAATTAATTCAAAGCGGAATAAAATCCCGACAAACAGGAACGCTGCAGAACAACGAATTCGAATTCTCTATCGCTAACCAGGAAATTGCTGAAAAAATGATGGCCAATAGTGGTAAGTTTTTCGAATTACACTATAAAGAATATAAACATTCCCTGCCTTGGCGAGGATTTAGCGTTTATGTGGTCGACAGCATTTTAACTTCGAAAGATATACCGCAATAAGCTTGGAGCGAAAAGTCCAAAGACTAAAGCTCAGGGAAGATAGCTTAGGCTCGACACCTATTTGCTTTAGTCTTTAAGCTTTTAACCTTTCTTAGGCTCCTTTCTTTTCCCACATTAGATGTATAAACAATTATGTTTATGTATCATCTCTACCTGTAAACTGGTTATTCGTATTCTTAAAAAGATATCAGTTTTAATCAGGTAATATATTGCAGCAACTTTACTGCATTTTAAAATTCTAGAACTATACCGAATCATCAGAAATAATGAATCAGGAAAAACGAAAAAGATCCGTATAACTTTAACTCATATAAAGTCAAATATATCAAAATCATTACTTTCATCTTCATCAAATACCTCCTGTAAATATCTTTTTGTAGATGTTTTATTTTTTAGCCTATTATTTATGATGTGTTCTGTTTCCTTTGAATTTTGTGCCAACTCCATAATGTAGATGTCTATTTTTTTGAGTATTGCATTTTCAGATTTACCTTTAAAATTTTTGAAAAAGAAATGATTTGGCCCTAAATGGGAACTTATCATATACTTTTCAGTTTCCAACTCATTAATCTTTTTATTTAACTGATCAGTTATACTTTTTATGTTTTTGCCAGAAAACTCTACAGGAATGGAATGTTCTACATCTATGGTTTCTTTTAATAGCAATAGTTCCAAATAGTCGCGTTTTTCCCATGCTTGGGTCAACCGTTTGACCAGTATTTCTTTCTGTTGTTTTTCTTCTTCAGTCTTAAACAAATCGGGATGGACAAGTTTTATGAGCTTTTTGTATAGTTTCTGAAAATCAACATCGGTATTTAAAACCTTACTATGTCTTTCTTTTTCCGTATATTTTTGCTGTTCATCAAAACGTTGTTCATGACTTTCTTCCGTAAATTGCTTGATAAAATCAGGGTTTTTGAAATCATCAAAGGAGAAATTATGATCAACATTAAAACCCATATTTTCCATAAAGCCTTTTAACATCTGCCCTCCCATTTCTTTTTCTAATTCGCTTGCCTGGGCCAAATAATGTTGATCTACCTTTGCCAAGTTCTCCGTTAAAATTTCGGATGAATATTCCATATCTTCAAGCAAAGAAGCTTCACTTTGTATTAAATCATATAAAAGACCTTGCTGCCACTTGGTATACCCCTTTTCAAAATACCTTTCAGAAAGTTTAATGATATAGTTTTCCTTTATACTAAGAAAGGCCTGCTCCTCTTTTAAAGCATGCTTATTATAAAGCTTTTTTATTTTATCCAGTTCTTTTTGCTTATTTGCCACCTGAGATTTAAGATTTTCTATCTTTTCTAATTTTTTAGCTATGCTATCAATATCCTTCGGACGACTGGATTTTGCATCTTCATTAAAAATTATCTGCAGGTCGGGCTTTAAGGTACGCTGTGTCATGCGGTTTATATATAAAATTGATTAGACAAAACTAGCCAATCAAAATGTTTAAAACAAAAAATCCGGAAGGGGTTAAATCCTCCGGATTGCTCATAATATATTTGGTTTGTTGTATATAAGTTGAAGACGTAAGGCTTAGGGTATAAGGTTCAACGCATATAGCCCTAAACCTTCTACCTTAAAACCTTCTACCTTGATAATATTTCTCTGGCAATTACAATTTTTTGTATTTCCGATGTTCCCTCGCCTATGGTACACAACTTGCTGTCGCGATAAAATTTCTCAACAGGAAAGTCTTTGGTATAACCATAACCCCCAAATATTTGAACCGCTTCGGTTGCTACCCTTACCGAAACCTCTGAGGCAAAATATTTCGCCATGGCCGATTCTTTTGTCATAGGTAAATGCCTGTTTTTTAAATCTGCTGCCTGGCGGATCAATAATTCAGCTGCTTCAATCTCTGTAGCCATATCGGCAAGTTTAAAACTAATGGCCTGGAAGCTGGAGATGGGCTGTCCAAACTGCTGCCGTTGTTTCGAATAGGCTACTGCTGCATCAAAAGCACCTTTTGCAATTCCTAAAGCCAATGCGGCAATAGAAATGCGTCCGCCATCTAAAACTTTCATGGCCTGCTTAAAACCTTCGCCAACATTACCCAATAAATTGGCTTTCGGTACACGGCAATTATCAAAAATCATTTCTGTGGTTTCTGATGCGCGCATGCCTAGTTTATTTTCTTTTTTCCCTGCAGTAAAACCAGGTGTACCACGTTCTACTACAATGGCCGAAATCCCTTTCGAGCTTCCCTGCTCCCCTGTTCTTACCATCACAACCGCAACATCTCCGCTTTTGCCATGGGTAATCCAGTTTTTTGTGCCGTTTATAATGTAATCGTCGCCATCTTCAACAGCAGTCGTCATCATTCTTAAGGCATCCGAACCTGTATTTGCTTCGGTTAATCCCCAGGCGCCAATCCACTCGGCTGTTGCCAACTTCGGTAACCATCTTTGTTTCTGTTCTTCGGTTGCAAAGGCCAAAATATGGCCGGTACATAAAGAGTTATGTGCGGCTAATGATAAGCCGATTGAACCGCAAACCCGGGCCACTTCTACAATCACATCAACATATTCCTGGTAGCCCAATCCGGAGCCTCCATATTCTTCCGGAACCAAGACGCCCATTAAGCCTAATTCTCCGAGCTGTTTAAACAATTCGACAGGAAAATGCTGTGCCTCATCCCATTCCATGATATGTGGACGAATGTTTTTCTCTGCAAAATCGCGGACCATGGCCTTTACACTCTGCTGAGTTTCTGTTTCTGAAAAATCGAAGCTTACGCTCATTAAATTTATATTTTATAGTTAGTTGAGGCAATTATAAACAATTATTTGATAGTTAGTTACCATTAAATATTTGTGCAATTACAGAATGATATGGTATTCGGTTCAATTAGTTTATCGGTTAATTTTAAACCTTGAAATTAACGGGGAAAGTTTTTTTCTATTTTCTTACAACTTTAGCCGAATAAGCTTAGATAATGGCGTTTTCGATTGAATGATGATAAGGCATTAACAGTACGAAGATCTTTAAACAAAACAGCATGATGGATACTGAAACAAGTTCAGTATGACGGATCGCGTTAAAATTTAACTGAACAGAAAGCATTTTTGGCCAAAATAGATTCTTTTAAACCTTGCAAGCAATTAACTCCAATAATTAAACTGGAACAGGAAATACATAAGTTTTATTATGGCTATCTTTTTTTGGAAATCAGGTACAGAAGCGTTTGGCGCTATTCAGCCCTGCTCTTCACTTTACTCCGTTGCACTCTGTGTTCGTTCCGATCAGGTTTAGGTGGCAAGGCCGGCACTATGATTTGGGGTTAACCAGCATTTCCCCTCCATAATTAAACCTGATTGAAACGAACACGAATCCCGATTTAAGCACTTGTTTTAATTTTTACTGTGTGCTTGCTTGTTTCACAGGTTTTTAATCGGGTGAGTAATTGTAAAGCAGGGGTTTCGGAACCGATTAGCAATGATATTGCTTTTCAAATCACATTTAAAATTTAAGCTTTTAAGATCTAGAATTCACTAGCGCGACCGTCATTCCCGCGCAGGCGGGAATCTTAAAGCACTTGCATTACGATTCCCAATCTAGTTGGGAATGACGATCTCCCAGCCTACCATTTGCCAAAGAGATCTGTCTTTAATATTGATTTTATGAAATAATTATCCCTCAGACTGACATACAAAATAAATTTTATTTATTTTGTATGTCACTAAGTTTAAGGTGCTAAAAAGAAATATAAGGCGTAATCTTATCAATAACCTGTTGGTTTAAAATTACGATCTTTTTTAAATCGGATGGGTTAGCATAATTGCCATGCTGTTTACGGTATTGAATAATGGCATTGATCTGTTTGAACGAAAGATATGGATTGCGCTTTAAATCGTTAAAAGTTGCTGTATTGATATTTATTGTTTTTAATGGAACATTGCTGATTTCAATCTGATCTTTAATTTCCGCATACTTATTGGAATCTAACCCGTAAACTTCGAGAAGTTGTTCTTTTTTGTAAAAACCGCCTAAACGTTCACGGTATTTAATAATCCTAAGTGCAAAAGTTCCACCAATCCCTTTAATCTCATCCAATTGTGTCGAGTCTGCCTTATTGATATCAACAATCACAGCATCTTTTTTAGCATATTCCTTTTTTTCAAAAGGTACATACTTCCTTGAGGCATTGATGGGCTGATCGGGTATGTTAATATAAGGCAATATCCTTTTATACATATCCGGCGAAATGGTATACATTTTCTGAAGATCTTCGGCTTTGTAAAATTTGCCGCCTTTGGTGGTATAATTTATAATTGATTGTGCCTGTTTTGCCGATAAGCCTAAAGTTTGCCAACCTTCTGCATCTAAAGTATTGGGATCGAACTTAAAAAGTTTAATTGTTTTTCTAGTGTTAGCGTCTTCAATCCGATCGCGAACAGTATTGGCATATGCCTGGTCTGTTATACTGATCTGCTGAATTTGTGCTAAAAGATTCGGATCATCGTTCGAGATTGGCTGATAGTAGCCATATATCGTAGGAAAGGCCTTAATTACAACAATAATAGAGACGAGAAACAACAATCCGTTGAATTCACTTTTGCTAACACCAAAATTTTTGTTCAACCAAATTCTCATTGATGCGATATGACATGTGTATTATAAATATAAATCTTATTTTTGGGATTGCAAAACAGAATAGGTTTTGCCTATCAACAATCTAAGAATTTATATGAAGATCATAACTACATCTGAGTTTGCGAAAGCAACAAAGATAGATAAGCTAGGTGTACCGGGTTTAGCAGGTTTGATGATGGAGATCATGAAACTGAACGACATTAATGACGTATTTGCTCAAAATCAACATTTTAAAGGCTTAGAGTTTGTAGACAAGATATTAGAAACCATTGGCGTTTCTATAGAATTTGATGATGATGATTTAAATTGTATTCCTAAAACAGGCCCTTTTATCGCCATCGCAAATCATCCTTATGGTGGTGTAGAGGGTTTGGCTTTAGTTAAACTATTGTGTACGGTTAGGCCAGATGCTAAGGTAATGGTAAATTTCATTTTGAAAAAAATACCAAACCTCGATGAATTTTTTGTTGCTGTAAATCCTTTCGAAAATGTGCAACATTCTTCAAGTATCAGCGGATTAAAAACTACTTTTGATTTGCTTAGAAATGGAATCCCAATTGGTATTTTCCCTGCAGGAGAAGTTTCTACCTTTAAATTAGATGCTCAGCAGGTAACAGACAGAATGTGGCATCCTGTTGTTGGAAAACTGATTGCTAAAGCAAAAGTACCAGTTGTACCTATTTATTTTCATGGTAATAACGGTGTTTTCTTTAACATTTTGAGCTTCATACACCCTACCCTACGTACAGCAAAATTACCTTCGGAATTTTTAAATAAACATGGACGCACCATTAAGGTACGGATTGGTAAACCAATAGCCGTATCTGAAATTTCGCACATGAACAGCAGCAATAAACTGATGGACTTTTTAAGAGCCCGTACGTATGCGCTGGGTATTGGTTTAGATACGGAGAAGAAACTCTTTAACCCATTAAACTTATTTAAAATTAAAAAGAAACCTACCGAAGTAATTGAAGAAACTTCGAGGCTTTTGATTAAAAATGAAGTAACACTTCTGGAAGATTTCAGGGTTTGGACGGAGAAAAATTATGAGGTATATATTGTTCCGACTTTAAAAATACCGAATATTTTAAGGGAAATTGGCCGCTTACGGGAAATTACTTTCCGCGAAGTAGGTGAAGGCACCAATAAAAAAATCGATCTCGACAATTACGACATCTACTATAACCACTTATTTATATGGGATAAAGATTTAGAAAATATTGTAGGCGCCTACCGGATTGGTAAAGGTGATGAAATTTTAGAAAGCATGGGTCGCCGTGGTTTCTACCTTTCTGAACTTTTTAAAATGAAAGATCAGTTTTACCCGATGTTAAAGCAGGGTATTGAGTTGGGTAGATCGTGGATCAGAAAAGAATACCAGGGCAAGCCACTGCCATTGTTTTTACTTTGGAAAGGAATTTTAAAATATCTGATCGATAACCCACAGTACCGTTACATGTTCGGGCCGGTAAGTATCAGCAACAATTTCTCGAAATTTAGCAAGGCCTTAATTGTAGATTATATTACCAAAAACCATTTCGATTATGAGATGGCCAAATATGTGAAGCCAAGGAACAAATTTAAAGCCGATCTTTTACCAATTTCTACGGATACATTGGTTGATAGCAGCGAGTCTTTTAAAGATCTGGATAGCATAATCGGCGACATTGAAAATTCACATATTAAAGTACCAGTGCTGTTGAGGCAGTACATGAACCTGAATGCGAAGATTATCTCATTTAATATCGATCCTAAATTCTCTGACTGCCTGGATGGTTTCTTAGTGGTTGATACGCATAATATTCCACCTGAAATGCTCGAAAAACTCGGCAAAAACCTGTAAATTAATTCAATAAAAAAACCCAGACATCCATCTGGGTTTTTTATTATCAACTAACCTAAACTTTATAAATACTAACCAAATATTTATGCCACAAAAGTAGGTTCATGTTGTTAAATTGATGTTAATGAAATGTTATTTATAGAATTTCATTCCTTACAATTTCTTAATTGATTAATACACTGTTATTCATATTATTCCATTATCTTTAGGTACTCTGTATGAGCTATGATAAACATTCTTTTCGTGAGAACCGAATGTTTCCCACCCTTATATTTAGCTCAAATAAAAATCATTTATCAGGTTGGCTCTCTAATGGAATCAATCTTGAACTATCATTATGACAGTCATTTCTAAAGAGAATTTTTCAAAGGCAACAGGCATTTGTAATATTCCAATTCCTGGTCTTGCTTCCTTTTTAATGAAGTTCTTAAAGATTAACGACTTCAATGGAATTATTAGAGATGCTAATACCTTAGAAGGAGAAAAATTTGCCAACCATATCCTGAATGTTCTGGGCGTTATTATTCAGATCAACGATGAGGATTTAGCCAACATTCCACAAGAAGGTGCGTTTATTGCAATTGCAAATCATCCCTACGGTGCGATAGAATCATTGGCATTATTAAGGATCCTTGCCAATCACCGACCTGATACAAAGTTTATGGGGAATTTCCTGTTAAAGAAAATCCCAAATCTTGAGAAATGTATTATCGCGGTAAATCCGTTCGAAAAAGTTCAGGATTCATCAAGTATCAGCGGATTAAAAACAACTTTAAAAGCTTTAAAAGAGGGTTGTCCGGTTGCTATTTTTCCGGCAGGCGAAGTTTCTTCTTATAAATTCAGAAAAAATCAGATTACCGACCGCGAATGGCATCCCGTGGTTGGAAAAATCATCTCCAAAGCCAATGTACCGATACTACCAGTGTATTTTCATGGCAATAATGGCATCTTTTTTAGCCTGCTGAAATTTATACACCCTTCTTTACAAACAGCAAAGCTGATTTCAGAATTATTCAACAAAAGTGGTCACCAGTTAAAAATCAGTATCGGCAAACCTATTCATGTGAAAGAAATAGAATGTAAAGATTGTAATATCTCACTTTTAAAACATTTAAGAGCGGAACTTTATGCACTAAAAAATTAACCCGAACTGAATTCACGAAAACCCAATGTTAATTCTCCGTTAAGCGCTACCCTATTGTTCACATAAAGAAATTGTTGCTTTTATGTTAATAATAAGTAAATTTAATATAACCAAATATGAGGCGGTTTGAAAAGAGGAATTTACCCATATATTTTGAGGACCACTTTGTTCGTTTGCCTGATGATGAATACCGTCATCTCGAAGGGACAGAATTATTCTTTCGATTTTTATGACGGAACTTTCAACTTTAGTGTAGATTCTTCAGTCGTTTTTCCAATATCAAAAACAGCAACAACATCAGCTGTTTCTAACTTTTACAGCCGCATCTCTTCTGGCAAGTATGCGCCGCTAATTTCCTCTTTAGAAAAATACCAGAAAAAATATCATTTAAACGACTGGATTTATTATCAACTGATCCGTAAGACAGCTGAACAGATTAGTCCGAAAGCAGATAATTATTTTGGCTATACTTTATACAAATGGTTTTTATTGAGTAAATGCGGTTATGATGCACGATTAGCCGTGGGCAATGATCAGGTTATATTTTATGTCAGAAACGAAGAGGATATTAGCGATATTCCGTTCTTTATGGTTGACAATAAAAAGTTTATGTGCCTTAATTATCATGATTATGGCAAACTATTTAAACAGGCTGATGCTTACAAGCCCATTAAAATTTCAATTCCGGAGGCTAAAAATCCTTTCTCTTATAAGGTGACCAGAATGCCCGATTTTAAACCGGAAAGCTACCAGGAAAAGGATATCGAATTTAGTTACCGTCAAAAAATCCATCATTTTAAGTTAAAAGTTAATGAAGATGTACAAACCATTTTTAAGAATTATCCGGTAGTAGATTTTGAAAGTTATTTTAATATTCCGCTGAGCAGGGAAACATACAGCTCTCTTATTCCTACCTTGAAAGAAAACCTGAAACACATGGATCAGAAAAAAGGTGTCGATTACCTCATGAGATTTACCCGTTATGGTTTTTTATACGAAGATGACGATGAAAACTTTGGCAAAGAAAAACGTTTCTCGCCTGAACAAACCTTATTAAGTACCTACAGCGATTGCGACGACCGGGCTGCATTATTTTTCTATCTGGTAAAGGAAATATATAACCTGCCGATGATTGCCCTGCTGTACCCTAAACATTTAACTATCGCCGTACAGTTCGATAAACCAATTGGCGAACCTGTTACTTATAAAGGCAGGAAGTATTCGTACTGTGAGCCTACACCACAGGCACAAAACTTAAAAATCGGGCAACTTTCTTCAAATTTCAAGAACAGTAAATATGAAGTGGTTTATGCCTACGAGCCTGTTAAGAAATAGGAATTCGTATTAAATAAAAAAACAAACATTAAATTAATGTTAAAGAAATATTAATTTATCAATAACAGACTGATTCATGAGCTATTTAAGGTAATTTAGACCTCTTATATTGAGTTAAATCTAAAACCTTGTCTATGTCTGCTGTTATCTATACTGTTATAAAAGAATTTTTTGTTGAGGTAAACGGCCACCCGATAAAGGCTAGAATTATGTCGCCCATAAATAACGACAAAATTTTCGTTTTTAAAATCAGTTCATTTTACAAAAGCAAAACTGATGCTGATGCCTATGAACCGGCATCTACATTTACTTCTTATGCAAATGCAGAGCGGCATTTACTTCAATACCTGGAAGGTTTCCAGAATACACTGGATCTGGGCGGCGATATCGCACCGGGAAGTAGTTTTTAGCTGTTTTCTTTATCGTCTTTCTCAGGTGGAAGTTCTGATTGGATTACCTCTTCTTCAAATTCCTTTTTGTCTTTTTGGTTTCTTTTAATCAGGTAAGCAATTAAAATAACGACCAGAAGTGCAACGCCGATTACTATTGGGTAATTCATATTTGTTCGATTAAATGCTAACCTATGTGATTTAACCTAAGTTATGAGAAATATTTTATATGTTAAGCAGCAAGCCGTGTGTTAACATAATCATAATATTAATTTAACTTTCCAATTCTTTACCTTTGGAAAAACCCATAAGTTTTAATGAAAAAGAATAAATCTAAGTCGAAAAATCATTCGACAAGCAAAAAATTACGTAAAGAATTAGAATCGAAATTGGCCCTTGCATTTAACGAACTTGTTATCCAGTACGGCAAAGCGAAAAAAACTGATAAAGTAATCGAAAAATTTGCAAAGCAATTAACTAAAAAAGTTACTTTCCATACTCAGGATGATTCTATAACGCCATATATCAAAGAAGAGCAAGTTACTCCTGCAGCTCCGAAGGCTAAAACGGCTAAACCGATTGCAGAAAAGAAAGCAGTAAAAAAAGAGCCGATAGCGGAGTAAATTAAAATTTAGTTAACCGCATACGGTCATAAATCACCTTTTAGCGCATAACCAGTTTTAAATAAAAAAGCAGGATAATTTTCTAATGGAAATTACCCTGCTTTTTTTTTGCAACAGATCTATTTTGATCAGCTGATACTTAATTAAAAGTTACGGTTTGTCTTGCCCACTCTCCTGCACACTCTAAACCAACCAAACGACACTCTAAATAATAAGTTCCAGGAGTACTGTGCGACCATTCCTGCTGTGGAAAATCACTAAAACTGCTTACCGGCAATACAACATTTAAACTCTGATCTAACATCCTCCATTCATAGTAACCACCATTGTATGTGGCGCCAGCTGTACTAATCACCGTTGCACCTGCTGAATTGGAAGATGGCCCATTAATCACATTTTTAAAGGTACTTACAAATGGCGTGGTTACTGGCGGGTATAAATACTGAGCGGCTATTACATCATATGATGAAAAATCGGTCCAGGTTCTTGAAGTACCAAGTCTGCCAGAGTTCATCACTGAATTTGGATCTGCCGACGGAACGCCTGTTGAGGGCGTGCCAGGTGTAGCATTAACGCCTACATACCTACCATAAGCATCGTAGTTACCTTCTCCACTGTAATCTGTATGACGCAAGCCCAAACAGTGACCAATTTCGTGTATCAGCATAAATACATCCTGCTCATGGCTTCTTGGTATGCCATTGTCAGCATTTGTACTGGTAACATTATTGGTAACAGGGTTTACCCAAATATTAGCTCCGGGCTGTCCTGCATCAGTTGGAAAATCCGCTTGTCCAAATGCACCTGTCCCCATATTTACTTTTCTAATGGTAATATTAGGACTAACAGAACTTGTGTAAGGTGGATAAAATTGATTATAAGAATGGATTAAATTAATGCGGCAGTTACCTATCGCATTCCAGGCAGTTATCGCGTCCCTAATTGCATAGAACCATCTGGTATCGAAATCTTCCTGAGTGATAATAACATTTGTGAGGTTTCCCTGAATTAACTGATTGGTATTGCCCTGCGCTATTTTACCACCAGCATTTGTTGCTTTTTCAATATTTTTAACTGTTGATAGTGATTTCTTCGAAATCAGGATATCACCTTCCACCACGTAGTAATCTCCAGATTCTTTAATACCATCTGTTTGGAAGCCCATCTCTTTGATTTTTGCAAGTGCAGTAGCGTCAACTTCTGCTTTGCTTTCGGTCGCGATAACAGAGGGTTCTGATTTTTTACATGAATAGATGCTTAAGGTTAGCAGCAAAGCTGCCAAGCCCATTTTCCTTGAGAATGAGCTTAAAATAGATGTTTTTTTCATAGTTAGGTTTTCCTTCAAACAAGTTAACCATCTTAGTGTTAAGCTATAATGAATAAATCATTAAGTTTAATCTAATAAAAAATACAAATCATACAATACATATCATTAATGATAAACAAACAAAACATACATTAAATAAAACAATATACCTACATTTTTAATACGACATTAATTCGTTCATCTATTTTAGTACACAAAAATATTGACAGACTAAAATTAGTTTACTGAAATTGCTTACCCTTTCTTTACCTGTTGTTTACCCTTTCTGTACACCAGGTTAACCCCAGGGCTACCCTTTGCTTACCTTTTCTCTACCTATTTATTACCTAGAGGGTAAAGGATTGGTAAACATGAGGTACAGGAGAAGTTATTATGGGGATAATCTGGTAACCATAAAAGGTAATTATATCTTCTGAAGCCATTAATTTTATGGTTAATGGCCAAGTCTTCCAAATAATTATTTGGAAGACTATCATCCAATCGACATTCGATAGAACCCATTCACCCCTCCTGGGATAAGACAATCTAATTCCAACGGATATGGCGACTGTATCTACGTAATAGTTTGGCAATATCACCCGAACTAAATCCGCCTTATATACATTTTCTGTTTGTAAGCCCCCACATTTGCCGCCGACTTTCTTTTAGATTCGCAGTCACCACGACACCCTTGTTTTAAGCTAACACTTCCAAATGTTAAGCGTGTTCGGGACTTCAAGCCGCCATGCCCGGCGCACAAAAAAAGAGCAGAGAACCTTGGTTTCTCTGCTCTTTTTTCAACCCAATTATCAAAAGGACTTTCAGTGCCCTCAATTAACTTCGGGCTTTTTTAAACCACTTCTAGTTAGTCATACCACCAATTGAATACTTCAGAATATCCAAATTCAGAAGGATTTTCTTTCGACGTTATCTTGTATTGATAGAAACTTGTACTACTTCTCGGAATTACATTGTCATTCGACTGATAATAAAATGCACCTGTATTAGGAGTCGATTCTGATAATCGTTTGAAAAAGTTACCATTGCTATCATATAAATCTACAATAACATTTGATGCATTTATTTTCCCTGGAAACCAAAAAGCATAAAGTCCATTGTATGAACCAGAACTATCAGGCCTGAAAATCCAACTGGCATTCGGGTAAGAAGAAGGAAAATCTCCATTCCACATGGGCAAATGGTCGTTTAGAAAACGAAAAGTACCGCTTTTACCATACTGATTACCAGCAGAGTTCTCTATTTTTATATAATAGCTATTAAAATAAAAGCCTAAGTTGAGTGACGAGAAGTTTAAAGAATAACTTCCATTGTTTGTGATTTTAATTTTGGTTATAGCAACGTTTGAGGTTGTACTAAAAAGTGAAACAAACACCTCAGGAGTATTTAGCTTAGTTTGATCCCATTTTAAATCAAGATTTTCTCCAGGAAGTTTAATCCCAATAGGATTATTTTCAAATGGTAATGGAAATGGCTGGTTAATGTACGTTAAATTTCTAGCAGATGGATAAGTTACAAGACCATTGATCTCTACAGGAAGCGGGGGGGGTGTTATGATAACTGGCAAATCATAACCATAATTTATTGATAAATATGCCTCTTTAAACCAAAGTGAGGATGAGACATTCGAAGGATGATTTTCAAATACTAAATAAATTTTATCCCCAGCCGTTAACTTGCTATTATCAATAGTTACTGTAATCTCCTTTTCGAAAAAAGCTTTACCTTGACCAAAATCGGAACTAATAACGTTTGTAGAACCGTTTAACCAAACGTATTTACCATCTTTATAAATGCCAATGCCGACTGAAATGTCTGTAGAATTCCAATTATTGGTGCCCGCAATAAGTGATCTAGTAATTTGAAGCTTATATTTAATTGTGTTGGTACTTGCTTTAGTTAAGTTAATTTTACCCGCACCCGTTAAAAATTCACTATTTACTCTAAAATCGGAAACAAAAGAGGCAACCTGAGCTTTTGCATAATTATTTAATAAGAGAAATAAACTAGCAATCAAAATGTATGTTAATTTTTTCATTATTTTACATTTTTTGAATTTTCGTAAGTCCTAATTAACTGCGTTTTACTTACTTGATCTATTCCCCACAACTTAAATTGCTCACTTTTTTCATCATAGGTTATATCATCTTCCTTAGCATTAATTTGTTTAGCAAAAAAAGTTTTTAGCACACTAATGCTTGCTGCATCAGTTTTTTCAGTTAAATCTTTTGACACAACAATTTCATCTTTCTTACAGCTTACTAAAGCTGCCGGCAACATAACTGCAAATATTGCAATCTTGAGCGCGTTAATTTTCAATTTTTCCATTCACTAAAAATATATGATGAAAATTAGATCAGTATTAACTAAATATTAATTTGTAAACTAAATGATTCTAATTTTGATAATTTAAAATACATTAATGTATATAAATTCCAATAAAAAGGCCTGTGTCATTATTTATGACACAGGCCTTTTCAAATATTTTAACTATATTCTAGTAAACCTTAGCACCAGGATTGAAGTTTGTCCAGCCTGTTGTCCAGTTATCAGTTGCACTGAAAGCACCTCTGTAAGTCACAGCCGTGAAGAATGAAGAGCCATCAGGGCTTACCCATGTTCCGGCTAAAGCAGCAGAACCAGCATTAGGAATTAAGTCTGGAGCTGTAGCGGTTAATGGAGCTTTTAAACCTGCGTCCGTAACAGCAGCTAAAGTTACATTCCCTTCTGTTTCTGCCTTTGTTTTGATTGCAGCTGATGTAATTACACCTTGTGCACCGGCATCAAAAGATTGATATGGATTAGCTACTGCATGCACTAAATTATTTTTAAAAATAGCAGCTCCAGAAACATAGTCTGCTGCGGTATAAGAAGATTCTAAAGAGAATCCAGCAGCTTTATATCCTAATAAAACAGAATTGTTCAAAATGAATCTAGTTCCTCTCCTAAAACGTGCAGCAAAGTTATTGGTAGATCCTGGGTTATCATTTCCATTTGTACCAACGAAGGTAAAATTAGATAAAATTGGCTTCGTAATAGGTCCTGAAGGACCAGCAGCTGGCACTGTTGGCTCGTTATCACATTCTATACCATTACTTTGATCGCCCGCATCAAAAAAACCAGATAATTTATAGCTCACAGCAAACTGAATTTTACCAGAATAGCCAAAGTCGAAATCAAAATCATCGTCAGAAGTACCGTAAGCAATTAAATATTTTCCGTTAACAGTTCCACCAAAGAATTCAAAAGCATCATCTTTTGCATATGACACCTGAATATGATCTAACGTTGTTCCATTTCCTACAGCGTATAAACTAAGTGCGTTTACCTCACTGTTAGAACTAAACGCAGTACCGGCATATTCTACACGTACATACTTTAGAGTACCCGAGTTGTCATTAGCTACAGTGCCTAAGCCAAAAGTCCCTGTCAAACCACCCTCAACATTAGATGTTGAAGTTCTATTAGTTGGTGCATTACCAATGATTGTAATACCTGACCAATCACCTGGATTTCTATCTCCAGCTGCTCTACCTGATGTAAAAACAATGGGCTTATCGACAGTACCAATGGCTTCAATTCTAGCGCCTTTATCAATTACAAGAGCGCCTTTAGAAGATAAATCACCTTTGATAACAGTTCCAGCTTCAACAGTAAGAACCGCCCCGCTTTGTACGTGAGTCTCACCTTTCAATATCCACACTCTATCTGCAGTAAGCGTTTTATTTGCAGTTACATTACTTGGGATTGTTTCTGGCGCAGCCGGCTCCTCTACAATCGGGTCGCCATTGTTTTTCTTACAAGCAGACATTGTTACAGCTAAAATCGATAACGATGCGAATAATACTTTAAAATTTTTCATATTTAAATTTTTGTTTACTTAGATTAACCCAGCAGCTTTTAATACAAAGCACAGATTAAGTTATTGTTAATTAATTATTTATTTTTAAAATCTATGTTATAACTAAAGCCTAGTGTGAAATTTGTACCACTCTTATAACTGTAGTAGACAGCATCATCAGCTCTGTTGTATGTTTTGTTATTTGGCCCGAAGTTTAAAAATGATATATTTGATTGATTGAGAATATCAGAAACATTCAATTTAATTTCACCTTTATTTTTTAGGACTTTTTTAGAGATCTGAAAATCAAATACATCACGACCTTTTTCATAAATATTAGGAACGGATTCATTACCTACTTTTCCTATTCTATCCCCTATTCTATTGTATAATGTGCTTATTGATAAACCGGTTTTCGGAGAGTTGTACTGTAAACCTGCATTGATCAAAAATGGAGACAGACCTTGTAGTTGTCTGGTTTGGAAACCCGGGATACTCGATTGTACTTCTGATTTTAAATAGGTAAAGTTTGCAAAAGCGATAAAATTTTCTAACCAACTGGCGTCTGACAAGAAATTCAGCTTCTTGCGAACATCTAACTCAAACCCATATATATAAGCTTTATCCGCATTTTGATAACTAAATTTTAAATTATCAGCTGTGGAGGAACCATCTGTTACCTGCTCTATTGGATTCTGGAAGTTCTTATAAAAAACAGACAATGTTACTGCCTCACCAGGAGATGGATAGTATTCATATCGGATGTCAGCGTTCGTGTTCTGGCTTCTTACTAATTCAGGATTACCAGCAATTTGAACACCTTCTTCTTGGTTAACAAAAACAAATGGCGCTAATTCTCTAAGTTCAGGTCTGGTTACAGTTCTTGAACCAGAAAGTCTGAAATTGGACTTGTCATTTAAGCTATATGTCAAATTTAATGAAGGAAGTACATCAAAAAAATCTTTCTCATAAGATCTTTTTTGTCCTGTACTATTCAGAGCATCAATGGTTTGCTTATAACCTTCAACTCTTGCTCCTAAAATTAAGCGGACTTTTTCAGCGAGTGCTTGATCAAGCATTAAATAACCAGCGTTTAAATCTGTTTTCCCAGTATAACTATCTTGGTTATTTGTAATTTCATCCAGTACAAACCCATTTCGTGAAATGTTGCTTGTGGCGAAAATACTTTCTTTTGGAAGGATTAATTTACTAGCATCGAATTCACTTGAGCTAGCTGGTGTATATAGAAAAATCCTTGCATCAAAATCTCTATCTCTTACTTGTTTTAACCCGCCAAATTTGAACGTGCCTTTTTTGCTAAAAAGATTAACAGGCATGCTTAATGATGCACTACCGCCGTAATTGTTTTCGTTTAAGTCAGAGAAAAATCTTTTAGTATTATCATCAATTAAACTAAATGATGAGTTAGAATTCTGAATACTACCATACATAATTGTACGTAAATCTGGCTGTTCTCTTTTAATTAAAGCATAGTTTAAATTCCATTCTAGCTTAATGTTTTTCTCACCCAACTGATGTTCGCCCTCTAATTGCGAACTTAATAGTGATTTTTGATTTACCTCTGAAGAGGTATATCTGATATCAGTATTTTGATTTATAAACCCATTTCTGTTTATGTAACTATCTTCAAATGATTGATTAAATAAGTTTTTTAATGAAATTTTATTCTTTCTAATTTTATATGAAAAGTTAGCAAGTCCACCCAAAGCTACATTGTATCTATAATTTAAATCCTGATATTTATTTATAAAGTTGATACCATCAAAAGCTTCACGTTCTGCAATTCTTTGGTTTTGCTCTCTCCTATAGTTTAGTGAAATTATGCTTCCAAAAGTACCTTCGTTTTTAAATTTGGCAACATTCCCCCATGTAAACTGATAGTTCTGCATAGGTAAAGCAGTATATTTTCTTTCAGCGTAAAGATTAGGAAACAATTTCGAATTGGCTATCCTAAGATTTGTTGACCCTCCATTATACACACCCCTAGTACTAGGAAAATTTGTCGGTAGGCTCCTAGTTCCATCATCAAACCCTAAAAAGTCAGTACTGTTCCTTTCGTTGGAATAAAAATCTTTAAAAGTTGATTGGGTATTATATCCTGTTGAAACAGCAAAATTGATGAATTTACTATCAGGTATGTCTTTTGTGACCACTTGCGTAACACCGCCAGCAAAGTCTCCAGGTAAATCAGGAGTTGCAGTTTTGTTTATCACAATTTTATCAATCATATTAGAGGGAATGATATCAAAAGAGAATGCTCGTTTATCAGGTTCTGTGCTGGGCAACAAGGAATTATTGATTAGCGCAACATTATAACGATCAGATAAACCTCTAATAACTAGAAACTTTCCGTCTTGAATACTTGCGCCACTTACCCTTTTTAAAACTTCAGAAGTGTTCTTATCAGGCGATTTTCTAATTTGATCTGCTGTTATACCGCTTGAGATACGAGTACTATTTTTTTGTGAAGCGTACAAAGAATTCACGGATTCTTGTTTAACTGAGGCTGTGATTGTTACATCACCTAAATTTGCCCCCCCCGCTTCTTCTAAAATTAAGTTTACAATAGTTGACTGATTACCTGAAACCTGAATGTCACTTACATTCTTAGATATGTAACCTACATAAGATAAATTCAAGGTATATTTTCCGGCAGTTAATCCACCAATAGCGTACCTTCCTTCTATATCGGTAGAAACACCTTTGGTGGTTCCAGCTATTTTAACCGTTACCCCAATTAAGGTCTCACCCGTTTTTTTATCGGTAACTGTTCCAGAAATTTTTCCAGTTTGGGCATACGAAAGTATGCTGATCGTCAAAGCGAACACAGTAAGTGCCGCTCTTTTAAAAGAGTTTAGTAATTCCAATTTGCCTTTATTTGATAAGGGCAAAATTATTACCACAGTGTTAACTGCAGGTTAGATGTTAATTAAGGTTTGTTTACCTTAAGGTTAATTCTAAGTTAACAACATTTCAATCCTAATATTTAATCCCGGTTTTCTTGCAAATGAAGTGCAATAACCAGATCGGACCGATTAACAGGAATTTAACATCATCTAAAAACGATGGTTTTTTACCTTCAATTTTATGACCAATAAACTGACCAATCCAGGCCGCAACAAATATTGCCGCATAAATGGCATAAGCAGTGCCACTACCTAAACCTACCGCCTGCTCAATTTTTACGATGATGTAACTCATTAAACCCACCACCCAAATCATTAAGAAAAACAATACTGGCGAAAGTGTGAAGTAATAATACAAGCTAAAGGCCAATAGAAAAGATGCCCAGTTAAAGAAACCGTTATAGCTACCCAAAAAGCCAATATGTGGAAAAGGAATCTGCCAGATTAAACCCAATAAACTGAATACGATTAATGGAACACAGATCCAGTGTACCAGTTTATTGGTTGGATTTTGATGGCTTTCGGCATACTTGTCAAAAAGCACATCTACAGGTCTCTTTGGTTCAATTTGGATAGTTTGCTTGCTCATTATGTAAAAATAAAAAAAAGCGATGGATATTCCATCGCTTAATATTTTGTTTAATTCATTCGCCAAGGTTTGTGTCTTCACAAACCTTTTCTTTACTTCGTTTCGTGAGGACACGAACCGAGGCTAGTATTAAACCACTCGTCATGCTGACCTGTAGCGCAGCGGAAAGCTACGCAGTAAATTCATTTCAGCATCTTTTCTATTACTAAGATCCTGAAACAAGTTCAGGATGACGATTCGGCGAATTGCTTTCTTTATTTCGCAAATGCTACAGAACGGGTTTCCCTGATTACGGTAACCTTAATCTGCCCCGGATAAGTCATTTCGGTTTGAATCCGGGTCGAAATATCGGCAGCTAAAAGTTCTGCCTGTGCATCGGTAATGCGTTCGCTTTCTACAATTACACGCAGCTCTCTACCAGCCTGGATCGCAAAAGTTTTTTCTACACCTGGGTAAGATAAAGCCAGTTCTTCAAGGTCTTTTAAACGCTTGATGTAACTTTCTACAACCTCACGGCGGGCACCTGGACGGGCGCCAGAAATGGCATCACAAGCCTGAATGATTGGAGAAATCATTGAAGTCATCTCAATTTCATCGTGGTGGGCACCAATGGCATTACAAATTTCAGGGTGCTCTTTATATTTTTCAGCCAGTTGCATCCCTAAAATTGCGTGTGGCAATTCAGGATTATCATCAGGCACTTTACCTATATCGTGTAATAAACCTGCACGTTTGGCCATTTTAGCATTTAAGCCAAGTTCTGCAGCCATAGTAGCACAGAAATTTGCTACCTCACGAGAGTGATGCAATAAGTTTTGTCCGTATGATGAACGGTAACGCATACGGCCAACCATGCGGATCAGCTCAGGGTGTAAACCATGAATACCTAAATCGATTACCGTACGCTCACCAATTTCTACAATCTCATCTTCGATCTGTTTTTTAGTTTTCGCTACAATTTCCTCAATACGTGCCGGGTGGATACGACCATCTGTTACCAAACGGTGTAAAGCCAGGCGTGCTATCTCTCTTCTTACGGGATCGAAACCGGATAAAATAATGGCTTCCGGTGTATCATCAACAATAATTTCGATACCGGTTGCAGCTTCTAAAGCACGGATATTCCTACCCTCTCTACCAATAACACGACCTTTAATTTCGTCACTTTCGATATGAAAAATAGAAACAGAATTTTCAATTGCAGCTTCGGTGGCGGTACGCTGAATGGTTTGAATCACTACTTTTTTAGCTTCTTTGCTCGCCGTTAATTTTGCTTCGTCAACAATATCCTTAATCTGGATCATCGCCTGTGTACGGGCAACTTCTTTTAGATTTTCTACCAACTGGTTTTTAGCCTCTTCGGCCGATAAACCTGCAATAGTTTCCAATTGTGTTAGGTGTTGATTTTTAAGCACTTCTACCTCTTCTTGCTTTTTAATAGCAAGTTCAGTTTGTTTTTCGAGGTTGCTTTTGTGCTTATCGAGTTCCTGTTCTTTTTTATTGAAGTTTTCCATGCGCTGGTTCACCGATTGCTCTTTCTGCTTCATGGTGTTTTCGCGTTGGTTAATGTTATTGTTTTTGGCATTCACTTCTTGCTCATGCTCCGCTTTCATTTGCAAAAACTTTTCTTTTGCCTCTAAAAGTTTATTCTTTTTTAAGATCTCTGCATTGTTTTCTGCATCTTTTAAAATCTTTTTCACTTTGTTCTGTGCGGCAACTTCCTGCTGTTTAAGCAAGTTACGCAGGAGGAATCTTCCTACCACTACTCCGATAGCTATACCCGCTATTACGGCAAATACGTATCCTAATATTTCAACTATTTCCATTTTGTTTTTTAAGTAAAAAAAAACCGCAACTAATTTTTAAAGTCTCATACATTTTAAACCTCAACTAAGCATAATTAGGGTTTAAGCCATTTTCAGGTGCCATAGCAGATGAAATACGCCCTCTTAACCCTATAGATATTGAAGTGTTAAGTTTTATAAAATTTGAAACTCAAAAACTAGCCGCGGCTATGTTTTTATGCTAAATATTGGCACCATCATCCTAAATTTATTTTAGGCGCTGAAACAAGTTC
The DNA here is from genome assembly GCF_052682415.1 of Pedobacter sp. WC2501. Lineage (NCBI taxonomy): Bacteria > Pseudomonadati > Bacteroidota > Sphingobacteriia > Sphingobacteriales > Sphingobacteriaceae > Pedobacter > Pedobacter sp. WC2501. Next base: position 2,593,799 of record NZ_JBQZFI010000001.1, on the reverse strand, counting down.
AGAGTGATGAATTGCCGAAAGAACGAACCTTATTTTGAAAAGAAATTGTTGAGTAAAACATCCAATTCTTCAACTTTATCAGCAACAGCAGTATCCTGGTTTTGTACTTTGTTTTCTGTTCTTAATACAGCTGTTGCATAATGCAACACAGCCATAGAAAGAAGATCCTGCTTATCTCTAACCGCATAATTATCCTGATAATCTTTTATGCGCTCATTGATCATTTTTGCTGCCCGTCTCACAATTTCTTCCTCTTCCATATTCACCTTTAGTGGATAAATACGGTCGGAAATGGTTATTTTAATCGAGATTTCTCCCATTTGTTTAGCTTAGTTTCTGATTTCTTTGCATCATTATTTTTTTAATAATGCAATACTCTTATCAATCTCACGCACAAAATCGTTAATTTTTTGTTTAATGTCAAGCGATTTTTCACTTGTCCCCTCTATACTTTTAGCCAATTTTGTAACCCTTAATTTTTCGTCAAGTTCCAAATTTTTGCCTTTCGCTGTATCGAGTGCTACTTTTAACGATTGATTTTCAAGCTTTAATAAATCATTTTCTTCCTGTAGCGCATTACATAACTCAATTACCCGAGCTGTTTTTTGTAATACTTTATCTAACTGATCTGCAACAGAAGTCATGAATTTATTTCTAAAAATACGAATTTATATTTTATTTCCTAATTTCTGCACCAGCTTGTGCCGTTAAATTCGCGATTAATTTCTGCATCGTGTTTTCAATCTGCTTATCGGTTAGGGTTTGTTCCTCATCCTGCAGAATAAAATTCAAGGCATACGACTTTTTCCCCTCCGGCAATTTATCACCAACGTACACATCAAATACACCAACCTCTTTGATTAGTTTTTTATCAGTTTTAAATGCAATACCCTTTAAAGTATCAAAAGTTACATTTTGATCAATCAACAATGAAAGATCGCGACGAACCTGCGGATATTTAGAAACATCTTTGTGTACGATTTTATTTTTCCTTACAATATCCAATAAGGTTGCCCAATCGAAATCAGCATAAAATACCTCTGCATTTACATCAGCCACTTTGCGGTCGGCTTTTGAAGCCGCACCGAAACTTACAAGGGTTTTATCTCCACGGAAATACTTAATTCCGTAAGCAAAGTATTCATCATTTAAAACATCAGACTGATAGCTTGTAATACCCAAACGCGATATAATGGCATCAACTGCAGATTTTAAATTATAGAAAGTTGCCGGTTTAGCATTGTGGTTCCATTGCTCAATTTGTTTAGCACCCGAAATCAATAATAACAACCTTGATCGCTCTACGTATTGCTCATTGATTAAATGATAGGTTTTACCGAATTCGTAAAACTTCACATCTGCATTTTTACGGTTCTGGTTGTACGCTACACTTTCTAAAGCCGGCATCAATAAATTCTGACGCATTACATTTAGATCGCTGCTTAACGGATTTAGAATAAATACGGCTTCGTCTAAATTTTTCGAATAAGCCGATTTAGTTAACGAGTTACACATAATTTCTGCATAACCATTAGCGGCAAGCATATCAGCAATTACATTATGCGTATTTTCTTTTTCAGGCTTAATACTGTAAGAAAGCGATGCATTTACCTTTGCCGGAATTTCAATATTGTCATAACCATAAATACGTAATACTTCTTCAGTAATATCGCACTCACGCGTCACATCAACTTTAAACGATGGCACTCTTAAAGCTAAAGTATCATCAGAAGTATTGGTTGCCGAAATACCTAAAGCTGTAATAATGTGTTTGATTTCAGCCGAAGGGATATTTGCACCGATTAATTTATTGATATTGGTATAACTCACTTCAAACTCAAACGGCTTGATGTGGCTTGGATAAATATCAGAAACTGATGAAGAAATTTCGCCTCCAGCCAGTTCTTTAATTAATAAAGCTGCATATTTTAAAGCTGTTACCGTAATCTCCGGATCGGTACCACGCTCGTAACGGAAAGAGGCATCGGTTTTTAAGCCATGTCTTTTTGATGTTTTCCGTACAGAAACCGAATTGAAATAAGCACTTTCTAAGAAAATATTTTTAGTATTGGTATCAACTCCAGAAGACTTTCCGCCGAAAACGCCTGCAACACACATTGGTGCTTCAGCATTGCAGATCATTAAATCATCTGCACTTAACTTACGCTCCACATCATCAAGGGTTATAAACGGTGTTCCTTCAGCAACTTTTTTCACGATTACTTTTCCTCCGGTAATTTTATCGGCGTCGAAAGCATGTAAAGGCTGACCTAAACCATGAAGCACATAATTGGTAATATCAACCACATTATTGATGGGACGTAAACCAATTACCTTCAATTTATCTTTTAACCAATCTGGTGATTCTTTTACGGTAACGCCAGAAAGAGTAAGGCTGCTGTAACGCGGACAAGCGGCAAAATCTTCTACTTCTACCGGAATTACCAGATTTTCGTTATCTGTTTTAAAAGCGGAAAGATCAGGCATTTCATACTCACTTCTGAAATAAGCCGCTAAATCTCTTGCCACACCTAAATGCGAAGCCGCATCGGCACGGTTTGGTGTTAATCCAATTTCGAAAACAAAATCATCATCCATTTTGAAATGGTCTTTTGCGCGGATCCCAATTTCGGTATCTTCGTCAAGGATCATAATGCCATCATGAGACTTGCCTAAGCCAATTTCATCTTCGGCACAGATCATCCCCTGAGAAAGTTCGCCCCTGATTTTTGATTCTTTTATTTTAAAAGGCTCACCCTCTAAAGGATATACCGTTGTACCTACTGTAGCGACTACCACTTTTTGACCAGCGCCTACATTTGGAGCACCGCAAACAATCTGAAGGTTTTCTTTACCACCAACGTTTACCGTAGTAATGCGCAAACGATCGGCATTGGGATGCTGAACACAGGTTAATACTTCGCCGATAACCAAACCCTCCAAGCCGCCCACAACGGGCTGCACTTTTTCTACACTTTCTACTTCTAAACCAACATTGGTAAGGATTAACGAAAGTTCCTGAGGTGTTTTATCAATCTGTACGAATTGTTTTAACCAGTTATATGATATTTTCATTTATTGAGATTTGAGATTCCAGACATGAGATTTGAGATTTACAAGCGCTAAATCTTAGTCTAAGAATTATAAAACGCAAAGATATTATTTAAAGGTCAAAGGAGAAAGTTAAATTATTGAGATTTGAGATTCCAGACATGAGATTTGAGACTTATGAACACTAAAACCTTGTTTCAAACACACAATATAGACGACTAATGGCCAATACTCAGATTGGATAGAATGACCGCGCATGCCCCTGCTCCGATTACCAGCATAATCACTGACGCAATAACCAGTTTGAGTCCTGGTTTAACGGATTGATTTTTTGCACCTTTTACAATGATTTGAATGATGCCAATTGTAAATAACAATCCTACAATTACCCAGTATACAATAAAAAGTTCCATGATTTATTTTGAAATTAACTGTTGGCGAGCAATACTGCACAAGCACCAAAACCGATTACCACCATAATTACCGAAATAATAAGCAATTTTAGCCCGGGTTTTACGGGTTCGTTCCTGGATGATTTAATGATAATCTGAATAATCCCAACTACAAAAAGTACAATTGCGGTAAGACAATAAATTACAAATAAGCCGAATAAACCACCCATATTAGTTCATATTTAATTTTTCCCTGATTAAATCTATTTTATTGTCACGGTAAAAAATATTCATCGTTTCGAAGGGTACCATTTTGTATTTATCGCTCACAATATGTACACATGATTTTTTAACTGCACGTACATCAAAGTCCAACGGATCCATAAAATTCATGATAATGATCCGAAATAAATTGTCATAACTTAAACTATCTGATTTTACCCTTGGCAGGCAGCACATCAATTCGCCAAAGGTATCTTCAGCACAATCTACTGAAACACCTGTACTAAACAGGTTGAGCATGTGTTCTTTCAATTTTTCATCGTGTTCAAAAACAATCGTATTTTTCGAATTGTTGAGCAAATCTTCGGGATTGATCAAATGTGTCATCGGAATCACCTCATCACCGATTTTTAATGCATAAGCCATACACAGGGCATCGGGGTTACATGGCACAGGGATTAAATCCTGAGGGGTAAAGGTTGGGTATTGCTCATAAATTTTTCTGCGTACCTCGGTTAAGGTGATTCTCCCCTGCTGATCATTATAATCATCATTTCTTCCGGCAACCTGGGTAGGCTGGAAAGTAACGCCACGAACACATTTCTGCTTTAATGCATAATCTAAAATATCACCAATTTCATGATCGTTAAGGCCATTTTGCAAAGTAACTACCAAGGTTGTTGATACATTAAACTGATTTAAATGATCGATAGCCTTTCTTCGCACTTCGGTAAGATCTTCGCCCCTTAGCTTGGTTAATACTTCAGCGCTGAAACTATCAAACTGCAGGTAAATTTCAAAATCGGGCATATAACTCGCCAGTTTTTCCACAAAATTAATATCCTTGGCAATCCTGATTCCATTGGTATTCACCATCAGGTGTTTAATAGGTTTGGTTTTGGCAAGATCTAAAATCTTAAAAAAATCGGGGTGTACGGTCGGCTCTCCGCCCGAGAGCTGTACCACATCGGGCTCACCTTCGTTGGCTACTACAACATCCATCATGCGTTCTATTTCTTCCAGCGTACGGTGCCTGCCATAACTTGGCGACGACATGGCATAACAAGTTGGACAAGCCAGGTTGCAACGATCAGTAACTTCTATTACCGTTAAACACGAATGCTGTTCATGATCAGTACACAAGCCGCAATCGTAAGGGCAACCGTAATGCACTTTAGTATTGAACTTAAGCGGCATTTCCGATTGTTTATTGTAATTCCTGATCTGTTTGTAGTATTCAACATCATCGGCAATCATCACTTTACTATCACCGTGTGTTCTGCAGTTTTTCAACATAAACACTTTAGCATCCTGAAAAACAATTTTCGCATCGCAAAGCTGTAAACATTCCGGACAAAGGCTCTTGGTATAATCGTAGTATATATAATCTCTGGTATTGGCCATAGTATTTACTTTTTAGCAGCTATCTGTTTAGAAATCCTGATGATGAATCTATAATAATAAATAAAAATAAACAATGCAGACCAATGGATGCTGCTTAAATTTAAAAATAATGATTGATAAGGTTTAATAAATTCGATTAAGAAGCGAAATAGAAAATACAATACCATAAATAGTTTAAATCGATCGCCATTGATCAGTTCTTTATGCTTTAAGCTGTTAAAAAGAAAAATCAAAAGCACGAGGTAAACTATTTCGTAAAGCATAATGGGGTGCCGAAGTATACCATCACCCAAATCCATCCCTGTAAAAAAATGGGTAGGGATGCCGTAGGTTGGCTCATCAATTCCCATAGAAAAGCAGCCGATGCGTCCGATAATCAGCGCCACTAAAATGGGGATCACGTAAATATCCCCAGAGGCGATATTCACCCCTATTGTCTTTTTTATCAATTCGACACCGAACAAACCGCCAAGCAAGCCGCCAACAATGGTTTTACTTTGATATAAAATTGAAAACGTTAGGTGATTGATTATCTCGGGAGTTTCCAGTATGGCTACCACCCGCGAGCCTATCAACGCGCCTAACATGGCTCCTAACATAATCCACAGCCTGTTTTCGTCAGAGATCTGATCTACGATGCCTTTTTTATAATAGTAATAAAGCCTAACACCGATTATAAATGCGAGTGTTTCAAAAATATAGTGATAATGGTATTGGTTACCAAAAAGTTCAAATTGAAAAGGAAATAGTGATGGAGATTTTAACAACATGTATTAAAACCAAAGTCTACAAAAAACAGGTAAATGATCAGAAAAATACCTTTTGTCCTTACTATCGGTTAAAACGGCAAACTTTTGCACCTTAAAACCTTTATTTACAAAAATATAGTCGATCCGGTCTTTCAGGTCGCTATCGAAATGAAAACCGTTAAAAGTACCTGCAGGACCATACGGCGGTTCTACAGAAATATCTTTAGCATCGGTGAGAAAAGATTTAATGGTTGCAATGGCTTCTGTTTCGGGTGTTACATTTAAATCGCCGGTAAAAATAACAGGCAATGTTGGTGCAATCTGCTGTATTTTCTGTTTCAACAATTTAGCCGATTCAATCCTCGCCTTCACCCCAATATGGTCATAGTGCGTATTAAAAACGATAAATTCTTTTCCATTCAGCTTATCGTACAATTTAACCCAGCTGCATACACGGTTAAGTGCAGCATCCCAACCTTTTGATGGAACATCTGGTGTTTCTGACAACCAAAAAGTTCCACCATCTTTTTTAGTGAAGCGGTCTTTATCAAAATAAATGGCAGAAAATTCGCCCTTTCTTTTACCATCCTCACGCCCAACTCCTACCACATCGAAATTAGAATTTTCCAAAAGCGCATCAAACTGTTCAGGCAAGGCTTCCTGTACGCAAAGAATATCGGCATCATGAAATTTCACTAACGCTTTTACATTGTCTTTTCGGTTTGGCCAGGCGTTAACACCATCTGATGCTACATTTAAGCGGATGTTATAGGTAATGATATTAATTGGAACAGCTTTTTCCTGAGCAAAAGCCATAATCGTTAATAAAAGAAAAACAGGGATGATTTTTAAAGTATTCATAAATATAATTACACAATTTAATTAATGCTGGCTAACCAGTAACATTCAATTTTAAGCCGCTATTATACTAATTTAACGTTAATTGTACTTTAACAACCAGATATCTTTTAAATTAAATCTTCATCCCGATAACTATAGTAGCGGTTATTGGCAAAAATCAGGTGATCAACCACATACAGACTAAGTAAATTCCCCGAAGCAACCATATCCCTGGTCAACTTATCGTCGCTTTCGCTGGGCTTTAAATTTCCTGAAGGATGGTTATGTGCTAAAACAACATTTGCCGCATTGTTTTCTAAAGCTGTTTTAAAAATAATTTTTGGATCGGCTACTGTACCTGCCTGCCCGCCTTTACTGATCAAAAATTTACCGATTACCCGGTTAGACCTGTTTAGCAGTAATATCCAGAACTCTTCGTGATTGAGATTAGCAAAGGTTTGATGTAAATATTTATAAACATCGTTAGAAGTAGTTACATGTGTAATCACCTCTTCTGTGGTTTCCTTTCGCCGCAAACCCAACTCTAAAGCGGCGATAATAGTTAATGCTTTCGCTTCCCCAATACCTTTAAACCTGGAAAGGTCCAGAATAGAAGCTTTTCCCAGTTTTGTTAAATTGTTATCGTAAAAAGACAAAATCTTTTTACTTAAGTCGACAGCGGTTTCATTTTTACTTCCAGAGCCAATTAAAATAGCAATCAGTTCGGCATCTGTTAAATGTCTTCGGCCGTGCAATAAAAGTTTTTCGCGTGGCCGATCTTCTTCAGCCCATAACTTTATCCCTACTTTCTGTTCGTAATTCTTCATTTTTTAGACAAAAAAAAGCATCCTAACTTTTGATTAGGATGCCTTAATATCGTAAAAAAATTGGCTTATTTTAAACCATTAACGAATTTCGTTAATTTTGATTTGTTATTAGCCGCTTTGTTTTTGTGGATAATATTCTTTTTAGCTAAACGATCTAACATAGAGATTACTTTTGGCAATAAATCAGATGCAGATTTTTTATCTTCTGCAGCACGTAATCTTTTAATAAAGGTACGTGTAGTTTTTGCCTGATATCTGTTACGTAAACGTTTTGTTGCGTTTGCTCTAATTCTTTTTAATGAAGATTTATGATTTGCCATTTCTATTTAGCCTTTTATTTTTCTTATTCGTTTCCTATAATTCGGGTTGCAAATATAGGATTAATGTTTTTAAATTACAAAACACTTTCAACTTTTTTTTCATTAAAATTGAACCCTATTTCCGAACGGCAAAAATACGTTAAAATTATTCATTAATAATACTTTAACATAATTGAATAAAAATTCTCTTCAATGGAGAAAAAAGGCTTAAAAATACTATTTTTGGGCAAAACGATTTTGAGTGAAAAAAAGAATAGCCATCTTTGCATCAGGTTCCGGCTCTAATGCCCAAAAGCTGATGGAGCATTTTAAGCGGAGTAATGAAATAGAAATATCTTTGGTATTGACCAATAATGCTGATGCCTATGTATTACAGAGAGCTGATAATTTCGAAATCCCCACTCATATTTTCGACAGGAATGAGTTCTACCACACGGATGAGGTAGTAGACCTGCTTAAAAATCTTGAAATCGATTTTATTGTACTAGCCGGATTCCTTTGGCTGATCCCTAAAAACCTGATCCACGCCTACCCAGGCAGAATTGTAAACATCCACCCTGCAATCCTTCCAAAATTTGGCGGAAAGGGCATGTACGGAGACCATGTACACCATGCTGTGATGTCTGCAGGCGAAACCGAAGGTGGAATAACCATTCATTACGTGAATGAAAACTACGATGAAGGTGAGTACATTTACCAGGCCCGCTACAGAATAGACAAAAACGATAACCTGGAAATGGTAAAGTTTAAAGGGCAGCAATTAGAACACCAGCATTACCCACGTATTGTAGAAACGATTGTTAAAAAGATCAGCAAATAAATGATTCAACACAGGTTAATAAGGCTATTAAAATAAACTTTAGCATAGCCAACCAGACTGGCAACTCTACATTATTATATATAGTGGAATAAAATTTAATATTGATCGGTAAATCTCATTAAAAAACAATCCTGTTTTACTACCTTTGCGGCTCAAAATTTTCAGTCGAATGAGTCAATCCATTAAAATCAAAAACGCTTTAATCTCAGTATATTATAAGGATGGTTTGGAGCCATTGGTAAAATTGTTAGCCGCACAAGGTGTACAATTATTTTCTACCGGTGGAACAGAACAATTCATTAAAGATTTAAACCTTCCTGTTACGGCGGTTGAAGATTTAACTGGTTATCCATCTATTTTAGGCGGACGTGTTAAAACCTTACACCCAAAAGTATTTGGTGGAATTTTAAACCGTAGAGCATTAGCTGGCGACCAGGAACAGATTGCTGAATATGAAATCCCGGAGATTGACCTGGTTATTGTTGACTTATATCCATTTGAAGAAACTGTAAAAGCAGGTGGAACACCAGAAGAAATTATTGAGAAAATAGACATTGGTGGTATTTCCTTAATCCGTGCCGCTGCAAAAAACTTCAACGATGTGGTGATTATCGCATCAAAAAACGACTATCCTACTTTAGAAGCGCAATTGGCAGAACAAAATGGCGAAACTACTTTAGCACAACGTAAAGCATTTGCTAAAAAAGCATTCCATACCTCTTCTCATTACGATACTGCAATTTTTAATTATTTCAATACTGAAGAGCCGCTTGATGTTTTTAAACAAAGTGTAACTGAAGCTAAAACTTTACGTTATGGCGAAAATCCTCATCAAGGCGGTGTATTTTATGGTGATTTAGACGCCATGTTCATCAAACTAAACGGTAAAGAGCTTTCTTATAATAACCTGGTTGATGTAGATGCAGCCGTTGCTTTAATCGACGAATTTGAAGATCCGACTTTTGCGATATTAAAACATACCAATGCTTGTGGTATTGCTTCGCGCCCTACCGTTAAACAAGCCTGGGTTGATGCTTTAGCCTGCGATCCCGTTTCAGCTTTCGGTGGTGTACTGATTACCAATGTGGAAGTTGACCTTGAGACAGCACAAGAAATTAATAACTTGTTTTTTGAGGTGTTGATTGCTCCTTCTTACCAGGCAGAAGCAGTTGAGCTGTTCAGCAAAAAGAAAAACCGCGTGATTTTACAACGCAATGAGGTTGAATTAAGCAAAAAACAATTTAAAACATTATTAAACGGTGTAATTGAGCAGGATAAAGATTTAATTATCGAAGGCCCGGAGCAAATGACAACCGTTACCGATAAAGCACCAACAGCACAAGAATTAAAAGATCTGTTCTTTGCTAACAAAATTGTAAAACACACCAAATCGAATACCATTGTTTTGGTTAAGGATGATGTTTTAATAGCCAGTGGTGTTGGCCAAACCTCACGTGTAGATGCCTTAAGACAAGCAATTGAAAAGGCTGCTTCATTCGGTTTCAGCGTTAAAGGCGCTGCAATGGCTTCTGATGCTTTCTTCCCTTTCCCTGATTGTGTTGAAATTGCTGCCGAAGCCGGAATTACTGCTGTTTTGCAACCAGGCGGATCGATTAAAGATGCCGATTCTGTTGCAAAAGCAAACGAAAAAGGTATTGCCATGGTAACCACCGGGATAAGACACTTTAAACACTAGAAAGGTAGAAGGTTGAGGGTTTAAAGGCGGAAGGTTTTTGTGCATTATCTTGTAACGAAAACAGTTCAGCCCCAATAAGTATAGGTTTTGATTTTCTAAAGATTTTAATTACCTCAAAAACAATTTAATAACTGAAGAAAATAAAACTTAAAACAATAAAAAAGCTATTTTTACATTAGGAATAGTATAGATTTGATAAAATAAAGAAAACATACCTTATACATGGGATTATTTAACTGGTTTACGCAAGAAGTTGCCATCGATTTAGGCACTGCGAATACCCTGATTATACATAACGACAAAGTAGTTGTAGATGAGCCATCTATCGTTGCTTTCGATCGTACTACAAACAAAGTCATTGCTATAGGTCGTCAGGCAATGCAAATGGAGGGTAAAACCCACGATAATATTAAAACCGTACGCCCATTAAAAGATGGAGTAATTGCCGATTTTAATGCTGCTGAGGCGATGATTAAAGGAATGATCCGTATGCTTAACGGTGGTAAAGGCTGGATGTTCCCTTCTTTACGTATGGTAATCTGCATCCCATCTGGTATTACTGAAGTAGAAAAACGTGCGGTACGCGATTCTGCAGAGATTGCCGGAGCAAAAGAGGTGTACCTAATCCATGAGCCAATGGCTGCTGCTGTAGGGATCGGGATTGATGTGGAAGAGCCAATGGGTAACATGATTATCGATATAGGTGGTGGTACTACTGAAATTGCGGTTATCGCTTTGTCAGGTATCGTTTGCGACCAATCTATCCGCGTTGCGGGAGATAATTTCGACTCTGACATTGTAAACTACATCCGCCGTCAACACAACATTATGATTGGCGACCGTACCGCTGAAAAAATTAAAATTGAAGTTGGTGCAGCTTTACCTGAGTTACAGGATGCTCCTGCTGATTTTGCGGTTCAGGGTCGTGATTTAATGACGGGCGTACCAAAACAGATCACCGTTTCTTATACCGAAATTGCACACTGTTTAGATAAATCAATCTCTAAAATTGAAGAAGCGATTTTAAAAGCCTTAGAGATTACACCTCCTGAACTTTCTGCCGATATTTACCAAACAGGTATTTATTTAACCGGTGGTGGTGCATTATTAAGAGGCTTAGACAAACGTGTAGCTGCTAAAACTAAATTACCTGTTCACGTTGCAGAAGATCCACTTCGAGCAGTAGTCCGTGGTACTGGTATCGCCCTTAAAAATATTGGCGGATATAAATTCTTAATGCAATAACCTGGATTTGAGATGTGAGATATGAGATTTGAGACTAATTATCCAAACTCATATCTCACATCTCGTATCTCATATCTCATGAGCAATGCGTAACCTTTGGATTTTCATCAGCAGATACAACGCATTTTTCTTATTTATCATTTTTTTTATCGTTGGCATCTACCTAACGGTGAAGAACAATTCCTATCAGCGGAGCGTAACCTTAAACTCAAGCAATGAGGTAGTTGGAACCGCTTACGAAAGGTTAAATATTTTTAAAAGATATCTAAATCTGGGTATGGTTAACGATAGCCTTGCAGCCGAAAATGCCAAGCTTAAGAGCCAGTTACTGGGATTAACTACAGTAGATACAGCTAAAGATGTTAAAGTGGTAGATACGGTTACCAATCAACAATACACTTATTTGGCAGCCAAGGTGATTAAAAATTCGATCACTTTGCGCAATAACATCATGACCATTAATAAAGGTACAGTTGACGGTATTAAAAGTGGTATGGCAGTTATTGCGCCTCAACGTGGTGTAGTGGGTTTTATCCGTGATGTTTCTGCACATTTAGCCACCATCCAGTCATTACTACATAAAGACACCAAAATTAGTGTGACCTTGAAAAAGAATAATGCACTTGGCTCGTTGGTTTGGGGCGACGGAAATTTCGACATTAAAAAGGCATTTGTGAAAGAGGTACCCAACCACATTAAAATGTACGTTGGCGATACGGTAGTGACTTCGGGTTTTGCATCCTTTCCGAAAGGGATTTTGGTCGGTAGGATCAGCAAGGCAAATGTAGCCACGAATGATAATTTCTTATCTGCAGAATTAAATTTATTTACTGACTTTAGCACATTACAATATGTATATGTGGTTAAAGATAAAAAGGCTGATGAGCAAAAAGCTTTAGAAAGCATCGCTAAACCGAATGAATAGTAGAATCATAATTGTAAATGTGATCAGGTGGTTTTTACTACTTTTTGTGCAAATATTCCTGCTCAAGAATATGGGGTTTTATGATCTTTCTACGCCATTTATCTATGTGCTGTTTATACTCTTGCTTCCATTCGGTATCCCAAATATATTGTTGTATTTACTGGCTTTTATCACAGGACTAACGCTTGATGCTTTTTATGATACCATGGGCGTACATGCAACAGCTTGTGTTGTTCTGGCTTTTGTAAGGATTTCTTTTATATCTATAAGTTTAAACCGCGACGCCATTGATGATCCGGAACCGTCGTTAAGTTATATGGGTTTCCAGTGGTTTTCTCTTTATACTTTCCTTTGCGTTGTTGCACACCACCTGGTACTGTTCTTTTTAGAAACATTTAGGTTAACCGAAATTGGTTATACCTTAATGAGATGCGGCTTAAGTTGTATCTTTACACTGCTTCTTATTTTATTGGTAGAGTTTATATTCTATAGAAGAACACCGCGCTAATGGATCAGTTATTTAACCGAAAATATATCGTTCAAGGATTATTTATTGTAATCGCCCTGATTTTACTGGGGAAGTTATTTTACATCCAGATTATTAGCGATAAAGCCTTCAGCTCTGCTGAAAGTAACGTGTTGCGTAAAATTTACAAATACCCGGCACGTGGTGCCATCCTCGACCGGAACATGAAGGTAATTGTGCAGAACGAACCTGTTTACGATTTAATGGTAACCCCAAATGAAGTCAAACCGTTTGATACGCTTGCATTGGCCAATGCCCTTGAAATTACCATTGATGATGTGCGTAAAAAACTAAAAAAAGCCAGGGCACAATCTTCCTATCAGGCTACATTTTTCGAAAGACAGATCTCAGTGCAGAGTTACGCACGCCTGCAGGAGATCATGTACCGTTTTCCGGGTTTCAGAACCCAGGATAGAACGATCAGGCATTACCCAGATAGTATTGCAGGGCAGCTGTTTGGTTATGTAAAAGAAGTAAGTCCTGACGACATTGAAAAATCGGAAGGGTATTATAAACCAGGAGATTTTATAGGAAAAAGTGGCCTGGAACGTTCGTATGAAGGTTTTTTAAGGGGCGAAAAGGGAGTGATCAATACGTTATACGATGCCAAAAACATTGCCCAGGGTAGTTATGCCAACGGGAAATATGATGTAAATGCCGTATCGGGAGATCGTTTAATTTCTTCTCTAGACATCAGGATCCAACGTCTTGGCGAAGAATTGATGAAAAATAAAGTAGGTGCAATTGTTGCCATCGAACCTTCAACCGGAGAAATCCTGGCTTTTGTAAGTAGCCCGGGATACGATCCTAACCAATTGGTGGGTAAAGATTGGGGCAAAAACTACATGAGTTTGATTGCAAACCCTTACCGTCCGCAGATTGTAAGGCCTATCGCAGGGCAATATTCACCTGGATCATCGTTTAAACCGGTTGATGCCTTGGTTGCCTTACAAGATGGTGCAATTACGCCAAATACTACTTTTTATTGCCCTGGTTTTTACATGGCAGGAAGACTCCCAGTAAAATGTGAGCACGTTGATGGTACCATTAATATGCAGCGTGGTATTGCCCGATCGTGCAACACCTATTTCTGTCATGTTTTTCAGAACATCATCACTAAAAACGGCATGAAAAACCAGCGCGAAACCTATGCGCACTGGCACGAGCAGATTGCCAAATGGGGTTTCGGAAAGAAATTAGGCATCGATATGCCTTTCGAAAAAAAAGGTATATTTTATCAAAATGATCATTATGATAAAATTTATGGCAAACGCTGGGGTTACACCACCGTAATTTCGCAGGCCATTGGTCAGGGTGAAATTACTTCTACCCCACTACAAATGGCAAACGTAATGGCGGCAATTGCCAACCGTGGCTATTATTTAAAGCCCCACTTAATTAAAGGCATAGGCGATAAAAATGTAGTAAAAAAAGAATATGTAGTTAAAAACTATGTGGGTATAGATGAGAAATACTTCCCTATTGTAATTGACGGAATGCGGGATGCGGTAAACAGCTCTTGGGGAACAGCAAAAGAATCTCAGATCCCCAATATTGTGATGTGTGGTAAAACCGGAACCGTACAAAACCCCCATGGCAAAAACCACTCGGTTTTTATCGGTTTTGCACCAATGGATAATCCGAAAATTGCCATTGCGGTGATTGTAGAAAATGGTGGTTTTGGTGGATCTTATGCTGCGCCAATCTCGAGTTTTATCGTTGAAAAATATCTAACTGACAGTATTAAGCCGCGTTCGAATGGTTATACCGTAAAAGCATTCTCCGAAACCAATCTTTTGCCTGCATTAATCGATAAGACCAAAAAAGTTAAACCGACTAAATTAGATAGTTTAAAATTAAAAAAGGCAGATTCGCTTAAAAGGGTTAAAGACAGTTTAAAAATAAAGCCAGCAATATTAAAACAAACTATTGCCACTAAGCCGAAAGTAAATCAACCTATTGTAAATCATAAACCTGTAAAAAAATGATACAACAACAGGGAAGCCGTTTCTTTTTTAATGTAGATTGGATTACCGTTTTAATCTATATTGCTTTGTGCACAGTTGGGTTTATCAATGTTTATGCCTCTATTCCACATCACGAAGGAGCAACCACTTTCGATTTTGCAAGCAGTTATGGCAAGCAGTTAATTTATGCAATTACCGGGCTGATATTGGGTTTATCAATTTTATTGTTCGACGGGAGGCTATTTAATGTATTTGCACCATTTATTTACGGCGCTACCCTTTTTCTGCTGGTTGTGGTACTCTTTGTAGGGAGAAATGTGGGCGGAAACCAGGCTTGGATACCTATAGGATCATTCAGGCTACAGCCTTCAGAGTTTGCCAAATTTGGTACGGCCTTACTTTTAGCCAGGTATGTGAGCACTTTCAATCCAAAATTCAGGGATATTAAATCAATTGTAATTGCCGGATTGATTGTATTGGCACCCCTTTTACTGATCATGCTGCAACCCGATACGGGCTCTGCACTGGTTTTCCTGGCCTTTATGTTCCCTTTATACCGGGAGGGCTTATCTGGTTATTTCCTGTTGATTTTCCTTGGGATGATTGTACTGTTTGTTGCAGATTTCCTGGTACCAACTTACATCCTGATTCTTATCCTGACCACTATTGGCGGACTTTTCATCTACAATAACAGGCGGAAACAGAAAATCATTATTTCTACCGTACTGGTAACCATTATCGCTATCGCTTATTTATTTGTGGTTAAAATTGCCTACGAAAAAGTTTTGGCACCGCATCAGCGTAGCCGTATTGAGTTGATGTTAGGCCTTAAAGCCGATAATAAGGGTGCGGGTTATAATGTAATCCAATCACAGATTGCAATTGGTTCAGGCCAGGCAACAGGACGTGGTTTTTTACAGGGTACCCAAACTAAATATGGTTATGTACCCGCTCAAAGTACCGACTTTATATTTTCTACTATTGGCGAAGAATGGGGTTTTGTAGGCTGTTCAGTTGTAATCGGCTTGTATCTGTTTTTATTATTGAGATTGATCAACCTGGCAGAGAGGCAGCGATCTACCTTCTCGAGGGTTTACGGCTACAGTGTGGCCTGCATCCTCTTTTTCCACGTATTCATCAATATCGGGATGACCATTGGTATTATTCCGGTAATCGGGATTCCGCTACCATTTATTAGCTATGGTGGTTCGTCATTATGGAGCTTTACGATCTTGGTTTTTATCTTTTTAAAGCTTGATTCTAACCGGATGGGATTTATTTAAGAGTCGGGAGTCCGAAGTCTTTAGTCCGAAGTTGATATTTCGCGTAATTAAGAAAGATACGTCATTTCGAGCGTAGTGCAAGTCGATCGAGAAATCTCACTTGTATAGATCTCTCCATTTCGCTACGCTTCAGTCGAGATGACGACCGAATTAGTAAGATAACGAGCACAATATTACGCTATCCACCAAACACCATACGCCATACGCCCTCCGCCCTACTTACTAAACCTTCTATTAAGCAACTCGTAAAACTGATCAACGGTTGCTTGTTTATTGGCCCAGTTATTTTTTGCTGCATAATTGTGCTGCAGGTAACTATCTGCGGCTTCAAAACTGCTCATCTTATTAATGATATCAATTACTTCCGAATAGGCTAAATTATATCCATTAAAAAGATCTTTAATGAAGAGTAACTTCTCATTTAAATTAATCGCCTGTTTTAAATCAGCAATCGGAGCTTTAACAGGCTCATTATTCTGACTGTTTGTTTTGGCCAATAAGTCGTTTAAACTTAGTGCAGGTTTGGCTGCTTCGGGTTGCGAAGTTGGTTTTACGGGAACTGCTTCTGGGGTAAATAACGGACGCTCCTGCTCAACAGGCGGCGAAATAATAGGATCATCCAGTTTCACATCCTTCAGTGCCTCAATAGGCTTAGCAGCTACTGGTATAGGCTCTTCTACATCAGCAGCCACAACAGGCATCTCATCCGCAATTATTTCAGGCGCTTCTTCTTCGTGCGGAATTAAAAAAGGTTCCGGACCAATTTCATCTTCTTCAGTTGGCAGAGGCTCATCCTGAAGAGCTGAAGCTTCTTCCTTCTCATGAATTATTTTTTTACGTGCTAAAATCTCTGCTTCTTCTTTGCTTAACGGACGATCGAAAATTTCTTCAACAGATCCGATAGCTATCGGATTTGCCTCATATTCAAATTGATCGTTTTCATCATGTGTACCGAGTACAAACTCAAAAGTATGTTCGTCCTGGTCGGGTTTAAAAAAATCTTTATCCAAAACCGAAGCAGCTTTTTCTTCTTCAATCCTTTCATCGTCCAGTAGCTCCTGTTCAGGCTTTACATCCACACGTTCTTCCTCTTCCTGGGCTGTTACTACTTCTTCCAGTTCCTGCGGATCATAACATTCATCATCTGCCGCGTAACTTTTTTCAGCTTCTGGCAGTATAATGGTATTCTGTTCGGCTAATAACGTATGGTTTCCGGCTTCAGCTGGCTTATGTTCTGATGTAGCATTTAATTTTTTGACGATATTAACATGATCAGAAAGGAAATTGGCATTGGCGAGAAAAAGCTCCAGCTCCAAATCGTTTAATTGTTGAGGATTTTGAGCTAAAAACTGATATTGCTCATTTAATTCTGTTAAAATGCTGCCGATCTTTCTGAAAATATCTTGTTGGTTCATCATAAAATTAAAACGAATTTTTAGTCGATTTATGTTGCTAACTATGTGTTCAAAAATAACACATAATTCTCATATTTAATTCATCCCCTGGAATCCAGAAGGAATATATTTAATACCTGCAATCCATTACTTACTAGCTAAAACAGGTCAATATATACAGAAACCCAACAATATGTTTATTGTTTGCCGATGATCAGCTTAACTTATAATATTCGGATAGAATTTTAATGTGGTTTTTCATGCTAAACATATAATAACAGAACTGAAATTAACACTCATGATATTGACGAAATTATGTATTTTTATTCAGTTTTATTTTATCAAACAAAAACAACCATGCTCTCAACAACTTGCGCAATAATGCTTGGTATACCCGAAATTTTAGTACTATTACTCGGTATTTTGATTTTCTGGTCGGTAGCCAATTTTGGAAAAAATACTTCTTTAGGTTTTTGGGGTTCACTCTTACTGGCGATATTCACAACCCCTGTTATTGCCTTTTTTATTATTTTAATTTTTTTCAGAAAACGATAACAGCCAAATATAAAGGAAGTTTGTAAATAGGATTAAGTTAAAAAAGTTATTAGTCATTATTTTTGACCTTTTTGACTACAAAATCCTCATATTTGTTCGGTTTAAAAATTGAAGAATAGACCTAAGGGAATAAAAAAACAGGCATGTTATTTAGCGAACAAAATTTTAGGAGAAGAGGCGAATTTTCGGGAAGTATAGAAGTAGTATGTGGCTCTATGTTTTCTGGTAAAACGGAAGAATTGATCAGAAGGCTAAAAAGAGCACAGATTGCTAAACTGAATGTCGAAATTTTTAAACCCCGTACCGATACCCGCTACCACGAAACTGCCGTGGTTTCGCACGATTTAAATTCAATAAACTCTACCCCTGTTGACAGCGCTTCGGCCATTTTATTACTGGGCACCAATACACAAGTGGTGGGCATAGATGAGGCGCAGTTTTTTGACAATGAACTGCCTGATGTTTGCAATAAATTAGCCCTAAGGGGCATCCGCGTTATTGTTGCCGGCCTGGACATGGATTTTACAGGTAAACCTTTTGGACCGATGCCTGCGTTGATGGCCATTGCCGAGCATGTTACCAAGGTAAATGCAGTTTGTGTTTGTTGTGGTAACCCCGCCTTGTATAGTTACCGAACTGTTGCCAATGAAGCTACGGTTTTGTTGGGAGAAAAGGAAAGTTATGAGCCACGTTGCAGGGCTTGTTACAATCTGGACAAAGGATAACCATAATTGATTAATCTGTATCTTTAAACTGGATTTAATATCGATATGGATAAACAAACACAACTGGAAGCATTTAGAAATGGTATTACACAATTTGTAACATTTAACGATGCAGAGTGGGAAATCTTTACTCAATACCTTAGTTTTTCTACCTTAAGCAAAAAAGAACATTTTGCAATTGAAGGAAAAGTGTGCGACTACATGTGCTTTATTACCCGTGGTGCCGTTCGTTACTACCATATTAAAGACGGACAGGAAATTACCGGATACTTTAGCTTTGAAAATGAGTTGATGAGTGCTTATAAAAGTTTCCTGAAACGTACACCTAATGCCAATTACATCCAGGCACTTGAAGAAACAGAATTGGTGATGATCTCACATCGCAATCTCCAAAAAATGTTAAATCATCCGCTACTTGCTTTAAAAATAGAGCATTTTGGTCGTTTAATTGCTGAATACTACATCTGCTGTTATGAAGACCGTGTTACTGCCTTTATTACCCAGAGCCCCGAAGAACGATATACCGCACTAGAGAAAACTGCAAAAGATATTTTCCAGCGCGTTCCACAACACTATATCGCCAATTTTTTAGGTATTACACCTGTTTCACTCTCGCGTATCCGTAAACGCACACTTTTGCAATAAAAGGGTTGACAACTTTCTAGCAAACAGACTATTAAAGTTGTCAACTCTGAATATTCTAAAATCCTTATCTTTTGTTAACGTTTTCATGGCCCCATGCCGCATACCTTTGAACTAATCAAAAAAGAAGATATGCATACTATACTTGGCGCCGGCGGACCAACAGCAAACGCATTAACCAGAGAATTAACCAATGCTAACGAAACCATTAGGTTGGTTAGCCGGAAATCAATAGTTACAGGCAACGCAAATGTAAGCTGGGTTAAGGCAGATTTATTAAATGAAGCTGAACTTTTCGCTGCTGCCGAAGGTTCGAAAGTAATCTACCTGTGCGCCGGTTTGGTTTACGATATCAAAATATGGCAACAACAATGGCCGGTTATTATTCAAAATGTAATTAACTTAACTAAACGTACTGGTGCGAGGTTAATTTTTTTCGATAATGTTTACATGTACGGCCTGGTAAATGGTCCAATGACAGAAGCTACGCCTTACCATCCATGTAGTTTAAAAGGAGAAGTAAGGGCAAAAATTGCCGAGCAATTAATGAATGAATCCAAAGCTGGCAAAATAAACATAACCATTGCCCGTGCGGCAGATTTTTACGGAGCAGATTCCATGAACAGCTTTTTTGACATGATGGTACTTGATAAGTTTGCCAAAAAAAACAAAGCGCAATGGATAGGAAATCCAAATACGCTACATAGTTTTACATACATTGAAGATGCGGGGAAAGCTTTATTCCTGTTAGGACAAACACCCGATTCTGGCAACCAGATATGGCACCTACCAACTGCAGCCCCTTTAAAAGGAAAAGCTTTAATAGAAATGGCTGCAAAGATTTATGAAACCAAGCCTCAATATTTGACCATTAATAAACTGATGTTACGTTTAGTGGGGTTATTTAAAAAGGTAGTTGCAGGTACTATAGAAATGTACTATCAGTACGATCATGATTATCACTTCGATTCTACCAAATTTGAAAGGGCATTCAATTTCAAGCCCACTTCTTATGATGACGGCATATTAAAACTTTCGAAAACCATGTACAAAAAGCAGAATTTACACGAATCAGGGCAAATTATAAAGCCAACTATTTATCTTTAGGGCAAATGATTCAATATAATACGACACATAAAAACAGCATTAAAACCATATCGATTTTGGGTTGTGGCTGGTTTGGTCTGGCATTTGCCCGAAAACTGATTCAATTGTCTTATGAGGTTAAAGGCTCTACCACAACTCCTGAAAAGTTATCAAAACTTTCAGCGGAAGGTATTCAGCCCTTTCTGATCAATTTTACGGCTGATCAGGTTTCAGCAGATCCTGATTTTTTTGATGCAGATGTATTGTTTATCTGCATTCCACCAAGACGTAATTCGACTGAACTTCTTGATTATCCTCAAAAGGTCAACTCAATTTTAGCAGCCGCAAAAGATAAATCAAAACACGTAGTACTAATCAGTTCGACCAGTGTTTATGCGGATGAAAATAAAATAGTAAATGAAACCAGTGAGCCAAATCCTGATACGGATTCGGGAAAAGTCGTTCTGGCTGCCGAAATATTATTTAAGGAACTGTTTCCAGAAAACTGCACAGTGATCCGTTTTGCGGGATTAATTGGCCCTGACCGTAATCCAGGCAGATTTTTTGCCGGAAAAAGTAATGTACCAAACGGTTTAGCCCCAGTAAACCTGATTCATCAAACAGATGCTGTAGGGATTGCAGTCAAACTTTTGGAAAAACAGGCATTCGGCAGAACGTATAATGCCTGCTCACCAAACCACCCTGCAAAAATGGAATTTTACATTAATGCAGCCAAAACCACAGGACTAGCCGAACCTGATTTTATTGCAGAAAAAAAAGATTGGAAAATTGTAGAGAGTGTAAATGTACCTGAATTTTTGGGTTATGCGTTTGAGGTTGGGATTTAATTTTATTGCTCCGTCATTGCGAGGAGGAACTGCGAAGCCATCTTACTACTATGGGTTATAGCGATCGCATTAAGATTGCTTCGTGCCTCGCAATGACGAACCGACAATTAATTCAATAAGCCCAACAACTTGGACTCGGTGGTTAGTGGGCCATCAACCTTTTTCAATTTAGAATAGAACATCGGTCCTTCGACAGGCTCAGGATGACAGTCCGAATGGATTTAGCGAACTTATATTAACTCAACAACCCCAGCAACTCTTTCTTGGTTAAATTCTTAAATAAACTACCTTCAGTCTGGATCAAATCTTTCACCAGATCTTTTTTAGTTGCCTGAAGCTTCATGATTTTTTCTTCAATGGTATCAGGGCAGATTAAACGCACGGCCATCACATTTTTATGCTGTCCGATCCGGTAAGCGCGGTCAATTGCCTGGTTCTCTACCGCGGGGTTCCACCATGGGTCTACCAGGTAAACATAATCAGCTTCGGTGAGGTTCAATCCGGTTCCACCAGCTTTTAAACTGATCAGAAAAACCGGAATGTCGGCATTCTCCTGAAACGAGGCAACTGCTTCAGCCCTTTTGCGTGTTTGCCCGGTAAGGTATTCATATCGTATTCCCTTGCTTTCCAATTGCTTTTTAATCAGATTGAGCATGGTAACAAATTGAGAAAAAACAAGAATTTTATGTTTTCCAGCCTTACTCTCGATCTGTTCCATCAACACCTCAATTTTTGAGGAAGCCTGCAAATACGATTTTCCATCAGCCAGTAAGGCAGCCGAATTACAGATTTGCCTTAAGGTGGTAATACTTTTCAGCACGTGCATCGAACTTTTAGGCAGTTCATCTTCCTGTTTGCCCAGAATAAAATCCTGAATTTCTTTTTTGTTCGCTTCGTAAACTTCGCGCTGCTCGGATCCCATTTCACAATACAGCACTATTTCTGTTTTATCGGGAAGTTCTTTCGCTACCTGTTCTTTGGTCCTGCGGAGAATAAACGGCCGTATTTTTTTCTGAAGCTCTTCTGCCCTTTTACTATCTTTAAACTGATCGATTGGCGTTGAATATAAATCGGCAAACTGCTGTTTACTGCCAAACAAACCCGGACAAGCGAATGACAGCTGCCCATATAAATCAAAGGTATTGTTCTCTATCGGCGTTCCCGTCATGGTTACTTTATTCCTCGATTGCAGCATCCGAACTGCTTTATAACGTTGCGATTCCGGATTTTTAATCAGCTGTGATTCATCTAAAAAGATATAATTAAAGCGATAATCTTTCAGGAAACGGATATCAGAAAGCAGCGTTCCGTAAGAGGTTAAAATGATTTCGTAATCGTCGAAAGTATCAGTCGTTTTGGTCCGTTCGCCAGCATAAATGGTTTTTACTTTTATAGATGGTGCAAACTTCTCTACTTCGGCCTTCCAGTTAAATATTAACGAAGCCGGAACCACCACCAGATTTGTATTGTGTTTTACTTTTTCGCGCTGTGATAAAATAAAAGCCAAAACCTGAATGGTTTTACCCAATCCCATATCATCGGCCAAACAAGAACCAAAGTTAAAATCATCCAAAAAGTTGAGCCAGTTTAAACCATCTTTCTGGTAATGACGTAAAGTTGCGGTTAAACCTTTCGGTACTTCCACTTCCTGAATCGAATCAGTCCCTTCAAATTTCTGCTTGTACAGTTTCAATTCGTTTTTTACTTCGCCATCCAATAAAGCATCTTCATAAAGTTCATTTATAGAAGCAAATTTAATTTTTGGCGTAAGAATGGCATCTTCGGTTACTTCACCAGCACTAAAATAAGCAGCAAATTTTTCGATCCATTCATGTGGAAGTATGCCCTGAGTTCCATCATCAAGCGTTACAAACTTACTTTTGTTCCTGATCGATTTATGCAAATGTTTCAATGCAACCTGTTGTTTGCCAAACTTTACTTTTACTTTGGTTTCAAACCAATCTGTTCCACTCAACACCTCGATATTAATTTTCGCCTGAAATTCGCTCAGTTTATTGTTTTTGAGCTGGTTGAACCCTAAAATATGAATTCCTTTATTTCGCCATACGTCGAAAGCATCAAGGAACCAGGCTTCTTCCAGAAACCTTTTGCGGTGCAAATAAAAAGAATCGTTGGTTTCCTGATCATAGAAATAAGGGTGCTGTTTCAAAACGTTCCCAATAAACTGCAGTTCGGCATCTTCATCACGATGTAACGTAAAGAGATTGCCCAGTTTATCCTGCGCCTGGATTTTCTTTTTAGACAGCACAGGTATTTCCAGGCTCCCATAACGCATCACGGGTGTAAGGAGAATATAATCTTCTGATTCTGAAAGATAAATCAACTGTTCATTTTCGAGATCGAAACCTTTTTCTTCGATCTGTATTTTTGTAGCTGGTTTTAAATAAGAATAATCGACATGAATACTTCCTTCTAAAGGCACCAGAATAACTTTTTGAAACTCCGGATATTTGGTTTTATGCAGGATTAACCTGTTGCTCTGCTTTTTGAAAAAACCAATTACGCGTAGAAAATCCAGTCTGCCAATTAAATAAAGCTGATTGTTAAGTTTAACAAAATACTGGTGTACCAATACGAGGTTATCCAATTCGTATGATTTCCCTTCGATGATCAGCCGCCCTGTAATTTCATAATAATCATCGCGCTGGTTTACAGAAAGACGCAGATCTACCTCCAATAAGTGTACATCAACCGCTGTAATGGTCGACGCTTGAATAGCCACAGAATGTTTACTATCCTGCAGGTAAAAAGGAATCTGTTGAGGATTTTTAACGATCGCTTTTAAGGCTTGAATCTCCGCCTCGCTTTGATCATTATTGTAATTCTGCTGAAAAGTAGTAATACCACTATAAAATTTTACCTGATCATTATCATTTGTTTTGAAGAGCAAATCAGCCGGATTGATTCCCTTGATAGGATTTTTAACCTTGCCACTTTTAGTGGTTTCGGCTTCAAATAATTCGACCGTTAAATTGTTGTAATAGCGGTGTTGCCCAAAAACCAGGATCATTTTACCTGGGTCGTTTTTAGCCTGTACTTTTATTTTGGCTTTAGCCGGAAGTAAAAGTTCCTGTAAATTTTGCTGGACTTCTTTATTGAATGGCTGGAGGGCGTCCATTTTTGGGTGGATAATTACCTGGCCGTTTTCGTAGCGGAGATTAAAAAGAAAATCAAGATTCTCTTCTTTTTCCAATCCATAATCGATCGCAATTTTGGCAAGCTTTTGTTTCCGCAGATTACTGTCGAAAAAAATAAGCAAGTCTTGCCGTTGCAGGATATTGTATAAAACTCTCGCCTGATGCTCACACAATTTATGCTTCGGTGTAGTGCAACGGCAAGAAAGTTTTACTGAGTTGGAGTGCTGCTGAACCTGAACAATTGGAAAAGATAATCCGGAAGCTTCGTCGCTAAAGGCTGCAAAATCAATTTCAATCTGCTCAGGAAAAAGCTGATAAAAACCTTTAACATCTGTATGAATGAGTCCGCCTAAATGTTTAAGGATAACAATCTGGCTCAGATCTTTCAGGTTAAAATCTTTTAGGATATAATCGTAAGGATTTTGCTCTGATACTAGATGCGTGGTTAACTGATCACTCATTTAAAACTAAAATAGGGTATTTTGTTTTATAAACTCACGTTTAGGTTCAAATGCCCACCTAGTCCAACTTTAATAATTCTCATTAAAGTTGAAAGTCTAATGTCGCTTGCATTATTCTCGATTCTGGAAATGTAAGTTTTTGTAGTACCGCATTTTTCAGCAAGTTGCTCTTGCGTCATCCCCTTTTCTTTCCGGAGTTCTTGAAGCATGGCTCCTAGCTTAAAACTTTCAAACTCTTGTTCGTAAACCTCTCTTTCTTCAGTCCCACGTTTGCCATACTCGCTGTCCAAATGATCAGCAAATGATGTCAATTTATTTTTTGTCTTTTCCATCGAAATATTTTTTTTTAAGTTTTTCAGCCAGCTCGATTTCGCTTTTAGGTGTCTTTTGCGTTTTCTTTTGGAAACCATTTACAAGAATGATCAGTTTTCCCTTATCGAAAAAACTAAATACCCGAAAAATATCTGAACCAACTTCAACCCTAATTTCAAAAAGCCCTGAAGAACCTGTAATGTGCTTAAAATATTTTTCAGGAACTTTTTCAAGTGAAGCGATTAATTGTAAGGTCCAATTGAATTTTTTCTTTACGTTGGGTTTGAGCTGTTCGTAAAAATCCAAATAGTATTCTTCAAAGTAGAAAATGTCTCTGATAAACTCCTCGTTCATTAACCAAATTTAAGCTCAACAAAGTTAGCTAATTAGATAACAAATTCCAAACTAACATGATTACACACCTCGCGACTAAAAGATATCCTGTAGTAGATCATTTTATAATCATTACCACTAGAAGTCGGCTAAGCTCAGGCTGGCAACCACGTGCTTAACCTAATAGCATAGTTTAGGACAATGAGTGAAAGACCGGATTTCATAGATTTCTCGGCTACGCTCGAAATGATTGTTATGATAAAAACAAATTTTAAGCAGCTATTTTATAGTTATTTTTATAGCTGGTTTGATTTTTTATAACTGCAGCAACTCTTAAAGCTATCTTGTTTCTAACGGCATTAATTATGCTCATGCTGTGCTTGCCTTCATCTTTTTTTCTATTGTAATATGTCTTGAATTCCTGATTGTGTTGAATTAGAGATAATGCACACATATGGAGCAGCCTTTTGAGCTCTTTATTGGCCATGCGGTGTACCCTGGGTTTACCTTTGATACTTATACCGCTGGTCTGTTCAAATGGGGCAACCCCTGCATAACAGGCCAGTTCTTTTCCGCTGGGCTGCCCAACGAAATTCCCCGTGCAGCCAATCAGGTATACCGCCGTAACATGCCCTATACCGGGAATACTGATCAACAATTTATAGTTCCGCTTGAAATCCTGATTTCCGTTGATAATTTTTTTGATCTGGTCTTCTAGGTTCTTAATTGACTTGACTATACCATCAATTGCATTTTTAAGTGCTTTTTCAATCAGTTTCTGATGTTCTTTCCCATTAACATTGCCAAGTTCTTTTACAGAAACGCTAATGCCAGATTTTTGTTTGAGCAGTTTAGTCCTCGCTGATACCAGATCTTTCAATAGCATCAGCTCGGGATCCAGGGCAGCTGTAGCGCTTAGCTCATCCGCTTCCTTGAACGCATAACTGCATAACCGGATACTGTCTATTTTATCGTTTTTGCCCCTGGCTATCCCAAAACTCCATTTGATATGGGCGGCATTCCCGATGTGGATGGGCAGGTTCCTGTTGCTGCAGAAAGTCCATAGCAGACGGTGATAGATCCCGGTATTTTCCATCACAACCAAAGATTCATTACTGAATATAACTCTGTGAGACTTTAGCCATTTGTCAAACAGTTTTATCCCTGGAGCTGTGTTGTCAAACCGTGCGGTTGCTATCTCCTGTTTTACATGGTCCACAACGGCCATCAATGCAACATCGAAGTGGGGTTTGGAAACATCAATCCCGATAAAAAATTTTGTAGTGCCAATCATCCTGTTATTTTTTATGTTTGTACAGTTACCTAAATTTTACCCCATCGATCCTAGTCCTTAATAATGGGTATTACCCTAATTGTTATCTGGTCACTAAGGGAAAAAACGGTAGCGGATTGCATCATTTCTTAGGCATAAAAACCTTGACGATATATTAATGTGCCGCTACCGTTTTAGGTAATCTGATTTATAATTTAAGTAAAGTAAATAATTTGGTATCCTTAAATAAAATATCAAAACAAATCTAAAGGACGAATCCTGCTCTTTATTACAGCGATTTACGCAAATTCAAATAAAAAGGCACTGCTATCTTTTCAGTTTTTCCGTTAAGGATAAATTCAGCAGCCTGTGCACCTAGTTCGCTAAAATCAGTAGAGATGGTAGTAATCCCATCCAAAATAATCTTTTTTAAAGGCGTTTCGTTATAAGAAATTACGCCAACATCCTTCCCAATTTTAAGTTTCTGGGCAATTAAGCGTTCAATCAGTATCACCAGGTCATCTTCCATCAGGTTAATGTATACCTCGCCAGGATTAATTTCCTCGTCTTTAATGTTGTGGATTACCTTATGATCAAAAGCATATTGCTGGCAGAACCTGTAAAAACCGGTTAGTATTTCATGAGGGAAATAACTGTTCTTTGGGAAAATGATTTTCAGGGTGCGGTAATGTGAAAGGCGTTCTAAAGCCTGCTCTAAAGCTGCATAAATATCCTGCGCAAAGTTTTCATAAGCCGCAGCATAATCGCCGGTTACCCCTGGCAGCAATTTATCAAGAATAACCAGTTTTTCTTTTGGGATGGTATTGATAATTTCATGTGCATTTTCGCCTCCTTCTAAAAAATGTGGAATAATCACAAAGTGCGAATAATCGTCGCGCTTGGCCACAATCATTTTTTTAAACAATGCAAAATCGTTGTTGTAGATATAAAAATCGATTGCGGCACGTTCTCCTAAGGTTTTAGTGAAGGAATCGTAAATGATCTTTTTATGTGTACTGAGTTTATTAAAAAGCAAACAAACCTTCAGTTTCCGCGAAAAATCGGTATTGATAATAAAATAACCCTTGCCAGGCACAGAATCGACCACCCCCAATTTCCGGAGATTACGGTAACCTTTTTCGGCAGTATCTCTCGACATCTCCAGACTGAAACTCAGCTCGTTTATAGAAGGCAACAAACTATTTTTCAGAAGTTTACCACTTTCAATAGCCGCCAAAATGGCATTGGTTAGCTGCTTGTATTTTGGCGTCGACGAATACTCGTCGACGTTAAGATAGGGGATTAAATCTTCTGGTTTCAAATTGACTATATTGATGTAGGAAATTCTAATATACGGAAATCCCTAAAAATCTATGGTTCGTTGTATGGCAGAATAGTATTTTAGCTGGATCATATCCGTTGGTGCTGGGTTTTCGTTCCAGGCATCATTTATTGCCAAAGCTGTACCAATTGCCGTAGCTTGCGAAACTGAAGAAGCATAAACCTCAATATCTGGAATAGAAATCGCTAACAGATGCATATAAATTGCATTTTTACCGAAACCACCATCTACAAAAATTCTTTTCACACCTGTGTTTAAAATCAATTTTAACGAATAAATCTGCTGCTTGATCAGGTCAAAAATCAGTTGATGATAGGCTTCTTCTGCCGTTTGAAAGAGGTTCAGATCGCGATCAGGAAAAGCGGAGCTTGCTGAAAAACCCTGTTGTTCCTGTTGGTTTTCGGGTATTTTATTAGCCAGTTTTAAAATCATTGCAGGGTTAAACTTCAAATGTTTAAACAGATAAGCCGCACGATCGAAATGTTCTGCAATCCGCTTAAGTTGTACTTCATGCTCGTAGCCTGCAAAAATCCGAGAAGCCTTAACCGCCTTACCTTTAAAGTGCATGTAACACAGGCAATCTTGTTTAAGTTCTTCAGCTGTTAATGGCTCCTGGTTAAAAGGATTTAAACTAATGCACCATGTTCCGGTTGAGATGAGTACAAATGGAGTGTTAAAATTGGCCAGGTAAGGAATCAATGCTGCAGAACTATCGTGTAAACCTACTCCAACATTTACACTGCTACCTTCGAAATCCGTTTTCAGGCTGGAATCTGCAGGCGTAAAAGCACCAAATTTCTGGTCGATTTTCTCGGTGGTAACCCAACTGTGGTATTCACTTTTGTTGAAATCCCAAAGCTGGGTATGACAACCGATACTGGTAATATCGGCCACGGCCTCACCTGTAATCAAATAACTCAAGTATTGAGGCAGGTGTAAAGCCCATTTCACCTTTTTAAATATTTCGGGTTTTTCATATTTCAGGCGATACAGTTGCATCCCCGAGTTTAAGCTACCCAAAATAGGTGAGGCTGTTTCTAAGGAAATCTTCTCCTCACCTCCATATTTTGCATAAAAAGATTTTTTAAGCTCCTCTGGGTATTCTTTTAAATAGTTATAAAGTGGCGTTAATGGATTGCCATTTTCATCGAGATAAACAAAACTGGCACCATAAGTAGAAAAGTTTATGGCCTTAACATCGAACTCTTTTAATTGCAAAACCTGATGCAGGGAATCGTAAACGGATAAACGCAGGCTTTCCAGATTTTCGCATGGTTCGCCATCTTCATCAACTGTTTCTACAAAACGTGCAGACCGTTCGTAAACAATACTGTAATTTTCGTCGATCAGAAACAGTTTTTTATTTGTTTTCCCGACATCAAATATGGCTATAACAGGTTTAGGCATTTTCTATTTCTCTATTTACAAACCTGTGGCAACAGTATTTCCGCGGTGATTAACTAACTTGTTTCTAACTTCTAAACCGCGGTATAATGCGATTGGCGATAAAGCCGCTCCAGCTCTCAATCTCGCCTCAGCTACTAAAGCCCTTAAATCGCTCCGGAAAGTATTTTGCAAAATTTCCTGTGCTTTTGCCACGTCGTTATTGTTCTGTGCTTCGTTTAATGCTTTTCGATCAACCAATAAAGCCTGTGCATAGGCGATCATAATGGCTTCTACTGACTGTAGTAAATCCTCTAATGGATCTTTCACATTATGAGAAGCATCGATCATCCATCCTAAATCTTTTGCATGGTTCATTCCCTTTGCATCCATCCCTTCTACCAACTCATTAAAAATCAGGAACAATTGGTAAGGTTTAATGCTTCCGGCAGTTAAATCATCATCGCCATATTTAGAATCATTGAAGTGGAAACCACCCAATTTTCCCTCCATTAACAATAAAGCCACAATCTGCTCAATGTTTGCATTTGGCAAATGATGACCTAAATCGACCAAGGTATAGGCTTTTTTACCCAGTTTACTGGCGTATAACAGTGATTGTCCCCAATCGCCAACCGTAGTAGAGTAAAAGTTAGGCTCGAAAGCTTTGTACTCCACAAACATTTTCCAATCTTCCGGCAGTGCTGAATAGATTTCTTGCAGACTTTCTAAGGTATTCTCAAAAGCTTTACGGAAATTCAGCTGACCAGGGAAACAAGAACCATCGGCTAGCCAAACGGTTAATGCATCAGACCCCAATGCAATTCCGTGTTTAATTACTTCGATGTTATGCTCAATTGCCTGTTTGCGGATGTCTTTATTCACATTTTGAAGTGAACCGAATTTATAGCTATGCGCAGCACCTGCCTGATCCTGAAAGGTATTCGAGTTCATGGCATCGAATTTTAAACCATAGCCAGACGCCAAAGTTTTTAAAGCTTCTGCATTTTGAGGGATATCCCAGGGAATGTGGAGTGAAATTGCACCACTTGCACCATTTAGCGCATGAAGCAAGCCAACATCTTCAATTTTTTCTTCAATATTACGCGGTTCGCCACCAGTAATGGCAAAACGGCCAAAACGTGTGCCACCTGTACCTAAAGCCCAGCTTGGAATGGCTATCTGAAAATCAACCAGTTTCTGGATTATGCTTTCCAGGTCAACGTGTGACCAATCTTCTTTTAGAAATGAAAGTTTACGTTGATGCGAGGTTAAAAGGGAGTCGTTATGTTTTTCTATCTGGTTCTGCTCGATATTCATAAGAATATTTGGTTTATTAGGTTAATCATTGCGGCGATACAATCGCCATTCTCGCTCATCCTCGTTTCAAACGAGGACGATTATAAAAAAATTAAAGTCATTTTCGATCTGCGCAAGGCACAGACCGATTAAACAACCTACTAAAACTCAATTTGTCCGCTTTAGTCCGTGTTTCCACAGACTACTTTTTTAGCCACAGATTTACACAGATAAACACGGATTTTGTATCTGTGTGCATCCTTTTATCTGTGGTTTATATTTTTTAATTCGTTCTACTCTTACCGCCGTGGTCTGTGTCCCCACAGACCACTAATTTAATTATTCGTTTCGGTCTGTGGGGACACAGACCGAGGAACAATATTTTTTAATTCGTTCTATTCTTATTGCCGTGGTCTGTGTCCCCACAGACCACTAATCCAATTATATGTTTCCTTCTGTGAGGACACAGACCGAGGATAAGCTATCTTACAAATGCCATGGCTACTCCACCATCAACATTTAAAACATTTCCAGTTGATTTTTGCAACAGGCCACCTACAAAGGCGAAACAGGCATTGGCAATATCATCTGGTAATATAATCTGGTTCAATAAGGTACGTTTGGCGTAATAAGCCGGTAGTTCTGCAACGGTAATGCCATAAGCTTTTGCACGGCCTTCTGCCCAACCGCCTGCCCAGATATTGCTATCGCTGATTACAGCATCAGGGTTAACCACATTTACACGGATATTATCGGCGCCCAATTCGGCCGCATTTAACCTGCTCAAATGTAATTGGGCAGCTTTTGCACTGCCATAACCGGCATTATTCGGTCCACTCACCAGGGCGTTCTTACTTACAATATTAATGATATCGCCACCAATATTCTGCTTTTGCATCGTATTTGTTGCAGCTTGGGTAATAAAGAACTGACCTTTTACCAAAACATTATATAATAAATCCCAATCTTTTTCGGTGTGATCAGCAATGGTTTTAGAAATTGATAAACCTGCATTGTTAACAATAATATCTACCCCACCAAAAGCCAAAGCAGCAGCATCGAAAGCTTGTTTAATATCGTTTTCGCTGGTTACATCCAGAATTGCAGTGCTGTAAGAATCCTTGCCATAAAGGTTTGCAAACTCTTTACCTGCTTCTTCCAAACGCCCGGCGTTCATATCATTTAAGATTACCACACCACCTTCTGCAACAAATTTCTTCGCAATTGCTTTACCGATGCCACCTGCACTACCAGTAATCAGGGCAATTTTTCCTGTTAAAGGTTTTGGTTTTGGCATACGCTGTAATTTCGCTTCTTCCAACAACCAGTATTCGATATTAAAAGCTTCCTGGTGAGGTAACGAAGTATATTCTGAAACGGCCTCAGCACCTTTCATTACGTTAATGGCATTAATATAGAATTCTGCTGCAACCCTTGCGGTCTGTTTATCTTTAGAGAAGGTAAACATGCCGATTCCAGGGTATAAAATAACCACTGGATTGGTATCCCGGATAGCCGGACTGTTTGGATGTTTACAAGCTTCATAATAAGCGGTGTACATTGCCCTATAAGCCTCGAAAGCAGGTTCTAATGACTCTTTTAGCGCCTTAACATCTGATAAATCTGCATTACTTTCTAGTGTTAAAACCAGCGGACTGATTTTAGTTCTCAAAAAGTGATCAGGACAACTGGTTCCCATTGGGGCCAAACGATCCAGATCATTAGAATTGATGAATTCCAATACGCGACTGTCATCGGTAAAATGACCGATCATATGCTGTTTAGAAGAACATAAACCACGTAAAACGGGCGCTAAAGCAGCCGCCTGTTGTTTACGCTGATCTGCTGCTGCACTTTCTATTTTCTGTCCGCCAAAAACAGGACCTGTTTTACCATAGTTCTGGTTCAGGTATTCAGAACAGATTTCGATTACTTCTAAAGTATTCAGGTAACTTTCATAAGCGGTATCTCCCCAGGTAAATAAACCATGCGAGCCCAACATAATGCCACGGATACCAGGATTTTCATCTAAACATTGCTTTAATTGTAAACCCAGTTCGAAACCTGGCTTTTTCCATTCTACCCAGCCAATTGTTCCGCCAAATAATTCTTCGGTAATTTTTTTGCCGTCTTTAGCCGCCGCGATAGCAATGGCCGCATCGGGGTGCAGGTGATCGATATGCGCAAATGGCAGGAAACCATGCAAAGGCGTATCGATTGATGGTGCTTTAGAACTTAAATCGAAAATGCAGTGGTTAAACAGTTCAACCATTTCATCTTCATGTTCTACCCCACGATAAATATTTTTCAAGCTACGTAAACGATCAACATATAATGCTGCCAGGCCACTTTTCTTTAAAGTACCTAAATCGCCGCCTGAACCTTTTACCCACATCACTTCGGTTTCTAAACCGGTAAGCGGATCTTTTTCCAATACTTTACACGAGGTATTTCCACCTCCATAATTGGTTAAGCGTAAGTCTGCACCCAATAAATTAGAGCGATAAATTAATAGGGCAACTTCATCTCCAGCCAGTTTTGCGGCTTCCTCTTCATCCCATAGATAGCTTACGTGCTTATAACTTTTCGTATCGATTGACATTCTTATATTTTATTTAAATTTTTATTTATTAACCTTTAATTGAATTACCATAACCCACAATGAGTACTGAAATGATGATGGTTAAAATACCCGCCAAAACAGTAATCAATGTTTTTCTTGATACACCTTTCCACTCTTTTAATACCAGTCCCCATATATTGGCGATAAGGATGATGAAGGCCATGTGCAGAATCCATGAACTGGCGCCATTGCCCATTTTACTTTCGCCCATACCATAGAAAAAGAACTGTAAGAACCAGGTAGTACCTGCCAATGCCGAAAAAATATAGTTTTTTAATAACGGTGTTTTTGCATTGGTATAATCGCCAAATGTTTTATTCCTTGCATTTAATACCATACACCAGATAAAGTTGGTAGTTAAACCTCCCCAAAGCACAATTACATAAGTAACGTTATTCTGGAATAAAAAATTACCGGTTTCAGCAGGATTTGCTGCTTTCCAGATGGCGTTCGCTGCATCAGCCATTGGTTTTCCGGCCTCGATACCGAAATTGAAACAGGCGCTTAAAACACCCGAAACAATTCCTACAAATAAACCAAGGCCAAACTTATATTCTGTTTTTACCTCCATCCCATGCGGATCGGTAATGCCAGATTTCATTTCCTTTTCTTTCATCGTACCTGCTTTACCGCAGATGATAATTCCAACCACACAGACCAAAAGCCCCAGCAATACCATACGTCCCCAATCGGTATGCAGAAACATGGTAAAAGTATCTTTACCTGCCTGCGGAAAAAAATCGAAGTAAATAGATGGCAGGATTGAACCCAAGACCATACAAAGTCCTAAAATGATACTACTCCCTAATGATACGCCCAGATAACGAACGCCTAAACCATAAGTTAAGCCGCCTATACCCCAAAGCACACCAAAAAAATAGGTTAGCCATAAAATACTACCGTTGGTACTGGTGATTATTGCCGTAAAATTTGGGATAGTTAAATAAGCGGCAAGTGGCGGAACGATTAACCAGGAGAAAATTCCCCCAACAATCCAGTAGCTTTCCCAAGCCCAGCCTTTAACTTTTTTGTATGGAATATAAAAACTTCCAGAGGCAAAGCCACCGAAGAAATGAAATATTACGCCTAAAATTGCCTGCATGTTCTATTAATATATTTGGTCGCTCTAAAATAGAATATACAGTAATTTTAACTGTTATGCACTGTTATGCACGAGAGATGGAAGACGTAAAATGGATGATGGAATTAGATAAGTCCGGAGACGGAGGTCGGAAGTAATATTGTAGCAAAAAGCGAACCTTAGTGCATTTTCAGATTAAAATGAAGATTTAATTCTGAGTTAATCACCGAAATCTGCGGGGCAATAATGATGATATAGTTTTCCCGCAGATTAAAGAAGATAAGCGCAGATTATTGTTTTGCCCCAATTTTTGCAGAAGCGATTATTAAGATAATTTTCCTTCAAATTGTGTCATGTTGAGCCTGTCGAAACACATTAAAAAATATTTAAACAAGTCCTTCGACAAGCTCAGGATAACAATTTCCACACTTAGTTAAAACCCATATATAACTTAGATATTATTCATCTTCCAGTTTACTCCCTACGCTTAGATCCGTAATTGCGATTTATGGCGTTGGAAGCGCAGATATTCTCTGCACAATATCTTCGATCACATCAATAGATCTGAGAATTTTATAATGCCCCACATCTTCAAAAGATTTTGAGTTGATGGCAGGATATTTATCCGAAAATTCTTTAAGAAATAAATATGGCGAGATATGATCAGCAGGATCGAATGCCAGAAAATGATCAAGATCCGGACTTAGCTGATAAAGTTCGGTCAAGTTAAAGTGGCTGACGGGAACAGGGAATTCTTGAGCAAAATTCTCAAAGAAGATATCCTGATGTTTTGCACCAATGTTTACCGAATCTAAACTTTGCTCGAAGTTTTCTTTCAGTCTGATTAATGGCGCAATGCTAATGAGGAGCTTAGGATTAATCTCTAATTCCTGCAAAGCAATTACGTTGGCCATGCCACCAAGCGAATGTCCGATCAAAACATCAGGCTGCGCATAATTTAAGGCAATAGATTTTACCGAATCGGCATATAACATCAGGTTGGAAAATTCGGAGATTGAACTTCCGTTGCCAGGTGCATCAAAAGCGATAATTTCCAGGTCATCTATTTTCTGGAGTTCAATAATCAACTCATAAAAGTCTAAAGCTTTTGAAGCCCAGCCATGCGTAAGCAACACTTTACGTTTGCCATTTCCCCAGCTAAAACAGTTAATGCTTACTTCGGCATTGGTGAAATAGGTATCAAAAACCTGGAGACTAAACTGTTTTGATACATCAATAAGCTGTTCCTGATGCAGGCGCAAAGGCATTTTGGGCGAGTAAAAAATAAACTCACGCATTAAAGTTGCATCAGGATTTACCTGTGTCAATTTCAGCTCGTTTCCAATCTGTTTTAGTCTTTTCAATTCGAGCTTATTTATGGGTTAAACCAAATGCGATTTTAAATCTGCAGGAGAATAATTGATCGATTTTAAAGTTTTATCGTCAGATTTTCTGAACACCAAAAATAATCCATCGATTTCTTTGTAATAAGATTCGGTCTGGTCTTTATCTAAGTAAAACCGGATCGTTTGTTCAGCTTCTTCAACAGTTTTGCAAGCTTTGCTCATATTAGAACGGTGGACTTCGTCAAATAAAGTCTTAAATTTTCCTCCCAAACCAAACTCATGGATGGCACCAGCTAAAACATATTGCAAATCGCAAAGGGCATCGGCCACTTCTACCAGATCATCATTTTCTACAGCTTCTTGTAATTCTTTCAGCTCTTCGGCTAAAAGCGATATACGCAAATTGGCTCTCTGCTTTGAAGGAATTACCGGACTTTCTAAAATAGGATGTTTAAAGGTAGTGTGAAATTCTGCAACCTGGTTTAGCGAATTGGTTTCTTGCATGGTAATGTTTGATTTAATCTTTACGCAGCAAACTTAAAGAAAACGGAAGAAATATTGGGGAGAATTTATGCACAAGACTGGTTAATTGTTGAAACTGGTTTAAATGTACCGTGGTAATTGCTAAAATTGTTAGATTGCTAAATTGTTATCTGCAAATTGCCAACTGAAAACTGGTGAGAATGGTAACTGGTTAATTGATTGTTGAATTGCTTTATTGTTGAATTGTAAAAACCAACCATAGGGCCAATAGATTCATTTATCTAGCTATTTTCTTTGCCACAGAAACATGGATTACACAGAAGTAAAAAGAGACACGTCATTCTGAATTTATTTCAGAATCTATCTAAACCATTTTTTTGCCATGGAAACACGGATTGCACGGAATTTACTTTTTATCTTAGGTTTTAGCCTTTATTTTCTAATATGAAGTTTGAATTTGCAATATGATTCTTAATGCCTTAATTTCTTAATGATCCCAGAAACCAAATCATTAAAGAGTTTTTAACATTGAGAGATTAAGAACATTAAGTTTTTTAAGTACAAATCAAAAAAGACGCGCCATTCTAAACTTATTCCAGAATCTATCTAACGATTTTTTTGCCACGGAAACACAGATTACACGAAACTTACTTTTAGCTACCTTTTACCATTAAGGGATTAAGAACATGAAGATAGAAAATGGTTTACCAGAGATCAATCCTAACAATTGAACAATCTAACAATATTTAACTACCCTTCTTCCCTTCCCTAACCACTTTAAAAAATTCTTCTTTATAGGTTTCGCCAATTGGAATCGCCTGATCATTAATATAAACGGTGTTTCCATCTATCATTTTAATTTTTTCGATGGAGATAATATACGATTTATGGATACGGTAAAAAGGTGGCTGGGGCAGTTCAGTTTCCAGCTCACGCAGTGACTGATAAGTCACAATCCTTTGGCTGGCGGTATACACCGAAACATAGTTTTTCAACCCCTCTATGTAGAGAATTTCTTCATAATTAACCTTGATAAACTTGTTCTTGGTATCGCCCTTGATGAAAATAAAATCATTCCCCTGTGTTACCTGCTGAATAACCACTTCTTGTTGTACAGGTGCCACAGGCATTAAAATCTGTTGTGCTTTCGTAGCTGCCTTATAAAAACGCTCGTAGGAGATCGGTTTGAGCAGATAATCTACTACATCAAGATCAAAACCTTCTAAAGCATATTCCGGATAAGCCGTGGTTAAAATTACTTTGCATTTACCACCACAGATTTTCAAAAACTGGATCCCGGTTAATTCCGGCATCTGTATGTCTAAAAAAACGAGATCAACCTTACCCTCCTGAACCAAATTAAGGGCTTCAAAGGCGTTTGTAGTGGTCCCAACCAATTCTAAAAAAGGGGTTTTATTGATAAAAGTAGCAATAATGTCTGAAGCGTAAGATTCATCATCAACAGCAAGGCAACGGATCATAAGTGGCAATTAAGGTTTTAAGTTTGGCGGTGAGCCCTTAGCGTAAGCTAGAATATTTCAATGTTACAAATTAATCATTACAGATTTAAAATTAATGTGCTTTTGTAAGTATTGCCATTATTTGAAATCAATAACTCATGTTTATCAGGATAAATCAA
Source organism: Pedobacter sp. WC2501 (assembly GCF_052682415.1). NCBI lineage: Bacteria > Pseudomonadati > Bacteroidota > Sphingobacteriia > Sphingobacteriales > Sphingobacteriaceae > Pedobacter > Pedobacter sp. WC2501. The sequence continues at coordinate 2,555,549 of NZ_JBQZFI010000001.1, read as the reverse complement.
ATCTAACCTACGGTGGATATTTACCATACCTACACCGCTTGAGTGGTCTTTTTGTGCGTGGCTGATCTTATTGCTTACTTCGAAACTTAATCGTTTGTTCTGTATTTTGAGTTTAATACGCACCGGCTGGGCTTCATCAGTCACCACACCATGTTTAAAAGCATTTTCAACAAAAGGGATCAGGATTAGCGAAGCTATCTTTTGATTGGCAATGCCCTCGGTTGTAAAGTCGACATAAAATCTGGGTTCAAAACGCATCTTAAATAATGCTACATAACTTTCAAGATATTCCACTTCCTTATCTAAACTTACTTTGCCATCCGGGCTATCGTTCAGTGTATACCGCATTAAATCTGATAAACGCAAAACAGCATTGGCCAGTTGATCAGAAACAGGAATGGCCAGGGAATAAACATAATTTAAAGTATTGTACAGAAAGTGTGGATTGATCTGCGATTTGAGAAATGAGAGTTCTGCTTTAACCACTTCTTCTTTAAGTTTTCTATGCATCTGCTCCGATTTAAAACTCTGCTCAATACCATAAACCGCAGCCGGTGTTACAATGAATCCGATACTCCAATAAATATTATCAGATATATAGGCCCATGCAGTTACTCCATCATCATAATTATGAAAACCAAACCATTTTAGATAGAGGATCTCTTCTATTAAATACCGAAGTGATGTAAACATTGCCATAGTAAATAAAATACCGCCTATTAACTGAGGCAATTTGTTTCTTTTCAAAAATCTTGGATATACCCATGTATAACATATGTAGAATTCTATCAACTGTATAAAATTCATAGAAATGCTAAATGCAGATTGTCTGAAGGTTGTGCCATCAATTAAATGACCGCCATAAAAATAACCCAAAACAAGTGACCAGCATAGAACATGAATAGAAATGGTTTTTATTGTTTTCATGTCCTAAAACTATGCAAAGCTTTCTTAACTGCCTATTTTCTTATTCCAAACCGGCAAATAATTATCCCAACCTGTACAATTTAAGGATCAACACCTTTTATTGCCTGAAAAAGGATTGGGATAATATTTCAGAGGGTTGGGATTATATAATTTTTAACCTCACGCGACATCTTCATCTTTGAATCGTCAATTATAAAACAAATACAATGATGAACCGCTTATTTAAATCTGCTCTTTTTGCTTTGCTTATTTTTAGTCTTCAAAGCGCTTTTGCTCAAAACATTAAAATCTCAGGAACTGTTACCGATAAAAGTAATAAAGCATTAGATTATGCTTCAGTTGCTTTAATCCACTTACCCGATTCGGCTTCAGTTGCCTTACAGGTGACCAACCAACAGGGAATTTATGAGTTTGCCAACGTTAAATCTGGCCGATATTTTATTAAGGCGCTAATGATGGGTTATGGTAAAAACCAATCTGCACCATTCGAAGTGAAAGATATGCCTGTTAAAGTGCCAGGAATCATACTAACAGACTTGGCCCAAAATCTGAAAGATGTAAACATTATATCAAAAATGCCCGTAATTGATCAAAAAGCAGACCGGGTGATTGTAAATGTAGAACAAATGAATACCGCGGGTGATAATGCATTAGAAGTAATCAGCAGGTCGCCAGGTGTAAAGATCGATAAGGACGATAACATTGTTCTGAAAGGTAAAAAAGGAATCAATGTAATGATTGATGGTAAGATGAGTTACATGACAGGTTTGGAATTAACCACTTACTTAAAATCGCTACCCGGATCTGTATTAAGTAAAATAGAGTTGATTTCCAATCCACCTTCTTCTTTTGATGCAGCTGGTACAGCAGGGATCATCAACATAAAACTCAAAAGAAATAAAATGCAGGGATTTAACGGAAACATGAATATGGGTGGTGGTTACGGTCGTTATGAAAAAGTTTATGCGGGTACCAACCTGAATTACAATATCGGTAAAGTGAGTACTTATCTGCGCTTAGACGCCGGACACTTTAACTCATACAATAGGTTAACTTTAAACAGAACCATAGAACAAGAACAATATAACCAGCTTAACTTTTGGCACCCGATTACAAATAGTTTAAATTATTCTGCCGGTGCAGATTATTTTATTGATGATAAAAATACCCTGGGCATTATGGTAAAAGGTTATACCGCTCCGGAAGAAACCAAGGTAAACAGTAATTCGGTAAATTATAATTCTGCTGGGGTAAAAATGGGCGGAACAAGCATGTTCAATCCGCAGCACAATACCGAAAAAAACCACGCTTTAAACCTAAACTACCGGCTAAAAACAGATAGTTTGGGTGGAGAACTGGGTATTGATGCAGATTACGTGCGTTATGACAATAGTAAAAACGAAACTTTTACCAACAATTACCTTGATGAAAACGATCGGCTTATTGGTACTCCAATTGATCTGCGCAATAATGGCATGGGAAAAGTATCGATCTATTCGATCAAGGCTGATTACACCCTGAACTTTAACAAAACACTAAAAATGGAAACCGGCTGGAAAAGCAGTTGGGTAAAATCGCAGAGCGATGTTCGTTTCGATTCGCTGAAAACCGCTGGCTGGATCACCGATCCAAGAAGGACGAATCTATTTTTATACAACGAAAACATTAATGCAGGTTATCTTTCATTAGATCAAAACTTCAAAAATTTACAGATTAAAGCAGGCTTACGTGCAGAGCAGACTTTGGGCAACGGCAGTTCATCGGGAACGAATACCCTGATCGATAGAAAATACTGGAAGCTTTTTCCAACACTCTTTATTTCCTTAAAACTCGATTCGAACAACCTGATTACGGCAGCCTACCGAAAAAGTATTAATCGCCCGTCGTACAGCAGTTTAAATCCCTTTACTTTTTATAGCGATCCTTACACTGCTTTGCAAGGGAACCCGTTTTTACAGCCCTCGTACGCAAACAGCTTTGAATTTAACTATTCCTTTAAAAATTTCAGGATATTAACATTGAGCTATTCAGTTAACAACGGCTCGATATCGGAAGTAGTTTATCAAAATGATGCGACTAAAGAAAGTATCTCCCGACCAGAAAACCTAAGCCGTACCACCAACTTTTATATGGCAACCGGAAGTCCTTTTGATGTAACCAAATGGTGGAACAACAGTACTGAAGTTTCGGCTGGATTTAACCGCACCGAATCAGCTGTTCAGGGTAATGGTTATAATGCGTTCTCGTGGAACTGGTCGGTCCTGATGGATAATACGATCACATTACCCAAAAACTATAGCTTATCATGTTATGCTTATTATGATTCTCCTTCTGTTTCTGGCCTTTTCCGCAGTTTAGGGAGTTACCAGCTAAATATTGGTGCTAAAAAATCATTCTGGAACAAAAATGCAACACTAGCCCTAAAAGTAAACGACATTTTCAATACCAGTAAATTCAGAGCCAACCTGGAATACAATAACATTAAAACCTATTGGCAGAACGAATGGGAAAGCCGCAGGATAAACTTAAGTTTTACCTATAAATTCGGGAACATGAAAATCAAAACCGCCCGCAGTAGAAAAACCGGAACAAGTGATGAGGAAAACAGGGTTGGCAAAAATTAGGCTGAGTTAGGTTAAGTGTTTAAATCGGTTAACTGGTTAATTGGGTTAGATTTTCTCAATTGCAATAGTTGACCGATTAGTCAGTTTCAACAATTAACCATCTATAAAACCAGCAGCATCCAAACATTACAGGCAAAATGGCCCGAATTACCCAATGGAGCAGCGAGTTTTTTAAATCCTGCTTTTTCATACATACTGATTGCTGTGGTAAGCTCAGGGAACGATTCTAAATACACCTCATTATAACCAAAGTGTTGGGCTGATTCTATGCTTTTTTCCATAAGCATTTTGCCAATACCTTTCCCGCGCGAAGATGCGGAGGTATACAATTTAACCAGCTCAACACAACCATCTGGCAAGCCTTCTGTTGGATAAATACCACAGCCACCAATAATAACCCCATACTCTTCGGCCAACCAATAAGCAGATTGCGGATGTTCGAAAACTGTAGACAGCTCATCGGTTGTAGGATCGGTATAAACAGTACCGGGCTTGTCTATTTTAAATTCTCTTAAAATCGTCCTGATCATTGAAGCGGTAGCAGTGTTATCTTGTGCAGTTATCTTCCTGATGGTGATGGCCATATTATTATAATTTTATGCAAAGTTAAAAAATGAGTAGTGGCTTTTTAATAAAAGCAAACAAAATGCCTTCTAATTTCATTTATAAAGTATTAAAACAGATTTATACCATGGAAAACGAAGAAAATAAAACAGGAACAACATCAGGCACAAATCATCCAAAACCAACAGATGATGTACAGCTGGAAATAGAAACCGTAACGCCTTCAACAGAAAAGGAAACCGAAAAACCAAGTGAGGCATTAAAAACCGAGGAAGTTAAGGATGAGAAAAAATTGAATGATCAGGATGAAGAAGCAGATACTGCGGAGAAACCTGACGAAGAAGAGAAAACTGATAGCGACGATAAACGCGATGATATCGAAACCGCTACACCAAGTGCTTAGTTAATTTTGGTTAAACGCATATTACAGCTGAAATAGTTTTACTATTTTGGCGTTATGAATAACATGAAAGAAAAACTATTGCTTTTCCTGTTTACCATAAGCATTTTTGGATGTGGAGTAAACAGGCAGGCACAGCAGATAAAAGCACTTGAAGATTGCACCTATAAAATTACAGGTGTACAACAGGTATCGATTGCAGGCACAGATGTTAAAAAGTTAATGGATCAGCAAAGCTTTAGCTTAACCAGTTTGCCTGGGGTTGCATTGGGTTTGCTTAGAAAAGATATTCCGCTTAGGGCCAATCTGAATTTAGAGATAACCAATCCATCGGGCAATTTAGCCGCGATAAACCAGTTCGAATATAAAATATTGGTTAATAATACCGATTTAGCGGAAGGCATCGTTAATCAAAATGTAAGTATTGCACAAGGCCAAACGGTTACCGTTCCGGTACAATTGGCGAGCAATATTTACGGGTTAATATCTAATGGTAATGTATTTAACGATATTATCAAAGCGGCTCAGAAAGGATCATCGTCAAAAGATGAAAAACTAGGTTTATTAACCATAAAAATAAAACCAACCTTTATGCTGGGCAATACACCTGTTAAATATCCAGGGTATATCACCATTAATAAAGATATCAGCAGTAAAATATTATTGTAAATACCGTCACAAATAAAAATGCCCGCTTAACTAAATATGTTAAGCGGGCATTTTCGTTATTAGCTTTTATTAAAATTTCTTATCCGGCGTCATCACCATGCCTTTAAATCCTTTTGGATCTAACTTTTCATCTAATGCCCTTAGTTGTGTCACCGATAATTTTGATGGCATTGCTGTTGTCGTTGTACTTAAACTAGCTGTTTTTGCAGGTGTAGTTATAAAAGTCCCGTTTTTGGCGTATGAAAGAGCGTTGGCCAACAATGTTTCTGTTTCATCACCCCAGGCTTTGGTTAAATCTTCTGCCGATTGTTTATCTACCGTTAGGCCAGAATAGTAGCCGCCAACGCCAAGTTTATTTTTAGTTTCAAATTCTGGAATGTACATATCCACCTTATCTATTCTGATCGGAAAGAAACCAACTGGTTTACCGTAAGTTGTTGTACCAATCAGTTTCACATCCATTACTGGTTTTAAACTGTTAATGGTTAACTCGCTTGCCGAGGCTGTTGATCCAGTTACAATAAAATATATGCGGTTTAAAGATAATGAACCGGACTTTGCAAATTTCTCTATATTATCGGCAGCTGAAGGCGAATAATCTAAATCTGCATACGTAGCATACTTACCATTCACACCAGTGGTAAAGGTCTGTAGTTTACCCTCATCATCCAACAGCGGCTGGTGTGCCAGAACGGAGGCTTTACGCTGGGGAGTAGTAATCGACTGCAGGTAGTTATTATAATAAGAAGTGAACATCGTATTACCGGTTTCCCCTGCTGGCGCCGCTAAATTGATGATTTGTGTAGCTGTTGAAACATAGCCTCCGCCGTTATAACGCAAATCAATAATTAATTCACTCACCCCTTGCGTAGCAAAATTAGCGAACGCTGTATTTATAGCCGCAGAAGCATTATTGGTAAAACTATTAAAAACAATGTAACCAACTTTCTTTGCACCAACCGTATAAACATTGGTAAATAAGATCGGATTAACACTATAAAAGCTACTGGATACAACAGCTGTTTTAGGGTTACCGCCTATATCATTAAAAGCTAAAGTCACCGTTGCATTAGCACCAAAAATGGCATTATTTAAAAAACTAACTGCACCAGGGTAGGTCAGTTCTGTTCTTCCGTTTACACTCGTTATCCTGCAACCGCGTGTTAAACCCTGCAAGGCTGCAGGAGAGTTAGGATAAACATATTTCACCCTTAAATCTGTAGTATCATTATATTGAACAGAAAAACCATAATCATTGGCCGAGCCATTTACATCTGCCTTAAGCGCTCCTGTTTTACCTGTAGTAGCTGCAGTATAGTCGAAAAACGAATATTTAGGTTCGCCGGGAGTGCTTCCATATTCATATGGCTTTCCCGTTGCCGGATCTAAAGAATATTGTGTCATAGCATATAGTTCCGCTTCATTCGAACTAAATCCACGTGGTTTAAACACCTCATAAGTGGGTAGCGAAGTATTCCAATAATAAAGCTCCTTGCCATATAAAAAGATAGAATCTTTAGTCAATTCATCCCGTGTTCCGCTAGCCGTGGTAACAACTGGTGGGGTTATAGGCTCATCAGGCGTAGTATTGCTCTTTTTACAGCCGGTAATAACCCCAAAGCTTAAAAAACCTAGCGCTACCAGGTAAAAGAATTTCTTATTTCTCATTGGAATTATAATAATGTTATCTCTATATACGTATAAGGCAATCGTTAAGTTGTTCAGAGATAAACTTTATCTGCCAACAAACTAAATTTAACTCAAAATTGCACACTCATGAATATATTGGTGAATTACGTAAATCTACCGATTAAATTACTTTTCATTTAGATATTTAGCAATTTTTAACAATATCTGCTAAACGGTGTTTTACTATTAGTCCTTATGCCCCCACAAATTGTCGCCTTTGCACCGCTTAAGTCAATCAAATCCTGTGCAAATTTGTTATACTAATTATCTGATTTAAACCAAGAACTATGGAAAAGATCGAATTTAAAACCACAATTAACACCACAGCAGAAAAAGTTTGGAATGCGCTGTTTGGCGTAGAAACCTACCCTAAGTGGACAGCTGCTTTTATGGAAGGCTCTCGTGTAGAAACCGACTGGAAAAAAGGAAGCAAGGCCCTGTTTCTCGGCGAAAACGGAGATGGAATGGTAGCTGTGATTCAAGACAGTATCCCAAACCAGTATATGTCTATCAAACACCTTGGTGAGATAAAAGACGGCAAGGAAGACTACAGCGGGAATTGGGGCGAAACACTTGAGAACTATACCCTCAATGAAAGAGATGGTAAGACAGAACTCGTTATTGATATGGGCATTAGCGATGAATGGAGAGATTATTTCGAAAAAACATGGCCTAAAGCACTGGATAAGGTTAAAGAGATAGCGGAGAAACAAGATTATCATGTAGAAACATAAAAGCGAACGAGCCTCTTTTAAAACGGAGGCTTTTTTGTGATTTCTTTAAACGGCTATAAGCCTTTTAACCGGCTAATCCGCTCTGTCCAGATCATTTTATATCTTTCCTTATACGCTAACGAAAGGAAAGAACTGTCTATCATATTGAAAACCTGATCTGACCGTTTGGTAAATTTATCAATTACCCTTTCAAATACTTTACCACTAAGCCCGAGGACGACTGCCAGATTTTCAAAATCTTTCAATTTAATATTTACTTTACGACCGCTTAAGAGCAATGCCGTATCATCTTTATCGGAAGGAAAAACCAAAGCGCTATTAATTAGGTCGTACGCAGGAGATAGCTTAATCTGGTCTCCTGAATAAAGAATAGAAAAATTTTTCATGTGCATGTCGTTATTTCCGCTCAGGAAAGAAAAAAGGAGGATTTCAAAATAATTGAGTACATCCAGTCCTTTGTTCGTACAATAAAGATTGATCAATTTACCGCAACGCTCATAGGAACTGTCGTATTTCTGCTCGGTTTGAAAGCCGCCAAGCTGACAAAAATCTTCCATATGTATTTTTGTTTTCCCTACCCTGTCGAATCTTTTGGCTACATAGGCAAGCTTCCCGTCTGATACGGGTATCAAAGTATGTTCACAGGTTTTTATTTTGAATAATGCAGCCAAATGCATAGTCAGATCCTCTACTTCCGGCATAAATGCCATTGCAGAATGCTGAGGCTTTAATATGTATTTGCCCCAAAGCCCTACTATTGTCAATCTTTTACCCGTGCCTGTATTTTCCAGATCCAGCGACAATTTAGGTTGAACCCCCGTTACTGCAATCCGCTTATTGACAGTTTCCTCAGCCAGATCATCTAACAGCCGCTGATCAAGTTTTAGCTCAGGTAACTGATCTGTTCCGAAGAACTTTTTACAACAGGTTACATGATAATCCTGTATTCCTTCCAGCGCTTTATAACAAAAAAAACAATTAGCCATTTTCCTCCTCCATCGGCAAAACTGTTACTGCACCTATAGTATCCCTGCAAAGTGTAACCAATAATTCAAATCGGTCTGTTCCTTTGATCTTCCAATGGGCGAGCGCAAGGTTCAAAAGCCATCCTTCAGGGATAAGTCCATCAAAAAAAGAAAAAAGAGTACGGCTGTTGTAAGGATATTCACTTAAAGGCAATGTTTGGCTTATCGGTTTTGGATACATACTTTTTAAATAAGCCATATCATAAATGTAACTATATCCGTTATCGTTCTTTTCGAGATAACCGGCTAATTGGTCACTATAAAAAATTTTTGCCTTATTGATCATGATCTGGTTCTTTATCGATTACACCAAGCTGCTTTCCGAACATTTTCAAAACATCGTTCACTTTATCAAGCTGAACGGTCGGCTTACCTCTTTCCAATTCGCGGAGAAAGCGCAACCCAACCCCAGCCTTAAATGCAAGGTCTTCCTGAGATAATCCATTTTTTTTCCTTGATGCGCGTATAAATGTTACTATTGGATCCATATTCCATACCTTTCGGGTACAATATAGTCATTTTATCAAGAAAATAATACCCTTTAGGGTACAAAAAATAATAAATAAACAAAAAAAATACCCGAAAGGGTATAAAAATGTTAATCAAAATTAGAAATACTTATAAACCAAAAAAGCCTTTCATTTCTGAAAGGCTTTTGGAAGTGGTGCCACCTGGATTCGAACCAGGGACACAAGGATTTTCAGTCCTTTGCTCTACCGACTGAGCTATGGCACCATCCGTTTGGGATTGCAAATGTAGTGTTCTTTTTCTCAATTCCAAAAAAGGATTTCAGTTTTTTTTATCAAAACAAGACCTTAAAGCCTCATCTTTTTGATAAGCAAGAAGATGCACAGAAAAAATATTTTTATTTTATATCACGCACTCAGGCGACTTAAAGTAATCAAAAAAACATATCACTATAAATGGTCAATAATATTCCTTAGAAAAACATACTCCAGGCCATCTATATCATCCATTACCTCACTAATCTTTTTAAATCCTAAACTAGAAATAAGTTTAAGCGAATCCTTATTTTCCGGCGAAACACTGGCTATAAAATTTTCAACTCCAAAATTTACGTTTGCCCAGTTCATTACAGCCGTAACAGCTTCTGTTGCATAACCGTTTTTCCGGGAGTCTTTAATAATCCGATAGCCTAATTCAACCGCGTTTGTAGCATATTCTTTTAAATATTCAGGATTTGGCTTACTATGGAACCTCACCAATCCTATCATTCGATCTTCGTCAGCTAATATAATTGCCCTTGCCGACCATGGCAAGTAATCTGGATCTTCAAATTGCTTTAAACCATATCGCAAACTACCTGGATGATCCAACATTTCTGCAGGAATGTTAGCTTTCAGTAAAAGCGCCGCCCCTTCTAAATCATTTTCCAGGAAATTAGATATCATTTCCTTATTCATTAAACGAAGGATTAGCCTCGGGGTTATAATATCATCTGTAGATTTCTGCATGATGCAAAAATGCTAAAATACTTAACATTTATGTGAAATATAAGATGCTATGATTAAGAAACTCAAAACAACCTTAAAAGTATAGTATAAACTTAGATGATCTAAGGTGGCTTAGGTGGTCAACAAATAGAATACTATGCTAATCTCTGCAAATAAATAAACCAGGACAATTTAAGAATGCCATAAACCAAAAAAGCCTCTCATTTCTGAAAGGCTTTTGGAAGTGGTGCCACCTGGATTCGAACCAGGGACACAAGGATTTTCAGTCCTTTGCTCTACCGACTGAGCTATGGCACCATCCGTTTGGGATTGCAAATGTAGTGTTCTTTTTTCAAAAGCAAAATTTTTTTTCGATTATTTCATTGCTACACTGATTATCAATTAATTAATTTTTCACTATTTTTAATAAAGGCCTTAATACTTGCTTAGAATGAGTACAAACAAACAATTTTATTATTTTTTTTATGCATGCATAGTATTTTTTTGAGATTAATATCCTAATTTAGCATAACAATCTAATTTTGCATGGTGGCACAGATCCTTTTTCTAGTACTTACACTTGCAGCAATTGCGCTGTTTACAGTTAACCTGCGTAAAATAATTCGCAATATCCGTTTAGGCAAACCGGTAAATCGACAAGATCAACCGCAAAAAAGATTAATGACGATGCTTCGGGTGGCTTTTGGTCAATCTAAAATGGTTGTTCGCCCTATCCCTGCCTTCCTCCACTTTTTTGTTTACATAGGCTTCGTAATCATCAATATCGAAGTGTTGGAAATCATGATCGATGGTTTGTTCGGCACACACCGCATTTTTAATGGCTTGGGTGGTTTATATAATTTCCTGATCGGCTCTTTTGAAATTCTGGCTTTTACCGTTTGGGTTTCGTGCGCTATTTTTCTGGTACGCAGGAACATCCTCAAACTTAAACGCTTTAGTGGCGTAGAAATGAAAAGCTGGCCGAAATCTGATGCGAACTATATCCTCATCACCGAGATTTTATTAATGAGCGCTTTCCTGCTCATGAACGCAGCCGATGCTAAACTCCAGCTTTTAGGTGCAAAACACTATGTAAATGCAGGTGCTTTTCCGGTGAGTCAATATTTAATGAATATCCTTCCTTCAACAGAACGTGCCTTGGTAATCGTTGAACGCAGCTGCTGGTGGTTTCATATTATAGGTATTCTGGCTTTTTTAAATTACCTGCCTTATTCGAAACATTTCCATATTCTTTTCGCCTTTCCGAACACCTATTTTTCTAATCTGGAGCCTAAAGGTGAATTTACCAATATGGCCTCGGTTACCAATGAGGTAAAAGCAATGCTCGATCCTTCTTTTGTTCCGGCAGAAACCGAACCTGGTAAATTTGGCGCAAAAGATGCAACCGACTTAAGCTGGGTAAACCTGATGAATGCTTATACCTGTACCGAATGCGGAAGATGTACTTCAGTATGCCCGGCAAATATTACAGGTAAACTTTTATCGCCACGGAAAATTATGATGGATACCCGCGACCGCATTACCGAAGTGGGCCAGAATATTGATAAACATGGTGCAGAACATCAGGATGGGAAATCGTTGTTAGACGATTACATCAGCAGAGAGGAGATCTGGGCCTGTACCAGCTGTAACGCCTGCGTAGAGGCTTGTCCGGTAAACATTGATCCATTACAGATTATTATGGAGCTCCGCCGTTTTGCAGTGATGGAAGAATCGCAGGCACCTGGAAGCATTAATGCGATGTTGGGCAATATTGAGAATAACCAGGCACCATGGAAATACTCTCCAGCCGATCGTTTTAACTGGGCACAAGAAAGTTAGCAGTTGACATTGAATTAAAATAATTAATTTCATCAGGTCCCGATACTTGATACTCGATACTAGAAAATAGACAAATGGAATTTAAAGTCCCTACAATGGCCGAGTTAGTGGCCGCAGGTGAAGAACCGGAAATATTATTTTGGGTGGGCTGTGCCGGAAGTTACGATGAAAGAGCGCAGAAAATTACCCGCGATATCTGCAAGATTTTACATCATGTAGGTATAAAATATGCGGTATTGGGGACCGAAGAAAGCTGCACCGGCGATCCCGCTAAAAGGGCTGGAAACGAGTTTCTCTTCCAGATGCAGGCCATGACCAATATCGAAGTTTTGAATGCTTACAACATTAAAAAAATCGTGACCGGCTGTCCACATTGCTTTAATACCATTAAAAATGAGTATCCGGGTCTGGGCGGCACTTACGAAGTCATCCACCATACGCAATTGATCCAGGATTTAATTAACGAGGGTAAGTTAAAAGCTGAAGGCGGAGAAAGTTTTAAAGGCAAAAAAATCACTTATCACGATCCTTGTTATTTAGGCCGCGGAAACGGAATTTATGAGGCTCCAAGAAAAGCATTAGAAGTTTTAGATGCTCAACTGGTAGAAATGAAACGTTGCAAAAGCAATGGCTTATGCTGCGGTGCCGGTGGTGCACAGATGTTTAAAGAACCCGAAAAAGGAAATAAAGACATTAATGTTGAACGTATTGACGAAGCGCTTGAAACCAATCCACAATTTATTGCAGCGGGCTGCCCGTTTTGTATGACAATGCTGAGTGATGGCATTAAATTAAAAGATAAAGAACAGGAAGTTAAGGTATTAGATATTGCTGAGATTACAGCAAGGGCAAACGGCCTTTAACAATCGTTTTAGATTCACTTCATAAAAAGCTTTATCTAGACGTAAATTGCTATTCGATCTGTCATGTTAAGCCTGTCGAAAACAGTTAAATCTGTAACTAAACAGCCCCTTCTACAAGTTATAAATGACAGATTCCAATAGAAAGATCGTCATCCGATAACTATCGGATGATGCTCGCACTCTCAGTCCGTCATCCTGAACTTGGTTCAGGGTCTTACTTTTATCATAGTTTTTCACCATATAAGGCATGTAAGAGCATATAAGGCATTGAGGTTATATGTATCTTTATAGTTCAGTTTTTTGGCCGCTATATCACAAAGGCACTAAACTTTGTGTTCTTGTGACTTAGAGGTTAATCTTCTCTCTCCTGTGATTTATATTGATTTTCATAAAATAAATTACCCTTTAGGATGATTTTTAGGAAAGCAATAGCAGTATCCATAGCTTAATTTCTTCCTGCTCTACCTTCTGCCATGAAAAATGGCATTCGTTCGATCAGGTTTAGTTGGGGTAGTTTTCTGCTACTATGTCGGTTTTCTGTGCACAGACCCGAGTTTGTAGCCCTGATCGGAGCGGCATCCCCGATTTTTCATCGGGATAAAGCGGAGAGCAGGACTAACTTAAAAAAAGCGAATGACAATGCGCTCCAAAAAATCATACACTTATTTAATAGGTTAATTTCTCACCTAAAGCTTCTGCGAAATTGAAACCCCTGCATTAATTTTATTCAAATTATCGCGGATCAGGTTTAAATCTTCAGCCTCCATATTTTTTAACGGAATCACCAGCTGGGTAGCCATTGAGTCTACATCGCCTCCCCTGTCTTTATAGGTCTGCACAATTACGTCATCTCCCTTGGTATGGATATATAATTTACCCGAAGCGGTTGTACCATAATAGTCCATATCTTTAAATTTCGATAACTTAAATGCGAAATACTCCGTTTTACCGTTATTAAAATACCGCTTGTAACGGCAAAAACCATTGTTAGTAACATTTAGCTCATAACGTTTTACCTGATCACTTTCCTGGCTGCTGTCATAATGATCGGTAAGCGTTTTATGAAGATAAAGGGCATACTGCTCCATAGATTCGGGGTCTGAAAAAGCACATAAAAACATACAAAAAGCCGAAAGAAGGGATATTTTCAAGCACAGTGTAAACTTTTTCATCAGGTTAGCGTTTTAATCATACCAATTTAATTAAAATCATAAATTTGTATATGAGTTTTTCTCCACAATCAAGAGTTTGGATATACCAAAGCGATCGCAAATTTACTTCTACTGAAGAAACTGAGATCTTAAACAAGTTGGCAGCTTTTACTAACCAGTGGAAAGCACACGGAAATGAATTGCTTGCAAAAGCAGAAATCCGTTATGGCTTTTTTATTATCCTAACAGTAGATGAAAGTCAGGCTGGTGTTACCGGTTGTTCTATTGATAGCTCTGTTCGTTTAATTAAAGAAATTGAACAGGAGTATCATATAGACCTTTTTAACCGTTTCAACATTGCCTATAAAGTAAATGGAGAAGTTGTGGTAAACAGCAAGGAAGATTTTGAAACCCTGGTAAATATAAAGCAGGTAACCACAGAAACGATTGTATTTAACAATATGGTTCAAAACCTGGCTGAACTTGAATCTAAGTGGGAAGTCCCTTTTCAAAACAGCTGGCATTCTACCGTTTTTGCACATTTACTTTAAGCCTGTGTTCATCGTAGATCTTAAATATATTGTTCCGCTAACCGAGTTAGATGCGCATATGGAAGCGCATGTTCAATATTTAAAGAAATACTATAAAAAAAATATTTTTGTAGCTTCGGGCAGAAAGGTGCCCCGAACCGGTGGAATCATTTTGGCCCTGGCTAAAGATGAGGCTGAATTGAAAAAAATCCTGATGGAGGACCCCTTTTATAAACACCGTTTGGCTGATTTTACGATTACACATTTCCTAACCTCACAGTACCACCCTGATCTGGAATCTCTTTTAGGCTAACTGATTCACAAGACCTATTGCTGTTGCAGCTATTTTTTACTGTCAGCCAAACAATTAGCTAACAAAAAACATTATATTGTTAAATCAAATAATGTGTATGAAGCGCTGGCTCAAAATTTCTTTAAAAATCGTATCTGTTTTAGTTGTACTGATTATATTAACCTGGCTGGCGGGTGCGTTTTACATTAGTCGCAACAAGAAAGAAGTGCTGGCTTCTATCCTCTCGCAACTGAATAAAAATTTAAATGGGCAGATTACGGCCACCAGCATGGAGCCAACGCTGCTAAAAAGTTTTCCGGGGGTTTCAGTATCCTTAAATGGCGTTTTGCTGAGAGATAGTTTATGGAACCAACACAAACACGATCTTTTAAAAGCGCAGGATATAGATGTATCGCTAAATGTACTTTCGCTTATTGTGGGCAATATCAATATTAAAAGGATTGCCATTAACAATGCATCTATTTACATCTACACCGATTCTACAGGCTATAGCAACACCAGTATTTTTAAAAGTAAACCTAAAACTGATGAAAAATCGTCATCAAAGTCTTCCGCTCTAGAAGTTAAAAAGATTGATTTTAATAAGGTAAGTTTAATATTAGACAATAAGAAAAGGTTTAAGTTATTCAATTTCGACATCGATCAGATCCAGGGCAGAATGGAGTACCCTGATAGCGGCTGGACAGGTAAAATCAAGTTAATGACTAAGGTAAACAGTTTCGCCTTCAATACACGAAAAGGTAGCTTTTTGAAAGACAAAACCCTGGAAGGAACCTTAAACGCCCGTTACAGCCGGGATCTTGACGCAGTGATACTAAATCCCGAAATCTTAAAAATTGGTGGCCATCCTTTTAAAATAGGTGCTAAAATAGAATTAGATAGATCTGCTTTTGCTATTAGCATTGCTGTTGATGATATTTTATTCAGAGATGTTGCTTTACTCCTATCGCCCAATATCTCCTCCAAACTCTTAAAGTTCGGGATAGAAAAACCAATCAATATCAGGGGAAATATTGTTGATGACGGATCAGGCAAATATGGAGATCCATTGATTAAAGTAGGCATAACGGTGAGAGATAATGTAGTTTCTATCCCGGCAGGTAAATTAACGGCTTGTAATTTTGATGGTTCCTTTACCAACCAGGATACCGTTGGTGGTATTATTGGTGATGAAAACTCATCTATCAAGTTCCACAAACTTACTGCGAAATATTTTAATGCGCCGCTTAAGATCGATACATTCACGGTAAATAATTTAGCTCGTCCAATTGCCACCGGATTGGTAACCTCGCAGTTCCCCCTATCCAATTTAAACAATTCAATAGGCACGAACGATTTTGATTTTAAAAACGGTACGGCCAATTTAAGGTTATACTGCAAGGCTGATATTGATAATTTCAGTTTCACTAAACCAGTTGTTTCGGGTAAAATACAGATTGCCGATGCAGACATTCTTTACATTCCAAGAAAGCTCCACCTGGTAAAAAGTGCCTTAAACATCAATTTTAACCAGAACGATTTATCGATCCAGAACGGGCATTTCCAATTGGGCAAAAGCGAACTTAATGTAAGCTGTAGCATCGCCAATTTTGCCAACTTGTATTATACTGCTCCCGAAAAAATATTGGTGAACTTAAAAATGTCGAGTCCTCAACTCTACCTAAAAGAATTTTTACCTTTCTTAGGACCAAGAACAGCAAAGAAAAAATCGAATGGAAATAAACAAGTGGTTTCCAAAGAGTTGAGCAATGTGCTGGAACTTTCTAAAATGAATATCCGTTTAACCGTTGATAAAGCCATTTATGATAATTTTCTGGCCAAAAACCTTGATGCCGACATTTCTTTGCGGGGCGGGGGTATATTTTTCAATAAAATAAGCGTGGCTCATGCAGGCGGTCAGTTAGCGCTAAACGGAAATATTATGCAGGAAACGGCTTCAAATAGTTTTAAGATCAGCTCAAAGATCAGCCATGTAAGTGTGAAAGATTTCTTTTATTCCTTTGATAATTTCGGACAGAATACCATTACCAATAAAAATTTAAAAGGTTATTTATCAGCGTTGGCTAACATTTCCGGAAAAATATCGCACACTGGAAAAATTCTTCCTCGATCGATAAATGGTAAAGTGGTGTTCAATCTGAACAATGCCGCACTGGTTAATTTCGATCCGATGGTTAAGGTTGGAAAATTTGCTTTTGCGAACAGGAACTTGTCAAACGTAGAAATCAAAAACCTTGATGGAACACTAAATGTGCGCGGCGACAAAGTAGAAATCAGTCCAATGCAGGTAAACTCCAGTGCTTTAAACTTTAACGTAAAAGGCACTTACGCTTTAGGAAGTGGTACAAATGTAGAGATGGATATTCCACTGAGAAATCCGAAAGGAGATGAAAACCTAACCAGATCAGAAAAAAGAGAAGCCCGTATGCGTGGAATCGTATTGCACTTAAAAGCCATTGATGACGAAAAAGGTGGAATAAAAATCAGGTGGAATAAGGATCACGACTAATCATTGAATGAGAGAGTTTCGAATGATTAAATGTGTTTATACTTTTCATTCAAATTCGATCATTCTCTCATTCAATCCTTCACAATTCTATCATTAAAAATCCAGCGGCCCTAACCTGTTCATATTTCTTAAGATCAGGTATTGGCGGTGCCTGATGTATGGGGTTGCATTTTTGGGTGTCCACCTTCTGGGGTTTGGAAAACACGAAGCAATTAAAGCGGCTTGTTTCTTGGTTAGTTTTGTGCAGGATTTACCATAATATTCCTGTGCAGCAGCCTCGGCACCATAAATCCCATCGCCCATTTCAATTACGTTTAAGTAAACTTCCAATATTCTTTCTTTGCTCCAAAACAGTTCTATAAGTAAAGTAAAATACGCTTCAAAACCTTTTCTTATCCACGATCGGCCAGGCCACAGGAAAACATTTTTAGCAGTTTGTTGCGAAATGGTACTCCCGCCTTTCACCTTTTTTCCTTTGGCATTACTGGCAAAAGCTTTTTCAATGGCTTTCATATCAAAACCAATATGTGTTAAAAAGAGCTGATCTTCAGCAGATACGGCGGCCCTCTTCATATTATCAGAGATATCATCAAACTTAACCCATTTTTTTTCCGTTTTAAAAGGTTTCCCATCTGCTTTACGCTCAATATTGCGCAGTACCATTAAAAGGGTAATAGGTGGATTGATAAAACGCAGCGCGATCACCCAAAACACCGAAACCAACAAGAAATATAAAAATACTTTTGTAAAAATATTGGCAATCTTTTTTAAAAGAGGATGTTTTGCCTTGCTTTTAGCTTTGGTTGTCCGGGTTTTGGCCATGGCTCAAAGGTAATTAAAGAGACTGAAGTTGGGAAATGCAGAGGACTGGAATGATGCGAAAAGTTTTTAGCCATCGCAAAAACCAAATGCAAAATTCCTGTGGTAAACCCTTAACCTGCATTAAAATCAGTTTGTTTACGTATTTTGTGATTCACATTTTAAAAATAGCGCAAACAGAATTAACCAAATGAAAAAACTAGGCTATCTTTTTATTGCTGTAACACTGTGGGGCTGTAGTACAAGCAAGAACATCAATAACCAATCAGAAAAGTGGATTACACTTTTTAACGGGAAAGATATTAAAGACTGGAATGTTAAAATCCATCACCACGATTACAATGTAAATTACGGAAATACCTTTAGGGTTGAAGATGGGACAATACAGGTTCGATATCACCAATATGGCGATTTCAATGATCAGTTCGGCCATCTTTATTATAAAACACCATTTTCTTATTATCACTTAAAACTAAAATATCGCTTTGTTGGCGAACTGCAAAAAGGAGCACCAAGTTACACCCTGCGCAATAGCGGTGTGATGTTCCATTCTCAGGATCCGAAAACAATGCCTAAGGAGCAGGATTGGCCAATTTCAATTGAGATGCAGTTTTTAGGTGGCTTGAGTGATGGCCGTCCACGCCCTACAGGAAATATGTGTTCGCCAGGTACAGATATTTTTTATCAAGGTAAATTATATGATGGACATTGCCTGGACTCTAAATCAAAAACATACGATGGCGACCAATGGGTATCTGCCGAATTGATTGTTATGGGCGATTCGCTTGTAACGCATATTATAAACGGCGATACCGTACTGCAGTACAGCAAACCACAGATAGGTGGCGGGGTAGCTAACCGTTACGATCCGAAAATTAAGGTTGATGGAAAAGCCCTTACTCAGGGTTTTATTGCTTTACAAAGTGAAGGACAGCCGGTAGATTTTAAAGATATCCAGATCATGGAACTTCCTCAGCACAATAAGAAAAAATCTAATTAAACATTTTACGATATCATACGTTACAACAACATGAAAGTTGCATTAATTACAGGCGGAAGCAAAGGAATTGGTTTCGGCATTGCCGAATCACTTTTAAAAGAAGGCTATAAAGTAGCCATTACCAGTAGGACAATAGACAGTGCAAACCAGGCTGCATCTCAGCTGGTAGCACATGGTGATGTATTGGCCATTGAAGCAGATGTTGTGGATTTTAAATCTCAACAGGATGCTATAAATCTGATACTCGAAAAATGGGGACAATTGGATGTACTCATTGCCAATGCTGGTGTTGGTCATTTTGCACCGGTTGATGAATTGGATATTAATTTATGGAAAGAAACCATTGATACCAATTTAACAGGTGTTTTTTACAGCATTAAAGCCTCGGTAGAGGAGATCAAAAAAACAAAGGGACATATCTTTACCATTTCCAGTTTGGCAGGCACGAACTTTTTTGCCGGAGGATCGGCTTATAATGCCAGTAAATTCGGCTTAACAGGCTTTACCCAATCGGTTATGCTCGATTTAAGAAAATATGGCGTAAAGGTAAGTACCATTATGCCAGGATCGGTAGCGAGCCATTTCAACGATCATCAGCCGAATGCTGAAGATGATGCCTGGAAAATCCAACCCGAAGATATGGGCAAATTGATTGTTGATTTATTAGCCATGCCAGCGAGAACACTACCAAGCAAAGTGGAAATCAGACCAACAGCGCCAAAAGGATAGTAAGGATGGATGATGTAGTTAATTCTACGACATGAATAAATTATTCTTATTTTTTACTGCGGGAAGCGTTAATTGTTTCCCGTAGACTTTGCTGATTTAATGTCATGTTAGCCTATTTTATATTAGGAATTATTATTTGATATTAAAATATGCCCTGACTTTGTTACAAAAAACGCATAAATTTGAGTTGACTTTGTTACAAACAAAAATATAAATGCCCTGACTTTGTTACAAAAAATATATAAATTTGGGTTGACTTTGTTACAAAATAATCAAAATGGCATTTAAACGATCTATTGAGGAAAACTTAAATCAATGGAAAAATAGTAAAAAAAGGAAACCTCTGATTATTCGAGGGGCACGTCAGGTGGGAAAAACAACACTGATAAAAAGCTTTGCAAAAAGCTACTCAAATGCTATTTTTCTTAATCTTGAGAAACCTGCACACCGTCAATATTTTGACGATTTTGACGATGTACAAAGCATTGTTGAAGCATTATTACTGGGACATGGGATTCAATCGGATAAAATAGCTGAAACTTTGCTCTTTGTTGATGAAATTCAGGAAAGTGCGAAAGCTATACAAATGCTAAGGTATTTTTACGAAGAAATTCCTGAACTGCATGTAATCAGTGCAGGTTCCCTTCTGGAGTTCGTATTACAAAAAGTAAAAAGTTTTCCGGTTGGCAGGGTCGAATTTTTATACTTATATCCTTTAAATTTTCAAGAATACCTTCAAGCTAACCAAAAAGATGATCTGTTAAAATATCTGCTTCAAACACCTGTAAAAGCCGTTGCCCATAAATTATTATTAAAAGCCTTTCATAGATATGCCATTATTGGAGGCATGCCAGAAATAATAAAAACTGATCTGGAAGAACATAACCTCTCTGATCTGCCTATCGTTTACGAAAGCATTTGGGCAACCTACAAAAATGATATAGAAAAATACACCCAAAACGATACAGCGAGAAGAACGATTAATCACATTATGGGTACTGCCCATCTTTTTCTGGATGAGCGTGTTATTTTTCAAGGTTTCGGCAATTCGAATTATAAATCCAGAGAGGTTGGAGAGGCTTTTAGGATATTAGATGATGCAAAAATTATCCGGTTAATATATCCATCTACAAATACGGAGGTTCCGATTATTCCTGATTTAAAAAAATCACCTAGACTACAATTTTTAGATACAGGATTAATCAACTATTCATTGGGCATTCAAGGAGAAATGCTCGCCTTAGACGATTTAAGTTCAGCTTATAAAGGTGCTGTTATTCCACATTTATTTACCCAAGAACTGATATCAATTGAGCGCATATCTTCTCACAAGCCCAATTTTTGGGTAAGAGAAAAAAAACAGTCTGATGCAGAAGTTGATTTAATTTATGCCTATAAAAAAATGGTGATACCAATTGAAATCAAATCGGGTGGCACAGGCAGTTTAAGATCACTTCATCAATTTATAGATGCATCAACGCATCCTTTTGCGATTAGGGTATATGGAGGTGAATTTAGATTAGAAAAAACAATTACTCCGGCAGGCAAGCCATACCTGTTGCTAAACCTTCCTTACTATCTTGGAACGCGCATAGCACAATATGCTGAATGGTTAACAAATCAGTCTCTGTAAATCACCCCTCTTACCTTATCCATTTTCCATAAAAAAAGTCCCGATTTTCATCGGGACTTTTTATTGATTCTTTAAAGAATGCTTATTCAGCAATTACTTCAAAAGGAACCTGAACTTTAACTTCTTTGTGTAAGTTTAAGTTAGCAACATATTCGCCAACAAATTTAGGTTCAGTTTCGAAAGTAATACGACGACGGTCTACATCAAAGCCTTGTGCTTTTAATGCTTCAGCAATCTGGATCGTGTTAACCGCTCCAAAGATTTTTCCGCTTTCGCCTGCTTTAGCACCGATTGAAAGTTTAACATCAGTTAAACGTTCAGCAACACCTTCAGCATCTTTCTTAATTTTATCTTGTTTAAAAGCAGCTTGCTTTAAATTTTCAGCTAAAACTTTTTTAGCAGAAGAAGTAGCCAAAGCGCCAAATCCTTGAGGGATTAAATAGTTACGGCCATAACCTGGCTTTACTGTAACTACATCATCTTTCTCGCCAAGGCCTTTAATATCTTGTTTTAAAATAATTTCCATATCTCTAGCCTCCTATTTTAATTGATCAGCAACGAAAGGTAACAAACCGATATGACGGGCGCGTTTAACAGCCTGAGCCACTTTACGTTGGAATTTTAACGAAGTACCGGTTAAACGGCGTGGTAATAATTTACCTTGATCGTTAATAAATTTCAACAAGAAGTTTGCATCCTTGTAATCGATGTATTTAATTCCGTTTTTCTTAAAACGGCAATATTTTTTACGGTTATCCTCTACTTTAGGGGCTGTTACGTATTGTATTTGTTCTCTTGCCATTACGCTGCAACCTCCTTAGTTTTTTTGTTAAAAGCACCACTACGCTTTTTCTCATTGTAAGCAACAGCGTGTTTGTCTAAACGGATAGTTA
Source organism: Pedobacter sp. WC2501 (assembly GCF_052682415.1). NCBI lineage: Bacteria > Pseudomonadati > Bacteroidota > Sphingobacteriia > Sphingobacteriales > Sphingobacteriaceae > Pedobacter > Pedobacter sp. WC2501. The sequence continues at coordinate 2,533,181 of NZ_JBQZFI010000001.1, read as the reverse complement.
AAAAACGTAACACACGCTCATCGCGTTTTAATTGAAGCTCTAATTTTGCGATCAAATCTCCTGAAGCTTTGTATTCAGTTAAGTTGAAGAATCCATTTGATTTTTTTTCAATTGGATACGCTAATTTTCTCAAACCCCAATTATCTTCCTGGATAATTTCGGCTCCGTTATCAGTCAGAACTGCTTTGAATTTAGCTAATGCCTCTTTCGCAGCCTCTTCAGATAACAACGGGGTTAGAACGATAACAGTTTCGTACTGATTCATTGTTATAAATTATGTTTTTAATTTTTTAATCCCGAGGTGTATTACGGGGATGCAAAAGTAACAATATATTTCTTAAAATCAAATGATTAATAAGAAAAAAAGAAGAATCGCAAGCAATTAAGAAAGAAAAAGTTACAGGACAAAATGAAAAATAGAAAAGTGGCCATAACACACCTCCCCCTCACAATCCTTAGCGACTCAAATCTCAAGTCGCATATCTCACATCTAATCTCAAAAACAAAAAAGGGAGACTATCTATCCGACAATCTCCCCATATCAATTAGCTGTAAAATGTTTAATATGTTTCTATCGTTTTAACAAAACTCTCTTCTTTGAACTTCACCACGAAAGTTAATTCTTTAGAATCTGTTCTACCGATATTGAATTTCTTTACCAGTTGCGATTTATCTTTGAATACCTCACTATAGACCACATCGTTGTATTCGTTATACACTTTAACTTCCACCGGACTATTCTCCAGGTTTTCAAGGTTAAGCGTAATTACCTGATCTTTTTTAGTATAAACAGGTTTAAACAGGTTAGAAACTTTAGGTTCAGAAACAAGCGCTTCGCCGTTTTTGATTACCACACTATATTTTGCAACTTTTACATCCGACTCTACTTTAAGCGTATATTTTCCATCAGGAAGCTCATTCAGATCATAAACTTTGCTAGAGGCAGCTGAAGCATGGATGTTTTCTTCAAATAAAACTTCATCATATGCATCAATGAGTGATAAATTAACATTTTCTGCTTTATCTACAGAGAAACGGATAAATTTTTCCTTTTCACCTTTTACTTTTAAAGTAAAATCATCATCGTTAGCGTGTACACCCGTAGCAGTAAAAAATAACGCTGCTATTAAACCGATTTTTAAGAACTTTTTCATAACCAATATTTTTTAGACTTAATCATTATATGATACTACTAAGGTACGGAGGCATCTGAAAGATAGGTGATTGCATATTTGCCAATATCTATGCTATATTACCCTTAATTACGCGATATTTTAACAAAACCCATAATAAAGCATATTTTTTATGTATTTTAGAACAATAATTTAGCAAAACATGAAGCCAAGTTTTGAAGTTGTTGAGCCTTCTTTTGGAAGTTCATTTTATTATTCAAAATATGTAGAGAACGCCAACAATATGGCGCACCTTTGGCATTACCATCCTGAAATTGAAATGGTTTTTGTTAACGGTGGAGCCGGCAAAAGGCAGATCGGTAGTCATGTGTCCTATTATACCGAAGGTGACCTCATCCTCATTGGCAGCAATCTTCCCCATTGTGGTTTTACCGATACCAATACCGGAAACAAAAACGAAACTGTTATCCAGATGAAGCCCGATTTTTTGGGCGACATCTTTTTAGGTCTGCAGGAAATCAAAGGCATCCACGAATTATTTGACAAATCAAAGGCCGGAATTGCCTTCGGTAGTGAAACCATGCGGGCCGTTGGCGGCAAAATAGAAATGATGGACGATCAGCCGCCTTTTGAAAGGCTTTTAACTTTACTGAGCGTATTAAAGGAACTTGAACACGCGAAAGATTATAAAATCTTAAACGCTGACGGATTTTCGATGGAAATGCAGGTGCAGGATAACGACCGCATTAATATGATTTTCAACTATGTGAAAGACCATTTTCAGGAACAGATCAGTTTGCAGCATGTGGCAGAAATGTCGAGCATGACGGTTCCTTCCTTTTGCCGCTATTTTAAAAAAATTACAAAAAAAACCTTTACACATTTTGTAAATGAATATCGTGTAGTGCATGCATCAAAGCTTCTGGCCGAGAAGCCCATCAGCATTGCCAATATTTCTTACGAAAGTGGCTTTAACAACTTTAGCCATTTCAATAAATTATTTAAAGAGTTTACGGGCAAAAGTGCTTCAGAATATAGAAATGAATTGAAGTCGGTGATTAAATAATATATTAGAATAAGTTTTAAGATATGAACAAGCCTTTCCTATTAATATTTTCAATATTTGCTAACCTGATCAGTTTTTCACTCTATGCCCAATACGTTGACCTTAATTTGGTTAATTGCAAAATAAACGACAACGAGCAAAAGAAAATAGAGAAACTGATTGCGTACGAACGCATGTTCTGCAACGAAATTTTTGAGACAAGAGAAAACATTACTGCCCCGGTAAAAATAAACCTCTATGGAAAAAGTAAAGATTACCGGTTAGCGCAAAAAACATATAGCGCACCAATAAATAGTGCAGGATTTTATATTGCTGCAATTAACGAGTCATTTGTATACAAGAGCAGCGATTTCATTTCGGTAGCGCTCCATGAGGCCAGTCATAGTATTTTTCAGTTTAATTTTAAAAATTCGCCCAAATGGTTAAATGAAGGATTAGCAGAGTTTTTCGAAACGCTGGATTTTGACAGCGAGGGGAATTTATATGCTTACCCGCAAAGCGGAAGAATTAAAAGCATAAAAGCAGGAATAGATTCGAAAGACAGCGAAAGGTTAAAAAATTTCTTTAAAATATATAGCGGTTCATTTTACGGACATGATGTAGACGACAACTACAATACGGCTTACAGTGTGATCTACTTTTTTATAAAATCGAAAAGAACAGACCTGCTTAAAAAAATAATAAAACTAAACACTCAAGGCTACGATACCGAAAAATCGATTGAACTAACTTTTGGCAGTTTTGACAGGTTTGAAGAAAGATATAAGTTATTTTACAACTACAATAAATAATTTTGTTCCTTTAACCTCAAAATTAAGCCTCCGGTCTTATTACATTACAACTTTTCAACATTCCAATTTGACCACATTCCAACTGATAAAAAATTCCTATTTTCGTGCCGATGGAAAATTTTATCGTTTCTGCCCGTAAATACCGCCCAGCCACCTTCGAAACTGTTGTTGGCCAGCAGCATATTACCGGTACGTTAAAAAACGCCATCAAAAACAATCAGCTTGCCCAGGCATTTTTATTTTGCGGGCCGCGTGGGGTGGGTAAAACAACCTGTGCGCGTATCCTTGCCAAAACCATTAACTGTACCAATCCTACAGCAGATATGGAAGCTTGTGGTCAATGCGACAATTGTCTTTCTTTCCAGAACGGACATTCCTTTAATGTTCACGAATTAGATGCGGCTTCAAATAACTCTGTTGATGATATTCGTAGCTTAATTGAGCAGGTTCGAATACCACCACAAGCAGGAAAATATAAGATATATATCATTGATGAGGTTCACATGTTATCTCAGAGTGCATTTAATGCCTTTCTGAAAACATTGGAAGAACCGCCTTCTTATGCTATTTTTATCTTGGCCACCACCGAAAAACATAAAATCCTGCCAACCATTTTATCGCGTTGTCAGATTTTTGATTTCAACCGTATCCAGGTAGAAGATATTGCCAGTCACCTGTCAACCATTGCCCAACGCGAAAATATTTCTTTCGAAAGTGATGGTTTGCATATTATTGCTCAAAAAGCAGATGGTGGTTTGCGTGATGCGCTTTCGATGTTTGATCAGATTGCGAGTTATGCCAATAAGAACATCACTTATAAAGCAGTAATCGACAACCTTAACATTTTAGATTACGATTACTTTTTCAAACTAACTTCTTACCTAACCGCGGCAGAAGTTAGCCAAACCCTGCTCCTGTTCGATGAAATTCTGAACAATGGTTTTGATGGCAACAACTTTATCAATGGTTTGGCCAGTCACTTCCGGAACCTATTAGTAGGTAAAGATGCTGCTACCATTAAATTGTTGGAGGTGAGTGAAAATATCAAACAAAAGTACCTTGATCAGTGCAGGCAAACAGAATTATCGTTTTTATTAACGGCATTAAATTTGGCCAATACCTGCGATCTGAATTACAAGAATTCTAAAAACCAGCGTTTGCAGGTAGAGTTGGCACTGATTAAAATGTGCCACATCAGGTCGGTCGTCAATCTAGCTCAACAGCCTTTAAGCCCTAATAACACAGCAACTGACGTAGATCAGGATAAAAAAAAAACTAATGTCGTAGCTGAGCCAGCTGAAAGCCCAAAGCCTAAAGGTGAGGTTGAAAATACCGCTCATGCTGTTGCACCTGTTGTTAATACTCCTGTTTCGACTAGCATACCAGTAGCAGAAAAGCCAAAGGAAAGTCCACGGGTTGGTCCGCCACCATCTGCAACTTCCATAAGTATTAATATTCCAAAGGCAAACGCAATCAGTACACTCATCCCTTCGTTAAATGATTTGGAACGTGTAGCCAAGGGAGATGATGATGACGGACCCAAAAAAGTTACGGGCGATGCCAGAGAACCCTTCAGTTACGATCGTTTACTGGAAGTTTGGAATGCCTTTACTCAAAAGATGAAGGCCACTGACCGGATTAATCTTTTTACCATCCTAAACAATTTTGCCCCTACACTTTTAAGTCCTCAGCTAATCGAGATTTCGGTAGAGAGTAAAACGCAGGAGCATCTTGTACAACAAGAGTCTGTTGAACTTTTAAATTTTTTACGGAACGAGCTTAGAAACTTTGGCGTTGAGGTTACTTATAAGTTAATGGAGCGCAAGATCGAAAACAGGCTCTACGGAAATCGCGAAAAGTATGATTACCTCGTAAACAAAAATCCAAAGCTGGACGAATTGCGACGGAGGTTTAATTTAGATATTAATCCGTAAAAATGAATTACGAAAAAAAACCTGGTAACAAAGCATTTTTAAAGATAGGCTTATTTTCTGGCCTGTTTTTTTGTCTTTTTTTCGGCACAGTATTGATTTTTCTCTACGATTTACATGCTGCATTAATTATGGGTTCCATTAGTGGATTGATATTCGGATTGTTTATGGGACTCATACTGTATTTCTTTTCAAAATCTAAAAAAGTAAACAATCAGACAAAATTAGAGGGGGTTGATGGATCTGAGATTATTTATGCAGGCGCTGCAAATCATTTTATAAAACGGGAGGCTGTAGGTGGAAAATTATACCTGTTAAATGATCGTTTAATATTCAAATCTCACAATCTAAATGTCCAAAACCACACCCTTTCTATTAAAATCGACAATATAGACGAGCTTACATTTTTTAACCCGATGGGCATAATTAAAAATGGTTTACAGATTACGTTAAAAGATGGCGCAACCGAAAAATTTGTAGTCAACAATAGGGATATATGGAAAAAATATATCGAGCAATTGATAAAATAGTTTTTTAACCAAAGCAAAAAGCAGGATCACACTTTTAGTATAACCCTGCTTTTCTATTTATGATTGTTTTGTCAAATCAGCATCTCACCAACGGTAATCTCCTGACTATTTTTCTTTCTCATCATTAATTGGGTAACCTTCTTCGTCTAAATCATCGCGGTTATCCTCTGGTGTACGGGCAAGAATTTCATCTTCCGGACTTAGTTTAACACTTTCTCCGTTATCTACATGCATACCCAGTTCTTCCAGCTCATCGTTTGCTATATCTTCATCTCTGGCATATTCATCACCAATATAAGGGTTAGCCTCATCGTAAGTAGAATCGTCATCTTTTGCCCCGGCCGCTACAGTTTCATATCCCATCGGGTGATCGTATTCGCTGTCCGTTCCCTTTACATCAAGTTCGTAACTCTCTTTATTTTTATCGTACGATAAATTTTCTTTATTGATTTCACTATTTTCTGTGGTGCTATGTATTTTATCCTGCGATCCTTTATTTTCGTTAATTGCCATGGTATGGGTCTCCTATAATTTATAGTGTTATAACAAAGCGGTGTAGATAAGGTTTTTCTTTAGCAAAAGAATTTTGTTATTATCTGGGCGTGCCCCAAGCTGCGCAAGGGTCGGGCTATACACTCCAAGTCCTCGCCCGATGAAAAACCGGGCTGTGGGCTTTCCGTTGCTATCCCTCACGCAGCAAAGCGCCAGTAATCATCAAGCCGTAAGCTAATATAAGATGTAAATTGTAATAACTTAATTGGGTTTTATTTCGATCTGTGGGGACACAGACCGAGGGATTAAAACAGTGAAAAGTACCCAAAATGATGTAATTGATGCTGCTAAAGAAGAAATTACCCAAAAACTTAAAGCAAAAGCAAGAAAAGATTGGCCTGATGATTATACCACACAGGAATTTTGGGTTAACGAACAAATTAATGCTTACCACTCAAAAGTTTTGATATGAACAAATTGAGACTCAAGAGCGCCTGAAGTAATAGAACCCATTATCCAATAGATAGTGTCGTAAAGACAGAAATGGTAATAAAGAGTTGTCAACTTCTGTACTAGGAGCATATTAAAGTTGACAACTCATAAAAAAGCGTCCAGATTTTTAAATCAGGACGCCTAAATATTTTAAGAGTTGTCAACTTCCATACTAGAAGCATATTAAAGTTGACAACTCAATTTAGCTTATAAACTAGCCAAAGAGGTATTTAATGTTTCACTTGGGCGCATGGCTTTGCTTGCCAACTCATCATTAGGGTTGTAGTAACCGCCAATGTTCTGAGGCTTACCTTGAGAACCGATCAATTCCTCGTTAATTTTGGTTTCATTTTCCAACAAAGTTTTAGCCAATGGTGCAAATCTGGCTTTCAGATCAGCATCTTTGCTCTGAGCCGCTAATGCCTCAGCCCAATATAAAGCTAAATAGAAGTGAGAACCACGATTATCGATAGTACCCAATTTTCTGCCCGGTGATTTATCAGTTGCCAAAAATTTAGCATTTGCCTCATCCAAAGCATCAGCCAACACCTGTGCTTTTGCATTGTTTTGAGTTTGAGATAAATGCTCTAAAGAAGCCTGAAGTGCTAAAAACTCACCTAATGAATCCCAACGTAAATAACCTTCTTCGATAAACTGCTCAATGTGTTTTGGAGCAGAACCACCAGCACCGGTTTCGAATAAACCGCCACCGTTCATTAATGGAACGATAGAAAGCATTTTTGCTGAAGTTCCTAACTCTAAAATCGGGAATAAATCGGTTAAATAATCACGCAATACGTTACCGGTAACCGAAATGGTATCTAAACCTTTACGGATACGCTCTAATGTAAACTTAGTCGCTTCGATTGGCGCTAAAATGCGGATATCTAAACCTGCAGTATCGTGGTCTTTTAGGTAAGTATTTACTTTAGTAATGATTTCTCTGTCATGCGCTCTTTGCTCATCTAACCAGAAAACAGCTGGAGTTTCTGATAAACGTGCCCTGTTTACTGCTAATTTTACCCAATCCTGAATCGGGGCATCTTTAGTCTGGCACATGCGGAAGATATCGCCTTTTTCTACTTTCTGATCGAAAAATACTTTACCATCTGCATCAGTAACACGAATAATTCCTGCTTCAGCAGCCTGGAACGTTTTATCGTGTGAACCATATTCTTCAGCTTTTTGAGCCATTAAACCAACATTTGGTACCGAACCGATGGTGGTTACATCAAAAGCTCCATTTACTTTACAGTCATCAATGGTTGCAGTATATACACCTGCGTAAGAACGGTCTGGAATTAAAGCGATCGTATCTTCAGGTTTACCCTCTTTGTTCCACATTTGTCCTGAAGTACGGATCATTGCCGGCATTGAAGCATCAACAATCACATCCGATGGTACATGCAGATTCGTAATTCCTTTATCAGAGTTTACCATGGCTAAAGCTGGTCCGTTTTCAATGGCCTGCGCTAAAGCGGCTTCAACTTCTGCCTGTTTCGGGTTGCCAGCAATTTTTGCATACACATCACCTAAACCGTTGCGGGTATCGACATTTAGTTCTTTGAAAAGATCTGCATATTTGCTAAAAACATCTGCGAAATAAACTTCAACAATGGCACCGAACATAATCGGATCAGAAACCTTCATCATCGTTGCTTTTAAGTGCGCTGATAATAAAACGCCTTCAGCTTTAGCTTCAGCAATTTCTTTTGCTACAAAAGTTTTCAATGCCGATAAGCTCAATGTAGAACTATCAATCACCTCTCCTGCTTTTAACGGTGATAAACCTTTTAATTCGGTTACCGCACCATCAGTAGATACAAATTCTATTTTAAACTGGCTTGCTTCAGCAACAGTTGTAGATTTCTCCGAACCATAAAAATCGCCTTCAGTCATGCTTACCACTTTGGTTTTCGAATCTGCAGACCATTTACCCATTGAGTGCGGGTTTTGTTTAGCGTAATTTTTAACGGCTTTAGGCGCCCTACGGTCAGAGTTACCTTCACGTAAAACCGGGTTTACAGCCGAACCTAAAACTTTTGCATATTTAGCTTTAATTGCTTTTTCTTCGTCGCTCTGCGCATTATCAGGGTAATTTGGAATAGCAAAGCCCTGCGCCTGAAGCTCAGTAATTGCGCCTACCAATTGTGGGATAGAAGCAGAAATATTTGGTAATTTGATAATGTTTGCCTCTGGGGTGGTAGCCAAAGCACCAAGCTCTCCCAGTGCATCACCAATTTTTTGATCGTCTTTTAAATACTCCGGAAAGTTGGCCAAAATTCTTCCTGCTAAAGAAATATCTCTGGTTTCTACATCAATACCTGCTGATGCGGTAAAAGCTTGTACGATAGGTAAAAGTGAATAAGTAGCCAACATTGGCGCCTCATCGGTTTTGGTGTAGATAATTTTTGATGTATTTGACATGTTATATTGATTTTGCTTATTTATTTAATGATCCGATCGGTTTATGGCTTTGTAAACCGATCTTTTTAAAATCGCCTAAAGATAAAATAATCGAATGAATTAAGGAACATCGCAATGTTATTTCTGGTTTGGATGTGCTGTTATTTTGCAGATGACAAGTAAAACATTAATGACTAAATTTTGTTTTGGAGCGCGATGTCGTTCTCTATATTTAAATTTAGTCCTGCTCTGCGCTTTATCCCGATGGAAAAAATCGGGATGCCCGCTTCGATCAGGGCTATAAATTTAGTCCTGTGTACGGAAAACCGGCATAGTAGCAGAAAAACGACAAAACTAAACCTGATCGAACGAATGCCATTTTTCATAGCAGAAGGTAGAGCAGGAAGAAATTAACCTATGCAATACTCCAATTGCTTTCCAAAATAGGAAACGTGAACCGCAATATTCTTTAAGATGCAGGTTGACATTAGATTATGTAAATATTAATCTTGTCAGTTGTTCTTGAAACGCAATATCATTCTCCATTTTAAAGGTAGTCCTCTCGCAGCTTTATCCTGATAAAATAATATACCGTGTGGACACAATTAATTAGAATTTTTCTGCCGCTCTATGCCGCGGTGGCATGGTACTTTGGAGCGCCAAAGTACCCAAAGCGCTTTGTCAATCCAGCAATGAGCCTTTTGCACAATCCCATGCACATCAAAAAAACAGTGGCACTTCGTTTTGTGTTCATTTTTTTTTTAAAATTAAATCATCGTTATGAACACAAAACCACTGCGTTTCAGGTTTGTTAGTGCCAATTTACCTGAATTGCAACTGTTTTTTTGATTTCCCTGGCTCTTGGGATTGACAGCGTCCTTGGTTAAAATCCGTGCTTTATTAAAGTTGGTTAGCAAAACGCCTAAAAACACTTAAAAAAGATGTATCCACACAGTAGGATGAATATCGGGATGTCCGCTTCGATCAGGGCTATAAATTTAGTCCTGTGTACGGAAAACCGGCATAGTAGCAGAAAAACGACAAAACTAAACCTGATCGAACGAATGCCATTTTTCATGGCAGCAGGTAGAGCAGGAAGAAATTAACCTATAGAACACTTCAATTGCTTTCCAAAAAATAAGCGAATAACAATAAATTCTTTATCATTCTGATTCACTGCAACATTCCCGATAGTTTTAGATTACGCAAATTCTTTGGCTAAACTTTTGTAGCGGGAAGCATATATATCTATCTATTTTAAAAATTTTAATTGAAATGACCGAAACTACCTTAGATCAACAGTTAAATGCCCGAAAATTTGACGAAGCCAAAAGCTTAATGCAAAACGGCGAAAAACTCTCCAAAAACCTACAGGATCATCAGAAATCATCAATTTTCGATAACCTCATCAAAGAAAAACAGTACGAAATCCTAAATATGATGGTAAAGGATAAAACCATCGAAACCGATATTTATGAATTCGACAATTTTGATAAAAGTATTTTTCAGAGTATCGTACGCAATTTGGGCAACGAAGATGAAGACATTGCTTTCTTCAACGAATTTATTGGCCACTTCGATAACCTGAACGATGAAGTAAATGCGAAAACCTTATTGGGTTACCTCTTCGAAAATGGCGTCAGTTTAGGCGTAATAAAAGCCTGTATCGATGCCGGATGCACGACTAATTTTAAAAACAATGCCGAAGAAAACTACATCCATCAGGTAGTAAAAAGCAATTTCCGCAGATACAACCTGAATGACGAGCAGACCAGCGATTTACTTAAAGGATATATCGATATCCTTGTTAATGAAGGCGTTGATATTAACGAAGGCAATATTGTGCAGGAAACACCTTTAATTACCGCTATAAAATTTAACAAGAAAAATTTAATCTCACACTTGCTCGAAAATGGTGCAGATCCAAACCAGACCGACCAAGAGGGAAATTCAGCTTTCTTTTATGCAGTAGCACATGCGCAAAGTGAAAACATTTACGACACGCTCCGCAACTTTGACTCACCGGCGTTTGATCAGGTAAGTAAAAAAGGAGAAACTTTGCTATTCGAATATGTACGCATGATGTCGAATAGTGAAACTAGCATTAACTTCCTTAAAAAACTGATTGACGATGGAGCTGATTTATATCAAAACAGTACCTGGTACAGTGCAGATAAAACTCCATTAGATGTAATTGCTGAAAAACAGGCCAATATTTTAGAAGCAGTACTGGAAAGTGGACAGGTAGATATCAACAGAACGGATGATCATGGAAATACACTGTTACATAAAGTTTGCGTCTATAACGTAAATTACGAAGCTGAAAAGGCAAAAGAAACCTATCGTAAAGTGAAACTCCTGATCGAAAACGGAGCAGATATTACTTTAAGCAACGATAAGGACCAAACGGCTTTAATGCTGGCCTCGGATGATAACCTGAAAATAAAAACTGTTGAACTGCTCATGAAACAATCTTAAAATATGTCGATGTCATTTATAATTGCCTGCGAAAGCGGCAAACGGAAAATAGCTGAACTTTTATTGGCCAATAATGAAGTAGAAGTAGGTTATACGGACGAAAAAGGCCGAACAGCACTGCATTATGCTGCACATCATGGATATTTAGACCTGGTAAAAATTTTAATCGACCGCGGTGCAGATTTAGATTATGAGGATCATGATGGCGAAACACCCTTTTATTTTGCCTGCCTTCAAAAACAGAAACAAACGGCACTATATCTGTTAGATGAAGGTGCAAGGGTCGATATCAAAGACCTTAAAGGCAATAGTCTGTTGCATTTAACTGCCCAAAACGGACAGATTGAAGTTTTGGAAAAGCTGCTCGACAAAGGCCTGGATGTTGACAGTGAAAATAACGAAGCAGAAACTCCCCTGCTTATCGCATCTGCCTGGAGAAATAAAGAAGTGGTTCAGAAACTACTGGAATTTGGCGCTAACATTAATACAACAAATAAACATGGAGATTCGCCGGTAATTTTTGCAGTTAAATCTAAAAATACACCAATGGTTGAATTGATCCTCGATAAAGGTGCAAACATCAACCATGTTAACCACGATGGCGAATCTGCACTATTGCTTGCCTGTTATGATGCCAACCGGATGCTCACCAAAATCCTGGTAGAAAAGGGAGCAGATGTATTTGTTTCTTCAAAAAATGGATTATCGCCAATCTGGTATGCCTGCGCCAATAACCAGAAAGAAATTGTCGATTTATTTTTGGCCAATGGTGTGGATGTAAATTATGCCAAACCGCTTTCAGGCAATGATGATTCAATGTATTCGTACCTCGAGTGGGTAGAAACAGCTAATAACATTTCCATTTCGGCCAGTTTCTCTTTCGATAACAATTACAATTACGGCGGGGAAAGCATGTTGCATGTTGCGGCCAAAAGTGGTCACTTAAGCATGCTGAAATTGTTATTGGAAAAAGGAGCAAATGTTAATATTCAGGATGAAAGCGGAAACACAGCTTTACATTATGCCGCTGCAAACGGTAAAAAAGATGTGGTTAAATTTTTACTCGAACAATCTGCAGATCCCTCCATCGTGAATGTAAAAGAGCAAAAGGCAATTGATTATTCGAATATTAAAGGCTTTAATGAAATTACCGAACTTTTGCTGAAATACGGTCCTGCGGCTAATTCAAATGTACAGTCTGCAAGCACGGTATCAACAGAAAGTACTGCTGAAGCTCCAAAAAACGATATGGCGGCTAAAAAACAGGCCTTATTAGATTTAAAAGAGTTATTGGATGCCGGAATTTTATCGCAGGAAGAATTTGATGCGGAAAAGGTAAAAATATTAAAAGCCTAGCCGATTTAAGCGATAAAAGTTTGATTAAATTTTTAAGCTTAAATATTAGTTATAAATTTATGTACTGTCTATGGATTTCAGACCCTATCTGCATCCATAGATAGTATAAATTATCGCTAATCAAATGAAAATTACCGCAAAACTACTCACCATTCTAATCCTGCTATCCTTTCAAACCGCTTTTGCACAAAATGTTGAAGATAAAGTGCTGGCAAAAACGAAAGCGCAGGAAGCCTTTAAACTCGAAGACGAACAGGGAAAATTTGACGAAGCCATCAAATTATTGGAAGAAGCCCAAAGATTAGATCCCGAAAACATCAGCTATACTTACGAACTCGCATATTCTTATACAGGAAAAAAAGACCATCAGAAAGCAGTTGAAATTTTAGAAAAACTAACGAAACACAAAGATGTTTACGATTTGGTTTATCAATCGCTTGGCAATAATTATGATTATCTCGGCCAGCCTGAAAAAGCAATTGAAACCTATGAAACAGGGCTTAAAAAATTCCCAAAATCCGGAAAAATATATACCGAACTGGGCAATATGCAATTGAATAAAAAAGATTTCAATAAGGCCTTAACGTATTATGAAAAGGGCATTGAGATGGAACCTTCCTACCCTGCAAATTATTACAAGGCATCCAAAATATACCTAAGTTCAACAGAAAAAGTATGGGGAATGCTTTATGGTGAACTTTTTATGAATCTGGACAGGAATTCTAAACGGACCGCAGAGATGAGTAAACTCCTTTTCGATACCTACAAAAATCAGATCCAGATCAAGGGAGATACTACCAAACTCTCTTTTTCAAAAAACTTTAACCTCTCCATTGATGCCATAAAAGATCCTAAAAACATTAAGCTGCCATTCCCGATGGTTTATGAAATGAATCTTACATTAGCCGTTGCAGGCCAAAAAGAAATTACACTAAACAGCATCAGTGAGGTTAGGACAAACTTTTTAAAGAGTTTTATTAAAGGTGGCAACGCTAAGAAATATCCTAATATCCTTTTCGATTACCAGCAGAAATTATCCGAACAGGATTTTTTTGAATCTTATAATCACTGGCTGTTAATGATGGGTGATGAGATTGCTTTTAATAAATGGCAACTTGGCAACAGTTCCAACTGGAATAACTTTATGAAATGGTTCAGCGGAAATGCATTATCGGTTGATGATGCCCATAAATTCTACCGTTTACAATATCAATAACCTCCATAAACGTATCACTACAATATTCGCCATGAAATGCTTTAAACCATTAATATTCGTACTCTCCTTATTATCAATATTTATCTATAGCTGTTCCCCAAAACTTTATGTTGATGAAGAAAAACGTTATCAGGCGGGTACACTAACCGAGGCACAGATCGATTCGCTGCATACTTTCTTAAAACAAAACGAAAGGCTTGCTTTAAAAGACACCATCATTATTAAATACGATTTCAATAAAGACGACTGCTGGAAAGACCTTAGCTACCAGAATGCAGAATTCCTGAACAATGTAAGATGGGCTTTTCAAAAAAACATTCAGGAAAAAGCCGAGGCCAGATCAAATGTTGCCATTTATCAATACCGGGAGGAAGGAAAAAGTTTCAGTCCGGTTAAATCGAAAGGTCTGGAAATAGAAACTGATCCCGGCTTTCTTAAAAAATTATTATTTAACGAGGCAACTACCTGCGGCACTTCAGCCATTGTGCTGCCTAATGGGAAATTCTTATTGGTGAAATCCGATCCACAATTTTCTGCACTAATCTTAAACGCTAAAGACATCGAGAGAAAATTACAGGAAAACCTGGTTAAATAAATACCAGAAAAACCAGGTAGCGTTAAAAACAATTTAACAAAATTTAACTAAAAAATTAGGTGTAATGCTGTAATTTAGTGATAATTAATCGCTTTCAAATTAACGCCGGAAAATTTATGATCAAATTCCTTCACTCCACTCCCACAAGCTCAGATTATATCATCGTTTGATGACCTGATTTTTCCAGATCAATCAAGAACTTAATTTAAAGGAATATAAAAGTACTTCCCTGCTATCATTATAGCATTGAACCAGGGAAAATAATATGCGCTCTCCAGGAAGGTGCTCTCGGGTGCTTTCCTTTTATTATTCAGTCTTGCTGCAATTATACCAGCGCTAAAAACTTCTCTCCGTTTTCGATGTTATATTTTTTGAGATAAATTCTTAATCAAAAACCGGTTAACATGAAAAAAAAGATTTTTTACGCATCAATGCTTTCTACTGCCGTCCTTTTTGGATGTCAATCTAATTCCAATTCACAAAAACAGGGAGAAGATACTACCATAACAACCAGAACCGGGGCAGTAAATTTGCCAGCTCCGGATACCAATGCCGCTAAAAATAAATTCAGCAAAGTAATTGGCTGGCCAGATGGAAAAACACCTGTTGCACCAGAAGGTTTTGTAGTAACCAAATTTTCGGCCAACATTAAAAGTCCGCGCAATACCTATATCGCGCCCAATGGTGATGTATTGGTAGCACTTTCCAACTCAGAAAGAAGTGCTGTAGAAACCGTTGCCAATACTGTAACAGGCAAGGCAAAATCAGAAGTGCCAGGAAAAAGTGCAAATACGATTCTACTATACCGCGATGAGAATAAAGATGGTAAACCTGAAACGGTTACCACCTTTTTAAATGGTTTGAACCAGCCCTTCGGCATGCTGATTATTGGCAATTCATTTTATGTAGCCAATACCGATGGCTTGTGGCAATATCCTTATAAAACAGGCGACACCAAAATAACAGCAACAGGTAAAAAAATCCTGAGCCTTCCGGCAGGAGGCTATAATAACCACTGGACAAGAAACCTCATTACCAATGCCGATAAAAGCAAGATTTATATCACTGTAGGATCAGGCAGTAATGTAGGTGAAAACGGAATGGAAAATGAGGTAAGAAGAGCCAATATTTTAGAAATTAATCCAGATGGAACCGGTGAAAAGATTTATGCCAGTGGTTTGCGAAACCCTGTTGGGATAGATTGGGCACCATCGACAAATATGCTTTGGACAGCTGTTAATGAACGGGACGGACTAGGCGACGATCTTGTTCCTGATTACATTACCAGTGTTAAACAAGGTGCTTTTTATGGTTGGCCGTACTCCTATTATGGCCAGAATGAAGATCCCCGCCTGAAAGGCCAAAATCCAGAAATGGTTAAAAAAGCCATAGCTCCGGATGTTGCGGTTGGTGCACATACGGCCTCGTTAGGATTGGCTTTCTATAAAGGTAACAAGTTTCCTCAAAAATATCAGGGAGGTGCATTTATTGGTCAGCATGGCTCATGGAACCGGTCGGCAATTTCTGGCTATAAAGTAGCATTCGTACCCTTTAAAGATGGCAAACCGATAGGAAAACCTGAAGATTTTTTAACTGGTTTTATCGCAGATACACATAAGGCAGAAGTATACGGACGTCCGGTTGGAGTTACCCTAACGCCTGATGGTGCTTTACTGGTTGCAGACGATGTTAGTGGTGTAGTCTGGAAAGTAGCTGCAAAATAATTTATCATTAGCCACAGACTAGCAGAATATGTAGTAAATTTATCTGCCGGTTTGTGGCTAAACGACTAATCTTTTCCCATTTTGAAATCGAATTTTACTTTACTGTTAATCCTACTTTCTTTTACCGGCTTAGCTCAGACGCTTAAACCTGATTCGATCAAAAAACTCGAAGAAGTTACCGTAAAGGGCTATTATAACAACCAAACCTTAATAAGATCAGTATCGGCTGTAAATGTTATAGATAGTAGCTTAATAAAAAACCAACCCAACAGTTCATTAGTGAGCATGTTAAACACTGTACCTGGGATACGGATGGAAGAACGTTCGCCAGGTAGCTACCGGCTATCGCTCCGTGGCAGTTTACTCCGGTCTCCTTTTGGCATTCGAAATATTAAAATTTACATCGATGACTTCCCCTTAACTGATGCGGGTGGAAATACCTACCTAAACGCTTTAGATGTTTCTGCAGTAGGTATGATGGAAATTTATAAGGGGCCGGAAGCCAATATTTTTGGCGCAAATACAGGTGGTGCTATTTTAATCAATCCTCCTGCAATTAGCCGCAACGAAATTGATATTTCAGCTACTGGCGGTTCCTATGGCCTCTTCCATCAAACGGCATCGATCAAACAGCAATATAAAAATTACAGTTTTAGTTTCAGCGAAGGATACCAGAGAAGTGATGGCTATCGACAAAACAGTTCAATGGGCAGAAAATATTTTCAAACTTTGCAGCAATGGAATTATAGTAATGCCGGTAGTTTAAAGGCTTTTGCTTTTTATAGTGATTTAAAATACGAAACACCTGGTGGCTTAACAGCTGCACAATTAGATCAGGATCCTAAACTGGCGCGCCCTGCAACACCAACATTACCCGGAGCCATTTCACAGCAAGCTGCCATTTACAATAAAACCATTTACGGAGGAATAGCTAACTCCTATCAGATCAGCCAACGGTTAAAACACGTGATTGCTTTATTCACCTCTTATACCGATTTCAAGAACCCTTTTATTACCAATTACGAACAGCGTTATGAAAGTACATTCGGCTTAAGAACATTTTTAGAATACGCGCAGACAAAAGAAGATTTCAAATTTAACGCTCAGATCGGGTTAGAAAGTTCAGCCACAAAAAGCCAGATTAAAAATTTCGATAACAATGCTGGTGAAGCTACTAAAATGCAGGCTTCAGACCGCTTAAAAGCCAGCCAGGATTTTGCTTATTTGAGGCTAAATTTCGATATCAGCAATAAATTCCTGATCGAACTTGCTTCGAGTTTAAATTTCTACAGGTATAATTACGAGAGTTATTTCCCTGTCGTTATTGCCTCAAAACAAAGAAAATTCGATCCCCAGTTTATGCCAAAGGCAGCAGTTTCGTATCTCATCACTTCTGATTTTTCTGCCAGGGCTTCAATAAGTAAAGGTTATTCGCCACCAACCATCGCAGAAGTAAGGTCATCGGATAATAATATCAATAACGACCTACAGGCAGAACTTGGCTGGAATTATGAAATAGGCTTACGTTATAAAACCAAAAATAACCGTTTTTATGCCACCGGAAACTTATTCACTTACCGCTTGAAGGATGCTATTGTTAGAAGGTTAAATCAAAACGATACCGAGTATTTTATCAATGCCGGGGGAACCAAACAACAGGGAATTGAACTGGAAACCACCCTTTGGGTCATCAAAAATGATGACTCTTTTTTAACAGGTTTACAATGGAGAAGTAATTATACTTTTAGCCATTTTAGATTTGAAGATTTTGTAAATGGCACTGTTAATTTTAGCGGCAACAAACTTACCGGAGTTCCGGAAAGCATTTTAGTGAATAGTTTAGAGTTTAACTTTCCGAAAGCATTTTACCTTTTTGTGCAACACAATTATACCTCTTCAATCCCTTTAAACGATAACAATACCGTTTTTGCGAAAAGATATCATTTGGTTGAAAGCAAATTCGGCATCAGAAATTTAAGCGTCAACAAAATTCATCTAGATCTATTTGCGGGGGTAAACAATCTGCTCAACGTGAAATACAGTTTAGGCAACGACTTAAATGCAGCCAATGGAAGGTATTTTAACCCAGCCGCGGGAATTAATTTTTATACAGGCCTCTCTATTCAATTGTAATCTTTAAATCGCATCATATAAATTAAACATCTATATGATGCGATTATGCTATAAGCTAAAAGGCTTCTTGTTTTTCTCTTTCCCTGATGGTCACATCATTAACTACTATTTCTATTGAATAGCGCTTTTTACCGTCTGTACCATCATAAACTTTTGTTTGTAACCTGCCTTCTACAGTTAAGCCTGTACCTTTTTTAACCTGAGCTTCGGCAAGCTCGGCTTTTGCATTCCAGAAAATTAAATTAAACCATTGTACTCTTTTTACTTCCTCACCATCAGAATTTCTATAGGTTTCGTTTATGGCCAGGTTAACCTTTGCCATTTTTTGAGTTCCAAAAGTTTTAATCTCTGCATCTGCTCCTGCAAATCCGCTCAATACTACTTTGTTAGTTGCACTTTCCATGATCTTTAAATTTTAAGTTTCTAAATGTTTAACGAACAGTCATCACCTCGATAACCGACAGGACAAAATTGCAAACTGCACCAAAAATTAGTCGGATTGTAAACATTTATAGTCGTTTATAAACGTTTATACACGGATAATGTACACCTGAACCTTCAATACGATGTTTTATTTTTTTTATTCCACCATTTTTATTTTATAAATTAGAACATCATCCCATAATAAAAAAAGAAATTATTATGGAACGTTTATGTTTAGACTGCGGAACCCTGATTAGAGGAAGGGCCGATAAAAAATACTGCGATGATTCTTGCCGCAGCAATTACAACAATCGTTTAAAGGTTGAGGATAACCTCGTGATTAAAAGGGTAAATAACATTCTTAAAAGGAATCGTGCTATCCTTGCTGCGCTTAATCCAAATGGTAAAACAAAGGTTACCGGTAAAAAGCTGGTTTCAGCAGGCTTTAATTTTGAATATCATACCTATAGTTATGAAACCCACAATGGGAACACCTATATTTTCTGCTATGAATACGGTTATTTAACGCTAAATGATGATAACTATCTGCTGGTAAAAAGAGAAGAAAGCTTAGGTTAGCTTCATTAAAACACTTCGGTTTGCGCTATTTGAACACTTAAAATTTGCCAAAGCCAGGCTCGTGATTTTTTTATTCAAGAGGAGATGATTAGTTTTATCAACTATGATAAACTATAACAATAAGCTTTTTAAACCCGTAAATAATACAGAAAACGGCGAAACATCAAATGAAACCGTTTTTAGATATAAACAAGCAGGAAATATCCTGACAGCTGAATATGAGGGTGGAAAGATTATTTTCGGCCATTTGATTGGCTTGGTAGATGAAAATGGTAACATCGAAATGCGCTACCATCAGGTAAATAAACAAGGTGAATTAATGACCGGAATCTGCAATTCAAAGCCAGAGCAATTAGCCAATGGTAAAATCAGACTCCATGAAACCTGGCAGTGGACATCAGGAGATCAATCGAAAGGACAATCTATCATTGAAGAGCAATAAGCTTAATTACAAACAGATCTCTCTACAATTGTTATGCTTATAAAAGAAAATCTCACAAACCGGATATCATCTATATTGCTAACCGCCTCCGATTTAGTTTACAGCCCGCTTAATTATCAAATATTCAACCTGCAAATTGAAAATGAAAGTCAGGAATATGCAGCTTGTACTTTTGAGTTAAATAAACTAAAAATTAAACACCGCCTTTCTAAAATCACGCCAACCAAGACGGGGCAATTTGTAACCATATGGAAGCGGGATGAAGCTGGAATTACTACTCCGTTTACAGAGCAGGATGAATTTGACCTATTGATAATATCTGCTAATAATGCCGGCCAATCAGGCCAGTTCATTTTTCCAAAAGGTATATTGGCAAAACATAAAATTATTACTGCAAAAGGAATAGAAGGTAAAAGAGGGATTAGGGTTTATCCACCCTGGGATATAGTAACAAATAAACAGGCAGAGAAAACCCAACAGTGGCAAACGCCTTATTTTCTTCAGATTGACATCAATGGAAATACCGATCTTGCAAAGGCGAAAAAATTAATTGACAACGGAATTCAATAAACAGTATTTTAAAATCCGGTTAAACTTAGCAAGTTTCGGATAGTTTGCCGTTTCTTTCCAAACTACTTTTGGATATAAATTATTCAAGACCATGAAAGCACAAGAAGAAATCAATTTTAACCGGATAGCTGAAGCCATAAGCTATATCAAGGCGAATTTCAAAACACAACCTGGTTTAGAAGAAATAGCAAAAAAAGTAAACCTAAGCCCCTTTCATTTCCAAAGATTATTTAGCGAATGGGCTGGTACTACCCCTAAACGTTTTTTGCAATACATTAGCATTGGTTATGCTAAAGAAATGCTGAAAGAAAACCAAAGTTTATTCGATACCGCATTAGCAACCGGCTTATCGGGAACCAGCAGACTGCACGATCTTTTTGTAAACATTGAAGGCATGACACCCGGCGAATATAAAAACGGTGGCGAAAACCTTTGTATCAATTACAGTTTTGCAGAAAGTCCATTTGGTAATGTCATTGTAGCCAGCACCTCAAAAGGAATCTGCCATATCGCTTTTTACGACGATGAAAATACTGCTTTTGCAAATCTGCAATGCCAGTTCCCGGCGGCTCAATACCAGCAGATATTGGATAAAGAACAGCAAAATGCTTTATACATTTTCAGTCACGATTGGAACAAACTGCACCAGATTAAACTGCATTTAAAAGGGACGGATTTCCAGTTAAAAGTTTGGGAAGCGCTGTTAAAAATACCCATGGGCAAATTAGCTACTTATGGCAACATTGCCAAACAATTACAAAATCCAAACGCATCCAGAGCGGTGGGCACAGCCATTGGCGATAATCCGGTAGCCTTCCTCATTCCCTGCCACCGGGTAATACAATCAAGCGGTGCTTTGGGCGGCTACCATTGGGGAGTGAACCGGAAAACAGCCATGATTGGTTGGGAAGCAGCAAAAACCAATGTTTAGTCACGCATGATCAAACATGTCGATATTTCAACTGAAGAATTAAAAAAACACTTTAAAAACAAGGATATTTGCTTCGGCGGAAATGCCAGATTGAAAATTTACGGACTACTTAAATGTAGGTCGGGAAAGCGGATGAAGAAAGAAAACCGCATATTTTTTCGTTCTGAAGAAGAAGCAATTCAACATGGCTATCGTCCCTGTGGGCATTGCTTAAAAACAGCATATAAAGAATGGATTTATTCAACACTACAATAGCTATTAACCAAAACCTGCTTCCTCATGGTGGAACGGTTAATTATTTCGGAAAATTATTTTCAAAAAAAGAAGCTGATCATTATTTCGATGCATTGATGAATACGATTGAGTGGAAAAATGATGAAGCCTTTATTATGGGCAAACACATTATTACCAAAAGAAAAGTGGCCTGGTATGGGAATGAATCCTATTCGTACACCTATTCTAATAAATCTAAAACAGCTTTACCATGGACAAAAGAACTGCTTCAACTCAAAAGAATTTCGGAAGAACAAACAGGCCTGACTTACAACTCTTGTCTGCTCAATTTATATCATAACGGAGATGAAGGCATGGCGTACCATAGTGATGATGAAAAAGCGTTGGCGAAAAATTCTGCCATTGCATCTTTAAGTTTTGGCGCCGAAAGGAGGTTTCTTTTCAAACACAAGCAGAGCAAAGAAACGGTTACTTTATTTTTAGAACATGGCAGTTTGTTGGTGATGAAAGATGAAACGCAAACGAATTGGCTTCACCGCCTTCCTCCTACTAAAAAAGTAAATCGGCCAAGGGTAAACCTCACCTTTAGAACGATGATGGTGTAAGTTAAATGTGATTTACTTATGGAAGACACAAAAATATTGTTCTCTTGGAGGGATATTTATCGTATAAAAATCAATATAAATGACGCTAGAATTTTTAGTGCATTTTAGGCTACGAGGAATCGTCATTGCGAGAAGGCTTTTTCAGCCGACGAAGCAATCTTTATGACAAGAATCACTAGTATGAAAGATTGCTTCGTCGTTCCTTCTCGCAATGACGACCTTTCTTAAGAGATCTATCAATGGTAGCCTGACAACAATTCTGATTGAGTTAAAGCATAGTATAATCTTAACCAAGAAACTTCAAAAATCTTAATGTTTAAACTCTTTAATATCTACAATGCGGTCATCATCAGCATTTTTCTTTAAGAAAGAGGTTCCGTGCTCATTTGGCACCCAAGTATAGTCTCTTTGGATATTTGCTACCAAGGTTTCGGGCTGACTGGTTAATGATGCGGGCAAAGGTAAATTAAAAGTTTCTCCGGTTTTGATATTTACCTGGTATAAAGCATTGGCTGTTAAAAATGCTAATGTAGTTTTATCGCTAGAATACATAAAAAATTTTCCCTGGATACGCTCATCTTCTTTTTGACGCTTAATCGGGTAAACCCTTGAATTGATTGTTGTGATAAAGAAATCGTTGTTCACCAACAGATTGCTCCTGGTTAATTCCTCTAATCCATTTGTATATTTTTTATCTTCAGCACCTTTTGATGGCTTGTTCAAACTCACCACGTCTGTTTTTCCGCCATTTACATAAATAATATAAAAAGGATCCATTTTATCTTTTTCATTTGCACTCTGAACCAATACGGCTGTTTTTTGTGTATTGATAAAAGAAGCAACCTTAAATTTCTTTGTCTCAGCATTTGGCGCATCATCAATCGTAATGACAGTATCCTTATATTTAATGGCAAAGCGATCGGCAGCCGCTAGTTTTCCTGAATCGGTTTTTACAATGCTTAATATGTCTTTTGTTGATTTTGGAAATACATTAAAATCATCACTCGCCGCAAATGTGCGTGCTTTAAAAGTTTTTTCAGAATTGCCTCCGCAGCCAGACAAAACAACGGATAGTAAGAGTGCATAAAGCGTAATTTTCATGAGTATAGCTATTTATATATTTTCGCTAATTTAAAATCTTTAATTATTTTTCTGTCATTAAAATCACCAAAAAATTACGGCTTCTGTTTAAAATTTGATTACGGGATGCTAAACCATCATTTTTTACCACAGAGATCACAAAGAAAAGGCACAGAGCGCACAGCGTTAAATGCAAGTTAATTTCATCTGCGCCAATCTTCTTAAATCTACGGGAACAAAACGTTAATGGCTTCACGCTGATTTCGCAGATCACCGCAGAACCCATTCCATCATCCGTATTACATTTCCCATCTTCCATTCTTCCTCCTTTAACCTAACCGCTGCAATTTCGCCCTCCCGACTTAAAACTAAATTCCCTATTTTTGATTAAATGATCATCCAATGCCGGGCTCAACAAACTTTCTCACAAAAAATAAAAGTATAATCTTATATGGGGTGTTCCTCGCGATATTACTTTTTTTATTGAAGTGGTTAGAGCTTCGTTTTCTTATCATCAACCATGCCTTCGAAATTTATGCAGGTTCAATAGCTATAATTTTTACTGCTTTAGGCATTTGGCTGGCCCTAAAATTAACCAAACCCAAAACCATACTGATCGAAAAAGAGGTTTTTATTGAGCATCCTGAAAATTTCGTTCTTGACGAAACAGCATTGGCCAGGCTAAACATCAGCAAAAGAGAACTAGAAGTTTTACAATTGATGTCAGAAGGATTAAGCAACCAGGAAATTGCAGAGCGGTTATTTGTTACTTTGAATACCATTAAAACACACAATGCCAGGCTTTTCGAAAAACTAGAAGTAAAACGCCGAACACAAGCCGTAGAAATCGCTAAAAAACTTAACCTCATAGCTTGATCGCATTGTTACTTTAGTATTAAATAAGCTGATTTTCAGAAAAATCACCCTAAAGTATGAAGGTGAAAAAGATTAATCAATGCAATTTTGTCGTGTAAACCAATAAAAAAATCAGACATGAAAAAGAATGTAATTGTATTCGGATTAATTGCCGGCTTAATAGTATCAGTATTAATGATAATTTCAATATCAAGATGTTATAACGACCCAAGCCTTGAACACAGCATGCTTATTGGCTATGCTTCAATGATATTGGCTTTCTCTTTTATTTTTGTAGGAATTAAAAATTATCGTGATAAGTACAAAGATGGATCAATTACCTTTGGTAAAGCATTAAAAATCGGGCTATTGATCAGTTTGATTGCTTCAAGTATATATGTTGTGGTATGGCTGATCGATTTTTATGTATTTATTCCTGATTTTATGGACAGGTATGTTGCTCAGGCGTTAAGAGAAGCCAAAGAAAGTGGTGCATCTGCGACAGAACTTGCCAACAAAGCTAAAGAATTGGCTTCAGGTCAGGAATTATATAAAAACCCAATAATGGTGGTATTGTTTACCTATATGGAAATTTTACCAGTAGGTATTTTGATTTCATTTGTTGCCGCAATGATCTTAAAAAGAAAACCAGGCAAACCAATAGTTGCAAAAGCAGTTTAAGTACAAGTTTTTTAACCATAAAGAACACGAAGATGAGACACAAGCACGCAGGGTTAAATGTAAGTTAATTCCATCATCCATATTACATTTTACATTCCCTACCATCTGCGTAAATCTTCTTAAATCTGCGGGAACAAAAAGCTAATGGCTTCACGCTGATTTCGCAGATCGATACGGAATCATTTTCATCATATATACATATTTTATGCTAATTTTAATCAAAAAAGATCATAGAAATGAAGATTTTTGCTGAAACCGAACGCTTAATTTTACGCGAACTAATGCCTGCCGATGCTGAGGGTATGTTTGAAATGGACAGTGACCCCGATGTTCATCTTTATCTTGGCAACAAACCTGTAAAATCAATCGAACAAAGTTTCGCAGAAATCGAATTTATCAGAAAACAATATACCGAAAATGGTATCGGGAGATGGGCTGTTATCGAAAAAGCAACAGGTAACTTTGTGGGCTGGTCAGGACTAAAATTCATTAAAGAAGCTACAAATAACCATATTAATTATTACGATCTGGGTTATCGGTTTAGTAAACGGTTCTGGGGAAAGGGCTATGCTACAGAAACTGCAATGGCGGCGCGGGACTATGGTTTTAATGAACTAAAGCTGAATGAGATTATTGGTATTGCAGATATCAATAACCTGGGATCTATCCATGTGCTGGAAAAAGTGGGTTTAAAACGGATCTCTGTATTCGATTACGATGGCATAAAACACCATTGGATGAAGATTGAAAAATAAGCACGGTTTTAATCAAAAGGCAATTTTATCTTTTTATGGTTTAGTTTTTGATGTTAAAAAAGAAATCATATAAACCTTTTGTTATGAAACACCTTATTTACTGTGGAATGCTGATCTTATTATTGAGTTCCTGTAAAGAAAAATTAGATCCGGCAAGTTTTACCAATACCAAATGGGAATTAACGGAGCTGCCAGGATTAACTTTACCTTCAACAGCAAAAGCAACGCTAAACTTTGCTGACAGCCTTAAAATCAGCGGAAAATCGTTCTGTAACAATTATGGTGGACAGGGAGAAATTGCTGATCATAAAATAACCGTTAAAAATGTTTTTAACACAAAAATGTTCTGTCAGGAAACTGATGCTGCTGAACGCGCATACTTACACGCACTTAATCAGGTTAATAGTGCTAAAATAGCTGAGAACAAACTATATCTGTTAAATGGCGATAAAACCTTAATGGTTTTCAGCAAAACAAACTAGAATCTTTACATACATAAAAAAGGCTGAACAAAGTATTTTTACTATTTTCGGCCTTTTGAGTTTAACGCAGGAGTAATGCCATCGATAATACAAGATCTGAAGTTTTTTTTCTCTACCATAAGAAAAGCATTTAATTTATTTCAGCAGAATGATCCCTTACGTTTGGCCGGTGCTACTGCATTTTTTACCAATTTCGCTTTACCCCCAATATTAATTATCCTGATCAGGCTTTTCGGTATGTTTACCGATAGAAGGCTATTGGCTACACACCTGTTCGAACGTTTGGCTAGTATTCTAGATAATGAAAGCATTTTACAGATCAGAACTACATTAAGAAATATCCGGGGAATCGATCAGGCCTGGTATGTTACTTTGTTCAGTTTTATATTTTTCCTTTTTGTAGCTACCACCCTATTCAATGTGATTAAAAATTCTTTAGAACAGATCTGGAATATCGGCCAGAAAGATAAAAAAGGGATCATCAGCACCCTTAAATCAAGAGCTATATCCGTTACCATTATTTTATTGGCTGGGATATTATTCTTTATAGGCTTGCTGGCCGATAGTGTGCAGGCTTTTATTGGAGCCTACCTAAAAGACGGTGCTCCTTCTTTCGGATTAGTCTTAACTTCTATCATCAACCAATTGGTTTTTGTAGTCATCGTAACCACCTGGTTTACCATACTTTTCAGGTATTTAACAAACGGGCGTCCAACCTGGAGGGCAGCAATTTCGGGAGGCCTGTTAACCGGATGCCTTTTTACAGTAGGAAAATATATTTTAAGGATTTTATTGCCATTGAGTAACATCAGTAATATTTATGGATCGGCTGGATCCATTATCGTAATTATGCTTTTTGTATTCTACTCTTCATTGATATTCTATTTCGGCGCTTCATTTATAAAAGCATTGAGCGTTGGAAGGGCTACTCCAATTATCCCGAAAAATGGGTCGTTTGCTTATGAGCTGACCGAAGTTGAACCAGAAAAATAAGGCTGAATGCAGCCTTTTTAATTGGTAAACCTAATTTATGCCGCCAGGTTTTTGATCAGTTTATCAAGCAGGGTTTTCAATTGGATAATTTCTTCAAGGTTTATACCCAGATGATCGCCAAGCTGAGCCCGTAAAACCGGTGCTTTTTCTTTCAATGCCAATCCCTTTTCTGTAAGCGAGATCACAATACTTCTTTCATCTTTTAATGACCTCACGCGTTCCACAAGTCCGGTTTCCTGCATGCGTTTAAGCAAAGGGGTTAAAGTGTTCGATTGCAACATCAATTTCTGAGAAAGCAAGCTTAGGCTAACGGAATCGTTTTCCCATAACACCATTAATACCAGATATTGCGGATAGGTTATACCTAAGGTATCAAGCACAGGCTGATAACATTTGGTTACTAACCTCGAAGCAGCATAAAGTGGAAAACACAATTGATTTTCCAATTTTAAAGACTCATCTATTTCCATCGCAAGTTTTTCTTTAACAATAAAATATTCAGCTAAGTAAATCATTTTCTCCGAAACTTGCTTTTGAATACAAAGATCGGTTGTCAATTTAGCTAGAACAGAGCAGAGAAATCTTTAAGGTATTTTAAAAACTTCTCCACTACTGTCGAAATGACGGCCCATTTTTATCTGTCATCACGCCTATGCTTAATTCTATAATTAAATTACTTCCAATTTAACATCAATGTTTCCACGGGTCGCATTTGAGTATGGACAGATCGTATGCGCTTTCTCTACCAATTGCTGAGCCTGTGTGGCTTCAATACCTGGGATATGCACCTGTAAGGAAACGCCTAACTTGAAGCCTCCTTTTTCATCTGGGTGCAGCGAAACATTTGCTTTAACGGTAGAAGGCTCTTCCGGCTTCACTTTATCCTGATGCATCACTAAGTTTAACGCACTATCAAAGCAGGCCGCATAACCCGCAGCAAAAAGCTGTTCAGGATTAGTATAACTCTCACCAGTACCACCTAGTTCCTTCGGCATTCTTACTTCAAGTTCTAAAACACCATTTTCACTTGTTATTTTTCCATTACGTCCGCCAGTTACGGTAGCGCTTGTTTCATACAACGTTTTCATATTCTATTTTTTTTATTTGTGTCGCAAACGATTATATCGTTTACGACACAAATGTAATCAACAATTTTACAAAAGCAAATTTTATCATTTAAAAATCCTGCTATAGCCTTCCCACATAGGTAGAAATAATACATTCAGGAAATCTAAGGCATAAAAAAAGGTGTCCATTTTTAATGAACACCTTTCTATCTTAATAATTTTTCTTACAGAATCCTATAACCTAAACCAACAGTAAATAAATTTAGCTTAGTACCAGGATAACCAGCTTTGTTTATTTTTGAAAGGCCAAGTTCGTAACGTGCATCAAAGCTTAGTTTTTTAAGGTCTAAACCTGCACCAAACTGCCAGGCTAAGGCTTGGTTTTTAAAATCGGCACGGAAAACACTCCCTGTAGCCTGCGCAAGGCTCTGGTTTTCATCTAATATCAAGGAGAACATTGGCCCCGTGTTTAAACGGAGTCCGATACCGGCGGCACCAAATTTTGTACCCACCAATAATGGAACATCTAAACTTGTAAAACGTACTTTATTTACTTCTCCCGTTGATTCATTTACCAAATCTGCTTTCTTTCCCGACACATAAAGTTCAGGTTGGAAGTAAACGCCTGCTGCACCTACCCTAGCCCAAAGACCACCGTAAAAACCAGTACGGTTATTACTGTTAAAAGTGTTTTCACTATCAAATTTCGAAAAATTTGCACCAGCTTTAATGCCCAGCTGGAAAGACGGTAATACCTGTGCGCTAGCAAATAAGCCAACAAGCAAAAAGGCAACGGTTAAAGATAAAAATTTCATATGCGATTAAATTTAGCTGGTGGCATTGTTAATGGCTTCTTGTTCTTTTAAAGCATCAACATTGTTTTTATCACCAAAGTTTTGTGTTTTACCCGCAAAGTAATCTAAAATTCCTGAGATAGTATCTAAGTTATCTGCTAAATTTTGATGAATATCAGGTAAATCTTTTTCCAGGCGACTATCACCCAGTTCGATATTATCTACTTCAATTTTACCAATCTTTTGAATAAGTGCCTGCTGAGAATTTTGTAAATCTTCCAGTTCACGCACAATCTTTTCCATTAATTCAAACTTCTTTAAAGTATTCATAGGTCTTATTTTTTAGTTCAACTATTCTGTATAAACCCCTTACCCCCTATTTTGTTTTGTTTCCCTAATTTTTTAAAAACGGATTTGGAATTATCAAAAGCAACTAATAAATTAGTTAAATATTAACCATTATGAAAAAACTGCTCACATTACTGGCATTGCTTTATTTAAGTATAGGTATTTACGCACAAAACGTAACTGTAATCGATAAAGAAAAACTTTTCGACCTCTATCAGACCCAGCGCTATGCCGATGCTGCTCAATACCTCAAGGGTATTTATGGAGAAGAAGTGAAAGATTTCAAAACCCTCAGCCAGATTGGTTATTGTTTTTTAATGGCAGGTAATAATGTAGAAGCCGAAAAATTTTACAGCAAAGCCTATGCACTGCAGCCACAAAGCCTGCCTATTCTTTTTAGTCTAGGCAATATTAATAGCAAAAGAGGTAATACCGAAAAGGCTAAACTGTATTACGGCGAAATTGTAAAAATAGATAGCAATAACTTTAATGTATACAAATTGCTGGCCAATCTTTACCCCATGCCTACCGATTCAATGAAATTTATTTACCTGTTAAAGGCTAATCAGATCAATCCATTGGATGGGGATGTTGCTGCTGATCTGGCCGAGGTGCATTCCGCTTATCAGCGATACGAAAAAGCTTATAACGTGCTCGATATTGCCATTAAAGGAGATAGCGATAACCTGGTGTTGCAAAGGGCTAAGCTTCCTATTGCAAACCAGCTTAAAAAGTACAGCGAAGTGATTGCATCGGGAGAGAAACTATTGAAAGATGGTGCCGATGCAGGGGTGATAAAAGATGTGGCAAAGGCCAATTATTACACCAAAAAATACCAGAAAGCGATTGATCTTTTTAAATTGTTAGAAGTTGCAGCCATGGAGAATGAGGCAACTTTATATTATACATCACTCAGTTACCGGGCACTAAAGAATTATCCACAGGCGGCTATTTACACTAAGAAAACCATAGATGAAGCCATTTCACCCAATACTTCCAGCTATTATTCTTTATTGGGATTGGTTTATGAAGAAAACAACCAGTTAACATTCGCGAACGCCGCCTACAAGAAAGGACTGCAGTTTAAAGCAACGCCAACCCTATATTATCGTTTGGCGGTATTTTACGATACCAGATTAAAACAAGGGAAAAATGCACTTAAATATTATAACCTCTACTTAAAAAGTAAGCCCAACTTGACTGATGATAAAGAAGAAATTAAATTTTCAAAGGATAGGATTGCACAGCTAAATCTGGCTGATTAAACCAAATCTTCGAAAACAGGTTTTACATTATCCCAAAATTCATCTAAGGCAATTATTCTGGGTTTAAAAAAGGAGATTAAAGTAGGCCAGTGCTGTTGATTAAAAATGCTTACTCCGGTAATGCTAATGGAAATCTGAGATACTGTTTTACCAAAATCATCGGTTGCATCTTTAATCCAATCCCATTCTTCGTTTACGGTATTAGTAAACAGGAGCTTAAATTCTTCAAATTGTTCGAAGATAAGATGCCTGATTTCAGAATCAGGATGCGAGAGTTGAATGCTGATAAATGCCTTCTTACCATCAACATCCATTTTAAAGAAGATGTTCTTCACACCAGTCTTGTAGTTCGTCCAGTTTACGGTCGAACCGCTCGCTGAAGGGACAGGTTTCATATATTGCCCAAAACTGATCCAAAACTGTTGGCGCAAACGGGCTGCTTCTTCTTTACTGTACATTTATTTTTAGATCGGTAAGCGAGATATCATAAATTAATTTCAATTCGAATTGTCACGTTGAGCCTGTCGAAACGCCTACCATATATTGTGCTGGCCCTTCGACAAGCTACCATTGACGTTATTTTAAAAATCATTATTAATCAACACTTTAATTACTTTAGTATTTCCACCCAGCTAGGCCATAGTACGGTATCTCCGTTCTACTTAAATCCGGCCTAACAAATTTTTCGGGCTGCACTGTCCAAGCCAACCTACTAGCTTCGAAAGAAAAATTTTCAGCCGGCAGTTTTTGTTTTTTCATATGTGTTTATATTTTTAATGGCATTCAAGCTAGCTTCGCTGGTCTTTTTGATGCCAAAAAGAAAGAGCCCTTCGGCGGCGGCGAGCCGAGGCAAGACCGAGCCCTGGGACAAGAGAAGAAAATTATACGTCACCCATATTGATTTTAAACAATTAATTAACCCTCAGGATGACAAATCTATATATTCATCTCTTTTAACACGAAGCTGCAATATTAGCGATTAATATTTGCATTCAAAATGATAGCTCCCTGATCCTATTTCTTCTTTTTTATCTGCTTTTGGCAATACTACTGTAGCACTTGCATTGGCTGGCACTGTTACATCCAGTTTAAAAATGCCATTTACAATGGTCCATGCTGATTTAACCGTACCATAAACCGTTTCCAGTTCTGCTGAAGCATTGGTTAATTTCCCACCTGGTCTTGGTGCAATTAAAATGTTTTTGTAACCAGGTTGCGCTGATACAGGATTAATACCTGCAATATTTTTATACATCCAATCGCCAATGGCGCCATAAGCGTAGTGGTTAAAAGAATTCATATCCGCTGTTTGAAAAGAGCCATCTTGTTTAATGCCATCCCAGCGCTCCCAAATGGTGGTTGCTCCCATTTTAACAGGATATAACCATGAAGGGTAACTTTCCTGCAATAACAGATCATATGCTACATCTTCGTGCCCAAAACGGCTTAATACATGACAAAGATATGGTGTACCCAAAAAACCCGTAGTCAGGTGGTTCCCGTAATCCCTCACATTATCTACCAGTCTTTGTGCGGCCTGTGGACGTAAGTTTTCAGGTAGCATATCAAACTGTAAAGCCAGTACGTATGCCGTTTGCGTATTAGAGATCAATTTGCCACTAGGTGTCATATTCTCTTTGATGTAAGCTGTTTTAATCTGTTCTAACAGCGAGTTGTATTTCGTTACGTCGTCTGTTTTACCCAATACCTTTGCGGCATTTATCAGCAACTGGGTGGAGTGTGCGTAAAATGTCTGGGCAATCATATATTTATCCGTCACTGCGGCGCGTCCATCGTTATCATCATTTGGCCGGTAAAACAACCAATCGCCAAAGTGGAACCCCGTATTCCAAAGGTTATTTTTTGCTACAGAAGAAATATAATCGACCCACTTTTTCATGCTGCTATACTGTGTTTCCAAAATCCCTTTATCTCCATATGATACATACATATCCCAGGGAACAATGGTAGCCACATCAGCCCAGCCTGCAGAACCTGCATCATTTTGGTTCAGCACATTTGGAATTACAAATGGAACACTACCATTTGGAAGCTGATCTGCAGCAACATCTTTTAACCATTTGGTAAAAAAGCCAGATACATCCATGTTATATGCTGCAGTTGAGGCAAATGCCTGCGCATCCCCTGTCCATCCTAAACGTTCATCTCTTTGCGGACAATCTGTTGGCACATCAACAAAATTCCCCTTCTGTCCCCAGCTAATATTATGCTGCAATTGATTTAGTAAAGGATTGGAGGTGCTGAATTTCCCACTGGTTTTCATGTCCGAATAAACAGCTACTGCGGTAAGGTCTTCCAACTTGAGCTCACCAGGGTATCCGTCTATTTTGACGTACCTAAAGCCCTGAAAAGAAAAATGAGGTTCGAATACCTGCTCGGTTCCGTCTTTTAAAATATAATTGTTCTGTTGCTTGGCCGACCGGAGGTTAGTGGTATAAAAATTCCCTTCTTTGGTTAATACCTCAGCATGGCTAATGGTAATTTTGGTACCTGCCGCACCTTTGGCTTTTAACATTACCCAGCCCACTAAATTCTGTCCGAAATCGACTACAGTTTCGCCCAAAGGTGTTTTAAATATTTTTAAAGCTTTAAATTCTTCATGTTTAGTTACCGGCGGCCCGCTCATTCCAATCAATTTCTCTGCCCCCATAGCCTGTTCTTGCACAGGTTTCCAGGTAGTATTTTCTTTAAACCCGATATTATTCCAGCCGTTGAGTTCTAATCGGGCATCGTAGGTTTCACCATCATAAATATTGGAGGCCAATATCGGCCCATAACCTGTTTTCCAGCTATTATCCGTTACGATGGTTTCTTTGCTTCCATCAGTATATTCAACTTCCAATTGCATTAACAATGCCCTGGTATCGCCATAAAATTGTTTTTGATTACTAAAGCCTATACGCCCTTTATACCAGCCATCGCCTAGTGAAACACCAATTACGTTGGCGCCTTTCTTCAGCGATTGCTTAACATCGTAAACCTGGTACTGAATATGGTCTTTATAACTTGTCCATCCTGGAGCAAAATAAGCGTTTCCAATGCGTCCGCCATTAATATTGGCCTCATACAACCCCTTAGCAGTAATGTAAGCCATGGCAGATTTTACTTCTTTTTTAAGATTAAATTCTTTTCTAAACAGTGGACTAGCGAGTGAAGTATCTTTACCTTCTACTGTGATCCATTTCGCGTTCCAATCTTCAGGCTTTAAACCCGTTTGAAAATATTGCACCGGTGACCACGAGGAAGTATTTCCACGGTTATCTTTTACCCTAACCTGCCAGTAATATTTGGTTTTAGATGATAATTGAGACCCATTATAAGCAACCAGAACCGATTGATCATTATTTACAGCAGTTTTCCATAAAACTTTGTCAATTTTTGACGAGGTACCCAGCCTGATTTCGTAGTTTTTCTGTTTGGTGTTTTTTGCAGTTGAAATAATTTTCCAGCTAAATCTGGGTTTAGGATTATCAATACTAAAAGGATTTACCAAATGCTCAACAGTTAAATCTTTTACCGAAATTTTCTGTGCTAAAACATTGGTTGTAAATAAAAAGAATAAAGCAAGCGTAGCTATTATGCCTGAGGTATGGAAATTGTTCATATTGGTTAGCGTTAAATTTTTTAGTCTTAACACTACTATATTCAGCAATATAATTCAACCAACCATCCTGCACTGTTATGAAAAAATAAACGTTCCCACAACGTCAATAATTCAATAAAACACTATTTATCAAATACTTAAATCAAAAAAATCATAACAAAAGAATATAGCTTATCGGTTCATTAATCGGGCAACATATTTGCCGATGATATCGAACTCTAAATTTACGGTATCGCCAACTTCAACTTCCTGTAAATTGGTATGTTCGAAAGTATAAGGGATAATAAATACCGAAAATTCGTCGTCTGCAGAATTTACAACAGTTAAGCTGATACCGTTTACACAGGCAGAACCTTTTTCTACAGTTACATTTCCCGCTGAAGCATCATATCTGAAGCGGTACTCCCAGCTACCGTCCAGTTCTTCGCGTTTTATGCAAACTGCAGTCTGGTCTACATGTCCCTGCACAATGTGGCCGTCTAATCGGGCATTCATCTGCATACAGCGTTCCAGGTTAATTTTACTGCCCACTTTTAAATCCCCTAAATTGGTTTTGTTAAGGGTTTCATCAATTGCGGTAACCGTATGTGTTCCATCATTCAGCGCCACTACCGTTAAACATACGCCGTTATGGGCTACACTCTGATCGATTTTCAGCTCATGGCTGATTGCAGACGAGATGGTAAAGTGGATATTGGTATGGTCGTTTTTAATGGCAGTAACCTCGCCAAGTGTTTCTATAATTCCTGTGAACATTTTATGTTTCTCTTTTTTCTACACTTCATTCCCGCGCAACTGTTCGTCATTGCGAGGCACGAAGCAATCTTAATGCGTTCGCTACTAGCGACAGTTGTAAGATTGCTTCGTCGGCTAAAAAAGCCTTCTCGCATCCGACAGCTATCGGATGACAATTCATCTATTCTAGTATTTCAATCTATTTTTTCTCCAATCAGAGCTATTTTTAACAACCACATCACCCAACTTCCCCTCTTTCTTTTCAAACAGTTTTGCAGCAATTACTGCGGCAATCAACGCTTCTGTTTCATCCTGTACCTTTAAACTTTCGGGCTTAAAGTATTTGCCTACAAAATGCGTATCAAAATTACCCGTTTTAAAAGCTTCGTGCTGCATGACAAACTTACCAAAACCCAAAGTAGTTTCTATCCCCGTAATATCATATTCTTCGATAGCCCTTACCATTCGCTCTATGGCTTCTTCCCTATCTTTTCCGTAAGTGATCAGTTTTGCAATCATCGGATCATAATAAATCGGGATTTCCATGCCCTGCTCAAAGCCATCATCAACCCTTACTCCATTGCCTTTAGGTGTGCTGTAGGTCTGCAAAACACCAATATCAGGCAGAAAATTATTGGCCGGGTCTTCGGCATAAACCCTAAGTTCGATGGCATGTCCACTGATTTTTAAGTCCTCCTGACTAAAGCTCAATTTTTCGCCAGAGGCAATTTTTAGCTGTTCTTTTACCAGATCTATACCTGTAATCAGCTCAGTTACCGGGTGCTCCACCTGCAAGCGGGTATTCATTTCCAGGAAAAAGAAATCGAGGTTCTCATCCAAAATAAACTCAACCGTACCAGCTCCGGTATAATTTACCGAACGGGCTACATCTACCGCGCATTTTCCCATTTGCTGCCTGATTTCTTCAGTTAAAACAGCTGACGGGGCTTCTTCTACTACTTTCTGATGACGCCGCTGCACAGAACATTCCCGTTCAAAAAGATGAATAATATTACCATGATTGTCGCCCAGAACCTGTATTTCGATGTGCCTTGGAGAGGTAACATAACGTTCGATAAAAACAGCTCCATCACCAAAGGCTGAAGTAGCCTCACTTACGGCAAGCTGCATCTGCTCTTCAAAATCTTCAGCCCGCTCTACAATACGCATTCCCTTACCTCCACCACCTGCAGCAGCTTTGATTAATATCGGGAAACCAACTTCGATTGCTCGCTGTTTTGCCTCGTTTACATCCTGAATAGCTTCTTCCGTTCCGGGAACCATCGGGATGTTGTATTTTAGTGCTGCTGCTTTTGCAGATAATTTGTTACCCATGGTTTCCATAGCTTGCGGCGAAGGACCAACCAGAATGAGTCCGGCATCGGCAACCTTTTGTGCAAAATTTGCATTTTCTGATAAAAACCCATATCCCGGATGAATGGCTTCAGCACCTGTTAGTTTACAGGCAGCGATAATTTTCTCACCGACCAAATAACTCTGGTTAGAGGGAGCCGGACCAATACAAACTGCCTCATCGGCATAACGTACATGCAGTGCATTCCGGTCTGCTTCAGAAAAAACAGCAACCGTTTTAATCCCCATTTCCTTTGCCGAGCGCATAATACGCAAAGCAATTTCGCCACGGTTAGCGATTAAGAGTTTGGAGATTGGGGTATGGGGTTTGGAGTTTTCGGGCATTTTGGTTAGACTTTGTGTATATGCAGATTGTAAATGAACTACCTGACTATTGACCATGAACTATAAAACTATTGACTTCGGACTCCTGACTTCGGACCTCCTACTAATACAAATGTAATATTATTTCAATAGCCTGATCAATCATTTCAGGGCTTAAATCCAGGTGTGTTACCAAACGAATGGTGCTGGCACTGGTAGTATTGCAATGCAGTCCTTTTTCCTTTAACTGGCTTACAATTTTATCTGCTGATCCTTTTTCTACTTCGAAAATAACAATATTGGTTTCAACAGGCATTACTGATTTTACATATTTTGCGGTCGTTAAAGCATTAGCCAAAGCTTGCGCATGTGCATGATCATCTTTCAGACGTTCTACATGGTTATCAAGCGCATAAATACCGGCCGCGGCTAAAAATCCGGCCTGGCGCATGCCTCCACCAAAAGCTTTCCTGATTTTACGCGCTTTATGGATCATTTGTTTGCTTCCTAATAATACAGAACCCACTGGTGCACCGAGCCCTTTAGATAAACAAACCGAAATGCCATCAAAATATTTACCATATTCGCTTGCCTTGTCGCCAGTGGCCGTTAGTGCATTAAAAATACGCGCACCATCTAAATGCAGCTTTAGTCCTTTTATATTACAAAGGTGATGAATAGGCGCAATCTGTGATAAGGTATAACAGCTTCCGCCACCTTTATTTACTGTATTTTCCAAAACAACCAAACTGGAGTTCGGATAGTGGATATTATCTTCGTTAATTTCAGGTTCTATCAGCTCTGGCGTCAAAATTCCACGTTCGCCATGCAACAGCCTTACCGATGCCCCGGAGTGGAAGGCAATGCCCCCAATTTCGTAACGGTAAACATGTGCAGTCTGATCGCAGATTACCTCGTCCATAGGCTGGGTAAAACACTTGATTGCAATCTGGTTGGTCATCGTTCCCGACGGGCAAAATAATCCGGCTTCCATATTAAAGGTAGAGGCCAATTTTGTTTCCAATGTATGCACCGTTTCATCTTCGCCAAAAACGTCATCGCCCACTTTTGCATTCATCATCGCATCCAACATCCCCGCAGTTGGTTTGGTTACCGTATCACTCCTGAAATCTAAAAATCTGTTGTTCATTTCACTATCTGCTTGTAAAATATTGTTGACGTTAAAAAAAAAGACCAATGCCTTTTCTGGTATAATTTTAAGGTTTTTCGGCCATTAAATGCCTTATATAGTGTATTTTTTACACACTTAATTTTCGACAACAACAAATTGTTAAAAAATTATTAAAAAAAAGGATACAAAATATAAGACTTTTTATACTTTTATCGTGCTAAAACCAAAAAATAAATAAAATGATAGTAATTGCAGACGGCGGATCTACCAAAACAAATTGGTGTTTGATTAACGAGGCCGGCAGAAAAATTTACTTTAACACCGAAGGTTACAATCCATATTTTTCTAAAGGAGAGTACATTGTAAAGTCTTTGAATGAGACTCTTCCAGACCACTTGGAAAGAGAGAAATTAACAGCAGTTTATTACTACGGTGCCGGCTGTTCAACACCTGCAAATGTTAAAATTGTAGCTGATGCTATGCAAGAGATCTTCGTTAATGCAAAAATCTTTGTTGGCCACGATTTACTTGCTTCATCTAGGGCACTCCTTGGTAACGAACCAGGATTTGCTGCTATTTTAGGAACAGGAACAAACTCATGCCTTTATGATGGATCTGAAATTACCATGAACATCGATTCATTAGGTTATTTCCTGGGTGATGAAGGTAGTGGTTCGTACATCGGTAAACGTATTTTAAGCGATTACATGAAAGGTTATATGCCGAAAGGATTACGTGAAGCTTTTTACGATAATTATGCTTTAACCAACGAAGATATTTTCGATAACATTTACAATAAGCCATTGCCAAACCGTTTCTGCGCAAGCTTTAGTAAATTCTTATACGATTTTAAAGATAATTACGAAGATTATGCTTTTGCTACCATTGATTATGCTTTTACTGCATTTTTTGAAGCTTTGGTAATCCACTACCCTAACTACAAAGACCACAAATTAAACTGTGTGGGTTCAGTAGGTTATAGTTTCCGTGATATTTTAAGTATCGTAGCCGATCGCTATGAAATGGGCGTGGGTAAAATTATCCGCTCACCTATAGATGATTTGGTGCATTACCACCTGGAGTTAGCGCCTAAGGCTTAGTCTTCAGTCAGTCCTAAGTCTGGAGTCTTTAGTCCAGAGTCATATAAGGTATAATAAATATACAAGCAAAAAAAATCCCGGTTTGAAATCTCAAACCGGGATTTTTCTATTTATAAAAGGCTATGCTGCTTTGATCTTTAGTCTTTCAGCGCTCCGCTATCTCACGTTCTCAAATCTCACATCTCAGATCTAGTGTCTCACATCTAAAAAGAAATCTCCTTACCAAAAAGTTTCGCGTATTTACGCTTATCAAAGCGGTACAAAGTAGCTGCACGGTACGATACACCTTTTTGTTTTTCGTCTAGTTCTTTTAATACCCCGAAACTTACAATCTTCTTTCTAAAGTTGCGTTTATCGAGTTTTTTACCTAAAACAAGTTCATATACATGCTGCAATTGTGTTAAGGTAAATTTTTCAGGCAGGAGTTCGAACGCAATAGGCTGGTGTTTAATCCGGCGTTTTATTTTTTCTAATCCTTTATCATAAATTTTCTGGTGATCAAAAGCTAATTTGGGCAGATCGGTAATCGGTAACCAATTGGCCCGCTTGGCATAGGTACTGATCGGGCGTAGTTCTTTATCTCCACCCAAACGGATCAAAGCATAATATGCCAAAGTAATTACCCTACCTTGCGGGTGCCTATTCGGATCGCCAAAAGCGTAATACTGCTCCATGTAAATACCGCGCAAACCGGTAAGCTCGTACAAAATCCGGGAGGCTGATTGATCTAAACTTTCATCAGGGCCAACAATATTACCTGGCAATGCCCACCAATCTTTAAATGGTTCTTCATTCCTTTCGATTAGCAGGATTTTTAATTCCTTACCATCAAATCCAAACAAAACGCAATCTATCGAGAATACAGAATCTAAATGAGGTAAAATTTGTTCCAAAGTAAAATTTAGTTATTTTAAGCAGATAAAGGTATGACTTTCAATATTAAGTAAAAAAAATAAAATAAATTACTTAGTGTAAAAAATACACACTATATTCGTATAATAAAGATGGAGCCAAATATAAAAAATATAGCTGTACTAACTTCTGGAGGCGATGCCCCTGGAATGAATGCGGCAATCAGAGCTGTTGTTCGTACCGGAATTTACCATGGCATTAACATGTTTGGTGTAATGCAGGGTTACCAGGGTTTAATAACCGACAACATAAAACCAATGGACGCCCGTTCTGTAAGTAATATTTTACACTTGGGCGGCACCATATTAAAAACTGCACGCTGTTTAGAATTTAAAACAGACGAAGGTCAGCAGATTGCCTACAATAACTTAAAGAAAAACGACATCGATGGATTAGTGGTAATTGGTGGAGACGGAACATTCACCGGAGCTAAACGTTTTTCGGAAACTTTTGGGGTTAAAGTAATCGGTATACCGGGAACTATTGATAACGATTTAGTCGGATCTGACTTTACTTTAGGTTACGATACAGCTATTAACACTGTAATCGAAGCAATTGATAAAATCAGGGATACTGCGGATGCGCACGACCGGTTGTTCTTTATAGAGGTAATGGGCCGAGATTCTGGCTGTATTGCTTTAAGAAGTTCGATTGCTAGCGGCGCCGAAGCGGTATTGTTACCCGAAAGAGAAACCAGTGTTAACGAACTGATTGAAAAACTGGCCTTAGGCGCAGCTACAAAAAAATCATCAAGTATCGTTATCGTGGCCGAAGGCCATAAACAAGGTGGTGCTTATGATATTGCTAAAAAAGTAAAAGAAACTTTTGATCATTACGATACCAAAGTAACCATTCTTGGCCACCTTCAAAGAGGTGGTAGTCCAAGCAGTTTCGACAGAATTTTGGGTAGTCGTTTAGGTTTTGCCGCAGTAAATGCGTTAATTGCAGGCGAAACGGAGCAAATGGTAGGTTTAAAAGGAAACGAAATAAAATTAACCAGCATAAGAGAGGCTTTAACTGCTCATTCTTTTAAACTCGAGCCCGATTTAATGGAAATGACAGAGGTACTTTCAATATAATATGGTAGCAGTTGTTTATAGCGGATCGAAAACAGCATTTTGGAAAATAACACAAAATGGACAGGTAGTAGCACATTGTAATACTACCGGACTAAACCCTTGCTTTGTTGATCCAAAAACAATTTTACAGATTTTAAACAAAAAAGTGGTCTTGGTTAACAATGCAGAAAATATCAAGAAGATTTATTTTTTTGCAGCCGGGGCATCATCAACAGATAGAAAAGAGGAATTAGCCAAAACCCTGGCATCATTTTTCAAATACAGCAAAATTGTAGTCGAAAATGATTTATTC
The DNA here is from genome assembly GCF_052682415.1 of Pedobacter sp. WC2501. Taxonomy (NCBI): domain Bacteria; kingdom Pseudomonadati; phylum Bacteroidota; class Sphingobacteriia; order Sphingobacteriales; family Sphingobacteriaceae; genus Pedobacter; species Pedobacter sp. WC2501. The sequence goes on along the minus strand of NZ_JBQZFI010000001.1, from coordinate 2,492,182 downwards.
GGGGCAGCTAAAGCCGCTTGTTACGATCAGCCTGGTATTGTTGGCATGTTGGGCAGTGGTGCACATTGTGCTTATTTCGACGGAAAAAAACCATTGAATAATAACTTTGGATTAGGTTATATCCTGGGCGATGAAGGCTCTTCAAATTATTTCGGAAAAATACTTCTAAAAGAATTTTTAAGCCAAAAAATGCCAAAGGATATTGAGGCCAAATTTATATTAACACACAATCTAGACCGCCCTCAAATATTAGAACGTATTTACAATAAGCCACAGGCAAATATATTTTTAACATCATTTTTCGATTTCATTACCCAGAACAGCAAACACGAATATATCCGTAAACTGATTGATGAGGGATTTGAAAAATATTTCGAAACATATATCCTGCCCACAACGCAGAAACATAAAGATAGTGAACTGCATATTGTAGGCAAAGTGGCTGCCGAACTCGAAGACCGCTTAAGGTTTGTGGCCGGCAAATATGATTTAAAAATTAAAAGCATCATTAAAGAACCAATACAAAATTTATTAAAACATTACACTAATTAACAAAACAATGAGCAAAATTGGAATAAACGGCTTTGGCCGTATTGGCAGACTGGTTTTTAGAGCCGCATTAAAAAGAGGATTAGATATTGTAGCGATTAACGATTTAATCGAGCCTGATTATATGGCATACATGCTAAAATATGATACTACACATGGCAAATTTGATGGCACGATTGAAGTTGTTGATGGTAATTTAGTTGTTAATGGCAAAACCATCCGTGTAACTGCAGAAAGAAATCCGGCTGATTTAAAATGGGATGCTGTAGGCGTTGAAGTGGTAATCGAATCTACAGGTTTATTCTTAACCCGTGCTGATGCTGAGAAACACATCGCCGCCGGTGCTAAAAAAGTAGTTTTCTCTGCTCCTGCTAAAGATAGCGATATCCCTACTTATGTAATGGGCGTTAACCACCATAAATTAACTGCAGATCAAACTATTGTTTCTAATGCATCTTGTACTACAAACTGTTTAGCACCAATTGCTAAAGTTTTAAACGATAACTTCGGTATCGTTGAAGGTTTAATGAGTACAATCCACGCTGTAACTGCAACCCAGAAAACAGTTGATGGTCCTTCTGCTAAAGACTGGAGAGGTGGCCGTGGTGGTTTTTCTAACATCATTCCTTCTTCTACCGGCGCTGCTAAAGCTGTAGGTATGGTTTTACCTGAATTAAAAGGTAAATTAACCGGTATGTCTTTCCGTGTTCCTGTTGCTGACGTTTCGGTAGTAGATTTAACTGCACGTTTAGAGAAACCAGCTACTTACGAGCAAATTAAAGCCGCTATGAAAGCAGCTTCTGAAGGCGAATTAAAAGGCGTATTGGCTTATACTGAAGATGAAGTTGTTTCTTCTGACTTCATCGGTGATGACCACGCTTCGATTTTTGATGCTAAAGCTGGTATTTCATTAAATGATAATTTCGTTAAAGTGGTATCATGGTATGATAACGAATGGGGATATTCTTCTGCATTAGCCAAATTCGTAGAATATTACGCAAGTTTATAACGAAAAAATGCTATAAGCGTTTTTCAAACCATATAAAAGGCAACATTATTCAATTAATGTTGCCTTTTTGTTTTAAATATAATTTTCACCAGTAAAATCACATTTCAAAATTACATCAAAAATTAATTTTATTAAATTTTAACATCAAAAATTTACTTATAAAGCAGAAAAACTAAAATAATTTTAAAAAAATCAAGTGAAATCAATTTTTAACCAACAATCAAGCAATATTTGAATAAATAATACCATAAATTGATAATATTTAACAATTCGTTAACATATTTTAGCCTTATATTTGCAATACGATCATTTTAAATCCCAAAAGCTCATGAAAAAAGAACAGGAAATAAAAAATGACAAAAAAAATACTTAAAATTTTCTTAGTGTATTTTTTACACTATCATTTTTTTTACTATATTTGTAGAGTAATAAACGGAACGATGTTTGTTAACAATTAAAAAAGATAAATCACTTTCTGGATAAACCCCGGTTTAGAAAGAAAGTTAAAGACAAAGCCTGGCTCATAACAGGTTTATATTTGGTTAGAAAAAAGGGACAAGCTTGGATAAGTTGTCCCTTTTCTTATTTAAGAAGGAATTTTGAATTAAGATTTCTTTTTTAATCATTCATTAATTCTTATTTCATCAAACACCAATCTATCTTTAAAATTTGCCAACATTAATAAGTAGTCTTTTTTATCAAAGTTTAGTTCTTCTATTTTATCAACCCATCCAATACTGGCACCAACAACTTCAGGTTCCCATTCTTTTGTTTGATCTACGCCTATTCTTTTCCATTGTATAGTATTACCACAATTTCTAATCTCTGCGACAATTAAAGTACAAGAAAAATCATTATCATCAGGACACATCAAAATTGGACATAGCCGTCAATACAATAATTGATAAAATCGCAATGGTCTTCATAATCACCTTTATCTAATAGCCCTACAATTTTGCTAATTAAACAATCCATAACATTTATTATTAATACTTACATGCAGTAATTGCAGTCTTATACTTCTATTATCAATTCTTTATCGTAACCATTATATTTTTCATTTATATATCCATGTGGGTTACAGATAATTTCTGTCCGATCTATGTTATACCTTACCCGAGTATGAACATGACCATGAATCCAATAAGCAGGTTTATATTTGATGATAACATCTTCAACATCTGACGCATAAGCCGAAGCAACCGGATCATTTTTATATTCCTGAGGTACAGACCTAATGCTTGGAGCATGATGGGTAATAACAACGTTTTTATATGCCTTTGATTCTTCGAGGCTTTTTTGCAACCAGTTTTTAGAAATCTGGTGGATTTTATAAGTATCTATTGTTCTCAACTTCGAATAAGTGGGATCGCGCCTGATTAACTTATAATCGTTCATTTTACTTTGGCAATGATACCATATTCAACAGGATTGCCAAACAGGGAAAAATCTGTCCATAAAGTTGCCCCATGAAATCTTATTCCTTCAAATTCGACAAAATTATTCTCGAGCACATGAACATTTGAGCCTTTAGAAAGTTCTACTATTTTACGAAGGGTGTTAGGATATGTGCCTTTATAATACTCGTGATTTCCTAAAACATAAATTATAGGTTTATCAGGGATATTTTCTTTGATCCACGCTATCCCTTTTGTTCCGAGATTGATGTCCCCAGCTAAAATTATCAAATCGGCATTTCTGAAGGTTAATTCAGAAAGCCCAAATTCCTGGTGTAAATCACTTATGATCTGTATCTTCGTTATTCTGCTTGTCTATCTCCTAGTTATTTTATGCCGCCAAACAGCAATCACATTGGTATCTGCATGGTATTCTTCGGGATTATTTCTATTCATGAAACTCTCCTTGTTTAATTTCGGAGGCACTTGCTTTATGAGTACCTTGTTCGATCGGGCATAACTATCAAGAATAAAAGACCATGAGATATAAAAGAAGCAGAGAGACGTTTTTCATTTGATGAAGATATACAATCTGATAAACAGCACAAAACTTTTTATCATCCATGAACATTAGCCTTGCAAAAAAGTATAATTTATAAGCACATAACAATTAGAGGAAACCTTTTATTAATTAAACCCGATAACAGCGATAACCCCGAATTTTTCATAATGGCTATAGCGACTTGCGGGGCTAAACCAATCTATGAAATATAGCTACTTCATTTCCAAAACCTAAAAATATTTTGATTACGATATCAACAACTACCACTCAGCTGGATTACTAACATTAATAACAAAAAAAAAGGATGTAGCCACTGGCTACATCCCCTATCTAAATTAACGCTCTCAACTTATGAAGTTGGTATAAGGCTCTCACCCCTTATGCCTACAATATTACGGCAGAAAGATTAAGATTTGATGAAGATTTGATATTAAAGCAAAAAAATTATTAGTCGCCGCCACAGCCACCACAACTACCGCAAGAACTTCCGCAGGATGAACCACAAGAACTAGCTCCGCCGCCGTCTCCCCCTCTACCCCTTTCGTAACTTACCAATGGAACAAGCGTTGCAGTTAACACAGCTGATCCATATAAAAAGTAACTCCATCGCCAATCCTGTTCATCTTTTATTGCAGGCAAAATTGCAGACTTATACAAATCAGGGATGATGCGGATACAAAACTGCTGATTAAGGCCATAAAGATGTTTAATCATAAAAATAATCAAAAATCCTGTCAGAAGCACGATCTGAAAAATAGGTTTATCCCTGATAATTCCTGTTGTCAGGCGAATGAGTGGAAACATGATAAGTGTTGCAAAAACTGTAAAATTTATGTAAAACAGTCGCGCAAATTGTTTAGATTGGCTGAAATGCCATTTAAACATGTCCATACTTTTGGCGGTGTTTCTGAAAATTGCCCTTATCTGCAATTGCCTTAACAGTTCGGGATAGGAGATTTCTCCTCTATCTTTTAACACTGAAACAACCTGAAGCTGCTCTCCGGAGAGGCTATCTACATCCTTTAAAATGTAAATACGGTGATAGGCATTTACATTTAGTATACCTGCATGAATAAGTTCGCTTATAGCCCCGTTTATTACCTCGGCAAGCTTCTGTCTTTCAAGGTAAACCAGTTCAAATGGTTTAAGGTGGTAAACGAACGACTGCCGATCAAAATTTCTTGCAATTTGTTTTAATCTGATTCTGGTATATAACCTGAGTATTACATGGGCGGGAAGCGCCAACCCGAGAAAACCCAAAATAAAATAAGGGTTATCAATATGGATATAAACAGGTTTAAGCAAATAATAAAAAGGAACAGTTAGCAAGATAAAAATCAGTACACCGTATAAGACAAAAAAACCAGTCTTAAGTTTAGCCAGTTCAAGCTTTAAGCTGGCCAACATGGTATCATATTCCCAAATCGCTTTCGGTTGTGCTCCAAAATGTTCCTGGTAAATGTGTTTTGTTCGTTCTTTTGCCTGCCTAAACTGATCTGCCTGTTCTTTTTGGTGTGTAGAGGGCACATGCTGGATCTGTTTACCAACCAGCGCACAAAAATCCTGATAAGATTGTGTAAAGATAAGGTGCTGATGCCAAACCGTATCTACAATGGCGGAAGGCGAAACCATTACATCAGAAATGGCAGCCAGATACATAAATTTCTTATATTCTAATATAGCTTTTTCGGTAAAGTCTTTTGTCCATTGGTTTTCATTAGCCAACCTGATCGAAAAGCTATATTCGCCCGGTGGATGATCGAAATCAAATTGCTGTATGCTTTTCCAGAGCGTTTCATTCATATCCCAATGCCACTACTTTTCAGATCCCATCCACTTCTCTAACTTTTTCCAGGGAATGCTAAGCGCCATAATTAATAATCCAAGTATTATTTCCATACATAAATATACTACTAATCAGATACATTCACAATATCTAACGAAGGCTTACCTCCTTATGTAAACAAAGGTAAGCTGAGAACATATAAGCCTTCCTTAAAGAGGGGCGTACCGCTGTAATCTGATCAGGTGGTAATCCCCCCTTATTCCCATCTTTGACAAATCGATCACAAAATCTGATACCACAAAAAACATAACATTATTATCAATAGAAGATAAAGTGTATTTATTCTTCACCATTAAAAGAGGCCACACGTTTTTTTATTTCCTGGATTAATCCGGAAGTTATAGGACATCACCAGTTGAAATAATTTAATACATCGTTTACCAAATGCCTTTCAGGATTTGGGCATACACAAATAGTGATTGACTTTAGCCCCTTAAGTAAAGCAATTAAGAAAAAATACAAAAATAAAGTAGATTAATGATTCCATTATGCTGTTTCCAAGCTTTGTAATGTATATTTTTTAATGTTTTGAAGCGCACATTGATTAATCCAGGTAAAAATGCTGAATTTAGGCTCATAAAATTGTGAGATAGACTGCCGCACTTCGCAGAATGTTAGGTAAGCCGATAAAAGGCTAAAAAACAGATCGTTTGGTCTAGCGAGTCAGCTGATCAGAAGTAACACTTTGGCCTTCTGCTTTTAGTAGTCTGTAAATAATAACCTATAGAAACTTCGTGTGAGCCATAATCATAGTTACCCAATTTATTTAAACTGTAGTCGTAACCATAACCAATCCGCAGGTTTTCGCGGACAAAGAACTCGGTAACCAGTCCGACGGCACTTCTTGCCCTTAAATTGTTTTGTAGTGCTGGCTTAGGATAAAGTTTTACAGAGGTTCTATACGCTGCACCTAACCAAAGCTTTTCCTTGATCATTAAAAAAGCGTTAAGATCTAATGAGGTTGGCCCATTCAAATCATCTTTAATCAAAAAAGTAGGCTTAAACATAAAATCATTATCCATTGGGAATACCATGCCGGCCGTTAAATAAAAATGTGGCTTGGAAGCAATATTCAGGAGGTTATTATCCCTAAAAACTGGAAGATACTGCGTAAGCAAGTTATTGGCTGAGAAACCGATAAAAAATTTCTCGTTCGAGTAATGTACCCCCGCCCTGACATCCGGTACAGTCCTACTTTCATATCCGGTCGGAATCCGGTTGTCGCCAGTTTCGGTCGGATCTAGTAAACTTCCATTCAGTCCTATCTGCATTACACCAATTCCAACGCCAAATGCAAGTACATTGGTTTCAGTACGGTCTAATTTAATGCGATAAGCAAAATTTGCTGATAAGTTTAACGAGTTCTGTGCGCCAATTTTATCTTTAGACACCAGTAAACCCAAACCCAGAGTTTCTTCTTTAACTGCTTCATCTACTGATATGGAAAGCGTTTGGGGAGCGCCCTGAATACCTGTCCATTGAGCCCGGACGAAAGCCTGCATATAGAGTTCTTCCTTGTAGCCGGCATAAGCCGGGTTGATATACAAACCATTAAACATATATTGACCAAACTGTGCATTCTGCTGAGCAAACAGACAAAGGCAGAATAAATTAAACAATGTCGTTAAAACTATCTTTTTCATATCCTCACATTTTAACTTTCCTCTATCTCATTACGGTTACGTAGCCTTTAAATTCCTGCCATTGAGCACTTGACGTTTTTACCTTAATCACATAGAAATAAGTTCCATCTACCAGACCGTTCGCTGTCCAGTCATTTAAATAGCCTTTCTTTTCATAGACAGTACTTCCCCAGCGATTAATAATGGTAAGCTGATTTTCGCTGTAAAGGTCCAACCGCTCAATAAAAAAGGTTTCATTCTTTCCATCACCATTTGGGGTAAACACATTTGGGGTTTTAAGTCCGGTAATTTCTTTGGTATCCACAGAAATGTTATTTGATGGATCTGGATCTAGCTCATCAATCGTAACAGTAGCACGATTAACCACATTACCAGGTTTCATCGACCTTACATTAATGATCAGTTCAACAAAACTGCCATTAGCAAGTGATGGTATAGCCCAGGAAACTGTTTTGGTTTGATCGTTATAACTTGCAGTACCAACAACAGCAGGATCAACACCTACAAAGGTCAGATTTTCTGGAAGATCGTCTTTCACCTGTAGATTGGTAGCCATGCCCAGGCCATTGTTGCGAACCAATAAATTGTATTTAAATACCTCCGTATTCATTACCTGCCTACTTTCTGACCTTTTAACAATGGAAACATCTGCTGAGATCTGTGATTCCATAATCACTTCCATCTCTTCAGAGGGGTCTGAACTACAGCCACCTGAATTAAAAGTAATAACCGTATATTTTCCGGCAGCATTTACCATATAATCCTGTAAGGTAGCACCAAGAATAGCTTCGCCATTTTTGAACCATTGATACGATGTAGCACCTGTACCGTTAGCCCGAAGTTTAACTGCAACTCCTGGTTTAAGGTTCAGCGTGTTCGGATTAGAAGATTGCGCAAAGCATGCCACTGCAGTAAGCAGCAGCACACTGAACACAATTATTCCAAATCTGTTAAACATCACAATGATTAAACCAGCTCAACAGTAATACCTATGGTGCTACAGAGATAGTTGCTTTACCCGGTTTAACAGTAACGGTTATGGCTTTACTTGCAGTTGCGGTACAACTTGCTCCACTCACGATCTGAACAGCGCCGGTAGCATAACTTCCAACGGCAGCAAAAACATACTCACCTGCAGCTACGCCAGCTTTAAGTGTAAAAGTATCTCCTGAACCAGATGCTGTACCCAGAGTTGTAATATCAGTTACTGCAGTACCGCCTAGCGTTGCTGACCAGACATAAGTCATGGTTACCCCAGCTGGCAATGTTAATGAAGCATCCTTACTTGCTGTAATTACAGTAGCCGCTGTTTGATCGGTACAATAAGTACTTCCAGGAGCTGTAACAGCGATAACAGGGGTAGGTAATTTTTCTACAACCGTATTATCAGAGGCATCACTAGGGCAAAGGTTAGCATCGGCAGGTTGGACTTGAACAGAATAAGTATGGCTTCCGACAGCTAATCCCGCTGCGATCTGGTAAATAGCATTTGAGCCATTATATACTACCGCAGCTTCTGCAGTTCCATCAACAGTCCATACAATTTTATCGCCATTAACAGGCTGATATCCAGCAAAAGTTGGAGTCAATTTTACGGTACTGGTTCCGCACAGGTATACATTTGGCGTTTGTGCAAAGGCACCCAGTGGCATTAAGAGCATTAAGAATACAAAGATTCTTAGATTACGTTTTTTAGTTTTTTTTGTCATGATTTTAAGTTGCTTGAGTGAATAATTTATTTTGTTTTTAGTTAATGGATACTATTGGTTTATGTGGCACAAGCTTTACCCTAAAACTAAAAGGGATAGCCCGTGCGCAGCCATTTGCATTTTTAATGGTCAAAACTCCCTGGTAAACTGCTACAGGAGTTGTTGGGGGTATAGTAATGGTGATTTCATTTGCGGGTAAAGTTTGATTTAGCACAGCGGGCAGTAAATTCCCAGTCCAGGAAATACTATAGGTTATTGGGTTAAAAACAGGATTGCTGTAAGTAATTTTCGCTGCGGTTAATCCTTCACAAATACTCGCATCTGGCCCTAATATTAAATTGGGCTGTGGATTTACAGTTAAAGGGAAATCTACTTTTTTACCACAATAAGTAGCATCATCAGCAACTGTATAACTAATCACCGTATTACCGGCAGCCACTGCGGTAACCTTACCTGTTGCATCTATTGTTGCAATGGCTGCATCACTTATACTCCATGTTCCATTTGGATAAATATTTGTAAATGTTGTACTTGTACCTGCACACATGGTAGCTGTGCCGTTTATTGTAGGTACAGGAGCATACTGTTTTACTTTAACTTCTACAGCCAGAACGCCGCCAGCATTTTTACATCCTGTTGCTGTGTTAACTGCTTCTACATAATAAATAGTAGTAGCCATTAAGGTAGGAGTAGTATAAGTGGCACCGACATTAAATGGGGTTCCACCAGAAGATGATGAATACCAATTATAAGTGAAACCCGCATTAGGCGCAGTAACCGAGAGCACTGTTGAAGAGCCGCTGCAGATTATAACTCCAGGTACTGTAAGTGTAGGTAAGGGATTAACCTTAAGTTTTACCCTCAACCTTTCAGAAACTGCAGTAACACAATACGTTCTGCTCGCCTGGACATAATAATTGTAATCTCCTGCTGCAAGTGTATTTGGGGGAGTGAAGGTTAAACCGGTATACAATAAATTACCGCCTGTTTCGGCATCGTACCATTTGTATTCAGTACAGGTCTGCGCATTCTGAACAGAAAAAGTTACAGTTTGCCCCTGACAAACCGTTTTTTCATCTGTAGTTGAAGGATCAAGTAATGTGCGTGGTTTTGCCAGTTTACGTTTAATGTCGTAAATCCTTAAACGGCTAAATGCACCAGTAATTCCACCCATTGTGATCTCCAAACGGTCGTATACATCGGTTACCAAAAACGTTAAAATATATTTACTTGTTGATCCGGGAAGTAATTTAAGGTTCAAAAACGTACTTGTGTTTTTAAATGCTGGTCCGGCCGCTACTCCATTCAAATAAGGCTGTATAGTAAAACCTGTTAAAAGGCTCAGATCTAATAGTCCGCCACCGGGATTTTCGAGTATGATGCTAACCGAATCGGCAGGTTGCGAAGGTTTATTAAAAATAGTTGTAAGATATACCTGATTGAGCACGGAAGTGCCCACATCGATCAGTGCGAAGCTATTTGGATCTACATCAATGACGTTAAAGGGATTGGTAACAGTACCAGTTAGGTTTGCAATTCCACCCAAAGGAGTTGGCTTTACACCTGAGAGCACATCAATCGCCTCGTCGCAATTGATTGATCCTGTACTAGGCTCCATAATATAAGCATGAAAAACCTTTATTGATAAAGCTGTAGATACTACCGCACCCACAATCTTGATATATATGCCGTTAAAAGCCTGTGTAGGTGTTACCCTAATCTCCATCTCTCCTCCCCCGCCTATCACGCCGGCTATGTTGGCAGAAGTATAAATCGCATTTTTCGTTGCATCAAAACCAGCCTCATGCCCACTACCAACTAAGGGTTTACTTACTGTAACAGCATTTAGACCAGTAAAACTTCCAATCTCAAAACTGCTCAAAAGCCCAAGAAGTTCCTTTGGTAAGGCCAGTTTAACTGTTACAGGAGTATTTGCAGGAATTGTACGTTTACCAGCGTTGGTACCATCAGTAGTAAATTCCAGAAATTGTGTAGCCGAACCTGTAAGCTGAAGAACGCCAATTGGAACTGATAATGTTGATGCATCTTTAACCTGTCCGTTTACAGCATTCGACGCATTAGCGATGCTACCGTATAAATTTGCTCCTACAATACTCAATCCATCAAGATATGCCCCCTGAAAGTTTGCATATGTACGTGCTGTATTTTCACACTGTGCATATAAATACGCAGGCATAAAAAATAACACAAATACCAATAAAAATTGACCAGAGCGCCTTTTCAATGTGAGTTTGGGATAATGTAAAATTAAGTTTGTTTGTTTACTAGCAATACAAAAGTATTGCGAACCAACGCTACATTATCCGTTCACTTTATTCATTAAAGTCTTTCAATCAAGACATAAAGACCTGTTTTATTACTATTTATCAACCAAACTAAATCACTTAGAGGTATTGGGTCTACTTTCAGGATGGAAATTTTAGCCCAACTATAAACCTTCGCACCCGACAGACCGCTTGCCTCACTTCCGGGTTAAGACCATAATTTGTTAGGATATTAGTTTATTGATGTCTGTCAAGGCAAGTAGATTATGATTGAAGGCGCTAACCTTAATCCAAATTCGATGATATTCGGTCTGTACCGAAGAAGAAATTTTTACGTAAAAAAATATTAAACACTAATTATCAACACTTTATAACAAAATTTCATACAACTACTGTTAGCATAAATATTATTCTAAAAATAATATTTGCAAGATAAAAAGGTTATTGTATCTTTGCACCCTCTCTGGAAGCTTCCACTCCAGAGTTTAAGAAAGCTTTCCAGCAATGGGAAGCTTTTCTTATTTAAATTGATAACTGGTTTTCTCGCTAATCATCAAATAGCACATCAGTAATCTCTTTTTGTACCTAAACCTCGTAACATTCATTATTTGCTACCCGATAAGTTGTAATTCTTTTTAAGAATAGAGTTTAATTAGCTATCGCCAGATTTTTCAATCTCATTTAGCAGCAATTTTTCTTCAGGCCTTCCTATAACATGTTCCATAAACACTTAATTTGCAGAAAAATGCAAACAAAAATTTAGTTTTGGCGTCATATAGAAAACAGATACTACGCCAAAACCATGTTTTTATGTGTGGTTTTGGCGTGATCTAGAAAACAATAATATTTTATTTGCTCTTAAAAATTGTTACCGCCAAAGGTGGCAAATCGACAATTATTGAATATTCCTGTTCATTATATTCTTTCAGATCGGGAACAATGTCTCCTCTGTTGTTTATGCCGCCTCCATAATAAACAAGATCATCGGTATTAAAAATCTCTGTCCATTTGGTTTTAAACGGTACCCCGATTCTATAATTCTCCCGAACTACAGGAGTTAAGTTTATGGCAATAACCAAAGTATCTTTAGGCTTTGGTCCTTTTCGCATATAAACAAATACAGATTCGTTTGTGTTATCTGCATCAATCCATTGAAAACCTTCATTGCTAAAATTGAAATGATACAATGCAGGTTCTTTGCGGTACAGAAAGTTTAAAGCTTTAACTGTTTCCTGCATGCCTTTATGCGGCGCATATTGAAGTAAATGCCAATCTAGCGATTGCGTAAAGTTCCATTCATTGGTTTCGCCAAATTCATTGCCCATAAACAGCAATTTTGCTCCCGGATGAGTAAACATGTAACCATAAAGTGCCCTCAGGTTAGCGAATTTCTGCCAATCGTCGCCAGGCATTTTATAAAGCATTGGCGATTTACCATGCACTACTTCATCATGAGAGAAAGGTAACATGAAGTTTTCGGTAAAAGCATAAGTCATGCTAAAACTCAACTGATGGTGGTGATGTTTCCGTCCGAGCGTTTCAACTTTGAAATACTTTAACGTGTCATTCATCCAACCCATCATCCATTTCATTCCAAACCCTAATCCACCAGCATGTACCGGATGGGTTACACCAGGATAAGTGCTGCTTTCCTCTGCCATGGTTTGTACACCTTCAAAATTTCCATAAACGGCAACATTCAGGTCCTGCAAAAACTGTATGGCCCCAAGGTTTTCACTTCCTCCATATTCGTTTGTTGCGGCATCTCCATCTTCCCGGGAGAAGTTGAAATACAACATCGATGCCACGGCGTCTACCCTCAATCCGTCAGCATGGTATTGATCCAACCAAAATAAAGCATTACTGATGAGGAAAGAACGCACTTCATTTCTGTCGTAATTGAATATGTACGATTTCCAATCGGGATGAAAGCCTTTCCGCATATCGGCATGTTCGTACAAATGCGTTCCATCGAACTCATACAAACCATGCCTGTCACCTGGAAAATGAGAAGGAACCCAATCCAATATTACTGCAATATCTGCTTTATGGAGCTCATCAATTAGATACATTAAATCCTGTGGAGAACCATAACGTGAACTTGCCCCAAAATAACCTGTAATCTGATATCCCCAGCTCGGTAAATATGGAAACTCCATTACCGGCATTAGTTCTACATGTGTAAAACCCATTTCCTTAACATAAGGCACTAACCTTCCGGCTACTTCCCTGGCGGTTAAAATACGTTCCGGATCGGCCGGATCGCGTTCCCAAGAGCCGAGATGTATTTCATATACCGAGATGGGTTGGTTCAAAGCATTTATCTTTGCTCTTTTTTTGAGCCAGGCTTTATCTTTCCAAGTGTAATCGGTATCCCAAACAATGCAGGCTGTTTGTGGAGGAAGTTCCCATCTTCTGGCATAAGGATCACCTTTTAAATGCTCCGATTCATCAAAACCTTTAACAAAATATTTATAAACTTCGCCCTTTGCAATTCCAGGAATAAAACCTTCCCAAATGCCCGATTTATCCCACCTCACGCTCAGCGGATGCGAACTGTTGTCCCAATTATTAAAATCACCCACTACACTAACACGAATGGCATTCGGGGCCCAAACTGAAAAATAAGTTCCGGCCGTCCCATCAACGGTAATTAAATGTGAACCCATTTTCTCGTAAAGCCTAAAATGCTTTCCTACAAGAAAAAGATCGATATCGTAATCGGTAAATAAACTGTGGATCCAAACGGATTTTTGTTTATCAATTTTTGGTTGAGATGTTTTTTTTACTGGAACTTTTTTTGCTGCTGGCATAGGTATTTGGTCATTAAATGAAACCCCAAATACTAAACAGCATTTGGGGCTCATTGTTACAGACTTAAAATCTGTATATCGGTAAAGTTTTTATTGCATTGAAAATGCAGGATATTCTGATCATCGGTATAAAAATCTTTTACCTCTTTATTATCGATAATGATCTTTTTAACCTGGAATTTTACACCAATAACATTACAAACGTAAAATTCATAATTAGGCGTGTACAAACCTTCATTGCGTTGGTTAACTTTAATGGCCTGTACATCGCCTTTTACCGTAAATTTCTTTTCGAGATAAATATCTTGCTCGTAGGCAAATGTATCGCCATGATCTTCGTACATATATGAATTTACTTCGTAATCGCTATGGTAGATATTCAATACCACTTCGGTGATCGATTTTTCGTCTACATATTGCATTACCGGATATTCTGGTAAAACCGTACCCGCACGCACAAACATCGGCATACTGTCTATTTTGGCATCAACGGTATATTCGTTACCACCATCCAATACCTCATTTGTCCAGAAGTTATACCAGGTTCCTTTTGGAAGATAAACTTTTCTGGAGATTGCACCCTGTTCTAAAACCGGGCAGATTAACAATTTATCACCATAACAGAACTCATCCTGACGGAAACTGTTGCTGATATTTTCCTGTTCAAGCATTACCAGCGGTCTTAAAATAGGAAAACCATAACGGTGATGCTCCCAAAATACCGAATACAGGTAAGGCATTAAACGGTACCTTAATTCGATAAACTTACGGTTAATATCTTCGAAAAACTGGCCAAAGCTCCAGGGTTCCCGTTCAGCTGTATCGCCGGCAGAGTGTGCACGCATAAATGGAGAAAATGTACCTAGCTGGATCCAACGGGTAAATAATTCGCCATCCGGCTCTCCGCTAAACCCGCCAATATCTGTTCCACAGAAAGGTACGCCAGAAACCGACAAACGCTGGCACTGAATATTTCCAATCTTTAAATGCTCCCAGGTTGCAATATTATCACCCGTCCAAACGCTGGCATAACGTTGCATACCTGAATAACCAGCTCTTGTAATGGTAAACGGGCGTTTATTGCGCATCAGTTTCTTTAAGCCTTCGTAAGTAGAACGTACCATCTGCATTCCGTAAACGTTATGCGCCTTACGGTGCGAGCCGCGGTAACCATCATAATTATGACGAACATCGTTAGGGAAAGTTCCTGAACCAAACACAGCTGGTTCATTCATATCGTTCCAGAAACCTGCAACGCCCATGTCTACCAACTCCTTGTATAAATTACCCCACCAGCTCCGTACTTTTGGATTGGTAAAATCGGGAAACTGACAACGGCCTGGCCAAACATGCCCTTCCATATAATAATCGTCGCTGCGGCGACAGAAAAATCTTTTCTCTTTTCCTTCTTTAAAAACCCAGTAATCATCATCTACCTTAATTCCAGGATCGATCATAACCACGGTTTTAAAGCCATCATCAGCAAGTTCTTTAATCATTCTCCGCGGATCTGGAAAGTACTTCTTATTCCAGGTAAAACAGCGGTAACCATCCATGTAATCGATATCCAGATAAATGGCGTCGCAAGGAATTTTACGTTCCCTGAACTGTCTGGCTATTTCTTTAACTTTTGTTTCAGGATAATAACTCCAACGACATTGCTGATAGCCCAAAGTCCATTTTGGAGGCATCGGGTGCGTACCGGTTAAAGTTGCGTAACGTTTAACCACGTCCATAATATGTGGCCCGTGGATATAATAGTATTGCAGTTCTCCTCCATCAGCCCAGAAACTTGTTTTATTTACATCTTCCGAACCGAAATCGAAATACGATTTAAAGGTATTATCGAAGAAGATACCGTAAGCAGCCTGATTATGCAGACCGATATAAAAAGGTATAGTACGGTAAAGCGGGTCCTGGTTCCAGCCAAAAGAATAGGCATCGGTATTCCAGTTTTCGAACCGCCTGCCGCGCAGGTTAAAATTACCGGATTTATCACCCAAACCGAAAAAATTCTCTTCAGGGTGACATTTTTTGGTTGCGTAGATATAATAACCACCAAAATCCACATTTTCTTCCCAGTGCATAGAGTTGGCTTCATCAACCATCATCACATTGGTAATATTATCGTGGAAAGAAATATGGAAATTTGCCTTTTCTATTTTACAGGTTACCGAATGGGTAGAAACGGTATAATGATCATCATGTTCCTGCATCTTAAAAACAGAAACTTTCTGGTCTACCTCAGGTACTGCGTAAGAAAAATCATCCAGAAAAACGCCATGTGGTGCCAGGCGAACCCTGATTATATCATCACTTACCACCCGGATTTCTACTCTTGCATCCCCATCAGAAAAATAAAAGCGGTTGCCCTCTTTTTTTACTTTTTTAACTGCACCAAGGTATTGTTTAACAATTGGTTTTACCGATATATCAACTGGATTGTTTAAATGCTGTACTTCCTGTTCCTTTTCGATCAGATCACTTGTCTCGTTAGGTTTGTCGTTTTGCGCTTCCATCCTTATTTATTCAAATTTTAAATTCATAACTCTTAAACCGGGATGTGCTTAAGAAAGTACTATAATACAAATATTTTACAAAAGGGATGTAGCTTTTTTTGAAAAGATTCATTTAATAGTGTAAGTTTTACACTAACCTAAGGAATTTTTATGTGGAGAAGGTCCGACTAAAAGAAACAAAAAAGTCTTACTCTTTTTTTGTTATTTATCAAACAGCTTTAAGATTTTTTTTTAACTTGAATAATTAATCAAATTGAGTATTTTTTTTTAAAAAAAAAGACCACTTGCTAGCATCATAGTTCAGCGTAAAAAATATGGAAGAAAACAAGCAATATGCTTTTAGCGAAGAAGAATGGGAGAGCTGCATAAAAGTTTTAAATGCGTTAAAAGATTTTCCATTTGAAAACCCCGACAATAAACTTTTTGGAACAATAATAACCAAGATATATAAAACTGCAAAAAAGAATATCAGAGGTGAAAGCTATTCACATAAAAAGAAAGAAGATTTTTCAACAAATTTAAAGGCTACCATCGCAAAAAAGGCACTGAACGGAGAAAGTCTGTTTTCTGAAAACATTCCGGATCCGCAGCACCTAACAAAATTGAATGTTCCAAAAAATTGTTATTGCTGCAATAATTCATACCGGTTTGCTCATAGCTTTTACACAAGGCTCTGTCCTGCATGTGCTAACGAGAATTACGAAAAACGTTTTCAAGAAATTGATCTTAAAGATAGAAATATCATTTTAACTGGTGGGCGTGTAAAGGTAGGATTTGCTACTGCTTTAAAATTGTTAAGGAGCAATGCCAATGTGGTATTAACTACACGATTTCCAGCTTTGGCCTTGGCGCAATTAAAGAAAGAAGAAGATTACCATTTGTGGGCCAAAAACCTGATTGTCTATGGATTAGACTTAAGAAATTTAAATGCAATTAATGAGTTTTTGATTTTTTATAGATCGAAATTCGAAACGCTCGATATTTTGATCAATAATGCGGCGCAGACTATAAAATACCCCGACGATTATTATCTTCCTCTAGTTAACATGGAAGAGAAGTTATTCCTAAAATTTAATGGGGAAACCAATTTCATTGTAAATAGAACACCAATCTCTAAAAACATTAAATTACTGGAATACAGTTCTGGGGAAACAACTGATATTAGATTGAGCCGTTTTGGACAACCAGTTGATAACCGTGACAAAACAAGTTGGAATTCTACCCTGGAAGAAGTAAGCATGCACGAACTGGTTGAAGTAAATTTGATCAACCAGATTGCACCATACTTTTTAATTAAGGAATTAAAACCATTATTTAAAAAATCTTCCTTTGCCGAAAGGTTTATAATCAATGTAACTTCTTCGGAAGGTATATTCAGCTATACGAATAAAACAATTTATCATCCCCATACCAATATGACCAAAGCGGCGCTGAATATGATGACGTTAACATCTGCAAGAGAATTTTCGGCAGATTATATTTATATGAGCAGTGTTGATGTTGGCTGGATTTCGACCGGAGCCAAAGAAAGTTTAAGAAAAGAACAGTTTAAAAATGGTTATATTCCACCATTGGATCCGGTTGATGGGGCCAGCAGGATCTTCGATCCGATTATTCAGGGAATCAACGGCAATCCATTGTTTGGGGTTTTACTGAAAAACTATAAGGTTTCGGCCTGGTAAAGAAATGCAATTAGTTTAACTGGAAAAACGACTGCTCTGCACGCGGTAGTTCTGGGTTCAAACCCCAGATTGCTTGGTAAAGGTGTTGGCTTAAAGGAAGAGCATATGTTTACGCAACATAAGGTGCGGGTTCAAGTCCCGCACACCTTTCAAAAATGTATTTAGCTATACATTTGAACTGATTAAGGAGATAGTTTAATTGGAAAAACATCCTCTGCCCGAGAAAGTTGGCGGTTCGACCCCGCTCTCTCCTTAATTTATCTTTTAAATTTGAAATTTATGTTGAACAAATTATTTCAATTCTTCTCGCCAAAAGGAAAAAAAGATGCAGTTACAAGCGAGTATTCGGCCGAAGAAACATCAAGCCCTAAGTTTATTTCAGGTAATGATCACTTTATCGAAGATTTAAACGGTTATACCAAATCTTTTACCAGTCATTACCTGGATGAAGCCGCCAATAAGCACGAGCTAAAAGCATCTAAAATTACCGTGATAAAAGAATTGGGGAGTACAAAGCTTCTAAAAATAAGCGGAAATGGAATCCTCTTCCACAATGGGCATAATATCATAAAAACAGAGAGTCCTTTTATTATCAAATATGTTCAGCAGGAGATCAACCCTTTAGATAGAACCGTATAACTACCGATAAACATGGGTCCAAAAATTATCGAAATCAGACAGATTGAAGATCTTGATTTGCTTTTAAACATTCAAGGTTTTTGTCAAGTAGAAATGTACCTCAGCAATATTACCGTACTGATATCCGAACTTAACGGCAATCTATATGTTAGGGCATCGGATTGCGAATTTCCCAACCTGAAGCATGTAGACGGAAATTTATCCATAGATGCAGAATATGTTTTTTTTCCTAAACTCGAAACAGTTATGGGAGATTGCAATATACATGAAAACAACTGTGTTCTGAGCGAAATCAGGCATATAGGAGGGAATTTAAAGGTACTTACCGATTTTACTTTTCTGAAATTAAGAAAAGTTGGCGGCAAGATTCTCAAGGAAGGGAATATCAGTTTTTCGACAATCCCTGGCCAGAACAATACGATTGTAATCAAAGATCAAAAAGAAGCAGATTTATTTCCGGAATATGGCATTGCCAATTTAGAAATCGTATCGGATAATATTACCATCAAAAACAAAGAAATTAGGGGGAATATAGTCATAAAAGCCAATAATGTCAGTTTTCCATACCTGGTTAACCTGAAAGGAAAATTGACTGTAGGAACCAGAGATACTTATACTAAGGAAGACCTGTTTAAAAACATTAACTTTCCTATGCTCCAAAATATAAGCAGTAACTGCAGCGTAAATGTTCAGGATATCAATTTGGAAAATCTAGTTAAAATTGGAGGAAAACTTACCATTTGTATCGGAAAAATTGATTTTAAAACCCTGACTTTTGTAAGGCATCTGCATCTCTCTGTTCAAAACGAATGTTCGTTTAAAAAATTAGCCATAATTGGTGGCGATTTTACCGACAATACCTATTTAACAAGTGAACCACCTTTTTTCCCTGAACTGGAAGAAATCAAAGGAAACTGTTCACCTAAAAAATTAAACGCACCAAAACTGACCAAGATCGGAGGTCATGTCAATTTTACAAAATATGATAAAGTTGATATACCGAATTTAGAATATATAGGCGGCACGGCCCATTTTACGACAAACGTGAGATTAGAAAAGCTAAAATATATCAATACACCAATATTCGATTCACCATCTATACATTTACCGGCTTTAAAGTTTGTAGAACACCAGTTATATAAAGAAGAAGATACAGGCAATAAAAAATACACTGTAAAAAATTACCATTTCAGGGTAAATGAAATGCTGTTTTTATCTTCTAGATCCTGTTCTCTTTCCAGATCCGATATTGCGCCTGCATTACACAGCCAAATCTCTATAAAGCAGCTGATCTCTATCTTAAAGATGAAGTACTCAACTTTCGGTTCATTTAAGGATCGGGAGTTTAAGATTGGCTGGAGAGTATACCAATTAAAAGAATACCAATCGGTTATCAAGAAAATAGAGAAAGAATGGGATGGGATAATACCGATTGAACTTGCTGATATTTTTAATATCCAAAACAGGAATATCCGTCTTTTTTGCTTCAAATATGTTCCGGTAGCAACTTTGATGCAAAAACTGGAAGGCAATGCACTCAGAACAAAGAGCATTGAACTCGATTACTTCAAATATGACGAAAACGGCAATAAGATCAGTTTTAAAAAGAACAATACTTATGAAGTTTACGTGGCAGAAAGAGATAAAATTCGGGATTTATGGACCGCTGGTGATCAGAAGATTTATGCGGTTAAATGCTGGTGCAACTCAACCAACAAAGAACATTGGTTATGGATAGAACCACAATACGCCTATAATCCACTTACCGCAATTGCATCAACATTCAGAATTCACGAAAATATCATCCCGCACATAAAAGCGTTAAAAAGACAGGGTGATATCCTGATCTGCGAAATGAAAACCAATATTATACCCAAAGGCAATATCCGCCCTTTAACCCAAAACGAATACTTTGGACTTTTGGAAGTAGAATCGTAAATCTTTGCAACTCTATTATTAAGGCACTTCAACAAAAAAGCCCGCTATACTTTTTAGCATAGAAGGCCTTTAAAAACTCAATTAACTGGTTATGGATTAAAACTAATGGCCACGTAGTAGATTGCCCCGGCTGATGGGTTTCCGTAAGAAGTAAAATAATATTTGTTCAATACGTTAGAGCCACCCAGTTTAATTACCGATTGTACTGAAGGGATTCTTAAACTCACCTGTGCATCAAGCGAGCTGTATGCAGGCACCTGACCTGAGGCAAAAGAAGAATTCCAGTAGAATTGGTCCTGCCAACGGTAAGAAACATTGAAACCAAAATTTTTAATAATTTCTTTATTACCCAATCCCAGGTTATAACGGATTTTAGGCGTATTGAAATCGTTAATGTAGTTAACCGGCAAATCGCCGATCTGGTTATATGAAACGTTACCGCTTACATTCCATTTGCCCACAAGGTAATCAAGACCTAAAGCTGTACCATAAGAAGTTACTTTACCTTCTGCATTAACCGGGACTCCGAATTTCACAAAACTTACTCCAACATTCTGGTATACATCAACTGCGGTAATAAAATCTTTGTAAATGTTGTAATAACCATAAGCATCAATCAATAAGTTAGGAAGGATTAGGCCTTTGTAACCTAATTCGTAAGATTGAACGCTTTCCGGACGAACACCTCTTACGTCAAAGTTATAGGCTCGCAATAAAGCTGGATTCGGTAAACCATTAAGCACATTAGTAGCTGAAGATGCCAGATATGCACGATAGCTTACATCTGTATAAGGCTTATTGCTATCGAGGTGATATTTACCGAACATAATTTCAGGCAAACCACCGATCAGTCTTTGAGATCCACCACCTACAGAGAGGTCGATATATTGGTTCTGCGTAGTTGGGTTACGGTAGCCTGTTTGGTAAGAAACCCTGATGTTGTTGTTTTTGGCAACTGTAAACACTCCGGTTACCCTTGGGGTAAACCGGCCTTCAAAATTCTGGCTTTTATCGTAACGACCGGCAAAAGTAAATTTCACTTTATCGTTAAAGAACTTTTTACCTATTTGTCCAAATGCACCGTATTCCTTAATATCGATAGATTCATTTAAATCGTTAAAAATTGTTCCGGCTGAATTTAAATCATATAAACGATAAGATGCACCTACCTGAAACTCTACCACTTTATTGAAAAGGTTGGTAAAATTATATAATCCTTCATAATGATATAAGTTAGATTTATCGTCGAATTTAGCACCGTAAATACCTTTACTCGGATCGGATGCACTGATCGTCGTATTCATAATCTCATCTTTTGCCTGCAAAAATTGTGGTGAGCCAGGAGCAAAATATGCACTACCACCACTTGAAGCAGAGTTGGCAGCTGTTCTTGCGGTAATTTGTGCTTGTGCATCAGTTTGCCCAAGCGATCTTGCACCAACATAATTACCTACGTATTCAGGGAACCAAGCCTGAGAAATTTTAGATTTTTCGTTAATATAACTTCCCAAAATAGAAGAAATATAAGAATCACCCGAACGTTCTTGTGTGGTATAACCACGTAACATGAAATCTTCTCCCTTTAGCTCCAATTTGTACTGACCGATATTGAAGTTACGTAATGAATAACGGTCAGATCCTGTGTAAACCGAAGTCCCTGTTCCCCAGTTGGCCTGTAAAGTTGCCTGAACAGTGCTACTGATATTGTAATATAATGCACCTGAGGCTTTCAATGACTTGGTATTATAATCTACAAGATCAGCTTCCTGATACCCATTTCTGGTAATGTTTTGATTCGGTATTAGACCTGGGGTATTCAATCCTGCATAAAATGGTCTGGTTTGGGCATTTGTAGAAAGAAATGAATTAATCTGGGTTTGACTTGGAATCATTCCTCCGGTTGCTAATCCATAATTCTTAACGAAAGTTGCTGTTCCTGAAGCCAGCACACTTTGCGCCACATTTCTCATATTTTGACTTAACTCATCTCCATAAGTATTGATCCCATCATAATTCGGATCGCTCCGATCCCCACTTTTTACTGTTCTTGATACCCTGTCAAAGTTTGAAAAGTTGTTTCCGTACCAATCTTTGGCCTGCAAAAATGAAAAGGCAGCCTTTACCCCGAATTTATTGTTCCATGATTTTGCCATCCGTACATCCAGCTGATTAAATGGCTGCACACTGCTATTATCGTCATTAACGTGATTTACACCCGTTTTATATTGAAAACTAGCTCCCGGATATTTAAAAGGATCTTTTGATGTCATTAACAAAGTTCCATTAATACCACCCGCACCATAAAGGGCAGATGAAGCACCTGGTAAGAGCTCTACATTATCTATATCGAGTTCAGTAATACCGACTATATTTCCCACCGAGAAATTTAATCCCGGTGCCTGGTTATCCATTCCATCGATATATTGATTAAAGCGGGTATTACCGTTAGAATTAAAACCACGCGTGTTAATCGACTTGAAAGTTAAACTCTGCGTACTGCTTTCTACACCTTTCATATTGTTCAAAGCATCGTAAAACGATGGAGCAGCGATTTCTCTGATGGTGGCAGCACTCATCCGCTCTATGGAAACAGGCGATTCTAAAATACGCTCTGGTGTACGCGAAGCAGAAACAACTACATCTCCTCCTAATACAACTGCGGTTTCTATTTCCAGATTAATACCTGAAGTACTTCCGGTAATCTGCTGTTCTACAGTACCGTAGCCCACATAAGAAGCGACTAAAGTAAAAGGTACTTTTGCAGTTGTACTAAAGCTGAAATTTCCATTTGCTGTTGATGCCGTACCGCCCGATTGGCCTTTGATGGTTAAACTAACCCCTGCTAGTCCTTCTTTAGATTGCTTATCCTTTACGGTTCCGCTTACCGTAATACTCTGTGCCTGTGCTGCCATATTACCAGCAAACACAAATATTAACACATAGAAGATCTGTGTAAAAATTCTGCTCATACGCGATTTAATTTGGTTATTTGTATTATTAGTTATATAAACTTAAATTCTTTTTTTGAATTAAACAAATTATGTAAGCATAATAATCTCAATTCAATTATAATTTTGATTGATATACAGTTTGTTGTATTTTGCAGTAAACATAAACCGTCATTTTGCCCTATCTTAGCAGAAGACTTGTTAGCTAGCCATTATGAATAAAATTAAAGCCGTTTTCTGCATCATAATTCCGATAGCATTAGCTTTTTTATTTAATACCAAATTAGGCAGTACGCCTCCACTGTTAAAATTTCTAAATCCATTTATGGGTTTCTGGCAAAATGCAGAGAACAATCATTTTATGTTTAACCATAAAGCGAAGATTAAAGGTGCCATAGATAAAATCGAAATCGTTTTTGACGACTGCATGATTCCGCATATTTTTGCACAGAATGATCACGATCTGTATCTGGCACAAGGTTATGTAACCGCCATGCATCGCCTTTGGCAAATGGATTTCCAAACCCGTTTTGCCGCGGGGAGAATTAGTGAAGTTGTGGGCGACAAAGCGATAGAGGTAGACCGGTATCAACGCCGGATGGGTATGGTTTATGGCGCAGAAAACTCGCTAAAAGGTATGATGGCGGATCCCAAAGCAAAAGAAATGATCCTGGCTTACACCGAAGGGATCAATGCCTACATCAAAACACTTTCTAAAGCCAATTATCCCTTAGAATATAAAATACTCGATTTTAAACCCGAAAACTGGACACCTGTAAAATGTGCTTTACTTTTAAAACAGATGTCGGCAGTGTTAGCCATGGGTTCTGATGAATTTTACATGACCAATATCTTGAAAAAATTCGGCCCGGAAGTGACGAAAAATCTTTTCCCGGATTATCCTTTCCGCGAAGACCCGATTATACCTGTGGGCACAAAATGGGATTTCTCTCCACTACCAATCCCTAAAACGCCTGAAAGCTTCACTCAGGCTCAAACCGGTGAGGTTAAAACAACTGAAAAAGTAGAAGGTATTGGCAGTAATAACTGGGCATTATCTGGTACTAAAACTGCGTCAGGATATCCGATCTTAGCAAACGATCCCCATTTAGATTTAACACTTCCATCAATCTGGTACCAGATTCAGCTACATGCACCTGGTGTAAATACTTATGGTGTTTCCTTACCTGGTGCCCCGGGGGTAATTATTGGCTTTAACCAGAAAATAGCCTGGGGTGTAACCAATGTTGCTGCTGATGTGCTCGATTTCTATCAGATCAAGTTTAAGGATTCGAGCCACAATGAGTATTGGTATAACAATAAATGGAAAGCCACTACCAAAAGATTAGAAACCATTAAAATCCGCGGCGGGAAAGATGAAATCGATACCGTTTACTACACCCACCATGGGCCGGTGGTATATTTTCAAAAACCAAAATATGGCAGGGCCGATAACGTACCTGTTGGCGATGCCTTGAGGTGGATAGCACATGATGAATCGAATGAACTCATGACTTTTTATTACCTCAACCGCGGCAAGAACTATAACGACTACCGCAAGGCTTTAACTTTTTATACGGCACCAGCGCAGAACTTCGTTTTTGCCAGTATAGATAATGATATTGCCATTACGCCAAACGGAAAATTCCCTTTAAAATGGAAAGATCAGGGTAAATTTATATTGGATGGTACCGACCCTGCGTACGATTGGCAGGGATGGATCCCAAATTCTCAGAATCCAACGGTTAAAAATCCGCCACGCGGTTTTGTGAGTTCAGCCAACCAGTCTTCAACCGATACCACTTATCCATATTACATTAACTGGGAATTTGCACCATACGAGCGGGGCAAGCGCATCAACGACCGTTTATCGGCGATGAACAAAGCCACTTTAGACAGTATCCGTCTGATGCAGACCGACAACTATAGTATTGTGGCGCAAAACCTGATGCCTGCATTATTGCCATTACTGAACAATGAACAGTTAAATGCCACACAAAAAGAAGCATTGGCTTACCTTAAAAAATGGAACAAACGTTATGATGCACACGAAATTGCAGCCAGTGTATTCGAAATATGGACCAAACGCTTATCGTATGATATCTGGGCAGATGAATTTGAAGTGAAAGGCATTCCGATGCGTTATCCCTCAAGAGACCGTACGGTAGAGATGATTTTGAAAGAGCCCAATGCAACCTGGTATGATAATATCAAGACCAGCAAAAAAGAATCATTATCTGATCTGGTTAACGAAGCTTTTAAATATAGCTGTGATAGTTTGGAAAGGCGCTTTGGGCCAATAAATAAAGATTGGGACTGGGCAAATGTAAAACAGACCAATGTACCACACCTGGCCAAAATACCTGGGTTCGGCTCGAAGATTTTACAGATTGGTGGCAACAAAGGCACTATTAATGCTTTGAACGAAACCAATGGGCCTTCATGGCGGATGGTAATTGAACTGGGTAAAACGCCAAAAGGGCATGGTGTTTATCCAGGTGGCCAATCGGGTAATCCCGGAAGCAAATTTTATGATAATATGATCGATACGTGGGCAAATGGTAAATTGTACGATCTGTTTTATATGCAAAGTCCTGATGATCAATCGGGCACGGTTATTTCTCGTTTAAAAATTTCTAAATAGGCTAAAATGGTTTTCATTGTTATATTAATAATCTGTTTCCTTCTACAAATGATTGCCCCCTGGTGGATCATCATCGTCATATCTTTTGCCACTTGTGGCATTATCGGCAAAACAGGAAAAATAGCCTTCTGGCAGTCCTTCTTTGCTATTTTCTTACTTTGGATCGGTTATGCCTTATTCAAAAGCCTGCCTAACGATAATGTACTCGCTGGCCGTGTAGCGGTAATGACGGGTATTAAATTGTGGTGGGCATTGTTATTGGTTACCGGCATATTAAGTGGTTTAGTAGCCGGAATTAGCGGTTATTGTGGCTATCAGTTTCGAATGGCTATGCTGGCTAAAAAAACTGACGAGAAAATAGCATAATGCTTTGTACTTTTGCGTTGTGAATTTAACAGCTAACGACATATTTTCTGTAAAAGATAAAGATACATTTAACGCCCTTGCCTTAAACATTTTTAAGCTACAGGCGCAAAATTGCAATGTTTACCGCGAATATATCTTTCACTTAGGTGTTGATGCCGATGCAGTAACCGAAATTACAAAGATCCCTTTTTTACCCATCAGTTTTTTTAAAAGCCATTCTATTCTAAGTAATAATGATCCTGTAGAAATTACCTTTAGCAGTTCTGGCACAACGGGTATGGTGCAAAGCAGTCACCATGTAACCGATGTAAAACTATACGAACAAAGTTATCTGCAGGCTTTTACGGATTTTTATGGAGATGTTACCGAATATTGCTTTTTAGCGCTTCTCCCATCCTACCAACAACGTTCTGGTTCATCTTTGATCTACATGGTGAACGATCTGATTGAGAAAAGCAGACATCCACAAAGTGGTTACTTTTTGTATAACCATGATGAATTGCTAAAAACCCTGCTGGATCTTAAATCAAAAAAACAGAAAACCGTTTTAATTGGTGTTACTTATGCCTTGCTTGATTTTATTGAAAATTTCGATATCGATTTTCCTGAACTTATTGTAATGGAAACCGGCGGAATGAAAGGGAAACGTAAAGAAATGGTACGCGAGGAGCTTCATGAACAGTTAACTAAAGGATTTGGCGTAAAAGCTATCCACAGTGAATATGGAATGACCGAGCTCCTTTCTCAGGCTTATTCTTTGGGCGAAGGTATTTTCAACTGTCCTGGCTGGATGCAGGTTTTGATTCGCGACACCAATGATCCTTTGAGTTTAATTAAAAATGGCAGAACCGGGGGCATTAATGTAATCGATCTGGCTAATCTCAATTCTTGCTCATTTATTGCCACACAGGATTTGGGCAGGATCAATCCTGATCAAAGTTTTGAAGTACTGGGCCGGTTTGACAATGCCGATATCAGAGGATGTAATCTTTTGGTACAGTAATTCTTAATTTACCTTATCCGAACAACTGGCGCATAAACCCGTGGCAATTAGATTAAGACGATCTACTTTAAACCCTGCCGGAACTTTTAATGCCGGAATTTTAACCGTATCCAAACAGTAAATTTTGTGGCAGTTATCGCAGTTAAAATGCACATGTTCATCATGATGCTCGTGCGCACTGCAGCCATCAGAACAGATGGCATAATTGGCGGTTCCCTGCTGATCTAAAACTTTGTGGATAATCCCTTTTTCTTCAAAAGCCTGCAAAACGCGGTACAAGGTAACACGGTCTGCATCTTTTCCCATCACCTGCTCTAAATAAGGCTGTGATGTTGCAGAATCTCTCCCACTCAAAATCTCCAGCACCTGTAAACGCGGGGCTGTTCTTTTTAGTCCATTCTTTACCAAAAGTTTTTCAAAACGCGAAGTATTATCTTCCATAGCAATACAAAAATAAGTAATTAATTAATGAGTTTGGCATTTTTAATGGTTATTGGTGGCTTGTAACTCGCATCTTTTTCTTCTAATTTTAAAATTCCCTGTACGTGAATGGGTTTTTCACTATAAGGTACCGCACTTGCCATCTCTATCATAATCATTACCGGAATGCCGTTTTGTCCGCAAAAATAACATTGATTAATAGGCAAAGTGGCCAAAAGAAAGGTCTGCTGTTTCTGTCCGCTTTTTATAGGAATCAGGTAACCTGTCAAATCAAATTCCCTATTTTCAAAACGCCTGATTGATTCTGTAAACAGGGGCAAAAGTTCGTTCTTTTCGGTAAGTTCAAATTTCACCGAGCCAATTACATCCCAATTTAAAGAGCGTAACTGATCTTTTGGACTATGTTTTTGCGTTTGCGCATTGGCTGTACACACCGAAAACAGAATAAAAATGGCATATAAATATCTCATTGTTTTACAGCATCTAGTAGAAAAAAGACAGACCGGCTGTCGCCAGAATCGTTAATTATAAATTTCCCCCGAAGGGTAATGGGCTCTTCTGTCCAGTTAATGGGGTTTAAAGTCTTCACTTCTATCATCGAAGGGATATCGCCTGTACCACAATATGGGCAGGAGGCAACAGGTACGATAGAAAACATAAACTCGCTGAAGCTATTGCCAACTTTTGTGGGAATAATAAAGCCAGGAAGTTCAATTACCTTATTATGGATGGCCTTTAAAGCGGGAGGAAAAACGGCCTGCCAAACCAGGGGCTTTACCTGCTTGTCATATTTTAAACCGATAAGGTTCCAGGTGGGCGTGCGCATTTCGGTATGTACATTTACCTGCGCAACAGCCGTAAAAGAGATCAATATCAATAAAACCGTTATATATTTTTTTTTCATAACTGTTTTGCATTTAAAAGAAAAAATTCGCTCCGGTCATCGCCCGAATCGTTAATGATAAATACCCCTTTAAGTTTGATTGGCTTTTCGGTAATGGGAATAGCTGTCATCATTTTTACCTGCACCATTGATGGAATATCGCCTGAGCCACAATACGGACAGGAGGCAATGGGCACAATAGAGAACATAAATTCGCTAAATTTCGATCCTACTTTTGTGGGAATGATGTAACCGGGCAGCTCGATAACCTTATTGTGTAATGCCTTTAATGCCGGTGGAAAAACGCTTCCCCATTTCTTTGGCGCAATTTCGGCATCATACCTTAAACCTATCAGATTCCAGGTAGGCGTGCGCATGTCGGTATGTACCTTAACTTGCGCCGCTACTACGTGGATAACTAAACAAGAAACAACCAATAAAATCAATTTCTTCATTGCACAACCTTCTAGTTTACCTGTCTTTGGTTAAAGTTTGAGCAATATCAACTTTGTAAATCTGCATAGCAGGAATAAGCGAAGCAAAAGCACCTATAACCAGCCCAATTAGGATTAAATACATCTCTTGCGGAACTGCAGTAAGCCCCGTTAATTTTGCCTGCGAAGATTCCTGGTAGCTCCCGATTAACTCGAGGGCAGCATGCCCGATCAGTAATCCCAAACAGGCACCGATAAAAGTTACCAAAACGCCTTCAAACATAACCAGGAAAAATAGTTTCGATTTTGATGCGCCCAGGCAACGCATAATAGCCAGATCGTATTTCCGTTCTTTCATCGCGTTATAAAGGCTGATAAAAATACTCAGCGCTGCAATCCCCATAATAAATATGGCAAACCATTGCAGGGTATCTATTCCAACGCCAATGAGCGAAAACAGCCTTGCACTTTCCATCGCCGGAGAGGCGGCCTGCATGTTTGTACTCTGGTTAACCATCCGCGGAAAAAGGATAACCGACATTGGCGATTTATACTGAATCAGCAAGGCAGTAATCTGCTTATCATTAATTTCTTTGGCTTCTTCTGCAGCGGAGTGGCTATGGCCTTCAGCATGCTTCTCTTCATGCATTTTATACACACTGCCAATATTGGTGAGGATCAGATTATCGGTTATATTCCCCTGTGGTTTTAAGATCCCCTTTACCTGGTAAGCGTGTTGTTTATGAATATCTCCGTTGCCGGTTAAACCATGTGCACCGAAAAAAGAATCGCCAATCTTCAGCCCCGATGTTGTGGCAACAGTGCTACCTAGGGTTACTTCTAAATCTTTTTGCCAAAAACTACCCTTTTGGATAGATAAACCATAAAGATTGGAGAAGGTACTATCAGTACCAACAATCCGGTAACCATTATAATTATCGCCCAACGCCAACGGAACGGCTCTTTTAACCATCGGGTTGTGCATCAATTTGTAGGCATCTTTGGCCGGGATATTTCCCGTTGGATAATCGATATGGTAAACACTGCTTAGTATCAATTGTAATGGACTTCCTTTTGCTCCTACAACCAGGTCTATATCCTTAGCATTTTTTTCCAGCTTATTATTAATCTGTGTAGAAGCCAAAAAGAGAATTGACAGGATGCCCACACCAAAGGCGACTAAAATGATATTTAAAACTGTTGTGAGTTTATTCCTGATGAGGTTCTTGCTACTGATTTTAAAAATATTCATTAGAGTAGATAAGTTTTAGTAATGTGGTCTTGAACCCTCCTGTCATGTGTGGCAATAATCAGTGCAGCACCGTTATCTTTAGCCTGGGCAGTCAGCATCTGAATTACTTGACTGGCATTTTCATCATCTAAGCTAGAGGTAGGTTCATCTGCAATCAATAGATCAGGCCTGTTTACCAATGCACGTGCCACCGAAACCCTTTGCAACTGTCCCTGACTTAATTCATCAGGATAATTTTCAGCCAGTTCGGCGATATCCAGATCAGTTAAAAGCGAAAGGTTTCGTTCATGATCTATTGGCAAACCAGCCATTACCGCAGCAAGTTCCAGGTTATCGAGCACATTAAGAGAACGAATAAGATGGGGCCTTTGAAAAACGATGCCAATATGCCTCCCCCTGAATCTATCCTGTTCCCGTGCAGGCAAAGTATACAAATCGGTTCCGTTAATTAAAACTCCACCCTGGCTTGGCTTTAAAAGACCTGAAATAATATTAAGAAGTGTGCTTTTGCCACTTCCTGATGCACCCAGTAGAAGCCATTGTTCCATATCGGCAATTTCCCAAGATGGAAATTTTAAGCGTCTCCCCTTATCATAAACATGTGCCAAAGCGTTTACCTCAATCATGATGTGCTGCTGTTTGTACTTTTTTAATAACCAGGTTTTTTATGGCATAACGCCTGTAAAGTTCAATTCCATCGTTTGTACCATGTTTACAGGCCGGATTTAACATGGCAATAAACGATAACGCAGTGATAAATAATATTTTGTAATTCGTTGACATAATTAACTATTGATGACCCAATGGGCAGGATTTAAGCATTCGTAAATTAATATAATGTGCAGCAGCAATGATAAGACCGCCAATAGGGATCAAGATTGGTTCTAATGGTTCAATGCCCGAAAAATGCCCCAATGCAATACATGCAAAGCCGGCAATAAGTACCAGAATTGGCATCATACGGCGATGTTGTTTGCGGTATGCCGAACTTAAACTCCAGATACCAACAATCAATGAAATGGCAATCATGGTTATTTCAACCGCCTCATTGGCCAGGAAACCCATTCCCCACATCGGTAAAACAGTAATTAAAAATGGCAATGCAGCGCAATGTATGGCACAAAGTGTTGAGGCCGTAATGCCTATCCTGTCGAGGTTGATTTTAGAAGTCCGTTGTTTCATTAAAATAAATTTAGCGCACAAATATAAAAGCAATTTAGTTGCACTAAAATAATTAACGCTTCATTTGCAACATAATTGCATTAAAATGATAAAGAAAATTACCAGGAACGGATTAAGCGGTTGCAGTAGTGGTGACCAAGCCGCTTAATACGATGTTCAGAAATAAATAAGATTTTAGATTAGACGCGCGTATTAGCTTACGCAATGGCCACATCACTCATGGACATTAGTTTACGAATTCAATTATGAAGACGTTCATAATTGAATTACCCACATTCCATTTTAGAGCTAAAAGCCAAATGCTTGCTTAATGCAAACACTAACTGAGAAAAATTAAACAGCTTAAGGAGTCTATTCAAATGAAGATCCAATTATTGATGTATTGCTGCAAAGAAGGCCATCTGAATGCTGATAATTTAGCTAAACTAAACTCAAAAGATCAGGCAAAAAACTATTCTATTTTGCTTCAATTCTAAAATAATCAAAGTCAACATATCCACCAGCATTTTCGGTCGCGTAATTAAACAATCCAAAACGATATCCTATAAAATGCGGAAGCGTATACGACATTTGCAGCGGCTCCCCTATAGATTTCCAGGTTTTGCCATCGAAGCTGTAAGAAAAATAACCTTTATCTGTTCGGTTCTCAAAATCACATCTTGCTTTGAGATAAATGGTTTGCTGTCCGGCCGGAACATCTTCACCAGTTACAGTACCATTTTGGGCGCTTACGGCAACCACCGTTTTCTTTGATCCTGTGTGTTTTACGCCAACCCAACCAAATTTGCGCTGCAGCAGCATCAGTCCGGCCTGGTCTCCGGCCTTCATACCGGAGATATCAATTAAAGTGGTTCCGGTTGATGCCGGTCCGATGGTACGCTGGGTTAATGTATTGCGTGCCAAAAGAATATTAGTGTCCAATCTTGAAGTGGTAATCCGTAAAAATCCCGGGCGTTTAGTTACTGACCAAAATGCCGGGTCTGGATTGTGGTTCCATTGCCATACCAGCGGAAGCAAGGGGTCGCCCTTTTTGCGGGTAAATTCATCTGATGCTACAATTCCGGGAATTAAGCCTTTGCTAACCGGAAGTTCCAGTGTTTCCGGAACTTTACCGTTAATGCCGAGTACCGGCCACCCATCTTGCCAGTTAACCGGAACTAAATACGGAATGCGTCCAACGGATCCGAAATCTCTAAAAAGATAAGAAAACCATTTCCCCTCTGGTGTACTAATTAAACCGCCTTGTGCAACACCTTGATCCTTAAGCGCTACCTGCCCTTCATATGGCCCTGTAAGTTTGTCGGAACGATGTACAACAACCGTACGCATCCCATTTCTTGGCCAGGTGATGTTAAAAATATAATATTTTCCATTAATTTTAAATAGTTGGGAACCCTCCGCTGGTAATCCGGCACCCGTACCTGCCGGAAGGCTTGCGTTTTCGATGATCGTTACAGGTTGCGTATTGGGTTTTATTCCAGATAAATCTTCCTTTAACTCCACGAGGGTAATTTTTCCAGTCCCGTATACCATATAAGGTTTTCCATCATCCTCAAAAAACAGGGAATGGTCGTGCAATGAAGGTTTAAACGATGTTAGCTTCCATGGGCCTTTTTCGATATCTTTTGTACTGTAGATGTACGTTTTGCCGGTAGTGCCAGAAAAAGTGCTTACATAATAAATGCCTTTATGAAAACGAAGACTACTTGCCCAGGATCCCCGCCCGTAATCCCACTTTCCATTAGATAAGGTTAATTCATCCGTATTTCCGAGGGTATCGTAAGCGTAACTTACAATTTTCCAGTTTACCAAATCGGTTGATTTCATGATCGGTACACCTGGATTCATGTGCATCGTGGTGCTGCTCATGTAATACACTTTGCCTACTCTGATCATCGAAAGATCGGGTACATCGGCAAAAATGAACGGATTTGTAGCTTTTTGCGCATTAACATTAACTGTAGCAATTAGCAAAAAAAAGAGCGATAATGTAAATAATTTAAGATTCTTCATACAGGTTAGTCAGCATTTCAATTTGCACTGCGTTTATATTCGGTATTCAAAGCTATTCAAAAATATACAGATCAATGGACGGCTTTGTTCAAATGTGTGTGACGAATGTTTTTAATTGAATCAATCCGGTTACAGAAAACAATCAAACTAAATGTATTGGTAAAATTACCGAGACATCGTATTCTTTAAAGGTAGCAACTCCATCAACATAGTTCAAAGATTTCTCCATTTCGCTGCGCTTCAGTCGAAATGACGAAGATTTTTAAATCTATTATTGATAGCGTAATGAATTGCTTTTATAATGCGTTGAAATGGTCTTCGACTACGCTCAGACTGACATACGAATTAATTTTATTTAATTTTAAACAGGATCTCTGTGAGCCATTTAAAGAAAGTCCATATATATATTTAAACCTTCTCGCGTTTATCTTTTCGTTTTGCATTAATATATTCAGATGGAAGCATATTAAACTGGGCTTTAAAAAGCTTAGAAAAATAGCTTGGCGTACCAAAACCGGCCATGTATGCAATTTGTGCAACGTTATAATCACTTTTCTCCAACAGCTCCACGGCCCTTTCCAGTTTTACGGACCTGATGTATTCAATTGGCGTTAATCCCGTAATTTCAAGTAGTTTATGATAAAGTGAACCCCTGCTCATTCCCACATGCCTGCTCAGTTCCTCTACCGAAAGTTCCGGATTATTAAGTTTTTCATCAATGTATTGAACAATTTTATTCAACAATTTAACTTCGCCAGACTCAATTTCGATTTCTTTAGCCTGTACCTGCACTTGTTTGGAATATGCATTTTTAACGGAGCGGTTAAACAACAATAAATTGTCAATCTTTGCATGAAGGATGTCAAAATTAAAAGGCTTGGTAAGGTAATCGTTGGCGCCTGACTTTAAGCCTTTAATCTGGTCTTCCTCTCCGCTAATTGCGGTAAGCAAAATAACCGGAATATGGCTTGTTCTTTTATCTGCTTTTATTTTCTGACTAAGCTCAATGCCATTCATTTCGGGCATGCTAACATCGGTAACCACCAACTGAGGGTGCCCGGAAAGTGTTTTTTGCCAACCCTCTTTTCCGTTTGCCGCCTCTATAATCTGATAAAAAGGCTGTAAGCTATCTTTCAGGTAAAATCTAAATTCCTCATTATCTTCTACCAGTAAGATTGTAGCCATCTTACTCTCGGCAGTTACCGATTCTCCAAAAGCTTCGTCCGTTCCTTCGTCTGTTAGACTGTCAACTGAATCTTCAATTTCTTGATTATGCTCTTCTTTCTCCACGTCAACCGGCATCGAAACCAAAAATGTAGTGCCTTTTCCAGGTTCGCTTTCTACAGTAATCTGTCCGCCGTGCAGTTCTACAAACTCTTTTACAATCGATAATCCAATTCCACTTCCTTGATTTAAAATAGCCGTTTCATTGTTATCCATAAAAAAACGATCAAATATCCTGTCTTTACTTTGATGTGCAATACCTATCCCGGTATCTGAAACTGCAATACAAAATACAGGTTTTACCTGATCGCCAGTGGCCCTGATGAACATGTTAAGGCATACTTCACCACCTTCTTTTGTAAATTTAAATGCGTTAGAAAGCAGGTTAAATATAATCCTTTCCATTTTATCCTGATCAAATTGCGTTTTCAGGCTTTTGATATCGCTGTTAATACGAAGTGAAATTTTCTTGCGTTCGGAAAGATCCTGGAATGATTCTGCAGCTTCACGGATAAAAGTAATGAGATCGGCCTCATTCAGGTTTAATTTCAGTTCCTGTTCTTCCATCTTTCTAAAATCGAGCAGTTGATTTACCAGATTTAAAAGTCTTCGGGCATTTCTACGGATCATCTTTACCTGACCGGCTACGGAAGACTCTTGTTTAACGGCAAGCAACTTATCAACAGGTGCTAAAATCAACGATATTGGTGTTCTAAACTCATGACTTAGGTTGGTAAGAAATTTGATCTTCTGTGTATCCAACGCATGGGCACGTTCGGCATCTTTTCGTTGCCGCAGTATTCTTTCTTCTGCATTGACCTGAGCTTGCTCTATGGCGAGCTGTTTTTTGATGCGCTGAATTCCTCTTCGGCGAATGGCAAATAGAATTGTCCCCGTTAAAACTACATAAAAAATATAAGCGTAAGTTGTCCTCCATATAGGTGGCTGTATGTGAACAGAAATTGAAGTAATTTTATTACTCCAAACGCCATCGTTGTTACTTGCCCTTACTTGAAAAACATAATCTCCGGGATCCAGATTCGTGTAATAGGCGGTCTTCTCTTTACCAACCTCATTCCAGCCCTCATCCAGGCCAACCAGGCGATAGGAATAGTGGTTTTGCTGCGGAGCTGTGTAATTAAGTGCTACATAACTAATTGAAAAATTTTGTCCATAACTTAATTTAATGTCTTTTGCGAAACCTATTTGCTCCTGAATGGGTGACTTTTCGCCAGGGAGCACAACGGTATTTGAGACCTTTAGTTCGGTAAGCAGCACGTTCGGAACCACAGTATTGGTAGGCAATTGGAGCGGATTAAAATAGTTGAAACCGTCTTGCCCTCCAAAATAAAGTTCGCCATCTGAAGTGCTGATTCCGGAACCCAATATGAAAGGACTGTCTTGCACGCCATTGGGATGCCCGAAGTTTTTTATTTTTTTTGTTTCAGGATTAAGGCAACTGATGCCGTTATCGGTGCTGAGCCAGATCAATCCGTCTTTTCCTTCCAGTATTTTGTAAACAATAGCGTTAGACAATCCGTTTGTTTCGTTAAAATTGGTAAATTTTCCAGTACGGCGGTTGAAAAGATCGAGCCCTGCACCATCAGTTCCGGCCCAGATATTTCCTTTACTATCGCATAACAAGCTTAATACCACATCGTTGGAAAGCCCGCTATTTGCTTTCCGATATACTTTATATTTTCCGTTACTACGCTGAAACACAGCTATTCCAGTTCCGCTGGATGATAGCCACATATCGCCATAATGATCTTCTACAATGGCCCGTATAAAACCATTGCTAGGGAGCAGCATAGGTGGCAGGGATTCAGTACCATATTGCGTAAATGAATTCGTCTTATAATCGAATACATTAACACCAGTTCCGTTTGTACCAATCCATATTAAACCCTTACTATCTTCTTTAATAGCGAAAATTTCATTTTGGCTAAGATCAGTTGCTGATGGCCCCGCCAGGTATTGCTTGTAGGTTTTGGTTTTGGAATTATAGGCAAATAAGCCATGTTGATACGTCCCTACCCAAAGCGTGCCCCTCGAATCAAGCATTAAGGTAAGTATAGCCAATGGATTCCTGGAAAAATCAATTTTGCTCTTCATGTCAACGTGCTCGAACACACCTTGATCACGATCGAAAAAGTGTAACCCTCCTCCATCAGTACCTACAAATATTTTTCGTTTCGAGAATTCGGCAAAGGAGGTAACAATCGGTGATGACAGTCCTTTGGGATCAAACGGACTGCTATGTTTTAAGTTAAACAGTGCTAAATTTGGATCGAACTTATTAACGCCACCTTGATAGGTTCCTAGCCAGATAATGCCATTATTAGCCATACAGATACTTCTAACAGACTTATGGCTAAGGCCAAAGGATTCGCGTTTGTTGGGACGAATATTGGAAAAAACCTCTGTGGCGGTATTGAAAATAGTTACCCCGTCTTCGGTCCCTAGCCACAATTTACCACCTTTTTCTAATCTGGCAGCATAAATAATGTCGTCTGAAAATAGCCTGTCACCCGATTGCAAAAAGGATTTGAAATGCTTTTCATCATCTAGCAACATATTGAGGCCATTATTGGTACAAAAAAATATCCGCCCCTTTTCATCCTTCACAATAGTTCTAATGAAATTATCAGTGAGGCTTGAGACGTCATTGGGATGATGGATAAATTTCTGGGTGGCACCGCTGGTTAAATTGAGCGCCAAAAGCCCAACATTGGTGCCGATCCATAACTTGTTGTCGTTACCCTGAAGAAAAGAAAGTACACTGGATCCATTGCCCATTAAGGCATTTATCCCGACGTTTTTTACCTTTAACGTTTTCGAATTAATCACCCGGTATCCACCAAAGGTGCCTACCCATATATTCCCGCTTTTATCTTCGTAAAGTGTTAATACATTGAAAGGGGTGTTACGATTCGGGATCCCCTCCCCAACAAATGATTTAAATGTATTTTGCTTAGCATCGTAATAAGCCAAACCACCCCCGTTTGTACCCACCCAAAGCCTTCCCCTCCCATCTTCTAAAAGTGCTGAGATATTGTTAGACGGAATGCTTGAGCTATCGCCGCTTTTGGTGGTATAAACAGTAAAATTGGTACCATCGAACTTATTTAACCCATCGCTGGTGCCAAACCACACAAGTCCATTATGATCTTGAAGTATCGTATTTACAGTATTTGAAGAAAGACCATTTTTAGTATTAAGGGTAATGAAATTGGGATTATTTTGTCCCCTTGCGATAGTGGAACTCAATAACAATATCACTAAAATTGACATTGCACCTGTAATCAATACTCGTTTTAACATCATAATAATAGATTCACGCTTTAGCGATCTGGATTGTGATTGTATTTGTG
Source organism: Pedobacter sp. WC2501 (assembly GCF_052682415.1). Taxonomy (NCBI): domain Bacteria; kingdom Pseudomonadati; phylum Bacteroidota; class Sphingobacteriia; order Sphingobacteriales; family Sphingobacteriaceae; genus Pedobacter; species Pedobacter sp. WC2501. The sequence continues at coordinate 2,453,827 of NZ_JBQZFI010000001.1, read as the reverse complement.
CAGGACTGCTTAGTTGACGTGGGTATGTTACAGCGAAAGATAAGTTTTACGATCACACTTATGAACTCTGCGAAATATAGCAATATATAATTTCCGACAAAATATGGGTGTTTACACCCCTCCGTTTGGTTTTACTACAGCAATACATCATTAAAGCATTAATATTTGGTTACCTTATTTTAGAAGTGATACTCACGTAAAGCAATACCTGAATAATTTCCAACCGAATATATCACTTAGTTTTTAAAAAAACAATCGATTGCATTACTATGTTGTTTTTTTTAATCAGGAGTATTAAAAGGTATGGAAAAATGAGGTGATAATTTATGGTAAAGGATTGATGACCTAATTTCAATAAAAAAGCCAGAAACAACGTTAACCGAAGTTTCTGGCTTTAAGAGCGTAATTTTTTATTTATTCTTCAGGCCTTCGGCTGTGCCGGCATAGGCCGGTTTTCGTACAAAACCTTCTGTCCACAAGCCAATTGGTTCCCCTGCTCTCCAACTTGAGCTGGCTGGACTATCCTGAGGCGACCAGATGGTAATTCCATATCGCTGAGCGGCCGGAATAAGCTCAAAATATTTCTTGATTACATATTTATACATCTCTGATTGAGCGGCATATTGCTCGGCCGTTGCCTGTGCCGTTTTTACATTTCCCGTAAAACCCATATCCAATTCTGATATTTTGATCAGTTTGCCAGTTGCGGCCAATAATTTGAACATTTCTTCAATCTTAGCTTTATCAGAAGTAGCTACAATGTGCATTTGCGTACCAATACCATCAATTTTTGCACCTTTGCCTTCTAAATATTTTATGTAATCAAGTAATCCTTTACATTTTTCGATGCTGTATTCGAGATTATAATCATTTATAAAATGGATATCATTTGCGTTACCATACTGCCTGGCCAATTGAAATGCCTTTAGCGCATAATCCTTACCCAGGTAATCTTGCCAAAAGAATTCATCAGCCGCAATGGAAGTTCTACCCGCAGCAGTTTTAAGCTCAGTTGGCTTTGTATCATCCATCGGCTCATTTACCACATCCCAGGCTTTAACATAATCTTTTGAAGTGGTAACTATACCTTTAATCCAGGTCTCTAATGCAGTGGTTAAAATGGCCTTTTTCTGCTCGGCAGTTTTTTCTACAATTGTAGTGCCGCCAAGGGCATTGTATTTTTTAAGCGTGATATTATCAAAATAAAAATTTGTTGCGGTTTTACCCAGATTAAAAGCCAAAGCACCACTTGCTGCAATGTCTGTGGTAACGGTAATTTCTTTGGTATAGGTTGTCCAGGTTGGTGTTGAAGAAATTGCGCCAAAAAAATCATAGAATTTGTAGGCACCGGGTGTAGTATGAGCCTGTGTAGGGTAAGATGCCGCTACATCAGAGCGTACATTCATTTTCAGCTCATATTTCTCTCCTACTGCTACCGCCGGAAACTTAAGAAATAATTGTGCTTCATAATCGTTGGCCCGCACTGCCGAGTTACTAATTTTCAAAGCACGTCCTGTACCGTTAAAGCCTTCACCAGCTGCGGTAAAAGAGGCAACAGCATTGGTATTGGATTGATAAACTGAGGCGTTGTCAGTTTCAAAATCGGCTCCAATTACCAGGTCCCAGGTAGGACCACTACTTGAAGCAGTTACCACCGGGGCAATCAATCCTTTTAGGTAAGTAGCATTTTGATTAGCATGCCAGGCCAGCGTATGTCCGAATACGGTAATACCTGCTTTAGATGCTGTCTCCAGTAAGTTTTTCACATTGGTTAAGGCCAGGCTTCCGTCGGCCTGTACAACGGCACCATGTTTCATTTCATAACCCAGTGTAATTTCATCAAAATTACTATTGGTCAATCTATAGATTACGCCTTTGGAGAGGTAGGATTGCAGGCTTGTTCCCGCGCCTAATTTAAATTTAGGATTTGCCGCTCTATCAATATAGGTTTTTAATGGCTGATAGGCATCGATCGTCTCCTGGGTCCCGAAGCTTGTCGGTTTAGCCACCTGGAAATCGAGTGCTTCATATTTATGGCAGGAAGCAAGCAACATTACCCCCGCCAGGCCAAATGCTATTTTGTATAATCGTTTCATTTTCTCAATTTTTTGATTAAATATTAATTATTTGACTGGCGTAAATGTTTCGGCTTTCACACCACGATCGCGCATGACCAAGGTATCTAAGCTATTCACCGTTCTATCATTTAGATCGATCTGATAGTTTAGATAAAGTGCATCACGATCCTGGTTGCCCCAGCTGTTTTTCTCTCCGCGTTTAACAAATTTCCCGCTGCCACTTGCTGTAAAACTAGCGTCGCCAGCTGAAATTGCACAATTGCCCGCATTATCGAAAGTAAGCAGTAAGGTCCGGCTGATGCTGGCTCCTCCAGCTACTTTAAAAGTAACAGGAAACTCTGCCTGAGTTAATGAACGTGTGTTTAATTTGTTGATTTCATCACTCTCCACATACTTCATGTGGCGAACTACGGATTGATTAAGTGAGGTATTACCGTTTTTTCCGGTAATCGCATCCTTTCCTCTCCGAAGATAGAAACCTTGCCATGTATTGATATACTTTACGGCATACAAGGTATATTTTTTCTCCGGCAGGATTGTTTTGTTCTGATCCGCACTGGTCATTGTTAAAGGGATTACGTAAGTGGTATTAACAGCCAATGGGTCTGCGAAAAAAGCATCGGTTAGCTGCACGTCTACTCCTCCGACCAAACTTCCTTTTGGGATGACAATTTTGTTAGCTGCAAGTGTATAATAGTTTGCAGGCATTGGCCTTACAGTGCCGCTGTAGGGCGATGGAAAAGATAATCCCTGAGTTAGCGCGTTATCCACACTAATTCCAATGGTAATATCTTCTTTATTTGAATATACTCCACCAACTGTACCCATAATCTGAAATCTATGTTGGTTATCAAGTGAAGTATCAAAAATATCTTCGCCCATGGTAATAGTCCGAATTGGCCCCTGGTAGGCAAAATATACGGATTGTACGTCGTTATCTGGAAATGCCCATTCTTCGTTTTTGCAAGCGCTAAATGCTAAGACAAGCGCAAGTAAAATATATATTTTATTTTTCATGATGTTATTTTTTATAGCGATTGAATATTACCATCCCGTGTTTTGTTGCAAAGCATTATACTTTAGCGTTTCACTGTAAGGAATTGGTCCAAATCTCATATACTCCTGATAGTTTCTTGTCTCGACATTAATTTCCTGATAGCTACCTTGCGAGATACTAACCCCTTTAACCGGTTCGGTTAATGTTGCATTCCATCTGCGAAGATCCCAGAAACGAAACCCTTCAAAAGCCAATTCTAACCTACGTTCATTCCTAATCAATGTTCGCATGGCATCTTTGTCTGCTTTAATCGATTCCAGGTACGCATCGCCATTTGCAGTTCCTACGCCAGCCCTGGCACGAATAGCCTTAATAACATCGTATGCAGAATATGGATTGCCTCCATTTGCCGTTGGTCCCCATGCCTCATTTGCTGCCTCCGCGTAGATCAGGAATATTTCGGTATAACGGATATGTGGCCTGTAGTGCTTCTGGTTATTTACGGTTGGTGTACGGCTGACATCCTGCCTCAACAGTTTTTTCATGTAATAACCAGTCCGTGTAGAAACTTCTTTTCTATTCAGTCCATCATCATTGGTTGCCACATCGATTGTGGTATTAATTACCTTATTTGTCGGCCCGATTGTATTTCCGTTGTAAACAATAAACTTTGCTAAACGCGGGTCTCTACCCGTGAATGGAGCGGCAGGGTTATATCCGCTCTGTGGCGTATTGGCAATCGGATAACCGTTTTGCATCGGGAAGGCATTAACCAGATTTTGAGTTGGGTTTATGCGCCCCTGCCCTGATAAGGTTGGGGGATAATTGGCAGCCTCTAAATCACTATTCGATCCAACATTTGTACGCCAAAGCACTTCCCGTGGACTAGCCCCCGAAGCCAATGCATCAATTTCTGCTTTGTTATCATACCAGGTAACACCATTAGGATCTAAATTGGCTAACCAGTTATTCAGTGTAAGTACCTGTGCAGCGTAGGTGGCGGCATCGGCCCATGTGGTAGAATTACCTGTGCTGAAAGCCGGACTAGCACCCATTAGTGCTACCCGGGCACGAATGGCTTTAGAAATACGACCTGTCATGCGCTGGTTAAAAAACTTACCAAAAACACGGTTATAGGTCTCTACATTAACTCCTGCATATTTTGTCGGGATCTGACTCGTACTATTGATGTCAGCATAATCTAAGGGAAGTAATTGTTCTGCCTTGTCCAAATCGCCATAAATCTGTTTCATACAGGCATCAAATGTGGCCCTCGGTTTGTTAAAATCAGAAGCCGGAGTTTCAGGCTCGAGTACAATAGGGAAACCATATAAATTTCCGCCTACTTTTCCGGCGTGTGCCTGTAGCATATACGACATCAGGTAAGCTCTCAAGGCGTAGGCTTCGCCTTTTAGCCTGTCGTTAAACATCCTACTCAACACAGGGTCTTTAGAATCCCAAAGTACCTTATCTGCTTCTGCCAAAAACAAGTTGATGTACTGAATACCTGCTCTTGCATTGGTCCATTGATCTAATGGATTAACTGCAGCCGACCATTGTCCGGTGGCAATTTTTCTAAAATTATTATTGATATCATTACTTACCGCATCATCGGTAGCTACATCGTTAAAAGACCAGCCATTTGATGGAAGCCTTGTGTAACCATTTAGCAAGAGCCCATGGGCAAGTGCGGGTTCTGTATAGATGTTCTCAAAATCTCCGTTATTTTGTGGAGCGGGGTCGGTAAACTTTTTACAGCCCGAGAGCATCACAACGACAACTACAAATCGTATTAATATTCTGTTCATCTTTTCTAATCTAATATTCAATTAAAACATTGCCTTTACGCCCAGGTTATATAACCTTGTTTGCGGGGTACCTCCTAAATTCAGCTCTAGTATTTCTCTTTCTTTCGCTATTGTTAAAAGATTAAATCCCGCCACATACAGCCCCAGTTCTTTCAACACTTTACTTTTGAACAATTTATCGGAAACTGTATAGGAGATTTGAACTTTAGATAAATCAAACCGATCTGTGCTATACAACCAGAAATCAGACGCTCTGAAATTATTATCGCCGTTTAAAGTGGTAAGTCGCGGAAAAGTTGCCGTATTTTTTGTTTGAGGCGTCCATCTGTCACGCACCGCTGCCGAATACTTATCGCTTCCGTTAACCCAAAAATAGTTATCGGTTTTCATGGCACTTCCACCAAAACGGCCTGTACCCAAAACAAATAGGGTAAGATTTTTCCATTTAGCAGTTAAATTCAATCCTGCTGTAAAGGGAGCCCCAAACCATCCACCACGACCAAGATATACCTGATCCTTATCATCGATAATTTTGTCGCCGTTCTGATCAATATATTTGATATCACCAGGAGCCAGAGCCGATCCAAATGCTGGTTTTGCATTACTAACTCCATCGGCCGCTGCCACTTCACTGGCATCCATATAAAAACCATTGCTTTTTAATCCCCAGATGGCATCAAGCGGTTTACCGGCACGGTATTGATAGCTATTTTCGTAAGTTAACATATCGGCACGTTTAGTTGCTTTGGTCGTATAATATGTTCCGGAAATGCCTAATGTCCAATCGACAGCTCCAATATGTTTGTTGAAATTTAAGTAGAAATCTAAACCGGTGCGTTGATCGCTATTATAATTAGTGTAAGGAACAAAAGAAGAACTCGGAAATCCGGTAGTGAAATAGTTTGGATAAAGCACATTAATCTGACCAATAATTCCGGTGATTTTATTCCTGAAAACATTGGCTCCGAAACTAAGCTGGTTTTTGAACATTCCACCTTTTATCCCGATGCTGATTTCTTTCCTTTTAGCGAAAGTTAAATCCATGTTAGCTCCACGGCGCGAATCGGTAGACCGTGTGCCTGTACCATCGTTCCATCCATACCAATTATCACCAGTAGCTGTATAAATACTTTCATAGGCAAAATACTCGTCAAAATCGAGATCGGTATTTAAAACACCTGCTGATGCGGTTAGTGTTAAGTCGTTAATGAATGAAACTTTTTTCAAAAACGGCTCTTCGCTAAGATGCCATCCAATAGAAGCTGCAGGAGAAAGTGCAGTCCGGTTTCCTGGTGGCATTTTTGGTGAGCGTACGACAGCTCCGGTAATTTCGGCAAAATATTTACGGCTGAAATCATAATTTAACTGCAATCCTAAATTAGAATTTGTTGTTGGCTGGTAGATTTCAGATTGTGACTGACGATATGCTGCAGCCAGCAATACCGCAGAGATATGATGGTTATTACGGAACGTAGTATTGTAGTTAAATTGACCAGATAACGAAATGGTTTGTCTATAATAACTATCTGCGATGTTCTGAACTCCGGTTTTAGTATCTTCCCCCCAGCGCGTTAAACTTCCGATTAGCGTTGTACCAGAGTAGGTTGTCCAATTGGGTTGGTAAGTTGCATATCCGTTTCGATAACCCTGATTGTAGCTGTTCAGGTAATCAACGCCCATAGTGGTACTAAAGGTAAGTCCATTCAAAATTCCTTTCAAATCAGCATCAATGCCTGTGGTAAACTGAAATTGGCGTTGTACAAATTTATTGTTACCACCTGCATAAATGGCCGCAAATGGATTGGTTTGATCTAATTGCGTACCACCAAGGATGTATTGTCCATCAATAATTGTAGCGTTTTTAATCATCGCTTTACTCACCTCGTCGCTCTGTTCCAATAAATTAATTGGGATTAAGGGTGTAAATAAATAGGGGCGCAGGGTTGCAGCACTACTCCAGTAGTTGGTATTTACGCCGCCACTGCTAGAAAACACAGCACTTGCATCTACCCGGGCTTTTATTGCCCTGGTGAGCTGCATATCAACATTTCCACGGATGTTAAAGCGGTCTGACGTATTATTTTCTTTTGCTTCACCGAAATTAAGCAGTGAACCTGTAGATGCGAACCCAACATTGGTGTAATAACGGGCACGTTCATTTCCTCCTGAAATTTCTGCCACGCCATCATAACGTGAAAAACTATTTTTGAGGTATTCTGAAGAGTAATAGTCTACACTTGGATAACGATAAGGGTTAACACCAGAGTGATTATAAATAGTTTCCGGAGTATAAGCTGCCGCCAAACCATCATTAGATAAAGCCTCATTATACAAGGTCATGTACTCTGAAGAGCCCAGGTATTGAGCATATCTTTTTGGCGTATTTAACCCAATATTGGAACGAACGTTTATTTTTTGCTTAGTTGGCGCCCCCCTTTTTGTGGTGATCAAGATTACTCCTTTTGCACCACGGCTACCATATAGGGCAACGGCCGAAGCGCTCTTAAGAAAAGTGATCTCCTCAATTTCATTTGGTGTAATACTGTTCACATCCCTCGGAACTCCATCAATCAATATAAACGAGGTGTTCATACCCCAGAGGTTGTTGCCATTAAAGCCCGGAGCAAAAGCCTCCATCCCGTCCAATCCATAAGTGGTAAAGTTTTTCTCAAAGAGCTGTGCCAGGTTAACACTTGAAACACCGGCAGGAAGATTACTTTCCTCGACGTTTTTAAAACCCACATTTATCAGCCTATCCTCTTTAGTTAAAGTTACTTGCTTCAGGTTGGCTAATGCGGTTACCAGTGAGGTTTTATAGCCTTTAGCACTTACTGAAAATGTACTGTTCTCATTTACGGATAAAGAGAATTCACCTTCCTGATTTGCTATAGTGAGCACATCGCTTCCTTCAATAGTTATGGATGCCCCTTTTACCGGATTTCCATTAATATCGCGAACAACAGCTTTTATAGGTATCTTAACGGCGTCCTGACCTTTGATTACACCAACAAACAGTGTAAAAAAGACACACAGCGCCAATGCATTTCTTAAAAATTTCATCATTCTTGTCTTTAATTATTTGTGATCATGAACTACCTTACCATCCGGGATTTTGCGCAAACTCCTTATACATATTTACATCTGCACGCTTAAGTGGCAGCCAATAATGCTTCTCACTAAATGGGCGTTGTAATATTAACCGTTCGCGATAGTTTACAACCTTGTTCAATTTGGTATCGGTTGTAGTGTTTAAAGGGGCAGCACGATCAAATTCTGCAGCTGTTTTTAGGGTGTAAGGCAATTCGGCGAGCAAATGCCAGCGGCGAAGATCATTAAACCGATGTCCTTCAAAGGCAAGTTCAACAGCGCGTTCTCGCCTTACTTCTTTCATAAACTCTGTTGTAGATACTAAAAACTGTGCGGCAACACGTCCAACACCAGCTCGATCTCTGATCACGTTGATTGCATCTACGGCAGTTTTGCTAAATCCCTCTGCAGTTGCACTTGGTGAGTCGTACCCTGTTGCAACCGATTCTGCGTACATCAGGTAGATATCGGCCAAACGCATATATGAAACCTTAATATTCAGATTCAGGCCATAATTCCAGCCCTGATCAAAGTTATTGGCAGTTCTGGGCACAAATTTGAACATCATATATCCTGTACGGCTACCAGAACGTTCATCTCTATAACTGCCGTTTGTGAAGAGGTTTGCATATCGATGTGGCTCCATGTTCGCTGCTAAAGTTCCCTGTACCACTTTAACTCCATCATATATAATATCATTATAGAACCTTGGATCGCGATCGCGCCAAGGAAATTGCGGATCATATCCTGAGCCACTAGGATCAGCTTGGGCAGAATTCGAAATGGGCAAACCATTTTTCATCCCATAATAATTAACATAATTTGCCGTAGGCGCAAATACCAGTGCATCGGCACCTACAATTGCCGGTGTGTATTGTTTTGCAGTGCCATAGGTTGAACCATGTGCTCCCCAGTATGGCCCTGTAAATATCATTTCAGTACCTCCCGGGATTAAGAAATTTTGACCGGTGGTGTAAAAATTGTTACTATATTGCGCAAAAGGCAATAACTTATGAGGAGCCGCTCCGCTTTCTGTCAGTTTCAATAATTCTGCAAATGCAGCAGCCGCTTTTTTACTCAGTTCTACATTGTAGGTTTTGCTACCGGTAGATTCTAAGTTCATTAATGGACTAGCAGCCCACAGATAGTTTTTACCTAAATAGCCTAATGCCATGATTTTATTGATGCGCAACTGGTTTTTACCCAGGGTTTGGATCCCGGCAGTTGTATTATCCCAATTGATTGGCAAAAGATCGGCAGCGGCCCTTAAATCCAATGCTGCCTTTGCTGCACATTCTTGGTACTTTAGCCTTGGCAATCTTAGTTCTTCATCTGCTGGCAATACTTTATCAATGTATGGCAGCCCTCCAAAATATTGCATGAGCTGGAAATGGAACCAACCTCTAAAGAACAATAGTTGACCTCTGATCAGGTTGCGTTCTTCTTCAGTTGCGTTTACCATCAGGTTTAGGTTCTCTAGGCCTAAATTCGCTTTACGAATTCCATACCAGGCTAAAGGCCAAAGGCCTTTTCTCATCCGATCGTTACCTGTGTTTGCAGGACGAGTGTCATCCCCAATGTTTGTAGGACGATAATCCATAAATCCCGCGTTCCAGCCGTCAAACTCAGATTGCCAGCCCCAAAAATCGCCGTTATCTATTTTGTTAACCAAATGGAAATTTTGAACTGTAGACTGGATTTCGTCTTCTCCCCAGTTGAAACTGTTGGTCCAATACCGGTTGGTAAAATCCGGAATACAGCTATAGAGCTCTTCGGTAAAACCCTGAAAACTACGAAAGTCTTTAAAGGCCGATTCTGCCGTCACAGTTGCTTCAGGATCTCTGTCTAAATATTTTTTACAAGATACCATTCCGGTTCCCGCCCAAATCATTCCTATTAACAATAGGTGTTTTATATATTTTTTCATAATGATCATGTTAGAAGATGAAATTAGCGCCCAGATTATACCGCTTTACAGTTGGATAAGCACCCTGCGAAGCCCATCCTTGTCCGCCAGCACTTTGATAGTTCGCTTCACGGTCATCCGGCATCTTAGTCCAGACGTATAAATTGTTCCCGTTTAAGAATATACGTATGCTTGAGATTCCTGCTTTTTTAACCCAGTCTTGCCTAAAAGTGTAAGCAATCTCAGCATTTTTTAAACGCAGATATGAAGCATCATAGAAGTACCTATCTGCCGTGTAAAAACCCGCTGGCGTTGTTTCCCAACGTGGCATCGGACCATCAGGATTTGTATTGTCTTTTGACCAATAACTTCCTTCATCATAGGCAACTGTATTCTTTCCTGAAAATGTTCCGAATACAACCTGGCGGGTAACATTATTTACACCATAAAATTGAGCAAAGGCACTGAAACCTTTCCATTCAAAACCTATAGTTGCATTGTAGGTGTTTTCAGGAGCGCCAGAATAACCATAAGGAATGTTATCATTTGCATCAATTACCCCATCAGCATTGTAATCTACCAGGTGATAGTTTCCAGGGATTTTCAATTGGTCGTTGGCATTGTGCATAGTACTTCCATAAAGCTGATCCCAGGTATTGTAATAACCAGCGCTCACATAAGAATAAGCCTGTCCAATCTGTTTTTCAAGAGGCTTAGCATATAACGGTAACAATCCGGCAACATCAGCATAGATAACTTTGTTCCTGGCATGAGTATAATTGATGTTGCTCCATAATGTAAGGTTATTGTTGATTTTCTTATTAAAACGCAGATCTATTTCAAATCCTCTTGATTTCACTTTCCCTACGTTAAACGTAGGTGGTACGGCACCATAGTAACTTGGAACAGCACGATTGCTGGTAAGGATATCGCTCCTGTCGTCCTGGAAGAAATCTACACTTCCGGAGATCATGTTTCCAAAAAATCCAAAATCAAGCGCAATATTCTTCTTTACAACCTTTTCCCAACGTACGTTTGGATTACCTACCGAAGTTTCCCTATACCAGTTGTAAGGACTATTCTCTGCAGCTTCACCGGTAGTACCCAGTGGCGTAGTGCCTCCAAATGCCCAGTTAGTCAGGAAGGCAAACCTGGGTGAACCACCATCATCACCAATTGCTCCATACGATCCGCGTAATTTCAATGAATTGATGAACTTGATCGGTTTCATAAATTTTTCTTCAGAGATCATCCATCCAAATCCTCCGGAAGAAAAGAAATCAAAACGATAGGCAGGTGCAAATCGCTCAGAACCATTATAAGCTCCATTATATTCTACGCTATACTTACCTGCATAATTGTAGGTAGTACGGAAAACCCAGTCTTCACGGTAAGAAGGAATAATACTTCCGGTAGCGGTATTATCTCTGCTCCAAAGCCCCATAGCCGTTATATTATGATTTTGAGCGATGGTTCGGGCATAATTGATTTGCATTTGAGAAAACATCCGACGGTAAGTTGCGGCATCATTAACATCACCAGCGCGGCTTGCCCACCTTACACTTTCTCTCCATTCCAGCTCTGTTGCCGCGTCCTTAGTTTGTGAATAACTTACCACTCCTGTTTCAGGATCAATATATTTACTTAGTGTTCCATTATTACTGTCATCAATTCCGCGGCCAGCTTCAATAAATGTATTATCGATAGATAGTGTTCCTTTCAGACTCAATCCTTTAACAAGAGAATTTAAGCTTTGATCTAAGGTAAAATCTGTGGTAATACGGGAAGTTGTGGTTGTTTGCATACCACTGGTAGATAAAATTCGCACAGAGTTTAAACTTTGTTGTTCATTGGGTTTGTAGTATCCCCATGTACCATCAGAATAAATAGGAAGATAAAGATTTGGCGCTGCAGAATAAGCAGCAGTCCAGGTGTTGTAAGGGTTAACATTAATCCATGGACGCTCAGATGTACCTCGTGAACCTGAGATATTTGCTCTGAATGTCGTTGATGGTGTTATTTGAAAATCTAAGTTGCTTCTTACATTCAGTCTTTTGAAACTGTAGCCTCCGCTATAACCACGATCGTTACTAAACTTTCTAAACAAATCTCCTTCGTCAAGGTAATCAACAGAAGAAAAATACTTTACGAATGATGTTCCACCGCTTATGTTAAGATTGGCATTATAAGACATTGCATTATCTCTGAACAAGGTATTTACCCAATCTACATTGGGGTAACGCTCGGCTTCTTCAAGATTGGCTGGCGAGCGGTATTTCTGCATCACAGCTTCGGGAAGATAGGAACTCCAGGCGCTCGGAGCGAGCGCCAATTCATATTCGATTGTTCGGTTTCGTGCCTGGAACATATCATACGAATCGAGCTTACCAGGCAGTTTAGATGCAGATTTAACTACTGTATTAGCAGCTGCCCTAATTTCTGCCTTTCCCTCGCGTCCCCTTTTAGTGGTGATTAAGATTACGCCGTTTGCTCCTTTTACCCCAAATACCGCAGTGGCTGAGGCATCTTTAAGTACAGATACTGTAGCTACGGAACTGATATCTATATTATTTATCGATCGCTCAACTCCATCTACTAAAATAAGTGGACTGGCATTATTCCAGGTGCTGCGCCCCCGAATAAGAATCTGAGGATCTTCATCTCCCGGCATTCCGGTGCTGGCTGTGGTAATCACACCTGGCAAATTTCCAGTAAATGCGGCACCTAAACTAGATACACCACCTGTTCTTTCCAACACTTCACTGGTTGTCTGGGAAATTGCACCAACCACACTTTGTTTCTTCTGAACGCCGTATCCCACAATCACTACATCTCCCAATTGATCGGAGTTATATTTCATTGTTACGTTTATCGTGTTTTTGCCGGCAACACTTACCTCCTGCGTTTTCATACCTATATACGCAACGATAAGTGTCTGCTTGTCAGTCGGTACCTCTATAGCAAATTCGCCGTTCGTACCGGTTTGCACCTTAGAATTAGTGCCTTTTACAGTAATAGTAACTCCTATTAACAACTGCTTTTGTTCATCAACTACCGTCCCGGTTATCTTTCGCCTTTGTTGGGCAGCAGCTGTATGAACGAACAGAGCGGAAGTAATCAGTATTAAATACATCACAAGTAATAACTGCTTTGCTCCCTGATATCTGGAGCGCGCACTATTACCCATATTGGTTATTTTTTCCATTATTTAAAATCATTTAAAGAGAAATAGAATTGGATAATTGTATGCCAGGCCTAGTAAATCAGGGACATCAAAACAGATTTTTCAACAGTTTGAGGTAGCGAAGAGCGGATTAATCCCTCTTTGTAGTAGTAGTAGTTTTTGGTCATAAATTTTGGTTTATTTGGTTAGGATTACTATTCGATACCGTTGAACGAATTCACCTGTATCGGTTTGAGATCGATTTGGATTTAGCCAGGTGCTTTCATGAGCATTTGTTCAGTTTGGTTCATATTTATTTGGTTAGCTCCTTACAATAAAAACCAATTTTAGTTTTCCTCATTTTGAACAATCTGCCTTTGGTACCCACTGAGATTTAAGATCAGCATTAAGCACTCTTAGGTAAGTGTTAGTGTACTTACTTCAGCATCATGTTTGAAAAGAAAGATAATGGTTTTACCCTGTATTGAATATTCGAAGCTAAGACAACTACAATTTTAAGGATAGCACAATTGTTTAAATTAATACCCAGTTTGTTTAAGTAGCTTAAAAAGTGCTTTTATATATCAAAAAAACCATAAAAACCATACCAACCATCCTAAATTTATCCCATCATTCATTGACCTGTCTGCATAACGAACCTGAATTTAGGGCAAGTGCTCGCATTCATATCTGCAAATGACCGAGCGCAATACAGGTTAAAGTATTGAAGCCGAAAAACCAGCCGGGTGGAGGTTGACGCTGTAAATTCCTTTTTCCAACAAGATAAATTTAATGCAAACATAAAAGCAATTTAGTTGCATTTAAAATAATCAATTATATATTTGCAACACAATTGCATTAAAATGATAAAGAAATTACCGGTAACCGTACTAAGCGGTTTTTTAGGCAGTGGCAAGACCACCCTGCTCAACGCAATATTAAAGAATAAGCAAGATTTAAAAGTGGCGGTTATTGTAAACGACATGAGTGAGGTAAACATCGATGCTGCTACAGTCAAAAATCAGCATAGTTTATCTAAAACTGATGAAAAACTAGTTGAGATGAGCAATGGGTGCATCTGTTGTACCTTGCGTGAAGACCTGATGATTGAGGTGGAAAAACTGGCGAAAGAAAACCGATTCGACTACCTGCTGATTGAAAGCACCGGGATCTCTGAACCCATCCCTGTTGCACAAACATTTTCTTTTATAGACGAAGCCTCCGGTATTGATCTGAGCAGATTTAGCCAGTTAGATACCATGGTGACTGTTGTTGATGCTTACAATTTTTATAAAGATTTTGGCTCGGCAGACAAACTTGCCGACCGTAACATGGTTGATAACCTGGCGGATAAACGTACTATTGTAAACCTACTTACTGACCAGATCGAATTTGCCAATGTTATTTTATTGAACAAAACTGACCTGGTAAGTGATACCGACCTTAAAGTACTTAAGGCGTTAATTGCAAAACTTAACCCTACAGCTAAAATTTATCAGACACTCTTTGGAGAAATAAATCCATCCTTAATCTTAAATACCGGTTTATTCGATTTTGAATCGGCATCAGATGGCGCCGGATGGAAAAAAGAACTGGAAGAAATCCATCAGCCCGAAACTGAAGAATATGGGATAAGTTCGACCGTATTCCGCTCCAAAAAACCTTTTCACCCTGAAAGATTATGGCATTTCATCAATAAAGAATTTCCACAGAACATAATCCGTTCTAAAGGTATTTTCTATTTGGCTGCCATGCATGAACAGGCCATTAATTTCTCGCAAGCGGGTGGTTCTTTGCGCATCGATTTGGCAGGTGTTTGGTGGGCAAGTATGCAACAGCATGAACGTGAACAATACCAGGACTACCAGGAAAACAGAACAGAAATTGATACAGATTGGGATCATGATTTTGGAGACCGTAAAAATGAACTTGTGTTTATTGGCCAGGAAATGAATAGCGATGAGCTGAAAAAATCGCTAAATACCTGTTTATTAAAGGACAATGAAATTTTAGATTATATAGCAGGTAAGGATTTCAAAAACCCATTTGAACAAGTAATATCCTAAAACTAACAAACACTCCTTAAAAGAATAAAACTATATATTTAATAATACAAATTTATTTTTTATTTAGTACCTTTAATTTCCCAAACAACTATTTTTATTATGACATCGCCTAAAGAATTATCTGAGGCTCCAAACTGCCCACCCTGTAAAAAATGCAAGAATCCTGAGACCTACAGAATACCCAGAAGTTTTATATTCAAAACACTGACGCCATGGTTACCGGTCAAGCGTTATAAATGCTTTAAATGTTTTAATAAATTTCACATACTTAGTTAGTATCTAATTAACCTCTCACATAAGAGATTGTTATCATAAATAGAATTGACGCGCTGAGGTCAACTTGTATTCAGCTCGAAGTAACATGGTTTTAAAAATAGCAGAATTGCAAGAATCATGATGAACATCATCCTACTTAAATCGATACCCATCAATTTTATTAAATCGATAAATAAGCTAAATCATATAAACAGTTTTGAGATAGAGAAGAATAATCGGGAACCAAAGCCCACCTTTCATGACCGACCGACTAATCGAAAGCCTCAAAGTCAAAGAAAAATTTTTAAAAGCTAGCTAGCTTTATTTTATCAAAAGAGTACAATTGTTCATCCTACCCCTGTTGTTTATTTTAACTTCTTTTGTGTTTTAAATTCAAGCCCAATGAATAAATATTTTACTTTTATTTTCATTGGGCTTGTAAATTTTATTCAGCAATTAAAAGGAAGTAGTTTTTCTTTCCTTTTTGTACGACGATGAATTTGTCGTTTATTAAATGATCTGAAGTAAAGATCTGAGCCATTTCAGCTACCTTTTCTTTGTTTACTGAAACCCCTCCTCCCTGAATGGTTTTCTTGGCCTCTCCTTTTGACGGAAATATAGCTGATTTTTCGGCAAGTAAACTTGCTGCGTCAATTCCAGCGCCAAGCTCTTCAATTAAGATTTTATATTGTGGTATACCATCAAATATATCCATTACCTCTTTATCAGATAAGCCTTTTAAAAACTCCAATGATCCGTTACCAAATAAAAACTCAGATGTTTTAATAGCAGTTTCTAAAGCTTCTTTTGAGTGTGTTTTAATGGTGATATCTTCAGCTAAAGCTTTTTGAAGGATACGCAAATGCGGTGCGGCATCATGTTCCTTTTCTAAGGCTTCTATTTCTTCCTTGTTTTTTAATGTAAAAATGCGGATCCATTTTTTCACATCATCATCTGATGCATTTAACCAAAACTGGTAGAATTTATATGGAGAAGTTTTTTCTGGATCGAGCCAAACTGCACCACTCTCGGTTTTACCGAATTTGGTTCCATCTGCCTTTTTAATCAATTGTGTGGTAATGGCATAAGCTGTGCCAGCGTCTTTTCTTCTGATCAGTTCGGTACCGGTAACAATATTGCCCCATTGATCTGATCCACCCATCTGTACCAAACAGTTTTCATTTTTCCATAAATGATAGAAATCGTAACCCTGAATCAACTGGTAGCAGAACTCGGTAAAAGATAAACCAGAATCACCCTCTAAACGTCTTTTAACGCTATCCTTGGCCATCATATAGTTCACGGTAATGTGTTTACCTACATCCCTGATAAAGGTAAAAAGGTTCATATCTTTAAACCAATCGGCATTGTTAACCATTACCGCCCCGTTTCCACCTTCCTCAAATTTTAAGAATTTGGCCAATTGCTTTTTCATCCCTTTCAGGTTGTGCTCAATCATTTCAGGTGTCTGAAGGTTACGTTCATCAGATTTCCCTGACGGATCGCCTACCATACCCGTAGCACCACCAACCAAAGCAAACGGCTTGTGACCGGCATTTTGAAAATGAATCAATGTCATGATCTGCGTTAGGTGACCAACGTGCAACGAATCTGCAGTCGGGTCAAAACCGATATAACCGGAAGTCATACCTTCGTTTAACTTTTCCTCAGTATTCGGCATAATATCATGCAGCATGCCACGCCATCTTAACTCTTCAACAAAATTCGTCATTGTACAAACACTTTAATAATGTGCGTGCAAAGATAAAATTTTAGCTTAGTTTAAAGCAAATTAGTTGGTTTTGTAAATGAGTTATCATAATTGAACTCAGCCTTTACAACCATACAAGAAAACATTACCTTGCAAGATGAACTTTTTATCCCATTATTATTTCGACCGGACAAATAATGATGCCAATGTGGTAATGGGAACGGTTTTGCCTGATCTCATTAAAAATGCAGCAAAAGAGGCGAATTTATATCCCCAGAAGAATGAATTCCTGTTTAAAGGAAATCCAGATGAAGAAAATCTGCTGCATGGTTGGAAAAGACATTTAGCTGTCGACCTGCTTTTTCATTCCTCCAACTTCTTCCTCGAGAAAACCACCGAACTTAAACAGCTCATTAAGCCCATCGTCGAAAATACCGCCGTCCGTCCTTCTTTTCTTGCCCATATTGGCCTGGAGCTTTTGTTAGATCATTTATTGGTTGAGCACAACCTGGTTCAGGTGAACCATTTTTACGATAAACTTGATGCCGTAAAAAAAGAATCGTTAAGCGATTTCCTGGAGCACTGCAAGCTTAAAAATCCTGAAATATTTTTCGATTTTTTAACGAAATTCATTAGCAGTAAATACCTGTTGAGTTATCAAAAACTAGAAAACATCAGTTATGCCCTTAACAGGATCTGCATGCGTTTATGGCCAGAAACATTGAGTGAAAAACAACTTCAGGCACTCACTTTTGAGTTGAGCATTTTCAAGGCGGTTTTGGAAAAAGACTATATGGACATTTTTAAAGAAATTGAGAAAAAACTGGTTTGATTATTTTGATATATTTGGGCAAAAACCAAGTAACTAAATGAAAATTAAACTAACTCTCTCCGTATTGTTCATCTTTTTGCAGTTCAATACCTTCGCTCAACAGCAGATTAATGTTATCAAAAAACCAACATGGAACATCAGGGCCTCTTACGATAACAGGTACGGCACAAAAGTAGATTTATCCGGTAACGCCATTGCCATGATTGTTGATGTACCTAAAGCTGACTTCGCCGTGGTTACAATTGATGATAAGCTAAGTCAAAAGTGGCTTACCGAACTTTCTGGTTTTCCAATGGCGATCGGAAAATTCAAAAATAACATCCTGGTTATCGCTGCCGCAGACCGCACATACTTCAAAAGCTTTTCCAATCAGTTCAAAGCCTTTCTTTTAGACGAAAAAACAGGCAAATTGATCTCTGAAAAGATAATTTATGATGGAAGTAAGGATTTTGTGGAGACACCCGAATTCTTTTTCTCTGAAGATGGCGCTTATTTTAAGATGGCTACCAGGCTAACAGCGTTAAAGCGTAAGGTGCACATAGGCTTGCCAGTAGTAGGCTTTTTTACTGCACTTAAAATGGATAAAGACTTTAACGAATCCCAAAGTTATACCGTAATCGATTTTAATGATAAGCTGGAACAAATACAAAAAATGGAACCGGACATGCCAGATGGAGATACCTGGAAGGCATCTTGTGGAGATGATGGCAGTTTTATCATCAGCACTGTAGATGCTTCGAAGGGAAAATGTAATGTGGCCATTTATTTAAGCAGCAACCCTAGCCCACTTAAAACCGTGAGCATTCCTTTGGATGCTTTTAACCAGGATGAAATATCATCGATAAGTTTTACAAGCAGTAAAAAACCGCTGGTAAATTACATTGGCATATTCTACAAAAATGCGAACAAGGAACGTTCTACATTAATTGCAAGAATTGATTTTAATAACGGCACCTATACCTCAGCAAAGGAAGTTTTCGATAAAACCCATGTTAAAGAACTCCAAAAATCTTTTGTACCGGTTAATAAAAAACTAAATGATCTGACTTTTTCAGACATTAAATACATGAATATCAGACATATTGCAGAGTACAATAATACACTTATCGTTACTATCTCCCCAAGGTTCTCCATTACGAGCAGCCATGGCTCCATTACATCTGAGGGATCTGTGCTGATGAATGCTTATGATGCTCAGATGAAACCACTTTATCATCAATTCTTGCCCCGTGATTATACAAGTAGTATCGCCGGGGAGGGATCAGAGGTTTCGTTCAACCAGGCAGAGAAAACCCTTCGGATCTTAGCCAACCAAAAAGATGGTCTTACTGCAGTTGCTACTATATATGCTGAAATGAACCTGGAGTCAGGCACGATAAATAAGATCAATCTGATATCAAAGGATGACATCAAAAATTCATATTATGCCAATACCAGCTCTATAAGCTGGCTAAATGGTAGTTTTATTATCCCTTTTGTTGAGCGTATGGGTATTTTTAGCAAGAAAGTAGATTTACAGCTTTTACAACTAAAATATTAATCACTCTGCTCCTTTTTCTATATTTGTCATATGTCACTAACTGCAGTAAAAGAAGAAATGGATGCCCTGGTGGCCGAATTAAACCAGCACAATTACAATTATTATGTGCTGGCTATGCCTACTATTGGCGATTATGAATTTGACAAAAAATTAAAACACCTCGCCGAGCTCGAAAAAGCGAATCCTGATTTTGCCGATCCGAATTCGCCTACACAGCGTGTTGGTGGGGATATCACCAAAAACTTTATTACGGTAAATCATAAATACCCCATGTTATCATTGGGGAATACCTATAATGAACAGGATCTCCGCGATTTTGACGAACGCATCCGTAAAGCAATTGGCGATAATTTCCAATATGTATGTGAGTTAAAATTTGACGGCCTGTCTATCAGTCTTACTTACGAAAATGGTAAACTTTTACGTGCGGTTACCCGTGGTGATGGCACCAAAGGTGATGATGTAACCAACAATGTAAAAACCATTCATACCATCCCACATCAAATCAAATCGACTGCCGCACCTGAACATTTCGAAATCCGTGGTGAGATTTTTATGCACAAAGCGGCTTTTTTACGCTTAAATGCTGCCCGTGAAGAACTTGGTGAGATCCCTTACGCAAATCCCAGAAACTTTGCATCAGGCACCATAAAAATGCAGGACAGCAAGGAAGTGGCCAAACGGCCCTTGGATGGTTTTATTTATTTCTTATACACCGATAAAAATGAATTCAAAACCCATTGGGAAAGTTTAAATGCAGTAAAAGACTGGGGTTTTCATGTTTGCGAACATAACCGCCTGGTTTCTAATATCGATGCCGTCCTTGAGTTTATTCACCATTGGGAAAACGAACGTTTTAAACTAAGTTACGATATTGATGGTATTGTAATTAAGGTAAATAGTTATGCCCAACAACAAGAATTGGGTTTCACTTCAAAATCTCCACGCTGGGCCATATCCTACAAATATAAAGCGGCCGAAGTTGAAACTGTTTTAGAAAAAGTAACGTACCAGGTGGGCAGAACCGGAGCAGTTACGCCGGTTGCCAATTTGAAACCTGTTTTATTGGCCGGCACCACCGTTAAACGTGCTACATTACATAACGCAAACGAAATAGATCGTTTAGATTTACATGAAGGTGATACCGTTTACGTTGAAAAAGGTGGCGAAATTATCCCAAAAATTATCAAGGTAAATTTAGATAAGCGATTGCCTGGTGCTACAAAGGTTCAATATTTACACAACTGCCCCGAATGTGGGACAGAATTAATCAGGAGAGAAGGAGAAGCGGTACACTACTGTCCTAATGATGAAGGTTGTCCACCGCAGATTGTTGGAAAAATCCAGCATTTTATTTCCCGCAAGGCCATGAATATAGACGGACTTGGAGATGAAACCATCGAAACCTTTTACAAACGGGGTTTAGTAAACCACATTAGTGATTTATACACCTTGTACCAGAAATCAGATGAACTTAAAACCCTCGATCGTTTCGGCGAACGTTCCATTGAAAACATGCTTGCAGGCATTGAAAAATCAAAAGAAATGCCTTTCGAAAAAGTGCTTTTTGGCTTGGGCATTCGTTATGTAGGCGAAACAGTCGCAAGAAAAACTGCCGCTGGTGTAAAAAATATCGACAATCTTGTTAAGGCTAATGTTGAGGAATTAATCGCCATTGATGAGATCGGGCAGCGTATTGCGGAGAGTATTGTTGAGTATTTTGGAAAATCTGAGCATTTACAGCAGGTAGAATTATTAAAATTAGCAGGATTACAGTTTGAAATTGAAGAAAAAGTAATAACGCTTGACAGTGATAGGCTTATTGGAAAAACATTCGTAATTTCGGGCGTTTTTGAAAACTTTAGCCGCGATGAGCTTAAAGATATGATTGAGGCCAATGGAGGGAAGATGTTGAGTAGTATTTCGGGCAAATTGAATTATCTGGTAGCGGGCGACAATATGGGTCCATCCAAACTGGAAAAAGCGAATAAACTAAACGTCCCGATCATCACTGATGCCGAACTTTTAGAAATGATAAAATAAAATGAGAGAGTGATTGAATTAGTGAATGATAGAATGTACAAAGCATTCATTCAATCTCTCATTCAAAATTCAATAATTATAAATTAAAAATGAACAAATTTCAGGGTACTGGTGTAGCCTTAGTTACGCCTTTCAACACAGATGGATCAGTTGATTATAATGGCTTAAAAAACCTGATTAATCATTTGGTAGAAGGAGGGATCGATTACCTCGTTTCTTTAGGTACAACCGGCGAAACTGCTACAATGACCAAGGACGAGAAGAAGAAGGTGTGGGCCTATACTGCTGAAATTAACAATAATAGATTACCATTGGTTGCCGGCATAGGTGGCAATAATACTTTAGCTGCGGCTGAAGAAATTAAATCTTTTGATACTTCCGGCTATAACGCAATTTTATCGGTTAGTCCTTATTATAACAAACCTACTCAGGAAGGAATCTACCAGCATTACAAATATTTAGCTGAAATTTCTCCTTTAGATTTAATTTTATATAACGTACCAGGTCGTACTGGAAGCAATATGAGTCCAGAAACAACCTGTAGGCTGGCTCATGATTTTAAAAACATTGTTGCTACTAAAGAAGCATCAGGAAGTTTCGATCAGTTTAACCAGATTATGAGAGATAAACCTGCAGATTTTCTTTTAATCTCCGGAGATGATCCGGTTACTTTGCCGATGATCGCTTTGGGTGCTTCAGGTATTATTTCGGTAATCGGAAACGCTTTACCTAAACAATTTTCTGATATGGTAAAACTTTGCTTAGCGGGCGATTATAATGCCGCCTTACCTGCTCATTTAAGCTTAATAGAATTCACCCGCCTGGCATTTGCAGAAGGTAATCCGGCAGGGATAAAAGCTGCATTGAAACATTTAGGTGTTTGTGGCGATACCGTAAGGCTACCATTGGTTAAAGCATCTGCATCTTTAGAAAAATCAATAATTGCAGAAATAGAAAAACTGAGCGAGGTGGCTTAAAGCCGCACATTAATATTTTTTTTAGAACAGATTGTTTGATTTTGCTGAAAGGTAAATGAAGACAATCTGTTTTTTTTAAAAATAAAAAATATGCAAAAAAACCTCAGAAAATATTTCCCCGAGGCCTTTCATTATAATATTTTATTTGCTTAAGCTTTATTTTTGGTTTCCTGAACTTCTAAACGGATGGCCTGGGCTAAGTTTTTCAAATCCTGCATGCCTTTACGTATACGTGTTCCAGCTGCGCTGTTACCCTTGTTATAAAATTTGTCTGCATCAGCTTCTAAAGCTGTCACTAAACTTTTTACTTCTTCGAATTTTTTCATTTTTAATTGCTCTTATGGTTCTTTAAGGTTTTTGGTTTTAATTATCTAATTTAAAAGGTTTAACGAAATAAAAAAATTTTTAGAATAATAAAAAATAGCTTTCTAAAACGTTTTTTTCCACATGCTATGGATTTATAAACACACTACGCAACAAGAAAACTGATTAACTAACTGAAATACAGGCTTTTAAGAAATAAATTTACACAAAAAAGCCCTTCAAACATGTTTAAAGGGCTTTGTAAAATTTTCACTGATCTTAAACAGTAGCGAAAAGATTTTCTTTATAATATCCGTTTTCCAGTTTTTCAGCAACTTCGCTAAAAGCATCTAAAGTACGCTGTACATCTTCAAGCGTATGAACAGCCGTAGGAATTAAACGGAGTTCGATCATGCCCTTTGGAATTACCGGATAAACTACGATGGAGCAAAAGATGCTGTAGTTCTCGCGTAAATCGTAAGTAATTGCAGTGGCATCAGAAAGTTCACCCTTTAAGAAAACCGGAGTAACTACTGAATCGGTAACACCTAAATCGAATCCGCGTTCGCGTAATCCTTTTTGAAGGGTCATTGCGATTTCCCAAAGTTTATCTTTCAACTCAGGCTTGCTTTTTAGCAATTCTAAGCGCTTTAATAAACCAATTACCATTGGCATAGGTAATGCCTTAGCAAAAGTCTGAGAACGCATATTATACCTTAAGAAGTTGGTAATTTGTTCTGTTGAAGCAACGAACGCACCAATACCTGCCATTGATTTGGCAAAGGTTCCAAAGTAAACATCAATTCCTTCAATACAGTCTTGTGCTTCATGCGTACCGGCCCCTGTTTTACCCATGGTACCAAAACCATGTGCATCATCAACCAGGATACGGAAATTGAAATCTTTTTTAAGATCAACGATTTCCTTTAATTTGCCCTGAGCGCCACTCATTCCGAAAACACCTTCTGTAATTAAAAGAATACCACCTCCAGTTTCTTCAACAAGTTTTGTAGCACGTTCTAACTGCTTACGGGCACTTTCAATATCATTATGCTTGTAAACAAAACGTTTACCCATGTGCAAACGTAACCCATCTACAATACAGGCGTGTGATTCTGCATCATATACCACCACGTCATTCCTATCAACCAAGGTATCGATAATAGATACCATGCCCTGGTAACCATAGTTTAATAAAAATGCATCAGGTTTGCCTACAAACTCTGCAAGCTCTTGCTCCAGCTGTTCGTGATAGTTTGAGTTACCACTCATCATGCGGGCCCCCATAGGATAAGCCATGCCGAATTTTGCAGCAGCTTCTTCATCTGCTTTTCTAACTTCAGGGTGATTGGCTAAGCCTAAGTAGTTATTTAAACTCCAAACCAAATGCTCTTTTCCACGAAATTGCATATGAGGTGCAATTTCTCCCTCTAATTTTGGAAATGAGAAATACCCATGAGACCATTTCTGGTGCTGGCCAAGTGGCCCCATGTGCTTTGCTATCTTATCAAATATATCCAATGTATTATGTATTTTTTATAATGAAATTTTGCGAATTTACGCTTTATTCGTCTTAAAATCAACCTAATGATCTTTCAGGCTCGAATTAAGGTTATAAGTACTCCAATTTTATGCCAAAAAAGCCCCGATTTTACAACGGGGCTCTGTAATTATATTTGGTTTATTTTAATCAACGTTATCGTGCAGGAAAGAATTGTTAGGTCTGATTTCTGTACCACCGTCCTGGTCGTTACTTAAAGTAAACCTGCTCACCTGTGATTCAGAAGAGTGCTGAACTTGTTGCAACTGCATTTGCTTGCGTTTGTATGCAGGTTCGTTTTCCAATTCCTGTAAACCATTGGTTGTACGCAATTTCATGCTTAAATCTTTTAAACGTAAAATGCGTTCTTTAGATTTTTTCAATTGCTCTTCCATTGATTCGTCGCTTTTGTCATCATCCAATCCAACAACCGGCATTTCGATTTCTGGCTCAGGTTGTGGCATAGGTACTGACTGGGCTACTGGCGTTTCGAATACATAGTTGGTTTCTGCTAATTTAACTTCAAATTCAAATCCGGTTTCTTTGACTTCTTCTACCTGAGGCTCTTCTTCAATTAAAGTATGGCGAACCACATTATTTTCTGGCTCCTGAACTTTTTGAGGTTCCGGTTTATTAAACATACCACCGAAAAGATCTGCCTGCGAAACTTCTTCCTTCGTTTTTAAAACAGGCTCATAAGATGGCGTTGTTTTAGGCTGAATGAAAGAGTTTACTGGTTCAACGGGACGAACCAGCGGCGCTTCTTCTGGTGTTAAAAGTGATATTTTCTTTTTATTTTTTTCTTCGTGTACGCGCTCTTCTGAGGTTTGGAAACCTGTTGCAATAATGGTTACTGAAAGTTTATCGCTTAAAGATTCGTCTGTACAGTTACCCCATATTAAGTCTGCTGATAAACCAGCTTTCTCCTGAATATAGTCAGTAATAATCGAAACCTCATCCATGGTTACCTCACGTAAACCAGAACTGATATTTAATAAAATATAACGGGCACCTTCGATTTCATTATCTTTTAACAATGGAGAAGCCAAAGCACCTTCAACTGCCTGTAATGCACGGTCTTCGCCCTCAGCGGCAAAGCTACCCATAATGGCTACGCCACTATCTTTCATTACGGTACGCACATCCTTAAAATCCACGTTGATATAACCTGGAACTGTAATGATTTCTGCGATACCCTTTGCAGCGGTAGTTAAAATATCATCTGCCTGGCCGAAGGCAGAACCCAAAGTTAAATTTCCGAAGATTTCGCGCAGGCGATCGTTAGAGATCACCAGGTAAGAATCTACATATTTTTTCAACTCTTCCATTCCCTCGTCAGCCTGCAGTTTACGTCTTTTTCCTTCGAAAGAAAATGGTGTAGTAATGATGGCCACAGTTAAAATGTCAAGTTCTTTAGCTGCTTTCGCAATGATTGGAGAAGCCCCTGTTCCGGTACCACCACCCATTCCTGCTGTAATAAAAAGCATTTTGGTTGTACTACCTAACATTGCCTTAATATCATCTATATTTTCTATAGCTGAGTTTTTACCAACCTCAGGAATAGAACCAGCTCCCATTCCTTCGGTTAAACTAGCACCTAATTGTACCTTGTTAGGTATAGGACTAGATTCCAAAGCCTGGGCATCTGTATTACAAATAATAAAATCCACACCAGTAATACCAGACAGGTACATATGGTTCACTGCGTTGCCGCCACCGCCCCCAACACCAATTACCTTGATGATTGAAGACTTATCTTTTAACATTTCGAACTGCATATCTTTATGAATCAGTTGTTTAAAAATTTTTAAATTCTGTTCATTACTCAATGTAATATTAACACTTTTTCAACAGACGTTTTCCACAACTGTTAATAATGTGGAAAACTCATCTTTTGTGGAAAAATAATTAACTTTTCAAGTAATCTTCATCACTTACATTCATATCATCCTGAATGAAGGTTCTTGTTTTTGCCAGTAATTTATCAAACAAACCTGGTCCGCGTTTCTCTTTTTCTTTTGCTGTTTTTGGTTTTTCTACAAAAACACCAGGCTGTTTCATTTCTTCAATTAACTCTTCTGCTTTCTGGATTCCTTTGATCAGCAAACCTACACTGGTTGCATACATCGGGCTTTTCAGATCGTCGTAAATGGCTTTAGGCATATCTTCATATTTCGATAAATGCTCGTTCGGATAACCAATACGGCAATCTAAACCTGTTACATATTCAACTGCCTGAGATAAGTGTTTTAATAAAGCACCACCACCGGTAATTACAATACCACCAATCAGCTTTTTCTCATATCCGGAAGATTTGATCTCGTAATATACGTGTTCAATAATTTCTTCCATACGCGCCTGAATGACGTAAGCGAGGTTTTTAACCGAAATTTCTTTTGGTTCGCGGCCACGTAATCCGGGAACACAAATAATTTCGTTTTCTTTATTTTCCTCAGCCAATGCCGAACCAAAGCGTGTTTTCAACAACTCGGCCTGGTTACGCATTACAGAGCAACCCTCTCTGATATCTTCAGTAACACTATTGCCACCAAAAGGGATAACTGCTGTGTGACGGATAATACCTTCATGGAAGATGGCAATATCTGTAGTACCACCACCAATATCAACCAATGCAATGCCCGCTTCTTTTTCTTCCTCGCTCAACACCGATTCAGAAGAAGCCAATGGCTCAAGAATTAAATCCTGAGTTTGCAAACCTGCATTATTTACACATTTTATAATGTTTTTTACAGCTGTAACCTGGCCAGAAATGATATGGAAGTTAGCTTCAAGGCGAACCCCTGCCATACCGATCGGATCTTTGATTCCAGGCTCGTTATCGATAGTAAATTCTTGCGGTAATACATGGATGATTTCCTCACCCGGTGGCATTACCAGTTTAAACATATCGTCAATCAACTTATCGATGTCTTTTTTACCGATTTCGTTGTTTAATTCTCTTCTTGTTAAAATTCCTCTGTGCTGTAAACTCTTGATGTGCTGACCCGCAATACCCACATTTACCACCTGTATTTCTACATTGGATTGTCCGCTTGCTACTTCAACTGCTTGAGCAATGCCCTGTACGGTTTTTTGAATGTTAGAAACCACTCCACGTGTCACACCCGCCGATTCCGCCTTGCCTATTCCTAAGATTTCTATCTTACCGTGTTGTGTTCTACGACCAACGATAACACAAATTTTTGTAGTACCGATATCCAATCCTACTACAATGGGCGACTGACTGGTAAATTTTGCCTTGTCCATATTCGTTAATTTTGCTGAGTTTTATACTGTTTTTCTAGGGCTCTGATTTCTTTTTCTCTTGCTTCTTTTTCTTTTTTCAACTGAGCCTCAGATTTTGCCGTCTTTGGCTGGGTTGCTCCGGTTTGCTTCGGTTTTTCTTTTTTATCCGCTGGTTTTGTTTCCTTTTTTGGTTTAACAGCCGCTACAACTACCGCCTTTTTTATTTCTGTTTTTACTTGTTCAATCTTTTTAGGCGTTACCTTTTTTACTTCTGTTTTCTTTGGCTCCTCTTTCCTGGCTTCCACCTTTTTAGGTTCGGGCTTTTTAGGCGCTACCGCTTCTGGCTGATCGGCTTCAGGTCGATCGTCCATTACCGTGTTGATGGTATTTCTAATCAATGAATCGGTTACGTTCCGCTGTATCCTCAAACTATCTGCCGCTGAAATTGTTTTCGCTTTTTTGCCTAAACCTGTCGAATCCCTTTTTTCGCAAACAATCTGGTTGGTATATTTAATGTTGATCGTTTTATAAGTATCCCATCCTACCTGCGGCATTGCTTTTTTATAAAACAACAACAGGTTTTTCATTTTCTTTTCAAGCGAATCAGCATTACCTAAAATAATCCGTTGATTACCGACCCTCGGGATCAGTTCGATATCGTTTTTCTGATCAACCACAATCTGTTCAATCTGTGAATCCCAAAGGGTATCTTTTTTAATGTATTGGGCAGTTTTATATAAATCTCGTGCCAACTGGGTATGCAGACTATCAACACGACTGCCAAAAACCTCAGTAATATGCCCCGTTGCCACCAGCACATTAGCGGTAAAATTTGATGAAATGGGCATTTTCAACCCGTCGTTATCAATATAAAAATCCTGTCCGTTCTCGTTAAATATGCGAAGAATAGGCTGGCGCTGTTTTACTTCGATGTGCAGCACCCCATCCATATCTAAATACACTTTAGCAAAACCGATGTAAGGGTTTGACTGCAGTTTTTTCTCGATCTTATGAATATTAATATTTTCGATGTTACGTCCTAAAAGCACACCCTGATCTTCTTTTAAAATGGCGTCGATCTCTTCGCGCTCGATGAAATTATCGGCACCTGGAATCAGGATCTTAATATCGGTACATTTAACCGTCTGCTTTTTCACATTGATAAAACTCAAAAGCACCACCACCCCTGCCAGGCTGATAAGCCAGGCAAAGCCAGTAAAAATCGCGCTCCAGTTTATCCGTTTAAGCATTGTTTAATATATTTTTTAAAGGCTCGATAATGGTATCGATATCGCCCGCGCCTACTGTTAAAATTAATTCAGGTTTTGTGTCCTTAACATGCTGAACCACAAAATCTTTTCCACATACTTTTTTATCTTCCAAAGTGATTTTATCCAATAAAAACTGTGCGTTTATCCCATCAATCGGCAATTCTCTTGCCGGATAAATCTCCAGCAGCAGCAGTTCATCAACAGTGCTTAAAACTTTTGCAAATTCATCTGCAAAATCTCTCGTCCGCGTAAACAGGTGCGGCTGAAAAATCACCGTTAGTTTTTTATCAGGATATAACTGTCGCACCGCATCAAAACATGCCCTCAGTTCTTCAGGATGATGTGCATAATCATCTATATAAATCTGAGTGCCATTATTCACAATATATTCGAAGCGGCGTTTCACCCCTTTGAAGTTTGCAACAGCCTGCTTGACCTTTTCTGCATCGATACCCAACTGCAAAGCAATGGCAATGGCAACCGTTGTATTTTCGACATTATGTTTACCTGGAAGCATTAAACTGATATCTTTTATGCTCTGGGTGTTATCAGTATAATCGAAAACAAATTTTGATCCCTCGACCCTTAAATTCTCTGCCTTTGCTGTAGCAGTTGAACTTGCAGCATAACTGACGCTATTTTCCAAAGGCAATCCTTCATGTGCATAAAGTGTACCTTCGGCCTTCAGCTGCCCGGCAAATAACCTGAAAGATTCTTCGAGGTGACTTTTATCTCCGTAAATGTCTAAATGATCGGCATCCATAGAAGTAACAACAGCTACATCAGGGTGTAGCGTAAGAAACGAGCGGTCATATTCATCAGCCTCTACCACTACCACATTATTTTCCCCGAAAAGTACATTACTGTTATAGTTACTGGTTATTCCACCTAAAAAAGCTGTACAATCGTATCCGGTATCCTTTAAAATATGCGCTACAATAGACGATGTGGTGGTTTTACCATGTGTACCTGCAACCGCAATACAGAACATTCCTTTGCTAATAATCCCTAAAACTTCTGAACGTTTTTTAAGCGCAAAACCTTTACCCATAAAATGGTTTAAAATTTTCGAATCTTTCGGAATTGCTGGTGTATAAACTACAAGTGTATCATCCTGATGATCCAAAAATTCACCAGGCAATGAAGATACCTCATCCAAGTAGGTAATAAGAATGCCTTCACTCGTTAAGGTTTCGGTCAGTTTTGTTTTGGTTTTATCGTAACCACAAACCACTTGTCCGCGTTTAGCAAAATAACGGGCAAGCGCACTCATGCCGATACCACCGATACCTACAAAGAAAACCCTGTTTATTTTACTTAATTCCATTTTTATTAGATTTGAGATGGGAGATTTGAGACACTAGACACACGGTCTAACCTCAAATCTCACATCTAGTTTCTCATATTTCTACTTAATCAATTTCAACACCTCGTTCGCAATAATTTCATCTGCCTTTGGCAATGCCATCTTAGCTATGTTTTCTGCAAGCTTTTCACTTTGTTCCTTGTTATTTAGCAGTGCCAGTGCTTCCTTAACCAGGGTATCTTCCGCAGAGCGGTCGTTAATTAATATTGCTGCTCCATTTTTAACAAGGGCCATGGCGTTTTTAGTCTGATGGTCCTCTGCTACATTTGGCGAAGGCACTAAAATCACCGGTTTTTTAATCAAACAAAGTTCTGCTATGGTTCCCGCTCCTGCCCGGCTCACAATTACATCTGCTGCTGCATAAGCCAAGTCCATTTTATTTAAAAACTCAAGGATACGCACATTAGGATGATAGTTCAACCCCAATCTTTCTATAATCCCTTTGTAGTAATACTTCCCCGTTTGCCAGATCACCTGTACATCTTGTGCAATAATTTCGGGCAAATGTTTTTCAATTGCCTTATTCAATGTTCCTGCACCTAAACTTCCACCGGTAACCATAATGGTTTTCTTCAATGGATCGAGTTTTAATAGTTCGGCTCCTGCATGGTGTTTTCCTTTAATATCAACCACTTCCTGGCGAACAGGATTTCCCGTTTTCAAAATCCTATCAGCTGGAAAAAACTGATCCATGTCATCGAAAGCGACACAGATTTTCGAAGCCTTTTTGCCTAACCACTTATTGGTGATTCCTGCATAAGAATTCTGTTCCTGGATGAGGTAAGGAATTCCCTTCAAAGAAGCTGCGTACAATAACGGCCCTGAAGCATAACCACCAACACCTACTACAACATCGGGCTTAAAATCATTAATAATCTGCATGGCCTTGCGCACACTACCGATTACCTTGAAAGGGAGCGCGAGATTTTTAATAATCGAGCCGCGTTGCATCCCACTAATGTTTAATCCTATAATTTTATATCCGGCTGCAGGAACTTTTTCCATTTCCATTCGGCCTAGTGCACCCACAAATAAGATTTCACAAGTTGGCACCATGCGTTTTAGCGCATTGGCTATGGCTACGGCGGGAAAAATATGCCCACCGGTGCCACCACCTGATATGATAATTTTTGGGGAATTATTCATTTGTTATTTAATTATTGAATGATAGAATTTCGAATGAGTGAGTGCTACGGGCAACCCTTCATTCTTTCACTTCAGTCATTCACTATTTATTATTACTTACTGTTTTTCTAGCCTTGGCAACAATTGCCAAAATCTCATTTACTTCTTTTAGTAATGGTTGAGCTTTAACTAAATCTGTAATCCCAGATTCGGTTAAAATTTCAATCCAAAAAGCTGTTTCATAAGCTTCTTCTACAACTATGCTAAGTTTTGCATAAAACTCAGCTTTTGACCTGCTTCTACAGGCTGCTCTATAATTTGATCCAACTGAAGAAGAGGAACGCATAAATTGCCTGCCTAATATTCTTGCTTCTTCGGTCTTTGGTAATGCCTGATAGAACTTAATTGAATCTAAAACCAACTTTTTTGTTCTTGCTTTCACTGCTGTCACAAAATCTATTTTACTAACATTCTCCATCATTTATTAATTTAATTTCAACTTTAAAACTTTGGGATGTTTTATTCAATTTTCCTAATTCACTCAATCATTAATCATTGCGTAAATTCACTCATTCAATCATTCACTAATTCAATCATTAATTACGCCATCGCCGGAATCTCTCCAACTATCACTTTATTTTTCACTTTCTCTTTATCTTCTTTGGTTGCTGCAATGGCGTTTTCTTCTACATCGCGGCTTACGCTCAAAATAATACCGAAGGCCACACTGGTAAAAATCATCGATGTACCACCCATGCTTACCAATGGCAACGGAACCCCTGTTACCGGCCCCAAACCTACCGCTACGGCCATGTTGGCAAAAGCCTGAATGGTGAGGCTAAAACTTAGTCCTGCAGCCAGCAATGCTCCAAAGGCTTTGGGCGCTCGGGTTACGATCTTGATACATCGGTATAAAAGCACCAGGTATAGTATCATGATTACAATTCCTCCCACGGTTCCCCATTCTTCAATAATAATGGCGAAAATAAAATCGGAATACGGGTGTGGTAGGAAATTGCGTTGTGTACTATTACCTGGTCCTTTACCAAAAACACCACCAGTAGCCAAGGCAATTTTTGCCTGATCTGCCTGGAAAGTTTTGTCTGAATGCTGCATTTCGGGATGCATAAACGTATTGATACGCGACATGTAAGTTTTTCTCCTTGGTCCCAAAAAGAAAACGAACAACAGTAGCACGAAGCCGCCTGCACAAACAATCGCGATCTGCTTAATACTGATCCTACCGATAATTAACAGCAATATACTTACACCAAACAGCATTAATGCTGTAGATAGATTGGCCAGTGCGATTAAAACAAACACCACACAAACGGAGCCCATAATTGGTATAAATGACTCTTTAACATTTTTAATATTTTCTTGCTTTTTGGTGAGCATCCGGGCCAAAAAGGTAATCAATGCCAACTTGGCCAAATCGGAAGTTTGAAAGGTTAATCCGATTACGGGTATTTTAACCCACCTGGAAGCATCGTTTAAGTTGGTTCCAAAAATTAAGGTATAAAACAGCAAAGGAATGGTTACAATCATCAGCACCTTCGAAATACCAGCGTAATAACGGTAATCGAGCAGGTGGGCGATATAAATCATGCCAATACCCATTAACACAAAAATTAAGTGTTTGGTAAGCAAAAGTTTTTCTACAGTTTCTCCTTTTTTATAGGCTAAAGTACCTGTTGCACTATACACTGCCATTACAGATATAAGCGAAAGCAGGATGATGATCAACCAGATCCATCTATCGCCTTTTGTTTTATTAAGTAGTGCCTGGAACATCTATTGTACCTCCTATTATAATTCTCTAACTGCCGCTTTAAACTGGTTACCGCGGTCTTCGTAATTTTTAAATAAATCAAAACTTGCACATGCAGGTGATAACAATACCGCATCACCACGCTTAGCCAAATGGAAAGCAATCTGCGCTGCTTCATCAGCCGAAAAAGTATTTACAATTATTTCTACATAATCCTCAAAAGCATCGTGGATACGTTTGTTGTCCTTACCCAAACAAACGATAGCCTTTACCTTACTTTTAACCAGGTCTTTAAGCATATTGTAATCGTTTCCTTTATCAACACCACCCATAATCAGCACTACATCACTGGTCATACTTTCTAAAGCATACCAGGTAGAGTTCACATTAGTGGCTTTACTATCGTTGATAAAATCGATCCCTGAAATTTTGGCCACATGCTCTAACCTGTGCTCAATATTTTTGAAATTGCCCATGCTTTCGCGGATGGTCTCATTTCTTAATTCTAAAACTTTAGACACAATGCCTGAAGCCATAGAATTGTAAATGTTGTGCTTGCCCTGTAAGGCTAAATCTGAAATAGACATGGTTAGTTGGTTATTAGGTTCTGTAAGGATATGTATCGTATTTTCTTCTAAATAAGCACCAGTTTCAACCTTTTTAACAATTGAAAATGGATAGGTTTTGGCCAAAGGTTTTGTTAAAGCGATGGCTTTTAAACTTTCCTCGTCATCAGCGCAATAAATGAAAACATCATCTGCCGTTTGGTTTTGGACAATGCGCATTTTAGATGCGGCATAATTCTCCAGTTTATAATCGTACCGATCTAAATGATCTGGTGTGATGTTCAATAGAACCGCGATATCGGCTTTAAATTCGAACATATCATCAAGCATGAAACTTGAGATTTCCAGCACATAATATTCGTAATCTTCAGTAGCCACCTGTGCGGCAAAACTCTGTCCGATGTTACCGGCCAAGCCTACATTTAACCCGGCATTTTTTAAAATGTGATAGGTTAACAGGCTCGTGGTTGATTTACCATTGGAACCTGTAATGCAAATGGTTTTAGCATGCGTATACCTTTTGGCAAACTCAATTTCTGAAATCACCGGAATACCTTGAGCTACCAGCTTTTTAATAATAGGCGCTGTAGACGGAATACCCGGACTTTTAATTACTTCCGTTGCATTCAGAATTAATTCTTCAGTATGCTTTTCAGATTCGAATGGTACGCCGAGCTTTTCTAATGCAGCTTTGTATTTATCGGTAATTACACCGTAATCGGAAACAAAAACATCGAAACCTTTTGCCTGAGCCAATTTTGCGGCACCTACTCCGCTTTCACCGGCACCAAGAATAACCACACGGCCCTGCCCGGTCATTGCTGACTTAGTATTGCTTGATGTGATATTATTCGTGCTCATTTTTTATTTTTTGTAGTATCAAGTAACTGGTATCAAGTATCGAGACAGGAATACCTCCACACTTTAACTTTTTTATTTTTCTCTCTTTTATCTTTCAGCTTTAGTCTTTCAGCTTTTCCCCTCAACTTCAAACCCTCTACCTTCAATCTCAACCTACCTCAATTTCAATGTTACAATGGTCATAATCGCCAGCATGATTCCTATAATCCAGAAGCGGGTTACAATTTTGGCTTCGTGGTATCCTTTTTTCTGGTAATGGTGATGCAAAGGTGACATCAGGAAAATCCTGCGTCCTTCTCCAAATTTCTTCTTGGTATACTTAAAATAAGATACCTGCATAATTACCGATACTAGTTCTACCAGGAATATTCCACATAAAATCGGAATCAACAGCTCCTTACGGATCATGATGGCAAATGAGGCAATGATTCCCCCAATGGCCAAACTTCCGGTATCGCCCATAAAAATCTGCGCCGGGTAAGAATTGTACCACAGAAAACCTACGCAGGAGCCAACAAATGCGCCTGCAAAAATCATCAGCTCTGCAGAGTTTGGGATATACATTATATTCAGATAATCGGCCATAATGGTATTACCCGATACATAAGCCAAAATGCCCAGGGTGATCCCAACTACTGCCGAAGTTCCGGTTGCTAAACCATCAATCCCATCGGTAATGTTTGCCCCGTTAGACACTGCAGTAATAATAAACACCGTTACGATCAGGAAGATGAAAAATGCATATTTCTGGTAATCAGCACCCAAAAACTTCAATACCTTGCCGTAATCGAACTCATTGTTCTTATAAAAAGGCATATTGGTTTTAGTCGATTTTACATCTTGTGTATAATAAAAGGTTTCTCCTTTTTGGCGCAACACCATCGGAACCGTAGAAGTGCTTTTTACATCGTCCTGTACGGTTTCCCTCACTACAATATTTGGATGGAAGTACATGGTACAACCTACAATTAAACCTAAACCAACCTGACCAACTACTTTAAAACGACCTGCTAAACCTTCTTTATTCTTTTTAAAAACTTTGATATAATCATCTAAAAAGCCTACAGCACCCATCCAGATTGTGGTAATTATCATTAAAACAACATAGATATTGGAGATATTGGCAAATAACAAGGTTGGAATAAGAATACCCAGCAAAATAATGATACCACCCATTGTTGGTGTACCTTGTTTTTGCATCTGTCCTTCTAAACCTAAATTTCTTACTGTTTCTCCAACCTGTTTTTTATGCAGATAATCAATCAACCTGCGTCCGTAAACGGTGGTAATGACCAATGATAAAATAATAGAGATAGATGCACGGAAAGTGATGTACTGAAACAACCTTAACCCAGGTATATCATAATGCTTATGCAGGTATTCGAATAATAAATATAACATTAGCTGATTGGTTTTAATTGTTCAAGTAAAATTTCTTTATCATCAAAATGGTTCCTTACGCCATTAATCTCCTGGTATTTCTCGTGTCCTTTACCCGCAACAAGAATAATATCTCCCGGTTGCGCTAAATGACAAGCTGTTTTTATGGCTTCTCTTCTATCTAAAATGGATAAGGTTTTACGCTGATTGGTTGGCGAAACACCTGTTTCCATTTCGCTGATAATTGTCTGTGGATCTTCCGTTCGTGGATTGTCAGAAGTTAAGATCACCTTGTCGCTCCAATCGCAGGCCACCTGTGCCATAATTGGGCGTTTGGTTTTATCACGATCACCCCCGCAACCGATTACGGTAATAACCTGTTCTGTTCCTTTGCGGATATTGGCAATGGTACTCAACACATTCTGAACGGCATCTGGCGTATGGGCATAATCTACAATACCAATAATCTTATCGGCAGAAGTGATATAATCAAACCTTCCTTCAGCACCTGATAATCGGCTCAACAAGGTCAATACTTTTAGCTTATCCTGTTCCAGCAAAATTGCAGTTCCGTAAACAGCCAGTAAGTTATACGCATTAAAAGAGCCTACCAGTTTGAAGTAAACGTCTTCATTATCGATATCCAGGTGTAAGCCACTGAACTGGTTTTCAATTATTTTCGCTTTGAAATCAGCCAGTTGTTTAAGGGCATAGGTTTTTTTATGTGCTTTGGTATTCTGCAGCATCACCATACCGTTTTTATCGTCGATATTAGTCAATGCAAATGCCGATTTTGGCAGCATATCAAAAAATGCCTTTTTAGCTTTCAGATAAGCATCAAAAGTTTTATGAAAATCTAAATGATCGTGTGTTAAATTTGAAAATACCCCACCAGAAAAAGTTAATCCTTCGACCCGGTGTTGTGATACTGCATGCGAACTCACTTCCATAAAGCAAAAATCGCAGCCTGCATTTACCATATCCCTTAAAAGTTGGTTTAAGGCAATAGGATTCGGTGTAGTGTGCGTGGCAGGCACTACAATATCGTTGATATAATTCTCTACTGTTGATAAAAGCCCGGTTTTATAACCTAAATCTTTAAATAATTTAAAAAGAAGGGTAGCAATGGTGGTTTTTCCGTTTGTTCCGGTAATACCAATCAGTTTTAAATCTGCTGAAGGATTTCCAAAATAATTACCGGCAATGATCCCTAAAGCAACTGATGTATTTTCTACTTTAATATAAGTAACCGTAAAGTCCTGGATTTCCGGCAAATTCTCGCAGATGATCACACCTGCACCTTGTTGAATGGTTTGCTCAATAAACTGGTGTCCATCAGCCAAAGTACCTACTATTGCAAAAAAGATATCATCTTTACCTACCTTACGCGAATCGAAATTCAGTGCGCTGATTTCCCTATCGGTTTTACCAACCAATTCTTTAATCGTTACGCCGTAAAGTAAATCTTGTAATTGCATCCTATTAATTATTGAATGATTGAATTAGAGAATGATAGAATGCGGCGCTTGGCCTTTAAACATTCACTCATTCAAAATTCTCTCATTTTATTATATATTAATTATCGAATGATTTAATTTGAGAATGATAGAATGGGGCGATCGCCTACAACATTCATTCACTCAAAATTCACTCATTCAATCATTGTATTAATTCAACTCTATTTGTACACCCAATCCCTTACCCACTTTCGTTCCGGCAGCAATAGACTGGCTGATTACTTTTCCTGATCCAAAAACTTTTGTTTTTAAACCAGCGTTACCTAAAAGGTACAATGCATCTTTCAGTCCCATTCCTGACACGTTCGGCATTACACCTTTACGCTCGTTATTTTCCTGAAAAACTGTTCCAGCACTGGTATCAATAATATTATAATACTCAGATTTTGAAGCAAAAAGTGGCTTAAACCCGAATGCTTTATATACTTTTTGAGTTGCTTTACTCTGTCCGGCTTTTGTTGGTGGTGTTCCGGTATTACCAACCAGGCGAGTAGGTACATCATTGTACATCTGCATATCGCTGGCATAAATACGGTCGGCAATTTCCCTGAAAACCGGGCCTGAAACCGTAGCACCATAATAAGCACCTTTAGGATCGTTGATTACTACGATCAAAGAATACTTAGGTTTATCTGCCGGGAAATATCCCACAAAAGAAGCCTGATATTGCTTATTGGCTTTATATCCCTTATTCGCATCAGCTACCTGGGCGGTGCCCGTTTTACCCGCAATCGGATATA
The DNA here is from genome assembly GCF_052682415.1 of Pedobacter sp. WC2501. Classification (NCBI taxonomy): domain Bacteria; kingdom Pseudomonadati; phylum Bacteroidota; class Sphingobacteriia; order Sphingobacteriales; family Sphingobacteriaceae; genus Pedobacter; species Pedobacter sp. WC2501. The sequence continues at coordinate 2,415,678 of NZ_JBQZFI010000001.1, read as the reverse complement.
ATGGATTATAAACAACCTGCTTCCCACTTCCCTCAGTTACTACCCCTTCAAGCATTTTCTTGATTTTGCTAAGAGTAACATCCGAACAGATTTTATCATTGATCACCCTTGCTTTAAACTGTTCAATCGGATTGCCCAGTCTTCTGATCTCTTTTACAAAAATTGGCGCCACCATTTTCCCATTATTTGCAACCGCATTATACATCGTAAGCATCTTTAACGGCGTCAACTGCATTTCATAACCATAAGCCATTTGCGGAAGGGTCATGTTTTTGTTCCAGCTTTTATTCGTTTTAGGATTTTTAACTACCGGCATTGCCTCGCCAGGAATCTGTAAATCCATTTTTTGGTTCAGATGCCAATCATATAAGTGATCGGTAAATTTTATCGGATCGTTACCATAATGCATGTTGATCAGCTTGGCAATTGCGGCATTAGAAGACGTTTCAAAGGCTTTTTTTGCGGTAACTGTTTCAATTTTCGGGTGTGAATCCGTAATTAGCTTTCCAGGGATCTGATAATACCCTGTCCCGATCATTGTATTGGTATCTATCAGCTTATCTTCCAAAAGCGCCATGTAAGAGGCGAGTTTAAAAGTTGAGCCCGGATCCTGGTTACCGGCAATAGCATAATTGAATTTTTCTTTATAAACACCTTCTTCTACTTTAGAAAAATTGGCTACCGCACGGATTTCGCCAGTGGCCACTTCCATCAATATCACGGTACCATGATCGGCCTGCGATTTAATCAGTTGTTTTTCTAAAGCACTTTGTGCCAGATCCTGCATGTTTACATCAATAGTAGAGATAATATCAGCACCATCTTTTGGCGCTACCTCAGCCTCTTCGTTCACTGGGATGTAAACACCGCCCGCGATACGCTGCATTAATCTTTTTCCCGTTTCGCCATTGATATATTCTTTATACGCGCCCTCTAAACCTACTCCATTAGCCACATTTTCGTTTTTATAACCGATTGTACGGGCAGCTAAAGCCTGAAAAGGAAGAATACGTTTATTTTGCTGTACAGCAATTAAACCACCACTGAACTTACCAATATTATAAAGCGGAAAAGTTCTGATGGTTTTAAGATCGGCATAACCTACTTTACGGTGGATCAACAAATAACGCGCACTATCCTGGCGACCCTTGCGCAGGTACCGGGCATATTCTTTCGCGGTTTTATCCTGAAAAATCTGCGATAATTTATATCCCAGCGAATCTACTTTTTCATCGAACACTTTACTATCAGCAATACCGCCGGCAAACATATCCATACGCAGTTCGTATTCCGGTATAGAAGTAGCCAGCAAACTCCCATCGTTAGAATAAATATTCCCACGGGTAGCTTCCACATTTACATACCGTGTAGAAAGACTATCCGCCATAGCTTTCCATTTTTTCCCTTGCACATACTGCACCTGACCGAGGCGTAAAAACACCGCGAAAGCAAAAAGCACAATTAAGCCAAATGCCAGATATACACGAAGCAAGATGTTTGCTCTAATATTCATCGCTTTTAACAATTATTTTTTTTGGTGGTTCAATCAGTTCTTTTATACCAAGGGTATCTACCTTTTTAGCAACCTCCGTCAATTTACTCTTGAACATCAGGTCGGCTTTAAGGGATTTATACTCCCATCTTAATTCTTTTACTTCTTTATTTAATTTATCAATACGGCGTACATTGTTTACCGCAAAATGGCTATTGGCGATATAAATCATCCCCAAAAGGGCCAGAAAACACAAATAAGGCAAAGCATCTGTTGCCGCCTCTTTACTTACTAATCCATCATTAAAAAGCTTGCTGATAAATGAATTGCTATCCATTTTTTCTTCAGCAGTTTTTGGCCTTTTGGGCACGGCTTTTAACTCTGGTTCAGGCCCAATCTCTTCCTCTTCTATCTCTTCCCTAAACCTGTTCATATCTTTTCTGCAATTCTAAGTTTCGCACTGCGGGCCCTATTGTTTTGCACAATCTCCTCATCAGTGGCAATTATCGCTTTGCGTGTAATTACATTAAATGGCTTTTGCTGATTTCCGAAGAAATCTTTTTCTACCTCTCCCTGAAATTTCCCTTTCGCCATAAAGTTTTTAACCGGCCTGTCTTCTAAAGAATGGTAGGACATCACTACTAAATGCCCACCTGGCTTCAGCACATCAGCGGCCTGCATCAAAAAATCTTCAAGCACCTGAATTTCTGCATTCACCTCTATACGCAGCGCCTGAAAAACTTGCGCTAAATACTTATTTTCTTTTCCCTTTGGGATATAACCGGCAATAGCTGATTTCAAACTGTCGATATCAGTAAAAGGCTGTTCTAAACGCGAAGTCACAATAGCACGCGCCAGAGATTTCGCATTTTTAACTTCCCCGTAAATTCCAAATATCTTATGCAGCTTATCTTCGGTATAGGTATTCAATATTTCAGCAGCCGTTAAATCGCGGTGCTGATCCATGCGCATATCCAGATCTGCATTATGACGGATGGAAAAACCACGTTGCGGCACATCAAACTGATGAGAGGAAACACCAAGATCAGCCAGGATGCCATCAACCTGCTTAAAACCTTTTAAACGAAGGTTATTTTTTAAGAACCCAAAATTCTGATCGATAAAAATAAAACGCTCGTCCTGAGGGATATTGGCCTGCGCATCAGGATCCTGATCAAAAGCAATTAACCTTCCTTTTGGACCGAGATGTTTCAAAATCTCTTTCGAATGACCACCACCACCAAAGGTTACATCAACATAAACTCCATCAGGCTTAATATTTAAGCCATCAATACACGGCTGCAACATTACAGGTACATGATAATTATTCGCCATCAACCCCTCCTTTCTTTCCACCCATTACCTGCTCAGCAAGGTTTGCAAAATTCTCTGGCACATCATCAAAAATATCTTCGTAAGATTTTTTGTCCCAAACCTCGATACGATCTAACTGACAAGCCAATACAAGATCACTTCCTATACCCGCATAATCAACCAGCGATTTTGGCAAAAGCACACGACCAGCCGCATCAAGCGAAAGCTCGGTTGCACCCCTTGTAAACGAACGAATAAATTCCCTGTTGTTTTTTTCGTAGATGTTCAGCTTGCTTAAATCGGTAACGATAGCATCCCAAACTTTCTTCGGATAGATCACCAGGTTTTTCTCAAAACCACGGTTAATGATCAACCCTTCTTTCTCAGATTCAGGCAATTGTTTCTTAAGCGCAGCAGGTACCATAAGGCGGCCCTTTGCGTCAAGTTTACAATCGAATTCTCCTAAAAGTTGGGTCATAGTGGTATCTACACTTTTTATCAAGTGTAAAAGTAAATAGTTCTACCACTTTTTACCACTTTTTACCACAAAAAAGTTTTCCACATCTTTTTTGTTACAATAATGGTCAGCTAATATAATTAGAATAAGCATACCCGCACAACTAAAAAGCCATTAATAACTGATAATAAGCAGGTTAAAAATACATCATTTAAAAGTGTCAGGTCCTCCCAATTTTCAGCATAAAACTTAAATAGCTTTAAAATTGAGTGGCTTAATACCTTATATTATGGTATAATATTCCTCAATTATTACGTTTCATAGATCACGGCTCACGCCAATAAAGAATGCCTGTCCTGGAAAATAAAGCAAACTAAAAATTGGGCAGTCGTTGGCCTGCCAATGTCTTCATCTCCATCTAAATGTCTTATTTAGACTTATTAAATATAATTTGCACAATACCAATTAAAACGATTTCTTTGTGGTATAAACCAAAATAACTTTTGCAAAGCTGAAAACGCTCAAAAATGAAATCAGAAAAGAATCCTAAAAAACTAAACTGGGCAAAACACCAAAAGAGGTGGTTTGGCAAATGGCATCTTTATATTGGGATTATTGCCGGGGCAATTGTTGCTTTTATAGGCATTACAGGAAGCATACTTGTTTTTCAGGACGAGATTGACCGGGCTTTGAATCCAGATCTGTTTGAGGTGATTGCGCAAAAGCAAAAAATGCCCGTGGAAGAGATTGTTCCACTCATAAAAAAGAATTATCCCAAGCTAAAAATCGATTACCTGATGCTAAATAACTTCAAAAATCCCAATGAAGCTTATAGTGTGTTGAATTTAAAAAGTAATGAGGAAACTTTTATTAATCCCTATACCGGAAAAATAGGTGGTAAAAGAATACATACCAGTTCTTTCATCCATGTGGTTACTGAACTGCACCGGACACTGCTGATTCCGGTTGCCGGACGATATATCTGCGGACTGGCTTCCCTCTGCCTTTTAATCCTGACGATCTCGGGTCTGCGTTTATGGATTCCAAAGAAATGGAAACAATTAAAATCGGTACTTACGGTAAGATTTAGCGGATCATTTAAACGCCAAAACTATGATTGGCACAATTCACTCGGTTTTTACTCCTCGCCTATTGTAGCAATATTGAGCCTTACCGGTTTCTCTATTACTTTTTCTACGCTTGTTATTCCGCTGTTATTTTTGCTTAGCGGAAAATCGCCTCAGGGTGTTGCCCAACTCCTGGGTGCTAAATCAGCATGGCATGCGGAAGCTACCTCATTGCCACTTACTGCTATTGTTCACGCAGCCGAGGAAAAAATGCCCAATGCTTACATTGGCGGCATTGCCTTCCCGGCAGATAAAATGGGTGCATATCGCCTCGACATGCTGAGTGGAAATCTTCCGAGGGTTGGAAAACGGGAAATGCTCATTGTTGACCAATATACAGGCAAAGTACTGCTAAACAGCCGAAAAGATTTCCCAAATGTTGGTAATGCTTATCTAAGCTGGTTAACACCTATCCATTATGGCAGTTTCGGCGGTCGACCAACACAGGTTATTGCTCTTATTGCCGGCTTAATGCCTTTGGCGCTTTTTATTACCGGATTTATCATCTGGTGGCCACGTTATCAAAAACAAAAAAGAGGTAAAAAGCATAAAAAAAATGAAGCAGCTTTAGATGAAACATCAGAAACTCCGGTAACTGAAAAAGAATTAAAACCAGCGAAAGTTAAAATGCCCCTTCCTAAATTGGGCAGCTATTTCCTAATCCAGTTTAAATCAGGATTAAAATATGCTATGATTATTCTGCTGATCAGTTTTATTATGGGGGCACTCTATGGCCTTCCTTCGGGAATCATTATCCAGCCAGCCATTTTCGTTGTGGCGTTTAGCTGCGTGATGGTGTGTTTAAATTTCATCTGCGCCTTGCTATCTGAAATATTCAATATCGTGTTTTTACTTCCATTTAAAAAAGGCAGCCATAAGGTAACACGATATTTTGCGTTATCAACGGCATTTCTGGTATGTTATTTAGCTGTTTACATGGTACTGCTTAATATGGGCTTAGAAGTTTTCTAGTTTAACCGTTGTCTTAGCTAGCCGTGGTGTCAGATGTTACCATCTGACACTTCCCATAGCGTTTAATTATCTCGCAGGAATAATCACTATTTCCTGAATTCGATCGGTGCATGATCACCCTGTAGGCATTCAAGTATGGTTCGCCCTCATTGCTGCCCAATGCTCCTCTGGTAATTCCCGGAATTCCCTGATTACTGATGATGGTTTTACCATCGGCTACTACGGTTACCAAACGGCCAACAAGGGTAATGTCATAAGTCTGCCATTCATCCGGACCTAAAGTTACCATTTCATTAGGTGCCAAAAGTCCATAAATACCACCAAAAGTATGCTGTTAGGATGCGCATCTTTTTTGCTGTCTTCAATCTGCACCTCTTAACGGAATCTTAAATATGTCCCGCTATTACCTCCTTTTGCATATTTAAATTCAACATGAAGTTTGAAATCATTAAACTTCTCTTCGGTGATTAGGTTTAATCCGGGTTTGGGACTGGTAAGGATGCCGTTTTTCACGATCCATTGATTTTGTCCACTGGCTTTCCAGCCAGACGAGCAATTTAGCAAGTCATAAACGAGCGTCCTCAGTTCATACCCATTATTTTTTCCACGGTAAATGTCAATAGAAATAATAAAATTTAATTTTTGCTTATTTCATTGTATCAATATTTTTACTAAATTAGCCTTACCAAAATTAAATATCGTTTAACCATTAAAAAACAAACAACTATCAACTTTAACCTTTAATTACTTATAATTAAAGACTCAAACTTTATTGCCTATCCCGCAGGCATTATGATCCTTTTTTTTAATAGGATACGTAAAACGTTTTATGTCTTTTTTTAAGAGTACAAAGGGTATCGATTAGAGAGATTGCCTGGGTATCGAAATTTGATTGAGGATATTATAACTAAACTAAACCAACAAAATGTATGAAAATGAGGAAAATTTATTCCGCAATCAGCGCCTTAGAAATTAAATTTTCTGGCACATCCAGAAGCCTGCGGAACCTTGCACTCCTGACTGTTGCAGGGCTTGGCTTACAAACCACTGCCAAGGGCGCAGACATGAAAAGAAACAAAAGCGCCAATCCAACTTCATTTGTAACGGTTAACAACTCAAAGCGTGTGAATGAGCGGCTAGCCAAAACGATAAGTGGGCTGGTAGTTGATGATACCGGGCTTCCGCTTCCCGGAGCAACGGTTTCTGCTAAAGGAACAAGCGCTAAAACAGTTACCGGAAGTGATGGAAAGTTTGTTTTAAACGTTCCTGATAATACCACAATACTAGTCGTGTCTTATATCGGCATGGAATCTCAGGAAGTAAACATCAGCAACCAGACCAATGTAACCGTAAAATTGAAATCTTCCGGTAATGCAAATCTATCAGAGGTGGTAGTTACCGCTTTGGGTGTAAAACGCGAGAAAAGAGCACTTACCTTTGCTGCTCAGCAACTTGCAGGCCCTGAATTAACCAAGGCAGGCAGCCCGAATTTCATGGAGGCTTTAAGCGGCAAGGTTGCCGGTGTAGATGTCGGCATCAGTAACTCCGGCGTTGGCGGTTCAACAAAAACAGTATTAAGGGGTTCAAAATCGATAGCAGGAAATAGTGAAGCCCTTTTTGTTATAGATGGAGTTCCTGTTGTTAACAACAAAGGTGGGCAACCGGGCTCTTATGGCGGAACCGATGGAGGCGATGGTCTTTCTGCCTTAAACCAGGATGATTTTGAATCGGTTACCATCTTAAGGGGGGCAAACGGATCAATTTTATATGGTAGCCAGGGGGCAAATGGCGTAATTTTAATCAACACTAAAAAAGGTCAAAACGGCAAAATCGCAATTGCTTTAAATTCTATAACCAATTTCAGCAGTGCTGCTACATTACCAGAATTTCAGTTCAGTTATGGAGCTGATGGCGGAAATGATAGGAGTTGGTCTAAAACCAAAGGAAATTACCAGAGTAATTATATCGATGATTTTTTTCAGACCGGCGTGAATACGATTAATTCGGTATCTGTATCTGGAGGGAATGAAAGAACAACCACTTATTTTTCATACGGTAACAATTATGCAACAGGTATTGTACCAACCAGTACTTACAACAAGCATAATGTTACGTTAAGTCAGGAAACAAAATTATTTGATGACAAACTTACTTTAAGCGGTAATGTGAGATTTTCTTACGAAAAGTCGAAAAACCGCCCTGGTGCGGGTTATTACAATAACCCAATAACCGGGTTATATCTATTTGCACGGGAAAGAAATTTTGATGATTACAAAAACAATTATCAAATTTTTGATGCTACCCGAAATCTGTTTAAACAAAACTGGTACTCCAGCGAGGAAAAACAAAACAACCCTTATTGGGAGTTGTATAACGACCCAAAACTTTCTACCAGCAACAGGGTAATTGCTACAGCAAAAGCATCGTATGCATTTTTACCACATTTTAAATTTGATGTACGTGGTAACATTGATTATAACGACAGACTATTAGATTATCGATATGCTGCAGGTGGAAACTCGGTAAGCGTAAGTTCTAATGGCACCTGGAATTACACTAAATATAATGACAAAGCCTTATATGGCGATGCCATTTTAAGCTATGATAATACTTTTGGTAAATTAAGCTTGAACAGTGTACTAGGCGCAAGCATCCAGGATTATACCTTTAACGATGGGATGACTTTTGGAAACGGTACAGTGCCGCTTCAGTACCCAAACTTTTTCAGTTTTGCAAACCTGCCATATAATCTGGTTATTAACCAAACTTACAGCAGAGTTCAGAAACAAGGCTTATTCGCCAATGCTTCACTGGGCTTTAAAGATATGATCTATGTTGATTTGGCTGGCCGAAACGACTATGCCTCTACCCTAGCTACTACCGGAAATGACTCCTATTTTTACTATTCAGCTGGTTTATCGGCAATCATTAGTCAAATGGTAACCATGCCTAAAGAAATCAATTTCTTAAAGCTAAGGGCATCTACATCGCAGGTAGGTAACGAGGTACCCTATAACATTGTAAACCCTGGTAACACCATAGGTGGTGCAGGTGGTCCGGATGGCATAGGTGGGATTAATAGAAATACACAAACCCCATTTGCAACATTGGTGCCCGAAAAGATAATCAGTAATGAGATTGGTTTAGAAGGTCGTTTTCTAAATGATAGGTTAAGTTTTGATTTTACTTACTATAAAAATACAAGTACGAATCAATTTTTATCTTTAACAGCGCCTTCTGGTTCTGGTTATACTTTTTATTATGTAAATGCGGGTAAGGTAACGAACCAGGGTTTTGAGTTAACATTTGGTGGAGATCCTGTAAAAAATGATGACTTTAAATGGAACTCAACACTTAATTTATCACGCAACAGAAATAAGATTGTAGAGCTTATCGCCGAAAACCCGGAATACCAGGTAGGTAGTAACGATGAAGGATTTAATTCAATCATTAAATCCGGAGGTTCTTTTAACGATTTGTATATTTTTAAGCTTGCCCGAAATGCAGCTGGCCAAATCATATTGGATGCCGATGGAAAGCCAACCAGAACAGCAACACAAGAATATGTTGGAAATTTAAATCCTGATTTGATAACGGGTTGGAATAACACCTTTACATACAAAAACCTAAGTTTAAGTGCATTGGTATCTGCTAAGTTTGGTGGTGTTGCCTTTTCTAAAACCGAAGCTTTCTTAGACGCATACGGTGTAAGTAAAAGAACAGGCGACATTCGCGATGCTGGTACAACCATGCCTATTAATGCCATTAAAGGTAATACACCAGTTACATCAATCGATCCGGTAGATTACTACAACGTGATAGGTGACCGAAATGGAATTATGGAACCCTATGTGTTCTCACGTACTAATGTTCGTTTAGCACAAATATCATTAGCCTACAATATACCAATAAAAGGTTCGGCTATTAAATCTGCATCTGTTTCGTTAATTGGCCGTAACTTGTTCTTCTTCTACAAAAAAGCTCCATTTGATCCTGAGCAAGCAATGAGTACGAACAATAGTAATCAGGCAAATGACGTGTTTGCAGTTCCTGCTACACGTTCTTACGGTTTTAATCTTAAGTTGAACTTTTAATATATTAAAGTAATGAAAAAATTATGTTTAATGGTGCTTGCCTTGATTTTATTCAACTCCTGCACCAAAAATTTCGAAGAGATCAATACAAATCCCAATCAGATCACAGATAAGTTATTAGAGCAGGATTTCAATTTAGTGGGTTCTTCTTTTTCAGTAATGTTATTTAACCTGATGGGGCATCAAATTGAAGAAGATTTATGCTATGATAACTGGATGGGTTATATGGGTACACCTACCCCTTTTGTTGGCAATGTAAATAATACAACCTATTACCTGCGCTGGATTGATGCCTATTGGAACCGGATATATGGTAGCGTAATGTCTCCATCAAAACAGGTTATTGAGCTTGCTGTTGAAAAAAAATTACCCTTATTTGGCGATTGGGCTAAACTGGTTAGGATATTAGCGATATCTAAACTAACAGCTATACATGGCCCGGTAATTTACGCTAACTATGGAACTTCAGGTTTGGGTGCAATTAAATACGATAAAGAGTCTGATTTATATAATAATATGTTTACGCAGTTAGATCAGATTGAAACCAACTTGAAAGCAAACACCACTTATACTGGCTTTATCAAATTTGACCCTAGTTATAAAGGCGACATCACTTTATGGTTAAAATTGCTTAATTCAGTACGTTTGCGATTGGCCATGCGTTTGGTTAAGGTTAGTCCTACAATTGCCAAAACACAGGGTGAGAAAGCTTTAGCCGATGCAGCTGGATTGATTAGCGCCAATGCCGAAAATTTTCTTTTGCCTTTAAATGGCAATGTTATGCCGGTTTCTATGATTAGTTTTGATTGGAACGATACGCGCATGGGTGCAACAATGGAATCATTTATGGTTGGTTTAAAAGATGGCCGCGTGGCTAAATATTTTAATGAAGTGAGCGATGCATCATTGGTTACTGATCACCCTTCATATAAGTATAAAGGTATCCGCAGCGGAGCATTTATAAATGCCAAAGATGATAGAGTTCCATATTCTACCGTGAGTACGGATTTCAAATCAGTACAAAAACGGAGAGGCTTCACCGCATCGGAAATTGCCTTTTTAAAAGCCGAAGCAGCATTAAGGGGTTGGGCAGGTGCTGGCGATGCCAAAACCAACTATGAAAATGGAGTACGCCTCTCCTTTGCCGATTGGGGAGCAGCAGGTGTAGATGCCTACCTGATTGATGCTACAAGCAAACCAATAAACTATATCGACCCAAAAGATAGCAGAAATAATTTCACCGCCCTTTCTACCATTACTGTAGCCTGGAATGAAGGCGATTCGAATGAATTGAAACTGGAAAAAATTATTACACAAAAATACCTGGCCACTTTTACCAATACATTAGAGGCCTGGGTAGATTTCAGGAGGACAGGTTATCCTAAAATTCCACATGTTGCAAAAAATGACAGTAACCCAGATTGGGGAATTATAACAGCTGATCAATGGATAAAGCGACTGGTATTTGTACCTGCAGAAAGAACCGGAAATGCTTCAGCTGTTGCAGAGGCTTCGACATTTTTAAGCTCGGGTAAAGATGATATCGCATCACGCTTATGGTGGGATACCGGTACTACCAGTAATTTCTAAACTTTGTAATAATTAACAAAAAAGGCCTTGCAGAATTAATCCTGCAAGGCCTTTTCAATATAAAAATTTATTGTTTATCCATTAATAGCTTTTACACCTGGCAGTTCTTTACCTTCCATATATTCTAGTAAAGCACCACCACCGGTAGAAACATAACTTACTTCATCTTCCATTCCGAATTTGGCAATCGCTGCAGCCGAATCGCCACCACCGATTAATGAGAAAGCACCATTATCTTTAGTAGCCGCCACAACTGCTTCTGCTACAGCTTTAGTACCTACCTGAAAGCTTTCCATTTCGAAAACGCCCATCGGACCATTCCATAATAAAGTTTTAGAGTTTTTGATTACTTCCTGGAATAACTCAACTGATTTCGGACCGATATCCAGTCCCATCCAGTCTGCAGGAATCTGACCAGAGTCTACATCTTTTTTATCGGCATCATTTGCAAATTTATCTGCAATTACCGTATCCACAGGTAAAATCAGGTTTACTCCTTTTGCTTTCGCTTTTTCTATCAGTTCTAAAGAAAGTGCTTGTTTATCAGCTTCCAATAACGAGGTACCGATTTCTCCACCTTGTGCTTTAGCAAAAGTATAAGCCATACCGCCACCAATAATCAGGTTATCTACCTTATCTAATAATTTCTCAATCAAAAGAATTTTATCAGATACTTTAGCGCCGCCCATAATTGCTGTGAAAGGTCTTTCTGCATGGTTCAGAATTTTCTCTGCATTTTCTACTTCCGATGCCATTAAATAACCGAAGTATTTTGCATCCGGAAAAAACTGGGCAATAATTGAAGTTGAGGCATGTGCACGGTGAGCAGTACCAAAGGCATCGTTTACATAAACATCGCCTAATTTTGATAATTTCTCTGCAAACGCTACATCACCTTTTTCTTCTTCTTTGTAAAAACGAAGGTTCTCTAATAATAACACTTCACCTGATTTTAAATCAGCGGCCTGTTTTACTGCACCTTCGCCAATACAATCGTCAGCAAACTTAACTTCTACACCAATAAGAGCAGATAAATCAGATAAAATGTATTTTAAAGAATATTTATCTGTAGGGCCATCTTTTGGACGACCTAAGTGCGACATTAAAATAACAGCACCGCCATCTTTTAAAATTTTGCTGATGGTTGGTAATGCAGCCCTGATTCTTTTATCGTCGGTAATTTTAAATTCATCATCCAAAGGCACGTTAAAATCTACCCTGATTAATGCTTTTTTATCTTTAAAGTCAAACTGGTCAATGGTGTTCATGTTTAATTATTTTGATTTAAGTTTAATTTCATTTCGTAATGGAAACCGATGCCTGGAATATCAAATTCTGGCGACTCAGTAGTGAAACCGATTTTTTTGTAAAAAGCTGCTGCTGTTGAGCGGGCATTACACCATAAATAATCGGTTTTATATTCTTTTAAGTATTCGATGGCAAAAGTAACCAATGCGGCGCCATATCCATTTCCAACGACATCGGGATGGGTAGCCATTCCCCTAAGCTGATAGCCCTCCCCTTCTTCGGGGAAAAAATCGTTACGCATAAATGTGGCAATAGATTTTATTTCACCGTCTTTTAAAAAACCCAGGTGAAAGGTATCGTAAGCCAGGTCGCCTTCAAAAACGCATGCTTCGAATGGCTTGCCATTGCGTAAAACCAGGCTTCTTAAAGGTAGAACTTCTTCCGGAAGAATAAATTTGACCATATTTTTATCATCAGCTTATATCTAAAGACATTGCTATAGGATGCATTGCAAACGTTTGCAAAGTTAATAAAGCAATTGAAAACCGATAATAATAATGGCTATAAAGTGCTAACATTTTGGATATAGAACCGAACTGATCAAACAGTTATCATTTATAACAAGGGAAAAATTTACATATTATCAAACAGACCTTCCATTTACTTGTTGCTAATTTGTAGCATAGTGAATTTAAAATAGATAAAGTGAAAGAAGAAAACATCAAAACAGCAGCTAGAATATTACTTGGTGCAGGTTTAATTACTGCCGGAATCGGTCATTTGACTTTTGCGCGCAAACCTTTCCAGGCGCAAGTACCAGATTGGGCGCCTTTGAAAAAAGACGATACCGTTGTTTATTCTGGTTTTGTTGAAATTGCATTGGGTACCGCATTAGTGCTTGCTCCGAAAAAACACGAAGCTTTAATTGGCAAAATTGCCGCAGGATTATTTGTTGGCGTATTTCCCGGAAATATTTCACAGTACACCCATAAACGCAACGCCTTTGGACTTAATACGGATAGTAAACGTTTTTTACGTCTGTTTTTTCAACCAGTATTGGTTTATTGGGCATTAAAATCTACGCAAAAATCTAAAATCAGCCTTTAGAAAGCTTATCAATTTTTTTAACCACATCAATTAAGCGGCTACTGTAGCCATATTCGTTATCATACCAACCTACTACTTTAACCAGATCGCCAACAATTGAAGTTAATAATGAATCGAATATGCACGAATGTGGATTATCAATAATATCGATAGATACAATCGGATCTTCAGTGTACTCAATAAGGCCCTTCAATTCATTTTCTGCAGCGTATTTGAAAGCAGAATTAATTTCTTCGATGGTTGTTTTCTTTTTTAACAGACAGGTAAAATCGGTTAAAGATCCGTTTAAAACCGGAACCCTGATTCCTGCACCACCCAAGCGGCCATCCAATTCGGGAAAAATATGCGTAATGGCTTTAGCTGCACCAGTTGAAGTTGGGATGATGGATGATGAAGCTGCCCTTGCCCTACGCAGATCTTTGTGGTTGGCATCATGCAGATTCTGATCGCCCGTCATGGAATGGATAGTAGTAATATAACCTTCTTCAACGCCCCAGTTATCATTCAAGATCTTAATCATGGGAGCAATATTATTGGTTGTACAACTCGCATTTGATAGCACAGCACTCGTTAAATCAATTTTATCGTCGTTTACTCCCAATACTACCATAGGGATATCGTCTGCTGCCGGAGCAGAAATTAATACCTGTTTTGCGCCTGAGGCAATATGTTTTTCAGCTGATGATTTTGTGAGGTTTCTGCCAGTACAATCAATAACCAGATCAACGCGCAATGCAGACCAGGGTAGCTCATCAGCTGCTGCAATGGCAAAAACCGGAATGGAAAGCGCATCAATCACAAGTGCATCCGGCTTTGCCGAAACGTTCCCTGCGAAAACCCCATGAACACTGTCATACTTGAACAAATGTGCCATTGTTTTAGCATCTGCTAGATCGTTAATGGCCACCACATCGAAGCCTTCAGCCAGTGCCAAGCGTAAAAATGTTCTTCCTATTCTACCAAAACCATTTATTGCCAGCCTCATGATTATAAAAATTAGAGCGCAAAATTAGTGTTTATTTGCCATAATAGAACATAATAGAATTAAGGATAAAGGAAGATGGAGATTCGATGATGAAAGTATAATTTAACACTTTAAATACAGGTTCTGTAATCGTTTGCAGGTAGTTTTTTAATTAAACAAAATTTAACTTTTCTTTTTATGCAATTTCAAAATAAGTGACGCATTAAATACGACACAAAGACCAATTGGTGGTTATTGGATCAAGGGGCAGTTATTTTAATGGAAAAACATTATAATTGCCTCCAAAAAACAAAAAAATGAATGTCATTCTCGCTTCTACTTCTACACTTTTCGGAGGCAATTACCTCGAATACCTAAAAGATGAAATTATTAAGCTGTTTGCCGGAATAGATGAAATTGTATTTATTCCTTTTGCAAGACCCGGAGGCATTTCGCATGAAGAGTATACAAGCAAAGTCCGCGAATTTTTCTCCCAGCTAAATATCAGCATTAAAGGCCTGCATGAATTTAACGACCCCATTCGCGCCATCAGTGCTGCCAAAGGATTTTTTACTGGTGGAGGAAATACCTTCCTTCTGGTAAAAACACTCCATGAGCTTGGGTTGATGAAGCATCTTAGCGAAAATATCAAACTGGGCAAACCTTATTTGGGTTGTAGTGCCGGAAGCAATATTGGTGGCTTGAATATGAAAACCACCAATGATATGCCTATTGTGTACCCTAGCTCTTTTGAATGTATGGGTTTGGTTCCTTTTAACCTTAATCCTCATTATCTTGACCCAAATCCGGAGTTAAAACATAACGGAGAAACAAGGGAAACGAGGATTATGGAATTTCTAACACAGAACGATATCAAAGTAATAGGCTTACGTGAAGGCAATTGGATCAGGATATCAGGTAATAAAATCACTACAGAGGGCAGTGAAAACACTAGAATTTTTGCAGCAGGCAAAGCCCCATACGATTGTCCATCGGGCAGTTCCTTGTTATAATTAATTTATTCAAGAACGCAGCGGTAGAAAATAAAACTCAAATAGCTACAAGTTATGATAAATTTAGCATCATAAACTTGTAGCTATTGTTCTTCTCATATAAGATGGATAATCTATAAGGTCATCATCTATTAATTATGATGCTACAACACTCGTCTTTTTTCGTGAACGCAGGTAGATCACCAATCCGCCAAAAGCGACAATTAATATGATTGGAATGATCAATGTAGCACGCAGAATTTCAGGACCGGCCAGATTTTTGGCATTGGCAAGCGCCTGCGCAAATGCTGAATTTTCGGGAGCTTTTAAATATGCATCAAACGGGGCACCAGCGGGTAGATGTTTAACGATCAGGTTATCGTAAAAACTCCCCATAAACATGGTATAAATAGAAACAGCAAACATACCTGCACCTCCCATCAGGTTTAAGCCAAGCGCACCTGATTTAGGAACATTTTCAGCGACGAAACCAATCATAGTTGGCCAGAAATAACAAACGCCGATACCGAAAACAATCGCAGCGAAGAAAACTGAATTTCCTGTAAAAGTGCTGAGCATGTAAAGTCCCGCGGCAGCAAATATTGCAGATAAGAGCAGTACGCCCTGAGGAGCAAGACGGTGCACTACCGGTTCGGCAAAACCCCGGCCAATTACCATGATCCCGGTTGTTAGGGTAAGCAATAAAATGGCATTATCTGTCACGTTTTTCAACAGTAAGCCTATCCATTGACCTGTAAACAACTCGGTAATGGCGGTACCGAACATGCAGATGAACATAAAAATAAACAATGGAGAAAGTACTGCTTTGTACATATCTGAACTGGAATAACCGGATGATACCCTTTCGGTAACGGGGAAATCTAGCTTTGAAAACAGGTATCCATAAATTAAAGTAGGAATAATCATCATGGCCACCTGCACCTTCCAGCCCAGTCCAAGGTGCACAAACAGGGTAACCAGCAGTGTACCGATTACAATACCTCCGGGAAACCATAAGTGAAAATGATTTAATTTGGTTGTTTTATTCTCCGGGTATAAAGTAGCAACCAATGGATTACAAGCGGCCTCTACAGTACCGTTAGCAATGCCGATTAGCAGGGTAGATAAAAACAGACTCCAATAGCCCTGCGCAAAAACGGTAAGGATAATGCCGGCAAGGTGAAAGATAAAGGCCATGACCAGCAAACGTTTCATACCGATCATATCCACTACAAATCCTCCAACTACAATGGCCAGTGGAAAGCCCCAAAAGGCAGCAGCCGTAATGGTGCCTAACTGTGAGGTACTTAATTGAAAATCGATCCCAAGCTGGTTCATTATGCCTGCACGGATGCCGAAGGAAAGCGAGGTGACTAATAATGCAAGACAGCTTGCCCAGAATAGTTTTGTGGTTTGAATGTTAAGCATGTGCTCAGATTTAGGTTATAATTGGTTTAATTTCGCAATAAGAAAAAGATTTTTTAACAAGGAAGGCCGTTTGTTCCTGAATAGAAATCCAGATAGGTAGTTTATTAGATTTTTGGCTACAATCTTAAGGCAGGAAATACGCTGGCATTTAAGCCAGCCTTTTAATTTAATGAGTAGGCGCTCCTCCATTTTTCTGGAATATTTGGTTTTATACACGCGACAAGCGCAGTGTTATAATTAAATTAAGATCATTAATCGCCATAATAATAAACAATTGAATCGATTAATGCAATGGATGATGATAAACTTTGTTCTATTGCTAGTGTGATCTGATCGAATAACCGATTGATTAATACGGATTGTATTATGGAAACGATAAATTTGATTTTCTCCGTTTCATTCTATAAATTGAGGCGGAATCTTATCCAAACTCCATTAACCATTATGAAAAGATATCTTTTTATTATCCTTTTAGCAATCTCTTTTTCCGTAAATGCACAGTCTAATACTGTAAATTACAAATACATCATTGTGCCCGAGAAATTCAATTTTCTCAAGCAGGTTAACCAATATGGCTTAAATAGTCTGACTAAGGCTTTTTTTGAGGAAAAAGGCTTTACTGTGTATTTCGACAATGCCGAAATACCGGAAGAAATTGCAACCGATAGATGCAAGGCCCTGGTAGTAGAACTGCAGGAAAAAAACAGCATGTTTGTTACCAATCTTACTCTTTTACTTAAAGATTGTAAGGGCGCTGTAGTGATCAAGAGCAAGGAAGGAAAAAGCAGGGAAAAAGAATATGAAACTTCTTATAATTCGGCCTTGAAAGATGCATTTACATCTTTTAACGATTTAAAGTATGTGGCGGGTAGCCTCCCTGTGGCGACCAGTGTAGCCCAAGCCAATTCAAACACAGAGACCAAAACTGCACCTGTACCTGTTGAACAGCCTATGACTGCCAAAACTGACCAACAAGGAGCAATGTTATATGCACAACCCATAAGCAATGGCTACCAACTGATAGATGCAACACCTAAAATTGTAATGACCTTACTAAAAACCTCAGTTGAGGATTGTTATATTTCGAACAATGGGAATACAAACGGCATAATTTTAAAAAAGAATGGAAGTTGGTTTTTTGAGTACTATAAAAACAATGCGCTCATTTCTGAAAAACTATCGATTAAATTTTAGTTATAGGAGACTGCATCTTATTTGTAATTCAATCGAATATGTCACGTTGAGCTCAGCCTGTACTGAGCTTGACGAATGTATCGAAACACCTTGTAACACCTTAATCAGGCCCTTCGACAAACTGTCGTTGACAAATTCCAAATATAAGGGTGTTCATTACTAGGAGGAACGACGAAGCAATCTTTCATACCAGTGATTCTACTGTAAAGATTGTTTCGTCGGCTAAAAAGCCTTCTTATAATGACAATTCCACGCATCCTACAGTTCATTAAAATCACCTGTCATTCATATTGATTTTATACCATAAATTATCCCTCAAGAGGACAATCCTATATCTATTTAGTAATTGTTGATTTCTGGAATTTTAAGTTCGCACCTGCCCTTAAAATCAAGAAATTGTAGAATTCATTCAGAAAACGAACGCTTTTTCGCCTGATTTTTAAACCTGTTCGTCGATTGTTTACCTGTGTTGGTATAATATCCTGATTGCTGCTGCAACGTTTCTGTAATACCTGCGTCTTATCATTAAAACAGAAACAAAATATTATAAAAATATAAACAACAGCATTATGAAAACCTCTATCAAAACCCTAACAAAATCAGTATTAGCAGCTATCGTTTTAAGTTCTGCTATTTTCTCCACAAGTGTAATGGCAGACGAGAAACAGCCAATCAAAATGTCGGCACCTAAAAACATCGGCCAGGTTATTGTAAGTGGAAATGTGGAAATCACATTGGTGCAAGGACAAAAAGAAAGTGTAAGTTATAATGATGATAATATCGGGAAAGTAAAAGTGATCCAGGATGGGCATGCACTAAAAATCACTTCGGCAGATGGTAATACAGCTAAGATTACCATCTATGTAAAAGATATCTATAGGATCCAGGCTTCTGAAAATGCAGTGGTAAAAACTGCAGGTAAATTGGATTCGAAATACCTTCAATTATTCTTAAAAGGAGATGCTGTTGCCGAGATCAATTCAAATACAGAAAGTTTATACACCGTAATTGAAGGTCGTGCAGATTTAAAATTAAGCGGAGCTACTCAAGAACATATCTTGGTAATGGGAAGCACACCAAAATTGAATCTGGACAGATTTGCAGCAATGAAAACAAAAATGAGTTCACCAGTAGCCGAAACAACACAAACGGCTTCATTATCAAAATAATAAATAAAAATTTAACATTCGGAGAGCAATGAATCTATTCATCGCTCTTTTTTTGTTTATACAGTACTAATTGCAAGTTGTAACATCATTTTTCTGGCGAAAGCATTGCACTTTACCGGAGATGTAAACAGGCCAAATAGGAAAAGACTTTTTCTACTGTTGATTTTTTGATAAACTGATCCTTTCCATTAGATTTGATAAATCGTTTTAGTATTTTAAGCAGATTAAAAAGATTTACATCATTAATGATACAGCTGGCAACTCACCAGCTAGCAAAATATCGTTTTTGAAAGTATTATGTTTACCGCATCTAATCGAAAGCCCTGCCATGAAAAAATATACATATTCTTTATTGAGCGCAATACTTTTGCTAACAGCTTGTATCAATTTTGCGCATGCACAAGCTAAAAAACAACCCGTTGACTATGTTAACCCGTACATTGGTAACATTAGCCATTTACTTGTACCCACTTACCCTACTGTTCATTTACCTAACAGCTTATTGCGGGTTTATCCGGAGCGCGATAACTTTACCAGTAATACCATAGATGGTTTGCCTGTTGTGGTTACCAGCCACCGGGGCAGCTCGGCCTTTAATTTGAGCCCTTTTCAGGGCGATCTCAAAAATGCGGGTAACGTAATTTCTTATGGTTACGACAATGAGGTGATTAAGCCTTATTATTATGAAGTTGACCTTGATGATTTTGGGATAAATGTACAATTTGCCCCCTCGCACCAATCAGGAATCTATGCGCTCAACTTTTCGCAGACAAATGTTCCGGCTTACCTGGTTTTAAATACCAGAAACGGAGCGCTAAAGGTGAGCCAAAATGTGGTGAGTGGTTTTCAGAAACTAGACAATAATACCAGGGTTTACCTTTACTTCGAAACTGATTTAACACCTGTTGAATCAGGCAGGCATCATGGAACCAAAATTGACTCGGGAGAACAGTCTGCTTCCGGCCGTGATGTTTACCTTATTTTAAAATTTCCCGCTCACACCAGTCAGATTAAGGCACGTTACGGCGTCTCATTTATCAGTGAAGAACAGGCAAAGCAGAATCTCCGTCGCGAAATCAAGGATTATAACCTGAATCAGGTGGCGCAGACCGGAAAAAATATCTGGAATGCTACACTTGGAAAGATCATGGTAGCGGGAACTGATGAAACAGCCAAAACCATATTTTACACTTCCCTTTATCGCACTTACGAAAGGATGATCAGCTTATCTGAAGATGGAAAATATTTTAGCGCCTTCGACGGAAAAGTGCATAATGATAACGGTGTGCCATTTTTTACTGACGACTGGATTTGGGATACTTACCGGGCTACACATCCGCTTCGTGTGATTATTGAGCCGAAAATGGAAGGCAATATGATTAATTCTTACCTGCGCATGGCGCAACAGATGAACGATCATTGGATGCCAACTTTTCCGGAGGTAACTGGTGATAGCAGAAGGATGAACAGCAATCATGGTGTGGCTACTATCATTGATGCTTATAATAAGGGTTTGAGAAGTTTTAATCTTGATGAAGCTTATCAGTATTGTAAAGCAGCCATTACCGAAAAAACCCTGGCACCATGGTCGTCAAAAAAAGCAGGTGTTTTAGATCAGTTTTTTAAAGATAAGGGCTATTTTCCTGCTTTACCTGAAGGTGAAAAAGAAACCGCAGCAGAAGTTCATGATTTTGAAAAACGCCAACCTATAGCGGTAACCCTGGGTACAGTTTATGATGAATGGTGCCTGGGCAACATTGCCCAACAGTTGGGTAAAACCGATGAGGCAAAATACTTTTTAGATAAAAGTACCAGCTACCATACGGTGTTCAATCCGGAGACCAGGTTTTTCCATCCGAAGGATGCGGAAGGCAAATTTATTAAACCGCTGGATTACCGCTTTTCAGGCGGACTTGGTGCCAGAGAAACTTACGACGAAAATAATGGCTGGCTTTACCGGTGGGACGTGTTGCACAACCTGGGCGATCTGGTAAATATGATTGGCGGCAAACAGGCCTTTGTTGATGAACTGGAGAAAATGTATAATACCCCACTTGGGAAAAGCAGGTTTGATTTTTATTCGCAGTTGCCCGATCATACTGGTAATGTTGGGCAATTCTCTATGGGTAATGAACCTGCCATGCATATACCTTATTTATACAATTATGCAGGGCAGCCCTGGCGCACGCAAAAAAGGGTGAGGAGTTTATTAAGCCAATGGTTCCGTAACGATTTAATGGGTATCCCCGGCGATGAAGATGGCGGTGGCCTTACTTCTTTTGTGGTATTTTCACAGATGGGTTTTTACCCGATAACCCCAGGCTTGCCCATGTATGTAATTGGTAGCCCCACTTTCGCCAATGTAAAACTGGACCTTGGAAATGGCAAAAAGTTTGAGCTGAACTGCATCAATTATTCTCCTGAAAATAAATACATTCAATCGGCTAAACTAAACGGACAGGTATGGAACAAATCGTGGTTTGCTCACAAGGATTTAATGAGAGGAGGCGTATTGGAGCTCGTAATGGGCAAACGTCCGAATAAACTATGGGCAGCGGATGAAGCTTCACTTCCACCCTCATTTAAAATGCCTGCCAAATAAAAATGACCGGAGATTTTGGGGCGATGAATATCGTTTCTGGCATCATTTTCCCAATATACCAACCGTCATTTACTTTTATATGAGCTAAATGATACGTGGTTTATGCCTGTCACGATAAAAACTGTTGTACTAATTCTTCCCATTCTTGATCTAATGATAACTGCGGCCTTTTTTCTCCGGCTTTGGCATACCAATAATCGGCATTCCAGATATCGCCTTCTTTGCGGTGCAGGTAGGCGTGGATGCGGGCTGAACCAACATCGCCTAAATGGTCGACCTGGTTATGTGCCGTATGCCAATCTCCTTTTGCATCGTACCAGAGTGCCCGAAGCAGAACCGACATGTTGCTATCAGGTCTATCTTTTTCTAATGACTTTTTAAATTCAGCTATATCCTTCATTACTTCTGATTCTTTTTTAATGATTATACAAAATTACCGTAAAACAGTATAATAACTACCTGATAAAAATTATTTTGATTGATATCCTGCAGCTCTCCACACCCAAGCAACTTTAACATAAAACACTAAATAACAAATATTTATAGATTATTTAACAGTTTTCGATATTCGTTTAAGCTGCCCAATCTTTGTAACTTGGCTCATTAACATAAAAACCATCTCCTGAAAAACTTGTTGTAAAAATGGGCATCATTATTAATCGCCCCTTTAAAAAAGCAATTATGAATTCAGGAACTATTGTATACAGCAATTTAGAAGAGCTCTCAAAAAGTATTTATCAATTAACAGATGGCGAGGCTGACATTAAAGGCTGGCCAGTAAGAAATGAAGCTGGCGATCCGGTTGGAAAGGTGCGCGACCTCTTATTTGATCCCGAACAAAATGCAATACGGTACGTTATTGTGGAACTTGCTGATATGGGCGAAGACTTGGAAGAAAAAGCTGTGCTGATCCCAATCGGTCTCGTAAATTTAGGTGAAGGTAAAAAAGAAGTTATTTTACCCGATATTCACCATGATCAGTTCAGGGCTATGCCTAGATATATTATTGGTGAAGTTACGCCTGAGTTGGAGAACCAAATCCGCGGCATAATAGGAAGTCCAGCCGCATTGCGGATGGAAGATGAAATTGTAGAGATTGACCGTGCAAATTTTTATCGTCACCATCATTTCGATAAGAGTTTTCCGGAGCACAATCCCCGCAGTCAGGATTCTGATCCATTAATTTAATAATGCGTTAAATTTGTTAGTGGTGCATAAGCGTTACTAATTATAGTTATAGTAGAAAAAAGAGGTTGTATAACGCATACCATTTCACCTTAAATGCTGTCATGTTGAACTTGTCGAAATACTTTAAAACCTATTTAACAAGTCCTTCGACAAGCTCAGGATGACAAATCTATGTTTATGATACATCCTCATTTTTTTGATACTTTCTTTTTAATTTCAGTAAATTGGATCAATTAAATATTTGCCCTTCGCGATAATCATGCGCTATACTCTCCAGCTTACCTGCCTTGAAATGAAGGGTTACTGTTGAAGATCCGCTGATGCTTGCACTTACAAAGTCTGAAAAGCCAAACTGCCAGTCGTCGTGGTTATTCATATCCAGATCGTACGGTTTGTTTAATGGTTTATCAGAAAGTACAAATCCGTAAGCTGCATAGGCTGGTAACTGATGGATTTTGATCAGCTTTGCTGTTAAACCTGAAACCGGATCATCAACTTTTATCGCGGTATCATCAGCCGCATTTTCCGGCCATTTGTTTACTGGTGTGGTGAGGCCACCGCCTGTAGCAATCTCCTGCACTTTATCTCCACTAAAAAGCAGCACTACACGATCTAAGGTTCCGGTATTGTTATAAATAGTGAGCGCATAATAATAAGGAAGGAGTTGACCCAGGCTTTCTGGCGAACTATAGGGCTTGTGGCCAAAAATTGCCACATTCTGAAAGTCGAGGGTTGAGCCTGCCTTTTGCAGCTGGGCATATACCTCAGCATGCGAGCTGCCTATCTTTATTCCCCATTTTTCTCCCTTTGTTATGGTTTCAGAATAATTTCCCTGTTTTTCCTTTTTACATCCAGCGATACAAAATAATACGAACAGAATTGGTAAGATTTTTTTCATTAGTGCTTAGTGTTAATTTAAGATGTAAACGTGGATATCGCGTTACTTGCTACAGGCTGAGGTAAATAAATTTAAAAGAGTTTATTCAGCTATCAAATTACCGGTAGCTGAGTGAGCAATATAATAGATTTGCGAATTCATTTCGATTTCTTTAACTTCAACTACTTAAAAACCAGGCATGAAACGTATTTTATTTCTATTATTTATCTTAATCAATATATCAGCTTGCAAAAAAGACACCGATAATACCACGAGTGAAACCTTGAGTGGCAAATGGTCGACCGGAGGGTATGACCTCGAGCTTTACAACTCTTCGGGAATCAAAGTTAGCCATATCATAGCTGATGCTGTAAAATCGTACTGGACATTTGATGATAAACAGGTAAAAGTTTCTACTGATATTAATACATCAGTAAAGTTTTCAGACTATAGTTTAAGGCGAAATACAGATAACCGTATTCTCACTTTCAGCAATCCTAATTTTGCTGTACAGACTACTTGGAGCATTGTAGCTCAAACTGATCAGTACATGCGGATTAGCTCGGAGGTAACAGATAAACAATCGCTTATTTATGGAACTAACCAAACTGCTGCACGGGGCATAATGAACATCTACCTCACAAAGGAATAAATCTGATTATCTCTAGTCAAGGGATTAGACGAAAGACCTTATTTAATTTTTCTACTAAACAACAGTATAAATTTTCATCAAATTCTCTCTGGCATTAATGCTCTCGCATTTTTCAAGGTTCAGTGCAAATGAAATAGCCAAAACCACCGGCCGTAAAATCAATTCTAATCCTTATTTTTGGCAACCTATATCCTTAAAAAGGATATTTCCCAATATTTCTTTAAATCCAATGATAACAATAAATAATTTCCCTATACTGTTCCGAAACCTGATACCCCTTCTTTTTACCTTTCTTATTATGGGTAATGCATTTGCACAAAAGGACAGGTTACCTGGTAAGGGGCAGGATGTATCTATTCTTTCCGATTCTGCAATATTGACCAAGGGTGATTACCTTGCGCACCTGGAAAAAGTATTTGAAACCATTAACAAAGTTCCGGTAACGGTTGGTTCATTTAAAAAACTTAAGCCAATAGAGGCACATTTAACTCAGGATGAAGCTGCATTGACACTGCTTAAAAGCCGGTTAACGCAAAGCGACAGATCTCCAAATCTTCAAAACCTACAGATGGACGAGACCTTGTTGGAAGAATTACAGAGCAATAACCGGGATTGTTTAGCAGACCTCGACGAATATGAAAAGGAATTAAGGGCATTAAAAACCGAAATTCTTAACCTGCGTAAAGATACTGTACTGATTAAAGTTTTTACAGTACCTGCGGTGCAGGTTATGTTTAAAAGTGAATTTGCCGAACTAAAGAAGAAACGTTTAGTGATGGATAGCTTATTGAAAACCACCACCTTATCAATCAATAACCTGCAAGCGAGAACCTCTTCTAATCTAATCAACATTAAAGAGTTAATGTACCTTACCGATAACCAGCTTGATGCGGTGAGCATTAAAGCTTTTGGTAAAGAACGTCGTTATTTATGGGAATCCGTAAACAGGCCGGCCAATAAAAGCATGGGCTTCAGTAGGTTCATTAAAGGAGAGCAGGAAATATCGCGGTATTATTTTGTATATACAAGGAGCAGCAGAATCTTGTTGTTTTTTACCTGCACCATATTTTTCTTTTGGGTATTCTTCAATTTTAGAAGCGTAAAACAGCGGGGTCGTTTAGAAACCCTGGATGGTTTTTCGCTGATCAGTCCTCAGCCCTATTTAATCACCTTTATCATGCTCTTTGCACTGGCGCCTATTTTCGATTTGAGGGCACCCGCACTATACATAGAAGCAGTAGAAATTATCCTAGCGATTTTGCTCACTGTATATTTCCGCAAAAGGTTAAACTCAAAGTTATTTTACTATTGGTGCATATTTGTGATACTCCTTCTTGCCCCGGTGTTCTTACGTCTTTTGGGCATGCCGCCCAGATACCAGCGCTGGCTCCTGTTATTCCTCACTACCAGTTCAGTTGCCTATGGTGTTATGGTATGGAAAATACTCGATGAAAAAGCCAAAAAATACAAAATGATCCTCGTCACGGGATTTATATATGTTGGCTTTGCCATCATTGCCACATTTTGTAATTTATTTGGCCGCTTTACCCTTACACAGGTTTTTTATTCAACCGGGGTAAGCTCGCTTTTAAATGCCATATCGTTAACCATCCTGGCCAAAGTGTTGGTAGAAGCCTTTTTACTGCAGATGAAAAGCAGCAGGATTCGTAAGGGATTTCCTGAGTATTTTGACTGGCTGCCTGTAATTGCAGGGCTTAAAAGACTCACAGGCATTGGTGCTACCCTAATCTGGTTTGTAATATTTACCACAAACCTGAATATATTCAATAGCCTCTACGAATCGGTAATGGAAATCCTGACTGAAAAAAGAACTATAGGCAGTTTCTCTTTTACCTTTGGGGGCATTGTATTGTTTTTAGGCATCATTTGGATTGCCAACTTTTTGCAAAAATACATTGCCTATTTCTTTGGCGATACAGGCGATGATAATTTTGAGGATAATAAAGGAGAACGTTCTAAATTACTGGTAACCCGTTTGGTATTATTAATTGGAGGCTTTTTAATCGCCGTTGCAGCATCGGGACTGCCAATCGACAAAATCACGGTTATTTTGGGTGCTTTGGGCGTTGGAATTGGTTTGGGTTTACAGAATATTGTAAGCAATTTTGTATCAGGGATTATCCTTATTTTTGATAAAACCATCAGAATAGGTGATATTGTAGAACTAAGCGATAAAAAAGGCCGGGTGAAAGAGATCGGTGTTCGTGCAAGTACACTGCTTAGCGAAGAGGGTGCCGAAATTATCATTCCCAATGGTGCCATCCTATCCAACAATATCATCAACTGGACGCTGAGCAATAACCTGATGCGCGTAAACATTTCTTTATCGATTGCCAAGCCATTTAATACCACAGATGTAGTCAACTTGATCAGGGAAATTATAGGCGAAAACGACAACGTATTTATTAGCAAAGAACCTGTGATCATGATCAGTCCGGTTAGCAAACTCAACAGCAAAATCAACATTTATTTCTGGTGTAAGGATATTTCAAAGGCTGATCTGACCAAAAGCATGATCAATGCACAGATATTTGAGGTATTTGAGCAGAAGAACATTGAAATTTTATAGCCCAGCTACTCAACTCATGATTAGATATTTGCACATTAAAATCATTCCTATATTTTATTTCTTGATTTTCGTTATTTCCAATCCATAAATTTATTCAGAATAGACTAATAAAAGAAGTGTAGGGGATAGAACCAGCCAATTCGATGCTTAGACAAAATATTTCTATATTTTTGCTATATGTCCAATATTACATCAAATGTGAACACATAATTGAAATATGTCCATTAATAACCAGTATTATGCACATATGTTTAAGTACATAATTAAATGAACGTTTATGGTATATGATAGAACGCGTCCTTTCAATGATCTCCCACTCTTGCCCCCACAAGAAAGTATTGAGGATGACATAGATATTTTAAAAAAATTAGTAACAGCTTCAGGAGCATTAGCTACAACAAATAGTAGCCTTTACCGCTTACCTAATCCAACAATGTTAGCTAACACGATTGCACTACAGGAAGCACAAACCTCAACTGCGATTGAAAATATATTCACTACTGAGGATGAATTATATAAGGCCGTTTCAGATACACTTAGGGAAGAAAATATTAAGCCGCAACAAAAGAGGTATTAAGGTATCGTGAGGCTCTTTGGGAAGGGTATAAACTGATCCTAACAAATGGGAAAATAGATAAAGATTGCATCATCAGTACATTTAGACAGATTAAAATACTACGGCAAGTTTCAGGCCGCAACAAAGTTTAACGGTGATTAGAAGAGGGCAAAGTCAATTTAGATCAGGCGAGATTATATATACCCCACCTAGAGGAGAGGGAATAATTGAAGTAAAAATGGACAATTTGATTGAATATCTAAACGATGATATTAAGTACCCATCAGACCCACTTATAAAAATGTGTATCGCCCATTATCAATTTGAAGCAATACAGCCATTCACCGATGGAAATGGAAGAACAGGACGAATTTTAAATCTTTTATATTTGGTCAACAAAGATTTATTACAACAACCTATATTATATCTGTCCAAATACATCATCCTAAACAAAGATGATTACTATTATCACTTAGGGGCAGTTACTCAGCGGAATTCATGGAAACCCTGGCTCCTATATATGCTTGATGCGGTTGAAAAAACTGCCGTATTAACTAACCAGTTAATCATAAGTATTCTGAATCAGATGGAAGCCACCCTATCTTATGGAAAATCTAAAATCAAGTGGTATAACAAAGAAATTAATGAAGCTATTTTCAGCCAGCCCTATATTAAACCTAAATTTATTGGAGACCTTCTTGGTGTTAGCTCAAGAACGACACTGACTAAATAGTTTAGAGAACTTGAAGATGCCAAAATAGTGAGCGCCTCTAAAGATGGTAGAGAAGTATTTTATATCAATGATGATCTTATTCAAATTTTGAAGGGATAAAAATCACTTTAAGCCATCATTGAAGAACAATGACTTTTTATTTTTGTCCAAACCAATGATAAATAGTATAAATCAAAAAAGTGATTTATCTTTAAATCATGAGCAAATTTGTCCTTTCTGAAATAAACATCTATCCGATTAAATCGCTGGGAGGCATCAGTCTTCAGACAGCAAAACTCGAAGAAAGCGGCTTACAATACGACAGAAGATGGATGCTTATTGACGAAGAAGGAATCTTTATTACCCAAAGGAAGCATTTTGAACTGGCACTACTACAGGTAAACATTGCAGATGGTAAATTAAGCGTTTCTCATAAAAAATTGCCTGCGCAAAACATATCCTTTTCTTTGGATGAAGATACCGGAGAACAAATTTCAGTTGTGATCTGGAATGATACCGCTGTAGGCACAGAAGTAAATACCGAGGTAAGCGATTGGTTTTCTGATTTCCTGAAATTTAAAGTAAAACTGGTAAAAATGCCGGTGGCGGAGAAAAGAATGGTAGACCCAAGATATGCATCGAACAATGAAGTAGTGAGTTTTGCCGATGGTTATCCTTGTCTGATTATCGGTCAATCTTCGCTTGACGGGCTGAATGAAAAACTCGAAAACCCGATAAAAATGGATCGTTTCCGTCCAAATTTTGTTTTTATAGGTGGTGAGCCTCACATTGAGGACAGTTTTAAAGCATTTTACATTGGCGAGATTCTATTTTCGGCGGTAAAACCCTGTGCAAGATGTGTACTCATTACCATTGATCAGCAAACAGGTGAAAAAGGACAGGAACCACTGAGAACGTTGGCCGGCTACCGCACCATCAACAAAAAAATCCTGTTCGGGCAAAATTTACTGCACCAGTATTCAGGAATTATTAATGTAGGCGATGAACTAAGGATTGTTGACTGGAGGATCGAAGATTAATAACATTCCCAATTACACTTAATTTCTTATCCTTAACACTTTAAAGAAACAAAACAATCTAAGTTTACAAACTTTTTAGCGAACCATGCGTTTATTAGCTGCGCTCTTCATCATTACAGGGGGCAAATAATTTAACGTATACTTGATTATTGTTCTATGACAAAAAAAATCATCTTCGCAGTTCTCGCGGTCTTTATTATTTTATCCGGCGTAACCTTCTGGATTTTCAACACTTTCGATCAAACCACCAACGAAGCCAAGACACGTACAGAAGCTGATTTTACAACGAAAAAATTTGTGGTGAAAGAACTTTGGGTAATGGAAAAAAAACAGAACGACCGCGTTTTGATTTCCTATCTGTTTATTAAACCCGAAAAAGAAGAAATTAGCCTCCGCTTACCATGGCAAGGCAGTACCGATGATGAAAAAGCATTGGCTGAGAAAATTAAGCAGGGAGATACGGTAGAAGTAAAAGCATTAAAATCCCAACTCTCAGCTGCACGTGAGGGTGGTGTAGGCAAAGCCATATCGCGTTTTATAATGGGCGATAAACGAGAAGTGACCATTTTTAAAATGACTTTAAAAAATGAACTTTTGGTAGAAAAAGACATCCACGATTGGGATGATGCCAAAATTACACTGCTGGGCAGATTAAGCGATAATCCTTGGATACTGCTTATACCGTTCTTTATCCTGATGTATATTATTGGTGTTGTTAAAAGAAAAAGGGCAAAGCAACAGCGTTTATAAGTTATGGCAAAGTATTATCATATCGATGAACAATCCATTACAGTTAAACCATTCGCATTTTTAATTCCTGTTGGCCTGGCCATTGTTGCGCTGCTATTGGCAATGCCCTTAACTATAATCTTAATCATGGTTAAAGGTGATTTTTTGGACATTGAGGCTAAATATTTTGCCAGCTACTTTATTATGCTACCACTAATCCTGGCCTGTATCCCATTTTTTATCTATGGTAAAAGAAAAGTGATTTTCGATGCTTTTAACCAAGCTGTTTATCTTAAAACCATTTATAGCAAAAAGCTGTTGATGAGTTTTAATCAAGTGGCCTCAATTGATCCACAAATCCGTTTCGGACTGGCTTATTACCTCAAAAGTAAAGATGACCGCTTTGGCAAGGGTTACCGCATTTCCCCATCGTTCAGCAGTGAAGAGGATAAGGATAAAAAGCATTACGACAGCCTGGTACTGAGCGCTATAAAAAACATGATCAGTTCAAAAGCTGCAAAACAGGTAATTGTGCAGCCTAATCCGATTGATCTGGGCATATTGACTTATTATATTGCTGATCATAATACCTTCCGTTTAAAGTATGGTAGCAGTATAAAATATTTGCCTGTGCTCATATTTTTCGGCTTTTTTGCCTGTTATTTTTGGTATAACCTTTTTACCAAAACACAGCCAACCGATAGCGACCAGCAACTGTCTGTTATTGTGCTAATTCCTATTACACTCTTTGTGCTCACCATCACCAAAAGAATTGTTTTTGATGTAAGTACGCAAAAGATTAAGGTTTACCGGATCGGATTATTGTTTAAAAGTTATACTTTCAATAAGTTCGCAGGATTCAGTATTGTACGCAAAACTTATAACGGGCTTTATAACGGTACTGATGTGCGTTTAAAATTTAAAAAATTATCAGGCACTTCCGAACTCACCTTAGCCGACTTTGGCAAGACCAATCCGATAGAAAATTTTATTGCTGAAACCGAATATGTATTAGATAGGATGAAAAACCATGAAAGAAGTGTTAATTGAACCGGCAGGCAAAAAAGCGTACGAAAAATTGATTACAGTGTGGGAAAGTTCGGTAAGGGCAACACACCATTTTCTTTCTGAGAATGATATTATGACCTACCGCTCGCTGATTTTAACTGAATATTTTGATCAGGTACGGTTATATGCTGTTAAGTTTGAAAAAGAGGTGATGGGTTTTATAGGCATCAATAAAAAATCGATCCAGATGCTCTTTATCCATCCAGATGCCAGAGGAAAAGGACTCGGTAAAACGTTGATTGATTTTGCAAAAGATAAACATGATGTCAATACGGTAGATGTAAATGAGCAGAATGAACAAGCAGTAGGTTTTTATGAAAAACTTGGTTTTGTAACCTACGAACGGAGTGAGCGGGATGGAGCAGGAAAACCTTTTCCGATACTTTCTATGGCCTTACTGAAGTAAAAATTTGATTATCGTTAGCAAACAGCTTTTTATCTAAACTATGCCCGGAAATATCATAGCAAAACTATTAATGGCCATCGCCATAGGTGCCGCATTTGGACTGTTTTACACCATTCTGCTCAACATGCATGGTTTAACCAAAATCAAGTATAAACATATGGCGCTTAGCATCGGAACGCTTATTTTTCTGCTTGGATTATACAGTTTTGAAGCCGCAGGTATCGCCTCCTTTATTATTGGTATCGGAATTTTTGTTCTTGCCATTGCCCTGATGGCAAGGGGCGCAGCCAGTTCGCTTAAAGCACTATCTGCTAAATTCTCATTAAGTAACAAATCGCAAACTACCGAAGGGCAGCAAATAAACAAACCCGGTTTAAACAATTATGCAGGTGTAATATTTCATCTTGTGGTTATTATACTTATCTCGTTATCGATATTTACCTATTCGAACGATACCTTACTTAATCAGGAAAAAATGGAGCGGCTGATTAGTGATGCCATTTTTCAGTTTATGAGTACCATTATGCTTATACTGTTAGGCATGTTTAATCCTTTTGTACCTCCGTCTGCTAAATTATTGGGAATCGCCAACCATGTCGATAGCGTTAAATACCCTAAATTGCATCTCCTGTTTTCGGGCAAAAAATTCTGGATGGCCCTTAAAACCCTGATTTGCCTCGGAATTATTATTTATTTCGCTTCGAAAGGATATTTTGATCTGTTGGCATGGGATAATGCCACGCCCTATATGAACGTTTACGTGGTGCTTATAGGCTTTTTCATTATCGTTAACCTGGTACAGATGATCCGCAACCCCGAATATTTCTTTCAGGCAAACCTATTCAGGATTACAATGTTGCTGCATTCGGCTTTTATCAGTATATTTTTGAGTGCAATACTGGTATTCTCTACGCTGTTTATTTCTTCTATTTTAGGAGTTGATATCAATAGATTGAAAGTGAGTTCGGAGAACATCATTTTCCTCGGGTTTAATATTATAATGTGTTACAATGAGTTTAGGCTGGCGAGGGCGTAATAACCTTCGTTTTTTTGTCATGCAATATGTGAGTTCTGTTTTTCATCGGATTTCTTAGTGGTGTCTGATGTTACCATCTGACACAATGTTGTTTTACTATAAAATTGAATTACGGTCAGACGGAAACATTTGACTGCGCCATAAACAAAAATTTAAATATTCGTCAGATGGTAACATCTCCCGGCACAGAAATCAATACTTTAATTCAAAAGTGGAAAAGTCAGCATCCTGACCAACACTTCCATTAAAATGAAGACCAATACGCGGGCTCCTATCCCATTGTGGTAAAAAGTTAACCGTAATTTTTTCCTTTACCGGAACATTTTGCCATTCTTCATTAGGTTTCCTGAAAGATACAAGCAAGCTTAAATCATCTGCGGCTTTCATTTTAAGCTCAACCGGAACTGTTGTTGGTATTTCCACCTTTGCAAGCACTGTTCTGGTTTTATTTTCTACTTTCCAAAATTCTATTTCATTTCCAGCTATGCCAATGCCTATAGCCGAGCCTGCATCGCCATAATACACTAAACCTTTTAGTGCATTATTGGTATTTGTTACTGTCGTAGTCGCTTCAAAAGTTGTTGATATAGGTCTAACGGTTAATGCTATCCCGCTTAGGTTATCTTTATTAATAATCCCGGATAAATGAAGCTGCCCTTTCTTTTGCGAAATTATTGGCGTTGAGTTTCTAAAATCCCATTGCCAATTTTCATCTCTTTGGGGCTTGGTGAAGTTCAGTTTCAAATCCCGATTAAGGTTTGGACCTGATTGTTCTTTTAAAACCGGCCATCCGCCTTTCGATGGCCAGCTCAATTGCGCTAACATGCCCTGTCTTCCCGAGAAAATATTGGTCTTTTTATTGTAGGCATGGTAGAGGTAATAATCTTTTCCATCTGCAGCTTTTACAAAGGTACCGTGCCCTGAACATTTCCAATATTCATTTTCCGTTAACAGGGGATTCTCAGCATAAAGCTCGTAAGGTCCGGCAAAAGATTTTGATCTGGCCACCCTTACATTATAATCGCATTGTGCGCCACAGCAATTTCCGGCAGAATGGAAAAGATAATAATAGCCATCTTTTTTCAGGATACTCTGCCCTTCCAAACCAATCTTTTGGTCATCTTTAAGCAAAGAAAATGGCTCTCCTTCTACTTTAAGTCCGTTTTTGGCTAGCTTACAGGCCAAAATCTCAATTGGACGATTATCTAAACCATAAGCCTTAAAGGTAATGTAACGCGTATTGCCGTCAAGGTAAACAAATGCATCAATTGCTTCCTTTCCATATTCTATAATGATACCCTGATCAATAAAGCCCCTATCGGGATATTTTGAAGTGGCCACACCAATGCATGAAACGTTGTTCTTTTTCCTTCTTGCGGTATAATAAATGAAATAGGTTTTATCATGATAATCGTATTCCGGTGCCCAAAACGAACCAGATGTCCATGCTGGTGCCTTGTCAAAAACATAACCCGTCTGTTTCCAGTTCAGCAGATCTTTTGAGCTGTAGATAGGAAAATGAGGTGCCCATTCAGATGAAGTACCCACCGCATAATATTGATTATTGGCCCGGATAATGGAGGGATCGGCAAAATCTCCTGCAATTACAGGCTCTATTACGGTTTGTGCCGATAACAGGTTTGTGATCAGAAGAAGTTTAGCGATTACCCATAAGGCAGCATACCACGAAAAGGTTATTTTTTTTCTCATCATTACCATGTATTTGAGTTTAAATTAATCGTCACTGCGCCAGCCACAAAGCAATCTTAAACGATCGCTAACTGCTACCGCATTAAGATTGCTTCGTCGGCTGAAAAAGCCTTCTCGCAATGACGACTTATCTTTATTAATTTTATTTCTGCACCGGTACATTAATCTGGTATAATTTGTCATGCAAAGCTTTCATCTGTACTTCTGAAAATTTAATGTCTTTTCTATCGTAGGTCATCAGTCCATTGGTCTCTACTTCAACATCAGTAGTTTGGGTATATACTCCGGCAGAAAGCCCCAAAGGAATTAATTCTTCTAAACGTTTGGCAAACTCTGCGTATTTGTTAAACAGATCTGTTTTGTTTTTAAAACTCTGGTAACCCCAGTTATTTTTCTGTTGCCATACATGGCCATCAATAGGCAGTCCGAGTCCACCAAACTCACCCAATACTAAGGCATATTCTTTTCCAAAATAATCGGGACTTGGCATTGCAGGATGTGGATAGTTGTGCAGATCAATAATATCACCTACCGGATGGAAATTACCTCCACTAGCGGTATTTACTAATCTCGAAGGATCTTTCTCCTTGGTCCATTTGGCAATTTCTACAGTTTTAAACTGGCCCCAGGCTTCGTTAAAAGGTGTCCACACTACGATAGAAGGCACATTATAAAGTGCATCGATAATGGCGTTCCACTCCTTTTTATAATAGCCTTCTGATTCGGCGGTCCTCTTTTGATCAGAACCATGGTCTAAAACACCCGGACGATTTTCCCAGCCATTACCCAGATCGCCGCTCGGCATGTCCTGCCAAACCAACATTCCGGCTTTATCACAATAGTAATACCAACGGGCTGGTTCTACCTTAATGTGTTTTCTGATCATGTTGAAACCCATTTCTTTGGTTTTATCCACATCGAATTTCAAAGCAGCATCAGTCGGCGCAGTGTAAAGCCCATCTGGCCACCAGCCCTGATCAAGAGAACCGTACTGAAAAACAAATTCGTTGTTCAATAACATGCGTTGGATGCCGTTCTGATCTTTGCCAATCGAGCTTTTACGCATGGCGAAATAACTTTTCACCTCATCAACCTTCTTGTTTTTGGCTAGCAGCTCAACTTTTAAATCATATAAAAACGGACTTTTAGGACTCCATAACTTTGGATTGGCTATTTTTAAGGTAATTGCGCCGCTGCCATCACCGGTTTGTTCAGAAACTTTTGTCGTGCCATCCCAGGCCGAAACTTTTACCTGATCGCCTGAAGAGGCTCCCTTTAAAACTGGCGTAACAGCCAATAATTGCTGATCGATGTCAGGGGTTACTTTAATGTGATCGATATGTGATTTGTTTACCGCTTCGATCCATACCGTTTGCCAGATGCCCGTTACCGGAGTGTACCAGATGCCTTCAGGTCTTTTAACCTGTTTACCCCTTGGTTGAGGTCCTTCATCTGTCGGATCCCAAACTTCTACAGTTAAGGTCTGGTTGCCGCTTTTATTTAAAAATGGCGTAATGTTAAAACTAAAAGGATCAAAACCGCCTTCATGTTCCCCTACTTCTTTGCCGTTAATGCTAACGGTCGATCTCCAGTCAACAGCACCGAAATGAAGCAAAATTTCTTTGCCTTTCATGTTCGAAGGCACTGTAAATACGGTTTTATACCATAGTAAACTGTCTTTACCAACCGTTTTACCCACACCAGAAAGCGCAGATTCTACAGCAAAGGGAACTAAAATTTTACCCTGGTTAATGGCCGGACGCTGCGATTTTCCGGAAATGGCATAATCCCAAAGACCATTCAGGTTTTTCCAGTTACCCGTACGCTCAAGCTGAGGACGCGGATATTCTGGTAATACATTCTTAGGATTAATTTCCTTTGCCCATGGAGAAGAGATCTTCCCTTTCACCATCGACCATGATTTGTCTTGCTGCTGTGCAGATAGGGAAAGTGAGAGCCCCAGCAGCGATAAGAAAATAGATACTTTTTTATTCATTGGTTTAAATTTGGGTGTTTAAATTAAGTTTTATTTAAGCAGGGAACAGTTTCATGGGGATCTATTTGTTTCGTAAAGTCAATAATGACAGCAATTAATCTACTCCGTAAAAACCCCCAAGTTACCGTCATTTCGA
Source organism: Pedobacter sp. WC2501 (assembly GCF_052682415.1). Taxonomy (NCBI): domain Bacteria; kingdom Pseudomonadati; phylum Bacteroidota; class Sphingobacteriia; order Sphingobacteriales; family Sphingobacteriaceae; genus Pedobacter; species Pedobacter sp. WC2501. The sequence goes on along the minus strand of NZ_JBQZFI010000001.1, from coordinate 2,379,232 downwards.
GCGGAGTGCAACGCAGTCGAGAAATCTGTCTAGATAGATCTCTCCATTTCGCTGCGCTACAGTCGAGATGACGACTATTTTATTGGAGTTTGCCAATGATAGTCTGTAGAAGGACTTTTTTAACTAGGGGTCTTCGACTACGCTCAGACTGACAATAATTTTATAAAGTCCTTCTTCGGATCTCCCTACTGATAAAATTTATTTATTATTGAGTTTTTTGATCAGGTTAACCTCGTCCAGGCGGTATGGTGTACCATCGGGCTGAAAAATCTCGTGAAACCATTCGATCGGCTCAGATCCATCGGCAAGTGGGGTATCCCATGCATATTTGGTATTGGTTTTGCCTGCAGCGAAACCCCAGTTTATAGCGCCAACATTTCCATTTTTTAGCATCGGGAGGATATTGGAAAAACGGCTATTGCGTGATCGTGCCATGTATTCAGTGCAGATCAGCGGTCTGCCGCTTGCTTTTAGCAGATCAATGGTACGCTGGTGCCACTCCGGTGCCTCATAATTATGGTAGGTTATAATATCCGAATTGGCGAGCTGTATGGCGTTAAGTTTTTCGAAACCCCAACTCCATAAGCCAATTGAAATCGGTTGATCCGGATTAACTGCGCGTGCCCAGCTGATGGTTTTGTTTAACAAAGGAATAGTTGCTTCCAATTTTCCGCTGTTTCCAGGCTCATTATATAAGTCCCAAAGCAAAATCCTTTTGTCATGCGCAAAATGCATAAGCACATCTTTTACATATTTTTCCAGTTCAGGGAAATTGGCTTCTTCTTTGAAAGCCGGATCACCTGGATCCTGTAACCAGCCCGAATTGTGGATACCCATTTTTGGTTCAGGTTGTTTGCCAATGGCCGAAGTTTTGTTCCAGCAATCGTCGAAAAAGACAAACATGGGTTTGATGCCATGTTTTTGGGTAATGGTTAAAAACTGGTCCATGCGTTTTTTAAAACCTTCCGGATCTTGGCTCCAGGCTTTGCTATAAAGGAAAACACGGAGCGTGTTAAAGCCAATGCCTTCTGCCCAGCCAAGTTCTTTATCAATCAAATCGGACGAAAAGGTATCTGCTTGCCACATTTCCAACTGGTTGATGGCATTAGATGGAATGTAATTTGCGCCAGTTAGCCATTTGTGCTCGTTATACCAGGCATTGGCCTTTTCTACTGACCAAACTTTTGCAAGTTCGGTACTTTTTTTTGTTTTTTGCGCAAAGCCAGTGCTAATGCTTAGGCTCAGGATAGTAATTAGCGCATAGTTTTTTAAATTCATATCGGTATTTATCTGATTATTTTTTATTTCGGTTTGATGGTGATCGTAAACTCAATCCCGCTTTTACCGGAGTTCCAAAATTCGGGGTACCATCAGCATTCCATATAAATTTTTGTGCCCTTGGAGAACGGAAACCTCCGCAGCCCTGCCCGGGTTTATCATTGGCATGATATAGAATCCAGTTCTCTTTACCATCAGGCGATTTAAAAAACGAATTGTGACCAGGGGCATAAACGCCATCTTTTGGCGATTGTTGAAAAACAGGTTTATCGGCTTTCGTCCAGGATTTTGGATCGATCAGGTTGCTTTTTGCTGAAGCCGAAAGCATGCCCAAGGCATAAAAATCTGTCCAGCAGCCACTGGCTGAATAAATGATAAAAATTTTATTGCCATGTACCAGAAATTGTGGCCCCTCATTTACATCAACGTGAGCACCACCGCCCAGATCACCATTTTTTTCCCAGTCAAATTTTGGGGTAGAAATTTTTACGCGGTTTCCATCTACCGTCCACGGATTTTTAAGTTTAGCCATAAAAATTTCCTGTTTACCGTTTTCATTTCCTTCCCAGCCCGACCAGATCATATACAGTTGGCCTTTAAAATCGATAACATCGCCATCTATGGCCCATTTATTGGTAGGATCAGCAACCTTGCCTTTAAATACCCATTCCCCCTTCATCGGGTCGGTGGAATCGTTTTCCAATACATACATGCGGTGGTTTTCATTTTTGCCATCATCAGCAGCAAAATAGGCATACCATTTCCCCCTCAAAAATATGACTTCAGGTGCCCAGATTTCTTTACTGTACATCGTTCCGGCAGGCGCTTTCCAGATGGTTTTCCGCTCGGCATTTTTAAGGCCATCAAGGGTTTTGGTTTTCCAAAGGTCTACACGGTTACCAGTGGTATGGGTATAATAGTAATAACCATCTTTATAATAACTATAAGGGTCAGCACCGGATGGCAATAAGGGATTGGTAAATGTTTGTGCATTTAACCCTCCCATCACCAACAGGCAAAGTGCGAAAAGTAATTTTAGTTTCAATTTATTCATTTTTAAAGCTTTACACCTGCTATTTTTTTCAGGCTGCTGCATTTTATCAATCTTTAAAAAAAGTAATTTCTTTTCTGAAACCAGCCTTCTTTTGTTTCAAAATTTCTACAAAAGCAATCAATTTGCGCTCTGCATTAAAAAGCGAAAACTTTTAGGGTCGACATGCATTTGTTCAGTACCGTTTTTATCTTTGACAAAAGCAGCCTTTATAATAGCTGTAGCCCTTGGCGACACCTTTTGATTGTTATGATGCGTGTGAAATACATACTGCAAAGTCCCGTTTTTATCGATAAAAAAATCGCCGTGACCAGTTCCATTGAATTTCAACAACTTTCTGTTAATGATCGGGTTTCCCGCATATTTCGTCCACGGCCCGGTTGGTGAGCCAGAAGTGGCATAACCTACAGCATAATCGGGATTTCGAAAATCGTTTGCTGAATAAAAAAGGTAATAAAGATTGTTCTTTTTCAAAACCGTTGGACCTTCGGTTACCGGCCAATCGGTTTTTGTGGTATTTTCCCAAAATTCGGTTCCCGATAAACATTCCTTTGCAGTGTTTGGGATTACATCTGAAAAATCGGCCTCCAGTTCAGATACATAAATCCGGTTGCCATTGTCAAGTTTGACATGATAAAGGTAATTTTTCCCGTCAATATCGGTAAATACAAAGGGATCGATCTGTTTTCCAACACCAGAAATGGCTTTTAATGTTTTCTGCTTAAATGGGCCTAATGGACTTCTGCTTTGAGCAATGGCAATCTGCTCATCGGCGGTGTAGGCCATGAAATAATTATTCCCTCTTTTAAATACCTGTGGAGCCCAAAAACCTTTGCTTCCAAAAGCATCACCTTTTTTTAAAGCAAATCCATAATTTTCTGACTTTTTGCTCCAGTTTTTAAGGTCTTTTGAAACATAAACCAAAAAGCCCTGATCGCTACTCGTACCATATAAATAATAACTGCCTTGATCTACAAAAATGGTCGGATCGGCAAGATAAAGGGTATCATTTAGCGGTTTTGCAAACACGTTTTTACCGATAGAAAATACGAAGAAGCATAAAAAAAAGGCGAAAATATATTTCATTTAATATGATCTGCTAAGGGTAAGATATTGATTATTGATATACTTATGTTGATCGTCATTCCCAACCCGATTGGGAATGACGACCGACCTTCAAATATGTCACGTTGAGCCCGTCGAAACGCTTCCAGTTATTTAAGCTGGTCCTTCGACAGGCTCAGGATGACAATTTGGTATTTTTCAACTAAAAACTTATTTTACTTACAGGTGTAAAAATCAAATCGTCAACACCGGCAATTTTAACACCTATCCTGGCAAAAACATAATTTTGAGTAGGTGTAATGCCTGGGATCGTAACACTCATGTTCAGGTTGTTGAGATCGGCAATGGCTGCACCACTGATCTGCTGGGTAGCAATGTTATTGCTACCATCTACAAATTGTGTTTTGTTAATGTACAGTGATACATTTTCAATATCCTTGCCATCGGCATTGGTGATGATTTTTTCTAGTTTACAGAAAGCATTTATTTTACCTGCTGCAGCGCTAAGTGTGGCTCCGCGGATCATGTAGTAAGGCATTACCTCAATATCCATGGTTTTACTGCCATTTATATTTACCGCAATGGTATCCTGTCTTCCGGCAGCATTCTTTTTCCATAAAAAAGGCCCCTGGTTTGCAGAAAAAACCAGTTTATAGTCTCCGTTGAATAATTTGGCAGAATAGGTTCCATCCTGGCTCACATTAACATTCAGCGCGGAATAATTCCCAAAACCTGACTGCCAGAGTTCGAAATTAACCTGGCCATATTGAACACCGATGGGTTCCCCTTTATAAACGATCCGCCCTGTAAAATCGGCTTCAGGTGCTTCGTAGTTATCTTTTTTACATGAAGCAAAAAGAACGGCAATAAGTGCCCCTATCATGAAATAAAATCTAATTTTCATATCTATATCTGCTTATTGGTTAGGGTTTCTTACAATTTTAGGGTTTCCGTTAAGTACATCCTGCCCGATTGAAGAGTAGTAATTTCCGATACGGAAACGGTGTGCAGCGGTTACACGGCTTGGTTTGATCACTTTAAAAATGTATTTCAAATGGTTGGCGTTGCCAGGGTTATAATATTTGTATGGCCACAAGCCAAATACCTGCGTACTGGTGCGTGTTGCGCTGCCAATGTTGTTTGCATTAATAAAATCGGCTGCAGACATGTTATTGCCGTTCCAAACTTTATCAGCCAGTCTCCAGCGTTTCATATCCCAAAGTTCATGTCCTTCGAAGGCTAATTCTACTTTACGTTCGTGTACAATACGGTCGAAAGTAATCTGCGCCGGGGTTAAAGCAACAGTTAATCCTGCACGGTCTCTTACTTGTTTAATATAGTTGGCTGCTGTAGTGGGATCGCCCAATTCAAAAGCCGCTTCGGCCGCATTTAACAATACCTCGGCATAACGGTAGCGGATCCACCAAACATCACTGCGGGTACCGATCTGTCCTGAACCTGTTGCCGGGTCTAAATATTTGCGAACGTAAAAGCCTGACTGTGCACTGAATTCGAGTCCATCTACAGGACCATCAGCACCAACCACCTGTACAGAACCTGCATTTCCCGGAAGAACATTCGTTTTGTTCTGTCCGAAGTTATCGCCTGTTACGATAGAACCATCGGCCAATTGGTAGCCAGCCCAGATATCAACGGTTTTGCCTTTAAACTGCGTTCCCGGAAGAATCACGGTCCCAGCCAAACGTGCGTCACGACCCGCAAAAATATCGGTGATACCACTGTAATAAACCGGGTTACCACTTCCATCAACCGAGGCCATGGATGCATAAGTATTATCCAGTTTTTCGAAAGACTGAACAAGGTTTAACGATGGGTTTAAACGCCCGCCCTGCGCTTCCTCTGCTGAAGAACGTGGCTGGTTATCGATCGTAAAACCATGAACCTTATTGGTTTTCAATTTAAAATCTTTCGCAAAAATCACTTCCGGATTACTGCCTTTATCGGTAAAAAGCGAAGCGAAATTTTCGGATAAGTTAGGGTTCTTTTTGTATAGCGAATATTTACCGCCATCGATAATCTCTTTTGCAGCAGCTAAGGACTTTGTGAAATAAGCATTGGCCAGGCTTGAAGATATACCCACCTCTCCACCAGGCAAGCTTAACTGCGAGTTGCTGTATTTGGCGATAGCGCCTGCATATAATGCTGCTCTTGATTCCATAGCAAGTGCCGCAGCTTTTGTAGCCCTGCTCTGCACGGTTGGATTATCAGGCAGTATGGTTTTTACGGCTTCCAGTTCTGAAATCACAAAATCATAAATTTCGGTTTCTTTTGCCCTTGGAAACTGAAGGTAACTTGGATCGCCGCTATAATTATAGTCTAAAACGGTTGTGATCAAAGGCACGCCACCCATTCTTTTTACCATTTCGAAATATACACCCGCTCTGATAAAGCGTGCTTCGGCCAGGAAACGGTCGCGGTCTTCTGCCTTTAAAGCAGTAGATTCCTGTCCACGTTTAATAAACATATTCAGGTCGCGGATATAACCATAAACCCCCATGTCCCAATACGCCCACATACCATAACCATATTCTAAATTCTGGTGACGGAAATAATCACCGCTGGCGGAGGCAAAACCTTCGTCAAAATCGGCAAAAGCCCACCATCCTTCAATGGTCTGATAATCCGGGTAACGATCGTAGAGATCGCCAACAACAGTGAGCACGAGGTTCGGATCTTTCCATACCGCATCAATGGGTAGGGTACTGGTAGGTTGTTTATCTAAAAATTCTGAATCTTTTTTACACGACTGCGCAAAACTCAAAAAGGCAATGGCAGCAAATGCATATATAATTTTTTTCATCTGATTAGTCTTTTTCATGTTACAGCGTTAATTTAATACCGATATTAAAAAACTTGTTCTGTGGATACTGTAATCCGTTATCATCTGCAATTTCAGGGTCTACACCATAATCTTTCAGGTTATCGATAGAAAAGAGGTTATATCCGTTAACATAAACCCTGGCATTCTGGATCTTGATTTTTTCAGCCCATCTTTTAGGTATAGTATAACCGATCTCAAGCGTACGGGCACGCAGATACCTTACATTATGCAACCAGAAAGTAGAGTTTTTGTTGTAATTACTATGTCCACCATCATTGAAGCGCAATGCAGGATATTTCCCTGGGATCCATGCGCTGTTCAGGTCGTATGGATTGGTACGGTGCCAGCTGTCATCAGCAAAACTCTGCAATAAAGCACCTGTGTTCTGGAATGCCCAGCGCTGTTCCCAGTTCTGGTTCCATGAGTACAGGGCTCCGCCTGAAAAATCGGCTGAAAAATCAAAGTTTTTGTAAGAACCGCCTATGGTAAAACCGAAGCCGATGTTCGGCTGGCCTTGTGTGGTATATCCGATCGGTCTTTGATCCAGGTCATTAATCACACCGTCGCCGTTTTGATCCTTATAAATTAAATCGCCCGGCAATAAAGAGCGGTTTCCCTGTCCATCAATGTTTACTTTGTAACTATTGATCTCGTCAACGTTCTGGAACTGCCCGGTTACCTCATATCCCCAGAAAATATCGGTATAACGCTGGTTATAGCTATTTCTGTAATTGTCCCACGAGTTGCCGTAACGCGGTTTATACTGCTCTAAAAATTTTCTTCGGCTAATGGAAATATTTCCACCAACATTGTAGTTAAATTCTCCAATCTTATCCCTGTAATTTAACGCGAATTCAGCTCCGAACTGCGCATCACTTTCCAGGTTTTCAGGACTTAAACTATAGCCCAGTTCAATCGGAGCCACCACATCATTTTTAAGATTCGGTAAACCAGTACGTTTTCTATAAAAATAATCAGCTGTTCCTGAAAGTTTGTTGTTAAACATCACAAAGTCTAAGCCGATATCGGTAATCTTGCTGGTAAGCCAGGTGAGGTTATTGATAATCGGCCCCTTATCCCTTGAGGTTGTAATATTCTTTCCATCCAAAATCACAGTTCCTTGATTATATCTGTATCCAGGAATGTAAGCATACGGATCGAGGCGAGGTTCTTGAAATGGATTAAGGCGCAAATCATCATCTCCAAGCTGTCCATAGGAGGCACGGAGTTTTAAATCATTTAAGATCGTACTTTCACCTAAAAGCGATTTCATAAATTTCTCCTGGGTAATTCTCCAACCGATTGATGCTGAAGGGAAATAACCTACACGCCTGTCGGGTGCAAACTTCCATGAGGCATCTCTACGGCCAGAAAGTTCCAGGTAATATTTGTTATCATAGTTATAGTTTAACCTCGCCACATAACCAACGCGGGCCTCTTCTTCCTGAATATCGGCAAAATCCTGTCCGTCCATATCGGCGAACTGCAAAACAGGCAGAATATTGGTCTGTGGTACGGCATGCTGGAAAGTGTAGGTCCTAAAACGGTCTAACCGCTCCGCTACCAAAACACCCCCAACGGTATGTTTACCAAAAGTACGGTTGTAGTTAGCCTGTAGCTGATAGGTATTGGTGTAAATCTTTTCGTTTCTACGTTCCCGGTAAGGGTTAGAACTTCCAACTTTTTCTTCGTAAACACCAGTTTCCGGATGATAAGTATAGACATTGTAGGTATACTCATGGCCGTTTATGACGTTATCGGCAATGTAATAAGAGTATAAACCTTTTATTTCTAAACCTTTTATAGGCGTATCATAACTTGCTGATAAATTGGTTTGTAAAACCCTCCAGTCTGATTTCCAGTAACCGGTTAAAGCCTTGCTCTGTACGGCAAACTGTTCGGTATTATGCCCGATATCATTCGGGTAATTTGGATTACCATTGGCATAAGCCTGTTCAGTTGGCCTGTTTCTCAAAAGCGCAAAACGTGCAGCAAAATAATCGTCACCGCCCGGTACACCTGGCTGATCGCGGCTTTCTATACGGCCGTTGATCAACATTCCTACTTTAAAACGGTCGGTTATTTTAGCTTCTATATTACTCTGGATGTTGGTCCGGTTAAAATCGAATTCACGTTCCGTTCCATACACCCCTTTCTGATCAAGGTGTGTACCCGAGAAGTAATAATTCACTTTGTCGCTGCCACCAGAAGCACTTAAATTAATCGAAGATTGCGGTGCATTTGGCGCAATGATGATATCCCTCCAGTTCTGGCTCTGATAGCCATATTCTGTTCCGGCTTTCCATTTTTCAAGTTCGGATGGCGTAATATCTGTTTTGCCGTTCTGGTTTAATTCTGCGGTAGCCTTTCCCAACATCCATTGGTAAGCATCGGTAGTTTCAGGGAAACGCACCCAGTTCTGCCATCCGGTATAAGCATCAACACTGAAGGTATTACGCGTACTATTTTTACCTCTTTTAGTGGTTACTAAAATTACCCCGTTAGCGGCCCTGCTACCATAAATAGCGGCCGAAGCATCTTTTAGCACACTGATAGTTTCGATATCGTTGGGCGAGATATTATTAAACTGCCCTGCATCCTGTTGAATACCATCAATTACGTATAACGGATTACCCATGTTACGGATCTGGATGTTAGCACTTGATCCCGGTCTACCATCAGGCATCCTGAACGATACCCCGGGCAGTTTACCAGCAAGGCCAGTACTCACGGTTGAACCGCCATGCACTTTCTCGAGGTCTTTACTGCTAATGGAAGAGATGGCCCCCGTAATGGCTTCTTTTTTCTGTGTGTTATACCCCACTACCACCACTTCTGAAAGATCGTTGTTGGAGGGTTTAAGTTTAACGTTAACCTGCGAACGACCTGCCAATGCAACTTCCTGGTTGACATAACCTACATAAATAAAAATCAGGGTTGCATTTTTATCGGCCACCTGGATTTTAAATTTTCCTTCAGCATCAGTAGTTGCCCCTGTGCTGGTACCTTTAATTTTAATGCTGGCACCTACAACTGTTTCGCCCTTTTCATCAGTCACGGTACCGGTCACGGTACTTTGTTCCTGTGCAATGAGCTGAAATGAAAGTAAGAGTAAGGTAATTGTGGTAAAAATAGCAGAGAGGATTTTGCGTTTCAAAAACATCTTTTGAAGCAAGTACCAATCCATGCGTACAAAGCCGCCATAGTAGAATAAACTTCTTTTCATATTTGGTTAGGAATTTGGTTAAATACTAGAAGTAAATGGTTTTAGTTCGATTTAATTCTTTTCAAAGATTCAGTTTTTAGCATTAGCGCGGGATACGCATTTGTATCAATCTTTCTCCATTTTGTCTCGATTTGTGTGGAGGGATTACAGAAATATAATTAACCACAGATAAGCAGGATGCACACAGATAATTTACTTATGGTAACGTTTTGCAATAAGTTAGCTACAGATAAAAAGATGCATACAGGTTTTACGTTTTATCAGGTTTAGTTACAGAGGTTTATAAAGCCGTGGGTTTTGCGTTAGGGATTGTAAGGGTTCAGTACCGATTCTTAATCGGTACCGGAGCGAAGCGCAGCCCTGAAAAGCCCGACCTTTGCGCAGCTTAGGGAACGCCCATATCAATTAACAGTTTGCAATTGACAGTTTTGTCGCGTTACCGATATGTTGCTGAAGTGGTCATTTTTTTTTGAAAATGATGGGGCTAGCACATTTCGGTTAGGGAGGCCCTGCTATCTCTTAAAGTCCTCTCCCGATGAAAAATCGAGCTCCGGGCTTTCCGTTCTATCAGGTTTATTTAACACAGGCCTGTAGTCCTAATTTAGGTCAGACCTCGCATGTTTAATTCAGCGTTGTATTTATTTTTAATGGCCTCATTGAGGACTGCGCCGTTTAAAAACCTGCGAGGTCTATAAAGCCGTGGGTTTTGCGTTAGGGATTGTAAGGGTTCAGTACCGATCCTTCATCGGTACCGGAGCGAAGCGCAGCCCTGAAAAGCCCGACCTTTGCGTAGCTTAGGGAACGCCCAAATCAGTTTACAGTTGGCAGTTGGCAGTTTACAATTTGCAGTTGGCAGTTCGCAGTTTCATTTCTATAAAAACTGAGTTTCTATCTTTAAGTCTTTCACAAATAAAAATGGAATCTGTCTCAATTTTTCTACGTATCCTCTCAAATTCAAATTAACCTGAAAGCAAAACATTTCTTTAATATATTTGAAGCTGCTGACCAATATCTCTTGAAAAAACTCATCATCCTTTTATACCTGTTATTTTCGGCCAACCTGCTTTGGGCGCAACCTTACTATTTCAGGCATTACCAGGTAGAGAACGGGCTTTCTAATAATACGGCCTTTTGTAGCGTGCAGGATGGAAATGGCTTTATGTGGTTTGGCACTAAAGATGGCCTGAACCGGTTTGATGGATATTCTTTTAAAACCTACCGAAACGATACCGAAAAAGCTGGTAGTTTGGGCAATGATCTGATTTCTGCACTTCACCACGATCACGAACAAACACTTTGGGTTGGTACAAACAACGGCGTGTATCAATACAATCCAATAAAAGAAACCTTCGCCATTATTGCAGCAACTAAAGGGATGCGGATTACAGACCTGGCGAGCGATCAGCGTGGAAATTTATGGATTCTATCTTCATTCAAGATATATTTATTTCAAAAGCGTACCAGGAAACTACAGGCTTTTGGCCTTAATGCACCGTTCGATGCCTCACTAGTTACTATTTTAAAAGATGGCAGTGTATGGATCAGTACCGGAAAGGGAACGTTGGAAAAATACAACCCTAAAACGAATAATTTTCAGCAGTTTAATATTAATGGAAAAAATGCCAAAACCGAATATGGCTGGGTATCCAGAATTGCAGAGACTGAAAATGGAAATTTATTGGTTGGCACGACCAATCAAGGTGTTAAACTTTTCAACCCTGTTACTTTAACATCAAAAAATATACTCAGATTAAACGACGACCAAACGCCAATTTTTGTTCGGGATATCAAAAAAACAGGCCCGCATGAATTTTGGATTGCTACAGAATCGGGCATTTACATTTATAATGATAAAAATGGGGCAATCATCCACCTTAAAAAACAATATAATAACGATTATTCTTTAAGCGATAATGCCGTTTATAGCATTTGTGTCGACCGTGAAGGAGGAGTTTGGACTGGCACTTACTTTGGAGGGGTAAATTACTATTCGAGCCATACTTCGCTGTTTACCAAATACTTTCCGCAAAAAGACACAAATTCCATCAGTGGAAGCGATGTGAGGGAAATTACAAAAGATCGGGATGGCCATTTATGGATTGGTACGGAGGATGCTGGACTAAACAAACTCGACGTAAAAACAGGCGTGTTTAAACACTTTTTACCAGATGGAAAACCGGGAAGCATTGCCTATTCCAATATCCACGGATTATTGGTTGACGGCGACAAACTCTGGATTGGCACTTTTGAACATGGCCTGGATGTTTTAGACCTGAAAACAGAAAAGGTAATTAAACATTACCAGGCAGGTGTTGGAAATGCCTTACGTACCAATTTTATTGTTACTTTTTGTAAAACGCGGTCGGGTGAAATTTTAGTTGGAACCATCAACGGGATTTATCTTTATAATCGCAAAAGAGATGATTTCGACCCTATAGCTGGTCTCCCTTTTATTTTTTACGATTCGGTTATGCAAGATAGTAAGGGTAATATCTGGGCAGGCAGCTTTAATGATGGTGTATTTAAGTTTAACTTATCCAGACCAGGCCATGTAAACTACCGAAATATCCCAGCGGATGCGAAAAGTTTAAGCCATAACAGCGTAAACAGTATTTTTGAAGATAGCAAACAGCATATTTGGGTAACTACCGATGGTGGTGGGCTTTGCAGGTTAGATCAGAAAACACATCAATTTAAACGTTACGGAATAAAAAATGGTTTTCCCAGCAATTACCTCTTCCGGATCGAAGAAGATGCGGCAAATAAATTCTGGATTAGCAGTACACGCGGCCTTATTCACTTCGATCCCGTTACGGGGTTAAGCAAAACCTATTCTAAAGCCAACGGATTACTTACGGATCAGTTTAACTACAGTTCTGCCTATCAGGATGAAGATGGCCGAACCTATTTTGGGAGCGTAAAAGGGCTGATAAGCTTTAATCCGGCCAATTTAAAGGCAACAAATTATGAGCCCCCGGTGTTTTTAACCGGGTTTCAGGTCAACAGTCTGGAAATAGGTTTACATGGGAAAGATTCTGTCGCTAATAAATCAATTGTTTATGCCGATACCATCGAACTTAACCATAACCAATCATCTTTTAGTATCGATTTTGCTGCCTTAAGTTATTTATCGCCTGAAATGACAGAGTATGCTTATAAAATGACGGGGCTTTATAAAGATTGGGAATATTTAAAAACCAACCGGAAAGTTTATTTTACCAAACTTGCCCCTGGTAATTACATTTTTGAAGTGAAAGCTTTGGTTGAAGGAAGCAGCACCTGGAGTACCAAAAACGTTAAACTTCTGATCAAAATACGTCCTCCTTTTTACCTCAGCCCCCTAGCCTATCTGCTTTATTTGATGGCTATAAGCGGAATAATTTTCTTCCTGGTGCGCAGGTACCACCGAAAAATTGCACTCAAAAACAGCAGGCGCATGGAAGTTTTTGAGCATGAAAAACAAAAAGAAGTTTATCAGGCGAAGATTGAGTTTTTCACCAACGTTGCCCACGAGATCAGGACACCGCTCACCTTGATTATCGGACCGATGGAGAAACTGATTAAACAGGCCGATGCTGTGCCTGCAATAGAAAAGAATTTACGGATTATGGGCCGAAATACGGATCGGTTGCTCAAATTAACCAACCAATTGTTGGATTTCAGAAAAACCGAAACCAGCGAATTTTCGCTGAACTTTGTAAAAGCCGATATCAGCGAGATACTAAAGGATATTTTTCTCCAGTTTCAGCCCGCAGCCGAGCAACGGAATATCAGTTATACCATCAACCTGCCCGAAAAAGCATTCCAGGCCTATATTGATGTAGAAGCTTTTTACAAAATCATCAGCAATTTGGTAGACAATGCCATTAAATATGGAAAAACGACAGCTGAAATTAGTTTATCGAAATCAGCAGAACAGGATAAATTTAAAGTTTGCGTTAAAAGCGACGGCAATAAAATACTTGCAGAAATCAAGGAGAAGATTTTTGAGCCTTTTTTCAGGGCTAAAGAAACGCAGATCACCACTGGAACTGGCATAGGTCTTTCCATTTCCAAATCGCTCGCACAGTTGCATAGCGGCGAGTTGTACCTGGATATTAATGACCACCATTTTAATATATTTGTATTAGAACTGCCCATCCATCAACTTATTGAATTTAACCTGAACGGGAAATGGAAGAAATTGTAGGTACGCTCATGATGAAAGATCAACAGGAAATAGAGAAAAACGTGGTATTATTGGTTGATGATAATGAGGATATCCTTGATTTCATTTCGGATGACCTGGATGAAAAATATCATGTTTTACAGGCCAGAAACGGCATAGAAGCGTTAGCAATATTACAACGTGAAATTGTTCAGCTCATTATTAGTGATGTAATGATGCCCGAAATGGATGGTTTTGAGTTTTGTGCAAAAGTAAAATCTACTATGGAGTTCAGCCATATTCCCGTTATCTTGCTTACCGCAAAAAATTCATTGCAATCAAAAATTGAAGGTTTGGAGCTGGGTGCCGACGCCTATGTAGAAAAGCCCTTTTCGCCCGAGTTTTTGCAGGTGCAGATTTCCAGTCTGCTTAAAAACAGAAACAAGATCAAAGAATATTTCTCCAATTCTCCCCTCCTCCACCTGAAAAGCATTGCCCATTCTAAGGCCGATGAGTTGTTTTTGGAAAAATTACAGGATACCATTAACAAAAACATCAGCGATCAGGATCTGGATGTAGAACACCTGGCAGAAAAGATGAACATGAGCCGGCCAACCTTATACCGGAAAATCAAATCTATTTCTAACCTGAGTCCGAATGAACTGATTAATTTAGCAAGGTTAAAAAAAGCTGCTGAACTTTTAAATGAAGGGCTACTGAAAATTTACGAAATTTCAGAAATGGTGGGTTATAGCTCGCAATCTCATTTCGGACGGAATTTTGCCAAACAGTTTGGAATGTCGCCAACTGATTATTTGAACAGCAGGATCGCAGAAAAGAAAAAAGGGTGATTTTAAAAGGTTATCAAGCGCGAAGAATCTTAATTGAGAAGGCTTTTTCAGCCGACGAAGCAATCTTAATGCACACGCTAGCAGCGATCGTTGTAAGATTGCTCCGTACCTTATAATGACGTTTATGTAAAAACTGATATTCAGTGTTATTTTTTTTGACCATATAAGACATTTAAGTACCATATAAGCTTACGTGTTCTTATATTTCTTATATGGTGTGGAAGCCTAAAGGATTATTTAATGAATTAGACATCTTAGCTCAATGAGTTTTACAGGATGCAAAATCTTAAACCTAATAAATTAGAAAGCGCATATAGGATCTCATTCCTATTTTTTTTCAGGCCACAGAACTGATGGTTACTCCCAATGACGAACTTTCTTTTCACACCTCAATTCCTTCTATTTTCCATCTCAAAATCAAATAATTAGCCAGCCATTGTTATTATCTTTTATTATCCTTAAATTGTATTAACCAAAATATATAAGTTATGAAAATGCTTAAGAAAATCGAGAACTGGGGCGATCATCACCACCCAAAATGGTTAGATTATTTTAGAATCTTATTAGGCCTTGTTTTAATCTGGAAGGGCATTGATTTTTACATCAATATGCCGGCATTTAGCAACCTCATGCGCGGTGCATTTTTAGGTACCGCCATTAGCATCAGCTTACTGGCGCATTTCATTATCGTATTACACCTTATTGGTGGTTTAGCCATTACCCTGGGTACCTATACGCGTACATTTTGCCTCATTAATTTACCTATACTGATTGGGGCAGTATTCTTTATCAATATTTCGGGAGGCATTTTTAAACCCTACTCAGAATTTTGGTTTTCGGTTTCAGTATTGGTTGGATTAATCTGTTTTGCCATCGAAGGAAATGGAATTTTATCGGTCGAACACGAGAAAATCTTGCCAAAACAGGCTGCATAAGTCAAAACGCAAACACAAAACCCCAACATAAACGGCTTAAATTAGCTGTATATTGATGCTTTTTTATTTTTTTATACCCACTAACTAAATGATTAGCAAGGCTTAAAATATTAATTAAATTATTTAAGTAGAAATTATTTGCAGATTTGCTTCAAGTTTGTACTTTTGCGGCGGAGAGTTGGCAGAGTGGTCGATTGCGGCAGTCTTGAAAACTGTTGACTTGTTAAAGGGTCCGCGGGTTCGAATCCCCCACTCTCCGCAATGCAATAAGCAAATTAAGCCTTTATCATAACGTTAGAGGCTTTTTTATTGCTTTATATTTCGATAGGGGTATCAAAGGGGGTACTTTTGGAGTGGTTTATCGTTGAAAATAATCTTATCTTTGATTATTCCTTTTGTTGCTATGAGGATAAAATTATAAATGGTATGGACTGGATTGCTTACACCATTTTTTTAGCACCCTAAAGCCTCACCATTCTGTTTATGCATTCCTTTAGGTTTCCCGTACCGCAGCATACAAAATAATCACTTGTTTTACATTCCTATTCCATACATTAGATAGAACTAAATTGAAACTCATTATGAAAAGAACACTTTTAACACTAATCGTACTATTGCCGTTGTTAGCCTTTGGGCAAGTAAAGTATCTGATATTTGGGGTTGTGGATGGTAATGTTCCAGTTAAAAGTGTGATTGATGGTAATCATGATGTCTACCTAGATGATGAAACTTTAGTGATTGTAAGCTCGTTCATTAAGGATAAATATGGAGATGTTTTTGAAGTATATTATAAAAACAGAAAACTATACATAAACCCCGACTTTCTAAAAATAAACAAGGAGGATCAAAAAGCATTTGACACGTGGGATGCTAGTGAATTAGATAGCATAAAATCTAAAGCAAGTT
This sequence comes from Pedobacter sp. WC2501, assembly GCF_052682415.1. Classification (NCBI taxonomy): domain Bacteria; kingdom Pseudomonadati; phylum Bacteroidota; class Sphingobacteriia; order Sphingobacteriales; family Sphingobacteriaceae; genus Pedobacter; species Pedobacter sp. WC2501. The sequence continues at coordinate 2,362,931 of NZ_JBQZFI010000001.1, read as the reverse complement.
ATGCTGCGGATGTAATCTATAGAAATGATTTAAAGAAAGCATTTGCATTTTTAGACAATACAAAAACAAAAGGACTGGCAGTTCTGAACTGGAGTTACTACGATGAAAGTGAATACACAAGCGGAACGAGTGCAAAAATAGAAGTGTATAATCCAGCAAAGAAAACAATAAAATATATTTGGTTTTCTTTTGTCGGCTATAATGCTGTTGGTGATGTAGTTTCATCAAAAGGACAGACAATTAGGACTATGAAAGCAGTCGGCCCAATAAAAGAAAAAGAAACAGGCTCTTATGAGTTTTCTTATGTTTGGTTCTCAGATTTGGTGCAAACTGCAAAACTAAAGGCAATTAAAATTCAATACATGGACGGGACTTTTAAGTTGGTGCCTATTCCATCTTCTATTATTCTACCTAAGAACTTGTACAATATATTAAATGATGAGGTTGACGAAGATTAATGCATCCTATTTGCAATTCTAATCTAATTGCCTTAAAGTTAATGCTCGCTATCTAGCGCAAGTCTTAGCGCCCACGGCCTGAGCAAAAGCCTGACTTGGGCTTTCTGTAAATCAATGCATCCCTAAAAAATCTCAGCTAGTTAATTATAGTGAATGCACAGTCCTCCACCCAGCTGCCTCCCCACTAAGATTTGCACTAGTAAGGAGGGCAATATGTAGTGAATATTATCATTAAATTGTAGTTTTTATCATGAATAAATATTAGATTCGTCATGCATTTAAATGTCTTACTTTACTCTCATTACCCATCTATTTTCAAAATCATCACTTTACTAAACTAAATTAACAGCTATGAAAAATTTATTAAAGTACTTACTACTTTTAAACATTGCATTATTCTCTGTGGCTTGCCGCTCAGATAAGGATGGTCTTTTAGATGAACCACCAATTACGGCACCCACTGAATTTTACAAAAACGCAAACCAACTGGCTGGGACCTACGATCCTTCAAACACTGTAAGCCAGACGATGAGGGATCAGGTTTACGATTTATACAAGAAACAAAAGTGGGGCGAACTGGAAACGCTATTTACAAACAACAATTTAAACGGAAAATGGCCACCTGCAAACGGAGGTTACAATACAGTAGATGATACACCAATCACGATGGGACAAAAACACGATAGATACAGTGGTGCGATTGGAACCTACAGCGGAACAGGGGCTCCGACCTTGGGAGGAAGTTTTACAAGTCCAATCATCAATGGATATGTGTATACCTTCGGGCAAAGAGCCTTGAATCAACCAGAAAATACTTATGATTTTTATTATGAAATCGAAGTTTTAAATAATTCATTAACTTTCAAAGGCCAAACAGCAGATATTATTCCCTGGTTTAATCAGGTGGGCAATGGTAAACAGACCATGTGGAAAATCCCGATCGATCCAGCGACTGGCTACCAAAAAACCTGGAATAAATTGGCCCAGGAAGGGTATATTAAAGTAACAATTAAGAAAAACCCGAGTGGAAAATACCCGGGAGCTGTAGGCGTAGTTATTGCACAATAAAATCATTTAGATGTATTCCATTTCAAAAAAAATATTCATTGAAAAACAGGTTTCTGTTGCCAAAAACACGTTCAGTAATGCAGAGATCGGTAACTCAGCAGCAGTAAAATTCAAATGTTGTAACTGTGGCCATGAAAATATTGTTAAAATAACACCTTATGAATCAGGATTCCCGATTTTTCAATTGTACAATAACGAAAAGGTTTTAGCTAAAAATGAATTATTAAAGAATAAAATTGCCTCAGAAACCTCCATAAATTTACTTCACTTTGGAGAATTGACAGTAAATGATTTACCAACATTGTACTTTGGAACTGATTGTCCGTCTTGTCATTCAAAATATATTTGTGTTTTTAGCTATGGTGAAAAACAACCTGGACTAACTTTGCTTACCATTTCCGGCGTATGGAAATATAACGAAATTTAAGCTTGAATATCTCAAAATTGCCATTTGTTTTTCAGCAAAGTAGCCAATTTTTCTGCGTAAATTGATCAGGAAACTTATTTTAAGCGGTTTTTAAGGCTTAATTACAAGACAAATTACTTCTTGTAAATTTCCTTAATAATGGCCAAAATTCCTTCCAGATGTTGCAGAGGCATCCCCTCATCCCCGTCTGAAAAAACTAAAGCCTGATATCGCATGATTTCAGGCTTTTTTTCATTTAAACATTCTGTCCTAATTTAAATACTGAGCATATTCTTTTAAACGGATCAATTACTCCTGTCATTAACCTCAAATCGGCCAGTTTTCAGGTGCAGTACAATTTTGAACACAATAATTTCTTCATCATGCGCATCTGTTTTGCCTGTGCCATGCGATGGTTGCTCTGATGGTGTATTGGTTAAGGGCATCATCCGGTGGATAATGCCCTGCAAAACATTTTGTTTTTCTGAATTATCGGTAATTTCTTCAAATTTGCCCCAGCACACCACACTTTTCCAGTTAAAGGTGTCACGGATTTGGTCAATCTGGAAGCACACCTGAGGGTTGCTTCTCATCATCCTGATTTTTTGTCCGGGAGCAGAATGGGCATAAACTGTACCGCTGCGGTAAACATAATTAATAGGCACAATGTAACTCACCCCATGGGCGTGGCAGCCTAAACGGCCTATATATTGCTCTTTAAGGAGCTTTTCGACTTCCTCTTCTTCTAATTTCCCTAACATTTTCTAAAAATTAATGTTGAATATTTATTACTAAGCTGCTCCCGAAATATCTAAAACAACCCTTCCCTCAATCTCTCCCATTTTCATCTGTTCAAATACTTCATTAATATCTTCCAGTTTTGCAGGTTTAATCTGCGCTTTCACCTTGCCATCTACGGCGAATTCGATGGCCTCCTGCATATCTTTTCTTGTACCAACAATAGAACCCCTAATCGTAATCCTGTTTAATACGGTATCAAATATGGGAAGGTCGAAACTGCCTGGAGGTAATCCATTTAACGATAAAGTGCCTTTTCTTCGCAATGCGGAAAGCCCCTGACTGAAAGCAATAGGCGATACTGCAGTTACCAATACGCCATGCATTCCCCCGGTTTGTTTTTTAAGAAATCCCCCAGGATCCTGTTCAAGTGCGTTAACCACAATGTCAGCACCCAGTTTTCTGGCCATTTCCAATTTATCATTTGAAACATCAATTGCAGCAACCTGAAAACCCATGGCTTTTGCATATTGAACTCCCAGATGGCCTAGTCCGCCAATGCCCGATATAGCAACCCATTCGCCTGCTTTTACCTCGGTTTCTTTTAAGCCTTTGTAAACTGTAACCCCGGCACAGATAATCGGTGCCATTTCTGCAAAATTTACATGCGAAGGAAAATGGGCAACATACCTGGAATCGGCAATTACATATTCTGCGAAACCGCCATCAACACTATAACCGCCGTTTTGTTGCTCATAGCATAATGTTTCCCAACCTGTTAAACAAAATTCGCAACAGCCACAGGCACTATACAACCATGGAACGCCAACTACATCGCCTTCTTTAACACTTTTAACATCATGCCCCATGGCGGCTACCAAACCGATAGCTTCGTGACCAGGCACCAATGGCATTTTTGATTTTACCGGCCAGTCTCCATTACAGGCGTGCAGGTCGGTATGGCATACACCACATGAAATTACTTTCACCAGAATCTCGTATTGATTGAGCGGTCTAACCGGAAGTTCTTCTATGGCCAGAGGTCCTCCAAATTCATGGATAACAGCGGCTTTCATTGTTTTAGGATACATGTTTTTTGTTTAGGAATAGATTGTACAATTAAGTTTTATGCAATAATCGCCTGGCTTTACATCGGAATGCGGTGTTCAGGCGGTAAAACCAGAAGTGGGATCTGAATATGATCAGACATGTTCAGTGTATAGCTGCCATTAAACAGGCGATAAAAAAATCCGTGTTTCCGGTGTACCATCGCCAGCATATCGATCTGACCATTTTCTACAATCCAATCCAGGCCATCCTTAACCCGCTCACTGTTTACGTGCCTGTGGTAGATATTTCTATAGTTGACCCTGTCGGCAACCCTGTTCAAAAAATCTTCCATTGTTTCTTTGTAAACTACCTGATCTGATGTTAAATTACCTGTATGCATAATGAGTATATCGGCATTAAAAGGTTTTGCAAATTCGGCAAGTGCACATAAAACAGGGATGTCACTATGGCTAAAATCGGTTGCGAAAGCAATTTTTTTAGGCTTCCTGAACTGGTAGCCTTTGGGGATCAATAAAAGCGGTATTTCGCGTTCAATCATTTTTCTGGCATTACTGCCGATTAAAATTTTGGAAAACTTGCTTGCACTGTTTAATCCCATTACCACAAGGTTCATTTTACATTCGGTAAAATATTTATAAACCTCATCATCCACTTCTCCACGAACAGATCTCGCATACACCTCTGGTTTAAGGCTATAATCTTGATAGGCAGCTTCATATTTCTTTTCGACCTTATGACGCAGTTTCTCCAATGCTTCTTTAGCATCGTCTTCCATCTGGCTGTACTCTTCATAAGGCCATACCATCGATGCTGCAATTGGAGACACCACAGGAACCTGAAAAACATTGAATAGTTCTATCCTCGCCCCAATGTTATAGGCCAGATCAGTTGCATAATTAGCTGCGTTCTCTGCTGCTGGAGAGAAATCAACAGGTACCAGGATCTTTTTCATATTGCGCTCTGTTTATTAAGCATAAAGTTTGTAAAAAATCCATGTTAAAAATATGAGTAGCATCAGCTATTTAAATGATTTCCAACCGAATGCAGTGAGGAAAAGTGACTCCTAGAACTCTTTTTTTTTAAAATAATTATGATGAAAGATATAGTTGAATCATCATTTCCTTTGCCTGATTAAAAGGGCTCCAGGTGTTTTAGTTTTTTAATTTGAACGATTAATGAGTTTAAAGAAAGTACATGTCAGGCATTGTTCAGGCTAAGTACTAAGAGTTGCGCTGTGAACCGCAGTTGTTAAATATTTATTTGTAGCCGACATACAACATTGGGTTGACAAAATTGTCATAATAAGTAGTGCTACCAAAGTATTCCGCAAAGTACATAGCGTATTATAAAATCAATTAAATGAAAAAATCTTTTTTAATTCTAAGCTCAACGTTTTTAACATTGTTAATAATTACATCTTGTAAGAAAGATTGCTAAATATATTCTGATGTCAAAATCAGACTATGAGCAGAGTTCAAATCCTGCTGACCCAAGAACCCGTTTAACCGGTACAGCCACATTTACAGGTCTTCAATCCAATTAAAATGATAAAGCATATCTTTTCAACATTCGTTCTTTTTGTGATTTGTCAGGGAACATATGGCCAGGTCTCGGCACCATATCTCTCTATGAATTTGGAAGCTAAGGACAATAGCGCCCGTTGGCAGCCTATGCATAAAATGCCGGCTGGCAATTTCACTTTGGAATGGTTAAAGTCTGGTGACATTATTGTTTCATACAATAGAAATGAGGCTCCAACCAAGTACTTAAAGGAAACTGATTTCAGCTCTAAAGATCTACAAAAACTTGATAAAAAGATTTCTGGTTTTAGCTTAAAGGGAATTTATCTGGATCCTGAACAGCCACCGGAATTCTACTATGTAATCTATTTTAATCCGAAAATGAAAAACTCTATTTTACTTGAATTGCATGCCGTACTTGGGCATATTGTCTCTGCAACTTATTATTCAGATAAAAAGATAAATCCATTTCAGAACAGGATTTACAGCACTCTTAAATAAACAACACTCTGGCGGAGTATAATTATTTGGGAATGTCACTAAAAATGTTTGTTTCCTGCTTTTGGTAATTTATTGTGTATTTCAGTGTAGGAGGCTGTTCCTTAATTTGATAGTGGGCACAGCGCCTACCAATAGGCTTATTGTTAAAACCGAAGCAGTATCGCCGATTAACACATTGAGAATTATGGAAAGCAGTGAGGATAAACTTATACTCATAAGCGGTTCGCGAACAGGTGCTCTCGATGATCCACAATCCATTAAATATACCCTTTTTAATGAGAAGCTATCCAAAAGAAGATGCCTTTAACCTCACCACATTTACAAGTTTTAACAAACCGATAAAACAATTTGCAATATATTTATGCCATGAAAATCCATATCCTTGGTGCATCCTGTGCAGGCTCTACCACTTTGGGCGAAACGTTATCTACCCGGTTAAATATCCCCTATTTTGATACAGATAGTTTTTTCTGGGAAAAATCTACTGTTCCATATACCGTAAAGAGAGAAGTCCAATTGCGGAACCGGTTGCTTAAAGACGAATTAAGAAAATCAGAAAACTATATTGTGGGTGGCTCGCTGGTAAGCTGGGGCGAGGAATGGAAACAAATGTTCGACCTTGCGGTTTTCCTTTACCTGCCAAAAGAAATCAGGATGGAACGCCTGGTGCAAAGGGAAATAGAACGTTATGGAAATCAGATTTATGACGATGCGCAACGGCACAAATTATTCCTGGAATTTATAGATTGGGCATCAAAATACGACGACCGTTCTTTTACAGGCAGAAATATCGGGATCCACGAAAATTGGCTGGAAAGCCTGAACTGCCCTGTAATAAAAATTGTGGGTGATACCACGGTATCGGAACGCTTAAAACGTATTTTAGAAGTTGTTGATGGCGTTTAAAAACCCTGCAATCAATATTTGTTATCCTAAGGTTTTGTTTTCGGGAAAGGCTTTTTTCAAAATATCGTTTCGACTTTCTTATTGAATCTACCAGGAACTTATCCTAACTGCTGCAGAAACAGATTCAAATCCTCTTCTTTTCCCAAACCCAACTTTTGTTTAATCCGATAACGGCTCATACGTACACTTTTCGGTTCGATACCTAAACGGATGGAAACCTCTTTATTGGTTAAACCCATCAACATATAAGAACAGTATTTTAAATCAAGCCGCGTAAGTGTATGGTTTGCTTTCTCTTGCAGGCGTTCAAAAAAAGCAGGATTAGTATCAAAAAAATCTGTCTTATGCTCCTCAAATTCTTTATCCATCCTTTTCTGCTGATTCACAATCCGTTTAATCTGTTCATCAAGCGAAAGGTGGCTTTCAATATTTACCTTTTCTGGTATAAGCTCCAGTAGTTCATTTTTTTCTTCAATCTGTAAATTACTGGCCAATACTTCTTTCTCCAATCGCTCCTGACGCTCTCTAAGCAAAACCTGTTCTGTTTGAAGTTGCATCGCTTCAACCTCTTTTAGCTGTGCCCTTAATTCTGCAGCCCTTTTTTCCTGGTCGATCAGCTCTTGTTTTCTAATCGATGCCTTGAGCTTATAATTATAAGACATGAGCAGTAAAAGCAATGCGGCAATCCCCGTCAAACCTGAAATAATGTAAAAAACATTCAGTTTTTTGGTATACTTGGTCTGTTGGTGTAAATAGGCAATCTCCTGAGCCTTTTTTTCGGACTGATACTGTGCTTCTATCCTAATGGTGCTGTTTATTTTTTCTTCATCAAAAGCCTTTTTATAATAATTAAAATACTGCTTCAAATAGTTTAAGGCAGCCTGTTGATTACCTTTTTTTTCGGCAATACTTGCAAGCCCCTGGTATATCCGTGCCTGAGTTAACGGCATTTTTATTATGCTACCAGAAATTTTACCCAATCCGGTGAGTAATAGTTTTTCTGCTTCATCGTAATTTCCGTCACGTAGTGCATATTCGCTCCTTAATCCGTAGCAGTTTAGTAAAACTTCCAACAAATTTGTTTTTGTAGCAATACCCATTGCGATATCCACATATTTTTCGGCACTATCGCGATATGAAGGCGGAAAGTATTGAAAATAAACATTGGCGGTATTTAAAGCTGCCGCAGCAGTATTGCTGTAAATAAGCATGCGGCCCTCCTGCTTTTTTGATAGCTGAAGTGATTTTTTATAGGTAAACAATGCCGAGTCGAGCAAATTGCGTTTCAGCGTATCGAGCTTAAAACGGTCAAAATAAGTTTGTCCGATAGTGAGATAGGCATTATTCAACAGATCCATCTGTTTACTTTTTATTGCACTTACATAACATAAACGGGCGTATTTCTGCTGTTTTGATGGATCATTGCCATAGCCATAAAAACTGGCCAGGTAATGGTATATGGTACTTTCATAGTCATCTGTATGCTGACCCTTTAAAAAATCCAGGGCTTTAAGCAGCTTTGCCGCTGATTTATCATTATCATCGTTCACCAAATCTAACCAACCACTTCTAAACCATACAAAACCCAGTGCAACGCGGTCTTTTGTTTTATGAGTATAATACATGGCGCTGTCTAAACTTGCATAGGCACTTTTCAAGTCTTTTTTCCACACATATAAATGAACCAGTGTTGCATAGGCCATGGCTTTACTTTTCCCGTCCTTTAACCCTTCTCCAAGCTTAAGGGCTTCATTGGCCTGTTGAAAAGAAAGCTGAAGGTTTTTTTCAAAATTTGCCTTGGCCAGTTTACAAAGCAGATTTACCTTTTCTTCTTTCGAAATGCTGTTCTGCGCCAGCAAATGATTTAAGGAATCGATATAGATCTTTTGTGCCTCGGCACTTTTAAAAAAAAGTAAAAGACAAAATAGGATACCTGATAATTTTTTCAGTGGTAGCTGCATAATCAAAAATAAAAAGAAACATTTTACAGAAACAGAATTACAACAAATAATTGAAATTAAACTGTTTCAAAGGGTTTTTGTAGTCTCCTTGTAGACACTATTTCAAAAATTGGTAGTCGCAGTGTAGGTTTACTTTTCTTGATGGAGCACATAGGCACTGGTATTTTTGTATTGTTCAATTCATTAAAATTTAAACCTATGAAACAGAAAACAATTGCAATAGTTGCCTATATTACACTCATCGGATGGATCATTTCTTACCTGGAATTTAAAAAATCAACCGAAAAAAGCTCCCTGGCCAATTATCATTTGGGTCAGTCGCTTGGGATTATTATTACCTCCATCCTCTTGAGTGTCCTGAGCAGTGTAATTCTGGCCATAATTCCTTCCCTTGGTTTTGTATTTTACCTTATTTTATTGCTTCCTTTTATCCTGATGTTATTGGGCATAGTAACCGCAAATAATGGTTTAGAGAAGCCCGTTCCACTAATTGGAAAAGTATTTGAAGGGAAATTCAACTTCATTTCCTGAACTTAAAAATCTTTTAAAACAAAGGTGAACCGTCAGGCAGTAGCTTTTTTGCTGTCGGTGTGCGGAATTAGCTATGGTAGCCCCATATAAAGTAAAATGGCAAAATCTTTGAAAGCATTTTAAATTTAAATCAACCTTATGATGACCACTGAAGAATACAGACAAAAGTTTACAACCGATGATACACCTGGATGGCAGGCAATAGATGATCAACTGGAAAAAATTTATGGCACTTCCGAAGCACGCCACTACCCGCCTCTGTGCGGCATCCATTATGTGGCTGGCGGAACCGACCCGATAGATGGTGCCAGTATTTATGACAGCAACCACCAAAGCTTTCACCGCCACATCATCAGCTACGGCATGAGCGAATTGTATTATAATGAAGAAAAGGCCAGCGGTGAGTTTAGCAAGTGGGGTTTTGAATTTACGTTTAGGTTAGCGCCATTTAAAGATGATGAAAACGATCCCATCTGGGCTATACAGGTGATGAATAATTTAGCGAGGTATGTGTTTTCGAGCGGTAAATGGTTTGAAGAGAACCACTTCATCCCTGCCAATGGACCAATAAGACTAAATACCGATACCCAAATAACGGGTTTTGTTTTTGCACTGGATCCGGAACTGGGAAAAATTGACACCCCACACGGTGAACTCAGCTTTCTCCAATTGGTGGGCATTACCGATACTGAGGTAGAAGAACTGAAAAAAAATCCCACTATCGGAGCTGTCGAAGAACTGATCGAAAACCTGAAAAAGGATAATCCCCTGTTAATTACCGACCTGAACCGGAAATAATTTAGAAATCTTGCCTTAACCAATATGAGACCAATAAATATCCTTTTAGTCATGCTGATTTTTGTTATAGCTTCTTGCCAGTCTAAAAATGCAGTTCATCTAAAGACTGCCCTGGAGCAAAAAGAACGTACAGCATTCAATATACTGGTGGGCAAAAAAGGCCCGAATGAACGGAAACTGAAATGCCTGATTAATGGCGATTTTAAATGCGCCCAGCAAGCAATAACCGAAAAGGAACAGGCTTTCGATAAAATCATCAGTGAAATAAATGCGCTTGAAACAGGCGATATTAAATATGGCAACGAGTTAAAATCGGCAACATGTAACTATTATAAAGCTGTTAAACAGCTGGAAGTTTTTGATCGCCATGAAATTATAGTACAGCAACAAAGCCAGAAAGCCAGTACAGAGCAGTTGCGGGATAGTGTTATAGCAAAGCAGGGGCAATTATTAAAGCACAAATTGGAAATGCGTAAACTAATCAATAAAAAAGAAAAGCAATTAGCCGAAATACAAAAACAATTTAATTCGGTCAACCGACTGGATTAATGCCCCAAGGTGCATTTCACCCCATATCCTGCAAGAACAGCTTCAGGTCTTCATCCTTACCCAAACCCAATTTTTGCTTTATCCGGTAGCGGCTCATGCGCACACTTTTGGCTTCGATATGCATGAGCTGGGCAATTTTTTTGGTATCCATTTTTAAATGGAGGTAAGCGCAGAGTTTTAAGTCAAGAGAGGTAAGCTTCTGTTGTGCCCTTTGATTTAGCTGAGAAAAAAATTCTGGGTGTACCTGTTGGATCTGAAATTTAGCTTCTTCAAAATCATTATCCAAAAGCAATTCTTCATTCCAGATTTTATTGATATTGAGCTGATGGTTATCGCTCAGTTTTTCCTTGATCTGAAAAAGCATTTCCTTTTTATGTTCCAGCTGTAACTGGTTGGCCATAACTTCTTTCTGCAATTGTTGCTGCTGGCTTTCCAATAATAGCTGTTCTGCCTTTAACCTCGCCTGCTCTTCTTTTTCGAATTTCATCTGCAGTTCAGCATCCTGTTTTTCCAAATGCAACTGCTTTTCGCGCTGTAATGAATACCTTAACCTAAAATGGTAAGAACGGAACATAAATATAAGGCCCAATATGGAGGCAATTGTAATTCCAAAGTATAGATATTTTTGTTGCTGCGCATATTTTTCGCTCTGCTTTAAGAGCTTAACCTCATTGTTTTTTTTTTCAGTTTCGTACTGTACTTCTAGTTTTTGAGCATTTAAAGCCTGCTTCTGATCGAACAGCTTGTTATTGTATTCTGTTGCTTTTTTCTGAAATTCCAGTGCCTTCACGTAATTCCCATTTTGCTCATAAAAGGTGGCTAACGCTGTTACGATATTGATCAATGTATAATAATATGGGCTTTGCTGACTTTTCATGATACTATAAGACTCCTGTAAATACCCTTCAGTCATTACTAAATTTTTATCTCTTTTGGCATACTCACTCAAAATCCCTAAACTACTCGCCCTAATTTCTTCGCCATTTAACATCCCAGTCATTACCTTATTGGCCGTACTCGCATACCGAATGGCATTTGCTTTCGCAGCTTCATCCGTATCAGAAAAATACCTAAGATAAAAATCGGCACTATTAACACAAGATAAAGCATATGTTTTTCGGGCGACATACTGAGGATATTGTTTATAGAGATCTTGTACTTTATTTAAATAGTAAATGATGCTATCTCTATATAATTCTCTTTTGGTGGCTATAAAATTGTAATCAGCAGCAACCGATAGCGCAATATAACAGTTACTCAAGAGGTTGTAATCGGTAGTTTTAAGTGCACTTTCCAGAGCCTTTTGCGCATACCTATTTACACTTTTAACGTCGTTCCACCTCGTATTAAGCGCGTATAACAAGTAATATATTTTAGCAGCAAGATAAGGATCATATTTTTTATCCAACATCTTAAGCCCCATCTGGCAATACTTGGTCACCTGTTCGTTATTGTCTATAGCATTGTAAAATAAAGCTTGCGCGTAATAAGCATAAGCTAAAGCAATGGGCTGTTGTGCCTTTTGTCCAATAGATAGCGTGGTATCGCTCGTTTTTTTCAATAAAGCAAACTGCTTCGTATTTGCATAAACATTAACCAGCATGGCATATGCTTTTGTCGCTTCGGTAAAGTTTTTGGTTTTTATTGCTAAACTTACACTGTGTTGCGCCTTTATAATTGCGGCTTTATAGTTTGCATTAATCCTATATCTTTCTGCCAATTGCGTCAGCAGGGTTGGTTTATCTTTCTCACTTAAATTATCGAGCGCTGTACTATCTAATAAACTTTGCGCCTGTGCTGTATAGCAAGCCGTAAGGATACCGATAAAGAGTACTATGTTTTTAAAAACCAGATGCTTCATAGCGTAAAATTAGCATAAAGATTGGAGCATGGATAAAATTGCAGACAAATGCTAAAAACAAAAACAAACAACAAACAACTAATAATCAAAACATTAAAAATACATGTAGATGTATTGTAGACGTTTTATCAAAATGCTGTAGATGCTCTGTAGGTGGCAGATTCTTTTAGGTAGTGATAATTAACACCAAATTTGATCTAAATAATTTTCAATCTAAAAAACAGAAATCATGGACAACAAAACCCTTTCAATCGTTTCTTACATTAGCATTATTGGTTGGTTAGTAGCTTATTTTATTGGAAAAGATAAAGCTGACACTTTGCTTAAATACCACCTAAGACAGTCATTAGGACTTGCTATTGTAAGCATTATTTTCAATATAGCTTTTACCATCATTGCCAGTATAGTCCCTGCTTTATCCTTTTTAGGATTTGTGGGTTATGCGTTTATCATTCTTTGGATCATAGGGATTATCAATGCGGCCAATGGTGCCTTAAAACCTATTCCACTTATTGGTAAATGGTTTGAAGACAAGTCTTCATTCGTTGGTAAATATTAATAAGACGTTTATGCGCCTCAAATTCAAAAATGTCATGCTAATGGTGATGGTCTTTACCATCACCGCATGCGAATTTTCTTTAAACACACCCGAAGAATATTTTGACCGGGTAGCTTTAAACACAAATTCCATATCACGCTTTGGCGGGCAATATTTCAATACTTATCTACGGTACATTAAGGGTGGCACAAACACGCCAGATTTTAATACCTGTGAGAAATATCTTAAAAATAACTCCATCGCAACAGTAGTGGCTAATGTAAAAAAGATAAAAGATCTAAAGCCCACTAAAAAAACAAAACCCATGATCGATGCAGCGCTTGATCTTTATGCCTTTGTGCTAAAAAGCTATGAGACCGATCACCTGAGGGTTGCAAAAATGATTGATAGCCATGCACCGGAAAACGATATTAATGTAGCCATAACCGAAATGGACAACAAAAGTTATGATGCCTTTGTACAGAAATACAATAAGCTTTGGAACATCGCAGAAGCCTATGCAAAGGATAATGGTATCGAAGTAAAAAAGATGCCTTTTTAGCTGTTGCTGTTCCACTCATTCTTTCATTTAATAATTCTATCATTAACTAACCTACCTATGATAAACATAATAGATTTTAAAGAAAATTTAGGTTTAAGTGAAATCCCTGTTGAACTTGAAAAACTGATTTATTTCCAGAACAATATTTCTTCTCTTGAAAATTACAGCCAGGATTTTGGTGTTTTTATCGACGATAAATCAGGACTACTTAGCTGGAGCGAAGATGAAGATTTTTTAAACCGGTTACTCCCTTTTGCCCAGGCCAATGGTACAGGCTCATTTTATGCCATTTGGAACGATGGAACGAACAAACCCTTAGGCCAGATGCCCATCGTGGTTTTTGGCGATGAAGGTGGCGTACATGTAGTGGCAGAAAATATTTTAAAATTGCTGCATCTACTCACCTACGGTACCGAAATCTGGGTGGAATTTGATCAAACTTATTTCTATAAAGATGACAACAGCTATGAAGAGCCTGAAGATTTAGGCAAATATTTAAAATGGATGAAAGGCGATTATAACTTACACCAAATAGAAGCGCCCAATGAGTTGATTAAAACTGCCCAGGAAAAACACAAAGAAACCTTTGATCAATGGTTCGGCCAATATTTTAAACTGGAATAAAAACAAAGGACGATGATACAGTAATTCTATCCTAAAGTGATTGATTGGCTATTACATTAAAAACAAAATACTGCACAATTAAGTAAAATCATGATTTTGTGACCCATCTAACCTAAACAATTATGAGAAAAGGATTTTCGATATTCTGGATCATTTACATGTTGTTTTTCGCTATTCCGTTCCCCATGTTGATCTATTACAACACCAAAGACGATAGCATGTCCAATCTAATTGGCGAAAATCCCTGGTACTCGCTCGCTATGCTTGCCCTATCTATATTATTTTGGGCCGTGTTATTAGTTGGCTATTACCGAAACTGGGTGTTCCGCAGCTTTTCGCTTAAACGAAATATAGAAAAACTTAAAACTACAGGTGAACCGCGGGAGGCCAAAATATTGGAATCATCAAAAATTTTTAAAACAGGTGCAGCTTACGACACCTATGAGCTTACTTTGCAGTTTAACAACCTGGTGGGCAGCACGATTATGCAAAAAGCAGTAGTAAACGATGCCAAACCTTACGAACGCCGTTACGAAGTAGGTAAAACCGTTAGCATTCTATTAGATAAAGAAGTAAACAAAGTCCCTTATTTTATTTTTGCCACAACAGAGGTTAGCCTTAATAAAACAATTATTTTGCTTACAAATTTAAGCTGGCTGGCCTTTGTTGCAATTGTTGTTGGTTATTATTTTTATTCTTATAATTTAGAAAGCAGGGGCATGGGCTGGCGTTTTATGGGCATTGGCCATCCTTTAATAACCTGTGCCTTTATGCTGCTTCTTTCTCGTGGCTTCGGCACTCTTATGGCTAAAATGTTTATCGGCAAACCTGATCAATTGTTCCTGATTAAATTTAAAGGTACGCAGACCACTGCCCGGTTGGTCAAACTCAGTCAAACCGGAACTTACATTAACGCACAACCGATGATCGATTTTGAACTCGAATTTACCGATCAGTTTAACCAAAAGCATCGGGCAAACATCAGAAAGATTGTAGATCTTCTCGATATGGATAGTATTAGGCAGGAATATTTTTCTATTTTTTATCTCAAAGAAAATCCACAAAAAATTGCCTTTGCAAAAGATGTGAACGAAATTAAAGGAGAATTCTGATGAAAAACCTAATGCAATTTCATAGCCTGATTGTACTGCTTTGTTTACTAGGTTTGAGCTGCAGACAGATCACCAAAAGTGTAGATGAAACCTTTCATCCAAAAGATTCCCTGGTTAAAAAACATGATCAAGAGCAGAGATTTCGAGAAAATGGAGGGGATAAAGGCATTACAAAATCATCTTCTAATACATCTGTACAGCGTCAACAGGAAAAAACCATCGTGATTAACAGCGACACCGTTAATATACCCGAAATGGAGCTCAAAGCAAAAGAGATGCTCCACGACATTGAATTACTCAAGCAAAAGAATGATCCCTCAGCAGCCAAAGAAATACAGAAAAGGGTAAACGAATTCCTTAAAGAAATGAAGTTGCCACAAGGCGGCCTCAAAAATATTGATACAGATAAACCGGTAGTAAAAGCTAAAAAAGGAATATTAAGTGCTGCAGCACTAGAAAAGGCAGAAGATCAACTGAAAAAATTGCCCCGGTACCGAAATAAAGAAATTTTATTGTATCAATCAGTTCATTTTCACGATAACGGCTCCATAAACCTGATGTTGCAGCATCCTGTAAACCCTAAATATATTGATGCTTACGAATATCGGGATGGAGCATGGTCTGCGCCTAAACCCGTGTTGGCCACAGATATCGAACGCAGAACATTTCCTTTAGACGAAATTCATTTTGCAGACGCACACCGTGTAATACAGGTTTATAACGATAAAGCTGCTCAGGTTGAAGGCGCAAAGCCAACATCAGATGCTTATATCACCATTTGGGATAATCGTATGCGTTGGGCACCAAGAACGATAAATGGCACCCGCGAGCGTTACGATATCCAGTTTAACAATAATGGCACGTTAAAAAGCTTTAGGCAGGAGTGAGAAATATAATCGCAGTTTTCTATCTTTTTTTAGAAAGGTCGTCATTGCGAGAAGGCTTTTTCAGCCGACGAAGCAATCTTAATGCGATCGCCAACGATGAAATTAAATTCATGCAAAATGCCGACCCATAGTTGTAGGATTGTTTCGTTCCTTATAATGACGATTTATTGAGTTTTGTCACGGCCTTTTAATAGTACAAACCGTGCTTTTTCTCTGTGACCTTTGTGGTTAAACTGAGAAAGCTTACAACAAACCCTTCAACACTACCCAAACATTTTCCGCCAAAATCTTATCTCCTTCTGCCGTTGGATGAATGCCATCGGCCTGGTTTAATTTAGGCACCCCACCCACTTTATCCAATAAAAACGGAATCAGGGCCATCTGGTTTTTTTTGGCCAGCTCGGGGAAAATGTTCTTAAAATCTGCAGCATATTTCGCCCCCATGTTAGGTGGAACCTGCATACCTGCAATAACCATTTTTGCATCGGGGTATTTAGCTTTTACACGATCAATAATCGCCTGAAGGTTTTTAATGGTTTGTGTTATGGGCAATCCACGCAAACCATCATTTGCACCGAGTTCAAGCACAAAAATATCAACAGGCTGTTTAAGCAACCAATCAATCCTTCCTTTTCCACCCGCAGAAGTTTCGCCACTTAAACCGCCATTAATTACATTATAAGGCATTTTTAAAGAATCGATCCGGTTTTGGATCAAAGCTGGATAAGCTTCCGTTGGGTCGAGTCCGTAACCAGCCGTTAAACTGGTTCCAAAAAAGAGGATATTTTTCTTTTTCGCCGCAGCAACCGAAACCTTTTGGTCAGCCGAATCTAAAATTTTATCTGTATTGCTTTTACTTTGTTGGTTTCCACAGCTTAAGAGGATCAAGCTCAAAACAAAAAGCCCCATTAATCGTTTTCGTAACATATCTAATAAATCTATATCTAATTATCGTTTAAACCGTTATCTTAACAGGAATTGGCCCATTATGTTTGGTCACATCTATACACAAACCCTAAAAAAATCAGCTATTGGAAAGCATATTGAATATCCGAAATGTAAGCAAAATTTACCAAAGTGCCGGACGGGAACTTACCGTTTTGGATAACATTAGTTTCTCAATAGCTGCTGGTTCAACCGTGGCCATAACAGGTCCTTCGGGAAGTGGTAAAACAACCCTTCTTGGTTTATGTGCGGGTTTAGACCGGGCCAGTAGCGGAACCGTTGAACTCAATGGAATTGCTTTGGAAAAACTCAATGAAGATGAGCGCGCCGCTGTCAGAAATCAATATGTAGGTTTCATTTTTCAGAATTTTCAGCTGCTACCAACTTTAACGGCACTCGAAAATGTAATGGTTCCTTTAGAGTTAAGAGGAGCAAAAAATATTAAAACTCATGCACTGGAACTACTGGATAAAGTGGGGCTTGCCGACCGTTCACACCATTATCCTGTACAATTATCAGGTGGTGAGCAGCAGCGGGTTTCGCTGGCAAGGGCTTTTTCAAATCAACCTGCTATTCTTTTTGCAGATGAACCTACCGGAAACCTCGATGCAGAAACCAGTGAAAAAGTAATCAAACTGCTTTTTGATTTAAATAAAGATGCGGGAACCACATTGGTCATCGTAACGCACGACCTTGAACTGGCAGCCAGAACATCAAGAAGTATCAAAATTAAAGGTGGCGTAATCATTTCAGACGAAAATCCCACTTATGCCAAATAGCCTCCCGAAACAAAGTATTAAATTTTCGTGGCTGTTTAAAATGGCCTGGCGCGATAGCAGGAAAAACCGTGCACGTTTATTTCTATTTATCTCATCCATTGTTTTGGGCATTGCAGCCCTTGTGGCGGTATATTCTTTTAAAGATAACCTCCAAAAAGATATCGATGCACAGGCCAAAGAACTTACGGGTGCCGATCTGGTATTGGATAGCCGGAAAGGTGTAAGCAAAGCAATGCAAAAAATGCTCGATACACTAGGTGATGAACGCTCGCAGGAGAAAACATTTGCCTCAATGATCTATTTCCAGAAAGGCGGAGGTAGCCGTTTGGTACAAATGAAAGCTCTCGAAGGGAATTACCCTTACTATGGCAAAATAGAAACTATTCCGATAGCTGCAGCAAAACATTTTCAAACCGGAAGGAATGCCTTGGTAGATCAAACCCTGATGCTGCAGTTTAATGCAAAAGTTGGCGATTCGGTGAAAATAGGCGATCTCAATTTTAACATTTTAGGTACTTTAACCAAAGCACCAGGCCAAACAGGCATTGGTGCAAGTATCGCTCCTACGGTGTATATCCCACTTCAGCTGCTCGATAAAACTAACCTGATTAAAACCGGAAGCCGCATCAACAATAAATTTTATTTCAGGTACAATGATCCGTCCAAAATAGACGAGTGGGTAAAAACGCAGGACAGCAAATTAGAGAAAGAAGGTTTTGATGCCGATACCGTTGAATCTACAAAAGAACAGACCGGAAGATCTTTTAAAGATGTAAACCGTTTCCTGGCTTTATCCGGTTTTATCGCTTTGCTGCTGGGTTGTGTTGGTGTAGGTAGCGCTATTCATGTGTATATTCAGGAAAAACTAAGTGCGATTGCTACGCTAAGGTGTTTAGGATTAAAATCCCGTCATGCCTTTTTAATATACCTCATCCAGGTCTTTTTTATTGGATTAACTGCTGCTGTTTTAGGAGCAATATTAGGCACAGGCATACAGTTTTTGCTTCCATTGGTGCTGAAAGATTTTCTGCCGGTAGAAATTACCATGCAGGTTTCGTGGCCAGCCGTTGGTCAGGGAATTTTATTAGGACTGATTATTTCGATCCTTTTCGCGCTCCCTTCACTCCTATCGGTCCGGAAAATTTCACCGTTAAACGCCATCAGGATATCTTTTGAAAAAGCAGAGGGCAGAAGAGATCCACTCACCTGGATGGTGTACCTGCTTATGGCCGCCTTTATTACCGGCTTTACCCATTTGCAAATGAAAACCTGGGTACAAACACTGGCCTTTACCTTGAGTATCGCCATTGCTTTTGTACTGCTCATTGTACTGTCTAAATTATTGATGTTCCTGGTACGTAAACTCTTGCCCAACTCATCGAGCTATTTGTGGCGACAGGGATTTGCCAATCTTTACCGCCCAAACAACCAGACTTTAATGCTTACGGTTTCCATTGGCTTATCAACCGCTTTTATTTGCACACTATTTTTTGTTCAGGGGATATTGATGAGTCGCGTTACGCTTTCATCAGGTGCTAACCAGCCCAACATGGTAATGTTCGATATCCAGAATACCCAAAAAGAAGGATTAGACAGTTTAACCAAAGCTTTCAAGCTACCATTAATGAACCAGGTACCGGTAATTACCATGCGGATAGAAGAAATTAATGGAAAGAAAGCCAGTGCTGACACCAATAACAGAAGGGCTTACCACAACGAAATCAGGGCTACTTATCAGGATACTTTAACCGCAGCAGAGAAAATTACCTCGGGTAAATGGATCGGAAAAATAAAACCGAATGAAACGGTTTATATTTCTCTCGATCAGCGTTATGCCCAATCCATTAATGTTGGCCTGAATGATAAAATCCTTTTTAACGTTCAGGGTATGATGATTCCTACAGTTGTTGGGAGTTTAAGGGAAGTAAACTGGAGCCGGATGCAGACCAATTTCAGGGTCGTTTTTCCGGCTGGAGTATTGGAAGAAGCACCACAGTTTCATGTATTGATGACCAGGGTTCCATCGGGCGAAGTTTCAGCTCGTTTCCAGGGAGAGGTAGTCCAAAAATTCCCAAATGTATCCGTTATCGATTTAGATCTGGTATTGAAACTCCTGGACGAACTTTTAAGCAAGATCGGTTTCGTAATTCAGTTTATGGCTGGTTTTAGTATGGTAACCGGCTGGATTGTTTTAATATCTTCGGTATTAACCAGTAAAAACCAACGAATAAAAGAAAGTATTTTGTTGCGAACTATGGGTGCGAGCAGAAAGCAGATTTTAGCCATAAACGCAATCGAATATTTCTTTTTAGGTGCCTTTGCAGCAGGCGCCGGATTAATTTTAGCCATAAGTGGAAGCTGGGCATTGGCCAAATTTACTTTCGATGCGGCCTTCGTGCCTCCGTTTGTACCAACCTTATTGTTGTTCGGCTCAATTGTATTGCTTGTGGTAATTACCGGTGTGTTAAGTACAAGAAGTATCCTGAACCAGCCACCGTTGAAGATTTTGAGAACAGAGAGTTAAGCGAGCAGTGTTTGGTGCGAAGCGTTAACCACAGAGAAGGCAGAGAAAGACACAGAGAAAACAGAGCACTATATTATTCCGTGGTTCGTTTCCCTCACGAACCACTGCGTTGCATCATTACCGGCTTCTCTTTGATGATTGTCTCTGCGCTTGTTGGAACTGAAGAATGATCTATTATAAAAGTAAATAACAGGGAACCGTAATGCAATAAGCTTTAAGATTCCCGCCTGCGCGAGAATGACGACAGTCCTTTGGAACCGAACCACGACGTTGCGTATTACCAGCTTTCTCTTTGATGATTGTCTCTGCGCTTGTTGGAACTGAAGAATGATTTATTCATAAAAGTAAATAACAGGGGCGTCTCAAGCAGGTAATAGTATCGAGGTATTGTCATCCCCATTGTCTTTCAAGCTGAACGAGCTCAACAACGGATTAAAACAATCCTACAAATTTTACTAATAATTGATACTTTTACGATTATGATCAGATTAAACAATGATACGCCCAACGACATTCTCCAGGATGTAAAAATCGGCGATATGGTAACCGATACCTTCAGCAAAACCGGTCTTGTAGAAAATATAGAGATTAGTGATGATGGCCTGTACCGTGTTTACGAGTTTCATCTCGTTACCGGAAGAACCATTACTGTTAAAAAGTAAATTACCCTAAAATGAAAAATTAACCACGACCTGCCCCGATTTCGGGAAATAAAAAGGATAGACACAGATAATATTAAAATCAGTGTTTATCTGTGTGCATCTGTGGTAAAGCTACATTTAATCACATTTACCTAAACCCTAACCAAATGTCATTACTTATCCTACTCTTCGGCATCCTGTTGCTTTTCGTACTGATCTTGAAAAAGATTAACCCAATGATTGCCCTGATTGCGGTGGCAATTATTACTGGTCTTTTATTAGGCATGCCCGCCACAAAAGTAATGAGTTCCATTAGCAATGGTATAGGCAGCACACTGGGCAGCATGGTAATGGTTTTGGCGCTGGGTGCGATGATGGGTAAACTGATTGAAGATAGCGGATCAGCCAAAAAAATCGTTTTCATACTGATCAGGGCCTTCGGTAAAAAGAACATTCAATGGGCTGTGCTGTTAACCGGTTTGTTAGTGGGGATTCCTTTGTTTTACAATGCTGGTTTCGTGGTGTTAATTCCGTTGGTTTTTGCTATTTCAGCTGCAACAGGGCTATCAAAATTATACATCGGCATCCCAATGGCTACTGCCCTTTCGGTAACACATGGTTTTTTACCTCCTCACCCGGGACCTGTTGCATTGGCAGGTATTTTCCATGCCGATATTGGTAAAACGCTAATTTACGGTTTAACTTTAAGCGTACCTATTGCAGTTATCGCTGGAATCTATTTCCCACGTTTAATCCTCAAAAAAAATCAATCGGTAACTATGCAGAACTTCAGCATTGGTGAAGAAGAAAATCTCCCATCTGCTTCAAGGAGTTTCATTACTGCATTGCTGCCGGTATTTTTAATTATTGCCGGAACCATTGGGAGCAGCATTAAGATAGATTATATCGGTAAACCACTATTTATATTTCTAGCAGATCCAACCGCGGCCCTATTAATTTCGGTTATTATTGCACTGGCACTTCAAAAAACTTCCATTACAAAAGCCATGGAATCTTGTGCCGAAGGGGTTAAAAGCATTGCCATGATTATCCTTATTATTGCAGCCGGCGGTGCCTTTAAACAGATTTTAATTGATAGTGGTATGGGAGAAACGGTGAAACAACTCACTGGCAGCCTAAATTTATCACCATTATTACTCGCATGGTTAATTACCGCATCACTCAGGGTAACTTTAGGTTCGGCCACAGTGGCTGCATTAACTGCTTCAGGCATGGTACTCCCGCTAATCGGCCCGGGAGCATCGCCTGAGTTAATGGTATTATCAGTCGGCGCCGGGAGTTTAATGTTTTCTCACGTAAACGATACAGGTTTCTGGATGTTTAAAGAATACTTTAACCTAAGCCTGAAAGAAACTTTTAGCACCTGGACCATGATGGAAAGTCTGGTTTCTGTTTTAGGTCTTGTTGGGGTATTGGTATTGAATCAGTTTGTTTAGAACCTCTAAAAATCGTCATTGCGAGGCACGAAGCAATCTTACGACGCTCGCTACTAGCGTACGCATTAAGATTGCTTCGTCGGCTGAAAAAGCCTTCTCGCAATGACGACACAATTTATAACTTAGCTGCCCTCAGCTGGCTTAGGTGGTCCAAACAACATGAAACTGGTACAAATACGCAGCAGATCCATAACGCTACGCTCCATGTGATAGCTATCGCATCGGGATGACGATCTATTTAGTTAATTCTTCACCCTGTTTTTTTCTGCAGCCATGGTTCGTGTCCCCACCAATGCTATTAACTTAAGCTATTTATATGTTTGGTGAGCTCTGTTTTTCCTCTTTTTAAATGTTACCCTAATAAAGCTTCTGTCTGGTTTTATGGGTATTTTAGAAGATGCTATTAGTTTAATAAGAGATTGAATGATATGCTCTGGGTTTAGCGTATTTAGTATTTGGATAATTACTTTTCTAACAAACCTGAAAGCATTTTGCCAATTGTATTTATATTTTAGTTTTCTTTTTTTGTTCTTGTCGATCTCCTGCTGTGCCTGGATGCCTAATAAAGCTACCAGATTCATCATAAATATATGTGCTTCAAACTCCTGGAATATTCCATCAGGTTTTCGACAACCAAACTGCTCTAGTTTCATCTTTGGTTTTAGTTTTTTAAAGCCTTCTTCTACAGGCCATCTTAGGCCATAAAGCACTTTCATATTCTCTGTGCAGATATCATTCATATCAAATAAGGAAGAAACAAGTATTTCTATCTCTCCAGTTTTCAATTGGATTTTTGTAACCCTAACAACGATTTTTTCAGTATTTAACCCATGTTTTAAACAGGATTTTCTTTCATTTGGGCTTGGATCCCACTCTGTTATAAAATCGTTTTCAGTCTGTTGGGTTATCCGTTTTGCAAAACAGGACTGAGCGGTGCTTATGCGAATGCAGAAATTCTGTTTTACTGCGTAAAGGCTTTTGCAGATATGAAAATATCCAAACCCCCGGTCTAAAATAACTATGGATTTACGGCCTGGGAGTTCTTCAATGCATGCATCAAAAAGTGTTTTTTCTGTTTTCTCCATCTTTGATATCCTTTTAGAAAGAATTGCCCCACTAAAAACATCATAAAACATAAAAATCTGTGCTAAACAACTTTTTACACTACCACCTTTTTCTGAATAGATTCCAAAAAAGTCTTTTATCTGCCTGGAAGGTGGTAACCCAACAGTAGAGCCATCACCGGCAATCAATTGATATCCCCTCCAAAGTTGTGAAGGGTTCTGTTTGTGGTAATCTGCCAGTATTTTGTTCAGATCCTTAAAAAAGGAGATGGATATTTTATATCGAGCCTTAGAAAAAGCTGCACCTGTTACCGCTTTTGAGGATAAACTAGGCAAAATTGTAGAAAGATTATACTCTACAGATTCTTTAAAAAGATTTAATACGATAGATACAACAACAGGGAAGCTTAAACTCCGCTTACGGGTAAAAAAGATTGGTTCTTTAAGGTATTGGGAAAAACTGTTTTTATCCTGAATGAAATCAAATGTTTTTTTTAGGAGCCACTTTATGTTGCTCCAATTTTTGATTCGAAGAAATTATACTCATTTACTTTACTTGTTTAATAGTTAAATATCAACATAATAATTTGATTTTCAAATATTTAAAACACTAAGTTAATAACATTGGTGTCCCCACGAACCATTCTTATTTTGCCACGGAGACTCGGAAAACACGGAAATTGATTGCCCTAGATTTGTCTTATTTTTCGAATTAAACTTAGCTTCCTTCAGGTGGCTTAAGTGGTCAAAACGACATGAAACTGGTACAAATCGCAGCAGATCCATAACGCTACGCTCCATGTGATAGCTATCGCATCGGGATGACGATCTATTTAGTTAATTCTTCACCCTGTTTTTTTCTGCATCCGCACCAGAAGACTCATGCTTAGCAGGTGTAGAAAAAGTCTTACCAAAACGGTAACTATAACTCACCACAACCGATCTCGAATCCTGACGGTTAACCCAGTTTGCTTCTGTATTTGCCAGGTTATTGATTATACCATTATAAACACGGGTTCTGAAAATATCGTTAGCGGTTAATTTCAATGTACTTTTTGCTGAAAGTTTTTTCTGTACCGCTGCACCAAACTCATGTACTTCGCCCAAAAAAAACTGTACGTTAGATAGTTTACTTTGATAACGCATATTGACCTCAGCATTCCACGTCGGACTGATTTTGAATTGAAGATTAGGACTTGCCTTTAAATAACTTCCATTGGTAACCAGAAAGCCTGTATAAAAATCTGTTTTCGAAACTATTTTTGCATACTCCACATAGGCATTCAGTTTAACCCATTTAGTAAGGTCGATCTCTGCATTTACCGAAACATTGGCTACGGTGGTTTTGCCCACATTAGCTGGCCTGCTGTAATAGGTACCATCTACAATCTCTATGGTCTCGTTCACCTCATCCCTCACCCAGCCGTAACCTAAAGTGGTGGTAATTTTATTTTTATAGGTGTGCGAAAGCTCTAAACTTTGTGTAAATGATGGCTTTAAGAATGGATTTCCAACATAATAAGTAAATTTATCCAATGGAGAAAAAAACGGGTTCAGATCCTGGTAATACGGACGATCGATCCTTCGCCCATAATTTAAGCCCAACTCATTATTTCCGGCAGTATCTAGTTTATAAGAAAAATAAACCGTTGGAAACAAACTGTTATAGGTTCTTTTAAAACTCGAATCGGGTTTGATCAGATTCCCTAGCTGGTGCCCGTTAGAAACCGTATTTTCATACCTTAAACCAGCCTGAAGTGAAAAACGCTTTCCTTCTCTACTCACGTTCAGGTAAGCGGCATTGATATTCTCCTCATACAAAAAGTGATTGCTCTTTTCGTAATCGGCACTGGTTTTTCCGTTTGCCGTATTAAAATAATCGGCAATGTTATCGGTTTTGGTGTAGGCGGTTTTAGCACCTGCATCCAGTTTCCATTTATTTTCAAGTGGATGCGAATAATCCATTTTAGCCGTATAAATATCAATATTCGAAGGCAGATTACCGGTTAAAATATCCTGGTATTTTAAGGCTCCACCAGGCAGGTAACTGAAGTTGTAATACGTTTGATCGGTTTTATTTTTGTAGAGCAGATAGTCCGCATCAAAGGTTAATTCTCGTCCTGCCTGTTTAAATTTATGCCTGTAATTTAAATTTACACCTGCATTTTGGTACTTAATCTGATCGATATTTTCAGCCCTGATTACCGAATCCAACTGCATTGATGCATTTGATAGATTACTGGTATTGTTGTTCACCTGCTTCGAAATCCTGTTCATTCCGGTAAGTACTACCCCCCATGTGGTTCGGTCTGATGCATAATAATCAAGTCCGGTTTTCAAATTAAAAGTATTGCCATTCCTGCGGAAATAAGAATTCTGATTGAAGTAGGATTTGGCACTACCATCCTCATTTTTATATTTTCGGTTCAGGTCGAGATCAGTAAAGCTATTGTTTAAATTGTAGCTCAGGTTACCAAAAACGTTAACCTTATCCTTGCGGTAATTAAAATTGAAACTATTGTTCGACCGCGTTAGCTCGCCTTGATTTAAACTCAGATTGATACCTCCGTTAAAGCCAGCGGTTTTGGTTTTCTTGGTTTTAATATTGATTACCCCCCCATTCCCTGCAGCATCATATTTGGCAGGCGGATTCGTCATCAGTTCAATCTGATCAAGCGATGAGGAAGGCAACGAACGCAAATAACTCTCCAGATCGGCACCCGAAAGGTAAGTTGGTTTATCATCAATAAAAATGGCCACCCCGTTTTTACCTTTTAACGAAATTGTTCCGTTCTGATCGACATTTACACCAGGCGATTTGCTCAGTACATCCAGCGCAGTTGTGCCTGCATTTGAAATCAAAGCATCAACGTTAACCACAGTACGATCTATTTTCCGTTCTACAAAAGCTTTTTGTCCCGAAATATTCACCTCCTTTAAATTATTGGCGCCCGTGCTCATTTTAATATCCTGTAAAGCTACAACCTGGTGATTCGCATCTAAAACCAATGTATCGGTTTTATAAATCGGCGCACCAACTACCGATATTTTAATCAGATATTTCCCATAAGCCAGTTGATCAAAACTGAACAACCCATCCTTTTCAGTGAAAGTGGTTTTGAACAATACCGAATCTTTTAGCAAGGCTACAGTAGCAAAGTCGATATTTTTTCCTTCAGCATCCAATACACGTCCATAAATTCTGGATGTAGGCGGTTGAGCTTGAGCAAAAGTAAGGGCAATATTCATCCATACGGCTAAAAAAGCCATGAGTGTAAATTTCATGATGGTGGGATTGGATTAGCGCTTTGAGAATTTAGTTTTTATTGTTTTCGATGAGGAAATTATACATCAGCGAATGGTTATCATTTTTCAAAAACCTCTTTTTGTATTTTTTCTGAAAGTCGGTATTTTGTTTAATACCGTTTACGATCAATTCATCTTTATTGAGTTTGTATGATAGTTTATTGGTGCTGCTGATGATGCCGTCTTTCATCAGTTCCCGATTGATATCGTTGGTATAATCATGTCCGTCACCATTGGTTACGGTTTTTGAGGTAACTGTACGTTGTGAACTAGTTCTGGTATTTGTGTTTTGGTTATATACGGGGGGTGTTGGGGGTACAGATGGAGTTGGCGGAACTGGAGGTACCGATGGTACTGGTGGTACAGCGTGGGGCGCTTTTGGTGCTTTTGGCGGACGTGGTGCTCGTGGCACACGCTTTCCTCTACCCTCTTTATCATCCTGTGCCCACTTTTTATTTTCTTTTGCATCTTCGGCAGCTTGTTTAGCATCAGCAATGGCTTGTTTCGAATCATTTTCGGCCATTTTAGCATCGGCAATAGCCTGCTTACGATCCAGTTCGGCTTGCTTAGCATCAATAACAGCTTGCTTAGCGTCTTCCTTGGCCTGTTTTACATCTTCCAGCCTTGCTCTTTCATCCGCTTGTCTGGCTTTTTCATCTGCTTGTATTGCCTTTATATCTTCTTTCGTTTGTTGTTGCTTTTCATTCAGCTTTTTCAGCTGACTGTCCAATTTTGCATTGATTTCCTTTTCCAGTTGATCTGCAGATTTTCCTTCAGCAGGCCTGGCTTTTTTCCTGGTCGTATCCTGCAAAACTACAGTTGAAGCGCTTATCTCTTTTCTGGTAACTGTTTTTGCATGGCCAACGCTTTTAAAGGCGGCACTGCAAACCACTACCGATACCAGGGCGATGGTTAATATTGTCTTTTCCATTTTGTTTAAAGTTGAATTGGTATTGAATAACATCCTGCTTGCTCTGTGCAGCAGGCTACCTTTATTCCCGCTCATGGCCATGGCATAAGCAGGTGCACGCTGCTTAAATTCCTGGCACACAATAAGGGCCTGAACGTAGTTTTTGCGATCGTTTACACAGGCGATGGCCAAATCATCGCAGCAATGCTCGCGCTCTGTTTTTATTAATTGCGATACCCAAAGTACCGCCGGGTTAAAGAAGAATACAATCTCAATAAAGCTCTGCAGTAGGTTTACCAGGTAATCTTTCCGTTTAATGTGTGCCAGTTCATGAGAGAGGATGGCTTCTACTTCCGCATTTGATAAACCATTGAGCAAACCCAAAGGGATCAGGATTAAAGGCTTAAAATGTCCCACTACCATAGGTACCTGGGCAATACCCGATTGCATCACCTTAACCTGTTGGGTTAAACCCAGTTTTTGAGCCAGTTCATTTAATTTTTCATCCCATTTTTTACCCGCAGCGTAGGTTTTATGATTACGCAGGTGGTGTACACCATTTAAACCAACCATTAATTGGATACTTTTTCCACAAATGATCAGGAACCACACCAATACAATCTGATAGGCATAAGCATTCCATAAGGAAAGGATCCTGTTCAGTCCAGAATACATATCTTGCTGTACATTTGTAACCGCTTGCTGATCTCCAATTGCCTTTGGCAGGTTAATTCCGATTTGATGAACAGTCTGCGACTGCCCATGGTTAACCGGTTGCTGAAGCTCCTGATAAAAAGTGAAACCTATTGCAACAACAAATAAAGCTAAACATACCGTAAGCAGGTTATAACGCCATGTAGCACTTGCCTTACGGGTAGTAAACATGACCAAACCGGCCAGCAAAGCTAAAATTACACCAAGCCACAAAGAGTGGAACAAGGTAGCGCCAAGGGCATGAAGCCAATTTTCGGGCAAAAGGTTGATTAATTTAAATTCCATTATTGTGGTTCTTTAGCATCTGTTCTGGTTAATTAGTCCATGCCATCCAATAGCCGCTTAATCTCTTCGATTTCCTTTTTTGATGTTTTCTCATTCCCCAAAAGCTGCATCATTAACTGCGATGCAGAGCCTTTGTACAATGTATTTACGAAACGGTCCAACAACTGAACTTTAGTTTTCTCTTCAGCCTCAACAGGAATATAAATGTGTTTCATTTGGCTTTCATCACGTTTTAATATTCCTTTTTCGGTTAAGATCTGCATTTGCTTTAAGGTTGAGGTATAATTTACCTCCCGCTGCTCGTTCAATTTATCGTTTACAAACCGAACTGTAGATGGACCAAACTCCCATAACACCTGAAGAATTTCTAATTCAGCTTTGGTAGGTTCAGGCAGATTATTTTCAGTTTGATTACTTTTCATATTTTAAAGGTACGATATTTTTCGTACGATACAAATATTAGGTTATTTATTTTTTATAAAAAAATTAACATACTGATTTAAAGTTAATTAAACTTATACACAACAACTACCTTTTGAATATCATCACTAATATCATTTCAGTTTTAACTTTTACCCTTACTTAATCCCTGGTGTTTACCTGGCAGGGCTGGTTGGATCGTTAATAGGCCCAGGCGATGGAGTAGTTGTAATTCCTTATCCCAGTTCACGTATTGCTATTGATCATCACTCCTATTATGCGTATAATATTCTCTTTGACTGCTTTTATATTCGAAAAGGGTAAATTATATATTGTAATCACCGTAATTGTACTAGGCAGCATTTTTCGCGGATTAAAAATACAGCCTCTCTATATTTATACGGTATACATGAAACTTTTTACTTTTTAGATAAAAGTATACGATATACATGAAACTTTTTATATTTTTGATAAAAGTATACGATATACATGAAACTTATAAAAAGGCCGACATATATAAATCGGATTATCCCGTTTATCAATAAACAAGTGATAAAAGTACTTACTGGTCAAAGGCGGGTCGGCAAAAGTTATGTTATGCTTGAGTTGATTGAAAATATAAAGGCCACCGATGAAGATGCTAATATTGTATATATCAATATGGAGGTGGATGATTTTTCCCACATTAAAACACACGAAGATTTATCCGCTTATCTTAAAGACAAATTCCCGTCAGATAAAAACAACTATTTTTTTATCGATGAAGTTCAGGAAGTAAAAGAATTTGAACGGACTTTACGGAGTTTACTGGCAAAAAATACCTGCGATATTTATTGTACGGGTAGCAATGCCAATATGCTTTCTGGTGAACTTGCTACTCATTTATCAGGTAGGTACATGGTTTTTCAGATCCATGCTTTAAGCTTTCTCGAATTTCTAGAGTTTCATCAGCTTGAAAATAAATCAGAGTCACTTATGCTTTATCTTAAGTATGGGGGAATGCCATTTTTACCAAATATTGGGCTAGAAGAGAACCTGCCCTATGAATACCTTAGAAGTGTTTACGCTACAATATTGCTCAAAGATGTTGTAGCCAGAGAGAACATCCGTAATGTCTCCTTTCTAGAAAACCTGGTTACCTATCTCGCAGATAATATGGGGAGTTTATTTTCGGCCAACAATATCAGCAAATATCTAAAATCCCAAAAGGTGGATATTTCTACCCAGCTAACCATAAATTACCTACGGGCATTAAGCAATACTTTTTTTGTGCATAAAGTTCAGCGCTCTGAAGTGGGCGGGCTAAAAATATTTGAAATAGGAGAAAAATATTACTTTGAAGATTTAGGCCTCCGAAATGCCATTATCGGTTTTAATCAATTGGCAGATATCCATAAATTAATGGAGAACGCAATTTACTTACACTTAAGACAACAGAACTTTAATGTTTTTGTTGGTAAACTCGGCAATAACGAAATTGATTTCGTGGCAGAAAAAAACGGCAAAAAGATGTACATACAAGTTTGCCTGACCATACAAAGTGAGAACACTGCGACCAGGGAATTTGGAAATCTTTTAAAAATAGAAGACAACTATCCAAAATATGTTATTACTTTAAATGATATCATACTCGGGCAAAACAAAGACGGTATAATGCAGAAAAACCTACTCGAATTCTTATCTGAACAGAGCGATAACTAATAACTATTTAGATTAAATTATTCAAAATACAATAACCATAGGAAAGCATCAAAACCTCCTATGGTTATTCCTTTAGCATTAAAAAGATCGCTTTACTCTTTAACATGTTTAATTACGGCAATCAAATCTTCTTCTCCATATTTTGCCGTCGCCGCTTCAAAAGTATTTAATGCGGTTTTGGCCAAAGGTGAATCAAGTCCGATTGCTTTGGCCAGGTTTAAATCTTTTACAATATGTTTAAGGGCAAAAGCAGGTTTATAATTATCGGCAATAATGGCATCGCCTTTAATTCTGGTGAAGATGTTGGCTATAGCGCCATTATTGAGCAGATTAAGCAGGTCTTCAGTTTTAATTCCCTGTTGATTGGCAAATACTACGGTTTCAGCCAAACCTTGGGTATATAAAGCCAGTAATGAATTAATGGCTAGTTTAGCCACATTACCTGCACCTGTATCGCCCAGGCGTACTGCCATTTTACCCATTTTTTCGAGCAGGGGTTTCACCTGTTCGAAAGCAGTTTCATCGCCACCCACCATAATCACCAATTGTCCTGTTTCTGCCTGTTTTACACTTCCGGAAACCGGTGCATCTAAATATTGTGCTCCTTTTTCTTTACACAGCGTGTCCATTTCTTTTGAAATAGCAGGAGAAACGGTACTCATATTAATCATTATTTTACCTGAAATTTCTGCGCTAAAAAGGCCTTCTGATCCGTTAAAAATCTGCTCAATTGCAGCATCATCAGATACCATAATGATTACTACATCAGTAGTTGTAATCAACTCTTTAGGCGTTTCAGCAATCAATGCACCCATTTCTTTCAAAGCCGTTTCTTTATCCTTACTTCTGTTATAAACGGTAACTGCATAATCAGCTTTTATCAATTGCTCCGCCATTGGGATCCCCATATTGCCCAAGCCAATCCAACCTATTTTTGTTGTGTTCATGTTGTTGTTTTTATGATAAACAAATGTGGTAAAGAAAAAGCTGAAATTATTTAGCAGTTGGTAAAAATACTACTGCGAAATGATTTATTTCGAGTTCGCAGCATCAAAATGCTAATAAAATTAGTAAATTAGCCACAAATAAAATTTGATAGCACAAAAGCAAATACGCAAACATGGCCAGCCCACTGAAAGATTTATACTCTCCTGCTTTTTATGATCGTTTAAGCAATGCCTTAGCGGCTAGCGTTCCAAAATTTGATAAGGGAAAATTTATCAAAGCGATTTTTATTCCTGAATTTGGATCAAAGGAACTTAAAGAGCGGATGAAACATACATCGAAGGTTTTGCATGGTTTTTTACCCGAAGATTATCCACAAAGTATCGGGCTGATCAAAAAAACAATTACACAATTAAGGATCAAGGGAATCGGAGAGGATGGACTGGCTTATATGTTCCTGCCGGATTATATCGAAACTTATGGTATAAATGATTTTGAAAACTCAGTTGAGGCCCTTGAGTTTGTAACCCAGTTTGTAAGCTGTGAGTTCGCGGTGCGTCCTTTCATTTTAAAATACGAAAATGAGATGATTTTAAAAATGCAAAAATGGTCGCTGCACGAAAGCCATAAAGTAAGAAGGCTCGCCAGTGAAGGCAGCCGTCCACGATTACCCTGGGCCATGGGTATTCCCTTTCTGAAAAAAGACCCGACATCCATTTTACCGATACTGGAAAATCTTAAAACAGATCCATCAGAATATGTAAGGCGGAGTGTTGCCAATAGCCTAAATGATATTGCAAAAGATCACCCCCAGGTTGTGTTAAACATTGCGAAAAACTGGTCGGGTTTGAGTGTCGAAACAGATGCTATTATTAAACATGGCAGCCGTACCTTACTTAAACAGGGCCATGCCGATATCCTTAAACATTATGGTTTAGATGACGCAGGAATTTTATTAAAAGATTTCAAAATCTTAACGCCTCAGATCAAAATTGGCGAAAGCCTGGAGTTTTCGTTTTCTATTCTCAATGAAAATCCAACCGAACAAAAAGTAAGGTTGGAATACGCCATTTATTATAAAAAGCAAAATGGACAGAACACTAAAAAAGTGTATAAAATTTCAGAAAGAATTTATCCTGCAGGTGCAACCATAAATATCATCCGAAAACAAAAATTTGTGC
Organism: Pedobacter sp. WC2501; assembly: GCF_052682415.1. NCBI lineage: Bacteria > Pseudomonadati > Bacteroidota > Sphingobacteriia > Sphingobacteriales > Sphingobacteriaceae > Pedobacter > Pedobacter sp. WC2501. The sequence goes on along the minus strand of NZ_JBQZFI010000001.1, from coordinate 2,329,968 downwards.
TGATTACCACACGTAGATTTCATCTGGGCGACCACCAGATTTCGATGATCATTAACGGTGCCGAAAAGGAAATTTCACATTTTGAATTAACGGCTTAGTTTGGATTCTAATTCATCAAGTAAAGCAATCTGCTTTTCATTAACGTATTTAACCGCATCGGAATAGGCAAACCACTGGGCTTTATCTATTTCAGCAAAACTTTGCCTTTTACCCGATCGTGGTGGCCATTCTATTTCGAAGGTATTGCTAACAATTGTTGAGGGATCAAGATCTCCTTCTACTGCCCAGCACAATACTTTTTTACCTCCCTTTTGCACAATAGGCGTTAGTTCGATGAAGTCGCCGGTTAAGCTCTCACCAGTTTCTTCTTTAAACTCACGGATGGCAGCCGTTAAAGCTTCTTCATCTTCATTTAATTCTCCTTTGGGCACTGTCCAAAAGCCAAGATCTTTTTTGGCAAAGAACGGTCCGCCAGGGTGAACCAGGAAAAATTCTACCTGCTGATCTTTTCTTCTGAAGAGCAATATTCCGGCGCTTTGTTTCATAAGGGTAAGGTAGGAATTGTATCCAAAGAAGTCAAGTTTCAAAAACTTGACTTCTTTCAAATTGAATTAATAAAAATTTGATGCTCTAAAAAAATTTCGATAAATTCATTTATGCCAATTAATGAAAAATACATTGAAGATTTTATTGAAAATGAATTTATGCATATTATATGCAAATCCGTTAGCGGCTCAAAATTATTTCAAGATGATGGTAATAGGTTATATTTTCTGCTAAAATATACACAGTATTCTACAGGTTATTTAAACACGTATGCTTATATCTTATTGGATAATCACTCACATTTTTTGATAAAAAATACAAGTTCAGATGAACTTAAATCGTATTTAAAATCTTTGAGTAAGGATTCATTAAAAACACATCAGAAAAAATATTTGGCTAATGAAATATGCTATAGCGAAGCTGTTGAATTTCAGATGAAAGATTTCTTCATTGCTTATGCTATGGCATTTAACAAGAAGAATGATAGATCTGGATCTTTATTTGTCAACCCTTTTCGCAGAGTGAGAATCATTGATGAAATACATTTACATCAATTGGTTATTTATATTCATGCAAATGTACTGAAGCATGGCATCTGTACAGAATTTGAGCATTACAAATGGTCATCTTATCAATCGATTTTATCCGAGAAAAAGACAATACTGAAAAGAGAAGAGGTATTAGATTTTTTTGGTGGCAAAGATAATTTTGCTAAACAGCATCAAATTCAAAGCCAATACTTCTACATCTGCAATCATCAAATCGAATAGTTTCTATAGAATTCGATATATACAAAGAAGTCAAGTTTTAAAAACTTGACTTCTTTCAAATTCAATAAAAAAGCAGCCAAATTTTCAAAATTTGGCTGCTTTATATAATCTGGTATGATGAGATTTTTGGGAGGCGTTTTTTACAACAATCCGTACAAACCGTGAGCATAGTTCCTTAATGATGACGATACCGTCTTCATCTTGTCAGGTGATGGGCCTTTTACTTTATACGCTTCGGGATGAAGTTCTAAAGGCTGTTCATTAACTTGTTCTAAGGTGCTTTTGTTGCCTAGTGTTGCATTTTGTTCTTCGCTTAACTTTAAAGGTGCCATGATCTTGAATTTATACTATTAACAACAGAGATATGTAGAATTAGTTTGTCGCTTTGTGTTAATTTTTTAAATTATTTTTCAAGATTCGAAATCCAGTTTTCCGTATCCGAAATTTTAACTGGAGCGGCCGAAGCAATGATTTTCAGCACTCCCCCTGCATTGATATCCTCTTGTGTGATAAAATTCTTTTTAAAAGGCTTTCCGTTAAGAAAAACTTCCTTTATGTATTTATTCTTTGAACCAAAATTTTCCGTTTCGATGGTAAAAGTTTTACCTTTTGGCAGGTTATAACTTAACGATGGAAATAAAGGTACATTTAAATAATAAATCGGCCACCCTACGCAGGCAGGAGAAAAACCACTTGCTGCAAACACATACCAGGCACTCATCGCACCAGCATCATCATCCATCGTACACAAATAAGCATGTGGCTGGTTTCTGTAAATTTTACCGATATAACTACCGATTCCGCGGCTGTTATCGTTAAAATAATTCTGGATTACCGTATCAGCTGCCAATTGATGCATCCAATACTGCGATTTATAACCAGACCTGGTTACATTATACATCAATGGTACCTGCAAATCGGGTTCATTGGCATGGTTGTATAAATCGCGGGCAAAAAATTCATCCAGTTTTGCCAGATAAGATTCCTCTCCTCCATCCAGGTCAATTAATCCTTTAAAATCGTAAGGCACAAACCATCGGTATTGCCAAATGGTACCCTGATATAAACCACGGGCCTGCATGCGGTCAACATCATTTTTAGTCATGTCTTTAAAGTCTTTGTTCCAATATTTCTTGTATTCAAGAGCTTTATTAAGATAAAAATCAGATTTTTCTTTATTCTTTAAAATCTTAAAGATTTCTGCTAAGGCCCAGTTATCATAACTCGATTCTAAAGCTTTATCTGGCGATTTATAATCCAGCCCATTTACTTCTTTCACTAGTGAATCGGCAATCTTATTAAAATCTACCGGATAACCTTTTCGATAGGCGTCGAGCAAAACCACTATAGCATGTTCAGAGCGTACCGTGTTTGATGGCTCATTCTGCCCAGCATAATCTTTCTTGCCCGAGTTATACAGATCGGCAATAGAACTCACCATTCCGGCATACCTATCTTGTTCAATTAACGAAAGCAAGGGTAATTGCGTCCGGTAATTATCCCAAATGGCCCAGCCATTGTAGCGGATTTCTTTATCTTTCTGAATTTCGCCTTTTGTATTGCGGTAGGTTCCGTCGGCCTCAGAAATCACATAAGGCGACTGCATGGTACGATATAAAAGTGAGTAGAATAACTTTGCACTTTCCAGGTCGCCATTTACAGCAATTTTAGAGAGATTTGTATTCCAATCGGCTTTGCTTTGTTCTTTTACGGCATTGAACGGATTTTTATTGATAGCAGCTTTTGCAGCCTCGACACTTACCGACGAAAGTGCAACGTTGATTCCCACTGAGGTCAGTTCTCCTTTGAGCATGGCAATCATTTTATGATCATCTAATACTTTCCACGATACATTATCGCCGATTTCCATATAATAAAACAACTTATACTTACCTGCTCCACAAGTTGTTTTCGAGGTAATCCATCCACTTAGGGCATTACCATTTACTTGGTGTGATTCGGCTACAAAAGCACCATTAAAAGCATAACCCAAATCGAGATAAAAACCTTTGTCGCCTTTTGGAAATTGGTAGGCATGCTTCCCGGCTTTGCCCAATACGGTAAAACTGGCTTTAATTTTATTTTCAAAACCAACTTCATAGTATCCCGGACTAGCTTTTTCAGAAACCTTAATCAGCTCTGATTGTGCCGGATCGTTACCTAAAAATGGTTTGATGAAAATATTACCACCCGAACCCTGACAGCCTACGCCTTCGAAACGGTTGTGGGTAAAACCTTCAAATTTCTTTGCGAGATATTCGTAACCGGTATGTGTTTTGGGATAAGTCTGCGGACCAATACTCAACATGCTAAAAGGAGCCGATGCAGCTGGCGACATCTGCCCATGATCAGCAGAAGATCCTAAAAATACGTTTACCTGATCTACAGGCTTTGCCGTTTTAACAGAAAAAATCTGTGATTTTTGTTGTGCTAAAACGTTTAATGAAAGAAGCGGTAATAAAGTCAGTAGTTTAATAGGGAACTTCATTATAATGTGTGGTTTTAAATCGGCCTAAAATAACATTTTAACATGAAGTTGATATTATGTGTTAGGTTCTTTACAGAAGGGCTTTCCCGAATCGTCACCCTGAATTTATTTCAGGGTCTTTATAGTTATATTCATGTTAGTTCTACAAGTTTTAACTGTTTGTCAGGATTATAAATCCTAAGCACTTAAGACGGGATTGCAAATCCCGACTAACATTAGAAAAAGCTTTAACAAAATATGATTTTTTATTTTTGGAGCGCAAGGCCTGTGCAGCATAAGAAGTTTCTTCCCGTTTTTTGCTTTTACGCTTCGCTGCCTCGTACCTCGTTGCTGCAGGGTAAACGCTTCAACCGGGGCTAGGTAGCAATAGCAGCATTTCATTTGATGGGTTGCAAGGTGCAAAAAACCTTGTTTCTAAACCCGACAGCAGCGGCAGCTCCCGATTTTTCATTGGGACTATAGCGAATGGCAGGGCTGCAAAATACCAAGAATTACTGCACAGTCATTTCAAAAAAAACAACGCATAAAAAAGCCGTCCCAGTGTAAACATGGACGGCTCTAAATAATTTTATTTTATTACTTTATAGTAACCGGAACAGAAATTTTATCCCATTCTAAAGCAAAGCCGCTTTTGGTAATTTTATAAACTAAACGCTCTTGTGTAGCTTTTAAGGCTTTGGTTTTAACATCAACACGCAAAGCATCTTTAGCTTCTTCGTATTTGTAAGCACCCCATTGTTTTGGTTCTTTGTTAAAAATAGCTGTCCAGGTTCCGCTTTCTTTAGGGATTAAAAAGAAGCTGTATTTTCCTGCCGCCAAAGGTTTACCTTCAACCACGATATCTTTATCGGTTTCGAAAGTAGTCGCCTCGTTTGCACCTGCGCGCCATACTTTATCAAAGGCTTCTAAACCGCCCCAGATTTTACGTCCTTTTACTGCCGGACTGCTGTAGTTGATGGTAATGGTTGCACCTTTAACTTTTCCTGTTGCTGTAGCCGCAGGACTAGGCTTAGGTTGAGCATCTTGTGCCATTGCACTTACAGAAACGGTAATTGCTGTAAATAGCAACGCGATTGATTTAATCATCGTTTTCATAGTATTATATTTATCTGTTTTTGTTGTTTTTGATTTTACGAATTTATGGCTTTAGGTTGATAAAAACTATAATGCTAGTGTCGAAAAAAATTCAGCAAAAATTTACTGTCTCTGCGTTATAGATTGAGCTGTATTATTTCTTTCTTCCAACAAATCTGATTACTGAACCCAGGCCGTTATGAAACAAACCTTCATTCAGTTCAATTTCTTTTTCTTCCAGTACAATAATCTCATAATTTTCGAAATCAGCTCTTATTTCTTCGATCGAAAATAGCATATCAATTTCTTTTGGTCCGCCAACTTTTTCATTTCTGGCAAGATAATCAAGATGTTGCTTACTAAAAGCTTCGAAAATAAGCAATCCGCCCTTGCGTAAATAATTGCTTAGTGTTTTGTGGTAGATTGATTTAATTGCCGATGGAAAGTGCGCATAAATTAATGCAATGGCATCAAACTGTTCAGCTTTATAGTCCAGCTCCTGAAGTTCGCCCACCTGGTAATCAATGCTAACGTTATTGTTTTCTGCGAGTTGAAGTGCTTTGTTCTTTCCTTCAATACTAATATCAAAGGCCGAAACCTTCCAACCGAGTTTAGCTGCAAAAACTGCATTTCGGCCTTCTCCTTCTGCCGGAAAAAGTATTGCTCCGGTCTCGAGTTGCACCAACTGTTCTTTTAAATAGTTATTCGGTTGTTCGCCATAAGCAAACTCATCGGTACTGTATCGGTCATTCCATCGATCTACCCAAGCTTCGTTCATATTTAGCGTTATCTATTGTCGAAAATAAAGGTATTAATTTAAGGCTTGTGCTCGGGGGAGCAAATATCTGCTGCACGTAAAAATTAACTTTATCTGTCGGCTATGGTTTTGGGGTTAGCAAACAAGAGGCCAATTATCGAGAACATAATCACGGTTGCTGCGCCGATTACATTGAGCCAAAGGAATGAAACAATATCGAACTCATATACTGCTATCACGGCAATTTCGGATAAGATCGCCGATATAAATACAATAGATCCGTTTATCTTTTTAAAATAAAATGCCACTAAAAAAATACCAAGAATTGGTCCGTAGAAAAGTGAACCCAGTACATTAACAGCTTCGATTAGCGAACCCATTTGTGTAGCAAACATGGCAACAGCTATTGAAAAAATGCCCCAGGCCAAAGTATGCAAACGGCTATATTTCAGTTCGGTTTCGTCGTCTACCTCTCTTTTAACAAAAATGAGGTGTATATCTTTTAAGGAACAGGCAGCCAGTGAATTTAACGCAGCTGAAATAGAGCCCCAACTGGCCAAAAAGATAACTGCGAAAAGCAGGCCGATCATTCCAACCGGAAGTGTATTTTTTACAAAGTATAAAAAGATATAATTGGTATCGGTTTTCTCTGCATTGTAATTCGATTTGTTGATGGCCTCTTCTACCCTGCCATGCAGCTCTTTCACCTGTTTTTGCGTCGATTTAAATTTTTCTATCGAAGAATTTAGAGATGGTGATTGCTTTTCCTTTTCTTCAAGAATATTTTTTGATTGCTGGTTAAATTTCTGCGCTAACGCATCGTGTTCTTTCTCGAAAGCTGCGGCTTGCTGAGGCTGAGTTTCTTTTAAATACTGGTAGGAACGTTCATTGAAATAAATTGGTGCTGGCTTTAATGAGAAGAAAGCAAACAATAACGCACCGATTAAGAGGATAGCAAACTGCATTGGGATTTTAACCAGTCCATTCAACAGTAATCCCATTTTTGCGTTGGTATTGTCTTTCGCGGTAATGTATCTTCCCACCTGGCTCTGATCTGTGCCGAAGTAAGAAAGCGCAAGGAAAAAGCCTCCGATTAAACCACTCCAGATATTGTATTTATCCTTCCAATCGAATTCGGTGGTAATTACATTTAATTTACCCGATTTACCGGCAAGGTAAAGCGCATCTTTAAATCCGATTCCATTTGGCATATGCTGCACCAAAAGGTATCCGGCGAAAGCCATGGTACCCAGGATAATCAAAAACTGTAGTTTTTGTGTGTGTGCAATTGCCTTGGCTCCGCCTACATAAGTATAAATCAATAAAATGCCTCCGGTGAGGATATTGGTTAGGTAAATATTCCAGTTTAAAACACTCGAGAGGATAATACTTGGTGCATAAATACTAATACCGGTTGATAATCCCCGCGAGAATAAAAATAGCAATGAAGTTAAAACCCTTGTCTTTTTATCAAAACGGTTTTCCAGATATTCGTAGGCGGTATATACATTTAACCGTTGAAAAATCGGGATGAAGGTGATGCAAATTACAATCATCGCCAGCGGCAGACCAAAATAATACTGCACGAAGCGCATCCCATCGGTATAAGCTTGCCCTGGTGCTGATAAAAAAGTAATCGCACTGGCCTGTGTAGCCATAATACCCAAAAGCACAATATACCAGGGCATTTTATTATCTGCCTTTAAATAGGAAGCATTGCTTTTCTGCCCGCGACCAATAAAAACACCATAGGTTACCACAGCAAGTAAAGTAAATATCAGTACAGCCCAATCGATATTACTCATGCCCAGAATTTAGTAAACAGGTAATAAAACACAATCTGAAATACCAGCGCAAGCGCCAAAAGGATATACCAGTTATTCCAGTTTTTGAATTGATTTTTCATTTTTAAGGACAACATTCTGAAAAATCAGATCACAAAATAACAACGACATTCAAAAGTTCCTGATCCGTTATATTTTGTTAACCTCATCTTCAAAAAATGATGAAATTGTTTTAATATTTGTATTGCCGATCTTCTCTATCATCAATAAATCTTGATCTCCGGTTAATAAGAAGTCAGCTTTCCCATCAACTGCGAGTGAAAGTAAAAAATTGTCCTTTGCATCCCGACAAATTTCAATTCTAGATTTGACTACAATGAATTCTCCATATTCATCTATAGTTTCAAGTAATTCTTCAATGTCTGTTTGAGCAAAATAACGCCTAAACTTTGGCGCTTAACAACTTCAAGAAATTCTTCTAATAGTTCTTGGCTAAAGATTAAAATGCTCTTTTTCGAGAAAATTATTTCATCAAGCCTGGAAAAATCTTTTGAGATTAGAAAGCTAATCCAAAGATTAGTATCTAGAATGATCCTACTTTTCAGATTTCGCATAACGTTTAGCTCTAACCAAATCTACTTCATTTGTTATTTCTTCGAATGTAGGGATGGTTTGAGATTTAGAACGTAGTTTTTTCAATACCTCGGCAAATCCATTTTTGGAAACATCTTGAATAGCAATAAGCTTTAAAGCAGCTAAGTCTTTCAATAACTTAGTAGCTTTTGGGTTTAATATGTTAATTCGCATAGTGTCCATATATCAAATTTAAATAAAAGAAACCAATTTTCATTGTTTGCGGCTTTTAGTTATCTTCTATTTCCCGGCCGATAAAAAATTAAAGAACAACCTGGCTGCGCCAACATTTCCGGCGGGCAATTGTCTAAAAAATGCCAGAGGCGTATAAATGAAATTTCCCTTGCCATATTTTGCATAAAGTGTTGAGCCTTGAAGCGGTTCTTCACCGGTATCGTTCATTTCGAAAAGGGGTTCGTATTTGGCATCCCATTTATCAGGAAAATAAGCTCCACGCTCCTGCACCCAGCCTTTAAAATCCTCGGCAGTGATTTTATTCGGATAATTTAAGAGTTTATGGCTAGGATTCAGGAATTTAACCTCCGCATTTTCTTCGGTTACCCTCTTACCACTAATCGAGAATGGATAAATCCCGAAATCCTGAAGTGCCATATCCTGTGTGGTATTGTACTGCATTACAATGGTTCCGCCATTTTCTACATAACTACGCAAAGCAGTTTGCCAGTTTTTAATCCTTTTTTCGGTATTGATAACCCTTACACCTGTTACCACAGCATCGTAAGTGGCCAGTTTTGCAGGGCTTAGGATATCCGCTTCTGTCAGTACATCAACCTGTAAACCAGCCTGTCTTAAAAACTCGGGAATCAGGTCTCCTGCCCCTTCAATATATCCAACTTTTTTTGCCAGTACCTTTACATCTCCCTTAATCAACCAGGTTGTTGCCGGAACAAAATACTGCAAGGTTGGCAAATGCGGATACTGAATTAATACCTGTCCTTTTGAATATTCATTCGCTTCTGACGAGAAAACCGCTTCAAGCTTATTCTGACTTGTTTTTATTTTGGCCAGATCCTCAACCGGGATCAGAAAATCTTTGGTGGTGATGGTATTTTCTGGCAAATTGATCCCCTGGAAGGTTTTCACAATCTGGTTACCGATCTTGAAACTCACCTTACCGTAGTTGATATTTTTGTTTGCTTTTAAACGGAGTGTAACACTTAACGCTTCTTTTTCTTTAGCAAAATAAACAGGCTCGGCAAAACTCAAATCAAGTGGTGGAATAATCCTCAGGGCTTCTACCACATCACCTTTAACAGGATCTAATTTTTTATAAGATAAGGGCAGTTTGATCTCCAATTTTTCATTTTCAATCTTTAGTGACAATAACACATTGATAGGCGATTGCATTTCTGGTAATCCGATTAAGGTATCGTTGGCAACACTGAAAGTCGCAGCATCTTTTGCTGGTTTTGCCAACCAATAAGGTTCGGTAAGTGCTGCATCGGCTGGAATCTGAATTTTACGTTCAATGGTGATCAGCGAATCGTTAGATAGACTCCTGTTCAGGTTATCGGTTTGGTTTAACCAGTTTACACGTTCTAACGTTACAGGAGTGGCTGATCTCGAAATTAAATTTAAACGGAAATTATATCCATTGCCTGCTATAGCTTCAGGCTGGTTTGTGACCACCTCGCCCATAAAACCTGCACTGCTTAAAATGATGTTATCGATAGCGGCCAGTTTATCTTTTCTCAATGCTACATCCTGTAATTCTGCAATTTTCTTTCTGAGCATCAACAGCCCATGCAGGCTTTTATCAGGTTGGTTGTAATTAAAAGATAACAAAACAATATCAATCAGTTCATCAATATCGGCTATGCCTTTATCTGACCAATTCATGTTTAACCCATCAAAAAGAGTTCTCTTTGCCGGATCGCCCAAAACATTGGTAAAATATTCAGAACGTACACCGGCTACCGATTGTGTTCCGGCTCCCTGGCTTTTATGCAAACTTCGGCTTAAACCGGCCAACTCGCCATAACCCATGCCCAACTGGGCATCATACTGTCCAACAGTTGCCTTTAATTGATTTTCTGCGGTTGTATTTACCGATCCAAACCTAAAGGTGTTCCATAATAGTCTTTTTGGCTGCCAAACCGAAACATACTTCAGCTGATTGGGAAACATATTTTTATCGGCAGCAGCCTTAAATGCTTTTTCGGCAACAACTGCAGAAGCTGCGTGTTGTCCGTGCCCCGCAGCAGCAGTTGGCGGGAAACGACAGATAATCACATCGGGTCTGAATTTTCTGATCACCCAAACCACATCTGCGGTAATGCTATCGGCATCCCACTGTTTAAAAGTATCATTAGTATTCTTAGAAAAGCCAAAATCAATTGCCCTGGTGAAAAATTGTTGCGCACCATCTAATCTACGGGCTTCCAAAAGTTCGTGTGTTCTGATCAGGCCTAATGCCGCACCTTGTTCCGTACCCAAAAGATTTTGCCCGCCATCTCCCCTGGTAAGTGATAAATAAGCTGTTTCTACATTTTGATCGTTAATTAACCACGAAAGTAAACCTGTATTTTCATCATCCGGATGGGCAGCTAAATATAAAACCTTAGGCAGGTGTTTTAAGGTTTTGAGTTCTCTATAAATCTCTGAAGATTTTGCCGGGCGAACTTGTTGCGCCGCACAGAACATTACCGGTAAACATAGTGTGAATATGGCAGTTAATCTTTTGAACATATTATTTGTTTTGCGAAATTCAAATATGCTCAAAAAGCTTTTACTTTCGTGCCTCCGAAACGAAAAAGGTACAAATTAGTTGGGAGTCGGGAGTCCAGAATCTGAAGTCCAAGGCTTAAAGGCTAAAGAGAACTATTCATTTGTCAGTCTGAGCGTAGTCGAAGACCTTAGGCAGTTTTTACAAAAAATCATTTAATCCCAAACCGTACTCTGTGTCCTCACAGACCATTGAAATTCCAAAACAAGTTAACTGGTTAACCCAATATACGGTTTGTAGTTTATTGGCAGTTGGCAATGTAATAATCTCCAGCAATTTAACAATTACACAATACTGTTACCAGTTAACCTCAAAAGCATTTTCATTCAAATTCCATTCTTCACAGCATGTTTCGGTATTTTTATACTTAATATTGCAGCATAAAATTAACCTATGAATGGGATGGTCCTCATCATTGATGATGAAAAGAAAATTTGCAGTTTACTTTCCAGGATTATAGAGCTCGAAGGTTTTAAAACCTTACAGGCCAATACCGGAAAAGAAGGACTAAAGCTTTTAAAAAGTAATGATGTTAGTATTGTCATCAGTGATGTAAAGCTTCCAGATGTAAATGGTGTTGCGCTGGTTAAAGATATCAAAGCCATAAAACCCTATATAGAAATTATTAACCTCACTGCTTATGGTACCATTGCCGATGGCGTTCTGGCGATTAAAAATGGAGCATTTGACTATCTGGTAAAAGGCGACGATAACGAGAAAATTATTCCGCTTTTATATAAAGCGATGGATAAATCAAATCTCCAGCGCAGGGTTTCCGATCTCGAAAACAAAATCACAAGGAAACATAGCTTTGATACGATTATCGGTCAATCAAAAACGTTAAAGGAAGCCATTGATCTGGCAAAAAAAGTAAGTACAACCGATACGACCGTTTTATTGCTTGGTGAAACCGGAACAGGAAAAGAAGTTTTTGCACAATCAATCCATTACGAAAGCCCAAGAGCCGCAAAACCATTTGTTGCCTTAAATTGCAGCGGTTTTAGTCCGGATTTATTGGAAAGCGAATTATTCGGATATAAAGCCGGAGCTTTCACAGGTGCCAATAAAGACAAAAAAGGATTGTTGGAAGAAGCGAATGGCGGTACTTTGCTGCTGGATGAAATCGGTGAGATGAACCTCGATTTACAGGCAAAATTATTGCGTGTTCTGGAAAGTCAGACTTTTATCAAAGTTGGCGATACCCAAACACAACAGGTAAATGTTCGGATTTTAGCAGCTACCAATAAAGATTTAAAAGCTGATGCCCTATCAGGAAAATTCCGGTCTGATCTATATTACCGCCTTTCAGTTTTCACGATCACCTTGCCTCCACTACGTGAGCGTAAAGCCGACATCCCTGCACTGGCCACATATTACCTGAAAGAATTTGCCAATAAGGTAAATCGATCGGCACCAAAAATGGATGATAAAATTTTATCCATATTGAGCGGACACAGTTGGAAAGGAAATATTCGTGAGTTAAAAAACGTAATCGAGCGTTTGGTTATTTTATCAGATGGCGATGTGTTAAGTACTGCAGCTCTCCCACCCGAATTCTTTGAGTTTACACCAATAGAGAATGATTATAACCTGCAGCAAATAGAAAAACAGCACATTCAAAAGGTCCTTATCCACACTAAAGGGAACAAAACTGAAACCTCAAGGTTATTGGGAATCGGTTTAACTACACTTTACCGAAAAATAGAGGAATACCAGATTAGGGAAATTTGAGCGGAGGTTGAAGATTGGGCGGAAGGCTGAGGGTTGAAAGGTTGAAAGGTTTGGATGCATAAATCTGGCCAGGCAATACTCGTAATGTCAGATGTGCCGATCTAATAGAAATACGATATTTAGCCAATAAATTGCAGGGTTTAAAAGTTGGAATGTTTTAAAATTGCAAATTTAGTCTCAAATCTCATATCTAACGTCTCATATCTAACATCTCAAATCTCACATCCTAAGCGCCAAACCTGATCCACCTGTCGCCTTCATGGCCGAAAATAAAGGAACCAGGATGCAACATTTCAGCAATATCTTCTATCAGGGAAACGGCATTTTCGGCATTTCTCTCGCGTTCTACATCATCGTTTAACAGAATGATCCGGTTGTTTTTTACGGCTGGCCAATCGGCATCCAATACCGAAGGCACTTCCCGCATTAAATCGGTAAGCGTTTTGCCTGGCTGATAATAAATGATGAAAACAGCGCTTAAAATATCGGTTTCTAACATGCCTCCTGCCAATGCAATTTCTTCCGACAAAAGATAGCCTGGATAATTACTCGTATCTATACAGGCTACAGGCATTTTATCCATAAATTTAATCTTGTGTTCCACTAAATCTAAACGTTCCTGCAATTCTTCCTGTTTAGCTTCATCGAGGCCAATAAATAAATCGTTTAAAAAAGACATCTGCATTAAATTTATTAATTTGTGCAAAAATAACATTCCTGATCGCATGAGAGGCTCATTTAAGTATATATTTTGGTTTTTTTGTGTAATCTTATTCTTTTCATGTAAGGAGAATGCTGATCATCATGACAAAAAAGTATTCAACATCAACCTCGATCAGGGTTTAACCTCTATTGATCCGGCTTTTGCACGCAACCAGAATGCCATCTGGATGACGAACCAGATTTTTAATGGTTTGGTACAGATCGATTCATCCTTGCAAACCCTTCCCTGCATAGCCAAAAGCTGGCAGGTTTCAGAAGATGCACTTACCTATACTTTTAACCTGCGGAACGATGTTTACTTTCATGACGATCCGATATTTAAAAACGGAAAAGGCCGAAAAGTAATTGCAAGCGATTTTGCATACAGTTTTTATCGGTTAATTGATCCAAAAGTAGCCTCGTCGGGTGGGTGGATTTTTAGCGATAAGGTAAAAGATAAAAATAATTTTATTGCGCTGAACGATTCTACTTTCCAGATTAAACTGGTACGCCCTTTCCCACCCTTTATGAGTTTACTCACCACCCAATATTGCTCTGTTGTACCTAAAGAAGTTGTAGAACATTATGGTAAAGATTTCAGGAGTCATCCCGTTGGTACCGGCCCTTTCAGATTTAAATACTGGAAAGAAGGCGAAATACTGGTGCTTTTAAAAAACGAACATTATTTTGAAAAAGATGAAAAAGGAAAGGCACTACCCTATCTTGATGCGTTGAAAGCCAGTTTTATTACCGATAAACAAAGTGGATTTATGAGTTTCCTGAAAAAGGACCTGGATTTTTACTATAATGTAGATGGCAGTTATCGCGATGATATCCTGACCAAAAGCGGAAAGATGACCTCGAAATACAAAGGAAAATTTACATTGACCAAAAGTCCGTATCTGTGTACCGAGTATGTAGGCATATTGGTTGATACCAATCTTTCGATTGTGAAGAATTCGCCGTTGCGCTTAAAAAAAATCAGACAGGCCATTAATTATGCCATAGACCGTGACCGATTGATCAAATACCTGAGAAACGGGATTGGCGTTGCGGCAACATCCGGTTTTATTCCTAAAGGTATGCCTGGTTTTGATAGCCTGGCTGTTAGGGGGTATGCCTATAACCCGAAACTTGCTGCCAAACTTTTAGCCGAAGCTGGTTTCCCGGAAGGGAAAGGCATGGGAGAAGTAACCTTAAACACCACTACAACTTATAAAGATCTGATCGAATTTATTCAGGGACAGCTTACTGCAGTAGGTATTAAAGTTAAAATTGATGTAAGTCCAAGTGCCAGTCTCAGGGATTTAATGTCGAAAAACAGCGTAAACTTTTTCCGTGGTTCCTGGCTGGCAGATTATGGCGATGGAGAGAATTTCCTTTCCATGTTCTACTCAAAAAACAAAGTCCCCTATGGGCCAAACTATACCGCTTTTTACAATAAAGAATTCGATCAGTTGTTCGAAAAAAGCTATTACGAAGCCGATAATGAAAAAAGGTTTGAGCTGTACCGTAAAATGGATCAGATCGTAATGGATTATGCTCCTGTTGTTCCGCTTTTCTATGACCAATCTGTAGTGATGCTCCAAAACAATATTAGCGGGTATTCCTTCAATCCGCTGAGCCTGATGATTTTGAAAAGGATTAAAAAGAAATAGAAGAATCGTCAACTTAAACGTTCAGTCTGAGCCTGCCGAAGACCTTTACCAGTCTTCAATAAATATTGTCCTTTAATAAGCAACCATTGACAGATCCTTACAGAAAGATCGTCATCTAGGCCGAAGCATCGCGGAGTGGAGAGATCTTTGAAAGATCTTATAACCTGAGTTCGATTATAATTTGCTTTAATTTGGTTATTTGGCACCTTGCATGAACGGTCGTCACCCTGAACTTGTTTCAGGGTCTTTAAAGCAAGGTGGTTTAACAGGAAAGATGCTGATCACGATTAGCTATTAGGCCTTTAAAACAATAAAAACTGCTAATAAAATAAATCCGATAACTATCAGATCAGCATGACGATCGCGCCAGGCGAAGAAAAAAAGCACAGAAGAATCTATTTCTTCTCCATTAACTTCCTTTTAAGAAAATCGGCAGTTGCCTCACTCACCTTTAAACCGTTAGAAAACTTCATCCAGTGGTGGGTATCATCCGGAATAACCAAAAATTCGAATACCATTTTTTTATCCTCAAACCTTTTGGCCAGGTCTACACTCTGATTAAAAGCAACATTGCGGTCGTCATCGGCATGGATAATCAATGTTGGCGATGTCCAGGTGTTAATGTAACTCACCGGAGATGATGATTTGGCTATACTTGCTGCTAGTGCAGCATCTGGTGCTGGTTCCTTTCCTTCGGCTCCCGGATTGCTAAACCTATAATTTACGCCATGGATATCTACGCCTGCTGCAAACAATTTAGCATCTTTTCCAAGCGCCAGCGCAGTTAAGTAGCCACCATATGAGCCTCCATAAATACCAATTTTATTTTTATTGATGTTTTGCTGATTTGCTAACCATTCCCCTGCTGCCTTAATATCCTGATATTCTGTTGCTCCCTGCGCCCCGGCATGTAATGGTTTATGAAAATCAAAACCATAACCAATGCCCAAACGATAATTTACAGATAAAACCGTAAAACCCATATTCACCAGGTACTGGTTTAAAGCATAATCAATGGAGTAATAATCCATCGGGTTCCAGCCCAAAAACATTTGCCGTTGAGGACCACCATGAACATATACGATTGCTGGCGTGTTTTTAGTTCCTTTTTTAGGAGAAAACAATTGTCCATATACCGTATTGCCATCGGCTGCCTTGAAATTTACATGCTTTGGAATTACCATTTCTTTGATGGGGAAATTGTTAGGAATAAGTGATTCGCCGATGAGTTTAACAGCCTTTTTATCATTTAAGACAGCAGGTAAAAGCGGACGTTCCGCTGTAGAACTTAAACAGAAAAAAGTATGGTTATCTCCCGAAATTACCGGATAGGCTTCAATACCTTTGCCAAAACTCAATGCCTCCATGTTCGCCTTATTTACGGATACTTTGTAAATATGTCTCCTGTCTAAATCATCGGCTTCTTTACCTGTGTTTGCTGCAAAAACCAATGTTTTTTTATCATTGCTCAGTTTAACATTTTCAACCGCGAAATTACCTTGGGTAAGCAATAAACGGCCTGATCCATCAGGATTAACGGAATACAAGTGCGGCCAACCATCTTCATACGAAGTGAATATTATCTTACCGTCGGCCCATTGCAAATTGGTACCGCCATCAATCGAAGGATAAGAACCCCTGATTGTTTCGGGAGCTTTCCAAATCTGTGTTCCTTCTCCGGTATTTACGTTAACTGTCCAGATAGCCCAGGGTTGATGTTTTCGCGTTAAAATCGAATCCGTTTCAATACCAATTCCTGCTGTGCGGATAAAAGCAATCGCATGGCCATCTGGTGACCAAACTGGTGCGTTATCTTTAGAAAAAGATGGTAATAACCATTGTATCTCAGTTTGTTGATCCGTATAAATACCTATAAAAGAATGATCGATCCGGTTAGAAACAAACACAATCTTCTTCCCATCGGGCGACCATTTATAACCTGTATTAATGCCTTTTGCGTAAAACAGGTTTTTGGCCGGAAACGATCCGTCAATTGGGGCAACCATCACCTGAGCTGCTTTGCTAAACAGCACCTGTTCGCTGTTTGGTGAAATAACGGGGTTATCTCCTTCACCAATTGCAATAACTTGTCCACCGCCAAATGGAACAGCAAACACTTGTATTTTTGGTGCAATTGGAGATGAATTTGCGTTAACCGGTCCGCCATCTCTGCCACCGTGATCGCCGCCACGGACAAATACAATCCATTTACCATTTGCAGAAACAGATAAACTGGTTAATTCCTGCCCGTCATCATCATGATAACCGGTATTTTTTATTGCTTTGTAATCAGGCGCTTCAGCTGTATAAATATTTCTTTTTCCCTGTTCATTTACTGCCCAGACTATTTTAGCGCCAACAGGCGAGGCTACCAATTGCGTAGGAAAAGGATAACTTAAAACTGATTTCAGTGTAAAGTTTTGCGCAAAAATTTTAGCGGCAGATATTAGCAGGAGCAGGATAAGCAGCGATTTTCTCATTACTTAATATTGAGCAGATAAATTAAAAAAGCCCTAACCGATGTGCAGTTAGGACTCTGATTATTGTTTTTTATAAGCATGTTACTGATCCCACCACAGCTTGGTTGTTCTTTCCACATCTGCAGGAACATTGGATCCATTCTTGCTTCTTTCTCCCTGTGGATAATCCAAACGGCGGATAAAATCGGTTAAGACGGCATTTACGGGAAGCGTAAAATCTTTATATTTATAATCATATCTGCGCGCATCGTTCCAGGCTTCAGGATTTAAATAGGTTGCAATGTATTTCTCTTTAAAAATCAGGTCTTTTGTTAAGGCCGCAGCACCAACACTAACAACAGGATTGGCCAGATAAGCATCTCTAGCAGTTGTTGAAACCGTTAATTTATCCATATTGGCGCTAATACCAGCCAGATAAGCGGCGTAGGCTTTCGTTTTATCGGTATCGAAATAAGCTTCAGCTTCGATAAATTTCAACTCGGCATAGGTAACAATAAGTATTGGAGATGTGTTGCTGGTCCATGGAGAGTTACTGGAAATATAACATTCATCTTTCGTGGTGTTTGCACCAGGCAACCGGTTACCGGCACCATTTACGGTTCCGATGTAAGCATTATTCACCGTTTTATCGGTTATCTTTTCCAAGCGCGGATCTACCACGCCTGTAAAAGTTGTACCTTTTAGCGCATCGATCAACTGCTCAGAAAGCCATCCACCCAGCGATTGTTGCGAATTGGATAGTGCCACATTCGCCCATGGATTACGCTCTTTAAAAGTAGCCATGCCCGCATCATCTGCATTTGCGGTAAAGGAATTACTCAGCGCTGCCAATACTGCTGTAGGACTATAAGAACTGGTTTTACTTATTTTGTTCAATAATCTGGCTTTTAAAGCATAAGCCATTTTTAACCAGTTTGCCCTTTCGGTGGCAGGAGTTTTTCCATAAATTAAATCGCTTGTAGGGGCCAGTTTAACCGTTGCATTGGTTTTGGCAAGTTCAGCAATGGCTTCATCCAATAGTACGATAGCCTGGTTATATACCTCCTGTTGTTTGTCGTATTTTGGCTTAAGGTTGTTGATATCAAAAGCTTGCGAAAACGGCGCGTCTCCCCATAAATCATTTACCAGGGTAAGGTTATAGGCAATAATCACATCGGCCACACCTTTATATTCGCTTGAGCCTTGAGTAACTGCCAGTTTTTTCATTTCATTAGCATCGGCCATGGCAAAATAAAGTGCATCCCAGGTAGTGCTAAAATCAATGGCCTGATAGGTATCACCAGCGGCGTTAGCTGAAGGACTGGCAGTATATTGTACATAAGGAGCAACAATACTTCCGATAAGGAAATTGTTATTTCCGATTTTGTAAGTTGATGTAGCCAACAATGCATTGAGTGTCGGCACAGGAACCTGATTCGGATTATCAGACAATTTATCTAAATAATCGTCTTTACAACTCTGCAAACCTAGTGTTGCAATTAAAGCTGCGCACCATGTATATTTTATAATTTTTTGCATCGTAATTTTATTTAAAAACCAACATTAAGAGTAAACATAATTGTACGGGCAGATGGATAGGTAAATCCGGCAGAGCCATCATTATTACTACCCGAATCGAAAGAACTCGACTCCGGATCTACACCATAATATTTCGTCCACAACCATAAATTATTTCCGGTAACGGATAGTGAAGCATTTTTGATTGATTTAGCCGGCAACCAGTTCTCCGGTAAATTATACGTTAAACTTGCAGAACGTAAACGTACCCATGAGGCATCGCTTACAAAAGGCTCAGAAACGTTCCGGTAGTAGATACGGTAATAACCTTCTCCATAATTAACACCATCTACGGTATTCTGTCCCATCCATACCGGTTTGGTGTTTGGTGTTCCATTGGCTAATACACCATCAAATACCTTATACGACCTTCTGTCAGCAGTATAATCAGGCAATCCAAAGGCCGAATAAAAATCTTCTAACCAGTTGTATTTCTCAAATCCTAAACGTGCATCAAACAATACATTTAAACTGAAATTTTTGTATTTGAAAGTATTGCCCATACCGATGATATAGTTTGGCTGCGAATTACCCAGTAATTTTTGCTTGCCACCTGAAATGCTGGGGAATCCGTTTGCCCCAATCAGTAATGGAAGATTTTTATCCAGTACAATCGGATCTTCCGGCGTACTGCCATAATATCGGTTAAAATAACTGCCATAAATATTGCCATAAGGCTGCCCCTGGATCAGTTTCATCGTTACTCCGGCATTGCCATAACCTCTGGCGGCACCGTAAACAATTTCAGATATACCATTAGGCATACTCAATACCATGTTTCTGTTGGCCGAAAAATTAACATTTACATCCCACCTGAAATCTTTTGATACAATTGGTTTACCATTCAATACCAGTTCAACTCCCCTGTTCCTGATATCGCCGGCATTGATTGATTTGGTTACATAACCTACTGCCGAAGATATCTGTGTTTGGATGATCTGATCTTTGCTTAATGAATAATAATAAGTAAAATCGAAACCTAAACGATTTTTAAAGAACGACATCTCTAAACCGGCCTCGTAGGTATTGGTAAACTCAGGGCGAAGATCGGGATTACCAAGGTTTGGCGCAATGGTTAAACCACCTGTTCCGGTTGGCAACTGGATATAAGGAGAGTATCCGGTAAATGTAGAATACTCGGACGCATCCTTTCCTATCCTTGCATAAGACAAACGCAACTTGGCCTGATTAATAACAGCAGGCAATTTAAACTGATCGGAGAATACATAACTTAAACTTGCTGAAGGATAGAAAAACGATCTGCTCGCTTTTGGCAACGTAGAAGTGATGTCATTTCTTCCGGTTACGGTTAAGAAAAGGTAATTTTTGTAATCAAAAGTCGCTTCCCCAAAATAACCGATCAGTCTTTTTTGTTTCAAGGTCTGCGTTGGTGTAAGTACACCCGCATTTGCTAAATTAAAGAAATCGTACACACCAAGAATACTGCCTAAAGTACCAATCTCTTTCGATTTACGGTCGTAAAGCTCTTGTCCAAGCCTTAAAGTCCCGGTAATATCATCTGTTAGTTTAGAGGTTAATGTGGCAACTACAGTGCTGTTAATGGTTCTAAACTTAGTGTTGTATTCACCATAAAAGCCTTGGGCATTATCATACATGGCTTCAGTAGCATACATTGGTCCGCGGGCAGTACGCACACGGTTATCATTATAGGTATCTACACCCAAACGGTAGGAAAAATTAAGCCATTTGGCAGGATCATAACTCAGGCTTGCCCCACCAATAAACCGGTTAACATCACCTTTAAACCTGTTGTTTGCTGTACCCCAGATTGGATTATTGGTACCGAAGTATTTTTGAGAACCATCTGCATTCTGATAATCTGCCACATCATAACGCGGCGACCAATAAGCCAAACTTTCGCCAAAACGGTCTGCACTGTAAGTATACCCGCCAGAATTGGTGAAATTCATATTTACAGTGGCCTTAAATTTTGGACTGATGGTAAAGTCTGTATTTAAACGTCCAGAGAAGTTTTTATTATCGGTATTTGGCATCATCCCTTTTTGATATAACTGCGAAACAGAAGAGAAAAATTTAATTGCTTCACTTCCTCCGGCAACCGAAATTGAATTTTTAACCTGCTGACCTGTACCAAAAGCACGGTCGTAGTTATTGAACAATTGATCGGGGTGGGTCGGATCGATCAGTTTCGCTTCGGCAATGGTTGGGCCATCCAGGTCCAATTCCGCCTGGAGGGTTGGTATAAGCACCCAGCACACCCTGTGTATATTCTGTTTGTACATCTGGTGATTTTAATACTTCATCAAAACCATAACTACTGTTGAAATTAACGCTTACCCCATTCTGCTTTCCTCTTTTAGTCGTAATTACCACAACGCCATTTGCACCTCTTAATCCATAAAGCGCGGTAGCGGCACCTCCTTTTAAAATATTGATGGTTTCAATATCCTCCGGATTAATATCTGAAGCCCTATTGGTTACCCCTCTCGAACCGTATGCATTTCCATCGGGATTAGCTCCAAGAGTAGAGGTAGAGTTATCAATCTGCACCCCATCTATAACATATAAAGGATCGCCGGAAATGTTAGGGTCAATAGAGTTAACTCCCCTGATCCGGATACTGGCTCCCTGGCCGGGACCACCACCTGTGCTTGAAATTGTTGCACCTGCAATTTTACCTTGCAATGCATTAAGCAAGTTAGGCTGGTGATTATAATTCAGGTCTTCAGACTTAACAGATTGTGCAGCATAACCTAAAGATTTAGCCTGTCGGGTAATTCCTAATGCAGTTGAAATATTTACTTCCTGCAGTTCCTGCGCATCAGAAGCCAGCCCTACATTAACGGTGGTTTTACTGCCAACCGTAATTTCCTGTGTTTTATACCCAATAAGGCTGATAACCAGTACAGCATTAGTTGAGGGCACCTGAATGGTAAAGTTCCCATTGGAATCGGTAGAAGTACCGGTTGTACTGCCCTTGATTTTTACGCTTGCTCCGGGTAATGGACCTCCATCATCAACAGCTGTTATTTTTCCTGTTATGGTTTTTACCTGTGCCATTGTAGATAGGCCTGTCAGTAAAATGCACAGAAAAAAAAGTGAGGTAAAGATTTTTCTCATATCACAATTATTTAGGTTAAGGATTTGTTAGTTATTGCAATATATGGTTTTTACAAACACAAACACGCACAAAACACGATCAAATAAGCCAAATTCCGTACAATTTTTGATACAAAAAGCCTTTACCTGCAAAAACAGGCAAAAATTCTAGATTAAAAACGCAAAACACTCAACAAAATTAAACAAACAACAAAACAAGAAATCCACAACCCTACTTATTGTACATTTCACACTATATACAAACAACAACTACCCTTAAAGCAAAAAAGTCTTCCCGAATTATCGGAAAGACTTATATTACATAATCAGATTGGATTTTTACTGCTGAACGCCACCACCCATTCCACTTCCTTGTCCTGGTTGCTGATCTTGCTTCACGTCATCGTTTTTGATTTTTTTCTTCTCTGTAAATTTAAGTTTACCAAAAGTGTAACTAAAGTTTACTGTATAGTTACGCAATGGGTAATAAATGTTTTGGCTTTGATAAATTGTGCCTCTTTGATTAACAGCATTATTAACAGTTTTGATGTGAAGGTCTTTTGTAAAAGGATTTAAAACCCCTAATCCAATACTTCCTTTTTTCTTAAGTATTTCTTTTTTGAATGACCCACCATAGATATAAAATGGGTCTGTAACACCTTGATAGGTGCGTCTTTTAGAAGTTATTACGTTAAACAACTCAAAGTTATAACCTTTACCAAACCCATATGCTGAGCGTACGAACCAATTGAAGTTAAAGAAAGTACCCGTATTAACATTCGTTTCGTTATTGGTTACAGAATAGGTGTTTCCTGAAAAGTTGGTCATTAAAGTCCATTTTGGTTTAAGATTGTACGATGCAAAAACATTAAATCCGTAAACGGGAGCAGTACCAACATTTATGTAAGAAGTTAATGTCTTGTTTACACCATTTTCGGTAATTGGTGAAATCGAATTCTCAATTACGCCGACTGTGCGACGGTAAAAAATGGAGGCATTAATTATCGACCCTTTGATAAAAGTATTATATCCTAACTCTAAATTATCACTTAACTCAGGGTTTAATTGTGGATTACCTTGCATAATATTAAACTGGTCGCTTTCGTTACGGAAAGGATTTAAATAAGATTGCGACGGCCTTTGTACGCGACGGTTGTAGCTTAGTTTTATCGTAGCACCACCTTTTAAATTTTGCGAAATAATTGCACTTGGAAATAAGTTCAAATAATCATTTTTCTGAATACCACTACTTTGCGTATTAAAATCTATCCGGGTATACTCAGCTCTTACTCCACCTTTAAATTTTAACTTTTTAGTTAAATCAAAACTGATTACACCATAAGCTGCACCCACATTTTGGTTATATTCAAAATCTTGGGCAGTGTTATCAAACTGACTTTGTATATCGCGTAAAATTGCTTTTGCACCAACTTCTAAAGTTGTTTTTTTGCTGAACGGGTAAGTATAATCTGTTTGAAAGGTATACTCATTATTTTTACCGTTATTATTACTTATTGTTTGTAAACCTAATGGGAAAGCTGCCGAAGTAAGCAAATTACTGAAACTTGTCGGTGTTCTACCATTTGATAATTGTGCCGATATAGAGAATTCCTCGCCTTCTTTTTTACTGGTTTTACGGTAATCAACATTCCAGTCTAAGTTTCTGAAAGTCATGTCCATATTTCCAACATTAGATGCTGCCACATTATTGATTAAATAATTTGTTTCACTTGGACCTCCGTTAGAAAAACTATTAAACTTTGCGGTCGTACTAATATTGTTATAAGCATTAAAATCGTAATCCAAACCTACACTACCATTATATCCGTTACGGCTCCATTTAGAAAATCCACTTTGCGAGATATTATTTGTTGTACCATCCAGGTAAGTTGTATTGGTGATAAATTCAGTTTGTGATTTTTGAGGATAAGCTAAATTTGTACCCAAACTTGTATTCACACTTAGGCGGCCTGTTTTTGCCGTTAAATTAAATGAACCATTATTCTGGCGAGTTCCTGCTGCAGCATTAACTGAACCACTCACGCCCTGGGCATTCGATTTTTTGGTGATGATGTTAATAATGCCGCCTGAGCCTTCAGCATCATATTTAGCAGAAGGGCTGGTAATTACTTCAACCGTTTTAATTTGCTCTGCCGGAATCATTTTTAATGCATCAGCAACACTACTGGCCATTGTGCCAGAAGGTTTGCCATTAATTAACACACGAACAGCACCGCCACGAAGTTGAATATTTCCTGTAGGGTCAACTGAAAGCATTGGTACTTTACGCATTACATCAGTAGCGTCGCCGCCGGCATTTGTTCCATCAGCCTCAGCGTTATATACCATCCTATCAATTTTATTTTCGATAATGGCTTTGGTTCCCTGAACCTGGACATCGGCCAGTGTATTTTCGCTTGATGAGATATAAATTGTACCCATATTATTATCGGGTTTTGATGGTGTGGTGGTAACCAAAACAGATTTTGTTTTGTAGCCCATAAAACCAATCATCAATTTGTATGAATCAGGAGAAACGTTCTGTAAACTTAGTTTTCCTTTTTCGTCGGTTACGCCACCATTTACAGATTTGTTGTCTTTTACATTAATTAAAGAAACCGTTGCATAATCAATCGGTTTTTTAGTTAATGAATCGAGTATGGTTGCAGTAATACGTCCGGTAACGGCAGATTTTTTTGCCCCTCCTCCAAATCCTCCAGTGGGAAACTGGGCATGTGCGTTAAAAAATATTCCAAGAATAAAGCTTAATAGTAAAAGTTTTTTCATTTTAAGAGTAGGTCTTTTGTAATTAGTCTACGCAAATTGCATTTTGTTACAATAATACGCTATACTTTTTACACCAACTCTATTAATTATCCGGCAAACACTATACTTTTACCGGTGAAAGGAATTATGGATGACAAAGGATAAAAATAGTTTACTGGTTAATTGTTTAAATCGGTTAACTATTGGAAATGGACAATGAAAATTTTAACCATCATCCACACAAAACAGTGCAGGAAAGAAATCTATTAATCCGTGTTTCCGCCGCAAAAAACCTTAGGTTGTTAATAAAGAGTTAATGATGGTCTGTGGCGACACAGACCACGGCGGAGGAATTAAATGAATGTCCATGGAACACAGATCATGGAATAGCATTTCTCCAATGCTGTCGAAATGAAGGAATGTGGATGTATTCTGTGTTTTTTTCCGTGCTTCCGTGGCAAAAACTGTGAAAACACAGACAATGGAATGAAGATGTTTTTTTTCGCATCCGTGGTTAAAAAGATTTCGAGAAACGAATGCGTTTTGATCTGAAAAGCAGGATCCTGTTTTTATCGGTTGCGATAGCCCTGCCATTCGCTTCAATCTTTTTGAGGTGCTGTTATGCTATGATACAAGTATCCGTTTCATAGGCTGCAGATGCTTCGTGCCTCAGCATGACAGTATAGGTAAGGTTACTGCGAACAAAAAGGATTTTCGCTGCTGTCAGGTTTAGTTAACACAAAACAGTGCAAAGGAAATTTATTAATCCGTGTTTCCGCCGCAAAAAACCTTAGGTTGCTAAAAAGTGATGGTCTGTGGGGACACAGACCACGGCGGGAGAAATCGACGCGAGAACTCAAATTCTTTCTGCTTTGGTCTTTAGTCTTTGGCCTTAAAACTTTAAACCTTTCTGATTTTAATAATTTTCATCCAGTGCAATACTTTCATTACCGGATAGGTTGGATCAAATTCCCACCATTTGGTAGCAAAGTTAGGACTGTTCGGTTTTTTGTGGTGGTTGTTCTGAAAAAGTTCACCCATCAGCAAGAAATCCCAAGGTAAAGAGTTTTTACTATGATCATCATTATCATGGTTAGAATAGCCATATTTATGACCACACCAGTTTACAATTGCCCCATGTAAAGGTCCCATTAAAAAGTGGATCGGCAATAAGATATACAGCCACCAGTGGTTGGCAAAAGCAATATAAAAGCCAATATAAAATAAACCGCATGCAATTCTCCATCCCCATGAATTTCCAATCTTATCCACGATTGGCCATTCGGGATAATTACCCTGAAAAGCTGGTTCCGGCTGTATTTTATATTGCAGGTAATTCATATACATGTTCTTTGTTGCAATCATCATCCCGAAAACATCCTTAAAAAAATGTGGCGAGTGCGGATCTTTCTCTGTATCACTATAGGCATGGTGCATCCGGTGCAGAATGGCATAAGCCCTGGGATTTAAAAATGATGAACCTTGCGAAATCAGCAATATCAGGTAGAAAAAGCGCTCCCAAAAAAGCTCCATTTTAAACATCTTGTGAGAAGAGTAACGGTGAAGGAAAAAGGTTTGGCTAAACAGGGATAAAAACCAATGGCAAAGAAAAAAAATAAGGATGATCATGTATGGGGTTATATGCTATATTAACGTAATTTGAAAGCATTTAGTTTTTAATCGAGTAGAAAACTGCTTCAAATTAAATGTTTAGACAAAAGAATAGGTTGTATCATAAGTATATATTGTCATCCTGAACTTGTCGAAGGACCTCTTTAAATACGTTTTAAGGTGTTTCGATACATTCGTCAAGCTCAGTACAGGCTGAGCTCAACATGACAGCATTTGAGTTGAAATTGTCTTTATGGTACAACCTCTTCTTTTTTAAATTATTTATTATCTACCGAAATCGTCTTGAACACGTACAATATCGCTTTCATCTGATGGGTTTGAAGCATCGGTATGTTGCCATATTTCTGCCACAACACCCCAATCTTCTAAACCGATTAAACGGTGGCGTTCGCCTTGTTGTAATTTAATCTGGTCTTTTGGTGCGTATTTTTTCACTTCACCTTCCTCGTCAGTTTGGCTGGTTTTGATGCCAACGGTACCGGTAACCACTTGCCAAATTTCAGCTCTGCGGTGGTGATATTGCCACGAAAGGCGTGTATTTGGTGCAACGATTAAAATTTTCGGGCTTAATTTACCGCCAATTTTAAGGTCTTCAACATTTAATCCATCAAAATAGGTATCAGCAAATTGTTGCGCCTGCGCTTCATCTATTACAAAGAAACCACCCCAGGGACGGGTTTCATCGCGGTTTACTACATTAAAACCTTCAATTTTTAAACGTTGCGCTACGCTTTCGAATATTTCTTTTTTGTCGTTTGTCATTGATAAAATATTAGTTTTTCTAATGATTGCTGAGGTTCACAGGGATTCATTCATCGCCTGTGTGGTTCAATAATTTGCCGCAAAAATAAGCCTAATAAATTAAAAAAGCCCTTTCATACGTTATTTTTTTAAATGCAATTTACGAATCACCTTAAAATCCATATAAACATTACTTAGCGGTGGTAATTATTGATTATTTAGATCTTCATTTGACTGCGCTTCAGTCAGGAGATGACGACTTTTAATAACGTTCTACTCACCTAATGAAAAATGGTTATCCGAATATCGGGCACCCGTTTTTGTTAAAATTATTGATGGTCGGTGTGACACCAACCATTAGAAAAATATTCCTTTAAAGGTATACTACAGACATTTTTCGTTCATAGCGTCACCCTGACCTGTAGCGCAGCGGAAAGCTACCCAGTAAACCGAGCCTTAAGCGAGCTCACCGAAGGTAATTTATTTCAGGGTCTATTTAGCAGGAAAGATGCTGAAATAAATTCAGCATGACGATCGCGCTAGTTTCAAGGGCTTAAAATTAGTCATTATAAATAAATATTAATCGAATTGAGGTTATTATAAAAACCAATATGAAAGAAAGGAGATTTTAAGGCGATAAACGGCCTCGAAATATCGTCATCTCGACCGCAGTGGAGAGATCTTTTAAAACAGTTCAATGATTTCTCCATTCCACAGAATCCACCCGATAGCAATCGGATGACGGCCACTCTCACTTAAGGTCCGGTTTAGTTCGTGGCCTCACTGCGCTACAGATCAGGGTGTCGACAATTAAAAAGCGGCTATCCGAAATATCAGATACCCGCTTTTTTGTTAAAACATTCCTCATGGTCGGTGTGACACCAACCATTAGAAATAATAAGATACTGTTGTTTAATAACCTGGGTTTGGAGTCAGGTTAGGATTATTTTTAATTTCCGGAGTAGGAATCGGGAACAATAAATGTTTGGTTTGCAAAGGCTGGTTTACACTCTTGTTAATATGGCCAACAAAATTATCGAACCCATTGGTGCTTTCATTGTACACTTTACGTAACCGCACCATATCAAACCAGGTAATGCCCTCGTAACACAGCTCATGCCAGCGCTCTCTCCAAACGGCTTCTTCAAACTGTGTCTGGCTCAAACCTGCAAGATCAGCCAGTTGCGCTCTTCTCCGCACGGTATTTACCGCAGCATAGGCAGCAACATTCGGACTGCCATCTGCCCTGTTTTGTGCTTCAGCATAAATTAACAAGGTTTCGGCATAACGGATCTGTGGAATATTCAGATCGCTCCTGCTGGTTCCCTCTACGCCTAGTGTTCCATTTGCAATCAGATCAAAGTGTTTAAAAATATAAGGTTTACCACGGTTAACCAGTGGCATTTTAAATCCATCGGTATAATAGTCGGTAAAGAAATAACCTTCTCTGTTTTTAGCCCTTAAATCTCCTGCCTCATACGAGCCATAAAAACTGGCCGTTGGAATTGCAGTTCCAATCCCGTCAATTTTAGAAACCAATGGCTGATGCAAAGGTAAATAAGATGATTGCAAAGGGTTACCAGCTCCGGCAGCGTCATTGTACTGGATCCCGAATAAATGCTCCACTTTATTGTCATTCTTTGCATCGTGCATGGCTCCATAATCAGAAAACAAACCAAGTGATGCCGGATTACCGGTTGAATAATCGATTACCTCTTTAGCCTTATCTGCAGCTAATTTATAATAAGCTGCTCCTTTGTTAAGGGGTTGTCCTGCCATGGTTAAATATACCTTTGCCAGTTCAGATTTAATTGCTGCTGTAGAAACACGTCCGCTGGCATCCATAAAAGGCAAACCGGCCGCTTCTGCAGCCACCAGGTCATCAACAATGAGTTTGTAAACCTGTTCCTGTGGTGTACGTGAAGGAGAAAAATTAGGATCGTTAGGGCTGGTAATCGGTTTAGTGATTAAAGGCACATCGCCCCATAAACGTACCAGGTAAAAATAGGCCCAGGCCCTGATGAAAGACGCCTCTCCTAAGATCCTTTTCTTCTGTGCATTGTCCATCGGGTTAATGCCCGGAACTTTATCCAACACCAGGTTGGCTTGTGCAATTACTTTATAAAATCCATTCCAGTTCTGGTTAACATGCAGATTTGTGCCATCATAAATGAGTGAATATAAATTGTTCAGATCGGAGTTTTGTGCGGTTTCGGTAGATTGTATCCCGGTTGGCGCATCAAGCATCTGCCAGTTGTTGGAATAAATACCAGCCCCGTTTCCAATAAACCTGATCTCTGCATAAACAGCAGCAATACCTGCTTCTGCATGTTCTGGTAAAGTATAAAAATTATCAGGCGAAAGATTGGTGGGATCTGTTTCATCTAAAAACTTCTTACAGCCTGAGTTCCCTATTATAGCGACGCTGAGCAACAACAAAGCAGCGATATTTTTTATGTTTATTTTCATGTTGATATCCTTTCTTTAGTTAATGTTTATAATCCAATGTTTAAGCCTACCATGAAAGTAGTTGGCTTTGGATAATCGAAAAATGTTTGGCCTTGTGCAAATGCATTTCCATAAGTAGTTACCTCGGGGTCGTTACCTGTGTACTTTGTGGCCAGGAAGAAATTTTGAACAGATGCGTAAACACGGAGTTTGCTTAAGCGTAATTTTTCGACAAGTGTTTTATCAAAAGTATAACCCAGTAAAAGGTTTTTTCCACGGATGAAAGAACCGTCTTCTAACCAGTGGGTATCTACGTTGGTTACATACCCGGCAGATTGATCCCTGATTGCGGCAATCGGTGTATTTTGATTCTGGGGAGTCCAGGCATTTAATACGCTGGCAAAACTATTGGCCTGTACCTGTCTGTCTTCACCCGAGTGATGGGTCATATTCAACACATCATTGCCATAAGAGTATTGAAGTTCTACAATCAGCTCTAAGTTTTTATAGCGGAAGGAGTTACCAAACGATCCCCAGCCTTTCGGTGTTCCGTTACCAATAATCTGGCGGTCGGCATCTGTAATGGCATGATCGCCGTTTACATCCAAATATTTAATATCGCCGGGAAGCAAGGTTTTACCACCACGGTAACTTACATATTTGGCTGCTTCTGCCCTTTCGGCTTCGCTCCAGGTGCCTAAACGTACCAGCCCCCAGAATGAACCCACAGGCTCACCTACCCTGATAATACCGGTTTGATTGGTGAAATTTGGATTACCCACACCAAAAATATCGTCAGGAGTAGCCAGAGAAAGTACCTTGTTGCGGTTAAGGGAGATATTGAAACTCGTTTTCCAGGTAAAATTGTTGGTTTGTACGTTTACCGTATTAATTCCTAAATCCAAACCTTTGTTCTGCATAGACCCGATATTTTTTCTGATCACCGAGTACCCTGTGGTACGTGGAACCGGGGCATCCAATAACATATCGGTTGTTTTTCTATAATAAAGATCGGCCTCTAAATTAATGCGGTTGTTCAATAAGCCTAATTCTAAACCGGCATCAACCTGTGCGGTTTTTTCCCAAACCAGGTCAGGATTGGCCAGCCTGCCTACACCGATACCGGTTACCTTACTATCATTAATAATAGCCGAATTATTAACCAATGTAGCGAGCGACTGATAAGCAGGGAGCTCTGAGTTACCACTTAAACCATAACTGGTTCTTAGTTTTAAGTTAGAGATGGTTTTGTTTCCTTTAAGGAAATCTTCGTCTGAGGCTTTCCAGGCAAAGGCTGCCGAAGGAAAAAAGGCGAATTTATGGTTCTCTCCGAATTTGGATGAGCCATCTACCCTGCCTGTAAAAGTAACCAGGTATTTATCTTTAAAGGCGTAGTTTAACCTGCCAAAATAAGAGTTAAAAGCTGACCGATTCCGGCTGGAGCCCACAGTAATCGATTTACTTCCGGAGCCCATGTTATTGTTTCCGTAAAAATCGGTTACAAAATTCTCGGCATGACTGGTATTGCTAAAGAAATTGGTGGCCTGCCAGGAAATCCCCAATAAGGCATTAATGGCATGCGATTCGGCAAAACGTTTGTTATAGGTTAAATAGTTTTCCAGCGACCAGAAGGTTTCCCGATCATTGGTTACATTCGCCGTTCCATTCTGTCCATCAGAGATCCCGTATAATTGTTTGGCATTGTACTCGTTAATGTTACGGCTCACAATATTGGCACCTAACTGGGTACGGAATTCTAAATCTTTGCTAAAGCTAATGGTAGAGTAAATACTTCCCAAAGCAGTTTGGGTAACCATTCCGTATTTCTGATCGGTTAAAATGTGTACCGGATTGGAGCCTCCTTCTGCCCACGGAATCAGTTTATTATCGCCCCACTTGCCATCTGCCAGTTTAATGGGCAGAAAAGGGAATGCTTCTGTAATCATGCGGACTGAATTTAAACCGCCTGTTCCCTGATCAACAATGTTTTCATTTTGGTTATTGTAGCTCAAATTACCGCCTACCTTTAACCAGGGTTTAATTTTACTATCGAAATTAAACCTGCCCGAATAACGTTTTAAATAAGAATTCAGCAAAAGCCCCTCATCATCGCGATAGCCTGCAAAAACCCCGTAAGTGCTATTTTCGTTTCCACCCGTAAAACCCAGCTGGTGGTTTTGCGAAAGTTTGTTCTGTGTAGATTCCTTTAACCAATCGGTATTGTATAATGGATTTCCATTGCTATCGAAAAACTGAGGTAAGGCAATTCTGGCTGCTTTTGGTACGGGTGTGGATGCGTAACTTCCCGCTGCCCAACCTACCGGATCGTAAACCTTGATGTTCTCATAAGCCAGATCCTGCACTTTAACGTACTCAAAAGCATCAAGCATCTTCACATGGTGGGCGGCCAACGTATTGATGCCAAAATCTGCATCATAGGTAATGCGCTGGGCATTTGCAGTTCCTTTTTTGGTCGTAATTAAAATTACCCCATTTGCACCCCTTGCACCGTAAATGGCCGTTGAAGAAGCATCTTTTAACACCTCTACAGAAGCGATATCACTTGGGTTAATGTAATCAATAGCGTTACTGTTCTGGGTTTGCGAGCCAACCGGCAAAGCCACACCATCTACCACATAAAGCGGATTGTTGCTCGTATTAATTGAGCTAAAGCCACGGATTTTGATATTCGTTTGTCCGCCGGGTCTACCCGAGTTGGTGTTTACCTGTACGCCCGAGATCCGGCCAGCGAGTGCCTGGTTTAGCGATGAAGACGGACGTTCCTGCAGTTCGCTGGCTTTTACCACCCCAACGGAACCCGTAAGGTCTGTTTTTTTCACCGATCCATAACCAATTACCACCACTTCATCTAATTTATTGGCTTCCGCAGGTAGCATTTTAACACTAATATTTGCTTCATTGCCAACGGTGATATCTTTATTTTGATAACCCACATAAGAAAAACGGATTACTTCATTGGGGTTGGCCTCAATGCTGAATTTACCAGCTTCGTCAGTTACCGCAGTTTTACCTGAAGAAATGTTTTTGATGCCTACTCCCGGAATAGGCAGGTTTTTTTCGTCTGATACGGTTCCGGTAATTACTTTTCGGTTCTGAATATGTACTAAAGGTACATTCAGTTCAGCAAATCCCTCGGATTTTTCAGCAACCGGATTCATCGAAAAAGCAGGACTATTGAGCAAAAAAAGCACAGAAAGCCCTGAAATCTTTAGTAGATTAATTTTCATTGGTTTAGGTTTAGTAAATGGTTAGTTAATAATATATCGTTTAAACTGCCAGCAGATAAAACGTTTTATCAATTCTTCAATTAAATAACAATTGACGGCAAATCATCATTTTTAACCGGAGGGCTTTGAGTTAAAAGCAATTGTGTGTGATCGAAAATCATATTTTAACCGGGTTAAAACTACACACAAATCAACTACACAGACATATACTGCACCGCAGCGCATCAATATTCTTAAGCTCATCGTCATATTTGGTTATTGATAAATCGATTTATCAATTCAATATTAATTATTTTATCACAAAATCAAGAATATTATTTTAGCAACTAAAATTACGTTTTCGTATCAATCCGATTACAGTATGATTACTTTTACAGGCAATAAAATTTTTGAATAAATATTCCAGCTAAATCAAAAAATGGCGCGATCTAAATTCATTAATCTTCAACCATTTAAGCGCTATTTTTAATAACTGATGAAAAAATTTATTCTTTTTATAAAGGAAGGAATCAGATTTCTTATCGGCAACATTGATCAATATTACTTTTACCAATGTGGTGTATGGAGTATTGCCGTATATAAATGAGAAAGCCCCATATTTCTATGAGGCTAATTATTTTGTTTTATTCGCATCCACCAATAAAACTAAACCAAACAAACTAATGAAATTAAAAGACAAATAAGTTTGAGAATTGTTTTAAGAAATAAAAAAATCTTTCAATATTTTTTATTTGGGTTATACCGATCCTGCAAAGTGAGATCGGTATCAGACCATGATAAAAAGCGATAATGCAAAATAAAGAGGCTGTATTATAAATAGAATTGTCATCCTGAGGGTTAATTAATTGTTTAAAATCAATATAAAACACAGCAATTACCTACGCGTAAAAATTTCCTCAAGTTACCGTCATTTCGAGCGGAGTGCAACGCAGTCGAGAACCACGAAGTGCTCAGCGAAGCTAAATCTAACTTAATAGATCTCTCCATTTCGCTGCGCTACAGTCGAGATGACGACCATTCTATTGGAGCCTGTCTTTAGGCTTTCATACCATATAAGGACATGTAAGCTTATATGGTTCTTAAATGTCTTATATGGTCAAAAAAATAACACTAAATATCAGTTGTTTACATAATCGTCATTGCGAGAAGGCTTTTTCAGCCGATGAAGCAATCTTACAACGATCGCTACTAGCGTTCGCCTTAAGATTATTCATTTTTGCATATGTTTTTAAAGGCATTCATGAGCTCGCTTCGTTCGGTTATCTTCGTTCCTCGCAATGACGATTTTTCTATTGGAGCCTGTATTTCTAATTAATTTAAATCAAAACGATCTAAATTCATCACTTTATTCCAGGTGGCCACAAAATCTTTCACGAATTTACCTTGTGCATCCGAACTTGCATACACCTCTGCTATTGCCCTTAATTCTGCATTAGAACCAAATACCAGATCGGCGCGGGTTGCCGTCCATTTTGGCTGACCAGTAGAACGGCTGCTGCCGATGTAAAGTTCTTTATCTTCTGCAACGGCTTTCCAGGCGGTTTCCATATCCAATAAATTCACAAAGAAATCGTTGCTAAGCTGACCTGGTTTTGTAGTCAGGACGCCATTTTTAGAACCGTCGAAATTGGTATCCAGTACACGTAAACCACCTATCAATACGGTTAATTCTGGTGCGGTTAAAGTAAGCAACTGGGCTTTATCAATCAGGAATTCTTCTGTAGCAACTGGCGATTTAGATTTACGGTAGTTACGGAAACCCTCTGCCACCGGCTCTAAATAACCAAAAGATTCTACATCAGTTTGTGCTTGCGATGCATCCATCCGGCCTGGCGTAAAAGGAACAAGAACAGCATGTCCGGCATCGGCGGCCGCTTTTTCTACAGCAGCAGTACCTGCCAGTACAATTAAATCAGCTAAAGAAACTTTTTTACCCTCCATTTGTGCTGCATTAAATTCATTTTGAATACCCTCCAATACGCCCAATACTTTTTGCAATTGCGGAGGATTGTTAACAGCCCAATCTTTTTGTGGTGCCAAACGGATCCTCGCACCATTAGCGCCCCCGCGTTTATCAGAACCACGGAAAGTAGAAGCCGAAGCCCAGGCAGTAGCAACCAGTTCGGCCACACTCAATCCTGAAGCCAAAACTTTTGCCTTTAATGCGGCGATATCACTTTCGTTAATTAATACATGATCAACCGCAGGTATCGGATCCTGCCAAAGCAATTCTTCCTGTGGTACATCCGGCCCCAGGTAACGCGCCACAGGCCCCATATCGCGGTGGGTTAACTTAAACCATGCCCTTGCAAAGGCATTAGCAAACTGATCAGGGTTCTCTAAGAACCGTCTTGATATTTTTTCATAAGCCGGGTCGAATCTTAAAGAAAGATCGGTGGTCAGCATTGTTGGCAGGTGTTTTTTCGATCCGTCAAATGCATCAGGAATAATCGCTTCAGCATTTACCGCTTTCCACTGGTGTGCACCGGCAGGGCTTTTAGTCAACTCCCATTCAAATCCAAAAAGGTTTTCAAAGAAATTATTACTCCATTGCGTTGGCGTGGTGGTCCAGATTACTTCCAATCCGCTCGTAATCGCATCAGCACCTTTGCCAGAAGCATAACTGTTGCTCCATCCTAAACCCTGGCTTTCTATACCGGCTGCTTCAGGCTCTTTGCCTACATGATCTGCTGAAGCAGCACCGTGGGTTTTGCCAAAAGTATGTCCACCTGCAATTAAGGCCACGGTTTCTTCATCATCCATCGCCATACGGCCAAAAGTATCGCGGATATCTTTAGCAGCAAGAATCGGGTCAGGGTTTCCATCCGGTCCTTCAGGGTTTACATATATTAATCCCATCTGCACGGCTGCAAGTGGTTTTTCTAAATTACGGGAGTGTACATCGCCATCGGCATCATCGTCTGTAACCACCACACCATGTGCTTTATCTGCACCATCAGAGCCGTGTCCGTAACGAAGATCGCCACCCAGCCAGGTCGTTTCCGAACCCCAATATACCGATTCGTCAGCTTCCCAAACATCCTCGCGCCCGCCGGCAAATCCAAAGGTTTTAAACCCCATCGATTCTAAAGCAATATTACCAGTTAAGATCATTAAATCTGCCCATGAAATTTTACGCCCATATTTTTGTTTAATTGGCCAAAGTAACCTGCGTGCTTTATCAAGGCTCACATTGTCTGGCCAGCTGTTCAGCGGCGCAAAACGTTGCAATCCGGCACCAGCGCCACCACGGCCATCGCCCACCCGGTAGGTTCCGGCGCTATGCCAGGCCATGCGGATAAATAAACCTCCATAGTGACCGAAATCTGCCGGCCACCAATCCTGCGAATCGGTCATCAGTGCATAAAGGTCTGCTTTTAAGGCGGGCAGGTCTAAACTTTTAAAAGCATCTGCATAATTAAATTCGCCATCCATTGGGTTAGATAAGTTGGAGTGCTGACGCAAAATGCCCAGCTTTAACTGCTTCGGCCACCAGTCGCCATTTCTGGTACCACCACCACCTACATTGCTCTTCATGCTGCCGTTATGAAACGGACATTTGCTGATATCGTTCGATTCTTTTTCCATATATCAATTTGTTAGTAAAACCTGGCCTATTGTTAAAACTTAACCAGATGATATAAATTTAGAGAATTGAAAGAACTAATCACAATCATTTAATTCTATAACGGAATAGTTAACATCTATTACTATGGTATATCAGCAATTTAGGAGGACGAAAGGGCCTTGATCAATAAAATTTAACTTTATGTTAATCGTTGTTTAAAATTGATGAAAATAATCCACCTAGTTCAAAAGAAAAAAGATTGTCAGCTTTTACGCTCGTAAAGCCACGACTTTTTAATAACTGAAGAACAATATATTCGAGAAGTGCTCCTTTTAAATTGCCTGCTTTCATATTTGGATAAAGATATCGTTATGCCACGATTGCTAACTCTTCTTCTGATTCCCGATACATCATTTTATAGTGCTCTTCATGACCCATTTTGATGAAAATCTGTTTAAATATCTCAAGGTATTTTTCAAGTATAGTCTCTTGTTGTTCTATATATAAATCATCAGGTAGTCCGTGAGATCCATCATTTATCCAGCAAACTAAAGAACGACATATCTCTTGTTCTTGATGATTATCGAAGCTTTTTATAAGATCATCATCAGCATATTTTCCTAAAATTTTGAAATAATTTTCAATTATTCTTCGCATTGTATTTTGAATAGTGATGCCTGAGTTTTGTTGGGTATTCTTTAATTCCTTCCAAAGTAGTTCATAAGAACTTTGGATTGGATTTTCCATTCCATAAGACTGAATACTGGATATGTTATTGTTTTTCCGTATAATCCAAAAATTTGTATCACCATTTTTTGGTGTTCTTCCATCTATAAAGGATACTTCTTTATGAAAATAAACATTATGAGTAAGTAATATAAGCTGCTTTACACTACCTAAATTTTGTTTAATCGATTTAATAATCTCTTTGATTAAAGAACTTACTACAAAAAGGATATTGCTATCAAGACTAGAAATAGGATCATCAACAATTAAAATTCTTTCTTCAGTTATAGTATCTTCTTGTATACTCCCTTTAGATAATTGTAGATAATATAAAAAAGTGATAAATGTTGCCTCACCCTCACTTAAAGTAGATTCTGCCATTGTTCCATCTTGCCTCAATATTTGATATTGATTGGCCTCTGTTTTAGAAGGAACTATCTCGAAGTTTAAAAAACCGTAAGATTTTAATAATCGATTTATCTCATCTACAGATGGCTGTACACTTGTTACGTTCTTATTAGCTGTCTTTATATTTTTATTTAATTCTGAATACTGTTGTTGAAGTGCTTGATGCCGTTTTCCTATAGCTTCAATTCCCTTTGATAATCCTTCTTGTTTTTTTACAAACGAATCTATTATACCATGATGAGAATCAATCAGATATTTCCAAATAGAATTAATCAAATGAGTTTTTTGGTTAGAATAATCGTCAACAATAGCGTTATGAGATTTTATTTCAATATTATACTGATCAATAATTTGCTGAATTTTCTCTAATTGTTCTTTTGTTGATATTAATTCCAAACTTCTGCTGGGTTCTTTTGCCTTATTGCTCAATAACTCTTTGTTAGCTATAAATTGATTTATCAGGGTTTTTAAAGAAGCAGAAAATAGGTCAATATTAAGTTTAGAATCAGGTTTCGCTTTTTCTTGACTTTCGATTTGTTCCAAAAGATTTTGGATATTCAGAGCATCCCTGTTGTATTGTATCGATAAATCCTTAACTATTTGTACATCCTTTGTAAATGTCTCATCAAAATAATCTTCTAGTTGCTTTTTAAAATTTTCATCAATAGTTTTTTGCTGGCAAAAAGGACATGTTTCATCTTCTGTTAGGTAATTCCTTCCTTCATTAACCCAATCATTAAGATTTAATTTTTGAATTAATCCTGCAATCGCTACGTCTGATTTACCAATAATTTTTCTCTTCCATATTTTATCAACTTCTATTTCAAGAAAATCATTAAATACAATCGAAGTGATTGAGTTCATCGCTGCTGGTGTTGAACCAAATATTATTTGTGCTTTTTCTTTCAGCTCTTCAACCGTTAATAAGGATTCTTTGTTATTATCAAACTCATGTAATAGTTTATCTCTAAAAGTATCTTTTTTAAGAAATCCTCTGAATGCATCTTTAAAATCATCCTCGTTTTCCTTGTAAATATCTGTCCATACAACTTCTTTAAAATTATTTTCTTCTTGCAGTTTTGTTTCTTCTTGTTTTAGAAGACTAGCTTTCTTTTCTATGCCTTTTGTTTTGAGTTCAGCTAATTCCTGCTGCATTTTCTCAATTTTTTCAATGTCGTCTTTTGTTGCCTCTCCAAGCGTAAATACTCCATCTATTTTACCTTTTCCAAAATTTCTGTCGCGAAAATCTTTATTATATACAAGTACATTTACAGGTAATTCGCCCTTCCATCCAAGATTACATGCATCGTAAAGCGGATTTGAATTATCATAAATGTATTTGGATAAAGTTGTTTTTCCACATCCATTTGCGCCATATACGAAATTGATTTTTTTTAAATTATCAAATTTTATCCCAGCCGGATCGTAAGTGGCAATACCTTTAATGGTGATTGATTCTAACATAATTCGTTATTTAGATTCTTGTTTACTGTTTATAATTAATACCCAATCACCTCCACCTTACTTTTCCCGCTCTGCTGTTTACTCACCTTAATCTGTACCGGAATCCTCTCCGTCATTTCCTGCACGTGTGAGATGACGCCTACTTTGCGGCCCTGGTTGTGCAGCCTTTCCAAAGCATCCATGGCGATATTGAGCGTGGTTGGATCAAGGGAGCCAAAACCTTCATCAATAAATAAAGATTCCACTTTCATGCGGCTGGATGATAAAGAGGCGAGGCCCAGGGCTAAGGCAAGCGATACCAGGAATGATTCGCCGCCCGAAAGGGAATAAACGGTACGCACTTCATCGCCCATGTCCTGGTCTACCACCTGCAGGCCAAGTGATGAGGGGATGCGTTCGATTTTGTATCGGCTGGTGAGTGCCTGAAGGTGGATGTTGGCATAACCCAGCAAGACATCAAGGGTGTATTCCTGTGCAACCTGGCGGAATTTTTTACCATCGGCAGAACCGATGATTTCGTTAAGCTTGCTCCAGTTTTCTGTAATGGCGGCTTGTGCCGTTATATTTTTCAGCAGGTCGCCTATCCTGTTTTTATTGGCTTCGTCTTGTTGCAGGCGGAAGCTGTTTTCTCCTTTTTTATGTTTCTTTTCTTCTGCCTCCGATTTTGCAAGGGCATTAAGGGCACGGAGTTCATCAAGCGGACGTTCAGATGCCCCATTTTGTTTATGGTTGTCGAAGGCCTGTTTTCGTTCTGTAAGGATACTACTGGCTTTGGTCACTTCTTCTTCAATTGTTTGCAGCGCAACACGCTCTGTATTAATCCAATCGTTACTCAACGCCAATAAGTCGTGGAGTGCTTCAATATTTAGCGATTGATTATTTTTTTGGTTGTAATGGTTAAGCCAATCCTGCATTTTTTGTGCTATTTTTTGGGCTTCGGCTTCCAAAGTTGCTAATGTGGCGGCTAATTCTTCTTTTTGGGTATGGGCTTTTGTACTATCAATATTAAGTTGTTGCTGGTTTTCTTTAAGTTGTTCGAGTTGTTGCTGGGCTTGGCTTTGGGCCTGTTTTAGCTTGGTTTCGGCTTCTTCAGCAGCTTGTCCCCCAAATAGGGCATTGCGCTGCCGGGTTAAGTCCAGATGGATCTTGTGTTGCGCCAGGTGGGCTTCTGTTTTTTTGCTGGCTTCTGAAGCAAGGCTCTTCGACTGGTTTTCGAGTTCTTTTAGTGTGGCTTCGAGTGCTGCTTTTTGGTGGCTGTATTGCTCCAGTTTTTCGGTGTTTTCTTTCCAGTTGCGGGCAAAGGTGTCAATCCGTTCTACGAAAACTACCGGGTTGGCTTTCCAGTTTTCCATCCAGTCTGAAGCGGTAAAATAAGGCGAGAGGAGCTGTGCTACGCCATTAAGATCAGTGCTAGCCTGGTCCCGTTCTCTGGTGTTGCTGCTTAGCTGTTCGCGATAGACAGATAACTTGCCCTGGATATCTTTTATTTGGCTGGCAAGGTGATCTGTATTTTCTTTTAGCTGGTCTATCTGAATTTTGGCTGTTTCCAGCTGTTGCCTTTTGTCGGTATGAACCTGTATTTGTGCCTGCAAATTGGCTTGTTTTGTTTTGAGGGCTTGTAATTGATCTTCAATCCAACCTGCTTTTTCTGCATCGGCTATGGCCTGGCTTTCCCAGGCACTATTGAATTGTTCCCAAGCCTGCTTTTTGCTTGCTAATGCCGATTGCTTTGCTTTAATATCTTCGCTCCGGCCTTGGGTGCTTTGCTGTAGCGTGTTGCTTTCTTGTTGCAAGGCATTGTGCTGGCTATAGCTGTCACGATAGCCTTGTTCTTTTTCCTGATAGGATTTTTCCAGCTGTGCCAATACATTTTCCAATTGCGGATTATGCACCACATACGGATGGCTGGTGCTGCCACATACAGGACAGGGCTCATCGTTTACCAAAGCTTCCCTAAGTGTTTCTACATTTTCGGCCGAAGCCAAACGGGCTTGTTGCAGGAGTTGATAAGCCGTATCTTTTTGCGCCTTTTCGACAGGTAGTTGCTGGGTTAGTTTTTGTACTGTTTCCTGTTTGGTTTCATAATCAGCCAGATCTTGCAGCTGTTTTTGGTTTAAGATTTCCAGCTCCGTTAACGCATGATAAAGCAGTTGCCAATGCCCCTGTGCTTTTATCGTGTCTTCTACCTGGCGGTCTGTTTCGGTTTTGTGGAGGTTTAAGGTTTCAATTGGCGTTAATAGCAGCGCTTTGGCTTGTGTATCGTAATCTCTCTTTAGATTTTCTAAGTCTTGTTGTTGCTGCTGCCAATTGTGCTCAATGTTTGTCTTTTGGGCTTCGTCTGTGTTGATTTTGGCCTGTAACCGGGACAGGTTTGTAGTAGCGGTTTGCAAGGTTTCTAAAAGCTTTTGGGCATCCTGCAGTTTGGACAGGATGAGCTCTTTATTTTCGGCAATCGGGCTACGGTTTGTATTTTCTGCTTTCCAGTCGGTATTGGTTTTTATTTGAGTAACAAGGCTGGCGAGTTCATCTTGCTTAGCGGTTAGTATTGTATGGTGTTTGTTGTTTGCATCAGCAGCATTTCCTGCTTCTTCTTTGAGTTTTTCTACCTGTTCTTTTTTCTCCGCCAGCAAGGTATCCAGTTTCCTGGCCTGTTCCAGTAAGGGCAGGGCATCGGCAAGGGCTTTGTTTTTTTCTGAAAGACGGTTTTCTGCCAGTTCGAGCTGTGTAGCAAGGCTTTCTTTTTGCGCTTGCAGGTTGGCGATGGTTGCCTTTAGCGCTGTAAATACTGTTGTTTTTTCGGTATGCTGCTGCTGCGCATGTTTAAGGGCATCTGCCCAGCTTCTGGTTTGTTGTGCCTGCTCAACTGTTTGTAGTTTTTGCTTGCGTGGCAGGGCCAATGTTTTAGCTTCGGTGGCAAGCCCTAATGTTATTTGTGCTTCATCATGGTTGCTTTGCAGTTTGGCGAGCTGTTCGTGCCAGTTAATTTCTGCGGTCAGTTTTTCGATGTCGTTTTCCAGGCTTTTGATTTGGCTTTCTAAAATCTCCTGGTCGTTTGACAGGGCTTGTAATTCTTCTTCGGTAAGGGTAATGATTCCTTCTTTACGAAGATGAAGGTCGCGTAGCAGCAGCTCTTCTGCTTTGCATTTTTCGAAAATCTTTTTAGAAATTTCAGAATAAATGTGCGTTCCGGTAAGCTTTTCTAGCAATGAGGATTTTTCATCCCTGTTGGCTTTCATAAAGGCGGTGAAATC
Source organism: Pedobacter sp. WC2501 (assembly GCF_052682415.1). Classification (NCBI taxonomy): domain Bacteria; kingdom Pseudomonadati; phylum Bacteroidota; class Sphingobacteriia; order Sphingobacteriales; family Sphingobacteriaceae; genus Pedobacter; species Pedobacter sp. WC2501. Next base: position 2,287,709 of record NZ_JBQZFI010000001.1, on the reverse strand, counting down.
GCCTTGCGCCAATAATACCGATCGGGTAAATTGTTCGAAATTTAGGCCAACAAGGCGTGTTATTTCGTTTAGGGTTTCTGGCTTTCTGCCTGGAATGTCGATATTGGAAGTGATGTTTTTTAGCGTAACCGAATCAGCCTGCATACTGCCTTCTGCTTTGTTTCTCGCACGGCGTACGCTCCAGGTGGCACGATAGTATTGCCCATCTATTCCTTTGAAATCGACTTCGGCAAATCCATCAGCCGTTCCATCGCGCAGGATACTACGTACGTCTCCCTGGCTGAGCGTGCTCCCTTGCACATCCTTGATTTCTATTCCGGTTTCTCTTGCCTGCAGGTACCGGGGCGTTTTGCCATATAGGGCAAGGCAAAGGGCATCTAATATGGTCGATTTTCCTGCGCCGGTTGCTCCGGTAATGGCAAATATTCCTGCCGAGCAGAGCGGTTCAGCCGTAAAGTCTATTTCCGTGTTGCCTTCCAGTGAAGCAAGATTTTTGATGCGTATGGCTAGTATCTTCATTTTATTCGGCTGTTTGGTTTACTTCCTGCGCTACTTGCTGGAAAAGCTGCAGGATTTCAGTTGGTACTTCGCTATTGTATCTGGATTGGTATACTTTGCCAAATACATCAATGGGTTGCAGTTCGTTTAGTTTTTCGGGTGTGATAAACTCAGGTGCCTCTTGTGAAGAAGCGGGATATTTCACATCAATTCTGGCAAGCCTGACATTTTTGCCCACCAGTGCGGTTTCTACTTTATGGCGCAAGGCGGGCTCGGGTCCATCCAGCAATATCCGTACTTCCAGGTAAGGGCTTGTTTCGGAAGCGGAATCCTTCTCAGGTAATTGCACTAACAGGGCTATAACCTCGTGCAGCGGCTGATGGCTTAGCGGAATTCTTTGAAGTGGTATAAATAATGGGATTTCTATAGCCTCGAGGTTGTTGATTTCCTGATCAAGATCAAAAACGATGACCTGATGTTTGTAATTGATTTCTGAAAAGGACATAGGTAATGGACTGCCCGAATAACGGACATGTTCTTTCCCGCCTATTTTTTGTGCTTTGTGGATATGCCCTAAGGCAACGTATTTGATATCGGGATGAAAAGCAGTGGCGGGAATACATTCTACGCCTCCCATGATGAGCCTTTCGGTTTTATCCAGTTCTGTTATTTCCGCGTGATGGGTATGCAGGTGCCCCATGGCGATGATGACCTGTCCGTTTTGCTTTTTCTGCTGTGCATAAGCGAATGCTTCTTTATATAATTCGGTTACCCCTTCGGTATAAGGATTTGCACAATCAGCTATCGTTGGGTAATCACCCATACGCAGGAAAGGTATGGCAAGGCAGTAAATTCTGATATTTCCGGAAGCATCGTATATCGGTACGAGCAATTTTTCATAATCAATGTTGCCTTCTGCATCTTTTTCAACCAGTCCAATAATATGGACATTAGAGGATTGCAGCAGTGGCTTTGGCGCTTCCAGTCGTGATGCGGAATCATGATTGCCGGCAGTAATGATAATTTGCAAACCTGGCTTTGCAGTTGTGGCCTGGTTTAAGAACGTATAGAACATCCTGATGGATTGGGCCGATGGATTGGATATATCGAAAACATCACCGCTGATGAGCAGGACATCAATTTGTTTGGTATGTAACAGCTGTACCAGCCAGTTTAGAAACTGTTGGTGTTCATCACTACGGTCGTATTCATGAAATAGCTGGCCTATGTGCCAGTCTGCAGTATGTAATATTTTCATAATTGCTTGTCGGCTAAAAATAGCATGTGCCTGAAAGAAAAATTATCCTGAGCCTCAGGATAATACAGGACCAATAGTCTTTATGTTGAAACAAAGAGACTGAGCACATCGCTTTTAAAGTATATCTTGCGGGGAATTTATATTCGGTTCGACCCTGTTAATTTAGCAAATTAACAAATAAAAATTATTAACCTGGTTTTATTTGTTGTCATTTAATTTTTCTTTTATCCGTATTAACGGACGTGCTAAAAATGATCGTTTAGATTCCGAAAGTCGGTTAAAAAACCGTTATGCTGTTACGGGAAACCGTATTGATAAATTATTTCGACCGCAATAGAAAATTACGGATTCTTTCGGCATAATGATTTAAGTGAGCGCTTAAATTGAGGACAGCAGCTATGCTACAATCAATGAGATAGGACTTAACAATGGCAATGAAAATGCATACCTTCCATCTGAACGCAGTTCGTTAATAAAGTCCTCTAAGTAACCGTATTGCCCAAACAGAAACTTATCTAATATTTTAATTTTAACAAGTTTCAGTTGCTAAACATCTCTGATATAGCTTAACAAAATATTTGTGGCATTTTTTTATGATAGAAATGTGCAACGATTCCATAAGTAACTATATATAGGCTATTAATAGCTCGTTTTGCTCTTTGGACGCTTAATTTAGAATTCGATGGATTAGAACTGCTCTCTTAACAACGAATTAAGATACTGAAAATCAATTAATTAACATAATTATATATACATAAAAAAAACCGAACTTTAGGTTCGGTTTTTTTTAGTGGAGCCGAAGGGAGTCGAACCCTTGTCCAGTTGTGAGATAAATTATACCTTCTACATGCTTATTTTTCAATTGATTTTCGGGAAATAAACGGGCTGAAAACCGACCTTATTTAAATCCTTAGATACTTGATCTCACATTAAGTCGTATCTCCTTAAAGCCAGCTCTGTTGTTTCGATGCCCCGGATCCTAACCCAACAATGCAGCAGTTAGAGGGACAAAAGCTAATTAGTTCTAAACTAAGCAGCTAAGGCGTAAGTATTTTCGCCAACTAAAATGTGATCGTTCACTTTAAGTGCTCTCCGAACAACGCACTGCATGCTAACATAACTTTCGCCACCCCGTCAAATCCAAGAACGGCCCCAGAGAAAGTTCCTGGTAAAAAAATACCAGACCACAAATATACGAAAAACTGAGTTAAATAACAATTCACTTTATCTTTTGTAGAAAACGTAAAAAGAAATCTCATTCATCCGCTTAGGAAAGAACCTGTGGAAAACTTACGGCGACCACCCTCTTTTTGTCTTTAAATTCCGGGCGTTGGTCGATTAGCTTCCCGGGCTGGTATAATGCTGCGATATGCGCTGAAACGTTTCCGGTGCTTGCACGTCTTAATATCAATACAATCAATAAAACATTTATAAAAATTAAAACTCAAAGCATATGAAAACTTTATTCAAAACATTATTCGCATCATCTTTAGCCTTGGTATTATCTACTTCAGCAGTATTATCAGCTAACGCAACTGAAACCATCAAACCTGTTCACGCTTCAAAAGTATTGAGCTTCAAACGCATCAAAGTGAAAGGAAATGTAGAGCTGACCATTATACAGGGAAAACGTACAGGCATTAGCTATGCAGATGAAAATACCGGCGAAGTAAAGGTTGTGCAAAACGGAGATGGTTTAGAGATTGCCTCTTTGGATAACAGCACCGCGAAGCTGACCATCTATGTAAATGAGATTTACCGCATCCATGCCATGGACAATGCCAAAGTAAAAACACAGGGTAAAATTAATGCACAATACCTGCAGGTTTTTCTAAGCGGAAATGCATCGCTGGATTTAAACTCGCAAACTGAAGGATTATATACAGTGATTGAAGATCATGCTGATTTAACCTTAAGCGGTTCAACCGGCGACCACATGCTGGTAATGGGCAAAGGACAAAAGCTGGTGATGGATAAATTTGTTGCAGCCAATACAAAAACGAGCTTAAACACTGAAAATGCATTAGCTTCCCTTAGCAAATAATATATATATATTTTGGTTCAGGCGGTCTGTTTACAGGCCGCTTTTTTTGTTTGCCACCATGCAAAACATTCGGATCAATAAAAGGGTTATCACCACATGGAAAACTATAAATTTACAGTCGAAATGAATGGGCAGCGCCAGGATTTTGAAGTTGAAGAATATGCCCATCACAATGGGGAAACGTGCAAGCTCAGGATTTTTAAAAATGGTGAATATGTTGCGGCTTTTCAGCCTGACAGCCATCACCTGCTCCACCTATGCCAAAACCCTGCAGGCCTTGAGGAAGGTGTGCTACACCTAATTGCCGACCATTTGGAAGATCATTTTCCGTTTGGCGGAAAACATTACCAGGTTTAGCAAAATATCATTCGAACAATTCCTGATTATCCGTTTAACAGGTCTTGCGTCTACTTATCTTTTCACTATTTATTTTTTTTCCTCCGGTTTCCTTAAGTTCAGGGTGATAAAGATGCTAACCAAATAGTAGATACAATACAATTGAAAACAAGTTTCTTCTTTTAAAAATAAATCCGACAGCTATCGGATCAGCATGACGATTGCGTTAGTCAAAGTCACTACATTGATTAAACGTATCATCAAGGTTACAAACTAATTTATATACTAAAAATCACATAACTCCTTAATTTTCAATACAAAACAGCCTCATAACCAAAATAAAGGTCCTGGTAATGGATACGGTTAAACATTTCTGCTAGGAAACTAAACAATTTAGGTAATCCTAAATGAATACATTAATTATCTTTAGGAATCTGTTTTAATTCTGAAGATCGAAGACAAGGAAGTCCGTAACAACTTAAATAACCAAATATTATGAAATTCAAATTTATTATAATTGCTTTAGGAGCAAGCCTGAGCTATGGAATGTGCCAGGCTCAAAACAATCCGGAGCCAATTAAAGAAGACTTTAAACCTGCTGCAACGAACCAACCCGGCCAGCAATTCCCGCAGGTTAATTCACAAGGCTACGCCCGTTTCCGCATCAAAGCACCCCAGTCAGACAGTATCAGGGTAAGTCTTGGTCTTGGGGGGCAGGGAGGAACTAAGCTCACCAAAACTGATGACGGATTTTTTACGGGTACCACTGCGGGTGCAATGGATGAGGGTTTCCACTATTATCACCTGACCATTGATGGCGGAACATTTAACGACCCCGGCGCTATGAACTATTTTGGCTCATCGCGATGGGAAAGTGGAATTGAAATTCCTGCAAAGGATGAAGAATTCTACGCAAATAAAAATGTAGCCCATGGAAATGTGCAGCAAATACTTTTTCCTTCAAAAAGTACAAATTCCTCGCGCAGGGCATACGTTTACACACCTCCAGGCTACGGCAAAGATAAACGACGTTTTCCGGTGCTGTACTTACAGCATGGATGGGGCGAAGATGAAACCGCCTGGAGTAATCAGGGACGTGCGAACCTGATTATGGACAACCTGATTGCAGAAGGGAAAACCAAGCCATTTATCATCGTGATGACCTACGGCATGACCAATGAAACCAAATGGGGACGCATGAAAGACTTTAAGATTGATGGTTTTCAAACCTTATTAACCGAAGAGCTTATTCCCTATATAGACGCCAACTTTTCAACTATAACCACCGCAAACGGTCGCGCCATGGCAGGACTATCGATGGGTGGCATGGAGACGCATACCATTACACTAAACAAACCGGAACTTTTTGGCTATTATGCGTTGCTTAGTGGCGGAACATACAACCCTTCCGAACTTAAAGACAAAGCGAAACCGCGATTAATTTTTATTAGCTGTGGCAGCAAAGAACGTCCTGAAGGCGTAAAAAATGCTGTTGCGGCATTAAAAGAAGCAGGTTATAATGCTGTTTCTTATGTTTCAGAAAATACTGGCCACGAATTTCAGACCTGGCGCCGGAGCCTGCGCGAGCTTGCTCCGCTGTTGTTTAAATAGATTACTCGGTTGCGAGAAGGCTTTTTCAGACGATAGCCTTCCCCGATTTTCGGGGAAGCAATTTTTATAGCAAGAATTACTAGCATGATAGATTGCTTCGTCGTTCCTCCTCGCAATGACGACTTATGGCAGATATACAAGGGGCGTCATTTCGACCGCAGTGGAGAAATCTTTGAACTATGTTAAAAGATTTCTCCATTTCGCTGCGCTTCAGTCGAAATGACGGCGATTTTTTAAATCTGTCATTGATAGCGTGGTCGATTGCTTTATTAATGCATTTCAATAGTCTTCGACTACGCTCAGACTGACATACGAAATAAATTTTATTAAATTTTAAACAGGCGCTAATTATCAAACATGAAAGCTAAAAATATTATTATCCTCTTTGCCTGCTGTTTATTTAGCCAGGTTTGTTTAGCCCAGACTGAGCTGAAGGCTGATTTAAAAGCATTCAGACCGGCTGAAAGCAATCAGCCTGGCAAATTATTCCCCCAGGTAAACGATGAAGGCAAAGTGAGGGTAAGCCTATATGCGCCTCAGGCGTCTAAAGTCCGGTTGGATCTGGGTGGAAAAAAATATGAGATGACAAAAAACGAGGAAGGCATCTGGACAGGTGAGTCCGCACCGCAGGACGAAGGTTTCCATTATTACCAGCTCAACGTAGATGGTGCCTCCATTCCGGATCCTAACAGTCGTTATTTCTACGGCGCAGGTAGGCTGGGCAGCGGCATTGAAGTTCCGGCTTATGATGAAGCGTTTTATGCTTTGCAACAAGTTCCACATGGCCTCGTCAGCGAAAATATTTATTATTCGAACTTAACTAAAGCATGGAGAAGGTGTTTCATCTATACACCGGCAAGTTACTACGAGGACAAAAATTCCCGTTTCCCTGTGCTTTACCTTCAGCACGGAAGTTTTGAGGATGAAACGGGATGGGTTAATCAGGGAAAAGCAAATTTAATCCTGGATAATTTAATCGCACAAAATAAGGCAAAGCCGATGATCATCGTTACGGACAATGGTTACGCGCTTAAACCAGAAGAAACTGAGGCACCGGGAAAAGGACAGGGCATTTCAATTTTTGAAAATGTACTGATTAAAGAAGTCATTCCAATGATCGATAAACGCTTCCGCACCCTGGCTAACCGGGAACACAGGGCTATTGCAGGGCTTTCAATGGGTGCAAATCAAACGATGCGCATCGTGATGAAGAACCTTGATAAGTTCGCCTATTATGGCGGTTTCAGCGGCACCTCAAATTATCCCAGTTCAGATGTAATCGACCCGGATGTATTTATGGAGGGAAAGTTTAAAAGTGGAACTGAGGTGAACAAGAAGCTTAAGTTATTGTGGCTGGGACTAGGCACCAAAGAACCCACCCCCTTTCCTAAATCCGTTGGCGCATTCAGGGCGATGTTAGACCAACAGGGAATCAGGTACACTTATTACGAATCTCCAAAAACAGCCCATGAATGGCTTACCTGGAGACGCAGCCTGCAAAATTTTGCGCCCTTGTTATTTAGGTAGGTTATTAAATAATGAACATACATATGCTGCTTTTTGCAGAAGGATAGCAATTGATACCCAGCCTGTTTTAAATATTAGGGCTGGGTATTAATTTTCTTAAATTATCCCGAATAACTATGAGCCTGTTTAAATTTTTATAGCAATATTACATAGCATTTTGCTGTCACACTGAGGCATAATTTATTTTATAAATATCAATATTGATTTAACGAATTAATAGGCCGTGAAGAATCGTCATTGCGAGAAGGCTTTTTCAGCCGACGAAGCAATCTTACAACGATCGCTAACAGCGTGCTTTAAGATTGCTTCGTGCCTCGCAATGACGACCTCTTTTATAGACCTGTAAATGATAGAAGTTAGAATTTTCCCAATACATCGGAGGGTTGATCACAGATATACAAAGGGAGTCATTTCGACCGTAGTGGAGAAATCTTTTAACATAGTTCAAAGATCTCTCCATTTCGCTGCGCTACAGTCGAGATGACGACCATTCTATTGGTATCCATCAATGGTAACGAAATCGATTGCTTTTATTAAACTTTTAAACAGGCTCTATTTTAACATCTCATTTTCCACCGGCCCAAGGTAACTTGCGGGTAGTTTATCCCGGTAGATTATTATTTTTTCCAGCACTACTGCCGGATCAACCATCCATATTTTTACGGTATGCCTGCCGGGCACTTTAAAGAAATGTGAAGAAGTAAGCGTTCTTGCATTGTCCTTTACCGCATTTGCCCAACTTGCATCAGATCCAGAGGCACTAGGTTTAGCGATGATGGTCAGGATTTGAGGGGCTGCACCATCTACAGAAATCCCAACCCTTAACCCTTCCGGGGAGAAGTTTACAGTAGGCCCAACCACAAGATCAATTTTAACCTCACCGCTTTCAGAAAAGAAAACAGGATAGGTTAAAGTTGGGCTACCAGGTTTATCCAGCGAAGCTGAGGTAACCGGGAAAATCGCCATTCCTGCATCTCCCCTCCCATAACCGGGTATAGCTTCCCAGCTTACGCCATTCCTGCTTACCTTTTTACTTGCCTGAAAAGCCTCAAATGCAATTGGCGCACCTAAACTTGCAAAAGTTCCTTTTGCTTCAGCCAATTGCTTAGGTGTTGCCTTATTGGCTTCAACCTTTATCACCACCTGGGTTGAGTGATCTGATATTTGGATTTTACCCTCATGTTTTCCGATACTGAGTTTGGTCCAGTCAATATTTACCATTACCTTATAATCATTTGTTCCGGGAATGCTTTCCTTTTTCAAACGAATCCAGTTATCGGATTTTAAGTCGAAATTAATTGGAGCAGATCCTTTTGCAAAAACTTCAAAGTAGGACTGAAATTTATTTAAAGATTCGAATCGCGGAAGCGTGGGCGCCGGAACATTTGATGGCCAGCTAGCCGATGAACCATCTACTGCTACCCCAAAGCCTGATTTTGAAGGTGCCTGGATTTCTTCTGTTTTGGGCATGATGTTTTTTCTTGGATCATTCCAGCTCGTATAACCAATCCTGACCTGATCCATCATGTGATTCCACTTACCCCCTGCCATTTTAAGATTATATTCATCACTAAGCTGCTGATCCTGCTTAAAAAGATCAAGGGCAAGGTTACGCTGAAGGTTTGTGGCATCCCTTCCCTGCTTAAAATACAACCTGTTTTTTCCAACAGCAATATATAAATCTGTTACTGTTTTCATTGCCTGGATTGGATAACGTACCAATTGATAGAACGCATCTTTATACTGCTGCGGCAACTTGTTATTCACCTGCTCTGCCCTGTGGCTTAATGCGCTCCATTCCATGGCCACGCGCTGCGCTTCACTGAAGTTTACCAGACTAAAAGTTTCCGGGGCCAGGAGCTCAGGTTTGCGCCTGGTAGTATATTTGGAGTACAAGCGCACCAAATCTGCAATTTCTTTCGCCTGGTCAGATCCAAATTCGCGTGTTGCCCACTGCAGCAGAAAACCCGCCAGTTTTTCCCGGCTCATCGCTTTGGGATTCCATGCCATCCGTAAAAAGAACTCTATCGGAATCTCCATTGGTTTCAGGTCACCAACATTTACTACCCAAATACGGTCAGCACCATAATTATACGCCAGGTTCATCTGCTCCCAAACCTTTGGCAGGGAGGTAGTATTCAGCCATTTATAATTTCTTGGCGCACCAACATAATCAAAATGATAATATATTCCTGATCCCCCGCTACGCTTGCGTTCCTGGGCTGTTGGTAAATGCCTTAAGTTCCCCCAGTTATCATCAGCCCATAACAGGGTAATGTCATCAGGAACTTTCATTCCGAAATCGTAATAGTCTTTTACCTCTTTATATAAAGCCCAGAGCTGTGGTATCTTTTCTACGGGCTTTTCCATATTTTCAGAAAGAATTTTGCGCTGGTCGGTTATTATATTTTCCAGCAGCTTAACATTGGATGCCATATCGCCACCTTCAACCATTGGTTCGTCTCCATCTCCCCGCATCCCCATGGTTACCAGACTTTCGTAGTTTTTATTTCTTTTGATGCCTTCCTGCCAGAAAGCATTTAAACCCTTTGGGTTTGTGGCATAATTCCAGGCGCCAACCCCGTGTTTTTTCCATTCCTGTTGCGCGCGGATCATTGGTTCATGATGGGAAGTGCCCATTACGATGCCATATTCATCGGCGAGACGTGGATTTTCGGGATCATCTTCATTAAATGCATTACCCCACATGGCTGGCCAAAGGTAATTAGCCCTCAGGCGAAGCAGCAACTCAAACATATGGGTGTACATTTTACTGTTCATCCCGCCAAACTTTTCTTTGGCCCATCCTGTCATTGCCGGGGCTTCATCATTAATAAATATTCCGCGGTATTTTACTGCCGGTTCCCCTGAACTGTAACTTCCGGAAACCGCATAAGCGCTTTTCCGGGTTTTTGGCGGCACATCGGCCCACCAGTACCATGGAGATACGCCTAACTGTTCAGATAGTTCATAGATACCATATATTGTTCCGCGTTTATCGCTCCCCGCAATAACCAATGCCTGATCAACGCCAAGAAACGGGTTTTTAACGGTTGATATGATAAAACTCTCCCACTTGCCTGAAATGGTAGATTTACTCAGCTTTCCCGTGTTAATAAGCTGATCGATCAGTTTGTTTTTACCCAGGGTTCCGATCAGAATAACATCTTTCTCAGAAGGCTTAACGCTTTTCAACTCCGGCTTTACGCCCGAAACGCTGAAAAAGTCACGACTTAAATCTCCAATTGCCCTTATAACGCCCTTATAATCATCCGTATCATAAAAAATATCCGCAGCTCTTCCTTTTTCTATCAGTGCAACATCTTCTTTATTACTTCTGGTATCATGAATAAATTGTTTTTCCAAACCCAAACTTGTCTGCGCTTTAGTGTAATCAATCCAAAAAGTGAAAAGGATAAGGAGCGCAAAGAAAATCTGGCTTTTTTTTAAAGAATTAACTTGCATTAGGGAATAAATTAGGTTTTGATGTATAGCTATTTGTTTCGGAGAGGTGTTATAGATATGGAAGCAATGCCCGTTATTGGGATTTTTTATTTTGGATAGCGCAATACCGTAGGTTAGAATGCCTGAATGAAAAGATGAGTTAAGAAATCTTCCGGCTGCCAGAAAAGCCAGGCTTTTATAAAAAAGAATGAGCGGCATCAATTGACGCCGCCCAACTAACTAAACCAAAATATTTTTTAATAACCAGGATTCTGGTAAGCCTTTTTTTCATCTGCACTCATCTGCATGCCATCTATTTGTGCCTGAGGGATCGGGCGTAGATATAATGCTGGTGTGATGGTACGGGTTACTGTCTGTGGCGTGTGTTCGCCATAGTTGACTCCGGCAATAGTATAGGTAGAAGAAAGCTCAGCCCATTTTTGGGTACGGATCAGGTCATACCTGCGGTAACCTTCAGCATAATATTCTCTTGAGCGTTCTGCCAAAATATAATTAATATCTATGGTAGCCGGAGTAGCCGCAACCATCGCTGCACTGTTATCCTGAACTTTAACAACGTTTCCATTGTTATCAAAACGCCATTTACCTGCCCTTGCACGAATTACATTAATTAATTCGCGTGCACTTTTACCTGCTTTAGTTGTTGCTCCTTTTACGGCTGCTTCTGCTGCAACGAAGTAAAGCTCAGAAAATTTAGCTACCGGAAAAGGGCGTGTGCTACCCGCATTTGGTTGCCCAAGTCCTGTACCATTGTCAGTGCGGTAAGGACCTAGTTTCCAAAGTCCGGGATAAACGATTCTGCTGATTCCTCCCGGAGCCACCACATAATCAGCTCTTCCAGGTAGAATACCTGCTCCTATACCACTGATTCCAGCGGCCGTTGGGTAAACGATTGCAGGGTCATCTGTATTTAAAAAGGTCAAGACTGCATCTCCGGGAACTACAGATAGCCCGTTTGCATTCACCAATGATGCCGGCGCACTTGATGGTGGATTGTAGCCTTTAGGCCAGTTACCTCTGTAAACCGTGGTGAACGTACCGTCATATCTCGAATCCAATGTTTTATCAGCGAAGGTATTTTTTAATACTTCAATTGTTGGCGCCATACGGTTCCACGGACGTCCTAAATGCTGCTCGGCTTCTCGCTGAACGGAACTGATGCCTCCACTACGGATATTCGTATAGTTCCAGGTCATCATCCAGCCGGCGAAATTATCAGGTGCACCACCACTTCCATTTGTCAAACTTCCACCATTAAATTTCTCGCTTGTCTGCGTATGATCAGCATATAAAAGCATTTCCTTATTGCGGTCATTCACTGCCCAATTCACATCATAATAGGTATCCATCAGCCCAAATGCACCAGGGTTTTCAATTGCAGTAGTTGCAACATCGTAAGCCTGCTGGAAATACCAGTTCGCATCGTGCCCATCCGGATCGGTTCTTGCAGACGCTGGATAAGTTGGAATATTGTTAGGGTTTTGTAACCACCAGCCATACGTTAAATAGGCTTTTGATAAAAATAACTGCGCAACTACCTTGGTTACTCCGCCGGTAACTCTTCCTGTCGTAGGCAGGTCGGCTATTGCTTTAACAAGATCCGGGAAAACCGCCTTTGTATAAACCGCAGGCACTGTATTTCTTACAGAAGTTCTTGATGGATTGGTATTGAATTTCAATTCCCCGGCGCCTAAATCAAGCGGAACACCGCCAAAAGTCTGCACCAAAAGAAAATAATCAAAAGCACGGAAAAATCTGGCTTCAGCCACCAGCGAATTTGAAACACCGGCAGCAGCAGCATTTTCGATGATGCCACTGGCATTGTTAATGTTTGGAAATGCCTCGCTCCACAATACACTGCTGGGATAACTGGTCGATAAAATTGAACCTACTCCAGAGCAGTCCATGTCTTTGAAGTTTCCATCAGCGTCTTTGCCCCAGGTGGCTTCATCTGTACCGGTAATCAAAGAATTATAGAAATACGACTGACCATACATGTTTCGTAAGTGTGCATACATGCCGGTTAATGCTCCGTTTACCCCTGTAGCGGTCTTTAAATAGTCAGGTGTAAAGATGCTCCTCGGTTCTTCATCCAGGATTTTAGAACAGCCTGAAGAGATGACCATCAGTAACCAAATACCCAGAATGGCTTTTATTTGTATATTTTTCATATTCAAATGATGTTAAAATGTTAAGTTTAGACCTGCAACATAATTCCGCGTTGAAGGTGTGTTTGTTCCAATAGTTAAGATTCGTCTCTGGTAAGAGCTTACCGCCTGGTTTTCATCCCCAAATGAATTGGTTTCCGGATCCATACCTGACTCGTCATGGTAAGGTGAGAACATGACAAACGGATTTTGCACCGTTACATACATGCGTAGCTTTACATTGGAATTTTTAATTAAATCCCTGTTAAAATCATAACCAAGCGATATGGTTCTTATTTTCAGGAATGAAGCGTCAAAAAAGCCCAGTGTGCTTCCGTACTTAGGATTATCACCGCTGGCAATACCACCTGGTTTAGGATACTTTGCACCTGTATTTTCAGGTGTCCAGTAATCTACCTTAACATTATTTCTACGACCTGTTAACAAATTAAGGTAACCCGCCGAACTATATAATGTACTTACTAAAGTTCCGCCACTTTTGAAAAGACCAACAACATTCAGATCAAATCCTTTGTAAGCAACCCGGGTATTGAATCCACCAGTAAATTTAGGATCAATATCAATGATTTGCCTGTCTGCAGCTCCGATAGCCCTGGTCGGAACGCCATTTGCATCGTAATCTCCGGTATATTTAACTTTGATCATACCAACATTACCGCCTGGTTCCAACACATTTAAATATGGGTCTCCTGCCTGCCATAATCCAACTTTTTCGTAGTCATATATCGCATTAATATTATGGCCCACAAACCATGCATTTCCTTCATCACGTGTTTGTCCGGAAGCTAATGCAGTAAGTTTGTTTCTGTTTGCAGAAATATTGAATCCTAAATCCCAGGTCCAGCCACCCTGATTTTCAAGAATGACACCGTTAAGGCTTAATTCCCATCCTTTATTCTGGGTTTGGCCAATATTAGCAGTGTAGCCGCCTACTCCCGCTGTAGAAGGTAGTCCAAGATTAAGTAAGATATCTTTGGTTTTGGTATCATAGTATTCAAAGGTACCTGAAATCCGGTTTTTCAAAATTGAAAAATCTAAGCCATAATTCCAGGTTTCAGAGTATTCCCATCCCAAACCCGGGCTTGGAAGCTGAGATAAATAATAACCGGTTGAATAGGCGTTGTTACCAAAATTATATGGACGGGGACTTAACAAACCAAGTGTTTGATATGGATTAACCGCCTGATTGGAAGTCTGACCGTAACCCACACGGATTTTTAATTTATCGATAGCTGTGATGCCTTTCATGAAAGATTCATTCATCATATTCCATCCCACGGAAACTGCTGGATAAGTATGCCATTTATATCCTGGCGCCAAACGCGAGGATCCATCCGAGCGAAGTGTTGCACTCAATAAGAACCTGTTATCATAAGAATACATAATCCTTCCCATGTAGGAAACAAGACCTGTAAGGCTATATTGTCCATTGCCAATCGTTAACTCTCCATTTGCCTGTCCAAGATTATAAAACTGGAAGGCATCAGAAGGAATATCTCTGGCAGTCATGGAAGAAGAATTGAATTTATTTTGTTCTGCTGAATATAAAGCAACAGCATTGAAAGTGTGTTTTCCAAAACTGCGATCATAGGTAATTAAATTCTCAAGCGTCCAGTGATAGGTTTGTGAATTACTTACGCCTGCTGTTGAAGGCGTAGTGGCTGTGGTACTGCCCACTCCAACACCGGTGAAGTTACCATTGTTACTCTGGATAAAATCCAGACCAAGATTTGCACGGTATTTCAATCCTTCAACTCCGGGAATTTTCACCTCTCCATAAAATGAATTGTAGGTGGCAAAACCACGGGTCTCATTCAACCACTGGTCACGTAAATTTTTCACAATTCCATTGGTAAAAACATAGGCTTCATCCTGCGGACTTCTGACAGTCCTTTTTAAACTTCCATCAGTATTATAAGGATTTGAAATAGGAGTATTAGCCAGGTTGCCATAAATTCCAACCTGATTGCCTTCACTAATATTGTAATTGTTATTTGTCGTAAATCCAAGGCGGAAAAGCTTTCCTATTTGCTGATCAAGAGATGCTTTCATCGAATACCTCGTATATTGCTGGGTAGGAATTAAACTCTGGTTTTTATAATAACCACCACCAAAACTATAGTTACTGGTTGCCGAACCTCCGGTTACACCCAGATCATGACTGGTCATAATAGCATTTTTGTTATAAAACAAGTCTTGCCAGTCGGTATTTACATCATTGGCTTCATCTACACCAAGGGTGGTAAATTTTCCTGATGCTTTTCTCAATGCAACCAATTCCGGTCCATCCATCATCGGGTATTTTGCAAACAAGGTTTGCAAACCTGTATAGGTGTTGTATGAAACTTTAGCAGGCGCTCCAACCTGGCCTCTGTTGGTGGTCAATAGAATTACGCCGTTGGCACCCCTTGAACCATAAATAGCAGTTGCAGAGGCATCTTTTAAGATATCAATACTTTTAATATCGTTAGGATTGATATCGCCAATCGAGCCTGGAAATGGAATTCCATCCAATACCACAAGCGGCTCGTTACTTGCCGAAAGTGAACGCTGACCGCGGATAAGGATTTGCATGGTTGCACCTGGTTTGGTTGAGGTTTGGGAAATATTAACCCCCGCTAACCTGCCCTGAATGGCCTGAGCGATGTTAGGTGCCGGTACTTCACGAATTTTTTCTCCTGCAATTGACGCCACAGAACCTGTTACAGCCTCTTTACGTTGAGTACCATAACCTACAACCACAACCTGGGAAAGCTCTGCTGCGCTTGGTTGAAGGGTAACATTTATCGTGCTCTGATCTTTCACCGGAATCTCTTTGCTGGTATAACCAACGTAAGAGAATACTAAAACCGGGCTTGCCCCAGTGGTGGTAATAGAAAAACTTCCATTATCCTGGGATGAGGTACTGGTATTGGTTCCTTTTAAAAGGACACCCACTCCAGGCATTGCCTTACCTTGTTCGTCAACAACTTTACCTTTTACCACAGTTTGTGCCTGTGCAATAACCGCTGAAAATACCAGCGCCGTTAGCAGCATAACTTTGGGTAAGCACCTGAAAAATTTCAAGCGCGATGTTACATAAGTTTGTAAAATTTCACTTCTCATATAAAATGGTTTATAAATGGTTAAAAATGAATAGAAAAAAACTTACAGTGTCAATTGAAAAATCAGCCAGCGAATAGTTAAATCACAAGCTATAAAAAACTGACTATAAATTTCAAATCCAATTCATTATTGTTGTGATAAAGGTATTTACATTGATAAACGCCTCCTGATTTAATTGTGCATATTAGTAGTATAAATGTTCAAACCAGAATGTTTAGGTTGCTCTTCTGGGGCCAGAAAAATCAGTCTAAAAACAAGGCAATTAAGTGACCAACCATGCAGTAAAAAATAACAAGCGATAAGACTAAAAATTTAAAATCAAACCAATAAACAGCCTCTAAACACCAATTAAGAGCCGTTCGAATGAAAAAACCGATAATACAAGAACAATTATACTTTTCCAAATTTTTGCAAATAAGACCTATGAAATTGACATATTAAGAGGGAGTAAATAGGTAAAAAAGAGCCAGAATTTCAATTTATGCAATCGGTTGAATTTTTTTATTTTATTTAACACAAGCTGCCCATATTGTAAATCCAGTTAAACAAAAAAATTGGGAGAAGTGTCCAGTTTTACCGTTCTATTTAGGGCTTAAAGAGCAGCAATTTACAAACTTGTCTAAGGTTCGATGCAGAAGTTTTCAGGCATACATTTGATTATCTCGAATGATCAACTTCTGCTTCAAAAGGGGAAGCCGGTAAATTGGCTTTGTTATATAAGTTTGCCCTATCGGGATTATCTGCCCAGGCATAACGGATAAAGGCAGGCTTTACAACCAAAGGGCTTGAGAGCACAACAGCATCTCCAGCTATCCTGGCCTGTGCCCAATAAAAAACCTTATCCTCACCCGCAAGTGCGAAACCGGTCAGTTTATCCGCTCCTTTAATCATCAGACCTGGCTTAGTATGGTCAAAATTTAGGGTTACTTCAGATCCCTTTGCATGATTTGATTTATAAATAGGTCCCGAATAAATAATCTTCTGGTCATGGTAAGCTAAATGTGACGCCCATAGCGCCAAACGTTCTCCGACGTCTTTTTTATCCAGCGGATGAATATCATTCCATTCACCGGCATCAATAGCCACAGCCATTCCTGTGTTTGGCACTGAAAGTGCCTGCAGCTGGCTTTGCCTGAACTCCGCCCAACTACTTTCTTCAGGCAAATAGCTGGCTTCCATAAAATTAGGCAACTGTGCATAGATAAATGGCAGATCTCCCTGCTTCCATTTATTGCGCCAGTCTTTTATCAGCGCCGGTAACAATTGCCCGTATGCTTTCGGATCTCCGGTATTCGATTCACCCTGGTACCAGACAAAACCTTTTATTGCAAATTGTACAGCGGGCGAAACCATGGTATTGAATAATCCGGTTGGTTCATTCTGCGCAACTAACGGCATCTCTGTCTCACCACGGAAAGCCTGGTTTTGCTTTGGCTGAGCATAACCTACTTCGAAACTCCATTCCCCACGTAAGTCGATCTTTTTTTCCGGAGTTAATAAGGAATAGTTTTTATCTGGCACAAAGCCGCCTTTGCCGCTACTGCTCACAACTTTAACAATCAGGATGTTTTTTCCGCTTTTCAACAACCCGGCAGGAATAACATACCTGCGTGGAGGATATTGATAGGTAGTGTTGCCAATAAATTTACCATTCAGAAACACGGAATCTGCATCAATGATGCGGCCAAGGTAAAGCTTAGCCTGCTGTCCGCTCATTTCTGCTGGGATTTGCAATTCTTTTCTGAAATAAAATATCCCGTTGAAGTTCCGGAGCCCCTGATCAGCCCAATAACCCGGCATCCAGAATTTTCGCCAGCCGCTGGCATTAAAATCCGGATCGGTCCATTTCACCGGACCTGAAAGCCCTTCATCAACTACAGGAGCTGTTGTAGGCCTTGCTAAGTTCTTCTCTTTAAGCCTTTTTTGATAATTGGCCATAAATGCCGAATCCCTGAAATTGTTTATTTTTTTCGTCTGTGCCGGATTCGTCAAAAATGCATCACGACTCATCCAGGCCTCAATCGGGGTACCGCCAACGCTTGAATTGATGATGCCTATTGGAATGTTATATTTTTGAAAGAGTGTTTTTGCAAAAAAATAACTTGTTCCTCCGAAACTTAATATCCCTGCACCAGTAGCAGGAACCCATTTGCCCGGAGGAAGATCGATCGATTCTCCAGAAAGGTTTGATTTGGTTGGAACGAAAAAGTTCCTGATCAAAGGAAAATGATCCTTTTCAATCACCTGCGGATAAGCTTCCTTTAACCGCTCCATTGGTAGGGCCATATTAGATTGCCCAGAACAAAACCACACATCTCCCAGCATAATATCCTCAAGGGTAATTGTATTTTCACCCTTAACAATCATTTTATAAGGGCCGCCGGCTTTCATCTTGTTCATTTTTACTGACCATGAGCCTTGTTCATCGGTGATAGCCTTATACATTTTCCCGTTAAAACTGATGGTTATTTTTTCTTTTGCTGCCGCCCAGCCCCATATCGTTAAGGGAGTTTCGCGCTGAAGCACCATATGGCTGGATACCAACTGTGGTAAGGTAACCTTGCCAGAAACCGAAAAACTGAAAACCAGTAGCCAGCTGAAGCAGCATAAAATTAATTTTGTTCTCATAATGTTAGGTTAGACAAAGTTTTTCTGTCTGATCTTTTAAGCCCATTTTCAGCATTTCTATTTCCACATGATAAACATGCAGGATGTTATCTACCATGATGGAAATACATTTATCAATTCAAAATTATCCATCAGTACTGATCTTTTCCTAATCTTTTGAATATAATGCTGCGATTAATGTTCAATTATGCCTGTTCTTTTTACTTAGTTTTCCCCTTAATGTGTTCCAGGATTACCATCAGGCAGGATTATCTTGTTTACGGTGCAGATTTAAATATTCTGAAGGTTGCATTCCGAATTTTAACTTAAATGATTTGGCAAAATAATTGGGTGTTGCAAAGCCTACCAGATAGGCAATCTGAGAAATGTTCAAATCACTTTTAACTAATAAGGCAGCTGCTTTATCAAGTTTAACCGAACGTATATATTCAACAGGAGACAGGCCGGTTAGTTCCAGCACTTTATGATAAAGCGAGCCCCGGCTCATCCCTACATTTTTACTTAAATCCTCAACAGACAGCTGTGAATTATTGATATTATCTTCAATATATTTCAGAATATTCTTGAGTAACTTATCACCGTGGGATTCAACTAAAATTTCTGCTGTCTCCATTTTGATCTGTTTGGTATAAGTATTTTTCAGGGTCCGGTTGAGAACCAAGAGGTTTTTAATTTTAACATTGAGGATATCGATATTAAATGGCTTGGTGAGGTAGTCATTAGCCCCGATTTCAAGCCCGGTTAATTGTTCCTGTTCGCCGGTGAGCGCAGTTAGTAAAATAACCGGAATATGTTTTGTCCTTTTATCTTCTTTTATTTTTTTGCAAAGTTCAATCCCTGTCATATTTGGCATACTAATATCGCTAACGATGAGTTCAGGGTGGTTTGCCAATGTTTTTTGCCAACCCTCCTTACCGTCAGCCGCTTCTACAATGCGGTAATTGGACTTCAAATTATCCCGAAGATACTCCCTGAGGTCCTGATTATCTTCTACCAGAAGGATGGTATGGATTTCTGCATCTGTTTCGCTCAGTGCTTTATCTGAAGTTTCCTCCTGAACTTCAAATGGTGTTTCCGGACTGGAAAAATCCAGATTAAGCTTTTCGATATGGTCTAGCAGCGGCAAAGGCAGAGCGATTTTGAAATGTGTACCCTTTCCAATTTCGCTTTGTAAATCAATAGTTCCTCCCTGGATTTTGACAAATTCTTTAATGATGGAGAGCCCAATCCCACTTCCCTGGTTGAGAATGGAAACTTCGGTATCGGCCTGAAAAAACCTTTCAAATACTTTCTGCTGCTCTTCCTCGCTAATGCCGATTCCGGTATCGCTAACGGTGATTAAAACAGCTTCTCCCAGTTCATTGCGCTGATTTTTTTTCAAATCAACGGTAATAGTACCACCTGATGGTGTAAATTTAAAGGCATTGGAAAGCAGGTTAAATAAAACACGTTCCAGTTTGTCATGGTCAAATTCAGTTGGATAGCTATCAAACTGGGTTTGAAAAGAAAGGCTTATAGATTTACGTTCGCTTAAATCGTTGAAAGATTCTATTACATCAGCGATAAACGAAACCAGTTCACCTTTCTTATTATTTATCTTGAGTTCATTTTCTTCAATTTTGCGAAAATCAAGGATTTGATTCACCAGGTTGAGCAAACGGCGGGCGTTTCGCTTTACGATTTTAAGAGACGCGTTTTTAGCATCTCCCTCCTCTTCGGAAATGAGCTTCTCCACCGGCCCCAGGATCAGTGATAGCGGCGTACGAAACTCATGGCTGAGGTTAGTGAGAAATTTAATCTTTAACGAATCTAGTTCATGCAGCCGCTCTGCCTCTTTTCTATCCTGCAAAATCTGCTGCTCAATTTTTGTTTTTTCCTGAACCAGCGCAAATTTTCTCTCCAGGTTTTTGATACCCCGGTGACGAATGTAAAGCAAAGTACCGGCAATAACGAGCAGGTAAAAAGCATAAGCATAGATGGTTCTCCACCATGGTGGGTGAACAATTATTTTTATTGAAGACTCGGTTGTATTCCATACACCATCATTATTACTCGCCCGCACATGGAAAATATATTCCCCTGGATCAAGATTGGTATAGGAAACAGTTTTAGAATTACCCGCATCAATCCATTCTTTATTAAAACCTTCGAGTTTGTAACCGTAACGGTTTTGTTCTGGTGCAGTATAATTTACACTCACAAAACTCAGTGAAAAATTTTGCTTGTAATCCAGGTCAATTCTTTTTGCAACACAAATATGTTCGGTTATCGGTCCCTCATCGCTTGCCTCGACGGTACTGTTTGAAATCTTTAACTCGGTAAAAAGAACCTGGCCCACATTTTGATTTTTTCTGAATCCGGCCGGATTGAAGTAATTCATCCCTTCTGCCCCACCAAAGAATATTTCACCGTCTTTACATTTCAGCGCTGCTCCCCTGATAAAGTTATTGTTCTGCACCCCATTGTATATGCCATAGTTGCTAAATTTTTGGGTTTTAGGATCAAAACGGCTAATTCCTTTGTTGGTACTTAACCAAAGATTATGATTGTCATCTTCCACGATGGCGTCGACAACATCACTTGCCAGACCTTCGCGCTCAGCAAAATTTATAAATTTACCTGTTTTTTGATCCAGTAAATTCAAGCCACCACCTGCAGTTCCGATCCAGATCCGCCCTTTTGAATCTTCAAGAAAAGCTTGCGCAATATCACCATGAAGGCCTGAATTAGGCTCGTCATAATGTTTAATAATGGTCTTATCCGCATTAATCATGGCCACGCCTGAACCATGAGAACCTATCCATACGTTTGCAAACCGGTCTTCTTTAATAAAACGTATATAATTATTAAGCGGAAGTTTACGATCTATGGGTGACTGAACTTTGTTTGTATACCTCAAAACTACTTTGTAATCAGCATCCATAACATTGATCCCACCACCATTGGTACCCACCCATATCAGCCCACTTTTATCCTGGTTGATGCAAAACACATCGTCTGAATTAAGTCCGGAATCTTTATTTGTTTTCCTGATAGAGGTCGCTTTGGTTAACGTTGAATCCAGAACAATCAGGCCATAGCTGAAGGTACCCACATAAAGTTTCTTAGCTGAACTGACAAACAAAGACATGAGGGGTACCGGTGATTGTAAACCAAGTTTCTTCAGGTCTACTTTGTGGAACAGGGCTGTATTTCTGTTGAAGATGCTCAATCCACCGCCTTCAGTAGCCACATATATGTTATTGTTGTTTTTATGTGCAAATGAAGTTACCACGGGTGCATTTAAACCATGTACATCGAAAACATTACTTCGGATCAGGTTGAAAAGGTTGAGGTTACTATCAAACTTATTAATCCCCTCTCGGTATAAGCCCAGCCAGTACATTCCTTGCTTATCTATATATACATATTTTACACTGGTTCCGCGCAGGCTGTAAGAGTTGCGTGGATTTGGCCGGTATACCGTTACTTTTTTGGTACGGAGATCAAAAACGTTAAGTCCATCTTCGGTGCCGAGCCATAACTGACCATTTTTTGATAAGGCTATACTTTGAACAACATTACTGCTCAGCGAGTTGGGATCCCCGGGAATATGTTTATAATTCTCAAAACCCATACCATCCGGTTTAAGCATACTCAGGCCTGAGGTGGTGCCGATCCAGATATTTCCATTATCATCTTCAGCTAAAGACTTCACCATAGTTCCAGCCAGGTGCACGGGTTTATCTGCTGCAGATCCTATTCTGGTAAAAGAAGAGTTTTTTCGGTTAAAAAGGAATAATCCGTCTTCCGTTCCCACCCACATCCTGTGCTTGCTGTCTTCCATCAGGATGTTGATCATTACTGGCGGAAGTTTCCCAAACTGGTTGGCGGCTATTGGAAACTTGGAAACCTTTTTAGTGTCCGGATCAAAAACATCGAGTCCCGTAAAGGTAGCCACCCATATTTTACCTAAATAATCACTGGTGATATACCTGATCAGGCTGTGACTGAATCCCTTTGGGGTATTTGAAGCAGGATAGTTAATGAAAGCGTTTTTCCTTCTGTCAAAAAGTGCAAGCGAACCTCCACTGGTACCAATCCAAAGATTTCCCCGCCGGTCTTCGTGAATTGACTTAACCTCGTTTGCCTGGATACTCGAAGAATCGTTTGCCTGGTGTTTATAGGTTGTAAAGTTAGTACCGTCAAATTTATTTAATCCGTCTTCGGTACCAAACCACATCAAGCCATATTTATCTTTGAAAATTACAGTTACATTATTAGAAGATAAGCCATTTTTAGAGGTGAGCGAGGTGAAACGCAATTCAGGCTGCTGCGTTTTCGGTTGTGCCACAGCATTTACAGCGCTAAAAAGCACATAGATAAATAGAACTAATGATTGATATGCAGACCCTTTGAGCATAATAAGTATTTGCTGTATTAATAAAATTTTAACTTCAAAGGCGTTGAATGGCTGCAAAATGAGCGAAAATCCGATAAAGAGTCAAAATTGTTTGGATACATGGTCTATTTGGTTTAGTGGTGGTAAGATAAAAAAACTAATTTAGTTCATCGCAACATAACAGCTTGAATGGTACATTTTCTTCATTCTTTTATATAAAACTGATTATTCACTAAAAATTAACGACCCCCCGATAGGCTTTTTTTCTTTGCAGGTTTTGATCAAAGAGCAGTGGGTAGTTTTTCCTTCCGGGTACCGGATATTGATCGAGCCATGTAGAGCGATCTGAAAGATTCCAGAAAGTTACACTACTGATATTCTTCTTAAATTCCCTGAAAATAGAAAAAAGCCTGGCGTATCTATCACTTTGCTTTTTTTCGAGCACTGCGGTCAGGCTGTCGGATTCACCGGGTTTCTTTGCTCTTAAATTTTTCTCCCATTTATAGATAGACATATCCATTTCTGTGATCTGAATCTGCAGGCCAAGAGAAGCATATAATTTTAAAGATTCCCTTAACTCGGTGTCGCTGGGCTCAAAAACAGACCAATGTCCCTGCAAGCCTACCCCATGAATAGGCACCTTAGCATCAACCAGTTTTTTAAGCATTTTATAGATTTTTGCTCTTTTTGCAGGTCGTTCTGAGTTATAGTCATTATAAAAAAGCAATGCATCAGGATCAGCCTGATGTGCATATTCGAATGCCTTGGCAATAAACTCCTCTCCACAGATTTCTTTCCATAAAGAAGGCCTCAAATATTGGTCATCTTCATCCCCAATAACTTCATTAACCACATCCCAGGCATATACCTTTCCCTTGTACCTTCCCACAACGGTTGTGATATGGTCTTTAAGCCGTTTAAGCAACAAGGCTTTATCAACCCGTCCTCCCGAACTGTTCTTAAAAATCCAGGCCGGTACCTGCTCATGCCAGCATAAAGTATGCCCCCTTATTTTGAGCCGGTTGTTAAGCGCAAAATTAACCAGTGCATCAGCATCGGTCCAGTTATAAACATCCTCACGAGGATGAATGGGTTGCATTTTCATGGCGTTCTCGGGCGTTATACTATTAAATTCCTTTAAAAGTAAAGCGCCCTGCTCTC
Source organism: Pedobacter sp. WC2501 (assembly GCF_052682415.1). Classification (NCBI taxonomy): domain Bacteria; kingdom Pseudomonadati; phylum Bacteroidota; class Sphingobacteriia; order Sphingobacteriales; family Sphingobacteriaceae; genus Pedobacter; species Pedobacter sp. WC2501. The sequence goes on along the minus strand of NZ_JBQZFI010000001.1, from coordinate 2,263,527 downwards.
CCTTTATGGTTTGGGCCGAAACCGCAACCCCAATATTGAAGTAAGACTGATAATAATCCTTTAAGCCGGGGTTATTTTTTTTAGCCCTGGTGTAACTGCCACAGCTGGAAAAAGCTGCAAAAACAGCAACAGTAAAGATGGCAATGTGAAATTTAGTTGTACGCATTATATTTGGTTAAATGGCAATTCGATTTCATTCTATGATCAATGCAGAAAAAAATCGAGTAAATTTAGGCCTAAGTAGATAGATCAACAGTCATATTTGTTATAAACATAAGAACAGATGTTTAAAAAGGCACAAATAAGCAGAGTTGATCATAAGATGAGCAATCGGGCAATCATGTCATAAATTCATTACATGACATTTGTTTCATAAAATTGACGATAAGAAGCCTGGTCAGCATAAAAAACATACGATTTTGCAAACTTTTAGCTTTACCTGATCAAATATGAGAAAACCAAATATTATCCCCTACCTTGCCGTCTTACTCTTGGCTACCGGAGTAGTTTTTAGCGCATATAAAAGCCAGGAAGTTAATGCTAAAGGATTGAAAGATTACTACCGAAAATATTTCCCCATAGGTGTGGCGGTTGCCCCATGGGACCTCAGTGGAAATAACCGGAACTTGATTCTTAACCAGTTCAACAGCATCACAGCTGAAAATGCAATGAAAATGGGTCCTATTCATCCCATGGAAAATACCTACAACTGGAAAATTGCAGATTCTATAGCCGCTTTCGCCAGAACTAATGGTTTAAAGTTACGTGGCCATTGCCTGGTATGGCACAAGCAAACGCCAAACTGGTTGTTTAAAGGCGAAGACGGAAATATGGTTTCGAAAGAAATTTTATTAAAACGGATCCGGGAGCACATCAATACAGTGGTAAACAGGTATAAGAAAGACATTTACGCCTGGGACGCCGTAAATGAAGTGATTGCGGACGATTCTGCTTATTTCAGGAAATCTCCACTCTATCAGATCGCAGGTGAGGATTTTGTAGAAATGGCGTTCAGGTATGCCCACCAGGCCGACCCAAAGGCTCAACTGTTTTATAACGATTACAATACCGAACAGCCATTAAAACGTGATAAAATTTACAGAATGCTTAAGGGTTTGTTGGCTAAGGGCGTTCCAATACATGGCGTTGGCCTTCAGGGTCACTGGTCGATAAATAACCCTAGCCGTTCTGAACTGGAAAAATCGATTGCACTATTTTCGTCGCTGGGACTTAAAGTTCAAATCACCGAGCTTGATGTATCAGTTTATAGTGGCAACCAGGGCGGACGGTTAATCAAGGGCAATGCAAACAGCGAAGTTGAACCATTCACTCCGGAAATGGAAGAAAAGCAACTCAGCCAATATAAAATGATTTTTGAAGTTTTGCGCAAATACAAAGCCAACATTACTGGTGTTACCTTCTGGAATTTATCAGATAGGTACAGCTGGCTGGATAATCGCGGACCTAAAAATTATCCGCTGTTGTTCGATAAAAATCTAATGCCTAAAAAAGCATTTTTCGAGGTGATAAAATTCTAATGAATAGGTTTACCTTACAGTATCAGAAAAAGTACTCATTAAAACCTTATTTTAAAATTAGCATGGAACCCGTCAAAAAGTTTTTAGAGCCTTATTAATGTGTTGAAATGGTCTTCGACTACGCTCAGACTGACATACGAAATAAATTTTATTTAATTTTAAACAGGCTTTTAGTCTATTTACAATAACATTAACCAAATAAACCTATCAAAATCATTAGAATCTTCTTATAACCTGTACAACAAGCAGATAAAGAAAATCAATGAGTTTTAGCAGCCCAATTATGAGAAAACACAACTACTTTAAAAAATTACTTCTTGTAATCCTTTTATGCAATTTATGCAGTTTGGTCAAAGCCCAGGAATACCCTTTTCAGGACTACAAACTTCCATTTGAAAAAAGGGTAGATGATTTGGTTTCAAGGCTTAGCCTGGATGAAAAGGTAATGCAAATGCTTAATGCTGCACCGGCGATTCCGCGCTTTAAGATTCCTGCGTACGATTGGTGGAATGAAACGTTACACGGAGTAGCGAGAACACCTTTTAAAGTAACCGTTTATCCTCAGGCAATAGCCATGGCTGCAACCTTCGATCCTTCAGCACTTTATAAAATGGCCGACTATTCGGCTTTAGAAGGAAGGGCCATTTACAATAAGGCACTAGAACAGGGCAGAACAAATGAGCGCTATCTAGGCTTAACTTACTGGACGCCAAACATCAATATCTTTCGCGATCCACGCTGGGGAAGAGGCCAGGAAACCTACGGTGAAGATCCTTACCTGACAGGTACCCTTGGAGATGCTTTTGTAAGGGGTTTGCAAGGTGATGACCCAAAATACCTTAAGGCAGCCGCCTGTGCCAAACATTATGCGGTACATAGTGGTCCTGAACCGCTTCGACATGTGTTTAATACTACAGTAAGCGATTTTGATCTCTGGGATACCTATTTACCGGCATTTGAAAAACTGGTTACACAATCCAAAGTTGCGGGTGTAATGTGCGCTTATAACGCTTTTCAAGGACAGCCTTGTTGCGCTAACGATCTATTAATGACAGATATTCTGCGTAGGAAATGGAACTTTAAGGGCTATGTAACCTCCGACTGTTGGGCCATAGATGACTTTTACAAAAACCACAAAACACATCCAAATGCGGCATCAGCTGCTGCAGATGCCGTTTTTCATGGAACTGACCTGGATTGCGGTACAGAAGCTTATAAGGCTTTGATCACCGCAGTGAAAACGGGGATAATTAAAGAAAAAGACATCGACGTTTCTGTGAAAAGATTGTTCATGATCCGTTTCAGACTGGGTATGTTCGACCCTTCTTCGATGGTTAAATACGCCAATACCCCGAGCAGTGTGCTGGAAAATAGCGAGCATAAGGCACATGCACTTAAAATGGCACGAGAATCGATGGTATTGCTCAGAAATGAATCAAATACGCTGCCTTTAAAAAAGAACCTCAAAAAAATCGTTGTACTCGGCCCTAATGCAGATAACTCAATCTCCGTACTGGGAAATTATAATGGCATTCCTTCCAAAATCACCACTGTTTTACAGGGCATCCGGGATAAGGTTGGTAAGCAGACCGAGGTTGTTTACCAGCAGGCTGTCTCTTTCACCAATGATACACTGTTAAGTTATCTGGATTTAAATAGTGAATACAAAATTGACGGTGTTCAGGGCTTTAAGTCAGAATATTTTAGCAACATTTCACTGGAAGGGAATCCCGTATTAACCAGAACAGAGCCTAAACTTGAAAACAACTGGCAGGAAGGTGAAAAAATTGCCGATAAATTAACCGCTAATAATTTTTCTGCCAGATACAGCACCACATTCAAGCCCACAACCACTGGCTCCATCACCTTCGAATTGAATGCTGATGATGGGTACCGTTTTATCATTAACGGTAAAAATGTAATTGACGCATGGTCAAGAAACCGTTGGGGCGCTAAAACTTATAAATTAGAAACATCAAAAGATTCAGTTTATAATCTGGTTATAGAATACTGGCAGGGCGAGGGAAGTGCAAACGTCCGTTTAAGGGCAGGCACCTACGTGAGAACTGATTTCAAAGCGCTTGTGAAAACCCACGCAGATGCTGATGCCTTCGTATTTGTTGGCGGGATTTCTCCGCAGCTGGAAGGCGAGGAAATGCGGGTCGATTATCCGGGATTCAGCGGTGGGGACAGAACATCAATTATGTTGCCTGCAGCTCAGACTGCATTAATGAAATCCCTGAAAGAAAGTGGAAAACCAGTTGTTTTTGTAATGATGACCGGTAGCGCCATTGCGATACCATGGGAAGCTGAAAACATTCCCGCTATTCTGAATGCATGGTATGGCGGACAGGCTACTGGCGAAGCAGTGGCTGATATTCTTTTTGGAGACTACAGCCCTTCGGGAAGATTGCCAGTAACTTTTTATGCGAGCGATAAGGACCTTGGGGATTTTAGCGATTATAGCATGAAAAACAGGACATACCGGTATTTTAAAGGCAAACCGCTTTATGGATTCGGTTATGGGCTTAGCTATTCTTCTTTTTTATATGAAAAATTTGTTACTCCTGCGGCATTAAAAGCGGGCAAAGGCACAGAGGTGTCGGTTATGGTGAGCAATAAAGGAAAGTTTAGGAGTGATGAGGTGGTTCAGTTATACCAACTCAATAATCAAAAATCCATCAAATCAGCAGCAAAAGCTTTAAAAGGATTTAAACGCGTTAGCCTTGAACCCGGAGAAAGTAAACTGGTAAAATTCAGCTTAAAAGCAAATGACCTGTCTTATATCGGTCAGGATGGCTCAAGACAATTTTACAAAGGCAGTATTACATTAGCTGTTGGCGGCAGTCAGCCCGATGAGTTATCTCCAAAAAGCGGAAATATTATGAAAAAAGTTATCCGGGTAAACTAAACTTAAGTACTGCAATAAAATAATCGACAACACCTTAGAAACAACTTTAATGAAAGAACTAAACCAAAAATACTTTAAACTCGCGCTCCTGTTTTGTTTGTTATTCACGTTGGCAAAAAATTCCTTTGCCGATGATCATATTGCCAGCCACCGGTACCTGGCAGATCCCGCTACACTGGTCTATAACGGAAGAGTTTATTTATATGCATCTAACGATGATGACAATTCGGATGATAAGGATAGCGGCTATAAAATGAAATCAATTGTTTGTATTTCAAGCAGTGACATGAAAAACTGGACGGATCACGGTGTAGTGTTTGAGGCGCCAAGAGACGTAACCTGGGCCAATAGAACCTGGGCTCCCTCAGTTATCGCCAGAAATGGTAAAATTTATCTTTATTTTGGTAATGGCGGATCTGGGATTGGAGTAGCTACAGCTTCCTCTCCAACTGGTCCATTCAAAGATGCATTGGGCAAAAAGTTAATTGACAATGAAACCCCTGGCGTACAGCCTGCAAAAAATATGTGGTTATTTGATCCAATGGCCTTTTTAGATGATGATGGACAAGCATATCTGTATTTTGGAGGCAATGGTGAAGATAATATGCGGGTAATAAAGCTAAATAAAGATATGATTAGCGTAAACGGTCAGGCAACTTCTTTTCATGTACCTTCCTTTTTTGAAGCTTCATGGATGCATAAACGAAATGGGAATTATTATTTTTCCTATTCCTCGAATCCCAAGGCACAAATGAGGATTGATTATATGATGAGTAAAAGTCCAACCACCGGATTCACTTATAAAGGTGTTATAGGCGCACAGCCACCCAATAACAACAATAACAATCACCATGGCATATTTGAATTTAAAGGAAAGTGGTACCATGCCTATCACAACAGAGTTGTCGCTATTAAAAAAGGTATTCCTCCGGTTTATAAACGAAACCTGGCCATAGAAGAATTGAATTATAATGCTGACGGTACAATCGCCCAGGTGATTTATACCGAAAACGGTGTAACACAAATTGGCGCGGTAAATCCTTATGAACGCAACCAGGCTGAAATGTTGCAGGATCAAAACGGGGTTGCGACTAAAAAAAATGACGTTGGCGGGATGCTGGTTACCGGATTAAAGAATAATGCCTGGATTAAAATTCAGGGTGTCGACTTCGGAAAAAAAGGGCCTAAATCCTTTAGTGCCAGATTGAGCGGACTTTCTTCAGGCTCAAGTCTGGAAGTGCATATAGGAAGTATAACAGGAAAGCAAATCGCAAAAATGGCATCTTCGGAAAAAGACGAAAGTGGCTTACAAACTTTATCGGTGAAAACCGGGGAGGTAAAGGGCAAAGTTGATGTTTATCTTTTGGTAACCAGCCCAAACCCATCTGCATCTTTAGATATGGACTGGTGGAGTTTTCAGCAACGATAAACATCCATGCATTTTAAGCCTGTGAAACTAGCTCGATCGTCATGCTGAATTTATTTCAGCATCTTTAATGCTAAATAGACCATGAAATAAATTTACTGCGTAGCTTTCCGCTGCGCTACAGGTCAGGGTAACGGCAATGAACGGAATGTCTGTAATAGACCTTTAAAGGAATATTAATAATCGAACCGGGGTTTGTATGAATAACATGAAGGTTCGGAGGGAACAACCCGAAATATTGGATCAAATACTTTAAAGCATTAGATAAAAAGAAAAATGGCATATATTAAAAGGATAATTATTGTTGCATTGCTGATGTTAACACAAGCAATGCTATTGAAAGCAGAGGATGGCCAGGCCTTGTGGCTGAGAGGCAATTCCAATATTAAAGTGACCGTTTCCGGCCCTGGTCACTCGCCTGTGGTAGACGTCGCCATTGCTGAGCTCAAAAGAGGCTGGCACGGAAAACCGGACATGGTTCTAAAACTCAGGATTAGCGACAATCCGGCAATTAAAGGTGATGGATTTCAGCTGGAAGAATCCGCGATAAGCGCCAGAACAGAACTGGGTTTATTGTACGGTGCTTACGAGTTGCTAAGAAGTCAATATCTTGGCAGCCCTGCCCGAAGGTTGGTTTCAAACCCCTCCTATTCCAGAAGAATCCTGAACCATTGGGATAACCTTGATGGCAGCATCGAAAGAGGTTATGCTGGTCATTCAATATTCTGGGGAGAAAAAGAAAACGGACTGGGTATTACGGAGCAGGATAAAGCGAAATGGACAGCCTATGCAAGGGCAAATGCGTCTATCGGCATCAATGGTTCGGTTTTAAATAATGTCAATGCATCCGCCAAAATCCTCTCTAAACCTTATTTAGAGAAAGTACATGCGATTGCTGAGCGTTTACGCCCTTACGGGATAAAAACTTATCTATCAGTCAATTTTTCTTCTCCTGTGCTTATTGGAGGATTGAAAAAAGCCGATCCGTTGGATCCTCAGGTTCAGCAATGGTGGAAGGATAAAGTGAAAGAAATTTATGCACTTATACCAGATTTCGGAGGATTTCTGGTTAAAGCAAACAGCGAAGGACAACCGGGCCCACAGGATTATGGCAGAACCCATGTTGATGGTGCCAATATGATGGCTGATGCACTGGAACCCTTCGGAGGGATTGTGATGTGGCGTGCCTTTGTTTACAATCCATCTCCCGAGGACAGAACCAAACAAGCTTATAAAGAATTTTTACCGCTGGATGGAGCGTTCAGGAAAAATGTAATTTTACAGGTAAAAAATGGCCCACTCGATTTCCAGCCGAGAGAACCTTTCAGTCCCTTATTTGGCGGAATGACAAAAACGCCCGTTATGCCTGAATTTCAAATTACCCAAGAGTACCTGGGTGGCTCAAAGCAACTTGTTTTCCTTTCTACCTTATGGGAAGAGTGTTTAAATAGTGATACCTATCAATATGGGAAGGGCAGCACTGTTGCCGCCTGCACCGATGGCTCACTAAGCAAAACTGATTTTACCGCCATTGCTGGAGTGGCTAACATTGGTAATGATGTAAACTGGACCGGACACACCTTTGCGCAAGCCAACTGGTACGCATTTGGGAGGCTGGCATGGAACAATAAACTTGAAAGCAAAGTAATTGCTGCAGAATGGATTAAACAGACCTTTCTGGATTCAAAAGAAAAAAAAACCGACGCTAAATTTGTTAAAACTGTTCAGGGGATGATGATGGAGAGCAGGGATGCAGCCGTTGATTATATGATGCCACTGGGTTTACACCATATTTTTGCGGAAGGTCACCATTACGGACCAGCGCCATGGTTTTCTAATGATAAAATCCGTGCGGACTGGACTTCAGTATATTACCATAAAGCGGACGAGCAGGGAATTGGTTTTGACAGAACCCGTAACGGAAGTGATGCGGTTGACCAATACCATGAGCCATTGAGTTCAACCTTTAATAACCTCTCCAGCTGTCCTGAAATTTATCTGCTTTGGTTTCACCATGTGCCATGGTCTTACCGTCTTAAAAGTGGAAATGATTTATGGACTGAGCTCTGTATTCGTTATGACCGGGGTGTTAATAAAGTGAGGTCTTTTCAAAAAGACTGGGATAGAATGGACGGTGCAATAGACAAGGAACGGTTTCAGGAAGTACAGTCGAAACTTAGAACCCAGTCGAGAGATGCGCAAATATGGAAAGATGCCTGTCTGCTGTATTTCCAGCAGTTTAGTAAAAGGGAGATTCCATTTGACATTGAGCGCCCTGTACATGATCTTCAATCGCTTAAAGAATTAACTAAAAGCCGGGATTATCAATAAAAAAGATTGTGTTATGCCAACCGATTCCAATAGATGATCGTCATCTCGACTGTAGCGCAGCGAAATGGAGAGATCTTTGTACCAAGTTTGAATCAAATTTAAAAGATTTTGCTTCGCGGAGCCTTCGGGTTCTCCACCGCGGTCGCAATTACAAATTCGGATAGAAAAATCGTCATCCGATAGCTAGCTATCGGATGCTAGGAGGAATGACGAAGCAATCTTTTAGGCTGGCAATCCTTACAATAAAGATTGCTTCGTCGGCTGAAAAAGCCTTCTCGCCAGGACGATTATTCTTTCGGTTCGTCACCCTGAACTTGTTTCAGGGCCTTACTTTTATTTTAGTTTTTCACCATATAAGAAATGTAAGAGCATATAAGGCATTGCGCCTAATATTTTGATGCTCTTTGTGTCTTGGTGGTTAATCCTTTCTCCACTGCATCGTCTTTTCGAGTAACCATCAGGACTCATTCCTGAAAAAAATATGGATGACACCTCAAAAAAAAACACTGATAATCAGTAGTTTACAGGAACTTTATTATAAGAAACGAAGCAATCTTAATGCGATCGCTACTAGCGTGCGCTTTAAGATTGCTTCGTGCCTCGCAATGACGATTTTTCTATTGGAGTCTGTCAAAACACTTCCCCATATCTCATCACATCCTTTAGGGTTAAATTAATCTTCAAAAACCAGCACAAAACCATCATTCCCTTTTAAGCTTAAACCCAATTTCCCATCAGAACCTACTGTTATTTCCTTAGATTTTAAATTAACCTCAGCAGATCCTTCTGAAAAAATCAACTTCGCTTTTTTATTCGCCAGGAAAGCTAAATTAAGCGATAAGTCTCTTTGTTTATTTTCGCCATTAATACCAGAAACATACCATTTCTTGCCGCTTCTTCTGGCTACGATATAAAATTGTCCCGGGTAACCGTCAATAAACCGGGTATCATCCCAGTGGTTTGGCAATTCCATGAGGAAGGTTTTAACAAAATCCGGAACATGAGACATACCGGAAGGTGTTTCTGCAAAATGCTGGATTCCGGAAAGGAAAACAACGGAAGTAGCCAGTTCAAAAGCGGACGTAGTCACCCGTTTTACTCCAGGAATTTTATACAATACCATTGGCGTAAAATCCATTGGATCGAATACATTTCGCACCATTGCGCTCATCACGGAATGTGAAGGTGCCTTATTTGCTGCATCCTGTCCAAAAGAAATCATTTCGTATCCAAATACAGCCTCAGTGGTCATCAGATTTGGATAGGTTCTTTGCAATCCCCTTGGCAGCGTGGCACCGTGAAAATTAACCAGTAATTGGTAACTTGCGGCGTCTTCCAAAATATCCCGATAATAATTGATCATCGACAGTCCATCTCCGGCAAAAAAATCTATTTTCACGCCTTTTATCCCCATTTCTTTTAAACGGGCAAATTCCTGAACCCTGCTTTGATGAGTTAACAGTTTATCTCTGGGCGTAAATTTTACGGTATTCCACTTTCCGGCAGAATTGTACCAAAGGAGCAGGCCAACATGTTTTTCTTTTGCATACTTGGCAAGCACAGCAATAGAGTCATACCCAATCGTTTCATCCCAGTTAGCATCGATTAAACTGTATTGCCAGTTCATGCTGGCTGCATAATCAACGTATTTTTTCTGCACGGGATAGATCGTTGCGGCATCTTTTTCCAGCACCCAACTCCATGCGGCCTTTCCAGGCTGAATAAACGCTTTATCCATTGCTAGAGCTGGCTGGGCAAGATCGGTTCCCAGGGTTGATTCAGAAATCGTCTTTAAATCGCCAATGGCGATAATTCTCCAGGGCGTTTTCCATGGCAAAGCCGATTCAGGCAGTATAGCAGCACCAGGAATACCTTCGGCTGGCTGAGGGAAGTTAACCAAATACTCATTATTAACCGATTTTTGGGCAAGCGAGGTTCCGCAGTAGCCCCGTCCCAGATCTGCTTCGGTGAGGACCATCCAAACCTGACCTGATTTAAATAAAGCCGGATACACCCAGCCATTTGAACTTCCAGAAGGAGTTCCTACAGGGATATCCATATTATAATGGGCCTCATAAGATGGATTAGTGTGTTCAAACCCGGTTTGTGCATCGGCTTTAGGTTGCATCCAGGCTCTTGTTCCATCTAAAAAACGGAAACTGGTCGACTCTTTTGTTATTCTTTTTAAATCTTTATTTTGTTCCGGAAACTCGTACCTGAATGCTACCCCATCGTTAGAAACATTAAAAATGATGTTCATACGGCTGCCTTTAGAGGTTTTAAATTCTAAAACTGCCTGGCTTGCTTTGTAGGAAATCGAACTTTTCTTTGCATTCACCATTGTATAGTCCTGGCTCACTATCGCTGGTTTTGAAATTTTGATTAAAGTAAGCTCTTTTGAAAAATCGTCATCTTCCCGGATAAGGCCCAGCTTTGAATCAGCGAGTACCTGCTCACCATTGTAGGAAACTGTATAGCTTAATTTTTTCGGACTACACACCAGCTCCAGTTTCTTATCAGGGCTAAATATACGCTGTTGGTCTGTTTGTGCCACAGATGCCTTCGCGCCTATGACCAGGCTGATTAGCCCAATTAATATTTTCGTTATTTTCATTTTAAGTAAATGTGCTGTTTAAGTGGTGGTTATTTATTACCGACATTTTTAAGCAGGCGTATATAATAAATTGCACTCGATGTATTTCCCTGCGAAGTCTGAATCCGAAGCCTGATATTTTTCTTTCCTGAAAGCACCTCACGAGGTATTGCATATTCCTCAGTCTTGAATTCAGAAGTATTCCATTTTTCTGAATTATCTACGGTCAGCAGTTTTTTATCGTCAATGTAAATATCAAAAACTTTCTTTCCCCATTCGGCGCCCCAATACTTAAGCGAAATTTTAAGATCGGTTTCCCCTGTGGTTTCAAGCAGATAGCTAAAATATCCACCATTATTGGCTGAACGCCAGAACTGGTCGGCAAAAGTCCCGGTTTGGGAAGCGCTTTGGAGCAACTGGTGATCCACCTCTGGCTGTTGTTCTCCTGGTGCCACAAAATCTACCGTTCTTTTTTCAAGTAAAAGTTTTACTTTTTCCAAAGTCTGCAGGGAATCCAGATAGTTCTTGTACTGGCCCTGGCTCAGTGTCATCCAGTACATCATATACCGGGAATCGTGGATTTTATAAAATGGCTCAAGTTCTAACTTAGCGGGATTAATGATTTTGAGGTTTGCAAAGCTGAATTCCATTGGTCTGTCTTTCTCAGGTACTACGCTGGAGATCACCTGTTCAGCGCCGTTTGCTATCAATATCGGCGCCTGATCAACAGGCAGTTTTTCGCCACTGGCAATATGTCCCCAGCGGCTCTGATCGGCTACAAGTCCTTTCAAATCCTGCGTTCCGGTTTTCGCAGCAAGCAATATCGGCCCATGGAGTATTGCACTATAAATCGGCAGGTTTGGCAATTGCTCCAGGCTGGTATGCATAGGCAATTCAATCTCCACAATATCTCCTTTCTTCCAGCTTCTTTTTATTCCAACATAAGATGAGGCATCTGCATCGCTTTTTACTTCTTTATTATTGACCCGTATTTTTAGCTCCCCTGGTTTTACCCATGCAGGATATCTTACCATAAGGGTAAAGTCTGCACTCCCCTTTTCAATCTCGATTCTGGTTTTTTCAGCATCAGGAAAAGAAGTTTTTTGTACAAGTTTGATACCTTTTTTCTGCCAGTCAAGCTGCGAGGCTATAAATAAGTTTAGAAAAAGCGAATCTTTGCTGTGGGTATAAATTACCTGCCCCAGCTTACCATAATTCTCCATTCCGCTCCCTACGCAACACCACATCGCTTTGTTTGGGGCAGAATATACCCGATAATGCCTTGGCCGGGCGGGTGTAAAATAAACATAGCCACCGTGAACGGGATGTTGGGCAGACAAAATGTGGTTAAACAATGCTTTTTCATAAAAGTCCATATATTTTCCAAACGGCTGATCACGGAAAAGTCCTTCAGAAAGCTTTAACATATTGTAGGTATTACAGCTTTCCGGCCCTTCTACATCATTGATAAAATCAGGCGCAGAAGCCGGACTTGGAAAAAACTCTCTCCTGCTGTTTCCTCCTAAAGCAAGTGTGCGGTTATGAGAAACGGTTTCCCAAAAAAAGAGACCGGCCTGCCTGTAATTATCTGCATGACTTAATTCGCCTATACGCTGAAAACCGATCGCTTTGGGCACCTGGGTATTTGCGTGTTTATTGTTCAGGTTATCTTCCCTGTGCGACATTGGCTCAAGTAACTGATGATGAGAAAAACGCATAGCAGCATTCAAATACTTTTTATTTCCGGTAATCTGGTAAGCATCTGCAAGAACTTCATTCATCCCACCTTGTTCGGTACCTAGCATGTTTTGCATTTGCTTGTCAGATAATTTAGATGTGATCTCAAGACTCCAGTCACAGAAACCTATAAACATTTTTTTAGCATCCTCATTAGCTGAATACAGCCAGGCATCGCGCAGGCCTGCAAACATTTTATGAACGTTATACCAGGGAACCCAGGCTTTACCGAATGCTTTAAAATCACCTGTTTTGAAAGTTGACCAGATTTCAGCACTATTAGGCACGCCTCCAACATATCCAATCGCCCAACCGGGATGATTTACGGCATTTGCAAGCTGACAAGCTTTGAGCTCTTTAATCATATAATCCAATCTTTTTTTACACTCCCCATCTCCTGTTGCGGCATAAGTTGTTGAAAGTGCAGAAAGATAATGACCTCCTACATGGCCATCCAAACCATCCCAGTTTTCATAGGAACTTTTTTTAGGTTTCAGACCAGCTTGCTTCAGGTAAGGCGCCAACAATCTGTCGACATCATATTCAAGCAGTGTTTTTAAATTCAGATCCTGGGCATGTTTAAAAGGCCCATCTAAAAGACGAACTGACTGAAGTGGGAATTCATTGGCATATAATCTATCCTGGCCATTTGCATTGGCAGTCCAGCTGATCATAAAACCCAAAAGATAAAAAATATGCTTTCTCGTTACGGCGCTCAGATTTGATTTACGAATCATAAATTGTGTTATAATCATTTTATTTTTTATACAGGGTGTAGACTTTTCCTACATCTGTTTTAATATCATATAATTGAGTTTCAGGCAAATTAACAGATCCGCCAGGTGCCAGTTTGGAAACTATTGGTTTTGGCGTTTTTGTCATGAAGAAAAAAGGATTTTGATTCTCACCATTAGCATTTTTGGCTTCAAGTTTGGATAAATTTAATTCATTAGGCACCCTGATCCGTAAATTTCCGCCCAGGTTTGATTTAATCACCAGTTTAGTGATCATGCCATTTACCCATTCCAGTTTCACAATCTCAAATCCTCCCTTTGCCCGTAAACCACTAACATGTCCATTTGATTTCCAGACATCGGGCAGTGCAGGCAGAAGTTGAATGGCGCCATTATCTGATTGCATAAGCATCTCTGCGATACCGGAAGTGCATCCAAAATTGCCATCAATCTGAAAAGGCGGATGCGCATCAAAAAGATTGTTGTAAGTGCCGCCACCCGCCCGGTTTCCACCCACAGGCGTTAACTGGTTTTGAATAAGCTTGTATGCATGGTTTCCATCCAAGAGCCTTGCCCACCAGTTCACTTTCCACCCCATGCTCCATCCCGTAGAAACATCGCCACGCTGGACCAGCGTCTTTTTGGCTGCTAAATACAATTCTGGCGTTTGGTATGGCGATATTTGAGCGGATGGGAATAAACCATATAAATGAGATACATGCCGGTGGTTATCTTTTGGATCGTCAATATCATCAATCCATTCCTGCAACTGGCCGTATTGCCCAACCTGCATTGGCGGGAGCTGGCTGCGCATTTTTTTCAAGGTATCTGCAAACGCTTTATCTTCACCGAGAATTTCTCCCGCACGGATGACAGTGCTAAAAACATCATATACAATTTGATTACTCATTGTGGTACCTGCATCAAGCGAGGAACCCTGATGTGCTGCAGGAGCATTTTCAGGAGACATATCCGGATTAATGACCAGATAGCCTCTTTTAGGATCTTTAACCAGGAAATCAACATAAAACATTGCCGCTCCTTTTAAGGTTGGATAGGCTAATTTAAGAAATGCCTGATCTCCGCTATAAAGATAATGCTCCCACAGATGCTGACTGGCCCAACCTCCGCCGTGATTCCATGTACCCCAAAATGCGCCGTCTACAGCGCCGGTAGCTCTCCAGATGTCGGTGTTGTGATGTGCCATCCATCCCCTCGCACCATACATATCATGAGCAGTTTGCTTTCCCGTTTCGCTCAGTTCTTTGACCATTTTCAAAAAAGGCTCATGCAATTCGGCCAGATTTGTTTTCTCTGCTGGCCAGTAATTCATTTCCGCGTTAATATTGATGGTGTATTTGCTGTCCCAGGCCGGATATAATTTATTATTCCAGATGCCCTGCAGATTAGCAGGCTGACCACCAGGCTGAGAGCTAGAAATGAGCAGGTAGCGTCCATATTGAAAATATAAGGCTGCAAACTGCGGGTCGTTAACGGAATTAAAGTTCTTAAGCCTGACATCAGTAGGCACATTTTCGAAATCCGCAGCGCCCAGGGATAAATCTACCCGATCAAAATATTTGTGATATTGTAATTGATGGGCTTTTAAAATTGTCTTAAATTTTTTCGGCAATGCACGGTTCAGCATTTCCCTGGCCTTTAACTTTTCATTCCCGCTAATATCTTTGTAATTGATAAAGTTTGTGGCAATAGCTAAATAAATAGTTACCACACTGGCATTTTCAACAACAACTGTACGCTCCGTGCTGGAGATTTTACCACCAACGTGCTTGAATGCTGCAATGCCATTGAAACGGACAAGTCCTGGCACGCCTTCATGTGCGGTTGAGGTTCCGGTAATTTCAATTTGCCCTGGCACCTGCGTATTGATTTTCGCATTAGGCTGCAGGGAAGATAATGAAGATGTAAAGCTTAGCGCACCTGGTTTACTCGAGCGAAGCTCTATCGCAATTACACCATCGGCTAACGAAGCCAGAACACGCCTGGTATAAACTACATCTTTTACCTTATAACTGGTGGTTGTTACCGCATTGCTGATATCCAGCTCGCGGTAAAAGTCTGTATAGCCCTCATGGCCGGCAAAATCCAGGTGTAAATCTGCAACGGGTTGAAAAATCTGCCCCTGAGACTTTTTGCTGATAATAACTTTGTTTGAGAGCACTTCTGCCTGCTTTTGTTTACCCTGAAAAATAAGCGTCCTAATGCGGGCCAGTGAATCTAAGGCTAAAGGATTATCATTCCTGTTGGGGCTACCGCTCCATAGGGTATGCTCATTTAACTGAATAATTTCATTAACAACATTTCCGTAAACCATTGCGCCAAGCCGCCCGTTACCAACCGGTAATGCGTTCTCCCAAATTTGTCCAGACGGGCTATTATACCATAATTTTAATTTTGGTTTTGGTTTTTGCCGGGCAGCACCTGAGAAAACAACATGGATGAAGAGCAGCAGTAGCACAAAGTTTTTCATGGAGAAGAACATCAGGCGTTAAGGATTGAGACTATAATTTTGGAAGGAAGCCTGATCAACAGGTTTAAATAGCAACTGACTAAACAGGTACAGATCATTCTTCCATACTTTAAAATCGTGCACGCCTGGTTCGATATAATAAATATGTGGCACATTTTTATCTACCAGATACTCGTGGGTACGTTGAGAGAAGTTAAGCAATCGATCATTATCACCACAAGAAATCCAAAGCAATTTAAGCATAGCTTTAGCCTTTGCCGGATCTGGTAATAATTCTGCAGGCATCTTGGTGTTTGGAGCAGAAGAAAAGCCACCAACCCAGGCAAATGTATCTAAATTACCTAATCCAAAATTCAAGGACTGTCCCCCACCCATAGACAAGCCGGCAAGGGCACGATGCTCACTGTCTTTAAAAACATTATAATTTTTTTCCACGTATGGAATCAGATCCAGAAGCAAGTCCTTTTCAAAATTTGCAAAGGCAGCAACTTTTTCCGGAGCCATAATATTTCCCGTGGCACGGTCATCTTTCATCGCCCTGCCGTTTGGCATCACAACCAACATGGGTTCAAGCTTACCCGAAGCATAGAGGTTATCGAAGATGACCTGAGGTTTCCCACCATTCAGCCATTCCTTTTCATCCCCACCAATGCCATGGAGAAGATATAAAACCGGATATTTTTTAGTTTTAAGATAACCTGGCGGGAAATAAATAGTGGCTTTTCTGGTTGTTCCGACCGTTTTTGACGCATATTGTATCGTATCTATTTTTCCATGGGGAGTTTCAGCCTGACTAAGGTCAAAACCTTCAGGAGCCACAGGAATCTGCATTTGCGCGAAAACTGCAGTTTGAATAAAAATCAGTGTTGCTAAGATGGAGATTAATCTTTTCATTTTAATTGGTTAGAGTTGGTTGGCAGGATTAATTGATTAGCCGCCAGAAATTAATTATTACTACAAACTTAAGTGCATGCACCGCATGATGATGGAACCATTGATTATATTGATGGAAAAAATGTTCAAAAATACCATTGGGCGGAACAAATCATCATTTATTTAAAAATCTTTAATGAACTTAGGCTATAGATAATTTAGAAAGAGACCGAACCAGAGCGCATTTCGAAAAATAATTGACCTAAAACTTCACTAAGCTAAGAAAAAATTAAAAGCTATGCAACGTTTTTGGCAATCGATTGCATGGCATAAACTGCAGGCGAAATATCTTTTCTTTATAAGACCAAGAGCTAAAGGACCAAATATGAAACAGACCATTAAAAAAGAAATGGAAAATATTACAGATCAACTTAAAAAAGCAAATTAGAAATATGATGATTTGCAATCAAAAGATACTTCAAAACAACACCGCACTGCTATGAAAATGACTCAGACAATGCGCTGGTATGGCCCCGATGATATTGTTACGCTAGCCGATATTCTGCAAGCAGGCTGTACAGGAGTGGTAACTGCTTTACATCACATCGCCGTTGGCGAAATCTGGCCGGAGGAAGAAATATTGGCCCGCAAGGCGATTATTGAGTCCAGTGGACTAACCTGGGAGGTGGTCGAAAGTCTGCCGGTACATGAGGACATCAAAAAAAGGCAGGGCGAATATCAGTTATGGATTGAAAATTATAAAGTCAGCCTGAAAAATCTGGCAAACTGCGGAATCAAAGTAATCACCTACAATTTCATGCCGGTGTTAGACTGGATGCGGACCGATTTAAACTTTAAAACCCACACCGGCGCACTTGCTTTAAGATTTGAGAAAACGGCATTCATTGCTTTTGACCTTTATTTGTTAAACCGACCCGGAGCTGCCAATGACTATACACCCCAGGAATTGGAAGATGCCAAAAGCTTCTTTATTAAACTTAATCCACAAGAGCAGCGCACTTTAATGAGTAATTGCCTGCAGGGCCTTCCGGGAAGCAAAGATCATTTCACTAAAGATCAGGTGCTTACTTTACTGGATGGATATAAAAACATTTCTGCAGAAATACTGAGCAATAATTTAATCAGTTTTTTGCAGGAAATCACCCCTACGGCTGATCAAAGCGGGCTACAGTTAGCCATTCATCCGGATGATCCTCCCTACCCGATTTTAGGTTTACCAAGAATTATGAGTACGGAAGAGCATGCGCATAAAATATTAAAAGCTGTGCCTGCACCGTCCAATGGAATTTGTTTTTGCAGCGGTTCTTTTGGTGCCCGGCCAGATAATGACTTAAAGGGAATGATTGAACGGCTGGGAAACAAAATACATTTTCTACACCTGCGAAGCGTTCAACGAGAAGACAATGGCAATTTTTATGAGGCCAATCACCTGGAAGGAAATGCAGACATGAGTGCTTTGGTCACTGCAATCGTAAAACTCATGAGCGCAGAGGATAGATCTATCCATATGCGACCTGATCATGGCCACCAAATGCTTGATGATCTGGATAAAAGCCCCTACCCCGGCTATTCTGCCATAGGAAGACTGAAAGGACTTGCCGAACTAAGGGGACTAGAATTAGGGATCAGCGAAACTTTAAAAACCGAAAAGTTACATCATTAAATACATGCAGCAATTTTTAGGTTGAGATTAAAAGTAAAAAAATCAATAAAAATCTTGACCATATTTTCTTCAATAGCCAAATATACAATTATGAAAAAACTCCTTTATTTATTCTTGCTATGCTTCACCTCACAAGCATTTGCACAAATAAAATTTACAAATCCAATTCTTGCTGGTTTTTATCCAGATCCAAGTATCACTAAAGTAGGTACTGACTATTACCTGGTTAACTCTACTTTTTCCTATTTCCCCGGCATCCCTGTTTTCCACAGCAAGGATTTAAAAAACTGGAAACAGATTGGAAATGTAATTGAACGAAATACGCAGATGACTTTTCTGGGCGATGGAACCTCGCGTGGTTTGTTCGCGCCTTCCATTAATTACCATAAAGGAACCTTTTATATGACTTGTACCAATATAGATAAGGGCGGAAATTTTGTGATGACTGCTAAAAATCCTGCAGGCCCATGGAGCGATCCGGTATGGCTTCGCGATGTAAAAGGGATCGATCCTTCTTTATTTTTTGATCAGGATAAAGCCTATATCGTTTACAATAGTGATGCCCCGGACAATAAACCACTTTACAGTGGCCACCGTACCATCCGGACGTATGAATTCGACCCTGTAACACTCAAAGTTAGCGGAGAAGAACATTTACTTGTAAACGGCGGAGTGGATATTTCTAAAAAACCGGTATGGATTGAGGGACCACACATTTTTAAACGCGAAGATTGGTATTATATATGTGCTGCTGAGGGTGGAACAAGTGTAAATCATTCCCAGGTTATCCTTAGAAGCAAATCAGCTACTGGCCCATATGTTCCTTACGAAAACAATCCGATCCTAACCCAGCGGGATTTAGATCCAAACCGTCCGAATCCGATAACCTCTACAGGCCACGCAGAACTGGTGGAAGGACCCGATGGAAAAACTTACGCTATTTTTCTTGCTGTGCGTCCATACGAGGGAAATTTTTACAATACCGGAAGAGAAACCTTTATTGCACCGGTTAAATGGACAAATGGATGGCCTGTAATTAATCCTGATTTTAAGGAAGTTCAATATCAGTATTCAGCGGATTATAAAGAAATCAAACAAGCAGGTACGCCACCACAAAACGGAAATTTCTCTTACAGGACTACCTTTGATAAAAAGTTAGACCAATCTTTACTTTTTTTAAGGAAAAACGACAGCTCATGGTATAGCTTAAGCAAGAAAAATGGGTTCACGATGAAACTTAAGCCTGAAACCGTTATGGAGAAAACCAATCCGGCATTTCTTGGAAAACGTCAGCAGCACATGTTCTGTAAAGCCAGCACAGCGCTTCAATTCACTCCAAAATCCGAAAATGAGAAAGCAGGATTAATGATTTTCCAGGGAGAATTTAATTTTTACTTCATGTGCAAATCCATTAAAGAAAACAAAACGGTCATTCAGCTTTTTAAAGGCGATAAAAAGGCCGGAAATATGATATTAATTACTGAATTACCACTTTCAAATCCATCCGCAGCTATACAGCTTGAAATTGAAGCTAAGGGAGGTTTATATGATTTTAAATATAAACAAGGGAACGAAAGCTGGCTTACGTTAAAAAACGATGTTGATGGTAAATATTTAAGCACACAGGCTGCCGGCGGGTTTATCGGATCGCTGTTCGCCTTGTACGCAACGTCTTCCGGTCAGCAGAGCAATAATACCGCAAGCTTTAAGTGGCTGGATTATAGCGGTAACGATAAAATCTATCACTCAAAATAACAGGCGACACTAAGTCGTATAATTAGAAAGGCCCTGCTCTCCATTCACTAGCTATCGGATGGAGAGCAGGGCCTTTCTAATTGACATCCTGAGAGGTAATTTATGGAATAAAATTTATTGAAATAGGCGTTTAATTGATAATCATTTTATATGTGTGCGGTGGTTTTTTGATCATTCTATTCATAAGGTTTTCAAAAATGCCCTCTTTCATCTTGTGTCTGTTAAACCTATATGTGTATTCATTGATATAGGATTGTAGATGCCTAACCGAATGATGAGCGCCCCTTAACCAAGCTTTGAACATCATGATGCAACGGTGCAGTTGAATAAAATTCTTACCTTTCTTTTCTGATTTTTCTTGGATTATATTTGGAAATTCCTTTTCCATCCCCTTATATCCTGCCCATTTATCGGTACGTACCAAGGCCTCTTTTTTGATGTGATGTTGCATAAACGCTTTAAGGTTCTCTTTGCTGGCAGAATCAATAACCTTCGCATACATCCTGGAGACGCCTTTTCCTTGTTTTTCTATGCCAAGAACCACTATTTTTTTGTTACCACCTTTACGCCCGATAATCCCATCATCTTGGCCACCTATATAAGTTTCATCAACATCTACCTTGCCCTCCATCGGAAATTCCCCACTACTTTCCATTGCTTTCATTGCTTTTTGCTTAAATAACCAGCAGGTTTTTTGTCTTAGCTCAAGCTTTCTGCTCAATTCAGTACTGCTAATACCATTCTTATTAGTCGAAACATAGAAAATGATGTAGAATGCTTTTAAAATAGAGAACTTACAATCGTGAAATAATGTACCCGCTGTAGCTGATTCGATATATCTACAATGTGTGCATTGCCGGTCATAAGCTCGGTTTCCTTTACAATAATGAGTGTGGGCGCACTTCCTACAGCTATATCCATCTTCCCATTTCAAATCAGACAAATACTTAATACAACTCAAGTCATCAGGAAACTTAGCCTGAAATTCAAATATTGATAGACTTTTAAATCGCTTTTCCATAAACCTAATTTACTAATTATATTAGTATTTATCAAGTGCCTATTTCAAAAAATTAATATAAGAAACAGGAGAATTTTAACGAACTCTACGCTCCGATAAATCGTCAATTGCGAGAAGGCTTTTTCAGCCGACGAAGCAATCTTACAACGATCGCTACCAGCGTGCGCATTAAGATTGCTTCGTTCCTCGCAATGACGATTTTTCTATTGGAACCTTTCTATGATAGCGCGTTGAAGTTCCTTCGATAATACGAGAACATTTTGATAATTCTTTAGAGGCTATCTCATGAATGCATAATTGTCATCCTGAGCCTGTCGAAGGACCTATTTTAAATTTCTTCCAAGGCGTTTCGATACATTCGTCAAGCTCAGTACAGGCTGAGCTCAACGTGACAAATTCAAAATGAATTACAAGTTATAATACAGCCTCTGAAGATAAAAATTCAGAAAACCTGGTTTTGCAATAACAGCGCTTTCTTTTTTAGAAAGGTTTAACTTAATTCATACTTGCTAACTTAATCCTTATTGGGTTTTATCAACTCAATTGTGCCATCTTTAAGGTGATTAAGTTCAGTAACTTTCACGTTTCTTAAATGTGTTTTTCCTGAGAGTTGTGTATCATGATAAAAGATATACCACTTACCTTTGACTTCAACAATGGAATGATGAGTAGTCCAGCCTTCAACAGGAGTCATGAAAGTGCCCTGATATTTAAAGGGACCCCATGGATTATCCGATATTGCCGATGCCAGAAAATGAGTGTCGCCTGTTGAATAAGTAAAATAATACTTTCCGTTATATTTGTGCATCCAGGCACCTTCAAAGAATCTACGGTCATGATCCTTGGTAAGAAAAGGTTTGCCTTGCTGATCTAAGATTACAACATCTTTTACTTTACCGTCAAAAGCAGTCATATCCTTGCTTAGTTTTACAACTTTTGCACTCAAAGCAGGTTCGTTTTCCTTTTCAGAATCAGTTTTAGAACCATTCGGATCATATTTTCCGTCTTTCCAGCGTTGAAGCTGTCCGCCCCAGATTCCACCAAAATACATGTAACTGCTGCCGTCAGTATCGGTAAAAACCGCAGGATCAATACTAAAACTACCTTCAATTGGTTCTTTAGCTGCTTTGAATGGCCCAGCCGGATCCTTGGAAGTTGCTACCCCTATCCTGAAGACATCATTTTTATCCTTCAAAGGAAAATAGAGATAGTAAGTACCATTTTTATAGGCCGCATCTGGTGCCCATAATTGCCTGCCCGCCCATGGAATATCACTCACAGATAGTGCAGGGTCATGAATAGTAACCTTGCCACCAATACTATCCATACTGAGTACCCGATAATCTTTCATATTAAAATGATCCCCGTTGTCATTTTCCTTTACGCCCGATTCTATATCGTGCGATGGGTAGATGTAAATTTTACCATTGAAAACATGTGCAGAAGGATCTGCAGTATAAATTTCCTTCACCAATGGCTCAGAAAGGTAATGTTTTTCTTTAGTTTTTGCAGCTTCATTTTTTTCTGAGTGCTTACTTCGTTCCTGGCACGAACTACCTAAAGCAGCAATTAGTGCAACGGCCAAAATAGATTGACTTTTAATTTTTAGATTCATTATTATTCATTTTTGGTTAAATACTGTTATAAAAAATTATTCCATTTAGGATGCGCGATGGTTTACATAAAGTAACCTCGAAATTGCCAGCCCCAGTCTGGATGCACCACCAGTTACGATGGCAACTTTTATTGACACTGCTTCCATTTGCTTTAATTATTTTAATATTCTAATTATGTGTTGTTTTCCTGATCACAAACTTATTAAGGATGAACAGCAATTCTCAATCTTTTGAAATGCACCATCTCACCTTTAATGTTCATTTATTTGGTTAAAATTTTGCCGCAATTTTTCGGATAAAACAGATTCGAAAACTATAGGATAGGCAAAGGATAAAACTATGTTAAAAGAAGAATTTAGTATGGAAACTTTGAATAATATGATAGCAGAAATGTTGATTATAAACTTAAAAAACAAGTATAGTGCCCGCTTTTTTTAATGCTTTAGCTTATAATCTTTTATTTAAACTGGCTGAATTAATTTATCGCAGCTATCAGGCTGGCCTTTAATTTTGCCCATTTGAGCATTTTTTATGATGAAAAATGCTATTCACAATCTGTAGTGTTTAATATTTTAGCTTCAGGTTAAACGATGGAAATTAATATGAAACAAATCATCACAAAAGGACTAAAATATTCGATAAAAACGATAGGCACCAACCTGAATAACGTTGCTCTGAAATTGATCAAACCTAAAGCTTACAGCAGATGCTTAGGAATTGCCTTGTTGCTTGCATGTTTGTGGTGCAATAGCGAAAAATCATACGCTCAGAACCCTAAATTATATGTTTTCCTGAGCTTCGGTCAATCTAACATGGAAGGAAATGCGCCTTTCGAACCTCAGGATACAACAGTAAATAACAGATTCAGCGTTCTGCAGGCAGTTGACTGTCCGGAGTTAGGCAGAACAAAAGGAAACTGGTACACGGCTAAACCACCTTTGTGCCGGTGCAAAACTGGTTTAACGCCAATGGACTATTTCGGAAGAACCCTACTGGATTCACTTCCCAAAGATGTGCGCATCGGGATTATTAATGTAGCAGTTGGTGGTTGCAAAATTGAGTTATTTGATAAAGATACTTATCAGACCTATACCGCCACTGCACCAGAATGGATGAAGTCAGCCTTAAATGAATACGGCGGAAATCCATACGGCCGTTTGGTGGAGTTAGCCAAAGTTGCCCAGCAATCAGGGGTTATCAAAGGTATCCTGATGCACCAGGGCGAATCCAACACTGGCGATCAGGAATGGCCAAAAAAAGTGAAGGCAGTTTATGAGAATCTGATCAAGGATTTGAATTTAAATCCGGCATCCACGCCACTCCTTACCGGCGAGGTAGTTAATGCGGATCAGGGAGGGGTATGCGCATCGATGAATAAAATTATTGCAAGCTTGCCAAAAACAATTCCCAATGCACACATCATATCATCAGCTGGCTGTACCGATGCGGCAGATAATCTACATTTCAATGCACAGGGTTACCGCATGCTTGGCGAGCGTTATGCTAAAACCATGCTTTCCCTATTAAAATAACATCAAAAAATGCAGAAAAAAATATTTGGAGTATCACTTTTGACTGGCCTGCTGTCAGTATTGGCAAGTTTTGCCCAAAACCCGATTGTTCAGACCTACTATACAGCCGACCCGGCACCAATGGTACATAATGGAACCGTTTATCTATACACTTCGCATGATGAAGATGTTACGGTGAAAAACTTTTTCACCATGAACGATTGGCGTTGTTATTCTTCAAAGGATATGGTTAACTGGACTGATCATGGAGCCATTTTATCCTATAAAGCTTTTAGCTGGTCGCGCGGTGACGCATGGGCAGGCCAGTGCATATTCAGGGATGGAAAATTCTACTACTACTTACCCGTTAACCAAAAAAATGGCGGGAACGCCATTGGTGTTGCCATTTCAGACACTCCGACAACAGGTTTTAAAGATGCAATAGGCAAGCCATTGCTTTCAGGCTTTGGCTACATTGATCCAACTGTTTTTATCGATAATGACGGACAGGCCTATCTATATTGGGGCAATCCCCAATTATATTATGTAAAACTGAATAAGGATATGGTCTCTTATGATGAAAAAGTTGGCATTGTGAAAGTGCCGCTAAACAAGGAAGGATTTAGTGCCAGAAAAAAAGATCCGGAAAAAAGACCATCAGAATATGAGGAAGGCCCATGGTTCTTTAAACGAAAAAG
Source organism: Pedobacter sp. WC2501 (assembly GCF_052682415.1). NCBI lineage: Bacteria > Pseudomonadati > Bacteroidota > Sphingobacteriia > Sphingobacteriales > Sphingobacteriaceae > Pedobacter > Pedobacter sp. WC2501. The sequence goes on along the minus strand of NZ_JBQZFI010000001.1, from coordinate 2,238,608 downwards.
CAAATATTACCTGCTTTATCCGGCCGGTGGCGTTCCAGAACATTTGGCTTATTCTACAAGCAGAGGCCCAACAGGGCCATGGATATATGGAGATACCATTATGACAGTGATCGAAGATCGTGGTGCGTTCACCAATCACCCCGGCTATATTGATTTTAAAGGTCAGTCTTATTTATTTTATCATGACGGGGCTTTACCTGGTGGCGGAGGCTTCAAACGTTCGGTATGTATCGAACCTTTCAGTTTTAACCCTGATGGATCCATTCCGAGAATTCACCGCACAAAAGCAGGTGTACTGAAAAGCGCCTCAAACTTAGATCCTTTTACCCGTGTTGAAGCTGAAACCATAGCCTGGTCTGAAGGTGTAAAAACTGCCAAAGATAGCTTAACAGGCGCTATTTATGTATCCAATATTGACAATGGCGATTATATCAAAATCCGCAGTGTAGATTTTGGCAAAGGCGCAACTCAGTTTGAAGCAACCGTAGCCTCCTTATCCTCAAAAGGAAATATTGAACTTCGGGCAGACAGTTTAAGCGGCAAGCTGCTGGGAAAACTGGAAGTAAAATCAACCAAAAATACTCAGGATTGGAAAGCCCTGCTTTGTAAAATAAACCAGATTACCGGTGTACACGACCTGTATTTGGTATTCAAAGGTGAGGGTAATAACCTGTTTAATTTTGACTCCTGGCGTTTGATCCGCTAATAACTGGTTATTAATCACCTCAGGTTCCAGCACTGTGAAGCTCATGTTTAACTGCGGTTTCTTTATCAGGAACTAAGCAAATTAAATGGATGATGGATAGAAAAATCCAATCAGCCCTTAAAATAAAACTAAATGGAAATAACACCTATAAAAATGGTAAAGAAATTCAGAATAGGCGCAAGCTTACTTTTAAGTTTCATAACGCTCGGCACTTTAGCCCAAAATCCTATTATACAGACTAAATTTACGGCCGACCCGGCACCAATGGTATATAAAGATACCGTATACCTGTACACCTCCCATGATGAAGATAATGCCGGTCCTGGAATGGGTAAATTCCTGATGAAGGATTGGCTTCTTTATACTTCAACAGATATGGTAAACTGGACAGACCACGGCGCTATTGCATCTCTGAAAAACTTCGCCTGGGGAAAGCAGGATAACGGAGCCTGGGCACCCCAATGTATCGAGCGTAATGGAAAATTCTACCTGTATTGTCCGATACAGGGAAGTGGCATTGGGGTCTTGGTAGCAGACAGTCCTTATGGACCATTCAAAGACCCTATAGGAAAAAGGCTTATTGATGATGACCATCTGTGGAATGATATTGATCCCACTGTGTTTATTGATGATGACGGACAAGCCTATCTGTATTGGGGCAATCCAAACCTCTGGTATGTAAAGTTAAATAAAGACATGATTTCCTATTCTGGGGAAATCGTTAAAGTAAAAGATGTAGGTAAAGAAAAAGGGCAAACCAAGGCTGATGCTTACCACTACCAGGAAGGTCCGTGGACTTATAAACGTAATGACCACTACTATCTCGCCTATGCTTCTACCTGTTGCCCGGAAGGGATTGCTTACGCGATGAGCAAAAATGCAACGGGTCCCTGGGACTATAAGGGTTATCTGATGAAACCAAATGAAAAATCTTCAGGAAATCACCCCGGAATTATTGATTACAAGGGTAAATCATATTTGTTTGGTTTTAATTTCCGGTTAAATTTTATGATCACCGATAAACACCATGAAAGGCGCTCGGTTTGCGTGGAAGAACTCAGCTACAACCAGGATGGCACCATCCAGGAGTTGCCATGGTGGTCGGAAACCGGAGTGAAACAAGTCGGTAATTTGAATCCTTTCAAACGTACCGAAGCTGAAACAATAAACTGGGCTGAAGGCATTAAAGCAGAAAAAGACGCTGTAAACGGGCGTATTTTTACCACCAATAAACAGGAAGGTGCCTTCATCAAAATTAAAGGTGTCGATTTTAAAAGTGGTGCTAAAAAGTTTGAAGCCAGTTTAACTTCCCTTACCGGCGGAGGAAAGCTGGAAATCAGGATTGATGATCAAAATGGCAGGTTAATCGGAACGCTTCCCGTAAAAAGTAAAGATATTACATGGGAAACAATCTCCTGTACGCTTAATAAGGTAAAGGGCGAACACGACCTATTTCTGATATTTAAAGAGGGGATATTCATTTTAGACTGGTGGAAGATGATAAAAAAGTAAATCCGGATTGATAAACTGTTGGTTGGGGGAGCCTTTGAGTTAAATGCTAATTTCGAATTGTTTTATTCTATTTTAATCGTTCGAGGGATTAACTATCCAAAATTGTTTTAAAGTCATAAAAACGGAATATTGCTTAATCTAATCCTATTCAGTTAATTATTTTAGAGCCTGTTTAAAAATTAAATAAAATTAATTCGCATGTCAGTCTGAGGGTTAATTAATTGTTTAAAATCAATATGAGTGCCAGAGGGTTCTATTGCTATGTTCTGGCGAGGATTCGTCATTGCGAGAAGGCTTTTTCAGCCGACGAAGCAATCTTACAACGATCGCTAACAGCGTGCGCTTTAAGATTGCTTCGTGCCTCGCAATGACGACCTTTCTTTATAAGATCTGTCAATGGTAGCGTATTCGAAGACCATTTCAACGCATTAATAAAGCAATCCGTTACGCTCAGCGTGACAGCAAAATACTGTGTAAAATTTGCTGTAAAAATTTAAACAGGCTCTTAGTTACAGCGAAATAACTTTGAGGATTTTGAGAATATCTGATTTTAATTGCGTTGCTTAAACGCTGTTTTTAATGGATTATGGAAAAAAAATAATAAACGTTACCATAACATTTAAAAATATTGCCTAATTTTCGTTTTCGAAAACTGATCAGATAAATCTAACCCAAATAAGTTTATTCCGTTGTGATGAATACCCCAAAATTACTCCGCAAATCTTTAGCTATGAATTATTTTAAAGGCATTTTACTGGTAATGGCATTGGTTGCCAGCCACTTTTTATCTTTTGCCCAAGACCTGAACGTTACAAGTCCAGATCAGAAATTGATGGTTAAACTTTATTTAAACGAGGGTAAACTTTATTACAATGTAGTATTACAGGGAAAAGAAATGATTGAGCGCTCTCCTCTGGGGCTTCGCGGAAGCCAGATGGATTTATCCTCTGGCCTCAAGCTAACCGGTAAGCAATTACGACGAATTGATGAGCGTTACAATGAACCAAAAATCAAGATCAGTAATGTAAACTACCAGGCAAATGAGCTGATCTGCAAATTTGAGAATGCCAAAAAGAACCAGATTGAAGTAGTATTCCGCGTGAGCAATAACGACATTGCCTTTAGATATCAGGTTCCGCAGACCGGTGAAGCTGCAAGCTTTGTCATTGAAGAAGAATTGAGCGGATACAAATTTCCGGCAAACACCACTACATTTTTAAGCCCGCAGGCTACCCCAATGATTGGCTGGATGAAAACCAAACCCAGCTACGAAGAAGAATATAACCGCGATCAGGCCATGGGTGTCCCTTCAAAATATGGCATAGGTTATACTTTTCCTGCCCTTTTCCATTTGGGGAATGATGGGTGGGTATTACTCTCAGAAACTGGTGTAAATTCACTATACTGTGGCTCCAGACTAAGCGAAGGCACTAAAGATGGAAATTACAAAATTGCTTTTCCGGAGAAGGGAGAAAATAACGGCATCGGTAGTGCAAATCCAACGATATCATTACCCGGCAATACGCCCTGGCGTACCATTACTGTCGGACGTACACTTAAACCGATTGTTGAAACTACTGTTCCATTCGATGTTGTAGCGCCACAATATGCCGCATCGAAGAACTATACCTTTGGCCGGTCTACCTGGAGCTGGCTGTTATGGCAAGATGAAAGTATTAATTTCGAAGATCAGAAAAAGTTTATCGATCTTTCTGCGGCAATGGGTTATGAGTTTGTGCTGATTGATAACTGGTGGGATACCAAAATCGGACGGAAAAAAATCGAGGAACTGGTTGCCTACGGAAAAGAGAAAAAAGTTGGTATTTCCTTATGGTATAACTCTAATGGTTTTTGGAATGATGCCCCACAAGGACCTAAATATAAAATGAATACAGCCTCGGCGAGGAAACAAGAAATGGCGTGGATGCAGCAGATTGGTGTGAAAGGAATTAAGGTAGATTTCTTTGGTGGCGACAAACAGGAAACCATGAAACTTTATGAAGATATTTTATCTGATGCCAACACTTTTGGCTTAACGGTAATCTTTCATGGCTGCACAGTGCCTAGAGGTTGGGAAAGAATGTATCCAAATTATGTTGGAAGTGAGGCGGTATTGGCATCAGAGAACCTGATATTCACCCAACATGCAAATGATACCGAAGCCATCAATGCCAGCCTTCATCCCTTTATCCGAAATGCTATAGGCGCAATGGATTTCGGACCAGTTCTTTTAAACAAGCGCCACAACAAGAAAAATGACGGAGGAACAATTAGAAAAACAACAGAAACTTTCCAATTGGCAACCGCTATTCTTTTCCAGAATCCAGTGCAGAATTTTGGCATCACCCCAAATAACCTCAGCGATGTTGCGCCTCATGTGATCGATTTTATGAAAAATGTGCCAACAACCTGGGACAATACTGTTTTTCTTGATGGATATCCCGGAAAATATTGTGTATTGGCACGTCGCCATGGCGATACCTGGTATATTACAGCTATAAATGCTGAAACCACGGAGAAAACAATCGACATTTCGCTGCCAATGTTATCTGGTACTGAAGTTACCTTATACTCAGATGCCGATGACCGTTCACCTCAAATAAAACAGCTGAAATTAAACAAGGCAAAACAATTGAAAGTAAAACTTTTACCAGGCGGAGCAAATGTAATCGTGGCAAAATAAAATAGCGCTACAGGAGGGGATGGCTATGAAAATGGGATCGAAGCTATTATTAATACTTTTTTTATACAGTACAGCGTTGGTGGCGCAAACCAATCAGGCTAAGTTTTTATCTCTTCAGGAAGGATTATCCAGCGAGCAGGTTATAAAAGTTGTACATGATAAATATGGATTTATTTGGATTGCAACCGAATTTGGGCTTAACCGTTTTGCCAGCAATTCTTTTAAACAGTTTTATAAATCAGAAAAGGCAGACGGCTCTTCAGTAAACAGTAATGAAATCAATACACTGTTATATGATAATGATCAGGTTTTTATAGGTACACGCGCAAATGGCTTAAATGTTTATGATTTAAAAACCAATCGCTTTTCATATTACCTTCATGATGATAAAAATCCGAAATCGCTGGCCACTAACGATATTACTGATATTATTAAATCGCAGACCGGGAACCTTTGGCTGGCCACTTACCATCAGGGGGTACAACGTTTCAACACTTCTACTAAAACATTCGAGCGCTTTAGCAAAAAGAACCTTCCTAACCTGCCAGAAAACAGTACCTGGGCGCTCGCTGAAGGCAAAGACGGCACCCTTTACATTGGCCATGTAAATAAGGGATTTTCGATTGTGAACCTTAAAAACCGCAGTGTAACGGTTATCAACGTCAGTAATAGCAAGGGTATGCTGCCGGACAATGAGGTTAAATCATTATTTTGTGATCAGTTTAACAACATCTGGATCGGAACCAGAAAAGGCCTGGCCATCTTTAACCCAAAAACAAAAATCCTAAAAAAAATAAACCTTTCTGCAAAAAGCTGTAATGGAAGGGAACCATTTATCTACTCCATTAAAGCAGTTAACGGTTCGATATGGCTAGGCGCAGAGTCATCACAGCTATTTATCCTGAATCCCGAATACCTCGGCGACGGAACACTTTCGCAGATGACAAGCATCACCTGTGCTAATTTAAACCGTGGCAAAGCCTCATCGGTCCAAAGCATTGACCAGGATGGGTTTGGTAATATATGGATGGGGATTTACGGTGGTGGAATTGCCTTTACAAGCCATATTAAACCCTTCTTCTCTATCCTTTCAACGCAGGCATTATTCCCTGAACAGGGGAAACCTGCAACTGTTACCAGCATTTTAAACGACCGTGACAAAAGTATATGGCTGGGTACCGTTGGCGATGGAATATTACAAGTTAAACCAAATGGCCAGGTAAATAAAATTAACACCCAAAACAGTGCGATAGGTGACGATTTTCTTCTTTCCGGATTACAGGATAGCGACAACAATAAATGGTTTGGTCTGCAAAATGGTGGAGTATCTTTTTTCAACGCAACAACCAAGGTATGGAAGAAGGTAGAAACCGTTGAAAAAATGTCGGCTGTTAGAGCGATCGTACAAGATAAAGCAGGCAACATCTCTTTCGCTGCCCAGGAAGGGCTGTTTATCCGCGATTCCAAAACCGGAGTATTCAGTAAACTGATCACCAATAGCCCCATACTCGGAGATTATGCGCCACGCACAATGGTAGAAGACCAAAGTGGCAACAGGTGGATAGGCACATACGGCCAAGGAATTTACATTTTTGACCCTGCCAGAAAGCTAATTAAAAGAATAGTAAAAGGCCAGGGTATCAACAGCAACACCATTAACTATTTATTTGCCGATCGGAAAAATAATATCTGGATCGCTACCAATGAAGGTTTAGGCCTGCAAGCCGCCACAAAAAAAACGGGCGAATTGGAAATCATCGTTCCCCCAGGTGGCAAAGCCTGGTTAACCATCAATGCTATTGCAGAAGACAATAATGGAAACATCTGGTGCTCTACCCGATCCGGAATTCTACGGTATTTACCGAAGCAAAAACGGTTCTTAAGCTACGATCAGTCATTCGGTTTACCACTCGGCGGTTTCACTATCAATAGCGTGGGTAAAGATTCCGGCGGAAAAATTTTCTTCGGAATGCCTGCTGGTGTCTGCTATTTCAATCCAAAAGATATTCCGCTCACCCTTCCCAAATCTCCGATTAAGATCAGCCGGTTCATGGTATTCAACACAGGCGAAACGCATGCGCAATCAGAAAAACACCCTGGCCTCGCCGAAGAAATCAATCTCAAACACGATGAAAACAGCTTTCGTGTAGAGTTGGCCGTAATGGACTATGCGCTCCATGATATGGTAGAGTTTAGCTATCAGCTCCACCGACGGGATGAAAAGTGGGTATTTTTAGGTGATGAGAAAAATCTCGATTTCAGAAATATCCCTCATGGCAGTTATGAGCTGCGTATCCGCACAAGACAAAAAAATGAAACATGGTCGCAGGACTACAAGAAACTGTTTATCAAAATATCCGCTCCTTTTTACCTTAGTAACGTGGCCATTCTGCTGTATGCCCTGGTGATTATTTCTGTCATCATAACGCTTGTGGTATTTCACATCAGAAAAGTTTATGCAGAGGCCGAGCTCCGGATAAAAAAACTCCAGATAGAACAGGATGGGAAATTACACATGGAAAGGATGAATTTTTACACCAACATCACCCACGAACTGCGCACACCACTAACCCTCATTCTTGGGCCACTCGAAGATCTCCTTCATGAAGAGAAGTTGGCCGCTAAACACAAAAAAGGGGTATTGATGGTACAAAAAAATGCCAACAGACTTTTTTCACTTGTCAACCAATTGCTTGAGTTCCGTAAGGTAGAATCCCAATACAAACCTTTGGTTCTGGGTGAAGGCTTTTTAGGTGAACTGGTGCAGCACATTGCTCAAAAATATACGGAAGCCAATACTAACAGCAACCTGCAGATTGCCTGCAATATTGATCAGAATGACATTAAAACCATTTTTGATGCAGAAATCGTGCAACTGATTCTGGATAATCTCCTCTCTAATGCCTGCAAATATACCACCTCGGGCACTATCAAAGTTAGCCTTCACTATGAACAGGAACGCCTGAGTACCTGTGCACTCATTTGTGTAGAAGATACAGGATGTGGAATTCCTGCCGAACATATCAATAAAATATTCGACCGCTATTATCAGGTTCCAAAATCAGTTAGCCAGGGCACCGGCGTAGGCCTTGCCCTCGTTAAAGAACTGTCTGCTATACACCATGGTAAAATCTCAGTAAAGAGTGAGCCCGGAAAAGGAAGTGAGTTTTGCGTACGCTTACTCACCAGTGCTGTTGCAACTGCCTCAGCACAAGCCGAAAAAGATTCAGCTATTCTGCCAACAAACTCCGATAGTCGCCAGGTACTGCTGCTGGTTGAAGATGAACACGACCTGCGCGAGTATTTAACAGCTGTACTCGCTGTAAACTATGAAGTAATTGCTGCCGAAAATGGAAGCCAGGGTTTTGAACTGGCAAAGAGTCACATACCTGATTTAATCTTAAGTGATATAATGATGCCGGACATGGATGGTTTTACCATGCTCAAAAAAATTAAGCAACAACGGGAAACAAGTCATATCACAACGATATTTTTAACCGCAAAAGATACCGAAGCCGACAAAGAACTGGGCTATAGCCTCGGGGTGGATTCTTACCTCACTAAACCCGTAAGTCCAAAACTACTCCACAAAAGGATAGAAAATCTGCTCCTCAAACGCAGAGCAGTATATGCTGAAGTGCTGGGTCGGCTTTCTACAGCGGAAAAAGGTGTAGTGGCAACCAATACACAAACAGATCAGGACCTTTGGCGCGAAAACGCTTTTGTACAGGAATTTGTTAACCTCGTAGAAGAATGCATTCAGGATGAAATCCTTGATGCGGGAACCCTCGCCGAAAAAATGAACATGAGCCAGTCTACGCTCTACCGAAAACTAAAAGGACTCACCGGCAAAAATATTAACCAGCTGGTACGCAAAATCAGAATCCAGAAGGCTGCTCAGCTACTGCGTTCAGGTCAGTATAACGTAACCGAAGTAGCCTTAATGGTGGGCATCAACAGTTCCATTTATTTTCGGCAATGCTTCAGGGAAGAATTTGGTCAACTGCCTTCCGAATACCAAAAAAAGAAGCCCCAAGCATAAAAAACACAGTTTTTGACGAAATATTAATCGTTAATTGACGGATTTGTATATGTCTGCAGATCGGTCAATCCACTATGTTTGATCCCTATAACCAACTATAAATCCTTCATCGATGAATCATTTGCGTCTTCCATGGAAAGCGTTCCTGTTGATCAACCTCTGCTTCATACAGAGTAGAATCTAACATCGCCTTTATGGATTGATAATGAATAACCAGTACCGCTTTTAAACAAAAACCAAATATAACATGAGAATCCTGAAAATTTTCTTTTTCTGCCTGATGGTATGGGGAATCCCTTCATACACTTATGCGCAACGCAAGATTTCCGGACAAGTACTAAGCGAAAACAATGAACCCCTAACCGGCGTAACCATTGTCGTTCCAGGTGCAGTCCCGAAAGAGATTACAACAACTGATGGTCAGGGACGCTTTACCCTTAGCGCAAGCAAGGGTACCTTCCTGGTAACCTACATCGGCTACAAAAACCAAACCATCACCATTGGCGACAAAACCCAGTTTACCATTAAAATGGAAAGCGACGACCAGGGACTGGAAGATGTGGTGGTAGTTGGTTATGGTAAACAATCCAAACGCAACATTACCGGAGCAGTAAGTAACCTGAAATCAGAAGACGTGGTACGCACATCCTCTACTTCTACCGCAGGAGCACTTGCAGGTAAGGTACAGGGTATTTCTGTAAGGGCCAAAGATGCGCGCCCCGGGCGCGGAGCCAGTATCGAAGTTCGTAATATGGGTAATCCGCTATTTGTAATCGATGGTGTTGCCTATGGCGGCCAAACCGGAACAGATTGGGTAGGCACTCAGAATGGCTCTGGTGCAGATATATTCAATTCCTTAAACCTCGAAGATATTGAAAGTATATCTATCCTAAAAGATGCTTCCGCAGCTGTATATGGTTTTAGGGCATCGAAAGGTGTGGTATTAATTACCACAAAAAAAGGTTCAAAAGATGAATCCGTAAAAATAAATGTAAATGGCTATCTGGGTTGGCAAAACCTTACCCGTTTCCCTGAAATGGCTACAGCAGCACAATACACCAGAGGTTTGGTAGAAGCAGCGCAGAACGATCCAAACGGTAACCCAACACAGGTATATACTCCTGCAGAACTGGCCAAGTGGCAAGCGGGTACCGAACCTGGTTATCAGGGATACAACTATGCTGATATGGTTATCCGCAAAAACATTCCTCAGCGATACATCAATGCCAACATCACCGGTGGTGGCAAAAAATCAAATTACTTTCTATCAGTAGGTAACCTGCAGCAGGATGCCATGATCAAAGATTTCAACTATAAACGTACAAACCTGCAGGCCAATCTTGAAGCAACCGTGCTGGAAGGGCTTACCATTGGTACACAAATCTCAGCCAGACAGGAAAAAACACAGGATGTGGGTTTACCTGGCGGCGATGGCTATTTCTCTTCTATCCTGGCGATCTTTAAAAACAGGCCTACTGTTGGGCCTTATGCCAATGACAATCCGTTATATCCTAATCAAACCAACGAGTTTGCCTATAACCCGGCAGTTTTTAGCCGCGATATTGCAGGTTATAAAGACAATAGCTTTATGAGCGGGAATGTAAACATGACTGCAACCTACAAAACCAAGTTTGGTTTATCAGCAAAAGGAATAGTGTCTTATAATTACACTAACAATAAATTTGATGCATTTCAGTACAGCTATGACGTGTACAGATATGAAAACGGCAACTACGTACGTAGTAACGGAAACAATTCGAGATGGCGCTATAAAACCGACCGTGTGGCTATAGCGAGATCTGCACAGTTTCAATTGGATTATACCAAACAAATCGGCGATCATAACTTCTCTGCAATGGCAGGATATGAACGCTCTGATTGGGACAGAACACTAACTACCATCGGCTCTAACCCTACCAATAACTATATTCCTTTGGTAAACACCATTTCCGAACTCAACGGCATTGGTGATGAATGGTTATATGAAGCAAGGGCTGGTTTTATTGGTCGTTTCAACTATAATTATAAAGGAAAATATTTATTAGAAATATTAGGACGTTATGATGGTTCTTACCTGTATTATTCAGGCAAGGAATGGGGATTATTTCCAGGGGGAAGTTTAGGATGGCGGATCTCTGATGAGCCATTTTTCAAACCATTAAAAGGGGTCGTAAACGACATGAAACTTCGCGTCTCTGTTGGTCAAACCGGATTGGAAGAAGGTGTAATTATGCATGATTACTTATCAGGTTATAACTGGGGTTCAGGAAATGCCGTATTAAACGGAACGTACTATCCGGGTATTCAACCTAAGGGGCTTCCCATTCGCAACCTTTCCTGGGTAAAAAACACCAATTATAATGTAGGGATCGATGTTGGAATGTTTGATAACAAACTAACCTTTACAGCCGACGCATTTAAAATTATCCGTACAGGTTATCCGGGCAAAAAATACGATGTGCTGTTACCATCTGAAATCGGTTACGATTTACCAAACGAAAACCTGAACAGTAATGGTTACTATGGTGCGGAAGGAATCATCACTTATGCCAGTAAAGTGGGCGAATTAAATTATACTGTTAGTGGAAACTTTACTTTCTCAAGGTATAAAATATTGGATTCATACAAGCCACGTTTCAGCAATTCATATAATGAATACACCAAATCAAATGAAAACCGGTGGGGAGGCATCTGGTGGGGTTACGAGGTGGTAGGCCGCTTCCAGTCTGAAGCAGAAATCCGAAGCTATGGCATAAACAACGATGGTCAGAACAATAGAACACAACTACCAGGTGATTTTATTTACAAAGATGTAAACGGTGATGGTGTGATCAATGATCTTGATGAGCGCCCGATTGGTTATCCTACTGGCTGGGCACCAATGATGTCTTTCGGTGGACGTATTGGTTTAAGCTATAAAGGGATTGACCTGAACATCGATTTAGCCGGTGGCGCCATGCAATCTTGGAACCAGGATTATGAATTGAGAAATCCATTTCATGGCGGTGGAAACTCCCCAGCCTATTTGCTGGAAGACAGATGGCACCGTGCTGATCCTTATGATAGAAATAGCGCATGGATTCCTGGCTACTATCCTGCCATCCGTAGCGGTAACACAGGGCCAAACGGTAGAAACAACAGTTTCTGGTTAAAAAACGTGAGATACCTGCGTGTTAGAAATATGGAACTGGCTTATAGTCTTCCTAAAACCATTACCGAGAAAATCAAAGCACAGAAAATTCGTTTCTATGTAAACGCATCGAATATGATTTCATTCGATAACGTAAAAAATTTCCAGATTGATCCGGAAATCGAAGCAGCAGCAGCTGTAGTATATCCGCAGCAAAGAGTATTTATGGCCGGATTTAACATCACATTTTAAACAAAGATTAAGATGAAAAAAATTTATATAGCTTTTGCACTGCTTATTGGTTTAACCATGAACAGCTGTAAACATGATGACTGGTTTTACCGTGAATCTAAAACCACCATTACCGATGAACAATTGTGGAACGACCCAAATTTAATTACTTCCCTTCTGGCGAATTACTATGACCGCCTGCCTTCCTTGCATGGTGTTTTCAATACCGGGGGAATGACTGAGCTGGACGACGCCATGTGGTCGGGTACACGTGATCAGAACGGCAAAAATGACTTTCAGTTTGGCAACGATTATGGGCGTTATTGGGATTATGGATTAATCCGCGATATTAACCTCTCACTCGAAAATATAAACACATTAGGGGTTAAGTTAACACCCACCCAAAAAAGCCAATTTATAGGTGAAATGCGCTTTATCCGCGCCTTCGTTTATTTCGAAATGGTAAAACGAATGGGCGGTGTGCCATTGGTTACAAAACAATTAATTTACGATTTCAGCGGTGATCCTACTCCATTACAGGTACCACGTGCTAAAGAATCAGAAGTTTACGATTTCATTTACAAGGAACTTGAAGAAATCAAAACTGACCTATCAGCCAATAACGGCATACCAACTCGTGCCAACAAGTATACTGCGCTGGCACTGGAAAGCAGAGCTATGCTTTACGCCGCATCTATCGCCAAATACAATAGTTTAATGGCAGCGCCAATCAGCACCACCGGTGGCGAAGTAGGTATCCCGGCATCTATGGCGACCGATTATTACAATAAATCGCTTGCGGCTTCGAAAGAAGTGATTGCGGGTCCTTATGCTTTATATAACGTGAATGCAGATAAAGGGGCTAATTTCTATGATATGCTGAACAAAAAACCGGTTAGTGAAGTAATCTTTGCAAAAGATTTTGCCTTAGGTACCAAAATACAACGCTTTACCTATGATAACATCATCAAAAGCATGACCGAGGATACCGAATCATCGTCTGCAATTTCACCATCCCTGAGTCTGGTAGAAAGCTTCAACTATTTAGACGGAAGCAGAGGTACATTAAAAGACAAAGATGCGAATGGTAACTACATCGCTTATACAAACCCTGCCGATATTTTTGCAAATAAAGATGGTCGCTTATTTGGAACCGTTATTTATCCAGGTACAACATTCAAAAACAATGCAGTAAGAATACAGGCCGGAGTAGCAGTATGGAACAATGGTAGTTATCAGTTAACCACCTCTACAGTATTGGGTGGCAACTATAGCGACGGACAAGTTTGGACGGGCTTTGACGGTCCGAAAGATGATGCCGTAGATGTAAGCAATACTGGTTTTTACATCCGCAAAATGGTAAGTGATGCACCAGCCGCAAGTACCCGCGGAACATCTTCAATAAACTGGTGGCCATGGTTCCGATTAGGTGAAATTTACTTAAATGCAGCAGAAGCTGCTTTTGAATTGGGCCGTCCGGAAGGACTGGGTTATGTTAATACAGTTCGTGCACGTGCAGGATTTCCGGCCAACAGCTTAAGTGCATTAACAAACGACATCATCCGCAATGAGCGGCGCGTGGAACTTGCGTTCGAAGATCACCGTTATTTCGACCTGAAAAGATGGAGAATTGCCCATTTGGTTTGGGATGGTACAGAAACTGATCCGAATGCAGTAGTGATGGGTTTATATTCATACCGTGTGGTAAGACCCGGCCATCCCGACAACGGAAAATACATTTATGCACGGGTACGCCCAACCCGCTTCCGTCGTGCAAGGTTATTCCGTATGGCAAACTACTACTCATCAATTGATCAGGCAGTATTAAACAACAACCCTAAAATTGTTCGTAATCCATTCAATTAATTCTTACCACGATGAAAACTAAATTTTTAACGATAATAGCAGCAGTCAGTTTATTCATGGCCAGCTGCGGCGAATACGATAATTTTGATGCACCCGAATTAACCTTATCAGGTAAGGTTGTTTATCAGGGTAAGGCTTTAGGCGTACGTAACAACGGCCCGCAACTGGAACTGTGGCAGGACGGCTATCCCCTCAAATCTCCTGTTTATGTATACATGAATCAGGACGGGAGCTTCTCGGCAAAATTATTTGCCGGTCAATACAAATTGGTGCGTCGTGCTGATGCGCCCTGGTTGCAACAGGCAACTGATACCATCAGGGTAAATCTTACAGAAAATACCAATATTGATGTGCCGGTAACACCCTACTTTACCATCACTAATGAAACCTTTACAAAATCAGGTAATACCATCAATGCCAATTTTATAGTGAACAAGGTGGTTACTACCGCCAATGTGGAACTGGTAAGCTTGTACTTGGGAAAATCAGTTTTAACCGATCAGGTGCAGCGTGAAGTTCGCGTGGATGGTAGTGTTCCCTCACTTGTATTTGGTGCACAAACTACATTGTCGGCTGATATTCCCGACAACCTTAAATCGCTCGACTTTATTTACGCACGACTTGGGGTAAAAACCACAATTGCTGGCGAGTATGTTTACTCACCTGTGCAAAAAATAGCTTTAAAATAATATAAACAGGGTGTGGTTTTTAAATTAACTACACCCTGCTTATTGAATACCTGTAATAAAACTCAATTCTTAAACATGAAAAGACTTCCATGTCAACGCCTGATCCTTCTTTCTTTTTTACATATTGCTTTTATTGGAAATTTATTCAGTCAGGAATATAAATCAGGGCCGGCAGAAAAAGATTTTGCCGGATATTTATTTACCTATTTTAAAGGAAATGCAGTAAAAGACGAAGCCCTTTGCTTTGCGATCAGCACCGATGGTTACAATTACCGTGCATTGAATAGCAATGAACCCGTGCTCGATTCAAAACAGATCAGTTCGACTGGCGGCATCCGAGATCCCCATATTTTACGTTCTGAAGATGGCCGTTCTTTTTACATGGTGGTAACCGATATGACATCCTCCAAAGGCTGGGATTCTAACAGGGCAATGACTTTATTAAAATCAGACGACCTGATTAACTGGAAACACAGCATCATCAATATCCAGAAACGTTTTAAAGGCCATGATGATCTTAAACGCGTATGGGCACCCCAAACCATATTTGACCCCGCGAAAGGAAAGTATATGGTTTACTTTTCGATGCAGCATGGCACTGGCCCGGATATTATTTACTATGCCTACGCCAACAAAGACTTTACAGATTTTGAGGAAGAGCCTAAAGTGCTGTTTAATCCCAAAAACGGCAAATCCTGCATTGATGGTGATATCATCAATAAAAACGGAATCTTCCACCTCTTTTATAAAACCGAGGGTAATGGAAACGGAATTAAACTCGCCATGACCGATTCATTGACTTCGGGAAAATGGATCGAACAACCGGGCTACAAACAACAAACCCATGATGCAGTAGAAGGTTCGTCTGTATTCAAACTCAACAGGTCAGACAAATACATCCTGATGTACGATGTTTACGGCAAAGGTAAATACCAGTTTTGCGAGAGCACAGATTTAGATCGATTTAAAGTGATTGATCATGAAGTAAAAATGGATTTCCATCCCCGCCATGGTACCATTATTCCAATTTCGCGCAATGAGCTAAGAAACTTAACCGCTAAATGGGGAATTCCATTAGGCATGGAATTAAAACTGGCCAAAAACCCCATACTCGATGGTTTTTACGCCGATCCGGATGTACTTTACGCGAACAAAACTAAAAAGTATTACATTTACCCTACCAGCGATGGTTTCGACGGCTGGAGTGGGTATTATTTCAAAACCTTCTCCTCTACCGACCTTATTAACTGGAAGGATGAAGGTGTAATCCTCAACCTCAAAAAAGATGTGAAATGGGGTAACCGCAATGCCTGGGCACCAACTATTACCGAAAAAAAGATAGGCAAAGACTATAAATACTTCTACTACTTTACTGCAGCACAGAAAATCGGCGTAGCCTCTTCGAATCTTCCTACAGGCCCCTTTACAGATTCAGGGAAGCCCCTGATTAACTTTAAGCCTGAAGGAATTAAGAACGGGCAGGAAATCGATCCTGCTGTATTTACAGACCCTAAAACCGGAAAAAGCTACCTCTACTGGGGGAATGGCTATCTGGCTGTGGCCGAACTAAATAAGGATATGATTTCTTTAAAACCTAATTCCACCAAGGTTTTAAAAACAGATGAAACTTTCAGAGAGGGCTGTTATGTATTTTATAGAAAAGACACCTATTATTTCATGTGGTCAGAAGACGATACCCGCAGCGAGAATTACCGTGTGCGTTATGGAACTTCCAAATCACCATTAGGCCCGATCAGCATTCAGCAAAACAACCTGGTTCTACAGAAAGATCCCGGATCCGGTATTTTTGGAACAGGCCACAATTCTGTACTGCAAGTTCCTGGTAAAGACGAATGGTATATCATTTACCACAGGTTCAATTATCCTAATGGGATAAACATGGGCGAAGCAGCAGGGTTTAACCGTGAAGTTTGTATGGATCGCATGTATTTCGACGATGCAGGGAATATTATTCCCGTAAAGCCAACACACTAAAACAACAATAAGATCATAATCATAAATTTCCCTGGTTATCTGACATATAAACCAATACCAATCCATTTTCATTATATTTTTGAAAAAAACATATTTGATTGTTCTACGGTCAAGTATGTTCAACCTGTAAAAAACTACCCAGCTCAAGTGTAAAAACAACGCTCAGGACTTGCTTTACCTGAGCTGAATTTTGTCTTTACCATCGTCGCATCTTAAATCAGTTTATTACAGCCAAAGCTTTAAGGTCATATTTTGGCAAATCAAAGCAGTAGAATGTTTTCACATCCCCAGATTGAGGTAAAATCTTGCTACGACCTGCAAAAAAACACTAAGAATTTTATTTTCAAATGCGCTAGCTTCGGGTGGTTCAAAATATAGGGATAAAGCTGTACTGCTTATGTACCATTTTGAATAGTCAGCTTTATATATAAATAAATAACCAGATAGGCATGAAGAATAAAACAAATCAGTTACTCCTATTTTGCACATTATTAATCTCATTGGCATTCAATACGTTTGCGCAAAAGAAAGATTACCCCATCAAGCCCGTGGCGTTTACAAAGGTCCATGTTGAGGATAACTTTTGGCAGCCAAAGATGGAGATCAATGCACAAGTAACCATTCCCTATGTAATTGCACAATGTAAAGCAAATGGCAGAATGGATAATTTTCTGAGAGCAGGAAAAAAAATGAGTGGAGATAAGATGAGTGAATTTCCGTTTGATGATACCGATGTATACAAAGCAATTGAGGGCGCATCTTATTCGATTCAGAATAAAGCAAACCCAAAGCTTGAAGCTTATATTGATACACTTATCAGCATAATTGGCGGTGCACAAGAACCCGATGGATATTTATTTACTTTCAGGACGGTGAATGCAAAAAAACCGCACGAATGGATCGGCGCTAAACGCTGGGAGAAGGAAGAGGTATTAAGTCATGAGCTTTATAATGCTGGGCATCTTTATGAGGCTGCTGTGGCACATTATCAGGCAACCGGTAAAAAAACACTATTAAACATTGCCATTAGAAATGCAAACCTTTTGGTAAAAACCTTCGGTCCCGGAAAAATAGAAGAATACCCGGGCCACCAGATTGTAGAGATCGGGCTATCTAAAATGTACCGGGTTACCGGTAATCAAAAATATTTGGACCTTGCAAAGTTCTTCCTGGACGTGAGGGGACCGAAAGGCGATGAATATAATCAGGGGCATGAAAAAGTTACTGATCAGCATACAGCTGTTGGACATGCAGTGAGAGCAGCTTATATGTATACAGGAATGGCAGATATTGCCGCGCTTACCGGAGATACAAAATACCTGTCTGCTATTGACGATATTTGGGGAGACGTAGTAAATAGAAAATTATATATTACTGGTGGTATTGGCGCTACAGGAGCTGGTGAGGCTTTCGGAGAAGCTTACCAATTACCAAATATGTCCGCTTATGCAGAAACCTGCGCCGCCATTGGAGCGTTTCGTTAAGTGGCGATCGTTTCTTTTATCCAAACCCATTGGCATCCATGTTTCAACATCAGCGGAGCGCATGGATCAGTTGCGCATGTTGCATTAGTAATATGGCCCGCTTTTTACCTTCTCTGCCGGGCTATGTGTATGCACAGGATAAAAACGACCTGTATGTAAACCTTTTTATGGGCAACACCAGTACAATTGCCCTTGCCGCTACAAATGTAGAAATCACACAAACTACTGACTATCCGTGGAAAGGAGAGGTAACCATCAATATCGATCCGGTAAAAACTTCTGTTTTTACTTTAAAAATCCGGGTTCCGGGCTGGGCAGCCCATGAGGCATCGCCTGGAAGTCTTTATTCATTTATGGATAAAAAAACAACTCCGGTAAAGATTTCAATCAATGGGGAGGCCACTTCGTTTATTACAGAAAAAGGCTATGCTGTTTTAACAAGAAAATGGAAAAAAGGCGATAAAGTTTTCTTAAACCTACCCATGGAAACCGACAAAGTGATCGCAAACAAAAACGTTAAAGACGATGCTTCACGTTTTGTACTGCAACGCGGCCCTGTGGTTTACTGCCTTGAAGGCCCAGACAACAAAGACAGCCTGGTACAGAATATCATGATCGGTAAGAATGCAATTGCCTCTTCTCATTACGAGCAAAACCTTCTCAATGGTGTAGAAGTAATCGATATTAAAGGCCAAAGCACAAAACGGCAAATAAAAAGCGACAGCCTTTTGGTAACCGCTCAGGATGTTAAGGCGATTCCATATTATGCCTGGGCAAACAGGGGCGCAAGCGAAATGACAGTGTGGATACCTTATGAGCAATCAGCGGCCATGCCAAAACCTGCACCAACCATAGCAAGCAGAAGTCAGGTATCAGGCTCAATAAAAAACAAGAGAATGCTCTCGGCAATCAAAGATCAGTACGAACCTGCCAGTTCAAAAGATACAAATTTCCCCTACCTGCACTGGTGGCCCGCAAAAAACACCAACGAATTTCTGCAATATAATTTTGAATCGGAGCAGACTGTCAGCGAATCTAAAGTTTACTGGTATGATGATGGTCCCTGGGGCGGCTGTCGAATTCCAGCCTCTTTCAGGCTGCTTTACAAGAAAGGCGAGCTATGGATCCCTGTAGAGTCAATATCTCCTTATGAGATCAGTAAAGATAAATGGAATGTTTTAAAATTCAAACCGGTAAGTACTTCTGCTTTAAGAATGGAAATAAGGCTTCCGGTAGAACAAGCAACAGGCGTACATGAGTGGACGGTGGAATAATCACTAAAGACAAAAAACTTCCTATTCCATTAAAGAAATAGGAAGTTTTTTTGTTAGAAATACTTTCGATAATATCTGGTATCAATATAATAGAAAAGCTTAAACCAGATTATAAGTGTACCAATGAGATGAGATTTATTTTCCTTTAAACTGGTTAAAAAATGATTCAAATAGGGTAAAATATTCATTACAATCAAATCATTAATGAGTAAATTTATAAACGTTACTTCAACGTTTAAACTAACCAACAAACTAATGAAATTAAATCTTACTTTAGGGCGGAGTAAGTTCCTGGGCATCATCATATTCCTCATGGTACCCTTTCTTAGCTTCGCACAAACCAAAGTTACCGGGACAGTAACTGACGGGAAAAACCAGCCTTTACCCGGGGCATCTATCAAACAAAAGGGCACAACAAACGGTACCTCTTCGGATACCAAAGGAAACTTTTCTTTGACCTTAAAAGAAGGCTCTTCAATATTGACGGTAAGCATTGTTGGCTACAAGTCAAAAGAAGTTTCTGCTGCAGGCCAGACAAGCATTAATATTGAGCTTACTGAAGACAACAACGCTTTGGATGAGGTGGTTGCCATAGGTTATCAGAATATTCAAAGAAAAAAAACAGCTGGTGCTATATCTTCTGTAAAAGGAAAAGATTTTGAAAATACGCCTTACTCTACATTTGATGCCATGCTGCAGGGAAGGGTTGCGGGCCTTACGGTCTTGAGTACTTCGGGCGAACCCGGAGGAAATAACATCGTCAACATCCGTGGTGCAAGTAATGTAAACTTAGGCCAAAGCAGTTCGCCCTTATACGTTATCGATGGAGTGATTTATGATGTTAATGATATTGGGTCAGCCTATGGAAGCAGTCCATTACAGGCAATCAACCCTAACGACATCGAATCTGTTGATGTACTTAAGGATGCATCTGCTTCAGCCGTTTATGGTGCCAGGGCGGCAAACGGCGTTATTATTGTAAAAACAAAACGTGCAGTTATTGGCGCTCCACCTCAGATCAGGGTAGCCAGTTATTTTGGTATTGCGAACAAACCGGCACTGAAACCAATCCAGACTGGGACTGCAGAGAGAAGACTGAAAATGGATTTACTCTATGGCGGCAATGCATCATATACCCAGCTCAAAAATCTGAATATGATGTTAACCGACAGTTTAAATACTGCTTTCAACAACAATACAGACTGGCAGGGATTATTTCTCCAAACGGGAAATATCAGCAATATTGATGCAAGCATATCGGGGGCAACAGATAAATATTCTTATAGATTCTCTTTCAACCGTTACTTTGAGGAAGGGGTAATGAAAGGTTATGATATCAACAGGGTTACCCCTAGCCTGTTCTTCCAGGTGTCTCCTACTGAAAAATTGCTGGTCCAGACTAATCTCTTTGTCGGCCTTACCAAAGCCAGGCACGGACAAGGCGACCAAAGGAAATACCCATTCACAACCTGGGGTTTCCCATCATCTTTTTGGAGCATCGGCCCCACTGAACAGGCGTTATATACCGGCAGATATGATGAACTTAGGGACGATGACAAAACCACCAGTTTGAATGGTAACACCATGGCTCAATATACTATTATACCTGGTTTAAACTTAAAAAGCACGATATCGTACAATGTAAATAATAATACCAGAAGCTATTTTAAACCAAACCTTCTAAGTTCCAGCGGCCAGAATGAAGCTTACGGATATATCTATCAAACCAACCGTTGGGAATTGGAGAACACGTTAAACTACTACAAGTCATTGAAGAGCGGACATAATTTCAACATCGTCCTGCTACAGGGAATGGAAAAAAACATCCTCAACAATACTTATAGCTCCAGTATAGGAAACTCGGATGCGGTAAAAACCGTTACGGGAATTGCTGCTGGTCCAAATTTATATGTAAGTAACGATATCCAGGAGCGCTCGCGTTTATCCTGGATGGGAAGTTTTGTTTATGATTACAAGGGAAAATACCTTTTACAGGCTGTATACCGTGCCGATGCCTCTTCAAGATATAGTGCTGACAGTCGTTGGGGCTCATTCCCTTCAGTTTCAGCAGGCTGGAATGCATCTGAAGAGCATTTCTTCTCACCGCTGAAAAATATTGTTTCCTACTTAAAGTTCAGGGCCAGTTATGGCATAACCGGAAATGATCCCGGCGCTTATTATGCCCAGTACCAATCTTTAATAGGAGATGCAGGTTATCCAACATCAGTATTGGGAAATGGTGTAGGTGGTTTTCAGAATACCTATAATGGCACACCAGTATTATACCCGGATTATTATGGGGCAGCTTCATCAAGTTCGATCAGCTGGGAAAGAAGTCCGCAGTTCAACGCGGGAATCGACATGGGCTTGCTTAAGGACAGAATAACCTTAACAGCCGATTACTATGTACGGGATTCTAAAAGTAAGGTGTTTCAGGTTGCCGTACCACTTACTACTGGTTATTCTCAAATATCAAACAATTTTGTTGATCTGCGCAATTCGGGTATTGAGTTAACTTTAACCACGAGAAATTTTGGGCCAAAGTCAAAATTTCAGTGGACAACTAATTTCAACATAGCTTATAACGATAATTATATTACCAAACTGCCAAACGGGGGAAGAGATTTCACATTCGGAGATCCTTGGATGCAACAGACCCTGAGCGTTGGCGAACCATTGTTCACCTATAAGGTTTGGGACGTAAGAGGAATCTATTCAAAAGATGCAGATGTTCCTGTAGATCCGAAAACAGGCAAACGGATTACGCACTTCGGAGGAGCACAATATAGTGCAGGTGATCCGGCAAGGGCGGATCAGAACGGGGATTACAATATCGATTATAATGATTATGTATCGTATGGAAACCCAAATCCGGACATTACGGGCGGCATGAACAATTCATTTTCATATAAAGGATTTTCTCTTGATGTACTGGTTACTTTCATTTCCGGCCGCAGCCTGCGTAATGGATACCTCTCTGATAAGTTTCAGGATGCAGGAACTTCGAATCCATACTTCGATTGGGGGCCAAGATCAGGACCTGCATCAAACTTTAACGTTTCGGATTTCTGGTCTAAACCGGGAGATATTGCCAAATACCCGGGGCTGATTACCAATACAGTAGACAAATGGCATATTGGCCAGAGCATGTTTGTAGAGGACGCAAGTTTCTTACGCATCAAAAATATCCGTTTGGGCTATGCTTTGCCTCAAAAACTTACCAAAAAACTAGGAATGAACATGATTAGGTTTTACGGTGTAATGGACAATGTAAAAGTATGGTCCAAATCTACAGTACCTGATCCGGAAGCGGTGGGCGTAACTGGGTATTCAGACGGAAACGACTATCCCATTCCCAAAAAGTACACATTTGGCATTGATTTAACATTTTAAACATTACTACAATGAAAAGACTAACAATATACATATGCTGTGCAATAGGATTATGCATGGCTACTTCATGCAAGAAATTTCTTGATGAGAAACCCATTAGCGTATCTACCGACCTTACTTTCTGGAAAAATGAAAACGATGCAGACAAAGGTATAGCAGGAGGTTACGCACTCTTGAGAAAAACCTTGAATAAGGCTAACGGACTTGCATTTTATGCCTACGGAGATCTGCCAACTGATGAATTCTCTGCCGCAAATTTTTATCGGTTCGACAACATTGCTTCGATCAAGTGGTCTATAGCTGTTGCTACTTCAGATACCGGAGATCCAATGATGCAAATGAGAAGATATGATAGCTTTTATAGCGCCATAGACCAGGCCAACAGATGTATCAAATTTATCCCCACAATACCAGATGATAAATTTTCCTCAGCTACATCAAAAAACAACCTGTTAGGCGAAGCCTATTTTTTAAGGGCTTTCAATTATTTCTACATGACCAGAATCTGGGGAGATGTTCCCCTGGTTACGCAAACCGCAGTGATTACAGATGCAGTAGATGTACCACGCAATAAGGCAGCTGAAGTGTTAGCGCAGTGTTTAAGCGATGTTAACATGGCAATAAGCCTTTTGAACTGGGATTATGAGAATTCTGCAAATAGAGCGGTAAGGGCAAATAAAGGTTCGGCTTATGCCCTTCTGGCACACATTTATGCCTGGCAGGGCGATTACCAAAACTGTAATCTGACAACCAGCAAGATTATCGACCAAAACTTTTATCAGTATGTAAGCAGAGATAGTTATCTTGACATATACAAAGGCAAATCTAATGAGGGCATTTTTGAGATTGCTCAAAGCGATGAAAATGAAGGAAATGTAAATAACATAGCAAAATACACATTAAAAAGCCCTTATTTAACAACAAATACCGGAAATGCTGTTTTTTCGCTTAATACCACTACGTTAAAGAACCTTTTCGATGATCTTAACGATAAACGGTATTCAAAAGCCTTTGCATTGACCAATTCAACAGACCCGATCTGCATCAAGTATTCGAATATCACTTATATTAACGGGCAAAACGTCATTATTCCGGTAGCCCATAATAACATCATTATTTTTAGGCTTGCAGATATAAAACTTTTAAAGGCCGAAGCACTTGCAGCATTAAACCAGTTTGATGAATCCAGGGCCATACTAAACGAAGTAAGGGGCATAGCGGGTGCGGGTGCCTGGAATGGCGATAATGCCAACTTGTTTGAAGCCATTATAAATGAGCGTGGAAGAGAGCTGTTCATGGAAGGACACCGTTTTTACGACCTGGTTAGACTCGGTAGAAAAACCGGTACTATTAAATTCGGTGATGACAAGATGAACAAAGGTGACTTCGATGCAGGCAAATATTATTGGCCAATAGACCCAGCGTTAATGATTATAAACAAAAAGTTAACCCAAACTCCATTCTGGAGCTCAAAGATGTAAAATAATGAAAAATAAAATATTCTATTTCATAATATGCTGTCTGGGGCTTGCCTATTTTACAAGCTGCAAGAAAAGTGAATACCTGACAGATGGCGGATTAAGTACCGCCAAAACCCCATTAACAACCTACGATTATCTTAAACAGCACAAGTACCACTTGTTTGATACGCTGATTATGGTGATTGATCATTACAACATGAAGCAGGAAGTAAATGGCGCAGCAACTTTTTTTGCCCCGACCAACTACTCCATCAACAGCTATCTGAAAATAAAAAGAGATTCTGTTAGACTTATTAATGAAAACAATAACTATGGCCTGGCCGATATGTATAAGGATATTAGCGCAGATTCGCTCAGGATGTACATCTCCAAATCAAGGATAGCGTTAATAACAACACCTTTACAGGCGACCATTGTGAGTAATGCAGCGAATACAAAAACGGCGGTACAACGCATTCTTCAACCAAAACCTTCTGAATCCTGGTCATCAGCACCGATATATTATCTTTATTACATCAGGGTAAGGGGGAGTCTGGATCCGCCAAATGCAACTGCACAACCCAATGATCCAAACGTAGACCTTAAAGCACAATGCCAGACCACCGATATAGAACCATCATCTGGCGGCATGCTACATGTGCTGAGCAACAACCATACATTCATCAGATTCTAACGTGGAATCATAACAGGTAAAAATCATGAAGAAAATATTATTAATTTCATCCATATCTGCGCTAACTTTGACCGGCATTTTTTTTGGCTGTAAAAAGGTGGAAAAGGGTTTCATCAGCGACTATATGTTTTACAGTCCAAACCCTTTAATTGCTACCCAGGGAAATGTAACAAATTCTAACTCGATTGAATTAGACGGAACCACCGGACCGGTAAAGGTTAAACTTCTTGCCGTTAGGAACTCAGATACCGGGCAACCAGCCCCCGAAATGACAAAAGAGTTTACCATTAAACAGTTTCTTGGTCAGATTACCAGTGCCGATTCAACCGTTGCTTTAGTAAACAAAAAAATTGTACTTAAACCTGCTTTACCCCTGGAGGTGAGTGAGATTGGGGGAAGAATATCACTCTCCCAGGCAACAGCATTTGTTGCTACCGGCAATTATGTAATTGATGTGGAGGTAAGCAACATCAAAGGTACCCGCCAGATTTTAAATGCATGCAGGATACAGCTATTGCCAAAGACGTATTTTGCCCTCGACGCTGGCGCATTTGTGACCACCTCTGATCCGGATGCTGAAACAGGCTTCAGCGACAGGATAAACCTACCCATAACCGTTACTTACGACAATAAAGGCCCTAATAAGATCAGATTTGTATTTTTGGACAAAAATGGTGTGGCTTTTGATGCTTCTGCCGGACAGGTGACTACCAGAGGCGATAGAGGTAACTTTTCTCAGATGAACCCCTATTTTCCACTTGTGAGAACATCCTCTGCATTAGAATGGGAGTTTCTTGATCTTCCTAACGGCTTTCCGATTAAAGATGGCGCCAACGGAACCGGAAATTATTACCGGATCCCCGCCAGATTTACTGTAGAGAATAGAAATGCTAATCCAGTTTTTTTTGGTTTCAAGGCTTTAGCAGCAGGCAGCTATACCGTAGCGATCCAAATACCCACAGTTACGAAGAAACCTTAGTTAGTTAAGTTAACAATGATGAGGCCCAGGTCGTGTAAAAGCGCCCTGGGTTTTTTGTTTACGACATGGCCATTTTAAGGCTTTCATTAACAGATTTCAATAGAGTGGTAGTCATCTCGATTGGAGCAACGCAGAGTGGAGAGATCTTTGGACCAAGTTATATATCAATTTAAAAGATTTTGCTTCTCAGAGCCTTCAGACAATCTCATTAAGTTAAGGGATAAATCTCCCCAAGGGATCGTCATTGCGAGTAACCATCAGGTCTATGGCCTAAAAAAAACAGGAATGACTTCCTATATGCGCTTTCTAACGTATTAGGTTTAAGATTTTGCATCCTGCAAAACTCAAGTGGGATAAGATGTCTAAGGTGGTTAATTAAATAGTACGCAGTTTAATTAACCACCTTAGATACCTAATAACATCTAATTCATTAAATAATCCTTTAGGTTTTTACACCATATAAGAACATGTAAGCTTATATGATCCTTAAATGTCTTATATGGTCAAAAAATAACACTAAATATCAGTTGTTTACATAAACGTCATTATAAGAAGGCTTTTTCAGCCGACGAGGCAATCTTTATAGCAAGGGTTACTAGCATGATAGATTGCTTCGTCGTTCCTCCTCGCAATGACGACCTTTTTTTTATAGAGTCAGTCTATGGTATCGTATTCGAAGGACATTTATTTGCAATTTATCAAAATCTCAAGGAGTCTTCGACTACGCTCAGACTGACGAACCGCGGCGCTTAACTTAACGACAAATTTGGTCAGCCATTCTCAATAACAATTATTTATTTTTCTCTTTTATTTCTTTTGGATGATCTTAAAATCACTGAATGATGCATAACCAGAAATATCACCATAGGTAGCATGATAAACGCCCACTTCTAAAACTCTGCTATTCATATCATCTCTTTTGATCGGACTGCCGGGAAGATTTACCCAGGCCTTTCCATCATGGCTGCCACGCATAAAAAATAGATTTCCCTGCCTTCGTATTTGTAAATGACGATAAAAAGCCCATCCCGCTAGGTTATTCAACTGTTTGCGTTCCCCGGAATTAAAGTCAGTAACAATGTTTCCGACACCCCAGCCTGGCATAACACCATTTTGCACAAGCTTTGCCCTACTTGATGGTTCTTTAACCATTATACCGGCCTCATTTGCCCCATAAGCTTTCTTTTGGTTCAGCCCTAACATATCCGACAGCACCACCTCGGCAGTAAAATCGCCTTCCACTTTGTTGTAAGCAAATGGCCCTGTTGCCATTGATCCATCCCAAAATGTATTGTGCGAGACCAACTTCAATACCCCTGAATGCTGGGCAACGGTATCCGCATTTCCCATCAAACCGTCCCAGGAAGTTCCTTTCAAACCATCTGCACTTGCCGGAACCGATAACGCCGTTCCATTTTGCTTTCTGATTACAAAAAGTGCAGAATCTGTTGTAACAACGGAAGGCAAGGAGGTTTGGGTAACATTACCAAAGTTATCTCTAACCTTTATAGTATAAGTATAACGCTTTTCTGGCCTAACAGTAAAATCAGTATAATCTGAAGACCTTAACCATTTTTGGGCATTTTCATCCCCATCACGTTCAAAAAGGTACTCAAAATTGGTACCCGGCAAAGCTGGTTTATCCGCAGCCATATCAACCATATTTGGCGTAATAGCTGATGGTTTAGAAGCGAATGATGCATTTTTAAGGTGGTTATTTAGTGTCTGTTTCCAAAAATCAAATTCCTGCACGCAACTGCGATCATCAAGACCATAATTAAACACAGAAATTGAAGATATGGCTATTGATGCCCCTTCTGTTGCAGATCCGATTAAAATAAGCTGATCTTTTTGCCTTTTAGGGGCATCAATATTTCCGGCTAGTTTACCATTTATAAAAACCTTAAATTTCCCTTTAAAATAAGTACAGATCACCTGCTCCCACTTTCCGGTACCTGTTATCCTGGCCGATTTATCTCCTTTGCCAAAAAATAAATCTGTTTTTGATCCGGCTTGCGAATACAATGAAAAAATGGCGCTAAAAGGTTTTGAAAAATCTGGTGTTTCAGCCATTTCATTGCTAAGAAGCAATTTACCCTTACTGTGCAACACCACCGCTATTTTCCCATTTACATCAGCAACTTCTGCCTTTCCCCTACTTACAATTGCCCCCAAAGCAGCCCCGTTGTTGGTCCATTTATCTAAACTGCCATAGTCTAGATTTTTCGCCTCTACCTGCAGCACGGTATTATTGCGCAGCCCTTTTTTATAGGCTGCTTTAATTTCTTCATGGCTTAGCGGCACATCATAAATTTTTAATGAAGCCAATGCACCTGAAAATCCTGCGCTTCCATCTTCATTTCCGCCGATGAGAAAATGTTTGAGCTTATTGATAAAAAGCATCCTTCTTTCGCTCCTATCCAATTCTCCGTCAACATAGATGTGCTCCATTGTACCATCAAAAACAATGCTGATCAGATGCCATTCATTAGCCTTTGGTAAATGCTTGTATCCTAAATCTGCCCATCCCAGGTGGGTTATTGCACCGGCAGTTTTACTATTCCCATAACCAACGGCCGCATTACTTAAATTAACCCCTCCCCTCCCTGTCCACGAAATAATGGTTTCTTCTTTATCAATCTCTGGATTTAAAACCCACATATTTACACTAAAACTGCTGTTTCCAAGCAGAGACTGTGGTGCAGGAACTGATGAAGATAAGCGCTCCTGACCAGTAAAAATTAATGCTTTTTTGCCTCCGATCATGGAGGTAATGGGTTTAGTTATTCCACCAGCCACAAAATGTCCTCCCAACTTCCCTTTATTTTGAACGTTTGCTACAACGGCGCCTGTACGGAGATTATCTAATGCCAGGTCTACCAATAAACCTTTTGGTTCAAAAGCTTTTAAAGGTTGCCATTTTTTAATTCTGGTATTCATTACCGGATGATATTCCGCATCATCGAAAACCTTAATATTCCATATCGCTTTATTCAATCCCGGATATTCAGTCTGTAAAACCATTGTACGGAGATACCTCGCCTTAATATTCCCGAAATCAATCATCGGGCTGCCGTGTTGTGTATTTCTACTGCGATCGGCATAAATTCTCCATGTTTTCCCGTCAACCGAATACATGATCTTATATTGATAGTACCAGGTGGCGTATTCAAACTGCGTATGGATACTTTTAACATGTTCTGTTTTTCCCAAATCTACCTGCACCCAGGCAGGCCCTACATTGCTTTTGCCTTTCCATAATGTTCCGTTGTCATCATCAAAGGCAAATTCTGCTTTAAAATTTTCATCATAGGTGGAGGATGCGGACACTTTTTTACCTTGTGCTAAATTTGGATGTGGATTGGCATTTTTCGCCAGATAACCGATTCCGGTATGTGTAGGTAAAATCTTCAATATATTCCCTTCATCATCAAACAGCATTTTATCAACTGCAACCTGCCTGTGGTAACCGCCATCATTATGCGGATTATTATGCCGGTGATAAACCAGATAAAAATCATCACCCTGTTGCAATACAGATTGGTGCCCTGGCCCGTGCACCGTTCCGTCTTTATTTGTAGATAAAATCGGGTTATTAGTGGCATATTTAAAAGGCCCCATCGGGTTGGTTGCGGTTGCATATTGAACCCTATAAGTGCCATCCTCACAATAACCAGAGGAATAGGTCAAATAATAAATTCCTTTTCTTTTAAACACAAAGGGTGCTTCGAAAAACTCTTTTGCATCAGTATTGGGAATCTGCGCCAGCCTGGAAAAGGATTTCATATCTTTATTTAAAAGACCAACACCACAACCATGGTTGGGATAAATGCCCCAGGTGCCCCAATACATATAATACTGGCCATCATCATCCTTAAAAGTCTGTCCATCAAGCGTAATCACATTTGGCACCATAAAATTAGATACAATCGGTTTACCTTTAGGCAATAGCGATGTCCAGGGACCAACAGGAGTATCAGATGAAGCACCAAAAATTTCAACAGGCTGGCAGTAATACAGATAGTATTTACTATCAGCACCCTGGGTTACATCCGGCGCCCAGTAGTAGTGCGTGGTTGGCCAGTTCATATCCTGCATGGTCCAATTCACAAAATCTTTAGATGTCCATACCTGAGAAGGACCGAAACCACCACCGTTACCATCTGTTGTAGCATATATGTAATAGGTATCTCCGAACTTCTTTACCGTTGGATCTGCAAAATAACCCGGTATAATTGGATTTCCAGGTACCACAGCCTCCTTTGCAGATTGCGCCAGCACTATTTGAAAAGTAGAGCAAATTAGAAATAAAATGAATGGCTTTAGATATTTTTTCTTCATGGTTAAGTATTCCTCAAATTTTAGGAAACGGCTGTATAGGTCTGCATGTAAATATAGACTAAGTAAACCCCAGATTACCGTTGTATATTAATGTAAAGTATCAATATTTTAACCTTTTGTATCTGGGAATAGCAGTCTGAATAATACGATACAAAAAAGATCAAAGTGAATCAATTCATATCGTATTGGTAATAATTTTGGATCCCTGGCATAAAATAAGGTTAAAATATGCACAATACCTGCAATTTATAGTGCTTTATACCTTACTCCTTTTGCTTAATTTTATCTTTAGGAAATAGCCTTTTAAACTCCATTAAGGTGATGGGCAAAAAACCTTATGAACTAAAATAGCATAGACAGATACATTTACGGGGAGCATCATCATATAGAATTGTCATCGCTAGCTTTATAAACCTGCCATAATACCACCTGAGGCATTTCGATTCATCGTCAAACTCAGTAAAGGTTTAGCGCAGGGTAACAACGCTCAGGGAAACTTATTTTATGATACAACCTCATTATTGACAATAGATTAAATATGAAAATTTACAAAGCGCTCCGCTCCATTCTATATCTTGCTGTTTTTATAGCGGCAAGTAACACAGCTCTGGCACAAAATGGTGATCAGATACTTGATGGCATCGGTGAAACTGGAATGAGTGCACGCTATATCTTTAATGGAGATTTAAAAGACTGGTCAAGAAATAACCTGCATGCCAAATTTCAGGGCTCCAACCCTGAGTTTGTTAATGATAATCGTTTTGGAAAGGTTTTATCGCTTTCCGGGAACGACAATTCCTTTGTTACAATCCCATCAGAGGTACTGGCGGATGTTGAATCGCTCAGCATATCCGGATGGATCTACCTACGGTCGGGCCTGGTTGGGCAATCGCTTTTTGATTTTGGAAAGGATGCCGGCAAACATTTTTTTGCAGCACCACTAGGCACAAAAACCCAGAAAGGCTTTCTGGCGCAGCTAAAAGCGAATGAGCGCAACAGCAAGGAAGCAGTTTCTGCAGCCATCGAAATGAACAAGTGGGTCTATCTTACGGTAGTCATTGATGCGCCTTCAAAATCAATGAACACTTATGTAAATGGCAAGCCTGTAGCCGAAGCAAAAGATATCACACAAGAACTAACGGCCGTGTTTGATCAGCAATCAAAAGACAAAAAACTGCTCTATATCGGAAAATCGATGTTGCCAGATGCGCCTTATCTTAATGCCTTGTTGCACGATTTCCGCATTTATCGTATTCCCCTTACCGGCAGACAGATTGCCGGGATTTACAACAATTCACAGAAAGGCACGCAGCAGACTGCAGTGAATGTCGGTAAAAGCGAGGACGATCTTCCACGCTTTAACAAAGACAAGGCACAGCTTTACAATACTTACCTCACGCAGGTTGCGGATATTGAAATAGAAACAGCAGTTGGGAATTTACCGCGATTACCAGTTTACCTTCCAGGGACTTACAAGAACGGATTGAAAGGCCCAAAAGTACGGGTATTGTGGCCTTCTGACATAGACAATACGACTGTTCTCAAACCAGGAAAATATACTGTAACCGGACGGGTTTCCGGAACAGATTTTAAACCAAAGGCATTTGTTACCATAAATGCGTCAAAAGAGCAGATCACCCCGGTTTCAAATCTGGAGGCTTTTCATCTGGACCAGGTTTCACTTAAAACCGATGCGCATGGACACGAAACTAAATTTATCGAAAACCGTGATAAATTTATTAGAACATTAGCTCAAACCGATCCAAATTCCTTTTTGTATATGTTTCGCCACGCTTTTGGTCAAAAACAACCTCAAGGTGCAGAACCCTTAGGTGTATGGGATAGTCAGGATACTAAATTAAGAGGGCATGCTACAGGCCATTACCTTTCTGCCATTGCACAGGCTTATGCCAGTACAGGTTATGATAAGGCACTCCACGCTAATTTCGCTAAAAAGATTGACGATATGGTCAATACACTTTACGAATTGTCGATGTTATCAGGAAAGCCACAAAACCCTGGCAGCCCCTATGTATCCGATCCTACAGCTGTTCCGCATGGACCCGGAAAATCGGATTTTGATTCAGACCTTAGCGATAAGGGCATCCGCACCGATTACTGGAACTGGGGAAAAGGGTTTATCAGCGCTTACCCTCCCGATCAATTTATCATGCTGGAAAAAGGCGCTAAATACGGCGGGCAGAATAACCAGATCTGGGCACCTTATTATACTTTGCATAAAATCCTGGCAGGCTTAATTGATGTTTACGAAGTAAGTGGCAATAAAAAAGCCCTCGAAATAGCGCAAAACATGAGTGACTGGGTATATGCCCGTTTAAGCCAGTTGCCACAAGAAACGCTCATCAAGATGTGGAACACCTACATTGCCGGTGAGTATGGCGGAATGAACGAGTCGATGGCCCGGATGTACAGCATTACTGGCGAACAGCGCTACCTTAAAACAGCACAATTATTTGATAATATTAAAGTATTCTTTGGCGATACCGCACATTCGAATGGCCTGGCGAAAAATGTCGACAATTTCCGTGGGTTGCATGCCAATCAACACATCCCACAGGTGGTGGGAAGTATAGAAATGTATCGTGTTGCCAACAATCCTGAGTATTACAAAGTGGCAGATAATTTTTGGCACAAAATGGTGAATGAATACATGTATAGTATCGGAGGCGTTGCAGGTGCACGTAATCCGGCTAATGCAGAGTGTTTTACTGCCCAGCCATCAACCTTGTACGAAAATGGTTTCTCTGAAGGGGGCCAGAATGAAACCTGTGCTACCTACAATATGCTTAAGTTAACGGGCGATCTGTTCCTCTTCGATCAAAAGGCAGAGTTAATGGATTATTATGAACGTGGCCTGTACAATCATATCCTGGCATCAGTTGCCGAAAAAAGTCCGGCAAATACTTATCACGTTCCGCTAAGACCAGGTTCTGTTAAACAATTTAGCAATCCGGACATGAAAGGCTTTACCTGCTGTAATGGTACAGCATTAGAGAGCAGTACCAAGCTACAAAATTCGATTTATTTTAAAAGCAAGGATAACCAGGCGCTTTACGTGAACCTGTATATCCCTTCTACACTAGACTGGAAAGCGCGCAATATAAGAATAGAACAAACAACAGATTTCCCAAAAGAAGACCACACCAAACTGACGATTAAAGGGAGTGGAAAATTTGACCTCAATGTGCGGGTACCGGGGTGGGCAACTAAAGGCTTTTTTGTAAAAATTAATGGAAAAGAACAAAAGCTTGTGGCTAGCCCGGGCAGTTACCTGAAAATTAGCCGTAATTGGAAAGATGGCGATATGATAGAATTAAAAATGCCATTCCAATTCCACCTTGATCCGGTTATGGACCAGCAGAACATAGCGAGCTTATTTTACGGCCCCATACTACTTGCTGCGCAAGAGCCGGAAGCAAGAAAAGAATGGCGTAAAATCACCTTAAATGCACAGGACATTAGCAAAACCATTAAAGGCGATCCACAACAGCTAAGATTCACGATTGACAATGTTGTTTTTAAACCATTTTATGAAACATACGGCCGTCATTCTGTTTACCTGGATGTGACCTTAAAATAAGCAATTAGGGAAATACTCAAATCGAAATAATAAAAGCAATCCATTACGCTATCATAGACAGAATCTATCAGTACGGCCGTCATACGATAGCTATTGGATACAAGAAGGCTTTTTCAGCCGACGAGCAAGAATCACGAGCATGATAGATTGCTTCGTCGTTCCTCCTCGCAATGACGGCCTTTTTAATAATAAATAGGTCAAAAAAAATCATAACAATGTCAATATCAGGTTATTAATTGGTAAAATACAAGAATACAACCTTGTATTATTACTTATGTTTGAGTAAACAACCTATAACTTATATGAAACTAAAAACAGACCTGTACAAGCCCCTTGGGCTTATGAAATTAGCATTTTTTTTACTACTGCTTTCACCTATGTTTATCTTTACTGGCTGCAAAAAAAATAAACCAGTTGAAGAAATTTCCACTACACCTTTGAAGGGGAAGGATACACTATCTATTTATATTCCAAATGAATATAAAGAAATGGATTTTAACAATAAAAATAGCGCATGGAGTTATGCAAGAAGTAGTCAATCAGAACATTTTATTGTTTTTTGGGACCTCAAATATGGTAGTGATAACCCAGGTTCCCAAAATGTACCCGCAAAATATAGGGTAGACCTAGTTGAATTACTTAAAAAGGCAGAAAGTTTTTATCAGATCAACATTAATACACTAAAGTTTGCAGAACTTGGAAAGTCAAAACTAGATAAATATAAGATGCTTATCTTTTTATATTATCAGGATGAGTGGCGCGCAACCGGGTCTGGTTACGATGATACCATCGGTGCTTTATGGATCAATCCGCAAGCCGTACAACCTGTGGGTTCAGTACTTGCACATGAAATTGGCCACTGTTTTCAATATCAGGTTTTTTGCGATCAGGGCGGCCAAACTGGATTTAGATATGGTTTTGGTGGTAAACCTAATAATGGGTTTTGGGAACAAACCGCACAATGGCAATCATTTCAAAGCTATCCTTCCGAAGCATTTACCTCCTACAATTTCGGGGTTTATATGGATAATGCTCATCGCCATATCAACCATGAAGGGCAGCGGTATGCCAGCTACTTTATCCACTATTACTGGGCATCTAAACATGGTATTGATATTATTGGAAGAATCTGGCGAGGCGCAATAAAACCAGAAGATCCGATTGAGGCTTATATGCGTTTAACCGGCATTAATGTTAAACAGCTAAATGATGAAATTTACGACGCTGCAACCAAATTTGCAACCTGGGATATCCCAAGTATAAAAACCTTAGGGGCCGACTATATCGGAAAGCAGCCTTACGAGTTTGATAAGTTGACAGACGGAAGTTTCCAGGTAAAATATGCGCGCTGCCCAGGCACTACCGGATATAATCTGGTGCCATTGAAAATACCAGCAGCAGGTACTGTTTTAAATGCCCAATTTACCGGTTTAGCAAATGCGTCAGGCTATAACCAGGTCGATGCATCCAGGGCGGGCTGGCGATATGGTTATGTTGCATTGCTTAACAACGGTACAAGAGTGTACAGCAATATGTTCGAAGGTACAAATGGGAATGCAACCTTTACCATGCCGGCTGATTGCAGTAAACTCTGGTTTGTAGTGTCTGGTGCCCCGAAAACCTATACACAACACGCATGGGATGATGATAATACTAACGATGACCAATGGCCTTACAAGGTTAAGTTTACAAATACGACACTTTTAAATGACCTTTCTGTGAATCCAGGAGCAACTCCAAAGGATGTTACCATCTCTATTCCAGTTAAAATACCGCTTGATTTAACTAACTACACCAGAACTACAGTAAATTTTGATCAGGATAAACTGGTTCAGGCTTTTACGCTTTTACCTGCTAAAATTACTGAAGGTTTAGCCAATAAAACAATAAAGTTCTACGCGGTAGAAAGCAATGGTAGCTTGAATGCCCAAACAACAGCAAATGGTTATGGGCATTGGTTCGATGCAAGTGGAAATGTAATTAATTGGGGTGCTGATGCAAAAGTTTTTTCAGAACTGGATGGTGCAAAATTAAGTTTTGATCTGGGTCAATTTCCACAGCATGTAGCTAAAGGCGATCAATTTACAATCAGCCAGGCGCTCGTTTATGAATATGAAACCAATAAAAAAGTTACCGCTACATTTAAGTTTTTAATTACCATTGAATAATATTTGTTTATAACAAAAGAACCGTAATTCCACATAAAAAGTCAAAGCAATTACAAATAGATCTAACAGGGTTTCCAGAAACGCTACAACCTGTTTTCATCAGGTTTGGTATACTGACTGTTCAGCCAGTTGGCATCTTAATTTATCGATACCACTCTGATTTTGTGAAATTGCTTTTAAATAATACAAGTCTGGTTATTTGACCAGGCTTGTATAACATCTCGCTCTACTCACTATCTCCGCAGCAATTAATTGTATCTAAGCCCCTATTGAAAAAAATTTTCGACGGCCATCCTTAGCCAGGAGACTTTGCCAGTTCCAACTACATTTCCTGTATGACCTTATTATTTACATTGTCTTAGCATATAATCAGCCTGGTCATTTCCGCTCTTTACCCACTTACCTGAAAAATACCATTATTAAAAATAGTAACAGGCTACTGTAAAACATTTCTTGAAGCTAAAAAACAATTTCAAAACCTGTATTTGATATTTTAATCAAGATTTACAAAACCTTACCCTACCTTTCACGTATAATATTAGTAGATTATATCATTTCGAAACAAAAAGCCTTGATATTTATCAAAAACACTTCAGCCAACGTAAATAACCCGTTACTTTCGCAGAAATTAGATTCAGTCTCTATAAGTAAGTGCTCGTATACAGCATCGACAAATTTTGTCGGAATTTCTTACAGATAAGAAACAAAAATAATTTACAAAATATGGTAACAATTCCTATAAAAGCAACGGGAAAAAATGGTACTTGTTTATGTTGATTTTTTTTATTTTTTTATTTTTTATAACGCATCATTTTTTCAGCGACACAATGTTATAGGTTTTTGGAG
Source organism: Pedobacter sp. WC2501 (assembly GCF_052682415.1). Taxonomy (NCBI): domain Bacteria; kingdom Pseudomonadati; phylum Bacteroidota; class Sphingobacteriia; order Sphingobacteriales; family Sphingobacteriaceae; genus Pedobacter; species Pedobacter sp. WC2501. The sequence goes on along the minus strand of NZ_JBQZFI010000001.1, from coordinate 2,201,514 downwards.
ATATGCGTATCAAGAAAAGACATAGATTTTTTTGTAAAAAAAATGTTGTTAGCTGACAATAATAAGAACTACAGATAATTCTGTCGAATAAACAATAGTCAATGTCCATCATACAACCTCCAGATCTCACTCCCCTCTTCAATTACTTGCAACAATACTCTCCAATATCACAAGAATATATGGATGCTTACATCGGATCAGCGCATGAGTTAACCATCAAAAAAACTAAATTTGTACTATCACCTCTTCATGCCAATGAATGTATGTATTTTATCGTTAAAGGCTTATTAAGGAGCTTTATCAGGCATAGAGGAAAGGATATCACCACGCGGATCAGTCTCGAGGATGAGTTTGTTTGTGCAATAAACAATCCTGCTAAACAGGAAAAATATTCTGTAGAATATATTCAGGCTATGGAAAACTGTATCCTGATTGCCATTCCCTATGTGTTGCTAGACAGCCTTTACGATAGATTCCCTGAAAGCAACATCATAGGACGGAAATTAATGGCAATAGAATCCTTTAAAGCATCAGAAAGAGCTAATCTGGCCAGAATCCCAAAAGCTTCAGACCGTTACGAAATATTGATGAAAAATTATCCGAAGATTTTTAACCGGATGCCCCTTCATTATCTCGCCAGCTATTTAGGAATGCGTAACGAAACATTAAGCAGAGTTAGGGGCAGTTTATACACTTTATAAAACGATTTCCTAGTTATTGTTTTTCAAATGCCGTTTCAATGGCTTATAGGGCAAATTACGCGATCAATTTCCGTATTTTTTCACAAATTGTGGTCGCTATCGGAAGTGTATAAAGGATGAGCATACCTGGTGATAGCATTCACAAAATACTTGTTAAAGACCTGATTACTTGATAACTCTAATAAAATTCCGCCCTGAAAACTTTGCGAAATCGTTTTTTTTTCTATATTTTCAATAAAAAAAATATGGCAAAAAACTTTTTAATTGTAATGCTATTCGTTATCACATTGGGCTGTAAAAAAAATAGTGATGATGATATTACCACTTACCGTTGGAAGAGAGATCTTTACCGGGCGCGCGTCCAAAGCGAAGGTCCCGCAGTCTTCTATTCAAAAGATCCAAATGTTTCAATGAATCAAGATGCCATCTTTTTAAGTTCAAGCAATGTTAATTTAACTGAACACCGCAAAAATATACAACAAGATAGTATCTTTAATGCCAGTGGCAGAACTCAAATTTATAAATACGAGAAAGTTAAGGATTAATTTTTCTTCACTAATTATGTATTTAGCATAAAATTCCAGGCGAGCAATATCATTAAGTTAAGCAAGCGGTCGTTAGTCTGAGCGTAGTCGGACTCCAAAAAAAGACCGTCATCCGATGACGGTTCCTCGGGGAGATTTATTTCCATTAATTCTACTGTCATTCACTTTGATTTTCATAAAATAATGCATTCCCAACAAATATCTTCCAATCCTATTGTTATTGCGTCTGAATCGGCAGCATAGCGGTTTTTAAACCTTTAGACGAAACACTCAGATTTAATTTCCCTGCCTGTTCTGTTGATTGAACGGTAACAACCAGTTTGCCTTTAAAGGCCTTCATCTTTGGCAGGTGAAACAATTCCAGGCTGGTCGCATCACCATTGGCCACCACTTTATAGGTTCCATCTCCGGTAACCTTAAAAGACAGGCTATTCTCTGCACCAGGGCATAAGGTACCATTAGCATCTACCACGCTTGCTGTAATATAAGCAAGGTCCTTCCCGTCGGCCACCAAGGTTTTACGATCGGATTCCAACAGGATATGGTGAGGTTTGCCAGCTGTTTTAACCGTTTGTTCTGCAACAGGCTTACCATTCCCGTCATAGGCAACTACCTTTATTTCTCCTGGCTCATATTTTACATCGTTCCACATCAACCGGTACCTGCTGGTATTAGTGGTTTTATTTTTACTTTGCCTGCCCTGGCTTTTGTTGTTAATAAACAACTCCGCTGATGGATAACTGGTGTACACAAATACCGGCGTAACCTGCCCTTCACGGCCGGGGAAAGTCCAGTGGGGAACAATATGCAGGGTGGGTTTTTCGGTATTCCATTTGCTTCGGTAGAGGTAAAAACGATCTTTAGGAATGCCTGCCAAATCAATAATCCCGAAATAAGAACTGTGAGACGGCCATTTTTCATCGTAAGGTGTTGGTTCGCCCAAATAATCAAAACCCGTCCAAACAAATTCGCCGATTACATATTTGAGCGAATCCTGCATCACAAATTCATCATCCGGAATTTGCGACCAGTTACAATATTCAAGATCGTATGATGAACTTTGATTGTCATCATACATTTTCATCTTCTGAGGCACAACAGGGAACTTATACACACCTCTTGAACTCACAGTAGAAGACGTTTCTGAACCCAGAATCATACCTTGGGGCAAGCGGGTGTAGGCATTTCCGTACCAAAGTGGCTTATAATTAAACCCAGGAATATCCAATACCGAGGCAAAGTTATTCTCCAGGGCATCTTTGATCCTGTCCATACCAGCAGTTACCGGCCTGGTTGGATCTTCCCGGTGGCATATATCCTGCAAAAACTTTACGATCTTACCACCTTCTTTGGTAGATTGATCGGGCACTTCGTTTCCAATACTCCACATTACCACAGAAGGATTATTCCTGTTGGCATGGATCATGTTCACGATATCTTTTTCGGCCCACTCATCAAAAAGGTGGCTGTAGCCGTTTAAAACCTTTGGTGCCTTCCATTCATCAAAAGATTCGACCATGAGCATAAATCCCATTTCATCGCATAATTTTACCAGCTCGGGTGCAGGCATATTGTGTGAGGTCCTGATGGCATCACAACCCATATCTTTCAATAATGTAAGTTGCCTGCGCAGGGCAGCGACATTTATGGCGGCTCCAAGCGGCCCAAGATCATGGTGGTTGCAAACTCCCTTAAACTTACGGTAAACCCCATTTAACGAGAAGCCCTTTTGGGCTTCATATTTAATGGAACGGATTCCAAAAGTAGTGGTATACTCGTCTTTTAAGGTATTCCCGGCATATAATTTTGTTACGGCTGAATACAAATTTGGCGTTTCAGGAGACCACAGCTCTGGATTTCTGACCAATAAATCCTGTTCAAACTCGTTCAAATCGCCCTCATTCAAAGTCCTGGTTGCCGAAGCTACCTTTTCGCCTTTGGCGTTTACAATAGTTGTTTGCAGGCTCAAAGCAGTGTAGTTGCCACTAAGTGAACTTACCTGAGTTCTTACCTTTACCCGAGCAAAATCTTTGTTGATTACAGGCGTGGTAATATAAGTGCCCCAAACCGGGATACTTACCTCATCCGTAATAATGACATGCACGTTCCGGTACAAACCAGCGCCGGGATACCAGCGTGAGGCTTCAGGTAAATTTTCCAGGCTGATGGCGAGTGCATTCTTACCTACTTTCATTTTGTCGGTTACGTCAATGGAGAAAGCATTGTAGCCATAGGCCCAGTGGCCAACCGCTTCTCCATTCAGGAACACTTTGGGGTAGCTCATGGCACCATCAATTAATATAACGGCCTTTTTCCCTTTTGTAAAGGCAGGCGCAACAAAAGTATTCCGGTACCAGGCTTTACCAACAAAAGGCAAGCCGCCTGTTCTTCCTGTTTTTAATGATGCCGTTTTCTCGCCGTTCTGTACAATCTGTACATTTTGGCTATCGTTATTCCCATCAAAAGATCCTTTTATTGCCCAATCATGAGGTATACTTACCGTTTCCCATTTGGTATCATCAAAAGCAGGATTTTTGGATTCAGGAAAATCACCTTTGCTAAACTTCCAGTTTTTTTCCAGCAGGTATTCTGTCCTGCCCTGACCATGTACTGCTCCACAAAACAGCACAGTTAACAATAACGATAAACCCAGAAATGATGATCTTTTGATTGTACTCATCCTCAAATCTAAATGTTAAAACAGTGCTTACCAACATCAGGAAAGAACAATGTTAAAATAAGCAAATAAATGGTTTAATTTTAGTTGGTTCGATTACAAAAGCAGGTCTTAAACGAGCAATTGTTTTATTATACTTTATGCAAAATTCAATTTCAGAAATTAAAGGTACTGTCTGGTAATGAAAAATGCACGATCGTAAAAAAGCAATTTTAAATTTTATCCTGATTTTAATCACAGCTATTATACACAAAATCCTTTGCCCCTTTTACCCACAATAAAAAAAACGCCATTCCCAAAGGAATGACGCTATGAAACTAACCGTTTCTAATTTTTATTACTGATATGCGGCTTGTTTTGGATCTATAAACATAAAACAATCCCCAAACCTGCACTCAATAACCAGGGTTTTGAGTGAGGTTTTTATTCAAATCTCTTTCTGATTGAGGAATTGGCCAAAGCTCATTTTTACCCACAATAAAATTGCGCTTCCTATAAATGTAGTAGCCATTTGCATTTACCGGGTAATCCTTATAATTGGCAGGATCGTTTGTTAGCTTCATCCCTGTGAACTGTTGGTTATTTTCTGTACCAATAATTCCCCATCTCAAACAATCAAAGTACCTGATCCCCTCGAAAGCAAATTCTACTCTGCGTTCTCTCCTTATAATTGTTCTGAGGGCGGTAGGGTCAGTAGTGGTCACAGCTGGCATTGCCACGGCAGCCCTTCCTCTTACTTTGTTAATAGTCGCATCAAGCAAGGTCTGATCTATTGCATTTCCTGATTCTAACCTCGCTTCCAAATATCCTAGTAGAACTTCCGCATACCTGATCAGAGGAAAATTGTTACCGGTATTGTTGGTTGTTGCCACTGCTGGATCATCTTCAAGAAATTTATAGATAGCATATCCGCTCCAAACGCCAGGGTATTGGTTCAAGCGGTCAGGAAGCGTTGTCCCAGGCTTTGCGGAGTAAACTTTTCCACGAAAACTTGTACGATCAGAGATCATAATATTGAAATCCATCCTTGGGTCACGGTTGTTATACGGATTATTTTTATCAAACAAAGGTGAATCCGCTATAGTTTTACCATCCTTGCACTCATATGCTTCCACGAGTTCATTAAAGGGAGAATACTGGTGCCATCCCCCCCAGGTTTCAGGAGTAAGGTATTGCAACAATGCATGGTTGTAAGTATCTCTGATGTACTGCATCGACATGATAATTTCGCGACTGGTTTCCCCTGCATTTAAGAAAAGTTCACGATACCTTGGATCAATTGAATAATAGTTAAAATCGATAATGGTTTTGTAGGTAGTGGCCGCCTCTGTCCACTTTTTCTGAGCGAGCTGTAAACGGCCCAGAATTGCCAGTGCCGAAGCAGAGGTCATGTGACCTAGACGATCTTCACTTACAGAAACAGGAAGTGCAGCCGCTGCAGCCTTAAGCTCACTTTCGCAAAATGTCCAAACCTCTGCTTTAGGTGTGCGGGATACAGAATTTGCCTCATCTACCGTCAACAGTTTTTGTACAAGGGGAACATCGCCGAAATATAAAGCGAGATTGAAGTAATTGTATGCCCTGATTGTCTTTACCTCTCCAACCATTACTGCTTTTTGCGCAGGATCCATGGTGACAAGACCGATATTGGCCAAAAAGTTATTGCACCTTCCAATTTGTGAATAGGCCTGAGAATAATAGGAACCCACAAAGCCATAAGTAGAATTTAGCGTTCCATTGGTAAAATTATCTGGAATAGATTCTTTTTCCGAGCCATTTCCAGCCATAAAATCTAAATTTACCATTGATGTAGCAGCCCAGAAATTATATCCTGTAAACCCGGCCCCGCTATCATATACACCGTTTAATGCAAGTGTGGCATCATTAGCCTTTTTCCAGAAAGTAGCATCTGATATCGACGAAAGTGGCTGTGTATTGAGCAAATCTTTTTTACATCCTGCGATCACAGTCAGAAAAGTACATCCCACCAAAACTGTTAATTTATATATATAATTTTTCATTTTGTTTTATTTAATGATCCTAACAACAGCAGATTACAATTTCACATTTATCCCAAAAGTATAAATGGCAGTGAGTGGATAGAAGTTCGGACTGTCTCCTGAACCCTGACCGTTTTCCGGGTCCCATCCCTTATAAAAATCATTTAAGGTGAAAAGGTTTTGACCTCCCGCGAAGATCCTCACCTTATTCAAACTGATTTTCTTAGTCAGGTTAGCTGGTATAGTATAGCCAATCTGCGCATTCTTTAGCCTCAAGAAAGTTCCAGAGCGGTTCCAGTAAGAGTTGGTTTGCACATTGGCACTACCCTGGCTTAAGTTGGTAATCCGGGGATAAGTGGCATTTCTGTCAGGGTTCTGTGGCGTCCATGCATTTTCATATTGCCACTGCTGAATGTTTCCACCATTGTATAAGGCATAGGCCTGGTATGAGCCCATCTGTACAGTATAGCCACCAAGACCAGAAAATAATACCGATAAATCAAATCCTTTGTAAGCAGCAGTTAAATTTAACCCATAAGATGTTTTTGGATTTGTATTGCCCAGAATTGCTCTATCGTAGGTAGCATCAACCTTTCCATCGGGAACACCGTTTGGCCCACTGATATCTTTGAATCTGATGTTACCAGGTGCACCTCCATTTGGCTGTGTAGGATAGCTGGCTACATCTGCAGCATCAACAAAAAGGCCATCGGCTACAAACCCATAAATTGGATTTAGGGGCTGCCCAAGAAAGAAATTAGGGACTACACTTTGAATATCACCCGCTATTTTGATTACTTTTTGATTGTTATAAGAAAAATTTGGAGATACGCCTAAATTTACCTGACCAATTTTTGCATTGTAAGTTAAGCTTAGCTCAACACCCCTGTTCTGAATGGAACCCGCATTTTGTATTGGCGGCGTTAGGCCTAATGTTGAGGATACCGGAACCAGATACAGAATATCCTTCGCTGTCCTGTCATAAACATCTACAGTACCGCTTAGGCGATTTTTAAATAAGGTAAAATCAAGCCCAAAATTGGTTGTGGTGGTTGTCTCCCATTGAATATCGGTATTTACAGCAGAGGTAACAGCGGCGCCCGGTGCAATAACACCTCCAAAATTATACCTTGTTCCTGTAGTAAAGGTGTATTGGTATGGATAGTTTAAAATATTACCATTTCTATCCGAAATATTCGCATTACCCAGGGAACCATAAGACGCCCTGATTTTCAATTCATTAATCCAACTGATATTATCCTTTATAAAAGATTCTTCTGAAAGTCTCCAACCTGCAGAAACGGCAGGAAAAACACCAAATCTATTTTTAGGAGCAAATCTTGATGAACCATCGTAGCGGACATTAGCTTCAAAAAGGTATTTTCCGCCAAAATCGTAATTAAAACGTGCAAAATAAGACCGAAATGCATACTCGTTTGCTGATCCGGAGTTCTGCATATTAGTTGTCGCACCGGCATCCAATTGATAAAGCAAATTATTTGGGAATTTATCGCGGTAAGCGCTGGTATAATTATCACGGTGTGCCTCTTGCTGGTAACCACCTAAAATGGAGAAATTATTTTTGCCAAAGCTTTTAACATATTTCAAAAGCATATTCAAGGTTACCTCGTTACCATCCGTATTCCCTATGTTTAAGCTATTCGGCCCCACATAGGTGTTCTTATCAATATTTATATCTGCCACATAAGTCGTATTTACACTGGTATAGTAATGATAACCAGCTGTTCCACTCAAGTTTAAACCCGGAATAATATCCCAGGATAGGGTAGAATTTCCATAAAAATTCTTCGCACGAAAATTATTAAAACCTTCGCTGGCCAGCCATGCTTCGGGTGAATAGAAATCCTGACGACCATAGGTACCGTCTGATTTTAACCCGGCAATGGTATTGGGCTCACGAACCGAAAATCCAATAATTCCGCCTATTCCTGCCGAATTGGACTGAGGTTGTGTCTGAAACTGAGAAAAACCAAGGATACTGGTTTTAAGATTCAGATTATCTTTAATACGGGTATCAATATTGGCCTGAATATCGTATCTTTTGTTGTTTGTTTCTGCCGTTAACCCACTATGATCGCGATAACTACCGGAAAGGTAATAAACGTTGTTACCTTCACCTCCTGATACATTGACATTGTGGTATTGCTGGAAACCAGAACCAGTATTTAATAAATTTTTCAGATGGGGTACATTCGGGAAATTATCCGGATCGGAACCACTCTTATATTTTGCTACCACATCAGCGGTTGCGCCGGTTAGTTCTGCATAAGTCCAAGAATCAACAAACTGGGGCAAGCTCGTTATTTTTTCCCAACCAAAATAGTTGTTATAACTAATTACGGTTTTTCCTTTTTGCCCGCGTTTAGTGGTAATTAATATTACGCCGTTTGCCGCCCTGTTGCCATAAATTGCTGCTGAGGCCGCATCTTTCAGCACCGTCATACTGGCTATATTATCAGGTGCTACATCATCCAATGAACCTGCAATCCCATCAATCAATACTAACGGACTGCTACCTGCGTTGAACGTTCCTACGCCCCTAATAATTACCCTCGCGCCATCACTGCCCGGGCGGCCACCTCCCTGATTTACCTGCACACCTGGCGAAAGGCCTGACAAAGCCTGCGATGCCTGGGTGATTGGTCTATTATCGAGGTCTTTTGAAGAAACGGTACTTACCGCACCCGTTAGGTTAACTTTTTTCTGCGTGCCGTAACCTACAATCACCACCTCATCAAGTTTCTTATTATCATCCGATAGCTGAACATTAATCTGTGTTTGCTCGCCGATGACAACCTCCTTTGTAGCAAAGCCCACAAAACTAAAAATTAATGTTCCCTTATCATCGGGAATACTGAGCGAATAATTACCCTGCGTATCGGTTTGTGTTACTTTACCAGATTCTTTGTGCTTTACCACAGCGCCTGGGATAGCTCTACCGGCCTGGTCGGTAACTTTACCTTTTATATTGACATCATTTTTTTTGCTTTCCAAAGCACTTACTTCAGCACTGGCCACCGCCTTCATAAAAGGAGTAGTAGAAAGTATCGAACCAAAGATTAATAGTGTGAGTAGTCTGCGCCATTTTTTTGGCGACTTTGGTATTATTTCCATATTTGGTTAGTTAAGTATTATTATTTATTGATTAAATTACATGGCTTTCGTTTTAAATAGCTTATTTTTAAAGAAGTGAAAACCAGCGGTCGGCCCATGTTAAACAGGCACGCGGGTAAACATCATTTTAGCGTTTGTTTATCATCATAGACACATTTGTTAGTTTTAAATTTATGGACGGATTTTCTAAAATTTTAAAAATAGATTTAGTATATCGAAGGAAGACAACATCATAATAATAAGCTTTTGCGAACGCGCTTTTGAACGTGATATATTTGGTTTAATATCCTTTAATAAATTATCAAAGAACATGATCAAATATAAAATCCAACAACACTGCTTATTTTGATTTATTCAGACTACTTTTTATAATTTTCCGACTTTTGCATAAGGGACTATGATAAATCATGGTTAAAAGTTAAGATGCTATAGGTAGTCGCTATTCCGAAACACCTTAATTGCGAACAGGCACATATTCGGTCAACCAAAGAGCCGTTTTTTATACTTCAGAACCTATTAGTCTTCCCCAGACTTACCTGCTTAATAGATAAGTGCCTTTGGCAACTTATTGTACAAACTACTACTGCAGCTTTAGACCTGGCTCCTGCAAATCGCCAACTGTAACTGCCAATGCAAAATAATTTAAGCTTCGCTATTCTATAAAATTGAGTGTTTTATTCTGGGCCCTGTAAGCACCAGGTGTAAGGTTGGTTAATTTTTTAAAAACCCTGGAGAAATAGTGCACATTCTCAAATCCAGTCAACTCTGCTATTTCGTCCTGCTGTTTTTTAGTGGTAATAATTAAATATTGCGCCCGTTCTATCCTTTTTTGAAGAATGTAATTAACTGGACTCTGGCCTGTATAGCGATGAAAAAGCCTGGAGAAATAATCGGTATTTAAATTAGCCCTGTCTGCCAGCTGACTTACCTTTAAGTTTGTTTTCAGATTAATTTGTATATATCCGATAGCATCCATAACAGCAGATGGTTTAACGGTTAATTTATCCTTAAGGAAAATTTCGGGTTTCAGAAATTTAGAAATCAATTGAAAAATGACACCCTGTGTTTCATATTGCACAGAGATACTCTGGAGGTTATTCAACTCGGTATATTCCTTGTAATACTCATCCTTCTCATAAACTAAAGGATCTTGGGACCTATTTATCCCCCTGCCCGGATTAATCGAAATTAATCTTTTAATATTGGCAATATCGCCTGCAGTTGCCTCAACTTCTAAACTCTCCTTGCAATTAGAGAATAGCGAAACGCCATCTGCAGATTCTTCGAAGAACTGAACAAAATACTGGCTTAAAAAGCGATCGCAGTAAAGGTTGCACAGTGTAAAACTTGGCACCAGATATAAAAAACCAGGGCGTAAGGTTAACGAACCACCTGGTCCAGAAATCAACCCCTCCCCTTCATCAATATAATATAACCTGTAATATGGGCTAATGACATTTTTAAAATTCCATTTATTGCCCAACTTTACATAGTCTATATTCAAAAGCTGAAAAGAATGCTTAATAAGCTTTTTATTCATTGTCATATTACCTTAAATTCGCCTTGCAGCTTATATACTAAGCGTACTTATTTATTGCCAAATTGGCTGAAATCTTTTTACACTATTGAAATTAACTCCAGTTTACAGCCTGTCGTTATTTGTGAAGAGCGAAATAATCATATGTTATAGTATCTGATTATCTAGAAATATCGAACTGTTAAAGCTTGCTTTTTGCCCGCTATAATACTTTAGTCGAAAAACCATTACCAAAAGGAGAATTATTAATTGCAAAAACACAATTAGTTCTCTTTAAAAACATGGCTAAATTCCACAAAACAAAGAAAAAAGGCAGGGGGTAAACAGCTAAAATTAGCGGGGTAAAATACATTCAATGATTACTTAACGAATGTATTGAGACATTCGTAATCTACAGGTAGAATTCGATAAAGATAAAAAATGGCTTTTATTACTTTTTGCTCTTCCTTATTTCCTGCCCCAGAGAAATATTTTTTGAAAAGGTATTGCGGTATTTTTTTATGTAATCCGAAGGGTTCATCTCAAATATTTTTTTAAACTGCGCCCTAAAATATTTAATATCATTAATGCCCACCATATACATGGTTTGCAATATAGTATTATCGGTACTTATAAAAATTTCTGCTGCTTTTCTGAGCCGGATAAACCTGATGAAACTATTTGATGAATGACCTGAAATGGACTTAATTTTATTAAAAAGGTTGGGTCTTGACATCCCAATTTCATCAGCCAGGATTTGAATATTAAAATCAGGATTATCTATATGTTGTTCAACGATTCTTATACAACTCTTTAAAAAATCTTTATATGCTGGTGATATTTTTGAGCTGCTTGGATTAAGTGTAATTTCACTATAAAAATATTTTTGAAGGCTGTTTTTACTTTTCAAAATGCTGGCAATCCGAGCATTTAATAACTCTTTATCAAAAGGTTTACTTATAAAATCGTCGGCTCCACTTTCTATACCCTCTAATTTCACTTCTGATGAGGTACTAGCTGTGAGGAGTACTACCGGAATGTGGCAAATCGACTCATCTTTTTTTACTGTTCTACATAGCTCTACCCCACCCATTCCGTTCATCACTACATCACTAATTACCACATCTGGTAGCAAATCCCTAATAATAGTCAATCCGGTTTCGCCATCCCAAGCCTGCAAAATATGGTACTGTTTGGCAAACATCTCACTAAGATAATTGGCAATTTCTTCGTTATCATCAATAATAAGGATCGTTTTCTTTTCCTCCGAAAGTGCATCAACTGGCGTTAGCTCTTTTCGTTTCACAGCACTCAACTCCTGGTCGTTTTGTTTAAGTTCGTTGAGAAATGAAGATCTTTCCTCCTGGTATGATACAATACTCCCGGCTTCAAAGTGTTTTTTTCCTTTAAGCAACTCAACATAGAATGATGTACCGCTAAAGCCATCGCTCTGACAGTTTATTGTACCACTATGCATGTCGATAAAGTTCTTAACCAGGAAAAGTCCTATCCCGAAACCACTGCCCAACGACTTGCTTTGGACAGGTTCCTGGTAAAACCGGTTAAAAATTTTTTCTATTGATTGTGTTGGTATACCACAGCCCGAATCTGCAATTTCGATAAGTACGCGGGTTTCATTTTCTGTTATGGTTATGCCTATATTTCCATTGTGGGGCGTAAACTTAAATGCATTAGAAAGTATGTTGAAGATTGCTATTTCGAGCTTCTCCTGATCTGCATAAATTTCAATAAAATCTGCATCTGCATGGAAATCATAATTTATTTTATTTGTTTTTGCCTGGTTTGAGAAACATAAAAAAACTTCTTTAATAAGCGCTACAACATTCAATTTTGAAACCTGTAGTGCATCTAACTGGGCATCAGCCTTTCTAAATAGCAACAACTGATCTACGAGGCTTAACAACCGCTTCGCATTGCGATAAACAATATTCATACTGCCAATGTCTGCGTTTCCCTCTGCTTGTTCGAGCAAATCTTTTACAGGGTTTATAATCAGGGTGAGCGGTGTTCTAAACTCATGCGAAATGTTGGTAAAAAATGAAAGTTTCCGCTCATTGAGCTCCTTTTCTTTTTCGCTTTCAATGTGCATTATTCTTAGCTCATATTTAAGTTTTTCCTGTCCACGCCGATAATAAATATAAAGATAAACTCCCAAAACCAGCAGACCTGCATAGCAAAAGTAAGCCCACCAGCTAAGGTACCATGGTGGATTAATTTTAATGTTTATGGTGGTTACCTGCTGGTTCCAAACCCCATCATTATTTGATGCTTTAACCTGAAACTGATAAGTACCAGGGTTTAAGTTGGTATAGATCGCTTTTCGCTGATTGCCAATAAAGTTCCATTTTTTGTCAAAACCGACGAGCCGGTAAGCATATTCGTTTTTAGAAGGATATATGTAGTTAAGTGCCACAAATTCAAGTGAAAAAACGCTTTGATCATAGTTAAGTGTAATTTCTTTTGCCGTATTCAGATTTTCCCTTAATGCCCCACCAGCATTTGGCAACACTGTTTTATTAAATACCTGAAAATCGATGAGGTATACAGATACCGCCTTGTTATTTGTTTTTATCTGTTGTGGAATAAAAGACAGATAACCTTTATTTCCGGCCACGAAAACAGAGCGCCCGCTAGCTGTAACTACTGAATTTACCGATGCCCCATCGAACTCATCATAGTTTCTTATTAGTTTTCTTGAGGGATTAAAGCTGGAGATCCCGTTTTCGGTAGTCAGCCAGATTGTTCCATCATTATCTTCCGCAATTTCTTTAAAAATATTGCTGGAAAAGCCATCTCTTTTAGCGTATACAAGAAAATGGCGTTGATGCGCATCGTATTTATTTAATCCATCGGGCGTGCATACCCATATATTTTTTTTAAGGTCGGTGTAAATGGCATTGATTACATTATTGCTCAAGCCTTTAATATTGCTAGCCTGGGTTTTTATCGATTCAAACTGACCATTTTGCCTATTAAATATATTGATACCACCACCATAGGTACCAATCCAGATCTTTCCATCAGGCGCCATGGCTAAATTGTAAGTGTGGTTATTATTTAACGATAATGGATTATTTTGCTGATTGTAGTAATGGGTAAACTGGTTTTTATTGCTGTCGTAAATTTTAATGCCTGCGTCAGTGGCCAACACATAAATTCCCTTTTCTATTTCAAGAATATCCCTGAAAACATCCTCATTAAAAAGATTGCCCAGTACAGAATGGTGATAATGGTGTACAAAGCGGTTCTGATTTTTATCGTAGTTAAAGAAACCATTTTCTGTTAACACCCACAATGTACCCTCGCGATCTAAATAAAGCTTACTAATATTATTGTTGGTTAACCCAGCCCCGTCAACACCTTGTGTGAAAATCTTAAAAGTGCCTGCATTTCGGTCTAGTTTAAAAAGACCATTATCGGTACCCAGCCATACAATTGCCTTATCAATAACCACACTTCTTATGCCTCTATTGCCTAGCTGCCATGGATTCAGATGAAACTTGTATTGCTTGTTTTCTATTTTAAAAAAACCATCCTTTGCATTCATCCAAATAATCCCGTCCTTATCTTTATAAGAACTACTGTAATCATAGTTTTTAATATCACCAACTTTTTTCCAGTCTTTTGATACTATGTTATAGAAATAAAAACCATTGCTCCCACCCACAAGAATGGATTCATTATCAATGTTCGTAATACTGAAGACTGAATGCATTTTTTGATCAACAGCCTCAACCTTTAAGAATTTACTGGTTTTTGGATCGAAATTAAAAAGGCCAGCCCAGTAAGTGCCTACCCATATACTGCCATTAGAAGCATAGCTTAATGCCCAGATATCATTTGGATTTTTCTCTCCGGGGTTATGGTATTGCAAAAAGTTTATAAACGTACTGGTTTTCTTATTAAACTTATTTAACCCTCCGCTCCAGTTACCCAGCCAAAGGTTGCTATCTTTATCCTCAATAATAGCATTTACCGATTTACCTAACATGCTTCCGGCTGCAGCAGCATTTGGCCGATAAACCAAAAATTCTTTTTTTGACGGTAAATATCTATTAAATCCATCATCGGTTCCAATCCATACCACACCGGCCTTATCGCATAAAATAGCCCAAACTTTATTATTGCTTAGCGATCCTGGTTGACTATCATTATGAAAAAACCTTTGAAAAGTTTCTGATAGCGGATCAAAAAGATTGAGACCATCCATGGTAGCAATCCATATCTTTCCATTACGATCTTCGCAAAGCGCATTTATATAATTGTTGGTAAGGGTGTTACGATCACCTGTCTTACTCGAAAAAACTTTAAAATTGAAACCGTCAAAACGACACAGTCCGTTTTCTGTTCCAACCCATATAAAGCCCCTGCTATCTTTTATTGTAGCTGTGGTATTTTTCGAGGGAAGTCCATCACTGATGGTATAAGCCTTAATCCCTGCTAACTGATATTTTGGAGTATTTATGCTTACAGACTGGGCAACAGAAAGCTGATGGCTTAAGATAATTAGACAAAATGAAAAAAACATTCTGACATTAAACATCATACAAAATACTTGGTTGTAGAGATATGGTAGAATTACTAAATGCGAATATAGTGCTTGCAAACATAATCCGTTGATTTAATAAGACAAAAAACAAATCATTTTACCAAATGATGTATAATAGCTATCGATTTGCGACTTATTAAGAAATAGTTATTTTTTTCTCAATTGGAGTTCCATATCATATGTTTTATCCATTAAACCCCATTTTTCATCTTCGTTTGCCAAGGCATGGGCTGCTGAAATTTCCACACCAATTTTCCTACAACTGCACTACTTCGTTACTTTCACCCATTTCTTTTTTCTTTTCAAAGCTAACACCAAACAGTTACCATGAGCATAAAAAACGGATCGAAACCCTAAAGATTTTCATTTTTAAAATTCCGGCAGCCACAATACTCTCTCTTACTGCTACAGGCGGCTGGTTATGATAACTTTCATACTCACTAATAATACTGCATCATCGACAAGTTTGAGTGCGAGCGCAATTTTTTTCATAATTATTCAGACGGCTCCCTAAATGGTTAGCTATTAATTACAAGGTTTTTTCCGATTAGGCAATCCTCAACGGGTTGGCATAATTAGCAGGTGGCTGATTATCCGGAAAATAAACTTTTAATCCTTCAGCACTTCTTTCAAAACGCAGGTTTTGGCCTGTGGCAACAAGTTGTACTGTATTTATTTTTTCAGGATAGTTTGACGATCCTTCAGCTAAACTGGTAATTAAAACCCATCCATTAGCCGGCCAGGCCATTACTGTGGCGAAAAGTGTTTTACCTTTTGTGGTAAAACGTATATCTTCCTGTGTGAAAGGTTTGCCTTTCCCTTCATTAAACCCTTGTGCGGACAATGCTGCAGCTTGTTTCTGCGCCGGCCCCTCTCCAAATATTTTCCATGGCCTGGTTCCGTAAATACTATCTCCATTTGCGTCCATCCAGATACCGATATCCTCAACCGTTTTACGCTCTAGCTCATCAATTGAACCATCACCACGAACAGGAATATTCAACATCAGATTGCCATTTTTACTCACTACATCAATCAGGGTATGTATAATCATTTTTGGGGTTTTGTAAGCCTTTCTATCATAGATCCCTCTATCATAATGCCAGTCGCCAATACAGGTATCAGTTTGCCATGGTAGTGGTTCTATGCTATTACTCTGCCCACGCTCAATATCCCAAACCATAGCCTTACGTTGTGCTTCGGTAAGAATTTTACCCGTAATTACTGCAGTAAGTTTGCCCTTATCTTTAATGCTTTTGTTATACAAGTGTGCCGCTATCTTCAACCCTACATTACTAATGGGCCACATCGGAAGCTGCGAATCATCGAAATAAATCATATCAGGATTGTATTTATTTATGAGGTCGATGGTTCGATTATAAAATTTATTTACATAGGCAGTTGTAGGTGGCGTAACACCATTACCCCAATCCCATTGCCTGTGTATCATTCCGTTATCCTGGCTATTTTCGCTTGGCGGATGATTTTGGGCATAAAGTTCCTGTGGATCGAGTCCATCCCACCATTTGCCTTTACCATCCTTTTTAGTTAATTTTCCGTCATACGGTACGCCGGCCAATGGGCCGGTTTTGTCAGCTCGCTGAGCGGTTTCAAACCAGCTCCATGCATGTGCCGCATGAACACTTACTGCAAAAGGAAGTCCGTGTTTTTTTGCGGCGGCCGCCCATCCACCAATGATATCCTTTCTAGGCCCCTGTTTTACCGAGTTCCAGTTTTTCTGGTACTTGCTATCGTAAAGGTCTAAATTGTCGTGATGGTTGGCTAAGGCCATAAAATATTTAGCACCTGCACTCTTATATAAGGAAACCAAAGCATCCGGATCCCATTTTTCTGCCTTCCATATATTGATTACATCTTTGAAGCCAAATTTTGAGGGATGTCCATATTTTTTAACATGGTATTTATATTTCCAGTTGTCTTCCATGTACATGTTCCTTGCATACCAGTCCCCTGCTTCTGGCTGGCATTGCGGCCCCCAGTGTGCCCACATGCCAAATTTTGCATCTCTGAACCATTCGGGTGTTTGATAATTGGAAAGAGATTCCCATGTCGGTGAAAATGGTCCTGCTAAAACCTTCTCTACAAATTCTTTTGCGGCATCATCTTTCATTGCTAATGCAGAAAGCTTGTTAGTGAGTAATATTGTTGGGATACCAATGGCAAGACTTTGGATAAGTTTTCTACGATTCATATAAATTTGGTTAGCATGATCTAATCTGAAAACAAATTTATTATAATAAGGATTGGGATCTTTATATCTAATTGACTTTTTTTTGTACTAATCCGACTTTTTAAATCTTGATTTTTAAAAGTTCATTCCACATTAAAAGATGCAGACATGTCAGATATCATATTTAGTCTATAGAAAGGGGTATGTACACCTTAATGTATCTTTTAATGATATTCAGCTGCGTTTTCGGGGTGCGGTGCTTTGCTGACGTCGGAGAAAGGGTGTAATATCTGATTGAACCGGAATGACGGAGAAGCTTTTAGTAGGAAAGAAATTTGAGTCTTCTCTATCCAATGCGTTCAACGGAAAAGGGACAATTTAGGTAGTTGTCTTGCAATCAAAATTTACATACATTTTGGATCCAGAACGGACTAAAAAACTTCTTTAAAATACACAATAAATGCTGGACGGAAGTGTCAAGACCTGTATACAGATGGCGATAATTAGCATTATAAAAATATCCAGTATACTAGGTTAACGTTTTTTTAGATAATACTACAAAGAAAATAATCAAGCTATTTAACGTGAGTTTTGGGTCTTGTTTCGCCGTTGCGAACTGAAGAAGGGCTTTGCGTTGGAGTGAAACAATCTTTTTTGATAGTAAATACATGATAGATTGCATCAGTTTGCTTATATCCTACCTCGCAATGAGAGAATATTTCATAAAAAACTTATAATCAGATATAAAAAAATCACGTTATTTATTTTTTTAAGCAGATGGACTCAGATAGAGTTAAATTTTTAGTATCAGACCTGTACTCAAAAATTAATTTTAATAAATTACCCTAAAAATTGCATCTCCAGACATGCCCGTAAAACAAAAAACCACCTACAACTTTCGCTACAGATGGCTGGTTTTAACCGGGACAACAGTTATTTGGTTAGTGCTATTATCTTTTCTTGCTCAACTTCTATCAAACGATTATAGAACTTCCAGTCAACCTTGGGGTTTTTCATTGCTGCAACTGATATCGTTTTAGTTTTATCAGTCTGATTTGCAGCATACATCTTTTTAAAGTCTTTCAAGGTTGCTTTCATTGCTTGTAGAATTACAAAAAACCTACGATCATAGAAAACGATGTTATTCTTGTTTCTATTGTTAGACCTATATTCATCATTGGATGCATCGCTATAGGCTTTCTGGAGTTTATCAAGAACTTTTAGTCTGTCGCTGATATTTCTCAATGACTCTGCTGACAGATCCATGTCTTTAATACCAGTAATAACTTTTTGATCAGTTATAACCGTAACACCGTCAATGTTTATTTCGTTTTTACCATCTCTGGAGAACAAATAAACAGATGAAGGTAGATCATCAATATCAACCGAATCCAATTTCATTAAATTTTTGTTAAAGTCTGCACGGGCAGTTGATAACAAGTCGGCTGACAATTGTTTAACAGATTGCGCTTTAGCGCTAATTATTAACAAAGATAACACCATGATTGTTAGAGCGTTTTTCATGGGAGCCGAAGATAAGATTAATTATTTCTTAAAGTTTACTTAACAAAAAATGAACCTTGATAATTATCAACAAAGTGCCCTGAGTCAGCTTATTAGTAGTTTTATAAATGTAACAAAAATACAGATATTGGTTATATCCGTATTATTTATACGACTTTTTAAGGATTTTTTGGCTTACCCGAACCGTTGTCCAAACTTTAGATTCGATGGCCGCCATTTCATCAGCCTCCTATATCAGATTAGTTTGATTCCACCTGTTAGCGTAACAATTCGTTACAAAGCGTTATGCTGTGTAATGGCCTCACCCAGCACTTCCACAAACCGGTCATCAAGCTGATCCATTGTAGCCCACTTAACACCCCTTTCGCCTGGCTGAGCGTAAATTGCCCCAACTTTTACCTCATTGTCAAAGATCCTATAAATACCATTCTCCTGAGGTTCTATTTTAAAGGCCCTGTTATCTATATTAATGTAGAAATTTTCATGCGCTTCAGCCGGAGTTTTTCCGTTCTCAACTTCATGCGCCAGGGGATCATTTGTGTGTGCGTGCTCAATGAGTTCATGTATTCTTTTACTTTCTTCTTCACGGCTTTGTGATTCAGCAGAAAATTGAGTTTCGGGAGAGATAGAACCCACTCCTTTTGAAATAATGTTCCCCCTGTCAAAATGATGGTGCTTGTAAAACTCTGGATGGTCCATCTCCATTATTTCTTCTTCTATTCTCAAAGCGGCAGGACTTCCTATAGCCGATCTGATCTTCATTTCTGTTTCCCTCGTTACCTCGCCTATAATATAACGGGGCATTGAAGCATATTGCTGCTCACTCATTACAGGTACGACAACTTCTTTGCTGTTTTCGGCCAGGTTCGCATAGCCTATCGGAATCAATACCGCCTTTTCCTCAATACCTGCCACCGTTTTATCCAGATCGACAATAATGTAACGAATCGCATCTTGTGAAGCATCAAATAAAAGATCCCTAACCTTGCCAACTGTAGTACCACTTTCATCTACAACAGGCCAATGGGTAATGTCGGCCTGACCTTCAACTATCTTATAACTACTATTTGATAATTCATCAAGGTTAACGTAATCTATTTTTCCTGTATTCATATTTTTCTTATTAAAACTTATTATATAACCTCTATCCTAACACGGCCCGGCAGCAAATGGTTTTCGATATTTCCGTTAGGTTAAAGCACTTTTGATTTGCGTGCGTGAGCCGTATCATCCAAAATAAAAGCATCACACCGCAAGTTAAAAAATTGATTGGTTTGAGCATTAATCTGACGATAAGCAGAGTTTCACCTAGTAATCAGGCCTTTGCGACCTTAAAACACGGCAATTAATTATAAGTAAAAAGGGAATATAACTTTAGTGTATAAGAGAAAGCGGGTAATCTGTAATGTTTTTTTTATGATAGGATTTAGTATTCTGCAACCTGATCATCAACATAACAGTATAACCATCGCTCTCCGGGCTCTGAAGAAATCACTACAGGATGCTCCTTGATTTGAAAGTGGTGAGACATGTGTTGTTTTGGAGAGGAATCGCAGCACAAAGTTATGCCGCAAGTTTGGCAGGTGCGTAAATGAACCCAATCTGTGCCCTGCTTTACGCATTCTTCACAAACAGGCTGTTTCGCCAACTTCAATTCTTTAATCGCCGATAAATGGCTGCATGGTTGATTGTTTTCCATAATTATAGTTTTGATAGATATTGATGGACTTGGGTAACGGCCATTGCACCCTCTCCAACGGCTGATGCGACACGCTTTACTGAATTGAATCGTACGTCTCCCGCGGCAAAAGATCCGGGCACGCTGGTTTCCAGGTGAAAGGGAGGCCTGTCAAGTTCCCAGCATGTTCTATATTGATCCAGCGCCATCACATCATTTCCGGTATATAGGTATCCATTCCTGTCCCTGCAAATGGCTGTTTCCGAGGCCCACTCTGTGTTGGGCTTTCCGCCTATGCAAATAAACAGTTTTGATGTTTCATGCCAGGATTCCGTCTCCTGTTCGCTATTGGCTATTTTAATCCGTTGCAGGTAATCCCCGCCTTCTAGCGCAGTAACCTGTGAATGATACAAAACAAAAATGTTTTTGATGCTTGCAATTCTTTGAATGAGGTATTCTGACAAGGTTTCGGCAAGATTTCCTTTTCTGATGACCATAAAGACGCGTTTTGCAAATCCTGAAAAATAAGTTGCGGCCTGGCCGGCGGAATTTCCCCCGCCTATGATGTATAAATCCTTGTCCTGGCAAAAAAAAGCTTCGCTGGCACCGGCTCCGTAGTAAACGCCTTTATGAAAAAACCGTTCTTCATCCGGCAGGTTCAATCTTGCATATTCCACTCCTGTTGCACAAATATTAGCCTTCGCGACCAGTTTTTCACCAGAAGCAAAGTCGACATGAATCTTGTTGTCATAAAAAGTGCCCTTAATCCCTTCTTTAAGCAGTAAAATTTCCACACCAAACTTTAAAACCTGCTGCCTCGCCCGCTCAGCCAGATTTGCACCCGATATGCCCTCCGGAAAGCCAAGATAATTCTCAATTAAAGAGCTGGTACCTGCTTGTCCACCTACCGCTTCCCTTTCAATAAGAATGGTTTTTAATCCTTCTGATGCAGCGTAAACTGCAGCACTTAATCCCGCCGGACCTGCACCGTATATGGACAGATCATATTCATCGTACTTAGGTTCCGTAATCCAGCCCAGGTTACAGGCAATCTCTTCTAAAGAAGGATTAATAATTATTTTTCCATCCGGAAACTCTATTACCGGATGCTTTTGTGGATTGTCGAAAGAAGTAATTCCCTGGCCCTGCTCGTCATGCGAGAGGTCAAACCAGTCGAAATCAACAACACTTCTTTTTAAAAAATCCCTGATCGGATAAATTTCCTGAGAATCGGGAATGCAGTATAGTTTAAGTTTGTCCATACGCTACTTTGTCCTGGTTTTTATTCTTTTAATAATTTCTTCTACCAGATACTCAGCGGAGATACCATAACCATCCACAAGTAATCCTTTTATTTTTCCGTCTGTTGATGATATAGCGTATAAGATAGATTCATCTTCAGGATCTGAGGCCCCCTCAAACCTGTAAAATTTATCAATCAGAAAATTCTCCGGATGCTGCGCAAGTGCATTTTGTTCATCCACGGATTTTGCAGCTGTATTAAAATCGAAAGTATAGCCTTCTTTGGATAAGTGATTCATTACCTCGCTCAATGTAGTCATCTCACCTAAATGTTTCAAATTGTCGTCGCTCATCGTAAGTATTCGTTTTGGAGATTAGCTTAAATTAAACCAATATGCATTTGCTATGTAAGGTTGTCATAATTAATTTTTCAAAAACAACAGTCAACACGTTTGGTATTTAATGTTCTATTCACCAGCTGCCCATTGCACTCCAGACATTCGCAAAATCTAAGATAGCAATAATGCACAAATCATTCAAGCGGAAGTATATGGTTATTAGAACGAGCCGTATTATTCCAAACTTAATTTCAATTCAATCTATCACCAATTTTAGTAGATAACCCCGATCTAATTGTCAATGTTTGTTTCCCATCCTTACTAAGATTGAAAATTGTGGTATCCGGGCAAAGTAGCTTTTTGCGCCTTCAAGGTTCCCGGGATGGTAAGCAATCTTTTTGCCGTATTGAACCAACCGTAGCCATAATCGCCCTTACCTGGCGTATAACATTCAGTAAGAGCCCTCGAAGAAATAACCTTATTTTGCTTGAGCGCATCATTCCATTTTACCACATCACCCACCGGACTGTAAATACCACCCGATGCATAGGTCCAGCTTTCATCCCAAATCCTGGCTGTCACAAAGCGGCTAGGAGAAAGATAATCATAACCAACAGTTTTTCGCCTGCTTTTAAACTCCAATAATCATCAACGGTACTCAGAAATGCAGGCTACCCGTTACCAAAGCAAACGGAAATGAAACAGACGCAAACAGGCTGCGTCTGTACATTTTTTTTGATCATCACGTTGGATATCTGCCAATGTATTTAATCATTTAAAAATGGATAATCGACATAGCCATGCGCTCCGCCCCCAAACATGGTAGCCCTGTCCGGTTCGTTGAGTATTGCCTCTTTTTCAAATCGTATTGGCAGATCTGGATTGGCCAGGAACAGGGTACCAAATGAAATAAGACCTGCTATTCCCTTTTCCAGTTCTGCTTCTGCAGAAGCCTTGTCATAGCCTGCATTTGCAATAACCGCTTGTTTAATCATGCTGCCGAATAGTTCTATTTCGTCATCTGCCGGGTAATGAGCGGGTGAAGGGAAGTACGGGCTACGCTTCATCAGTTCTATATAGGCAAAATCTAACTTGTTCAACTCTTGCACCAGGTAAGTGTAGGTGCCTTTAGGGTCATCCAGTACCATATCACCATAGGGATGGAAAGGTGAAATCTTAATCCCTACCTTATCTCCGCCAACCGCAAGGATCAATTCCTGCATCACTTCCAGCACAAAACGGGCTTTTTTGGGAATACTGCCTCCATAATCATCCGTACGCTGATTTGCACTTTCTGCCAGAAACTGGCTTGGCAGATATCCGTTTGCCGCATGAAGTTCTACACCATCAAAACCAGCCGCGATTGCATTTCTGGCAGCTTGCCCATAATCCCTGATCGTTTGGCCGATTTCGGCCAGGGTAATTTCCTGGGGCGTTTCGTAATCTTTCAGTCCCTGCGAAGTAAAATGCTGCATGCCCTGGATAGCTAGTGGAGACGGGGCCAGTGGCAGTTTACCATTCCTGTCGATTGAGTGTCCTGCACGGCCAGTATGCCAGAGCTGGGCAATGATAAGCCCACCGTGCTCGTGCACTGATTTTGTGACTTTTTTCCATGCTTCGATTTGATCATTTGTGTAAATCCCAGGTGTAAGCGGACTGCCCGTAGCCTCTTCACTTATCCTGATGGCTTCGGTAAACATCAGGCCCGCACCAGCTCTCTGGGTATAGTATTCAACGGTCATATCAGCCACTATACCGTTGATGTCCGCACGGCTTCTGGTCATGGCAGCCATGGCCATTTTGTTCTTTAAGGTTAGCTTTCCAAACTGTGTTTGTTCTAATAATTTCATGGTAATTATGATTTTAATTGTTTCCTAATCTCTGATACAAAAGTGTCGACATCCGAAGGGATAAACTTGTACCAGATCGTTGTTTTTCATTCAGTAAATCAATAATGAATGTGTTTTACCAGGGAATTTCGCCCGTTTGTGGATTGGTTTCTTCGCTGATAAATTTCCCTGTTGGCCCGTCGTCTCCAATCAAAGCATACTTTACAATACGACTTCCGGCAACTTCAACATCGCCCCCGTTATTTCCTGTAAAATCTGTTTTTGTGTACCCAGGACAAACGGAATTCACTTTAAATGGCGTTCCCTGCAGCGCATAGGCCAATTGAACGGTGTACATGTTCAGCGCAGCTTTTGATACAGCATATACCGCATATTTTGCATGGTTATAAGCTGCCCATTCGGGATTGCTCTGGAGGGATAGCGACGCCACGCTGGTGCTTACATTCACAATTCTCGGTTTGGGCGACTTTCTCAATAGATCAATAAAGACGTTTGTAACCCTTGCCACTCCGATAACATTGGTATTAAAGGCTGCAGTTAACTCATCATGGGTGGCGCTAAGGGCAGTGTATGGTGGCTGCCCTCCATTGATGCCTGCATTGTTGATCAGCACATCCAGAACAGCCGTCCGCTTTCCGATTTCCGTGCGTGCGGCAGCTACAGAATTTTCATCTGTTACGTCTATCTGTACTGCTTCTACATCGGTAAGTCCTTCCGATCTTAATTTGCCGGCTGCTTCCAGTCCACTCGCCAAGTCACGGCTTCCGAGATAAACCCTAAACCCTTCTTTCAACAATTGCTTTGCGGTTTCAAGGCCAATACCTTTATTGGCTCCTGTAATGAATGCTGTTTTCATTTTTTCTATTTTATAATTCGTTTGATTATTTATTGTAAAGTGGCAGGTAGAACGCTTTTACAAATTCTTCTGCCGTTGTCGGCGTGGTAGTAGCATCATCCCTTTTTTGATAATTCATAAAACCAGTTTTAATTGCTGTTCCCATTTCTAATAAATTAGCTACAAAATCGGCTGAAAAACCATTGCCTAAAAAGGTCTGGGTCATTTGCTCAACGGGTACCTGCACATAGGGCAACGCTGTATTACCAATGGCCTCACCAATAATGCCGGTAAATTCCCGATAGGTATAATTTCTCGGACCCATTACGGCATGGACACTTTTACCACTAAAGTCGAGGTTGGCCAAATGACGGGCGGCAATCTTTGCAACATCCTGAGTGGCCACCATTGGTATGGCGTGATCGCCATCGGCGACTGTACCGTTGATCCCTTTGTTTTTTACCAGGGGAATTGTTCTCAAGAAGTTTTCCATAAAGTAAGCGGAACGGATGTGCAGCACATTCACGTCATTCAACTGGTTCAGCCTCACTTCCTGCTCGCCGCTACCCGCCATAATCCCATTGCCTTCGTGCATGTGAGAGCCAAGGCTACTCATGTTTACAATATATTTGATGCCCGAGTGCTCAATGGCTTCGATCAGTTTACTGGTTACCATTCGCTGGTAGGCCCTGGTATTTTCCGCCTTCACATTATCGGGCATTAGCACAAATGCGCTATCGGCATTTTTGAAGGTTTCGGTCAGTGTTTCAACATCGGTGATGTCACCTGCTATTATTTCAGCGCCCAGGCTCTGGTAACTTTCTAATTTTTCGGTATGCCTGGCTATCAATGTCACCTCATGTCCTTCGCTTAAAAGGATTTCTGAAATTTTACTGCCTACTGTTCCGGTAGCCCCAAGGATTACTATTTTCTTTTTCATCTTTGTATTTTTTAATTGTTGTTTATAATTGACTATGCAAATATGCTACGATCAAAAAACGGAAACTTGTATCAGATCACTGTTTTGGCCTGGAGCATTTTAATGCAGCTACCTTTATCATAAAAAAATATAGATGAACGAACTTGAAAGTTATATCCACCACCATTTCGGCATTAGTCCGGATGACTGTCAAAAAGTGAGCGGATTATTTAAACCCGAGGTGATTGAAAAGGGAAACTATTTCTTAAGAACAGGTAAATTCTGCAATAAACTTAGTTTTATAGAAAGTGGTATTTTGAGAGTTTTTGTAAAGCTGCCAGAAAAAGAAGTTACCCAATGGATAGGAACTGCCGGTTATTTCATCACAGATCTCCAGGGTTTTATGTTCAGGAATGCCTCTCGGTTTGATATCCAGGCACTCACACAAACGCGTTTGTTTACGATCGATTACGAAGCGTATTTAACGATGGGAAGACTGGTGCCCAAATGGCATGAATTTGAAAAACTGTTTACGGGTAAATGTTTTGTGATGATGGAGAACCGGATCATGGACCTCATTTCCCTGACCGCCGAAGACCGTTATCAAAAACTCTTCGAGCACAACCGCGAACTTTTTAATCAGGTACCGCTTCAATACCTGGCCTCTATGCTCGGCATGACACCTGAAACTTTTAGCCGGATACGGAGGAAAATGGTTTCTTGATTTTTGTCAAGAGCTTACCCATTGTTTCAGGCATACATTTGAGCTAACAAAAATCATTGTCATGAATCAGCAAAAAGTGATGGATTTCACCATCAGAATTGAAGAAGCAGCCATAACTGCAATAGCTATTTATTTCTTAACGAAATATAATATGGGATTATCAGTTTGGCTGTGGCTATTGCTATTTTTTTCGCCTGATCTTTCTATGATAGGTTACCTGGTGAATACCCGCGTAGGTGCTTTCACCTATAACTTATTTCATCATCGTGCAGTAGCAATAGCGCTGCTCGCAGCTGGTTTTACGATGCACATAGATGTAATTATCTCCATAGGATTACTACTGGTTGCACATTCATCGTTTGACCGTATGCTGGGTTATGGCCTGAAATTTCCAGATGATTTCAAACATACAAGTTTGGGTTGGGCAGGAAAATAAATTTCAACAACGCTTTTTGCAAATAATAAAATAGTTATTTACATTTGCGTAACTGGTTACGTAATTAACAATGCATGAAGTTGTTGTAACGGCTGGCATCAGGTCAATAGGTAGCAGATACTTACCGATGGATATCAGTTCGTTTCCTATAAACCAAAAATAAAATCAGATGTATGATAAAAAGATAGCTGTAGTTATTCTAAACAGTTTAGAAGACTGGCAAAAATTAAATGTTACCGCTTTCCTGGCAAGTTCAATAGCAATAGCTTTTCCGGAAACCCACGGCGCACCGCTGGTAAGTGCATCCGGCACACCATACCTCCCTTTTATAAAGCATCCCATTCTTGTTTATGCTGCTGAATCGGATGAGCAATTGAAACGTGCTTTTAACCGTGCAGCAGAAAGGGAATTAAACATAGGCATTTACACCAAAGAACTTTTTGCAACGAAAAATGAAGAAGGCAATATCAGCGAAATCGTAAAACATGCAGATTCTGATCTCAACCTGGCGGGAATCATAATATACGGGGAGAATAAAAAAGTTGATAAAGCGATTGACAAACTTAAATTTCATTCTTAGACCATTGGCATCGAATGGCAGGTCGCCATCATATCATGAGGGCTAGCGTTCAGATAGCTGAATAACCGCTTATAATTTGTAAATTTCCTGTATCGTATCAACGTCATTATTTACATGATCAAACACCATAATAACCCTTTCATTTTAGCGCTTAAAGCCCGCAATCTCACTGTAGAGATCCATCACTCACCATTCTGCCTACCAAATTGTTTTATCAAACGATACCCCATTTAACTCAACAATCAGCAGAATACTCCATGAGCGTATCCATGGTTTTCTGATCAAGCCGCATGTTCCACATTTTTGCATTGCGGAAACAGGAACATTGAACGTCCTGAATATTGAACCTTATTCAACCATTGGCCTGGAACTGGCCAGCAGGTTTAAACCAAATCAGGATCATATTGTTTTTGACTCGCCTTCTGAAACCAATATGTTTTTTCAGACACCAAAAGACAGTTTAGCTATAAACATGGTCATTGATGCCCTAATCGCTAAATTGCCTTCTGCTGATTACGATGAAAGGGTTACAAAAATAGTTGATTA
Source organism: Pedobacter sp. WC2501 (assembly GCF_052682415.1). Classification (NCBI taxonomy): domain Bacteria; kingdom Pseudomonadati; phylum Bacteroidota; class Sphingobacteriia; order Sphingobacteriales; family Sphingobacteriaceae; genus Pedobacter; species Pedobacter sp. WC2501. Next base: position 2,173,507 of record NZ_JBQZFI010000001.1, on the reverse strand, counting down.
TATCAAGGCGAACTATTTTGAGCAGCACATCACGCCGCAAACATTTGCTGATATCGTTTTTCTTTCACCATCCCGTCTGGCGTCCATATTTAAGCAGCAAACAGGCAGTAGCCTATCTAAATATTTGTTATGGACAAGATTGCGCCAAGCCATATACCTTACCCTCGCAGACAAAGACCGAAGCCTTACGGATATTGCCTACGACACCGGTTTTTACGATCTCCCACAGTTTAATAAGTACATGTACGAAATGTTCGGCATGCCGCCAAAGGCCTTAAAGTATAATAGCGATCTGATAGAAATTTACTGAGGTAAAACAGGCTTACATTTTTTAGCCACTGCTTCCATTAATCCAGATATAAATGGAGTGATTTGATTTTTTCATTTTCTATAATGGCTACATCCGTTCCACTCGCAACAGGCTGCTCGCCCGGAATGCCGAGTGTCCACGAAGCGATTTGAATATTATGATTGGTCTGACCTGGTTTACTCAACTGAAAAGAAAATTCAGGTGCCCACTCCGATTGCAAACCCGTTATGAGATTATTGATGGCTTCATATCCACTAATTGCACGGCCTGAATCACTTTCAAAAAACTGAATATCCTGGTGGTAAATCTGCTGCATAGCCTGAAGTCTTTCAACTGAATTTAGATTATTCCAGATGATCAGTAAACTGTCTTCTAATAGTTGAGCAGGGTTTTTCATAACATTATTTTTTTAACAAAGATAATCCTATAATCGAACGCCACAAATTTCACGAAGGTTCATAACAGTGATCTGATACAAGTTTGATGGGGTAGCTATTTGCAATTTTGTGATATCAATTTAAACAATTAAAAAAAATATCATGAAAGCAATCGTATATCAAAAATTCGGAACTACAGAAGTGTTGCAAGCAACAGAACAACCAGTACCTGCTATCAAAGCAAATCAGGTACTGGTTAAAGTAAAAGCATTTTCCATCAATCCAATGGACTGGAAAATCAGGAAAGGTGAAATGACATTAATGTCTGGTTCAAAATTTCCAAAATATACAGGAACCGATTTTGCGGGTATCGTAGAAGAAACCGGAGCTGCTGTTACCGGCCTTAAAAAAGGCGATGAAGTTTTTGGTGTAGTAAAAAACATGATGAAAGAGGGCGTATCAGCCGAATATGTTGCGGTAACCGCTTCATTGGTATGGAAAAAGCCTTCCCAAATCAGCTTTGCCCAGGCCGCCGCTATCCCGGTAGTGGGTACCGCAGCAGTTACTTCATTAGAAAAAATGGGGAACATCAATTCCGAAACAAATATCCTGGTAAATGGTGCAACCGGAGGTTTTGGTATGTTTTTATTACAGTTATTAAAACAAAGGGGTGCAAACGTAACAGCTGTTACGAGTAATAAAGGAACAGCATTTGCAAAAAAATGGGGCGCAAATACCGTGATAGACTATACCAAAGAAAATGTGCTTTCCAACACAGCCACCTACGATATTGTGATTGATCTTTCAGGCAAAATGGGCTACAAAACGGCCAAATCAATCATGAAAGCCAAAGCGCTGTTCCTAAACCCTACACCTCAACCAATTGAGATCCCGGTATCACTTTTCATGAACTTATTCAGGTCTAAAAAACACGTGGTCATACTTTCTGCCCCATCTGCCAAATACACGGATATTTTACTAGAAGCCATAAAGAAAGGACTGGAGATTGAAGTTAACAAGGTATTTCCATTTTCACAATATAAAGAAGCCTATCAATACGCTGAGCAAGGTGGCTACATCGGCAAAGTTGTAGTGGAACTCAACTAATCATTCACCTCACAGCTGATATTCAGAACATGATAACGAAAATAGAAAATGCCATAAAATATGGTAAACAACATGGTGGCTTTGGCATACAAATTTTATATCCCGGGCTTATCCGGCCCGAGCTAAACGATAGTGGTTTTGCTACAATCGGACGGATTGACCACGCCAGGATAACACCAGGCACACTGATTCCAATGCATCCACATCGCGACGATGAGATCCTGACCTATTTGAGAAATGGCAAAGTAAAACATCTGGACTCTGAAGGATTCACCGATGTAATCTCTAGCCAGAGACTGATGTTAATGAATGCAGGAGCAAAATATGAACATGAAGAGCGGGTGCTCGCGGAAGGCGGTATTTTAGAGGGGCTGCAGATTTTTATCCGGCCGGAAACTGCAGGCTTGCCATCCCAGGTTCAGTTCTATCAAATGCCTGAAACCTACAGTAAAAACCTATGGCGAAAGATAGCAGGCAAGGGTGAGGATTATCCACTTCAGATCAGGAGCAATACCTGGCTCATTGATGTGAGGCTGGAAACAGGCGAAGCCATTACACTGCCGGAAGCACCAGCCGAAAATTGCAGCTTCCTGTTCTATGTATTTGACGGCAGAATAAAAATCAATGAAACTATAGTGCTTGCCAGCGGCGAAAGTGCATGGGTTGAAATGGAAAGTCCGACCTTTCTGGCTATTCAAACTACTGATATTGTGCTGTTCATTACGCAGACAACCGCAGGTCATTTTGACGGCGGCATGTATAGTGGGAATTTGCATTCCTGATCAGGCAATATGCTAAAACCAGAACAGGCATGGGCTGCCTGTATTAACCACACAATAGATGCAACCATCATACAATCCTTTTGCGCCAGGATTTCTAGTGAGATAAATTTTAAACTTTGATATTGAAAAGTTTACTTTAGAGAACATTACGGTTTCTTCTGTAACGAAGGACTTAAACCAAACTTAAATGATTATTGAGCGTTTCGAATGTGAAATTTTAAGGGCAAGCAGGATGAGGCTTTACCAATTAATGGAAACAACTAATTCCGAAATATTATTTAAAATTCCAGAAGGTTTTAACAATAATATAATTTGGCAAATTGGTCATTGCATCACTTCTCAACAGCGGCATATGTACATGCGTAGCGGATTACCAATGTATATAACTAAAGAATTTATGGAGTCCTTCAAAATTGGATCGTCTCCAGGTACCTGGAAAACTACTCCAGATGTTAATGAGGTGAAACGGTTATTGATTGAAACAGTTAACCACCTTGAATTAGATCTGGAATCTGGATTATTTATCAATTATGAACCCTTTGAGTTACCTATCGGATTTCAAGTGAAAAATCATATCCAGGCATTGCAAGCCGCTAACTATCACGAAGCAGAGCACAGCGGGAAAATTTTAACCTATTTGAAATTGCTATCGAGAAATGAATTACAGCCATGAAGATCCACATCTAAAAATCAGGCAGACTACTGCAATGTTTACAAAGCACACAGCATGATGAAACTTAGAAAACTCAGACAACCATTAAACAAAAAAAAACGATTAATCATTTGAAAAACAAACAATTAAGCGTTTAAGTGGAGAATATCGGATTTGAAATTTCATCAATTGCGTTGCTTAAACGCTGTTTTTGATGGTTTAAAAGCGGTTTTTTATTTATCATTTTGGGTAATTTGGCTGAGTTTTCTTCTACCTTGGCACAGAAGATTGGTGATAATATTATCGTTGCAATAATCCTATTTACGTTTTAAATTGGCGGAGATAAACCAAGACCTAATTATTATGGAAAACCGATTAGAAGATGCTTACTATTTAAGCTCAATTAAAGCAAACAATGACACCAAGAAACTTGCCAAGCTTTCGATTTTTATCTCAGTTATAGCCCTTGTGGGTCAATTGATGAAAGGAATCTGGATTGAAAATTTATACATTTATAACGTTTTGGAAAAGAAAGGAAATTTACATTATATACCGTTTATTATAAACAACTATGAGCAATTATTAATGGTTTTATTTCTCACTGGGATAGTGATCGTAGCCATAATCGTATTCTATAGCAAGTACGAATTTGATTCTTACCAAGTTGGCTTTTTACGAGCCCTACCAATTATCTGTGTATTTTTTCTTTTAGGCTTCGGGACTATGTTATTCAGAGAACCACTTCATTTGGGCGGATTTCTGATTGCTATCGGAATTACATTTTCATTCGCTTTGATCATTGTAAAATTAATAGTGGTATTTATTGGGTACTTTAAAAATGCTGATGATTTACATCGTGAACTTTTGCGTAATTAATTCTTGACTTTATTCTTTAAATTGCCACCAATAAATCAAAAACATGAAAAAATCAACGCTCGTAACTACTAAGCTATTAAGCACAGGAGAATAATTCTCTACTTCAATGCAACTTCGCAAAACTTGCTGCAGTGCGAATTTTTACTACAGTTGAAGATGAATTCTTTGGGAAAAGTCCAGCAAAACTTATAGTTAACTTTTTCCAATATGTTTATTTTTATCAAGAATGTTGTTTACGTATTCAATGTCGACAGTTACACATTTTAGAAAATGGATTCAGAAGAAAATTTCTTTGAAGTGCAAAAACAAAGGCAGCTTGAAAAAGAAAAGGAAGAATTATCAAAGAATGCAGAGAAGATAGAAGTTTTTATAGTTGAGGCTGGTAAAAAGGGCGTTCAGCTAACCACAGATAATTTTAAACTTTTTAGAACTATTGGAATAGTAGTTTGCTGTCCAAATATCGTTGGCCTTATATATCCGAACTTAGAAAAGGACAAAGAGGGTTTGCTTGATTTCAATACTTTATTAGCCAGTTTTGAAAGGCGTCGTTTCGCCAATGGCAATCTTTATGGTAAGAGTAGCGTATTGCTGGCCAGTCGATATTTCAGGCGAGCCTATACCTTGCACAATAATTTTGCCCCACGGTTCGTAGAATTCTTCTGGAATATAAAAGAACCCAATATCGAGTCATACATTTCCATTGATTTTGATGCCCTGAGCTTAAATACAGAGGGATTGGGCTACATGGAATTGGATACTTGGTATGGTGCAAAATTTAACAAGGATATTGGTAAGATGAGCGATGGCAATACAAAACTACGGCCACCTTTAGACTTAGCCCCGCATCATATCTCCTTTTTCTTTGCGGATATTTATTCTTTGGATATTAAGTGGTCATCCAAAGAGGGTATAAAAAGTTTCCAGGCGGAAGAATTTAAAACAGAAGAAACTAAAGTTGAGATTGATGGAGTAGAATACTATCCTGTAAGGTATGTTCATGCCGAATATGTATTGGATAAAGGCTATTTCAGGCACTTTGATGGTGCAATACATTTTTACACAACAGATGAATATTACAGAAGACGGGATGATGATTTTAATTTTAATGCAAAGAACAGCAGCCACATTAAAACTTACTCTGAAAAATTATTTAAGTTAAATGGGGTAGTTAGCGTGGATTTATGGATTGAATTTACTTCGCATTTTCTTTGGGGTAATCCTTTGGTATTTGAATATTTTGAGGGAAGTTACCCACCACATATTTTAGAGATGTTGGAAAAAGTGAAAAACCTCAAAGATCGGGGAATAGAAGATTAGAGGTATGGAAACTGCAGAAAGAATTTATCAAGAGTTGCGCCATGAGCAGGCAGCAATATGGTATATCAGCGATGAGTACGGATCGAAGATAATGGTAAAAACTACCTCTCCATCTATCAAAGCGTTAATAAAAGGCTGTAAGATTGAATTCCTTTTTGGCAGGGATGAAAATCAAACACCTAATATATTCCATGTCGGTCTTCGTATTTATGACGATCCTGTTCATTATCTTGTTTTATCCTGTGCTCAGCGATTTTTGGACGAACATTTATCAATTGCTAAGATCATGAATTTGGATAAAGTGTATATTCACTTTCATAATGAATTAAACGTATGCCAGGCTACAGCGACATTAGCCCTAACTGAAAAAGCTAAACATGATGTGCTTGCCCTATTAGGAAATGCGAAACAATTGCACAAAGGAGATTTTACAGAAAAGTTGCATAATTCTTTAGATTGCTTTCAGTATAGCCTTGGCCTGGATAGATCTTATACAGACCCGAATCAAATACAAACTTTAGCAATTGTGGGTACCTTAAGCGACTGGATAATTATGGAAAATACCTTTTTGGCGGAGCATGAAAAAGCAGACACTTATATTGCAGATGATGATGAGGGTGGCATTTTAGAAAAGGAAATTTTGGTTACCCTTGGATCGATATTCGGCGAAGATATACACCGGGGACCACGAATACCGCATAAAGCAAATACCCGGGAACTTATAGATGTTCTCGCTTACTCCCAATATGGGATTTTCTTAATTGAGGCAAAGGCACTGGGTGTAAATAACCTTGAGAAAGAGCGGACAATGGAAAGAAAAGTTGCCGGGTTGCAAAATCAAATTGCAAAGGCAACTAAGCAACTCATTGGCACAACGAAAAAGATTATAGAGAATGTTCCAATTTATGACACCAAAGGGAATGAAATTATATTCGATAGGCAACTATTGCCACATGGTATTATTTTAGTTTCTGAACTGTTACCATTTGGGGAATGGGAAAAAACTATCTTGACCTTACTCAACGCCATGATCGAGGTTAAGATTTGGATTCATGTTATGGACATGAAAGAATTTATGCGCTACATTGGATATGCCAGAGATAGCAAAGATCGCTTTGATGCCTTACTTACCCATCGCATTGAAAATTTTGTAAGAAACCCATCCATTTTTACGCAGACAGAATTCGTTGAAGCAGGTAAAACCGATAACTAAGGTTCGATTAGTTGACAAGTAAAATTTTATTTAAATCTCCAGTAATTTTTACACCATACACCTTGCCCATATCTAAAAGATTTAGGCCAACGATCTTTCTCATTGCCCCTAAGCTATAGCTCAACTCGGTCATTGATATGTTCGGTGTAGTAGTATTCATGAAAACTCTACAAGCCATGTTAATAGAGTCTATCATTACTTCCAAAGGAGACTCAGGAATTATGTTGGTTTGCATTTGTGTTAGAAATGTCCGGATTTCCTTTACGCTTTCAAAAACGTAATATGGAATTTCATGGTTTAAATCTACAAACAATGCACCCCGTTGTTCCAGGAATTTTATGATTTGCCTGCAGGAACCTGCTTGATCGGTTAGCTTTTGGAATTGGAAAATTACACGCCTGCTTCCCTCAAGGCATTCTTTAATTAATTTTTCATGATCAATTTTCCACTTTCTTAAATCCGGTGCTGGATAATCTAACCCATTATTTTTATCTATAATTAGCGCACATGATGCACAGAGCCATATTGCGTTGGCGATGCTTGAACGCTGTGCCGGTGTTTGTGACATATCATATCTTGCCCCGCCCGGACTTGCTGCACAAATATGAGCTGCAATACCTCCCTTAGTTGAGGCCATCGGATTTGTATTATCCGGTCCAATTGTTATCCGATTACAGGTTGGGTTTGAACAAATATGTGCTGCTCGTTCTGCAACTTTATCTTTTACAGTTTGGCTGAAATCATCAGTTCTCATCTTTGTGTTAAGGTCTTAATCAATTTAATAGGAAACTAAAAAACTCAAGATTCATTTGAGTTAAGCCATTGTTTAATGACGGTTTGACCAGCGATTTGGTATTTGCGTTTGTAGTTACAATGCTGAACTTTGTCCTAGCTATTTTTTCAACTGATTGTCCGCCTAACTTACCCAATTCAATTGCACTTAAATGATTTATGGTATTTCCAAACTCACTAATCCGTTTTCTATAATCCCCCAGTTCAGAGGTAAGTAGTGCCAGTAAATCCTTATCCTTTATTGTATAATCTTTTTTCAACTGTCCATCAACGACAAAATGAGAAGTGCCCAAATACACTCTCTTTTTATTGTGGTAAATCATTCAACTTAACGTTATATTTTTGTGCTTCTTAAATACTTTAAAGTTGATGGTTGCCATGGTAGGTTTTTAGTCGGGCAATAGTATGAAAATTTGTCATAAGTTGATATTAATTACTTATAAAACTATCATACTATTATTAGAATTGACCATCAAAATTACTGGTTAATTACGGTCAGGGCATAAAAAAAGCCCCTTTCGGAGCTTTTTAATCATGGTGGAGAATATCGGATTCGAACCGATCACCTCTTCACTGCCAGCGAAGCGCTCTAGCCAAATGAGCTAATCCCCCAAAATTTAAATATTCAATAACCAAAGTGAGAATGACCAAATCAATTATTGAAAACAAGCTTCCGGCTTGAGCAGCAAAAATAGCAAATACTTTCTCGAATGCAAATGATAATTTATCTTTTTAATTAATCTTTAATTTTAACAGCAAACAATGCCATTAAACAGATTACACCAAATGCCGATTGCATAGGATAATTGATGAATAAAAAAAGTACAAATGTGGCAATGAGCAACATTACAAAAAACATAATGGCCTTAAAAGCCGTATCCATATAACAGATGGCTACGATAGCCAAAAGGTAAAACGGAACAGCAACGGCAATTATAAACATCACCCGAAAATAAAATCCTAATATTAACCGGATATTAAATCCCCTTTAGATTTTATTCATTCAAGGCTTAGATTAGCCGTAAGCATTAACTTCTTTGCGGTTTAACAGCGCCTGATAGCAGTCTACAAACTGGGCAACGTTAAATCCATCCATCAAAGCATGGTTTACATGTATAGAAACCGACATTATTTTTCTTTCATTTTCATCTCTAAGCTTGCCAAAAGATATTTTAGGACAGCTATCCTGGTAAGCATAATTTCGGGCATGCGATAAAGAAGTAAAATTTAACCAGGGCAGTGCCGAATAATGGATTACATTTTCGCCCGATGAGGAAGGGATTAAACCAGTGCTGGCCTGTACTTTTTCAATCTCCTGATTGGCTGCTGTTCTAAAATCTTCAAAATCCTCATAGAAATCCATATAACCAAACCCAAAAGTTCCGTTTGGCCGGTTAATGGTAACCGAAGCATTTACGGTATCGTATTTCCAAACTTCACCATTTATAATGCGGTAGCTAAAAGGCTCTACCTGATTGGCAGCTACCAGCGATTTGTGCAGGTAAAGCAGGAAAAAAGAAACATTGTTTTCTTTTGCTTCTTCGTAGGTAGCGGTACAATCTACCTCTACGGTTACGCCGAAAAATGGTTCTTCAAAGACGCTAAAAAATTTAAAATGATCTTTTCTGATCCAGGTATTGATATCTATTTTTTCTTTCATTCAATTAATTTTGGTAAAACATCAGATAGACTTTCCATCTGGTAAAAATTTATATGTTCAATGGTATGATCAATGTGCTCATGCACCCATGTAGTGTGAAAAGGGATGTGAACGGCATGTCCACCAATATTTAGTACCGGTAAAACATCCGATTTTAAGGAATTGCCCAGCATTAAAAATGCTTCAGGTTTACAATCCAGGTGTTTGAGCAGTTTTTGATAATCGCTTTCCTGTTTATCACTCATAATTTCGATATGGTGAAAATAATGATCCAGTCCCGATTTGGTCAATTTCCGTTGCTGATCAAGCAAATCGCCTTTGGTAGCCACTACCAGTTTATATTTTCCATGCAGGGCTTTCAGTACTTCTTCTACCCCATCAAGCAGTTCTACCGGTTTATTGAGCATTTCCTGCCCGAGTGCTATTGCCCTGCTAATCACAACAGGGTCTATTTTACCTGCTGTTATCCTTAAAACGGTTTCGATCATACTCAATACAAAACCTTTAATTCCATAACCATAAAGTGGTAAATTGGCTATTTCTGTTTTGTAAAGCTCTGCCAGGATGTTGTGCCGCGGCATAAAATCTTCTAAAAGGCCTGCAAACTGCTCTTCGGTTTCGCGGAAATAGGGTTCATTTACCCAAAGGGTATCATCAGCATCAAAAGCAATTACAGTAATTTGATTTTTCATGGTTATGCTTACTTTAGCACCACAAAAGTAAAGCAACAACTACCTTTAAAAAAGGACAATTGTCTCGACTAAATAAATATGCTACGTACCAACCTTACTTTCTTGTCATTTATTGAGCGTTTTAGCACTGAAAACAAAGAAGAGGCCATTACGCTTAAAAACTTTAAAGCAGGGTATAGATTTATTGAGCAGGGTGAAAAAATCAGCAACATTTACATTATTAAAGATGGGATTAGCAAATGTTTTATTTCTGAAGAAAACGGTAAAGATTTTATTATCGAATTTTTAGGTAAGGGCGAAGTGGTTGGCGAATTAGAAGCTATAAAAAAGATCAATTGTTTGTGCAATGTAGCCGCAATAAGTGAGGTTACTGCCTATGTGATACCTGATCATCTTTTCCTTTCGCTGATTAATAAAAGTGTTGAGTTTACTACCATCTTACTCCAGGAATTGTCTACCAGAATTATCCAGACCAGTACGCGGGCATCGTTTCAACAGTTATACACTTTAGAATATGCGCTTTTAAAATTGCTTAAATTGCAGGCTGATGAGCATATTTCCATCTCTAAGGAAGACATGGCCGCCTATCTGGGTATCTCTGTAAGAAGTTTTAACAGAAGCCTGAAGCAGGTAATCGCTAAAGGTGGTTTTGATACACCTGAATTTAAAAACATCCTGCAGCTAACCAGTATGAAAAAGCTGCTGGAAAGATTAAGATAACTGTACCAGGACTACACCCCTCAACAATTTCTACCTTGCGTTTCCTTCCTCAATTGCTCAAAATCAGCAAACATTTAAGCATAAAATTTGTTAGAACAAACTATAAAAGAAAATCTGCATGGCCCATTTATTTCAATTTGAATACAACAATCACAGACGAAGAATGCTGCCGGAATCAGAAAATCTTTGTTAATTTTATATCCGCATAAATAACAGCTTAACATAATTTATATACCTTAAAAAGGCTATTTAAAGCACAAATATGAATGTAGAAGACGTTTTTAAGAACAACGAAAAATGGATCGCCGATAAACTGGCTATTAATCCTGATTACTTTACTGAACTATCAAAAGGACAGAGTCCGGAGTTTTTATATATCGGATGTTCAGATAGCCGTGTTACAGCAGAAGATTTAATGGGCATACAACCAGGTCAAGCTTTTGTACACCGGAATGTAGCGAACCTGGTAAACAACGTAGATTTAAACGTAATGACGGTTTTAAACTATGCTGTGCGCCATTTGAAAGTGAACCATATTGTGGTTTGCGGTCACTACAACTGCGGAGGTGTTAAGGCGGCAATGCAACCTGCAGATATGGGCATACTTAATCCATGGTTAAGAAATATCCGTGATGTTTACCGCATCCATAGAGATGAGCTAAATGCTATTGAGGATGAAGGCACACGCTATAACCGCCTTGTAGAACTTAACGTGCAGGAACAATGCGTAAACCTGTTAAAAACCGCAGCAGTACAGGAAGCAATAACCAACCGTGGGATAACGGTACATGGCTGGGTTTTCGATATCCATACAGGTAAATTAATCGACCTTAAAATCGATTTTGAAGCTATTCTGAAAGATATTAAGGAGATTTATAATCTTTACTAGTTCAGCGTTTGGGCGTTGAGCGTTTGGCGTTCGAAACGCATAAAAACTTTCCAGGCTTTCGAAATAAGAAAAGAAGTCAAGTTTCAAAAACTTGACTTCTTTAAATATAAATCCCAAACTGTCGACTCAGGACTAAGGACTCAAGACTCTTGACTAACTAACGTCCCATCCAACCGCCATCAACGGTCAAAATTGTTCCATGCACATAATCACTAGCCGGCGAGGCCAGGAATATTGTTGGTCCTTTAAAATCTTCTGGTGTTCCCCATCTTCCGGCAGGTATACGGGATAATATAGAAGTGCTTCTATCCTGATCTTCGCGTAAAGCAGAAGTATTATCGGTTGCAATATATCCGGGAGCTATTGCATTTACATTTACACCCTTTGAAGCCCATTCATTTGCAAAAGCCTTGGTTAAAGAAGCAATTGCACCTTTACTGGCGGCATAACCAGGAACGGTAATACCACCCTGGAATGATAGTAATGATGCCGTGAAAATTACTTTTCCACTTCCTCTGGCAATCATCTCCCTGCCAATTTCGCGTGTTAAAATAAACGGCGCCGTTTGGTTTACCGCAATTACTTCATCCCAATATTCATCTGAATGTTCGGCAATTGGCTGACGCAAAATTGTTCCGGCGTTATTTACCAAAATATCAATAACAGGATGATCTGCTTTTACCTGGGCCGCAAAAGCCAGGGTCTTTTCGCGTTTACTAAAATCGCACTGGTAAGCATAAAATTTTCTACCCAGTGCTAAAATTTCTTTCTCAACGATACTGCCCTGAAGTTCGAGACTTGCAGAAACACCGATAATATCGGCACCTGCCTCGGCCAAAGCTAAAGCCATAGCTTTCCCTATTCCTCTTTTACAGCCAGTAACTAATGCAGTTTTACCTGCTAAATTAAATATGTCAGACATGATGTTTAAAATTCAGTTTTTAGATCTCTCCATTCCGCTACGCTTCATCCGATAGCTATCGGATCGAGATAACGGTAAGAAATTATTATTTCAGTTCGTTAATGGCACAATGATCCATATCGCCATAATCTAAGTTTTCGCCGGCCATCCCCCAGATAAAAGTATAGTTGCTTGTACCTGCTCCGGAATGGATAGACCAGTTTGGCGAAATTACCGCCTGATCGCTCTGCATCCAGATGTGACGGGTTTCTTGTGGCTGACCCATAAAGTGACAAACACTCTGCCCTTTTGGAACTTCGAAATAGAAATAGGCTTCCATCCTCCTATCGTGCGTATGTGCAGGCATGGTATTCCAAACACTGCCCGATTTTAACTCGGTCATACCCATTTGCAACTGGCAGGTTGGCAAAACACTGTTCACCAACAATTTGTTAATTATTCTATGATTTGCTGTTTCTGGTGTACCCAACTCTACAATCTCCGCTTCAGCTTTGCTTACCTTTTTAGTAGGGTAAGTATGATGCGCAGGGGCAGAATTGATGTATAATTTAGCGGCTTCGCCTGGTGTGGCAGATTCAAAAAATACCTCTTTAGTACCCTTGCCAATGTACAAGGCTTCTTTATAATCCAGTTCGTATTTTTCGCCGTCAGCAGTAACAATAGCTTTTCCACCAACATTGATGATACCCAGTTCCCTGCGTTCTAAAAAGTAAGTTGCTTTTAAATCATCAGGGTTTGAAAGTGCTATTTTCTGATCAACTGGCATTGCACCACCAACAATATACCTATCAAAATGAGATAAGGTTAGGTTTACTTGGTTGGCCTCAAATACGTTTTCAATTAAGAAATTTTCCCGCAAAGCTGCGGTATCCATTTGTTTAACTTCCTTAGGGCTTTGAGCGTAACGGCTTTCGAATTTATTCATTGGTTAAATATTGAGTTTTGAGATCAGGACCTGAACTCATAACAGATCCTATGGCAAATATATTTATACGATATTTATTATTGGTATTAATACTCAACTTTATAATCCTTTTTTGTGGTTTGTTCTCTCCAGGCTTTTAAACTGGTCAATGGTGCGGGTGCATCTGTTCAGAATTTATGATCGCCAGGCAGTCCTAAGGTTAAAAAGTGAAACTAACTACAAACAGATCAACAAGACAGAAAAAACAAGTTTATATTTCATTTTCGTTAAATATGTGCGTTAATAGCTAAAGTGAGTTTTTTTTCCAATTATTTGGAGAGCAAATTCAGTACAATTATTCAGGTTTCTTCCCGCTTTCCGTTTTACTTCACCCGATGAAATATCGGGCTCGTGCTCACTCCAATCGGGTCTAGATGGCAAGGCAGGCATTACTATTACTGGTTAATCGCACAGCCGGCAAACATCAATTTTCGCAGTTTTTGCACAACCCCTTATTCATAAACCCGGTAGTAGCGGCAGCCTCCGATTCTTCATCGGAGCTATAGCGAATAACGGGGCTGCTGTTGCCGAAGAAATACTAAACACTCATTTCCTGAACAAAACAATGGATTTATTTTTATTATACGGCGTAAATATTTCGTTTAGAATTTTAAAAAAACCGACTGAGTTTACCCACAACACTTAACCCATGCCTATTCTGCTAAGCTGTTGATCGAAATGATTGTTCATCATACGCTGATAAACCTGTTCTGCAAGCACATACAACAAATCTGCCTTCTCAAACAGGCGTAACAAGTCTGGTTCGCTGATCATGTAATTGTTTTCGTAGCGAACAGCCAGATAAGCCTCATCAAGCAAATGCAACAGGCTAACCTCTTCTTCCCTATCATTAAATAGCTCGGAAAGCGGCTTTACATAAGGTTTAATATACAATTGATGAACTTTAATGCGGTGTGTTTTTTTATCCTTTCCCATTACCAGAGTTTCAATGGCCCCATACATCAGATCGAAAACCTGATGCAACATAAAAGCGCAGTAGGCTAAATGTTGCTGTTTAAAATAGAATGTTGCGCCCGATAAAAATTTATTGGCCTTATCAATTCCCTGCTGATACGTAGTGCTCACCTGATCTGCAACAAGTTCCGGTGTGCCCCCGTTTAGAAAATTTCCGGAAATACTGAATAAACAATTTTGAGCGGTAGTGGCATAGTAAAAAAACAAACTTCCCTGCAGTAATGCCTGCTCCACCTCATGTACATGGAAAACCCGGTAACTCAATTCCATTTGCCCGTTAAACACAATATTTAATACCGGCGTTAATTCGTTTAAAATACGCACGTGTTTAAACGAAACCATAATCAGCATTTCTGGTGCTGCCTTACCAGCCAAAAAGTTATTATGGAGATAAATATACTGAGCAGGTACCGCAGCCGTAATGCCCTTTAATAAACGCACTATGCTTTCATCTTTTAGCGCATCGTGACCCGGGTTTAAAGATTTACTCCACATAATAACCCCCTTCATCATTTTCAATTAATGCAGGAGTATTGATCATTACAAAAAAAGCTTCCATAATCATCATCATGCTTTCATACTGTTCAAACAAAAATTCCTTATCCATTAGTTTAATGCTGCTCCTGGTACTGAAAGCCGCATATAACCACTCTAAAAGACCTAACCGCAGCTGTTTAATTTTTTCGGGAATAAAAAAGGACTCCACAAACAGGTAAGGATTTTCTATGTGTACCGCAGTCAGCGTATTTACCTCACACAGTTCTTTGCGGTAGGCATCGCTGTTTACAAATTGATCTTGAGCAGCAAGCAAACCTTCGGGAGGAGTGCCCTGATAAGTTAGTTTTTTAGCCGTGATTAAATAACCCGCATTAAGCAGTTTTGTAAATTGGTTATAAAAGAAAAAATAATCGGCCACATCGCTCACACATTGCTCTTCTGCCAAGGCGGCTTTATACCAGTTTTTTAAATAAGCTTTATGCCCGCTAAGGTTATCCAGGCTAAAGAAAAATTCAACTGCTTTAAATGGATCGTTAAATAATTCCTGTTCGAAAGCCAAAGGCGATGTACTTTCGAATATGGCCATATGGTAGTAGCGATCGATCTTTTTAAAACTATTTCTGGTAATAATCCTTTCGTGGATGAGCCAGCAAGCCTCCAGCATTTTTTTGGTATTTTCGTAAAACTCCGCAACATAATGGTCCCAATCCAGATCGAGGTTATTTTCCAACGCGGCCAACAGCCATTCTTTGTAAACCAGCTTATAGGTATCTGATTGAAAAAACAGGAAAATATCAAGAAAGGTAAGTTTTGGGTTTTGCATTTCTCCGCTGCTTAACAGTTTCGGATAGTAATCGAGCAATACCGTTTCGCGTTCCACACCACATTCATCAGCCCCAATTGCTTTCACAAATGCGGTATCGGTTTCAATGTGGTTAAAAATTAAATCCGAATAATCGAAAAGCGGTACCAGTTTTTCGTAAAAAACCAACAGCTGTGCCGGGTGCTTTTGGGGCGAAAAATCGAATTCGTTCTGTGGAGGGATTAACCAGTTTTTTAAAAAATTTAAATGGTAGCTTACGCCATTAGATGAAAAAAAGCTTTCAATTGCACCAATAAATGCCACAGTTTCTTTTTTAAAATTTAAGTTCCCTTCCATAGTGTATATTTTTTAAATGATTATATTAGCTAACGAATTTAGCAAAATAAAATAAGTTTAACTAATATTTATACATAAAACTTATTAACATATTACTTATGAATGAGAATCAGCGCTTAAAAAATTTAATGGAATTACTGCATTTTAAGACTCAAAAGGATTTTGCTGCTGCATTGAATATTCAGCAAGGTTCTTTATCAGATATTTTAAGAGAAAGGGTCAACGTATCTAACGCTATTAAAGACAGGTTAGAAATGAAATTCGACGTCAATTTACCCTGGCTGGAAGATGGAATTGGCGAACCATTTTTCAAAAAGAAACCAGCCGTTGGCGAAAGCAAGGAGGGCGTTCCTTACTTTGATATGAGCCTATCAGATGCGAAAGACCGCATCGTAGAAGAACAGCGGGCAGAATACCTGGTAAATTACCTTCCTTTTAACGATTGCACGGCCTATTTACCGGTATATGGCGATAGTATGTATCCTCAATATGCCGCAGGCGAAATTATAGCGATAAAAGAAATTACCAACTACGAAATTTTACAATGGGGAGAAGCTTATGTGGTAATGACGGATGAAGATAGTAACAGTCTGCGTACCATAAAACTAATTTTTCAGCATACTGATGATACCAAACTAATCCTCCGTTCTTCTAATCCAAATTTTAAAGGCGATACCGTAGTCAGCAAAAAAAATATCCTGGCACTTTACCTTATAAAAGGCAAAATTACCAGGAATATTATTTAGGTAAAGTAATATGTCATCCTGAGCTTGTCGAAGGACCTGATTAAAATCTCAAGGCGTTTCGACGGGCTCAACGTGACAAATTCGGAGTGAATTACAAATATGAGTGAGATTCGCAAGCAGAATCTGCGTTTATCATCTTTAATCAGCGGGACTAAATAAAAAGGTTCCCGCAGATCAGCAGATTTTCGCAGATTAAAAGGCCTTATAAGAGTCTTGTCATTCTGAGGATAATTTATTGTATAAAATCAATATAAATAATAGTGGGTTTAAGGAGATAAATGGTCTCAAAGCATCGTCATTTCGACCGCAGTGGAGAAATCTTTTAAATTTGATTTCAATAAACTTATTACAAAGATCTCTCCGCTTCGCGTTGCTCCGGTCGAGATGACGATTTTTCTATTGGAGTCTGTCAATGGTAGCTTGTCGAAGGACCTGATTAATATCTTAAGGCATTTCGACGAATTCAATGTGACAAATTCGGAGTGAATTACAAATATGAGTGGGATTCGCAAGCAGAATCTGCGTTTATCATCTTTAATCAGCGGGAATAAATAAAGAGGGCTCCCGCAGATCAGCAGATTTTCGCAGATTTTAGAAAGCTATATATAAGCTTGCATTAAAATTGTTATCCTGATAATTCAGCTTTTCAGAAAAACATTGTAGGGAAGAGGAAAGGCCGCGAGATATCGTCATTCCCAACTTGATTGGGAATCGTAATGCCTTAGCAGGTTTTTTATGTTGCCTTAAGATTCCCGCATGCGCGAGAATGACGACCGCTCTTTAAAATCTGCGATGGTCACCTCCCGAGAAAATCGGGGAAAATTTAATCAATCGCACAGTTTATTGAATAGACTTAGAGATAAAACACACGCTCAGAGCTCTAAACTAAAAAAGCGGTCCGATCAATGATCAGCCCGCTTTTCTTATACATTATAATCCGCTTAGTAACCCGGATTCTGATACATTTTAACCGGATCTAATTTCACTTCATCAAAAGGAATAGGATAATACCTGTCCTTTATGGTTACGTTAGACAGCTTAGCAATTCCATACGATGATTGTGGCTTCGCTTTTAAGTAAGTAACCAACTCTGCAGCAGTAAAATTCCTGATTAAATCAAACCATCTTTGGTGTTCGAAAGCAAACTCTACCCTGCGCTCGTGTAAAATGGCTAGTTTTAAAGTCGGGAATTTAGCGGCATAGGTAGCATCCGTTTTGGCAACCGCATAAATTGGCATACCTGCTCTTGTTCTCACCATATCCAAATATTGAATAGCTATGGCATCATTGCCCTGCAACATATTAACTTCAGCAAGCATTAAAATTACATCGGCATAGCGCATTAAAATCCAGTCATTGCCTCCATAACCGTTTTTCGAAGCGAATTCACTCGCATCGCGAAATTTGGTAATAAACCAATCTTTTACCGTAGCATCATTTGCAAACTTTACAGAAAAATCTTTCCTTAAATCACTTGTTTCATATTCATTGATCAAATCTAACTTTACATTGCCACCGACACCGGTAGAAACCTTTAACGAATTAATGGTTTCGCCTTTCGCCTGGTTGTTGGCGGCGATGCTAGAGCTGTAATTAATATCGCCCTGTTTGTTAGAAATCTGGAAAATCAATTCTTTACAGGTTGTTTTTTTCGTTACGTCGAAAACATCAGTATAGGGAATTTCAGAAAGGTTCCCAAAAGCTTTCATATTATAAGCGGCCAATAAGTAAGTATTGGCATTGCTTAGGTTTTCGGCTTTATTATTTGGCAGGGTGGCCGCCATCGTTAAATAAACCTTACCCAAATACGCATTTATGGCGGCTTTAGATGTTCTTCCGATATTCGCTGTTGCCGGAAAATTGGGTAACGTACTGTTTAACCCGTCTTTTAAATCGGCTACAATCTGGTTATAAACATCTGCTTCAGGCGCACGGAAAACAAAGGGTATCACCTCTTCATTAGTTGATAATTGTTTTGTTACCAACGGTACCGCACCCCACTTCCGTACCAGTTCGAAATACATAATTGCCCTTATAAATTTAGCTTCTGCAGCGTAATTTGCCTTATTAGCTTGAGTGGTAAAATTCGCTTTATCAATGTTGGATAAAATAAAATTGCTTCTGGTTATCGCATTGTAAAGGGCTAACCAATGGGCTTTCAGATAGGAGTTACTTGGCAGCAGGGAAAAATCGTTAAACTGAAAAGGTTCTCCCGCATTACTCTGGTTATCATTTCTTCCCGCATCGTCCGAGCGTTCATCGGTAAATAAACCACTGTTCTCACCCATAGTGTTGCTGCTTCTCAACGATTGATAAGCACCATTTACAGCCAGTAAAACATCATTTTCTGTTTTAAAATAATTTTCAGGTGCTACTGCATTTGGATTCTTTTGATCCAGAAAATCCTTTTTACAAGCACCAAGGCCAACCACAAAAGCCAGGGCTAAAACGATATAAATATTTTTTCTCATGTTCTGAATTTTAAAAAGTTAATTTAATGCCAAGATTATAGGTTCTGGCTAGCGGATAGTTACCATAATCCACACCAGGAGTTAAATTGGAACCTCCGCTATAATCCACTTCAGGGTTATAACCTTTGTATTTAGTAATGGTAAATGCGTTATCTACACTGGCATAAACGCGGATATTATTCACTTTAAGCGTACTGGCAAGCGATTTTGGAAAAGTATAACCCATGGTGATGTTGGTACACCTGAAATAAGAACCATCCTGAATGTAGAAAGACGATAAACGGGTACTGTTACTTTGCGTACCTGCACGCGATGCACGGTAATTTAAGCCACTACCCGGATTGGCCTCGTTTCTGTAACGATCGGCAGCCTCTACATATTGGTTTCCCGAACCTTCAAAATTATACAGGTAATAATCCTGTCCGTCTAAAACCTGGTTTCCATACGATCCGTTAAAAGATGCCCTTAAATCAAACGTTTTGTAAGAGGTGTTTAAGGCAAAACCATAGGTAAATTTCGGATATGGTGTTCCGATTACCGTTTTATCCGCATCGTTTACAATGCCATTTCCATCGGTATCCTGAAAGTACAAGTCTCCGATTTTTGCAGGATTGGTTGCTGAAGCTGATGGAGCAACCTTGCCTAAATTATCGGCAGTAATTCTACCCAATGCCTTAAATCCGTAGAACATCCCTACAGGCTGTCCTTCTTGTGTAATGTGCGTTAAATATGAACGCTCGGCGCCATTGGTTAAAATGGTACTCGCACCACCCATATTTAATACTTTGTTCCGGTTAACGGCAATATTTCCGCTTAAGCCCAAGGTAAAATCCTGGTTTTGGATAATTCTTCCATCCAACTGTAAATCGAAACCTTTATTGCGGATTTTACTATCGGCCAGATTGGTCAGGATAGATGAGGTACCTGAAATTCCGGAAACCGGCTGATTGAACAACAGGTTGTAAGAATAACTCAGGTAATAATTGGCAATAATGGATACACGGTTGCGGAACAGGCTGATATCGGTACCAAAGTTGTATTGGGATGTAGATTCCCAGCCTAATTTCGGATCCTGGATGGCATTTGGCCAGATAGCAGTAGATATGGCGCTACCGAATACAACACCATTTGGCGCACTCATTTCCTGCTGTGTCCTGTAATTCGGAATATTATTGTTTCCACTTAAACCCCAGCTTGCCCTTAACTTAACGGTTGATTGTTCGCCAAGAAAACTGTTGTAGAAATCTTCTTCCGATAGGTTCCATCCTGCGGCTACCGAAGGGAAATTACCATATTTATTCAACGGACCAAACCTTGATGAACCATCACGGCGAAATGAACCGGTTAAAAAATATTTGCCAGCATAGTTATAACTGAAACGGCCGAAATAAGAAAGTAAGGTATTGGTGGCTTTAGCTGTTTTATTCGATCCATCTGTTATTAAAGTTAAAAATCCTGCATCAGCACCTTTATCTGTAATTTCACCAATATTATCATTCTGGAAACCACTGGCAGAAATACGGATCAGATCGCTGGTTGTTTTTTGAGCAGAATATCCTCCAAGCACATCAATTTTATGTTTACCAAAGGTTTTATTGTAGTTTAGTGTAAACTCACCAAGCTGATCAACCTGACTAAGCGTTTGTGCAATGGCATTCGCCGCCGATATCGCAGCAGTAGAATAAGGCGGATTATTGCCATTACTTAAACTGGTTGGCAGATAAAAATCATATTTTTCATTGTAAGTTTGCGTACCTAAATTGGCTTTAAAATCTAATCCTTCCAATATTTTATAAGTAGCGTTGGCATTATAGGTACTTCTCGCCCCTTTTCTGGTAATTTTTACTTGCTCAACTGTAGCCAAAGGATTCTCTGGGTTCTGGATACCGTATTGGGAAGCTAATGCGCCCATGCCAAACTGGATCGGATTTCCATTGGCATCCCTTGCTGGCAGGTAAGGCAGGTAAATCAAAGCCGACATCATCGGACTTAAATCGTAACGACCTTCTCTCACCTCGCGGTTATCGTTTTGCGTATATGAAATATTCGCGCCTACACGTAAACGCTCGCTCACCTTGCCATCAATATTACCCCTGAAGTTGGTTACCTTTTGATTGGTGTTGGTTACAATACCATCGTTGTTCTGGTAACCACCGCTTAAAAAGTATTTTACATCTTTGGTACCGCCAGAAAAGGAAAGGTTATGACGTTGAAAAGCAGCATTGCGGTAAAGTTCATCCTGCCAATCGGTATTATAGGTAGCCGGAATAGCCTGTTGCGTGCTGAAATTATAAAGATCGCCTGGTATGCTTACGCTACTTCCATTACCTACATTGGCAATACGGGTAGTATTGTTGTCGCTAAACATCGCATCATTCCAGGTTTTGCCCGAGTTTACCCATAAATCTTTATAGGCATTGTTCCTTCCATCAATTAACAATTGGATAAACTGATTGGCATCCAGTAGCTTTACTTTTTTAGCCAACTGAGAAATACCGCCCTGAACATCGTATTCAAACTTTCCTTTTCCATCTGCACCTCTTTTGGTGGTAATTAGCACAACCCCGCCAGAAGCCCTTGAACCATAAATGGCTGCGGAGGCCGCATCCTTTAAAATGTCGATGGTTTCAATATCCTCCGGATTGATGGATACGTTGTTTCCCGCCGGATAACCATCAATTACGTATAAGGGATCAGAACTGGCGTTAATCGAACCAATACCCCTCACCCTGATTTTAGTGCCCGAATATGGCGCACCACTGGTTTGCGATACCTGTACACCGGCAACTTTACCCACCAGGGCCTGACCAACAGTTGGAGAAGTTAAATTCATTTCGCTGGCTTTAACGCTGCTAATGGCACCTGTTACGTCCGATTTTCTGATCTTCTGATAACCAATGGCCACAACCTCATTTAGGGTGTTGCTGCTTTCTTTTAAAGTAACATTAATATTTTGGCGTCCGTTAACCGCAACTTCCTGGTTATCGTAACCGATATAAGAGAATACTAAAATTGCCCCATCCTCAACCGAAATAGCGTATTTACCATTAGCATCGGTAACCGTTGTTTTTTTGGTCTTTTTTTCAAATACACTTACACCTGGTAAAGGTTGGTTGTTTTGGTCGGTAACCGTTCCACTTACCGAAGCAAAGGTTTTACGGTGTAATCCTGAGGCAAGCATACAGTGGTTTACGGCTATTGCTTCTGAATTACAGATGGCCAGTAAGCCTAAAGGCAAAAGCAATTTCCGGCAGGTATTTTTTATACCTGCGGTTAAAAAAAATGATGTCATCTTTTTGTTCTTAGTAATGGTTTTGAAATATAATTGGGTTTTGTGTTTTTAAGTAGAAACGTAGATTTTCACATTTACATAGGCTTATCCTTTATCGTTAACAGGTTAATTTGCGGAGCGTTCTACGGCGACAAAAGTATGAGTGTATTTTTAACACTATGTATCCCCTGCGTTAACTCTTCACACCAATCACGACGTATACTTTAAATTAACATTAAGCCAAATTAAACGACACCTAAATCGGTTTATTGAGGAATTAAAGCATAACACCCTCTTAATGTTTCTTTAATGGGAGGTCTTTAAATTTGCTTCCAAAACCTTTTCGATGAAATCCCTCTATTCTTTCCTTATGCTCTGCCTGTTCTGCACAGGTTTAGCTGCACAGGATGCACCGCAACAATCTTATCAATTAATTAAGGCCAGAAACGAAGTACAATACAAAAATTATTACCTGCTTACGCTTTTTCAGCAATTGCCCGGACTACGCAAAATGCTTAGTACAGATACGGTACTGAATAACATCTACAAAACAAAAACCACGCAGGTAAATGAAGCGGTAAAAACCTGCAAAACAGATATTAGTTGTTATGCAGACGCTTTAAAATTCAACAATGAAGAAATAGCCCGTATTGGAAACCGTTTGGCGCTGCTTTATACAGAAAATAATCCATTGGGAGATTTGGCAAACAATCATCTGATCCCCTCAGGGTGTTATTCCATGTTTGCCAAAGAGCAACACAAAGCCCTTTTAGTTAAGGCCTGGGAACAAGATGCCAGTGCCGTAAATTATGCAATTGGTGTTTACGTAGAAGGAAACAAGCCCAATTACCCGAAAATAGATTCCATAAGCTTTAGTTTAAGGGATAAAGAATATGCAGAACTCACCTCTGCCAGTGCATTGTTATCGCTACAAGGCAATACTAAGCTCTTTTTCGAACCTGCCATGTTATTTGCACTGGAAGCTTTAGAATTGAACGAACGCAATGATGCCGCCGATTACGAACCGATGGCTAAAGGCGTAAACCTTGCCGCCATTAACCAGATCAAAAAAACAGACTGGAAAAAATATCCTTACAGCGTAATACTGGTTCCTGGTGCTGGTCCGGAGGAAAAAGAAGTAGCCTTAAGTGCGGGCGGAATGATCCGTTGCCGATTATCAGCTTTGCAATACCAGAAAGGCATGGCCCCATTCATCGTGGTTTCGGGCGGACGGGTACATCCCTACAAAACCAAATTCAGTGAAGCCTACGAAATGAAGAAATTCCTGATGGAAGTGCTTCAAATCCCCGAAAGTGCCATTATTATGGAACCACATGCCCGCCATACCACCACCAACCTGCGTAACTGCGCAAGACTGATGTTCAGGTACGGTATGCCGATAGATAAAGTTGGAATGGTTTGTACCGTAAAATCGCAAAGTTATAATATCACCAATCTCCTCCCCGAGCGCTGCAAAAAAGAACTCGGGTACTATCCTTATAAAAACGGAAAACGTTTAAGTGATACCGAATCAGAATTCTACTTAAATACAGCATCCTTACAAATTGATTTTGATGAACCATTAGATCCATAATCATGAAAACATTAAATCCTGTTTTAGTCCTTATGATGATGTTTTTTGTAGCGAGGTACAGCAAAACGGAAGGAAAAATTACGAAAACAGTTACAATCGACTCATTAGGTGCATGCCAGGGGATTTCTCACCAGAATGGCCGTTATTTTCTTTACGGCGACAGAGAAGTAGGCGTAATGCGCGAATATCAGCTCCGCAAAGACTCCTTGATTTACCTAGATAAGGAATACCAATTTACCGTTAAAGGCGAAAATATCATCAAACATCCTACAGGCATTGCCTACCATAAGGGTTTACCAACATTTGTGGGCAATTCGGTTAAACAAAATGCAGCAGGCACCATCTGGAAAGCCGTAATTAATTGCATTAACTGGGAAGGTTTTTTAAAAACCAGAAAATTAGATGGAAACCTGATTAAAAGCATTGAAGATGATGCCTGTATCCAGGGTACGCGACCAGAATATGTAAATTACAAAGGCAAATGGTTTGTAGCAACAGCTGATTATGGCAATAGAGCTAACGAAGTGCGTTTGTACAATCCTGAAGCCTTGTCTAAAGCCAATAAAACAAGTGAAAAGGGAATTCTCTTTAAAAAATTCACCTGCTCGCCATGGGTACAGAACCTGCATTGGATAGCAGATAAAGGTATACTCGTTTTAATCCAGAACCAAGTGGAAGGCCGCAAATGGCGACTGACCTTTCTAAATCTGGAAAAATCGCTTGCCAGCGGGCAGGAATCTGTTATCAAAGTGATAGAAACCGACAAACTGGATGAACTGGAAGGTTTTACCTTTACTGATAAAGACAACAAAGGGATCGCCGTAAGCTCTGCTCGTAAAAATAATGTGAGTTTTATGGATTTCACGTTTGGCGGGTAGCCATTAGCGACAATCCCAACAATAAAACAATACAGCAATAAATTTATCCTATCGGTTGGTGTCTCACCGACCGAAATAAACATACTCACTATTTCTTCAAATTAGGAAATGGAGGGCTTGTGGTTCTTGGGGTATTGTGGTCCCGCTTTCCATTTCAAGTCCGCACTCGTACCTCGCTTACGGGCTTTGCATTGCAATCGGGTTTATAAACTACGGATTGTGCTCCCTACAACCTTACAAATGAAATACTGCCTTAGCCACCTAGCCCCGGTTGAAGCGTTTACCCTGCAGCAACGAGGTACGAGGAAGCGAAGCGTAAAAGCGTAAAACGGGAGAAAACTTTTTGTGTTGCAGAAGCCTTGCGCTCCAAAACATAAGCTTGCACTTACCACATTTTGTCAGTCTGAGCGGAGTCGAAGATCCTTGGATACGTTTAACCATAGAAGAAATATAAGATCATGTAAGTTGATCTAGTAAAAGATCCTTCGACTCCGCTCAGGATGACTAAGCGGCTTATCCTATCATGGAGTCATCATCTACTAAACCATACAACTAAACAGCAACCCTTCTTTACTTTCCTTTTACACATCTTCGTCGTATCTTTATTAATCAAAAAAAAGGAAAGACATATGAATACTGAAAAAGCCATTCTTGCAGGCGGCTGCTTTTGGGGAGTAGAAGAACTCATCCGTCATTACCCAGGTGTAATTTCTACAGTTGTAGGTTATACTGGTGGTGATGTTCCCAATGCCACTTACCGGAACCATGGCACACATGCCGAAGCCATTGAAGTTACCTTTGATCCCACTGTTTTAAGCTACCGTAAGTTATTGGAATATTTCTTCCAGATCCACGATCCGAGCACACGCAACAGACAGGGAAATGATGTGGGCACCTCGTACCGATCTGCCATTTTTTACAATAGTGAAGAACAAAAAAATACGGCCGATGCATTAATTGCAGAATTGGATGCTTCTGGCAAATGGCCGGGCAAAATTGTAACCGAGGTGGTACCTGAAACCGATTTCTGGAATGCTGAGGAAGAACACCAGGATTATTTACAGAAAAACCCTTACGGTTATACCTGCCATTTCGAAAGACCAGACTGGAAATTGAATTAACAACTGGTATTAAATCAGATCATCATTTAGACCGCATTGCTCCAAAGGAGCTCCTGTGGAGGAGAAATCCTTGATGTAATGTATAAAAACAAAATGGTCTGTGAGGACACAGACCAGAAAGCAGCTCAAAAAATCCGTCGTTGCGAGTAACCATCACGTCTGTGGCCTGGAAAAAACAGGAATGACGTCCTATATGCGCCTTCTAACTTAGTAGGCTTAAAATTTGCATCCTGTAAAACTCAATTGAGCTAAGATGTCTAAGGTGGTTGTAAAAATTAAAAACTAGGCAGTTTAATTAACCACCTTAGACACCTAAGAGCATCTAATTCATTAAATAATCCTTTAGGCTTTCACACCATAAAGAACATGTAAGCTTATGTGGTTCTTAAATGTCTTATATGGTCAAAAAAAACAATAAATATCAGTTGTTTATATAAATATCATTATAAAGCACGAAGATAACCGAACGATTGAGCTCATGAATGCCTTTAAAAACAACTGCAAAAATGAATAATCCTAACGCTTTAGCATAGCGATCGTTGTAAGATTGCTTCGTATCTAGCAACGACGATTAATCTAAAAATGTCATTATAAATAACGACTAATCATCGTCATCTTTTTTCTTCTTCTCCAAAATCACGAAAGCACTTCGCTTTGGCGCCGGCATTACCGATTGTTCCCCTCTAACCGATTTCCAAACTACTTCATTTAAATCTAAATCTGGTGCAGCATCTTCTTTGGCAAAGTTGAACAGTTCAGAGCGTTTGCTGCTTTCATTCACCGCTACATTCCGCGTATCCAAATCAATAAGCGGCTGAATCACTTTATAAGGCGTAAAATCTGGTTTAGCGGTAAAACACTCATACAGCGGCATGGCAGCAGCGTCGTACTGGCTCATTGGCGGCAAACCTAAAATAAGCTCCATTGTTCTTAAAAAGCCTGATGTAGAATACATGGTATGGACAGGCGTATTTCTTTTTACATAAGGTCCAACCACATAAGCTGGCGAACGGTGCGCATCAACATGATCAGGACCGTTTTGTGCATCATCTTCCAAAATAAACACAACCGATTCTTTCCAGATTTTACTATTTGATAAATGTTCCAGGATCCGGCCAACGGCTAAATCGTTATCTGCAACTGCGGCCTGAGGTGAGTATTTCCCTTTCTTTTGTCCGCTGGTATGGTCGTTAGAAATCCTTAAAGTATTAAACTGCGGCACAACACCTGCCACCAATAAGGAATCGAAATCGTGCTGCCAGGCATCCACCCGCACCTGATCTTTAATGTCCATATCAAAACCTGGCGACGCAGCACACATGTGGCCTTGCAGCGATTTAATATTCGCTTTGCCATAATCGCCAAACTCGCCATAACTGCGGTAGCTTACGCCTGCCCGCTGACAGTAATCCCAGATAAAACCTCCTTTTGGATAGGTAACTGGCCGACCTCCTTCAAAAGATGTACTGCCACCGCGTGCCCCGTAACTGGTAGGCCAGGTTTTCTCTACCACATCTGTGGCATAAGCGGCCATACTCCAGTTGTGCCCATCGGCACTAACTTCGGCATCAACATAAAAATTATCCAATAAAACATAGTTTTCGGCAAAGGCGTGCTGGTTGGGTGTAATTTTTCTCCCAAAAAGTGTTAAGCTAGAATCGCCGTTTCCTTTTTGTATATCTCCAAGTACCTGGTCGTAGGTTCTGTTTTCTTTAATAATATAAAAAACGTGTTTAATTGGCGATTTTCCGCCCAGTTTACGCGGAATTGGATTTCCGGCTTCACCATCGGCAGTAGCCGTGCGTTTATCAGTAAATGGAGTATTGGCATAAACTTGTTTGGTGTATATTTTTAATTGTTCAGGTTTTGGCGCATCTATAAAAGATAAGGTTCCTTTAAACAATCCTGCTATATATTGCAGCCGGCTATTGGCGGTACTTCCCATCTGGTAACCACTGTTATCTACCTTAGAAATGGGTTGCGGCCCCTGTGGATTGGCCATAGAGGTATTGCCTTTTCCGTTGGTCACCAAAATTTTCGAGCCCAATACCTTAACACTTGTTGGGTACCAGCCTACCGGGATAAAACCCTGGCTCTGGCTTACACCTGGCTTGCTCACATCAAACACGGCCAAACAGTTGTTATCGGCATTGGCGATGTACAAGGTTTTCTCATTGGCGCTTAAAGCCAAACCGTTGGTGGTCGAACCGGTTAACTGCGTGGCATAAAGTGTAGTGGCAATGGTTTCGATTACCTTATTGTTTAGGGTGTTGATTACTGAAACGGTATTATCATTCGCATTGGCCACAAACAAGGTATTTCCTTTTTTATTGAGTAAAAGTTCGTTTGGATGATCGCCTACAGGAATGAGCCTTTCAATGTTTTCAGCAGCCAGATCGATAACCGCAACCGATTTCCCACCCCAAAGTGAAACATAAAGTTTGCTTTCATCTGCCGATAAAACACAACTGTAGGCAATTGCAGGGAGCTGGATTTTTTTCAGGATCTGCTTTTCAACAGGATTGATAATGTATAAACTGCTGTCTTCTTTAGTTACCGTATATAATTTACTGTTGTTTTTGTTAACCGCAATCCCCGCCGGACTGATTTTTCCTTTTGGCCAAACCGGGCCAAGTTTAATCGTATCGCTTTTGCCAAGTTTATTGTTCTGGATATTAAAATCCAAAATCCAGTTGTCGTTACCGCCAGAGGCATACAGGTGTTTTTCATCTTTACTAAAAGCAATGCCATACCACGATTTGCTTAGCACTTTTTCATCAATAATCTTTTCTGTTCTGGCATCAAGCAGCTGCAACGACTGCGTGCTTTGTCCGTTGTTGGTAATCGCAAGATATTTACCCGAAGCACTCAATTGCATATTCAAAGGCAAATCGCCCAGTTGCAGCGAATGCCCCGCCGGACTCAGCTTCCATCCATTGGGCAATAAAATCTGTTGAGTGCTTTCGTTTTTGCCTGGCTTTTGTGCAAATCCATTCCGGATAAAAAGGGAACACAGCAGTAATAATAAATATGATTTTTTCATTTTTCTTAAATTGAAGGTGGTAGCACTAGCGATGAAGATTAAAATTAACCAGGGCCCTGATGGTGTAACCATTGCCTGATGCTACCGAACCGATTTCGCGGATGGCCTCTGATGGAATAACCTGACTATGGGTTGCGTAAAAAACAGGTCCGCCAGAAATAGAGAACGAAAGTTTTGAATGGTTCGGCTCCAGATTGATTGATGGCCCGATCATTACTTTTGCGCCACCTTCTGCCTCGTCTTTTTCCCAAAACCCTTCCAAATCCTGCCCTAACGCTTCGAATCCAAGATACAACACGCTGGAAACACGGTGCTGATAGCCAAAACTGCTGATAAAATCAAGCTTATCCCTGCTTTTATCAAAAGCTTTTTCGAAACGAAGGTTACCCGCCATTCTCCAGTTTGTGCGGTCAAATGAAGCAGTAATCCGGCTAATCGCTGAGCCTACGTTAGACCAGTCTCTGCTTAGACCTAATCCCGCACCGAGCCTAAAGCCTGCAATGCCTTTACCACCCACCAAATCTCTGATTACTTCAGCCTGTTCGGCAGAGGTTACACCTCCTGAATTGGCAAAACCGATTGCTGCTGTTGCATACAAGGTAAGCCTGCTGCCTAAATACCCTTTAACACCAAACTGCTGCCCTAAGCCATCATAGCCGAATTGTCCATTCGTTCTTTCGCCATAACTCCCCGAATAATGAACATTCCAACGTGGATTTTCTGCCGTTAAGGTGTTCAGCGAAAACAGAAAGGGCTGAGCGGCATCAGTTCCTATTTTAATTTCAGGTGTGGTCTCATTTATTTTCTGTGCGGCACAATTTAAAACGGCACCCGCCAAAATGAGTATCAAAAATGTCTTTTTCATTGCGATGATCTATCAATTAAAATTTGGTTTCATTTAATAATGGCGACTGGCTTGCATTTACCTGATAAGTTTGGATCTTATCGTTTTCATCAACCTCTACAATCCGGTAGCCTTTATAAGCCGTGCCCCAGTTTCCACCTATATGTGCATCAAAAAAATGAGGTAATTTATCGGTATAAAAAACAGCATCAAGACTGTGGTCGTGCCCATGGAATACTGCTTTTACATTAGCATGGCTATGCAGCAGTTTAATGGTGTCCGGACAATCGACAAACGGACTTTCCGGCACCCAAAAATGTGGTGGAATATGCAATACCACAAAAACAGTTTTCAGGTTTTTAAATTTGTCTAGTTCCTGTTTTAAAAAATCGTTATTAGGGCATAAATAAGTTCCTTTGGTATCAGAAGTATTGGCCAGAACAAAACCTACTCCATTTTTTTCAAAAGAAAAATTGTCCTCGTATCCAAAAACTGATTGCCAGATTTTGGTGTCGGCGTGATCGTGATTACCAGGGATAGCATAAAAAGGAACTTTAAGTTTATCGTAATAATCCTTTTTAACTTCGGGCAACAAATCAGGACGATCATGTACCAGATCGCCATTGATGATCACAAAGTTCAGTGGATTTTTATCGTGTGCTTCGTTCAGCCATTTTACAATATTTTCATGATGGAGTTTATATTCGGTCCCCGGCTGGCCATAGTGACCATCGGATGCGATGGCAAAACGCAATTTGGGTGCTTTACCAGATTTAGCAGAAGCAGGATGTTGTTCATCGGCAAATGAGGATAAAACCGGCGAAATACTGGCCACAACCGCAGCAGCCAGACTATTTTTCAGAAAAAACCGTCTGTTAGACATAAGGATAAAATATGTTTTGTATTAAAGCCCAATATTAGGGTGACCAAGCTTCTTAAACATAAATTTTATGTTATCATTAGGTTAACAGAACCTTATCTGTGTATCAATTTTATAACAGAAAAAGACCGGAAACAGCTATGCAAGGCATAATGTTTAGACTGATAAAACAATTTACCGCTTGCAGGGATTATTCTATTATGAAAGTACTTAAATCCTTACTCGCTGGCTTTGCAGGTGCTGCAGCCTTGAATATATTGCATGAAAGCGTTAGGCGGCTTGATCCTGATGCACCCAGGATTGATCTTTTAGGCAAACAAGCCTTATCCAAATCGATGAACCGTTTAAACCTTGAAGCTCCTGTCGGAAACAATCTTTATCTGGCCACCCTGGCAGGTGACATCATAAGCAACAGTTTATATTATAGTGCTATTGGTGCTGGAGACAGCAAAAACATTTATTTGAAAGGTGCAATCGCCGGTGTTACCGCTGGTTTGGGCGCAATAAACATCCCTGATCAAGTTGGATTAGATGATACTCCTGTCACTAAAACGGATAAAACCAAAATATTAACGGTAGCGTGGTATGTAATCGGCGGGCTGGTAACGGCAGCTGTTTTTAACCGCTTAAAAAAGGCTTAGCATAATGAAAACTTTCCGATCCTTGTGGTGGCTTTTTTCCATTGCTTTTACAACGGGCTTACTTTCCTGCAAAACAGGATCTGTTAATCTGTTTAAGGCTGCTACTCCACATGAGCAATATCAAAAAAAGTTAGTAAATGTTGGTCTGGATAAAACGGCAATGGGTGCAGCATGGTTAAATGCTGCCACTATGAGT
The DNA here is from genome assembly GCF_052682415.1 of Pedobacter sp. WC2501. Lineage (NCBI taxonomy): Bacteria > Pseudomonadati > Bacteroidota > Sphingobacteriia > Sphingobacteriales > Sphingobacteriaceae > Pedobacter > Pedobacter sp. WC2501. The sequence goes on along the minus strand of NZ_JBQZFI010000001.1, from coordinate 2,141,917 downwards.
ACACAAAAAGCATTAAACATTAATATCCCCTATAAAGAAAACGGTTATTTTGCTGCGGATAAAGTTCCGGCTACTGCTTATAAATTCAGTGCAACCAAAGGACAAAAACTGAATATTAAGCTAAACAAAACACCTTCGGGTACTGCCTTGATTTATATTGACGTTTGGTATAACACAGATCAAACCCAAAAACTTATTGCCTCTGCCGATACTTTAAATAATCCGATTGTTTTTGATATTGATGAAACGGGTACTTATCTGATCAGGCTGCAACCAGAACTGTTGCAGAATGTATCATATGAATTAGAAATTACCGCTGGCCCATCTCTTGCTTTTCCTATCAAATCGAAAAACACCAACAATATAAAAGGCTATTGGGGAGATGGCAGGGATAATGATGCTAGAAAACATGAAGGTGTAGACATTTTCGGCAATTTCAGAACACCTGTTCTGGCAATTTCGGAAGGAACGGTAACTCGGGTAAACGAAAACAACTTGGGTGGAAAAGTGGTTTGGATGCGCCCGAAAGGAAAAGATTACACGTTATATTATGCCCATTTAGATGAACAGATCGCGGTAGAAGGACAGGAAGTAAAAATTGGCGATACTTTGGGACTTATGGGCAACACCGGCAATGCCCGTACTACCCCTACGCATTTACATTTTGGCATTTATACTTTTAATGGTGCGGTAAATCCACTTCCTTTTATTGATCCTGTAACCAAAACCCCAGCTGCCGTTACCGCTTCGAGCAGTAAGTTAAATAAAACCTTAAGAACCGTATCTGTCGTTAAAATGTTCTCTTCACCACAAGGTAAAGCAACTGTTTTGGCCACAATTAATAAAGGAACAATTGTACAGGTAAATGCTGCAACAGGAAATTATTACAAGGCAGAACTGCCAGATGGAAGCACTGGTTTTATTCAAAGCAACAGCCTTGTAGAAATTGCTGAGCCTTTAAAAAAGCTTAAAATAAATTTACTTCAGCAAAAAGTTTACGATAAATCCGATAGTTTAGCAGCGGTTAAAACAACTTTAAAAGAAGGACAAACCGTAAACCTTTTGGGTACTTTTGGTAATTATCAATTCATCAGCATCGCTGGCACAGAAACTGGATGGATTATAAAATAACGATCAACTATTTATTCCATGGTCTGTGTCCTCACAGAACGAAAAACAATAGTCTGGCAATAAAAAATTGATTAAAAAGACTTAAAAACAAAAGGTCTGTGGAGACACAGACCTTGGATTAGATTATTACTCCTCGGTCTGTGTCCCCACAGAACGAAAAATAATAGTGTCGTAATGAACAAATTAATTAAAAAGGCTAAAAACAAATGGTCTGTTGGGACACAGACTTTGGATTAATGATTGAAACTACTGAAACCTTGCCCCCAGTTTTTCATTGCTATTGCTACTAAAGGATAAAGATCCTTCATTGCATTCAGGATGACAAATCCCCAAAATATTCCTCGGTCTGTGTCCCCACAGAACGAAAAATAATAGTGTCGTAATGAACAAATTAATTAAAAAGGCTAAAAACAAATGGTCTGTGGGGACACAGACTTTGGATTAATGATTGAAACTACCGAAACCTTGCGCCCAGTTTTTTATTGCTATTGCTACTAAAGGAGAAAGATCCTTCATTGCATTCAGGATGACAAATCCCCAAAATATTCCCCGGTCTGTGTCCTCACAGAATGAAAAATAATAGTGTCGTAATGAACAAATTAATTCAAAAGGCTAAAAACAAATGGTCTGTGTAGACACAGACTTTGGATTAATGATTGAAACTACCGAAACCTTGCGCCCAGTTTTTTATTGCTATTGCTACTAAAGGAGAAAGATCCTTCATTGCATTCAGGATGACAAATCCCCAAAATATTCCTCGGTCTGTGTCCTCACAGAACTGAAAATAATAGTTTCGTGATGAACAAATTAATTAAAAAGGCTAAAAACAAATGGCCTGTGGGGACACAGACTTTGGATTAATGATTGAAACTACCGAAACCTTGCGCCCAGTTTTTTATTGCTATTGCTACTAAAGGAGAAAGATCCTTCATTGCATTCAGGATGACAAATCCCCAAAATATTCCTCGGTCTGTGTCCTCACAGAATGAAAAATAATAGTGTCGTAATGAACAAATTAATTAAAAAACCTAAAACAAAAGGTCTGTGGAGACACAGACTTTGGATTAATGATTGAAACTACCGAAACCTTGCGCCCAGTTTTTTATTGCTATTGCTACTAAAGGAGAAAGATCCTTCATTGCATTCAGGATGACAAATCCCCTAATTATTCCCCGGTCTGTGTCCTCACAGAACGGAAAATATAGTTTCGTAATGAAAAAAGTCTTTAAAATGGCAAAAATAAAAGGCCTGTGGAAACACAGACCTTGAATTAGATTTATAGAATAACGATTACCTGTTTGACAACCAGATAGGCGGCCAATGCGAACAAAAATATCGCTATAGATTTATTGATAATCAAACTGCTTAGTGCAAATTTTTCCTGAATATACGTTGCAAAATGAGCATATACATAAAGCGCCAAAGAAGAGCCTACACCCGAGCCCAAACTAAATATTACCAGTGAAAGGTAATCGGTTTGGATCCATTGGTGTAAAATTACGTAATTACCAAAAAACAGCCAGAATGGAATCTGAACAGGGTTTAAAACGCCCAGAATTAATCCGTATAAAACACTTCCACTGCGTTTATCCTCTTTTTTATTGCTTGTTTTAGGTACTTTCTTTCGGTTTCTCCAGGTAATGGTGCCCATTACCAGAAACATTACTATCATAAAACAATCTACCAAAGTGCTCAGCCGCACCTCGCTAACGGCCTCATTTGGATTGATATCGCTCATGGCCCATCTCGCAAAACGCATCATCCCGAAAGTAAAAAACACTTCTACGCAGGAGAAGGATAGAATAAAATACCAAACCTGGCGCATACCCTTGTTAATGGCCAGCTGCGCAACAGTAAGATTGATGTTGCCCGGGGGAATATACCCCATGGCATTGAGAGCGATGCCGATGAAAAACGTTAGAAAAAGCATTGCCGAAATTATGGATTTAAATTTAAATGCGATGCTAAATATTTTCCGGTATACGAATTTTCTACTTTAACCAGTTCTTCAGGCAGTCCTTCAAACACCACATTACCACCGCCATCACCTCCTTCAGGACCAATATCGATTACCCAGTCGGCACATTTAATCATATCCATATTGTGTTCGATAACCAAAATGGTATTCCCTTGTTCAATAAGTGTATTTAATGCTTTCAAGAGTTTTTTAATATCATGGAAGTGCAAACCAGTAGTTGGCTCATCAAAAATAAATACCGTTTTATTGGCATTATTGCCCTTAATCAGGAAAGAAGCCAGCTTAATCCGCTGCGCCTCACCACCCGATAAAGTATTAGATGATTGCCCCAAATGCACATAACCTAAACCCACATCAACCAAAGGATTTAATTTATTCAGGATTTTTTGTTCATCCTTAAAGAAATCAACTGCTTCATCGATGGTCATGTCCAAAATCTCGGAAACATTTTTCTCTTTATAAGTGATATCTAACACCTGTTGTTTAAACCGTTTGCCGTTGCAAGCCTCACAAGGCAGATAAATATCAGCCATAAACTGCATTTCAATCTTCACCTCACCTTCGCCCTGACAAACATCACAGCGGCCACCTTCTACGTTAAAAGAGAAAGCAGCAGGCTTCAGTCCGGCAGCCTTTGCAGCTGGCAAGCCTGAAAAAAGTGCGCGGATATCATCCCAGGCTTTTACATAAGTAACCGGATTTGAACGGCTGGAACGGCCAATCGGGTTCTGATCAACCATTTCTACGGCACTTACCAGATCGTAATTACCGAAAATGCCATCGTAAGCACCTGTTAGTTCACCAGCATAATTCCCGATCGCTTTTTGTAAAGCCGGGTATAAAATCTTTTTAACCAAACTGGTTTTACCCGAACCGGAAACCCCACTTACTGCAGTAAAAACACCTAACGGGAACTTCACATCAATATTCTGAAGATTGTTTTCTCTTGCTCCTTTAATCAGGATATGATCTTTCCACTTACGGCGTTTATCCGGAATGGCAATTTTTTCTATGCCAGAAAGATAACGGCCGGTTAAACTATTTTTATCCTTTAAAATTTCCTCGTAATTACCACTGAAAACCAGGTTACCTCCATGTGTACCGGCCTCAGGGCCAATATCAATAATGTAATCGGCCGCGCGCATCATTTCTTCTTCGTGCTCAACCACAATAACCGTATTACCTACATTACGCAACGAAATCAATACTTCAATCAGTTTATTCGTATCCCTTGGGTGCAAACCAATGCTCGGCTCGTCTAAAACGTAAATAGACCCCACCAAACTACTTCCCAATGAAGTTGCCAGGTTGATTCTTTGCGATTCTCCTCCTGATAGGGTGTTTGATAAACGGTTTAAGGTAAGATAACCCAAACCAACATTGTTTAAATACAGGAAACGGTTATCAATCTCTGTGAGCAAACGTTTGGCAATTTTGGCGTCGTTCACACTTAATTTTAAGCCATTAAAGAAAACCAGTGCCTTTGATAACGGCATCAGTACCACATCGATAATTGACTTTTCAGCAATTTTAACATACGATGCATCCTTACGCAAACGCGAGCCTTTACAATCAGGACAGGTGGTTTTTCCACGGTAGCGTGATAACATTACCCGGTACTGGATTTTATACGTCTGCTCTTCCAGTTCCTTGAAAAAAGCATCCAAACCAGCAAAATATTTATTGCCCGTCCAAAGCAATTGCTGCTCTTTTTCAGTAAGCGCGCTATATGAACGGTGAATAGGAAAATCGAATTTCGGAGCTGCTTTAATAAAGTTTTGCAACCAAACGTTCATTTTTTCGCCTCGCCATGGGGCAATGGCATTATCGTAAACACTTTTGCTCTTATCCGGAATAACCAGATCTTCATCAATCCCGATTACGTTTCCATAACCTTCGCAACGTTTACAGGCGCCGTAAGGGTTGTTAAAAGAGAAAAAGTTTGGTGTAGGTTCTTCGAATTTGATTCCATCCAGTTCAAAACGATCGCTAAAATGTTTCGTTTTACCCTGGGCTTCTACATAACAATCGCCTTTACCTTCAAAAAAAGCGGTCTGGGCCGAATCGGCCAGTCTGCTTAATGTTTCTTCTTCCTGGTTAGTTACAATACGATCGATCAGGATCTGAACAGTTTTATCATCTGTAAGCTCAGCATCTTTAAAATCAGCATCGTCTAAAACAGCTTCTATCTTTTCTATTTTATCATTAATCAGGACACGTAAAAACCCTTTCTGTAATAAAATAGCCAGTTCTTCTTTAATTGTACGGTTGTTATGCGGATATAACGGACAAAAAATAGTGACCGTTGTATCTTCAGGCATCGCATTTACGTAGTCTACCACCGTGCTTACCGAGTCCTTTTTTACTTCTTTGCCTGAAACAGGCGAAATGGTTTTACCTATCCGCGAGAAAAGCAGTTTTAGGTAATCGTAAATTTCAGTTGAGGTACCCACGGTAGAACGTGGATTGGAAGTAATCACCTTTTGTTCGATGGCAATTGCCGGAGCAATACCTTTAATATAATCAACATCGGGTTTATTCATCCTACCCATAAACTGACGGGCATACGATGATAAACTTTCAACATATCGGCGTTGTCCCTCTGCATATAAAGTATCAAATGCAAGCGAGGATTTCCCCGAACCAGACATACCCGTTACCACCACAAGTTTATTTTTTGGAATGGCAACATCAATGTTTTTTAGGTTGTGCACACGGGCACCTTTTATGATAATATTTTTATGCGGATCTTTTTCGGCCTCTTTTTTGCTCATGTATGGTAACGAATATAAATGTATAACCCCAGAATGTGGTTAGGGTTTTAAGAAGATACAAAAATAGGGTACTAAGACGGTTAATTTATTTTTTAACATTTTATTTTTTGTTTTTTGATAAAAAAATAACTTTCTTTGAACATTAACAACCTCAAAACCAAACTAACACATTTCAAAAAACATAGGAGAGCAGCTATAGAAATTAAACATTTACTAATTAATTTTTAGCAAATAGTACGGGATTTAGTGTAGGTAAACCTATGAATTTACAATCATATAATGATCAGGACCTGGTGAAGGTATATATTACCGGGAACGAGAATGGATTGCAGGAACTTTTAAGAAGACATAAAAGTAAAATTTATACCTCTATATATTTATTGGTGAAAGACCAATATCTGGCAGAGGATATTTTTCAGGACGCTTTTATAAAGGTTATCAATACCCTGCGATCGGGAAGATACAATGAAGAAGGTAAGTTTTTACCTTGGGTAATGCGCATTGCACATAACCTGGTTATTGATTACTTCCGAAAAGAAAAGAGAACACCAATCATCACCAGTGCTGATGGAATGGATGTATTCAATATGCTACAGTTTTATGATGAGAGCGCAGAAGATAAAATGCTTCGCGATCAAACCCATAAAGATTTAAAAGCAATGATCCATTTATTACCTGATGAACAGAAAGAAGTGCTCCTTATGCGTCATTACGCAGATTTAAGCTTCAAAGAGATCGCAGATTTAACTGATGTCAGCATTAATACAGCCTTGGGCCGCATGCGCTATGCCCTTAGTAATTTACGTAAGATGCTTAAAACAAAAGAGATGACCTATAAAGGGTAGTAAAAAAGTTACATAGTTTTTTTGAAGACTTGAAATAAAGCATCTGAACAATCGTTAAGTTTATAAAACTTATCACATTTAGTTGCTTATGACAAAAACCTCTACATCACAAAACAATGTAAATTCACCTACACCCAATATGTTTCAGCCTAGAACTGATATTGAATCGGACGCAGAAATCGACTTATTTTATGATCAAATAAAAGGTAAGTTAGATAGACTGGCTAAAGATCCTAAAGATGAAACCATCAGCAAGATTTTAGCTTACAGTAGGTCCTTATAAAATTTACAATAGTTAAAAAAGGTTGTTCCACAGGGTGGGGCAACCTTTTTTTTTGTGTATGGAAAATGGGTGATAGTTCATTGGTTCACTAGCCATTGGTTCATTTGTCATTACCAACGGAAGACCAGATGGTTCATTAGTCAATTTGCCATTGGTTCATTGGTTATTGTAAACTCGCTGGGTTATGGGTTAATAGTTCATTGGCGAACGGCCTAAGCGATAAGGACATAAACTATTTGGCGATCAACCATGAACCATCTGACTATAAACCCTCAACAATTCAAAGCAATCTAGCAATGAACTATTGCCTCAACCATGAACCATCTGACTATAAGCCCTCAACAATTCAACCATGAAGCAATCTAGCAATGAACTATTGCCTCAACCATGAACCATCTGACTATAAGCCCTCAACAATTCAACCATGAAGCAATCTAGCAATGAACTATCGCCTATCAACCATGAACCATCTGACTATAAGCCCTAAACAATTCAACCATGAAGCAATCTAGCAATGAACTATTGCCTATCAACCATGAACCATCTGACTATAAGTCCTCAACAATTCAAAGCAATCTAAAAATGAACTAGCCCTCAACAATTCAACCATGAGCCAATCTAGCAATGAACTATGGCCTATCAACCATGAACCATCTGACTATAACCCTGAACAATTCAACCATAAAGCAATCTAGCAATGAACTATTGTCTATCAACAATGAACCATCCTACCACCTCTTAACTCATCCCTCTCCCACCCCACATCTTCCATCCCCCTATAAATGTCCTAATTTTTACAATCTCCTTCCATAAAAAGCCATACCTTTGCATAGTGTAATTTTAACACTAAGGGCGCTATGAACAAGAACTTACTTCCACTTACTTTAGGCGGTTTAGGCATTGGGATCACTGAATTTGTAATGATGGGCCTGCTGCCCGATATTTCAAAAGATTTAGCAGTAACCATTCCGCAGGCCGGGCATTTAATCTCTGCTTATGCATTGGGTGTAGTAATCGGTGCACCTTTATTAATTATGATTGCAGGCAAATATCCACCAAAAAAGATCTTGATCGCTTTGATGGTTATGTTTACCGTTTTTAACGCTTTCTCTGCCTTTGCCCCAACTTTTAATACTTTATTTATCGCCAGGTTGCTTTCGGGTTTACCTCACGGGGCATTTTTCGGTGTAGGCTCGGTAGTAGCCAGCAGAATTGCAGAGAAAGGGAAAGCCGCACAGGCCGTATCATTAATGTTTATGGGTTTAACCATTGCCAATATTGTAGGCGTACCATTGGGCACCTATATTGGACACAATTTCTCCTGGCGCATATCTTTTGCCGTGGTGGTATTTGTAGGTTTGGTAACCTTATTAAGTTTAAAATTATGGTTACCCGCTTTAGAAGCGACAAAAAACCGCGATTTAAAAGCGGAATTAAGTTTCTTCAAAAAAAGAGAAGCATGGATCATCATTTTCATGATCTCGATCGGAACAGGCGGGTTATTTACCTGGTACAGTTATATCGCTCCATTAATGACAGATGTTGCAGGCTTTTCGTCAAATGCTGTAACTTATATATTAATGCTGGCGGGTTTGGGCATGATGTTCGGCAATTACATTGGTGGACGCTTGGCCGATAAATTTTCCCCGGCAAAAGCATCTGCAGCTTTGTTACTCACTATGGTGGTTACCTTAACCATCGTTCACTTTGTGTCTGCAAGTCAGCCGCTGGCCTTAATCATGACTTTTATTACCGGTGCCGTAGCTTTTTCATTGGCGGCCCCCATCCAGATGTTGATGATCCAGAGTGCCAAAGGCTCCGAAATGTTGGCGGCTTCGGCAAGTCAGGCGAGTTTTAATATTGGTAATGCTTTAGGCGCATTCTTTGGCGGACTTCCGTTAGTGTATGGCTACGATTATACCTCGCCAGCCTATGTTGGTGCCGCAATGGCTTTGGTTGGTGCGTTTTTTGCCTTCTGGCTGATTAAGAGCAATCAAGGTGCAACCGAAGAAGTTAAAGTACCAGTCACTTCTTTTCATTAATTTTGAATGAGAGGATTACAGAATGATTGCATGAGTGGATAAGAAAATACAAGTCATTCTCTCATTCAAAACTCAATCATTCAAAATGAGTTGCCAGCTAAATTTTAGAAAATGAAAGTAGGTGTAAGCAAAAATAGTCAGCCCTGCTGTACACTATAGCCTCGCAAAAAAAGCTCGGGCTGCCGTTTCCATCAGGTTTATTATCAAGGGTCTGTGCCGTTAATTCAAAGACCTGCGCGGCAACTTTTTGAATAAGTGAATGACAGAATGAGAAAATCCAAACCATTCTCTCATTCAAAACTCAATTATTTCACTCATTCAAAACGCTGCCTCTCCCATTCTCTTCAACAGCTTTAAATGAGATTTTATTCCCCCAAAATAACTGGTGCAATTAGGCGTTATGCCACTTTCGTTTAACATTTCGTACAATATTTTACTGATCTGCGGATAATACATATGATGATAGTGCGGAAATAAATGATGGGCAATGTGGTTATTAAAACCGCCTAAAATAAAGTTTGCCGTTTTACTGAAAGGATGCATGTCGTTTGAACTCCTGATCTGGTTCATTAACCAGGAGGCATTAATATAACCCCGCGCATCAGCTTTCGGATATTGTGTTTCCTCTACATGATGAGTCATAAAAAACGTAAACAATAAGAATAACGACTGGCTTAAGTGCATCATTAAAAAACCAAGTAACACCACATACCAGGGCTGGATTGCAAAAATCATTGGCAAAACGAGCAACAAACTGATATAGATAGTTTTTTGGAACACAAACGACAAGTAATACCTCATGTTCTTTTTGGCGCCATAAGCATCATCACTAAATAGAATCACAAAATCTTTAATGAAAATCCAGAACAGCGAATAGCTTGTATAAGCTAATGGCGCATACAGGTGTTGGTACGCATGAAACCAATAATGTTTGCTGCCTGGAACCACGCGAATCAATTTCGATATTTTAAGGTCTGAATCATAATCTTCTACATTTGGCGCATAATGATGAGAATTAACATGGCGCAGTTTCCAAGCCTCAGCATGCGCCCCAACCAATGTATAAATAACTACAAAGCAAATGTGGTTAAGTCGCTTGCTTTTAAAGATGGTATTGTGCGAAAAGTCGTGTGAAAAGTTAAAAGCAAAGAGCAGCGAGATAAAACCATAGATCGCAAAGCAACCCACAAAACCAGTCGGATTAGCGATATGGTACAAAGCTAAATAGGTCAACAAGGTGAGTAAGAAATACACCACAAATTTAACCGCGATGATCCTAATAAATGCAGATTGATCAGCTACCACTTCTTCGCTAACGCGTTTGTATATCGCTTTTAGCAACTGACTATCAGCCGCCACATGAATATGTTTATCCTTCATATCGCATCGGGATTAAGTTTCCATTTCTGCCCATCATTTTCAAGAACCTGAAATGAGAGGCCAGCGATTCGCCATAAGACACTTCCATATAAGTAAGCCCGTGTTTTTTAGCCAGCGCTTTAAAAACTGGAATAATCTCAAGGTAGTGTACATGGCATACGTTAGGAAGCAGGTGGTGTACCGCATGTGCATTAAAGCCGCCCAGTGTCCAGTTTAAAAACCTGCTTTCTGCGTGATAATCTATTGAGGTAAGCAATTGCAGCTTTGGCCAGCTCATATTCAATTTATGATCCTGATCAGGCACCGGGTGAGCTACATAATCCGATAAATGTGCCACGCCTAATACAGCCACAAACAATAGCGAAATGATAAAATGATTTAACAAAAAAGCCATTAAAACCGTCTGCCAGCCGAAAGGCAACAGATAAACAGGCAAAATGATCATATAACCGATATATAAGAGTTTATATATCACCAGCTTTACAGCTTCAGTTCGGGGAATCTCCACTTTAATGGTGCGGCTCGATAAATTGAACAGCATCAATATTTCCCTGAAAAAGAACCAGTTAATGGAATAGAACAGGTAAAGAAACGGTGCGTAAATAAACTGATACCGATGGAACCATAACAAAGGCTGAGATTCAGTCATCCTGAATAATGGATTATTCAGCACATCGATATCACTGCCTTCTATATTGGTATATAAATGGTGCGATTCGTTATGGTTTTTGCCCCATACATAGGCGTTATTTCCCTGAAGGTTAAAACTCAGCGAAAATAGTATCCGGTTCCAGAATTTACTTTTTACTGCTACACCATGGGCCGCATCATGCGAAATATTAAAAGCAGTTAACAAAACAGAAAGTCCCATTAGCAGGTAAAAAGCATAAAATGCAAATACCGAATGACTGGTAATCATTAAGGTGTAGAACAGGATGTCCAAACCGAAGTAAAGGAAAATCTTGAAGAACATTTTTGTGTTCCCGGTTTTCTTTAACCCATTATCAATAAAATACCGTTCAATCTGCTCATTCAATTCTTTATAGAATTCAGAGCCTTCATCTTTTATAAATCTTAATTTGTTCATAACAGTGCGTTTTAATTTTAACCAAATCTAAAGCATATAACAAACTGTAATAAATCTTAAAGGTTACAAAAACCTCAATAATTATCGTTTAAAGAAAATAAACAACACATATAAAGTTTATAAATTATATTTTGCAATTTAATCTTTTGCAATAATCCATTTGATTATTAAAAAACAGTATATTCAATTAAAAAATTAATCTTTATGGATAATCAGCAAGCACTATTTTTTCAAGCCATTAGAACTGCATTGCCCGAATACCAGAACCTGGCATTGAGTGTAGCTGAAGAGTTAGGGATAAGCACCAATGAGGCCTATAAGAAAATCAGGGGCGACAGCAACCTTACTTTTCAGCAAATCATCAAGCTTTCCGATTGCTTTGATATCCCATTTCTTTACAACCCGAAACAATCGTTATCTGTTACGTTTAGCTATTTAAGTGTAAATGAAGATTTAGATATGATTGGCTATCTCCAGAATTTACTGGACAATATAAAAGCCATTAAAAACAGCAATAAAAAACATATCACCATCACCACTGATGATATTCCGCTATTTCATTTTTTCAAGTACCCGGAACTCACCAGCTTTAAACTTTTCTTTTGGGCAAATAGCACCAATAACACAGGAATACCTTTTAGTTCGTCCTATATATCCGACGAAATTATTAAAATTTCGCAGGAGCTGCACGCTGCCTACCTGGAAATACCAAGCACCGAAATATGGTCAAAAGATACGGTAACCGGCACGCTCGAACAGATCAGGTATGCATTCGAAGCTGGACATCTTACTGATAATGAACTGGCTGTAAAAATTGTAGAACAGGTAAGGTATTGCCTAACCGATATGAATATGTATGCCATTAGCAGCAAAAAAACCATCGACCCCGACCATACCTTTAATTGGTATAGTTGTGATGTACTGGGGAGCATTGCCTATCTGGTTGATTTTAAAGACCGCATGACCTGCTACAATAGGTTTAATACTTTTAATTATTTAAAAACCGAAGACCAGTCTTACTGCAAGCAAACCAAACAATGGATGCAGGGGCTGATTATGAAATCAGTTTCTTTTAGCGGCCAGGGAGAAAAACACCGCAATAAATACCTGTATAATGCCTTTGCCGAATGCGATAAGTTACTGAGGGAAATGAGTTAGCCCTTTAACCTGAAGTCCTTAGTCTTGAGTCGATTGTTCAGTCTTGCGTTTCGAATCTGGCGTTTGGCGACAGTTACGAATTCTCCAGGTAAAGATCCTTTGACTACGCAATCAATGGCAGGCTCCAAAAGAATGGTCGTCATCTCGACTGTAGCGCAGCGAAATGGAGAGATCTTTGAACTATGTAAATTCTCCTCTGCGGTCGAAATGACACCACTTGTATATCTGCATCAACCTACCTCTTCCATATCTATTAAGCATATTAATTTTCCATCTTTAACCTATATTTGCACATGCTTAAAAAAGAACGCTACAAACTTTTTGTAGAACATTTTTCGGCCAAGCAGCCTGATGCAGAAACCGAGTTACATTACAATAATCCTTACCAGCTTTTAGTAGCGGTAATCCTTTCTGCACAATGTACCGACAAAAGGGTGAATATGGTAACCCCTGCACTTTTTCAGCGCTTTCCCAATGCCAGGGCTTTAGCTGAAGCGACGCCCGATATTGTTTTCGATTATATCAGAAGCATCAGTTATCCCAACAATAAGGCAAAACACCTGGTGGGCATGGCTAATATTCTTGTTAATGAATTTAACGATGTAGTGCCTTCGGGGATTGACGATTTACAGAAAATGCCTGGCGTGGGCCGCAAAACTGCCAATGTAATTGCCTCAGTAATTTACAATGCACCGGCCATGGCGGTTGATACCCACGTTTTCCGTGTAGCCAACCGTTTGGGATTAACCAATGGTAAAACACCATTGGCGGTTGAAAAGGATTTGGTCAAAAACCTTCCCGAACACGATATTCATATTGCACACCACTGGCTCATCCTGCACGGACGTTACGTTTGCGTAGCCAGAAACCCCAAATGTGATGTTTGTGAAATTACCTACATGTGCAGGTACTTTGAACGGTTAACCGCCCAAAACGAAAGAGACAAATTAAAAGCTTAAAAAATATTTTCACTTTACTATTGACATTAGCCAGAAAACATTTAACTTAGCTAAATATTTTAGCATTATAAATATCAACATTTAAGCATATTAGCCGATAATCAATTATATTTACGCAATCAATGAAAAAAGAAATGAGCACTGCAAATCCAGATAAATTAAAAGCCCTGCAACTTACTTTAGATAAGTTAGAGAAATCATACGGTAAAGGTACCATTATGAAACTTGGCGATTCTGCCATTGAACCAATAGATTTTATTTCTACCGGATCAATCAGTTTAGATATTGCTTTGGGTATTGGCGGAATTCCAAAAGGCCGTGTAATTGAAATTTACGGACCAGAATCTTCTGGTAAAACAACTTTAGCTACACACATTATTGCCGAAGCACAGAAAAAAGGTGGTATTGCTGCTTTTATCGATGCAGAGCATGCTTTTGATCAGTTTTACGCAAAGAAACTAGGTGTAGATACGGATAACCTTTTAATCTCTCAACCAGATAATGGTGAGCAGGCACTAGAAATTGCCGATAACCTGATCCGTTCGGGCGCTATTGATGTAATTGTAATTGACTCTGTTGCGGCTTTAGTTCCTAAAAGTGAAATTGAAGGCGAAATGGGTGACAGTAAAATGGGTTTACACGCCCGTTTAATGAGTCAGGCCTTACGTAAATTAACCGGAACAATTTCTAAAACCGGATGTTGCTGTATTTTCATTAACCAGTTACGTGATAAAATTGGTGTAATGTTCGGTAACCCTGAAACCACCACTGGTGGTAATGCATTGAAATTTTATGCATCGGTACGTTTAGATATCCGTCGTATTTCACAAATCAAAGATTCAGACGAAGTTTCTGGTAATCGAGTTAAAGTAAAAATTGTTAAAAATAAAGTGGCCCCACCTTTCCGTATCGCAGAATTTGATGTGATGTTCGGTGAAGGTATTTCTAAAAACGGAGAAATTGTTGATTTAGGTGTTGACTTTGGCATCATTAAAAAGGCAGGATCCTGGTACTCTTACGGAGACACTAAACTTGGTCAGGGTAGAGATGCTGTAAAACAATTGTTAAGCGACAACCCTGAACTTGCAGAAGAATTAGAAATTAAAATTAAAGCCGAAGTAACAGGCGAAAAATTGGCTGAAAAATAAGCCGGATCAATTCTGTTAAACATAAAAAAGCGCACTGATTTTTAAATTAGTGCGCTTTTTCTATTTTAGATCTGGTTAATAACTAACCGAGATACCAAAGTTTACCGAAGTACCCCTTCCCTTTGAATAAAAGCCCGGTTGCATAAACCACTGTGCCCTTGCCGGGAAATAATCCTGGTTAAATATATTGTCTACACCTAAGGTAAGTTTCGTGTTCTTCTTCACCTGATAAATTCCCGCAAAGCTGAATAAATGATATGCTTTTACCGCACCCTCATTTCCATTATATATGCCGTTCGCATTTTTCTCAAACCTGTTGCGCGAGTTGATACCGGTATAGTTTAGGGTTAAATCCAACACCTTTAATGGACTATAGGTTACTGAAGCAGTAATTTTTGGCGCCGAAATACGGCGGCCATTGAGATATAAGTCGCCGGCATCGTTAAACTTTCCATTTTTATCGATATCACGCTTGCCTTCTGTATAACTGTAACTTGCAGCTAAACCCAGCTGATCAAACAAATGGTAATCGGCCGCCAATTCAAAACCATAAATTTTTTCAGGGTTCCTTGCGGTATTAAACAAACCGGTAGCAGGGTCATAAACCACTTCAATACCTAACTTAGACGTACTGATATAACCCGACGCAGAAAATGTTAATCCGGCAATTTTACTTTCAAAGCCAGCCTCATAATTATTAACCTTTACCGCATCCGTATTGATCTTATCAATGCTGTTTACTTTGGCGTCGCGTAAAGCCAGTCCAATATCCATTACGGAAAAACCCTGAGAGAAACTTACAAAAGGACTAAAAACGTTAAATTGATTATACCTTAAACCTGCATTAAAAAGATAAGTGCTATATTTTAAATTACCTCCGGTTACATCAAAAGATGGCGTAATGGTAGTATTGTTTGCTCCGGTAGTCCTTAAAGTCCGGTAATCATCAACTGCTATATTTACATTTTCGTAACGCAAACCAGTTTTAAATACAAGCTTACTTAAGACATTAAAATCTGCCTGCGCAAAAGGTGCAATATTGGTCATATCCATTGTTGGTACCCATACCCTCCCATCAACCAGCGGCTGTGCGGTTTTATCTTTCATGAAATCTGCACCATAAGCCAGATTCATGTTCAAAAAGTCGAGGTTCAATATTGGTGTTTCCAAAAACAAACGTGCTCCTTTTTTATCATTTTTGGCGAGCGATTGTCCATCGCCCCCATCAAAGCGACCTAAAGAAACATAAAAAACATCTTTACGGGTTTCGTAATAAACATCCGCATTCAAACTCGAATTAAGAAAAGTACTGTCAATCTTGTACGATAGATTTAAATTGTGGTTATAATCTACTCCGGTTGGGATACCAAGCGGTTTTCCTAAAACACCGGTTGCTTTCTGACCAGTTGCCAGATTACCGTTTACCAAAGTAAAATTACTGTTCTGCAAACTGCTGTATGTATTATAGGTAAGCTGAATACGTTGATTTTTTGCCGGTACATAACCTAACTTGGCAAAAGCATTATAGCTATCGGTTTCACCTAAACTGTAGTTTGGCCCTACCACATCACCTTTTGCATCTTTATATTCGCCGGTTTGCTCATACATTCCACTCACCACGTAATCAAATTTACCCAGTTTTCCATAGAACATTTGGTTAATTCTACCCCCTTCAGAGTTTTTAACTTTAACCAGCGATCCGTTTAAATTAAGCTGGGTTTTACCGCTAAACTTTACTGCAGTATCCGGAACCATGGTGATGTAATTCACTAAACCTCCCGCAGCACCATTACCATAAATGGCTGTGGCACCTTTTACCACTTCTATACGTTCAAGTACCGAGGGGTCTATCGATCTTAAATCTACTTCTGCATTTCTTAATGGCGAAGATTGCGAAACACCATCTATCATCACCAGCATTGGGCGACCTCTTAAGTTTTGCCCTACATTATTCCCTGTTTGTGCTGTAGGCGCAAAACCCGGCACCTGATTGGCCAGTATAGTGCTCAAATCCGGCGTGATGGCCATTTCTCTCTCCAGTTTTTTCTTATTTACAATACTAACTGAAGTGGTAATATTTCTAATGTTTTCCGGTTTTCTCGAAGTAGAAATTAACACATCATCCAGCGTATTGGCTACTGGTTCCAATACAAAATTAATAATTGTATCAGCCCTTATGCCCGCAATTTGCTGCGTAAATGATTTATATCCAACAGCATTTACCTGAATACTAAACGAAACACCGCTTTTGATATATAACGTATAATAACCTTTGCTATCCGCCTGGATTTTCTGACCTGGTAAAGAAATGGTGGAGTATGGAACCTCATTTCTTTGATCCTTTATGTGCCCTTCAACCTTCACGTTTTGGGCATACCCCAAAAGAAGATTACACATCAATATGGTAACGATTAGTATAGTTTTTTTCATCTATCTTTAATTTTCGGCAAAGATAGAAAATATACACTAATAAGAATAGGTCTAAATAAGAATTAGAATACCTTAATTAATTCTGGCTGAAAACTGTGTCGAAATCTTTGGTTACATAAACAATTACCAAAAGTGCGGCAATAATCAGAGCACCTAAAATAATCACGCCCCAGCTTCCTTTTAGTTTGTTTTTGTCATTCCTGATTAACCAATATAAAATACCGATTAGCGGTATCGCACAAACAATCCAAAATATTAACGATGCTCCAGTCATATATATAAATTCAATTTAAACAATTCTTGTTGCCAGTTTTCAATTGGCGGTTTAAGGGCTATAATCCCCTAAGCAGTCGTCATCCTGAACTTGTTTTATTAGTTGAATTGATTGCTTTCAATGGTCTAATAGCTACTTCGTGGTCAGGATCTTATCCGGATAATTAATCACCCTGGAGTCCTTTACATCAACTCGCAACGAGCTATCGTTGTAAGATTGCTTCGTCGGCTGAAAAAGCCTTCTCGCATCCAATAGCTATCGGATGACGAACAAAGGATAACCAGTTAAGCAATTTCAACAATTAACCATGTCCAGTTAACAGTTTGCAATATCGCAATGAACAATTCAACAATCAAACAATTGAACAATTGAACCAATGACCCAAAACTAAAACTCCATCCGCGCCATTGGCGAAACATCCTGCCCTACAAAATCCTGTTTCAGGTACTTTTGGTACCCTGCAATGGCAATCATGCCTGCATTATCAGTGCAATACTGAAACGCCGGTATATAGATGTTCCAGCCCAATTCATCGGCTGTTTGTTGCAGGCCATTTCTTAAACCAGAGTTTGCCGAAACACCACCTGCAATAGCAATTTCTTTAATTCCGTATTGCTTTGCTGCTTTCTTTAATTTGTTCAGCAAAATTTGTACAATGCTATGCTGAACCGATGCACAAATATCATCTAAATTTTCGGCAATAAAGTTAGGGTTATCTTTTTCCTGCTTCCTGATAAAATACAGAATAGAAGTTTTAAAACCACTAAAGCTAAAATTCAGCTCTGCGATTTGGGGTTCTGCAAATTTAAACGCCAAAGGATTTCCATGCTGTGCATGTTTATCAATCAGTGGTCCCCCGGGATAAGGCAAGGCCAGTAACTTAGCCGTTTTATCAAAAGCTTCACCAGCAGCATCATCCAATGTTTCGCCTACGATTTCCATATCAAAGTAATCTTTTACCAGCACGATTTGTGTATGTCCGCCAGAAACCGTTAGGCAGATAAAGGGAAAAACCGGCTTTGGATCATCAATAAAATGTGCTAAAATATGCGCATGCATATGATTGACAGAAATTAAAGGTATATTTAAAGCTAATGCAAAAGATTTTGCGAAAGAAACACCAACCAATAAAGATCCTAAAAGACCTGGGCCTCGTGTAAAAGCTACCGCATTAATGTCCTGTTTTGTAACTTTAGCGTTAATTAAAGCTTGTTGCACAGCAGGCACAATATTTTGTTGATGTACCCTTGAAGCTAATTCAGGTATAACACCACCATAATTTTGATGAATTGTTTGGTTTGCAATAACATTGGCAGTAATTTTGCCGTTGTTACAAATAGCAACGGATGTATCATCGCAAGAAGACTCAATAGCAAGTATAACAGACAAATTATTAATATTTAAGCTGCAAAATTATTAAAAAACTATTTAAAATACTCCTTTGGGTAATCGCATCAATAATCTTGCTGGCTGCGCTTCTTGTTTTTTCGCTACAATTTAAGCCTGTTCAAACTTATTTTGCGCAGAGAGCTGCCGCATATTTATCTAAAGAGCTTAAAACCACTATATCAATCAAGAGTCTTTATATCAAGCCTTTTAAATCTATTGTACTCGAAGATTTATTGGTTTTAGATTTACAAAAAGACACTTTATTGAGCACGCCTCAATTTATGGTCGATATCACTAAATTATCCATTGATAAAAAGATCATTGATATCAGTACTGTTCAAATTAACGATGGCCAGTTTTTCCTAAAGGAGTTCAAAGATAAGTCTTCTAATCTCGATTTTATCATTAACTACTTCGATTCTGGTAAACCCAAGGTAAAGAAAAAGAAAAGTAAGCCTTTTGATGTAAGTCTAGGCCGCCTTATTTTAAATAAGTTTGCCTTCAGGTACATCAACTACAGGGCAAAAGATACCGTGCAGGGTAAAAGTGTAAACTTCGATAACGTAAACGTTAAACAGCTGAGTGGAATTTTTGAAGGACTGGACACCAAGAACCATTTGCTTAAAACCAATATCAAAAACCTCACTTTTAAAGAGCGTAGCGGATTTTACCTAAAAAACTTAACGGCACAAACCACGATAGACAGTAATGCGATAGAGCTGAAAAACCTGTTGCTCGAAACCAATCAGAGCCGTTTAACCAATTACTACCAAATGCGGTTTAAAAGCTATAAAGATTTTAACCACTACATAGATAATGTGCGGATGAAGGCTATTTTTAAAGATAGCCATATCACCTCGAAAGATGTTGCATTTTTTGCCCCTGAGCTAAATACCATGAAACTCGACCTCGATGTTGATGGTCAGATTACAGGTTTAGTGAATAACCTTAAAGCCAAAAAATTATCATTAAGAACTGGAAAGGCCACACACATTAAAGGCGATTTTATTTTAAAAGGGCTTCCGAAATGGAAAGAAACTTTTATGGACCTGAACATCGAGATGGCAGGAACAAACAAGACCGATCTTGAGGAAGTGCTGGCGGGCATTACCAACAGCAAAAAGAAAATTGTTCCGGTAATTGTAAACAAATTTGGCAACATCAACTTTAACGGAAGTTTTACGGGTTTTCAGAACGATTTTATTGCCTATGGCGAATTTAAAACCAAACTGGGTCGCATCGTTTCGGATGTGAACATGAAAATCGATAAAAAGGATGTCCCATCTTACACCGGAAACGTAAAAACCTACGATTTTAACATCGGCGATCTGTTAGGTGAAAAGAGCCTGGGCCGGATCAGTTCTTCTTTATATGTGAAAGGCCGTGGAACGGAATTAAAAGATTTAACCGAAAAAATAAATGGCGATGTAGATTATATCGACTTTAACAAATACAGGTACCATAACGTAAAGATTGATGGTACTTTTGATAAAAAATATTTTGATGGCAAGCTGAGCATTAACGACCGGAACATTAAACTGGTATTTGATGGAGGTGTTAACCTGAACCCTAAACTGCCGGTATTCAATTTTAATGCAACCATTTCCAAGGCACGTTTAAAATCCTTAAAACTGTTGAAAGATTCGTTGATGGTGGATGCTAAATTTACCACTAATTTTTCGGGTACCAACCTGAATAACATATCGGGTAAGTTATTGATCGAAGAGATCAGGATGCAAAACCCAAAAGGCACTTACAGCGTAGATTCGGTACAGTTAACAGCCAATGGCACGGGCGCAAGTCGCGTACTGGATATCCGGTCGGATATTTTAGATGCCAGTATTAAAGGCGAATATGATCTCAATTCTATTGCTTCTTATTACAAAGCCATCGCCAAAACGTATATTCCTTCATTAAAGGCCGATATTATAAAATACAAAAACCAGATTTTTCAGTTTAACCTGAAGGTTAAAAAGTTCGAACCACTGGCGCAGATATTTGCACCAGGCCTGGAATTAGAAGAAGGCGCTACATTAACAGGAGATTTCGATTCGCGCAACAATACTGCAACGCTAAACGGTTTTGTGAAGAAACTAAAATACAGTGGTATTGTGGTAAACAACATCATCCTCGATGAAAATACCACCACACAACAACTTCAACTGATTGTAACCTCTGATCGGGTGCAGATTAACGACAGTTTATTTATTAAAGATGTAAACGTTTCCAACATCCTGCGGAACGACAGTCTGGCCTTCAACGTAAAAATGTCGAACGCTGAAGAAGACAATCAGCTCGATTTAAACGGATTGGTAGAGTTCACCAAAAACCAGGATACAACGGCAAGGTTAAGCGTATTGCCTTCTATCTTAAAAATCAATAACGAAGAATGGCGCATCCAGGAGAAAGTACGGATCGTGCTGAACAATGGTAAAACAGAGATCAGTAATTTCGATTTAACCAACGGAAAGCAACAGGTTGTGATTGATGGATTAATTTCAGAAGATCCCAAAGATTTAATCAGTGTGGGCTTTAAAGATTTTAGCTTAAAAACCCTGAACCCTTTTACCAAAGGTTTTGGTGTTAAATTGGGTGGAAACCTTAACGGGAAGACTGATTTGTATGGCATATTAAAAACACTTAGGGTAACAGACGACTTAAAGATCGATTCGTTAAACTTTAATGATATCTATATCGGTACCTTAACCGATACTTCATCATACAGCAATGAAAGCCAAAAGCTTAATGTATTTACCCGCATTGTAGCCGACAATTCGGAGAATTTTAAACTGACTGGAAATGTTGATCTGAAAGAAAAGGAAATCGACCTCAGCGTAAAAATGGATGACAGCAAGCTCACTGTAATTGAGCCTTTCGTTAAACAACTGGTATCTAACTTAAAAGGAAATATCTCAGCCGATTTAACGGTGAAAGGCAAATTAGACAAGCCAGAAATTAATGGTAATTTATCGTTAGATAAGGGACAGCTGATGGTAAACTACCTTAAAACCACCTATGTAATTACCGACAAAGTAGAGGTAAACAATAGTGTGATTAAACTGGACAACTTCACCTTAAGCGATCTGGAAGGCCACGAAGCTACCGCAAACGGCACTGTAGATTTAAATGATATTAACTACCCGACACTGAATGTGAAGGTGAATGCCAATAGTTTAATGGCCCTGAACACTACCTCAAAAGACAATTCCATCTACTATGGCCGCGCATATGGCACAGGTGTATTTACGTTTACGGGGCCAACCAACAAGATGAAGATCGATATTAAGGCGAAAACGGAAAAAGGAACTGTATTTAACCTGCCGCTAAACAGTTCTGAAACCATATCGGATAAAGATTTCATTAATTTCGTGAGCCGCGATTCGACCGTTGTGGTTAAGAAAAGAACAAACTTTGATGGTTTAACCTTAAGTTTCAAATTAACCATTGATCCGAATACCACAGCGAACATATATACCACCCTCGGCAATTTAAGTGGAAAGGGTAATGCGGAGCTGGCCTTAAACATCAATAGTGTTGGTGATTTCGAAATGTCTGGCGATTATATTATTGAGAGCGGAAGTTTCGATTTTACGGCCCAGGAGGTGATCAACAAAAAATTCGACATCAGGCAAGGTGGAACCATCCGCTGGACGGGTAACCCTACTGCCGCGCAGATTAACTTAAAAGCGGTATATGCTTTAAGGGCAAGCTTAAACGACCTTTACAAGGCAGCAAACCGCGACGCGAGCAGTAATGCCAACCAAAGGGTTAATACCGAGGTAGAAATGGGCTTAACGGGCTTACTGTTACAGCCGGATATTAAGCTCGATATCAATTTCCCGGCACAACCTTCAATCAAAGAAGAACTGCAAACCTATCTGAGCGATCAGAACAACCTGAACCTTCAGGCATTCAGTTTAATTATCAGAAGAAGTTTCGCTCCTGGAAATGGTGGGCAGTCGATTGGCAACCAGTTGAGCTCAACCGCTACGAGTACGGCTACGGAATTGGTTTTTAACCAGTTTAACAACGTACTTTCTTCGTTAAACTTAAATTTTGTCGATTTAAACGTACGCTCCTTAAGCGAGGCCAATGCATCGTTTAAGTTCTTTAACGATCGTTTAATTATTAATGCGGGTATTGTAGACCGAAACAGTGCGAACGATTTTACTGTGATCGATTTCTCTAAAGATAATGTGGGTAGAGAGGTTGAGGCACTGTTCTTGATTAAAAAAGACGGAAGCTTAACAGTAAAAGCGGCAAATAAACCACCCACGCAACAGAGTATATTCTTAAACAGCGGAATTAGTTCAACTGCAAACGTTACATCTTTCGGCCTGGTGTATACCCAGCAGTTTGATACTTTTAAAGAGTTTGTTCAGAAAATTTCTGGTGCTTACCGCCGAAACCTGAAAAGAAAGAGCCAGGCACCGGTTAAAACAAATAAATCTTTTAACAAAGACGCGATTATTAACCAGAGTAAAGGAAACCAGAGGAGGTAGAGGTTGGTTCATTTGTTCATTGGTCAATAGTTTATTGGTACGGG
Source organism: Pedobacter sp. WC2501 (assembly GCF_052682415.1). Taxonomy (NCBI): domain Bacteria; kingdom Pseudomonadati; phylum Bacteroidota; class Sphingobacteriia; order Sphingobacteriales; family Sphingobacteriaceae; genus Pedobacter; species Pedobacter sp. WC2501. Next base: position 2,118,493 of record NZ_JBQZFI010000001.1, on the reverse strand, counting down.
CAAGGGCGTCATTTTCCCTCACTCGCTATGGCGAGTAGGTACGACAGCACGCCTTGATTTTAGGGAAGCAATCTTCTCAAAAGGCCACAGGCTAAACGTCTAATAGATCCTGAAACAAGTTCAGGAGGACGAACCGCAGAGTGATTAATCGACACGAATGACTTAAATGACCTTATATTTCTTATATGGTTAAAAACCGATCGGTGGCTATTTGGTTAAGTATAAACCTCAGTTTCGATTATTAATATCCTTTAAAGGCATACTGCAGGCATTTTTCGTTCATAGCCGTCACCCTGAATTTATTTCAGGGTCTATTTATCAGTAAAGATGCTGAAATAAATTCAGCATGACGATCGCGCTAGTTTCACGAGCTTAAAATTAGTCAGTATGAATCAATATTAATCGAACTGAAGTTATAAAGATCCTTCACTGCGTTCAGGATGACAAAATTATTCAGGGAAAGATTAGCATTTGATGCAACATTAAACAAAAAAGCCAATATCAAACGTAAGTTCAATACTGGCTTTTGCTTGTTACTCAGACTTTGGCTGACTCCAAACGCTCAACTCAAAACGCCCTACTCAAAACCTATCCTTTCATAATCGAATGGCCCATTTTATCTCTTTTGGTGGTTAAATAACGTTCGTTATGTACATTACTTGCAATCTCGATCGGGATATTCTCTACCACTTCTAAACCGTATCCAATTAAACCTGCCCTTTTGGTTGGGTTATTACTCATTAAACGCATTTTAGTTACCCCTTCCGATCGCAGGATCTGCGCTCCTACGCCATAATCGCGTTCGTCGCCTTTAAATCCTAGCTTAATATTCGCCTCAACAGTATCGAAACCGGCATCCTGTAAGTTATACGAACGTAATTTATTAATCAGTCCGATACCTCTACCCTCCTGGTTCATGTATACCACAATACCTTTTCCTTCTTTCTCGATCATTTCTAATGCTTTGTGCAACTGCGGGCCGCAATCGCAACGGCAAGACCCAAAGATATCGCCCGTTACACAAGAGCTGTGTACACGTGCTAAAATAGGCTCCTTGCTATCCCATTCGCCTTTAGAAATGGCTAAATGTGTAGCATTATTATCTAACTGCGTATAGGCTGTCATTTTAAAATCACCCCAGGCAGTAGGTAAATCAATGGTAACCTCTTGTTTAATCAAGCTATCCATGGTTAAACGATAGGCGATTAAATCTTCGATTGATATAATTTTTAACTGATGCTGCTCGGCAATTTTAAATAAATCAGGAAGTCTGGCCATCTCGCCATCTTCTTTTAAAATCTCTACCAACAAACCTGCAGGTTTCATTCCAGCTAAACGTGCTAAATCTACTGCGGCTTCTGTATGACCTGCACGGCGGATTACGCCACCATCTTTGGCTATTAGTGGAAAAATATGTCCTGGCCTGCCTAATTCTTCAGGATCAGTTTTAGGATTCACCAAAGCCAGCATCGTTTTAGAACGGTCGCTTGCCGAAATACCCGTGGTACAACCATGTCCAACCAGATCTACCGAAACGGTAAAATTAGTTTCGTAAGCTGCTGTATTTTTACCCACCATCAGGTTAAGGTTTAATTCTTTACAACGTTCTTCTGTTAGAGGCGCACAGATTAAGCCGCGGCCATAAGTAGCCATAAAGTTGATGATCTCAGGCGTTGCATTTTCGGCTGCCGTTAAAAAATCACCTTCGTTCTCTCTATTCTCATCATCTACAACAATAATCACTTTACCAGCTTTTATATCTGCGATGGCCTCTTCTATTGTGTTTAATTTTGTTTGCATTTTATAAACATTATGGGGCAAATGGTGTGTGAGACGTATTTAAATCAATTTATACCACAAACAATAACCCATACAAATGTACAACCTTATTGAGCAATATTTGGATTAAAATATCATCTGTAAGTAAAGGAAAAAAGGCCTATTTTTTCCTCTTTTTAAACAATTTAAGAAAGAGCTGCTTGTAGTAATTTACATCAAATAGGGCCGAATCTACTGTAGCTTTATAGGTTAGAAAAGCAGCCAGCGGCGATAAAACAATTACGGCAATCCACATCCCCAGTATAGGGTTTAAATTACCTTCGCGTGCCGATTTTTCGGCCACCGTGGTAATGATGTGATACACCAGGAAAAAACAAATGGCCACCACCACAGGTAAACCCATGCCTCCTTTTCGAATAATGGCGCCCAATGGCGCACCAATAAAAAACAACAGGATGCAAGATGCAGCCAGGGTAAATTTACGTTGGTATTCTATTGTGGCAAAAATAATTTCGCCGGTTAAATCGGTTTGGCGTGGCCCCCAGTTGGGTACGTGCTGCATAATATTTGCAACCGTACTGCTTGCATTATCAAGGGCCAGTTTCCGCGATCCGTTAGGAATGCTTTTCAATATTACATCATCAATCTCTTTCGGCGCGGCTTTTATCTTCGTATAACCTCTGGCCACATTAAACTGCTTAAAGTTACTGCTGAGGTTAGCAATAGTACGCATTTTCATTGTATCCAGTTGCTTCGTCAACGAATCGCGTTTTCTTACAATCCCTTTCAGGTTTAACATGGGCGTACTGTTTCCGAAAGCATTAGGGTCGGTGGTATTGCCATCAAAAGATGACATATCGAAACGCGGTGAGGTTTCTTTAAAACGGTTCCGTGTAAAAATCTGCCGGGGGTTGTACATGCCGTTTTTGGAAGACTGCTCCTCGTACTGTACACCATTTTTAAGGTTAAGCACCAAAAACTTACCATCGGCGGTTTTATTCATTTTCCCCTCTCTTGCCAGAATTAATTTCGGAATACCGTTATTTTCACGGTGATCGTAAATCATGATATTGTGTAGCGTACCGTCTTCCTCCTTCGAATCAACACGGATGGCATAACCCGGAATGGCATTATTAAAAACCCCTGGTTTAATTAAAAATGAAAGTTTTTTATTCCTGATATCATATAGCAACGAGCCAAATTTGAGGTTGGCTTTAGGCAGCATGTAGTTGGCAAAAAAGAAAGAGGCTACCGTGAGCATTAAAATAACCACAAATAAGGGGCGCATGGCTTTCTGCAAAGAAATACCTGCCGATTTAATGGCAACAAGCTCATAATTTTCGCCCAGTGTACCAAAAGTCATGATAGAAGAAAGTAATACCGATAGAGGCAGCGCCATGGATACGTTGGCGGCCGAAGCATAATACATTAGCTCCAGAATGGTGTACCATTCGAAACCTTTTCCAATTAAATCATCAATCCATTTAAACAGAAAAAACATCAATAGAATAAACATCATAACAAAAAATGTTGCTATGAATGGCTTCACAAATGCTTTTATTAATAGAAGATGTATTTTTTTCACCTTACAAAGGTAAACAATACGGAGATAATATTACGCACCCAAAACGCTAATCAGATAATCGATCTGGTTATCCCAGATTAATTTTTTCTCTGCAAGAAGCTCATCAGTAGTAAAATCGGTGATCGAGAGGGCAACGTCGTTGGTTAGTTCGTCCTGTACAATTTCCATCTCAAAATAACATTGAGGTTCATCATCCAGCCACTTAAATTTAACCAGTTTATTTTCTTTAATGGAAACCAGTTTGGCTTTTAACTGTTCATCATCCCAGGTAAAAGTATATACCTGATCACGAAAATTTACATCATCCGCAAACCATTGCGATAAGCCGTTTGGCTCACTTATAAAACTATACAATATGCGTGGTGACGATCTAACTTCGTACTCTAGTGTAAATTTTTTCTTTTCTGCCATTTTTAGTACACTACCAGGATAATTTCCGGACTATTTTTTAATATTATTTTTCTAAAGAAAGGTAATTTATTCTATATCTGCAACAATATAATTTTTATTGGTTCATGGTGCAGGTTTAGTGGTTCATTTGCCATTGGTTTACCGATTATTGAGGTGAATTGTTTAAACCGGTTAATCAACTCAAAACTACCGACTCTGGACTCCGGCCTGATTTCATCGGTTAACTGGCTTCTGACTAAAAGCTCCATCATCTATCTTATATTCTCCATATTCTTAACCACAAAGCGCACCGAGAGAAGGCACAAAGGCCGCAGAGTTGGTGGGATAAAGAATACCACTAAATCTGTTATAAAAAGCGGGCATAAAGTCCTTTCACCATATAAGGAATTTAGTCCATTTAGGTTTTCGATTGAACTTATATGTCTTATATGGTTATTTAACCACGAAGCACACCGATAGAAGGCAAAAAGTCGCCGAGCTGGGTGATAAAGAATATCACTAAATCTGCTATAAAAAACTGGCATACAGGTCTTTCACTATATAAGGAATATTAGTCTATTTAAGTTTTCGATTGAACTTATATGAACCTTATATGTCTTATATGGTTAAGAAAGGCCGGTAATTGTTGAAATCTGTTAAGTAACTTCGAATAAGACTCCGGACTGATTAATTGGCTTCAGTATAGGACACACCAAATTCCTTTACCCATCCTGTACCTTTTGTTTACCTTTTCTCTATACCAGGTTAACCCCAGCGTTACCCTTTGCTTACCTATTCTTTACCCTGGCGTTACCTCATTTATTACCTAAAGGGTAAAGGATTGCCGAACATCAGCTATAGTAAGGGTTACTTTGGTGAGGAGCTGGTAGCACCAGGGGGTAACCAATCTTATTGAACGCATTAATTTATCAGCGCAAATGGCCTGCTGAAATACGCCCCACACCTATCGTAACCGCAATGTCATTAAGTTAAGGGTTGTTAACCACAGATGAGTATAGATAAACATGGATTTTCAAATCTGTGTGCATCCTTCCTATCTGTGGTTAAATTATTTTCTTGTGCCGTATGCTTAACTTAATGACATTGACCGTAACCGATAGACTAAATAACATGTTAAGACCAGGAATGAATTTAATTTTGGCACATGCCTGCCGATTTACGGCAATTCGTTGCGTTATTTATTCCTAAAGAACATCGCTCTCAAGGGTAAAATGGTAACAAGAGCCTACCAAAAGCAATCAAATTTACTGAGCAATAGCACTTTAAAGTATTTTTCACTTTTCTTTTTAATAGAATGTATATTTATTCTATATTTGCAACTCTTAAAAATAACCACATCGATATTTACATTATTTAGTAAATATTAAGCCCGGCGGGGTAGCTCAGATGGTTAGAGCGCAGGATTCATAACCCTGAGGTCGGCAGTTCGATCCTGCTCCCCGCTACTCATTAAAAGCTCATCGAAAGATGGGCTTTTTTTGTTTAAAGGGTGATTAGGCAGGTGTTTATGCAGTAATGACTACAAGCATTTGATTAAACTAATATACTCACTTTAGCCTAATTCAGCAAGAAAAAACCGATTCAATACTTCATCTGCTGACGCATATACTGACGCACTTTTTTGATTTATTGATCTAGATTCTATCTTTGATCGCAGTTACTGGATCGGATCTGGTTACTTTTCCCGGAGAACCTGGGTGAAAACCTTCCATTCGCTTCAAACACGTATTAGAGCTGGGAGTTCCGCTAAAAGTGGCCACTGGTTTTTATCCATCGTGGCCATCTTTTTCGGCCTATATTGTTCACTAGATTTCGCTTGAAAGTGGCCAATCGGCTCATTTTAAGCGGCTTTAAGCTTCTGAAAAGCGGGGTTGAACTCAATGATTGTTTCGTCGTGAGAAACTGAAATGGAGATGTTCTAATAGCCTTAAAAAAAATATTTTTTATTCTGATGTGTTTTTAAAAGTGGGTTGATTTTCTGTAAATCGTGTCCTGGAAGGCCGTTTTTCTTGCAAAACCATCTTCTGTGGAGGATTGACAGAACAAATGCAGGAAAGATAGATTGGAAAATGAAGGGAAGGAATCTGGGAAGATTGGATATATTTGGCTCAGTCTTTACGATTCCATCAAGACCGGATGGTAAAAAGCCGGGTGCACAGCTTGGAATGAAATCTGGTGCACACTTTTAGCGAAATCCCGACTAATACCAATACCCTCACTATCATTGACTTTAAGATGCTTATCCTTTACATCTTTAATGAAAATAATTCTCTGATTGACTTTGTACTCTTTGAAAATTCTGTTTGAAACTGCTTTTGTATGGATTATAGTTCTTATCAAATAACTCGCCAGTGTTGGATATCGAATATACCAATGCATGATCTGAGAAGTCTACAGGAATGGTAAATATTGTCATAACTCGCGTTTCTCAAACGCCATAAATTAAATTTATTCTGTGCGGTAAATGAAACTTTAATCACCGCAAAAATAAGGCGATTAGCACAATTATTCACCGCAAGAAATAGATAAAATTTTAATATGCGGTAATTAAAACTTATATTCACCGCAAATATGCGGTAATTATGTTTATTCATCAGCGAGAAAAGTGGCCAGATTTTAACTGGGATCGGGAGAAACTCTTCGCAAAATTAGGCGAAGTCAGGCATCGGCAAGGCAAAATCTTAGGTCAGATGCAGGCGTTTGGTTTCAAGATCCAGGAGGAAGCAATGCTTCAGGCATTGACCTTAGATGTTGTGAAATCTAGTGAAATTGAAGGCAAACTGCTCAGCGAGGAACAGGTTAGGTCTTCTATTGCCAGGCGTTTAGGTATAGAGGTTGCGGGTACTGTAACCACCGAGCGGGATGTGGAAGGCGTGGTTGAAATGATGCTTGACGCTACCCAAAGATACGACGAGCCCCTCAGTCAGGACAGAATTTTAGGATGGCATGCGGCACTGTTTCCAACCGGACGCAGCGGAATGTATAAAATAAAGGTGGCCGATTGGAGAGACGGCCCGATGGAAGTTGTCTCGGGTGCAATGGGACGGGAAACGGTACATTTTACAGCCCCTGCAGCAGAAAAAGTTCAAGTAGAGATGGACGGCTTTTTACACTGGCTGAATGATCAGCAGAAACTGGACCCGGTGATTAAGGCAGCGATAGCGCATCTCTGGTTTGTAACCATTCACCCTTTTGATGATGGAAATGGGCGTATCGCGAGAGCTATTGCCGATATGCAACTGGCTCGTGCAGATAAAAGCAGGCAAAGATTTTATTCTATGTCGGCCCAAATATTCAAAGAAAGGAAAGGCTATTATGAGATCTTAGAATCCACTCAGCGGGGTGAGCTAGATATAACACCCTGGCTGGAATGGTTCCTTGACTGTCTTTATCATTCGATGGAGGAAACAGAGCAAACCATATCCAGGATTTTAGAACGAGCAAGGTTTTGGGAAAACCATAGCGGACAGGAATTCAACCTGCGTCAGCAAAAAATGCTGCAGGTCCTGCTTGACAATTTTTTCGGGAAACTAAATGTTTCCAAATGGGCGACAATGACCAAAACATCTACAGATACTGCACTAAGGGACATACAGGATCTGGTAAAAAAAGGTGTGCTCGAACAGGAGGAAAGTGGTGGACGAAGTACAAGTTACCGGTTAAAGGACATCTGGTAAATATTAAATTAAAACGCAGATTTTTTTTATGTCTGTTCTAATTGAGAAGCAGATCCCGCTAATAAAAAGGAGCGGAGGAAAAGTCATTCCGACTTTACCCCCGCTTATTAACGCTCTCGATACAAATCTAAAAAATATTTGCAAGTGATCTCCTTATCAACGTTCCTCACTTCTTTCCTCCCAAAAAAAATGCGATAACAAGGAGTGAGATCCTATTTTATCAACAGAGAAAAGACTGAAAAAGAGAGCGGGACTTTATTATGCGATTAGACTGTCTAGCATAACTGAACGCTTTTTGTATGACCGTTCAATTAACTATACCATTACCCCCTATCAAAAGTGCAAAGAGCCAAATGAACTTCATTTATAAAGAAAATTCTTAAATTTAAGCCAATGGATTGATACAGAAGAATACCAATTCGTAAGACGACAAAGAATAACTGAAAGAACAGATGAAATAAATAACCGCAAAATAAACAAGCTGATCTACTATGGAAATTCAAGAAATCTATAACAACTTAAAACGGTCAAGAACATTCATTACCGAATATGCAGATTTAGATTCCAGAATCTGGCATCTTCAATTTAATGCCCAGCATTACAATAGAAGAAAGCTGTTCAATATCATTGGATTGGCTGCCGCTGTTCTACTGGCGTTAATCCTTTCTTCCGAGGGTTCTACCCCGGCTGCTCCTATTGGCGTAATTCTATACATGGCACCGATTACCTACTTATTCTTTAGGTTCGGCGTGGGTAACGTGCTGGATTACTTCAAACGCAAGCGGCTCTCAAAACAGATCTTGCCTGAACTGAGAAAGTTATCCGCAAAAATGAATACCATTGCCGACGAGCTCGACAGCTTTACCATCCTGCCTGAAAGATACAGAACGATCCACGCTGTTGATACCATTGGGAACTACATTGTAAATAAACGGGCGGACACACTTAAAGAAGCCATCAACCTCTACGAAGACGAACTGCACAAACATAATCAGTTGAGAAATCAGCAGCTCCATATCCAGCAAAACAACCATATTATACAGCAAAACAGAGAAATGATCAAAGCACAGAAAATAACGAACTCAAGACTCCGCTGGCTGGATATCTAAAGGCGCGAAAGGGCAACCCGTCAGCGATAGCAGCGGCATCCTTCACCCTCAGGCCTGAAGATACAGCGGATAGCGAAATCCCTTTGCAAGGGAGACGGCCAAAGAAGATATCATTTAAAAACCAGATCCTTATTATCACCTACCATATCAAAAACAAATTCACAAAGCATCACTTTTAAACCAATCTCAGAACTGAAGCCTGATGATGTCCTTATCAACCTTGGGAAAATCCTGGTAAATCGAAGAAAAAGATTTATGGTATGTTATAGCCATCGCTAGGATGGATGAGAAGCTGCACTTTTATGATAATACTTTCACCAATCGAATCTTCCAAAGGCATTTGGATTTAAAAGTTATGGTGAATTAGAAGAAAGAATAAAGCAATACCAATGGAAATCTTTTGAACATGAAATGACTTTAGAAGATGATCACTTAGGTGAGCCAGAAGACTATCGTAACCTAAAGGATTACATTGAAACGAAAAAGTGGCTTGCTAAAAAACTTAAAAAACCTCACCGTACATTTACGCTAACAGAAATGGTATTGAAAGAACCTTTAATGCATTTCCACAGGGAACAATTTGGATTGGAGGCAGATAAGAGTATTTACAATTTTACGCATAGTTAATTTCAATAAATATTAACATTTATCTCACAAAAAACGAAGATTTGGTTACCAAAATTCCCACAGCTTGGTGATACCTACAAGCGCTAAACCTATAAGTATCAGAATCCAAATAACAGATTTAAGATAGTAATTCATTTTACTAAGATAATGATAGGGAGAGGAGATAACAAACTGTCGCAGTAAAAGATTGTTATTACGAAAGCAAACTCTGGAAACAATTCTCATCATAACTCAAATCAACAATGCTCGCTCAAAGATTATGAGTCTTCTAGCCTAACCACCATATTATGAGGCAAAATGTGCTTTTCTGACTTACAGTAGCAATTTACGAAGGTTTACATGTAATCAACTATCTCTAATCTAGATTTTTAACACCACAAACTGATTAACAACTCAGGAATGTAGAATTTTATTATCTTTATGTCAACAATGAGTAAAAGAACGATATCCCATCTATCTTTAATATTTTCTATTAGCCTGATATTCTGCCAATGCACTGTTTTAGATCGATCCTTTGGACATATATCACCAAAGGAAAATATTGAGAAGGAAGAAATATATGTCATCAAAAATGTCAACATTATTCCGATGACAATGGAAAGTAAGATCGTTAGTAATGCTACGGTGATCATTAAAAATAAGAAGATCTTTTCCATTAACCAGCCAGTTCCACGTAAGGCTAAGATCATTAACGGAAAAGGTAAATGGCTAATTCCGGGACTAATTGATATGCATGTCCACAATTTGGCCGACATCAATCTAAGCTCAAGTTATCCAACCAAAGGAGCCACAATTTTTACAGACACACAGGATTTTATGTTATTATATGTCGTAAACGGTGTTACGACAGCTTTTGAGTTAAATGCAAGGGTTGAGCATTTTGGACAGAGAAATGAAATCTTAAAAGGAAACCTGTACGGCCCCCGCATGGCGCTGGCAATTCTGATAGATGGAGGAGAGGGTTCTGGTAATAAGGCCAATACAGCCGCTGACGGTCGACAGACAGTACGTATGGCCAAAGCCCAGGGGTACGAATTTGTAAAAGTATACTCTCACCTGAACGTAGAAACGTATAAAGCGATCGTTGATGAAGCCAGCAAGCTGGGAATGAAGGTTGTTGGTCATATTCCGGATGTATTTAAGGGCCACATAGATGACGCCTTTGTGCCTAATTTCGCTATGGTTGCTCATGCGGAAGAATATGCTAAACAAAGCGAGGATTTCACTGATCAGGACGCACAATATTATGCGAAGATCACTAAAGCAAATGGAACCTGGTTTACACCGACTTTAACTACAATGGAGTGGATTCTCAGCCAGTCGCGTTCGCTTGAAGGTGTTCGTAATCTTTCCAGTCTTAAATATGTGCATCCGCTCATACAAAACAGATGGTTATATTCAAATTCTTACAACCAGGAAAGTACGACTGGACGCATTCGCTATTTTGAGAAAATGGTTAAATTTAACATGCGTTTAGTTAAAGCATTTAAGGAAGCTGGAGTACCTATTGTCGCAGGCACAGATGCCGGGAATCCTGGCGTCGTTTGGGGATTCTCGCTTCACGACGAAATTGAACTCCTTGTGAAAGCCGGTCTTAGTCCGGAAGAAGCATTGGTATCGGCCACACGATTACCTGCAACATGGCTGGGAATTGAAGACAAGATCGGAACTGTAGAAGTTGGAAAATATGCCGATCTTGTATTACTGGATGCTAATCCACTAAAGGATATACGAAACATAAGAAAAATAGCTGGTGTATTCTTGAATGGCAAATGGATAGATAAAAAGATAATGGATAGTATGCTTAGTGCTGTGGCAGAACGAAATACCGCCAATAAAAATAAATATGACTGGAAAAAAAGAATGGATTTTGAATGAGAAATCAGCGAGGCCACTGATTATAGTTCTTTGTTGTGTGCTGGCGGTAGTTTTTTACTGTTTAGGTCTTATTAAATAAGAATCAAGTAAAATATATTCCCCATTTTTTGGCTTAAATACAGAATAAGAAGCAATATCCCGCAAAGATTCATCAGGAGAATCTATATAGACAACTTGTTTATAATGTAAAGTTGTTTTAGGCATTTTTATCGAAAAATAACTACTTCCAGTCCATCCGCCTGAATTTGAAGTATTTCCGCTACCCCAATGCCAGTTAATAATATCATACCAAAAAGAGTTTTCATTCCATTTTTCCTTAAATATATATTCTCTATAAATTATACTTTTGGGATTATTAATGTCAAAAAAAATCTGTTTGCTTTTTTCTTCACCTCCCGCTGTAGGAGCTCTATCTGGTTCTTTGTCTATGGGATAATAAGATTGAGCTTGAGATTCGTTAGTTGTATAATTAGCAGATTTGTGCCAGTTTTTTTCAGTATAAAAATAATTCCAAACATTATTTTTAAAGATAATTACTTTATTTTTTGAATCAATTCCATTATCTCCCAAATAGATGTAATCGATTTGCATTATTTTTCCATCACTTGTTATTTTGTCTGCTTCTTCTTTTGTTAATATTTTATTTTCATTTATATTTTTAAAAGCATAATGCTTGGTATCATTATTTTTAATCCAATTGCTGTAGGTGTTTTGCTTTGTGTCTATAATGTAGTCGTTAAAAGTATTGTAATTATGTTCATTATTTAAGCTATTACAACTATATATTAGGGAATCGGTAATTTGTCCTTTCAGATTAATTTTGTACCATATATTTTCATAATCCACCCCTCCCTTTTCTGAATCTTCACTGTTTTTTGTGAATATTACTGTAGTGCTGTCATTTACCTGAAGAATTGGTTCGGTAGAGTTTTCCTTAATTTTAAGGACTTCGTAATAATCATCTTTTAAATTATCTAATTCTGTTTGATTTTTATAAATTTCAGTCAGTTTTTGAGAACGTAATTTATATCTCTCACGGTACATATTAATGTCTGGGAGAATTACAATCACAATTAAGATTATTGAGAATAAAAATATTTTTTTGATGTTTATTTTCATTTGCGTTTTGGTATGTAAAATTACCACTAAGAGTTTGTGTATTACCGAAAGGCAGGATTTGATATACTTCAGTTTAGCCAAAGTACAAATTTTGGTCGAAGCAAAAAAGTTCAATAAGTGCTTTAACCTTCTTTGGCAAATATTAGCAGCAGGTTTTATTATTTATAATTCCTTTTCTATGATTACAGTTTTGTCTTCAGTTGATAATTTTTCAGTCCGATTAAGGAATCATCTGCAAGAAGTAAACAAAGATTCATTATTTCAGATGTAAGTAGATTTAAATTATCGAAAGATCATTTAATAGTTTCAAATCTGTCAATAAAAGGTTCGATTTTTCTACCAAAAGATCCTCCGTAAATGCTGGAAGAATTTAATATAAAAAGAAAATTAGAACACGAAGAAAATCTTTCTGGTGGTATAAGGCAAAGTTCGAAAGGCTATCAAAAGCAATTTCAATTAGTAAAGGATTTAAAACTAGATTTAGCGTTTTTAGATATCTAAGATAAAGAAAATAAACAAAGTCCTGATCATAAACGAGCTATAACGCAATCAAAGTCTCAACTTAATGAAAATACAGAAAATTAGAGGTCAGAAAAGCCATTTCATTGTCTAAGCCGAGTCGGAGACTCCTTTTTATCGACTCATCCGTAAAACTCCTGCGGAACGCTACGGATCGTGGGTATCGTTTTTTGATCAAGATAAGCGAAAATTGGTTGACTTTTATTCGTTCTGAAATTCCGATGGGAATAATGGTTCAACTCCATGTCGAACCATATACTCTTCCACTTTGTCGATTTCTTTTGTAGGTACAATGTCTAGTAACCTGGAAGCTCTTACCGCTTTCCATAATTTGTGATTTTCATGAAGATTCTTATCGGGTTCATCTGCGATGAAGAAGAAGTGGCCATTCTTGCCGCTAGGGGTTTCCTTAATCTTATCAATGAGGTATAAATGGGCGTTGACTTGTTGTTGTATAAAATGAGGCACTCCGTTAAAGTCTTTGCTTTCCCCGGTCACCTGTACCTCGTTCTTACCTATGAACCATAGTTTTGCGGGCACAACTAGACCTGGAATATCCGAGCCGTTTAGTTCTACATCAAAGTTGACGTGGGAGGCAATAGATTTTGTCAGCATTCGGCGTGCGGTTTCTATTGGCTTTAGCTTATGGACAATTTCTCTTGGCAGGTCGTAGACAAATTTCTCAAAAAGTTTTTCAAAGTTATCCTTTGTGAGCTGTATATCGATGCTCTTAGGTGGGCTGTATGTAACCAGGTTCTGGGCATATCTTGATAGGTAATCAAAATAGTCCACTTCCATAATCCTAAAGCTTCTATGGGATTTCAAGTGATCATTTGAGCATTCCTCGGCTAGGTTGGATAGCGACTTGAGGCTTGTCCTGATATTTTGATAAGCTGAGTTACTGAAAAGGTCTTTAATTATCAGGAGTTTTTCTGCCGAATATTGGAATATGCAACGTTCTCCATCTCCCATAAAAAGTCCAATACTTACCTTTTCATCAAGGTTAGGTCGAATTGTGCTGTATAGTATGGAATAAAAGGTTTTCATTGATTTCTTAACGATTAAAGTTATGAATTAGTTCGGAAAATGTAAAAATTGTTTGAGACAACCAAGCTTGGTTGTCCATTACACTGGATAGTATGTTTTCTCGAAGCGTTTCTTTATCGTTGCACCATCGTTCGGGTATCGCTTCAATTAGCCCTGGTAATGCCTGTCTGCAGCGGGTTACAAAGATAGGAAATTGTTCTATTAATTCTGCATGTCTCTGCTCACGTTTGGGCTTGCTGTTGAGCAGCACTTTTGCAACATCTGAGTAAAGGATGCTATCTTCCCAAGTGAGCTGAGAAAGATTGCGGCCGAGTCCGTCTCCATCAAAGAGATTGGAGTGGTCTATTGGAACGATATTCTTATCCAGAATCAGCAGGTTGGCGTTGTTATGATTCCGATCATCGTTTGCTAGCCACAGGTCGAATAACGCTATATTTATCAGATCAAAACGGTTTTCCAGTTTATGGATTTCATGTCGTTTTCCGTGAAGACCAATCAGGATGTCATTCACACCTAATGCATCATTTTCATATTTAAGCCCAAAGCAGGGTTTATCAAACAAATGACCACTAATCCTTCCTGTCAATATATTTGCTGGTATGTGTTCTCTTTTGATATTGACGAATGCGGCATCAAAACAGTCGATTTCCCATAAGCCCAGAAATTGATGCCCTAGGTATTCGTTGATGAGCTTGGAGCCAAAATCATACTTACAGACGTAGTCATTAATGTCATCTGCCATGACTACTACGGGTAAGCTTCCTGTTGTCGGGATGACCCTTGATATATCGGAAATTGAGAGGCGGGTTTCGAGCATGTTTATCGTTTGGGTACTTTTAGATTACTTTTTAGCACCCTTAGCTTTTTTATAACAATACTATTTGATTTCACCCAATATAGTCATATTTAATATTATCTGAAATTCATTGCTTGCTCGTATTGACCTAGAATTAGCTATAGCCATTTGGTAGTGATATGGGTTTATAGGATTTCGATAGCAATTATTATAGATTTCTTCCCGTTATTTACTAAATTGCTGACTAATTATTTTTTATGTCATTTATATTAAACGCTGCTCCAATCTCTTATGAAGGTATTAGAATACCAATTGAACTTTTCCCCTTCTCTGATGAAAAATTACAGGAATTACGGGATGAAAATGCCAAAAGCCATTTAATCAAACACAGAGGCGACCATATCCTCGCGGTGCCCCTAAAAACTGACGAGCCATCGTTAGGAGGACAAGTAACCCAGATCGATCTCCAACAAGATCTCTCGCTCGCAAAAGCTTTGGCAAGTAATGCTATCTACAGGAAACTATACAGACGCCAGCTCGAATATGGTTATTTCCGGCAAAATCCCAATTCGGCCTGGATACCCTAAAAAGCCATATCCAACATTGACGTAAAGTTGTTGGGCATCTTGTTTGTAGAGGCCTGCCCACTCATTATAACGGTATTGAATGGGACTCCATTGGAAATCGTCGGTCCTCACCCCCAATTGCATCCCATGGGTATGTCCGCTAAACATGGCGTCGATCTGGGGATATTTTGGAATAACTTCAGCTCTCCAGTGAGAGGGATCATGGGACAGGAGTAACTTAATAGGGCAGTCATCTGTATTTTCTACTGCTAAATCCATTTGGCCATACCTTGTGAATCCACCCACACCCCAATTTTCTACCCCTATAATAGCCAGTTGCTCATTATTTATTTTCAAGATCCGGTTTTCGTTAAGCAGTAGATCCCAGCCCATATTTCCGTGTGTTTTTTTGATGTCCGCTAGATTCCGGGCCTTTCTCAGCGAGTTTGTGGGGCCAAAATGATAATCTCCATAGTCATGGTTTCCAAGAATTGAAAAAACACCCAATGGCGCCTTTATCCTGGAGAAAAGGTCCTGATAATCCCTCATTGCATTCGCAAAATCATTGACCAGGTCGCCGGTAAAAAAAACGCAGTCAGGTTTTTCCCTTAACAGCATTTCAATCCCTCCTTTGACCGCATTTTTATAGAAGAAACTGCCCGAGTGGATATCCGAGATCTGTGCAATTTTTAATCCAACAAATGCTTTTGGCAGATTATTTAAACATAGTTTTTGAAATTTAACCTGATAGTCGTATGCCCCTGAAACCATGCCTTTGCTTAAAGCGGCCAAGGGGACGGAGGCTGCCAATATTCCGGCTTTAGTCAAAAACGCCGACCTTGTAATGGCTGTTTTTTTTCCAGATGTTCAGAACTCCTTTTTTTTATTTGCTGATTGAATAACCAGTTATATAGTCTTAGGCCTGTTCTTCTCAGATCATCGATTAAAACAAACAGGATAAAAAAGACTTTAGAAACCGTGCTAAGCAAAATGGCTACAGTCAGCACAGTCCTGACCCCTTCCTTAAGTTCAAGGAACACATTACAGAAAACATCAAGGATAATTAATGCCGAAAAAAACCAAAATAGAGTTTTGAATTGCTTTTTATAGGTGAAACTAAACGATTTTATTGCAGAGTATATGTAAAGGTCGATTAATACCAAGACTAAACTAGCAATTAAAAAACCGGCTATTTGTCGCTGCATTTTTAACTTGAATGATTACAGCACTTAAGCTGCAGGTTATGTGAGAGGCGATTAATTAACTCTAGTTTCTCTATCTAAAGACTTCACTTCAGATGATTTTTTTTTTGTAGATAAAGCTATTGGTTATCAAACGGTTTCAATTACCAGCAAACAGTCGATTGACTTTATCTTACCTTATTGATCATGCTAATATTATTAATCAAAGAAGTAGGAAAAAGGCGGCCTATTTCATTTGTAAATATTATTACAGAACTACTAATACATTAAAAGTAAATTTTAAAGCGTACTTATTTCATGTGCGTGGAGGATCAACTAGCCTATTTTCTCTGATATATATTATAAATGCAACTCAAACCTGAAAGTCCTTTTACAAGATGCAGATATAGTTTTGAAATGAGAAATTCGGTATTACCTTTTTTGAAAAAATCGAAAGCGAACTAAAATATATTTAAAATAAGTAGGAGATACATGGTACCTCCTGCTTACTCACGGGATACGACCCGCTATAACTGTCTAACTTCCTACTGGCATGATCTCAATTTTTAGATGTTATCTAATATAAATAGATATTATTATAACATTGGTATAAAATTATTGTTTTTTTATTGAAAATCCAAATCCCTGACCAGGAACTAAAAACCGTATTTTGTCATAAGTCCTTCTATTCGCAGATGTTCTGACTGGCGGCAATAATTTTTCGGGAAAAGTTGGATAGATTCCAACTTCATAATCCTTTGGCAAATCAAAAGCAACTATTATGTCTATAGTATGGTTATTCACATAATAGCTGTCGAACATCCCCTTATCGTCAAGATTATAAGTTGCCTCGATTACTTGTTCTACATTTACAGTTTCTCCTTTAGCTAAAACTATTGGCTCTATCAGTTCAAAGGTATCTTTTTCATTATTTTTTCCATATTCCCTTACCCTAAAATTCTCATCCTTAGTTAGCTTGATGTATTCCCCCTCTGGAGGGCCGGAAAGGCTTTTATAATTAGCTTCAACAAAAGCATATTCAGCCACTGGGGTATCACTAAGCGAAAGTGGCATAAAATATTCAATTGTATCGTCCTTTCCAGAAATATACTGCATATCAAAAGTGATGCGCTGGGTTATAATAATTTCTTTTTCTTTTTCCGATTGGAAGAGAAATTCAATTTTAAGGTTTCTTCTTAGAACATTTGTATTAAAAAACTCATTCTCTAAAACTACCTGTACAACCTCTGCTGGCATTTTATCTTCAAGTATTGCGGCAAACAAATTATGTTTTAGTGTTTCAATTGTTTTATTTCCCTCATCTTTGAATGTTTTCATTAACTCTTTTATATGCGCGGCACTTAGCACTTCCATGTTTTTAACGGCAACTTGACTGTGTTCCATGTGTGCATCGGCATTTGCCTTTTCGATAAATACATGTAGAACAAGCATTACAAAGATAGCTTCTCCCAATATCACGAAAAAGTGATAAAAAACAGTTGACCAGTGCACCCTCATCAGTAAGCCCGTGGAAGACTCTCCATCTGTTGGCTGGTCATGAATGTATAGGCCGAGCATAATAAGTGCAAGACTTAAAAGAACTCCTAGAAGTGGTCGTTCTACGCACCACTTTGAAAATTGGCTAACTAGTTTTGATTGTTTAGTTTGTGTTTGAGCGTCAGACATACATATTTTTTTAGCTAAAATACAATTTTTGAAATAAAACTACGCTAGCAGCCAAGTATTTTCCCATTCGAAAGGTTTTACCGCATTAAACCAAAGTCAATTGATTCGATTTCACCGAAATATTGAAATCATAAATCTCTATTCAAGAATGATGCTGCAAATATTTAAAGTTTGTAAAACGTAGTCAAATTAGAAACCGCATTAAAGCAGTTAGATATTTGTCCAGCAACACTCTTTGAAATAATTCGCAACTTTCACCAATTCCTGCAAATCAGAAAAGAAAAAATTCGAAATTTGTCCAGTAAGGGCTACTCATTAAAAGCTCATCGAACTATGGGCTTTTTTTTGTTTAGAGGGAGTTTACAACAGTCTTTAAAGCAACGATAAGCGTTTGATTAAACGAATATGTTTAAGTTAGGATACTTGCCCACAAAACAGAAATCAAAATTGAGATGCACTGACGCAATTTATTTATCACGCTGGCTTTTACCTTTGATATTGGTTTGTTATCTTATTTTTGTAATACAGACTTATTCCAACTTCCGGAATATCGATTTCATGGTTTCCTGATCCAGGCGCTCCATATCTATTAATTTTAATTCTTTCACCATTTTTAATGTGGAAGTTTTATATTCTTTAAAATGAGGTGTCTGCAAGTGCTGTTCGTAGGCGGCTTTATCTGCATAAATCTCTACAATCCTGACTTGCGAAGGATGTTGTTTTTGCAGCATTGGAAAAATAGCAATCACGCCCTGCTCTTTAGCTATAGATGCAGTTGCTTCTTCCTTTAAGATGGCCTTATACGCTTCCAAATGTTCAGGAACTATTTCTATTTCAGAAATACGGATCATCATACCGGGGCTGATTACGGCAAGCATAGGTTGATCTATACTCTTTAATAAGGTGTTCGCCTGGGTCGTACTCACTGTTTTCCGGATAATAATACTTAGTTCTTTCAGTTCCGCATCTGTAATTCCCGTGTTTCTGCCCATACTGATATGGGATTTTAACTGACTTTCTACACCCTCCATAGCAGCAAGTGCAGAAATGGTAACCAATTCTCTCTTGCGAAAATCGAGCACTTTACTTGCAAAAATATCAGCAAATAAATGTTCTTTTAAAAAAGCATCGATACGCGGGGCAAATTCGCCAAAACCTGGCGCGGGCCTGGCTTGTGGTGTTTTGGTTAGTTGTTCCAAAGTTTTGCGACCCTGTTCATATTTATCCTCTACGGTATTTTGGATATTCTTTTCACCTTCAGGATCAATAATATTTTTGGCCTTGCGATCGGCTAAAACGGCAGAAAACGTATTGATGGCATTTAAACTTCTTGGAAAACCACAGTATGCATACAATTGCGTAAGTGTTTCCTTAATTTCATTAACCGTTAGTCCGTTGTCCAATCCCTCAATTAATTGAATTTTAAGTAAGTCTAACTTGCCGGTTGCCGTTGTAGCAGAAATACCAGCAAGGCTTTTTTCCTGTTTAGTTAATATTGCCATTTCTTGTGCTTTCGTTTTAGGAATGATGATGTTGAATAGCACCAATAGCAATCCAACTTTCCAGCTGATAACTTTCATTATTTAAAGATTTGATCGTTAGCCTTTTTATAATCTGCGTCGGTAACAGCCTCCAGCCATTTGTTTTCGTTTGAAGCAGGACTGCCGTTGGTGGCAAGATGTGAAAACCAGCTGTTGGCTGTGGCGCCATGCCAATGTTCTATATTTGGTGCAATTTCCACTAGGTCACCAGCCTTTAAATGTCTCACTGATTTCCCCCGCTCCTGGTACAGGCCCTCGCCACCAATTACGATTAGCAACTGACCGCCGGTATGGCTGTGCCAATTATTTCTACTGCCAGGTTCGAAGGTTACATTTGCTAATGGAACATTAAGATCTTTATTGCTGGTTAATGGAGCCAGATAAGATTTGCCTGTAAAATATTTGGCAAAGCCTGTGTTTTCTTCTCCCGTTGGGAAATCGCTTATTTTTGGAATGTCTATATTCATCTTGTTTTCTGTTTTTTCAAGTTTTGTTTGTGCTTTCATCTGGAGCGTACTAAAGGAGGTGATCAAGCCCATTATGATCATTTTTTTCATCATCAACTGCATCGATTTGTTTTATAAACTTCGCAGGCACCCCACCTACAACCGTATTATCTTCAACATTTTTAGATACCACTGCACCTGCGGCAATCACAGCATTTTCACCAATGGTTACTCCCGGCAAAATGATTGCATTGGCACCTATCCAGGCATTTTTTTTAATATGGATTTTACCAGGCACTAGTGCACCTCTTTCTGTAGGTGCCAATGGATGACCTTCGGAAAGCAAACTTACCTTTGGGCCGATGAGTACATTATCTTCAATAACGATTCCGCCTAAAGTAAGGAAAGTACAGTCGAAGTTGATGAAAACGTTCTTTCCGATACTTAATTGTTTGCCATTATTAATGTACAACGGTGGAAAAACGGCTACCGTCTCGTCTATCTTTTTCCCGATTATTTTACTTAAAATTTCATTAATGGTAAAGGGATCGGCACTACTATTCATCTGCTGTACCAGTTGAATAGTTGCGTATGATGATTTCCTGAGTTCGGCTCTTTGGGGATGAGCCGGGGTTATCATTTCGCCATTTTTTAAATCATCAAAGATTGAATTATCTAAATTTTCCATGTTTTTACAACACCAAATTTCCGACCAATTTAGTTCTGATTTATGATACTAATGACGCCAAAAATGTCAAATATTACTTAATTTAACATGAAATTTTAATAGATGAGTGAAACCCCTGTTCCAAGAGTATTATTCTTATCGCTTTGCAATATTGATGATGCGACTGAAAGCCTGCTAAAAAAGTACCATGTCCACCTGTATTGTCATGGCGGGAGGCTGGATTTCATTTTCAATGACCAATCTATGGCCTGTAATTCTGGTCAGTTTTTATTCTGGTTTGCCGATAGCAGATGGGATTTAATAGAAGTATCGGGAGATTTTAAGGCAACGGTTTTACTGGTAGAAAAAAATTTCCTGATAGATAACGTTCCTGATCAGGGTTGGAGCATCAATGCCCAGCTTCATTCCAGGGTACACCCTGTTAAAGACATTAATACTGAGGCTGAAAAAGAAAAAATATTAAACAATTTCAATTGGCTACTGCTCCGTTTTCAAGAGACTGATCACCGCTTTTATGAGGAAGCCCTTAAATTACAGATGCGTCTATTTATTTTAGAGATGTGGCATAGCTTTGCAAACGAATATGAACGTCGCCGCCACAGTTTGCAAACCGGAACGCTATATGAACAGTTTATCAACTTGCTGCAACAGCATTGCCTCACCAAAAGGGAAGTACAGTTTTACGCCAATGAATTAAACATTACTCCAAAATACCTAAACCATCTTTGTAAAATCCACTCGGATCGCACCGCTTCCGATTGGATACATAGTCACGCTAAAGAAAGGATCATTCTGCTATTACAAAACAGGCATCTGAATATAGCCGAAATTGCCGAAGAAATGCAGTTCAGCAGCACTTCTTTCTTTACACGGTACGTTAAGAAATTATTGAGCCAAACGCCAACCGACTTTAGGACAAGATTAGAAATCGGATACCAAGCCGGGTAACGAAGAGGAGGATTTTTTTATCAACATTTGAACGCTTCGCTTTTTAAGTGGCAGAGCATTTACCAGGTAAACTCAAGGGCTCCGGCTGTTTTTTATTTGCGCGCAATTACCCGATCGATTTTTTGGGTATGTTATCTCCGGATAAAAATGGTTATTTTTGCCCGGTGAGAAATGTTTGGATATACCTGATGGTCTTTCTTTATTCTTTTAGTAATCCCGGAACGATGGAATTACTAAAGGCGCCATATATCGCGATCCATTTCCTCGAACACCGTGCCCTGAACCATAAGATTAGCTTTGCAGACTTTATTTCCATGCACTACCTTGGAAAAGACATAAGGGATAATGATGCCGATAAGGACCTCAAACTACCTTTCAAAAAGATTATTCATGGCTCCCATCAAACGCTTTTCCAGCATCCGGTGAAAGCAAATCTGCCTTTGGCCGCAATAAGTGTACATCCTGTATCAGGTTTTCCATATGATGATGAACTCGCTTTTGCCTCATCGATTAAACTTTTCAGGCCACCAAAACCTGAAGCCACGCTATTCAGTTAATCGTTCATCAATTTGGTACTAAGCTCAGCTATGCACCTGGGTGTATTTCTGTTTTGTAATTTATCTTAAATTTCTATGGAGCCTTTAAAAAGAAGCTCATCTGCGGAAGCTATCCGCACCACCCAATTGGGCATTATCATCAGTATTGTGCTGATTTTTTTCAAAGGGATCTCTGGCCACCTGGGCCATTCTTATGCACTTATTGCCGATGCCACCGAGTCTGGAGCAGATGTAATCAGTTCAGGGCTGCTCTGGATTGCACTTAAATATGCACAGCGGCCACCTGATAAGGGACATCCGTACGGACATGGTAAGGCTGAACCCGTGGCAGCCATCCTTATCGGATTTTTTCTGCTTGCAGCTGCAGGTTGGATCGCCTACCATTCGGTTGAATTCATTCGCACGCCACATGATATTCCCAAAAAATATACCCTTATTGTACTTGGAATTGTTGTTTTAATAAAAGAGTTCCTCTTTCGCTATGTCTATTCAATTGGCAAGAGATTAGGCAGCCAAGCGGTAATTGCCGATGCTTACCACCATAGGAGTGATGCGATTACTTCAATTGCTGCATTCATAGGAATTTCTTTAGCCATTTTCTTAGGAAAAGGTTATGAAGGCCTTGATGACTGGGCAGCACTGATCGCCTGCCTTTTTATCATCTATAACGCTTTTAAGATCATCCGCCCTGCCTTCGAGGAAATTATGGATAAGGCGCCTGCTGATGAACTCGTTTCGGCAATCAGCCATATTGCCTCTCTGCATGTAGAAGTGAAAAGAGTGGAGAAGTGTTTTGTAAGAAAAATGGGCCTTGACTATTATGTAGATATGCATATCGAGGTGGATGGCAATATCAATGTGTTCCACGCCCATTCGGTCGCCCATCAGGTTAAAGATGAGCTTCTGGCGTCAGAGTTGCACATCAAAGATGCGCTCATTCATGTTGAACCTTATGATTTATAAATTGTTATGAGAGAAAAAAGATTTAATCTGGCCAGCCGTGTGATCCACTGGGCCATTGCCTTTGCCATCATGTTCCTGCTTTTAACTGTTTTTTTAAGGCTTGGATGGATGAATAAGGATGCTATGGGAGAGATTTTGAGGGAAGCGCTCCAGAAAAAAGGAATTCAGCTTTCACAAGCTGATGCCGCTGCAATCGGGAAAGAAATCCGCAGGCCGATGTGGAGCTATCATGTCATTACCGGGTATGTTCTGATAGGTTTATATTTGATTCGGATGGGCATTACTTTTATTCAGGGAATTGCTTTCAAAAACCCTTTTTCAAAACAAACCTCTCCTAAAGATAAGTTCAAGTCATGGCTCTACATTATTTTTTATGTTCTTTTTGCTACCTCACTCTTCACCGGTTTTATGGTGGTAAACGGCCCGAAGGAAATAAAGGAAATTATGGAGGCCATCCATGTAAAATCGCTTTATTATATGCTTTCCTTCATCGTTCTGCATATCGGTGGTGTTCTTCTTGCTGATATTGGCGGTGAGCCGGGCATAGTGTCAAAAATGATAAGAGGGAATTTTAATATTAAGAATGAGGACGTTGCTCAAGGGTCTGATCATAATGATTAAGTAAACCGCAATCCAGGCAATTGATATTGCCTGGATATTTGCTATACAACCTTTGTTTAAAAAACATCGTTAGCTATGAACCGATTTTTTATCTTTTTTTGAATAGTTTTCCTATATATTTCCATGGCGCGAAGTAAAAGCTCACCGAAAGATGGGCTTTTTTTTAAGGGGTAGATTATTTGCACACGCGGCACGTGGCTGTTGCACAACTTATATATTTAAACAGTTTTTCTCTACTTCGGATATATATTTTTTATCCGAAGAGAATACCTTAAGTCTTGCCTCGAGGTTGTTTATTCCTAATTTGTAACTAAAAGGATTCTGAATACTAATCTGATAGATATTGTTGAGTTTTCAGCCTGATTTATTTTGTGAATAATTTCTTTAAAAGTATGTTTTAATAATTTTTTAAGATTGTAACACATTCCTGCCAGTAACATACATTTATTGGCCAGTTTTATGCCTTTAGTATAAATCTTTTTCATACCCAGATACTCGACCAAGGTTCCGATTATAGGTTCGACGGTACTTTTTCTTATAGTCATCATCTGTTTGCCCAGGGGACTTTGCATCCGTTGGTGCATCTGATCAAACAAAGGTTTTGAGAGTGAGTTAGTGATCATTTTCTGTTTAGATTTTCCCAGGCAATCACTCTTGAATGGACAGTATTTACAGTCTGAGGATTTACTTAAATAAACTTTCGTTATGCCGTGATGATTTCTGTAACCTTTAAATTTTATCGCTTTCCCTTCCTTGCACACATACTGGTCATTTTCAGGATCAAAGGTAAAGTGTTCTCTTTCTGGCTTGTAAGTTCCTGTATTGGGTATATAACCTTTTATATTTCTCTTTTCTAATGCCTTTAAAGCTTCTGAACTGCTATAGTTTGTGTCGGCAACAACTTCTTCAATGCAAAGATGGTTTTCTGATAAATTATTTGAGGCTTTTTCTAATACGGCATCTAAGCATTGGCTATCTTTTTTATCCGCATGGAAAGCTTCGATATGGGTAATGACATAGCTTGAGGTGTCTACACTGAGTTGTCCAAGATAATTAAGCTTAGTTGGCTTACCTGGTTTGGTAGCCATTCTCGAATCTGGATCCGTTGAGCTTGAACGGCACTTATTGCTATATTTTCTATAAGCGGATTCTTTAGCTATAGGCTTTGATTCTGTATTGTTGTCTTTAAGCTCTTGAGTGAATAAAGCCATATCATCAATAATCTCTTTTTCTTTAATGCTATCCATAGAAGCATTTGCCCTTACTAAAACACTATCAATTGCCTGTCTCTTACCGGAAAGCATTCCCTTTTCGATACATTGCTTTAGCACCTGCTTAAAAAGTGCGTTGAAAACATCTTCATCATATAGCTGTCGGGTGCGGCTTAATGTGCTGTGCCAGGGTAATTCTTCATCCAAATCATAGCCAATAAAATAGCGTATGTCAAGGCGCATAGAGGCTGTGTTTATTATACATCTATCGCTTGGCTGGTTTTCTAAATAGCCAATTAACAGTAATTTAAAAAACACAACTGGGTCTATGCTTTTTTGGCCTTCTGATCCGTAATATCCCGCAGTTGTTTTATATATAAAATCCAAAGACAGAATATCTTTCAGCCTGCGATAAAAATTATCCTCAGGAACATGGTCTGAAAGTTGGAAACTCATGAACAGCTTTTCCTGATATTTTTTTCTTCCTTGCATACCATCAATTTACCGAATAATACCTTTTTTAAAGGTATTCGTTTTCAACAATTGTGAGTTGTGCAACAGCCACGGCACGCTTGTGCTAGCGAAGGGAGATACATGGTCACGCTAAAGAAAGGATCATTCTGCTATACAAAACAGGCATCTGAATATCGCCGAAATTGCCGGAGAAATGCAGTTCAGCAGCACTTCTTTCTTTACACGGTATGTTAAGAAATTATTGGGCCAAACGCCAACCGACTTCAGGACAAGATTAGAAATCGGATACCAAGCCGGGTAACGAAGATGAAGAACTCCTGCGGAACTCTACGGATAGTGGGGTCATGCTTTTGCAAACCGGACCAAATAAGGCAAAGGTGCAAATTTGGAGAATAGTTTATAAATAGATAAAAAAAATTCAACTAAAGCTTAGCTTTTAATCGACCTAGATGGGGGTTGTTAAAGATGCTTTTAAACTGACAGGTTATCAAATCTCTTTTTCGAGTAACTGAAAAAGCAGCATAAAAATAGCATGCAATGTTAGTTTTATTTTAATGTTAATTTTTTGACCTGGTAATCACTCATAGCATTGATTGTTTCTTCGCTAAATAAGTGCATAACAATTTTTCTGGCCGATACAGTCGGTTGATTTTTTACTGTTACTTCCATAACATTTCCTTTAACTGTCATTTGGAGTTCATTTCCAATTTCGGTATCGTTAATTTCTTTTGTCATTTTTTTCTATTCAGTTGTGTTCTTCTAGGTAATTTTCCTGTTTTTTTTTGCCGTTGTGGAACTATATGGTTTGCAGAATTTATTAAGGTTGAATAGTGTTCTACCACATCAAATATACCTTCGGCTACTCCATTTATCATTACCACGTCTATATCCTCCTCAAAACCATTTACATCATTGCAATCAATACAAAGAAAGCCAAGCACTCGGAGTATTTCCGAATCTTCACTTGCTTGTGGTTTGATTGCCAAAACTAATTCACTTTTGTAAGGTAAAACGTTATTTGCATAACTTCTAATACTTGTTGTTTTGTAATCTGACGATTTCGTAATATCGTTATTTATATAGTGAACAATATTTTCACCGTTCAATACACTTTGAAAAATATTGTTAAAGCAGGTGTTACCAGATATAGTGTGGACCGTACTTTTGTAAACATCATTACTTCTTGATAATGCAGAATGCCTATCTCTGCAAACATTCATTACACGAGAGTCAGCATTAAGTTGCTGTTTTACTATAACAGGTAGTTTAACGGATACTGAATAAATTTTTCCTGTCTTTTCATCAAAAATTAGTTTTAAATGATCACAAAGTTCTCCTAAAACATCCATAAATTCATTAACTGGCTCTTCTTCGGAAAGTTCTGCCTCAATTGGATTTTCCTGATCATCTTTAATAAGAGATGCAAACTTCATATTCCTTAAATAATTAATGGAATTAAAACACTCATTTAGCGTTTCCATTGATTTAGTAAAATGCTTCCTTAAATTAAACAAAGAATTAGTTAATTCTGTTTTATCCTTCCCTAGTTCTTTTGTTTTCTCTTCTAATATCACAACTGTTTCTTCCTGCTTATTCTCTTCTCCTAAGTGATAAGAGAATTTAATAATAAGAATAACGATAATTGTTGAAAAGCCAAATGCTATGGATATAGGCACACTTGCACCTAGTGATTTCAAAAAAGTAAAATACGAAAATATACCTCCAATCGTACTTGCGATACTAGTTTTGAACCATCCGATTTTAAAGGTGTTTTTGAGAGCTTTTAGAAACATTAAATGTTTATTTTAATTTGCAAAAATAGAAAAATATTTTCAATTTGAGAAATGAAGAGAGATAGATGATTTTGGTAAAAAAAGGTAATACCTTAATTTTTAATAGACTGAGATAGTCTTTATTTATTCAATAAGTAAAGACAAAATGTAAATTGAAAATACGGTAAACTGTAATCATCAATATTTATCCTCAATTGTCTACTATTTTTTATTCTTTACTTTATTTCTAATACTCACCCCACCAACATCATCCCTCACACTCCTCCGCAATTTGTTTTGCAGAAGCCATTTCACCTTCCAAAACAGTAAGTTGATGGCGCAGTAAAATTTATTGATGCAAACCACATGATTTATGTTTCGCTAAACATCTGATTTCGAGCACAGCCGCATAAGGGTTAGCTGCTTTACCTTTCAAATTTGTTTTCAATTCGTTAAGCAAACGCCACAGTTTACGGTTGCTGACATAAGCCGCTTCCGGGCGCGAAAGTTTTTCACGAAAGATTTCATGCCGCTGTGCTGCCCGTTTCTGATCTAGCACTCCTCACTATTCTTTTATCATCCAAATGGATAAAATAGAGCCTATTTTCATAAAATTTGAATTTTAATGTAAGAAATTAAAGTTATGGTCTACTAAAGAAGAAAAGACCCGGTTATGAAAAAAGCATTTTTGATTTTTACCTTTATTTTAGTCTCGGCCATTTCTACACATGCGAACCGCTCAAACGAACCATTTACAGTACAGGTAAGTGGCAAAGGGCAAGCCATGATATTTATACCTGGTGCAACCTGCAGTGGTGAGGAATGGGAAAGTACAGTAGCGCATTACAATAAAAAATATGAGTGTCATGTTTTCACACTCGCAGGATATGCAGGTGTTCCACCATTAAGTGGCGGTCCATATCTTAGCACTTTTAAATCGGCATTAATAAATTATATCAAAGTCCATAAACTTAAAAACGTCATTCTCGTTGGACATTCCATTGGTGGCTTTCTTGCACTCAATATTGCAGCCGAAATGAAAGATGCATTAAGCATGGTTATCGTGATTGATGCGATGCCTTTTTATGCTGCAGCGATGAACCCCAATGCTCAAAGTGGTTTTAACGAGACACAGGCAAAAACATTGCTGGCGCAATACAATAAGATGAACGATGCACAGCTCAAAGCCTACCAGTTGAATGTTGCAAAAAGCCTGTGTGCAGATTCAACCAGATGGGATGCAATCGCGACATGGGGCGCAAACTCAGACCGGAAAACAATGGCTTATACTTTTACAGAAATGATGAGCGAGGACATTCAGGACAAAATTGCATCAATACATGTGCCGGTATTGGTACTTGCTGCTTTCAAAGAATCTCCCCAGTTTATTGGCTTTACCCGTGAGTATGTTAGCAAAACCTTTCAAAAGCAGTATGCTAAATGCAAAACCTGTACAATAAAGGTGAGCAATAATGCCAGGCATTTTATCATGTTTGATGAGCCAAACTGGATGTTAGCCGAAATGGATACTTTTATAACCAAATTATAAATAAAACTGTGCCAGAGAACAATCGCGATCAGCAGGGATACTTTAATGAGCTGGTGAAGGCCAATCATGCAAGTATTTACCGGATTTGCAGAGCCTATCTGTACGATATTTCTTATGCAGACGATCTGTATCAGGAAATCCTTTTTCAGATCTGGAAGAGCATTCAGAATTTCAAAGGGAAATCAAAAGTGAGCACCTGGATATACCGGATTGCAGTGAATACTGCCATTGGTTTCAATTCCAAAAACAAGCGCCATGATTATCTGCCCATTCCTGAAGCATTCCAAATTCCTGATATTGAACAAATTCCCGAAAAGATGGAACAGGAAGCAAAATTGGAAAAACTCAGGTTCTGTATAAGTCAGCTTGCCGCTCAGGACCGCATTATCATTTCACTTGTACTCGAACAGAAAAGCTATAAAGAAATCGCCGAGATTATCGGTGCAAGTTTAACCAATACCGGTGTACGGATAAACCGCATTAAAGAACGTTTACTTAACCTCATGGAGAATAAAAAATGACAAATTTTCAGGAGCTTCAAAACAGCTGGCTATCGCAGCCGGTTGAAAACAATACCATAGACCATGCCGCTCATATTGTCCAGGATAAATGGGAAAAACATCAGCTCAAACTGCGCAGATCTAACATCTGCATGAGTATTGGCTTTATCATTGCAGGTTCGGTAATTACCTGGGTATATTTTACCTACCACAACGAATACAACTGGCCTTTTGATATGAGCATTGCTTCGGCCTTTACCCTGATGGTTGTTTTTGCCGTCTTAAGCTGGAAAAGTTATGACTTCAAAAAAGATCAGCGCGATATTTCGGGTATTGAATACCTGAACAACCAGATTGGAAAACTCAAATGGCAGAAGAAAATGCTGACAAAATATATGTGGATATATTCTGTTTTGCTATATCTGGCGCTGGTTGGATATATTGTCGAAATCACAAGAAGAGGAAGTTTATTTTTTACCCTGACAGCCTTGGCCATTACTACCGCTTATATTGCAGCATTCTCTTTATGGAACAGATTTTATAAACAAAAAAAACAGCTAAAAACGATCGATGACCTTCTTAAAGATTTTGAGCAAATGCGAAGCGGAATTGAATAAACATCTATAAGTATCGATATTATTCGTTGAATAGCAGAAGTCTTGTTAAAGAAATGCATATAAAATTTATTTCGTATGTCAGTCTGAGCGTAGTCGAAGACAATTTTTTATAGTTAAGAGAAGCAATCGACTTCGCTCTTGTGACAAACTAGGAGAAGTAATGTAATTGAATAAAATTTAAACAGGCTCTTACTTATAAAAAGTACCAAATAATCATCATCAAAAACCACAAAATTGATTTGAATAGTGGAATGCGTTTATAATAACCAGTAAAAAAGATATTTAATACCAAATATTCAAGGACTTGCCTTAACATCAGGGACGTTGCTTTGCTTACAACATACCATCATTTAACAAGGGGAATTTGATAAATTTAACTATCAGATTTAATGGTCTGTGTATTGTGAATGACGGATCTATAAGCACCTAAATTTTGTTTTAACACTGAGAATGCTAAAATTTCATATTTGGCACAAAACTACCATCGACTATACACAGCGTTATATTGAACTTTACTATTCGGTTTCCGGCTTTCCGCCCGATAATGCTTCATTCCCAAATATCAAAGACCTATCGTTTTATTAATCAAAATTCATGCGGAAAAAAGTGGGGATTTAACACCTGGCTAAAGTGCCTCCTACTTTTCTAAAAATTTAAATAACTCATAAACTCAAAATAAGCAGAGGAAACTTACACAGCTATTTAGTTACGCCAATTGGCCTTTCGCCTTTTTTGAAAGGTAAATTTTGGCACAGTGTGTAGAGAGTCAAAGTCCTTATGCAATTGACTCATTTAAAGAAAGAATCAGCCTGTGTGAGAAAAAAAATTTAGTCAGCATAATTAAAGATATAATTTCCCATAGAATCATTAATAGCTATTTAAGTTAGGATTTATGTAATAGTAAATGTACCCCAAAAGGATCAAATGCATAGCCTATCAGTTAAATAAAAGGAAGAAGCAAATGCCTACAAATAAAGATTTGCATTTTTTTTACTCAAAAATCAAAATGAAAACACTAGAAGTAACATTAGAGGTTCTACAAACCAGAGAACTTTCTACAGTAATGGCCATTGTTGATGCATGCGGAACAGTTTATTATCCTGGAGGAGAGACATCGCTCGACCCACCGCCAGTAGCTTCCTGTTGCACTTGTTGCTGCATTTAAAGTATTAAGAGGAATGTGTAAAGGCCTACGAATAAAGATTTACGATTAATAAAAACCAATTTTCTATAATGAAAAATTTAGAAGTGACTTTAGAGGTTCTTGAAACAAAAGAGCTTTCATCAGTAGTTGCACAAGTAGACCAGTGCGGTAGCGCCTCTACTGGTGATAATGGAACTGTAGTTTATGCATGTTGCTGCTGTTGCTGCTAATTTTTTCCGGCAACCTAACGGGAGATAATCCCTTAATCAAAACTTAACAACAAAATTTAAAAAAATGAAAACATTAGAAGTAACCCTAGAAGTTCTTGAAACCAAAGAACTATCAACCGTAGCAGCTGTAGTTGATCAATGTGGTACCGCATCAGGTGGTGATGGCAGTACCGTTGTATATGCCTGTTGCTGCTGCTGCTGTTAATTTCAAATGATCTGTGTTGCGCTAACTGCAATGCAGATCATTGCTAACCCTAAATAAAAAGTATGAATATCTCACCTGAAAAATGGAAAATCTTCCAAACTGAAGAACTTGAATATATATTGCTATCCAGCGGCTTCAATAGTCAAAAAATTAAAGGTAACAATGCGCCTGGTATAGTTGAAATATTAAGTGAGATACAGTCAAATCACTCATTTCAAGAAGCTAAACTTAAGCTGAAAACCAAATATGATGATGAATTTATAGAAAATGTCTTAGAATGGCTTGAATATAATAAATTCATTGATAATATTAGAACAAAAGAGATTGTATACATCAATATTATTGGTGAATTCTCAGATCAGGAAGAATCCATTATAGATTTTATAAATAACCTCCCCGACGGAATTGAGGTAAATCACTATGTAAACTTATCTGAGACAAAAAACATCACTATTAAAGAAGGTCAAACGACTTTATTAATAGCCCCATTTTGGCACAACCAGGAGACAATAATTGCCATATCGGAGTTGATGATGGAATCAGAAGATGATTTTTTTTATGTGGAGTTATACAATAATGGACTTGCTCTAGGTCCTCTGCTGAATAGTTCAAAAGGTACAGCATGTTTAAACTGTATCGAGAAAAGAAAAATATTTAATTCCTCAAATCCAGCTCTCATTTTAGAAAATATTATAAATAAAGGTATTAAAAATGAAAACCTAGTCAATGTCCTTCAAATTGGACATTCAAAGACAAACAATGTTTTAATCTATAATGAATTGGAAAAAATTCTATTAAAACAAAATAAGTCTGCTTATAATAAATCGATATTCATTGATCTGGATAAATACGAAAATAGCCAATTTCGGATTATTAAGGCTCCAAATTGTGAAGTATGTAATCCTAAAATAATATATAATCCACTATGATTTCGAGTCTGTACGGCCACTTTGGTTTTATCAATAAGCCCCTGATGAGTGTGCCAAGTAATATCTACATGCCAAAAAACCTTTTTGAGAGGGTTATCACAACAAACAACCTTTTGATTGTTGGTAATAACAAAAAAGATATTTCTGGAGGAGGTATTTCGTTCAATCTTAAAGAAGCTGAAATTTCGGCATTTGGAGAATACGTTGAAAGATATTCCTCGAGTTTCCAAAGTAATGAGAATTTGATATTTGGCAGCTTCAATGAACTGAGTAAAATATACAATTGTTATTCGCCAAAACAAATTCATTATTTCAGTGAAAAACAATATTCAAATCCAAATTTCAAGCTCAGGAAATTGGATGGAGAAACCGAAATACATTGGATCTGGTGTACAAATTATATAACATCAGAGCGGATTTTAATGCCATTTTTTATGGCAAATGTTGAAAATGTAAGTACCGATGGTAAATTTCACATCAATACTACAACTGGCACGGCCTGCCACATTTCAACTGATAAGGTTATTGAAAGTGGTTTAATGGAATGTATAGAAAGAGATGCTTTCTGTAAATTCTGGTATCTCCAGAAAATTAAGAAGTTTCGAAAATTTTCGTCAGAATTTGTTATTGATAAATTTCGTGGGGATAAGAGAATTCAACAACTGTTTGATAATAAAAAAATCAGGATTGTAACTTTTGATATTAGTGAATTTGCCTACTGTCCAACATTTGTAACCTTCATCTCTTTCAAAA
Organism: Pedobacter sp. WC2501; assembly: GCF_052682415.1. Classification (NCBI taxonomy): domain Bacteria; kingdom Pseudomonadati; phylum Bacteroidota; class Sphingobacteriia; order Sphingobacteriales; family Sphingobacteriaceae; genus Pedobacter; species Pedobacter sp. WC2501. The sequence continues at coordinate 2,085,365 of NZ_JBQZFI010000001.1, read as the reverse complement.
AAAGAAATAGGGTATACCAAAGTATTGGCTCGGCAACCCGTTTAATCCACAAGGAGGCCTTGATAAAGTCTTGTATAGAAGCTTATCAGGGCATTGAGTATATAGAGCTTGTTTGTAAGCAGAATACTTACGCAGCCGATGATATAGAAAATTTAAATTTTCAGACCGTTGATTCATTCAGGAGACACTACGCCCTATATAATGTTCATCCTGAATTGGTTGATAAATCTACCCTGTTAAAGGGTATTTTCACCCAGGATGGATTTTGCCATGAGTGGCAGGATTTCTATCCTCACCATTTAAAAAACATTTCACAGGATGAACTCAATGAAAAGAATCTAAATGAAGTCTATTTTGCAGATCTCACTACAAAAGACGTAAAGCAATTTGGTTTAGAGGTTGTAAAAGTTATTACGCCTAAACTTCACCTTCTTACAGGTAATTACAATTATCCATACCTGGGCTTATTTGAGGAAGGCCTTGATTTAATGACAGAAATGCCACATCCATTTCCCTGAAATTTTACAATGAAACCAATCGATATTTAAATAATTAATGAAAAACATAATTATGAAACTTCTTATTATACTAGGCTTATTAAACCTTAATACAGCGTGCCATGACAGACCTAAGGTTATTGTTAAATCAATTAACAATGACAAACAACTGAGGTCAATTTCAGATAGTCTACAAAAAGTAGAAACTCCAAAGATAAAACAACATTTGAAGAGAGACATCCCTGTCATTGCCGATAAAGCTTATTTTGAAGATGGGATAGAAGAAAGCCTTGCCAGTATGTTCCGCAATAAAAATTCAAAAGACGTTGATGATAAAATATCCGAAATAGAAAAAGATCCTAAAATAAATGCGGGAGAAAAGAGGTATTGGAAGAGTTATCTCCTATATAATGAATCTCTTTATTATAAGTCTGCTTTAAAGGACAGTGATAAAGCTAGTAAATTAATAGATAAGGCAATTGAGGAGCTAGAGGAAAATCTTAAAACCTCAGAAGACTATGCACTTTACGCAGCCTGTAAGTCGTTTTCTGTGCAATTTGCAAATATGACACAGTTAGGTAAGATTGCCGCACAAGTAAGTGAGAACGCTAATAAATCCTTGGAACTGAATGTAAAAAACATAAGAGCTTATTATGTTTTAGCTTCAAATAATTTTTACACTCCAAAAATGTTTGGCGGCTCGACAAAGGTAGAGGAGTATGCAATCAAAGGCTTAGCATGTCCAAATAGTTTAGATGAGAATTTCTATAGCCCTTACTGGGGTAAGCCACATCTTTACTCAATCCTCATCAGGTATCTGCAAGCCGAAAATCGAAAGGATGATGCAGACAAATATAGAAAACTTGCCAAAAATGAGTTCCCTAATCAATTTTAATTATGAACCAGGAAACGCTATCAAATCTCCTATCTGAACATAGGCTAAGCAACAGTTCACTTGATTTTTTGGAAACAATCAAATTTCAGGAATTTCACAAAGACACGCCAGAACGTTTTGAAATTATTTCATACGTCAACAACAGTCCTGATATGGCTAGGAAGATTTTTGAATCTTATTATGAAGTTGGCTTTTGTGATACCTATAACCTAAAAACTTCCGATAAAAAAACAGAGAAACAAATCAATCTCGAGAAAATAAATGAACAACGCCAAAGTATTAGGAAGTTTTCCAGTGAGCCGGTTTCCCAGGAGATTCTAGGTGATTTTTTTCGACTTTTTTATACCATAACGGGAGAAGAGATAAAATCTATGCGGGAGCAGACACTTGTACGAAAAAAGAGGAATATAGCATCAGGAGGCTCCATGTATCCTACAGAGATTTTTATGATTAATAATAAAATAACGGAGCTTCCAAAAGGTGCATATCGATATAATGTCTTTAATTTTCAGTTAGAACTTATCCATAAAATAGAGACGGAGGAAGAAATGCATGAGTTGCATAAGATATTAATGAAAACAGAAGGTAAGAGTACAACAACCGATTTTGAAAATGCCTCTGTCTTTTTAATTTTCACTTCCGTATTGAATAAGCATTCTTTCAAATACCAGGATTTTGGCTTAGCCCTTTCATTGATTGAAATAGGAGAGTTTATTCATGCAGCCTATTTGGCTTCATCGGCGCTGGATATCGCATGCTGTACCTATGGCAGTATGATCAATGATAAAATGAGTGCTTATTTGGATCTAAAAAATCCTCTCCACATTCCGTTAACTTATATGGCTATTGGAAACAAGGTTCAGGAAGTAGCCAATGATATTTCACTTGCCTAATATTATTTAGAGGGTAAATTAATAAGATTTTGATGAAAATTAATCCAAATTTATCAGTTTTAGAAAATGATAATGAGCTTGTAATCCTCAGGATAGGGAGCAATGGTGGCTTTATAAAAATGTCAGCCATTGAATATGATATTATTAATTATTATAGTAAAACTCCCGATTTTTATATTGTACAGGAATATTTCAGAAATGATGTTCTTATAATTAAAGAACAAATGGACCTGCTAATTAAGAAAGCTTATGAAAGTAAAATTTTTATAAATGATGACTCCAAAATAGAAAAAGGAGGTTTTATAAACTTTATCCTAAAGCGTAATAAAAAGATGTTCGAAGTTTTAAATTTTGACTTTACCAATAATGTTTTGGAAAGAATTTTTGAGAACAGGTTTTTTTCAAACGGTTTAATCGCTATACTGATTACTTTTTTTTCTTACATTCTCTATAATCTTTTTTCTGAGCCACTAAATTTTAAAGAAAACTATCTGGCAACCCTTTATCAAATACCAGTTTCCTTCTCCTCTATCTTCGGGTTTATTTATTTAGCAGCTATAATATCTACCTTAATTCACGAGTTTGGCCATTATTTTATTTATAAAAGGCTTGGAGGGAAAACGTCAGTTTTTGGTTTTGGCCTATTGTTCTTTTTTATTCCGGTGTTTTTTAATAAAGTATTGATTGGTCTGATAAAAAAATCAAAAGATCGCATTTATATAAATTCTGGAGGAATTCTGTTTGACTTTTTGCAGGTTATTTTTTTAGTTTATTTTACAAAAGTATACCATCAAAACTTTCCTATAATATCATTTTTTTGCTATTCTTTAATGATCTCTATCTTTATACGAACATTTTTTAATATTAATATTTTCCTGCCTGGCAGTGATGGCTATTTTATTTTTACTGATTTAATCAAAAAACCCAACCTTTTTGAATCATCCTGGAAAAAAACTAAAAACATTTTTCTTAGGAAAGAGCAGATTGGCTATAAAAACTTTATATGTGCGTTGTACATAGGCATTTGTTATTTGTCTTTTGCGATTTCATGGTGTATGGTGCTCTTACCAATACTAACTTATTTATATTATGCGAGTATTAAGTAAATGCGTTATCTTAATTATCGTGACTTTTTATCATTACAACGCATTTGCCCAGGATGATAAAAAAAAACCTTTTAGTTTAGATTCAATACGACAAGATTCAGTTAAGCATACCCTTAATGAGATCAATATTGTTTCCAGAAACCCCATTTCAGAAAAATTCTCAGTTGTAAAGGTGGATAAGCTTGACATCTATTTTAATCCAATGTCAAATGCTGACCCCTTAAAAGCAATTACGATTTTACCTGCATCTACCAATACTAGTGAAACTGCAAACCCCACTCTTCGTGGCGGGGATGCTGACCGGTCGAGGGTATTTATAAATGGGGCTCCTATACTGAACCCGGTAAGGAATGGACAAGATAATGGCTTGGGAAATTTTTCATTATTTAACACAGAGTTGATTGATAATCAGTATGTATACGCAAGTAACCCTCCGCTTACTTTCGGTAATTCAAGTGCAGGAATAGTACAGATCGAAACCAACAAATCATTGTTACAGGAAAATCTTCAGCTATCTCTTTCCTTATCAAATGCAGGATTACTAATGAATAAGAAGCTATCCAGAAATAGTTTTATTCAGTTTTACGGAAATCATCAATTCTCTAACTTGTTTTTAAATTTAAATAAAAATAACCTTCCCAACCTACATGATTTTTCTACGAATGATCTTGGTATAAATCTTCATATTGCCCTGTCGGAAAAAGCAAGCATCAATTCTTATAATTATTTTATTGATGAATGGTATAAGTCTCAGAATTATCAATTAAACTTTTCAGATAGCGCATCCGCCAAACAAAAGAGATTTTTCAGCATTAACAGTTTTGACTATATCAAGCGGAAATCTGTTTTTAAAATATCAACGCTGGTTGATGTTAGTAATCAGAATTATAATTTCGGGGTGATTAACTCTGATACTAAATACTTTCAGTTTTTTTTAACCGCAAGTCATAAATATTATCTAAGCAATAAAGCAACGGTTCAATACGGTTTGGACTACTCCATTTCAAGATACAATTACGATGAAATTCGGCCAATTTATTTTTTTTCACTGCAGAATAATTCTAAAATTTATCCAAATAAAGAGGTGAGTGTCCTTCAATACCTGGAGCCTTATTTATATTTTAATTATGATGTTTTAAATAATTTAGGATTTTCTTTGGCGGCAAGAAAAAACGTTCCTTTGCAGAATCAACAAAGCTTCACAAGTTATCAATTAGCCATGCATTATGAAATTGATAAGCGCAACCGATTTATCCTCAGTATGGGCAACTATCATAGTTACAAAACCCCAAATTATATCTCTCATGAAATATCGTTACTTTCAAGCAAGCAGTTAGCACTTGATTATTACTATACAATAAAAAAACTAAGATTAACCTCTGCAATTTATTATAAAGAGGACGCTGGCGATTTCGTCGTTTCTCAAATTGAAAGCTTTAATTCTAAAAATACATTTGGCCTGGAGTTTTCACTCAATTATGATATAAATAATCGCTTTTCAATAGGGTTTTCCAACTTATATGTTAATCAAAATATGTATGCAGGAGCCGAGAAATATAAAAGCAATTTAAATCTTAAGTATTACATTAAGTCTCAGGTATCCTACCTTAATCCAGGCTTATTTACTGCCTCATTGGCCTTTTCAACCAGACCTGGTAATTTTTATACGGCCTTACAAGATAAAGTTTTTAATATAGATGCAAATTCATACGAACCCATATTTGGTGACTTGAATAACGCAAGCTTCAAGAGCTATTCAAAATTGGATTTTACGATAAATAAGTCTTTTCAAATGAGAAAAAATGGATTAATAACCTATCTTTCCATCAATAATTTGTTGAATACAAAAAATGAGGCTACAATCAATTACAGCAAAGACTATTCAGCACATTTTTTTAATTATTATCAACAAAGGATAATATATTTTGGAGCACAGTATCGATTATTGTTAAGCTCCAGAAATCATCATAAAATTAATTAGGATTAACCATATATAAATAAAATTCTTCTATTATGCTTAATTTAATTTTAAATGGGTCATATGTTGTTTTAGGGTTATCAGAGTTATTGTTAAACAGGTTGCTGCGTTCAAAAAGTTATGATAAACAAAATACAGATGGAAAATCCCTTAATACAATCTGGATAACAATTATCTTAGCCATCGTCTTCTCAATATGGATATCCAACCATTTTTCTTACCCTATATATTCCGGTTTTGTCGGAAGGTATATTGGGGTATATATCATTTTTTCAGGAATAGCCCTTAGATTATATGCTGTTTTGGCTCTTGGCAGGTATTTTACCGTTGATGTTACAATCAGGGTTTCTCATGAACTTAAAACAGACGGCATTTATAAATATGTCCGCCACCCATCTTATTTAGGGTCACTTATATCCTTTATCGGTATGGGCCTTACCCTAAATAGTTGGATATCACTTACCATTTTAAGCACTGCCGTTATAGTTGTTTTCATTAACCGCATTAAAGTTGAAGAACGGGTACTTACCCAACATTTTGGATCAAAATATACCGAGTACAAAAAACACACATTTGGATTTTTACCCTTCTTTTATTGAGGGGATTGTAACGCAAAATCATATATCGTTAATCAACATGCGGACCTTTCGTTAGATTAAGATTTATTACTCTTAGCTAACATAATTTTTGGAATACATACTCTAATTTGGAAGAATAAATCCTCATTAACGCCGTACTCAATTGAGGCTAGATTACCATAAGCGAAGTTCAGTCGGTTTTCTATGTTATTCAAACCCGAACTCAACCCTATGGAATTGGAACTTGCTTTTTTTTGGTTACCAGATTCTATGATCAAAAAATCATCTTTTTCAATTTCTAAGCGGATATAGGGAAATGAAGAATTGTTTTTTAAATCCCCATGTTTAAAAATATTCTCAGCTATTGATATTAAAACCATCGGTATAATTTTGAATTCCAGAACTTTATCATCAAAGATGAGTTTGAAATCTATCTTATTCTCATACCTGATTTGATGCAGGTAAATTAAGGTCTTAACGTACTCAATTTCTTCCCTGACATAAATGGATTCTTTAGCGTTGGTGCCATCAGCAGAGTATCTCATTATTTTTGCAAGTGCCATTATTCCATTAGCACCTTCAGGAGATGATTTGTATGTTGCGTAATAAAGATAATTTAAGGTATTAAAAAGAAAATGAGGATTTATCTGAGCCAATAAAAAGGCATTTTTAGCCTCGGCAAGCTCCTTCCCTATTCTCGATTTTTCAATTATGGCTTCCAGATTTAATTTTTGTTCGTTTTCTCTTTCATCTCGTTCTTTTAAATACTGAATCAGAAAAAAATACCCGGTAGAGAAAATTAAAAAATATAGACCCCTCCAAAGGTAACCAAGAAGCTGAGTTCTGTCCAGAACTAAAACATGGATGCCAAGAACATTAGTATCAATAGCTAAAATCTCATCTAAGGATGATACTATAAATATATACAACGAGATCTCGAGTAGTATGCAAAGTGGCACAAACCAGAAGGTATGTTTTCCCTTCTTTAATGAGTAGGGTAATAATAGATGTGCATGAAAATAAAAGAAGCTTATGTTAAAGCTATAATGGATAATGTAGTTTGAAAACTTTCCGAAACTACCTCTAATAAGTCCAACTATAATTGCTTCATAGATTATAAATATTAGCCAGCCCGTTATATGAATCCATCTCTTTTTTAAGAACTTCTTAAAATAAAATACAGGAACAATACGTGGTTTTGAAAAAGGGATCATCCTGTTTGTGCTAAATATTATAAATAGATTTGTATCTGGGCTAAGTTTCGAAAAAAACGTTTATATGAAACACTCTAAAATTAAAAAAACTACGGTATTTGTTTTTAAAAAAAGTATCAATTCATCATTAAAGAAAAGAAGCACTGATCCCACAATCACAGGCGCCACAATTACAACAGTAATTTATTAAGCATTTACTAAACCTTAGATTTATCTTGGGTTTAGTAGGTTTTTTGACAATAACTCCATAAATTTTTTCTTGTAAAAATCACTGACTGGTACTTTCCACTTATTAGATAAATAAATTGTATTGCCATCAACATGTTGAATCTTTTCCATATTAATAATATTTGATTGGTGAACACGTATGAAACGTTCATCGTTTACAAGCTTTTCTTCAATGTGTCGAAGGGATTCATTGGTTCGATACTGTCCTGTTGTTGTTTCAATCATTATATAGTGCTCTTTGGTGTAAAAGAGAATGATATCATCCGATTTAATGCCTATATATTTCCCTTTGAATTCACCTTTAATAAAGAAAATATTTTTACTTAATGAATACTGCTGAGGCTGCCGGTAATTTTGAAGAACCCGGTTAACACTATCAATTAATTTAATAGGCTCAATAGGCTTCAGGAGATAATCGAAAGCATAAACACCAAAAGCTTCGAGGGCATATTGTGAATATGCAGTAGTAAATATAATAAACCTGACTTTCCCGACTAATTTTGCCGCCAAATCAATACCGGATAATTCAGGCATATCTATATCAAGAAAAAGAATATCAATTTCGTCTTCCTGACTAATCTCAACAAGTGCTTTTATAGGATTAGTAAATATTTTATGAATTGATAGGTTGGGAATAAGCGCTAACTGTTCTTCGAGTAATTTTATTGCGAAAGCCTCATCATCAATAATTGCACATTTCAGCTTCTTTATCATAAAAAATTATTTGTTTTAAGAAGTCTATTTAAGATAAATGACCGAAAAAGTATTGGAATATCAAAATTGAACCTGTTAGGCTGATATCTAATTTGTAGTAATCCCATTTTGAGTGTTAGTTTATTGTAATGTAAGTGTAGAACTTTTTTTTTATAAAGAATATTAAATTATTAACATTTTTTATAATTGTATGTGAGCATACGTTTCCCTGGTTACTTCTAAATTTCCCTAAAGCAGCAAAATAAAAAAATGCTTAAGCTTCAGTCATTGTTCTTGCAAATAAGCTACTCAATACCACATTAAATATTAACAATACAGTTCCCTAATTAACGCGCCTCACAATGCTCATGAAAGTTAGATATATTCGAAGCTTGACTCTATTGATTAAAAGCCCATCGAAAGATGGCTTTTTTTGTTATAAATTGATTTTACCAGGGCCTTAGCGAGCGCTACCACCAGAATGAGAAAATCTGTTTAATACGAATCATATCTTTAAATTAAGGAAAAAATTGACAGATGTACAGGACAGGAGACATGGCGATTAACCGGCCATCTTTACTTCATCTTATGAATGACCTGTTGATAAAGAAATTGTAGATAATCTAAGATCCGAAAGCCCTGATTAGAAATATAAATTGGGACAAGCTATTTCTTTAATTAAACATTCGAAATGGATGGTAACATAAACTTCCACCGGGCATAGAAAATAAGGACAAAGCATACTTTAGTCAACTGACCGCCAAATCTGTCAGCTTCACCATAATTGAAAACTGTTTTATATATTTTTTTCATAAGTTTAAACGATGGATAAAAATGAGCGACGAATTTCCTGGTATAGTTCGCTGTTAATTGCTTTATTAGTAAATACACCGAAGCTGCTGGCTTTACGCGAAAAGGGAATTGTAGCGCAATACTGGCATTTTAATCCTTTGGAACTACTCTATCAGTTTTTATTCAATCTGGTATTTTGTGGATTGATATTCCATTTAAACCTGAATCCCTTTTCAAAGTTGAGCGTTTACCGTGAAAAAAATAAAATTAGTCTGTACGTTATTTCAAATGTATCAATATTCATTTTAGCTGTTTTTTTGGGAGGTGTACTCCAAAACAAATTATTCCTTACGCCGCAATGGCCTAAGGCTTATATAGTCGGCAACTTCGTACGGTTATTCTTGAGTAGTATCTTAATGGCCATTCTTATTAAAATTGTCTTGCTTGTCCGTTCCTCTAAAAATAAAGAAGTAGAAAATGAGCAGCTCAAAATGGCCTACATGCAAACAGAACTGGAGCTTTTGAAAGAGCAAATGAACCCACATTTTTTATTCAATTCATTAAGCAGCCTCTCAGGTGTCATCAGGGAAAACCCGGCCCTGGCACAAAAATATGTCCGAGATTTGTCTACCGTTTTTCGCTATGCTTTAAACCGTTCCAAAAATAATTTTGTAACACTTAGCGATGAATTAACAATGCTAAAGGCATTCGCCCGGCTCATAACCATGCGCCTGGAAAATGCATTTAAAATGGAAATTAATATTCCCGCTGAAGTGTTGAATTATAAATTACCGCATTTAACTTTACAGCCTTTATTAGAAAATGCCGTGAAACACAATGCGGCAACCTTAACAAAGCCGTTAAATGTAAAGCTGTATATGGATAATGACTTGCTGGTGCTGGGCAATAACCTCAATGAAATTCCAACGCCCGAAAGCAGCAACGGTATAGGACTTGCAAACCTGAATGAACGTTTTAAGATTATGGTGAAAAAGGAAATCGAAATAAGTAAAAGCGGAAACGAGTTTCTGGTAAAAATCCCATTAGAACCATGAGAACCATTCGTACTGTTATTGTAGAAGACGAGGCCGTTACCGCCAGGAACTTAATCCATTTACTGGGAGAAATAGCGCATGATATTGATATTGTTTCAACATTAAGCACCGTTGAAGAAGCAACCACCTGGCTTGCTGGCAGTGAAAACATGTACGACTTAATTTTTATGGATATCAGGCTTGCCGATGGATTATCTTTTGATATTTTCAAACGGATCAACATCGATAAACCTGTAATTTTTGTAACTGCATATAACGATTACGCCATCACAGCTTTCAAAAACAATGGTATCGATTACATCCTAAAACCTTTTGACGAGGAAGAAATTTCGAGTGCTGTTAACAAATACAAAAGATGGATTGGCAGTACTACACCACAGGTTTTGCCTGTATTTACAGATTTAGCCGCACAAATTGGCAACCTTTCAAAATCTTACAAAAAGTCTTTCCTTATTCATTACCGCGATAAACTGATACCGGTAGAAACGGCTAAAATTTCGTGGTTTTATACGGCTAATGAAATCGTTTATGCCAGAATAAACGACGACAGGCAATTTGTGATGGATTTCACCATGGAACAGCTGGAGCAGCAGCTTAACCCGGATACTTTTTTCCGGGCAAACCGCCAGTTTCTGATTAACCGCCAGGCCATAACCGAAGTTGAATTTTATTTCAATGGAAGATTGTTGGTTAAAGTAAAACCAATAGCAGAAACGCAAATCCTGATCAGCAAAGCCCGTGTGCCCGAGTTTAAAAAATGGATGAACACTTAAATCGTTTCACCCCTTTCTTTTTCAGCTTCGCCTGTTTTTTGGCTACATCATAATTCTTTTTTAGTCAACTTTAACTGTCTTAACAAGGCAGCATTTAACCTAGATAAAAATGAAAAATCACCTCGGTCCATATCGCATTTACATCTTGTTATTCCTTTTTATGTTCATTCTTGCCGAAATTATCTGGAGCTGGAAGAAAGAAAAAGGCACTTATGACGTTAAGGAAACTTTTTCCAACCTCGCTATTTTTGCAGGCTTTCAGTTTTCAAAATTCATATTTGCTGGGTATCAATTAACCATTCTGGGTTTCTTTGCAAACCTGACACCAATTAAACTGCCGCATAATGCCTGGGTTTTCGGTTTAACATTTATCGCCGCAGATTTTATTTATTACTGGTTCCATCGCCTTTCACACCTCTGGAAACCGCTTTGGGCATTTCATTTGGTCCATCATTCGGCCATGCACATGAATTTAACGGCAGCCTACCGCCTTAACTGGTTTTCAGCAATTGTGAGTCCATTGTTTTTTATACCGGCTGCATTATTTGGTTTGCCTACAGATTTTATTGTGATTTCTTATGTGCTTAACCTTATCTACCAATTTTTTCTACACACTGAAGCCGTTGGAAAATTGGGCCTGATTGAGCATGTAATGGATACACCATCATCGCACCGGGTTCACCATGGAAGTAATCCCATTTACATCGATAAAAACTTTGGTGGTGTTTTGATTATCTGGGATAAACTATTTGGCACTTATCAACCGGAAACAGAGAAAGTACGGTATGGTCTGACTACCGGTTTTTTAAGTTATAATCCATTCCGCCTGGTGGCTCAGGGCTTTATCAACTGGTTTAAGCCAGAAAGTTCAACCCAAGGTAATCACACTTCAACCCCGCATCTTTCTGTTTCGCCGAAAAGCAGAAACACGCATTAAATTAATCTGTCTGTTTAATAAAAAACACATGATGAAAAAGTTCATTTTAATGATCAGCATTGCATTTTCAAGTGTCTTACTTACGAACGCTCAAAGCAGAATAGTGGTAAGAACTCCTGCCAAAAGAATCATAGTACATACCCGCCGGGTGAATACTAAGCCTTTAGCAAGCGTTGTTGTAGTAAAACCCGCACCAATTATAGTGGTAAAACCTGCTTTAAGGAGGCGAGCAATTGTAGTTCATCACTAATCATAAGCAATTTTTATTTTAAATCAGTAGAAATCAAATCATGAGAACCCCTAAAATCACAAATTTCTATATTGCTTTACTGATCTTATCAGTTTCCGGTTTAACCTCGGCATTTGCTCAAAATAAAGCAAATGATTTAAAGCATAAAACGCCCGAAGAGCGGGCTAAATTTCAAACGGAAATAATGAGGACTAAGCTCAACCTAAATGCCGAACAGCAAAGTAAAATTGAAGTAATAAACTTAAACTATGCTAAAAAGCTCGAGCCCATTATAAAAAGTAGCGATCGTAAAATCACACGTTTTAAAAAAGCAATGTCTTTACAGAAGGCGAAGGATGAGGAACTGAAAAAGGTGTTCACTGCCGTCCAGTATCAGCAATACGAAAAGTTTCAAAAGGCGTTAAAAAGCACACTAAAAAACAAAATGTAATATGAAAAATTTACTCAGACTTTGCTTTTTACTATTGGTTTTATCAGGTTGCGCTAAAGGAGGCGATTCGCCGTCAACCGAACCTGTAGATGATGATTTAGATGGGCCAATTTCCCGGCCTGCATCCGGATATGGAGCTGATGGCAGTTACAAGGTTGCAGAGATTAATTTTGCAAACCCAACCTATCCAGGAACCAATGTAACCATTTTCTATCCTGCCGGAATTACCTCACCTAAAGGAACTATTTTCTATTCACACCCTTATGGCGGCGAAGACAAAAATTACGCGAAAGGCCTTTTCGAGTTCATTGCAAAAAAAGGTTTTGTGGTGGTTTTTGTTCCCTATCCAACAACGGGAGTAAGTATAGACGATAGCTATAACACACTTTGGGCGGGATTTTTAAAAGCAGCAACGGATTATCCCAATATTATCGACAAAACCCGCATTGGCTTTATGGGGCATTCTTTTGGTGGAGGTGCATCAATTGCCCTTGCCTATAAAGCTTTCACCGATTTTGGCTGGGGACAAAATGCCCGTTTTCTTTTCACCATGGCGCCTTGGTACAGCTATCAGATTTCCAATACACAACTTCAGAATTTCCCTGCCAATACAAAAATGATTGCCCAGGTTTATGATGAAGATACCATTAACGACCATCGTTTGGCGATAGATATCTTTAAAAACATCAGCATTTCTGCTGCTGAAAAAGATTTCATCTACATCAAATCAGCCACAATTGCCGGATATACTTACCACACAGAACACACCATGCCAAATACAAGAACAGCGTTCGATGCTTATGATTATTATGGCATTTACCGCCTGCTCGATGCCATGATGGATTATAGCTTTAATGGTAACCAGGCTGCAAAAAATGTCGCTTTAGGAAACGGTTCAACAGAACAAATAACCATGCCCGGTTATAAAAATGAAGTTTTGCCACGTTTAGAAGTAAGCGATGATCCGGTGCATAAATATGCACAAAGCCGATATGAATTTCAATGCGGTAGTACAGTTAACCCGAGGATTGGAAATTGTAATTAAAATATGAAGAAGTTATTTTTTATGGTTTCAATTTTATTGTATTGCGGAAATCTAAACGCACAAAATTTTTATAAAATCGATACCTGGCTACAGGACCATGCCGATGTTATGGGCGGAAGAGTCTACCTCCTGCTCTATAAAGATGGAAAAATTGTGTATAGCAAAGGAGTAAGTGAGCTTTCTTCAAAACAGAAAATGGTGGAAAAAATTTTAGCCAAAAGACAAGGCAAAACCACCGACTTCAGTGATTATACAGCCACAACCAGGCAGCAGATTGCCAGTTGTAGTAAATGGCTTAGCGCTGCCCTGGTTATGACTTTTGTTGATGAGGGCAAGCTGAAACTTAGCGATACGGTTGGCAAATATCTTCCGGTTTTATCTAAATCGGGCAAAGGCAATATTACCATTAGCGATTGCTTATCGCACATGACAGCGATAAAATCACCTGATTTAAAAGAGAGTTTAAGCGAGATGCGACAAATCAATAGTATGGATGAGGCCATCCAAATGATTGCTGCCTTGCCAATGGAGGGCGAGCCCGGAAAGGTTTTCCGATACAGCAATACAGGATTACAAATCGCCGGAGCGGTGATTGAAAAAATCAGTGGCAAGAGCTTCGAAACCTTGTTTGCCGAAAGAATTGCCAGGCCTTTAGAAATGAAAAATACCGATTTCGGAAAAAGCAAAGTTGCATTGCCTGCAGGTGGGGCGAGCAGTACACCAAACGATTACATGAATTTTCTTAATATGATTGTAAATAAGGGCATGTTCAATGGCAGGCGCATCCTATCAGAAAATAGCGTAAACCAAATGCAAATTAACCGTATAACCGTTGAGGTCAACAAAGTGTACGCACCCAATGAGGCAGGTGATTTTGGTTATGGCTACGGGGAATGGATAATAGAAAATAGTACGACAAACAAACCGGGTAATTCTGTTACCAGTCCGGGGTTATTCGGTAGTTTTCCATGGGTTGATAACCAAAAGAAAACCGCTGGTTTTTTAATGGCCTTTTACCTTAATAACAAAGGAAGACACGAATACTATGGTGAGTTGAAGAAGTTAGTTGATGAGGCCTTAAAGTAAAAGCAGTTTCAAAATGCAATTACTGACCACAAAATGCTCGTTTTAACGATGCATTATGATCCATCTTTGCCAGGAAAATTTAAACCTGGCATTAAAGACACACAAGCTAGAAGGATAGTCATTGTGTCTCTTTAAATGAGTTGGGTCAGTTAATTGTTTATGTTTTCTAAAGAGAAATTGAACGGTACAGACGATTTTCCATGAGCACCACCAGTCATAACAATATCAGCGCTTGAAATGCCAAACAAATTAATTTCAGTATTAACTTGAGAAATAATGGCAGAATTCATTACATCACCTTCTTCTATCTGCGAAACCACGCCTATATAGATTTTTGGTTGGAATTCAAAAACAGCCTTTTTTCCTGGAGCCAAACCTGTTTTTGCAGCAAGAAGTTTACCATCTCTGTAGCAATTGGCGTTGATGGCGCCTTGCATTAGTTGGTTTCTAACTTCAACCTCTGTAGCGCTTGTTGCAGGAATTGAAGAGAGTTGAAGAACATCTCCAGAAGTGCTTGTTAACATGTCAAAAGCCACGCCGTCAAAAGCTCGCAATTGTGGGGTATAGTTCCCATAAGAGTCGCTTGCTGACACCTGGAAGTTAAATGGGTATACAAATGGGTGATTGTCTAATCTTCTGCAGTTTTTAATTACCTGCCATGCTATCGCGGTCTCGCCAAAATCTTCTGCGACATTTTGTTGAAAAATTACGACAGTGCTGTTATTAGTGTCATTTGATCTGTTAATGAAATTTAATTTAATCCCGTTCATGTCTTAATGCTTTAAATAATTAATTACCTACTCTATTCAGTTTTCGGCTATCCTGTTTTTTCTCGAGCCTGAACATTAGATAACTCAAGACATATACTAGCATGTACACACATGGGGGTTATGGGGATCAAAAGCTTAGATTCAAAAAAGAGCAATTTGCGCGCTGCTGCTTTCCTTTATTTCAATATTACAATAAAAAAAACATCTTTTTATTAAATGTATCAAAATATCATTAATCCAAATAAAAGTGAATGATTCCATGTTTTTTTGATAATCAGTCATTTCAACGAATGCCACCAATTCTTCCTTTTTCTTCCTCTATTCCCGTAGGTCTTTTTCTGGATTGTTTTACATCTTTGCCACCAAAAGAATAGCTCAAGCCAAAAGAAAATAGCCTGGTCTCTGGTTTATCATAGATTGTGTAATAAACGTTTGGCAGATTACTATACATAATTTGTGTTTTTTGATTGAAGATATCTTTCACGGAAACTTTCAAATTTAAACGACTGTTGAAAAATTTATAGGAGGTGCCCACATCCACAAATGAAAACGACCTTAAGTAAGAGGTGCCATATAGTTGTCTGGATTGATAGAAAAAAGACACATCAAAATTAAACCCTTCACTTATTGTGAAGGTAGAATACGACTTGAAATTCATTGCATTTTGATCGCTTCTATAGATGGTTCCTAAAATATCATTTGAATAAAAACTAACATGGTAAGCACTAAGATTGTTATACATATTCCAAAACTTCCCTACACTTATCGGAACACTTAAACTCAAACTAATTGAATTCTGTTTAGCTAGATTATCAGGTATCGTAAATAGCGCTCCGCGAGTGGCATCTGGCTTTATGATGTCTGAGATAACATCTTTCGTGTTGCTATAAACGATTTCGATGCCATATTTCTGGTGCAAAAGATAATCGAAAGCCAGGCTGTTGGTGTATTGCGGTTTTAGATCCGGATTTCCACGCTTATATGTATATAAATCTAAATAGTATATAAATGGATTTAATGAACCATAACTGGGGCGATCAATCCGCCTGTTAGCGGTTAAGCTGACTGTATGATTCTTATCAATTTTTTTGCTAAAAGAGACTACGGGAAACAAATCCAGATATTTTCGTTCGAAGGTTTCAGACATCGTGATTGAATTCCCATTAGTTGAAGTATGCTCTGCACGAACTCCTAGTTGCATATCGAATCCGGAAAATTCTTTTTTAAAGTTTAAATAGGCAGCATTAATCCGTTCCTGGTACAGGAATCTATTACTCTGAGCCAAGTCTTTTAACCATTCATTTCCCAATTGGTTTTCAACTAAAAAATCATTGTCGGTCTTGACCAGACTTGATTTAATACCAACCTCTACCGTTGATGTTTTTGAAAGCGGAAGCGTGTAATTAATTGTGATCGCTTTTATCTTTAAATCGGTTGGAGATATATTTCTAAATATTTTGGTCATCTTAACAGGATTACCATAGTCGTCGAAGAAGTTGTTCTCATAAAGAATCTTCTCTGCATTTTTATAATTTAAAAGTGCAAGGTCGATATCCAGTTGTTGACCAAGTGTATCTAAAACAGATTTATAGTTTAAATTATAGGATGTATTTGAATACCGGTTCTTCCCGGTATTAAGGGCTGAAATGCCGGATAGATCTGAACTGCTATTGCTGATGGCCGATTTGCTGTGTATGATCTCGGTTTGGTCATTTTTATACCCAGCCACCACTAAACCGAGCGTGTTATTTTTATTAAAATCGTAGTCGAGGCCAGCTTTATAGGTATGATTATAATTCTTTGTTGTTGAGTTGCTCTGCTGGCTTATGTTACTTAAATCCTCTGGCATATTTACAGAGCGATCTAAATTCAGGATCCCGTATCTTTTATTATCAGCAAAGTTATAGTTTCCAAATACATTTATCTGTTTACTCCTGTGATTGATTGAAATCCCTGTATTAGCCTTTATGAATTTCCCAAGGGTAGCATCTGCTGTAATCGTTCCATTGCTCCCCAAATCTTTATTCTTTTTTAAAATGATGTTAATTAAACCGGCACCTCCGGATGCGTCAAACTTTACCGGTGGATGGGTCATAATTTCTATTGATTTAATCTGACCTGAATTTGTGTTGCGCAATAAAGTGGCAAGTTGTGAAGATGACAAATAAGTAAGTCTGCCGTCTAACATCACCGTTACGCCTGCCTTACCGTTTAATTGAATAGTGCCATCATTCAGAACGGTTAATCCCGGAGCCCTATTTAATAAATCCAACGCGGTATTGCCAACTGCCAGACTCGTATTCTCAACATTAATGGTGGTTTTATCAATTGATTTTTGGATTAATTGCCGGGCTCCCTTTATGCTGACTTCCTTTAATTGTTCTACATTTCGATCTAGAAATACGGTGTCCAGAACAAGGCTTTCCTTATTTAAAGTTACCGGTCCTAACCTTGCTTTTTGGGTGCCTAATGACGTAAATATAATGATGTATGTATCAGGCTTTACGTCTTGAAACAAAAATTCGCCATCTTTTAAAGCACTTTGTCGTTGTACGATAACGGAATCAGTGAATCTTATAAGTGAAACAGTAATGTCATTTGCAATAAAACCATCTTTATATTTTAATAGGCCTGACAGGCTCAGGTTGGACTGCGCAAAAGCCAGGCTGCTAATCAGTATTAGCGTAAAGAACATAGAAATTTTCATGAGCAATGGATTTAAAATCATAATCCAAAACTCGTTGTAATTGTAAGAAAAGTCTTCCGACTAAGCTTAAGCGGATAACCGCATAGGCTTTAGGAAGAGATTAAGACTCTTTTTGGTATATAGACGGAGACTTCCCCACAATTTCTTTAAAAGCTTTATTAAATGTCGACATTGAATTGAAACCGGCTTCAAAAGCTATCGCTTGTATACTATAGTTATGATATCGTAGATCTTTTAATAACCTTTGGCTTTCAACAATGCGATATCGGTTTATAAAGGCATAAAAATTTTCTTTGAACTCTTCATTTAAAACCTGGGAAAGATGAATCGGTTTAAGATCCAGTTTATCCGCCAGTGAAGTTAAGGTTAGTTCATTATTTAAGTAAGGCTTTTCCCTGGACATAAATTCCTCAATTTTTGCTGCATAAGCCTTCTTGTTAGCCTCTGTAAGCTTCGAATTTCTATAACGGCTTTGTTCGGGAATGACAGTTTCCATTTTAAAATCCGCAGAAACATTATAATAAATGTCTTTCTGGTTAATTGTTTGATAGCCCAGCCAATAACTAAAGAGAAGAAGTGGTACAGACATCAGATTCCCATTAATCAATCCTGCATTGTCCAGAATCCAGCTTACTAATATGATGGACATAAATACCAGCAATTCTTTGATCCACTTCAACCCGCTATTTTCTACGGAGGAAATTAGTTCCCTGGAAATTTCATCGTTTTTCTTCAGGATTCTAAAGATCAGTATGATGTAGAGCAGAAACTGTATATGATTCAAATGTAAATAAAGCCAGCTCATTGGAGCGTTTCGGTTCCAGGATGAAAAACTTTCAGGTGGAAATACCCAAACAACTAAAAAGATCAGGGCAGGAACCCAATGGAGCAAATATTTCTTTTTAAAATTTAAGTTGTTATTTGTAAGCGACAGTACATAAAAATACAGGCAGGGAAAAGCCAGCAAAAGAGAAAATTCGTCTAAAAATTTAAGATAAAACCCAAATACCTGGTTAAGCATTAAGATATCATACAAAAGATTTAGTGTAATAAACAGGCAGAATAAAGAAAGAAAAATTGCAGTAAGGCTTTTTCTTCGCACTTTGTTTAACTGGCAATAAAAAGAAATAAAAATCAGGTTTACGCCAGCAATACCGGTCAGGAGGGTATAAAAATTAAAAACGACCATTGCAGCTCCGGTAAAGGTTAAAATTCATGGTGCAATATAGTAATTCAAAGTAGTTCACTCTGTGACTGGGAAGATTTGAATCTTATCAAGCAGTAATTTTTCGCAAGGACTATTGTCGAAAATGCAATACAACCTTCTTTCTCTATCTCTATAATGCCCTAAAATTATTATCTATGGCTTTTTGGACAAAATGCTGTTCCCGATCTTGTTGGCATAGTCTCCAAGATCAGTTAAATTTGTATTTGATAAGATGATTATACTCAATCCATCATTTAAATAATGAAACCATACCCCATTGGCACCTGCTATCCTTCCGTATCGTTCCATTCGTCTAAATTCCTGATTGCCACGGATCCAAACGCTATATCCATAATCATCCAATCCCGGGGTTAACAGTTGTTGTAACGTTTCTTTTTTAATTAGCTTAAAGGTGAACAATGCATTATTAAATTGCATCATATCTTTTGTACAGGAATACATTGCGCCGGCAGCTGAAAAATCTTCTACATATAAGGGAATATTGGGAATTAAATGGTCTAAGCTTTTGTCTTTATAATATGGAGTAGCAAGACCGGCGATTAATTTGTAATGCGATATCAGCCCGGAATTACGCATTCCCAACGGGCCTAGAATTTGCCTGTCCAATATTGCTTCATAGTTCATTTTATATATTACTTCTAATATTCGTCCCAGGATCATATATTCCCCATTGTTATAGTCAAATTTTGTTCCCGGCTCATTAATAATTGGGTTTGAACAGAAATTAGCCACAATTTCCTTTAGCTGATATGGTTTATGGTAAAACCCGATCCCATATTTTAGAAAATTTTCATCTTTTGCGGTATCCGTGTTTTTCATACCCGATGTATGATTTAGCAGTTGATGAATGGAAACTTTCGGTCCTCCCTCCCCTTTATAGTCCGGCAAATAATCGATTATCTTCTTCTGCAAATCAATTTTTCCTTGTTCGACAAGCTGGAGTATTAAAACTGCTGTAAAGGTTTTAGTAAAAGAGCAAACCTGGTATTTGGTATCGTTGGTAATGGGCGAATTGAAAGCACGTTCTGCCACACCAAAGCTTTTGTGGTAAATCACCTTTGAGTCTTTTTGAATTAAGACTGTTCCATTAAATTGGTGTTGATTCGCATAACTTTCTACCAGTTCTTTGATGGAAGAAGATTGAGCCGAAGCATTAGTTACAAGAACAAAAATGAATAGTGTTATCATCCTTGTGATTCTATTTATCATTGGATATTGATTATATTGAACCGAGGCACCACGGGTAGAGGTCAAAAGCGTAAAAACAAAAAATATATTTTTCATAAAAATGATATAAATATTGGAAGCTTGTAATAAGGACGCATATTAAACAGGTAAGTTACACCTGCTTAATATTAATCCCCGATTAATTGGCTATAAAAAATTTATGCAATAGTTAAACCAATTTTAAAATTCCTCCAGAGGCTGATACGGTTGAAAAAAAATAGATAAGTTAGTGGCGCAAGTGAATTGAATTGCTGCGTGAAATTGATACTACAATGCCTACAAAATCATGAAAGTATTTGGTGCAAATAGGAGCAGTATCCGCAAATACTCAAAATCGATTTCAATTTTTATAATTCCTGTTATCTTGTTTTTTTGAACGAACAAAAAAGATAAATAAGAAAATAAGGTAAGGAACGCAAAATAGCACGCCTGGCCAAGGCTGATCCCACATGACCAATAATAAAAATAATATAAATATGCACGGTAGCAGAAAAAAACTTAGCGCCTTATATAGGATGTTAGTTCTAACATGTTCCTGAAGATTCAATAAAATGGTAAAGCTTCCAAGAAAAAGACAGAGATTAATACCGATAGCGATACCATATGGTAGGTTTTTAAAATCTGAATCTGCTTTACCAATCAAACTGGTGGATTGCAGCACAAACACACCGCTGAAGCTAAAAACTGAGGCTATGAGAAAACAGAGGACAATTATCTTAAAGTATTTCACAATTTGACGATTAATTTTAATTCGATATCGAGCCAGCGAAAACTTATTTAAATGCTAACACAAATAGATATTTTGAATTGGATGGCAAATAACGGTTTCAAGCACATATACTTAAAGCAAAGGTAGGAGTTTCCGCTCCAAAAACTGCTCGAAAGTTGTAGATGTAGATGCCTCTATGGTGCGAGGTGTGGCATAGACTCCATTTGGATCACCCAAGGCAAAAAATAAATCCGTCAATTCCTGCTGTACACGCTCAGACAATCCCCAGCTACTCAGCTGCGCTTTTACCTCTTCACCAGATTGCTTTACATACTTAACTGACTTACCTATCCGGGCGGATAAGCGAGACGCTGCTTGTGCTAACGTTATATTTTCAGGCCCCATAAGGTTTAATTTCCAATGTCCTGCCCAGTTTTCATCAAGCAGATAGCGCGTTGCCACCTCAGCAGTATCATCTGTACTAACAAAAGGAATATCATGTTCGCTGTCATAAGGAAAAGTAAAAATTCCTTTCTCACTGATATCTTTTGCCTGTAGCATAAAATTTTCCATGAAATAACCTGGTCTTAAAGCCAATACGCTAGCATCCAGCTTGTCAAAAGCGACTTCCATTTCACCGCAATAGCTTACTGTTCCCAGATTTGGCGAACTACTTGCACCGAGCGAAGAAACCAGAACAACCCTTTTAATTTTGTTTTGATTAACTGCAGCAATACCTGCATCAGTCACCTTCTGGTACCATTCATTTAAACCAGGTTTGGTAAGTACCGGCGGAACAAGCCAAAACAAAGCTTCCGCACCTTCGGTTGCCGCAATCACCTCTTCCATATTACTGATGTCTGCAACTACTGAAGATCCCCCATTAATGTTCAAATCATCTAATCTTTTCAGGTTTTGACCTAACAACAAAGCTGTTGCTCCGTGCGAGGCGATTTGTCTTGCCACACTGCTGCCAATATTACCTGTAGCAGCCGCAATTGCTATTTTCTTCATAGGATTAGTATATAGGCTTGTTAATTATCTGCTGCGCTTGCTCTCTTCCCATCAAAGCCTTTAAAACAGGGAGCACATTCCAATATTCCTTGTAGTAAATAAACTTTCCATTTTCTAATCTAAAATTGACAACATAATCTTGTTGATACAATGCTCCAGTTGTAGGAACGGTTGTTTCGCCATGAAATTCCGCCCAATAGGAATCTGGCTCATTCAATGGATAAACAGTTAATCCTGTGAATATAATATCCGGCATATCCCCAAGGATATTATCCAGGTGTTTTCTATAGTCATCCATCGTCAATTGATAAGCTGATCCTAATGATCTCGCATAAGGATATTCTACTGTTGCCAATGGATCAAAAAGCAATAAAACAGCTTCCGTGTCCTGGTTAAAAGCACTCAATAAATTCAGCAAAATCTGGTGGCCAGTTGTATTTTCCAATGTCATAATTCTTACGTTTATGTACAAAAGTAAAGTCCACACTATATATTTGCAATAAGGCACCTGTAAGTGGCATAAGCACTTTAAAGTAATATATGGACGGAATAATCAAAGGACAGCGAGAAAAAAATGAAAATTATTTTAAGTTACAGCAATCTTTATTGTTGAAATCCAGTTTGGATGAAAGTTGTATCCTGAATCAGTCATTAACGCTGATTGCTAATAAGTGGACCTTGCTGATTTTGATGGCATTAATGCAGGGGAGTAAGCGTAGTAGCGAATTACTACGGCAAATTCAGGGCATATCACCGAAAATGCTCAATCAAACGCTAAAAATTTTAATCAATTACGGAATGGTCGTTCGGACAGTATTTCCAGAGGTTCCACCAAGAGTTGAATACGAATTGACAGAATTTGGCATCAGCACCGCAGATCCATTAATGGCCCTGTTAAACTGGTCTGTTTCATGGGAGCCGCAACTAACAAAGTTGTATAAACAAACTTTTTAATCTGTCTAATTACAGGGTGGTAATATTCTCAACATACTCAATTATCAAAAATGGTGGAGTTTTGATAAGACAAGAATTTTGGATGATGAATATTTCGCCACAAGAGCGCATACATACTTAAAAACGATTTGCATTGTTGCCGGCTAATTCTCGTTTCTCTAATATCCCCTCTCTATAGGCCTCTGTATAAATTAATTGCCCTTTTTTCCTTGAGTTTAATATGGGTTCTCCGGTTTCTTCGCTATATATTTGCAATAATTTATAAAATGTCCATTTTCCGATCGGCAAACCATTTTTATACATTGCTTCCAAATAGGTATATGAATCAGTAAATTCTGGATATTTCTTTAAATCCACATCACCATTGGGTTTAAATTCTATCCATTTTCCTTCTTTGAGGTGATTTTTCACCAATCCTTCTTCTTTATTATCTTTATAAGGGCCATCATGGTCATAATATCTTGAGAATTTTCCAGAACTCAGGACCTGGTATTTATTTAAAGGTTTTAGTTTAAACGGATACTCTGTAAATTCATAATCCTGCAGAGAAATAATATAGTTTTTATCTATGTTGAATAACGTATAGTTTGAAAACCCCATTTCTCCTTCATGATGAAGATATATCCGCATCATATCAACAGGCTTATTGTCTTTTGTTGAAACTAAATAAATCTTTTCAATAAATGGTATGGCATAACGGATGGTATTAAAAACAGCGACAAAATGGATTGTATAGTTTCTATAACACAGAAATTGAGATGCAATTTTAATCTGGTCGTATTTTTCATTAAAATTTTTAGCAAATGGCAGAAAAACATCATATTCTTCAGGAAGTAATAAAAGATCCTTTTTGATTACTTTCTCAAACTTTAACGAATTGATTTCTTTTAATTTACTTTCATCCTGTATGGCAGATAGAACGGAATCAATGGTTAATCTTTTCGAGAGATCAGTATATCCAAATGGCAGACTTAGGCAGTTGATTTTATTTGTGGCAGAGAAAAAAGATGTATCATCTTTAACGTTTGCTTTTTTGTTTATTGCTCTGTTGATCTGAGCATTACTATGGCAAGAAAGCATAAACAAGACAGTAAAGCAAAATATATTAATTTTATGTGTAGGTATGTAATGTGAAAGAAAACGGTGCATATGCAAATGATTTATTGACCCCGGTTTTTCTTTATTTCCTTAGTTTGACTAAAAACTACTTTTCCGGAAGAAGAAACCCACTGGTTCTTTTTATTCCACGCCCCATCACAATCTTGTTGCATTTGTTTAATTATTGTTGCTTTATTGATATCAATAATTGCACAAGCGTAGTTTTCATGAAGTGAACTATCTTGATCAGTTTGATACACGTACCCTTTGATAATCGCATCAACTACCACGTATTTTGCATTGGGTGACAGTGCAGCAAAGAGTTCACTTCCGGTGCCATTATATCCAGTTCCTTTACCCACTTTTAAACGTTTCTTTTTATTAATGATGTGAAGATTATACCATAGTTTCATCGTCCTGTTATAGGAACCATAATATAAGGATAAAGTATCATTTAAAATTATTGTTGTGTCAGCCTTTTGGGTTTTATGCTGCACATTGGGATGTATAACGGAAGCAGTTGTTCCGCAAATAAACACGATTAAAATCATTAACATACCTGTGAATTCTTTCATAACGATAAGTTTGAATTTTGGCCATTTAGATTGTATTGCTAAACAGCTTAGAAAAACCTGAAAAATCATGTCCCCAACGGAAATGACAAGGAAAGCCTCTTAATGTTTTATTTGAAGGCTGAAAATTCTCCACTGTTCAATTTTCCTCTTAATTTTTGTTCATAATCTGATTTGCAAATATATAGATGTATTTCATCCCTCCTGTTTTTCTCAATTTCTATGATGTCTTTTTTTTCTTTTTCTGTGATGACCTGATGTGGTGTTTGATCAAAGTCTATTTTGTTTTTACTAACCAACTGTATGATTCTATCGTTTATTTTCCAGGTATAATGATAGGTTTTAAAAAAGGAAAATTCCTCTGCTTTTATCGAAGGATTTGGATATTCAGCTGTAAGTTCTTGGATAAAAGATTTAATATTGTCATCTGAACCCTTTCCAGTTGCCGACATAAGCATTAAATCTCCTTGCGCTGTTGTTAAGGTTTGTAATCTTGAAAAAGTCAAGTTTTTGTAGAATGCAACAGTATCTTTTGGCGAATAGCTGACCACCCTATATTGAATTCCAAAAATCTTATTTTTGTTCCCGGTCCAATCCAGATCATACTCATTTAGCGTATCCTTTTCTACATACTGCCTGTCACTTGTAAATTTATTATTTTTCCTATCCATTGATTTTGAATAGAATTCTTCAGAATTTAACTTAAAACTTAAGGTGCTTAAATCGAAGGGTTCGGTTTCATATTCTTGTGCTTTACAGGAAGTCAAAAAAAACGTAATAACTAGTAGCAAAAATGTTTTGTTCATCATTTTTTTTTGGCAAAATTTATTTCAATTCGTTATATTGAGATCTATCATTTTGAGAGAACTTATAATCATGTAATAAGAACCGTTCGCTAACGTTCTCTGTAAAAAATTCAACGGCAAATTTTGATTTTGAGCGATATTAATTGAGTTCAAAAATATATCCTTCGTTCCATTTCTGATTCAAAAACGCTCCTTTGAACTTACATTCGAGTCCCTTTTTATCATTAATAGTTACCGCATGATACTGAAAGCCATAGATTGAATAGATTTTCTTGTTAATCATGATGCTAAGCGTATCGTAAACCGAGCATCCATCCTCATAAAGGTAATCATCCTTCATCGTTTTTTTTACGATTACTCTGTCGACTACTTTACCACCCCTGATAATTTGCAGTTTTAGTTCCGGAATATTTTTATTGTTTTTTAAGGCAAAAGTTAAAGGAGTATTAACTTTAAGATTTCCCATACATGCTTTACTGAACTGATTATCTTTATTTTTTTGGTCTAAATACCCGTATGCCATATATGCTATACCTACAACTGCAATTACTATGAAAAAACGTGGCTTCATGTGAGATAATTTAAATTCAATTCCAGGGTCTTAACGAGACGCTACGACCAGAACGAGTAATAATGGAAGTCATTTATTTTGAAAATCAAGCCTTCATTGATAATGTATACATATTATGCTGTGTAAAAAACCTGATTTTATGGCAATTTAGAAATCAACAGATTAAATTTTTCAATGATAAGACCTGGGTTATCTATCATAATAAAATGTCCAGAATTTGTATCCATGATATGAGTAAAGTCAGTAACACCACTTTTTAACAATTCGTGGGCGTTATACAAATCCTGGGTGTTTCCCGTTGAACCGGGATCTGATTTCATACCAGTCAAAACAACCACTGGAACATTCGGCAGATTGGGTAGGGTTGCCATGTATTGCGTATCTTCAATTAATTGTCTGGTTTCTTTCGTTCCTCCAAAATTTGGACCATTACTGGCATTGATAGAATTATAAAGTATATCTTCAGCTTCCTGGTTAAGGCGAAGAACATTTTCGTGTGAGGGATCAACGAACAATAAACCTGCAATCATACCTGGATTTTTAATGGCAAAATCCCTTATAACCATGCCTCCTAAAGAATGTCCAACCAATATCAACTTTCGTCCATTAGCATATTTGTCCACTACTGATTTGAGCTCAATACTAAGTCTGCTAATATCTCTTGGTGTATTATCAATAGTAGATTTTCCATAGCCGGCTCTGTCATAAACCACCACGTCCATTTTAGCACCAATATCTTCTGCTACTCTCTTAGTTTGCCATATTGTATGGTCATTGCCAAGCCCAGATTCAAAAACAACCAGGTATTTACTGCCTGACCCAATGGAATAGGTTGCCAGGTTGTGCGTACTTAATTGCACCATACTTTCTTTAAAAGACACTTCCGGTGATTTGCCTTTTTTGCAGGATACTAAGATAAACAGGACTGTTAAAAATGCAAAAAGCTTATACATGATTTTTTTACAAACTTAATGTTTTAAACCAATATCAGAAAGCCAACTTTGTACTGAAAACGATAGAGGAGCCAGAAATTCTGCAAATTATCACACTTCTGTATGAAAACAAAAAAGCCTAAGACAGAAAGCTTTAATGACAGTGAGGTTATTTATCATAAATTATAGAAAGACTACTGCTAAAGTATAAGTGGCATTAAATGGATTAGGTTGACAATGAGTAGTTTTCTAGCTATTGCTTCTTCTCTTGATATTCACCTTTAGCACGTTATTACCCAAATTCTTAAAATTTATTATATCTTCACAATGCTCAAATAAGGTCGAACTTTCGCCGCTTCACTCTACTGATTAAAAGCTCATGGAAAGATGTTCTTTTTTGTTATAGATTGATTTTACCAGGGTCTTAGCGAGACGCTACGAACAGAATGAGTAGATACCATCGCAAACTATGATAATGCAATTATTCCATATCTTAACCTTCCAATTGGAACGGATTTAGAACGGATGGAAGGCACCAACACGTTTATTAATTATGTAAATGGATAACAATATCAAAATTATCCACTCATTAAAAAAAGAGAATTGAAAGGAAATCAAAATTAACATGCTTAAGCTTTACAAATTAATAAATAATCAGCTTCATTACTGGGAGACATGGGATGACGGAAAAACAGCAACAATACATTGGGGTGTTGTTGGAGAACCTGGCAAACAAAATAAAGTTACCGGTGGGCTTTTTTCAAATTTTCGCACGAAAGTGCAAAAGGAAATTGATG
Organism: Pedobacter sp. WC2501; assembly: GCF_052682415.1. Lineage (NCBI taxonomy): Bacteria > Pseudomonadati > Bacteroidota > Sphingobacteriia > Sphingobacteriales > Sphingobacteriaceae > Pedobacter > Pedobacter sp. WC2501. The sequence continues at coordinate 2,057,530 of NZ_JBQZFI010000001.1, read as the reverse complement.
CTAAATTGAAAGAAGGCTATACAGAATTTGATGATGATAAAATGGTTTTCTTAGAAGTTGAATATATTATCGACGGCTTCGGTACAGATGAAGACCTTGATAAACGCCATAGACTTGAAAACCACTTAAACGAACTTTTAGGTTGGACTGCACTTGGATATGTTGATGGTGGTAGTATTGGAAGCGGAACAATGGAAGCTGGTTGTATAGTTGTAGACTTTGACATCGCAAAAAGAGTAATCGAAGAAAATTTAAAAAACACAGAATTTAAAGGCTATTCACGAATATTTAAAATGAATGAAGAATAATATCGACCACATCAAAAAAAACCTACTAAATCATTACCCGCTAAAATAATTTAAAACCATGGCTTTACGGCGCCGCAAAGCTGCAGTGATCTTTTTGGCGAAAAGCTTCTCAAACGACTTGTTAGCAAGAGAGATCAGGGTAAATGTAATATCATCGGGTACTACAGACACCCCTGCATTTGATAAGTTCGTTCCAGCAGAACAGATCGATGCTGTGAAAACACAATTTGCAATGTGATGCCGATAGGCAGAATCGGGCAACCCTCAGACATCGTTAAAACAGCGGTCTTCCTTGCTTCTGAAAAATATTCGTTCTTGCTTGGCACCGAAATCCTTGTTGATGGTGGCATGACCTACTTAGCTAAGTAATTTCTTATCCAACGGTGCTCTGCAATAAAATACATGGAGGGTGTTCGTTTGGCTTTTTTTCATAGCCAAAAAAGCTCATCGAGATGAGCTTTTTTGGTAATATTGATCTATAATTAGTTTGACTATAGTAATAGCGCTAATAATTTGTGTAAATTCCTTATAGTAACTATTTTAATCGTTAAAGTTTAAAAGCTACACCCACGTTAAGCAATCCCAGGCTCTGGTAGCCGAGTTCTGTAAAAAGAGCTGTATGGTTAGAAAGGTAATACTTACCGCCCGCAAACAAACCAAAGCCAATGCCGCTGCCTGTAGCACCATTAAAACCTTCGCTGTCACTTACACTGGCAATAACGTAGCCCAGACTCGCTCCGCCATACACATCAAATTTAGGGGCGAGCTCAAGCAATTCGTTAAAATGGTAGGAACCTCTGGCACCAATGTAAAACGCGTTCTGTTTGAAGCTATAGTTTGCGCCTGCTGTATTTAAATCATATTTCGAACTGGCATAAGCCAATTGTCCACCCACGCTAATTTCGTCGGTAATACCTTTTTCGAAAGAAACACTGGGATTTACCGGCAGCGATGCAGCGTAACCTGAACCAAAAAACGGACTGCCTATACCGATACCAACATTCAGCAATTGATCGCCTTTTCCGTAGGCCCTAATTGAAGTCGTATTTTTTGCAGAAACCTTGCTTTCCCGTTCAACTTTAGTTTTGGGCAATACTTTTTTGCCTTTTGATGCTGACTGGGCCATTGCAACAATGCCGGTAGCCATAAAGACAGCCAGCACAAATAATTGTTTTTTCATGTAGATAAGATTAAAATTGATCAAAGAATTAAATTCTTCTTTTAGACAGCCTCATAAAGCCTCCCAAAAGGTTAGGCAAAGATAAAACCCTTGCAGGCAGCAAAATATACCGGTTTTTAGGTATTTTTGAAGCAATTGGAATTAAATTACTCCGTAATGCCGTCCATTTCAGACATTTTTTACAGGGCTGCAGACAATTTAGACTGATGCGGAAGATTAGCAGTTTCAGATCAATCAACCGATTTTTAAGTAACAATAAATTAATCATTACTGATTAAAAGCTCATCGAAAGATGGGCTTTATTTTAATGTCTATCTATAATCAATTTGACTTTAGTCTTAGCAATACGCCTAAGACTAAATGGAGAGGCGATAAGGTTAAATGAGCTATACCGCTTTTACTTTATTAGGCTAAAGGAGCCTAATCCTCCCTTTTTAAGCAGTTAGTTTGATTTGTTTTCCTGTTTTTACGGCCTGGTAGATGGCATCAATAATTTTAAGATCCTTCAAACCTTCCTCGCCGTTTACAGGAACTACCGGCTTTTTATCTTCAAAAATAATACTTGCCATTTCATCCAGCTGTACAGTTTGATGGGTAGTGATGGGCTGCGTGAGTTCACCTTTATGTGTTCTACCCTTGATCGGTCCATAACCGGTAGACGGTTGCATTTCTGCAAATCCCTTATCGCCGCTCATAAAAAATCTATCCAGGTGATTGATGTTATAACTAGACAAGCAGGAAGCTACCGCACCGCTCGGAAAACCCAATTGAAATTGTATGGTTTCATCTACCCCTTCTTTAAATTTTACAGGGTCGGTCTTGGTTTCCTGAGCCGTCACCCAGATTGGCTCTTCACCCACCATATACCTGGCTCCGTTAATGGCATAGATGCCAATATCCATCATTGATCCACCTCCTGCAAGCGTTTTGTTTAATCGCCATTGCATAGGATCACCTGCTTTAAAACCACATTGTCCCTGGAAAAACCTGATTTGACCGAAGTCGCCTGCATTTTTCATCCGGATCACTTCAAGTGTATGAGGCTCAAAATGCAGCCTATAGCCAACCAGTAATTTTACATTTGCTTTTTTACAGGCATCAACCATCTCTTGTCCCTCTTTGGCATTCAATGCCATCGGCTTCTCGCATATGGCATGTTTTCCTGCTTTTGCAACCCGGATAACCTGACTATGGTGCAGTGCATTTGGCGTAATCACATAAATCGCATCTATATCCGGATTGTTTTTAACCTGGTCAAAGTTGTCGTAGTTATAACAATTCTTTTCCGGGATGTTATACTTTGTTTGCCATTCTTTAATTTTTGAAGGCGTACCACTAATTACACCGACCAGCTTCGCCCTGGTACAAGCTTTCATCGCTTCTGCTACACGGGTGCCATATCCACCTAAACCCATAATAGCTACCCTAAGTACCCTACCCTCATAAGGCTGTTCGATCTGATCGGGAGCGTTCGCAAATGCCGATATCGACCCCAATTGCAACATCAATGCTGATGCACCCATTTTTTGCAGAAAATCTCTTCTAGTATTCATATTTATCCTGTGACTATTTACCTGTTAAGCAAAGATATTAAGCAATATATGAAATCACTCGTTATTTGCACTTAATTAACTGATTTACTTCAAGATATCTAACATCAACCGGCTACATTTAGTTTTCACAATATGATTCGCTGCTGGGTCTGACCTACAAAATAATTGCATAATCATCTAAAAAATCTACCGATTCCTTTTGTAATGATGTAGGGTTGCATCTGGTGAGCGGAAAAAAGCCTACAGCAGTTATCTTGAAGTCGGATTCTAAAATCTTTCACATTTTTCATTTATTTTTAAAAAAATTAATGGCACAATAAATGCAAAAGAGAAATAAAACCTAAAAAACGATGCTTAAGAAGTTGCTCTCCCTAATGGTGCTGGTATTATTATTTTACCAGGCAGTCGCCCAACCATTTTCACTCAAGTCAACAAACATGGCCAAGCCTTTCAGTCTTGACATTTACTTTGGCACTGAAGGCAAGGGGGCATTTGTCCAGTACCGTGGTCAGCAAGGCATTATCTCACTCCGATTAAAGACCCGCAGCAATCATGGAAGTTTAGCAGCACCAAAAGTGACTTATGTATGGGATGAAGTGATCGGAGGAAAGGCAACCGGCAGTTACGGACTTACGCAGGAAGCTGGAAAATTATCAGGAATATGGTACAAACGAAGTAAAGATGGCAAGCAGTTTCAGTTGGAGCAGATTATAGCACCGGGAGACGAGGCAAGAATTGACAAGTATCTTCTTCATGATGTACTGATCTCTTTCCGCCATACTTCAGACAACCTGCTCGTCTTCAGCTATAGCGACGGCAGCACTAAAACCAGCCAGCTTCCAGGGTTTGACCATCCCGATCCCCGGCGGCTTGGTACGATTGCAGATTACAATTTCGATGGTTTTGATGATGTCGCATTTTCAATACCAGACGAGGGCATGGGCGTTTACCGTACTTTCAGTATCTATCTATACAATCCTAAATCGAAGCGTTTTCAGCTCCTGGCAGAGCCCAATGCACCCCAGGGAAAATGCTCGGGCCTTTGTGATGTGACATTAGATAAAAAGAACAAGCTTCTAATGTCCTCATGCCGGGGTGGCGCAACCTGGTGGACGGATGTTTACCGCTATTCCAATAGCAGCAAGCTTATGTGGGTAAAATCAAGTAAACAGCAATAAACTAATTTATAGAAAACACCAAAAGCTTGTTGAAGATGCAAAACCTGGAATTACAGTGAGCTATCGTTTTTAATCAGATAATTCAATGAGTAAATATACTGAAGCATTGAAACAGAGAAAATTACTAAGTCAACGACACCCGATTTTATACTTTTTAGCCGTTTGGGCAAGACGATTCAGGCGTTATGCCGACTGGTATTTTGACAATAAAAAATATGCTTACCAGCTAACAACCAACAAACTTGCCTTCAGAGTAAAAAAACACCAATCTGTACTGCTTAAAAAACTAGGTGACAGCGATATGCAACTGCAGGTTAACAAAGTAACCAACTTAAATATTGCGGCCAGGCAAATTAACGGCGTACTTGTTCGACCAGGTGAGACATTTTCGTTTTGTAAACTCGTTGGTTTACCGACAAAACGAAAGGGGTATTTACCCGGAATGGAACTGACATTTGGCGAAGCAAGAGCAGGAATTGGCGGCGGCATTTGCCAAATCTCCAATTTAATCCATTGGCTGGTAATCCACAGTCCGCTGACCGTTACAGAGCGCCATCATCATTCGTTTGATCCCTTTCCAGACGACGGAAGGGTTTTGCCTTTTGGAAGTGGGGCAACGGTTTTTTACAATTACCTTGACTACCAATTTACAAATCATACGGAACACACTTTTCAAATCAACCTGTGGTTTACAGACAAATGTTTAGAAGGAGAACTCCGCATTAACAATGAACTTGATTACGCTTATCACATTGTTGAAAAAGACCATCAATTTTTAAAGATAGATGAAGCATTCTACAGGAAAAATGAAATCTGGCGAGATAAAATTCTCAAGTTTAAAAGCGGAATAGTTGTAGAAACAGAACTCATCACCAGGAACTTTGCAAGGGTTACCTACACACCTGACGATTTTGCTGATCAGGAAAGTACTACCGGCTAAAAAGAATCGGTTCTTTCCATCGTGAAATTCCTGTGAGGTATCTAATACATAGGTGGAAGTTTGCATTTCTGACTGAATAAATTGGCAGGCAAATTAAGCTAATTACTAAGCTCAATAAGGATACCGCTTATTGTCCAGATACTGCATGCAAGCCCCAGTAACAGGCAATACAATACAATGTCGATTTCCTTTCTCAGCTTAATCCCAAAAACGGCAACAAACATCAGCGGGCAAGTTGCCATAAAGATGAAAATAATGGCCGCCAGGGTTTCGAAGATATCAGGACTGTAATTTATGAGCAATGTGCTCAAACCAAGGTAGAATAGCCACACAAAAATTGGCGAGACCAGGCATAACAGCCATTTCCAATATCGTTTGAGCACAAGTTGGTTAGGAAAAGTCTTGCGGTAATTCCGGCGTAACATGAGGATAATACCGAGCATGCACAGTACCAGCATTCCAATCTTGATGTAGATATTCCTAATGCTGTCTGCCCGGGTATTGATACCGGTCGAGGAAACCAACTTACCATCCCGGAACTGCTCAACCCTGGTTCGCTCCCCATTCACAATGGCTTGCTTAAGTACCGCATTGCTGGTGCTATCCTTCAAGATCCAAATGGAGTCTTCAATGCCCATCTTATAGAAGCCTTCAATAATCATCCTACCGTTTTTTGTCCTGCTGAACCTGCCATCTAGCCGTCCGCCTTTAAACCTTAAAGAATCTTTGCCCTGTGGAGTCTCAACGGTCAAAGCAGTGATTTCTCCCGGAGGCATCAGGCTTGCACTATCTCCTATCCGTGCTAAAGTGTTAACATCAAGATCTTCGAGGGAACGATTCTTATTATAGTCATCGTCCATAACAGGCCGGCTGATGTACTGGTAGTTGACTTTAACAACGAGCAACGAATCCATCTTGTAAAATTCAAATTCATTATAAAGATTAACTTCTGGAGTTAAAGCTGATCGTAAAAGCACATATTGGGGAAGGTCAAAAGATTGCACATACCGTTGTTGACTGGTAGCGCAGAAGGAGAAAATGGTAACGAGGGCGATAAATGCAGTACCCAGGCGAGGCAATAGGGAGTTGCTCAATGCAAGCTGAGGTCTGCCTTTGAGATGCAACCAGCCCAGCAACAACACCGGTAAGGCCAGCAGATCGGTAAGATCAACAGTCCGCTCGATGGGAAAGATGGTATTCATTAATTCAATCAGTCCGGAAGCATATTCACTTTTCCAGAAAACGAACAATATGCCACTGATAATAAAGATCCATGATTTAAATTTAGGAAAGATGGCCGACCAAAAAACCGGGAAAATAAATAATCCACAGAAATCGGAAAGTTTACCCGTAAGTACATTATGAAAAGTAGCTTTTAGCAGGAAGTCGTTAAGGATCAAGAGCACGAGGCAAAAGATGAAAGGCAGCGACAAGAGATTTTTTAAACGGTCATACATGCTTTCTGAGGTTAGTTCCCCTATTAATACGAAATTAATCGTTTAGTAACCTTTGAACAGTGCTAAGCTGTAAAAATACCAGCAAATTCATTTTAAAATTATCTTTTCTTGTCCCTTCATCATCCTCAGCTTTGTTTTACATTAATTCAGTGCCTGATAGACCAGCAATTTATATTTGTCGCTGAGCTCACCGTGGTTAAATGGCCACTGCTGGAGGAATAAAAGTCCCGAAAGTTTTTCTTTTGGATCGGCCCAGTATGAGGTTGCGAAAAAACCTCCCCATGAAATGCTTCCTTCAGATAAGCCTAATTTGCCACTTCCCTTAGCTGTTGTAAGCTGAAAACCAATTCCGAACTTATCATCACCCAATGAAATATCCCCGATCTGGTTCCTGGTCATCACATCAACAGTGTGCCTGGCCAGCAATTGCTTACCTTGATAATTTCCTTTGTTGATAAACAGTTGCAGGAAAGCGGCGTAGTCAGTTATGGTAGACACCAATCCGGCTCCACCTGCGAAATAACCATTATTATTCACCGGGTAATTTATCGAACTGCCCGGAAATGTACCATCAACCCATTTAATTGGCTTACGGGTCTTCGCATCTTCGGTATATGCGTTTACCAATCTACTCCTTTTGGTTTCAGGCAGATGAAAATAGGTATCGTTCATTCCCAGGGGTGCAAATATTCTTTCGGCAAAGAACCTGTCTAAAGTCATACCGGATGTGACCTCCACCAGCCTTCCCAGAACATCAATACTTAAACTATAATTAAAACGTTCGCCAGGGTTATATTCCAGGGGCAAAGTGCCCAGTTTATTAACAGCATCAGCCAAAAGCTGCTTATGGTCAGAAAATCCGGCCTGTATACCAGCCTTGGCATAAATGGCCTGCATTTTAGCCGAACCGATCTGTGCATAACCTAATCCGGAAGTGTGCGTGAGCAGATCTCGGATGGTAATTTCGCGTTTAGCGGGCAGAGTGGTATAACTACTGTCTTTTTCGTTAAACTTATCGAGCACTTTAGGCCTGGCAAATGAGGGAATATATTTAGATACCGGATCATCAAGCAGAAACTTTCCCTCTTCCCATAACATCATCACCGCTGTGCTGGTAATGGCTTTGGTTTGGGATGCAATCCTGAATATGGCATCTTTATGCATCGGCCTTCCTTTTTCTTTATCGTCCATACCAAATGCTTTAAAATAAGCAGGTTTCCCATCCTTCATAACCAGGCATACTGCCCCGACAATCCAATTGCTATCGATATAACTTTGAACCACCCGGTCTATCCGGGCTAAACGCTCAGGATGAAAGGCACCGGACTGGACTGTTTGCTGCCCGTGCAGTGACAAACAAATGGTAGTAATAGAGAGGAACAGGAATATACGTTTCATAAAACCAATATTGTTAATATCAAATATAGCTAACTAATTAAAACTTGTACGAAGCAGTTAAGTAATAGGCTCTTGGTGGATTGGAAATGGTAAAATAAGGTGTATTACTGGCTACCGCGGCATCAAACTGTGCCTTGTTAAAACTTCCTGCCCCGCTTAACTGCGTTAACAGGTTTCCGGGCCTGGCCCAGCTCATTACCTGATAATTATTGAACAGGTTATTGATGTTTGCGCTCAAAGTTATTTTACGCGTGAGGTTGTATCCTGCGCCGAGATCAAAATTGGAGAAGGAAGGCAGGTAAAACACGTTAGGAGCATTGGCCTGTCTTTTGCCAAGATAAGACCAGGTGAGAAAAAGATAGAGTTTATCGTTGTGATAAGTGGGTGTAATGCGTGATATGATCCTGGCATTATTGTCTGTTTCGTTACCTGAATAAGATATTTTGGTATCATCTGCTATTCCGGGACCATTGGCTACCCAATATTCTGCCTCCACAATTTTTGAACGCTGAAAGGTTGCAACAGCCCTCAGGCTTAAGGTTTTGGTTAGGTTATAATCGCCTTCTATCTCTATCCCAAACGTGCGGTACTTGCTATATAGGGAGGGCGTGGTATAAAGTGTTGCATCGGCATTGGTAAAAACCGAACCGTTCGGCACTCCGCTTAACATGCTGTAAAAAGGCGTAATAAATAAATCAAGATCTTTCCTGCGGGCTTTCAGGCCAAGTTCTACCTGTTCGGTGGTACGTACTTCAGGATTTAGCAGAGCCACAGTTTCCGGCCTGTTGGCAGCAAAATATACATCCATATCCGGCGATTTTTTACCTCTTGAGTAACGGGTGTACACGGCTGTATTGTCATCGAACTTATAGTTGAGTGCGCCTGAAAAAGAGAAAGTATTTAATTTTTTTTCAAATTCTACCGAGCTGATATGATCAAGGGTATTATTGTTGAAGAATGTTTTCGGATCATTATCCGTTCCGCCCTGCAATCCTGTTTTAAAGTATGTGCGCTGGTTATGTGCCTCTACTTTGGGCGTTTCGTACCTTCCTCCCCAATCAAAGGTCAGTTTATCGGTCAGGCTCCAGGTTTGGCTGAAGAAAAAGGCGTATTGTGCCTGCGTTACGCTAAAATCAAGAAAGCCGCCTGTGTCGCCGTTAGCCTGTGCAATTCCTTCAGCATTGGTCACCTGATGCACCCCAGTGGTGCCTCCCAAAGTGCTGCCGGTAAAGGTAAGGTTTACCAGTTTTGGCCGGTTTTCAATGGTAGCCAAAGCAACTCCGTTAATTCCGGAGAAGCGGTGGGCTTTCGATCTTCCAAAATACATCCCTGCGTTAAAGCTCATATTTTTAAGTTTTTTGTTAACAGCGAATTGATTGATCACTTCATTCACCTGGTTCTCATAACCACCCAACACAGAAAAATAAAGGGAATGCGGGCTTACGCCCTGTCCTGGCAATACATCTTTAACGATCGAGTATGCTGGCAGACCGCCCGGCCCAGGTGCCGCATTAATGCTCATCAGCTCAGTTCCGGTTTTGGCATCCTTAAACGAATAGTTCCCAAATCCAAGCCCGGTCATCCCTGAAAGCAGAAAGTAACTGCTAAAATCTGTGCCGCTCATAATCGAGCCGTTTGTGGTATTGTAATTGATATCATTCCGGGAGTAGCGGAAAGCATTGCTGAGTGACCAGCCTTTGCCGAGCTGCTGTTCCCATAAGGCCCCTATCGATTTATATTTGCTTTCTACCACATTAGCTGGATTTAATGAGATATCACCCGCTCCGATGTAACGTGGAGAGGTGAAATCAAATTTAGGCATCAGGATCGTTGAAAATATATCGAATCCTTCACTTGGTTTTGGGTCTGAGAAACTGTTGGTTGGCAGTAACTGGGCGTATCCGTTTTTATCATGAAGGTATTTACCGATTATTTTTAAGGAACCGGTTTTATATTTCTTTAAAAGGTTTGCCTTGATCTGCCCGCCCTTGTTAAGGGGATAGCCCGGATAGCGACCGGTTTGATCATACCGGTAAAAACCACCGATATTGTAAAACCAGTTATCTTTGATCGGCCCGCCCAGGTCCAGATCAACACGTGCGAGTGGATTACCGCCATCACTTCCCTGAAAGCCATATTTGGTTCTGACTTCACCCTCAAAGGTGTTCCCTCCGGTTTTAGAAACATAATTAAAGATCCCACCGGGCGCATTTGCCGCTGTAACAGAGGCGGTTCCTCCCCTTACGGCTTCCAAACGGGCCAGGGTTGCATCTGGCCTGAGGAAGAAATCGGGTCCATAACTGAAATAGGTAATATTGGTTACCGGGATTCCATCTTCCTGCATCGAAACGTATTCATACCCGAAACTGCCGTCCTGCGAACCTGCAGTGATCCCTCGTGAGGCGACACTGTTCCTGATCTCTCCATTTGATGAATTGACGAATACGCCTGGCGCATTTTTTAGAAGGTCAGCAGCACTTGCCGGTACAGTGCGTTCAATCTGTGCACTGTTTAAGGTGGTAATTGCAACCGAGGCATCAATACGTTTTCGCTTATCGAACATCCCGGTAACCACCACTTCATCCATAGTATTCACCGATGTTGTCATCCTGATCACCGCTTTAAGATTGGCGAACAAAGCTATTTCCCGGGTTGTGAAACCTAAAAAAGAAATAGTTGCCGTTTCCTTCTGGGCACTGAGATTGGTAAAAACAAATTCACCGTTCTGGTCGGTAGTAGTGCTTCGTCCGGTTATTTTCAGTTTAATACTTGCACCAGGAACAGCATTTCCCTGCTCGTCGGTAACTTTACCAGAAAAGGTATTGGTTTGCGCGTTACATATACCAGCAAAAAGCAACATCGCCAAAAGCATAAAAAGCTTTCCAGAATTTAGATTGTTGTGTAATTTTCTTTTCATAACCGATAGTTTATATTATTGGTTCAGTAGTTTTTTTGCCATGTAGTAGAGTTCTGTATTTGCCCGCTCAGGAACAAAGCCATGGGGATAACCAGCGTAATTGTGCAGCTCTGTAAATATTCCCGCATCGATAAGTCTTTGTGCATATAAGAGTGCACCATCTCTCAAAGGGTCGACACCACAGGTTAAAATATAGGTTGGCGGCAGGCCCTTTAAGTTTTTGGTCAACCCGGGCAGTGCATGTTCAGGAACATTTTTATACTGTTTCTCCCCAAGATAATATTTTAGGTAGCGGGTCATGTCAGCGCCTTTAATGCCCGGTATATTCCATAATTCTACTACCGATACATGGGTGGTGTCCATATCAGCGGGAGGAAAAACCAGCAGTTGGGCCTTTATTTTCGGGCCTTTTTCTGCCCTGGCCTTAAGTACGATGCTTCCTGCAACTGCCGCTCCGGCACTTCCGCCACCTACACCAACTTTAGCAGTGTCTATCCCATAAGTTTTTGCGTTTGAAATACCCCAGAGCAGGGTGGAATAACCATCATTTACCCCGGCCGGAAATACATTTTCCGGGGCAAGCCTGTAATCGACCGATATCACCACTACCTGGGAGCGGATACTCATCGTAGCACAAGCCTGGTGATCGCTGGTAAGATTTCCCGCTATAAAACCTCCGCCATGAAACCAGACCAGCAATGGAACATTCCCACTCGCGTACTTTGGCCGGTAAACCCGTATAGGTACCAGTGGATCGCCTTTTTCCAGCCCTGGTATATTCAGGTCTGAGATTTCTACACTGTCTGCGTTTTTCAGCTTAGGCGTTGGGCGTGCCTTATCCGCTTTTCTTGCATTGGCAATAAAGTTACTATCAAGTTTTGAAACCGGCCCGAAGGCAAGTAATTTGATTTCCGGCGATAAGCGGGTACTCACCTCTGCTGCAGTAAGTGGCTTAACTGTGTTTTTCTGCTTTTTTGTCTGCTGTGCGAAAACGGCCGTACCTGCCATAAGCATGACCAGGGACAGTGTGCTTATTCTGTTCATATTTTTATCTTTTTTGTCCATATTTTTTGAGCCATGCAGCAGCTGCATGGTATAATTTTAGTTTTTCCTGAGGTTTTTTGTCCAGATCATGCGCCAGGCCTTCCACTTCAATAAATTTCACAGGAATATGCATACGCTGAAGTTTTTCGGCAAGCTGCCGCGACTGGGTAACCTTTACTACCGGATCGATGGTTCCATGCGCAATGAAGGTTGGGATGTTTTTAACATGGGTGTATGGACTTGCCAACGAAAAACTTTCTGGTACATGGCTAACACCTGTAAAGCGGTCGCCGGTAATTTTTTCCACTAACCCTATCAGCCCTGTCTTTACACAATAATTCAGCGTAGCGGTATCGGTAAAGTTATTAGGGCCACTAAAATCTACTATGGCATTTATTTTTCTTTGTGCGGTATAGCCATACAAAAGTGCCAGATGTGCCCCCGAGCTAAAGCCTGCTGTGCTAAAACCATCCGCACGGGTATTCCATTGACCAGCATGATCTACACAATACTTTACCGCGCTGTTCACATCTTCCATTATCTGTTTATAATGAATTGTGGAATCATTAGCATACCTGTGGTTAATATTAACCGAAGCAATACCTTGACCGAGCAGATACTGCTGAAAATCCCTCACATATTCCTTGCCGGCCTGCACCCATGCCCCGCCATGGATCAGGATCACAAAAGGAGTTTTGGGTGTGCGGCCTGGTGGAAGGTAAACATCCATGAGGTTACGTTCAAAACCTCCATATTTTACATCATTGAGCTTTACGGTATCTTGCTGTGCCATGGCATCCATTGATCCCAGCAGAAAAAAAATAAGCAATTTTATCAGGGTGGCCTTTTTCATTATTATCAATTATTTTTCAGTTCTTTTTTTAACAGTTTTCCAGTAGCGGTTAAGGGCAACACATTTCTGAATTCCACATAACGTGGACATTTATAAGAGGCCAGCATCGCCCTGCACCAATCAATGATCTCCTTTTCAGAGCTCTGCTGGTTTTCTTTTAATACAACGAATGCTTTTACTTCTTCACCAAGTTTATCATCCGGCACCCCCACAACAGCGGCAAGCGATACTGCGGAATGCTTCATAATCACCTCTTCTACTTCTCTGGGATAAATATTCATCCCACCCCTGATCATCATATCCTTTAGTCTGTCAACGATGAAATAAAAGCCATCGTCATCTTTTATGGCAATATCACCAGAATGCAGCCAGCCGTTGCGCAGTACCTCACGTGTTTCAAATGGCCTTCGGAAATAGCCTTTCATCACATTATGTCCTTTGTAGATCAGCTCTCCTTTTTCACCGCTTGCAACCTCACGACCTTCAGGATCTATTATTTTTACGCTCACTCCCCAAACCGGGGTACCAATGGATCCGGGTTTGCGCCCGATCTTTGGATCATTGAAGGTGACTACCGGGGAGCCTTCGCTCATCCCATATCCTTCCTGCACCTGAACGCCAAACCTTTGCTCAAAATCCTCAAGCACAGCCAGTGGCAAAGAAGCTCCGCCAGAAATGCAGATCCGCAAAGCATTACTCACCTGCTGGTCAGTAATTTCGGGATGGATATAGCTGGCCATTACCCAGTACATTGTGGGCACGCCTGCAAAAATGCTTACCTGATGTTTATTGATATTTTCGATAACATCTTTCGCATCAAACCGTGGCAAAAGAATACCATGGGCTGCCCTGTAAAGGCCCGCATTCATTAACACCGTCATGCCGAATACATGGAATAACGGAAGAACAATCAATTGAACATCTGTTTGGGAAAGGGAAAACAGTTCAGCAGAGAGAACGGCATTGCAATAAAGATTGATATGGGTAAGTTCTGCGCCTTTTGGCTTTCCTGTAGTTCCCGATGTATAAATAATCACAGCCGTATCTTCTGCATCGGTAATACAGTTATCAAAGTCTTCATCTTCCCCGGCCATCAGTTCAGCCAATGTATAACTTCCTTTCTGAGCAGGCTTGTTAGCACCTATCAAAACAAAATTCCTGCAGCCAGGTACCTGCTCAAAAGCATTCCAACCTAATTTCCCAACTGGCATTTCAGGAGTTCCTTCAAAACAAAAATAAAATGCTGCCTGGGAGTCCTGAAGGTGGTATTTTATTTCATCAGATTTAAGGAGGATATTCAGTGGAACCACCACAGCGCCTGTTTTTAGCACTGCGTAATAAATAACGGGAAACCAGATGCAGTTTGGGCAAGTCATGGCCACCTTTTCACCTTCCCGGATGCGTAGTTTTTTAAGTGCGTTGGCCAGCTGGTTGGCCATCACATTTACCTGGTGAAAGTTAAAATCACTACTGCCGGAGCTGAAAGCCGAACGGGTCCCGAATCTTGAGGCACTATCCTCCAAAAGCACAGATAAATTCAGCATAAAAATATTTGGTTAGCGGCAAGTTTTGCTTGCTGACATGAAACTAATTATTATGCATGCATTATAAAAATCGAAACGGGAATTAATTCAGTCGAAACGGGAATTTCTATATTTTACCGTAATAACGTTTAAAAAGCATTTCGAAATACCTGATATTGGTGTAGCCCAAACTCCTTGCTGCCTCGGCAAGATCAACATGGTTTTCGGCAACCAACAGGTTTGCCATCTGGATTTTTTGTTGAATAATATATTGACGGATCGGGAGTCCGTATACTTTTTTAAAATCCCTTTTTAGATCACACTCATTCAGCCCAACCCAACGGCTCAACTGTAAAACGCTTATTTCGGTGTCCATGTTAGACATGATCCGGCTATGTGCTTCTTTTATACTATCCAGACGCCTTTGGGTAAGACCATCGCCATTAGCAGGGTCTATTCCATTCTGACTTAAATGGCGGATGAGGTAATATATAAATTCCGTCAATTTGGCGTCCAGGAGCATGGTATTGGAAAAATCCCGGGCGGAAATTTCAAAGAGCTGCTTGATGAGCTGTTTAACCTGGGGATGATGTGCGCAGCTATGAAACCTTCTGCTTAACTCTGTCATACTTCCTGTAAAGTATCCCTCCGGAATAAAAAACCGTATTCCATCAACACGGGTAATTTCCCAGCCAAATTTCTTAGCGCCTTCCAGCGCAGCGGAATGTAAGAGCTGGTCTTCATTGCTGATCCGGAAATCGATCAACCCTCGCTGCCCAACCGGGTCAGGAGAATAAAATTGCGTAGGCTCATTAAAATCCCAGATGCCACGAAAAAAATGGATATCGTTTTTGATAAAAACCTGGACAAATCCAGTGCCCATATGCGCTGGAAGGATGATGCTCTTGGACGACCAGGTATCTCTTGAGGAGAAACCATACTTTGTGGTCAGTTCCTGCAGATATTTCGTTGGGTCAGCGTATGGCAATAACAACTGCATGCTTGTATATTTGGTCTACTGCAAGTTACGATTTTTGTTATCAAAAGAAAATGGGAAAGCTTTACTATATTCTCATGTCACATGTTAAGCTAAACGCCTAAAATTGAATAATGCATAGCCCTTTGGCAATTGGCAACATCTGTACATATTGAAGATGATATTACCATTCTTGCAGCCGGAACTGTTTAACAAACCCTTGTTAACCGTAAGACAATGTATATTAGCAAAGGAAAAAACCAATGAACAATGGCCGCCTTACCAACTAAAAAGGTGGGGTATCTTTGGTCTATTTAAATCTCAAGGTTCATTTTGCCGTTCTATTTTGGCAGACTATAGGTAATCTTGCCGTTATGGCCTAAAAAGTTCAGCTTTGCTTTACCATTTGAACCTTTCTCTGGTTTTAGGCTCTATAAGTCTCTTCAATAAAACTTCTTTTGCATAGATTGCTTCTTCGTTCCTCTCACCTCAGCTAGCTATCGGATGACAACCTTCTTTTTTAGAGCCTGTCATTGATAGCGTAGTCGAAAGGCATTTATTTGCAATTTATCAATCTCAATAAGTCTTCGACTTCGCTCAGACTGATGACCACGGTGCTTATTTAATGGCCTTCTCCTTCCTCTTCGGCATTCTTTACTTTGCTTAAAAGATCGTAAGCGCCCTTGATCACCACCTTCGCATTATTAATTTGCCCGGCAAAAGAAACCTGGGTATAACCATTTTCGGCAACTCCTGTTTTTACTTCCATCATTCTGTATCGGTAAATATTACTGTTATTAGCAGCAGGCTGATCTATAAACACGAATTTTTTGCCTTCAAATTCAACAATTGCGGCATCAGGGAGTGCTTCAACTTTGTTCATTCCGCTTTCTACATAGGCCTTAAGGTACATGCCTGGAAGCAATTGTGTATCCTCCTTGTCCAGGTGACAGTGAATTTGCACGGTACGCTCTTTACTGATTTCCCTGCCGATGAGGTAAACCGTAGCCATACGTTCCTTTTCCTCGTTGGCCAGTACAAAGCGGACTTTCTGTCCCAATTTAAGCTTGGGGACATCTTTTTCAAATACGGTAAGCTCTGCATGCAGGTGCTCGGTATCTGCGATCTTGAAAAGTACATCGGTTGTACTGGCAAAGGCGCCAATATTGGTATTAACCTGTGTAACATAACCCGCCATTGGTGTATAGAGGTTAAAAGTTGTCTGGATCTTTCCTTTTTCCAGTGCCGGAAAACTGATATTCATAATGGAAAGTTTTGAACGCTGCCCCAGCAATCTTGCACTTACACTCTGGTATTCGCTCCTTGCTTTCTGTAGTGCTTTTTTAGAATTCACATTTTCCTTTGCCAATTCTTCCTGCCGGTCGAGCTCCTGTTTTAAAAACTGCAGTTGACTTTTATAATCCAAATAATCTTGTTGCATCTGAATGAATTCCGGATTCTGCATTACGGCTACGAGTTCCCCTTTTGCTACACGTTTTCCCTGCAACATATTGGTGCTTTTTACAATCCCTTCCAGCGGCGTGGAAATAGACACCAGGCTTTGTGGTGGGAGGTCGAGCATCCCGTTTACTTTAGTTGTTCCACTTAATTCCCTCAGTTCGATATCTCCCAGGGTAATTTCCGATAGCTTGTGCTGCTCTGGGGTAAGGGTTATGATATCGCTTTTTTCGTGAACGGTTTCTTTTTCAGGTTCCTTTTCTGTACCTGGACGGCCGCAACCAGCCAGATAAAATGGAAAGGATAGCAGGATAAAATATTTATATAAAGATCTCATGAGATTAATGCTTAAAGTGATTGGTTATTACCGGTTAAAAATTCTATCTGGTTGATGCTCTGACTTAGCTGGAGCAGGGCCATCAGCCGACCCTCATAAATACCGTTCGCCTGTTTAAGGTTTAACAGGTATTCCGAATAACCTATTTCTCCGTTCTGGTAGGCGATGTGGCTATTTTTTAAGATCAGTGCCGCATTGCTTAAGGCCGAAGTAATAAAATAGTCGTAACGTTTTCTGTTTTTCAGGTATTCGCCCAATGCCTGCTGGTACTGACCTGTTAGTTTTCGCTGCTGAAGTTCCAGATCGTTCGAAGCAATATCCTTGTTAATGGATGCGGCCTTTGCCTTTGCTGAATAGGATCTGTAAAATATCGGGACAGAAAGCCCTACCTGGAAGCCCTGGAAACGTTTGTCACGACCAAAGAAAACATCATTTCCATTAACGTTCTGAAAACCAGTTAGCGACTGGTTGAAATAACCCAATGTGAAATCGGGTAATGCTTTGGCAAGTTCTACCTTCCGCTGTTTTTCGGCAATCACAATCTGCTGCCTGAAGTAGGCAATGGCTGGATTTTCATTTAAAAGCGCTGTATCTCCGACCGAAATCTCGGGCGTTTCCCTTAAAAATTTGTCGGCTATTACAGGTAGACCGTCTTTGCCAAGAATTGTAGCCAACTGCGTTTTATAAATTTCGATATCAGACCTGTCCTGATCGAGCAGGTTTTGTACATCCTTAAGCTGTGTCTCTGCGGCTACCTTTTCAAGCAAGTTACCCTCGCCCGTTTTGTATTTTAGCGAAGCCGATTTTACAAACCCCTTATAAATGCTGTCTTGCTCCAGCAAGAGTTTCTCTTTCGAATATAGGTACTGAAGATTGGTGTAAACTGTTTTAACCTGATAAATAAGTTCGTTTTTACTTGAAGCGACCTGAAGCTGGCCTGCTTTGATGCGTTCATCACCTAATGCCGCATTTGCGGCGAAAAGTGTTGGGAAGGGAATGCTTTGCGAAACGGTAAAGTTGTTGTCGTTTTTAACCAGACTATTGTATTGCCCGTAAAGCATAGACACTTCAGTTTTAGGCATTTCGAAAGCGCTTTTCCTGAGTGCCTGTTGCAACCCTACACCAAGGTTAGCCCCGCTAATCGCCCTGTTGTTTTCCAGCGCCGAAGATATTGCCTGTTTAAGGGTTAATGGGGTCTGGGCCTTAGCAGGTTGAAATCCAAACAGCGTAACAAACACTACAATTATTCCCGTTACCGGAGCTATTTTTACCTTTTTTCTGCCCATTTTTTCTACCCAGATATAAAGCACGGGAAGCACCAAAAGGGTTAACAATGTTGCTGAGATTAGTCCACCGATAACAACCGTTGCCAATGGGCGCTGCACTTCAGCCCCGCTTCCGCCTGAGATAGCCATTGGAAGAAAGCCCAGAGAGGCTACAAGGGCCGTCATAATAACCGGACGAAGCCTAACCGAAGTTCCTGTTCTGATAATTTCGAGAATATCGTTCATTCCTTCTTTTTTTAACCTGTTAAATTCACTGATCAGCACGATTCCGTTTAGTACGGCCACACCAAAAAGCGCAATAAAGCCTATGCCTGCTGAGATACTAAATGGCATGCCCCGTGCCCATAGGGCAAATACGCCACCTATGGCCGATAGTGGAATTGCGGTAAAAATTAAAAGCGCATGTTTAATTGATGAAAAAGTAAGATAAAGCAATAATAAAATGAGCAATAAAGCCAGTGGTACGGCAATACCCAATCTTTTAGTGGCAGCCTGCAGGTTCTCAAAAGTGCCGCCAAATGTTGGATAATATCCTGGTGAAAACTTAACCTCTGCATCAATCTTCTGCTGAATTTCCTTTACAATACTTTCCACATCCCTTCCTCTCACGTTAAATCCAACGGTGATCCGCCGCTTTGCATCATCGCGCTGGATCTGGTTTGGCCCTTCCCTGTACTGGATGTCAGCCAGTTGTTCCAGCGGAATCTGATTGCCATTGGGTGCAGTTACAAACAGGTTCTTTACATCTTCAAGCGACTGCCTGTTTTCTTTTTCCAGGCGGACAACCATATCGAACCGTTTTTCACCTTCGAACACAAGGCCAGCAACCTCCCCGGCAAAACCTGAGCGGATAGCCGTATTCACATCTTCGATATTCAGTCCGAACTGCGCAATTTTCTCTCTATGAAATTTGATGATCACCTGTGGAAGTCCTGAAGCTTGTTCCACGTAAACATCCTGGGCACCTTCGATTTTTCTGGCTATAGCACCTATCTTAGCGGCATAGGCACTTAGTTTTGAAAAATCCTCTCCGTAAACCTTGATGACAACATCCTGCCTGGCACCGGTCATGAGTTCATTAAAGCGCATCTGAATGGGCTGCTGGAACCCGAAAGTAACCCCAGGAATGTACTGTTCCAATTTGGCCTGCATCTTTCCAGCAAGCTCATCCCTCGTCGAAGCATTTGTCCAGTCTCCTTTATCTTTTAAGATAATGATCAGGTCACAGGCTTCAACAGGCATGGGGTCGGTAGGAATTTCACTAGAGCCAATCTTCCCAATGACCTCTTTTACTTCAGGAAAATTTGCTTTTAATACCTTTGCAGCCCGTGTAGCCGCCTCAATGGTTTGTGAAAGGCTGCTCCCGGTAAGCACCCGGGTTTCTACAGCAAAGTCGCCCTCTTCTAGCGTGGGAATAAATTCGGCGCCCAGGTAATTGAAAATAATAAGGCAAATGGCAAATAACCCTATTGCAACGCCCACAACGGCCAACCTTGCCCGAAGTGCGAAATTGAGCATTGGTGTATATACCCTTTGAAAAAAGGACATAATCCTGTCTGAGATATTCCTTTTGGTGCTGATGGTTTTGTTCAGGAAAAGTGCACTCATCATCGGCACATAAGTTAACGACAAGATAAAAGCACCAAGGATAGCAAAAGCCACCGTTTGAGCCATTGGCCTGAACATCTTGCCCTCTATACCAACCAGTGCCAGAATCGGGAGGTAAACGATAAGTATAATGATTTCGCCGAAAGCAGCGCTGTTACGGATCTTGGAAGCAGATTCAAAAATCTCTGCATCCATCTCCTGCTGGCTTAGCCTGTTTTTGTTTTTTCGAATAGCCAGATGGTGGAGAGATGCCTCTACTATAATTACTGCTCCATCTACGATTAGCCCGAAGTCTATGGCTCCAAGGCTCATCAGGTTTCCGCTGACGCCAAAAAGATTCATCAGGCATATGGCAAAAAGCATGGCAAGTGGAATAACCGAGGCCACAATTAATCCGGCGCGGAAATTCCCCAAAAGCAGTACCAGTACAAAGATCACTATCAATGCCCCTTCTGCCAGGTTTTTGGTCACCGTGCCAATGGCACTGTCTACCAGTTTTGTGCGGTCAAGAAATGGCTCGATAACCACGCCCTCCGGAAGATTCTTTGCAATCTGATCCATCCGGGTTTTTACGTTTGCGATAACCTTTGAAGAATTGGCACCCTTTAGCATCATCACTACCGCACCTACTACCTCGCCCTCCTCGTTTCTGGTCGTGGCACCATATCTGGTAGCCGCACCGATCCTTACTTCAGCTACATTTCGGATCAGCACGGGAATGCTATTCTCGTTGGTACGTACAACGATGTTCTCAATGTCTTCGATACTGTTGATCAATCCCTCGCTCCTTATAAAATAAGCATTTGGCTTCTTATCGATGTAAGATCCGCCAGTGTTCTGATTGTTTTTTTCAAGCGCCTTAAAAATATCGCTTATGGATATATCCATACTCCTGAGCTTGTCGGGATTGAGGGCAATTTCATATTGCTTAAGGTACCCTCCAAAGCTGCTCACATCTGCTATACCCTCTACGCCCAGGAGCTGGCGACGAACAATCCAGTCTTGAATGGTGCGCAGCTCGGTGGCATCATATTTTTTTTCATATCCTTTTTTAGGGTGGATTACATATTGGTAAATTTCTCCAAGTCCGGTAGTTAATGGCGCAATCTCAGGTGTGCCGATCCCCTTCGGAATGGCCCTTTCTACCTCGGCAAGCCTTTCACTTACCTGTTGGCGAGCCCAGTAAATCTCTACATTTTCCTTAAACACTACTGTCACAACTGAAAGGCCGAACCTGCTAAAGGAACGGATTTCTTCTATTCCGGGAATAGTGGCCATGGTCTGTTCTACCGGGTAGGTTACAAAGCGCTCAATATCTTCTGCGCCGTTGCTTGGCGAGGAAGTAATAATCTGAACCTGGTTATTGGTAATATCTGGAAGGGCATCTATAGGCAGCTGCCTAAGGGAGTATATACCCCAGGCAATCAGCGCCAGCATCATAATTCCCACCAGCAGTTTCTGCCTGATGGAGAATTGTATTATTCTGTTCAGCATTTTCGTTTAAATCAAAAATTAATAAATAGCAGGCATCATTACACTTTATGGTGCAAAATATGCGTGTAAATAGCATCCTCTTCATGAAAATCGCCATGAAATGAAAGATTGATTAAACGAGTTTAGGTGGTTGCCAAATATCGAGTGGTTGTTTTTTCAATGCTGAGCACTGGAAAACCGGGTATGGTTTCCGGAATGTCGGAACAATAAGGTTTGTTACCTTTTCGGATGGGAAGTGCTGACCGACCGAGCAGCAGGCACAGCTACAGAATGGTGGACAGGATTCACCATGCATATGCCCAGATTTTGATTGATCGCTGTGCACAAAGCTTTCGGTGTGAGATTTGGAAACCATATCTTCCTTGTCCTGGCAGGGCATTAGGCCCAGAAGGATCAGATAAAGAGAAAAAAGGAATACAAAGTTTTTCACCAAGGGCAAATGTAATGATTAATGTTTTTAATTCATAAAGCCTGCTTTTATTAAAAGCCTGTTCTGTTTTGTGGTTGAAAAACTACTTGTATAATTATTAATGGATAACCATTCCCGATGAAAATTAATATCTTGTGAAACTAAATTAACTATCAGGATCTATCTGTATGGAAAGGTTTGAAGAAATACTAACAAAATATAATTTTACCAAACGGATCAACAAACCAAAGACTACTTTTGAGGAATCTGAAAGAATAATAAACTTCAAACTTCCTAACGATTATAAAACTTTTGCTCTAAATTATTTGGAACTTGAAGGTTTTATTGGTGAGCAATATGTTAGGCTTTGGGACTTCGACGATGTAATTAAAATGAACACCGACTATCAAATTTTCGAACACTTACCAAACACATTGGCAATTGGGGGAAATGGTGGCGGGGAGTACATTGCAATAGAACAATTAAATGATAATAGTGTAAGAATTGTGTTATCTCCCTTCCTAATCGAGGAAGAAGCACATATTGAAATAGGAATTTCCTTTACCGATTTTTTAGAACGTTTAGAAAACCGAAAAGCGTGGTTTAAATAATTAAAACCACATATCACTAACAAACCAACCTAATGCTAGAAAGGAGAATTAGACTATGATACCAATAACCGTATTTACATTTAAAGATTGGGTTTTAACTGTCGATCATGAAAGTACAAAATCAACCTATGCTGTCGTTGAAAATGGTAGTGCGGAGGATTGTAATTGTAATGACTGCTTGAATTATATTCAGAATAGAGATAACATATTCCCAGAACAGGTTAAACATTTATTCAATCAACTTGGTGTAGATTACCATAAAGAAAGTGAGGTTTGGCGAATGTGTAAAGAAAACGACGGTACACATCGCTATAGTGTAATATTTCATTTTAAAGGAGACTTTGAAGGCACTGATTGTTTATTCTCACTTAATGGCTCACAAACAATTAAACTAAATCCTATTACAGATTCTTTTAAAATCGGTTTTATGAAGGGCGATGATCTAACCTATTTTAAAGATAAAAATGATTTGATCCAGATTGAAATTGAAACCATGGTGCCTTGGGTTATCGATAAAATGTTAGAAAGCGAGTGGTAGTTTTTTATCCAATGAAATTAGCTTTCAAAGGAAGCCTTGTTGTTATCCAAACACCCAGCTTCATCAAATTTTAAAAGCCCTAAAACAATTTCCCTAATCGGCTTATCCATCAATCTCCCCAGCTCGGCTTAATGCGTTACGTATATATACAGTTATTGGGTAAATAATGTTGGTTATGTTTATGGCTATTTTTACAAGCCCTTAGCTAACCAAATTAATAACGCAGGATTTTAAACGCAATCTATGTTTTACCAGTAGCATCTATTATTTATATTTGAGTATTCGCTAAGGGAATGAATACCCTTTAAAAATGATCTAGATAAACCAAAAATGGAGCATAAAACACTATCTGAGTTAACTGACCAGGAACTGTTGCAAGAAGCAAAAAAAAGGAAATCAGCAGTTATAACAAATGCAATATTAATAGGCTTTCTGGCTGGCGTTATATTTTACAGCGTGATGAAAAATAGTTTAGGATTTTTGACAATCATCCCTTTATTTTTTATTTATAAACTGGCTAATAATTCGAAATACGATCACAAAGAATTAGAAAATCTTTTAAAAGAAAGAGGTTTAAAATAAAGGACAGCATTGAGTAACCACAACTATCGGTAGCCTCATTAATAAAGGTACGCCAACTCAAAAACTATTCTTAAACCAGTATTAAATAGAAATTTTAAAAAATTATATGTCATTTTTCGACTGACAAACAGTTGTCATAGGCCAGTTTTAGCTTTGTTGTATTAAATAACATAACAAGATGTCAGCAACTATGATTACTAAAAGCGAATTACTACAACATTGGTTAGGCCACAGAAAACTAACCCGAAAAACCATCGAAAAATTTCCTGAAAAAGAATTATTCGAATTTTCTATCGGTGGAATGAGACCCTTTTCAGCATTAATTAAAGAGTTATTATCGATTGATGTTCCTGGTTTAAAAGAAATGGTTACGAGGGAAACAGTACCTTTTAGTCATGATCTTCCACTTAATACCAAGGAAGAGATCCTGAATAAATGGGATGAAGATACCCCAAAAATTGTGGAATACTTTAACCAAATCTCTGAAGATCAGCTTCACGAAACAATTAAATTATTCGGGCAGTACGAGTTTTCGATAATTAGCCACCTTTTATATTTCATTGATAACGAAATACACCACCGCGGCCAGGGCTTTGTATATTTAAGAGCCTTAGGTATTGAGCCCCCATTTTTCTGGGATCGATATTAAACAATAAAAGAGCTTAAATAACTCTTTTATTGTTTATCCTTTTTAAACCAGATTCCATTATTTCAACCAGTTCATTATTTAAATGGGCTGGTTCTATAATTTCGGCCACATCAACAAATTTAACAAACCAGCGGACAAAAGAAACCACAGCAAGGGAACAGTCAAAATACATCATAACAAAATCATCTGAAATTTCTTCGCCTGTAAATCCGAAAATCTGCCGCTCCCAATATAGAAAATGGGCATACTTCCTGTCTACCTTAATTTCGACTTTCATCACATTTTCAGTTAAACTTTTATCCCTGAATTCGTTAATTGGCGGATGTGCAATGGTAAATTTTTCTTCAAGCACCAAAACCTTTTTAATCCTGTCTAATCTGAAATTGCGGTAATCTTTTCTTAGATGGCAATAAGCTAAAAGATACCAAAGACTGTGTTCGTAGAATACGCCAATGGGTTCTACAGATCTGCCTACCGTGTGAATATCGCCACTTTTAAGGTAATCGATATGGGTTATTTTCTTCTTTAAAGTGCTATTGAGTAAAACATCGATAATGTTGGGCAGGTAATCATTGGATGTAAAGTTGTTTTTAAGATGTATCGTATCTTCTAAATGCAGGAAATCTCTTTTTTGATGCACCTGAAAAGAACTTTTTATTTTGATAAGTGCCGCCTCAAAGTGTTTCTTAACAAATTCGGTTTCATGTTTCTGCATCACTTTTTCGGCAACCATTAAACTGAGAATTTCTTCCTGACTAAACCTGGATGGTTGTAGCCTAAAGCCTTCCATAATTGAATAACCAGATCCTGATTCATTTACGATCGGAATACCTGCAATCTCCAATGCTTTTAAATCCCTGTAAATTGTTCTTAAACTGATTTCGAAACGCTTTTGTAATTCTTCAGCAGTGACTACCGATTTAGACTGCAATAGAAAAAATATCTGTAGTATCCGGTCAAATCTTTTGGTAATATCCATCTTTAAAAATGTGGGGATTGATTGTGGCAGCTACTTTAAGGTGATCCATAAATTATTTTAATCATTCAGCAAATTTAACAGGCCTGGTGACAACACTATGGCAGTAGTGAATTATCTTTTATGAAATTAGAGTGATATAACTGTTTATCAGATAATTAAATTTACTTATTATTCTTAACTACGGCTACGGTAACCATCAATTGCCCTACATGGCGCATGGTATGCTCTGCTGCATGGAACAACAAGCCAATAACTGTTGAAGGTAGCCCTGCGCGCCCTACTCCCCTATAATCGGCCAGTGTTGATTCATTTGTACTCTTGATTTGCACTAAGGCCAGATCTACCTGTTTATTGAAACGGTTAACAAGATCTGCTACGGTATATCCCTCTGCTGAATCTTTACCTTCTTCAGCCAACTGTGCAAATTGAGATTCAGAAAGGCCCTCGGCCCTGGCATAAGTAAATACCCGATCAAGCACCCCACTTAAATGTTGAAGATGAAAACCCGTAGATGCCATCCCGGCGGGGCGTTGCCAAAGCAGTTCGACTGGGAAATCGAGCATATAATCATTAATCTCTTCTCTTGCCTGCAATAAGGCGTGTGCTACAGGCTGTAACATCGGCATAATTTCGGGCAGCGGCCCTCGTTGCCAAACTTCTAATTTCTGCGACATTAATATTTTTTTTTAACCTTAAATCCGATTTAACAAACCATAGTCTTAGTGAAACTATTCTTATTCAGTTTGATAAAGCTCTCCTGCATGCTGGATAATAATGAGATAAATTGGAAATCAAAGATAGCGTCCTTAATTAACTGAATACATTCTTATCAGTAAGCGCAGCCTGAAAGTATCTATAACACACTACAATATCGATCTTACTAAACCGCCCTCTACCCTAATGGCTGCCCCATTGGTTCCGGAGGCTAATGGACTTACATAAAAAGTAACTGCGTTTGCAATTTCACTTACATCAAGAAAGCGTTGCAGTAATGAAGTCGGCCTCATGTTCTTAAAGAAATCCGCTTCTACCTCAGCAATAGTAATGTTTCCATTTTTAGCTAAATCTTCAATAAAACTACCAACCCCTTTTGATTTGGTAGGACCAGGCAAAATTGAATTGACGGTTACTTCAGTACCTTTGGTTAGTTCAGCCAAACCACGGCTAACTGCCAGCTGTGCAGTTTTAGTCATACCATAGTGGATCATTTCATCCGGAATAAACACTGCTGATTCGCTGGAGATAAAAATAATCCTGCCCCAATTTTTCTTTAACATCCTGGGGAATAGTTGCCGCGATAATCTGATTCCACTCATTACGTTGACTTCGAAAAACCTAAACCAATCATCATCACTGATATCTTCGAAGGCTTTGGGTTCAAAAATCCCCGCATTATTGATCAGTATATCGATCTCCGGAAGTTTATCAATCAGTTTACTTACTTCATCAGCTTTCGAAAAGTCAGCAGCTATGCCTGAAACAAAATCTTTCCCGGCAATATCTTGCAATGACTTCACGGCATCATCCACACTGCTTTGCGACCTCCCATTGATAATTACTTTTACGCCTTCTTTTAATAAACTTTCAGCAATGGCGAATCCGATCCCAGCTGTAGAACCACTTATAAAAGCTGTTTTATGCTTTAATTGTAAATCCATTCTTTGATTTTTAAAATGTTTAAGAGAAAATTTCTATTGCTATATGGATGATATAAATTGAGCAATTTTCTGACTAAAAAGTGTCATATAAATATGCTAAAAATAAACTGCAAGAAAGAGCTGGAAAGTTAATTTTTACAGCTCATTAATGACTAGATGACCAGAATTGATCTAATTATTACGTAGCTGTTAATTCCAGCCACAAAAACAGCCTTCAGGCTTATTTAGTAAAGGGTGTCAACGGATTAATTCTTTACTTCAGAGCTTTAAGTTGAGAACCTAAAAGTACTCCTCCAAGAGCAGCTGTAAGAAAAATCCCTTCGAATATCAATAACCTTTTTTTCTTTTTAAAACCACGATAAAAAGTATGCGCTGCCATTATGCCCAGGCCAACAAACTCAATATTGCGCTGCACCCTTTTCGATGAATCTTTATTTTTGATTAAAGCAATATGCAATAGCTCATCTATTAAACTGATGTTTTTTGAAACACCTTTTCTAATCTGTTTTTTGCTTGCTGAAGTACCCAGTTTTTTAGCAGCACTTTGTAATCCTGTAGTGGTAATTTCATTAATCAAACGTGTTTTAGTATCTTTTTTTTCCATATCACTTTCCTTAAGTCCTATTATTTCAACCGACATAAAGGAATATGGTTTTGATTAATTTGAGAAATAAGAGAACTATCCCCCTCCTTTCACCCTGTTTTGGATATCATCATTTCCACTTCTGCGTTCTTTTACATTGAAAGAATTACCAAAACGGCAAGAAAATGAAAGCATTACCCTTCGCCCATCAACATTTACATGGCTGTACATATCAATATTCTGGTACCTGGTTACCTGTTTGTACTGACTCGATTGAAAAATATCGTTCACCAAAAGCTTTATACTGGCTTTATCTTTTAAGAGTTTTTTTTGAAACGCTGCTGATACAGCGTGATAGGCCTTTTCGGTAGAAATACCATAAACTGATTTTGAATTATAATATGCATTTAATTCTGCACTAAAGCCATTACCAAGTTTAAATGAGTTTTGGGTATTGATTGTAAAACTAACCTGGCTGTTCTTAAATTCTTCTGCATCTTCACCTCCACGGTAAATATTATCGTAAATATTGACAAAATTTGTTGCCGTCCACCAGCTGAAATAATCAGTCTGGCCAGTAAAACTGACACCATAATTCACCAGACTTTTCAGATTCTGTGGGCGTTCGTAAGTAGTATTCAGGTTATCAATCTGCCCCGACACCCAGGTTATTACATCGGTAGTTCTACTATAATTTAAGACAGTGGTGTACTTGCTTTTAAAAATGTGACTTAATACGATGTTCTGAGTAAGCTCTGGCGTTAAATATGGATTCCGTTCGTAGTATAAAAGCGGATCTCTAAATACCCTGAATGGGTTTAAATCGCCATAATCGGGTCTTTGTATCCTTCGGCTATAGGCCAACTGAAATTGGTTGTTTTCGCCTGCAGTTTTATTTAACGCCAAATTTGGAAACAACTGAAAATAATTTCTTTTAAGAACCGAGCCGGTAGTAACCTGATTACCCAAAGTATGGGTGTATTCTCCCCTTAAGCCCAGCTGTACAGTAAAGGTTTTAAATTCATGGTTAAGGTTTAGGTAAGCGGCATGAATCTGTTCTTTATATTTAAAATAGTTGCTACCTGCAGCATCATATACCCAGGCAGCGTTTGTTAAATTTTGATAAACCAGGTTATTGTCAGAAGTAATAAAAGAGCTTTTTAAACCAGTCTCGATTTTTATGGTCTTACCCAATTGATCGGTATAATCTGCCTTGCCCACATACACTTCGGTTTTAGCCGGAACGTAACCTTTTCTATTGCTGGTTTGCGGAGGAGTTGATGGATTAGCTGCGGTATAGGTATCTAAATTTAACCTGGAAGTAAAGCTGTTGCTGGCAAAATCTACATCGGCACTAAAGGTTCTGGCTTCCTTTTTAAACTTATGCAGGTAATTAAGGTTGTAGGTTAAGTTACTCCAATTTTGCTGATCGTAATTGGTAGTGGCCATATCAGATTGAACAATTCCGTCCTGGTTCTGTAGGATATTGCTTGTTTTGCTATCATGCAGATATTTACCAATGTTACCATTTATTAAAAAGCCGATGGTATTCTGTGGATCTAAATCCACATCCATTCCTACCCTGAAATTATTAGTATTTAAAGGTTCGTTGGTTTCGGTATGCTGATTTGAAATGCGGTCGTAGTTACCTGAAACAATCCCATTTGTGTAAAACCTTCGGCTAAAATCAAGATATTCTGTTTCGCCGCGATAGGCATAATTGTAACTCCCATAAACATTAAAGCCTGCATTTTTATAATTAAGGCTAAAGCCCGATCCATATCGAGCTTTTCTACCTGCCCCACCGTTAACAGAAACCGATCCGTTCATTCCTTTCACCTGGCTTTTCTTCATCACAATATTGATGATACCGGCATTACCTGCCGCATCGTATTTGGCAGAGGGATTGGCCATAATTTCTATTTTAGAAACCGATGCCGAGTTTGTGCCCTTTAACAATATACTTAATTCTGCAGGCGAAAGGTAAGTGAACTTTCCATTGATCATTACATTAACCCCGACCCTTCCTTTTAAAGAAATTTTACCTTCATCATCTACCTTAATACCAGGTGCTCTTTGCAATAGTTCTAATGCGGTATTCCCTTCTGACAGGATACTGTTTTCAACATTGATGGTCATATTATCAATGCTTTGTTCAATTATTTTTTTCTGCACCGAAATGTTTACCGAGTTTAAACTACGGGTATCTTCTATTAATTTCAACCTGCCCAGGCCAATAATTCTATGTTGGACAGTAATCTGAATAATATCGGTTTGATGGGTGATGTAACCCATGTTCGAGATCTTAACGCGGTATTTCCCATGTTGCAGCGCAGGGAAAGAAAAGCGGCCCAGAGAATCTGTTAAGGTTCCTTTAATGCCCTTACCTTCTACATCCTGCAAGGCTACTGAAGCAAACTCAACAGGGGTGCCATTCTCCATCACTACAACACCGTTAATTGCCGGATCGGATTGTGCCAAAACGGTTTTACTGGTAAAGAAACACATAAAAAATAGCAAAAAATAAGGCAATAGCTTACTAACATCAGGGTTTTTACCTGAAGCAAAGGAGAGGAATCTGTACATAAATTAAGCGTTTAAGGGTTCTGGAATATTTTTATTCTTTTTGGGTTTCTTCCTTTTTTTGCCCCACCAAATATAAAATCCGGTAATCGGCAGGCTGGCGCAGATTAAACTCGCAACAAAAAAAACAATCTTGCTCGGCAAACCGGCGAATGCACCAACATGCAAACTGTAGTTTAACTTTCTAACCTGATCGGCAAAAGCAAGTTCTGATAATCTTTTCCCGGCCGATCGGGTTAACTGAAGTGTAGATGGATTAAAATACAAATCTCTCCAATAGCCATTAATCATATCGGTACAGGCATAAATCGGCTCATCGACCTCGTCAGGAAAAGAAACGATAATCTGATCTTTATTGTAAAGTGCAATTGTATTTTTAACTTTTAACCAAACCTGATCTACATTTGTAAGTATAGTATTGGGTGCCGCACTAAACACTTCGGTAGTTTGTTTGCGTGGATTACCAACCCCACCGGTTAACCAGTATATACTTTTATTAAACCAGCTAAAGCTCATAATTAGTCCTGTAGTGGCCATTACCAGGGCAAATAATAAAGTATAAAAACCTAATACATTGTGCAGATCGTAATTAACCCTTTTAAATCTGGCTTTCCACTTTATTTTGAAACTCTGGTCTTTCCCGGTTTTGTTCCATTTTTTTGGCCACCACAATATCAGTCCGGTGATTAATAAAACGAAGAATGTAAAGGTAGACCAACCAATTACCTGTTTCCCAATTTTATCAGGCAGCCAAAGCCTCCGGTGCCCATCATCTATAAATTCGAAAAAATCTTCATGATGTACCATTGCAATAACTTTTGCCGTATAAGGATTTACATAAACGACAGAATCTGAATTTGTACTTACTATAGCAGACTTATTTTCACCGTGATACCAAACGGAATGAATTTCCTTCCCAGGCAATTGTTTTTTAACCGATTGGTAAATTTTAGATGGTGCCAATATAGCTCTCCCTGCCGGCTTTTCAGCAAACAACCAGGGAGAACTTAAAGTTTTAATTTCCTGCTCAAAAACCAATACGCAACCCGTAATTCCCAATATCACGACTACAACACCTGAGGCTAAACCAAGCCAAAGGTGAAGCCATGCATTTAACTTTTTGAGTGGTTTGAGAAACATTAAACTTATTATTTAAATTTAACCAACTTGCTTAATCCACTCACTCCTTCGAGCTTAGCGCCTTTGGCAACAGTTCCTGAACTTAGGTTATAAGTGTAAACATAATAACCTTCTGATGTTAATGCACCGATATACGCTACATCGCCATCTACCAATACGTTTGCTGCATAAGGATTTGGGATACTCTTAGGAATATTAAGTTTTGTCTTCGTTTTATTCACTACGTCGATTAAATAGTAGTCAGCAATATACTTCCCACTATAATCTTGCCAGGTAGAAATTTGCGATTTATCAAAAATCTTAACAATTGCTTTTCCGTTTCCTACGTAAAATAAATCAGTTGCCTCTTCTTTGGTCCTATCTGTAAGTTCATACTGATAAGTTGCATCAATTGCTGTTGCGCCATTAGCCACACGATAAATCGAAAATGAACCACCTGTTTCTCCTGCAATCCAGATTGTTGGTGCATTTATAAAATAAGCATAGTTACCGTCGGTAAATGTTCCTGGAGAATTTAGGTTATAATGTGCAGGTTGATTGAAACGGGTATCTTTCGTAATCGCAACCGTATTCACATTTGGGAAGTCCATTGAGGCCAGGTAAACCTCGTTTAGCGGAAGGTTTGTATTTTCATTGGTAAGGTTATAACTGATGTAAAGTTTATTACCTAAAAATACTGCAGAATTTCCCCAATAATAATATCCTGTTATTGGTTTTGGAATATTAATGTTCCCCGAAGCCGTAATGGTCATTGTTTCTACATTTAACGTAGCGTATTCGAACTGTAATGCTTCTTTCATGCTAAATAACACCAGGGTTTTATCATCTTTCCATGCATAAAAACTTGAATAATAAGCCCAGCTGATTTGAGTGAATGGAATTTCTTTAATAATCTTATTAACCTTGTTACTAGAAGTAAATTTGATAAGGTTGCCGGAATCATTTGTTCCATAAAAATATTCGCCACGTTGTGTAATAATACTTGTAGTGGTTTCAGCTCCATTACCCGTAGTGGTTAATATTCCCGAACCGAGTTGCGTGGTATTTAAAATATAGGTTGCTGCTGGTGTACCTGCACGAACCACTAATCCATAATTTTTTTCGATGGGTTCCTCTGTTGGAGGGGAACTTTTCTTACATGCTGAAAAAGCAATTATCGCGATAGCGGCAAAAGATAATAAAGATTGTTTTTTAAGTGTTGTAAACATGATTGAAGATTTATTTAATAAAATATCGAAGTTTGATAAAGGCTGAACGTCCTGGTTTTTGCAACCTGAAATTGTCGTATAAAAGCTCATTAGTAAAGTTATTTACCTCTGCAGAAATGTTATACCGGCCATTTGCCATACTATAGGCTAATGCTACATTGTGAGAAAACTGTGTTGGAATCTTATTTTTGGATTCGATGCTACCTCTGCTTTCCCAGTTAAGATAAAACCAGTTTACAAATTGACTGGAAAGACTAAGCTGTAAACGTGTTCCGGGTGCCCAAATATCATTTTGCCCGATTTCGAGATTTGCATTAGCATATAACCAGGGCTGGTTTGGTATTCTATCGCCATAAGTCAGATCCAGTACAGTAGTGTTTGGTTCGTAAAACTGTTTACTGATAGCCTTTTGGTAGGTGCCATTGATACTGAAGTTCAATAATGTTGAATAACGATACTTAAATTCAAGTTCTATACCATTAATCTCTGCCCCAGCCAGATTATCGTAAACGGAATAAACACCACCACTCGGAATAAAGTAGATAAAGTCTTTTGCATTTCTGTAAAAATAGGAACCTTCAATACCTACGTTATGCTTTTCATTAATACGGAAGTTATAATATGCACCAAAATTGATGTTATCACTATTTTCTGGCTTAAGATTAATATTGGATGTCACATCTATTCCATTCCCAAATAATTCATCCCCTTCTTGTAGACGATAAGCATGTTCGTAAGATAATTTTAAACCTGCATCATTGCTTATGCGGTACCGGCTTGCAATGCCATATCCAAAATAGTTATTGGAAATTTCCGAATCGGTTTTAATATAAGTTTGGTTCTGTGAAAATACCGCATTTCGAACCAGCGCATTCATTGCATAAAACTTACCAAATACAGATGTAGTTAACCGTTTATTAATTGCATTATTTTGGTAAGCAAGCCCCACAACCTGTTTAGCGATGGTGTTCGGTTCATCAAAAGTGTTGGTTTTTACTATTCCTAAGTCCTCAGTTGCTTGTCGGGCAAAGTGGCTGTAATTATAATTGAAGTTCAGGCTATTATTATCATCGATTTCATAGCTAAAATTTGCCCTGGCCAAACTAGAGGTATTTCTATAGTGGTAAATGCTTTTTACACCATAAAGCTCTCCCGAAATAGGTTCCGCCCTACCTCTACCACTCCATGAATAAACATAATTCGCCGTATCAGGCACAGTAGATTTCAGGATTGATGTTGAGGCAAAAAAAGTTGCGGTTAAACCATTTGTTAAAAAATTTGCTTTCTTGTACCTGATGGAAGGCATAAAGAATTTTTCATGGTTTGTTACCTCCCCTATCACCTTATTCTGGTTTGCTCCGGTCTGTATTTCTTTGTACATATCCGAATAAAGAAAGTTTACCTCAAATTGGTCAGCCCAAGATTTATCCGCAAGGCCAATACCAACTTGGCCCATAGTAGAACGGTAAGCACTGTGGAAGCGTTTAACATCTTTTTCCACGAGCTCGTTATTTTCAACTACTTTAATTGCAGCATCATATTCTGGGTTACTCCGCATTAGGTAATCATTATCTGATGCGTTATGAAAGCCATTAAATGTAAATATCAGACCTGTTTTCTTGTCTTTATATTTACCCGAAAGTGCTGCCCTTAAGGTATTGAATGAGCCATAACTAACGCTGGCATCAAGATATTTTGACACGGATTGATTGGTAACAATATTTACCGCTCCACCCAGTGCATCGGCTCCAAGCGCTACCGGAACTACACCTTTATAAACCTCGATACGTTCTGCAAGATTAACTGGGATATTGTTCAGCCCTATTGAACTTCCAAAAGATTCCATCGGTATCCCATCTATAAAAAAACGGATTTGACGGCCAGATAATCCATTCAATGTAAAATTGAAATCAGAACCCAAGCCACCCTGTTCCCTTACTTTAACGCCTGTACTCTTGTTGAGGATTTGGTTAAGATCGGCACTGGTGTTCTGAAAGGCCTTAAGATCTATCACGTTAACGGTGAAACCAGATTCTTTAAGTTCTGTTAAGTTAGTTTTACCTTTTACTTCTACATTCTGTAGGTTGCTGTAATCAGGCTTAAGTGAGAATTTTAAAGTTAAAGGCTTTGCTGCATTCAATGTAATTTCTTGACTAACGCTTTGGTAACCTACAAAAGACACCAAGATGGTATAACGTCCGGGTTTGATACCTGATATTTTAAAGGATCCGTTTATATCTGTGGTTGCGCCCACTTTTGTACCCTTTAAAGAAATGGATGCACCACTTATGGCCCCAGTGCTATCTGCAACATAACCATTAATCGCGGCATCTTGCTGTGCAAAAACTGTTGTGGAAAGAACTAGTAAAAAGAGTAAAAATTTTAATCGATACATTATTTTAATATTGTGCATTTATAGGGTAGTAGCACAACTTTCCTTTTTCCGAAGGTGGGAAATGAAAAAAAATGAAATAATTACTTTATGCCATCCTTCACTACGTTCAGGATCTTTAAAGGTGGAAAATGAATGATGAAAAATGGAAGATGGACTCCTGCGGATTTGATCGAATTGAAGGGTCTTTATTTTTTGGGTTCGTGTGCTATAGGTTAGAGATTCTTCACTACGTTCAGAGTAACAGTCCAAAAAACTTCGCGTTCTCTGCGACGTTTTCTTTGCGAACTTTGCCGTTAAAAAGCGGTCAATCTTTCAAACGGTCAATCCGCATAATAAAATCGGTATCTCCCGCTAGCTGCAGTCCTTTTTTCAACTCGCCGGTTTTGATGTTGTACAGCCAGATATAATTGCCTGATTTGGTAGAATTTACCGAAATATAAGCGGTATCACCTTCAACAATCACGCATTCCCTTCTGGTTCCCTTATCTAGTGGAAGATTAAGTTTCGTAACCGATTGCGTGAGCAGATCAAGTATATAAAATTCAAAATGGGCAGTGCTGTAATGGTCGCCCAGACCTTTAAAGAGATCTTTTCTTTCCGAACGGATAATGGCTTTATTCCCACCCAAGTACCACATTCCATAGGCATGGTTCTGTATTTTTGAAGCTGAAATGTTAAAGAAATAATCTTGATCAATCTTCTTTTCGTTCGCCTTGATCTTAAATATGCCGGTAGGAAGATCAGGATGATTACCTAAGGCAATACCCGGACACGACTGAAAATAATAATCGCCCCGATCATCTTTAAAATTATATGATTGGATCGTGTTAATACCACCTGGATAAGTAGAGCGGATATCTTTTTGTGTACTAAGCAACTTCATTTGAGGGTAACTTAGTTCAGAAACGTATAATGTATCGCTGGTTAAATAACTGGATACACCCTGTGCCCTATGATAAGTATAACCAACCAAAAGCGCATCCCCTTTTTTCTCTACAAAACCAATAGAAAGTGTGGTGTACTTACCTGATGGGGCTGGAATTTCCATATCACCCTGTGCAATGGCCTCCATCTTAACCGTATTGATGAAAATGTATTTACTATGGTTATAACCAGAAAGGTTTAGTCCGGTAAGCATCAAACTATCTTTCCCGATCCAATTAAAATTTTCGATGCTAAAATCTTTAATGTCTAAAAATCCCGTCGTCACTAATTTCCCATCTTCCAGTTTAAATTTAGAGAAACGGTTAGTTTTGCGGTTAAGGTGGTAAAAGAATCCGTTTTTTACAAAAACATCCCTGTCCATATCCTTAGGATCTAAATATGCACCGTCTGTTTCGGGTTTTAGCATCCCACTATCCAGGGTGTTGCTGATGAGCATATACTCTCTTCCATCTTTGGCCAGGATATACAGACTATATTTAGCATCTTTTTCATTTACACTATTTCCCTGTTTACAACTGAGCAAACCAAACGCAAGAATAACAGAAAAGAAAAGTTTAATGATGCTATTGAGATTCATTGTAGTGCTGGTAGCGGTTAAATATCAAACTGAGCCGAAAGCTGTTTCTGCATTACCGGAGGTAGATCCATTAAATTACGCTCGCTGATTACGATAATACTTTTTACACCTGTTTTATTTTTAAGGATAATGTAGGTCTGCCCTTTTAGCAAGGTTATCTTCTTCGATGTACCTTCAAAAACAAGGTTGATATCTTTTTTTGGGGAGATAAGCATGCTACCCGTCAAATCGATCATCCCATCATTATTATTTATTTTCGCAATGGTATTTGGCCCAACGGCTACATCATAGCCTGTGGCATCAATGTGTTTTACATATAGTGCAGAGGGATTATTCAACTCTACGAAATCGGCCTGCCCGATAGATCTGTTTGCAAACACAAAATACGCAATTGCAGCTGCCATAGCGATAAATACAGAAGCCGCAATAGCACCTTTCCACATGATATATATATTGCTTCTTTTTGGCAAGGGTTTAATTACCTGTGGCATGGCAGTTTTGATATCCTGCCACATTGCCTGCTTTATGTCATTTTTGTTTTCAGGAAGGCTTATGGCATCCAGTTCATCTACATCAGTATTAAATAGCCATTCTTCTACCATCTTGCGCTCTTCGGCAGTGCAGGTATTTAAATGGTATTTTTCTAAAAGTTGGTTATTCATGCTGGATAATTTGCCACTAACAAGAATGCAGTATCTGCAAACTTAATAAATTATTGCTTTTAAATAGAAGTAGCCTAAACACCGATTTACCGTAAGTGTATAAATAAAAAATTAATAGCTGGCCAAACCGACTTTAAGTCTGCTCATGGCTTTGGTGATGTGGTATTCTACAGCACGCTCGGAAATATACAGCATGCTGGCAATTTCTTTATTGCTCATCCCCTGTTCACGGCTCATTTTGTATACCCGCTTGCATTGACAGGGCAAAGTATCGACCAAAACATTTACCTTTTCCTTTAAATCATTAAAAAGCACCTGCTCTTCTGTGCAATTGCTGGAAACTGAACAATCCATCATCTGAAACTCGTTATGCTTTTGCCTATTTACCTTGTTGCGGATGTATTCGAAGGTTTTAAATTTGGCCGACCGGATGAGATAATGCTCTATTTTTTCAAGTTCCAGCTCAGTCCTGCGTTCCCAAAGGGATTTGAAAATCTCCTGAACCATGCCTTGTGCGGGTTCTACTTCTTTAATATTATTGTAGCAAACGGCAAATACCTTTTCCCAATACAGCTCATAGGCCATTTCGAATGATTCTTTATCAATTTTAATTAACCTGCCCGAGAAAGGGTGACCTGTTGCTTCCAAATACCTTGTTTAATGGTTGTCCGCAAAGATAGTTATTTAGATCAATTAAAAATAAGGACTTTTTCAAATAGCTCAGCATTCCCACAAAATTCTGGTTGCCAATCAGTTTAATGCAACATTTTTAATAACACAAAGGGGATATATTAGTAAATTAAATATTGAAATGGGGCGATTCTAGTTCGTGAATACCGCAGTTCTGCGCTATGTAAACCCTTCAAATGAATGCTGTTTAGCCACCTAGCCCTGGTTGAAGCGTTACCCCAATGTCATTAAGTTAAGCCTTCGCGGCTGTCAGTCTGAGCGTAGTCGAAGACTTCTTGAAATCGATAAATCGCAAATAAATGCCCTTCGACTGCGCTACCATCGACAGAGTCTATCATTACGGCCGTCATTCTCGCGCAGGCGGGAATCTTAAAGCGCTTGCATTACGATTATTCATAAGTTTCCCTTGTTTCAAAGGCATTCATGAGCACTTCGTGGTTCCCAATCATGTTGGGAATGACAATTCCTCGCAGCCTATAATTCCCTAAAAAATCTGTCATTCATATTGATTTTAAACAATTAATTACCCTACCATTGACGTTATTTTATAAATAATTATTAATCAGCATTTTAATTACTTTCGCATTTCCATCCAGCTAGGCCAGAGTACGGTATCCCCGTTCTACTTAAATCCGGCCTAACAAATTTTTCGGGCTGCACTGTTCTGGCCTCACAATTGGCTTCAAAAGAAAACGGCGAAGCCCTCATGAATGCAGCTGAATTTATAAACCACAAATGAATAAATTTTCAGCCGGCAGTTTTTGTTTCTTTTTGATGCCAAAAAGAAAGAGCCCTTCGGCGGCGGCGAGCCGAGGCAAGACCCTGGTGTATGGCAAAAGAAATCAATTGTACGTCACTCATATTGATTTTATACAATAAATTACCCCTCAGGATGACATCTTTCCTTAACTTAAGACATTGAGTGTTACCCTGCAGCAACGAGGTATGAGGAAGGGAAGCGTATAAGCGCAAAATGGGAAGAAACTGATTTTTGTGTATAAGCCAGGCATTCCAGATCAAAAAAATGGCGCCTAACCCATACAAAAAATAAACAACTAACAAACAGACACATACGGCTATTTTTTTATGACAAAATCACCAGATCAATATCTTTCATCGCCAGATTCTTCAACAAGCCATTAAAAACCGCTGTTCGTAAAATTACCTGAAAAATATTAAGATGGGGCTTGCCGATACATATTGTGGTAACTTCTTTTTCAGTGGCGATATCAATGATGGTTCTAGTAATGGCGTTACTTTTTATTTTAATTACTTCGGCACCCAGTTCGGTAGCCAGTTTAAAATGGTTAATCAGATGGCGTTGTTTATCCAGTTTAATGCGTTCCATGCTTTCACTATCGCTTTGCACATACAACACCATCCATGGCGACCGGTAATAGGAAGCAAGTCTGGCTGTTTTCCGGATCACTACTCCTGCAGTTTCGGCGTTGGAAGAAATACAGGCCAAAAATCGTTCGGGCCTAAGTTTAATTGATTTGGGAATTTCGGTCTGGATTTTCCGTTCTACCTGGTGCACTACCTCTTTTAAGGCCAGCTCGCGCAGCTGAAGAATTTTATCAGGTTGAAAAAAATTATCCAATGCCCTTTCGATTTTTGATTGATCGTAAATTTTGCCTTCTTTAAGGCGGGTAACCAGTTCATCAGCTGTAAGGTCGATATTTACGATCTCATCGGCTATCTCCAATATCTTATCCGGGATCCGTTCGGTAACAGCTATGCCTGTAATCTGCTCAATTTCTTCATTAATGCTTTCCAGGTGCTGAATATTTACTGCAGAGATTACACTGATCCCCGCCTCAAGCAGATCGAAAACATCCTGCCAGCGTTTGGTGTTTTTACTGCCCTCGGCATTGGTATGGGCAAGTTCATCTACAATTACAATCTCCGGATGGCGATTCATGATTCCTTTAAGGTCCATCTCTTCGATTTCCTTGCCCCGATAAAAGATTTTCCGCCTCGGAATAACCGGAAGGCCTGCAACAAGTGCTTCTGTTTCTACCCTTTTGTGGGTTTCTACATAACCGATACAAATATCTACACCATTTCGCAGTAATGCATG
Source organism: Pedobacter sp. WC2501 (assembly GCF_052682415.1). Lineage (NCBI taxonomy): Bacteria > Pseudomonadati > Bacteroidota > Sphingobacteriia > Sphingobacteriales > Sphingobacteriaceae > Pedobacter > Pedobacter sp. WC2501. The sequence goes on along the minus strand of NZ_JBQZFI010000001.1, from coordinate 2,017,731 downwards.
CGATTCCTGAAGCATACGGTAAGTTTTACCCACACCAGCACTCATGCCAATATAGATTTTGAGCTTTCCACGCCTGGATTTTTTAACCAGATCTAAAAAATGTCTTACCGACTCTTCTTTTTGTTCCTCTTCCATCATTTTTACCAGGAAACATTCATGATTCCTTTTTCTATCAATATAGTAATTGCAACAATCATAACCAACGTAAATAATACGATCATAAACCTAAAAGAGATCTTATTATATAGCAGTTTAAAGTGTCTTTCTGTGGCATAACTTCTTTTTTTTACACTCATTTTGTTCCTTTTCAACGAATTCAATTTTCGCATCATTAATATTCCTAAGAACGCTAAAAACAGGCTGAATTTGATTTCTATGTAGGGATGCGTTGTTTTTAGAGAGGTATTTTAAAGGTTAATTTCTATTAGAGCTTGTCAAGTTGAGCCCGTCGAAACGCGGTATCATAGATTTTGGTTAGTCCTTCGACAGGCTCAGGATGACAAATTATTAAAGAGTGATCATCATTCCCGCGCAGGCGGGAATCTTAATGCGCCATGCATCTGCATTAGGATCCCCAATCAAGTTGGGAATGACGAACGCATTGGTATTCTAAAACGATACCGCAATACTTGCCGTTAAACTTGCATTGGCATTAACCGCAGCGCCTTCCCTGGCAAATATTTTGTCTTTGCTATCGTAGGCTTTTCCTTCCAACCTCACAACGGCATTGGCTATTGGCGAGTAATCAAGATTTAAAGAATACCCCTTGGTTTTAAAACCTTGTGGCGTGCCTGTGGCAATAAAAATTCCGTTTTTATCTTCATAATATTCAAACCTTCCGGCAACGGCCCATTTTGGCGCAAATTTATATTGTGCAATGGCTACCGGAGAAATAACTTCGCTTTTATCGCTACTGCCTTTTTGTTTTTGTTGCATGCCGTAATCAAATCCAAGGGTTACACCAAACTTATCGGTAAGCTGAAAAATTCCATAAACATTGTGGTAAAATCTGTTTACGCGTACAGAATCAGCTCCTTCTGTTCCAAGATAATTGCTGTAATTTACGGTAATTTTATCAGTTGGTTTCCAGGTCAGCTGAAGTCCACCGGCAGGTTTATTATTTCCATTCTGGCGGGTAATGCGCTGCCATCCGTTTAGGTACAATGCGGTAGCTGTAAATTTTCCATCTTTTGTACCATAAGTAATTTTCGCACCCGATTCGTAATAAGGTGTATTTTCTGAAGAAATATTTCTGGTAAGTACCCAACAATCTTTCGAAACCGCGCCTTCGAAACCGATATGCGAAGAAAAGATTCCGGCATCGATCCAAAGGTTTTCTGTTTTGGATAATTTTACCCCGGCATTGGCCTCAAAGATATTTTTTAATACACCAGGCTCGGCAGCAAGATTAGCATTGGCATAAGTTCCTGCCATTACCGCTAAATTAGCCCTGATCATTCCGCTATCATAAGCGGCCTTGATAAAACCAAGGTTCAGGTTTACTTCGTTTGCACGGTTATGCGAATAAATAAAAGCCGGGCGGTTATGGTCTTCAGGTTTATTAAAATCGTATCCATAATAGGCTTCAAGGTAACCCGTCACTTTAATTTTTGGTTCTTCTTGTGCTCTTGCAATGAATCCTGTAGTAAGTGTAGCGGCAAGTAATAGTATTTTTTTCATTTTACTGATTGTTTTGTATTAGGCAAAGCCTAAGGCCCAGGCTAGTTGGCACCAGACCTTAAAGCATTGCCGTTGTTATTGTTTTGGGAAATATTTTTTGAGTAGTTAAAGTTCCAAATGTTCGTCATTCCCGCGCAGGCGGGAATCTTAATGCACCATATATTGGCATTAAGATTCCCAATCAACCCGATAATTATCGGGTTGGGAATGACGATCACTCGCAACCTATCATCGTCATTATCTATCCTTTTAGTTTTGGCAAACGCATTTGGACAGACTGCAAAGTCACTAACTAAAGCGCATCAAGAGCAAGGTTTAATTTCAGCACATTTACTGATGAAGGGCCGAATAAACCCATAAATGGTTTAAGCGTATTCATGGCAACCAGTTCTTTCACTTTTTTCACATCAATTTTACGTGCTGCAGCAACCCTGTCGATCTGAATGGCTGCACCCTGCTCAGAAATATTTGGATCAAGTCCGCTTCCTGAAGCAGTAACCATATCGGCAGGGATATCTGATTTTTTGATGCCTGGATTGTATTTCAATAAAGTATCAATACGCGATTGCACTTCTTTTAAGTAGTCAGGATTTGATGGCCCTTTGTTAGAACCTGCAGAACCCGCTGCATTGTAGGCAACTGCTGATGGTCTTCCCCAGAAATATTGTGGTTTGGTAAACGACTGACCCAATAATGCATAACCTACTGTTTTACCATTTTTGGTGATTTTTTCTCCACCCCCGTTTCCTTTAGACATTTTACCGATAAAAGCAACAGTAACCGGATATATTACGCATAACAATACCAATAATACAAGTGTTAAGCGGATGGATTGAATGATGTACTTTTTCATCTTTTTATTTTTTTAAATTCTTCTTTGCTCTCATGCTGAGGAACGAAGCATCTCTAACCTAAGGCAGTGATTGTTTTGAGTATCTTCTTTATTGCTTGCAGATTCTTCGTTGCACTCAGAATGACATTTCGTTATACAAATAATCCGACCAATAAATCGATTATTTTAATTCCTATAAATGGGGCTACCACACCACCAATACCGTATATAAATAGGTTTCTGCGTAATAAAGCAGTTGCACCGATGGGTTTATAAGCCACACCTTTCAATGCTAACGGGATCAGGATCGGGATGATGATCGCATTAAAAATTACTGCCGACATGATCGCTGATTCTGGTGAGTGCAAGCCCATAATATTCAGGCTCTGCAAGGCAGGAATTGAGGCGATAAACAAAGCCGGAACGATTGCAAAATACTTGGCCACATCATTCGCGATGGAAAAAGTGGTTAATGTACCGCGGGTAATCAACAATTGTTTACCGATTTCTACGATCTCAATCAGCTTAGTAGGATCATTATCTAAATCGACCATGTTACCGGCTTCTTTTGCAGCCTGTGTTCCACTATTCATGGCTACACCAACATCGGCCTGTGCCAAAGCAGGGGCGTCATTGGTACCATCCCCCATCATGGCTACCAGCTTACCAAGTGCTTGCTCATCTTTGATGTAGTTCATTTTATCTTCAGGTTTAGCCTCTGCAATAAAATCATCAACACCCGCTTTTTCTGCAATATATTTAGCTGTCAACGGGTTATCACCGGTAACCATTACTGTTTTTACACCCATTTTCCTTAAGCGTTCAAAACGTTCGCTGATACCAGGTTTAATAATGTCCTGTAATTCGATTACGCCAAGGGCTTTTTCATTTTCGGACACTACAAGTGGTGTTCCTCCATTGGTAGCAATAGCCTTTACATGATTTTCGATATCAGAGGGGAAAATATTCCCGGCTTTTTCAACAATATTCCTGATCGAATCGAAAGCACCTTTTCTGATCCTTCTTCCATTTAAAGTATCCAATCCGCTCGAACGGGTTTCGGCAGTAAACTTGATGAATGTTGATCCTTCTGGTGTTCCGGCAGATTTGAAACCTTGTTCGGCAGCCAATTCAATGATCGATTTTCCTTCCGGGGTTTCATCAGCCAATGAGCTTAATACACAGGCATCGGTAAAAGCTTTAATGTTTACACCTGCTGTTGGGTAAAAATTAGTGGCTTTACGGTTACCAATGGTGATGGTTCCGGTTTTATCTAAAAGTAATACGTCAATGTCACCAGCAGTTTCTACCGCTTTACCTGATTTGGTAATCACATTGGCTCTTAACGCCCTGTCCATTCCGGCAATACCAATAGCAGATAAAAGTCCGCCGATGGTGGTTGGGATTAAACATACAAACAGGGAAATTAACGATGCAATGGTGATCGGTGTATTGGCATAATCAGCAAAAGGTTTCAAGGTTACACATACAATGATAAACACAAGGGTAAAACTGGCCAGCAGAATGGTTAAAGCAATCTCATTTGGTGTTTTCTGACGTGATGCACCTTCAACCAGGGCGATCATTTTATCCAAAAAGCTTTCGCCTGGAGCAGTGCTTACCTGAACTTTAATCTCATCAGATAAAACTTTTGTACCACCAGTTACCGAAGATTTATCACCTCCTGATTCACGGATTACCGGGGCAGACTCACCAGTAATGGCCGATTCGTCAATAGTGGCAATCCCTTCAATAATCTCTCCATCTGTTGGAATGGTATCGCCTGTTTCGCAAACGAACACATCTCCTTTTTTTAATTGATTAGATGAACGGATTTCGATGGTTCCGTTGGCCAAAAGCACTTTGGCCGGAGTTTCTTCCCTTGTTTTACGAAGGCTGTCGGCCTGTGCCTTACCTCTTGCTTCTGCAATGGCTTCAGCGAAGTTTGCAAACAGAACGGTAAGCAATAAAACTAAAAAGATGAAGAAATTGTACAAAGGCGATCCTTGTCCGCTATGGCTGAAAGAGTATACAGTAACATAAGCCATCACTAGTGTTCCGATTTCAACGGTAAACATTACCGGGTTCCGTACCATTACCCTTGGATCAAGCTTGATGAAAGATTGTTTTAGTGCGGTCTGCACTAAGGCAGGTTCGAACAATTTATTATTGGGTTTCATTTTTTTATTTGTTATGTGATTTCACAGATTTAATTGATTTCACAGATTATGGTGTGGTTTGTCATCCTGAGCCTGTCGAAGGACTTTTGATAATTTCATTTCGACAGGCTTCAATGTGACAACTCTCATTTATTTAAGCATGGTAAAATATTCTGCCAAAGGACCTAAAGCCAGGGCAGGAAAATAAGAAAGTGCATTTAACACGATGATCACCGCAAAAGTCATCAGTGCGAAAGTTTTGGTATCTGTTTTAAGCGTACCGGCCGATTCAGGGATGAATTTTTTGGCTCCCAGTAATCCGGCAATGGCAACCGGGCCAATAATCGGTAAGAAACGACCTAAGAAAATCACAATACCGGTGGATACATTCCAGAACATATTGTTATCTCCCAATCCTTCAAATCCCGAACCATTGTTCGCATTTGATGAAGTCATTTCATACAGCATTTCAGAGAATCCGTGGAAACCAGGATTATTGAGCCAGCTTTTAGGTTGAACAGCCCAGGCGGCATTGCCATGACTGGTAAAAATATAACTTGCAATGGCTGTACCGGCAAGAATCAAAAATGGACTCAACAAAGTAATAATGGCCGCAATCTTAATCTCTCTGGCTTCTACCTTATGGCCAAGAAATTCTGGTGTTCTTCCTACCATCAATCCCGAAATAAATACAGCAACGATCAGATAGATGAAATAATTCAATAAACCTACACCACAACCACCATAAAATGAGTTGATCATCATTCCAAGTAACTGCCAGGTACCCGACATCGGCATAGTACTATCGTGCATACCGTTTACAGAACCTGTAGAAATAATCGTAGTTACCGTTGACCAATAAGCAGAGGCAGCAGGACCAAAGCGGACTTCTTTTCCTTCCATTGCTCCTGTAGTTTGTGAAATACCCATTTTTGCCAAAGCTGGATTTCCACCCAGTTCTGAGCTAAGCATAGGGATGAGCAGCATAAACAAACCGATGGTCATGACCCCAAATATGGTCCAGGCCAATTTTTTCCTGCGGATAAAATAACCGAAAGCAATTACCATGGCAATTGGAATAATGACCTGAGCAATCAACTCCACCATATCGGTAAAGTAACTTGGGTTTTCAAATGGATGTGCCGAATTGGCCCCAAAATAACCTCCGCCATTTGTACCTAGATGTTTAATGGCAATCATTTGAGCAGCCGGTCCTCTCGAAACATTAACCGTATCGCCCTGTAGAGAAATGAATTTATCTTTACCATCGTAACTTGCAGGTGTACCGCTAAAAGTTAAGATTAAGGCCATTACAAATGATAAAGGCAACAATAAACGGGTAATTGATTTCACAAAAAATTCCCAGAAATTACCCAACTCAGTAGTTGTTTTATCTCTAAAAGCTTTAAAAAGAACTACTGCAGCTGCAATACCTGTTGCAGCACTCACAAACTGAAGAAACATAAGCACATATTGCTGGGTAAGGTAACTTACGCCACTCTCGCCTGAATAGTGTTGGAGATTACAGTTGGCAACAAAGCTGATAATGGTGTTAAAAGCAAGATCTGGCGTCATCCCAGGATTTCCATCCGGATTGAATGGAAGCTTATCCTGAAATATGAGTACAAAAAACCCATAAACCAACCACAGTATATTAATGGTAAGCAGTGCTTTTAACTGCTGTTTCCAGTTCATTTGTTCTTTAATATTGATTCCGGAAAGCTTGTAAATACCAGTTTCCAATGGTTTTAAAAAATCTGTCCAGACTTTTTCTCCTGCAAAAACCTTGGCCAGGTATTTACCCAAAGGGATAGCGATAACCAGGGTGAGCAGAAATGTGGCAATAATGCCTGTTAATTCAGTATTCATTTCTTAATTTGTTAATGCTCCGTTGTAGGAGGTAAGATTAAAATTTTTCGGGTTTGATCAGCACGTAAATCATATAGATAAATACGGCGATGGCGATAATAAATAATGCGATCATAGTGTTAGATTTTTTCGAACCAGTTTATCGATTTGTAAGTAGCCCAGCAAAGCAGTACCAGGATTAAAAAAAGTAATATTGTCATAATTGTAATGATTTTACAAGCCTTAGCCAACTCTTATACCACAAAAGAGACTAATCAAATAAATAACTGATAATCATAAAGTTAAACAAATAACCATTACATCAATTAGAATTAGATATAAAAAAACCCTTCCATTTTGGAAAGGTTTTTTTCATATTGGTATTTGCCATACTGTGATATGCAATCACTCATGGTCAATGATTGGAGACTAAACAATTTCTTCTGTAACTTAAATAATAATCGTCATAACAACGATTATTATTTATATTAGAAAAATTTCTAACCAAGATGATCACTCCTTATAGAACTGGACTAGTTTTTTTACTAATGCTTTTCACCTTAAAAGCCGATGCACAGCATAAAGAACATGATGCAGTAATACACCTCACTAAAAAAAGTACAGGCATTGACCAATAAATAGAATTTAACAATTAAATTTTAACAGAAAATGGAAAGAAAATTTTGGCTTCTTGCCGCACTGATTATATTGGCAACAAATGTATTTGCCATAAATAAAAAAATAACCAACGAGCCAGATTCGGCCTATTTATTTGCTTATAATGCAAACGGACTTCGATTTGCCTGGAGTTTAGATAAAAAGAACTGGACGCCAGTAGGAAACGATTATACCTATCTGAAAAGCGATTATGGCCGGTGGGGAAGCGAAAAAAAAATGATAACGCCTTTTCTTATGCAGGGCAAAAACGGACTTTGGGTGTGTATTTGGAGCCTGAGTGACCATACGCTACAGTTTGCCACCTCAAGTTCGACAGATCTTGTAAACTGGAGCCCACAAAACTATCCTTATGTAAAGCAAGGTAAAAATGTTTTACGTCCAATTATTAAATATGATGGTAACCTTGATGAATATACGGTAACCTATGCAGATGCTAACGAAAAATATTTCCAAACGAAAACCAAAGATTTAAACCATTACAGCCCTGTAAAAGAAGTACCTACTTCAGCTTATCTCAATGGGAGTACAACGGTTAATCTATCCAATGCAACGAACGGACAAGTGCATCGTTTACCATGGAAAGTTATTCTAGACTTAAAAAAAGCATACGAACTAAAAGATTATAAAAACAAACAGGATAGAGAAACTACTAAGGATGATGCACAACGTTTTGCAGGGCTTAAAAATGTGGAAGCAAAAATAACTTTCCAACCCGATAAAGCAAAATCGATCAGCAATATGCTAACAGGCGTATTTTTCGAAGATTTAAATTATGCAGCTGATGGCGGTTTGTATGCAGAACTGATTCAAAACCGGGATTTCGAATATCACCCGCGTGATAAAGAATATCACGATCAAAACTGGAACAGCAGTTATGCCTGGCTATTGAAGGGTAATCGCGCTACCATGAAAATAGATTCGATTTTGCCAATTCATCCCAATAATCCGCACTATGCGGTTTTGGATATTCCCCTTGCCGGAGCATCCATTCTTAATAGTGGTTTTGATGGAATAGCATTGAAAAAAGGCGAACCTTATGATTTTTCGTTATCAGCAAAGCTATTGAATACAAAAAAGATGAATCTCGAAGTAAGGTTGGTAAGTGATAAACAGGGAATTTTGGCTAAATCAAATTTAAACATCACTTCTAGCAACTGGAAAACAGAAGCATTAACTTTGGTATCTTCTGCAGATGTGACTGATGCAAAACTCGAAATCGTGATTGGTAATCCGGGGCGTATTGCAATTGATATGGTTTCGTTGTTTCCAAAGCATACTTTTAAAGGCCGAAAAAATGGGTTAAGGGCAGATCTTGCTCAAACCATCGGAGATATACACCCTCGTTTTGTACGTTTTCCAGGAGGTTGCCTTGCACATGGCGATGGTATAGCCAACATCTACAAATGGAAAAACTCAATTGGTCCCTTAGCTGCTCGCAAGCCAGATCGAAATCTTTGGGGCTACCATCAAACTATGGGGCTTGGTTATTACGAGTACTTTCAATTCTGCGAAGATATTGGTGCTGCACCCGTTCCGGTAGTAGCTGCCGGTGTACCTTGCCAGAATTCAGCTACAGGTGGTGGTGGTCAACAGGGTGGTATACCTATGAGTGAAATGGGACAATATATACAGGATATAGTAGATTTAATAGAATATGCCAATGGTGATGTAAAAACCGAATGGGGTAAGAAACGTGCTGAAGCAGGCCACCCAAAACCATTTAACCTGAAATATATAGGCATTGGCAATGAAGACCAGATTACAGATGTATTTGCTGAACGGTTTACAATGATCTATAAAGCACTGAGAAAATCTCATCCCGAAATTACAATCATAGGTACAGCAGGTCCGTTTTACGAAGGAACTGATTATGAAGCTGGCTGGCAAATTGCATCAAACCTTAACGTTCCTATAATCGACGAACATTATTACCAATCGCCGGGTTGGTTTATCAATAATCAAAATTTTTACGACAGTTACGATCGGTCTAAATCGAAAGTTTACCTGGGCGAATATGCTGCAAGTTTACCTGGAGGCAATAGAACAAACCTGGAAACTTCACTTGCTGAAGCACTATACCTTATTTCACTGGAACGCAATGGTGATGTGGTGAGTATGGCATCTTATGCCCCGCTTATCGCTAAAGAGGGACATACGCAATGGAATCCTGACCTGATTTATTTTAATAATGCAGAGGTAAAACCTACAATAGGCTATTTCGTACAACAATTATATGGACAGAATGCTGGTGATGAGTATATCCCATCAACTGTGGTTCTTTCTTCAAACCAGGAAAACGTAAATAAACGGATGGCCTGTTCGATGGTTAAAGATGCTAAAACGGGAGATTTGATAATTAAACTTGTTAACCTGCTTCCGGTTACTGTGAACACCTCGCTTAATTTCAATCAGCAACAACTTGGAAAAAGTGTCATCAAAACTGTAATCTCAGGTAACCCGGCAGATAAAAAAGCTGTTCCGGTTATGACAACAATCAATACAGATGTAAGCAGACAACTTGAGCTACCTGCTTACTCTTTTACCGTTTTAAGATTTAAAGCGCATTAGGTTCAGGTTATAAAATTTAAAAACCCTGTACAATTTACTTTGTACAGGGTTTGTTGAATCAAATAAAAGAAATTAACCATAGCCTAATTAATTTTCGATTATGCATTTCCATCTGGAACAAAAAGCAAAGCTTTAAAAGAATAGATGGCTGTTTGAGCTGTTAAAAATAGTTATATTGCGGCACTAAATCATAATGAACATTTTCACAAAAACTAATCTTGGTAAACTGTCCTCATTACTCTTAAAAAAGCAATGTGTATTTGCTGTTTACCTCATATTGGCTCTTGTAGCTGGTTTTAAACAATATCACCACCATTCTTATAACAATTATCTGGTTTTTAAATATGTATATTGGCATACCATCGATTTACAGAATTTATACAATAATTATCCCGAATACCAGGACAGCAACCACTACGGGCCCATATTTTCAATTTTCATAGCGCCCTTTGCCTTATTACCTGATGGATTGGGCTGTATACTTTGGAACATCGCCAATGTTGCGATATTACTTTGGGGAATTTATAGCCTACCAATAGCCCTTAACAAGCGATCAATAATTGCATGGATCTGTGCACACGAAGCATTAACTGCACTCTTTAGTTTTCAGTTTAACATCGCATTAACGGGATTAATATTGCTGAGTTTCTCATACCTGATTAAAAAGAAAGAAGTACAATCGGCTTTTTTTATTGCTTTCGGCACCTTGGTTAAACTTTACGGGATTGTTGGATTGGCATTTTTCTTCTTCACCAAAAATAAATTAAAATTTGTATTAGGTTGCCTTATCGCGTTTTTGGTACTATTTGCCCTGCCAATGGCAATTTCATCGCCAGGGTTTGTTATCCAATCTTACGCAGACTGGTATCATTCCCTTGCCCATAAAAATGACTTAAACGCATCATTAACCTCATTCCAGGATATTTCGGTAATGGGCATGGCAAGGAGAATAAGTAGAAATGTTAATCTTCCCAATATGCCTTTTTTACTTGGTGGATTACTCCTTTTCGCTTTGCCTTATTTAAGAATCAGCCAATATAAGCACCTTGCATTTCGCTTAATGCTACTAGCATCAACGTTAATATTTACAGTGATCTTTAGCAGTGGATCTGAATCTCCTACTTATATTATTGCCTTTGCGGGTGTGGCCATCTGGTTTATCGTCCAAAAATCTCCAAGAAGTAAATGGGCAATAGGTTTATTTGTGTTTGCATTTTGTTTAACCAGCTTATCTCCATCAGACCTGTTTCCAAGAGCTGTAAAAGAATTTATTCGTCTATATTCACTCAAAGCCCTACCTTGCATGATCGTTTGGTTTACGATTATTTACCAAATGATGAAAGAAGATTTTGAGTCTTACTCATTAACCGCTAAATGAAGAAGTTAGTTTCAATCATAATACCAGCATATAATGAGGCTGATAATATTCCTCATATAATTAATGCTGTTAAAAATACCTTTACCAACCAGATATATGATTACGAAATTATTATCATTGATGATGGAAGTAAAGATAACTCAATAGATATAGCGCGTGAGATTAGCTTAACCGACTTAGCTGTAAAATTCATTGAGCTATCTAGAAATTTTGGTAAGGATCAGGCTTTAAAAGCAGGAATAGACTTAGCAACTGGTGATGCTTTAGTTACTATTGATGCAGATATGCAACATCCGCCATCTTTAATGTTAGAAATGATTCATCAATGGGAGCTTGGTTACGAAGTTGTGTATGCCTATCGCCAGGAAAAAAATCCAGACGCAAAACTTAAAAACAAAATAGGATCGAAATTATTTTATAAACTAGTTAACTTTCTTTCAGACATTAATTTAGAGGACGGAATTGCTGACTATAGGTTAATTGATAAAAAAGTAATAAAAACATTATCGGGAATAAGTGAATACGAATTGTTTTTACGTGGTATGGTAAAATGGATTGGTTTTAAGCAAATTGGAATTCCATATACGCCTGCTCCCAGATTAATTGGGGAAAGCACTTATCAAATTAAAACACTCATTAAATTAGCTTTACACGGAATCACATCCTTCAGTGTTAAACCATTATACACCGCTGTTTATTTAGGCTTTTTTCTTTCGTTTTCTTCAATTCTGTACATACCTTATGTAATATACTCATTCCTTGCCAATATTGAAGTTTCTGGCTGGGCATCTATCATTATGACTATCGTTTTCTTCGGAGGACTTCAGCTTATAATCTTAGGTATTATTGGAATTTATGTAGGTAAAATGTTTATGCAAACTAAAAATCGTCCAAATTATATTATCCGTTCAACCAATATCCAGAAAAAATAAAATGGTACTGTTAAGTTTTGATATCGAAGAGTTTGACATGCCTTTTGAATACGGAAAAGAAATCTCTTTTGAAGATCAGATTGCCATTTCGAGAGCAGGGACTATTGCTATTTTAGATATTTTGGATAAATATAGCGTGAAAGCGACTTTTTTCTGCACGGTTACTTTTGCCGAAAATATACCTGATCTGATTAAGCGGATTACTGAAACAGGGCACGAACTGGCCTCTCACGGTTATTATCATTCTGATTTTAAACCCGAGCATCTTCTCCAGTCAAAACTGAAACTCGAAGAACTTTCAGGTAAAGAAATTACAGGTTACCGCATGGCAAGAATGATGCCTGTTGATGAAAGGGAAATTGAGAAGGCTGGATATACCTATAATACATCTATCAATCCAACTTACATACCTGGACGCTATAATAATTTTAACATTTCGCGAACGCATTTTATTAAAGATAACGTTTTGCAAATTCCTGCTTCTGTTAGTCCGATGGTTCGTTTCCCGCTATTCTGGCTCTCTTTCCATAATCTGCCTTTAAGCGTTTACAAAACATTGGCCAACTGGACTTATAAAAAGGATAAATACCTGAATATTTATTTCCACCCCTGGGAATTTACCGATTTAAATGATTTCGAACGCTTTGGCTTCCCTGGCTATATAAGGAAGAATACAGGTGTAAAAATGATAGAACGTATGGAAGCGCTAATTTCGTGGATGAAGGGTAAAAATTATCCGTTTGGCACCTTTCAGGAGTTTATTAAAACCCTGAAATCCTAGGTTTTTAATAAATGTATTTTTTCGTTTGGCATTCAGGGCATTTTCCGGAGTGCTTAACCCCGGGCGAAGCGGCATCCCCGAAAGCGCAGCGAAGGGATACAGCGGAGCACGGGAACAACCCTAAATAGTTGTTATGCCCTTGCGCTTCAAAAAAACTAAAAACCTCTTTTTTATTTATAAGACTCTGCCAATTTAAGTGCATTATAAGCATTTACAATACCTCCGCTCACACATATTTCGCTAAAAAGCACACGAGTATTCTCCCCTCTATCATTCTTGTATTTTATCTTGTGTGCTACTTTCGAAACAGATTTCATGATAATCTCTCTTACCTGTGCTGGTTTTAAATCTGGATAATAGCTTAAAATTAAACCGGCTAAACCAGCAACAACCGGCGAAGCCATACTTGTTCCATCAGCTTCTTCATATTTATTATCTGGCACTGTCGATTTGATCAAAAACCCTGGGGCAAAAACATCAACGCTGTACTTGCCATAATTAGAGAAATCGGCTTTCAGATTATCATCATCTTTATAAGCACTTGCACCTACTTCAATCCAGTTATTGGCATGGGGTAGATTAAACTTTGCTGAGTCGATTGGTACCGGCTTGACGAATGAAGGCCGGTTATAAGGTGGCCTCATGCCCATTCCGTTATTTTGTGCCATAGGCTTAGGTGGCGTAAAATCTGGCTTACTAGGTTTTTTATTGGCTTCCTTGTAAATTTCTGCCTCTTTACTGTCAAAAAACTTATTGGGAAAATTCTCTTCAATATCGTTGTTCTGGTTATCGTTCCCTGCGGCATGCACTAATAATACACCTTTACGTTCTGCATATTTTACCGCAGAGTCTACTGCTTTTTTATCCCACTTGTAACTTTTGCCAAAACTCATATTAATTACCTTTGCGCCATTATCAACTGCATATCTGATACCATTAGCCACATCCTTATCGCGTTCATCACCTGTAGGTACTACCCTAATAGCCATAATACTTACATGATTAGCTACACCCAAAATACCTGTTGAATTCGTACGATCGGCACCAATAATTCCCGATACGTGTGTACCATGAAAAGCATCGGGACCTTTAACATCATTGTTTCCATAATCCTTTTGGTAAGAATTGCTGTAATCATCTCCAACCAGTTCCGCGCGCATATCATACTTAGGGTTTAGGTTGTACTTCAGCATCGCATCGTATTGCTTGTATCCTTCCTTTATGTTCTTATAAAACTTCTCGAAACTACCATCTTCTTTAGCCCCTTTTCTGATGATTGTTTTTACCTGCTCTTCCGTTTCATCATCAGCTTTATACTGGTCAACATCCGCCATAGTTGGGATTTCTTTTTTATTGATCTTAGCTACAGAATCTAATACTTTGTTAATGGCAATCAAAACAGAAAAAGTATTGCTGGCATCTTCATATTTTTTACCGAAATCGCCAACCATTTTCTTATAAAGTTTAAATTCTTCCTTTTGCGTACTATCTAAAGGAGTTAAATTGGTTGTTGATTGATATTTCGGTGTGTAAATTCTTAACAAACGAATCAGTTCTAAATTATCGAACTCCAGATTACCTTTTTTAGAACCGATAAAATTCCAGCCATGGATATCATCAATATAACCGTTGCCGTCATCGTCTATTCCATTTCCAGGAATCTCTTTTTTATTCGTCCATAAAACACTTTGCAAATCAGGATGATTGATATCTACACCACCATCAATTACCGCTACAATAATATTTTGTTTAGGTTTTTTATCCTTTAGAAGTTCACGGTAAGCTTTCTCTGTGCTAATACCAAAATATCCATTCTCCAGTAAATCGAGGTTAAACCAATTTGCGGGGAGTTGTACATTTTTATTTTGAGCAAAAACACTAAAATTGACACACAAAATAAAAGCAAGAAAAGTTAATTTCTTAAGATTCACATTCATCATCATAATATGTATGTAATACTACAATAATACGGTTTTATTACTTTCAGAATGAAAGTTTTCACATCTTTTAACAAGAGTGGTCAATCTGTTTTTGGAGCGCAGCAGCAGTAACCATTAGGTTGGGTTCCGCCCTGCTGTACGTTTTACTCCGCCAATGAAGAATTGGCTCCGTGCTCACTCCCATCAGGGCTATTAACCATGGAAAGAAGAAGGAAAAACGTGTAAGATGGAAAATGGATAATGGAATGACCTCTGCGGAGATCAGCGTGATCTGCGGGAACAAACCCTTAACTTTGCTTAACGCTTTAATGGTGAGAAAATTTTATGGCTTCCTTTACCATTAAGGGATTATGGACATTAAGAAACAGAACCTTTGCCTAATCATTTTTAACGCCATAACGGCCGGAAATAACGTACTTCAAAAAACCTGTAAAACAAGAAAACCCCTTGACTTATCGTCAAGGGGTTTCTTTTTAAGATCTGGCACCGACCTACTCTCCCACGTGTTACCGCAGTACCATCGGCTCTGGTGGGCTTAACTTCTCTGTTCGGAATGGGAAGAGGTGGACACCACCGATATAGGCACCTGAATATTTTTATTTAAAGCTTAAAGGAGAAAGCTTAAAGGTTAAAGCATAACCTGCCTTTGGCCTTTGCCCTTTCAGCTATTCAGCTTGAAATGACATATTATTGAAAGAAGTTATTATGAAGAACAAACAACAGTCTGTTTGCTTTGAAAGCTTCGGATGATTAGTACTACTCGACTGTGCTGTCACCAGCTTTACATCTATAGCCTATCAACGTAGTAGTCTGCTACGGTCCTATATGGAATTCTCATCTCGTGGCTAGTTTCGCACTTAGATGCTTTCAGCGCTTATCTATTCCCAGCGTAGCTACTCTGCAATGCCCCTGGCGGAACAACAGATTCACTAGAGGCTAGTCCAACCCGGTCCTCTCGTACTAAGGTCAGCCCCACTCAAAATTCCTACGCCCACAACAGATAGGGACCGAACTGTCTCGCGACGTTCTGAACCCAGCTCGCGTGCCACTTTAATCGGCGAACAGCCGAACCCTTGGGACCTTCTCCAGCCCCAGGATGTGACGAGCCGACATCGAGGTGCCAAACCTCCCCGTCGATATGAGCTCTTGGGGGAGATCAGCCTGTTATCCCCAGCGTACCTTTTATCCTTTGAGCGATGGCCCTTCCATGCAGAACCACCGGATCACTATATCCGTCTTTCGACCCTGATCGACTTGTCTGTCTCACAGTCAAGCAAGCTTATGCTATTGCACTCCGCGTACGGTTACCAAGCGTACTGAGCTTACCTTTGAAAGCCTCCGTTACCTTTTTGGAGGCGACCACCCCAGTCAAACTACCCATCAAACAATGTCTCCCTCATAAAGGGATTAGACACCGAATACAGAAAGGGTGGTATTTCAACGTTGGCTCCACGACGCCTAGCGACGCCGCTTCAAAGCCTCCCACCTATCCTACACATCCTGTATCCAATGTCAATGTTAAATTGTAGTGAAGGTGCATGGGGTCTTTCCGTCCCGTTGCGGGTACCCGGCGTCTTCACCGGGACCACAATTTCACCGAGCTCATGGCTGAGACAGCGCCCAGATCGTTACACCATTCGTGCAGGTCGGAACTTACCCGACAAGGAATTTCGCTACCTTAGGACCGTTATAGTTACGGCCGCCGTTTACTGGGGCTTCGATTCAATGCTTCTCTTACGATGACATCCCCTCTTAACCTTCCAGCACCGGGCAGGTGTCAGGCCTTATACTTCATCTTTCGATTTTGCAAAGCCATGTGTTTTTGTTAAACAGTCGCCTGGGCCTTTTCACTGCGGCTGACATTGCTGCCAGCGCCCCTTCTCCCGAAGTTACAGGGCCATTTTGCCGAGTTCCTTAGCCATGATTCACTCGAGCACCTTAGAATCCTCTTCCCGGATACCTGTGTCGGTTTGCGGTACGGGTTTTTATAACCTGGAGCTTAGCGGTTTTTCTTGGAAGTCTGATTACCTGCGCTATCCAATCAGCCGAAGCCTCTTGGTACTATCGACTTTCAGCAAGACCGGCGGATTTGCCTACCGGTCCTATACCTACAGCCTTTAACGATCTATTCCGTCAGATCGCGGCAGTGTCACTACTCCGTCCCCACATCGCAGTTATAAAAAGTACTGGAATATTAACCAGTTGTCCATCGAATTTCCCCTTCGGGTTCTCCTTAGGTCCCGACTAACCCTGATCCGATTAGCGTTGATCAGGAAACCTTATCCTTTCGGTGGGCGGGTTTCTCGCCCGCCTTATCGTTACTTATGCCTACATTTGCTTTTCTATAAGCTCCAGCACCCATTACCAGGTACCTTCGCTGCCGATAGAATGCTCCCCTACCGATATATTTCAATCCCATAGCTTCGGTGTACAATTTAATGCCCGTTTATTATCCATGCCCGATCGCTCGACTAGTGAGCTGTTACGCACTCTTTAAATGAATGGCTGCTTCCAAGCCAACATCCTAGCTGTCTGTGCAATCGGACCTCGTTAGTTCAACTTAACTGTAACTTGGGGACCTTAGCTGATGGTCTGGGTTCTTTCCCTCTCGGCGCGTGACCTTAGCACCCCGCGCCTCACTGCCGACTATATTATATAGCATTCGGAGTTTGTCTGGATTTGGTAGGATTTGACTCCCCCGCACCCAATCAGTAGCTCTACCTCTATATAACTCAACGTCGACGCTGTTCCTAAAAACATTTCGGGGAGTACGAGCTATTTCCCAGTTTGATTAGCCTTTCACCCCTACCCACAGATCATCCGGAAACTTTTCAACGTTTATCGGTTCGGTCCTCCAGTACGTGTTACCGCACCTTCAACCTGTCCATGGGTAGATCACAAGGTTTCGCGTCTACCTCCTCTGACTATACGCCCTATTCAGACTCGCTTTCGCTTCGGATCCGTGCCTGAAGCACTTAACCTTGCCAGAGAAGAGTAACTCGTAGGCTCATTATGCAAAAGGCACGCCGTCACGCCACCTGGACGCTCCGACCGCTTGTAAGTACACGGTTTCAGGTTCTATTTCACTCCCCTGTTCGGGGTTCTTTTCACCTTTCCCTCACGGTACTGGTTCACTATCGGTCTCTCAGGAGTATTTAGCCTTACCGGATGGTGCCGGCAGATTCCCACAAGGCGTCTCCGACCTCGCGGTACTCAGGATACTGCTAGGCTAGCATTCTATACGTGTACTGGGCTATCACCATGTATCGCCGGGCTTCCCATCCCGTTCCACTTCTGTTTGCTAATGCCATGTTGCAGTCCTACAACCCCCACTTTGCCGTAACAAAGTAGGTTTGGGCTCTTTCCCTTTCGCTCGCCACTACTTAGGAAATCATTGTTATTTTCTCTTCCTCTGCTTACTTAGATGTTTCAGTTCGGCAGGTTTGCTCATTATATGTGACTAGTCTTCAACTAGCCGGGTTGCCCCATTCGGAAATCTTCGGATCAATTCCTATTTGCAAATACCCGAAGCTTATCGCAGCTTATCACGTCCTTCATCGCCTCTGAGAGCCAAGGCATCCCCCGTGTACTCTTTATTACTTTCTTCTACTCATACGCCTTTTGCGCCGTATGGTATGCTTTTTTGCTCTTGTTATGATGTCTCATACCTATCTTCGTATTGCTACTCCGATTGGTGAGCACAAACACAACAGTCGCCTATTGTTGTTTGCTCTTCTTTTTTAACTTCTTCCAATATGTCAAAGAACTTTACTAAGACCAGGTAAAGGGTATAAAGTCACAGGTTTCATTGCCTGCTCCTAAGCCTTTAGCTTCGTCTTGTTAGTAAAAACTGCGGTCTCGAACCGTTTCATATTTCGATATCATTATATCTATATATGTGCCCCGTGGCGTTTCTTCTTTTCTTAACCTTTATGTCAATGTATATTATCTATCCCGATAATAAGGTGTTTTATGTTGTGGTTTGTTTCAGCTATAAGTTTTACCCTATACCTTCTACCTTTTAACCCTCAACCTTAATGGTGGAGAATAACGGAGTCGAACCGTTGACCTCCTGCGTGCAAGGCAGGCGCTCTAGCCAGCTGAGCTAATCCCCCAGAGTATTGGTTTCCAGTTTTCAGTCCTTAGTTTCCAGTATGGTAACTGTTAACTCCAAACCGCCAATTGTAAACTTCAATGGTAGTCCCGTCCAGATTTGAACTGGAGACCCCTACATTATCAGTGTAGTGCTCTAACCAGGCTGAGCTACGGGACTGTTTGGTTAAGGTAGGCTTATTTAGTCGCAGTATATAGTATCTTACCGCTACTGCTTCCCTTTTGGCTTACCCTTCTTGTCTCCGTTAAGCTTACCTTATAGTAGCCCACCGTTTTCTTCTGGGTGTTTCTTTTTTCTCTTGTTTTTTAAAAGTACCCGGTACCTAGTATCAAGACACGCCTTCCAGCTTTAGTCTTTTTCCTTTAACCTTATACCTTATTTAGAAATATCATGTTGCGTGGCGAGTAGGTGAGTCTACTCCAGAAAGGAGGTATTCCAGCCGCACCTTCCGGTACGGCTACCTTGTTACGACTTAGCCCCAGTTATCGGTTTTACCCTAGGACGCTCCTTGCGGTTACATACTTTAGGTACCCCCAACTTCCATGGCTTGACGGGCGGTGTGTACAAGGCCCGGGAACGTATTCACCGCGTCATTGCTGATACGCGATTACTAGCGAATCCAACTTCATGGGGTCGAGTTGCAGACCCCAATCCGAACTGTGAATGGCTTTGTGAGATTCGCACCATATTGCTATGTAGCTGCCCTCTGTACCATCCATTGTAGCACGTGTGTAGCCCCGGACGTAAGGGCCATGATGACTTGACGTCGTCCCCTCCTTCCTCTCTGTTTGCACAGGCAGTCTGTTTAGAGTCCCCACCATAACGTGCTGGCAACTAAACATAGGGGTTGCGCTCGTTGCGGGACTTAACCCAACACCTCACGGCACGAGCTGACGACAGCCATGCAGCACCTAGTTTCGTGTCCTTGCGGACTGGCCTATCTCTAAACCATTCACTAACTTTCAAGCCCGGGTAAGGTTCCTCGCGTATCATCGAATTAAACCACATGCTCCTCCGCTTGTGCGGGCCCCCGTCAATTCCTTTGAGTTTCAATCTTGCGACCGTACTCCCCAGGTGGAACACTTAACGCTTTCGCTTAGCCGCTGACTGTGTATCGCCAACAGCGAGTGTTCATCGTTTAGGGCGTGGACTACCAGGGTATCTAATCCTGTTTGATCCCCACGCTTTCGTGCCTCAGCGTCAATAAGACCATAGTAAGCTGCCTTCGCAATCGGTGTTCTGAGACATATCTATGCATTTCACCGCTACTTGTCTCATTCCGCCTACCTCTAGTCCATTCAAGCCCATCAGTATCAAGGGCACTGCGATAGTTGAGCTACCGTCTTTCACCCCTGACTTAACAGGCCGCCTACGCACCCTTTAAACCCAATAAATCCGGATAACGCTTGGATCCTCCGTATTACCGCGGCTGCTGGCACGGAGTTAGCCGATCCTTATTCTTCCGGTACATTCAGCTCTTTACACGTAAAGAGGTTTATTCCCGGATAAAAGCAGTTTACAACCCATAGGGCAGTCTTCCTGCACGCGGCATGGCTGGTTCAGAGTTGCCTCCATTGACCAATATTCCTTACTGCTGCCTCCCGTAGGAGTCTGGTCCGTGTCTCAGTACCAGTGTGGGGGGCCATCCTCTCAGATCCCCTAGTCATCGTCGCCTTGGTGGGCCGTTACCCCGCCAACTAGCTAATGACACGCATGCCCATCCCAATCCTATAAATATTTGAACATTGGATAATGCTATCCTGTGTTTTTATGCGGTGTTAATCCGGATTTCTCCGGGCTATCCCCCAGATTAAGGTAGGTTGCATACGCGTTACGCACCCGTGCGCCACTTTCAAATCCAGCAAGCTGGATAATCTCGTTCGACTTGCATGTATTAGGCCTGCCGCTAGCGTTCATCCTGAGCCAGGATCAAACTCTCCATTGTAAAATGTGTTGTAAGATGCTGACCAGTTTTAACTATTGTTAAAAATAGTCTTCTTTTTGTTATGTTGTCTGTTAGACACCACCTTTAAAATAAAGCTACGTAATCATGTACTTTGACCAGTACTCCATTACCTCGCTACGCTACATTGACATCTCTTTTAAGAACTTATTGACCTGTAAACCTCACGGCCGGTCATTTATATATCTTCAAACTTCAGCCCGTTCAAGCCTTGTTAGTCTTAAACGTGCTTACGTCTGTTTCAATCTTTTTTTCCTATCTTCCCGACATCCGCCGTTCCGATTTTTTTACCCTTCCTTTCGGTTGGGAGTGCAAAGGTAAGGAACTTTTCCGAACTTCCAAATAAAATAAATTTTATTTTTCAAGCCTTATTCTTTCCTTCTTTGCTTTTCAATATGCCAGGTTTAACTGGCTTTCCGTTCTTCCGAACCGGGCTGCAAAGGTAGCAATCTTTTTCTCATCTGCAACATTTATTTTAAAATAAATCCCGCTCTCCTTATCCCTGTGCCATCCTTTAACCAAAACCCCTTCCTCCGAAGCGGGATGCAAAAGTAGGAAAATTCTGTTCAACGACAAAGGTTTTTCATGGAATAACGCAGGGTTTGTCGTAAGTTGATGGTTTTCAGTAGGAAAAAGTTTTGCCTGAAGCAAAACTTTTTAGCAAATCGGGTGTTTGCTCCTCTTATAAACCTCACAAGCTTTAAAAACCTGCGTGGTTTGACCTAAAGATTTACAAAGTTCCCTGCACCCTGCCATTAGAAACTTCGTAAGTTACCACTGCCCCCCGCCACCTAAACCCGATTGAAGTGGTAGCTGCCGGCTTCACGCCGGCACTACAAACGGAAAGCGGGAACACTCTTATATAGTAGCACAACAACTGCTTTGCTGAAAAAACAATAACATAACATATACTAAAAGAATAAACAAAGCTTAGCTAAGGATTGTGGTATCGATATTTTGAACAATAATTAATACTTTTATAGCCTTAATAAACCATCCAAACAAATGAAGTTAATGCTCAAACTATACTTTTCTCTGCTATTTATCGGCATAGCAGAAATCGGTTACGCGCAAAATTATAAAAATGAGCTTGTTATTATCTCTGAGAACGATGCTTACATTGATATTACCAGCGACCGCTATTATACAAACGGTGCTTTTATTAAATTTAGGCACGCTTTAAACGGTGAAAACCTGAAAAATGGGAGAAGCAAAGAGATTATCGGCTTTGAGCTCGGTCAAAAAATATACAATCCCTATTATAGTTTCGTTCCTAATCCGGCTTTACATGACAGGCCTTTCACAGGATACTTATATGGAGAAGCAAATTATAGCCGGTTTTACGATAACAAACAGCTGTTAAAGGTCTCAGCACAGCTTGGAGTTACGGGAAAAGATGCTTTGGGCGAAAAGTTTCAAAAAGCATTTCATAAACTGGTTGGTCAAAACCAGATCGAAGGATGGGAATACGGTTTAAACAGTGAGCCGACACTGAACCTCGGCGCCGAATACAACAAACTTTTAATAACCACCAATAATAAGGTATTTGATGTTACGGGAACGGCTTCGGCTGCGCTTGGCAACGTAATTACAAAGGCCAACCTCGGTGCCATGTTCCGTTTGGGAAGATTTAACGATATGGAAGGTTCAGCAGCTTTTAACAGTTTGGTGAGTAATAACAATAACTATAAAGCTCTGCGCAAATACGAGCTTTTTCTTTCGGTTAGTCCACAATTACATGCTGTGGCATTTGATTCGAGTCTGCAGGGTGGTTTATTTAGGAGTGATAAGGGACCGATTACCTTTAAACCAAAACCTTTTGTTTTTACCACACAGGTGGGCTTAACTTTTGCCATTGCACGCTGGACAGCCAACTATACGGCTACCTTTACTTCTAACGAAGTTAAAAACAGTGCCACCGGCTATCGTTATGCCTTTTATAGTCTTGCTTACCGTTTTAGTAAAAACTAATGAAAAAATTATCCCTATCTCTAATCATCCTGATTACCTGTACTACTTTTGCCCAGGCTCAAATTGCTCCGGAAAATCATTCGATTATTCTTAAACCTATATTTGGCACACATATAAATAATGATCAGGGACACCTGTTTCAGGATCAGATTACAGGATTTGACGCGGCTTATTTCAAGGAGATTAGCCAGAACAGTGATAAATGGATCGGGTTTAGCGCGGCCAAATCTTATGGGATCGGATTTATTTTCAGAGACCTAAGCAAATTAAAGGGGACAAAAGATACTTCGGAACATGCCTTTGGGCAGGTATATGGTTTGGTGGCCCAGATGGATTTTCAATTATTTAAAGTAGGAAAAGCGAAATTTAATTTTACGCCTGGTGTTGGCTTGGGTTACACAAACAAGTATTACTTTAATAACACCAAAAATAGATTTTTGGGCAGTCCGGTTAATGAAACCATTAAAGCAGATTTAGGAATGGAGCTGCCAATGGGCAAATACACTGATTTACTTTTAGGTTTAGGTTTTCTTCATGTATCTAACGGAGGGGCTACTGTTCCAAATGGTGGCTTGAATACGGGAAACATTTACGTCGGACTTAAATTAAACAATCCGAAAACTTTGACTGCTGAACGGAAAAGCACTTATACCACTCTACAGCGAAATTCTATTGAGCTTAGTGCTGGTTTAGGTGCAAGGGGCGTATTTGCCAACAGAACTAAAAGTTTGTACAAAAGTGGGTTATATGCCGGTTATAATTTTTACCTGAATGATGTAATGTCGCTTAAGGCAGGTGCTGATGCGGTTTATTATTATACCGTATTTGACCCTGATCATTATGGGGAAACCTTCCAGAACTACGGTACTTCGTATGATAAATGGCGCACCGGGATCAGCATTGGTGCTGATATCAACTTATGGCGCATAACCGTTGCGGCACAGATTGGGAAATACATCCACTACAATAGATTGATGGATAAAGCAAACTGGTACTGGACATTTGGACCTACATTTAATATTACACCACATATTGGTTTACAGGCAAAAACCTATATGCATTTTGCCCAGGCAGATTTTGTAAATTGGGGCGTGGTATACCGTTTTTAATATTGTCCGGTACTAAGCAATACTAAAGTGCAGGCTTCAACAGGCTCTATATCATGCTGATCCAATAGTTTCTCCAGTTCGTAATTCTCTGTCCCTGGGTTGAAAATTACCCGCTTTGGTTTGGTAGCCAGAATATAATCGTGGTATTGCGGCTGCAATGCTGGGCCGATATATAAGGTGATGGTATCAATATCCTGGTGGATTTCTCCAGGCTTTTCAATTTCAATGCCTGCAACTTCTCCTTTTTTTATGCCAACATTAACAATATCATGGTTAAAGCGCTTAAGCATGTGGGCTGCTTTGTACGAATATCTTGAAGGATCTGGCGAGGCGCCAATAATCAAAGTCTTTTTCATAATGCCATTACACAAATTAAAATTTAGACAATAAAGCAATCTGACCGGAATGGTAAGCATGGTGCTGTGCCAGCCCGCTTACCAATTCAATATTGGTTACCCCTGTACCTAAAGCAGGATTACGCTCGTTTTTTACTTCATCATTCCATTGGTTGTCTTTCAGGCTTTCGCAAATACGGATCAGTTCTTCGTTCGCGATCTTAAAATCAAAGATAATGCGCTCCCAAGCCTGTGGTGTTCTTGCTTCAGGTTCGGGCCAATCGCCCCTTGCTGGTTCAGCAGCTGGTTTACCGGTTAATCTAGACGAAACTTCTTCTGTCCATGCGGTTAAATGCAGTGCAATTTCGGCAATCGAATGTGCCCCTAGTACTAAATGGCTAAACGCTTTTTCTGGATTTACATTATTCAATGTTTGCATTACATGATTGCCATGCCATGCATCACCATTGAAAGCTTTTTTTATTTCGTTCGTGATATTAAACATACCAAAACAACAATCGGTGCACTATAAAGTTTGTTAAGATGCATTCAATATTGCATTTGCGCAGTTAATTCCATCAATTGCTGCCGAAACGATTCCACCCGCATAACCGGCACCTTCAGCACAAGGATATAAACCTTTTACCTGAGGGTGCTGATAAGTCTCTTTATCTCTTGGAATCCTTACAGGAGAAGAAGTTCTGCTCTCCACTCCTACCAAAATAGCTTCATTTGTATAATACCCCCTAATTTTTTTACCAAATAAAGGCAATGCTGCGCGCAAACTCTCAGATACAAATTCAGGAAGGATATTATCGAGCATCGAACTTTTGGTACCGGGCAGATAAGAATTTTTAGGGAGATCCAATGATAATCTGTTGTTTACAAAATCAACCATACGCTGTGCAGGGGCAACGAGGTTTCCTCCACCAGCTTCAAAGGCAGCTTTTTCTATTTCGGATTGGAAATTCAACATCCTCAGCGGATCGTAACCCTGAACATCATTTAAAGTCACCTGAACTACTGTTCCGGAATTGGCATATGGGTTGTTTCGCTTAGAAGGCGACCAGCCATTTACCACGATTTCATTTTCGCCTGTAGAACAAGGTGCAATAATTCCACCCGGACACATGCAAAAAGAAAATACCCCGCGGGCACCAACCTGCTCCACTAAACTGTAATAGGCAGGAGGTAAAAACTCCGATCGGATATCGCAATGGTATTGGGCTGAATCAATAATTTCCTGGGGATGCTCAATCCTGACCCCTAAAGCGAAAGGTTTTGCTTCGATCAGGATATTTTTACTGTTCAACAATTCGTACACATCTCTTGCAGAATGACCAGTTGCCAGGATAATATTATCAGCGAATAACTTTTCTTCAAAATTGATCTCAATTCCTTTTACTTTTCCGAATTCGATTAAAATATCAGTCATCCGGCTATCGAACATCACTTCTCCCCCGGCATTCAGGATCGTATCTTTTATAGAAGTGATAATATGCGGAAGTTTGTTGGTACCGATATGTGGACGGGCATCAATAGCAATATCTGGCTCTGCACCATGGTTTACAAAAACCTGGAGCACCTTATTGATATCGCCCCGTTTGTTGGAACGGGTGTATAGCTTACCATCCGAATAAGTCCCGGCGCCACCTTCTCCATAACAATAATTAGATTCTGTATTTACTAATCCCTGTTTATTTATGGCAGCCAAATCTCTCCGTCGTTGTTTTACATCTTTACCACGTTCGATAATAATGGGCTTTAATCCATTTTCAATGCATTGCAAAGCAGCAAACAAACCTGCAGGACCAGCGCCGATAATAATTACCGGTTTTGCTTCTTTTACGTTAGGGTATTTTATGGTATAAACCTCAGGAATGGCTTCTTCATCTACAAAAACCTTTACCTGCAAGCGGAAAATCACTTTTCTGGAACGGGCATCTATCGATCTTTTCAGGATTTCATAGCCTTTAATTCTTGATCCAGGTAATTTAAGGGCTTCAGCCAGTTTCTGGTTAATTACCTCAGTTTGCTCTACCTCGTGCGGGAGCAAAGTAATTTCGATGTCTTTTTGCATATCATGTCAGGTTTTTATCCCGAACAGTGCAAAGATAGATATCTAATAGCATATTTGATGATTTCAGCATATGAATAAAAACTATCAGCAGACAAAAGTAATGCTATTATGTTTTTTGGAAAGCAATTGCAGTATTCATTGGAAACTACAGTCCCGCTCCCGCTTCTGCCGATTGAAGAAATCGGCATCTCGCTCCGATCGGGTTTAATTAGGTTATTTTTCTGCTACTATGCCGGTTTTTCGTGCTACAGGCCCAAGTTTATAGCCCCGATCAGAGCGGGCATCCCAATTTAAGCACCGGTTTATGTTATATTTTGGTGTGCTTGCTTGTTTCACAGGTTTCTATCGGGATAAAGCGGAGAGCGGGACGAACATTAAAAAAAGTGGGAAACTTTGCGCTTCAAACCAAAAAAGCACCAATTTATCTCATCAAATTTAATTAGTTCCTTGCCAAGCTGGCAGATAAATACCTAAACTGTAACAAAGGCATGCAATTTGATATCTAATTCGTAAATTGACCATAAATCAATTCTATTAAAAAGACAAAAATCATAAAAATGAAAAGATTAATATTTGGAATTTTAGCTGCAGTTATTGCAGTGAGCACTTTAAGTTCATGCGGTTATAACAGCATGGTTAAATTGGATGAGAACGTTAAATCGAAGTGGGGAACAGTACAAACCCAATATCAGAGAAGAGCAGATTTGATTCCTAACCTGGTAGCAACCGTAAAGGGTGCTGCTAAATTTGAACAGGGTACATTAACAGCGGTAACTGAGGCACGTGCGAAAGCCACGCAGATGACGGTTAACACGGATGATCTTTCACCAGAAAACATCAAAAAATTTCAGGCTGCGCAGGGAGAATTAAGTCAGGCATTGGGTAAATTATTATCCATTACCGAGAATTATCCTGAGCTAAGGGCTACACAACAATTCAGTGATTTGTCGGCACAATTAGAAAGTACCGAAAACAGGATTACTGTTGCCCGAAAAGATTTTAACGATGCAGTACAGGAATATAATGGCAAAATAAGGTCGTTTCCAACCAATTTAACAGCCGGTATGTTTGGTTTTAAACCTAA
This sequence comes from Pedobacter sp. WC2501, assembly GCF_052682415.1. NCBI lineage: Bacteria > Pseudomonadati > Bacteroidota > Sphingobacteriia > Sphingobacteriales > Sphingobacteriaceae > Pedobacter > Pedobacter sp. WC2501. The sequence goes on along the minus strand of NZ_JBQZFI010000001.1, from coordinate 1,990,279 downwards.
AGGCTATTTCGAGGCCGATGCTTCGGCTAAAAATGCACCTAAAGTAGAATTTTAATTATTCTTAACACAACATATAAGGGTAGTGAATGTTTAACTCAACATTTATTACCCTTTTTACTTCATATAAAATAAACACATGTCGTTATTTTCAGATATTGAACAAGAAAGAATAGCAAACGCGATCTCCGATGCAGAAAAAGCAACTTCCGGAGAAATTAGGATTGCTATAGACAAAAACTGCGAAGGTGATCCATACGAAAAAGCTATTGAGTATTTTACCAAGCTGGATATGGACAAAACGGCCAAAAGAAATGGGGTACTGATATACCTGGCCCATGCCGATCATAAATTTGCCATTATTGGCGATGTGGGCATTAATCAGGTTGTACCTGAAGATTTTTGGGAAACAACCAAAATAGCGATGACTGCACATTTTGCAAAAGGAAATTTAGCCGATGGCATTATTGCAGGCGTAGCCTTGGCTGGAGAAAAACTAGCCTTGTTCTTCCCACCTCAAAAAGGTGACATTAATGAATTGCCAAATGATATCGTTTTTATGGACAATTTAGAGCAGAAATAAGCGATGAAGAAAATATTCCTTTTCTCGTTACTGAGTTTATTATTCACTTTCGCCTTTGCACAGGATTTTCCAGAGAAACCCAATACTTTGGTTAATGATTACGCTAATGTATTATCAGCCGATCAAAAGCAGCAACTGGAAACTAAATTAGTGACCTTTAACGATTCGTCATCAACACAGATTGCTATAGCGATATTAAAATCTGTAGGTGATTATGACATTAATGAATACGCTGTAGAACTGGGTAGAAAATGGGGCGTTGGCCAAAGCGGCAAAAACAATGGCATTATGATCGTTGTGGCAGTTGGCGACCGAAAAATCTCTATTCAAACAGGTTATGGCTTGGAAGGCGCTTTGCCCGATATTTATGCCAAGCGCATTATTGATAACGACATTAAACCCAATTTTAAAGCCGGAAATTATTATGCCGGTCTGGATGAAGCTACTACTTCAATAATAAAATATACCCGGGGCGAATATAAAAATGATAACCCAAAAGCTTCTTCAAAAAAAGGTGGCGGCGGTAGCAGTATTGCAATTATTATCATTATTGTCATCGTAATCATCATCATCATGCGAAAAGGTGGCGGAGGCGGAAGCGAAGTAATTGGCGGACGCGGGGCATCTAATGCGCTGTTCTGGGCTATGCTGTTCGGAAGTGGCGGAGGCCGAAGCAGCGGTGGCTGGGGAGGTGGTTCTTCTGGTGGAGGCGGCGGTGGATTCGGTGGTTTTGGCGGAGGAAGCTTTGGCGGTGGCGGAAGCAGCGGAAGCTGGTAGGTTAGTCCGTAGCCCGTAGCCCGTAGCCCGTAGCCCGTAGCCCGTAGCCCGTAGATCGGAAAAGATTTTGTTTTGAACGTTACAGAATATTTTAACTTTCCAACAGATTAAAACATTACAACAATAATGTACAGAAGAGATTTAATCACAGCTGAAATACAGAAACTTGCACAGGTTTTGGCCCGTATTATGGGCTTAAAATTAGAAGGCAAGTTGGCTGAAGCCAATCAGCTTTTTGAAGAAACCATGAAAGGTGGCTTTCAATTATCAAAAGAAATTCTTGAAAATGAAGATCTTTCTGTTTTTGAAAACTGGTTAATCGAAGGCAACCTTCCTCCTGAAAAACTCGACTCGTTAAGCGAATTTCTGTATTATGAGTTAGGTGTGAGTCAGGATCGCAACCAAAACATTGCACCAAAACTTAATTTAGTTTATCAATACCTGTCAGATCAGCACAAGATTGTACATTTGGTAAACTTGCACCGCCAAAAAACAATACAACAGTACATCAGTTAGGAGTTGGCAGTTTTTAGTTTGGAGTAAATTCATTTAACATAAATAAAATAGATGATTATAGAAAAGTGGCAGAAACTTGCCTCTAAATATTTAGTACGCGAACAGTGGGCTACCTTGCGCGTTGATGAAGTGAAACTTCCGGGTGGTGTGATAAAAGATGATTATTACGTTTTAGAATATCCCAACTGGGTAAATGCAGTTGCATTAACAGAAGAAGGAAAAATAATTATGGTACGCCAGTACCGCCATGCAGCTGATATTATTTCTCTTGAAGTCCCGGGCGGTGTGATTGATGGTGATGAGGCTCCCGAGTTTGCCGTTAAACGTGAACTTTTGGAAGAAACTGGTTACAGTTTCAAATCCTGCAAACTAATTGCCGAGCTTTATCCCAATCCGGCAACCTCAGATAACAGGACCTTTACCTATTTCTTAACAGGCGGCATTAAAACCCATGAACAGCATTTAGATGAACATGAAATTTTAAATGTGGAAGAATATACTGTAGACGAGGTAAAACAGTTCATCAAGGAAAATAAAATAGCACAAGCACTGCACGTTGCCGCTTTACACTACGGCTTAGCCGAACTTGAAAAACTTTAGAAGTTTAAAATACAAAGCTCCTTAATTGCAATGGCCCCAAAAAGTTAGACTTTCCGGGGCCATTGTATAAAATCTAGCTTTATTAATTTGCATAAACCTTTGAACATGAACGAAAGGTTTTAATTTAAACCCTTCTACCTTTCTATTCCTGAACCGGTTTTAGCTCATTTTTAATTTCTTTTGGATATCGTGTACGTAAGCTTTAAACTTTTTATCAGTATCAATTAAATCTTCTACCGTTTGGCAAGCATAGATTACGGTACTATGATCGCGTCCACCAAAGAAAGCACCAATTGTTTTCAATGATGATTTAGTATGGCTTTTAGATAGATACATCGAAATCTGACGTGCCTGAACTATTTCGCGTTTACGTGTTTGAGATTTTACCATATCAACAGGAACCTCAAAATACTCGCAAACCAATTTCTGGATGTATTCCATTGAAATTTCCTTTGAAGTATTTTTGATAAAGTTCTTCAACATCTGTTTAGCCAGGGCTAAATCGATTTCTTTTTTATTCAAAGTAGCCTGTGCCAGAAGAGATACCATAGCACCCTCTAACTCACGTACGTTGTTATCAATATTGTGTGCAACATACTCTACCACCTCGCCTGGCAACTCAATACCATCAGCATACATTTTCTTTCTTAAAATAGCAATACGCGTTTCCAAATCAGGAATCTGTAGATCTGCAGATAGACCCCATTTAAAACGGCTTAATAAACGCTCTTCCAAACCAGCTAAATCTTTCGGTGCTTTATCAGATGTTAAGATTACCTGTTTGCCCGACTGATGCAGATGATTAAAAATGTGGAAGAAAATATCCTGTGTTTTTTCTTTCCCTGCAAAGTTGTGCACATCATCCATGATGATCACATCCATTGCCTGATAAAAGTTAACGAAATCGTTAATGGTGTTGTTTTTCAAGGAATCTACAAACTGCTGACAGAATTTCTCACAACTTACGTAGATTACTAATTTATCTGGCATGCTGCGTTTAATCTCATTACCGATTGCCTGCGCCAGGTGCGTTTTACCCAAACCTACACCACCGTAAATCATCAGAGGGTTAAAAGATGTACCACCTGGTTTAGCAGCTACAGCGTAACCTGCAGAACGTGCCAAGCGATTGCAATCTCCCTCAATATAATTTTCGAAAGTATAGTTTGCGTTTAATTGTGGATCAACATTTAATTTTTTTAATCCAGGGATAATAAATGGGTTTTTAATATCCTTATTAATGGAAACCGGTATCGGCATCGATTGTACCTTTGCCTCCGCTCCATTTCCATTTGAGGGCATATTGGTAGTGTAAGGATTACCGCTGTTTGATGATTTATCTACAACGATGTTATATTCCAACCTGCCATCCTCTCCAAGTTGTTTTTTTACAGTCTTGCGCAGCAAGCCCACATAATGTTCTTCAAGCCATTCGTAAAAGAACAAACTTGGCACCTGTATGGTTAAAACCTTGCCGTCCAATTTAAGAGCCGTTATTGGCTCGAACCAGGTTTTGAAACTTTGGCTCGGAATGTTATCCTTAATAATTTGAAGACAGTTCTTCCATACTTCTGTACAAGTTTTTTCCATTGCGATTTCTATAATTTATTGGTTTACAGTACCTATTCGAATTAAAGGGATGGTCCGTTTAGGGACTACGAATATTGACATAATTATCAACATTTTAAACAAAAATTTTAAATAAATCGTAACGTACTGATAAGGAATATAGTAGCCCGCTTAACCTCAATTTTTTATGTTGATAACTATTTATTAACACTGGTTATCCACATAACCACTATTTATAATCAATATCTTCATTACTTCGAATTGCTGCTGAAAAAGCAAAATCTAAGCCATTTTAGATAACAGTTAAGCGTTTTAGCCATGTTTAAGCTCAAACAAACTGGAAATCAAAGGCATAACTTAAATAAATAAATTATTAATTTTAGCCGATCCTTTATACTATTTCATTAGTTGTTATTACAGTATGAATTTTACGACAGTTTAGCCCATTATTCACATATCATGAATAAGATGCCAATCATTTTATTACCATTTATCAAAAGCAGGATACCTTTAATTTAAAATTAGAAATGAAGCAAAAAAACAGGGTATTTAAGTTTAGCTAATAAACACCAAAAGTATTCCTGAATACATCTGCGATTTCGCCTAGGGTGGCATATTTTTCAACTGCATCGATAATCAAAGGCATGAGGTTGGCTTCACCTTTAGCAGCTTCGCTCAATTGCTGGAGCGCTTGCTCTACCGCAACCTGATCTCGGATTGATTTTAAATAATCAAGTTTTTCAGATTGTAGCTTGCGGATCGAATCATCAATATTAAATACTTCTGTTAAACCTTCCTCCTTCTGCGTAAACTTATTTACACCTACCGAGATCCTTTCGCCGTTTTCGATTTCTTTTTGATATTGATAAGCTGCACCAGCAATCTCATTTTGCATATAATCGCTTTCGATGGCATTAACCGAGCCGCCCATAGCCTCTATCCTATCAATATAGACCCAAGCAGCGGCTTCTACTTCATCAGTTAGGCTTTCTACAAAAAACGATCCGGCCAATGGGTCTACAGTATCAGTAACACCACTCTCGAAGGCAATAATCTGCTGGGTCCGTAAAGCAATTTTTGCTGCCGATTCTGTTGGAAGTGAAAGCGCCTCATCGTAGCCATTAGTGTGTAAAGACTGGGTTCCGCCTAAAACCGCGGCCATGGCTTGATTACTTACCCTGATCACATTATTTAGTGGTTGTTGCGCGGTTAAGGTGGAGCCTCCGGTCTGGGTGTGAAACCTTAACATCTGGGCTTTTTCATCTGTAGCCCCCAAATCTTTTGTAATTTTCGCCCACATCCGTCTTGCTGCCCTAAACTTGGCAATTTCTTCAAAGAAATTGTTGTGGCAGTTGAAGAAAAACGACAAGCGTTTTGCAAAGATGTTAATGTCTAAACCTTTATCTAAGGCGGCTTTTAGATAAGTCTTGCCATTAGCCAATGTAAAAGCAAGTTCCTGCACAGCGGTAGAGCCAGCCTCACGAATATGGTAGCCAGATATAGAAATGGTATTCCATTTCGGAACTTCTTTGCTACAAAACTCAAAAATATCGGTAATTAAACGCATTGATTGCTTTGGCGGATAGATATATGTTCCCCTTGCAGCATACTCTTTTAAGATATCATTCTGTATTGTACCCGAAATCTGCTTTAAATCTGCACCTTGTTTTTTGGCGAGTGCAATATACATGGCCAGTAAAATCGAAGCCGTTGCATTAATCGTCATCGAAGTGGTAATGTCTTTCAGCTCAATACCATCAAATAAAATTTCTATATCCTTTAACGAGTCGATAGCTACACCAACCTTACCTACCTCTCCATCAGCCATTTCATGATCGGAGTCGTAACCAATTTGCGTTGGAAGATCAAAAGCAACAGATAATCCTGTCGTCCCCTGAGCCAATAAATAATGATAACGCTTGTTCGATTCTTCAGCAGTCGAAAAACCAGCATACTGCCTCATCGTCCACAAGCGACCGCGGTACATATCCTTCTGGATTCCCCTGGTAAAAGGAAATTCTCCCGGCAGTTCTTCCATTGGCTTCGCTTCGGTATACAGCGCCTTTATTTCAATCCCCGAAGTAGTGGTATGCTTTTTCTCGCTCATCTGGTTAGTTCATTAGTTCAGTGGTCATTGGTTAATTGGCACAGCCATGGCAGATATTTTGTTTAACTGTACTTGAAAGTAATTATTGAAATTGGTTAACTGAGCATAATAGCTAGCAATTAACCAGTTTACCCTATTAAAACAACCTATGAATATCTTTTTTAATCAGCTCGATCGTTAAATCGTATGGATTTTCGTCTATACTAGCCATGTGCTGTAAAATTGCTTTGCTCAATTCAATTCCATTTGCATCGGCTGGTAAACCTTGTATTGCATTATTCACCATGGCAATGGTATCGTCTTTTAATTTTCGTACCACACCCCAGGTTACACTATCTACATATAATTGTTGAGTGATGTTATGTTGGTACTCCGAGCGGATTTCATTTAAAATACCTGCTTGTAAAGTAGCAATGGCAATTCCTTGCTGATGCAGGCGAACAAGCAAATTAGCTGGGTTAATGCGATCGATAAATATAATTAAACGCTCGTGTGCCTGCAATCTTAAAGGTAAAATGTGCGCCCGGCTTTCTTTATTCAGTTCAATATTTTTGAGGTCGAAAAATCGTTGAATATCGCTCTTTAAAATATAATAAACGGCCATTAACGCAGCAAAAATGCCTGCAAATAAGATCACTATATCAATCAAAATCTGTTGGGTATTCATAAGTATTGTTTAATTACGGTAATATTAACGGACCGTTAAAAGCAAAAATGTGCATTATTATTTATATTTGTAACAGATAAAAATTTAAATAACATGAGCACAACAGTTGATACAGCATTTGCACCGGTTACTTTTTCGGAAGGAGCAACTAAAGAGTTATATAAATTAAAAGATCAGCAGGAGATCGGTGAGGATTACGGATTACGCGTTGGCGTAGAGGGCGGTGGTTGCGCTGGCATGAACTACGTTTTGGGTTTTGATCAGAAAAAAGATGGCGATCAGGAATATTTTATTGAGGGCATTAAAGTTTTCATGAATAAAGCACACCAGATGTACTTAATGGGCATGATGATCGATTGGCAGGATGGATTAAATTCTCGTGGTTTTACCTTCGTTAACCCTAATGCAACGAGCACCTGCGGTTGTGGCACGAGTTTCTCGGCATAAATAAAATATTATTGTAACATATAGTGCAGTCCCCTTGTCTAAACATCGGGACTTTTTTTATTTTTACAAGCTTTGCCCGCCAAACGCTTACCGCAATACCAAATGAATTACAGAGAAAACATCAGACTGGCATTAGAATCAATTAAAGCGAACCGCTTGCGTACCATGCTTACTGCTTTGATTATTGCTATTGGTTTAATGGCTTTGGTTGGGATTTTAACTACGCTGGATGCTGTAAAGAAAAGTATGACAGATGCTTTTAGTAGCATGGGCGCCAATTCATTTACCATCAGGAACCGTGGTACGGGAATCAGGATTGGAAATGGAAAAAGGCCAAAACCTTTTAAAGCCATCCGTTATGAAGATGCTGTTAACTTTAAAGATAGCCTGAATACTCCTGCTACTGTTGCAGTAAGTGTTTTTGCCAGCAACGGCTCTACCATAAAATATGGCAGTTTAAAAACCAACCCAAATATTAACGTTCAGGGGGTTGATGAAAATGGCTTAGCTTCTCAGGGTTTAAATCTCTCACAAGGAAGAAATTTTAGCGTTTCTGAAATACAATTAGGAAGTAATGTTTGTATTGTTGGTGGCGAAGTAGTAGAAAAGCTGTTCAAAGACTCAGACCCTTTAGATAAACTGATCAATGTAGGCAATAACCGTTTTAAAATTGTTGGTGTATTAGAGAAAAAGGGATCGAGTATGGGCTTTAGTGGCGACAGGGCTGTTTACGTACCACTGCTAAAAGCGAAGCAGATTAATGCCAATGCAAATCCATCTTACACCATCACTGTAATGGTACCTAGTAATGAGATGCAGGAAAACATTATTGGCGAATCTACTTCACTATTCAGAAATATCCGCAAGGTAAAGGTAAACGAAACCAATAATTTCGAGATTACCAAGAGTGATGCCATTGCCCAAACATTATTCGAGAACCTGGCCTTTGTGGCTATTGGCGGTGTTGCCATTGGAATTATTACTTTAATTGGAGCCTCAATAGGCTTAATGAATATCATGCTGGTTTCAGTTACCGAACGTACCCGCGAAATCGGTATCCGTAAAGCGATCGGCGCAAATCCGAAGGTTATTCGCCGCCAATTTTTAATCGAGGCTGTAGTAATCTGCTTAATGGGTGGTGCCTTAGGTATTTTTCTAGGAATAGTTTTAGGAAACCTGATTTCTCTTGCTATGGGTGGCTCATTCCTGATCCCCTGGCTATTTATTATTGGTGGCTTTGTATTATGTGTGTTGGTAGGAATCCTTTCCGGATATTACCCTGCCAAAAAAGCTTCAAAGCTGGACCCAGTAGAGGCGTTGAGGTACGAATAACCCCAGACACTAAAGGAGATTTTTATAAAATCAATAAGATTTTGCGGTGGATTAATATAAGGAAGTTCGAACAAAAAATAATTTTCGCTAAGGTGAGCACCTCTTTCTGCCAGATTTTTTCTCCGAACATATTTTAAGTTAAACCTCTTTCACTAATGCAAGTGTTTCCATGGCTGATTTTAACCCTGATTGATGCGCAAATTTTAACACCCCATTTAATCGTTCAGAAAAGTCGAACTGCACATCTTCGTGAAGTTTACCGAATTTTTCGAGTATATATTTAATACGGCCTGCAAAATAATTAAATAATTTTTCGTTATGCCTGGTAGGCGTGTTGAAATAATGTTGAACTGAGCAATTAATCACATTTTCTAACAAAAATATCCTCAAATCAATTTCACTTAGTTTATGTTTGGTAACGAGTAGGTGCTGATTTACTAAGCCATTCATTTCTCTGATATCCATCATTAAATAGCCAGCAGAGTAGTTATAATTATTCTCTATATATCGATTAATGTAACCTATTTTTTTACTTATTTCCTGTTTAATTTGCTCAATGCGCTCATCTAGATCGCTATTATCTTCTAACAATTGATGTTCCAGTTGACTTAATAATACAACATCCTTACTAATGAGTTTCAAAAGTAATTTATCTTTTTCTTTTGGTGGTAAATTTAGAACTGCATTCTTTAATCCTGGAGATTTATCGATTAACATAATGGGAATATAGTATTTAACTGATCTCTTTTGGCAAATTACTGGCTTCTGCTGCACCAGCTAATTTAGAAGAATAGATTTTATCGAGCAAGTGATTCAGATCTTCACTTAAATCGAACTGCAGGTCTTCGTGAAGTTTTTTGAATTTATTGATGGTTACCGCAACTGTTTTGATGTAATATATACTAAAAAGCATCATAAAATCACGGTAACCAAAAATTGATTTTTTATAATCAAAAGGGATGGCATTGAGGATATACAGCTTAAGTTCTACTTCCCCAACAGGATCTTTGGTTACCTTATAAAAATGGTTAACCGAGGTGACCATCTTCCTTACTTTTACCAATGCCTCTTTGGCATTTAATTTTTTCAGTTCAGTAATCTGTTCGTCAACATCGGCTTTAATCCTTTCTTTCCGGTCTTCCAGATCGGTTTCATCCTCTAATAATTTATAATGAAGGTGTTCGGTAAGCACTTTATCTTTAGCTACCAAGCGCAGCAATAGCTTGTCTTTTTCTTTAACAGGCAGTTCGGTAATGGCGGCTTTTAAATCTTTGTGCTCCGATAACTTCATTTAAAAAGGGTTAGCCTTAATGTATTTTTCCCACTCCCATGCCGAGCGCATCATTTCATTGATATCCAGATCGGCTTTCCAACCCAGTTCATTATTCGATTTTTGTACATCGCCATAAATCTGAACAATATCTCCTGCCCTTCTCGGACCGATTTTATAATCCAGTTTTTCGCCATTTACTTTTTCGAAAGCGGCAATAATCTCTAAAACCGAAGATCCTTTACCGGTACCAATATTGAAAACATCATAATTACCGTTCGGGTTTCCATCTTCTAATTTTTTAATAGCGGCAACATGTGCTTTTGCAAGATCAACCACGTGGATATAATCGCGGATAGCAGAACCATCTGGCGTATCGTAATCATTTCCGTGAACGGTAATCGGACCACGTTTTCCAATAGCAGATTGAGTAATAAAAGGGACAAGGTTTGCAGGCACACCATTTGGCAGCTCACCGATCAAAGCAGTTTCGTGGGCACCAACTGGATTAAAATAACGCAAAGCGATTACACTTAAATCAGGTGTTACCGCTGCAGTTTCTGCCAGGATTTCTTCAGCAATCTGTTTGGTATTTCCGTAAGGAGATTCTGCTTTCTGCACTGATGCCGCTTCGGTTACCGGCAAAGTTTCTGGCTGACCATAAACGGTGCAAGATGAAGAAAACACAAAATTAATCTTCCTGTTAAATGAAGTTAGCAGATTAATCAATCCGTAAAAGTTGTTTTTATAATATTTTAATGGCTTTTCTACCGATTCGCCTACTGCTTTATAAGCTGCGAAATGAATAATTCCATCAATATCAGCATGGTTTTCTGCAAATTCCTGTACCGCTTTTTCATCCTGAAGATCAATTTCATGAAAATCAAACCATTTGCCGGTGATGGCATGAAGCTGAGTTAAAATTTTGATATTCGAGTTGGAAAGGTTATCGACAATTACAACTTCGTATCCTGCGTTGTGTAATTCTACAGCTGTGTGCGAACCTATATACCCTGTTCCACCAGTAACTAATATTTTTGCCATTTTAACGGTTAAATGTGGTAAAATCTTTGTGTTCTATTTTTTCCAATGCCTCGGCAGGCAACGATTTAAAATATTCGTATGTAATTTTTAATCCCTCCGCACGTCCAATTTTTGGTTCCCAGCCTAAAATCTCCTTAGCTTTTGTAATATCCGGTCTGCGCTGTTTTGGGTCATCCTGCGGCAACTCTTTGTGCACAATTTTTTGCGTAGTGCCTGTAAGTTTAATAATTTCCTCACAGAACTGTTTGATGGTAATTTCATCTGGATTACCAATGTTTACCGGCTGAACATAATCGCTCATTAATAAACGGTATATACCCTCTATCAGATCATCAACATAACAAAAAGAGCGTGTTTGACTTCCATCACCAAAGATAGTTAAATCTTCTCCCCTTAAGGCCTGCCCAATAAAAGCAGGTAAAACACGACCATCATTCAGGCGCATTCTCGGCCCGTAGGTATTAAAAATCCTAACGATCCTGGTTTCTACGCCGTGGAAGGTATGATAGGCCATAGTAATGGCTTCCTGAAAACGTTTAGCCTCATCGTAAACACCACGTGGACCAACCGGATTTACATTACCCCAGTATTCTTCGGGCTGTGGGTTTACACTCGGATCGCCATATACTTCAGAAGTTGATGCAATCAGCATCCTTGCATTTTTATTACGGGCTAAACCCAACAGGTTATGCGTACCTAATGAACCTACTTTAAGTGTCTGGATCGGGATTTTAAGATAATCGATCGGACTTGCAGGTGAAGCAAAATGTAAAATGTAATCAAGTTTACCTGGAATATGCACAAATTTGGAAACATCATGATTATAAAACTCAAAATTCTCCAGCTTGAACAAGTGTTCTATATTTGCTATATCACCAGTAATCAGATTATCCATCCCGATAACGTGATAACCCTCTCTTACAAAACGATCACAAAGGTGTGAGCCTAAAAATCCGGCTGCACCTGTAATCAATATCCTTTTCCTACTCCCTGAATTTACTGAAGGGAACTTTTCCTTTGTTTCGTCCATATTTCTTTTTTAAAACTAACCTTACTCAACACATTTTGATTATTCTACCAAATAGTTGGTTAGGGAATTAATAGTTTTCTACCTATACTGTTATAATAATAGCCAAGATCGATCATTTTTTTCAAATCGTATAAATTCCGGCCATCAAAAATGATTTTATTTTTTAAGATGTTTTTTATTTTGATCAGCTATAAGGCAACCAGCGAAGTCTATTTATTCAGTTGAATACAAGGTAAAATCGTGAGGCTTCCATATATTTTTAAGCTTTTTAAATATATTCGTTTTATCTTGGCACGAAGATATGAAATTACTTTACATCATCGGAATCTGGGCTTATACTTTACTCATCAGGATATTCTCATTATTTAATCCTAAGGCTAAACTTTTTATCATTGGGCGCAAAAATATCTTTACCATAATTGCCCGGAAAATTAATCCTACCGAAAAACATATATGGTTTCATTTTGCTTCTTTAGGTGAATTTGAACAGGGCAGACCCGTTTTGGAAAAAATAAAAACACTTTATCCAGCAAAGAAAATTATAGTTACTTTTTTTTCTCCCTCGGGATATGAGGTCAGAAAAAATTATGCACTGGCAGATGTATTTTATCTCCCCATTGATACTGCTGCTAATGCTAAACGTTTTATAGCAGGCATTAATCCTGAAATGGCGATTTTTACCAAATATGAATTTTGGCATTTCTATTTTAAGGAATTAAAGGATCAGGGCATTCCTTTATACGTGATTTCCGGAATTTTTAGAGAAAACCAGCTTTTTTTTAAAAGGTACGGTGGCTTTTACCGCAATATTTTAAAATCTGTTACTTACTTTTTCGTACAAAATAAAGAGAGCGAAAATCTTTTAAAATCAATCGGTTTAGATAATGTAACCATAAGTGGTGATACCCGTTTCGACCGTGTTTATGAAAATGCGCAATCGCCCAAGCAACTAAGCCTTATCGAAAGTTTTATTGGCAAATCACCCACTTTAGTTTGCGGAAGTACCTGGCCCGAAGATGAAAAAATATTATCGGCTTTGCCAGAAAAATACCCCAACTGGAAGTTTATCATCGCACCGCATGAGATCCACGAAAGCCATATCGAAAGTATAGAGAAACAGTTTTCAGTTAACAGTGTACGGTTTTCAGTTTTGAGTGCGCAGTTAGCGGGTGAAAGTTCTCAAATCTCAAATCTCAAATCTCAAATCTTAATAATCGATAACATCGGTATGCTTTCTTCATTATATCAATATGGAAAAGTGGCTTACATTGGCGGCGGTTTTGGAACAGGTATCCACAATACTTTAGAAGCCGCAGCATTTGGTTTACCGGTAATTTTCGGACCTAAATACGATAAATTTCAGGAAGCAAAAGATCTCATTGCTATTGGTGCAGCGAAAAGCATCAGCTCCACAACTGATTTAATTAATGCGCTCGAAGGTTTCGTAGAAAATCAAGATGCTGCAGACCAAGCTAAAAGATATGTTGCAAATAAAAAAGGTGCAACTGATCTGATTATTTCGATGATTACGAAATAAGATCAGCGCTAGCAATTTCATTTACAATATCAGGAATGCTTTGATCGATTGAAATTGTTACTACATCCTGCTCATCACCCAGTGGCTCTTCTAATGTTTCAAACTGGCTTTTTAATAAGGTTGAAGGCATATATTGGTGAGAACGTTTAGTAATACGATCGTGAATTAAATCGAAACTCCCTTTTAAATAAACAAACCGGATATTGGTATTATCTGTTCTCAGCAAATTGCGGTACGATTTCTTAAGTGCAGAACAAGCAATAATGCAACTCGTACCATGGGCTACGTGTTCACGACCAACTTTCGCAATCAGCAGTAGCCAATCTAAACGATCGGCATCTGTTAGGGGAATCCCAGCAGCCATTTTATCTACATTCTGTTGCGAATGCAGGTTATCACCATCAATAAACTCGGCATTTATTTTTGGCGCCAAAGCCTTTCCGATAACCGTTTTACCACTTCCAGACACCCCCATTAAAATGATAAAATTTGCCATCTTTAAATCTAAGACTATTTAACCATTCCGGCAAGTGCCTCAATAAAAACGGGACTATCGTTTAAACTTTCTACCAACTGAACATGTTCGCCACCTAAAGCTTTAAATTCTTCATGGTATTCTACCGTGATTTCGTAAAGTGTTTCCAAGCAATCGGCCACAAAAGCAGGACTAAAAACCAAAAGGCGTTTTTTGCCTTCGGCCGCCAACTTCTTTAACACATCTGTAGTGTAAGGCTGCACCCATGGCTCTTTACCTAAACGCGATTGGAAACAAACGGTATATTGATCTCTTGATAGGTTTAATTCTTTGGCGATTAACCTGGCCGTATCATGCCCCTGTGCAGAATAACAGAATTTGTTGGTATCGTTTAAGGTTTGGCAGCAATCTGCACTTTTTAAACAGTAACTTCCAGTATGATCGCATTTTAAAAGTTGACGTTCAGGCAAACCATGGAAGCTGAACAATACGTGATCATAACTTTCTACATGATGCTTTTTAGCATTTTCTGCAAAAACTTTAATTATCAATTCGTTATCATGAAATGAATTCACAAACGAAATCGGTGGTACGGTTTGCCATTTGCTCACCAATTCCATTACCAGTTGCATTACCGAACCCGTACTGGCAGAAGCATATTGCGGAAACATTGGGATAACCTGGATACTTTCTACCAAACCTGCTTTTAAGTTGGCAAGCGCTGAGGCGATAGATGGACTTTGGTAACGCATGGCCAACTCGACATGGTAATCGTCACCTAGCCTTTCCTGTAACATTTTGGCCTGTAACCTACTGTAGAACAACAATGGTGAACCATTCTCATTCCAGATTTCTTTGTATAATTTTGCAGTTTTGGGACTACGGAAGGGAACAATAATCCCTTTAACCAATAATGTTCTGTTCAACTTCGGAATATCGATTACCCTTTCGTCCATTAAAAATTGGTCTAAGTATTTTCTAACGTCAGCCGTTGCCGGACTATCAGGCGTTCCTAAGTTTACCAGTAAAATTCCCTTTTTGCTCATGTATACAAGAATATGTTTTGTGGCGCAAATATCGCCTTTTTATTGCTTTTTACCTATGTTAAAAAAATAATGGCCGACATTTTTTGGTAAAAAAATATTGTATTTGTTGCTTATTTATTAGAAAAGCAAATGCAGCAAATCTATTTAGGCGTAGTCCTGCCTTCCCTACAATCTTTGTGTGCTTGGCAATGCATTTTTAAACTTTTACACCACAAAAAGGATTTTCGTACAGTCAGGTTTATGAACCTGGTTTTGTGCAGGTTTCTAACGTTTTTAAATCCCATTTAAATTTGTTTTTTGGGACTATCAATGGTTCTGTCAGATGTTACCATCTGACAGTTAGAATAAATAAAGTATTATTTGGGAAATCAAAAGATGGTTTAATTTAGTGTCAGATGGCAACATCTGACACCACAACTAATGATATTATCCTTTAGTTTTATACAGTTGCCACCAGGGCATAGCTGGTTTTTGATGGTGTTCTAAATGATAACCAAAAAAGTAACAGGTAATAAAGGCAATAAAATGATTTTTCTTTAAAGTAGTAGAATGGTATTCGTTATCGTGTTCACCTTTGTGCGGCAAATAGGTTCCGAAATAAAACAGTTGAAAAGTGCTTAATAAGGATGGCAGTACCCAAAACAATAACAGATTTTTTTCAACAATCCAGATTTTCAAAACATTAAAAGCTATGGCCATAATCACCAATTGAATAATGGAGACATAATTTAACATGAAACGGAAATACCATTTCCAAAAGCCATGTGGCGCAAAATCAGGATCGTTTTCGGTATGTACATGACGGTGGTGTTGGTGATGTTTTGCGTACAAATGGTTATAAAAAAAACCTGCGTAAAGAAAAACGGAAAGATAGCCAATAAAATTGTTGGCCTTTTGGTTCGGCGATATTGTTCCGTGCATGGCATCGTGGGCGGTAATAAACAAACCGGTGTACAAATGCATCTGAACAAAAACCATCAGATAAACCAAAGGATTGTTCCAGTTAAAATTCCAGTTCAACAAAAAAAAGAGTGATGTAAACCAGCAGGCCATTACGGTTAACGCAACCAGAATTCCGGTATATGGGTTTACAGCTTTCAATTTATGGTTTTGTAGATTTAAAAATCCCTGTTCAATTGGCATATTACTCCTAAGCAAACAAAGTAAGTAGATCTTTAGTTCTTATAACTTGAATTTTAAAGTTTGTTGGAGTCATTTCACGCCAGATCCAATTGTAATGCTCAATTACTTTAGGAGCAGTTAGATGCGGTCGGTCTGCAGTTGTATGGGCATCTTCTACAACAGTTACTTCATAATCTCTACTAACAGCCGACTTAACTGTTGCATCAATACAAAAATCTGTCGCACAGCCAGTAACAAATAATTCTGTAATATTACTTTGGGCTAGGGTATGATGCAAATTTGTATTATAAAATGCGTCGTTAGCTGATTTTGAAACGATATCATCAGTAGGACTGCTGACTAATTCTGGCAAGAGTTCCCAATCAAAGGTATTTGGTAAAAATATATTTTCTTTGGTACCATCATGTTGGACAAAAATCACTTTATAATTATTCATCCTAAAATAATGCGACAATTTATTTATCCTCTCAATTACACCTAAAGTATCATAACGCAAAGTGTAAGGTTTAAAACTACCAATCTGCATATCTATTATCAACAAGGCTTTCATTAAATAATAAATATCAATTGATTAGTTCTTCTTATAATTAGTATTTTTCTAACGCAGCCTTAACCTTTTCCATTAACCACATCGGTGTAGAAGTTGCTCCACAGATGCCTACTTTGTCATTTTCGTTAAACCAGGCCTGATCTAATTCTTCTACGTTAGAAATAAAGTACGAATGGTCATTGTGTTTTTTACAAACGTCATAAAGAACTTTTCCGTTAGACGATTTTTTGCCCGAAACGAAAACGATTTTATCGTAATGACCTACAAAATCTTCGAGTTCTTCGTATCGGTTAGATACTTGCCTGCAGATCGTATCATTAGCTTTTACTTCGTAACCGCGGCTTAATAATTCATCTTTAATGTGGTAGAATTTATCGGTACTTTTAGTGGTTTGGCTGTATAATGTAAATTTAGCAGGAAGCTCAACGTTATCTAATTCAGCTAAATCTTGAAAAACAATGGCTTTACCATCTGTTTGACCTTGGAGGCCGATAACTTCAGCGTGACCGTGTTTCCCAAAAATAAGCACCTGCTCATCATCATCATGAGAATTTTTAATCCTGTTCTGTAATTTCAACACTACCGGACAAGACGCATCAATCAGGGTAAGATTATTTTCTAAAGCCAGTTGATAGGTTGAAGGTGCTTCGCCATGTGCCCTGATTAAAACCTTTTCGTCCCTTAAGTTTTTTAATACTTCGTGATCGATGATTTTTAATCCGCGATTGGTTAAACGTTCTACTTCTTCATCGTTATGCACAATATCGCCAAGGCAATATAAATAACCTTCGTTATCCAGAATGTCTTCGGCCATTTCTATGGCATATACTACCCCAAAGCAAAAGCCTGATGATTTATCGATGTTAACCTGTAAGTTTAAATTGCTCATTTGTTTTTTAGGATTAGTTATTTATCGCCATAATGTCCCTTTGCAGAAATTACAAATACTGTAATAATCTCTTCATCGATCCTATAGACTAACCTATCTTTTTTATTTATCTGTCTCGACCAATAGCCTAAAAATTCAAATTTTAGTTTTTCAGGCTTACCAACTCCTGATGCTGGATGGATACTTAATTCTATAAAAATTTGCTGGAGTTTCTTTATTGAAGCCTGATCTCCGGATTTAAGTATGGCGGCCAACTGTTGTTTAGCCTGATCAGTAATATCTACGAAATACTTTCCCATATATTATGAACATCCTTAATCCTGGTTAGACGTCCATTTTTTATATCCTCTTCCCCTTTAGCTATTTCATCTATAAATGTCGGACTGTAACTTTTTTGCTTTTTAAAAGATACATTCAACGCTTGTAACACGGCCTCAACTGCCAAAAGTTGTTTTTTAGTTTTAGGCTGTACGATTAATGTTTCCATGTTATAAAGTTAATTAAAATAACATCACAAAATTAAGCAAAAATATTTGTTCCGGTTGTCATGTATAAGACAACAAAAAAGATTAACTGTGAAGCAAACATGGCTGTACCAATATATTTCTGTTGTTTTAAACCTAAAGCATAATAAAACTTCAATAAGATTACCGAAACAATAAACCAGGCTACATAATTTTGAACCGGAATTTCATGCCAGTCCCACTGCCAATAGTTAAATTTCATGGCCACGGGTTCTAAAAAGAAATCAAAAATAACCAGTATAAAAGCGCCCAGAACAGAAGCTAAAATGCTATTCCTGATTTTCATACTTTTCATCATTTGCCCAATGCTGAAAATAAGGATTACCCAGTTTACGCCCATGAGTAATGGAACCGCAGCAACTTTGTATCCCAACGTATCGCCATAGTAATAACTTCCAAATATTTTTCCGGTGTGCACACCCAGTACCTCGACTAAAAAGCCACAGAGAAATACCCCCGAAACCAGCAACAATAATCTTTTCACATCCGCATTGTACGAAAAAAGAATTACGGCAAACATCAGCAATAAATGAAAGGGAATTAATTTGATAAAATAAGGCTGTGCAACTGGAATTAAGAAACCAAACAAGCCAACCACATGAAAAATGACAATTATTGCAACTGCAATTCTTTTAATCTTTAAATCGTTTTGATCCTTCTGCCCTTCCATGTACTCGTTTTAAAAATATGTTTCTTTATAGAAATGAATGATATGATTAAGAAGAACAACATCTGCAAGGGATGTAAAATCAAATTTATCAAAACATGCTGTCCAGACAAATAAGAGATCATTATTCTACTTAACACTATTAAAGTTAATGGTAATACAAGTAAAGCAACATTAAAGTTTAAGATTAAAATTACAGGCCCTATGGTTACCAAAAGCTGGTAAAGTAATAATATTATGATGTTATTACCAAAACCTGCCAGTAAATTTTTACTGAAACCATTTAAGCTTTCGCTTAAATTATTATACATCCTGCAATAAATCAGTCCGTTGGCTAAAAGGGCTTCTGCATTAAATTTTTCTTGTTTTACCAGCTTCATAATCTCTACATCTTCTACAACCTGGTGTTTAACCCGCTCATGCCAATGGTTTTCTTTGTAATTATTGGCATTAAAAAACATGCATTGCCCGCTTGCTGCTGCAAATGCCGGATTTTTCGAAAGCTTAACCAAACGCAAAGGCAATAAATTTAACAAGATAAAATGCATTAAGGGCACGGTTAACCACTCGCCTATCGATTTTATAGTTTGGTTCGTAAAAACGCTTAATAAGGCCAGGTTTCCAATTTCCATTCGGTTAATGAGGCTATTGATTAACCCTCTTTTGATTGATTCGTCTGCATCAACAAACAAAAGATATTTCCCGGTGGCCAATTCGCTAAGCTGCTGGCAGGCATAGTTTTTCCCAAGCCAGTTTTGAGGTAGCTCTTTACCACTTAACACCTTAAATTGCGGATTTGAAAGGCAAAATTTCTCAACTATACCGAAAGTATTATCACCGCTGTTATCATCCAAAACAAGAACCTCATAATTGATATAATCCTGATTTTTTATTGAAACAAGTAATTCCAAAATATTCTCTGCTTCATTCCTCGCAGGTATTAAGATCGAAACCTTATCATGATAGTGTTTAACCACTCTCGGCAACTTCGGGTTAGAGAGAAAATTGAAAATAGTAACCGAAAACCGGATCACCAGAAAAATTAAAACTGCGTAAATAAAAATTGTCATTCAATTAGCTGAGTTTGTTTAACAACCGATTGATCGTAATGTTTATTGTAGGCGCTTTTTAGTAATTGTAAACTCACATACTCCTCATTCTCCCAATGCTGTAGGTAAGTATAGGCGGAGGGCTTTCTTTTCGCGAAATAATCGATAAACGTAGCGGCAAAAATAATATTGATTTTTTTCTGACTGGCATTAATCATCTGCATTACCCCTTTTTCAAAACTGATGCCATTTAAATGGTTTGAATACAATTTGCCCTGGGGGAATACAAGTACCATATTTGCAGGATTATCTAACAGTTTGCCTGCATAATTAAGCGTTTCTAAAACATCTTTACCTTTATTTTCGGCAGCAAAAGCACCAAGATATTTCAAGAAACCTACTTTAGTATAGTTTTCGGCATTTACCAAAACATGGAATTGTTTCTTAAATACTTTTTTGTTGATATAAAAGAGGAAAAAACCATCCCACCAGCTGAAATGATTGGCTAAAACCAACATAGGAGCGTCCGGTTTAACCTCCAATTGATCATACTGAAATGATGCAAAATCTTTTTTGATGATAAACTGAATGTACCAGGAAAAAAAGCTGAAGATCAAATTATTTTTTCTGGGCTGATACATTTTGGGAAATTGCAAAAAATTGAGGTGAATTGCAAATTTTCATAGTTATAGTAATCATTACAAACGAGGATCGGCGAGATCAACATTTATAATGTAGTACAAATTCTTAAAACAACGCTTTAATCAGCTATGAAATTATGGTCCTCGTTTGTAACGAGGATCAGCGAGATCCACATTTGTAATGTGGTGCAAATTATTAACAACGCTTTAATCTGCGATACAATCGCTGTTCTCATACATCCTCGTTACAAACGAGGACGATAATCGCATTAGGGTATAAAAAAATATTTACTTATATTGACTATAAATCTCCCAAACGCCTAGATATTGTTGGTATAATTTTATTAAGGATTTAAATATCTTATCATTATGGGAGGAAGCAGATATATCATTACTGATCAGAATCAAACTTATTTTATAACCTGCACCATAGTTGGCTGGATAGACTTATTTACTAGACTAGAATACAAGAACATTATTGTCGATTCGTTAAATCACTGTATAGAGAATAAAGGTTTAATAATAAATGGCTGGGTTCTGATGACGAATCACATTCATTTTATCGGAAGATGTGAAGAGCCAAACAAAATGTCTGATTTTTTAAGGGATTTTAAAAAATTCACATCCAAGAAGCTTATTACCGAAATTAAAGAAATACCTGAAAGTAGAAGAGACTGGCTTTTAGATAAGTTTAATTTTGAAGCTAAAAGAACCAATCGGGCTGAGAATTATAAAATCTGGCAAGACGATAACCATCCCATCGATCTACAAGAAATAGATGCTTATCAAAAACTAGAATACATACATGATAACCCTGTTAAAGCTGCTATTGTAGAAATTCCAGAGCATTATATTTATAGCAGCGCAAGAGATTATGCGGGAATTGGAGGACTGCTAAAAATTGAGCTGATTTAAAAGATAATCATCTTCCTCATTTGTAACAACGGCGACATTAAGTTGATAAAAGTCAAGTTTGATTAAAGATAAACCATAGTCCTCGTTTGTAACGAGGATCAGTGAGATTCACATTTTTAATGTGGTGCAATAATTCTAAAACAACTTTTAATCTGCGATACAATCGCTGTTCTCTTGCATCCTCGTTACAAACGAGGACGATAGCTATTAAGTTCCATCACCTCTGCCATTTTACATCAACCTTAGCTCAAATAAACCCGATCTTCTTCACCTTCTACATCCATCACCACATCTACATGCTCTTTTAAGATAGTTGCCAATTCAAGACCTACAAAATCGGTGGCAATAGGGAAAATTTTGTGACTTCGATCAACTAAAACTACTGTTCGGATTTTTTTATGTGGCGTATTTAAGAAAACGCCTAAACCATAAGCTAATGTTTTACCGCTGTTCAATACATCATCTACGATAATGATTACTTTATTTTTCCAATGGCTTTCATCCAGATCGGTTGAGGCAACCAATTTGCTGCTCTCCTTTTGCAGATCAATGCGCAGCATGGTTAATTTAAAACCAGAGATTTTCTTTAGTACCTTTTCTAATCTTAATGCCAATTTGTAGCCGCGGTCCCAGATACCCGCCAATACAATTTCTTTCTCATTCAGGTTATCTTCCAAAATCTGATAAGCGATACGGTCTATTTTCTGCTGAATCTGTTTCTTGTTAAGAATAAGTAATTGCGATGCCATTGTATAAAAAGGATTGAATACAAAAAGAACGATTTTAAGGATGAAATTCAAACTATTTGAAAAATAATTTCAACTGCTTGCAACGTTTTCTCCTCCTCACCGTCTGATAATCCAAATAGAACACGTTGGGGAAATGAAACATTTAAACAAAATATTTTTTTATCTTTTTTTATTTCTATTAATTCCGACTAGCAATTATGCTCAGAATAATAGTCGTAGTAAAACGATCAAGCAAAATAAATCTGACGAGAAAATCAAACTTTTGGAAGGTCAGATAGCTGCCTGGCAAAAAGATTTAAATGTTCCAAATGTAGGCCTTGGCATAATACAAGATGGAAAGTTAATACATGCAAAATTATATGGCCAGGATTCTACCGGATCTCTAAAACCAGTCAATACACTTTTCAATGTAGCATCGGTAGCTAAAGTGGTATTTTCAACGCTTGTATTAAAACTAATCGATAATGGCGATTGGCAATTAGATGAACCACTATATCATTATTATACCGATCCTGATATTGCATCCGATTCATTATCAAAAAAACTAACAACCCGCCATATCTTAAGTCAACAATCAGGATTTAGCAATTGGAGATGGATGAATGCATCAGGAAAACTTCAATTTGAATTTGCGCCAGGAACCAAATTTAATTATTCGGGAGAAGGAATGGAGTATCTCAAAAAAGCCATAGAACATAAATTTCACAAATCTTTAGTTCAACTTTCAGACTCGATTTTATTTAAACCATTCGGTATGATCGACACCAAACATGAATGGGATGGTAAACAAGATTTAAAAAGATTTAGCAGGTGGTACGATGCCAATGGAAAAGAATACACCAAAAGTAATTATGCTTCCGAACCAAGTGCTGCAGATGATCTGATCACAACAGTTACTGACCTTAGTAAATTTGGCATTGAAACTTTAAATGGTCTCCATATTTCTAAGCAATTATTTAACGAAATAATTAAAGGACAGGCTAAAATTAATCAGAATTTAATGCAGGGACTAGGCTGGCGACTAATTAAGGATTTACCCAATCATGAATATGCAATGGAACACGGAGGTAATGATGCAGGCGTAGCGGCAATTATCGTATTACTTCCAAAATCAAAACGTGGCTTAATTGTATTAACCAATGGAGACAACGGACAAATCATTTGCAATAATATTGTCAGGTCTTTTTGGCCTGAAGGAAAAGAAATTATACATAAAGCCCTCAAAAGTACACCACTAAATGACATCCCTAAAGTTTTTAATATAAGCGATGATATATTAAGTACCTATACAGGCAAATACATGAGGCCAGATGGCGAAGAAGTAAATATTTATAAAAAGGATAAGAATTTAATCTTAAAAACCATTGGTTTACCAACTTTCAATCTGTTCCCGCAAACACAGGAAATATTTTTTCTTTGGGATTTTGATCCAAAGATAATTTTTACAAAAAATGAAAAAGGTATAGTCGATACGCTTTTAATTAAAGACGGAGATAATATTCTAAAATGCACTAAAATGGATAAATAGTTTTAAAGTTCACAAAAAGACCATTCAGATTTTTCAACTATTTGAAAAATAATTTCGATTGTTTGCAACGTTTTCATCAGAGATGCGTCTAATATCTATAACCAAAACACAAAATCGAAGCCCTTATTGCACAATATCGCGTAATGATAGCTTCAGAATCATTTAACAAAAAACGACTATGAAAATCCTTATCAAATCATCCGCCATTTTATTTATAGTGGTAACCAGCTACATCGCTAAAGCACAGGAAACTAAAAATTTTACCGTTAAAAATTTTAATAGTATCGGTGTAAGCAGTGGAATCGACTTGTATCTAACCCAAGGTGGCAGTGAGAGTGTGAGCATAAAATCAGATTCGGAAACATTAAAAGATATTATTGTTGAGCAAAGCGGCAGTAATGTTATCATAAAATTTAAAGACGGCATCAACTGGAGCGGCATGTTTAAAAACCGTACCATTAAAGCTTATGTAAGTTTCAAAAGTCTAAATGCTATTGCAGCATCAGGCGGATCGGATGTTTTTACACAAAATCAGATCAAAACAGATAAACTTGCTATTCGCTCCTCTGGTGGGTCAGACTTAAAATTAACGGTGGTTTGTAACGACTTATCTATCCAATCAAGCGGTGGTAGTGATATCGATTTAAAAGGCAAAGCAGAAAATATGACCATTCAATCCAGTGGTGGTAGTGATATCGACGCTTATGAATTAATTACTGATTATGCAAAGGTGCAGGCTTCTGGTGGTTCTGATGTAAGTCTTTACGTAAATAAAGGCTTGGAGGCCAGTGCCAGCGGTGGTGGCGACGTGAGTTATAAAGGAAACGCTTCACTTAAAAAAACATCAAGCTCAAAAAGTGGAGATGTACACCATGTAAATTAAAAGTTTAGTTTAGTTAATAATAATCGCTGCTTTGTGGATGCAAAGCGGCGTTTTTTATTTAAAATTTAGCGGAATGCAACCCTTTAGCATTTCCTATCGTCTATAATCATACATCTAACCGTATGAAAAGCAAAATCTCAATTATTCTCTTTAACACTCTCTTATTAAGCACCCTGTGTTATGGGCAAACCCCATTATCAAAAAGAATTGACCGTGTATTGTCTGGTATCATAAAACCCAACGAACCTGGTTTTGCAGTTGGGGTTGTAAAAAATGGTCAGTTTATCTACAAGAAAGGTTTTGGCTTGGCAGATTTAAAAACCAATAGAAAAAATACAGCTGAAACCTCTTTTAATATTGCATCTGATGGTAAAAAATTTACCGCTGCATGCATTTACCTTCTTCAGGCACAGGGCAAGCTAAAAACCAGCGACAAAATTTCAAAATATTTCAAAGATTTACCAAAATATGCTGATAGCATTTCTATAGACCACTTGATACATCATCAAAGTGGCTTAAGAGATTACGATACACTAATCTGGTTGGTAAATTTTGATGAAAATACTTTAATTGATGACGACAATGCTTATCAAATAATAGCCAGTCAACATTCATTAAACTTTATTCCAGGTGATCAATTTAGCTATAGTAATTCAGGTTATTTTTTACTTTCCTTAATTGTTAAAAAAGTATCAGGCATGGATTTAGTTCAATATGCCGATAAGTACATTTTCAAACCATTAAAGATGAATAACACTACTTTTTCGAGAACGCATCAAGTTCTGGGGAAAGCTAATGGCTATGTATTAGAAAATAAAAATTTTGTTGAAAATATACTCCACACAAAAACCATAGGCCAGGGAAATGTTTATAGTAAAATCAGCGACTTGGATAAGTGGTTTGCAGAGATGAAACAGCATACCATTCTTGGAGATAGCGTTTGGAAAAATATGCTTAAGATTGGTAAAACAAACGATGGTAAATCTACTGTTTACGCTGGCGGATTGTTTGTAACAACTAATAAAAATAAAAGATTAATAGCTCATGGCGGAGATTTATACGGATATCACTCTTCCATGCGTTACTTTCCAGATGAAGATTTAGGCATTGTTGTTTTCACTAACAATGATACTATTAGTCCTGAAAACAATTTTGGCCCTGATGATATTTCAGATAAAATTTTGGGAGAAATCAATCCAGGAAATGATAAGTTAGAAGACATAGCTAAAAATAATGCGGAAACACCATATACCAAAAAAAACCAAGATACGCTAAGCTATAAAGGTCATTATAAAATTGAAAATGACAGTAGTAAGCTTTTCTATGTATCCGGTAACAGCAGTAAATTGACCATTTTACAAGGTTGGAATGAAATTAATTATCCAATCATCCCCTTAAATGATTCGCTATATTATATTGATAAAACCATCAATATAACATTTCAATTTAAGAAAGCTATCGGCGGCAAGATGAATAGATTAGAGATTATTCAAAATGGAAAAACGACTATAGGAACACGAATAACAACCACCGAAACAACCCCATTTAATAACAGTGAAATGAGTTTCTATAACAATGAGATTAACTCATATTACAAAATCATTCAAAAAAATAACGATTTTCAATTGATTATGCCAAATGGCAGATTAAGCCTGGTATTACTCCAAAAAAACAAGTATAGAATCTGGGAAGCAGGAACAACTGACATCACATTTAAATACGCAAATGATAAAATTACAGGTTTTACACTAAATCACGTCAGGGTAAAAAATTTACAGTTCAGTAAAGTGAGCAATTAAAATATTAGTATTTTTTATCCTCTTCCCTTCTTATACGGATAATAAATAAAGTTGGCGCCTTCAGGAACAATTACGAATACGCACATAAAATCTTCTGGTTTTTTATACACTTTTAAGAAGGGTTCTTTTTTCTCCTTACTGATGATTCCTTTTTCTACAAACTCTTCTAAAGTAGAAGCTTGTATCGTCCAATCGGTATTAAGTTCTTCTTTGTTTAAGATAAGTTCGCCAATGTTCACCTCATGTTGGTGCGCAATAAAGATCGGGTGGGCTGAAATGCCTTCAACCATAATTTCGATGGCTACTTCTTTAATCGCATCAGCATAAAACTCCAGGTCTTTTTCTAAGCTTACCAGCGGACTTTCCTGCTTCTTTTGTTGTGCTCCGTCCTCTTCGGGCGTTGCGCCTAATAATTCTTCTCTATCCATACCTAACTACTAATTGAATTTTGATTGAGTGAATTGTTGAATGTTAAAGCCCAATTGCCTCATTCAATCCCTCACTCATTCAATCAATTCTATTACTTTAACCTTAACAATACTACATTTTCTACATGCTGCGTATGCGGAAACATATCCACCGGTTTAATGCGCACCACATCGTATTTCTCTTTCAGTAACTCTAAATCTCTTGCTTGCGTAGCCGCATTACAGCTTACATAAACAATTTTTTCAGATTCCATTTCCAGTAACCTTTGTACTACATCTGCGTGCATACCAGCGCGTGGCGGATCGGTAATGACCACATCTGGTTTACCATGCGCCAATATAAATTCTGAAGTCAGGATATCTTTCATATCGCCAGCATAAAAGATGGTATTATCGATCCCGTTTAATTCGGAGTTAAACTTCGCATCTTCAATTGCGGTTGGCACATACTCTACGCCTACTACCTGCTTCACGTTTTTTGCAATAAAATTCGCAATGGTACCTGCACCGGTATATAAATCATAAACCAGTTCATCGCCTTTAAAACCGGCGAAATCCCTGGTGATTTTATATAATTCAAAAGCTTGCTCAGAATTGGTCTGATAAAAAGATTTCACCCCAATTTTAAAACGGATGCCGTCCATTTCTTCGAAAATATGATCACGACCGGAGAAAACCACCACATCCTGATCAAAAATGGTATCGTTTTTCTTTTGGTTAACGATATATAACAATGAAGTTATCTGTGGAAATTCATTTTGAAGAAAACCCATCAAACCATCAACCTGCTCTTGCTCCGGATAAGCGAAAACGACCGCTACCATTACCTCTCCGGTAGTGGAAGTGCGGATAATCAAGTTACGTAAAGCGCCTTCATGGTTACGCAGATCGTAAAAAGACAAACCATTATCAGAAGCATATTTACGCACCGAATTCCTGATGGAGTTAGAAGGCTCATCCTGCAGGTAACAGTGCTCAATGTCTAAAATTTTATCAAAACGCAAGGGTACGTGAAAACCCAGTGCATTCATATCAAAATCCTCTTCGCGTTCCATATCGGTTTTTTCTAACCAACGTTTATTCGAAAAAGTAAACTCGAGTTTATTACGGTAATACCTGTTTTTTGCCGAACCAAGAATAGGTTCAGTTCCTGAGGTGTCTATTTTACCTAAGCGTTGTAACGCAGCCTCAACATTTTTCTGCTTAAACTTTAACTGCGCATCATAACCCATGTGTTGCCATTTGCAACCACCACAGGTTCCGAAATGAGGACAAAAAGGATCTGTACGAAGTTCCGATTTTTCATGCAATTGCTCGATGATTGCTTCTGCAAAATTCTTTTTCTTTTTGGTCAAGCGTACATCTACCACATCGCCAGGAACGGCTTTGTCAACAAAAATGACCAATTCGTCGGCCTTGCCAACACCTTTTCCTTCTTCAGCGATATCGATGATATGTACGTTTGGAACTATTGTTACCGTACCGGGTTTTCTTCTACTCATTATTTTGCAAAGATAGAAAAAAGAGCTTAAAGGTAGAAGGCAGAAAGGTGGAGGGTTTAAAACCCGGTTAATCAAGAAAGATTAGGCAATACTGTCTTGTTCGAACGAAGATTGTTCGTTAAGAAAAATTATATTTCAAAATTATTTTCCAAAAAATTTAAATGCAGCGCCCCAAAAGCCATCTAACCAGTTAAATTTTAGGTCAAATTTTTCATCTACCTGTACAGAAAACTCTAATATTTCTTTGCTCATGATAAAAAACCTATCTATTTAAGCAATAATACCAAATTCATACCAAAAACCAAAACGGTATAGATTAATTTTATGTTAATTTTACATCAAATGGTTAAAAGCCGTCTCCATCAGAAAATTCAGTTTTGATCTGTATTGGCATCATCAGTTTCTATATCTCACCAACCGTACCCTCAACATTTTAGTACAAAGTGGCCACCAAATAGATCGCCGGGTAAAAACAAGTTCTCATGCATTACTAAACTAGCCCTTTTTTTTGACACAAAGGTTTAATCATTAAACTTAGCTGTCATGTACACCAATAGATAACGGAGGTTAGATTTATTTTTTATACTTGTAGTCTGTTAAGCTTAATGATGCTATCCTCTATGAAATCCATCCTAACAAGTGTATTACTTTTATTCCTCTTTTCTTTTAACTCTTTTGCACAGCCTTGTAATTGCAGCCTGGAATTTAATTATGTTAAAGATAAAATTGAAAAAAATTATGCAGGTTTTAAAGATAAGGTGAATGCTAAAACAGAAGCTATCTATCATAAACGCACACAGGCTGCACTTGAGCAATCACAATCAATAACAACATCCGCGCACTGTGTTTATTTAATTAATGAGTGGTTAACCTTTTTCAAAGATGGCCATATTCAAATAGGCAGAAACAGGATTTCGAAAGAAAGAGAAGAAACTAAATTA
Organism: Pedobacter sp. WC2501; assembly: GCF_052682415.1. Taxonomy (NCBI): domain Bacteria; kingdom Pseudomonadati; phylum Bacteroidota; class Sphingobacteriia; order Sphingobacteriales; family Sphingobacteriaceae; genus Pedobacter; species Pedobacter sp. WC2501. The sequence continues at coordinate 1,961,074 of NZ_JBQZFI010000001.1, read as the reverse complement.
CAAGAACGTATTCAAGCAATGGAATGCTTAAGCCTGTCAAGCCAGGAGCTCGCCAAGCTTAAAAACACAAAAGGGATTACGGGCATTTATTGGAATGAAGATTCCACATCCCGAATAGCAGTGATCAAAAACAAAACAAGCTTTCGGGATTATGCGGGGGTTGTCATTTCCTCAAAACCTGGCAAATGGTTGCCTGGACAGGTAGTGTTATCCCTTAAAGGCAGCAAGGATACACTTAAAGGCATTATGTATGATCGATATTATATTCCTACAAATGTGTCATTACAAATTAAGGGAAATACTTTAGGCGCTTTTAAAAGAGAAGGAAGTAAGCAATCGTCAACAGAACCTGTTGGTGAAGCAACTGTTGCGAGTAAATCACTTTCCACAAAAACACTATACATAAAGATTAGCACATTTAATCAGCTGAATGCAAAGAACATAGATTCCTTGTTTAAAGCAAATCGATCTAACTTAAGTAAAATGCCCTACTTGATCCTTGACTTAAGAAATAATGGTGGTGGCGCTGATTTTGCTTACAAGCCCATAACGCCATATCTTTACACAAACACATTCAGAGAAATCGGTGCAGATGTACTGTCTACAGATGACAACATAGCAGGTTGGGCTGCAATAGCTACAACAAATGGCCTTCCACCTGATCAAAAGGTGTTTATTAGCAATGTCATTAAAAAAATGGAACAAAATAAAGGTAAACTTGTCTCCTTCTCCGATGATAGCAATTTCAGTTTAGACAGCGTTACGCCCTATCCAAAAAAAATAATCATTTTGATTAATAAAAACTGTGGAAGCACTACTGAAGAATTTCTCTTGTTGGCCAAACAAAGCAGTAAAGTAACCTTAATGGGCGAGCATACCGCTGGTGTTTTAGATTATTCTAATATGAGAGGGGCAGATTTTAGCTGTATGCCTTACATGCTTTATTGGGCTACTTCCAGAAGCAGAAGAATTGATGAAGGGATGGCAATAGATAACGTAGGCATTAGGCCTGATAAAGTTTTAAAACCCGAACAGAACTGGATTAATGAGGCGAAGGATTACGTTGAAAAGTAAATTCAATGCAGCTCACAAAATCTGCTGGCACTACCTGATTTTCAATATGTTATTTGATATTATGATATAAATCCGTAACTTAATATATCATTCACATAAAAATGGAGGTTCATTATGAACGTTATCCGTAAAATTGAACATTGGGGAGATGTTCATCATTCGAAATGGCTGGATTATCTTCGGATTGTACTTGGCCTGATCATTTTTGGAAAAGGTGTTTCTTTCGTTAGCGACACATCCGTACTCCAGAATATGATCACACAAAACAACGTATTCGGTTTTTCAGGCGTACTGATCAGTGTAGCCATTCACATTGTTGCCTTTGCACATTTAGTTGGCGGTATTTTGATTACGCTAGGCCTGGTTACCCGCTTTGCTGTCGTCATTCAGATCCCAATCTTACTGTTTGCAGTGTTTTTTGTTAACCTTACCTCGGGTTTTTCTACACCGAATTCTGAATTGTGGTTTTCGGTATTGGTGCTATTTCTGCTCATTATGTTTTGGGTAGTAGGTTCAGGCCCGTTATCTGTTGATGAAGGATTGAAACGTAAAACGGGCAAGCGTTACGCGTAGCTTATAAGCTTTTGCATTAATGCATGCAGTGGCAGCGCTATGGCCCCACCCTGCATTGTAAAGGTATCATTACCTGCATAAACAACAAAGCTACTACTGGGTTTTACTTCTTGACAAGCAAAGTAAAACCCCTTTGACAATGAAGGCGCAGAACTTCTTTTAATTTCTATTGCCCATTTTTCCGTATCTGAAAATTCCAGAATTAAATCTATTTCTGCACCTCCAGGTGTTCCATAGTAGTAGGTTTGCACTCCAGATGGAATTACAGACATAATATTTTCGATCACAAAGCCTTCCCAACTTCCACCTACTACGGGATGACCAAGTAGTTCATTATAACTTTTTATATTGAGCAAGGCATGAGTAAGGCCGCTATCTCTTACATATATTTTTGGTGATCGCACAAGTCGTTTTCCAACGTTAACAGTATATGGCTTTAATCGCCTAACTAGTAATAAGTCTACCATCAAGTCCAAATACCTGGCTATAGTTACTCCTGTAACCTCGATATTGCGGGCCAAATGGGCTGCATTTAGCACACTACCTTGATTGTGGGCGAGCATTGTCCAAAAACGTTCGAGCGTTTCTGCAGGAATACGTGGTCCTAATTGAGGGATATCCCTTTCTAAATATGTTTTGATAAAGTCTCTCCTCCATGTCAAACTATTTTTCTCCGATGCAGCTAATAAACTCTCCGGAAATCCACCTCTCAACCAAAGGTCGTTAACCTTAACTAAATCCTCCTGTGCATACTCTACAACATTTACAGGAAAAAGCTCCAGATAAGTAATTCTTCCAGCTAACGATTCGCTAGACTGTTTTAATAAATCTAAAGATGCCGATCCGAGAAACAGAAATTGTCCGGCCTTATTCCCTCTTCTACGCTCTTTATCCACAATCCCCCTTATTTGCGAAAATATTTCAGGCAAACGTTGAACTTCATCAAGAATTAAGAGTAACTCTTTGTTATTTTGATGGAAAGCAGTGATGTCTCTAACTTTTTCCCGATCTAACTGGTCTTCGAGATCTACATATATAGATTTAACCTCATCAATAAGGCTGATGGCTAATGTAGTTTTACCTATTTGACGGGGGCCTAATAACACCACAACAGGGCTACGCTGCAAAGCTTCTTTAAGTAATAACTCTAAATTTCGGGCAATCATGTGTGCAAATGTAACATATAATATTACATTTGCATACATAAATACTTGTTTAAATTGATAAAAAGATTCAAAAGCTATTGTTATATTTCGCTTTTACCGACGATTATGAAAACAAAAATACTTTTCCTACTGCTTTTTGCGGGATTGGGATGTTACGCACAAAACCCAACAGACGAATATTTCAAGCTAACGCGGGCTGGTTTCATAGAAAAAAACGCCTACGAAACCACAGCTTTTGTAGAAAAATACTTCCGCGTACCCGGCAACACAGGCTTTAACGCAAGCATTCATTACGTAGAAAATATCCTTAAAAAAGCTGGTTTTGTAGAACAGAAACAGAATGAGTTTGAAGCTCCCTTAACTTATCGCATCGAAAAAAGGACGATGAAAAACAGTACCTGGGAACCTGTTGATGCCAATATTGATATTGTAGGTGAAGCACAGCCACTTATTTCTTACAAAACCAACCGCAACATGATTCCCATAAACTGTAGCTCAACTCCTGCTGATGGCATTACGGCCAATGTGGTTTATATCGAAAAAATAGTTCCGGCGGAGATAGAAAAGATGGATTTAAAAGGAAAAATCCTGTTTTCGGAAAATAATCCGTCACGCTTACTTCAAATCGCAACCAAAGTCGGAGCCATTGGTGTTTTAGGCTATTCGATGCCAGAATATACCCAACCAGAGATTCATCAAACTTCTATTCAGTTCGGCAGCATGAAAGCCAATAGCGAAGTATGGACGCTGCTCCTATCTTTTGCTGCTAAAGAAAAACTAAAATCAGCTTGTTTAAAAGGTGAAACGAAATTGAAGGTAAATATCCAGACGAAAATATATCCTTCAGAAGAATTAACCATTGTAGCAAATGTTAGGGGCAGTATAAACCCTACTGAACGTTTTGTATTTAGCGTACAGGAACCCGGGGCAAATGATAATGCGAGCGGTGTAGGAACGCTGGCAGAAATGGCGAGACTAACCGCTGAACTATACCAGGCAAAAAAGATCAATCCGAAGCGCAGCCTGACTTTTTTATGGGGTGATGAAATTGTATCGACCAGAAGGTATATTACAGATGATACTACTCGTGCCAAAGGCATTTTATGGGGAATAAGTTTGGATATGGTTGGCGAAGACACTCAAAAAACAGGAGGTTCATTTCTGATTGAAAAGATGCCCGATCCATCGGCCATCTGGACAAGGGGAACAGATAAACATACCGAATGGGGCGCCGGCGATGTTAGTGAAAAAGATCTTTTCCCACATTATTTTAACGACTTCATCTTTGATATCTGCAAGGCCCAGGGTAAATATGCAAACTGGACGGTTAATTATAATCCTTTTGAGGGCGGCAGCGACCATACTCCGTTTTTGCAAAATAAAATCCCAGGACTACTGATGTGGCACTTTACGGATGTATTTTACCATACGGATAATGACAGGATCGACAAAGTTTCGCCAACTGAAATGAAAAACGTTGGGATAAGCGGTTTAACTGCAGCTTATACTTTAATTTCTGCCGATGAAAACACGGCTATAGCTACTGTTTCGCAAGTTAAAGCAGACGCTTTAACACGCCTAAAAACTGAATTTGAGCTCAGCAAAAAAGCAATTGCTGATGGAAAAGCAACAAATGACGAGAAGCATATTATTGAGGTTTGGTGCAAATGGTATGTTGATGCATTGGCAACCATCAATAAAATTCCAGTAAAAGCAGAAACCACAAAAGTAGGCTCGGCCATTAAATTTGCGACCAACGAGATCGAAAAGCAAACAAAAGTATATTTAGCCGAATTGATGTAGATTAGTTTTTATAGTTGATCAAATTAATAACTACTTTAACCATCATCTCTTTTTCTTTAGGATCACTTTCTGCGATGAGTAAGGTAAGCGCAACCAGCGCATTATCGGCAATTCTTTTTGTACCATCTTCGCGATAGAGCATTTTATTTTTATCCAGAAACCAAACAAATAAAAAGGCAGCGATCCGTTTATTTCCATCCGAAAATGAATGATTTTTTACTACGAAATATAATAAATTGGCTGCCTTTTCTTCCACGCTCGGATAAAGCTCTTCTCCATCAAATGTTTGATAAATGGTGTACAATGAACTTTTAAATGATTGGTCTTTTTCATTTCCAAAGAGTTTGCTTCCTCCAAACTTCGTTCTTAAATCATCTATGGCTTCAAGTGCAGAATCGTAATCTATTTTAAAATCGCCTCTATTGCCAGAAACTTCATTTTCCAGCTGCTGATGGTCGTAACGGTCAAGAACATCTAAAGCATAAACATAGTCAGTAAGAATTTTAAAGGTATCTTTTAGCTCATCATTATTAAGCAAGTGGCTATTTTGAACAGCATTAACCAACTTGATCGCCTGCTTTAATTCAATGAGTTGCTGGCTTTGTTCTTGCAATTTTTTATAATTTAAGGCATATCCATTTAATAAATAATCTTTTAAAATCTGGTTGGCCCAAATCCTGAATTGCGTTGCTTTAATTGAATTTACCCTATAACCTATCGATAATACCATATCAAGACTATAAATATCAACTGTTCTTTTCACCTGTCTTACGCCTTCAATGCGAACTATTTCCATTTTGGAAATAGTTGTTTTATCCAACTCTTTATCTTGATATATATTCTTGATGTGTTTATTAATCGCCGGAACCTGAGTACCAAAAATATCAGCAATCTGTTTCTGGGTTAACCAAAGAGTTTCATTCCTAATTGCCACCTCTATAACGGGAAGTCCCTCTTCATTTTTATAAATTATAATTTCATCCTTAGTCATTGCCTTAAGTTAGTAAAATATTTATTCTATTTTCGCATTATGCCTAAACCAAAAGCCATAGTTATCGGTACCGGAATTGCGGGAATTGCATCTGCCATTCGCCTCTGTATAAAGGGCTATGATGTTGATGTTTTTGAAGCCAGCTCAAAACCTGGAGGTAAGCTCGGAGAAATAAAAATGAATGGTTTCAGGTTCGATGTCGGCCCAAGTCTTTTTACCATGCCGCAATATGTGGATGAACTTTTTAAACTGGTCGGAAAAAATCCTGAAGATTATTTTAAATACATTAAACTAAAAGAAGTTTGCCGTTACTTTTATGAAGATGGCTTAAGGTTAAACGCTACGTCCGATCTTGATAAATTTGCTAAAGACATAGAAGAGAAAACCAATTCAACTGCAGCGGAAGTCGAGCAATTTTTTAAAAAGAGCAAAACAATCTACGAGGTTACTCATCGTGTATTTTTAGAAAGGAGTTTGCATAAACTTAAAAGTTACCTTCATTGGGATACTTTAAAATCGATATTCCGTTTTGGGCAGATTGATGCCTTTAGAACACAGGCCAGGGCTAATCAATCATTTTTTAAAGATGAGCGGATCACGCAGCTTTTTAACCGCTACGCCACCTATAATGGCTCAGATCCATACCAGGCACCGGCTACATTGAATGTAATTCCACATTTCGAATATCATTTTGGCGCTTTTATTCCAAAAGATGGCATGTATGGCATTGTTAAGGCTTTGATTAAACTGGCTGAAGAACTGGGCATCCGGTTTCATTACAGCCAAAAAGTCGAAGAAATATTATACACCAATGAAAACAAACCTAAAATAAACGGGGTAAAAGTTAACGATAAAACCTACAAAGCAGAGGTAGTGATCTCTAACCTTGATATCTGGTTTACTTACAAAAATTTACTTAAAGGCATAGTTGAACCTAAAAAATTATTAACCCAGGAACGCAGCAGTTCGGCATTGATTTTTTACTGGGGTATGGATGGGAACTACAGTGATTTAGGCTTACATAATATTTTCTTCGCTGAAGACTACCAAAATGAATTTAATGCCATCTGGAAAGATAAAACCATTTGCAATGATCCTACTGTTTACATAAATATCAGCGCTAAACACCTCAGAGGCGATGCGCCTGCAAATGCTGAAAATTGGTTTGTGATGATTAATGTACCTGCTAATACGGGACAAAACTGGGATCAGTTGATTAAGGAGTCAAGGACAAATATTATCAAAAAAATCAACCGGATTCTGAATAGAAATATTGAAAAGGATATCATTTGCGAACAGATCCTGGATCCCCGGAGTATTGAAAGCAAAACGGGATCTTATCAGGGTTCTCTGTATGGCAACAGCTCGAACAATCAGTTTTCTGCCTTTTTACGACATCCCAACTTCAGTTCTAAGGTTAAAAATTTATATTTCTGTGGAGGAAGTGTACATCCGGGCGGAGGAATTCCTTTGGCATTGTTATCAGCGAAGATAATTGATGATGATATTAGTTCAGTTGTTCATTAGGCATTGGTCAATAGTTTAATGGTCCATGGTTAATAGCTATCAGTTCAATAGTCAATGGTTCACTAGTCAATAGTTTATTGGTTCATGGTCGATAGCTAATGAACTATATCAAAGCGATTAACAGACTTAAGACTCGGGACTAAGGACTGCAGACTAACGACTTCCCCTAATCGCTTCCTCTAACTTCTCTCCATCAAGATCAAATGCATCTACAATTATTTTCGCTTTTGTATAAAAAGGATCGCGTTCCTGAAGTTTTTCTTTAATGAATACCAAGAGTTGTTCATCATCTAAATCTTTAATCAACGGGCGCTTTTGGCGGTTATGTAAACGTGAAACCAAAGCCGCAGGATCCATTTGCAGATAAACCGTTTCGCCATGGGCGTTCATCCATTCCATATTATCGAAGAAACAAGGCAATCCACCTCCCGTAGCCACCACACAAGTTTCCGGATAATTGTATGTTTTAAGCATTTCACTTTCGTAAGCTCTAAAACCGCTTTCACCAAATTCTGCAAAATATTCGGCAATACTTTTACCAGTTTTCGAAACAATTTCGGCATCGAGATCTATTACCGGACAATCTAAACGTTGTGCCAATTGTTTCGCTTTGGTGCTTTTGCCGGAACCCATATATCCGATAAGGAAAATTTTCATTTGAAGTTCTTATAGCCGACCTATAACAAATGGTCGCGTTTTAACATAATATAATCGGTTACAGGCGGTGTAAAACCTGCCTTTTTTAATAAAGTTACAACCTGTCCGCGATGATAAGTAGAGTGATTAAATAAATGAAATAAAATTTCGTCTATACGGTTTTCATATTGATCACCTTTTGTATTAGTATATAAAATCCGCTTATCTAAAGGATGATTATTCAATGCTTCCCTGGTCAGCCTGAAATTTTCTAAAGAGAGACTTTCAAAATCTTCTGTTGAGTGGATATCCCAAACACCATAGAGCGGTTTTTTGCCAGAAATCCGTTGTGCCCAAATATGCTGTGCATTAAGCACGTGACTGAACAAACGTGCTGCATCAGGCAATTCAATAGTTGTTGATTTAAATATTTCGATGATGCGGGCATCGGCAAGCTGGGTATAATTTATAATTTCTTCCTCGCGCATAACCTAACTTAATTTAACTCTTGGATCGACATAAGCATATAAAATATCAACCAGGATATTAATGACTACAAATACGAAAGCGATAAAAAGAATTGAACCCATTACAACGGGAAAATCGGACATTTCTAAAGCGGTTACCGTTGTTCTTCCTAAGCCGTTATAGCCGAAAATGTACTCTACAAAAAAAGAACCCGCCAATAAAGAGGCAAACCATCCTGAGATAGCGGTAATAACCGGGTTCATGGCGTTTTTTAAAGCGTGTTTATAAATTATGGCATTTCTACTTAAGCCTTTGGCCCTTGCAGTCCTGATATAATCCTGCGCCAAAACATCCAGCATGGCGCTTCTGGTAAGCTGTACTATAATGGCCAATGGCCTTAAACCCAGCGTTATCATTGGTAACCATAAATTTCTCAGGGTCAATACCTCACCATTAAACGGATCGTAAGAATATAAGCTGCCACTCATTTTTAAACCTGTATAGTTGCTCAGCACAAATCCGAAGAGCCAGGCAATAATAATTCCCGCAAAAAAAGAAGGTGCAGATATTCCTAAAATGGCAAATGCATTTGCCGATTTATCAATCCATGAATCTTTATAAACCGCTGATAGCACACCCAAAAACACACCAATGATGGTGGCAAAAATCATTGCCGTTAAAGCAAGGATGAAGGTATTTGGTACGGTTTCAGAAAGGATTGCAGTTACATCGCGTTTGGTTTGGTACGAGCTCCGCAGATAGGGCCATTTTAATGCCAGTACTTTTTTATCAAAAGCAATCAGTTTTGCATAATGGTATTTCTGCTGACTGGTACTATCGTTATCAACAATACTGATTGGAGATAAATCGTTAATATATAAAATAAACTGCACAGGCTTTGATCGGTCTAAACCAAATTCTTTACGAACTGCTTCAAGTGACTGAACATCGGCCCGTTGCCCCATTGTCATCCTTGCAGGATCGCCGGGCAAAATATTAAACAGCACAAAAACAACCAATATTACACCACCCATTACCAGTAGTCCATACATCAGTTTTTTCAGTGCGTATCCGATCATATTTATTTATCGAAATATTTTCTGCTTAACTGGTCAAAAGTTGGCACATTATGAAAATGCCATTTATTAATCACCACACCATTCTTCATTAACAAAACACCTGGATTTGCCCTTACCATGCTTTTTAAAGGCACTGCATCTGCATAAAACACTTCAGAAAACAAGTTGTTCTTTTTGATAAACGCCTGAGCATCCTGTGCTGAATTGGAAGTGAGCAAAACCGTACGGATATTAAACTGCTGTGTAGCATTAATGGCAAGTGCATTTAATTTACCAATAGCTGCCTCATTTGTATTATGAAGATCGTAAGCCACAAAAATCAGATTATAGTATGGATTTTCAATTAGTTCCTTGGTATAATCAGTGCCTGAAGCATCAGTAATGTTCAAATCTTTGATTTTAGGCTCAAAGCCTTTTTTAAGCAGTCTTTTTGCCGGTTCACCAATAATTTCCCAATTGTCATCCTTCCAGATCTCAGTTTTGAGATAGGCTTTATCGCTCATATCTTTCTCCTCTTTGGTTTTTTTATTCTTCAGGTGGTACATGATTTCAAATTCATCAGGCTTTTCTCCCGGAGGGATTACCATTAACGAGGGAAGATGTGCACCAACTTTATATGGCAGGAAGTCAATAACCGGCAAAACATTGTAAGTATATAACCCAAAACCTAAGGATATAACCGTTACTATGATGGCAATATTTCTTTGTGTAGTTTCTTTTTTAAATAATGGCTGAATGAGGTTTTTGTTTAAGAAAATCACAATAATCAACGCCAAAAGGATCAGGTCTTTACTGAACGATTGCCAAGGCGTTAGTGGAATGGCATCACCAAAACAACCGCAGCTGGTAACCACTTTAAATGCGGCAGAAATAAATGTTAACAGCGTAAAAAAGATTATCAGCAACAATAAGCCCCAGGCTATTTTTTTACTCCAGAAACCCAATAACAATAACGCACCCAGCACAATTTCCAAAGTACAGAGCAAAATGGCAATACCTGTAGCCATACCGCTGAGGAAATTCATATGAAAAACTTCAAAATATTCCTGCAGCTTATAACCAAAGCCAAGCGGATCGTTGGCTTTTATTAATCCTGAAAATATGAATAAAGCACCGACAAAAATCCTGGAGAATCTTAAAAGTATATTTCGCATCTATATATTTATTTTTTTAAAGGCTTAAATGATATTTACTTAACGCCGAGTTTGATCAGCGCGAAAACCGAATAGTTCAGCATATCCTGATAATTCGCATTAACACCCTCTGAAGCCAGCGTTTGTCCTTCGTTATCTTCTATCTGTTTAACCCTAAATATTTTCATCAAAATCAGGTCGGTTAACGAGCTAATACGCATATCGCGCCAGGCCTCACCATAATCGTGGTTTTTAGCAAACATTAAATCTTTAGTTTCTGTTACCTTTTCTACAAACCTTTTTTCAACTTCATCATAAGGCATTTCATTGGGGTCGCTTTCGGTCAATTCCAGCTGCATCATGGCAATAACACAATAATTAATAATCCCAATGTATTCAGAAATCACACCCTCTCCCACCTTACTTACTTTTTTTTCTTCCAGGGTACGGATGCGTTGTGCTTTGATAAAAATCTGGTCAGTGATCGAACTTGGCCTTAAAATCCGCCAAGCAGTGCCGTAATCTTTAGTTTTTTTTAAAAATAATGATCTGCAAACTGCAATCACTTCATCGAACTCGGTAGAGGTATTTGTTTGTGTCAAAGCCAATAATTATTTAGTTTTTAGTGTATTTTTGTTCTGAAAAAAACAAAAGCTAAAGATACATTTTTAAAGCGAAACCCAAATCCCGAAAGGGTTTATTATGGCAGAAAAAAACTTTTTTGAGCCCAAACAAAGCTTAAATATTAAGGGTAGACTGATCGATTTAAGCAGCCCAAAAGTAATGGGCATTTTAAATATAACCCCCGATTCTTTTTACGACAATAGCCGCACAAAATCAATAGACGAGGCTTTAATCAAAGCAGCCCGATTTCTTGATGAAGGTGCTACATTTATTGATATAGGAGGATACTCATCGAGACCGGGCGCAAAGGACATTTCAATCAATGAAGAAATAGACCGTGTGGTGCCTGTGGTGGAAAGTTTGGTAAAAACATTTCCGGAAGCAGTCATTTCTATCGATACTTTCAGGGCAAAAGTTGCTCAGGAAACCATTTCGGCCGGTGCGCACATTATTAACGACATTGCCGCAGGCGATATTGACGAACAGATGTTCGATACTGTAGCTAAGCTACAGGTACCTTACATGATGATGCATATGCAGGGTACTCCTCAAAATATGCAGCAAAATCCGGTTTATAATAATGTATTGCTGGAAGTAATCGATTATCTGGCGAAAAAAGTTGCGGCACTTAAGGCCCTGCACATCCATGATGTAATCATAGATCCTGGTTTTGGCTTCGGAAAAACGACCGAACATAATTACGAGCTGCTCAAGCAGATGGAGGCCTTTAAAATATTTAAGCTGCCTATTTTGGTGGGTTTCTCGCGTAAGGGAATGATTTATAAAGCGCTTGGCACTTCTGCAGCAGAGGCCCTGAACGGAACTTCTGTACTTAATACCATTGCGCTGAAAAAAGGCGCAGGTATTTTAAGGGTACATGATGTTAAGGAAGCGGTAGAGTGTGTGCGGTTGGTGGAGAGATTGGGTTGAGCGGATATGTGGGTTAATCGGTTAACTGTTTAAACTGGTTAACCGTACAATCGCAAATTGCCTACGTCTGGTAATTTCGATAATTTGTTAAATTGCGATTGCGCTCGTGTTCCTCATATAATCTAAACTTAATTGTTATGCATATTTACTCATTTGAAAAATTAGAGACTTGGCAAAAAGCCAGGATGTTCAGAAAAGACATTTATAATTTGACCAGGAAATTCCCAAAGGAGGAGGTATTTGGCTTAACAAGTCAGATCAAAAGATCTGCAAGCAGTATTAGTGATTGCTTAGCAGAAGGTTCAGCGAGAGTTACGCCTAAGGATAAAGCACATTTTATAACAATGTCTTATTCAAGTGCAATCGAAACCATCAACCATATTATTGGCGCATATGACCTTGAATATATCAGTGAAGAAGAATATATTTCATTTCGACTAAAACTTGATGAATTAACAAACAAATTAAACGCTTTGCGCAAATCGATATTAAAAAATTAGGTTTTCTGCACCAGCTCCACAATTAACCGATTAACCAGTTCAAACAGTTAACCTATCTTGCTTGTAAACTGAAATCCGTTTTGCTATCTTGCCACTAATGAAAGGTTTTGATTTTGATTTCCTTAAAGTATCGCCAACTGATATCGTTGATATTATTCTGGTGGCCTTATTAATTTATTACGTTTATACGCTAATCCGCAATACACTAGCTGTTAACCTGCTTGTTGGGATGTTTATTATTACAGTTTTTTACTGGATAGTAAAGGCCTTACACATGGAGTTATTGACCGCAATCATAGAAAAGTTTATGAGCGTGGGGATTATTGCATTGATCGTAATTTTCCATCCGGAGATCAGGCGCTTCCTTTTACTGATCGGGAAAAATGCTTTTCTACAAAAAAACAAAGCGTGGTGGGGTTATTTATTTGGCCGGAAAGAAATCGAAAGAAATAATTTAACCCGGATAAAACCAATTATAGACGCCTGTAAAAGCATGAAGAAAACACGTACAGGGGCATTAATTGTATTCGTTAAATTTTATGATGAACAGTTTTTTGCCAATAGCTGCGAATTTGTTGACTCCAAAATATCGAAACGTTTGCTGGAAAGTATCTTCCAGAAAAACAGTCCACTGCATGATGGCGCCGTAGTGATCTCAGAAAACAGAATTAAAAGTGCCAGCTGTATTTTGCCTTTAACAGATAACGATCAGTTACCTTCCCAATTTGGATTAAGACACCGTGCAGGTATTGGTGTTTCGGAAACAACTGATGCTGTTGCGGTGATTATATCAGAAGAAACCGGAGAAATCTCATATGCCAAACAAGGAAGGGTAAGAATGAATGTTTCTTTCGGAGAACTGGAGAAGTTGCTGAATAAGGATTTTTAACGCACCGATTAAGGTGTTTTTAAGTGATTACACCGCTTAAAAAGCTAAAGCATCATTTCCGCCGTGCACATTATTAGCAGTGATAGATCCATAAAAAATCCGTTACTGCGAGGAGGTACGACTAAGCAATCTATCATGCTAATGATCCTTGCTATAAAGATTGCTTCGTCGGCTGAAAAAGCCTTCTTATAATGATGATCCCCCGGGGAGATTTATTTCCATTAAATTCTACTGTCATTTATATTGATTTTATAAAACAAATTATCCTTCAGGATGACATAATGATGAATACTCCGTGTTTCAGTGCTTCCGTGGCAAAATAAGACCTCTTTGGTTTACCATGTCTCGTTAAGACCTGTATTTACTTAAATTTTCGCCGCGATTCCATAAAAAACTAAAGCCTTAGCGAGACGCTAAGACTAGGTGAGTGTTGTCATTCTGAACGCAGTGAAGAATCTCCTGCTGAACACTCAGAACCTTAAACTATAATAATATAAATCTAATTATTTGCGTATATCATCTATTTAGATCCTTCATTGCATTCAGGATGACAAATTAACGAAACTCATAAATATAAAAAGGTGAATGTTTCCATTCACCTTTTCAATATATTTTAAGAATCACCTATCGGTGTAATCCAATAATCTTTATAATCAATTTTTAACAGTATTGTTCAAAAGCACCAATCAGGTTGTCTGCAATCATTTGTGCTGGTCTTCCTTCAATCTGGTGGCGCTCAATCATATGAACCAATTTACCATCCTTAAATAAAGCCATTGCCGGAGATGATGGAGGAAAAGGCATCATGTAATTTCTAGCCTGATCTACAGCTTCTTTTTCCATACCTGCAAAAACAGTAACCAATTTATCAGGATGTTTTTCGTGTGCTGCTGCTGCGCGAGCTGCCGGACGTGCATTTGCTGCTGCGCAACCGCAAACTGAGTTCACCACAACCAACACAGTTCCTTCGCCTTTAATAGCCTGATCTACGTCTTCTACATTTTTTAACTCTTGAAAACCAACGTTAGTTAATTCCTTACGCATTGGCTCTACTAAATATTCTGGATACATTATCTTAGTTTTTATTTTACAATATCAATATTACAAAAATAAGAAAATCGAATGGCATGCACCATCCGATTTATATTTTTAAGGTAAAATTAATGATCTATTTCACACCTTGGATAAGATGATCAAACATTTTAGGATTAGTAATTGCTCCAGCTATAATTAATACAACGATCACGATAAATAATACACTTAAAATAGTCGCAATCATTCCGCAGATTTTACCTGCTTTTGCATTTTTATATGATGATTCTGTATACAAACCCGGGTTAAGCTGATATTTTTTCATATCACCAGCACCTAATATCCAGGCAATTACACCAAATATCACTCCAAATATCCCATAGAAACAACAAGCTGGGATCGCTAAAATACCCAACACAAGAGAAGCTGTAGCATTTGGTAAGTTCTGCTGACCAAAACCTCCTCCTCCAAACTGGCCAAACGGTGGTGGCTGCTGAAATGGTGGCGGTTGTTGGAAAGGTGGTGGCGTTGCAGGTCCCTGATCAAGTGGCCGAAAAGGGGCTGGTTCGGGATTTTGATTCTTTGAAAGATCTATAGGTCTATTTTCTTGAGGATTTTCCTGTTCTTCTGACATAGGTATATTTAGATAAATTGGTGAGTGTATATTTTGTAAATGTAATTGATATTGTTTTCATATAGCTGCATATTATTTATTATCAACTAATAATCAATAATTTATAAAAATATATGTTTATATATTACTACATTTTTCATCATTCTTTATTACTATTGTGTTACTTTTATAACTCATAACTACTAAAAAATCAAGGTAATATTACGAGAAAAAAAAGGAACAAAAAATAAGAGCGGTTTATATTTGGATATTTATGTCAATAAGGTGAGAAATTATAAATTTCTAAAGCTATCTGTTTTTACTACCCTAAGTCTATTGATGAAAGAAATCAACAAAGAATCTTTACTGGAATCAAAGCAGAATCTCAATAAAAAGATGTGCTAGAGTACCCAAAGTTCGTCAGACAGGTCGAAGATCGCACTAAGCAGTAATTAACCTTTGAGCTTTTACTTGGCTCGAGCTTAAAAAATTATAAGGAATTACTGAGCGAAAAAATCCTGATCCAAAGATCAGTTCCGTCTGTTTGGCTCAAAACAGCTCATCAGTTTTCTGCGAAATAGGATGTTAGCATGAATGCGAAACGCATGTAGACTTTTACCGGAACACCCATTAAAAGCTAAACGGAGAAACAGTTACTTTATCCTTATTGAGTGGAAAAGCTAAAGAGCTATAGCGTTTGTTTTAGACTCCTTGCATAAGTTTAAGCTAGTTTTGATTGTTCCTATGTCTATCTTAATTTTTGTTATTGACTATTTTTATATGTTAAATTTTCTAGTTTTTGTTTAAGTATTTGATTTTCTTTTTTCAAATCGATTAAATAAAGTGTTATTTCTTCAACCTTTTTAAGCAATTGTTTACTCATCTCCCCCAGCTCTACACCATTCGTTTCTGTTTCTTTAGCTGATGGCATGCCTGGCAGGTAACCTTTTTCTTTAATGTGTTTTTCAGTATCTTCTAAACTCGGTAATAAATAGTCTTTACTGAATACGTAGTCAGGCCAACCAATCATATCTACCCGTACTTCTTTCGTATGGATTTTACCATTAACGGCCAATTTTTCATCAGGTGCTGTAGTGCCAATGCCTACGTTTCCAATAATGCTAAAATTATTTACGGTATGTGTTTCTGATATGTTCGCAGTGTAGTTCTGAATGTCAGATAAAATTTGTTGATTTACTGGCGCTCCACTAACCATATAGGGAACAGATTTCATACTCTCGCCAGTAGAAAGTGTCCAGCCGACAAATGTATATCCACGATCATGATAAGCGTCAGAATAAGGAACATCAAGTGCTAGATACTTCTTTCCATTGTAAATACAGGATTTCAACTGCCATTTTCCTTGAGAATCGTCCATAGAAGTTAATGCTGCCGAACTATTTCCATAAGAAGCGGAAGAATTAATTTCAGCCACATTTATACGATCAAATGCTGAAGTATGCCCTCGAAATGCCGTAATCTTACCAACGGCAAAATTTTTGTCAATATTGGTTCCGTTATAAATTTCATGTAAGAGAATTAGGTTACGCGTATAATCTCCATATCCATTACCTCCAATATTAATACTTTTATAATTGCCAGGTGCCATAACTGTGGTTTGTGCCTTTATACTTAAAAAGGAACTGATGCATATTGCACATAGTAAAATCTTCTTCATTTCTTAATGTTTAGTCTTTTTTAATGCTGCTACCTAAGCTTTAAGCTTCCTTAAAGCTTTATCTCGTTTTATTTTATCTTTCTCAAATTGATTGATTCTTTTTTTTTGCAATCGTATGCAAAGTAAGTTCTTCTGCCTTTTTAAGCAGCTTTTTATTCATTTCGCCCATTTATACACCATTTATTTCTGCTTCTTTAGCTGGTGCCATGCCAGGGCAGGCATCTTTTTCTAATGTGCTATCAGTACCTTCTAAACTAGGTAATACATAGTCTTTACTGAACGCTAATTAGGCCAAACAATCATATCTACACGTAATTTTTAAGCGTGAATTCTCATTAAATCCTAGTTTTTATTTGGGAGATCCGGTTCCAATACCTATACTGCCCTAAGCATCGTCCCCTATCAACATAAGAAAATATGGTTTCTTGATGAATAAGAACCAACTTCTAAATTCCAATTTACCAGCAAGGAGGCGCGTACTAAAAGCACTTTAGAGGTCCATTCAAAATTAATACAATAGTTAAAAATAACTGTTATTCGATATTCGAAAATTTAATAATAAGTGGCATCCTAACCCGGATAAACAACCTGGCGTGTTTCTTTTACTTAACTAACTTTAAAAATCTGATTATTAGAAAACAAGCTCATATATTATATAATGAAACGAAGGGAAGCTTTAAAGCTATTTGACTGAGAAGCGCTTAATAGATTCTTGGTTTCTTAATAAAGCTAAGATAAATACTAGCTTTTAAACTTCAAAATCTAGTTTTAAACAGTTGATAATTGGAACAATCACTTAATATTATTGTGACACATTCATCCTCTTTATTTTCATAACAGTATTAGCGTCTACTAATCATTGTCTGTTCTTTAATGTTCTCCAATTCCATTTTATATAATGAGGTCATAACTATTGAGGTCATTATATAAAATGGAATTTTTGTTTCAATCTGGTCTTACGTATTTGTTATTTAATATAATTAAACAACAAATAATCGGGACTTATTTACTTCCTGTATCGATACTTTTCCTAAAAATTGAAGTTAACTTTATAGTAGCAGAATTTGACTCTTATTTTAATAACTTTGATCAAGTTCTGTATCTCTGTATCACTATAAACAGATAACTAAATGACAATTAAATACGTATAATATTTTGTATAATGTAATTGATTAAAATAATTACTGCAACCCCTGCAAAAACGATTTTTATCAGCTGTGCACCAAACTTAAAATCAACCTTAAGATGCACAATGGTAAATATCACTAAAAAAATGAGGGGAATTGTTGCAGGGTAAAACTTGAATGATGCGATTAAATCGCCACGAAATAATGCTAAAACTGAGCGTTGCAAGCCACAACCCGGACAATCGATCCCGAAATGGGTTTTAAACGGACAACTGAAAAGATGCTCGCCCAACCAGTCTAAAAAACTTTTATGTGGTTGAGCCATCTAAATCTATTATTTTTCCCTGGGCATCTTTCCAGACTTTATATTTTTCCAGGTCTTTGAGCACCTGCCTGTACACTAGATTTAAGATATAGATGTCATCAAGGAAACCTAAAACAGGTACAAAATCCGGAATCATATCAATAGGAGATAAGAAATAAATCAGTCCTCCTAAAATGGCAATGATTGATCTTTTAGGGATTTCGGTATAATCGCCATTTACATAATCTTTAGACACCGCAAACAACAATACCAGCTTGGTCCAAACCCCTTCCAAATCACCTTTATTGGTTACCGCCTTGCCAAGTGCATCTTTAATAGTATTGTTGGCTTTGGTTTTATCACTTAAGATTACCGAGGCTTTGCTTTGCGATTTCTTAAAAAATCCGAGTATTTTATCCCTATTCAGTTTCATAATTAATACTTTACAAATTAACGGCCAAAAGCATCATAATTGTCTTCCGCGTATTTGGTAAAGCGATCTAATAACGTGATGTTTTTATTTTCTATCGGAGTTAAATCATCATCAACGTTGTTTTTAACAGGGACATACCATTCTACAGGATCGAAAAAATTTCTAAAGGTTGGTTTTCTAAAGACGTAACCATGTCTGGCGAAAATTGTATTTTTAATAATCTGTAAGTCTAATTTCCTTAAATTCTTTACATCGTCTTCTTTAAGCAGATTAGTAGAGGCATTTAATTTAAAAATCTGATCGGATGCACTTCTGTAAAAAGGATTAGCCTCGAGCGTATCTACTGTTCCATCTTCTGCTGTATCCACTCTTTTTATCATTTTATGCTCGCTCCAATCTACGTAGCTCGCTTCTGTGGGCAACATCAAACTTGCATTGTATTCGAATTTCTTTTTTAATAATTTAAATTCTTTTTCAGGCCATTTAAGCTCCTTATTATAGGCATTCCATTTGCCGATTAAGGTATCGCCAACCAAGGTAACTTCAAACTTTCCATCATATTTATGGCTACCAGGTTCATCTAAAATAAAAGTGATTTTATCTCTATCTTCTGATAGTTTACCCAATAATGGCCGGCTATTCCCCGCCACCACGCTCTGTGCAATTACGGTATCCTTCGTAATTTTTTTAATGTTGATATTCAGTTTATCAAAAGAACCCTGCATATCACCATCATATTCCAACTCTTCTTTAGTGTAAAAATCACCAACCCAAAAACCATAAAGTTCTTTATGTATTTCCTGTTGGGCCACCGTAGTATTTTTTGTGGTATTGGTTTTCTTAGTATCTCTACAGGATAACATCAAAAAAGGGATCAGCGCGAATAATAAGATTTTTTTCATTTATGTTTTTTAATAGGTTAAAGAATTTTCTTTTTAATCAGCCATTCGGCGATCAATAAATTGGGGATCCAGCCGAGCCAGGCAATAATCTGATAAACATCCATCGGCGCCGGGTGGAATAAATATACTAAAATAACTTTCCACAACCTTAAAGTGATGGCTGAAGCTGCCAGGGCAAAACTGCGGTACATAAACTTTTTATGGACTGTTATTTTTCTTTTCAGGATAAGCAAAATGGCCTTCAACGTAAACCAGAACCATAAAACCCCCAAAATAACAAATGAGGTTTTAGCCATCAAGCCCCCATTTGCAAAATAGCCCATAAAAATACCAGAGGGTGCGGCAAGGAACAAGACAAAACCCGCGTATAAATAGCCTAACCATTTGTGTATCTTCGGATACCTGGATAAAATTTTAGAATTAAACTGCGTAAAACCAGCTAATAATACAAATATAGCACTGTAAACGTGCACATAAAATACAGGGAGATAAGCTTTGATGTTTGATACTTCGGTTTGTTTAATTTGCAGAAAAGATACTTCACTGTTCAGCGGAATGTAACGCAAAGTAATCTGCACCATCAGCATAAAAAAATAGGCAAAAAACAATAGCCAGGCTACCTGTTTATAGCTGATGCTTTTCATCTATTTTTGATTAAAGAGCGCCAATAACTTTTTATCGAAAGCGATTGCAATCAGTTTATTGTTTACTACATCTTCTTCGTAAAGCTGTTGCTTTTTTGGGTCAAATACAAACCTCGCAAGAATAGGCATCCTATCGGCATAACTTTCGTGCAGGTTAAAATTATAATTTTTTGAATACCACTGAGAAGGATCGCTTTTAGGATTAGGGCTACCTTCGAGCATAATGCCGTAAGAAGTGCCACCATTTTTAACAATCCTTTCGTACAAGCCTTTAGTTAGCTGTTTGCAGCGTGGGGAAGTTTCTACAATTTTATAGGCAACCTGTGCTTTGTAGCTTTCCTTTACCTGTGCTTTTGATTGGTATATTGATGACCCGAGAATAAAAAGAAGAAATAGAATATTTTTCATGATTGAATAGCGTTATTCTTCGATTACAGATAAAAATTCATCAATTGTTAGCACATTAACTTTAGGAAATTCTATTTGCTTTAAGATTTTAAAGTGATGATCATTTGTTATAATATAATCAGCATTGCTACACACATAAGCATCAACATACTTATTATCGTCTAAATCAGATAAAATCAGTTTCCACTCAAAATATATGTCAACTTTTTCTACATTCTTAAGATTTAGCAACAATTCTGCAACATTACTTGCTACGAGAAAATTTGTTTTTTGTTCTAAAATTTCGACGTATTCTGAAAGAATGTCGTTACTAATTACTGAGTGAAAATATCCACTAATTAAAGTATCAAAAATAGGCCTATATTTTGATTTTTTAGGAATTGAGACAAGAAGTACATTAATATTTAGTACAACTTTCATTAATGTTATTTTTTTCTTAGATGTTCATTCTTCCAAGATTCAATTGTATTTTCGTCCCAATTTTTCTCATCCCAGAGTTTATCCATTTCGTCCGATGCTGATTTTGCAAAATATTTGGTCAACATCTCTTTAATATCATTTAATTGATTATCGGGTAAATTATATTGAAATAATTTTAATAGCTCTAGCTGAACATTTGTCAATTTCCCTGTCGCTTCCATATTTTTCATTGTGAACTAAACAAATATAATCAATATTATTTTAAGAAGATTTCATCATATCCAGAATATCATCAACATATTTTCGCTCATTAGCTAAACGTGGTACTTTATGCTGTCCGCCTAGTTTATCTTTTGCTTTTAACCAATTATAGAAAGTATTTGTGGGCGCATTATGTACTTTAGGACGGGCCAGTGCCATATCCTTAAAGCGTTTGGCATCATAATCGGAGTTTACTTCGCGGAGTGTATTGTCCATAATATCAACGAACTTTTCAAAATCGCTGGGCTGTTTATCAAATTCGATGATCCACTCATGCCCACCCGCTTTTTCATCTTTAAAATAAATTGGCCCGGCGGTATAATCTTTTATTTCGGCACCAGTTTCCTGACAGGCCTTGGTTAGAGCCTGTTCTGCATTATCAATAATCACTTCTTCGCCAAAAGCATTGATAAAGTGTTTGGTACGTCCTGTAATTTTAATGCGGTAGGGAGAAAGAGAAGTAAATTGAATGGTATCGCCGATCATGTAACGCCATAAGCCACCATTGGTAGAAATCACAATGGCGTAGTTTTTATGCAGTTCTACTTCGCCCAGTAACAAAGCCTTAGGATTCTCTTCTCCAATGTTTTCCATCGGAACAAATTCGTAGAAAATACCGTAATCCAGCATCAGCAACATTTCTTCTGAGTTATCCTGATCCTGAATACCGAAAAATCCTTCGGACGCATTGTAAGTTTCCAGATAATACATGTCGGCGGACGGAATCAGCTGTTTAAACTGTTCACGATAAGGCGCGAAATTTACTGCTCCGTGGATATATAATTCTAAATTTGGCCAAACCTCCAGTAAATTCTGCTTCCCGGTAAGTTCGAGCACCTTTTTGGCCAGTACGATAGTCCAGGTGGGTACACCGGAAATGCTGGTCACATTTTCATTGATGGTGGCTTCAGCCATTCTATCCATCTTGATTTCGTAATTGTCCATCAAAGCGATAGACATGTCAGGAGTACGGTAATACTCTGCCCAGATAGGAAGGTTTTTAATCAGTACAGCCGATAAATCGCCATAAAAACAATCCTCGTTTAACTGGTTAACCTGATGGCTGCCACCTAAAACCAAACCTTTTCCGGTAAACATCTGGTTATCGGGGCGGTTATTGCAATAGATAGAAAGCATATCCTTACCACCTTTAAAGTGGCATTCTTCCAAAGATTCCGGAGAAACAGGAATAAACTTACTCCTATCACTTGTGGTACCCGATGATTTTGCAAACCATTTGATATCAGATGGCCAAAGAATATTCTGTTCGCCATTAAGCATGCGCTCAATATATGGCTTTAAGGTATCGTAATTTTGAATGGGAACGCGTTCCTGATATTGTTGTGCCGTTAAAATTGACTTATAATCGTATTTCTTGCCCCATTCGGTATTTTCGGCACTATCTATTAAGTTATGGAACCACTCTTCCTGAACATCGTAGGGATATTTCATAAAAAGCTCGATCTGGTGGATCCGCTTTTTCATTAACCAGGTAAAAATTGAATTTACAAATGCCATCTTTAAATGTTAAAGTGAATGAGCCTCATTTTACCAGAGATTTTCATACTTGCCCATTGATCACGCGGGGATACGCACAGATTTTTATACACAGTAAATAATTTTATAACTTTAGTTTTAACATCGCGATTAGGCAACATCCCAAATGAAAATTTGTTTGTTGGTCAAAATACTTTTATTGGTGATTGAACGCTTAGACATCAAATTTTTTCCGTTTTAATACGAAGTTTGAGCCTAAATATACTTTTCTAACCATTTCGTTTTCGGCCAAAACTTCGGGAACGCCCTGTTCTAAAATTTTCCCTTCAAAAAGCAGGTATGCCCTATCGGTAATCGACAGTGTTTCCTGCACGTTGTGGTCAGTAATTAAAATACCTATATTTTTATGTTTCAGTTTGGCTACAATACTCTGGATTTCCTCTACCGCTATTGGGTCAACCCCTGCAAATGGTTCGTCCAATAAAATAAAATTAGGATTTGCGGCCAGAGCACGGGCAATTTCGGTACGGCGACGTTCACCACCAGATAATAAATCGCCTCGGTTTTTACGCACTTTGTGTAAACTAAACTCGTTGATCAGTTCTTCGAGTTTATCACGCTGTTCTTCCTTCGTCAATTTACTCATTTCCAAGATGGCCAGGATATTATCTTCTACAGTAAGTTTTCTAAAAACAGATGCTTCCTGGGCTAAATAACCAATTCCTTTTTGCGCCCTGCGGTACATCGGATCTTCGGTAATGTCTTCCTCTTCCAAGAAAATGCGGCCTTCATTTGGTTTGATCAAACCTACGATCATGTAAAAGGAAGTTGTTTTCCCCGCACCATTCGGGCCTAAAAGCCCAACAATTTCCCCTTGACTTACGTTAAAGGAAACGTTGTTTACAACGGTACGCTGCTTATATTTTTTAACCAGATTTTCGGCTTTTAATATCATATATCTATCGATATTCTTCGGCTGTCACATTGAGCTTGTCGAAATGTCCTTCGACAGGCTCAGGATGACACCTTAGAAATATTTATTTAACTTTTATTCCTTTAATATTTAACTGCAAACGCTTCTTATCTTTCCACACGTTTTCTTCTAACGTATAACAAACCGAAAAAGGTACTTTTGGTTGTAAAAGGTTTTGAAATTCGGCCAGCCCGAATGCAATGCCTTCAAAAATAGGCGAATTTTGTTGTTTTATATTAATTTTTAAATGATTTTGGCCAACTGCCATGGCATGCTGTGCGAGATATACGTTATGGGTAACAAATATAGGTGCCATATTTTCTGGTCCGAATGGCCCCATCTGTGACAAAACCCTGTAAAACTTACCATCTATCTGCGCCAATTCGATTTCGGCGTCAATCCTGATCATTGGCGTAAGCAGCTCTTCTGTAATGCTTGCGGCTACAATTTCTTCAAATTTATCAGCAAAGGCATCTACATTGTGTTGTTGCATGGTTAAACCTGCAGCAAATTTATGCCCGCCATATTGGTCCAATAAATGAGCACAACCGCTTAAGGCTTCGTATAAATCAAAACCAACTACCGATCGGCAAGAACCTGCTACGTGTCCGTTTGATTTTGTTAATACAATCGTTGGGCGATAATACTTTTCAGTTAAACGCGAAGCTACAATTCCGATTACCCCTTTATGCCAGTTTTCATTAAATACGACAGTCGTTTTTTTGTTAATCAGGATATCACTTTCGCCAATTAAAGCCAAGGCTTCACGGGTAATGTCCTGATCGTAGGTTTTACGTTCGGTATTTTTAAGGTTAATGATTTCGCTTTGCTCCAATGAGTTACTATCTACCTGGCAGAGCAGCATAGCA
This sequence comes from Pedobacter sp. WC2501, assembly GCF_052682415.1. Lineage (NCBI taxonomy): Bacteria > Pseudomonadati > Bacteroidota > Sphingobacteriia > Sphingobacteriales > Sphingobacteriaceae > Pedobacter > Pedobacter sp. WC2501. Next base: position 1,936,520 of record NZ_JBQZFI010000001.1, on the reverse strand, counting down.
ACGGCATGTTTAGCATGGTCTATCCTGCCGGCGGCATTAATCCGCGGACCTAATGTAAAAACCACATCAGTAATGGTATAATTTTCGGTTTTGCCCGAAACTTCCATTAAGGCGCGCAAACCTTCGCAAGGATTGGAGTTGAGCTTTTTCAGCCCATAATAAGCCAAAATCCTGTTCTCCCCTACTACGGGAACGATATCTGCTGCGATGCTGACCATCACCAGATCTAAATATTGCAGATAGCTTTCTTTCGGAAGCTGGTGTTTTTGCACATAGGCCTGCGCCAGCTTAAAACCGATTCCGCAGCCGGCCAGTTCTTTAAAAGGATATGGACAGTCAGCACGTTTAGGATCTAAAACGGCAATAGCCTTAGGCAGTTCATCTCCAGGTAAATGGTGGTCGCAGATAATGAAATCGACACCTAAGGTATTGGCATAGTCAATTTTATCGATCGATTTTATTCCACAATCTAATGCTATAATTAATGAGAATCCATTTTCGCTAGCGTAGTCAATTCCAGCGGTAGAAATACCATAACCTTCCAAATAGCGATCTGGAATATAATATTCTATATTTTTAGTGAGCTGCGAAAAGAAACTGAAAGCCAGTGCAACCGAAGTGGTACCATCCACGTCGTAATCGCCATAGATCAATATTTTTTCGTGGGAGGCTAATGCGGTTTCGATACGGGCGATAGCAACATCCATATCCTTCATTAAAAAAGGATCATGTAGGTGATCAAGATCTGGTCTAAAGAAATCTTTCGCCTGATCAAAATCACAGATATTCCGCTGCACGAGTATCTGTGCAAGTGATCGGTCTATGTTAAGTTGTTCTGCTATTTTTGCTACTGTATCATCATTACAATCTGATGCCAGTACCCATCTTTTTTCCATTTATTCTGTCTCCGAACAGTAAATATACATTTTAATTGAATACGCTGGTCGTAAACTTTAATGGGGTATTGTACAAAGCATTTAAATACAAAAAGTTAGGTTTTACTTCGAAATACCTTTCTGCAAATAAGGATAGCGAATGGGAAATTATAATTCAGAGGTTCAAGAGAGAAATTTAAATATGCTTTTTTACAAAAAAGGAAGTATCCAAGCTTTTACCAAAACAAATACTCAGGTTTTGATTGTTACCTTTGTATAAACATTAAAAGATTCATATTTTGCAAGTACACACCCTCTTCGAAGGAACCTACTCAGTTGATGCAACAAAGAAATTTGTGCCTTTCGACCCAGCTATTCACAGTTATAAAGACAGACCCGCTTCATTATTCATCAATGTTCAGCCTTTTTTGGTTGAGCTGAAAAACGACCTCGTACTTTTTGATACGGGTTTAGGTTTTAGTGATGACCACGGCGAGCTGATTTTACATAAAAATATCCGCAATGCAGGTTTCGACCCAACTGACGTAACCAAAGTTTTAATGTCGCACTTACACTATGATCACTCTGGCGGTATGATTCATAAACAAGGCAATGACAAGGTTGAATTGAGTTTCCCTGATGCAGAATATGTGATTAACCGTGGCGAATGGGAAACGGCATTTAGCAGCACGTCTTCGTCTTACCATACCGATATTTTCAATTTCGTGCAGCGTAACGCGCAATTAAAATTTGTTGAAGGCGATGGTGCTTTGGATGCAACCATTGCTTATGAATTTACAGGGGCACATTGTCCGAACCATCAGGTTTTTCTTTTAACTGAAGGTAATCAAAAGGTATTTTTTGGTGGCGATGTTTTACCTGAACCTGAAGAACTGGTTAAAAATTTCATTGCCAAATACGATTTCGACGGACGTAAGGCAATGGAACTACGCAAAGAATTTGGTAAAAGAGCAGCCGAAGAAAACTGGGAGTGTTTGTTCTACCATGGCAAAAGCGCCGCAACTGGTTTTGTTGATGTTTTTGAAGGCGGATTCAGGATTAGATAAGCCAACTCGTTTTTTTACCGCAAAGCGAACAAAAAAGAAGCGCAAAGCACGCAGAGTTGCTTTTTTACCACAAAGGCCACGGAGAAAGGCACAAAGTTCACAGAGTTGGGTGCATATCTATACTTAAACTCTGTACCCCTCTGTGTTAAGCTCAGTGCACTTAGTGGTAAAACTTAGCGCCCCTTCGCGTCAAACTTCGTGTATTTCGCGGTTAAACATAAATTAGTGCTTTTTTACCACAAAGGTCACAGAGAAAAGGCACAAAGTTCACAGACCTGGGTGCTTATAGCTATAGAATCTCTGTGTTCCCCTGTGTAAACTCAATGCACTCTGTGGTAAAAACTTAGCGCCACTTCCCGTTTAAACAAAAAATAGCATTTTTTCACCACAAAAGCTACGGAGAAAGGCACAAAGTACACAGAGCTGGGTGCTTATAGCTATAGAATCTCTCTGTGTTCCTCTGTGTAAAACTCAATGCACTCGGTGGTAAAACTTAGCGCTCTTTGCAGTTAAACAAAAATTAGTACCTTTTTTACCACAAAGGTCACAGAGAAAAGGCACAAAGTTCACAGAACTGAGTGCTATAGCTATAGGGTCTCTGTGTTCCTCTGTGTTAAGCTCAATGCACTCTGTGGTTAAAACTTAGCCCCCCTTCGCGTCAAGCTTAGCGCTCTTTGCGGTTAAACAAAAAAAGCCCCGACAAATGTCGAAGCTTTCACTTTCCGAGACGGAAAAATTATTTCTTAGCTACCAATTTAACAGTCAATTCGAAGTTATCATCAATTGCTTTGTCGCCAATGCTATCGAAGAATGATTTCGAACCGTATTTGATGTCATATTTAGTTCTGTCTACAATGATTTTACCAGCTAAAGCTGAAGCTGTTCCATCTGCATTAACAGTTACAGTTGCAGGGAAGCTTAATGGTTTAGTGATACCTTTGATGGTTAAATTACCTGATACGGTTACGTTAGCACCTGAACCCGCAACTTTAGTAATTACGAAAGTTGAAGTTGGGAATTTAGTTGTACCGAAGAAATCGTCTGCTTTTAAGTGACCTTCTAATTTCGCGCTGCCATCAGCATCTTTAATTGAAGTCATATCGATAACAAAAGTACCGCCAGTTACACTTTTACCATTAATGGCTAATGTACCTGATTGTAAAGCTACTGTTCCATTGTGAGAACCTGTTACTTTTTTACCAATCCAGGTGATGGTCGATTTTGCTGCGTCTACAGTATAAGTTACTGGTTTGGTTGGGTTTTTAAAGGCTGACAATGCTACTACTGCCACTAATAAAAAAATTGAGCTAATTTTTAATTTCATTTTCTGTTTTTTTAAAATTTGATACAAATATAGATGAACTACCAATCTCTTGTCGTTGACCTATGTTAAGTTTTTCAAAAATAATCTGATTTATTTAAAATCATTCTATTGACTGCAGGATTCTGCTAAGGTTTAATCTGTTTATTTTTTTATGTGAATATAAAGGTAGAAGGCGGAAGGCTTAGGCAGTGGGGCTTTGTGCTAAACCTAAAAAGGCATAGGATGGGAAGTGTTCCAACCCCTAAATATCATCTCTTTCTCCAGCTAACCAATAGTTCACCGGCTTCAACATCCAAAAATGTTGCTACATCAAACAGTCTTTTAATTGAAGGCTGAGCCGTATTGGTACACCAGCTTGATACGGTCTCCGGTGCAATTTTTAGTGCATCAGCCAATTCTTTATTGGTAATCCCTTTTTCAGCCAGAGCGGCCTTTATTCTATTATAGTTGATTTTAGTCATAATTGGTAGATAATCCAAATATAATATTTATAAAATAAGGCTATAACACATAAAAAAGAATCATTACATTATTAAAATAATTTAATAACTAATATTATTGACTAATTACATTATTTTTTATTAACTTTATACAAACTTAGATGTAGATTATAATGTAAATGATATGAAAAAAGTTATTGCAAATCTTAACTTTCAGCCAAATTCGTTAACCGAAAGGGAGCTAGAAGATCCAAAAATTGTTCTATTGGACTTTTTTGAAAATCATCCTATACATGAAATAAGAGAAACGGTATGGGAGCTTTATAAGGCTTGGGTAAATCACATGTCAGAATTTACTGATGGCAAATCAAATGCAGATATGTTATTCTTTTATACCCAACTTATCGATTTTTTAAATGCCAGTTATCTACAGGTACAAAAGAGTTAACAATTGCAATATTGGCTTGCTTACAACCTTTCATTCCTAGACCTGATAGCAGCGGAAATCCTTTTTGTTGGCACTTACAGTAAAAGATTGCTTCGTCGTTCCTCCTCGCAATGACGATGTAACGAGAGCAGAAACCACAAAAAGATTAAAGCGAATGGCAGGACTGCAGCCTCCCATGAAAAACCGACATTCATTTCCAAAAAAAATCGGCAGGTTTTATGAAATGAATCCATAAAACTTGCAGATCAATATGTTCGTGAGGACACGAACCTGGGCTCAAAATTTTTCTAAATAGATTGCCTCGTCGTTTCTCCTCGCAATGACGAAAAAGGGAACCTTAAGGAACGATCTCTTCCAAATAACTCTCAACCGGAGGGCATGCACAGATCAATGATCTATCACCATGACTATCGTTAACACGACCAACCGATGGCCAGAACTTACGTTCTAACACATAAGGAAGCGGGAACGCAGCAGTTTGACGGCTATAAGCATGATCCCATTCGTTAGCGGTAATTACCGATACTGTATGTGGTGCATTTTTTAAAGGATTATCCGTTTTATCGAGAGTTCCGTTCTCAACCGAAGTAATTTCATTTTTAATGGCGATCAAAGCATCACAGAAACGGTCTAACTCATGTTTAGGTTCTGATTCTGTTGGCTCAACCATCAAAGTACCCGCAACCGGGAACGAAACCGTTGGTGCGTGGAAACCATAGTCCATTAAGCGTTTTGCAATGTCAGTCACTTCGATTCCGAAAGCTTTGAACGAACGGCAATCTAAGATCATCTCGTGTGCGCAACGGCCCTGAGCACCTGAATAAAGTACCGGATAGTGCTGCTCTAAACGCGCTTTCATATAGTTTGCGTTTAAAATAGCATATTTGGTAGCGTTAGTTAACCCTTCAGCACCCATCATCGCAATATAAGCGTGAGAGATAATCAGGATTGAAGCCGAACCCCAAGGTGCAGATGAAACTGCAGAAATAGATTTTCCTTTATCAATATCAACCACAGCATGACCTGGAAGATAAGGAACCAGGTGTTTCGCTACACCAATTGGACCCATACCTGGACCACCACCACCGTGAGGGATACAGAAAGTTTTGTGTAAGTTTAAGTGACAAACATCGGCACCGATATTGGCCGGACTTGTTAATCCAACCTGTGCATTCATATTTGCACCATCCATATAAACCTGTCCGCCGTTAGCATGGATAGTTTCGCAGATTTCAATAATGCTTTCTTCGAATACGCCGTGTGTAGATGGATAAGTTACCATTAAACACGATAGATTGTCTTTATGTAATTCTGCTTTTGCTTTTAAATCTTCAACATCGATATTACCGTTATCTAAAGATTTAACCACCACAATTTTCATATCGGCCATTGCAGCAGAAGCCGGATTGGTTCCGTGTGCCGAAGCAGGAATCAATGCTACGTTACGGTGGAAATCGCCTCTATCGTGATGATAAGCACGAATAACCATTAAACCAGCATATTCGCCCTGAGCACCAGCATTTGGCTGTAAACTCATGGCCGCAAAACCGGTAATTTCGCTTAACCACTTATCAAGCTCGTTGAAAACCGAATAATAACCCAATACCTGATCGGCAGGAGCAAATGGGTGGATTCGACCGAAGTGAGACCAGGTAACCGGGATCATTTCTGCAGTAGCATTTAATTTCATGGTACAGCTACCCAAAGCAATCATAGAGTGGCAAAGCGATAAATCTTTTGCTTCTAATGATTTGATATAACGCAACATCTCGTGTTCTGAGTGGTGCGAGTTAAAAATTGGGTGTGTTAAATAAGCTGAAGTACGTTGTAAAACGGCTGGAATAACGGTTTCTACATTTTCTACCACCTCAACCTGATCTGCTGCGATAGCTTTAACCTTTGCAAAGATTTTAGCAATTAAAGCTACATCTTCGAAAGTGCTGGTTTCGTCGAACGAAATGGTTGCTACATTACCAACATAGTTTAAGTTGATTTCGTGATCGATACATCCTGAATGGATACTGCCTTTTAAATCACCTAAATCGAAACGGATGGTATCGAAATAAGCGGAGTTTAACTGTTCAAAACCTAAACCTTTTAAGGTAGATGCTAAACTGATGACTAAACCGTGTGTACGTTCTGCAATGGCTTTTAATCCTTTCGGACCGTGGTAAGCGGCATAAAAACCAGCCATAATGGCCAATAATGCCTGTGCGGTACAGATGTTTGATGTTGCTTTATCTCTACGGATGTGCTGCTCGCGGGTCTGCAAAGCCATACGTAAAGCGTAATCGCCATGGCTATCGATGGTTACACCAATAATACGCCCCGGGATGTTACGTTTATATTCTTCTTTTGTTGCAAAAAATGCAGCATGTGGCCCACCAAAACCCATTGGAATACCCAAACGCTGTGTTGTACCTACTACCACATCAGCTCCCCACTCGCCTGGAGGAGTTAATAAGGTTAAGCTTAAAATATCAGCAACCACCGTTAATTTAATATTTTGGCTATGCAATGCCGATGCGAAGGCTGCATAATCGAAAACTTCACCGTTTCCTGCCGGATATTGAACAATTGCTCCGAAAAATTCTTCGGTAGCAGTGAAATCTAAATGACTTCCGATAACCAGTTCAATACCATAAGGATTAGCACGTGTTTTTAAAATATCGATCGTTTGAGGAAAAACAAGTTCGGAAACGAAGAATTTTTTAGCTGCCTGGTTTTTGCGCAAACTGTATTGCATAAACATCGCTTCAGCAGCAGCAGTACCTTCATCCAATAAAGAGGCATTGGCAATTTCCATTCCGGTTAAATCGATAACCATGGTTTGGAAATTTAATAAAGCTTGTAAACGGCCCTGCGCAATTTCTGCCTGGTATGGCGTATATTGTGTGTACCATCCTGGGTTTTCGAATACGTTACGTAAAATTACACCCGGAGTAATGGTATCATAATAACCTTGACCGATAAAGCTTTTGAAAACTTTATTCAACAATGAAGTTTGTTTTAAAGCACCAAGATATTCAGTTTCTGATTTTGCTGCAGGCAAATTTAATGGCTGTTTTAATCTGATTGCCGTCGGGACAGTTTGTTCAATCAGCTCATCAATAGAATTTACGCCAACAGTTTGCAACATTTCGGCTGTATCTGCCTCATTTGGTGCAATATGGCGATTTTGAAAATCTTCCTTGTAGTGGATATTTAAGCTCATGCGGTATGAATAATAAATTTGCGTGCAAAGGTAGCAAAAACGAAGCTGTATTTCACTATCTATCAGTGTAAAAAAGGCGTCTTATTTATACTTAAAAGCTACAAAATAGATAGATTTTATTAGCAAAAGCCAGGACAAACTTTTATTCAATTTTAAGCCAATATTTTGATTATCTGGAAAGCGGTGGCCGTGCTAAAATTTATTTTGTCGCCATAGTTAACTCCAATCTTTTTTGCATCCTTATTGAGCCGAACCAACAAGCAGCTGCAACGTAAAATATCGGCTACCAAAGCAAACAAAAAAACATTTACGTAAATTTGAAAAGCATTTACCTACCTACGCCCTTTTTATGTCAACTTGCAAAAATAACGTCGCACTTTTAGTTCATGCCTGCGATAGTTATGAATTTCTTTATAAAGGTTTTGATTACACTTTCTCAGAAAACTGGGATTTTAAAATACCATGCAATTATTATTTCGCTACAGAAGTAAAAGGAGTAGAGGTGAACGGTTTTATAAACATCAAATCAGGCGAAGGCGAATGGGCCGATCGCCTGGCAACACTGTTAGGTAATATTGATGAAGAATATGTACTCTACTTCCAAGAAGATATGTGGTTAAGCAAACCTGTAAATCCTAAGTTCTTTACAGCACTGTTCGAACAGGCAATTGAAAACGATTGGCAACAGGTTAAACTCCATAGTTCTGGCGTTTACAAAACTAAAGAAACCACTAATTTTATTGAAGGATTTAATATTGCAGAGATCGATAATGAGGCGTCAAATTATTTAATGTCGCACCAGATTACCCTTTGGAAAAAAGATTTTCTGCTTGCGCAACTTTATAAAAAAGAACATCCCTGGAGGAATGAGCGTAAAGGCACTAAGAGATTGAAAAAATTAAACCCGCTTATTCTTCATGTCGATTATTTTGCAGAAAACGGCGAGGAAGAAAACAACAACAATAGAAATCCATCGGAACGGAGCGAGTACTACGCAGTTTCATTTAACAGCACCTTAAATAACAATGCCGTCCGGTTTATCGAGGTGTTAAAGTCAGGTAGCCAACCTCAAAAAGACTATGCTGAAGAGCTGCTAAACCACTACGACAACAATTTAACCCATAACGGTAAGGAAAGGCCTAAAAAAGAAGATTTATTTAAGAAGCTTAAAACCTTTTTTCAAAAAAGCCTGGGCAGTTAACTTTTTATATCCATTAAGATTTTGGAAAGCAGTGGCTGTGCTAAAATTTAAGTCTGCTCCCGCCATCCGCTGCAATCTTTTTGCCACTCTCTTGTCATGCTGAAGCCCAAAGCATCTGTTTCATCGCTTGCAGATACTTCGTACCTCAGCATGACAGTTCATTCAAGGCAACTGCAAACAAAAAGGATTTTCGCTTCTGTCGCGTTTAAAAACAAGGGAACTACAAGAAACAGAGATTGCAGGGCGCAATAAGTATTACACTTTTATCTTTGGTCTTTCAGCTTTAGTCTTTTTCTTACTTCTGCACTTTCCATCCTTCATCTTTACTCAACTTTAATTTATAAGTTTTCGTAATGAAGTTGCTGTTTTTATCGGCGTCTTTATCAAATGGCTCAAAATCGGTCGTATTCATTTTAAGCGAGACCGTAACTTTTGCAGTACTTGAGTTTACCTGAGCAAAATCGACTGGTTTCTCGTCTGATAAAACATATTCTACCACTTTTACAGTGGCCCTGTCGGCATCCTGTTTCAATACCAACGGACTTGCTTTATCGGTTAAAGTGATCTGATAAACGTAACTACTATCTTTTGAAAGGAATTTCTTTTTGGCTTCTTTTAAGCTTAGGATAACCAAACCTTTGCTGGCCAAAGATTTATATTTTCCCAATTCGAACATATCGTTTGTACTGTTAAATTTCATCTCCCCAAATTTAAACCTGGTGGTTTTATATTCAGGATTGGCCTTTAAATAACTGGTGATCACTTCAGCTGCCTCATCTTGATTGATGGTGGTTTTGGTTTTACACCCGGCTATGCCGATAACGATCAATGATAAAATATAAATGGCAAGTTTTTTCATGTGTATATGCTTTATGCTTTTTAAAGGTATTTAATTTTTCAATAAGTCGGATGTCCGAGGTCCGAAAGTCGGAAGATTATTTATCGTGTATTTCAACCTCACACCTTCAACCTTCCTAGCCTCTACCTTTTTTAAGGTACTTCAGATTTGGCAAAACCATTGCGGATAAAATTACCACCACACCAATCCACCTTAAAAACGATACCTGCTCTTGCAGCACAAAACCAGCCATCATTACGGCAACAGGTAACTCTGCTGCACTTAATATCGAACTTATGGCAGTACCAATTCTGGGCACGCCTTCAGCATAAAACAAGGGCGGAATTACCGTACCGAAAACTGAGATAATTAAGCCCCATTTTAATAAACTTCCACCCAAAGCACCATTAAACAAGAATGCCGGCGGAAAAATAATGAAGATCAATATACAGGCGCCGGTAATCATCAGGGCGCTTTTCTTTAGTGGAGCATATTCATTCCCAATTCTACCACTTAATAATAAAAAACCCGCATAGCAAAGTGCAGCCAACAACCCAAAACCAATCCCTTTTAAATCCATGCTTCCAATGCTGGTTTCTACCATTCCACTGGCTAAAACTGTACCACCCAGAACCAATAAAATAGCGGCTAACTGTAAGCCGGTAGGTTTCTTTTTAAAAATGAGGTATTCCATTAAAATACTCATCCAGATAAACTGCATCAATAAAATAATCGCTACCGAATTGGGCACCAGCTTTACACACTGATAATAAAAGATGCTCACCAAGCCCGTACAGGTTCCTGCGATTATCATTTTCCACCAAGGTGTTTTAAGGACAATAGCTTTAGCTTTGTAAGTTGCTGTTCTGCTTTGGAAGAAAAATAACACCCATAAAATTACCGCTCCGAAAAAAGCCTGGGCACCGGTTACATCACCTAAAGTATAACCTTCGTGGTAAGCGAGTTTTACAAAAGTAGACAGGATACCAAAACTACAGGCACCAAAAAAAACAAGGAGGATTCCTTTTAACATAAATTTTAATATTAACCGCAAAGGACACCAAGGTTTTCGCAAAGCAGCGCAAGATTAACTAAAATCTATACACCCTACTTCGCGTTTCTTTGCGCCCCTTTTCTTTGCAGTCTTTGCGGTTAAAAACTAAACCAGTTGTTGTAAATATTTATGAACGGTTGTTTCTAAACCTAAATAAAGTGCATCGCTAATTAAAGCATGGCCGATAGAAACTTCTAATAAACCTGGGATACTTTGAGCAAAATAATGCAGGTTGTGCAGATCCAGGTCGTGACCGGCATTGATCCCCAAACCTAAAGTATTGGCATGATGGGCAGCCGCGATATAATTTACAATTGCCTTTTCGCGATCGGCAAAATAATTATGCGCATAGGCTTCAGTATATAATTCGATACGGTCTGTTCCAGTTTCTGCCGCCCCTTCAACCATTTCTACAACCGGATCAACAAAAATAGAAACTCGGATGCCTTCCTTTTGAAAAACAGCTACCATTTCTTTCAGGTAATCTTTATGTTTGATGGTATCCCAACCATGATTCGAAGTAATCTGACCCTCCGCATCGGGCACCAAAGTAACCTGGGCAGGCTTGTTGGCCAAAACCAGATCAACAAATTTATCTTCTTTGCAATTTCCTTCAATATTAAATTCTGTCGCAATAACGGCCTTTAAATCGTATACATCCTGGTAACGGATATGGCGTTCATCAGGCCTTGGATGCACGGTAATTCCCTGCGCACCGTAACGTTCGCAATCTAATGCAACCTTAACCAGATCAGGATTATTCCCCCCCCGGCTGTTGCGGAGTGTAGCAATTTTATTGATATTAACCGATAACTTTGTCATAAAGCAAAGATAAGGCTTTGCCTTTGTTAATCTTAAACCTTAAAAAAATTTGACTTTTTTTTGCTCATATTTGCTTCTTGTAAATGAACTTAAAAGATACAACATTATATAAATGCCTGATCGTTTTACTTGCAATTGCGAGTATACCAGCACTTTTTGGCGGCGTGATGGAGCCCGATGGCGCATTGTATGCTTCCATGTCTAAAAACATTATCCTGTTCAAAGATTGGTTTAATCTTTACGGCCGTGGGGCCGACTGGCTGGATAAACCCCACCTCACTTTTTGGATTTCTGCAGCATCCTTTAAAATTTTCGGAATATCGTCCTTTGCCTATAAATTACCATCATTTCTATTCGGTTTATTGGGTGCATGGTATTTATACAAGTTAGCTAAAGATATATATGATGAAAAAACCGGGTTAATCAGTGTGGTAATTTTTCTAAGCGCCTTACATATCATCACCTCTACTTTTGATGTTAGGGCCGAAATTTATATTACAACTTTCACATTAGCATCTATTTACCATTACTATAAGGCACATCAAAATTCTTTCTGGCACATTGTAGCAGGTTCATTTTTTGCGGCCTGTGCAATATTGATCAAAGGAATTTTTGTATTGATTCCTGTATTTGCAGGCTTTATTATCTACTGGTTATTTACAAAACAGTACCATCAGCTTTTAAAACCAAAATGGTATATCGCCATCCTTTTGATTTTTGTTTTTATTACCCCTGAGCTGTATTCGCTTTACACGCAATTCGATCTGCATCCCGAAAAAATTGTTTTTGAAAGGACCGGTGTTTCAGGTTTAAAGTTTTTCTTCTGGGACAGTCAGTTTGGAAGGTTTTTCAACAACGGGCCAATTAAAGGCAAAGGGGATATTTCTTTTTTTCTACACACTACCCTTTGGGCATTCCTCCCCTGGTCTGTACTATTTTACACAGCCGTAGTAAATCTGTTTAAAAGAAAAAAAAGAATTGCTTTAGCTCCTGAAAGTATTATGATCTGGGCTAGTGCAGCGGTTACTTTTCTGATATTTTCTCTTTCCAAATTTCAGTTGCCGCATTACATCCTGATCATTTTTCCCCAGTTTTCGATCATAACTGCCTTGTACTTAAGGAAGCTTGACAGCAAAGGTTTAAAAATTTTCTTCATTATACAGAACATCATTTTCATATTGGTTATTGCTCTGCTTTCTGCGCTTGCCTATTTCTTTGGATTCGAAAGCCCATATTTAATTATCGGGATCCTGATTGTTGTTCTCGCCATCTCTTTCTTACTATTTAAAGGCATTTTACTGGAAACCATCATTGCCAGAAGTGCATTTTTATCTGTCGGCTTAATGATATTTCTATTCATTTTTTTTTACCCGGCTCTTTTGAAATATCAATCAGGTATGCTGGCCGGTAATTGGTTAAAGCAAAATTATCCAACTGCTAAACCTGCAGTATTAAACTACATAGATGCGTTCTCTTTTGATTTTTATGCCCCTGGTGAAGTAAAATATCTGCATAATTATAGTGATCTCGACAAATCAAAGCATCTAAAAGACCTGGTTATATACATTCCGGAACAGGAATTGGCAAAACTAAAAAGCGAGTACCATGCTGAAATTCTAAAATCGTTTGAATACTTTCATACCACGAAACTGACGGGTAAATTTTTAAATGCCAAAACACGTCCACAGGTTTTAGAAAATTTTTATCTGGTTAAAATACATTAACATGGATTTATTTTTCCGCATCTTAAAATTTGGATTAACGGGTTTCCTCGGGATGGCGATAGATTTCGGCGCGACATGGCTGTGCAAGGAGAAAATCAAAATCAATAAGTACATTGCTAACGCCATTGGTTTTACTTTAGCCGTAACCAATAATTATCTCATTAACCGGATATGGACATTTCAAAGCACTAATAGCCACTGGGGAACTGAGTTTAGCAAATTTTTGGTAGTGAGTTTAATTGGTTTAGGATTAAATACATTTATCATTTACCTGTTCCATCAAAGGAAAAACGGCACCAATTTTTATGTAGCCAAATTCTTTGCTATAATAATTGTTTTTGTTTGGAATTTTTTGGCGAATATGCTGTTTACGTTTAGGTAAAAGTTTTGGAATGCTCTCGAAATAGATCCTGAAACAAGTTCAGGATGACGCTTGACGTAGAAGACTTAATTATGCAATTTGCACGGACTAATGAACTAATGACAAGTGAACGAATGAACTAATTTAAGAAACGTTTTTGCCGACAAAATATATCACAACAAGCCATATTAATCCTTTAATCAGGAAGAATAAAAACCCAACCAGCCCCACCCGCTTAAACCATAATTTTGCTTTTTCTTTGTTCATGGCGATGTTTGTAAAGATAACGGATTTGCGTTAAATTAGAAAGATTTTAAATAAGGAAATATGAAGTTATCTAAATCTATACTGCTCAGCATGTTTTTAACCTGCTTTTTCTGCACTGAAATTTTTGCACAAAATTTTGAAGATATTAAACGCTATAAGGTAAGTTTTGCCATAGCAAAAAGTAATAATGAAAAACTGATTGCATTCAGAAGTTTCATTGCAAATAATCAAAAATATTTATTGCTGGTAAATCCAGAAACGTTAGATACCAGGGTAGATTTGTCCAATAAATATGCCACAAGCAGCTTAAAGTTACAGAATGTATTGGCGATTTTTAAAAACACGGCTTATATAAAATCAATAGAAGCCGCGGCAGCTAAAGATTTACAGCTTCAAAATGCGGGGATCGATCATGCCATTCCGAATGAAAAGGGCATTACTTTAACGATCGATCTTTGCCCATCACATAAAACTCTGGATAGAATTATTTTTCAATCTGTTTTTGATGAATTTAAAAAGATAGAGCAGCCTGCACCCCTCGCGGTTTCCGTTTCTGGTAAATGGATGCTTAAACATCAGGACGATCTGAATTGGTTAAAAAGTTTAGTAGAGAAAAAGGAATTGAATATTACCTGGGTAAACCATACTTATAACCACGAAGTCAATAAACTACCATTAGCCGAAAATTTTCTGTTGGCTCCCGGAACCAATTTAGATGTAGAAGTATTGGAAAACGAAAAACTAATGTTAAAAAACGGTTTAATTCCTTCGGTATTTTTCCGGTTTCCGGGATTGGTATCAGACAAGGCAATAGTCGGAAAAATTGAAGCTTACGGATTAATTCCAGTGGGAAGCGATGCCTGGCTGGCCAAAGGACAACAACCTAATGCAGGCAGCATTGTACTGATCCATGGCAACGGCAATGAGGAAATAGGCGTGAAAGATTTTATCCAGTTGCTAAAAACGAAACAAGCTGATGTGAAGAATAAACAATGGTTGCTTTTCGATTTGAGAGAGGGTTTGGAAAAGGAATTTGAATAACCTAATTTTTAACCGCAAAGGACGTGAAGGAAAGCGCAGAGGTCACAGAGATCAAGCAATAAATTGACCACAAAGGCACAAAGAACACAAAGTTGGGTTCAGACCGTTTTTAAATCAGACTTAGCGGCCCTTTGCGGAAAACTTTGCTTTCTTTGCGGTAAACCCACTATTTTTTAACCGGCAATAACTTTATTTCTTTTGCTTTAAAGCGGTTGTTTACGATTTCGCCGGTAACTTCTGCTTTACTTACCGCATTGCAAAAACCATGTTTGCCGTGGGCATCGCCAAAATCATCAATGCCTTTACCATCAACAAAATAAGGTTTGCCATCAATTTTAACCGCCAATTCGCAATCTTTACCTTTCATTTTAAACTGACATTCGCCACAGGCAATATCGACCACCTGTTTGGTAATTACTTTCGCTGTTGCAGTTTTTTGAGGACTAGTTTGGGACTGAGCTGTAAAAGCAAAAAAACAGACACAAAATGTTAATATAATACCTTTCATATTTTTTTAATTCTTTATTCAAAATTAACTTATTTTGCCAATAACCAGGCGATTAAATCGGTTGGTTCTGCAATACTCCAGGAATGCGGATGCTTTTGTTTGTTATTTCTTATCCCTCTATCTTTAGTTAAAATAAGTTCTACTTTGTTTTCTTCTGATTTTTGTTTTAATTTATTGATATAACCGGCACAATCTGTTACGTTCATATCGGACAGATCCATGCTTCTGTTATTAATCCACCACAAAATATCTGGTTCGCTGTAAATTCTTAAAGCAGTTGAATGATAATCTGGCAATATGTTCTCTGTATAATCTGGATTATAAACCGATAATTCTTTTAAACTTTGCTCCTGCGGCTGATATCCAGTATTCAACGTATCTAATTTCACCACAAAACCTTTTTCTCTTCCTTTTAATAATGATTTTCTTAACCTAACCATATCTAAAGGAGGGTCGATAGCGAAAACCTTGCTTATTTTTAGTTCTTTATTTTTTTCTGCATAAAACTTTAATGCTGTTGTACCACCAATAGAAAAACCGCCAAGATAAAGCGCTAATGCAGGTTGAAGTTTATTTTTATGATAAAACTCGTTAATCATTTTACCTAACGTATTCAAGCTTTTTTTATCAATGGGAAAACTTTCATTGTTGGGTGTAAGATTAACCATTACAACCGCTAATCCATTTTTGTTTGCCTCCTGCACAATGGATGATTGAGCGGTAACGGCAGTAGGAGATTCCAAAAAACCCGGCACCAAAAATAATACGCCCGTAATCTTAGTCCCCGCCGGCAAGCTTTGCATGTAGAAACAGTCTTTTCCAAAAAGCTGATCGTTTTCTACTTTAACCTGTGCACGCACAACAAAACCAGCAAATAAAATTAATATGGAGAGTAAATATTTCATTAAGATACATTTTTTCAAATGTAAGTTTTCAGGAGCAAAAGAACCACAATACGCTGTAAAATAAACCTGATAGAAATGGAAATCCTTTTTGCTGTCATTCTGAGCGTAGTCGAAGAACAACAGAAAGATTGGAATGAATAGCAGGGCTGATGTCTCCAAAGAGTACTGAACGTAAGTTTTCAAAAAAACACTTAAAGACACCCCACCGTATAGGCACCCCTCTGAGAGAGGGGAATAAAAAAGGGATATGCAAATTTGCACATCCCTCTTCATATTATCGACTTCAGACTCTCGACTGAAGACTCAGGACTAATACCTGTATGTATCTGCTTTGAAAGGACCTTCAACCGGTACGCCGATATAATCAGCCTGGTGTTGATCTAAAACATCTAATTCTACACCGATTTTTTCTAAGTGTAAACGGGCAACTTTTTCGTCTAAATGTTTAGGCAAAGTATATACTTTGTTTTCGTAAGCACCAGTGTTGGTCCAAAGCTCTAACTGAGCTAAAGTTTGGTTGGTAAACGAGTTACTCATTACAAAACTTGGGTGGCCAGTTGCACAACCTAAGTTAACTAAACGACCTTCAGCTAAGATGATTACATCTTTACCGTCAATAGTATATTTGTCAACCTGAGGTTTAATTTCAACTTTGGTATCGCCATAAGCACCGTTTAACCAAGCCATATCGATTTCGTTATCGAAGTGACCAATGTTACAAACAATTGCTTTATCTTTTAATGCCCTGAAGTGTTGCTCGCGAACGATATCACAGTTACCTGTAGTAGTTACCACGATATCAGCTTCTTTAATAGCTGTAGCTAATTTTTTAACTTCGTAACCTTCCATTGCAGCCTGTAAAGCACAGATTGGATCAATTTCAGTCACAATAACACGTACACCTTGTGAGCTTAACGATTCTGCTGAACCTTTACCCACATCGCCGTAACCGCAAACAACAGCCACTTTACCAGCCATCATTACATCGGTAGCACGACGGATCGCATCAACTAATGATTCGCGGCAACCGTATTTGTTATCGAATTTAGATTTGGTAACTGAATCGTTAACGTTGATTGCAGGTAAGTGCAATGTTCCGTTTTTCATTCTTTCATATAGACGGTGAACACCGGTTGTCGTTTCTTCTGATAAACCTTTAATTGCTGCAATCAGCTCAGGATATTTATCAAAAACCATATTGGTTAAATCACCACCATCATCCAAAATCATGTTTAATGGTTGTTGCTCCGGACCGAAGTGTAAAGTTTGCTCAATACACCAATCAAATTCTTCTTCGTTTAAACCTTTCCAGGCATAAACCTGAATACCCGCAGCAGCAATTGCAGCAGCAGCGTGATCCTGTGTAGAGAAAATATTGCAAGATGACCAGGTAACTTCAGCACCCAGCGCAGTTAATGTTTCGATTAATACAGCCGTTTGGATGGTCATGTGCAGACAACCTGCAATACGCGCACCTTTTAAGGGTTGTGTTGGACCGAATTCTTTACGTAAACTCATTAAACCTGGCATTTCTGCTTCGGCTAATCCTATTTCTTTACGGCCCCATTCTGCCAGTGAAATGTCCTTAACTTTGTAAGGGATATAGGTTGTCTCTACTGATGACATAATTATTTGTTTTTAAATGTGATGCAAAGTTACGGCATCCCTTTGTGAAAGCCAAATAATTAAAAGAGCAAGCAGGTTTACAGATTGTAAAATAGTGTTCAAAAGCCCTTAGTTTTTTATATCTTGGGTACCAAAAATTAAAAATCAAATGAGCGCTCAAGATTTATCAAACCTAATTGCTGGGTTTTCCCTTTTAGCAACAATTATAACGCTTTGGCTAGCCTACAGAATTTACGATAGATTTGGTTTCGCTGCCAGCTTTAAAGCTAAAGAACAGGAGCTTGTTATTGACTTTGTTGGGCAACTTTTTAGCTTTAAACTGGGAGTTTTATTTGAGAATGGTTCAGCAAGTTCAAATTTTAGCTCGGATGCAGTCGAGATGTTTAAAAGGATGCCGGCACTTAATCAGCATGAAAATTGGCAAGTATATCTCAATAAAGATCTTTATGAAAAGTTCATGTTACTTGGGCAGCTAATTAACCACCCGTATTTCCCAGACCAAATTAAAGAAAGATGTTTACTTTTTAATCAGCATTATCAAATAGTCGACCCCTCTGAAATGGATAAAAAATCATTCATGTTCTTTAGTGGTGATCTACGTTACGAGAGAGATGTGAACATCTACAACCAAGGCCATAACTTTACACCATTTGATGTTAAAACACTACTTAATGAATTAAAAAACATTTTGATGGCTATCGAAGCTTACTATAAATTAAACCTACCTAAACATACACCCGCAAGATTAAAATATAGATATTGGAATTAATATCTGCTATAATGGCTAATAAAAAATCTAACCCTCTGTATTACCTCACTCTTTTAAGAATTGATTAGAATTAGTATTCTTTATTTGAAATTGCATTAGCGTTCGGAGTTAACTGAATAATTTTCAGGTTAATAACTTAAAATTTGATCAACGGTGTTTTTTTAATATTTTTGCAATTAAATTATGCTTGATCAACTACATGAATGGTGGAAACAGTCAAAAACTGTTTCAGATATTATTACCGGACTTTACAGTTCAGGTATCTTTCTAATAGCTCTTAGTCTTCTGAAGCCAAGGGTTAAAATTTGTGATAAAATATCTTCTCAAAACAATAATTCAATATTTTATATTAAAATTGTTAATAAATCTATATTCTTTAAAGTTTATGATATTCAGGTCAGAGCTTGGAGCACTAAAACAATTCCATCTCCTAATGGGGATAATGTGGAGTACTCAGCAATAAAAATCAATAAGGATTATCAGTGGGTTATTCACAGACTTTCATTTCAACACCTTTTCCAAGATCTCCTATTAGGAGATAAGCGACTTAAAGGTAGTACCGACTATGCTGCTCAATTTTCGACCAATGATAATTTAAGCCAATTAATGACAAGCAATGTTTCCATTACCGTTGAAGTAATAGCTAAGCATTCATTAACTGGGTTTACAAGGGTAAGAACCAAAACTTTTAAACATGCGCAGGACATTAAGGCCGGAGAATATAGAAGTGGTAACTCCTGTAAAATTGTGTAACAAAAAACAATATTTACATAAATCTGTTGTTTTTATAAAATTAAGAAATTACATTTACATCAAGCAAAACCAATCTACCATGGACATCATTGTAAAATAACACCAACATTACTAGTTTGAGAATTCGACTAGAAACAATATTAACCATAGCCACCTAACTAGGTGGCTTTTTGATTTAATGACTTTTCTCCGAGCTTGTGAGCATGGAATGCTATGAATCAAGTGAAATTGCAAATAAGTGTGCTTAAAATCGGCGTTCGTTCTCATCAGGGTTAAGTGGTTAAAAAACTGCGCTCCGTTTGTAAAGATGAGAACAAATCAAAATAAAACTTTGATATCCAGCTAATTATTTCTTAAATTGTTATAACCAAATTAAACTTTTATGAAAAGCGTAAAACACTTACTCGATACCAAACAGGCCATCATCATCTCCGTATCAGAAAACATTTCTGTTCTGGATGCCTTAAAAGTAATGACAGAAAAAAATATCAGCGCTGTATTGGTAATAGAAGACGAACAACTTCTTGGTATTTTTACTGAACGCGATTATGCCCGAAAAATCATCCTCCAAGGGAAATCATCAAAAGATACCCTGATTAAAGAAGCCATGACAGCTAACCCCATTACCATCAAGTTTAGCGACAGTATTGATCATTGCATGGAACTTATGACCGATAAACACATCCGTCATTTACCAATTGTAGAAAACGACGAAGTAAAAGGAATGGTTTCCATCGGCGATGTGGTAAAGTTTATCATTGCCGATCAAAAACAGACCATTTCGCAATTGGAAAGTTATATTAGTGGATAGTGCTGATTGGGTATACTCTTTTATTAAATCTTTTTGCGCCAGGCTTTAGTCGGAACAATTCCGTGAAAATTTATTTCCGTCCTTTCGGGCGAAGTACAGCGAAGTCGGGGAAATCTCTTAATCTGTGTAATCACCCGCGAAGCGAATCTATCCAATCATTACTTCCATCTCCACTCGCCCGCAATGCTTAAAGGTTCTTTCAAGTTCTGCGATTCTAAGAAAGCTCTCAACTCTTCCTCGCCCTGAACACCTACCGGGATTTTCGGTGTATTGGCTAATGCATAAGTTAACATGGCACTATAACGTACCGTATTTTTAAGTTCCTGCTCATTAACCAGTTTAAAGCTATCGCCATCGGAATGGTAAAAGGGCCCGGAATTATTTGGCAATTTGCCACCGAAACCACCACCCGTGGGAATACCCGCTAACATAAACGGCTGATGATCGCTGTGCAAACCTGCACCAGCATTAAACAGATTTTTAAAGCCTGTATCAATCTTTACAATATCAGCTCCCCAAGATGTAAAAAGGTCTTTCATTTCAGTTCGTGAAGTAGAGAAACCTTTCGGATCGTTGGTCATATCGTAGTTCAGCATAAACTTCACCTGGTTTAAGGTTCCGTCTTTTTCAGCCTGGTCGATATAAGCTTTAGATCCCAACAAACCTTGCTCCTCGCCCATAAACAATACAAACTCTACTGTCCGTTTGGTTTTTAAATTCAGTTTTTTAAACGTCCTTGCCATATCCATAATGGCGAAAGAGCCGATTCCATTATCGATAGCACCAGTTGCCAAATCCCAGCTATCCAAATGTCCACCAACTACAATTTTATCTTTAGGTAATTCAATTCCTTTAAAAGTAGCCAATACGTTGCGGGCTTTAATCATACCCGAGAAATTCGTCATGGCAATATGCGCTGTTTGTGGCTGCGATTTAATTTTCTCTTTCAAAGCCATTCCATCTTCCAAACCGATACAAACCGCAGGTATTGGAATCAGTTTACCCGTTACCGAAGCGGTTCCCGTTAAAAGCACACCATCTTTTACCGTATTGATAATGATTACACCAATGGCACCATATTTTGTGGCAATAGCGGTTTTTTCTGAACGATGTAATGATTTTGTTTCTGCCGGAGAGCCAGGCAACACGCCCAGATAAATCAATGCAATTTTACCTTTAAACTTTTCAGGACTGGCCTGATAATTTGCTTCCAATCCATTACCAGCATCTACAATTTCACCTGTAACATCCGCACTTACCGGCGAATGCGCCAGTGTAACAGCCTTCATTTTGGTCAGACTATTTTTATCAGCACCAATTTCTACATTGATCGTTTTTCTTACCCAGCTTTCTACTTTAAATGGTTGAAATTTCACCTCACAGCCGTAAGATTTTAATAAATCGAAAGCATATTGCTCGGCCTTTGCTCCATTTGCAGAGCCTGTTAAACGGTGACCGATGGTTTCGGTTTCATATTTTAAGGTTTGATAAGCTTTTGAGTTTTGCTGTACTTCGGTATTAATTTTCGTAAAAATATCGCCAAATTTATCTTGGGCATTAGCAAACAAAGTAGTGCAAAGAAGGGCGGCAGAGAAAAGGTATTTCATTAGGTTTAGTTATATCTGCTGAAAGTACAAATTTTAGATAGAGATTGCCAGCTGTAACGTTTATTTTGCTTTAGTAACCTAAACTATGCTGTCATGCTGAGGCACGAAGCATCTGCAGCGTACGAAACACCTTTCTATAGTAGTCAAAGATTCTTCGCTGCGCTCAGAATGACAAAAACTATAAAACTAAGGTTTTACATGCGCCTTTTTCTTTGGGAAAACCAACGAAGCAACAATACTGATCACTAAGATACTTAAAATCACAATAAGCGAATGCTCAGTGGTGAAACCCCATTTCTCCAAATAAATATGACCTAACATTTTTACACCGATAAAAGCCAGTAAAACTGCTAAACCTGTTTTTAGATAATGGAATTTATGGATAATATTTACCAGTAAAAAGAACATAGACCGTAAGCCCATGATGGCAAAAATATTAGAGAAAAATACAATATAAGGATCTTTGGTAACCGCAAAAATTGCTGGAATGGAATCCACCGCAAATAACAAATCGGTAAATTCTACAATCAACAGTACCAAAAACAACGGTGTAACAAATGTTTTATGGTTAATTTTAACAAAGAAATTTTTACCCTCATACTTTGGATGAATGGAAAATATCTTTGAGGCCCATTTTACCACAGGGTGGTTTTCGGGATCAATTTTATCATCTTCCTCCTTGCTGAAAAACATCTTCACACCAGTAAACACCAGGAAAGCGCCGAAAATGTAAAGGATCCAGGCAAATTTTGTAATTAATGCAGCGCCCACAAAAATGAAGATGAAACGCATAATGATAGCGCCCAATATCCCCCAGAATAATACACGGTGATAATATTTTTCTTCAACCGCAAATGCAGAGAAAATGAGTACAATAACAAAGATATTATCTACCGAAAGCGCATACTCAATTACGTAACCTGTTAAAAACTCCAGTCCGAGATTTTGCTTATAAACCGCTAAACTTCCTTCAAAATCGCCAGGAACCAGTTTAATATGATGTTGATGTTTGGTAACAATCTCCTGCAGGTGGGCAAAATCCTTAATTCCATGTAGCTGGTGCCCTTCAGTCAGCAGGATAAAATAAAAGCCGATGGCCAGGGCCACCATAATCAAACTCATTATCCCCGCTTGTTTTAAACTCACTACATGCTCTTTCCTGCTAAAAAGACCAAGGTCCAAAGCAAGAATCAGTACAATAAAAAGAAGAAAACCTAAGCTAAAAAGTAATTCGTTACCCATTATTTTTTACGTTCAGTGGTGTAGAGTACAAGTTGTTCTAAACCTGTTCTGGCCTCACCTGCATCAAAACTGTGCAGAATATCAAATGCTTGATTCTGGTACTCCAACATTTTCTCATTGGCATAATACACACCTTGGTGCGCATTTACAAAATCAATAATCTGTTGTATTTTAACCGGATCGTCCTGGTGGTTTTTCACCAGGTTGATCATTTTCTTGCGTTCTGTCTTTTCAGCTTTATTTAAGGCATAAATTAAAGGCAAGGTTACTTTCTTCTCTTTAATATCAATACCCAAAGGTTTACCAACATCATCAGTTCCAAAATCGAAGGTATCGTCCTTAATCTGAAAGGCAATCCCAACTTTTTCACCAAACAGACGCATTTTTTCTATTATTTCATCACTCGCACCTGCAGAAGCAGCACCCGCAGCACAACAAGAAGCAATTAAAGAAGCGGTTTTCTGTCGGATTACATCAAAATATAAATCTTCCGAAATGTCCATCCTCCGCACCTTTTCTACCTGCAGTAGCTCTCCTTCACTCATCTGTTTCACCGCTTCCGATACAATTTGTAACAAACGATGTTCATTATTGTTT
The DNA here is from genome assembly GCF_052682415.1 of Pedobacter sp. WC2501. Classification (NCBI taxonomy): domain Bacteria; kingdom Pseudomonadati; phylum Bacteroidota; class Sphingobacteriia; order Sphingobacteriales; family Sphingobacteriaceae; genus Pedobacter; species Pedobacter sp. WC2501. Next base: position 1,913,026 of record NZ_JBQZFI010000001.1, on the reverse strand, counting down.
ACTGAAAGTAACAATCCTTTAGCCAACAAGTAATCGCCAACTAAAACGGCAATTTTATTTTTCCATAAAGCATTGATGGAGAAAAAGCCACGGCGTTCATAAGCATTGTCTACCACATCATCATGCACCAAAGTGGCTGTATGTAAGAGCTCTACCAAAGCAGCTCCACGATGGGTTGATTCCGTAATTCCACCACATAGTTTAGCCGCAAAAAACACGAACATTGGCCGCATTTGTTTGCCTTTTTGCTTTACAATATAATGGGTAATCCTATCCAGCAACGGTGCGTCGCTATGCATAGATTCTTTAAAGGTCTTTTCAAACGCTTTAATATCAGCAGCTATAGGTGTTTTTATCTGTTCGATTCCCGGCATTAAGTCGAAAAATTTTGATTGCAAACTTAAGCTAATTTCCCATAAAAAGGTAATCTGCGATCTTATTATTAAGGATTTGAAAAGCAAAGGATAGCAATCGTTAACATCTTTGCTCCTGCTATTGCCCATAGTCCTCGCCCTCATGCTTCGGGCTGTGGGCTATTTGGCGCTATCAGGTTTAACATGATGGGGCAGTGCAGGTAAAAAGACCCCTCAAAGCGATAATTAATTCCCCTAAAAATTAGCTTTATTTAAATTCAAATTTTACATTTAAACCAATATTTAACGGCATGAAAAAACGCTACAAAGTAATTATTGGCCTTTCGGCATTCATTATTGCTGGTTATTTGTTAGGACCAAAACCTAAAAAACCAGTGTTTAGTGAAGAGCTGACTAAAGTGCCTGATCTGGAAGACCTGGACGGTTATGTAGCCAGCATAGAATCCATGCATAAAATCAAACCCGGCAACGAAGCTGAAATTGTATGGGCCGATAGCTTTCACCAGCAAACCGAATATGCCGTTGTGTATTTACATGGTTTTTCGGCATCAAAAACAGAAGGCAATCCGGTGCACTTAAATTTAGCGAAAGCGTTACATGCCAATTTATACCTCGCCCGCCTGGCCGATCATGGTATCGATACCCTGGCACCCATGCAATATTTTACGGCCGACCGCCTTTGGGAAACCAGTAAACAGGCTTATGCCATCGGCAAAAAACTTGGTAAAAAAGTAATTTTAGTGGGTACCTCTACCGGCGGAACGGTAGCTTTAAAATTAGCGGCAACTTATCCTGAAATTAATAGTTTGATTTTAATGTCGCCAAACGTGGCCATTAACGATAAAAATGCCTGGCTTTTAAACAACCCCTGGGGTTTGCAGATTGCCCGTAAAGTAGTAGGTGGCGACGAACGTAAAGTAGACGACCGCACTGAGGAGTACAAAAAATACTGGTACACTAATTACCGGCTCGAATCGCTGGTAGAACTGGAAGAATTTATAGAAAGCAGCATGCTCAAACCAACCTTTAAAAAGGTAAAACAACCCGTTTTACTGCTTTATTACTATAAGAATGAGCTTGAACAGGATCCTGTAGTACGGGTAGATGCCATGCTGAAAATGTTCGATGAACTGGGTACTCCTGATAATTTAAAGAGAAAAGTAGCCATACCCAATGCAGGTAACCATGTAATGGGATCTTATATTACTTCGAAAGATTTGCCCGGAGTAGAAGAAGCTATTGAAAGTTTTGTAGAAAGTACGCTGAAGATACCTGTTTATTGATAATGATTTATAATTCTAAAAGAGTGGCCCTCATCTCCGCTCGAAATGACAATAGGCTGCAATCCATACTAAATATTAATCTAACCCCTGGCTAAACTTCGTAAGGCACTAGCTCAGAATATTCTTCACGATCATTTCGGCATGTACCCTCGAGTTTTCGATAAACAGTTTGTGGGTATCTAATCCACCGCAAACCACTCCGGCGAGGTATAAACCCTTTACGTTAGTTTCCATGGTTTCTTCGTTGTAGGCTGGGCAAAGTGTTTCCGGCAGATCGATTCCGAATTTTCTTAACATCGAAAAATCCGGCTGATAACCCGTCATCGCAATTACAAAATCATTTGGAACAGTTTTTATGCCTTCTGGGGTTTTAATATCCACTTCACCTTCCCTTATTTCAACAAGTTCAGAATTGAAGAGAGCAGTAACTTCACCTTCCTTAATCCTGTTCTGTATATCCGGGCGAACCCAATATTTAACATGCGGACCAAGTTCACCACTCCTCACCACCATGGTTACATTTGCACCCTTGCGGTAAGTTTCTAAAGCGGCATCAACACCCGAGTTATTGGCACCAACCACCACTACATTTTGGAAGGCGTATAAATGTGGGTCTTTATAATAATGTGTTACTTTTGGTAAATCTTCTCCCGGAACATTCATCAATAAAGGCACATCATAAAAACCAGTTGCCACAATTACATTTCCAGCCGTATAATATGTTTTAGAAGTCTTTATTTCGAAAACATTAGCTTCATTTTTAATCACCTGTTGCACCCGCTCGAAAAGATTGATCTTTAAATCAAATTTTTCGGCAACACGGCGGTAATATTCTACGGCTTCGTTACGGTTAGGTTTAGGATTGATGGTTACAAAAGGCACGCCCCCTATTTCTAACTTCTGCGAAGTAGAAAAGAAGGTCATAAATACCGGGTAGTTGAACAAACTGTTCACCAAAGCACCTTTTTCTATAATAACATAGCTAAGGTTTGCTTTTTGGGCTTCAATTGCACAAGCCATCCCTATCGGGCCGGCACCTATAATTAATACGTCGTAATGATTTTGATTTGCCAATTGACTATTTATTAAAATTTTAAGGCATAAATAATATAAATACATTAGGTATTTACCGTTTTCGCTGACCATATAAGAAATATAAGAGGAATATAAGCTTATATTTTCTTAAATAACTTAAATGGTTAAAGCTTAGCCAGTCTTTTTTATACCAATTATACTTGCATTGCTTTACTTGGACAGGCGAAATCGGTTCTTTTTAAACCGGTATTTTTTATTGCACCATAACCACCGGCTACATCAATTACATTTTCTACTCCACGCGATTTTAAAATAGAAGCCGCAATCATTGATCGGTAACCACCTGCGCAATGAATATAATAGGTCGCTTTCGGATTAATCTCACCAGTCCATTCGTTAATAAAATCCAACGGACGGCTAAGCGTAAACTCCAAATGTTCTGATTCGTACTCGCCTGGTTTACGCACATCGAGCGCAGTAATTTCTCCATTTGATGCCGCCTCCTCAAAAGCTTCGGCCGATATAGATTCAATGGTATCGATTTCTTTGCCAGCGGCAGTCCAGTTTTCGAAACCACCATCCAAATATCCAATGGTACTATCGTAACCCACGCGGGTTAAACGCGTAATCGTTTCTTCTTCTTTTCCCTGATCGGTAATCAATAAAATAGGTTGCTGCAAATCAGTAATCAAAGCCCCAACCCATGGTGCAAACTGACCGTTTAAACCAATATTGATCGAATTTGGGATAAAACCTTTTGCAAAAACCTGCGGATCACGGGTATCGAGCATAATCGCGCCAGTTTGGTTGGCCAGATCCTCAAATTGTTGCGGGGTTAAAGCATTTAATCCTTTTTCGTAAACATCATCAATGCTTTCTACACCACCTTTATTAATGGCGGCATTTTTAGCAAAATATTGTGGCGGAGGCATAATGCCATCCGTTACTTCAGCAATAAACTGTTCTTTTGTTTCAGCCTTTAAAGCATAATTAACCTGTTTTTGATGTCCTAAGGTATCAAAAGTTTCTTTACTCATGCTTTTCCCACAGGCCGAACCAGCGCCATGAGCAGGATAAACAATTACATCATCAGCCAAAGGTTTTATCTTTTCGTTTAACGAATCGTAAAGCATTCCGGCTAAATCTTCCATCGTTAAATGACCTTTTTGCGCTAAATCCGGACGGCCAACATCACCGATAAACAAGGTGTCGCCACTAAAAATGCAATGGTCTTTACCATTTTCATCGGTTAAGAGATAAGTAGTCGATTCTAAGGTGTGCCCAGGGGTATGTAATGCGGTTATGGTTAGCTTACCAATTTTAAATTGATCACCATCTTTGGCGATATGCGATTTAAATTCGGTTTTGGCAGTTGGACCATAGATAATTTCAGCACCCGATTTTTCTGCCAAATCTACGTGACCGGAAACAAAATCGGCATGAAAATGCGTTTCAAAAATATATTTAATGGTAGCACCAGCTTTTTCTGCTTTCTTTAAATAGGTAGCAACTTCTCTTAAAGGATCAATAATTGCAGCTTCGCCATCACTTTCAATGTAATAAGCGGCTTCTGCCAGGCAACCTGTATATATCTGTTCTATTTTCATGTTTTCTTCGCAACGTCACCCTGAATTTATTTCAGGGTCTTACCAAAAAGATGCTGAAACAAGTTCAGCATGACGGATCTATTACAGCAAAAATAGGGCTAAATACTTATAACCGAAATGATGTTAGTCATAATTGCAGAAGTTTTACTTACTGTGGTATTAGAACAGCTATGGAAGGTAGAACCATGTTTATAAACTGATAGAACGGAAAGCCCGGAACGAAGCAATGAGTGAGGACTTGGAGGGAGAGCAGGACTAAGTGACCAAAAATGAACAGGACTGTTTGTTTTCTAAAAATATTGACCACCTAAGCCACCTGAATGCATCTAAGTAGACGGTAATTTAATATTTTAATTTAAACCTCGCAGGTGTCGAAAACCTACGAGGTTTAATGTATTAATCTTTAGTCAATTCACCCCGCAACGATTCATCCATCAATTTACGGCTTTCTTCAACAGATAGCCCCAAGCCCATTACGAACATCAGTTTGGTTACGGTAGCTTCGAAAGTTAAATCGTAGCCGCTTACAATGCCCATTTTTAACAATTCCCTGCTGGTTTCGTAGCGACCAAGTTGTACCGATCCTTTTTTACACTGAGAGATATCAATAATGATTTTTCCATTTAAAATGGCCTGGCGCAAACTATCTAAAAACCATTGTGCGGTGGAGGTATTACCAGAGCCAAAAGTTTCTAAAATGATGGCATCTACTTTAGAATCGGTAATGGCCTGAACGGCCTGCGGTGTAATGCCCGGGTATAATTTAAGCACACCAATATTCGAATTAAAATTGGTATGCAATTTTAATTCACCGCCGGTAGCCTTTAAAATGTAATTTCTGTGAAACTGTAAATGTACTCCGGCCTCTGCAAGTACCGGGTAATTTGGCGAACGAAATGCTTCAAACTTCTCACTGTTATATTTAATAGAACGGTTGCCCCTAAATAATTGCGCATCAAAATAAATGCAAACCTCAGGGAATAATGCTTTGCCATCTTCTTTGGTAGCAGCTATTTCTAACGCAGTAATTAAATTTTCTTTGGCATCTGTCCTGATTTCTCCGATAGGCAATTGCGATCCGGTTAAAACAACAGGTTTATCGAGATTTTCGAGCATAAAACTCAGTGCCGAAGCGGTGAAGGCCATGGTATCCGATCCGTGCAGAATCACAAAGCCATCGTATTGATCGTATTTATTGTAAACGAGTTCGGCCAATGTTTTCCATATTTCAGGATCCATGTTTGATGAATCCAAAACCGGATTGAAAGAGTGTACATCTAACTGGTAATCTAAACGGCCCAGTTCCGGAACATTTTCTTTTATCTGCTGAAAATCAAACGGAATCAACATCCCGTTTGTAGGATCGTTAATCATACCGATGGTGCCGCCGGTATAAATTATAAGTATCTTGGTCATTTGGTTTAGTGAAGGTTGCTCAGCGCAAAGAAACTAAAAATTTACAAATGATCAGGTGATATTTTTAAATTAGCAACAAAAAGACTGATTAGTTCATAAAAATTAACATTTTAGTATTTTAAACAGAAAATACATATCAAATTGATAATTTAGCCACGCGGCGTATTCTCAAAAATCAATTACTGAATCCTGTGAAACAGATTTCTCCATTACGCTCCGCTCCGCAATCATTCAAAAATTCCAAAGATGGGGCGTCATCTCGACTGATGCGCAGCGAACGGAGAGATCTACCTTGATAGATTTAGCTTCGCTGAGCCTGTGGGTTCTCGACTGTGTTGCACTCCACTAATAATGATGCTAAGGTCCCACTGAATAGATTGCTTCGTCGGCTGAAAAAGCCTTCTCGCAATGACGCGACTTTAAACCCCAAAAATTTTCTTCGAATTCTCCGTAGTCACATCCGCTATTTCTTCAACAGAAACGCCATAAATATCAGCCAGTTTTTGTGCGATGTAAACCAGGTAACTGCTCTCGTTCGGTTTACCGCGGAAAGGAACCGGCGCCAGGTAGGGAGAATCGGTTTCTAAAACCAGGTCAGTTAAAGGTATATCTGCCAATACCAGATCCAAACCCGCTTTTTTATACGTGACCACACCGCCAATTCCTAAATAGAAATTGAGATCAATAGCCTGTTTTGCCTGAGCCAAATTTCCGGTAAAGCAATGGAATATACCACGCAATTTTTCATCTCTTTCACTTTCCAGTACTTCAAAAACTTCTTCAAAAGCTTCTCTGCAATGGATTACAATCGGCAACCCTAGCTCTTTTGCCCAGCCAATCTGTTTGCGAAAAGCATCTTGCTGGATAGCTAAAGTGGTTTTATCCCAATATAAATCGATCCCGATTTCGCCAATGGCATAAATTTTCCGCCCGGCAATGCTGTTATAGATTTCATCCAACAGCGCCAGGTAATCTTCTTTTACATCACAGGGATGGAGACCGGCCATTGCAAAACAGTTTTCAGGATATTTCGCCACCAGGCCATCAATCATCGCGATTGATTTCACATCAACATTGGGTAAAAACAAACGGTTCACATCGCTTTCAAAACAACGCTCCATTAACTGGGCCTGTTTCTCGGCATCCTGCTCGTAATATAAATGGGTGTGGGTATCGGTGAAGATCATGTTTGTTATAGTATCAAGTAATAAGTATCAGGTATCAAGATGGATTTGCTGATTCTTGATACCTGTACAAGGAATTCTATTTCTTTCCAGCTTTGCTTTTTTTAGGTGCCTTGACTTTGGACTCCGGACTTCCGACTTCAGACTTTCCGTTCTGCGGAATCCATTCCATTTCCTTTTTCAAAAATTTCCCGGTTAGGCTAATCGGGTTCTGGATCAAACCTTCTGGCGTACCTTCAAATAAAACCCTTCCGCCACCAGCACCGCCTTCTTCTCCTAAATCAATCACCCAATCGGCAACTTTAACCACGTCTAAATTATGTTCGATCACCAAAATGGTATTTCCTTTATCAACCAGCTCCTGCAATACCCCCAAAAGCACGTTAATATCTTCAAAGTGAAGTCCTGTTGTAGGCTCATCTAAAATATAGAAGGTTTTTCCGGTATCTTTTTTAGAAAGTTCTGTGGCCAGTTTTACACGCTGTGCCTCCCCTCCTGATAAAGTAACCGACGATTGACCTAAAGTGATATATCCTAAACCAACATCTTTTAAGGTTTTGATCTTTCTATAGATGATCGGAATATTTTCAAAGAAAGTACAGGCATCTTCGATACTCATATCCAACACATCGCTGATCGATTTCCCACGGAAACGAACTTCTAAAGTCTCCCTATTGTACCTTCTTCCGCCGCACTCTTCACAAGGAACTTGTACATCGGGCAGAAAGTTCATTTCGATTACCTTCAAACCAGCCCCCTGACAGGTTTCGCAACGGCCACCTTTAACGTTGAAAGAGAAACGACCGGGTTTGTACCCACGGATTTTTGCTTCTGGCAACTGAACAAACAAATTCCTGATATCAGAGAAAACGCCAGTATAGGTTGAAGGATTTGAACGTGGCGTTCTTCCAATCGGTGCCTGATCAATCTCGATTACCTTATCTATTTCTTTTAAGCCATTAATTTTTTCGTAAGGCAAAGGTGTTTTTTTGGCCCTGAAGAAATGATGGTTTAAAATAGGATATAAAGTTTCAGTAATTAAACTTGATTTACCACTCCCCGAAACACCGGTTACGGCAATAAATTTTCCTAAAGGAAAATCTACTGAAACCTCTTTTAAATTATGGCCTGTAGCTTTAACAATCGACAATTTATGCCCGTTACCTTTCCTACGGACTTTTGGTGTTTCAATCTGCCTTTTGCCATTCAAATAATCAGCAGTTAAGGTATTCGATTTCAGAATCTGTGCAGCTGTGCCTTCGGCTACAACGGTACCTCCATGAATACCGGCACCTGGCCCCACATCAATTACCCAATCGGCCTCCAAAATCATATCCTTATCATGTTCTACCACCAAAACGGTGTTTCCAAGATCACGGAGATTTTTAAGTGCATTGATCAGCCGTTCGTTATCACGCTGGTGTAAACCGATACTAGGTTCATCTAGGATGTACATTACATTCATCAACTGCGAACCGATCTGCGTGGCCAAACGGATACGTTGTGCCTCACCACCGGAAAGTGTACGTGCAGTCCGATCTAAAGTTAAATAAGTTAAACCCACATCGGTCAAAAAGCCAATTCTCGCTTTAATCTCTTTTAAAATTTCCTTGGCAATAATATTCTGACGGTCAGACAAACGCTCATCAACTTTTTCAAACCACTGATGAAGGTTGTTGATATCCATTGATGACAGTTCAAAAATGTTTTTGCCATCCACCTTAAAATGCAGACTTTCTTTCTTCAAACGTGCACCGTGACACTCCGGACAGGTTTTTAGTTTCCTGAACTCGTCCATATCGTCAGATGCTGATTCGCTTCTTTTTTCGTTCTGCTCTTCGAGCATTTTAATTATCCCGTCAAAAGTGATGTTATAATCCTGAACGTTCCATTTATTATATTCTACCTCAACCTTGATCAGATCAGGAGAACCATTTAAAATGATATTGATCACTTCGTCGCTTAATTTTTCGATCGGTGTAGAAAGCGAGAAGCTGTATTTTTTTGCCAAAGCTTTTAATACCTGGAACATCCAGATATCGCGATATTCGCCCAAAGGAGCCAAACCACCATTTAAAATACTCAATTTTGGATTTGGGATAACCGAATCTTTATCGACTACAAAAATATACCCTAAACCATCGCAACGCTCACAGGCGCCATAAGGCGAGTTGAACGAAAAACTATTTGGCTGTGGTTCATCATAAGAAATACCCGTGGTTGGGCACATTAAAAACTTACTAAAATGTGCTACATTATTATCTTTATCGCTGATTTTGATTACCCCTTTACCCATTTTCATTGCAATCTGCAGTGAATCGAGGAGGCGTTTTTTATCTTTCACGTCAATAATAAGGCGGTCGATCACCACTTCAATATCATGGATTTTATAACGATCTACCTGCATTTTAGCAGCAATATCCTTAATTTCCCCATCTACACGCACTTTCACATAACCCTGTTTACGAATTTGTTCGAAAAGTTCGCGGTAATGCCCCTTTCTGCCTTTAACCACCGGCGCAAGGATATTTACAGCCATACCATCAAATTTATTAAAGATGTTCTGCAGGATCTGGTCTTCGCTCATGCGCTCCATTTTCTCACCGGTATTGTACGAATAGGCATCGGCAACACGTGCATATAGCAAACGCATAAAATCGTAAATTTCGGTAATGGTACCCACGGTTGAGCGTGGATTTTTACTGGTGGTTTTTTGCTCAATGGCAATAACCGGGCTTAATCCCGAAACTTTATCTACATCCGGGCGCTCCATACCGCCCATAAACTGGCGACTGTAAGCGCTGAATGTTTCCATATAACGGCGCTGTCCTTCCGCATAAATGGTATCAAAAGCCAACGAAGATTTACCGCTGCCACTTAAACCAGTGATTACAACCAGTTGATTGCGCGGAAAACTAACGTCTATATTCTTTAAATTATGTACCCTCGCACCATATACTTCTACATCTTTTTGCTCGCCGAGGTCGATAGATTTATTGCTCATATTTTATTTAAAGTTGGGACCAAAACCGGGTCTTAAAAAAGACCAGATTTCAATCCGCAAAAATGCTAAAAATTTTATCAAAATGAAAGTCAAAACCAATCTTGATTAAGGATTAATTGTCATAATGTCGGCTTCTATTTCTAAGGAAACCAGATGATAAGCCAAAGCGCACATAACCATAATGATCCTGAAAATAGATATTGTAATTATCTTCGCCATAATAACCAACCGCAGCCATCAAAAACACATTGTTCATAAACGGAAAACTGTAATTGAAGTTGATTTCGGCATTTAACCGCTTCTGGATATTGGCAAAATTTTTGGATGGAATTTTATTTACGGCATAAGATAACTCGGCATTTAAACGCCAGGTTTCTTTTTCGGTTTTAACTTTCTGCTTATTCCGAGCGTTTTTTTCGATTTCATCATACCTGCGCCAGGAGAAACCATACAACACCCTTGTAAATCCAAAACCTTCATTAAGCGCAGGCTCATACCTGAAAAATTTATACCACTGCAAACCAAGCCGATGATTGAATGAATAATAACTTCCATCTGGGTTAACTGGTGTTAAATCACCAAAACGATAGGAAAGCGTTAAATAATTCGCATTAAAATTCCCTGTACGCATATTAATTGTACCGTCAGGATTAAATGCGCTCTGATCCTGACCGTTTGAATGGTGTGTAAAAGCAAGTTCGGCATATTTATAATGTTCAGGATCGGGATTTAACCTCGCATAAAGCGCTCCGCCTAAACGGTAACTCGGTGTTCGTACTGCAGCTGAGAATTCAGTCCGCACACGTACCGTAAAATCAGGGATAATGGCAAAAGCAATTGGCGATTTGTAACTACCCAAAAGCATATAAGTAGTAGTAAGCCGTCCGTTGATTACGTATTTGGAAGGCGCGCCCAATTCCCCGCCCGGTGCCGTATAAGCTAAATCAGCATTTTCTTTATACAGATGAATATATTCTTTATTGGCAAACTCTCTTTTTAAGGCTATTGAATCTTGAGCCAAAGATTGTAAACAGATGAGGCAGATGATAAGCACAAAAAAAGTTTTCGTCATACCAGATAAACGCTGATTATGAGGGAACGGTTTTGTGTTTTAGATAAAATAAAGATTGCTAATTAAATGATATAGAAACTACAAAGGTTAAAGGTCACAGTTATTTGCCACCTCAACAGAGAATTACGTTAAATTTCAATAATTAAATATATTCAAAAGATTTCTCGGCTCCGTTTCTCTCCGCTCGAGATGACGATACTACTATGAACGTCACGCTAATCAACGAACCTGTGAACAAGTGACTAATGAACAAATGACCAATGAACTAACCTACCACTCTATCGTCGTTCCATTTTCAGTTGGGTGACCCGTACAGACCAGCACTCTACCTCTTTCAATTTCATCATCAGTAAGCACTTCGTTGTAATCCATCTTTACGCCACCTTTCGTACAATTGGCTACGCAGGTGCTGCATACGCCACCACGACAACTATAAGGAAGTTTAATTTTATTTTCTAATGCTACATCTAAAATTCTTTTTGGCCAGGGAACTTCAAGATTATATGATTCCCCTTTAAAATTTAAAACAACCGAATACGTATTTTTATCGACTACTTTTTCAGAACTATCGTCCTCATCTATCTCATCTTCTGGCAGCACAAAAGTCTCCCTTTTAATCTGTTTAATATCGAAACCCATGCCCAATAAGGTAATGCGGCATAAATCCATGTAGATAACCGGTCCACAACTGTAAAAAAGTGCTTTATCCCGTTCAAAATGTAGATGTTCTTTAATCAGTTTTTCAATATAAAACTTATTGAGCCTGGCCGTCATTAAGTTTTTGCTGTTGCTAAAAATCCAGACAATTTTTAACCTATTGGGATATTTCTCTTGCCATTCGATCAGTTCATCGTAAAATAGTGTTTCTTCTTTCGATCTGTTACTATATATTAATGTGATCAACGATTTTTTCTCTCGCACCAATGCCGTTTTCATAATCGAAAACAATGGGGTAATGCCAACTCCTGCAGCAAAAAGAAAAACATCGCGTTCTAAATTTTCATCTGGCACATAACTGAACAGTCCCTGCGGCTCCTGAGCCAAAAGAATATCGTTTACAGAAGTTTTATGGTGTAAAAACCTCGAGATTTCCCCATTCTCCACACGTTTTACCGTAATTGCTAAAGGTTCATTAACATCAGGCGAACTGTTAAACGAATACGACCTTCTTACCTCTTTATGCTTTCCCTGAAAAACTAACGATAAAAACTGTCCCGCTAAATACGTAGGGTACTGATCCAAATCTTCAAATTGAAAAGTAATATTATCGCCGGGCTGATTGATGATTTTATTGATCCGCAGTTTGAACATAGTGCAAAGAAAGGAAATTGGTTTATTAGTTCAATAGTCCATTGGTCATTTGTTAATTGGTAACTGCAAAATATTCACTGATACATTGGCCATTGGTTAATTTGTTTGCATGATGTATAAAAATAACTTTGTGCCTTCGTGACTTTGTGGTAAAACAATATTTTATCAGAAAACAAATCGGTGTAATCCAATAATCTGCAAAATTATTTCCAAAAAAAACGTCCCGATTAAAAACCGGGACGCCTTACCAAATGCTTGTCTTTATCTTAATTATATTATTCGGCGTTGTAGGCCAATAATACACGCGGTTTTGCGTAACCGTAACGTTTCGGATGTTCCATAATCTGTTTCATAGAAATCACCTTATAAACATAGCCACCGGTTTCGCGGTTAAGCCTCATTTTGTAGTAATTATCCTGATTTTGATTATTGATCTGCTTACGTAAGCGTCCGTCGCCAACATTGTAAGCCGCAGCTACCAATGTCCAGCTTTCTAAACCTTTATACATTTCTTTAATGTATTTACAGGCTGCAATGGTCGATTTGCGCAGGTTATAGCGCTCATCAACATTTCCATTTACTCTTAATCCATAGGTACGGGCTGTACCAGGCATAAACTGCCAGATTCCGGCTGCACCTTTTGGAGAAACCCCTTCCGCCATTCCAGATTCGACCAATGCCAAATACTTAAAATCGTTCGGGATTCCGTAAGCAGCGAGAATGGGTTCAATTACAGGAAACCATTTTGCTGCTTTTGTATGCAGGCGGTTGGTTTGGGTATTTCCGTAAGTGTGTGCTGCAAGAATTTTTTTCATTTTGCGTTCTACCTTTTTATCGCCTAATGGCAGGGTTTCTTCCGCGAAATTCAACTGTGCCATTAAAGATTGAGGGGCTTCCTCTTTTTCTACTTTTAGGCTATCAGATTTGGGTATTGTAGTGTTTAATTTTTCTTCTTTTAAAAGACTTTTTTGTGCTAAGGGCATTTGGTAAGCGAACACTTTTGCCAAAAGAAATAGTGTTGCCACTACCGCAAATGGTACGATGTGTTTCTTTAACATTTTCCTCCTTTTTTTGGTGAACTTATATAAAAACGTCGGCAAAGGTAAAAAATAATAAGCACATTATCAAATAGTTACACAAATATACCCGAAAAACGGCTTTTAAAGTGCTTTAAACGTGGATTTTAATTTTTGATTTTCAGACAAATTTCCCTATATTAGAGGCTATTTTTTTATCTAATTTTTCAGCTCCTATAATTGTTATGTTCATCATTTTTTCATAAATTTGCAGCCCGCATTTTTAATGCGGTTAAAAGCGTATCATGATAAATAAAAACAACAGGAACAGTCGGGATGACAAGTCCAAATCAGACAGTCGGAGAACAGAAGGCAGAAGTAGTTCGGCCGGGTCTGACAGAAAAAGATCAGACAACAAAGACAGCAAATTCAAAAAATCATCCGATTCAAAAGAAGGCTTCAGACCTAGAAGCGCAGACAGTAAAGATTTCAAATCAAAATCTTTCGGAGACAAAAAAGATTTTAAACCAAGATCAGGCGGACGTGATTTCAAATCGAAAGATTCGGAACCACAGAGTTTCAAATTCGGCGATCGTGAATTTAAATCTAAAGATTCAGCAGCAGAGAACCGTGGTTTTAAACCAAGAGAAGGTAAATCGAGAGATTACAAACCAAGAACCGGCGACCGTGATTTCAAACCGAGAGAAGGCGGATCAAGAGACTATAAACCAAGAACAGGAGACAGGGATTTTAAACCAAGAGAAGGTGGTGCAAGAGATTATAAGCCAAGAACAGGAGAACGTGATTTCAAATCTAAGGATGGAGATTCGAGAGATTTTAAACCGAGAACTGGCGACCGCGACTTTAAACCAAGAGAAGGTGGATCGAGAGATTACAAACCAAGAGAGGGCGACCGTGATTTCAAATCGAAAGATGGCGGATCGAGAGATTTCAAACCTAGAGAAGGTGGCTATAAAGATTACAAATCAAGAGGTAAATCAGACGATTTCAAGCCAAGTGCTGGAAGTTCAAGAGATGTAAAACCTAGAGAGCCAAGGGAAGGTGATACCCGTCCGTTTAGAAAACGCGAGGATGCACAGCCAAGAGATACAGAATTTAACCGCCCAGAGCGCACTGTTATTACCCAAGGCCGTAAAACAAACGAAGATAAAGGCTTAATCCGTCTAAATAGATATATTTCAAATGCAGGCATCTGCTCTCGTCGTAAAGCCGACGAATTGATTATTGCCGGCATTATTACTGTAAACGGCGAAGCCGTTACCGAACTGGGACATAAAGTAGACCCAGCAAAGGATTTGGTTCGTTATAACGGCGAATTATTAAAACGCGAGAAAAAAGTTTACGTTTTATTGAACAAACCAAAAGATTACATCACCACGACCGACGATCCACAGGAACGCCGTACGGTAATGCAATTGGTTGATAAAGCCAGCCGCGAGCGTATTTACCCGGTTGGACGTTTAGACCGCAATACCACAGGTTTGTTATTAATGACAAACGATGGTGATTTAGCTGATAAATTATCACACCCTAAAAACGGTATCACTAAAATTTACAACGTTGAACTGGATAAATCTTTATCACAAGGCGATTTAAACAAAATTGCTTTTGGTTTAGAATTAGAAGATGGCTTGATTAAACCAGATAACATTTCTTACGTTGCAGGTGGAACCAAAAAAGAAATCGGCATCCAGATTCACAGTGGTAAAAACAGGATTGTTCGCCGTATTTTTGAACACTTAGGTTATAATGTAGAAAAATTAGACCGTGTAGTTTATGGCAATTTAACCAAGAAAGATCTACCACGTGGCAGATGGCGCTATCTTGAAGAACATGAATTGATCCAGATTAAACATTTAATAAAATAAGATATAAGAGGCAGCCGATTGGCTGCCTTTTTTGGTATTGCTATTTTTTACTACAAAGCACACAAAGAAAAGCACAGCGTTCGCAAAGTCTCCATCGCGTTTTTAACGAGGATGCAGGAGAAAGACGATTGTATCGTCCAGCAATGAACATGCATTAAAAATGCATCTCTCATTCATCCTCGTTACAAACGAGGACGATAACTAAGAAACATCTTCCGTGTTTTCTGTGCCTCCATGGCCAACTTTATTTATATTTGTTAAAACCAACATCATCGTTTCATGAAAAAATTCAGTTCATTGCTTATCCTTTCTATGCTATCGAACCTTAGTTTCGCTCAAAAAACCAACTATAATCTCATTGTCGGCACCTATACTGCACCAGGAAAAAGTGAAGGAATTTATACCTACGATTTTAATACTTTAACAGCGGCTACAACCGTAAAAAGCATTACAAAAAACACCGCTAATCCAAGTTATGTAGCCGTTTCACCTGATAACAAATTTATTTATGCCGTTAACGAAACCGGTGCAACAAGTACGGTAAGCGCATTTAAATATGATGCCAAAACAGGTGAATTAACTTTTTTAAACAAAGTTGATAGCCATGGTGCTGATCCCTGCTTTATTACCGTTGATGCCAAAAATGTAATCGTTGCCAATTATAGTGGTGGTAGTTTAGCGGTATTTTCAAGAAAAGCTGACGGGTCTTTAACAGAAGCTTTGCAGATCATTAAACATACCGGAAAGAGCATCGATCCGAAAGGCAGACAGGAAAGCGCTCATGTGCACATGACAAAATTTACACCAGACCATAAATACTTAATTGTTAACGATCTGGGAGAAGATCAAACTTATATTTACAATTATAATCCAACGGCGAAAGAAAAAATATTAACGGTAAAATCGGTACTAAAAACCAATGCAGGTACCGGCCCTAGGCACATTACTTTTAGTCCGAATGGAAAATTTGCCTATTTAGCACACGAATTTAACGGTAGTATAACAGTTTTTGCTTATGCAGCTGGAAGTTTAACAAAAATCCAGGAAATAGGTACTACGCCAAAAGATTTTACCGGAAAAGTTGATGGTGCCGACATCCATGTTTCGGCTGATGGAAAATTTCTTTATGAAACCAACCGTGGAGATGCGAATAGTGTTTCTGCATTCTCTATTTTACCTACCGGAAAGTTGAAATTTATTGAAACCGTAAGTACCTTGGGCAAAGGGCCAAGAAACTTTACGATTGATCCGACCGGAAAATTCTTATTGATCGGACACCAGTATACCAACAACATTGTTATTTTTAACCGCAACAAAATAACAGGCAAACTAACCGACAGCGGCAAAAGGATCGATGTTGGTGCTCCGGTTTGCTTAGTGTTTAATTAATCATTCAAAATTTAGCCAATGGAAAACTTCGATTGGACCAAATTCACTATCAGGATTGCCATTAAAGCAAAACTTGAGGATATCTATAATGCCTGGACAAAAGCAAGTGAAATTGAAAAATGGTTTTTAACTGATGCGTCGTTTACTGACGAGAATAAAGTATTGCTCAGTAAAACGCAGAACGCACTTAAAGGCGATCGGTATAAATGGATCTGGTACCTCTATGATGATATCGAAAATGGAACAGTAACCGAAGCAAATGGCACAGATTATTTTCAGTTTACTTTTGCCGGAGATTGTTTGGTTGAGATCAAGCTGCATGAAGAATTTGAATATACCGTTGTAGAATTGACCCAAAAAAACATTCCGGTAGATGATCATTCTAAGCGGAACATCCGCCTGGGTTGTCATAATGGTTGGAGTTTTTACCTGGTTAATTTAAAATCAGTTTATGAAGGCGGTTTGGATTTGAGAAATAAAGATAACCGCTTTAAACCCATGTTGAATAATTGAGGTGATGGATTTAACAATAAATATTGAAACAAATTCAGCCGGACAAACATCCAACCAAGCTCGTCATCCTGAGTTCATCTCAGGATCTTTATGGCATGATAGATACTGAAACAAGTTCAGTATGACGATATGCGTAAATAAATTAAGTTCCTTTATCTTACTCGGGCGTCCTGCTGAATTTATTTCAGCATCTTTATTGGAAGAAAATAAATGAAATAAAATAACAGAGGTTATGGAACGAGGTGGCTGTGTTTACATTTTAACTAATCATACCCACACCGTCTTATACATCGGTGTTACTTCGGAATTGTATTTTAGGATTATCGAACATAAAGAGAAGAAATATCCAGATTCATTTACAGCAAAATACAATTGTAGTAAACTCGTTTATTATGAGCAGTTCGATTCTATCGAGGAAGCCATTGCGAAAGAAAAACAACTCAAAAACTGGAAGAGAGCTTGGAAGATAAATCTGATTAATCAAAATAACCCAAATTGGAACGATTTGTTTAAAACCCTCGAATAAAGCAGGATGACGCACATTCCACACGATCGTCATCCTGAGTTCATCTCAGGATCTCTATGGCATGATAGATACTGAAACAAGTTCAGTATGACGATATGCGTAAATAAATTAAGTTCCTTTATCTTACTCGGGCATCCTGCTGAATTTATTTCAGCATCTTTATTGGAAGAAAATAAATGAAATAAAATAACAGAGGTTATGGAACGAGGTGGCTGTGTTTACATTTTAACTAATCATACCCACACCGTCTTATACATCGGTGTTACTTCGGAATTGTATTTTAGGATTATCGAACATAAAGAGAAGAAATATCCAGATTCATTTACAGCAAAATACAATTGTAGTAAACTCGTTTATTATGAGCAGTTCGATTCTATCGAGGAAGCCATTTCGAAAGAAAAACAACTCAAAAACTGGAAGAGAGCTTGGAAGATAAATCTGATTAATCAAAATAACCCAAATTGGAACGATTTGTTTAAAACCCTCGAATAAAGCAGGATGACGCACATTCCACACGATCGTCATCCTGAGTTCATCTCAAGATCTTAATAGCATAATAGATACTGAAACAAGTTCAGTATGACGGAACGCCCGAATACGCTCAAAAATCAGGAACCAATCCTCTCGATCCGTCAATCTGATTCTATAACTCGGATTCATTTCAGGGTCTTAACAAATAAGCCAGTACGACAGATACTGAAGCAAGTTCAATATGACAACCCTAAAAAACACAAAATGGCCCCGATTTTCATTGGAGCCATTTAAATATTATAAATATCGCTTATTATGCCGGTTCTGCAACTCTGGCTACATTGCGATATGGGAATTCGTTAAAGATATGCCTGCGGGCAAAACGACCTGGTGAATCGGCGTTAACCAATTTCACATAGATTGCTTTTGGCACATCGAAATATTCGTAAGCACTTCCATCAAAAAACTGGATATTTAAAACCTGTTGTTTGTATTCGAAATCCTGAATATTCGATAATGTTGTAGTTTGCGTATACGTTTCGATATTTTGTTCGCGTGTTTCAGGCGCAATACTTACCAGGAAATGGTAAGCTTCGATAATTTCTTTACTTCTGGCTTCTGCATCTAATTTCTCTTCTTCCTGCTGAAATTTATCAGGGTGACAATCTTTCATCAATGTACGGTACACAGACTTAAGCTCTTTTAACTCAGCATTTTTATCTACGCTCAAAAGCTTTCTGTAATCAACTATTTTCTTCATTTGGGATAACCTATTTTTAATTTTGCTGAAATGATTTACGAATCTCTATCTGCCAACCGTTTCAAGCCGCAAAGATACGATTTATAATCATTTGATTTAGAGAAAGTTTACTTTTATTAAATATTACTGATATGGATCATCAGCCCATGAAATTCAATACATTCCCCAATTGTCAAATCCATATATATGCAAAAAAGTTTTGCGGTGCAGGCATCGCAAAACTTTATTAAAAATTAGATATGATCTTACCAGTTACTAATATTTTGGCTGTAATGAGTTTTCGATTACTTCTTTGTAGTAGTCGATATATACCGGAAGGATCTTTTTCAGATCAAAATCCTGTGCCCTTTTAAACGCATTTTCTTTAAAGCGGTTAAGCGTTTCATCATCTTTTAAAATTTCAATGGCATGTGCGGCCATCGATTCTACATCACCAACATTACTCATGTAACCACAAAAGCCATCAATATTAAGTTCAGGTAAACCGCCGGCATTGGTGGTAATTGCGGGTACTTTACAAGCCATGGCCTCTAATGCTGCCAAACCAAAACTTTCAGATTCTGATGGCATTAAGAAAAGATCTGAAACCGACAGGATTTCTTCTACGGCGTCTTGCTTACCTAAAAACCTTACATTTTCACAAATATTTAACGATCTGCAAAGCTGCTCATTATAGGCGCGTTCTGGCCCATCCCCTACCATTAATAGTTTTGATGGAATAACTGCTTGTACTTTTTCGAAAATCCTGATCACATCAGCCGTACGTTTCACTTTTCTGAAATTACTGGTATGGATTAAAATGCGTTCATCATTTGGTGCAATCGCTTTTTTAAAGTGTCCTTTTGCCTGTAAACTGAATCGCGAAAAATCTATAAAATTTGGTATTACCTTAATTTCTTTAGTAATCTCAAAATGATTATAGGTATCTTCTTTCAAATCTTCGGACACTGTAGTTACCCCATCGCTTTGATTAATAGAAAAAGTAACCACAGGTTTATAGGTTGGATCTTTACCCACTAAAGTAATATCTGTACCATGCAAAGTGGTCACTACCGGAATATGAAGGCCATAACTCGCCAAAATCTGCTTCGCCATAAAAGCTGCAGATGCATGCGGAATGGCATAATGAACGTGTAACACATCCAATTGTTCAAACCGAACAACATCTACCAGTTTGCTGGCCAGTGCCGATTCGTATGGGGCGTAATCAAAAAGTGGATAATCCCTTACTGATACCTCGTGATAAAACAGATTGGAAGAAAAGAAATCGAGCCTTGCGGGCTGACTATAAGTAATAAAGTGAACCTGGTGTCCCTCGTTAGCAAGTGCCTTACCAAGTTCTGTTGCAACTACTCCACTACCGCCAAAAGTGGGGTAGCAAACAATTCCTATCTTCATCGTAAATGTATTGTTGTTACCGCAAATGTAGCCGATTTTAATCTATAATGCGTGTCGGTTTATTGCAATAATGTAATAAGATGCGATTATTAATTTTCCTTCCTAATGCGACACATCAGATAGCTATCCCATCAGGGCTAAAACCAGAAACAATTATATAAAAATGAGTAGATGGGAAATGAAATAAAGTTATTTAAGGTTGCGCATTTCTTCTTTTATAACAAGGAAGAGTTCATTTGGCCTTTGGGTACCAATAAAATATTCCAAGCCATCCCTATCGGTTAAAACCACTGCATCCTTACCCGATGAATAAAAGCGGATTGTACCTTTTGTGTGCAGGTTGTAAACAGGATTGTTGAAAAAATAACGACTATAAGTTGCCTTACGCACATCAACAATGCTATTTAGATCAATCTTAACACGCTTGGTTGTCCAAAGGCCATCCAGGATCATGCTACCATTATCCACCACAATTTTGTATTGAATAAGGAAAAGCAAAAGCATAGAAACACCAATGATCCCGAAGCCTACTACGAGGAACAAATCTTGCGTATTGTCACGATCGCGCTCGTAAACATAAGCGGCAAAACAGAAAGCAGCCATAATTAGCCTGATGAAAATGCGCACATAATCGCGGCCGATGTATTGTTTTTCGATATAGGCGTATTTGCTTTCCACTTATTTAATTTTGAGTTCGAATATAGCAACTTTTTTTGTTGCTGTAGTTAATTTATATCGGTTGTCCTGCCGCATACCTGCAATCCAAACAATTTCACCGTTCCCGTTAACCAGAATCGGGGTGACGCTTTTCAAATGCAGGGGAACTTTCTCGTCGATAAAATAATCACTTACCTTTTTAAGATTACGCATGCCCAGTGGAATAAATTTATCTCCATTTTGCCAATTCCTTAATACTAAAGGGAAAATTAATTTATCGGCATTAACAAACGCTTTATTTGAATTAATTTCGAATTTCACCTCATCGGTAAACGTTAACGAAATTTCATCATTGGCAAAAGCAATGTTTTCTGTTGTTGGATGGATAAATTGATAAGCAGTGACCGATATATATTTTTCAACAATAACCAGATCATTTCTATTGATAATAGCCTGATGGGTAGCGCTAAAAAAATGTGTACCACTTAATGCCTTTAAGCTATCTAAAATTTCCTGCACTACATTTTCGCCAAAATTAAAAGGCTTAAGCAACTCGTAAAGCAGTAGCTTTTGCGGGTTTAATTTATAAATCTCATCCAAAGGGATATAAATGCCATCATTCCTTTTATTTAGGATTTTGTTTGCAAGTTTCTGGACCTGGATATTTAAAAAAGCCTCCAGCTCAGCAAAGCGTGAGATATTTTCGGCAAATGTTTTTTCAAGGTTAGGGTTAATTTCCTTCAAATGCGGCACTACCTGTAGTCTGATTTTATTCCGTGTATAATTTGTACTTGCGTTCGAGCTATCTTCTACAAAATCTAAATTATTAACCTTTACCAACTCATCAATCTGCTGCCGGTTTAAAAAGAGCAAGGGCCTAATCAGTAAATCCCGTTTAGGTAAAATACCGTGCAATCCACTTATACCGGTACCGCGGGTAAGATTAATGAGTACCGTTTCGACCGCATCGTTCTGATGTTGTGCCAGGGCAATGTAATCGTAGCCTTTTTTACTTCTAATTTCTTCAAACCAGTTATAGCGGAGATCGCGTGCGGCCATTTGGTTAGAAATTTTATTTTCGGCCGCATATTTTTTGGTATCAAAATGCGTTACATAAAAAGGTAACCCCAAATTTTTGGCCAATAGTGCAACAAAACTTTCGTCGCGTTGTGCTTCATCAGCCCGTAAATTGAAATTACAATGTGCCACACCAACATCAATGCCTATTGCTTTAAACAAATGCAACATTAATACTGAGTCTTTTCCTCCGCTTACGGCCAAAAGAATCTTGTTAGCCCGAACAAACAGCTGTTGCTGTTCAATAAAATCCTGAAATTGTTTTACGGGTAACATCCACCAAAAATATTTAATTTTAACTGGTATTCCGAACGTTCGGAACAAAAAACTAACTTTGTAGTGTGCAAAAACTATTTGTCTTTTTACTCTTTCTAATCAGTCCAGTATTTTTATTCGGCCAGCAACCTGCTTCGAAGATTAAAATCGTTTCGTTTTCCAAGATAACTGGTGATACCAAAAAAAAAATCAGTTACCTGCGAAACCCTGTTTTCCAACAAGATAATGCAACTTTGACCTGCGATAGCGCTGTATTTTATAGCGAGCGGAACTATTTCGAAGCTTTTAAAAATGTACATATCAACCAGCTTACCACCGATATTTATTCAGATCAATTGGAGTATGACGGGAATAAAAAACATGCGCATTTAACCGGAAATGTGGTGATGAGAGATTCGAGCTCGACTCTAACCACCAATATTTTAGATTACAATACCCTAAGCAAAATAGGCACCTATACTAGTGGCGGTAAGATTGTAAATAAGGAAGTAACAGTAACCAGTAAAAATGGCT
Organism: Pedobacter sp. WC2501; assembly: GCF_052682415.1. Classification (NCBI taxonomy): domain Bacteria; kingdom Pseudomonadati; phylum Bacteroidota; class Sphingobacteriia; order Sphingobacteriales; family Sphingobacteriaceae; genus Pedobacter; species Pedobacter sp. WC2501. Next base: position 1,890,255 of record NZ_JBQZFI010000001.1, on the reverse strand, counting down.
ATTACTTTAGTCAGGGTTATAGCCGCGAAGGCAGTGATGCGTATTTCAGATATGATGTAGTGGTGCTTACACCACAAGCCACCATCAAATCGGATACGATGAGCTACAACACTAAAAATAAATGGACTTACTTTTACGGCCCTACAAATATTAAAGGAAAAGACGATAATCTATATACTGAAAACGGACAATACAATACCATGACCGAGGATGCTTTTTTCGGAAAGAAAAACCTATACACACAGGGTACGAGATCGTTAAAAGGTGATAGTTTGTATTATTTCGGAAAAAAAGGGGTTGGTAAAGCGGTGAAAAACATTGTTTTTTCTGATACCAAAGATAAGATGAAAATGTTCGGCGATTTGGGCTATTATTACAAACTAGATCAGCGGACATTGGTTACCCGAAATGCCTACCTTGGAATTGGCACCGAAGATTCGGTCATGGTGAAGAATAAAAAAAGACCAGACAGTTTGTGGATGGGTGCCGATACCTTAGAAACGCAGATGGTGCTGCAAAAAACCTTAAAACTAGTCCCTAAAATTTCGATTAAAGCCGACAATCAGGTTGGCGAGGATGATGAAGATACAGGAGAAAAGAAAGAAAAAGGGGAGCCAAAATATAAACCGGAAGCTGAATCTATCCAAAAAGAAGACAGAAATAAGCGTAAAAATAGCAGGGCAGATAAAAAGAAAAAGAATAATGGCGATGCTGAAGCCGAAGATCTGCTTAACCTGAAGGATAAAAGCGTTGACAGTTTAAAATCAAAAGTAGACTCACTTAGCAAAGGACTGCCCAAGCTTAATCCCGATAGTTTGCAGAAAAATAATCGTTTAAAGAACAAGGCCGATTCCATTATCAAAAACCTGCCTAAACTTAAAACTGATAGTATGAAAAAGCTGGCTGATAAAGCCAATGCGATTACAAAGAATGTATCGAAAAGCACAATCGATAGTTTGCAAAAAAAGATTATCAACGGGGCTTCACCAATTGTAAAGGATGTTTCAAAAACGAAAATCGATAGTTTGCAAAATAAGATAATAAAATCTGGCGATAAAAATAGCTTAACAAAAGTTCTGGGGAATTTAAAAGCCGGCGCTTTAAAAACTGATACGACAAAATTTAACCCAGCCGACACTGTTCAAACGCGTATTATTAAGGCTTACCATGGCGTTAAGATTTTCAAAACAAATATACAAGCCAAAACAGATAGTCTGTTTTACACCAGTGCTGATTCTACTTTACGTTGCTATAGCAACCCTATCCTCTGGTCGGAAGGCTCTCAGCAGGTTGGCGACACGATATTTGTACAGTTCAAGAATAAAAAACTGAATAACTTACAGGCATTCAGGAATGCATTTTTAGTAAATACACCAAAAGATTCGTTAAGGTTTAATCAAATAAAAGGAAGGTTAATGACGGGTTTCTTTACGAATGGAAAATTTAAGACCCTTTATGTAGATGGTAATGCCGAAAGTATTTATTATACTCAAGATGACAGCACCAAGGTGTATAAAGAAATGAACCAAACCTTAAGCAGCAGGATAAAGTTCATTTTTAAGGATAAGGAAAATGCCATTGAGGAAATTGTTTATATCAAAGGGATAGAAGGGGCTCTGAATCCCGAAAATACGATTGCAAAAGATCATGTTTTAAAAGGATTTTCATGGAAACCGACTGAACGTCCGAAATCAAAAAAAGATGCCATAGGCTCTTCGGGTAAAACTAAGCCTAAAGCAAAGGCGAAAGCAATTGCAGGTAAAACTGTGGCTGGCGCTAAAACCACAACCACGGTAAATAAATCAGCAGCGCCAGCGGTTAAACCGAAAATCACATTGGGAAAAGACAGCTTAAATACGGGTAACAAATCGCCTCAAGCTAAACAGGCAAACGCAACCAATTCTGGCATTAAACCCATCCTACCGAAAAAGGACTCAGTACAAGTGAAAAAAGATTCTGCTCAAGTGAAAAAGGCAGTTGGTAAAATGTAAATAAGTGTGATCGTCATTTCGACTGAAGCGCAGCGGAATGGAGAAATCTTTGATGAAAAGTTCAAAGATTTCTCCACTACGGTCGAAATGACGACCCATCATAATTTAATAGTCTGGGAAAGTCTATAGTTTTATCTCTTCAAAAAATCCAACATCTTTTTTAGTGCAATAGCCCGGTGACTGATTTTATTCTTTTCTGCAATATCCATTTCAGCAAAAGTAATATCGTAACCATCCGGCTGAAAAATGGGATCATAACCAAAACCCTTCGAACCTGATAATGCTGTTCTGATTGTACCTTCTATTGTACCTTCAAAAATATGATTTTTACCACCCTGCATTAAGGAGATCACCGTTTTAAACCTTGCTTTTCTATTAGGGTTCCCCTCAAGCTTAGTTAAAACCAGTTGAATATTTTCCAGGCTATCACGGCTGCCTGAATATCGGGCAGAATAAACGCCCGGTTCGTTGTTTAAAGCATCTACCTCTAAGCCACTATCGTCGGCAAAACAGTCTAAATTAAAATGTTCAGTCACATAACTGCTTTTTAAAGTTGCATTGCCTTCAAAAGTATCAGCAGTTTCAGGAATATCAGCCAAACAACCAATATCTTCCAGATTCAGCACTTCATATTGATCTTCAAGAGCAGCGCGAATTTCTTCGGTTTTATGTTGGTTATTGGTGGCGAATACAAGTTTTTTCATTTTAGGAAGGTAAAAGTTTAAGGTATAGGGTTTAAGATTTTTCGAGCCGAATTAAAATGCCATATCCTGGCACTTGATACTTGATTCTCAATACTTGATACGCTTGCGAATCGCTATTTAATTTTCTGCAGATGACCCCAAAGTATTTTTTTAGCAGTTAAATCACTATCGAGATGATGGAGGTTAGGCGCAAAGATAATTCTGGTTGTTTCGTGAACAATGATTTCATTCTGCCAGGTAAGATTCAGTCGCAAGTCGGCAAACGCTACTCCGAAAGATAACATGATCGCAGGTTTAAAAAACCGGTTTAATTCTACGAAATCGGTTCCTTTATAATTCGAATAATTTAGGATGGCAAAATCGGGCGTACCTAAATCTACAGCTTTAACAATTTTCCGCAACAGTTCTCTGCCTTGCTCCGTACTTACATCATGCTCACTATCGTTAACTAAAATGAGTACAGATTTTTTATTTCCACCTAAAAATTTAAACGTTTTTTCTGATACTGGTTCGGCCACAATATGCGGAATTTCAGGGGCTTGTGGATAAACTTTAGGAGAATTTGTAGGATTAATCCCAGGAATTTGCGTTATTTCTGGTTTTAAAACAGGTTCTTTTACTTCATTAACGGAAACTTTTTCGACAACTGAAACTGCCTCTGGATTACGCAAAGGCAGAATTTCTACGCTTTCATCCTTTACCAAAAAAACCTCTTCGGTAAAAAATAAACGTAAAGCATTCGCATTGTTGGTAACCTGGTTTTCCATTCGTATTTTTGTTGGATAATAATTTCTGTTAAAAATAGTTAAATATCTTATAATAGCGTCGCTAATTGTTACTTTTATCCCTTAAAATTTATAGAGTGCCCTGCGTGAGGAAAGCTTATTGCCTATTTGTTTTCAGCTTTATTTATAGCATTTCGTTTGCACAAAACGTGGCTGTGGTAAACGGTAAATCAATAAGTGCTAAAGAATTTATGTGGGCATACAAAAAAAGCCATAATGGAAACGTTAGTGCTGCTTACGATACTTTACAAGCCTATTTAAACTTGTACATAAATTTTAAGCTTAAGGTTTTAGATGCACGCGAAATGGGATTGGATAAAAACGCTGGTTACCAGGAAGAAGTTAAAACTTATGAGGATGCATTGGCCACACATAAAAAAGCTGGGGTGAGTAGCAAAGATCATGATTTCCTTTTGAACGAATACCGCGAAGGTGTTTTAATGTTCAATGTTTCTGAACAAAAAATATGGAACAAGGCGCAGGAAGATGAGCAGGCGATAAATGAATTTTACACGAAAAACCAACAAAATTACAATAAACCTTTAAGCGAAGTTAGAGGAGAGGTAATTGCCGATTATCAACTAAGTTTAGAAGAAAATTGGCTAAAAAGCCTCAAACAAAAATATCAGATCAAAATTAACGAAAGCGAGTTGAAGAAGCTTGCCAAGTTATAACCAACCTGATTTTTTTGACCATAAATATTAAATTTGCAAAATATAATAAATAGAATGAAGAAAGTTTTTTTAGTAGCAACCGCTTTAATTTGCCTGTTTTTAAACAGTTTCGCTCAAAAGCATACTGTAGATAAAGTTGCTGCTGTTGTAGGAAATAATATTATCCTGCTATCAGATTTAAACCAACAATACACACAATATCTTTATCAGGGTAACCAACCTAACAACGAGATTAAATGTAAACTCTTACAACAAACCTTAACGCAAAAACTGCTTAAACAACAGGCTGAGATCGATTCGGTAATGGTTGAAGATGGTGCGGTTGATGATGAGGTGAACAAGCGTATGCGTTATAGTATGCAACGTGCAGGCGGCCAGGAGCGTTTAGAGCAATTCTTAAACAAATCTGTTTTGCAGTATAAAGATGAGATCAGACCATCGGTTAAAGATGAATTGATTGCTCAAAAAATGCAACAAAAAATTACCGAGAACATTAACGTTACACCAATGGAGGTTGAAAAATATTTCAAATCTTTGGGCGATAGCGTTCCGGAATTTAATACCGAGGTTGAAGTTGGTGAAGTAATTTTAAATCCACAGTTAACCAAAGCAGAAAAACAGAAATTCCGCGATAAAATTGAGGCCCTTCGTTTAAGGGTTAAAAGTGGCGAGGATATGGGTGTTTTAGCAAAAACTTATTCTGAAGATCCAGGTTCTGCTGCCGATGGTGGTGATTACGGTTTTATCGACAGGAATACTATGGTTAAAGAATTTACGGCTTGGGCGTTTAAGTTAAAAGCCGGAGAAATTTCGCCAGTATTCGAAACAGATTATGGTTTCCACTTTTTACAGGTTTTAGAGCGCAGAGGTGAACAGGTACACGTTAGACATATTTTAATTACGCCTAAAACTACACCAGAAAGTTTAACTCGTTTAAAATTACATGCAGATAGCATTTACAATAACATTATTGGTAAAAAAATAAGTTTCGCTGCTGCGGCAAACCTTTATTCAGACAATAAAGAGAGCAAATACAATGGTGGTATGATGCTTAATGCAGAAAATGTTCAAGCAAGAAGTACCTTTATTCCTATTGATAAATTAGATCCTTCTGTGTTTCTGGTAATCGATAGTATGAAAATCGGTGGCATTTCTAAACCAGATTTATTTACTGCAGCTGATGGAAAACAAGGATACCGCATTTTATATTTAAAATCTAAAATTCCACCGCACAAAGCAAACTTAGCTCAAGATTTTCCAAAAATCAGAGATGCTGCACAGAGTGATAAAATTAATCGTACTTTAAGCGAATGGTTTGAAAAACGTCGTGAAAGCACTTACATTAAAATCGACGATGAATTTAATACCTGTGATGAATTAAAAATCTGGACTAAAACCACAGCAGCAAAATAATACCAATGCAGTATAAGAACGAAGTAGAAGCTGTTGATGCACTTCATCAATCTTTCAACAACATCAAAGCCGAAATAGGCAAAGTAGTAGTTGGACAAGATGACATAATAAAATCTGTTTTAATCGCCATTTTTAGCAACGGACACTGTTTGTTGGTTGGCGTACCAGGATTGGCTAAAACTTTACTTGTACAAACAGTTGCATCTGTTTTAGACCTCGATTTTAACCGGATCCAGTTTACACCCGATTTAATGCCAAGTGATATTATTGGCGCAGAGATTTTAGGAGAAGACAGGCACTTTAAATTTATAAAAGGGCCTGTTTTTTCTAATATTATCCTCGCTGATGAGATTAACCGTACACCGCCAAAAACCCAGGCGGCTTTGTTAGAAGCCATGCAGGAGAAATCGGTTACCGCAGCTGGACAAACCCATATTCTACCAAAACCATTTTTCGTTTTGGCCACACAAAACCCAATTGAACAGGAAGGAACTTATCCCCTACCCGAAGCTCAATTAGATCGGTTCATGTTCAACATTCAATTGAACTATCCTGCCTTTGCAGATGAATTGAACATCGTAAAAAACACCACAAGCAATAAAACCATTCAACTGCAGAAAATTATCCACGCAGATGATATCCAATATTTTCAGAAACTGATCCGCGATATTCCTATAACCGATAACGTATTGGAATATGCAGTTAAACTGGCTGCTAAAACCCGCCCAAACAGTGAGTTTGCTACCGATGCCGTTAATAAATACATCAGTTGGGGTGCAGGTCCGCGTGCTTCGCAGTTTTTAGTGCTTGGTGCAAAATGCCATGCCGCTGTAACCGGAAAATATTCACCAGATATTGAAGATGTAAAAGCCGTAGCCGAGCCAATTTTACGACACCGCATTGTACGTAACTACCGCGCTGAAGCTGAAGGCTTATCAATCGAGAAAATCATTAAAGATTTATTATAGTAGCATTAAGCTAGACGGGATTTGTAATCCCGTCTGATAAGCCAGAATTTTAACTTCTATTAGTGGATTACAAATCCACAATACAGCAGGTCGAGATTGCAAATATCGACCAACGAGAAAAGTCAACTCCAATTTGTATCTTGTGTATCGATACTATTCGCAAAACCTCGTGCTAAAAGATACATTCATTAATCTCTTAACAAATTATACAGATAGTGACCGTATAATACCCGAATTTTGGGCTGAAATTGAGGAAAACTACACTCATAAAAAAAGACATTATCATACACTTTCGCATCTTGAAAACTTGTTGACACAACTTACTGAAGTAAAAGTTAGCATTGAAAGTTGGGAAAGTATTCTATTTACTATGTTCTATCATGACATTATTTATGATGCGTTAAAATCAGACAATGAAGAAAAAAGTGCCGAACTTGCTCAGAAGAGAATGTCGCATATTTCAGTTCCCAATCATATTATTGATAACTGCAAAACTCAAATAATAGCCACTAAAAAACATCTTGCTTATCCTGAACCCGATACAAATTATTTTACTGACGCAGATCTTTCTATATTAGGCCAAAGCTTAGAAAACTATACTACTTATTCGCAAAACGTAAGAAAAGAATATTCAATTTATCCAGATCTCATTTATAATCCAGGAAGAAAAAAGGTTCTGGAACATTTCATAAAAATGGAGCGGATTTTTAAAACAGATTATTTTTATAAAAAATTTGAAAGCCAGGCAAAATCAAATTTACAGTTCGAGTTAGAACAACTTGGTTAGTCGGGATTTTTAATCCCATCTTATGAACTAAGGATTTTTAATCCTTACATTGTGGATTGCAAATCCAGACTAAAGAAAAATATTATTATTTTAAAACTTAATATTCTACAATAAATTATCGCACTCAAAATGGAAGAAAAATACCCAAGTCTGGTAGAAAGATTACAATCTACATTTATCGACACCATAATTATCATCATTCTTATGGTGTGTTTTTCAAATGTATTAGACAGCTTTAACAATGTACCAGAATGGGTACGGATCTTATTATTTGCATTTTTATTTGTGATTTATGAACCACTTTTCATGACGTTCGGCTGCACCATCGGTAATTACATTAAAGGAATCAGGGTAAGGAAAAATGAGGATATTAGCCAGAAAATCAATATTGGACAAGCTATTCTCCGGTACCCAATAAAGCTTGCTTTAGGTTGGATTTCGTTCCTAACCATCAATTCAAATCTACAAAGAAGGGCCATCCACGATCTGGCCTCGGGTAGTGTGATGACAAAGCTTTAATTTCCTCACATTTTGACTGACTATTTGTTACTTGCCATTGCAAATCCCTTCCAATAAATGCTTAGGTTACCTTTCTATGCTACATGTATTAAGGATAAACCGAATAAACATGCATTTCGTAAAACCAGTGTTCGCATTTGTTAGAAGGAGAATTATTTCTTTAGTATTTCTTGGCCTTTATATCAGATGCTGGGTGTTTTGTTTTATGTTTTTTCATAGTTTACCAATCAGCTCTGTCCCAAGATGCGGGATGCCTGATTTTGGTATGTTCATTTCCATAATGTTTCTATCATGCATCTATTTAATAACATTTCTAGTCCTTACTTTGATAAATAAAGGACAATCTAAAAATGAATTCATTGTGATTACCGCAATTATTCCTTTACCAATCTATATTGGAATAATTGATATGTTAACTTAAACTTTTGTTAGCCAGGATTACAAATCCCGAACGACACAAGACTAACGAAAACAGGTTACCTTTTATAAAACAATGTATTAAGGTCTGTAAACTAGTATATAGAGACAAACATGATCTTGGATTTTATTAAAAGGCGTTATATCGCACTTATTTCATTAGCACCGTATTTTGCTTTTTGGGCACTTTGTTTTGTACCTGCAGACCCATCAAAAAAAAACTGTGGCGCTGCAAATGCAGGACTGCTGATTATAATGCCTTTGTCTATCGCGTTTACCACTATAACCTTCCTTGTTCTTATACATGTTAACAAAGGACAGGAACGTAAAGATTTTAAAACCATACTTCTACTCACCTATTTACCTTTATTTATTGGCATTATAAATCTGGTAACCTAAAAAACTTGTTAGTCCGGATTTATAATCCTGTATTATGAACTAAGGATTTGCTTCTGCTAGTAGATTAAAAACCTACAGTACCTTAGGTCTGGATTGCAAATCCAGACCTAAGCAAGACCTAGCAACACAAAATTCATCCCAAACAATTATATTTGTTTTATGATGGGTGCCAATAACCTTACAGGTGCTATAGCCGCACTAATGGACGAATATAAAAAAGCAGTTGATGAGTTGATCGAAGTAATTGAACCAATCAGCCAACAGCAACTACTGAAAACCATTGAGCCAGAAAGTTCAAATCCAGATTGTATTTCCATCCAAACTATTTTAACACATGTAACTGCCTCAATGTTCAGTTATGCCGTTTATATCGAAAACTCCATCGGATTAGAAACTATCAGGCCAGAACGATTGCAATTTGATCAAGTGGCAGCCTATATTTCAAGGCTCCGGGAAGCGCTTAAATATAGCGAGGACTTTTTCGCCAGAAATCCCGACATCACCATGGAAGAGTTCGATCAATCAAAAAAGATCAACACAAGGTGGGGGCAACAATATGATGTAGAACAGATGCTCGAACATGCCATTGTTCATATTCTAAGGCATAGGAGGCAGATTAAAAATGCGTTAACTACATTTATCTTAAAACTAAAAAATTGAGCGCTCAAACCAATTTCTATAATCGATTTTCATTTTTATATCCACTTGTCGATATTTTTCTTAAACCTCAAAAGAAAAAGTTTTTCGATGAGATTAATCAATTGCCCTATGGAGACCTACTCGAAATCGGTGTCGGTAACGGATCTCATTTCCCATTCTATAAAAATCACAAAATTACTGGAATAGAAATTTCTGCATCAATGCTCAATGTTGCCAAAAAGAATTCAACCGGCGAAATCAAATTATTTCAAATGAATGGTGAGCAACTCGAGTTTGCAGAAAATAGTTTTGATTATGTGGTATTATCGCATGTTATTGCTGTTGCAGATCAGCCTGAAAAACTACTAATGCAATGCCACAGTGTTTTAAAACCAGATGGAAAACTATTAATTCTAAACCACTTTACGCCAAATAATTGGCTAAAATACTTGGATCGGCTAGTTAATTTTTGTTCCGGATGGTTCCATTTGAAATCTTTATTTTACATGGAGCATATTAAAGCGATTAGCCAGTTTAAACTTGAAAAAGAAATCACTTTAAAACCATTCTCCTATTTTAAAATTTTAATTTTCACCAAACCTTGAAAAAGCACTATTGGTATATTTTCTTTGCTTTGATAATCAGCCTGTTCATATATGTATTTTACAGAACTGATAAAACCTTGGTGAATCAGATTATCATTCAGTTGATCTCTTTCAGAACCTACCAAAGCTTAAAACAGACCGTCGCAGCATGCTTGCCATTAAACGAGTACCTGATCTATTCACTACCTGAGGGTTTATGGGTTTTCTGTATCACCTTAACCTCAAAGGAATTTTATTTTGATCTTTTCAAAAAACGCATTAATTGTATTTTCATTCCGCTTTTATTCGTTGTAGCACTCGAACTGTTTCAATTATTCCACATTACCAATGGCCGTTTTGACTTTTTCGATATTGGCATCTCCTTATTTTTTTGGCTTATAGCGGCTAAGATTATTGATACGCAGCAACGTTTAGAAAATCTGTTTCATTCGTTAAATTATGATAGTGCATTTTGTTTACTGACTTATTGCATTGTCTATCTTGCACACGTAATCTCTTAGAAAATTTTATTTCTATATTTGCAATTCACTGAAAATAAATATCTTTGCATAAAATTTACAGAAATGCTACGTCAACTACATATCCAAAAAATGCACTTTAGCCCGTCTTGTGGCATAAAGGGTTTGGGTATTGACTTAAATTTCCTTCCCAACCCTTAACGCGGTTTTAAGTTTCAACAAACAAAACCCAAATTTAAAAATTAATTTATTACTTATTTGCTAAGCATTTAACTGCTTAGCAAAATTAATTATATCCGTTATGGACATTTATACCACTGTAGAAGAAAAATATCTACAGGCCATTGAAGAACTGCACTGGGGCGAATTACCCAAGGCACTTCAGTATTTTAACGAAATTATTGTTTTCGATCCTGATTATGCAAGAGCATATTTTCAATTGGGAGATATTTATCAAAACCACTTTAAAGATTACAAAACCGCAGGTTATTATTATAAACGCTGCATTGAGCTGGATTCCGATTTTCCAGAAGTATATAAACCCTATCTGGAACTTGTTATTACACTCAAAATGCACAAACTGGTGAAACAGGTTGCAGAGAAGGCTTTACTTGTTCCTGGTGTTTGCGAAGCACATATATACGAATGTTTGGGCTTACATGCTGAGCAACAGCAAAATTTTGAAGAAGCGGCAAACCATTTCAAAAAAGCCGAACTGTTTAATGCCGTTCAGGATGAACAAAGCACTTTAAAGGAGCATCAAAACCGTATTAAAAGCAAAATGAATAGCACAAAAGCAATGATTTATGATTTACAAGGATAAAAGGCAGTGCCTTTTATCCCTTTCTAATACGCTGGATGACCTTAAAATACTATTCGCCAAATTGCTCTTATTATTTTAATTTTGTTACTATCTTTACCACACAATTACAAAGCATAAATTTTTAAATCAAAAATATTCGATATGTCAGCTCACGATTCACACGCACCAGCTCAGCAAACAAAAGGCATTTGGGCTTTACCCCTGGCTGCATGGATTCTGGTTTTATTACTGTGTGTCTATTTCACCAGACCAATCTTTAACCACGAAGAAGCATCTGCTCATCATGAAAAAACTGAAGCAGCGCACGAAAAACCAGAAGCACACCATTAGTGTTTTCTTTTCAGAAAGCATAAAAAAGCGTTCAGATTTAAAATCGGAACGCTTTTTTATGCTTTTTATTTTTTGAGTTGGCCCATGATGTTAGGGAAATCGGTAATGATGCCATCTACCCCCAAACTCATAAAATAATTTACTTCCTTCACCGTATTAACCGTCCAGGGGATAATTTTGATACCCATTTCATGGCAGCGGTCTACCAAACCCTTACCAACCAGAACCGAGTAAGGGCTGTAAATAGTAGGTTTAAAACCTAATTTCCCGATATAATCTTCAAAGGGTTCTTTTTCATCAATCAATAATGAAGTTTGTATTTTAGGGTATTTCTCGTGCAGGTACTGCAGCGTGCGCATATCAAACGATTCAATAATAACTCTTTTCGCAATTTTTTTTGAATTAACGACATCCATAATCAACTCCACAAATTCTGCAGGTTCAGGATGAAATTCATTGTCGCCGTTTTTAATCGTTTTCGTTTCGATACTGTAAACCGGTTTGGCAAGTTTGTGTTCCTTAACGTAAGCCTCGACTGCATCTATAGTTTCAGAGAGTAGCGGCTTGTAAGCTTTAAACTTCATTTGTCCCGGAAAACGGCTATGGACTTTACTCCCTACATCAAATTTTTTAACCTCCTCATAATCCATTTTATAGATGTTATAATTCTTCTGATCTTTTAAAGTAATCGGTTTACCGTTGGGCTGCAAAGAAATCTCGTTATTAAAATAAGGCTCTTGTGAAAGCACAACCAGTTTATCTTTCGAAATCACGGCATCCATTTCTAAGGTGGTAACACCTAAATCGATTGCTTTTAACATCCCTTCAATGGTGTTTTCGGGCATAATACCGCGTGCACCAGCTTTACCCTGTACATCGAATTTCTTCCTTTGGGCAGAAACATGAAAAAACAATAAAATGAGAACAGATAATAGAAGTAATTTTTTGTGCATGAACTTTAAACGTAAAAAAGGTTGTTTTATTTGTAATTATCGTTGTTTTGAAGAGCAAAAACTGTGCTATTTTTAATGTTTGTTCCCGCTTTTCGCTATATCTTTCCGCTACGCTCCAAGGATGCCGCTTCAATCGGGGCTAAACCGACCTTGAGTGCGGAAAAAAGATAAATCTCTGAAATAAAAAAAGGGCTTCTTTTTACGGAGAGCCCTCTTTAATTCACATTCTTTTTTTATCTTTCTGCAGGTACAAAAGCCTGTACAATTAAGTTCCAGCTTGCATCTGCTGCTTTTTCATAAACGAAAACGTAGTTAAAACTTTCACGTAAATCGGCTTTGTAATCGATAGTAGCCACACCGTAGGTATAAGCCAAATCACTACCGATTGCCTTATCTACCCCTGTTGTTTTCACATTGATTTTGCTGATCATTCCGTTATAAAAAGCAATAATTTTTCCTTTTCCATCAATGGCTTCGTTACCCGGGAAAAGTAAACGTGCATCGTTGGTTAAAAATCCTCCAAATGCTGCAATTCCATGTGTTTTTAACAAAGTATTTAATGTTTTTTCGGTAGTTAAGATAATATCCTTCCCAGCCTTAATCTCTCTTTCATTTAGGAATTTTGGTGCAACATGATCTTTAGGTTCAATAAATTGTGGCGTAACTTTAGCTAAAGGTTTATTACTTTCTGTTCCTAAATCAATAGCTAGTTTCCACCTGCCGTTTTCCGGTTTCCAGATCGATAAATATTGACCGTATTTTTTCTCCGAAGTTCCAACTTCATATGGCCCTGTAGTAAAACCTAAATCGCCACTGCGTGATACCTTTGCAAGGTTTGGGGTCCATGTTACATCCTTTTCAGCATCTGCTTTGCCAGCATAAAAAGTTTTAGCATTAACTGGGTTTGGCCTAAACACTAAAGTGCTTGTTGTCGAATAGTCTGTAAAAGCTTCTTTATCTCCATTTTTGGCAATTGACTTAGCAAAATCCTTTTCAGCATTTACTAAAGATTTGGTTGTTCCGTCGCTTTTTTGGGCAAAAGCACTTAGGGCTAAAAGCGAAGCGATTGCGGTTGAAAATAATTGTTTCATTATTAATTAAGATAATATGTTTGGCGAATATAAAATTTTCTTTAATGCATGACTTTAAAAGTAATTAACAATTACACATTAAGACCAGTTATTTTTCTCTATAGATGGTTTCTAAAACAGTTTGCCCGGTGGCTTTCAACGTATTTTTATCAATGTTGGTTAAGTTATCCAATTGCGTATGCCAATTGATATAAAAGCCACTATTATCATTGTAATGGATAATATCGATAGATGGAATGCCTGCTTTGTTCATCCAAAGATGATCATCAACCAGTTTTCCACTCGGAATTTTCGTAAAGTAAGAAGCATAGCCAATTTCATTACCAATGTCCCAAACCTTATTCACTACATCTGGAGCAGCCTGACGGGAGATTTCATCCTGCGTAAACTGTGCGTTACCGCCACCAACCATATCGAGATTAATGCAGTACAAAGCTTTATACCCTTTCGCATTTGCTTTTTTAGCCCAGTATTGAGAGCCTAAACACCAGGTAGTTTCATCTGGCGTTTCATCATTGGCCTTGCCATAATCTTCTAAATCCCACAATACAAAATCGACTCCAACATCTGGCTGTTTCTCTTGGATCTGACGTGCCATTTCCAAAATCACCGCCACCCCGCTTGCACCATCATTTGCCGCATCAAAAGGTTTTGCATGATTTGCAGGATCGGTATCCTGATCAGAAAATGGACGGGCATCCCAGTGTGCCGTAATTAAAACCCTCTTTTTTTGACCTGGATTAAAAACGGCGACAATATTTTTCAGTTGAAAGCTTTTCCCATCATAAGTTTGCGTTTGCTCACCCTGGATACTTACTTCTGCACCGAACGTCCTTAATTTTGCCACCAAATAATCTGCACATTTTTGATGAGCAGTGGTACCTGGAATCCTTGGCCCAAAGTCAACCTGAACTTTGGTATAAACATAAGCACTATCGTCATTAAAATCAGGAGAAACTAAACCTGTTGCCTTTTCTACATTTTCATCAGCATTTCGGTTTGTTTTATTTTGGCAGGCCTGAAATCCGATTAACGCCAATAAAGGCAGTATTAAAAGGTTTTTATTCATTGTTTAATCTAACGGAAAATTGTTTAAAGTAGTGTAATTATCTCTCATCCCCTGGGGGAAGAATTAATTGCTTAGAAATAGTCCATTCCCCCTTTGAAGGGGGCAAGGGGGATGACCATGCAAAAACTTGTTTCTTTAACAAGGTCTCTGATGATCTTTCTCCCATTCTGCTATGAGATGCTGAATGGTTCTATTCACATTCTCAATATCGTTCATTACCTCATCATCATTAAATCTCAGGACATGAAAGCCCAATGCGTTCAGGTTAAGTTCACGAGCTTTATCTTTTTCAAATTGGCCTTCTCGTTCATGACTAAGTCCATCAACCTCAATGACCAACTTTAAATCCTTTGAGAAAAAATCTGCAATATAATTAGCGATCGGTCGCTGTCTTAAGAAGGAATATCCCAACATTTTCTTATTCCTCAACAATTCACACCAAATTCTTATCTCTGCCTTGGTACTATCATTTCGATGGTCTCTGGCAAAGGTTTTTAATTTAGAGTTGTAGTGGTTGTTATGCATGATATCGTAACCTTTCTTAGAATTGAAAAGTAGAAAAATGAAATATAGCAAACAATTTGCTGTTATTATTCATCTTTAAATTAAATATGATTTTCTTCATCCCCCTGCCCCCTTCAAAGGGGGACAAATTCTTGGTGAGCCTGAAAACTTATGAGATTTGTTTTTCAGCCCTTAACTTCTTCCCATTAAAAGAGGACGGATTCCTTGATGAACTTAAAATTTTTAAGGTTGTTCCCGCACTTAATTATTCCCGCTTGAAGCGGCAGGAGAATAGTATAATAAAGTGCGTTCTAAGAAAGCATGTAATCCACAATCGCCTGGCAATGGATTCTGGTAGTATCAAATACCGGAATCTCAAAGTCATCCTGATTGATCAGCATAGGAATTTCAGTACACCCCAGAATGATGCCTTCAGCTCCATTTGCAATCAGCTCATTTATTATTGTAATATACTGCGCCCTGGTTTCTTCCAATACCAAACCTCTACCTAATTCTTCTTTAAGGGTAAACTGTATATAATCGCGGGTTTCTTTTTCGGCAGGTACCAAAACATTTAACCCATGGTCTTCGAGCTTTTTGATGTAAAATTCCTTCTCCATGGTAAACACGGTACCTAGCAGCCCTACGCTTTTAATTCCGGTAGCATTTATGGCTTTAGCGGTTTCGGTACCAATATGGATAATAGGCAGAGCTGTTTTTTCTTGTAACTGATCGGCAAAAAGATGTGCCGTATTGGCGCAGAGTACAATTGCTTCTGCCCCACTCTGTTTTAAACTTTCGCAGGCATTGCGCAAAAGATCAAACGATCCTTCCCAGGTTTTATCCTGAACATCGCCAAAATTAAGGGAATAAATTAAACATTCAGCGAAATTTAACCCACCCAAACGCTCATTTACGCCCTCATTTATAAAACGATAATAATCTATAGTAGATACCCAACTGATACCACCTACCAAACCAATTTTTTTCATTGCTAAAATCGACTCATGACTTTGGACTTTAGATTTAGAACTACCTAAGCCTTACTCCAGGTGGTTCCCTCTTTGCCGTCTTTAAGCTGAATTCCCAACTCTTGTAAGCCAATACGGATACGGTCAGAAGTGGCATAATCTTTATTCGCTTTTGCTTCCGTTCTTAAGTTAATCACCATATCTAAAACGCCGTTTAAGTCGTTACCCCCGGCATCCTCATCTTTCAGTCCTAATATATCGAAAACGAAATCGTTAATCAGTTGCTTTAACTTTTCCAGTGCTTCTGCAGAGATTTTCCCTTTACCATCATACACGGTATTGATAATCCGAACTGCTTCAAATAACTCTGCAACCAAAATCGGACTGTTAAAGTCATCATTCATCGCAGTAATACATTTTTCTTTCAATGCATCAATATCGAAATCGTTCTGTTCAGAAACTGTTAACTTATCTAACAAACCAATTGCAGCCATTAAGCGGCGAAAACCTTTCTCCGAGGCGTCTAAAGCTTCATTAGAAAAATCTAATGTACTCCGGTAGTGCGCCTGTAACATAAAAAACTTCACCGTCATCGGGCTAAAGCCCTTTTTCAATAAAGGATGGTCACCAGTAAACAATTCTAAAGGAAGGAAACCATTGCCGGCAGATTTAGACATGCGCGTACCGTTTACTGTAAGCATATTGGTGTGCATCCAATAGCGGGCAGGCTGTTTATGGCTGCATGCTTCAGATTGTGCAATTTCATTAGTATGATGCGTTGCTGCTAAATCCATTCCACCACCATGAATATCAAATTCGGCGCCTAAATATTTGGCGCTCATGGCCGAACACTCGATATGCCAGCCAGGAAAGCCCATGCCCCATGGCGATTGCCATTGCATTAAGGTTTCTGGCTTTGCTTTTATCCATAAGGCAAAGTCTAACCTTCCGCGTTTCTCATCCTGACCACCCAGTTCCCGGGTATTGTTCAGCATATCTTCGAGATTGCGGTTGGTTAAAATGGTATAATTATACTCCTTACTGTATTTTTCTACATCAAAATATACATTGCCGTCAACTTCGTAACCATAACCTTTGGCTATAATTACCTTAATCATTTCGATCTGCTCAATAATATGTCCGGTAGCGGTAGGCTCAATACTTGGCGGCTGCGTGTTGAACATGCGCATTACATCATGGAAACCCAAAGTATATTTCTGTACAATTTCCATTGGCTCAAGCTGCTCCAGTTTCGCACGTTTTGCAAATTTATCATCGCCCTCGTCCCTATCACCTTCTAAGTGACCCGCATCGGTAATATTACGTACATAACGTACTTTATAACCAGCATATTTAAGGTACCTAAAAATTAAATCGAAAGAAATAAACGTGCGGCAATTACCCAGGTGCACATCACTATAAACAGTAGGGCCGCAAACATACATCCCAACGTTGGGTGCATTTAAGGGTAGAAAAAGTTCTTTTTTGCGCGAAAGCGTATTATAAAGCTGTAAGCCAGTATTCATATTGCAAATGTAATATTAAGTTAGAAAGTTAAAACGTTAAAAGTTGCAATGTTAAGGTTATGATTTTTAAGTAACATTTATAAATCGTATTCGTGCAGTCAGATGTTGCCATCTGACTGTAAACAAAATTTAATTATAGTGTTGATTTTTCTCAAACATTAGAAAAGGTAATTGCTGCTCATCGGCAACAGCAGTCCCTCTTTCCGCTATAGCTTCGCCGAAGAGGCTCAGGCTGCCGCTTCAATAGGGTTTAGCTTGGCTATTGTAGTACTTTTAGCCCTTCTAAACTTGCGAAGTCTGCCAATCCTCTGGCCTTGTGAGACTTCGCAAGTTGGCCTGGCAAGCGGTGTGCCGTCAGATGTTACCATCTGACGATAAAAACAAAATTTAATCTTTAATTTTAGCTTCATCTATCAAAACATCAGTAAAAATGGTTCAGATCAGAGAAATTTCAAAAAAAGATGCAGAAAGTGTGGCCTGGCTGTCCGCACAATTGGGTTACGAGAGTGACATTGAGCAAACATCAGCCAGAATTAAACACATTAATAACAGTAAGGACAACTGTGCATTTGTTGCTTTAGTTGACGACACAGTAGTAGGCTGGATCCATGGTTTTTATACCTTAAGAATAGAATCCGATCCATTTGTCGAAATTGGAGGATTGATTGTCAATTCTGCTTACCGCAATTTAAAAATTGGAAAACAATTAATTGAAAGCGTAAAGCTTTGGGCGAAAAAACATCAGGTAAAAAAACTAAAAGTAAGATGTAACATCATACGTACCGAAAGCCACAAATTTTACGAGCGGCTTGGCTTTAAGGAAAATAAACAACAGATTGCTTTTGAAATTGATTTAGATTAAATTTTTAGTGTCAGATAGAAATATCTGACACCACAGGCAGGCCCTTGCTAAACTTGCGAAGTCTAGCTCCGCCCCTGTCCTGCCAGACTTCGCAAGTTAGCTAACCCGCAATTAACAATCACACCAATTATTACAACCTTCAAACATTTCTACGTTGTAACATTTCAATCCTATTCGTTAACTTTGTAGCATGATTGATTTACCGGTAGTACCTGCTGTGACTGAAGTTAAACGTAAACCAGATTGGTTACGTGTTAAATTACCCGTTGGTAAAGAATATGCACAAGTTCGCAGTTTAGTAGACACGCACAAGCTCCATACCATCTGCGAAAGCGGCAATTGCCCGAATATGGGCGAATGTTGGGGCGCAGGTACGGCAACATTCATGATTTTAGGAAACATCTGTACCCGCAGTTGCTCTTTCTGTGCGGTTGCTACAGGCAGGCCGTTGGCTGTTGATGTTGATGAGCCTAACCGTATTGCAGATTCAGTGAGATTAATGGGGGTTAAACATTGCGTAATTACCTCGGTAGATCGTGATGATTTAAAAGATGGCGGTTCAATCATCTGGGCAGAAACCTTACAGGCGATCCGCAGAGAAAGCCCAATCACTACCTTAGAAACTTTGATCCCTGACTTTAAAGGCCAGTGGGATAATTTATACCGCGTTTTAGAAGAACGTCCAGAAGTGGTTTCACATAATATGGAAACCGTTAAGCGTTTAACCAGACAAGTACGCATCCAGGCGAAGTATGACAGAAGCCTAGAAGCTTTAAAAAGAATTTCGGAATTTGGTTTAAGAACAAAAACAGGTATTATGCTTGGTTTGGGCGAAACCGAAGAAGATATTTTCGAAGCCATGGACGATTTAGTGGCCAATGGCGTTCACATCCTAACTTTAGGACAATACTTACAACCAACCCGTAATCACCATCCTGTGGTTGATTGGATCCACCCTGATACTTTTGCGATGTATAAAGAAGCTGGTTTAGCAAAAGGTTTAAAGTATGTAGAAAGCGGCCCACTGGTACGTTCATCTTACCATGCCGAAAAACACCTTTTCCCTATTGAAGGAATAGCATAATTATATTTTAAGAAATAGATTAATAATGTTTTAAAAATCGCACTCCTAAGCGGAATGCATTTTTAAAACATTTTTTTGCTTTTACTGTTCTGTACTGTATCTTAGTGATCAATAGTGACTGCATTTAAAAAATTAACCCTAACCGAGCCTGAACTTGTTCAAGCACTGCAATCGAAAGATCCAGCGGTACTAAAAACATTGTACAGCATGTATTCGTCGGCGCTTTACGGCGTTATTTCACGCATTATTACCCACACAGAGCTTGCAGAAGATGTTTTACAGGAAACTTTTGTAAAAATCTGGCAGTCTGCAACACACTATGATCATACTAAAGGACGTTTGTTTACGTGGATGATGAATATTGCCCGCAATTTATCGATCGATAAACTCCGTTCTAAAGACTTTAAGAATTCACTCAAAAACCAAGATATAGAAAATAACGTAAGTTTCGTTGATGAACAAAACAAGGTTACGTTTAATCCTGATATTCTTGGAGTTAAGCAACTTGTAGACAACCTTAAACCGGATTTACAAGCAGTTCTTGATTTAGTTTATTACAAGGGTTTCACTCATGTGGAAGCCGCAGAAAAGTTAGATCTGCCATTAGGTACGGTGAAAACCCGGATCCGGTTGGCTATTATTGAATTGAGAAGGAATTTTAATTGAGCGTGGAAAATTTAAAAGCATATATCGAATCTGGAGTACTTGAGCTGTACGTTTTAGGTGATTTATCACCAAAAGAAGCGTTACAGGTTGAGGAAATAGCATCTCAAAACCCTGAGGTAAGAGATGAAATAGCAGCCATCGAGCAAGCTATGGAGCAATATGCTATGCAAAATGCTGTAGAACCATCTGCAGATGTAGAAACAAGATTATTCGAAAAGTTGGGGTTAAGTGAAGTTGAAGAGAATGTGAATGTTCAACCCGAACCAATTTATACCCAAGAACCAAAAATTATACGTTTAGATGGAAGCGACGCGAAAGTAAGAACTTTACGTTACGCCTTAGTTGCTTGTATAGCTTTATTGGTAGTGAGTACCGCGGCATTATTTATCACTTATAACAAACTGAATGCTGCACACGACCAGATTGCAAGTTTAAACCTGGATAAACAAAAGTTTGCCGGGGTAGTAAGCAAACTGGAGTTTGAAAACCAAGGCTTGGATAATATGGCAGCCATGGCTGATAGCAAAGAGTGGGCAACCATCCGCATGGCAGGGCAGCCATTTAGTCCAGCTTCTAAAATGAAGGTTTACTGGAATAAAAAAGATAAAAGAGTGCTGATTAACTATGTGGCTATGGATTTACCAAAAACCGATGCCGAACATCAATATCAGTTATGGGCTTTGGTAAATGGTAAACCCGTAAGTTTAGGCGTATTTGGAAAAACCGATTCGACTAATAATGAGGCACTGGTAAAAATGCAAACCATTCAGGAAGCACAGGCATTTGCCGTAACCTTAGAACCTAGGGGTGGAAGCGTTAACCCTACAATGGATAAGCTAACCGTAATGGGTGGTGTGTAGATAGAAATTATTTAATCAACATACAAAATCCCGACATTGATAAAATGCCGGGATTTTCTGTTTTTTAACTAAAGAATCGTCATTTCGAGGGAAGTGAAACGAAGTCGAGAACCCGACGGCTCTGCGAAGCAAAATCTGTCCAGATAGATCTCTCCATTCCGCTGCGCTTCAGTCGAGATGACGATTAAAATATAATATTTAATTGCATATTTCACTTCTTCACAAGGCAGCACCAACCCCCATTATGTCTATTAAATTAGGAGGAAAATCGTTTAAAGCTAAAGGTTTTTGCTCCTTGCAACCTTAAATAGGATGAATGGCTGCGCCACCTAAACCTGACAGGAGCAGGCATCCCGAATTTCATCGGGATAAAGCAGATGGCAGGACTGCCTAAACACAAATGCTTTTGCAACTGCTTTCCAAAAAAAACGCCTATATATTTAATACATAAATCTTGTTGACCCCGAGTGAATGAAATGGAGAAACCTTATCGACTAAGATCTCTCCACTGCGGTCGAGGACGATTCTACTATTTTAAGACTTCGCTGCGTATTTCACTTCTTCATAAGGCTGTACCAATACCCATCCCTCGCCAAAAAATTCTAATTGGAAAGATTCGCCACTTCCCCTTCCAATGAAGGAACCGAAAGTTAAATTGGTTTTAATGTTAGGCGTTAAATTCTCAGACCAGGCTACCGTAGCATTCGGATCGGTATATACAGGCTGATTGGCAGTAACCCTTAATAAAATTGGTTCGCCATGTGTGGTTATGGCAATATAGCCACTGCCCGAAAGTTTAACCTGAAATAAACCACCACTCATCATCCCTGCGATGCTTTTTAGCATTTTTATTTCGTTTTTAATACTCTCTTCCAGAGCCAATACATCATTACCATTAACAAAAACTGACTCGTTCTGGAGTTTGATGATCTTTACTTTCTTTCCTTCATCGGCCAGATATAGTTTGCCAGTTCCGGTAGCGTGCATCAGTGAGGTACCTTCGCCAGATATGGCTTTTTTTAACAAACCGCTCAAACCTTTACTCAATAGGCCTTCTCTTTTAAAATCAATATTTCCGATGTAAGCAACCATCGAACCAGCCTTTGCCAGGATTTTTTGATTTTTTAAGTTTACTTCCAGCATGGCCGGTTTTTCCAATTCAAAAAAATCGTTTTCTGCCGGGTTTTCTGCTGATTCCTTAATGAGTTCGTTCAGCGTATACTCTTTTTGTGCCATAATAATTTTGTTTTCCGTTTTTAAAGTATCTGTTATTTAAATATTGTGTAAAGTATCAATTATAAACTAAAAAAATAGTAGTTTAATAAAGGTTTTTTCCCACAATTGTGGCTGAGCACATCACAAACTAATTAGAGATGAGCACTTTAATTTCTTTTGATATCCTGGCGGTAAGATGCGATGCAGTAACCACAAATTGTTCCTGCGCTAGATAATCGCCTGCTTTTCCATGAATGTAACAAGCCAGAAGAGCGGCATCTGTTGCCGAATATTTCTGCGCTACAAAACCTGCGATAATGCCTGTAAGTATATCGCCCATTCCACCTTGCGCCATCGCCGGATTTCCTGTGGGGTTGATGAGTACCTTACCTGTTGGCAGGCAAATAAAAGTATATTGGTTTTTAAGAACGATAACAATCTTTTGTTTTATAGCCTGTTCTTTAGCTGTTTGCACCCTATCCCACCAATTATCATGTTCACCAAATAAGCGATCAAACTCTTTCATGTGCGGGCTGATGATGGTATTTGCGGCAAGTTTATCGATCAGATCGGGCCTTTCACCCAAAATATTTAAAGCGTCTGCATCAATGATCAACATTTGGTTAGCTAAAATCAGGCTTTCGAGCAGTTTTTCGTTTTCGGCTTCAGTACCTAAACCCGGGCCAATAGCAATGGCCTGATATTTTTTTGGGTTCTCTATTCTTGTGTATTCATCTCTTGGCAAGGCCATAACTTCTGGTAAGGAAGTATTTAAGGCTATTAACCCGCTATGTGGAATAGAAGCTGTGGTTAATCCAGCACCTGTTTGTAAACAAGCCATAGAAGAAAGCAAAGCCGCGCCCATGGTATTGGTATTTCCCGCAATAATCAGTGCATGACCATAAGTACCTTTATGGCTGAACAATTTTCGGGGCTGCAGGATCTTTTGAATATCACTTTCTTCCACTAAATGGAAATCAGCATCTTGTTTCTGGATAAAAGCCTCATCCAGATCAATATCAACCACTTCATATTTTTCAGTCGCCAAGGCCGACTCAGGGAAAAAAAAATTAATTTTCGGCCTTTGAAAACAAATTGTTTTATAGGCTATTATACCGTTATAATCTTTCGGGAGTTTACCTTCAGCAAAAAAACCTGTCGGTACATCAACCGCATATACTTTTTTATTCAGCTTGTTTATGGCCTGCACAAGCGCTTCAAATTCTCCACTCAAAGGCTTATTTAAACCCGAGCCTAAAATGGCATCAATAATTAAGTCGGCTTTCAAATGCTTTAGATCAGAAGCCTGATTAATGATCGTTTTTTTACAGCGCGTTTCCTCAATTCGTTGCAGGTTGATTGCAAAATCGTCGCTCTGCTTTTCATTGAAGTTAATGATGTAGACTTTTAAATTCTCATATCCATTAGCGATAAGTAAATGCGCAATAGCCAGTCCGTCTCCCCCATTATTTCCCTTCCCGCAGATTATAGCTACGCTTTTATTGGTATCGAACTCGTCTCTTAAAAAAGCTTGAACAAAAGCCCTAGCCGCTTTTTCCATCAAATCGATAGAAGCAATGGGTGTATTGGCAATCGTAAACTGATCAGCACTACGCATTTGGGTAGAAGTAAGCAATGTTCGCATATAACTAAGGTAAGATTATACAGCTATAATGCAAAAGATGGGATTTTGTTTGATTTCTTTCTATAATGCTGTGTAATTAAGCTTATCAGGAATTTTCAACCACAGATGCACACAGATAAACACAGATTTTTTATTCACCTGTACATCCCATATATCTTTACCCAGATTATTTTATTGATTTCAGATAGCACACAATCCCATAACAATTATCTCCCAGGCTCAGCATTCAAAAAAATAATTTGAAATACTCTCTTTTAATTTTTATACCTTTTACCAATCTTTAGCGTTGACTATTGAATTAAATTAAATCTCAAAACAATGAATCAAAAACCATCAAATGCATTTGTGGCAGCTGCCTGGATGGCATTAGGTATCGGAATGATCGGCTTTATTGTAGGTCTGTGGCGTTCTGATATGCTTCTCAATGAAAAAGGATATTATTTCACCGTATTAATGTTTGGCCTTTTCGCCGTAATCTCTTTACAAAAAGCTGTTCGCGATAAACTGGAAGGAATTCCCGTTACTGAAATTTATTATGGCATCAGTTGGTTCTCTACGCTATTAACCATCACTTTATTGGTAATTGGTTTGTGGAATGCAACTTTGCTGCCCAGCGAGAAAGGATTTTATGCCTTTGCATTTTTACTCTCCTTGTTTGGCGCTATTACCGTTCAGAAAAACACGAGAGACAGCCAAATTGTAAATAAAAACAAGAATCTGGATCAGTAGTAAAGCACTACGGTGTTTAACAGATTAACTGCAGTTTTTATAGAATTAGTTCATAAAGCCTGCGGTTTTTCTTTAAAGAGGTATTAATTATTTAGCTTGTTATCAACTGAAAAAAAAGTTAAAATCCGACGAATCAATTATTATGTCTGATAAAATAATCATTGGTGTTACTGATTGCAGCAAATTCGATATCTATCACAACTGGGTATTATCTTACAATAAAAATGTAGAAATCATCCAGCTTGGATATAAACTTAATAATTTCGACGAGATCAAAAAATGCGATGGTATCGTTTTAACTGGTGGTGAAGACGTGCATCCGCGGTTTTATAACCAGCCTGAATATTATCCTTATTGTTATGAAGATGATATAGACGAAAAACGCGATGAATTCGAGTTTAAGGTGTTAACCTATACCGAAGCCAATTCTATTCCCGTTTTAGGCATTTGCAGAGGGATACAGGTGGGTAATGTATTTTTTGGCGGTACTTTGATTCCTGACATCCCAACATGGGGAAAATTCGATCATTCGAAAATGCACGATAAATCAGACCGCTACCACGAAATTATGGTAAATCCCTCTTCATGGCTGAACCAGATTGTGAATACCGATAAAGGATTGGTAAATAGCAACCACCATCAAAGTACCGATAAAACGGGAAAAGGACTTGTAGTGAGCGCAATTTCTCCTGACGGGGTTACCGAAGCGATGGAACGGATTGAACCTAAAGGAAAATCTTTTTTGTTGTTTGTACAGTGGCATCCCGAAAGATTGAGAGATCAGCAAAGTCCATTTAGTAAAAATATACATGAGGCTTTTATTAACGCAATTAAGATTAACGAACCATCGGAGTTTAAGAATCAAGACAAATAGGCCTGGATCATAAATTGAAACCACTCAATCCTCCAGGATTAAGGGCTTTTAACAAACCAAAAGGTTATCATTTAAGGGAGTAATAAAATGAGGAGCGAAAGCGACAATCAACTTATCGAAGGCGAAATTGCCGATTATTTGTTAACAGATGATGGAATCCTCATTTCTTATAGTAAAAGCATTTTACGTACCGTAGAAAATATTTCGGCCAACGTAGCGCTGGTGAAGAAAATCACCAATAACAAGAAGGTTCCACTGTTAATTTACTTAAAAAATTCTCCTGTTACAGACAAAGAAACACGAAAATTTTCAACAGAGCAGTTGCCTCAAATTTATACAGCTATGGCACTGGTTTCGAAACCTGGTTTATCACAATTGATTATGAAGATCATGTTTAAGTTTCAAAACCCGCCTATCCCAATAAAATCATTTACGGATGATCAGAAAGCCAGGGCATGGTTAACACAGTTTTTGTAGTTTACGAGAAGTCGTCATTGCGAGAAGGCTTTTTCAGCCGACGAAGCAATCTTAAAGCACACGCTGGTAGCGATGGTTGTAAGATTGCTTCGTGCCTCGCAATGACGATCGATCTTTTTAAAATCCGTCATTGATAATATAATGAAGTATCTGGAGTAGAAAGATTTGCAATTAGTCTTAGACTACGCTCAGACTGACAAATAATGGCATAAATCCCGTCACAATTTTATCCAACTCCAACCGCCATACGCTCCGCGCTTTACTTCTTGCACATTTCCTTTCGCACAAATACCTCCGATTAAAATCTTTTTTAATAAATTGCGGATTATACTTATCCGGTCAATCCGCTTTAATTATTTTAATGAAAAAATTAGTCCTGATTATCTCCTGCTGTTTTTTTGCAGCCAATATTTTCGCTCAATCTATCGTTACAGAAACTGAAATCGGCGATGCTGAAAGCGAAGTTGCAAAAACACCAATTGCCATTATACCTGAGCCTGTATCTTTAATGAAAAAGGCAGGCACCTTTACTTTGCCTGAAAATATAATTATACAAGCGGTTAAAAGCGCAGAGTTAAAACAATCTATTACTTATCTGTCTGACCGGATAACCACAGCCACAGGTAAATTTGTAAGCACCGTAAGCAATTCGACCCATCCTACAATCAAACTGATTTTAAACACGCAAGAAGATACTCAACTCGGTAAAGAAGGTTATAAACTAAATGTTAACCCTACCCAGATTGTCATTACGGCAAACCAACCGGCTGGGATTTTTTATGGCGTTCAATCCTTGCTTCAACTTTTCCCTGCCGAAATAGAGAGTAAAGAACTAGTGAAAGATGTGAAATGGAAAGCACCTTGTGTTGATGTGGTAGATTATCCGAAATTGGGCTGGAGAGGTTTAATGTTCGATGTGGCCCGTCACTTTTTCACTAAACAGGAAGTAAAGCAGTTTATAGACGACATGGTTCGTTATAAATTTAACTTACTGCATTTGCATTTAGCGGACGATGAAGGATGGAGAATCGAAATTAAAGGTTTGCCCAAATTAACCGAAGTTGGTGCCTGGAGTGTTAAAAAAACCGGTACTTTTGGCGATTTTACTCCACCAACCCCAGATGAACCCCGTACCTATGGTGGTTTTTATACACAAGAAGATATAAAAGAATTGGTGCAATATGCACAAGAACGTTTCGTGAACATTTTACCCGAAATTGATGTCCCAGGGCATAGTTTAGCCATTATTGCCTCTTATCCAGAATTATCGTGCACACCTGAGGCCGTTAATTATAAAGTTCGCTCTGGCGAAAAAATTATGGATTGGAGCCGTGGCGCGCCACCAACAGCTTTGGTTGATAATACGCTTTGTCCGGCAAACGAGAAAGTGTATGTATTTTTAGATTCGGTACTTACCCAGGTAGCTAAACTTTTCCCCTTCGATTACATTCACATGGGTGGCGATGAAGCCCCTCATAATTTTTGGGAAAAGAACGATCAGGTTAAAGCTTTAATGCTTCGCGAAGGCTTAAAAACCATTCCACAGGTTCAGGCCTATTTTGAAAAACGTGTAGAACAGATCGTGATTTTGAAAGGTAAAAAATTTATGGGCTGGGATGAAATTCTTGAAGGAGGCGTATCGCCAACAGCGGCAGTGATGAGCTGGAGGGGAATGAAATATGGTATCCAGGCCGCTAACGAAAAACACAATGTGGTGATGAGCCCAACCGATTTTGCCTATTTAGATTATATGCAGGCTGATGCCATTACTGAGCCAAAAGTATATGCTTCGTTAAGATTAAATAAAGCTTACCAGTTTAATCCCGTTCCGGCAGGCGTAAATGCACAGTATGTGATTGGCGCACAAGCCAACCTGTGGACTGAACAAATTTTCACCTTCCGTCAGGTTGAATACATGGTTTATCCACGTGCTTTTGCCATTGCCGAATCAATATGGAGCCCGATTGAAAAGAAAAACTGGACAAATTTTGTTGATCGTACACAACAGCATTTCAAACGTTTAGACTTTGCTGAGATTAAATACTCCCCTGCTATTTACGATCCGATTTTTACCGTAAAACGCAGCGCAGATAAACAATTAATGATCGAATTAACTCCAGAAATAGATGGTTTGGATATCTACTATAGCTTTGACAACTCTACTCCCGACCGCTTTTACCCCAAATATACAGCACCATTACAGGTACCAAAAGATGCCAGTATGTTGCGCGTGATCACCTATCGTGGCAAACAACCGATTGGAAGATTGATTAGTATGCCTGTTGCAGATTTACAGAAAAGAGCACGTTAACAATCAGCATTAAGATTCCCGCTTTTGTGGGAAAGACGAAATATCTACAATGGGCAAAGAAATAGAGCGCAAATTTTTAATCGATCAGCAAAAGTGGGATAACCTGAACAAGCCAGAAGGAAAACTTTTTAGGCAGGGTTATTTACTTGCCGATAAAGCTAAAACGATACGGGTAAGGGCGACAGAAACTATAGGTTTTTTAACTATAAAAGGTCAAGCCATTGGTGCGACAAGGCCGGAGTACGAATATGAAATTCCGGTCGAGGAGGCTGTAGAATTACTGGATAATTTTGCTCAGTCAGAACTTTCTAAAATCCGTTATGAAATTCCTTTTAAAAATAAACTTTGGGAAGTAGATGTATTTTTAGGAGATAATGAAGGATTAGTCGTTGCAGAAATTGAACTGGAAAGCGAAACAGAATCCTTCGATTTACCAGATTGGATAGGTAAAGAAGTAACCGAAGAAGAAAAATACTATAACTCCAATTTAACGGTTAAGCCTTTTAAAGATTGGAATTAGATTTACATAAAGAGACCTTATAGGTTTTAAACCTATAAGGTCTAAAAATTGTTCTACTTAGCCAATGGCAAACCTGCACCTGGTTTAATAATACCTTTCAACTCCACATCAAAAACCAATGGCGTAAACGGATTAATTGGTCCACCTCCGTTTTCGCCGAAACCCAATTTTGATGGCAAAATCATTTTAATCTTACCGCCAACACCGATCAGCTGAATTCCCTGGATAACACCTTGTGGTAATTGCCCTAAAGGCAAACTACGCGGCACATATTGTACACTTTCAGAAAAAATTCCAGCCTCTTTTGCAATTTTAGCATCCGAAGTATCAAAAACATTCAATTTTCCGTTCGATTTTTTATTGGTAAACTGACCTGTATAGTCCATTAATACCGTATCCGTTAAAGTTGCTCTTTCTGAATTGCCCGGTGCAAAAATTACATACTGTAGTCCGGATGGCGCAGTAGTTACTTTCAGATTATTCTCTTCAACGTATTTAGCTATTTTAGCAGGTTCTACCGTTTTGTTTTTCTCGTTTAGCGCTTTGTATTCAGCCTCAAAAAAAAGTCTTTTCTTTGCCTCAAAAACAGAATCAGCATCTTTTCCTTTGTGCAAAACCTTCTCAATTTTAATGGTAAATGACGCAATATTCGATTTTAGTCCTTTTGGTTTTGGTTGACCTGAATATTTCTCCATTGAATCGAGGTTCAATTTAAAAACGGCGCTATCTCCTTCACCAAGTAATTTCAATCCAGAGGCTAAATCACCTTTAAACATCGATTTGCTAATGGCAAAAAAAGCAGGACGTTCATTGTCGTAGGTATTTACCATTACCGAATCGGGATTGGTGTTGGTTTCTACTGTTTGAACTCCGTTTAATTTTACATAATCGCCATCCTGAATTTTTGGCTTACCTTCACTTTTATAGATCTTGTAAGTCATATCTCCTTCACCTTTTTCGAATTTGTTACAGGCACCTAGTCCTAATGCTGCTGCCAAGAGAATAATTATTCCTTTTTTCATTTAATATTCTAATTAAAAATTAGCCTACAATCGGTTTTTGGATAGCAGGCTACTTCATCTGATCAGACAAAGATAGGCTATAATAAGTTTTTACGAATCTTTGCAAAGTTTTATTTCTCGCTTTAACGTCAAAAAAAATTAAGCAAAAAAAATCCTGCTTATTAAGTTAAGCAGGATTTAAAATATATTTTAAAAATTATTTTTTAACTACCGGAGCAGGCATTTGCACTGGAGCTGTTGCACCTGGTTTTCCTTTGATAATATCTTTAATTTCTAAATCGAAAGCAATCGGGCTGAAAGGCATAATACCAACTTGTGGTGCACCTTGCTCGCCGTAACCTAAGTTAGAAGGGATAATTACTTTAATTTTACCACCTTTACCGATTAACTGTAAAGCTTCAGTAAATCCTGGGATTGTTCCACCAACAGGCATTTTCTGAGGACCGTAAGGTTTACCTGCCTTAAATTCGTTTTCTGCTTTAGCCAGTTTCTCGTCGCTTGTATCGAAGATTTTGTATTTACCATCTTTACCTTTTTTAGTTACTCTACCAGTATACTCAATTAGTACGGTATCGCCTAAAGCTGGTTTTTCTGCACTACCAGCGTTTTCGATAATGTAGTGTAAACCACTTGCAGTAGTTTTAGTTGCCAGTTTAGTATCATCTAAATAAGCTTTTAACTTAGCAGGTTCAGCGGCTTTCTTTTTTTCTGAATTAGCTTTATAATCAGCCTGGAAAAACTCCTGAGCTCTTTTGTTAAAAGTAGAGTCAGCTTCGCCAGCTTTTTTCTTGAATACTTTCTCGATTTTCACCGTGAAAGTGATGTATTTATCATTTTTGAACTGCTCTGGTTTAGGTTGTTTACTATGAAATGCCATAGTATCTAAATTTACTTTAAAAGTAGCGCTATCGCCTTCTCCAAACAATGTTAAAACATCGTTCATATCACCAGCATACATTTTTTTCTGAGCAGGAAATACTGCAGGCGTTTCGCTATCGAAAGTGCTTGATAAAACTGAATCCTTATCATTTTTCTGAATAAAATTCATTTTAACGATATCGCCTTCTTTGATTTTCTCGTTACCTGCCGAGTGGTGAATGGTATATAGTAAGCCACCAGCTCCCTTTTTCTCTTGTTTACATGCTGCTAAACCTAAAGTGGCTGCTGCTAGAATAATAATTCCCTTTTTCATTTATTAATTTGACTTTTTTAAATTTTTATTGTTTTATTTCTTTTTTCTAAGCTATCAATTGTTCCTTATATTCTGCTAATATCGATTTAAATTCGTTTACTACATCAGCTAAAGATTTTTCTGATGCACCGCCAGCAGCATTTCTGTGTCCACCACCATTGAAATATTTTTTACAGATTTCGTTAGCCGGAAAATCGCCTGTAGACCGAACAGATAATTTCACTTTATCGGTACGTTCTATAATTAACGCGGCCAAACGGATACCATTGATGGAAAGGGCATAATTTACCACTCCTTCTGTGTCGCCGGTAATGCTGTTGTACTGCGCCAATTCTTCTTTGGTAACCGAAATGATGGCTGTATTATAGTCTCTTAAAACTTCTAGTTTATTAGATAGGCAATAGCCTAAAAAGCGCAGTCGGTTTTCGCTCGAGTTATCATATACCAACTCGTGGATTTTCGATTGGTCTGCCCCTAAATCGATCAGGTTTGCGGCAATACGGTATACCTCCGAGGTTGCTGATGAGAAGCGGAAAGATCCCGAATCGGTCATTATACCCGTGTAAAGGCAAGAAGCTACATCTTTATTGATCAGCTCGCCATCCTGTAACTGATTTGCAATAAAATCATAAACCAATTGTGCAGCAGCACATGCATTGATATCCCAATGGCGGTAATCGTCAAAATCTTCTGGCTCCAGGTGATGATCGATCATGATCTTTTTAGCCCCCGCAGCCCTAACCAATTCGCCTAATTCGTTTATACGGCTTAGGGTATTAAAATCAAGGCAAAATATGAGTGAGGCTTCATCAACCAATTGTGCCGCCTTTTCCTGCGCTTCTGTAAAAATAATTACGTCACTATTGTTCGGCATCCAATGCAAAAAAGTAGGGTAATCGGTTGGGGTGATTACCTTAACATGGTGGCCTTTTTGAATTAAATATCCATATAAACCCAGAGATGATCCCATTGCATCGCCATCAGGTTTGTGATGCGTAGTGATCACAATTCGTTGTGGCGTAGCCAATAATGTTTTTAATTCAGTTAATGTAAGCATATATTTTTTGCGCTGCAAAGCTAAGTAAATTTAGATTAGGATTGATTAGGATTTAAAGATTTTAGAATGAGCAGGATTTTAGTTTAAAAGACATTGATATATAGCTAGTAAGATTAGGGATCAAAACAAGGTTGATTGGCTATTTTGATCTTTATCATCATCCATTCGCAACTGAAAAACGAGTTGTATTGATTATTCATCAATTAAAACGTAATTTTGCAAAAAAAATTGATATCAAAAGCACAATGAGCACTAACAGAACTTTTACCATGATCAAGCCTGATGCAGTAGCAAACGGCCATATCGGATCAATCATTAACGACATTACTAATGCTGGTTTCAAAATCATTGCATTAAAATATACTAAACTTACAGATGAAACTGCTGGTCAGTTCTATGCTGTTCACGCTGAGCGTCCTTTTTACAAAGATTTAGTAAGCTTTATGTCTTCAGGACCTATTGTTGCTGCTATTTTAGAAAAAGACAATGCGATTGAAGATTTCAGAAAATTGATCGGTGCTACTAACCCGGCTGAAGCTGCAGAAGGTACAATCCGCCAGAAATACGCAAAATCGATCGATGCAAATGCAGTTCACGGTTCAGATTCTGATGAAAATGCAGAAATTGAAGGTAATTTCTTCTTCAAAGCAGACGAACGTTTCTAGTTTACAACACAAAAAAATTACAATAAAACCCCGAATATTCGGGGTTTTATTGTTTTATCTATTTTGTATCTTTCGGCCTTAAATATAATCCACCATTTAAACCTGTTGGAATTAATTACTCCATAACATAAATAATGAAACGAATTTTCTTAGCGGTATGCTTGTCTGGTATCGCTGTTGCATCTTATGCACAAACCAAAACAGCAGCAAAAAAAACAGTTGCAAAAAAACCTACGACAACCAGTAAAAAATCAGTTCCTACCATCGGTTTAAAATCTACTTTAGACTCTACCAGTTATGCTTTTGGTACTTCAATCGGCTCCAGCTTAAAAACAACAGGCCTTTCTACCTTAAATTACGAAGTATTGTTAAAAGGACTGAAAGATGCATTTACCGGTGGAAAAGTTGTATTAACCCAGCAGCAAGCCCAACAATGTATAAATGAAGCCTTAGCAAAGGCATCATCAGTAAAAAACAAAGCTGAAGAAGCAGCAAATAAAATTAAATACGCACCAATTATGAAAGAAGGACAAGATTTCTTAGAACAGAACAAAAAACGCGCAGGTGTACAAACAACTGCAAGTGGCCTACAATATGAAGTTTTAACGGCAGGTACTGGCGTTAAACCACTGGCAACGGACTCGGTACTGGTACACTACAAAGGAACATTATTAAACGGAAAACAATTTGACAGCTCTTACGACAGAGGTGAGCCGATTTCTTTCCCGCTAAACCGTGTAATTCCAGGCTGGACAGAAGGAGTACAATTAATGCCAGCGGGTTCAAAATATAAATTCTTTATCCCTTACAACCTGGCTTATGGTGAACGCGGTGCAGGAGCAGACATTCCTCCTTATAGCACTTTGATTTTCGAAGTTGAGCTGTTGAAGGTTAACGGAAAATAAAAACGCTATTCGTCATTTCGAGCGATTGCAACGAAGTCGGGAAATCTATCTAAGCAGATCTCTCCATTTCACTGCGTTCCAGTCGAGATGACGATTTTTTTTTAGAATCTTAATGCAATAAGATTTTAATGTGCAGTCAGATGTTACCATCTGACTGTTTTTTTATTGAATAATCCTATCAAAAAAATGATGGATAATGTGTCAGATGGTAACATCTGACATCACTAAACAGGAATTTCTTTAGAATTGGGCTAAATAAGCCCACAATTAAAACTTTCTTGGGTATTCGATGTTAGCTATTACAAATTAACATGAATATGAAAAGAGCATTTCCATTAGTACTGATTGCATTTTTATGCACCACCTTAAGCAGTTGTGAACTGGTAGAAGGTATATTTAAAGCCGGCGTTTGGGTAGGCGTAATCGTAGTTGTAGTAGTGGTTGCGATAGTGATCTGGATTTTATCGAAGATATTTGGCGGAAGGGGCTAGTTTAGTCTTGAGTCCGAAGTCAACAGTCTTTAGTCGGCATTTAATCTCTGGTAAAATATAAAGGGCATTATTTTTAAACTTTGCCCTTTTATTATGCCTTACAAAAACACCATTTCGGTAATAACCTCACTGCCTGCGTGCTCATTTAATTTCTGGATTATTCCTTGTCGCACCATAACCAATTCATTTTTGATGACAGAAGATTCTATCCTCAGAAATAATTTTTTATCATGAATATAAATCTGTTTGGTACGGTTTGCAATTGCAGTGCCCATAATCTCCGGCCAGATAGACAAGACTGAAGTTTCATCAAACTTACGGCGCAAACGATACACATCCAGCATTTTGCTGATGGCATCTTTTACGGTAACATCATTGGGTTTACGCATTTTGTATCGTTCCGTTATCTACTTCGAACAAAGTTACATCAACTTCTATTTTTTCAAAAATTGATTTTACTCTTTCTCTTCCTGTATCTGTAATAAATATCTGCCCAAAATCGTGGTGAGAAACCATTTGCATTAATTTTTGAACACGGTTATCATCTAACTTGTCAAAAATATCGTCCAATAAAAGCAATGGCTTAAATCCTTTGTTTTTAGCGAGATAAGCGTATTGTGCAAGTTTTAAGGCAATTAAAAAAGACTTTTGCTGTCCTTGTGATCCAAACTTTTTTAAAGGCATTCCGCTGATGATAAAAGCCAGCTCATCTTTATGAATCCCAGTTGTGGTCCGCTCGAGCACACGGTCTTTTTCTACTGATTTTTTCAATAGCTCTTCAAAAGCTGCATCGTTCAATTGCGATTGATAATTCAACTCAACAATTTCCTTATTTTCGGTAAGGTAGGTATAATATTGGTTAAACAATGGAATAAACTCATCCATAAAAGCTTTTCGGATGGCAAATATCTTGTTGCCGGCTATAACCAATTGTTCGTCCAAAATTTCGAGCAGCGTAGGATCATACTTTCTGGTAATGGCGATCTGCTTTAGCAAAGCATTCCGGTTTAACAAAATACGGTTATAGGTAATCAACTGATCCAGGTAATGTGCATCGGTCTGCGAAATCACATTATCGATAAACTTTCTCCGCTCTTCACTACCTTCCATAATCAGGTTCACGTCATAGGGAGAAACCATTACAACCGGAAAAAGGCCTATATGATCGGCCAATTTCTCGTATTCTTTTTTATTACGCTTGAATTGCTTTTTCTGATTGCGTTTTACACCGCAGGAAATTTTTTCGTTTTTTTCGTTGCGGTCAAAATCGCCCTGGATCATAAAAACCTCTTCATTGGTTTTGATCTGCTGGCTATCGATGGGGTTAAAGTAACTTTTACATAGGCAGAGGTAGTGAATCGCATCGAGCATATTCGTCTTTCCGGAGCCATTATTACCCGTAAAAACGTTCACAGTTTCCGAGAAACGGAGATCTGCATCGGTATAGTTCTTAAAATTTAGAAGGGTAATATTTTTTAACCACATAAATATGTCACAAATTTACCCTTTTTTAGCCTCTTAACATCCATTGTTTAAAATAAACGTTAATAACATTTAAAAAAATTGTACTTTCATCGCAAGGAAAAATAAATGGTTGCACAAAAAATGTTAGAAGGGAATGTTCTATGGTCTTATGACCACGAACTGACCAATGATAAAAATTCGAACTGGATTAGAAAAATCGCAGGTCTATTTTCGTTTTTAAAGCCAATTCACAATCACGAAGGCGATATTTTGTTGGCTTCCAATGGCCTTTTTATTACCGGAGATGAACAATTGGAACTCCCATTATCAAATATAGAAGAGGTTTATATGGGTTTCGATGATTTATTCCCGGCTTCATCTGCAAAAAATTTCGGTGCATTTTGGCAACCCATTAGAATTAGATCGACTGTGAGCCGCTCGGAAAGTCAAACCGTATACCTGGTGATTAACCACACCGGTATTTTTAGCGATAACCAAACCTGGTTTAATACACTAATTAGCTTGTTGCGCTAATGATCGTAATCATTTTACGATCTGCAGGCCTAAATAACTAATGTTTAATCAAATACTTCAAAATAAAGGTTGATACTTTGATTGAAAAATGTATTTTTGCAATCTTAAATTTTTTAAACAAACATGTCTACAACAGATAACCAGACAATTCAACCAACTAAAAAAGGTTCATTTTTACAAGAGAATAATAAAAGCTTACTGTTTATTGCAGGCGCTGTAGTTTTATTAGTTTTAATATATCTTTGGTATCAAGGCGTGTATTTAAAAGGTCGTGCTGAAGAAGCCGCTAGCAAAATGTACAAAGCAGAGCAATCTGTTGGTGTAGATTCGCTATCGAACAGAGCTGTTAAAGGCGAAGGTGGTTACCCGGGCTTAGAGCAAATTGCTAAAGAGTACGATAACACAAAATCGGCAAACTTAGCTAATCTTTATTTGGGTGGTATTTACTTACGTAAGGGCGAATATAAACAAGCTATAGAATCTTTAAACAAATATAGTGCTACTGGTAGCCCGGTTGCAGATCCATTGGCTTTAGGTTTATTAGGTGATGCTTACAGCGAGTTGAAAGACTACAAACAAGCTTCTACGTATTATAAAAAAGCAGCTGATAAAGCGAGTAAATTTACTTCACCAATGTTTTTAAAGAAATTAGGTTTAGTGAATGAAAACCTGAAAGATTTTAAAGGTGCAGTTGACGCTTATACTAAAGTTAAAACTCAATATCCTGAGAGCGCAGAAGCACAGTTAATTGATGCTTACATTGCAAGGGCTCAAGAACAAGTTAAATAAACACTAACTAAAACATATTTACAGGAAAGATCATCGGAAGGTGGTCTTTTTTTTTTAAAGCTTTTCGTAATTGCAAGCGCTGGCCTTTCGACTAAGTTATAAATAAAAGATTCTTATAGAAAGATTGTCATCTCGACTGGAGCATCGCGGAATGGAGAGATCTATGAGCCAGATTAAATTGGAAAATAGATTTCTCGCCTGCGTTGCACTCCGCTCGAAATGACGACACACCGAGACTATTCATTCTATTTCGTACTTGGTAGCTCACCAAACGATAGACAGCCTCATACGATAACCATTATCTTTTTTTTTGGAAATCAGGTGCAGATGCTTTTAGGTTAGTGCAGCCCCGCTCTACGTTCCTTCCGATGAAACCTGTGAAACAAGCAAGCACACAATAAAAAAACAAAAGAATAGTGCTTAAACCGGAACCACTGCGATCAGGTTTAGGTGGGAAGGGCAATACTGCTATTTTAGGTTGTATGGTGTAAAGAGAGGCAGTTGCCTATTTATTTACCATATAAGGGATTTAAGGGCATATAAGCTTAAATGTTCTTTATATGATTTTTATATTCTTAGCTAATAAAAGATCCTTCTATAGACTACTATTAGGCAGAATCTATCAGTACGGCCGTCATTCTCGCGCAGGCGGGAATCTTAAAGCGTTTGTATTACGATCCCCAATCAAGTTGGGAATGACGATTCCTCGCAGCCTATAATCCGCTAAAAATCTTCCATATTGATTTTAT
This sequence comes from Pedobacter sp. WC2501, assembly GCF_052682415.1. Classification (NCBI taxonomy): domain Bacteria; kingdom Pseudomonadati; phylum Bacteroidota; class Sphingobacteriia; order Sphingobacteriales; family Sphingobacteriaceae; genus Pedobacter; species Pedobacter sp. WC2501. The sequence goes on along the minus strand of NZ_JBQZFI010000001.1, from coordinate 1,852,518 downwards.
GCCATAAATTTAACCTCAGATTGACAGCATTTAATCAAAATATAGAACTTGTAAATAGAACTCTTCGGTTTGAAATGAGTATGTGCATAGAGAATAAACGACTCACCAATAATATTATCTTTTTTTTGGAAATCAGGTGCAGATGCTTTTAGGTTAGTGCAGCCCCGCTCTCCGTTCCTTCCGATGAAACCTGTGAAACAAGCAAGCACACAATAAAAAAACAAAAGAATAGTGCTTAAACCGGAACCACTGCGATCAGGTTTAGGTGGCACAGCCAGCAATACTATTTTGCGTTGCATCGTGTAAAGAGAGGCAGTTGCCTATTTATTTACCATATAAGGCATTTAAGGGCATATAAGCTTAAATGTTCTTATATTTCTTATATGGTTATTATATATTCTTAGCTAATAAAAGATCCTTCGCTGGACTCAGGATGACAGCAGCTTGATCCGTGATATTGTTTCCCTAGAAGATGATTTAAATCAGTCAAGATGCTGTGAGGATATAGGTAATTAACTAGGGAAGGAAATCTATATAAAACTATGTTATTCTACCAACAATAGCAGTAGAGGTGCTGCGTTTTAGACCTGATTGAAATAGAAAGCCCACAGCGCAGCGAGGACTTGGAATGCAAAGCAGGAACAAACATTAAGAAGTGCGTCCGCAATTGCTCTTCAAGCAATCTTGACCACACTACCATTGACAGGACACCAATAGAAAGGTCGTCATCTTGACTGTAGCGCAGCGAAATGGAGAGATCTATTTAGTTAGATTTCTCGACTGCGTTGCACTCCGCTCGAAATGGCGTTAACTCAAGGGATTTTTACGCGTAGATTAATACTGTCATTTATATTGATTTTTATTAAATAAATTAACACTCAGGATGTCAGCATGATTTACACAATTAACCATCTATTTATTAAAAGCCGTCATAGTATGAGCTGGCCCGATGGTAACAAAGCTTTTAATCAATTCTACACTTTTATCAATCAGTGCAGGAAGTTCCAATTGCTCATTCTTATCAAATAAACCTAAAACGAAATCTACCTGCCGGCCTTTCGGATAATCGTTACCAATGCCAAAACGAAGGCGGGCGTAGTTTTGCCCACCACAAACTTCTTCGATACTTTTTAAGCCATTGTGGCCAGCGCTTGAGCCTTGCAGTTTTAATCTTAGCTTTCCCAGAGGCAATGCAAGGTCATCAACAATAACGAGTACATTTTCTGGTGCTATTTTTAGCTCTTTCATCCAATAGTTAACGGCCTTACCGCTCAGGTTCATAAAAGTAGTAGGCTTAATTACGTGCAGTTTTTTGCCTTTAAAGCCCACCTCAGCATAATAGGCCAAACGGATATTATCGAAACTACCACCTAAACCTTTAACCAGTTCATCAGCAATATCAAAACCAATATTATGCCTGGTGTGCGCATAATCCGGTCCGATATTCCCTAAGCCAACTATAAGATATTTCATGGGGCAAAGATAAAAAAAAGTCCGAAGTCAGGAGTCCGAAGTCGGGAGTGTATAATACGAATTTAACTGATTCATTCCAAATAGCTTACTAATGAATATAGGAACGGTTAGCGATTAGTGGATTAAACTTGATAAATAAAAAAGCGGTGCAAAATTGCTTTTGCACCGCTTTTAAAATCTGTGTAATCACATTAATCTGTGAAATCCTTGTACTATTTTTTACCTTTAGCAGCTTCAGTTTCTGCTTGTTTTAATGCTCTAGACATTGCAACAGAAACGATAGTATCTTCAGGAGTGTTAGTGATTACGTATTTATCACCTTTAAGGTCACGAACACGAGATAAACTACCAACTTCTAATTTCTCTAAGCTTACTTCCACGTTTTGTGGCATGTTAGCTGGTAATGCTTTAACACGTAGTTTACGTAATTTCTGGATTAATTTACCACCCATTTTAACACCTGGAGAAGTTCCTGTTAATTTAACCGGGATCTCCATAACGATTTCTTTCTCGTCAAATAACTGAAGAAAATCGATGTGCATTAATACGTCGGTAAGTGGGTGAAATTGAGTGTCTTTTACGATAGCTTTAGTTTTAGTACCGTTAACATCAATCTCCACAAAGTTTACATCCGGGGTATAAATAACATCTCTTAAGTCAGCAATAACTACAGCAAAGTGTTGTTGCTCTTTTCCACCATACAATACCGCCGGAACTTTACCTTCGTAACGAAGTTCCTTGGCATCGCGTTTCCCTACGTTCTCTCTTGGAGAACCGCTAATTGCGATTGTTTTCATTTTTATTTATATTTATTTATTAGTAGTCAGTATTAAGTATCGAGTATCAAGACCTTAAGCCTTCAACCTTATTTAAACTCTCTTTATCGCTTTGCGTTTGGCGGCTGGCGTTTTAACAGCTTATCGCTAAACGCTTTGCACTAAACCCTAAACAGATCACTAATCGAACCGTGCTCGTTTACATTGGCAATTGCCCTTGCAAATAAACTGGCTGTGCTTAGCACCCTGATTTTCGGACTTTCCTGTTTTAATGGAATTGTATCCGTAACGATCAGTTCGGTTAATACCGAATTTTCTACCGTTTCTATTGCTTTTCCTGATAATACAGCATGTGTACAAACTGCCCTTACACTTGCTGCGCCGTTTTCCATAATCAAAGCCGCAGCTTTTGATAAGGTTCCGGCTGTATCGCAAATATCGTCGATCAATACTACATCCTGTCCGGTAACATCACCAATAATCGACATCGATTCGATTTCGTTGGCACGTTTACGGCGTTTATCACAAATAATTACTTCAGCATTAAAAAATTTCGCAAAAGTACGTGCCCTATACGAACCGCCCATATCTGGCGATGCAATAGTTAAGTTTTTTAAGCCCAGGCTTTTGATATAAGGCACAAAGATTACCGATCCATCTAAGTGATCAACCGGAATATCAAAGAAGCCCTGTATCTGAGCAGCATGTAGATCCATCGTCATGATGCGGTGAATACCTGCTGATTTTAATAAGTTAGCCACCAATTTGGCACCGATTGCTACACGCGGTTTATCTTTTCTATCCTGACGGGCCAGACCATAGTAAGGAACAACTGCTGTAATATAATGTGCAGATGCTCTTTTAGCAGCATCAACCATTAGCAAAAGCTCCATTAAATTATCGCTGGGCTGATAAGTAGACTGGATTAGAAAAACATCACTACCACGGATTGACTCATCAAAGGAAGGCTGAAACTCTCCATCACTGAATTTGTGAATGGTTACGCTACCAAGTGGCTTGCCGTAGTGCTCGGCAATCTTAAGTGATAATCCCTTAGAACCTGTTCCGGAAAAAAGCTTTACCGGGTTAAACTGCAATGGCATGGGTTCGTGTAGTTACGGTTAAAAAAAATCGGATCATGTCTATTTAAAACATGATCCGTTATTAAATTTTCGTTGTCCGACCTGGATTCGAACCAAGACAAACGGTACCAAAAACCGTTGTACTACCCTTATACTATCGGACAAAAACTTCTCAAGGATATTCTCCTCGAAAGGGAATGCAAATGTAGGAACCTTATTTTAAATATGCAAGAGTGATTTTAAAATATTTTTAATTTCTTTCCTGCTGTTCTTTGTTTGCGATGCAAAGATAAAAAAATCATCATATAGCGTGCAACATTTTATTTTTTTCTGCGACTTTTTTTACTGCGAACCACTTAAATCATTTATTATCAAAGACTAAAATTAAACTATGAATTATTCAAGGATCAACACCATTGGAGGCTGGCTCTGTTTTAGCGTTGCCGCACTCACGTACATCTTAACTTTAGATCAATCCGTAAGTTTCTGGGATTGTGGCGAATTCATCTCCTCAGCCTTCCGAATGGAGGTCGTGCATCAGCCAGGTGCTCCAATAGTTTCCATGATCCAAAGATTATTTTCTGCCCTGGCTTTTAGCGATAAAACCAAAGTAGCCTACTTCATCAATATTGCTTCGGCCCTTGCAAGCGCAGGAACCATTTTATTTTTATTCTGGACTATTACAGCTTTAGCAAAGAAAACAGTAATTAAAAAAGGTGAAAAAATTAGCAAACAGCAAATCACCGGCATTATGGGTGCTGGCTTGGTTGGGGCTTTGGCTTACGCTTTTTCTGATAGTTTCTGGTTTTCTGCTGTAGAGGCTGAGGTTTATGCTATGTCATCGCTTTGCAGTGCCATTGTATTTTGGGGTATTTTAAAATGGGAATCGCAGGTTGATGAACCAAAAGCAGACCGATGGTTACTTTTTGTAGCCTATATTATGGGGCTTTCTATAGGTGTGCATATTTTAAACCTGCTTACCATTCCTGCATTAATATTTGTTTATTATTTTAAAAAGAATCCATCTCCAAGTTGGCAAAGTGTTCTAAAAATATTTTTTATTTCCATTGCTGTTTTAGCTGTAGTACAATTTGGCCTCATCCAATACGTGGTATCGCTTGCAGCAAGCTTCGATTACTTTTTTGTAAATACCATGAACCTTGGCTTTGGTTCGGGGATATTATTTTTTGCTATTTTATTGATCGGAAGCTTAGTTTATGGCATCCGTTATTCCATCCTTAAAAACAAAAGGGCTTTAAACCTGATCCTGTTATTCACCGTATTACTTTTATTTGGATACAGTTCTTTTGCGTTATTGGTTATCAGGGCGCAGGCCAAACCTAACCTGAACAATTATAATGTGGATAATGTATTCTCACTATCGAGGTACCTGGGCCGCGACCAATATGGCGATAGGCCTTTACTTTATGGGGAGAATTACAATTCAGAAAAGATTGGCATTGAAGAAACGGGCAAAATTATCCGTAAAGGCGACAAAAAATACGAACCTGCCGGTACAAAATCAGCTTATGTTTTTGCCGATAAAACTTTACTGCCACGCATGTACAGCGATAAACCCGAACATGTGAGGTTTTACAAAAGTTACATGGGTTTTGATGATGAACATAAACCTACACTTATTGATAATTTAAAATATCTATTCTCTTTCCAGACCGGACAGATGTATATGCGTTATTTTATGTGGAATTTTGTAGGCAGACAGGACAATGAAGATGGACAGTTTGGCGGAAAAGATGGCAATTGGCTTAGCGGTGTAAAACCATTAGATGCCATCAGACTTGGCAATCAAAAAAACCTTCCACCATCAATTGTAGAAAATAAAGCATACAATAGATTTTTCTTCTTGCCATTAATTATTGGTTTAATTGGTGCCGTTTGGCACTTTAAACGAAACCAGAAAGACGCAGGTATTATCGGTTTACTCTTCGTTTTTACTGGTGTGGCTATTGTAGTTTACCTGAACTCTGTACCTATTGAGCCGCGTGAAAGGGATTATGCCTATGTGGGTTCGTTTTATGCTTTTGCCATCTGGATCGGTTTAGGCGTATTTGGATTGAAGGATTTTATTTTCCAGAAACTAACGCCTGCACGCGCAAGTATTTTCGCATCAGTTATTGCCTTGTTTGGAGCCCCAATTCTAATGGCCAACCAGGGCTGGGATGACCATGACCGTTCTGATAGCCACGTAGCGAGGGATATGTCGATCAATTATCTAAAATCGTGCGCGCCCAATGCCATTTTATTTACTTATGGCGACAATGACACCTATCCTGTTTGGTATGCACAGGAAGTGGAAAATGTACGTCCGGATGTTCGCGTGGTAAACCTGAGTTTATTTACTGCCGATTGGTATATCGATGGCATGCGCAGAAAGCAAAATGAATCGGCACCACTACCTATCACCTTAAAACCTGAGCAATATGTTGAAGGCACGAGGGACATTATGTATTACCAGGATTATAAAATTGCACAGCATATCGAACTACAGCAAATTTTAGATGTGCTCCTCTCCGATCACGACGAAGATAAAGTAACCATGACAGATGGTTCTAAATACAATGTGCTGCCTACCAAAAACCTTAAACTGGCAGTAAGTCCGCAGCAGGTAATAGATACGGGTACGGTACCCAAAGAGGATGCCGGTAAAATTGCAAGCAGTATGGAATGGACTTACAATTCGAATTTTGTAACCAAAGGTACGCTGGCTTTATTTGACATTTTAACACATAACAATTGGAAACGGCCGATTTATTTTAGCAGCGCCATGCCAAACGAGCAATACCTGGGGCTTAACAACTATCTCTATTCGGAAGGTTTAAACAAAAGGCTGCTACCCTTGAAACCCGATACCGCAATTACACAAGATTTTGATCGCGTAAACCTAAAACCGATGTACAATAATTTGATGAATGTATATGGTTTCGGCAACATTAAAAATGCCAACTATTTAGACAGGCAATCTGCTGATGATGTAACCATGTTGTCGAATATGTTTAACGGTTTATTAACTGGCTTGATAAACGAAGGTAAAATTGCAGAGAGCAAAAACGTGGCAAATAAATATTTTGAGGTAATTCCGGCTAAATTTTACAGTATGCGCCAGGTAATGAGCACCTATTATTTTACTGAAAACCTGTATCGGTTAAATGATTTAAACCGTGCCAATGCAATGATCAAAAAAACGGCAGACTATGTAGGTAAGGAACTCATCCACCTGGCTGATGTTTCGGAAAGCAAAAATCAGCTATCATCAGAGTCGGATGTTCGTTTCTACCTTGGTTATTTGGGGCAAATGGTAAAATTAACTGAGGCTTTTAAGCAAGGTGCGTTGAGTAAAAATCTCGAAAAACAATATAATGATCTGATCACCAGGTTTACGCCGTTTGCCGCAGGTTAGTCAAAAAACATTCTAAATTTAAACCCATAGGCAGATTTCACCTTTCCACCTATGGGTTTTTGCTTCTCCAATAAATTAAAATCCTTTATGTTAAAGGCCTTAAGCCGTTAAAAATTGTTAAATCAATGCAGAAATTTACCTGTTTTATCGACTAGAATAGTTAATTTCGGCAGCATTTTTATGTGAAAACAATTTTTAATATCATTAAATAAACCAATGAATTATTCAAAAGTTAATAATATAGTAGGCTGGATCTGCTTTTTAATTGCTACACTAACTTACGTTTTAACCTTAGAGCCTTCTGCTAGTTTTTGGGATTGCGGTGAATTTATCGCATCGGCATTCAGAATGCAGGTTGTTCACCAGCCTGGTGCGCCATTATTCTTAATGATCCAACGTTTTTTCTCCATTTTCGCAGCTGGAGATTTAACTAAAATCGCTTATTGGATGAACGTTGGTTCGGCTGTTTCAAGCGGGGCAACTATCTTATTCTTATTTTGGACCATCACTGCATTGGCTAAAAAAACAGTGTTAAAAGCTGGTGAAGAATTAACAACCGGTAAATTGATTAGTATTATGGGTGCGGGTGCCGTTGGTGCTTTGGCTTATACTTTCTCTGATAGTTTTTGGTTTTCGGCAGTAGAATCTGAGGTTTATGCACAATCCTCTTTATTCACTGCGATTGTATTCTGGGCTATTCTTAAATGGGAAGCACATGCCGATGAGCCACGTGCCGACCGTTGGTTACTATTTATTGCCTATATTATGGGTTTATCAATTGGTATCCACTTGTTAAACTTATTAACCATTCCGGCACTTGCTTTTATTTATTATTTTAAAAGAACTGATAAAGCAACTACAGCAGGTATTTTCAAAACACTTATTGTTGGTATCTTAATTTTAGCGGTAATCCAATATGGTATTATCCAATACCTGGTTTCGTTCGGTGCCTATTTCGATTTATTCTTTGTTAACACATTAGGTCTAGGTTTCGGAACCGGCGTTTTATTCTTCGCTATTTTATTAATCGGCGCCCTGGTTTGGGGGATCCGTTATTCGATCAAGCATCAAAAGAGATTATTAAACTTAGGTTTAATCTCTACCGTATTAATCATTTTCGGTTATGCATCTTTCTCAATGATCATCATCAGGGCAAAAGCAGATCCGAACTTAAACAACAGTGCGCCTAAAGATGCTTTCTCTTTCTTAAGCTACCTGAACCGTGAGCAATATGGTGATAGACCATTGGGTTACGGCCCTAATTATAACTCTGAAAGAGCAGGTGTAACAGAAGGTAAAACCATCTGGAGAAAAGGAAAAGACAAATACGAGGTAGCGGGTAAAAAAACCGATTACGAATATAGCAACAACACTTTATTGCCACGTATGTATAGCGACGACCCTAAACATGCCAGTTTTTATAAAGAGTGGATGCATCTGGATGATAGTAAACACCCGAACTTAGTGGATAATGTTGGCTTTTTGGCCAGCTACCAGATCGGCTACATGTATATGCGTTACTTTTTCTGGAATTTTGTTGGTCGCCAGAACGATGAGCAAGGTCAGGGCAGCGGATTTGAAGGAGAGTGGATTAGTGGTATTAAGCCGTTTGACAGCTGGTTACGTGGAGATCAAAGTCATTTGCCGCCATCAACAGTTGATAATAAAGCATACAACCGTTTTTTCTTTTTACCGTTGATTATGGGAATAATCGGTGCGCTTTGGCACTTTAAACGCAACCAGAAAGATGCTGGCGTTGTGGCTTTGCTGTTCTTCTTCACAGGTATCGCGATTGTATTATACTTAAATCAAAAACCATTAGAGCCCCGCGAAAGGGATTACGCTTATGTAGGATCGTTCTATGCCTTTGCAATATGGATTGGGCTCGGGGCACTAGCCATTAAAGAATGGCTGTTTAAAAAACTAACGCCAACTGCCGGTGCCATTGGTGCAACGGTAATTGGTTTATTGGCTGCACCGGTAATTATGGCGGAGCAGGGCTGGGATGACCATGACCGCTCTACCAAACTGGTTCCTCATGATATTGCACTGGATTACTTACAATCCTGTGCACCAAATGCCATCTTATTTACATATGGTGATAATGATACCTACCCGCTCTGGTATATCCAGGAGGTAGAAAATGTGCGTCCTGATGTACGTATTGTAAACTTAAGTTTATTTGATACAGATTGGTACATTAACGGCTTAAGGCAAAAACAAAATGAATCGGCTCCATTGCCTATTACCATGAAGCCTGAACAATATGTACAGGGTGAAAGAGATGTAATGCCGTATGATGATTATAAAATTGCAGGTAATGTTGAGCTTAAAAACGTAGTTGATTTATTGTTATCAAACGATGAGAGCGATAAAGTAGCCATGCAGGATGGATCAAAATCTAACTTCCTGCCAACCAAAAACCTTAAAATTACGGTAGATCCGCAGCAAGTCATCAGCACAGGAACAGTACCTGCAGCTGATGCTTCAAAAATTACCACCACCATGGATTGGAAGTTTAATAAAGGTTATGTTACTAAAGGAACTTTGGCTATGTTCGATATCCTTGCACATAACAACTGGAAACGTCCGATTTATTTTGCTTCTACTGTTCCTTCAGAGCAATATAATGGATTGGATAAGTATTTATACAGCGAAGGTTTGGCCATGCGTTTATTACCGCTTAAAGCTGATACTACAGCATCTGAGGAAAGACCAGAGCAATTAAACACCCCGATTTTGTATAATAACGTGATGACTAAATTTAAGTGGGGAAATATGAAAACCGCTAAATATTTAGACCCGCAGTCATCGGATGATACATTCATTTTCACCAATATCTTCAGTAGCTTAACCAACAGCTTAATTAAAGAAGGTAAAACTGCTGAAGCTAAAAAAGTAGTAGATAAATATTTCGCGGTAATGCCTGATAAATTCTTCGGCATCCGTACCGTTGTAGTGAAATTCTATATGGCTGAAAATCTATATAAACTAGGTGAAACTGCCAGAGCGAATGATATTTTAGACAAGTCTGGCGATTATATCAATAAGGAATTAAACTATCTGGCTGATATTTCACAATCAAAAGGTTTAACCGGATCTCAGAACATTCAAACAGGCTTATATTACCTGGACAGAATGATTAAAACAAGTAAAGCTGCAGGTCAGGATAAATTGAGCGATAAGCTGCAGAAAACCTTCAACAGTTTAGAAAGCCGTTTGTCGATGTTTTTCCCACAACAGGGTCCACAATAATAAGCGGATCTTAGAATAAGTTTACAAAGCAGCTGCATTAATTTGCAGCTGCTTTTTTATTTGCTTGCGCTCGTTTGTTGCTTGCGCTCGTTTCAAACGAGTGCAAAATAGCCTTACGATTTTATCGTAAGGATGATATAAATCTAAATTTCGGATAGGTCGTAAACACAACCAGCTATCTACACGCTCGTTAGAAACGAGCGTGAGCAATTATGATTTTTCTGAATAAATAAATACTTTTAATATATGTCAAACCAATACCAAGCAAGAGATCCGGAAGGCATTTATTTTTTAACTTTTACGATTGTGGATTGGGTAGATATATTCACCCGTTCATCGTATAAAGAAATTATTATTAATTCACTGAAATACTGCCAATCCAACAAAGGATTAACACTTTACGCATATTGCCTGATGACCAATCACATACATCTCATTGCCTCTGCGAGTGGAGATGTAAAGCTTTTTGAAATTATTAGAGATTTTAAGAAGTTTACGAATAGGGCGATTATCGAAGAGATTACTTCAGGAAATGAAAGCAGGAAAAAGTGGCTGCTGAATAAATTTGAATTTGCAGGCAAATACCTGACAAGAATTGAGAATTATAAGGTTTGGCAAGATGGTTACCATGCTGTTGAATTAACCAGTTCAGATTTTACATTCCAAAAGTTAAATTACGTTCATCAAAATCCAGTTAGAGCTGGAATTGTATCAGAGCCCGAACATTATATTTATAGTTCTGCGACTAATTATCATGGGCTTACAGGGCTAATAGAAATTGAATTACTAGACATTGATTAATATTTATTGAATGCTTGCGCTCGTTTCTAACGAGTGCAGCATAGCTTTACGATTATATCGTAAAGCAAGCTAAATATATCGACAACTAACACCGTAAAATACGGTATCCTATTTACACGCTCGTTAGAAACGAGCGTGAGCGCGCATTTATCCACAAAAAAATCCCGTTTAGCATTGCCAAACAGGATTCAAATTTATTTTAGTTAATGATTACTCGTTTACAACACCCATCGCACAGAATTTATCAATCCGTTGTTCGATCAGTTTATCCGTTTTTAATTTACCTAAAGCAGCTAAATCTTTAATTAGGTAATCTTTTAAAGTTTTACCCATTAACTCCGGATCCTGGTGAGCGCCACCAAGTGGTTCAGGAATGATGCCATCGATTAATTTGTTGCCAAACATATCATCAGAAGTCAATTTCAAACATTCAGCAGCTTTCTCTTTAAAATCCCAGCTTCTCCATAAAATAGAGGAACAAGATTCAGGAGAAATTACCGAATACCAGGTATGCTCTAACATATATACTTTATCGCCGATACCGATACCCAAAGCACCTCCGGAAGCACCTTCACCTACTACAACACAAATAATCGGCACGCGAAGGATAGACATTTCCAATAAGTTTCTGGCAATAGCTTCACCTTGTCCACGCTCTTCTGCCTCTAAACCAGGGTAAGCACCCATTGTATCGATAAAAGAGACAACTGGTTTATTAAACTTTTCAGCCAAACGCATTAAACGCAATGCTTTACGGTAACCTTCCGGGTTGGCCATACCGAAATTGCGAAACTGACGCTCTTTGGTGTTTTTACCTTTCTGGTGACCGATAACCATTACCGTTTGACCATTGATGGAAGCAAAACCACCGATAATCGCCTTGTCATCCTTAACCGTTCTATCACCATGCATCTCGATAAAATCATCGCAGATCATGTTAATGTAATCAAGAGTTTGTGGCCGATCCGGATGACGGCTCATCTGAACCTTGTTCCAACCGGTTAAATTTTTATATAAGTTACTGGTAGTTTCATCTAATTTACCATCAAGCTCGTCTAAAGTGGCAGACATATCTACCTTAGTTTTTTCGGCAACTTGCTTAACCTTTTCTATCTGCTGAACTAAATCGGCAATAGGTTTTTCAAAATCGAATGATGTTTTTATTTGCTGCATAATTGAACCACAAAAATAAGTAATTATTTTTAGTTTGCAGTGAACAGTTTTTTGTTTGCTTTTTTGAGGGGATAAATCGTTTAAAAGAGTTGACAACTTTCCTCGGCACCGTGGTGATAAAGTTGTCAACTCTAGAATCTCAAATTAGAATGTATCGATGTTGTATTATCAGTCTTTATAATTTGAAAAGCAATTGCAGTAATTCTTTTTTGAAAGCAGTCCTGCCATTTGCTTTAGCCCAGATGAAAAATCTGGGGCTATCGCGGCTGTCAGGTTTAGATTACACCTGCCTGTGGCTACTATGAGGGGTTTCCATGCCACCGCCCTAACCTACCTAGCCCTGATTGGAGCGGCATACTTTTTTACAGCACTACCTTCAAATTGCTGTCATGCTGAGGAACGAAGCATCTGTTTCATCGGGGTGAGATGCTTCGTGCCTCAGCATGACATGAACAATAAAAAAGATATAGCGCAAAGCAGGACTAACAATAATCATTACACTGCAATTGCGCTTCAATAAACCTAAAAGCGTTGACAAATTTAATAGCAACGTGCACAGGAATTTGTCAACGCTAAAATCTTAAAACTTAGCGGCCCCACCTGCTTTTGGTAATGCTTTTTTTAATAAATTCACGGATATGGTTATTTGCCATTTTAAGATCATCTTTACGTAAATACATCATGTGCCCGCTAGGGTAACCTTCCCAGCTCTTACAGTCTTGCAGTTTACTGCCAACAGTAAATCCTTTATCTCTTAATAGTTCTTTCCAAAAGAAATCGGTTGGTACATTAAGGTTATAATCTAAAAGATTCAACATTGTCAACACGGGTTAAACTTTCATGTTTTTCCAAATGGTGGTAAAAACAAGGTCGGTAGCTTCGCTGGCCGTATCGGCATCGGCACAAACCCTGATCCCGAAATTAACCAATGGATAATAAAGTGTCGCATGCAGATCAAAAAACGCATCTTTATCGACAGTCCGTATCGTTCCCATAATAAATGATACGCTAATTTGCTATCCATTAATTTGTTATCGTAATTTAACTAAAAACAATAAGATTACGAGGTATGGATTTGATCAATATAAATTTCTCTCTGTATTTTCATAAAATTTTTCACGACTGTAACATTTTTTCGAAATGATATACTTATCCAACAAAAATTAGATTTTGAAAAAGACAGATTTAGAAATAACATTCGAAACACAATTAAAAGATTATAAACTTTTGATTTATAAAGTCTGCCGGATGTATGCAAACAATCACGATGATATCCAGGATCTTTACCAAGACATTATCATACAGCTTTGGAAATCGTATCCAAAATTTAGGGGCGAGGCTAAATTCAGCACATGGCTATACCGCATTGCCATTAATACGGCACTAACCAATTTCCGCATACAGAAACGCAAGATTCAAACCAGCGATGTTGAACTGCAGAGCATGCAGATCCCCTATGAGGAAGACATCGGACTGAAGGAAGAACAGCATCAACAGTTATATGCCGCCATCCAGCAATTGAACGATGTAGAAAAATCGATCGTGATGCTATACCTCGAAGATAAATCTTACGATGAAATGGAAGAAATTTTAGGCATTAGTAATGCAACACTACGAGTAAAAATGAACCGCATAAAAGAAAAATTAAGAACCTTTACCAACAATAAATAACATGGAACTAGATCACTTAAAAAATAACTGGAACAGTATCTCGGTTGATTTAAACCGCAAGGAATTTGATATCGTATCTGCAACAAAAAAAGAAATGGAATCTCCTTTATCCGATTTAAAAAAGGCATCCAGAAAGCAGGTTATTATTTTGCCGTTAATTTTTGCTTTTTTGGTTGTGATGACCTCCGCTGCACCGGATATGAAACATAGTTTATTTGTTTGGATGGCATTTATCGTGCTGCCATTAACTTCGATATACTATTACTTAAATCTCAAACTAATCAATGACCTCGAAGAAAACAATGGCTCGGTAAAAAGTGACATTCAAAGAAAAGTAAAGCAGTTGATTAGCAACAATAAGCTTTATCTTAATGTTACCAGGGCGATAATCCTGATACTCATTATTGTAACAGAATTATTAATTCAAAACAACAGAATGAATTTGATTCCCGGACTTGAAATTATTAAATCGATTATACTGCCTTTGCGTTTAGTGATATATGCAGGAGTAATTGGAATACATTACTTTTTGAGCAGATATACTTTTAATTTATATTTTGGAAAATATCTAAACCAGCTGAAAGGGTTATTGGCAGAGATGAAATAGTTTAGACCTCACAGGTTTTAAAAACCTGAAAGATTTCTAAGTTATAGGTTTTATTTGGGCGTTACCCAAGCTACTACACAAGGCCCAGGCTTTTAGGCTTGCGCTTCGCTCCGGTACCGATGAAGGATCGACACTAAACCCTTACAAGCCCAAACGCGAGTTCACTAAATCGTAATTTAAAAACCTATCAGGTTTTTAAAACCTGATAGGTTTGAATATTACTTTAAAGCCGTTTTACTAAAAATATGGTATTCACCAGGAGCCAGAGTTTGTGTGTAAATACTGGTTGAAAGATTAATACTGTTTCCAACCGCATCAATCCAGGTTCCAGCCGATCCGAAATCGATATTTGCCACTATATCTTCATAAGTCGATGCTTTTTTACATGCGGTAGTAAACACTGTTACCAGGAGAAACAGATAAAGAATGCTTTTTGCCTTTTTCGTTCCGTTCAGAAATGAACCGAGGCGGTAAATATTTTTTTCATTTGGTTAGGGATTTTAAAGTTTAATACAAAAGGTCTTATTCTGATTCGTGGAGACACAAACCAGGGAGATAGATATACCCTATCCGCCTCGGTCTGTGTCCCCACAGACAGAAATCTCACTTACTAGTCTGTGAGGACGCAGATCACGAAATACGGGCACGACCATGGATATCTTTACACAGATCTATTCTCTTCTACTTCCAGTTTAGAAGTCAGAACCTCATCTGTTTTCTTTGGTTCACGGATAAATAGATAACAGATTACAGCCGCTAAAATCATCAATCCACCGCCTAATTGTACGGCTAAAAGCCTGTCGTTATTGAGTACATTGCGCATGAGCCAGCCAAAACCAAGGGAGGCAATAATTTCGGGTAATACAATAAAGAAGTTGAAGATGCCCATGTAAATCCCGATTTTATTTTTGGGCAGCGATCCGCTTAACATGGCATAAGGCATCGATAGGATACTGGCCCATGCAATGCCTACTCCTGTCATGCATAAATACAGCATATTTTTATCGTGCACCCAGGCTACGCTGATTAAACCTAAGGCTCCGCAGACTAAACAAAGGGCATGTGTGGTTTTACGGCCCAATGCATCGGCAATTTTTGGCAGCACCAGGGCAAACAGAAAAGTAATAACGCTGTAATAAGCGAGTGTTAAACTGCCAAAATCTGCACCATGTGCATAAACCGGATCGGCAGCATCCTTACCCCCAAAAACATTCACAGCCACTGCCGTGGTATAATAAAACCACATTAAAAACAAACCTGGCCAGGTAAAAAACTGAACCAAAGAAACAATCTGCATCCTTTTTGGCATATTCCTCAGGGCATGAAAAATTTCCCTGGCACCACCACCAAAACCTTTATTGCTTTCTTTTAACTTTTCTTTAAAATCTACATCCTGCGGAGGGTATTCTTTAGTAGTAAAAACCGTCCATAATACTGCAGCGAAAAAGAAAAAAGCACCGATATAAAAAGAGAATTTTACATTTTCGGGGATATTGCCTTGCGCTGCCGTATTGGTTAAATGGAATATATTATTCATAATCCACGGTAAGGCCGAAGCCACACTGCCACCTAAACCGATCATCATACTCTGCATAATGAAGCCGCGATTAACCTGACTATCAGGCAATTTATCAGTAACAAAAGCGCGGAAAGGTTCCATTGCAATGTTTCCAAAAACATCTAAAACCCAAAGCAGTCCGGCCGCCATCCACAATACACTGCTGTGCGGCATAAAGATTAAAGCAATACTACTCACAATGGCCCCAAGCATAAAATAAGGTCTTCTTCTGCCCCATTTTGGATGCCAGGTACGATCGCTCAGGTAACCTATTACCGGCTGAACCAGTAATCCTGTTAAAGGTGCTGCCAAAAACAACAATGGAACCTGATCGGGATTGGCACCCAGGTTCTCGTAAATACGCCCCATGTTGGCCCTTTGTAAATCCCAACCGAACTGAATCCCGAAAAAACCAACGCTCATGTTAATGATCTGTGCGATTGTTAATTTGGGATTTTCGAATATTGTTTTTAACGTCATTATATCTGGTTTAGTTTTAACCGCAAAGGACACTGAGAAAAGAAACGCAGAGAACGCAAAGCTGGGTGCTTATACTTGGTGTTCTTTGCGAATGCCTTTGCGTTCTTTGCGGTTAGTTTAATTGGTTTAAAATTCTATCACCTGTGCACTAACTGGCACTAATGTTACTGGAATGATTGTTCCTGCCGGGATATTTAGTTTCCTATCTGTTAACAAGTCTATGACCGGAGATGAATGTTTAACTTTTAAAATCTTATCTGGGATTTCAATATTGGCTGTTAAAGTTTCTGTCCGATCAAAATTGGCCACGACCAATAAACGCTGTTTACCCGAGTAACGGATAAAAGCATACATGCGGTTGTTCATCTTCCCAGTAACAGGCACTTCATAAATTTCGCCATTTATTACAGCATCACTTGTTGAAGTAACTTTTAATAACTGTTGGTAGTAAGCGCGTAATTTCTGCTCATTTTCATTTAACTGTTTACCATCAAAAGCACCATTATTCATCCATTTCTGGTGGCTCGGAACGCCCCAATAATCAAAAATGGTAGTTCTGTTATCGTCGCCGCCAAAACCTTCCTGACCTTTTCCCGGTTCGCCAACTTCCTGACCAAAATAAAGCATTACCGGACCACCACCTAAAGTTGCCGAAACTACCATTGCGGGTAGAGCCAGTTCGGCATTGCCTGCAAATGCGGCAGATGCAATGCGCTCTTCATCGTGGTTCTCCAAAAAACGTAACATGCGGTGGCCAAAACCAGCACTCTCTTTCTGCCAAACGAAACTAATATCTTTTACATCTCCGTTTGATTCATTCCTGATTAATCTTTTTAAGCCATCATATAAACCCACTTTATCGTAGAGGTAATCAAATTTGCCTTCATCTAAATATTGTTTATAAACTTTTGGATTATAGGCCTCTCCGATAAAAATTAAATCAGGATTCACTTTTTTAACCTGTGGAATGACCCAATTCCAAAAGGCAATGGGTACCATTTCGGCCATATCGCATCTAAAACCATCCACTCCTTTATTAGTCCAATAAGTTAAAATATCACGCATTTTAAGCCAGACTGGCGGAATTGGATCAAAATATTGTTTTTCTCCGTTCTGATAATCTACGCCGTAATTTAACTTAATGGTTTCGTACCAATCGTCGTATTTAGGCTGCGCCGAAAACACATTGTTCCCTGTTGCTTTAGCAGGATTTTCATCAAATTTCCCATCCTGCAAACTCGTAATTGGTGTTTGCTTTGCACCACCAGTTGGCGGGGCAAACGGCTGACCAGGAGTATAATAAAAATCGTTCTGAGCACTAAATGCTTTCGTTACATCATCCTGGGCACCAAAATCGATTACATTTTTCGGTTTTGCATGAGAATGATAGCTCCTGGCAACATGATTGGGCACAAAATCGATCAGCACTTTTAAGTTTTTAGCATGTGTTCTTGTCACCAGCGCTTCAAACTCCTTCATTCTGTTATTAATATCAACAGCCAGATCAGGATCTACATCGTAATAATCGCGAATGGCGTAGGGAGAACCTGCTCTTCCTTTTACCACATCGGCATCATCAGGTTTAATTCCGTATGCAGAATAATCAGTTAAACTTGCATGGGCAAGTGCACCGGTATACCAAACATAATTTACGCTGAGTTCTTTTATGCCATCTAAGGCTTTATCGGTAATATCGTTAAACTTACCCGAGCCATTTTGTTCAATGGTTCCGTAAGGGATATTGGTAGTGTTCTTATTCCCAAATAATCGGGGCAATAACTGGTAAATAACGATTTGCTTATCGTTCATTTTTGTACTTTGTTTTTGTGCAAAGGATGATGTAGCGGGTATTATAAAGATAGAAAAAAGCGTTAACATCCTCCCCCTGCCCCCTCCAAAGGGGGACAAGAATAGGGCGATAAAATTTCTCTTATGAATTAAAGACTGTGGGTTTTCCCTTCTGCTTTCAACCTTTAAACCCTCTACCTCTCTCATACCAACGCTGTGTTGTTTACTTCAATTTCGGTATTTCCGGCCAATTTATAAAGCTGATTCCTGATACCAATTTCTAAATCAACAGCGGCATTATTTTTAATATTGATACCGCTCTCGGTAATATTAATCTTTAAAGTCGCCCCTCTAAATCCGATGGTAAACGAGAACGATTTCCACTTGCCTGGCAAGAAAGGATTAAACTGCAATTTACCGTCGCGCACACGCATGCCCGCAAAACCTTCTACCACACTCATCCAGGTTCCTGCCATCGAAGTGATGTGCAAACCATCTTCTGTATCGTTGTTATAATCATCCAGATCTAAACGGGCGGTGCGTAGGTAGAATTCGTATGCACGTGCTTCATCGTTTAATTTCGCTGCTAAAATACTATGCACGCAAGGCGATAATGAACTTTCGTGCACAGTACGTGGCTCATAAAAGTCAAAGTTGCGTTTTAATGTATCCAGGTCGTAATCTTCTTCAAAGAAATATAAGCCCTGTAAAACATCGGCCTGTTTAATAAAACACGAGCGTAAAATCCTGTCCCAGCTCCATTTTTGATTAATCGGACGTTCGCTAGCGGGAAGATCTTTCACCAAAATTTGTTCTTTATCCAGATAACCATCTTGCTGTAAGAAAATGCCCAATTTTTCATCTTTTGGATAATACATCTTTTCGATAATATCAGCCCAATCGGCAAATTCTTTCTGATTAAAACTTAATGCTCTTAATAAAGTATTGTATTTCTCTGGCTGCTGTGCTTTTACAATTTCAGCGGCTTCGGTGGCATATTTCATACACCATGTGGCCAGAATATTGGTGTACCAGTTATTGTTTACGTTGTTTTCGTACTCATTTGGCCCAGTTACGCCAAGCATTACGTATTGCTGTTTATCGCTGCTCCAGTTAACGCGTTGTTTCCAGAAACGTGCAATGCCGATCAATACTTCTAAACCAAAATCAGAAAGGTAACTTTCATCGCCGGTGTAACGGATATAATTAAAAATGGCAAAAGCGATGGCACCATTACGGTGGATTTCTTCGAAGGTAATTTCCCACTCGTTGTGGCATTCCTCACCATTCATTGTTACCATTGGATACAATGCTGCACCATCCTTAAAACCTAATTTTGCGGCGTTTTCAATCGCTTTACCCAACTGTTTATGTCGATATACTAACAGGTTTTTACTTACTTCCTGTGGAGCTGTTGCCAGGTAAAAAGGCACGCAATAAGCCTCAGTATCCCAATAGGTTGAGCCACCATATTTCTCTCCTGTAAAACCTTTCGGACCAATATTCAATCGATCATCTTTACCGGTATAGGTTTGAAAAAGCTGAAAAATATTGAAACGAATAGCCTGCTGAGCAGAAACATCGCCTTCGATAATGATATCACTTTCTTCCCACTTGGTTGCCCATGCTTCGGTTTGTTCCTTTAACAAGGTATCAAAACCCTTAGCAGATGCTTTGGCTATTACCGATTTTGTTTCTTTTAAAAGTGATTCTTTGGGATAATTTTCTGAAGATAAATTCGCTGCAATTTTAACCAGTGTGATCTCTTCGTTTGCTTTTACCTCAAGAGACAAAGTTTGTCCCACAAATTTCTCTTTGCGAACAGCCTCTGCATTGATGTTTAATTTTTCTTCATTTTTATACAGTTCAATATTACTCCCTGTGCAAACTTCAAATTCAGTTTTCTTTGTTCTTAGTTTGATATAAGCTTCTGTTCCCGAAATTTCATCTGCAATTTTATCCCAGAATTTTTCATCATAGTTGCTGTCCTGATTTTTAACATCGCCATCAATAAAAGTCATTAAGGTTAATTTACCATCGAAATTTAATGGCGTAATGCTATAACGGATCGCGCCAACTTCATCATCAGCAATGCTGCAAAAACGGATTGATTTAACTTTTAAGGTTTTACCGCTTTTTAATTTTGCAGTGAAGGTACGCTCCAGGTATCCCGCATGCATGTTCAGCACACGTTTAAAATCGCTTACCTCAGCTGTTGCCAGATCAAGGATTTCTTCATCTAGTTTTACTTCGATCCCTACCCAGTTTGCCGCGTTTAATACTTTCGCAAAATATTCTGGATAACCATTTTTCCACCATCCCACACGGGTTTTATCTGGATAATAAACACCTGCAACGTAATTTCCAGGTAGGGTTTCTCCGGTATACGTTTCTTCAAAATTGGCGCGCTGGCCCATACGTCCATTACCCAGGCTGAAAATACTTTCCGAAATTTTATTTAAATGTGGATCAAAGCCTTCTTCGATAATATTCCACTCATCTGCTTTAATGTAATTTTTCATAATTGAGTATTGAGTAGCGAGATTTGAGATTTGAGACAATACCCTCAACCTTAAACCCTACACCTTAAACCTATAAATTCTCTAAATCTTTAACAGTTAATTTATCTAATCCACTTACTACCACATCTGCCTGGGTAAGTACGCTTTTTTCGCCGATACCGATAGCTTTCATTCCGCCTCTCTTTGCTGCTTCTACGCCCGCAACGGCATCTTCAAAAACCACACATTCATCAGGTTTAAAGCCTAAAAGTTCTGCTCCTTTTAAAAATACCTCGGGATCTGGTTTTGATTTGGTGACCATATTGCCATCCACAATTTCATCGAAGAAATGGGCCAAATTTGTTCTTTCTAAAATAATCCCTGAGTTTTTGCTGGCTGAGCCTAATGCCAGTTTATAGCCTGCTTTATGTATTTCTGTCAAGAAATCAACTGTTCCAAGTAAAACTTCAGCAGGTGTCATTTTGGTAATCATATCTACATACCAACTGTTTTTCAAAGTAGCTAATTCTTCTTTCTCAGCATCGGTTTTATCTACGCCGCCCCAGGCTAAAATCTTGTTCAAACTTTCTACGCGGCTAACGCCTTTTAACTGCTCATTCTGCTCCTCGGTAAAATCGAAACCCATAGTATTGGCCAAACGTTTCCAGGCTTTATAATGGTAAACCGCAGTATCTACCAGCACACCATCGAGATCAAAAAGACAAGCTTTGATTTGAGATTTGAGATCTGAGACTTGAGATTTGAGATTTTCTTGCATCTTTTGTTATATTTTTTTGTATCAGGTAGTGAGTATCAAGTATCGAGATATAAAGCTACACCTTTACCCATCTATCTTAGCTCAAGCACCAAAGTGGTCTTAGCGGGTACTTTAATGTTTTTGAATTCGATGTTTTCGCCAGTAATTACGTTTTTAGCGGAGGTAATTCCTGTTGTTCTTTCTGCAAAGCGATCGGTATTTAATATTTTTTCTTTATCAGTATTGTTTACAATAACCATTACAGTGCCTTTTGGTTCTACATTGTAGCGGAAATAAACATAAATATCATCTTGCGGTACAAACTGCATCAATTTACCTGTTTGCAATGCCGGACTGTTTTTGCGGAAATTCGCTAAGGTTTTTACAAAGTTGAACGCTTCATTTTCTTTGTTTGTACGTCCATCGGCAATGAATTTATCTTTTTTATCACCTTCCCATCCACCAGGAAAATCAGAACGGATCAATCCATCTGGATTGGAGAAATTTTTCATTAAAATTTCAGTTCCGTAATACATCTGCGGAATGCCCCGCATGGTTAACAGAATACTCATTCCCATTTTGTATTTATCTAAATCTTCACCAACCATTGAGTAAAAGCGGCTCATATCGTGGTTATCTAAAAATATGCAGTTCGTATTTGGTTTTTTGTAAAGAAAATCGTGTGCCAGGGTTGCATACAAACGGTTAATGCCATCTACCCAACCGTTTTTTCCGTTTATTCCCTCATAAATCGCATCTTTTAAAGTAGCGTCGGTAATACCCTGTAAATGGGTATCGAAACCACGGTTAACGGTATTACCACCCGTAAAGAAAGCCTGATTGGCCACTGCAGTTACCAATGTTTCGCCGAATACGGATAAATGCGGAAATTCTGCCTGAACTTTTAAAGCCCAGTCGGCCATATAAACCGGATCGTTGTAACCGTAGGTATCCAGGCGTAAACCATCAATACCTGCATATTCTATCCACCAGATGTGGTTTTGGGTCAGGTAATTCTGTACATAAGAATTCCGTTGGTTTAAATCGGGCATTGAAGGTACAAACCAGCCATCCAGCATCTGCTTTCGGTCGGCTGCTGATGCATGTACATCCATTAAGGTCTGATCGCGATAACTCGTTTGCGTGTATTTTGGCCATTGGTTTAACCAGCTTTTCATCGGTAAATCTTTATAAAACCAATGTTGGGTACCAATGTGGTTGTGTACAATATCTTTAATCACTTTTAATCCTTTGGCATGGGCAATCTCTACATACTTTTTATAAAGTGCATTTGTGCCATAACGTGGATCTATTTTATAATGATCGGTTACTGCGTAGCCATGATATGAAGCTTGTGGCATATCATTTTCTACCTCTGGTGTCATCCAAACTGTAGTTACGCCTAAATCTTTCAGGTAATCGAGGTGGTTAATTACTCCCTGGATATCGCCGCCATGGCGGTAGTACATGCTATCGCGGTTTAATGCGGTTTCGGTTAAACCCTGAACTACATCATTGCTTTTATCACCGTTCGAAAAACGATCAGGCATGAGCAGATAAATAAAATCTTTGTTGATTACACCCTGAATCCTGCCCGCACTTTTATCGCGGTTTTTTAATTCATAGGTGTAAGTAAATGTCTTTTTTCCGTTAACGGCAAAGTTAATCGGGAATTTGCCGGCTTTGGCTGACGGAGCAATTATTAAGTCGAGAAATAAATAATTCGGGTTTTCAACTTTGTTAACCTTTACGAGTTTTACCCCTGGATAAGTTAATGAAACCGAGCTTGAAGCAATGTTTTCGCCATGAACCAGCAATTGCAACTTAGGATTGTGCATACCTGTAAACCAGAACATCGGTTCTACCCGTTCTAACTTTTGGGCAAAGAGATCAATGCTGCCAAACAGTACAATAATGATAATCAATATTTTTTTAAATCCCCGCGCATTTGCACGAATTTTAGTTTGAGCATTAAAAACAGAAGAATTATCGGATTGGAAAGTAACTACTGAGGTAAGCAATTTGATCATGCTAAAACTTTTTAATGTTTTTAAAAATCCTGCAGAGATCAAAAGATCTCTACAGGAATAGTATAGTTAATGATTAATTTTTAATAATAGTGTATGAAGGTACTTTGGTATTAAGGCTTATGGTGTAGTTTCCTGCCGCAGCAATTTTTAAATTGTCGCCATTAGTTTGGAATTTACCCTCTTTAACGCCTAAATTGTTATCCCATTTATGGTCTTCTCTAAATTTGTATTCACCAGCTGTTAAATTCAGGGTAATTTTCCAACTTTCAGATCCATCATTTACATACTTCATATCGGTATCGGTTCCCCAGCCACCAGGAGTTGCCTCCCCGATTACCGACCATTGCTTTACATTTTCCATTTTCCACGTCTTATCTATTGTGTTAAATGTTAGCAACTTTAAACCTTCAGTTAGTACATCAAAATTAACCCCCTGGTTTGAAAATTTCCCACCGCCATTGTCAGCATATTCGGAAATCCAGTTTTTTGCCGGTGTTACTTTAAAAAGCAGTTTACCTGCTGGAAAATTAATTATACCGGTATAAATCCCGTTACTGGTGAGAGACACCAAACTATCTGCTGACTCTGGAAGCCATCCTTGATAGGCACCTGGTACATATACCCAAGCTGATGCCAAATATGGTGTAGCGGTTAAGGTAATTACATTTGAATAAGTCATAGCATTTGCAGCAGCACCAGATTTCAACCTTACCTCTATCTGTGCTGGTGTACCAATGGTTGCGCCAAGCGCTAGCATCATGGTGTTAAAATCGTTTACCGTAGGCGAATATGATGTTGTACTGATTACATATTCTTTAGGCGAAGCAAAGTTTTTTCCTTTCAGATCAAACTGAATGGTTGAGGTTACGGGTATCGTGTAACCTGTAACGGTTGATGCAGGAAATGTTAAGGTTAAGGCCGGTTTTGCTCCGTTTGCCTGTACTAAGCTTAAGCTAGTTGCTGAGGCTGTAAGTGTACCCGCAGGGCTTACATTCGAAACCGTTTGCGTTTCGTCTTTTTTGCAAGACCAAAGCGATACGGCTAAACAGCATACCGCAAAGGATTTAAATAAAATTGATTTCATATGCGATGAAGATTAATAACCAGTGTTTTGAACCAGATTCGGATTTGCGATCAAATCGGCATTTGGAATCGGGTATAGATTACGGTAAGCGGGTAAACTCGTGCCAGCTTTTACACCACCTTTAAATGGCCATAAATAAGTAGATCCGGCAAATTTGCCATAGCGGATTAAATCGGTACGACGATGACCTTCCCAATACAATTCACGACCTCTTTCATCTAAATAAAAATCGGTAGTTAAAGCCGCAGCAACCAGATTACCACTTGTATTGCCATAAGCTCTTTGGCGCAACTTATTTACATAAGTTAAAGCATCTGTTACATTACCGCCCGAACCGCCTCTGGCAACTGCCTCTCCATAAATAAGATACTGCTCAGCCAAGCGAAAAAGGGCAAAATCTAAAGAACTGAATATTCCGTTTATTGATGCAGGAGTTGTACCGCCTGATGTTACATTTTTAAATTTGGTCACTTTTAAACCATCATTAGGATCTGAAATGGCATCTACTGTTGCTTTCGGACCAACAAAAACACCACGTTGATCAATTGATCCGGTAGTATTTGGAAATAAGGCCGGCAAATTCTGACGGGTACGGTTACCGGCCCAACCACCGTTTGGCACACCATACTCACCTGCTACCATACCTGCAGCATCAGCTGATGTATAAATTGCTGCGTTGATCAAGAAAGTGGTACCTCCAAAATTGGTTCCATTCACACCGTCATAATTAATGGTTAGTATATTTTCGGTATTTCCGATATTGTTATCGGCTTTAAAAAGATTGGCATAACTTGGATTTAACGTATAACCTGCTGCAATAACTTTGCTCGAATAGGTTATAGCCTCTGTATATTTTGCAGTACCGGTATAAACCTGGGCATTTAAATATAACCTGGCTAATAATGCCCAGTCCGCTCCTTTATTTGCACGACCATATTCACTATCCGCGGAGCCTGGTGTAGCTAAATCGCCCTCAATCGCTTTCAATTCTGATTCTACATAAGTAAACAATGCTGCACGTTGAATCTGTTTAGGGTTAACCTTTCCAATTTCGTCAGCTTCGGTTACAAACGGCGGATTTCCAAATGCATCTAGCAATACCCAATACTGATAGGCACGTAAGAAACGGGCCTCAGCACGGTAACGCGCAACATTAGTTGCATCAGCTCCGGTAATATTACGTGAAGCTAGTTTATCAGCAGTACTCTGACGTAAATAATCGTTAACCAAAGTAATCTGCGAGATACTGCGTGAATATAAACCTCTTAAAAACTGGTTATCGGTAGACCAGGTAGCATTGTCTAATTCAGGAATACCTGTATCGCCCCAATTACATACCGCTTCATCCGTTACCAATTCCTGCGAGGCCCAAAATAACCTTAAAAAATCTGCGAAACCTGAGTTTAAGCCCCCAACATCACTATTATCTGAACCGGATGGACTTGTTAATCCATAATTTGCATATAACCTCACCAACTGTTGTTTGTAACCTGCAGGCGTAGCGTAAGCAATATCTGCAGTTACATCATTGGTTGGTGTTAAATTTAATGCGTCTTTTTTGCATGCGTTTAATGATAGCACTAAAACCGCTGATGCCAATATTATTTTAAATGAGTTTTTCATTATATCTTTTCTATTAAAAACCAACGTTTAAACCTAGCGTATATGTTCTTGGTCGTGGGTACAGGTTATAATCGATACCTGTAGCCAATTCCGGATCAAGGCCTTTGTATTTTGTTACCACGAAAACATTCTGGCAGTTTGCCGAAATTCTCATCGTTGCAGTTCCGTCCTTAGATAGTTTGCCAATGTTATAGGCTAAGCCTAAATTATCCATTTTCAGAAAAGATGCATTCTTGATATAGTAATCGCTTAGGTATTGTGTATTCGTAAAACCGGTATTTAAGATATCGCTGCCGGCGTTATTAAGGATACCTACTGTACTCAATAGATTTGATTTTATACCAAAGTTCGAACTCACGTTATCATAAACGTAATTGCCTAAACTGGCTCTTAAAACCGTATTAATGCTCCATTTTTTGTAAGTAAACGAGGTATTGAAACCAAAAGTAAATTGAGGATCCGGCGATTTATAGAAATACTGGTCGTCAGTAGTGATTGTACCATCACCATTTAAATCCTGGAAAACACCCTCCAATGGTTTGCCGCTTGCGTCATAAACCTGTTTATACATAAAATACGATTGAGGAATCTGGTTAACCGCATTGTATTTTAAGTGGATTCCGGTTCCTCCAGAGATATCACCCGCATCAATCTTAAATCCAGAGTTTGGGTTCAGGGTTAAATTGGTTACTTTTCTTTTGTTATACGATGCATTTACACCAAAATCCCAGGTGGTATTTTCAGTTTTAATAGCCGTAAAATTTAAGCTTACTTCTGCACCCTTAACATCCATATTACCTACATTGGTAACCAGTTCATTGCTAAAGTTTGTTCCTACCGGGATGGTAATCTTACTTAGTAAATCGGCCGTTTTTTTGTAATACACATCAATACTACCATATAACCTACCTCCTAAAAATCCATAGTCTAAACCTGCATTATAAGTAGTGGTGGTTTCCCATCTCAAATCAGGATCGTATCCGGCCGGGGCATAATAATTGTAAAAAGTATTGCCAATCTGATATTGACCGGTATTGGTGTTGGCATAATATTTAGCGATGTAGTTGTAGTTACCAATATCGGCACCATCTTTATTACCTGTTTCACCATAACTTAATCTCAATTTCAGATCAGAAAGCACTTTACTATCCTTAAGGAAATTTTCTCCTATAATTCTCCAGGTAAAACCTACTGAAGGGAAATATCCCCAACGGTTATTATCTGCAAATTTTGAAGAAGCATCGGCACGCATTGTGGCTGATAGGATATATTTTTCAGCAAGTGTATAGTTGAATCTTCCGTAGTAAGAAAGCATTTTATTACGCTCTACCGAAAATGGGAATACCGGAGTAACAATTGGCGCACCCAAACCTGTGTAATTGGTAAAGTTATAACCAGTAGTTGCAATATCGTAATAACCGTAACCAGCAGTTACGTCAAATCTACTTTTAATGCTTTCTACTGTATGTGCATAGTTCAGATAGAACTCTGAAAATTTATCAGCTTCTGTTTTTAAAGCCCTGGAAAATGAGCCATTTGTTGCCGCTGCTTGCGCCGCGTAAATGGGTACAGTGATATTACCATAACCTTTCGATACATCGTAGCCAAGGTTTAAGTTCGCATGCAACTCTGGTAAAAAGTGGAATGAATAATCGAATTTAGCATTACCTACACTACGTGCAGCATTACCGTTATTATCCTGTAACCTAATTAATGCAACCGGGTTACGCGGTGCATTCGGATTTGGAACCATCGCACTTCCTGTACCTTGTGTCCATTCGAAATAGTTACCGTATTTATTGTCAGCATTAATTGGCTGCGTTGGATCGAATTGAATTGCGGAGTTAATTGCACCAGAATTTGCAAAGTGTGAATCGGTTAGTGATCCTTTTAAGTTTAAATCGATCTTTAAATGATCTTTAAACAATCTTGGCGACAAAGTAATTGACCCTGTTCCGCGTTTTAATTTATCGGTAATCAATAAACCATCCTGATCTAAGTAACCTGCAGAAACACGGTAAGGTACTCCTTTAAATGAACCTGCTATACTCAGACTATTATCAGAGGTAAATGCATGCTGATAGATCGCATCCTGCCAATCGGTATTTGCCGTTCCCAGCAAACTTTTTTGCGTTGTGTTTCCGTTTGCATTAACATAAGCGCGAACTTGATCAGCAGAAAGTACATCTACTTTTTTGGCAACGGTTGCAATGGAGTTATTCGTACTAAAATTTATTACCGGTTCACCAGAACCGCCTTTTTTAGTGGTAATTAAGATTACCCCGTTCGATGCCCTCGAACCATAAATGGCGGTTGCATTTGCATCTTTAAGCACAGTAAAGGTTTCTATATCGTTCGGATTGATCAACGATAACGGACTTGGCGCATTGTCGATGGCATTTCCGCTAAATGGCACCCCATCAATTACAATCAATGGATCGTTACTGGCATTTAATGAGGCTCCGCCGCGGATACGGATCTGGCTACCCACTCCAGGTTGACCACTGTTAGAAATAATGTTCACGCCTGCCACCTTACCCTGAATTAACTGCTCAGGCGTTGTAATTGCTCCTTTTTGAAAATCTTTAGCGTTTACAGTAGTAATGGATCCGGTGAGGTTTTTCTTTTCGGCAGTACCGTAACCGATTACCACCACCTCATTTAGTTTTTGTGCATCAGGCACTAGTTGAAAATTAACGGTAGCATTTGCTGAAATGCTTACAGCTTTATCAAGGGTTTGATAGCCGATAAAACTTGCAGATAACGTTATCGAACCATTCGATAACCCTGCCAGTTTAAAATTACCATTAGCATCGGTTGATGTACTTCTTGTTGTTCCTTTAACAACTACAGAAGCGCCAGGTAATGGTAGGCCGGTTTCATCAAGCACTTTACCTGATATCGATCCGGTTTGTGCTTTTACCATTAATGCTGAAAAAACTAACAGCACTAAAAGCCCCTGTTTTAACAGGTAAAATACTCTCATATTTGAAGCTCGTTTAAGTATAAAAATTTGGTTAAATATTATAGTGATTTACACATTTGACTAATTTACAGCTGTTAATGATATTTCAAAATTTATTTAAAAAATATATTTCCAGCTAAAATATTGACAAGAAAATCAGCATAAAAAATAGCTTTTTGATACAGGTAAAAGTCTACAATAAATAATTATTAAATTTTTAAATAATTGTAAATCATAATATTATGATTTACAAATCTTAATTTAAAGTGTAATAATTACACTAAGTTATTTTTAGTGCTTTTTTCGGGAACGTTCCCGAAAAAATTAGAACAAAATTCTTCCTGTTTTCGGGAACGTTCCCGAAAATCAGTCTAAATTCTTCGTATTTTACACTAAGTGAAGAAAATTTTTGAAAATTTAGGACTAAAAACCAGCCCATTTATAGGCTCGTTTTTTACCCATTTATAGTCGAATTCCGCTTGATAATTTTAGACTCTAAAACCACTTCATTCGGCAGGTTTTTATCGGCATGATCATCTAAAATAGTAAATAACAATTTAGCCGCTTCCTCTCCTATTTCGGTGGCCGGCTGGGTGATTGTAGTAAGGGAGGGATTTAACAAAGGAGCGATTTCCAAACTGGAGAAACTGATCACCTTTAAATCTTTCGGAATGTTAATATCAAGATCGTAACAAGCATAATAGGTGGCAAAAGCCAAACGCTCTACCGATGTAAAAACACCATCAGGTTTCAATTGCGTTAAAGCATCTTTAATGACCACACTATTTTCTTCGTAGCTATTACTGCAATCTACAATCAGGTTTTCTTCGAAAGGAATTTGATGCTTGGCCAGTGCATCAAGGTAACCCTGCATACGGGTTTTACCTATGGATAAACTTTTATTCACCACCAGGTAAGCAATTCTTGTACAACCCTGCTCTATTAAGTGTTCTGTTGCCAGAAAACTGCTGTTATAATCATTTGTAATTACCCTTGGAGTATCAATGTCTTCGTATATCCGGTCGAAAAACACTAAAGGCAGCCTTTTACTGCCAAATTTATTGAGGTAATTATGATCGTTTGCTTCTCCGGAAACAGACATGATAATGCCATCGGCCCTGCCATTGTGTAAGTGGCGAATAAAAGTTACTTCCTTTTTATAATCATCATCGGTTACGTAAATCAGAATATGGTAACCATTTTCCCTGGCTACTCGCTCAATACCATGAATGGCCTGCGAAAAATAATTATTTGCTAATTCGGGTACAATGACAGCAATGGTTTTACTTTTTTGCTCCCTTAAATTACTAGCGTAATGGTTGGGTTGGTAGTTTAACTCTTTCGCCTTGGTCAGTATACGCTCTTTGGTAACATGATTAATGTCACTATTATCCCTAAAAGCCCTCGAAATTGTAGAAGTAGATAAATTTAATGCTTCTGCTAACTTCTTAATATTAATACTATCCATTTTTGGCTGTTAAACCCAATTAATTTGAATAAACGCTGTAAATATAAAATATTAATGCACGAATATCTGCCATGTAAAATAAATTATCAGTTAATTCACTAGTGCGGGAATAAAACAGCTATACTTTATCAATTGACATTAATCAATATTTACCATAAAATTCTTTAAATAAATATTCATTTTTTTTAAAACAAAAAGCATCTTTACTGCATTAATTAATATACGCTATTAATCACCTTCTCATTTAACCTATTGCAAAGCAAAACTAGATGAAATAAAATTACAAAATGGGAAATAAGAAAATATTCATCGCCGATGATGACGAAGGAATTGTTGACGCTGTGACGATGATTTTGGAAGTAATGGGCTATAATGTTGAATTTACATATGATGGTGGGGCAGTAATAGATGCGGTAAAAAATAAGCCAGACCTGATTATGCTCGACATTTGGATGAGTGGATATGATGGCAGGGATATATGCAGACAACTTAAAAACGACCCGGAATTTAGCGAAATTCCAATTTTAATGATCTCCGCAAGTAGAGACATCAGGCAATCTGCACTCGATGCTGGTGCTAATGATTTTATGGAGAAACCTTTCGAGATGGATTCGCTGCTGAATAAGGTGGAAGTATTGTTGGACTAGATAAAAGGTTTAAGGGATAAGATTTAAAGTGTATGGCTTTCCGAAACGATCGTCATCTCGACTGGCGCGCAGCAGAACGGAGAGATCTGCTTTCATATATTTAGCTTCGCTCAAAATCTTATTATGCAATCTCCTTAAAATAAAACCGTTCGGGCAATTGCTTAAAACAAAGTCGGTACTCCCTCTATATTTTGTAAAGAAGAAAATCTAAATCGATAATCCTGATAAAAATCACGAAATTTAGATCATTGCATGTCTGATTTAAATCCACCGGTTTTAAGAAAAATAATTCATATTGATATGGATGCTTTTTACGCATCTGTAGAGCAACGCGATTTTCCTGAATACCGTGG
Organism: Pedobacter sp. WC2501; assembly: GCF_052682415.1. Taxonomy (NCBI): domain Bacteria; kingdom Pseudomonadati; phylum Bacteroidota; class Sphingobacteriia; order Sphingobacteriales; family Sphingobacteriaceae; genus Pedobacter; species Pedobacter sp. WC2501. Next base: position 1,821,008 of record NZ_JBQZFI010000001.1, on the reverse strand, counting down.
AAAGCCTGTAGTGGTTGGTGGCAAACCCGATAGCCGTGGTGTGGTTTCTACAGCGAGTTACGAAGCACGGCAATATGGAATCCGCTCGGCAATGTCTTCGAGTAAAGCTTATCAACTTTGCCCGACAGCAATTTTCGTATACCCCCGTTTTGATGCCTACACCGCGGTTTCGAAAGCGCTTAGGGAAATTTTTAGCCGGTACACCGATAGTATAGAACCCCTTTCATTGGATGAAGCTTACCTCGATGTAACGGAAGATAAACTCGGAATTGGGTCGGCTATTGATATTGCACAATCGATTAAAGATGCCATTAAAAATGAGTTAAATTTAACCGCTTCGGCAGGCGTATCGATCAATAAATTTGTGGCAAAAGTAGCTTCAGACATGAATAAACCCGACGGCTTAACTTTTATTGGCCCATCGAAGATTGAATCTTTTATGGAAAAACTTCCGGTAGAAAAATTCTTTGGGGTAGGCAAAGTTACCGGCGCCAAAATGAAGGCCATGCAGATTAATACGGGTGCAGATTTAAAAAAATTAACTGAAGCCCAGCTTGTTGCCCAATTCGGAAAATCGGGAATGTTTTATTATAAAATTGTGCGCGGTATTGATGACAGGCCTGTGAGGGCAAACCGCGAGGCAAAATCGGTTGGCGCAGAAGATACTTTTGCAGAGGATACAAATGAAGATTCCGTGATGCAAGATCTGCTGAAACAGATCAGTGAAACCGTGGCCAAACGTTTAGAAAAATACCAGCTAAGTGGAAAAACAGTAATCCTAAAAATCAAGTTCGCTGATTTTAAACTCATTACGCGTAGCCGTTCTTTTGCTATCCCCATAAACAAAGCCGAGGTAATTTATGCCGAGGCGATTAAACTTCTGGAAGAGGCAGCTATCGGTACAACACAGGTGAGGCTTTTAGGCATTACCTTATCGCGGTTTTATGATGATGTGGAGATCGAAAAGCCAGAAAGTAATCAATTGGAGTTTGAGTTTTGATCAGATAAATCATCATTGCGATGAGCTATTTCAGCCGAAGAAGTAATCTTACAACAAACGCAATGATTTTATTTCGATCGGTGAGACAAACATAAGTTCATTTCTAATTTAAATGCCAATTTTCATTTGGAGCGCAATGCCTGTACACAACAAAAAGTTTCTTCCCGTTTTACGCTTATACGCTTCGCTTCCTCGTACCTCGTTGCTGCAGGGTAACACTTCAACCGGGGCTATTGGGCAAAAACAGTAATTTCATTTTCGGGGTTGCAGGGAGCACCAACCTTTGTGCCTAAACCCGACAGTAGCGGCAGCCTCCGATTCCTTCCATCGGAGCTATAGCGAATGGCGGGGCTGAAAACCTCCAAGAACCACTGCACGCTCATTTCCTAATAAGGATACCTTTTATTCAGTCGGTGAGACACCAATGTTATTAACTTAGTGTTTTAAATATTTGAAAATCAAATTATTATGTTGATATTTAACTATTAAACAAGTAAAGTAAATGAGTATAATTTCTTCGAATCAAAAATTGGAGCAACATAAAGTGGCTCCTAAAAAAAACATTTGATTTCATTCAGGATAAAAACAGTTTTTCCCAATACCTTAAAGAACCAATCTTTTTTACCCGTAAGCGGAGTTTAAGCTTCCCTGTTGTTGTATCTATCGTATTAAATCTTTTTAAAGAATCTGTAGAGTATAATCTTTCTACAATTTTGCCTAGTTTATCCTCAAAAGCGGTAACAGGTGCAGCTTTTTCTAAGGCTCGATATAAAATATCCATCTCCTTTTTTAAGGATCTGAACAAAATACTGGCAGATTACCACAAACAGAACCCTTCACAACTTTGGAGGGGATATCAATTGATTGCCGGTGATGGCTCTACTGTTGGGTTACCACCTTCCAGGCAGATAAAAGACTTTTTTGGAATCTATTCAGAAAAAGGTGGTAGTGTAAAAAGTTGTTTAGCACAGATTTTTATGTTTTATGATGTTTTTAGTGGGGCAATTCTTTCTAAAAGGATATCAAAGATGGAGAAAACAGAAAAAACACTTTTTGATGCATGCATTGAAGAACTCCCAGGCCGTAAATCCATAGTTATTTTAGACCGGGGGTTTGGATATTTTCATATCTGCAAAAGCCTTTACGCAGTAAAACAGAATTTCTGCATTCGCATAAGCACCGCTCAGTCCTGTTTTGCAAAACGGATAACCCAACAGACTGAAAACGATTTTATAACAGAGTGGGATCCAAGCCCAAATGAAAGAAAATCCTGTTTAAAACATGGGTTAAATACTGAAAAAATCGTTGTTAGGGTTACAAAAATCCAATTGAAAACTGGAGAGATAGAAATACTTGTTTCTTCCTTATTTGATATGAATGATATCTGCACAGAGAATATGAAAGTGCTTTATGGCCTAAGATGGCCTGTAGAAGAAGGCTTTAAAAAACTAAAACCAAAGATGAAACTAGAGCAGTTTGGTTGTCGAAAACCTGATGGAATATTCCAGGAGTTTGAAGCACATATATTTATGATGAATCTGGTAGCTTTATTAGGCATCCAGGCACAGCAGGAGATCGACAAGAACAAAAAAAGAAAACTAAAATATAAATACAATTGGCAAAATGCTTTCAGGTTTGTTAGAAAAGTAATTATCCAAATACTAAATACGCTAAACCCAGAGCATATCATTCAATCTCTTATTAAACTAATAGCATCTTCTAAAATACCCATAAAACCAGACAGAAGCTTTATTAGGGTAACATTTAAAAAGAGGAAAAACAGAGCTCACCAAACATATAAATAGCTTAAGTTAATAGCATTGGGTGAGACACCAACCGATAGGATAAGAAATACGATTTATCTTAAAGTGATAACTACAGTAGTTTTTTGACCATATAAGGCATTTAAGAAACATATAAGCTCATGTATCGCCGAGCTAGAAACGTCGTCCTTTCGACTGAAGCGAAGCGAAATGGAGAAATCTTTTAATTTTATTAAACCAGTCTTTAGATTTCTCCACTGCGGTCGAAAGGACGATCTGTCGCATGCAATGAAGGTTAGTAGTTTAAATTGCATGATTCAAACACCCCGTCCTACGGACACCCTCTAAAGAGGGGAATAAAAAAGGTCCTGCAAATTAATGCAGAACCTTCGATTGTTAATTTAAAGGGTGTGAGATCTTATTTACTATTTAATTTATCGGCAAGCATTTTCATGTAAAAACCGCCAACTACACTCCGGGCTTTAAAGTTATCGCGGATGCCGGTGTTCGAATCATAAAAATCGTTCAAAGGCACTCTCGATTCGGTTTCGATAGCGTGTTTATAAACAGGATGCACCAAAGCTTCGAATTCTTTTTGGGTTGGGGCAAAGGTAGCTGTCCACAAAATCCAGTCGTTTTTAGTGTAAGCCTTTCTGCTATCCAACGGAATACCGTATCTGTTTTGCTTGGTTAGGTAATATTTGGTTTCAGTTTCGTAGATTTTTTGAGGGAACAGATTTAAGTTTAAAACCTTATCCCAAACCAGGTTATACTTCTGGCTCCAGGTATTTTTATTATCAAAAGTTAAGGCATAGTGATCGCCAGCATAGGCCATTTCTATCCATTTTGGCACCATACTTTCGGCTATTGCACGGTATTTTTTGGCTACATCATCATAACCAAGGGTTTGTGCCATTTGCGCATAACAGGCAATGCCTACAATTGCTTTTACCGATAAGTTGGCATTACGGGCCAGATGACCGGCAAAATCATCGGTACATAACTGCGTTTTCGGATCCAGGCCTTCTTTGGTTAAATAATCAATCCAGGTGGTTAAGGTTTTCCAATGTGCTTTGGCGTAGTTGGCATTCCCCTGCGCTTTGGCAATTGCTGCGGTTAAAATAATCATGTTGCCCGATTCTTCAACCGGCATTGGCTCGCCATAAGTTTGTCCGTTGGCCAGTGGATAGGTGCCCAGATCGTGAGCTGCCCAGGGATGAGGATATTTTCCGCTTTCGCTGAAATAGAAAATACCGTTCAACATGCCTTGTAATAATTCAGGATTGTAAATCAGGTATAATGGTGCAGAAGGGTAAGTTACATCGACGGTGTTGATGAAACCGCCACTGTTGTTTTCTTTAGATAACCATAAAATCTCACCTTGTGGGCTCTTTACTAAAGTATGCGCTGCAATGCTCTGGCGATAACCCAAAACACATAAATCGGCATATTCTTTACCGCCCGATTTTAAAGCATCGGCATATAAGGTCTTATTAAATGTTTCACATTTCTGGATTACGGCTTTATATTCGTTAGCCGCAGCGGTCAGTTGTGCTTCGATGGTTTCTTTACCCGAGGTATTCCACCATGGCCTTAAATTTTTATTAAAATATTGAACCGAATAAATTTCATCATAGCCTAATTCAACATATTTTTCTACCGCAGCTTTACCCACTGTTCCAAAGGGGATAACAGTATTTAATGCAAGCATTTTGCCTTGTTTAGCGGTTGAAGCAGAATTGCCTTTTCTAAAAGCATCGACAGCATCTTTTTCGGCCGTTACAAACTGAATGGCATTGCTTGTTTTTGGCGCAGCTACATAAAAATAACCCCAATCAATCCGCATATCATCACTTGCCTTTTGCAAAATTGGTTGTTCTACGGTACCCGTTTTTAATACCGATAATTTGGCCGTGCTGTATTTGCTCGCCGTTACTTCTTGCGTAGGACGGTAAACTGCGATGTTGGAAGAAGCACTCAGGTATACTTTTACTTGGTGCGTTTTACCGTCATTTGCTTTTACCTGATAGGAAACATAAGAAACCGGGCGTGCAAATAAACCCAAGTCGTTCATTAACAACGGCGAGGTAAAAGTTAATTTTAAATCGATCTTACCGCAGGTAAAGTTATAAATGGTTTGCGTGGCATTGATATCAACACTTTTTTGTTTAGCCAGCTGTACCTTTTCGGCATTGTCTTTTAGCTTTTCTACCAGACCAAAATCCAGGAAACGGCCACCGGCGGTATTAATCAGGTGGATGGCGATTACATTCGATCCGGCTTTTAGCGCACTTTTATCACTATTGCTTAAGGCAACATATTGGAAATTATTGGTCCAGCCTTCTTTCGTGTAGATTTTCTTTCCATTCAGGTAAACCTCAATATTATCATCATGGTTGATCTTTAAAAACAGTTCGTTTATTGATGCCGGGTTAGCAACGTTAAAGGTTCTCCTCACCCATATATCGTGCGATTTCCATAATGTTTTCACATTTTTGGCATCATCTCCTATCGGTGCGTTACCTGTTTGCCAATTGCTGGCGGTATAGTTTGCAGCTTTCCAATCGCCCTGAGGTTCAGTTTCTGTATATTTAACCTCATAGCCTTTTTCATCTGAAGTTGGTACAACTGTTTTGTAGGTAGTGGTTTCTTTACCTAAAAAGCGATAGATACTGCCATCAACGTTAATCATACCTAAAAGGGAATGATCGGCACCCGTCCAATGTTGAGTAGAAGACTCATTTAATTTATCCGTGGCAGACCAAATGCTGAAATAGGTATTGTGTGTAATTAGGGGATAAGCCGGGGCTTTCCGCTCCTGCGCCTTTAGCAAACTGCCTACAAACATGCAGCCTAGTATGCCTAAGAATTTTAAAGTGTTGGTTTTGTTCATAATTTGTGTGTGTATCGAAAATCTGATGTTATATTCTGGTTAGATGCAACGCTTAGTTAAACGTTTTACTAATGTATAAAATATAATTTACTTTTTTGCAAGAGATGCCGATTTTTAATTGTCCGAACGACATTTAAAATAGAGTCTAAAGAAGTCAAGTTTTAACGACCATAACGCCAGGAAACTTGACTTCTTTTATTTAAAAATAAATCTCAAAAAAATCAAATTTTATAACCTAGTCAGTTATTTCTAACTTGACTTCTCTAAATTAAAAATACATGAAGTTTTTAAGCCTCATGTATTCTTCAAATTGTGAGCGCTTATTACTTAGGGTTGTTTTTTATTGATGGTCCACTCGGCCAGTTGAAACACACGGCTTCCCCTGTTCGATTTAATGTAAAGCCGATAAAATTTATAGGCAACGTAGTTATCGAAGTGAAAAAGCTTAGTAACCCCTCTGCTATCCTTCTCATTTGTATTTAACCAAGGACATACTGTAACGGTATGCAGATCTGTATACTGAATACCATCTAACGAGCCCTGCAAAATCCAGAATCTGGGATCGCGGTCTGGTGCATCATTACCCGAGGTTAACGTATATGCACCCACTACCTGTGGTGTTTTAAGCTCAAAAGTACACCTTTGGGTACCATCGAAACCAGCCTGTAAAAATTTGGTATTTATATCCTGATCAACGAGTTTTTTGGAGCCCTCTCCGGAATCAGCACCAGCACCAGCCTCCAGGTTAACCGAGAATATACCGCCAATGGTTTTCATGTAATTTTCACCACAAATAGAATAATTTATAGTCGGATCAACCACACTAAGCATCACTTCTTTTGCTGCAGTATAACCCTGGCCATTTCTTGTAGTTAAGGTTACCTTGTATTTCCCAGGGAAACGGTAAGTATGCTTTGGGTTTACCTCAACAGAGGTGCTATCATCGCCAAACTGCCATAATAAGCTTTTATAATTTGTAGAGTTTCCGGTAAACTGATACTCTAAAAACTTCAGAGTATCTGGTTTAACAAAGTTAAAACCTGCAGTTGGTTTAGGTTCGTCCACCACAGGAACAATCTCTTCTGCATCTTTCTTACACTTTACTGTTGTAATTACAATAAGTATTAAAAGAGATAGAATACTGAATAATCTTTTTACGTTATTTTTCATATCTTATTAATATTTAAGGTGTTGGAAATAATTGAGATTTTGGAACAACACGTGCCCCATTAATACCCGCAGATGGAACTTCGTATTTTAATCTGGCCTGTTGTCCACCCACGTTTTCACGATGATGAACCTCTATTTTATATTTCACTCCTCTTTCAAGATGGATATTCGCATTCCTAGACGGCTTATCCCACTGTGTTGTATAATCATCTATAATTGCTTTACCATCAATAAATAATCTTGCTCCATCATCCCACTCTGTTTGATAAAATATATAATCGCCTCTAACCGGCGCTAAAAATTCTCCTGTCCATCTTGAAGCAAAATTATCATAGCTTAAAGACGGGCTAGAATCATTTTCTCTAACATTCTTGGGCCAATCGTCTCCACCAAAATTAATTGTCTCATCAACCCTGGTCAGAAATGGAGCGCGTCCGTCATTTGGATCCAACTGAGTGTTGGTATAATATTTTGCGGTTAAACCAGTACCGTTTCCGGTGATGTAAGAGTTATTATCCAAATTTACATTAGGATTTACAATCACTATTAATTTACTCTTGGTTGGGTGAATTACATGATTGCTGGCCTCGCTAATGCTGAAAGCGAATGCAAATTTTTTATTTGCAACAATGTTGGCATCGAAAACCGGCCATGGGATCTGAAGTCTGACGATCGTACCCGAAGCACCAGTAGCAAACCGAACCAAAGTATCAACGCTATAATCTTTAGCATCCAGGTGTATTGCATCTGCGGGCAAAGTTCCCCTGCCAACTAAAGTAGCAATGGTATCTATGTTTTCTTTGATTTTAATATTGAAAGCTGTTGAGGGTTGGTTTTCTAAACTTACAATAAGTGGAATCGTTACCCCGGCAGGACCTACAATGTAATCGCCCTGGTACACTACATTATAGGTACCACCGCCATTTAAAGTTAAATAATGTATGTCGGTAGGTTTTAACAAATCGGCAGTATTAATAATAACCATGATGGTAGATTTGCCGGCTGCAATCTTATTTCCTTTACCGGGAGCGGAAAGCTTTAGGGCGAAAACAACTTTTTTACCATAATTACGCTCCAATATTGACCGGCGAACAATAGCAACACCTTCGCTGTTATCGGTTCCATAAGCCACGTTGATCACATTGGGATATTCTACCCCTGCAGACGGCATTAGAATTGCATTTGTAATGGTTCCATTATTAATTAACTGCGTAACAGTATCATTATTTAAAGTTAAACCTACCTGAAAGGCCTCTTCTGCAACGCCCGTTAAAGAAATTTTAAAAGGAACTTTAATGTATTCGTTATCTATGGAAACGTTTCCGGCGACAATACCTTCTCCTGTTACACTCCTGGTATTGGGATCCGGCAATTTTAAATCGTCTATTTGTGATTTGCGACAAGAATAAACACCAATGATGGCTAAACTTATCAATGCGATATATATAATTTTTTTCATTTTATGATATTTTAAATGATCAGCAAATCTGTTATTGATCTAACCAAACCCGGCCATCAAGCCCCCATGTTTGTTTATTGGCAATCTTTAACCAGTTTATAATCTGTGCAGGGATATCTGATGTTTGAGGAACAAATATGGCTAGTGTTTCTGGTGCCGGAGGACAGATTAAATCGTTAAAACTCTCCCAGGCATAGGTTCCCTGAAATTTAAAATCATGCGCCTGAGAACTTATATCTGCCATGATATTACCATTACCATCTGTTGCTGGCCAATACCCTACCAGAAAATTAAAGTATGGATGGCTTTGATCGATTGAAGTTTGACAGGCATAGTTGCCGATCATTCCATCCGGAACAGAAAATTTAAAAAAGCGGATGTCACTTACATATACATCTGGTACTCCGTGTCCATTTCCGTTTAAAAATCCCAATTTTAAAGGATTAGAATTTGCCAGCGAACCTGAACCTGTAATTTCGAGCTCATTATTAAAGCTACCATTGGTATAGGTACGAACAAACCTTTGTCCATTACGCACCTCTATTTTTGCTGTTAAATTTGTCCATTTCCCCTTGGCAAAACTTCCCCCCCTACATTGATGGTAATCTCCATCTTTAGTACCCCGCCACTCAAAATACCAATAGTCTTCTTCTAAATAAATAACCCAGCCTACACTTGGGTGGCCGCTAGACCACTCATTACGTTTACCTAAAACACTTGGCCAGAAAAATTTGTCTTCGTTCTTTTTAACCTTAAGTTCTATGGTCACTTTTGTAGTGTCACCTATATTGTAAACCTCTGCGTCAGCAGCATCAACCTGTGCCCTTACATCTTCCCCTTTAAAACGGATTGTTTTGCCTAAATACCTGTTACCAGTAAATGGCTTTGTTAAAATTCGTTTGTTGTAGGTTGGCGCATAATAAATTACAAATGAATTTACTTTTGGCTGGCTAAAAATGGTTTGGTCATCGGCATTTGAAGGCAAAGTATATTGCCCACCTGCACTTGATGCAATAACCACCAGCCATTGCTCGTTGTTATAATCAGGACGCTTTTTTAGTGCAGCGAGGATTTCACCTACAGAAGTATCGAATTTTTCGATAGCTGCTTTATAGGCCGGAAAAGAAACATCATATCCGGATGCGGCACCTGCTGCATTAACCCCTGTAAAATGGCCTACAACAACCGTTGCAGTATCACTAGTTAAATTGCTGATCAATCCGGCTTTAACGGCATCATCATCTGCCAACAGGCTACTCACATCGGCTCCTGTATTTAACGATTTAAAAACCGCTGATGAGGTATAGGTAACAATTTTCGATTTTGCACTTGCCTCTTTAATCCTGTTGAAGATAATTGGGTAATTTTGCAGGTTGTTATTCGTTAATGCATCAGTAGTAACTTTATGTTTATCTTTTTTAACACCGGTTAACATGTCTGCCCAATTGGTTGCATTTCCAATTGCCTCAGCATCACTTAAACCTACCCATGTGTAGATCGCGTGCGGCAAAATCGCATCGATATTTGGCGTATTGGCGTCTAAAACCGATTGCCCCCTTGCTCCATCAACAACTAAATAAAGTACCTTACGGTTTCCGTATTTAACAGTTGTTGTGTCGCTGGCATTCTTATCTCCAATTGTTCTTTCGAATTCTTTATTGCAAGAAAATATGGCTGTGGTGGTTATTGTTGCGATTAAGCCAATCAATAATCTATATTTTTTCATCATACTCATCTTAATTTATATCTGGTTAGCTTAATCTATTATTCGATGGTTACTCTAATGATGTGATATAATGGTAAATTATCAAAACGATAAAATTCACCAATTAACAATAATGCTTTTTTACCATCTGCAGATTTGGTTTCGATCACATCAGATAAGCCACCAGTAAAAGGACCGGTAGAATTGTATCCCTTAGCCAATGTTCCCGTTGGGGTTAATACCATAAAACCATTTCTGGTAATGTTATTGTATTTAATAAAGTTCCCGCTCGTTACAATTAATCCGTTATTAAGCTGCTTGGCGAAACCAGGAAAACCACCTTCAAATGATTTGGAAGCAAATGTCTCATCTAAAGTTCCATTATCATTTAAAACCGCTATACCAAATGCTGGTTTACCATTGTATTGGCTAAAGATTCCAGTGATTACATATTTTTTTGTAGTTGTATTATAAGTACATGAACTTATGGTATTATCTGCCCCTGAGCCGGGAGTAAAAGAAGGATCGATGTTTCCGTCAGGGTTTAAACGAACGATACGATTGGCCGGTTGACCATCAAACGTATTAAAGCTACCAAATACCACCAGTTTTTCCAATTTCTCTGCATCAGTATGCATATAACTATCGATATTTCCATTTCCACTTTCCTTCCCTTTATTGGTCGTAGTGTTAAAACGAAATGTTTTATCAAGGCTTCCATCTAAATTAAAGCGCAAAACCTGGCGAATATCTGTACTGTCCAATATTACCGTATCCCTTGATAAATCGTAGTTAAACTTATCGTAAGTTCTTTTTACGTAAAATCTAAAATTACCTGTTGCTAAAATTTTTCCCTGATGGGCATATAAACGGTTGATATAACCATTTGTACCACCGTTAAACCTTGGAAACCATTTCTGCGTAACAGTATCGGTAACCGTTGGCTTTCTTTTCGTTTGGATTTTTACCGTATCTATTGCTCCAGTGGTAAACAAGCTGGTAATGTTGCTGATGTTTTCGGTACGCTGGTTAAATCCGCTAAAACTACCCGCAATAATAAAGCGACCGCCAATTTCCAAAACCCTAAATAATGAACCATTCGCCCCTCTTCCTGTACGGAAAGTACGATCGTATTCTCCGTCAATGGATGTTCTGGCAATTCGATTGATTGGAACCACTCCACCTTTGTTATCATAGTTGGTAAAGTTACCTACCACGATAGCTCTTCCATCAAGCATTTCGTACACCTGACTTACGTAACCGTTGGTACCTGCTATAGCTTTAAAAGTAGGATCGATCTGAATAAGTCCCTTTACGGTAAAAGTTGGGCCAATAAATAACTGATCGCCAATGGCGATGGATGTTACGCCCGTACTCCCGCTTTCCGGAACTTTAACTGTAATTTCTGTGGCAGTTACACTAACTACCTCAGCTTTTTCGCCGTTAAACATAAAGCTTAATTGATCTTTATATTTATCAAAACCCGAAGCTTTGATGGTTACATTTGTACCCACCAGGCCAACAGCAGGAACAGGGACATCAGTTTGCGAAATGGCCACCCCTAAAGGCGATTTAGCATCAGCATAAGGGTCAGGGATAACATCATCTGCCTTTTTACATCCCTGAAAGCTTAAAGCAATCAAAGTGATTATTGTGAATATAAATTTAATTTTTTTCATCATTTAATTTCTTGAGGTAAAACCAGTTATGAATTATTTTGAGGAATCAGAGGGCGCTAAACCGCTAAAATATACATCACTAAAAAAATCACTCTCGTTAAAGCCAAAATAAGCGCCACCTCTTATGTCATTGTAGGCCAAAGTGTGTACGACACCATTGGTTGGTTTGATATCAGATGATGCTACCTTATTGATATACCAATTATCATTAGGTTTTGAAGCATCAGGGATATAAGTTAAGTTTAGTTGGCGGTACCCGATGTATTTAATATTGTTTGCGGTAGCATAGGTTACGCCAATGTTTGAGATATTACCACCAAGAGAATAATACAAACCGCCCGGATAAACACTCTTAACATCGAAATCGATTTGCTGATAGTCCTTTAACCTATTCACACCCTTAAACATGTAGCGTTGCAGATATCTCCTCCAGATTACCGGACTAATCTGATCCAGCGTTTTAACGGTATCTTTTCCTGAATAAAAAAGAAAATTATTTAATCCATCAGTTCTGATTGTTCCAATTGTTTTTTTAATTACCTCATCATCGGGCGCAAAAAAAGTAAAGTCTTCATTAGAAAAGGTATTTTCCATACCCGCCAGCTTTACAATTTGGGCTATGGTATCAAAAGGTACTTTTTTAGCCTGTAAATATTGAAGCATATTGCCTTCAAAGTTAGGGTTAGCCAAGCCTCCATCACGGTAGTATTCATCACGTTTACAAGCATTTAATATCAGTAGTACAGCAGCACAAGCAAAAATTAGCTTTTTCATATATCTTTTATTATAAAAATTAATTACCACCATTAACCCAGTAATCATTCAATTTCATAAATGGGTTGTTGTTTAGTGCACCTGAGTTAATTGGCCAGGTCCAGGCACCACGACTAAATTTATCGGATGTAAGCACGTTGTAGGAGTATTGGCTATTTAAAATTCTCTTCGTCCTAACCAAATCGAAGTAATGGTGCCCCTCGCCGATCAGTTCCCTTGAACGTTCGTAAAAAATAAATTCTTTAAGATCTCCATTTGAAGACGTATATGGAGATGCACCGGCACGGTTCCTTACCATATTTACCAGTTTTATGGCTTCAGCATCTTCATCTATATTTGCAAGCGCTTCTGCCGCCAACAGGAGTTCTCCACCGTACCTAAAAATCATAAAGGTATTATCCGGATTGGCATCTTCCTCACCAACAATGAAAGAGTTCTTGGCATATTTTAATAACATGAACTTACCATTGTCTGCAAAAATATCTTCGTTAAACCAGGTGGTGATCCTTTTGTCGCCCCCATCCTGAAAGAGTTTTTGCATGTATTCGCCCCTGTAATAAGCAAAACTTACACGGTGGGTATATTCGGGTCTTTTGTATGGGTAATGCAAAAACATATCGGCAATTGGCGCAATATTCAGTACCGCATCTCCATAATTGATACTTTGATAAAATTCGAACAAACTTTCATCCGAACGGCCCTTGATCACTGTGGACCAGTCTGAAATCGGCAATAAACGATAGGCATTACTTGCAACCAATTCTTTCCCCAGATCTGCAGTAGCCTGATAATATTTCCTTGCGTTAGCGCCGTCAAAACCTGCGTTCCACATATTCATCTCCATCATTAAGGCAATGATACTGCCTCTACTCGCCCGAACGCCTTTTAAAGCAGGATCGCTATAGGTAAATGGAATTTGATTTTTATAACCATTTAAATCGGCAATACATTTATTTAATACGGATACAAAATTTTCGCGGGGTAAGGATGTAGAATGAAATGCATCGGTATAATACACTACATCGCCAAATAACCGCACCATGGTAAAGTAACAAAGCGAGCGAATAAATGCGGCTTCAGCCTTAAACTGACCTTTTTCTGTTTCAGAAACACCTGGAACACCTTCATCTAATTTCGCGATCAGGATATTGGCGCCTTGAATTGCCCTGTAATAACCGGTCCAATCTGTTATTCTGTCAAAATTATAATAGTCCCAGGGCTGCCCTCTTCTGATCAGGTTTAATAAATCATTTCGACCTAAGAACTCCACATATTCGCGTGAGGCGGCATTGTCAGACTGGCTTTCGTGTAATACCTCACCTGATCTGTATTCTCCAACCGCACCAACATAATGTGTTTCGTTTATTTTGCTAAAAACAATCCTCGACAAATCATAAATATTGGCCACAACGTCTTCTTTAGCCTGGAAAAAGTTGTTCCCTGTTAGTTTATCTAAAGGCTGTACGTTTAAAAACTTTTTACATGAAGGCAAGCAAAAAGATGCTGCAATAACCAAAGTGTAAATAATAACTTTTTTCATAATCAATATTTTTAGTTGCCTGTATTAAGTTCTAAGTTTAAACCAATGTTATAGGTACGTGGCACAGGATAACCGTTAGAAATATCGCGACCTAATGCGGTTACGTTTTCTGGATTAGGGCCACTATACTTAGAAAATGTAATCAAGTTATTGGTAGAACCAAATATCCTTAAATTAGCCAGTCCGAATCTGCTTATCAACTTCTTATCGAACATATAAGAAAGCGTTAAATTGTTAATTTTCAGATAAGTACCACTCTCCTGCCACAAGGTTTGATCGGCTCTTAATGGTTGGATATTTCCATAACGGCTAAAATCATAAGGGTATGGATATTTGGCCACATCACCAGGTCTCTGCCAGATATTTAAATCGCCTAATGGGACTACGGCATTTAGTGCGTACGGATCTCTCATGATGGCAATACGATCTGCAAGGGCATTATTTAAGATTGTTCTATCGGCTGTATAACTGGCGTACATATTCAGGCCCCATTTTTTATACCTCATGGTGAACGATAAACCACCTGTTATCAATGGTTGTGAGTTTCCGGTAATTTCGTAATCCCTACCATCCAGAATATAATCGCCATTTACATCTTTTAAGATCGGGTCTCCCCCGTAAAAGAAGGTATTGTTTGTTTGGTATCTTTTTCCGGTAACCGGATCTACAGGTACATCCGCATCTGTTTTGTAAACCCCCTGGTTAATTCTTAAATAGTTTGACAGGGTATTTCTGCCTACGCGGAAAACATTATGCTGCAGATAACCAGAACCATCAAAGCGGATATATTGCCCGTTATACTCTTCGGGTAATTTTAAGAGCACATCGCGGTTATATGCACCGTTTATCGAAAAAGATAAATCAAAATCCTTGCTGGTAATGGCTTTTACATTTAAGCTAATCTCGGTACCATAGTTGGCGATACCCAAATCGTTACTCGATAATTTATTAAAACCTGTAGTATTTGATAAAATACGATCGAACAGTAAATTATCTACCTTTTTAAAATAACTATCTACAACGATTGAGAATCTGTTTAGAAAACCAATGTCAAAACCAAGGTTATACTGACTTGTAGTGGTTGGCTTTAAAGCCGGATTTGGAATTAAATCGTAATTAATCCCAATGGTTTGCGTATTGTTGTAATTCCCATTCAGGTTATAAATACCATAAATACTTTGAAGATTACCTGTTGGCACAATATTTTGGCCCCACGTTAACCTTAAACTACCATAGTCTAACCATTTTTGATCGGTTAACCAGTTTTCTTTGTTGAAATTCCATCTTAAACCTACTGAAGAGTTTTTAGAATATGGATTTTCCAAACCACTTGATGAGGTACCATCTAAACGGTAAGAGAACTCGGCTACGTATTTTTTGTCATAATCGTAAGATAGCGATCCTGCGAAAGAGGCAATTGTAGCATTTTTATAGCTACTTAAAACCCCGCCACCTCTTGAGTAATAACCATCGAAGCCAACTGGTCCCTGAAGCTGGTCGTTTGGAATTCTTTCCTGCCGACTAATTGATGATTGGGAACCCTGTTTATAAATTTCGTTAAACGTATTGATAAAGAAATTATGCTTCTCGCCTAATGTTTTAGCGTAGGTGATTGCATTTCTATTGTATAACTGGAAATTTCTGCCATTATAATCATAAAGCTTGGCAAATGATCCATTGGCCGCAGCTGGTGTAAATGTAGTTTCAGTATCTGAGGTGTAATCATAACTTAAGGTAGAAGATGCTGCGAAACCCGGTATAAATTCGTAACGTGCATCTATATTTGCCCTTAAATTTCTGGAATTATTATCGTTTAGCGTTTGCAAAGCAGATAATACCCCACCAGATGCCTGATAAAAAGACGGAGGTGGCAAAAGTGTTGATGCCTGACCGTTAGCAGCTACGCCCGATTGAAGTAAGCCTGCACCGTTACCTTTATTCTGCTTACCTACCGAACCATTAACGAAACCGAAAAACCTGAATTTATCATTCGGCTTAAACTCCATGTTCATGTTTAAATTGTAACGGTTATAACCCGTGTTTTTAATTACACCCTTTTCGGCATAATAGCCCATATTGGCTTTGTAATTAAATTTTTGGTCACCACCATCTAAAGCCAGGTTATGACTTTGGTTAAAGGTAGTTTGGTAAAATACATCCTGCCAATCGGTAGAGTTATTATAATATGCATTTAAACTATCGGCAAGAAAAGGTGTATTGCTAATTCCCCTGATCTGATTAATGGTCTCTGCGTTTAAAATAATTTGCTGGATTTTTAATTGGCGTTCTGAATTACCGCCCAATGTTTCGCGTAATTTAGGCGGAGCATTAACGAAAAAGTTCGATACATATTTAATACGCGGCACTTTAGAATTACCTCTTTTTGTGGTGATGATGATTACCCCATAAGCACCTCTTGAACCATACATGGAAGTGGCCTGAGCATCTTTCAGGATTTGGATATTTTCGATATCCTCCTGAGGGATTAGCGAAAGTGGGCTCACCCCGGGACCTTGCGTTTGAAAACCAAACTCTGCTGCCTTATCTGCATCTAAAGGCACGCCATCAATAATATATAATGGCGATGTAGGTTGTAAAAATGAATCGTTACCACTACCCGAAATACTTAAACTTGATAAACCACGAAGCTGTACCGATCCCCTAAAACCAGGCGCGCCTGTATTGTTCTGGATATTTAACCCCGGTACTTTACCCTGTAAAAGGGTTTCAATGTTTGATACCGGGATATCGGATACATCCTTACCGCTAAGCACCGTTACCGATCCGGCCGTTGTTTCTTTTGGTCTGTTTTGGTAGGCTACAATAATAACATCATTCAGATCTTTACGATCCTCGCTGATGGTTACTGTGATATTGGTTTGATTGGTAATTTTAACTGATGAGTTATTATACCCTAAAAATTTAAATAAAAGTGTTCCTCCAACAGGTACGTTAACCGAAAACTTTCCATCGCCATTGGTTTGCGTTAAGCCTTTATTTGTGCTTTGCAAAACAACAGATACCCCTGGCACCCCTTGTTTGGTCTCTCTATCCAGAACCCTGCCATTTACAATAATATTTTTTTCTTGCGAATAGGCATTCGTGCAGCATATTATACATACAATAAGTAATGTATATAAAAGTATATTTCTTTTCATAATATTAGCTTTATTGATCAACTATTCGTTAGCAAATTTTGGGTTCTCATTTTTGAAATAAAAGACGATTTCCCAGTCGCCAGCCTTATAAATAGCGAAATCGACACCGAAATTGGCCACTGTACGTGTACCCCCAAAACCAATCCGGGAGTAACTCAGCTCTGCTTTTGCCCTCGATCCGCCTCTAGCGTAAGATGTAGGGATTTCTACCAATGGAATTGGATAGGCAACATCATACTGGACATATTGATCGGTTTTTTGGATATTGAAACCATGGATCATTTTATCCCAGACCGTTTCATTGAAAAACTTTGGATCGATCGGTAAAGAATCTTTACCCAAAACCACAATGCGTAACGAATGGCCGTTACCTCCTGATGTTAGTGGGCGGATGTAAACAATTGCATCCTTTTTTTCATCGTTACTTTCTAATTTTAACTCAGAAGTAGCGCCGATCACATTATTTAAATAAGGGCGGATGTAATCTCTCAATTTTTTATCAAAAGGATGTTTTGGATCAGGAGCAGGCAAACCAGTGTAGGCGTTAAAATCGTTCGATGGTTCATATGGACGCTCTCTGAAAGGTCTGATCTGAAAATCTTTAATCAGGCGCTCGCCACCGGTATTTCTAACCTTTACATCAAAAAAGCGTGTATCCTGCGAAAAGTTGGTACTATCCGTCGGACGTGGTTTCAATATCTGGTTGGTTGCTGATGGCCATAAGATGAATTCACCTGATGAACGTATTTCGAATATCGGATGTGTTTCGATTTTTCTTTTTGCCTCAATTTCAGCCAGGCTTTTTTCCAAACCAGTATAAGGGGCTGTCCATACGTAAGTTGGCGCCGTTGTAAAAAGATCGCTCACCGGCTTTCCATCCCCAAACCTAACGTTTACAATTTCGAACGTAATGGGGTTGGTTGAGTTATCGCTGTTAAAGCCGCCGATAAGATTAGTTCTTCCGATTATCGGCTCCAGAATTTTATTGCTAAAATTCACATTATTACTGATATAATCTTTCTCATCGGGTAAATCGAAAATCTTTTTACAGCTACTGCAAACGGTTAGAGCAAGTAAAAGGAGCGCAAAATATTTATATATGATCGATTTCATCGGGCTATTTATTTTAATGTTTCTATTTCGCATCACTTATTTCGTTTTGTTTATGGTAAACTCAGCCAACTGGAATGTGCCACTGTTTCTGAGTTCGGTAATCACAATGCGGTAAAATTTGTAGGCAACCGTATTGGTACACCTAAATACTTTTTGCTGATATCTTTCTTCAAAGAAGAAGTTAGACCTTCTATCCAATTCTACCCAGTTTGAACCATCCATCGAGCCTTCATAAGTCCATGCTTTTGGATCTCTTTCGTTAGCATCATTTGCAGACGTTAAGGTGTATACGGATGAAACCGCAGGTGTTTTAAGTTCAAACCTCATCCATAGTTCGCCTTGTAAGTCGGCCAGGAATTTAGTATGATCATCACCATCGATTACTTTTCTCGAATTTTCTCCACTGGTTATACCTCCACCATTTTCGCGGTTTGATGAAAATATACCACCAATTTCCAGGTAAAGGTTTGGTGGTGGTGGTACAAAAGTTAATCGGGTAACGAATTCATTAAAGCCGAATACGTGATCGGCACTGATCACGTGTACGACCCCATTTTTGGTTCTAATGTTGTTTGATGAGGTTGTACTGGTTGCCCAGTTGCGAACGAATTTGCTTTTTTTGGTATTATCAAAATTAATAACCTCTGGTCCGGCACCAACCTGACCAGAAGCCGATATTTTGGTTACACTCGCATGCATTGGATAACCAATATGTACACTTTTCAAGTCTAAACCATCCTGAAGTTTTAATGAATCGGTTGTTTTCTTACCTCTGATAATGTAATACGAGGTCATTGTATCTAACTGAACGGCATCAATATTGGCCAAAAAAAGCGGATCTTTGTCAGACAGTTTCCTTAATGTATTTAAGTTCCGTAAAGCCAATTGGAAGCTTGGATTGCTTACTGCAAATAGCGTAACATTACTATCGGTTAATGTTTTTTTCAAACCCATCCTGTCAATTGCTACAATAAGCGAATCGAAAACACCTGGTTTGCTTTTCAAATAATCGTAAGTATTGCCGGCAAAGGTTACATTCTGATCTGGTGCATCGTAAAACCCTCCATTCTTCTTGCAGGCAGAATTAATTAACGTTAGCAACGATAAGATTGCCAGCGCACCTATATATTTTATTGAATTTTTCATATCCGTTATCATTAGCGCCAGTAAGCATTTTGGGTTAATAAACTATTCTGAGCAATCAGCTTTCTTGATATAGGCCAGTAAATCCCACCAGAATTAATGAGATTCATAAATTTGGCATCGTTCTGTTTGATCTTGTTGTAGCGGATCAGATCATACCACCTTGAGCCTTCACCCAACAATTCGCGGTGGCGCTCTTCGAAGATTAATTTTATGACGTCGTCTATGTTTATAGAAAGTCCGTCATCATATCTTCTCACCATCACAGAAAGCAGTTCATTTAAAGCTCCCTGTTGGTCGCCCAAAACTGAAAGCGCTTCTGCTCTTAATAACACGATATCTTCTAAGCGGGTAAAAACCAAAGCACTGGTAAAATACCTGAAGTTCGGATCTGTTCCTCCGCCCTGAATCACTTTTATTTTGCTGAAAATGGGATACTTACCGTTTATGTTCGTAAAATATCTTCCATCATATTTTGCCTGACCTAATGTATCAACTGCAAACCTTTGATCTTTGGCAACATTGAAATATTTCAGAATCGAATCTTTCGGAAGATAAATATCAGGAACTGACTTAGTCATAACCGGTTCAGCTAAAGTTAACTCTTCAATATGCCCGGTAGATGAACCATCCACGTGGCCATAATCGGAGTTAAAACCGAACATCTGCCTGGTGTTTTTATTATAGAAAAATCCATTGGAATTTGATAAATCAGCACTTCCCGTAAAACCGCCGGCACTTCTGCCATAATTATCTTCAACAAATTTGGCATATTTAGCAACGTTAGTATAATCGGCATTCCAGGCTGCCAAATGAGCTAAAACCGCGTATACCGTAACTTTTGTAGCCAAAGCACCGCCCCATCTGCCTGAAGTTTCATTATAATAATCAGTTGGCTGCTGTACATCGCCACCGCTATAAATAAATGGCAGATCAGCCGCTGCTTTTAGCATTTCCTGTTCAGCCCATGCTAAAATCCTGGCCTGGCTTTCGCGGGGTTTATTGGTAAATTTACCTTCGTCTGATGAGGTAATAAATGGTACATCGCCCCAAATTCTTACCATGTAGAAATAGGCAAAAGCCCTTAAAAACCTGGCTTGCGCAATATCCACGGTCATGTTATTGCCCGTGTATCGTTTATCTGTTTCTTTTACATGCCCGATATTTTCTAAGAAAACGTTGGCGCCGTTTACAATGGCATAAAACCTTGTCCAATCAGATAACGCCTCCATTACGGGATATGCTGCGTTTAAATTATTGCTGATTACAGCCTTTAAATCCTGTCTTTTCGGACTTAAAAACTCTCCTGTTCTTACATCACCATAAATCCAGTGGCCGTTATTATCTGATAAAGCAGCCCGTGTTAAAGCATAAACCCCCAAAATTCCCGATCGGGCATCCTCTACTGTATTCCAGGCATTTTTTTCGCCTACAACCCTGGTGGAATCGGTTTCTAAAGCTTTATTACAGCTCGAAAAGGCAATTATAGAAACCAGAAGTGTATATAATATATTTTTCATCTTACTTGATGTTTTGTTAGTTCTTGTTTTCATCTTAAAGGTCCATTTTAACACCCAGGGTATATGTTCTCGGAATGGGTTGCCCATAACCTGTATCAACGCCGTCGTAGCTTACCAGTTCAGGATCTTGTCCGGTGTATGGCGTGATGGTGAAAATGTTACTCACGGCACCGTACACAAAGAATTTGTTGATTTTGATGTTCCTCTTATTGAGCAAATTACCCAGTTCGTAACCTAATGAAACCTGCCTTAATTTTAGGAATGAAGCATTCTCTAAAAAAAGATCCTGATCTGCACGGTATGGGATTACCGTACTCCAGGGATTGTAAAGTGGATATTTTGAGTAATCGCCACGTTTCTCCCAGAAGGTAATTTCTTTAACAGAACTGATATCGGTATTGCCTTCGCGGTTAACAAAATCAAAATGGTTAGCCATCTCCTGGTTAATTAGCTTTCTGCCTAAATTGAAGTAGAGACTTGTAGCCAGGCTCCAATTGCCATATCTAAAATTGTTATCGAAACCACCTGCAAGGGTTGGTAATGAATGGCCTTTTAATACTTTATCGTTATCATCAATGGTATTATCTCCGTTTTGGTCTTTCCAACGTGGATCCCCAGCCTTTAAAACAATTCCTTTATATTTTAATTTTTGTCCGTTAACCGCTGGCACATCGGCATCTGAAGTATAAATGCCATTATTCTCCAATAACCAATATTGATCTACCGGTTGGCCAACTTTTAAAAATCTGTTCCCTACTACCAACTGATCTAATCCTCTTGGCAATGCTTTCAATTCGTTGGCGTTGTGATTGAAATTTAAGGCCGAATTCCATGAGAATTTATTTTTTGCGATGATCTGAGCACTTACTGTAAAATCGATACCCATGTTGTTAACAGACATTCCACTTTCGATAGATTGTTTATAACCATATTCGGCATAAGCAGGGATGCCAATTAATTGGTTTTTATCGGTTTTGCTATAAAGGTCAACAGAAACGTGAAGACGGTTTTTCAACATTGCCACATCAGCACCAACATTAAGTTGATCTGAGTACGACCAGGGCACACCATAACCTACCCAGCCAAATTGATAAGGACGTGTTAAAACACCGAACGCATTATATCCGGGTACCGTTAAATTACCGGTATAACCAACCGAGGCGGTATATTGTGGCCCCTGCGTATAATTATCGTAACTGAAGGTGCGCCCCATTCTACCAGCACTTGCACGCAATACTAAATCATCAACTGAGCTGTTATCTTTCAAAAATTCGTTTTTGATATTCCAGGCGGCCGAAATAGTTGGCGAATAAAACCAACGGCTTGTTGGTTGTGCGTTTGAAGAGCCATCTAAACGTAATATGGCTGATAAGAAGTATTTATCGCTAAATGAGTAGTCGGCTTTTCCATAAAAAGACAATAAGTTATCTTCTGTTTTATCTAAAAACCGGTAAGTTAATTCTCTTGGAAAGGCAACTGGTGTTAAATAACCTCCGTTATCCGTACCATCGTCATTTTTAGGTTTAGAATCCAGCAGATTGATTTTGATATAATCATTAACACCTTTATAAGCATAGGCGTTACTGTATTTATAAATATCCCATTGCATGGATTGCCCTAAGGCAAAATGAAAATCGTGAACCTTATTCAGGTTTAAATCGTAAGTTACTTTGTTATCCATCATTAATCTTTGGCTAAAGCCATAATAATTGGATGCATAACTGTTCCCTTGCAAAAGCGTTCTGGCATAAAAAACATCTCTATACCCCTCACTGTAATCGGCATTAAAAGATGATACCACCTTAAACCGGCCAAAAATCCCTTCTAATTTGGCATAACCCTGAATGGAGTTTGTTTTATTATCATCAAAACCTTTCTTATATTCTTGCAGGTATGAACCATAGAAATCTTTATTCGGAGGTAGAGGCGCGCTTAAATCAGGAAAATAATTAAGTTGTGCAAAGCGGTCGCGCAAGGTTTTATTTCTGTCGCGGTTTAAACGGTTCGCATTAATCATAGTCGAAAACAACAACCATTTGGTTGGTTTCATATTGATATTGAAAGTGGCGCTATAACGGTCGATACCCGTTTGATCTGCTACACCCTCACTTTTGGTATTACCCAATGCAAACCTAAAGTTCGCCCTATCCGTACCGCCGGCAAGCGAGAAATTAATGCCATATACCAGCGCATTTTTATAGTATAAATCTGTCCAGTCTGATTTTCCACTATACACATTATTTAGCGAATCGCTTAAATATACCGGATACTCTTCATCATCAGAATATCTGCCATTTGTGGTATATACATCATAAAAGCGCTGTCTGAACTCATTTTCGTATTTACCATTAATGGTATTTACAAATGGTTTTTGCACCATGCCTATATACGAGTTGAAAGATATAGCGCGGTATTTACCCACTGCTGTTTTTGAGGTTAAAACAATTACCCCATTAACACCCCTTGGCCCGTAAACAGAAGTGGAACCTAAATCTTTAAGTACCTCTACCGATGCAATATTATTCATATCGATACCGGCCAATAAATTAGTTGCAGGACCAATTCTATTAAAATCGAATTGTTGTATATCAAAAGCGAAAGGATGCTCCCGCACTAGTGGGATTCCATCAAGAACTACCAGAGGCTGGGCATCGTACAAATCCTTTTTAGATAATAGCGGCATTGCAGCCCCCCTAATAAACATATTCTGAATAGAACCTGGTTCGCCCGAGGGTTCCTGAACATACAGACCAGCAAAATTGCCCTTTAAATTTTGCTGTAATGAAATTGCAGGGAAGAGTGATAAATCTCTGGTATCTTTTTGTACACCACCAGACAATTTGTTGTAAAGTGTTTTTTTCCTGACCTGTTCAAGGCTATCTTTTTGCAAAGAATCTTTAGCCGATACGATCTTAATTTTCGTCGTATCCTGAAGGATCAAATTGTTAATTGTTAGGCCTTTATGAAGTTTTTTACCCACCGAAAAAACTGGTAAAACGTTTAATGTAAACGCGGCAAAAAAAACAAGGCACGCCCATAAGTATCGCATAGTTAATGGATCTTTAATTGGTAAAAAAAATGATTGCTAAAACTTATTTTTTCGGAAACGGCAAGATATGTCCTAAGTTAAAAAGACAGGAATTTTGGTAGTAGTAGTTAGGTATTCTCATAAAATTTAGTATTTGGTTAATTCAAATATATAATATACTAAAACGTTTTAATAGTGAATTGTCATTTTTATGAAATTTTTATTAAATAGTACAATAATATTTAATTCTACTAAAATAATTGTCAATCAGACAAGTAAAAAATAAATATTATCAAAATAATTTGAAAAATTAACATCCTATAAAACAGCATATAAGGCGATTTTTTACCAACAATTACAATAATTCGAACAATTTTATGTTGCTATTTCTTAAAACACTTAAACGTTTTAGTAAAAACATTAAAGAATGGAAAAGCATTACCGTTAAACTGCCTGCAATAGTTTTGGGCCAAGGCATAGCCGATGACCTATTATACCCTGCAGTCCGTCTGGTTACAATCGGTGGTACATATAAAAGAGAGGTTTAACTTATTGCTCAGTGGCTACCCGATAAGTAGGATCTTCTATAATGTTTACTGCTATAATCTGATCAGCATTTTTCAGCAAGCGTTTACAGTCGTTACTCAGGTGCTTTAATTGAAGTTTCTTGTCAACCAAACGGTAGCGTTCAGTTAGTTTATTCAGCGCATCAATGCCCGACATATCAAAAACGCGGCTCTGTTTAAAATCAATGATGATATGCTGAGGATCATGGACCACATCAAACAGCTCATTAAAATTGGCAATCGACCCGAAAAACAAGGAACCGAATATTTCATAGGTTTTTACACCATCAGCATCAATATGTTTACTGGCACGTATCCGTTTAGAACTTTCCCACGCGAAAACAAGCGCCGAAATAATTACACCTATTAATACAGCTAGTGCCAGGTTATGTAGCCAAATCGTAATTACAGCCACCATAATACCTATAATTATATCCTGTACAGGCATTTTATTAATCACTTTAAAGCTCATCCATTCAAAAGTGCCAATGGCTACCATCATCATTACACCAACCAGCGCGGCCATTGGTACACGATCAATTACAGGAGCACCTACCAAAATGATAACGAGTATGGTTAAGGCCGCAATAATGCCCGATAACCTTGCCCTCGCTCCTGCCGAAAGATTAACCAGCGTTTGGGCAATCATCGGACAACCGCCCATACCAGTAAAAAACCCATTTGTAATATTGGCAATTCCTTGTGCAATACTCTCCCTGTTCCCATTGCCTTTGGTTTCTGTAATTTCATCAACCAAGTTCAACGTAAGCAGGCCTTCTGTTAAGCCCACACCAGCCATAATGAGTGAATAGGGAAAAATGATCTTGAGCATATCCAGATTCAGCGGAACTTTCGGAATGTGAAAGGGAGGAAAGCCACCATTTACTGAAGCAATATCTTTAACCAGTTTGGTATCAATTCCAAAACATAAAACAACGAGGAAAACCACAATAATGGCTACCAGTGAGGATGGAATGGCTTTGGTTATTTTGGGGAGAATAATCACTATGGCAACAGTGAGCAATACCAGCGCCAACATAATATATAAAGGAGTACCGCTCAGCCATTCTATCCTGCCGTTAATAATTGTTTTGAATTGCTCCAGCTGCGACATAAAAATAATTACCGCCAAACCGTTAACAAAGCCGAACATTACGGGTTGAGGAACAAGCCTGACGAATTTCCCAAGTTTAAACAACCCCACTACGATCTGTATTACACCTGCTAAAGCCACTGCTGCAAAAACATATTCTATTCCCTGGCTTTTCATTAAAGCAATGAGCACAATTACCGTTGCGCCTGCTCCACCAGAAACCAAGCCTGGTCTGCCGCCTAAAACGGCCGTAATCAAGCCCATAATAAAGGCTGCGTATAAACCTGTTAAGGGTGGGAAACCCGCAAGAATAGCAAATGATAGCGATTCAGGGATCATGGTCATGGCTACCGTTAAACCTGCAAGAATTTCAGTTCTGTAATTTATTTTCTTTGAAAAATCGAATAGTTGCAGGTAAGGCTTCATCAGTAAAATTATTAGCAGCTGCAAATATCTAAAAAATTCTAACCTCTACCACTGACAGACTCCAATAGAATGGTCGTCATCTCTACCGGAGCAACGCGAAGTGGAGAGATCTTTGTACTATTTATTGAAATCTGATTTAAAAGATTTCTTGATGCCCTCTGCTTTGATCTTTTAAATCTGCGGGACAAATAAACATCAAAAACTTATTGCTAATCTGTAGCACTCATATCTAGGTTACAAATCCTGACCAGCTACATGATTTAAAACAAACTTTTAACATCCGCTGAAAAACCAAACTCAATGAAACTCTGTGTAGACCATTCAATTTTGAGCGGGCTGCCTGCATCTTTTATGCTTTCTGTACTCACATCCTTACCAGTTCCATAATTGATCTGTGCAAAAGGATTTTTATCGATATTGAGCACTAAAAGCAACCTGCTACCTTTTTGCAGCTGCTTGCTAAATACTTTCGACCTATAAAAAGGTATAGTTTCTAATTCCCCAGGCTTAAGCAAGTTCCTTTTGCTCATATCATATGCGTAACTGGCTCTTCCTAAATAATAAGAGAGCTGAAAATATTTGCCTGAAGGCGTAATTTCGTACAGAATGAGGCCTACATCCATATCCTTTTTGTTGATGATGGCTTTAAGCTGCCCCTCTAGTGCGCCTGACACTGAAACGACTTGATTAAATGGCTTCGTGATAAAAAACAATCCATTAGATCTGTCGATTTCTTTTTTGATGATCGGATCAGGGTAATAATCGTTGTAAAACTTGGTTCTACCGGTCAGATCAACCTGCTGATGCATGAAAATTTCTTTGGCTGGCTTTTGCTCCGACAGCATCATCCCGTTTTCTGCACTGTCCAGATAAAAGCGGATGTGGTAATCTTCCATCTTGGCCAATGAAGAAGCATGCTTCCACTTATTTGCGCCCATTACCTCAAAATTGATCTTATCTTTTAACAATGCAGGTTTCTTTCCGCCTTTAAGAATATAGTCGAGCCACTGGAAAGTGATTTCACGGGTATTGATTAGCGCTATTGAATCTACCTCATAACCTGAGTTCGATTAATCAGAATGCGAAAATTTGTGAAGATTGTTTGGTTTGATAATTAATAGCAGGCTTTTTGGGGAAGAATGAGTAGGCAATTAGCCCTGCGATTATATTTGAGATAAAGTTAGTGAATGACCTATGTCTTGAATGTTCTATCTGGCATATGTTTTTAAGCTCATCATTAACGGTTTCTATCACTGACCTTTTACGGAGCATAATCTTATCGTTCATGGTCATCAGGCTATTTTTCATATTGTTTCTGATACTGGTAACCAGATGTATATCACTGACGAACAGTATTTTGACCAACTGTTCGGAGATATATCCTTTGTCGGCGAAAAGCTTTCCGAATACAGCTTTTAAAAAGCTTTCGTTCTTCAGTGGTTCCCTATCATCCACATTGGCCTGTGTGATGGCAAAATTTAATACCTCGCCCTTGTCATTGATCACGATATGCAGTTTAAACCCATAGAACCAGCCCATTGTAGATTTCCCTACCTCCGCTATCCCCTTAAATACCTTGTTCCTTTTTATACGCTTATTGTTGCAGACCCGAATGGGAGTGGAATCCACAAATGAAATACCCGTACAGCGACCTAAACAGCAGGTTTTAAGGAAGATCGTCATTGGCATGAGCACGCTTTGGCTGAGTTCAACAAAGCGGTTATAGGACACGGTATTGGGGAATTCACTTTGCATATGCTTTTGGAGATAGAACAAATAGAAGTGTTTGAAGCACCTGAAGCCGCTTAGATGGAAGAGCAGGCAGATAGAGATTACTTCACTTTTAGACATGGATGCAGGACGCTTGGAAGGCTTGCCCAAAAGAAAAGGACTGGTGGTTTTATCAAAATCTTTGCAGAACTCATCTACAAGACAAAAAATATCACTAATTTTAGAGTAGTCAATCATCTGTTTTTATGTTTAAATATTTGAATGTCAGACACTTAAATATAAGCATAATTACTTTGATTGACTATTTTTTTCTCAAAATTATTAATCGAACTCAGGTTCATAACCTCTTAGCTTGGCTACTCCACCTATCTGCGATCCAAAATGATCATAAGGGCCTATAATTAAATAATGTTCAGCTGACGGTTTATACTTATAATGTTCGCGGAGATATTCTAATGCCGAAACCTGTCCATCATCGTAATAGCCGGTAATGCTGAGCACCGGAATATTGATGTGTTTAAAATCGAGCCCATAGGGTACCATCGACTGCCAGTAGGTATCATAATCAGGGTGGCTAAGCCATTTCTGCAACAATGGATTTGGTGTGCCATCAATGCTATCGATCTTGTTATAAGCAGCTCCGCTATTCCACCAATTCAACCTCATATTCCGCCAACGCGCATTATCATTATTTATAACATCATCGGTATACTTGTTATTAGTAATATAAAAGACCCACTGGTAATTAGCGGTTAAAAAAATATTGTTTTCCATAGGTAAACCAAGCCCTGGAATAGCTGCAACATAGGGCACAATGGTTTTTAATGCAGGATGTAAGTGTTTAGCCGCTGCCCATTGTGCAAAGCCTGAATAACTTCCACCATACATCCCCACCCTGCCATCGCTCCATGATTGTTGGATAATCCAATCAATAACCGCATTTACATCTTTGGTTTCATGTTCGTAAGGCACCGGCATATCGGGACTGAGCCTTTTTCCTCTTGCATCGGCAACAATACCAACATAACCATGATCAGCTGCATATTTGGCTTCCATCAAACTTCTATTCGTATTTGAATAGATAAAATAAAAAGAGTGCTGCTGGTAATTTCTGTAGAACACCTTTTTTCCTCACCACTACAGCAGATAATGTAATGCCGTATTTTGTTTTAATCATCACACTATCGTTAATGATGTAATTGCTGCTATCGGGCAAGGTTAGCTTTTGTTGTGCAAAAGTTTCCATGCCCATGATGAGGCATAGCACAGCCACCCCCAGTTTTACTAAGTTTATTTTCATGATCAAAAAATTATAGTTTATATTTTAATGAGGCTCCTTAATTTAACGGCCCGCCGTTCTGATACCCTGATTAAATTTCCCATCTTAAGCTCTACAAACATCCCCTCATCATCTTTTTTTATTGAACTGATGTTGTCAAGGTTAAATAATATACTTCTGCTTGCCCTAAAAAACCTTTGGCAATCGGGGTTTTCTTCCAATTTATTTAATGAGGTTTTGAGCAATACCTGCTCCTTTCCGAAAAAGAGTCGCGCATAATTTTCTACCGACTCGATCAAATGCACGTCTTTCCACTTGATGAGATGATGTTTGCCCCTGTCTTTCACAAAAATAGCTGTGCCATCGTTCGCACCAATCTTTTGTATGGCTTTATCCATTGCACTTCTAAAACGTTCGTCCCGTACAGGTTTCATCAGATAATCCATGGCGCTCACTTCAAAAGCCTGAACTGCATAACTGTCGAAAGCGGTTACAAAAATCACCTGTGGCACATGTACCAGATTTTCTAACAGATCGAAACCCGAACGACCAGGCATCTGTATATCCAAAAAAATCAGTTCAGGTTTTAAAAGTCCGATAAGCTGTTCAGCTTCATCAGCATTAGCAGCCTCGCCCAATACGGTAATCTGAGGATAGCTTTTTAACATCCTCATCAGCTCCTGCCTTGCGCCACGTTCATCGTCGATGATTAGCGTCCTAATATTTCTCATCTGATTGGGATTTTAATTTCGGCGCAAACTTTTTGCTCCATTTCATACAGGTTAAAAGATGCACGGTGCTGGTAGCTGAGATTGAGCCGTTCTTTCAGATTCTGCAGTCCTATGCCTGCCACCGTTTTATCCGGCTCTAATTTGCCAGGGTTTAAAACACAGATGCTTACCAATCCACCCTGCTCGTTAATTACTACTTCAATCTTTCCACCATGTTTTTCTAAAGCAATCCCATGTTTTACCGCATTTTCTACCAATGTTTGAATGCACAAACGTGGCACCAACAGACCAGAGAGCGAAATATCGATATCCAAATCGTAATTTAATCTTTCTTCCATCCTCAAAGCTTCCAGCTCCAGGTAATCCCTAACCAGGTCTACTTCTTCATTTAACCTGATCAACATGGCATTACCAATATATAATCCGCTACGTAACAGTTCGCTTAACAGATCAATTGCCCTGCCTGCAGCATCGGGGCGGGTGTACACCAAAGATTTTATATTATTGAGTGCATTGAATAGAAAATGGGGGTTTAACTGAGCAGAAAGATTATCCAGTTGCGATTGTTTAAAGATAAGTTCCAGTCTGGCATTTTCTACCGATAACCTGATTTCTCTTTTTGCATAATGGTAAAGATGATAGGCCAAAAGCCATATGGCCATTAAACGGATACCGGCAACAAAAATACCTGCTGCATTTAAACTAAAAAATTCAACAAATGACTGTGGTGGATGGCTCAGAAACAACAGCCTCACCAGGTACAATTTACCAATGGTAACAAGCAGATAAAAAACACCCATTACCGGAATAACAATCAACATTCGCCAGATCAGTTTCTCGAGGGAAAGATCCTGCCAACAATTTTTGTTTGCAAAATTACGGTATAAATGGGTAATTAAAATGTACATCAGCACATCCGAAACAAACTGCACAACAGCCAGATCGAATCTAAAATTACCCGCAGCAGACCAACCCTGGAATGTCCAATATAAAGCCGCCACCGACCAGCCAATTAGCTGACATTTCCAATAAAGCGATATGTAGGGTTTCTTTACCAAAATTTTCTGCGCTAAACAAAGCAACGAAAACTAATTTTAAGAAAAAAGACAAAGTACAGGAGTGTAGGGTTTTGGGGGATGAGTGGTTTTTAGGCTGGAATAATAGAATGGAAATAGTCCGGAGTCAGAAGTCGGGAGTCAATTGCGCAAAAGAACTAAACATATCTTGGTGCGCCGGTTAATCTTTTAAATCTGTGGGATTAACAAAATGATTAATCTGGTGTAGCGTCTATCTTTATCTTTACGTTTTAGAAGCAGACATTATCTAAAAAATCACATCTCTATGAAAAACCTACTCCTTCTATTCATCGTTTTCGCATTTGTTTCCTGTAAAAAACCAGAAAGATATGGTCCGCTGAACTTAAAAAACGGACAGGAAGTTGAATTACTGGTAAGCCATCGCTATGGTGCGGATAACGATCAGCTGTTAAAATTGCCTGGTAATGTAGATGCCGGCGCTTCGCTTTCCGGTTTTGATCAGCGGGAACCTGGTTATACTTACCGTGTTAAAGCGAGGTTCAACCGCGACGAAGTGCCCCTTCAAGACGGGCCTGAATACTACTTTATTTTTGAAAAGATAATCAGCAAAGAGCAATATAAAGGAAGTGAATCTTTTACCGTGCAGCTAATTACTTCGTATGTACCTGGAGGACCAGTAATAAGATTGAGCAAAACTGGGAATGACTATTATCTGATTCCAGGTAAGTTACAGCTCACTTATGCAAACAGCACCGTTCAGAACGAGCTGGAGGAAATCTGGTTGAACGCACAGGAAATTCGTGCAAACTGGCAAAATGGACAACAGCCAAAATGGAAGGCCATTAAAGCTACAGTGGTGCACGATCC
Source organism: Pedobacter sp. WC2501 (assembly GCF_052682415.1). Lineage (NCBI taxonomy): Bacteria > Pseudomonadati > Bacteroidota > Sphingobacteriia > Sphingobacteriales > Sphingobacteriaceae > Pedobacter > Pedobacter sp. WC2501. The sequence goes on along the minus strand of NZ_JBQZFI010000001.1, from coordinate 1,789,333 downwards.
GCAGCAATTTGGGAAAGCCTATTTGGTACAGCAGATACAATTTATTAATTAATGAGATTATGGGCCTGAGGTAAAGGCATGATTTAGGATGGACGTAAAGCCGATACCATACGCTTAATGTGATTAAGTTAAGCGCTGCGGTCGTCAGTCTGAGCGTAGTCGAAGACTTCTCGATATTGATAAATCGCAAATAAATACCCTTCGGCTACGCTACCAATAACAGATTCCAATAGACTGGTCATCATCTCGACCGGAGCAACGCGAAGTGGAGAGATCTATCAAAACAGATTTTGCTTCGCAGAGCCTTCGGGCTCTCGGCTGCGTTGCACTCCGCTCTAAATGATGCCCCTTGTATATCTGTCATCAACCCTCCGATGTATTTGAGAAATTCTACTCCTACCATTGACAGATCTTATAAGAAAGGTCGTCATTGCGAGGCACGAAGCAATCTTAAAGCGCACGCTGTTAGCGATCGTTGTAAGATTGCTTCGTCGGCTGAAAAAGCCTTCTCGCAATGACGGTGCCTCGGGGAGATTTATTCCTATTAAATTCTACTGTCATTTATATTGATTTTATGAGATAAATTACTCCTAAGGGTGGCTTTTTTTTTTGCAATTTGCCTTACTGGTCTTTGCGGTAAAAAAAGATAATGTTAGCTCTTTTGATCCGCATACACAACATCATAAAGATGATTTGGCTTTAAATAGATTACATTATTTTGAAAATCAAAAACCGTATTAAATCTTTTCAGAATATCGGTTCCAAGATAGTGAATGTTAATACCAGGCATGGGCTTATTTTGTTCCATCACTTGCGCAGGAACATTTTTAAGCTCAAAGTTGCCAATCTTCAAACTTTGCAGCTTTACTGTAGTCACCGGCACTTCGTTACCTCTTGTTCCATGCATCATCACCTTTTTGATCACTTCCATCCTTTCGGTTGGAAACCTCATTTCCCGCAGTAAATCATTATCCAGCATAACCGTGCGTTGGTAACCTAAATCAAACATAAACAGGCTTTTATTTTTGATTCCGCTTTGCGAAATTTCACTTTCTATAAAAGGTTTGTTTTTGATGTAGGAAATCTTAAACCTGGCGTATTGTTTATCCTGTAAAATCTCCCTTGGCATGGTAGAATGTATTATCATTTTATTTTGATCATAATCCAGGGCTACAATCATGCCGTCGAATATATCCCACCCCAGCAGTCCGTCGGTTTCGTTACCTGCTAATTCTATGTCATAAATCCTGCTCTTGTAGGTATGGTTTCCAATTTTTATACCGTATTCTGTATTGTAAAGTTTGAGTTTCGATTTCACTCTTTTCTCCAGTGCAGCGTTGGTAAGGTCTATGTCATTTGCGCCTGAATCAAAATTCAGCAACAGCGAGTCAACACCATTAAAAACGACCGGCAAAAAATTCGTGTTGTACTTATTAACAAAAAAGGGTATTGAATCGTGAATTTCGGGCAATACTTTACTGAAATTTTTTAGCGCAGGAGTGGTAATCTGAGTAAGGCACGAATCTTTGCCGTTTAACAAGACAATAAACTCCTTTTTCTGCCCCGGACTAATGCTAAAAACGATCGAATCAATATCGGTTTTGAATTTTACGCTTTCAGATTTTGTGAGCTTACCGGTTGTAAAAACATCCGGTTTTATTTTGGGATTGATATACCAGTTCGATACTGCGTTCTCCTGTTCATAAATTTTTGCCTGGCCAGCACTTGCCTTTACAACTGGCAATTTCTTTTGAGCAAAAGTATAAAAGGGCAATAAGGCGGTCAAGATGAGTAATATTCGTTTCATGAGCGTGTAATAGATAAAGGTTTAAGTTTTGCAAGAGATGATATTGATGGTTACCACCAAAAACTAAAGATAAAAGAATTAAAAATGGTTGTAAGCCTCTATAGATTTATTTTTTTGCTTTCTCTTCCCTAATCTATCTCAAATTGGCAAGCCATCAATAAGTCGCGTTTAACCCCTTAACTTGTCGTTTTTGCACGTTAATCCCTATGTAGCTTTAGTATACCTTTGAATATACTAAATCATAAAAACCATATGGCAACTCAAATTTTCGTAAACCTAGCTGTTAACGACCTTAACAAATCGGTAGAATTTTTCACCAAACTCGGGTATACTTTTAATCCCAAATTTACCAATGAGAAAGCAACCTGCATGATCATTAGCGATACTATTTATATAATGCTGCTTACCAGAACATTTTTCCAAACGTTTACCGAAAAAGAAATTATAGATGCACACAAAACAATAGAAACTTCCATTGCCTTATCAGCCGATAGTAAAGATGCAGTTAACGAAATGGTAGACAAAGCGGTAGCAGCTGGCGCGACGATACCTAATCCGGCTACCGATTACGGTTTTATGTATCAGCACAGTTTTGATGATCTTGATGGTCATCATTGGGAATATGTATGGATGGACCCGAACGGCATGCCTGATCAGCAGAGTTAATTTAGATTTGACTTCAAGAGCCCGTTTAAATTTTTATAAGAAAAAATAGCCTTTTGCTGTCACAATGAGGGTTAATTAATTGTTGAAAATCAATATGGATCGACAGAATGGATAAAGAAGGGAATGGTCTCGAAGTATCGTCCTTTCAACCGCAGTGGAGAAATCTTTGAACTATGTTAAAAGATTTCTCCATTTCGCTGCGCTTCAGTCGAAATGACGGCGAATTTTTAAATCTGTCATTGAAAGCGTAGTCGATTGCTTTATAAATGTATTAAAATGGTCTTGGACTACACTCAGACTGGCGTATGAAATAAATTTTAATTTAATTTTAAACAGGCGCTAAGTATAAAAGCAAGCGACGGATTTTACCGAGTTTGCTTTTTTTGTTTGAACTGTTCTGTATGCGGTCACTTTTCTTCCGTATACGGAACGAATAACGGGGCCGTTTCGCTCTACACTGACGGCCTGCTTCTGGTATTAAGCCAGGTTATTGTGTTTAAGTTACTTTTTTGTTACCTTCGATTTCAACTAACTTCTGATTTTTTTGAAAAAAATAGCCATCACCGATGAAAAGGAACTGCTGCGAAAGTTGCGGGATGGGGACGAATCTGCATTTAAAGAAATATATAAATGTTATGCGCAACGCCTGGTTTCAAAATTGATTCAGATTTTAAGGTCAGAAGAAATAGCCAAAGATATCCTCCAGGACATCTTTATGAAGATATGGGAAATTCGTAAAACAATAGATCCTGAACTTAGTTTTAGTGCTTTGCTGTTTAAAATGGCGGCGAATCTTTCAAAGAATACTTTTAGGAGAAACATTTATGACCAGCTTATGCGGAGTGAAATCGATCCGGATGTAGGTTATAATCCTATGGATGATGCAGACGATGCATCGCAAAATAAAGCATTGTTGGAAATGGCTTTGAGTAAACTAACGGAGCGACAGCGCAAGGTTTATGTCATGCATAAGTTAGAAGGAAGGAGTTATCAGGAAATTAGTGATGAGTTGATGATCAGCGCATCTGCGATCAACCACCATATTCAAGAGGCTAATAAAAGGGTTAGGCTTGCGCTAAAGTCTAAGCATTTTGAACTTTTATTGTGCTTAATTCCAGTTTTTTTTAAAAAATAATTGATTTAGGGGTGCTATTTTTTATTTTTCGTGTGTATTCATTATATACCGTGAATAAAACAGCCTGTTTAGATGAACAACGAGATTAAAATTGGACTTTTATTTGAAAAATACATAAGCAATACCATCAATAAGGAGGAATTGTTTCAATTACACTCGTTTTTTCAGACTGGGAATAATGAGGAGCAATTAGATAGCTTACTTCAAGCGCATTTTGCATCTGAAGTTACTTCAGATATACTTGATGAAAAATCTGCCGAAGTAGCGGATTTGGCCTGGATTGAAATTCAACAAAACATAGGCCTGAGGAAACCCACATTGATGGGCAGAATTTCCTGGATCACTAAAGTGGCGGCAGCAGTTCTGGTTTTTGTATCCTTACCTGTATATTTTATTTTAAAAAATGATTCGGCTGGTAAACTGGCGTCAAAGGATTACATCACCGATATACAACCCGGAACAAACCGTGCATCTTTAATTTCATCAAAAGGTACTGTATATCAATTGAAGGGCGAAAAACAAGAGATTATTACCGAAAAGGGCATTGTCCGCTATAAAGATGGAACACTGGTAGAAAATGAAGAGTTAAATCAAAATCTTACCTTAACTACCCCAAAAGGGGGGCAGTATTGTGTCACATTAAGCGATGGTACCAAAGTATGGCTTAATGCAGCCTCATCCTTGTCTTATCCGGCAACTTTTTCGGGTAAAGAAAGAAGGGTAGAACTTGTTGGTGAAGCTTATTTTGAAGTACATCATGATGCCAGCCAGCCTTTTATAGTTAGCACCAGGGGGCAGCAGATAAGGGTTTTGGGAACCAGTTTTAATGTTAACGCTTATCAGGATGACAATAAAACGGTTACCACTTTGGTTAATGGTCGCGTACAACTTAGCAGAGATGGTAATGACGAGGCACCGCAACTGCATCCCGGAGAACAGTCTGTACTTGCGGGCGCTGGTTTCGAAATTGCAAAAGTTGATGCAAGTTTATTTGTTGCCTGGAAAGACGGTCAGTTCCGTTTTAAAGCAACCCCATTAATCGAAGTTATGCGGCAGGTTGAACGTTGGTATAACCTGGATATTGATTACACCGGGATACCTACTGATATACAGATTCATGCATCAATCAGCAAGGATAAAAAATTATCTACAGTATTACACGCACTCGAAAAAATAACGGATTTAAAATTTGATATCAAAGGAAGGAGTGTAAAGCTTATGCGCTAGAATTTACCATGTAATTTTCGGCGTCTGTTAAAAAGGCTGACGGTGTGGGCACACCATCAGCTGTGATAGATAGATCCGATTCAGAGAAATAATCAACAAACCATTCAAACAAACTAACTAACCTTACAAAAATATGAACTATTTCCTTATCCACAAGGACAAAGGGAGGCGTGTGCCGTCTGAACCAGGCGATACTGTAACCAACAGCAGCACATCACCATTTATTGTTAAATTTATCTTCATCTTCCTGGCTTTTTTTGCACTACAACTAAGTAGTAAATTAAGTGCGCAAACGGTTTCCATTAATTTAAAAGATGCGCCTTTCGTACAAGCAGCAGAGGCCATCAGTAAGCAAACGAAATATGATTTTTCATACAACGACAGGATTTTAAAAAAAGCCAAACCGGTAACATTAAAGCTTATTAACGAACCGTTAATCAATGCATTACGGAAATTGTTCGCTGAACAACCGCTTACCTACGAGATCAAAGACCGTATAATCATCATACTGGATAAGAACTCATCTGCTCCTTCTGGTTTGACAGAGACTCCGGTAGAGGGTAGAGTGACTACAGAGGACGGTAAACCGTTGGACGGGGCTACAATTAAAGTTAAAGGTTCAAATTTTTCAACCAGAACAGACGAAAATGGGAAATTTGTAATTCCTACCCAGTATGCCAACTCCACTCTTGAGATCCATCACCTGGGCTACGCCAAATTGGAAGTCAATGCAATACGGGCCAGAACGGTTACACTGGCACTTACCTCCTCAGACCTGAATGAAGTAACCATTGTTAACACAGGATATGAGAAGATTGACAGCAGAAAGCTGACAAGTGCAATAACTACCCTTAAAATGGACAGTATAATTACCCCTGGAATCAATACCATTGATAGATTGCTAGAAGGCAGGGTTCCCGGAATGATCTTAACGCAGAATTCGGGTCAGGTGGGTGCCGCGCCCAGATTAAGAATTCGCGGTACATCGACGGTTTTGGGCAACAGGGAGCCTTTATGGGTCTTGGATGGAATTGTATTGACTGATCCGGTTAATGTAAACCCACAACAAATCAATGACCTGGACTTTGTAAATTTATTGGGTAATGCAATTGCGGGACTAAATCCTCAGGATATTGAACAAATTGATGTGCTTAAGGATGCATCTGCGACAGCACTTTATGGTGCGAAAGCAGGTAACGGCGTAATTGTTATCACCACAAGAAAGGGTAAAGTGGGCAGACCTGTAATCTCTTACTTTGGTACGACCAGTTTCTCAAGACACCCGAGGTACTCGGATAAAGGCATGTACATGATGAACTCGCAGGAGCGTATGGATGTCTCTAAAGAGATGATCGAACGAGGGATGCAGTACAATGGTGTGACGCAGTTTACAGGTTACGAAAAAGCACTACAAGACTATTATGCAGGTAACATCAAGTACGATGAATTTAAGCGGTTGACTGACTACTATGCAAATGTAAACACAGACTGGATGGGGCTTGTAACGCAGGATGCCGTCTCCCAGAATCATACTTTAAGTCTTTCCGGTGGCGCCAATGGAATTAAATATTATTCCTCTTTAGGCTATCAGAATGAAAATGGGGCAATAAAAGGTGAAAATAATAAACGCTATTCGTCGCTCATGAGCATCACCGCAGATTATAAAAAATTTATGGCTCAAATCTCATTTACGGGTAACTATTCGACCAGAGATTATACCCCGCAGGATTTAGGGGTGATGAATTATGCTTATAATACCAGCAGAACGATCCCTGCGTACAATGCAGATGGCAGCTATTTCTTCTACCCAAGGGCGATTAGCGGAGCCCCCTATTATAATTATAACATTCTTAAAGAAAAGGAAAATTCAGGAGACCATACCGACCTTATTTCAGCCAACATCAAGGCATTAATAAAATACAGGGTGATGAATGGTCTGGATGTAGATGGTACATTTGCTTACAATGCAAGCAGCAACAACAGAGAACTATATTATACGAAAGACACTTACTACATTAATCAATTAAGAGCGGATCGGAGTCTCCGCTCAGATATGGCCCCGGTTGGCGGTGAACTTCAGCGGACTGAAACGCGTAATAACGGCTACACTGCCCGTTTACAGGCAAACTACAATACCTCATTTGGAAAAGATGATAAACATTCCATTACGGCAAGTGCCGGTATGGAGGCCATATCTTCGGAATATAATGGTTTTAAAATCAACAGGAGAGGTTATTTTCCCGAAATGGGCGGTTATTTCGATGTGGTGCCCACAACCAATACAGGCTATTATCAGCAATACATGTCCAAAATAGAGGCTCTTGGCTCCTATAACCGTCAATTAACAAATACCCTTGCCTGGTACGGTACAACGGGTTATTCCTGGAACAACCGCTATATGGTTAATGTACATATCCGGGGTGAGCAGTCAAACTTATTCGGTTCCAGATCGAACAATAGATTTCTCCCGATATGGGCCGTTTCCGGTCGATGGAATATGAAAGACGATTTATTGAAAAATGTATCGTGGGTAAATGATCTTGCTATGAAAGCTTCATGGGGCTGGCAGGGAAATATGTTACCCGGTCAATCTGCCAATATGGTTATTCAACAAAAACCAACTTCAGATATTTATTACAATTCACAATATTCGAACATTGTCAATTTTCCAAATCCGGATTTGAAATGGGAGCGGACTTCTTCCTCTAACGTAGCACTGGAATTCTCTCTGCTTGGAAATAAAATAACCGGGTCGCTGGGTTACTTCTATAAAAAAACCGAAGATGCATTTCTTGACAAAACGGTATCCGAAATCAATGGGATAGAGTCTTATGTGATCAACAGCGGTACATTGGAAAATAAAGGTATTGAGGTAAGCCTGAGTATAAAAGCCATTGATAATGTGGGTGTGAGTGGTTCGAAGCGTGGATTTGTCTGGCATTTTGACCCACAACTTGGACAGGTATTGAACAAAGTTTTAAACCGTGCAATTAACAACAGAAACAACGTTTTGGTTGATAATTTAGACTATAACGACTTTCTGGCGGGAACTGTTCAGCTTGCCGGTAAGCCACTAAATACATTTTACTCTTACAAGTTTAAGGGATTGAGCCCGGTAGATGGTTCACCGGTTTTTTACGGAACAGAGGCAGAACAGGCAGCTGCTTATCAGCAAAAATATGGCTCAATGAAAAAAGAGGACGTATACCTGGAGGTGATGAGTGAGTCCGGACGCCGTGACCCCTTTATTCAAGGTGGTTTATCCAATTATTTCGGTTGGAGAAACTTTGGTTTATCCTTCAATTTAACCTACTCTTTGGGCAACAAGATTCGCCTGATGAAGATCGCTTCAGGCTACGGATCGGCAATTGCCTATCCACAACAAAACCTTCGTAAGGAGTTTGTAGACCGCTGGCGCAGACCCGGAGATGAAGCTTACACCAATATACCAGGGCTACTGGCAAACAATAATTTAAATTCGCCATGGTGGACTCAATATCCGGCATCAGCGTATCAATTTGGAGGAAGTATCTATGATATGTATGACAATTCGGACATCAGGCTGGTTAGCGGAGACTATCTGAAGCTGCAATCCACCTCTTTTAAATACAACTTTGCAGAAAAATTAGTCAAAAAAATGGGGCTGAGTTCAGCATATGTAAGCGTAACCGGAACCAATCTTTTCATTATAAGCAGTAAAATGCTGAAAGGCCAGGACCCGACACAATCAGGTTCAACGCCAAACATCAACCTTTCACTAATACCTACTTATTCAGGTAGCATCAATGTTTCATTTTAAACTCAAAGCATTATGAAATACATATATATATTATTACCGGTTTTGCTGCTGTTCTCATCTTGCAGTAAATTCCTGGAGGAATACTCAACAGATCTTAAATATGTTCAAAACACGGATGATCTGAACAAGCTCATGATTGGAGAAGCATTTATAAATAGTGTTCTAAGTGTGCCCAAGGACGGTCAGGCGACTATGGGCGATATCTCAGAAACTGGGTTAACTGCACCATGGCTTCATGTGATGGATGACGATTCTGAACAGTTTGTACTTGGCTTCGCAGAAACCGACAAGTCTACCCCGCTTTATAAATTATCAGGATTCCACAACTGGAGCCAAACGCCTGCATTAAATGTCTTGAATCTTAGCTGGGAGGAAACACTATGGAGAAAGATTTACAAGCGTGTAGGGGCAATAAATGCCATTCTGTTTCAGGCCGAAAAATTGGCAGAAACATCCGATAATTCAAGCTTACAGCACATTCGTGGTGAAGCCTATTTCTTAAGAGCTTATTATTATTTCCTGTTACAAAATGTTTATGGCAGCCCGTACCGTGTCAGTTCAGCTGCTACAGACGAGGGTGTTCCATTAAAGATCTCCGAAAAAATAGAAGACAATTATTTTAAAAGAGACAACAATGATAAAATTTATAAACAAATTGTTGCAGATCTTGAGCAGGCCGAACAATACTTACAGGGCTATAACCCGGGTACAAAAATACGGGTCGGGATTGCAGCAGTAAAGATTCTGCAAAGCCGCGTATACTTGTACACGGAGCAGTATGACAAAGCGATCGCAGCAGGCAAAAGTTTTGGCGCAATGGGCTATACGCTTAATGATCTGAATTTATATTCACCAAATACAAACGCCACTTACCGGAGTTCAAATGAATCCATTTTTACCATGGGGCCGAGTTCAGTTCCTGCCGTTTTTTTAAATGATTCTACCTCTGCTTATAACGGTGATGATCGCCTCGCCTCATCTTTTAAAGCTTCAAGCACTTTAATGAGTAGCTATGCTTCAGATGATTTGAGACTTAAAGCATTTTTTCAAAAGTCTGCTAAAACTAAATCATGGTTACCGGCAAAATACCGCAGCTGGCAAACGTACAATGATCCGGAGCAGGTATCCTGCATTTTTTCTTTCCGTTATCCGGAAGTAATTTTAAACAATGCAGAGGCCCTGGCAATGACTGGCGCAAATGATGAAGCGAGAAATGAAATCCATAAGCTGAGAATAAAGCGTTTTAAAAATGCCGCAATGGACCAAATACCTGCGGGAAATCAGGAGCTGGTTGAATTTATCAGGGCGGAACGCCGACGGGAGTTGTGTTTTGAAGGGCACAGGTGGTTCGATTTGCGGCGGTATGCGGTAAATTCAAGGTACCCGCTTCCGCAGGATTTTACCATCAGGCACCCGGCTTACAGCTACAATGCGCAAACCAGTTCAAATGTAGCCATTGGTAATTATGTATTAAAGTCTTTTGCACAGGATGCGGCGGCCTGGCAGGTTCCTATTCCAAATTATGCCATTGAATTCAACAGGGGATCATTAACAAATCCCGTTAGAACTGCACGTACTGTTCAACCTTTATAACCTATATAATATGAATCATAAAATTTATATCGCAGGCATATTTCTTATTTTATTTGCAACTGCATGCCGGAAGGAGGAAGTAACAGTTTTTCCGGATTACGATAAAAACTGGTTGGTTGTAGATGATAATCCCAACGACCCGACCATTCACGGCAACTACCTCTTTTTTAAAGATACCGGCATTCCGGTTTTCATTAATGATACAATTGGTACACAAGCCCGGACAGACGTTTTTGGGCGGAATTTTACCCATTATGAGAAATTGTCTTTAAGTTACTCCATTGGCGGTCTCCAGGCGGGAGCGCCACCTCTGATTTATTCTTTTAGCTATTGCAATAAAGCCGATGTACCTGCTGCACTTGCCTATTTAAAGAGCGAAATTTTGCCTGTGTTACCGAAAGGTATTTATGTGCCCAGTATTTTATTGGTCGACAACCTGAACACCAATGGTTTTAAATATGCTTTTAAGGGTTTAAATACCATAGTTATCGGTCAGATTGCGGGTATCCCTTCCATGGACCAGGCCACAAAAGTGCAGTACAAAGGCGCGATACTACGGGCCATGCTTACAAATGCCATGCTCAGGCCTAAATACGCAGATATACTGGACAAATTTGCGAGTGCCACCCGAAAATTTGTTATTGTTAGTGACGCTTATGACCTGGCTACATTTTACCTCAATTCAAGGGTAACTGGTTTACCCGCTGGCGTAAGCCCGTCATTGCAGGCCATAGGCTTTATTGATGCAGAGCCAACAAATCCATATATCACGCCCGCAACGCCTTCCATGGATGCAAATATTTATCTGCAAACGATACTTGGGCGTACAGATGCAGAATTTAAGGCTTTGTATGGTTCAAACCCTGTAATCATGATCAAATATAATTTAATACGCCAAATCCTGACAGATTTAGGTATTCCAACTCAATAAACTAACTACTTAACGGGTATGGCGAATGCACGCCATACCCATATTATTCAAAAATAAATACATGAAAAAATCAATTATTGCTATTTTAATGGCGACGATGTCGCTAACTTCATTTGCACAGAATGCGGTCATCAAAGGAAAATTCACAAAGATCCTTCCCCAGAATCTCAAAGCGGATCGAGTAATTTTTTCAAAACAGGAAGCAGGTGGCTTAAGCCCCATTTCAATGGCCACGGTTGCCAGACAGGACCAGTCGTTTAGTACTCAAGTTCCCGCCAGTGATCTGAATGCAATTCGTTACCTGGGCTATAATGCAGATCAATACCCCGTTTACATGCATGCCGGTGAAGAACTAACTCTTGATGCATTTGACGGAAACGTCGTTTATTCGGGTAACCTTAGTAAGGAGAATAAGGTATTTGCAGACTGGTATAAACTCGTTCTTCCACTACAAAAGTTTGGACATAGCAATAAAGGATATACCATACCAACGGAGCGACTTACGGCAACACTTGATTCACTCGCAGCCCCGGTGGATGCTTTTGTTAAAAGCATAAATACGGGTAACGAGGCATTCGATAAATATGTAAAATTTATGCTCCCTTACAGTGTGAGATATGATGCATTGCTGCCATTTTCTTCAGGAATTAATTTTGGACGAAAAGATGAATATCCAGCTTATTTCACTGATCTTTTTAAAAATGAAAGATATGCTGACAAAGCGGTCTGGACACTTCCGTTTGGCTTTGACTACATAATGACATTAAGTTTCGCCAAACATATCATTTATAATTCGGAGAACGGTATGGCCAGTGAGTTGGTTCTTCCAGAAATCTCCAATAAAGAATTACTATCGGAAGTGGCTCTAAAGGCAGCAGAGAAGGGATTGTCTATGGATTTGGTTGCATTTACTACAAATAGCCAGAAATATATGTTAACTGATGCGCAGAAGAAAACGATGAGCATCTTAACTGATCGCGCAAAATTAAAAGTGGCAGGAGGTCAAACAATCAATTTTTCATATCCAAATATCAACGGCAAAACCAGTAGTCTTTCTGATTATCGTGGCAAAGTAGTTTTATTAGATGTTTGGGCTACCTGGTGTGCACCATGCATTGCAGAACAACCTGCGCTTGAAACACTCGAAAAGTCTTTTGAAGGCAAAAATGTGGTATTTATCAGTCTTTCTATTGATACAGATAAAGCTAAATGGAAAGATATGGTAGAGAAAAAGAAACTATCGGGTGTACATTTATTCACGAATAACAAAGGTCCGATCGTAACAGATTATGAAGTTACCGAGATCCCAAGGTACATTTTAATTGATAAAGAGGGGAAAATGGTGTCATTTGATGCTCCGAGACCTTCAGATGCTAAATTGAAAGCTTTAATTGAGTCAAAACTTTAATATTTCCGAAGGATTAACATGAGACTATTTTTAATTTCAGCGTACATTGGATTGATTACCCTATGCCATACTGCAACCTTTGGCCAGGGTATAAAATTTGAGGAGCTGACCATGAGTGGGGCGATGGCTAAAGCTTCCGACCCTGCCAACCCTAAACTGATCTTTATGGATTGTTATACCAGCTGGTGTATTCCGTGTATTGAGATGGCGAAAATGGAATTTCCCAAAAAGGTAATGGGCGATTATTTTAACCCAAAGTTCGTTTCTGTAAAATTCGACATGGAAAAGGGAGAGGGAAAGGAGCTTGCGAAAAAATACAACGTCAGTGCTTACCCAACTTTTTTAATTCTTAGTGCTTCGGGACAGGAAATTAACAGGGTAGTAGGAAAAGCCGGTGCGGAAGATTTTATTGAAAAAGTGAAAGCGGCATTAGATCCCAAAAATTCGCTCGCAGGGTTAAAAGCGGCTTATGAGGCAAAAAAAGACTTGACAAATGGGTTGCCTTATGCAAAGGCTTTATATCAAAATTCTAAAGACCCATCACCTGTTTTGGAAGAGATATTTGATCATGCCGAGGAATACGAGCGCTTTAGCGTAGATTTTCTTGAAATGGCACTAGGAACGGTAAAGTTTGGCAGCCCGTTTTTCAGAAAGATCATGCTGGAGAAACAACATTTGGATCTTGCTATGGGTACGGAAGTAATTAATAGAATCCTCTTTGATAAGGTTCGTAAAGATATGTATATCATTGCAAACGAAAATGGCGCACGGTACAACGTTTTTTTTACACCAAAAGAGGTGGAGGACATTGCCTATACCATCTCCTTGCTGAAATTAGATCCACAGGAACCTGAAAATCATATTTGTAGGATTGCTTTGTTCGTTGTTAATAAAGACCTGGATGGAATGATCGCTTATTATAAGCGGTATATCTGGAATTTACCTGTTAATACTGTCTTTAAAGGAATTTTAGATGGTATATTGATGAGTAAAGTTGCCAATGCAACCGACGCTCAAAAGGCAGCCATTAAAGATTATTTTAAGTCGGCATCAGAATCCTACGGTAAAACAGTCAGCCAGTATGGCGCCACAATTGAGAAAATTAAATGAAAATGAATTTCAAAAAATACAATGGCATAAAAAGGTTAGCTCTTTTGTTAGTCAGTTTATCGGTAACAGGTATTGCCCATGCCCAGGTTTTTACCAATGATGCCAAAATAGCAGCCGATTATCAGAAATCAGTAGATTCTTTGCTTCTAAAAGTGAAGACGGTTACTTTAGAGGATGCCAAACTGATGCTGGCTAATCCATCTAAAGCAACTACTGTTGGAATCGTTAAACCTTCTAAAAAAGTTTTAACGGCCAATGCCATCTATGAACGGGCAAAAGGGGCTACTGTAATTACTGGTTGTGTTTACTTATGTCCCAGGTGTTCTAATGCACACATCAGCGAATCTTCAGGTTACATTATTGATCCCAAAGGGATAATGGTAACAAATTACCATGTAATCGCCCAGTATGCGAATATGACTGACGGAAATAAACCTTTAGGTTTCGTTGTCCGTATGGCGAATGGACGCACCTATGCCGTAAAATCGGTATTGACATCCTCAAAAGAAAATGATTTGGCCGTACTCCAGCTGGAAACAAATGGCGACGTTTTGCCTGCCTTACCGCTTGCAGAAGGTGCAAAAGTGGGCGAAAAGGTATTCGTATTGGGTCATCCAAAAGGGATGCATTATTTCTTTTCACAAGGTAACGTGATGGACAAATACCTGGAGGAAGCGGGAGAGCCAAATAAAAAGTTCTTTCGTGAAATGGTCGTGATTTCGGCAGATTATGCAACAGGATCCAGCGGAGGCCCGGTGATGAATGAATATGGTGATGTTGTTGCTACCGTTTCCAATACGCATCCATTAATACATAGCGAAATGAATCCGGGATTACAGATGGTATTGAAGAATACGGTGCCTGTAGAGTCTTTATATAAACTTATAAAGCCTTAAAATAGCGCTTTCCATATTAATCTGTTACAGTTAAATCCAAAAAGAGAAATGCCTTGAAATGGTATTTCCTCTTTTTGGATTTTTTGATAATTGCGCTATTACATTTTGATATATTTAACTTAATTAAATAATTAAGGCAGGTTGAGCTGTATGGCCTGCGTATTGTTAGTGGCGGATTTATAGGTACAGTTTAATACTGAGGTTATTAAATAACTTTTATAAGTTCTAAATTGTCTGAAAACCTTTCTAATGCAAAAATTAACACCTTATGACCAATTGTTTGGAGTATTCTCAAAATTGGGCGAGCTATCCACCACATTGAAAGAAGCTATTGTTGAGCAGAGTAAGATCATGAGTTTGGATAAGAACCAAAAGGTTTTAAGTGAAGGGGATAAAAGTGATCGTATTTATTTCATTGTGAGTGGTGCTGTTAGGGTGTTTTACCTGAACAAAGAGGGCATTGAAACAAATACGTGGTTTTTGTTTGAAAATGAACTTGTTATCTCAGTATACAGCTTTTTTACTTCCCAGCCTGGTTTTGAATATATTGAGACATTGGAGGACTGTGTTTTTATTGTTCTCAAGAAGGATAAGCTAGATTGGCTTTATGAGCATTTCGTTGAATTTAATGTGATTGGAAGAAGGCTTACAGAATTATACTATATCCGCAATGAAGCGCAGGCAAATTCGCTGCGTATGTTTTCTGCTAAACAACGTTATGAGCAGTTGATTCAAAACCAACCCCAACTTTTGAACCGAATTTCGCTGAGTCATATCTCTTCCTATTTGGGGATAAGCAGAGAAACTTTAAGTCGAATAAGAAAAAAGTAAGCGTTTTCATTTTGTGACTTTTGTCAAAAAATCTCAAAGGGTAATCTGATATTTTTGGAGTATAACTTAAATATAATGAGAAGATGCTTTCTCATTATCAAATTACTTTTTATCAAAATCATCAAATTAACCACTATCAAAACATTTAAAATGACGCACACCTTAACTTCCATCCAGCGATTTTATAGTTATTATTTATTGCTTATTGCAGTCGTTGCCATTTCGTGCAAAAAAGAGACGCGTCTTGTTGATGTCCCGCCGCCCAATAATAACAATAGTTGAAATGCCGTACCAATTATCTCTCACGATAGTCAAAATCTGAAGAAAAGATATGCAATTAACGAAGCAAGATGAAAAATAATAAGATCACATTATCACGTTTAATTCTAGCGGTACCTAGCTTATTTACGGGTATTAGGATAAATGGTGAGTACGAATTCTATATCAATCCACATTTCGTTGAGCAATAATGATATTCTGTTATGACATGTTTATATTAAGATGGAATGGTCGGGAATTGAATTTAAGTAGTCAACATAAATTTATTTATAGATGAAAAAGAAATATGTTTTAATAATAATATTGACTGGTATAACAATTATTCTAAGCAATATTCCATCATTGAGCTATATATTCGATTACGCTTTAGATGAAAAGCATTATAGATATAGTAATGATTCGGGAAATTTCGACGTGACCGATAGAAGTGGCAATAATATAATAGGGATAAAAGAATCATTTAAAGAGTATGTGAAAAGCAAAAAAGTTCAGGAAGCAGATACTGTTTTATATAGAACTTTCTGGAAGAATCCTATCGCTTTCTGGCGTTGGCATACTTATTTCAACACTAAAGATGATAGGTATAAACTACCGTATAAGAAGTCATAATCTGAGTCGGATTAATAGCGCCAGTGAGGACGCAAACATCATTTAAACGGTATAATACCTGATGTAATGGTAAAAAATACTATTCTAGGATTACAAAAGGGTAAAGATGAAATCCTTGACGAGGCCATTAGACTGGCCAGGTAGAATTAAACAAGCGGGCAATGTCCTAAAACCTCACTCTATCAGCTAGAAATAAGGTTTTATGTGATTTTTAGACCTAAAAATCTTTGCTCCCCTTAATGGACAATTCTCGAACCAAATTATGGCCTCACTATCGAAATTAGCTTCTCTTGGTGACTAGCCCGATTGAATTAAAAATTCATATTGAAGCTTTGTTAGTAACCTGAGTTCGATTATTAAATCTCATTTTGTGGCGTTTTAATCAAGTTTTCTGCTAAAGCGGTCGTCACCCTGAATTTATTTCAGGGTCTTTCACGCTAAAAAGATGCTGAAATAAATTCAGCATGACGATCTCGTTATCCCAAGACGCTAAAAAACAATTATTTTGATTAAAGTATTAACCGAATTCAGGTTAGTATTTCAATTATTTCCCTAAAGATATATTGCTAAGTATAGTAATCTTGGTTTCTTTTGGGGAAATAATTCACTACATAAGTATAACTTATTATTGAAATCTGTTTTTCAGCGCCTATTCACAGGGTGAAACCAAATTTAAATTTATTATCATGTTCCTACTACATCATCGGCGTAATCTCCGAATGATGTGACTTGGAATACTGGAAAGACGGTTATAATTTCGCCAGGTTCCACCAGAAAAAGATTACATTTACCATTGAAATAGGCGTCGTTTTTTTTGATGATATCTATTAATTTGTCAAGGTTTACAAATTGGATTTTTCGCAAAGTTTTCCTGCTTATCGTGTAAATTTTCTGATTCACCTGCCCGGTTTCAGGATTGGTGCCATGATAAAAATGTAGGTATTGCGGTTTACAATTGCAGGGTATGGTAAACGAGTAAGCGGTGTCAAGCCTTCGGGTCTTGATGGTAACATATCTGGTCAGGTTAGCCTTTGTGTATTTTCCACTTTTTAGGAGAAAATATATATTCTCTTTCTCTTGTCCATCTGCTGTGAAGTGGGTTGAAAATATAATGATTAGAATGATTAAGTATTTCATGGTCTATAAATTAATTATATCCGTTAACTGTTTCCTTATTGTATTAAAGATATTTTCGAACTCTGGCTATCATTTTTAATGTCAGGGGTATCTTCCCCGCTGCGGAATCGGCATTTCTATTTCCCGGAACATGGGTCAAGAGGCGTGAATCTAATATAACACATAATTTACGCTAAATTACTTGTTATAAATAAACGTTATAGATACATTTAATAATTATTTCTAACCAAAATGAAAAAATTACTATACCTGTTTATCCTGATCAGTTTATCAGCCATTGTGCATGCGCAAAGTGGACGATCGGTTTTGGATTTTGATCAAAACTGGACGTTTAACCAGGGCGACGTACCCAACGGCCAAAACATTGATTTTAATGATGCAAGCTGGCGAAAATTAAATTTACCTCATGACTGGAGCATAGAGGGCGAATTCAAAAAAGAAAACCCGGCCACTGTGGAAGGCGGTGCTTTACCAGGCGGTATAGGCTGGTACCGTAAAACCTTTACCATCCCGCAAACGGATAAAGGCAAACTGATTTATATTGCTTTTGACGGTGTTTATCAAAAAAGCGATGTGTGGATAAACGGCCATCATTTAGGTTACAGACCAAACGGTTATATCAGTTTCAGATATGAGCTTACGCCGTATTTAAATTATGGTGGTAAAAATGTGATAGCTGTAAAGGCTGATAATTCTTTGCAGCCAAATTCTCGCTGGTATTCTGGTTCGGGTATTTATCGCAATGTCTGGCTGATCAGCACCAACAAAATTGCCGTTAACCATTGGGGTACTTTTGTAACCACACCAAAGGTAAGCGCCAGCCATGCCGATGTTAACCTGAGCGTTAGCATAAAAAATGCGGCAGGCAATGCCAAAATTGCCAATATTGTAAGCAGCATTTACGCCAATGGTAAAGTAGTTGCAAGCAAAACCCTTACAGGCATTAGTTTAAAGGATACGGTTACTACTGTAAGCCAGAGTTTCGGTGTTAATAACCCGGTATTATGGTCGGTTAACAAACCATTCCTATATAAAGTACAAACTAAAATATTGGTGAATAACGTAGTGGTTGATCAGTATGAAACACCGCTGGGTATCCGTTATTTCAATTTTGATGCGGATAAAGGTTTCAGCCTGAACGGTGTTTCCATGAAAATAAACGGCGTTTGCCAACACCATGACCTGGGTGCGCTGGGCACCGCATTTAATGTACACGCGCTGGAACGGCAGTTTAAAATATTAAAGGAAATGGGCGTAAATGCGATACGCACCTCACACAACCCACCCGCACCAGCATTTTTAGACCTTGCAGACCGCATGGGCCTAATTATTATGGATGAAGCATTTGACGTATGGCAGGTTCATAAGAGGCCTCAGTTTGACTCTCATCTTTTCTTTAAGGAATGGCACAGGCGCGACCTGACAGATCAGATACTGCGCGACAGGAACCACCCTTCGGTGATGATATGGAGTATTGGAAATGAAATACCGGAGCAAAGAGATACCAGCGCGACACGTATAGCCCGTGAGCTTGCCGGTATTATCCACGAACTGGATACCACAAGGCCAATCACTACAGGCAATAACGAACCTGGCCCGGGCAATAAAATTGTTGAATCTGGAGCTGTTGACCTGTTAGGCTATAATTACCATAACGATAAACTGGCCAATTTCCAGAAGGATTACCCCGGTAAAAAATTCATTGGTACGGAAACTGCTTCAGCGCTGGAAAGCCGCGGTGTTTACAATACTTCGCCCGATACCATTAAACGTTGGCCGGGAGGCGGGGTAGTGAATGGCAAAAAGGTAAGTTGGAAAATGAATGCTGATCATACCGTTAATGCTTATGATAATATTTCGGCCCCTGGGGCCATACCCACGAGGAAACCTTGAAAATATATAAAAAACATGCTTTTCTGTCGGGCCAGTTCGTTTGGACCGGGTTTGATTATATAGGCGAACCATGGCCTTACCAATGGCCATCCCGCAGTTCATACTTCGGGATAGTAGATCTGGCTGGCTTCCCTAAGGACGTTTATTATTTATACCAGGGCGAATGGACCAATAAAACAGTGCTCCACATATTACCGCACTGGAACTGGGATGCTGGTAAAGTAGTTGATGTTTGGGCCTATTACAGTAATGCCGATGAGGTTGAACTGTTTTTGAATGGCAAATCATTAGGTACAAAATCAAAACAAGGGGACAGTCTGCACATTGCCTGGAAAGTAACCTATGAGCCGGGCACCTTAAAAGCCGTATCGCGGAAAAATGGCAAAGTGGTAAAAACTACCGAAGTTAAAACTGCGGGCGCGCCAGCCAGGATAGAATTAAGTGCCGACAGGAGCAGCATACGTTCAAACGATCATGATCTTTCTTTTATCACGGTTAAAATTGTAGATAAGAACGGTATAATGGTGCCTAATGCGGATAATGATGTCAAATTCAAATTATCAGGGGCCGATAGCTTCCTGGCAGGTGTTGATAATGGAAGCCAAACCAGCCACGAATCGTTCAAAGCCGATCATCGTAAAGCATTCAATGGTCTGGCCTTGGCAATTATTGGTGCTAAAAATAAACCGGGTACAGTAACGATAACAGCAACAGCCGATGGCTTACCTTCTGCATCATTGCCAATTAGGATTAAATAAACCAATTGGTTATGTAAGTACTTTCTTCCTGCCACGGCCCAGACAGATCGAGGCTCAGAAAATAACAGTGGACAGTTAGGAGAAACAAAAATCAGCTTTTTTGATATTCAAATTTAAGGTTTTCGACTACGCGATAACCCGCATGATCTGAGATTAGACCATGCGGATTTAGTTTTACACAGTCAGTCGTTTTTCGTCCATGAGCTACGTGGTTCAATGCCTGTGCCACATCATCCTTTCATCCGACCCTTGTTTTTAACAGTAAATAATATGCAGCCTGTCAATCTACTGAGAAGGATATCACGGCGAATAATTATCCGCCAGATCCGTCTCATATTCTTCGCCCTTTCTTTTCATAGCGGATATTGTGTATATAGGGCGGAAATTTTAAAGCTGTTTCTCCATTACGTAATATTCCATCATGTAACCGCTTCCTATTGGTTCATTTCCTTCCCGGATCTTGTTGAAACCAAACTTCTCGTAAAATTGGATCGACGGGTTGTTTCTATTTACGTTCAGAGATAAAACATTATTAGCACCTTGCTTTGCCAGTTCTGTTATTTCGTTGGTCAATAGTTTCCCAATGCCTTGACCCTGGGTTTCTGGCAATACATAGAGTTTATGAATTTTCGTGGTTTTACTATTTTTGTAGTTCAATTCGTAAGATGCAAAGCCAACACAATTTTGATTGTTTTTTGCCAAAATGAAGTGATGCCCGTTTTTTTCTATTTGTTCTGTCAACGATTCAGTGCTGTACATTAACTTAAGCATATAATTCATCTTGCCTGCTGATATAATGGTGCTAAATGTTGCCGGCCATGTTTGATGGGCTATTCCCTGAATTAAGGGAATGTCTGCTATTGATGCTTGGATTATTTCTATCATATAACTATTTAGATGCGGGTTAATAACGTAGCTGTTTTGCAGCCGGATTTTGTGCAAACAAACTGGCATATTGGCACAGCCGTAACAGTAATAAAAATTCTTTTATGTTCATTTATTCTTTCTAACGAAAGAGGAAATAATAAAGATAATCTTTTTATTGCTTTTGATAAATATCTCATGAAGTGATAAGAAATCCCGTTAAATATTTGTAACCGCTTTTTAATTATTAACGATAATAATACATCCTTTTGAAAGCATGAATTATAATTTTATTTTGACACGGATATTCAATTCTTTAAAGAGCAGAGTTACTACAGCAATTAAATTTTCTTTTTAAGATATTGAGAACAGGAGTAACTAAGATAAAGTAAACTAAGATTTACGCGCCATCTCGACCATTTGCACTACTTCTTCTGCTGCGGCTTCGTTTTTACCTTCAAAACCGGAAAGTTTAAAGCGAACCCTACCCTGTCCGTCAATGATAAATTTAGCCGGTATGCCGTCGATCCCAAACGCATCAGCAGCTGGACTATGCTTAGTAACCGGATCTCTGGGATCTATATAGAGATCAAACTTGTAATCGTGCTTACTCAGAAAGTTTTTTGCATCAGCCAGAGGGTTCGGATCATTTTCCCAGGTATGGATGAATAAGAATTTAACATTAGGGTCATTGACATACCGGTTTACAGCCATTTGCATTGCGGGGAACGAAGCCACACATGGCCCACACCAGGTAGCCCAGAAATCCAGCACAATGGTTTTACCTTTAAAATCTGCTAACGAAACAGTTTTACCATTTACATCTTTAACCGTGAAATTGGGTGCAGCCTCATTAATCAATAATTTTGAAACATGCATTTTAATCTTGTCAATAAAAACGCTCTTCAACTCTGCGATATAAGCGTCAACATCCTTACCTGGATTTAATGTCGCGTATCCCTTTCTTACCTGTTCAACATATTTTTGATCGAATTTACCCTCTTTCACTGCCTTAGCTAAAATTGGTAAAGCCTCCTGGTACTTGCCATTCAGACTAGATAGGAAAGCATGGTTTTCGATCAGTTCCTCATCTCTTTCTTTAATATTGTTATAGGCTTCTGCCGTGTATGGATAGGCCTCGTCATATTTACCGGCATTGAAAAGTAACTTACCATACAGGTTTATGTAATCGTAATAGGCCGCTTTCGGGTCAATCTTCAAAGGTTCAATTAACGCAGTTTTGCCTTTTAATTTTTTTGCCTCCTCTAATTTTCCTGTAGCAAGTTCCAAAGCCATAGCGTTGTCAATAGCTCCCATCGATTCAACTGCCATTGTTAAAGCCTTCAATCTGAACGCAGGATCCTCCATAGCATTAATATGCTGGAGTACCTTTTCTGAGTTTGGTTCTTCCGCATATGCACTGGACAACATACTCTTCTCCATGTCAAGATTGAGGTTTGGATACTCTTTTACCAACGATTGAAGATGTATTTCCATTTCTGGAATTCCTCTAAATTTTAAAAATGACACCATCCTCAT
Source organism: Pedobacter sp. WC2501 (assembly GCF_052682415.1). Lineage (NCBI taxonomy): Bacteria > Pseudomonadati > Bacteroidota > Sphingobacteriia > Sphingobacteriales > Sphingobacteriaceae > Pedobacter > Pedobacter sp. WC2501. Next base: position 1,766,851 of record NZ_JBQZFI010000001.1, on the reverse strand, counting down.
CATTCTTGCATACTGACTTATCGGGTATTTTTTTTGTAGCGTTTTAGTTAGGGCTTCTTTTTTAGCTGGATTTTTATCATAATATTGTATTAATACCATTAGATCTTCATCTGAACCATTTTCCAGAGCCTTTATCTTTTGCTGGCGAACCGTCACATTTTTTTCACTCCTTAATGCCTTCAATTTTAAATCAAACGCTGGTTCTTCCCCTTGTTGCGCCATCATGCTTAAGGAACTAAGCATCAAAATAGCTAGAATTATTTTTTTCATGTTATAGTATGTCATTCCTCACTTCAATTTTGTTATTCAACAGAACTACTTTCCTGATGATCGTGCTTTAGTAAGCTCAACCATCGCTTTTAATTTATAGAACTCCTTATCGTCCGAACCTTCGTAGCCTATCCCCGTTTGGTTGATATTTCCGTTGGCATCGATGATAAATTTCTCAGGCGTACCGAGAGCACCCAAAGCTTTAAAAATGGCTTCATCATTCTCAAATAATACATTGAGCTTATAGCCTTTCTTATCCAAATATGGCTTTGCAACATCCGGGGTCTCGCCCTCATTAATAACAAAAAGCTGAAAGGGTTCATCTTTGTAAAAATCAGTAGCCCGTTCGAATGCAGGAAATGCTGCGATACAAGGTTTACAAACTGTACTCCAAAAATCAATCACGACTATTTTTCCCTTATAATCAGACAACTTAACCGCCTTGCCATTCATATCTGTCAAAGTAACATCAGGTGCAGGTTTGGTGTCTGCAATCCATTCCTTCTCTACCTCCTTTGTAATTTCCTGATAAGCTTCATCTTGCAATGCAGCGATATACTTTTCCACCCCCGAACTGTTACCCCTGGCTTTCTGATAAACTGCTTTTAAGGTAACCAGCGTCTTAGGTGTTGAGGTGGCAGTACGTACTGCATTAGATAAGGTATCTAATGCACGTTGATGCTCACCAGCTGCAGATAAGATTGCACCAAGACGATTGAGGTAATTGGCCTTACTATTTCTGAAATAAGGAATGTCCCTGAACGTTTCACTATCACCTGACTTTTTAATATTCTTCATCGCCAGATCGATATTCCCCAATCTCGCATTAGCCATCGCGTTTACTTCAAGCAAAATGCTAGTCCGTCCAAACGTATCATCGTGCATTTTCTTTTGTATCTCAGCTAAGATTTGTTTTGAAATCTGCTCCACTACAGCTACATTCTTATTGTCGTCCACCCAATACTCCAGTAGATTGCTCAGATCAAATAATTGGAGTGCAGTAAACTTAGGATTGGTATTTTTATAGAATTTATATTTATCAATATTTCCTTTAATCAACCAATCTACTGCAAGCTGCGCACGATATTCGTTGTATTGATCTGGCTTGGCAGGGTCGGCAGGACTCTTCGCGATCAAGTCATTATAAAAACGCTCTTCATCTTCTACCTTCACAATTGCACTGAACTCTTTAGCAAGCTGCTGTGATGTCCGCTGGGCGTAAGCTGAGCCCGTACACAATAACAATAATAAAATTAGCTTTTTCATTTTTTCTCGATGATGTATTAACTGCGTGCCTTGATGATTTCAACCATCGCTTTTAACTTATAGTATTCCCTGTCTGTAGAACCGGCATAACCAGCACCATAAAATCTGATGTTACCTAATGAATCAAAAACAATCTTAGTGGGCGTGGCCTGAATGTCGTATGCTTTGTTAGGCTCGTCGCGCAAAACATCGAGGGAGATCCCTTTTTTCGCTATGGAGCTTTTAATTTTTGGCTGCTTTTCAAAAAGATTGACCACAAAAAGCTGGAATTCGTCCTTCTTGTAATCCGCTACCACCTTTTCAAAGCCGGCAAAAGCCGCGACACAAGGCGTACACACGGTGGTCCAGAAATCGAGCACCAGGATCTTTCCCTGATAATCAACTAAATTTACAGTCTTGCCATTCAAGTCTGTCAGCGATACATCTTTTGCATGCTGTTTAGCTGTAAAAACAGTCATTTTTTCGCCCTTGTTCTCCGGATTTGGATCAGCAATATCCCCCTGAAATGGTATTTTACTATCTGCGATATATAATTTTTCAACTTCCTTATAATACTTTTGATAGGCCTCATCTTGCAGGGATTTGATTAGATCTTCTAATCCATTGTCATTTCCCTTCACTTTTCTATAAACTTCTCTCAGGGTAGCCACCAACCTTGGGTTTGAGTCCGCATTTCTTACAGCCTCAGTGAGTAAATCCAAAGCTTTTTGTTGCTGGCCTGCTGCAGCTAAAACAATAGCGTAACGGTTCAGGTAATTGGACTTTGAGTCTTTAAAATACATTCCATCCCTCATGCCGCTGATCGTTGAAGAGCGTCCTATATTTTTCAACGCTACGTCTACATTACCCAATCTGGCATTGGCCATTGCATTTACTTCCAGGAGTACCTGCATTCTGTCCAAAGTTAGTTCATCATTTGTCTTGGCTTTATCAAGCCTTTCAATGTATTCCCGGGAAACTTGTTCGACAAGACTTAAGTTCTTACTGTCTTCTACCAGGTACTCCAGGGCATAGGTAAAATCAATCAGATCGGGGAAGGAAAATTCCGGACCGTTTTTAGTGTAATACTGGTATCGCTTCAAGTTTCCTTTGGCCAGCCATTCTACAGCCAATAAATTCCTGTAGTCGCTATATTGAGCATCCTTGGCCTTATCTACAGGTTTTTCCTGAAGCATTTCCTGATAGTACTTCTCCTTGTCTTCTACTTTAACAAGGAGTTTAAAATCATCATAATTGTACTTGCTTTTGTTCGTTTGCTGAGCCCAGGCCGAGCTGGAAATCAAAAGGAATAATATTATTTTTTTCATCTGTATGTGATTTTTATGTCAACCATAATAAAATATATTTGCTAGGGGTTATCTTCTAAGCCGTTACTTTCGTTAAGCATGCGCTCGCCAAATTTCAAAGCAAATCTTTGTGGCCTTTCCTTGAAAGAGTAACTGGTTGCCAGACTACCATCCGCGTTATAAATTTCATGGACATAATCAACGTGGCTGCTGTAAACCGGATCCTGAGAAAGGCGGCGCATATCTAACCAACGCAAACCTGTAATGGCAAATTCACGGATACGTTCATCCAAAATAAACCGCACCAGAGTCTGCTGACTCGAAGCAATATTCAACGGTACTTTGGCCGCCGCTGTTCCGGAAATTCTTTTTTCCCGCAAGATCTCTAAATCGGCCACAGCACCTGCCAAATCATTAGCGCGGGCACTACATTCCGCACGCATCAAATACATGTCAGGTAAAGAAGGACCAACATCAATTCCTGTAAAGAATCCGGATGTCCTGCGTCTCATTCCCTTAGGATGGATTTCACTGGAGAAAATTTCATACGGAGTATATAAACTCAAACGTCTATCCATTGGATCATATAAATTCGCTGTTTCAGGGCTGAAGACAAAGACATCAACAGCTTGAAATTGGAACCATCCTGATGTAATATTATAAATAACCTCCGTATTATTAGCAGCAAGCGGCTCATTATCAAGACCAAAACCACTATCAGGAAACCATGAACCTGGGGCGTCTTGATCATCAGGGTTAAGGACTACAGTAAAGTCGTACAATTCAAGCGGTATTGCAGACTTAGACTTTTCCAGAAAAGCGGCATCTATATGTGATTTTGCTGCCGGGTAATTATTCATAGCCATATAAACCCTTGCCAGATAGAATTCAGCCACCAACTTTGAAATTTTACGTCGGTGCGTAATAATCCCCAAATCTGGTAAAGCATCTGTTAAGTCCTTCAACACTAAATCATAACCTTGCTGTAAGGTCTGCCGTTTAAAGTCCTTTTGCGTTACATCTGCAATGGTCAGGCTTGGAATGCCTAAATCTGTAGCTGCAGTAGCAGCATTATAGGGCTTGGTGAAATCAGAGAGAAACATAAAATTACAGATTGCCCTACCCGCTTTGGCTTCTGCCCGTAATGCGAGTTTTTGTGCTTCGGTCCCCCCCTCTGAATCCATCACTTCATTGATAACCTTATTAAAAAGGTAAAGCTTGCGTATGTAATTATTTTCATCTGTAATCTCATCAGGCAGCTGATCCGCATCATACACCCGGTCGTCGTACCTAAAAAGACGCTGCATCCTTCTATGAGTAAGTCCGCTCATGGAATTAAAATAAGGCTGTAATGCAGAAATCTCATCTCCCCTGTAAACACTGGCACTAAAACTGGTAGCAAGATAATTTGCATTCAGGATCTTTTCATAATCTGCAGTAGTTATTGCAATTGTTTGGCCTTTAGGTATTACTTCCAGAAATTCCTTTTTACAGGAAATCTGTAAGATTATCGCTATAAAGAGCATCGAACCTAAAATATATTTTTTAAAAATTTTCATATCCGTCAAGTTATTAATCATTAAAAGGTAATATGAGCACCCAAACTAATTGTACCTTGCGCATTACGTGTCGCGCCAGTAAATTCCGGATCCATACCTTCGTTATTAGCTGTCCATAACAACAGGTTATTCACCTGGAGCCTAAAAGAAATGGCTTGAGCATTAATTTTATTCGCCACAAGCCTTGGTAGGCTATACGAGAGTGTAATGTCCCTAAGCTTTATGTACGAGGCGTTTAAAATAGACTGCTGAGAATTGGTGTAATAACTTAAATTACGTGCCCCAGCCAATTCACCCGAAGGAACATATCTCGGGATGTCTGTCCTATTTTCGTCGCCTGGAATCTTCCAACGGTCTAAGAAACCCAGTTGTAAACTATTCTGTCCAATTATTTGGTCGTTGGTGGTTGGATTCCGGTTAGTTGCCATTACATGTCCACCATTATAAATAATATTCGCACTCAATCCAATAGACTTATATTGAAAGCTATTCTGCAGTCCACCAGACCAAACAGGTTGTGTAGTTCCCATATACAGGATGTCTTCCGGTAAGGCTACACTAGTTTCAGCAGTGACACTGCCATCGGCACGCCTGATCTGCGGATCGCCAACGGAATTCAAACCGCCGTAGTTGTAAACAAAACTTGTAGACAATGGATAGCCAACGAGCCTGTCTGTACCAACTAAGGCTTCGCCTGTTGTAGGCGCATTTTCTCTAAGTACTGTTAGTTTATTCTTGTTATAGCTAAATGTAAAACCACTACTCCATGTAAAATCTCTGGTCATAATATTGGTAGAAGTTAAACCGATATCAATACCTTTATTCTGCATATTCCCATAGTTACCTATTACATTGTCATAACCAGTAAGCGGCGACGTAGACAGCCGACCGATCAAATCTTCGGTCTTCCTGATATAACCGTCAATAGATCCGCTCAACCTGTCCTTAAATATTGCAAAATCTATCCCTGCGTTATACACTCGCGTACCTTCCCAGGTCAGCTTGGTATTTGCGGGAGAAGACAATATATAGCCTGCCCCAGTAACATAGTTAGGGTCGTTTTGTGCCGATAAAATATCGTAGGATGCTGCCGTTCCGGCAAATGGTGCATTTCCTGTTATCCCATAGGTTAAGCGAACATCCAACCTGTTTAACCAGTTAAGCGGCTGCATAAATTGTTCACTACCTAATGCCCATTTACTACCGATACTGTACACCGGTCTGTTTTGTGCAGATTTATCCCTGCCAAATAAATTACTCTCATCAATCCGCCAGCTTGCGTTCAGGGTATACTTTCTGTCGAAAGTGTAACCTAAATTGGCATAATAGGAAGTGGTCCTGGCAATTCGCCCTTCACCGCCGCCAACATTATTACCTGGAAGATCTATACTACCTGCTACAGCCCCGTTAATTCCAGCCGCTAAGGTGGCAAGGTCTACCGGTCTGGAAGTTTGAAGTTGATCATCCCATCCATAATAAGTACCTGTTGTGTTGACTGGTGTACTACTGGTTGCCTGTTGCCCGGCCATTAAGGAGAGCTGATGTTTATTCCAGGCGTGGTTATAGAACAACTGGTTTCGTAAAGTCCATTCCTTTGATTCAATGGTCTCCACGTTTAACCTACCGCCAATAGCCGGGATGTTATATACCGGAATAACCGAAGAGTTTACAGCCTGCGTAAACTGCATCACCTGCATTCTCATTTCATAATTATTCTGGTCCCGGATTTCCCGGGTATTGGTATTAGCCACGTTGTAGCCATATGTACCTTGAAAATCAAGTCCCTCCAGTATATTTACTTTTAAGCTTCCTACTAACCTGGCATATAAACCATTAGAGGTACTGTAGGAACGATCTTTTTCAAGGATTGGATTATAATCTAAATTAATCCTGCTTTTTGATTGGTAAATGTCCCTGAGGGAATCAGGGACTGCAACGATTCCATTTCTCTCTTGCAGACCATTTAAATAATTTATGTTTAGCGGATTACCGTTTGCATCCTTAAACATCTGATAAGGAACAATATCACGCTCCGGACTATAAGTATTTCGATTCTTTCTAACTGTATTCGTCAGGTCGGCATTAACCGAAACCGTAACTCTTTTACCAAATACAAAATTGTTATTTAAGTTGATCTTATATTGATTATCCTCCGTTCCCGGGGTATTATTTTGGGTGCCTATGTGATTTATCGATCCGTAAAAGGTGTGTACCTTGCTGCCACCCGAAACAGAAACCGTTTGGTTTAAGGTGGCGGCATCTCGAACAAAAAGGTCTGCAATCTGACCCGTATTAGAAAGGTTCGCTAAACTATCTAGTTTAAAGTCGGCCTGAGCCTGCGTAATTAAGCCCCTGGCACGGTCATATTGAATTTTTAGATGCGGCAAAGAACCAAAATTTTGCGCAACTGCTGCATAATCATCATTGAATTGCAAATACTGCGGAAACAATTCCCTGTTAACTGCGATAAACTGCTGTGAATTTAGCCGTGGAACATAATCAAGATTCGGCCGCCCCAGGAAAGCGTAATATCCGTCATAGTCAATCTTCAGTTTTTCACCTGCCTTACCTTTTTTTGTAATAATTACAATTACACCATTAGCAGCTTTTGCTCCCCAGATGGAAGCGGAAGTTGCATCTTTAAGAATCGTTATATCTTCTACATCCTGCATATTTATCTGGGTAATATCCCCGTTAAACTCAATGCCATCAACAACAATTAGAGGAGCTGTTGAAGTAAGCGGAGCGGTACCGGGGGTAACAGTTGGAATTGAACTTTGCCCACGCACCAATAATCCGGCACGACCACCGTCCATATTCGCAGCACTCGTTTGGTTAATTGCCTGGGCATTCACCAGTAATTCCGGAACTAAGCCCTCAAGACGCTGAAGAATATTTGGCGTGCCTGTTCTGTTCATCATCACCTTCAAATCAGGTTTGGCGAATGAACCGGCAGCACGTTCCCTTGATATTTGCTGATATCCTGTATTGAACTTCACCTCAACTTCTTTAAGTTGCCCGGTTGAAAGTTCCATCTTTATTGTACCCAGTTCACGAGCTGCGGGTCGTTCAACAGGTAGATACCCCACATAGCCAATAATTATAGTCGCATGATCACTTACATCCTGCAAATAAAATTCCCCTTTCTCATTGGTAGTTGTCTTAATATTTGAATCTTCAACAAATACCGAAGCACCGGACATCGGTTTTCCATTTTCATCCACAACCTTTCCACGGACATCTATACGTTCAAGTACAGCAATCATCTTATCCATTAGGGTAGGTTCGTTCTGTTTTTTTATGGTCACAATTTTCCCATCAATAGTATAAGTTAACGACGAGCCGGCAAGCACTCTTTTTAGCGCCTCATTGATGTCTGCGTTCTTTAAACTTATATCAACAGATTTGTTCCTGGGAATAATTTTTCCCTCATAAAAGAAATCATATTGACTCTGCTTCCTGATATCTTTCAGGAGCGATTCCAAAGAAGCATTTTTTCGGTTGATGGTAATTTGCTGGCCAAAGGAAGCTGCGCTAACCTGCAAAATGGATGCTATTAATATTACGGTGGTTAAGCGCATAATCAGCATGAGTTTTGAATTGGAAGATGCATACGTCTCCCAGTATCTGTTAGAAATTTTATACATTTGTTTAGTTTGGTTTATGTACAGCATACCTAACTTTCGACGGACAGGTTGCTGTAGTTGACTTATAGTTATTCCAAGCTTTTCCAGTTCTAACTTTGTTGGAACTGGTTTCTTTTTTTGGTATTATAGTAGATTTTTGCGCATGTTGGTTGGTTTAGGTGAATACTTAGGTTTATTTAAAATAGTTCATTCAGTTTTGCTTCCAGTTCTTTTCCATGCAAGTCCATTGCAATAATGTTTCCTTTCTGATCGATTAACAAATTTCTAGGGATAGCAGTGATGTTATATTTTTTACTAATGGCAGATTCAAACCCCTTCCCATCACTTAAGTTTGTCCATTTATATCCATCCGCCTCAACGGCTTTCCTCCAGGCCTTGGCATCAGAGTCCAATGATACTGCAATCACCTCAAAACCTTTTGACTTGTATGTATTGTATATTGTAATCAGTTCGTGCCCTTGAGCTCTGCAGGGTACACACCAGCTGGCCCAAAAATCGATGAAAGTATATTTACTTTTTGAGGTGATGTTTTTAGAGGAGATCATTTTGCCATTCATATCAGCCAACACAAAGTCTTCGTATTTAGAAGCGCTGACCGCTTTGTTCGAGGAAATGGCGGTATCTTCATTTTTAACTACTCCGGCATCCTTGCCCTGATCATCTAAACTCAGGGTAAACTGTTTCTTTGACGGCGGAAGACACATCTGCCTGGTGCATGCCATGAATTTAATGGTGAAGGCCAATGTAGTCTGCTGCTCAGACTTCAATTTGACGGACTGCGTAAAGGTTACACCTTTTGAATAATAGGATAAGTGTGCTTCATCTTTTTGTTCGTCACCTTTTTCCTGCATCTCACCAACAAATTCTACATTGTCGTTTTGATCAAACAAAAATTCAGTAGGCATTCCCATACCCCCGGCCGAACCTTGAGGATAAATATGATAAGGCTCTTTTACAGTGGCGTGTAATTTGATCTGATAGGTTAAAGGTGCAATCTTTTCACTGCTGAAATTCCAGGAAACCGGATGATTGTCCTGCGCAAATGCTGAAAATGCCAACTGGCAGATGATTATAATGAAAATGTATCGCTTCATATTTTTCAATTTTTAATTATTGTCTTACATAGATTTTTCGACCTTCGACCTTAAACTTAACCAGGCCGGAAGCTTCTATGGATTTGAGCACAGTTGATAAGGGCTTATCTCTTGATATCCAACCGCCAGATTCCATATTATCGGGAACAGTTTCATCATAAATAATTTCCATATCGTACCACCTGGCAATTTTTCTCATGGCTATTTTAAAATCTATATGGTTCAAATAAAAATCACCATTTTTCCAGTCCACTACATCGTCCAGATCAACTTTCCGTACTTCCATAGTCCCCGATTTATTTATTGCCTGCTCGCCCGGCTTAATTATTTTTAATGAACCACCGGCTTTCACCTTAACTGAACCTTCCAGTAAGGTTGTCGCAATTCCAGGCTCATCTTTATAGCTATTCACGTTAAAATGTGTTCCTAATACTTCTACTTCCTGGTTAGCCGTTTGCACAATAAAAGGATGGACTTTGTCCTTAAAAATTTCAAAATAGGCTTCACCTTCAAGCTTAACTCTCCGCATCCCATGCTCGTTCAGGCTAGCAGAGTAGGTTAAACTTGAGGCCGCGTTAAGCCAAACTTTACTTTTGTCAGGTAATGTTAAGATGTAGGCTTCCCCCTTGGCGGTACTTAATGTATTAACCTGATCCGGATTGCCAACTGTTCCTTTGATTTCATAAACAAGCTGTCCACCCGCTTTTTTAGTTACACTAACACCAGCCTCTTTAGCAATTTCACCATTGGCAGCATCAGAAAGTTTGATCTTTTTACCATTTGCTAAAGTCAGGGTTGCACCAAAAGATCCGGGATTTCTATCCTGTGCTGCAAAAACATCATTTTGAGCATGCTTATCATTTTTGTAGTTAAAGAAGTAAAGACCTAAAACCATTAAAGCAATGGCGGCGGCAATGCCAGCCATACGCGGCCATATTGCTATAAATCTCCCGGTAACAGGTTTGTCTTTAGCATATATTAAATCCAGAAAATTTCGTTGCTCTGATTCGGTAAGCGCTTCACCTTCAATTTGCTGATCGAAAGCCTGACCAATTAAATCTTTGAATTCAGCATCATAAAAAGGGTCGTTAACATAATCCCATAATTCTGATTGTTCTAAATCTGAAGCAGAATTATCAAGATAGAGTTTAAGTAGTTCCCGAAGCCGTATATTATTCATTGCATATCAATATTATCGTCGTGTTAAGGTAACTTAACATTTTAATAACATTGACACATAACTCAATTGCGAGGGGGTATCAGAAAAAAATAAATTATTTAAGATTCTGATTATCAGCGTATTTAATTTTTTTTTAAAAAAACAATCCAGCGCATTTGATACGCTTATCAAGCTCTTCTAGTAACATGGGTAAACGTAAATTACGATCTGAAAAGGCTGAGAATGAAAACGGTATATGTAACTGCATGTTTTTTGAAATGTGCCCTAATCTTTTTTAACGCATCCTTCATATAGGAATGAACGGTTTGGGGAGAAATACCCATTTTAATTGCCGCCTCATCGTATTTCAAACCTTCTTGATGACAGAGTACATATACCATCCTTTGTTGGGGGGACAATGTTTCAATCGCCTTATTCAGTATATTTTCCGCCTCCCGGTAATCCAGCTCATGCGCTGTAGAATCGCTTGAGCTACTAGCCTTCAATCTAAAGACTTCATTAGATTTGATTTCCTGAGAAAGCTGACGAAGCGCATTAAAACATTGGTGACGTACTATTGTGTTTAAATAAGCACTAAAGGTCTCCAGAGTCTGTAGCTTTTCTCTACCTAACCAGATTTTTAAAAAAACGTCCTGAACAATTTCTTTGGCTAAATCATCAGACCGGGTTATCTTTTTACTGAACGCAAGAATATACTTATGGTAGTTTTTGAATAAGATTTCAAAAGCATGTTTATCACCCTTGGCTATCTTGGCAAGTATTTCAGCTTCGTTATCAAGAGGTTTGACAGACATGCAATAGTTGTTATGGTATAAATTTACCGCTTTTCAAGCGCAATAATACTCAATTTCACAATACAGGCTATAATAAGTTCTGAGTTCCATTTGTTAAAGTGTTTAAACTTTCAAAAATATCCTCAATTAGAAGAAATTTTGAGCTTATAAAACGGAACAGCCTAATTTTAAAGCTTTTTAATCGCAATAATACTAAATTTCACAACACAGACTATAATAAGTTCTGATTTCCATTTGTTAAAATGTTTAATTTCAAAAATATCCTCAGAAATCTTGAGCTTATAAAACGGAACAGCCTAAAAATTATGTTTATGGACACCGTAAGTCCTAAATCTCGGGGATTTTATTTGTTAAATATTTTTAAAATCCCTACGTTAAATTCGACAATTTTCATGTAAAACTTAACATTGTTTGGCTATTGAAAGGACAAAATGGAGTAGGAAACTTCCTATTATGGAAATAAAAAAACCCATCCTATTGCTATAAATGGGATTTTATGTGATTTTCAAACTTAAAAATCTGAGTTCCCTCTGCTGGGCTCCTTTCGTCTGCGCTCAAGATAAACTTCTCACCCAGTCCTAAACGCAAAAAACCTACAACTTTCATTGTAGGTTTTGGCTCCCTCTGCTGGGCTCCTTTCGTCTGCGCTCAAGATAAACTTCTCGCCCAGTCCTAAACGCAAAAAACCTACAACTTTCGTTGTAGGTTTTGGCTCCCTCTGCTGGGCTCGAACCAGCGACCCTCTGATTAACAGTCAGATGCTCTAACCAGCTGAGCTAAGAAGGAGTGCTGGTTGTTTCCTAAAACGAGGTTATTTAAACTTTGCAGCACATATACCCTTGTTCGTTTTGGGAGTGCAATATTAGCGCTTTTAAATTATTTATGCAAAAATTAATTCAATTATTATTTAAGAAAACAATCCTCCCTTTACAGCGGAGGACTGTTTTACATGCTTAAATCTGAATATCAGACCTTTAAAAATTAAGATTTACAATCTATTTCACCATCTTTTTATAAAAATTAATGTCCTTAAAAAAAGCTGTTTAGACCTATCTGAAGACTTTTAACAAAATCCATCAGCACCATTAAAGATGGGGAATGCTGATATTTTCAATCCAGAAAATCAGATCTTTACTAACTTCTGCTTTATCCGCAAACGCTTAAACATTCATTTCCAACGCTTTAGGTCTTTCTTTAATTTTAACGCTGATGTGTAAAAGAATCTCTTCTCGTATGCTAAATTGGAGATTAATAGCAGTGATGCATCATTTCTATTCCTGTAATCTAAATCAGCAATCGTTTAAGTTACGTATTCACTTTTTTTAACATGGTTACAAAACAAATCGCCACCATTTTTTGATGGCAGCGATAATAAAAATTAACGGTAATGTCCAGGCACCCAATAACGACCACCATAAGGGTCAATATTATAATGCCCACGCACCCAATGTGCCCTTGGTACGCGCGTGCTTACCACGCATGCACTAAAATTAACAGCCATAATCAACAAGAGCAATACATTTACAATCCTTTTCATAACCTAACCTTTTTAAATTGAAAAATAAATTCAAGCTTTACGATGTGTGTATAATTTGGACACAAGCAGAATAGGAAAGTTTAATACTGCAGAGTTAGTTTAATCATAAAATAGTATACTTTACATTTTTATTGAATAAACTACCCCTGCAGAAAATATACTGGTTTGATTATGCCTTGTTGATTGAATCTCGTTTATATGATACTGTTGATTTGTTAAAGATTTATAATAATGAAATTTAACCGATAAGAAAATATTGTTAATGATACAATATTCCAATTCAGTCTTGTTACTTAAACCAAATTCTAATCTATTATCATATTTTGAGTCGAATTTATATAGACTTTTGATTCTCTCAAGTTTTAAAACCTCTTGTTCGTTAATTTCATTGGTTATTTCAAAAACATTTGGAACTTCGCTATCTATTTCACTTTTTAACCAATAAGCACAATAACCGCCCAAAGAAATTGATAATCTTATTTTTTTTTTCAAAAAGAAATAAAACTTTAAATTAACTGGAAATTGTAAATACTTATTGTTTACATCATAAAACATTTGACCTTTATTCACTAATGAATATTTCTTTTCCAAAAAGCTAGGAATTAATTCTAAGGATAATGATTTGTTAAAGCCATAATTTAAATCAACATCAAAAATATATCCACACCTTTTCTGTGTCCTTAATGCTGTATCTATTGAAGTAAAATTCAATTGATTATTTGTTTTTCCAAAATCAATGCCAATATTAAATTGGGCATAAACCCCATTTAAAAAAAATAAGGAAAATAGAAAAGCAAAAAATATTTCTTTATTGACGAACAAATTATTTATATCTAATTCAACGCTTTAAGAAGGGGAATACATTGTTGGCCCTTTGAAAAAGATATTGAATGATTTAACAATTGTACTTCTAGGGGCTCCATTATTTGGAACTACATCAAATGATATTCTTAGAACATGATTTTTCAATATTTTATTCTCTGTTACGGGATAAGCCATCAACATATTAAAATTATCACAACCATAACAACTTGAAAACTGCTGTAAGGGAATTTCATAATCTGCAATATTCACAAATCCCATCTGACTAACTGTTCTAGTTGTATTATTGGTTAGATCACTTTTCAAATAAGGCTTATCCCCATCAAATTCAGTGTATTGCGATGGAAAATGTGCAGGGTTTAGATCATCTGTGTCATCCAAATAATTTTCATAGCTTATTATTTCCTGCTTTAAATTCTGTATTGTAGCTCCAGTAGTGGAACTGTTAATTACATTTGGATTCCAAATAATGCTGTATGAATTAGGGTTTAACTTCATGAAATTATAATCAATACCGGTACTAGAAGTGCCTACTGTCATACGACTTTCTGGAACGGAAGATAAAGTCATCACCCCCATAGCTTTGGTATATAAAGGACTATATCCTGTTACCGATTCTTGACCATTACTACCTGGTATTATCATTGTTGGGTTACTAATCTGATAAGTATCTGTAGAGGTTCCTGCTAAAGTGTAAGTTGTATTCGTAGTTAAATTAACATATTGTTTTGTACTATCAGCGCCAGCCCCACTAGCCCCTCCATAAATTGCATTTACAACATTCTTAATATTTCCTTCAAGACCTGATTGCATAGAACTTTTAACAGAGTTGGTAAAAAGATTACTTAATTTAAGATCATTTATTATAGAAAGAGAAGAAAGCTGTAGCGCCCCCGCAAAAAAAGAAGATAATAAATCTGGGGCAGCAACAGGTTGCGCAATTGTTCCTTTTATACTACCTTTTGAGGTACCATTAATTTTAATGTCACTAATGTTAACAGAGTTAACGGACCATTCCATTAAGTTAGTAATAGCTGATTTTGCCCCAACATTAGGATCATATGCCATTTCAAATTCAGCAGCATACCATGTTCCAGTAGACGTTGTTCGATATTGTTGCACTAATGTAGAAACATTATTTGTTGCACTTAAATCTGCCGAACCTAATGAGGAGTAGCTCAGCACTGGTAGAGGATTAGCGGTATTTTTTTGTATCAGGGAATGAGCAATATTACTACTGGGTATTGGTGTATTTGGCGTCAGATAAAAATATCCTCTTAATAAGCCACGATAGCGATTGTAGAGAACAAAGAATGCAGGTTGTATAAATTGAGACGGACTAAATGTATTATAAACAAGCTCCCATCCGTCAGATTTTTTTATATCTGTACCATATATACTTGGAAAAGATTGATTTGAATTACTTGCCCATGGCACTAATATTTGGGTTCCAGCTGGGGTTGGCATATAATCAACTGTTTCCCAATCAAAACTGTACGGTATAATCGTGTTTTTCGTTGAAGAGGCTAATTTAACATAATCTCGTTCCTGCCCCTTTTTACAGCCTAAACAAAAGATTAACAATAGAATAACAAAACATGATAATTTAAATTCTTTTTTCATTTCAGTAGCTTAATTATGATTTATAATATTTAATAAATAAATATAAAAGAATCGATTTAAAGAAAATCTATATTTCAATTTGATAATAAAATCTTAATTTATTGTTAATAAAAGAAGACATTTAAGACTAATTAAGCTTGCTAATTGCTATCTCTAATTGAACATCTTTTCCTTCTGATAAACTATTGTAATTCAAAGGAGAAAAGATATCTGGGGTGACTCCCCTTGATTCATAAAATTCTCCATTGGCTCCTATAAATTCGACAGATGAACTAGTTACAGCCAAAAAATTGCCAACGCTAAAAGATCCAGAATTAAATATTGATGAGTCCGAAACCGGACCAGTTGCTCCATATGTTTGCTCGCCAATGAATAAGTTTTTTTTTGATCTCAATGCGATAATAAATGTCTCAGATAATGAAGCAGAAAAGATATCACCTAAAATCATGATGGGAACATTAATGTTATATTGTAGATCCTTTTTTAGTTTAGCTTCTACCCAAGGAAAATATCCATACTTTTCAATTCCATTTTTACTTCTAGAAAATCCAAAAAGAGTATCACGATTAATTAACTTACCTCCAATAAAATTTAAATCTGCAAGATCACCACCACTATTATTCCTTAAGTCTAATATAATACCCTTAGTTTCCCCGCTAACATTTTTAAGTTTTGAGAAGAAAAATTCCAGTGTTTGCTTGACCCTGTTCCCATCATTTGATTCGTAAGATTTTTTAAGCGCAAAAAAATTGCAGTGAAAGTAAAGAATATCTTTATTGATTGTCCCTGCAAGTGAGTTTATCAATTCACCGCCAACATTTACGTTACCTTTACCAGAAAAAAAACCTACATCTAAATAGTTTTTAACAACATCATCATAATTATATCTATCATGAAAATAAGCTATTTTATTTTTTCTATTAATTGAAGGAAAAATAATAGAATCACTGATTACTTTATCATGAAAGATAATACTAAAATGCCCATCCATTAATGAGCTAGTCATTTCTTTGAAATAACCAACTGCTTTTCTTTTAGAAATATCACTATTATCTAATCTATCAAATAAAGGTTTATACTTATTATATATCAAATCCCAATTTGTCGGATCTTTATCCCAATAAACATATCTATTATTCAATTTATACCAGAATAATGCAAAAATTTCACTGAAATTTTGTGGATTCTCATAATCAGAAAAGCTACGATGTTTACAGCTATTAAAAAAAACACATAGTATAACAATCAATAAAATATTTTTCATAAGACTATTATTTCATAAGTGAAATAAGCTGAAACTCAAAAATTCGGTTATAATAAAATTGGCAATTCTCGATAGAGAATTGCCAATAATAATTAAAACTAACTCAAACACTTAACTTTATTATTTAAATTAAAAGATTAGAAACTATATCTCAATCCCAATTGCATTTGATAACGTGACGCAAAGAAATCTCTAGAATAAGAAGTTACATCGCTTTGTTTGAAGCTATAAGTAGGATAAGTAGTTGCGCTACCTGCAGAAATTACTTTTCCTGTAGCATCTTTAGCAAGTGATAAACCAACACTAGCCATTGAATTGAACGTATTAGGAGAAAAATATTGAATTCCCCAATCTTTATTTACCAGGTTGGTTAGGTTAACAATATCGTAAGTTAAAGTAAGTACATGTGGGTGTTTACCTTTTGTAACCTGAATATCCTGAGAGAAACGGAAATCAGCCTGAACGTTCCAAGGGGTACGTGCGCCGTTACGTTCTGTAAAATTGCCACGACGGCTGCTTAGGTATTTATCACTATTGATGTAGCTATCAAACGCTGCTGCCTGTGCAATTCCATCAGCTGTATTGGCAAAAAATTTCTGTGTTTCGCCAGTTGCCGGAATATACATTAAACTTACGGTTTGTCCGGTTCCATTGATTGTACTGTTCACCAAACCCAATGAATAAGGAGAACCTGATTGACCACTGAAGAACAACGAGAAGTTAGAGACGTATTTACCATTTTTAGCCCAATCTAACCTATAATTGATGGTAGAGATAATCCTGTTGCGGATATCGAAATTAGAATAAGCCAAACCTGGGTTATTTGGGTTAAGCGCCTGGTTTAACTGCCAGTTAGATTCCATCGAGTTCCGGATACCGTTTGCAATATCTTTTGACTGACCATAAGTATAAGCCACCATTACATCTAAACCAATTGGTAAAGATTTACTCACCTGTCCTGTTAAGGAATATTTATATCCTTGATCGGTATTTGATAATAAATAAGCATTTGTATACTTGTTATTAATCTTTCCATTTCCGTATGCTCCGGAAGATGTACTATAAATTGGTTGTTGCTGCTGTGTATCATAAACCATGTACTTTGGATTATCTACATAGTTAATTTGCTGGAAAGCAACATCCTTAATAACCTTGCTATAAATACCCTCTACAGTAAATTTCCAGTTATCCTGTGTTTTGAAATCAAAGGCTAGATTACTTCTCCATGCTTTTGGCATTTTAAAATTATTATCCACTAAATCTACTTGTGTTGAACCATTTGCATCGTTAATGTTTACGCCTTGTTTGGCGGCGTATCCTGCTTCGCCATTTCCACCTAATGCATCTTTAATTGGATCGGTACCAGGCACTTGCGTCACAACCTTGTTTCCTGTTGCAGGTTTAAGATCATAAGAACCATAGTTTACACCATTATTGTAGTACGCATAACCTAACCAGGCAAAAGGTACACGACTGGTAAATAAACCACTACCACCGCGTACAATCAAACTTTGATCACCCAATGCATCGAAATTAAAGCCTAATCTTGGTGAAATCTGAACTTTATTTAAAAACTTATTATTAATATTTGAAGGTTGGGTATAGGTATATGTTGTACCATAGTTAGGATCAACTGGTGAGTTAGTTGTTTTACTACTCAAAGTTGGCATGGTTGGTAAATCAGCCATATCGAAACGCAAACCTAATGTCAGTTTAAATTTATCGCTCAAACGCATTTCATCCTGCCCATAAGCGCTATAAAGATTAACATTGAATTTAGCTGTCGGATTCGCAATAATATTATCGCGGGTATTATCAGCATAATCAAAACTTGTACGTACTCTTTTTGGCTTGTTGTTTAAGAAGTCATCAACATTCTCGTAAGCTACCCTACCGTTCCAGGCATTCACAAAACCATAATTGATTTTATAAAATTCATTGTGCGTACCCACCGTAAAATTATGTATGCCTTTGCTGAATGAATAGTTATCCGTTAGTTCAAAAGTATTTTGCTTCATATTAAAAATACTTGCTTCTCTATCTGTACCCAGGAAAATAGTACCACCACCAGAGCCAATTTCAATTTGTGGGATAGCAGGATCTGAAAGAGGTGTACGGAAATCGTGTACAGTTGAATAACCTAAAATCAGGTTATTTGTAGCAGAATTGTTAAACCTTGTTTTTAAATCAGCAACGGTTGAACTTTGATTATTATTCTGCTTAAAATCGATACTCCCAAACCTGAAGTTAGACTGGTCTCTTTCTAAGTTAGTAGCCTTTGAAACGATGGTATTGTTTCTGATGGTTAACTGTGTACTTTCACTGATGTTCCAATCTAATCGATTAAAAAACTTATTAGATTGAGAGTAGATATTATAATCACCATAAGCACCAGCATCTATACCATAAGCATTTTTCATGCGATCTGAAATTTGTTGGGCTTGAGACAATGAAATAATACCCTGCGGAGAACCTGCACCTAAAATAACAGGGTCCTGACGGCGGGTAATCTCCTCGTTGGTAAAAAAGAATAACTTATCTTTTATAATAGGGAAACCAACACGGAAACCGGTTTGATAATCGTGAAAGGCAGAAGGCTCTTTTGCATTATCGCCGATTTTATTTCTACCGATCAATGAAGCGTTACGGCCATAACCATAAACCGATCCTACTACCTCGTTGGTACCACCACGCGTAACAGCGTTAATACTACCACCTAAAAAGTTACCCACTTTAACATCGTAAGGAGAAAGTAGAACGGTCACATCCTGGATCGCATCAAGCGAAACCGGGTTGGTACGTGTACTGCTTCCTGGCATGCCCGAACTTCCGCTCTGCCCACCCAATGAAGGACTGAAACCAATGGCGTCGTTGTTAACCGCACCATCAATGGTTACGTTGTTATACCTGAAATTGGTACCGCCAAAGGTATTATCTTTACTGCCTTGAGGCGTTACACGGGTAACATCCTGCAAACTGCGGTTCATAGTTGGTAAGGTTTTAATCTGACCTTCGCCAATGCTGGTACCTGCACCAGATTTTGTTCCGCCCTTTTGACCTTTAACGCTTACTTCAGCCAATTGATTGCCCTGCTCCTGAAGATCAAGATCGAGTTTTAGGTCTGAACCAAGAGTTAAATAAATGTTTTCTTTTACTACTGGACTATAACCTACAAAAGTTACGGTGATTTTGTATGGTCCACCAGGATTTAAGTTGCCAATGCGGTAAAGCCCGGATTCGTTTGACGAACCTTTGGAGACTGTTCCTGTAGGAACGTGTACCATAACGATGGTTGCACCAGGGATGATACCTTTATTATCCTTAATCTTTCCATTAATACTAGACGTTGTAACCTGCGCCTGAGCAAACGTGACCAGGAGTACAAGAATACTTACTAGCGATAGTATACGTGATTTCATTTTCTGTTATTTTATTTTGGCACAAAACAACAGTCTTAATGTTAACTGAATATTAACTTGAAATTAAGTTTAACCTTATGTTAACAATATGAAAATCAGAATTAAACAATAGGAAAACAATTCCTTAACAGCTCTTTAGAAGCCGGAATATGATGAAGAGCAATATGCCCAAATATCAGACAGAAAGATGAAGATTTGATGAAGATTAGAAAAATCCAAGTCTTTAGTCGGAAGTCCGAAGTCAATTTTCAGTTAATAATTTTTAGTTGGCGGTTACTCAAGCTCCGTAACATGCTACTAATAAACCAATCACTCTTGAACCAATGAACCACCAGCGAAGAGCCATAAAAACCATTAACCAACAAACAAATGACCAATGAACAACTGAACGAATAAACCCATCTATTATCTTTGCATCCATGACAATAAGATTAGCCGTTAAAGAAGATATCCCACTAATTATGCAACTTGTGCGCAAGGTTGTGCCCTTAATGCGTGCTTCAGGAAATTTACAGTGGGGAGATGATTATCCGAACCCTGAAGTATTTACCAATGATATTACGATTAGTCAGTTATGGGTAGCTGAAATGGAAAATGAAATTGTTGGTGTTTCAGCAATTACGACAGATCAGGACCCCGAATATGCAGATGCGGGTTGGGACATTACGGAAAAAGCCATTGTTACGCACCGTTTAGCCGTAGATCCGGATTGCCAAGGCAAGGGCATTGCCAAAGCTTTGATGAACCAGGCAGAACAGGTAGCGAAAGCTTCGGGAATCTCTATCTTAAGAGTAGATACCAACAGTAAAAACATGGCCACACAAGCGCTTTTCCCAAAACTGGGCTATCAGTTTAGTGGCGAAATTAACCTGGCCAAGCGCCCCGGACTACGTTTCTTTTGTTATCAAAAGCTGTTGTAACAGTTAATTACACTCTTAACAAACCACGAAATGCCCTTGCAGCATAATACGATTGTGCGCCATTGTGGTACACGAACACATGATCGTAGCGCCGATCACCAAAAAGAGCACCTCCTAATTTTCTGATTCCGGGAGGAGTAACGATCCAACTGGATGTTTTCGTATCAAACTGGCCGAGTTGCTGCAAAAATCGATATTGCTCTTCTGTTAACAGTTCAATACCCATTGCAGCAGCCATATCAATAGCATTATTTTCTGGCTGATGTTCCTTTCTTGATTCTAGTCCTTCCAAATCATAACAAATACTCCTACGGCCTTTAGGGCTCTCTGCCGAACAATCGTAAAAAATATATTCACCTGTTTTTTCATCATAATCCACAATATCGGGTTCACCCCCGGTTACTTCCATTTCATCAAGTACCCAGAGTTTATCAGCATTAGATTCCAATTTTGCCTGTACTTTAGCCCATTCGATACCTTTATGACGCTCCATGTTTTTCTCGAAACGGGTTTTCAATGTATTCAGCAATTCATGCGTTTGTTCTACAGATAGTTCTTTTTTGCTCATATTATAGTTTCAATCGAATAGTTTCTTGGTTTTAAAAATACCAATTTTTATTTGGAGCGCAAAGCCTGTACAAAACAAGAAGTTTTTTCCCGTCTTCCACTTTTACGCTTCGCTTCCTCGTACCTCGTTGCTGCAGGGTAACGCTCAATGTTGTCATTAAGTTAAGGGATAAATCTCAAAAGATGTCACCCTGAGCGTAGTCGAAGGGCATTTATTTACGATTTATCTATCTCAAGAAGTCTTCGACTACGTTCAGACTAACAACTGCGGTGCTTAACCTAATGAAATTGCAGTAACGCTTCAATCGGGGCTAATTAGACAAAACAGTCGTTCATTTTTGAGGTTGCAGGGTGCACAAACCCTTGTTCCTAAACCCGACAACAGCGGCAGCCTCCGATTTTTTCTATCGGAGCTACAGCGAATGGCGGGACTGAACAACGCCAAGAACTACTGTACGCTCGTTTTCCTAGAAAAAAACCTTAATTATGCAAAGAACTTAGGCACATAAAGCTTATATTTTGTTAAAAATCCAAGCCCTTAATCAGGCTTTATTTTTTGAATTGAATTAGTGTATCATCAACCAAATGTGCTATCGATAGAAAATTATTAGCCAGTGATAAAATTTCATTTTGAAAATCGTTTGCATCACAATTTACCCAGCCCTGCATTAAAGTTAGCGGACCATAACTAACCCTCACATTTGGCCACTGGGTTTCAAAAATATTGAAACTGCTTCTGAATAGATCGGCAAATTGTCTGCTTTGTATGGCGTAATCTTTAAGATGCCTCAGTTTAAATGCATGAATGTTATAATAAATCTTCTGCTCTTGAATGGCGGCATCATTTATCCAAATGGAAAAGAAAATCCTCGAAACTGCAGTTAAGGGATCCTGCGCAGGACTTGCCCAGGATTTTTTATAGAGTTTTAAAAATGCAGAATCCAAAACCGCTCCAACAGCAGCCTCGATTTCTTTTTCATGAAGCATTTTTTGATCGAGCTGATCAGCTGCTTTTTGAAATTTCTCTAAGTAAAATGAAGTATGCATATAGCACTTTTGTAATTAAATGTAGTGAAAAAGGAGTAAACGGCTTACATAAATAAGTCGCCTCTCGACTGAAACGCAGTAGAATGGGCATGCGCTTACCTATAATACCGTAACCTAAGTACGAAAGATTATTCCTGTTTCGTTTCCTGCACACTTAGGTACTTAGACCTGAAGCCAGATGGGGGTTCACCGGTTTTAATCAAAAATAACCTGCTAAAGTATGCAGGATCATCATAGCCTAAGCTATAAGCTACCTCTTTTGCAGATTTATCGGTATGTACCAGAAGCCGCTTTGCCTCTAAAATTATCCTGTTCTTAATGATTTCGTTCGGTTGAGGAAGCCCCAGCCGCTTAAATCTATGGGTGAGGGTTTTTGGCGCGATCAGCAACAAGTCTGCATAGTCGGCAACATGATGCTTTTGTTTATAGTGAGCTTCAACCAATTTTGTAAATTTCCTAAAAAACTCGAGGTCATTATTGGGTCTGGCCGCCATCACCCCTTCTAAGTGCTGTACTTTCCATAATCGGGTCGACTTGATCAACAGCTGTTTAAGATATGTTCTGATCATTTCTTCCAGTGAGCCATCCTTCAATTCAAATTCGTCTTCCATCCTGGAAAACAAGTATTCAATAAAAGTAGCGTCCTGCTCGGGTATCACCGTCATTGGCATATTGTTGATATTATTAAACAAGAGCCCATCACAGGCAACTTCTTCATCATGCAACTGTATGCAATAAAAGTCGCGGTTATAAAAAACTAAGCGACCAGGTTGTTCACCAGGTTTTTCGATGCTCAGTACCTGATTTGGACTGACAAAGAATAGTGTTGGACCAGAAGTGTTATATATATTGAAATCTACTTTTATCTCAAATCCTTCGTTAAGATATAGCACTTTGATATAGGATTTATATGCTTCAGAATTAATGACTTCGATACTTTGTAAATCAACACTTAACATGCCGATGGTTTTAAGGTTTTCGTCAAAAATGCTTTGTTTCATAATAGCGCTAATCAGGTGAGTTAAAGATAAAAATATTCTTTGTGATGATTTTAATACTGGCTAAAACAAAAATTCCCTGCAGGTAATTACAAACCTACAGGGAACCATTGTGACTATTTTTTCGCAAATTTCTCAAGTTCGGTATTAAATTTATCCATCTCCTCTACAAAAAGTGCATGTCCGCTATTCTCGAATTTCACAATGTATGAGTTTTTCAAACCTTTGTGTAATTGCTCTGCCATGGTAAAATCAATCAATTGATCTTTTGTTCCCTGAAAAATGGCTACAGGGATTGTTATGTTTTTAAGTACAGGACGAAGGTCAAGGTCGCCAAGGGCAGAGATAGATTCAGTAACTGCATAAGGGCTTGCTGATAGATTGATATTCTCCAACCATTTATCTGTATTTTTTGGAAGTGTGGTACCTTTGGCCGCAAATGCAGCACCTAATCCGCCTATAAGATCTTCTCTGTTGGTCATGGTTTGTTTAATTAGTCCGGCAGCACCTTCTTCAGATATTCCGTAGTTGTAATCTGCACGTTGTTTCCAGGATGGTGCCGCTGCAGCAAATAGCGCCAGTTTGCTCACATGTGCAGATTTATACTTGTTTACATAATGAATGGTAACAGCACCGCCCATAGAGAAACCGCCCAGAACAGCATTTTCTATTTTTAAGGTATGAAGGACAGCATAAATATCGTCAGAAAAAACATCAAAATTGTATTTTCCGTAAGGCTTATCAGATTTACCGAAACCACGTAACGTAATACCGATTACCCTGAAACCTTTCCTTACCAGATACTGGTATTGATATTCGTACATTTCATCGCTAAGTGGCCATCCATGAATCAGTACAATTGGTTGTCCTACGCCAAGATCGGTTACATGAAGTTTCACACCAGGTTCAACTTCTATATATTCTGCTCTTCCGGCAGATGCAGGAGTTCTTTTGGTTTGTGAAAAAGCGAATTGGCTTGTAATTAAAGTAATAATCAGGCTTGTTGTTAAGATTAGATTTTTCATTGTTGCTTTTATTTAAATTAATGTTTGAAATATTTTGTTGTTTGTTGACAATACAAAGATGGGGAGAATACCCTGCCCAGGGAATGGACAAACAGACAACAGTCTTGTACATTTTTCCCATTTCAAATATTTTCATACTAATCAGACTGTTCATCTATACCATAGTATGGATTTTTAGCAAATCACTTACGCTACCTTTTCAGCTTTAGAAATAACTATCCGCAGTATATTAAAACCAAACAGTGACGTACTGACATTAAAAAAGCTCACACTGTTTAACAGAATGGGCTTTTAGTGATTTATGAACAGGTATGTAATTAAGTCAACAAACTTGATCTTAAGGTTACGACTGGATGAATGCTAAAATATCTTTATTAATTGTTGCGGCTTCCGTGGTTGGCATACCGTGAGGAAATCCAGGATAGGTAATCAATTTACCATTTTTTAGCAATTTAGCAGACTTAACGCCGGCATTTTGATAAGGAACAATCTGGTCATCTTCCCCATGTAATACCAGAACCGGAATATCAACTGCTTTCAAATCTTCATTAAAATCAGTTTCAGAAAATGCTTTTATGCCTTCATAATGCGCAACAATTCCGCCCATCATACCCTGTCTCCACCAGTTTCTTTGTACGCCTTCTTTTACAACTGCACCTTCCCTGTTGTACCCGTAGAATGGAATGGTTAAATCGATATAAAACTGCTGTCTGTTATTAAGCGTTTGATCTCTGATATCATCAAAAACAGACATTGGAACACCATCCGGGTTGCTGTCACTCTGCACCATTATTGGCGGAACTGCACTGATTAATACGGCTTTTTTAGCTCTTCCATTAGCATATTTATTAACATAGCGGATAACTTCGCCGCCGCCAGTAGAATGTCCGATATGAACAACATCCTGCAAGCCAAGGAAATCGACCAACTCAGAAGCATCAGCAGCGTAAGTTTCAATATCATGGCCATAAATATCCTGGCTGGAACGGCCGTGGCCTCTCCTATCATGCGTAATCACTCTGAAGCCTCTTTGCAGGAAAAAAATAACTTGTGCATCCCAGTCATCTGATGATAAAGGCCATCCATGGTGAAACATTAAAGTTGGCCCCTGACCTTGATCTTTGTAAAAAATCTCTGTTCCGTCTTTTAATTTTAGCGTACTCATAGTTTTAAGTTTTTGTAATTTATTTATTTTCTGAAGGTTTTTATTTTATTGTTTATCAAAAGTAAACTAGTAAAGGCGTTTAAATCTTGACCTATGATAAAATTAACCGGTTGATTAAGCATTTTAATTATTAAAAGCTGCAATTGCTTTCGTGATTCCTTCGCCGGCAGTAATGAAGAAAGCAGGTCCGGCTAATAATGTTATCTTCCTTATTGGTTTAAAGTTCGACATCTTTTTATCTTTTAAGTAAACCTGGGTCCGGTAGGCATTTATTGCTCCGGTAACACCATATCCTGCAACTTCTGCGGTTGGAGAATCTATTCCAGCATCTTTCAAATCAGATGCAAAGGCATATTCTGTAACCCCAAGGCGCAATGCTTCTTCCATTCCAACGGTGGCAACCTGCTGCATTAGTCCGGGCGTGAATTTGTTCCGGTCGCCTAATCCGATAAGCAGTAATTTTTTAGCAGCAATGCTTCCTGAAGGTGGTGTGATTAATAAAGTTTCTAATGAATGACCTGCGAATTTGCCTGATTTTCTTAGGTCTGTAATGAGGCCATTCAAACTTTTGTCCAGATGAACCATTCCGTTGACAGCTTCTGGTAAAGCGGGTGGCGAATTGAAGATATCACCTTCCGTATATTCAAAAACACATGCGATTTGCAATTGGG
Organism: Pedobacter sp. WC2501; assembly: GCF_052682415.1. Classification (NCBI taxonomy): domain Bacteria; kingdom Pseudomonadati; phylum Bacteroidota; class Sphingobacteriia; order Sphingobacteriales; family Sphingobacteriaceae; genus Pedobacter; species Pedobacter sp. WC2501. The sequence goes on along the minus strand of NZ_JBQZFI010000001.1, from coordinate 1,740,697 downwards.
TATTTTCGGTTGAAGGCCCCTGTACCATTCCTTCGATGGCAATGCCGTCAACTTTTCCCCAGATTTTCGACGTGTTTACAGCTGCTGTTTGTGTCGTTGTCTGTGCAAATGATAATTGTGGTGCTGTAATGAGCATCGATACATATAAACAAATGTAAGCTGCTTTTTTAATGGTTCTGATAATCATAACAAGAGATTTAATGGATTAATAAATTTACTTTTTAGCTTTGGTTAATTAATAGTTTTTTGTTTTCCTACTGTAAATCTATTGCAGAATCAGAGCCTTTTAATTTCTAATTCGGTGAACAGGCAAAAAGAATCGTTGGAATTGTATGTTGCTTGCTAAACTGCGCTAAAAACAAAATCACCGCCATACAGCGGTGATTCTTTAGATCTAATGATAAATAAATTGGACTTTAGCTATTATCAGCTCATTTAAACAGCCATTTTTTAATCAGCCTGGTGTAGTTTGGCATCACCACATAAACCATCAGCAAAACAATACAACCAGAATTTATAAAGGCATCAAAATAATGGTTAACCGGAATGCCCAGCCATCTTAAAATTGGCAGCAACAAAACCGGGATAATTAAAGATAAGGGATAAATTGCCGACCAGGTGACCAGGTACTGTTTCCAGCGAACGGGTACCTTATGACCTTCATTTTCTGCATTGAAAAGAAAATCCAGGCCGGATTTTATTTGATATCTGTCATTCTTTCTGAAGAAAGGGCTTGCCTTTTCTATGAGTTGTTTCCGATCTCTGGATTCCATCCAGCTTTTTAGGTTATTAATGGTATCAAAGCGAATAATAACAGTATAAACAAATGTCAATTTAGGAATAGGCCTTACGATCTGTAAATCAATAAAACCCGTTGCATGTTTAGAAACGGGTAAGATTTCATCTAACCATTTTTCGTATTCTTTTTGTTTACCTTCCAGTATATGGTGGGTAATCACAACAGAGGCACCTGAATTTTCCATAGGGAGATGAATTTAAAAAATGGTTAAAAAGCTCTTTTATATTGCCATGGTACTTCGATCTCCATCTCCAACTCCTTAGCCGAATGGATAGCAAAATAAGGATCCCGTAAATGTTCCCTGGCAATGACAACCAGATCCGCCTTGTCATTAGCAATAATTTCATTTGCTTGTTTTGCATCGGTAATCATGCCGACAGCGCCTGTAGCAATGCCTACTTGTTCCCTGATAGCAGTTGCAAAAGGAATCTGATAACCCGGAAAAACTTTGTCACGACTTACATTTGTAAATCCTCCGCCCGATGCCGTAATAAAATCCACCCCGTTTTCTTTCAGTATTTTTGAAAGGGCGATACTATCTTCTAAAGTCCAGGCATCTGCAGTATCTATGTAATCTACTGCGGAGATTCTAACCAGTAACGGCATGCCCTCTGGAATTACTTTTCTTACTTCCGTTATGGTGTCCACCAAAAGACGTATCCGGTTTTCAAAAGTCCTGCCATATTCATCTTGCCTTTTGTTAATAACTGCTGAATAGAACTGATGAAACAAATAACCGTGGCCAGCATGAATTTCAATTGTATCAAAACCAGCTTCAACAGCACGATGTGCGGCATCAACAAATTTTACTTTTAATTCATCAATCTCGGCAATTGTTAGTTCTTGTGATAATACACCATTCAGCTCTGTTGCGGAACAGGTTTTAACAATCCACCCTCCTTCTTCCAGGCTTAAGGGTTTCATACCTTCATTAGGGTGTTTAAGGCTGCCCTTTCCTCCGGCATGCCAAAGCTGAATACCGATTTTACTATCCTGTTCATGAACGAAATCTACAATGGTTTTCCACGCATTTTTTTGCTCCTCATTCCAAATCCCTACATCGCTTAAGGTTGCCATTCCTTCAGGAGATACGGCCGTGCATTCTGTGGTAATCAAACCTGCACCACCAACGGCACGACTGCCCAAATGTACCAGATGCCAATTTCCTGGGACTCCGTTTTTTGCACTATATTGCTGCATAGGGGATAATACAATCCTGTTCTTTAAAGTAAGATTGCGAAAGGTTATGGGTGAAAATAGATCCATTTTATTTTTCTTTTATAACTGTTGTAAAAAAATTTTAGCTTCAGCAACTGCAAGGGTTAAAATGCTTTTTAAATCTTCTAAAACCTGCTGTAATGATGCCTTTTGTTCGGTCGCAACTTCAAGCACATCCAGTTTTTCTTCCAAGATTGTCAATAATCCCATCATGGCAATGCTGGTTTTAAAATCATGGGCCCTGTGGTTTACCGTTACAAAATCATGGCTTTGATAGGCTGTTAAAAGCTCCTGCAAATGAAGGGGTATGTTATCAATAAATTGTTGGGTAACTGTTTTTTCGAAATCAGTATCCCCTCCGCTTATTGAACGCATATAAGCAAGATCGAGATACTGAAAGTGGGTGGTGATTTCTGTCGCTTTTTTTTCTTTTTGTTGTGCGTTTTCAAGGCCGAATTCTGATATAAACTTAAACAATTTTTCCTCATTAATCGGCTTGGACAGGTATTCATTCATTCCGCGACTGAGGCATTTTTCTCTTTCTCCTGCCATTGCATGTGCCGTCATAGCGATGATGGGAATGTCGGATTTCAACACATCCCTTATGTGCTGCGTGGCTGCGTATCCATCCATCTTTGGCATTTGGATATCCATGAGCACCAGGTCGTAGGTTTGACCGGAGAGTTGTTCAATTGCTTCCAGACCATTGGATACGATATCAAACTCGATATTCCATTGTAATAATAAGTGCTGCATTAAACTTTGATTGATGGCATTATCGTCGACAACCAAAACCCGCAATGGTGCATTTGATTTATCCTTAAAATAACTGGTATTTACAGGCGGTATTACAGGGAGTTGACGCTCAGCAATGTCATAAGGAATATGAAAATTAAAAGTCGTTCCTTTTCCCTGTTCGCTGTTTACTTCAATATTTCCATTTTGTAACAAAATCAGATTTTTCACAATAGATAAACCCAAACCTGTTCCTCCGTAATTTCGGGTTATAGAATCTTCACCCTGGTTAAACCGTTCGAAAACTTCATTTAATTTTTCCTTATCAATCCCTATTCCAGTATCAGCAACCTTGAAACCGACTGTTATTTTACTTCCTGTTTGTTCTTTTTTATATACTTCAATATTGATTTTTCCGTGCTGGGTAAACTTAATGGCATTACCTATCAAATTAACCAATATCTGAGTCAATCTTGTGGCATCGCCGATTAGTGTATCTGAAACAGAGGAATCTATTTTGCTGGATATGGTCAAACCCTTTTCTCTTGCTCGCTCCTGAAAAAGCGTTTCTAAAGAATTAATTAAACCATTGATACTAAATGTTCCCGGCGTGATGCGCATCATGCCCGCTTCAATTTTGGAAAGATCCAGAATGTCGTTGATAATGGCCATCAGATTCTCTCCCGAGCGCTGGATAGAAGATACAAATTCAGTAGAAGTCGCATCTAGTGGCCTTTTTTGCAGTAAATTGGTAAATCCTAAAATACCACTCAAAGGTGTTCTGATTTCGTGGCTCATATTGGCCAGAAAATTTTCTTTTGTTTGTGCAGCAACCGATGCTTTCTTCTCGGCAATGGCAAGTTCCTGTATCAGTACATGTTGACGGCGAAACTGGCGGACAATATGGTATCCGATGATGGCGCCACTTACAACAAGCAATGCCAGTATGGAAATGTCATATAGCCTTGCCTTTCTCCCCATTTCTTCGCTTCGCTTGCTCAGTTTTACCATATTCAATTGCCGGCTTTCATAAATTTTCGCCGTAATTGATGTGATTTCGTTGGAAATTCTTCTCGCCCGCGGATTGGCAATGGAACTGCGATCGTCCATGTTTCCAATAGAAAGATAGCGACGTAAAAGTTTCTCCTTAACTACTTTTTTGTCCAATGTTAAAACACTTAGCCGACGGATCAGCGCTTCTTCCCTTGTATCAACATTATCTTTTGAAAGTGAATCGAGAAAGTTTTCTACCTGGTCTACCTTCTGGTCTACCCCTTCCAGGTGCGTGGTGTCATTTGTAGCTATAGATGCTCTTATCCTGCTTTCTACCCCTAAGATATCTCTGTCAATCTCCCTCAGGTGATTGCTGGAACGCAATTCCTTTAAAAGTATGTTGTTGTTGTTTATCAATGCCCTGGTATTTTGGGCCGAATTGATTTGCAACGCGATGAGGAGGATAGAATCTGCAATGAATGTAAACACAATCAGGTAAGCAAAACGTTTATTGCCCATCACTGTAGAAATATTGATCATAAACTAAAGTATAAATTGATGACAGGAACGCCTCAGCTCAAACGCATTGCATGGACACCTCAACTTAAAAAACATTCATTCTCGCATTGAGTGTCTTCCGATAAGCATCGGCAACCGGAATAAATTTTCCATTGATTACGACCCCGCCATCCTGCAATGTGTCTATTTTACCAAGCGCTATAATATAAGAGCGGTGAACCCTGATAAAATTATTTTTCAGCAAGCGTTCTTCAGCAGCTTTCATTGTACCATGTATGGCAAACATTTTTTCTGAAGTATAGAACTTTACGTAATCACCCATAGCTTCCGCATAAAAAATATCATCCAGGCTCAATCGCCTCGTAATATTTGAATCCCTGACGAAAATGAACTCTTCCTTATCAAACTGCACATGCTCTTTCTTACTATCTAATATAATTTGTGCTTTACTAACGGCCTGTAAAAACCGGGCTGGCGTAAAAGGTTTCAATAGGTAATCAGCAATATTCAGTTCGAAAGCTTCAAGCGCATATTCCCTTTTTGAAGATGTAAAAATGATAATAATATCTTTGCTTACCAGGTTTCTGGTAAGTTCTATTCCGGTCATTTCGGGCATCTCAATATCCAGGAATATCAAATCGACCTGATTGTTCTGCAAATGGTGATAGGCTTCTATAGCATTAGAATATTCATTTACAATAATGAGATTCGGGATTTGTTTTGCCAAATGAGCCAAAGTAGTTCTTGCAATAGCATTGTCATCAACGATTAGCGCTTTCATGGAGATGGTTTATTTGTGACTCAAATATAACTATTCCATTTATTTATTCTTTTCCGGATCAGTTATCTGAAGTAAGAACGGATCATCCAGGCCATTTCTTCGTGTGTTTCCATTAGTCCGGTAATAAAATCGCTGGTGCCATAATCTTTATATTTTTCTGCAAAAGGAACGATATTGCCACGTAAAAATTCGATGATGCTTTCGTGATCCCTTAAGAGGTCTGCCATATAACCTAAACCGTCATTAGTTCTTTCGCTGTATTCTGTAAGGTGAGTAAGTTCTAAATAAGTTTTCATCGTTGCAGGTGCAAAATGACCTATTTTTCGCATACGCTCGGCAACACTGTCGGTTAATTCATCGAGTTGTTTGTATTGATTTTCAAAGAAAATATGGTTTGCGTGAAAATTATCACCTGTAACATTCCAATGTGCGTTTCTGGTTTTGGTATACAATACAAATTCGTCTGCCAATAATTTAGCCAATTCTGCAGCGACTGCATCTGTGTTTTTTTCTGTAATTCCAATGTTAGTTTTCATGATTCAAGATTTTTATTTAAGCGGTATTGCTCTTTTCATGATTTAAAGATGCAGCAGGATCAGCTTAAAATCATTTGACTTTCGATAAACAGGCAAAATGAATCGTTGAAGGGTTGAATAAATTGCTTTTGCTAAAAGATGCATTTCACTATCAGAGAGGTCCGGAAGTATTGGAACCATATTTGTACAAGCAAAGAAAAATTAATCATGAGCGTTAAACAAAATTTATTTGCCCTGTCCATATTGCTAACCGGCCTGTACAGCTGTACGCAATCTAAACAAGATAGTTCCGCTAGCAACCAAGCAGCAGCAGACAGCACTGAAACCTCTATAAAAGGTTGTTACCTTTACACGGTCAATAAAGACACTTTTCAACTCGCCATCACCGCCATTAATAAAAACGATATAGAAGGATCAATTATTTATAATTTTTCAGAGAAAGATGATTCTAAAGGCACTTTCAATGGCCATTTTGACGGAAAGATCTTAAAAGGTGACTATACTTTTCAGTCTGAAGGAAGCACATCTGTACGTGAGGTGATATTCAAAAAAACACAAACGGGTTTCGTTGAAGGAACCGGCGAAGTTAAAGTTGTAGACAACAAAGCGGTATTCTCTAAACCCGATTCGATATCTTATGAAAATGGTATAGCCTTTACAAAAAGTGAAACTTGCCTGCCTTAAATTCTGATAGCTGGTTTGTTTATGCAAAGATTGGTACCGAATAAACTATGATTTACAAAATTAAGATATCCAACCATACTTACATTTTCGTTTAGCAGATCTCCAAACGGGATTATTACCTGGAATTCGTTTTTTTATGAGCCGTACAGGCATGTATTATGAGCCATGCGAGCAAATTGCGCATGATTTAAATTCAGACCTTTAAATCATGAAAAAAAGCACAACAATTCAATTAGGCCAAAATGGCCCTTTAGTATCCAAACTTGGTTTGGGCTGTATGCGCATGTCCTCTATCTGGGGCGGATCAACACCCGACGAGACGGAAAGCATTGCTACGATCCATGAAGCATTGGATAATGGCATTAATTTTTTGAACACCGGCGACTTTTACGGAGCTGGTCATAATGAGATCCTGGTGGGCAAAGCCATAAAAGGGAGACGTGACGAGGCATTTATCAGCGTAAAATTCGGAGCGATCTTCCATAATGGAAATTGGCTGGGACTAGATCTGCGTCCCATTGCCATTAAGAATTTTATAAACTATTCACTAACCCGTTTAGGGATCGAAACCATTGATTTATACCAACCCAGCCGGATGGATGACAGTGTACCAGTAGAAGACATCATCGGCACAGTCGCTGATCTGGTTAAAGAAGGTAAAGTTCGCTACATCGGTGTATCAGAGATCACGGCAGATCAGCTTCGGAAAGCCAATAGCGCCCACCCAATAAGCGCATTGGAAATCGGGTATTCACTGGCCGAGCGTGGGATTGAAAGCGACTTGCTTCCGGCGGCAAAAGCATTAGGAATTGGTATAGTGGCTTTCGCTAATACTGCCGAAGGTTTATTGACTGGCGACATGAAAGCTCCGCTTGCCGAGAATGATTACCGTAATCACTTCTCCCGTTTTCAGGGCGGAAATTTAGTTCATAACCTGGAAAAAGTGGAAGTATTAAAGCAACTGGCTGCCGATAAAGGTTATACACCAACACAGGTTGCGATAGCATGGGTAAAAGAGCAGGGAGATGATATCATGCCCTTAGTAAGCATGAGCCGCAGATCGCGTTTGCCTGAAAATATTGCAGCGATGAAAATTGTATTTACGCCCGAAGAAATGAATATTTTAAATACTACTTTTGCAACAGGCGCTATCCAGGGCGGCACTTATTTACAACGCTAAATGATCAGTCCAGCAGAGATTCTTCCCGGTGTAATATTCTATTCTTACCTTTCTGCAGAGCGGAAAGAGAAAGCATGTTTCTGGAATCACCATACCTTGATCCTACAGGTCTCGGGACAGTTCACGTTGGAAACTTCTACGCAAACCATTTCAATGACCGCCGGGGAAATGCTGCTGATCGGAAAAAATCAACTGGGTACAATTACCAAAACACCACTGCCTGGTGCAAACTATGAAACCATCGTGATATCCCTGCAGGAAGATCTGTTGCGCAGAATCGTGTTAGAAGAAAGGCTCAAAGCAGACCAGAAATACATTGGTCCGCCCAATATTTTAATTCCTTCCAATGAATTCCTGCAGGGTTATTTTCAATCCATTATTCCCTATGCGCGTAGTTCAGGCGCAGAGATGACCGACGAAATGGGCATCCTGAAAGTAAAGGAAGGCGTCAAATTATTGATGCTGGCCATGCCGGTACTGCTCAATTTTTTATTTGATTTTTCAGAACCATATAAGATCGACCTGGAAAAATTTATGCTGCATAATTTTCATTTCAATGTTCCTGTAGAGAAGTTTGCACAATTAACAGGCCGTAGCCTGGCAGCCTTTAAAAGGGATTTTATGAAGACATTCGGTGCTCCACCCCGTCACTGGCTTCAGGAAAAACGGCTAAATGAGGCTAAACACCTCATTGAAGCCAAACATCAAAAGCCATCCGCTATCTACCTCGACCTGGGCTTTGAAAGCTTGTCGCACTTCTCCCATTCTTTTAAGAAAAAGTTCGGAAAGGCCCCAACTGAGTTCATGTAGGAATAAACACAATCTTGTTAAATAAAGAAAAACAATTCAGACCCACCTTAATAACAGCCAAAATGTTGCACAATGGCCTCGCCTATTTCACTAGCTTTGACTCAGATATACCATACACATGAAGAAGATCCTGATCGCCTTAGCCCTTTTTACCACTACCTTCGCAATGGCTAAGACGCCCGTAAGGTCGACCATCGATGAGCGTGTCGAACTGTTCAGTATCATCTTCCGGCTTGCGGGAAACACAGAGTACAACATGAAGTTCGCAAAGCACTATATCGCCGACATCAATGCACATTTTGCCCCTTACAAGAACGAACCGGTGATTAACTTTGCAAAGGAACTTGCAACGGAAAAGAACATGGGCTTCTCAAAGGTGATGTTCCTTGCCGTCCACTTAAAAAAGTCGAAAAACGGCTTCACCATGATCCCTGAGCAAAACAATAACCTCATCGGAAAATGGGATCCTGCTGATACCGAAAAGTTCGTCAGGCTCGTGAACAGCTTTTACCGCCGCTCCGGTTTCAACCTGTTCTTTAGAGCCCATAAAAAACTTTACACCCAGGCCACGAAGGACTTCGACCAATCCATCGATGGATTCGACCAGCAATGGTACCTCGACTATTATGGTGACCACCAGGTCGATTATAGGGTAGCCATCGGGCTTGGCGACGGCGGGGCAAATTACGGTCCCAGCGTTACCCCAATCGGAAGCAAGCGAAGGGTCTACGCCATCATGGGCTCATGGACCTTCGCCGCTGATGGTACCCCGCTTTTCGCAAGGGAAACCTACCTCAACTACCTTATCCATGAGTTCAACCACTCCTTCATCGACCATATCCTTGAGCAAAGACCAAAGATCGATTCTATGCTTAGTGCATCCGGAGAAATTCTATTGGCAGCTAGACGCAAAGAGATGAAACTAGAGGGCTACGAGGACTGGCACAGCCTGATGAATGAATCCCTGGTACGGGCATCCGTCGTTCGTTATATGATAGACCATAAACAAAGTCAGAAGGAAATCAATAACGAGATCGCCAAACAAAGAGAAAAAGGTTTTACATGGATGGAAGACCTGGTACAATTGCTTGGTGAATATGAAACCTCAAGAGTAGACTACCCGACCTTTGAGCGTTTCTACCCACGGCTGACTACTTTTTTTGAAAAGACCGCAAAGAACATTAGCCGTTAACTAAAATCGACAAAAATTTTGTTGTTAAGAGAAAATCCATAGGCAAACAAACCCGAATATTTTCTAGAACAAATCTTTCTACTTTTTACTCGGCGATAAATATTTTCTTTTTGGCAATGTCAATGGTCAAAACATTTCCCAACCAATCTATACTGGTTTTACCTTCGTAAATCAGTCCGTCAACAAATGCAACATCAAGCCCTTCCATCTTACGCAGGTTATTCACTGTATTTAATTCGGAAAGCTTACCGATATAATAATTATTTTCCTTCTTAAAATCGCTTTTTACAGGGACTGCTTTAAAATCTGCTTTATTTAGGGCCAGGGGTTCCATTAACTTTGAACTGAACCAAAATGATTTTTTTCCGGCTCCACTATCCAATAATGTCTGGATTTTTAAAGTATTATTCAATTTAATATAGGTAAAAATATCAAGGGCTCTGCCTGCATAATCTGCTATCTGAATATCAATGTTTTTTTCATTTTTTGTTGCTTTATCAAAAACAATCTTTTTGTTGAGATAATCAATCGTAAGCGGTGTGTTGATGAAGGGTTGCAGCGAAATAATTCCATCAATATCCCCAAAATCTAAATCGACAATGGCGTATTGCTGATCTTTAAATTTTTTGTTATTCATTTCAAACCCTGTCGCGTTATACAAATCAAGGTTTAACTCTTCTCCTGTCGCTCTGTGTCCGACAAAAAAGTTGCCGGTTTTTTCATTCTTGAGTTTTTGAGAAAATTTAGTAAAAATAGCATTAAGCCCTGCTCCGGTATCCAGAATAAAATTCCCCTCCACATTATTTATTTTTGCCTTAATGATGATATGCCCGCTGGTATTCGTGGTAAAAGGCATTTGTGCATTAATTTTTAAAGAAAGAAATAGTAAGATAGAAAGGATGGTTACCGTAAATGGTCTTTTTCTCATTGTTATTTTTTTAATGATTTGTTAGCTTGTTGCGATGGCTTTATTTGCTTAAAACAAATATACTTTATTTCTAAGCAATCAGCCCGGTAAAGAAAGAGCCGGATCAGGGATCAACCGTAAAAATTGGGGAGTTTGAGAAGTTTATACCAAATAAAAAGCGTAATCCATTAAACGCTCCCATGATCTACGCTGATTTACAGCAAAATAAGCGATAAAAAAGAAGGGCAAGCGACCGTAAAACGTGCTTGCCCTATTTGGCTCCCTCTGCTGGGCTCGAACCAGCGACCCTCTGATTAACAGTCAGATGCTCTAACCAGCTGAGCTAAGAAGGAGTACTGGTTGTTTCCTAAAACGAGGTTATTTACACTTTGCAGCACATATACCCTTGTTCGTTTTGGGAATGCAATATTAGGGCTTTTAAATTATTTATGCAATATTTGCAGTGAAAAATTTTAAAAAAAATTTAATACATATATATGAGCCTGATAATCATAGGTACTGTAGCTTTTGATGCTATTGAAACTCCTTTCGGAAAAACAGATAAAATTGTTGGTGGTGCTGCAACGTACGCAAGTTTAGCCGCTTCTTACTTTTATAATAAAGCAAAAATTGTAGCTGTAGTGGGGGATGACTTTCATCAATCAGATATTGACACCTTAACCAAACACGGTATTGATACCGAAGGACTACAGATTAAAGCAGGTGAAAAATCATTTTTCTGGTCAGGTAAATACCACAATGACATGAACAGCCGTGATACTTTAATTACGGAATTGAATGTATTGGAAAATTTCGACCCGATTATCCCGGAGAGTTATCAAGATTGCGAGTACCTGATGTTAGGTAACCTAACCCCACAGGTGCAGCAAACGGTAATTAAACGCCTTAAAAACCGCCCGAAATTGATCGTAATGGACACCATGAACTTCTGGATGGATATTATGATGGATGATTTATTGGAAACCATTAAAATGGTAGATGTATTAACCATTAATGATGCTGAAGCACGTCAGTTGTCGGGCGAATATTCATTGGTAAAAGCAGCGAAGAAAATCCTTACAATGGGTCCAAAATATTTGATCATTAAAAAAGGTGAGCATGGCGCATTGTTATTCCATGAAGATCAGATTTTCTCAGCTCCGGCCTTGCCTTTGGCAGAAGTATTTGATCCAACAGGCGCTGGCGATACCTTCGCAGGAGGTTTTATCGGCTATTTGGCTAAAGTAGGTACAATCAACTTCAATAACATGAAAAATGCAATCATTTATGGTTCTGCACTGGCTTCTTTCTGCGTAGAGAAATTTGGAACAGAAAAGTTATTGAATTTAACCGATGAAGAAGTTGCAGCAAGAATTCAGGAATTTGTAAACTTAAGTGCTTTCACCATAGAAGTTTAATATAAATTAATTGTCATCCTGAGCCTGTCGAAGGACTTAACACGAGCTGTTTCGACAGGCTCAACATGACATATCTTAATTTTCATTCTATCGTTAATTCTACCCTGACAAAAATCAACTTAGTGTAGCCAATATTGCTATCGGTATAAATTTTTCAAAAACAGCATCGGTATGCGGTGCATCAGGCAGTTCGTCAGTTAAATCCTGCCCGGCCCAGTGCTCATAATGTTTCCCGTTCCGCCATAGCCTGCTATTGGTCATATCGTAGATCAAACCTTTATAAGCCACCCAGATCTGGGGTTTGTCCTGTCCGTTGCGCAAAGCAAGTTGTTGTTTGGTATAGCTGGGTAAATCCATTTAAATTAATTTCGGGCTGAAGTTAATCAAAAAGGTTTTTAAGCATATAAGAAATATAAGCTTATGTTTTCTTTAATGTCTTATATGGTTAATTAGCTATTATTTTAATAATAAGTTCTCATTATAAGAAGATTCGAGACCAATATCTGGATATTTCAATTTATTATTCTTATTTGAAGCACAAGGCCTGTACAATGCACAAAGTTTCCTCCCGTTTTACGCTTATACGCTTCGCTGCCTCGTACCTCGTTGCTGCAGGGTATCGCTTCAACCGGGGCTAATTGGCCACGACAGCATTTCATTTTTGGGGTTGCAGCGTGCAGAAACCTTCTTAATAAACCCGATTGCAATGGAAAGCCCACAGCGCAGCGAGGACTTGGAATGAATGAGCGGGACTGAATCCAGCCAAGAACTACTGAATATTTGTTTTCCAAAAAAATACAATCTTATCTTACGCCTGGCTTTTATCGCCCTTACTTTTAAAAACTTCGTACAGGTAAATATTCATCAATAACAGCCCCATTAAATAAAAATGATCTTCGAAAGGAATAGTACCCACTCGAAACCCAAGGTTTTGCTTATCGTTGTACATCACCACAGGCATAGAAGTTAAAAACCCATTTACAATATAGAAGGGAATAAGCGAAATCAGGTAAGCCCTGTAGAACTTGTACATAAACCGAAAATCGACATTTACATACTCTACATAAGCCAACACTATAAATAAAAAACCAAAATTGATCAGCGTGTACCACCTGTTATAACCAAAAAATAAAATGGCCACACAAAGCCCCAGGAACAGATTACTTATAGCGAAGCTATACTTCTGCAGGTCGTTTTTTGGAAAATAAGCATTCAAACATTCGTAAATAAACACACAGGCATAAGGAACCGTTAAAAAGAATAGGATCTCTTCTAAAGGTAGCCCCAAAAGGTTTAACCCAATAAGATAATCAGGATTAAAAGACCATACCGCGAGCCTGGTAAACAGGATATCCCAAATTAAAAATATAATACCAGTGAGCAATATTGCAGGAAATACAAACTTCCATTTACTAAAAAAATGAACCTTTTTATCGAATGATAAAACTAGTGGAAAAAAAATTACGGCAATATTAATAAGCAGATAAATGTACTTCATTCTAAAGGTGTTTGGTCAAAATTTTAACTTCAGCAGAACTGCATTTTTTACTGTCGATCATAAATTTAGCTACGTTTTTAATGAGTTCGCGATCGGCAAGACCAAAGTTTTCATTTTGATAATGTTTAACGATCTCTTTTTTATCCTGAGCCAGATCTTTACTGAAACCGAGAAAGGAAGGAGTATAAAATTCAATTGAAAACCGCATAAAACGGATCTCCAGATTTTCCTTGTCCATATCTATAGCTTTTTGCATTGTTTTTAGCGACTGGCTCACATACCTGATCTTGTTGTATGGATTCCAGGAGTGTTTGGCTTTGAGGGCCTCCAGGGTCCCTGTATAGCCGGTTATCAGGGCTGTTTTATTAGGTAGTTTGTTCAATTTGGCAAATAACGAGTCGGTTAGCTTCGGGTTTTCAACCGCCTTAACCATATTAATTTTTAATATCGCAATTTCTTTAGTGGATAACTGGGCATAAGTAACATGGCTTACTGCAAAGAGCAGTAAAAATATAATGCGTATTTTAATCATGGTTATGGACAAAGGTAAGAAAAGCTAAGCGCTTTTGCTTCCACTGTGATCCTGAGCGCAGCGAAGGATCTGCAACCGATGAAATACCGCACCCAAACGATCGATCGAATCAAGCCACCATAAAGATATAGCTAACAAAAGAAAGATTCTTCACTGCGTTCAGAATGACAATTATTTCTCCTCTCTGTCATCCTGAGCGCAGCGAAGGATCTGCAACCGATGAAAAACAGCACCTAAACTATCGATCGAATCAACCCTCATAAAGACTACTGCTAACAAAAGAAAGATTCTTCACTGCGTTCAGAATGACAAATTTATCCTCACTGTCATCCTGAGCGCAGCGAAGGATCTACAACCGATGAAATGAAGTACCCAAACGATCGACCGAATCAAGCTCCCATAAAGATTACTACTACAAAAGAAAGATTCTTCACTGCGTTCAGAATGACAAAGTAATTTTTAAGAAAAAATATTTATTTTTAATAATGAATCATAATTACTTCCTCTACATCTTAACTAATAAGAATAAAACTGTAGTTTATACTGGAGTAACAAATGACCTAGAGGTAAGGCTGAGGCAACACGAGGAGAACAAAGAAAATAAGTTCGCTTTTACTTATAAATACAATTGCCACTACTTAGTTTATTTTGAGAGATTTGAACACATTGAACATGCTATTGAACGTGAAAAAGAAATAAAAGGTTGGAAAAGAGCAAAAAAGAATGCACTAATTGAGTTACAAAATAAAAATTGGGATTTTCTTAATGATATCATTATTGAAGAATAATGTACGTTAAACTCACTTGGTTTTACTGTCATCCTGAGCGCAACGAAGGATCTGCAACCGAAGAAATACAGTACCCAAACGATCGATCGAATCAAGTTCCCATAAGATTATTGCTAACAAAAGAAAGATTCTTCACTTTCATCCTGAGCGCAGCGAAGGATCTCCAACCGATGAAATACCGCACCCAAACGATCGATCGAATCAAGTTCCCATAAAAATATAGCTAACAAAAGAAAGATTCTTCACTGCGTTCAGAATGACAATTATTTCTCCTCGCTGTCATCCTGAGCGTAGCGAAGGATCTTTAACCGAAGAAATACAATACCCAAACGATCGATCGAATCAAGTTCCCATAAAGATACTGCTAACAAAAGAAAGATTCTTCACTGCGTTCAGAATGACAAATACAGAATGACAAAAAACCAAAACAAAACGCAATAAAATTCCTTTATTTACATCATGGAGAAAAAACCCACGGTTACCGTCATAGGTGCCGGTTTTGCAGGCTTGGCTGCGGCAGCTTTATTGGCCAAAGATGGTTGTGATGTTACTGTTATCGAAAAGAACGAAATGGCCGGTGGAAGGGCCAGAACCTGGGAAAAAGATGGTTTTCTGTTTGACATGGGGCCAAGTTGGTATTGGATGCCAGATGTTTTCGAAAACTACTACCAGATCTTTGATAAAACAGCGTCCGATTTTTATGAACTGAAAAGGCTAAGTCCTTCTTACCGCATTTATTTTGGTAAAAGTGATACTATTGATGTTCCAGCGACATTAGATGACCTATATGCTTTATTTGAAAAATTAGAGCCCGGCAGCAGCGGCAACCTAAAACATTTCCTTGATCAGGCGAAGTATAAATACGATGTAGGCATGAACGAATATGTTTTCAAACCCTCGCATAGTGTAATGGAATATTTCGATCCGAGATTAGCCGTTAGCGGTATTAAACTGCAGCTATTGGGAAACATGCGAAAACATGTATACGATTTGTTTAAAAATGATCGACTGCGGAAACTGTTAGAATTTCCAGTTCTATTTTTGGGTGCCACACCACAAAACACCCCTGCATTATACAGCCTTATGAACTACGCCGACCTGGTGTTAGGTACCTGGTACCCTATGGGTGGCATGCACAAAATTGTAACCGCCATGCAGCAAATTGCAGAAAGTGAAGGGGTGAAATTTATTTTCGATACGGAAGTAACCAAAATTGAAGTAAAAAATAACCTTGCAGAATACGTAATTACGGATAAAGGAAACTTTAAAAGCGATTTTGTAGTAGGAAATGCAGATTATGAGCACATTGATCAACATCTTTTTGATCAACCTTACCGTAATTACAGTAAAAAGTATTGGGAAGAGAGAACAATGGCGCCTTCCTGTCTATTATTCTATATCGGCCTAGATAAAAAACTAGACAATATATTGCACCATAACTTATTCTTCGATGAGAATTTTGATCAACACGCTGAAGAAATCTACAGCAATCCACAATGGCCAACAAAACCATTGTTTTATGCCTGCTGTCCATCGGTTACCGATCCGAGCGTAGCGCCAGAGGGTTGCGAAAACCTTTTCTTTTTGGTTCCGCTTGCACCCGATTTAAAAGATAGCGAAAGCAAAAGGGAAGAGTATTTTAATTTATTGTTAAACCGCTTCAGAAATTTAACCGGAAACGACATTAGTGGTAACATTCTGTTTAAACGGAGTTACGCCATGAATGATTTTGTTGAAGATTACCACGCTTTTAAAGGAAATGCGTATGGATTAGCAAACACTTTGAAACAGACTGCTTTCTTAAAACCCAAAATGAAAAGTAAGGTAACAAATTTTTTATACACCGGACAATTAACCGTTCCAGGCCCCGGAGTGCCACCTGCAATCATCTCTGGACAAGTGGTAGCAAAAGAAATAAAAAAAAAGTTAAAAAAAGCTTGACAAATTTAAAATTTCCCCTATCTTTATAACCACAAAACAAAAACACTGCAATAACGCTTCAAAACACATAATCACTTGAGGTTTGCATTTGTTTCGAAATAAGAGAGAAGGCAATTTGTTGAAAGAAAAAATAAGAATCAACTAACCAAATATATGATAAGCAAAAAGGCCTGGATTTTCCAGGCCTTTTGCTTTTTAGGTTGTTTTGAAAAACTTTGCTCAAAAGTTCAGGCTTCATCACTGAGTTTCAAATTTATTGCAACGTTTCCTATACCTGTCAGTTCGAGCGAAGTGCAACGCAGTCGAGAGCAACGTAGTGCTCAGCAAAACTAAACTTGTTAGGATAGATCTCTCCATTCCGCTGCGCTTCAGTCGAGATGACGTTTCTTTTTGGAGTGATAACAAAAAAGGCCCAGATAAATCTGAGCCCCTAGTTTTTCAATAGATGTATCTTAAACCAATTCTACACTGGCAATTTCTTTTGAGTAAGTTTTAAGGTATTTTTTTAATATACCTCTTGCTACGTGGATACGTGTTTTTACTGTTCCAATCGGAATTTCTAACATATCTGCAATTTCATGGTATTTATAACCTTCAAAATAACGGATAAACGGCACATAATATTCTTCAGGTAATTGAGATAATGCTTTATCAATATCACCTAAAACAAATTTACTTTCTGCCTGGTTTTTGGTTGCACTATATGAAAGGTTCGCAGAAGAAATATCCTCGCTTTGGGTAATTAAAGTATTTGTTTTAACCAGTCGGCGATAGTTGTTAATGAAAGTATTTTTCATGATGGTAAACAACCAGCCTTTTAAATTCGTACCCTCTTTAAACTTATTGTAATAAGTGATCGCTTTCAGCATCGTATCCTGAACCAAATCATTTGCGTCTTCTGCGTCTTTCGTAAAATTTAAAGCATAAGATCTAAGTGATACCGAGTGATGATTAACCAGATGATTGAATTCAAATTTTGTCATGATATTTAGCTTTAGGAGATTAAAAACAAATCAATTATTGTTCATTCGCTTAAACTCAAACAAACTTAATACCAAAATTTTCTGGCACGGTGTTAAAAGTGTTCAATTACCTAATAGTCAGCCTTCGTCACAGAATATTTACTTCTCTTTCTAAAGTGACTCCAAAAGTAGACTTCACACTGTCTATTATTTGTTCAGAAAAATTATACACTTCTGTGCCAGTTGCGTGACCATGGTTAACTAAAACCAAAGCCTGATTTTTCCAGGTACCAGTTTGGCCAACTACTTTACCCTTCCAGCCACACTGCTCAATTAACCAGCCTGCCGCCAGTTTAATTTTATCATCAGTTGTAGGATAATGCACCACATCGGGGTGTTTAGCAACAATATCTGCAAATTCATGTTTTTCAATCACTGGATTTTTGAAAAAACTGCCAGCGTTACCAATAGTTGATGGATCGGGCAGTTTACTCACACGGATATGCGATACAGCAGACGAAACATCAACAATATTTGGGTTTTCTATCCCCCTGTTCAACAGTTCGGTTTCAATTGCACCGTAAGAAGTATTAATTTTTGCTTCGGCCGACAAACGGAAAGTAACAGATGTAATAATATATTGACCCTTCAACTCCCTTTTGAAAATACTTTCACGATAACCGAAATGGCAATCTGCATAGCAGAAGGTTTTCATTTTTCCGCTTCTAATTTCAAATGCTGTGCAGCTTTCGAAAACGTCTTTTAGCTCTATGCCATAAGCACCAATATTCTGTATGGGCGAAGCACCCACTGTACCCGGAATCAGGCTTAAATTTTCTACCCCCGCAAAATGATGTTCAACACAGTAGTTTACAAAATCGTTCCAAACCTCACCTGCACCAGCAGTTACCAAAACTTTATCATCAATAACTTTAGATTGGATGCCCTTGATGCTGATTTTAATCACTAAACCATTGTAATCCTTTGTAAATAATACATTGCTACCTCCGCCTATCACTAACAGCTGCTGAGCTTTTACAAGCTCGTTTTTAAATAAACTAACCAGATCTGCTTCAGAGGATATCTCAGCGAAATAACTAGCCTTAACATCTATACCAAATGAGTTATATGGTTTTAGAGAAATATTTTCCTGAATTTGAAGCATATTGATTTTGGGTTATGCTGCAAAAGTAAAATAAAAAATAATTAAGGAACGATTTTGGTAATCCCCTTATCAAAATTAAAGCTTAAAATTTTAGGCTTATCTCCGGCTACAGCTACACCAGAAAGTTTCCAGCCAATAAACGCAGGTTTGGTTTTAGCAAGCTCCAACAATTGATACCGTTCTTTAGTTAATCTGGCACTGATCAACCCAACGCTATCCGACTCTGCCTGACTCAAATGCTCAATCTGGGTTTCTAATTCAGCCAGGGTAACATCCAACTCATTTCCCTTTTTGATACTATCAGCATAAGCCTGAGGAGAAATATTGTATAAACTATCTAATTTTGAACCGTCAAAATTCAAATCCTGGTCACTGGTTTCGTATTTCGACTCCACAAGTGCAATGGCGCGGTCTTTATTAGTCTTTTTGCCACAAGATTATAAGGTTGAAGAAATAATTACAAGAAGAATGACCTGATAATAATTTTTCATTTAGTATAATTTAGCTTTTTAATACTGCTTTCCGCACAAACAACAATCCAAAAGCCTTTCCCTTCTCTTTACCCCTGTTTTTATGGTGAATTTTGTGTGCCTTCCTGACAGCCTGCAAATAAGCATTATTACTTTTAAAGGTTTTAAAACGACGGTGCACAAACCAATCGTGCACTACAAAATAAATCACGCCATATAAAGTAATACCTAAGCCCACAAAAAATCGGTAACCAAAGCCATCCCGATCGACGTACATTAAATAAAGTGATACTCCGGCAAATAACACCGCAAACAGATCGTTCCATTCAAAAAATGATTTTGCCTTTTGGTGATGGCTTTTATGCATAAACCAGAGTGGCCCATGGAATAAATACTTGTGTATAAACCACGACAAACACTCCATAAAAATAATGGTAAATAGTAAAATAATGATATTAATGAATACAGACAATTTTTCTAAAATATTGGTTTGTAAAGATATAAACAGTCAAAGATGCAAAATTATGTCATTACACTGTAAGCTTAATATTGTTTTTAACAAACTTTTCATGACAAATCATTTTTTAGCACTATTTTTGACTAAAATATTAAAAAAGTCAGAAAGTAGAAAAGTAAAATGATTGTAGCCGATAAAAAGAGAGAGCAAATTATTGATGGTGCTATAAAACGCTTTATCCATTTTGGTATTGGTAAAACCACGATGAATGATATTGCCGAAGATCTATCCGTATCGAAACCATCTCTTTATTATTATTTTCCGGATAAAAAGCATTTGATCGTGGGAGTGATTGAAAGAGTCTTTAACGATTTCTTTGAATTGATTAAAAAGAAATACAACCCTGATTTGCCTGTTCAGGAAATTCTTTTTAATACCATCGATGTGCGGAACACATTTTTCCAAAAATATTACATGCTCCGCATTACGGAGGGCATTCCGGATTTATTAAACGATGAGGTGATTAAAGGCAAACTGCATTCGCTAAAAGAATCGGAAAAGGAATTTTTCGCAGAGATTTTTAGCCAGGCTAAATCAAAAGGAGAAATTGAGCATGATGACACAGCACATATTGCCGAATTATACCTGGAAAGTTTGATGGGTCTTTGTACCATGTGTATTATGGAAACTGGCAAGGACCTTTTCCCCGAAAAAAAAGCATTAAATAAAATGACGTTAAAGCAAAAAAACCTGACAACCATATTTATAAGAGGTTTAAGGTGCGTAGACTAAAAGCGTGACGTTAGCATCAATAAACAGCCTAAAATTAATAAGGCTGAAAAAACAGATAAGAACCCAAAAACAAAAAAACAATACATTATGCTTAGAGTAAAAATGGTAAAATTAATGCTCATACTCCTTATCGGTTCGGTTTTGCCGCAACTGGTGCTTGCTCAGCAGCAAATTACCTTAAAAGATGCGCTCACCTTTGCGCTCCAAAACAACACCAAGGTTCGGAATGCGAAACTGGATATTGAAGGCGGACGGTATAAGGTAGAAGAAGTTAGGGCTCAGGCCTTACCTCAGCTTACTGGAAACGTAGGCTTAACCTATAACCCAATTATTGGCCAATTGGTTGCTAACTTTGGCGGACAAACACAGGCAATTAAATTAGGTCAGAACTGGAATTCGACTGCAGGTGTTCAGCTTTCGCAACAGTTGTTTAACCAACAGGTTTTTACCGGTCTGCAAGCTGCACGTTCCAGCGAGGAATATTACAACCTTACTTCACAATACACAGAAGAGCAGATTATCGAATTGGTTGCCAACAATTATTACCAGGTTCTGGTAAACAGACAGCAACTAAACGTAATTGATACGAACATTAAAAATGTTAACATTGTAGAGAAAATTGTTTCAAACCAATATAAAAACGGTTTGGCCAGAAAAATCGACGTAGACAGGATTAATGTTAATTTAACCAACCTGAACACACAACGCGAACAGGTGATTAATGCGATTACCCAATTGGAAAATCAGTTAAAATTTTCGATGGGGATGCCGGTTTCTACACCGATCAGTTTACCTGCTACCGAATTAACTGAAGTAACTACTTTACCTGTTTTTACAGATTCTATTGATTTGGCGAACAGAACTGAGGTAAAACTTTTGGATAACCAGGATAAACTTTTATCGCTGCAAAGAAAAGCCTATGTTGCCGAATATTATCCATCGCTGGCTTTAACGGGTAATTATACTTACTCCAGTCAGAGCGATAGTTTCGACTTTTTAAAATCTAATGCAGCAGCAATTGGTTACGGGGCATCAGCAATTGGCTTAACCCTAAAAATCCCTATTTTCAATGGCTTTTTAACACGCTCGAAGATCCGCCAGGCAGATGTTGATATCAGAAAAGCAAAAGAAAGCAGAAAAGAATCTGTAAACTCTTTAAACCTTGCCTATGAAAATGCAAAGATTCAATTGCGCAACAACATCAATACTATAAAATCGCAGCGTAAAAATGCTGATTTAGCTCAGGAGATTTACAAAAGCACACAAAACAATTATAACAACGGCTTAGCTTCTTTAACTGATTTACTGGATACTGAAAATGCACTTACCTCTGCACAAAACAGCTATACACAGGCTTTATTAAATTATAAAATAGCCGAAATACAATTAATCAAATCAAACGGAAATATTAAATCGCTAGTACAATAGAAATGAAAAGAGTAATTACCATAATCATCGTAGTTGTTGTTGCCCTTGGTGCAATAGCTTATGTTTTAAGCAACAATAAAAAAAAGAACGAAGAAAAAACTGCTTTCATTGCTAAAGGTGGTGGTGCAGTTGCCGTTCGTGTTGCTCAGGTAGAGCGTAAAGCTGTAAATTTAGATTTCAGTGCAAACGGAACCTTTATCCCTAAACAAGAACTTAACTTTTTATCAGAAAATGCTGGTCGTGTTAAGGCTATTTATGTAGATGAAGGCGACCGGGTAAGTAAGGGACAGGTTTTAGCCCGCGTTGATGCTGAAATTATCAATACAGATAGGGAAACTGCTGAAGCGAACTACCAGAATGCAGTAAGAGATGAGGCGAGATACCAAAGCTCATTTTCAACTGGCGGCGTTACACAACAACAGTTAGACCAGGCTAAATTGGCCACGAAAAATGCAAAATTGCGTTTACAGGCTTCGCAAAGAAGATTAAGTGATGCAAATATTAAATCGCCAATTAACGGTATTGTAAACAAAAGATACATCGAAGTTGGTGCTTTTGTAAATACTCAGGGCACACAATTGTTTGAGTTAGTTGATGTTTCCAAATTAAAGCTGAAAGTAAACGTTAACGAATCGCAGGTTGCCAACCTTAAAATCGGCGATCAGATCGAGATCAAATCTTCGGTTTTCCCAACTGATAACTTCTCTGGCAAGGTAACTTTCATTGCTGCTAAAGCTGATGCAACCCTAAACTTCCCTATTGAAATTGAAGTAGAAAACAGTCACAAAAATACTTTAAAAGCCGGTATGTACGGCACGGCAATATTTAAGTTTCCTAAACAAGCGCCTAGTATCCTTATTCCACGCACATCGTTTGTGGGTAGTGTAAGCAGTAATCAGGTTTTCGTATTGGATAAAGCTAACAATACTGCTAAAACCCGTAATGTTGTAGCAGGCCGTATTTTAGGAGATAATGTTGAAATTCTTGATGGCTTAAAAGAAGGTGAAACTGTAATTACCAGCGGACAGATTAACTTAACTGAAGGTACTGCAGTAAGTATCGTAAAATAAGTGAGAGGAATTTTTCGGCTTTTAAAACGCGGTACGCCAATCGCAAAACGCAATACTAATTAAAATGAAGATAACAGACATATCTATAAAAAGGCCTTCGCTGGTTATTGTGGTGTTTACCGCACTTACCTTGCTTGGGCTACTAAGTTACTTTTCGTTGGGTTATGAATTACTTCCAAAATTCTCTAACAACGTAGTATCTATTTCAACCATCTACCCTGGTGCTTCTCCAAATGAGGTTGAAAATACCGTAACCAAAAAAATTGAGGATGCGGTATCATCGATGGAAAACATCAAAAAGATCAACTCTGTATCATTTGAGAGTTTATCAACAGTTACCATCACCTTAACAGATAAGGCCAACATCGATATTTCAATGAATGATGCCCAACGTAAGGTAAATGCCATTCTTTCTCAATTGCCAGAGGATGTAAAAACACCATCGTTAAGTAAATTCTCGTTAGATGATTTACCGGTAATTACCATGTCTGCTTCGGCAAATATGGATGATATTACCTTTTACGATTTGATCGACAAACGTATTGCGCCGGTAATTTCGAGGGTAAGCGGTATCGCACAGGTTAACCTGGTTGGTGGTTCAGAACGCGAAATTCAGGTTTCGTTAGACGCTGATAAACTGCAGGGCTATAAGCTTTCGGTTCCTCAGGTGCAACAATTGATTTTGAGTTCTAACCTCGATTTCCCTACCGGAAGTGTTAAAACGCAGAACCAGGATGTATTAATCCGTTTATCGGGTAAATACAGAAGTATGGAAGAATTGAGAAACCTCGTTTTAACAACAACTAAAGATGGTGCACAGATCCGTTTAGGCGACGTTGCCGATGTTCAGGATTCACAAAAAGAAACAGAGAAACTGGCACGTATTGATCGTAAAGCATCTATCGCTATCCAGATCATCAAACAAAGTGATGCGAATGCAGTAGAGGTAAGTAAAGGTGTACACGCCATTATTGCTAAGCTTAAAAATGAATACGCAGCAAATAAATTAGACATCAGGATTGTTAACGATAGTTCGATCTTTACCTTAGAATCGGCAGATGCGGTAATCCACGATTTAATCCTTGCGGTTATTTTGGTGGCTTTTGTAATGCTTTTCTTCCTGCACAGTTTACGTAACGCGTTAATTGTAATGGTATCCATTCCGGTTTCCTTAATTGCTACGTTTATCGGGATTAGCTTATTCGGCTTTACCTTGAACTTAATGTCGCTATTGGGTCTGTCACTCGTGGTAGGTATCCTGGTGGATGATGCAATTGTGGTGCTGGAAAATATCCAGCGACACATGGAGATGGGTAAAAACAAGGTAAGGGCAGCGTCTGATGCAACAAGAGAAATTGGTTTTACCGTAGTATCTATTACTTTCGTAATTGTGGTGGTATTCTTCCCGATTGCGGTAAGTACAGGTTTAGTATCGAACATCCTGCGTCAATTCTGTATTGTGGTAATTATAGCAACCTTACTTTCATTAGTAGCTTCATTTACCATTGTACCGCTTATCTTCTCTCGTTTCGGTAAATTGGAACATATTGAAGGTAAAAACATATTTGGCCGTTTCATTCTCTGGTTCGAAAAGCAATTAAAGAAATTTACCCTTTGGATTACCAGCATTTTAACTTGGTCATTAAACCATAAAGCACTTACTTTAGTTGCCGTGGTGGTGATGTTCTTAAGTTCTTGCGGTTTATTGGTAGGCGGTTTTATTGGTTCTGAGTTCTTCCCTAAATCAGATAAAGGTGAGTTCCTAGTACAGTTGGAGTTACCAAAAGATGCTTCTTTAGAGCAAACCAACTTCTTAACACAAAAAGCCGAGGCTTTCTTAGATAAACAGCCAGAAATTACACAATTAATTACTACTGTAGGACAAGCGACAGGTGATTTCGGTGGTACGCAGGCAACAGCCTATAAATCGGAGATCAACGTAAAACTTGTTGAACGTGATGAACGCAAGGGTATTTCTTCAGATATTTTCGCAACGAAGATGAGCCGTGCACTGGCTAAAGAATTAATTGGTGCTAAAGTAAAAACTGTTCCAATCAGTATTTTGGGTATTGCAGAAAATGCGCCAATTAGCTTAGTTGTAATGGGCTCTGATTTGGATAGCGTTTTGAAATATGCTGAAGGTGCGCAAAAACTTTTGGCGACTATCCCGGGAGCTACTGAAATTAAGTTATCAGTAGAGAAAGGAACACCAGAAATTAACGTTCAGGTAGACCGAGATAAAATGGCAGCTGTTGGCCTAACGCTGTCAACCGTAGGTTCTACCATGCAAACTGCTTTTGCAGGGAATACAGATGGAAAATACCGTAAAGGTGAGTACGAGTACGATATCAATATCCAATATCAAACTTTCAACAGAAAAAATATTGATGATGTTCGTAACCTGATTTTCATTAATAGTGATGGTGCACCGATTAAGTTATCGCAATTTGCAACCATTACAGAAGGTTCCGGTCCAAGTCAGTTAGAGCGATTGAACAAATCGACTTCAGTATCTGTTCAGGCGCAATCTATTGGTAGACCTACAGGTACCATCGTTGCAGACTTTAAACAAAAGCTTATCGACATGCAAAAAAATGGTAAACTTAAGGCTCCCATTGGCGTAAGTTATAGCTGGGCAGGCGATGAGGAAAATCAAAGCGAAGGTTTTGGTACTTTGGGTATCGCTTTATTGGCATCGATCATTTTGGTCTACCTGATTATGGTTGCACTTTACGATAGTTTTATTTATCCATTGGTGGTAATGTTTTCACTTCCATTAGCGGTAATCGGGGCATTGTTAGCCCTGGCTTTAACGAACAACTCTATCGGTATCTTCACCATTTTAGGCTTAATTATGTTAATGGGTCTGGTAGCGAAAAATGCAATTATCCTGGTCGATTTTACCAACCACTTAAAGGCTGAAGGTAAAGAGACTAAAGAAGCGCTTGTATTGGCCAACCATGCACGTTTAAGGCCAATCTTAATGACAACCATCGCCATGGTATTCGGTATGCTTCCAATTGCACTAGCAAGCGGTGCAGGTGCCGAATGGAAAAATGGTTTAGCTTGGGTTATTGTAGGTGGATTAACCAGTTCATTGTTCTTAACTTTAATTGTGGTACCGGTGGTATACTTAATATTCGATAGAATGTTAGAGCGCTTTGGTTTCAATAAAAAAGGAAAAACAATCGATGAATTAATGGTTGAACCATACGACCACAAAGATGTAAACGAATACGACTTAGATCATGGACATTAATAAACATCCAGATTAACAATCAATTTAGCCCCGATCCCAAATCGGGGCTTTTTTGTGGAGTTAAAAATCAGGGATGTGGTTTAGTGAATGTCACAAATCTTATTGAATTTGACTTTCTTGAACCAAATGTACATTGTCATCAAGTTAAGGAATCTCAAAAAGATGTCACCCTGAGCGTAGTCGAAGGGCATTTATTTACGATTTATTAATCTCAAGAAGTCTTCGACTACGCTCAGACTGACAACCGTTGTGCTTAACTTAATGATATTAACCAAATGCATTCGGCGGGCGTAGCAAAACTGATGAAAGTAGTGCTTTAAACTCTCTTAATATTATACTAAGGCAAAAACAAATGATCCATGGTAACTTCATTCTGTACCAGGCCAATAGAATACATATTATTTTTAACGCCATAGGTTGTAACCATGGCTAGAAATAATGCTTTTTTGGTTTTGCTCTGCTGACGAAATACCTCAAGTTTGTACTGTAACTCACCAGCATAAGCTTTATCTATTACGAACTCAGTATTCGAAAATTTCATTTCACATATACTGATTATATTATCTTGCCTGTCTAACAACAGATCAACCTGTGCGCCGTTTCCGTCTTTTGGAGCGTGCCGCCAAGCTGATGTTTCAGTAAACACTCCGGAAATGCCTAGTGCCTGCTTAATATTATCGGTATGTTTCATGCAGATCCCTTCAAAGGCATAGCCACTCCAACTCCTCCAGGAAGACGTTGATGATTTTTTAAGCCATGTGCCTGCACCTGTAGCACGGGAATGTTCGATAAATTTAAGATAGAAAAGACTGTATTCATCGCTGAGTTTATAAATGCTTTGATTGGCATTCTTTTGAAAAGGCAGGTGCGGAGTAATGAAACCAGACTCCACAAGTTCCTCAAGTAATAGACTGGTAGTCCCTCCACTCTGTAGGTTACAGGCCGCAATGATTTCGTTTCTTGTTAATCCCGACGGTTTGTCTGCGAGTGCTTTAACTACGGAAATGTGTCTTTCTGCATTTTCGAACAACGAGCGGTAAAGGTTTGCGAATTCTGTTGAAAGGAGGCCATCTTTAGTAAAGCAAAGCCTGTCAATAGCCTGCGTAGCACTTTCTCCTTTTTTAAGTTCTTTCAAATAATGTGGCACACCGCCCATTGCCATAAAAATGTTCAGTATCTGGTAACGGTCAATATGGATATTATTGCTTTTTAGATACTGTTCTGTCTCGTGCAAGGTAAAAGGTAACAGGCGTATTTTACGTGTTAACCTATTGTGCAAACCTCCTTTGCTGTTAACAACTTTTTTAATCATCCAGGTGGCAGCAGATCCACAGATTGCAACTATCAGATTTGGCTGCTGTGAGGCCCACTGGTTCCAAAAATATTCAAATGCAGAAAGAAAGCCTGATTTATGCGAACTTAGCCAAGGAAACTCATCAAAGAAAACTACAGCTTTTCTTTTTTTAAGTATAGGTGCTGCAAATTCTCTGAGTTGCCAGAAGGCTTCTGTCCAATTCTTAGGAGCTACGGGAGTTAATTTAGAACCTAACGCATTTGCAATAGCCTTGCTGAAATTGAGCAGTTGCTCGGCAGCATTCGCATCGTGAACACCCGAAAGTTCGAAAATAAGCTGTTTCTGGAAGACTGAGCGGATCAGGAAAGTTTTTCCTACCCTTCTCCTGCCAAAGACTGCCAATAGTTCTGATGAAGACGAAGCAAGTGCCTCTGACAATATTTTTTTCTCAGCTATTCTTCCAATGAGCAATTCCATTTTTTTCTCCTTTTTAATGGTTAAAGATTAAAATAATTTTATCCGCAGCCAAAATACACATCAAATATAAAATTTTGGCTGTAGATAAAAAAATATCCGCAGCCAAAACACATATAATATATATATTTTTGGCTGCGGATAATAGATTCTATCTCAATAAATTGTTCTGGTATCGTTAAGGCCAATTATTTTTTTACCACATAAAATTAGATAACACGAAAGAGTCTATTTAAATTACTTACGCTGAGCCATGCGCAGATAATTCTACAATACCGTATCCAAACAAATTATGCAACAACATTGTATATTAGAGATTATGTTCAAAATCATTCTTAGCCTGTCCCTCATCTGCTTCACTTTTCTGCTTAAAGCTCAACACCCTCCTGTTTTCCAGGCCATGACTACAGATTCGAGCTTTGTTAAGGTTTCAAACTTAGATATCAACCTGGTAAAATACAGTTACAAACCTAATGGTATTAAATTTTTAGTCGTGCATGATAATGAAGATACTGGTGTAAAAGCAGGCTTTGATTATATCCGTTGGAGTGGCGGCGAACTCATCGATAGTCAATATGGAGGTGTAAGAGATTATTATTTCACCTATATGGATGATCAATATCGTATAGACCCTAACGCTATTTATACCGAAATAGGTGTAAAAACAAGGTTAAAAAAAGATTTTTTCAGCTCTAACGAAGCAGAAAAAGTAATACTTAATGCAGGCAAACAAATTGTCGATTTTTACGATCCAAAAGCTACGGGTTATTTTTTAACCCTTCATAACAATGCAGATGGTGGTTTTGGTATTTCGTCTTATTTACCAGGTTACGATTTAGCCAGCACCGCTGATTCTGTTTACATCAACTTCCAGATGGATGGCGATGATCTGATTTATGTAACCGAGCCAAGATTATTCAGCAGCTTAAAAAAGGCAAACGTGAATGTAATTCTTCAATCTAAATTCGTTTCTAATGACGGCTCCCTTTCGGTTTATGCCATGCAAAATAATATTCCTTATATCAATGTAGAAGTGCAACACGGGCATCTGGAAGAAAACTTGAGGCTGATCGAACTCGCGGTTGCCACACTGAAGGAACATGGATTGGTGAAGAAAGAATAGGTAATAGCCTATATTTATTTTCGTTAAATTTCGTTAAATTTGAATATGAGCGTATTTGTAAACACAAAAAATGAGCAGGAAGAAAAAGTCCTTATTGCCTTTTTGGATAGTTTAGACTATAAATATCAATCTGATATTAATGACGAACCAACAGAAGTTGAAGCAGCATTCTTAAATCAATATAATGAGGAAATAGATAAAGCAGATAAAGAAATAGAATCTGGCAACTTTATTTCTCATGAAGATGTAGAACAACTTTTTGAAAAAAGGCGTAAGCTTATTTAATGGAAATTAAATGGAATAAACTTGCTGTAAAACAATTACTAGAAATTATCCAGTATTTAGAAGACAATGGCCTTATTGATTACGCTGAAAAAATTGAAATAAAAATTTTATCAAAAATCAAGTCGATTCCAAACCATCCAGATACATTCCAAAAAGACAGATTAAAGAAAAATAACGACGCCAGTTTTTTTGCTTTCGAAATTGACCGCTACAGAATATCCTTTAGAAAGACGAATAAAGAAATTAGAATTCTCAGGGTCAGACATTCTAGCAGAAGGCCCTTTACACGTTAAAAACATAGAATAACCGTAAATCCATATTGGCATTCAACAATGCAAATGAAATTATAATTTAGGCCCCCTTCATTAAATAAGGTTTAACGTTAATATACCAAGCAGTCACTAAAACTAAGTACTACTATGGCCAATTAGCCACGGTTGAAGCGGTACCCTGCAGCAACGAGGCACGAGGAAGCGAAGCGTACAAGCGTAAAACGGGAAGAAATTTATTTTTTTGTACTGACCTTGCGCTCCAAATAATCGATATATTTTTTAAGATATGAAACCCTAGTTTATAGCTTTTATTTTAATGACCAAAAAAGTAATCAGCAAGCCAAAAACAGAAATGATCCCGAAAGAATAACGCAGGCTGGATAATTGCGAAACATAACCAATTAATGGTGGGCCAAACAAAAAAGCAAAATAACCAATACTCGAAACCATGGTTATGGCTTTACCAGCAGGTACTTTTTTATTGTTGCCCGCGATGCTATATACCATGGGTACAATACTAGAAACACCAAGACCAATAAGCATAAAGCCAAAAATGGCAACAATCAGATTCGGGAATATTACGGCAAGTGCCATACCTATGGATATAATGGCACCACTGATCTGCAACAGGTTTTTTCGTCCAAATTTACCGATCAAATATACAC
The DNA here is from genome assembly GCF_052682415.1 of Pedobacter sp. WC2501. Classification (NCBI taxonomy): domain Bacteria; kingdom Pseudomonadati; phylum Bacteroidota; class Sphingobacteriia; order Sphingobacteriales; family Sphingobacteriaceae; genus Pedobacter; species Pedobacter sp. WC2501. The sequence continues at coordinate 1,710,450 of NZ_JBQZFI010000001.1, read as the reverse complement.
CCAAAAACCTTCCGCTTGCCATCATAAACATGAACGATGCATAACCTATAATTGCTTTATTATGAGGCAACTTTACCACATCTTCGAAATAAATAGCGCTCCAATCGAACATTGTACCTTCTGTAGCCATACTACAAAATGCGATAACCCCCAATAACACTAAAATACCTTGAGGCATGGTAAAAAACTTTGTCTTTTCCATTACGGTATCTGGCTTATTATAGTTTAACAACTTTTTCCAGTTAAGGGCTACATTGGTTAAAGATATCAGGGCAATAATCCAAAAATGGGTATACATGCCTAATTTTAAGTTAACCAAACCGAGCGCAATTAATGCACCGGTTAAATTCCCGATACTCCAGGCGCCATGAAAAGAACTCATAATAGGTTTGCCGTAATAGTTTTCGCCGGCAACTCCCTGTGTATTTAAGGCAATATTACAAAGATTACCTGTTATGCCGAAAAAAACCAAAAAAACAGCCAATTGCCAACCAGTGGTGGCTAATGCCAAAAAAGTTAAGGCAATTGCATATAATGGTGCAGTTGCCCTGAGCATTTTTTTACTGCCAAAATGTGTGGTCAGTTTTGCAGAAAAAAACATGGTAATGATCTGTCCAGCAGGTAATGCAAAAAGTATGGAACCTAATTCTGCATCATTTAAATCCATTAAAGCTTTAAAAGTTGGAATCCTACTTGCCCAACTTGCAAAACAGACCCCTTGCATAAAGTAAAAGGCAGATATGGCGAAACGGACTTGTTTTGGAGAGCTTTGTGCTATTACAGGTTTGTCTTCTTGTTTGCTTATAATTTCCTGTTCTTGCTTACTTTCTTCCAAAATGATGTTTTAAATTATAGATTAAACTACAAAGTTCTTTAAATCTATTGGAAATACCGACTATTTTTTGATTTTATATCGAAATATTTGCGACACACAGGATTAAAATATTAGATTTTCCATTTTTCGAGTTCATATGCACTGTCCCAAAACGTCCATTCTAAGCGGGTCGCCATTTCGAAAACATCCAGCATTTTTTGCTGGGTTGAGGTATTGGCCTGTGCTGCCAGTTGATTTATAATATCAATTGCTTGTTCTACCGCAGAAGCAAATTCGATTCCAGCATACATATCAATCCATCTTTTATAGGGATTGTGACCGTTGGTCTGTTGTGCGAAAATATGATCGCCTACTGCTTTATAAATCCAAAAGCATGGCAAAACAGCCGCTACTGCTATTTCTACATTGGCGTATGCAGCCTGACTAAGAATATAATTGGTATACAAAAGTGTAGATGGAGTGGGCTGCACCTCGCTTGCTAAACCAAATTCTACAAAGTAACTTTCGTGCAAACTCCGCTCGGCAAAAATAGCACCTGTAGAAAACCCGGCAAAAGCCATCACCAAATCTGCATTTTGCATACGCCCACTAATGGTGCTTAGCGTCCGTCCAAATTCTAAAAGGTAATAGGCATCCTGTGCTAAATAGAAGATAAATTTTTCTTTCGGTAAGGTACCATTGCTCAACTCCTTATTAAAGGGCATGGTTAAAATTTTATTATAAATAGGTTTAACCCGTTCCCAGGCATCGTCGCTCCACTTCATTGGATAATTAATTTTAAAGGTTCGAAAAAGTGATTTAACGGTCCATTACCTTCACCTGTTTTTACTTCGCTGCCGGCTTGTAAGGCATGACTGATGTAGTTTTTTGCATTTTTAATTGCGGATAATAAATTGTTTCCCTTCGCCATTTCGGCGGCTATAGCTGATGAAAGTGTGCACCCCGTTCCATGTAGATTTTTAGAAGCAATAAAGGCACTTTCTAAAACAACAGGCGCGTCTTTTCCACAAATAAAGACGTCATAAATCATTGGCCCTACTAAATGTCCCCCTTTAATCAGCACAGCCCTTGCCCCTTTTTCGATGATTTTCTCCCCTGCCGCAATCATATCATCGAGGTTATTGATTTCTTGTTCCGAAAGGATTATGGCCTCATCTATATTTGGTGTAACCAAACTAACGATGGGAAATAATTTTTCTACCAATTGGTTAACGGTATCGGGTTTGATTAAGCGGTGACCGCTGGTAGCGACCATTACCGGATCTAAAATAACAGGAACAGATTGATTGTAAGCTTTTAGTTCTTTTTCAATCACCTGTACCACTTCGGCACGGTTAATCATTCCAATTTTAATGGCCACTGGCACTATATCATCCAATACTGCTTGTAACTGATCTTTAATCATTTCCGCGGGAATACCATGCACCGAACGCACCCCTAGCGTATTCTGTGCAGTTACCGCCGTGATTACCGATGTGCCAAAACAGCCCAAGGCCGAAAAGGTCTTCAAATCGGCCTGAATACCAGCCCCGCCCCCACTATCTGAGCCGGCTATTGTTAATACATGAATATAATTCATTGCTAAAGACTTCATTTTCGTTGTACAACTTCAGGAGTCTTCAAATGCAGAGGCATTTTATGCAATTATTGCAGACAAACTAATTTCCTACGCCAGCATGATCCGGATCAGGTTCATTTGAGGTTGATGGCTGGAGGGTTTTAAGGCTGAAGGACATTGCCCTCTACCTTTTTACCTTCTACCTTTAACCTCAAAATGGGTATATTCTCAGCCAACTTATTTGAAGGCACCCCTAAAGTTTTATTTTGTAGCGCAATATAGGGCTTAGTTTTTATTCTTTGTTTATAGAAATGAATTATATGCAAAGAGTTGTCAACTTAACAGCAAAAGGCCTTATAAAGTTGACAACTCCAAAAAAAAATCCCGATATAAATACCGGGATTAATAATATATGTTTACCAATCAGATACTGAAACAAGTTCAGTATGACGGTTGGATAATAATTAAATATGTATCGCTCTGTTATCAGTTGCCGCAAGTGCAGCTTCTTTTAAGGCTTCGGTATAAGTTGGGTGCGCATGGCAGGTACGTGCAATATCTTCTGCAGATGCGCGGAACTCCATTGCAATAACGGCTTCAGCAATCATATCTGCAGCACGCGGGCCAATCATATGTACACCTAAAACCTCATCAGTTGCAGCATCAGCCAGAACTTTAATGAAACCATCAGTATCCATACTTGCTTTCGCACGTCCGCTGGCTTTGAAAGGGAAAGATCCTGCTTTATATTTAGTTCCTTTTTCTTTCAGTTGCTCTTCAGTTAAACCAACAGATGCAACTTCAGGCCAGGTGTAAACAACACCCGGAATTAAGTTATAGTTGATGTGTGGTTTTTGTCCTGCGATAGTTTCTGCCACATAAGTGCCTTCATCTTCGGCTTTGTGCGCCAACATTGCACCAGTAATTACATCACCAATAGCGTAAACACCAGCAACCGAAGTCTCTAAATGCTCATTTACAGAGACTTTTTTTCCTCTTTCTTCTATGGTAATTCCTATTTTATCTAAACCTAAACCTTCGGTATAAGCCGTACGGCCAACAGCCACAATGCAATAATCAGCGTCGAAATTTACGGCTTCACCCTTCGCATTTTCTGCAGTAACCGTTACTGTTTTACCATTATTTGTAGCTCCGGTAACTTTATGATTCATAAAGAATTCCATGCCCAGGTTTTTCTTCAATACGCGTTGAAGTTCTTTGCCTAAACTTGCATCCATTGTTGCAATGATGGATGGCAAAAACTCAATTACTGAAACTTTTGTACCTAAACGGGCGTAAACAGAACCTAACTCCAAACCGATAACTCCACCACCAATTACAACCATCGACTTTGGAACTTCTTTAATATTTAAAGCCTCTGTTGAAGTAATGATACGTTTTTTATCAACTGGTAAAAATGGCAAGGCCGTAGGTTTAGAACCGGTAGCAATAATTACATTTTTAGCGGTTAAGGTTTCCGTAGAACCATCAGCCTTTGTGATTAAAACGGTGTTTTTATCTACAAAAGAACCAACGCCTTCGTAAGAATCGATTTTATTTTTTTTAAACAAATAAGTAATACCGGCCGTATTTTGTGCAACAACATCGTCTTTACGGGCGATCATTTGTGGCATATTTACTTTAAGGCTTTTTAAATCGATACCGTGAGTAGTAAATGTATGAGCAGCATTATGAAAATGCTCTGATGAATCTAACAAAGCTTTAGATGGGATACAACCCACGTTTAAGCAAGTACCTCCAAAAGTTTTATATTTTTCTACTACTGCAGTTTTTAACCCTAACTGAGCACAACGGATTGCGCCAACATAACCGCCCGGCCCTGAACCGATAACAACGACATCGTATTGCATAATTTCTTGAGAATTTTGATTAGCCAAATGTAGGGAAAAAAGGCGGAAAGCTGAAAGTGGATTAGGCTATAGAAATTGCTTATTAGTCATTTGTTTATCAGTTATGGCTTATAACATTAGCTTATGGTTCAATATAAGGCTCAATAGGATATTCTTTAAAAGTTCAGAAGTCCATAGGTTGCTGAGCGTATAAAACATTTTACTTTAAAAGGATAAAATGTTTGAGCTAACCCAATGAACTACTCCCCATCTTAAACCCCTTGACCAAAAGTGAGTAAATTACTATCCGGATCGAGCATAGCAAATTCTTTTTGCCCCCACGGTTTTGTTTGCAAATGCCCATTCGGATGAATGCTTTGTTTAGTATCCAGCATCCATTTGTATAAACCCTCTATATCATCTGTACGGATATAAACCTGTCCGTAGTTTTCTTTCGGATCGAGTGTTTCGAATAAAAAAAAGTGAATCTGAACATGGTCTTTTTGCACCATGAGGTAATCCTTAAAATTGTCGGCGCCAATATCTTTAAAGCCTAATTTATTCACATAAAAATCTCTGGTGATTTCTTTATCACGCATTGGAAGTTTCGGATTGATTTCTGTTAGCATATTTTTTTATTTCAAAAATGAGGAATTTTCTCAAAAGCAGCACTTGATCGAAATCATGAAATTCAATAATTCGCTCTAACCCTGCTTAGTGTTTCGGGAGTTATTTTAAGATAGGAAGCGATCATTTTAACCGGAAAAACCTGTACAATGAGCGGCTTTGCATTTTTAATATAATTATATTTTTGGGCAGGGCTTAATGCATTGTCAAAAAGGTAAGTCCGGTGATTAGCCTGATCAAAAATTCTTCCCAGGTTTAAGAAAGACTGCGACCTGGCAATCAGCTCGTGCAGGTTAATTAAACTCAATTCAATTGCCTCCGCATCCTCAAAAGCTTTAATCGTAGTACCTGATGGCATTTGTTCAATCAAACTCGGGTGATTAAACATCCATTCTTTGGGTAAGTGAAGATCAATGATTTTCTCAATTTCATGATCAGACAGAAACTGAACAAAAGATCCAGATAGAATGAAATAGACAGATTGGCAAATCTCACCTTGGCGCAATACCGTATCGTTTTTCTTAAATATTTTTCGCAGGGCTTTTTCTTCAAAAAGAAGCAGATCATGGAATGAAAATGATCCGACACTGGCTAAAACTTCCTGAGCTGACATCATATAAAATTCAATTATTTCAGCAAATGGTGCATCAAAACAACTTATTGGTTGGCGGCTTTTCTGGTAATTAAATAGCCAACGGCCAAATTTGGAACCCAGCACAGCCAGGCAACAACCAGATAGGCTTTTGAAAAATCACCATAAATAATGGTCAAAATTGGTAGCCAGATCCTTAATGTTACCGCAGCAAAACAAGCGGCATAACTATAAACCATCATTTTTTGATGTTTTTCTATTTCTCCTTGTTTAATATGTAAATAAGCTTTTAAAGTAGTGTAAAACCAAATGATGCCTAAACAAATAAATCCAGCGGATGAAATCCATCCACCCGTTGCAAAAAAACCAATATAAATACCAGCTGATGCGCTAAGCAGCACAGCAACCACATAAACCTTACCCAGTTTTCGGTGTAATGCCATTCGCCTGTTTCTCATTTTCGAACTAAATTGTGTCCAACCGACTAATAAAGCGATTCCTCCGAAAATGATATGCGTATAAAAACCAATGTTCCAGAAAGTATTGCTTAACAACTCAGCTGACTTTGAATTTAACAATCCAAATTTTCTATCGATCAAAAAGTAAATCATTGGATAGAGCCCAACCAGCAATGCAAAAGTTGCAAACAAAATCCATAATCCTTTTTTTACCATATTAAGTTCTATTGCTTTATGCTAAGCTAGCTAATTTTCAAGAACTAAATCAATTCCCTCTTCAGCATAAATTCTTTGGCATTTGCAAAACTGAGGAAAAGTTCATCAGCAATTTTCAGTTTTTGATGTGCCTGTACATTGTTCTGAATGGCGTAACAGGTTATGCCCGCTGCAAGAGCAGACTTTACTCCATTCAGGGTGTCTTCAAAAACGATGCATTCTTCTTTCGCTATACCTAATCGCTCTACACAAAGATTGTAACTTTCGGGATCAGGTTTTGATTTGCTCACATCTGTTCTGGTAATAAACAAACTGAAATATTTAGCCAAACCATTACGTTCAAAAACCGCTTCAACATCAATTTTCGGACTGGCTGTAACCACCGCTAGTGTAAGCCCTTTTTCGTAAGCAAACTGCACAAATTCTAAGGCATAAGGCATTAATTCAATATCCGTCGTTCTAAAACCATCGAAAGTTATCTTCTCTCTTCTATTGATGAAGTCTTCTAACTCTTCTTTGATTTCATACCGGTCTATAATCGTTTTTGCATTTTTCGGCAGCGGAATCCCCGCATAATTGCTTAACCAATCTTTAAATTCGATATTCACATTATAGGGGCATAAAAAGGTATTCCAACAATCGAAATGAAATTTCTCCGAATCAATTAATGTACCGTCTAAATCGAAAAGCAGGGCTTTTATTTTATTCATTATAAATTTTTAACTGAAATTAGCTTATGGGATGATCTCGAAAAGGAAAAACTGCTGTACCTGCGATTTTCCAAAATTATTATCTACACAAAATATCAAAGAATGGTGTCCGTTTGCAAGTTTTGGACCAAAAGTTACCCCTTCAAAATTATCGATGTGCCTGTTTAAGGTATCAAAATCGAAAAGTAGTTTTTTACTAAGCGGCTTTGGTGGATTTTTAAGGAAAGATTCATTATCAATCTCATTTTCTGCACCGTTCAAATCAACCAGGTAAAGTTTTAAAAAAGCATGGTCATCGTGCCCTTTTGCCCAGGCCCTTTCCATAACCAAAAGTGTGTGATTATTAATGGCTAGTATTTCCGAAATTCCATTTACATTCCAGTCATTGTCTACTGTAGGTTTAACAGGTAAAGCGCCAAGGTTGTAGGCATATTGCGCAACATTCTTTTTAGTCGCTACATCAAACTTTAAAATCCGCGTTAAGGCTTTATCATATTCAAAAGCAGCCTGGAGGCCATCCTGGTAAAGTGGCTCTTCTAAACTGGCATACAATGTTTTGTACTGATCAGCATAGGTTAATCCTTCAAACAATGCATTTTTTCGTGGACCGCTCTCTGTTTTGGTAAAGTGAAAACCTTTTGGCAGCGGAATGGTATCTAAAAATTTTCCGGTGGTAGAAATAAAAGTTAAACTGGGTTGAACAATGGTAGTATCACCGTTTTTAAACAACCTTTCTCCTTCGCTGCTCCAGATCAATTGTTTGGTAACCGGATTATAACGGACGGACTCCCCATCTGGCTTCAGACTTTTATCCGTGCCATACTTGGGATATTGTTTTCCGTTTTCCTGTAAGAGGTACGTAACTCCTGTAATTCTGACGGTATCGATTTTATTTTCTTTGAGATCAATCTGTGCAGTGTAAATCCTTGCCGGACTAAATTGCGACGGATCATCACTGATCAGATAATACAGGTTCTTTTTTGCATCATAATCAATCCCCGACAAACCACCAACAACCGTATTTTGGAAAATCGGATTTAAGGGCATAATGTATTCATCCAGAAACTTTATAGACGAAACACTAGTTTCATGTTGCTTAACTGCAGCATACTTAGTGGCAGAACAAGATGAAAGAACAATGGCAAGAACTGAATAAACGAAGAAGAGCTGCGATACAGGTTTCAAATCGAAATGTTTAAGCCGTAAAAATATAGAATTTTGGCTACTCACAATATTTCATACTGAATTTATTTCAATACGTGGCTTTTCACATCACTACGGGTCAAAGTCTTCTCGTGGCAATTTTCCCCAATTAGAAACTCAGTGGCGTTGGATATTCCGATCTGACAAAATTGAATACAGATACTGAAACAAGTTCAGTATGACGTACAGCGAGAATTAAACGAAACAGTCGGATGATAACATCCAACTGCACATTTACTGGAACTATACGTGGTGTCAGATGTTACCATCTGACACTTATTAAACTAAGGTTAAAACAACTTACCAATAACGCGGTAAGTAACATTCGTTCCGTCAACTATTTCTTCGTAATAAACATCATCAGGTGAAACAAAATATTTTTCGTTTTTAATTGTCACTTCTCTGCATCCTTCAGGCAATTGGTTAATAATATCACCTATATTATGCGTATCACCCGAACCATCTGTCGTATTTAAAACGCCATCTTTTCCAGCCACTACATATACAGTTTTACCATCGGCATTTTCTTTTTGGGTATAATAAACGCCTTTGTATTCGTAATAATCAACCCCATTAATAGTTACCTGATTGGCATCAGATGGTAAATTCGGAACTTCAGCACCAACTGGTGGCGTTACCACTTCGTATTGATCGTTATTTTGTTGATAGAACAATCCACCAGAATAATAAAACTGGTTTGGACCATAATAAAATGGATAATAGCCATAAGGCAATACACCGATCCTAAAACCTAAAAATGGTCTGTAAAAATTGTAATAACTGTAGTATGGCCTGTAATAGGGCCTTCCGTAACCAAATCTGTAACCATAACCTGGTCTACCATATCCCGGACGATAACCTGGCCTGTTATAACCATAACTTGGTCTGCCAGAACGCATACCTGCAGAAAAGCCCCCTCTGCCTGGCGCGCGCATAGATGGCTGACGGGAAATAGAACCACCACCTCTTGATGAGCCAATTGAGCCCGATCTGCCCCCGCCGAAAGAACCACCTCCTCCTCCACTCCTACTTGGCCGCTGTGCAGAAACACTTTCGATACTCAAGGTTGCGATCATCGCTGCTGCAGCGAAAACAACCAATCCTTTATTTAATAACCTGTTCATTTTTTTATGTTTAATTCGATTATCAATATGACGGTTAAAATTCTTAAAAGATTATCCCTTAACAAGATTTAACTAAATTTTGATAAATTAATGACGAAGACAGCGTTATAAATATCAGTTTCTATGAAATATGCCAACTAAAGAACAAAATGCCTCATCCATTCCCCATTTTTGATTATTTACTACCAAGACACAAAGTTCTTTTTGCACACCAGGCTTCTTACCTCGGTCTTCCAACTTTCGGACTATTCCATTATCCATCATACCTCATACTAACAAACCTTTTACGGGCTATTTTTTCTAATCAATCTCCAATCACCTATATTTAAATTTTATTTCCTAAAAACCAGCTTAAATGAACCTTACCAGAATTTTCAGTCTTTTATTTTGTCTGTTTATTTCTAATGAATTAATGGCTCAACAAACCGATTCGGCTTATGTGAGAGAAAACTACACCAAAATAGAACGTCAGATCCCGATGCGTGATGGAGTTAAGTTATTCACTTCCATTTATATACCCAAAAATCAATCCAAAAAATATCCATTTTTAATAAACCGTACGCCTTATACTGTTGCCCCTTACGGCGAGGATAAATATAAGCTTAGCCTCGGCAATTTCCCGGCCATGATGCGCGAAGGATTTATTTTTGTTTACCAGGATGTACGCGGCCGCTGGATGAGTGAGGGGACTTTTGCCGATATCCGCCCTCAACTAGCTGGTAAAAAATCTAAAACCGCTATTGATGAGAGTACAGATACTTACGATACCATTGATTGGTTGATTAAAAACATAAAAGGCAACAATGGTAACGCCGGTATTTATGGCATTTCGTACCCTGGTTTTTATTCTACCACCTCATTGCCAAATGCGCACCCGGCGCTAAAGGCAGTTTCTCCACAGGCGCCGGTTACTGATTGGTTTATGGGTGATGATTTCCACCATCGTGGTACATTATTCCTTATGGATGCTTTCAGTTTTATGGGCAGTTTTGGTGTGCCGAGGCCTAAACCGATTACACCAGATCAAGGACCTAAAGGTTTTCAATTCCCCATTCAGGACAATTATCGTTTTTATTTGGAAGCCGGATCAGTTAAAAACCTTAAAGACCGTTATTTCGCCGATAATATTAAATTCTGGAATGATTTATTTAAACATCCCAACTTAGATACTTTCTGGAAAGCACGTTTAATTACCCCGCATTTAACCAATGTAAAACCTGCGGTAATGGTAGTGGGTGGCTTTTTTGATGCAGAAGATGCCTATGGAACGTTTGACACTTACAAAGCGATCGAGAAACAGAATCCTGGCGCCAATAATATCCTGGTTGCAGGCCCATGGTTCCATGGCGGCTGGGTGCGTAGTGATGGTTCCTACTTCGGCGACATCCCTTTCGGAAAAACCACCAGCATCGATTATCAGCAACAGTACGAGCTGCCTTTCTTTAAACATTATTTAAAAGGCGAAGGCGATTTTAATGCTGCAGAAGCCAACATTTTTGTAACCGGAAGCAACGAATGGAAAAAATTCAACACCTGGCCTCCACAAGAAGCTGAAAGCAAAAACCTGTATTTACAGCCAAACGGAAAACTCAGTTTTGAGAAAGTGGGCAGAACCGATAGCTGGGACGAATATGTGAGTGACCCGAATAATCCTGTACCTTACCAGGATGGAATTCAGGCCAAACGTACCCGCGAGTACATGATCGACGATCAGCGCTTTGCCGCACGACGCCCGGATGTTAAAACCTATCAGACTGATGCCCTAACAGAAGATATTACCCTAACCGGACCAGTGCTGGCCAATCTTGTGGTATCCACCACCGGCACAGATGCCGATTATGTAGTTAAACTGATTGATGTTTACCCTGAAGATGCGCCAAATCCAGAGCCTAACCCTAAAAACCTGATAATGGGCGGGTATGAAATGTTGGTTCGTGGAGAAATTATGCGTGGAAAATACCGGAACAGTTTCGAAAAACCTGAAGCTTTTGTTCCTGGCGCAATCACCAAAGTAAATTATCCGCTGCCAGATATCGCGCATACCTTTAAAAAAGGACATAAAATCATGATCCAGATTCAAAATTCATGGTTCCCTTTGGCTGATCGCAATCCGCAGAAATTTATGGATATTTACCAGGCAGAGCCACAGGACTTTCAAAAAGCAACACACAAAATTTATCACGATGTACACAACAGCTCGTTCATTACTGTTTCGGTGTTAAAATAAATGTTCAGTGCGTCATCCGCCCCGGTTCGTGTCCACACGGGTTAACGCCGCCTTGGTTCGTGTCACCACGAACCAAATACATAAATAACTTACTTATTCTAAAAAATGAAATACTTTAAACTCATCATTATCCTGCTTTCAGCCTCTTCTGCTTTTGCGCAAAGCGACACAGGATATCCAAAAACAAATTACACCAAAAAAGAAGTCTACATCCCAATGCGCGATGGCACCAAACTTTTTACGGCCATTTATACCCCAAAAGATGCCTCAAAGGATAAAAAATATCCGATGATGATGCAGCGCACCTGTTATAGTGTTGCCCCTTACGGCGAAGACAAATTTCCGGCGCGTTTAGGCCCATCAGAACTGATGATGAAAGAAGGTTATATCGTGGTGATGCAGGATGTACGCGGCCGCTGGAAAAGTGAAGGTATATGGACCAACATGACACCTGTAATCGATAATAAAAAATCAAAGAAAGATGTTGATGAAGGATCAGACACTTATGATACCATCGATTGGCTGGTTAAAAATGTGGCCAATAACAATGGCAAAGTGGGTCAGTGGGGCATTTCTTATCCAGGTTTTTATACCGCAGCCGGCATTTTAAGCAATCATCCTGCACTAAAAGCATCCTCGCCACAAGCCCCGATTTCCGATTTCTTTTTTGATGATTTCCACCACAACGGATCGTTTTTACAGAGTTATTTCATGACCTTTCCGGTATTTGGCGTGCAGAAAACGGATACAACTTCTAAAGCCTGGTACAACAACCAGTTAATTCTACCAAAAACAAAAGACGGCTATCAGTTTGCTTTAGACTTAGGTCCTTTAACCAATGCCGACAAATATTACAAGGATAATTTTTTCTGGCAAGAAACCATTAACCACCCAAACTACGATGAGTTTTGGCAAAAACGTGGGTTATTAAAACATTACAATACCATTAAACCTGCGGTGATGTTAGTTGGCGGATGGTACGATGCAGAAGATTTATCAGGACCATTAAACATTTACAAAACCATCGAAAAGAAAAACCCTAATGCTTATAATACAATCGTGATGGGACCATTCGGACATGGCAGATGGAGTCGCGAAACCGGCCATACCATGCACAGCAATGTTTATTTCGGCGATAGCATTGCTACTTTTTACCAAAAAGAAATTGAAGCTAAATTTTTTAACCATTTCTTAAAGGGCAATGGAGATAAAAACTCAGGCCTGCCCGAAGCGTATATGTTTGATACCGGAAAAAAACAATGGGAAACTTTTAGCAAATGGCCGGCAGAAAAAGCAGGCAAACAAAAATTATACCTGGGTGCCGATGGTAAACTAAGCATGACCGCTCCATCAGCAGCTGCTTCTGTTAACTACATTAGTGATCCTTTAAAACCAGTTCCTTATACAGAAGATTTAACCACTACATTGGGTTTTACCCCGCATAATTACATGAGCGAAGATCAACGTTTTGCAGGCAGAAGGCCAGATGTTTTGGTGTACCAAACTGATGTATTGGATAACGATATTACATTGGGTGGCGAAATCATGTCGCACCTTAAAATCGCCTCTACTGGTACAGATGCCGATTTTATTGTCAAGCTGATCGATGTGTATCCAGCCGATGAACCTAACAATCCTTATATGCCAAACAAGAACATTACCCTGAGCAATTACTGGCAAATGGTACGTTCAGAAGTAATGCCGGCCCGTTTTCGCAATAGCTTTGAAAAACCGGAGGCTTTGGTCGCCAATCAAAAAACAGCTGTAAACTTCCAGTTGCAGGATGTATTGCACACCTTTAAAAAAGGCCACCGGATCATGATCCAGGTGCAGAGCACAGCTTTCCCCTTATTTGCCCGTAATCCACAAAAATTTGTAGAAAACCCCTATAAAGCAACTGAAGCAGATTATATTAAAGCCACACAAACGGTTTTTAATGATAGTTTTATCGAAGTTGACGTGATAAAATAAGCTCAAGCTCTTTTCCAAACTAGCGTATAATAATTAATCGTTTTTAACGATCATAAAAAACTTCAATGCCTCGGTTCGTGTCCCCACGAACCGAAAGCGTTGGTAAACCAATAAAACAAATGAAAAAACTATTTATCCTTTTTGCACTTGCTTTCAGTATTCCGGCTACACATGCACAAATGCTGGCTAAAAACCAGGTAAACTCCCGGGCCGATAGCCTCCGTGGAACACTTACTACTTTACGTACCTGTTACGATATTAACTATTACCACTTAGATGTAAAAATCGATATTGATCAGAAGTCCATCATCGGAAGCAATGAATTTGCCTTCACCGCTACGCAGGATTTTAATAAATTACAGTTCGATCTTTTTGACAACCTCAAAGTAGAAAAAGTAGTGTATAAGGGTACTGATTTACCTTTTACCAGGGAGTATAATGCTGTTTTTGTAACCTTCCCTAAAGCAGTTAAAAAAGGGAGCAAAGATAAATTCACGGTTTTTTATTCGGGTAACCCTACTGTGGCCAAAACTCCACCCTGGGATGGTGGCTTTATCTTTAAAAAAGACGCAGCAGGCAATCCTTTTGTTTCTGTGGCCTGCCAGGGTTTAGGTGCAAGTGTATGGTGGCCAAATAAAGATCACCAGAGCGATGAGGTAGATAGTATGCTCATCAGCATTACTGTTCCTAAAACTTTACAGGAAATATCTAACGGAAGGCTGAGAAATACGGTAGATAAACCCGATGGTTACAAACAATACAATTGGTTTGTCGCTAACCCCATCAACAACTACGATGTAACCTTTTATATTGGCAAATATGCCCACTGGCAAGACAGTTATGATGGCGAAAATGGCAAACTCAGTATTGATTACTGGGCGCTACAAACGGATAGCGCCAAAGCCCGCCCGCATTGGGATGCCGATGTTAAACCCATGCTAAAATGTTTCGAATATTGGTTCGGCCCTTACCCATGGTACAAAGATGGCTACAAACTGGTTCAGGCACCACATTTAGGTATGGAACATCAAAGTGCAGTAGCTTATGGCAATCAATTTAAACCAGGTTATCTGGGTAAAGATTTAAGCGGCACCGGCCATGGTTTAAAATGGGATTTCATCACCATCCATGAGAGTGGCCACGAATGGTTCGGGAATAGCATCACCTCAAAAGATATTGCCGATATGTGGATTCATGAAGGTTTTACTAATTATTCGGAAGTGTTGTTTACTGAATGTAGCGAGAACAAAGCGGCTGCAAACGAGTATGTAATCGGATTACAGAAAATTATCCAAAACGATATTCCGGTGATTGGCCCTTACGGTGTAAACAAAGAGGGTTCTGGCGATATGTATCCAAAGGGCGCAAACCTGGTCAGTATCATCCGTCAGCTCATTAACAACGACGAGAAATTCAGACAGGTTCTCCGCGGATTAAACAGAACTTTTTATCATCAAACCGTAACTTCTGCCCAGATCGAAAATTACATTGCTAAAGAAAGCGGGCTGAAACTGGATAAAGTTTTCGATCAGTATTTACGTTATACCAAAATCCCGGTTCTGGAATATAAAATTGATAATGGCAACCTTTCTTACCGTTGGGTAACCGATGTTAAAGGTTTCGATATGCCTGTACGTGTAACCTTAAAAACTGGAGCCTATACTTTAATTAAACCCACAAACGATTGGAAAACAATTAAGGTAGATGCCAGTATAAATACAGATAACTTTAAACAGGATCCGCTGTTCTATGTTAACCTCAAAAAAGGTTAATCCTGGCCCAGACTTACGAAGTTTCCCTGGCCCGATAGTTCAGCTAACTTCGTAAGTCGGCCACCAAAGATAATTTTAAACTTGTGCAACTTTTCTTAAAAACAACCGTCTTATAAGAAAAGCTCATCTAAAAAATAAAATCTATACCCATGAAAAAAGTATTTGCAATATTATTGGCATCACTTACATTAACCTCTAGTATTAATGTAATTGCTAAAGATCAGATCAGCATCAGCACTTCAAAAAACAATGGTGACGACAGAGAGGTAAAAAATTTCAACGGCGTTGCTACAGCAGGCCCCATAAATGTAATTGTAACTTTGGGGAATAGCGAAAGTTGTCGTTTAGAAGGTGATGCAGATGCATTAGCTTCAATAGTTACCGAAGTAAAAGGCCGTGTTTTGGTCATCCGTCCGCAAACCAGCATTACCAGCTGGTCCAGAAAATACGAAGGTAAAAAAATCACAGCTTATGTATCAGTCAGAGAATTGGCAAGTTTAACTGTTAGCGGTGATGGAAGTTTAACCGTAAATGGAAAAATCAGCACAGGCAGTCTAACCACCACCGTAAGCGGTTCTGGTAACATTAAAGCAACAGCCGATGTAGATGATTATAGTGGAGTAATTAGTGGTTCAGGATCCATAAACATCACTGGCGGTGCCGATCGCACTAAGGTGGTAATAAGCAGTTCAGGTACATTTGCCGGTAAATCTTTTTCAACAAAAACATTAAATAGTACCATTAGCGGATCAGGAACCGTAAATATTGCCGTTAGCGAAAGCATCAGGGCTGTAATAAGCGGATCAGGAAACGTAAATTATTCTGGTAATCCAACTGTCGACAAAACCGTTATTGGCTCAGGTGGAGTAAGGAAAATGTAAAATCAGATTCATCATCATACAAGGAATGCCCCGAAGAAATTTGGGGCATTTTTTTTTTGCACTTCATTCCCCTCGCCATGGTTCGTATCTTCACGAACCACAATTGCAAACTCTAAAAATGAATTACTGCTCTGCCCACTTAGCTCCGGTTGAAGTGGTACCTATACAACGAACGAGGTACGAGGATTGAAACGTACAAGCGTAAAACGGGAAGAAACATAATGTTATGCACTAGCCCTGCGATCCACACAAAAAAGATTGATTTTGTAAGATGGAAATGGACTTACAGTAGTTCTTGGCGGTCTTCAGCCATGCTTTTCATTTCAAGTCCTTGCTACGCTTTGGGCTTTCCATTCCAATCAGGTTTAGGAACAGAGGCTTGTACCCTGCAAACCTTAAAATTGAATTACTGCTCTGCCTACCTAGCCTCGGCTGAAGTGTTAACCCTAATGTCATTATTTAAAGCCATTGGAACAGGTGAAAATAATTTAACCACAGATAAAAAGGATGCACACAGATATAAAAATCCGTGTTTATCTGTGTGCATCTGTGGTTAAAAACCTTAACTTAATGACATTTAGCGGTACACTGCAGCAACGAGGTACGAGGAAGCAAGGGTTACAAGCGTAAAACGGGACAAAACTTATTGTTTTGCGCAAGCACTGCGCTCCAAAAAAATGTTTTCTTTAGCACACAAAAAACATATTGATCTGTTTTTGCTTTGAAACAATTATCTTCGTTTATCTACACCTCACCCATGAAAAAAACATTTTTAGCCTTTTTATTAATCAGTACGATCAGCCTTGCTTATGCGCAGGATCAAACGCTCGATAAAAAATACCGCCCGGTAGTTACTGGCTTTGTAAATGCCGTTAAAAGCGGAAATATAGAAAAGCTGAGTAGCAAAATCAAATACCCTTTAAACAGAACATATCCTATTCCGCCCATTAAAAATAAACAGGAATTTGTAAAGCGATACAAAGAAGTTTTTGATGATAATTTAACCAAAAAGATTATTAATTCTAAGGTTGAAACCGATTGGAATGACGTTGGCTGGCGAGGCATTATGTTGCTAAACGGAGAACTATGGCTTGATACGGACGGGAAATTAATTGCCGTTAATCACCAATCGAGGTTAGAAGCCAAAGAACAGGCCAGATTGATAAATGTTGAAAAAAGCAGCCTTCACCCCTCAATCAGCAATTTTGCACAACCAGTTCTTGTTTTCGAAACGGCTCAGTACCGGATCAGGATTGATGACCTTGGCAACAACAATTACCGCTATGCCTCATGGCCGGTAAAAAGTAAAATGAGCGATAAGCCCAAATTAATTTTAACCAATGGCAAATTTACACCCGATGGTAGCGGTGGAAACCACAATTACCAATTTAAAAGCGGCGACCGTTTATACACCTGTTTCATCACCGTGATGGGCGAAAAAGGTGCTCCTCCTGCTCAATTGGTTATTAGTAAAGATGGAAAAGAAATACTATCACAACCTGCGAAAAAAATCACTCTTTAATTAAAATAGATGCTTACCGAAACACTAAAAAAACTTTTTAACCGTGATCTTACCAGGCTAAAATCGGAAATCGAAGCTTACCAAAACGAGGCGAATCTTTGGCGTATAGATTGCAACATTGCAAATTCGGCCGGGAACCTTTGCCTGCACCTCGTGGGTAACCTGAATACTTACATCGGTGCGACCTTAGGGGGTACCGGTTATGTCCGGAACCGAGAACTGGAATTTTCTTTAAAAGATATTCCGAAACAAGAGTTGATTAAAATGATTGAAGCAACTATAAGCGTTGTTAAAGAAGCTTTGGATCGGGTAAGCAACGAGCAGATGGATGGCGAGTATCCAATACTGGTATTTGAAGAAAAAACATCTACTGAATTTTTACTCGTTCACCTCACCACACATTTAACTTATCACCTGGGGCAGATTAATTACCATAGAAGGCTGTTGGATGTTTAATTTAATTCTTCAGCAATGAAAATTCCTCACAGCCTGTAGCTGCAATAAAAATACGCTGTAATCTATAGTGATCTTTTATAAAATAAATTATCCCTAAGAATGACAAGCTAGATCATGTGAAATTCTCCGTGCCTTCTGTGTTTACGTGGCAAAGGCACCCAAAACAATAAAGGAGGCTTAAGCCTCCTTCAACATTTTAAAACTGAACCCCTATCAGCCACATATTTTCAATGTAATTAATCTTCTGGCTGGCATGATCATACTCATCCCATCCTGTGGTATGCACATTGGTTAAATTGGTAGCGCCAAATTTGGTTGTATTCTGTAAATAAACATTTTTCCAAACATAAAACTTAAGTCCGATTTTAGCCGAAACGCCATATCCAGAAATATTCCAGTGATTGTTTCTGCCTAAACCAAATAAACGTACGTCAGAACGTGGTACCATGATTCCACCACCTAAACCCGTTTCTAAAGTTAACGAAGTATTCCCACCAGGTGCTACCCAGATATCATCATAACGTTCTACTTCAATATTGGCATAGTTAAAACCATCGGTATGCTCATAAGTGAGCATGCTTTCTTTAACATTTACAAGTTGTCCATTATAATCGCCTGCCAATGCGCCAGTAGCTACATTTTGAGGCGTAATATTAGCTCCGATATGTCCGGTAACGGCAACAGTTTGTGGAATATCCATTACATATTTCATGTGGTCCCAGCCAATAGAAATACTATAATTATCTTTGATAAAATACCCTACACGGATATTGTACTGCGGTACAGTGATTAAACCCGGATTTAAATAAGCCCAGCTTAGCTTCGATTGTCTATCGTGTGCAACAACATCCTTTAAAGTAAAATCGTAGTTGGGGCCTTGAAACCTGATATCACTTTTTCCATACCACGAACTGTTGTATCCCCAGTGGAAAAAGAAATCGCCTTTACGCGAAAAATTTCTTTTGTGCTCCGGGTTAAACAAACTTTTCGAAGTTGGCGTATGGTCTGTTGTTGAGCTTTGAACCTCTTGTGCCTGCATCCGCTTGCCAAACAAGAGCGCTAAAAATAGAATGGTAATTTTTTTCACGCGGCAAATTGAGCAAAAAGACCAATCATTTACAACAGGTTTAACATTTCGCCATAGTTGTTATACAAAAAATGACTTTAAAACATTAAAACCTGGTATAAATGGCCAGCTGAACAATGTTATTTATCGTATTATTTGAAACACCATGTGTACCCTGGTTCATGTACCCGGCTTCCAGGTCAAACTGCTTCGAAAAACGATAACCCGCAGCAAAGTACAACCTGTTTTGATCGAAAACGCTATTGTTGATTTTAGCCTTATTCTGAAGATTTAAAAACACCTCGTTCTGTAAAGCCAAAAATGCCCCCTTTGTAAACGTTGGCTGAGTTTTTTGCAAAGGCTGGACTAACCTTACGAAATAACGAAAGCGCTGCGAAAACACATCTTCACCCGAACGACCGATAAAACGTTGTTCTAACCTAATCCTGTGACTGGCAAATACCGAGCTGATTTTATGATTGTAAATGTACTGTTCAAAAATACGGTGTTCGTGAAACAGATTGTTATTGCCGCCTGTCAGATTCATATCAGTAGTTTGCCACAAATAACCTAAAGCTACATTATGTTTGTCGTTAATAAAATATTGCAGCGCAGGCCGCACCAAAGTATTTCTCACATAACTCCAATCGTCGGCTGAACGAACCTGAACATCAAATTGCAATCCCCATTTATCATTAAATTTAGTGTTATTTAAAAACATAAACCAACCCGAGTTTTGATGTTGGGTTTGTGCATATAGCTTTCCAGCAGCCATGATGAGAATCATCGTGGCAGATACTAATATTTTTTTCATAAAAAGATAAACCGGTTTTACCTGTGTGGCGCTAAATTAATAGAATTATAGCAAAATTAAAGAAGAGTTGTTAAATAGTTAGAAAGTCGGAGGTCCGGAGTCCGAAGTCTCATTTAATAATCCCTATAAGCCCAACTTTGTGTTCTTTGTGTCTTTGTGGTTAATTAGTCCGAAAGTCAGAGGTTCGGAGTCCGAAGTCTCATTTAATAATCCCTATAAGCCCAACTTTGTATTCTTTGTGTCTTTGTGGTTAATTAGTCCGAAAGTCAGAGGTCCGGAGTCCGAAGTCTCATTTAATAATCCCTATAAGCCCAACTTTGTGTTCTTTGTGTCTTTGTGGTTAATTAGTCCGAAAGTCAGAGGTCCGGAGTCCGAAGTCTAATCGCCAAATAAAAATGCTTAGTAACTATACCTCTGTGCTCTCTGTGCCTTTTCTCCCTTACCTCGTTGTTAAAAATTATACCAATCTCATCTACTTCTTTGCGAAAACCTTTGCGATCATTGCAGTTAAAAATAAATTTCATTTAACGTTAAGCGATTAAAAATTTATCTTCGTTAAAGATTTGGGCATTAAGACATCTTAAATTGCGCTTATTTTAACATTACAAAACGTAAAATAGAACAAAAATGATTATCGAACCTAGAATGAGGGGCTTTATCTGTTTAACCGCACACCCTGATGGCTGCGCGCAAAACGTAAAGAATCAAATTGAATATGTAAAATCTAAAGGAGCTATAGATGGTCCTAAAAAAGTATTGGTAATTGGTGCATCAACCGGTTTTGGTTTAGCGTCCCGCATTACTGCTGCTTATGGATCAGGGGCTGCTACAATTGGCGTATTTTTCGAAAAGGCACCTTCTGAAGGTAAAACAGCATCACCAGGCTGGTACAATAGTGCAGCTTTTGAAAAAGAAGCACATGCAGCTGGTTTATATGCAAAAAGTATAAATGGTGATGCATTTTCTAAAGAAATAAAAGAAAAAACTTTAGCAACGATTAAAGCCGATTTAGGTCAGGTTGATTTGGTGATTTATAGCCTTGCCTCTCCGGTAAGAAAACATCCCGATACAGAAGTATTACACCGGTCAACTTTAAAACCTATCGGAGGAACCTACACCAATAAAACGGTCGATTTCCACACGGGTAATGTGAGCGAAATTTCTATCGAGCCTGCTACGGAAGAAGATATTGCAAACACTGTAGCTGTAATGGGTGGCGAAGATTGGGCCATGTGGATTGATGCCCTAAAAGCAGAAAACCTGCTTGCAGAAGGTGCAACAACAGTAGCATATTCTTACATAGGCCCTGCTTTAACCGAGCCGGTATACCGTAAAGGAACCATTGGCCGGGCTAAAGATGATTTAGAAGCTACTGCATTTACAATAGCCGATAAATTAAAGGATATTGATGGTAAAGCTTATGTATCGGTTAATAAAGCATTGGTTACACAGGCGAGTTCTGCAATTCCGGTTATTCCGCTTTACATTTCATTGTTATATAAAGTGATGAAGGCTGAAGGCGTTCATGAAGGTACTATCGAGCAGATCCAACGTTTATATGCTGACCGCTTATACACCGGCAATCCTGTTCCTGTTGATGAAAAAGGAAGAATCAGAATTGATGATTGGGAAATGCGTGAAGATATCCAGGCTAAAGTTGCCGAACTCTGGAAAGAAGCTACTACCGAAACGCTACCAGCAATAGGTGATTTACCAGGTTACAGAGCTGATTTCTTAAGCTTATTTGGCTTTGAAATTGATAAAGTTGATTATCAAAAAGATGCCCAGGAAGTAGTGGAAATTGAAGGTTTAGTAAACTAACTCATCACGTCATTTCGACTGAAGTGCAACGGAATGGAGAAATCTATTACCTAGCCTAAATAATATAATCACTTACAAACGGCTGGCTTCAAAGCCGGCCGTTTTTTATTTCCTAATAAAATGAATTTCGATTTACAGCCCACACTAGAAAACGATTTAATTAAAGTAGTCCCGTTAAAAGAGTCTGACTTCGAAGCGCTTTTTGCAGTAGCTTCCGATCCGTTAATCTGGGAACAGCACCCCAATAAAGACCGCTATAAAAGAGACGTTTTCGAAAATTTCTTTAAAGGCGCTATAGAATCGAAGGGTGCTTTTATTATATATGAAAAAGAAACCAACAAAATTGTAGGTAGTTCCAGGTATTATGAGCTAAACGAAACAGACAGTTCGATTGCGATTGGCTACACTTTTATATCCCGCGAGTTTTGGGGCAAAGGACATAATAAGGCTTTAAAAGCTTTAATGTTTGATTATGCTTTTCAATTTGTGGATAAAGTAATTTTACATATCGGCGCTACTAATTTCCGTTCACAAAAAGCGACAGAAAAATTAGGTGCCGTTAAAATCGCTGAATTAGAGGTAGCCTATTATGGCGAGCCCTTAAAATGGAATTTTGTTTATCAGGCAGATAAAGAAAAATGGCTAAACAGGGCATCATAAAAATAAACCATATACTTTCAGAGATAAACATAGATTTATTTTCTTTATCTGTGTTCATCCTTTCCATCTGTGGTAAAAAATAATAGAGAAACAATGCCACGGAAACACAGAAACACGGAGTATTGCATCGCTTACATTCTATTCGTTACTTGATCCTAACAGTAGTCAAAGAATCTATCCCTAATTTACCACTACAATACCACACTCGGGAATTAATTCATTTAAAGTTTCGCCACATATTTGCACCGATAAACAGATGTTATTATCTTATCTGTGTTCATCCTTTTTATCTGTGGTAGAAAATTGAGCAACAATTGCCATGGAGGTAAATCGTCCTGAGGTGCCGTCATTTCGAGCGGAGTGCAACGCAGTCGAGAAATCTAAAAATATCGATCAATCCGCTTTTTTCTGGCAAACATCTTGCCTAATTATCTGTTGTTACCATAATGACAAGAGCATAACCGAATAAAATCGTGTTTGTGCTTTAGTATTGTTATCTTTGTATAATTCTCCATTCCACTCACCTTTCAAAACAAACAATTAAATAAAATATGGCTAAATCTCAGGCAACATACAGTAAAAAAGAGAACGAAAAAAAACGGTTAAAAAAACAAAAAGACAAACAAGAGAAAAAAGAAGAGCGTCAGGCTAATGCCAAAAAAGGTTTAGCACTTGAAGATATGATGGCTTACGTTGACGAAAACGGAAACATCTCTTCTACTCCACCAGATCCGAAGAAAAAGAAAGTAATTAATACAGAAGATATTCAGATTGGTATTTCAAGACAAGAGGACATCATTGATGAAAATCCTGTTAAAAAAGGAACAGTTACTTTCTTTAACGATAGTAAAGGTTACGGTTTTATTAAAAACACTGAAACACAAGACAGTATTTTCGTTCACGCAAACGGTTTAATCACCCAGATTAAAGAAGGTGATAAAGTTACGTTTGAAGTAGAAATGGGTCAAAAAGGACCAACTGCTGTTAAAGTATCGAAGGTTTAACAGCCTACAATTCAATTCTTTTTGCAGTTCCTAATTGCAAAACATGATTAAAATTCTGCAGAAAACTCTGCTGCGCCAGGTTTTATAATCCTATATAATTCCGTCTATTTAAGCATAAAACCTAGCGCATAATTTTCTTCATTCTTATTTCTACTCTTAATAGAGGCAGATAAATTTTGCCAGAATTCGATTCTAAAAATAAAATCTTAGAATTATTCCAAAATTTATACATCTAATTGCATGCTAATTTATTTTTACTCAGCACGGCAGGGGATAATTTATATTACTGTAAATAAATCAAATAGGATTATTAAAAGGAAAAACTGTAGCCTTTGGGTAAGGATAATCGTTTATGAAATAAAAAATATATAATCCCGGTGTGGAATTTGTATACGCTTTACATCATTACAGTACACACAAAGAAAAATAGATATGAAAAAGTTAATAACACTTGCACTTGTTGCATTTTTAGGTTTATCGTCAGCGATGGCTCAACAAGTAGATTTACGTAGAAAAATTAATGTAAGCGGAACGGCAGAAACAGAAGTTACCCCCGATATTATCTACATCAGCATTTCACTAAAAGAGTATTTAAACGGAAAGAAAAAAGTAGACATTACTGAACTGGAAAAACAACTGTTTTCCGCCGTACAAAAAGCAGGCATTGCAAAAGAAAACTTAACCATCAGCAATTTAAGCAGCTGGAATTATGAAACAGAGAAAAAGAAAAATCCTGATTTTTTAGCCAGCAAACAATACCGCTTAAAAGTGAGCGACCTGAACAAATTCAATGCAATATTAGAAGCAATTGATGCCAAAGGAATTGCCAATACAAACATTGAAAGCTATGATTATTCTAAAATTGAGAGTTTGAAAAAAGAACTTAAAATTAAAGCTTTATTAGCGGCAAAAGAGAAAGCAACTTACATGGTAGAAGCATTAGGCGATAAATTAGGAAGTGTAATTGAAATACAGGATGGTGGAGACAATGTAATACAACCGGTTTATAGAACTTTTGCGATGAAAGCTGAAATGTCCGATGCTGCTGGCGCTCCTGAAATTGATTTCAAAAAAATCAAACTGAATTTCACAGTAAATGCTGTTTTCGAAATTAAATAAGGACTTTAACAGTTTTAAATTAATGCTTTTCAAAACCTACCAGAACATTTTGGTAGGTTTTTTGTTAAGTATTGGTTGAACACTAAAAAAATTAGATATTATGAAAAAATTCATTTACACGTTAGCCTTGGTATTCTCGTTAGGTATTAGTTTTAATTCAGCTCAGGCTGCTGATAAACCTGCGAAAAACCCAACAGAATTAACTGCAGAACAAGCAGTGAAACTGGAAAGAATCAAAACCCGTGTTGAAGAGATCAGAGACATGGATAAATCGAACTTAACAAGAGCAGAACGTAAAGCTTTACGTAGCGAGTTAAGAGAATTAAAAGGTCAGGCTCGTGCTGTTTCTGGAGGTGTTTATCTTTCAGTTGGTGCAATCATTATCATCATTTTATTGTTGATCCTGATTTTATAATCATACAAAAAACACATCTATCTATAAAAACAAAAAGCTTTGCATTGCTGCAAAGCTTTTTTTATTAGAAATCTCGTCATTGTGAGAAGGCTTTTTCAGCCGACGAAGCAATCTTACTATAAGAGAAACTTCGTTTTCTTTAATTAATCGCCAAATGCCAAAAGGTTTTGCTACAGCATTAAGATTGCTTCGTGCCTCGCAATGACGATTTATCTAAGATTAATCAATCATATCAAATCCTGTGTACTTCACCAAAGCTTCCGGAATTTTAATTCCATTTTCCGTTTGGTAATTTTCTAAAATCGAAGCCACAATACGTGGTAAAGCCAATGCACTTCCGTTTAATGAATGTGCCAGTTGCGCCTTACCTTCTTTTCCTTTAAAACGCAGTTTCAAACGGTTACTCTGGTAAGTTTCGAAATTTGAAACAGAAGAAACTTCTAACCAACGCTCTTGTGCAGCACTCCAAACTTCCATATCATAAGTCATGGCAGATGTAAAGCCCATATCGCCACCACATAAACGCAACACGCGATAGTGTAACCCAAGTTCTTTCAATAAAGATTGTACATACAGGCTCATATCTTCCAGCGTTTCGTATGATTTATCCGGATGGGTGATCTGAACCACCTCAACCTTATCAAACTGGTGTAAACGGTTTAAACCACGTACATGAGCACCATAAGAACCCGCTTCTCTCCTGAAACAAGGGGTATAAGCCGTATTTTTAATTGGAAGATCTTCTTCCTTAACAATTACGTCACGGTATAAATTCGTTACCGGAACTTCAGCTGTTGGGATTAAATATAAATCATCAACAGTTGAATGATACATCTGTCCTTCTTTATCTGGTAACTGGCCGGTACCAAATCCTGAAGCCGCATTAACCAAATGAGGAACCTGCATTTCTTTATAACCTGCTGCTGTGGCATGATCTAAAAAGAAGTTAATCAATGCACGTTGTAATCTTGCTCCTTTTCCTTTATAAACCGGGAAACCAGCACCGGTAATTTTTACGCCAAGTTCGAAGTCGATAATATCATATTTCGCAGCCAATTCCCAATGTGGCAAAGCTTTACTTGGTAGTTGTGCAGGCTCACCATGTGTTAAAACAATCTCGTTTTCTTCTGCAGTAGAGCCTTGTTTTACCAAATGATAAGGCAAATTAGGCAATTGAACAATTAAATTGTGTTGTGCAGTTTCCAACTCATTCAACTTATCACTCAGGCTTTTGATATTTTCTTTGTGAGAAGCAGTTTGTGCTTTAATCGCCTCGGCTTCTTCTTTTTTACCAGTACGCATTAAATCGCCAATTTGTTTGGCAGCTGCATTCGCTTCAGCAGAAATATTATCCAGGGAAGTTTGTGTAGAACGGCGGTCCTCATCGATTTTAATGATTTCATCTACCAGTTCTGGTTGTTTAAAATTACGGATACTTAAACGTTCTAAAACTTTCTCTCTATTTTCGCGGATATAGTTAACTTGCAGCATTATTTAATTTTTTAAGCAAAGATAGCAAGAGTTTGGAGTTTGGGGTAAGAGTTTGGAAAAAACTGTAAACCATTAACTGTAAACTGCAAACCGAAATATGGATGGCAAACTATTTCTCGTACCAACGCCCATAGGCAATTTGGAGGATATGACCTTTAGGGCAATCCGTATATTAAAAGAATGCGATCTGATTCTCGCTGAAGATACCCGTACCAGTGCTCCAATGCTCAAACATTTTGGGATTGATAAACGGGTTTTCTCACACCACCAGCACAATGAACATAAGGCTACTTCAGAAATTATCAGGTTTTTGAACGAAGGACAGAAAATTGCCCTGATATCTGACGCCGGAACACCAGCCATTTCAGATCCGGGTTTTTTCCTGGTACGCGAAGCCATTAAAAATGATATTGCTGTAGAATGTTTACCTGGTGCAACGGCTTTTGTCCCTGCTTTGGTTAACTCAGGCTTACCTGCAGATGCATTTTGTTTCGAAGGTTTTTTGCCGGTTAAAAAAGGCAGACAAACTAAATTTAAAAAATTGGCCGAAGAAGACCGCACCATTATACTTTACGAAAGTCCGCACCGTTTATTAAAAACTTTAGAGGAATTTGCACAGTATTTGGGCGCCGACAGGCAGGCATCGGTAAGCAGAGAACTGACCAAGATGTTCGAAGAAACCGTGAGAGGCACTTTAGTAGAAATAAAATCACATTTTGAAAACAATACTTTAAAAGGAGAATTTGTAATTTGCATAGCGGGAAAACCTAATATTAAAAGCAAAAACAAATATGAAGATGCTGAAGAGTAGCATCAAAAACGTAACCACACAACAATTTAAAATATTATGATTAGCATAGATAGATTTCTGAGTGACGAGCAAGATCCAAAAGCGGTTGAAAAAGTTATTGGAAAATTAAACGACCTTTTAACCATGGGCGAAGAACTTTTATATTTAGCAGTACAGAAAAAACCTGCAGTAAACTTGTTACCAGATAGCATCGCGATTTCTAACAAGCGCATTTTTTATTGCGAACCTGGTAATTTGGGCTTAACGATGAATTTCAAGGATATTTCGTGGAAAAGCATTAAAGAAGTTTCGTTTAAGGAAGAATTTTTTGGTTCTAAATTTATCTGTGTACCACAACATGGCGAAAATATCGTTACTGAATTTATTCCGAAAGTACAGGCGCGAAAATTGCATCAGGCAGCAAACCAGCAATTGGAAGAATATAAGGAAATGCTGCGCCAGCAAAAACTGGAAGAAAACCGTGCAACGGCCTCTCCCATCAATTTAAATGCGCAGCCTTTAGTCGAAATTCCTGCTTACGAACCAACTCCTGAACCAGTAGAACCTGTTATTCAAATTGCTGAAGTTGTAGAAGAGCCTGAAGATGAAACCACTTTAAAATTACGCAAGCTTAAAACTTTGTACGATAAACACCTGATTACCCAGGAAGAATACGAAGCTAAAAAAGCAGACATTTTAGATAGTTTGTAATTCATACTGTCATGCTGAGGCACGAAGCATCCCTAACATAGTTGCACTGTACTTACATTAACAAAAACAAGATCAGTTCTTTGTCGCTTAGAGATTCTTCCTGCGTCAGAATGACAAGTAATTTTATATGAAATCTAAACAAACCTACCTACTCGCCTTCTTAAGTGCATTTTTACTTTGGCTAGCCTGGCCACCAATGCCTTTTACCACACCATTATTGTTGATCGGTTTAGTCCCTCTATTCATCGCTCTTGATTCAATTTCCACCAATACGATCAAAAAACAGGGAAAAAGAATTTTCTTAACTGCGGGCTTAACCTTTTTGGTTTGGAACACCGCGTCAACTTATTGGGTGTACAATGCCATAAGTGCATATAATACAGGTTTTATAGGAACCATAGTATCTTTTTTTGTTTCATTAATCCCTTACGGGTTAGGTGCACTTTTAATGACCTTTGCTTTCTGGTTATACTACAGGTTGGGCAAATACGTAAATAAAAAGATCGCCTATCTTGGCTTAATTGCCTTTTATATCGCTTTAGAATATCTTCAGCAAACCTGGGATCTGGCTTTTCCATGGATGACGTTAGGAAACGGTCTGGCTGGAATGCACCAATTGGCGCAATGGTACGATTATACCGGTATTTATGGTGGTTCATTATGGATTTTAGTGAGCAATATTCTCGCTTTTGAAGCTTACAAAAAACTCAAATCCCAAACTGGCTATTTAAGATTTAGAACCGCAGGAATCTGGGCTTTAGTAGTGATTATTCCCATCAGCATTTCATTAACTAAATATTTTACTGCTGAACAGAAAGGGACACCAAGCAATGTGGTGGTGGTTCAACCCAATATTGATCCTTATTTAAAACTAGAGAGTATCCCCCCGGCAGAGCAGATCAGGATATTGACACACCTATCAGACTCGATCGGACAACCCAATACCGAATATTTTATCTGGCCAGAAACTGCTATCCCAAATTATGCAGATGAGGATAGAATCCGGAGCAATCCTGATTTCATTAGTTTACAAAGCTTCTTAAATAAATATAAAAACGGCACCTTAATTACAGGAATTGAAAGCATTCGGTGGTATAATGACAAAAAAACCGTATCTGCAAAGAAATATCCTGATGGAATGTTTTTAGATAATTTCAATTCTGCCATGCAGGTAGAAAATTCGGCTAATGTTCAATTCTACCACAAATCGAAACTGGTTCCTGGAGCTGAAAAAATGCCCTTCCCTAAAGTGTTTTCATTTCTTGATGGTGTATTTTCACAATTAGGTGGAAGCGTAAGTGGTTGGGGATGGCAGGAAAAACCAAGCGTACTTTATGCACAAAGTGGAATTGGTGCTGCACCCGTTGTTTGCTACGAAAGTTTATGGGGCGACTGGATCGGTCAGCAGGTTAAAGATGGCGCACAATTTATTGCTATTATTACCAATGATGGCTGGTGGGGAAATACCTCCGGTAAAGACCAGCATATGATGTACGCTAAACTGAGGGCAATTGAAACCCACCGTGATGTTGCCCGCTCGGCCAATACTGGAATTTCATGCTTCATCAATCAACGTGGGGATGTAACACAAAGCACCAAATGGTGGACCAGAACTGCTCTAAAAGCCAACATCAACCTGAACGACGAGCTTACCTTTTATGTAAAAAGTGGAGATCTTATTGCAAAATTCTTCAGTCTAACAGCCATTATTTTAGCTTTGATCATTCCGTTTAGAAAATGGATCAGGAAACCTAGCCATGCTTAAACAACAATACGATTTCATTTTATCATCCAGAAATACCCTTTTAAATTATATCAAAGGCATTTCAGAAAAGGATTTCTTAACCAACAACAGTTCGTTTGGCAGAGGATCTATCAGAAATTTGTTGGTTCATATTGGTCAAACCTATTGCGCGTGGATTGGTGAAAGAGCCTTAGGCATTGAACAGGAGTTTTTACCTTTCGAAAAATACCAGACCTTACAAGACTGCCAAACTTATTTTAACCAGGCAGATGAATATATTGGCTTATTTACCGAAAAATTTAAAGGAAATGAGCTGCAGGAAGTGGAATTGCACAGAAATGGAGAGATTTTAACAATAAATCCATTGCAATTGTTTACCCATGTTATTACCCACGAATTTCATCACAAAGGGCAAATCATGTCGTTAAGCAGACATTTAGGCTACATACCCGTTGATGCCGATATTATCAGATAAAAATTATGCAACAAATAAAAAATCTCCGCTGGTCGGTATTGCTCTTGTTATTAACTTTAAATTTTGGTTGTGATCAGATTTCTAAAAAAATTGTGCGTACTGAGATCAGCGACTACGAACAGATCAGCATTATAAAAAACCATTTTACATTAACCAAAGTAGAAAACAGTGGGGCGTTTTTAAGTCTTGGCGATAATATGCCCTATATTTTCAGACTGATTATTTTAACAGGATTACCATTAATATTTTTGGGCTACGGGTTATATTTTCTTTTTGCTAAACGTAATTTACCGATGACTATGCAAATTGCTTTGTGTTTTCTGATTGGTGGCGGTATAGGCAATCTGTATGACCGGATTGTGCATGGATCGGTTACCGATTTTATGCATATGGATTTTTACCTCTTCCAAACAGGTGTTTTTAATTTTGCCGATATTTCGATTATGATAGGTGTAGGTATATTGCTTTTTCAGTCGTTAAGAAGCAAAATGGTTAAAGAAGAACCAATAGAAGAGGTTGAATAGCCACATTATTTCTTAACAAAGATTGTCTCCTTTAAACAAACATATTTTTATCTTTAGGTGTTAAACAATCTAAAAATAAAATCCAATCATGAAAAGAAATGCAACGGCCGTATGGCAAGGTTCTATTAAAGAAGGTAATGGTAACATCACTACACAAAGCACCACTTTAAATAATACTCAATATTCTTTTAATTCTCGCTTTGCAGAGGGTGTTGGAACAAATCCAGAAGAATTAATTGCTGCTGCACATGCAGGCTGTTTTACCATGAAACTATCTGCTAACTTAACTGAAGCAGGATTTACAGCTGATAAACTGGAAACTAAATGTGAAATTAACCTTGATCCATCAAAAGGTGAAATTGTTGAATCGCATTTAACCCTAATTGCTTCTGTACCTGATTTAACACAAGAAAAATTTGATGAACTGGTAGCTGATGCAGAGAAAAACTGCCCAATCTCTAAATTATTAAATACAACCATTACAGTTGATGCTACTTTAGCTTAATTGTGATGGCGGACCGGTAATAGATCGTCATTTCGAGCGTAGTGCAACGCAGTCGAGAAATCTGTCTGGATAGATCTCTCCATTCCGCTGAGCTTCAGTCGAGATGACGCCCGGTCTACAGTTCACAGTTTAAACAAGTAAACAGTTTTCAATTGGCAATTGACAATTTAACAATCTCAACAATTGAACAATTAAACCTTAAACACCTAGGCCATGTATTTCCCAACTATCGGCATTCTTCTTCCCATACCGAAGGCTTTAGGCGATACCCTTAAAATAGGTGGCGTTTGGTAACGTTTAAACTCGGCAATATTTACCATCTTTAAAATACGCAACACCAATGCCTCATCAAAACCCTGGGCAATAATGGCTTTTGAACCCTGTTTCTTTTCGATATGCTGATATAATATTTTATCTAGGATTTCATATTCAGGCAACGAATCTGAATCTTTCTGATCAGGTCTCAATTCTGCCGAAGGTGGTTTAACAATAGTATTAATGGGTATAATTTCCCTTTCCTTATTGATGTACCTGGCCAGCTCGAAAACCTGCATTTTATATACATCGCCAATTACCCCAATTGCGCCACACATGTCGCCATACAAGGTGCCATATCCCACTGCACATTCACTTTTATTAGAGGTATTCAGTAAAATATAACCAAATTTGTTGCTCATGGCCATATTAATGATTCCGCGGATACGGGCCTGAACATTCTCTTCTGCAAGGTTAAAAGGCAAACCCTTAAAAGCTGGTGCCAGTATATGATCGAAAGCCTCTGCAACCTCTTTAATTGGCACAATTTCGTGCATGCAACCAATATTATTAACTAAATCTAAAGCATCTTGAATAGAATGATCGGAAGAAAATTTAGAAGGCATTAAAACGGACATTACATTCTCCGGACCTAGCGCGCGACAAGCCAGGGCACATACTACGGCTGAATCAATTCCGCCGGATAAGCCCAAAACAGCTTTACTGAAACCAGATTTCCTGAAATAATCTTTTATGCCTAAAATCAATGCATCGTGAATCTGCTCAATATCTGTTAATCTTTCCGATTTAGGGTATTTGTTACGCACACTTTCTACCTCTTCTAAATCAAAAACCTGAAGATCTTCTTCAAAATACTTCATCTCTGCTTTCATTTCTCCATCAGCATCGAAAACCAAAGAACCTCCATCAAAAATAATTTCAGTTTGCGCGCCAACCTGGTTTACATAAAATACTGGCAGGTTATATTTTTTTGCATTGTCGGCCAATACTTTTATACGTTCATCATCATGGGTATATGAGAAAGGAGATGCCGCAATATTAATCATCACATTAGGTTGCTCCTTAATCAGCTCATCCATTGGGTTAGAAACATATAGTGGATTATCGTTGATATTCCACAAGTCTTCACAAATGGTTAAGGCAATTCTTTTTCCCTTAAAATCTATACAGTTAAATGTTGTGGCAGGTTCGAAATAGCGATATTCATCAAACACATCGTACGTTGGCAATAATGCTTTTTTAACAATTCCCTTAACTTTTCCTTCTTCGATAAAATACGCTGCATTATACAGGTCTTTTCCCTGTAAGATCTCATTTTTAACTGGCAAACCGACAATACAGGCAATATCTGTACAATGTTTGGCTATTTCCTGAGCAGCACCATCGCACAAGGTGATAAACTCATCAAACTCTAAAAAATCTCTTGGGGGATAACCACAGATAGCCAGTTCGGCAAAAACAACCAGATCAGCTCCTTTATCTTTAGCCAATTGAATATTTTCCGTTATTTTTTTTGTGTTAGCTTCAAAGTTTCCAATGTGGTAATTAAGTTGTGCTAGTGCTATTTTCATGTTTAATGTATCAAGGAGTGAGTATCAAGTATCAAGATAATATCCAGATTAAAAGAATACACCGAAATTAAGTGCCAAATAATGATTTCTAACATCCCTGGCTTTATCTGTTACAATGTTAGTGAAACCGTTATTAAAAGTTAAACCCGCAACAATACTGGTATTGCCAGAAATATCAAATTCGCCACCTCCACCGATGATTAATCCGGCACGGTAAAATTTGATATTATCAGACACATTTAAATTATCGCCAACAACCATACCGCCTGTAACCGCATCTTGTTTAGCACTGATATTGAATGAATTAGACAAACCAAACTGACCATACCAGCGTTTTCCGTCAGCCTTTACTGTTTTTAATTTAATGGTTAAAGGCAGTTCTACATATTGTAACTTATATTTTAAATCGTAAGCTTTTGGGGTACTGCTACTACTCGTTGCGTAATAAGGCAACACGTTTGCCTCCGTACTTTTACCGTTAATAGAAGTAATGGTTAAAGCGGTAGAAAAACTATAATTAGGAGCAAAATTAAAATCGCCAATTAATCCGTAAGAAAAACCCAAAGCTATTCCATCTGTTTTTCCCTGTTCAGGCTTAATCCAACCAAAAGTTGGGGTAGCAGTTAGGCCTAACCTAAAGCCATAATTGGTTATAGGAAAATTTTGCGCCCATGCGCCAATACTTAAAACAGACAAAATTAAAATGATTGATATTCTTTTCATGCTATAAGTGTTTATATATATTTGTTGTACATGATGTATAACGTTAAACACTGGCAAATTTATCTAATTTTTCTTTTTGCCATCACATTTATTTCCTGTAAGCAAAGCAACAGACCTGATGTAAGCAATATACAGGTAAACATTAAAATCGAAAGATTTGATAAAGAACTATTTGCCGGAAAAAACAAAAACATCATTGACATAGATAAACAGCTTGGCTCGAAATATGGTGTGTTTTACGACGATTTTATCCACCGGATTCTTGATAGTAAATACTCAAACACCGAATCTTTAGCCAATTTATATAAAGATCAGGCATATACCGATTTAAGCAAAGAAGTAGATAGTGTTTTCCCAAACTTAAAAGTACAGGAAGAGGGATTAAACGAGACTTTTAAATACATTAAATATTATTATCCAAAAGCGAAGATTCCAAAATTTATTTCTTTTGCTTCAGGTTTTGCTTACCAAATGCCAGTAGGCGATAACTATCTGGGTATTGGCTTGGACATGTTTCTGGGCAAAGACAGCAAATTTTATAGAGCGATTGTGCAAAGTGTACCCTTATATATTTCCAGGAGGTTTGCACCTGAATATATTGTGCCACGTGTAGCCGAGACGTATGCACATGAAGAACTGTTTGCAGAGCCTGATGACAATAGAACCTTGTTATCTAAAATGATCTTTCAGGGAAAGGTTTTATATTTTTTAGATCAGGTTTTGCCCGAAAACTTAAGCGATTCTATCAAAATCGGATATACTCAACAACAATTAGACTGGGTCCAAAATTTTGAGGGTGATATTTGGGCATATTTTTTAGAGAACAATTACCTGTATGAAACTGACTACCAAAAAATCCAGGTGTTTTTATCTGAAGGACCTTTTACCCCGGGTTTAGGCGAAAATAGAGATTCGGCACCAAAATTGGGTGTATGGATGGGTTGGCAAATTGTTAAGAAATACATGAAGGCGCATCCTGATGTTACTTTGCAACAGTTAATGGCAGATAACGATGCGCAAAAGATTTTAAATCAATCGAAGTATAAACCGAAACAGCAAAAATAGTCCTGAGTCCGGAGTCATTAGTCCTGAGTCAATTTATTAAACAAATATCCTAAATTAAATCTATGAAAGTTGGCATTGTATTATCAGGTGGAGGCATTAGGGGAATAGCTCATTTAGGGGTTTTAAAAGCCTTTAGCAATTTGGGTATCACCTTTAGTCACATTAGTGGAACAAGTGCAGGAGCCATAGCCGGAGCCTTTTTTGCAGCTGGTATAGATCCGGAAGAAGGTTTAAATATTTTCCTTAAAACCAAACTCTGGCGCTTTGTACGCCCGGCTGTGGGTTCTTTGGGATTAATTAATATTGAGAATACTGCTTTAATTTTAAAGGAATATTTTCCGGAAGATTCAATTGAAAAGCTAAAAATACCTCTAACCATTGCCGCCGTAAACTTTAGTGAAGGCAGATTGATTTACTTTACAAAAGGACCGCTTATTAGAGCCATTCATGCCTCTAGTTGTATACCTGGCATTTTTAAACCCATTATGATTGATGGTCAGATGTATGTGGACGGCGGCATTTTAAATAATTTCCCGGTCGAACCTTTAATGGATGAATGCGATTTCATTATAGGCTCATCATGTAACCACCTTAAGCCAGTTGATAAAATTACAGGTATTACCAATTTAATGGGTCGCGCAGGTATCATGTCGATCAACCACGATATGGAAAGAAAGGCTAAATTTTGTAATGTATTAATCGAACCAAAAGGTTTAGGGGCCATTAGTACGTTTGATATGAAACGTGCTGAAGATATTTATTGGCTGGCACACGAAGAAGCCTTGATAACGATTAAAAACAGTCCGACAATCTCTGAACTGATCACGAAATAACTGATCGTATTATTAATCTTCCGTTCGCTTTTTGAAGTATTAAAACTACAATAAACTCAATTAAATTATCTATTTAATTGAGTTTAAAAAATACATATACGCAATAAAAATATTACAATTTTCTTGGTGTTGATATAATATTACTTTACTTTAGGATTGTACTTTGCAAGCGCAGAGGAAATTAACCTAAATGTCTATTATGTTTTTCAACCAATTTATTCTTTTCCAAAGAAGAAGAATTCCTGTATTCACTATTTTCTAAATGACTTTCAGTCAAAAATCAGATCCATTATTAACCTAAAAAAAACCTAAACATGAAATTTTTAAAATTAAATAAAACCTTATTAACCGCACTTGCCCTATCTACAGTATTATACGCTTGTAAAAAAGAAAGGCCTACAGAAACTGCAGATTTAGAAAAACCAGAAATAGCTGCTGTGAATCCACTTGGTAATATTCAGATCTGCACAGAAAGGTCATTAGATGGCACTACCCCTAGAGGCGCGGTGTTAAAGTCGACAAAATGGACTCCAGGGACTACAATTAAGGTAAGTTTAAACGGAAGCACAGCAGCCATCAGGGCTAAAGTAATCCAATACGCAAAGGCTTGGGAACAATATGCCAACATCAAATTCAACTTTGTAACAAACGACAATACAGCCAAAATCAGGGTAAGTTTTGTAGATGGAGATGGATCATGGTCTTACATAGGAAAATCAACGCCTAGCACCGGTGCTACCATGAACTACGGCTGGCTAACTGCAAGTACAGCAGATTCTGAATATAGCCGCGTAGTAATCCACGAATTCGGCCATGCCTTAGGATTGATCCATGAACACCAACACCCATTGGTAGCTATTCCCTGGGATAAACCTGCTGTTTATGCTTATTACGCAGCTGCTCCAAATTACTGGAGCCAGGCAGAAGTAGATAATGCCTTATTTGCAAAATACACTACTACCCAAACCAATTATAGCGCTTATGATAAAAATTCGATCATGCACTATGCTGTTCCAAACGAATTAACCATCGGTGATTACGAAGTGGGATGGAATACTGTACTATCTCCTACTGATAAAACATTTATTGCTTCAGTATATCCATTTTAAAAATAAATAATTACACATAGTGGTATAATTGGCCACTATGTGTATTTTACTGCTATAAAATAAAAATTAGATATGCAGATTGCTTTGCGGATTTCCTTTTTTAAACAGTTTTTAGCCTGCTCAATCCTTATCCTATCCTGTAAAGTCATATCAGCACAAGACATCCCTCACAGGTGGAGCGTAAAACCTTATATCGGTCTCCAGCAATCTAAATTCGATTGGTCTATTGCCGGCAATGCGACCGGAACCAGTCCGAATGTACTATCAGAACTGATCTGGAAAAATCTTAAAGGGCCTGGTTTTGGCCTGGACATCAAATACAATATTACCAGGCGGTTCAGTGTTAAAGCCACCAACCAATACAGCAGCATAACAAAGGGCGAGGCAGAAGATACCGATTACGCAGATGATAACAGGCAGAATGCATTTTATTACGATCTCCTTAACGCAAATAAAGGTTACTTATATGATGCCGATTTACAGTTCAGTTATCAACTGCTAAAATTTGGCGATTTTAACATCAATCCAATTGTTGGACTTTCATACCATCAACAAAAATTTCATCTGTTAGAAAGTGCAAATAACCCTGACAGCAAAGGCTTAAACTCTACATATCAAGCAAGATATAAAGGATTCGATTTTGGAGCAGAACTCGTTCTTAAAATGCAGAAATTCAGTATAGGCACTACAATATTAGGCGGTTTTTATACTTATTCAGCAAAAGCCAACTGGAATTTAATTCCCGATTTTGCAAAACCGGTAAGCTTTACACATAAGGCAAATTCCTTTTCGCTAAGTGGCGATATCAATCTTGCTGTACCAGTAAACAAAAGTTTACGGGTAGAAGTTGACTATAAGATCAATAATATCAACACTTACTCTGGTGTAGATAAAGCTTATTTTAATAGCCGCGTTACAGAGGAAACTCAATTTAATGGTGCAAATTTTAGAAAAAACGCAGTATTATTAGGGCTAAATTTCAGCTTTTAATTTTAAGACTACCTCATTGTCCTCGATTGCAACGAGGATAAAAGAGAATGGCGATTTGATCGCCGAGAGGAAACAATTCTTGTGACTGATGCAACCACATTACAAATGTGGTTCTCCACAATCCTCGTTACAAATGAGGATTATATTAATTAGTTTTTAAGGCCACCAAACGTTCGCCTTCCAATACCGGAATTGTTTTGCACAGGTTTAGCTGCAAACAGAAAACAACATCTTCCTCTATATTCAACTGCGCCAAGCGATGGCTATGCGATGATTTGTGAAGGTATTTTCTCAGATCTGCTTTAGCCAAAGAATACAAATCTTCAGCAGCCACGCTAGAATCATCAAAATGTTCAAAATTCTGACGGAGATTATTTACCACCGCTCCGGCAAAAAGGGTATCTTCTAAATTAAACTGATCTTTCCAACCTGCGCAAAGCAAAAGCACATTTTTATCCTGACTTTTCAGATAATCGCAAAGCGAATCTAAATTAAGGAATGACCCGATCACAACCTGGTAAGCTCTTTTCTGTGCCAGATGCAAAGCTTTTGTCCCATTGGTAGTGGTTAAAACGACTGTTTTTCCTTTTACTTTTTCAAGGGTATAAGAGAACGGCGAGTTACCAAAATCGTATCCTTCTACAACCTCTCCATTTCGTTCTGCTGCCAATAAAAATCCGCTATCGCGATAGTTTAAACAATCTTCTACCTGGGCCACTGGAATAATCGCTTCAGCACCATTATCTATTCCATAAGTAATAGAGGAGGTAGCTCTCAAAATATCGATAACCACTACAATACTTTGTTCGATATCATATAAATCGATCAGGGCTGGTGTTAAACAAACTTCTATTTTTTTTGACATGCGATGAGATTTATTCATTAATAATTTCTTTTACCTTTTCTTCCAGGAGTTTTTGATCAGGTAAATAAAGTTGATATTTGGACACGAATATTTTATTGGATAGTCCACCAGTTGCATACTTAACCAAAAACTCATTTTTATCTGCAGCAATAATTATCCCAATGGGGTCGTTATCGCCCTCAACATTTTCTTCTTCTTTAAAATAGTTGAGATAAAAATTCATTTGGCCGATATCCTGATGTTTTACCTTTTTTGTTTTTAAATCAATCAATACAAAACACCGGAGTATTCGGTGATAAAATACGATATCGACGAACATGTGTTCATTATCAACAGTTATTTTAAACTGTCTCGCGACAAATGAAAAGCCCTTACCAAGCTCCAATAGAAATTTTTGGAGATTATCAATAAGTTTTTTCTCTAGTCCCGACTCTTTAATGATACTGCCTGTAGGGATGTTCAAAAACTCAAAAACATAAGGATCTCTGATTAAATCATCAGAGCTATTAATTACTTGACCTTTTTTGGCTAAAGTTAGTACACCTTCTTTATCTTTGCTTAGCGCTAGTCTTTGGAATAAAGCTGAATCAATTTGGCGTTTCATTTCTCTAAAACTCCAATTTTCTTTTATAGCCTGTGCTTCATAAAAACTTCTGGAGAGCTGATCAGAAATAGTTAAGAGTTCTGCATAATGACTCCAGCTAAGAAAAACGCCAGACGGTGTTTGGCGTTTTGGGAATTCGCCAGACACTGTCTGGCGAATTAAATCTTCGTCTGCTAAGGGCTGAAATTTAGGATAGTTTATGTAAAACAAACGCATAAGCTGCAAACTTGACCGGCTAAATCCTTTGCCAAATTTTAACTTCAAATCTGCAGAAAGCGTTACCAACAATTCCTTACCATACTCGGCTCTCTGTTTGCCGTGTTGTTCAAAATCAACAATATATCTTCCAATTTTCCAATTGGCAATAATCAGTTCAACATTAATTGCTTTTATCGCATTCTGCTTCGCCGTTTGTAAAGTTGACCCAATGTGGTAAAGCAGCTCATTATATTTATTTTCTTCCAGTTCCATCACTTCAAAAAATATTGCTGCTTTAACTATAAATCCTATTTATAAAAAGGAAACTTAACCACTTTAGCTTTAATTGGCGTATTGCGGATTAAAATAAAAACTTCAGTTCCTTCTTTAGTGAAATCTTTTGCGATGTAGCCCATACCTATTGCTTTTTGTAATGATGGTGCCTGGGTACCAGAAGTTACTTTACCAATAATATTTCCTTCGGCATCAGCAATTTCATAATCATGGCGCGGAATACCCCGATCGATCATTTCGAAACCAACCAATTTCTTTTGAATCCCAGCTTCTTTCTGCGCTAATAGTGCCTCCGAATTGGTAAAAGATTTAGAAAATTTAGTAATCCAGCCTAAACCTGCCTCAATTGGTGAAGTCGTATCATCAATATCATTTCCGTATAAACAGAAACCCATTTCCAAACGCAAAGTATCACGGGCACCTAATCCAATTGGCTTAATGTTGTATGGTGCACCCGCCTTAAAAATAGCATCCCAGATCTGATCTGCATATTGGTTTTCGAAGTAAATCTCAAAACCACCAGCTCCGGTATAACCTGTTGCAGAAATAACCACGTTATCAACGCCAGCAAAGGTACCTTTAACAAAAGTATAATATTCCATTGGTGCCAAATCAACATCGGTTAAGCTTTGTAAAGCATCAGCTGCTTTTGGACCTTGAATGGCTAAAAGAGAGGTTTGATCAGAAATATTGTGCATTTCTACACCTTCTGTATTAAACTGCTGAATCCAGTTCCAGTCTTTTTCAATGTTAGATGCATTTACCACCAACATATAGCTTTTATCATCTATTTTGTAAACCAATAGATCATCTACAATACCACCATCTTGATTTGGAAGGCAAGAGTACTGAACTTTTCCATCATATAATTTAGCAGCATCGTTACTGGTTACGCGCTGAATAAGATCCAATGCGTTTTCACCTTTAAGAATAAATTCGCCCATGTGGCTTACATCAAAAACACCTACACCGTTACGAACAGTTGCGTGTTCGGCATTAATACCTTCGTAAGTAACAGGCATATTGTAACCTGCAAATGGAACCATTTTAGCGCCTAAAGCGATGTGTTTTTCTGTTAATGCGGTATTTTTCATCCGTAAATTCTATTTTTTATGATAATGAAGCCAGTATAGCTGATATTCTGTGAATTATACAGCTTTATTCGTTATTCTTCTTGGGGTGCAAAAGTACTAAGAAAAAGACAAAATTTCGGGGTTAATTTTGAGGAGTTTTTAGATGATTTTTCTAATCATCCGTCATGCTGAACTTGTTTCAGCATCTATTAGAGTGGCACTCAGAGTTGACAACTTTCATTCTTGATGTCTATTAAAGTTGTCAACTCTGAGTGCCACCTATGTACCCACCAATTCTTCGTAAATCTTCAGCATTTTACCAGAGATTAAATGCACACCATGGTCGTTTTCGACAGTCTTACGGGCGTTCTCTCCAATCTCTACCCAACGTTTTGGATTAATGATACATTGTAAAATTGACCGGTAAAATTCATCAGCGGTATCGGCAATTAAAATGTCGTGCCCATGCCTGCAATTAATTCCCTCAGCCGCAGTAGTTGTGGCAATAATACATTTTTTCATAGCCATGCCTTCGATAATTTTAACCCGCATACCGGTACCAGAAATTAAAGGAACAATCATTATTGCTTTGGAATTCATAAATTCGACAGCATCAAATACCTCACCTTCTACGATCAGGTTCTCAGAATCATATTCAAAAAAATGTTTCTGCATGTTTTTCCCTGCGATATAAAAACGAAGGTCTTTATTTAGTTTTTCGATATCGGGCCAGATATCATCCAAAAACCATTCTAATCCTTCCTGATTTGGCCGCCAGTCCATCGCACCTAAATGAAAAAGTGTAGGAAAACTGGTTTTACTTTTATCTACTTTATATTTTTCTAAATCGATGGCAACCGGAAAAACCGACATTGGAATTTCGCAGCCAAACCTTAATATACTTTGCCGATCGGGCTCACTAATGGCAAAAATATGATGGAAACGGTTAATCTGATCGGTTTCATACGCCTTAAGCCGCTGGGCTAAAAAAGCCAGGTATTTACGTCTGATTAAAAACTTTTCTGAATGAGAAAGACGTTCCCAAAGGGTAAATTCGATATTGTGTGCCCGATAGATGAGCCTGGCATTACTGTTTGCCTTAACCACATCCAGATAAGGAACAACAAAAAGCCCCTCGAATTGAATAATATCGAACACATTTTCGCGTAAGAGATTTTCTAACTGACTTGCGGCATCCTCGCTGTAATACCTGGAAACATTATAAGATTCGTTGGTGAAAATATTAAAAAATGCCGACCATACATTTACATCGGTATCTAAATCACAGGTATGGTATTTAATCTGTTCAAAAATAGGATCGTAAATATCTTCAATATCAATTCTTCCTTTGGTAGGGTTGAGGCTAAACAAAGTGATATCTGCACCAAGTTGCAGCAAACCTTTTATGGTATTGTAAACCACAA
Source organism: Pedobacter sp. WC2501 (assembly GCF_052682415.1). Lineage (NCBI taxonomy): Bacteria > Pseudomonadati > Bacteroidota > Sphingobacteriia > Sphingobacteriales > Sphingobacteriaceae > Pedobacter > Pedobacter sp. WC2501. The sequence continues at coordinate 1,668,284 of NZ_JBQZFI010000001.1, read as the reverse complement.
TAGGATAACCACTATTTGGCGGAAAGGGAATCCGCTTGGTAATCAACAGAATTTTCACAATGCTGTGAAATTACGAAATTTTAGGCGTTTTTTGAAAACAGATCCAACTGAGGATCGCTTACATTAAAAGTTCTGCGATGAAAAGGTGATAATCCGATTTCAATTACAGCCTTACGGTGTGCAATGGTTGGGTATCCTTTATTCTGCTGCCAATTGTAATGCGGAAAATCAACGTGTAGGTTGGTCATATATTCATCGCGGTGGGTTTTGGCTAATATAGAAGCAGCAGCAATATTTAAATATTTCCCATCGCCCTTAATGATACAGCTATGCGGAATCTGCGGATAGGTTTTGAAACGATTGCCATCAATTACCAGATATTGTGGTTGGGTATGTAATTTTTCTATCGCCCTGTGCATGGCCAAAAAAGAAGCATTTAAAATGTTGATCTGATCTATCTCTTCGTGATCACAAGAAGCTACGGCCCAGGCTAAAGCTTCCTGTTCTATTATGGGTCTCAGAGCAGCCCTTTGCTCATGCGATAACTGCTTAGAATCATTTAATCCCTCTAACACAAAACCTTTTGGCAATATTACCGCTGCAGCAAAAACAGGACCTGCGAGGCAACCTCTTCCAGCTTCATCACATCCGGCCTCTAATAATTCTTCCTGATAACAGTTTAACAACATATTGCAAATCTAAAGAATAACGTACGATTATTGAAAAATGGTTTATAAAGATGTAATTTAGTTTTAAACACAGCAAACTTCAGTCATGTTAAAAATCTTAAATACCTTCTGTTTCTTTTTAATTTGTAGTTCATTGTTTGCACAAATAAAAGAATTAGAAAATTTATCGATTGAAGAGCAGGATTCGTTAATGGAGAAGAACTCCCATTGCATGCATAGAGATAAATATAGTATTGCGCAAAGGAAACTATTTTACCCTTTTAATAGAACAGAATTTGTATCCTTAATATCTTTTCAAGATACGATATCAGAATTTTCAAGCCATTTGCCTGTAAAAAAAGGTATTTTGGATAGCAGGATGGTTAAGGAAGAAATTAGGCTTTCTAAAGCAGATATTGATAAACTCACAGATCTATTTTTTAATCATGGTTATATATCCCAAAAATATGGAGTAATTATAGAGAGAATGTCCTGTTATGACCCTCATAATGCCATATTATTCTTTAACGAAAAAAGAAAGGTAATCGCTTATATTGAGATCTGCTTCGATTGCCTTGGCATGAAGTTCAGTTCAAAAAAAATAAACACAGGTGAAAATTGTACAGAAAAATTTAGCATGCTTAAAGATTTCTTTATCTCAAAGGGAATCAAATTTGTTTCAATAGACCATACAGATGAATTATGAGAATATACAACGAAACCCTTACCCTCCGAGTAGCCGAGCGGTTAATGCACATTGAAGATGTGGCGGAAAAAGAGATGTTCAATGGACTTATTTTTATGGTGAACGGTAAAATGTGCATTGGCGTTTCTAAGAACAGCATTATGGTGAGGCTTGACCCAGCCACTTTAGAAAACCTATCACATAAAGACGGCTGGGAACAAATGGTGATGGGTAATAGACCAATGAAAGGTTATATTTCGGTTTCAGAAGATGTTTTAAGCCAGAATGATGAGCTTGATTTCTGGGTAAACCTTGCCCTGGCTTTCAACCCCTATGCCAGGGCATCAAAAAAGAAATAACCATAAATACAATCTGTTGCCCTATCCCACTGTTCAAAAACTAGCAAGAGCCATATTTTTTGATTAATTTTATGTTAACTAATCAAATATTATGAAAGAACGAGCTATTATAGCAGCATTTCTGCTATGCATTTCATTCACCATCCAGGCTCAGGTTAAAAGAACCAGTACATCAACAGAAACTAAAGAAACAAATACGCAATCCTTAAGAACTCAGGCTCCAGAGGGGCATTATTGCGATTACTGTAAATTAAATTACCCGGAATCGCATTTCCCTTGCATTATGAAATCCATTAAAGGCAAGCTAGATGTAACCACAGGCGAAGTAATTTTTGTGGCCGGGCAACCAATAGGTGGCATTGTAGTTAAAGGCGGCAAAAACCCGGAGAGCAGTACCCTTACACTTGTGACCAACGAAAATGGAGAAATAGAATTTAATAATACCAGCATCGGGAATTATAAATTTATCATTTCAGTACCTTCCACTAATCCCAAATCGCGGGTAGCAGGCTCGCCAATCGGGGGAATAATTGTTAAAGGTGGTAAAAATCCTGGCGGAAGTTTAATCACTTTAATTACCGACGAAAATGGCGAAATAGAGCTGAATAACCTGTCTGTTGGCACCTATAAATTCACCGCTTTAGGCGCTTCGGCAACTGAGAAAGATAATCCATTATATAAATCGAGTTATTCTGAAAAGGTAAATCCGTTACATAAAAACTAAAATTGTTAAATTCACGTGACCTTTCATTTTTTGGCACTATTATGGAATCTCTCAAATCTGTGCATCTTTAAATTATCACACATTTAAAACACACATTATGAAACGTTTAAATTTAATATTGAGCATCGCATTTCTTGCGATAGGACTTCATTCTTTTGCCCAAACTGACAAAGAAACTACAGTAAAAATCGTTGCAGATAAAAATTATACTTTTATTGCCAACTCAGCCATGCCGATGTCTAACAATGATGTTAATAGAGTATTGGCAATGATGCCAGGCGGTCAGGGGGGCTCTTCAATAAACCTATCTGGATCGCAATACGATGTGAAGGTTACTAAAGACAGTATTGTTGCTTATCTGCCTTATTTTGGAAGATCTTTTTCGGCCCCGATGGATCCCACACAAGGTGGTATCAAATTTACCTCAAAAAACTTCACCTATACTGAATCTAAAAATAAAAAAGGAACCTATATTATCCAGATTAATACAAAGGATGTAACAAGAGAAAATTATCGGTTTACCATTAATATTTCGACCAATGGTTATGCTTCGCTAACAGCTAGCAGCATGAATAAACAGCCCATCATTTTTAATGGTTATTTAGACGAGCCGAAGAAACAGGATTAGGGCTTGTCATCCTGAGCCTGTCGAAGGGCCTGCCTAAATTCATATTAAGGCATTTCGACAAGCTCAATGTGACATATCGATAATTAAATTATTTCTTAACCAACTCTATCTGAAATATATGGGGCCATTTTTTACCAGCTACAAAAAGCCTTTTACCTGCCTTATCGTAAGCAATTCCGTTTAATACATTATTGGCCTTTTCATCTTCGGTTTTAAAGTAATCAGCAGGCAACAAGCCTGATAGATCGATCTTACTTTCTACAGCACCAGTTTCTGGATTAATAATCAGGATATCATTAGTGGTGTAAACATTTGCATAAATTTTACCATCAATAATTTCCAGTTCATTCAGATTTTGAATCGGGTCCTTATTATCGAAAACATCAATCGAACCAATTTTCTGATAGGTATCCTTATTCAGAAAAAAGATCGTGTTGGAACCATCGGTATTCAATACTTTCTCTCCGTCAAAAGCCAAGCCCCATCCTTCTCTGCCGGTGGTGTAGGAAAATTCAGATATTTTTTTAAACGTAGCTTTATCATAAACAAAGCCTACTTTTTCGCGATAAGTTAACTGAATAATTTTATTGCCGATTACTGTGATGCCCTCACCAAAATATTGCTTATCCAAATCTGCTTTCTGAAGGATTTTACCTGTTAATGGTTCTACTTTACGCAGACTCGAATGGCCATAATCGCCGGCACTCTCGTAGAAAAAGCCGTCATGATATTCTAAACCTTCTACGTACGAAGAGGTATCGTGAGGCAAGGTCTTAATCACTTTATAAGTATACTCAACTGGCGCCTGGGCCGCTAAAACATTAATATTTGAAGTTAACTCCTCTGACTTCCCATCTCCAAATATTTTAGCAGTTAACAGGTGATTACCCAATTTTAAACCCGCTGTTTTAAGTTTGATGGCTGAAGTATCGGTTTTTGAAACCAATTTGATGGTATCGATCAGGTAAACTACAGAATCTACTTTGGGTTCAGCTCCAAACTGCACTTTTACATCAAATTCGTTTCCTGATGGCACATTAAGGCCAGTCATCGGCGAAAGAAAACTACGGTAAGTTGTGGTAGAACTGTCTTTACAAGAACTCACGAATGCAAGTGCAATTCCGATAAATAAGAAACTTTTAATGGGGTTAATCTTCAGGCCAAAACGCATCTTCTATATGGTTTAAATTATAATTTTTATTTTTTGTAAAGATAATCGCAATAATATCAAAACGGATATCATTTTGATGATTCATGATTTCAATATAGGCATTAGCAGCCAATTCCATCTGAATTTGTTTTGCTTTGTGTACAAATTCTTCTGGTTCGCCAAAAGCAACCGAGCTCCGGGATTTAACCTCTACAAAAACCATGATGCCGTTTTTATATACAATTAAATCGACCTCGGCTTTACCATGCGTCCAGTTTTCATCTAAAATTTCGTATCCATTATCTTCCAGATATTGTTTGGCAATTTTTTCGCCTTCTCTACCTAAATCATTGTGAACTGCCATATCTAATTATTGAATGATTGAATTTTGAATGAGTGAATCTTTTCAAATGTATTTCTATTTTCCAATTCTATCCTTCAATATTCTATCATTCACTAATTTATTTAACGATCACAGAGCCCAGGAACTTAGAAATTTCTCTCTCTACACCTTTAATCACTCCATAACGTTGCATTAAAATCATTTGGTTATCCTCGTTCTTTTCTTCTTTAATTTCTTTCAACAGGTTCATTAATATCTTTTCGACTTTACGTTTTTTGAGGTGAAAAATACCACCTAAAATAGTCGCTTTTAAATTCATCGATTCATCTTTAACATAAATCAGGTGTTTATTTAACCAGTTTTCACTCAATGCATATTCTGAAGTTGAAAGTGTAATGGCCAGATCGGCAATATCCCTATCCTCATGTTTAACAAAGTGGTTCGACGTGGGCAATCTGCCGTTGTCGATTTCTGATTTATAATAATCGATAATTCTTTTACAAAGTGGATCATCAAATTCAACATCGCTCAAGTTCTGCATAATGAAGGAGCCAATGTACATGTCGTCAATTTTATCCCAGTTTACAAATTCGTGGCCAAAAGCCAGTAACAAACGGACAATTTCCTTTTCCTGATGCTCATTATCCTCTACAGGTTGCTCATGGCCCATAGGGCCTGCGCTGTCATCCCATAAATCATCTGGCGGACCAAGTGGCTCTGGTGCACCCGAAGAATATTGCTTTGGACTTGAAGAAGGCGTTGCACGTTGGTTGTTATCAAAACTTTTCTTAAGCTTTGTCGAGCGCATTTTATTTAATTCGCTCAGTAAGATATGCTCATCAATTTCGAGCAAACTGCTACACTCACGGATAAAAACGGAAGCTTTAATAGGATCTGGAATTTTAGCAATACTTTCTACAATATCGCGGATAATGCCTGCCCGTTTGATCGGATCGTTGCCCGCATCTTTAAGCAGCACATTCGCCTTGTATAAAATAAAATCTTTCCTATTCTCCTCAAGATAGGTTTTAAATGCCCCGGCTCCCACATGATGCATATACGAATCAGGATCATGGCCATCGGGGAAGGAAACGATTTTCACATTCAGTCCTTCTTCCAAAATCATATCCAGACCACGGAGTGAGGCTTTAATCCCCGCAGCATCGCCATCAAACAAAATGGTAATGTTCTGGGTAAAACGGCCAATCAGTTTAATCTGCTCTACCGTTAACGAAGTACCTGATGAGGCCACTACGTTTTCTATTCCGGCCTGGTGCACCGAAAGCACATCTGCATAACCTTCGGCCAGGTAACAGTTATCTAAATCGCGGATGGCTTTTTTGGCATGAAATAAGCCGTAAAGCACGTTCGACTTGTGGTAAATTTCGCTTTCAGGCGAGTTTACATATTTTGGAACGTTTTTATCCGTTTTTAGCGTTCTGCCTCCAAAGCCTATAATCCGGCCGGTAAAGTTGTGGATAGGAAACATTACCCGACCGCGAAAGCGATCGTAAATTTTACCATTATCGTTTTTAATGGATAATCCTGTAGCTTCTAAAAACTCTAATTTATGACCTGCATTGGTTGCGCTTTGCGTCATCGCATCCCAGACATCAGGAGAATAACCAACCTCGAATTTTTTTAGGATGTCTTCTCTAAAACCACGCTCTTTAAAATAGCTGAGGCCTATGCCTCTACCCTCGTCTGTCTCCCAGAGCTGTTTTACAAAAAATGCAGCAGCATACTGCGAAACAACATAGAGGCTTTCTTTTGCACTTTGTGCTTCGGCATCCTGAGGGCTTAATTCGGCTTCCTCAACTTCTATATTGTATTTATTGGCTAAAAATTTAAGTGCTTCCGGATATGAATATTTTTCATGATCCATAATAAAGCGTACCGAATCGCCCCCTTTGCCACAACCAAAGCATTTGTAAATGCCTTTAGTTACAGATACGTGAAAGGAAGGTGTTTTTTCGCCATGGAAAGGGCAATTACCAATTAAACTGGTTCCGCGTTTTTTTAAGTGCACAAAATCCCCAACTACCTCCTCAATACGGGCGGTATCCATTATCTTATCTATCGTTTCGCGGTTTATCATACTTATTATTGTCCGTCGAGGAGGCACGACGAAGCAATCTTTTTTGCTATATATACTTTTCAATCAGTTATCGCCTTGCAGGAAAGATTGCTTCACTCCATCGCACATTCCCCTTCTTCAGTTCGCAATGACGAATATATTCTATTTAACCAAAGGCAATAACTGATCAGCCACCAATTTATTACCGGTTTCGTTCAGGTGTACTCTATCAACGGTTAAAATGCCTTTTTCTTTATCTTCCGGATTATTTTTTGCTTCGTATTCTGCGAAAATCTTTCTTAAATCGCATACAGGAAGATTGTTTTTTGCAGCCAGTATTCTAATCCCTTCAGCATATTTATTCAAATCGGCATCTAACTCATTGGTACCATCTTTTTTCTCGCCAACAACTGATGGAGTAACCAATACCACTTTGCTGCCTACACCCTGGATTTTATTGATCAAAGCCTGATAGAACTTTAAATATTTATCATAATCGGTTCCGGTATGGGATGATTGTTTATGCCAAACATCATTAATACCCACATAAATCACCACTAAATCAGGTTTCTTGTTCAAAACATCATCTTCTAAACGCAGATAAAGATCATAAACCTTATTGCCGCCTATACCAGCGCCAATTACGTCGTATTTTGTAGAATCGAGTGATTTTTTGATCAGGGTTACATATCCATTTTTAGAAACACCCTGCTGGGTAATCGAATCGCCGAAAAAGATAATCCGTTTTGGTTTAAATGTCATTGAGGTTAATGCAATTAAGCAAAAGCTTAGTAAAATACTCGTTTTTATTACTGTTTTCATCGTGTATAATTGGTTAGGTTATTTTTTATCGGTCTTTTTAAAATCCAGGTCCTGAAAATCGAAACTGAAATCGGTTAATGGAGAAATGGCCTCGATTTTAAAACCATCGGCCATGGCATTGTTATCTAAACTGAAATTAACAAAGGCATCAGCATCCAAACTTCTGTCGTACCATTTTACAATAAATGTATTTCCCTTATAGTAAGTCATATCACCTCTCAGTTTTGGTGCATTTTTAGCCTGAAAATGCATTTTACCTTTTACTTCACTGATGGTTACTTCGCCAAACCACGAATCGCGGAAAGTGCCATAGTAATTTTTAGCATCAGGTTTCGAAGTCGATAATTTTTGTTGAGCAGCAATATCACTCCAAACTTTGGCGACCATCTCATCAGCCTGTTTTTCGTTTCTTAATCTATTATCGTTGTAGGTCTTAATCCTATCCTGCCCCTTGATTCCTAAATAACCATCTTTGATCGAATTGGTAATGGCATTAAATGCTGCTCCGGACTGCTGATTGGTTAACACAATGATCCCGAGTTTCAGTTCAGGAAGAATGGTTACCTGCGTTACAATTCCTGATAAACCACCTGTATGTGTTGCCTGAAAATTACCATTAACATTACTCAAAAACCAGCCTAAACCATAGCTGTTAAAAGCTGCCGGATTACCGCCTGCAATTATGGTTTGCGGGGTCCAGAGTTCTCTTGCCACTGCAGGGCTGAATAACTTTTTATCCAGGGTTTCTCCATATTTACCACCGTTGATCATTGCCATTACCCATTTACTCATATCGGTAACGTTTGAGTAAATTCCTCCTGCTGCATTGGCGATTTCACCAAAGCTTAAGCCAACGGGAATTAGTTTACCTTCGTAAGGTGCATGTCCATCAATTACGTTCGATTTATCTTTTAAACGGTACCATGAAGCAGCAGTTTTAGTCATGCCTAATGGCTTAATGATTCTTCCTTCGATAAAATCTTCGTAAGTAGTTCCCGAAATCCTTGCTATCACTTCTCCGGCAACAATGTACATCAGGTTATCGTAATCATATTTGGTACGGAAAGAGGAAACAGGTTTTAGATAACGAAGGTTATGAATCAGTTGCTTTTTATCTACCGTTGATGAATCGGGCCAGATCATTAAATCGCCTGCACCCAAACCTAAACCGCTGCGGTGTGTAAGCAGATCTCGGATTGTAAATTCACTGGTCACATAGGCATCGTACATTTTAAACTCCGGAATTACATCGGTAACTTTAGTATCCCAGGTAATTTTCTTTTCATCAACCAGCATACCTAAAGCTGCCGCGGTAAAAGCTTTTGTGTTTGATGCGACGCCGAAAAGAGTATTTTCATCAACCTTTTTATTGGTTTTGATTGAACTAACGCCGTAACCTTTTAAATGAATAATTTTACCATCTTTGATTACAGAAACCGCAATTCCGGGAACATTAAAGGTACTCAATGTTTTTTCGACCACGCTATCGATCTGTTTTGAAGAAAGCACCTGTGCCTGCACATGGATACCCAAAAACAGCAATAAAGCAATGGATATTTTGAATTTTATAGAAGAAAAGAGTTGCATATTAATCGGTTTAATAATCGCTTAAAGATAATAAATCTTTTAGGCGATAGTTGAATCCTTATTTGCCCTTTTCGAGTTTATAATCTTTGTGTACGATTAAAAAACTTGCCCTTTCTTCTTTTTTAAAAGGGTAATCCCAGTTACCCTGATAGGTTATTTTGGTTGGTAATTTATCCTCTCCGAAATAACCCATTTCGATATTCATCTGTACATCGAAATCAAAAAGCATGTTACTGTATTTCATGTCGACATACCGGCCAAGAATATTAAAATTCCGTTTATCAAAAATGGTAACCAGTTCTTTGATCATGATGCCATCTTTTGTCCAGCTGCTTAAATCGGGTTTTACCGAAACTTTAAAACGGTAAACAGGAATGGAATCTAAATAAGTACCGCTGGTAAAACCATAATCATAATACTGGCGCATATTGGCCGAAAATATTTCAGTTTTACTGCCGATAAAAGGCACTTTTACAGGTCTGCCTGGATTAAAAATCAAGGTTTTCAGTTTGTCCTTATAACTTTCATTTGTTCCACCCTTTCCATCAGGCTTGGGTGCATTGGGTACAAAATCAGTATTATAAGCATTCATAAAAATGTAATCGAACATTTCTACGGTATACAACTGGTATTTTCCGTTTTTCTTATAAATTTTTCCCGTATCCTGTTTTACCAAATACTCCATTTTATAGGGGCCACTATTATTATGGCGGATTTTACGGTAAATTTTTCCATCAACCTTATTCTTTTTATCGTAACTGTAAATCCTGTTTTCGGCAATAAAAGTATAACGTTTCATATCCCTAAACGACTGATAAAAGGAAGTATCATACATTACCTTTCTGATAAATGTTTCTACATTCAACTTTTCGGCCTTAATATTTACAGCCGAATCGAGTACAATGGTTTTGATGGTATCCGGATTAAAACGGTTGATTTCCTGAGCAAAACCTGTATAGAAGAGCGATGTTAACAGTAAAAACAGAAAGACTTTTTTCATGCAAGTAAGGTATGTAAAATGGAAAATGTGAGATGGAAAATGTAAAACGGATGATTGAAGATAGATGATGGAACTTGAACTCCCCCATCATCCATCTTAACAATTTACATTTTCCATCCTAATTTCCTAGTTGTTTTAAAGCAATATAAGCCATTAATCCAGTTGATATTTTCAAGGCGTCTTCATCCACATCAAACCTTGGTGTATGTACTGAATATTGTGTGTCTTTTGCTGCGTTCCCAGTACCTAAACGATAAAAACAGGCATCTGTTACCTGCGAGTAGAAAGAAAAATCTTCGGCAGCCATCCAGATATCTAAATCGACTACGTTTTCTTTACCCAAAAATTCTTCAGCAAAGGCTCTTGCATTTGCCGTTAATTTTTCTTCGTTAATTAAAAATGGATATCCTCTGTGAATATCAAAATCGCAGCTTCCGCCCATGCTTTCGGCAATGCCTTCGGCCATTTTTTTCATGCGTTTGTGTGCTTCATCCCTCCAGTCTTCATCCAGAGTTCTGAATGTTCCTTCAATTTTTACTTCATTCGGAATAATGTTGGTTGCACCGTTGGCAATTACTTTACCAAAAGACAGCACTGATGGAATACGTGGGTCGGCATTGCGGCTCACCACCTGTTGCAAGGCGATAATGATATGTGAAGCGATTACAACCGGATCAATGTTTTGGTGTGGTTGTGCGCCATGACCGCCTTTCCCGGTTACGGTAACATAAAGTTCGTCTGTAGAAGCCATGTAAATACCCGAACGGAAACCCACTTTACCGGCGTCAATCAATGGCATTACATGCTGACCAACAATATAATGTGGTTTTGGATTTTCAAGTACACCTTCTTTAATCATGATGCTTGCTCCACCTGGCAAAAGTTCTTCTGCAGGCTGAAAAATCAGTTTAATGGTTCCTCCAAAATCATCTTTCATTTTATTTAGGATATAAGCTGTTCCCAAAAGTGAAGAAGTATGCACATCATGTCCGCAGGCATGCATTACGCCATGATTTTTGGAACGATAAGGTTTGTCGTTTGCCTCATGAATAGGTAAAGCATCCATATCGGCACGTAAGGCAATAACTTTATCAGATGGCTGATTACCTGTAATTAAACCTACCACACCTGTATTGGCACAGTCCGTATATTCAATTCCCCATTTTTTTAATTTATCCTTGATGAACAATGAGGTTTCGAATTCTTTGAACGATAATTCGGGATTGGCATGGATATGTTGACGATAACCTACGACATCGTTAAAAATGTGAGCGGCCAGTTCCTGTACTTTATTTTTGATCATTGGTTGTAGTGGTATCTAAAGTTGGTGCATTTATTTTTTCCCTAAAAATAAACAGAGTAGGAAAAGTTGGTCTGAGTTCGTTGATAAGGCGCTGTGCCTCTAAGCGGCTTCTGAAATCGCCCACCCGAACGTAATAGTTAGGCTCTTTATAAGTGAGGTAAGTATTTAACTGAGGATATAACCCTTTAAAACGTGCCTGCTGATTAAAAACTTCACGCCGGTCTGATCCATAAAAAATCTGTACCCGGTAACCATAGCCAGAAACAATTGGTTTGCCTGGTTTTACCTCACCTGAAGTTTTATAAACCTGCAACCGTTTGGCAATTAAACTATCGATTAAAGGATCTTTTATAACGGTTACTTCGCCCTTTTGTGCAAAAGCAGTTATGGTAAGAAATAAGCAAGATATAAAAGTTATTGTAGTTTTCATGAGCAAAATAATTGGCATTTGATGAGGAGATGTATCGTCTCACTTCTTCTTAACAACAAGAATGCCGAAATCGTTGCAAAAATCGGCATTCTTTATGGGTTAAGCAAATAGTTATTATTTGGGAGAAAATCTTAAAGGGTATAGGGATTAGAAACCTTTAGTTGTAGTATCTTTTCAAAGTCCTTAGCATTTCTTGTAATGAGCGTAAGTTCATTCACGATAGCTGTTGCAGCAATTATTGCATCCGGTAATTTTAGGTTATAATATTTGCGTATTTCTACAGTTTGATTCTTAATTTCCTGACTTAGCTCATAGACATAAGAATCTTTAATAAAGTTTCTTAATATGAGTAAATCGTTTTCAGTGGCAGTTTTCCAGCAAAGAAGTTCAATTTCAGTGATAGCAGAAATGGCAGGCTGATTGGTTGATACAATATTGTCAATAAACTTTTCAGCTGTTGATGTAAACTGCCTTTGCAGGAAATAGATTATAGTGTTCGTATCCCAAAGATAATTTATTCCCACTCGTTTCGTATAATGTTTAATTGTTCATCTACTTCTGAAATTGGCTGTTTTTGCATCGAACCCTTATATTTTAAGATCAGATCGTTACCAGAGACATCCTGAGTATTAGAATCTCTTCTCAAACGAATAACTTTAAGCAATTCTAAATCTTTTAAAAGATCTAATGCTCTATCATTTAAAATATCTAGTGTTATTGTTCTCATACTCAAAAATACTAAAAATATAAATGAAATCAACATAATGCTGTAATCCCTTAACTATCCATTTCCGTCAATTCAGAAAATTGATTAGGTAAATTAATTTATAGACTTCTCCACTACGTCTAAAGGACGATCAACTATATGATGATTCCAATAAAAAAACCCAGATTCTTTTTCGAAACCTGGGTTTTTAGCATTATTTCAAGTAAGTTATGATTAATTCGACTTTTTAGGTTCCAAGGTAAATTCGTAAACTTTTGGATCATATTTCATCATTGCACCTGTAACAATATCAACAATAAAACCTGGAATAAACAAAAAATTTACTACTGACACCGCATTAAATGCTGTTTGTGGCTGAAAAGTCTTGGTTTCATAACCATCCAGTTTCAACGAGATGGTTTGTCCGGTAAATCCTTTTTTTAAGGGTATAGCCATAGGTGTTACCCCTGCTTTAACCCCATCTACTTCGATAGTAGCCGCTGGAGGATTAGAATTGATTTGAACGGTTTGTTTTGTGCCCGTAAAAACAGTGGCGCAGCTCGATAACAGCAATGTCGCTGAAACAGCGGCAATGTTAAAAATTCTTTTCATTTGTGTGTGTGTTTGTGTGTGTTTCCTACTCTTATGGCTTTTCAGTTACGCCCCGTTTTTTATGGTTTCCGGACTCCAATTTTAAGTTTATTAGTCAGTAAGAAATTGCCTACCAATTTCAAATTGACCGTCCCTAAATATAAGTGTTAATTTGAGAATTAAAAATTTAGTTTTAAAAAAAGCCCCGACTTTTTTGTCGGGGCTTGGTATGCTATATATTTTCTAATTATAAATTAGCGCCGTGGCAGTTTTTGAATTTTTTACCGCTACCGCAAGGGCAAGGTTCATTTCTACCAACAGTTGCTTCCTTACGGATTGGCTGTTGTGGAACAGCTTCACGTGTATCGCCAAACTCAATACCTGGCTCTTCTCTGCCAAATTCCTGTTTAGTAGTTTGCAACTTCGGTTGTTTTACCGGGGCTGGTGCCTCTCTAACCTGGTCTGGCTCCTGCTGAACCGGAATACCACCTTTATACAAGAAACTTACTACCTCTTTATTAACCGCATTAAGCATGTTTTTAAATAAGTTGAAAGCTTCCATTTTATAAATTACCAATGGATCCTTTTGTTCGTAAACTGCGTTTTGTACCGATTGTTTCAAATCGTCCATTTCGCGTAAATGTTCTTTCCAGCTATCATCAATCAGGGCCAAAACAATAGTTTTTTCGAATGAACGAACGACCTCTTTTCCTTTATTGTCGATTGCTTTCTTCAAATCAACAGCAACCTGGATACCACGGATACCATCTGTAAACGGCACCACAATCTGTTCGATATGCTCTCCACGCTCTTCGTATACCTGGGTTAACACGGGTAACGACTGTTGAATAATGGCTTCTGATTTACGCGCATAAAATGCTTCTGCTTCTTCAAATAACTTTTCAGTTAACTGAGGGATATTGGTTGAAGAGAATTCTTTTTCGGTGATTTCCGTATCTAAAGAGAAGTTTTTAATGACTTCCAGTTTGAAACCATCATAATTTGCTTCTTGTTTATATTCGCTTACGATATCTTCAGCAACATCGAAAACCATATTGTTCATATCCACATCTAAACGTTCGCCAAATAAAGCGTTTTTACGTTTAGCATAAATTACGGTACGCTGTGAGTTCATCACATCATCGTACTCCAATAAACGTTTACGGATACCAAAGTTGTTTTCTTCTACTTTTTTCTGTGCACGCTCGATAGATTTGGTAATCATAGAGTGTTGAATCACCTCGCCATCTTCGATACCCATGCGCACCATAATACCAGAAATACGCTCTGAACCAAATAAACGCATTAAGTTATCTTCTAATGAAACGAAGAATTGTGACGAACCCGGATCACCCTGACGACCTGCACGACCACGTAACTGCCTGTCTACACGACGGGATTCGTGACGCTCAGTACCTACAATGGCTAAACCGCCAGCTTCTTTAACACCTGCTCCCAATTTAATATCGGTACCACGACCAGCCATGTTGGTTGCAATGGTTACTGTTCCTGCCTGACCAGCTTCGGCAACGATATCAGCCTCTTTCTGGTGCATTTTCGCATTTAATACATTATGTTTAATTCCGCGGAGTTTAAGCATACGGCTTAATAACTCTGAAATCTCTACAGAAGTGGTACCCACCAATACCGGGCGGCCAGCTTTTGGCTCAAGTTGCCCCGTTTCAGGATTAACCGCAGGAATTAACGCACCTTTAGCATCCAATTTAGGTACAGCTCTACCTGTTTGGTCGTATTTAACAACCGGCTTACCATCTTTCTGTTTTACATTACCTTCTTTATCGGTTTCGTATTCAGTCTCGTAATGAGAATATGGGAAAACCAGGTATTGTATCTCTTCAGCAACGGCATTATATTTTTCACGAACGGTACGGTAAACGTAATCCTGCTCATCAATCCTCGAAATATTTCTGTTGGTCGGGATTTCTACTACATCCAATTTATAGATCGACCAAAACTCGCCAGCTTCTGTTGTTGCAGTACCTGTCATACCGCAAAGTTTGTGGTACATACGGAAATAGTTCTGCAAGGTTACTGTTGCATAAGTTTGGGTAGCATCTTCAACCTTTACATTTTCTTTAGCCTCAATTGCCTGGTGTAAACCATCAGAGTAACGGCGACCATCCATAATACGGCCCGTTTGCTCATCAACAATTTTGATTTTTCCTTCGTCAATGATGTACTCTACATCAATTTCGAATAAAGTATAAGCTTTTAATAATTGGTTTACCGAGTGGATACGTTCTGCTTTTACCGAGTAATCGCGCATTAAAGCATCTTTTTGAACCACTTTTTCTTCTAAAGGCAGATCAGATTTTTCTAATTCGGCAACTTCAGTACCTACATCAGGCAATACAAAGAAATGTGGATCTTCGCCCGATTGGGTAATCAGTTCAATACCTTTTTCAGTTAACTCAACCTGGTTGTTTTTCTCATCAATATAGAAATACAATTCAGAATCTACCTTAGGCATATTCTTAGATTGATCTGCCATATAGTGGTTTTCGGTTTTTAACAACAAACCACGAACACCACTTTCACTTAAAAACTTAATTAAAGCTTTATTTTTTGGCAAACCGCGGTATGCACGCAATAAGGCTAAACCACCTTCGCCTTCTTCAGTTCCGCTGTTACCTGCGTTGATTAATTTCTTAGCTTCGTTTAATGCCTGGGTTACATAAGCTTTTTGTGCATTAACCAAACGCTCAATACGTGGTTTCAACTCATAAAACTCGTGTTCATCTCCGCGTGGGATCGGACCAGAAATAATTAAAGGCGTACGGGCATCATCAATCAAAACTGAATCGACCTCATCCACCATAGCGAAGTGCTGCTTGCGCTGTACCAATTGATCTGGTGTTTGCGACATATTGTCACGCAGGTAATCAAAACCGAACTCGTTATTCGTTCCGTAAGTAATATCCGCAGCATAAGCTTTTCTTCTTTCTTCAGAGTTTGGCTCGTGTTTGTCAATACAATCAACACTTAATCCGTGGAATTCAAATAATGGACCATTCCACTCACTATCACGACGGGCCAGGTAATCATTCACTGTTACAATGTGTACACCTTGTCCGGCCAATGCATTTAAATAAGCTGGCAATGTACTTACCAGGGTTTTACCTTCACCAGTAGCCATTTCGGCAATTTTACCGCTGTGTAATACAATACCACCAATCAACTGTACATCGTAATGCACCATGTTCCAGGCTACTTCCGTTCCGGCAGCATCCCATTTATTTGCCCATTGGGCTTTATCGCCAACAATTTTAACATTATTTTTTCTTGCAGCATAATCTCTGTCAAACTGGGTAGCAGTAACCTCTAAATAATCGTTTTCACTTAAACGGCGTGAAGTTTCTTTAATTACAGCAAAAGCTTCTGGAAGGATTTCCAAAAGCACTTTTTCCAATTCTGTATCGCGATCTTTACCTAAGGCATCAACCTGATCGTAAATAGCCGTTTTTTCGTGAAGATCTAAACTTTCACTTTCTGCATCAGCTTTTAAAGCTGCAATTTCTCCATCAATCTCGGTTAAGAAATCAGAAATCCTGTTTTTAAACGCTACGGTTTTACCACGTAACTCATCATTGCTTAATACAGACAGCTTACTGTATTGCTCGTTAATTTTGACAACCAATGGCTGAATAGCCTTTATATCTCTTTCTGATTTACTTCCGAAAATCTTCGCTAAAAATCCTAACATTATATTTTAAATCGTATTTATTATTAAAAAATGGTGTGTTTCAACAACCAAGCCATTGTCTTCCTTAAGTCAGTTTGGCAGTTATTGGTATAAATGGGGGCTTAAATCTTGTAAAAAGATCTTTTTGAGGAAAGGATAACTAGGGACTGTTATTCTTCGGTTTCTTTCTGATTGTTAAATCAGCAATTACCTGATTTACGCTTACATATTTTGCAACTTTTACCGGAGCCTGCGTTCCAATTAAAGCAAGCCTGGTATAGGATAATAAATAAGGATTGCGGTCTTCGTTAAGTTGAACCGAACTTTTACCTGTAGCGTTTACGCTGATGTTATGCTCATTACAATATTCATTTAATATCCTTAACCCTTCAACGCGTTCGGCTTTCGCCAAATGTGTTAAGCTAAAAAATACAAGTGATATGGTAACGAGGTGTTTCATTAATAGCGGCAAAGCTAGTTTTAATCTTTTATAAAAAGAAATTACAGCTTAGCAAAAAGTGTACCTCAATCTTCCTGTCATTCCGAACGCAGTGAAGAATCCTTCACTTAAGAATATCATAACCTTAACCAGTACACTAAACTCATTGCCTAAATTAGTAATGCTTCCAACACAATAGAGATCCTTCATTGCATTCAGGATGACAACTGAATATTATTTAAACACTACCTCAGTGGCGCCATAGCCAAATTTTTCTTTCCTGGCATCCATATAAGTTCTTACATGCGGGTTTTTGCTGATCAGTTTATGGATTTTATCTCTTAAAGTACCGTTGCCTGAACCGTGGATAAAAACGATTTTATCAAAATGATGCACAACCGCAGCATCCATCGCCGTTTGAAAATGATTGATCTGTATCTGCAACATTTCGTCTGCTTCTAAGAAATGATGATCGTCCCTCAGTTTTTCGATGTGCAGATCAATTTCCTTTTGAGGGGCTTCAACTGTTTTTTTCTCTTCCGATGATCTGAAAAAACTTTCCTTTAATTTCTGTGGATCGATAGTTACCGGAGCAAGATCATCCAAACGGATGAACCAACCTTTATTCCTCAATTGAGGCAACTCCTTTTGTTCGATACTAAAATCCTTTGCCCTAAACTTCTTACGGATCACCAACGGATCAATGGGTTTAACATCGGCTTTACTGAATACCAAAACCTGAAAGTTAAATTCCGGCCAAAGATCAAGATCAGCCAATGATGCAGAATAAACTAAAGTGGAGCCATAAGATGCGATGACTCCATGAAAAGCCCCTGCGTATTTTTCTTTACGTTCGGTGGTTAGGCTGACCAATAAAATATTCGACGAATGGTTTTGCAGATGAAAATGCACCACATTACCAGCCTTATCATCGGTAGCAACGGCAACATAAATGCCATTTTCGATTTTACTAACGCTTGGGATATTCACCTGGATGGGTTTTGGCGCATCCAACTCTTCGGCTACCACACCATGACCGTGTACAGAAGTTAAATTACTTACCGCAACAGGAATCTCAAAACCATCTTCATCGGTAACACCTAAAGTTTGGCTATCGATAATCTTCGTTACATAACCTTCACGTTTTTCATCAACAAAACGCACAAAATCTCCCAGTTTAAATTTCATTTCTATTATTTTTTAACCACAAAGGCACAAAGTACACAAAGATTTTAAGCAGTTTGTATTAAAATGTCGTGCATGAAGCTATTTACTCCTTTGGTCTTTCAGCTTTTTGGCGGGGGTTTTCAATCTAATTCGTTCGGTTCAATTAAGAAATGTACTATCACACATCATATCTTCGGACTCCAGACTGTCGACTTCTAACTCAATTAATGCCTTGTATCGTTACCATGATAAATACTCAGGTAACTTTCATATCTCGAAACCGCAATTTCACCTTCATTTACGGCTTCAATAACAGCACAGCCCGGTTCGTTAACATGTTTGCAGTTATTAAAGCGACAATCGTGCGAAGTTTTAAAGATTTCCCTAAAAAAATGCCCTAGTTCTTCCTTCTCAATATCGATCACACCCAGTTCTCTGATACCCGGCGAATCTACAATAAAACCTCCCTGCGGCAGTTCGAACATTTCGGCAAACGTAGTGGTATGTTGGCCTTTATCGCTCCAGTCTGACACCTCCCCAGTCCTCAAATCGCGATCGGGCATTAAAGCATTGATCAGACTTGATTTTCCCACTCCTGAGTGACCCGATATTAATGTAATTTTATCGGTAATCAATTCCTGGATAACCGGAATGTTAATGCCTTTTAAAGCTGAAACTTCATAGCAGGCATAACCTATATTTTCGTAGATATCTTTAAACTCCTGCAGAATTTCCAACCCTTCTTTACTAAACAGATCGAGTTTATTAAACACCAATACAGCTGGAACATCATAAGCTTCGGCAGTAACCAAAAAACGATCGATAAAACCTAAGGAAGTACGTGGCGAGGCCAGTGTAACCACCAGCATGGCCATATCCAGATTGGCGGCCAATATCTGCGCCTGCTTGCTCAGGTTGATCGATTTGCGGATGATGTAGTTTTTACGCGGTAGCATTTCGTTGATCAAACCCTGATTGCTATCCCGTTCCAGATCAAATTTCACCCTGTCTCCAACCGCAATCGGGTTGGTGGTTTTAAGTCCTTTAATCCTGAATTTGCCTACAATCCGGCAATCATAGCGTTCACCATTATCGGCCAAAACACTATACCAGCTCCCTGTAGATTTAATAACTAATCCCTGCATATTTGCGGTAAAGGTATGAATATGATTTCATTGGTAGAAGTGGCCTTGCCGGATAAAAGTTTGCGTACAGGCAAAAAGAACAAGCACTTTTAACTATATTCTTTGTTATCTACCAAATATCTTACATAAATACAACGCTTTAAAAGGCAAAAAACCTAAATTTGCGACAACAAAAATCAAAAATATAATGAGTTTCAGAATAGAACACGATACCATGGGCGAGGTGCAGGTACCTGCCGACAAATACTGGGGTGCACAAACCGAACGCTCACGCAATAACTTCAAAATCGGCCCGGAAGGTTCGATGCCAAAAGAGATTATCCATGCTTTTGGATACCTGAAAAAAGCAGCTGCGCTTGCCAATACAGAACTTGGTGTATTATCCGCAGAAAAAGCAGACTTGATTGCTAAAGCTTGTGATGAAATTATTGCAGGCCAGTTAGATGATCAGTTTCCATTGGTAATCTGGCAAACGGGTTCGGGTACTCAAAGTAACATGAATGGCAATGAGGTGATTGCAAACCGTGCTCACGTAATAAACGGTGGTTCATTAGCTGACGATAAAAAAGTACTTCACCCTAATGATGATGTAAATAAATCACAATCATCAAACGATACTTACCCAACTGCAATGCACATTGCAGCCTATAAACTTACAGTAGAAAATACCATTCCAGGTTTAGAGAAATTAAGAAATACTCTAGCCAAAAAAGTTGACGAATTCAGTACGATTGTTAAAACCGGCCGCACACACTTTATGGATGCGACCCCACTTACTTTAGGGCAGGAATTTTCTGGTTATGTACAACAGATTGATAACAGCATCCGGGCAATTAAAAATGCTTTGGTTATGGTTGCTGAGCTGGCTTTGGGCGGAACTGCTGTTGGTACAGGCTTAAATACGCCAAAAGGATACGATGTTTTAGTGGCTAAAAAAATTGCAGATTTAACTGGTTTACCCTTTGTTACGGCTCCGAATAAATTTGAGGCGCTGGCTGCACACGATGCTATGGTAGAACTTTCTGGTGCATTAAAACGTACTGCGGTTGCTTTAATGAAGGTAGCTAATGATGTGAGAATGCTAAGTTCTGGCCCTCGTTGTGGTATTGGCGAAATTGTAATTCCTGATAACGAACCGGGATCTTCAATTATGCCTGGTAAAGTTAACCCTACACAACCAGAAGCTTTAACAATGGTTTGTGCACAGGTAATCGGTAACGATGTTGCCGTATCAGTAGGTGGTATGAGTGGCCACTTCGAACTTAATGTATTTAAACCTTTAATTGCAGCCAATGTATTACAGTCGGCCCGCTTAATTGGCGATGCCTGCGTTTCTTTTACTGATAAATGTGCAGAAGGAATTACCGCTAATTTGCCAGAAATAGAGAAACATTTACAAAATTCTTTGATGTTGGTTACGGCTTTAAATCCACATGTAGGTTACGAAAATGCAGCTAAAATTGCGAAGAAAGCACATAAAGAAAATAAAACTTTAAAAGCAGCCGCTGTAGAGTTGGGCTTGTTGACCAACGAACAGTTTGATGAGTGGGTGCGCCCGGAAGACATGGTTGGAAGTTTGAAATAAGTTAATTACATAACGGTCGTCATCCTGAATTTATTTCAGGATCTTTTCAGTACTCAAGATGCTGAAACGAGTTCAGCATGACGTTCCAACTTTACAATACGGTTAATTAAAAACACAGGTAATATGAACTCAGTACTTTCTAACCTTTTAAGCTTGACATCCATCATTTCACCTTGCGTTGTATTTGGAACCTGCTGTTTTTTTTTAACGAAAAAATCTTCAGTTGAAGCCATTTTAATGACCATTGGATCGGGTATTGGTCTGCTCATTACTATATTTTATGCTTTTTTAATGCCGTTGCTAATGGCCGGGCAAAACTTAGCTTATACAGAAGTTTCAAAATACTATTCTATTGTAGGCATTATCAGTTTTATTGCCAGCCTTTGTTTTGCAGCAGGTCTTTTAATTCTGGTTATCAATACCGTTAAAAAACAGCCAGTAATCCACAATCAATTCCCTAAAAGCACCGATTATAACCATGATTAAACCGCAATTAGGATTAAGGCTTTGTTATATTTTCCTTTTTACATTATCCATATTACATATAGCTTGTAGCCCGCGGCCTAATGTACAGGGCAAAGGCGAAGAGTTTATGCAAGGTGTTTGGAATGAAGATTCAGTCGCTTTTAGTAATAAATTAAGCAATTACACACAACACCATTTCAAGTTCACCTGCGATTCTGTTTATATTGATATGGTTACCCATAGCAAAGTAAATTTTTACGAGGATTCTTGTTATAACAATGGCATTTGGAAAGAATATGCCAAAGGTGTTTATGTGGTTAAAGGTGATACGTTATTTATAGGCGCAACCTTTACACACGCTAATTATAAACAAAAAATATCAGGATGTTACCGCATCGGTCGCTACGAAAAAAACTTCCTCATCAACAAAAAATCTGCAGATACCTTAACTTTAGAAAGTTTGAGCGATCAGCGTGAAATTAAACTAACACTTAAAGAAAAAATTACCTGCATACCAAAAGAATTATAAAAATGATTTTAACATCAATTAAACAAAAATTAATCCTTGCTTTAGCAGTGGGGTTTTTAGCCTATTTACCTATTCGGGCAAATGCATGGGGTACCATCGGCCATCGTGTTGTTGGCGAAATTGCCGATAGTTATTTAAAGGCGAAAACACGGAAGGCTATTCAAAGTATTTTAGGTTATGAAACTTTGGCCATGAGCGCCAATTGGGGCGATTTCATTAAATCAGATTCTACTTATAACTATATGTACAACTGGCATTTTGTTAATCTTCCGGCAGGACTGAACAAAGATGGCGTTTACAACTTTTTAGAAACTGAAAAATCGCCTAACCTTTACAACAAAATTCCTGACCTAATTGCTATACTAAAGAAAACAAGCAGCTCGGCAACTGAAAAAAAACTGGCTTTGCGCATGTTGGTTCACCTGGCAGGAGATTTATGCCAGCCTATGCATGTTGCCCGTAAAGATGATTTGGGCGGTAACCGAATTTCGGTATTGTGGTTCAATGAAAAATCCAATATCCACAGGGTTTGGGATGAACAGCTTATCGAATATCAACAGTTAAGTTATACAGAATATGCTAAGGCAATTAATCACCCATCGGCTATTCAGTTAAGCAACTGGCAAAATACAAGTCTTAGAGATTGTATTTATGAATCGTATGGTATTTGCAAAAAAATTTACGCAAATACAAAACCAGATGCTAAATTAAGCTACCGTTACAACTTTGAATGGGTTGATACCCTTAATGAGCAGTTACTAAAAGGTGGTGTGCGTTTAGCAAAAATGTTAAACGATATCTACGGATAAGCCTTTCTGTTAAATATCAGATGCCCCAATGCTACCAGGCTTGGGGCATTTTTTTTGCCAGTGTAGCATATCAACTATAAAATCCGTTTAATTAGACAAAACCAATTATAAACCATGAAAAAATTACTACTTATTTTAACTGTTTGTTTAGCGTTCGGCTGCAAAAAAGATCTCGACAAAACATTAACAAAAAAAGACTGGCACATCGAATCGATTACGGTTAGCCCAGCAATGACCATTGGCCAAAAAACGAGTACCAACTATATGGAACTGATGGGTCCAAGCAGTTGTGTAAGTAATTCCATGATCTCTTTTTCATCGGAAGGAACTTACGTTTGGAGTTCAAATGGAGCACTTTGCGATCTGTTATCTGATACTAGCATAAAAACCTGGAAAAGAGATGGTGATCAGATTTTTTTATCTTCTGCGCCACAATCGCCATTAATATTAAGTGGAGATAAACTTACCCAAACCACTTCTACCCCACTACAAGCAGGAATTATTTATACATTTGTTTATGTATATAAATCCAGATAACATTGAAAATTTTAATGGTTTGCCTCGGTAACATCTGCCGTTCGCCATTGGCTGAAGGCATTATGCGACATCTGGCAGATGAACAAAACTTAAATTGGGAAATCGCTTCGGCAGGAACAGGCAATTGGCATATTGGCAAAGCACCTGACCATAGAAGTATTTCTGCTGCCAGGGCATTGGGTTACGATATCAGCAAACAACGGGCGCAACAATTTAACCACTTAATGTTTATCAGGTATGATCTTATTTTTGTTATGGACCGGAATAATTTAGCTGACGTACAAAGTCTCGCTAAAACCGATGAGGAACGAAAAAAGGTTAAACTTTTCCTTGATAACGGCGAAGTTACAGACCCATATTGGGATAATGCGCTGTTTAGCCCTGTTTGCAAGCAGGTTGAAGAAAGATGTAGGGAAATTATCAAACAACTTTCTTAAATTTAAGGCACATTATCCATCACTAACCAAGTTAAAAAAATGAAAAAGTACCTGTCCATATGTTTATTAGTTGCAACAGTAATTTTATTCCAAAGCTATACCGTAGCAAAAAAATCGGCAAAAGTTTTAGTTTTCTCCAAAACCAAAGGCTTTAGGCACAACTCCATCGAAACCGGAAAAGAAGTAATCCAAAAATTAGGCACCGAACATCATTTTGAAGTGGATACTACCGAAAATGCCGATGTTTTTACAGAAGATAACCTTAAAAAATATGCAACTGTTATTTTCTTAAATACCACAGGCGATGTATTGGACAATAAACAACAGGTTGCTTTCGAAAGATATATCCAGGCTGGTGGAGGCTATGTGGGTATCCATGCAGCAACGGATACAGAGTACGATTGGCCTTGGTATGGTAAATTGGTTGGCGCTTATTTTATAAGTCACCCCGCTGTTCAGGAAGCCAGATTTATCATTAAAGATAAAAAACACCCATCAACCAAATTCCTTTCCGATTCGATATGGATGAGAAAAGATGAGTTGTATAATTTTAAAGATATCAACCCAGATATTAAAGTGCTGATTAATTTAGACGAGAAATCGTATACTGGTGGTAAAAACGGCGATTTCCATCCTTTTAGCTGGTACCACAATTTTGATGGTGGAAGAGCTTTCTACACCTGTATGGGCCATACTAAAGAAGGCTGGGCTGATGATAAATTTCAGAACCATTTATGGGGAGGTATTGAATACGCAATAGGCGGGCAAAAGAAATTAGATTACAGTAAAGCCCATTCGAAATTCTAAAATTAGATTAGGCTTGCTGAAACAATTAACCAGCAAGCCTAATCTATCTTTATAATAATAAAACGATATTTTAAGACTTATTCTTTTTCTGGTTAACCAAATAAATATAATTCAGCATACAGAAAGAAGCCACAGCCCCGAAAGTATGCCATAAAAAATGCGTGCCGATACTCAATATATCCCATTTATCTGCAATTCGGAAAGTTAAAGCAAATATGAAAGCAATTAGGGCAAATCCTACCCATTTGCCATTTTTCCAGTCTGTTTTAATTAAGTACCCAAACACCGGAAATAAAACCAGCGCGGCCATAAAAGCATAATTAATATTGATAAAAATCTGAAAATCGCCATTGCTAAAGAGTCGCCGCACATAAAACTGAAAGAAAGCATAAACCGCTACAATTAAAACGGCAAAATACCATTTGGTTAGTTTGGAAAGAAAGTAGACACCTGCTGAAAGGCATAAAAGCATAATCGGCATCCAATCCATCATGATAAAGATTGGCCAGCGCCTTAAGCCGTGATAAGTGGTACCGCCAATCCCCCCAATATAAAGCAACACTAATGCAATACTTAAAAACGTGTGTTGTTTAAAATTACCCCAAAGTTTAATCGTCCAATACACCGCTATAGCCAGGAAAAAGCAACTTGTTATGGTATTAAAAGGCTCTGGAAATAACTGGTTCAGATTGGTTTCTGTATATACTGTACCTCCATCAGGAGGATTCTGGGTAAAAGCGTTCATAAATAAATAACGTAAGGAGAAATTAAATGTTTCATGGATCTATGTAACGATCAAGATGTAAAAATAATCTTGCACATACATTTTCAAGAGGTTAAATATGGGATAACGCTTACCTTACCAAGGTTAATTATTTGTACTTTAGTTTTATCTAAGCTATATAATTATGAAACCATTATTTATCCTTTTTTTACTCCTTTCAACTGCTATTTACGCCCAAACACCGCCTCAACCTTATGATGCATTACCTTCAAAAAGGCAATTGGCCTGGCATGATATCGAAGTTTATGGCTTAATCCATTTTACACCAACTACTTTCGAAAATAAAGAATGGGGCTACGGTGATGCTGACCCTAAAACATTTAACCCGACAGATTTTAATGCCGACCAGATTATTAAAGCCGCTAAAGCAGGTGGATTGAAAGGAATTATTTTAGTTGCCAAACACCATGATGGCTTTGCCTTATGGCCAACTAAAACTACAGAATACAATATTAGTAAAAGCCCATTCAGAGAGGGAAAAGGAAATTTAGTTAAAGAAGTAGAACAGGCAGTACGTAAAAACGGTTTAAAGTTTGGGGTTTATTGCTCGCCATGGGACAGAAATAATGCAAGCTATGGGACAGATAAATACCTGCCCATCTATCAGGCACAGTTAAAAGAGCTTTACAGCAATTTTGGGGAACTTTTTATGAGCTGGCACGATGGTGCTAACGGTGGTGATGGCTATTATGGTGGAGCAAAAGAAAAACGTTCTATAGACAATACCACCTATTATGATTGGAACAACACCTGGGCTATTACGCGCAAAATGCAGCCCATGGCAAATATTTTTAGCGATATTGGTTTAGATATCCGCTGGGTGGGCAATGAAGATGGACATGCTGCACCAACTTCCTGGGCAACCTTCACTCCGATGGCACCGGATGGCAAAAGTGTAGCAGTACCCGGACAGGCAAATTATCCGCAAAGCCCCGAAGGAATTAGAAATGGCAAATTCTGGATGCCGGCAGAATGCGATGTTCCTTTAAGGAAAGGGTGGTTTTATCATGCTAATGAAAAGCCAAAAACCCCGGAAACGTTATTCGATCTGTATTTAAAAAGTGTTGGCCGTGGGGCAGGTTTAGATCTGGGTTTAGCACCAGATACCCGTGGACAACTTCATGATGATGATGTAACTGCTTTGAAAACTTTTGGCGACATGGTTAAACATACTTTCGAGAATAACCTGGCGAAAAATGCATCGATTAAAGCGAGCAATTGCAGAGGCAAAAAGTATGATGTTGCCAAGCTGCTTGATGGTAAAAAAGCGAGCTACTGGGCCACGCAGGACGATATCCATCAGGCAAGTTTAGAATTGGATTTGAAAGCTGCTAAAACCTTTGATATCATCAGCCTGCAAGAGTACATTCCTTTGGGTCAGCGCATAGAGGCGTATGCTATTGAAATATTTGAAAATAATACCTGGAAAAATGTTTACAATGGCACGAGCATTGGTGCGAAACGTTTAGTTAAATTAGCGCATCCTGTTACAACTAATAAATTAAAAATAAACATCACCAAATCGCCGGTTTGTATTACACTAAGTGAAATCGGACTGTATAAAAAAGCTGGGTAAACAAGTTATTCTTTTACTTTATACAGGATTTCGAATACTTTAGCCAACGCAGTAGAAGTTTCTTTGCTGTAGCGATAAGTACTATCGGCTTTAATGTCTCTATACATTAACAGTACAGCCCGGTGTGATGCCTTACTCAGTTTTATTTTTTCAGCGCGTTCTTTAGCATCTTCAGGCTTTAAATTTAAGGCCTGCATTTGCTTAATCACAGCCAGATTCCGCTCCATGGGGATGATACCGTCTTCTTTGATAGAAGCGAGCTTAACATCTTTAGGCAAAGAGATTTTTAAATTCATAATACCGTTCAGAGAACCCAGATTCCCGTTAAAAGTATCTTTTAATTTGCGGTATTCCTCTGTTCCATACTTTGGACTAAAATGAAGCACTCCGCTAAAAAACATTAAAAATAAAAGTACTGATACCGCATATCTTGCCCAGGTTTTAACTTCGAATGTTTTGTCCCATTTGTAGTTAAGCAAATAGGTAAAAATAAAGCCTGAAACAAAGCCACCAATGTGTGCTGCATTATCTACTCTTTTACCAAATGCGCCATTTATAAGCACCAATAATGATACAATAAGCGTACTTGCCAATAAAGCCTGGGTTGCCCTGCGCTCAAAAGATTTATTAATCAATAAAGCAATAAAAGCCCCGTATAAGCCCATAATTGCCCCTGAGGCACCCATCATCACCCCTTCCTGGTGAAAAATCAAACTCACTAAACCGCCACAAACTCCACTCATTAAATAAATGAAGAGGTATTTTTTCCAGCCCAGTTTATTTTCGATCATTAAACCCAGATAAACCAGGGCATACATATTAAAAAATAAGTGCGAAACCGATCCATGTATAAATTGATAGGTAATTAAGCGCCAATATTGACCGTCAAGAACCAGATTTCGTTGATTAACACCAAAGTTTAGCGATAACTGTTTTATTTCTTCAATATAATCATCTTGGGATGCATTTCCGGTTTTTAACGAAAGATGAGCAATAAACACAACTGAAAAAAAGATAATTGCAAGGAAATATAAGGTATTGAGAAGAACAATAATCGGCGTTACAGTATAGCCTTTTTGAGGAAAAAACAGAAATAGTACATTTTTGATCTTGTTTTTGGTTGCTAAAGGTGCTTTCTCAAAATACTGATCATCCTGAGTTGCAATAAGCTGATGGAATTTAGACAAACTGTCTTCCCAAACATTTTTGAGATGGAACTCAACATATTCGAACTCATGAAAAAATTTTTCGAGGTTTAAGTCATTCTTGCCATAATCGTTAAAAAGCATCTGGATACCTACACACTCACTCTTTACTACAGCGAAATTTCCATGGATACGGATAGATACTTCTTCACTATACGATTGAAAAGATATGGGCGTGTATGCAATTAGCCCGCTCTCAGAAACATGACTAAGGCTCCAGCCTAAATTTTCAATAGCCTGCCTGGCTATAATTAAATATTTGTCTGCCGGAAAATCGGCCAAAGGAATAAATTTTTCAATTTTAGGCGAGTAACCCCAACTGATTAACATAGCGCATTTAGATTTTTTTCGCTACTAAGATAATATAAGGTGATAGATTTTTGCTTTCGAATGGGATAATCTTTGTAAATATTTTTCCGGTTAGCCAAACTGCTTTTTTAAACAAACGAACGCCAGCTGATTTTTGGCTTTCATTTTCCAGCCATACACTAAAACGGCCAAAATAACCCGATTTTACTTCTTTAAGTCCGGCTTGCTCACAGATCGATTTCAACAAAGCCGGATCCATGCTATTGATATTGTGTTTATCGTAATTTTCCTTATCGAAATTCTTTTGGAACCAACCGTTAACCGCCTTAAAATTTGGCAGCGTGATAAATAAAGTGCCACCAGGTTTTACAAAAGCTATGTGGCGATTAATAATGTCGGCAGTATCATTAAAATGTTCGATTAAGCCGCAGCTTAGTACAAGATCATACTGTTTCTCAGGCGTATAATTAAACAGGTCGGTTTCGATAACGTGAATATCCTTTTCGGTTAAACCGTTTTTTGCTAAAAGTTCATTAACAACGGGTGGGTGAACAAAGTAATCTAAAAGGGTAACATCAAGCTTGAAGTACTTTTTCAGAAACACAGCATAATAACCCGGGAAACCGCCCAGTTCAATAGCAGTTTTAACATTGTCTTTCTGAATCACATCTGCCAGTTGTGCATGAAATAAATAGTTTGAAGGTAACTGAACCGCAAGTCCTTTTTTACTTTCCCAATAATTTACCCAAAAAGCCCTGTCGGTTAATAAATTTGCCATGTATTAAATAATTCCAACCCCAAAGAAACGGAAAGTATGTTAAAGTTGAAAGGTTTCGATTGCTGGATTATTAAATTGTTTTATTGCTAATTTAAACGAGTATTAAAAACAACGATCTTTTCTCATTGCTTGATTGTTAAATGCTAGATTGTTCGGCAACTAGCTAGAAAACGAAAATTGTTTATGATCGGCAATCAACATATAACAATCCGTAATACGACAATCATTTCGCACCAGAACAGTTACAATATAACAATCCAGCAATAAAACAATCTTCCTGCACCATGCCCGATTAACCTATTTCAAATCCTTCAAAATCTCCGCTACTGCTTTTTCGAGTTGAGGATCTTTATCGGCGAGACGGTCTTCGAAAGTGTTTTTCACAAAAATATCGGGCTTTACACCTTCTTTTTCAATGTTCTTGCCATCCATAGTATAACAACCCCATGATGGCAAACGGTAAGAGGAACCATCAACCAAACCTTTAGCAGATGTAAAAATAATCCATCGATAAGTTTCTGTACCGATAATTTTGCCCAGTTTTAATTGCTTAAAACCTGCCGCCGTCATTTCAGCATCACTTAAAGATTGCTCGTTAATAAGCAGCACAATAGGCTTCGCTGCCGGCCCAAAATTACTTTGTGGAGCCATTTTACCACCGCGATATTTCCATTGTAAATAAGGGCGCTGAGAAAGGAATTTCAGCACATCATCATGCACGTTTCCACCAGTATTGTAACGGAGATCAAGGATGATGGCCTCTTTATTTTCTTCTTGTGCAACCATATCCAAAAGGAAAGTTTCCAGCTCGCCACCGCTCATGTTTTTCATATAAGAATAGGCAATCCGGTTATTGCTCCATTTGTCTACATTCTTATGATTTTGGCTAATCCACTCGTCATAAAGATTTCCGCGCAAAGTGCCAGAACTTTCAGGATGCACATTTACATAAACATCTTTTCCATTGCGTTTAAATGTTAACGTCATTTCCCGATCCAATGATGGCTTACTGAAATAATAATCGCGGTCTATTTTTTCGTCTACCTTAACGCCATTCACTTCTGTTAAAATATCCCCTGATAAAATATTTGTTCCGGTACGGGCTGCATTACTTTTAGCGGCAATACGTTCTACTTTTAAAGGGTTTTCGTTATCGAAAATAATCCCTGTTTCATTGGTAATGTAATTAAGGCTTTTACGTTCCTCTGCACCTGCACTATTAAAACCCATGTGCGAAGAATTCAGCTCGCCAAGCATATCATTCAATAAAATTCTCAAATCACTCCGGTTATTTACATAGGGCAAATAAGCGGCATAACGTGTCCTCATTTTATCCCAATCTATGCCATGAAATTTTTCGTCGTAAAAATTTTCATCTAAACCTACCCAGGTTTCGTAAAACATCTGGTTAAATTCAGCATTTAGGTTTCTGGTAAATTTATAACCGTGGTCTACCCGATCAAGTTTATTTCCTTCTAAGCTATATTTGTTGATTGTCCCTCTTGATAAAACGAAAAATTTATCCCCTGCCGAAATAATGGAGTAATCACCCCCATCGGCAACTTTTTCAGTTTTATTGGTTTCAAAAGGCTCAATGGTGGTACGATAAAGGCCAGGTGAACCACCTTCATGGTTAGAGGAATAAAAGACATAGGTTTTATCGCCCTTGGCGTAAGCATCTGTTCCGTACTGGCCGCCAAATGAAGGACCAACCAATTCTATTCTATCAAGGATATCTTGAGTATTAATGGTAATTACATTGGCTGGCTTAGGTGTAGGTTTAACTTCGGTTTTCTTTTTAGCTGTATCGGATTTTGCTTTTTTATCATTTTTATTTTCAGGTGCTGCAGGCTTAACATCTGTTGGTGCTGGTTTGCTTTCTTTAAACAGATCGTCGAATTTATCAGAACGGTAAGGCTCATCGTAATTGTTTAAGGCCATGCGGTAAATATGCGCATTCTGCATCCCCGTTGGATAAGAAGGTTTGGTACGGGCACTGGTAAAGAAAATATACTTGCCATCCGGCGACCACGCCGGCCCGGTTTCTGTAACACCGGTATTAGTTAAGTTAATGGTTTTATTACCTTTAATATTATGCACCATAATATCCTGCTCAAAATTACGGTAAACGGTAAAAAGTACGTATTCATCATTAGGCGAAAAACTCGGTGCGGCGTTCTGGAAAGCCCAAAACTCGTCGGTGACCAATGTCTTTGCGTCGAAAGTTTTAAGATCCATCAGTTTGAGCTCATTTCTACCACTTAGATACACGGCCATGGTTTTGGTTTTGTTTAAAGTGATGTCGCGTACGTTTGCCTTGTCTTTGGTAAGCTGTTTTACAGATCCTTTGCCATCACCGGTAATGGTAAACCAGTTCTGATAACCATTGGCCGTTTGGCTGAATAAAATCGTTTTGTTATCGGCCAGCCATTTACATTCAAGAGCACGTTCGCCGCTATTGGTAATTTTGCGAATAAACTTTCCATCGGCATCACTCACAAACACCTCACCTCGCGAAATAAAAGCCATTTTTTTCCCATCGGTAGATACGTCAAATGCTGAGATATTCCCGCGGACATCGTACTCTTGTTCTTTACTTAACACTTGATTGCGCGAAGTGCTGATATTTACTTTTTCTGTCTTTTTTGAGGCCACATCATAGGTGTATAACTGATAGTCCTTTTCGAACACAACTGTAGTTCCATTATCAGAAACAAATGGACGTTTAATAGAGGTATCAAAATTGGTTAGACCTGTTTTCTTTCCATTAATGAAAGTATATAGGTTGTATTCATCATTTCCCTCATCCGATACAAAAAAGATATTGCCTTTTTGATCAACACTCGTCCAGAAATCTTTCCCAATGTAATCCGTATAACGTTTGTATTTTTTTGTTTTCGGATTATATGACTGAATATCTGGATTATAAGCCCCTTTATAATGTTTACGATTGGTGAAACGGTAGCTCTCCCAGGTATCGTTAAAAAAAAGCTCTCCCGTTGGCGATTCGGCAATGTGGTGCGTGGTATTGAAATAATTGTCGAATAAGCGTACAGCCGTACCACCGCTTACACTTACTTTATAGCTTGAAAAAGAATTATAGCGACCAGAAGTGAAATAAATTGTTTTCGAATCCCAGCTCCAGTTGTCTACTTCATCACTGGCATCGTTAAAAGTTAACTGTTTAATATCACCACCTGTTAAAGGCATAACATACACATCATAATTACCAAACTGATTAGATGAAAAAGCCATCCATTTCCCATCAGGAGATATTTTCGGGTTAATTTCTTCCCCCTGCATGGCGGTAATCCGCGATGCAACACCTCCTTTTACCGGAACTTTCCAAATGTCTCCGTCGTAACTGAATACTATTGTTTGCGCATCTGGCGTTAAAGCAGGGTATGCTGCAAAGTAGGTTTGGCCTTGTGCAAAAGAATGAATAGGCCACAAAAAAGCTAATGCTGTTAGCGATTTTAAAAGGGATTTGATCATGATTTATTTTGTTTGGCTTTGGATGGATTAACCCGGCTTGTTTAAAGTAACCATTAAATTCAGGTATGATTAATTAAATATCAAAGGTTCCATCCTACAATTAAAAAGCAATAAAAAATATTAGGATGAAATTACGCAACAGATTTTATATTCGTAAACAATAAAATGTATTTTTGATCGATTTGAAAGTAGTACACCTAAATACCTATGACGGAAATGGCGGAGCAGGACGTGCTTGTTTGCGCTTAAGTGACGCCCTAAAGGCGAGTGGAATCGATTCAAAAGTATTGGTTTACTATAAATTTGGTCAGAATCCCAAAATAGATACTTTCAGCAATTCACCCTTTCAAAAAGCCAAGGCCGTTTATAACATCCTATCGGAAAGATATTTCGCAAAATGGCTCAGCAAATCGGTAAAAACGCCCTTTAGCCTGCAATGGTTTGGCCGTTCGGTTATAAACCACCCTGATGTTAAAAATGCCGATATTATCCATTTACATTGGGTAAACCACGGTTTTCTTAATCCTAAATTTTTAGCCCAGCTTGATGAACTGGAAAAACCGATTGTGTGGACTTTTCATGATAGCAATGCTTTTACGGGCGGATGCCATGTGCGTTATGGCTGCGAAAACTTTCATCACCAGTGTGGTAATTGCCCGATTCTGAAAATCAGTGGCAAAAACGATATTTCGCACAAAACCTGGCTACGTAAACAAAAAGCTTATACTGAATTAAATTTTCATATTGTGGCACCGAGTAAATGGATGGCTGCATCAGTAAAGTTTAGCAGTTTATTGGGTACTAGAAAAGCAACCGTTATCCCTAATACTATAGAAACTAAAATTTTCAAACCTTATGTGAAATCAGAGGCGAAGAAAATTTTAAAAATCAATCCTGATAAGTTTGTTTTGATGAGTGGTTTTATGCCCTCAAAAAACGACAAACATAAAGGAACGCCTTATTTGATCGAAGCTTTAGAAATCCTTTCGCGCAGGGCCGGAATACAAAAAGAAAATATTGAACTTGTTATTTTCGGAAACAAGGAAAATGCAGAAATGCCAGAATTCCCTTTCAAAACTACCTTTTTAGGCACTATTAATAAAGACGATCATTTAGCGAAGTGTTATTCTGCCGCCGATGCTTTTATTACACCTTCCCTTGAAGATAATTTACCCAATACCGTAATGGAAAGCTTGGCCTGCGCTACACCTGTTGTTGCTTTTACCACCGGTGGGATTCCGGATATGGTGAAACACATGCAGAATGGCTACCTGGCCGAGTATCAAAATGCCGAAGATCTGGCAAACGGTATCGAATGGCTGTATCACCGTCCAAATAAAGAAGATATCCAAAAAGCAGCAAGGTTAAGTATTTTAACCGATTTCTCGGAGGAAGTAATTGCTGCAGAGCATATCCATCTTTACGAAACATTGATTGATTTACAGCCAAAATAACTCAATATCTTAATAAAATTTTACGGTTCTATTTACAATTCGGTTGGCAAAATCTTATTTTCTTTTCTACGAATAAAAATTTGGTCAATCTTTATTAAATTTATAGCGACTGAAACTGTTTAATGGAAAGCATCGCAAATTATTCTGAAAGTATTAAGGCATTAAAATCGGCTATTCTATTGAGCCGGTATAAAGCCGCTACTTCAGTAAATAAAGAACTTTTGTTGTTATATTTTACGGTTGGTAAATTTATTTCGGAAAAGACAAAGAAAGAGAAATGGGGAGCAAAGGTTATTGATAACCTCTCTACAGATTTACAGGCCGAACTACCAGGTTTACGGGGATTCTCAGCTACAGGCATAAAAAGAATGAGGTTCTTTTTTGAATCTTGGGAAGAATATTTTCTCACCAAGCCATCGGCAAAGGGACAATTATCCATCATTGATATTGAAGAAATTGAATTTAGACCAACACTGTTGGACCAAATACAAAATACTGATAATGAGATGGTTAAAATTAGACCAACACTGTTGGGCCAAATTGAAAATCATTTTTTTAAACTAAGCTTTTCACATCATGTAGAGCTCATCCAGGCTACTGAAACTTTAGAGGAAAAGATATACTACATCCAGAAAACAGCTACAGAATTCTGGAGCTTAGCTACCTTAAAACATCAACTTAAAAACAAATCTTTTAGCAATTCGGGTAGTTTACCAAATAATTTTTTAAAAACGATTTCTAACGAGGAGATAAGGAACAAAGCGCTACAATCTTTCAAAGATGAATACCTGTTAGATTTTATTAATATAGAAGATACTGACGAGCAAGATGAACGGGTTTTGGAAAGTGGAATAGTACAGAATATTAAAAAGTTTTTAATGTCGTTAGGAACCGATTTTGCCTTTATTAGCAATCAATATAGGTTAATTGTTGAAGACGAGGAATATTTTTTAGACCTTTTGTTTTTTAACCGACGTTTACAATGTTTGGTTGTTTTCGAACTAAAAACCGGAAAATTCAAACCTGAGTATTTGGGCAAAATGAATTTCTATTTATCTGCTCTTGATGAATATGTTAAACAGCCACACGAGCAGCCATCAATCGGCATCATACTTTGCAAAGAAAAGAAAAACAAAATTGTAGAATTTTCATTCCGCGATTTTAACAAAGCAATGGGTGTTTCTACCTACAAAACCAGTGCAACATTACCTAAAGCATTTAAAGGTTTAATCCCAGATGCTGAAACCTTTAAAAAATTAATGGATTAACCCATGTCCAAATTAACAATCATCACCATTGTATATAATAACGTTCGCGATATCGAACGTACCATTCAATCGATCCTTAAACAGACTTATAAAAAAATTGAATATATAGTAATAGACGGCGCATCAACTGACGGCACTTTGCAGGTTATTGAGCGTTACAAAGATCAGATTTCGAAAATCGTATCAGAACCCGATAAGGGCATTTATGATGCGATGAACAAAGGTTTGTCCCTGGCAACAGGCGATTATGTATTATTCATGAACTCAGGTGATGAGATTTATGACGAACAAACAGTAGAAGATGTTTTTGCCTCTACTCCAGGTGCCGATATTTACTATGGAGAAACGGAAATGTACAATGATAACTGGGAAAATTTAGGCCGTAGAAGGCACGAAGCACCCGAAGAATTTGATTGGACTAGCTTTAAATATGGCATGAACATCAGTCACCAGGCCATTTATATCCGCCGCAGCATTATTACTACTTACGATTTAACCTATAAATACAGTTCCGATATAGACTGGATTATTAAAGCAGCGAAAAAAGCTTCAAACATTGTTAATGTTCACCGTTATGTAGCCAAATACCTGGTTGGCGGCATGAGCAAGAAAAAACACCGCGAAAGCCTAAAAGAACGGTTTAAAATATTTACTAAATATTATGGCTTGATTCCCAATATTTTTAACCACATTATTATTGCGGGTAACCTGGCTTTGTATTTTGTTAAGCATCGTAAGACAAATGATTAACTCTTCTTTTCGAACCGTCTTTCTGAACCTGTTTCAGAATCTATCTAATTTGATTTACGAAACAAATAGCTATCGGAGAAGTCAATAATCATTAAAAAAAGATGCTGAAACAAGTTCAGCATGACGAGCGGACTAAGTCACTGCATCCCTTAATCTCAAATTTCTAAAAACAATAATTTTCGCCAACTGTCTTTAATACATAACCTATTAAAAATTAAAGATTATGGGACAATTAAGTAACCGCACTATTGCTGTACTTACAGAAAGCGGATTTGAAGAAGTAGAATTAACCGAACCAGTTAAAAGGTTAAAGGAAGAAGGAGCAACCGTTCACATTATCTCCTCAAAAAGTGGAAAAATAAAAGCCTGGGATCAAGACCACTGGTCGATAGAAGTTGATGTTGATAAAACCATTTCAGAAGCAAATGCTGATGATTATAACGGATTACTCTTACCAGGCGGCGTAATCAATCCTGATCAGCTACGCGTTAACGAAGATGCGATCGCGTTTGTAAAATCGTTCTTTGCTGATGGAAAACCTGTAGCAGCCATTTGCCACGGACCTCAGACTTTAATTAATGCAGATGTGGTTCAAGGCAGAAAAATGACTTCAGTGAAAAACATTTCACAGGATTTAATCAATGCAGGCGCAGTCTGGTCAGATGAAGAAGTTGTGGTAGATCAGGGTTTGGTAACGAGCCGTACACCTAAAGATTTACCTGCTTTTAATGATAAAATTGTAGAGGAATTTGCCGAAGGTGTTCATGAAGGGCAACACGCCTAAAAATTTTGGACGCTCTTTCTAGATTCACTCAAAAACGGTTGGCAAATTGCCAGCCGTTTTTATTTTAACCTGTTCTTTTGTGCCGTCAGATGTTACCATCTGATGGAGCATTATTCTCTATAAAATGGAATTACCTGACAGAACCGTTTTCAATGTTGGATGTAACATCCAACACCACTAAAAAGGTCAGTGCGGATTAAACAATCTGGCAATTACCCTTTATATTTTGGATCGTTTTTTCTGAAGCGTTCAGCTATTTTTGCTAATTCTGAATCATTTAATTTAGACGTCTTTTTGAGCGCATCTGTAAAGGCCTTTATTTCCTCCTTAGAAGCAGGGCAACCAATGATATTTTGACCTTTTACTTCCAATCCGGTACCCTCGGGACGGAGATGTGAATCAACAATTAATTTGCCATTGGCATCAAAAATAAACCACACCGGAATGCCGAAACCATCACTTTTATACGTCTTCAACAATTCGGCAGCACCAGGATTTTCAAGGTTTTCTTTTCCTTTCGATTCCAATACCGTTAAATGCTCAATTACGTAACTTTTCTCAAAATAAGCTTTAATTTCCGGATCGTTCATGCTATCATCCATTTTATGGCACCAGCCACACCAGGAAGCATGAAATAATACAAAAACATATTTCTTTTCTTTTTTCGCTTTGGCAATTGCGCTGGTTAATATCGCATCGGCACTTGCAGGTGGTGTATCCGGTTTAAAAGCAGTACTAATAAATAAAATAAAAAAACTGTAAAGAATTATATTTTTCATAACATAAAGGTTTGATTTTGAGATGTAATTTAACCAATTATTTATTAAAGCTTTACCTGTCTGATGATATTTTTAATATTCAGTTCGATAATGTCGGTCATGGTTTTACAGCGAAGATAATTTGTATCCTTAAAATAATCGCTCATGCCCTGTTTTAACAAAGCGATATTTTCCGGCGTGGTGAGTTCTTCTTTGTTCGAAACGTCGCGGAGATCAGTTAATCTGTGTCGCTCACTCCTCACCCGGTGTACAATAGACGAGCGTTCTTCCTGTTGGTATTGCAGTACCGTTTTCTCCGTCAATTGCTCCATGCTCATTTTTACATAAGGCAGATTCTCTTTAAAAAACTGGGGCAAATAAACCTTCAGGTTGCCTTCGTAAAACTGCTGATCAAAATCTATAGCCCGGATACGGAATTGGATATCATCAAAATCAGGTGTAATCTGTACCACAAAATTATAAGCACGCATGTCGCCTAAAAGCATAATCAAACAGCGCTCATTAAACTTTACAAACTCTTTTGCAATACGGGTAGGGTTAAACTCTGGAGTATACAACTGTCCTTTTGTAAAAACATCTCCTGGAATCCCGGCAATATGCTCTTCTACCAAAGTATCCCCATCAACCAGGTAATTTACCTGATTTGGTGAAAGGATTTCTTCCATTTCTAAACCGTAAATCCGAGAGGCATCAGCTTTTTTAATGTAGAAGTAATCATAAACATCATTTAAACGGTTTACAATCCGGATACGGAAAGGATGCGTATTTCCAAAAGTACAATACTCTATTTTATCGATATATTTATGCTCAACGATACGCAGGTTACCCGATGCTTTAAGATTTGCATAAATTTCTTTCAAACCATCGTGCAATCTTTCAATTAGATCCTGCGCATAAATCGGCCCTTCCCAGAGCGAATCTTTACCAAACTTATCCATTAAAGGGAAAGCCTCGTTAAACTGCATCAGATCGTTATAACCGATGGGCAGTTTGGCTTCGCGCTGATAAGTACGCAAATATTTCTGCAAAGCAGGTGTAACCGGAAAAATCGGCTTCTTTTTTGAAATTTTTACATCGTTGTTTTCCATGCAGAGGCAATGTACTGTTTTATGGAAATATGTATATATTTTTTTACCACAAAGTTCACGAAGAAATAAGAGAAAACAGAGAATGTTTAAATGTGAAATAATATATTGGCCACGAAAGCACGGAACACAAGGAAATATTATCTATTCTTGAGTCCGTAGCGAACGAATAGTCTGCTTAACTCATCTTTCTCTTTGAAACTCGGTGTTCTCAGTGGTTATTAACCCTTCGGATAACTGAATGGGAATCCACTCAGATACCTGCTGATTTTCCGGTAAGGATAATTACCTGCTCCATGATCGGCGAATTGCACAATAATAGTATTCGTTTTCGGATCAATATACAGCCTTTGCCCCAGCATACCTTCAGCAGCATAATCTCCCTTGTTCCCTTCCTGCGGAATCCACCAAAGGTAATGATGAGCTGATTTTTGCCAGCCTTTTGCGGATGCTGGTTTTTCAGCACCAATATTAACAGATTGATTTACCCAATCTTCCGGCACAACCTGCTTTCCATGATATTTCCCTTCATTCAAATATAAACGCCCGATTTTAGCGAAATCAATCGCCGTTACCTGAAACCGGCTGGCAGTATTGGTTAAACCGTTTACCTGATCTAGCCCCCAGGTAGCATTATATTGAGTGCCGATCTGTTTCCACACATTTGCTTCAAAATACTGCGCTACTGATTTACCCGTTGCCTTCTTTAAAACCCAGCCTAATAAAATTGGATCGATACTTTTGTAGACCCAAACCGTACCGGGCTTATTTACCAGTTTAACTTTCATCAACTGCGCTTTCATATCATCAGTATAATAATATTTGGCTTCATCAGAGAAAAATGCCTTTACAATCCCACCCAACGCATCCTGAAATTCAAGTCCCGATTTCATCTCCAGGAGATTTTTTAAAGTAATTTGCGCAAAGGCAGGGTTCGATTTTAATTCAGGAATGTATTGTGTTACTTTATCATCTAAGCTTTTAATACTATGATCTGCCAATGCCTGACCGATAGCAATAGAAATCATACTCTTAGCTCCCGAGAATATACTCTTTAAGGTACTATCGCTATAACCCTTATCATATCGTTCATATAAAACACTATCATTCCTAATTACGATAAAAACATTGACCTGTCCATTTTTTAAATAGTCTTTTAAGGAAATGGATCGGTTATTTCCATCTAATACATGAAGTGTATCCAGATCATTCCTTTGTTTTACAGGTCTGATAAAATGAAAAGCCGAATCACTTTTATGTGAAACTTCCTGTGGAAAAATTTTATAAGTTTCGGCGCTGGGCGTTCTATATCTTAATACCCTTCTGAGGTATGGTTTCCAGATCAGGAGCGCAAAAAGTAGTAAAAAAAAGGAATACATCATGATTAAGAGTATCTTTTTAAAGGTTTTCATTTGTAGTTTAAAATTGATATCAAAATAAATTAATTAGATATTAAAATTGTTTATTATTTTGTATTTAATTAAAAATACTTAGTCATAATTAAATCTATGAGCTATCTAAAATATAGTTGTGATGAAAATTCCCTTTTAATTCATAAAGGCGCTACTCAATTCAAAAAAAATGAAGTCAAAACAGACCAGGAAACCTATATTATACCTAAAGAATACAAATCAGCTAAAATAAATAATTTTCTATCTAAGCACGAATTAATTGGATTTAAAGGGGAACTTAAATTTAAAAAGTTATTAGATGATAACAAAATACCTTACTTATATATTGGTCAGGGACCTAATGGCATAGAAAAATCAAAAACGTTATTAGATCATTCCGAATCGAAACGCCCAGATTTTTTATTAAACATTAAAGACCTTGGTACAATTCTCTTTGATGTTAAATGTAGAGCGAAAATGAATTGTGCTAATAACAAAGAAGCTTTTTTTGCTTTATTTATTTCAGAAATTAACGCATTAATAGAATTACAAAAATCTGTACAAATGCAGGTTTGGATCGCATTTATAGAGAGAGATGAAAATGAAGATCTTAAAGATTGCTTCCATTTTATATCAATATCTGACCTTCATAAATTTTTCGGAGAGATTCAAAGGGACAATTCTTTCCAACAAATAAAAGTTTTGAGAATCCCCAATCAACTTTTAAAAAAAATAGGTAAAAAAATATCTTTCAGTATCGGGCACGTTGATTTTTCTCCCAAGATAATCCGAAAATCTATCCAAATACATTTAGAACTGATGGAAAATTTAAAAAGTCAAATCATAATGTTTATACGAAACAATAAATGCTACAAATCTAATATTGGCCGTGAAATTATCAAACACAAGATGAAAACCTACTACATCAAAGAGGTAGACGCATGTACGGAGACTCTTATTAATGACAAGGTTATTTTACATTCAAGGTATAAACATTTAAGCCTGTCTTAACATTTAATTTTTGCTAAGAATCAGTTCCGCTTTTGGCTTATATTTCCATCGTTTATGGCTCCACAACCAATAAGCGGGTTCTTCATTAATCATTTGCTCCAGAAATCGGGTATGAAGTTCAGTAATTTCAAATTGAGCGGTTTCTGCTGGATTTAAACACAATGGAATACAATCCACACTGTAAAAACCACGCTTAAGCACATTTATTTTGAAATAGAATATCGGTTGACCGGTACGTTTCGCAATTTTCTCAATCCCCAATTGAACAGAACTGGGCTGGTGCATAAAAGTGGTCCAATAATGCGATTCGTCTTTCGATGGCGCCTGATCGTTCCCAAAACTAAAGATACTTGATTTACCTTTACTGGCCTGCAATGCACGCATGGTCTGCCGCATAGCAACGAGTTTATTTCCGAACCTGCTCCTAACTTTTTTAAACCAGTTATCGAATACCGGATTGGTTAAAGGTTTGTAAATAGGATAATGATCTGCATGAAAGTTGAGCCCTATACCCAGCGTACCCCACTCCCAGTTACCATAATGTGCCGAACAGATCAATACACTTTCACCAC
This sequence comes from Pedobacter sp. WC2501, assembly GCF_052682415.1. Taxonomy (NCBI): domain Bacteria; kingdom Pseudomonadati; phylum Bacteroidota; class Sphingobacteriia; order Sphingobacteriales; family Sphingobacteriaceae; genus Pedobacter; species Pedobacter sp. WC2501. The sequence continues at coordinate 1,626,347 of NZ_JBQZFI010000001.1, read as the reverse complement.
GGTCTAAATAGGCCTGAACCCAGGCTTTATTTTTAAAAATGAAACGCTTTTCTATTTCTTTTTTTGAGATGCTGCTCATTTTTACGATCTCAAATATCAGTGAAGCCAGATAATGGTAAAAACGTTTTTCGATAAGAATAATCTCTTGTAATGTTCTATCAGGAAGGGCATTTAACAGATTTTCCCTCACCACTTTCCGACGATAGCCGAAAACAAAATAAAGCAGTAGATAAGCTCCATCGGCCAGAATGTATAAAACAGATAGTGGAAACAGAGATAATACGCCTAAAAAAAATATTCCCAAATGGGAAATCCCCTCTTTAATCATATCAGATCGAATTGAATTGCTAAATTAAAAAGCGACTCAAAAAACTATGCCACAAAAATGTAGATTTTAATTAGAGGCGCAAAAATAGCTTAAACCATGGCATCCATCACATTCTGATCTCTTGCCACCACCTTCTGAACTTTCTGTTCTGGTTTATATTTCCACCTTCGGTGGCTCCACAACCAATAAGCCGGCGCTTCTTTGATCATATCTTCTAAAAAATGGGTATGCATTTCAGTGATTTCAAATTCAGCAGTTTCATCAGGATTTAAACAGATCGGAACACAGTCTACTTCGTAATAGCCCCTTTTTAAATGATTTATCTTTAGGTAAAAAACAGGACGATTGGTTTTTTTAGCAATTTTTTCTACACCCAATTGGATCGACGATTCCTGGTTTAAAAACATGGTCCAGTAGTTTGATTCATCTTTTGAAGGAGCCTGGTCACTTCCAAAAGTAAACATGGTCGCCTCATTTTTACTCGATTGAATAGCCCTCAAAGTTTGACGCATCGACACCATATTGTTACCGAATTTACTTCTCATGTTCAGGAACCAACTATCAAAAGCTTCACTACTCAGCGGTTTATAAATTGGGTAATGTTTGCCGGAAAAGTTTAAACCAATAGCCATGCATACCCATTCATAATTGCCATAATGTGATGAACAGAAAATTACACTTTCGTTATTTTTAAGATAGGCTTCTACCAGATCGGTATTTTTAAATTTCACCCTTTTATTAAGCTCTTTTTTGGAGATGCTTTTCATTTTGATCACTTCGATAAAAAGTGAAGCCAAAAATTTATAGAACCGTTTTTCTATAGCATAAATTTCAGCGGTGGTTTTCTCTGGAAAAGCATTAACCAGATTTTCTTTAACCACTTTTCTACGGTAGCCAAAAACATAAAAAATTAACACATAAAATACATCTGCCAATCTATATAAAATAAATAGCGGAAACAGTGAGAGCATATTTAATAAAAATATACCCATTTTGGATAACCCTTTATTAATCATGATGGGAACGATTAGTTTGCTTGGAAAGACACAAAATTAAAGCAGAGGGCAAAATTAATTGCCATCCGATTGTTAGTTTTTTATTCCCATAAGTTTTATGAAAAACTGCTGACAGAAAATGGCAGATCTGATTAAAAATCAATTGACAAACTAGGCACCTCAAGTTCTGTTCTTCCCATTAAAATCCTAAGGCCATACACTTAATGACAGCCAAACCTATGAGCACAGCCCTGATGATTCTAAAACTTATTGCAGCGGTATCCCCCGATTTAAGCACTATTTTTTGTTTTTTTATGGTGTGCTTGCTTGTTCACAGGTTTCATCGGGGATTTAGCGAAAAGAAGGACTGACTTTAAAAAAGGTATTCAAATTGCTTTCCTAATTATTTTTACACCTCCTAAATTCGCCCTAGACTTGATTAAACAAAAAGCAAACTTGTTTTTCTATTTCTGACCACCTAAGCCATCTTAGTTCACACTAGAAATAGACACCCAGCTCAGATGTTCTTAGATGCCTCAGGTGGTAAAACAGACAGCAATTTGTTATGCTCTATTATTAATACTAATTGGTAAAACGCAAAAAAGCCCCGATTTACATCGAGGCTTTAGTAAGCTATATTATAAATCCTCCTTTAGGGGATTTAGGGGTTAAGTGTACTATCTACCGTTATTTTTACGTTGCTGCTCTGTTAAAAGAATTTTACGTAAACGCATGCTTTGCGGCGTAACTTCGATATACTCATCAGCCTGGATATATTCCATAGCCTCTTCCAACGAGAATTTAATTGCAGGTGCGATACGAGCATTATCATCTGTACCAGAAGCACGCATGTTGGTTAATGCTTTTCCTTTAACGATGTTAATAACTAAATCGTTATCGCGGATGTGCTCTCCTAAAATCTGACCTTCGTAAATATCAGTTCCTGGATCTACAAAGAAACGACCTCTATCCTGTAATTTATCAATAGAATAAGCAGTAGTCATACCTTTATCCATAGAGATTAAAACGCCATTCAAGCGACCAGGAATTACACCTTTCCAAGGCTCGTAAGCTTTGAAACGGTGAGCCATAATCGCTTCACCAGCAGTAGCAGTTAATACGTTGTTACGTAAACCGATAATACCGCGAGACGGAATTTCGAATTCTAAATGTTGTAAATCCCCTTTTGGCTCCATAATCAGCAACTCACCTTTACGTTGGGTTACCAATTCAATTACTTTACCAGAAACCTCACCTGGTACATCAACGATTAAAGTTTCAATTGGCTCATGTTTTTTACCATCGATTTCTTTAACGATAACCTGTGGCTGACCAACTTGTAACTCGTAACCTTCACGACGCATCGTTTCGATTAATACCGATAAATGGAGAATACCACGGCCATAAACTAACCATGAATCTGCGCCTTGGGTTTCAACAACTTTAAGTGCAAGATTTTTTTCCATTTCTTTCATCAAACGATCTTTGATACGTTGAGAAGTAACTAATTTACCTTCTTTACCAAAGAATGGGGAGTTGTTAATGGTGAACAACATATTCATTGTTGGCTCATCAATGCTAATCACTGGTAATTGCTCTGGCGCCTCGAAATCAGCGATGGTATCACCAATATCAAAACCATCAATACCCACAACTGCACAAATATCGCCAGAACCAACTTCCTGAGTACGGATTTTTCCTAAACCTTCGAAAGTATAAAGTTCTTTAACTCTTGTTTTAACGATTTTGCCATCACGTTTAATTAAAGTAACCGGTTGGTTTTCTTTAATTGTACCACGGTGAACACGACCGATTGCAATACGACCTACGAAAGAAGAATAATCTAACGAAGTAATTTGCATTTGTAAAGTTCCATCGTTAATTGGTGCAGGTGGAATATTAGCCACAACCGCATCTAACAATGCGAAAATATCTGTAGTTGGCTTCTGCCAGTCAGTACTCATCCATCCTTGTTTAGATGAACCGTAAATTACCGGGAAATCCAATTGATCTTCAGTTGCCTCAAGGTTAAAGAACAATTCGAAAATTTGCTCGTAAACCTCTTCCGGGCGACAGTTTTCTTTATCCACCTTGTTTACAACCACGATTGGTTTTAAACCTAATGCCAAAGCTTTTTGCGTTACGAAACGTGTTTGAGGCATTGCACCTTCAAAAGCGTCGCAAAGTAAAAGTACACCATCAGCCATTTTTAATACACGCTCAACCTCACCGCCGAAATCCGCGTGACCAGGAGTATCAATGATGTTAATTTTTACATCTTTATATTGTACCGATACGTTTTTAGATACGATAGTGATCCCACGTTCACGCTCTAAATCGTTGTTATCTAGTATTAATTCTCCTTTTTGTTCATTATCACGAAAAACAGAACAAGAGTGTAAAATTTTATCAACCAAAGTGGTTTTACCGTGGTCAACGTGTGCTATAATAGCTATATTTCTAATCTTTTGCATAAAATGCGCCTATAAATTTGGCGCAAAGATAGTGTTTAAAAATGGGAATTCTACTATATGAATCACTATTTAATGCTATGATAATGTTGTAATTATCTCATCTTTAATTAGAAAAGCAATTGTAGTAGCACTTAGGTTGGCTTCGGCCCCGCTGTGCACTATAGTCCTCATAAAAAATTCGGAGCTGCCGTTTCCATCGGGTTTAAATCACTCGGCTACTCATACTATTAATGTTTTCAAACCAAGTGCTAATCAGCCTTAATTAGCGCTCATCCATTCCGAATAAGAAATCACCCCCAGTTCCGGCTTCGCTTCTCCTTCCAAAATGGCAATAAACTCCAATGCATGCCCATCAGGATCGTTAAAATAAATAGCTAAAGCCGGCATCCAGGCGAAAACCATAGGTTCTTGATTTCCACTTTTAAGAAAATTATAAGGCTGAAGGCCTTTAGATTCGAGATATTGAACTGATTTATTCAGCACATCATCCACCTCACAACGGAATGTAAAATGCCTGATATCAATTTCGGTTTTTGGTTTTTCCCAAATCCCCAACATGGCTTCCCGGGGTTTGCCGATCCAGAAAAAGGCAATTCTGCGTTCTTCTTCATAATGGCATTGTGTTAAACCTAAAACATTACTATAAAATTCGATCGATCTTTCTAAGTTCTCTACGTAAATATGTGTTTCAAATAATCCTTTTATCATGTTGTTAAGATAGGAATAAGTTAAAGCCACAAAAAATCATGTTTTTCGATACTGCCATCAATAAAATCGATAGACAAAATTATTCAGCAGATTGGGTTACCAAAAATGCCGCTGGCGTATTAATCGTAAACAAATAGATCGGAATGAATAAAAAGGTTTTAAAGTATACAGGCAGGTTTTTAATGGCTTTTATCGCATTGATTGGGATTTACTTCCTCACTGCTTTTTGCTGCTCACGTATTACCGTAAATGCCAATCCAACAAACCCAAAAGAAATTGCCATTTATGTTATGACAAATGGCGTACATACAGATATTGTGCTTCCTGCGGTCACCGAACAGATCAACTGGACAAAAGAAATCAATTATCAAAATACGCTTGAAGCTGATAGCACTTATCAATTCCTGGCTATAGGCTGGGGTGATAAAAAATTCTACCTCGAAACGCCGGAATTTTCTGACCTTAAACTAAGCAATGGTCTAAGGGCAATATCCGGATTAAGTACATCGGCAATGCACACCACTTATTACAAAAACATACGGGAAGATGCCAGCTGCAAAAAAATTATGATTAGCCATGCACAATACAAACAACTTATTGAGTATATCTTAAATAGTTTCAAAAAAGATGCAGCAGGCCATTTGATCAATGTGAAATCAAACATCCATTATGATATTGGTGATGCGTTTTATGAAGCAGAGGGGAGTTACAGCGTTTTAAAAACCTGTAATACCTGGGCAAATGCGGCTTTAAAATCCTGCGGTCAACGCAGTTGTTTATGGACGATATTTGATACCGGTATTTTTTTGAAGTATAAATAGCCATGCGAACGATCGTCATTCCCAACTCGATTGGGAATCTTAAAGCGCTTGTATTACGATTCCCGCATGCGCGGGAATGACGACCATACTAATCGATTCTATCACTAAACCTCAAATGCCCAATCTAAAAAGGCTGGCATTACACTTTCCCATGTTGGAACATCGTGTTTGCCACCAACTTTTTCATAATAAAAAACATTTTCGGGTCTTTTATAACCTTTATTCAGGAGGATTTTAACAACATCAATGGTATCATCTATCGAATCGATGATCATATTTTTATTCCTGTCGGCCTTTTCGTCTTCTGTTCCCGTCATCAACCAGAATTTCATATCCGGCTTGGTAGAAGTATTTTCCAGCTGCTGGTGCATAATGCGGTCGGCATCGGTATAACCCTCGGCCAGGTCTTTTTTTCTCCACCAGAATGCACCCGAAAAAACACCGATAGCATCAAAAGCCGAAGGATTATTCCAGGCAATATCAAACGCAGATAAACCACCCAAAGAAAATCCTGCAAAACCCACCTTGCCTGTTATCGGCATCGCAATTTTCTTTTTAACGAAAGGTAAAAGTTCCTTGATCACAAAATCGGTGTATAAGTCAGCCTTTGCACCCCGGCCTTTAAAATCAGGAACGCCCGCAACACCATACTCCATCAGTCGTTCTTCCGAAGCCTTAATGGCCACAACAATTAACCTATGGTTTCTTTTACCATGGTGCGCTTCTTCCAAAATCCGGCGGAAATTCATTTTGGCCACATCCTGTCCGTCATTTAATAAAAGAAGCTCTATTTTCTCGTTTCCTAAAATACCTTCAGGTGTATAAATATCTATTTCTACCTCATGCTTTAAATAAGCAGAGGGTATTTTAAAGTTGCTGGTGTTAACTTTTACCGATAAAATTGTGGTGTACATCATAATCAAATCCCCTATCACGTGGCTATTGCCTCAGAATTAGGCTGCAAAGGTACAAATCTCTGTAAACTATTAATTATCATGGGTTAATTTTTACAATAGCGTTTAATTTGTATTATTTTACTCTTTAAACAATTCCTTTTGTAAATTTTAATTTATACCTTAATCATTCAATTTTTATTATGGTTAAAGAAGAACATAAGAAATGGTATAGTCCGAATTTAAACGGCGAAATCGACATGCTCATCTTTGGTCACGGTGGTATACCTGTCCTACTGTTCCCAACAAGTATGGGTCGATATTTTGAAACTAAAGATTTCAAATTGATAGATTCTGTTGAGGGATTTATCAACGAAGGAAAAATCAAAATTTATTGCCCTGATGGCGTTGACAAATTGAGTTGGTACAACAAAAGTATCCATCCTGCAGAACGGGTTAAAAACCACATCTGGTACGATAAATATTTACTGGAAGAGGTAGCCCCGCTGGCCAGGCACGAAACCGGGCATAGTAAAATTATTACGGCTGGCTGCAGTTTTGGTGGTTATCATGCTGCAAATTTTGCTTTCCGGCATCCCTGGTTGGTTAGCCATATGTTTAGTATGAGTGGCGCTTTCGATATCTCCGGCCAACTTGACGGCTTTTACAACGATGATGTTTATTTCAATAATCCTGTAGATAACCTTTTAAACAACAGCAACCCAGAACTGCATTACATGAAAATTGTGTTGGGTACAACCGACCGCGACATGTGCAAACCAGATAATGAGCGTTTATCAGATATCTTAAACAAAAAAGGCATCGATCATTGGCTGGATATCAGGCAAAATGCTGACCACGACTGGCCAATCTGGAGAGAGATGTTCCCGAATTATATTGCACAGCTTTAGTTTAGTCTAAAGTCGGCAATCTTAAGACCCGAGTCGATTTAGGATATAATCATCAAACAATTAATCGATTAACCAGTTAAGCAATTAACCATAATGCTTAAACAATTAAAATTTAAAATTTACCAATGAAAAAAATAGGGATTTTATTCGGACAGGAGCGTTCTTTTCCTGAAGCCGTAATCGAAAGGATCAATCAAAAAGCAGAAAAAGGCATTACCGCAGAAGCTGTTAAAATCGATAAAATATTTCAGAATGTACCCCTTGGCTATTCGGTTATCATTGACCGCATTTCGCAGGATGTACCTTTTTATCGCGCCTCATTAAAAAATGCTGCAATTACCGGAACTGCCGTAATCAACAACCCATTTTGGTGGAGTGCCGATGAAAAATTTTTCAATAACGCGCTGGCCGAACAGATTGGCGTACCCGTGCCCAAAACAGCATTAATACCTTCAAGAGAGCATCCTACAGGAACTACCGGAGAATCGTTTTCGAATCTCACCATGCCTCTAGACTGGGATGCCATTTTCGAGTATACTGGTTTTCCTGCCTATATGAAACCTTACGATGGTGGTGGCTGGAGAGATGTTTATAAACTTCATGATAAAGAAGATTTTTTTGATAAACACAGCGGCACCCAACAACTGGTAATGCTTTTGCAGGAAGAAATTATTTTCGAAGAATACTTTAGGTGTTATTGTATAGGCGGTAAATACGTTCGTATTATGCAGTACGATCCCCGCAATCCACATCATTTACGCTATGCAACGGAAGGTAAATCACCGGATCTGAAATTGCTTAAAACAGTAGAAGAATACACCCTGAAGCTATGCAAATACCTGGGATACGATTTCAATACTGTTGAATTCGCTGTGCGTGATGGAGTGCCAATCGCAATCGATTTCTGTAACCCTGCTCCGGATGCAGACATCAAAAGTGTTGGTCAGGAGAATTTTGACTGGGTAGTAGAAACAACTGCAAATTATGCCATAGAAAGGGCTAAAGCACAAAAAGACGGACAAGACAATTTAACCTGGGGCGAATACATCAAATCGTCAGTTGGTGGTAAACCATTAATAACTAACTCAACTGTTGCTAAAGTAGCCGCACCAAAGAAAGTTACCACTACTGAAAAGGCTAAAACTGCAACAACAGATAAAGCGCCTGCAAAGCCTAAAAAGGCAGCAGCAAAAAAATAATTGGGATTTAAATTCTAATCAAATAACATGAATGAGTTTACGCTGGGCATAGAAGAAGAGTACATGGTAATTGATCCCGTTACCAGAGAGCTTACTTCCCACGATCAAAAAATTGTTGAAGCTGCCCAAAAGATTCACAAAGACCAGGTTAAAGCAGAAATGCACCAGGCAGTAGTAGAAGTTGGAACCGGTATTTGTAAAACCACTACAGAAGCGCGCAAAGAGATTTCTCAACTGCGTTATACCGTATCGCAGCTTGCCGGAGAACAAGGCTTAAGGATTGGAGCTGCTGGTACGCATCCCTTCTCACACTGGGAAAAACAGTTAATTACTGAACATCCCCGTTATAACGAGATTGTGAACGAATTACAGGAGGCTGCACGTTCTAACCTTATTTTTGGCTTGCACGTACATGTAGGCTTCCAATCGCGCGAACTGGCTATTCACATCGCCAATCAGGTGAGGTATTTTTTACCGCATGTTTTTGCTTTATCAACCAATTCGCCTTTCTGGGAATCGCGGAACACAGGTTACAAATCGTTCCGTACTAAAATTTTCGATAAATTCCCACGTACAGGCATCCCGGATATCTTTAATAGCATTGAGGATTATGACAATTATGTAAAACTGCTCATCAAAACCAATTGCATGGATAACGCCAAAAAGATCTGGTGGGACATCCGCGTACATCCATTTTTTGATACCGTAGAATTCAGAATATGCGATTGCCCGATGCTGATTGATGAAACCATGGCTTTTACAGCATTATTTCAGGCTTTATGTGCTAAACTGTATAAACTGCGTTTGCAGAATATGGAGTTTATCAGTTATTCAAGAGCATTGATCAACGAAAACAAATGGCGGGCTGCACGTTATGGGATTGATGGCAATTTGATCGATTTTGGTAAAGAAATGGAAGTAAACTGCCGGAACCTTGTTTTAGAATTACTGGATTTTGTAGATGACGTAGTGGATGATTTGGGCTGCCGCGAAGACATTAGTTATGTGCATAAAATCCTGGAGCATGGTACCGGAGCAGACAGACAGTTGGCTGTTTACCAGCAAACTGGTAACTTTGAGGCCGTGGTAGATTACATTACCACTCAAACACTTATAGGCGCAAAGTAATTTAAAATGGATAAAAGAAGCTTAAAGGTAGCCGTTATTGACATGAATAACGGCGCACCTAATCAGGGTATGCGGGGAATTCAGGAAATTTTATCCCGTTTTAAAAATGAAAATAATATTGATTTAAGCTTTGATATTTTTGATTTAAGGCAAAAAGGCGAAATGCCAGACATTGGTTACGATGCTTATATTTCTAGCGGTGGACCAGGGAGCCCAATTGAAAGTAAAGGCGAACAATGGGAAAATGATTTCTTTAATCTCTTAGATCAGATAGAAGCTTTTAACCATAAAAATGACGAAAGAAAAAAGTACGCCTTTTTAATTTGCCATTCCTTTCAATTGGCTTGTAGAAAGTATGAATTGGGCAATGTAACCGAAAGACGGTCTAATGCTTTTGGGATTTTCCCGATTACCTTGACTGAAGATGGAGAAAGAGACGAAATTTTTAACGGCATCACCAATCCTTTCTTTTCTGTTGATAGCCGTGATTGGCAGGTGATCGAGCCAGACTTTGCAGCTTTTGAGAAAAAAGGCGCAAAACTATTGGCCATCGAAAAGGAGCGTAAACATGTTGATCTGGAACGCTGTATGATGTCGATCCGCTTTTCAGATGAAATTATCGGTACACAATTCCATCCCGAGGCCGATCCGGTGGGCATGAAAATGTACTTGCTTCAGGAAGAAAAGAAAAAAGCAATTGTTGACATGCATGGCGAACAAAAATACCTGGATATGTTAAACAGTTTAGACGATCCGGCAAGGATTGTGCTTACGCAAAGTGTTATTTTACCTAATTTCTTAAATAAAGCGATAGGGAATTTACAGGAAGCATAGAACTAACACTCATGAAAGCGCTAGAAGACTACAAGCTACAAGATATCGAATTACAGGATGTAGAAGATACATTAGGCTACCTGGCAAAAGCTTTCGAGCTGAATATTGCATCTGATTCTTTTTCAGAAACAAAAACATTTGGAGATATCTGCCAGGTCTTCCAAGACAACATTCCTTATGAGAATGAAGAAAGTTGTACCTCTCAACAAGCCTTTTATAAGATCCGAAGTGCCATCGCTGTTTCACAAAAAATTGATAGAGAAAGCATAACCCCTAAGACTCGCCTTGATGAAGTTTTCCCTAGAATTGGTCGCAGGAAGAAAATAAAGGCATTTAAAAAAGAACTAGGTATACCAGTTAATTTTTTAACCATGAAAACTTGGCTAATACTTTTAATTATTGGTGGTTTTATAATCTCATTGGCAGCTTTTTTCTTTAACTGGAAATTTGCTTTGACAGGGGTTTTGACTTGTTTGATTTTTAACTGGGTAGCAATGAAGCTCCGTCAGGAGATTGAATATATCTCAATTGGCGAACTCACTATGAAAATTACAAGAGACCATTATATGCAAGTGAGAAGAAATCCTAACACCATCAACAGGAATGAAATCGTAAAAATAATTCAATGCAGTTTTATGTCAGATTTGGATTTAAAACTGGCGGAACTACATAAAGACGCATTACTTAGCAAAATCTAAATAACACATTGTACATGATACGCTCACAACGCCAAAAATACAACCAGCAATTTACAGACGAGAAGTACAAAAACTTCCTTACTCAATTGCAAAATGGATATCCCTCAATTCCTTTCCGGGTCGCAGAAACCCCTATTTTTGTTCCGAAAGCGTTGAAAGAAAAATTAATTGCAGCAGGTGAAGAAATTATAAACCTGATTAAACAACCCAATTTCAAAGCGCTTACTCAAAAAGCAATTCCAACAGACTGGAATGTTCCAAATGAAAATGAGCAACCTCATTTTTTAACTTTTGATTTCGGCATTTGTAAAGATAAAAACGGAGAACTCACTCCTATGTTGATCGAAATGCAGGGTTTCCCCTCACTATATGGCTTTCAGCATCATTTGGCTAAAACTTTTAAGAGCAATTTCGACATAGATTCTTCCCTAAATTATTTTTTAAACGGCTTTAACGAAGAAAAATACATTAAACTGCTTAAAGAAGTCATTATCGGAAAACACCAACCAGAAGAGGTGGCTTTGATGGATGTTGATGCACCTAATCAAAAAACCGCCATCGATTTTTTTGTGACACAAAAATTATTGGGTATCAAGATTTTGGCGCTCGAAGACATTAAAAAAGTTGGCAATCAACTGTTTTATGAAAAAGATGGCCAGCAGATCCAGTTAAAAAGAATTTATAACCGTTTAATTTTTGATGAAGTTGCCGATAACGCCGAAATTTTTAACAACAGTTTCGATCCACGCGACGAACTGGATATCGAATGGGTAACACATCCCAATTGGTTTTACCGGATCAGCAAATACACCATGCCGTTTTTAAAAAGCGAATTTGTACCCGAAACACGTTTTTTAAATGAAGTAAAAACGATTCCCGGCGATTTAGAAAACTATGTATTAAAGCCTCTATTTTCCTTCGCCGGCATGGGCGTTATTATTGATGTAAGCGAAGCGGACATTTCCAATATCAAAGATCCTGAAAACTGGATTTTGCAGCGGAAAGTACATTACGAACCAGCCGTTCAGGCGCCGGATGGTGGGGTAAAAGCCGAAATCAGGATGATGTATTTATGGCCTGACGGTGGTGAGCCTCAGCTTTGTATTAACCTGGCAAGGTTAAGCAAAGGAAAAATGATTGGTGTACGTTACAATGCTGACTTTGATTGGGTTGGCGGTACAATAGGCTTTATGGAATAGTTCTCCGCTCTGAACTCAAAGAGGACCAAGGGAAGACCGTAAAGCAGACATACTTTTGTCAGCCTGAGCGAAGTCGAAGGCAACCACCGAGTGCGCAGAGAAGAGGCACAGAGGATCACAGAGAATGATCTTTCTTAAGCCAAGGTTCGTGTCTCCACGAACATAAACAATTATTAATTCAATAATCATTTAGCCACGGAAACACAAATGGCACGGAAAACTATGCTAAATAACCCCAGTATAAAATTTGCTTTCTGTTGTGGTAAAAACCTGCTAAAGAAAAAAGAATAGTAGACAACGATACAATCCTTACGTGTTTTCTGTGAATCCGTGGCAAAATATCTCACCCCCCTCTGTGTCCTCTGTGTAAAACTCAGTTATCTCGGTGGTAAAATGTATTAAATAAAAAACGAACGATACAATCGCTTTGCTTATTCTGTCAATCAGTGGCAAAACACCTCAAAATCCGCTCTGTTAACTCCGTGTAAAACTCGGTTATCTCTGTGGTAAAACTTAGCGTTTCTTTGCGAAATGCTTTGCGCACTTTGCGGTTAACTATTGATAATACTCTAATATATTTACATTCATCTGAACACCAAAACACTAAAAGCCCTTATATTTGTATTATGGATATTCAAACGATTTTAGTCTTTTTACTTTTTGCGGTAGCATTGGTATATGTTGGCCGTTTGGTGTTTAAATCTTTACAGGTAAAAAAAGATGGATGTGGTGGTAATTGCAAATGTGGTGTAGATTTTTCCGATATTAAGCCCGTAAAAAAATAGTATCCCACATTTATGATTCATCAGTTCCAAAAATACTTACAGGAAAAAATAGAGATCACTGATGAACAGTTCGAAAGCATATCGTCTGTTTTAAAGATTAAAAAATTCGAGAAAAACGAAATAGTTCAGTATACCGGTGATAATTTCAAACACGGATATTTTGTGGGCAAAGGTTTGTTGCGTGCCTATTCAATTGATGCAAAAGGTAAAGAACACATTCTTCAGTTCGCCCCAGAAAACTGGCTGGTTTCTGATCGTAACAACATGAACAATGAGCCATCAATATTCTTTATCGATGCTATTGAAACAACCGAAGCGGTATTAATGCCTAATAATTTCATGGAAGAAGCGGCCAGAAAGGTACCTTGCTTACAGCCCATGCAAATCAAACTGTTAAATAATTCGATCCGCTTTATGCAGAAAAGAATTAACATGTTATTAAGCGCAACAGCGGAAGAAAGATACCTCGATTTTATTAAACTTTACCCTAACCTTACGCTCCGTGTACCACAATGGATGATTGCATCCTATCTGGGCATTACACCCGAATCGCTTAGCCGCGTGAGAAAGGAACTTGCGAATAAACATTTCAGACCTTAGCCTTAATTTTGAGTGAATGAATTTTGAATGAGTGAAGGGCTTATTCAAATCTGACATCAAAACTTTGCAACATTCAATCCTTCTCTCATTCCATCATTCTATTATTCCATCAATCTACCCTTCTCTCATTCAATTATTTCTCTTTCTTACCATACATCAATATCTAATAAAAACCTGCGCTGTACTTTTGTGTTGTTAATATTAAACAGCTCAAAAAACAAAAGATATGGCACAACAGAAATGGACATTAGATCCAACCCACAGCGAATTACAATTTAAAGTAAAACACTTAATGATTACTACTGTAACAGGTAGTTTAAAATCTTTTTCAGCAGAATTATTGTCTGAAGGTGATGAATTTGAAAATGCAGAGATTTCTTTCAAAGGTGATATAGGCTCACTTGACACCGGAAATACTGACCGTGATAACCATTTAAAAAGTGGTGATTTTTTCGATGCAGAAAATTTTGCACACATCGAATTTAAATCCAGTTCAGTAGAAAAAGATGGCGGCGATTATATCGTTAAAGGCGATTTAACCATTAAAGGCGAAACTAAACCTGTAAAATTAACCGCAGAATTTGGTGGCATTGCTACCGATCCATGGGGAAATACCAAAGCAGGTTTTACCTTAAGTGGAAAAATTAACCGTTCTGAATTCGGTTTAACATGGAATGCTGCACTAGAAACTGGTGGCGTAATGGTAAGTGAAGAAGTTCGCATTTTAGGCGAATTACAGTTTGTGAAACAAGCGTAGCGCGTAGAGCTAAGCGTATGGCGGCACTATGCGCTTAGCCCCATGCCTTATCTAACTATAAAAGGTAATGGAAACAAAACAAATAGAAAAAGTACTAAAAGCTCCGGCGCCACATATGGTTGGCGATGGGTTTAGGGTACACAATTTTTTTCCAAGCGGATATCAAATCAATATGAGTCCTTTTTTCCTGATGGATTATGGCTCAAAGATCGAATTTTCAGCGAGGAAAGAACCGCGGGGCGTTGGTGTTCACCCCCATCGGGGCTTCGAAACGGTAACGATTGCCTATCACGGCGCGGTTGCCCATCACGATAGCTCTGGAAACAGTGGAGTAATTTATCCCGGCGATGTACAATGGATGACTGCCGCGAGCGGCATATTACACAAAGAATATCACGAAGAACAATACAGCCTGAATGGCGGCCCATTTCAAATGGTTCAGCTTTGGGTTAATCTTCCTGCGAAGGATAAAATGGGTAAACCAAGATATCAGGCAATTAAGCAGGCAGATATGGCTCATTTTGATTTACCGGAGAATGGAGGAAAAGTTGAAATTATTGCAGGTAATTATAAAGGCATAAAAGGCAATGCAAACACTTTTAGTCCTATTGAAGTGTATAATGCCCGGCTAAAGAAGGGTGGCGAAGTTACGTTTAACTTCCCTGAGAATTTTAATACGGGATTTATGGTGATTGAAGGCTCGATTAAAATAAACGCATCGGAAACTGCAATAGCAGATAATTTTGTCCACTTCAGCAACCAAGGCACAGAAATTAACATCGAAGCTTTAGAAAACAGTGTAATTTTAGTTTTGAGCGGAGAACCAATCAACGAACCAGTTGCTCAGTACGGTCCATTTTTAATGAATACTGAAGCCGAAATCCATCAGGCCATTGAAGATTATAACCAAGGCAGGTTTGGTTATTTAGAAGAGTAAAAGGAAAATCTTAATGCTGAACTTGCTTCAGTATCCATCATACTGAATAGATAAAATTAGCTGACATTTTTGTAATTGTCGGCTTTTTTGTGACTTTATATTAAAAGAGAGTCCAATTATTGCTTTATGAAAAATGGTTTTAGGAGCGCAAGGACTGTGCAAGAAACATCGTTTGTTCCTTTGCTATGCTTGTACGCTTCGGCCGTCGTACCTCCGGGCCTGCAGGGTACCGCTCCGCCAAGGGCTAAACTGGCTGAGCCTTTGGAAGGGAAACCCCTCATATTAGCAAGAACAGGAATCATCTAAACCCGATAGTACGAATGCCGATTTTTTCTATCGGAAGTAGGGATAGCGGGGCTGCAGTCCTCCATAAGCACAGAACTGTACATTTCCTAAAAACCTTTTATCCGATAGCGTAGGCACATTTTTTTTTGTGAAAATGGTTTTAGGAGCGCAAGTACCGTGTAAGAAACATCGTTTATTCCTTTGCTGCGCTTGTACGCTTCAGCCATCGTACCTCCTATCCGAAAGTTCATTTTTCAACTGATAAACAGACCAATAAATTAGTATCTTAGAGAAGAACTAACGATCTAATCTCGCAGCGCTTAATTTTAAATCATTCATCCAATCTTCATACTCGTTAGTGACATTTGATTAATAAATCAGAAAAGAAAAATGTCCGGAAAACAAATATTTCAAACTGAGACTAAAAGACGCTGGCATGCATTTACATGGGTAAGCCGTAGTTTTTTTTTAGTCTTCATTATCGCAATCATCTGCGTAGCGTACACACTGTCTTCAGTACAGGCACCCAATTTGCCTTTTATCAATACAAATACGCCATTAACACAAAAACAATTAGAGAAGTTAAAAAAATCGCAACGGTATAAAGATTTCACCATCGAAAAATCTAAGCTGCAAAAGATCAAAAAAGATCGTGAACACCGCATTTTAACCCATCGTGGCAACAATAAGCGCATCAATATGGCCTTTTACGTGAGTTGGGCAGGAAGTAAAGACGCATCTATATCAGATTTAAAACGCAATATTAGTCATTTAGATATGGTAGCGACAGAATCGTTCTTTTTAAATGGTGATTCTATTGTAGATAAGGCAGATACAGCGGCGTTAAAAGTAATACATGCCGGCAAAAAATCGGCTCTTGCAGTTGTTTCAAATTACAATAAAGACCATTGGGATGGTGCAGCAGTAAGAAGATTATTAAATGATCAACCTGCTCAGCAAAAACTGATCAACGATCTAATAGCAATTACCAAAAAATATGGCTATAGTGGGATCAACATAGATTTTGAAGAACTAAACCTCCAAAATAACGATGGTTTTAATGCTTTTATGAAGAATCTATATACTCAGTTTCATGCCAAAAAACTGATTGTTTCTCAGGATATTTCACCCGAAAACGACGATTATAAGCCAGAAATCCTTCAAAATTACAACGATTACCTTGTAGTAATGGCTTATGATCAGCATACCGAACAAAGTAATGCAGGCGATATTTCCCATCAAGAATGGGTAGAAGAAAAACTTGATGATATTTGTAGTAAAGTTGATGCCGGTAAAGTAATCCTTGCCTTAGCTTGCTACGGTTATGATTGGCCAAAAAATAGAATTGGGCAACCGGTTACTTACGAGCAGGCCATGACAACGGCTGTTAATTATAAAAGTAAAATAAACTACGATCCAGCTTCTGCCAATTTAAACTACACGTACAACGATGGCAGTGGGATTAAACATGAAGTTTACTTTACCGACGCAGCAACCTATTTTAATTTGATCCGAAAAGCTGATGATTGGGATATTGCGGGTATAGCCTTATGGCGTTTAGGTTCAGAAGATAAACGTTTATGGTCATTTATTTCTAATGATCTTAGTCTGGACACACTAAAGAAAAAGCCCTTCGATTTACGCAAAATTGCTTCGTTAAATATGGGCGGAATTTCCTATTTAGGTGATGGAGAAATACTGGATCTCATTTCTACTCCTACACCGGGCAGCGTAAGATTTACTTTAAATAAAGAAAATTTCTCCATTGCCAATCAAAAGTATATCAGACTTCCGGAACAATACGTAATTAAAAGATTCGGAGAGGCCGACAAAAAAATCGCTTTAACTTTTGATGATGGTCCCGATCCTGTTTATACCCCACAGGTGTTGAATATTTTGAAAAAGGAAAAAGTACCCGGCTGTTTCTTTGTGGTTGGCATTATGGCTGAAAAGAACATGGAATTGTTAAGGCAGGAATATAATGATGGTTACGAAATTGGAAACCATACCTTTTTTCATCCGGATATGTCGGCTATTGGCCCAACACGCGTAAAATTTGAGCTGAATGCAACCCGTAGGTTAATTGAGGCCGTTACCGGACACAGCACAATCCTTTTCCGCGCTCCGTTTAATGCCGATGCCGAGCCACAAAACATTTCTGAAATCTTACCCGTTGCTCAAAGCCGCAAAGAGAATTACATCAATATCGGTGAATATATCGATCCCGAAGATTGGCAGCCGGGTAAAACTGCCGATCAGATATTTAATGAAGTAGTGAAGCAACAGGATAATGGTAATATTCTTTTATTGCATGATGCCGGCGGAAACCGTGAAGCGACTGTTGCGGCTTTACCCCGTATTATAAAATTCTTTAAAGAAAAGGGTTATACATTTACCACGGTTGGCGATTTAATGGGCAAAAAAAGATCAGAACTCATGCCCGCAGTAAAATCTACCGCAAACAGTGGCTTTTCTGGCTCTGGTGATTACTTTTTCATCAATTTCTTTTACTACGGAAACATGATTTTAAACATAATATTTTCTGTTGCAATTGTTCTTGCGATCTTAAGGACCATATTTATCGCTTATTTAGCCATCAGACAGCGAAAAAGAGCAAAACACAATGTGAGTAAATTAATCCAGCATCCTACAGAAAAGGTAAGCATTATCATTCCGGCTTACAATGAAGAAGTTACTGCAGTTCAAACCATTAACAGTCTTTTAAAAACCACTTACCCTGATTTTGAACTGATTTTTGTAGATGACGGCTCAAAAGATAAAACCTTTGATATCATTAATGAACACTTTGGCAATCACCCTATGGTAAAGGTTTTCCGTAAAGAAAATGGAGGTAAAGCATCTGCATTAAATTATGGGATATCAAAGGCTACTTCTGAATTTGTAGTCTGTATAGATGCCGATACGCAATTAAAAGACGATGCGGTTACTGAACTCATGCGCTATTTCTATAACGATAAAATAGCTGCTGTAGCCGGAACTGTAAAAGTTGGAAATGCCAACAACATCATTACTAAATGGCAATCAATCGAATATATCACAGCTCAAAATATGGATAGAAGGGCCTTCGATTTATTAAATACGATTACTGTTGTGCCAGGGGCAATAGGTGCCTTTAGAAAAAATGTCATCCTTGAAGTCGGTGGTTTTACGATCGATACCCTCGCTGAAGATTGTGATTTAACCATGCGCATTTTAAGGGCAGGTTACAAAGTTAAAAACTGTGATGGTGCAATTGCCTATACAGAAGCGCCAGAGACAGTAAATATGCTGCTAAAACAACGTTTCCGCTGGAGTTTTGGGGTAATGCAAAGTTTTTGGAAAAACAGAAAAACATTGCTTAACAAGAAGTATGGCTATTTTGGAATGGTAGGAATGCCAAATATCTTGATCTATCAGATTATTTTACCATTATTTTCGCCGCTTGCCGATCTTTTTATGCTCATTTCTTTAATCAGCGGTATTTTTTCACTAAGCGCCATTAATAATTTAACGCTAACCGGATTTTCGGGAATTTTAAGCCTTCATAATGGTTTTGGCCAGGTACTCTTCTATTACATTATCTTCATCATTGTCGACATGATCTTTGCTGCGATTGCTTTCCGGATGGAGAAAGAAAAGTATACCAATTTACTTTACATTTTCCCTCAGCGTTTTTTCTGGAGACAATTAATGTATGTTGTGCTCTTCCGTTCGTTCAGAAAAGCAATAAAAGGCGAACTGGAAACCTGGGGTACAATAAAAAGAACAGGAAATGTTAAGGAACAGATAGCCTAATACAATCGATCCTCTAAAAGAAGTCAAGTTTTAATAGCCAATGTGTTATAAAAAACTTGACTTCTTTGGCTACCCAATTCATTCATATAATAACATTATTATTAAAGGAAAGATATTTAACCAGAATCCATTTCCCTTCAGAGGTTTATTAACTACGCTTATTACCGGAACATGGAATAGGCTGGCAGTAGTTTTTTAGATAGCCTAATACACCTCCGATCTTTTAAAAGAAGTCAAGTTTAATAGCCAATGTGTTATAAAAAACTTGACTTCTTTGGCTACCACCTTATCCATAATAATAACATTATTATTAATGGAAAGATATTTAACCAAACTCCTGCACTATCTAAAAACAGAAGTTTTTACTTTTCGATTAAGCAAACCGCATAAGAAACAACGCCCTCTTCTCGACCGATAAAGCCCATTTGCTCGTTGGTGGTTGCTTTTATTGAGATATCTTCGGTAGAAATCCCAATGGCATCAGCAATGTTTTGTTGCATGGCAGGAATATGTGGATTAATTTTTGGTGCTTCTAAACAAAGCATGGCATCAATATTACCAATACGCCATCCCTTTTCAGCCAGTAATTTAACCGTCTCTTTCAGCAGGATTAAGCTACTGATACCTTTCCATCTGTCATCTGTATTTTTAAAATGAAAACCGATATCACGTAAATTGGCCGCCCCTAAAAGTGCGTCGCAAATGGCATGGAGTAAAACATCAGCATCCGAATGTCCGAAAGCACCCTTGTGATGATCTAATGTAACACCACCAACAACAAAAGGATGCTGATCTTTTAATTGATGTACATCAAATCCGAAACCTACTCTAATTTTCATGTTTATTTGCTTTAATCTTTTTTATCTTTTGCTTTTATTTTCGCCAAAGTTAAACAATAGACCAAAACGAAGGGTATTTGCAAGTGGACTAGTCTGTGCATTTGCAATTAAATAAGAGAAATCAATGTTAAAAACATTGTATTTTAAACCAAGTCCTAAGGTAAAATAGCGGCTATCACCTTTCATTGGGCTCTGATAGTTGTAGCCTGCGCGAACCGCAAACTGTTGATTGTACCAGTATTCAAGGCCTGTTGAGATTCCGACTTCCTTCAATTCTTCGCTAAAACCACCCGGTGCATCACTAAATGAGCCAAAAATTCCGGCAGGTACCGAACGGTTCGGATCTTTTCCACTTACAATGTTATTGTTTGAATCGTATATAGGCTGGGTTGGTACCAGCAATTTGTTAAAATCAAGCGCAAAGGTTAAAGTACTCAAATCGTCTACAGTAAATGTAGATGCACCTCCGATTTTAAAATTGGTAGGTAAAAAGAAATTCTCCCCCCCATCGGAATAGCTCATTTTTGTTCCGATGTTGGAAATATTAGCACCAGCAGAAAGAATGGCCTGTTTACCAAACAACGTTGTAGCTGTTTTATACAAACCAGAAACATCAACTGCTACTGCATTTCCACTATGTACCTGCCCCGTAGAAGAAAACTGACCGGAAGCCAGATTTGAATAAATATACCTTAATGAAGTTCCCAGTGAAAACTCTTTACCAAAATTACGGGCAAAAGAAACATCAAAAGCCAATTCATTTGGATTGGAGATCCCAAGATCCTGCTGGTTAATATCTGTAAGCTGAATGGAGCCCAGAGAAAAATATCTTAAAGAAGCGCCAATGGTGTTACGGTCATCCAATTTATAAAATCCACTTAAATAAGCGAGATTAATATCGGGCACCAAACTTTTTAACCATGGACTATATGACACTGAAAAGCCATAAGGTTTATCTAGAAAAGCAAGTTTAGAAGCATTAATACTGGCTGAATTTACATCACCAGCTACGGCTACGCCAGCATCACCCATTGCACCGGCACGGGCATCGGGCGTAATGAGCAGAAATGGAACTGCTGTTACAATGTTGTTTGCCTCGCTACCATTTGTTTGGGTATTGCCTATAGTTACCTGCGCGTTTGTTTTACCAAACACAAAGGCCATAGAGAGTGCAGAAAAAGCAAGTTTACTGATGTACTTGAAATTCATCCTTTAAAGGTACGTAATTTTAGATCTTGGTATTTAGCAATAACTGGAGAATATATCTGTAACGTAAAACCAAAACTTATATTTCACCAAAATACGAATTCTATGATTATTTACTAATTAAACCTACGATTTTTTACATACGGGTGTTACTGCAAAACTGTAACTATAAAACCAATAGCCATTTAGTAAAGCTAATCTAATACATATTTTTCCGATTCCATATCTTTATTTAACTTATTCACCCGATTTATTCGCAACAAAGCAATAAACAAACATTGATAATCCTTATCAAAATGTTAATGTAGTATATTTAATTCCCTATTATTATA
This sequence comes from Pedobacter sp. WC2501, assembly GCF_052682415.1. Taxonomy (NCBI): domain Bacteria; kingdom Pseudomonadati; phylum Bacteroidota; class Sphingobacteriia; order Sphingobacteriales; family Sphingobacteriaceae; genus Pedobacter; species Pedobacter sp. WC2501. The sequence goes on along the minus strand of NZ_JBQZFI010000001.1, from coordinate 1,604,623 downwards.
ACAATCAAGCCTCACTTAAGTAAGCTAAATTTTATCTCCAATTTTAATCAAATTACAATATGTAATTTCACTTGTAAAACAGATCTTAATTGACTACTAAAACAATACATAATTATAGTTTAAAAATTTTATCTCGCTTATTTATAATTATTTAGCAAGAATTTCGTTTAAAAATAAGAAAGACACTATATTATAAAAAATGATACGTTAAAGCTTTGAAATATAATCAATATTTTATTCTCATATTATTTATATATTCATTTATAATTGTTTAATTTTATCGATTGAATCCTTATAGGAACGATATTCTCCGATATACTATATGAAAAAACTATTACTATATTCTTTTACTTGTTTATCATTAGCCGCCTTGCTTTCGGGTTGTAGCTCAAAAAGCGAGAGTTCTAGCAAAACAGGTATTCCTTATGCCAATAGGAAAAGTAAAAACAACCAATCTGGTGCTTTTGCTGTGGCTACCCAATATAAAAGAGCGCCAGGGCCTGGTTTAATTCCAATTGAAGGCGGGGTTTTAGTTGTTGGTGGCAGTGCCATTGATGTACCTGGTGTTGAGCCAAATATTTACAATTATAAAAGACAGGTTACTGTTCCATCCTTTTACATGGATGAAACTGAAGTATCGAATACCGATTGGTTAGAATACTTACACTGGATCAGATACAACTATCCTGAAGATCGTGAGTTTTATTACAATGAACTTCCTGATACTTTAGTATGGCGCCGTGCATTATCTTATAACGAACCTTATGTTGATAATTACCTAAGGCACCCGGCTTACCGTGACTATCCTGTTGTCGGTGTTTCATGGGAGCAGGCATCACGTTATTGTGAATGGAGAACTTCAAGAGCCAACGAATTTATTCTGCGTGAAAAGGGAATCTTAACTGATTATAAAACTTTAGCTGGCAACGGAAAAGGGAATGCCGCTACTACAGCTGCAGCGGCTCCAAAACCAGACAAACCGTTTAATACTGATGCCTATTTAAATGGCCAGTATGAGGACAAAGGCAAAAATGCCCCGGTCGATTATAATACCAAATCAGGTGCTGCTACAGCAACTGCTGGAGCAGCAACAGCTGCAACAGGCGGAAGAAATAACCAACCGAGACGAACTGCAACGCTTGAAGATGGTGTAATTATGCAACCTTACCGCTTACCAACAGAAGCAGAATGGGAATATGCTGCTTTAGGTTTAATTGGTAATACGGAATACGAGAATATCAATCAGAATAAAATCTACCCTTGGAATGGTTTAGGTGTTAGTTCCGCTAAAAAGAAAACCAGAGGTATGATTCAGGCCAACTTTAAAAGAGCTCCTGGTGATTATATGGGTGTTGGCGGTTCGCTAAACGATAAAGGAGATTTGACCGTTCCGGTTATTCAATACACACCTAACGATTTCGGTCTATATAATATGGCAGGAAACGTGAATGAATGGGTGAATGATGTTTACAGAACAGCAACATTTACTGATGCGGATGCCTTTAACCCTTACCGGGGTAATTATTTCACCAATAAAAAGTTAGAAGATTCTCAAAGCGGTAAAATTGCGTTAGATAAATATGGGAATCCGATTAAGGAAAATGCTTACTCTGGAAGAAAACAAACCTGGGCTGAAAAACAGGCACAGGCAAAACGTTCTGATTCGATTTCAAAATCAACTGATCCACAATCCCCAGTAGCCTCAACCAGTTATCAAGCCGATCAAAGAGGTTATCGTGATAGACAAAACACTTTACTTAATGAAGAAGGTGTGACGCTTGTAAACGATAAATCAAGAGTTTATAAAGGTGGCTCCTGGAATGATATGGCTTATTGGTTAAACCCGGCAACACGTCGCTTTATGCAACAAGATGAATCATCTGCTGAAGTGGGCTTCCGTTGTGCAATGACCATGCTCGGTGCTCCAGAAATTAGTACTGCCGGCAAAAGAAGTTTTAAAAACCCTCCTCAAAAACCTTACAGGGTAAGTAGAGGTAGATAAAAAGAAAAGTCCCGGATAAATCGGGACTTTTTTATGCTTTCATACTTTTGTTAGATAATTTAAGTTTGACGGATTCAAAGAAAAATCTTCATCTCGATCCGATAGCTATCGAGTGGAGCGTAGAGGAATGGAGATATCTATATACACAGATTTAGCTTCGCTGAGCACTTTGTGGTTCTCGACTGCGTTGCACTCCCCTACTTTTAGACAGATCGTCATGCTGAATTTATTTCAGCATCTTTCCTGCTTAAAGGATCCTGAAATAAATCCGATAGCTATCGGATCAGGGTGACGGCACTAATAATCCCGTATGGCAAAAAAACTGTCTACTTAAATTGAACTAAGATCTGGTTTTTCTCTACTTTATCCCCCTGTTTAATCAAAACTTTCTTTACCGTACCATCCGTTGATGATTTTAGGATGTTTTCCATTTTCATGGCTTCCAGCACCAAAAGGTTATCGCCTTTCTTTACTTCAGCGTTTTCTTCAACCAAAACCTTTAGCACTAAACCTGGCATAGGTGCTTTAATTTCTAAAACCTTATTAGCCGATAAATTATCCAGACCAAGTTGTTTTAATAAAACATCAAACTGATCTTCAATGCTGATCTGATAAATATTACCATTAACCTTTATTTTACAGGTTTTATCTGCTTTGTTTAGTTCAACCAGCTCTGTATTAAAAGATTTATTCTGGTATATAACATGCGTACTATTATTTGCTATTGAACTCAGATCGAATTGAACCTGTTCTCCATTTACTAAAAAAGCTGAATCCTTATTCTCAACCTCAAATAAGAACTGATCGTTTACTTTTACTTTATACATAAGCTTATTGAGTTAAAGCATACTGAACTAAATTAGCGCCCATTTTAAGTGCTTTTGTCCGCGTTTCCTGGGTATCCTCAGGATAAGTGCCAAAGTCTTCCCAACCGTTGCCCAAATCGCACTCATAGGTGTAATAACAAACTACTCTTCCCTTGTAAATCAAAGCAAATCCTTGCGGACGTTTATTATCGTGCTCATGGATTTTTGGCAAGCCTCCCGGAAACTTAAACTTCTGATTATAAATGGCGTGATTGGCGGGTAATTCGACAAAACTAAGTTCCGGAAATACCTTTTTCATCTGTGGCCTGATAAATTTGTCTAAGCCATAGTTATCGTCTATATGCAGAAATCCTCCACCAGTGAGGTATTGTCTTAAATTTTTGATTTCCTGATCACTAAAAACGACGTTTCCATGGCCAGTCATATAAATAAAAGGATAATTGAAAATCTCTTTTGAACCTACTTCTACGATGCTTTCTTCAGCATAAAAATTAGTCTTCAGATTGGTATTACAGTACGCAATTAAATTGGGCAAAGCTGTTCTGTCAGCATACCAATCGCCACCACCGCTATACTTTAATTTAGCCATACGGTAAGTAGGTGGAATGAAAGCGAAAAACACAAAGCTGAAAGCTAAAAGACCAAAGCTTAAAGACCAAAGCTGAAACCTGGAAAACAGAAAACTAAAAACTGAAAACTTCAAATTGATTATCGGTTAAGGTAATTGATTTCAAAACAAACAGATAAAGCAGCAGTTTCTGTGCGTAATCTGTTATCACCTAAAGTTAATGCTTTAAAGCCTTTGTTCAAAGCTAAATTAACTTCATCAGGTGTGAAATCGCCTTCGGGACCAATAAGAACCAAATATTTTTGATGAGGAGTTATAAGATTGGAAATATATTGCTTTTCACCGTTATCGACACAGTGTGCAATTAATTTATTGCCGTCAAATGGTTCTTTTAAAAAAGCATCAAAAGTAATGGCATCGTTTAATTTGGGATGATAAGCTTTAATGGATTGTTTTACGGCAGAAGTAATTACTTTATTGAGGCGGTCCTCTTTAACTACCCTACGCTCCGACCGATCGGTAATAATCGGCGTAACCTCATCAATACCCAATTCTGTGGCTTTTTCTAAAAACCATTCGATACGGTCTATATTTTTAGTTGGTGCAACAGCAATATGTAGGTAATGACTTCTTTTATGAAACTCAGTTTCTACTTTTAAAATGGATAAAGAAACTTTTTTCGGATTATCGGAAGTGATTTCAGCAGTATAAAAACCACCTTTCCCATCAACCAGGTTAACGATAGAGCCTATAGTAAGGCGAAGCACCCTAACGCAATGTTTACTCTCTTCTTCGTTAAGCGTATAGGTATTTTGGGTTATATCTGGTGTATAAAAAATATGCATAGTTGAAATTAATGATTATCAACCATATCTGCTTTATTGATTACCAATTCTAATTTAATGGTTTCGATGTTCTGTTCTGTCTTTTTAAGGATGGTAAACAGATAACCGTATGATTCATTACTTTCACCTACCTCGGGAATACGTTCGAAGACGTGAGAAACCAATCCACCAACTGTATCAAAATCTTCATCCTCTGGTAAATCGTGAGGCAGGTGTTCATTTACATCATATACAGTAGCGAAAGCATTTACGATAAATTCATTATCAGAAACCTTTTCTACAAGTGGTTTTTCTTCGTCATATTCATCCTGTATTTCTCCTACAAGTTCTTCTACAATATCTTCTAAGGTAACCATACCCGCTGTACCGCCAAACTCATCTAATACAATAGCAATCTGTATCCGATTGCTTTGCAATTCGCTCATCAGATCGTTAATCTTTTTAGTTTCTGTAACGAAATAAGGTTTACGTATGATATCATTTAATGTCCAGTGCTGGTTACCTGCTGCAACTAGTGGTAGAATGTCTTTTGCATGGATAATCCCGACAATTTTATCCATAATCTCATCATAAACAGGCAAACGCGAATATCCTTCCTTAATAATGGTATCAATTACTTCCTCTTTTGGAGAAGTTAGTTCAATACCCGAAATCTTGGTTCTAGGCACCATGATATTCTTAACCACGCGCTCATTAAAATCGAATACGTTTTTAATCAGCTCATGTTCATTATTATCTAATGCACCGCTTTCTTTACCCTGATCGAGCAGGTAATGTAATTCTTCAGTACTGTGGATAGATTCGTGCCCTGCGGAGGTATCAATGCCAAATGGCTTAAGTATAATGGCAGCAAGGCTATTTAGCGTCCAAATGAATGGCTTAAACACCACATAAAATATTTGAAGCGGTATAGAAACGAAAAGCGTTGTAGCTACAGGTCTTTGGATAGCGAATGATTTCGGAGCGAGCTCACCAAATACAATGTGCATAATGGTAATGAGCGAAAAAGCAACGATTGTTGATGCAGTATGGATTGAAGCATCGCTTAAGCCCCATTGTAAGCTATCGAAAAGATTTTTAAAGATGGTATGCATAACGCCTTCACCTACCCAACCAAGGCCAAGAGATGCAAGCGTTATACCTAGCTGTGTGGCCGCCAAATATCCATCGAGATTATGAATAATCCCTTTGGCCATTTTGCCAACACGGCTGCCTGTTTTTGCCTTAATCTCGATTTGTGATGCGCGGACTTTTACAATTGCAAACTCTGCAGCAACAAAAAAACCATTAAGTAACACCAAAAATAATGCAAAGATTAATCGCCAGCCAACAGAACCTGTATCAGGTTCTTGTAAAGCAACCAAAACTACGTTTGTGGGCAGGATTGCACTTAACTCAAAATTTAAAAACAAACATACCGTGGGTAAATCCATTAAGCCAATTCTCTAAATGTTGTGTTATAAAGTTCTATGCTTTCTTTAATTACTTTATGCGCATAACGAACACCAAGTAAATGTTCGATAGTTACATTTTTATCTTCTAATGCTTTATAATCCTGAAAGAAACGAACAATCTCTTTCATTTGATGCGGAGGCAATTCATCTAAATCGTTGATGTAATTTACAGACATATCGTGAGCAGCAACTGCAATGATTTTATCATCCTGCTCTCCATTATCTACCATGTGCATTACACCTACTACTTTAGCCTCAATCAATGTCATTGGATATACATCCACTGAACAAAGCACTAAAATATCTAATGGATCTTTATCATCACAATAAGTTTGTGGAATAAAGCCATAATTTGCAGGATACATTACTGACGAAAAAAGAACCCTATCTAATTTAATCAGACCTGATTCTTTATCTATTTCGTATTTTGCTTTTGAACCTTTAGGAATTTCAATAATTGCATTTACAACCTCTGGAAGGTTTGAACCAGGAGATACGCTATGCCATGCGTGATGATCGTCTTTTGCCATTTTTAATTTAAATCTGTTTTATCCTCTTCAGGGCCACTCACTACTTTACTTTTTACAAAGGTAATTAATAATGGTATAGTTGTAATAAGGATAAAGCCAATAATAATATATAATAAATAATCGTTTATTTCTTTTTCAAATCTTCTACCTAAAAAATAACCCAGCAAAGTTAAGGAACAGATCCAAAGTACTCCACCCAAGACATTATATAAAGCAAATTTTTTAAAATCTAGTTTTACAACCCCTGCAAAAATCGGTGCAAAAGTCCTAACAATAGGTACAAATCTTCCCATTATTAATGCAAAGGCACCTTGTTTTTGATAATACTCTTTTGCAGCTTTTAAATATCTCTTCTTAAAAAAGAAACTGTCTTTTCTGGTGTATAATACCGGGCCAGTTTTACGCCCGAACCAATAGCCGGTAAAATTCCCGGAAATGGCCGCTATACATAAACCAGCTAAAAGTACCGCAATGTTCACATCAAGCTTACCTGTCGCCACAAACATTCCCGCTAAAAACAATAAATAATCACCGGGAAGAAAAAAACCAAAAAACAGGCCAGTTTCTGCATAGATAACAAATACGACTAGATAGAATCCGCCCTCCCTCAATAATTTCTCGGGATCAAGTAGCTGATGCAGGTTATTCCAAAAATCGTGCATATTCAATTATTCGTAAAACTACAAATAATTATTAAACAACAGCATACCTATATTAGGTTTAAAATAATTGCAGGATAAATACCCAATACCAATGTAATTGCAACAGAAACCAATAAAACAACCTTGTACTGTACCGGGGTTGAAAGTTCTGTTTCTGCACCATCTTTAAACCACATGGCTACAATTACCCTAAAATAATAATAGAAGCCAACCAGCGCATTTAAAATCGCAAATGCAACAAGAAGGGTTTTATATTCGGTCATTACATTCAAGAACATTAAATATTTCCCGATAAAGCCCGCAGTAAGCGGAATACCTGCCAATGAAAGCATGGCTACAGTTAAACATAAGGCTACTAATGGATTCCGTTTAGCCAAACCATTGAAACTTTCGAAGCTATCGCTACCCGTTTTTTGTTTCACTAATATTAATACCGCAAAAGCGATAATTGATGCGAATGTATAAGCAGCTGCATAAACCAACACATTATTACCAGAATTTTTGGTCAGTACAATCAGCGAAAACAACAGGTAACCCGCATGGGAAATACTTGAGTATGCCAACATACGCTTGAAGTTCTTCTGGAACAGTGCGGTTACGTTTCCAATAAATAAGGTTAAACAAACGATCACCATAAGTGGCGCAACCCAAAAATCGTGAAGTGGCGCAAATGCGCCTGCAAATAATCGTAGGAATGCAGCAAAACCCGCAGTTTTAACCACTGTACTCATAAAAGTGGTGATTAAAGACGGCGCACCTTCATATACATCTGGAGTCCAGAAGTGGAAAGGGGCAGCACCAACCTTGAAACATAAACCAATCATCATCAGGATAACACCAGGATAAAATATTGGAGAAACTGTCTGACTGTTTACCAAATAAGCTTGTATTTTATCTAAATCAAATGAGCCTGAAGCGCCATAAATTAAGGTAATACCAAACAACAGAAAGCCTGTGGAGAAAGCACCCATCAGGAAATACTTTAAAGAAGCTTCATTAGAGGCAAAATCCTTTTTACGGATACCCGCCAGGATGTATAAACTCACCGACATGATTTCTAAGCCCACAAATAACATGGCCATATTTTTATAGGATACCATCATAATCATTCCCGCAAGTGCGAAAAGAATTAAGGTATAATATTCGGCAATGTTATCGCTTTTGCTGTGAAAATAGTTCTGTGTTAATAAAAAGATTAAAAGTGTACCGATAATACAGATCCCAGAAAAGGCCAGGGCAAAATTATCCGTCTGCATCATTCCGAAATGAACAGCATTGCCGTTCCAGGCGCAGAAAGTAAACCCCAGTGCAGTAAGTAAGCCAACAACGGTAAGTGGTAGTAATGCTTTATTTGCCTTAAACAAACCTGCATAAAGCACTATAAAAGCTGTTATACTAATGGTTATAATAATATTCATTGCTTAATTTACTGTGTTTAATTTTTGATTTACCTGTTCTAATAAATGTTGTACAGATGCCTCTGTTAAATGCAAAATTGGTTTTGGATAAACACCCAAAACAATAATCAGTGCACAAATGGTATAAAGAACCAATTTTTCAGTTCCTTTAATATCGGTAAAAGTGATGGTTAAGCTATTGGTTTCGCCGAGCATCACATTTTGGTACATGCGTAACATGTAAACTGCACCGAAGATGATGGTCAAACCAGCGATTGCTGCTGCCCAGATGCCATAATTGTAAACACCCATCAGTAATAAAAACTCACCAATAAATCCGTTTGTTCCCGGTAAAGCAACTGTTCCTAACACGATAATTAAAAATGCAATGGCTAATTGAGGTGCTACCTTCGCAATTCCGCCCAACTCTTCAATTTTATTTGTTTTTACCCGGCTAAAGATGATATCTAAAACGAAGAATAAGCCTACTACGTTAATACCATGACTCAACATCTGCACCATAGCGCCCTGCATACCTTGCTGGTTAAAAGCGAAGATACCTGCTGCGATCAATCCAACGTGTGCAATTGATGAATAGGCTACCAAACGTTTCGCATCCTTCTGTGTAAAAGCAATTAGCGAGGCATAAACAATACCAATGATCGATAAAATAATAACTAATTGCCCCCAGTCATGGACTCCTGTTGGTACAATTGGCAATAACCACCTGATTACACCATAAATACCCATTTTCAACATGATACCTGATAACAACATGGTTCCTTGTGCAGGTGCCGCAGTATAAGTATCGGGCTGCCATGTATGGAAAGGAAAAATCGGCATCTTAATGGCAAAAGCGATAAAGAACGCCCAGAAAATCCATCCTTGTTGAGCACTATCTAAGTTTAAAGCGTAAAAGGCTTGAATATCAAAATTGTGTGCAGGGTTTTGAAGATACAGGTAAATAATCCCCATCAACATAAATAATGATCCGGCAATAGTGTACACAAAAAACTTCATGTTGATGCGGATACGATCTTTTCCACCCCATATTGCACAGATGAAATAAATTGGTATTAATGCGGCTTCCCATCCGATATAAAACAAGAAAGCATCCAATGCGGTAAATACCAATAATAAACCAGTTTGCATGAATAAAATCAGGGCATAAAATGCAGCAGGATTTTTATAATCGTGTTTATAGCTGGATAAGATGATGATCGGCACCAATAAATTGGTTAGCAATACCACCAATAGGCTAATGCCATCAATGCCCGCGTGGAAATTAATGCCCAGATCAGCAATCCATGGCAGGTTAACCTCAAACTGGGTACTTGCATTTGGAATGAAATTACAGGCGATAACCAAAGCCAGCACCAAAGAAGCCACCGAAAATACGGTAGAAACGATTTTAGCCGACTTACCAGCAAATGCAGTAACAATTGCACCTACAAGCGGAATAAATATAAGTAGTAAAAGTTGTTCCATTATTTAATTTTGAACCCTTTTTATATGTAATAAAATGTATATGCAAGCAATGCGATGATACCAAATACCATCATAAATATATAGAAACCTACGTTTCCACTCTGTAACAAACGTACACCTTTACTCGCTTCGTTTGTGCTCCATCCTAGTCCGTTCACAATTCCATCGATAAATTTATTATCGATAATCCTATAAAAGAATTTCGACAATGCATCTAAAGGTTTAGTGATGATGAAATCATAAATCTCATCAAGGTAGAATTTATTATAAGATAATTTTGCCAATGGCGAACGTGGCGCTTCATCAGCAACAGGAACGCGTGCTCCTTTTACATATCTGGTGTAAGCAAATAATAAAGCTATTACAGCTGCTGCTACCGAAACACCCATTAACGAATATTCTGTAGTATGGCTTAAATCTAATTCGTGTTGTGCAACACCTGCTCCCGCTAGCCAATGTGCTAACCACTCGTTTCCACCAAAAACATGAGGAAAATTAATTGCTCCACCAATTGCAGCAAGTACAGCTAAGATGATTAAAGGTAAAGTCATCGCTGCTGGCGATTCGTGTATGTGGCTTTCTTCGTGATGTGTTCCACGGTATTTACCAGAAAAGGTTAAAAACATCATTCTGAACATATAGAATGCGGTTAAGAATGCGGTTAATACCCCTACTCCCCATAAAATCGGACTCGCCTGGAAAGCATGTGCTAAAATTTCATCCTTTGAGAAGAAACCCGAGAACGGTGGTAAACCTGCAATAGCAATAGTACCGATCATCATGGTTGCAAAAGTAGTTTTAAGTTTTCCCCTTAATCCACCCATGTGGCGCATATCCTGATCATGGTGCATGGCATGGATAACTGAACCTGCACCCAAGAATAATAAAGCTTTAAAGAATGCATGGGTTAATACATGGAAAAACGAACCTGTATAAGCGCCAACGCCAAGACCCAAAAACATATATCCCAATTGAGACACCGTTGAATAAGCCAATACTTTTTTAATATCAGTTTGTGTTAAGGCGATAATTGCTGCAACTAAAGCAGTTGCAGCACCTACAATAGCAATAATGTGCTGAGTAAGCGGCGCAAGATCGAACAATACGCTTGAACGCGCAATCATATAGATACCAGCGGTAACCATGGTTGCTGCGTGGATTAAAGCTGAAACTGGCGTTGGTCCGGCCATGGCATCAGGTAACCAGGTAAATAATGGCAACTGAGCCGATTTACCACAGGCACCAATAAATAACAAAATGGTGATTAAAACCAGCGTATCATTACCAGGCAACATATTTGCAGCCTGAGGGAAAACTTTAGCAAATTCTACACTACCAAAAGTGGTAAAGATTAAGAATACTCCTAGTAAAAAGCCTAAATCACCGATGCGGTTCATTACAAAAGCTTTTTTAGCTGCTGAAGCATAAGCATTGTTAGTATACCAGAAACCGATTAACAGGTATGAGCATAAACCTACACCCTCCCAACCGATAAACATCACGATATAGTTTGAACCCAATACCAATAAAAGCATGAAGAATACAAAGAGGTTTAGGTAAGCGAAAAACTTACCAAACCCTGCATCATCATGCATATAGCTGGTTGAATATAAATGGATCAGGAAACCAATTCCAGTAATGATCAAAAGCATGATTGAACTTAATGGATCAACCAGGAAAGATAATGGAATGTGTAATGCGCCTGCGCTAATCCAATCGAATAAAAATACTTCGTGAGATCTTTGTGTATCGCCTTGTAAACTAAAGAAAATAACTACACTGATAACAAAGGAGGCTAAGATTACCCCGCTTCCAATGATGCCAACAAGTCCTTTAGATAAAGAGTTTCTGCCTAGTCCATTAATTACAAACCCTAAAAAAGGAAGTAACGGAACCAACCAAATCAATTGTTCTATTGTCATTCTTATTATATATTTACCACTTAAGGCGATTTAAAACATTAATATCTATCGATTTCGTATTGCGGTAAACCATTACAATAATCGCTAAGCCTACGGCAACTTCTGCAGCTGCTAAAGCCATAATGAAGAACACGAAAACCTGTCCAGATGGGTCGTTGCTATGCACAGAGAACGCAGTTAAAAGTAAGTTAACGGCATTAAGCATCAGCTCAACCGACATAAAAATTACGATGGCATTTCTACGGGTAAGTACACCTATTACGCCAATAGAAAAAATAATGGCACTTAAATAGATGTAGTGGTTTAGCGGAACGCCCTGAAGTTGTGATGTTAAATTTTCCATTATGCTTCTACCTCATCTCTTTTAGATAATAAAACAGCTCCAACCATTGCGGCCAATAGTAGTAGAGATGACAATTCGAATGGCAATAAGAATGGCCCAAAAAGCTCCTTACCTAAATTTTCAACCAACCCTAATCCTGGGTTTTTCAAAATTAATGGACTGGTAATACTTGCCGATTTTAAAGAACCAATTAAAGTTACGACCAAACACCCACCGGCAATTACGCCTACAATTTTGATCAATGGAGATTTACTTGGTTCGGTTTCGTTGTTCAGGTTAAGCAGCATCAGTACAAAAAGGAAGAGTACCATAATTGCGCCCATGTAAACAATAAAGTTTACTACGGCCAAAAACTGCGCGTTTAAAAGCACATAGTGAACAGTGAAAGTAAAAAAGGTAAGGATTAAGTACAATACACTGTGGATTGGATTTTTTGCAAAAATCACCAGCAGCGAAAAGATGATACTTAATGTGGCTACGAAATAGAATACTTGTGTACTCATTAATTGTTTATTTATTTATGTTCCATGGTTTGTGTCTCCACAAACCATTAATTATCTTTCGTTTCGTGAAGACACGAACCGAGGCCTAATGGCGTTTCTTATTTAATCCTTCGACAGGCTCAGGATGACAATAATTATTTTTTCATTTCCAATGGCGCTTCTACAAGCTTATCTTTTCCGTAAATAAAATCCTTACGTAAATAATCAGCAGGTACAATCGGTCCATCTAAGTAAATTGCTTCTTTAGGGCAAGCTTCTTCACATAATCCACAGAAAATGCAGCGTAACATATTGATTTCGTAAGTTGCTGCATATTTTTCTTCGCGGTATAAATCTTTCTCCTCAGGTTTGCGTTCAGCGGCAATCATGGTAATGGCTTCAGCCGGACAAGATAAGGCACATAAACCACATGCAGTACAACGTTCCTTACCATTCTCATCGCGTTTTAGCGAATGCATCCCCCTAAAGTTGGTGGAGAATTCGCGTTCTACTTCAGGATATCTTATAGTAGCCTCTTTTTTAAATAAGTGACTGATGGTAATGCCCATACCTTTAGCAATTGCTGGCAGGTACATCCTTTCCATAAAGCTCAATGGCTTTTGTTCCAGTACTTTTTTCTTATTACTTAATGATTCCATAATTAAAACTTCTCAATAATCGCAATCACAACACCTGTTATTATAATATTGGCAATAGCCAAAGGTATTAAACCTTTCCAACCTAAATTCATCAATTGATCATAACGGAAACGAGGAATTGTCCAACGTACCCACATAAAGAAAAAGATGAACGCACATATTTTAGCGAAGAAAACTGCTGTACCAAAAAGTGGTGCCCAGGTTGGGCCTAACCATACTGCCATCGAATCCATGCCAGGGTAATTATAACCACCCCAGTATAAAGCTGCCATTACCGCCGATGATACAAACATGTTGATATACTCAGCAAATAGGTAAAAACCTAATTTCATTGAAGAGTATTCTGTATGGTAACCACCAATTAATTCTGTTTCACATTCAGGTAAATCGAATGGCGCACGGTTGGTTTCAGCAAATGAGCAAACCATAAAGATTAAAAAACCTAGCGGCTGATATAAAACATTCCATCTCCAACCATGTTGCTGATCAACGATTTCTTTTAAGCTTAAGGTATTCGTCATTAAAAGCAAAGCGATGATTGATAATCCCATTGCAATTTCATAACTGATATTCTGAGAAGCTGCACGGATGGCGCTCAACAAAGAATATTTGTTATTGGATGCCCAACCACCGATCATTACACCATAAACGCCTAAAGAAACGACTCCGAAAATGTATAAAACACCAACATTGATATCCGCAACTTGTAAAGAAACTGTTTTGCCTGCAATTAAAACAGGGCTACCCCATGGAATAACTGCAGTACCGATACAGGCGCAGAGTAAAGCCAAACCAGGGCCAGCAATAAATAAAAACCGATTTGATGAGGTTGGAATAATTTCCTCTTTCATAAACATTTTTAAGCCATCGGCCAATGGTTGTAAAATACCAAATGGGCCAGCTCTATCTGGCCCTAAACGATCTTGTAAATATGCAGCAACCTTACGTTCTGCATAAGTAGAATACATGGCAATAACTAAACTGATGCCGAAAATTACAGCTACCAGGATAAATTTTTCTATAACAAAAGCGCTATCCATTAGTATTTAACTGTTTTATGTAATTCAATTTCATTCGCAGCCTGTAACGCCTCATTTGGCTGAATTACGTGCAAAGGTTTTAATGTTTCGTAGTGGTTTGATGCGATTACCGAAGTATCATCAATGTGCGTTGGATGTTCAATTACCCAATCAGCAGTTGCTTTTTTATCGAAGCGGCAAGTATTGCAAATAAATTCTTCTACTTCTCCAAACTGATCTTTACGGGCCGTAACACGTAAAACATCTGCTCCCTTGTACCAAAGGGTTACTTTACCGTTGCATTTTTCGTGATCGCAATCGCGGTGTGCATCAACAGGTTTGGTAAACCAAACACGGTTTTTGAAACGGAAAGTTTTATCGGTTAAAGCACCTACAGGGCAAACATCGATTACATTTCCAGAGAAATCGTTATCAACAGCCTGGGTGATATAAGTAGAAATTTCGGAGTGATCGCCACGGTTTAAGATACCATGAACACGTTTATTAGTAATCTGATCTGCAGTAAAAACACAACGGTAACACAAAATACAACGATTCATGTGCAACTGGATCTTATCGCCTATATCGATACGCTCGAAAGTACGGCGTTCAAACTCATAACGTGTTTTTTGCAAGCCATGTTCGTAGCCCAAATTCTGCAAATCGCACTCTCCTGCCTGGTCACAAACAGGACAGTCTAAGGGGTGGTTAATCAATAAAATCTCTACAACACCTGCGCGTGCTTCCAAAACTTCTGGTGAAGTAATGTTAAGCACTTCCATCCCATCCATTACGGTTGTGCGGCAAGAAGCCACCAACTTAGGCATCGGGCGGGGATCTTTTTCCGAACCTTTTGTTACCTTAACGATACAGGTACGGCATTTGCCACCACTTCCTTCTAACTTAGAATAATAGCACATAGCTGGCGGAACAATATCACCTCCGATCTGCCTTGCAGCATTCAGAATGGTTGTTCCGTTATCAACCTCTACTGTTATCCCATCTATCGTAACCTTAACTTTTTCACTCATGGTTAATGATATTCTTTTATTTTTTATACTTCTAACGTCATTACGAGGTATGAAGCAATCTTTTTTATTCAAGCCATGGTTCGTGTCTCCACGAACCAGTTCATTTCGCTTTCTTCTCGTGAGAACACGAATCGGGGCGCTTTTTATAAATTCTTATTTTATAAGATCGCAAATGCGACCTTATGATTTTATTTCTCTTCGGCTACCGGAGCTTTTTCAATCGGTGTTGCGTAATTAGCAATACCGTAGTTTTGGCTCTGGCTTTTAACCGGTTCTTTAATGTGCCATTCAAATTCATCTCTGAAGTGACGAATTGCACTGGCCACTGGCCAGGCTGCTGCATCACCGAGCGGACAAATCGTATTTCCTTCAATTTTGCGTTGGATATCCCACAGTAAATCTACATCTTCCATTTTACCATGGCCATGCTCAATTTTATGTAATACTTTTTCCATCCATCCGGTACCTTCACGGCAAGGCGAACATTGTCCACAGCTTTCATGGTGATAAAAGCGAGAAAAATTCCAGGTGTTTCTAACAATACACTGATCTTCATCAAAAGCAATAAAACCGCCAGACCCCATCATGGTACCAGTAGCAAATCCACCTTCAGATAATGATTCGTAACTCATTAAACGAGGTTCGCCGTTGGCATATTTTAAGGTTAAATTAGCAGGCAAGATAGGTACAGATGATCCACCTGCAACCGTTGCCTTTAAACGTTTACCATTGGCAATACCGCCACAATACTCGTCTGAATAAATAAATTCTTCTACCGGTAAACCCAATTCGATTTCGTAAACACCTGGTTTTACTAAATTACCCGATGCCGATATTAATTTTGTACCTGTACTTCTACCGATACCGATTTTTGCATATTCATCGCCACCATCGTTGATAATCGGTACCACTGCAGCAATTGATTCAACATTGTTAACCACGGTAGGGCAACCATACAAACCTGCAATTGCCGGAAATGGTGGTTTAATCCGTGGATTACCTCTTTTGCCTTCTAATGATTCTAACAAAGCAGTTTCTTCACCGCAAATGTAAGCGCCACCACCTGGCTGAACATATAATTCTAAATCGTAACCTGTTCCTAAAATATTTTTACCCAACCATCCTGCGGCTTTAGCTTCAGCAATTGCTTTTTCTAAAATGCGGATCTGCGGCATCATTTCGCCGCGTACATAGATGTAAGAAACCTTTGCACCTAAAGCGAAACTCGAAACAATCATTCCCTCAATTAAAGCATGGGGAATATAAGTCATTAAATAACGGTCTTTAAAAGTCCCCGGCTCTGATTCATCAGCATTACACACCAAATAACGTGCAACACCTTCTGGTTTAGCCAAAAAGCTCCATTTCATCCCCGTTGGGAAACCCGCACCTCCGCGACCGCGTAAGCCTGATTTTTTAACCTCTTCAACAATCTCTTCAGGTGTTAAAGTCTTCAGGGCTTTTTCCACAGCACGATACCCGCCTTTTTGGCGATAGACTTCAAGTGTATTGATGCCCGGTACGTTTATATGCTCAAGTAATAATTTACGGCTCATTATTTATAGATATGAGATGTGAGACATGAGATATTAGACAAATGCCTGATCTCATATCTCAAATCTAGTTTCTCAAATCTTATTCTTTAAATCTTCAATCAATTTATCTACACTTGCTTCAGTCAGGTTTTCGTAGAAAGTATATTCCGGGCTTATTTGCAACACCGGTCCGTAACCACAGGCAGCTAAACATTCAACTCCTCTAAAGCTGAATAAACCATCGGCAGTAACTTCACCTTCTTTAACACCTAACTTGTTTTCCAGGTGGCTTAATATTTTTTCGGCACCAACCAGGCAACAAGGGCCGGTACGACAAACCTCTAAAGCATATTTACCTTGTGGTTTTAAAAAGTACATGGTATAAAATGTGGCCACTTCATAAACTTCAATTGGCTGAATATTTAAATATTCGGCAACTTTATCCATCGCTGGTGTACTTACCCAAAGGTATTCAGCCTGTACCAGGTGCAAAAGTGGCAACAATGCTGATTTGCTTTTATCTGCCGGATAACGGCCTTTAACTTCATCAAATTTGGCCAGCAATTCTGATGAAAACACTACAGGTGTTTGTTCTTCTACTTTAAGCATCTAATTCTCCTGCAATAATATTCATACTACTCATGTTGATAATGGCATCAGACAATAACATGCCCTCGCTCATTGGTGCAAACATCTGGTAGTTTATAAAACTTGGTCTGCGGAAGTGTAAACGATATGGTGTACGGCCTCCATCATTAATCAGATAGAATCCTAATTCACCATTTCCGCCTTCTACAGCGTGATAAACTTCTGCTTTTGGGGCATCAATCTCACCCATCACAATTTTGAAGTGATAGATTAACGCTTCCATATTGTTGTAAACTTCTTGTTTCGGAGGAAGGTAAAATTCAGGAACATCGGCATGGAAAATACCTTTTGGTTCTGTTTTTAACTTCACAAGCGCTTGTTCGATAATGCGGACACTTTGCCACATTTCCTCGTTACGCACTAAATATCTGTCGTAAATATCACCGCTTGTGCCTACAGGAACCTCAAAATCGAAATCCTGATAAGAAGAATATGGATCACTTACGCGAACATCATAATCTACACCAGTCGCACGTAAAAGTGGGCCAGTCCAGCTATATTCTAACGCCTTTTCTTGAGTAACCTCTGCAACACCAGCCGTTCTGTCAATAAAAATACGGTTACGTGTTAACAGATTTTCGAATTCTTTTAATGCTTTAGGGAACTCTTTTAAAAACTTATCGATTTTAGCAAAGGCGATATCATTGAAATCTCTTTCGAAACCACCAATACGTCCAATATTTGTAGTTAAACGCGCACCACAAACTTCCTCGAAGATTTCGTAAATATGCTCACGAAACTGAAAAAGATATAAGAAAGTGGTGGTTGCCCCGGTATCCTGACCAATAATCGTGTTACAGATAATGTGATCGGCAATACGCGAAAGCTCCATAATGATTACCCTAAGATAATCTACACGCTTTGGCATCTGGATATTTAACAACTTCTCAACCGTCATGTGCCATCCCATATTGTTAATAGGGGAAGAGCAATAGTTTAAACGGTCTGTAAGTGGGGTAATCTGATAAAATGGGCGATGCTCGGCAATCTTTTCGAAAGCACGGTGAATGTACCCGATGGTAGAAACGCCGCTTACAATACGTTCACCATCTAATTGCAAAACGTTTTGAAAAACGCCGTGTGTTGCAGGGTGCGTTGGACCTAAGTTTAGGGTTACCAGCTCACTTTGCGGGTCGTTATCTGTAAATACCGGATGGTTATGATTCATAGTTTACCTTCCAAAAAATTCGTCTTTTTTATCTACTCTGTTCGGATCTTCCAATGGATATTGCTTCAACATCGGGTGAACACCTAAATCATCCATATTTAAAATACGGCGTAAATCCGGGTGACCTTCAAATTTAACTCCGAACAGATCGTAAGTTTCGCGTTCCATCCAGTTGGCACCTTTCCAAACGGTTGTCGCTGTAGGGATAGTTGGATTTTGCTCTGAAATGAAAACCTTAATCCTGACCCTAACTTTCTCTACCATGTTATGCAGATGATAAACAACAGCAATACCGTGGTCTTTACCTGGATAGTGAACTGCAGTAATATCAGTAAGGAAATTGAATTTTAATTCTTCCTTAAGATGCGAAAGCACATTGATGATCACATCTTTATAAGTTACAAAGGTTAGTAAACCATAAGGCTCAGAAACGGCAGTAACTTTTTCGCCAAACTTTTCAGTCAGCTTAACGTGGATATCGTTATTTAGTGTCGTTTCTTCCATTATTTAATGCCGTATTGACCTAAAAGTTCCTTGTAATAATCAGAATTTCTTCTTCTGCCCGATTCGCTTTTCACTAAATCCTGGATACGCTGAAAACCATCTAAAATAGCTTCAGGTCTTGGCGGGCAACCCGGAACGTAAACATCCACAGGGATAACCTCATCAATACCTTGCAATACGGAATAAGTATCGAAAATACCGCCACTACTTGCACAGGCACCAACCGCCATTACCCAACGTGGCTCTGCCATTTGGATATAAACCTGTTTTAATACAGGAGCCATCTTTTTAGCGATGGTACCCATAACCATTAAAACATCTGCCTGGCGTGGAGAAAAGCTTAAACGTTCAGCACCGAAACGACCTAAATCGTAATGAGAACCCATGGTTGCCATAAACTCAATTCCACAACAAGAAGTTGCGAAAGGTAATGGCCATAATGAATTTGAGCGGGCCAAACCAATCACTTTATCAAGGGAAGTGGCAAAAAAGCCAGATCCTTCAATTCCTGGAGGCGCATCAACTATATTAATTTCACTCATGTTTATAAACAAAAAATGCTCATCCCTTTGCAGAATGAGCAACAAATTTACAATATTTTAAAGGCAAATAAACTAGCTTTACTCGATTTAGAACCTTTCTAAATAACTAAAATCGCCATAAGTTAGTGTAAGTGATACACATTTCAGTTTTCAGTTGGCAATTTTCAGTTTACAGCTTTAAACCGGGAACTATTAACTGCCAATTGTGAACTGATAACTGCGAATTGACTAGTTCCAGTCTAAAACTTTTTTCTTGATTACGTAGATGAAACCCAGCAATAATGTACCCATGAAAATGAACATTTCAATCATTCCATCCATCCGTAATGTACGGAAATTAACTGCCCATGGATACATAAAGATCACTTCTACATCGAACAGTACAAATAAGATGGCTACTACAAAATATTTGATAGAGAAAGGCTGACGGGCATTACCTACAGATTTTATACCCGCTTCAAAAGTTTCTAACTTATCACTCGTTTTGCGTTTTGGCCCTAAAAAGTGGGTAGCAACCAATGTGGTTACCACAAACCCTAAAGCAACAATTACTTGAAATATAATTGGTAAAAAATCTATAGAGGAACTTTGCGCTTGCATAATTATTATTTTGTGATGCAAAAGTAAAAGAAAAAGGCAGAGTAACCAAACTCTGCCTTTTCTAAATTATTTAACTTTCGAATTATTTGCCTTTACCTTTTGGAGCTGGGGCAGCCAATTCTTTTAACTTAGCTGCTGCAAAAGTTCCAGTAGGATATACAGCTACACTTTTATTAAAGTATTCTTTAGCTTTTTCCTTGTCTTTGTAGTAATAATAACCACCAATAGTATCATAAGCTTCAGAAAGTTTCTTAGCGTTTGCTGTAGCTAATTCAGGCTTTTCAGTTATCTTTTTGATATACTCCTCGTAAAATGGAAGCATCAAACCTTTTGGCTCTTTCTCATCATCCAATAAACTATTAATACGAGCTCTTGTTAAGTATGCGTCGTAAGTTTCAGGAGCTAGTTGTGTCACTTTAGCAATTGACGAATCAGCTCTTACTAAGATATCTTTTGAAGGATTTTGTTTAGCTGTTAATTTCGCAGCATAATCGAAATAATTCGCCATTGCATTATAATAATAGTTATATAAAGCTCCTTTTCCGTTAGGATTAGCTTTTATAGCCTTCTCATAAATTTCAGATGATTTAGCATATTTTTTAGCATCGTAAAAACTTTTAGCAACCTCAGCCAATGCATCAGCATTTGTAGAATCTTTTTCTACAGCTTTAGTGATATTAATTAATGCTAAACTATCCTGACCAGCTTTTAACTGAGCTTTACCTAAATATAAATAATCGAAAGCAAGGATTTTGTTAGGATCTTTCTCTTTAGCGAAGAAATCATTCATACTCGTAAGTGCAGCAGGATAGTTTTTATTCTCATAAGCCGCCCAACCTTTCATCCTAGATACGATAGCACTCTTAGGATCGTTAGCAGGTGCTTGTATAGCTGATGCTACCTGCTCCAAAGTTGGAAAATCTTTTGCATAAAATAAGAATTGAGCATAACGCAATTGAGATTCCAAAGACTTATCTGTTAAATCCATGTACTTTTTGTAATTCTCAATGCCTTTTTTTGCTTTTTCTTTATCTGTACCAAAGCTACTCCATTGTAAATATAACTCACCTAACTCGCGATAAGCCGGACCATAGTTTGCATCAGCAGCAATTACATCCTGTAGCTCTTTTTCTCCTTCAGGAAAAGCCCTGGATTCTTTATACATTTTACCAATCTGCGTTTTAGCTCTTCTGTTGTTAGGATCAATATCACCAACACGCATGTATGGACCTAATGCCTCAGAATTTTTCTTTTGTAAGGCATAAGCATCGCCTTGCGCCAGGAAAACTTCAGCATCTTTATCTTTAGAATCTAATTCATCTGCTTTAGTAATGTTAGCTAAAGCATTAGTGAAATCAGGTTTTGATACATCATCACTAGGTTTATCTTGTGCTAAATAAGCTTTACCGATATACAAATAAGTTTTGTAATTCTTTTTATCAAGTTCAACAGCTTTGTCGAAGTTTGTTTTCGCAGAGGTTGGATTATTAGACAACATATCTGCTTCACCTAAACCAATTAAATTTAAATTGTTTTTAGGATCTGCGGTAATACCTTTGGTAAATACAGCTCTTGCAGAGTCGATATAACCGGTTTTTAAGTAAACCAAGCCAAGATTGTAATAGTTATCACCATCTGAAGCTTTTGAACTCACCAATGATTTAAGCATTGATGATGCTTTTTGATACTGCTCCGCGTCGATGGCTTTTTTCGCGTCATTTAAATCTTGAGCAAAAACTGCAGAACCCATCAACACCAAACCTACATTTAAGGTTATTGCTTTCTTTAAAATTTTCATCGGATATTCTGTTTTTTTTATTTAATAAAAATGAAGTGTCTCTTTAGATTTACTTCGTGGTTCAATTTATAAATTTTAATTTAATTTCCTTTAGTCAGGTTAATTTGTCTTGGCATTAACTTATGTGGGCCAAGTCCGGATTTAAGTACAATCAGTTGTCCCCTTTGACTTCTTAACCACGTTGCAAATCCTGTGCCTAAACCATCTCTTCCTTCGCAATCTATAATATTTATATTTCTTAAGAAAGGATAAACGCCGTTAATCAAGTTATCTTGAGTTGGTTTATAGAACTGATCATCTCCTACCTTCCCCTTTACATTCTTTACCCCCAATACTTTTATCTTAGAAAGATATTCGCTCATCTCTGTATCTTTTCCAGTGATCCAATTCACGCCTAAAATACCAATAAATTTTTTATCTTCCGCAATAAGTTTAATTACTTCTTTGCTGGAATTTTTTGAATAAACACCTGTAGCTGGAAACTGGCTGATATGGGCCAACTCCTTAAAATATTGAAAGGTACTAGAATAGGCGTTATCAAAGACCAGTTTTTTATCTGATTTCTTCCCTTGTAAGATATCAATCACCTCATTAACGTTAATTGTACTATCGATATTGCCCTGATTTGTAATTAAAGCAATACCATCAATAGCAAAACGTGAAGAGTGAATCTTAATATTACGCTGATTATAATACTTCTCTTCTGCTTTAGTTAATAACCTTGGTAAAACAATTACCCTTACGCTATCATTCAGGAATGAAGGTAATAATTTTTCTTCAGGTTTAACTGTAGTCTCAAATTTTGCATCAGGGTAATCTAAACCAAAAATATCGATCTGATCTTGAACTATCGGCCCAACACTTTCATCAACCAATATTTTTAAGGTACCACTTGTTCTAGTTTCTTTAACTGCATCTGCCTTGTTTTTACGTTTACAGGATACGAGTAAAGCTAGTACACAAAATATTAAAAGGAAATTTTTCATTCAAAATGATTAATCGCGCCTACCCAGGCTTAAAAGTCTTACAAAAGCATAAATAATCAAGAAGATACCGATTGCGATACGCCCCCATTCCGGAATAGTGCTTAAACGAAGTGCAATAGGTTCATAAAATATGAATGCCAAACCCAATACCACGTAAAACACAAACATGATAAGCCCTAAAATGAGCAAAAACCGCTGTTTAGGCGATTTTTGCTTAAAAATATCAAAATTTAACATCTACTATTAGTTCAATGTAAAGTTAACGTTGATGTTGTATTTTACCCTTACAGGCTTACCATTTTGAATACCTGGGTTCCAACGTGGACTCGCTTTTAATACACGGATGGCTTCTTCATCAGTTCCGCTACCCAAACCACGGGTAACTGTGATATCTGTTAATTTACCATCTTTTTCAACAACGAAAGATAAAAACACTTTACCTTGAACGTTGTTCTCCTGTGCCATTGGCGGGTATTTTATTGCTTTACCTAAGTAGCCATAAAATTTAGCAATACCTCCAGGGAATTCTGGTTGCTTCTCGATACTAACAAAGTCGTAAACTTTATTATCATCAACCGCAACAGCAGCTTCTCTTTTTGGCCCTTCACCCACTGGTTCAGCGATAACAATATCAGCTGTCGGATCACCTTTGATATCTCTCTGACCTGGATCAGCTTCCTTCAATTTTTCAACTGTAGGTGGTTCATCACGAACCTCGATATCCGGTTTTACAATTGGAGGTGGCATTTTCACCTGGTCAATCTTTGGTGGCGGTGGCTCTACCGGTGGCGGTGGAGGTGTTTCCGGATTTACCGGTGGTGGTGGAGCTAAAATTACTTCCTGTGCTTTTACCTGATCTTCCTGTTGATCCATTGAACCTTTGATAAGGCTATAGATTTTTGGAGAGAAAAATAATACAAGGAAGATAATAGATCCAATAATTAAGGCTTTGGTGGTATTTGCACCATTACTTTTACGCAATTGGTACGCACCATAGTTTTTGTTTTTATCTGCAAAAACCACTTCAAGCCATTCTTTTCTGAATATATCTAACTTCGACATAAAATTGGTTTTACTGATTATAAAATTCCTTTTTCTTTCATGAACTGCTTCTCATTGTCAAGGATGTTATCATCGTCGATTTGACGAACCTTAACTTTAAGAATTTCCAACTCATCCATCATATCTACAAAATTTTGGAATGTAGAACCTGATGTTGGTTTTACCAGTACAACAAAGTCTCCAGCAACGCCAGAGGCATCAGCTGCTTTTCTATTTTTAACAATAGCATCTTCGATTTGTGAACCAGATTCGATGGTTGGTGCACTTTCGCCAGCTACTCCCATGTACCATGCTACTTTATCGCTTTTACCCAACAAAATAGTCATTGTTTTACTTGCTTTCAGCTCCAATCTGTTCTCAGGTAACTTTTCGTTTTTATCTGGCTTTGCAATATCCATCGCTTGCGGCGTAGAGATTACTGTTGTTAAGATAAAGAATGTTACCAAAAGAAACATTAGATCCACCATCGGAGTCATATCAACCCTTGGGGTGGCTTTCTTCCCGCCTGTGTTTAATTCTGCCATTTCTTATTTCTTTTTAGCTTCAGAGTTGGTAACCAATAAAAACTTGTTTACACTTTGTTTCTGAAGTACATCAATAATCTTTTTAACTACCGGATATTCTTCTTTGGCATCACCTTTAATACTGATACGCATATCCTGATTATTAATCTCTTTAGTTGCTCTACGGGCATTTAACACCCATGCGTTCAACTGATTGTCAGTCGAATCTGAAGGTATTCCAGGTTGAACCCCTGGTTTCATACGATCAGCCCCATTCAAGGCAATAAGAGATTTTAAACTCTGGATCGGAACACCGAAACTTCCTATCGAAGAAAAGCGTTGTACTTCTAACGGAGTGAACGATATTTTGTACTGTTCGCCCATTAGTTCTAATGTTTTCGCTCTTACTTTGACCCCTGCTACTTCAAAGAAAACTTTCCCCTGCCCAATGGTTAAAATCGCATTGTTTTCTACGGGTACCTTAAACTCATACGTTGAGGAAGGTGTAGAAACGGCTAGTGGTTCTGGTTGCCTTGCTGTAGCAGTTAAGATGAAGAAAGTAAGTAACAATGATGCCACATCACACATGGCCGTCATATCTGTTACTGTACTTGTTCTTTTAACTTTAATTCTAGGCATAATATTTTTTACTAGTTTTTAATAATGATGATCTTTTTTCCGGTTTTCCATAAAGCCGGTAAAAATTTTTTCAAAATTCTTATTTATGCGAACTAGCGTATGTTTGAACGATGCTGAAACCAGCCTCATCGATTGCGTAAGTTAACTTGTCAATTTTAGAAGTTAAGATGTTGTACATGATAATTGCCACAGTAGATACCAAGATACCTGTTGCAGTATTGATCAATGCCTCAGAGATACCTACCGCTAACGCTGACTGATCTGGAGCACCAGAGTTTGCTAAACCGGCGAATGCACGGATCATACCTGTTACTGTACCCAATAAACCTACCAATGTACCGATTGATACCAAAGTTGCAATAACTGTTAAGTTTTGCTCTAACATTGGCATTTCTAAAGCTGTAGCTTCTTCAACCTCTTTTTGGATTGCAACAATTGACTGCTCAACATCCATGTTGGTATCAGCTTCAACTTCGCTGTATTTTTTCAAACCAGATTTAATTACGTTAGCAACTGAACCTTGTTGTTTATCACACTCAGCTTTTGCAGCTTCGATGTTACCTGCGCTTAATAAACCTTGTACTTTGCGGATGAAAGTATCTAAGCTAGATTTTCCACTTGCTTTACCAATAACGATGAAACGTTCGATAGAGAATACAATTACCACTAATAGTAATCCAACTAAGATTGCTACGATAGGGCCTCCTTTGTAAGCTGTTCCGAGATAGTTACCAGCTAATGGTAATTTCTCTCTGTCACCATCGATAAAGTTACTTCCCTCTCCGAATACGAATCTCCAAACACAGAATCCAATGATAATACAAATTGGAATAACGAATGTTGCAAATACATTTGAAGCACTAGAAGAGCTCTCTTTTTTAACAGTTGTTGGTTTTGGTGCGTTTGCCATTTTTTTTGAAATTTTAGTTTTAGTTCTTGTTTTTAATTTTTAGCTGTTTTTTTTCTTTTGTACAACACTCAACGTTTCATATCCGAAATTGTTGCGAAAAACAAATTTATAAATTGATTTTAAATTACAAATTAATAAATCAATAAGCAATTAAATCGTTACTTAGAATTTTGTTTCGGTAATTCATCATAGGTATATAACAAAAAAATTGCCCCAGCCGAGGCAATTCTTTCACAATAAAAACTAAAAAAAAATCGAATTGCAAATTTTTCGCTCAAAAAATGCATTTTAAAGTGCATTTAACATAATTTTAACGCTTCGTGTCTGCTTTTTGGTACTTTTGTCAGTTCAAACTGCTTAAAATTTTCTGAGAAGGCATCTGCCAGTTGGTAAGCTTTTAAAAAATATTCTTCCTGATTACCCCATGTTTTAGAAGGGTCTAAAATATGATCTGGCACACCCGGACAAATTAGGGGCATCATTAATTTAAACACATGATGTTGTTTATAATGGTGGTGATTTAAATCCCCGTTTAATGCAGCTTTGATCATTGCCCGGGTATAACTTAATTTCATCCTTTTACCAACACCATAAGCTCCCCCACTCCATCCTGTATTTACCAGCCAAACGTGTACCTGGTGCTTTTTCATTTTCTCGCCGAGTAAAGCAGCGTATTTTGAAGGATGCAATGGAAGAAAAGCTTTTCCGAAGCAAGCCGAAAACGTTAATTGAGGTTCTGTTACCCCGGTTTCAGTTCCTGCTACCTTTGCTGTATAGCCACTCATAAAGTGGAACATGGCCTGCTCTACGTTTAATTTGGATATAGGAGGCAATACACCAAATGCATCAGCAGTTAAGAAAAAAATATTTTTCGGCACTGCGGCAACAGAGGGCAGGATAGCATTATCAATATAATCTATTGGATAAGCTACACGCGTATTTTCTGTTTTATCAATATTGGAGTAATCAACATCTTTTGTTCCTGGGAAAAAGTTGGTGTTTTCTAATAATGAGCCAAATTTAATGGCTTTAAAAATCTGAGGCTCTTTTTCTTCTGTTAAATCAACACATTTAGCATAACAGCCGCCCTCAAAGTTGAATACCGAATCGTTACCCCAGCCATGCTCATCATCTCCGATTAAACCGCGTTCTGGATCGGCAGACAATGTTGTTTTACCCGTTCCAGATAATCCGAAGAAGATGGCGGTATCTCCATCTTTGCCCACATTGGCCGAACAGTGCATAGAAAGTGTATTCTTATATACTGGAAGAATGAAATTCAGCACAGAGAAGATTCCCTTTTTAATTTCGCCTGTATAACCGGTTCCACCGATCAAAATCATTTTTTTAGTGAAATTGATGATGGAGAAATTCTCCTGACGGGTTCCATCAACGGCTGGATTGGCTAGAAAGCCCGGAGCGGCAATAATCGTCCACTCTGGACTGCTTATTAAAGCATCTTCATCAGGACGGATGAATAAATTGTGAGCAAAAAGATTCTGATAAGCTGTTTCAGTAATTATGCGAATGGATATTGCATAATCCGGATCAGCACACGCTGAAGCATCACGCACATAGATTTTTTTGTATTCAAGGTAATTGGTCAACTTGTTGAATAACTGGTCGAATTTTTCAGGACTGATCCTAATGTTTACATCACCCCACCAAACCTGGTCTTCGGTTACGTCGTCGCACACGATAAACCTGTCTTTTGGCGAACGTCCGGTAAATTTACCGGTATCAATGGCCAGCGCTCCGGATGCCGCCATTGTACCTTCTTTATTTAATAATGCTTCATCAATCAACTCTTTTGGAGACAACTGGTACTTTACAGCAATGTTCTCGCCTAGATTTAAATAGCTTAAATCTGGCGTTTGCAGTTTCTTTTTGCTCATAACAATAAGTTAGTTAGTGGAGCAAAGGTAAAGACTTATGTTGCACAAAAACGAGTTTTAAAACATAATTTTTTACATATTGTAGCAAATACACTATGACTTAAATATCTCATTTACAATAATTTAAAAAGTATTTCTGATTATAAAAAATTTAAAAAAACACACTAAGTCAAATCTGGTAAATGGTTTTACTACTTGAATTCTTCTGAATACACACCTCCTTTTGAGGGATTGAGTATAAGTTATGCTTCTTAACCCCAATTCGATTATTAATATTCCATTAAAGGTATACTGCAGACATTTTTCGCTCATAGCCGTCACCCTGAATTTATTTCAGGGTCTATCTAGCAGAAAAGATGCTGACCACGTAGTAGCTACAAGACAATTGAAAACACAATTTCTACTTGTAAAATAAATTCAGCATGACGATCGCGCTAGTTTCACAGGCTTAAAATTGGTCAGTATAAATAAATATTAACCGAACTGAAGTTCTTAGGTAAAAAATATCAATTTACCACCCGTCCTACGGGCAGCCTCCTTGGAAAATGGAAGGGAATAATTAGACGCCGGAAAGGCAACGCACTTCAATAGTAGCACCAACCCGCATTAAATAAACCTGATAAAAGCGGCAGCTCCCGATATCACCAACAACAAAACAGCACCACCATCGGGACTAAAGCGGTTAGCAGGGCTGCACTATCTAAAGAAGTACTACAGCATATTTTCTAATGATTAAAATTTACTGATCAACCACCCCGCCCTACGGGCACCCCTCCTTGGAAAAAGGAGGGGAGTTGGAGCCATCGCAGTAAAAACAATACTGGTTTCGGGTTCAGAAAATGCCGCTATTTCATTTACTTAAACGTTTTAATAGAAATTTCGAAATAAAATTGAAAAAACATTTGCATTTTAAAAAAATAATCTCCTACTTTACGGTGTACAAAGTACACAAAGACAAGATGAATTTTAACACTTCGATTATTACAACGATTATTATTACCACCGGTATAAACCAGCGGGGCTAATTTGTTGTAAATTGAAAAAACATAAAACACAGAGAGCGTCCCGATGAAAGTCGGGACGCTTTTTTTTTAAACCATGCTGAATGAAACCTGTACAAACGAGCATTTTAAACCACAGATCGGTGCAGCAACAAACAGTTAAACCCAATATAAACTAATGAAAGTACTCAAATTCGGCGGCACATCCGTAGGTTCGGCCGAGAACATTAAAACCCTCTTACGCCTGGTTGGCGAAGAAAAACAGAAGAACAGCCCGGTAGTTGTATTATCGGCAATGAGCGGCGTAACCAATTTGCTTACCGATATGGCCGAAATGGCCGAGCGGGGTGAAGATTACGATGCCCATTTAAAAGAAATCGAAGCAAAACACTTTGCTGTAATCCGCATGCTTTTACCAGCGGCTGCACAGAACCCTGTGTTTACACGCCTAAAAATCTTTTTTAACGAACTGGAAGATCTACTACAGGCAGTGACTAATCTGCGTGAACTGAGCTTGCAGACCAAAGACCAGATTTTAAGCTATGGAGAACGTTGTTCTACTTTTATGATCAGCCACATTGCTTCTCAAAATTTCGGTGATGCGCTTTATGTAAATGGTTCTGAACTGATTAAAACAGACAGCAACTTCGGTCAGGCTAAAGTTGATACCGAGTTAACTGAAATGCTGATCAACAATTTTTACCAGGAAAATAAGGATAAGGTCCTTTTTGTAACTGGTTTTATTGCCAGTAATGCGGCAGGCAGGGCAACAACCTTAGGTCGTGGTGGCTCTGACTATACCGCAGCCGTTTGGGGAGCAGCCTTAAATGCAACGGAAATAGAAATCTGGACGGATGTAAACGGTATGATGACGGCTGATCCGAGGATCGTGAAAAAAGCCTTCTCTTTACCAGAGCTAAGCTATACTGAAGCCATGGAACTAAGTTATTTTGGTGCCAAAGTGATTTATCCGCCTACCATGATCCCTGCTTTTATGAAAAAAATCCCGATTGTGATTAAAAACACATTCGAACCGGATTTTGCAGGCACCTATATTAAAAGTGATGTAAAAACTTCAAACTTACCTATAAAAGGAATTTCTTCTATTGATCAGATCAGCATTATCAACCTAACCGGAAGTGGCATGGTGGGTAAGGCAGGTTTTAGCGGAAGATTATTCTCACTGCTTTCGCGCGAGCAGATTAATGTGGTGTTGATTACTCAATCTTCATCAGAACATAGTATTACTTTCGCGGTTAAACCCACGGATGCTTCACAGGCCATTTCTTTGATCAAAAAAGAATTCGAACTGGAGTTAGATGCTAAAAAACTGGAACTACCAGAAGTTGAAAATAATTTAGCTGTATTGGCTATTGTTGGTGAAAACATGAAACGTACGCCAGGCATGAGTGGTCGTTTGTTTAATGCACTTGGCCGTAATGGTATTAATGTTAGGGCTATTGCACAGGGCTCTTCAGAATATAACATCTCGGTAATTATCAGCAAAGATGATTTATCGAAAGCCGTAAATGCAGTACACGATGCTTTTTTTACCGACCTGAAAAGAACATTAAATGTTTTCTGCCTGGGCACAGGGAACATTGGTAAAACTTTATTTAACCAATTGAAAGAACAAATGCCATTCCTGGCAGCCAATAATGACTTACAAGTTAAGGTTGCAGGCATTAGCAATACAAGAAAGATGATCTTTAGTGCAGACGGCTTATCCCTCGAAAATTGGGAAACTGAACTAGATATGAATGGTGAAAAAGCAGAGTTAGCCGGTTTTGTAGCCAAAATGAAAGCTTTAAATTTACCCAACTGTGTTTTTGTCGATAACACCGCAGCAGAATCTCCGATAGCATTTTACCAGGGTATTTTTGAGAGCAGCATTTCAGTAGTAACCTGCAATAAAAAAGGAAATTCGGCAGATTATGCCCAATATAAATCATTCAAAGATACCGCCCGTAAATTCGGTGTCGATTTTTATTATGAAACCAATGTTGGTGCTGGTTTACCTATTATACGTACGCTAAAAGAATTAATGATGAGCGGCGATAAAGTTGCCCGGATTGAGGCTATTTTATCAGGAACCATTTCATACATCTTCAATAATTTCAAGGGTGAAGCCGGTTTTTACGAAACGGTAAAAGAAGCACAGGAGCTGGGTTATACTGAACCAGATCCACGTGATGACCTGAACGGAAAAGATTTTATGCGTAAGATGTTGATCCTGGCACGCGATGCGGGTTATCCATTGGAAGCCAGCGATGTGAAAATCGATAACATTTTACCTGAAGCCTGTTTAAATGCAAACTCTGTAGAGGATTTCTATTCAGAACTGCAAGCGAACGCTGCTTATTTCGAAAACCTGAAGAATACCGCAGCCAATGAGGGAAAGGTTTTACGCTATATCGGTAAACTGGAAGATGGCAATGTAGAAATCAGCCTGCAGATGGTGGATGATACTCATCCTTTTTATATGCTATCTGGAAGTGATAATATTATCTCTTTCACTACAGACCGGTATAAATCTCGTCCATTGGTGGTTAAAGGCCCAGGTGCAGGTGCTGAAGTTACCGCAGCCGGTGTTTTTGCCGATATCATTAACGTAGGTACTTTAAACAATTAATACCATGAATCCGGTTTTAGCATATAAAAATGAAATCCAAAAACTGGTTGATCAGGCAATGATTGATTTTGAAAGCATCACGGAAGAAGCATGGAATGATAAACCACAACCCTCAAAATGGTCTAAAAAAGAATTATTAGGTCATTTGATCGATAGTACGACGAATAATATCCGTCGGCTAATTATTGGCCAGTATGAGCAGGGTGTTAAAATTGTTTATCATCAGGATGAATGGGTGCTTTATCAGAATTATCAGGAAACAGATATCGCCGATGTTAAAATGCTCTGGAAGTTGTTGAATAATCAGATTAGCCGGGTAATTGAAAACATTCCGGAAGGAAAGCTTCAGAATAACTGCGATACCGGAAAAGGAAAAACAGAACTGCATACACTTTCTTATTTTATTGAAGATTACGTGATGCATTTAAAATATCATTTAAACCAAATAACCGCTTAACGCGAGCTAAGCCAATTAATAATGAAAAATAGTATAAAAGTTTTCGCTCCGGCAACGGTTGCAAATGTAGTGTGCGGTTTCGACGTACTTGGTTTTGCCGTAAACGAACCGGGCGATGAAGTTGAGATGCGTTTTACCGACACACCCGGAGTGGTGATCAAAAGAATTACAGGTGATGATGGCCGCCTGCCTTTGGATGCCGCTAAAAATACAGTTAGCGCAAGTGTTCAGCATTACCTGCAGCACATTAACCGTTTAGATATTGGTGTTGAAATTGAACTGCACAAAAAAATGCCTATTGGCAGTGGACTGGGATCGAGCTCAGCCAGTACCGTAGCAGGTTTGTTCGCCATTAATAAATTAATGGGCGATTTATTAACACCTACTGAATTAGTTCCCTTTGCCATGAAAGGTGAAGAACTTGCCTGTGGTTACGGCCATGCAGATAATGTTGCCCCTGCGTTATTGGGTGGTTTTGTACTGGTAAGAAGTTACGAACCGCTTGATGTAATTTCTTTACCTACGCCTGCCGGAATGTATGCCGCCATTGTTTACCCGGAAGTTGATGTACCGACGAAAGATGCACGCCAGATGATCCGCAGTAAGGTTGCCCTAAAGGATGCAGTTACCCAATGGGGAAATGTAGCCGGATTAGTAAGTGGATTGTTCATGAATGATTTCGACTTAATTGGAAGAAGCATGAAAGATGTCCTGGTAGAGCCTACACGCTCAATCCTGATCCCTGGTTTTGAAGAAATGAGAAAACTGGCGATGGAAAATGGCGCAATCGGTTTCGGAATTTCAGGCTCTGGCCCTTCTGTTTTCGCCTTGACCAAAGATGAAGAAACAGCAAGAAAAATAACCAAATCGCAACAGCAACACTTACATAAAATAAATATTAACAGCAAAGCTTTTGTTTCTCCGGTTAACGCGGAAGGACCTAGAGTAATTTAAAGAAGGTGTAAGGTAAAAGGTTTAGGGCGTAGGGTTGTACTCGGCGCCATAACCCTAAACCTTACACCCTAAACCCTACACCTTAAAATGAAACTATACTCAACCAACAATAAAGATTTACGCGTTTCTTTTAAAGAAGCCGTTTTTAACAGCATGCCGCAAGATAAAGGTTTATACATGCCGGTAGAAATCCCGCAGCTTGATGCCGATTTTATCGAAAATATTGAAAAGTATTCTTTACCGGAAATTGCTTACAAAGTAGCTTCAACACTATTAAAAGATGAAATTCCGGCTGAAGATTTAAAGGCTTTAATTGATGATGCGATCAATTTTGAAGCCCCGGCGGTAAAACTGGATGATAAAACCTTTGTACTCGAATTGTTCCATGGCCCATCTCTGGCCTTTAAAGATTTTGGTGCCCGTTTTATGAGCCGTGTAATGGCTTATTTTTTGAAAGATGGCGAACAGCTGCTGGATGTATTAGTTGCGACTTCGGGTGATACCGGCGGGGCAGTAGCTTTAGGTTTCTTAGGTGTTCCGAATACCAGGGTAACCATCCTTTATCCAGAAGGAAAAGTGAGTCCGATACAGGAGTTACAGTTAACTACCAACGGAGAAAACATTAGAGCCATTGAGGTACAAGGAACGTTTGATGATTGCCAGGCTTTGGTAAAACAGGCTTTTGCAGATGATGAACTGAATGCAAAATTCAGGTTAACGTCAGCCAATTCGATTAATATTTCTAGATTAATTCCTCAAACATTTTATTATTTCAATACTTACGCCCAACTGAAAAAGCAAGGTTTTAAAGATATCGTATTTTCGGTGCCAAGTGGAAATTTCGGAAATATTGGCGCAGGTTTACTGGCCTACAAATTAGGATTACCTGTTAAACAGTTTATCGCCGCTACCAATGTGAATGATACCGTTCCACGCTTTTTAGAAAGTGGTGTATATGAAACGAAACCATCTACACAAACTTATTCAAATGCGATGGATGTAGGTGCCCCAAGCAATTGGGTACGCATTATGGACTTGTTTAATCAGGATATAAAGGCAATTAAAAATGTGGTTACTTCTTACCGTTTTACTGATGATGAAACATTAGCAGGCATTAAAGAACTTGACAATAAACTAAATTATGTTGCCTGTCCGCATACAGCGATTGCGTATTTGGCAATCGAAAAATACAGAAACGAAAACCCAACAGATGAAAGTGCGGCCGTTTTATTATCTACTGCACACGCCTGTAAATTCCCGGATATTTTCCCGGCAGATATTGCGGCTAAAATCGAAATCCCGGA
Organism: Pedobacter sp. WC2501; assembly: GCF_052682415.1. Classification (NCBI taxonomy): domain Bacteria; kingdom Pseudomonadati; phylum Bacteroidota; class Sphingobacteriia; order Sphingobacteriales; family Sphingobacteriaceae; genus Pedobacter; species Pedobacter sp. WC2501. The sequence continues at coordinate 1,570,256 of NZ_JBQZFI010000001.1, read as the reverse complement.
GCAGGTAAAAGCTTTGGAAAGTAAGCCTACACATGCAGATCAGTTAGGTGTGAATTTTGAAGGATTTAAAAGTTATTTGCTTAAAGGGTAATAAGTAATACATTGCTATTTCGATAGTTCGTCATTCCCAACTTGATTGGGAATCCTAATGCAAGTAACAGGCATTAAGATTCCCGCCTGCGCGAGAATGACGGATTATAAGATTAATATCCCGGTTTCATACTAAAGTTAGCCGGGATCTGCAATCCTTAACCAAAAAAGTCAAACAACACAAAGGTCCGGACTATAAATCCGGACCAACTTGAAAACCTGAGTTCGATTAATAATTTTGAGAAAAAAATAGTCAATCAAAGTAATTATGCTTATATTTAAGTGTCTGACATTCAAATATTTAAACATAAAAACAGATGATTGACTACTCTAAAATTAGTGATATTTTTTGTCTTGTAGATGAGTTCTGCAAAGATTTTGATAAAACCACCAGTCCTTTTCTTTTGGGCAAGCCTTCCAAGCGTCCTGCATCCATGTCTAAAAGTGAAGTAATCTCTATCTGCCTGCTCTTCCATCTAAGCGGCTTCAGGTGCTTCAAACACTTCTATTTGTTCTATCTCCAAAAGCATATGCAAAGTGAATTCCCCAATACCGTGTCCTATAACCGCTTTGTTGAACTCAGCCAAAGCGTGCTCATGCCAATGACGATCTTCCTTAAAACCTGCTGTTTAGGTCGCTGTACGGGTATTTCATTTGTGGATTCCACTCCCATTCGGGTCTGCAACAATAAGCGTATAAAAAGGAACAAGGTATTTAAGGGGATAGCGGAGGTAGGGAAATCTACAATGGGCTGGTTCTATGGGTTTAAACTGCATATCGTGATCAATGACAAGGGCGAGATATTAAATTTTGCCATCACACAGGCCAATGTGGATGATAGGGAACCACTGAAGAACGAAAGCTTTTTAAAAGCTGTATTCGGAAAGCTTTTCGCCGACAAAGGATATATCTCCGAACAGTTGGTCAAAATACTGTTCGTCAGTGATATACATCTGGTTACCAGTATCAGAAACAATATGAAAAATAGCCTGATGACCATGAACGATAAGATTATGCTCCGTAAAAGGTCAGTGATAGAAACCGTTAATGATGAGCTTAAAAACATATGCCAGATAGAACATTCAAGACATAGGTCATTCACTAACTTTATCTCAAATATAATCGCAGGGCTAATTGCCTACTCATTCTTCCCCAAAAAGCCTGCTATTAATTATCAAACCAAACAATCTTCACAAATTTTCGCATTCTGATTAATCGAACTCAGGTTGAAAATATTTATTTAATTAACAGAAGCGAAAGCTGTAGCAGTAATGCTAACATTATTAAATGTCGCACTCCCCGCAGTGGTGGTAATCGCTTGACCATTAAATCTAAAAGTGCGTGAACCTGGGGCCGCAGTATAAATAATAACAGTATAGGTGCCGGCCGTCAACGGACCATATGAACCTCCACTTGGACCAAAATAAGCACTAACAGGAGTAGGCCCATACAGGTAAATAGATCCGTTATCACCAGTTCCATTACTTAAATTTAAACCAATGCTAAAAAATTTACTGGAATTACTTTCAGCCTTAGTATTTTGCAAAGGTAACACAGCCATCACTGTACAAAACAGGAATAATTGAATAAGCTTTTTCATAAGAATTGTTTTTAATTGTAGATTTATATTTGGTTAACTATATAAAAATAAAAATTTAAGCGTTAGGTCGGATCGTTTTATTTATAAAAATAAAAAAGGTCGGAACATTACTCCGACCTGAATCAACTATAAAACTAAAATAACTACTTTGTATTTCTGGATTTTAAACTGTTTACTTCTGCCCTTAATTGTTCTATTTGCTCTTGTTGCTCTTTTATACTGGCGACCAAAAGCGGAACTAAACTCTCATAATCTACCTTGGTAATAGTAGCATTTTTAAATGCATTTTTGCCTGATGCATAACTTTTTGCCTGTACAGAAACAATTTCAGGAAAAGCGTCTTTAGCTTCAGTGCCTACAAAACCATACTGCGGTTTGGCAGATAGTTTTAGTTTTTCGGCCCAGGCTTTATCGTAATTAAAACTTACCGGCTGCAACTTAGTCACTTGAATAAGGGCATTTTCTACCGGCTTAACATTATTTTGCACAACTTCCTGTGCATTGATTTTTAAAGAAGCAGCGACTAATAACACTGCAAATGAAATTGCTCGTTTCATATATATTAATTTTGAAATTTTAAAATAGACTCTTTATTCCACAGGACTTGCAGAAAAAACTAAACACCAAAATATGTTTATACGGAGGGTGGTGGCGTTAGAACTTCAGGGAAGTATGCCAACTGGAAAAAATGACCAGGAATAAGTATCTTTTTTGAAGTTTGAAGCGGAAAATATAACGTTTCATGAAATACAATCTGTTGTACTACATATTCGGTTTCTACTTTCTTTTCTTCCTTCTCTGTAGCGTCATCGTTTGTAGATAAAACTTCAACATTATCGGTAGAATAGCTTAAATACGAGATCATATTACTTACCTTAAAAAACAAGGCTAAAGTAACACAGATAACGACCACATATTTAAAACCATTCAATTTCATTTTCACAAATATAAAGCTGCTCAGCTTTAAAACAATAATTTTAAGGTTAAAGTTCTGTAAGATTTGAAATATCGACCAAATACTATCCGCAAGTTTACGAGAGCAAGGATGGCTTTCAATTATGGTTTGGACCAGGAGGCTGTCTCATAAATTGTATTCAATTGAATTTATCACGTTGAGCCTCCCGATGAATCGGGACAGGTCGTCGAAACACCTTGTAAGACATTTAAAACAGGCCCTTCGACAAGCTCAGGATGACAATTCTATATTTATGAGACAGCCTCCTTTTGTTAAAAAATAGCTTTTGCGATCTTTTTGGTTTGCTCAGGGCGGCCCATCGTATAAAAGTGAAGCACCGGAGCACCGAAATCGATCAGTTCTTTACACTGTTTGATCATCGCTTCTGTGCCAATTTCTTTTGCCTCATTATTGTTTTTAGCGTGAGATAGCGCATCGGTCAATTCATCAGGTAAATCGATGTGAAAAATTTTAGGCAACACATTTAACTGCGATAAGGTACTAATCGGCTTTAATCCCGGAATAATCGGAATGTTAATATCATTTTCCCTGCATTTCTTTACAAAATCGAAATACTTCTGGTTATCGAAGAACATTTGCGTTACGATAAACTCCGCACCTGCCTCTACCTTCTTTTTAAGGTATTTGAAATCCGTGCTCATATTAGGCGCCTCAAAATGTTTTTCCGGATAACCAGCGACACCGATACAAAAATCACTTTTAAAAGTTTCCACATCTTCGTGCAGAAATTTACCTTCGTTATGGTTCTTGATGTGCTCGATCAGGTCAGTAGCGTAACAATGTCCGCCTGGAGTTGGCACAAAATTCCCATCTGCCTTACGGGCATCACCACGCAAAGCCAAAACGTTATCAATCCCCAAAAACTGTAGGTCAATCAATGCATTTTCGGTTTCTTCTTTGGTAAATCCACCGCAAATAAGATGCGGAACTGCATCAACTTTATATTTATGGATAATGGCCGCACAGATGGCAATGGTACCCGGACGTTTACGATAAGATACCTTTTGTAGCAAACCATTTGCCTGTTCTTTATAAATGTAATCTTCGCGGAGCGAGGTTACATCGATAAAAGGGGGATTAAACTCCAATAGTGGCTCTATGGCATCATAAATCCACTGGATGCTTTGCCCTTTAACAGGCGGCAATAATTCAAAAGAGAACAAGGTTTTACCCTTCGCGTTTTTTATATGGTCTGTAATCTTCATAACCTGGTTTAGTTGTCATGCTGAATGCTAATGAAGCATCTCAAACACAATGGCAGTTCCTATTTTTTGATGACTGCTAACATCAAAATTATACGCTCTTCACCTAAAGATCCTTCGTTGCATCAGATAGCTATCGGATCAGGATGACAAAGCGATGGGTTAATATGCTAAATTTGGACTTAACCACCGCTCCACTTCTTCAATTGGCATATTCTTTCTGATGGCGTAATCTTCAATCTGATCTTTGGTAATTTTTCCCAATCCAAAATACCTCGAATCCGGATGTGCGAAATAAAACCCGCTTACTGCCGCTGTTGGATACATGGCATAACTTTCGGTTAAATGTAATCCGATTTTATTCTCTGCATCAAGCAATTGGAACAAAGTGCCTTTTTCGGTATGCTCAGGGCAGGCAGGATAACCTGGCGCCGGACGAATCCCTGCATATTCTTCCTTAATCAATTCCTGATTACTTAAGTTTTCATCCTGTGCATAGCCCCAATACTCTTTACGTACACGTTCGTGCATCCGTTCAGCAAATGCTTCAGCTAAACGATCGGCCAATGCTTTGGCCATGATAATGTTATAATCATCGTAATTGGATTCGAACTCATTTACCAGTTCATCAATCCCGATACCAGCAGTTACAGCAAAACCACCAAAATAATCCTGAATACCACTTTCTTTCGGCGCAATGAAATCAGATAAAGCATAATAAGGCTGCCCATCTACTTTTTCGGCCTGCTGGCGGAGGGTGTGAATTTTGACAAGTTTGGAGTCTGGAGTCTGGAGTTTGGAGTCTCCCAACTCAGCACTCTCAACTCTCAACTCAATATCGTCTCCTACTGCATTTGCCGGCCAAAAGCCGATTACAGCTCTGGCTGTTAATAGTTTTTCGTCGAGGATTCGTTTTAATAAAGTCTGTGCATCATCAAAAAGTTTCTTTGCTTCATCACCAACATTTTTATCATCGAAAATTTTCGGATAACTTCCGCGGAGCTCCCAGGTATGGAAAAATGGTGTCCAATCGATGTAAGGAACCAGTTCTTCTAAGGGATAATTATCAAAAACCCTTGTGCCTATAAATTCCGGAACAGGTAAGTTGGGTTGAAAATCGATCTTAAATTTATTCGCTCGTGCTTCTTCTAAAGTTTTAAAACGCTTATCAGATCGCTTATTTAAATGTGCTTCGCGGGCTTTATCATACTCAGCTCTTATTCCTGCAATATATTCATCTCTCGTATCAGGATTCATTAAAGTACTACAAACAGTAACACTTCTGGAAGCATCTAACACATGGATGGCAGGGCCTGAATAATTCGGTGCTACTTTTACCGCAGCATGGATTCTTGAAGTTGTAGCTCCACCGATAATTAATGGAATGGTAAAACCTTCGCGTTCCATTTCTTTGGCAAAGTGAACCATTTCATCCAATGATGGTGTAATTAAACCGCTTAGACCAATAATATCGGCTTTTATTTCTTTGGCTTTTTTGATGATTTCCTGTGCCGGAACCATCACACCCATATCTACAATTTCGAAGTTATTACAGGCCAACACCACGCCCACAATATTTTTTCCAATATCGTGCACATCGCCTTTCACGGTGGCCATTAAGACCCTTCCCGCAGATGAACTCTGATCCTGATCGGGATTATCCAGTTTTTCCTGTTCGATAAACGGCAATAAATAGGCTACCGCTTTTTTCATTACCCTCGCCGATTTTACCACCTGAGGCAGGAACATTTTTCCGGCTCCAAATAAATCACCTACAATGTTCATTCCGTCCATCAATGGTCCTTCGATTACCTGAATCGGCCGGGCATATTTTTGTCTGGCTTCCTCCACATCATCATCCAGGTACTCCACAATTCCTTTTACTAAAGAGTGGGATAACCTTTCTTCAACAGGACCTTTTCTCCACTCTTCGTCTTTAACCACCTCTTTGCCTTTCGACTTTACGGTATCGGCATATTCTACCAAACGCTCGGTAGCATCGTCTCTTCGGTTTAAAAGCACATCTTCTACCCTCTCTAACAATTCGGGCGGAATTTCCTGATACACCTCTAACATTCCCGCGTTTACGATCCCCATATCTAAACCGGCCTGAATGGCATGATAAAGAAATGCGGAGTGCATCGCTTCGCGGACAGTATTATTTCCTCTAAAAGAGAATGAGATGTTCGAAACCCCACCACTCACTTTGGCATAAGGCAGGTTTTCTTTGATCCAACGAGTGGCATTTATAAAATCGACGGCATAATTATTATGCTCTTCTAATCCGGTTGCAACGGTTAAGATATTTGGGTCGAAAATAATATCCTCTGGCGGGAAACCGATTTCATGTACCAGAATATCATAACTCCTTTTACAGATTTCTTTCCTACGCTCGTAATTATCGGCCTGCCCTTGTTCATCGAAAGCCATTACCACAACCGCGGCGCCGTATTGCATAATTTTGCGGGCACTTTCGCGGAATTTATCTTCCCCTTCCTTTAAGGAAATCGAGTTTACGATTCCTTTTCCCTGCAAACATTTTAAGCCATTTTCAATAACCGACCATTTAGATGAATCGACCATGATCGGCAATTTGGCAATATCCGGTTCAGAAGCTATGAGGTTTAAGAATTTGGTCATTGCCGCTTCCGAATCCAGCATCCCTTCATCCATGTTTACATCGATTACCTGTGCACCGCCTTCAACCTGTTGTAAAGCAACGGCCAATGCGGCTTCGTAATCGCCACCCAAAATCAGTTTGGAGAATTTTGGAGATCCGGTAATATTGGTTCTTTCACCAATATTTACAAAAATACTATCCGGGGTGATGGTTACAGGCTCCAATCCACTTAAACGCATGTATGGTTCAAGAACCGGTATTTTACGGGGCTCTGCTTTTCGGGCATTTTTAGCAATACAGCCAATATGATCTGGCGTAGTACCACAACAACCTCCTACTATATTCACAAAACCGGAAGCAATAAAGTCATCTACCAAATGTGCTGTTTCGTGCGGTTGCTCATCATAAGCACCAAACTCATTTGGTAAACCCGCATTTGGATAGGCCGAAACATAACAGCCTGCTTTTGCAGCAAGCTCCTCAATATGCGGACGCATTTCTTTAGCACCCAAAGCACAATTAAAACCGATACTTAATGGTTTTGCATGCATTACAGAGTTCAAAAAAGCTTCGGCAGTTTGACCTGAAAGTGTTCTACCGGAAGCATCGGTAATGGTACCAGAAATCATGATCTCTAGTTTACGGCCAATTACCTCTTCGTATTTTTTAATGGCTACAATAGCCACTTTAGCATTCAAAGTATCGAAAATGGTTTCGATCAATAACACATCAGAACCACCATCTACTAAACCGCGCACCTGTTCGTAATAAGCTGCTTCGAGTTCATCAAAATAAACTGCCCTAAAACCAGGATCGTTAACATTTGGCGACATGGAAAGGGTCCGGTTGGTTGGGCCAATAGCACCGGCAACAAAACATTTACGGTCTGGATTTGCAGCCATAAATTCGTTTACAGCTTCTTTTGCCACGCATGCACCTTCAAAACTCATTTCGTAAGAAAGGTCTTCCATCTGGTAATCGGCCATGGAAATGCGCTGCGTACTGAACGTATTGGTTTCGATAATATCGGCACCAGCGGCCAGATACTCCAGGTGTATTGTTTTAATAATATCCGGCCGTGTGATGTTGAGCAAATCGTTATTGCCTTTTACATCACAGGGATGGTTTTTAAATCGTTCCCCTCTAAAATCTTCCTCGGTTAAGGTATATCGCTGAATCATAGTGCCCATTGCACCATCAATCACCAAAATACGTTTTTCTAATTCTTCTCTTATGCTCATTCTTATTGTTAGATATGAGAATTGAGATATGCTATATGAGAATTATTAAGCACAACTTATCGCTCAAATCTCATGTCTCCCATCTCAAATCTCAAAAAAAGCTTATTTAAAAAGTTGGTACGTGAATCGTAATCCTAAACTTATCTGTTTCTGCTATTTGCAGAATAGAATTTAGCACCTTGTATGGTTACAGGTTGCTAAGACTTCGTTGGGTCTAATCCCTCCGTCTTTCTTAATAAGCATACAAAAATGCAACAAAGCAACATCAATTCCAAAAATTATCGCTTCGGCACCAAATAAAATTACAAAGGCCACGCAAAACTGCGCGGCCTTAAGAATATTGTTCTGTTAATGATTACTTTCTGCTTCCGAAAATACGAAGCAAGAAAAGGAAGATATTTAAGAAATCCAGGTATAAAGACAAGGCAGCTACAATAGCCATTTTTTTAGATTCGATCTGAAGAACCTGTTCGCCGCTGGCTTCGATCCCTTCGCCAATTCTTTTTATTTTTTGTACATCATAAGCGGTTAATGCCGTAAATATTGCAATACCAATGAATGCCATAAACAAACTGAATTGTTCGCTTTGAACAAACATATTTATTACACTGGCAATCACTAAACCAATTACGCCAACCATTAAAATCGGTCCAAATTTACTTAGATCGATATTGGTGGTGTAGCCCATAAATGCCATAATTCCAAAGATGCCTGCGGCTCCTGCAAAACAGCTCACCACCGAACCAGCAGTATAGGCAAGTAAAATAAAGCTTAAGCTTATACCAGTTAAAACTGAATATAGAACAAACACACCAACTAACGCACTATATGACAATCTACTTAATCCGAATCCCATTAATAAAACCAAGCCAAGCGGTGCAAACATTGCAATGTATCCAAAAATAGTATTGCTTACTTTTCCCGTTTCAGGATTTATAACGCGGAGATATTGCATTAATTCAGCATTCGTACCAAATAAATAGGCAGCTACAGTTGATAAACTCAACGCCACAAACATCCATAAGAAAACGTTTGCAAAGAATTTTTTAGAGACAGATTTTTCCTGTACAAAAACACTGTTGTCCTGATATTGATAATTTTGTTGTTCCATTTTAAATTTTGTGTATTTAACTATATAAAAATAAATATTTAGTTTAATCTTTTTGTCAGCAGTTCTTCAACTTTTTTGAAGAACTGGAGTGGTTTTAATGTTCGCCAGGGCAAGTCATCAAATGCACCACCAAAGTTAATGTAATAATCGATGTTATTATCGCGAAACTCGGTAATTACATGTTCCTGAAAATTCACCCCAACAATCCAGCCATCTTCTACTTCCTGAAACCATTCTTCGTAATAACTATCATCAGAGGCATGGAAATTCAGGACATTTTCACCGATCAGAATAAATTTATTAATGCCTTCATCCATCATCAGCTCTAAAATATCGCGCTTCATCAGCATAATATCGTTGTTAATGGCATCATTCCACTCGCCGATAAATTCGATAATGGCATAACTGCGGTCGTAATCAGCGTATAACACCTTCATGTATAACGTATTCGAACCAAACTCGTCCCATTGTGGGTGCAGTAAAAAGTTATAAATCTGCTTATCGAAGTAAAGTTCCGAATATTCGGTATTGTAAAATGGCGAACGCTCATCTTCTGCCGAAATATAATCATCTCTCCACTGGTAATAAGGCTCAATTTCGTGCATAATTTTTAATTATTGAATGAGCGAATTTTGAATGAGGTAATGATTAATGCTACTCTTACATGCTATCACTCACTAATTCTTTCATTCACTCAATCTATACTTCTCTCATTTCTTAGTGCCCTGCTTCAACAGCTTTTCGCACACTTCCATAACGGGTTAACAATTGGGCAGCTTCATCGTAGCCAATATTCAGTTCGTCGGCCACCATTTGTGTACCTCTGTCTACCAGTTTATGGTTAGTTAGCTGCATATCGACCATTTTATTGCCAACTACACGCCCCAGCTGAACCATAACGGTAGTGCTTAGCATATTTAATACCATTTTCTGCGCTGTACCGGATTTCATGCGCGTGGAGCCGGTAATAAATTCAGGGCCAACCACCACTTCAACCGGAAAATCCGATTCTGCAGCAATAGGTCCGCCAGCATTACAAACAATGCAGCCGGTTAAAATACCATGCTTACGTGCTGTGTTTAGCCCACCGATTACATATGGCGTAGTACCTGAAGCTGCCAGGCCAACTAAACAATCTTTTTCGTTAATGTCAAATTCCTTAAGATCTTTCCAGGCTTGTTCGGCATCATCTTCAGCAAATTCTACCGCCCTTCTAATCGCAGTATCTCCGCCGGCAATAATCCCTACAACCCAATCAAAAGGAACCCCATAAGTAGGCGGGCATTCTGAAGCATCTACAACACCTAAACGACCACTTGTACCTGCACCTATGTAAAAGAGACGACCGCCTTTTTTCATTCGCCCGGCAATGGCCGATGTTAATTTCTCGATTTGAGGCAAAGATTTTTCGACTGCAAACGCTACAGTTTTATCTTCGTTATTAATGCCCTGCAAAACTTCTAACACCGACATCTGATCAATGTGGTCATAGTTAGATTCTTGCTCGGTAACTCTATTCATAAATTTAATTTTGATAAAATTCGGTAAATTCTTTTTAAAAACTACGCTATAAATTCAAAAAATCTGACATAAATTTTAACCAATCACTTCATTGCATTAATTAATGTTAAATATTATAAACAAAAGACATGAAAATGCAGTTAAAAAATATATCAACCCGCTAATTTTCATAAATTTGCGTTAACGCCAATGAAAAAAAACACCCGCAACAACATATTGATCGCTGTAAGCTATTCTGTAATTTTAATAGTGGGGATGTTTTTGGGCATAAAATTCATTAAAGATCAAGGCTTTGGCGTTAAAAAAAGTCCTCAATTAGCCAATAACAGCGACGAAAAATTAAACGAAATCTTACACATCATCAACGGCAATTACGTTGATGACATCAATACCGATTCGCTTCAAAACTTACCTATCGATAGTGTTTTACACCAACTCGATCCACATAGTGTTTACCTGCCTCCGACTGATGCGCAAGATATGACCGATAACCTGGAAGGAAATTTTGAAGGCGTAGGCATAGAATATTACATGCTTAACGATACTATGATGGTTACCGGTGTGGTTAAAGACGGGCCAGCGTACCAGGCGGGAATTAAACTGGGCGATAAGATCCTGAGTATTGATACTGCAGTAGTAAGTGGCCGAAACCTACCCAAAGATCAACTTACAGGTCGTTTTAAAGGTAAATCCGGAACTGGTGTGAGTGTAGTGCTTTTACACCCGGGAGCGCCACAAAGTAACCGCATTATGGTTACCCGTGGTAAAGTAAACGTAAGCAGTATTGATGCGGCCTATATGATTAACAACGAAACTGGTTATGTTCGGATCAGTAAGTTTGGCGCCAATACTGACAACGATTTTTCTGCTGCAGCCAATAACCTGAAAGCAAAGGGCATGAAAAAACTGATTCTTGACCTGCGCGATAACGGGGGTGGTTATTTTACAGCAGCAACGGGCCTGGCCGATCAATTTTTGGGCGAGAACAAACTCATTGTATATACACAGGGTAAACATGAGCCTCGTACCGATTATTTCTCTACCGGCACAGGGGCCTTTCAAAATGGCAAACTCGCTGTACTGATTAATGAAAATACCGCATCAGCCAGTGAGATTGTAGCTGGAGCCATCCAGGATTTGGGCCGCGGGATTATTGTTGGCCGCCGCTCTTTTGGAAAAGGCCTGGTACAAGAACAATTTGCTTTTGGCGATGGCTCTGCACTGAACTTAACCATTGCAAGATATTATACTCCATCTGGCCGGAGTATCCAAAAATCTTATAAAAAAGGTTACGACGCCTACAAACACGAATTGGATGAACGTATGATGGATGGAGAACTTACCGGAGACCGTACCTCTTTTCAGGATTCTATTGAGAAAAATGAGGGTGTAAATATTCAGCCGAACAAAAAAGTTAAACCAATTGGCGGTATCCAGCCTGATATATTTGTGAAATTAGATACAAATGGCTACAATAAGTTTTACAGTAATTTAGTGAGCAAGAAAATACTTTCTGATTATGTGTTTAATGTACTTACCAATAAGTACAGCGCCAGTTTTGTAGAACAGAATATCAATATCTTCACCATAAACGATAACGACTTTAAGGACTTTATCGGATTTCTTCAACGCAAAAACATCACAATAGATCGTTTTCAACTGTACAATTCGAAAAATGTGATTTTAAATGATCTCAAAGCTTTGCTTTGTCGCTATTATCTGGGCGATGTGGGTTACTACAAAGCAGCAAACCAAACCGATAATGCGGTAAGACAAGCACTCCTTAACCTTCAGTAGCCATATTTTATACGTTATTGGAGCAGAATTAACCATCGAAATCAATTTTAAATTTCGAAAATAAAATATAAATCAACATAATATTTCAATTCAAAAACAATAAATAATACTATATTTTGTTTTATTTAGTTTTGTTTCCAGATTATATCATTTTATGGAAGCAAGATTAACAGCAAAAGATCAAGAAGTATTAGATAACCTTTTAGAAAAGGTTAAGGAACAAACCGATTTATTCTTAGGTTATCCGGTATCTAAAGATTTTGATTACCAGGCACTTTCTGATTTTTTAAAATATCCGATGAACAACCTTGGCGATCCTTTCGTTACTTCTACCTATGGCGTTGGCTCCCGTGAACTCGAAAAAGAAGTAGTTCAGTTTTTTGCTGAACTTTTTCGTGCGCCTGCAGATAACTGGTGGGGTTACGTTACCAATGGTGGCTCAGAAGGTAACCTCTACGGCTTATACCTTGCCCGCGAGTTACATTCGAAAGGAATGGTTTATTATTCTGAAGCGACGCATTATAGTGTACAAAAGAACCTGCATTTACTCAATATGTCAAACATCGTTATCCGCACCCAGGAAAACGGAGAAATCGATTACGAAGACCTTGAGCATACCATAAGGATGAACCGCCACATGCCTGTTATTATTATGGCCAATATTGGCACCACCATGACAGAGGCACGTGATGATGTGGCCAAAATTAAAGGCATCTTAAAAAAACTGGCCATCCAACATTATTATATTCATGCTGACGCGGCACTTTCTGGCACCTATAGCGCATTAATTGAACCCAGACCCGCATTCGATTTTGAAGATGGGGCAGACAGCATTGCCATTAGCGGCCACAAGTTTTTTGGCTCGCCCATGCCTTGTGGAGTCGTGGTGGCAAAAAAATCGAACCGCGATCGGATTGCACGTTCGGTGGCTTACATCGGAAGTATTGACACCACCATTACCGGATCGAGAAATGGCCATAGCCCCTTATTTTTATGGCACACCATTAAACGTTTGGGTATAGCAGGTTTGAAAAGCAGGGCCATGCACAGTTTAGCAATTGCAGCTTATACAGAAAACAGACTTAAAGAGATTGGTATTGCTGCGTGGCGAAATGCGAATGCCATTACTGTAAACTTCCCTACCCCATCTGCAACAATCTGTAAAAAATGGCAGCTGGCAGCTGAACAGGGAAATTCGCACATCATCTGCATGCCAAATGTAATGCAATCTCATATCGATCAATTAATTGCTGACCTTGAAGCCGAAATGGTATTGCAGGATTGGCACCATACAAACATTTCAATACCCCCTGATGTTTAATAACGATGCTAATTCAGTAATTACACATTAAACAGCTTAGATGAAAATAATAATTGTAGGCGCAACAGGCACACTGGGCAAAAAAGTAGCCGAAGCTTTTACGCAAAAACACGAGATCATCCGTGTAGGAAATACCAAGGGTGATGTCCAGGTTGACATTACCAATGAAACATCGATTAAAAATATGTTCGAGCAGATTGGTGCTTTCGATGCCCTGATCAGTACGAGCGGTAAAGCTCCCTTTGCGCCTTTAAATCAGATGACGGGTGAGGTATTTAAGCGTGGCTTATTGGATAAATTATTGGGACAGATTAACCTGGTGCTTATCGGTCAGCATTATATCACTAAAGGTGGTTCATTCACATTAACTTCCGGGATATTGGCCGAAAATCCGGTCGCTTCAGGATCAGCATTGAGCACCACAAATGGAGGTTTAAATGCATTTGTTTTGGCTGCAGCTCCAGAACTTGAAAATGGCGTTCGTATAAATGCCATTAGCCCTAATGTGGTTGAAGATTCTCCTGCATATTTCGATTCTTTTCCCGGGGAAATTCCGGTTAGCATGGAAAAAGTGGTTAAAGCTTATGAGAAAAGTGTACTGGGCATCATATCAGGCCAGGTAATAAAGGTTTATTAATGACATTAGGTATTTCGAAAAAACAAGACGTTTTTTTATAAAAGCTTATTGTAAAATTTAGCTTATTCAAAACCCAAAGTTTTATATTATCCTATATAACAACTCAAGCATGATAGAAACCGAACGCCTCATTTTAAAACCATTAACGCACGATCAGCTTTTAAAATATATCAAAGATGATCACTCTTTAGAACAAGAATTTGGCCTTCTACCAACCAAAAAAAACATTTCTCCTTCACTTCAGGAAGCTTTGGAACAAACAATTTTACCTAACGTTTTCGATAAGGACAAAGATTATCTCTACCATACTTTATGGACCATCATATCCAAACCAGACCATAGAATGGTAGGTGATATTTGTTTTGTTGGCGAACCAGATCCAAATGGCGAAATTGAAATAGGGTATGGCACTTATGAGGAATTTAGAGGCAAGGGCTTTATGACTGAAGCTGTTGGCCGATTAATAGAATGGGCCAGGGAGCAACCTAAAGTGAAATCGGTTTATGCAACCACGACTAAAGACAATGTGGCCTCTTATTCCATTTTAGAAAAAAACAACTTTATCCATATTGGAGAAGTAGACGATATGTTAAGCTGGAAAATTGAGTTGAATAATGTGCAGGCAAGGATTAATGTTGTCACCGAGACAGGGAAAACCACGGAATAGAATACGATTTACCGAAAGGACAGATTGCCAATATAGAAATCATCCTCTTACGATCGTCATGCTGAATTTATTTCAGGATCTGATTAGAACAACATTCTTCCCGTCAATCTGAATTTGAAATTCCATCTTTGGAATCTAGACCTTCGTGGATTTGAAATCCACAAAACAGTGCGACGAGATTACAAATCTCGACGAACAAAATATCGTTGATGCACCTTGCAATACGCTACAGCACAATCTCAAACAAACTTAAACTGATTCCTTCATAGTGTTTCGGCAACCCTTCGGTTTTTTCCATATTTACTTCACCAACATAATCAAAACCACAACCCGTGTAATATTCGAGCAGTTTTTTATTATCGGCCCAGGTGTCCATTCTGATAAATTTAATGTTATTATTTGCGGCGTAATCTTTAGCCCATTTGATAATTTCCTTCACGAAAGAATAACCCCTAAATTCAGAATGGGTTACAATCCTATGGATATAAATCGCTTCGTGATCCCGCTCTCCCCAAATTAATTGGTCGTTAAATGTAACGGCAAATACACAGGCTACCTCTCCATCTACAAGAATTTTATATTGGCGTTGTTCATCAATTTCTGTTTGCACCATTTCTCTGCTAAAGCCCTGCCAGTGCTTGTTAAACACTTTCTTTTGATGTTCAATAGCCATATCATAAAAATCGAAAATGGTATTGATGTCAGCTGACTGGCTGTTTTGTACTTGTAATTGCATGAAGCAAAAGTAAGGGTATTTTCTGACCAGTAATAAGGAGAATCGTCCTTTCAACTGGAGCGCAGCGAAATGGAGACATCTTTAAATCCAGATAGTTGGGATTTGCAATCCCGTCTTTGAAGTTTAGACTTTGGCGGATTTAAAATCCACAGCGCATTACGACGAGATTACAAATCCCGATAAACAAAAAAAGTATCTGCTATCATTCTGAACGCAGTGAAGAATCCCTAGCCTACAAAAAACTGCCATCCAAACTGTAACACGTGAACGTTAGTGAATTCACTCAAGTACACTTTAAACAACAGACAGATTCTTCACTGCGTTCAGAATGACATAAATAGCAAAAAAAACAGGGCTGCTTCTTTAAGAAACAGCCCTGTTTTTAATTATGGAAATTCGGACCTTAAGCCTTATACCTTCAAGCCCTCAACCTTAACTTATTTCTGTCTGAAATAAATCTGGATCGGTGCGCCAGAAAAATCGAAGTTTTCTCTCAACTTATTCTCGATGAAACGTTTATATGGATCTTTAATGTACTGTGGCAAGTTGCAGAAAAAGGCAAACATTGGCGAAGTAGCATTAATCTGGGTGATATATTTAATCTTAATGTGTTTTCCTTTTAATGCCGGTGGCGGGAATTTCTCAATCAGCGGCAACATTACATCATTCAATTTAGATGTAGGAATTTTCTTGCTACGGTTTTTATAAACTTCTAAAGCGGCTTCAATTGCTTTAAAAATACGTTGCTTATTTATTACGGAAGTGAAAACGATCGGCACATCGGTAAACGGGCGAATACGCTCATGAATCTGCTCTTCGAAAGCTTTCATCGTTTGTGTATTTTTTTCGATCAAATCCCATTTGTTAACCAGAATTACAATACCTTTTTTGTTTTTCTCGGCAAGGTGGAAAATATTAATATCCTGACTTTCAATTCCTTCTACGGCATCAATCATTAATACCACAACATCAGCTTCTTCTAAAGCTTTAATGGTGCGCATTACCGAATAAAACTCTAGGTTTTCTTTAACCTTTGTTTTTTTCCGTAATCCGGCAGTATCGATCAGCATAAACTCATGACCGAACTGGTTATAATGGATTTTAATTGAATCGCGGGTGGTACCTGCATTTGCAGTAACGATATTACGTTCTTTGCCAATTAATGCATTAACTAAAGATGATTTACCCACATTAGGACGACCTGCGATGGTAATTTTAGGCAGTTGATTTTCTTCTTCAGGAATATCTTCGAAATTTTTAACAACCTCATCCAACAACTCTCCTGTTCCGGAACCCGTCATTGATGATAATGCATATACTTCGCCTAATCCGAAACCATAAAAAGTATGGATTTCGTTATATAAAGCGGTATTGTCTACCTTATTTGCACAAACATAAACGGGCTTATTACTTCTGCGCAATACCTGGGCAATATCATCATCTAAATCGGTAATACCAGTAGTTACATCAACCATAAAGATTAATACACTGGCTTCCTCGATGGCAATCATTACCTGCTCGCGGATTGCCGCTTCGTAAACATCTTCTGAGTTGGCTACATAACCACCAGTATCAATTACGGTAAATTGTCTGTCGGTCCACTCACCTACTCCATAATGCCTGTCGCGGGTTACGCCGCTGATATCATCTACAATGGCCTTACGGCTTTCTGTTAATCTGTTAAAAAGGGTGCTCTTGCCTACGTTTGGCCTGCCTACGATGGCTATAATATTACTCATGGGTGTTCTTTTGATAGTTAATGGCTTATAGTTAATGGTCGTGGTGTTTAGGCAAGCTGCTCAAACTATTTGGCTATCAGCCATTGACTATCAACTACTAACCGATTCATTTCGGGCTGCAAAGGTACGGTTAATTATCGTAACCAAAGCTTTTTAAGTAATTCTTTTTACTTCTCCAGTCTGGAATTACCTTCACAAACATTTCTAAGAAAACCTTATTATCTAAAAACTTCTCGATTTCTAAACGAGCCTCGGTACCAACCTTTTTTAGCATACTCCCACCAGTACCGATTAAAATATTTTTTTGCGAATCGCGTTCGACCACAATTTCTGCAGTAATCCGGATCAAAGCACCTTTGCCATTTTTCATTTCCTCTTCTTTAAAACTCTTTACAATTACCTCGGTACTGTAAGGAATTTCTTTCTGATAATTAAGGAAGATTTTTTCGCGAATAATCTCCGAAACAAAGAAACGTTCTGAACGATCGGTTAAATCTTCTTTATCATAATATGGTGGATGTTCTGGCAGCATTTCGAGCACGCGATCCAATAATCCGTCAACATTGTGTTTATGTAAAGCCGAAATTGCATAAATAGCAATCGGATTTAACTTCTCCTGCCAGTAAGTAATCTTCTCATCAACCTGTTCTTGTAATGCTTTATCGATTTTATTGATGAGTACAATGGTAGGAATATTACGGTTCAGAATTTTTTCCATAACGTCTTCCTCATCGTGCTCTTCGTTGATATCGGTTACGAATAAAAGTACGTCGGCATCGGTCAAAGATCCGTTTACAAAGCTCATCATACTCTCTTGTAAACTGTATTTTGGCTTAATTATACCCGGTGTATCAGAGAAAACGATCTGATATTCTTCTTCATTTACGATCCCTAAAATGCGATGCCTTGTGGTTTGTGCCTTAGGAGTGATAATGCTAAGTCGCTCGCCTACAAGCACATTCATGAGGGTAGATTTACCTACATTTGGTTTACCTATTATACTAACAAAACCTGCTTTATGCGCCATTAAAATATTTTTTAAAAAAAATTTGCAGCACAAAGAAACGAATTATATCTTTGCATTCCAATTCGGAAACAGAGTTAAGGATTTAATTCAAAGAAAAAACGAGTTGTATAGAGTGCGGGGTGGAGCAGTTGGTAGCTCGTCGGGCTCATAACCCGAAGGTCGCACGTTCGAGTCGTGTCCCCGCTACCAAGAAGTTGGGAGTTGAGAGTTTTAAGTTAGGAGTTTCTCCAAACTAAAGACTCCAAAGTCAAAACTCAGATTAATGGCCCGTTCGTCTAGGGGT
Organism: Pedobacter sp. WC2501; assembly: GCF_052682415.1. Classification (NCBI taxonomy): domain Bacteria; kingdom Pseudomonadati; phylum Bacteroidota; class Sphingobacteriia; order Sphingobacteriales; family Sphingobacteriaceae; genus Pedobacter; species Pedobacter sp. WC2501. The sequence goes on along the minus strand of NZ_JBQZFI010000001.1, from coordinate 1,551,688 downwards.
GAGGACGCCAGATTTTCATTCTGGAAACAGGGGTTCGATTCCCCTACGGGCTACACTTATTACATCAAAACATTTTAAAAAGGCTGTAAATCATAGATTTGCAGCCTTTTTAACTTTACAGGCATACTAAAAAGCATAATTGGTTCACAAAAGAAGATTTTGCGGACAGTTGCGTGGCACCAAAGAATGGATTTCAGTGCAAATTAAAAGTTCCGGCCAGCTGAGATTTTACACCTAACAGCAATACAAAAAACAATTGCAGATAAGCTTCATAAACATATTAAGATAAAAACACGCCGCATATACCGTCATGAATAAAATTTGCTTTTTCTTAAATCTTTATGGAAATATCAGGGGCACGAAACAATAATGTTTCATGCCCCTGAAGGTAGTATCCGGCATTTTGTGGCCTAAGCAATAAGCCGTACTACCAGTTAAAATTGGTGAAAGGTAGTGATACTTTTAGCAGGAAGTGTATACGTAAATGCATTACCTGAAACAGCAACTGATCCTATCGAAGACATGTTTTCATTACTCGATGTGCGATGAATATTCAGCGAAGAAACACCATTAACATTAGCAACCGAAAAAGACTGGCTTACAGCCGTAGTACCTGTATTAACAGCCACAATTACCAATCCGCCTCCCCGATAGGCTGTTAAATAAATGTTAGGGGTAGGATTATAGGTACAGGCAATTCTTTGTTTTCCTGGTCTTATCCATTTGGCAAACTGACCACCGGTGTAGCCTGCTTTGTAAATTGTACCACTTTGATTAACCAGGTTAACGCTTGCATCATTATCATTAACCCACCAAAAGTAGTAAGCACTAAATTGGTTGTTCATACAATCATTAATGTTTTTAGCTAAAACTAAACAGTTATCCATATTGTCACGGCTATCGGCAACATAGTATTCTGTCATCCAAATGCGTTTTCCTTTATTAAGTGCATTTTGGTGCACATAATTACCACCTCCGTAAAGATGTCCGGAAACATAAGAAATTTTAGCCACAGCGGTTGCATCGTTCAATGTTGGGTCAGTATAGGTATCATTAAAATTAATAGCATCAGCACAAACAATGGGTTTGCCAATATTTGATCCGCCAGCTTTAATAATATCACGTATCTGGGTTCCATTCAAATTGCCATCTTCCGAAGAGCCATCAGGCTCATTCTTTATAGACACAAAATCACATTTTATAGCTGAAGCAGCACTACCCAGCCAATTGCAGAAATTAACATACTGATTAGATGGAATAGTATTGCCCGACCGGTAAGCAGTAGGTATTTTCCAGGGGCAGCCTAATACTCTAGCGCCCCGGGCATGTGCCGCAGCGGCATTGTTCGTTTCATCTGTCCATGCATTATCCTGGTCGAAACGAACCCTTAACAAAGAAAAGCCCAGTGTATTATAAAGTGCATCATTTTTAGCTGTAGTAAGCGTACCACACCACGCACTGGAAAAGCCAAGCCCATCAATGGTTTGATAATAGGTATTACCATCAATAGTTGCCCCCCCTTTTAACTGTGGTTCAATACTCTCTTCAATCTGCTTTTTTTCTTTATTTTCTTCAATTTGCTGTTTTTCTTTTGCACAGCCTTGTAGTAAAAATAGCGTAATAGCGATAACACAAATTTTAAATTTCATGATTGTTTGTTTTAGGTTTTTTAAAGGTAGATAGTCACTTATTTTGAAAAATTCTCTAAAGGTTACTTACTTGAATGCCCTCCTTTCTTTTAGTGTGTGCAATTTGGTTGAATAAAATATATTTTGATATTTCTGCCTGGCTATCATTGGTAAATGATGTATGTGAATATGTGTAATGATTCATAACCTATTTTATTTGAGATTACCAGCCTTTTAAAGGTTTTGGCTAAAATATCTTGGATTAAGCTTATACAATAATTCACTAACGCTATAACTGTAAATGTTTCCTTTTATTTCGTTACAATTCCCAAAAGGTCTTTTTAGCATTGATTATTGAAAATGTTTCCTACCTATGTATTTCTCTCGTAGCTTGTTAGCTGATTTTATGCAATTGTTAAATCTGCGTTATCATTATAAAACGTTGTCTTATGCCAAACTATAAAGGACAGTTTTCAAATGCTGCATAATTTTACCACTTTATAAAAAAATAAGTTTAGGCATTTCTCTCAGAAGTATGTTCCAATAATAATTTACACTATATGTAATATTAAAATATAAATAATACATATTTATATTTCAACCAATTAAAACAAATACTATATATTTCTTAGCTGTAAAACTGGGCACATTTAAACTTAAAGCATATATTTTTAACTAATACTTGTAATTACGAATATTCATAATCATCACCAAATCAATTGAATGCATCTAAAAGCCAAATTAACTATTGATTAGCAGTTCAAATGTATTGGCTTATCATTTTAGTATATGGCAATTTTTATTAAATTTTCAGTTCAAATGTTCAATAACTATCAACTCCAATCATCAGCATTTACATAAATACAAACATTTATAAGTTAGCTATATCTGCATTATTAATTACACAAAAATTAATTCACTATATATACCAGCATTGTTTAATGCCATTATAACTAAGGCTTACATCAGGAACGCTTTGCAGGAGATGTGAAATCAAAATTATTCCGATGAGATTAAGATTGATGATCAATTGAGACATGCAAGCTCTTTCCTTTATCCCCACTTACAAGAGCAATACAAAAGTCAGCTGCAGCAAAAATAATCCACTACAAATCAAGCAGATAATTTAAAAATTCAATAAAAATTTATGAAGCCTTTTGAAAAGCAAAAATATTATATACCTTTGCACTCCTTCAAACAAAGAAAATTTGAAGCTATAGAGTGCGGGGTGGAGCAGTTGGTAGCTCGTCGGGCTCATAACCCGAAGGTCGCACGTTCGAGTCGTGTCCCCGCTACCAAAGAGTTGAAAGACACTCTAATTATTTAATGGCCCGTTCGTCTAGGGGTGAGGACGCCAGATTTTCATTCTGGAAACAGGGGTTCGATTCCCCTACGGGCTACAAAATTCAATATCAAATGATGTTAAAAACCTGCAAATCAAACATTTGCAGGTTTTTTTTTATTTTAGATTATCAAAACACATTTTATGGGATTTTAGGCATAAAAAAAGTTCAATAACCATCCGCTAATTTTTATTTTTTCTCCTTCTATTCGCTACTTAATTACAGGCCATCAATAGTGTAGAATTTTACCCTTCATGCACTGAAAGATCCTGACTGTTTCCACGTCTTTTTGATATTAGAGACATCATAATTTTATTAACTTAGAAGAAAACATGCACTCATGACTTCAGTTATCTCTTTGGCGGCCCTAAAGCAAATAATAGGGGACAATAATTCCTTAGTAACCTTATTAGGTTTTAATCACCCAAATGATGGCGGAGGGGGACAGTTTTACTACGATAATAGTTCGACAATAAATCCTAATGATGGTACCATTATTAAACCCGAAGCCATCACTGTGGGAAGATGGATTAGATTATATTCTGGCCCATTAAATGCGAGGTGGTTTGGCGCTAAAGGCGACAATTCAGATGATACACATGCATTTGCAGCGTTAAGGCAAGTAACTTCAGATATTTACCTAGACAAGGGCCTATACCTGTTAAATAGTCCCATTGACCTACAAATGGCTACGATATGGTCAGAGCATTCTGCGGTAGTTAAAGCTAGACAAATAAAAATTGGTTCAGAGAATGTTAATGGTGAATATAGAAGCAGAATTGTGAATCTCTTACTTGATGGAACAGGTTTGGTATGTGCCGAAACTGGTGCCTTATATCTAAAAAATATTCACAAGTGCACACTTGATGATGTAAGAATTGAAAATTATACAACTCCAGGGTGTGGTTCTCCACTTTTAGTTTTTGGATCTTTTTTATGCCAGTTTAATAACCTTTCGGTACAAGGAAATCTCTATGGTGCGACGTTTAAAAAATGGATTAATGCTGTAAAGGTTATTCAAGGTACTTTTGCAAATAATACAAATTTTGGTCTATTTGTTCATGGTGCCATTAAACTATCATTAGATACGTGTGATTTTGAAAGTAATTCAGGTGATGGACTCACAATCAGCAACGAAAACAGTGCCGATTATGGTGATACACGAGGTGTGTCGATAAGAGATTGCTATTTTGAATATAATGCTGGATGTGATATCCGGGTTGGCATAACTGGTACAGCAGACAATTATTTAATCAAAAAAACAATCATAGAGAATAACTTCTTTCTTGGCAATGGCGCTAATTATCCATCATATGCAATTAGACTTGAGCATAGCGAAGATGCCGAAATTGTAAATAACGATTTTAATGGACAATATACCAAATTGATTTACTTAGGCGCGAATAGTTTGGCTACTACTATAATCCCATTCTATGCGGATCAAGTGGAAGTGGTAAGCGGTGCTACTGTTTCTTCAAGGACAGTTCAGTCTGATAGTGTGCAAGTTAACACTAACTCTTCTGGGGATGCTACAGTTTATATCAGCTTTCATGTGCCTTATAATATTCAGATACCCCCTTTAAATATTTCCACTTTCTCTGCGGGCAACCCAGGCGTTTATTTAGGCAATTGCCAGGTAGAAGAGCTCTCTAATGCTGGATTTAGGCTTGTTTTAAAAGGTAGTGAAGCCAATATTTCGGTAAGTGTAAAATGGACTGCGGGAATTTAAGCCTTAGTTTTTGAGAATTGTTAGAATATAGATTAAAACGCTATACATATACCTCCTTACTAGTTAGCTAAAAAAAATCTATCATTGCCTCAAGAAAAAATAATTTTAATAATCAAAGATTTTTTTTAATTGAAATGGTAACATTCTCAATGCTCCAAAGCTGGAAATATTAAATCAACAAAATACAAGAATGGCCATTCAACGCTTAAATAGTGTTTTGTGCGGTTTTCGATTTTGACACCAATCGCCCACCATTTTTTTCGATATGTTTTAGCTGCAATTGCTATGGTTTAAATGTACGCTTTTGCGTTAAATGGTGCTTTTCTAAAATTAGCTGAAATCTTCAACAATTCTCCTAGGGAAAAATCACATTTTTTTTTAATAAAAAATTGATAATAAGCAATATAACAAATCCTATATGTAACAAAAAAATCTATTTTTAGCTAATTTCCCACGTACAAATAGTACACTTTTTTAATGGCATTTCGACATGACTGTATGCCTTAATGATTGCAGCACATGCGATGATCGGGTTAGCGTTGCAATACCAATAGACTTTTACCATATCTTTGGCAAGTTTTTCAATATGCAGATAATAATTACAATTCCCATTCTGAACTTGAAGTTAACTGAGCCGGTGGAGCTCACCTTGGATAGTTTTAAACTGTTTGATTGCATGAATGTTGACGGAATTTCTTTCAGCAGCAATTTTATGCAACAGTTTGGAATGTCTTCAATGCCGAAAATTTCTTCCAGTCATTTACTGAGATTTCAAGGCGATCCAAAAGAGGTAAGCTTTTTTAGTGATTGTAACACATTAGCTGAAATAGGGCATACGGCTTTAAATTTTGCTTCGTCTCTGTTCAACGCCCTTTGGTTTGTAAAGGACAATAGTGTCTATGCTCAGGAATGCTTTGTAGAACATTATGAAGGTATAGTTGGAACGGCTAGTTTCAAAAGCTTACATTGCAACAGGCATTTTCTTAGTCGCTACAATAGCGACCATAGCGGGAATTTTGCCACTACTATGGTCAGCATTTCAGATATGCTAAGGCTGATTAATATTGACAGGATCATAAAGATTAATTTGAAACTTGATCCATCCATTAAGCAACTGATACCTCGAACGCCTCGACTTTACGGCGTGATGACAGATGAACTGAATTTTCTCCCCTATACGTTAAACAGATATTTAAGAGCACTTATGGTGCTTGCTAAAGTACAATCTGAGGCCAGAGTAATATTAAAAATTGCTTTTCAAATGTCCCTTTATGAGGCGCTTTTTACTATAGGTAGAGAAAGGCTTACCGAACAGGTCACAGAGAAACCTGCCTTGTTCATTGGCGGGACTGAGAGTGAGGTGGACGATCACATCACTTTCTTCAAGAAAGCTTACGATATCAGATCTAAGTTTTTCCATGGTGATCGCATCAATAACGATCCTGCCGCGTTGGTGGAAATGAATAAAAGACTGGATCAATGCACGAGGATTATTTTCAATAAAGTACTTGACGATTTAATGATCTTCACATTATCCGATTCTAAAACAGATAAAAAGCGGTTTCGCCAGTTTTGGCATGATTTAGCAGGCTTTCACAATAGAGAAGTTAATTGGGAGCTTCCAAAAGTCACCGATTTAGGGAAATGCTGTAAAGCGCAATATGGTGGCAACTAGATTTTGAACAGACGTTATGCCTTTGGATGCTTTAGTCAATATTCCAGTTCTCAAACATGTTGAAAAATGGCTGAATAAAAATGAGTATTTGTTGAGATTGAATAAAAAGGCGATCACTGGTTGGATAAATAAATATTAATTGTGAGTAACTACAAATGCAATTAGAATTAAAAATTTATCCAACCGATTTAAGCGAAAGCCATTCGCAATCTATAAAAAAGACCTTACAATTTAAGGATCGCAAACGAAAAACATGATTTACGTTCTATTTGGAATGCTGCTGAATACCTAGTCAAAACAGGATGCTACTAGCAAATACTTCCTGTAAACTTTGCCAAATATTTAAACCAGTAAATAAAAGATGGGTAATCGAAAGAACATTTGCCTGGTTGACAATGATAGAAGACTTTACAGAAACTATGAACGGTTGATGGAATCATCTGAAAATATGGTTAAACTATCAGCCATAAAATTATTATTAAACAAAATTTAACAGGCTCTTAAAATAACAAACTTATAACACGAGTGTTTAAACTTTGAATTACCCTTCACAATTGAAAATAGTGAACCGCAAACATTACAGTGTGTGTTAATTTCATATACTATTGTTTTTTAAATATTTCGTCCATATGAAATTAAATCCCCAGATGAATAGCAATAACACCAGCATATCAAATAGAAAATTACTGGTATTAAAGCCCATATGAGCCAATCCAATATCAAAGGGATCTATTTTGCCTTCTGTGTATTTGTTAAACGTTAAAGGAAATCCTATTAAAGTAAAACCGTCTGATTCAGCTTCATATGTTGAGTATAAAAGAGTTGTTACGATTAAAACCGCAATAGCTAATAAAGTGGGTTTCGTATGTATGCTCAGAGATAAGGACTGTTCTACTAACATCAGCACTTTTTCATCGAAATTCAAATAGTTATATACAAATATTTTGTTGAAACTAGGTGTTCTAAATGAACCATTAGAATAAATGAAATTATGCTTGCCCCCCCTAATTAATTGATATTAATCTATTGTGCGGACTTTTCTGTAGATCACCTAAACTGGCTAATTGTGGAAAATCCCATTTACTTGTTTTTTCACTGCTTGCTTTACCGATTTCTTCTAATTCTTCAATCTTTTTTCAAGCTCTAGTGTGTAAGTGACCCTTAAGGCCATCTTTCCAATACTGAATTTAACCTTTGATTTTACAAGTATATTTCGCTAATTTCAGAAATCAAAAGATGTTAATATGAGCCAATTTATCTTCGTGGAGAATGTTCAACAGTTAAGAAATTTATCAGTTGAAAATATAGCCAGTCTGGAAAGCGGGCAATATTTAGGAGTAACCTTATTGGGTTATTACATAAAAGATGATACACCCTATCCAATAAATTACTTCTTAACTGATACATCCGAAGAAGACGACGGCGGTAGCGTTTTTAACATAGGAGGTATTAAGCTAAAGCATAATTTTGAAGGGCAAGTAGATGTTCAATATTTTGGAGCAGTTGCCAACGCGTTAGTGGATAATGCGGGTGCAATTACAAAGTGTATCGAAGTTTGTTTGTCAGTGTCTATCAGTAAATCTTATTACATAAGTGCAGATAATGATAATTCAGGAATCCAATTAAAGAGTAATAGCAAACTTGTTTTCAACCCTCTTGGGGAAATAATAGCACTTCCTTCATCATCTCCCAATTATCGATTACTAAATATTTATAACATAAGAAATGTGCGGATAGTAAATCCACGAATTGTGGGTGAGCGAGTCCATCATGTTGGAATCTCAGGAGAATGGGGCCATGGAATCTCGATAACAAATTCGGAAGATATTGTTATAGAAAATCCCGTAATTAGCAATTGTTGGGGCGATGGCATTTACATAGGAAATCAGTATTTGGATGCAACTTCGACAATTTCGACGAATAAAGTTACTATAAATAATGCTTTCATTGACAATGTCCGTAGGAACGGTATCTCCATTACATCAACAAAAAATGTAACATTAAATAACCCGAAAATATTCAATACCAATGGAGCTGCCCCCGAGGCTGGAATAGATATTGAACCAGAGGGATTGAATGGGATGCCGATTATAATCGATAACATAGTAATTAACGATCCGTTTACTTCCAACAATGCTGGGGCAGGTATCATGTTGTTTTTCACTAACGACGTTACTATAGAAAATAACCCTAATATTGATATTTCAATTTCAAAACATATCGATGACAGCAGTAAGCACGGTTTTTTCATACCTAATGTGCGCGATGGTTTAGTGGGAAGTATCAATTTACTAAATCCAGTCTGGCAAAATAATAAACAGGGTGCGTTGTTGATATCAAACTTTGGAAAGGAAGGAACGTTGACGCTCAATATTCTCAATCCAATATTGACGAATTGGAATACTTCACGCAGCGATTTTTTTTATTACAGGAATGGTATAAATATTATTAAAGAAGATCCGGTTAATGAGTATCGAAATATAGGAATCAATATTCACAATTTGACAATAAGAAAAACGGAGGTTGGAGATGATACAACGACCCCTATTGTAATAGATAGTACAAACCCAAATACAAAATCTATATATCTATCTATCTTAGATTCCGATGTAAAATATATACAGGCTAAAAAGGGATTAGTGCTTTCTGATATCAGAAATATTCTAAAAGGATTCCATTGGGAGACTTCGACGGCTGTCCAGATCGTAACCTATGGTAGATTTTACACGGTGTATACAAATCTTGGCTTGTCAAATAATCCCATATATTATATTAGAAATGAGCAGTACACGGAGGGGCAACGCATAAGCTTTCTCGTTGAAAGCAATAATTGGATGACAATAGTTTCTGATGCAAATAACATCTTACCAGATGTTGTTGGAGGAAACTTATCATCTAGAGAAATCGGAAGCAAATTAACACTTGAGTATCATAATAATTATTGGTTTATTGCCGAGCAAATTGGGCAATGGACTAATACAAAAAGAGCAAATGATATGCTTTTGATAACTCCCGAAGAACCTGTTGTGAATTTAAAAGATGATGTCATTTGGATAAATCCAACGAATAAAGAAATAAAGGTATATAAATCCGGTAGCTGGATTTAAGTTAATATTACAAATTAATCCATAATAACGAATAGTATGTCTCACATAATTTCTTATTTTAGTTTTGTTTTTCAAAAATAGTATTTTCCAAAAAATGAAAAGATCCGTATGCCACCTTAACAACCAGTCTCTCAAGTCAACACTAGAAATTAATCCCAATTTTTTCAAATAATTGGATAATATTTGAAATTTAATCTATATCTGCCAACAATTTAATAAAGTTAGGAGCCTCCGGTAAATTTACTATTAGCAGTACTTGCAGCCAAAATGTATACCAATCAGCGCATAAACTGTGGTTTAACCGGACTGATTAATCTGCAAAATATTGAAACACGCTTCCACTTACTTTCTAAATGCTAAATTCTTTCTAATACGACTGAGCGTTTCAGGCGCAATACCCAGGTAAGAGGCAATTAGGTTTTGTGGAATACGCTCAACAATCTTTGGATCTAATGCTAGCAGTTGCAAATATTTTTCTTCCGCAGTATGCGTAATTGAACTCATCAATCGCCTCTCTTTGGTTACCAGGCTATTTTGGTAAAGAATCCGATAATAACGATCCATAATCGGCACTTCAACAGTGATGGCATCGTAATCTACCCTAGAAATCAATAGCAGCTCTGATTCCTCAATCGCATCAATATTAAATACTGCTGGTTCGCTAGAAAGAAAGCTATTGAAATCAGATAGCCACCACCCTTCCCATCCAAAAACACTCATGTGTGCATCGCCCTTTTCATCAATATTGTAGGTGCGTAATAAACCCTTAGCTACAAATGCGAGGTATTTACACACATCTCCCTCTTGCAACAAATACTGGTGTTTCCTCAATCGCTTTTGAATAAAAAAAGTTTGTATGAGTTCTTTTTCTTTTTCTGTGAGCGAAACCTTTTCTTGAATGTGTTTAAAAAGAATATCGATCATTTAGCTATTTAGGAACAAAGATACTTTTTCCAAACATAAATCCCCTGTTTAGGAATAACCAAAATCTTGACTCAGATCAAGTTCATTATTTGACGCAGGTCAAGAGCCTTTATCGTGAGCATTCCTAATTTTAGGGCAAAATAATTTAATCACGATGAGTAAAATAGCATTAGTAGTTGGAGCCAGTGGTATTGCAGGAAGTAATCTGGCAGAAAAACTAATTTCCAAAGGCTGGGAAACTTATGGCCTTGCCCGTAACCACAATTTAGAAAATAAAAACCTCAAATCTGTTGCGGCCAATCTACTTGATTTGCATGGCTTAAAACAAGCATTAAAAGATGTTAAACCAACACATGTATATATTACTACCTGGATGCGTAACGATACCGAAGCAGAAAACATTCGGGTAAATAGCCTGATGGTCCGTAATCTTTTAGCTGCATTATCACACCATAATTCCGTTAAACATGTTTCTTTAGTAACCGGGCTTAAACATTATTTAGGCCCTTTTGAAGCTTATGCACAAGATGGTTTTCTTCCAGAAACACCTCTCAGGGAAGAACATCCACGCTTAGAATTGGAGAACTTTTACTATGCACAGGAAGATGAGGTTTATGCCGCGGCTAAAAGAGACGGTTTTACCTGGAGTATCCACAGACCACATACGGTGATTGGAAAGGCCGTCGGAAATGCGATGAACATGGGAACTACTTTAGCTGTGTATGCAAGTATCTGCAAAGAAACTGGTCGACCATTTATATGGCCAGGGTCAGCCGCACAATGGAATGGCTTATCAGATGTAACTGATGCACGTGTGCTAGCCGAACACCTGATTTGGGCTTCCACTACTGAGCAAGCGCAAAATGAAGCTTTCAACATTGTAAACGGTGATGTTTTTAGGTGGAGCCGTTTGTGGAACCGTTTAGCAAACTACTTTAATATAACACCGGTTGAGTTTAATGGGCCAATTCAATCGTTAGAAAAAGAAATGGCTAATGATGCTCAGGTTTGGTTAAAGATTGCTAAAAAATACAACCTAAAAGAGAAAGACTTAAGCCGGTTAGCAACAGCATGGCATACCGATCTTGATCTTGGCAGGCCAATCGAAGTGATGACCGATATGTCTAAAAGCCGTAAACTTGGCTTCACCGTTTTCCAAAACACAGAAGAAAGTTTTTATGATTTGTTTGAGCAATTGCGTCTGGCAAAGCTTATACCCTAAATTTTGATCATCAATAAAGAAACTCCGCCATTCAGAATTTAAAACCTAAAATTCCCATAAGGCTTCGAAAAAGCTAGTACAAACTCCCGTCCACGCTACGAAAGCCGCTTCTACCTGATGCGGCTTTTCTGTCCATTCATCGCAGAATCCGCCCACAATCAATATCATACCCGATGATCAATAATTACCGGGGTTTTACCCGTGGTAGCATTGGTATAAAGGTTTAAATCACTACCTGCTAATACCTCTAAGTTTTTCACCTGGTAACCAAATATTTCATAGAGCTGCTGAAGTTTTAGTTCAATATATTCTTCTTTTGCAATATCCATAAAATGGGTTACCAGCAAAAATTTTATTTCCGTATGTCCTTCACCTGGAACAATCTGGATTTGAAACCTTTCCGCATCTGCGAAAACAATATTAAAATCATCCAGTTCGTAATTGCATTCGTTAAACATAAACGACCGATGTTCCCGCCCTTTTAGCTCCAGGTAAAGTTGCCCATCAATATCGAGCCATTTACCGGCATCACCAGTATTGTATCTAAAAACAGGGAAACGCTTCCGGAACAAATTGCTTACCAGCAAATTGCCATAACCATCAGCATCTGGAGCATGGATTTCAACAATCAAACTATCAATTACCCTGAACAATGATGGCGATCGGCTATAATCGCACCAGGCCCATATTCCCGTTTCTGCAGAACCATATAAGGAATAGATCTGCCGGGTTCCGAAAACCTCCTCGAAAAGTTTGATGTGTGAGGATGGCAAAAACTCGCCACCAAACACAAGATTGGTGATGGACAAACTAAGCTGATGCTTTTTAAGGTATTGCGCAAAAAGGAATAATTTTGAAGGTGTACCCAGTAATAAATCGGGTTTAAAATTTAAAGCCATCTGGCAAGCCTCTTCGTAAGGTAAACTGGCACTTGCTACCAGTGTGGTTGCACTGCAGCGCTCCAAAAGATCGTCCATAATAGCAGCTGTACGGTACATATCCATGTAACCAAACATATTGAGTGCAATGGTTTTTGGGGTAAATACCCCGGCTTGTTTTAATGCGCCGGCAAGTGCTGCACGCTGTTCCAGATTTTCTACAATATCAACCGGAAAAACTAACGGCTTTTGGGTAGATCCGCCAGAACGCACCAAATAAACACCTTTTTCCTGGCTATGTAGGTCAAAATGATCATTTAACAAATTAATCAATTCCTTTTTACCTATTAAGGGGGCGTTTTGATAATTTTCGTGGTTAAGATAATAGGATTTGAAAAGCTCAGACTGCCTGACAATCTGATAGTATTGATTAAGGAGGGAATAGATCATTTTTAAAATTTATCTTTTGATGAGCAGATAGCCAATGTATTTTGGCAAAAAGCTACGGTAATGCCATAAAAAGCGTGCTTTTTGGATATTTGACGGCAAATTTTGCAGGGCGTGTTTATACCAGCGTTCACCGATCATGCCCATTAGCAGCCGGTCGTGCTTATCTTTACTGTTTACATACCTCGAAATTACCGGAGGCAATTCGATCTGTTTAAAATGGCTATATTTTTTCCGTGAAAGGCTCCCCGGCACCTCGTTAACATGAAGATAACCTCCTGTTTGCAAAGCTATTTTCCCTTGCACCTTGTTCAGTATGCCTTTTAATACCCGGTACCAAAAATCGATACCTTCATTTAATTGCGCTTCGGCCTGGTATTGGTTATTGGCGATCCACTTACTTTTTACGATTACGTTACTGCCAACCCCCATTATGAAATGTGGATCGCTAACTGCCGTCAAAGGATCTTTAATCAGGTATAGCTCTTTATCAAGCGGCTCCAGGTACTTTTTTAATGGTTCCAGATCTGGATATATTTCATTACCAGGCATAAAAGCGATATTGAGCACCATAAAATCGAGCTGATGCGCTTTAAATGCACGTGAGGCTATTTCCAGCAGCTTTGGATGATATTCGTCATCAGCATCTAAAAAACTGACTAACTCACAATTGGTAGCGGCAAAACCAATATTCCGCGCATTACCCGGACCTTTATTCCCGGTGAGTTCAATCACCTGTATCCTGCAATTGCCGAAGCTGGAAATATGATCATGCAAAAAACCATGAACTATAGAAAGACTATTATCTGTACTTAAGTCGTCGACAATAATCAACTCATCCGGCAGTTTACTTTGCCGGATGAGTGAATTTAACGTTTGGCTAACATAATCAGCTTTATTAAACAGGGGTATAACGATGGCATGTGTCATGTTTTATGATGTCGACATCATTGCGGGAAAAATAACTCCCCTGCCCTGGTGAACATTAACCACACTTTCTGCCGAACCGCGGAATAAACCAGGGCCAAAAAACCTGTTATTGTAACACAGCAGCATCCCGACTAAATTGATCAGGCTTTTCTCAGAACCAGTACCGTATTTAAACCAGCGTTGGGGCACATATTGCTGGATCATGTATTCAGGCCATTGTCTGGCAATAATATCAGACCAAACTGCGGCTTCACAATCACTTTTCACATACATATCGATACCACGGCCACCACTGTTGCGCTTTAATACCCAGTTTAATGAAGAATTGCTTACCTCCATTCGCTTTTCCGCGGTATGCAAGGCATAAGTAGGTATTAAAAAAGAGCGTAAAAAGAGGTATTCTTCTTCAGAAAGATAATCCCTCATAATCTCTTCATTATACAGAACAGCAAGTATACGCTTATCGTGCACTAAGATCAGCGTACGCACATCGTTAAAATAATTTCCCTTGCTGATGATCAATTTCAATACTTCAGGATCAAAATTGCGCAGTTCTTCCCTATCCATTTCCAATATAAACTGGTTAACAGCTTTGCCTTGCAACATTAATTCACCATTTTGGCAGCTTAGCTGAGCAGGGCTTGCAGAAATATAATTCAAGCCCTGTTTACTGAATTCATTTAACAGGTAAAATACCTCTGTACCCTTTTCTTTCTCGTGCACCAGCACGATAGGTTCATTGTTGTTAAATCGGTCAAAAATGGTGTTAATAAAGTCGCGCTGATGAGGAACAGCCTCCAATAAAGGCAAACTACTATCTTCAGAAATCACGTTAAGGTAATAACTCAACATCCACCCATTAATTGGGTACCTTGCTCCTATTTCACAGATTTTAATACTGCCATCTTCTGCCTGCAAAAAATCGGGGCGGTACATGCCTACTTCGTAAGGCTGTGCGTTTGCGATGCTCAAAATATTGTCCAGGCGCTCATCAAAACTATAGATTGCACGTATCCTTTCATCGGAAAAATAGGCCCTTACAACACTGGTTAATGCTTTGTTCAAAACCTGACACAGTTCTTCCATCCGCACAATTTCGTTACGGTTTACGGCAACTGGCACTGGAGAAAATGAATCGGCACCATTACAGGGTATTTCGCCGAGGTGTTTCATCAGTAATTTATTCAGTGTTTCCCTGCTACAGATTGTCTGTTCTTCTATAAGCTCGCCTGTCATAATTTATGCCATTTCTTCATCAGACATCACGGGTTCTAAACTAGCGCTAATGGTTTCCATTACTGCAGCTTTTTTACTCAAATAATCAGCAACGATATCGCGTAAGTCGTAATCAGCCAAATTAACATCCATCGCCTTAACATAATAATTAACGGCATTTACGGCATAAAAGAAATGGTTTTTCTCCGTTGGCCCACAGTGTACGGTTATCCAGGCCAAAGTATGCTTCAGGGTATCTTTGTCAAAGCCGAAATCATCCTCCAGCCAACGCGTAAACTTTGGCAATATAAATTCCACTTCGCCATGGGTATAAATTTCGTGTACCAGTGTGGTTAAAAGGCCAATCAATAAATCTTTATTGCGCAGCGAATTCTGGTCTTTCCAATATTTAAAAG
Organism: Pedobacter sp. WC2501; assembly: GCF_052682415.1. Taxonomy (NCBI): domain Bacteria; kingdom Pseudomonadati; phylum Bacteroidota; class Sphingobacteriia; order Sphingobacteriales; family Sphingobacteriaceae; genus Pedobacter; species Pedobacter sp. WC2501. Next base: position 1,536,174 of record NZ_JBQZFI010000001.1, on the reverse strand, counting down.
CACGGGCACTTGGATCGAGGTATTGCCTCAACAACCATCCATCATCGCCGCAGGTATTTGTGGCCATGGTATAGAATAGATCGGAATGTAATACTTTACCAACAACAGCCAGGTCTTCATCAACAATCCTGTTCAGGCTTGCTACCGACCTGAAAAGCTGCGCTTCATCTGGCACAGGTATGTTTTTATGGATCAGCATGGTCATGCGGTTACTCAATCCGGCAACAGTAACTGCACTATTGTTAGTTTGGCTCCAGCTATGAAAAAAAGGTTTAAGGTGCTCCCTATCATGCAAAATTGCTGTAAGTTTCACAAAACTTTCTTCGATTGTTGTAAAATGTTCAGCCTGTTGAGGGAAATAGGCCAGGAGTTGGTGCTTCAATGGAGATTCTTCCATCCCTTCGAGCACAGGAATAATAACTGACAATAAATTTTTCACAATTGTTTGGTTTAAGGTTTATTAAAAATGTAAATTTATACAGATAAAAATATTCTTATTTTGTTTTAAACATTAAAAGACTAAGCGATAAATTAGCTTGTTACTATTAGATGTGATCATTAATATTGAAAAGTAAAACACAATTCAAATAACTGACAAACAAATATATACAGACAAAAAAATTAAAATTTAAAGATAATAATCGGAATACTGATGAAAGGGCGTGTTACATTTCGATGAGCGGTTCTAAGGTTTGAGGCGATTGAGATATATTTGGTTTATACATAGATACGAACTTTATTTTTAATAAAAAATAGACATATCTAATATCTTTTAAAATTACACATATATACATTTATAAATTACAATAAAGTAATACATAAAATACAATTATGCTTGAAATCACTATACTTTTTTAATACTGCTTTTTTCTTAAAAGATTGATGCCTAAATTTTTTACAAAAAATCAACGTATATTTTTAGGTGCCCTATGAGATTTTTCTTTCAATTTGCATTCAGCCATGCAGACACTCAACCACAATCAACAATTACCCATTTACACACTAGAACCTGATGAAATTGCGGGCAATAAGAACTTCAGGCTATATCAATTTGAAGGAACTTTACCAAACCAATCGGAACTGCTTATTCCACACCGGAAAAACCATTACCTGATTGTTTTGATCAGAAAAGCAAATAGTCGACAGTGGATCGATATGACGCCTTATATCCTTAAAGATAACACCGTTTACTTTTCTGGCCCAAGCCATATCATTGTAAAAGAAGGTTTTAAGCAGTTATGGAGCACCGGTATCGCCTTTACCAAAGAGTTTCTGTCGCTTCAGGAAAATGCTTCATTAAGTAAACTTCCGCTGATACAAAACCCACATAATGGGCATGAACTGACCCTAACCACAGCTGACCTTGATTTTGTTGAGGATATACTCGCAAAAATTAATGTAGAATACCAAAGCCAAAGTGAGTGGCAGCAACGCATGCTTACCGCATATCTTACTGTGCTGCTTACCTATTTAAGCCGGCTGTATATTGAACAGTTTAAAGGAGGTGATCATTCCGCAGATAAACTTTTATTGAAAAGTTTTCAGGCCAAAATAAATGAATGTTATCGCGAACTGCGCGAAGTGAGCGATTATGCTTCTTTATTGAATATTTCTGCCGGACATTTAAGCGAATTAGTGAAAATACAAAGTGGTAAACCTGCCATTAAGCATATTCACGAACGCTTAATATTGGAGGCACAGCGTTTGCTTTTTCATACCAATCATGCGTTGAAAGAAATTGCCTTTGATCTTGGCTTTTCTGACACTTCCTATTTTAACCGCTTCTTTAAACGCGAAACGGGGCTAACACCCTCAGCGTACCGTGCCAGTATCCGCAAAATGTACCATTAATACCGTTGGATGTGTTTCACCCGGGCTAGTCAACACAACTACATTTGTACCATAAACATTTAAAATTATGAAAACAGCATTGATTACAGGAGCAAATAAAAGTATTGGTTTTGAAACAGCCAGACAATTATTACAACAAGGGTATTATGTATATATAGGCTCCCGGGATATTAAAAAAGGAGAAGAGGCCGTAAGCCAATTAAAATTAGAAGGCTTAAACAACGTAGCGCCTATAGAAATTGATGTAGATAACATCGCATCGATACAGGCTGCCGGAACGCTACTCACAAAGAAAATTAAAGTTCTTGATGTATTGATCAATAATGCAGGTATTAGTGGTACTATGCACCCAGCTTTGGAAACAGATATTAATGTCTTTAGGCAGGTATTTGAAACTAATTTTTTCGGTGTAATTACGGTCACCCAAACTTTTATGGATTTATTAAAGCAATCGGCTGCACCAAGAATCGTGAACGTTACATCAGGTTTAGGTTCACTTACTTTACACAATGATCCGAACTGGAAGTATTATGGCATAAAGCCAGCCGGTTATGTTTCTTCGAAAGCAGCACTTAATGCGTATACCATTCTATTGGCCAATAACCTGCTGAATACCCCTTTTAAAGTGAATGCGGTTGATCCTGGCTATACTGCTACAGATTTTAATCATCACTCTGGCCCAGGAACAGTGCCTGATGCCGCAGCAAGGGTGGTAAAAGCAGCAACATTAGGTCCAGATGGGGCAACAGGTCAATTTTTTAGTGATGACAATGCGCCTGAAACGGGAATTAGTCCATGGTAAGAGTGAATTTGATCTTGAAATATAGTTAAGTTTTTTGGTAACTTTCTATAGAACATAAGAGGCTGTATCATAAATTGTAATTCAATTGAATTTGTCAAGTTGAGTTCAGCCTGTACTGAGAGCTTGACGAAGTATCGAAAATATTTAAAACAGCCCCTTCGACAAGCTCAGGATAACAATTCTATATTTATGAGACAGCCTCCTTTATTCTACATCTATTTCATAGCCAGCTGCTGATCATCTGCTTCGGCCATTTCTTTATAAAAAGCCTTAAACTGATCAATCTTATCAAGAGGCACATAATCTTTCTTTAAGGCAAAACTTCTTTTTAATATTAGTTTATTACCTTGTAGCACACTTTCCAATTTAAAATCAACAAAATCATTACTCAACTGAACGGTTTTAAAAGGCTGAACCAATTCTTTTCCGCTTGGAAATTCCAATGAGAGTTCCTGATTGGATTCGTCAACACCAAATAACTGCGTTAAATCGATACCAAATTTGCGTGGTGAAACCACCTGTAAGGATGTTGCATACGATTTGTTCGACCATGGAATAGAGAATATCGACATGCCCGCTACACTTTTGCTAACATTGAGCAACTTATATGAACAGGCTGTCCCCACAGTATCAGAAGTAGCCTTTGACGTGTTGAGGTTGGTAAAGCTAAGGCTATAAATCTCGTTTTCCGGGTATATACCGGTTAGATCTTCCTTCATTTTCTTGATTTGATCTGCACTGCTCAAATCGTAAAAAACACCCCTGATGTAGCTTGACATTGATCCGGTATTCCAATTGGTTTCCTTAACCACCATATCGGCATTTTCCAACTTCACTTCGGTTTTGTATTTCATCATATTTCTTCCTCTTATTCCAGGATTAAATTTGGTTAGCGCTGTGCTTGTTTTGTTAATTTCAAGGATATTAGATCCTAAGAAAGTATTACTGAAAGTATTAAATGGCAAGGTTCCGGAAGTAAGCTCTACCCAGTAATCTTTCCCTCCTATCGTAGCTTTGGCAATGCAATGATTAAATTCTATACTCGGTAACAATAACGTATGTTGTCCGCGATCTCTGGTATTTGCCAAAGCCAGCGTTGCTGTAATTCCAGCTTCTTTACACATGCTCACAAAAAGCGTAGATACATCTTTACAATCGCCAATTCTTGTATTAATTACTGTTGATGGATTTTGGGGAATAATACCACTTTGCCTGAAGGTTACGGAGCTGTATGCGATATTGGTAATGATATAATTATAAATCATCTTGATTTTGGTTAAATCATCTAAATTACTTTTACCCGCAAATAAATCATTCACTACTGTTTTAATCTCATAACTGCTCCGAGCTTTAGCCGATGCAATATTGTCGTACCAATCTGCAATAAATTTCCAATCGGGAATAGATGATAAATACAGCATGTTGGTTACATCGTCCATTGGAGGCATCTTATCCTCATATCTTAAGGCTTCCTGTTTATTCTTTTCCCATACATACAAATCGAATTCATCTTTTGCCGTTTTAACAGGAGTAATATCTTGTTGCGAAAAAACATATTTGAAAGCTTTATCACGGTGAATTAACAATGAATATTTAATATTAAGGTTATCCAAACCATCGCTAAAATAGAAAGAATCCCAGAAATGGGTAGACATTGTCCCAACATGGAAATTTTCGATTTTATAGCGGATATTAATCACATCGCCAATTTCGAGATTCGTAAATACCAACTCGTTATTATTGGTTTCTGCAGGAACTTTCGTTCCATTGGCTTTTATTACCTCAGCTATTTCTACAGCATAATTCTGATCGCTGTTATAAGAAATAGCATATTCTTTAAAGCTTTCAAGCCCTTTTTGGGTAAGTATTTTTGCAGTATAAAAGTGTTTCTCTTCTGATCCACCGTTTTCATAAACAACTTTCTGCACTTCATTATTCAAAACCACAACCTGCCCATCGGGATATTCGGTTTTAGATGGCGCTTTGCTAACCATCGCTTTAACATCTGGTTTATCGAAATAATCGAATACAGCTTTTTTGTCCTGAAGTGTTCTTAACAACTGGATAACCGTGTAATCATTCGGATCGATCTGTAAACTCTTTTCGTATGCCTTTATACTTTTCTCTTTCCGTTTATTTGCGTTGTACAGCGTACCTAACTGGGCATATACAAATGCATTGTTTGGATCGATCTCAAGGACTTTTAAATATAATTTTTCTGCCTCATCGTACTGCTGTAACGAGTAATAAATATCTGCCAGGTCAGTGTAGATCGAAAATCCGATCGGATCGTTCTGCAATTCCTTTTTGTAAATATCTATACCTGCATCGGTTTCTCCTTTGTCCAGATGTAGTTTTGCTACGTATTTAGCAGCCTTATAATCGTTATTTTCATCAATGTATTTTTGCAAAATATCAATCGCCTTTGGGTTCTTTCTAATCTGCACTTCAATCAGGTATTTTAAATTGACAATATCTGCTGAATTCAAATATTGAGGATAAACTTTCTCAACCAGATCTATAATTTCAGGTTGCTTTTTCTCCTGACCCAGGATATTTAGTTTTTTAATCAACACCGTTTCGTTCTCTCCATAAATTTTTTCAAGTTTCGCAAGAACTTCTTTTGCACGTACATAATCATTCTGTTGAAAATGCTCCGTATATACAAGCTCCAGGGCTAAGGAACAGTCCGGATCATGTGTTTTAATTTCTTCTCTGAGGGTTTCAATTCCGGTTCTGTTATCAGCTTTAACAAACAGTTTTATCATCATCAGGTTGAGGTAGGTACTTTCAGGAAAACGTTTTTTAAGCTTCTCCAGGATTAACCTTGCATCGAACACATTTCCTAAACGCAAATAAAGTTTAGCCATCATTAACTGATTTAAATAGCTTTGTGGTTTTGCTTTCAGGGCATCTTCAAAATATTTAAATCCAACTGGTTTTAGCTGAATTGGCACAGGGCTTGTTTCTTTCAAATATGCCTGTGGCGTACTGGTGGTAGAAAGGTTGTTTAGCGGTGTTCCGTTAGCATCTGTTAAGCGCAGCATAAAATTCGATCTGCCCGCATAACTTTCGCCTATCTGCACTAAAATGCGATTGTAACCTTGATTTAATTTTATTGGCAACATGTATGCGTCGAGATCATTGTTTCTTTCTTCAGATTCGCTGATTAAAAGCTGATCGTTTACCCAAACCTTTACCGATCCCGATACACCGATTCTTAATTGCGCTACTGTACTTGCCGGTGCATTAACAAATGTTTGGGCAAACTGTAATGCATTTTCGTAAGTATTATAATAGCTAAAATCGAACCATTTATCGTGCCGTACATACGGCACCGTTCTCCAACTGAACTTCCTGTCTTTCTTACCCGTAAAAACATAATCAAGTTCTGGATGGGCTAAAATATCAGCGTATTGTTTATCGAAACCACTAGTTGAAATATTTTCATACTCGCCTGTGATTAACCAATCTTCGATTTCACCTATCTTACTGAAATACTGATCAGCCTCGGTGTATTGTTTTATCTCTTCGAAATGCGATCCTAATGACGCATTGGCCAATGCATTTATGATTCCGTCTACGTCTTTTCTCGCTGCCAGTTTTTTATAAAAATCCAACTGGTCGGCCGTTTTTATCTTCGAAGCTTTATTAGGCAGATCGCTCCAAAGCGCAACTAGGTATGGTTGTGGATTTTTAGAAGTATTCGATAATTTATTTAGATAGTTAAAACCTTCTTTGGCCGGCCGGTCCATTTCAGACATCATAGAGAGCGCAACATTTGCTTCGTCTGAAAATGCAGGTTTAAGTGCCGCCTTGGTGAAAAAATCGCGCGCTGCTGTACGGTTGTTTTTGAAAAAATATTCCCAACCTGGGTTCAAATTTGTTTGTGCGTGAATAGACGAAGAAACAAGAATTGAGAGAATTAATAGTTTAAATTTCATTTTGTAATTATAGAAAAAAAACAAATCTGAATCAAAGCAATTTAGATTAAAAATAAGCAGGAAAACACCGTTCATTACCGTATGCGAAACGATAGTTATTTGCATAAGGCCGGGGAAGGAAAAAAAATAGAATATGAAAAAACTTGGGAAGTAGCTTTTGAAAGTACGTACAAGAGATCAGGTTCTAAAATGGCTCAAAAACCCCTAAACTTGTCTGTTATGAGTGCCTTATTTTCAGCCATCTTGCTTAGCTTTGTTTAGCAACATATAAATTCAAAACCAATGGAAACTCACCAAAAAGCTGATACGAGCAGGTAAATGGCATTAACATGTATTATGAGATTTATGGAGAAGGAGAAGTCCCCCTGGTGCTGATCCATGGCGGCGGCTCCACCATTCAATCTTCATCTGGAAGACTTATCCCTCTTTTGGCAAATTTGGGGAAGGTTATTGCAGTTGAGCTCCAGGCACATGGCCGTACCAGCGATCGGGACCAGGCTGAATCTTTTGAGCAAGATGCAAAGGATGTGACTGCTTTATTAAATCAACTCCAAATAGCAAAGGCCAATTTTTTAGGTTTCAGTAATGGTGGAACAACAACTTTGCATATTGCCGCCCATTATCCCGATGTAGTAAATAAAATCATCGTGATTTCTGCCAATTACCAACGGGAAGGTTTAATTGATGGCTTTTATAATGGCTTTGGAGATGCCACTATCGATCACATGCCTGAACCACTAAAAACAGCTTTCCTAGCCATAAATCCAGATCAAAAAGCATTGCAAACCATGTTTGAGAAAGACAAACAACGCATGCTCGATTTTGTCGACCTCAGCGATGATGATTTGAGAGGAATTACCTCCGATGCACTTTTAATGGTCGCAGATAAGGATGTGATCAAGCCCGAACATGTGGTTAAAATGTCTAGATTGATTGCAAATGCACAACTGGTTATTTTGCCTGGCGTACACGGCGCTATGATCGGTGAAAACCTTAATCCGGAGGTAAGCGACAAAACGATTGAGATTACAGCATATCTGGTGGAAACTTTTTTGAATGGGTAAATACTAATCAGGAGGCGAAATGAAAAAGAGATTAGAAGCATTAATTAAAATAGCTGAAACATCAGGTTTACCCCAAAGTGATTTGGATACAGCAACCGAGTTCTTATTTCACCACGAATACGGACTTTGTTTTGATACAATTGCAACCCAAATGTATGAGAACAACATCAACATTGATTTAAAAACATACAGCGCTATCTCCGAGGCAGCAATGGTGCTCAAAATTCCTATAGACGATTATTCTTATATTAATGATCTGATCATAATTGAGTGAAGTGGCCGTAAAATTACCCACATCTGATTTAGCTTTAATATCTTTGCCAGATGGAACACGTATTGGATAATCCCATTTATTATGCCTTAACTTCTGGCCATAACCACCTTGCAAAAGGTATAGAAACAGTAAAGTATTATACCGAGGATGTTACTGCCTTTGCTGGTTTAAAAGATAATTCGCAGGAGGATTTAAATACCCTTTATCAGATCAGCCCGGCAGAAAGCCTTTTCGTATTTTTCTCAAAAGCACCGGTCGAAATTCCAGAACAGTGGAAATTATTGACGCATATCGATATGTTTCAGTTTGTTTTCCGCGGTAAAGAAATACCGACAGCAGATACAACAGGAATAACAGATCTCGATCAGGAACATGTTGCCGAGATGATTGATCTTGTGGAATTGACTAAACCAGGACCTTTCCTTTCCAAAACCATAGAATTGAGCAATTATACCGGCATATTCGTAGATGGGAAACTGGCATCTATGGCTGGTCACCGCTTTTTCCCCAGCCCTTACCGCGAGGTAAGCGCGGTTTGTACCCATCCAGATCATTTGGGAAAAGGTTATTCTTTTAAGATCCTGCAGGAGCAGATCAAACGCATATTGCTCCGCAACGAAATCCCTTTTTTACACGTGAGGAATGATAACGAGGCTGCTATCAAGCTTTATCAGAAACTGGGTTTCGAAATCAGGACCGATATGATTGCCTACGTCATCAAAAAAGAGGCTTTATAGGTTCAAGAGAGAATGTTTCTAAATAGAAATCAGTAAAAAAATTACGGTTTTTATGGCTTAGTTTTGCCATACAAATAACAAAACATGTCTAAAACAAAACTTACCATTAACAATAACGGCTCTGTTAAAATTGAGGGCGATTTCGAAATTGTAGATAGAAACGGAAACGTTTATGGCCTACAGGGCAGAGAAGTTCTTTCGATCTGCCGTTGTGGTTTATCCAAAAACAAACCTTTTTGCGATGGCGCACACAATGGCCATTTTGAGCATGAGGCCATTGCATTCGATCTTCCTCCTAAAAAAGTTTAATAAATTATTTAAAAGCATCGATCTTCCAAGGTTGGTGCTTTTTGCTTCAGGTACAACGAAGAAAATTAATTACCAATCTGTGATGGTGACCTGCCATAAGCCTTTTTAAATGCAAAAGAGAAATGCGATAAATCTTTAAAACCAACTTCGAGATAAACATCTGATGATTTCCAGCCCTTTTCTGTAATAAGATAATAGGCATCATTTAAACGCTTTTTCTGTAGCCAGCGGTTCGGCGAAAGGTTAAAAATCTTTTCAAAGTCTCTTTTAAATGTGGCTAAACTTCTTCCCGTTAAATAAGCAAACCGGTTAATATCTACATTGAACTTATAATTGGCATTCATATAAGCTTCCAGATCGATTTTTCCAGGTTCAGAAAAATCGAAAAGTACATCTTTTAGTGCCGGATTGGTCTGCAATAAGATCATGACCACTTCCTTAACCTTTAAATCAACTAAAGCTTTGTTAGACCCGTTATTTCCGTCTAAATACGGCCATATCGAATCAATATAATTCTTCAGCAAGCTATTAGCCTCGAGTGCTACCCCCTTAACATCGTGATTAGGCTTTTGCATGTGCAAATCATATTCGTTGCTAATGCTGTGCAAAATATCCTGATTAATATTGATGCTGATAGATTTAAACTCCCCACCTGCAGGTGGATATTTAGTATACCTTGCCAGTTGGTTACGCCTGAAAAATCTAAAATCACCATCAGAGAAAACAAATTTTTCTCCACCGATAAAAATCTCAGAAGTACCTGCAATAACTAATCCTACCGAATGATTGGGAATAAACTGTTCGCCCTCGCTACTTTTATGCGAATAGCAGGAATACAGGATATCAGGACGTTTGGTTTGATTTGGCATGTTGATCAAATTTAAGATTTTATAGTGAGACATCGTCATCCCTGTGCAGACCAATCGTGTGGACACATCTTTTGTTAATTCTATATTTGTTTTTAGTACACATTCATTAAGGCAGGTCGTCATGCTGAATTTATTTCAGCATCTTTCAGCTAAAAAGCATTTATTTCGAAAAAAAATATTAATTAAATTTATAACATTGTCTTTTCGCTCTATGCCGCGGGGCATGGTACTTTGGAGCGCCAAAGTACCCAAAGCGCTCTGTCAATCCAGCAATGGGCCTTTTGCACAATCCTACACACATCAAAAAAACAGCGGCACTTCGTTTTGTGTTCAATATTTCTTTAAACTTAAATTAGCGTTTATGAACACAAAACCACTGCGTTTAGGTTTGGCAGTACTATTAGTTCTTTCCTACAACTGTTTTTTTGATTTCTCTGGCCCTTGGGATTGACGGCGTTCTTCGGTTAAAACATGTGTATTATTAAAGCAGGTCAGCATAATGCATAAAAACCCATACATCAAAGATGTGTCCCAAACGATAGGTGCAGACGAGGATCTTAATGCAAATAAGCCCTGGTAATGGCATTAAGATCTCCAATCAACCCTACACGTACATCATTGACAATAAACCACTTACAAGTGTTAATAAACCTTTAATAGATTTCCATACTGCGTTGCACACCATTTGAAATGACGATACAACCAGTTACTTCTTTATAAAAGATTTACCCAGATCAGTAGCTAAAAAATTCTCGGCCTCATCATGATCTGTTGATAAACTTACCTGCATCCATTTTTCCATTTCTGCAGCTCTGGCGGCATCAGCATGTTTAAGCATTCCAATGGCTTCACTCCCAAATACCAGGTGTACCGGTGGTTCAGGATTTTCTACAAGCTCCAGCATTGCTCTGGCCGCCTTTTCCGGATCACCCATCGGTACAAAATTACCGCTCTGAAAAAAATCAGCTCTTTTCCCTACCGTATTTTCATACCCTGCGATGTGTGGTGCATAAGACATAGAAGCGCCTGCCCAATCAGTACGGAAACCACCAGGTTCTACACTGGTTACATAAATACCCAAATCAATCACTTCTTTCGCCAGCGCTTCACTAAAACCACTAAGGCCAAATTTTGCTGCCTGATAAATACTCACCCCTGCATTCCCTACACGTCCGCCTATTGAGCTAATCTGAAGAATTCTGCCAGAAGGTTGTTTGCGCATAAATGGCAATACTGCCCTGGTAATCTCTATAGGTGCATATAAATTTGTTTCGAGCTGGCTGCGAACCTGATCTTCGGTAAAAGCTTCGGCAGCGCCTACAATACCAAAGCCGGCATTGTTGACTAAAACATCTATTTTACCAAAGTGTGCAATAGCCGATTCAACTGCCATATGAACCTGATCGTAATCGGTAACATCTAATGTAATTGGCAGAATCTGATCGGTATATTTTTCTATCAAGCCTTTTAAAGCATCAGTATTTCTTGCTGTTGCGGCAACCAAATCGCCTTTTGCCAGTACCTGTGCGGTTAGGTCACGCCCTAATCCACGTGAGCTACCGGTTATAAACCAAACTTTTTTCATTTTTCTATATTTTATGAATCAAAGGTAGGTCGATAATTAAGGAAAAGCTTTGCTTAAAGGCTCAACTTACTTTGTTAAAAAGCTCAACTGGGTTTATCAGAACTTTTAAGTACAAACGCTGTTATTTTAATCAGGTAGATACAATGGGTTATGGCGAAAGAAAAGAAAAAAGGAAATAAGAAAAAGAAAAGTGGAAAAAAGAATAAATTAGGCGTTAAAAATTCGCTGGTCAACAACATCAATGCCCGAAAGAAGAAAAAAAAATCAAGATCGAAGAAGAAATCAACCATCAGTAAAAAGGCTTATAAAAAAATGCAGAAAGGATGGAAAAAATAGCCGTTTGTTTTATTGTGGCTAAACTCATGTAGTTTTACTATCTAAAAGATAGTAGTATCCAAAAGGATAGTGATATCCTTTATGAAAGCTTATACCTTTGTATTATGGGACCGAGAAAAGAACACCACAATAAAGAAACCTGTACAGCAAGTTTAAATGCCGTAAAAGACGCACTCTATGTGTTAAATGGCAAGTGGAAACTTCCCCTGATTATTTCTTTGCAAGAAGGACCGCAACGTTTTAATGAGATCCAAAAATCGCTTGGAGAAATTACACCCAAAATATTATCGAAAGAACTTAAAGATCTGGAATTAAATGAATTTGTGATCCGCAAAGTATATGCTACCACTCCGGTTACCGTAACTTACGAACTTACCCCATACAGCGAATCATTAGATAAAGTAATTAATGAATTAAGGGATTGGGGATTAAAACATCGCGAACGGTTAGTTAAGAATAGAAAAACCGAATCGGCCGTAGCAGAGATAACAGCTTCTCTTTAGGAGTTAAATTTAACCTTACGGGCCATCCATTCTATCAAAAAAAGCAAAAAACTGATAATGATAAAATTCGGTTATCTTTGTACAAAATAAAATCGATGGCGGTATTACATAAAAAAGAAGAAAAAATTCAGGCAGTGCTGGGTAGGTTGCCTAAAAAATATACAGACGAACAATTTGTAGAGATGTTTATCAGACTTTACTCTAAAGATTGGGGCAAAATAAAATCAGCTTATATTAAACAATCTCAGGATAAAGAACCAGGAACCATCATTAATATGCCAAAACCAGAGGTCTATTTGCGACAGATCCTGGCAAACTATCTACAACAAGATCATGCTCCGAAAGCAGTAGAGGTTAAAGAAGAACCTGTTGTTGAAATACCAGTTACCGAAGTTAAAAAAGCGAAGGCTCCAGCTAAGAAGAAAGAAGCTGTAACTGAAGAAGTGCCTGCCGAGGTTAAAAAAGCAAAAGCACCTGCTAAAAAGAAAGCTGAAGCAGTTGAAGAACCGACTGTAGAAGTTAAAAAAGCTAAGGCGCCTGCAAAGAAAAAAGCGGAAGCAGTTGAAGAGACTCCAGTAGTTGAAAAGAAAGTAAAAGCAGCGGCAAAAAAGCCGGCAGCAAAAAAATAAAAAATATTTTACATCAAATATAATAAATCACCTTTTTGGTTGTTTATATATATGAGAGCGTTAATTTAGATGACGGGGATAGGTCGGTATGATTTATCCCCGTTCTTTTTTAGCCGTTTTTTGCCCTTGCATACATCTTTGTCATTCTGAGGGTTAATTAATTGTTTAAAATCAATATGAGTGACGTATAATTGTCTTCTCTTGTCCCAGGGCTCGGTCTTGCCTCGGCTCGCCGCCGCCGAAGGGCTCTTTCTTTTTGGCATCAAAAAGACCAGCGAAGCTAGCTTGAATGCCATTAAAAATATAAACACATATGAAAAAACAAAAACTGCCGGCTGAAAATTTTTCTTTCGAAGCTAGTAGCCAGGCTTGGACAGTGCAGCCCGAAAAATTTGTTAGGCCGGATTTAAATAGAACGGAGATATCGTGCTATGGCCTAGCTGGGTGGAAATACTATAGTAATTAAAGTGTTGATTAATAATAATTTGTAAAATAACGTCAATGGTAGCAAAGCGAAGAATCTTTAGCATTAGCTCTGCATACATAACAACCTCGAAATCTCCACCAGAGCTTATCCCTAGACTGATATTTAATCGGCAGAATCAATCTCTAATGCAAATTTGCAATAGGAAAGATTATTTCATCGTTCTTTCTCAGCAATAACTATGTTTTACATCCAATTGTAAACTTTATTCTTTTAATTGACATATCGGGAAAAGTCGATATACCTTTGTGCCATGGATCAGGTAGAAATATTCAAAGCCCTTTCGAACAAAACGCGTTTACAGATTTTAGGCTGGCTAAAAGAGCCCGAACTTAATTTTCCGGAACAGCCAAATGCCGATTTTGAAAATGTAGGGGTTTGCGTTGGGCAGATCCAGCTTAAAAGTGGCTTATCTCAAAGTACCATTTCCGAATACCTGTCTATTTTACAGCGTGCCGATTTAATCAGTTCCACGCGCGTAGGTCAGTGGACTTATTACAAACGCAATAAAGAAGGTTTAGAAAAATTAAGCGAAATCATCAACACCGCATTATAATTTAGCAATATATATGAACACAGATAGTTTATTCAGGCCATTTAGCCTTAAAACATTAAATATTAAAAACAGAATAGTAATGGCCCCAATGACGAGGTCATTTTCTCCGGGTGGCGTACCAACGGCCGATGTTGCCAGCTATTATGCAAAAAGAGCAGCCGGCGAAGTGGGTTTAATTCTGTCAGAAGGAACCGTGATTAACCGTCCATCTTCCTCTGCCGATCCTAACATTCCTCATTTTTACGGTACCGAAGCTTTAGCAGGTTGGCAACATGTAATTAACGAAGTTCACCAGGCAGACGGACAAATGGGGCCGCAGATCTGGCACCAGGGGATTATGGATAACCACGCATCAGGTTGGTTACCAAGCGCACCTTTCGAAGGCCCATCAAGCTTAAATAAACCAGGTTTCGAAAACGGCGTACCAATGACGGATGCAGCTATTGCAGATACGATTGCAGCTTTTGGCCAGGCAGCTGCTGATGCCAAAGCTTTAGGTTTTGATACCGTTGAAATACATGGTGCACACCAATATCTGATCGATCAGTTTTTTTGGGATGGTACAAATAACCGCACCGATATTTATGGTGGCAAAACCTTAGCCGAGCGTACCCGTTTTGCCGTTGAAGTAATTAAAGAGGTACGGAAAAGGGTTGGTGAAGATTTCGCCTTAATTATCCGTTTATCGCAATTTAAACCTGCTGCCTACGATTTTAAACTGGCTAAAAATGAGCAGGAAATGGAACAGTGGTTAACCCCACTTGCTGAAGCCGGAATTGATATTTTCCATTGTTCGCAACGCCGTTTCTGGGAACCGGAATTTGAAGGTTCTGATTTAAATTTTGCAGGATGGGCCAAAAAAGTAACCGGAAAAGCCACAATCTCAGTAGGCTCAGTTGGTTTGGATGGGGATTTCTTTGGTGCGTTCGCAGGTCAAAGTTCACAACCTAGCTCGTTAGACGAACTGGTACGCAGAATGGACCGTGGCGATTTTGATTTAGTAGCCGTTGGCCGTCCGCTTTTAGCAGATCCGAACTGGGTAGAAAAAATTAAACATAACCGCATGGAAGAATTGAAAGGCTTTAGTAAAGAGGCTTTAATGGAATTGATATAAAACCATATTTTTTCTTTTTAAACTTAGAAAAGCATCTCGAAAGGGATGCTTTTTTTGTTTGTGATGTCAGATGTTACCATCTGACATTAGAGTTTTTGCCACGGAGAGCACAGAAATCACGGAATTAGTTACACTTTCGCCTAGTCCGTCATTACGAGCAGGCTTTTTCTGCATCGAAGGAGAAATTTCGTGAGTTGTATGATAAATGAATAGATTTTTTTCTCTATGATTAGGAAAGCAGTGCATGCAATGCTTCGGTTACTCCAGACCCGCCCTTTGCTTAATCCCGACTGAAAATGTCGGAATAACGCTGTCGGTCGGGTTTATTTGACCTCTTACAGCAGCAATGCCGTGTCCACCTAAACCCGATTAAAGCGGGATGCCAATTCCTTCAAATTGGCAGAAGCGAAAGCGGGACTACAACCACCCAAAAGCTTCTGCAATTGCTTTCCAAAACAAAACAGGCCCTCTTCTTTTCCAGTGGTGTCAGATGTTACCATACGACACCACATTATAAATTCGTTTTAACAAGAAGAAGCTTTTATATTTCCTTTATAAATAATACACCATGAAAATAAGTCAGATTCAAATTAAAACCAATGACATTAAGAAAACCAGGACATTTTATCAAAGTGTATTAGATCTTTTTATTTTGAAAAATGATCAAAATTCTGTGATGATTAGGGCTGGGGATTCGGTTTTAAAATTTGTCGAAGATTCTCAGTTCAATTCCATTTATCATTTTGCGTTTAACATTCCAGAAAATCAGCTTGAAGAGGCCATTAAATGGTGCAAAAACAAAGTTGATTTAATTCCTATTGAAGATAAAAATGTTATTACCCATTTTGAAAACTGGAATGCACATGCCGTTTATTTCTACGACAATAACGGGAACTTATTAGAATTCATTGCCCGACATGACCTCAATAATGAACAGGTTGGTAAATTTACTGGCGCATCAATTTTAAATATAAGTGAAATCGGAATCGTTACTGAAAATCCTTTGGAACTAGGAAATAAATTAATTGCAGAACACCAATTGCACTTCTTTTCTAAAAATGCTAATAGCGAAGTTTTTTCTGCGATTGGTGATAATGAAGCTTTATTGATTTTGGTACGTCCAAATCGAAATTGGTATCCAACCCAAACTCCATCTGAAAGTAATCCAACTGAAATTACGTTGGAAAACAACGAAAATATAATTGAATTAAAGTTTTAACTAAGAGCCTGTTTAAATTTTTATAACAAGCATAAATAGCCTTTTGCTGTCGCACTGAGGGGATAATTTATCATTAAAATCAATATGAATGACAGATTTTTAAGCGGATTATAGGCTGCGAGAATCGTCATTCCCAACTTGATTGGGAATCGTAATGCAAGCGCTTTAAGATTCCCGCCTGCGCGAGAATGACGACCGTATTGATAGACCCCGTAAATAGTAGCGTAGTCGATTGCTTTATTAACGCATTGAAATGGTCTTCGACTACGCTCAGACTGACATACGAAATAAATTTATTTAATTTTAAACAAGCTCTTAAAAGTTCGATTTGAGCGTCATCGAGACAGATTTCTCGACTCCGTTACACTTCGCTTGAAATGAAGTGACGAATAGAATTTCAATTTAAATCCCATCCTTTTTCCTTAAATTCACCTCTTTAAAATTGATCATCCCATGTCGAACATTAAACTCATTATTGAAGAAAGACCCGCAAATATTGGCAATTTTATGGTTGGCAGGTTGTTGCCTTTCAGAGAGAAACGCATGGTTGGTCCTTTTTCTTTTATCGACCACATGGGGCCGGCAGCAATGAGCGATCATGAAAATCTCGACGTTCCACCTCATCCACATATCGGCTTATCTACCTTAACCTTCCTGTTTGAGGGCGAGATTACACATAAAGATAGCTTGGGTTCAGATATTGTGATTAAACCCGGACAGGTAAACTGGATGACCTCAGGCAGTGGCATTGTACATTCGGAAAGAACCCCTGAATATCTCCGCCATACCGACAAAATGCTCCATGGCTTACAAATCTGGGTGGCTCTACCTAAAGATTTAGAACAAATGGAACCTGAGTTTTGCCACGTTGAAGGGGCCGACATTCCAAGCTGGACCCAAGATGGCGTTAGCTTTAAACTGATTGCGGGAGAAGCTTTTGGCCATAAATCTCCGGTTCCGGTATATAGCCCACTGTATTTTTTAGAGTTAAAAAGCACTGATCGCCAGAAAGTGAATATTGGCGATTATCTTTTCGGCGAGAGTGCCCTGTATATCTTAGAAGGCGCAATAGAGAGTGATGCCCATATTTTCGAACCCCGCCAGATTTTAATTGCCAACGATGCCAAACTCTGCGAATTTACCATGCATGCAAATACCACAGTTTACATTTTCGGCGGCGAACCTTTTCCTGAAGAACGTTTTATCTACTGGAACTTTGTTGCCTCGGATAAGGAATTAATTGAAAAAGCCAAAATTAAATGGATAGAACAAAGTTTCAAACCCGTTCCTGGTGAAACAGGTTTTGTGCCTTTACCAGATCCTATTAAAAATATTAAACATTAATTCCGTTTAAACAGGTTCATATTTACCGAAACGGCAACACCAGTTGATGATAATTTAGAGTTTCCATAGCCAATATCCGTTAAAGGGATTTTCATAAATGGTTTAGCGCTTATACTTAAATTATTATTTATTTTATGCTGAAACTCCACACCTACATTGGCTATACCTAAATAATGCTGGTTCTGATTTCTTACTTCGAAATTTTCAGGACCTTGATAAGTTCCATTATAAGAATAGCTGTATTTCTCTTTTAACATTAAATAACTGGATAGGCCTGTACTTACAAAAATAGAATTTCTACGTCCATTAAAAACTTTATAGTTTAAATTAATCGGGATATCAATAACATCGCAATTGGCATGAATATTTGTTGGTTTTATGTTGAATACATAGTTTGTATTGGGATTATATAAACTAAAATCCGAATCGTAAATTTTCTTTGCATAAGAAGCCCCGGTAGTAACACTTAATTTTTTCGTCAGGATTACAGTCGCTTCTATGCCGAAACCACCACTTAAGCTACTTTGCCCTGATTTCTGCACGCTGGTTAAATCTGGTGCAGCCAGAATGCTCAACACAAACCGTGATTTTTTCTTAAAAATTGGATCTTTAATTCCTGGCATTTTTCCTTTGAAAGGTTCAATTGTAAGATTTTGTTTTTCAAATTCTACTGGTTTTGTTTCAGCACTTATTTCAGGATTATAAATAACATTTGCTAAATAGTTGATCGCATTACTGGTTCTAATTTCTATAGATTTTGTGGAAATTTCATGCGTAAATCCTATTTCGGCTCCTTTTTGGGCATTCTCGCCTTTGTTTTTATTGTTATTCCCAGCCAATAAACTTATCCCCTCATTTTCGTTAGCAGTGGTTTCATCTGCTGGCTTATTAATTAAATTGTCTTTATCATTTAAAGGCTTATCACTTTTTTTGTTTGTTTCTCTTTTTGTTTTAACCAGTGGCTTGTTCCCGGTCTGATCAGCTTTCGGTTTAACCAATAAAAACACCAGCAGCAACATCGCGGCTATCCCAGCCACAGCAGTTAACCAAATTAGCGGCACAACCCTTCTTTTTGGCGACGGATGCAATCTCTCCTCCAGATTATCCCAATCTAAATCATTAAAAGGCAGATCGGGGTTTTCCAATCCCTCCTTAAATAATTTATCTATATCTTTTCCCTCTTTCATTGCATATTTGTGTTTAACCTTACCTGTAAAAGGTTTCTATCTACTTCCGAATTCCTTACCTGGTAAGTTTTCGCATCTGTAGCTTTTAACATTTCCTGTAATTTTTGCCTTGCCTTAAACAGGTTAGATTTTGATGTACCTACTGATATTCCAAGCATCTCGGCAATTTCCTCATGGCTGTAACCATCTATTGCAAAAAGGTTAAAAACGGTACGGTATGCCGGACTTAGCTTTTGAACTAAGGTTAATAAATCATTGTAGGCAAGCTTATCGTATACAGAACTTACCTGCACAATATTTTCATGATCCTCAATATCTACATGATCAGCAAATTTTAAATTGGCACGATAATAATCAATAGCAGTATTGGTTATTATACGCCCAAGCCAGGGCAAAAAAGCCTTAGAAGGCTCATACTTGGTTATATTTTTAAAAGCTTTAAAAAATCCATCATTCAATATACCTGCGGCATCTAACCGATCGTTTGTATAACGCAAACAAATGCCCATAGCGAAGCTATAGAAATGTTTGTATAGTGCTTTCTGACTATCTCTTTCATTTCTAATGCAGCCCTGAATGTACTTTTGTATAATTCCTTCACTATCGCGGCTAGCGGTCACAAGTTCTCCTTTCAAAATATATTACGATGAGGAACAACGAAAGGTTGCTTCAAAAATTACTTTTTTTAAAAAATTTTATATTATTCATTTTGGTCTAAAAATCTCCATTATGCAAGCAACCATTTACAACTTGGGGGCGTAATAGCAGCATATCAATTTTTATTAAAGTTAAAACTAAAAACGAAATGTTATGCTAATCTACTTAAAAAGAAACCTATTGGCTGTTGTATGTGTAGCCATGGTATTTATGGCCTGCAAAAAAAATAATTCAGAAGGCCCTACACCCGCGGGTAATAACAAAAAAGGAATCCAACTGGCAACAGATGCCAAATTCGGATCAGTATTAACCGATAAAGACGGCAAAACCCTATACTTTTTTGCAAACGATGCTGCAGGTACTCCAACCTGTACTGATGGTTGTGAAACCGCCTGGCCACTTTATTACTCAGCAGATGCCAGCACCGATTTAAACCTGAACAAAGCAGAAGTTGGCGAGGTTACCCGCGCTGACGGCCGTAAACAAAGCACTTACCGTGGTTACCCACTTTATTATTACGCTGGCGATGCCTCAAAAGGTGAAATTAAAGGTGATGGTGTTGGTGGCATCTGGTTTGTAGCCAAACCCGATTATTCGTTAATGCTGGCTAATGCACAATTAACTGGAAACAATATCAATTACACCAGTACTTATGCTGTTGGCGATGGAAAAACCATTTACCTAACCGATAGTAAAGGACGTACTTTGTATGCTTTTGCGCCAGACAAAAATGGCGTAAATACATACACCAAGAGTGTAACACAAGAAGGTATCTGGCCAGTGTATGAATCTGAAGTGCTTAATGTACCTTCTGCAATAACAAAAACCGATGTTGGTGTAATTACTGTAGCTACAATTAGCAAAAAACAGTTAACCTATAAAGGATGGCCTTTATACTACTGGATATCAGATGTAAAAAGAGGCGATAACAATGGCATTACAATAAAACCAGCAAATGCCCCAGTTGGCTCAGTTTGGCCAGTGTTGCAGCTAAACGCTACTGTTGCCCCGGCACAATAAAAATAATTGAGTTAGGCGGGTTAGGACGGTCGGCTGATGTTTTCGCAGCCGGCCTTTTTTATACAGCTAATAAAGCCTGCTTAATTTTCTCAGCAGCTTCAGCCAACTCTTCATTGGTTGGCTTTAATTTTTCTTTACTAAAGTTCATATCGCTTACACTATTCATCGGGATTAAATGGATATGTGCGTGCGGAACTTCCAATCCGATTACCGAAACACCTACCTTTTTACAAGGGAAAGCAATTTTTACCCCTTTGGCTACAATTTTCGCGAACATCCACAACCCAACATATAAATCCTCATCCATATCGAAGATATAGTCGGTTTCAATTTTAGGGATCACCAATACATGCCCTGCAGTTAACGGCTGAACATCTAAAAAGGCTAAATATTCTACGGTTTCGGCTACAACATGTGCAGGGATTTCGCCTGCAACGATTTTTGAAAAGACAGTCATAAGGTGGAAGGTTAAAAGGTGGAAGGTATAGGGTTAAGCGTTTGGCGACAGGCGTTTTAATAATCACTTACCGCCAAACGCTATTCGCTTATCTCGAAATCTCTAAAACTTCAAACTGCATTTTACCTGCAGGTACTTCAATTTCGGCAAATTCGCCTACCGATTTACCCAATAAACCTTGCGCAATTGGCGATTTAACAGAAATTTTCCCGGTTTTTAAATCAGCTTCTGTTTCTGCCACCAACTGGTAAGTCATGGTTGCACCGTTTTTAACATTTTTTATTTTTACGATAGACAATGCCAATACTTTCGATAAATCTAATTTAGACTCATCAATTAAACGTGCATTTGCCAGCGTATTTTTTAATTTTGAAATTTTAGCTTCATGCAAACCTTGCGCTTCTTTAGCAGCATCGTATTCTGCATTCTCCGATAAATCACCTTTATCCCTTGCTTCTGCAATTGCTTTAGATATAAGCTGACGACCGGTGGTTGTTAAATAATGAACTTCCTCTTTTAATTTATCTAACCCTTCTTGGGTATAGTATGTTACCTCTGTCATTGCTCTATTAATTTTATTCAAACGCTATAAAAAACAAACAAGACTATATAGTTGGTTTGCTACATAGTCTTGCTTCAATTATAACGAAGATAAAATGTGGAAATTACAAAAGCAAATAAATACTCATGATTTTTACGATTTAAGGATTAATAGGACTTAATATACCCAAAATAGGACAGTTGAGAACAGATACGAATCAACACCTACCCTTAATACTTTACCATTAAAAACGTAACATTAAATATAAACCCATTTAAAATCCAATCATTAGTTTTAATTTAGCTTAAATTATTCTTAAAAAATGAAAAAGTTATTTTCTATCGCTCTGCTCCTCAGTCTGGGCGGGTATATGGCTTCGGCCCAGGAGCTCTATATGCCTCGAAATATCAAAGCGGCATACACCAAAGGCACACGCTCAATGAATGGAAAACCCGGTCAAAATTACTGGCAGAACCATGGTAAATACAACATGGATATTAAGGTAGATGCTGAAACCAAAGTGGTTAGCGGTAAAGAAGAAATTTTATACAGCAACAACAGTTCCGATACCTTAAAAAACCTGGCCATCCGCTTTGTAAACAACCTGCATAAACCAACTTCGCCAAGAAGTGGCGCTGTAAGTGAAGATTTTTTGAGTACGGGTCTAAATATTATCGCTTTTTCGGTAAATGGCGAAACCTATAAAGTGGATAGCAAAAGCTGGGGAACAGTAGGTAATGTACCGCTAACGAAACCTTTATTGCCAAAATCGAAAATTACAGTTAAAATAGAGTGGGATTACCCATTATCAAAAGAAAGTGGCCGCGAGGGGCAGATTGATCCTAACTCGTTTTTTGTAGCCTATAGCTATCCGCGCATATCGGTATACGATGATTATAATGGTTGGGACCGCATTCCACATACTGATAGAGCCGAGTTTTATAACGATTTTAACGATTACGAATTCTCCATTAAAGCACCTAAAAACTATGTGGTATATGCCACAGGCGATTTCCTTAACCCGGATGAGGTGTTACAACCCGAAATTTCTGCCCGTTTAAAAAAATCGTATAATGGCGATGAGGTCATCCATATTGCTACCGAACAGGAAATGAAGGATGGTAAAGTAACCCAGCAAAAAGACTGGAATACCTGGAAATTTGCGGTTAACCACATTACCGATGTTACTTTTGCCCTAAGTAACCACTATGTTTGGGATGGTGCGAGTGTAATTGTAGATAAAAAAACTAACCGCAGATCGAGCGCTCAGGCGGCTTATAATCCAACCACCGGAAAAGACTTTGTTAACTCGGTTAAATACAATTTGAACGCTTTAGATTGGTTCTCAAATAATTGGCCTGGCATCCCCTATCCTTATGTAAAAACCATTGCTTTTCAGGGTTTTGCCGATATGGAATACCCAATGATGGTAAACGATTCTCAATTTGGCGATCCTGTTTTCGCACAGTTGGTTCAGGATCATGAAGTGGCACATACTTACTTCCCCTTCTACATGGGTATTAACGAAACCCGTTACGCCTATATGGACGAAGGCTGGGCCACTACCTTCGAATATTTAATTGGTATTGCCGAGCATGGCAAGCAAGCTGCTGATGATTTTTACAAGAAATTTAGAGTTGATGAATACATTAACGATAAATCTACAGAAGAAGATCAACCGGTAATTTCAATGTCCGACCAGGTTTCGGGAGCTGGTTATGGAAATAACTCTTATGGAAAAGCTTCATTATCTTACCTTGCGTTAAAGGATATGCTTGGAGACGACTTATTCAAAAAAGCATTACATACTTATATGAGCAACTGGAATGGCAAGCACCCAATTCCATGGGATTATTTTAATTCGATGAATGCAGGTTCTGGGCAGGATTTAAACTGGTTTTTCCAAAACTGGTTCTTTACCAACAATTATCTTGATTTAGCGATTAGCAAAGTAACGCCTGCACAAGGAAAATCGACGGTAGCTGTTAAAAATGTTGGTGGTTTTGCAATTCCTTTTGATGTGTTGGTAAGCTATGCTGATGGTAAAGTTGATACCATACACCAAACACCAGCGGTCTGGAAAGCAAACCAGAAAGAAGTTAATATCACAGTTAACACCACTAAACAAATAACGTCAATCAGTTTGGATAATGGCATTTATGTAGATGCTACTCCAAAAGACAATGTTTGGAAAGCGAAATAATTAACAGCTTGCAATTTTCAGCTGGCAATTTGATATAAATGCCAATTGAAAATTGTGAACTGAAACTACTAACTTTATAGTCCCCGTTTGCAACGGGGATTATTGAGATCCGCATTTTTAATGCGGCTTAAAGCACAATTTGTGGCGATAAAATCGCCTTTCTCTTTCATCCTCGTTACAAAACGAGGACGATAAATATGAACCGTAACTGAAGACCGTTAACCGTTCTCCGCTTTACAAATCGGCTCGTGTTTAACCGGAAAATTCAATGAATTGGCAATAAAACACATTTTATTGGCTTCATGATGCAGCGTTGCTGCAAGTTCGTAATGTGCCTTATCGGCTATTAAAACCTGCGGATGAAGGGTAACTTCTTTAAATCTCCCGCTTCCATCAGCCAATTCTTCCATTGTACCTACTGCTTCATCTTTATAATCGATAACTACGATTTCGTTCTTAGAGCATAGATGCAAATACCAAAGCATGTGGCAACTCGAAATTGATGCCAATAAGAGGTCTTCGGGATTGTATTTAGATTTATCGCCCAAAAAGGCAGAATCTGATGAACCGGAAATATCGGCTTTGCCTTTTACTGAAATTACATAATCGCGATCGTACGAACGGTAATCCATTGTACCCGAGCCTTTATTGCCCGTCCAGGTAACTGTGGTAGAATATAAATGATCTTTCGGCATGATAAAATTGGTTAGATTATATAGCCAATTTAAGAAAATAAAATGGAGATTTCCTGTTTTTGCACCTACTTCCAGACCTCGTAGGTTTCAGAAACCTGCGAGGTCTTACCGAATATGATGTCCTTTTGAATTTAAGAACGATTTGAGCAATTCATAAGTTCTTTCATCTGCGTTAATATTAATTTGCTTATCGGTTTCCATATACAAACACTCAAAGCATATATTAAGTGCAGAAACCATTTCCTTCTTTTTATTATAGAATACCATTGCATCCCTGTAAATAGGGACACACATCCAAGAAGGCAAATTTACTACATCAATTTCCAAAATGTGGACCAATGTCAATACATCAGCATCATTAAATTGGAATGAACTGATTTTCATTGAAGATAGATTTAATTTTTTATCTGGATCAGTAATACGCTGCTTATGCCAAGACATTTCTCCTGTATCTCTATTAGTTTCAGAATAATAAGCCTCTTGTTGAAAGGAATAGGTCTCTATATATTCAAAATCGATACTTTTAATATATTCTCCTGAATGGATAACTTTATTTGCCATAAAAGATCAAATATTACGTAATTTCTCAACTAAAACTTCCGAAATTTTACGGTAGGAATCAAAAGTCCAGCCACCCACATGTGGAGTTAAAATCACTTTTTCGTTATTCTTTAATTCATCATACCAAGGCTGTTCACCCAAAGCAGGGAATTTTTCTGTCTGTAAAACATCTAAACCTGCGCCCAAAATCTTGCCGCTTTTTAAGGCATTTAGCACTGCAGGTGTATTTACAATTTCGCCGCGGGCCGTATTGATAAAGAAAATCGGCTTCTTGAAGTGGAACAAATATTCATCATCAACCATTTGTTTGGTTTCGGCAGTTAGTGGAATATGCAAACTGAGCACATCGCTGTGTTTTACAATTTCTTCCATGCTTACTTCACGGGCAAAAGCATCGCTAAAACCTGTTTTATATTTATCGTAAGCCATTACATCCACCTCAAAACCTGCCAGTTTTTTAGCAAAGCTCTGCCCCATAAAACCATATCCGATAATACCTACTTTTTTGCCTTTCAGCTCGTAACCGCGGTTTCCTTCCCGATCCCAAACACCGTTCCTAATTTCCATATCTGCCCTGCGGAAGTTATTCATTAATGATAAAAGCAAACCCGTGGCGTGCTCTCCAACGGCATCACAATTACCCTCCGGAGCATTAATCAACTCTATATTTCTTTCAAAGGCTATTTTATCATCAATATTATCCAAACCTGCTCCCGCCCTGGCCACGAACTTTAAATTCGGAGCAGCAGCAAAAATTTCGGCATCTATCCTAAATTTAGTCCTTACGGCAATACCGGTATAATCTTTTATTTTATCTAAAGTTTGTTGACGGGTAATCTGCGGTTCATCATCAACCTGGTAGCCCATGGCAATGGCCTGCTCTTTAAATACAGGGTGCAAATCATCAACAATTAATATTTTATTCATAATGAACAAAAGTAACATTTTGCACATTCACCAATTGTAATATTCCATCATTGTTTTAGGCAAAACTGAAAACTGCTAATTACGAACTACCAACTGTAAATTAACCCACAAAAATATTACTATAAAATGGCTGTAATAAAATAGTTACGGCCCATTTATTAAACTTACTTGCCGTTACTTTGTCTCCCTTTATAAAAACACACGAAATTTTATTTTTAATGAGAATTTTAAAATCAAGAACAATACAGATTACCCTATTACTGCTCACCCTTTCATTTAGTCTTTTTGCGCAAACAAGCGGAAACGCAAAAATTACCGGAGTACTTAAAGATGCCAAAACACAAGAAACCATTCCTTTTGCCACAGCAATCTTAATTGATAAAGCCACAGCAAAAAACGCCAAAATAGTTCAAACAGATGTGAATGGTGCATTTGTAATGACTGAAATCCCTACCGGGACTTTTACCTTTAAAATCAGCTTTGTTGGTTACCAAACCATGGTTAGGGACAATGTAACGATAACTGCCAGTACTGGTACCTTAAATTTTGGCGACATTAAAATGAATGCGGCAAAGGGTAATGTACTAAGCGAAATTACCGTGACCGGCCAGAAACAGGGCATGCAAATGGGGATTGATAAAAAGATTTTCGCAGTTGATCAGAGTGTGATCAGCGAAGGCGGTTCTGCCGGCGATTTATTGCAAAATGTTCCTTCTGTTTCTACCGATATGGATGGCAATGTGAGTTTACGTGGCTCTGCAGGTGTTAAGGTATTAATTGATGGAAAGCCATCTTTAATTGCAGGCGGTAACGTAGCGCAAATCCTGCAATCCATCCCGGCCAGCTCCATAGAAAGTGTTGAGGTAATTACCAATCCATCAGCAAAATACGATGCTGAAGGTCAATCAGGCATCATCAACATTGTTCTTAAGAAAAATACAAAACTTGGGTTTAATGGCTCAGTTGCTTTAACAGCAGGTAACCGCGATAACTATAATGCCAATACCAACTTAAGTTTCCAGAACAGTAAAGTTAATATTTATGGAAACTATGGCTATCGTTACGGGAATCGTGTTGGAGGTGGTTTTCAGGATATTACCTATAAATCAGATTCATTGAGAACAAGATTTGCCAGTCAAAATACAGTTTCCACATCATTGGATAAAGGACATAATGCCAAAGCGGGTATTGATTATTATTTAGCCCCTAAAAGTGTAATCAGCTTATCAGGAGGTTTTAACTCAAGAGATAATGACCGTAATGATCAGCTCGACATCATACAATTAGATAAAAACCGGTCGCCAGTTCTGCTAAGCAACAGAGCGAACAGCACCGACGGTTTTGGAACAAGTTATGATGCAAATTTAGATTATGTACAAAAGTTCAAGAAACCGAAAGAAGAACTAAGCTTTAATTTTGGTTATTCTTACGGCACCAATAATAGTAATCAGTATTATAGAACAAACACCACTAACCGCAATGGTGTACCCATTGATGAAACCTTAAGTTTACAGCGCGTATTTAATACCGGTAACAACACCAATTACAATATCCAAACGGATTACGCATTACCTGTAGGTAAAGCGGGTAAAATTGAAGTGGGTTACCGCAGCCAGATCCGCTTAGGCGAGAATGATCAATATGCAGATTCAATCCTAACCAATAGCAGTATCTACATCAGCAACAATAAGTTGATTAATGGTTTTGATAGCAAAGACCAGGTGCATGCATTGTATTTCAATTACCAGAACCAGATTAAAGATTTTGGTTACCAAATTGGTTTAAGGGGGGAAGATGCACGTTTAGATACCCATCTAGAAGGCTACACCAACAATGTATTAACCACTGCCGAAGGAAATATCCATTACAAAAGGATATACCCAAGTGTGTTCTTAACACAGAAACTGAAGGGCGATAACCAGCTTCAACTGAGTTATACCCGTCGTGTAAACCGTCCACGCCCATGGGACACCAATCCATTTTTAGATGTTTCTGATCCATTAAACTACAGAGGCGGTAATCCTAATTTATTACCAGAAGATGTACACTCTTTTGAGTTGGGTTATAGTAAATACTGGAAAAAAGTAACCTTAACTTCAAGCTTGTATTTCCGTCAGACCAATGATGTGATCCAACGCGTAAGAAGTACACCAGTTAATGGAATTATTACTTCAACCCCTCAAAATTTAACAAACCAGATTAATAGCGGTTTAGAATTAATTGGCCGTTTTGACCTTGTTAAAGCTTTAAACTTCACTACCAATGTAAACTTGTACCAGGCCAAGTTTGCCGGTGATGCACGATTTGACATTCCATCAAGCAGTGGCTTTAGCTGGAACGCCAACCTGACCGGAAATTTAACAGTAGTTAAAAGTCTATCGCTACAGGTACGCGGTGACTATAGAGCGCCAGAAGTGATGGCACAGGGAAAACGTAATGCGATGTATGGGATTGACGGTGGGGCCAAATACGATTTCCCAAACAAAAAAGCATCTTTGAGTTTCAATGTCAGAGATGTATTTAATACCAGAAGATGGAGCATGACCACTGAAGATAGAGCCACAATTGTTGATTTTGAACGCCAGTTTCAGGGAACAATGGGGAATTTAACTTTCTCTTACCGCTTTGGAAAAACTACATTTACCGGTACAAACAAAAAGAAGAAAGAAGAGCAGGATAACCGTCCTGATGAAGGATCGTTCTAATTTTATCCAAGGGTGCTTAGAAAATCTAAGCACTCTTTTTTTATCCTAAATTTTCTTCAATACAAATCCTTTCTTCTTAAAACTATAACAAGTTGTTATCTTGCGGCCATGGAAGAGATTAACCCCTGGAAAACGCTGGAAAGCGAGGTAAAATACGACAACAACTGGATTCGTTTAACCGAACACCAGGTCATTAATCCATCTGGCGGGCAAGGAATTTACGGCACTGTTCATTTTAAGAATCTGGCCATCGGAATTCTTCCTTTGGATGAAACCTACAATACCTGGTTGGTTGGCCAGTACAGGTATGCACTAAATGCCTACAGTTGGGAAATTCCCGAAGGCGGGGGGCCATTCCATGAAGTGCCATTAGAAAGTGCAAGAAGAGAATTATTGGAAGAAACGGGAATGAGTGCAAGAAACTGGAAAGAGATACAAAGGATGCACCTATCCAACTCTGTGAGCGATGAATTGAGCATAATCTATGTTGCAACTGGTTTAATTCAAGGTATCGCGATGCCAGAAGAAACGGAACAACTCGTCGTAAAAAAATTATCATTTGATGAGGCCTATCAAATGGTTTTGAATGGACAGATTACCGACTCGATGAGCGTAGTTGCAATCTTAAAAGCTAAGCTGATGATGTTAAATGGTGAATTGTAACCGGCAGAACCACCAAATGTTCCTAACGGAACATAAAAAATATTATATATTTTTTCTACCAGGCATATGTCCCTATGGGACATTCGCATGATTAGATGTTAAAATTATCTATATTAATCTACTGAACAAACCCTGAATATTAATCATCCCAAAAATTATTGATGTCCCAGAGAAATATCAGCTTATTAGTTCTTTTAACAGTGGATTGTTGTAATTTACCTATTACCTAAAAATATTGCGTAAGCACTTGTTCTATAAAGCCATTTGTTTAAATTGTTGGTGCAATCCCTAAATATTAAATCATCCTAAAAATTATTAATGTCCAAGAGAAATATCGACTTATTAGTTCTTTTAACAGTGGGTTGTTGTAATTTACCTATTATCTAAAAATATTGCGTAAGCACTTGTCCTATAAAGGCATTTTTTTAATTGCTGCTACAATTCGTAAATGTTAAGTCATCCCAAAAATTATTGTTATCCCAGGGAATATCGGCTTATTAGCCCTTTAAAAGTGGGTTATTATAAAATTGCCCAATACCTAAAAATATTGCATTAGCACTTGTTCTATAGAGCCATTTGTTTTAAATTTCTGGTGCAATCCCTAAATGTTAAATAACTCCAAAAATCATTGATGTCCCAGAGAAATATCGGCTTATTAGTCCTTTTAACAGTGGGTTGTTATAAAATTTGCCCAATACCTAAATATATTGCGTAAGCGCTTGTTCTATAAAGCCATTTGTTTTATATTGCTGCTGCAATCCCTAAATATTAAATCATCCTAATAATTATTAATGTCCAGTATGGACATTTCCTCGGTAGAAATTGCAGACGGCAATTTTCGTTCCGTAGGAACGTTTGATTATGATTTAAATTTAGAACGCTATGCCGAATACCTATACCCAATTACACATTCAGTTTGTTTTTGCTGTTAAATTTCGTGCTTCATTAATTCGTCCGGAGTGGAAAGAAAGGCTATTAAAATATCTCACAGGAATATTTCAGGCAAATAACCATAAAATGATACAGATTAATTGTATGCCCGATCATATTCACATTTTTATTGGCATGCGGCCACATCAGTCTATTTCCAACCTGATTCAAAATGTAAAGACAGAAAGTTCTAAATGGATTAATGACCAGCGATTTTGTAAAACAAAATTTGCCTGGCAAGAAGGTTATGGTGCATTTTCATATTCGAAAAGCCATATTCAACAGGTCATTCAATACATTCAAAACCAGGAACAGCACCATAAAAAAGAGAGCTTTTTACAGGAGTACACCCATTTCTTAAAAACGTTTGAGATTGAATACGAAGAAAGATACATCTTCAAAGAACCAGAATAATTTATTATTATCTTTGCCACGTATTAATCAACCAAATGAGCAAGCTTTTCGGATATATTTTAAGCCCTATTTTTTATATTTTCTTTGGATTAACACTTTGCATCTTCCATCCTATACAATGGCTTTGTTTTAAGCTTTTTGGATATAAAGCGCACAAGGTCTCTGTAGATATTCTTAATTTTTTTCTAACCTACTGCCAGATTTTCCTTTTCAATTCAGTCAGTTTTAAAAATGAATACGAGCTACCAACAGATAGGCCGATTATTTTTGCCGCAAATCACCAGAGCATGTACGATATTCCTTCGTTAATTTGGTTCTTAAGGAAACACAGTGCAAAATTTATCTCTAAAATTGAGCTTACCAAAGGCATTCCATCCATATCCATTAACCTGCGTTTAGGCGGTGGGGCAAACATCAACAGGAAAGACAATAAGCAAGCCATCTCTGAAATCATAAAACTTGGCCGCAGAATGAAAGAAAATAACTGGAGTACTGTTATTTTCCCTGAGGGAACGCGTGCGAAAGATGGTCAGTTGAAAACCTTTCAATTTGGAGGTATTGCTACCATATTAAAAGTAGTTCCTAATGCTTTGATCGTTCCGGTGGCGATAGAAAATTCATGGAAAATTGTCCGCTTTGGCATGTTTCCCCTAACTACAGGAAATGCCTTAAGATGGACCGTTTTAAAACCAATAGAACCGGACGTAAAATCAGCAAACGATATTACTTTGGAAATAGAAAACGAAATCAGGAAAGTTCTGGGTCAGCCGATGGCACAGCCAGCTACTTTATAATTTTATTAATCTCATTAAGGATCTTTCGATTCCGACACCATAGACAGATTTCCATAGAATGGTCGTCATCTCGACTGTAGCGCAGCGAAATGGAGAGATCTTTTGTACCAAGTATTGAAATCAAATTTAAAGATTTCTCCACTACGGTCGAAATGACGATTCGTGGCCATGGCCTTCCCTCTCCCATTTCACATCTTACATATTTTCTAAATATTCTTATTTCCAATCACCCTGAAAAATTCATCGCGGTAAGTATCTCCAACCGGAATAATTTTTTGGTTGATGGTAATGCGGCTGCGCTCAATACTTTCAATTTTATCGACAGCCACAATATAAGATTTGTGCACCCGGATAAACTGACTTTGAGGCAAAGCTTCCTCCATCTTTTTCATGCTTTGTAACGTAATTACACGTTCATCCTTTGTAAAAATTGAAATGTAATCTTTTAAACCTTCTATGAATAAAATATCGTGCAGATAGATTTTTTGAATCTTATGTTCCGTTTTCACAAAAATATAATCCTGAACTGGATTTGGTGAGCCGGAAAATGGTGCTGGAGTAACAATCGGCTGGGCCACACTAGCAGGAGTTTCAACCGGTTTTACCTGATTGTGAACTTTTTCTACCGCTTTATAAAAACGGTCGAATGCAATTGGCTTTAACAGGTAATCCGAAACATTAAGGTCGTAACTTTCTAAAGCATACTGTGGGTAAGCAGTAGTTAATATATAGTGGCATTTATTACCGGCAATTTTTAAAAACTGGATTCCGGTTAGCTCAGGCATCTGAATATCTAAAAATACCAGATCAATCCCTCCGCCCTGAACAATCTGCAAGGCTTCAATAGGGTTTTCGCACCTTTTAACCATAGTTAAAAAAGGCACTTTCGAAATATAGTCCTGTAGAATATCAAGCGCCAGAGGCTCATCATCAACAACAATGCAGTTTAAGTTCATTTTAGGTTATTATTTTAATTAATGATTTTAAATCCGGGTAAGGTTAGTTACCGGATTATATGTCAATCATCAGTTCGCAGGTATAATGGGTAGCCGAATTTACAACATTTAATTTATATCTATCAGGATAAACCAATTGTAATCGTCGTTCTACATTGGTTAAGCCAACTCCACCCTGCGCATCTTTATTCTGTTGGTTCTTTTTGTTCACTACACTAAAATGCAAAATTTTCTGATTGGCAATGATATTGATTTTTACAGGTTCTGCCGGATCGGTTACTACACCATGTTTAAATGCATTTTCCACAAACGAAATCAACATTAAAGGAACGATTTTTTGATTGTCAATTTCGCCGTTTAAGGTAAGCTCGATATAAGCACCATCTTTAAACCTTATTTTTTGCAGTTCGATATAACTTGTTAAATAATCTACCTCCTTACTTAACGCTACGGTTGGTGTATTGCTTTCATAGATCATGTAACGCATAATTTCAGAAAGCTTCATAATCGCATCGGCTGTTTTATCCGATTTTTGATAGGCCAGCGAATAGATGTTATTAAGCGAATTAAAAAGAAAATGTGGGTTTAACTGCGACTTTAAAAACTGAAGCTCCATTTCGCGGCGTTCGCTCTCTAAATCGCGCTGAATCCTTTCGCTCGCAAACCAATCGATGGTGAATTTAATTATACAGCTCGAAACCAGGAAAAAACCAATTATAAAAACCGTGTTGATAGCAAAATTATTAACAGACATATTATGGCTTTTGCCATCGAAGGTATAACGAAGCATCTCCTCGGGGTTTAAAACAGCGATAACAGTTTTAACAAATGTTGCAACAACAATTAAAAGAATAAATGATAGGACATATAACCAGTACTTTTTTCTCTTTTTGATTAGTGATGGGATCAGAAAAATATAATTAATATAAAATACAGAAACATTAACGATTCCAAAAACAAAATACGACAGAAAATAATCTTTAATGGTATGCTTTTCACTCGCCATCATAGATATAACTATAATAAGAAGGCATATAAATCCCCAAAAAATAGCATGTAATATTAAAGGTCCCCTACTTTGTTTCATTCGATATCTATTAAATTGTAATGAATGCCAATATACACTAACAAAAAGCATATCATTCAAGCCACAAAATAAATAAAGTTTTATCGATTTACTCACACAATCTACCAACGGGCATTTTTTTTCTACGAACGGCCCAATAGGCAAATTTTATCGACAAACGCCAAAAATGTCTGTTGATCTAGAATCTTGAGCACTTGGTATAATAGATTTTAGCAGGTTATTTTTCTTGAGTTTCTTTGATCATCAAAACGAAAACAAAATGAAAACATCATCAGCAATCAACTTCAAAAATCAAACAGTAATTACTGATGGTCTTTTCGCAACCTCTCAAATAAAACTATCGATCATGAAAAAGTTAGCAAACACATCGCCATTTTTACTTTTATTATTACCTGTATTTATGATGATTATTTTAACGCTTACCGTTAACACCAATCAGAATGATGCCGAAATAGCTGTAAAAACTACAAAAACATCTGGTTCTATTGTGAAACAGGCAACTGCTATTTTCAAATAGAAATAATGGGTAATTACGCTATCGAAACCGTAGGTCTGAACTTTAACTTTGGCAACCAGGTTATAGTAAAAGATTTGTCGTTACAAGTACCAAAAGGGAGCATCTATGGTTTTTTAGGCCCCAATGGTGCAGGCAAAACAACAACCATAAAAATCCTATTGAACCTGCTGAAGTCGCCATCCGATCAGGTATTTATATTTGGTAAGGAAATAAACAGTAATCGCATCTCGATTCTTAAACGCATAGGTGCTTTGGTTGAACAACCAGCCATTTATGGTCATTTAACAGGAAAAGAAAACCTGGTTAACCGTTGCATCTTGTTAGGCATTAAAAAAGCGAAAGCTGATGAAATGCTATCGCTAGTGGGTTTGGCAGAAGCCGCAAATAAAAAAGCCAGCAAATATTCGTTGGGCATGAAACAGCGGCTGGGCATTGCGCAGGCACTAATTTCAGATCCTGAATTACTTCTATTGGATGAGCCTACCAATGGTTTAGATCCGAATGGGATTATTGAGGTTCGGAACCTGATGATCGATTTAGCTACAAAACACCAAAAAACAATACTGGTTTCAAGTCATTTACTGGCCGAAATAGAAAGAACAGCAACCCATGTTGGCATTATAAACAAAGGTCAATTATTATTTCAGGGCACGATTAACGAACTTCATCTACTCAGCAAACCGATGCTCCAAATCGAAGTAGATAATATCGAAAGTGCAGGTACCTTTTTAACAAATTCGGGTTATGAAATTGTGGCAAAAACAGATAAGGTAATCACCCTGCCATATGCCTCATCGCAAAAAAGTGGAGAACTAAACACATTGCTGATCCAAAATGGTTTTACAGTGAGCAGTCTTTATCAGCAACGAAAAGATCTGGAAAATTTATTCCTGGATATTACTAAAACAAACTAACATGCACGCTCTTTATATTTCTTTAGTATCAGAATTTTACAAATCCCGAAAAACTTTAGCTTTCTGGGCAGCCATACTATTACCTATTATTATTTGCGGCTTAATCAGCTTTGGCTTTTATTACGACGCTGAAAAAATCATCTCCAACCATTATCCTCCAATGCTCTTATGGGCTCACTATAGCGGTGCAGCACTCGGCGTAATGGGTTTTTTGATCATGCCCTTTTATGTCATATTCATGGCCTTTTCAGTCAATAATATTGAACATAAAAACGATACCTGGAAAATGTTATTTGCCCAACCCTTAAATAAATTTTCGATTTATGCGGCAAAATACCTGTATGCAGTATTGTTAATATTTATCTGCTTATTCTTATTTGCTACACTTACCTACACATTTGGTCACATATTACAGGTATTAATCCCTAAGTTTAATTTTAATCAATACAACCCATCAAATATTCTGATTAACTCTTACGCTAAATTATTCTTAGCTTCTCTAGGGATTTTATCGCTACAGTTTATATTAAGTTTATTATGGAGCGATTTCCTTAAACCAATGGGCATTGGTTTTGTTGGCACCATTATGGGCATTATTACTGCAAATGTAGGCTGGAAATATGCTTATGTAATCCCCTATTCTTTACCGACGTTGGCTTTAAGAATAACGAAAGTAACAAAAGGTGCTGATCCATTAGCTTTTCCTGTTTTTACGCAAGAAATATGGACAAGTTTAATTTATGCTTCGGTTCTTTTCATCGTTGGCTATTTTATCGTAACCAAAAAGAGCATAAAGTAATCCCGCTTAATCACCAACAGAATTCAAGAACAAAAGTAATTACCCAAATAAACATACCTACAAACAAAAGCCTGCTAATTTGACTTTAGTATCAAATAGCAGGTTTTATTGTTAGAATGAGAGGTTATATGTACTTTATATCCTTAGATGGATAATATTCTTTCTTTAAATGCCCAAACAATTAACTGATAAGAATTTTTAAGGTCGAGCTTTCTTACCATGTTTCTTCTGTGTGTATTAACCGTATGCTCGCTAATAAAAAGCATTGAGCCAATTTCTTTACTGTTGTAGCCCATTGATAACAGGTGTACAATTTCGACTTCCCTTTCGCTAATCGAACTATGATTTTCCTGCAATAGGATGTTATTTATCATTTTGAGAATTAATGGTGAATGTTTTTAATGGTCAAGCTTTACTAGAAAACAGACTTATTTTGATATCAGTCCAAAATGTTTGTTTTCATGAGATAGACAGTATTTATTTTACAATCACAAATATTTAGTTGTTATTGTATACCAAAAGTAGTGGCGGAGCGCAATTTGATGTTAGCGTAAAATGCCTTAAATAGAAGGGTATTTTTACGGTATTTAATTGTAAATACTTCTTGCTAGATCATAATTTATTATCGATTTTTAGTCTCTTTACAAACCAAAAAACTCTTTTAATTTTATGAGCAAAAAATTAAATATGGAACCTATCGATCCGAAGGTTGCGAAGGCCATGGTTGTTGCCTATGCCAAAGACGGGATGACTTCTACAGAATCTTACACAAAGGCAGTATGGTTTCCCGCTGAGCAGATTTTAGAAATCGCAAAATCAATGAGCGAAGGCAAATATGATGGATTAAGAATTTATTTTGCACAGTATTTAGAAGGAGCAATAGAAGGTGTTCCTAAATCTTATGAAGGCAGAAATACTTTACTGTTGGTACCAACTACACCAGGCGTGGGTAATGGCAATGGAAACGGCGAAGAAAACCATAGAGATGATTTGAGCAATATTGAAAACAGGGGTACTGCATGCCCGGATATGTGTGAAGGAACCAGTTTATAAAGAATGAGGTACATATCGCCCATAGTTATATCGGAGATTATCTGTTTAACCAGCGCAATCTTGTTGGTTTGGAAAGACAAGAAGGTTTTTTGGAAGGTAGTCACCTGCTACATTGCCATTGCTTTGGGTACAGAACTTTATGCCATTTATCTTGCGTCGAAACACACACACAATTTATGGCTTTTCAATATCTTTTTAATATTCGAAAGCAGTACCATTTTATATGGCCTTTATTGTTGTTTGAAAGAATACACCAGCCCGAAACCTATTTTTTTAATCGGTTCGGGTGTGATTTACCTTACCTATTTCATTTTTCTTTTTACGCATCCATTTACTGATTCAAATACGCTTACCATTAGCGTAATGTCTGTATTTTTCACCCTTTATTGCCTCTACTATTACTACCTGTTGTTAAAAGATGAAAACTTTATCAATATCAAAACCCATCCCGAATTTTGGTGGGTAACAGGTGTCCTGTTTTATTATTTCGGAAGCACCATGTCGAATATTTTTGATGGCTTATTCACAGTAAAAATTATAGGTGTTGCAACATTAAGATATTGTATTTACGTATTGTTAAACCTTATTTTATATAGCCTTTGGGTATATTCGTTTATATGCAGAATGAAACAACGAAAATTGCACTCTTAGTTGCCATTTCGACATTGGTATTCTTACTGGTGCCGGTATTTTTGATTTTATATATCAGATCTTACAACCAGCATAAAAAAAACCATTTTCTGGAAAAGCAGCATATGCAACAAAAATTTGAGTCCGAAATGCTTCAAACCCGCATTGAAGTACAAGATCAAACAATGCAAAGTATAGCAACAGAATTACATGATAATGTTGGCCAGTTGCTCAGTCTTACCACACTCACCTTAAACTCTATAAATTTAAATGATGGAGAAAAGGCCAAAAAGAAAATCGATAATTCATTAACACTTGTTAGCAAATCCATCAAAGAATTAAGAGAGCTGGCCAAGCTGTTACATGGAGAGCAACTGGTAGAAAATGGCATTGGCCATGCAATAGATCAGGAAATTAACTGGCTTAATAAAGCAGGAACGTATGAACTAAAAGTTAATAACCAATTGGTAGATCTTCAGATCACATCTCCTGATAAGGATCTGATCATTCTTCGCTTATTGCAGGAAATTATCAATAATATTATAAAACATGCCCAGGCAAAATATATACAGATCGATTCTTATCTAGAGAATAGTGCTTTACATTTAAAGGTGACTGAGAATGGTATAGGCTTTGACCAAGATATGATTAAAGCTAAAAAATCTGGAATGGGGCTAAATTCAATTTATAAAAGAATTGAGATGATCAATGGAAAATTAGCACTAAATTCGGTGCCTGGCGAAGGTACGTCTATTTCAATTGAAATCCCCTACCCTTAATTATGCAGAACCAAAGTATTTCTATTGCAATTGTTGATGACCACACCCTCTTCCGCTCCGGATTAGCTAGTTTATTATCAGAATTTGATGAAATAGAGGTTATGTTCGAAGCCATGAATGGAATCGATCTTCAAACTAAAATTAATCAGCACGCTGAAGTTCAGCTTATTTTAATGGATATTAACATGCCGGTAATGGATGGTTTTGCCGCCACTAAATGGGTTAAAGCCAACCATCCAAATGTTCATGTACTTGCACTAAGCATGCTCGAAGATGAAAAAGCAATAATTGGGATGCTCAAAGCTGGCGCCGGAGGTTATATGCTTAAAGAAGCTACACCATCTGATTTATTAACAGCCATTAAAGTAATTGTAAATAAAGGGTTCTATATAAATGAGCTCGTATCGGGCAGGCTTTTGGTCGCTTTAAAAGACAATGGCATTAAACCAACATTTTCTGATAGGGAACTTACTTTTCTGCAACATTGCAGCACTGAGCTTACCTATAAAGAAATTGCCGACCTCATGAATGTTAGCCCCCGAACAGTTGACAACTATAGGGAATCCCTTTTTGCTAAACTAAACATGAAGTCGCGCACCGGATTAGTGGTATACGGCATCAAAAACAACCTGATTAACATCTAGCCCAGACTACAATCAAAGCACTGTATTACAGTAAAATACGATTAAAAATTATACAATTTATTTGTAAAGAATAATCCCTAAGTAAAAGAAATTTGCACCGAATTTACTTTTCAAAATAATTATTAAATAAAATTTGGACAACTAACTAATTAGTTTTAACTTTAGTTAAGGCAATTCATTTGCCATCATCCTTATTATTATTATTAACTATTATGGAAATTAAAGATTTAACCAAAGCCGAAGAGCAGATTATGCAGGTTTTATGGCAATTGGAGAAGGCATTCGTTAAAGAGGTTATTGATGAATTACCCCTCCCTAAACCGGCTTACAAT
Organism: Pedobacter sp. WC2501; assembly: GCF_052682415.1. Lineage (NCBI taxonomy): Bacteria > Pseudomonadati > Bacteroidota > Sphingobacteriia > Sphingobacteriales > Sphingobacteriaceae > Pedobacter > Pedobacter sp. WC2501. The sequence goes on along the minus strand of NZ_JBQZFI010000001.1, from coordinate 1,497,089 downwards.
ACCGTATCAACCATTATTAGAATTTTAGAAACCAAAGGTTTTATTGGTCACGAAGCCTTTGGTAAGGCCCATCAGTATTACCCTTTAATCAGTAAAGAAGAGTACAAGCGCCATGCAACAGAAAAGCTGTTAGGCAATTACTTCGAAAATTCGGTAGAGAGTATGTTTTCTTTCTTCGTTAAAGAAGAAAAACTGGATTTAAGTGATGTTGATGAAATTTTAAAAATGATTAATAAAATTAAACATAAGCCAAAATGAGTTTTGCCCACTACCTTTTACAGGTGAACTTATACCTAATTGTTTTTTTCGGCTTTTACAAATTACTGTTAGATAAGGAGACCTACTTTACTTTAAACCGCATTTATTTAATATCTGCGGGCGCTTTATCCCTCTGCATACCATTTATCCGTTTAGAGTGGCTTACGGAACAGAAGGCAGCGCAGCAGGTTTATACTTCAGTTAATTGGGAAGCTGTATTAGCACAGGCAACAATTGTAACAGAACGTAATACTGGTTTTAACTGGGGAAATGCATTCGTTTACATTTATTGCGCAGGTACTTTGTTCTTCTTAGGTAGATTGGTATTTAATTTATTAGCAGTTAAAAAACTCATTACTATAAATAAGGCTGGCTCAGCTTTCTCTTTTTTTGGCAAAAAAGTAATTGATCAGCAATTACCACAAATGGATGTGATTGATATTCATGAAGAAGCACATATTAAGCAATGGCATACCGTAGATATTTTATTTTTCGAAATTATAGGGATTATTACCTGGTTAAACCCGGTGATTTATCTTTACAAGAAAGCCATTAAAAATATCCACGAGTTTTTAGCTGACGAACTTGCCGCCGAATTTCAGGGTGATAAAGCTGAATATGCCATGTTGTTATTGAGCAAGTCATTTGGTATTTCACCAAATACCTTAACAAATGGCTTCTTAGAAAAATCATTGATCAAAAAAAGAATTTTCATGCTTCATAAGGAGCGATCTAAAAAGATAGCGATTGTGAAGTATGGAATCTTTATTCCGCTATTTGCCCTTCTCATTGTATTTTCATCGGCTACTGTTCGTAAAAACGAGAAATTATTATCCATTACTGATCAAATGCCTATGGATAAGCCGATTGAGCTGGTTGAAAACATGGTTACAGCCCCAGAGGGGATAACTATAGCACCTAAAATTTCGGTTGATGGCAAAACAGATCCAAACTGGACCGGATTTTATCAGTTTCTAGGCAGGCACATCAAATACCCAACGACAGCCACTAGCGATCAAATTCAGGGAAATGCCCAGGTAAGGTTTAATTTAACAGGTGGAAAAGTTACCAATATTACATCAAATGTAGCACTAGGTGCTGGCTGTGATGAAGAATTGAAGAAAGCAATTTTATCTTACAAAGGATTTAAAGCTGTAGCTGATGGCAAATATGCTTTAACGGTTAGTTTTAGCATTCCGGAATCTTCAAAAGTGTTCAGGAATGAATTGTTACCTGAATCAGGCGAATATGTAAATCTGAACAGGATTAATATCATATCTTATCTGCCTAAAACTACTGGTGAAGACACCAATGTCATTAAATCTGAAAATACAGATAAAGTATATGATTTCGTTTCGATTGAGAAACAGCCGGAATTTCCAGGTGGCATAACCCAATTTTATAAATACCTGGGTGGCAGTATTAAATATCCGAAGATGGCGCAGGATAATAATGTGCAAGGTAAAGTTTTCCTCAGCTTTGTAGTTGAAAAGGATGGTTCGTTAACAGATGTCCAAATTACACGGGGTTTAGGAAGTGGAACAGACGAAGAAGCAATGAGGGTTATAAAAGAATCGCCAAAGTGGAACCCAGGCATTCAGAACGGCTTAGCAGTAAGAGTTAAATATAATATTAACGTTAATTTCAAACTAAACGACCCTGTACCTATAAAAGAGACTAAAGCAAGTAGCATTCCCGGCGACCGGATCAGATTGAAGAAGGGTACAAATCTTGATGCGCTAATCATTGTAGATGGCGTTAAATTATCAGATAACAGTCAGTTGAATACGATAAACCCAAACAGTATCGAATCAATAGAAGTATTAAAAGATCAAACTGCAATGAATCTATACGGGCCAAAAGCCAAGGGTGGTGTAATTTTAGTTACCAGCAAAGGTGCAAAAAGCAATGTTTTCAGGCCACTTAACTCGAAAGAACTTTCGATAAATAAGAACAATGACTTTTTTGAACTCGAAAAAAAATTCTAACCAAAATTCAATATGAAAAACGTAATCATATTTACCATGCTGATGGGCTTTAGTTTAGCTGGTTTTGCCCAAAAAACAGATAGTACCAAAATGCCTAAAGTTATAATCCGGGGAATATCAACATTAAGTACTGAACATTTAATTGTAATAGATGGCAATAAACAGTATATAAGGGGCACAGCATCACTTAACAATGTTGATCCAAATGACATTGAAGCTGTAAACATCTTAAAAGACAGTTTAGCAACAGCCCGGTATGGCACTGATGGTTTTGCAGGTGTAATAGAAGTTAAAACCAAAAATGGTTCTCTGAGTAATAATTATGGACTTAAGGCCGCACCTATAAAAATTGATGAACCTAATTTGAAAGGAAAAGTATCAGGATTAAACGTCCGTCCTTTACCCTATAGTGAAACTCCTGTAATAAGGCGATACTTGCTAAACAGAGATTTCGATGATAAAGCCAAACCACTTTACGTTGTAGATGGAAAAGAGGTTACTAATCCTAACTTAAATGGCGAATCCATCGAATCAATAGAGGTGCTCAAAGATGCAAACTCGCAAAAACGATACGGCGATAAGGGCAAAAATGGAGTGGTGATTATTACCAGCAAAAAGCCTAAAGAAACTTCCAAGGGAAACTAAATAATTAACATTTTAACAAAAAACAATGAGAAAGCTAATCTTTTTAGCCCTAACGGGCATCGCTATGTGCTTAAATCAAGCAAAAGCACAAGACAATTCAGACAAAATTTATGATTTTACCTCCCTGGAAAAGGTACCCGATTATCCTGGAGGCATTAAGAAATTTTATGAATTCTTAGGTCGTGAGATTAAGTACCCTGAAATAGCTAAGAAAAACAGTACTCAGGGAAAAGTATTTGCTTCTTTTGTAATAGAAAAAAATGGGACGCTAACAGATATTCAAATTACCAAGAGCCTGACAAAAGAAACAGATGACGAAGCCTTAAGAGTATTGAACAAATCGCCAAGATGGAGGCCTGGATTATTAAACGGAAAACCTGTTCGTGTGAAATACCATATCAACGTTAACTTTAGTATGAATTAAATCCGAAATTGGCAATTGGCTTAAACACACAAAACCCCAGCAAAATTGCCGGGGTTTTATGTTTTTTCTCCTGTCTCGGAAGACTAAATTTAGAAAAATTTTAATGTATATGCAAATATTACAGAATAAAATTTCTAAATACGTAAAAAATTAATATGCACACATAGGATTATTGCCACTTTCGCAAACTTTTATTTCGAGTCAATCTGATTATATAAGCTTTCGATTTTCAAACCTAAAGTTTCGTATGTTTTCATAACAGTCGGCAAATGTTAAAATGTGCATCAGTTTAATCACTAGTTAATGAATAAACGACTAAAATATTGATTCGCGTATTCTTAGAGCCTGTTTAAAAATTAAATAAAATTATTTCGTATGTCAGTCTAAGGGTTAATTAATTGTTTAAAATCAATATGAGTGACGTATAATTGTCTTCTCTTGTCCCAGGGCGCAGTCTTGCCTCGGCTCGCCGCCGCCGAAGGGCTCTTTCTTTTTGGCATCAAAAAGACCAGCGCAGCTAGCTTGAACACAATTGAAAAAATAAAAGCAAGTGAAAAAACAAAAACTGCCGGCTGAAAATTTATTCATTTGTTGTTTATAAATTCAGCTGCATTCATGAGGGCTTCGCCGTTTTCTTTCGAAGCTAGTAGCCTGGCTTGGACAGTGCAGCCCGAAAAATTTGTTAGGCCGGATTTAAGTAGAACGGAGATATCGTGCTATGGCCTAGCTGGGCGGAAATACGAAAGTAATTAAAGTGTTGATTAATAATAATTTGTAAAATAACGTCAATGGTAGCGTAGTCAAAGACAATTTTTTATAGTTAAGAGAAGCACTTCGACTTCGCTCAGTGTCACAAACTAGGAGAAGTAATGTAATTGAATAAAATTTAAACAGGCTCTTAATCTAAAAAATAAGGAACATGATAGTACCTTAGCTGCCATGAATTGGTAAACTAAAAAGCCCCCACAACGTGGAGGCTCAAGAACCTGGTGATTAAACCAAGTACACAGTATATTTTTAAATGGTTTCTTCTGAAATAAATTTTGCTGATGCAAAATCACGGTTCATACGAGCGATGTTTTCTAAAGAGATTCCTTTAGGACATTCGGCCTCGCAAGCACCAGTATTGGTACAGTTACCAAAACCTTCAGCATCCATCTGTGCAACCATGCTTTGTACCCTGCGGTAACGCTCTGGCTGGCCTTGTGGCAATAATGCCAACTGAGAGATTTTCGCGGAAACGAATAACATTGCTGAAGCATTTTTACAAGTTGCCACACAAGCACCACAACCAATACAAGCTGCCGCTTCGAAAGCTGCATCTGCCTGCATTTTAGGAATTGGTAAGTTATTGGCATCTTGTGCATTACCTGTATTTACCGAAATAAAACCACCAGCAGCAATAACCCTATCAAATGCAGAACGATCTACGGTTAAGTCTTTTATTACCGGAAAAGCAGCTGCTCTCCAGGGCTCAACAACGATGGTATCGCCATCTTTGAAAGAACGCATATGCAACTGACAGGTAGTAACCAGGTCTTTTGGACCGTGTGGACGCCCGTTGATAAACATAGAGCACATTCCGCAGATTCCTTCGCGGCAATCGTGGTCGAATACAACTGGTTCTTCACCTTTGTTAATTAATTGTTCGTTTAATACATCGAACATCTCTAAAAAAGACATATCCGGTGAAATATCGGCCAATTTATAATCTACCAAAGCGCCTTTGGTATTGTTATTTTTTTGACGCCAAACTTTTAGCGTTAAGTTCATATTTCCTGTACTCATTGTATCTCAGATTTGAGATTTGAGACATTAGATATGAGAACTAAGATTTTCATCTCATGTCTCACATCTCACATCTCTTATCTATTTATAACTTCTTTGTGCAACTTTAATATTTTCAAACTTCAATTCTTCTTTGTGAAGTTCGAAGTTTACACCTTCTTTAAATTCCCAGGCGGCTACGTAAGCATAGTTCTCATCATCACGTAAGGCTTCACCTTCTTCTGTCTGATATTCTTCACGGAAGTGGCCACCACAACTTTCGTTACGGTTTAAAGCATCAATGCACATCAACTCGCCCAGTTCGATAAAATCAGCTACACGACCTGCTTTTTCGAGTTCGGTATTTAACTCATCAGCTGTTCCAGGGACACGAACATCGCTCCAGAATTCAGCGCGTAGTGCTCTGATTTCCTGGATTGCTTCGTTTAAACCTTTTTCGTTACGGGCCATACCACATTTCTCCCACATAATGTGGCCTAAACGTTTGTGGAAATGATCTACCGACTTAGTTCCTTTAATATTAATTAGCTTATTTAAGATACCAACTGCTCTTTCTTCCGCCTCTACAAAGGCAGGGTGATCAGTAGGAATTGCTTTTACTGAAATTTCTTTCGATAAGTAAGATCCAATAGTGTAAGGAAGAACGAAATAACCATCAGCCAAACCCTGCATCAAAGCAGATGCACCTAAGCGGTTAGCACCGTGATCTGAGAAGTTAGCCTCACCTGTACAATATAAACCAGGTACAGAGGTCATCAGGTTATAATCAACCCATAAACCACCCATGGTATAGTGAACTGCAGGATAAATACGCATTGGGGTTTCATAAGGGTTTTCACCTGTAATCTGCGCATACATATCGAAGAGGTTACCATATTTAGCTTTAATTACCTCAGTACCTAAGCGCATGCAGGTTTCTTTGTCAGGATTGTGGTTACCTGCTTTAGAAGCTTCGATTTTTCCGTAGCGTTCTGTATTTGCTTTAAAATCTAAATATACAGCCAATTTAGAAGCTCCTACCCCATAACCTGCATCACAACGTTCTTTTGCAGCACGGGATGCCACATCACGAGGAACCAGGTTACCAAAAGCAGGGTAACGACGTTCTAAATAATAATCTCTTTCATCTTCAGGAATTTCTGAAGCTTTACGGTTATCATCTTTCTTTTTAGGAACCCAGATACGTCCATCGTTACGTAACGATTCAGACATCAGGGTTAATTTAGACTGGTGATCGCCAGAAACCGGGATACAGGTTGGGTGGATCTGCGTATAACAAGGGTTTGCAAAATAAGCACCTTGTTTGTGCGCTTTCCACGCTGCTGTAACGTTACTTCCCATCGCGTTGGTAGACAGATAGAATACGTTTCCGTAACCACCTGTTCCTAATACCACTGCATGACCAAAATGACGTTCGATTTCTCCTGTAATTAAGTTACGTGCAATAATGCCGCGTGCTTTGCCATCAATTTTAACAACCTCAAGCATTTCGTGGCGGGTATACATTTCTACTTTACCCATACCAATCTGGCGTTCTAAGGCAGAATATGCACCTAATAATAACTGCTGACCAGTTTGACCAGCGGCATAAAAAGTACGTTGAACCTGTGTACCACCAAATGAACGGTTATCTAACAAGCCACCATACTCACGTGCCAAAGGCACACCTTGTGCCACACATTGATCTATAATGTTGGCACTTACTTCGGCCAAACGATGCACATTGGCTTCGCGGGCACGGTAATCGCCACCTTTAATCGTATCATAGAAAAGGCGATAAACACTATCGCCATCATTCTGATAGTTTTTTGCTGCATTAATACCACCCTGAGCAGCGATTGAGTGTGCTCTACGTGGTGAATCCTGAAAACAGAAACATTTTACTTTGTAACCCATCTCGGCTAAAGTAGCCGCTGCCGAAGCACCTGCTAAACCCGAACCTACAATGATTACTTCAATAGTTCTTTTGTTCGATGGGTTTACCAAAGGCACAGAAGACTTATATTTTGTCCATTTGCTGGTTAATTCGCCTTCTGGAATATTTGAATTAATATCTGACATATCTTTTGTGCTAAAAATTATTGAATAAGACCGAAATAAACTGCAATCGGCATGGCTGCGAAAAGGATCGAAATAATAATCGAATACCAAACGCCAGCTCCTTTAATTATACCATTATATTTTGAGTGGTTCCATCCTAATGTTTGGAATGCAGAAGCAAAACCATGCAATAAGTGATAGCATAAAGAAAACATAGCCAAAATATATACTGCAACCCTTACCGGATCCTGAAATTTTTCTTTCATTACCGCATAAAGATCTTCATGTCCGTTGGCATCAACTGTTGGGATGCCTGTAAAACGGGAAACTACCCAAAAATCTTTCAGGTGAACGACCAAAAAGATCAGCAAAAGCGTTCCTAGCAAGCCCATAGAACGGCTGTACCATTTACTGTTTGCCTTACCATCGTTTACGGCATACTTAACCGGACGTGCTTTCTGATTTTGCAATGTTAAACGTAAAGCCTGAAAAATGTGTGCAAGCAAACCAATAAATAACACAATCTCGCCAGCCCGGATAATCCAGTTGGTGGCCATAAAATGTGCGCCTACGTTAAATGTCAAACCACCGTCGCTAATAAAAATTAAAGCATTAATACCGCAGTGTACAATTAAAAAAAGTATCAGGAACAAACCTGTAATACCCATTATGAATTTCTTCCCTATTGATGAAGAAAACGCATTTCCGAAACCACTCATTTGATTAGGATTTATATCTAAATTTCTTGCAAAAGTATCTAATTATGAGTTTAATTTATAAACGATTATGACAAAACAGCGATAAAACATTTATTTAGAAACATTCTAAAGCATATTCGGAATTAATCAAAAGAATAGGAGATTATTTAAGGTTTCGATTATTAGTATTGGTTAAATATACGGCATGCCCTAACGTTTTTTAACCATTAAGGAATTAAGAGCATTAAGTGCGTGTAAAAGATTGTTAAAGTTATCTGTCTGGTAAAATACTGAAATATTCATTTACTATAGGCACAATGCTTTTTGTAATATTCTCTGTAAAAAAATTAATCAATAATCCCTGAGGAGCATTAAGAAGTTTCATATAGGTTTGGAGTTGTGCGTGATGAACAGCTAGAATATTCGATATCTTTCAAAAAATAATGGCATAAAAAAAAGTCCCGATTTGCATCGGGACTTTTTACGATTTATGTGTTCGAGTTTTCTTAAGCTACTTTAACATTTACCGCGTTTAGGCCTTTTCTACCTTCTTCTACATCGTAGTTTACGGTATCATTCTCGCGAATGTTATCGATTAAGCCTGAAGCATGAACAAAAATTTCGGCATCGCCATTAGATGGAGTGATAAATCCGAAACCTTTAGTTTCATTAAAAAATTTTACTGTTCCTTGTTGCATTATATTGTATTTTAATTTGAACCAAAGATAGAGTTAAATACCTATAAATCAATTTTTTATTTTTTTTATTGTAGAATATATACTAAATACATTGACTATTTGCCTTTTAAGCCCTATTAGGGGCCAAATTTAATCCATTAATTTTTGATGTACCGCCCGGTTTTATCCATAAAACATGTTCAAAACAGGCCTTGTCCAATCGCTTTTCTGCGTAAAAAAACATAAACAACAAAATGAACTACTTTGTTCCGACTGTTAATTATTGATGAATAACATTGAAGATGCAGAACCAAAAGTTACCTTATAGCAACCCAGTTTAAATTTAACTATAAACAAGACTTTCGCGCTGCTCATAATTTACCATCAGGTTTTCTGTAATTTTTACAACTAACGTTTCGTGGGCTTTGGCAGCGTAGCTTAAGATGAGCAAATCACCAACGATTTCGTGTAAAATTAAATCCGGACTTGTATAGGTGATCGAAACTATATGAGCTGCTTTATTTAACAGATCAGAATTATAAATATGTAATTCGGCTAAATCGAAAAGGACCGGATGATCTTCGAGATCATTTAAAACAGGCATTTTATGTTCTAAGGCTGCAATGCTGTCCATTACCGAATACTGAAGTTTTTGATTTAGCGTATTTGCCTTTTCATTCGCTTGCTGCATCTGAGAAAAGGTATGCAGGTGTTGATCGAAGCTGTATATTTTGGATCTTTTTTGAAATTCTTTGTAAGTATCGTGAAATATCCGCCTTTCAAAATCCGTTCTACACATGAAATTGAAATATTGTTTTACACTTAGGTTAATGTTAGCTAAAGCCATAATATTCTGTTTTTGTTGCTGATTCAAATGGAACTATAAAAAAATAATTTAGCGTATTGGTAAAGGCTGATTATCAATCGGTAGTAGCGAAACTAAATCTTGATTATGAAAAACGGATGAATATTGGTTAACGTATAAAAAACGTTGCTGACCAACACAGATTTAAGATATTTTAACAAATAACCTTTCCACTACACTCAAATCAATTGTCATTCTGAACGCAGTGAAGAATCTCAGCCCTATGAAATACCGGACCTGAACAAATTGATGCAATTCCTTTATTAACAGGCCATGGAGTGATAGTAAGCCATAGAAAAAAGGCTCTTCGACTACGCTCAGGGTTACAAACCATGAGTTGTCATTCTGAACGCAGTGAAGAATCTATATCCGATGGAACACAGACGTAATATTCAGGATAACAAATTCTCCGTCTTAATTTGTGTTCATCCGTGGCAAAAAAGATATAACGATATAGTCTGTGGGACACAGACCATTAGATCAACTAAAACTCCTCAATTCATTTTTTAAAAACAGTTTAATTCACAGAAGGTTATTACTATACAAAACATTTATAACTAAAATAACTACAGATATGGAAACGAGAAACAACCATGCTTTGATCCAGGCTTTATTGGATTGCGCTTTAGCTTGTGAACATTGCGCATCATCATGTTTAAAAGAAGAAGACATCAACATGATGATTGATTGTATTAAACTTGATAGAGATTGTGCAGATATCTGTACCCAGGCGGCCAGATTGCTACAAAGAGATTCAGTTATTGGCCACCAGTATCTACTACTTTGTGAAGAAATATGCAGGCTTTGTGCGGCTGAATGTAGCAAACATGATCATGAACACTGCAGACAATGTGCTGTGGCCTGCGAGGAATGTGCAGACGCTTGTCATGCTAACCACGAACCTATAAAACAAGACTAAAAAAAAGGCTTCCCGGATTTAAACCAGGGAAGCCTCTCAAACTATTTATTACTGTTAATTATTGTGCAGGGAAGCTGTAGTTATATGAACCTTGCTCACCAACACCAGAAATACTAACCATATTATTTCTTCCTAAAGGCAATGCTTTTTGAACATCGGCCACAGAATTTACAGGTTGTCCGTTTACTTTGGTAATAATTAAGCCTTTTTCAACCCCAATATTGTCGAAAGCTTTTCCGGTGGTAACTGATGTTACGACTACACCACTGTTAATGCCGTATTTAGATTTCTGCGCTTGGGTAGCCGGAGCGAAAGTCGCACCCAATTTACTTACTTCGGCACCTTTACTTCCATTATTATTCGCCGTTAAACCTACACTGGCTTCGCCTTTAAGGGTAACCGTATAGTCTTTCAAGGCACCATTACGCAGTACAGTTAATTTAACTTTATCGCCAGGGTTTAAACGACCAACTCTTTCCTGAAGATCAGGTGAATCGTTGATTACCACGCCATCAACTTTTTTGATTACATCGCCTGATTTAATGCCCGCAGCAGCAGCACCGCCGCCAGCAACTACATCATTCACATACAAACCACTGATTTCGTTGGTTTTAATACCTTCAGGTTTTTCCTCACCACTTAATGGCACAAAGTTAACGCCAATGTAACCACGTTTAACTGAACCATATTTCATAAAATCGTCAACAATTTTACGGGCTAAGTTAACTGGAATTGCAAATCCATAACCTTGGTTATAACCGCTTTGCGAAGCAATTGCTGAGTTAATACCTACCAATTCACCATTTGCATTTACAAGGGCACCGCCGCTGTTACCAGGGTTAATTGCCGCATCTGTTTGGATAAATGATTCGATACTGGTATTTGCCGGACGATCTGGTCTTTTTCCGGTACGTTGGTATTCGCGGTATTCCTCTTCTGTAATTTCATTGCCTTGTTGCTCACGACCAATAATACCAATACTACGGTTTTTTGCACTTACAATACCTGCTGTTACTGTTGTATTTAAATCTAAAGGGAAACCTACAGCTAATACCCATTCTCCAACCTGCACATTATCCGAATTACCCATTTTTACGACAGGCAAACCCGTTGCATTTACTTTAATTAATGCTAAATCCGTATTCGGATCACGGCCAATTACTTTTGCTTCTACTTTACGCCTATCTGTTAAAACCACCTCAACCTTCTCTGCATTTTCTACTACGTGGTTGTTGGTAACGATATAACCATCCTGACTGATAATTACACCTGATCCTGATGCTGCTCTTGGCTGACGCTGCATCTGGCGACCACCGCCGCCGAAGAAATCTTCCATCATATCAAAAGGAGAAGAAGAACCCTGCCCTTTCGATGCCGCGTAAGTTGTTTTAATGTGAACCACACCTGGCGCAACTGCTGCTGCGGCCTGTGTAAAATCTGTAGCACCTGCTGATGATACTTTTAGTGGGTTATTGGCGAAATACAAATTCTGTTTTTCGGTAATGGTACTGCCTGTTTGGTTACGCTCAACTAATTTGTAACCTCCAATTGCTGCTGCCCCACCTATAAAAGCAGCTAACACGGTAATTCCTAATATTTTTTTCATGTGTTTGTATATTGTTTTTTTAATGGTCATGAAGCTATTAAAAGCTTAGTATTGCTTTAAAATTGTTAGCTTTTAATGGTTTCATGTGTCTGTATATTGTTTTTTAAAGCCATGATTTATTATAAACTAATTTGCTAGCTAATGGTTAGCTTATCATATTTCATTTGTTAAATGTTATTGTTTGCGGGAGCGTTTTTCATTTTGATCTAAGCAGGATGCTCCAGCAGTTTTTATCTGCTTAAATTTTCTTTAGCAAGTTTATTCAAATTTAATACCATATAAACGATATTTGTATCCTCAAAGCACTTAGTTTTGTGTTAAAAAATGTTAAATTAAAAAACACAGTCCGCTTATTACCTTTTGCAACTCAAATATTGCATTAAAAAATGAAGCTTTCATGAAAATTAATTTCTTTAAATACCAGGGTGCAGGTAACGATTTTATTTTGATAGACCACACCACAAGTCCGTTAAAAAATATTGACAATCAACTAGTTGAACAATTATGCCACAGAAGATTTGGCATTGGTGCTGACGGATTAATGTTCATTACCAAGCACGAGGATTACGATTTTGAGATGCATTATTTTAATGCCGATGGCAAGTTGGGCAGCATGTGCGGAAATGGTGGCAGATGCATTGTTGCCTTTGCCAAACAGCTTGGCATTATCGATCGCGAAACAAACTTTTTGGCAGTAGATGGCCCTCATTATGCCAGAATTTCAGAAAATGGAGAATGGGTTGATTTACAAATGATTGATGTAGATACCATTACCAAAGATGGCGAAGCTTACGTATTGAATACGGGTTCGCCACATTATGTTGCTCTGCAAAGCGATTTAAAAGATTTTGACGTTTTTACCGAAGGAAAGAACATACGTTACAATGCAACTTATGCAGAAAAAGGTATAAATGTAAACTTTGTAGAAGATAAAGGTGATCATTTATTTGTTCGTACTTACGAACGCGGGGTCGAAGATGAAACCTATGCATGTGGCACCGGCGTAACAGCGGTGGCTATGGCTATGGCACAACATAAAAACCAAACCGGCCATGTTAAAACTGATATTAAGGTTTTGGGCGGTGATATTAAAATAGAATTTGACTACGATGGTAAAGCATTCACCAATGTATTTTTATGTGGCCCGGCCAAATTGGTTTTTGAGGGAGAAGTGGAGTAAATAGCCTTAACTCACTTTATATAACAAAGGGTATCAACAGTAACCGAATGTAGATGATACTTTTTAATAATGACGTAATCCACTTTTTCCATTTTGACTAAATTCCATGACTCTCTTTTATGGAAAGAGTAGTATGGTGTTTCATTAAAATAAAAATTTTCTTTAATTTCCATCCTCCGAAAAACTCTATGAATAGGATCAAGCACTAAAATACTATCATAATCTCTTTTTGCAGATTTATATTTATAAGTTAAAGCATTGGGATAAGAAATTATAATAACCGAATCAACATATTTACCATTTGATTTATACTTAAACCAATGAGGCGCTCCCGGCACTAAACAACCACAGCATAACAATAAGAGTATTACCATAAAATATTTCATATCGTCATTATTAGAAGTTATAGCAAGATAATATGTTATAATGTAAACATACACTAACAACTCTTTTGTTTGTTAAAACAAACAGGATTAATCATTTAAAAATTGCTTCATAACAAGCAATTTTAACAGCATTTAACATCTGTCTCAAGATATTTACACATTCATTTCTGGTTAAAAAATAATACTTAAAAATCTAAAAAACAGCAATTTAAAACAAGACAAGCGCAGTTTACAACACGAAATAAATCAATCGATTGATTAAATGACAGAATTTGGACAGATTTATTTTTGGTTAGGCGCTATTTTTGGACAATTATTTGCGGAAATTGAAGTCCTAAGTTTTGACGACGCTCTTAATTCCGGAAATTCAAATTTATACACACACAGAAATAGTCCATGAGAAAAGTAACAACTCTCTTTTTTAGCATGAGCATGGGTATGCTCTTAGCATCCTGCGGAAACAACGATGCTGCTAAAAAAGCCGCAGCTGCAGCAGCAGCTGGTCCACAAGCTTACCCGGTTTTTACCGTAAATACACAAAATACCACTTTAGATTCTGATTACCCTGCAACGATTGAAGGTATCCAAAATATCGACATCCGCCCAAAAGTTGACGGCTTTATCGAAAAGATTTTTGTAGATGAGGGTGCAGTGGTTAAAAAAGGTCAGTTACTTTTCACCATTAATGCACCACAATACGAACAACAGGTACGCACAGCAAGAGCAGCCATTAGTAGTGCCGAAGCCGATGTTAATGCTGCCCAGTTAACCGTAAATAAAACCAGGCCTTTGGTAGAAAAAGACATCATCAGCAAGTACGATCTTGATGCTGCCCAATTAACACTTCAAAGCAGAAAAGCAGCATTGGCACAGGCAAAAGCCGAATTAGTAAATGCGCAGGTTAACTTAGGTTATACTTCAGTTAAAAGTCCTGTTGACGGCGTAGTTGGAAGTATTCCTTTCAGAAATGGAAGTTTGGTAAGCAGTACCAGTACACAACCTTTAACAACAGTTTCTAACACTTCAAAGGTTTATGCTTACTTCTCTTTAAATGAGAAACAGCTTTTAGATTTTTCTAAAACCTATAAAGGGAATACTTTGGCCCAGCAGATGAAAAACATCCCGGCGGTGAGTTTGGTGCTTGCCGATGGAACAGTTTATGCACAAAATGGTAAAATCGAATCCATCAACGGGCAGATTAACACCAGCACAGGCTCTGCAAGTTTAAGGGCAACCTTCCCCAATCCTACTTCTTTATTAAAAAATGGCGCAAGTGCTTCTGTAAGGATTCCTCAGCACATTGAGAATGCAATTTTAATTCCTCAAAAATCAACCATTGATTTACAGGGTAAAAAATTCGTTTACATTTTGGGCGATTCTGCTAAAGCCATTAACACCGAAATTGAGATTATGGATTTGGCCAAAGGCAAATTCTATGTAGTAACTAAAGGACTTAAGGCTGGAGATAAAGTTGTTTTAGAGGGTTTCCAATCGTTAAAAGATGGAACTAAAATCAAACCTGAAGAGAAAAGTGCCGATTCAGTTTATGCTGATATCAAGAAATAACAATATCATGTTGCCAATCACACTATTTGTAGTGTAATCAATATTAATTATGTTTAAGAAATTTATAGAAAGACCGGTTTTATCAACGGTTATATCCATCATCATCGTTATACTCGGTGTTTTAGGTTTAGCTACGTTGCCGGTTTCACAATATCCGGAAATTGCCCCGCCAACGGTGCAGGTCTCTACTTCATACCAGGGTGCAAATGCCGATGTGGTAATGAATAGCGTTGTTGTTCCGCTGGAAGAGCAGATCAATGGCGTGGAAGACATGACCTACATGACTTCAAGTGCCAGTAACGATGGTACCGCAACCATTACCGTAAACTTTAAGCTGGGCACCAACCCCGATCTTGCAGCAGTAAACGTACAGAACAGGGTTGCCCGTGCTACCAGTTTATTACCTGCAGAGGTAACCAAATCTGGAGTAATTACAGCAAAAAGACAGGCAAGTAACGTATTGATCTTTGGTTTATATAGCGATGATCCTTCTTACGACCAGAAATTTTTGCAGAACTATGCAAACATCAATATCATCCCTCAGATTAAACGTATCAATGGAGTGGGTGATGCGAGCGCATTCGGAACGTTGGATTATACCATGCGGATCTGGCTAAAACCTGATGTGATGGCAACCTACGGATTGGTTCCTAACGATATCAACGTTGCCCTGGCCGATCAAAATGTGGAGGCCGCTCCGGGTCAATTCGGAGAACTTGGCAATCAGGCATTTCAATATACCCTAAAATATACCGGTAGGTTAAAAGATGAAGCCCAATTTGGCAACATTATTATCCGGACTACTGATAATGGCCAGATTCTTCGTTTAAAAGATATTGCAAGGATCGAATTAGGTGCGCAAAGTTATGCCAGTTCGGTTAAATTTAACGGAAAACAGGCTTTGGGTATTGCGATTAACCAAACAGCAGGTTCAAATGCAAAAGAGGTGATCGAAAACTCCATCAAAACCCTTGATGAAGCTCAAAAATCTTTTCCAAAAGGGGTGCATTACTCAACTTTGGTTAACGTAAACGACTTTTTGGATGCATCGATTGAAAAAGTGCTTCACACCCTGATCGAGGCTTTTATTTTGGTGTTCTTAGTGGTATTTATCTTCTTACAAGATTTCCGTTCAACCTTGATTCCGGCAATTAGTGTACCGGTGGCAATTATCGGAACGTTCTTCTTCCTGAGTTTATTTGGATTTACCATCAACTTATTAACCTTATTTGCCCTAGTACTTGCCATTGGTATTGTGGTGGATGATGCGATTGTGGTAGTAGAGGCCGTGCACGCCAAGCTGGATGAAGGTTATACAGATGCCAGAAAGGCAACCATAGATGCGATGGACGACATTAGTGGAGCGATTATTTCGATCACTTTGGTAATGGCTGCCGTATTTATCCCGGTGAGTTTTATTTCCGGTTCTTCTGGTGTATTTTACAAACAATTTGGTTTAACACTGGCCATTTCGATCATTTTATCGGCCATTAACGCCTTAACCTTAAGTCCGGCATTATGTGCTTTATTCTTAAAACCGCACAAAGAAGAACACAAAAAGTCTAAAAACTTTTTAAACCGTTTTTACGATGCTTTTAATACTTCATTTGATGCCGTAACTGGGAAATATAAAAAATCAGTAAGCTTTCTTTCCAGGAAAAAATGGATTGTTGGATTGGCTATTGCCTTCTTTGCTGTAGTATTGGTCTGGACAATGAATACCACGCCGAAAGGTTTCGTACCAAATGAGGATTTGGGAACCATCATGAGCGATATCTCATTGCCAGCAGGAACCTCGCAGGAGGAAACCAATATTGTAATTGCAAAGATTGATAGTATTGCACACAAAATACCTGAAATTAAAAACACTTTAAGGGTTGTGGGGCGTAGTATGATCAGTGGTTCGGGCAGTTCGTATGGTATGGTAATTTCGCGATTAACCCCATGGGATGAACGTAAAGGCCGCGATGTAAAAGCCATAATTGGCGAGTTGTTTGCAAAAACAGCAGGCATTAAAGGTGCTAAAATTATTTTCTTCGCTCCGCCAACTATCCAGGGTTTTGGTACCAGTGGCGGTTTTGAGTTCCAGTTGCAGGATAAAACCGGCGGAGATATTAAAAAATTCAACGAGGTTGGAAATGGATTTTTAGCGGCTTTGAGTAAACGTCCTGAGATCCAATATGCTTCTACCTCTTTTAACCCAAATTTCCCACAATATCAGATTGATGTAAATGTGGCAAAGGTTAAACAGGCTGGGTTAACGGTTAGTGATGTATTGGGTGTAATGCAGGGCTATTATGGTGGTGTTTATGCATCAAACTTTAATAAATTCGGTAAACAGTTCAGGGTGATGTACCAGGCAGATGCCCAGTATCGTGCAAACGAGCAAACGTTAACCCGCATTTTTGTTAGAAATTCTGCGGGGCAAATGGCGCCGGTATCAGAATTTATTACGTTAACCAAAGTATACGGACCACAGGCCATTTCCCGTTTCAATTTGTTTACTTCTATTGCGGTAACAGGTAATCCAAATGCAGGCTATAGCTCAGGTGATGCTTTAAAGGCTGTTCAGGAAGAGGCAGCTAAAAATCTTCCGGCAGGCTATGGCTATGAATTTTCTGGCTTATCGCGTGAGGAGATGGCTGGTGGAAGTCAGACAGTCTTCATCTTCTTACTTTGCGTAATCTTTGTTTATTTTCTACTCGCTGCACAATACGAAAGTTATATTTTACCATTAGCGGTATTATTCTCTTTACCAGTTGGTTTAGCAGGTGTATTCGTGTTTGACAAAATTTTCGGGGTAGATAATAACATTTATACGCAGATTACCCTGATCATGCTTGTGGGACTACTCGCCAAAAACGCCATTTTGATCGTAGAATATGCGGTAGATAGAAGAAGAAAAGGCATGAGTATAGCCAACGCAGCAATTGATGGTGCAACAGCACGTTTACGTCCGATTTTAATGACCTCGTTCGCCTTCATTCTTGGTTTATTACCTTTAATGTTATCATCAGGTGTTGGTGCAGCGGGTAATACTTCAATTGGTACAGGTGCTGTTGGCGGTATGTTGATCGGAACAATATTTGGAGTTTTCGTAATTCCGGCCCTGTTTATCATATTCCAGTCTTTACAGGAGCGCATCAGTAATAAATCGCCTTTTAACGAAGGTATTGACCATGAACAAACGCCAGAGGAATATGAATTGGCTACTGCGAACAGCAAACATTAATATTAAGAAAATGAATTTTAAATATAAGCATTCCATTTTAATAGGTTTAGCCATTGTTACCCTGAGTGCCTGCGTAACTAAAAAATACGAACGCCCCCAAGTAACAAGCGAAGGTTTATACCGGGATAATAGCACGACAGATACCACTACGATGGCAGATCTGCAGTGGAAAACATTATTTTCGGATACTACTTTACAATCGCTGATCCAACAAGGGATAAATGAAAATTTAGACCTGAAACAGGCCATTGAGCGGATTAAAATTGCCGAAGCAACACTAATGCAAAGCCGTGGAGCATTGTTACCAAGCTTACAGGCCGATGTAAACGTAACGGATAATAAGGCATCTGCCGCTGCACAGAATTTTCCGGCAGGGATTAACATTAATTTAGAAACCCAAACTTATAAAGCACAGCTGAGCACCAGTTGGGAAGCCGATATTTGGGGGAAACTAACAAGTGCAAAACGTGGTGCATATGCAACTTTATTACAAAGTGATGCTGCAAAAAGAGCTGTCCAAACGCAATTAATTGCCACTATTGCCAACAATTATTATACTTTATTGGCACTCGACAAACAATTGGCCATTACGGAGCAAACCATTAAGGTTAGAATGCAGGACGTGGAAACCATGAGGGAATTAAAACAAGGGGCTGTAGTAAATGGTGCTGCAGTTGTACAAAGTGAGGCCAATTTATATGCAGCCCAGGTAACCGTACCTGATTTAAAAAGAAGCATCAAAGAGGCTGAAAATGCACTAAGTGTTTTGGTTGCCAAAGCGCCAAACATGATTAACCGCACCACTTTGGATCAACAAACCCCTTATGCGAATTTACAAACCGGGGTTTCTGCACAATTGCTAAAAAACCGTCCGGATGTGATTGCTGCTGAATTTGGTTTCAGATCGGCTTTTGAAAATACCAATGTAGCTAAAGCTTACTTCTACCCTGCTTTAACCATTACCGCAGCAGGCGGATTATCAAGCTTACAATTACAGGATTTCTTCAGCAAATCTATCTTCTATAATTTAGTAGGTGGTTTAACGCAGCCAATTTTTGCAAGAGGAGCAAACAAAGCCCGCCTAAAAACAGCTGAAGCTAATCAACAGATTGCTTTTTATAACTTTCAACAAACGCTGTTAACCGGTGGGCAGGAAGTATCAAATGCATTGTATGCTTATCAAACCGCTGCAGAAAAAGAGGAAACAAGGGCAAAACAAATCGCCTCATTAACCAAAGCAGTAGATTTTACCAAAGAATTATTGCGCTATAGCTCAGCAACAAACTATACTGATGTGTTAACTTCAGAACAAAGTTTGTTAACGGCTCAATTAAGTGGGATTAATGATCGATTGCAAAAACTACAGTCGGTTGTTAACCTTTACCGTGCATTAGGCGGTGGCTGGAAATAAACATAAATTAACAAGCACATTTAAGGCATTCTGAATTTCAGGATGCCTTTTTTCATTCCATTCCGTAGCTTGTGTCTCCACAGGTCATTGCGTTGCTTTTTACCAAGGAGGCAGGGATACATGGAGGATTTTTAGTTTGTCATCCTGAGGGTTAATTAATTGTTTAAAATAAATATGAGTGACAGATTTTTTAGAGAACTATAGGCTGCGAGGAATCGTCATTCCCAAATTGATTGGGAATCGTAATGCAAGCGCTTTAAGATTCCCGCCTGCGCGAGAATGACGGCCGCCCTACTGGAGAATCTACCTATTTTAGCGTAACAAAGGTTCTTTAAAACCAGATCAATACGATAGAATTCCCAACTCTATTTTCGCTGTGCCTCCCTCGGTGAGCTCGGTGGTAAAAAATCAAGACAACTCATTTTCAGAAAAATAATGTACGTTTGTTTCATTAAAACCCTAGCCACTAAACTTTTATTTGTATTTTGGCTGTACCAAACAATTTTATGCGTCTCTCAAAACTGCTGGCCCTATTTGTGGGCTTATTTTTCTTTAATAATGTCTACGCTCAAACTTATGTAGTTACCAGCAATGCCGATAGCGGCCCTGGAACATTAAGGGAGGGATTAACACAAGCGGCTATAGCCAATAGAATCACTACTTTTACCATTAACTTCAATTTGCCAGGCACGCCTAGCGACAATGCCAATCGTACCATCAGACTACGTTCGGCATTACCAGTGGTTTCTTCAAATGTAATAATTGATGGCACTTCGCAGGCAGCATGGCCAGCGCTTGGTGTTTCTGGAGCAAAAGTAATATTGGAACCAGAATATCCTAATTCTACATTTTCAGGATTGGTAATCGGCCAGTCGTCAACCACGCAAATTCAAACTACAGGAGTTGAAGTTTATGGTTTGTACATTAGGAATTTTGCTGCCATCAATAATTTACAAAATGTAAATATGGCTCAAGGCTCGGGAATTGTAATCGATTATCGTGCAAATAATATTACTATAGGTGCTCCAGGGAAAGGGAATGTTATTGGAGGCAATATTAATGGTGTTATTGTTCAGAACAGCTATTATTTTACCACAATCACTGCCACCAAAATTAAGATCCAATCGAACTTAATCGGGGTAATATATGATGGGATTACCCCAAACACCAATGTTTTTGGTATTTCAGCCAACTTATACGACAGCGCATTAGATGTTGGTGGCGATAATACTGGCGAAGGCAATGTAATTGCTGCAAACCGCATTAATTTAGATATTACCCGATCTTCATACTCCACTAACGCAAGGTTTGATATCAACGTGATCAATAATAAAATCGGGGTTGATTATACTGGTAAAAAAGACTTCCATGAATTACCGATATTTCTTTCATCCTCCGCTTTAGAAATTGCAGGTTTAAAAGTTAATGCCATCAATACGGCACTTTATGTGCGCAACAATATTATCGGAGGGAACAGAACTACAGGAGTTTCAATCACCAATTCAGATTTTATTCTAACGGGCAACGCAATCGGAACAGATGCTGCCGGAACTGTGGTAATGGGCAACGGCATCGGTGTTAAAATAGAAGCAGGTGCAGGTGGAACCATCGGTGGTGCAACTCCAGCAGAAGTGAACTTAATTGCCAATAACAGCTTCGGGGTCGAAACCGTATCTTCAAAACCGGTAAAAATTACAAGGAATAGTTTCTTTTGTAACAGGACATTTGGAATTGGAAAAACCTTAACTATTCTTCAGCCTTATATCCAGATCCTTAAAAAAAGGAATGACTACGTTTCTGGCAGGGCTACACCCAACTCAGAAGTAGAACTGTTTTATACTGTAAACTGTCAGGGTATCTGCGAGGGTAAAACCTATATTGCCACGGTACAAACAGGCAGTGACGGCCGTTGGGAATATAACGGAACCCTTACCGGAATGGTTACCGCAACTGCCAGTTTGTTAAATGCCACTACTTCTCCTTTTTCTACCGCCGAGCTTTTAGCAAATGAAGCCATAGTAGAACCTGTAACCTGTAATGCCAATGGATCAATCACTATCCCAGAGCCACGTGAAGGTTTTACTTTTACCTGGGTAAAGATAGAAACAGATGGTAGCCGCGTACCTAAAGGAAATACACAAAGTATCACTAATTTAGAGGTTGGCACTTATGAAGTAACTGTTGACGATGGCTGTAAAGCGTTTCCTTCTGTGTTTATCATTAAAGATCAAAAATTAACCAAACCCAATATCCAGCCAATTTTTCCAATATGTGGGCAAACCTCTTTTACGTTTACTGCAGAAGTTTTAAGGGGAAAAGGTGTCTTAAAATATGAATGGATAAATACCGCAACAAATGCTGTGGTAAGCAGAAGCAACCCAGCTAGTTTGCCAGAAGGTACTTACCTCGTAAAAGTATCGGATGAAGCAAACTGCTCGCTGGATTCAGATCCGATTACGGTTAAAAGAAAACCAAAAATTATCATCACCAGTACTACGTCACCTAAACACGCAACTTGTGGCAGCCAAAATGGTGCAATAAAGGATTTGAAATTTACCGATTTCACAGGGACAATTACTTATAAGTGGTATAAACCAGATCTTCTTACCGGCGCTTTAGGTGATGTAATTGCGACCACCGCCGACCTAGAAAATGTTGAAGGTGGTAATTATACCATTGTAGTAACCGATCAGGGAGAATGTGGATCTACTTCTGCTTCTTATTTTATCATTACCGATAATACCATACAGATCAGCGATGCTTCGATCAGAAAAAATGAAACTTGTGAAAGCAGCAATGGCTCCATAGGTGGAATTACACTGACTGATGCTGATGGTTACGAATGGATTGGACCCGATGGGATTACCATTAAAAAAGGAACTTACTCCGCAGGAACTTCTTTATTAATTGAAAACCTAAAAGCTGGTTCTTACAGGCTTTGGGCAAGCAACAGCAAGTCAACCTGTCCACGGGTTCCAAGAGATTTTGTAGTAACCGCAACACCACTTCCGGTTTATAACTTTTCTCATCGCGAATCACCAACAACCTGTGGATTAATTAATGGAACCATTGATCTGGATTTTAGCTCAGCCCTTCCTTACCGATATGAATGGAAAGATCAGGCAGGCAACATTGTTTTAAGTACCAAAACAACCACTTCTATTTCCCTTAAAAACTTACCTGGTGGCACTTACACGATGTATGCCTACGATATTAATAACTGTAGCCCGGTTATTATGGGGCCTTACACCATAGAGGTAACTCCGCTGCTTACCATTGTACCTAAAACCGGAATAACGGTTAAAGATGGCTGCACATTGCAAAGAGGTTCGGTTACCGGAGTTGAAGTAATTGGCGGTGTACCAGGTTATACTTTTAAATGGTTAAACGAGAGTGGTGAAGCCGTTCAGTTTACTCAGGATTTAACCAAAATTGGCGCAGGTACCTATCGTTTAGAAGTTAAAGACAAAACAGCCTGCGGTTACGCCATCAGCGAGCCGTTTACCATTGTTGATGAGCCGTTTAAAATCCTCGCTCCTGTTATTAATGATCTCCGTGTTTGTTATGTTTCGGATATTGTGCTACCCGTAATTGCCCCTGAAGAAGGCACTTATCAGTTATTCGAAAAACCTGATGATACCAAGCCATTTTTAGAAAGCACCATTGGTGTATTTAAATTTAAAGTGGCAAAAACAGCCGATTATTATGCACGGAGAAAACTTGGATCTTGTACCAGCGAGTTTACCAAAATACACGTAGAAGTAACACACGATAACCTGGAAATCACCAACACCATGACGCCAAATGGCGATGGTATGAACGACGTTTGGCAGGTACGCGGATTACCAGATTTTAAAGGCACCAACATCAAAGTTTATACCCGCGGCGGGCAATTGGTGTACGAATCCATCGGCAATTACAACAAACCATTTGATGGCCGTTTCAGAGATAAAGAATTACCTGCAGGTGTTTACTATTATGTAATCGATTTACGAGCCGAATGTAAGCCACTTGGCGGCAGTATTACACTTTTACGTTAAAACTGCCTGCTTGGACAGGCTACCTGATAACGGTTGTTTAATAAAATACCCAATACAATTTCGTGGGTGCCGTTATTTACCGAGCGTAAACCTGATGTATTTACATCATACGAATAACTCAGGTTTACCAACGAGGCGATATTAAACCCTGCCAAAAGCGAAAAAGAATCATTGTTCCTGAAACTGGTACCTATCCAGAACTTATCCTTGTAGGCAAATTTCAGGTTCGCATCAAAGGCAGCAGGAGCATTGGCCCAATAGGTAATCAATGCCGATGGAATCATGGCAATATCTTCATCCAAAAATATTTTGTAACCAGCAGTACCATAAAAAGTAGCTGCCTGATAAGCATCAATTTTGATTTTATTACCTACAACGCTGCTTTTATTACCAATAAGCTGTTTCGCCGAAACACCTGCAAAAAACCTGGGACTATACAACCAAACACCAGCACCAACATCCGGTCTGATTTTATTGTTGTAATCTGCAGAAAACAATGGGTCGCCCGATTCATCAGCTACAATTCCACCTACATCAACATTAATCGATTTAAACCCTGCAGATAAACCCAGCGATAAATTGATTTCGTTGGTAAGCCCAAGGTGATAAGCATAAGTTACGCCTACGTTGGTCTGCCTGATCAAACCCGCTTTATCCGTCATTGCTACAAGTCCAATGCCATGGTGCGGCTCAGCTGCCATATAATTGTTTACAAAACTCCTGCTCATCGGGTTTTCGCCATTGCCCGCAAATGAGTTTACATTGCTACGCACAAAATCTTCTCCTATGGCCGTACTCAAAGAAAGGTATTGCGTACTTGGCGAGCCCTCCAAACCGCTCCATTGTTTTCGCAATCCAATTTTTAAATCGGTATAGTTGTCAATCCCTGATAATGCAGGGTTCAACAGGATATTATTAAAAATATATTGGGTACTCCGTGGAATTTCCTGTCCATAGCTGAAAAAAAACAGACAAATGAACACAGAGAACGTGTAAAAAAACTTCATTTAAGCTGGGATGATGCGTTAATCGACTGATAATAAAAAGTCTATCAATCTAAAGGCTAAGATAATAAGTTGTTGGCAATTATAAAGTATTAATATTTGCATGCAAAGCCAAATATTTCAGCAACTCAATTAATATTCATCAATTAAACTACTGCATCCCTGTTGGTTTTTCATAGCAGGTTAAAAATCCATATATTTTTTATCCCCAAAAACGGTCAGTTCTTTTGATGTAATCTCAAAATATTGTAAGTTTAAAGTTTTTTAAGCGCTTAGCTTTCAAAAATTTTATATTCATCAATGTTACGTGTCGATAGTTCTAAAGCCTGTAAAGTCGTGTACTCTTTGTGTAAACATGAGTACCTTGGCTATTTAATTGAACCACACGTAGTTCAGCTTAATCCCCAGGGCGATTTTTCTTTTACCTACCAACGGGTTTTTACCCACACAGCAGAAGAGTTTAATGCGTGCTTAAGCGACATCGATTATAAGCTGATCAAAATTTTGGATGATATTGAGCAGGATTCGCTGATCAAAAAGTATTACAAAAAATTAATCAGGCCTACTGAATTCTTTACCAAAATTTTCGACGATAAGTTTTATGAAAATGTTCGCCCAAAAATTGAAAAAAAACTTGCCGAAGCTTTAGAAATCTTAAAGGTTAAAAATGAACTTTATGTAATGGATAAAGATGGCTGGCCCGTTGAACGTAAGATTGAACTTGCCGGCGAACCTGCATCCATCCTATTCCATTTCCGCAGGAATGAAACTGAAACACGTTATTTTCCAACCATCAAGTATCAGAACCTGCGGATTGAGTTTATGTTTAAAGAAGCGCAGATCATCAGCAACAAACCTGCCTGGTTATTGCTGAACGATATATTATACTTTTTTGATCAGGATATTGAAGGGAAAAAACTACAACCCTTTTTAAATAAACGTTTTATTGCCATACCGAAAACAACCGAAGCTACCTACTTCGAAAAATTTGTTGCCCCTTTAATCGAGAAACACCATGTGTATGCAGAAGGTTTCGAAATCAGGACGGAACAGTTCGAGGCTACACCTGTAATCAAGGTTTTATATGTAGACGGCGGTCTTTCGCAGATCCAGTTGTACTTTAAATATGGCGAATATACTTTCCCCGTCGAAAACGCACATAAAGTAACCGTGCGTTTAGAAAAAACGGCCGACAACTATATTTTCCACCGCATCAAACGTTCGGCTGAATGGGAGAAAAAACAGTTTAATTTATTGTTATCCTTAGGACTTAAAAAAACGAGTTCATTATTCAGTAACCTTGAAGTAGCTTCAGCGGATGAAAATCCAAGTTATGGGGCAATAAATTGGGTAAATGAACATATCGAAATCTTAGAGGCATCGGGTTTTGAAATTGAACAGGCCACCGGGCAGAAAAAATTTGTATTAGGTGCCAGCAAAATCGATCTTGAAGTTAAAGAAGGAAATGATTGGTTCGATATCCATGCCGTGGTTTGGTTTGGCAAATATCAGATCCCTTTTCTATCGTTAAAACAGCATATTTTACATAAAAAGCGTGAGTTTTTACTACCTGATGGAGAAGTAGCCATTATCCCTGATAAATGGTTTACTCAATACGGCAGCCTGTTTAGTTTGGCAGAAGCCGGACAAACCCTTAAATTAAAGAAACACCATATCGGTTTAATCAACGATCTGGCCGAAGATAGTTTGGCGAATGTTACCCTTGAGCGTAAACTTCAGCGTCTTTCGGATTTTGAAGATATAGCGGATACGCAGATGCCCGTTCACTTTAAAGGTACTTTGCGTGATTACCAAAAGGCAGGCTATAACTGGTTCAGCTTTTTACGCGAGTATAATTTTGGCGGCTGTTTAGCTGATGATATGGGTTTGGGTAAAACCATCCAAACCTTGGCCATGCTGCAAAAAGTTAAAGAAGACGATCAGCTGCTGGACACACAAACCACCTCCCTGATCATTATGCCCACTTCTTTAATTTATAACTGGTTAACAGAGGCAAAAAAGTTTACACCAAAGCTTAAAATATTAGCCCATACAGGCACAAACCGCAATAAAGATGTCGCTAATTTTGCCAATTACGATATCATTATCACTACTTACGGCGTAACTAGGGTTGATGTAGATGAACTTAAAAATTTCTATTTTAATTATATTATTCTCGACGAAAGTCAGAACATTAAAAACCCGGCATCCAAATCATTCAAAGCCGTTAGGAGCTTAAAATCGAAACACAGACTGATTTTGAGTGGTACACCAGTAGAAAATTCAGTAAGCGATTTATGGTCGCAGTTAACTTTTTTAAATCCAGGTTTATTAGGCACCCAGGCATTTTTCTACGAAGAATATGTGCAGGCGATAGAAAAGAAAAAGGACGAAGAAAAAGCGCGAAAACTGCAATCGATCATCAAACCTTTTGTACTCCGCAGAACGAAAGAACAAGTGGCTGCAGAGTTACCGCCTAAAACGGAACAGGTAATTTATTGCGATATGAGTGAGGACCAGGCCGCTTATTACGAAAAAACCAAATCGGCCTACCGTAACGATCTATTGCAGAGTATGGATGATGGAACTTTTGCAAAAAAACAGGTGCAGCTTTTACAGGGCTTAACCGCTTTACGCCAGCTGGCCAACCACCCTGTTATGATTGATGGGGAGTACATCTCCGATTCGGGCAAATTTGAAAATGTAATCCATACACTAGATAATGTGCTTAAGGGTGGACACAAAGTTTTGGTTTTTTCTCAGTTTGTGAAACACCTGGATATCTTTAAAAAACATTTTGAAGCAGAGCATATACCATTTGCTTATTTGGATGGATCAACCCGTAACCGTGGCGAGATCGTTTCTGAATTTCAGCAGAATACCGACTTAAAGGTTTTCCTAATCTCGATAAAAGCCGGTGGTGTAGGTTTAAACCTCACACAAGCCGATTATGTTTTTATTCTGGATCCATGGTGGAATCCTGCTGTAGAACAACAAGCTATTGACAGAACGCACCGTATCGGTCAGGATAAAAAGGTCTTTATCTATAAATTCATCGCAAAAGATACTGTTGAAGAGAAAATCCTGGCTTTACAGAACCGCAAAAAATCGTTGGCAAATTCTCTAATTACCACCGAGGAAAGTTTCTTTAAATCGCTGAGTAAAGAGGATATTAGGGATATATTGAATTAACAAGCTGAATTGTCATCCTGAATGCAATGAAGGATCTTTATTGAATAGGTTCAGATCCTGTATTTCATAGCTTATAACCTGAGTTCGATTAATGTTTAAAAATTAATGTACTTTATTAAGACGAATTGGCTAGCCGTTTCGTCATGCTGAATTTATTTCAGCATCTTTCCTGTTAAACCGCCTTGCTATAAAGACCCTGAAACAAGTTCAGGGTGACGACCGTTCATGTAAGGCGCCAAAGAACCCAAATTAAAGCACATTATTAATCGAACTCAGGTTTATAGATCTTTCATTGCATTCAGAATGACAGATAACTAATTAGATTTCTCCATTCCGCTTCGCTTCAGTCGAAATGACGCCGGATTTTAGGAAGTCTCATTGATAGTTCCTCTACAATTTAAATTTCTTTTCAAAACTCATTCCCTCCTAACTTGTTATAATATAGAACATAATTTTAACCACCATGACAAATCAAGATTTTAATACTGCAGTAAATAATGTTAAAGAAGCCTGGAAATACCCGGAATTATTCGAAAATGTTTCAAAATCTGAACGTTGGTTATCAGGCGCAGCAGGAACATATTTACTTTTTAAAGGCATTGCCAGCATTTTTTCACATCCTGTAATTGGATTAACTGGTGCTGCAATTGGTGCAGGACTATTATACCGTGGCATTACAGGCTATTGCCCAATGCGTGATTTAGCAGAACAACGCAGGGAAGATGTTGCACCTGACGAAGTAATTATCACTGAAACCTACGTTGTTGACGATTTAGGGTAAAATTTTAAATACTAAATTTCCATTTCTTAATAAACTGGTTAACTTTAAACAGTTAAACCACAATCATGAACAAGTACACACTATTATTTATTCCAGCACTTTTTGCAGGACAAGCTATGGCGCAAGATAAGAAACCAGACCCTGCCAATGATCCAAAAACAACGGAGGTTTGGGAGCCGGTTCCTAAAATTGTTACACCAGGTAAATTGCCCCAGGATGCACCATCTGATGCGATCATTCTTTTCAGCGGTAGAAATTTAGATGCATGGCATTCTGTTAAAGATCCATCTAAACCAGCTGCGTGGACAATTGACGACGGATTTTTCACCGTAAAAAAAGGAACAGGAAATATCGAAACCAATAAAAAGTTTACAGATTACCAGTTGCATCTGGAATGGAAAATCCCTGAAAACATTTCTGGCGAAGGTCAGGCACGTGGAAATAGCGGGGTGTTTTTAGCTTCAACTGGCGGTGGTGATGATGGCTATGAAATTCAGATTTTAGATGTTTATAACAACAAAACCTATGTGAACGGACAAACAGGTAGCATTTATAAACAAGCAATTCCTTTAGCCAACGCCAATAAAAAACCAGGCGAATGGCAATATTATGATATCATTTGGAACGCGCCACGTTTTAACGAAGATGGAACAGTACAAAAACCAGCAAGTGTTACCGTATTTTTAAATGGCGTACTTTTACAGAATGGATTTGTGTTAAAGGGTGCAACGAGGTACATCGGTGCTCCTGAATATAAAAAGCATGGCCCCTCTTCAATCAAATTACAGGATCACGGAGACCCAAGCCCTGCAATCAGCTACAGGAACATTTGGGTGAGAGAACTATAATTAGATGGTCCTCGTTTGTAACGAGGATCGACGAGAATTGCGATTGTATCGCTTAAAGAAATAATAGTCACATTAAAAATGTGAACCTCATACATCCCCGTTGCAAACGGGTCGATAGCGAATTATAATTTCAACAAAACAACAATAATGAACCTGCAGGCTAAAAGCTTGCAGGTTTTGTTTTATAAAATAATTTGACGGATAATTGCAAACAGATATTAAGGTCGGATTTTTATGAACAAAGGCAGATTAGAAGCATTTAGCGATGGTGTAATTGCAATTATCATTACCATTATGGTTTTGGAAATTAAAGTGCCAGAACATGGCGAAACCTTAGCAACCTTAAAACCGTTGATCCCTAAATTTATCAGTTATATCCTAAGTTTCATTTATGTTGGCATTTACTGGAATAATCACCATCATTTATTACATGCCGTTAAAAAAGTAAATGGATCAATGCTTTGGGCTAACTTAAATTTCCTCTTCTGGCTTTCATTATTTCCATTTGCAGCCGGCTGGATGGGCGAACACCACTTTGCCTTATGGCCTGTTATTCTATATGGTGTTGCATTACTTCTTGCAGCCATTTCTTATACTTTATTAGTAATTGTAATTAAAAAAACAGAAGGTCAGCACTCTTTGGTGGTACACGCCATCGGTAATGATGCTAAAGGAAAATTCTCATTGCTATTTTATATTGCAGGTATCGGATTAAGTTTTATCAACCCCTGGATCGGCGTTGCGCTTTATTTCGTGGTTGCCTGTATCTGGTTTATTCCTGACAGAAGAATTGAAAACGCCATGCGCGAGCAGGGTTTAACTGAGGATAATAAGTGAGATATCATTTTTTACTTTTCATTTGAAAATGAGCGCTCAGTAATCCTTCTGAAACAGCAGCCCCGTTATCCGCTACTTCCGATGAAGAATCGGAACCGCTACTACCGGGTTTATTGAACACAGGCAGTAAGAGAAACATTAAACTTAAAGCCTACATCAGCTTCAAGGAGCCTGAAGCATTTCCATATACAACTCCCGGCCGATCATTTCAGCACCTAAACTCATCAAATGATCATTCGGCAACTGGCAGTCGATTAAATCAATATTCATTTTACTTAAAAAAATAAGGGCAGCTTTTGAGGCGTTACTTACATGGCTAAACATACTTTCGCCGCAAAATACACGGTTAACTTTCAAACCATATAGGCCTCCTACCAGCTTATCTTCCAACCAAACCTCTACACTATGTGCGTAACCCTGTTGATGGAGATTGATATAAGCTTCTTGCATTTCATTGGTAATCCAGGTACCATCCTGTTCCTTTCTTTCCGTAGTTGCACAATTCCGGATTACCTCGGCAAAAGCCTCGTTAAAAGTAATTTTGAAAACCTCCTGTTTTAAAATTTTCTTCATGCTTTTACTGATTTTGATTTTATCAGGATAAATTACGCAACGCTCGTGTGGCGAATACCAAAGGATAGGTTCACCTTCGCTAAACCATGGAAATATACCATTAGAATAGGCAATTAACAACCGCTCGGTACTTAAATCGCCCCCAATGGCCAGCAAACCATCCTCTTCTGCCAAAGCCGGATCCGGAAAGCCTGGGTGATCATCAAGTAACTGAAAAAACATATACAAAAATAAGAAAGAAAACAAAGATTAAACCCTGACGTTCTAAATAAGTCATATTGTAAAACAGTTCATTATGAGCGCGAAAGATAATTTCTTAAAAGTAAAACATCTTTACAACCGGGCCGGCTTCGGGATTTCTTATACCGACTTACAAAAATTAAGCAAAAAAAATCTCGATAAAGTGGTCGATAACTTGATTAAAGATTCACAAAAAGATGATCCAATTAATTTAATAAACGATTTTGAATCAAAACGGCAGCTTTTGGTACAGGCAGGTTTATATGCTAAAAAAGACCTGACGGATGATGAAAAGAAAATGCGTCAGCAGATTATACGCGAGCAAAACGAAGTGAGCCGCGACCTGAATATTGCCTTCATTACCAAGATGATTAATACAGATGCCCCCTTAAGGGAAAAAATGACGCTCTTTTGGCATGGTCATTTTGCCTGCCGCAGCAATAATCCATTCTTTGCACAACAACTAAACAATATCCAGAGAGCAAATGCCCTGGGAAGCTTTAAAACCTTGCTGGTAGAGGTTTCGAAGTCGCCAGCGATGCTGCAATACCTCAATAACCAGCAGAATAAAAAGGGTAAGCCAAATGAGAATTTTGCCCGTGAACTGATGGAGCTTTTCACTTTAGGAAGGGGGAATTATACCGAGCAGGACATTAAAGAATCTGCCCGCTCATTTACAGGCTGGATGTATGATAAAGATGGTTCATTTATTTTTAGGCAAAATCTGCACGATACCGGTACAAAAACCTTTTTCGGAAAAATCGGAAATTTTGAAGGCGAAAACATTATCGATATTATTCTCGAAAAACCAGAAACCGCACAGTTTATTGCCTGGAAAGTGTATCAATTCTTTGTTAACGATAAGCCAAATGAAGCACATGTTAAAGAACTCGCCACACATTTTTACAATTCGAAATACGACATTGCTGCAATGATGAAGAAAATGTTTACTTCCGATTGGTTTTATAGCCCGGAAAATGTAGGCACAAAAATTAAATCACCGGCTGAATTTTTAGTGGGTTTAAGTCGTGAGTTTTATGTTACTTATAACAAACCACAGGTTTTAATACAGCTCCAAAGCAGTTTAGGGCAATATTTATTTAACCCGCCTAATGTTGCGGGCTGGCCTGGCGGACAAAGCTGGATTGATAGTTCATCATTAATGTTAAGGATGCGGATTCCATCGCTTGTGTTAAATGATGGAGAAATCGATTTTAGTGGTAAAGCCGATCCTGAAGATGAAGCCGTAATTGCTTTAAGCCGCACGGCTACCACTAATGCAAATGCCAATATGAAACCAAAATCTTATGTAAACGCAAATGCAAACTGGCCTAAATTTTTAAACACTTTACCAAAAGGATTAACACCATTAGCGCTTACCGAGTTTTTACTGCAACCGAAATTAAACGATAAAATTACGACCATGGTAAGTGATAATAAAGGACTGCGGAGTACTGCGGTTGAGATTACGAGCATGCCGGAGTATCAGTTGTGCTAAACGAATAGTTTAATGGTTCATGGTTGATAGCCAAAAAGCTGAATATCTAAGCTGTTAAAAAGGATTGATAGTTTGATGGCTCATGGTTCATAGCCGTTTCGCTAAACACCCAGACCATCAACTATAAAACTATGAACCATCAACCAACGAACCATTGACGAATGAACAAGTGAACAAAAACACTAACAAGATGAACAGAAGAAATTTTTTAAGAAATACAGGATTTGTTGCAGCAGGTTCGCTATTCGTTCCGGCTTTTATGAAACCGCTTGAGGCCATGGCACTTGATGAGTTGAGCCTTTACAAAAACCTCGTGGTGGTTCAGCTCTCTGGTGGAAATGACGGTTTAAATACAGTTATTCCCTTTGGAAACGACATTTATTATCAAAAAAGGAATAGTATTGCCATTAAACCTGAGGAGGTAATTAAACTGAACGACATGCAGGGCTTAAATCCCAACATGGCTGCCTTGCAGGAAATTTACGATCAAGGCTGGATGACGATCATTAACGATGTTGGCTACCCCAATCCGGATCGTTCGCATTTCCGCTCCATGGATATCTGGCAAACCGGTAGCGATAGTAATCAATTTTTATCAACCGGATGGATTGGCCGTTATTTGGATAGCAATTGCCAAACCTGCAAATTCCCTTATACGGCTATAGAAGTTGACGACTCACTTTCTCTGGCCATGAAAGGGCAAACCAAAAAAGGAATTGCATTAAAAGATCCAGCAGCCTTATTCCGTAATACGAACGACCCGTTTTTTAAGGCCATGTTGCAGAATGATAAGGAACATTTAGATGAAGATAATTTAGGTTATTTATACAAAACCATGATTGAAACTTCATCCTCTGCCAGTTATATACAGAATACCTCCAAAATTTATCAATCGAAATCTACTTACCCTACTTCTGGTTTTGCTAACCAGTTGAAAACGGTTTCTAAATTTATTTCTTCTGGATTAAAAACCAGGGTATATTATGTATCGCTAAGCGGTTTTGATACACACGTGAATCAGATTGGCCAACAAGGTAATTTGCTTAAACAGTATAGTGAGGGCATGGCTGCTTTCTTAAAAGATCTGAAATCGAATAATAAACTGGAGGATACTTTGGTGATTACCTTCTCCGAATTTGGCCGCAGGGTAGAACAAAACGCCAGTAACGGTACCGACCACGGAACGGCAAATAATATGTTTGTTTTCGGTGGAAAATTAAAGAAAAAAGGGATTTTTAACGCCGCACCAAACTTAAGCGATCTCGATACCGGCGATTTAAAATATCAACTGGATTTTAGGCAGGTTTATGGTACCATTTTAGATAAATGGCTCGATGTAAACAACGCTGATATTCTGAACAAAAAATTCAATACACTGGATTTTATATAGCTATTACAAAGAAGTCAAGTTTAATAACCCACTGGCTATGAAACTTGACTTCTTTTTTATTTATTTCCTTCTCAAAACGTATACTGGCCGGTTAGTATCTTTATCAATCTGCTCTGTATAAACGCTGAATAATTCATACACATAGTTTTTCATTTTGTTAACACAATCAATTGCAGAATTAAATTCGAGTTTATTGCCATCATCATCACGGATGTACAGCTCGCTATAATCTCCCTTTTTTTGGCCGTATTCCAATACAATCCATTGTTTATTGGTTAACAGGCTTTTTTCTGCACGGACCTGGATATAATCTACATGGATATCGGTCAGCTTCTTTCCATTTACATTTTGGGCTTTGGCACGCGACAGCCCAAAGCAAGCGACGAATGTCGCAGCAAGAATAATTTTTTTCATGTTGTGTTTCATTTGTGTGTGATTCTAAATTACGAAGAAAACAAGCATAAAACATTAACTAACTGTAACAAAATTCTCAGTATTAAATCTTAAACTAAAAAACATAATGAACTTTTTAGGCAATATTATCTGGATTATTTTTGGCGGCATCTTTATTTTTTTCGAATACATTATCGGAGGCTTAATCCTTTGCCTAACCATTATAGGTATTCCTTTTGGTATCCAATGTTTTAAATTTGCCATTGTAGGCCTGGCTCCTTTTGGCGTTAAAATAACCGATACATCTTCGAACACAGGCTGCCTGTCTACCATTATGAACTTGATCTGGATTTTATGCGGTGGTTTTTGGATAGCCTTAACCCATTTGTTTTTTGGAATCCTGCTTTGCATTACCATTGTTGGTATTCCATTCGGACGCCAGCATTTTAAGTTGATGAATTTAGCTTTTACACCGTTCGGGAAATCGATTTCCTGATGAATAAATCTATATTGTTCCTTCATTTACACGACTTATTCGTCACATTACTTTTGTATTTTTTTTGAAAAGCAGGGTTCTGTGTTTATCGGATCCGAAAGTCCTGCCATCCGCTTTACCTCTCTGCGTTCGGTGTTCGCTCCTGTCAGGTTTATTGAACTTTGGCCTGTTCCCCTTGGCAAAAAACACTGTGCTTAGCCCCGATTGGATGGATGCCCACGATATTTCATCGGGGCAGGAAGGAAAAGCGGGACTACCGCTACCGAAGATCACAACAATTGCGCTCCAAAACTACCGGATAAGTCCTATGGATTTAGAATGTTCAATCGCTTCCTCACTATTATTAAATAAACACGCACTCACGCCTTTATCTTCCACTTTTTTAAGCAATTGTCTTGTCTCTAATTCTTTTTCAGGACGTATATTACGGATATAAACTGCTTCGATATTTTTAGGATATTTCTCCACAATTTTGGAATAAATTGTTGGGTCCTGCTGAGAGTTATCACCAAAAAACACAAACTTCTGATTCGGAAAGGCATCTAAAATCCGCATTACCCTCAACAATTTACCTTCATGACCCGTTTTACCTGTTCTGACTAAATCTTTCCATCGTTTTAAGGTATTTAAAAGGAAAGCACCATTTGGCAGTTTATTAAACCTGAAAGTCTCAACCAGATAATCATAGAGGTTCCATTCGCTGCTGCTTACATAAAAAAAAGGATTGGGCTGATTTGCATCGGTATGCGACAGTGCCAATTGCTGATAGTGAGTGGCTGCATCCGGAAAGGTTTTACGCGTATGTGGATTTTTGATAAATAACTCTCTCAGCCTTCTTCCAATAGTTGCCGAATAAGAAATCATCACGGTATCATCCACGTCAGAAATAAAAGCATATTGCGTAATGTGCGGCACATATACCTTGCCTTCTCCAGCACTTAAAACTGTTCCGTCTTTATCAACAGCTTCTACTTTTACAAAATGCCAGCCGGCAGGCACATCGTGCTTGGCTTTCCATTCGAACTTAAAAAAGCCATCTCCTTCGGTTTTATTGTAAACAATCTGATCAAAAAATTGCAAACGCACCTCAACAAAAGCATAAGGTTTTAGGATAAAGAGCTTTAAAAGATGTACAATATTAATAAACAAATTATTGCTATAAACCTGCTTTGTTTTCGCCTTGTGTTTAAAAACATGACCATAAACAACCAGGTTATGCGTGTGGCCGTAGCCGTGATATACTTTAACACTAACAGATTTATTCATCTGTATTAAAACAGAGTTTACCAAAAGTTGTTTGTTGATGTATAAACCATTAGGTAACACATGAAATTATTATTCATCATCAACCCAGGCTCAGGCAGTCATGACATTAACTTGAAGGAAGTAATTTCTACCTATTTCGAATCAAAAAATACAGAAATTGATCTTTTTGAACTACCAAAAGACTGCTCTTTAGAAAAGATAAAGGAGCGGATTAAAAGTTCAAAAGCAGATCGTGTGGTAGCAGTTGGCGGCGACGGCACCTTAAAACTGGTAGCTGAATGTCTGTTGCATACCGAAACGCCCATTGGTATTATCCCTGCCGGTTCTGCTAATGGGATGGCGAAAGAATTAGGTATACCAACTGATATTGAACTGGCTTTAGCCATTTTGGATGAAGGCCGTTTGCAAAAAATCCATGTGGTTAAACTTAACGATGAAATCTGCATTCATTTGTCAGATTTAGGTTTTAATGCCTACCTGGTAAAAAAATTTGATACCCTGCCCGAGCGCGGCATGTGGGGTTATGCAAAAGCCACCTGGCATGCCTTATGGAACCACAGCAGAATGGAAGTCCAGCTGAAACTTAAAAACGAAACCATTACCTCTAAAGCAGCCATGGTGGCCATTGCCAACGCAACCATGTATGGCTCCGGATTAAAGATAAACCCAGACGGGAAATTAGATGATAAACTTTTTGAAGTGATTTTGGTAAAGGATTACTCCTACCTCGAAATATTAAAAATTTGGATCACCAAATTACCTTTCAACCCTAAAAAAATAGAAGTATTTCAAACTGCTGAAGTCAAGATTTCTTCGAAGCACAAAGCTCACTTCCAGGTTGATGGTGAATATGTTGGTAGTGTAAATACCGTTAAAGCCAGTATTCTTCCAGCTGCCATAACGGTGGTCCTACCTAGTGTATCAGAAAGATGAGCGATGAATTTTAATGGTAAAATACAATCTGAAGAATTCGGCAATTAAACAGATCCGAAATAAAATATCGAACCACCGTTCACCAAGATTTAAAACTTCTGGTAAATAAGTAATAAAGCCAATAGAAAATATCCATACCACTAAACGGAATGGAAACTGAATATAATAGGTAATAAAACCGAATTTCTTAAATAAGATTAAACCTGCTGCCGATACAAAAAGCGATACAAACAAAGGCAACAGTAAAATAACTTTGGCCTGCGAAAGGATCTGATCAGGGATTTCGTTCAGGTGTGTTAAAATCTGCCAAAACTGTTTAGCAAGCAACAGGATACTGATCATATCCAATAAGGCAAAAAATCTGCTGGCGTTTTTCATTTACTTACAATACTTTGCTAAATAATCATCAGCCATTTTACTCCCCATATATTTAACAAATAAAAAATCCTCACAGGCGCCTTGATTGTCGCCTTGTTTGATTTTCTTTAGCGCCATTTCTATTCGGTCGCTCAGATACTCATCATCAATGCCCAGCTGGTTTTTAATGGCAATAATCTGAGCTTCCTGCCCAGGTTTTGCCTGATCGATGTTTTTATAGAAATTAATTACCGAATTCGTTAAACCTTCTTCAGCCAGATAAGTACGGATTGCTTCCTGAATGGCTTCGCTTGATTTCCCTTCACAATTATAACCCGATAGCACAAAATTTACGGGTGCTATAATCGAAACCGTAGTATCGTAACCCACCGGAACCTGCCATTTACCGCTGCTTAAACGCACTAATCGCAACGCTTCCTCATCCAGGTCAGACAGTATTCCTTTGCTCACTTTTGAGAAATAAACCTTGCCTTGTGCATTAAGCTTAAAGCTCACGTTTACCGTTCCCTGAATGCAATTATCTTTAGAAAACTGGGGATAAATAGTATTCTCCCTTAAGAAATTTGTAAAACCACTTTTACCAGATTTAAACTGAACCTGAGCCATGGCCAATGAGCAGCAGAAAAGTAAACAAATGGTGAACAGGTGTTTCATTGTACTAATTTACGGTTTATTAGGTTAACACCTGAGAGAATACAAAGTTTTTCGCCACGAAACTAAACCCTGCCGTCATGCTGAATTTATTTCAGCATCTTTCTGCTATAAGACCCTGAAATAAATTCAGGGTGACGACACTAGACTAAGAACCGTTCGATATCCTCTGTACTTTTTAGCTTAGTACTCGGTGGTTAAAAACTAAGAAAAAGTAACCTTCAAAATTAAATCCGGATCAGGGCAATTGTCCAGGTATTTTTCCCTTTCGCTAAACTTACAAACCCCAGGATAATCTCCTTTTAGTCCTTCCATATCTTTAATCAATTGAAAATGAAGGTGAGGCGGCCAGTAACCGTTTTCTTCTTTTGAGCCTAAGGTTGCTATTTTAGCCCCGGCAGGAAAAAACTTACCTTCTTCAAGGCCATTTAACGAATCCAGGCTTAAATGCCCGTATAAAGCATTAAACTTAAAACCATTTATTTCATAAGCTAAAATAATGGTTGTGCCATAATCACCAAAGTTGTTGTTATTGGCAAAACTTTGCACAGTTGCATCATAAAAATTGTAGATTGGCGCTCCTGCCGGCCCCCAGATATCTATACCTAAATGTAACCTGCGGGGTTCTTCTTCAGTATCAAAATGTGCGCTTCTCGAGTAAATGGTGCGGTGTTCGTTGTATCCGCCAATGCCGTAACGGGCATTGTTTTTAGCCAGCTTTTCATTTACCCAATCAGAAAACAGATCGGTATCATCTAAAATTTCGTCTGTTAATTCCGTATTGGCCGCTGTAAAATCCAAAGGCAGAAGCCGATCGTGTTTTACATCAAAATCAACAACTTTTTGGATCAATGCAGCATTTAATTGAATAACCTGATCGAAAGTTTGCATCTGAAATTATTTAAAGATATATACGAAATTATAAATGTAGTGCAATAAAGCTCCGCCGATTACAAACAAGTGCCATAATTCATGACTGTGCATCCACCTGGAAAGCTGTTTATCCTTTGCATAATAATAAGTTCCGCCGATATAAAAAACGCCTCCAAGCAATAACCAGAAAATTGCACCGATGGGCAAAGTGCCAAGCATTTTCTGTAACAAAGGCACAATTAAACAACCCATTAAAATATAAATGGATAACGATATGGTTGTACTTTTTAACCGGTTGAAGATTTTGAGCAGACAGCCTACAATGGCAATAATCCATACAATGGCGAACAAACTCCACCGCAGCCAGCCATCAAAAACCAATAAAGCGGTTGGCGTATAAGAACCCGCTATCATCAGATAAATGCAGCAATGATCGAATTTTTGCCAAAAGCGCACACCATAATCGGTAGCAGGATAACCATGGTACATGGCACTTACACCAAAAAGGACAAAAGTACCGATGCTATAAATCCAGGCAGCAGTAAATTCAATTGGCGTATTGCATTTCTGAAGCAACATATAGCCAGCCGGAATTGCAATTAATGCCGGGATAAAGTGTGTGAAGAAATTAACGGGTTCCCTTAGCTTCCTCACAAAAAATTATTCGCTGTCTTCGTCTTTTTGTCTGGGCTCTTTGGCAATTTTATCAAAAAGATGATCCATGCGCTCAACATACTCATTGGTATCATCCACAAAGAAAGTAAGTTCTGGAACCACCCTTACCTGGTGACGGATTCTGCTTCCCAATTTATATCTGATCTCTCCGGCATGCGAATTAACGGTATTGATTGAAAGTGTGGTATTATTGGTGTTAAAAAAACTCAGGTAAACTTTGGCTACGGCCAGATCTGGCGAAACCCTTACGCGGGTAATGGTTACCAATGTATTAGGCAAAAATGCAGCACCTTCGCGCTGAAAAACCTGTGCCAACTCCTCTTGTAATACTCCTGCAAATTTCTGCTGACGTTTACTTTCCATAGTGTTATAATTATCAATTACCAATAATCAATTATCAGACCATACAAGGTAGATAATATTAAATGATAAGGTTTTAAAATTATCAATAGCCAATAATCAATTATCAGACCATAACTGGCCGATTAATATCAAATGGAAAAGATAATAAAAGTTCAAAAAAATATTAAACTGAAGTTGATCGTATTCCTTCAGCATTTTGTAAAAATACTTATATTTAATTAATGAGCAACGGAACAAACTTTAATCTCGAAGAAAGAACTTTTCTATTCGCTCAATCTGTTAGGTCATATTGCAAAAAGGTTACGCACAGTATCATTAATATTCAAGACATCAAACAGGTTGTCCGATCCTCTGGCTCTGTTTCTGCAAATTACATCGAAGCCAATGAATCTTTAAGCAAGGCAGATTTTATTTACAGGATAAAAGTCTGCAGAAAAGAAGCAAAAGAAACCAAACTTTGGCTTAACCTGATCGATATTGAAGATAAAAAAGACCTAGAACCTACAAAATTACTTTTAGTGAGTGAAGCAAATCAATTGATGTTGATATTTAATGCGATCATTAAAAAATCACAATAACCAAATCACTATATTCAATTAGCAATGATCAAATCACAATTACCAAATTACAATTGAAAAGACATTTTTTTTTGGTTATTTATTTACTCATCTTTCTAAGCTCATCGCTACGGTTTGATCATTGAAAATTGGTTATTGATTATTAATCGACAAATTATTCTTTCTTTGCTATCAATACAATAAATTACTATCATACGGATACCTCGCTACATGCGCAGCTTTAACCTTATCGTACAATAATGTTTTAAACTCTTCCAGGTTTTCTTTTTCTGTAGCCGATATAAACAAAACCGGCACTTTATCATGGCTCATCCAGCTTTTTTTGAAGTCTTCTAAAGTAAGCTTGCCATCATCCCCTTCATTGTCGACCTCTGGCGAAACATAGGCATCGATTTTATTGAAAACTAAAATCATGTCTTTATCAATTGCGCCGATATCTTTTAAGGTTTCGTTAACCGTATTAATCTGATCTTCGAAGTTTGGATGCGATACATCAACTACATGAATCAGCAAATCAGCTTCACGCACTTCATCTAACGTAGATTTAAAACATTCTACCAAATGGTGAGGCAGCTTGCGGATAAACCCAACGGTATCAGAAAGTAAAAAAGGCAAATTCTCGATCACTACTTTACGAACTGTCGTATCTAAAGTGGCAAACAATTTATTTTCTGCAAATACTTCCGATTTCGACAGCATATTCATGATGGTAGATTTACCCACGTTGGTATAACCAACCAAGGCCACCCTAATCAACTGACCACGGTTTTTGCGCTGTGTTTCGTTTTGCCGATCTATATTTCTTAAACGCTCTTTTAACAAAGAGATTTTATTTAAAATAATACGTCTATCACTTTCAATCTGCGTCTCACCCGGACCACGCATCCCGATACCACCTTTCTGGCGTTCCAGGTGGGTCCACATACCCGTTAAACGCGGCAGAACATATTGCAATTGTGCCAGCTCTACCTGCGTTTTTGCCTGCGCAGTTTGTGCCCTGTTGGCAAAAATATCGAGTATTAAATTACTTCTATCTAAAACCTTAACTCCAAGCTCACGATCGATATTACGCAGTTGCGACGGCGATAATTCGTCATCAAAAACTACTACATCAATTTCTTCCGATTTTACGTACGCTTTAATTTCTTCCAGCTTACCTGTACCCACAAATGTGGCACGCTCTGGCTTAAGCATTTTTTGCGTAAAAACCTTCTCTACCTTCCCTCCCGCTGTATCAACCAAAAAGGCCAGCTCATCTAAATATTCTTTTGTTTGGGCTTCTTTTTCGCCAGGTGTAACCACTCCAACTAAAATTGCCCGTTCCTGCACTACGGCAGTATCATATGTTTTTTGTTTTCCCATGTAATTAGGCAAATATACGAAATTTGCGAATGTGTAAATCCATTAACAAACCATGCGGATGCAATAAATGTTTTTTAATGATTTGAAAATTAAAGCCGGTGGTTTTGGCTGCCCCAGTCCCGCTCATATCTGCCGAAGAAAAATTGAAATTCATTCAACCCGGGTTTATTTAACAAGGGTTTGTTTAAGAAAAGCTAATTTTTGCTCGCTTTATAAATACCTGTTGATGGCATACGCGATTAAATCGCCCAACTCAAACATGTTTGTTAAAAACGAGTATGTTTTTTGAGTTATAACCTTCACATTCTAAAATACAGTCGTTGTCGAAGTTATAAGTTTAAAGAAATTAATCCCAAATAGTTAGGAATTATTTCAGCATTAATACGCATTTTTTATGGTTAAGGAATAAGTATCGGCTGCACCTGCAATCCCATTGCCAACAACAGCTTTTTTTGTTAAAACAACTGCGTTTGAAGAAGTAATATAATACTTACCTTCTGCATCTATAGTTATCGTAGCTTTAACAGTTGTAGGCCCGGTAACTCCGTATAAAATAGCTCCGGTATTTACAGCTGTACCAATAGTGCAATCTGCATAAATGTATTTAGCAGTTGGGTTGCTTACAACCGTATTTAAATCTGCAAAGGTATATTCACCAGCACCTAAATTTTTACAGATGGTAAAAGTTAATGCGCTACCTGAGTATGCACCATAATTCCCACCATTACCTGTTGTGGTTACAGCTATCGCAATAAAATCTCCTGTTGATGAAGCAGCTTGTGAAGATGTACCCCTGGTATAAGTATAAGCACCAAAATTCCAACTACTATCAGCTGATTGATTTGACCCTGAAACTTCGTCCTTTTTGCACGAAAAGAATAAAACAGAAGTTAAAATAAGAGACAATGCAGCTAATAGTTGAAATTTTTTCATAATTGATTTGTTTTAGAATATAAAATCAAAAACCATGCCTGAAGTATTAATAAAATTAGAAAATATCTTTTACAAAATCTGTTATTGCCGCTCCCGGGTCATCTGTTTTCATAAAATTCTCTCCAATTAAAAACCCATTAAACCCTGCATTTCTTAACTCTTTAATCGTTTGCGGATTACTGATGGCGCTTTCTGAGATCTTTAAAAACTCATCTGGGATTTTGTTCACCAGTCCAAAGGAGGTCTGGATATTGACCGTAAAGTCGGTAAGGTTTCTATTATTTACACCAATAGCATCCAGGTTCGGGCAAATGCTTCGCTCCAACTCTTCCAGGTTATGCACTTCTAAAAGCACATTCAAGCCTAAGCTTTTGGCAAATTTCCCGAAATCGTTGATTTGCTGAGGGGTTAAAATTGAAGCGATCAGCAGAATAATATCAGCACCCCAGGCTTTTGCTTCCAGGATCTGGTATTCATCAATCATAAAATCCTTTCTTAAGATCGGAATATTATTTGCCGCCCGGGCAGCCAGAATATCATCGGTTTTACCACCAAAAAAATCTACATCCGTTAAAACCGAAAGTGCAGATGCGCCTGCAGCGCTATAAGCCTGCGTTACCTCTGCAACATCGGCAATTCCGTTAATTAAACCTTTTGATGGCGAGCGGCGCTTAAACTCTGCAATAATCCCCGTACGGTCTTCAGCTAATAAAAACTCCTTAAAAGAATAAGGCGTTCGGTTAAAATGCAGCGAATTTTCTAAATCCTGAACAGAAACCAAAGCTTTTGCAGCAGCAATTTCTTCTTTCTTACGTAATACGATTTTATCTAATATGTTCACCACTAAATCACCTGAAGGGGACTTTGACTTTCCATCGTTCATATTATTTTGCATAGATTAATTTTAATTTAATTCAAAATGGCTATTTCCAACCTGCCTTTAATTCCTCCTTCGGGGGGTTAGGTGGTCGTTAACCAATTCTCCATCATCTTTTTGCCATACTCCGTTAGTACACTTTCGGGATGAAACTGTACCCCGCGTACATCAAATGTTTCATGTCTTAACGCCATGATTTCGTTTTTATGATCTCTGGCCGTAATTTTTAAACATGCAGGGAAATTATCTTTACTCACTACCCAACTGTGGTAGCGGCCAACATTTATAGTTTGCGGACATTCCCAAAATAAAGGCTCATCGCCATCCACAACCGTTACTGGTGTAGCTATTCCGTGCATGGGTCTGCCTAAGTTCAATAAAGTGCCGCCAAAAACTTCTGCAATGGCCTGTTGACCCAAACATACGCCAAAAATACTTTTAGTTGGCGCATAGGTTTTGATTACATCCAATAACAAGCCCGCCTCTTCCGGAATACCCGGACCCGGCGAAAGTAAAATTTTATCGTACTTTTCTACATCTGCCAGATCGAATTT
This sequence comes from Pedobacter sp. WC2501, assembly GCF_052682415.1. NCBI lineage: Bacteria > Pseudomonadati > Bacteroidota > Sphingobacteriia > Sphingobacteriales > Sphingobacteriaceae > Pedobacter > Pedobacter sp. WC2501. Next base: position 1,452,671 of record NZ_JBQZFI010000001.1, on the reverse strand, counting down.
ATCATTTCTCCAAACTTCTGCTTCGTAACCTACTTCGTTAATTAAATGCACAAGATTGTACGTAAAACTGTCGTAGTTATCAATAACCAACACGGTTTTTTTATTTATATCTTCCATTATATTTTCTCCTTATTTACATCATCCATCTCACTTCATCCATTTTACATCTTCACTAAATTCCTTCTGCCATCTGCAACGCTTTGCGCAATGCGGCAATTTTATTATTTACTTCCTGCATTTCATTTTCAGGAACAGAATCGGCTACAATACCAGCCCCTGCACGGTAATGCAATTCATTATTTTTGCTCATAAATGTCCTGATCATGATCGCATGGTTAAAATCATCATTGAACCCCATAAAACCAATGGCACCGGCATAAAAATTCCTGCCCAGTTTTTCGTTTTCATCAATCAGCTGCATGGCTTTGTATTTTGGCGCACCACTTAAAGTACCTGCCGGATAGGTATCGGCAACGACTTTAAAAGCACTTACATTTTCCTGCAAATGACCACTTACTTTACTCACCAGGTGGATCAGGTGCGAATAGTACTGCACTTCTTTAAAAGATTTTACTTCAACGCGGTTACAGTGTCGGCTTAAATCGTTTCTAGCCAAATCAACCAGCATTACATGTTCGGCACTTTCTTTAGGGTCTTGTTCTAATTTACGGGCCTGTTCGGCATCTTCAATGTCGTTTCCACTACGTTTAAAGGTTCCTGCGATGGGAAAAATGTTAGCTGAATTGTTTTTGATGGTAATCTGTGCCTCCGGTGAAGAGCCGAATAATTTAAAATTACCGTAATCAAAGTAAAACAGGTAAGGCGATGGGTTTATCGAACGCAGGCAACGGTACACATTAAATTCATCGCCAGAAAATGCTTGTTTAAATGCTCTTGAAGGAACGATTTGAAAAACATCACCCCGGTAAATGTGCTTTTGAAGTTTCTCTACCAAATCCATAAAACCCTGATCGGTTAGATTCGAACTTTCCTCACCACGCAGTTGAAACTTATATTCGGGATAATTTTTATTCTGGATCAGGTATTCCATTTTTTCCAGTCCACCTTCTTCTTCTCCTTCGAAAGTATTTTTGAACAGCGTAATTTCGTTTTTGAAGTGATCGATGGCGATGATATAACGGTACAAGTGGTACTGCATCTCCGGAATCTCCTCCCCTTCAGGTGTTGCGGAAGTAAACTTGATATCTTCAAAATGCTGTACGGCGTTCCAGGTAAAATAACCGAATAATCCGCTCGAGATAAACTTAATTTCAGGCAGTTCAGTTTCTTTGAATTTGTCCTTAAAATCAGCTATTTCATCAATCAGGTTTTTACTCTCGGTAATTTCTACTGCTCCATCGGGGAAATAGGTTTCCAACCGTGATCCCTTTAAGATAATTCCGGCAACAGGATCGACACAAACAAAACTCATGGAGTTTTCTCTACTGTGGTAATCTGAACTCTCCAACAAGATGCTGTTCGGGTACACATCACGTAAGCGTAAATAAATGCTCACTGGCGTAGTGGTATCGGCAAGCATTTTTTTGTAGGTCGTATTTATTTTATACATGATAAAGGTAAAATGGTGTAAGGCTTATGGTTTGCATTCTCGTATTTTTTTCAACAATAAAAAGCCCGGCGTGTGGTTCTACGCCGGGCTTTAATGGTTCATTAATAAGGTTTAGGTTGATAAACTATATTTTGTTCATACGCAGCCAGCGCAATTCGTTCGAATTACTTTGCCAAAGCCATGTATGTATATTGTTGATCATGAGCCACAAAAATATAAAGAATTTTGAAAAACCGAAATATTTATGAAAATAAGTTTAGTACGGAGCCAGAAAGCCGAAGTCATGAGCCTTAATCCACTTGTCATCCTGAGCGTAGCGAAGGATCTTTTACACAAAATCGTCATCTCGACTGGAGCGCAGCGAAATGGAGAGATCTATCTCGAGACAGATTTCTCGGCTGCGTTGCACTTCGCTCGAAATGACGGTTCGTGGGAGCTTCACCACCAATGACGACTCAGCGGTCTTCGTGGCCTTTCTCTGTGTACTTTGTGGTAAAAAAAGAATAAAAAAAATCCCGCTCTTTTAAAGCAGGATCTTATATTAATTGCAAGAATATCCTTCTAAGAAACTCCAAAAAATGATCTTCCGGGAACTGCCTTAACCATTAATAGAATAGCCACAATAATTAAAATTAGCGCCAATCCGAAGAAAATAGCTATAGTACGGTGTTTTGCAACAGCTTCTGTTACCTTTTTCGATTTGGCGTTACCTACCGTAATCAAGATGATGGCAATAATCATCATCGAAGTGTGTTCAGCCTTGAAATAACGACCAATAGCATCGCTCATTGGCAATTTTGTCAGGGGACTCAAGAAATACAATACCAAGCCGATCAACAGTTGGATGTGTATACTGATCAGGGTAAATACATTCAGTTTGCGGTTACCTTCTGTATATGTTTTATTACCAAACCAGCCCGATAAAGCATTGATTACAGCAATAACCAATAAAATTAATACGATGTAGCGCCATCCGGAGTGCGCAGATTTTAAGATATTGTACATTTTTATCAAATATGTTTAGTCAAAAATAGACATTAATTGTAAAAAATAGGATATTCAACAGATTGAACGCTTATTTATATTAGTTTTAAACAAATTAAAACCTAAACTTATTATGAAGAAAATTTTACCTGTCATTTGGCTGGTATTTTCTGCTACATTTCTGTTTGCACAGCAAACCTCCTTCCCTGTTAACGGCTCTTTTGATACCAGACCTGGGATGTTTGCCTTCACCAATGCAACGATAGTGGTAAATGCCAACCAGACCTTAACAAATGCTACCCTTTTAATTAAGGGACAAACTATTCAGACTGTTGGAGCCGGCTTAACTGTGCCCAAAGGCTATGTGGTGATTGATTTAAAAGGAAAATTTATTTATCCATCGCTGGTTGATGCCTTTAGCAGCTATGGACTTAACGAAGCTCCTGTGCAACAACGCGGTTTCGGTGGTCAACGTCAATCTATTTTCCTTTCTACTAAAAAAGGCGCCTATGGCTGGAATGAATCCATCAGGCCAGAAACTTATGTAAAAAGTATCTTTTCTACCGACAGCAAAAAAGCGGATGAATTACGCAAAGTTGGTTTCGGGAGTGTAAATGTAATTAACCGCGACGGTATTGCTCGTGGTGTTTCTGCTGTGGTAACTTTAAACGAGGGCGCCGACAATAGCGTATTTTTAAAGGATCAGACCGCAGCAAACTATTCATTTAACAAAGGAAGTTCATCAAACGATTACCCGACTTCGTTAATGGGTTCTATTGCCTTATTACGCCAAACCTACTACGATGCACAATGGTATGGCAAACAAAAAGATGAATATAATATCTCGCTGGATGAATTTGCCAAACAACAGGCCATGCCACAGATTTTTGAAGTTGATGGCTGGCAGAACATCCTCCGTGCCGATAAAATCGGAAAAGAATTTGGCAAGACATACATCATTAAATCTACTGGCGATGAATACCAGCGCATTAATGAAGTTAAAGCTACCGGAGCAAGCTTGGTCATTCCGCTAACTTTTCCTAAAGCCTACGATGTGGAAGATCCGGCAGAAGCCAGAAATATAACTTTATCACAAATGAAAGGCTGGGAACTGGCGCCAACCAACCCGGCAGCATTGGAAAAAGCGGGAATTAAATTTGCCTTAACAGCATTTGGATTAGAAAACAGTCGCGATTTTTGGGCGAACATCCGCACAGCGATAGAAAATGGCTTAACTGAAAAACAAGCCTTACAATCGGTTACTGAAATCCCTGCCTCACTTTTGGGCATCAGCGATAAAGTTGGTTCCCTGGAAAAGGGAAAAGTTGCTAACTTTTTGATCTCATCTGATAACCTGTTCAAAAACGGAAACATTATCTTCGAAAACTGGGTACAGGGCAAGCGTTTTGTGGTAAACAAAATGGATGTAAGCGATGTCCGCGGCACTTACAATTTAAATATTGATGGCGTTGGCGCTTTAACATTAAAAATTACCGGTACTGGTGGCGGATCTACCGCGGCGATTGAAAGAGCTGGTGCAGATAGCGTAAAAACTACGGCCACCTTTACCAGAAATGGCGATTGGGTAAGCATCAATTTCAACTTAAAGAAAAATCCGATAGGCGATATCCGTTTAAGTGGTTACATCACTTCGGCAAGTCCGGTTACCTTAAAAGGCGAATCGGCATTGGCTGATGGTACTACGGGAAAGTTTACAGCAACTTATAAAGAAGCAGCGAAAGAAACACCTAAAAAAGAGGAGCCTAAAGCCACTTTGGCTATGGGTCCTGTAATTTATCCTTTCTCGGCTTTTGGGAATACCGAACTCCCTAAACAAGAAACCGTACTGATTAAAAATGGCACCGTTTGGACGAACGAAAAAGACGGCATCCTTCAAAATGCCGATGTACTTTTAGAAAACGGAAAAATTAAAGCCGTTGGTAAAAACCTTTCAGCAAGCGGCGCAAAAGTAATCGATGCTACAGGGAAACATGTTACTGCGGGCATTATCGACGAACACTCGCATATTGCAGGCGCTGGTGGCATTAATGAAGGTGCACAATCGGTTTCTGCTGAAGTACGCGTGGCCGATATCATCAATTCAGAAGACGTAAACATTTACCGTCAGTTGGCTGGCGGGGTAACCACTTCTCATATTTTACATGGTTCGGCAAACCCTATTGGTGGCCAGTCGCAATTGATTAAATTACGTTGGGGTAAATCGCCAGAAGAACTGAAATTTGCAGGTGCCGATGGTTTTATCAAATTTGCATTAGGCGAAAATGTTAAACAGAGTAATTTTGGTACCGGCGCCCGTTTCCCGGTTACGCGTATGGGTGTTGAGCAAACTTTTGTGGATGAATTTACCCGAGCAAAAGAATATGCCAAAGCGCTTTCGGTAAAAGGAAACAGTGTACGTAAAGACCTTGAACTGGATGCCATTGTAGAAATTTTAAACAACAAACGTTTCATTACCTGCCACTCTTATGTACAGAGTGAAATAAACATGTTAATTCATGTGGCTGATAGTTTAGGCTTCAAAATCAACACCTTTACACACATTTTAGAAGGTTACAAAGTGGCAGACAAAATGAAAGCGCATGGCATTGCAGGCTCGACCTTCTCTGATTGGTGGGCTTATAAAAACGAAGTGGCCGAGGCTATTCCTTACAACGGAAAAATTATGCATAATGTTGGTGTAACCACTGCTTTCAATTCTGATGATGCAGAAATGGCCCGTCATTTAAACCAGGAAGCAGGCAAATCAGTTTTATACGGTAATGTACCTGAAGAAGATGCACTGAAATTCGTAACGCTTAATCCGGCAAGGATGCTGCATATTGATGACAAAGTAGGTAGCTTAAAAGCAGGCAAAGATGCCGATGTGGTGATCTGGACAGCCAATCCGCTTTCTATTTATGCCAGGGCAGAGAAAACTTTTGTAGATGGCATTGCTTACTGGGATCTTGATAAAGATATGCAGGTAATTAAAACACAACAGGCAGAAAAAGCGCGTCTGATCCAAAAGATGTTAGAGAGCAAAAGTAAAGGTGGCCATACGCAACGCCCATTGGGTGATGCACCTCGTCTATACAATTGCGAAACTTTAGAAAATTATTCAGCAGAATTAACCGAGAAAGAACATGCACACTAAAACATATTTATTCAGTCTGGCTTTATCGGCAACAAGCCTGATGTGTTTTGCACAGGCTAACATTTCGCCAGCTAAAAAACAAAGTAAAACCATCGCCATTACCGGTGCAACCGTACATGTGGGTAATGGAACAGTTATTGAAAATGGCACCATCCTTTTTGGGAATGGAAAAATTATTTCGGTTATGGCTAACGGACAAGTGCCACAGAATGATGTACTGCGTATTGAAGCCACAGGTAAGCATGTTTATCCAGGTTTTATTGCAGCCACCACCAATTTAGGTTTAACAGAAATTGAAGCGGTAAAAGCAACCCTGGATTTTCAGGAAATAGGCGATTTTAATTCGCACATCCGTTCTATCGTGGCTTACAATACCGATTCGAAGGTTCCGGCTACTTTACGCAGCAATGGGATTTTAATGGCACAGCCAACGCCACAGGGTGGTACCGTTTCAGGCAGTTCATCAGTGGTTCAGCTTGATGCATGGAACTGGGAAGATGCAGCCCTTAAAACTGATGATGCTATGCATGTGACCTGGCCGGTTACCCCTCGTTTTAGAGCCGGCTTTGGTGGCTTCGGCAGACCGCAGTTATCGCCGGAAGTGTTAGCAGAAAGAACGCAGGCTGCCATTGCGCAGTTAACTTCGTTTTTTGCTGAAGCAAAAGCCTATTCCGAAATGGGTAAACCCGAAGTAATCAATACCCGTTTCGAAGCCATGAAAAAGGTTTTCTCGGGAAATGAGAAACTATTTATCGCGGCAGATAGCCAGAAGGATATTGTTGCAGCAGTTAATTTCGCTAAGAAATTCGGCATCACCCCGGTAATCACCGGAGCAGATGAAGCGTATCTGATCATCGATTTCCTGAAAGACAACAACATTACCCTAGTGGTGAAACAGCCTCATGCCTTACCTAACAACAATGATGATGATGTAAACATGCCTTATAAAAATGCTGCCATATTGGCCAATGCAGGTTTAAACGTAGTATTGAGTATTGATGGTTATTGGCAACAGCGCAATTTGCCTTTTATGGCGGGTACGGTTACAGCCTGGGGACTGGATAAAGAAAAAGCGCTATCTACCATTACCTTAAACGCAGCAAAAGCGATGGGTGTAGATAAAACTACTGGCAGCATTGAAACAGGTAAGGATGCTACTTTCTTTATTTCTGCCGGTGATGCTTTGGATATGCGCACCAATAAAGTAGAACAGGCTTTTATTCAGGGCAGGGATATTAACCTGGATAATCTGCATAAACAATTGGATAAAAAGTTTAGTGATAAATATATCGCTGAGCAGAAATAAGCAATACTAATTTAACAAATAGCGGCCAATATTAATTTATTGGCCGTTTGTTTTTGATTAGTGTCTCACCAACCGAAATATCCAACCACAAATCTGTAAGACACCAGCCGAAATATCCACCTACATGTTCGTAAGACATCAACTGAAATATAATAAATCAGAAATTTTTAATTTAACATCAACCAGAAAATCGAACAATTTGCAAACCATTTCATAATATAAAATCACCATCAGCTTAACACTACAATAACACCTTTGCGGTCAGATAACAAATCAAAAAACTGATCATGATTAAAAATTTACTAATTGCAGTGATGCTGTTTTTATGCTATTCCAGTAATTCGGCTACGGCACAAACCACACAAGCATCAATCTCGGGCATTGTAACGGATGAACAAAAGAAACCCATTCCTGGCGTTTCCATCCAGATCCGGAACAACTCAACAGGTTTTACCACTAAAACTTCTACTAATGCACAAGGTGAGTATACTTTTAAAGAACTTCCTTTGGGTGGACCTTACACGGTTAAAGCCATCTACATCGGTTACGCCGAACAAAACAGAATAGGCTACATGTTAAACCAGGGTGATGCAGTAAAGGTTGCCATTAATATGCAGGAAACTGCTCAAAACCTCGGTGGTGTAGAGATTAACGGATCTTCGTTAAGAAATAAAGTGCAACAATTTGGTGCATCTACCGAGATTTCATCAAAAACGATGAACTTATTGCCTGTAAACGGCCGTAATTTCTCAAGTTTAACAGATTTATCTCCACTATCGGGAGCAAGTGGTATTGCGGGCCAGCTGGGCTCTTCTACCAACTTTACTATTGATGGTATGACGGCAAAAAACCCTACTTCAGCAGGAAGTACAACAAGCCGTAGCGGTGCGCCATATTCCATCTCTATCGAAAGTGTTCGGGAGTTTAAAGTAGTTACCAACCAATATGATGTAAGTTTAGGCCGTGCCGGTGGCGGTACAATTAGCGCTGTAACCAAATCAGGTACGAACCAGGTTACAGGTAGTGCATTTGCTTATAACAGAGCTGATTTTTTAGCGAGCCAATACGACATCAGGGGGAACAAAAGAGTGAACGATTTCTCTACATACCAATATGGATTTAGCTTAGGCGGACCAATCATAAAAGATAAATTACATTACTTTGCCGTTTGGGATCATCAAAGAGATTCTCGTCCTTTAGTTATTGCCGATATCAATTCATCAGCAGATGAGGCCCGTTTCAACGTTACTAATACAACATTAAAAGACTTTTTAACTGTTGCCAGAAATAAATATGGCGTGGCCAATACACCTCAATATGGTTCATTCGATAAGAAAAGAGGAACCGATGCTGGTTTCTTGCGTTTAGACTGGCAAATTGATGACAAGAACTTATTAACTGTTCGGGATAATTATACCAATGATAGAAACCCACTTGGACTTGCAGATAATACTGCAATCAACTTTTACGAAAGTTACGGAAACGATAAAAATGTTGACAACAGCTTGTTAGCAACACTTCGTTCTACAGTGAGCAGCAAGGTTACCAACGAGTTAAAAGTACAGCATTTATATACTTTCCAGGCCAGTACACAGAACGATGAGTTGTCTTACGCCATACCAAGAGCAGTTGTAAATAATGTTCCTTCTACTTTATCAAACGGCAGCAATGTAACTACTGCCATCCAGATCGGTGGTCACCGTTTCGGACAAGAAGGTTTTACCAATAATGTTTTTCAGTTGGTTGATAATATTTATTATAATACTGATAAAATTAAATACACCTTTGGTATCGATATTATGTACACCCATGCAAAATCTTTGTATGGCAGCGAAGTAAACGGAAGGTTTGAATTTACTAACACTGGCACAAAAGAAGATGGAAACGTACAAACTTCAGTACAAAATTTTAATAATTTAATTCCTAACCGTTACTACAGGGAAGTACCATTGGTAGCTGACCCTACTGTAACCGGTAACTTATTGAACTCAGCCATTTATGGCCAAATGCAAACCAAATTGGGTAAAGGTTTAGATTTTACCGGAGGTTTGCGTTTAGATTATAGCAAATACCCAACATCACCACTTAACCAACAGTTATATGATGCAATTGGTGTAAGAACTGATAATGAATTAAAACAGTTTTTAATTCAGCCACGTATCCAGTTGGACTGGGATATTAACGAAAAACATACTGATTACGTTCGTTTAGGAGCAGGTATTTTCGGATCAGATGTGAACAACTACGTAACCATTAACAACCTTACTTTTGATGGAAAACATTTTGGAACGGTTGATATAACTAATGGTATCCCAACACCAGATTTTGCAGGCTATAGAAACGGTACTGCTACAGCACCAGCACTACCGGGTTCACAAGTGGCAACTATAAACACTTATGCTGATGATGCAAAATTACCAGTGGTCTATAAAGCCAACTTATCGTACAACAAATTAATTAACGATAAAATACGTATCGGCATTACCGGTTACGCAACATTAGCCCGCAATAACTACATGTATGTAGACAGAAACATGGCGGCCAATCCATACTTTACTTTAGCAAACGAGGGAAATAGAGGGGTATTTGTGCCTTCAATTCCATCAAACGGAGTAGCAGATTGGAAAGCAGGCCGTTTAACAACCAACACCTTTGGTAGAGTGCTAGAATTAAACAGTAAGGGTAAAGTAAACCAGTTTGCCATTGTTGTTGATGGTACCTGGAAATACTTTAAAGATGGAGAAATTACTGCAAGTTATACCTGGAATGATGCAAAGGACAATACTTCTTACAATGGTAACGTAGCCAATTCTGCAACTTTATCTTTGCCAGTAGTTGATGATCCAAGGAATTTAAGCAAAATGACTTATTCTAATGGTCAGTTCCGTAATAAGGTAATTATTTATGGCACATTACCATCATTCCATGGCATTAAAGCGGGTGTGCGTTATTCGGCTATTGGCGGTACAAGATATAGCTTACTTTCGGGAAGTAATACCAACGGCGATTTCGTATCTACAAACGATCTGGCTTTCATTTTCGACAGAAATAACCCAAATACACCTGCAAATGTTCGCAATGGTTTACAGGCATTATTGGATAATCCACTTGCAAGCCAAAGTTTAAAAGATTATATTCTAAAATACGAAGGTACATTTGCGGAACGTAATGGTGGTATTAACGGTTTTTACGGTACGATTGATTTAAGATTGGCTTACATGATTAAATTCGGACCAGGTAAAAAACAAAGTGTTGAAATTTCTGGCGACTTGTTTAACGTGGCCAACTTATTTAAGAAAACCTGGGGTACTTCAGAAACCTTGGCTACACAAGCTATTTACGGTTTAGGAATTCCAGCAGTAAAAGACGCTGCAGGCAAAGAAATAACTCCTGCAGTAGCCAATTACGATACGACTAAGCGTCAGTTCAATTACCGGATCAATAATAGTGGTTTAGTAACGCCATCGGGTAATCCTTGGCAGGCACAAATCGGTTTACGTTACGGATTTTAAACAAATGTTAGCTAAGTATCTTAGCTTAAAGTCATAAAAAAAGGGAATGGATTTTTATCCGTTCCCTTTTTTTATGTTTGTATTCAAAACAACAAAACTTTAATGGGATTATTATTAGACTACCTGAAAAACCACAAGTGGATTGTGGTTCTAGCGTTATTGCTTGCAGGTTTCAATATTGGCTTTTCACTTTTAGATCCATATATTACCGGAAGAATTTTAGACCGTTTCATCAATCAAAAAGACAAATTAACCTATGCCCAGTATCTTTGGGGCTCACTCGGTTTAATTGGTTTGGCCATTGGCGCAGCCATGGTTTCGCGAATAGCCAAGAATTTTCAGGATTACTTTACAAGCGTGATTGTACAAAAAGTAGGTGCCAGAATGTATGCCGATGGCTTACAGCATTCTTTGAAATTACCTTATCAGGTATTTGAAGATCAGCGAAGTGGTGAAACACTCGGAATTTTACAGAAGGTACGCTTAGACTCAGAAAAATTCATCACCGCATTTATCAGCATCTTATTTGTAAGCTTAATCGGGATGATCTTCGTAATCGTTTATTCTGTTTCTATAAGTTATAAGGTTACTCTGGTTTATTTTACAGCCATTCCAATCATCAGCTTTGTCAGCTGGTTTTTGAGTCGGAAGATTAAAACCATTCAACGTTCTATTGTTGGTGAAACAACGGCTTTGGCTGGCTCTACCACAGAATCATTAAGAAACATAGAACTGGTAAAAAGTCTCGGGCTGGCCAACCAGGAAATTGAAAGATTAAACAAAACCACTTATAAAATTTTAGGCCTCGAACTTAAAAAAGTAAAGTATGTCCGAAGTATGAGTTTTGTTCAGGGTACCACTGTCAACCTGGTTCGGAGTACAATGATTTTGGTTTTGCTATTGCTTATTTTTGATAATTCCATCACAGCGGGGCAGTATTTAACTTTCCTTTTTTATTCCTTTTTTCTTTTCGGACCATTGCAGGAACTCGGAAATGTAATTTTAGCATGGCGTGAAGCGGAAGTTTCTTTAGGAAACTTTAAAAAGATATTGAGTACGCCAATTGATAAGAAACCTGAAAACCCGATCTCCATTCAAAAAATTAAAGATTTAACCTTTAATGAAGTTGGCTTTAAACATCAAACTGCCAACCGTAATGCCCTGGAAAACATTTCTTTCAAAACCCATAACGGTCAAACCATTGCCTTTGTCGGCCCTTCCGGTTCTGGAAAAACAACTTTAGTAAAACTACTAGTTGGCTTATATCCGGCAAAAGAGGGTGAGATTTTATACAACGGCATTTCCAGCAATGCAATTGACTTAGATGCCTTGCGCGAAAAAATCGGTTTTGTTACACAAGATACACAGCTGTTTTCGGGAACGATAAGAGAAAACCTGTTATTTGTAAACCCTAAAGCTACAGATGAGGAATGTTATAAAGTATTAAACCAGGCTGCTTGTCAAACTTTATTGGCAAGGGCTGATAAAGGTCTGGATTCGCTGATTGGTGAAGGTGGCGTGAAGGTTTCGGGAGGAGAAAAGCAGCGTTTATCAATTGCCAGAGCACTGCTTCGTCAGCCAGATATTTTGGTTTTTGATGAAGCAACTTCTTCACTGGATTCGATTACGGAAGAAGAGATCACCAAAACCATTCGTTCGGTTTCAAATTTAACCGATCACATTACGATTTTAATTGCGCACCGTTTATCAACGATAAAACATGCTGATAGAATTTATGTTTTAGAGAAAGGCCACATTATTGAGCAGGGCAAACATGAAGAACTAATTGCACAAAATGGTTTATACCAGGCCATGTGGCGCCAACAAATTGGCGAAAGGATTGTTGAAGCTTAAGGAACAATATTCTTAATCATGTTACTGGCACAAGTAGAGAGCAACCACATCGCAATTATCATTGTTATCGCAGCTATATTATGGCTGGCCTTAATATTAACCGCATTGTACCATATATCAAGAAACAGCAGCATGGGTTTTACGGTAAAAGTACTTTGGTTTATCATTATCCTTTTCGCCCCATTTCTGGGCTCGATTATTTACCTCATGTGGGGCAAGAATAAGAAGTTTTAATTTTCACCATGGTCCGTGCCTTCACGGGTCATTTTTGCTTTTCACCATAAAGAAACAATAAATAGTTAATTTATTATTGATTCCAGAGTTGTCAACTTTCTAACAAACTGGCTATTAAAGTTGACAACTCTTATCGACATTGTTCCTGTCATCACGAACCATTTTTGTTTTTCACCACCAAGAAACAAAGACACAATAAATAGTTAATTTATCATTGATTCAAGAGTTGTCAACTTTCTAGCAAACTGCTTATTTAAAGTTGACAACTCTATACGATTTTTTGGAAAGCAATACCAGTAGTTCTTCGGTTTGGTTCAGCTCCGCTGTTCCTCCTGCCGATAGCTATTAATAAAAGAGTAATGATAGGCTATCGGCATCCGTGCCATCGGGTTTAGGTAGCCAGGACAAATGTATAATTGACGTTTTTTTAACTGCTGTGGGTTTTGCATGAGGGATAGAAGTGGAAATCCTTTTTTGATTTTTCTTCAAAAAAGATTGCAACGGATAGCCCGACCCTTGCGCAGCTTGGGGCATGCCCTAATTATTGCAATAACGTGGTTATCAGTAATTAAAAGATGAATTCCAGAGTTGTCAACTTTCTAGTAAAAGGCTATTAAAGTTGACAACTCTTTTAGTAACTAAACAGCCTTGGTGGTTTGTTCATTAATATCCTGCAAACTCAGCCTAGTTAACGACTTCGTTTTTAACCAGGTAATAAATGCGATTCCTATCGTCATACTTCCACCAAAAACGACTGCAGGAACAGTTCGCATTAATTTAGCGGTCAAACCAGATTCAAAGGCACCAATTTCATTTGAAGACCCTATAAACATGCTATTTACAGCTGATACTCTTCCACGCATCTCATCAGGCGTAAGCAATTGCATGATGGTTTGTCGAATGATTACACTCACGCTGTCGAATGATCCTTCCAGAAACAAGAAAAACAGCGTTAAATAGAAACTCTTAGATAGCCCGTAGCAAATAATACTTAAACCAAATCCGGTAACAGCAATAAGCAGGTTTCTCCAGGGCTTTCCCATTGGCGAAAAACGGGTCATTGCCAACATAGTAATCACAGAGCCCGTTGAGGCCGCAGCACGCATAAAGCCTAACCCCTCGGCTCCCACTTTTAAAATATCATTAGCGAAAACAGGCAGAAGAGCTACAGCACCCCCGAAAAACACCGAAAACAGATCCAGGCTCATCGCCCAAACCATCATCTTGGTTTTAAACACAAATTGTATCCCTTCTGTTAAGCTTTGCCCAATACTCATTTTAGGAAGAAATTTAGGCGGATGCACTTTTAGAAAAAAGATACAGATTAATGAAATGAATATAAATGAAATAATCACAACATAGGTTACTGTAATCCCCAAAAAACCATAGATTAAACCTCCTGCTGCAGGACCTAATATTGACGCCAATTGCCAGCTGGAACTACTCCAGGTACTTGCATTTGGATATATCTCTTTGGGAACAATAGAAGCCTGCAAAGAGAAATTTGCGGGACCGAAAAAACCTCTTGCTAGACCAATACAAAAAACCATACCATATAGAATTTTTACAATCCAATCGTTAGATAGGTAAGGCTTCATGTAAATGCTCGTTACGATCAGCATAGTTACCGAACATAAAAATACAGTCGAGAATATTTTAAGCAATAGGGCTCTTTTTTCACTTTTATCTGCAATATATCCACCATAGAGCGCAATTGCTATCGCTGGAATGGCTTCGCAAAGTCCAATTAATCCTAATGCAAGAGGATCCTTAGTTAAATGATAAATGTAGATACCAAGTACAATGGCTTGCATTTGATAAGCAAAAGTAAAAAAGAATCTCAGCCCGATGTAAGAACGGAATTCTTTGTACCGCAAGGCAGCGAATGGATCTTGTTTAACAATTACGGAACTGGAATTTGAATCTGACACGGAAAAAAGTTTATCTGCAAAATTAAGCTTTGAAAATGAATAATAGTAATAGATAGACGCTTAAGATGAATTATTTAGGCCTATAGTTGATAAAGTAAAGAGTTCGTTATTCGGTGAGTATATATAAACTAAACTTCTACCCATTTCCTATTGATAAATCATTATCTCAGCATCTTACTGAAATAAAAAACCCGATGAATAGCCTTACGCTATCCATCGGGTTGAATTTTAAATGATACGTTTAGTATCCCGGGTTTTGTTCGAGTGCGTTATTTTTATTTACTTCATCGCGGCTAAATGGCCTGAAATAAAGTTTATCGTTCCAACTCCTATTTTCCTGTGCATTTTCTACAACTGGAGTATAGGTATAATCGTAAACGGTATTATCGTAATGGTAAGGGGCCGACATAGTTTTGCCAGATTTAAATTTACCGGTAACCTTAATATAAGTGGTTTTCCTGCCCAATGTTTCACCTGCAATTAACCACCTCCGGGTATCATGATAACGTTGTTCTTCGTAAGCCATTTCGATACGGCGTTCGTGACGGTAAACCTCTCTAAGTCCAGCCTGATCTGTAGCGGTTACAGCTGGCATACCTGCCCTGAAACGGATTTTGTTTAGCCACTCTGTCGCTTTACTTAATTCACCAAGCTCAATACTGGCCTCAATGAAATTAAACACTGCTTCAGTATACCTGAAGAAAGGCCACGGTACATTCTGCGACATAGAAGCATCAACAATAGTTGGATCCGGATCGATAAATTTATGATAATAATATCCTGTCCAGCTACCATTCCAGTTTTCGATTGAGCTTGCACGCGTATCTAAACCTTTAAAGTCGATTCGAGAACCATTATCCATTAAGTCGTATACTCCAGTTTGGATTTGGCTAGCCGGATCAACATTACCCGAAGCTTTATCGCGTGGTTTCCAACCTGCACCATCGTATAAAACGGTAGCATAAAAACGAGGGTCTCTATCCTGATAAGGATTAGCTTTTTGTGTGGTATTTGTCCAGCTAAATTTACTGCCATCTTTCATCTCATAATCATCAACCAGCAAGCCGATAGGTGTATTTCCCGCCCAATTATGGTAACCATTCGGGCCATTCTGCTGTGCATGTTTAATATTGTTCTGGATGATAAAATAACGGGCAAAAATGAGTTCTGATGCCGCAGTAGCATCTATACCCGGTGCCTTACTTGCTCCGCCCATGGCAATGCTTTTATAATTTAATTGGCCATCTGTTACCGAAGCGGGCGCAGAAAGATTTAATTTATAACCTGTACCTAAATCCATAACTGCTTTAGCAGCAGTTTGCGCCAAACGATAACGGTCTGGCTGGCTGCCACTGGCATAACTTAAAAAATCTAATTTCTTAACATCGATATTTTTAATCTTGTCAGTAAGTATAGCCCTATCGTGCAAATCGCTTGCAGCGTATATCAACACTCTTGATTTTAAGGCCAATGCAGCAATTGCAGTAGTACGCCCTTTATCTAACGTTTTACCTGTTAACAACCTGCTGGCTTCATCGCAGTCTTTAACAATAAAATTTACACATTCTTCGTACGTATTCCTTTTTACGCTATAGTTGTCATCTAACACATAAACTTTTGTAATAAGGGGTACAGCGCCATAGAAACGCAATAACTGCTGATAGAAATAAGCCCTTAAAAAATACGCTTCGCCCAATAACTGATCTTTTAACGATTGGCTGCTCAAACCATTATCGCCACTGGTTATTTTTTCGATGGTAATATTACAGGCCCTGATGCGATTGTACATTTGTTTATATGCCCAGGTATCGTCTACCCAACCTAATGTAGAAGGGTTAATGGTAGCATTATTAACCAGATCTATACCGCGGGTTGGGTGTGTAAACAGGGCTTCATCTGAAACAGAAGCTAACATTTGTTCTGAGAAACCTCCAATACCCAATCCGTTATAGATATCATTAACGAAGGCCTGGGCAGTTGCCGGATCTTTCCATACTGATTCTGCAGGCACTTGGCCAGGCGATTCTACATCTAAAAAATCTTTTTTACAGGATGCCGCAAAAATGGTGGTGAAAATTAATATATAGAGCTTTATATTTTTATTTATTGCTTTCATATTCTTGATTGTAACGGTTAAACTTGATTACACTTTAAAAAGCGGCTTTAATACCAAAATTAATTACCCTGGCCTGCGGATAATATTGGCCACTCGAATTGGTTGATTCCGGATCCCATATCTTGATTTTATCCAATGTAGCCAGGTTTAATCCGTTCGCATAAACCCTTACACTATTTAGTCCTACTTTTTCTACCAGGGTATTTGGCAAGGTATAGCCTAACTCTACGTTTTTAAGCCTGATGTAATTATTGCTCCGCAACCAATAAGTATTGTTTAATGCATTATTGCTATCAGTATAATAGGTAGCTCCACGATTTGATAAACGTGGATTTACAGAACTTGGATTATCAATGCTCCAACGGTTTAAGTACGACCACTCTAGAAAATTACCAATATCGCCAGATTCGGTTATACCCACAATCTGCATCCCGCCGGTTGCCCCCTGCACAAGTACTGACAAATCGAACCCTTTATATTGCAGGTTTAAATTAAAACCTCCGGTAAAGGTTGGAGTGCCGTTTTTATCCAGGCGAATTTTATCATCGGCGTTGATTTTTCCATCACCGCTAATATCCTTAAACTTCATATCACCAGGGCGTAAGGTGCTGGTTAATGCGTCATAATTTAATGTCCTGGCATTAATTTCCGCTTGGTCTTTAAAAACGCCATCATATTCGTATACCAACCAAGAATTGGTTATGCGGCCAGTTGAGTACTGCCACTCAGGAGCACCAGGGGTTTCATCCCAAAAAATGATTTTATTTTTCGCATAGCCTCCGTTTACACTCACTCCAAAGTTTAAATCACCAACCTGGTCATTGTAGCTTAATTTAAATTCAAAACCTTTGTTGTTTACTTTTCCCAGATTTACAGGTGGTAAACGATCGGTAATACCCGAGCTTTCAGGCACTGAACTACCTCTGCTAATTAGAATGTTTGTACGTTTATTATAGAAATAATCTAATTCGAGTGATAATTTGTTATTTAGAAAGGATGCATCCAAACCTACGTTGGTATTATTGGCGACTTCCCATCCAAAGTTGAAATTGGGTACTTTGCCTTCTGTTAACGTTTTAGTAACAAGATCATTAAAGGTATAGGTGCCAAAATTCATTAAACTGAGGTATTGATATTCTTGCAGCACATCTCCAAAATAGGCTTCAGCACCCATCTGACCATACGACGCCCTCAGTTTTAAATTATTTATGAACTTAACATTTTCTTTGAAAAAAGACTCTTCAGATAAACGCCAGCCTACTGATACACCTGGGAAAAAACCAAAACGTCTGTTGGTTGGAAAAATGTACGATCCATCTACACGCCACAGAAATTCAGCAAGGTATTTTTCTTTATAGTTATATCCAGCCCTCCCGAAATAACTTAACCGTGCTCTATTGAAAAGACGATTGGGATCAGTAGAACCATCTAAATTACCTAATGATTGTTCGCGTTCATCACCAGCCAATAATTCCTGAACAGATTGGGAAATAAAATACCTTCTGAAAGCAGTAAAACCATCATTATCAACTTTTTCCCGGGTTACCCCAGCCATCAAACCAATATTATGATCACCAATTTTTTTATCATAATTAATCATTCCAGTCAGGTTGATCGCCAATTGCCCACCGGCAGTTTCCCTTAACCTGGGATCGGTATATTGCGACCTTACGGTACCCGTCAATACTGGCGTTACACCATCGGCCTGAAAGGTTTTTTTATCCCAATCGTAAAGTGTCCAGGGTAATTGCCAGTTTTTCTGCCTGCCAGAATATTTATCTATCGCGGCAGTTCCCGTTACCTTTAATCCTTCCACGCCAGGAATTTTAATTTCTACCTTACCGGTAGTTTGAAAGTAATCTCTAACATCTTTATTAGTTCCCGTTAAATCTGTAGTAGATACTACCGGGTTATAACCATATTCAATATCTTTTCCTGGCTTGCCATCTGGCCATATTGCAATTTCATTTGGACGTCCCCTCATTAAAAACCTGAAGATATCACCGGCTCCAACCGTTGGAAAATTACGGTCTTCCTCTCTGGCCGATACCCCTAACGTTGTGGTAATATATTTACTCAACTTTGCTTCGAGATTAAACCGCATATCGTACTGTTTGTAACCTGTGGCAGAATTTTTATAATATCCATCCTGATCTAGATAGCCTAAGGAAACCAGGTACTTTACATTTTCACTGCCACCATTAATCTGAACATTATGCCTTTGCTGAGGCGACCAGTTCTGAAAAGTCGTTTTAAACCAATCGGTATTAGGATATCTTAGCGGATCTGAACCATCACCAAACTTCCTGATTTCATCAGCTTTATAAGCGGCATTAATTGTTTTTCCGGTTGTAGAAGTATAAGAACCGGTAGATTTAAAACTGTTCCATGCCGCCGACCATTCATTTGGATTAATATCGGAACCAAAGATATTCAGCTCATTCAGAATTTCGGCATATTGTACAGAGTTAGCCATTTTTGGTATACGCGTAGGTTGTTGTAAACCATAACTAAAATCGTATGAAAATTGTGGCTTTCCTGTTTTACCCAATTTGGTGGTAATTAAGATTACCCCGTTAGCCGCTTGCGAACCGTAAATAGCAGCAGATGCATCCTTTAATACCGATACACTTTCAATATCGTTTGGATTTAACCTTTCAATACCACCTGCACGGTTAGGGATACCATCAATTACAATCAGTGCATTATTGTTTCCGAGCGAGTTTGTCCCACGGATTCTGATGGTAGAGCCATCGTAGCCTGGCTCTCCACTCCCCTGTAAAGCCGTTACACCAGGCAAGCGCCCTGCTAATGAATTGGTTAAGTTTACCGATGAGGATTTAGCGAGTTCAGTACCTTTAACAGATGCAACCGCACCAGATACAACCGCCTTTTTTTGGGTTCCATACCCTACTACTACTACTTCAGATAAGTTTTGGTTATTCTCTGATAACCGTACATTAATGTTGGTTTGGTTCTTTACCTGAACCTCCTGATCTACGTAACCTACGTAGGTAAATACCAGCGTTGCATCTTCTGGCACTTTAATGCTAAAATTTCCGGAGCCGTCGGTTACCGTAGTTGCTGTGCCTCCCTTCAACTTCACGCTTACGCCTGGAATTGGGCCTTTGGCATCAGTAACCTTCCCCTTCACAATAATATCCTGGAGGGGTATTTTGTAAAAATCAAAGGGTTCCTTTTCATGCAATGATGTTTCAGCAGACATGCCGGCAAGTGGAGAAAAGACCAGACAACCACCGCAAACAAGAAACATGCTACTTCTGGCAAAAGTCCTCAATAGATTTTTTTTCATAGTTTTCAATTTATTTTGGTTAGATATTGATTGTAATACAATTTAATATTCATGAGTAATCATGAATGGTCAGTATTTGCATTATTATACCTTGATCTATTGAGTTAATTATCTACATCAATCTCTCTTTAGAAACAGTTGCCCTAATAAATGGTCAATAAATCACGGTAAACCATTATGAATCCCCTTACCTGATACATAACTAATTATGGTAAATAAAACTTCTGAATAAGTTACACTCTGACTTAGACTTGTCAACTAAACAGTTCATAATTGGTTACACGCAAGATAGGAATATTAAGAATTTAAAAAAGGGGGTAAAATAATAATTGTAATGGGCTGAATCGTAAAAAAACTATTACAAAACTACGCTAAGTAAGATAAATAATACAGTAATAAATATTATTGCAAAAAGCAGAGAAAGACTTTGAAATGGAAAGAGAAATTTAAGTGGTGTTAGATTCTTACTTTCTTTTGTAATGTAATCAGAATTTAAATCAATATGGCAGTCACTTTTCGATTCTCGTATCAAGACCTTCTCTTTAAATGTGAGGGTATAGTATAAAATATAGAATTGACATATTGGGCTGCGGAAGGATGCATTATGACTGTTAGGGCATTTCGTCGAGTAGTTATCCCAATTTTATTGGGTTGCTCAAGCTAACAAGATTTGGAAACACTAACTCCTTATAAAATCACATGGTAATTCATCACCTCACGGGATATATGAACATTATTTCAATGAATTGCGATAGAAACCGGTTTAATAAAATTTATAACATTTATTCGCATAGCTAGAATTTCTATTATTTCCGCCCCATGCATTACCACGGTTGGGCAGGTCCATTTCATAAACAAAAGCTCCTTCGGTAGTGCCTGCAGTATTAGTATAATTAATTTTAGAGGTGGTGGCATCGTGGCTTATCCCAAAGCGCATTCTGCTGTAACTATCAGGCCTTTTAAAAATATCAAAAATTATGGATAATACGAGGGCATCCTGTTGTTTCCCATCTCCGCGATACCACAACCCAAGGTTCACATTTCTATTTTTATACTGAACACCCGCACTAAAAGAATTTAATCTGGCCTGATTGTAAATCACTATAGATGGGATAAAAGCGCCGTTATCATCATGATCGTAAGGCTTGGTTTTTATCATATAACTTACATGCCCACCATACCTGATCGGTAGTTTAGATGTACTGCCCGTAAAAGATTCATCGGGTTTGTTTAAATGCTGGGCAGAAAACCCGGCCATAAAATTACCCGTTACAAAATTTAGGCCTGCTCCCGAATCGAAAAAGTATTTGTTATTGTAAATAGGATATGATGCCGAGGTTGAGCCACCAGCAATAATTCCACCACCATTAATCTGATCGGGAAAAACCAGCTGATCATAATCTATTTTTCTATTGGTGAGCCCAGCCTGTATGCCAAATGACAAGGTGTTTTCATTAAACTCTATGCTATAAGAATAAACACCGGCGAAATTTGTTTTCGAAATGTAAGCTGTTCCCTCGGTAGATTTGTTCAAAATCAGCCCGAAACCACCGCCAAAATTAGGCACCTGGTAATCAACTGCAAAAGAATAATTGCTCAACGCTCCCTGAACTTTTGTCCATTGGCTGCGATAAATGGCGCTAATGCGTAAATCGCCTTCAAACTGACCATTAAGAGCCGGATTTAAATAATTTGGCGCATTAAAAAACTGTGAGTAGATCAAATCCTGTGCAACAGCCATTTTGGAAAAGGCAAGTATCCATAGCACCAACCATGTTCTCCTTTGTTTTAACATATTATTATCTAAGCTGATCTTCATATTACCTGATTAAATGAACAACCCCTGTTTTACTCGGACTTTTGCCTTCATATTTCATCCCTTTCCAATCTGTACCATTAATAAATTTCGCATCAGCGCTCCAGTAATAAGCCCCCTGGGGAGCGGGCTGGCCATTCATTGTTCCATCCCAAAACTCAGTAGGCACACCTTCTTCATCAAGTTTACTGCTTTGCCATATCATCTGCCCCCATTTGTTAAAAACCCTGAGTGTATAGGCCGACATGCCCGTTGCAGTAATTTTAAAAACTTTTAAGTCTGGTTTAGCATTTGCCGGCTCGAAAGCATTGGGTAGATAAAAATATCCAGGAACACCGACCACGCTCACCTGATCTTCAATCACATTGGTACAACCTGATGCATTGGTTAGTGTAAGTTTAATTTTATAGGTGCCTACATCAGCATAATTATGATCTACGGAAGCCTTATCAGCAGTTTTCCCATCACCGAAATCCCATTTATAGACTGTTATGTTTTCGTCGGTTTTAACTTTAAAACTGAAACCATAATCAGGAACCTTTACCGTTCTTGACGGCGATATCACAATTTCTGCAACAGGAGGGGCAAAAACACTAATGTAGTTCAGCATTACCATTTCATCCGTACAATCAAAATCGCCGGTAGCCGTTAACTTTACTGTAAATGGCGATTTTACAAAATTGTAGGTATGTACCGGGTTTTTCTGCGTAGAAAACGATCCATCCCCAAAGTCCCATAGATACCGGCTTGCATTATTGGATATATTCTGAAAGGTGACAGTAAGCTGGTTACAGCCCGATTTTACATCTGCCAGGAAACCGGCCTTAGGTGCATCGGCAATTTTAATGGTCTGGGTAAAAACATCGGTACAGAACCCGTTAGATGCGCTTAACTTTAACTGATAAATACCTGCCTTGCCATAAACATGTTTTGGGCTATTGCCAATATATGTAGTAGATCCATCTCCGTAATCCCATGTGTAAGCTGTTGCGCCAATACTGGTGTTGGTTATTTCTACATCTAAAATGCCATTACAGCTTACATCCTGTTTAATAGTGAATGATGCTTTCGGGCTGGGGTAGGTAATGGCCTGTTTGGTAACGTTACTACTGCCACACCCATATTGGTTATCGGCAACCAATTTAATATTGTAGGTTTTATCCGGCTCATTAAAAATAATATTGGACGGAATTTTATCTGTCGAGACTAGCACCCCGTCAACATACCATTCAAATTTATCGGCATAAAGCGAGTTATTGGTAATCTGCGGGGTAAAAGGTACACAGGCTTTATTGATGGTTAGCGTAAAATTGGCTTGCGGGAGAGGATTAAACTGAACGGTATGCTCAACACTGTTTACACAGCCTAAAATATTTATGGCTTCCAATTTAATGCGGTAAACATAAGGCAGTAAAACAGATGCAGGGGTATTAAAAGTGTGTACAAAATCTTTATTTGATGAAGTAAATACATCATTTATATACCATTTATAGGTTACAGCATCAGTACCGCCATAAGTAGTTTCATTTTTAAACTGAATGGTCGCATTGGGTCCGCAAATTAAATTTGCCGGGAAAGTAAAGACAGGCTTTGGCGTTTCGGTAATTTTTACCGTCTGCGTGGTTACTGCGGTACATCCCTGTAAACTATAGGCTTTTGCCGTAACCAGATAGGTGCCGGGAACGGTGTAATAGTGACTTGCACTATAACCTGTCGCAATGTTATCGGCACTTGCCGGATCGCCAAAATCCCACTCTACATTTGCTGCATTTGCAGGGGTGGTAGTTACCATAAGTTTAAAAGGCGCACAGTTTAGGTTACCTGCATTGGAATTAAATGAAGAAACCGGACCCGGTGTAATATCGACCGTTTGGGTAGCGGATGTTGTACAGCTACTCCCATCGGGATATGTTTTTGTAGCAGTAAGCACTACTGTTTTTGTTCCTGCTGTGGTATAGGTATGACTTGGGTTAATATCTGTACTTGTTTTGCCATCGCCAAAATCCCAAAAAGCAGTAAATTGCTGGTCAGAGGTATTGGTAAAAACAACCGCTTCACTTAAACAATATTGTGGTTTGTTTACCTTAAAGCTGGCACTTACATTCGGATAAACGGTAACTGTTTGCTGGCTTTTTACGGTAGAACATCCATTTGTAGCAGTAAGTGTAATGGTATAATCACCGGCGCTTAGGTAAGTATGCGTTAAGGGCTCGTTTAACCTGTGTGTTTCCTGAATTGGAGATCCGTCACCAAAATCCCAGGTATAAACATTTGCCCCTGTTGACTGGTTAAGTGTTGTAAAATCAACAGCAAAGGGGGTACAGCCAAAACGTTGGTTACCTTGCAGTACCAATTTAGAAAATACACTCTGCGGTTGTACCACAATTACATATTCGATAGAAGCAACCTCGCCGCAGTCATTTTTGGTTTTAATTTTTAGCTTAAAGGTTTTGGGCTGTACGGTTTCGTTTTCATACACATGGCTGATATCGCGTTCATCGGTATAAACATCAATGGCAGAGCCATCGCCATAATCAACTGTATAGGTGTTGGCAAATGTTTTCGAATTTAAATTCTTAACATTTATAGCAAAAGGAGCGCATCCATTTTGGCTAAAAGGACCAAATAAAGCAGTTGGTGCGGGGTTCACCCTCACCATTACAGGATAATTATTGGCACTTGTACAGCCGCCTATGCTCAGTTCGTAAATATAGGTTACATCAATTGGGTTAATGGTGGTGTTAATTAATGTTTCAGAGATACTCCCTGCCTGATCGATACCATTTCCGCTGGCAGCAGGATTGCTGATCCCGGGAACTGCAGCCCTTTTCCAGCTAAACGTTACACCAACGGTAGAACTGCCCGGCACATAACTAAAGATGGTGTTGCTACAGATTGCAGCGGGATTTGATGCACCAGAAAATACTGGTTTAGGATTAACGGTAATTTCATAGTCGCTTGGCAAACCCACACAACCATTTGCCTCTGGCGTAATCGTATACTTAAGCATTTCTGCAGCGATACTACTGTTTACAATAGTTTGGACGGGTATATTTCCTGTACCCGATGTAACAAAACCGGTTAATGACGCCGAAGCTGAACTTATTGTCCATTTATAAGTTGTACCCGTAACGTTCGATGTTGGTATAAAGGCGCTCGTAATGCTACCAGAACAAACCGATTGTAATAGGGAAGCATTGGTGATTTTAGCCACCGGATTTACCGTAACCTTATATAAAAAATCGGCTCCGGCACAGGCAGTAGCATCGTTGGTACTTGCAGTTGCCGTATATACAATGGTTAATGGTGTATTGGTATTGTTTGTTAAACTTTCTGAAGGGATAATTGATGCACCGTTCAAAACCGTGGCACCGCTTATACCTACCGGAACAGTAGCGACCCATGTAATTTTGGCTCCACTGGTAGTTGACGACAATAAAACCTCTGGTGAATAAGCTCCAGAACAGATGGCAATATCAGCTCCTGAAAACTGAACTTTTGGAGAAGGGTTAACACTTACAGAAACCTGTATCGGGGCACCGTCACAACCAACATTGTTGCCTGTAAATTTTGGTGTAATGGTATAATTTACAGTTTGTAAAGTTGCTGAGGTATTGATTAAAGACTGATCAATGATATTACCTGTACCATTAGCCGAACCGCTAATATTTTGATTGTTACTTACTGTCCAGTTAAAAACGGTACCGGCCACTGCCGAAGATAAACTAATACCCGTTTTGGTTCCCGAACATATGGTTTTGCTGTTTTCGCTTGGAGTAACTGTTGTTGCCGGGTTTACTGTTATCTTATAAAGAAACGAACTGCCCGGGCATTGTGCGGCACCTGATGTTGAAGCTACCGCCTCATAAATCACTGTTAGCGGCAAATTGGTAATATTGATCAGGTTTTGTGCCGGAATTTTATCCGTACCTGATAAAATCAGGCCTGTTACCCCAGCAACAGGCTGGGCATTCCAGCTAAAACTTGTACCCGGCGTGGTACTGCTCAATGTTACCGCAACAGATGTTGCCGAACTACAAATAGTCTGATCAGGAATTGAAAAATTAATCACCGGCGCAGGATTAACCGTAATTTTATACACTGCAGCAATACCTGAACATTTTTTACCTTGGTATTCGTAAGTTGGCAGCACACTTATGCTTACCGTAATTGGTAAAGCTGTATTGTTTACCGCATTAAAGGCCGATATCTGCAGTCCGGTTCCATTTGTTAATCCAATTGTACCTCCCGTAACAGTCCAGTTATAGGTTACCGTGCTTCCCGCAAATGCGGCAGCATCACTCGATAAAACATTTACCGGAACCTGGGCGCCTGCACAAACCGTTATATCAGCAAGGCTTGCTGTAGTAATACCAGGCAGTACCGTTATCTTAAAATTTGTTGCAGCACCTGTACAAACTTTACCCCCACTGGTATAACTGGGTATTACTGTAATATTGGCTAAAAGTGGGATTTTTGAAGTATTTTGAGTGGTAAACGAGGGCAAATTCCCTGTTCCCGATGCAGTTAAACCTATGTTGACATTGTCGTTGGCCCAGGTATAACCCACGTTGACACCTGATATGTTACTCTGAAAAACTGTTGCCGGCAGAAGCGACGAATTACAGGTAATAATATCTGTAATACTTTGTATCACCGGAATAGGATTAACTGAAATGGTTACCACTGTAGAGGTTGCCGAACAGGAACCGCTACTGGTAATTCTCCTGTAATAAGTGGTTTGCGTTAATGTTTGAGGTTGATAATCAGCAGCATTTTCACCGGTAATTATCGTAAAACCCGACGACACAGAAGCTGTCGATTTTTCCCAGGTGTAGGTATAAGTTCCGCTGCCGCCCAACGGTACATCGCCGATCAGTTTATCAGGCTGCAAGCCACTACAGATGGTTTGGTTAGCCGAAACCTGAAAATTGCTTAATGTTCCCTGAACGGAAATTTTAACTGGATTTGACTGAGAACTGCAGGACAAACTCTTTACCACACGGCGGTAATAGGTATTTGTATTGAGGGCACCGGGCTGATAAGATACAGCATTTTCATTTATAATATCTGTCCAGCTATTGCCATCTGCCGATTGTTGCCACTGATAAGCAAAAGTACCACTGCCACCCGATAAAGCACTGCCAGACTGATTAAGAACTGATGGTGTGCTGCCCATACAGATATTTTGATCAGATGCGATAACATTATTTGTAATTGGAGGATTAACCTTTACTGTTATTTCCAGTGGTAAACTTTCGCAACCATTTACGGTTTGCGTAACATAATATTTAATGGTTGCCGCCAAAGTGGTGGCTGGCGTTGGTGCGGTTAAACTAAAACCAGTACTGGCTGGCGGAGTGGTATACCACTTCAAGTTGCTTCCAACTGCTGATAATGCAGCCGCCGGATCATTTAAACAATAATTTATTGTTGATATTCCTGTTGGCTTTGCAGGAGTGGGGTTAACCGTTATGGTGGTTACATCAGAATATTCCTGGCTACAGCCTCCGCTTTTTACAACAGCCCTAAATTGCGTGGTTTTGGTAATCCCGCTATAATTATAGGTAGTTGCTGTAAAATTTATTGCTGTCCAATTGGCACCATCTATTGATGATTCCCATTGGATAACACTACCTACATTTCCGGTTAAGCTGATACTGCCAGATGCAGGTCCACCACAAAAACTCTGCGCACCTGAGGTGTTACCGCCAATGGTTTTTGGCGAAACCGTTATTTTAACAATATCACTAGTTACCGGGCAGCTACCAAGTCCATTTATTGTCCATTTAAATTCATAAACATTTCCTGCTGCCAAACCACTTACCATAGTATTGTATTTCGAGGCATCGGCAAAAACAATTCCTGCAGATGGCCCTGTTACCTGTGTCCATTGCCCGGCAAATGTTGATGTAGGATCCGTTCCCGATAGTGTAGTGGTCGTTACATCGCACAAATCCTGATCGGGGCCTGCATTTGCAGTAGGTGCAGAAGGATTGACCGAAATTTTAAATTGTATAGGGGTACCATCGCAATTGCCCAGCTTCGGCGTAACGGTTATGGTTGAGAAGATTACGGCATTGATGTTATTGTTTGCGATAAATGACGGGATGGCATTAGTTGTACCATTACCTAAGCCGATGGCAGGATTACTGCTCACCCAGCTATACTTAACCGCGCTATTAATTGGATTGGTACTAAAAGTGATTGTGCCTGTTGCAGCACCTTTGCACACCGTTAAATCGGTTATGGGCACCATTACTGGGACAGCGTTAACGGTTATTTTCTGAACAGCAGATATTGTTGTGCCACATTCATTAGTTACCTCGAGCGTAACGTCATAAATACCTTCAACCGGATAGATAATATTTGTAGGATTTAATAGTGTAGAAGTTGGCGTGTTAGACCCGGGAAATTTCCAGAGATAAGTAGGTACGCTATTTGAACTACAGGTATTAACAGCAGCAACTGGAGAGATAAAACCACCTGCACAAATGGCCGATAGAATAGGTATAGATACAGTTGGCTTAGCTTTTACCTTAATTACCTGATCTACCTTACTTGAAACACAACCATTGTCAGAATTTCGAGTAATCAATGATATCGTATAAATACCCGCATTATTAAACTGAAACTTTGGATTTTGTGAAGTTAATGTGCCATTTAGAAGTGAATAACCTGATGTTCCTGCGCAACCTGCGTAATTAGCATAAGTAACTGTCCACGTGTACGTGTTTGCGCCACAGGTTGGTGTGTTAGATGTATTATTGGTTTGGATAGTAAGAGGGCCACAGCCTTCGTTTTGATCAACCGTAAATGCAGCTACAGGTAAAGGATTAATACAGATAGTCAGTTCCTTAGTTGTTGAACCACATCCATTTGTTGCAGTTAAAGTAACATTATAATTTCCTGGAGTGTTATATATATGAGTTGGATTTTCTAAAGTAGAACTATTAGACGAACTTGTAAGATCTCCAAAATCCCAGGCATATGTTGTACCTGAAGAACATGTGTTACCATAATGACCTGAAATGGACTTATTAGTAAATAAAACTGATTTCCCAATACAACTTGAAGCAGGGTTAATTAAGAAATTTGCTTCTGGTTTCGTCCAAATTACAATATTATTGGCTCTGAATTCTGTTTCTGAGCAAGCATTCGTCACAGTTAAAATAGCAGTATAGAATTTTGATGGACAAGATGATTTAGTGTAAAGATGATTATATGTAAACGGGTCACCCGTATTATTTAATGGGTGAGTAAATGTTTTAAACTCACCATCACCAAAATCCAACTTATACATGGTCCCCGGGGAATTATCTTTCCAGTTGTTAATTACGAAGGGAACCTCAACAGGGCCACACAAACCTGCTGTATTTCCATTTGTTGCCAATCCACCTGCAGGATTACTTTGATTCGCAACAACCTGATTAAAAACAACTTGACAACCTTCAATCGATATGCCTTTAACAATCAGTTGAAACGCGCCTAAAGTTGTATAAGTATGACTTATTGGAAAATTTGAATTGTTATATACTATATCACCCGTATTATCACCCCAATTAATTATATAACTAGAAAAAAATGTAGCATTTGGTGAATTATTTTTTAATGTTAATGTGTAATTTGGATTTATTAGACTTGGGGACTTATGACAATTACTAAATGGAAAATTTGAATCCACATCTACTATATCTAATCGTGGAATTTTCTTAGTCGTTATATCAAGGGTTTTTACCGATTCGCACGTTCCATTCTTTACAGTAAGTTTAACTGGAAATGTCTGGATTCCGCTTCCATTCGTACCAATAAAGATATGCTTTGGATTTACTTCATTCGATTTATTTGCAGCACCAGAATTTGGATCCCCAAAATCCCATTCATAACTGGTTATTGTACCTGTTGAACTATTGGTAAAAGAAATTTCTTCATTGCTACAGTTAGTTCCGGTTGCATTTGTGGTAAAGCCAGCTAAAGGAGATTGATCAACAGTAACTACAATAGCATTACTTTCTTCCGGAACTCCGTCTTTAATTACCCTTAAAACATAAGATCCTGTGCTTGTCGCAATATAGGATACCGCTGTTTCATTATTAATATCGACACCGTTCTTAATCCATTGATATATTGCTCCTGTCTCAGCAGTCTGCAATTTCACCGAGCCACCCTGACAAAAGTTTATTGGGCCATTTGCTGTAATTGCAGGCTTTACATATTTATAATGCTTAGCAGATACAGCAATTAAAGAAGCTGAAAAGCCTTCTTTGCTTAAAAAAAAACAGAAAAAAGCGACTAAGAGCAGACGTTTATTCATTATTCAGGAGCGAATTCCGAAAATAACAATTAAATATGGATTAATAGACACCTATTTCCCGTAAAGTTAATGACAATCAAGGCTATAGTAAAAACTATGAAATCTTATCAAAAGAAATTCCTCTCTCCAGCTTTTTCAGATATGCCTTTATAATAATATTTTCAGGTTTTTCTAACTGGGGATCTTCCGAAAAAAGTTCAATAACCGTATTCCGTGCTTCAGATAAAATTATCTGATCTTTAGCCAGATCTGCAAGTTTTAGATCCAGCACGCCGCTTTGCTGTGTGCCGGTAATATCTCCAGGACCACGAAGCTGTAGGTCTATTTCAGATATTTCGAACCCGTTGTTCGTCCGCACCATGGTTTCTAAACGGATTTTGCCTTCCTTACTGAGTTTGTTACCACTCATTAAGATACAAAAAGATTGTTCTGCCCCACGGCCAACCCTGCCACGCAATTGGTGAAGCTGTGAAAGACCAAACCGTTCAGCATTTTCAATCACCATTACAGAAGCATTAGGTACATTAACACCTACTTCAATTACAGTTGTAGCCACCATAATCTGACTTTTACCATCAATAAACTGTTGCATTTCGAACTGTTTATCTGCATTTGGCATTTGTCCATGCACAATACTGATCTGGTAATCAGGTCGGGGAAACTGGTAACTCAGCTGCTCAATTCCAGCTTCGAGATGTAAAAGATCTAATTTCTCGCTTTCCTTAATTAAAGGATAAACAATATAAACCTGCCTGCCTTTAGCAATTTCCTGCTTCATAAAACCAAACATTCTAAGACGTTGGCCTTCAAAAAGGTGTTTTGTTTCGATAGGTTTTCTGCCAGCAGGTAATTCATCAATAATAGAAACATCAAGATCACCATATAAGGTCATTGCCAAAGTACGCGGAATTGGTGTAGCCGTCATCACAAGGATATGAGGAGGGATAATATTTTTCCGCCAAAGCTTAGCACGTTGTTCCACACCAAAACGGTGTTGTTCATCAATAACAACCAAGCCTAAATTTTTAAACTGAACCTTATCTTCGATCAATGCATGTGTTCCAATCAGAATATCGATTTCTCCATTCTCCAGTTGTGCGTGCAAAATAGTACGTTCCTTCTTTTTTGTATTTCCGGTAAGGATTGCAACACGCACCAAATCTCCGGTTACAAGTTCGGTAATAGAGGCATAGTGCTGACGGGCCAAAATTTCGGTCGGAGCCATCATACAAGCCTGATAGCCGTTGTCATTTGCCAGAAGCATACTCATCAATGCCACTGCTGTTTTACCACTCCCCACGTCGCCCTGAACAAGCCTGTTCATTTGCACACCGCGTTGCGTATCAATCCTGATTTCCTTAACCACACGTTTTTGAGCATTGGTTAACTCGAAAGGCAAAAATTCCTTATAAAAACGGTTCACCTTTTCACCAACTTTATCGAAGGTTGCACCTTTAAATTTTAATTGACGCAAGTGTTTATTATGCAAAAGCTGCAGCTGAATAAAAAACAACTCCTCAAACTTTAACCGTCTTTCAGCAGCGTTTAA
The DNA here is from genome assembly GCF_052682415.1 of Pedobacter sp. WC2501. NCBI lineage: Bacteria > Pseudomonadati > Bacteroidota > Sphingobacteriia > Sphingobacteriales > Sphingobacteriaceae > Pedobacter > Pedobacter sp. WC2501. The sequence goes on along the minus strand of NZ_JBQZFI010000001.1, from coordinate 1,421,018 downwards.
GTCCTTTTGATTTTTAGGAAAATGAATGTTCAGCAAAGCTATCCCTTTATCTGGCAGCTGATATTTATCAATGATGTATTGTGGTAAATTTTCGGGCACTTGCGGAATAATCTGATCTAACAGGCCGGCGATTAAACGCTGCAGACCCTTAGAATCGAGATTAAATTTTTTAAGCTTCTCTGTTGAGTTATAAACCGGCTGCAGGGTTAAATTTCCTCTTCCTACCTGTTTGCGCTGATACAGCTCCATTTCAGGATGGGAAATGCTGAATGTTCCGTTAAAGATGCTGGGTTTCCCAAAAGCGACATAAGCTGTGCCCACGGTAATATTATCGTCAACCCATTTTAGGCTCTGGAACCAAACTAATTCCATGATTCCCGTTTCATCTTTAAAAACAGCAATAATGCGCTTAGCTCTTTTATCGCCTATTACTTTTTTACTGATTACACGCCCAATAATCTGGATATACTGCGAATCGGGATTGATCTGATTGATCTTAAAATATTTTGTACGGTCTATATACCTGAAGGGATAGTGCGCAAGCATATCCTGATAAGTGAATAAGCCGAGATCCTTCTTCAAAACATCGGCACGGCTTGACCCAACGCCTTTCAAAAACTCAACAGGTGTATCTAATACCGAATTAAACAAAATATTCTACTATTTCTTGTAAACAACATTTTTTAGCAAAGCCGCATTAAAAATAACGATCGGTAGCAGCAAAAGCAAATAAGCAAAAAATTGGTGCAGATCTATTTTCTCTTTAAAGTAGAAAAATGCGCCGGTAAAAGCAACAATTGGATTGATATATATTAAATACCGGGGGCAGAAGAGGCATTCTCAGTAAGGTATAGGTTGTCGGAGAACCTTTTATTAAGCAAAGGTTAGACATTGCTCCCCAGATTATGGAAGAACAATGTCTGCAATAAAATATTTACTCTTATTTTCTGTAAATTAACCTACAATGGCAATTACAGAGATTTCAACATTAACATTTTTAGGTAACACCGAAACCTGAACTGTTTCGCGAGCTGGAAAATCAGCAGTAAAATATTGCCCATAAACCTCATTTACCTGAGCAAAAGTACCCATATCGCTTAAGAAAATAGTAGATTTCACTACATTCTCAAAGGTTAAACCTGCCTCAAGTAAAACAGCTTTAAGGTTGCGCATCACCTGGTGAGTCTCCTCTTCAATATTGCCAATATTTAATTCTCCATTTTCAGGATTTATGGCTACCTGGCCCGATACGAATAAAAAATTTCCGGCTTGTACAGCTTGGCTATATGGTCCAATTGGAGCTGGAGCATTGTTTGTTTTAATAATTTGTTTCATATAATTTAGGGTTATTTAGCAAGCCACTGGACGAGCTTGTAGATGATACCTGCAAGAAAAATTAAGATGGCCAATGCATTAATAAAATGCATAATTCTCAGATTGATATTATTTGGCCTGTTTGGATCCTTTTTTCTAAAGAAGTACATGATACAAACTTAGCTAAAAAGCTTAATACAGAAAACTAAAAGGCACAAAAAAAAGTCCTGATTTTCATCAGGACTTTTTTAAATTTTATATTGAAATACTAGTTTCTAGCAGTTTCAACACGACGGTTTTGGATACGACCTTCTTCAGTATCGTTAGAAGCAATTGGATTAGCTTCGCCATTACCTTTAGTAGCAACTTGACTAGCGTTAACGCCAGAGTTTACTAAGTAAGTTTTAACAGAGTTAGCTCTGTCTTTAGATAATTTCAAGTTATATGCAGCAGTACCTTCGCTTGAAGCGTAACCGTTTACAGTTACTTTACCACCGTTTTCACGTAACACTGAAGATAATTTATCTAAAGTAGGGTAAGACTCAGTTTTTAAAACTGAAGAGTTGAAATCGAAACCGATTTTTTCGAAACCTGTTACATTGCTAGTTGCAGTTGAATCAGCTACCATTTTAGGAAGTGGACATCCTGAACCATCAACAGCAGTACCTGCAGGAGTTCCTGGGCATTTATCGAATTGATCAGCAACACCGTCACCATCAGTATCTTTTTTCAAATCTTCAACAGATTTTTCAACAGCAGAAACACGGTTTTTCAATGCTTCAACTTCTTGACGTAAAGTTGGATCTTTTAACTCATCGTACATAGTAGCTAATGGGTTAGTCCACTCTAAACTTGGTTTAGCAGAAGAACCTAAAGAGAATTCTAAACCAGCATAACCGTAAGAGAATTTATCTTTAGTTGTACCTTTTGCATAAACTCCGTCTAAGTTATCAGCATCAACAAAGTTCATAGTGTAACCTAAGTTAAAGTTAACACGCTCAGAAACTTTGAATTTAACACCAGCACCAACTGGAATGTAGAAACCTTTTACGTAATCTTTAGCATCATGTCTGTCATCAGCAGGACCAACAGCACTACCTTTCCAGTCGATAGATTGACCAGCACCAGTAGTAATTTTTGGAGCATAAGCCATATAACCAGCACCAGCAGTTAAGAAGAAACCTACTGAATTCTCACGACGTAAGAAATCGATAGAACCTACGTTTACAACACCACGTAAATCTACAGCATATTGTAATTGAGTTTCAAAATCTTTAACAGCTGGGTTAGAAATACCTTCGTTAGTACCTGAAAGTTTACCACGTGTTCCGTTTAATTCTAATCCGAAAGAGTGACCTAATTGTTTACGGATGTTTAAACCGTAACCTAAGTTAGCATCCCATTTGTTGAAGTCATTAGAACCGCCGATAGCAACAACTGGCATTAAAACACCACCGTGTACACCGATAGACCAAGTTCTGTACTGTCCTCTACCGCCAAATACCTTGACAGCAGAAGAGGTTGCAGGAGCATCCTGAGCGACAGCAAGAGAAGCAACTCCTGTTAATGCCACTAAAGAAAGTGCAACACTTTTCTTTAAAGTAGAATAATTCATAATCTTTTTTCTTTTTTAAGGGTTAAACAATTTAATTGATTAATTTTTCAGTAAAGGCAAAATTAATCAAAATTTTAAATTTTCAAACTTTTATACAAACTCCGTTCCAAACTTTACAGTAATTAATCATTTTATTACATTTGGTCATTACCAATATAAAATACCAATTTCATGAAATACCCCACCATTGATCAGTCATTATTTATTTTAAACAGAAAAAACTTCACTAATAACCTAAAGAACAATTCACTAGCTATATTTAACTCAAGCGACGAATTCCCTAGAAGCGGTGACCAAAGTTTCGTTTTTAAGCAAAATCCGGATTTATTTTATTTATCAGGCATTGATCAGGAACAAACAATTCTACTATTATATCCTGATTGTCCTAATCCTTTGTACAGAGAAGTCCTGTTTTTAAGACAGACCAACGACTATATCAAAGTTTGGGAAGGATATAAGTACACCAAAGAACAGGCAAAAGCTGCTTCTGGCATCCAGTCTATCTATTGGTTAGAAGATTTTGATAACATTTTACATAGTATTGTTAACTATGCTGAGCATATTTATTTAAATACAAATGAGAATGATCGGTACGCCCATGAAGTTCCTTACCGCGATATTCGTTTCATTGAGAAAATGAAATCAAAATATCCATTGCATCATTATGAACGCTCGGCGCCAATTATGCGAAATTTACGTGCAGTTAAATCAGATGTGGAGATCGAATTAACTAAAAAGGCATGCACAATAACCCGCGATGCTTTTATCAGGGTATTAAAATTCACCAAGCCTGGGGTTAAAGAATATGAAATTGAAGCAGAGATTATACATGAATTTATCCGTCAGGGAGCAACAGGTCATGCCTATACGCCTATTATTGCTTCCGGTCATAATGCAAACATTCTACATTATAACGATAATAATCAAGTTTGTAAAGATGGAGACGTAATACTTTTCGATTTTGGTGCAGAATACGCCAATTATAACGCAGACATGAGCCGGTCCATTCCGGTTAATGGCCGGTTTACGCAAAGACAAAAGGATGTATACAATGCTGTACTGAACGTAATGAGAGCATCGATTAAATTAATTGGCGAAGGAATTATATGGAATACCTACCACGAACAAGTTGGCGAAATTATGACTGAACAACTGATTAATCTCGGGCTGATTTCTACAACTGACGTGAAGAATCAAACCGCAGCGTGGCCAGCTTATAAAAAATATTTTATGCACGGCACTTCGCATCACTTAGGCATAGATGTACATGACTTTGCAGGAAGATATACTCCATTTGCCAATGGGAACATTCTTACAGTTGAACCAGGCATTTATATTCCGGAGGAAGGCTTAGGTATCCGTTTAGAAAACAATATTCTGATCACAGCAAAAGGGAATATTGATCTGATGGCCGATATCCCATTAGAAGCTGAAGAAATTGAGGAGATTATGAATAGTTAATTCCAGTTGGCAGTATTCAATTTGCAGTTAAACAATTAACCTGCCTTAACAATTTAGCAATAAGGCAATCTCAACAGTTAACTATTACCAAATTCGTCCGCAAAACGATAAATATTAAAATCATCTTGTTTTAAGGCTGCCTGAACTTTTTCTCGCAGCCTTTTTTTATCGACATACTGCATTTTTTGATGCTGTATGAGTTTCCATGCCTTTTCTGCAAATAAAAAAGCTTTTCGGTTATCATTAAAAACTTCCGGCTCGATAACCCATTTACACAATTCACGGATACCTATATTTTTATCAGCAACAGTTTTTAAGATTGGAATAGTCTTTACCCCTTGATGAACGATTTTTTTCAGATTATTGGCAAAAGTATCTGCTCCTTCCCTATCAGCCTTATTAATCACAAAACAATCAGCAATTTCCATCAACCCTGATTTGATATTCTGAACTTCATCTCCGGATTCTGGCACCAATACAACAACAGTTTTATCTGCCAATCCTGCAATTTCTACTTCCGATTGCCCAACCCCAACAGTTTCAACAATAATCAGATCAAAATTCGAAGCTTTTAAAACGTCAACCATTTCGATTGTTTTTGCCGAAATGCCGCCCAAAGCACCACGTGTAGCCAAAGATCGGATAAAAACATTCGGATTATTAAACTGGCCAGCCATCCGGATACGATCGCCCAACAAAGAGCCAAAATTAAATGGGGAGGTTGGATCTACCGCCAATATGGCAATGCGTTTACCTTCAGCAACTAAATGATCGGTTACCGCATTTACCAACGTGCTTTTGCCAGCACCAGGAGGCCCGGTAATACCCAAAACGGGAACATTAGCCTTACTATCTAAATCTCTTAAAATCGAATCTGCGGGTTTAATGTCGTTTTCGACAAGCGTTAATGTTCTTGCCAAAACCTTATAATTGCCTGCCTTTACTTCGCTTAAAATGGATAGATGCGTATTCATCAATAAAACTATCTTTGTACAAATTAACAAAAATTATCAGCTACAAGGCGCCCCATAATGAAAGTTACCGGTTTTACGTTTTTAAGAAATGCTATTGTTAACGACTATCCTGCAAAAGAGGCAATCCTTTCTGTGCTGCCATTGTGCGACGATTTTATTGTCGCACTGGGAAACTCTACGGACCAAACTTCTGAAATGGTTAAAAGCATTGATCCTAAAATCAGAACAATTGATACCATTTGGGATGAAAGTATAAGGGAAGGCGGTCGTGTTTTTGCTGATGAAACCAATAAGGCATTAGCTGAAATAGGGAAAGATACCGACTGGATGATCTATATTCAAGGTGACGAAGCCATACATGAAGATTATCTCCCCTTGATTAAAAAAGAAATGGAAGATGAACTTAACAATAGCAATGTTGAGGCTTTACTCTTAAAATATAAACATTTTTATGCCTCTTATGATTATCTGGCCGAATCCAGACGTTGGTACAGAAGAGAGGTTAGGATTATCAAAAACCTTCCGGGAGTTCACTCTTACCGGGATGCCCAGGGCTTCAGAATTAACGACAGTAAACTTAAGGTTAAGCTAATCGATGCTTATATTTACCACTATGGCTGGGTAAAACCACCAAAAGGATTACAAGGTAAAGTGCGCAACTTTAATCAGTTTTATCAAACGGAAGAGTGGATTGAAGAAAATTATCCGGTTCAGGACACCTACGATATGCACAATGCCGATCGTTTAGTCCATTTTAAAGGCACCCATCCTAAGGTAATGCAGGAAAGAATTGCGGCTGCAAACTGGAAATTTGATAAAGATTTAACCAAAGAAACCCCAAAAATGAATTTCCGCAGAAGGGTTTTGCAAAAAATTGAAGACTTAACCGGATTACGGTTATTTGAGTATAGGAATTATAAAATTGTAAAGTAGACTACAATTTAAATGTGCCTATATTTGCATAATTTTTTTCTTATAAATACTATTTAATTAATGAAAAAGCCTAACGTTTTAGTAACTTTTGATTCGATGAAGGATGCCAATTGCGGCTATTTCTCGTTTGGAAAAGGATTGGGTGATGCATTAATCCAGGAAAACAAAGGAAAATTTAATTTAAAATTTTATCTTTTTAAACACACAAAATACCTTTTTAATGGTTTGGTTGATCTCATTTATCTATCCAGGTTAGACCGGTTATTCTTTAAGGGAAAAAATGATTTCGATGTTGTTCATCTTTCTGACCAAACCTGCAGATTGAGACCCAGCAAAGTAAATGCAAAAAAAATAATGACTGTTCATGACATGAACAAAGTTCATTTAAAGTTTAGCAAGCCACACAGAATTCAGGTATATCTAAAAAAACTAGGCAAGCTAATAGCACAGTGTGATAAAATTGTGTGTATATCGCAGTTTGTTGCAAATGATGTGAAACAATATTTCCCTGAATCGGCAAATAAAATCAGTGTAATTTATAACGGGGCCGATAAATTAATTTCAGCTGAAAATCATCAGCCAGCTTTTAAACCTGGAAAGAAATTTCTATTTACCATTGGTTTGCTTTCAGTACAAAAAGGCTTTCACTTATTACCTGCATTATTAAAAGATAACGATTTCGAACTGGTAATTTCCGGAAGGGAAACACCTCACAAACAGCGAATTTTAGAGGAAGCAGAAAAGTATAACTGTTTGGATAGGGTACATATTACCGGGCCAATCTCAGATGAAGACAAAGCCTGGTACTATAAAAATTGTGATGCTTTCTTATTTCCTTCAGTTGCCGAAGGTTTTGGTCTTCCTGTAATCGAAGCCATGCATTTTGGAAAACCAACTTTTCTATCGAAATTCACTTCTCTACCTGAAGTAGGGGGCGAAGCAGCTTATTATTTTGATAATTTTGATGCGGAAAATATGCAAGAGATTTTCAATAATGGAATGCTTGATTTTGCCAAAAGAAATCGTTCTGCAGAGATGATTATTCAGGCCGAAAAATTTTCGTGGAAAATAGCGGCAAAAAAATACTTTAGTTTATATGAGCAAGTGTTACACTAAACATAAATCTTCATATTGATAAAAAGGTATGTTAAAAAAGGCTGCTATTCTTATTCCCTTTTATAAAACTGATTTATCGGAGAATGAATTGATTGCCCTTACACAGTGTAAAAAAATTCTCGGTAACCACCCGATCATCGCAATCAAACCAAAGCATTTTACACTACCAAAAGCAGCCGAAGAGGTTGTTGGTTATAACACTGTCGGTTTTGATGAAAATTATTTTACCAGTATTTATGGTTACAACCAGCTCATGCTTTCTTCGGTATTTTACGAGCAGTTTTTAGATTATGAATATATTTTAATATACCAATTGGATTGTTTTGTTTTTAAAGACGAACTTTCAAACTGGTGCGATCAAGGGTGGGATTATATTGGCGCACCATGGATAAAAAAAACTTATCATAAAAACACTTTACAACTTTTATTTTCAAAACTTAAACAATCTTTTTCAAATAGATTTAATAGAAAAGATAACGATAAACCAAATCAGTTCCAGTTCAATAATCAAGTTGGAAATGGGGGCTTCTCACTTCGTAAGGTAAAAGTATTCTACAACTTAAGCCTTTTAATGAAACCGGTTATTGATTTTTATCTCGCTCAAAATTCACACTTGTATAATGAAGATGTTTTTTGGAGCATTGAAGTAAATAGAGATAGGAGAGTCTTAAATATTCCTAACTGTGAAACTGCTTTAAAGTTTGCTGTTGAAGTACCACCCCTTAAACTTAAACATTTAAATAAAGAAAATTTACCCTTTGGATGCCACGACTGGGATCATTATTCAGATTACTGGGAGCCTGTCTTCAAAACTTATGGTTATGAAATTCAAAAAACATAAAGTTATAACGAAAATGATTGCTGATTGTAATTTTAGAAGGCTATCATCCAAAAACGGAATCAGTTCGACCGAAAACTGTACCTTTACCAAGTTTTAATTAGATTTTTTACCGGCGTTTTCAAATTGCCCAAACTATACATTATTCCATTTTATATAAAATGAAGACTTATTTCCGTTTGTTATCTTTTGCAAAGCCTATAGAGAAGTTTGCTATACCTTATGTTATTGCAACATTATTTGCTATAGTTTTTAATACTTTCTTATTTACATTGTTAGGGCCTTTATTAGAAACACTTTTTATTAAAGACGCACCTACAACGCTATCAAAAGTTAGTTCATCAATCGATTTTATGGGCAGATTTAGCCAATATATACAACATGCCATTGATACTTATGGGAAAACTGAAACTTTAAAATTGGTATGTATTGTTATTGTAGCTACAGTGATATTGGCAAATTTTTTCCGTTATCTGTCACAAAGATTTATGGAAGATTTAAGGGTACATACTTTATTAAACATTCGCAGAACAGTTTTTAACAACGTAATGAACCTGCACGTTGGTTTTTTTAACAATGAACGTAAGGGAGACATTATTTCTAAAGTGGCATCAGATGTGCAAGTAGTGCAATTTACAGTTACTAACACCTTACAGGTGGTTTTCAAAGAGCCACTACAGTTATTGTTCTATGTAGGTGTGCTAATTTCGATTTCTGTTAAACTTACGCTATTCTCTTTACTGGTTATCCCTATTTCAGGCTTTATCATCAGTAAAATCGTAAAACGACTAAAACACCAGGCTAAAGAATCTCATGAATCTTTCGCAAAGATGATAGGATTTTTAGACGAATCTTTAAGCGGAATTAAAATCATAAAGGCTTTCAATGCAACGCCAAGAATTAAAGATAAGTTTGACCAAGAGAATAAGTTTTATTCTTATCTAAATAGAAAAATGGCAAGAAGACAGCAACTTGCATCACCTGTATCTCAAACCTTAGGTGTATTTGTTGTCGTTTTTATTGTTCTTTATGGTGGAACAATGATCTTAACTGGTCAAGGAGATTTGACGCCGGCAAAGTTTTTGGTCTACATCGCTACATTCTCCCAAGTAATGCAGCCCGTAAAAGCACTAACGGATTCGTTTAGCGGCATCCATTCCGGAATTGCAGCGGGTGAACGGGTTTTAGACCTTATCGATACTAAACCACTGTTGATTAATAAACCTGATGCTAAAGCGCTTGATGGCTTTAGCAGCGCCATAAGTGTTCAGGATGTATCATTTAATTATGGTGATAAAAAAATACTCAACTCAATCACTTTTGATATTGAAAAAGGCAAAACCGTGGCCTTGGTTGGCCCATCTGGCGGTGGTAAAAGTACATTAATGGATCTGCTTCCACGCTTCCATGATCCAAAATCGGGAAGCATTAAGATAGATGGTTATGATTACAAAGACCTTACTGTCGAAAGTATCAGAGGACAAATGGGAACGGTGAATCAGGAGTCTTTTCTATTTAATGATACTATTTTTAACAACATTGCATTTGCCAAACCAGATGCTTCTATAGAAGAAGTAATTGCTGCTGCGAAGATTGCTAACGCACATGATTTTATAGAGAATACGGAGAATGGTTATCAATCTTTTGTGGGCGATAGGGGAAATAAATTATCCGGCGGACAAAGACAAAGAGTATGTATTGCAAGGGCAGTTTTGGCTAATCCCCCAATAATGTTGCTCGATGAGGCAACTTCTGCATTAGATACCGAATCAGAAAAATTAGTACAGGAGGCTTTGAACAATTTAATGAAGAACCGTACTTCTATTGTAATAGCGCATCGTTTAAGCACAATACAACATGCGGATAAAATTATAGTGATTGATAAGGGTAGTGTAGTAGAAACTGGAAGCCATAGTGAATTAATGAGGCAAAACGGACTTTACAGAAGGCTGATAGATATGCAGGCGTTTACGGATTGACAATGAGCCAGCCATTAGTTTCAATAGCCCTTTGTACCTTTAATGGAGCAAAATATCTTGCAGAACAGCTCGACTCTATTATTAATCAAACCTATAAAAATTTAGAAGTTATTATAGTTGATGATCAATCTTCTGATCAAACCGTAGATATCCTTAGATCTTATCTAAAAAAGCATCCAAATTTTCACATTTATGAAAATGATGCTAACATTGGCTACATTAAAAATTTCGAAAAAGCAATTTGCCTTTGCAATGGAGAATATATTGCGCTCGCAGATCAGGATGATGTTTGGGAACTAAATAAAATAGAACTACAGCTTCAGTTTATCCAAGATCATATTATGGTTTACCACGATTCTGAGTTTATTGATGAGGGTGGAAACCCTTTAAATCGGAAAATGTCGGAGCTAAGAAATTTCTATAGCGGAAATGACCCGAGGCACTTTCTTCTTGAAAATTGCGTTTCTGGCCACTCAATTATGTTCAAGCGAGAATTGATCCCCTATATATTGCCTTTTCCAAAAGAATTATTTCATGATTGGTGGATTGCTTTTGTTGCAACAAACCATGGATACATTAATTTCCAGAAAGATCTGCTCGTTAAGTACCGCCAGCATAGTAGTACCAGCACAGATATTCTTCAAAAAAAGAAAACGAACTATAAAGAAAGGGGTGATAGACTAACTGAACTTATTAAAAAAGTTAAGGTTTTTTATCAATATCCGAGCGATAAGCATCATAAGTTTACAGCTAAATTATTGGAGCTGCTGGAAAAAAACATAAGCCATAGCAGCTTTGCACTTTCAGTATTTGTATGGAAATATCGATCAATACTATTGTTTATGCAAAAAAAGAACAGCTGGAGTAAGTTTAATTTTTGCAGAAAATTAAGAGTCTAATCTTTTTTATAGTTTATAAAAAAATATTTAAATAAATAAAACTGGAGCTTATAATAGAGTACGGATCTTAGCTTACCAGTTTTATTAACGGCATCAATTGTACCTCTTGCAAAACCGTAAGTATATCCCATTTCTTTTAGCTTTTTAAACAGCATTTTAAATGCCCTCTTCTCCATATTCTCTTTCTCATATTCATTAATATCAATGGTAGAAACAGGTAATATCTTTTGCCATTTTTTATGAATCTTAATAGTATCCTCCATCCACGATTTGTTGTAAGAACCTTCTGAAAAATGTTCCATTAGTACGTCAAAAACTACAGCAACGTTAAAGTTTCTGCCTACATTTAAGCAAAAATCAATATCATAACAATGAAAACCTTTTAACAACTCTTCATCAAAAGGATACGCCGAAACGATTTCTTTTCTCGTGCAAAACCACATTCCATCAACACAGGCTACATTTTCTATAACTTTGCCCGACGGGTTAACATCAATTAAATGTGCTGCTTTTTCCTTATGTTTATAATGTTGTATATAATGCGAGAAATAAACATTATTTAGTGCACTAGCTGCCCCCCATCCAGAAGGTGCCAGTGGTTTATAACTGCTACCAACTACACCAATAATGCCTAATCTTAAATTGTTTTTAAATTTTTCAACTACATTAAGTCCCCATTTTTGGGTTAGCATTTTAAGGTCTTCATGCATATAGCATAAAATATCAAAGCTTGCTTTAATGGCCCCCTCATTATATATTGCACAAATTCCACGTGCACCATTGCTGTTATCGGTAGAAATTATCTCAAAAGGCACACCTATAGTTTCTTCTATATTCTGGTAAATATCCTTTAAATATTTAGCGTTGGCAGACGATATAATAATTGAAATCATAATTAGAAACAAAGGCCAAAGATACCAAAATGTTTAAACTAGACATTTTGCTAAATACTTTTTTGCAACTTAGTAATATTTGTATTACCAGATCCTTCATACTTGCAAGATATTGTGTATTCCTCTCTAACAATTGTTTACTTTTGAAATCGATTGTAGATCATATTAAATGCAGTTAAAATCAAATTCAATATTTTATATTTTTTGTCCAGCTAACTTCGCTACGGGAGGCCCAGAGGCACTTCATCAACTGGGGCATCGATTAAAAGCATTAGGGCACCAGGTTTACATGCATTACTTTTATAATAAAGGAGAATATCCTGTTCATGAAAGTTACCAAAAATATAACTTACCCTATACCAATGATGTTTTAAATCTAAACGAGAACTTCATCATTACACCAGAAACATATCTTGATCCAATTTTCGATTATAAATATGCAAATGTAAAAAAAATAATTTGGTGGTTAAGTGTTACTAATTATAATATTACGCTTGGTTATGCAAAGGAGGAAGTAAAACATAAGCGTTTTTACGCTATTAAATCTTTCTTGAATCCCAAAAAATACAAAACCATTCCAACAATAGCAGCATTAAAACGCAAAAACGTATTAAGCTTAGCTCATTCTTACTTTTCAGTAGATTTTTTAACTAAAAATAAGATGGAAGTACTCGGGAAAATATCGGATTATATGAGCGAGGCTTTTTACCTAAAAGTAAATACATCAACCATTAAAGAAGATGTTATCCTGTATAACCCGAAAAAAAATGGCGAATACTTAGATCAGGTTAAAGCTTTAAGTAGTGAATTAAATTGGAAAGCTTTAATAGATATGTCTCCTGAGGAAGTAGCATTATGGATGAACAAAAGTAAATTATATATAGATTTCGGCTATCACCCGGGACAAGAGCGAATGCCTAGAGAAGCAATTCTAATGGGCTGCTGTGTAATTACGGGAAGTAGAGGTTCAGCTGGATATTATGAAGACGTACCTTTGCCAGAAGGTTTTAAATTCGATGAAACAATAGATTTGCCTAAAAAAGTTGTTAGCCAGATTAAAATTACGCTAGATGAATTCGAGGATAAAATAAAACACTTCGAGAATTATAGAAAAACAATAATTGCAGAGAGAAAGAATTTTGATGCTGCCGTTGAAAAGGTTTTTGGAAAAATAGAAAAGAAATAGACATGACTAATTTAAAACCAACCAAAATAAATTACGATTTTATTGATTCACTAAGATTTATTTCAATGTTTGGAATTGTAATGGAGCATAGTTCTTTTTTTTTCGGAGCCAAATTTGCAACATTTAACGAAAAAATTGTTCAGATTTTTAGCCTACAATTTTTCAAGTTTGGAACCATTATATTTTTTATCCTAGCCGGATTTTTAATCGGCGATAAATTCAATACCTATAGCACCAAAGAATATTTAAAGAGAAGATTAGATAATACCGTTAAGCCCTGGCTTTTTTGGGTAGTGATCCTATTTATCCTAAATTATATCGATATTATTGTAAGAAATGTTAAAGGCGGAAATAGCCCTTTTTTTAATTCGAAGTTAGCAGGCATAGTAACTGATTTCGGCAATATAGTTTTTAATACGAGTTTTTGGTTTATACCTAACTTCCTGATTTGTATTGCGATTTTATTACTTTTTAGAAAACACCTCTATTCTATCGGATTCGGTATCTGTTTATTATGTTTATCTCTATTTTATTCGGTTAATCTTTATTTTGATATTATACCGACCTCGCATACGACTGCTTTATTGGGTTTTATTTTTTACTTATGGCTAGGTGTTCAAATCAATAAGTACTACGAAAAATTCAAATTAATTATTCAAACAACACCTGTTTCATTATTGTCATTATTAACAGTTATTACTTTCATGCTATCCAGCTTAGAGAGTTACTACTTGCTAGTTAAGCTACCTGGCGATCCTTTCAATACACTCAGAATAACAAACATAGTATACTCCTTAGTTTGCTTTGCTTTGCTATACAAGTTAGGCGATAGAATTTCATTAAAAAAGTTTAAGCCTAGTATATTTACATTTGGTATCTATTTAGTTCATCAAATCCTCGTATTTAGACTGATGCCTTTAATATTTAGACCACTCAATATCAATTTTGAAAATAGATCTGCTTATTATTTTCTGGCAATGCAATTATTAACATTTGCGGTAGTGTATACCGGATCAATTTTAATAGTTTACCTGATTAATAAAAGCAAGGGGGCAAGATGGGTAGTGGGAAGATAAAAGAGTTCTGAATTAATTCAGAACTCTTTTTAGCATCTATGTCCAGAGTTTCTTAAATGAAATCCTATCCTATAGCTATTTTATAGTGTGGCGTGACATGATCTTAAATATATTAAATCATTTAATAAAACCACTTTTCGCCTAACCAATTAATTTAAACGGGCTCCGTTAGCATCATACTTCGCTAAAATGGTTCCTGTTTGTAATTCTGTTAGTTCATAATACACTGAACTAGCTTGTATCCCAGTCCATCTACCTTGAATTCTTTTAGTAACCCCTGTACTTCTGTGCCTAAAAGTAGCAATATAGTTTGTGGTAAGCTCATGTATGCTAACTATTGCTTTAGCCACGACTATTCTGTGTGCTGGAACAATAGCTGTAAAAGAATAAGATTGAGAATCTTCTTTAGATTCGTTATTCCCATATGTCCAAGATCCTGAAGTTGTCAAATCGGCAGAAACAGTTGCTGTAGCAAGTACCGGTACACCCACTTGAGCGGTAGCTCCTACTTTCAATGAAATTCCGTAAGTCTTACTAAATGTCGAAGACTCAGTTGCTTTTTTCGAAAAACTAACATTCATCTGCTGATTTACACTAGTATTATTATTTAAGGTTAATGACGATACGAAATTTGGTTTTGCTTTTACGTAATCATCCGGATTCAGAGAATATTCTAAAGTTACAAGATCAAATTCTCCAGATGGCTCAAGCCTCCACTGCTGTCTACCCGACCCATCATCTTCATGATGTAAATCAACTATGCTACCAGTAGAATTGCAACTAAGGTAATTTTTTCCAGTACTGATCCCGCCTTTAATTTTTATATTAAACAGATCGTTTCCTAGTGGATAGAGAGACCATTTTTGTCTACCTGAAAGATCAATTTCATGATATAGATCTATAAGTGTTCCGGTAGATAAGGCACTCAAAAATTTTTTATTATTTGTAATTCCACCATAAACTTTAAAGCTAAAATAACCATCACCGGTATCCTCTAGAATCCACCTTTGTCTGCCTGAAGCGTCATCCTCATGATACAAATCAACTAAATGACCTATATCTGTAGAGCTTAAAAATTTCTTGTTTGTTGTAACTCCCCTATCAATAATGATGTTCAAAGGAATCCCAGTCCAATCCAAATCAGATGTAGATAAAGATGTTGAATTAGTAGTCATAGAGCCAATCGGCTTTCCCGAGTAAGTACTTAGATCTTCTGATGATACATCAGGCAAAACAGCTTGTTTCTTACATGACATCAAAGTAATGAGAACAATAAGGATAGAATAGCATTTTTTCATATAATTTAGTTTTTACAAAAAGAACTATTAAAAATGTGAAATTTGACAACTTTTTGTTATCATAAATACCAATCAAAATGTCACGGCTATCATTTAGCCTTGAAAGCTAATACTTCGTTTGGAAATTTTAATCCATAAAATTCCCTGGAGTTCAGAGTTGTGATATTTGCGATTCAGGAATATTAAAATTATCCGTTAGAATCTGATTATTTTTTTGCTATTATAGAATTAATTAGACAAATAAACTGGTAATACCATAATTTTTTTTACAATAATAAATTTTACGTAGATTTACAGCTTTAAAATTAAAAGCTCTCAATCATGTTAGATATTGGAATTTCGCTCAGAAAATACAGAGACAACTTAGGTTACACGCAACAATTTGTTGCCGATTGTATAGGAATAAGCCGTGTAACTTATCGAAAATGGGAAAATAATGAGGTAGATTTTTCACTCTCTCAACTCGACAAAATTGCCGAGCTCTACGAAATACCCATTCAGGATATTATTTTGAATCAGCCTTTAGTCAGGCTAAGATAATTCCCAAAAACAAAAAGGACATCAGTATTCTTGATGCTATTTTTGGATTTATCATCTGATCAATAAACTATAACCTGATAGCCTCTATCGAATCATTATTTGTAAGTATCTTACAAACACATTCAAGATTGAAATCAAGATAAGCCTCTACAAATTTTTTATACTTATTAGCTTTAAACTGCACATCATGATATTTGACCTCGTAAGCAAGGCCCTTTTTTAATTGCTCTTCTACCACGAAATCCACTTCATTACCATCCGCAGTACGCCAGAAATGTAAACTATCTGAATCATGCAACTGCCTTAGCCTGCAGTAAACATAATTCTCGAGCAATTCTCCTTTATCAGCCCTATCGTTTAACTTCGAAAAATTATTTAACAATGCATTCCGCAAGCCATTATCATTAAAATAAATCTTTGGCATTTTGGTTAGCTCTTTTCGCACATTACCATAAAAGGGAGAAAGCAATTGTACTATAAAAGTTTTCTGCATTAAATAAATGTAGTTTTCTACCGTAGAACTGGCCATTTGCAAGGTATTTCCCAGCTCATGATTATTCACCAGATTGCCTGTTTGATCGGCTAATAACCTGGCCAGTTGAAAAAACTTAAGTTCTTCCTTAATGCCTGCTTCTAGGGCATCTTTCTTCATATAGCTGTTTACAAGCTCCTTAAGCATTTCTTGCTTTTCCTGTTCCGTATCTGCCAAAACAACAGCAGGATAACCACCGTAAACCAAATATTCATCAAACAGTGCATTTATGCGGTTACGTTGAAGCCCCTGGTAAGTAACTCTTTTTTTCATTTGCTCCCACTCAGCGATTAAATCATCCTCACCTTTAAAGTGCAAAAATTCATCGAATGCCAAAGGGAAAAATTCAAATACCTTTTTTCTTCCCGCCAAACTATCTTTAAAACTCTTATCAATGTAAAACGCACTGCTACCTGTAGCGATGATTTTTAATTTTGGCGAATACTTATCGTATAAAAGTTTTAAAAAATTACTGGGTTCTTTTGCATACTGAACTTCATCGATAATAACATATAACCGCTTATCTGCAGGAAGATCGGCCGGCAATAAGGTATAATTGAAAATATTTTCGGGATGTTGATTTACGGCCTCTAAAATGACAGGATCTTCGAAGGTTAAAAAATACACTAGCTCGTTATCCATTTGCAATTGCTCTGCCAGCTGCTTAACAAGTGTGGTTTTGCCGATCTGCCTTGGCCCTATAATAATGGTGTGCTGAGGCTTATTAAGGTGGTTTTTTAGAGATTTTAATGCAGTTGATCTTTCCATATCGATAATTCACAAATACAAATATCGATATTTTTAAGATTCAAACGCAATATTATCCGATATTTTTAAGATTCAAACCCAATATTATCCGATAATTTTAAGATAATTATTTCACTTCAACAAAAAAGTGGCCCTTTTGAGGCCACTTTAAATTATATTTCTTAAAAGCAATTATAGCTTTCTTGCTACTTCAACTTGTTCGTAAGCTTCTACAATATCGCCAACTTCGATGTTGTTAAAGTTCTGGATGTTTAAACCACACTCATAACCTTTATTCACCTCTTTTACATCATCTTTAAAGCGTTTTAAAGATGCCAGTTCACCTGTGTACACTACAACACCATCTCTAACGATACGGATTTTGCTGTTACGGGTAATCTTACCATCCAATACCATACAACCTGCAATGGTACCCACTTTAGTGATTTTGAAAGTCTCACGAATCTCAACGTTAGCCACAATTTTTTCTTCAAATTCTGGATCCAACATACCTTCCATCGCTGATTTAATCTCGTTGATTGCATCGTAGATGATAGAATATAAACGGATATCGATTTGCTCAGCTTCTGCAAGTTTACGTGCACCTGTTGATGGACGAACCTGGAAACCGATAATAATCGCATCAGAAGCAGAAGCTAACAATACATCAGACTCTGAAATCTGACCAACACCTTTACTGATGATATTGATCTGGATCTGCTCAGTTGATAATTTCAACAATGAATCGGCTAATGCCTCGATTGAACCATCCACATCACCTTTAACAATGATGTTAAGCTCTTTAAAGTTACCGATTGCCAAACGACGACCGATCTCATCCAGGGTAATATGTTTCTGCGTACGTAATCCCTGCTCACGTTGTAACTGCATCCGTTTGTTTGCAATATCACGTGCTTCAGTTTCACTTTCCAAAGCATTAAACCTGTCACCAGCTGTTGGCGCACCCTGCATACCCAAAACCTGTACGGGTTGTGATGGACCTGCTGAATCTACTTTAGCGCCACGCTCGTTGGTTAACGCTTTTACACGTCCGCTGTAACTACCTGCTAAGATTGGATCTCCAACTCTTAATGTACCGGCCTGAACCAATACTGTAGTTACAATACCACGTCCTTTATCTAATGCAGACTCAATTACTGTACCTGTAGCTCTCTTATTCGGATTTGCTTTAAGTTCTAATAATTCAGCTTCTAATAATACTTTATCTAAAAGTAAATCAACATTTAAGCCGCTTTTGCTTGAGATTTCCTGTGATTGGTATTTACCACCCCAATCTTCAACCAGGATATTCATTACCGATAACTGCTCACGTACTTTATCTGCATTTGCACCTGGTTTATCTACTTTAGTGAAAGCAAATACCAATGGTACGCCTGCTGCCTGTGCGTGATTAATTGCCTCTTTTGTTTGAGGCATCACTGCATCATCCGCAGCAATAACAATAATGGCAATATCTGCTGCCTTAGCACCACGTGCACGCATCGCTGTAAAGGCTTCGTGACCTGGAGTATCTAAGAAAGTTACTTTTTTACCGGTTGGCGTAGTTACCATATAAGCACCAATGTGCTGGGTAATACCACCTGCCTCACCAGCAACCACATTTGCTTTACGAATATAATCCAGCAATGAAGTTTTACCGTGATCGACGTGACCCATAATCGTAACAACCGGAGCTCTTTCGATTAAATCTTCTTCTTTATCTTCCTCTTCAATTACGTTCTCTTCATCCTCATCTGGTTTTACGAATTGAATTTCGTAACCAAACTCATCTGCCACAATGGTTAAAGTTTCAGCATCTAACCGCTGGTTAATGGAAACGAACATCCCAAGGCTCATACAAGTACCAATAATTTTGGTAACCGGTACATCCATCATGCTCGCTAACTCATTAGCCGTAACAAATTCTGTTACTTTTAATATTTTCGATTGCGATTCAAGTTCGTTTGCGGCCTCTTCTGCATTATAAGCCACATCATCACGTTTCTGACGACGTAATTTAGCGCGTTGTGCGAATTTACCAGATTTCCCTGCTCCACTTAAACGGGCAAGTGTTGCCTTGATCTGATCTTGAATTTCTTTCTCAGTAGGTTCTTCTTTTGGTCCGCTTGGTGTAGCATTTCTATTTTGGAAACCTGGTCTGTTATTGTTGTTATTATTTCTATTTCCTTGGTAAGGAGTTCCACCTTGTCCAGCTGGCCTGTTACCCTGGTATGGCGTACCGCCACCTGGTCTGTTGCCTTGATAAGGTGTACGAGGTTGCCCTGGTGTACCACTTTGGCCCTGACCCTGACCTGCAGGATTATTCTGTCCTTGCTGCCCTTGACCACCGTGTTGACCTGGCTGGCCAGGTGCTCCTGGCGTTTTTTTGCGTTTGCGTTTACGTTTAGCGGCTTCACTATCGCTAGATGATGCTACCGGACCGTTTCTTCTATCCGGAGTTGTTGGTAAAACAATTTTACCAATAATATTCGGACCAGTTAATTTAACGCTACGTGCTTTCATTACTTCAGGCTCGTTGCTTACCGGTTTTGCTTCAACTGGTTTTGCTTCAACTGGTTTTTCTTCCACTTTAGGTTGTTCAACTGGTTTTACAGGCTCAGTCGCTTTAACCACAGGTGTTTCTGCAACTGGTGCTGGTGCAACAGGAGCTTCTTCTTTTTTAACCTCAACCGGTTTTTCTTCCGCTTTAGGTTGTTCCACTGGCTTTACAGGTTCTGGTGCTTTAACCACTGGTGGTTCTACAACAGGCGCCGGTGCAGCAGGCGTTTCTTCTTTCTTAGCCGGGCGTGTTTTAGGATTAAGATCATTTAAATCGATCTTTCCTACAATTTTAACGCCTGGTAGTCCGGTTTCCTCTGCTTTCTCTTCTGCCTTAGTTTCTTTTACTGGCTCTACTGCTGCCGCAGGTGCTGGTGTTGGCGCTTCTGCCTTAGGTGTTTCTACAACCTTTGGTTTTTCTACCGGAGGGGTAAATGATTGAGTATTTTTAATTAAAATCTCTTCATTTTTCTCAAAATCGGTATTTTTCTTCGGCGCTTCTACTGGCTTTTCAGTCTCAGGCTCGTCACGACGTATTTTACCAATCACTATTTGTTTGGCTTCTTCTCTTACGATCTTATCTCCCTGATACTCTTTTAACAAGGCATTATACATGTCTCCCGTAAGTTTAAACATAGGGCTTTTCTCGGCAGAGAATCCCTTTTTGTTTAAAAACTCAACGGCCGTACCCATGCCTATATTAAGTTCTTTAATAGCTTTAATTAAAATGATTGGTTTGTCGTCTGACATTTAGCTCCTGTTATTGTTTTTTATTTAATACAAAAGTAGTGTTTATTTGGCAATTACACCACTTATTCAAATTCTGACTTCAAAATTTGAACCACTTCTTTAATGGTTTCCTCTTCAAGGTCGGTGCGTTTCACCAAATCTTCTACTGTAAGTGCTAGTACACTCTTAGCAGTATCGCAACCGATAGCCTTTAATTCATCAATGATCCAGCTATCAATCTCATCTGAGAATTCTTCTAAATCAACATCCTCATCGCTTTCTTCTCCAGCTTCACGGTACACATCAATTTCATAACCGGTTAATTTACCAGCCAGTTTAATATTGTGTCCGCCACGTCCAATTGCCAATGAAACCTGATCTGGTTTTAAGTAAACCGATGCATGTTTGGTTTCATCATCCAATTTAATAGAGGTGATTTTTGCCGGGCTTAAAGCACGGGTAATGTATAATGAAATATTATTTGTGAAATTAATCACATCAATGTTTTCGTTTTTCAATTCGCGAACGATACCGTGGATACGTGATCCTTTCATACCTACACACGCGCCAACCGGATCGATGCGGTCATCATAAGATTCAACAGCAACTTTAGCACGTTCTCCTGGCTCACGAACAATTTTTTTAATGGTAATTAAACCATCGAAAATTTCTGGAACTTCCTGTTCGAACAGGCGTTGTAAAAATTCTGGTGCTGTTCTTGAAATGATAATTTTCGGATTCGCGTTGATCATTTCCACTTTAGAAATTACTGCTCTCACAGAATCACCTTTTTTGAAATAATCAGCAGGAATCTGCTCTGTTTTAGGCATTAAAAGTTCGTTACCTTCATCATCTAAAACCAAAGTTTCTTTCTTCCAAACCTGATAAACCTCACCTGTTACAATTTCGCCTACCCTGTCTTTATATTTTTTAAAGATTTCGTCTTTCTCTAATTCCAATACTTTAGAAACCAAGGTTTGGCGTGCTGCTAAAATTGCCCTGCGACCAAAACTCTCTAAGGTAATCTGTTCGATATAATCATCCCCCACTTCTAAAGTGTTATCTAATTTAGAAACTTCGGCAAGCTCAATTTCTAAATCATCATCTTCAGAAAATCCATCTTCCATTACTTTTCTCGTTCTCCAGATCTCCAAATCACCGTTATCCGGATTTACGATAACATCACAGTTTTCGTCTGTTCCGTATTTTTTACGCAACATGCTACGAAAAACTTCTTCCAGCACACTGATCACCGTTGGGCGATCTATATTTTTGAAATCTTTAAACTCCTGAAAAGAGTCGATCAAATTAATTGTTGTAGTACTCATTTTTACTTAAATGAAATTAACACACTTGTTTCTATTATATCATTAAACGGAACATCTGTTTGAATTGCTACCGCCTTTTTCCCTTTTTCTTTAACCGACTCTTCAATCTGTAGGTTATTTTCTGTAACCACTAGTAGCTTTCCTTCTTTTTTTAACCCTTCTTTAAGCTTAATACTTACCGTACGGCCAATATTTTTATTGTACTGACGGATGAGTTTTAAAGGCTCGCCAACACCCGGCGAAGAAACTTCTAAATTATAAGCCTGTTCTATTGCATTTTCTTCTTCCAGATGAAAACCAACATGCCTGCTTATGGCCACACAATCCTGTATGCTAATCCCTTCGTCGCCATCAACATGAATAATTAGTTTATTGTTTGGCAACATTTTTACTTCAACCAAAAACAGTTCTGGCCGATCTGCTATTTTTTCCTCTACGAGGGCTGCAACTCTCTTTTCTACCTGCATATTTTAACCTGATTTCATAGAAAAAGGGGACACTGTCCCCTTCTCTTTTCTTCGATTACGATGCAAATGTAGTAATTTTTTACAAAAAATCAAACACCTGCGCTAATTATTATGCTGATTATTACCGTTTAAGTGTTTGTCGCTCTGCTTTTAGATTCTGTTTACCCTTCCCCATCATCAGATCGCCAGCGGTTGCAAATTTTACACCAATATAACTTTCAACCAGATATTCTTTACCCTTAATAAAAGGCTGATCGGGACTAAATACGAGCGAATCACCTAGTATCTTGATCTTGCCAGGCACTTCCAGCTCATCCTGGACACTATCCAGTTCTCCTGGTTTTATCAATACCGAAATCACATTGAGTGTATCTGCATTAGCTTTATAGGCATTTTTAACCTGTAAGAGGCTCGCCTCATCAATATTTTTAATTATTATTGATGCACTATCGCCAGCAAACTTAATTATCGGTTTGTTGTTTGTATTCGAACATGAAAGTGCAAACATGGAAACAGCAATTAAAACCGTGTATTTTAAAAAGCATTTAAACATTTACAAAAATAAACAATTATGAGATTTATTATTGAAATCCTTTTAACAGGATTGGCGTTTTTTGTCGGTGCAAAACTGGTGCCAGGGGTGAGTATTGATGGCTTCGAAAATGCCATTATCGCCTCGGTGCTGATTGCTCTTGCAAATGCAACGATCGGATTCATCCTAAGGCTATTAACTTTTCCAATCAATTTCTTAACCTTAGGGTTAGTATCATTTATCATCACCGTTTTAATGATTTTACTGGTTGATAACATGATGACCTCTTTTAACACTTCAGGTTTTATTGCTGCAGCATTTTTAGCGATTGTAGTCGCTTTGATTAAGGCGGTATTTAGTGCTGTTGCCGGAGAGAAGGAATAGGTTGGGAGTTTTGAGTTGAGAGTTTGGACTAGTGACTCCAAGCTCCCAACTCCAGGCTCGAAACTACCGGATAACTTCTCTCGAAATCACCATTTTCTGGATCTCAGAAGTTCCTTCGTAAATCTGGGTAATTTTAGCATCGCGCATTAACCGCTCTACATGGTATTCTTTAACGAAACCGTAACCACCATGCACCTGTACGGCTTCAATGGTTACATCCATAGCAACTTTCGAAGCAAATAACTTGGCCATAGAACCTGCCTGAGTATAAGGTAATCCCTGGTCTTTTAGCCATGCAGCCTTATACACCAACAACCTGGCAGCTTCAATCTGGGTGGCCATATCGGCCAGTTTAAAAGCAATAGCCTGATGCTCAGAAATGGGTTTCCCGAACGATTTACGTTCTTTGGCATATTGTGTAGCTAACTCGAAAGCACCTTGTGCGATACCTAAAGCCTGTGCCGCAATACCAATCCTGCCCCCTTCTAATGTTTTCATGGCAAATTTAAAACCAAACCCATCTTCGCCTATTCTATTTTCTTTTGGCACTTTAACATCGTTAAACATCAGCGAATGCGTATCAGAGCCACGGATGCCCAATTTATTTTCTTTTGGCCCAATGGTAAAACCTTCCATGCCTTTTTCTACAATAAAAGCATTTATGCCTTTATGCCTTAATTCAGGATGCGTTTGTGCAATAACCAGGTAAGTTGATGCAGTACTTCCGTTGGTAATCCAGTTTTTTGTGCCGTTAAGCAAATAATAATCACCTTTATCTTCAGCCGTAGTACGCTGCGAGGTAGCATCAGATCCCGCTTCGGGCTCTGATAAACAAAAAGCACCTATTTTTTCGCCGGCAGCCAATGGCTTTAAATATTTTTCCTTTTGTGCCTCACTCCCATAGGCTTCTAATCCGTAACAAACCAAAGAGTTGTTTACCGAAACCACTACAGATGCAGAAGCATCTATTTTAGACAGTTCTTCCATCACCAGCACATAAGAAATGGCATCAAGTCCGCTTCCATTATATTTTTCACTCACCATCATCCCCAGGAAGCCAAGTTCTCCAAGTTTTTTTACCTGCTCGGCCGGAAATTTCTGATGTTCGTCTCGTTCAATCACGCCAGGCTTTAATTCTTGCTGCGCGAAATCGCGGGCAGCCTGCTGAATCATTAATTGCTCTTCACTTAATTCAAAATGCATAACATTTATATATAAAAGGTTAGTAAATCAAATGTAGCATTAATGATCGAAATTACTATGGCTGCATAGTAATTTATTTATCTTTTTATGATTTATTAAAAATATTATCACATTTAAAATGAAAGTATTAGCTAGAACAGGCTTTGCGTTAACGTAAGATTATTATTTTTGTTAAATGAACCTAGGGCAGCAAATATTATTTTTCTTTAGTGCCTTGGGCGCATTTAATGGCTTTATCATTAGTGCGTATTTGTTATTCTTCAAAAAACCAAAATCCACATCTTCTTTTTTTCTGGGGCTTTTGCTTGGTTCTCTATGTTTAAAGATCAGCAAGTCGCTTCTTTTTTATTTCTATCCTGCCTTACCTGGCATTTATATTCAAATTGGCATTTTAGGAAGTTCATTGGTGGGCCCATCTCTTTTTTATTTTATTAAATCGGCTTTGGGGCAAGATTCAAAGCATAAAATTGCACAGAAAGGGACTTATCTTTTTTGGATTTTTGCAATTGTAATTGCCAGCATCATTGCGCCGTATGATAGTAAGCCTGATGTATGGGAAAATTATATCGGAAGAATAATTTCAATACAATTTACCGTTTATATTGTATTATCTGCCTGGTTGCTCAGAGCTGTTTTTATCAAAGTTTTCAGCAAAGGGGCTAAGATTTCTACAACAGAGACGCCATTGCTATCTGTATTTATCGGAAATATAATAGTTCCGGTGGCATTTAAATTACCTGTCTTCTCATTTTTTAATGGCCCTTGCATTAGTGGAGCTTTGTTTTTCTCAGCCGTTCTTTACCTAAACACTTTGCTGTTTATTAGCAGAAGAAAAACCAGCAATCTTTTTTCGGGCAGCCAGGATTTGGTTCGTTATGCCAACAAGAAGATTAGCGAAGAACATGCCGTGACATTAACAGACAGACTGCAGAAGATTATTTTGGAAGAGGAGCTGTATAAGAACTCTGATCTTAAATTAAATGATTTAGCCAAAAAAATTAACATCTCTGGTCACCAGCTTTCGCAACTGCTCAACGACAATTTAGGCAAAAGCTTTGCCGCTTATATCAACGAATTTAGAATAAACGAAGCCTGCGAACTCATTGTTAACGACAGAGGCATTAAGCTCGAAGCCATTGGATATGAGGTGGGTTTTAACTCCAAATCTACTTTTTACACCGCTTTTAAAAAGCATAAACAAACAACCCCGATGCATTATAAAGAACAACTATTAGTTGTTTCATCAAACTAAATTTGGTCTCGTTTTATAATTCCGAACGCCTAAATCTGAGATTCAAAACCCCTTATCCATCCTTCTCTTCTAGTTTTGGAGCATTCTGCAAAATCCAAACACACGAAGATGAAACCGACATTGCTATTCTGCCTATTCTTACTTATATCTCTATTTCTAAATGCCCAAACGATTAAAGGAAAACTGATTGATCGCAGAACCAAACAAGCTATACCTTTAGCCAATTTGGCTTTGGCCGATAAAGGCCATCCAACAGTGATCGAACATACCAATAGCGATACCACCGGTTTCTTCGAATTTAGAGACATGCCAAACGGAAAATACATTTTATCGGTTACTTTAGTCGGTTACAAAAAAACACAAAAAGAGTTATTGATAAATGAGAACCGCCTGAAAACAATTGATGTGGGCGACATTTTAATGGAGGAAGATCCTAACCTACTCCAAGAAGTAACCATAACAGGTGAAGTACCAAATTTTAGCACAAAAAATGGTCAGATTAAAATTGGTATTGCCAATAATGTGTTTTTCAAGTCTGCTTCTAATTTGTTAGATGTGTTTAAGAAACTACCTGGCTTGCAGGTTAACGAGGATGGAACAATCTTAATGGCAAGCAGAGCAACTCCAACCTTATTTGTTGACGGCAAGCCTGTAAACATGAACAGTGATGAAATCATTTCCTACCTCAGCAGCTTGTCTCCAGATATGGTCGAATCGATTGAGATGATTAACCAGCCTTCATCAAAATATGATGCAGAATATCAGGGGATTATCGATGTAAAACTGAAGCGAAACCAGTCTTTAGGTTTAAGAGGCACCTATAATGCCCGTTTTCAGCGAAACAATTACAGTTTACTGGATAATAATCTATCCCTGTCGCTTAAAACAAAGCGGTTCGTGTACGACTTAAGGTTGGGCAATACCAGCGGGAGCACTTTTTATAAGTATTATTCCCTGCAGTATTTAGCCAATACAAACGCCATGACTACCGACACCAGAACCATTACCTCAAACCAGAACTTTAATATGCAGGCAAGGGTAACTTATGAGGTAAAAAAAGGGCAAAACCTAGAGGCTTTTTTATACACTTACCAAATGGATAGAAATGCGGTGTCTGGCAATCAATTGCTTACCCAAACCGCTAGTTTAGATCAGACCACTGCGCTTGTTAAAAGCGACAATAATGCCTTTCCTAAGCAACATAATTATTCAGGCGGAATCAATTACGATGCGCAATTTAAGAATAGCGAACTTCATGTAATTACTTCTTTAGCTCAAATTGACAATCGACAAACAGAAGATATCCAGAATCGTAACATACTTAACAATCAATTGTTAAATTACTGGAAAACAGGCGCTAGAAATAATATAATGATTCATGCAGCACAAACTGACTACAGCCAGAAAATAGGTAAAGGGAAATTAGAATTCGGCGGAAAATTTGCGTATACAACCACGCGGAACGACCTCCGCTATGATACATTAGCCAATGATGTTTTTAACTTAGATCCTAACCGAAGTAACCAATTCCGCTATCAAGAGTATATTGGCGCAGGCTACCTTTCTTATATTGGTCAATGGAGTAAGTTTAGTTACAGTTTAAGTTTAAGAGCAGAACATACGCACACGATAGCTAATTCGATTACTACTGGCAGTATTACAGAAAAAAAATATATAAAATGGCTCCCAAGTTTGAACATTACTTATGCCATTAACGAAAGCGAACAGCTCAGCTTCAGTTATACCAGACGATTAACAAGGCCAACCTTTGCCATGTTAAACCCTTTTCGTTTTTATTACAGTCCACGGCATTATTGGATAGGAAATCCTTACCTACAGCCCTCTACAACTAGTCTTTTCGCTATATCATATAGTAAAAAAAACCTTAATATTTCGCTAAATGCAGGAAAGGAAACAGATCCAATGGGCCGTTATCCTGAATATAATCCAGTAACTAATGAACTGATTTTTCTGGGTAGAAACCTACCTTACAGAAAATTTGCAAATCTACAGGTAAGCGCTCCCATAACAATAAACAAATGGTGGCGGATGAATAACAACATCACCTTCTATTACAACAAGGAGCTAACACCTTACTTTGGAAATACCTACGAAATACCCATATATAATTATACGGTTAATGGCAGTCAGGTTTTCACCTTAAAGAATTGGGTATTAGATGTAAGTTATACTTACGAGTCGAAAAGTGGTAATGGACTTTATATTATGGCTCCCGTTTACGGAATTGATTTTGGTGTGCAAAAAACCTGGTTAAAAAACAGGGTCAATACTAAACTTACGCTTTATGATGCATTCGATAATATTAAAAGAAGGCTTATTTTCAGGGAGAAAAGTATTATCAACAACGATTTCTACCACTATTTCGCTTCGCAAAGATTGGTTTTTAGTTTAACCTTTAATTTTGGAAGTTCGACTTACAAAGTCAGAGAAAACAAAAAAAGCGATGAAGAGAACAGGGCCAATTAAAAGAAATTAATTCCCCTTTTGTTTCTTAAATAGAATCAGCATTAGGCTCAAACAGCCCAATATCAATATGAGCAAAACCTGCGAAGAGTGAATAATGGTTGAGTAGGCCAAGCCATCTTTAAAAGATATGCCATATAACACCAGTGATTGGGCAACCATCCAATGAAAAACACCTATACCACCCTGAACAGGGGCTGCCATAGCAAAACCAGAAAACACAATTGCGGTAAATGCGGCATTAAAATGTAAACCGGAAGTAGCTTGAATGGAAGAAAAAGCAAAATACATGGAAAGTGAGTAGAAAAGCCAAATCCCTAGGGTATAGGTTAAGAACAAACCTTTTTGTTTTAGCTTGCTGTATGAGCCAAATCCTTGTCGCAGGCTTACAAAAATTCGCAAGAATTTTTTACTGAATTTTTGACGGAGAAAATATATCGCAATAGCAATGAGCAGCAGTATAAGAACACCTGTGCCAACTAACCATAAATAATTAATAGCACTTAATTTTTTAATGAGATTGAGATATATGGTTTGATAAAGAAAATCGGCTACAATATCATATTGAAAAATAAGCATGGCCAAACTGGTAAGAAAAAGTACCAGTACATCAAATAGCCGTTCGGTAATTACCGTACCTATGGAAGCAAACATGGGTACCTTTTCGGCTTTATGAATAACGGAACAGCGACCAATCTCTCCGAAGCGTGGCAGAGCAAGATTGGCCAGATAGCCGATCATTACCGCGTGGTAAGCATTCCAGAAACTTACCTGGTAATGGATAGACTGATAGAGCATCTGCCAGCGCAAAGCCCGTAACACATGCGCAATTAAAACAGCAATAGCTGAAATTACCACCCAAAAGTAATTGGCTGTTTTAATTTCCTGCCAAATCTTTTCTAAATCCTGACCTCTAAAAGCTAAATATAAGACTCCTATTCCTATTAAAAACAGGATGATGTACTTTAGCGCTGTTTTGAGATCGAATATCACAAGGTTATTTTAGCAAATGATTGTTATCGTCAGGAAAAACCAGTATTGGATTATATTTTTTGGCTTCTTCCATTGGTAATGAGCCATAAGACATGATGATGAGAATATCACCTAATTGTGCCAAACGAGCCGTGGCACCGTTTAAACAAATGGTTCCGGTTCCGCGTTCGCCTTTAATTACATAGGTTTCGAAACGAGCGCCGTTATTATTATTTACAATCTGCACCTTTTCATTAGCGATAATGTTAGCTGCATCCATCAAATCCTCATCTATCGTAATACTGCCTACATAATTCAATTCGGCTTGTGTTACCTTAACACGGTGTATTTTCGATTTTAATATTGTGATAACCATTTGGCAAAGTTAGTAATCAGTTTGGAGTTTCACACTAAAGGAAGATGTAATATGGAAAATGGATGATGGTTTGTCATGTACATCTATGGACCTCTTCCATCTTACCTCTCCCATTTTCCATCACTTTATAATCATATTATCGATCAGCCTGGTCGAACCTACCTTTGCAGCAACTAGCGCAACAAGATTATCTTCATCTTTCGATTTAGCGGGTTCCAGTGTACCGCCATTGGCTATGGTAAAGTAGTCGAGTTCTACACCATCTAAATTATTATAGAATGATTTTGCTTTGGTTTCTAATTCTTCTAATGAATATTCATTAAAATGATTAATAACGAAGTGTAGCGATTTACTGAGTACCAGTGAATGTTTGCGATCGCTGGCCGATAAATGAATATTGCGGCTACTCATGGCCAAACCATCATCTTCTCTAATAATCGGGCAGGTGATAATGGTAATAGGCAGATTAAAATAAGCCAGCATATTCTTGATCATCAGGACCTGTTGAAAATCTTTTTGCCCGAACATGGCCACATCAGGCTCAACGGCATCGAACAGTTTTTTTACAATCTGTGTTACCCCTTGATAATGGCCTTTCCTAAATTCACCTTCCAGTAAAAATTCGGCATTGCCTAAATCGATCTGCCAGGCTTCATCTGCTCCGGTTGGATACATTTCCTCCACATCGGGCATAAACACGCCATTACAGCCTGCGTCTTCGAGCATCGCTAAATCGTGCTCAATGGGACGGGGATATTTCTCTAAATCTTTTGGATCGGTAAACTGCGTTGGGTTTACGAAAATGCTACAGATAATGATATCGGCATTTTGCTGAGCCAGTTTTATCAAAGATATATGGCCATTGTGCAGGGCACCCATAGTAGGTACTAATGCTATTTTTTTAGCTGATGCTTTTAATGGCTGCAAAAAAGCCTTAAGCGCTGCTTTGGTTTTAAATATTTCCAATTTGGACAATCTAAATTAAAGCCGTAAAGGTGTAAATTAATCTAAACGAAACCAAACAAATGCTTGCTATATTGATAAATAGTATTATTATGCTTACCTTTGCAGCTCATTATCTTTTATTTAACTTAATATTTTCTTAGAATATGGAGATGGCAAAAACGAAGCTGCTGATTGTTACACACGAGATGTCGCCTTTCCTCGAGCTTACTAAAATTTCTGAAATTACGCGCCAATTACCGCAGGCTATGCAAGAAAAAGGATTCGAAATCCGCATCTTGATGCCAAAATTCGGTAACATCAACGAAAGAAGAAATCGTTTACACGAAGTAATACGCTTATCGGGAATGAACATCATTATTGATGACAACGATAATCCCTTAATCATTAAAGTAGCCTCCATCCCAGCTGCACGCATGCAGGTTTATTTCTTAGACAATGAAGAATATTTCCAACGCAAACAGGTATTTAGAGATGCCAGCGGAAAATTCTTTGATGACAACGATGAACGTACAATTTTCTTCTGCAAAGGTGCCTTGGAAACGGTTAAAAAATTAGGTTGGGCACCGGATATCGTTCACTGCCACGGCTGGATGAGTGCATTGGTTCCTGCTTATATCAAAACTACTTATAAAAACGATCCTACTTTTAAAAATTCTAAAGTAGTGTATTCTATTTATGAGGACGGCTTTACAGAAAAGTTAAATGCCAATTTCGCTACGAAAGCAGTAATGGCCAATATGACTGAGGATGATACAAAGGCATTTTTACCATCTGATTGCGACAGTATGCACATAGGCGCTATAACTCACTCAGACGCAGTGGTTTTAGCGGATGAAAACTTAAGCAAAGATGTGTTAAAATTTGTTAAAGATTCCAATAAACCAACATTAGCTTTTAACTTAACCGAGAATTTTGAAAACTTCTATACTTTTTATGAAGAAATTTCAAATGATGAATTGGTTTCAGTAGCTTAATTAGGTATTATTATTTAAAATATGAAATTTACAAAACAAGACTTATTAACCCTGTTGATAGGTCTTTTTCTTTTTGCATCGTGTAAAAACCCCGATGGTGTTGGTTTAGATGTTGATCCAAATGCCGCCATTACCGGAACCCTGGTAGTATCTCCGGTAACCACTCAACTGGTTGAAGAAACTGCTGCAACTACCTTAGGGCAGCCTCGTTATCCATTGGGTTATATGGTTGACCCTGTTTTTGGTAAAACAGAAGCGGGTATAGCCATGACCGTCTATCCTGTCGTTAATACAGATTTTGGAACTGCACCTCAACTTGATTCGGCCGTTTTAGTATTAAAGTTTGATGAATCTAGTACGGTGACCAAATTTTACGGCGATACCATTAATTCTAAATACAGTATAGATGTATTTCAACTGGCCAATACCGTAACCAATTATAAAAGCTCTGATGTTCAGGCTATTAACAATACTTTGCTAGGGAATTTCACAGGCAAGCTGGCACCGAATACTAAAACTAAGGTATTTGATGTTATAGCAGGCAAAGACACCTTAAAAACGGTTCCGGCACAAATCAGGATTCCGCTTAACAAAACATTTATCCAGAACAACATTTTAAACCTGGGCACTGCAGGAACCTCTTCAAATTCAAAATTTATAAATGCATTTAAAGGCCTATATGCACAGGTAAACAAGTCATCATCAACCGGTACAGGTGGCATTGCTTTTTTTAATTTTACAGGCACTGATTCTTATGTGCAGTTGGTTTGGAAAAAAACAAATTCATCGAGCGGGATAGATACTACAAGTGTAAACTTCCCGATAGGTGCACTGAACACAAGCAATCAAATTACTGGTGTAGCCGCAAACTTTAAGCACGATTATGCTGGTACACCCATACAATCACAAATTGATGCACCAACTGCTTCATATAACGTAACTTATTTACAGGGTCTTGCTGGTGTTAAAACAAAAATTAGTTTTGATGAACTGACAGGTTTTGTAGGCAAGTACGGAAAAGCAATTATCAATAAAGCTGAGCTGGTGATAGAACTGGGTGGAGGTGCACCTGCATACCCTTTTAACGCTGCACAGCGACTTTCTTTGTACCGCTGGGATATTGCACACCAACCGGCCAATATTTCGGATTATAATAATTTAGCGGTAAGCTCTTCGGGTATTTCTGCAGCGGGTGAGGCACTTTATGGTGGATATTTTGATTCAACAAAAAACCGTTATATTTTTATCATCACCAATTATGTTCAAAGCTTGATTGATGGTACAATAAAAGACGAAGGCACTTTCTTAGCGCCAACCTCTTATAATCTTTTCCAAAATGTACCTACAGCAACTTCAGCAGAAAGATCTATTATTGGAACTGGTAATACAGCTACCAATAAGATGAAACTTAATATCTATTACACCAAGATAAACTAGTTATTCATTAAATCATTACTAAAAAAGCTTCTGTTCTTCAAAAGGACAGAAGCTTTTTTATTTATTCAACTAGTCTATTTAAACCGGATCATTATTATAAAAATAAGGCAATCGTCTCGACGAAGTCCCTGATGTCATTCTGAACGCAGTGAAGAATCTTTTAAATAATTGAAGTTTTGAGACGGTTCCCTATCAGCGATTTGTTCCAGGGAGGTAAAGATTCTTTGTTGCGGTCAGAATGACAAATTTAAATACGACATTACAAATAAAGAGAGCCGCCCTAAGGCAGCTCTCTTATTCGATTCGTTTTTTTTATAATTAAAACGGAAGATCTCCATTTTCATCTGATGGCCCGATTGTGAATTCATCATCAATTTTAGTTTCAGGGTTTTGATGGGTTGGCGTTGTTGGACTTTGCTCAAAATCGCTCTTTCTGCCTAACATGGTAAAGTTTTCGGCCACAATTTCTGTTACATATTTTTTAACCTTTTCTTTATCTTCAAAGGATCTTGTTCTTAGTTTACCCTCTATGTAAACTAATTTGCCTTTCTGCAGGTATTTGGAAGCAACTTCTGCTAAGCCACGCCATAACACAATATTGTGCCATTCTGTTTGCTCTACTCGCTTACCGTCTTTGTTGTATGTTTCCGAGGTAGCTAATGGAAAACTGGCTACGGTTACGCCACCGTCTAAATGTCGCACTTCAGGGTCTTTGCCTAAATGGCCTACTAAAATAACTTTGTTAATCCCAGACATAAATATTTTTGGTTAGTTGTTTCGTTTTCTAAATGCGCGCCGAATAAGATGGTTAGTTACTCCATTTTGTCCTTATAAAAATATTCCAGAACAAAATCATGGATTACTTTTGGCTGCGGTAACTCATCTAATTTACTTAAAGAAACCCAATTAAGTTCCTTTTGTTTATTAAAGTTAAATATATAATTTTTTAATGCAAAAAATTGTAGATGGATTATTTGGTGAGTTAAGAGGTGCTTTTTTGTACTGATCAGCACAAAATCTGCACTATTTCCAAAAGTATTTTTCACCATATCGGAGAAAAATTCGCCATTGGCATCTTCATGTGTGAGCGTTTCTATACTTGGGAAATCATATAAATGCTGCCAAACATCACCAGCCTGTCGTTCTCTTACCAATACCTGGTCTCCATCAAAACAAACAAAATAATTAATATAACGGTGCTTTTGCGCCGCCTTTTTTAACTTAACAGGAAGTTCATTTACCATTTTATGGTTAAAGGCATAACAGGTTTGGTTAAGGGGACAAATACCACAATTTGGCGATTTAGGCTTACACTGCATGGCTCCAAATTCCATTATCGCCTGATTGTAAAGGGCAGGGTCATCCTGATAAAGTAACTCATTTGCCAAAGTAAAAAACTCCTTTTTCCCTGCCGGGGAATTAATTGCGGTAGCAATCCCATAATACCTGGAAAGTACCCGGAATACATTTCCATCTACCACCGCACGTGCCTCTCCGGATGAAAAAGAGGAGATTGCCGCAGCCGTATATTCGCCAATTCCCTTTAATTTTATCAGTTCATCATGCAGATTTGGGAAGATTCCATGGTAATCTTTCACCACAGTCTGAGCAGTTGCATGCATATTTCTTCCCCTAGAATAGTAGCCCAATCCCTGCCAAAGCTTCAAAACTTTTGCTTCTGTAGCATTAGCAAAATCGCTAACGGTAGGAAAATTCTCTAAAAATTTATTGAAATAAGGAAGGCCCTGCTCTACCCTTGTTTGTTGTAATATAACCTCTGATAACCAGATGGTATAAGCATCATTGGTATGTCTCCAAGGCAGATCTCTCTTGTTAAGCAGATACCAATTGATGAGTTCATTTTGAAATGTCATTAGTGCAAATTACGGTCTATTTATCCGATTAAAAAAAAACTTGCAATAGCCTGATAAGTCTAGTGATAAAAAAATCATCTTTTATTTCCCTATCTCATTAAAAAGCAATACTTTTGCAACCCCAAAACAGTAGTAATATTAAAACATAATATATAATAAATAATAAAATATGACTAAGGCAGATATTATTTCAGAAATATCAACAAAAACCGGAATTGAGAAGGTTGATGTACAGGAAACAGTGGAGGCATTTTTCAAGGTTATCAAAACCAGCATGATTGGCGGTGAAAATGTATACGTTAGAGGCTTCGGGAGCTTTGTTGTTAAAAAGAGAGCGCAAAAAACTGCGAGAAATATCTCAAAAAACACTGCAATAATTATCCCTGAACACTTTGTTCCTAGCTTTAAACCAGCAAAAGTATTTGTTGATAAAGTTAAAAGTAATTCAAAAAAAATTAACGTAGAAGCCTAAGTCTTATATATATGAATAGCAACATCAGATCAAAACAAACCATTGTTATTGGAGCGATTGTATTGCTTGTTGCATTCTTATTTACAAGAGACATTAAGGGTTTAGTTAAACCAACTGAAGAAAATGGAAAAATGCCTTCAAGTGGCCCAATGGCCGGAGCAGCTTCTCCATCTACAGCATCGGTACTAAACCTCGAAACTTCGTCTACCGCTGCAAAGAATGTGATCAACAAAAATTTGGCCACAGATATTACAGCTTTAGAAAATAGCTACAAAGGCGCAAATGGCGCAGAAAAGATTGAACTTGCTAAACAATTGGCTCAGAAATGGGACGATGTTGAACAAATTACTCCATCTGCCTTATATTTAGAAGTTGTTGCCGAAGGCGAACCATCAGCAAAATCGTGGTTAGCTGCAGGAAATCAATTTATAAAAGCTTTTGAAAGCACACAAGATAGCATAGCGCAGCCTGCTTTATTGCAGAAAGCCAATGCATCTTATAAAAATGCATTAGAGAAAGACTCTACAAACATTGAAGCTAAAACAGGCTTAGGTGTAACGATAGTAAATGGCTTAGGCGCACCAATGCAAGGTATTGCAATGTTGCTGGAGGTTGTAGCTAAAGAACCTAAAAATGTAAAAGCGAATATGAATTTAGGATTGTTCTCTATAAAATCAGGTCAGTTTGATAAAGCAATTCCTCGTTTTAACACCGTAATTGCTATAGCTCCAACCCCTGAAGCCTATTTTTATTTAGGAACAGCTTTAGAAAATTTAGGCAGAAATAAAGAAGCAGTAAATGCTTACCTATCAAGCAAAAAATTAGCGGCTAACCCAACCTTAGCATCATTCATTGATAAGAAGGTGGTTGAACTAAAGAATAAAAATTAATTAACAGATTAATAAAAACATTTAAAACTTAAAACTATGCCAAGCGGTAAAAAAAGAAAGAGACATAAAATGGCTACCCACAAACGTAAAAAACGTTTAAGAAAAAACAGACATAAGAAAAAATAGTTTCTTATTTTGATTAAGCCAATTAAACCTCATAGTAAACACTATGAGGTTTAAACCATTTATATGATTTTTTTATTGTATATGTTTCTGGCTATATCACTGTTTTATTTACTATCCATTTGTTAATAGGCGAAAGCCTTAAATCTGTAGCTGTTGGTAAAAGAATTAATTATCAATTCGACTCCTGCCGGAGTTACCATAGCGTTGATTGAAGACAAACAACTTGTTGAGCTTCACAAAGAACAAATCAATATTAACTACGCTGTAGGCGATATTTATTTAGGCCGCATTAAAAAAATTATGCCTGGCCTGAATGCTGCTTTCGTGGATGTTGGTTATGAAAAGGATGCTTTTTTGCATTACTTTGATTTGGGCCCACAGGTGCAATCTTTAATTAAGCTAACGAAGATCAAGCGTAATGGCTCGGTTACAGGCACATTATTAGACAATTTAAAGCTGGAAGCCGATATTAATAAGGCAGGCAAAATTTCTGATGTGCTCAGTAAAAACATGCTCCTACCTGTACAAATTGCTAAAGAGCCAATTTCTACAAAAGGTCCACGTTTAAGTTCCGACATTTCGATTGCCGGCAGGTATGTGGTACTGGTGCCATTCTCCAATACCATATCTGTATCAAAAAAAATTAAAAGCAATACTGAACGTAATCGTTTAAAAAAGATTATTGAAAGTATTAAACCTCAAAATTTTGGGGTCATTATCAGAACCGTTTCTGAAGGCAGAGGGGTTGCCGAAATGCAAAAAGATCTTTTAGATTTAATTGCTAAATGGGAAAATTTCATTAAAAAAATGCCTTCTACCGAACCTTCAAAAAGAGTTTGGGGAGAAATGGACAGATCATCAACGTTAATTCGTGATATTCTGAACCCTGATTTTACAAACGTTTACGTAAGTACACCAGAGCTGTACGATGATATCCGTTCTTATGTTCACGAT
The DNA here is from genome assembly GCF_052682415.1 of Pedobacter sp. WC2501. NCBI lineage: Bacteria > Pseudomonadati > Bacteroidota > Sphingobacteriia > Sphingobacteriales > Sphingobacteriaceae > Pedobacter > Pedobacter sp. WC2501. Next base: position 1,383,638 of record NZ_JBQZFI010000001.1, on the reverse strand, counting down.
ATTTCTCCTGAAATGGAAAAAATCGTTAAACTGTACAAACAGAAAGAACCTATCTTCGATCACTTCGGTGTAGAAAAGCAAATTAAAAATGCTTTCGGAAAAACAGTAAACTTACCAGGTGGTGCTTACCTTGTTATTGAGCACACTGAAGCACTGCACGTAATAGACGTGAACAGTGGAAATCGTACTGCCAGTAAAGAAAATCAGGAAGAGAATGCTTTACAGGTAAACAAAGAGGCGGCTAAAGAAATTGCCCGTCAACTGCGCTTGCGCGACATGGGCGGTATTGTGGTAATCGATTTTATCGATATGCACAAACCAACAAACCGTAAAATGCTATTCGATTATTTGCGTGAGCTGATGTTATTGGATAGGGCCAAACACACTATTTTGCCTCCAAGCAAATTTGGTTTGGTACAAATTACCAGACAACGCGTTCGTCCGGAAATGAATATTGTTACGGTAGAAAAATGCCCGGCCTGCGATGGGACCGGAGAAATTAAAGCGAGTATCGTTTTAATGGATGATATTGAAAACAACCTTAATTATATTTTAAGAGAGCAAAATGAAAAAGGTGTTACACTTTGCGTGCATCCATACATTGAAGCTTATATTACAAAAGGCATTTTCAACCTTCAACGCCGCTGGTTCTTTAAATATGGCCAGTGGATTAAAGTTAAAGCGCAGTCATCGTATCATTTAACTGAGTTTCACTTTATCTCTGCTAAAGACGAAGAGATTAAATTATAACTTAAAAAACATTTAACAGAAAGCCTGGATTTTAATCCGGGCTTTTTTGTTTAAGTGTATTTCAATCCTAAATATTAATTAAGCGCCTTACTAAGTTGTGCTTATATAATCATTTTTTTGGAAAACGACTGTCCAGTGCGTTTTGGTCAATTAGCCCTGCTATCCCTCCAAGTCCTCACTCATTCTTCGCTCCGGGCTTTCCGTTCTATCAGGTTTATCAACAATGATTCGGCATTTCATAGGGATGTTTCAAACCTCGCAGGTTTTGAAAACCTGCGAGGTTTAACATAAAATGCGATTTGGGCAAAGGATTAATTGTTCAAAAAAATAAAACCACTTTCAATCCTGAAAGGTTAAATTCGTAATCTAAAATTTTAATCAATTGGCAAAATCAAAAAGTGCATTTTTCTGTCAGAGCTGTGGCTACGAATCGGCAAAATGGTTGGGTAAATGTCCGTCATGTAACCAATGGAATACCTTTGTAGAAGAAATTGTAGAAAAAAGTTCAGCATCTGTTCCAACCTGGAAAAGCGATACTGTTAGCCGTAAACTAAGCAAGCCAAGCAAGGTTGATGAAATACAATCATCAACTGAACGCAGGATATTAACAGGCGATAAAGAATTAGATCGCGTATTGGGTGGTGGATTGGTAGAAGGATCCCTGGTATTGATCGGTGGAGAACCGGGTATCGGGAAATCGACCTTAATGTTACAGTTGGCATTAAATATAAAAGGGAAAAAGTTATTGTATATTTCGGGAGAAGAAAGCGAACAGCAGATTAAAATGCGGGCAGAAAGGATCCAGGAAAGCCCATCGTCTAACTGTTACATCCTGACAGAAACTTCAACGCAGAATATATTTAAACAGATCGAAATTCTGGAACCTGAAATTTTGGTTGTAGATTCTATCCAGACTTTGCACTCCGCTCATATCGATTCAACCCCAGGTAGTGTATCGCAGGTAAGAGAATGTACAGCCGAATTATTGCGTTTTGCAAAAGAAACAGGTGTGCCGGTTTTTCTTATTGGTCACATTACCAAAGATGGCGCCATTGCAGGACCGAAAATACTCGAACATATGGTTGACACGGTTTTGCAGTTTGAAGGCGATAGGCATCATGTTTACCGCATTTTACGTTCAATTAAGAATCGCTTTGGAGCTGCCGCAGAATTGGGCATCTACGAGATGCAGGGAAGTGGTTTAAGAGAAGTCTCCAATCCTTCTGAGATTTTGTTGTCGCAGCGTGACGAGGAGCTGAGCGGAATAGCTATAGCTGCAACCCTGGAAGGCGCCAGGCCGATGTTAATTGAAACACAGGCGCTGGTAAGTTCGGCAGCCTACGGAACCCCTCAACGCTCTGCAACAGGTTTTGATACCAAAAGAATGAATATGCTCCTGGCTGTTTTGGAAAAACGCTGTGGCTTTAGGTTAAGTACACAAGACGTTTTCTTAAATATTGCTGGGGGGATTAGAGTAGAAGACCCTGCAATTGATCTGGCTGTATTAATTGCCATCATATCATCGCATCAGGACATTGCCGTTTCTTCCAAAAATTGTTTCGCTGCAGAGGTAGGTCTATCAGGAGAAATAAGAGCGGTAAACAGAATTGAACAACGCATTGCTGAAGCAGATAAATTGGGTTTCGAAACCATTTATATCTCTAAATACAATTTAAAAGGAATTGCCATAGAAAAATACAACCTTGAGATTAAAGCTGTAAGTAAAATAGAAGAAGTATTCAGTCTTGTTTTTGGATAATAAGAAGTGGGGAAATAACTCAACAACATTACTCATAAAGAAGATAATATTCTACATTTCTACAATGTTGTCTCTTATAAAGAAAACTATTACAAAAATACAAATAACTGAATATAAGATAATTAAACACAACTCAAACGAATATTATCATTTTGGTTGCTGGTTTGCCTATAAAGTTAGATGTATATCATAGCATTTGATCTACACAATTATAGGGATGATTTTCCTCGTTAACGGATGTTAACGAGGTTTTTTCTTTTCAGTATTTAGAAAAATTTTAAATAACTTTGATTAGATCATAACCGGATAATTATAAATTCATGAAAAAAATCATTCTAAGCTTGAGTTTTTGTCTATTGACGGCACTTTCATTTGCTCAAACTGCGTATACTGGTCAAAAATTTGGAGAAGAAGTTAAACCAGGTGATGTAAAACCAGCTGCCAAGATGGAAGCTGCAATGGGCGACAAAAAAACTGTCGACATGAAAATTGAAGGCAAAGTAGTGGATGTATGTAAGAAAAAAGGCTGTTGGATGACATTAGAAATGCCTAACGGTGATCCAATGCGGGTAACTTTTAAAGATTATGCTTTCTTTATGCCTATGGATATTGTTGGCAAAAAAGTAGTTTTAGATGGCTTAGCGAAGAAACAAACCATCTCCGTTGAAACTTTACGCCATTATGCTGAAGACGCTAAAAAATCTCCTGAAGAAATAGCTAAAATTACCGATCCTAAAAAGGAACTGGCTTTTGAAGCTAAAGGTGTAGTGATTTTAGATAAATAATTCCCAGAATTAAACATGGTAGTATTCGTCACCCTGAACCGAGCCCTAGCGAACTCACCGAAGGTAATTTATTTCAGGGTATTAAAGATGCTGAAATAAATCCGAAGCTATCGGATCAACATGACGAAACTGGAAAACGAAACAAAAAATAACCCCGATGCAGATTCTGTATCGGGGTTTATCTTTTATGGTTTTTCGGATTATAAAACCCAGTTCCAACCAAATTCGTCGGGTGCTAAACCATAACGAATATCGTTCAGTTTTTTAGCAATACCATTAGAAATATGCCTGGTTGAAGGATCGGTCAATTTATAGATCTGACCATTATAGCCCATTTCGCCTACATGCGTTACTGTAGCTGCAGTTCCTGCGGCAAAAGCTTCGGTTAAGCTTCCGTTTTCAACTCCTTCAATTACTTCCTTAACAGAAACCCGACGTTCTTCAACTTCTACTCCGGCCTCTTTAGCCAGTTTAATAATCGTATCACGCGTAACACCATCCAGAACAGTACTGCGTACTGATGGCGTAATTAGTTTACCATTGATTACAAAAAGTAAGTTGGCTGTTCCGGCTTCTTCGATAAATTCATGGGTTACTGAATCTGTCCAGATCAATTGATCGTAGCCTTCTTTTTTAGCTTGCTCAAAAGGATATAACGAACGGGCGTAATTTCCAGCAGTTTTGGCAAAGCCTACACCGCCTTCATCCGCACGTGTAAATTCAGTTTCAATTTTAACCTTTAATGCACTACTATAATATGGACCTGTTGGTGTGGTTAACAAAGCAAATTTATAGGTATCAGATGCCTTAACACCCAAATAAGGATCCATGGCAAACATTACCGGACGGATATACAAAGCATAATCTTCCTGATCGGGCACCCATTTCTCATCAACATTGATTAATGCAGCCAAACCTTGCATAAAAATTTCTTCAGGAATACCTGGCATCGACATTCTTGCAGCTGATTTGTTAAAACGCTCGAAGTTTTTATCAGCACGGAACACACTAATCTTTCCATCTGGTTGGCGGTAAGCTTTTAATCCTTCGAAAATCGCCTGTCCATAATGAAGCGCGGAAATTGCCGGGCTCATCGGAATCGGGCCATAAGGAAGAATCTGTAAATTTTTCCATTCGCCATCTTCATAGTCGGCAGTAAACATGTGATCGGTAAAAACCTTACCGAACGGTAATTGTGAAAAATCAGTAACAGTCAAACGTGTTTGATCTGTTTTAGTGATTTTTATATCTAATGTCTCGGTCATTGTATTTGAATTTTGAATGGATGAACGATCGAAATGATTGAGTGTGTTACCCACTCATTCCCTAATTCAATAATTCACTCATCCTATCATTAATTATTTCGCGCAAATTAAGAAAAAACAGGCTTTTTTAATAGCTTTTTGCAATATTAATCTTTGTTTTTGAGTGTTTTAAGTACACTAAGCACCCATCCTTTACCCCACTCTTCCATTTGCTCATCTGTCCATAGAAATGGATAAAAGATTCTTTTCTGAAAACGCGGAGGCAGGTACTTTTGCCAGTTGGTTCCACCCGTTGCCGCAATATCAACCGGATCTTTCTCCAGATAACGTACAGCCGATTTGTAGTGTGATAAAGGCCATTCTACATTTACATACAAATCCAGCTTACGTAGTTCTTCGGCAAGCGCTGAAACATCGGCTCCATTGGCTTGTAATTGATGGTATAAAGCTGAGAAATTGGTTAAAGTACGGTCTTTTGCCAGTTGTAGAAACTGAGCTGCATACTTTTTAATAAATTGCTTTAAGGTTAACGTTTGCTTACCTGAAGCCAGTTCGGTTGCACCAAATTTCCAGTAAATATTTTCGAATTGCTCTTCTATTGTTGCGGTACTTAATTCTTCGCGTTTGCTTTTATCTACCAATCGGATAAAATCCGTAGCGCAGATCTCAATCATCCGGTACTGGCCTGACTGGAATCCACTGGCAGGCAATAACGACATGCGGAATTTCAAAAACTGTTCTTTCTCCATACCGTCCACCATCACTTCAAAAGAAGTGGTTAAGGCGTTGAAATAAGCATTGATCCGTTTTACCCGTGCCGTAAAAAATTCGACAGTTAAATTTTCATGCTCTGCAATCTGTCTGCATTCGTGCAGTACAAGCTTAAAATAAAGTTCGGTAATCTGGTGGTACATGATGAAAATCTCTTCATCAGGAATTGGTGTTTTAGGGCTCTGCAAGCTCAGCAAAGTATCCAAATGGATGTAATCCCAATAGGTTAAGAAATCGGCATACAGAAGTCCATCGAGGTATGATGCCATATCTTGCCCCATTGCCGTATATTTTTCCTGTAGTTGGTGTAGTTTGTCTTTTATTTCGGGTGTAAAATCCATGGTTTAAAGTTAGCTGCACAAAGGTGATAAAGATTTTGCAACAAATAACTAAATTTTATACATTTGGGCCAATGGCGATGGAGTACCGCCAAAACCGCCCAAACAGGCTGATGACTCCTACGATTTTTATTTAAAATTGAATACAAATGCCTGTTAAAAAACTAACAGAAGGATTTCTTCTGTCTATCAAACACTTTATTAAACTCGATTTCGGATTACTCTTAATGAGCACTTTAAAGTGGCTATTGATTTCTGCAATATTGGGTGGAATTATTGGCTCTGCCTCTGCCCTATTTTTAGAAACTTTAAATTGGGCAACCGATTATCGTGAGCAACATATCTGGATTATCGCTTTTTTACCAATCGCTGGTATAATCATTGGTCTGGCTTACCATTATTGGGGTGCAAAGGTTGTTAAAGGAAACAATCTATTGATTGAGGAATTACAATCACCCAAGAATGTGATTCCTTTGATTATGGCACCGCTCATTTTTGCGGGCACGATTATAACCCATTTATTTGGCGGATCGGCTGGAAGAGAGGGCACAGCGGTGCAAATTGGAGGAGCCTTTGCTGACCAGTTTACGAAACTGTTTAAACTTAAAGCCAGAGACCGAAAAGTGATCCTCATTTGCGGGATCAGTGCTGGTTTTGCGTCTGTTTTTGGAACACCATTGGCAGGCGCCGTATTCGGATTGGAGGTTTTTGTGATTGGAAGTTTAACTTACAGTTCAATTCTTCCTTCCTTTATAACGGCAATTATTGCCGATTACGCCTGCAAAGCCTGGGGCGTTGGCCATACCCATTATTCTATAACCGCTGTACCAGAAGTAGATTCAATAAACCTATTGTTATCTTTAGGTGCAGGAGTTTTGTTTGGTCTTACGGCGAGAAGTTTCTCTGCGTTAAACCACGGACTATCCAGCCTTTTTGCCAAAATTAAATATCCACCATTACGCCCATTTATTGGCGGAATCATTTTAGTCGCCATTATTTACCTGATCGGAAATACACGATACATAGGACTGGGCATTCCGGTTATTTCAGAATCATTTATGCAGCGAGAAGCATATTATACCTTTGCAATTAAATTATTTTTGACTGCATTTACCTTGAGTGCGGGATTTAAGGGAGGCGAAGTTACTCCACTCTTCTTCATTGGCGCCACACTGGGCAGCTTTTTGAGTTTCTTTATCCCTTTACCAGTTAGCCTGCTGGCAGGAATGGGTTTTGTTGCTGTTTTTGCAGGGGCGGCGAACACACCTTTGGCTTGTATTTTTATGGGTATAGAATTATTTGGTGCGTCATCAGGAATTTACATTGCCTTAGCCTGTGTTACTGCCTATTTATTTTCTGGCCATACGGGGATTTATCGCTCGCAAACGATAGGCGCACCTAAACATTTGCTGTTGAAGCGGCATCAGTTTTTGAAGTAACTTTGACAACCTTCTCAACAAGAGGCCTGTAAGATTGTCAAAGCTCATCGAATAATATAGCCTCATGAACTATCAGAATGAAATTTTTAGATATTCTGTTATTCCACCAAATTGGCTTTGACAACCTTCTAGTGCTCTGCAAAGTAAGGTTGTCAAAGTTCATCGAATAATATAGCCCCATGAATATCAGAATGAAATTTTAGATACTCTGCTTTTCCGCCAAACCAGTCCAATACTTCTTGCTTTTTTAGTTTGGTATCAGTTTCCAATAAAATACGTCTGTAAGAACTCCATTTCCACTCTCTGAAATCTGAAATAAGGTTATGCTTTTGAGGATTTGCATGAATATAATAAATGAGTCTACTTAATAAAACTCATCATTTATCAGAGCGCGTTTAAATGGTGTCTGAAATAATGTCCCTATTCTTTTATGCTGAATATTAAACGCCAATGCGTATGATTGAAAAAATATTCTGAATTGTTTGCTTACAATATCATGCGCTGAAAAATCACCAATTGTTTTTATAACCCTTAAACTTTCTTTAACCCGGATTAGCAGATGAAAATGATTTCCTAATAAACAAAAAGCATAAACATCTAAAACCTTTGAAAGGTATTGGTCAAATTTCTTTAAAAAAAACTTATAGTTAGCATCCGACTTAAAAAGTAGCTGCCTATCGATAGATCGGTTATAAATATGATAGAATTTTCCTTCTTCAAATTTAGTGTAGTAATGTTCGGTTTTTGCCATAATGTAATTGCATAAACCAATATACTAAAAATCAGCTGTAAAAAGCTTTGACAACCTACTGGCAAATAGCCTATAAGGTTGTCAAAGCCTTCGATTTACTATTAATACAGCACCCTAAATTTTATTGTTTGCTCAATCTTTTTAAGGGATTTAAACAATTGTTTATCATACTGTGCATTGATATCGGTAATGGCATAGCCAATCTCAGGATTGGTCATTAAAAACTGGCTCACAATATTGATGTCGTGTTTGGCAAAGACAGTATTGATTTTCGCCATAATACCAGGAACGTTTTTGTGAATATGAATTAAGCGGTGCGATTTCTCAATTTTCGGTAATTGTAAGTTCGGGAAATTGCTGCTGAGATAAGTTGCTCCGGTATTCATAAAATCGGCTACCCTTTTCGGGATAAAATCGATGTTGCGCGGGTTATTTTTCGGGTCATCAAAAACAACAATCCCTTGTGTTGTACATAAAGCCAGGTCTATTTTATTTTTTGCATTACCTAAATATCCAATAGTTTTAAGCTTAGCAGCATTTTTCAACTGTTCCTTATCTATTTTCTCCCCATCAGCTAGCAGGATAATCCCCACATCTTTTACATATTTGTCTTCGAATGAGGTTTTATGGCGAATAGATAAACCGTCATTTTTAAGAATGGATATGGTTAAAGGATCAACCTCTCCAATTACTAAACAAAGAATTCTGTTTTTTGGATACGAAATTGCACGGGGCAAATCGTTTACATACAAAAACTCATCGAAGCTTGGTGTTACATGGTCTGCTTTGGAAACAATGCTTTCACGGGCAATATTCTCTGTAAATGCAAAAAACTTATTGATGATACCACTTTCGCGCAACTGGAAATCAGAATAACCATCCCCTATACCAAATAACTCGCCTTCGAGTTTTAAATGCTGAAGCAGTTTTACTTTACCACCTTCTTCACTTAAAGGATTGGCATGGTCGTAATCTATAATTTTACCATCGCCGGTGGTTACAAAGGTATTGGCATAAATATTTTCCTTTTTGATGTGATATTGGCTTACTACAGGTGTAATAAATTCCTTAAATCCACCAGATACAATCAGTACCTCATCGGCATGTTTCTTAAAAAACTCGGCATTACGCGAAAAGGAAGTAGATACTTTCTTTTTTAAATGTTTAATGAGTTGTTTTAAATGATCTTCATTGGCTTCAAGCAACTTAACACGTTGTGCTAAACTTTCGGAGAAGGAAAGTTTTCCTTCCATGGCAAAATTGGTGTAATCTTCAATCTTTTGGAAAATCGCCTCTTTATCCGGGTGGTTCTTTAGCGAAATTCGGGCAAGTTCATCAAGGGCTTCTACCTGTGTAAAGGTACTATCAAAATCAATGATGTAATAAGCTTTTTCTTTGGGCATTATCTTAAATGTTGGGTAATTTCTTTTATGCTTTCAGCAACCGGCTTAAAAGTAATACCTGTTGCCGTTTTTATTTTATGGTTATTGTAATAACTTAGGGTTAAACTGCTCTTTGCAGCATCTTTGGTGATAGAAGGCTGTTTACCAGTAAATATAGATACAAATTTTAGTGCTCTCCAAGCTATTCCAAGCATCCATGGTTTTGCTTCTTTTGTTGGCGCTTTAGCCCCAAAACCCTCAGCAATTTCGCTGAACAAATCTTTATAATGATAATCGTCTGCAGAAATGATGTACCGCTCTCCCGAGACTTCAGCGTCCATTAGCAGGATCATCGCTTTAACTACATCTTCAACATCAACAAAACCCGAAGCTCCATCAGTATAAAATGGAAAACCATCTTTTACCAATTTAAAAATTGCTCCACTCCCTTCAAAACCTGCATTTTTACCAATAATGACCGATGGGTTGACAATAATAGCGTCTAATCCTTCGGTGATGCCACGCCAAACCTCCATTTCTCCTTCGTATTTGGACAAACCGTATGCGTGTGCTTTTGCATCATACTCCCAAAAGTCTTTTTCGGTAATTTTATGTCCCTTTTTTGCATTGCCCAGGGCAGCAACCGAACTTACATGCAATAGCCTGCAATTATTTTCGGCAGAAAGGTTTACAATGTTCGATGTACCTTCTATATTGACATGAAAAAGCTGCTTTTTATGTTTCGGGTTAAAGGATACGAATGCGGCGCAATGGTAAACTTTAGTAATTCCGCTAAAAGCATCTTCTAAAGTAGCAGGTTCATTAATATCGGCTTCAAACCATTCAATCAAAGGATTATTTTCGATCAACGCAGGGATTTTAGATTTCTCCCGCCTCAATGCCCGAACAGTTAAACCTTTGTCGGTTAACTGCTTAATTAATTCAGATCCTAAAAATCCAGTTCCTCCGGTTACCAGTATCATTTTATTTTTTTTCGGGCTATATGTGAAAATACGCATTCAAAAATAGATATTTGAGCCGAGAGTTTTAAATATATGTCATTAACGGATTTCTTTTCCCCAATAAACCCCGATAGTTTTACGCCAAAACAAGGATTTTTTACAAGTCAGCTGGGATTAAAAGCGCAGATTTACACCGAATCGTTTCCCGATTTTGAAGAACATACTTACGATCTGGCCATTTTTGGCGTACTGGATGGAAGAGGTGCAGTTAACAATGAAGGTTGTGCCCTGGCACCCGATTATTTCAGAGAGAAATTTTACAAACTTAATGAAGGCGCTTTTAGTAGTCGGATTGTCGATTTAGGTAATATTAAACATGGTGCAACCATTTCCGACACTTACATCGCCATCAAAATGGTGGTTTCAGAACTGATCAAAAAAGACATTATTCCAATCATTATTGGTGGCGGACAAGACTTAACCTATGGCCAATACCTTGGTTATGAAGATTTAGAGCAAAAAGTGGATCTGGTTATTATAGATAATCAATTTGATATTGGTGATGACGAAAACGAGGGAATTGCTACCCGGTCGGATTGTTATCTGAACAAAATTTTCTTACATCAACCCAATTACCTTTTCAATTTTAGCAATGTGGGTTATCAAACTTATTTTGTAAACCAAGAAAGTTTGAGTGTTATGGATAAATTATATTTTGATGTACATCGTTTGGGTGAGTTTGCTCAGGATATTACGTTAACGGAACCCATCATCCGAAATGCAAACATGGTTAGCTTTGATATGAGTGCCATCCGCTCTGCCGATGCTGCAGCAAATGCGAACACCACGCCAAATGGTTTTGATGGCGAAGAAGCCTGCCGCATTGCCCGCTACGCAGGCATGAATGATAAATTGACCTCAATTGGTTTTTACGAGTTTAATCCGGCCTACGACAACAACGGACAAACAGCTTTCTTACTTGCCCAAATGGTATGGTATTTTGTGGAGGGCTACTACGCTCGTAAAAAGGATTTCCCGCTTACGCCTAAATCGCAGTTTATAATTTATCGAACCAGTTTAAAGGATGGTTCGGGAGAAATGATGTTTGTAAAAAGCAAAAAATCAGACCGCTGGTGGATGCAGGTGCCTTATCCGTCTGGCCAGACTAAAAATGAACGTTACCACCTTGTACCTTGCAGGTATGATGATTATCAGACTGCCGTTAATGGTGAAATGCCCGATTTATGGTGGAGAACCTACCAAAAACTGAATTAAAGTTCTATGTAATTTCAAAGTTAGTGTTGAATTTTTCATTTTTCACCGAAAACCAGCACAAAGGATTACACGCTTATGAGCAGTCTATCATAATTTTACACAGCTATTTACGTTTTAGCCATACAGAATTCTATATTTGAACAGGATTAAACCAACCTCGTAAAAACATCATTATTTTCAAAATCAAAAAGTAAAATCAACAAATCATGATAACTAATGAAAACAATTTTATACAGATGAAAAAATTATTATTATCAGCAATGGCTTTATTGCCACTTGCAGCATTGGCACAGAAGCCATTTACAGTTAATGGTGACATAAAGGGCCTAAAAACCGGAGATAAGGTCTACCTTATATATCAAACAGAAGGTAAAAGCATTACCGACTCAGCAATTGTAGCAAACGGTGCTTTTGCTTTTAAAGGAACATTAGCCAGCCCTGCTCAGGGAAGCCTTTTCTTAAACAAAAACCCTTATGTTAATCGTCCGGCACAGGGTGAGAAATTAGATGGATTATCGCTATACGTAGAGCCAGGAAATATAAAGCTATCTGCAGCAGATTCATTAAAAAAAGCTACAATTACCGGCTCTCCTGTTAATGATGATGCCAAGAAATTAAAAGCATTAACAAAACCAGCAGCAGATAAACTTGCTGCAATTAATGCAGAATATGCGGCTTATACACCAGAGCAAAAACAAGATAAGACCCTTATGGAGGCTTTAGGTGCTCGTTATGAAAAAGAAGCTGCAGGACTGACTCCATTATTATTGCAGTTTGCTAGCAGCAACCCAAAATCATTTATTAGCCTAAATTCAATTAATGAGCTGGCCTCAGATCCAGATCAGGCGGCTGCAGCAGAGAAGGCTTTTAAAGCACTGTCACCTGAGCTTAAGGCAACTTACACAGGCAAAAACATTGCTCAAATATTTGAAGCAGGAAGAAAAACAGCGGTAGGTGTGATGGCTATGGATTTTACCCAGAATGACCCTGATGGTAAACCCGTTAAATTATCTGATTTTAAAGGAAAATATGTACTGGTAGATTTCTGGGCTTCATGGTGTGGTCCATGCCGTCAGGAAAATCCAAATGTGGTAGTTGCTTACAACAAGTTTAAAGATAAAGGCTTTACTGTTTTAGGTGTTTCTTTAGACCGTCCGGGTAAAAAAGATGCCTGGTTAAAAGCAATTGCTGATGACAAATTAACATGGACACATGTTTCTGATTTAAAATTCTGGGAGAACGAGGTAGCTCAAATGTATGGTATCCGCTCAATTCCAGCCAATTTCTTAATTGATCCAACAGGCAAAATTATTGCTAAAGGCTTAAGAGAACAAGCTTTACAAGATAAACTTCAAGAATTATTAGGAAGTAAATCGAAATAAAAAGCATTAAAAACAAAGAAAGTCCCAACTAAAAATTGGGACTTTCTTTGTTTTACAGGAAAACTTCTTAAGCAGATTTTAAGAAATCCAATACGTTAAATTCCCCTTGTTTAATTGCTGTTTCAGAAATTTTCCTGAGTATCTTTTTCAACTTATATTCTTTTAAATCAAGTCAAACCCGATATCTTCCCTGAAATATTTCCCGTCGAAATAAATTCTGCCAGCATCAGCGGTTGCTGATTGTAAAGCAGTAAACAAATCTTTTTGTAAACTGGTAATTGCAATTACCCTTCCTCCATTTGTTTTCACAACATCATTCTCTAACAATGTTCCGGCATGAAATGCATTCGAATGACGTAAGTTCTCAATTCCTGATATGGCTTTACCTTTCAGGTAATCGCCCGGGTAACCACCTGCCACAATCATTACAGTAGCGGCTGTTTGCTCAGAAATAACCAGATTAACCTGGTTTAATTGTTTATTAGCGGTAGCTAAAAACAGCTCTACCAAGTCGTTTTCAACTCTGGGGATCACGCTCTCTGTTTCAGGATCGCCCATACGTGCATTGTACTCAATTACAAAAGGCTCCTCTCCTACTTTAATCAGTCCGAAAAATATGAAACCTGTATAATCAATATTATCTTTCTTTAAACCATCAACCGTTGGTTTAATAATGCGTTCTTCTACTTTAGCCAAAAATTCTGGTGTGGCAAAAGGAACCGGCGAAACCGAGCCCATACCACCAGTATTTAAACCAGTATCGCCCTGGCCAATCCTCTTATAATCTTTAGCAGAAGGCAGTGTAATATAATTTTCGCCATCAGTTAAAATAAATACCGAAAGTTCTATCCCGCTTAAAAATTCTTCAATCACTACCGTTGCCCCAGCTGCACCAAATTTACCGCCAAGCATCAGTTTTAATTCTTCCTGGGCTTCGATGGTCTCGGTACAGATTAATACCCCTTTACCGGCTGCTAAACCATCTGCCTTTAAAACGACTGGCAAAGCATGGTTTTGCAGATAAACCAGGCCATCTTCCAAAGTTTCGGGCGTAAAAGATTTTGAAGCCGCAGTAGGAATACCATGGCGCTCCATAAACTGTTTAGAGAAATCTTTGCTTCCTTCTAAAATAGCCCCTTCTTTTTTTGGTCCGATAACCGGGATGTGTGCAATGGTTTTATCGGCAAGGAAAAAATCATGAATACCATTTACCAGAGGTTCTTCAGGTCCTACTACAACCAGTCCGATATTTTCGTTAAGCACTACTTTTTTAATGGCATCAAAATCGTTTACATTGATATTGATGTTTGTACCATAAGCTCCTGTACCACCGTTCCCTGGAGCAATAATTAGTTTATCGCAGTGCGAAGACTGGCTCATTTTCCAAGCGAATGCGCTTTCTCTGCCGCCTGAACCTAAAAGTAAGATATTCATATTGGCAAAGATAATATTTTAGTAACAAGTAGCGAGTATCAAGTAATAAGACTTGTCATCAAATACTAGCTTCCTTTCGCGCTTCGCGTCATTTGCTCAAGCATATCCCACATTTCGTTCGGGATTGCTTCCAAACCATTCATCTGGCCTGCCCCCTGCAACCATTCACCACCATCAATGGTAATTACTTCGCCATTAATATAGCCTGAAAAATCGCTTACCAGAAATGCAGCTAAATTGGCGAGTTCCTGATGATCGCCAACTCTTTTTAAAGGCACGCGGTTTTTAAAGTCGAATTTTTTGGCTAAATCGCCAGGCAATAAACGCTCCCATGCGCCTTTGGTTGGAAACGGACCCGGAGCAATAGCATTGGTACGGATACCATATTTACCCCACTCTACAGCCAGAGATCTTGTTAATGCTAAAACACCACCTTTTGCACAGGCCGATGGTACCACATAGGCTGAACCTGTAAATGCGTAAGTGGTAATGATATTTAAAACTGTTGCCGCTTGTTTTTCCTTAATCCAATGTTTACCAAAGGTAAGTGTACAGTTAACCGTTCCTTTTAAAACGATATCGATAATGGATGAAAAGGCATTTGCGGATAACCGTTCTGTTGGTGAGATAAAATTACCCGCAGCATTGTTCAATAATACGTCAACCGAGCCAAATCTTTCTAAAGTTTTGGCCAATACGTTTTCTACCTGTTCAATCTCCCGCACATCGCAGGCTACAGCCAATACTTTGCCTCCGGTTTTTTCTTCCATTTCGTCGGCAGTTTTTTGTAATACATCCTGCTTACGGCTGGTGATCACTAAATTAGCGCCTAACTTCAGAAAATAAACACCCATCGCTTTCCCAAGTCCCGTTCCTCCACCTGTAATTACGATAGTTTTTCCTTTTAAAGCATCTTCTCTGAGCATGGGTGAATTATAATTGAACATAATATTTGGTTAAACTGGTTAATTGTTTAGATTGTTTTATTGCTAAACTGCTGGGAATGGTTAATCGGTTAATTGTTGTGATTGGCTAACTGTAGAAGTTCGTAAATTGCTAACTGGAAACCGACAACTGCAAACTGATTACTTTCTCTGCAGGTTAGCTAAAATTGTTTTTAATATATGGCGCGTTGCAGGCGACCACCACTGTGCCAACATTTTCTCCAAAGTAGCCGATTGATCAGCAGATACCGCAGCAATGAGTTCTTCGCGAATATTCACTTTACTTTGTGACCAGGTATTGCTTTCGAGCTCCATGTATTTTTTAATCTTGCGTTCGGCGGCGGTTAACAAACTCTCGTTCTTTACCAATTCATCTACCAAACCAACCTTTAGCGCTTCTTCGGGACTGTAAAGTTTACCCGAAAGCAAACTACGGCTTGCTTCAGCTTTGCCTAACCAAAAGGCATACAACTGAAAGATGCTATTCGGCACAATAATACCTACCGGTACCTCATTAAGTCCAATAATATATTGTCCTTCTGCCATTACCCGGTAATCGCAGGCTAATGCCATTACACATCCACCAGCCGGGCTATGGCCACTAATTGCGGCTACCATAGGTTTTTTAAATGAAACCATATTGGCAGTAAAGCCCAGAAACAACTGCCAGAAAGATTTAGCCTCCTCTTCGTTATAGTTATAAAGTTCTACCAAATCCAATCCTGCAGAAAAGAACGGCGCTGTACCGGTTAAAATTACACCGCCAATGTTGTCATCAGCAGTAATATTTTTAAGCATATCATCAAGCTCGGTAATCAACTCGCGGTTTAAGGCGTTCGATTTACCTCTATCTAACGTAATGGTTGCCAGGCGATCTTTAACACTTACTTTTATTGTATTCATATTTAAATAGTATCAAGATTTGAATATTCAGTATCAAGGTTTAAGTATCGGGTATCAAGATAAATATACCGCAGCATAAGCTATGCATGCATACTAATTCAAATTTATCTATTTTTATCTATTTAACATCATAAGTGTAAACTTTTCTTGCCAAATGCCCTGCAGCGTCTATTCCTTCTATTACTACTCGGTAGGTTCCGGGCTCATCTGCATTATAAAATTCGAATTGGGCTTTTCCATCCTTATCTGTAACAACCTGTGGATTCCAATAAATGGTTGTTCTAAAATCGGACCTGCTGCCTGAGCTTGTTGCATCATATTTTGGTGAATAAAATTCTCTTGAAATTGTAAATCCTTTTGGATTAAAGGTTACAATTCCTGGCGCATATCTTTCGGTACTTCTACCACCGTCACCCCTTTTTGTGGTAATAATAATTAAACCTCCACCACCTCGTGAGCCATAGATGGCGGTATTACCGATACTTTTTAGCAACTCGATAGATTCTACATCCATAGGTGTAACGTTATCCAGAAAATCGGCCTCCATTTGCATCCCATCAACAATGATACCCATCGGAGTATCCTGACTACGCATCAGGTATGGTACATTCCCCCTAAATATTACACCAGGTAAACGGCCCTGTAAACATTGAGATAAGGTAGCACAGGTAGACAACTGATCGGCAGTTATAATAAAATCGGCCCTACCGGCACCATTTAAGTTGGATGAATTTTTCGCCGGATTTTTCTTTTCAGTAATCGTTACCTCTTCGAGTTTAATGGTTCGCTCCAGCAAGCCTAAACGGGTCATCTCATTAAAATAATTATCACTTTCTTTAATATACTTCATCAAAGTATTGTTCACATTGATATCAATATCGGCTCCATTTTTATTCTTGGTTACAATCTGCCCGGGAACAATATCAAGATTAATATCTACAAATTTCCGTTCTGTTTTAGTTCTTGCCTGAACCACAAATTTTGTGCTGTCGCCAAAACTTAAATTATCGAAAACAAATTTTCCTTCGGCATTTGTTACCGTATCCAAAATGTACATGGTTCCTTTTGTGGCCATCAGCATTACTTTACCACCGGGTACAGGCTTATTGCCTTTCATCACCGTTCCGCTAATGCTGATAGACTGTTCTGGCTTATAGGTAATATTCGGACCAACATTATTGATAATATTTTTCCAAAGAAATCTTCTCCAGCCCTGGGTAAGCATGAGGTTATCGAGTTCTTTTTGTGTTTGAAGATCGTCTTTTAAGAAGTAATGGTTGGGATTCTCTACGTATCCGGTCAGATCAGAGGTAAGTAACAGTGAGGTGAGTATATTCGATTCATTGTTTTCATCAGGGCCAACTTTTGTTGCATTGGTAACAGCAACCGAAAAACTGCCTAAAACAGGCTTACTCTCATTATTTGCATTGAAAGTAAAAGCTGCTTTTCCTCTTTTTGAGGCGGATACTGCGGATGCATTAAGCGATACATCAATTTGTTCGGCCTTATTGTTTATAAAAACCAAACGTTCTGCTAAAGGTTGATTAGTGCTCGAAAACAATGTAAACTGAACAATACCGGCTGGAAGGTTCTTTTTTGGAATATAGGCTACCAGTACCTGTTTATCCATTTTAGCTTTAGAGCCATAATATACATTGCCTCCATACTGTCCCACTACTTTTAATTCAGCTCCGTTTACAAGATCGGCACTGGCCATAATTTTAACGACCACTTTACCGGTATCTAAAGCATTTACAGAAAGTGCATACCCGCTTTTAACAGCTACAGGAAGTTTAATTACCTTTTCGGATCCATCTTTAAACTTAACTTTTGCGGTGTAAGATCTACCTGCCTGACTATTAAACACGAAATTTCCCATGCCCAGATAATTGGTAGAGAAAGAAGTAACTTCATTTCCTGTTTCATCTACAATGCTGCCCTGAACATCCTCACCACGGCCAGTAGAGCCAACTGCTTTGATAGCCACTTTTTGCGGCAATTCTTCAACAAGCGCACCTCCTTCTGGCATAAACTGTACATCTACATCATTAGAGGTTGAAGTAATCGGGATAGATTTGACCACCTTTTGTTTATTATCAAGCGTTATGGTTGCAACAATTTTTCCAGATTTATTTTGAAATGGCTGATTATTAGTAAAATTTATCACCGCATCGCCTGTTAAACTGGTTTTAACTTTTCCTTTGCTAACCGAGCGGTAATCTAACTGTACATCATAACTCACTTCATTTTCGCTATAAGCTACCCCATTTTTATCTTCGAAATGAACTGTGGCTGTAACTTTATCAGCGTTGTTCTCTTTTGTAAAGTTATAGGTGGTTTTTGTAAAAACTTTGTTAGCCCAGCTATTTCCGATCTTAATCGTCTTATCGTAAAAGAATTCAGCACCAAAATTCCGCATATAATTGGTATAGGCCCTAATTCTATAATTACCCTCTGCCAGTGAATCTGTGAGCTTAAAATCGCCCCAGGTAATTCCACCCATAATGGGTAATTTAACCATTTTTTTTAACGAATCTTTTTCATTAATCAGCTCTACATACAGGATTTTGCTGATGCCCGAAGGAGCCGAGGTCTTGGTATTTACAACATAGGCTTTGAACCAAATATCATCTCCAATGGCATAATAAGGCTTATCTAAGTGAAGATGGACTTTTTCTTGAGGATATTTGCTGGTGTAATCTTCGAGTTTTTGCAAGAGCTGACTAAATGGATCATCATCCATTTTAAATGCACCAAAAATAAGCAGAGATAGAAAACTGATTGCGAGAGTAATTTTGAGTTTCATGTGGTTATTAACAAATAAATACGTGTCAAGGTACAAAACCTACGGCATACTTTTATGAAGTTAACATGAAATTCAGTTTGACTTCTAAGTTTTTAGTTAACCGCTGCAAAAACGCTTAATTATAAATTTACAGGATTAGAATCAATGTCATAAGTTAAGAATTTTTAACCACAGATGGGCACGGATAAACACGGATTTTCATATTTGTGTGCATCCTTGCTATCTGTGGCTAAATTGTTTTTGCTTGTGCCGAATGGCTTAACTCGACGAAGAAATCGGTGTGTTCGCTTTAATTGGGTTTAGGAACGATGTTTAGCGCCATGAGAACAGACTGCGAATCATAAACCCGACAGCAGCGGCGGCTCCCGATCCTTCTATCAGGACCACAGCGAATGGCGGGGCTACAGACCGCCACAGCGCACCGGCTTTCATTTCCAAAAACGAAAAACATTTCTTTAGTTTAGGTGATTTGGAAATGAGCAGTTCTGATCACTTGGCAACGTCAGTCCCGCTTTTGTTTCTGCCGATGAAAAAATCGGCATTCACGACAATCGGGTTTAGGAACGATGTTTAGTGCTCTAAAAACAGACTGCGAATCACAAACCCGACAGTAGCGGCGGCTCCCGATCCTTCTATCGGGACCACAGCGAATGGCGGGGCTACAGACCGCCACAGCGCACCGGCTTTCATTTCCAAAAGAAAAAGATGTCAGTTCAATTTACTGTCGGCTACCAAAGATTAAACAAATTGTTAAAACTTATTCTTCCACATCATGCTTTCTACCGGCCTGGTGGTTTTATTGTTGTACTTAGCGTTACCTTTTGAATTATACATCGTTTCAATTTTACCTTCAACAACAAAATAAATCAATTGGCCAATAGGCATTCCGGCATAAATTTTTACAGGTTGTGCTACCGATATTTCCAATGTCCAGGTATTGCAAAAACCAACGTCACCTTTACCTGCTGTTGCATGGATATCGATACCTAAACGGCCGGTGCTGCTTTTGCCTTCTAAAAATGGTACATGCCCGTGTGTTTCGGTGTATTCTACGGTAACGCCAAGATATAGCGTGCCCGGGTGAAGGACATAGCCATCTTTAGGAATTTCGAAATGTTCGATTTCGTTGTGCACCTTCGCATCAAGCACGCGGCTTTTATATGTAGCCAGATATTTCCCTAAATGAACATCATACGAGTTGGTTCCTAAACATTCGCGTTTAAAAGGCTCAATGATGATTGTTCCCTTCTCAATTTCTTCCAATATCCTGCTATCAGATAATATCATTTTTATACGTATTTTTGGCCTAAATTATCATTTATTTAAGATAATTTTGCATGTAATCTCCAATTTAATCAATGCCAATAATTTACCACAAAAATATTGATCAGCATTCTGTTTTAGCAATTTGGAAAATTGAGGAAACAGAAGAAGAGTTGTTGGCCGGACTGCAGCTTAAGCAGCATGAACATGATATTATTTCATCATTAAACAGTGGCAAAAGGCTATTGCACTGGTTAAGTACGAGGTTGCTGTTGAGAACCATGTTGAATACAACCGAGTATATTGACTGCCAGTTTGATGAACATGGCAAACCCTATCTGGTTAATTTCGATTACCATATTTCATTAAGTCATTCTTACGATTATGCAGCCGTGATGATTAGCAAAGATCATCCTGTTGGCATTGATATTGAACTGATTAAACACAAAATAAAAAGCATTAAACACAAGTTTTTGAGTGATGTCGAACTTGCCCAAAAGCAAATCGGAGATAATACCGATGGCTTATATGTAGCCTGGTGTGCTAAAGAAGCCATTTATAAATGGCATGGCAAAAAAGGACTGGAGTTTAAACAGCATATCCATATTAAACCTTTTAAGCTAAGAAACGAAGGTTCATTAAATGCATTGGTAGAATTACCAGCCGGTACACGAGAGTTGACCATTAATTACTTTAAAACAAAAGACGGTTACATGTTAGGCTATGTAGCCAGCAATTCTTAATAAAATGGAGATGAACGAGACAGCGGAAAAAGCAATTGCAACAGGCTTAAAACCAACTATTTTTGCAGACTGGGGCTTAACAGACTACCAGGTAGCCTGGGATAAACAGGAAGATTTGTTAAATAAAACGGTAGCCATTAAAACAGAAAACCGTGTAAATAACACCAATAAGCCTACGCCAAACCATCTCGTATTTTGCGAGCACCCACACGTTTATACTTTAGGTAAAAGCGGGCATCCCGAAAATTTATTATTGGATGAGCAGGGATTAAAAGATAAAAAAGCAACCTACTATAAAATAAACCGGGGTGGTGATATTACTTACCATGGCCCGGGGCAGCTAGTGGGCTATCCTATTCTTGATCTTGATAACTTCTTTACTGATATCCATTTATATTTACGCACCCTGGAAGAGGCCGTTATCCTTACTTTAAAAGATTACGGGATAGAAGCGGGACGTTATCCTGGCTTTACCGGGGTTTGGTTAGATGCCGATAACGAAAAGGCACGTAAAATATGTGCTATGGGCGTTCGTTGCAGTCGTTGGGTTACCATGCATGGTTTTGCCTTTAATGTAAACGTAGATTTAGATTACTTTAAAAACATTGTGCCATGCGGTATTGATGATAAAGCAGTAACCTCTTTAGCAAAAGAATTGGGTTATCAATTAGATATGGAGGAAGTAAAAGGTAAACTGAAAAACCACATTGCCGGGCTCTTTAAAATGCAACTGATTTAATGATCAGGCTTATCTTTATTTTAGCGTTAATTACCACTCAGGTTTCTGCACAAAATCTGGATGGACTAATTAAATTTATAAAGGACAATCCTAAAAAGGCTTCGATTGTACTTATTGAGAATAGCAAAGAAGTCCTCAATTTTAACGGCAAACAACAAATGCCATTAGCCAGTGCGGCTAAAACCATTATTGCTATCGAATTTTCTAACCAGGTAGCGGCCAAAAAACTTAACGCAAACCAAAACATAGCAATAAGCGAACTAAGCAAATACTACGTTCCCTTTACTGATGGCGGCGCCCATTCTGCATGGCTTAAATCTTTAAAAAAGACTGGGGCTGACAGCGTTTCTCTGCTGCAGATTGCTCAAGGCATGATTAGGTTTAGCTCAAATGCTAATACTGAATATATTGAGGATTTATTAGGCCTGGAGAACATAAGCAGGAATATTAGAACACTAAAACTTCGGCAGCATAGCCCCTACTACTTCTTTACTGCAGGAGCAATAATGACTTGCCTCAAACCTGATAATCTTGATGAAAGTGTGTGGGCAAAACAATTGGAAGCAATGCCAATGAATGAATATGTAAAACAATGCGAAACCAATCATATCAAATTAAAAACAGATTCAACATTTATCAAAACTTTCAGCGCCAGAAACTTGTCATTCGCAATACAAAAAATATGGTCAGATAGGTTAGTCGCCTCAAATACTGCTGATTACGCGGGCATTATGCAGAAAATTAACAGCAGAAATTACTTTAAGCCCGAAATCCAAAATATCTTAGATCAGATTATGGAATGGCCCATGGTATATCCAGGCAACCAGGCTGCTTTTAAACATTTAGGGCAAAAAGGCGGATCTACTGCATTTATTTTAACAGATGCTTTTTATGCAACCCACAAAAACGGAACAAGTTTAGCTTGTGCTTTTTTCTTTAACAACCTTACCGAAAAGGAAGAGTTGATGATCCAAAGCAATTTTGCAAGTTTTGAGGCAGGTATTATTACTGATGCCGCTTTTAGGCAAAAACTTATTACATCCATAAAATAAAACTTAGCCTAATCTCATTTCGTAGATTAAACTATGAAGATTTTATTAAGCGCCATTTTGTTTTCTTTCTTAACTTCGGGCTGTACAAAACAAACACCCATGATTAACGAGCCAGCGATCAATCAAGCTACCCATCCATCAAGCGGAACAGGGAATTTCACTTATTTAGCCCTTGGCGATTCTTATACGATTGGTGAAGCTGTAAAACAAACACAATCTTTTCCTTATCAACTTCAAAGCCTATTAAAGAATCAAAACATCAACGTAGCCAATCCTAAAATTATTGCCACTACTGGCTGGACAACCGACGAACTGCAGGCGGCCATTAAAAAGGAAAACTTAACCGGCAGCTATAGTTTTGTTACGCTTTTGATTGGCGTAAACAACCAGTATCGTGGTTATGCGCTTACTACTTACAAAAAAGAGTTCGCAGAATTGTTACAAACGGCAATTAATTATGCGGGGGGTAATAAAAGCAAGGTTTTTGTGGTTTCCATACCCGATTGGGGTGCTACTCCCTTTGGTAAAAACTCAGGAAAAAACGCACAAACCATAGCAAGCGAGATTGATAATTTTAACACGGCAAACCAAGAAATAACGCTTGCAGCAGGCATAAGCTATACGAATATTACTCCAGCCTCCAGAAATGCGACTACAGATATTTCATTAATTGCTGATGACGGCCTGCATCCAAGCGCCAAAATGTATGGCCAATGGGCCGAGTCCTTAATGACAAAAGTGGCTCCAATGTTGAAATAATTAATTTACAATTTATTCCATTTTTGAATTAAAAAAATTACTTTAGTTCAACAATTTAAATTAATCACCTTTAAAAAACAGTTAAAATTATGAATGAGTATGAAGGAGGCGGATTAGCCGCAGGCATTGGAGTAGTAGGCGGAATTATTTACCTGGCAGTAATTGTTTTGCTGATTGCCGGCATGTGGAAAACGTTCGAAAAAGCAGGAAAACCAGGTTGGGCTGCTATTATTCCTATTTACAACTTAGTTATTTTGCTTGAAATTATTGGCAAACCAATGATTTGGATTTTGTGGATGCTGATCCCTTGCGTAAACATTGTATTCGGAATTTGGGCAACAAACCTATTGAGCAAAAGCTTTGGTAAATCAGAAGGATTTACTGTCGGTTTAGTGATATTCCCTTATATTTTCTGGCCTATTTTAGGTTTTAGCGATGCTAAATACTTGGGTCCATCAGCAGCAGAAGCACAAAATGGTGGTTTTGGTAACAATCCTTTCAATAACCAAAATAATCCATTTAACAGCCCGAACAATCCTTTCAACAAACCATCCGGTAATCAAGACAATCCAAATGATACTCCTCCAGTAGTATAATTCAGAATGTTTATTTTATTTATATTTTGCAGCCTAATCAACCTGGTTGATTGGCTGCAAAATCATTTAATCACTTGCCCATTTAAAGCTTTAACAGGAATCGATTGTCCGGGTTGTGGCTTTCAAAGGTCTTTTTTAGCCCTTGTTCAAGGTGACTTATCAAAAAGCTGGTCGCTCTATCCGCCTACCATTCCGTTGTTATTTTTATTTATCTCGGCGGGTATATTATATCAGTTTCAGTTCAAACAACGTTCCCTTATTTTTAGGGTATTGGTTATCGTAATTGGTAATTTTGTAATGGTCAGCTATGTACACAAAATGTTTTTTAGCTAAACACTCATATTAGCTGTAAGGTGATTATAATCCTTTAATACGGTTTCTAAAAACTGTAGCTCGTTCATGCCACTTGGGATAGTTACAACAATATGTTCTTTGGTTTTGGCTGCCATGGAATAAATCAGTTCAGCATTTCCGGTCTGGTAATAACCTGTTAATACTTCATGGATCAGTTCTATATCCCTATCGCTTAAATGTAATACTTCTTTAAACATTGGTTCGTATTCTTCAGGCAGTTTAAAGCTAAAAGCTACATTGGCAAACGCTGTCCGCGGTTTTGTTTTAATCAATGTGGTTTTAGCTAATATATCGCCCAAACGCTGGTGGTTTTTGGTTACCGCTACAGATACGAGTGCCACTACGCCCCATCCAAACGGGAAGCCAAAATCGATCATCCTGAACAACCACCTAAAAATATACTGACTGAAAGTTGGCTGGGTGCCATCTATACTGATTACTTTTATTTTTAATGCCTTTTTACCCAGCGTTTGACCATCCATCGTGATCTCGCAAACCAGGTCGTAAAAAGCAAATATTGCGATAAAAACAAACAGGACAATCATACCTGCACTTCCTGATATACCTATTGAAACTGCGCCCATCACGACCATGGTAATCATAGCAATCACCGCAAATCCGGCCAAGTCAATACACCTTGCGGCGATGCGCTCCCCAAGTCCTGCAATTTCATAATCAATATCAATATTTTGAGCAGTGCTAATTCTGATGCTATCCATATTCCAAACATAATTTTTTTTAAAGATAGTTGGGGTATATCAACTCGTAATTTTTTACAACTAAAGTTTTATTAGATATTTAAGCTTAGATGGCATTTGTTTTGCAGGTAAGATCAATCATGGTTTTATTTACATAAAAAATTAACTATTTTAACGCCAGATTTGGTAACGCCTTTAAATGAGAGAAGCATTATTTGTTAAACAGAATTCGGAGAAATGGCAGCATTATGATTCCATGCAACAAGCCAATCCCGACGAAGTGGCCAATCAGTTTATCGAAATTACCAACGATCTTGCTTACTCAAAAACTTTTTATCCCAACTCGAAAACCACAGCTTATTTAAACGGTTTAGCGGCTAAACTGCACCAATCGGTTTATAAAAACAAAAAAGAGAAATCGAACCGTTTTATCCATTTTTGGAAAACAGAATTGCCTCTTATATTTTTAGCGCACCGGAAACAAGTATTTTATGCTTTGTTTTTTTTCCTGGTTTCCTGCGCCATCGGTGCCTTATCAGCCAAATACGACGATACCTTTGTCCGTTTAATTATGGGGGATAATTATGTAAATATGACCAATGAAAACATTGCCAAAGGCGATCCGTTTGGTGTATATAAACAGGATAACCAGTTTATGATGTTTTTGCAGATAGGCTCTAACAATATATTTGTTGCCTTATATACTTTTGTTTTGGGCATCTTATTTTCATTTGGTTCTATCGTTTCCCTATTCAGGAACGGAATTATGCTCGGTTCTTTCCAATATTTCTTTTTCAGCAAGGGCCTGGGTTTTCAATCTGTTCTGGTGATCTGGATCCATGGCACACTCGAAATTTCTGCCATTGTGCTGGCTGGCGCGGCTGGTTTAATTTTAGGCAATAGCTTTTTATTTCCCAAAACCTATACCCGCATGGCATCAATACAAAAAGGGGCAAAAGATGGGTTAAAAATTGTAATCGGCCTGATTCCGATTTTTATTGTCGCTGCTTTTTTCGAAAGTTTTGTTACCCGCCATACAGAAATGCCGTTAGAGCTAAGCCTGTTGATATTGTTATCATCAGCAGCATTTATGATATGGTATGTATTTATTTATCCCATTAAAATTCAACGTAAACAAGTCACACTAGATTAACATGATCGGGAAATTAGAATTTAGAAAAAAAAGAGATTTCGGACAGGTGATAAACGACACGTTTACCTTTATGCGGCAAAACTTTAAACCGCTGATTAAGGTATATTTTACGTTTTGCGGCTTGTTCGTATTGGCCAGTATGCTTACCATGCTGTTGCAACAATATAAAATGGTTAATATGTTCAATACCATTGGTGTTGAAGGGAACACAAACAAGTTTGGCTTCTCGTCGATATATAGCGTAGAGTATTTTTTATCCATTTTATTTTCGCTAGCCACATATGCCAGTATGAGCGTAGCCATACTTTCTTATATCGCCGTGTACGTAAAAAAGGGTAATGAAACACCCACTACTGACGAGGTTTGGGGGTATTTTAAATATTATTTTTTCAGGATTTTTGGCAGTTCGCTTTTATTGATCCTGATGCTCATTATATCTTTTTTCTTCTGTGTTGTACCGTTCTTTTGGCTATTCCCTTACGTAGCCATGATGTTTCCGATCATGGTAATCGAAAATGGTTCGCTGGGTTATTCTTTCACCAGAAGTTTCGCTGTAATTAAAGATAATTTCTGGGTTACTTTTGGCACCCTCATTGTGGTATGGATTATTGTATATGCCTGTATGAGTATGGTGGTTTTACCTACCACTTTATTTAATATGATCGGTATGTTTACGCATAAAACACCTCGCATGTCGTTAACGTTAACCATGATTACCACCATTTTACAATCCATCTGCCAGGTTTTCACCATTATACCGATCATTACCATCTCGCTTGCCTATTTCAGTTTGGTAGAACAGAAAGAAAACCCAGGACTAATGGAACGCATTTCTAATTTTGGCAATACCGAAAAACCTATAGATACCAGACCTGAAGAATATTAAAATGCAGCGTATTTTCATCCGATATCTTCTCGTTTCCCTTTTGTTTTTTATTCCGGTAATCAGCAATGCGCAAACTGTTAAACCGAAAACTATTGTTAAGGAACTCAGGATTGATAGTGCTAAAATTACCCCATCAAAATTTGATAAGGATTCGATCAGCAGTTATAAAGAGCAAAAAGAATTCCAATATGATGAAATTGGCCAGCAGCAGCTTTCCTGGTGGGATAAATTCTGGATGTGGTTTTGGAATTTAATTGGTTCATTGATTCAAGGGGCAACCTCTAATTTAATTTCGAGGTATATTTTTATCGGGCTTGGTATAGCGCTTATCCTGTATATCGTGATCAAAACCATCGGAGCTGAAAACATATTCAGGAAAAAATCAAAAGAAACCATTCTTCCTTATGATGTAATTACCGAAAACATCCATGAGATTGATTACGAACAGGAACTGCAAAGATTAGTTGCCGAAAGGAAATTCCGTTTGGCAGTTAGGCTTTTATACTTGAGGGCGCTAAAAAAATTAAGTGATGCTGAAATCATCAATTGGCAACCCGATAAAACCAATTACAATTATTTAATGGAAATCACTAAACCCGAACTCAGAAATGATTTCAGTAGACTTACCTTACAGTTCGATTACATCTGGTACGGCGATTTCCCTATCGATGAGGTGAAATTTGAACCAATTAACCAGTCGTTTAACCAGTTTAACAACCAGATTAAATGAAAGGTTATAAAACATATCTGATTATTGGTTCCATCCTGATCCTCCTTTATTTAGTTGCCCAATACAACAAACCCACACCAACAAACTGGGCACCAACTTATGCCATAAAGGATAAAATACCTTACGGAACATACATCTTGTACCATCGGATCAAGGATATTTTACCAAAGGCAACGATTCATCAATCTAAAAACGCCATTTACAATACTTTAAAGACTAAAAAATTTAACAAAACGGCTTATTTGATCGTTGCCCAAAAAGCAGAGATCAGCAAAACGGATTTCAGCCAGCTGGTTAAATACATGCAGGCTGGTAATGATGCCTTTATTGCCAGTTACGATCTTGGCAAGATAGAAAAGACCCTTAAATTGCAAGCGGTTGGCGCCATGTCGGCCGAAGGCAGCACACTGAATTTCACCAACCCAAACCTAAAAACTGACGCAAACTATGGTTTCGACAGGGGAATTGGCAGTCAATATTACAGTAAACTTGACACCAATAAGGCGACTGTACTTGGTGTAAACGGGGATGGGAAACCTAACTTCATCCGCTACAATTATGGGAAAGGAAATCTATACCTGATTGCAGAACCGGGGTTTTATACCAATTTTAACCTATTGGATAAATATGGGGCTGAATATGCTGCAAAAACCCTGAGTTACCTGCAGGGAAATACCCAGGTAATTTTTGATGAATATTTTGCCGGACAGGAAAATACCACAACTGATATGCTCAGGGTATTTTTCAAACACCCCGAACTTAAATTTGCCTATTACCTGTGCATTTTCAGTTTGATTATTTTTGTTTTCTACGATATCAAACGCAGGCAAAGGATTATCCCCATTGCCGATCCACTTACCAATTCGTCATTGGCCTTTGTTCATGTGGTTGGTAGTGTGTATTATCATGAGCGGAATAACCTCGATATCGCCTTAAAAAAAATCAACTACTTTATGGAACATCTGAGGAGCAGCTATTACCTTAAAACAAATGATATCGACAGCAAATTTGCCCAGTTGTTAATGGAAAAAACGGGGATTAACGAAGCCCTTGCCAAAACGTTAACCAGATATTTTATCGAAATACCTCAAATGGGCAACCTGAGCGATACACAATTGATCAATTTAAACGAAAGCATAGAACAGTTTTATAAAATTACGCAAAGCAATGGAACAAGAACAGTTTAACCCACGTACCGATTTAAGTGCATTAAATGCAGCTGTAAATCAGATTAGAACCGTACTTGGAAATATCATAGTAGGCCAAAAACAGGTGATCGATTTTTTAATTGTTGGTTTACTTGCCGATGGACATATCTTAATTGAAGGCGTTCCGGGTGTAGCAAAAACGTTAAGCGCCAAACTGCTTGCCAAATCAATCGATGCTCAATTTTCGAGGGTACAGTTTACGCCTGATCTAATGCCTTCGGATGTATTGGGTACCCCGATTTTCAATACCAAAGCTGGTGATTTTGAATTCAGGAAAGGTCCGATTTTCGGTAATATTATTCTGGTTGACGAAATTAACCGTGCACCGGCCAAAACCCAATCTGCACTTTTCGAAGTGATGGAAGAACGCCAGGTAACCATTGATGGACAAACCTATATAATGGATGAGCCTTTTATGGTATTGGCTACTCAGAACCCGATTGAGCAGGAAGGGACTTACCGTTTGCCCGAAGCTCAATTAGATCGTTTCCTTTTCAAAATCGAGGTTAAATATCCTTCTCTGGAAGAAGAAACGGCAATTTTAACCGCACAACATACTTTGGTTAACAAAACGTTATTAAACGACGTAAAACCTGTATTATCCGTGCAACAAATACAAGAGGCCAGGGCAATTATCCGCAATTTATTTGTTGAGCCGAAGCTATTAGAATTTATCGCCAAAATTGTAACCGAAACCCGCAACAATTCATCCCTTTATTTAGGTGCTTCGCCTAGGGCATCATTAGCCATTGTACATAGCGCAAAAGCTTTTGCTGCCATACAAGGCCGCGATTTTGTTACACCGGATGATATCATTGCCGTTGCAAGCCCTGTATTGGCTCACAGGATATTGTTATCTCCTGAAAAAGAAATGGAAGGCTTAACCACAACCGATATTGTAAACCAGATTATTAAAAAAATTGAAGTACCGAGGTAAGTCCACAGTCTTGATTCTGTAGTCATTAGTCTTAATTACCATTAATAAGTCATCCTGAGCGGAGTCGAAGGGTAATCGATTAACTAAAACAGTTGTCAATTTTCAGTTCGCAGTTTGCAATTAACCGATTTGAACGATTACCAATGATCAAATAACAATGTTCAAATCCAGCGATCGGGTTAGCAATTGCCATAATACAGTTAACTAGTTTCAACATTTAACCGATTAAACAATCTCTACAATTGAAAAAATTCTTTCAGCAATATTATACCAATCTATTCCTAACCGATCGTTTATTTACGGCCTTAGGGTTTTGTATTGTACTTTTTTTGTTGAAGTTCTTTTTTGCCTGGCTGGGCGATATCCCAGAAATTGCAACTGGAGCGGTAGCTGTTTTGTTTTTTATCGATCTTTTTATCCTCTACCGTAATAGCAAGGGAGTTGAAGTAAAAAGATTTACTTCGAAGCGTTTGAGCAACGGCGATGAAAATCCGATCCAGATTGAAATCGCAAACCGATATGGTTTTGGGGTAAATGCAAGGGTAATCGACGAAATACCTTTTCAGTTTCAGATCCGCGATAAAGATTTTAGACTCCATTTAAAACCTGCAGAGATAAAATCAATCCACTATAATTTGAGGCCAACCAAACGCGGTGAATATGATTTCGGGTTTATCAGAACGTATATTAGTTCTCCATTGGGCTTAATCAGTCGGCGTTATAATTTCGATGGAGCAAAAGTTCTCCCCGTTTATCCTTCATTTATCAATCTTGGTCAGTACGAATTGATGGCCGTTTCCAGATATTTAACCGAGTTTGGGATCAAAAAAATCAGAAAGGTTGGACAGAGCAGCGAGTTTGACCAGATTAAAAACTATGTTGGCGGCGACGATATCCGTACCATTAACTGGAAAGCTACCGCCAGAAAAGGTGGCTTGATGGTGAATACCTATACAGATGAGAAATCGCAGAATATTTATTGCATCATCGATAAATCGCGGGTAATGCGCATGCCTTTCGAAGGCTTAAGTCTGCTCGATTATGCCATCAATGCAAGTGTTGCTTTATCGAAAGTAGCCATGCTGAAAGAAGATAAAGCGGGCTTAATTACCCTATCAGAAACCATCGGTTCAATAGTACCTGCAGATCGTAAAGCTTCGCAGCTGGGCAGTATTATGAATGTACTGTACAAAGAAAAAACCCGGTATCTGGACAGTAACTTAGAGGCACTTTATTCTACTGTCCGTTCGGTTGTAAAACAACGCGGACTTTTGGTTTTCTTTACCAATTTCGAAAGTTTATCGGCACTTCAACGTCAGTTACCCTATTTAAAAAGAATCGCCAAGTATCACTTATTGGTGGTTGTATTTTTCGAAAACACCGAACTTAAAGGCTTAAGCACCGATCCGGCCAAAGATGTAGAAGGCATTTACCATAAAACGATTGCAGAAAAGTTTATCTACGAGAAAAAACTGATGGTTAAAGAATTGAACAAACATGGCATTTTGGCTATTCTTACGCCACCACAAAAGCTTACCGTTAATGTTATTAATCAATACCTGGCACTGAAGGCACAGCAGCGGATTTAGTTTGGAGTTGAGAGCTTGGAGATTATCTTATCCTCGGTCTGTGTCCCTAAAGGTCAATAACTCCCAATAATAGAAATCTGTTAAATGAAGATTTATTTCTGTCTGTGGGGACACCAATGTTATTAACTTAGTGTTTTAAATATTTGAAAATCAAATTATTATGTTGATATTTAACTATTAAACAAGTAAAGTAAATGAGTATAATTTCTTCGAATCAAAAATTGGAGCAACATAAAGTGGCTCCTAAAAAAAACATTTGATTTCATTCAGGATAAAAACAGTTTTTCCCAATACCTTAAAGAACCAATCTTTTTTACCCGTAAGCGGAGTTTAAGCTTCCCTGTTGTTGTATCTATCGTATTAAATCTTTTTAAAGAATCTGTAGAGTATAATCTTTCTACAATTTTGCCTAGTTTATCCTCAAAAGCGGTAACAGGTGCAGCTTTTTCTAAGGCTCGATATAAAATATCCATCTCCTTTTTTAAGGATCTGAACAAAATACTGGCAGATTACCACAAACAGAACCCTTCACAACTTTGGAGGGGATATCAATTGATTGCCGGTGATGGCTCTACTGTTGGGTTACCACCTTCCAGGCAGATAAAAGACTTTTTTGGAATCTATTCAGAAAAAGGTGGTAGTGTAAAAAGTTGTTTAGCACAGATTTTTATGTTTTATGATGTTTTTAGTGGGGCAATTCTTTCTAAAAGGATATCAAAGATGGAGAAAACAGAAAAAACACTTTTTGATGCATGCATTGAAGAACTCCCAGGCCGTAAATCCATAGTTATTTTAGACCGGGGGTTTGGATATTTTCATATCTGCAAAAGCCTTTACGCAGTAAAACAGAATTTCTGCATTCGCATAAGCACCGCTCAGTCCTGTTTTGCAAAACGGATAACCCAACAGACTGAAAACGATTTTATAACAGAGTGGGATCCAAGCCCAAATGAAAGAAAATCCTGTTTAAAACATGGGTTAAATACTGAAAAAATCGTTGTTAGGGTTACAAAAATCCAATTGAAAACTGGAGAGATAGAAATACTTGTTTCTTCCTTATTTGATATGAATGATATCTGCACAGAGAATATGAAAGTGCTTTATGGCCTAAGATGGCCTGTAGAAGAAGGCTTTAAAAAACTAAAACCAAAGATGAAACTAGAGCAGTTTGGTTGTCGAAAACCTGATGGAATATTCCAGGAGTTTGAAGCACATATATTTATGATGAATCTGGTAGCTTTATTAGGCATCCAGGCACAGCAGGAGATCGACAAGAACAAAAAAAGAAAACTAAAATATAAATACAATTGGCAAAATGCTTTCAGGTTTGTTAGAAAAGTAATTATCCAAATACTAAATACGCTAAACCCAGAGCATATCATTCAATCTCTTATTAAACTAATAGCATCTTCTAAAATACCCATAAAACCAGACAGAAGCTTTATTAGGGTAACATTTAAAAAGAGGAAAAACAGAGCTCACCAAACATATAAATAGCTTAAGTTAATAGCATTGGTGGGGACACAGACCGAAAACCTACAAGAGATTTCTATAATCGGTTAAAAATCCATAATTGTCAATTCCCGTTTCATAAAACCTGGCAGATGACCATTCGTAATCTTCAGGTTTTTCGCATAACTGCCATTTTTCCTGTAAGGGATTAAGATGGATGTAATCTATTTTCTGTTCAAGTTTATCCTGCGTATCCATAAGAATAGCTAATGGATCTCTTTGCCACAGGCGAAAATTTCTTTCTGTATCTGATACTTTAAAATAAGGTAATATATCTGGATGATGAACCTTCAAATCTTGAAAAATCTGATGGGAAGTAAATTTATTAAAGCTTGCATGAGGCATCTCTTTTCCATTCTCCTCAACCATCTGCCATACCAAATGCAGGTGATTTGGCATAATTACAAAAGCATAAACAATAATCTTTTTTCTATTGACTAATTCCCTTAAAGTATCAATTACTACTATTTTATACTTGTCGATAGAAAATACCTTCTTCCAATCTTTAACCGTATCCGTCCAAAAATAAACTTCTTTCAAAAGCATCTTTGAATTACGATCTTGTCTGAAGATGTCCTTTTCCATTATTAAAATTAAAAAATTAACTTCAATTTTTTTCAATGAGAATACACACTTATACTTGGTTTTTGCTCTCACAGAATAACAGAATAATAACCAATAACTACTAAGAATTGGACTCTGTTAAATGAATGCTTGTTTCTGTCTGTGGGGACACAGACCGAGGAATCGGTTTTTTGAAATCAGTCCAAAATCGACACCGCCAAATCCCTTGGTCTGTGTCCTCACAGACCAATAATCAATAACTACCAATAATTGAAATCTGTTAAATAAAGATTTGCTTCGGTCTGTGCGGACACAGACCGAGGAATTAAAATTGACGATCGCCAGAAGACTCACGACTTAAGACTACTGACTAACCCTACTCTTCTTCTCTAAAGTATACTTTATAAAAGTTCATCGATTTATCATCGTCGTAACCTTTCTCGATCATGTCTTTATTGCCGTGGATATAGATGTGGAAGTTCTTATCCAGTTTTAATACACTTTTATAAGCCCGGGCCTGTTTTTTAACGGCAGATTCGGCGATCTCAAAATGATCGGCAATCGGGCTTTCGAATTCCTCTTCGTAATTTTTCTTATAATTCTTGAACGATTCGATCCCTTCGGCATTACCGATTACCTCATTCCCGAATTCTTCAATATCAAAGGTTTCTTTTTCTTTGAAGTATTTCATTGAACGGTTTAAAAGATCGATTTTATCCGCTTTACTGATTTCGTAATCATCATCCAATTTCTGGGTGACAAAGTTTTTATAAACGCCTAAAACGTTATTGGTTTGGTTATAACTATCGTTCCTGATTTTCAGCTTCAAAAACTCATCTTTCCAATAAACGGCAGCATCGTTGCTACTTTTCGATTGATCTAAAACCACCACTTTATAGCCTTCTTCTTTGTCTACGTTAAAGATCAGGCAGCCCTTATCCAATTTGTTAATGCTGATGGCCTCCTGCTCGTAGCTCATGTTAAAACCATCCAGCTCAGGGTAAACCTTTAAGTAAGTATCTTTGGTTTCAGATTTGAAAATCCCCAAAACATCCAGTTGTTCCCCTTCTATCTGCACTTTTTCGAAATAAGCAACATACAATTCACCCGATTTAATTTTGGGGTGGTTGGCTACATCGTATAAATATTTGGCCAGCTGCTGCGAGTCTTCATGAAAAAGCGCATTGTTTTCAAAAATCTCATGTGCAAAGTGGAATACTTCGTTCAGCGCTAAATTATCATTGGGATGATAAAAACGGTAAACTTCATTAACTTTTTCGAAAGGCTTTAAGAAATACTGCATCAGCAGGTTTCCTAATAGTTCATCTTCGATTTTTAAAGGTGCATCAGATAATTTATAATACTCTTCAACCAGTTTATTACCGGTATGGTGGATGGAAAGTTGCTTAAGCGAAGCCTCGAAAAATGAAATCATGGCAGCAAAAATAACAAAATGATTGGTTAACCTTACTCAAAAATCACATAGCCATTCTTCAACCAATTGTTCAACATTCGCTCAAATACAGAAATCATTTCAGCATCAAATTTTATTGATTAAAATTTTAAAATTGATAAGACTGATAGAAACTAACGGCTACTTTTTAATTTATTGATGAAATCAATGATCTTTTGATCGGCATAATTTGCCACGCCTTCATGCCTGAAAGATAGCCTGCCCTGCTTGTCGAAAATGATAGTTGTAGGCAAGGAACCCGCAAATACTTTTTCAGGAATATCACTTTCTACTTTATAAATTGGCATTGCATATTTACGATCGGACATAAACTTGCCCGATTTAGCAAAATCACCATCAGCATCTGCAAAAATGAAGACGATATCTTTATTCTCTTTAAATTGTGTATAAAGCTTGTTAATTGAAGGCATTTCGGCCCTACATGGTGGGCACCAGGTTGCCCAAAAATTGAGAAAGATAATCTTACCTTTTAAATCTCCCAGATCAATCAGATTTCCTTTAACATCTTTAAACCGGATCCCGTTGAGACCTGCAACATTTTCTTTCGGCGTTTCAACATTGGGCTTATAAAAACC
The DNA here is from genome assembly GCF_052682415.1 of Pedobacter sp. WC2501. Lineage (NCBI taxonomy): Bacteria > Pseudomonadati > Bacteroidota > Sphingobacteriia > Sphingobacteriales > Sphingobacteriaceae > Pedobacter > Pedobacter sp. WC2501. Next base: position 1,347,860 of record NZ_JBQZFI010000001.1, on the reverse strand, counting down.
AATCTCTATTAAACCTTTAATAAAAAATGCTTTTGCATCGGGTACAAAAACAATTACCAATAGGAAAATGACAAATAAAGCGTTGAATATATTTTTCCTGATGAACTTCATTAATTATTTGTTTTCTGTATCGCAAATCATAACCAAATAGGTTTGCAATTGATATTCGAATAATTTATTATAAAATTTATTGTACCGCTTACGTTAAACTATCGATTAAATAAAGGGTCATAGCACTATAAATACAATGTTACTTTGTAAATATATATAATTGATTAAGAATTACTACTTTTGGCCTGTTGAAAAAGCATAGACAAAACATTCAAAAATATTTATCGGTATTTATGCTGATCGTATTTGCTATTGCTTTAACTCCTTGGAGTGTACTTCACCACCATAATCCTCTTCCGGTTGTGGAGAAAGAGGTTAACTGTAAACATGTTAGTCACGTACAGGCCCATGGCGATACTTGTTTAATTTGTAATGCGAGTTTTGAAAAAAACTATGTGCAAACGCACCACATTTACAAAATCTTCTTATCAGCTAAAATCTTTAGCCGTACCGAACCTACGTTAAAGAATGCTTTTACCGAAATAAAGCGCACTTGCTTACGCGGTCCCCCATTAGCTTAATTTTTTCATTTCGAGCGCAAGCGCGCTAAACCATTTTTTTTAGATGAAACCTAAACTAGCTTCAAAAAGGCTATTTATTGGGCTTTCCGATCATTTTTATTTAAACACAACACATGAAAAAATTACAGCTTATTGGCTTGGTAATTCTATATACATTATTAAGCAATACTGCTTTCGCTGCCTTGCTAAAAGATATAAAAGGTAAGGTTATTGATGCCAGTACAAAACAAACATTACCAGGTGCTACCATTTTTATTCCGGATTTAAAGGTTTCGGCCGTAACCAACAATGATGGGGAATTTACATTGAATAACCTTCCTTCGAGAGGAAGTTACCTGGTTGAAGTACATTACGTAGGCTACAAAACCGCTACACAAGTGGTAAATTTTGCCAGCGCAGACGGATTAGAATTTTCTTTACAGCCTACTGCAATAGAAACAAAGGAGATCGTAATCACAGGAAGTTTAATCAGCAGTACAAGCAAACGAAATAGTGCTTCATCGGCGATAGTGGGCAAGGATCAGCTTTTGCAACCTTCTACCAATTTAATTGATGCATTGACTAAAATCCCTGGAGTATCACAGATCACTACCGGACCTTCTATTTCCAAACCAGTAATAAGAGGTTTGGGCTACAACAGGATTGTAACTTTAGATGACGGAATTAAACAACAGGGCCAGCAATGGGGTGACGAACATGGTATAGAAATCGATCAGTTTAAATCAGACCGTATCGAAGTTTTACGTGGTGCAGCATCATTAATGTACGGTTCGGACGCATTGGGTGGTGTAATTAACTTATTAGAGCCTAGTTCAGCTCCAGAAGGACAGGTAAAAGGTGAATTTATTAGCAATTACTCTACCAACAATGGCCTTACCGCTAACTCATTGATGTTAAACGGGAACGAAAATGGCTTTGTTTGGAGAGCGCGTGGCACCTATAAAAATGCCTATTCTTTTAAAACACCTACAGGTTACTTTCCTAATTCGGGCTTTAACGAAACCGATTTAAGCGGTATGGTAGGCTTGAACAAAAGCTGGGGTTATACTCACTTAAATGTTTCTAACTTTCATAATAATATCGGTTTTTACGACCCTACTTTGGATGCGAATGGAAATTTCGTGAGAGAGGACAGTAGTTCCTTCACAAACAAAGATAATAAGAGTCGTACGTTAGAATACCCGCGTCAGGATATCAGGCACTTTAAAATTGCGTTGAACAATAATTTCATTATAGGTAATGGCAATTTAAAGGTTGATTTGGGTTATCAGCAAAATCAACGCAGAGAGTTAGACGAGCCAACCCCAGCTTTGTTCTTCGATCTTAAAACGTACAATGCAGATCTGAAATATTATATCCACGAAACTAATGGATGGCAGCCCGTTTTTGGTGTAAGTGTAGATGATGGCCATAGTCAAAATAAAGGAAAAGAATTTCTAATCCCTGCTTACAATACTTTTGGTTTAGGTGTGTTTGCTTATGCGAAGAAAAACTGGGAAAACAGTACTTTTAGTATTGGAGCCCGTTACGATTTCAGAAAAAATAACGGAAAGCAACTTTTTGAAGAAGGCGAAGAAAAATTTGCACCATTTAAAAATAAATTTTCCAATGTGAGCGGTGCCTTAGGTTTTACGCATCAATTTAACGAAGAATGGAACTTTAAAGCGAATGCCGGTTCTGCTTTCCGTGCACCTAACCCTGCAGAGTTAGGCTCCAATGGTGTACACGAAGGCACATCTAGATACGAGGTGGGTAACTCTGCTTTAAACCCTGAGCGCAGTTACCAGGTAGATGCGGCTTTAGAATATGAAGGAAAAATTGTGAGTGCAAGTGCAAGCATCTATAACAACTATATCCACAATTATATTTATGCATCTACCAATGGCGAACAAAGAGTAGCTGACGGTACACTTTATGACGTTTACCGCTATGGACAGGTAAATGCCAATCTTTATGGTGCTGAAGCAAGCCTTACCATCCACCCTGTTCCGTTTATCCATTTCGAAAACACATTTGGATATGTTCATGCCCAGAACAATACTTTAAACAGACCGCTTTCATTTATTCCAGCCGGAACATTGAGAAATGAGCTGCGTTTCGAACCTAAACTTAAAGGCACAAATGATGCATACCTTTCTGTAGGTATCAACTCTGCATTTAAACAAACCCGTGTGGATGATGTTTTTGAAACGCCAACCAGCGGTTATACCTTGTTAAATGCAGGTATCGGCGCTACATTTAATTTAGGCAAACAACCTGTTAAATTATCGGTTTCGGCCAACAACTTGTTAAACCAGAAATATTATGATGCTTTAAGCAGGTTTAAACCAGGTCGTTTTGACCAGGAAAACCTGAATTTAGGCGTTTACAACCCTGGCAGAAACATCACTTTCGGATTGTATATTCCTTTCCAGGTGGTTAAATAAGATCATTAATTTCTTTATAACAAAAAAGCGGAGTTGATCGATGAGATCACTCCGCTTTTTTGTTATAAGTATTTTCTACGATAAATCGTCGTCATCTCGACTGAAGCGTAGCGAAATGGAGAGATCTATCTAGACAGATTTCTCGACTGCGTTGCACTCCGCTCGAAATGACGGCAACCTGAGGGAGAGTCGCTGCCACCTCAACTACTTCTTAAACGTTTCCCTTTTTGCCCTTACATACTGGTTTGGCCATTCCGTATTGTCGCCTAATACCTGTGCCGCGTGTGTAGGGAAATAAGCATCACGCAACGATTCGCGGGCAATAAAAATTAAATCGGCTTTTTCCTGTTCCAGAATTTCTTCTGCCTGGTGGGCCTCAACAATTACACCAACTGCACCGGTATAAATGCCGATTTCATTTCTGATTTTATCTGCAAAAGGAACCTGGTAATTTGGTCCTGCTGGAATAAAAGCATCAGGTACATTTCCACCCGAAGAAGTATCAATTAAATCTACACCCCGATCTTTCAATACCGCAGCCAATTGCAATGAGTCATTTTCGTTCCAGCCACCTTCCGTCCAGTCGGTTGCCGAAATGCGGACAAATAAAGGCAGGTTTTCGGGCCATACCGATTGCACCGCTTCAACCACATCAATGACTAAACGGATCCGGTTTTCGAAACTTCCACCGTAAACATCTGTACGTTTATTACTCAGCGGACTAAAAAACTGATGCAGTAGATAACCATGTGCAGCATGTATTTCTACTACTTTATAGCCTGCATCCAATGAACGTTTAGCTGCTGCCCTAAACGCAAAAACAATATCCTGAATTTCTGATATCGTTAATTCGTGTGGTTCAACCTGTCCTTGTTTAAAAGGAAGTGTCGATGGACCAACCGGTTTCCAGCTATTTTCGCCTGCAGCAATCTGTTCTCCACCATTCCATGGCACCTCACAACTGGCTTTTCTACCTGCATGTGCCAACTGGATCCCAGCTATAGCACCATTCTGATGAATAAAAGAAACGATCTGTTTCAGTTTTTCTACATGTTCATCTTTCCAGATGCCCAGATCGGCATAAGTGATTCTTCCATCAGCTGTTACCGCAGAAGCTTCCTGGATAATTAAACCTGCACCACCAACAGCACGGCTTCCTAAATGCACCAGGTGCCAATCGTTGGCAAAGCCATCAATAGCCGAATATTGGCACATCGGCGAGATCACAATTCTATTTTTTAGGGTTACATCCTTTATGGTTAAAGGAGAAAATAATTTGGACATATCTTTTTAATATTTTAACACTGAGGGCACGGAGAAATACACAGAGCACACCGAATGCTTTTCTCTGTGAAAAACTCCGTGTACTCTGTGGTTATATTACAATTAAAAACCAGCGTTCTTTAATTCGGTATTGATGAACTGAATTTCTTCATCGTTTAATTTTACGTTTATCGCTCCTGCATTTTGTACCGCTTGTTTTTCATTCCTTGCGCCAACCAAAGCTATGGTGATACCCGGGCGTTCAACCGTCCAGCGTAACACCAACTGAGATAAGGTAGCATTTTTCTCCTCGGCCAACGGTTTTATTTTAGCCAAAAACGCATTTGTTTTTTCGATACTTTCCGGTAAGAAAAATTTATTTCCTTGGCGGTGATCGCCTTCTTCAAATTTATAATCAGCAGTCATTTTTCCGGTCAATAAACCACGTTCCATCGGACTATAAGCCAGAACCGATTTATTGTTTTCGATACAATATGGAACAGTTTCCTCTTCAACGCTGCGGTTTACCATACTAAATGGGATCTGGTTAGAAATAATTTCTAAAGTCTGATCTGCTTCTTTTAATTGCGCTGCATCATAGTTGCATACGCCTGCATAACGCACTTTACCCTGTTCAATTAACCTGCTCACGGCTTCGAAAGTTTCGCTGATCGGTGTAGTTACATCAGGCCAGTGGATCTGGTAAAGATCTATATAATCGGTGCCCAGGCGTTTTAAAGATTGCTCACATTCATAAATCACACTTTCTTTTCCGGCATATTTATAAATATCGATTTCTTTTCCATCGTTGTTTTTACTCTTAAAGCCGAAATCGCCTTTGGCCAGATCCCAACGCATCCCGAATTTGGTTACCAATTGTAATTTATCACGTGAAATGCCTTTTATTGCATCGCCTACAATTTCTTCACTATCTCCCTGACCATAAATTGGTGCAGTATCAATTGACGTAACCCCTAAATCATAACCGGCTTTAATTGCATTAATTGCATCGTTTCTATCTGTGCTTCCCCACATCCAGCCGCCAGCAGCCCAGGCTCCAAATGTGATTACCGAAAGTTCTAAATCTGAGTTTCCAATTTTTCTGTATTCCATAATTATTTTTTAATGATTTGATCAACCGCGTAACTGTTATGCGGCAGGTAAGCGAGTAGTATTGATAAAAATGCGACATGGATGAGTTGAGAAGGCAGTGCCTCCCAGTTTTCAATTACCGTCGTTCCGAAAATCAGCGCTAACGAAATCACTCCGGCAAATAATAACCCTTGCCTGGTAAATAAACCTAAGATAATCATTAAGCCTGCAATAAATTCGGCAAAAGGCAAAACATAACTGAAGGTAATAACCAATGCATCAGGCAAATACGATTTCGAAAATTGCCCCACCATCCATTTACTAAAACCAGCAAGTTTTGGTAAACGTACTAAACCATGTCCGAAAAAACTTAAACCAATGGCTAAGCGGCTAAGTAAATATGCCCATTTTGTATCCATACTATATCGATGTACTACAAACATACAATCTGCACATTAAGGATGTTTTAATGCAACAATTATTAGACTGATATTTTACCTTTCAATGGCGGAAGCAGAGGGCGAAGAGCGAAGCGTATGGCGTTGGGCGTAAGACTGGAAATGACTGACGCTAAACTTTTTTCTCCAAAAATTTGGAGATAACAAAACAAGATTATACTTTAGTGTATTATTTAACTAATACAGTAGATATGATCAACATTAACAATCTTAATTTTGGCTACAGTAAGCATAAGCCATTATTTAAAAATATGAGCATGCGGTTAAGCAATGGCCATATTTACGGTTTGCTCGGTAAAAACGGCGCCGGCAAATCAACATTATTAAAAAACCTCGCTGGTTTGGTGTATGCACAGAGCGGTACACTGGAGGTAATGGGTTATGACCCTGCGAAAAGACAACCCGCGCTTTTAGAGCAGATTTGTTTTATCCCAGAAGAATTTTATTTGCCATCGGTAAAAATTGATGCGTATATAAAAGCCAATGCCCCTTTCTATAAGAATTTCGACCACAATTATTTCACTGATCTGATTAAAGAATTTGATATTCCGGTTGAACAGAAACTCATCAATATGAGTTATGGACAAAAGAAAAAAGTAATTATCGCATTCGGTCTGGCCACCCAGGCGAAACTGGTGATTATGGACGAACCTACCAATGGTTTGGACATTCCATCAAAAGCACAGTTCAGGAAAATTATGGCTTCAGCCATGACGGATGAGCGCTGCATTATCATTTCTACGCACCAGGTTAGAGATTTGGATAACTTGATCGACACGGTGATTATGCTTGATGAGAATGATATTGCCCTTAAAGCAACAGTAGAAGAAATTACCACAAAATTGACCTTTAAAAAAGTAAAGGAAATTGACGACAGCATTATTTATGCTGAGCCATCCCTCTCTGGTTATAATGCTGTAATGCCAAACTACCACCAGGAAGAAAGCAAATTAGATATGGAGTTACTTTTTAATGCCATACTCGCAGAAAAAATCAAATTTAAACCTCTATTCAGTTAAGCGATGAACAACACATTTAATATTAATCGATTTGGCTTATTGCTTAAAAGACAATGGCTTGATTTTGGAAAAATTTACCTGATCAGCCTTGTGGTATTGTTGGGAATTCTAGTGGGATTTTACAGCTATAGCATACCCTCGCCTCTTAAGAACAATAATTTTGACTACGACGGCGACCTTGATATGCGTTTCCGTTACCCTCTTTTCCTGATTTTGGGATTTGTTTTTATCAGTATCGTAGCCAGTAGCTATTTTAATATCCTGGGACAGAAATCGAGGGCCATTTTAGAACTGATGACGCCCGCTTCTACATTTGAAAAGTTTTTAGGAGGTATCTTTTACACGGCTATCCTTAGCCTGGCTACCTATTTAATTTTATTTTACCTGGTCGATCTGCCTTTTGTGAAATACATTAACGCACATCTTTCAGAATTTAAGATGAGTGGGGCTAAGGCATCGTTACCAAAACCTGTTGAAAGTATTTCTGCGCAAATCGTCAATGATGAAAATTATAGAAATTACCTCTTGCATTTCATCACAGTGCCGTTTCTTATCACCAGTATTTTTCTTCTTGGTTCAATCTATTTTAACAGATTTCACTACATCAAAACAGCAATTTCTGTAATGGTATTTGGGGTGCTTTGGGTTACTTCAACAATTTTTGTGATGCGAAGGCTAACCAGTAATACAGTTTGGGTTGGAAATCACTACTGGCAAGACGAGAGTAATATCTTATTCATAATGAGTTTAATGGGCATATTATTAACATTGGCATTCTGGTTGATCTCATTTATACGTTTAAAAGAAAAGGAGGCTTAAATGGAATTTAATAACAACAAGGCCATTTACCTACAGATAGCTGAATACGTTTGTGAGCAGATATTATTAGGTAAATGGAAAGCCGACGAAAAAATCCCATCGGTTAGGGAAATGGCGATAGAAATGGAAGTAAACCCCAATACGGTAATGCGGACATACGAATTGTTACAGGGTAAGAATATCCTTAACAATAAAAGGGGGATTGGTTTCTTTTTGGCGGATGATACCATTGATCAGGTAAAACAATATCGAAAAACCAGTTTCATTGACGATGAACTCCCAAACCTATTCAGAAATCTTTATCTATTGGAAATCGATTTCGATGAGTTAAAATCCCGCTATCAAACTTTTGTATCACAAAACTTTAACGCCTAAAAAATGAAAACAAGCAATAAATTATTAATGGGACTGGCAATTGCACTGCTCATCATTCCATTAACAGTAATGATCTTAATTGCCAAAGCAAACCGGATCGATAATAAGACCTATGATAAAATGATAACAGGAGCCGAAACTATAGATAGTGAAGCTGATCGGTTTATTAAAAAATTTCCTGTCCAGGCATTTCAACAAGTGGTAATTAATGGATCAGAATCATCTTACCTTAATATAAAAATCATCGCAAACGATAAATTTTTGCTTAAAGCAACGAACGATCTTGCCCCTTCCATCCAATATAAGGTAGATAAAGATGGAAAACTTAACATATCCTTAAAAGCAGAACGCAACTACCAGCATGGCACACTACTAATCTTTTCACCAAACTTAAAAGGCATTACTTTTAATAATGTATCCGTTGAGGGATTATCGGTAAATACTGATAGCTTAAATGTAGACATCACTAAAGGTGCAAACTTCAGATTTGGGGAAGATATGAAAATCAAAAACCTGCATCTGGTAAAAAATACTACATATCAAAAACAAGATGTGGTGATAACTGGAATTACTATTGAAGATGCAAAAATTGAAAACTTGCATGCCGAAATCAATACGGGATACTTAACCGTAAACAACATGTCACTGTTAAATGTCGACCTCAAATTGAAAGATGCGAAAGCAGAGTTCAAAAATGAGGAGAATAAAAATATAAGCCTGATAGAAACCCTATCATTAACTAGCATAGGTAGAAATGAGGTAAGTTTTCAGCACGTAAAAATTAACAAAGCGAGTGGAAACCTTTCTGATGAAACAAGTATCCAAATGCCTACCATTAATTTAAAACAATTGATCAAATAACGTTTAGTATCCCAAAATGACACATATTATTTTAGAATATTTTGATTTTGTAAAAAGGGCATGATTTTTAAGCTAACTAATTGGCAAAAGTTTAACTTGAGCCAATTAGTTTTTACATTATTAGCCCACCAATGAAGAGATACTTCCTTTTACTTTCCCTTAGCTTATTTGTTCTTAACCACGTAAAGGCAAAAACAGACACCCTTTCTATTACCTTAGATAACGTTAAATACCCTTATCCGGTCAAATATTTTCCTATTCATACCGAAGGACAGGATATTAAAATGGCCTATATGGATGTTGCGCCTACCGCAAATGCAAACGGCAAAACAGCGATTCTTTTCCATGGAAAAAATTTTGGCGGTTATTATTGGGGCAATGTCATCAAAGCATTAACCAATATTGGTTATCGGGTTATTGTTCCTGATCAAATCGGTTTTGGAAAATCATCAAAAGCATTTGTCCATTACAGCTTTCACCAGATGGCGGCCTGGAACAAAAAACTCCTGGATACCTTAGGCATTCAAAAAACGGTGGTTTTAGGCCATAGCATGGGCGGTATGTTAGCCACACGCTTTGCTTTAATGTACCCCGAAACAACCCAAAAACTACTGCTCGAAAACCCGATTGGTTTAGAAGATTATAAAACTTTTGTTCCTTACGTTACCACCGCACAGCAATACCAAACCGAGTTAAAAACTACGGCAGAAAGTGTTAGGAAATATTATCAAGGCTCTTATTTTACCTATTGGAAACCTGAATACGAATACCTGGTTGATATTGCCGGTGGTGTAACCAACAGTGCTGATTATCCGCGCTGGGCTAAAGTAGCTGCACTCACCTATACCATGATTTACGAACAACCTGTTGTTTACGAATTTCAGAATTTAAAAGTACCTACCGTTTTGTTTATCGGCAAAGAAGATAAAACCATTGTGGGCAAAGGTTTACTTACACCTGATCAACAGGCTTTACACGGCCAGTACAGACTTTTAGGCAAACAAACTGCTGCAAAAATTATTGGTGCTAAAATTATCGAATTTGATGCCTGCGGCCATATTCCTCATATTGAAATCCCAACGGAATTCCTGGTGGCATTAACGGGGAGTTTGTAATTTTAAAAGACCTCGCAGGTTTCAGAACGGCGAAGCCATCAATGAGGCCACTAAAAACATCAAACACTCCGAATTAAACCTGCGAGGTCTAATATCTATGAAAGTCCAGGTAAATCTAATACTTAGTGCGCTAAGCTGGCTTAGGCGGTAAAAAGAAAATGAAGTAGTAAAAATAGATCTCTCCGTTTTGTTGCTCTTCAGTCGAGATGACGATCCAACTATAAACCTAATTAATTCACCTCTTTCCCCACGATTTTATTAATACCCTGCATGTCAAAATCAATGTCTTGCCCCATCGATTTCATTTTCCCATAAAGCTCTATACGCAGGTGACTGTTCAGCACGATCCCGGTTTTAATATCAATAGATGTTTCTCCTGAGTTAGTCCCTTTTAAATCGGTTTCCATTTTATTGCCCATAGCCTCAAAACTTCCTTTTGATACCAATGCGCCTTTTACGCTGAGGATGGCAATTCCATCTTTCACTTCTTTCAAAGTATATTCGGTAATGGTTTCGATAGGCATACTCATTTGCAGTTTTGTATCAACCGTCCATTTATCGCCAATTTTAACTGCTCTTTCCGGATATATTTTAAACGATGATTCCATGGTCTGTTTTACCACTTCTTCGCTGAACTGTTTGCTTAAGGCATTTTTGATCTGTTTTACCTGGCTGGTATCTGTAGTCATTTTTGACGCCATATTGTCGAGCATTTTATCAATGCCCGCAACCGTTTTTATCCCTCCGTATGGCGTTACCGTCATAAAAAAAGAAGCGCCCTTTAAACCACTAAATGGATTTTTTTTGGTGCTGTCCTGCTCATCCGAATTATAGGTCATTGTAGTACCCATCGCAACGGATTTCATAAAAATCCTGTTGTAGGTTACTTTCACATCTTTTTCTCCATTGTGGCCTTCGGTAATATCGAAAGTATAATCAGTGCCTATATTTTGGGTTAAATGCACATCCCGACCGCCAATTTTCTGATTGATGATCTGATCAGAGTTAATGGAGAAATCATACCTATAACCTGTCGGATAATTTTGCCTTAACACATAGGTTTTCTGCGCAAAACTGCTGATCGAAATCAGGCTAAACATTATGGTTGCTAATACTCTCATTTGATAATTCATTTTAACCGGCAGGCTGTTGCGCAAAAATGCGACTTAACTGAAAATACAATTCGGGATGTTTATCTTTTAACAGCTCAGGCTTTTCAAAGAAATATTCAGAAACCACGGCAAAAAATTCAGCTTGATTGGTGATGGCATAAGGGTTAATATCAGACTTGTTATCCTCAATTTTTTCCATTTCTTCATGCATCATTTTAATCCATGGTAAAGTGTACTCATGTGCCAATAAATTTTCAGGAACGCCATCAGTTGCCCCATCCGATTTATCCAAAAGATGGACAAATTCGTGTATCGCTGTATTTTCTTTCCCGGCACTTTTAGAAAAACCATGGCGCAGCGCCGAACGCGATAAAATCATCTGTCCGTTCATATAACCTGTACCCACCATGCCCATAATATTCCTTTCCCCGCCATCAAACTGAAAATCTTTGTTAAAAGTATCCGGATACAATAATACGCTGGTTAAGTTTTTGTATTGCCAGTCATCGAAACCAAAAATAGGAATCACGGCGCTCGAAGCAATCAGCAATTCATCTAAAGTTGTCATTTCCAAACCTACTGCTTCAATTTTAACCGCACTGAAAAATGCAGCCACTTTCTGCTCAAACTTAAGCTTATCAGTCGAATCAAGATTATGGTAATAGCCTACATAATCATCGAGTATTTTTTTGTCCACATCTGTTAAAGGCTCAATAGTTACCTTCTTTTTTTTAAGAATAAGGTAAAGGGCAATCAAAAAAATAGGGATTAAATAAGCAAATGGCAACGAGTTCATAATAAAGATTACACAGATTAGAGTGATTATGCAGATTTAAGGTGATTACACCGATTTAATAGATTGTACAAATTGGAGGTTAGCTTTCGATAATTTCTAATTGAGCGAGAACATCTTCCCTGGTAACCGGATATGGCTGATTATTGGTTATTGCCTGATAAACAGCTTCAAAAAGGGGCAGATAACTTCCTACCTCCGATGGAATAGTCTCCTCGGTTTTGTTCCCATCTGCATCAATAGTGGTTAATAAACCATACTTATTTGCAGGCTCAACGCCGTAGCCTGGATCAGTTAATTTCATACCCGCGAGTAACTGTTCTTCCTGGATATCGGTTCTTTGTTTAATAAAGCTACCATTTACGCCATGTAATATAAAGCCTGGCTGTGGGTTCACCACCAACATACTCGAGGTTACAAAAACATTTACACTGTTGGGATAGCTCAATTGAATCGAGAAATAATCGTCAACCAAGGTACCTGCCCTGTTTTTACCCAAAATTTTATGAAAACTCAATGGTTTGCCAAATAAACCGATCACCTGATCTAACAAGTGAGGACCTAAATCGTATAACAGTCCGCTGGCCTCTACCGGCTTTTCTTTAAATGCCTTCGGTCCGATCACATTGCGGTAACGATCGTAACGCAAATGAACTTCAACCAGTTTACCCAGCTTGCCACTTTCAAGCACTTTTTTTACCGAAGTAAAATCGCTGTCCCAACGGCGGTTTTGGTAAAAGAAAATCTGTTTGCCAACGCTATCGGCCAGTTCGAAAAGTTCTTTGGCCTGCTCAGTATTAGCGGTAAAAGGTTTTTCAACCAGAATATGTTTATGCGCATTTAATGCGGCTTTCGAATGTTCGTAATGAAGGTTATTTGGGGTATTAATTACCACTAAATCAATTTCTTCATCGTTCAAAAGTTCATCAACGCTATTGTAACTAATAATATTGGGGTAATCGTTAACTGCATTTTTATGGCTTCGCTCTACTACGGCCTTTAGATTGAAACCATCATGTGCATTTAGGAATGGCGCGTGAAAAACCTTACCTGACATGCCATAAGCTAATAAACCGGCATGAATTGTTTTATTGATATTCGTATCCATAGGTTATAAATGTAACCAAAAATACCATTACCATTCAAGCCTAAGTGTTAAAAAGCCTAAACGTTTTACTTAAGGCTTACACGTTTTTACACTATCTTTGCAGATATGAAGCCGTCGGAGATTAATGCCAAATGGAAAGTTTTACAGGAAAGGATTTCAACTGAATTTGATTCCGACTTTCCTGATTTAAAGGTGATGCTTTTTCTCATCGGCGTTCAGGAATTGGGCAAAGGCCCGAAGAAATACAGTAAACGCCAGAAAGAAGAACTGATGCACATTGCCACCTGCCGTTTATTGAGCGAAATGGGCTTTTATGAATTAGAGGGCTTGGATCAGGATGGTTGGCCGCACTGGAAGTTAATAAAAGCCATTCCGCCTTATACCATGTTAGAGCAGGAAATGCTGATGAAATCACTAGTGGTGAGTTATTTCGAAGATATTTATTCTGCTGACTAAATCTTATTGTGCTATCATCCGTGGCGTCAGATATTTCTATCTGACGCAAATCTACTCAGTCAGATGATAACATCACTACACAGTATCATTCCCTTTCGATATAAGCCTGTTTAAAACTCAATTTAAGTATTTTGGAAAGCAAAGTCTTCTGCTTTTTTTGATGTTAGTCGGGCTTTTCGCTATATCCCGATGAAAAATCGGGTATGCCGCTTCAATCCCGTTTAAGAAATTCTGCCGGTGCAACTATTTGGAGTTGCAGGTGCGCCGGAAAAACTCACGAAGTTTGCCCCGGCTTAGGCTAAGCGAAACTTCTTAAATATGGCCTGGCCAGCACCAAACCCAAGGTAACTAAACCCAACAGTAGCGGACATCGAACGCAGAGCTGTAAAGCGAATGGCGGGGCTTTCGGAACCGATACTAACAGGAACCTGCTTTTCAAAAAAAGATGAGAATATAAACTAGCAGTGTCAGATGGAAACATCTGACACCACATCAAAAAACTTACGAAGTTGGCCCCGGCCTGGGCTAAGCGAAACTTCGTAAGTTTGGCCTGGCCAGCACCAAACCTAAGTTAACTAAAAAACCCTGGTGAATGTACACCAGGGCTGCATATATAATGACCTCATAGGTAGAGGGAATTTGCGGTATTATCCTTGTTTTTGCGCTGATGCTTTTAATGCATCGTTAGCCACGATTACAATTTCTACACGACGGTTAGCCGCACGGCCAGCATCAGTATCGTTATCTGCAATTGGTTCCGCAAAACCTTTACCCATGGTAACTAATCTTGATGATGGAACACCCTGAGAAACAGCATAAGCTTTCACAGCAGCTGCTCTTCTTTCTGAAAGCCCCATGTTATATTGTTCGGTACCACGGCTATCAGTATGTCCGATAATTTTGATATCTGTATCAGGATATTGGTTTAACGAAGAAGCTAAACTCTGAATATTGGTTTTAGCAGCATCTTTTAAAGCAGTTTTATCGAAATCGAATAAAATACCACTATCAAATTTTACAATAATACCTTCTCCTTCACGAATAACTTCCGCATTAGGTATGGCTTTTTGAATTTCAGCTGCCTGTCTGTCCATTCTACGACCGATAAAAGCACCCGCTGTACCACCAATAGCGCCACCAATTAAAGCACCAACTGCTGTATTACCGGCTTTTTTACCGATTAATGCACCAATAACACCGCCAGCTGCAGCACCAATACCAGCTCCTTTTTGTGTTTTAGTTAAACTATCACAACTTTGGAATGCCATCGAACCCACTGCTAACCCTATACTTAATGTTGCTATTTTTACTTTTGAAATACTCATGATATGATAGATTTATAATTTCTACCCGACATATTCAAACACAATGCCAAAAACTAATATAACCGTATTTTCGGCCCATTTCGATAATTTACGATACAAACAGTAATCTTATTTACAAAAAAGAGTCCTGATAAATCAGGACCCTTCTCACATATTGTATCATTCTTAGTACAAAAACTATGCAGAGAAATAACTCTCCAACTCTTTTAAAGTATTTTCATCTGTTTTAAAATCTTTGATCACCTGCCCTTTTTCTACCAGTACAATGCGGCTACAAACATCTGTAACATGGTTTAAATCGTGACTGGAGATAAAAGTAGTCATATTGCCTGCCTGTGCCTTTAACAAATTCTTTAAACGGATCTGGGTAGTGGGATCTAGGTTGGCAAAAGGTTCATCCAAAATCAAGATCTCTGGCTTTTGCATTAAAGCGGCAGCAATACCCACTTTAACCTGGTTTCCCTTGCTAAAATCGCGGATGTATTTACCACTGTTGAGGATTTCGCCATTAAAAAACTCGCCGTATTGGTTAAGGTATGCAGAAACATCGGCGACACTTAAATTGTGTAAACTGCCGATAAAAATAAAATACTCTTCAGGCGTTAAATAATCGATGAGGAAACCTTCGTCCAAAAATGATGCGGTATAATCCTTCCAGGCATCATTCTGCATAACATTTTGGCCTTTCGATAAAACCTCGCCTGTGGTTGGACGGATCAGGTCTAAAAGCATCCTAAAGAAAGTAGTTTTACCTGCGCCGTTATTTCCCACTAAACCCACGGTTTCTCCGGCAGCAATCTGTAGATCTTCGATGTTTACAACGGTTTTATCGCCATAAACTTTTTGTAATTTCTTAACTTCTAAAATCATAATTATTCTCTAAAGCCTTCGGCTATTTTATATCGTTGTTTTTCAAGTCGTTTTGCAATGTAGTTTACCCAAAAGCCCCTTAACAGCAGCATGATTAAACCGAATATGCCCACTACAGCTAATCCCCAGTAAGGTTTATTCAATATGCCGAAGGGTACATACATTAAAATGGGTGTAAGTGCGTAAGGAAACATTAAAAGCCATTGGGTAGCACCAGTTCCCTGGTAGTTAAAGCTTGCGGCTTTGGTAATATCGAGGCGTTTATAGTTTAAAGTAGCGAGGTAAAGCACCACTACTGTTCCAAAGCCAATATTGTATAAATAAGCGGCTAAATGCAGGAGCAATAATTTCGGACTTAAAAAGCCATAAAAACTAGCCAATACAGTAATAACGGTACAGCCAATGGTAAAAAGCAAAAATTTAGCCTTGATGTAATCTTTAAAATTGATTTTATTGGCCAATATGCCATCAAAATGGGCACTTTGCCAGGCAAACATAAACTGACCATAAACAATAATGGAAATACCTGTCATAAAAATGGCACCGAACATCATCTGGCCAAAAGCATCGGTATTGATTGCTTTTTCCTTGTAAAAAATAAACCCATAAAAAAGGAAAAAGAAACCCAGAATCACCGCAGAGCGGGGGCGTTTGTGACGGAGGATTAATTTTAATTCTAAAGCGGCCAGCTCGCCAACTTTGCCAAAACGGTTAAGGAAAGCATAATCGGTACTGCCCTTTTTCTCTTGTTTACTACTTAACTCTTCTACATATAAGTTTTTACGCAAGAAAGTAGAGTTAAGGTAAAATATAGCTATAGCTGCCAGGGTAAATGCAAAAGCGTATAAAGGATGTACTGCGATGGCCCTGAATACAAAGTCGGAGGCAGCCATAATCGAAATAACCTTATAATACTCTAAAGCAGCAAAAGAAGCAATTACAACCAGCCCGAAAAAGGTATAAAGGGTATTGGTGATCGATTTCCGCTTAATGTATAACACCAGGTAATTATTGAAAACCATCACCGAAAATATAGAAACGATATACATCAGCATAACCATTGCTCCATATTCAGGCAAAATCTTAATAAAACAGAATGGCAGAAAAATAAAAAACGGCCAAAGATTAAATGCGGAGAATAGTGCCTTAACATTTAAAAACCTGATAATTTTACTCCTCGAAATCTTTAAATGCAAATAAGGGATAATACTTAAGGTGGGTAGTTCCTGAAACTGCAAACGCATGATAAAATCGAATGCGAAATAATAAAGGATGATACCGTTAAAACTGGAAATCACCTCTTTGTTTGGGAAAATTTTTGGCAGGAAATGTGACATTCCAAAACCTATGCCAACAGCAATGGCAAAAAAGTAAAGCATAAAGAAACCCAGAACAATCTGGCCAGCAATACTACTACCCCTGTTCCTCGAACGCCAGAAAGATTTTCTTTGATGGCTTAAAAAAATACTCAGCATATTTAGTTTAGGTGTTTGATTTTTAGTCAATATACCTATTAGTATGCATTCGGGAGAAAATGTTACACTAATATTTGTATTTGTCTTTCCAATTTTGTCTAAGTTTCTCTCTCAGCTTCTCTTCTGCAGCATTTTTCCCCGGATCATAGAGCTTTGTGCCGCTTAATTCTTCTGGAAAATATTCCTGGGGCGAAAAATTACCTTCGTATCCATGTGAATACTGATAATCTTTCCCGTAACCGATATTTTTCATCAGTTTGGTCGGTGCATTGCGGATATGTAAAGGTACAGGTAGATTTCCTGTCTGTTTAACCAAAGCCTGCGCTTTGTTAATGGCCTCATAAGAGGCATTGCTTTTTGGCGAACTGGCCAGATAGGTTACACATTGTGATAAGATAATCCTTGCTTCCGGGTATCCGATTACATTAACCGCCGTAAAACAGTTATTGGCCAGCAACAGTGCATTCGGATTAGCATTGCCGATATCTTCTGAAGATAAGATCAATAACCTGCGGGCAATGAATAAGGGATCTTCTCCTCCTTCAATCATCCTGGCTAACCAGTAAACAGCAGCGTTAGGGTCGCTGCCACGGATTGATTTAATAAATGCAGAAATGATATCGTAATGCTGTTCTCCGGCTTTATCATACAGCGCGAGGTTTTGTTGTGCATGCGCCAGTACATTCTCATTGGTGAGTATTATTTTATTACCACCAATGCCATTGATGGCGATTTCGAGTACGTTTAAGAGTTTTCGTGCATCGCCACCAGATAACCGGATTAAGGCCTCGTGTTGTTTTATCGTGATTTTTTTCTCGGCAAGAACAGCATCTTTTTTAATGGCTGTTTGCAACAAACCGACTAATTCCTCTTCTGTGAGTGATTTTAAAATGTAAACCTGACAACGGGAAAGTAACGCTGAAATGACCTCGAACGATGGATTTTCGGTTGTAGCACCGATTAAAGTAACCAAACCCCGTTCAACTGCGCCCAACAAACTATCCTGTTGCGATTTGCTAAAACGGTGGATTTCATCAATAAACAAAATAGGCAAGCCCAGAAAGCTATCTTTTAGCTGTGCGGCACGGTCGATTACCTCGCGGATATCTTTCACTCCACTGTTAATGGCACTCAGGTTAAAAAAGGGCCGGTCTAATGCCTGCGAAATGATATAGGCTAAAGTAGTTTTTCCTACTCCCGGAGGTCCCCAAAAAATCATGGATGGCAGCTGACTGCTTTCAATCGCTTTGCGTAACACCGCTCCAACTCCTACTAAATGTTTCTGCCCAACATATTCATCGAGGTTTTGAGGGCGCATACGTTCGGCTAAAGGAGGCAGGTTTTGCATAATGGTAAATATATAAAAATTGAGTATTTTGTTGGTTGATAATCTGCCAACCAAATGTCAGGATTATAAAATCCTTTAGTTAAAACAAAAGGACGAATGCTTTAGTTCTAATTTATTATTATGGACATCAAGAATTTAGATCACCTTGTATTAACGGTTGCCAATTTAGAAAGTACCTGCAGGTTTTACAGTCTTGCCCTGGGAATGGAGGTTATTGAATTTGGCGAAAACCGAAAAGCGCTGAAGTTTGGTAATCAAAAAATCAATCTTCAACAATATGGAAGTGAGTTTGAGCCAAAAGCATTTAAACCGATGCCGGGTACGGCCGATTTATGTTTTATTACCGATTTTCCACTTCCTGAGGTGATGCAGGAACTGAAAGAAAAATGTAACGAGGTTGAAGAAGGGCCTGTAGAACGGACGGGAGCAAATGGTAAGATTATTTCGATCTACCTCCGCGATCCGGATATGAATTTAATTGAGGTGAGTAATTATTTGTAGTTTTCACTTATTAAAGCCGTTCATTTTTTATTCACCATCTTAGTCACTTGAGATAATTTTATTTAGGCGCATAAAACTTTCATCGTCCTCGTTTGTAACGAGGATAAAAGAGAAAGGCGATTTTATCGCCATTTAGTTTGCTTAACTGCATTACAAATGCAAATCTCGATAATCCTCGTTACAAACGAGGACTATTTAGGATTTCTCGGCTACGTTGCACTCCGCTCGAAATGACGACAGATAGCACAAAAAATCTAATCCTCAATCTTCGAATGATGCTTCGTATCTTTCATAGTCGTATACAAAATCAGCGAAATCAAAATACATCCGGTTACGTACCAGTAGAAATAATTTTCGTGACCGATATTTTTAAACCAAAGCGCAAAATATTCTGCTGTGCCACCGAAAATGGCAACGGTTAAAGCATAAGGCAAACCCACACCCAAAGCCCTGATTTCGGCAGGGAACAACTCAGCCTTAACCACTGCATTGATACTTGTATAGCCACTTACAATAATCAAGGCACCTATCATCAATAAAAAAATAATTGTGGTATTGGTTTCGCCTGCCAGGCCTGTTAAAATTGGATAGGTACATAAAGTGCCCAATATCCCAAAACCGATTAACAAGGGCTTTCTACCGATTTTATCGGATAACAAACCAAACAAAGGCTGCATAATGGCAAAAACCAGCAACGAAATGAATGATAACGTTGTAGAGGTCTCTTTACTGAGGTGAACCGTATTCACAAGAAACTTTTGCATATAGGTACTAAATGTGTAAAAGGCAATGGTTCCTCCCAAAGTTAAACCCACAACCGTAAAAATCTCTTTCGGATATTTCAATAGTACAGCGATGCCTCCTTTTTTGTCTTCCGCATCTTTGCTTTTAAAGGCTGCCGTTTCATTGATATGCCTACGCAGATACAACGCAATAAAAGAGAGTACAGCACCAATAAAAAAAGGAATGCGCCAGCCCCAATTGTGTAACTGGGCAGGAGTAAGTAACCAGTTCTGCAAGATCAGCTGGATCCCTAAAGCTAATAATTGTCCGCCAATTAAGGTTACGTACTGAAAACTCGAATAAAAGCCACGGTGTTTTTTGGTGGCCATTTCGCTTAGATAAGTAGCAGAGGTTCCATATTCGCCACCGGTACTCAAGCCCTGTATCAATCTTGCAAACACAAGCAACAGTGGAGCGGCTATACCGATTCGTTTGTAACCTGGGGTTAAACCGATAATTAATGAACCTATCGCCATTATTAACACAGAAAGTGTCATCGCGCGTTTCCTGCCTAATTTATCAGCAATGCTACCAAATAACCAACCTCCAATTGGGCGCATTAAAAATCCCACGGCAAAAATGCCTGCAGTATTCAATAACTGAGCCGTTGGATTGCTATTTGGGAAAAAAGCCGGAGAAAAATAAAGTGCAAAAGCAGAATAAGTGTACCAATCGTACCACTCAACAAGGTTGCCAACCGAACCACCAAAAATAGATTTCAGCCTGTATTCTACATCCTTAACTTCGTCTTTTTGTACTGTTTTTTCCATAGTATAATATTGAATGAGAGAATGAGTAAGTGATTGAATGAATGAGTGATTCAATAACCCAATATGAAACTTAAATTAACACCAGTTGTTAATCAAAAATATAATAATTTTATAAAGAAAGAGCGGAGTTATTTTCATCGCGATTACATTTACTCCTTACGCCATTCAACATTCAATCATTAATAAAAATGAAAGATAACTTTTCTACCCAATCTGCCGATTACGCCATATATCGTCCTACTTATCCGCAGGAATTGTACGATTATCTTTTTAGTCTGCTAAAAAACAAGGAAACTGCCTGGGATTGTGCCACAGGGAATGGTCAGGTTGCCCGGGTGCTGGCCCAGCATTTCGGGTCGGTTTATGCAACAGACATTAGTGAAAATCAATTAAAAAACGCTTTACAGTTGCCAAATATCACTTACAAAGTGGAGCCAGCAGAACAAACATCGGTGGAAAATCATAGTTTCGATCTGATTACGGTAGCGCAGGCCATCCATTGGTTTAACTTCGAAGCCTTTTATGCAGAGGTAAAAAGAACATTAAAACCAGATGGTCTTTTTGCGGCAATTGGTTATGGGATTATGTCTATCGATAAAAAAGTAGACAAAGTTATCCATAAGCTTTATGAAGATATATTAGGCAAATACTGGGACAGTGAACGCCGCTACATTGAAGAAGGTTATAAAACCATTCCTTTTCCTTTTGAAGAAATAATTGCACCACATTTTCAGATTAAAACCACCTGGAATTTTAACCAGTTAATTGGCTATTTAAATACCTGGTCTTCATTGCAACATTACAAAAAAGCCAATGATCGCAATCCCCTGGAATACCTCTTTACTGAGCTAAAAGAAGCCTGGGGTGATGATGCAGAGAAAGATGTCCATTTCCCTATTTTATTGCGGGTTGGACGATGAATTTAACCACAGAGGCAACAGAGAAACGGCACAGAGGTCACTGAGTTGTTTCAGTTAGGGATAGCCAATAGCCTCCGTTTACTCTGTGAAAACTCTAGTGATCTCTGTGGTGAATTAAACTTCTATTTCAACAACTCCAGTATACCTAAAACAGTTAGCTTTTTCTGCTCTCCGCTTTGCATATCTTTCAATGTAAGTTCGCCGCCGGAAATTTCATCGCCTCCAATTAAAATTACGTAGGGGATATTTTTTGCATCGGCATAAGCCATTTGTTTCTTCAGTTTTGCCGAACTTGGGTATAACTCTGCAGCTATACCGGCATTTCTAAACTGTTGAACAATCGGCAAGGCATATTTTTCGGCTTCCGCATCGAAATTACTAATCAATACTTTTGTTCCAACTTCTGCTGAGGCAGGGAAAAGGTTAAGTTCTTCCAATACATCATAAATACGGTCGGCGCCAAAAGAAACACCCACGCCGGTCAAATCTTTTAAACCGAACATACCTGTTAAATCATCATAACGACCGCCTCCCCCAATACTGCCCATGGCCACTTCGTTGGTTTTAACCTCGAAAATACAGCCGGTATAATAATTTAAGCCACGGGCCAAAGTAATATCAAGTTCTAATTTGGCTACCAATGGCAACCCATAAGCAATCAGGCTTTCTACGTATTCAAAAACCTGTTCAATTTCAGCAATACCTTTTAAACCGGTTTCAGATTGTGCTAAAACTTCTTTCAGACTGGCCAATTTTTCTTCATTGGTACCTTCCAGTAAAATTACCGGACGCAGTTTTTCCAAATCAGTTTCGGTAAAGCCACGCTCCAACAATTCTTTACTTACGCCATCTAAACCGATTTTATCCAGTTTATCGATAGCAACCGTCATATCGATTATCAAATCAGGTTTACCTATGATCTCGGCAATACCCGTTAAAATTTTCCGGTTATTAATTTTTATGCTGAAATCTTTTAGTCCTAATTTGCTTAAGGCTTCATTGTAAATCAAAATAAATTCAGCTTCATTCAGTAAACTTTCAGATCCCACCACATCCACATCACACTGATAAAATTCGCGGTATCTACCTTTTTGCGGACGATCGGCACGCCAAACGGGCTGCACCTGAAAACGTTTAAAAGGTAAGGTAATTTCGTGCTGGTGCATCACTACATAACGCGCAAATGGCACTGTTAAATCGTAACGTAAGGCTTTTTCAGAAATTAAAGGGATTAGTTTATTGCTATTATCTTCTTCAGCAAAATCGAACGATTTCTTTTTTGGATCTTTAAGAAATTCGCCACTATTTAAAATTTTAAAAATCAGTTTATCACCTTCATCACCATATTTTCCGGTTAGGGTAGAAAGATTTTCAAAACTTGGCGTCTGAATTTCAGCATAACCATATTTCCTGAAAACCGTTTTAATGGTATCATAAATAAAGTTGCGTTTTACCATTTCAACCGGAGTAAAATCGCGGGTGCCTTTTGCTAAAGAGGGTTTAATAACTGACATAGCCGCAAAAGTACAAAAATGTAAGGTTTAAAAAACAAAGATTCGTCATTGCTGAGGAGGAACGACGAAGCAATCTTACAACGACCGCTTACGTGCGAGTGCTTTAAGATTGCTTAGTACCTTATAATGACGTTTATGTAAACAACTGATATTTAGTGTTTTTTTTGACCATATAAGACATTTAAGAACCATATAAGCTTACATGTCCTTATATAGTGTGAAAGCCTAAAGGATTATTTAATGAATTAGATGTTCTTAGGTGTCTAAGGTGGTTAATTAACCTGCATAATCTTTAATTTTTACGACTACCTTAGACATCTTAGCTCAATGAGTTTTGCAGGATGCAAAATCTTAAATATAATACATTAGAAAGCGCATATAGGACGTCATTCCTATATTTTTCAGGCCACAGACCTGATGGTTACTCGTAATGACATAATTATTTTAAAAACTATTTCCCCAACACCTCTTTTACCATTTCCCTGTTTGGTTTAGATACGGGGACTTTATCACCATTATCCATCAACAACGTTCCACCATCTTCTTTTAGCCAGCTTTTTACAAATTTCGGATTTACCAAATGACTTTGGTGTGCCCGAATAAAACCTTGTGGTTTAAGTAAGTCTGAATATTCTTTTAGCGGTTTCGAAATGAGCAGCTTATCTCCCCCGTTAAAAAAGAAGTTGGTATAATTGTTGTCCGCTTCGCACCTTATAATTTCATTAGTGTTAACGTACCTTATTTCGTTCTGTTGAGGCAAAGCAATCCTGGCATTTATCTTAATGGGCTCTTTCTTATCCGTCTTTTCATCCATAAGTGGATTTTGATATGCTGTGGGAGGTGTAAAATTTATAGCAACGGTATTTGGCATTATTTGGGAATGCGTACGGTTCCTTCTGATCAAAAAATAGATCAACATAAAAATACCTCCAAAAAAACCAAAAAAAATAATACCTGCTACCAAAAGCATAATGATCTCCGCACTCCCCATGTTTAAAAATTCCGCATGGGCAACCTGAATGCTGTAGGTAACTATAAAAGCAAATCCGAAGATTATTTTATTTCTCATTTTTAGCGGTTTTAGCGCGTTTGGCTAAATATAAACATAAAAAAAGAACCACTCCAACAAAGGCTAAGGTAAAAAAGCCTACGACCAAAAGCATGATTATCTCTGCAGCACCAAGATTCAAAAATCGCGCATAAGTAACCTGTAAGCCAAAAGAAATAACAAAAAAGAATAAAAATAATAACTGTTTCATGTTGATTGATTTAAATGTTTAGCGAAAGTAATTACGCGCTATACATTTAAAAACCAATATTGAGGATTGGCTAGGTTTTGATGAGGATTGGTAAGAAGGCAACTAGTATTCGTGAGGTTAGTCATTGCGAAGAGAAATCCAGACTTTTTGGGGAGCAATCTTTTTATGCTCGCGATGAACAATAAAAAGATCCTTCGTTGCACTCAGGATGACAGCTTCTACATTATCCCCCGGCTTTTTTCACTTTATAACCATCTTTTTGCAGAATCCCTATCACTTTATCACGAACATCCCCTTGGATCATAACTTCGCCATCTTTAACTGAGCCGCCTACACCACATTTGGTCTTCAACATTTTGCCCAATACTTCTAAATCTTCTGAGCGGCCTCTGAAACCTGTAATTAAGGTTACAGCCTTGCCACCGCGGTTCTTTTTATCGAGCATTACCCTTAAATCCTGATGATTATTTGGCGAGGTAACGGTATCATCAACTTCTTCTTCGTATTCGAATTCGGGATTGGTAGAATACATAATTCCGCCAAGATCGCTTAAACTGTTTTTCTTTGGTTTCATACTTATAATGTAATATGGGAGATGTGTGAGGGTTCATTAGCCATAGGTTCATTGGTCAATGGTTGATAGCTTGATGCTTCATGACCTTAATAACAGATTAATTCACTCTAAACTCCAAACGCTCAACTCCAAACTCAGCTACGGAACAATTACCTTTAACGAGAGTGGATTAATAACTGCTTCAATTTCAACGCCCATTTGCAAAGGTTCGCCATCCACATGCACCGCTCCTGCCGTTTCCCTTATAATTTTAATATTTTTTCCTTTAATAATTTCAATCATATCGGAGCTTTCTGCTTTGCCCCTCAACATTACATAACCCAAAACAGGCAATTTTATTATCGGGAAGGGTTTAATAATGCAAATATCCAGCAACCCGTCTTTTACCGAAGCATTTGGTGCAATATAAACATCGTTTCCATACTGCGATGAATTGGCAATGCTGATGGCGAAGGCTTTTCTGGTATATTCGGTACCGTCGATATTCAAATTATAAGTTTGCGCCTTGTAGTTAAAAACCTCTTTAAAACCCAGTTTTACATAGCCCGATAGTCCGCGTTTTTTATCTTTCGAAAAAACAGAACTCAGGTGGGCATCAAAACCCATACCTGCCAGGTTGAAAAAACATTTTTTGTTAAACTCAGCCGTATCAATTTCATCAATCTTAAAATTATTGATAATAGACAGCGCATACCTTAAGTTTTTAGAAATATTTAAAAAGCGGGCAAGGCCATTGCCTGATCCCAGCGGCAAAATCCCTAAAATTTTATTATGCTTTAAAACTTTTGTGGCTACCTCATTTATGGTACCATCACCACCCGCAGCTATAATTACATCAAAGTTTTTGGTAGACGCTTCGTCTGCCAGTTCGCCGGCATGCCCCACATATTCGCTAAAAACAAAATTGGGACTAAACTTTTCCTTATCCAGGTATTTGTCGATAAAATCTGGAATACGCAGTTTTCCCCTCCCACCGGAGATGGGGTTTATGATAAAGAGGATATTGATCTTTGTGTGCAAAGTGTAAGATTGAGTGCACAAAATAATCTATAATTTTTGAAATAAAGAAAATATGCTAATTTTGCGGCAGTAAAAAGTGGATTGATTTGCTATCCCGATACCACGGGACCGGATTGCAACCACTTAAAAAAATTGCTAATGCCTCCTTTCAATCATTTCAACACCTGTTTCCAAGGGGTTTGGCAATTATAAATTTGTTTATTTTTCATTAATTATTTAATAAATGTCATATTTATTTACATCAGAATCTGTTTCTGAAGGTCACCCAGATAAAATCGCCGATCAAATTTCGGATGCGTTAATTGATAATTTTTTGGCTTTCGATCCAGAATCAAAAGTAGCTTGCGAAACTTTGGTAACTACTGGTCAGGTTATTTTAGCAGGTGAGGTAAAATCTAAAACATATTTAGATGTACAGCAGATTGCACGTGATGTAATCAAGAAAATTGGTTACACCAAAAGCGAATACATGTTCGAGGCCAACTCTTGCGGTATTTTATCTGCCATACACGAGCAGTCGCAGGACATTAACCAGGGTGTAGATAGAAGCAGCAAAGAAGAACAAGGTGCAGGCGATCAAGGTATGATGTTTGGTTATGCAACCAACGAAACGGAAGATTACATGCCATTGGCATTAAACCTTTCTCATAAATTATTACAGGAACTTGCTGTTTTACGCCGCGAAAATAACGAAATCACTTATTTGCGCCCGGATGCGAAAAGCCAGGTTACTTTAGAGTATGATGATAATAACAAACCGGTTCGCATCGATGCCATTGTGATTTCTACACAGCATGATGATTTTGATGAAGAAGCCGCCATGTTGGCCAAAATCAAAACTGATCTGGTAAATATCCTGATTCCAAGAATCATCAAAAACAACCCGGCTTACGCACATTTATTTAACGATAAAATTGAATACCACATTAACCCAACCGGTAAATTTGTAATCGGCGGTCCGCATGGCGATACGGGTTTAACCGGTAGAAAAATTATTGTTGATACTTACGGTGGTAAAGGTGCCCATGGTGGTGGCGCTTTTTCTGGTAAAGATCCAAGTAAAGTAGATAGAAGTGCAGCTTATGCTACCCGTCACATCGCTAAAAACTTAGTGGCTTCTGGCATTGCTGACGAAATTTTGGTTCAGGTCTCTTACGCTATCGGTGTTGCAAAACCAATGGGTATTTACATCAATACTTACGGAACGGGTAAAGTAGGTAAAACTGATGGCGAGATTGCTAAAATTGTTGAATCAATTTTTGATATGCGTCCTTATTTTATTGAGCAACGTTTAAAGTTAAGAAACCCAATTTACAGCGAAACTGCTGCTTACGGACACATGGGCCGTACACCAGAAACGGTTACCAAAACTTTTAGAACACCAAACGGTGAAGAAAAAACGGTTACGGTTGATTTGTTTACCTGGGAGAAATTAGATTACGTAGATCAGGTTAAAGCTGCTTTCGGCATTTAATTCCAAATAAATTTTTAGAAAAGGCGTTTTGCAGCATTGCAGAACGCCTTTTTTTGTTATCGTGAAGTCAGATGTTACCATCTGACTGTAAAAATCTGTGTCGGATGGTAACATCCAACACCACCATGTGTGGTGGCTCAATAAACAGTAGAAAAATCATTGATGTTTTTTTTGAAAAGCAGGATCCTGCATCCATCGGTACCGAAAGCCCTGCCATCCGCTTTACCTCTCTGCGTTCGGTGTTCGCTCCTGTCAGGTTTAGTTAACCTGGGTTTAGTGCTCACAGGCCAAACTTACTAAGTTTCGCTTAGCCCAAGCCGGGGCCAACTTCGTAAGTTTTTCTGGCACACCTGCTCAACCTAACAGAATTGCAAAAACCTAACCTATTTAAACCTGATTGACGCGGGTAGCTCCCGATTTTTTCTAATCGGGACTACAAGCAAAAAGCAGGACTAACATTAAAAAGACTTACTACAATTGCTTTCCAAAAAACAAAGAAATTAGTTGACCTTTATCATATTCAATTTATTCTTTAGCCCTAAAACATTTTATATCTATTTAAAATCAGTGATCTATATGCCATTCATTTTCATAAACGACAACTCTTTCCCGGCGAAATGATCATCGTCTATGCTATAAGATTTAATATCCGCAATTTTCATTTCATCAACTGCATCTACAAAATTTTGGAACTTAGCCGTTTTGCCCGGTTTGATGATCACGATCATATACTTTGATGGATTGTTCTGATGGGTAGCCGCCACCAATAGCTTATTCGAAGCAATTTCCTTTTGGAGACTTGCCATAGGGATCACTTTCATGTTGGCCTTTTCAATAGTCCCCATATAAGATACTGCCTTGTTATCTTTACCAAGTACAATGGTCATGGTGCGCGATTCGGGGAAAGGAGCAGGATCAGGATTATGCTCATTAACAGGCTTAGCAATGTCTGCAGCATTTAATTGGCTCAGCGTTGTGGTAAGCATAAAAAATGTAGTTAATAAGAACATCAGGTCTACCATCGCAGTAAGATCTACCTTTGGTGTTGCTTTTTTGGTTCTTCCTTTTACGGCCTTGCCGCTTTGAGATTCGTTTAGAGTTGCCATAATGATTAGGTTTTTAATGATGATGACAACCTTGATCAAATTGCATAAAAAAAAGCAGCTAAAAATTTAGCCGCTTAAGAAAGGTCTTTCCGGGGAGGAACGACCATCATTAATACAAATTATTTTACTGCTTCAATAACTCCACAGCCCACTCGTGGTCCCGAGTTGCCGGTAGGTTGCGTGGTATAATCATCTGTACCGCCATGCACAATAATTCCACGACCGATAATATTTTTAATATCGCCATCTTTTATACTCCATCTATCGGTAGTAACCGAAAGTGTGGCATGGCCTTTACTATCTAACATGATATTGCCAATATCGCCACTGTGGTAAGCTGCAGATCCCCATTTTCCATGTGCTTCTTTCGTTGGATTCCAGTGGCCATGTGTATTTTCTCCCATATTGCCGCAATCGCCATGCTCGTGAAAGTGGACAGCAACATTGCTGTCGGCACGTGCAGCAAAATTCATCTCAATATCCATCTTAATTTTCCCATCGCTCAGTTCGTAAAATTTTGCTGTTCCAATGGTTTTGGTATTATCAGCCGTTTCGGTTAATGTTGCCTGTGCAATTTCTTTGTCGGTTTTGGTACAGGCACTTACAAATGCAAGGCCTGCAATGGCTATGCTTAAAAGATATTTTTTCATTTTTTTTTAAATTTAGTTTGCATACTAAACACATTGACAATCATTTAGTTTGATCTAAAACAGATACGGTTAAAACCATTTCGAATACCACTTGTTTAATCATTATAAAATCGTATAACTATGGAACAGCCAACTGCAATGAACACTTTGAGTCAAATTCTGGAGAAATTGAGGCTGAAAGGAAAAGATAACGAATTAAAAATGACTGACCACGGTAAGATGCAAAGTAAATCGTTGGGTAAAATCTACAAACCTGAAGATTTAACTATTGTTAAAACCTACCGCTTTGAAGGAGATTCAGACCCTGCGGATAACTCTGTATTGTATCTTCTGGAAGATCAGGATAAAAATATTGGATATATATTAGACGCTTATGGCATCTATTCGGATAACGACGGGCCATCTTTTGACGATTTCTTAAAAAAGATCCCAACTGAAAACAGAGACGAGCAGGAATTATTCAGTTAATAAAAATTTTAAAGATGGTCCGGTTAACCGGACCATTTCTATTTATAAAAGACCAGAACTTTCATCTTTCTATCCTGTTTAACTAAGTCTAATCCGATATCATTTATCGATTTCAGCATACCCTCTCTATTTCTTATCGCTAAATCAGTTTTGATATTGTATCGTTTTGATAAACCTGTTTCGTCTACAACGGGGAAACTAAATTCATTACTTAGATAATCGTTGGCAAAGTTGGCTAACGTAGCACCCTGCCCATCGTAACCTTGCCCGCTAAAGCTATAATTCAGTTTTACATCATTTGATTCTTTTTGGTTAAAATTTTTATTGATCAGCACATAAACAGGCATCATCCGATATTCTATTCTAGCCTTTACAGGTAGTAATACCAGAAGTTTATTTTGTAGGATAACCATTAAACTATCCTTTTGTTCAGGCTTAACCAGTAAGTCTAAAGAATAGAGTGTTTCCTTGTGATCAAAGTCAGAAACTTCTTTTTCGGGGAGTTCGTAAATCAATTGTTTTTCAGAAACTATACCATAAGCATCTTTATATAAGGAAGCCATCGAAGCATTGGTAAAGGTAATCCTACGACCATCGAAAGCACTTTTATCGGTATACCGCATACTGCCCGAATGCTGGCCTTTTATATAACCGCGCAACGTAAAACTGTGGATCAAAGTAGAATCAACAGCAAAAATATCACTGTTGTTATTTACAGGTTTCTCTTTAAATTCTGCTGTAGATTTTACTGCTAATCCTTTTACTAACCGATCGATCATTTTTTGATCAATTGAATCGCTTCTAACCAGGGCCACAACTTTACCCTTAGCATTTATAATTGCACTCTGCCCTACATACGCAAAGTCAAACAGCTTGTAAAAAAATCCCGTGATATCACTATAGAGCCAGACCTTCGACGGTTTTTTTGTCAGGTAATTCTGGAGCCTTGAAGGTTTTTCGTCAGAAATACCGATGACCTGAATGCTTGCGGGATTACGCGATTGTAGTTTAGCCAGCGTATCCATTTCGGGAATGCATGGACTACACCAGGTACCCCACAAGTTTAAGATATAAATCTTATCCTGCTTTTCTCCAGGCTGAATGGACTTGACAGGCGAATTGATTAAATTTTTGATCAATATATCCGGAAATTGATCGCCGGCTTTGATCTGAATGCCCTGTGACCATGCACCAGATGCACATACAGATAATAATAATAGATTAAAAAATATTGCTTTCATCATTTTTGTTTTACCAAAACTGAACAAAACACACTTTAAACTGAGTTATCGGATATGTTATTTTAGGTTATATTATGTTAATGCAATATTTAGACTTAGAGATTTAACATACATTTGATGATGCGAAAAAGTGCCAACATTTTAATTGCAATCTGTTTTTCGGTAATGGTGGCACTTTTATCGTTGCAGGTATATTGGATTGTTAACTATTACAAAACAACTTTAAAAGATTTTGAAAAGGAAGTTAACCTTGCTTTCGAAGATGGAATAAAAAAAGAGCTCAACTTACGCTGTGATACGATTCAGAACATTATCGAAAAAAAACTTTTAGATACCAATGCTTTTTTGATTAGTGCCAAATTTGATAAAAAAGACAAGAAATATATCTACACGGTTAGCGCAAAGGGTGATGAGAAAGATAAATTCTCATCGTCGTTTAGCTTATCAGATTATAGTAAGGCCCTTCCAAAAAACAAAAGTGATACCAGTGTGCGCAAACATATTGCTGGCCAACTTGCAATGCTAATGAGAGAAGAAGATCTGGAAACACATACCATTTATTATAGAACACAAAAGCTTGGTCTGTTTATGGATGAACAGACCAAGAAATACCAGTTCGACACCACTCGCTTAAGACCCGCATTTAACATTTACTTAAAAGCCCGAAACATTGAAACACCTTATCGCTTTATCGTTAAAAAAGTAGACAGCACCAATAATAAGGGTATAAAAAAGCTTGATTATGCTTTTGTTACGAGGGCGTTTCAAACCTACCGTTTTACCGATGATCAACAATACGTAAGAGCAATGTTTAAAAGTCCATCGGCTTACATTCTTTCCAGAATGGCCTTACTTCTGTTTTCTTCGTTCGCTATGATCTTTATAGTGTCAGGTTGTATGATCATTCTTTTAAAAAGACTTTTTTGGGAGAAAAGATTATCGACCATTAAAAACGATTTCATCAGTAATATCACCCACGAATTTAAAACACCCATATCAACGGTCTCAGTTGCCATTGAAGCCTTGAACAACCCCATCATCCGAAACGATGATGATAAATATAACCGGTACCTGATCCATGCAAAAAATGAAATTGAACGATTGAATATTTTGGTTGATAAAGTCTTAAATATCGCCATTTATGAGGATGGGAAATCTCCCCTACTAAAAGAAAAAGTCTTTTTCGGCAATAAAATAATGGAAATCATAAACCTGCATGAAATGAAAGCCGGGAAAAGAATTACTATTGATTATCAAAACAGAAGTGAAATAAACGAGATATATGTTGATTCTACTCAGTTTCAGCATGCCATAAGCAACATCATAGACAATGCAATAAAGTATTCAGGTGAAGAATCCCTGATCAAGGTAACCATTCAAAAGAAAGAGGTTTTTCTAACGATACAGGTTGAAGATAATGGCATTGGAATAGCTGAAAAAGACATCCCTGCCGTGTTCGAGAAATTCTATCGGGTAAGTACCGGCAATAGTCATCCGGTAAAAGGGCATGGATTAGGGTTAAATTATGTGAAACAGATCATGCATTTACACAATGGCTGGTATAAAATGGAAAGTAAACTTGGTAAAGGAACTAAAATCACTTTGGGATGGCCACTTTAAATAAAATTCTCTTTGTAGAAGACGAGCCTGCACTTGCCGAAATAGTTAAGGAAACATTAGCCTTAAAAGGATTCGAAGTGATACATACTTTAACCGCTAAAGAAACCATTAGTCAATACCATAAATCAAAGCCCGACATATTAATATTAGATGTAATGCTACCGGATGGCGATGGCTTCTCGATCGCAAAACAACTGAGACAGATTGATATGGCAACGCCGATTATATTTTTAACATCGAAATCGCTCCCTGCCGATGTGGTAATGGGTTTCGAAAGTGGCGGCAATGACTATTTAAAAAAACCTTTTAGTATGGAAGAGCTCACCATCAGGGTAAAAGCATTATTAAGCCAAAACCGACTTCTATTTAAGCCCGAAAATGAAGCAAAGCAGCCAATAAAAATAGGCAATTATCAATTTTACTATCCAAAAGGCATTTTAACCATAGCGAATAGTCAGAGAACATTAACCACCCGCGAAGCTGAAATATTACAAATGCTTTTGCTCAATAAAAACAACATGCTGGAGCGTAATGTGATTTTGAATGCACTTTGGAGCAACAATGACTATTTCTCTGGCAGAAGTCTCGATGTGTTTATCACCAAACTAAGGAAATACCTGAAGGATGATCCATCTATTTTCATTATGAATATCAGGGGCCAAGGCTATAAATTGGTTTATTAAGCTTTTACCACATTATTATTCCCTAATTTTGCGCCTCAATTTTACGAGTGCCCTTAATGAAAAGCAAAATCAATATTCCACCAATACCGGCAGTTTTACTATCCATTATCAGTGTGCAATGTGGAGCGGCAATTGCAAAAGGGCTTTTCCCGCAAATTGGGGCTGCTGCAACAGCATCTTTACGGATCGGCTTATCTGCGGTAATCTTACTAATTGCCTTCAGACCAAACCTATTTAAACTTAATGCTAAACAATGGAAATACGTGATCCTGTACGGCGTGTGTCTAGGCGTAATGAATCTGGTTTTTTATATGGCCATAGCAAGAATTCCGATCGGCTTAGGGGTAACGTTAGAATTCGTCGGTCCCTTAGGACTTGCCATTATTGGATCGAAGAAACCTGTTGATTTTCTGTGGGTGGTACTTGCTGCTACCGGTATTGTATTGATTACGCCATGGACAGGCAAAGGACTTAATTTAGCTGGCGTATTGCTGGCACTTTTGGCCGGCGTTTTTTGGGCAGGTTATATTATTTTGGGCGGTAGAATTTCAAAAATAATGAAAGGTGGTGATGCCGTTGCTATCGGGATGTTATTTGCTACAATTGTAATTTTACCCTTTGGTATTTATGGTGGCGGTTTAAGCACGCTGAACCCTAAATTAATAGGATTAGGAGCGGCACTTGCGCTACTATCAAGCGCCATTCCCTTTACCCTGGAAATGAGGGCACTTAAGCAGCTTCCTGCCCGGACTTTCAGTATCTTGATGAGTTTAGAACCTGCTATGGCCTCATTAGCCGCACTCGTTTTTTTACAAGAATACCTCACATTAAAAGAGTGTTTTGCCGTGGCTTTTGTTGTCATTGCTTCAGCAGGTTCTGCATTAACAGCCAGGCATACAAAAAATAATTAGGCCAGTTTTTCTGTTTTATAAATCACAATACCATCTGTCAACTGATCAGCTTGTGCTACAAAGGCTAAAATATATGGGTGCTTATTGTGCAGATCTAAACCTGCCTGATCTTTCCATTCTTCCTGAAAAATAAAGGTATGATCAACTGCCGACTCATGCAGATCGTACTGAATGCAGGCTTCTTCCTTACGAGAATTTACCACCATATCCAGCAGCATCGTTCTTAATGCCACGGTGGTTTCTTGTTTGCTTTTAACTATTGCTGTTAAGTAAATGCTCATATACTTCTGTATTTAAAAAATTTTGGGTTAAATGTTCCTGGTATAATTTAAGTGCACTCCTAATATCTGCATTCTTTTCCACATCATGAAAATGGATGCCATCTATTCGTTCCATTCCGGTAAAAGCATTCATTCTATGGAAACCAAACAAGACACCTTCATCCACACTGGTTTCCATAAAGAATTCTCCAGGTAAAGTAAAAGCTTCTTTTGGTGCATTCCATGATGATGTTACCATATATTTCCGTCCGTGCAGCATGCCACCTGTACCATAATTTCTGGTTGGATTATCCGCCTTGCGCCCATCGCTAATGTAAATTCCTTTTTTATGACCCTGGGTGAATACCACGTCAATATATTTTTTAAATCCATGTGGCAACTGAAACCACCAGATTGGGGTGTGGTAAATTACAACGTCCGCCCAAACATATTTCTCCACCTCTTCCTCGGGGTTGTAATCGTGGTTGATATTGGTTGTTTTTACTTCAAATTCTTTCATTGAAGTAAAAAAATCGACAGTTGCATTAGCTATTGTCTCGTTAAACCTGCCACCAGAATGACCAAATTTTTGTCCTCCGTTAATAATGAATATTTTTGTCATTTCGTTTTTTCAATTTGATAACACAAAATTACAGCGTCTCAATCTATTATTAAAACAAGTTAATTCATAGCTTTGTATCAGAATTATAATACATCTTTATGGTTAATTTAGAATGGTATAGAAGTTTTAAGGCAATTTATAAAACAGGAACGTTAACTGGTGCAGCAGAAAATCTGTTTATATCGCAACCTGGGGTAAGTTTGCATTTAAGTTCTTTAGAAAGTTATGTTGGCTACAAGCTGTTCGAGCGAACCGGCAGGAAAATGATCCCTACCGAAAAGGGAAAAGTATTGTATAATTTTATAGTGGAGCCTTTGACCAAACTGGAGGATGCAGAAAAACATTTCCAGAAAAGTACGGAGAAGCATACCCCGACCATTAGTGTAGGCATGTGTTTCGAAACTTTTCAGATTACGCTCGAGCAATATATTTCTACCCTTCCTTTTAATGTAATTATCCGTTTTGGCGAATATCCCGAAATGCTCGATCAATTGGATAAAGGCATTTTAGACCTCATTATTACCCCACAAAAAGGCAATTCTCCAAATGTGGAACATGAAGCGTTTTCTTCCGAAACCATTGTTTTAGTTGGTGGAATAGAAACTGACGGGCGAACTTTTGATTCGTTAGTTAAAAGGAAAGATCTGGCAGGAATGGAGGCCTGGTTAAAAAAGCAAAAATGGTATGGTACTGCAGGTGATATGGAACATCTTTTACGTTTCTGGCAGCTTAACTTTGGCAAGCATGCCGATTTCCGCCCAAACTACATTGTACCTAATCTCAATTCAATTGTCCGCTGCTTATCTGGCGGAAAAGGCCTGGCAATTATCCCCGATTTTCTTTGTAAAAAAGAAGTTGAAGAAGAAAAAGTAAAGGTTATTTGGGAAGGTACCTCAAAGCTCACCAACACTTTATACTTTGGTTGTAGAAAAAATACGCAGTATGCATCAGAAATTCACATAATCAAAAACCTTTTTAAAGAGGTTATGGTTAGTATATAGTTTCTATTGAAAATAATCCTGATTAGGCCTGTTTTTATTTGAACCTTAAGTAAAATAATTATTTTAGATCACGTCGTAAAATTCCAGAATGAGTCAGTCCAGTCCGCTTTTAAGTAATGATCAACTAATAGAAGTTTTTAATCAAACCCATACCGCAACGGCTGTTCATGTTGGAGAAACGGCCATTATACAGACCGCAAATGACGCGATGCTGCGCATTTGGGGTAAAGACAGGCGTGTGATCGGGAAATCGCTTGAAGATGCCCTGCCTGAATTAAAAGGCCAACCTTTTATTGAGATGTTCAGAAAAGTTTGGCTGGAAGGCCTTGTGATTTCGGGAAAGGATACCGCTGCCGACATTATTATTGACGGTGAGCTAAAAACCTTTTATTTTGATTTTGAATATCGGGCCATAAAAAACGACGAAGGCAAGACCATCTGTATTCTACATACCGCGATTGATGTAAGCGAGCGTGTATTGAGGAAGGAAGCTGTAGAAAGGGAGCAAGAGAAGAATGAAGCATTACAGCGCGAACAGGTACTGAACGAGGAACTTGCTGCCACAGTAGAAGAACTTGCGGCTACCAATGAAGAACTGGTGGCCACGAATGAAGAATTACAGGAAACACAAGAAACCTTACACGTTCTAAATAACGAACTCGAATTAAGAGTTGCAGAACGGTTTAACCAACTGTCGGAAAGCGAAAAACGCTTTAAAACCATGGCAGAAGGAACTGATATTTTTATTGCCGTTGGTGATGAGCAGGGAAATGCGATTTACTTTAATAAACCCTGGATTACCTTAACCGGCAGATCAATGCAGAACCTGCTTGCTTTTGGCTGGGCTGACCTGATTCACCCTGAAGACCGTGATAGGTATGTAAACATTTACCTTTCAGCACTGGCAGAAAAAAAACCATTTACAGGCGAATTTAGAATCCTGACTAAAAAAGGTGATTACCGATGGTTACTTGCAAGCGGCCCTCCACGTTTCCACGCCGACGGGTCTTTTGCCGGTTACATCAGTTCGTGTATTGATATTACCGAAAGAAAATTAATTGAATTAGAGCGGTTAAATTTAAATAAACTCATCGAAGCCAGTTCAGAGTTTATCGCTTTATTCGGTTTAGATATGTCTATCCAATATTTGAACCCTGCAGCATTAAGGAAATTAGGTTGGACTAATCTCACGAACCGAAAGATAACAGACTGTGTTTTCCCTGCAGACAGGCCCGCCGCCCAACAACTTTTAACC
This sequence comes from Pedobacter sp. WC2501, assembly GCF_052682415.1. Taxonomy (NCBI): domain Bacteria; kingdom Pseudomonadati; phylum Bacteroidota; class Sphingobacteriia; order Sphingobacteriales; family Sphingobacteriaceae; genus Pedobacter; species Pedobacter sp. WC2501. Next base: position 1,310,681 of record NZ_JBQZFI010000001.1, on the reverse strand, counting down.
GGGGTTTTGCAGGGCATCAATTTCAAACAGGAAATCCGCTTCTGGAACGAAAAGACAGGAAATCCGTTTTGGATCGAATGGAACGGTTTTGCCATAAAAGATCAGGAAAAAGATAAAATAACTGCGATTGCTACGGTAAGTCCGGATATTACAGACCGAAAACTTTATCAGGAAGAGCTTCAGGATATCAATATTGAAATGGCGGCGGCAAATGAGGAATTGGCCACTACCAACGAAGAACTTGCCCAAACACATGAAGACCTGATCCAATATACCAAAAAGTTATCCGATAGTGAAGAAAGGCTACTTCAGGCCATTGATACTGGCAGAATGGGTACCTGGAGCATCGACCCAAAAACACTCGAACTTACCGTATCGGGATTTGTTAAAAATTTACTCGGTTTACCACCGGATGAGCCTGCTAAAATAGACGTCATCATGAGCGCGATCAATCCCGATTATCATGATATACTGAATGCATCTTTAACAAACGCATTAAACAGCCACTCTTCAAGTGATAATGAATTTCCAATAAATAATTTAATCACCGGCGAAGAAAAATGGGTTAGAGCAACCGGGAGGGTATTTGTAGACCAGCATGGTAACGCGACAGAATATTCGGGTCTTTTTATTGATATCACGGAACAAAAACTAGATGAACTTCGAAAAAATGATTTCATCGGAATGGTCAGTCATGAATTAAAAACACCATTAACAGCCATCAATGGCTTTGTTCAGGTTTTGCAGCGCAAGGCTAAAAAAGACCAAGATAATTATGCAATGATTGCTTTGGAAAAAACACATAGCCAGATCAGAAAAATGAGCACCATGATCAATGGTTTCTTAAATGTATCACGTTTGGAATCTGGTAAGCTGCTTATCGAGAAAATCAACTTTAATTTAGATGAGTTGTTGAAAGAAACCATCGAAGAAACTTATATCTCACAATCTTCGCATCAAATTATATTAAATCCGACCTGCGAGGTTAACATTAATGCCGATCGGGATAAAATCGGGAATGTGATTTCTAACCTGATCAGTAACGGCATAAAATACTCCGATAATGGAACGCGCATCGAAATAACCTGCAAACTACTTGATGCTGAGGTTGAAATTCAGATTAAAGATGAGGGAATAGGCATAAAACCTGATGATATTGACAAGCTTTTTGAACGTTATTACCGTGTTCAGGGGAATCATACAATCTCGGGCTTCGGTATCGGACTTTATTTAAGCGCCGAAATTATTGAGCGGCATGGTGGCAGGATATGGGCTGAAAGTGAAGAAGGTAAAGGCTCTGTGTTTCATTTTACTTTGCCTTTGAGGTAATTTATCACAGTTTTTTACCGCAAAGATCACTAAGATTTTCACAATAGGCGCAGAGGTTTTTCAAGAAAAGCGATTAATTTTTTTTTATGTGTTTCCGTGGTTAAGCAAAGGGAGATCTGTCATTCTGAGTGAAACGAAGAATCTTTCTCTCTAAACATGAAAGATTTTTCACTGCGTTCAGAATGACAACAAAAGCCTCTGTCGTAAAAAAGCCTACCCTATTCCCAAGCCATCCAATAGTTCTTCATCAACTAAGTTGGGCAGCGTAACTTTCAAATTACCTGTCCGTTCCATTTCGCGTTCGATGGCAAAACGGGCTTCCTTATTACGGGCCCAGCTTCTCCTGGCAATTCCGTTGTTTACATCATAAAAAAGCATGTTCTGCAATTTTTCTGCAGCTTGTCCGGTTCCATCAAGTACCATTCCGAAACCACCGTTTATCACTTCGCCCCAGCCTACGCCACCGCCATTATGGATCGAAACCCAGGTTGCACCTCTAAAACTATCGCCAATCACATTATGGATGGCCATATCGGCGGTAAACCTGCTTCCATCGTAAATATTGCTCGTTTCCCTGAAAGGCGAATCTGTTCCGCTTACATCATGATGATCCCTGCCTAAAATTACAGGAGCTGATAATTCACCGGTTTTAATAGCCTCGTTAAAGCGTAAAGCAATTTTTGCACGTCCTTCGGCATCAGCATATAAAATACGGGCTTTTGAACCGACCACCAACCTGTTTTCTTTGGCTGCCGTAATCCAGTTGATGTTGTCCTGTAACTGTTGCTGTATTTCTGAAGGTGCAGTAAGTTTGATTTCTTCCATTACTTCTTTCGCCATGCGATCGGTTAGATCGAGATCCTTTTCATCGCCCGAGGCACAAACCCACCTAAAGGGACCGAAACCATAATCAAAACATAGCGGGCCTAGAATATCTTCTACATAGGAGGGATACCTAAAATCTATTCCATTAGGCGCCATTACATCGGCACCTGCCCTACTGCATTCCAGTAAAAAGGCATTTCCATAATCAAAAAAGTAAGTTCCCCTAGCGGTATGTTTATTAACGCTGGCAGCATGTCTTTTTAACGAATCCTGAACGTTAATTCTAAATTGTTCAGCTGCATTGGCCATCATTTCATTGGCTTCCTCAAAACTTAAACCTGCAGGATAATAGCCACCAGAGTAAGGATTATGAAGCGAAGTTTGGTCGGAACCAATCGCAACCTCAATATTTTCCTGATCAAAACGTTCCCAAACATCCACCACATTACCAATATAAGCCAATGAAACCGTTTGTTTTTCACTTTGAGCCAATTGAACCCTTTTCACCAGTTCATCTAAATTATCGATCAACTCATCCACCCAACCTTGCTGATGCCTTTTGGTCGCCGCCTTTGGATTTACCTCAGCACATACCGTAATACAGCCCACAATGTTACCAGCTTTGGTTTGCGCTCCACTCATGCCTCCTAAACCCGCCGTAAGGAAAATTTTACCAGCGGTATCTTTTCCATAAAAACCTTTTTTACGGAAAGCATTCATTAAAGTAATTGCCGTACCATGAACAATCCCCTGAGGTCCGATATACATATACGAACCGGCGGTCATCTGTCCATATTGAGTTACCCCCAAGGCACCAAATTTTTCCAGATCTTCAGGCGAAGAATAATTCGGCACCATCATGCCATTGGTTACCACTACCCTGGGTGCTGCGGTACTGGAAGGAAATAAGCCCTGCGGATGTCCACTGTAAATATTCAGCGTTTGCTGATCAGTCATTGTAGCAAGATATTGCATGGTGAGTAAATATTGCGCCCAATTTTGAAATACACTGCCATTGCCACCATAAGTAATCAGTTCTTCCGGATGTTGTGCTATTGCCGGGTCCAGATTGTTCTGAATCATGAGCATAATGGCGGCAGCATGTGGCGTACGACAAGGATACTCGCTTATTGGGCGTGCATAAATGGCATAATCGGGCATAAAACGGTACATGTAAATGTGTCCGTAGTTTTCCAGTTCACTTAAAAACTCCTGCGCGAGTTCCTGGTGCCATGCTTCGGGGAAATAACGCAGCGCATTTTTAATGCTCAGTTTTTTTTCCGGCACATTTAACACCGCTCTCCTTACCGGCGCATGGCTTAATTGCGCATTTCTTATTTTTTTTGCGGGTAAAACCGAAGGAATACCTGCCAATAGCTGTGCTTTAAAATCCATTTCCTGTAATTTTAACTCTTATAAATCCTGTTCTGCCCTGAGTGCGGTGGCTACAATTTTTCCTTGCTGTACCATCTGGATGGCATTTTCCATCCTATCATACATAATCTGATCTTCTTCAAAATGATCAATTTCGGTGCGAACAAAATCGTGCACCGCAGCCAAAATTTTTCCAGGCTTTAATGGGTAATGATAATCAACAGCCTGTGCAGCACAGAACAATTCGATACCAAGGATTTTTTCTACATTTTCGATTACCTGTAAGGCTTTACGGCCACTGATGGAACCCATGCTTACATGATCTTCCTGACCAAGTGAGGTTGGAATACTATCGGCACTGGCCGGGAAACAAAGACCTTTATTTTCGCTGGCCAAAGCTGCCGAGGTATATTGAACAATCATAAAACCAGAATTTAATCCGGTTTCTTTCATCAGCAATTTCGGCACGCCAGGGGTATTTCCTTCCAGAGAGAGGTAAATCCGTCTATCGCTGATGTTTCCGATCTCTGAAGCCGCTAAACAGGCATAATCAAGCGGTAAGGCTAATGGCTGGCCGTGAAAATTCCCTCCGCTGATGGTTAAATCATCATTAAATATGACAGGGTTATCGGTTACTGAATTAAGTTCGATTTCCAACGTTTCTTTTAAATGCATCCATGCCTTTCTGGAAGCGCCATGCACCTGCGGAATGCACCTTAAAGAATAAGGATCCTGTACTTTAGCACAATCGGCATGCGATTTCATGATTTCAGAACCTTGTAACAGTTTCCGCACCTGTTCTGCCACGGCAATATTTGCAGGGTATGGTCTTAGTTGATGAAGTTGTGCATGAAAAGGTTTTTCCGATCCCTGCAAACCTTCAATCATCAATGCAGCAATAATATCAGCAGAATTCAGCACATTTTCCAAACGTTGTACTACCTTAACGGCATGCGCGGCAATAAACTGCGTGCCGTTAATTAAAGCCAGACCTTCTTTAGGCCCTAATTGCAAAGGCTGTATCTCATGTTGTTTTAAAAGTTGAGCTGTGGCAATAATTTCGCCTTTATAATGCACCTTACCCAAGCCAATTAAAGGCAAAAAGAGATGAGAAAGTGGTGCAAGATCGCCAGAGGCACCAACAGAACCTTGTTTAGGCACAACAGGAGTGGCACCGGTTTCTAAAAACCAGATCATCCGGTCAAGTGTTTCGATTTTAATGCCCGAGTAGCCCTGAGCTAAAGCCTGCAGTTTTAAAACCAACATCAGTTTTGATATTTCGCTATCTATCGGCTCGCCCACACCAACAGCATGACTCTTTAAAATATTTTCCTGTAGTTTACGGGTATCATTGGCCGAAATCATGGAGGTACAAAGTGGTCCGAAACCCGTATTGATTCCATAAACAGCCTTGCCAGAAATTGCAATACGCTCTACCACCTTGCTGCTTTCGAGCACTTTTGCCCGTGTGCCTTCGCTTAATATGCCTTTCACTTCACCACTACTGATAGCCAAAGCCAGTTTAGCGGTTAAATGGTCTGTTCCGTAATTAAAAATCTGTTGCTCACTCATATCATAAAGGTTTTAAACAAAAATAAGCCCTATATTTGATACCTATAAATACCAATTACATCATCATGTAATAACCATGAGTTATCAGATAGAGCTTAGGCATTTAAAATATTTTCAGGTTTTGGCAGAGGAATTAAAGTTTAGAAAAGCTGCCGACCGCCTGTTTATTTCTCAACCTGGGCTAAGCCGGCAGATTAAACAGATGGAGGAAATTTTTAATGCACCACTCTTTGACCGGAACAAGAAAAAAGTAACACTTACCGAAGCTGGCCTTTACCTTAAAGATGAGGTAGACTTTCTGTTCAGTCATATCGAGAACATCAAAAAACAGTTAACCAATATTACAGAAGGCAAACAGGGTGAACTCCGGATCGGTTTTTTAGGTTCGGCGGCACAAAAAATTGTACCGGAAGTTATTTTTAAACTGAACAAAGATTTTCCTGAAATCAGGACCAATCTGGATGAAATGCCCAATAAGTTACAGATCGAGTTGCTGGAAAAAGACATGCTCGACATGGGATTTGTGCGGATGCAGCAGTTTAAACCGGGCATTTCTAAATACATGATCCACCAGGATACTTTTTCGCTGGTATTGCCTAAAAGTCACCCCATGAAAAAGGCAAGTTTTGAAGCGGTAAAAAAACTGGGTAACGAGCCTTTCATTTTTTTCTCCAGCGATGACAGTCCATTCTACTACGACCTGATGATGAGTATATGTGAAGACCATGGCTTTAAACCCAAAACCTACCATAAATCGGTTAACGCGCTTACCATTTACAAACTGGTAGAAGAAGGTTTGGGCATTGCCATTGTGCCCACTGCCCTGCAATATGGCTATCAGGAAAACGTAAAGTTTGTAGAGCTTACCCATATTTCGCAAAGAACGGAACTTTATATGATCTGGAAAGAATCGAACCGGAATCCGGCATTAAAGAATGTAATTAAGTTGTTGTTGGAGGATAAAGTTTAGACTGTTTACGCTAGAAATTCTATTTGCTTTAAAAATGAGTAAAAAAGAAGCTTAAGTTTATCTGATTATATTTTTTTCAACTATATTTTGGAAAGCCTTTAATGTTTCGTTTGCTCTAAGAAAGTTGATAATGTTTTGTTCTTGTTCTTCCTCACGGCTTATGGCAGAGTTAATATAATCATCTCTATCAATTTTTGCGCCCGGAGATGTTAAATCCTGCTCATCATATTCTTGAGACTTCAGAATATGTATAATTTCTTCCATGTTAATCAATACTTCAGATATAGACTCAAAACTTTTATCATGATAAAATTCGATTATGGAAGCACACAATAGCGCTATTTGAACTGCAATTGTGGCATCTACTGTAGCATATTCTTCGTAAGACGGAGCCAACTCATAAAAATCCTCGGCTTGACTGTTCAGCTTTTTGTCAGGATCCGAAAACAGAACCCCAAACATTTCATCATAAAGGTTATTTATTTTTGCTTCTCCTGACTTAAACTTTGCGGAATACACCGAGGAATCATGACCAACCTCGATGCTAAACTGATGATACAATTGCTTTACACAGCCTAAACAGGTTAGCAAAAATTTCATCTGTATATTGAAATTTTCTTGATGTAAATTTTCGACAACGTTCATATATTATTATTCTATTCATTATCCTAAACTTAAGAATTTAGGGTAATACTATAAAAACAAATCAACATCCTCCCCAAACTGATTTTTAAGTTCAGAAACAACTTCGTCTATTGTCGATTTCTTCTTGGTATCTACGGTTCTTTTTACATGAACACAGCTTTAGATAACTTCTCAACGTCATCATTTAAATCAACTGGCGTATCAATATAAATAAAAGGTAAAAATTTATCAAGAAAAGGATGAGCAATATAACTATTATTTAATCCTTTCTGCTTTCTCAATAAAAGCAGCGATATGATTTCTATTGGAAAATAGATCCAATGATCGATATGGAATGGATAGGTTAAATCTTCTGATTTACTATGGTTGATATGAAAATCTGCTAAACCATAAACCCATTCAGAGACAATCGTACTATCTTCTGAAAACAAATTTTCTAGCGCATTAAGGTATGGCTGAATAATATCATCCTTACAATACTTAAGCATTTTCTCCGAATCGCTAGAATTATTTTCTTTTGCCAGATAATGAGCCAGATAAAGTACATTATCCCTGCCATAACTACCATTCATAGGCCTTACATTCTTGTTTCTTACGGATGCTCTAAAATCAAGCCCCCTAATTACACAGGATTCTATCAAATCAAGCTTCTCCGGAAAATAGGAAATAGCGAATATGTAAATCAATGCAATATCGGCATCTAGGAAAGGGACGCTAGTGCTTTCAAGTTTTTTTGAGGCAAGTATGAAAGTCAATAAATCTAAATAATAGGCATTTAACAGCTGTTTGTAATTGGCTAAAACGGGCTCTTCTTCAAAGCCTATTATTGACTCTGCTATTTTTTCTGAAGAATAGGATGAAAGAACGACTTCTATACTTTCGATAACAATTTCTTCTTCTCCAAATATGACTTCTTTATATTCAAAACTATTCTTTCCAGATTGAATAAAAGCATTAATGTTTTCGATGTTGCGCTCATCATTTACGACATTCTTCTCCATCAACCTTGTTTTTAAAAATTCTTTTAATAACTGACTTTTAAGTTCGGAAACAACTTCGTCGATTATCCCTTTCTTAAAAAATAAATGACTCGTGCAGGTATATTAAACAAAAAGCTTTAGAGCGGGCACATCCAGCTCTCCCTTAAGTACTGAAATATATGTTTCAAAGAACTCGTCTAATGAATCAGCCAAAACAACCGTATCCTCATATTCAGGTTCACTTCCTGTAACGATATGTCCTTTATCTTCCCCGTCAAGAACAATTGCGACATACGAATAGTCGCTTTTAACAGACATCATGAAAGGTAAATGGTTGTTCCAAAATTCGATCACGCCCTTTTTCTCCTCTTCGTTCGAATATTCTAAACTTTGCAATTCAAATTCATTCCAGGCGAATCCCTCTCCATTATTTAGCTTAAAGTAATCCTTTAACGAAATAAACCATATGTTATCTTCAGCATTTGCAAGCAGATCAAAATACTCGACAAAGTCAAGAAATGATTTAGGAGTTTTAGATATTCTTTCCTTTACCATATCTTCAGCTGTAGCGGTATTTATCTTCACTTGATTTTCTTCAAATCGCCAATTACACGCTATAAGGGTATTAGTAAATTTTATATGATTCATAACAATTGGCATTTGAAAAATAAATTTTTATTACATGGCGATACCTTGTATACTAAAATTAATTCTTTCTATGATGTATAATCAAATTGTTTTTGATCAAGTAATTCTAATCTTAGGCCTTCGATCGAAAATCAAAAATATTTATAAGGATATTTCAAATAGAAATCATTGCTAATTTTTTCTAAACTACTAACGAATAATTCTTGAATTTCTATTGGCAAATTATCCTCATGATCATCCAATTGTTCTTCAAGCTCCCGATATAAAAAAGCGGCCTGAAGAAATACGAGAAAATTAATATGAAAATCAAGAAATTCATCAATAGAATTATACTCACCATTGTTGTGATCGTAAAACAAAATCGTTGATTTTTCTATATTAATAAACCATTCATCTCCCTGACCACTTCGCCCAATTATCCAAATCTTATCATATAGTTCTGGATAATTTTTCTCAATATATTTATTTTCATTTAAAGCATCTTCATAGCTAAATATTTCTATGTCTGGTGTGATTTCCAGGCCTTTGTATTCCGATAAAAATTTTAAATATAGACGATCTGATACTGGCACTTTAATCAGATCCTTGATTTTATTTTCCCTACCCTGAAATTCTTCAAAAATTAGGGCTGAATTCCTTTTTTCGAACATCATTGCCACTTAATTTAGTGATTATTTGATTATATCTGTTATGCTATCTTATCACAATATCTCAATCATTAAGCATCTTGATTTCGAAACAGCTATGTCATCTTAATTATGAACCCTTTTTAGCTTTAAACTCAGCAAACTTTTTTTCGATGAAGGCGAAATCGTTAATCGCTTTTTCTTTTTCTTTACTCTTATCGTACTTCTCTATCCATTTCCGGATTCCTACAGGATAAAAAGCAAAACCTTCTTTGGTTAAATCAGATACTTTAATTTCAGAGTCATCATCTGCTTTTTCATTTTCTGACAGTATAACCTTAGTGGTTAATCCCTTGTCTTGAAGAAACTTTACAATATTTTCAAAAAATCGATATTGCATCTGTTTATATTCTTCCGTTAATGGAGGAGTGGATTTCATTTCCGTAACCCATCCTACTCGTTTAATTACTCTATCTTTTTCCATTAGGTTTAAAAGATGTAAATCATTCTTCCACATACTCTGACAAAACATCAAGAGCCTTCAAAAGATATTCAACATCATAATTGGTTGTAGATTCTATTTCAAATAAGGTATCTTGAATTGTACCCTTATTAATTTCCCGAATTTTTAAAATTAATTTCTCTTCAATATAAAAGTTAAAATTGCTTTTGAAAAACTGTAAATATTTTATTTGATCGTTTAATTCAATGTTAATTTCTTCTTCATATAAAATTGAAGACAGTGATAAATACTTATTATCATCCGAGACAAAAGTTATTTGGATAAATTCATCCCAATTTTCACGATCATTAAAGGTTATTGTGTTAAATTTAAATACCATTTTAATTGCATTTTCAATTGATGATATCTTTTTAGTAAGCGGTTGCACTAAAACTGTTATTCGAATTACAAGCCAACTTTCTGAAATTAACTTAAATTATCTTCAATTAATCTTTCGAATGACGGTGCTATTTGCTCTAGAGTATCATCATCATGATTGTAAATTAAGACTTCTCCATCAGAATTTATCATTATGGGATCACCGTTACCCTCAACAGAAATAACATAACTGTTTTGTATTTCTGGACATCTATTGTCATAGGCATAATTCTCACGAAACTCTTTCGTTAAATCTACAACTGTTTGATCGGAAAGCATTTCGGAATTTTTAAAACCATAAATAGGAAGGCCAACAAAACTGCCTCCAAATAATTTTAAAAATTCTATATAATCCTTATCAAAGTTTACATTTAGTTCTTTTTCCGCTATAGCTATCATATCACATTCAGTCGGTCCTCCCCTAAAAATGACATTTTCATCATTCGATAAAAAATCTTCTATCTTTCTAAATAATGTGTTATCCATCTCTTCGAATTTTATTTAAGTTCCATAGATTCATTTCAATAAAGACCGATTGAAAAATGAACAAAAGTCGAGTATATAGTCTGAGCGGAATCCCATCTTTATTTCCATTTTCCCAGAATGCGTTTTTCTAATTGTTGGGTTAGTTCATTCAAAGGAATTGGGATTTGTTGCGCTATAAAGGGCAGAAAATCTTTTAACAAAGGATGCGTAATAAAATCAATCGGCAGACCTTGTTGTGAACGCAATTGTAGTAGTGTTATAATTTCTACAGGGAAATATTGCCAATATTCTCTATTGAAAGCAAATGTATGATCTTCCTTGCTATTACATAGATGAAACTCTGCTAACTGAGTTACCCAATCATTAACTATTTGTACATCATCTGAATATAAATTTTCTGTCGCAGTGATATATGCTGGATGGGGAGTTATACAAAACTTAAGAATTTTATCTCTTGCATCAGCATTTCCAAAAATCCCTAATATAAATGCTGATAAATACAAAGTACTTGAACGCCCATATTCAGATTTAATGGAATAATTTAAAATTTTTTGTGAGTTAGCTGATAAATAACCATTTAAGTACTCCGCTATCATATTTAATTTATCATTAAAGTATCCAGCGCATAAAATAACTGACAGAGAAATATCTGTATGTAATTTTCCTGCTAAAAACGACCCTTCTTTTTGGCAAAACATTCCCAATAACACATCCTTATAATAGGCTTCTAAGAGGTGTTTAAAATGCTGTACATTTGTCTGTTCTTCAAATTTTTTAATTAATTGTGGAATTTCTATTCCATATATATATCGGCTCAGCACATAATAAATATCATGCCTAACAACCTCTTTCTCTCCAAATACGATTTCCACCGACTCAAATATTTTAGTGCCGTTAATAATATACTCACTAATAAATTTCTCAATTGGAACACCTTCTGAATCTATTGAGGATAAAGATACATTACAATACTTTAATACCCTTTTCTTGATAGCGGTCAATTCTTTATTCATATTCTGCAAACTAATTTACTTACACCCTTTTTGTATCTTTGACACCTCATCCCAGTCGGACAATAGCGCGGACTTCACTTTAAATCTTCCTTTAGCGCCTCTAACTACGAAAATATCTACTACTCGCTTCTCACCTATGTTATTTAATATCCTTGTAGCCTCTGTAGAAGTAAGCCCAAAGTCAGAAATATTATTTTTAGTTAAAATATCCTTTATAAAATCATCCGCTTCAAGCTGCCTCGCCGATAATTTTCCAACGTTTCCTGAGATATTGGTTTTTACTTCAAAAATATCAAATTTTCCATCATGGCGCATACCCACAACATCAATACCATGACCAGACGCATTTTGTACATGGAAAACACTGGAATATTTATTAGAATTTTGTAGCGCCTCTTTCGTCCATTTTTCGCCGTAATCACCTAATGCCTGCTGAAAGGTCTTTAAGCCAAATACATCTAATTCATAATTACTATCAAAGACATAGCCATAAATTGAAGGATTTCCGCCCCATAAACCAATTGGATCCTGTGAGATATAATTTCCTTGCTCTGGATCATAATACCTAAAACGATTATAATACAGTCCCGTTTCTACATCCTCATACTGCCCTTGATACCTAAATGGCACAAAGTTTCTTTCACCGTTAAGTTTACGTATTTTTCTATAACATCAAACCTTATTTCACTAACACAAGGCTTTAGCTGGTCTGTTTAAAAGTATTCCAAACCTTAAAACACTTAATTCAAAGGATTCCAAATTCATTTTTCTTTATGGCATTAAAGACTTACATTTTCCATAAAGCGATCAATTCCTTCGCAAATATAGATGCTGTTTTATCATCTTTCTTTTTACTAAAACCTGTTAATGCTAAACCAATTTCAAAAAAAACTTTGAAACAGACCGAGTTAAATGGCTTTTCAACCTGTTTAAGTTTCTCAATAATATCTTCAGTCTTGAAGATGTTTAAATCGTGATAGGTAAGATTGATGAATTGATTTTCATTGAAAGATACTTCGTTTACACCTGACTTTTTTGCCTACTTAATGGATACATCCTCATAGATAAGTTCAGTTCTTTCTAACGTATCCTTTATTTCTTTTTGAGGCTTTCCAAATAATATCTCTACATCTTTTCTTGACATTCCGAATCTAATCGCCCCCATTGATTGGTATGGGACAATAATGAATTCCTGATTTAGAATATCCATAACTTTATTTACACTTAATTTTTAATGTTTTGGCTTGATTTTACTCATCAAATTCTTTTTATGAATAATCAATTCTTTAGTGTTTTATATTTGTTATCTGGCAAAAAGAAAAAATAGGTAATTCCCTTTTAATCCACTTTGTCAAACGAGCAAGCAGGCATTTTATTTAAAATGACTCCAATCTTTTTGTCAAGAATAGCAAGATCTTCATAAATATTTTTAGACATTGATTAAGCGATTAATTAAACAAATTAACATCCTCTCCAAACTGACTTTTGATTTCAGAAACAACTTCGTCGATTGTCCATTTCTTCTTAGTATCTACAGTCTTTTTAACCAATTGATATTTTACGTCTAAGGCATCTTTATAGCCTGTTGGAATCTGAGGTTCTTTTGCCATCGGCGTTTGAAATAATTCATGAGTAACTGCAGGGATATCAAGACCTAACTTTTTTCTCACTTTAATAACATTTATAAGTTCCATGGGAACCAGTCCACTGGCTAAAAACTCTTCAGTTTTATAAACATCTTCTTTTCCTAAACTCAGACCATTTAAATGATATTCGCACAGTTCATCCCAATAAGTGGATTCGATTTTCGATAAATCATCCCAATTGTCGATTAACCGCTGATATATTCCATAGCCTGAACCATATTCCAAAACTCTATCTTTTATAGGGTTTTTCCCCAACCATTTTTCAATTAAGAAATGGATTAACTGGGTACTTGGATATACTTTTTGATTTTTATAATCCTTGTTGGTTTTGTATTCATCACGGTTTAAATATTCCTCCGCTTTTTTCAATAAAATTTCAATCAAATCTTCACGTTCTATGTAAAGGCTATATTCAAGTGCGGCTTTAATGTGGTCGATAAAAGGGTCGTTAATATGCGACATGGCCCAGAAAAGAGCCGTTCTTTCAAAGTATTTCCAACAGCTTTCATCTTCCTGGAATAATAAGTTTTTAGCAATGATATGAGTTGAATACGGTATGCCCTCCAAAACACCATAAACAATATGTGTATATTTTTTTAAAGTGTCTTTATCTGTAAAATTTCTATAACTTCTTAAGAAGCCATCCTGATCTCTATCGATCTCAATTTTTTCACTATAGTTATAGCGCTTTATTGCTTTGTTTATCAGAATATTTTTGAATAAAGTCATATCAATTATTTACAAGTCAATTTTATTGATCTTTTATTAACATTAATCTGGAGTAACTTATTTTTAAGATTACCTTTATTTTTAGCTTTAACAATCGTGTCTAACAAATCATCTTGATATTGAGGTTTATTTGCCCATCTTCCATTTGTATTACCCGTAATCTTTGTTATGTTATTATTCGTCCACTGGGGCATATTATGCTTCCCAGCAGGCATATTGTGACTTGTTTTCACCTCAATAACATGTATATCGCCATTGGCAGTTTTTGTAATTAAATCAAACCCGTGCCCTGAAGCATTTTGAACCGAGCCTAATATGTTATGTCCTTGGCCTTTAAGATATTTTGCAGCAACCTTTTCACCCCAATCACCCATCCGCATATCTCCCACCATTTGGGTTGCCAAGCCAAACATATCTATCTCACTATTCGTATCATAAACATATCCATAAGTTGAAGGGTTATCTCCCATCAATCCAATAGGATCCTGACTCAAATATACTCCGCTTTCTGGATCATAATACCTAAACCTATTATAATACAGTCCTGTTTCTACATCCTCATACTGCCCTTGATACCTGAATGGCACAAAGTTTCTATCACCGCTAAGTTTACGAATTTTTCCATAAATATCAAGTTCACAATCCCACACTTTTTTACCAGCATCATCATAAGCTTGTACTGGAGTGCCTAAATAATCACTAATAATAGAATAATATTGGCCATTAACGATTTTGGCACTTGGGGTAAATTTATTCTGATCGTAGACCCAGGTAATTAAATCATTGTCCAGTGGTTCCGTTTTATCGTAGCTGAGCAATCCATCTTCATTAACCACCAGGTTAGGCCGCTCTTTTAAAAGGTAATTCCATTCGTGGAGTAGTAAATTACCATCCCAAATATAGCGATACACCATATTTTTAACAATTTTGGCTTTCCTTCTGCCTAAGGCATCGTATTCGAAACTGATGATTTCGCCGTGTGGATTTTTAACGGCTTTCATCATGCCATTAGCGCCCCAGGCATAAGCCCAGTCGCCCTCTTTCCATTCTGGCAAATCAGGTTCGGCATCTGCCAGGATATCCAACGTTTCCGCTTTAGGGATATCGGGATCGGCCATTCCCCAGTTTAATTTTTTACCAAATAAGCCATTATCTTCTGGTTCGGCAATTTCTTCTTTAGCCAGGCCGATAATATTACGTTTACTTTTTTGTACCAGGTTGCCTTTGGCATCGTAACGGTAATACCATTGGTCATCTTTAAGCAGTTTACCACCTTTATCGTAACGCCTGTCACTGCGATCAGCAGTTTTATATAAGTTCCCGGTTTCATCAGGATTTTTATAGATGACTTTGCCGTCATCGCTATAACTTGCCGAAGCCAGACTGCCAAAAGTATCGTATCTGTAATTGATGCTGCCACCCGTAATGCTACTTAAGCAGCTATTGAGTTTATCGTTCGGCCCCCAGGCGTATTGTTTAAACGCGGTAATGGAACGGCTGGCTTCAACCTTCTGACTAATTGGATGGCCTTCGTGATCATAATCGAAAGTAGCTTTTATCCCACCGCTTAAACTGCGGCTGGTTTCCTGTCCGTTTTTATTCCGGCCAATGGTTGCAGTCCATTCTGCTGACCCGCTACTTTTCGCGGCAATGCCATTCAGATAACCTATTTCATCATAATCGTATTGAATATCTGCACCTAATGAACTTTTTAAACTGGTTAGGTTGCCAAAAACATCATATTGATAATTGATCTGGTAACCATCCTGTATTTCCTGGGTAATCATACCCAATGGGTTCCGCTTAAAATTAACTGAAGAAAGTTCGTTCTCTGCAGCAATGAGCAAACCGAGCTTATTGTATTGAAAAGCTTCGTAGGTACCATCTTCATATCTGCTATACACCAACCGGCCACTCAGATCGTAATTGTGGTAAATGGCCTTCCCATCGGCCTGTATGGTTTTAATGATCTGCCCATCCTGGTTGCGGATGTATTGTTGCTCCTGGCCATCAAAACCAATTTCTTTCACCACATCATCATTGGCATCCCTTAAAAAAAGATATTCTTCGCCTTTTTCGTTGGTAATGGCCTTTAAATTTTCCCATTGATCATAGGTAAAATGAAGGGTCTGGATGTTCTGGCTGGAGGATTGACTACTTCTTTTTTGTGTTTTTAAGCTGCCCATTGGAGTATAGCTCATGTACCATTCTTCACGCCCATCTGTAGCATAAACCGGCAGATCGTAAGCATCGTATTCGAAGCGCAGGGCTTCTTCTCCAAAATCTTTTACCAAAACCACACGGCCCATATCATCGCGTTCCCAAATTGTGGTTTTATCACCATCCGGACTAAAACGGATCAAACGTCCATAATCATCATAAGTCCAGCGGCGGATATTGCCTTCACTCGAAACCGATTCAATCAGTTGATTTAAGCTGTTATATGTCCAATGGACTTCATAGCCATCATTGTCACGGCAAAAAACAGGTAATTTTTGTCCATCGGTATAATAAAAATCGACTACCCTATTGTCTTTTTGAACATGTTTAAGCAGTTGGTTCTGCTCATTATATAACCAGGTTTCATTTGAACCGGCCGGATCACTCCGCAGAATGAGGTTATTGTTTTCATCGTAGGCATATTGATATTTCTCGCCATCTGCGGTGTGGTAAGTGGTAATATTCCCGCGTTCATCATATTCATAGCCGATTACCCTGCCTTCAGGGCTCGAAACCATTTTTTCTTCGTTATAGCGATCGTGTTCATACCAGGTTTCGCCACCTATGGCATCCACCTTTTTGTAAACCAGATCGTTTTCATCATAATAATAACGTTCTGTTTTACCATCGCGGTAGTACACTTCGTTATATCCTTCTTCCGGGAAATAGTTTATCGATCCGCTCATAAAACCGTCTCTGCCCTCAGTGTGGATTACGCGGCCCTCTGCGTCATAAGTCCAGAAATAAGCCATCCCGTTTCGGTTGCTTCTTTTAACTACCCGATTATGGTCATCGTACTCAAAACTGATGGCTTTGCCTGCCTGATCGTAAACTTTGATCATGTTGCCACGCTGATCGTAATCATAACCCACCAACAGGTCGCTGGTATTTTTATAGTGATAATAAACTGCGTTAATTGCTGTACCCGATTCATTATGCTTCATTTCGAGCACACGACCAGAATTTTCTACAATCCGGGTTAAAAGTTGTTTTTGATAATAAAATATAAGGCTGGTACCGTTGTTATATTCGATCTGATTAATGCGATAAATATCACCATCTGGCCCGCCGCTAAAAAGTGTGTAGGTATAAATATCCTGATCGATGGTAAGCACCCAGGTATTTTCATCAGGCCTTTCCATCCAGAGTTTTTGCGCACGATCGTATTGTTTACCTGAATATGCCTCAATATAGGGCAAAGGCATCACCATATTTTCAGTTGGATGACTAAACCCTGCAATGCCGGCTTCCGGATCTGGATAGATATAAAGGTCATAATTGTTGTAAACCTGGTTGCCCAGCATGCCCGCATAAGGTTTATCACTGCGCCACACATTGTTCCAGGCCAATGTATGGCCGCCCGGCAGTTCAAAATCGGTCCATTCAAAAAACATAGCTCCTGTAACGAAATTTACAGGCTCCAAACCAAAGTGGCATTTTAGTTTTTTGAGCGGGTTGCCGCCAGCAAACATTTTGCCAAGCATTTTTTTCACGCCTTTTAATGCCGCCTTAGATAAGGCTCCCCCCAATTTTGTAAGCCCCCTCATAATACCAATGGCCGCAAAACGCATTAAATATTCTTTTAGTGTATAATTATGCGGTGCAAATGTACCTCCAACCAACACGGGTTTACCGGTATTAATTTGCACATACATGCTCAATAAATCGCTATAAAAAGCGAAATAAGCCAATGGATTTTTCTTTAATTTACCTGGTACGGTTGGGAGCGGTTTTAACCCCATTGGTGGACACCAACAGGTTAATACTTGTCCGGGGTTAGAACCACTCATTTCTGAACCCTGACCTAAAACGGTAGTGGAACCCCAATATACTTCGCCTTCGTGTGGTGAACCGGGTATGTTTACAATAAAATAAACGGGTATAGAGGTAATATGCCTGAATGGAAGCAAAACGCCCATTACACTGGTGGTTGTAGTGGCTTTATGCCTGCCATGTACAAAAATTGAACCACCCATTGGGATACTGGGCATACCAATTAAACCCTGTGCAAATTTTGGTACGGGAATATTAAAACGGAGGTAATCCATCGGATCGAACACCATGCCAATAAATGGGTGTGGTAATGGCAGTGGAATAAAGCCAAATGATGGTGGAATGGGAATGGTTGTCCAATGGAAATCAATAGCCAGTACCACATCGAAATGTTTACTTACATGCTGTACCGCAGTATTGGTCATAGCTGGCTTTTTAGCTTTTAAAAGCTTTAAGGGGCTTTTTGCTGCAGGCGGATTACTGCCCGGGGCAACAGCACCACCGCCGCCACCCACAGCTTTTGGTTCGGCTTTGGTTAAGCTTGCAGATAGGCTTATTGACCTATCGGTTGACATATTCGGTTTACTCGCTTTAATCTTTTTCATCTGCATTTTTTTTAGGGTGATGTCATCACCGATCATCTTTAGGATAATGGATTGGCATGGTTCTTTGGCACTTCTGCCATTGATTTCCAATCCTCTCCGTAATCCTGCTGCATCTCCAGATCTAATTTTTTACCCTCAGGGCTTTCTTCGCCATATTTTTTTAATATGATCGATGCGGTATAAGCCATCGAACTTTGTCGCCGCTTTTCTATCGGCATTTTCTTTGCAATTTCTAAACACTTCAAATAATAGCCCATTGCTTTTGAAGAGCCAGTTATTTTACTTTCAGAAAGCTGGCCCAGCAACCGGGTACATTCCATTGCGATAAAATTGTTCTCAATTAACTCAGCGATTTTAATCGCCTTTTCAAAATACCTTTTGGCTTCCTCCTTACCCGAGTGTGCCAAAAGGAAACTACCATAGCTCATGTGGATATGCGCGCTTAACAGCGAGCTTTCTCCGGCGCGGGCCAGGGCCAATTCGTATTGTTGCCGTGCTTCTGCTTTCTTGCTTTTTACAGCTAAGCTTTGCGCCAGCATAATCCTTGCTGCAACCACCGCTTCATGTAATCCCTGTTTTTGTGCAATTACGATTGCCCGCTCCAAAACGGCATTTGCCTGTTCATGTTTGCCTTTGCTTAAATAATTACTGGCGGTTAGTATCTGCTGCTGGTAATCGGCTTCGGGATCGTTCTTTTCGCGGTTGGTATGCGCCGCAGCATTTTGCATCAACTGGTTCACATCAATATTGATCCTGAATTCGGTTCCCTGTTTTAATTTTTTTAAAGTACGGTGTGTATGGTGCTCCGTATAAACCAGCTTAATATTTTGATTATTTGCCGCTTTAATACAATTGCACCATTCGTTAATCCATTCAGAAAGCCCGGAAACATCATTAATGCTTGTAGGCGCCAGCTGAACATATATTTTTTTCAACTTTAAATCAGGATAAAGGTTACAGAGCCTTTCCATAGCAATAACAGGCACATAAGCGTCGGTTTTATACGCTTCGTTTTCACCTGCATCTACATCCCAAACGATCCCTTTACCAATATCTTTCTGCCATAAATCAAAGATCTCTTTCCACTCTTTAACCAAACTTTTACCGTAATCATTTACGCTTTGAAATTCCTGGTAATGGAGCAGAAACATGTCATCAGTCCTGCTTTCTTCTGTTAACTGATATTTAAAGTAAGCCTCAAATAAATTTACCTCATGCCGCTCACCCAGGCAAAGAAAAAGCGTTTCTGATGGATGTTTCCTTACTACTTGCTGCCATTGTTTATCTATTTTAAATAATTCGAGTTGTACCGGATTCATTGAGCTTTAATGTCAAAATTAGTTTAGATTGATCGTTCCACTGCGGATATTCGTTTCGCTTTCGCCCCCAACATTAATCGTTTTCGAAGCCAGGTTAGCCTCGTTTTCTCCACTCATTGAAAGTGTTTTCGTACCAATGTCTAAAGTTTGAGCTTCTATACCAATGCCAGAGGTTGGTGTACCATCTTCCGGCCCCACACCAATGCCAATACTGGTTTTGGCAGAGTTTCCGATGTTCTCGCCAAGTGTTAAAATATCTTTTCCTTTGATGATAATCTTACCGGTTTTATCCATAAAAATGCTGCTTTCGCCACATTTGATCAGAATCGATTCTTTGGTTTCGAAAACGGCTTTACCCGCACCATCCAACTCTATAAAATTGCTGTCTTTATCCTTCATAACCATACCTGCCCCATCATCCATGGTCAGGGTATGCCCGCTTTTTGAGGTTAAACTTTTGCTGTTGTTGCTGGCACTGCCACCACTTCCGCTTTTGCCGTGAAATACCGAGCCCAGTACAATCGGACGTGCAATGTTTCCTTCTTCAAAGGTTAGCGCTACCTGGTCGCCAATCTCCGGAATAAATACAAAGCCCCTATTTTTACTCACTTTATCGCTACTTCCGGCATCCGGTGTAATTACCCGTAGCCACTCCGTTACATCATTGGTTTTGCATTCCCATTTAAATTTCACTTTAATACGGCCCTGGCCTTGCGGATCGGCATTATCAACCACATCTGCCAATTGCATATCAGGGCTTGGCTTAGTGTAGTTTTTAACCGAAAGCCGTTCTGTTGTGGCTACCACGCCTTCGAAAGTATTGTAATATTTTCCAGTACCATCAATATCGTGATTGATAGTAGTGATCAGGAATTTTCCCAGACTCTCCGTAGAAAATGAAAGTTCCTTTCTGATACTCATGGTAATTTCGGCAATACTGCCAATACCCAAAGCAGCATTATCGCCACTGGCATTTACCTTCAAAAGGTTGCTGATGTGTGCTTTTTCTTCGTTCTGCACATGGCTTTTAATATCATTACTATTATCCACACGGATAAGTGCAGGTTGGTTAAATGTTTTGCTGTACATGGTGTTTGATACCTGTATGGCATGGGCCAGGTCTGGTGATCCATCACTAGCGCCACTACTTTCGCTCTGCAACATTTCGTCCTGTTTGGGATTATAGGCAAAACGTTTATTTTTAATCGGCGCAATTTCCATGGCATACTGCAGGTTTTGCACGTCGCGGCCATAAATAAGGGCAACTTCTTTCTGATCGTCAGGCTTACCGAAATTCAGTTGTTTACCATCATAATAAAACCATTCGTGGTATTCGCCCGAAAGTCTGTTCAGGAAATCAAAATCACTTTCGCGATATTGAATCAGGTAATCAATAGGTTCTTTTCTGGCCGCGTTGGCTACGATTTTAATATCATTAGAAGGCACATCTGAAGTGGCAAGATTTACAATGCTATTTAAATCTTTATCAAGATAAGAGCCTAAATCTGGCCCCCGATCAATCAAAATTGTTGGGCTATACCCACTCACGATTAACACACCATGATAACCATGGCTTTGTGCCAGTTCTACCTTAGTTACCAAACCGACAAACTCTTGTAAATTGCCCGCATCATAACCGAAGGAAGCGGTAAGGCTTTTCCCTACAAAATCGCGACTATCATTTAAGCTGATCATTCCAGGCAATCCCATCTGATCATGGTTAAACCGCAGCTCAAAATAATGATGGGCATTAAAAGCCTGCTTTAAGCTGAAGGAGGCAAAATGGGTAATTGCCTTATCTTCTATATTTATTTCGGTGATTAATTTCTTTTCCATATCAACTCAATAATAGTTTATGACTACCTGAACATTCCATCGCGAAACGTTAAAACGTTTCTTTTTCCATTAAAAACAGCTCCGTTTGTTGTTTCGTTAACTTCGGGATAGCTGATGGTTTTATCTTTAGGATTATATTTCATGGCCAATTGGGCCGTAAGTTTTTCTTTATCCTCACCTTCTTTAAGATCGGTAGAGGCAAACAATTGTGTTTTAACTACCTTCCCAAGTTTGAACAATGGCTTTTCAATGCTAAATTCTGAATGATTAATTACTAATGTATGGCTTACACTATAGGGTTCAGTTCCACTCATTTGGCCATAGCCCGTAAAGAGATATGTTTTTTGAGGAGCGGTGTCTAAGCTGTATATATGTTCAAAAAATGGAGTTGGGCTCCCTTCATCGTCTTTGTCTTTATAAAGGTTGTTAAATGAGATTGCGGTAAGTACATTATTTTCGTTTTTATACTGAACAATATTCTGTACGTGCCACATAGAGCCCGAATAAGGTGAAAGCCAGTAAAAAACTTTAAGATTTTTATCGTCGGCAATTAATACATTAATTTCGTATGCTTTTAACGAAGCAAAATCATTTTCAAAAGCATTTGGCTTCTCGAGCGCGCTGATGAATGCTTTGATAAAAATTTCTTCAGCTTTGGTATCGCCATCATTGAGGTAACTCTCTCTTGAAGCAACCATTTTAGCTGCCAATTTTTCAAGCGAGTCTGTTTCGGTATTCTTTGTGCTTTTATTATCCTGTATTACAGAATCGGCCGGGTATGCTGTACTTTGTCTTTTATCTTCATGTTTTGCACCACATGAAAAAAACAGGAATACCAAAGAAAAAAATAAAATGCCAGCTATTTTCATATTATTGCCTTGGTATATTAATTAATCCCCTATTTTCCATAGCCTTTAAAATAACGGCTGTCCCGATTTGTTTATTTACATAATCGAGGCTAAAAACATGATCTCTAGGGAAACCGCCTTTAGTATAAAGGTTAGAGCCACCCCACAGATATGGCGAATTGATGTTATTATTTTGATAGGCCTTCGCTATGCCATTATATTGCTCTAAGCGAAGCAAAACCTTCGGCAACGACCAAACTGTTTCCTTATCCAAACCGCGTAATTTTAAAGCGTCAACAGCACTTTCTTCAAAGGTAAATGGTGGACCATGACTAATTTTTGGCCGGTTTGCGGGGTGCTGCCTGGTAAAACCACTTAGTGGATCGCCATTGTGCAGGTGTTTGGTAAAATCGGAGTTGCTTTCCCTGTAATGTACGCAGGCAATAAAATACCATGGTATACCAGTTGTTTCAGAGAAAAGACCCGTATCTGAAAATGAACTGTTAAAAAAGCTATTTGCAATTTTTGGATTCTTTTTAAGAAAGCTATCTTCCGGTTCGGTTAGAAAGCAGGCATTTCGATAAGTATATTCAGTTAAATTAAGCAGTTTATTTCTTACCGCCTGATATCTTGATTTATGATTTAAGATTTTATCATCAATAATCCGGTTGATCTCTGCAGATTTTAACGGAGCAATTGTACAGGAATTGAACAGGTTTATGTATTCTAAATCGGTAGCCATAGGTAGCTCTTTTTATCATGCCACAAAAACAAAAAAATCGTTATTAGTGCCAGCTTAGCCGGAAACTAATAACGATTTAAATCGGATTAAGCTTTTGGCCAATCGTTTTCGTGTTCTGCATTGCCCAGTTTTAGTTTACGGGCAGATACCACAAAATTTAAAGTCATCGGTGTATTGTCGTTTACTGCAATACCCTCGCTATATTGAATGATATAGGCATCTTCAAAAGTAAGTTCCTTCATCTTTGCATCTTCTTCGCCTTTTTTGAAGGTAATGCTACCAGCCTGAGGCTTGTACTGATTATTAACCATTGATTCTATCACTGAAGTATCTTCAGTTGATTCGATTTCGATGTGGATGGTACCACCATAAACACCTGACGATGGACGGCCTTTTGCGTCAACATCTCTATTTAATGAAAAGCTGCACTGTAGTACATCAAATTCTTTTGATCCTAAGTTTAAACGGGTTTTGAATGCCATTGTAGTAAAGTTTTAATGTGAAAGATAAATTAATTGCGAGGAGCTTGGCGCTAAGCGCATAGGGGTTGGCGTTTATTTGCCTTACACCCTAAACCTTACACCTTCTACCTCTCTCTAGGCTTTTGGCCAATCGTTAACATGCTCTGCGCTGCCTAATTTAAGCTTGCGGGCTGAAATCTGGAACTTGAGCGTCATCGCGTGATCGCCAACAATGTTGATCCCTTCGGAATATTTAACAATGTAGCCATCCTCGAAGTTAACTTCTTTCATTTTGGCATCTTCTTCCGATTTTTTGATCAGAAGGGTTCCTGTAATAGGTTTGTACTGGTTGTTTACCATCGCCTCGATTATTGAGGTGTCTTCAGTTGATTCGATCTCAATGTCGATGGTACCGCCGTAAACTCCGGAAGAGGGTCTTCCTTTAGCATCTACATCACGGTTTAACGCATAGGCACAATGAAGTACATCGTACTCCTTGCCTGAAAAGTTTAATCTAGCTTTGAAAGCCATAGTTTTAAAATTTAAAGGTTAAATAATTGGATTTTTCGTAGCCTCCGCTACATTAACTATAAACCAAATATTAAGCCAATTATTGTGTATCTCACTCATATATAACGAGTAACAGAGTCGATAAAACTTAAAAATATTGGTTCACGCTACAGGAAACGCAGATTATTGTGAAGAAAAAAAGTGTATTTTTTTTTCAAAACAAATTTCCGTCTTATTTTTACTACATGCAATAGGGCAAAGTATTGTAGCATTTTAGGGCAAGTTGTTACTTTTTGCAACATAATTTAAGACAGCTACTCATTATGGCTTAAGCTGTGCAACGTTATTGCTAAATAGGAATTGAACCTCGTTTTTGCCTAACACTGTTCAAATCGCATACATTAAGCGCACTGTTGTAATATATTCTCTATTGTTCATACTTCCACATGTTTTCCATATCTATTTTTCGGATGGTAAATTCTTTTTCTTCCTGTTTAAAAACCAGTCTGCGGTTACTTAAATCTTCATTCATTCGCAAAACGACCTCGATAGGCTTTGTAGCATCTACCTGCTTGAATAAATTAAATATTTCTTCCTCGTCGAAATATTTAATTTGAAAAACAGTTTGAGCTTTTGATTTATTCTCAAAAATAAAATCGATTAATCTTGGTACCGCCCTTGGTTTAAAAGTGTTATTTATTACTGTTTCGTTAAATAAAGTTTCTTCTTCCCCATTAAACATTTCGATTCCCACATTAATTAGTTTATGATTTGGAATTTCTATACGGGCACGCCAGTCGTATTTTTTTCTGTATGTATCCCAAATACCATATTGAATCCCACCTTTCTTTAGGTTTTCATAGGCTTGTGGAACAGATTTGGATACATCAAAATATTCTTCCAGTGTAAGGCTGGGGTTTGATGGCACAACATCCTTTATTGCTAAGTTTGTTTCTGTTGCCTGGAAACGAGCTACTTCTATTTGTTGGTCATCGCCATAAACCCAGACTATTACAAGTCCACCTGGTGCACAGCCAACGGTTATCAAAGAATAATTTGAAGGGGCTGAACCATTGCCTCGCCAATCTATGGTTCCTTTTTCAAAGAGTTTTTTTATTTTATCAATTGGCATATCCCAACTGCCTGTATAAAATTTTTTTTCCAGAAACGATGTCCAGGTTATGCTCAATTTTACAGGTAATGCCTTTAAATCTTCACCTTGTGAATGTAAAGGGCCTGCATAGCCCCAACCTGTATGATTTATTCCTGAGGTAGGTATATAGACACTTTTTCCATCTTCTAAAGCAAAACTGCCGTTACAGATATTCGTTGGGTACAATTCTGGCGCACTAGATGTTGGAAGCCATTCGTATTTGACCATCATAGGTTTGTTTTTACAAGAGATTAATATTATAGCGAATAACAGTAAACAGTTAATTATTTTTTTCATATTTATTTTGGTATTGACGTAGGCTAACTAAATCCGAAGCATCAAAAAATAAAAACACATAAATTAGCAACAGATTTCGACCTATTCTTTTTAGTGGTATTACGGTTTCTATTAAAAGAATGAAAATCAGCAGATAAAATAAGTACAACGAAATTAAGCCAAGATCATAAGTCTGTCTTTGATAATTAATTTCAACAAATGCAAAGTAAAAGATTAAGTATGGAACCAGTAAAACTTATAACCCTAAAAGATAATAAGGCTTTGACATAATTATTGGTTTAGGTTATTGCTTTGTTTGTACAGCTCATTATTGGTTTCGCGAAGGAAATCCAGATAGCTGAGGTTACCTGACTTATGTTTTTTATATTCAAGAAAGGCTTCGTAATAACCAAATGACCCACCTATTCTGGAAGATAACAAAGCTTCCTCCCCCTTACCTACTCCATCTATAAAACCTGTTTTTTTGCCTTCACCATTTAATCTGGATAACAATAAATAAGTAGTTCCATTGCTATTGGAGATAAAAACCCTTGCCCTTTCTTCGGTATCTTTCCCATCATCAAACACAAGCTTAAACTGGGTTTTATTTTTCAACAGGTAAGCTAAAGTTTTTTCGAAAGCATCAGGGCTAAACAGATTCAATGTATAACCCTGAAAAGTACTTCCTTCGTTTTTAGAAAAAAAGCGAACCAAAAATTCAGAGCTCGAAGCGGATTTAGGTGCAACACCACCACCAAAGCTGATACTTTTATCTGCATCGGGAACATAAGAAGTATATTGCACCTCCTGTGTTCCTATACCTGCACCTGAATTTGATAGTTTTAAAGCTTTTAGATCATCACCTTTAATTGGCAATGATAATTTTTCTAAATCAAGATTCTGACCATGACAAGACTGGAATAAAAATAGGCTACACATCAAAAAAATAAAGTTTAACTTTTTCATTATACAATTATTAACTATTGGGTTTATAAATAAAAAACTCTGCCGATCTTCCTTGTTTTATTTGAAATATATCTATAGACTTATCAGTATGAAAATCGGTCCAGATCGATAAACATCTAACTTGCTTTGCGTATTGGTGCGGAGCGCTTTTGGCGTTCCAATACATCACCACTATTACCATCCAGTATACAAACGTGCTGTACACGATCTCCGGCCGGCAAATCTTCAATCCAGGTTATAGTCCAGACATTTTTTTTAAACCGGCCACTAAAACCCCGCTGTAAGTTGCCATCCTGATGAAAATCGACATCATTCTTTTTACCAAACGCAATCACATTGCTCAGGGTAAATTTATAACCCAAATCCTTATCTACTGCTTTGGTCAGGTTGCCCTTCTCATCGTAATATTTCCAGATGCCCACTTCAAGTTCGATCGAAAAAAATTTATTGTATTCATGAATGTTTCCATTGTTATAATAAGAAATCAACTCATTAAACCCATCTTTATGTTCAATCCGTTCTACAAAAAGCTCAGCCGCCTTGCGGTTAAAAGGCTCTGCATCTACATTGGGCTTAGGAATATAATATTCACTTAGATAAGATCCATCTGCCAATGTCCTTCCCTCATAGTCCGGATTTGCGATCATCCGCTTTTCGTAATTGTCAACATCAAACTTTCTCTTTTGTGGTTCTTTTTCCTGTACAGTTTTAATTTTTTTATTTGGTATAGTATCCTGTTGCTTTACCTGTCCCGACTCGGTTTGCTGGCACGAACATGCCAAAACTAAGAGCCAGAGCATCAAATTTATTTGAATAACTTTTATAACATTTCCCATAACTGCTCACATTGCCACTTATATAACTGCTTGGCTTTTATTGCAGTTTTACCGTAATAATCCATAATGTTATCTGTTGTAAATTCTTTAAATATATTTACTGTCATATGCTTTAGTGTGTTATATAAATTTGGAGTTACAATAATTGTAATCACCATTTGCTTTTTTCGGGGTCTCGTAATAGCCCATGATGTTTTTATACCACACATCACCTTTATTTAAGGAATCACCAAGCCTGACCAATCGAAACCAAATTCGCCATTGTATTTGCTATGTGGATGAAAATGCAAAAGACACTTTGGTTCTATTTCCAGTAATGTTGGCGTATAACTTTATGCTATAGTCATCTGATAATTTCGAGTTTATCGCTACCTTCGGGTTTATGCAGATAAAAGGTGTGTGATTTGGGCATTATATTTTTAGCAGTCTTAGAAATCAGCGAAGAATATCCGAAAGTAAGTGTATCTGCACACACTAAAGTTACCACTCTCCCATTTCCAAAAAATTTTAACGCTGCCTTCTTACATGGATATATAAAATTTCTTTTCTCAACGGCATAATCGCTCATATTCTTTGTAAGCTGATTTTCAATTTCCTTATTCCAGGGTTTTGATGCTGCTTCTTCATAAATTGTATTTCTAACTAATGAAAGAAATTTATTTTGATTTCCTTCTTCCAATACTTTTTTGTAATTGTCATAAAACTCATCAACTTCTCTACGGATATTTGGATCATTGATTAATTTTTTACTTTTACTCCAACCCTCAATTTTCCAATTAATGTCTTTAGCATCCACTTCAAATGAAGTTTTATATTCTGAATATGGCATAGGTTTCTCTAATTGAGGTGTTTTATATACTAATGTTTCCCACTTATATTCGTTTCCTTTCTCTTTAGCATTTAACTGATCTAGCATAGTCATCGGCTCTTTGTTTTTTGTAATATCTATTTTAACAAAGGAGTTCTTAGAAAGAGATGAGACAAAAAGGTTATCCTCTTTTTTTGCAGGAAACATTCTTATTGTTATTTCCTGTTTTCCAGGCTTTAGAATATATTGGTTAATATCAACCGTCAAACCCGATCTCTCACCTAATCCAAAAGAAGTAATGATCGGCATATCATTCAATAATATTTCGTACGAACAATCTAAATGCTCATACTTTAGTTTAAACAACACGCCTTCTTTTTGATATTCTATTTTTAATGAATCACCATTCAGTTCACCATGCTGTGCTGTACAATTCGAAAAAAAGAGTAATAAATTGAGTAATAATAAATATGTAACTTTCATCTAGATAAATTTAATTCAAGATTATTCATGCTATTGCTCCTGCCAATAATAAAGTTTGGGAAACGTTAAATTGTTGCGTCCTTGCCATTTGGGAAACACGTAACCTTTGGGAAGCGAATATTTAGAAAAGTCATATTTTTTGGTTTCATTATTCAACTTCGGAGCCCTGAATTTCATAATCATATCTTTGTGGTTTTTTCCTTGGATCATCACATTCCCAAAAACACAATCCTGCCCAGGAATTTCTTTATCCATCTTTATTAAAATTCTATCATAACTGTAGCTTTTTAACGTTGATTTAGATATAAATTTTTCACTAAAATCATTCGGGAGCACAATTTCTGCCTTATACCATTGCTCGTCATCTTCTGAAATCCATTGGATAGAAAAATGAACGGGCAATTTGTTTTTTACTTTACTGTTTGAAGGCGTATAATTTGCTTTTTGTTTCAGCATTACGAGCGTATTATTCTCTTGATTATAACCAATTGTTGTTCCATCCTTAGAATACCCTGTAATCCCAAAACTGTAATTTTTATCTTCTTCACTACTAAATCCAATATTATAATTATATTCTTTCTCACCCACTTCCCAAACATGATAGGGAATGCCGTGCAGTTTAATGTAACTTAATATGTCTTTTGCTTCATCGCCTGTAGATGTCCATATGGTAATACCCCTGTTAGGATCGTCCTTGCGCATGATATCTATTGCTTTGGCCTTAAATTTGGCTATCTCAGTTTTTATAAGGCCAGCTTTCATCCATAAGGTTACATTGCCACCGGGAGCCATTCCGGTTACGATTAGGCTATAGTTTTCCATATTCCCTAAGGGATCTCTTACTTTACTTTTAAACAGTGATAGCATTTTTTCCTTCGGTAATTTAAAACCTCCTTCATATTCAATCAGGTCAAAACTACAATCCCATTTTACAAAAACACTATCTGGTACTGGCTTAAAATCATCGCCACTAGTAAAACCGCCACTAGTTTCGCCCCAGCCCGGATTTATACCTACTGTTGAAGATGCGCCCGCAAGATTTACGTCCTTATAGAAGTAGCTTACAGACGGATCGCCGGCTATATAGTTTTTAGGTGCAGAAAAGCCGGCATCCCAATTAAACTTTTCTTTGGATTGGCAACTTGCCAACATTGCAAATAAAAGCAAAAAGCTATTTAGGCTGATAAATTTCTCTTTCATAGGTAACAGTTTCGTTTGCGTAAATCATTTCGTATATAATTATCGCACCATTCTCATTTGTACGTTTTCTATAATTTATTTGACCATTACCCTGCTCATCAAAAGTTAATTTGTATTTCAAATTCGTTTCATCTTTAGGAATATAGAGATAGAATCAGGTAAAATCATGTCTACTTGCCTATTTTATGAATATAAGTTGAATTCAAGCATAAAATATCTATGCTATTTTTTTGTTTTCACTTCAAGAAGAGCGCCTTTTTCGTTAAAAATTTTTACACTTTTTTGATTGGAGCGTTCGCAAATAATAGTTTCATTTGAAAATGTTATTTGATCGTATTCTAATGGAATGATAAGTTTCCCTGTCTCATTATCAGCAACCCCTAATTGATCTATTGTTCCGCCATCTGCCTGGCGAATTGGTTTTCCTACAATTATCAGCCTGGGATGGTCCCGCTGTAAAGTATAGGAATTTAGTTCATAATTGGATTTCACTAACCGCTTATTCTTCTTATCTACCCAATACAGGGTATTTGCAGATTCGTTTTCATTTAATGCTACCTGTACATAATTTTTCACAAAATTGTGCTGGCTAATGTCATGATAAATGGGTTTCACCAACCATTTACCACTCCAATCAACAATTCCTTTTTTTTGAGTTTTTGCTTCTTCGCAAATTACATAACCTGTTTCTTTGTACCTGTCCATTTTAAATTTTGGGATAGAATAGGTATGTACACTTTCTACAGACTTATCTTTTTGGGCAATAGAGATAATTATTTTACTTATTGTTGCAGAAAAATAGATTGATTTGGTTACAAATCCTTTAGACTGTGAATCGCTTTGCATAGGTTCGGATTCCAAGAATTTTAGCAGTTCTTTTTCCGAATTAATTTTCCCCTCCGAAATTTTATCTTTAGCTTTTTTTAAAGCTTTTTTCAATTCTTCAAGTTGTTTCATTTGGTGCGTAGACTCAAATGTCTGTGATCCTTTGGTTGTTAAGTATTTGCCATTTTGGTAAAGTGCATTTATTTCTATTTTTTCTGCCAGTGTAGCGGGTACTTTAAAGGTAAATTCATTGTCTTTAAATTCAACAATTTCGATATCGCCCTGATCTGTTTTCATTATTTTTTGGTTTTTTTCCAAATAATAATCCTTTGTATTCGTAAAATTGGTAATTACTTTTGCTTCTATTCCTACTATAGGTTTGGTGTTGCGCTGAAAAAAATATAATCCGCTATTTATCATTTTATCATTTTCAAAATATGGTATTTTCTTTGCGTCTGATTTATTGAGGATTGCGGTTGAAGCATTTTCGTTCGTGCCATCTGCATACATTACCTTTTGAATTTCGAATTTCGGTTTGCGATCTGGATTATGATTAAAATAAAAATTATCAAAACCTAATGATCTAACTAACTTAAATTCATCATAATCTATCAAAAAGAAACTATTTGGAAATCTATTAGTCGTCTCTATTTCCAATGAATCGAAAAATGAGGAACTGTAATTACTTTTATCTTTAAAAGCAGTAATATCTGTACTCAATTCCTTTTCGGGAATGGGCTCCACTGAAATTTTAATAGCATTAAGCTCAATAGCTCTATCTAATTCAGCAATTTTATCGTCTACTTTTTTCTGCAATTCTTTATTTTTTCCATTACAAGCCACTATCAAGAGTAACAGTATTGCGAATAAAAGTTTTTTGATTTTGAGGTTATTAGTTAAGCTATTAATCATTTTTGTTCTTACTTTACAATTTTTGTTTTATAGGAACTGATTTTATATAGGTAAAAACAGTATCTAAATTTAGATTATCCCTTTTATACTTTTTGCGGCAAAAGCACTTGGCCTGGCCGGCTTTATTGTAACAATATATACTATTGTATTACTTCAAATTCGTTTCATTTTTAGGGATATGGTAATAAGGTATTATTTTTATCCTATAAAGATTCGAATTCTGTTTTTGCTTTATTTTCTAATACTTTCGAAAGTATTTGATCCTTTAGGTTTGTGTAATAATATTCCCCAACTTGTTATCCTTCCTTTGGGTGTTTTACTTATCAAAGCAGTCCAGTTTTTATACTTACCATTGGGTATAACCAGTGTAACCAACTTGCCATTTCCATAGATTTTCATTTCATAATTATCAAATTGGTGCATATTTCCAGGGCATAGTTTCAACATTTTTTCTTTGTTGTTTTGATAATCAATTTTTGAATCTTCTGGCGTGGTATAGGTAACAATGTCCAATTCCTCATCTTCTTTTTTACATAATTTAAGGAATTCATCAATTTTTCCCTCATTGAGCAAATCTTTTAAATAAGAAAAATATTCAACTACCTCTTTTTGCAAAATATTTTTATCTATTTTTTTCAAATCTTGACTTTCACTCCAACCTTTTACCCGGTAAGGCAACCCTTTAACATCTACCTCCCAAGTTTGCTCCCAAAAGGTAACTTTTTTTGAAGGGGCATAAAGCTTCAACTCGCTTTTGGCATAGTCTATTTCATTTGAATAGCCTAAAGGAACATCTTTGTTTGGAACAATTTTGGAAAAATAAATGTGCCATCTTGCGGTTTCGTTAAAAATGATATCTTTTGGCGATACCATTTTATCGACGGAATCTTCTTTAGGAAGAAATCTGATTTTTAAGGTATGTTTTCCATTCCCTAATAAGTAAGGATTCAATTCAGTTGTATTACTTATGTTATTTCCATAGTAGAAATCAATAAGTATATCATCCAAATAGAGTTCGTAAGGAGATAGCGCATTAACGTGAACTATATAGCCTATTTTACCTGCTTCTGCATACGTACTCTCTTGTTTATTTATTTTTTCTGAGTTTTTATTAAAATTATTTTTTGATTTTTGCTGGCAATTACAAAAAATCATCAGAATTGAGAATATTGTTAAACTAATTTTCATATGATATCTATATTCAATGGATCTTTAGGGTCTACTATTGAGAATTTATTATCAGGTTCTTCTTCCGGCTCTCCGTCTTCAATTTTAGCATCATCTTTCGCGCTAAATTTAACCAGACCTTGCCGGTCAGTCCATTAAATTTCGGCAAAGCTGGCCATTTATTATTTCTTTTATCAAGGGTTGCCCTAACCTCAAACTCGGCTTTTCCTTCAATACGTGCTTCCGATTCGGCCGAACCAATTCCTTCTATACTTGCATTTATATCAACACCTGCATGGAGATATACTTGTATAGGAATGTAAAATTGAAAACCAACACATGCAACAGAAAAGCTGTTCAATCCCCCAAAAACATTTATACTCTTTTTCTAAGCAAAACAGGGATGTAAAAATTATTTGACTATCCAAGTCTGTAGCTTGCGGATTTAAGGTTATATTTTATAGCGATTTGGGTTCTGTTTTTGCTTGATTTTCTAATACTTTCGGTAGATTTATCATAGTTATTTTTTTATAACCTATCTTCTAAAGGCATATGCCATACCTAAAACATTCAAGTCCTATTATTAAAATGCGATAACGGAGACAAAATTTTAAGTACCTATTTAAGAGAAAGATAAAAAACTACTCCTTTATCATCTAATAATTTCGAATTTATCGCTACCTTCTGGTTTATGAAAATAGAAAGTGTGAGATTTTGGCATCATATTTTTAGCCGTCTTAGAAATCAGCGGAGAATATCCAAAAGTAAGTGTATCTGCACACACTAAAGGTATATTATTACAGGCACGATAAATTCTATCAATTATGCATTAATCCAAAAATATTTAATAAATTAAAACTTTGCGATTAGTTTTTCTTGGTTTTTGGTTAAATTGGCATTATATAGCATTAGCTTTTATTCTATTAAAAGTTTAAATCAGCTTATTGTCAAATATTAAAAAACCTGAAACTCTTCACTTTCGTTGGGTAAGCTAAACCAGAAATCTAACACAATCTGCTCATTGGTTTTATCACTTTCTAAAGCTAAGGCAGAGTTTCCATCAGTTCTTACAAACCTAACTAGCTTTCCATTTCCTCCATAAGATAAAACCCGGCTTTCTGGAAGATCAATTATGCTAAAACCATCATTTATATCATCTAAAATGCTTTTTATACGCTGTTTAGTATCCTGATCACTTAAATACATTGTTTTCGAATTTCTATCTTCAACAACTTTAATGGCATCGATAAGAGGTTTATAATCGCCCTCCTTAGCTTTTTTAATAAGCCTTTGATAGGCCTTAGTTAACGCCGGTGCAATATCTGTTTTTAAGTTCTTGATGTTACGTAAAGTATTCCAACTTTGTAATTCGTATGGGACTTCAGCCATAAAGGTACTCGTATGATAAATAAATGGCTCACCTTCCTTAATAGCTGGCGTTTGATATTTTTCAAAATTTCTCGAGAATATAAATTCACCTGTACCCACTTCATACTCCACCACTTTATAACGTATGTACGCTTCTGCATTATTCTTTTTAGTCCCATTTAATGGATAACCTTTGACCTCGATTTTCTGTAGGCCACTTCCAAAAATAGCTGCGTTAATAGGTATGTCTGTAGCAGTTTGACCATCAACATTCATTGACAGAACTTCGATGTCGTTTACCTTTATTTCGAACTTACATAATAATGCACTAAAATCTAATTGATAATATGGTTGTTTCATCATTTTCTTGCTTAACTGTTTTTGATAAGTATTTATTAAATGCTTGCGGACAGAATTAAGTCGATTATCTTTGATAATTATACTTATAAATGTTCTGTTAAAATTTTCGAAGTTTTTTTTCGCAAAGTTGTATCCATAATCTACAGCATGCGCAGTATCAAGAGTAAACGGTAGATTGCGCTTTATCTTAAGGTTATTAATAACTGTTTTAGCATCTTTATCATTTATTAAGCTGATCAAAAATCCAATAACCTGATTTGGTTTATGTGTTTCCAATAGGTAGATCCTGTTTTGTTCTCCATATTTTTGGAAATCAATAGTAGAATCAGACAACTGCTTACCATTAATCGTGTAGTCATTCAGAGATGACAAGAGATAATAATTGATCCCCCCATGAGTTGTTTTTTCATATCGGCTTAGATCAAAATTCTTTAAACTACCGATATCATCAATTGGTATTAGCTTTCTATTCGTACATCCTATTAAAAAAATAATAAATATATAAAAGATCCTAATATTTAAATTTAGTTGAATATTCACATCTTAACATCTATGTAAACTTTATAGTTACCTTTAATTTAGCTTTTTTTACTACTATTTTAGTAAGTCTGGATACATCATTTTGTAATCATCATATATCGTATTTACGGATTTGCTAGTTGAATTTTCAATACGAAGCCCTCTTTTAACGACCGTAAATTTTGTCTGGAAGTAGTTACGACGGCTAGACTGATCCACAAAAATCCATTTATCGTCCTCCGGAACGTCCCAAAAATATACACTCCCATGTGTTTTATCCGTTTTTGATTTTACACCTTTATACTTTAATTTTAAATAATCCAAAAGCTTTTCCGTGTCTGCTTTATTAGCTGATGAAAAGGTATAGCCTAAATATTTGTTTGTTTTATAATCATCAACATATATCCAAATATTGTTACAATCTGATATAGTTCCACCTGGAAACTGATAGGTAGACGGATTGATGGAACCAATTTTAAACGCATCTAAATTTTTTGAAAAATAGGCTTTTAACCCATATAATCCTGCGGCGTTTTTATTCAATTCACCATGATCTAAAATCGTTTTTGAAATATCCGTATTAAATTTTAAGCTTTCAAGGTTCGTTTGTGATGTGCAGGAGCTGGCTAAGCAGCAGAATAATATAATATAAATTGTCCTTTTCATTTTAATTTTTGATTAATGGTATGTTGGCACTTGTTTCAAATAATGTTTCTAAATGTTCAATGATGTCGAATTTCGGAATTACTTCTGGATAATTACCTTCAGCAATGACTACTTTACTATTTTCTGCTTGATCTATTTTTACTTTATCAACAACTATTTTTTTTGCAAGTCCAATAGATATTGTTACCACGTACTTAGCATTTAAGCCGTCAAAACCAAGTATTGGGCGATAGTATAATCCTTTCTCGTCATATATAATTTTGTGCCCGAATGTAATTGATGCATCTCCGGATGCAGATGCCTCAAAATAAGCATAAGCTTTTACCACAACCATAGATACTTCGCCCTTAATCTTAACACCTACCTTTAGCTCAACTTTAAGTTTTGCTTCGCTGCAAATTTTTAAACGGGAGTCTGAAGGCTTACCAACCGTGTTAAATTTAAAATCAGATTTAATCGTAATATCACTGCTAATAATTAAATCCATGTAAATATTAACATTGGCTTTAAAGCCGATGTTATCATTACCAATATTTATTCCAGTACGCAGCTGTTCCTGAATTTCATTATAAAGTTTTTGCACTCCAGGCGCTGCGGCCCCACCACTTATCAACCCAGAAGCTCCAACAATTATTGCAGCCAGTAAATCTATAGTAACCTCAAGACCAATTAACGGATTTGCATTTAGTGTAATCTTTACATCCGTCCCCACTTCGGGTAAATTGCGGGAATTTAGCACTTTTTTCAAAAACCATTCAGCAGTTAATGAAAGATTAGGGGGCTTAACAGCAATAGATACGGGTACACCAGGTATCGTTTTTTTCACGGCTCCCTTAGTTACACTTGTTACTCCATCTGCGATAGATCCTAAAGATGAAAAAATACTATAAAGTTTTTTGAATTTACCTTCATATTCTGCGTTTAATTCCTCCGTTTCGCCATAAGTTGCTCCAGATTTATCCCATTGAGCCTTTAATCCAAATTTAAAGGTAGCATCCTTTTGTTTCCAACGGCGTTCAGCACCAATTTTTCCAGCCTTACTTTGAAATTCTTTATGCTCGGCTGGCGATAGGTTTTGCCATTTAACACTCAAATCATTGTTCAGGTTGAGCATGAAATCTAAGTTCCACTTTATATCGGGGTAAACCTTTACCTTTACTGTAGGCTGATTACGTACCGAGAAATACCTGCAACTATGGATATGAATTATATAGTCGTTCGCAGAAGCGAACGATCCCAATTCGGTAAGGTTATTCATTGGCCATATATAGTGCAAAGGCATTGGATGATCTTTGCTCATTGATGATATCGCCGGAATGGTAATATTGCCAACATCATCGGTTGTAAGGTTAATATTAGTTGACGTAATTTTTTTAGTATGCTGTGGCCGTTCAAAACATGCTTTTGTATCAAATTTAACAGGATCAATTTTTATACTTCTTGGCGTTGGGCCACCAATGGTTTGATAAATAATTGTTTCAGCATTATGTCCATAATATTCAAATGAAATATCGACCCTTCGATTATTTTTATAGCCTTTCTCATCTTTATATTTAATATTGTCGCGACCCATTTTATCATCCGTGGGATTTACCTCTCCATGCCCTGATGTTTTCATCCTGGACGGATCCAATTTTCCTTTGATAAAAAATTCCCTCACCGTCTTTGCCCTGTTCTCAGACAGGATATTATTATAATTTTGTTTCCCTATAACACAGGCAAAACCATCAAGGTGAATAATACTATGTCTGTGCTCTAAAAGAAACTGAAGAATATTATTTAGCTTTTTTAAACTCTCAGGGGATAATTCAGTACTGTTGAAGTTAAAAATTATCGGTTCAACAACTTTTTCCCTTCTATCTAAAATATTTTTAACACCAGCTCCATTATCAAATACAAGGTTGGTTTTTCCCTCATCAATTATATTAATCTGCTCAAACTTACACAACTCAAACCTTGCTTCATTTTTATCGGGTTGATAAATGGTTACCGGTGTTCTATTTTGTGGTGGTTCTATCACCTCTGATTTGATTTTATTCTTAATTCTTAAAAAACGGGCATGGGCCGAATCGGGTTTTTCTCTGGTATCTTCAATATATTTACCAGTTACCGGATGTACCACACGAACGTAAAATTCCTCCACTTCAGCCCTATCGTTCATAGATTGGTACCAGGTATAGGTATTTGGAATTTTCAAATTAATTTCTCCGTTGATTACACTAACCCTGTAAATCTTACGGGTCACCTCATCGTCTTTTGGCCATAAACCCATGGCCGATCTCAGTCTTCTGAAAACCCGTACTTCTACGTTGTCATAGCCATTTAAACCTTCGGTAAAAAGCCGGAGCCAAATAAGTTCTCCATAAGAAAACTGGTAAGTTTTGCGTACATCAGGTCCACCTTCATTTTGGCTCCATCTGCTGTCTACTATTTTTGCTGGTGATTCGCCCCTGACTTTCAGTCCTGATTTGCCATCAAAGTTTCCACTCCAGCTTGCCTCAACATACCATAAATAGGGACCACAAAGTTTTCTGGGAATTTTAAAGCCATATTTAAAATGGCTTGGGACTGTTTTCTGAAAATCAATAACACCTTTCGGATTAAAAATTGCCCATTTTATATCTTTCTTTTTATCCTGTTCTGTTGTTCCAGCCTCCCATTCGCCAATTTTAAACCAAATATCCTCACTAGGGGCTACTACCATTAGCTGACCGGGTATAGATCCTTTCTTAGCATTATATACTTTACCTTCGCCGGTCCAAACAATTTTCTTTATTCCCTTTGCCATACCTTTATGCTTTAACACTCGCTTCTAAACCATTAAAATTATTTGCAGATTCATCTAAAGATTCTGACATGGGGTTGAGCTGTGATTGTACATCTTTATTTGCATTATCAAAGTTTTGTTTTGAGGCCTCTGCTTTTTGACCGTGTTGAATAATCTCAATGCAATCGGTGCCTCCTATCGGACAGGTAGCTTTACTATCTTCGAGCAAAATTTTCCCTCCGTTTGTCAATACCGTATCTTCATAAAAACCCGACCATTTCGTTACCGTTGCAGTGCAAGGTTTATTGTTCATTTTTGAGCAGGAACCAAACATATTTTTTTCGAAAGTTGCACCAATATCCTTTGTAGTGGCAATCGATTTCTGGCTTCCATCTTTATCGTTGGCGTATTCTTTAGTATGCGTAAGCACCTTTAATTTATCAGGAGCCGATCCAAATTTGCACATACACTGTGCCCCCTGAACTACAATATGTTTCTCTGCCATGTGTTACTTATTTAGTAAACGGTCCCAAAATCCTTTTCTTGATGTTTGCCTATCAATCATCACCATTTCCGTTACCGGCAAACCTTTAACATTGGTATCCAGTTCAAAGTCCTGATCAAATTCTTCTCCACTTTTTGGAATCACCGTAATTTTCACCTTCACTTTTGATACAACTGGCGCACCATAACTAAAATCTGAAACTACGGATATGACTCTTCTGTATTTTGGATGTAAAAGGTAATATCCTTCATAATTACCTATAGCCCTATTTGCAATATATAAATCGTCTTCTAAAGGTTTAATGATACCATTGTGCAATAATTCTATAGCTCCAAAACTATTGGTTTTTCCGCTTAATTTTTCTTCTGTTATATAGCCCTCTACATTAAAACCCTTTGCTATCGGAAATTTATATATCGATTCGGTTGTACGGTGCTGTCCATATTCTTTATAAAGCGGTTTAAAAAAAGTCTGGGTAAACCAATCATTCGAAAATGCAACCTGTATGCTATCCGGATTGTTGAGCAATTTCTCCATTCGTTCGATATAATTTTCAACCAGACTGCCTTCAAAATCATTAAGGATTTTAATTTTTACAGATTGCCATCTTTTTAAGATTTCAGTACAGTTGTAAACAGTTTGAAAACCTCCGTTCTGATCAACAGTAATTACTAACGGATAAAATACCTTTCCAGCAGCATACGCCAAACGATCGGCCACCAGATCGGGTAGGATTTCGTTAACAAATACATCTCCAATCCGATCGATCTGAAATAAAGCCTGTCCCTCTGTCCCAGGCTTTAAACGGGTTACCTGAACTTCGTACTTTACTTCGTTGCTATCTTCTTCGCCCTCGTTAAAAGTGATTAAAACGCCATACTTTACATACCGTTCTGCCAACCAATCTAAACGAAGCGCATTTACACCTGAATAATATATTGTTTTATTTGAAATGTCCATTTTATTGATTGCGCTATCTATTTCACAAAAGGATTATATATATAATATTAGTTTGATATTAATTAACTTTGAAAAACACCATAATACCAATCACCTCCATATCTGAATAACACAGAGACTGTTAATAAAATTAGGAAGTAGAAGATAGATTGTTTAAGAACTTTATATTCTTTCTTTTCATCCAACTTAAAGTAGTAGTAGTTAGAAATTAAGAATAGGACCCCAGAAATTAGTCCCGAGGGAACACCTGCTCCGATCACAACAAACTCACTACCCCAACTGCTACCTTCACATATTGTCCATAGAGAAACACAAAAAAAAACACTAAATAATATAAAAATCAGCCCTCTTAAAATTTTACTTTTTGATACTTGATAAAAAAGAAGAAATGTCCCTAAGCTTAAAATCAATCGGAATGCTATTTTTATAATATAACCCACGGGTGGATAAAAGAATTCAAAATAAATTTCAAAAAGCACCCCAATCAGGAAAAGCACACTACATATTATTAAGTATTTATTCTTGTTGCTCATCTTATTTCTTTTTATAACCTGTATTTACTCCTGAACTAAAAGCTCGCCGTAATCCTTTTTCAATTTTTTAGCCAAAACCAGGTATGGCTTAAACTATGCGACGTCTTTGCCAAGTAGGATATTGAACCAGGTTTTTTATTTCTTCTTCTACGTCCAATGATTCCTCGTGAAGCTCTGGCGAGTGTAGAACCAGCTACATCATCTTCCAAGTTAAGTTTGGTTGTTAAACAAGTAATCCCTTAAACATCTTTTTCGGCCGTAACATTTCCTAATATCTTTTAGCGTACATCTTTATTGTAATATTTCATTATATAGATCATCTATTAATATTTCTTTATTATCTTTAAAAATATCGTCAATACTCACGTTTTCATCCTTAAATGATACTTCAGAAATAGTGGTTATCAAGTAAATGTGTATCCCTTTATTAGCTGCATAATAATTTGCTCATCAGGTATCGGGTAACACCTTTTACCATAATCTTTTCTTTTTAGATTTCGAGTGATATCAGCATATTTTAATATAACTTGAAAAGCATTTTTTGAAGAAGTTTGGTCTTTATAAATATATTCTTCAACTACAATATCATTCTTATTACTTTGTAGATAGTACATTTCGCTTTTAATCACTCCTTTATAAAACGATTTATTACATCCACTTAAATTACCTTTAAAATAATCCTGTTTTTTAGTTTTTACTATTTTAAGTTGGCTCCTTATTTTAAAGTTTTGAAATAAAACCTTAAAATTGAAATTATTTTCACTTATTTTAGGGTTTACTTTTTGTGCACTACACGTATAGTAAGTCACACAGATAAAAATTATTAGAATGTTCTTCATTCTCTTTTAACAATTACAAAAATTAAGCCGCTGAAATACGGTTGGATTTTTTAAGCTTATCACGATGGCTAAATAAATCTTAGTTATTTCATCATAAACTCATAAACAATCTTTGAAGTTTCCAAATCTCTTAATTCATATTTTTTATTTTTAAGTACCAATTCATAGGTTTTCTCTACCGGCAATATCCCATATACCTTTAAATAATATTTTGAATGGGTAATACCACCTTCAAAAATTACTGGGTATGAATAAAATATTTCGTATTTAAAGTCATGCGTATTAGTGCTGCAATATACCTCGTTCGTCCAAGTTGGTTGAGTGGCTACGAGATTAAGTGTATCCTTGGTATTTATATCAATTATTGCTGTTAGCTTCTTATAATCCAATATACTTTTGTTGAGTTTGGAACTTAAATCCGGAATCCCATTATAATCAGCAGCTACCTTTAAAAATGAAATATTTTGCTTTTTAATTTCTGTCGTTATTAATGAATCGTTAACCAGTTTTAAAAGCCCTTCATTTATTGAAGAGTAAATTTTGGGTCCTTCATATCTATATGTAAAATAGAACTGTTTTTTTTCAATGGTCAAAGTTAATGGTAGTATAGGGCTGTTAATTAATGTATCTCCCAGAAGATATTTTTTGAAATTTTGATTAATCCAAATATATGTTGGTTTTGTTTGCTCGTTTGTTATTTTTTTTGTGATTAAAGAATCTTTGGTTACAAATTTTTTAAGCTTTATATCAAGTGTTTCCCTAAAAGTTTCAGTTTTCACACTTTTTTGTATGCATGCAACAAAAAGTGTAAAAACAATGAGTAATTGATATTTTTTTAATAACATTATTCTTTGATTAATTAACTTCCCAAAAAACTATTTCAGTTGCATCAAACATTTGACCATCAAATCCACTAATTAATGTCCTTCCATTCCAAACTTCGATGTGTCTGAATTCGGCTCTTCGTTGCATAGTTCCATTAACTTTTTCTTTAAAATTTTCAAAGTACAAAATGCCTGTTTTATTACTTAATTTATTATAAGCATCCTCTTTTGTTC
Source organism: Pedobacter sp. WC2501 (assembly GCF_052682415.1). Lineage (NCBI taxonomy): Bacteria > Pseudomonadati > Bacteroidota > Sphingobacteriia > Sphingobacteriales > Sphingobacteriaceae > Pedobacter > Pedobacter sp. WC2501. Next base: position 1,268,443 of record NZ_JBQZFI010000001.1, on the reverse strand, counting down.
CATTTAGCTGTACTCTTTTCTCCCAAAAACTCAGCTTGTCAATATGTTTTTTAAGATTATATGCTCCCAATACATGCTTATGGGTACAATATGGATAACCATTAGGGTTAGTATAATTAACTACACCATTCAAAGGAATACCTGAGTTAATTAAAGCCATACTCATTCTAATTGCGCATTGATTGTAATGTCCATCGCTACACGGTTTATTGGAATAAGGCTTTGGATAATTTTTATATATTTTAGAAAATAGTGGCTCTACATAAGTTACACTTATACGACCGCAAAAGACTTTTTCCAATGTGTAAAAAAATAAATCATCATCATCAGCAAAAAAATCGATATAATATTCTTGTTTATCCTTAAGTTTTTCAGCAAATATCTTTAATGTAATTGTAGAATTATAGGCTTGTTTTAGTTTAATCTCGTGCTTGCCATTTTCAATTTTGTTATCTGAGCCAATAAATTTCAAGCCGCTAGACTTTGCCGTTACATATCCTTCATTATCATTTGCCTTTTTGCTTCCTTGTTTCACGTCAACCCGAATAATAATAGTAGATTCACTATGTATAATTTCATCTAAACGTTGGTTTCTTTTATCCTCGTCGATATGGATTGATAATTTTGTAGTCCTAACCTTTGAAGAAACTTTAAGTTTGCACCCAATATAATACTCTTGGGAATGATTTAATGAAACTATTGGTACAAAATCATTATCACTAACTTTAGGAGCATAACTATTAAACCTAATATTTGTCATAATTAACTTGATTTACCGCCTTGACCGACTACTTTTTTATTGCTAACCAGGAAAAGATTATCCTTCACAGCTTCTATATTAATCTTATCCGCAATTTTTTGAATATTATTTCCTACTAAAAGTTTATAATCAGTTTTAACGCGAATACTCATATTTGTGCATTGTTTTTTAATCGCCATAATTTAAAATAATTTTGATTTTTCTGCACTATTCACCTCAACAGTTTTTCCGCTTTGCAAAGTCATATTCTCTTTCTGACTAAATATGGTAATTTCAGCCGCAAGCTCATTAGAGATTTGAGACTGGCGAACAAAGTCTTTAGACACAAATTCTGTTCTTTTATCAGAACTTTCCTTGATATCTCCAGTGGCACTTATATTCATATCATGTCCGGCAGTTTGTATAATATCCTTATTGGCACTTGAGGTAATGTTTTCGCCAGCACTTTCTGCAATATTTTTCCCCACGCTCACATCCATATTTTCCTGTACATTAATCTGCATGTTCTTGCAGTTTAAGGTCATGTTCTCCAAAGCGGTAATAGTAATATTATTGCCCTTTGTGTCAATATGGATAACGTTCTGATGTATATCGGTGAGTTTTATACCCTGTGTTCCATCGCTATCATCAAACTCAAGCAAATGCCCGCTTCTGGTAATGATGCTTTTTAAGTGATTTTTAACCAAAGGACTGCTGTTTACACTCGCACTATGGTAAACACTACCCATTACCACCGGGCGAGCCACATTTCCTTCTTCAAAAGCAATCATTACCTGGTCATCAATCTCTGGGATGGCAAAATAACCACGGTTATTTCCCCTGTCGCCTACACCCGCACTTGGCGTAACCACTCGCAACCACTCGGTCACATCGTTGGTTAAACATTCCCATTTAAATTTCACTTTAATACGGCCCTGCCCCTGTGGATCGTTGTTATCGATCACATCTGCCAGTTGCATATCAGGTTGTGGCTTTTGGAAGTTTTTTACCAGAATGCGCTCGGTAGTAGCTACTTTTCCTTCAAAATTATTGTGGTATTTACCGTTCTCATCAATATGGTGTTTAATGCTTGTAATGAGGAATTTACCCAAGCTTTCTGTCGAAAAAGAAAGTTCTTTTCTTAAACTCATCGTAATTTCGGCAATGCTGCCTATGCTCAAACCGGCATTGTCTCCTCTTGCGGTTACTTTTAAAAGCTCGCTGGTATTGGCCTTTTCTTCGTTTTCGACCAGGCTTTTAATATCGCCATTATTATCTACACGTATTAAAGAGGGCTGGTTGAAGGTTTTACTGAAAGTGAGGTTTGAAGCTTTAATGGCATGTGATAAATCAGGAGTACCATCTACTTTGCCTGTGCTCTCACTCAGCAACATCTCATTTTGTTTTGGATTGTAGGAAAATCGTTTATTTTTAATAGGGGCGATTTCCATTGCATATTGCATTTCCTGAACATCTCTCCCGTAAAATAAACCGATTTCTTTTTGTACATCCGGCTTGCCAAAATTAAGCTGTTTACCATCATAGAAAAACCATTCGTGGTATTCGGCCGAAAGCCGGTTTAAAAAGGCAAAATCACTTTCTCTATATTGAATGATGTAATCAATCGGTGTGGTTCTTGCAGCATTGGCCACTACTTTTAAATCGTTGGCAGGTGTATCCTTTGTTGCTAATTTTACGATCTCATTCAGGTCTTTATCCAAATATGAACCTAAATCTGGTCCGCGATCAATTAAAATGGTCGGACTATACCCGCTTACGATTACAATGCCGTGATAACCATGATTCTGTGATAGTTCGACTTTAGAAATCAGGCCAACAAAGTTTTGCATGCCTTCTGGAGAATGACCAAATGATGCGGTTAAGGTTTTACCCACAAAATCCCGGCTATCGTCCAAACTAATCAGCCCGGGCGCACCCATTTGATCATGGTTAAAACGCAGCTCGAAATAATGGTGTTCGTTAAAAGCCTGTGTGAGGCTGAAGGAAGCAAAGTGGGTAATTTCCTTATCCTCTATATTGATTTCTGCAATGAGTTTCTTTTCCATATTAATTAATCTTTGTCACAAAAATTACCCTAAGCTAAATTCAGTTGCCTAGTTTTTTAATGCATACTTATCTAATAGATATGATTCCATTTTATATAAGGCATGTTCAGATGAGTTTTGTGAATGGGTGCCGAACCAAACATTTTACCAGGGCGGTAATCGTTTTTTACTCTAATATATTTGCTTTGGTTAGACATAATTGAGCTTTAATTGAGATGCCATGTGGATATTCCACAGGACTGAAAAGTATTAATTTTAGATGTTTTTAAGTAGAAAAAAAATAGGAGCTAACTAAAAGCGACCGATATAAACCGGTCGCTTCAGTTTAATTATGTTTGATGGACTAAGCTTTAGGCCAATCATTTTCGTGTTCTGCATTGCCGAGTTTTAGTTTACGGGCAGATACTACGAAACTTAAAGTCATGGGTGTATTGTCATTTACCGCAATACCTTCATTATATTGAATGATGTAACCATCTTCGAAAGACAGTTCCTTCATTTTTGAATCTTCTTCGCCTTTTTTGAAAACCAATGTCCCAGAAAGTGGCTTGTACTGGTTATTAACCATTGATTCGATCACTGAAGTATCTTCAGTTGATTCGATTTCGATGTGGATGGTACCACCATAAACACCTGATGATGGACGGCCTTTGGCGTCAACATCTCTATTTAATGAAAAGCTGCACTGTAGTACATCAAATTCTTTTGATCCTAAGTTTAAACGGGTTTTGAATGCCATTGTAGTAAAGTTTTAATGTGAAAGATAAATTAATTGCGAGGAGCTTGGCGCTAAGCGCATAGGGGTTGGCGTTTATTTTCCTTATACCCTAAACCTTACACCTTCTACCTCTCTCTAGGCTTTTGGCCAATCGTTAACATGCTCTGCGCTTCCTAATTTAAGCTTTCTTGCTGAAATCTGGAATTTGAGTGTCATCGCATGATCGCCAACAATGTTGATCCCTTCGGAATATTTAACAATGTAGCCATCCTCGAAGTTAACTTCTTTCATTTTGGCATCTTCCTCTGTTTTCTTGATCAGAAGGGTTCCCGTAATAGGTTTGTACTGGTTGTTTACCATCGCCTCGATTATTGAGGTGTCTTCGGTTGATTCGATCTCAATGTCGATGGTACCGCCGTAAACTCCGGAAGAAGGTCTTCCTTTAGCATCTACATCGCGGTTTAACGCATAGGCACAGTGAAGTACATCGTACTCCTTGCCCGAAAAATTTAATCTAGCTTTGAAAGCCATAGTTTTAAAATTTAAAGGTTAAAAAATTGATTATTGTAGCTTCTGCTACTCTATTGATTCAACCAAATATCAGGCCAAAATTGGGAATATAACACTCATTAATAAGTGGTAAACAAATGGCAAAAAACAGGAAATTTATGTCTATTGCCTAAAAACGCAGTTATACATTGTGTTTTTGTGGAAAAGATGTGGAAAATCCAAATCTATTTTTAGTGTTACAAATACATTGTAACGCGTAGGCGCACTACAAAACTGTAGCGATTATACACAAAGTGTAGCATTTTAGGACAAGCTGGGTACTAATTCATTAAGATGGCCTGTGAGACACAGGCCATGGTGAATTAAATCAACTGTGATCCAAATTTTTCCATCTTAGCCAGCCATTTTTGACTGTAATGATTTTCAAGCGAATGCAATTCGCCAATTGTATTGGTGAGTACAGGACTCATTCTACATTTCTCAAAAACAACTTTTTTGATGGAAAGGTAAGTTGTTTTCTTATTTGCTTTCCATTCTTTAAAGGTTGCCTCATCTAAAATAGATACAATTCTTCCAGAACGGCCGCTAAAGTTATTATTTACATTTTGCTGCTGCGCAGTAAAAATCTGATCGGGCATAAATAAACGATCGAAAAAGCCTTTAATTTTTGCGGGAATATGATCTACGTATACCGGACAAAAAAGCACAATATGATTACTTTGCCTAATCGCCGTTAAGGCTTTCTGCAAATCGGGTTCTAACTCGGCAATCTGTCTGTTATTAAACAGCTTGTTCGAATTAAATATCAGATCGATAATGGCCAACTCCCTTACGGTAGCACCAACACTTTCTGCCCCTTGCTTATAGGCGTTAATCAGGAAATTTGTAGATGCGTTTTTTTCAATATCCCCATTCAGAATAAGTACTTGCTTCATTTTTTTTGATTAATCTGATCAGGCCGATGCATTACAAAATTATAAAGAATTTGTTAAGTGTTATGCATAAACCCATAAAAAAACCCAACGCTATGGTTGGGTTTTTATTTTCAGCTATCAAAAACTATTGCTGATTATACTCTGAACTCCATGTGGTACTCTCATCCTCACCTTTATGTCCATCCAGTTTTACCACAAAACTTTTGGCCGGAAAATATGGTGTAATGTGGATATCCAGGTGGATTCTGTCTTTTTGTTGTTCATCTCTTTCGAAACGCATGATCTTAAATCTTTCGATCAAACGGTCAGCACCCTGAATACCATCTAAAAATTTCACAATCTGGCCGCGTAAATCCTGTTCTGTTTTAGAAGTCCAGTTTTCGAATGCCCTTCTGTTCAGGAAATCGAATAATACTTTGGTAATGTAATCGAATACACGTACAACCGAATAGGTCTGTAAACCTATGTTATCGCCATTAAATAAGGTTTTGGCAGAAAAAGCCATTACTTTACCATATTCGTTAACCATTGGTACCAAGCCTACTCTCTCCAGATGAGAGATTTCACTTTTCTTTAAATCAAATTTTACACCATCTACTTCATTTATGGCACCATGTTTTTTACCTGCAGTAACCTGCGACATTAAGGTATAGTACATTTTACCTGCAAGTGCAGCTGATCCAGGTACAGTTAAATCGTCTTCCTCGCCCACTTCGGCAACCTTACCGCGGCCAACAAGCCAGTTACAGGTCATAATTACATTCGATCTAAAGGCGTCAGCTCCTGTAAAGTTAGCTGCTGTAAATAGATCAAGTACATCATCAGGCTGATCAAGATCTGCAAAATCGGTTACCAACATGGCTTTGTTGTTGTGTGCAATCTTACCCCATCTTTCTAACACTTTATTTGAACCCATGTAACCTGGCACCACCATTAACGAATAGTTATTACGGAGATCCAAACGGTCGTAATTCTGTTTTAATTCATCATCTACATATTCTATAAAACGAGGATTATCAAGATCTTTGATCTGATCCATTGATGCATTTAAGAGCACTACGTTTTTAAGTTTATCAGATTCGGTATTTTTATAGAACAAATGCACCGAACGGTAAGCCTGCTCCAGTTCTCTGGTGCTTTCCAGCGCTGTACCAATATTTTTATTTAAGTTTTCTTCTGCAGCATTCAGCTTTTCTGTACTTTTTTCAACCATATCAGCCACAGAGGTAGAAGATTCAAGCACATCTATCCAAAGCTGGATTTTCTTTTTCAGTTCTTCGCGCTCTTTCTTCTTTTCATCGCCGGTTAAAAAAATCTGCTTCCGTGCTTTTCTTTCAGGATTTAAATTCTGAAGGCCATCAACTGTCGCTTCTAACAAATCAAAACCGCCAACCCGGGCCAGTTTTTCTAAGTTATCTTTTAGTGATGTTTTTTCTATCGTTTTGCTTTCTGCTGGTTTAAAACCTGCTTCGGACGTATTTTGGTCTGCTTTTAATTCTTGAGGGTTTGACATGTTTTTTCAGCGTTTAGATTATTTATTCTGCTCCAATTCATCAACAAAGTTCTTTAAAGCATTGATGAAGGCCGATTTAGTTTCTTCATCATCAAGTGTAGCCTTTAAGGTTTTGTTCGATTTTAATTGTTTAATGACATTAAGCGACATTTCTTTCTCAATATTCACATTGGTGAGGTAGTTACTTTGGTTGATGATGTTTTTCACACCAAAATCGCCCAGATCTTTAAAGTTTATGGTTTCGCCAACGGTAGAACCGTCCTGCTTTTCGAAAGCGACCCTTACATTTGGTTTATAATGTTCGAATACATCCTTTACTGTTTTTAATCCTTCAACTTTTTCAGGTTTTATCGGATCGTTATCGGTAAGTTTTTGTACAAAAAGTGTTTTGTTGTGGGCAATTTCTGCGAAAGCTTCTGAGGTGTCAATTTTCCGCTCGTTACCACCAATTTCATAATTAAACATAGTATGTAGATTTAGGTTTACGATTAATTTGTTTTAATAATATAATAGTTAACGTTTTAACTCAATTTTTGTTCTAATGTAACGACTTCTGGCTGAATAATATCCCATTGGAGTTTATCTTCTTCGGGATGCTTGCTTACCACAATCCTCGAACCTTTTTTCAGTTCGCCAGAAATGATGTATTTGGAGATGGGGCGGCGTAAAAGATTCCGGATAACAGCAGATAACTGCCTTGCACCATATTTTGGTGTAAAACCATCTAAAGCAATCATTTTCTTAGCATCATCTGCTATTTCAAATTCGATACCCAATTTGTTCAGCGATTGCACTAAACTGCTCAGCTGAATTTCAAAAATGCGTACTACATTGCTTTCGTTAATCGGTGCAAATGGAACAATTTCAGAAATCCGGGCTAAAAACTCAGGGCGGAAATGTCCGGCCATTACCTCCATCAATTGGTTCGAAGCGGGGATAACACCTTTTCCAATCTGTTCGGCAATCCATTCACTACCAATGTTCGAGGTGAATAGTATTAAGGAATTGCTAAAATCACCTTCCTTACCCAAGCGGTCGTGCATGTGTCCTTCATCCAAAATTTGCAGAAAGGTGTCGAAAACCGAAGGGTGTGCTTTTTCAATTTCATCAAACAATAGTACAGAATATGGCTGTTGCCTGATTTTATTCACCAACAATCCACCTTCTTCATAACCGACATATCCCGGAGGAGCCCCGTAAAGCAGGGCGGCACTGTGCTCTTCTTTAAATTCAGACATATCAAACCTGATCATCGCCTTTTCATCGTTAAACAAGAATTCGGCAATTGATTTAGCCAATTCGGTCTTTCCCGTTCCGGTTGGCCCCAGTAAAAAGAAGGATCCGATGGGCTGTCCTTTTTTATTCAGGCCACTACGCGATTCCAGGATGGCGTCAGAAACAGCTTTTAAAGCCTGATCCTGCCCTACCACACGTTTTTTAAGGTATTGCTCCATATTGAGCAATTTTTCTTTTTCACCGGCTTGCAATTTACCCATAGGTATGCCTGTTTTATAGGCCACTATAGAAGCAATATCTTGTTTGGTTATGCGATCGCTTTTTTCTGCAGCATATTTTTTTAATTCCTGAAGGCTGCTATTGATATAACCCTGGTATTCGTCAGCAGTTTCGAAAGCATCGGTCTGTGTCTCATCAGTTAAACGGCCTAATAAAACCGGACTTAACTTATTCTGAAGTAATGAAAAAAGCCATTTATAATCTGCAAATTGATCAGCTTCTGATTGGTCCTCAATTGCATTCAGTGTTTCCAGCTCTGTTTCCAAACTATCAATTACCTGATCAGAGGTATCATTCATCATTTTCATCGCCGCCATAGTCCTGTCTAAAAGATCAAAAGCTGAGTCAGGGAGCCTTCTATCTTTCATATAACGTTTGGCCAGGCGTACACATTCGTCCAAAGCATCAGGCTCAATGCTTAAAGTATGGTGTTCTTCGTATTTTACAGCCAGTTTCTGCAACATTTTAATGGTGCTCTCTTCATTTGGCTCATTTACCTGAAGCACTTCAAAACGCCTGCTAAAAGCCTGTTCCGGCTCAATAATCTTACGGTATTCATCGATAGTTGTGGCACCGATTACCGTTATTTCGCCACGGGCAAGTTCTGGTTTCAATAAATTGCCAATTCCAGCACCTAATGGCCCTTTACTATCCAACAAAGTATGGATCTCATCAATAAAGAGCACCGCTTTTTCAAATTGTTTTATTTCTTTGATGATGTTTTTTAAACGGTCTTCGATTTCTCCTTTGTAAGATGCACCCGCGATTAACGAACCTAAATCCAATTCGAAAAGCTGAACTGGTTTTAAACTTTCGGGAACGTTCTGGTTCACAATATCAATAGCAAAGCCATCTACCAAAGCTGTTTTACCCACGCCGGCATCGCCTGTAAGAATTACATTTGGCTTAGTTCTGCGGCAAAGGATTTCCATCATCTGCCTTGTTTCTTTATCGCGGCCTATGATCGGATCTGTTTTACCATCCCGAACTAGTTGTAAGCGATCTATGCAATATTTATGCAGCGCATTGCCTGTACTTTTATTTTCGGCACCAGCGGTTGTTTTATCCGGTGAAACTACCCTCGAAATTTCTTCATCCTTTACATAGAGATCCAAAATTTCGCGTTCTTTGATCGGAAAAGATTTTAACTGATCTGGTTGAAAACCGATACCAGGTTTTGCGAGTGCGGTTAATACACAAACTGGTGTAATTAAATCAAGGCCCAGCTTAATGCGCACATTATCTGCTTCTTCAAAAATTACTGCAATTTCTGGTGCACCACTAACCGTGTCACTAAGACCTGCTGATTTCGCCTGCTCATCAATCCGGACTTCGGCCCACTCACTTATGTATTCCTCATCCTTCCCAATGGAAGTAATAAATGATCTTAAACCAACATCTTTATGCATTAATCCTTTGAGCAAATGAGCTGCAGAAAACACTTCGTTTCTGTATTCTTTTGCCAGCGATTGTGCAATGTGCAGTGCGGTTTTTACCGATTCGCTTAAGTTTGTAACTGCCATAGCCTTTAGTTGGTTGTAGGCAATACTGCCGGGTTAAAATTATTTTCAGTAATGTAATAGTATATTTTGCCGTTTGAAATAAACTGTTGTTCAATCTGTGTAGCTCTTTTAATCTGCTGAACTGACTGATTTAATAATTTAATATAAGTTTCAAACTCATCTAGCGGCATTTTAGAGGTGTTCTTTAAATCACTTACCTTGTATTTGGCTAAAAACTCATTGTTTAAAGGCAAACCCGTAACCAGCTTGATGTAGTTACTTAAAGTCATTGCCTTGATATCACTGGATGGTATTTTCATACCCAAAAACTGTTTAGGCATTTTTACATAGTTTCTAACCAGCTTCCTTCTAAAAGAAGATTGATCGGCCTGAAGGTTTTGCCCCAGCATAATCGAAAATACATCTATAATCTGCTTATACTCCATATTATTTAACACAATTGCATATTGTAAACTAGAGCGGTTATTTTTCACCACATCAGCAGATACGTTAGCAGTAGTATAATATTTAAAAGCATTATGCGGCATGCGGTCTGCTACCTCTGCACCAACAGGTTGTGGCAATAAGCTTTCTACATCAGCAGTTAGGTTTTTACGTGATATACCGGTTAAACGGAATGCACTGTCCAATGAGCTGATCTGGTTATAGATGTCTGAACTGGTTTCTTTTACAAAACGGCGCAAGGCAATCGTCATACTTTGGTTTGAATTTACTGATCCTTTGGTTGGGAAAACCACCCCACCCTGGATTAAACTGTTTTTAGGATAATCTAAATAATAAGAAATAGAATCCTGCAAACTTGTATTATAAGGCTGGAAACTTTTTAAACCTTCGCCTTTTACCATCGTGTTTTTTCTGTATTCTGCAGAACGGATAGCAGACTCCGATACGAGTTTGCGCGATTGAATAACAAAATCGTTAAATGACTGGTTAAAATCACTATATACCTGTAAAGCTAAAATTCGGGCATCAGCAAGGGCAACCTGTTCGCTCAGCTCGTTAATCAGGTAATTGTTGGTTCCGCCTGAATTTCCGGTACTACCCACCAATATAATTAAGTTGGTTTCGTTCTTTTTTGCTTTAAATAAGTTTATTCCGGCTTTTAATGCGCTAAAAACTGGTTCTTCCGAAATCTCGCCATTACACCTCAGGGTATTTTTTGCCTGGTTTGATAAGAATGTCATCAATTGTCTGTAATCATCCTGGATCGGGCTAACAAAAATACCCTGTTGTCCACATCCGGTTTCACCACGGTATACTACACCGCCAAAGTTTACTTTAGTTCCTTTACCAAAATCGCCCATAATATTTTCGAAAGAAGCAATAGTATTCGTCATTCCGGAGAAATATTTGGTCATCGGGCTTCCGCCGTCCACTACAAAAACAACATTTACTTTTGTTTTATTTTTGCGCAGCTTCAGGTAATCCTGATAAGAAAGTGCAGAACCGTTAATGGTTAATATCTTGTTGTCTTTTTTGTTGTAAACATCTGTGGCAATCCCCACCATGCTGCCGCCCTCATCATTTGAAACAACAGGAACACTACGCAGGATCATGTTTTCTCTTGGCAATAAGGGATCTATTACGAAACTTGTTCCGTTATCGACACCATTTTTAAGGGCTACTGCGGTAGAATCATCCATGTCATAATCGCCTGGTTTAACGGAGGTGATGTACAAACGATCTCCCCAACTATGTATCGCCTCGGCAGAAACCCATCCATAAATACTTTTTAAGGCAGTATCTGCAACCAACTGATCGTCAGAACCGATCAGGTATTTTTTGCCATCTTCCGATTTTTTATAGATGTAGGCAATTTCGTGCAATCTCACTTTGCTGCGTCTGTCTTTAAGTTCAGGTGTGTTGTAAACCAAAATGGAATCGGTAGTATCAAAATAGAATTTCGGCTCGGTTAATGCATTTTTTCCGTTAATTATACCAATAGCCTTCTCAGCATAACCCGTTTTTTGATTAGAGAATGCACGTTGCCATAAAAGTAGTTTAGATTTGGCAATCCATCCGTAGCTGATGGCGCTTTTTTTATCGTTAATTTTTCTTCCCCTGATCATTCCCGCTTTATACTTGATCAGTTTCAGATAGCCATTTTGCTCTTTTGAAACATAAAAAGGTTCCATAAAGCTGATTTTTTTCATAATCAGGCTTCCACCCGGCGCTGTTGTGGTATAATTATCTTCACGATCGGAAAAAACAATCCACGGCAAACTGCTGCTGCGGGTGTTATCGTTAACATTTATGGTTTCAGCTGGCCTTTCGTATGATTTAGGCATGTATTTTACTTTTTTGCCAAAGGATGCCGGTGATTGTGCATAGGCAAACGATATTCCTAAAAACAGGATGGTTAAGGCATAATATTTTTTCATATTCTATGTAGATGAGCTTAAAATTAGGTTAAGAGGTTAATCTATTTTGTTTTTGCCGGAGCATCAGTAGCTGCTGTTGCTTCAGGCTGGGCCGTTCCAGAGTGTTGTTTAATATTTAATAAACTGGCACAGGTAGAGTTGGGCTTAATGGTCAGTTGCGCTTCATCTACCGCTATTTCTCCTCCAAAAGTCAGTCCCATACAGTACGAATAAATATCAGTCTGTTTTTTCTTGCCATTCATTTCTACATTTACAGTTACTTTTTCGTTGTTGCACATGTATTTGTTAATGAGATAGTAATAATTAGCGTTAAAATCGGCTCCGTTGGCAATGGCCTGCAGACGTGCCCTGATGTCGTCGATGGTTTTACGTTCTCCATCTCCAGGAGCAACAAGGTCATCTACGATTTCGGCATTTGGATCAGTAATTAAAATGGTTAAAAAAGCGGGCTTACGGGCTTTATCCGACCGAAGACGAACTACATATTTCCCTGGTGCGCGGTAGGTGTACAAGGCCGTTTTCCCCTTTACATCCACACGGCCGGTTTCGCCGAACGACCATTCGAAGTCTTTTCCTTCTCCATCACCTTCAAGCCTGATCTCCTCGTTAACCAAACCAGCGGTTGGACCACTAATGGTTAACACACTATCTACAGGTGCAGTATGAACGGTATCGCGTACAGTAACCGGAAATTCCTGACGGAGTTCGCCGTCGACTGTTAGGCGTACAATGTAGGTGTCGGGCTTGGTGTAATGGTAAGAACCGGTTTTTGTTGTGGCCTTTTCACCGTTACCAAATTCCCATAACCATTTTGAGGCCTTTGGGGTATTATCGGTAAAAACTAAATCTTCATTTAAATAAATTTCATCCTTAAGGATTCTCGCATCAATTGTCCTTTTTTCGAACAATGAACTTTTAAATAAAAAAATGAGGCCTGTTAAGAGTAGTACAGCCAGCAGGATGTAGAGAATAACATAGCCTTGCGAATTTGAATTAACTTGCTTGGTGTTTGTGTCAGACATAGGTAGCGTTTTTTATAGGTTGTTTTTGGTATTTTATCTAGCAGATATCGTTTGCTGTAATTGCCGTCTGTTGGTAATGCAATCATCTAACTGTTTTTTATGCAGCTCGATATCTGAAATATTTCTGTTTTGTTCTTGTCTATCGTAAAATAATCTATCGTATAACTGTGCGGTGTGGACAAAGATTTTATAGCGTGAATCTGATGCCTTACGGTCAAACGCAGCTTTGATTGAACCTAATGAAAGCTGGATATCATTCTTTAAAAAAACGGCCTGCACATTTGGGTTATAACGTGTAATCTGTTTAAACGTAGTATCAATCGTTGGCATAGTTTCTTTCACCATATTTTCGAATGCTTCGTTCTCGTTAATCTTAACTTCCAGTTCTGTTTTAGAAATTTCATACTTCGACTTATCGCTATAAAAAATCCCAAAGCTCAAAAGCCCAACAGTGAAAACGAACAACGCTGTAAAAAACAAGAATTGTTCACGTCTTTCTTTTATGCTTATTTTAATCATGATGTTTTAATTACTTGCCTTACCTACCGTTTCTAATTCTTTGTGCTGCAGATTGGTTTGCCTTTTGGCACTCGTTTATACGTTCTTTGTACCGCTGTATATCACTCCTTGATTGGAAAAGCGAATCTTGTAAATCGGCCATTGCACCAACATTATTGTTTAGTTTTCCGTACAGATCGAAACTTGGACTTGGTTCTGTTTTTTTTGAGATTAATTCTTTTATCTTGTTATTGGCGCTCTGAATATCACTAAGCAGGATACTTTGCTTGCTCATTTCATTTGCATTATAATCGCGATATTGGGCAAGTTCTTTGAAACGGACCTGAATAAGGTCAAAATTTGTATTGATATCTTTTCTTAGGTAAGATAGCTTATCGCTTTCCTTTACCTTTTTATCGAGCAAAGTATACTCATAGTCGGATGCGGCAAAAAAGAGATAGATACAGAGAATGGAGAAAAGCGTTAGAAATACAAAGTTGATAATAAACCTCGTATAAGAAGTTCTGATTTCGATGGCATTGATGGGTTTCATAGAGCATTAATAGTTTTCACATAGCATTAGTTATCGTATTAATCTGACATCTCTTTCACCTTAAATCACTCAAACTTTTTCAAATTAATATTGTCTATAACAATTTTTGATATTTGTTGTTTGATAATAAAAACGATTTTATTTCTTTTACTTTTAGCAAACTTTAAGCCAAACCCTTTATGTCTGAAAATTTTTATAACAAACCCTTCAGATTTAAGTCTCTTTTCTCAGGTACTGGGCTTCAGCCAACTGACCTTGGAAGATCGATTTCGCACCATATCGAACTGATCATTTTTACGCGGTATGGGGAGCACCGGTTCCGCAACGATTTTGGCTGTGAAATATGGGACCTTGATTTCGAATTAATCGTGAGTGAAAGCATCTGGGAGGAAAAATTCCGCAAATCGTTGCTTAAATCCATTACCGATTATGAGTTCAGGATCTATAATACTTCGGTTGAAGTGCGCATTACGGAAGTAGAAAATGTATATCCTTTACGTAAGATAACAGAGATCAAAAAAAAGGTGGATATTAGTGTACGGGCACTAATAAAAACCACAGGAGAAAAATATTTTTTCAACACCGCATTATTCCTCAGCCCGCTATCCACCTAATCTAAAACGCCCCAAATATTCTACACATGAAACCAGTTTTTTACTCATCGAAAGATGAAGTCCGCAATAGAATTTTAAAAAATGCCGAAGATTTTTGGAATGTTAAAGACAGTAACGACTTTGATCCGCTGGTCAAGCTGATTATTGAGGCCTTGAGCAACGAACTTTTTAACGTTGCCAATGATGTTAAAAATTTAGAGAACAGGATTTTTGATAAGATCAGCCGCATTTTAGCCCCCGATCATTTAACTTCTTCGTTACCTGCCCATGCCATTATGCACGCCAGGCCGATTGAGCAGCAGGATTATCTTTCTCCTTATTCGCAGTTTGCATTTAAGAAAAACATTCCTCAGGAAAACGATAAGGCAAAAAAAACCGATATTTTTTTTAGTCCGCTACACACCGTAAAAGTAAATAATGCAGCTATAAAATATATTGTTACCGGAAATACCCTTTTTAATGTAGAACAATTGGGTAAACAGCCCATCCACAATACACTTTCTGGCGCTTCGGTAGAGAAAAACACGATGTATATCGGTTTTAGTGGCATTAAAGACTGGATGGATTTTAATAAACTGAACTTATTTTTCGACTGGAAAAATTATTCAGTGCCTGAAAACACTTATGATTTGCTCTCGCTGGGAAAATGGTTCTACAAAAATAACGAACTCGCGGCCTATACCGAACGTTTTATGGATGAGCCTTTAACAGGTAAGGTACAGGCACCCTTTCATCACAAGCAATTGCTTAATCTGATTAAAGCAGATGTTTTACAGTTTTACAGCAATAGGTTTATTACCCTGGGCGACCTTAACGATTTTAATATCGACGAAAGCGGGGAACTCCCTCTAGTATTTTCCAACCTCTTCCAGCCAGCTGTTTTAAATCAGATCGATAATTCGGTAAAATGGCTTAAAGTAATTTTTCCGGCAGCGATAAACCAGGAAATGCTGAACGAGCTTCATATTTATATCAACGCGTTCCCGGTAGTTAATAAACGGTTAAGCCAGATTAAACACCGGCTTAAAACGATGAAAAATATTATCCCGATTAAAACGGAATCGCTGGATCAGATGCTTGCGGTAGAAAACCTGAAGGATAACAAAGGGAAAAGTTATAACGAAATTCCCTACACCAACGAGAATGAAAAAGGCGATGGTTCTTTCTCGATCCGCTACGGAGGAACGGAGCGTTTTGATACCAGGAATGCAAAAGAACTAGTTGATTATCTTTTTGAGCTTTTACGCGATGAAAAAGCCGCTTTTACAGCTTATGGTCCCGATTTTTTAAGTACCATCCTTAAAAACCTGGAGCAGAATATTGCCCTGATTGAACAAAAAAGCCGTTCCGCATTGAAAGATATTAAAGAGTTGCCAAGTTATATTGTATTGAAACCGATTGATGATGCGGATATTTTATTTCTGGATATCTGGGTTACCCAGGCAGAAGAAGCCAACCACATCAATGCGGGTAGCCGTTTAGTGGTATATGATAACAATAGAGTAAATGCTGAAAGTATCTTTTTATTAAGCCAGACCAAAGGCGGCCGGTCACGGCTGAATGCCACCAACCGGGTGCAGGCTTATAAATATGGCTTAACCACTGCCGACAGGATTATTACCAAGGCCGATGTGATCAATTTTTGCCGTTACGAACTGGGCAATAAGTTAAAAGGCATTACGCTTGCCAAGGGTTTGATTATGGATAATAAACCGAATGCGGGTTTTATTAAAACCACCGATATTCTGATCGAGCCCGCAGATCAGCTAAACCTGAGTACACAGGACTGGGAAGAGCTGTTGAGCTTGACTTTGGCAAAATTGAATTTAAGAAGTACTATGAATATACATTACCGTTTGCTGTTGAAGCCTACGATTTATAGGGCAGTTTAAGGTTTTGATGGAGTTATAAATCTTTTTTATACAAAAGTCGTCCTCTCTGCCGCAGCAAAGCGAGTTGGAGAGATCTATTTAAACAGATTTAGCTACGCTGAACAATTGTGGTTCTTGACTTCCTTGCACTTCCGCTCGACGGTTTTACGAAAGTAGCGATCGTGTAGGATTGCTTCGTGCCTCGCAAGGGCAACCTCTTTCGCTTTTACGCAGGGCATTATTATTTAAAGATTATTTAAAGATACACTGTATAACCCAAATAAGCACTTTCGCCATCCTCGCTCAATACCGTTTCCTGATAATCGGGTGCGGTAAGGAGCTCTACATTTACTTCGGCATCAACCGGCATCAAATAACTGATAGCCATATCCAAAATGGCCCTGTTTTTTTGTCCAGGAATAAATTTAATCAGTTCCTGTGGTAAAGTAGGGCCGATATTAATGTTATACGCTTCGTGTTCGGGGGTAAAACTATCGCCTATGATGGTATCGATACCCAATGCGCTCCCGCCCAACTGCATCTGCATTTCTTCAGCAATTTTTACCGGGGCAATATTCGCGGTAGCATCTACAATGGTAAGTGGCAGGTTAAATAACGCGGTTAGCACCTTCGATACAAAATCAATGTTGTTTCTTTTCTGCTGGATTTCGGGCAGCAGGTGCATCCAGATAATACTCTGCTCTTTATTGAGCAAATTAAACTCATCCCAGCCAAATTCAAAAATCTGACTTAAATCGGAATAGGTTGTTTTTTTATCGAGCATATTCTCATATAGCTCGGTCATGATCCTTACATAATTAATCTCGGCATCAAAAGGAGTAAAAAATAACCTGGCCTCTTTTTCTTCCTCCCTCCTATCCCTGATGTCTTTGATCATCGATTCCTCGTCCATGCCCGCACTACCGGTTGGCGGGCGGTGGAAAAGCCCTTCGGGTAGCATATCATACAAACCTTCGCGGTTGGTACTGATGCGGATGCGATCCTGTCTTCTTTTATCAGAATAATAAGTCGTAGTATCCTCGATATCTTTTGCAAAGGCACGTTTATCAGGTCCCAATGGAATAATTTCGATCCGATCGGCATCAATTACCTTACGTTCAATCAGATCGGCAGCGTGGGCAACGGCCTTATAATCTGTAAATAGTTCGTTATTAATCAAAGTTTCTTTTTTCATTAAACTTTAAGGCTTCATTTTTGTTATAGGTTAAATTTTTATTACCGAAAAAATAACAATCATAATCAAATACTAAAGATACTATATTTGTACTACATCACATCTATAAAAATTTAATGGACGTTCAATCATTTTTTATCCGCTTTCTCTTATTCCCGCTGATCTTCATGGTATCAACAGCGGTGCTTTCTATCATCAACAAGAAGAACCAGTTTCTCAATAACAAACGACTCATCGTAAGTGTTCTGTTAATCGGCATTATTTTAGCCATCCCGGGGTTTTTAGGCTTTCTAAACTTTAATTTCATGCCCTGGGGTTATATCATTTGCTGCATCTTTTACCTTTTAATGGGTACGGTTTTCGTTTACCTGTTAACCAAATACTACCCTAAGGATGTGCTGGAGCGTAAAGTTTTTATCTTTTTTGCCACATTAATTTCGACCATTTTATCGGTTTATTTATTCCAACTGGCCTTTAACTGGTTAAGTGCGGTAAACTTTGGGTGGTTCGGTGCCGGCAGTATTGCCTGTTTCTTTGTGCCGCTTATTTTTTGGTGGGCTTATGTTTCTTTACTGGGGATTCCATCTGAAATTTACAAAATCTGGAGGTACCCAGATACGCCACTGGACATCAACATGGACCATGTAGACTTTAACCGTTTATTGGTATTGGAGCTTGAACTTTACAAAAAAAGCAGCGATCCGGAACCTTTGAAAGTAAAAGTAAAAGCGGTAGAAAACATGAACTTCGGGATCTGGTTCCACAAATTTATTGATGATTACAATTTAAAGTTTGCCAAAAGCCCGGTGGAATTCAGGAGCGAGGATATGGAAAATTATAAATGGATCTTCTTTATTAAAACTTCGTTCTTTAAACGGAATATCTTTATTGATCCGGATTTGGATATCATTGAAAACGGCATTACCGAAAAAATGACGATTTACGCTAAACGGGTATCTGAAAACATAAACAAACCCAATGAAGTTGGAGAAAGTGCTATCTTTATCTAATCTATAATCAAAAACATCTACCATGATAAAGCCGCTAAAATATAAATCCATTAACTGGATTAATGGCATGAAGCTCTCTAGTGATCATTTCACCTTGAGTGATCTCTACTTGCAAGACTTTGTACGCGATGCCGCCTCTCTACATTTAAACAACAGCAATTACGGATTTTTACCCCCTTTTGCAGGTTATAAAAGTTCGCATGATATTGAAATTATCGAAAAAGCAACTAACCATATTGAGGTAAGGGTAAGGTATTGTAATGCCATTACTCCCGAAGGTTGCCACATTGATATTGTACAGTCAGATAATATGGATACGCTGGTACACAACCACTATTTTGGGCAGTCGGAGCCACGTAACTACTTTATTTTATTGGTAGTGAGTCCGTTTAACCGGGTGCCAGCTGGCACACCAAATCCTGAAGAGAGCCCAATTCGCTACCCTGAACTAACTAAAAGTTATTCCATCGCTGTTTTACCAGAAAGTGAGGTGAATTCGCAAACGGCAGACAGTTATTTTCTAACGATTGGACAGGTTTATTATGAGAACGGAAGATTATCGATCAACAATAATTATATCCCGCCAAGCTCAACCATAACAAGCCATCCGGCGTTAATCAGATATTATGAGTCATTCAGTGTTTTATTGAATGATTTACAATTGGCTGCATTTAAGATTATTGATAAAACAGCAGGCCGCGATAATATCACGCCTCTTGGCAAGAATATCCGTCTGATTTCTGAAAAGATTGTAGATTATATTGCAGGTTTATTTTACGAATACCGAAACATTGCACACCGCGAATCGCCTGTTGTTTTAGCAGGTTACTTTTCTAGTTTGGCACATATTTTTTTTACAGCCATAAAACTGATAGATCCGCGTGAACGAGAAGAGTTGCTTAAATATTTTTACGAGTGGAAAGATGTAACTCCAGGAAACTTTGAAGAGCTTTTAGCAAAAACCATTGAATTGGTTTACGATCATAAACAGATTAATAACAGCATGGTAATGGCCAACGAATTTATGAATGTGTTGGTAGCCCTCTGGAATAAATTGAGTGGTTTAGAATATATCGGACAGCGCAAAGAAAATATTGTGGTTGCTGAACAGCAGGTTGTACAACAAGTACAAGCCAGAAAAACCTGGACATTGCTGGATTAAAATTATTTCTCGGAGTAAATTTTATAATTAGCTGTATCTTAACCGGGTACAGCTTTTTTTGTATATATAATTTAAGGTCTTCATTGATCTTATTCTGGCCTTTTGTGCGGATCTTCCCTATAACCTAAGTTCGATTAATAATATGCTTTAATTTGGGTTATTTGGCGCCTTACATGAACGGTCGTCACCCTGAACTTGTTTCAGGGTCTTTATAGCATGGCGGTTTAATAGGAAAGATGCTGAAATAAATTCAGCATGACGAAACGGCTAGCTAATTCGGCCTAATAAAGTACATTAATTTTTAAACATTAATCGAACTCAGGTCTATAACCAACTGTTTTGAAAAGCGACCTTACTTTTTTATCGTCTACTCTCATATCTGCTTTGCATCAATGACAAGTAACAGCAAGACGAGACAGCCACGACACTATAAAACAAAGAAGACAATCGTAGTATGAACATTTGTATTATAAATTTGTTGATTATTAGTCATTCTTCAGGCCTAAATACATTTACTTTGCTTCCCTAACCAATATACATTGTATGAAAAAACAAAACTCACTGACAAGTGTAACCAGGAAGGTTACTTTTGTTATGGCTGCAACCATCGTGTTTGCAAGCGCTGCATGTTTAACAGGCTGTAAAAAAGACCAAAAAATGGCGCCCGCTCCAGTCGATGCTTCTACCAAACCAGGCGCAACGGTAGAAACCTACCAATCGGGTACAAATAACGGCTTCTTTTGGTCGCTTTGGAAAAGTGACGGCGCAACCGGCACAGTCAATTACGCTAATGGTGCAGCCGGAAATTACAGCATTAACTGGAACGGATTTAATGGTAATTTTACTTGCGGTAAAGGTTATTCGGTAGGGTCAACAACCTATAAAATAGGCTATAACCTGAGTACTTATTCAAACTCCGGAGGTGGTACTTTTGGCTGGTACGGATGGAGCAGAAGCCCTTATTATGAGTATTATGTGAATGAAACCTGGGGTTCGGTTTCACCTCATACAGGTACTTTCCTGGGGACATTTAACTCCGATGGTGCAGCTTATAACGTATGGACCCGATGGATGACAGGTAAAAATATCGACGGTGGTGACGGTTTCAGACAGATTTATAGCTCCAGGGTTACAAAAACTTCTACCGGACAAAATCACGTCATTACTTTTGCTAACCACTACAACAAATGGCAAAGTTACGGATATACCCTTGGTCAGTTAAATATTCCTGCAATTATGGTTTCGGAAACATGGGGTACTAATACGAATGGCAATATCAACTGTACCATTTGGGCACAGTAAACATTTGTTTTAAAACGCTCACAACCACATTACTGCCCGGCAATAAGCTGGGCAGTATGTACTGCAGGTAATCCTGATCACTTACCTGGATTAAAAATGCTTTTAATATTATTTAACAATTACTTACCATGAGATCGATACTTTATTTCCTTGCTTGTTTCATTTTTATCCTCGCTGCGTGCCATTCGCCAAATCCTAAAAATATAGATGGAAATAAAAAATTACTGATCGGAAAATGGCATCGGTTTTCCACAGCAAATGGATATAGCGAATTTGATATTGATTCGCAAAATGTAGTTTTCTACAATCAGAAAGTGGGTCGGTTCAAGCTTCCTTATAAAATAGAAAATGATTCCTTAAAATACCTTACCAAGGATTATGTGGCCAAGATTACAAACTATGGTGACTCAGTTCTTTTGGAAGGAAACGATAGTACTAAAGCCATTTTGCACAGGTTTAAAGAACCGCATATCCCATTTAAAACAATTCCTGAACAAAAAGATTCTTTATCATTTGCATCATACATCGCAGATTTCGATAAAAGATTGATCAGTGAGTTTGAGAAAGCCGGGATAAAGATTGCTAATGGTGCGGAAAAAGGTCAGGAACCTGCATACGAAGAATTGCTGAAAAAAAAATCAGCAAATAGGTAAGCACTATCTACCGATCTGTAGTTTACATTGCCTCAATTTCATTAAGTTAAGCACCTCTGTTGTCAGTCTGAGCGTAGTCGAAGGCTTCTTGAGATTGATAATCGCAAATGAATGCTCTTCCACTACAAACAATTGACAGGATCAAATTTAAAGATTTCTCTATTTCGATCGCAAGGACGATACTTCTAATCAATGTACCTCTTTAAAATTCTCCTACAATTAATTTTATATAATAAATTAATACTCAAGGTGACATCTTTTTGAGATGCTCACCTTTTTTTTGCGAAATGAATAATTTGGTGTTTCCAGAAAACGAAAAAGCCTGTAAATATTTAATTTACAGGCTTTAGTTAAATTTAAACTATTTTCGCGGAATGGACGGGACTCGAACCCGCGACCTCCTGCGTGACAGGCAGGCATTCTAACCAGCTGAACTACCACTCCTTTTGTTCTTCTTTAAAGTTCGAACCTCTTTCCCTTTCGGGAATGCAAATATATACACTATATTCAGTTTATCACTATAGTAACCGACTTTTTAATTAATAAATACGTAACACACTGAACCTCATTCTACATATTTTAATCAAAACAGTTATTAAACAAAAAAGCCTCAACTTTTGCAAGTTAAGGCTTTTGTTGCGGAATGGACGGGACTCGAACCCGCGACCTCCTGCGTGACAGGCAGGCATTCTAACCAGCTGAACTACCACTCCTTTTGTTTACTTTTTAAAAGTTTAAACCTCTTTCCCCTTTCGAGGTTGCAAATATAGAGACAAAATTCTTATTTGCAAACTTTATTTTAAAATAATCGTAATTATCTAACCTACAGCACCTTCCTGCATTTTTTCCGCATTCTCAGCAAATTGCAGTGCATCAATAATCTCTTGGATATCTCCATCCATAATACTTGGCAGGTTATACATCGTTAATCCAATACGGTGTTCGGTAACACGACCCTGAGGATAATTATAAGTCCTGATCTTAGCCGAACGATCTCCTGTTGACACCATTGTTTTACGTTTAGCAGCAATATCACCATTCTTTTTCTGCAATTCGATATCGTAAAGCTTACTACGCAACATCTCCATCGCAATTACTCGGTTACCCAATTGCGAACGTTCTTGTTGACATACCACTACAATGCCTGATGGTTTATGCGTTAACTGCACTTTGGTTTCTACCTTGTTTACATTCTGTCCACCGGCACCGCCCGAGCGCGAAGTCTGCAGCTCAATATCGGCAGGGTTAATATACAGATCAATTTCTTCTGCTTCTGGCAAAACTGCTACAGATGCAGCCGAGGTATGCACACGGCCCTGTGTTTCGGTATCTGGCACACGTTGCACGCGATGTACACCACTTTCGTACTTCAACTGACCATAAACATCATCACCATTCACTTTCAGAATTACCTCTTTATAACCGCCCGCCGTACCTTCTGTTACATCAACAGTCTCCACTTTCCAACCCTTAGTTTCGAAATAACGGGTGTACATGCGGTATAAATCGCCCGCAAATAAAGCTGCTTCATCGCCACCGGTACCACCGCGAATCTCAAAAACTGCATTTTTAGCATCTTCAGGATCTTTAGGAATCAACATCAAACGGATATTGCTTTCCATCTCTTCCTGCTGTTTTAACAAAAGATCGAGCTCTTCTTTTGCCATTTCGCGCATTTCAGCATCTTTCTCGGTAGCTAAAATTTCTTTATTCGCATCAATATTACTCATCACATTCTTGTAGATTTTATATTCATCTACAATCTTGCCCAAATCTTTATATTCTTTATTTAAAGCCGCAAAACGTTTCATATCCTGAATTACATCCGGATTGCTCAACGATTCTTCTACATCTTCCCAACGCAGCTTTATAGCTTCTAATTTATCTAACATATTTATTCTTGTTGAAATTTCCTGAAGGTTAGCATAGGCCCAAAAATTCAGGAAATGCAAAAATAAGGAAAAAAGCTGAATTAGTTTGTTTAGGATTAGAGGTTAATTGGTTAAGGGTTTGAACTGGTTAATCGCTTGGACGTAATGCGAGGTAAAATAAAAATCAATATGTTGCCCGTTAGTCGGAAATGCTAAAGTTGACTTAGAGGTTTTGGAAATGGGCAGTTCCTCACCTATGGCGGCCAGTAGCCCCGCGATCACTTCAAGTCCTCGCTACGCTCCGGGCTTTTCGTTTTATCGGGTTTAAGAACAGTGGATCATGCATCTAGGCGACGTGCAATTCCAAATAGTTAAACGGCTCAAAAATTACGCATCTGGACTATAATACTCCAATTTCAAATCCACACCATCAAAAACCCCATAAGAGTTATAATTAAGCCACTCTCCAATATTCACATAGCGGCTTCCCTTGCCTAAATCAATATCAAGCGGCAAGTGTCTATGTCCGAAAATAAAGTAATCGAAATGTGCTTTCTGCAGCTGTTCTTTGGCATAAATGGCCAGCCATTCTTTATCCTCGCCTAAAAAAACTTCTTTTTCGGTTTGTGCAGCCCTACTGCCCTGGCTCCATCCATTTGCGATGCCAATACCCAGATTTGGATGCAAACGGGCAAACAACCATTGACAAAGTTTGCTTCTAAAAATTTTCCTTAGGAATTTATATTTGTTGTCTCCGGGGCCTAAACCATCGCCATGGTGTAGATAAAATTTCTTACCTCCTCTTTCGATGATCAGTTCATCGCTGATAATCTCCATGCCGATTTCTTTAGTAAAATAATCGCGCACCCACATATCATGGTTACCTTTAAAAAAATAGATTTTTATCCCGGCATCGGCCATAGCGGCCAATTTACCCTGCAGGCGAATAAATCCTTTGGGGATCACTTTAGCATACTCGAACCAGAAGTCGAAAATATCGCCCATCAAAAATAATTCGCCACAATTTGGTTCTATAAAATCCAACCAACTTACAATGCGCACTTCACGGGCACGGCTTTCGCCATAATTGGGCGTACCTAAATGAAAATCGGAAGCGAAATAAATATTTTTTGCCATGGATTTTTCAAAGGTAAGGCAAAAAGCTTAAAGACTAAAGAAGAAAGACCAAAGCACAAAGCTTAAAGACCAAAGTACAAAGACTAAAGCTTAAAGACCAGAGGTTAAAGCTCAAATCGCCTGACAAATCGGTGTAACCACCCGAAGGAGAAGACTAATGTTATGTGCTTAACTCCTTGTAAGTCTGTGTTTCCGTGGCAAAAAACTTAATGCCCTTAATTTCTCAATGGTAAAAACCAAAAGGTAAAGGCTGAAAAACCAGTATAAAGACTAAAACTTAAAATGCCTCAATCTGTGCAACCCTAAATCTGTGTAATCAAGCCGAAGGAAAAAAGCTGAAAGACTAAGGCGAAAGAATAAAATAACGAGCCAAACTCCGTGTAAATCTGTGTTTCCGTGGCAAAAAACTTAATGCCCTTAATTTCTCAATGGTAAAAACCCGAAGATAAGGCTGAAAAACCAGTACAAAAACTAAAACTTAAAATACCTTAATCTGTGTAATCAAGCCGAAGGTAAAAACATATATTAGTAAATAAATCTGTTTCACTATGAAAAAACAAATTCTATTAAGCTTATTTGCATTAAGTCTGTTTGCCTGTAACCAGGGCAAAAAACCTGCAGAAAAAATAACATTGATGAAATATCCTGAAACAAAAAAAGATAGCACAAAAGATAATTATTTCGGCACCACTATTGCCGACCCTTACAGATGGCTGGAGAATGATACTTCGGCAGAGACAAAAGCCTGGGTTATAGCCGAAAATAAGGTTACCCAAAACTATCTCGAGCAGATTCCCTATCGTGCTGACATTAAAAAACGCTTAACCCAATTATGGAACTATCCTAAAGAAAGTGCGCCATTTAAAGTTGGCGAATACTATTTTTTCACTAAAAATGATGGTCTTCAAAACCAAAGTATCTGGTTTATTAAAAAAGGATTAGATGGCAAAGAAGAAGTTTTTCTTGATCCAAATACACTCACAAAAGATGGAACAGCAGCCGTTTCGCTTTTGGGCTTCTCTCACGATAAAAAATACCTGGCCTATTCGGTTGCGCAAGCTGGATCAGACTGGAGCAATATTTACATAATAGAAATAGCCAGCAAAACCAAATTAGCCGATGAGCTAAAATGGACAAAATTTTCTGGCGCAGCCTGGAAAGGCGATGGTTTTTACTACAGTAAATTTGACGAACCTGCTAAAGGAACCGATCTTTCTGCAGCCAATAAATACCAAAAAGTGTATTTCCATAAATTGGGCGATCAGCAACAAAATGATCAGTTAATTTTTGAAGATAAAACCAATCCAAATCTATATTTCGGTGCCAATGTTACCGAAGATGAACGTTTTCTGGTGGTTTATGCCAGTGCCGGCACTTCAGGCAATGCATTATACTACCAGGACTTAAAAGCGCCTGACAGCAAAATTACCCTACTGGTTAAGGGCTTCGAAAACAACCACAGTGTTGTTGATAATATTGGTGAAAAACTACTGGTAAACACCGACCTTGGCGCAGAGAACAAACAAGTAGTTTTAATTGATCCAAAAAATGCAGATCCTAAAAACTGGGAGAAAATTATCCCTGAATCGAAATTGGCTTTAGAGGGTATTGGTACTGGCGGAGGATTTCTTTGGGCTTCTTACTTAAAAGATGCGAGCACCAATATTATTCAGTTTGATTTAACAGGAAAGAAAATCGGCGAAGTAAAACTGCCAGCAATTGGAACCGTTGGAGGCTTTGGTGGCTATAAAGAAGATAAAGAATTTTTTTACACCTTTTCCAATTTCACCACTCCCGGCACTATTTACCGTTACGATGTGGGCAAAGCTGAATCGATTTTATATAAAAAATCAGAATTAAAGTTCAATACAGACGATTTTGAAACCAAACAAGTATTTTATCCATCAAAAGATGGCACAAAAGTACCCATGTTTATTGTACACAAAAAAGGCATTAAACTGGATGGCAACAATCCGGTTTATCTTTATGCATACGGCGGCTTCCAGATTAGTTTAACCCCGGGGTTTAGTCTCTCGCGGATGTTATTTTTAGAGCGTGGTGGCATTTACGTTCAACCCAGTTTACGGGGTGG
Source organism: Pedobacter sp. WC2501 (assembly GCF_052682415.1). Lineage (NCBI taxonomy): Bacteria > Pseudomonadati > Bacteroidota > Sphingobacteriia > Sphingobacteriales > Sphingobacteriaceae > Pedobacter > Pedobacter sp. WC2501. The sequence goes on along the minus strand of NZ_JBQZFI010000001.1, from coordinate 1,241,563 downwards.
GAGCGAATATGGCGAAGCCTGGCACAAAGGTGGCATGTTAGCCAAAAAACAAAACGTTTTCGACGATTTTATTGCCGCAGCCGAATACCTGGTTAAGGAAAAATATACCAACCCATCTAAAATTGCCATTTCGGGTGGCTCAAACGGAGGACTTTTAGTCGGTGCCTGCATGACGCAAAGACCCGATTTATTTAAGGTGGCTTTACCTGCTGTTGGCGTATTAGATATGCTTCGCTACCATAAGTTCACCGTTGGATGGGGTTGGGCTGTTGAATACGGAACAAGCGATAAAAAGGAAGATTTTGATTACCTGATTAAATATTCACCGCTCCATAACATAAAAAGCGGGGTGAATTATCCGGCCACATTGATAACTACAGCAGATCACGATGACCGCGTGGTACCGGCACATTCATTTAAATTTGCGGCAACCTTACAGGAGAAATACAAAGGTGCAAATCCGGTTTTAATCCGAATAGAAACTAAAGCGGGTCATGGAGCAGGCAAGCCAACCACAAAATTAATTGAAGAAGCGGCTGATGTATGTAGCTTTGTATTCCAGAATTTAGGAATGAGTTGGTAAAGCTGTAAACTATGATGAAGATTCATAAAGAGATCAAAAATAATGAGCTGTATCTATATCAAAATGGAGTACTTATTTATAAAAAATGGTTGGCAACAGGCGAATCAAAAGTTTTTGATTTAATGGCATACAATAAATACACATTAGTAAGTTTCAACGAAATAGAGTATGAAAATTCAAATTCATTAATTTTAGTGCAGGCAGAACTGAAATTGAAGCCAACAAATGATGGAGGAAGAAAATCGGGTATTATATCAGGCTTCAGACCCAATCATGTATTCGAATATAAACAAAACCAAATGTTACAAACCTTTATTGGGGATATTAATTTTAGCGAGTGGCCTACGATAGAACCTGGGGAGAAAAAGAATGTGAAAGTTAGGTTTCTTGATTTCCCTTTACTCCACCCCTATTTAAATCTTGGTCAGGTATGGCATATCCATGAAGGAGAACGGGTTATTGGCAAAGCTAAAATATTAGCTTTTTATGATTCGGATAAAGAAAGAAAACAATTTCCTAGTAAACCCATAGACCAATTATAATTTGCTTTAAAAAGCTAAATACCTTTAACTTTTGCATTCAGTTTAGCCCAAAGCATATAAAATACTGAATATAATACGATTGCAAAATTATCTAGAATATTTCTAAATAGCAGAATTGATAAGACTTTATTTTGTAACTTTGCGTCAAATTTTTCTTTAATGATCACTACTGATATAGCCGTAATAGGCGCTGGTCCGGTTGGTTTATTTGCCATTTTTGAAGCCGGTTTATTAAAAATGCGTTGTCATTTAATTGATTACCTTCCTCAGGTTGGTGGTCAGCTGTCTGAAATTTACCCTAAAAAACCGATATACGATATCCCTGGTTATCCTTCTGTGTTGGCTCAGGAACTTATCGATAACTTAATGGAGCAGGCGAAACCTTTCCATCCAACGTTTACTTTAGGCGAGCGTATTGAAGGTTTAGAAAAGCGTGGCGAAGCAGATTTCGTTTTAACCACCAATATGGGTACTGTTATCGAAGCTAAAGTTGTGGTAATTGCCGGTGGTTTAGGCTGCTTTGAGCCACGTAAACCTGCTGTAGAAAATTTAGAGAACTTTGAGAACGGTAAGGGTGTAAACTATATGATCCTTGATCCGGAGAAGTACCGCGACCAGAAAATGGTAATTGCCGGTGGTGGTGACTCTGCATTAGACTGGACCATTTACCTGGCAGAAGTTTGTTCTGAACTCACTTTGGTGCACAGAAGCGAAAGTTTCCGTGGTGCTCCAGATTCGGTTGCTAAAGTAATGGCATTGGCAGAAAGTGGAAAAATCAATCTGATTTTAAACAGCAATCTACAAGCGGTACAGGGAACTGACAAACTAGAGCAAGTTGAAATTGTGCAGAACCGTACCATGGAAAAAACAGTGGTAGAGGCTGATCATTTAATTCCTTTGTTTGGTTTGAGTCCTAAATTAGGCCCGATCGAAGACTGGAATTTAAATATTAACAAAAGTGCAATTGAGGTTAACGTTGATGATTATTCGACAAACATTCCTGGAATTTACGCTATTGGCGACATCAACACCTACACCAATAAATTAAAATTGATTCTTTGTGGTTTCCACGAGGCTGCATTAATGAGCCATAGCGCTTATTCTTACATGAACCCCGGTGTGAAATATACCATGAAATATACAACGGTAAACGGAGTTTCAGAATTTTAAGCTTTCTACTATATTTGTGAATCAATATAAGTAAGCTGAAAAATGGAAAACAATATTAATATATACATGCAAGAGCCGGATGGCTCGGTTACCGAACACGTTGCGCCAACTGACATGGGTTTAAGCCTGATGGAATTTTTAAAGGCATCAGAGTACGATATTCTTGCTACTTGTGGCGGAATGGCTTTATGTGCTACCTGCTGTGTTGATGTGTTGGAAGGTGAAGAAAAACTTAACGAAATGACAGACGATGAGTATGCCATGTTAGATACTCTGCCTGACCTGTTACCAAACTCGCGTTTAGCCTGCCAATTGCAGTTAAATAATAATATGGACGGATTAAAAGTGAAATTACACGGCGTAAGCTAAGAGTGTAAAACATATTAAAACAAACAAGGCGATACGTAAAGTGTCGCCTTTTTTGTTTTAGATCTTTTCGTTAGTCGAGATTTGCAATCTCGATTCTCTGTATTGTGGATTTTTAATCCACTAAGAACATTAAAATTTAAAGAATTGCAAACGGCCAACCGAAAACTGCTAACTGATTTGGGCGTTACCCAAGCTACGCAAGGGTCGGGCTTTTCAGGGCTGCGCTGCGCTCCGGTACCGATGAAGAACCGGTACTGAACCCTTACAATCTCTAACGCGGATTTATTGCTGTTTTAGATGCAACGACCCATGTTGCTAAACCTGATAAAGCGTAAAGCCCGGAGCGAGGTACGAAGTGAGGACTTGCAGCGATAGCAGGACTAAGCCCGCCATTGAAGCAGAACCTTACATTTCCAAAACCTTCGTGTCAGCATAATTTATTATATAAAGGTTTGAAAATCCTTATTTCTAAAGACGGGATTACAAATCCTACCTAACGGAGTATCTTTCTTTTGTTACAGACCTCGCAGGTTTTAAAAACCTGCGAGGTCTAAATGGCAACTTATTGAATAGTTACTTTCTGCTTTTCTACATTCCAGCCATACACTTCTACAGCCAGATTACTTTGTTTTCCTGTATATTCTACCGTTACCGTTTTACTTTCGCCCGGCAAGATGCTTACATAGTTATCATCATAAAAGCTTGGCAATATCCGCTCATTGCTATTCGCATTGATTAAAGCAACACGATTAAAAAACGCAACAGGATTTCCAGCTGCGTTACTTAAGGTTACAGCCACTTTTCCGTTTTTCTGATCAACAGCTGCAACTTTTAATGGCGTCTTTTTGATGTTTTTCAAACCAGAATATTCGCCGTCTTTTCCGGCAAGCCAATAAAGGTTTTCACTTAAAATATTTTGCTTCTGATCTAAAATCCTTAACGAAATAAAAACACCTTCCTTTTTATCCAGCTTGGTTAAAAACTCGTTCATAGGAAAAAGTCTTCTAACTGAAGATGGACCAACCGAGTTGAAGGCCTGAGAGTAGAAATAATCTTTCCCATCCATATCATAAGCTTTAGCCTGTACCATCAGGTTGTTTTTGGTCGTAAATCCGTTGTTTACAATAGTAACCATACTATCCAGAGGATTCATCATCACATGTAAGGGTTCGCTACCTTTCCTCAAGCCGTATAGACAAGCATTGGGATCAAGATAATAATCGTACATCTGTCCGCGCATTGCTGTCCATGGGTTTTGGGTTTTCCAGATAATGGAACCTGTGTACCAATCCCACATTTTGTTAGAAAAACCTTCCATTAATGCCCTGTACTGGTCGTAATTGGCCAGTTGAGCTTTCATTGCAAAATCTTCCGCACTTTTTGGTTTGCCATAAGGATTCAGGTATTGCTCGTATGAGATATATTTATGGTAATCCCATACCGAATCGGGCTTAGCTTTGTACTGTGGCGCAATTAGATTTTCTTTCGGAATAAAACGGAGTAGTGAAGCGTAATCGCCGACTCCTACCGATCCAACTTCCGAGTTATAAGGAAAAGTCTTTGTACCCCAAAAAGTTTTAATGTCCTGTATCCCATACGGACCATCACCGTTTCCACCAATCGAATTGAACGACATTTCATCACTATTAGAAAAATCGAAAAGTTTTCTTGTACCATCCAGGCGGGGCAGAATATCATTCTTTAAAGGCTCCAGAATATCTTCGGGCGGGGTAATTTCGTTTCCACCGCACCAGAAAGCAAGTGATGCATGGTTTCTGATCATCTTAATCTGATCTTCAATGGCTGTTAAGGTAAGGTTATGGTCATCAGGATAATTTCTGCGTGTCCATTGGTCTTCCTTTTTCATTGGATCTACCCAACGGCCATTGCAATCGCCACTGAACCAGAAATCCTGAAAAACCAGCAAACCATATTTATCGCAGGCGTTATAAAACTCAGGGCGTTCCAAAATTGCTCCTCCCCAAATCCTGATGAGATTGAGGTTCATATCCTTGTGGTAACGTATTTCTGCATCGTAACGGGCATCGCTAAAGCGGAGCATCGCATCAGATATAATCCAGTTACCACCCTTTATGAAAATCTTCTGTCCATTTACATAGGCGCCCATACTTTTAGTATGCTCGTTCCAGATGTTATCAATTTGGCGTACACCGACTTTAAGTTGCTCCTGATCTAATACCTGGTTGGCCGCTACAAATTCGATTTTTACATCATATAGGTTTTGTGCTCCATATCCGCTTGGCCACCACAATTTAGGGTTTTCGAGCTGTAAATCAGGAAGTTTAACAGTGGTGGTTTTATTGGCTGCAATGGTAGCAGATTGTTTGATCAACTTTCCGGCAATCTGATACTGCAAAGTACCCGAAACCGCCTGGCCTGTTGGGTTTTCTACTTCAACTGAAACTTTAACGGTTGCCGGATTCTGTTTGCCTTCTGGTAAACGTTTACCCGGCACCAGGGTAATTACCTGCGGGTTCTGGATATTGATGCTTTTTGTCTTCTCAATGGTCACTTTATCCCAAATTCCGGTATTACGGTCGCGGGTAGGCTGAATCCAGTCCCAGCCAGCTGTATATTGATTGGTTAAACCTTTAGCAATCGTTCCATCGCCACCCTGACCACCGTTAGGATTACCTGGAAAATCTGGCGGATAAACAATTACAGCCAATCTGTTTTTTCCATTGGCAGATAACAGTTTAGTGATGTTATACTGTGCCCTAAGGTGCATCCCTACCTGGGTTTTCGGATTAACTTTTTTCCCATTTAAATAAATTTCGGCTTTATAATTTATTCCCCTAAACTGTAGCCAAACCTGTTCGTTACCTGTAGCACGTTCTTCAAAATCTTTTACAAACCAATAGGTATAGTAATCATTACCGGTTTTATATACATCAGGAATCTTTTCGTTATTCATCCCATAAAATGGATCGGGAACTTTTTTATTGTTCAGTAAAGTGGTTAAAACCGTTCCAGGAACTGTTGCAGGTATCCAGCTATTAAGCGAAAAACCGGGTTTAGAAATTTCTGAACCATTAGCAGTTTGCACATCTTTGATATTTGTACAAACCCAGCCCGAGTTTAGCTCGTATCGCTGCTGTGCATTTACAATGAAGGCTGAACAGCACAAAAGAAGTAGAAATATTTTCTTCATTTATTTAAGATATTTTAGTTGATACTTGTTTATGGTTAATTTAATGAGGATGTATTATAAATATTAACTGTCATCCTGAGCCTGTCGAAGAACTTTCCACAACGCCTTACAGGGCGTTTCGACAGGCTCAACGTGACAATTCCGGGTAAAGCAGACTTAGAATATAACCTCACTCTTTATCTGGAATTATTTTCCGGATATCGGCCAGTCTTCAGGTTTTACGCCCCAGCTTGCCGATGGTTTATTGCCCATGTAAATTTGCATAGTTCCACCAGCTGTTATCGCTTTGTGCAAGATATATGACTTAGTATAAGCCTTGCCATTCAGCACAATTTTCTGAATGTATTTGTTCTCTGCACTATTATCTACAACTTTTATATTAAACTTCTTATTCCCAGGTAGCGAAATAACCGCATCATTAACCAAAGGTGTTCCGAAAACATAAGCTCCGTTTGCCGGATTTACCGGATAAAAACCCATTGCCGTAAAAATATACCAGGCGCTCATTTGCCCCACGTCTTCATTGCCACACAAACCATCAGGCTTTGCGGAATAAAAATCTTTGTCGATTTTACGAATCAGATCCGCAGTTTTCCATGGCTGGCCTGCATAAGTATATAAATAAGTAATGTGGTGGTTTGGTTCATTTCCCTGTGCATAATTACCAATCAATCCACTAATATCCGGCGAACCGTTGGTTCCCAAATCTAAAGGTAAAGTAAATAGCGAATCAAGTTTATTCGTAAAGGCTTTATCTCCTCCAAAAAGGCTGATCAAACCTTCTACATCTTGTGGTACCAACCAGGTATATTGCCAGGCATTTCCTTCTACATAGTCATCTTCACGGTGTTTGGATGAAAAAGGATCGAAAGGGCTTCTCCAGTTTCCGTTGGCCAGTTTACCCCGCATAAACTGAACGCTTGGATCGAAATATAAACTGTACAGTTTCGATCTTTTACTAAAATAAGTGTAATCTGCTGTTTTGTTCAATGCCTTAGCCATTTGTGCAATGCAATAGTCGTCAATAGCATATTCTAAAGCCTTACCTACTGATTCGTTTATTTTATCGGCTGGAATGTGTTTAAGCTCCTGAATATATTCTATGCCATCTGTTTTTTGCATGGCCGATTGTTTTATCGCTTCGTAGGCCAGCTTTACATCAAAGCCCCGGTATCCTTTTAAATAGGCATCAACAATAACCGGCACGGCATGGTAACCCACCATGGTATTGGTTTCGCTACCCATTAAATGCCAAACAGGAAGTTTTCCCTGCTGTTTATAGATGGCCAACATCGTATTTACCACATCGTTTACTTTATCCTGGTGAAGGATAGTGAAAAGCGGATTTGCTGCACGATAGGTATCCCAAAGGGAAAAAGTTGTTAAATTGTTAAAAGCGGCTTTTTTGTATACCTTTTTATCTGTACCGAGGTAATCTTTATTTACATCGTTAAATAGTGATGGTGCCACCATAGTATGGTATAATGCCGTGTAAAATACCTTTTTAGTGGTGTTAGATGCTTCTATTTTAACTTTAGATAGTTCTTTCTCCCATTTTGCATCGGCGCTTTTAACGGTTGAAGCAAAATCCCAGCCTGGCAATTCTGTTTTCAGGTTTAAAATGGCATTTTCGATACTTACAGGAGATAAAGCAACTTTAATCTGCAGTTTATCATTATTAATGGCATTAAAGCTAACTGCTGCCTTAAGTTTTTTACCAGATAACGTTTTACCACTTTTAACTACTGTGCTATCATAAAGCGCAAAACTTTTAATCGGTTGCGAAAGTTTGATTACAAAATACAAACGTTGATCGTTAGCCCAGCCCTTCGAATTACGATGCCCTACCAGGGTTGTAGCATCAAGTTGCTTAAGCGAAGCAGATACAGGTGCATCCCACCCGATGCCTTCAATTAAATCGATAATGATATGGGGATTTTCAGCACCTTTTTTAAAAGTATATTGATGAAAACCCACCCTTTCTGTCGCAGTTAATTCTGCTTTAATCTGGTATTTATCAAGCAATACACTGTAGTAACCGGCTTTAGCCACTTCATTTTGATGAGAAAATTTAGAAAGATAACCTTGCTGATCATCGGCTGTTTTACCCTTTTCTAAAAGCAGTTTACCCGTTGAAGGCATAATCGAAATATCACCTAAATCGCCAATACCCGTCCCGCTTAAATGCGTATGCGCGAAACCAGTAATGGTATTACTGCTATAATTGTAGCCACTGCACCAATCCCAGCCTTCAAAAATATTATTCGGTCCAAGTTGTACTGCACCAAAAGGAACATTGGCACCAACGAAAACGTGACCGTGTTTTGCCGATCCAATTATTGGGTCAACATATTGGGTTAATTTTGTTTTTTGTTGTGCAAAGATACTATTGGTAAAGAGAGAGGCTGTTAGAAGTAGAATAGATGAGGTTTTCCTGAACTGCATGTGTATTTATAATTTCCTACTATAGATTAAAAATCTAAAAGTAAAACGTTTTACGTTATTTCCCATAAAAAGGGGAAATAATTGTGCTAAAATTAAGTAAAAGATAGGAATACATCGTTTTCAGACATATAGTACGCGTGTGCTAATTGTATTTTCAAATTGTATTGCGCTAAGTCTTGGTCAGCATCTTTATATCCTGAAATAAATCCGATAGCAATCAGATCAGGATGACGACCGTTCGTTAAATTTGAAAGATCCTTCACTTCGTTCAGGATGACAGCATATATAAACGCCCTGTTACCCAATCTCCAAAACAATTACCTGATCGGGCTCTGAGGCATTTGGAACCGTGGTAATGGTTAATTTCGATTTTTTAAAAGTATAGTTTACGGGACTTTTATCTTTTAGCAAATAGGCTTTTTTGATTTTCTTTACCGGAACGTTGTCTAAATCAAGCATTGTCGTTTTTCCATCAACCAGGTGGATATAAACTTTGTTGTCGCTTTGCGTAATACTTCCCCAGGCCTGTGGTTTAATAAACCCTGCTTTAGTACCATAAATACTTTCACCATAAATTTTAAGCCAGTCGCCTACACCGGCTAATCGATCTTGAAATTCCGGTTGGATTTTACCACTCGGCATCGGACCAATGTTCAGTAAAAGATTGGAACCCAAACTTGCTGCTTTAACCAACATATGAACCAGTTCTTTATTTGATTTGTAATAGGTATCGCTCAAATTATATCCCCAGGAGTTTGAAATGGTTTCACAGGTCTCAAGCGGTAATTTATCTGATGCCTTTTGAAAACTTAGACCTGACTTATTCTCGCCGGGAAGATCGCGCTCAAACATCTGGAAATCTTCTCCCGCAAAGGGTGTGAGGTGGTGGTTATTCCCAATCATACACTGTGGCTGAAGTTTGTGGATTAAGCCATAAATTTCGTTGTATTTCCAGTCGATACGCGAGATCCTGTCTTTTGATCCTTCCGGTTCTGTTTGATCCCAATGCCCATCAAACCAGATTCCGCCTATTTCACCATAATTGGTCAACAGCTCGGTCAATTGATTTTTCATAAACTGCAAATAACTGGCATAATCGCCTTTGCCAGTCCTGCCTGAGTTCTGCCCTGTCCGTCCGGTCTCATGCGGATAATCTTCCCTACGCCAATCTAAAAGTGAATAATACAGGTATAGTTTTATGCCTTGCTTGTGGCACTCATCGGCCATCATTTTTACGATATCTTTTTTATAGGGCGTATTCATGATGTTGAAATCAGAATATTTGGTATCCCACATACTAAAGCCATCATGATGCCTGGTGATCAGTGTAATATACGTCATTCCGGCATTCTTTGCCATACTTACCCATTGTTCTGCATTAAACTCAACCGGGTTAAAAAAATCTTTAAGGTTGGTGTAATTGTGAACAGTCAACTTTCGTTCGTTCATTACCCACTCACCACTTCCGGGTATGCTAAAAGGCCCCCAGTGGATAAATAAGCCAAACCGGGCATCGTTAAACCATGCTCTTTGTTTTAAGTTAGAGGCCGCAGGTGTATAATCCTGTGCTTTTAACTGTAATGCGATTAATAGCACAAGGCCTATTAGGGTTAATTTTTTCATCAGGAAAGCAGTATAGGTAGTTTAGGTTTAGTCTATTGATGCGGTGGCTTTGGTTGGTTTTCCAATTACCTTGTAATTTCCGTCTCCTTTTAAGATGGCCAGCATCTGCGATTGGTTGGTAAAAAGATTTTTCGCTGCTGCCAGTTCTTTATCGTACTGAAAACTCTGCTCAATTCTTCCTTTTTCGTAAAAATAACGACTCACAATCTGTGTTTCTAAAACTCTTTTAATTTCTGCTTTATGACTAACCAGATCGGTTTTTTTAGAAGAGGTGAGTTTATATTTTAGGTTTTCGAGATCGGTTTTTACTTCTGCAGATTTATTTTCCTTTTCGGCTTCAACACGTAAATCAGAAAGCAATCTTTCAGTACGGCTCTGATAAGCCAAATCCTTATCGGCAAGGCTACCAGAAAATGCAGCATAATCTGCATCAGATAACTGGAAAGTTTTGGCTGAAGCTAAACTTGGTTTTTCTTTCCTGTATTGATTTGCAAAGTTAAAGAAAAGGTTTTTATTAAGCATTGAAATGGTAATCGGGCTTAATTTGGCTGCATCAACCACAATATCTGGATAAACACCATTACCACTGTACACGTTTCTTCCTGCTTTGGTTTGATACATGATCATGGTAGAATCGGCAAAACGCTCGGCAATACCATCTGCATTTTTATGTGCATAATCTAATTTTTGAATACACCTGCCTGATGGTGTATAATACTTTGCAACAGTTACTTTAACCAGGCTATTATAAGGCAGATTGAAAGTTTGCTGCACCAAACCTTTACCATAGCTGCGCTGCCCAATTACAATGGCACGATCTAAATCCTGCAGCGAACCAGCAACAATTTCGGAGGCTGAAGCCGAATTTCCATTTACAAGCACCACCAACGGAACCGAGGTAGAAACTGGCGCTAAAAGTGTCCTATAGGCAATGGTTTTCTCTATATTTTTGCCTTTTTGGGTAACAATAAGCTGATCTTTATTTACAAAGAGGTTCACAATTTTCACCGCTTCCTGCAAAATACCACCACCGTTGTTTCTCAAATCTAAAACTACACCTTTGGGGTTTTCTTTCTGAATGGCCAGCAGGGCATCTTTAACTTCCTGACCAGAATTTTCCAGGAATTTATCAAGTTTGATATAACCGATTCCATCGCCAACCATTCCAGCATAAGAAACGTTAGGCTGTTTTATTTCATCACGGACAAGTTTTTTAGTAATTTCTTTTCCATCTCTAACCACTAACAAATCAACTGGTGTTCCTTTAGGGCCACGCAACAGCTGACTAATTTCCTGGCGGTCTTTGCCCTTTACCGCAATTCCGTTGATACTTACCACCTGATCTCCCGCCTTAATCTCACTTTTATTTGCCGGATAACCTTCACTAACATCGTTAATAAACAGTTTTCCATCGATAAAAACAGTACTGGCGCCAATACCTCCGTACTGCGTGCTTACATATTTTAATTTGTAATCTTCAATTTCCGATTCGGGAACATACTCGGTATAGGGATCCAAACTATCTAACATGGCATCAATACCTGTTTTCATCAACTGAGGGGCATTGGTATCATCTACATAGTTGATATTGATTTCTTTATAGAGTGAGGCAAAAATATCCAGGTTTTTAGAAACCAGAAATAAATCTTCTTTAAATGAAAAAGATAAAGCAGCCACCCCAAAACCTGCTGCTAAAAGACCATATTTTAGTTTCTTCATTCCCCTGTTTATTTTAATTCTAATAGTGCAGAACAATAGATTATTACCTATTTGAAAGATTATTTAGTAATTCTGTACAAACGTAAATGTACAAAAAGCCGTAAATATTAAAAACAGCTTATTTGGGTGATGCGTAAATTAAGCGTTACGCTAAAAAAGAAACAGGAATTACCTGATAGAGAAATTAAACTAAAGTCTGTTTCCTTTAGTATCGGCAAGTGCTTTTTGAATGGTAAATTCGATGTAAGTACGGTCGCGTTTCACCAAACGCATTAAATCTTCAACCAATTGATCTTCTTTGCCTGGTGTAAATTCTAAAGGTTCGTTCGCCAGATCGCGGTATTTCCTTAAAAACTTAGTTTTTACTTTAAATGCAGTTTCAGAAGTCAGTTGAAAATTAGCCATGGCATATTTTATTTGATGCAAAAGTAAAAATTATTTGTTCAGGTTGATACCTTTTTTATGTGATGTGATAAAAAAAGTGGAGAATCACGGATTCTTTTTGCACGATAATTGTGTTAAAACAGCGTTATAAAACTCAACCGGGTATTAAAGCCCATAAAATGTAAATTTTAAAATTGAAACCAGAACCTGCAAAAACACCATAAAAACGGCATTTGCAGCGATTTATGGAATCACTAATCTTAAGAAAGCAAATTAAACAACATGAAAAAGATTATCTTCTCCATTGTTTTCCTGACCCTGGGTTGGGCAACATCAAAGGCACAAACGTTTAACCTGGGAGTTAAAGCAGGTGTAAATTTAGCCAAATTAAATGCAGATTTTGCAAGCGAAGAAAACCGTTTAGGCTATCAGGTCGGTGCCTGGGCACGTATTGGCGGTGCCAGTTTTTATGTACAGCCTGAGGCTTACATTGGCAGTAAAGGCAACAAATTTATCAGCATCCAACAGGACAACGGCAACGAAGTATCTGCTGAAGGAAAAGTAAAATTTACCACTTTAGATGTTCCTGTTTTATTTGGAACAAAATTCGGTGCCAAAAACTTAAACTTCCGTGTAATGGCCGGCCCGGTAGTTTCATTTATCCTGGATGAAAATTCGACTTTTAGCTCAGCTTACCAACAGGCAACAGATTTTAGCAACTACAAAAACCAGGCATTGGGGGCACAGTTTGGTGCGGGTGTAGATGTAGGCAGCATCTCGGTTGATTTACGTTATGAAGCTGGTTTATCAAACATCAGTAAAAGTGAAAAGTACACACAGAAACCTAACTTATTTCAATTGAGTTTAGGGTTTAAGATTTTGTAATTTTTACAAAAAAATCAAGTATAAGAGGCGGCCAGTGGCCGCCTTTTTTAATGGCTTTCCAATTGAAAGGGTAAGATGTGTCAACAGATCGTTTTCAAGGAATAAGTTATTCTTTTTTTCATCAAGGCGTAGCTGTACCCCGGCTCGCCGCTGGATTTAAGGATAACATTGATATCCTGTTATGACCTACCAGGAGGAATGAAAACAGGAAAGAAGAAGTTTGTACCACCTATCATTCTTAATTTATCTCAACGTATTGCCCGTCTATTGAAGCTTACGTTAACACGTAAAATTGGCATTACAAGTCGGTTTAAACACTAAAAAATATCGATTTTTATGGTAAAACCATTAACGAAAAACAAATGAAACATTCAATTCTTTTACTTTTTGCTGTTCTGTTCTCACTCTTTGTAAAAGCCCAAAATTTTAAGTATGCTTTTGTAACTGATACCCATGTTGGATCATCAACAGGCGAAGAAGATCTTAACAGAACTGTTATTGATTTAAATACTTTAAATGATATCGATTTTGTAATCATTACTGGAGATATAACCGAAATGGGCACCAATAGTGAACTTAAACTGGCTAAAGATATCCTATCGGGATTAAATAAACCATACCACATTATACCTGGAAACCACGATACCGGATGGTCTGAATCAGGCGGTGTAAATTTTATCAGAGAATTTGGTAGCGATAAATTTATTTTCGACCATAATGGCTACCGTTTTATTGCATGTGCATCTGGCCCTTATGTAAGGATGAGTGACGGGCACATTCCAAGAGATGCTACTGTTTGGCTGGATAGCGTGCTTAAAGCAACACCTAAAAATATGCCCATAATATTTGCCAATCACTACCCACTGGATAACAGCTTGGATAACTGGTACGAAGCAACAGATAAGTTAAAGAAATATAATATTCAATATGCCATTTGCGGCCATGGGCATAATAACCACACTTATAATTTTGAAGGTATTGAAGCTACAATGGGCCGCTCTAACTTAAGGGCAAAGGACAGTATTGGAGGTTACAACATTGTAACCATGACCAGGGATAGTGCATTTTTTCAAGTCAAAAAACCAACTCAGGATATTCTACCTGCATGGCGAAAAATCGGATTAAAAAGCTTCCAGGGCGATACAAAAAAATATGAACGGCCTGATTTTACCATTAATAAGAAATATCCACGCACAAAAGAAGTTTGGACATATCACTCTAACGCCAACGTGGTAAACACCCCAACCTATGCTTCAAACAATGTTATTTTTGGAAACAGCTTAGGTTTAGTTGAAGCCTTAAACAAGAATACCGGGAAAAAAGCATGGACATTTAAAACCAAAGGGGCTATATACTCTTCTCCTGTGGCGATAAACAATACCGTTATTTTGGGCTCTGGCGACGGAACCATCTACGCATTAAATGCAAAAACAGGAAAAGAAATCTGGCACAAAGGAACAACAAATTCGGTGTTAGGTTCACCGGTGCTTAGTGGCCAACAGGTTTACATAGGCGGCAGCGACAATACCTTCAGGGCATTAGATACTAAAACGGGAAAAGAAATCTGGACTTTTAATGAAGTTGAAGGCACAATTGTAGGTAAACCGCTTATTTATCAGGGCAAAATTATATTTGGTTCATGGGGAAGGCATTTGTATGCCCTGGATATTAATAGCGGAAAATTATTGTGGAAATGGAACAATGGCCAGGTTAACAGGATGTTTTCTCCAGCAATGGTAACCCCTGTCGCTTATCAAGGTATTGTTTATATTGCTGCACCCGATCGCTATTTAACAGCGATTGATGCCAAAAATGGCAATACACTTTGGAGGAACAAAGAAGCCACGGTTCGTGAATCGATTGGTCAATCTGCAGACAGTACCATCATTTATGGCAAAACCATGCAGGATGAAATCGTAGCTTATAAAGCGCAGGCACAAGATCCTGGATTACTTTGGCGATATAATGCAGGCTTTGGATATGAACACGCACCATCCATGTTGATCGAGAAAGACGGGAAGGTATTTTTTGGAACAAAAAACGGCGTTATTTATGCCATCGATCCTAAACAGCACAGTACGGTTTGGGCACATAAAATAGATAATTCAATGATCAATACGGTGAATGTGATCGACGGTAAAAACATTGTAGCCAGTACCATGGATGGTAAAGTGGTATGGTTGAGTACAAAGTAGACATAAAAAACCTCCTCAACTTTAAAATTGAGGAGGTTATAAAATATTTCTCTATAAACTACCAGCCTGGATTTTGTTGTAATGTATTTGAGGGATACAAACTAATCTGACCAGTTGGAATTGCCGATAAATAGTTTTTTGGATCAACAAACGTTCTGGTTAAAGTTGTAGCGTAAGGAACAATATAGCCCTCAGCATTTCTTAAAATTTTACCATTATCAGGCACTTTCGCGCCCAAGAAAGCCTCAACGTTTTGAGCCCGATCCAAGTATTTCCCTTTTTTCCAGCGCATCAAATCCTGATACCTAAATCCGTTCATCATTAATTCTACCCTACGCTCACGTCGTATTTCCCACATTAAAGCAGAAACATCAGCGTCTCTTTTCGGATCAGCAATAGCTGTTGCCCCAGCAGCTACGGTACCACCACCGGTAACTGTAAGCTTCGTAATTCCTGCTCTGGTTCTTAAAAGATTAATTGATTTATCCATATCTGCCTGAATAAAAGTAAGCTTACCTATTTGATCGAGGATTGCGGTAATTTCTGCATAATTAAGCAAAACTTCAGGGTAATAAAAAATAGGCGCATCGGTTTCATTAAAGGGTGCTAATTGATTAGAAGCCGAATTTAGAAATTTAGACGGACGATAACCTGTACTCGAACTGTAACCGTTTACCAAAGTACCGTTATAACACAAAAAGTTATCAATGGTACCCAATAAACGATTATCTCTATTTGCCCTTATTGTAGTAATATTATTATCGCCCTGGTAAAGCGGAGATTGGCTAATTGGCAAACCATCGGTTGCAGGATAAGCCTCAACAGCTGATTTAGTTAAACCACTCATTTGGGTGGTAGCATTGGTATAACCAATTACAGAGTGCGTTAATACACCAGCTAAATATCTTTTATAAAGCAAAACCTCTTTATTTCCCGCTAAATCCATTGAACTGTAAATACTTCTATAATCGGCATTGAGTATATATTTACCTGTCATTAGTTTTTCGCACGCATCTTTACCCTGTGTTAAAAATTTATCTGCATCAGGCAAAGATAATTCAGTGTGGTAAACCCGGTAAGAACCTTCGAAAAGACAAATCCTGGCTTTTAATGCCAGCGCAACATCGCGGTTTACAACATTATCGCCATCGCTAACACGAATATTTTCTACAGCATAATTGAGATCACTTAAAACACTATCCATTACCAATTGACGGGTATCACGAGGTTTGTAAAGTACATCTGTTTGAGCAACATCTAAAGACTTACTAATGTATGGAACTCCGCCAAAAGTTTTTACTTTATTGAAGTAATCCATAGCCCTAAAAAATTTCGCAATTCCGTTCCAATGTTTCTTTGCTTCATCACTCATCGGTACCTGATTAATCCGCTCTAACATAACATTGGCTTTACGAACATAAGTCCAATCCCAATCTGTCGAAGTTGTTGGTGCGGTTAATGCAAAATTTTGGAAGGTCGCCGCATTCTGATCATCTGATAGGGTTGAAAAATAAAAATCGCCCGTTGTACCTGTTCCAAAACCTGTAAATAAGGCATAAAAGCCCCAGTTGTAGGTTCGAACGTTATTTTCGCTCGTCCAAAAGTTGTCATCAGAAAACTGATCCGGTGTATCTACATTTAAATCTTTGGAGCAACTAATTCCTAAGATTGCAATAAATGATAGATATAGTATTGATTTAATTAATTTCATGGGTCTTATTATAATGTTAAGTTAACACCGAAAGAATATTGTCTGTTAAACGGAAAGGTACGTCCTGTATAACCAGCTTCTCCATCTGTCATTTCAGGATCTATTGGCGCACCTACGTTTGAAATTGTTGCAAGGTTTTGCCCACTCACGTAAATTCTAAATTTCTCGACGCCGTATTTTTTTAACCAATTATTTTGCAAGGTATAACCAATGCTTACATTCTTTAACCGGGCATAAGCCAGGTTTAATAAATATTTAGATTGAGGGTAAAAGTTGTTTCCACTTGCAGGAAATTGAGCAAGTTTAGTTGCACTGTTACCGATATAAGGACGAGGATAAAATGCGTTTGTATTTGTAGGGGTCCAGTAATCTAACTGGTTGGCATACATAATATCGGCATTGCCATAGGCAGGAATAATCATGGTACCAAGGCCCCAATAATCACGTTTGCCAACGCCCTGAATATATACATCGATATCAAAGCCCTTAAAAGTTCCACCTAAGCGGGCACTATACTGATACCTGGGCTGGCTATTGCCGATAACCTTTAAATCACCATGATCGTCGGCGGTACCCTTACCCTGGTTAATTACCCCATCACCATTTAAATCTTTATATTTCACATCACCTATCCCGTAAATAAAGTTTCCGTTTTGCAATGCCACCTGACTAGCAGAGTTTTTCACTTCGTCTGCAGATTGGAAAAACCCTTCAGTTTCAAAGCCCCAGATTTCACCATATTGCTGCCCTACATAATAACCAACGTTCTGATAATTGGCATTGTTCTGATAAATTAAGTTAGACAGATTATTCCATTTTGTAAATACCGTTTTATTATCTGCCAGGGTTAATGTGGCATAAAGGTTAAGATCCTGGTTAACCGGATAATTTAAGTCTAAACTGATTTCGTAACCACGGTTTCTAAAATTGCCTGCATTTATTCGTGGTCCCGCAGATCCAAAAGTAGCTGGAACAGAAGTTTGCTGCAGCATGCCTTTGGTATCGCGTTGGTAATAATCAACTGATAAACCAACATAATTTTTCAGGAAACGGATATCGGTACCAAAATCAAGTGTTTGAATTTTCTCCCAGGTTAAAGATTGGGCAACCGGAATTGGCGCTGCAATACCTGTAGTTAATGTTGTTCCTGTAGGGGTAACCCAATTAACACCTGATGCGGCCATTGCAGGAATATAATACTGACCACCTACATTCTGATTTCCTACTGAACCGTAAGATGCTCTTAATTTAACATCATCGACATAAGGCTTAATAAAGCTCATAAATTTCTCTTCCGTTAAACGGTAACCCGCAGAGGCTGAAGGGAAAAAACCCCATCTATCTAATTTAGAAAATGCTGAAGAACCGTCGTATCTCCCATTTACTTCTAATAGGTATTTCCCTTTATAATCGTAATTAAAACGGCCAAAATATCCGGCATAAGCACCAACAGGATATGATATGGTACCATTTACAGTACCATGATAACCACTCGCCAGTTGTGTGCCGACTGCTAAGGCTAATTCACCCCTAGTTGGATCTAAAACCGTATTTTTTGCAGCAGTAAATTGAACATTATCATAATTCTCGGAATTTACGCCTGCCGTAATTTTGATATTATGATCTGTAGCCAATGTTTTTTGATAAGTTGCATATGCATTTAGTGTATTAACCATATTTCTGGTTTCGCCATAACTTACTATGTCTTGGGAAGCCGTTGCGATATTGGCAACAAGTGGTGGCGTTCCTGCAGTCCAGAAATCGATCGCATTAATTGGCCCGCCAACCTCGTGCCTTAGTGCATTCGATCGGCCTAGTGTATAATCGGCACGGATACTTAGATCTTTGGTAATTTTAATGGTTGCCCCTAAATCTACCCGGCTATAATTTTCGGTAACGCTAGATGTTTGTGCATTGGCCAGATAAGCAGGTGTATGCCTGAAATAGTTCCCATTGTATTTACCATACGGGAAGTAAGAACCCCATCTCCAGAAATAGTACCAGTAGTTTTGGTACTGATATGGATAATCATATTTAAAGTTTCTATAAAGAAATTTAGCATCTAAATCCAACCATTTGGTTGCCGAAACATTTATCGAACCACTAATATTGTATTTACTAAGCTCATCAGGATTTAATTTGAAAATCCCACCTTCATTTGCATAACCTCCAGATAAATAATATCCAATTTTATCGCTTCCACCCTGTAAGCTTAAATTATGGCTAGATTGAGCGGTGTAATTTTTTAGCATTTCCTTTTTAGGATCCCAAACTTTATAGAAATAAACACGGCCATCCACATAATCAAAATCCTGACCTAAAATCATGTCATTCCCTGTATTTGTAGCCGCATATTTATTCTGCCAGTTGGCAATGCCATCTCTGAGTTTAGTTAACTGCATACCAAAAGTTTCAGGTGAGGTTGTACCTGCCCTTACCGATGCATCATAAAGTGCCTGCAATTCTGGAACAGGGTCTGCGAAATCGGCCAATACTGTTGGCTTATTCCAAGAGAAATTGTTAGTATAAACTATCCTTGTTGGCTGGTTTTTCTTTCCCGATTTGGTTTTAATCAAAACCACCCCAAATGCCGCCCTTGCTCCATAAATCGAAGTTGATGCTGCATCTTTTAAAACAGAAACACTTTCAATATCAGCCGGGTTAATGATGGAAAGATCAGGTGTTTCCACATTATCGACAATAATTAAAGGTCTGCTATTTCCATTTATCGAACCAACGCCCCTAATGTTAATGTTCGGCCCCGCAGTTAACCCACCATTGCCGTAAGTAATGGTTAAACCCGGAACAACACCTTGCAAAGCTTTTGTTGGATCGTTTAATGGTTTGCTTCCAAAGGTTTTTGTCACATCTACCGTGGTTACGGCCCCCGTTAAGTTTGCCTTTTTCTGTGTACCGAAGCCCACAACAACAACTTCCTGAAGCCCTTGTGAATCGGAGGCCAAAGAAACGTTAATGGTGTTACCCGCCCCCACAGTTTTTTCCTGAGTAGCATAACCTATAAAAGAAAATACCAGGATATCCCCTTTATTTGCTTTTATAGAATATGATCCATTGCCATCTGTTTGTACCGCGGTAGTTCCTGTTTTTAATTTAACGGAAACACCGGGTATAGGTCCGTCGGCCGACGTAACCTTACCAGTAACGGTTATTTGCTGCGCAATAGCATGCGCCAGCAAAAAGAACGTAC
This sequence comes from Pedobacter sp. WC2501, assembly GCF_052682415.1. Lineage (NCBI taxonomy): Bacteria > Pseudomonadati > Bacteroidota > Sphingobacteriia > Sphingobacteriales > Sphingobacteriaceae > Pedobacter > Pedobacter sp. WC2501. The sequence goes on along the minus strand of NZ_JBQZFI010000001.1, from coordinate 1,221,557 downwards.
CAATAAAAATTAGTAGTAGTTTTTTTTTCATAAACTGCCTGTTTAGGGGATGAAATGATTTGTTAGTTGTAGTGGTTAGTTAATTAGTTGTTTTGCAAAACACGCACAATAACGCATTTTAATGCTAATATCATAAATGTTTTGGAATAAAAAAACAATTTAACAAACTATTTACCAGCAACTAACAACAATAAATTGCATTAACACGCAAAAACACGCAATATTTAATATTCTAAAAATCTTTTATACATTCGTCTGAAACCAGACACCTACTTTATGCTGAAAAAAGAACGCCACGACTTCATTATGCGCCAGATCAATTTACATAACCGCGTATTAACTTCTGACCTGGTTCAATTGCTTAATGTTTCGGAAGATACCATTAGAAGGGACCTACAGGAACTTGTTGATGAAAATCTGCTTTACAAGGTTCATGGAGGGGCTTTATCCAAATCATACCACAGTTCTTTTGATGACAGTACGGTATATGCCCGCGACAGTAAAATCGCCATCGGCAAAAAAGCAGTTCAGTTGATAAAGGATGGCATGGTGGTTTTAACAGGTGGCGGAACCACAATTTTAGAGTTTGTAAAGCTGCTTCCAAAGGGTTTATCTGCCACTTTTTTCACTATTAGCCCGTTGGTTGCAGTAGAACTTGCAAAATACAATAATATCGAAGTGATTTTGATTGGTGGTTTGTTTTCTAAAAATTCGCAGGTTACTTATGGTGGACAGGTAATTACGCAGTTATCGGAAATAAAGGCCGATTTATGCCTGATGGGAACGAGTGCTATCCATCCGGATGAAGGCCTGACAGATACGTATTGGGAAATCAACCAGCTCAAAAAAGCCATGTTGGCCTGCGCAAAAAAAACAGGAGTGCTTTGCATTTCCGAGAAACTGGATATTGCTTTACGGTTAAGGGTTTGCCCGATAGAAAGCATTAGCTATTTGATCACCGAGCTGGATTTAGGTCACGAATCGCTTTCGCGTTACCGGGAAAAGGAATTGAATATTTTATAAAAATCTTATCGCAAATTTGGCTTGTTAACAGATTAGTGTTAAAACAAATTTAACAAAATACCATATAAACCAATTTTTCAACCTGTACAAACTTATCTACAAAATTGCGACTACTTAAGCAGGCAAACTGATTTTACCCATGCAAACCGAAGGCACACCTTGCCGGTTACCAAAATTAATCGGCTCTCCACACAGCGTTTCGTTAGCCAAAACAGCAAATAAAACAGCCTCCTTTGCATCGGGATTAATATTTAAATCTTCAGTGCTTAAGAATTTGCAAAAAGGCAATTGTGTTTGAAGAAGCTGAACAAGCAGCGGATTGTGCATACCACCACCGCTCATAAATACCCGCACCCGGGCATGCTCTCCAAAACAACGTTTTATCGCATTGGCAATGGTTTCTGCGGAAAAATGGCATAAGGTTGCCATTACATCTTCTTTGCCCAGATTTGTTGTTGAAGACTGTTCTTGTGCCTTTATTAAATATTCCAGGTTAAATAATTCGGGCCCTGTGGTTTTAGGAAAATCCAGACCAAGAAAATCACAGTCCAGCAACGCCGACAATAGTTTGGAATTTGAATGCCCGCTCAGTGCAACAGCTGCATTTTTATCATAAAACTGATTAAAATATTGTTGCATATACTGATCCATCAAAGTATTTCCAGGGCCAACATCTGTGGAAAAAATTTCGCTGGCATCGGTACTTCCTGGCAAGTAAGTGAAATTTGCTATGCCACCTATATTTAGCATCACCCTATCTTCACCAACCTTCGAAAACATTAAATAATCTCCATATACAGCCAGAGGTGCACCCTCACCCCCCGCAGCCAAATGTTTCTGCCTAAAATCGGAAAGCGTAATAATTCCGGTTTTAATGGCAATATGGTCGCCATCACCAATCTGTAGTGTGCCATTAGGATAATCGGCCAGTTTGTGCAAAGATTTTGGTGCATGAAAAATGGTTTGTCCATGACTGGCGATAAAATCAATGTCCTTGTTTTCATATCCCCATTCTTTTATTGCTTCATTGATCAATTGAGCATGAATGTTTGCAATGTGCGCATTCATCAGGCACACCAATTGTAAATCAACTTCTTTTTTAGAAAAAATGACTTTTATTTTTGCCCTGAAATCATCTGTATAATCGCCGGTTTTAAATTTTAAAACACGGATATCAGTTTCGGCACCGCTTCCCTTCACCAAACAGAGTGCAATATCCAGTCCATCCATAGAAGTTCCACTCATCAACCCAATAATTAAACGTTCTGACTTGCCTGCTTTTGAATATAATTTTTGGATCTGCCTGTTCATATTAATTTTTATCTTAAAAGATCAAACGTTTGTCTGCCCCCTTAATTGGATTTTATGTAAATACTTGCAATAAATGTAAATAACCTTTGTTAGAAATTGGGCATAACTCTCTATATTTACTGCTCCGTACATTAAAATCCATATAAAAAAAATGGCTAGATTAAATCTACTGGAGGAGACACGTTTCGAGAAATTACCTGTAAGCGTGTTCGAAAATCCAAAAATTGCTTCAATTAATGTGGCACATCGCATTGCCGAGCTCATTAAATCAAAACAAGCAAACAACACACCTGCAGTACTGGGCTTAGCAACAGGTGTTACCCCAATTGCAGTTTATGCCGAACTGGTTAGACTGCATAAAGAAGAGGGCTTAAGTTTTAAAAACGTAATTACTTTTAACCTGGATGAATACTATCCAATGGCGCCAACCGCAGCGCAAAGTTATGTTACGTTTATGAACGAAAACCTTTTCAATCATATCGATATCGACAAAAAAAATGTTCACATCCCTGATGGTACGCTTGCACTGGAAGATATTCCTGCTTTCTGCCTAGAATACGAAAAAAAAATCGGCGATCTTGGTGGTCTTGACATCCAGATTTTAGGAATCGGCCGTACAGGTCACATCGGTTTTAATGAGCCGGGTTCTGCGCCAAATTCTGGCACACGTTTAGTCACCTTAGATGATTTGACACGCCGTGATGCTGCACGCGATTTTGGTGGAAAAACCTTTGTACCAACAAAAGCCATTACCATGGGTATAGGTACAATTTTCAAAGCAAGAGAAATTATATTAATGGCCTGGAGCCGTAAAAAAGCTTCAATCATCAAAAAAGCCGTTGAAGGCGAAATTTCAGGCGAAGTTCCGGCAACATACCTTCAACTTTCTGACCATGTAGAGTTTATCCTCGATGCACCTGCTGCCTCGGAATTGACCCGTTTTGATACGCCCTGGTTGGTTAAAGACTGCGTTTGGACTGATGCATTGATCCGCAAGGCAGTGATCTGGTTGGCCAACACATTAAAAAAACCGATCTTAAAATTAACGGAAGACGATTACAACAATAACGGTATGGCACAACTGGCTACTGAAAAAGGACCGGTTTACAACATCAACATCCATATCTTTAATAAATTACAACACACTATAACTGGCTGGCCGGGTGGCAAACCCAATGCTGACGATTCTCAGCGTCCGGAAAGAGCCGAACCAGCTAAGAAGAGCGTAATTATTTTTTCTCCTCACCCGGATGATGATGTGATCTCGATGGGCGGTACTTTTCTACGACTGGTTGATCAGGGGCATGATGTACATGTAGCTTACCAAACCTCGGGTAATACTGCAGTATGGGATGACGACGCACTTCGTTTTGTGGAGTTTAATGTAGATTTCGCGGAGAAAATGGGGATGGACAATACGCACTTAAAGGATCTTTATAACAAGATGAGAGCCTTTATTGAGCAGAAAAAACCAAACCAGATTGATACACCGGAGATCCAAACGGTTAAAGGGCTCATTCGAAAAGGTGAAGCTATTGCTGGTGCAAGATATTGCGGTTTAGAAGATGACCATATTCATTTCCAGGCGCTTCCTTTCTACGAAAGCGGGAAAGTTCAGAAAAATCCGGTAACTGATGCTGATATTGAACTTACAATAGCCCTATTGCAACAAGTTAAACCTCAACAGGTTTATGCTGCCGGCGATTTTGAAGATCCTCATGGAACGCACATTGTTTGTTTCAAAATTATTTTAGAAGCATTAAAACGATTACGTAAAATTGAAGCCTGGGCACAGGATTGCTGGTTATGGATGTACCGTGGTGCATGGCATGAATTTGAAACTTATGAAATCGAAATGGCGGTTCCAATTTCTCCACAGGAGCTTGAACGCAAGAAATATGCAATTTTCAAACACCAGAGTCAGAAAGACAGGGCGGTTTTCCCTGGCGATGATTCAAGAGAGTTCTGGCAACGGGCAGAAGATCGTAACCGTGAAACCGCAAAGGCTTATGACGAACTTGGACTTGCAGAATACGAAGCTATGGAAGCTTTTGTTCGCTGGAAATTTGAAGACTAGTTTAAAATAAATACTATCCTGCTTTGTTCGCTCAAAGCAGGATTTTTTTTGTTCCTCTAAGTTGTCATGCTGAGCATCGCGAAGCATCTTTAAAAAAGTCAAGTCATCTAATGAAGCGCAGTGAACTTTCCGGAGAGAGACCTCCCTACCGGTCGCCGTCACCCTAAACAACCTAGTCAAAGTTTAATTCCCAAAATCTCTTTTTTTGGAAGCAGTGTCTGCAGTTCTTCGGTCACTATAGTCCTGCCCTTTGCTTAATCCCGATAAAAAACGATAAAACAAATTAACCTTAAATCGGGATAACGATATCGGTCAGGTTTATTGAACATAAGGCTTTGCCATTGTGATCCAGACTTTCCTCTGTGAAACAATCTGGCTTGATCAAATCACTTCGTGTTTCTGAGTTTCCGCGGCAAAAAATAAATATCCTCAAACTGTCATGCTGAGCGCAGCGAAGCATCTGTTAAAGAGGAGACACTAACTACATTAAGCTACACTTGGAAAAGATCCTTCACTTCGTTCAGGATGACAGATCTTATCCCGCCAAGTCTTATTTATTTCTCAATCTAAAAACAATACTCTAAATTAGTTTGCTGAACCCAAATAAGCGAATCATGACCGAACCTAAACAACGATTGCTATCGCTGGATTTTTTTAGAGGATTAACCGTAGCCGCGATGATCTTAGTGAATAATCCGGGCAATTGGGGACACATCTATGCGCCTTTAGAGCATGCAGAATGGAACGGGTGTACACCTACAGATTTGATTTTCCCATTCTTTTTATGGATTGTTGGCGTTTCTGTTGCCTTTGCCATGAGCAGTAGTAAAGCAGATCCATCTACACATCAAAAAACAATTATTAAAGCCATTAAACGTGGTATTATACTTTATTTACTTGGTTTCTTCCTCGCTATATTCGGAAAGCTTATGAGTGCAATAATGGATAACAGATCCATCTGGGAGGCCTTTCAAACCGTTAGATTGTTGGGCGTTTTGCAAAGGATAGGCATTGTTTTCATCATTAGCAGCATCATTTTTATTAAGGTTTCCAACAAAACCATATTTAAAACATTAATTGTAATCCTCGCCGTTTACTGGGCATTAATGACCTTTATACCAGTTCCTGGAGTTGGGTACCCTAACCTGGAAAAAGAAACCAATTTAGCAGCCTGGATAGATCGCGGAATTTTAACAGAGGCACATACCTGGGCTTCATCAAAAACCTGGGATCCGGAGGGGATTTTAAGCACGTTACCAGCGATAGGAACCTGCTTATTTGGTATCCTCGTTGGCGTTTGGATGCGCAGAAAAAATGTAGACAACCCAACTAAAGTGGCCTGGTTATTTACCACGGGGATTGCGGCAGTAGTTTTAGGCTTACTTTGGGACCTGCAGTTCCCAATTAACAAAGCGTTATGGACAAGCTCTTATGTGTTATATGCCGGTGGCCTGGCTTCCATAGGATTGGCGCTCTGCTATTGGATTATTGATGTGCAGGGCTACAAAAAATTTACCACACCCTTTGTTGTGTATGGTGTGAATGCCATTACCGTTTTCTTTCTGGCTGGATTAATGCCAAGAGTATTAAACCTGATCCAGATTACTGATGCAGATGGTACTAAAACAGGATTATTGGTTCGGTTCTATGAAACCTGTTATACGCCATTTTTCAGCCCAATAAATGCTTCTTTGGTTTGGGCCATAACCTATGTATTGGGTTTTTATGTATTATTATATTTTATGTACAAAAAAAACATTATTATTAAGGTTTAGTAAAAAAATGCTATAATTGATTCCCCTCTCTTCTCAATTGAAAAAGAAAACTACCATATATGATATCGCCAAGGCGCTAAATATTACAGTATCAACTGTTTCCAGGGCGCTTAGTGGCTTTCCGGCAATAAGTGATACCACTAGAAAGGCTGTTGTTGAAATGGCTAAAAAATTAAACTATAGCCCAAATAAACTCGCATCAGCATTAAAATCCGGTAAAACCCATATCATTGGTGTTATTGTGCCAAGCGTACAGGCACATTTCTTTGCATCTATTATTCATTGCATAGAAGATGGCCTGAAAGACAGTGGCTACCGCGTAATTATCTATCAATCTAATGAATCTGTTGAGAATGAAATTAATGGCGTAAGAACCTTACTGGAAGCACAGGTAGATGGCATTATGGCTTCAATGTCTTTAGAAACGGAAGACACTTCGCACTTTGGCGAAATTATTAAGCAGAATAAGCCCCTGATATTATTTGACCGTGTTAATATAGATTTAAAAGTTCCGACCATCACGCTTGACGATTTTAAGGCAGGCTATATTGCTACAAAACACTTAATCGACCAAGGTTATCAAAAAATTGCATTTGTAACCACTGTTCACCAGATTAAAATATTTAACGATCGGCTGGAAGGCTACAAAGCAGCCTTAGCAGACCATAACCTCCCGCTAATAGAAGACCGTATTATTTTTGGTGGTTTATCCATTAAAGACGGGCGATTTGGTGCAGGCAAGTTAATGCGTAGCAGCAATAAACCCGATGCTATTATTGCCGGTGATGATTTTACGGCGTTGGGGGTAATTAAAAAGTTAAAAGAGATAGATGAAACACCACCTCAGGTTGGTGTAATTGGTTTTGCCAATGAAGCATTCTCCGCATACATCACCCCTAACCTATCAACAATTGACCAGCATGCCTCGCAAATGGGCCAGGAGTGTGCTAAAATGTTTCTGAAAATGATTAATCAGGAGAACCCGTATGCCAATATGGAGCATATTGTACTCGACCCGGCCGTTGTAGAAAGAGAATCGACCAACAAGAAGATTTAAACATATTATTCCTTCGCTAAAGGAATTTCAACTCCAACCGGCCCACTGGGCTCACTTTCATTTTTTAATCGATCTAATGCCGTTACGAGATAGCTGTACCGTTTTCCACTTTCTACGCTGGTATCAATGAATGAAAGATAATCTTCAAAGCTTATTTTAACAATGTTTTTAGGGTCAAGTATCGAAATTTTCTCTCCTTCATTAAATCGGTAAACTACAAATCCCGATGCCGTTTCCCCATCTTTAGCCTTTAACGGAAGCTGCCATTTTAAATGTACACCATCTTTTAGTGCATCAGCTGTTAATGCCTGAGGCTCGTTTGGCGGTACCTCATCCAGCCATGGCATTTGCGGTGGCAGAGCCGGGTATTTATAAAGATCGTTTTTTAGCGAATCGCCAACTGCTTTAGCGACCGTACTTAAGGATTTAGAACTAAAAAATACACTCCCCTGAATTCGGTTATTATCTCTCAGGTATCTGATCTGTCTGGGTATTTCGCTCAGGTTTTTCCAGGCCGCTTCAGCACGCGAATTTACCAGGTAAGCACCCTGCCCAATGTAAACATGCCTGCCAAAGTTATTATTACTCCACCAATCGACTAAAACCCCATAAGGCGCCACTCTTCTGGTAAACGTAAAATAAATTTGAGGATTAATGTAATCTACCCAGCCTTCTCTAACCCATTTACGGCTATCTGCAAAAAGTTCGGCATAATTAGATAAACCACTGGTAGCAGAACCTTCGGGATCTTCGTATTTATTTTTCCAGATCCCAAACGGGCTAATCCCAAATTTCACCCATTTTTTATAGTGGTGGATACTATCATCAAGCTGCTTGATGAGCAGGTCAACATTGTTGCGCCTCCAATCTTTTATATCGGAAAAATTATTAGGGTATTTGTAAAAAGTATTCCCATCATTAATCGTTTGCCCCTCTAATTTATAGGGGTAAAAATAATCGTCGAAGTGAATACCATCAATATCATATCCCTTCACCACGTCTAAAATTACCTGAACAATATATTCCCTTACATCTGGAATACCAGGATCAAACTGCTTTTTACCTCCATAGGTAAAAAACCAGTCAGGATGTTTACGATAAGCATGGTTTTCGCTTAACACAGTCGAGCTACTCATACTGGCTCTATAAGGATTAAACCAGGCATGGAGTTCCATTCCCCTGAAGTGGGCTTCTTTAATGGCAAAAGCCAAAGGATCATAACCAGGAGCTGGCGCCAAGCCCTGTTTCCCCATCAGCCATTGGCTCCAGGGTTCTCTGGATTTTGCATAAAATGCATCGGCTGCTGGCCTAACCTGCAAAATAATGGCATTCATCCCCTGGCTTTTATGACGCTCTAAAATCCCGATCAGTTCCTGCTTTTGTTGATCGATGCTCAATCCTGGCCTCGAAGGCCAGTCTATATTGGTAACGGTAGCCACCCAAACACCTCTAAACTCTCTTTTTGGTGCAATTTTTGCTAAAGGTTGTGCATTTAATATATAAGGTAGTACAGTTAAGAATAAAAGTGCGTATAGGAAGTTTTTAAGCATTATTTGTGTCTTATTTTTTATTCAGGTTGTGTGTTTGTGTAAATTTGAATACAAATGAACATTAGCAAGTAAACGATTTTTTTTAAAAACTCTTATAAGTTTATTAAAAATTTTAATTTGCGCCCTGCTAAAATTAATTGTGTACCCCATTTACCTATGGAAAGCAAAAGTATATTAATTTACAGAAGATACAGCGTTATTAAATGGAACCACAAAAGATTAATAAGGGTGATAGAAACAAAATTTACTTCCTGGTCATCGTTATTGCTGCTTTAATAGGCACAAATGCTTACTTGTTTTTTAAAGATCGAAAGCAAAGTGAAAAATTTGTTACCGTTAGTGCGGAAAAGGATAAACTAAGGCTTGAGGTAGAAAAGATTGAGGTTGAATTGGATAAGGTTAATGCATTGAACCTGGATTTAAATGATAAGCTTGTTGAAGAACAGAAGCTTGCCCGCATTAAAATCGAAGAACTTAAAGCGGCTTTAGAAAAAAGCCAAATCACCCAGGCTGAAATTGACAAAGCCAATACACAAATTAATGAGCTGAAAACATTTGTAAAGAACTACAATGATCAGATTATTCAGTTACAGAAAGACAATATTTTCCTAAAAAACAGTCGCGATAGTTTACAAAATACGCTGAGAAACATCAGCAATAAGGCATCGAACTTAGAGAACGAAAACTCGAATTTAAATGCGAAAGTTAAAACTGCCGCAGCATTAAAGCTTCAATCGGCCGAAATTATTGCCTTCAGAACAAAATCAAGCGGCAAAAAAGTCGAAGTTAGCAAATCGTCTACAGCAGAGAAATTAAGTGTACGCTTTAACGTTGTGCCGAATCATTTAGCAGAAAAAGGACATCATAACATTTACCTTCGGGTATTTGATCCGGCAGGAAATCTGCTTGCAGACGAGGGAAACCATTTTGAGGCTGATGGGCAGGATATGCAGTTCAGTCATTCTATTTTTATTGATTATAATAACGATGACAGTACCTACGTTATCGACTGGGCAAACCCAAAGCCATTTATAAAGGGCATATATACCGTAATTTTATATGCTGATGGCAATACCATGGGGAAGGCCCAAGTGGAGCTGAGATAACTCACCATCTTTACCTATCTACCTATTTTTAATTTATGCTAATGGAAAGTTCAAATAGAACGTTGTTCCCAGGCCGCTTATAGAAGTAAACTTAACTGAACCGCCGCCATTTTCTACGGCCTGTTTCACAAATGCCAATCCTAAGCCTGTACCTGATGTTTTGGTAGTGAAATTAGGTACAAATATTTTATCTTGCAGGGCAGGTGGTATACCTTTTCCATTATCCTTTATTTCTATATATGCATTTTTCGCATCTACATATATAACAATGGTAATGCAGCATAAGGTTTCTTCATCTATAGCTTCTATCGCGTTTTTAAGCAGGTTATTAAACGTTCTCAACAGCTGATCGTGATCAGCCATGATTTCGATATCTCTGTCGCTTTTGTTGAGCACATCGATAGTGACGTTTTCGGTGCTTTTAAACACTTCTCTTGCCTGCTCAATAATTGGAAGTAAAGAAAGCCGCTCCAGCTTGGTATCAGGCATTTTGGCAAAATTAGAAAATTCAGATGCGATTTTCGAAAGGCTATCAATCTGTTCTATAAATGATTTACTAAACTTATTAAATTTAAGTTCGAAGTTCGGATCTTTCTCCTTCCACGACTTCTCTAGCAATTGAACACCTAATTTTAAAGGCGTTAGCGGATTCTTGATTTCGTGAGCAACTTGTTTTGCCATTTCTCGCCAGGCACTCTCCCTTTCCGATCGGGCCAGTTTGATTGCACTATCTTCCAAGGCCGAAATCATATGGTTATATTCCTTAATTAAAGAGCCGATCTCATCATGCCTGCGCCATACAATAGGTTCGTTCTTTTGCCCTATTTTAGTTTTACTGATACTTTCCTGGATAAAAGTTAAGGGATTGGTAATCTGATTGGCCAGAAATACAGCCAATACCCCAATAGCCACAAATACCAACGCATAAAGATTAATCAGGTTACTTACAAAAAGTGCAAGTTTATCACTATACTCCTCTTCGTTAGAATAATTTGGCAAACCAATATATGCTATTGTTTTGTTCTGCGCATTCCTGATGGGGGCATATGCAGCAGCATAAATTAAATTCCCAATATTCTCTTTAGGATTAATATATTCTGAACGGTGTAAACCGCTTAAAGAAAAGAAGGCTTTCGGCCCCATTTTTTTACCGATAATTTTATAATTATAGAGCTTGGGATAGGTCGTCATGATCAGGCTGCCGCTCAGATCATATAAATTTAAATCGGCATTATTGATATCGGCAAAATTGTTAAAATCTGCTGCAGCATTCTCATCGTTTTCAATAATACCACTACTAAAAACCTGCTTTTCGAAATTCTGCTGGACCTTCCTTATTTTATCCTTTAATATCGCATCCTGCTGCCCACGATACTCATTGTTCATATAGTAGTAAGTTCCCCAACCTACAATAACCAGCGTTGCCACTACAGCCAATACAATAGATACCTGGATTCTGGTTTTATACAAAATCTTGTTGGCATTGATCATTAAAGATCTGTTGATACTGAACCAGCCTACTTTATCATCATCAAGGTTTTTGATTAACCATATTAACCCATAAAGCAACAAGGAGAAGATGATAAATATTAGAAAGAAAAACGACAGTGCAGCCAAACGTTCTACATAGTCCACCTTCTCTTTGCTAATCACAACCATTTTGCTGTCAGTAGGTTTATAAATTAAATGGCTGTAATGAAATTCATCATCATTACTGATTATAAAGTCATCTTTTTTACCTTTAAAAGTACTTCCATCCAAAGGATATGTATAATTTCCAGACTGATTAAGCAATTTATTATTGCTGTACAAGGCGATGGAATAACCTTTAAAATCTTCGTCTTTGATCAATTTTTGATCTCCCAGGAGATCGGGTAGCCGATTATTATAATTATATGGTTTCGACCGGAGTTCAATAACAAGCGTACCCAATAAACCGCCATTATTCACAACCGAGATGATCCCAAAGTAATCCTGATAACCGAATGTATTGTTCACCTGATAAAAAAAGTTAGACCCATCGATTTTAACAGAGCCAGCCTCAACCAGGTTCTTATACTTATTAATCGGTGGCGTACCAGCATTTTCTATTGCAGTCCCCGTTTTATCATAGGGATAAATCTGATAATCGTACCGGTTTAAATAGCCGTCAAAATAATCTTTAATATGATTTTTGAGCACCGCATAACCTCCCTTCCGGTTTTGACGAAAATAGCTCGTCAGAAAATTATCTTTAACAATTTCATCGCCTAAAGTACCTAAAGCAACAATTGCATTCGGATCTTCTGACGATTGCACTTTTCTGGCCAAAGGCTCGCGCAAACTTCTTTCTTTAATATCTTTATATTTGGTGTATTTAATAGAAGTATTAAAAGCCAGACAAAAAAACACAATGGCAAACATGCCGATTGAAAAATTCTTCTCTTTTAAATAAACTGCCCGCGCTACTATAAATAATACTAGCGCAAAAACGATAAAAAAGGCATTAAAATCTACGACTAACTTGTAAATAAAAACGCCAGCAAAGCCGATGAGGAAAATAATAACCCGCTCTTTATTGCTCACATTTAATTGACTGCTTATTGTTGCCGAGACAGCAGTTATGAGGTAAATCTGAAACCAGGCTAAACATAAAATCACAATCCCTACCCAGCTAGTCCCGCTGAGTTTAAGGATATTAATGATATCGAAATTAATTTTTGAGTTAAAAATCAATCCGAAGAAAATATCATCGGTATCCCAAACAATTCGGCCTATAAACCCCATTAATCCGGCCTGAATAACAATTCCAATTATTTTACTCCGCTTAACCCATTCCGGAAACTTATATTGTTCCTTGTGGTTATACATAAACAAGAGTAACCAGGTGAGTGCGATGACGTTCAACAGAAAATCGCCTAAAGAAGGCATCAGGAAATTATCTGCATATATTCTTGGATCAAACAGATCTAAGGTAAACCTATGATTGAACCAACCGCAGTATAAATCTGTTAACCTAAAGGTTAAGAAGAAAAACAACAGCAAAAAAGTACCCCAGGCAATATGTCCACGCCTGGCAACGAACGAACTTAAAGAGTTAAAAAACATGCAGATGCATAACATACCTGCGATAAACAACCATAATTGCGTACCCGAATAATGGGTTTCTGCATAACCTGGCTTTACTTTTAGCCCGAATAAAAATTTATTTTCGAGGTTTTTTATTACATAAACATCCTTGTCTGTAAAAGAGGCAAAAGTTAGTATTTTTGTTTTGGATAAAACAGGATCAATATCATTCTTAAAATACTTTGTTTCTTTAAAAGGATATTGAGATTGAATAGTGATTAGGAAAATAAGACTAAAATTTCCTTGGGTACTTTTAATCACCTCGTACCAGCCATTATAAAAAAACAGTACAGAACTGCCTTCTTTTATGGTAGTTGGATCTATTTCAGAAACCTTATAACTACTCCAGAACTTAAGCTGATTATTTTGAAAGGTTAATAGATTTATTCCATTATTCTCGCGAAAAGATGTAATAAAATCAATCGCATTTTTAGGATTCAGATGAAATTGTTTGGCTTTGGCAACTTCCTGCTTATTGGCCAAAAATGTTTGAACAGCTTTCTCTTTAATTAAAATTTTCTGTTGAATTTCTTCTGCATCGTGTTCTAACAACTCACCCCTGGTGGTAAACCTGCTTAGCGAAATAGAAGTTGCCATGAGGCAACAGCCCAAAACAAGCAATAGAAATCTTATTTTTACACCAAAGCTCATTTTCATCTACGGATAAAGATATTAAATATTGACAAAAAATAACGCCATAAACAGTCGTGTTTATGGCGTTACATATTCTATTTGAATAAATTAAGCTATCGTAGCACTACTTGTCTGTACTTCGCGGCTTACTTTTTTAACCAATCCCTGCAATACATTGCCCGGACCAACCTCTACAAATTCAGTTGCACCATCAGCAAGCATGTTACCTACTGTCTGTGTCCAACGCACAGCACCGGTTAATTGTTTAATTAAATTAGCTTTTATTTCCTCTGGATCTGTATATGGCTTAGCATCAACATTTTGATAAACAGGACAAATTGGTGATGCAATATTGGTGGCTTCAATAGCGGCTTGTAATTCGATTTTTGCCGGCTCCATTAAAGGAGAGTGAAATGCACCACCTACATTTAATTTTAATGCTCTTTTTGCTCCGGCTTCAGTTAATTTGGCACATGCAAGATCAATACCTTCTATACTGCCCGAAATTACCAATTGCCCGGGGCAGTTGTAGTTTGCAGGCACCACTACTGCATCGATTTCGGCACAGATTTTTTCAACCACATCATCAGCTAAACCTAAAATAGCCGCCATGGTTGATGGTTGTGCCTCACATGCTTTTTGCATGGCATTTGCGCGGGCAATAACCAGTTTTAATCCATCTTCAAAGCTCAATGCATTTGCAGCCACTAAAGCAGAAAATTCGCCTAAAGAGTGACCAGCAACCATATCTGGTTTAAAATCTTCTCCTAACACTTTGGCTAATATCACCGAATGCAAAAAAATCGCTGGCTGGGTTACATTGGTTTGCTTAAGCTCTTCATCTGTTCCGCTAAACATAATATCGCTAATGCGGAAACCGATAATTTCATTGGCTTGTTCAAATAATACTGCGGCTTTGGGATTTTCGTAAAGATCTTTACCCATACCTACAAACTGTGCTCCCTGTCCGGGAAAAATATATGCTTTCATTATAATTAGTTTGGCGTATCGCGGTTGGCGCTTAGCGTTTTTTATCTAGCCGCCCATCATGATACTTAATACTTTCTACTAAATACTATTAATCTAAACTCGCTGTAATCAACCTCAAAAACTCAGACCTTGTTTTATCGTTACTTAAAAAAGTTCCTGTAAAGGCAGATGTTGTGGTTACCGAGTTTTGCTTTTGTACACCACGCATAGACATACATAAGTGCCTGCACTCAATCACCACCGCAACGCCCATGGGGCTAAGCGTATTTTGGATACAATCTCTAATCTCGTTCGTTAAACGTTCCTGTACCTGTAAACGGCGGGCAAAAGCATCAACTACACGAGGAATTTTACTTAAACCCACAATGTGTCCGTTAGGAATATAGGCAATATGTGCTTTCCCGAAGAAAGGCAACATGTGGTGTTCGCACATCGAATACACTTCAATATCTTTCACCACCACCATTTGACTATAATCCTCTTCGAACATGGCTGATCTAAGGATTTCATCAGGCTTTAAATCGTATCCATGTGTTAAATATTGCAATGCTTTAGCCACTCGTTCAGGCGTTTTTAATAAACCTTCGCGTTCCGGATTTTCGCCCAAATGGCCAAGAATATCTTTATAATGTGTAGCTACAGCTTCAATTTTATCTTCATTGTAACGGTCTATTTTCACATAACCGTCTCTCGATTCGCCTTTTAATACGTCTTTATTGCTCATTAATTTAGGTTTTTAACCAAAGTACTCAACAAAATTATTTTCGGTTTCGTAGATTTTTACGCAATGTAAAACCGCGCCGCTCTCTGCAATCGGAGCCCAGAGTTGTTTCCAGATTTCAATGGCCAGGTTTTCGGTCGAAGCCAGTTTGCCTTTCATAAAATCTACATCAAGATTTAAATTTTTATGATCAACCTTATCTACAACATAATCGTTCATTACGTCTTTCAGCCATTTCAAATCAACCAGAAAACCTGTTTCCGGATTCACTTCGCCTTTAACGGTAACATATAACCAATAGTTATGGCCATGCCAGTTGGGATTGGCACATTTACCATAAACTTCATTATTTTTATCATCATCCCAATCGGTACGGGCCAATTTATGCGCCGCATTAAATGATGCTTTTCTCGTTATGTAAATCATTACTATAAAATAAAATGCAAATATACGGATAAAGGTTTAAGCTTAAAGACTAAAGACCAAAGCTAAAAGAAAACAATCTGCTAACTTTACAGCATGAAAATTTTAATTGTTGCTGCCACAAAAGCAGAGCTTACCTTCTTTTACCAGCATTTTAATTTACCGGACGGAGATTTTGTGGAAAGTAAAAATTTCGATTTGCTGATTACCGGAGTTGGGATGGTAGCAACAGCCTTTGCCCTGGGCAAACATCTTTCATCAAAATATAGCCTTGTGGTAAATTTCGGCATTGCCGGAAGCTTCGATCGGGATATGGCCTTAGGTACGGTATTAAATATTACCGATGATACTTTTGCCGAACTGGGCGCTGAAAATGGCGACGAATTTTTAACCATAAGCGATTTAGGTTTTGGGGAGAACCATTACTCCCCGAAGACACAAAAAAACCTTAACCTACCTATAGCAAAAGGCATAACCGTCAACTGTGTAACGGGAAGCGAAAAAAGCATCAAAAATTTAATCAAGAGGTTAAATCCAACTACCGAAAGTATGGAAGGTGCTGCTGTTTTTTATGCTGGCAAACAATTAAATATAGATTGTTTACAGATTAGAAGTATATCGAATTATGTAGAACCGAGAAATAAAGATAACTGGAAAATCGGTTTGGCCATTAAAAACTTAAACGATTGGGCCATCGCTTTTGTTGGAGAAATGAATTGATTATGACTGATTAGTTTACTGCAGTACTTAATTTTGATTTATGAACCCGACACAATTAAAATAATTACTTTAATTGTCAAAGGCTCCATCTAACAACTGAAAACAAAAAAATAAATAGATGAAACTTACACTTGGATTTTCTCCCTGCCCTAACGATACCTTTATTTTCGACGCATTAATTCACCATAAAATTGATACGGAAGGATTAGAATTTGAGGTTTCTTACGATGATGTAGAAACCTTAAACCAAAAGGCACTCAGGGGCGAATTAGACATTACCAAATTAAGTTTTCATGCGTTTGCATACGTAGCCAATCAATACGCTTTATTGGATGCAGGAAGTGCCCTCGGATTCGGCGTAGGCCCACTATTGATCAGTAAAAAGGATTTTAATGGAGAAAACGATGCTGAACTCCAAACACCAGATTCAGAACTGAGGATTGGCATACCAGGAAAATATACTACCGCGAATTTTTTGCTGGGAATTGCTTATCCCCATTTACAAAACAAACAGGAACTTGTTTTTTCGGAAATTGAATCGGCTTTGCTTAACGAACAGATTGATTTAGGACTGATTATCCACGAAAACAGGTTTACCTACCAGGATAAGGGATTAACAAAAATCGTTGATTTGGGCGATTATTGGGAAAAACTAACGGGTTGTGCCATTCCATTAGGCGGAATCGTAATTAACCGTAATTTAGACCATGATCTGCAGTTAAAAGTGAACCGTTTAGTCCGCCAGTCGGTTGAGTTTGCCTTTGCACATCCACAATCGGGGATCGATTTTATCCGCCAGCATGCCCAGGCCATGGAAGAAAGCGTGATGTACAAACACATCGAATTATATGTGAATAAATACAGCATAAACCTTGGCGAAGAAGGCCGAAAAGCAGTTGATACCTTGTTTAAACTGGCGCAGGAACGCGGAATCATTCCTGCTATTCAGGAGAATTTGTATATTTAATTCGTCCTGTCATCCCAACCGCGACGGAGAGATCTAATCTCGCTTGAAAGACCCTGAAACAAGTCCTGGGTGATGACGCGCTGGAAAGGTACATCTAATAGATTTCTCGACTGCGTTGCTCTTCGCTCGAAATGACGATAGCGCGGAACGTTACAACATTTAAACACCGTGCTAACTCACCAACAACTTATACCCTTTTCCATGCACGTTAATAATTTCTACCATTGGATCGGCCTTAAGGTACTTGCGCAACTTACTTAAAAACACATCCATACTTCTTCCGTTAAAGTAATTATCATCATGCCAGATGCTTAACAATGCTTCTTCACGGGTTAAAACGGTATTCTTTTTTAAACACAACAAACGCAACAACTCAGCTTCTTTGGTAGAGAGTTTTTGTTGATGATCGTTATCGGTAATAATCTGGGTAGTATAATCAAAATGATATCGACCGATAGAAAACTGTGTTTCGGCGGCCTCATCGCTGTTATCTGTTTTATTGGCTACGCGTTTAAACATCGCATTAATACGCAGTAAAAGCTCTTCTATCCGAAAAGGTTTGGTAATGTAATCGTCACCACCTAAATCATAGGCCGCAGATTTATCTTCCAGCATGGTTTTCGCAGTTGCAAAAATAATGGGCACTTGTGTATTTACCTTTCTTATGTCTTTACCTAATGTAAAACCATCTTTTTTAGGCATCATCACGTCCAAAATGCATAAATCGAAGTTTTGCTTGTTAAATGTCCTTAATCCATCCTCACCATCAGTGCATAATACTACATCAAACTTGCCTTTTAACTGCAAATAGTCTTGTAACAATAAACCTAAATTGGGGTCGTCTTCTACCAGAAGTATTTTTTTCATTTTCTTGTTTTTATTCAATAGTAGCATTAGCCACATTGGGAGTTTGATTCTGAATATGCACAACGGTTTAATTGATGCTGTAGATTAAATTAATACGCCACAATACAAACCATAAACCGTTCAATTTTAATATATCAATAAAGCAGGCTTTTATAAAGGTAAAGATATTTCGAAGGTTGTTCCTTTATCTTTTTCGCTACTTACCTTAACCGTTCCATTCAGTTTTTTAATAATGTCCTGAACATAATTTAAACCCAGACCAAAGCCTTTAACA
This sequence comes from Pedobacter sp. WC2501, assembly GCF_052682415.1. Lineage (NCBI taxonomy): Bacteria > Pseudomonadati > Bacteroidota > Sphingobacteriia > Sphingobacteriales > Sphingobacteriaceae > Pedobacter > Pedobacter sp. WC2501. The sequence continues at coordinate 1,202,955 of NZ_JBQZFI010000001.1, read as the reverse complement.
TCATGTAAATTACCTGTTGGTACCCTATAAAACTGATCAAAAATCCTTTTAGACTGCTCTTTGGTCATGCCTATTCCTTTATCAGCTATTTCGATAATTAAATTCTTGCCGGCATTGCGGGTCCTAATGGTAATCTCCGGGGTATCACTACTGTATTTATTCGCATTATCAATTAGGTTATAAATTACATTGGATAGATGCAGCTCATCGCCATATACAACAGCATTTTCTGCATCGGTATGTACATTGATAATGGCATTCCTTTTCTGCAACTGCAATTCCATGCTATCCAACACAATCACAATTAAATCGTTCACGTCTACTTCGGTGTTCTCCATTTTAAGCTCACCCTTTTCTAAACGGGCAATACTTAAAACACGTTCGATGTGACTTCCCAGGCGAACATTTTCATCATAAATAATTCCTGCCAGACGTTTTAACCGTGCTTTATCTTCTGTCACCTCCGGATCTTTTAAAGCTTCACTGGCAATCATAATAGTGGCCACAGGCGTTTTAAACTCGTGCGTCATATTATTGATGAAATCTGTTTTCATTTCCGACAGTTTTTTCTGTTTCAAAATAGCATAAAGCGTATAAGAGAAGATAAAAACAAGCACCAGCAACAGACCAATTGATGAGGCTAGCGTAACACTTAGATTAGCTATAATGGCCGAATTTTTATTCGGAAAACTGACATAGAGCATTCCGGGATCGCGAAAAATATCGTTGCCAAACAAAGGTGTTTTATAGGTATTTTCGGGCAAAAACTCTCCTTTAACGTTAGAAGCCTCCATAAAAATGGTCGAATCTTTTCTGGCTAACGAAACCCGGTAAGAAGGCACTAATGAAATATTATTGGCAAGGAGCTCTTGCTTCAATAAGCGGTCTAAAGAACTAAAATTAATGCGTTTATAAATTGGCACATTGGTTTCCTGCAGTTCTTTAGACACATCCTCAACCACACTTAACCTTGTATACGAAAAAGTATCTTTGCCCAGCGCTGCAATTTTTAGTTCTAACTGCTTTTTAGCAATCTCATCTTCCCGTTTAAACTTTTTCTGTAAGTCGCTTGGTATTTTCGGAACATTGGCAAAACCCGGGCTACCATCCCTCGGATCGAAAACCAGGTACCTTAAGGTATCGGGCAAACTTTGTAAACTTTTAAACTCGAATGCTTTTGGCGGCGTAGAAAAAGGCTTGGTGCGCATGCTGTAACCTTTAATAATCAGGCTTTTCATGTCCACGAAAGCATCCATCTGCAGGTCGAGCTTATCGCCGTTTTTCGAGGTTAAAGAACTGTATTCCTTTTCTGAAATTACATCGGGTGCACGGTAAGCGTTACGTATAATACTATCTTGCTGGTTAAGGTAATTTTCGATCTGGTTTTCGCGCTTAACCTGGCGAAGCTCAGCTTCCTGTACATATTGCTGTCTTAAATCTTTAATATCAAGCACACGCTGCCTTGAATCCTGGAGCTGTTTCAGCTTGTTTTCTGCATCTTTGCGGTTGAGGTGATCGGCAACATTTCTACGTTGTATTTTATTGACTACCGAAGTTAGCGTTTGATTTACCTGTTCGTCAAAAAGCTGGGATTTTAGTTTATACGATTCCCGGATGTAATACAATTGCATTACAAACACGCCCAGTAGCGCTACCGTCATTAAAACCGTAATTAACCAAAAACTTCTTTTCTTCATGGAACTGGATTGGTTTTTAACTAAAAAAACCGGAACATAATCTTCTTAAATCTAAACAGATATCAAAAATACTGAATAGCTAAGCCAAGTGTTTGTTTTTAACATATTTTAACAGCGCTAAGCGCTGGAAAGATTTCCGAAGTTTCCTATGTGCAGGCTGGGTAAACTTTGGAAGTTTTGCATGGGCAAAAAAAATGCCGAGGCTAAGCCTCGGCATGGTTCAAAATTGTTTGCTTAAAAAAGACTCTTTATTTAGAAAGGCAAATCATCATCTTCACCTGGCGCATTGCTTACATCAACCGGAGCTGCATAAGCTGGGGTAGCTGCCGGAGCACCTGCTGCAACCGCATTGATACGCCAAATAACCAAACTGTTAAAATATGATGTTTTACCCGCTTTATCTGTCCAAGGGCGACCACGTAAATTAAAGAAAACCTCAACCTCATCTCCTGCCTTAAATGTATCTAATAATGCAGTTTTATCTTGTAAAGCCTCAAAACGAATATATTCTGGGTATGTTGGATTTTCTGCGTATTCTACTATTAAATCACGTTTTTTAAACGTTTCACTTACTTGTTGTGTGGCACCCACTTCGTGTACTTTTCCTTTAATTTCCATAACTAATACTACTTAATGTACTATAAACATCAAATCTCTATAATTTTATTGATAACTTCGCATATATTATGATGCAAGTTTTCCACAATAAAAGCAAGGTAATTATTACCTGCAATAAGCGCCTTTCGCCTTACTTACAAGAAGAAGTTACAGCTTTAGGTTATACCATCGAGCGATCTTTTGCTACAGGTGTTGAGCTCAATATTACCCTTACAGAGTGCATTAAGCTAAATTTGAACTTACGCTGCGCCAGTCAGATTCTATATGCCATAAAAAGTTTCAAAGCCATTACACCAGACGATTTATATAATGAAATTGCAGCTATTGAGTGGGAAGAACTGATTGATTTTTCAGGTTATTTCTCCGTAACCTCAAATGTTGATAACCCAAATATTACCACGCCGCTTTTTGCAAACTTAAAAGTAAAGGATGCCATTGTAGACCGTATGAAAGAGAAAAAAGGCATCCGCCCTAACTCCGGATCGGACGCAAACAAAACGGTGGTGCATTTATACTGGAAAGATGCCGACGCCGATGTTTTTATGGATACTTCTGGCGAAACGCTGGCCAAACACGGTTACCGGAAAATCCCTGGAAAGGCACCTATGTTAGAGGCCTTGGCTGCTGGGGTTATTTTAGCAACCAACTGGGATAAAAAATCGCCATTCATTAACCCCATGTGCGGTTCAGGAACATTAGCTATTGAAGCGGCCCTGATTGCCACCAACCGTGCCCCGGGATTATACCGCATGAATTATGGTTTTATGCATATATTAGGTTATAACGAAGAAGATTTTTTCGCTGAACGCAGAATTTTAAAAGACCAGGTAATTAAAAATATTGATCTTAAAATTATAGCTTCCGATTTGTCGGAAGATGCAGTTGAAGTAACCCGCAGAAATGCTAAAACGGCAGGTGTTGATACTTTAATTGAATTCGAAGTTTGTGATTTTGAATTAACGCCCGTTCCTGAAGATGGCAAAGGGGTTGTTGTTTTTAACCCTGAATATGGCGAACGCTTGGGTGTACACAGCAAGCTGGAATTGACGTATAAACGCATGGGCGATTTTATGAAAACGAAATGTAAAGGTTATTCGGGATATATTTTCACCGGAAATCCTGATCTTGCAAAGAAAATTGGATTAAAAGCTGCTAAAAAAGTAGAATTTTATAATGGCAAACTAGACTGTCGTTTATTAGAGTATGAGTTATATGATGGCTCTCGCCGCGCGCCATTAATTGATGCCTAGTCTTTTTCATTGAAAATTAATATATTACGATCTCTTACGTACCATAACGTAAAAATTTTGAAAAATATGGAATTTGATGACATGGATCATATGCCCGAATGGGAGCATTTTAGCCGATTTGGCCGGGATGATGAGGATGAAGAAAACCTATCAAGTGTTGATGCCGAAAAGGTTAGACTGAAAGTAACCAGGGCTAAAAGTCTTTACAACCAGGCAAGAGCTGTGTACAAATATGCCGCCCTGTTCTGCGAAACACTGGAGGGAGAAATGGCCGAAATGACAGCCAACTTAATTATGCAGAATGCACTGATGCTTTGCCCTAAAATTGTTGGAGCAGAAGGTGCAGATATGTATATTTTGAGAATGGAAAATGCTTCTATTATCCGAACCAACTGCCGTGAATTAGAAACCCAGGTAAGAGCAGCAGATATGTTCGAAATCTGCACCCCAGAATATAAAGACATTGTTTTAGACGAAATTGAAAAATTTCGTCTACTTTTTATCGAATGGGTTAAACATTTCGAAAAAGACGAATTTGAAGACGACTGGGGGTTATATTAACCTTTACAGTTAATTTCTTACCCTGATCTTTTTCTCTTGCAGGTTTGGCCGCAACTATCACATGTCTTTAAATATCCCGTATCGCTCCCATTCCCTTTCAGCTGTCTAAAAAACAAATCACTTTAACAACCTGACGATCAGCAAAAACAAAACACCTAAACATTTTATGCTGTTTTTTGTTATCATATTTAGTCGTCTATCCCGGTTCGTATAATTCTTAATAGTGCTAAAAATTTACATTTTTAAAATCTATAGGAATAAAAGTTTCGTACGTAATAAAAAACATTAAAAAATTTATCTCTTTTATGGAAAATGTATTGGCTTTAAAGACAAAGAATGTTGCCGGGAATATCAGAAAAATTAGAGAATACAGAGACTATACTCAAGATTATCTGGCGGCGAAATTAAAAATTTCTCAAAATGCATACAGCAAGATTGAGTTGGGCTATAGTAAACTTACTATCGACCGTTTATTTCAAATCGCAGCAATTTTAGAAGTTGAAGTCTCTCATTTATTAACCCTCAACCACAATGATTTAATTAAAATTATTGCTGATGATGAACGCAGAACAACGTCCGTGGGTTAATTCCCGGTTGTTGTTGATATCATTTCTTTTACCCTGCAAATAATTCCAATACCTTTGGGATAAATTTAGAACTATGCAGGCGACCATCCAAAAAACCATCGATTTTGTTCAGGAAACACTTGCCAATGCCGAAGCAGGGCACGATTGGTTTCATATCGAACGTGTTTTTAAAACCGCTCAAACCATTAATCAACAAGAAAATGGTGATGAACTTGTAGTAGCTTTTGCCGCGTTGCTGCATGATATTGCTGATCCTAAATTCAATAACGGTGATGAAGAACTGGGGCCAAACATGGCTGCTTCATTTTTAGCATCTATTGCTGTTGAAGATGAGGTTATTGCGCATGTTAAGTTAATTATACAGAACATGTCGTTCAAAAATAGTTTTGATGGTAAAGGTTTTACTTCAAAAGAAATGCAAATTGTACAGGACGCAGATCGTTTAGATGCTATTGGAGCAATTGGAATTGCCCGGGCATTTACCTACGGAGGATTCAAAAACAGGGTGCTTTATGATCCGGCTATTTTACCAGAAGCGCACCTTAACAAAGAAAGTTATAAAAATACAACAGCCCCTACGATTAATCATTTTTACGAAAAACTGCTACTGTTGAAAGATATGATGAATACTGAAGCTGGAAAAACAATAGCAATAGAAAGGCACAATTTTATGCTGCTCTACCTGGAACATTTTTATAAAGAATGGGAAGGCAAATAACCCACAAAAGGGCTATTTTAAAACCTATTAGTAAGTATTTCAAAACGATGCATTAGGATTTAGCTTTATAAAAATGATCCTTATTTATACTGTTTTAGTCCGCTTAAAAACCACAATAGAAGCCGATCACTTCTTCTCTGAACTAAAATATTCTCAGAAGTTAAGAGCCTGTTTAAGAATTAAATAAAATTATTTCGTATGTCAGTCTGAGCGTAGTCGAAGACAATTTTTTTATAGTTAAGAGAAGCACTTCGACTTCGCTCAGTGTGACAAATTAGGAGAAGTAATGTAATTGAATAAAATTTAAGCAGGCTCTAACAATATTACACATCAACTACCACTGAATATAAATTGAATCTTTCTGACAGTTTTAGTTATTACGATTATTCCAAATTCGAATAGATTAGATAAATCAACTTACTAATATTTTTAGTTATTAAACTATCTTTGTTAGTAAAACAATTCCTATGTCTGATCGCATTCGTGAAAAATTAAATATTCTTGCTGACGCCGCCAAATATGATGTTTCTTGTTCATCAAGCGGCGGCACGAGAAAGAATGATACAAAGGGGCTTGGCAACAGCCACTCCTCAGGCATTTGCCATACCTATACAGAAGATGGCAGATGTGTTTCATTATTAAAAATCCTGCTAACCAATCATTGTATTTACGATTGTTTGTTCTGTGTTTCACGGAAAAGTAACGATATAAAACGTGCTGCCTTTACTGTAGATGAAGTGGTGGAACTGACCATGAATTTTTACCGACGTAATTATATTGAAGGTCTGTTTTTAAGTTCAGGGATTTTTAAAAATGCCGATTTTACCATGGAACGTTTACTCCTGGTGGTAAAAAAATTGCGTTTGGAGCAGAATTACAATGGTTATATCCACCTGAAAACCATTCCGGGAGCCAGCGATGAACTGATTAAAGAGGCAGGCCTTTACGCTGATAGGATGAGCATCAATTTAGAAATGCCTACCGAAGCTGGTTTAAAACTTTTGGCGCCAGAGAAAAATCATGCTGACGTAATTAAGCCACTCGACTTTGTGCAAAAGCAGATTGCGCAGTTCTCGGCAGATAAAAAACTAATTAAACACATTCCGAAATTTGTACCGGCAGGGCAAAGCACTCAAATGGTTATTGGTGCTACGTCCGAAAGCGATAAAGATATTATGTATACTGCTAATGCCTTTTACAAAAATTTTTCTTTAAAAAGAGTATACTATTCTGGCTATGTACCCATTAGTAACGATAGCCGAATGCCGGTTTTAGGCACACAGCCACCGCTGTTAAGGGAAAACCGCCTGTACCAAACCGATTGGCTAATGCGCTTCTATGGTTTTAAAGTGCAGGAAATTTTAAATGATGCCAACCCAAATCTTGACGTGGATATTGATCCAAAACTTAGTTGGGCGATCCGTAACATGCAACACTTCCCTGTCGATATTAATACGGCTGATTATAAAATGATTCTTCGTATTCCGGGTGTTGGCGTAATGTCGGCTAAAAAGATTGTACAGGCCAGAAAATTCGGAAAACTAAGGATTGATCAATTAAAGAAAATCGGGGTGGCTTATAACCGGGCCAAACATTTTATTGTTTGCCTGGACAGTCCCTATCAGCTCAAAGATTATCAGGGTACTCAGATTAAAGCTTTTATTTTGGCAGAGAGCCAAAGCAAATATTTAAAAACAGATAACAACCAGATACTTTTGTTTTAAAAGCGCTGTCGTTCTGAATGTAGTGAAGACCTGCGAAGCAAGCATGAATGCCATAAAGCCTTAACAACGATGAATAATCTGTTATGTTCTGGCAATGTTCATTAATTAAACAGCTGCTTTGATCTTACTAATTCCGGGTTCTGTTTTTCATAGGGTTGGGATTCTTCACTGCGTTCAGAATGACAATTAAACTAAACAACCAATGACTTACATATTCGATGGTTCACTTCAAGGGCTTTTAACTGCCGCTTTTGAATGGTTTGAACGCAAGCCTGGCAAAGTGATGCTCAAATCAACCGAAATGTTTCAGCCGGAAGCTTTTGCAGAAAGCTTTACCGTAACCACTGATGCGGAAAAAGCCGACCGGGTTTGGGCGGGATTGGAAAAGAAACTGAGAAAGGATTGGCTGCGCAAATATTATTGCAGTTATTTATCAGAAATTCCTGAAGCTTACAATCACCTTTTTCAGTTTACCTTATATATTTTTCAAAATCAGTTAGGTGCCGAAAATAATTATGGCAACGAACATGTAATTGCCTTAGCTAAATATGCCAAAAGTGTAGAGCGGGAAAAACACAGGATGGAGGCATTTATCCGCTTTCAAAAAACGGGCGACGGGATATTTTATGCCAGTATCGATCCTGATTTTAATGTTTTGCCTTTAATATCCAATCATTTTAAAAACCGATATGCCGATCAACAATGGGTGATTTATGATTTAAAACGGAAGTATGGCCTGCACTATAATTTAACCACTGTGGAAGAAATTACAATTAGTTTTACTAACGGTATAAATAAACAAAACCCTCCATCAATTTTGATGGATGAAGGTGAAGCTTTATATGCCACGCTTTGGAAAGATTATTTTAAAAGTGCAAATATTGTAGCCCGCAAAAACACCAGATTGCATGTGCAGCATGTACCCAAAAGGTACTGGAAATATTTGACAGAAAAAGCGCCGGTTTAGCTAACAGAGTCGACAACTTTAATAGCATACCAGGCTGGTAAGTTGTCAACTCTGGATATATATAAATTTGGCAAAAAAACTAAAACTTACTGCCATGCTGACACCCGCATTCTTCATTAGTGTGAAAAGATTGACAGTTTGGTGAAAATTTGTCCCTCAAAATCACTTGGCATAAAAAGTGTTAATTATATGATTAGTTAAAAATTCAAATCAAAATAAAAAATTAATAAAAGTTATGGCGTTAAACCTTAAACCAATTGCTGGCAGTTCGAACAGAGTAATCGTTGAACCGGCTGCGGCAGAAGAAAAAACTGCATCAGGTTTGTATATCCCTGATACTGCAAAAGAAAAACCATCTAAAGGAACTGTAGTATCTGTTTCTGAAGAAGATTCTGAAGGTAAAAAAGCGAGTGTAAAAGTTGGCGATGTTGTAATTTATGGTAAATACGGCGGTACTGAGTTCCCTTATGAAGGTAAAGATTACCTTATTATGCGCGAAACTGATATTTACGCTGTTGTTGGGTAATAATTTAGGATTAAATGACTGAATTTCTAATGAGAAAATTCAGCATTAATCAACAAATAAAATAATAATGTTAGAATGAAAAGAATACAAATTCAATCATTCTCTCATACAATCATTCAAAATTTAAAAAATAATGTCAAAACAAGTAAAATATAACGTAGAAGCACGCGACGCCCTGAAAAGAGGTGTTGATATTCTTGCAAATGCAGTAAAAGTAACATTAGGTCCAAAAGGCCGTAACGTAATTATCGATAAAAAATTCGGTTCACCGGCAATCACTAAAGATGGTGTTACTGTAGCGAAAGAAATCGAATTAAAAGATGCTGTTGAGAACATGGGTGCTCAAATGGTTAAAGAAGTAGCTTCAAAAACAGCTGATATCGCTGGTGATGGTACGACTACGGCTACTGTATTGGCTCAGGCAATTATCACTACAGGCATTAAAAACGTTGCTGCTGGTGCAAATCCAATGGATTTAAAACGTGGTATCGATAAAGCTGTTGCTGCTGTTGTAGAAAACTTAAAAGCACAATCGCAAACTGTAGGTGAAGACAACAATAAAATCAAACAAGTTGCGTCTATCTCTGCTAACAACGATGAAGTAATCGGTGCGCTAATTGCTGAGGCAATGAGCAAAGTTGGTAAAGATGGTGTAATTACCGTTGAAGAAGCAAAAGGTACTGAAACTGAAGTTAAAACAGTAGAAGGTATGCAATTCGACAGAGGTTATTTATCTCCATATTTCGTTACCAATGCAGATAAAATGGAAGCTGAATTAGAAAATCCTTACATTTTAATCTACGACAAAAAAATCAGCAACATGAAAGAATTGTTGCCGGTTTTAGAAAAAACTGTTCAAACTGGTAAACCATTGGTAATCATTTCTGAAGATTTAGATGGTGAAGCTTTAGCTACTTTAGTAGTTAATAAAATCCGTGGTTCGTTAAAAGTTGTTGCTGTCAAAGCACCAGGTTTTGGTGATAGAAGAAAAGCAATGTTAGAAGACATCGCAATCTTAACTGGCGGTATTGTGGTATCAGAAGAAAGAGGTTATAAATTAGAAAATGCTGATTTAACTTATTTAGGTTCTGCTGAGAAAGTTGTTGTTGACAAAGACAATACAACTGTAATCAATGGTGCTGGTAACTCAGAAGATATTAAATCTCGTGTTAGCCAAATTAAATCTCAGATTGAAACAACTACATCTGATTACGATAAAGAAAAATTACAAGAGCGTTTGGCTAAATTGGCTGGCGGTGTTGCAGTTCTTTATGTAGGTGCAGCTAGTGAAGTTGAAATGAAAGAGAAAAAAGACCGTGTTGATGATGCTTTACATGCAACCCGTGCGGCTGTAGAAGAAGGTATTGTTGCTGGTGGTGGTGTTGCTTTTATCCGTGCTGTTGAAGCTTTAGCAAACTTAAAAGGTGCTAATGAAGATGAAAACACTGGTATCCAGATCATCCGTCGCGCGATTGAAGAGCCATTACGTCAAATTTGCGAAAACGCAGGTATTGAAGGTTCTATCGTAGTTCAAAAAGTTAAAGAAGGTACAGCCGATTTCGGTTATAATGCACGTACTGATGTTTACGAAAACTTAATTGGAGCAGGTGTTATCGACCCAACTAAAGTGAGCCGTGTAGCCTTAGAAAACGCAGCATCTATTGCAGCGATGTTATTAACTACAGAAGTTGTTTTAGCAGACGAACCTGAAGAAGGTGGTTCTCCAATGCCTCCAATGGGCGGCGGCGGAATGGGCGGCATGATGTAAAATATTCTATCCCGAAAACATTTCGTGTAAAATATTCCCTCAAGGTTTAATACCTTGAGGGTTTTTTTATGCCCAATTACTAGCGAAAACGACGTTTTAACGGCTTTACAACCTACAAATTTAGTTCGTTTTGGTGTAAAATTTTGCTTATATAATTAATAAACTACGTTCTTTATACCGTATATTTATTGATGTGTCTTAGGTCTAGTACTCATTTTTGATATTGGATAAACCAAGTTAAACTGACAAGGTCTCCTGAACGCAATAAAATCAATCCCTAGTGTTAGATGTCTATGAAGATTCGTTGTAAAAGGAAATGGTTTTCTTTTGTTCTATTTTTTGGGGCACTTCTGTCTCAATTAACCGTTTTTGCCCAGGTGAGCATTGGCACAATAGATCCAGGGCCATATACCCCCGGCAGTACCATTGCTGTTCCTTTCACTATACCTGTTAGTTGTATATCGCAGGATAATCAATTCCAACTCTACTTATCAGATCAAAATGGAGATTTCAGTACCGAAACCCTCATCGGAAGTTATACAGGGTTTTACAGCACTTACGTAAACGGCAAACTTCCGGCTGTACTTGCTTCCGGCACAGGCTATAGGATCAGGGTAAAATCCACCAGTCCCGTATCTGTAAGCGCGGCCTCATCGGCTTTTGAAATAAAAGCAGGAACAGCGGTTGAGGCAAAGTTAACCTCAACATTGCTAAATGCAACGAACGACGAAACCTTTGGCACCTGTAGTAGCCGGCCAGACAATTCATTCGTTCTTGAAAATGAATCTACAGCTGGCAGTGAAGTAACTGCAGAAATAACTGACGAAATTAACCAGGGTACTCCTCAAACACTGAATTTCACCAATCCACTTCAAACTTTTATTGCCAAACAAGTACATTATACCATCATAACAAAGGCAAAAATGCCTGATGGAAGTGTAGCCACTAAAGCTTATCTGCTGATTAATAACAAAGCAGTAACAGCTTTTGCCAGCACTGGAAATCCAGTATTATGTCTGCCATCTGCAGACTTTACATTTAATGTTGATGTAACATCAGTTTCGGGTATTCAAAACAATTTTCCCGGGGATATTTATTCCATAACATGGGGAGACCAGACTGCAAGTACCTACACCCTTTGTGAGATTATTAGCAATAATGGACAAATTAAACACACTTATGCGCGATCGTCTTGCGGTAGTGTTTCCACATCGAGCGCAGGAACCATTTACAATGCTTTTGATGTATCCATTAATGTACTAAATAATTTTTGCGGCAAAATCGGAACTCCGGTCTCATCATCTGCCAAAGTCGTTGAAAAACCTGAAAATAACTTTAGCTTTACTCCTATTGGCTGCACCAATACTGATATCTCTTTTGTAAATACATCAACATTAGGCGAAAATCCAGAAACAAATACTGCGGCGTGTACCCCTAACAATGTAACCTTTAACTGGTACGTTGATGGTGTCCTCATTAGGGCAAACCAACCTAAATCTTATATTTTTGTACATAAGTTTTTAACTCATGGAAATCATGAAGTAAAATTAGAGTCTAAAAGCCTGGGGCCTTGTCCAGCTGAAGCCGTAACATACCCCATCTGTATCCAGGATCCTCCTAAACCTGATTTTAATTTACCATCAACAACCATTTGTGCCGGAACAACCTTAAAAGCTTCTGATCTTTCAGTTTTCGATAACATATGCGATGCGGCCAACAGTTATTCCTGGTCTGTTTCTCCTGCTGTTGATTTTACAGAAGGTACAAGTGCAACAAGCAAGGAACCTGTTTTCAGCTTTACCACTCCTGGCACTTATACCATTACGTTAAGCATTTCTACGCCATCATGTGGCCCGGTTGTAAGCCAGCCAAAAACTGTTGTGGTAAATGAAAGTCCGGCAGCTACACTTTCGCCCGATATCACGCTGTGTAATCTTGCTACTTACGATTTTAACAATACCACAACGGGACCAACCCAAACGTTAATTACAGGCACCACGCAAGATTTACCAGACACTTATACCTGGACAGTTGTACCATCGGGAGCAGGGACCTATAGCTTTACCAGTGGCACAACGGCGAATACAAAATACCCATCCATTAAGTTTGATAGCTACGATACTTATACTATAACCGTTATACACAAAAACAACTGTGGAACAGCAACTGATAGCCAGGTGCTCACTTTCAGTACAGCACCTGTGGTTAATGCTGGTGATGACCAAAGCATCTGCTTCAATGACCCAAGCTTTACTTTAAGCGGAACGGTAACCGGAACCACTACCACGCAAAGCTGGATTGGGGGCGAGGGGACATTTAATCCCGGCAGAAACGATTTAAACGCAACCTACACCCCAACCGCAACCGAAAAAACAGCGGGTATAGTCACTTTAACCTTAAGGGTTACTACTGCGCTGGCTGCTCCATGTAACCAGATCGATGATGAAATTATTTTAAAAATAAAGCCAGACATCAGTTTAACAAGCGCAGCAAATAAAACCATCTGCACGGGCAATAATGTAACCTATACACCAACTTCTGCAGTAACAGGCGTTACCTATACCTGGACAGCTACTGGAACAGCTTCTGCCGCTGGTTATACAACAACCGGAACCGGGGATATTAACGACGTACTCACCAATAACGACCTCAATGCAGATGCAAATGTTACCTATACTATTACACCTCATTTAGAAGGATGCGATGGCACACCTTTTTTATTACTTGTTGTGGTTAAGCCTAATCCCATTGCAACAGCAACAGCGCCAAATTCAACAATTTGTAATGCCACTTCATCAGCCATCACCCTATCAGCAAATCTAGCCGACATAAATTATACTTATACCAGTGCGGTAACAGGCGCAATAACTGGTAACAGCAATAGAGCAGCAGCATCGGCAGAAACCCAGATTAATGATATTTTAACCAATTCGGGTACCACATCAGGTACAGTAACTTATACCATCACCCCAATATCTACAAGCGGCTGTCCGGGTACACCGGCTACCATTACGATTACGGTTCTACCCAATGCAACATTGGCAAACGCTGGTCCGGATGATGAGGTCTGCAATGCCACATCTTATACATTAAAAGGAAACAGTCCGGTAGTGGGTACGGGTAAATGGACTATCGTTTCTGCGCCTACAACCGTAACATTCGCAGATGATACACAGAGTAATACTACGGTCTCGGGATTACAGGCTGGAAATACCTATACTTTAAGATGGACCATTGGCGATGCCAGTTGCTCAACATCCAGTGATGATGTTCAAATCACGGTTAATCCGCTCAGTATCGGGGGTACCACAACCGGAGATGCGAATGTATGTGCGGGTGCAAATGGCGGAAACATTAATCTAACTGGGATGGTAGGAAATGTTATCCGTTGGGAAAGATCTATCGATAACGGGGCAAACTGGTCTACCATTACCTCAACAGCAAATCCTTATGTGTTTTCTAATCTTACCATCACTACACAATACCGTGCGGTAGTACAAAGCGGTAGTTGTGCAGAAGCCATATCAACAACAACTACCATTACTGTAAATCCGGGCACCGTTGCGGCAAATGCAGGCTCAGATCAAAGCCTGTGTAGTGGTAACGGCATTACCTTAGCCGGCAACAATCCTGCGCCTAACAGTGGTATGTGGACGCTAACGTCAGCACAATCCGGTATCACGATAACTAATCCTGCACTTTACAATACCACCGTTACTGGCCTCGCACCCGGCCAAACTTATACTTTTAGATGGACCATCACCGGTTTCGGTGGTTGTCCTCCCTCTACCGATGATGTAACCATTACTTATTATCTCCCAGTTACCAATAATATTTCCGCATCTGCAACTCCGGCTTGCGAAGGACAATCCATCACGATTACCGGCGATACACCAACTGGTGGAGCTGGAACATTTGACTACCAATGGCAAAGCAGTGCCGATGGCAATACATGGGCCAACATCCCTTCAGCCATTAATAAAGATTTAACCTTAACAGCTACAGTTTCTACCTATTTCAGGAGATTGGTGAACAGCACCGTCTGCACCTCTATCAGTAATTCTTTGCAGGTTACTGTTTTACCAGGCCTAACCAACAATACCATTTCTGCCGATCAAAACATCTGTATCGGCACAGCTGCGGCAGCTTTAACAGGTAATACGCCAGGTGGTGGCAACGGAACTTACGCGTATCAATGGCAATCGAGCTTAAATGGAACTGCCTGGAGCGATGTATTGGGGGCAAACAGTGTAAGCTTTACACCGCCAACACCAAGTGCAAGCATTTATTACAGGCGATTGGTAACCAGTGGCCCATGCGGTAACAATTTAAGCAACCAAATTAAGATAACGGTTAATCCACATGCTAAAGCAGAAATTACTTATAATAAAAATGTTGGTTGTGCACCTTTTATTCTAGATGCAAACAATATTGCGGCAACGTTATATCCCGACAGAAACAGCACTTATACGTGGTTTGCCAATAATGTACAAATCGGGGTAGGGTCAACATTTCCAGGTTACACCATTATGAATGGCAATGAAAGCGTAACCATAAAACTTGTTGTTACCAGTAGTCTGGGTTGTAACACCGATGAAAAAAGTGAAATATTTAGCGCGCTTCCAGTAATTACACCCTCTTTTACAACAAGTGTTAGTGAAGGATGCGGACCGCTTAATGTTACCTTTACCAATACGACCAATCCGCTTAATGGCGCAACCTATGCCTGGGATTTCGGCAATGGACAATCCTCTACCCTGGCGCAACCCGCAGCAATAACTTTTCTGGCTGATCCAACCGGGAAAGACAAAACTTATAACATTACCCTAACAACGACCATACCCTGCGGCCCGCCTGTTGTAACATCTGCAACAGTTATTGTACATGCACAACCTGTTGCTATATTTTCTCCTGATAAAACAACAGGATGCGCTGACCTCCTCGTTAATTTTACAAATACCTCTCCAGAAAGCGCAGGAACAGACTATACTTATGATTTTGGTGATGGTACACCATCAGAAACTTATCCTGACAGAAGAACAGTAAGCCATACTTTTAGCACGCTTTTGGTTAAGAATTTCATCGTCACAATGACTGCTAAAAATACCTGCGGAACAAGCTCTTCTACTAACACTATTGTGGTTTCGCCTAATAATATTATACCAGAATTAGTGGTAAATGGAACCGAGAAAAAAGGCTGTGCACCTTTCACCGTAAATTTTGTGAACAATACAAGTGGAGCAAGCCGTTTCGTTTATACGTTTACCAACGAAGATACTGGCGACATAACCAAACTTACCTCCAATACAACCGGTGTTTTCCCTTATACTTTTACCAAAGCGGGAAAATATACGATCAGGTTAGATGCCGAAAACGATTGTTCGAAGAATTTCACTACAGAAACCGTAACCATACTTGCTCAGCCAACAGCAAATTTTACTGCCGATAAAACAACTGACTGCACCAAATTTGCAGTTCAATTTAAAAATACAAGTACAGGTGCAATCGGCTACCAGTGGGACTTTGGCGATGGCTCTCCAATTTCAAATGAATTTGAACCACAACATACTTACACTGGTTCAGGTATAAATTATTCTGTTACACTTACCGCCACCAGTGCAGAAGGCTGTACCAATACGACTACAATAGCTGATTTTATCAAAATTGCTGCTCCACCTGTAGCAACATTCACAGTTACCCCAGGTAATGAAACAACTGTTCCAAACTATACTTTTGGCTTCAAAGATAGCAGCACAGATGCGGTTAGCTGGGAATGGTCTTTTGGCGACGGATCGGCATCAACCTTACAAAACCCTAACCATACTTATGCCAACGAAGGTACTTACACCGTAACCTTAAAAGTATTAAATAAGGTGGGCTGTTCAGCTACTACCTTCCAATCAGTTAGAATTATTAGTGTACCAGGCAACTTAAACATCCCTAACTCTTTTATGCCAGCAAGCGCGAAAAATGAAATTAAAACCTTTAAAGCAAAAGGCCGGGGTATAAAAGAATGGAACATGTCTATTTTTAACAAATGGGGGCAGTTAATTTGGGAAACAACAAAATTGGATGATGGCGCACCCTCAGAGGGTTGGGATGGCACTTATAAAGGCCAGGATCAGCCACAGGGTGTTTATTACTGGAAAGTAGATATCAAATTTATTAATGGAAGTGATTGGAAAGGGATGACCTACGATTCATCTCCTCCGAAAAAAACAGGTGTAATATATTTAATCAGATAGATGATGAGGAGAAGGGCAATAATATTTTTATTTTGTTTACTGCCAATGGTTTCCATGGCACAGGACTATATTTACTCGCAGTTTTACAACGCGCCAATTTATCTAAATCCTGCACTTACCGGCCAGTTTGAAGGCGATATCAGGTTTAACGCACTTTACCGTAATCAATGGACGGGTTTGGCCAGCGATTATTCATACATGTCGGCCTCAGGCGATCTCAATCTTAGTAGAATAAACAGCGGCATTGGGATTATTTTTAACCGCAGCAGCGAGGGCACGGCCTACCTGCTAAAGAACAACGTTGCCCTAAGCTATTCCTATATTATCGGTGGAGACGATTTTGCCTTATCATTTGGTTTACAAGGAGGCATTACCAACCAAAAACTAAATTGGGATAAACTGGTGTTTGGCGATCAGATCGATATCGGTACAGGTTATATTCCGGGCAGTGTTTCGGGCGCAGAAAGACCAAGTGTAGATAGTCGATATTACTTCGATGCTAATGCTGGTGCCAACCTTGTGGTGGGTAAATTTATGATGGGATTAGCAGTACATCACCTTAACCGTCCGGATGAATCATTATCGGGTTTTCAGGCAAAATTACCGATGCGTATTTCAGGAAATTTAAGTTATAAGATAACCCTGGTGCCCGATGAGTACGATCGAGATGGAAATTACCTGATTCCTTCAATTGTAGCTTACAAACAAGGTAACGTAAAATCTTTCAGTTTAGGCATGCAATATAAATATGCCGGAATAAATGCAGGTATCTGGTATCGCAACGATGGCAATTCGAATGGAAATGATGCAATTGTATTTTCTTTAATCTTCGATATTTTTAACCGAAGAACCAATGGTGAAAAATTCAGGTTAGGGATTAGTCACGATGCTACAACTTCTAAAATTAACTACAGTAACACGGGCGGAACATCTGAAATTGGTGTGGGTTACGAAAAATATTTTCCAAATAGTTCAAATGGTGGTAGGGCAAATGGCCTGAGATGTTATGATTTTTATTAATTTGCCTTTAATAATTCAAGGCAATGAACGAAATCATAGACCAAAACCATTTCATTACCCAAAGTGAAATCAATAAATTTTTATTGGCTACCCTACTTTGCGGCATAATCGGAGCTGAGCGGGAATACAGAAGTAAATCTGCCGGACTCAAAACCATGATGATGATTGGTTTGGGTGCCACTCTTTTTACCATCTTATCCATCAATATTGGGCCAACCAGTCAAGACCGTATTGCCTCGAACATTGTTACGGGAATAGGTTTTTTAGGTGCCGGAGTGATTTTCAAAGAAGAAAATCGCGTGAAAGGGCTCACCACGGCTTGTATTATCTGGATAGTTGCCGCAATTGGAATGGCTGTTGGATCAGGTTATTACGAACAGGCCATCGGTGTTACCATTGTGGTCATGCTGGCTTTGATTATCTTCCCTTTTTTAGAAGAAATTGGCGACCGCCGTTTCACCAAGCGGATTTATCGCATCGTTAAAAAACAGCATACACATGCTAATTTAGAGAGCTATGAAGAAGTTTTCCGCGAGAGTAAACTGAAACCACAGCGAGGAAAACACCAATTGGTAGACAATATTATCACTGGAAACTGGACGGCTACCGGCACGCCACAAAACCACCAGAAGTTTGTAGAGCGTATGCTGAAGGACGATGATATTATTGAGTTTGATTTTTAAATTTACGGCTTGATGCGATCCGTTATTTCTCTCATCGAAATTGCTTTGTCCTTGGGGATTTTAGTTATCCTTAGCCATTTAAAAAACAGTTCGTAACCCCAACCCGTGATCGATTTTTTATTTAAAGCGATAGCACTGTAGAGTTTGGGCAAACTGTAATAATCAAATGAACCACTTCCTATTTGCGAACATGCCTTTAAGTAATGGAGTAAAGTTTTATGGGCATTATCGCTAAATTCCTTCCCCAACTCATCCGAATATTTTTCAGCATTCTTAAAATCTTCCTTAACAATCATCAGTTCCAGTAAACTTAGCTGCAGCATTTCTGCCGCCTGTTTATTTTTTTTTGCATAACTGATCTGATCTTCATATTTCTTTATCCCTTTTTTAAACGCATCATCTGCAGCGGCATTATTGCCAATAGTTCTGTACAAAAGCCCCACGTCGCCCCAGCTATCACTAAAATTTTCGGCCAGGGTTTCATAATCTTTAATGGCGCTAACCGTATCTTTTAATTTTAGGTAACTCTTGGCACGGAATTCAAAATCAGGAATAACGAAGTTCATAATCCTTACTCCTCCTGCAGTATCACGTTGTATCGCTTTGGTTAAATAGATTATTGCCTTTTCATACTCACCTATCTCGTAAGACGCTTCACCTAAATTATTCATGAATATTTTAGATAGGGTTAGGTTTTCATTAATTTTCATCGCCTTATTTGCGAGATCAACTGAGCTGTTAAATTCTTTTCGATAATAATGATTATTACTTTTATTCACTAGTGCCAGCACCATGGAGTCTGTTTTGGACAGATCATTTTCATTAATAATCCCCAAATCAATAAACCAAAGTTGTTTTTCGTATTTACTATCAACATATTGATTCAGGTTTACAGGTTGTGCTTTAAGTCTGTTCCTGTTCAAATTAATTTTATAGAGATATGGTGCCGATTTTATATCTTCAGGCACTATCGAAATCTTATTTCCACCCAGATTTAAATTACTGGCAAAAAAATGATTCCAGCCGGCTACTGGCAACTCCTGTATTCCACAATTTTCTAGTTCAACAATATAAGCTTTAGATGGAGAAGAAAACAATCCTTCAAATACCTGTATTGAATTGATGTCGGTATTATTGTTTAAAAATATTTTTTTAAGGTTTCCCCATTTACTGAGGTTACGAGGGAAGTTTTTTAAGTGGTTTACGGAGATTGTCCGTTTTGGATTTGGGTCTTCTTTTCGGTAAATCCCTCTCATATAGCTGTTTTTTCTGGCCTCATCTATTTTAGAGGTTGAAAGATAAACTTCTTCCAGAGCAGAAAGATCTTCCATTTCATGGGGAAGCGAATCCAGGTCGTTGAAACTTAAATCAAGTTTTTTTAAGGCGTTTAATTTGCCTATACTTTCAGGCAGGGTTTTAATGTTATTTGAACCTAGCAGCAACACATTCAATTGTGATAAATTGCCTATTGTAGATGGCAGCATGCAAATTTGGTTATAACCAAAATTTAACACCTTTAACGATTTTAGAGAAATCAGGCCTTCTGGAAAATCACCGATCAGATTATCGTTTAAATTAATGCTTTCAAGCTTCGTTAAGCTACTAATCGTACTGGGAATTGATTGAAGATTGCAATATTGAGCTTCTAAAACAGTAAGATTTTTTAAACTACCTATTGTCGCTGGTAATTGTACCAAAGGATTGGCATTAAGCCATAAATGTTGCAAAGCCGTGCAATCTCCTATTTTGGAGTTAAGCAGTTTTAATTTGTTACTGCTTAAATCTAAAAATCTTAATTTTTTTAACCGTCCTAACTCATCAGGTATTTCAGAAAAATTATTGTAATTCAGGCACAGGCTATCCAGGTTACTGAGTTTTCCAATAGTAATGGGTATAGCACTCATTTTCGTTGAAATGGATAGTAATTTAAGTTTGCTCAGATCGCCGATTTCATCCGGCATTTCAATTGCCTCGTTGCTATAAATCTTAAATGCTTCAAGATTTTTAAATTTTGAAATGCTGGCTGGCATTTTATCAAATTTCGCACCCCTTATCTCCAGGGTTTTTAAATTTTTACTGGCAGATATCGCCTGAAAAAAACTATTCGCATCGGTTAAATCCGCTGAAAAAATCTGAATATGTTCGAGTTTGCTATTTTTTAGACCCGTTGAAATATTATACTTCACCACAGGATAACCGAGGACTAAAAAATTTAAATTTTTAAGTTTTGATAGTATACCAAATCCCTGATTGTAATTTAAACTATCAAAAACAAGCTTTAATGACTGAAGGTTATCCAACCGAGAAAACCACTGGGGCAGCTCTTTTATTGATGAGCTGAGTTGTAAAGTTTCAAGTTTTTTGATCTGAAGGAGTTCAACAGGTATTGTTTTAAGATTTGAATATTCAAAAATAAGTCTTTTTAAATTGTCCAGTTTACTTAAAGTATTGAGTGCTGTAGGCAAGTCGAAATTTACCTTTCCATAAAATTTTACCGCTTCAATTTGCTTATTTCTCGAAATTGCTTCTGGTAGTACCATCTGCTCAACTGAATTCTCTCTCCAATAAAAAGGGCCGTTAAACTGAACGGTTTTAAGGTTAATAAATTCTTTGAGAGTATTTACCAGCTGGTTAAGCTCGTCCTGATTGTTAAATTCAAGCTCCAGGTATACGATAGAGGAAAGTTTTTTGCGGTATTTTTCAAGTTTACTGATCTCTTTTACCGATAATTTTAATCCATTTACAGGTTCTATCAAGTTATCATACTGAAGACGGTCTACAGCTGAAGCATATATTTTAACAGGGTCAGAAGGAAAGTTTGAAAATGGACTTTGTGCCCTTGATAAATAAGCAAAAAATAAAATAAAGATAACGGTGCAAAAACACTTCATGAGGCTGTTTAACTTTAGAATGGCGTAAATATAATATTATCGATTTATTTAAAGCATTGCAAAAAGCAACATCCATTATATTTGGAAAACACCATTTTTAGAGCATTCGGATTAGATTTTTCTAAGGTAAAGCATTTTCATCTCCAGCCAAAATTAATTTATCCAAAATCATAAAACAATCATAGCTTTGTGTAACTATATTCATAATGATCAAGGAACAAATTTCAGTTTTCGATATTTTTAAAATAGGCATTGGCCCATCCAGCTCACATACTTTAGGCCCATGGCGGGCAGCACAACAGTTTACTGCTTCTCTTGCGCTAAACAACTTGATTGATGATGTTGAGGGTATCAAAATATTGCTTTATGGTTCGCTTGCCAAAACAGGTAAAGGCCACGGAACGGATGTTGCGATTTTACTCGGCTTAACAGGAGCTGATCCGGTAACTTTTGATGTTGATGCGGTTACCCCAACTTTCGAAAGCATCCAAAGAGATAAGAAATTAAATCTCGCTGGTCATTTAATTCTTGATTTCGATTACGATAACGATCTTCTTTTTCTTTTTGCCGAAAGTTTACCTTTTCACCCAAATGCGGTTACTTTCCAGGCATTTTTAAAGGATGGTAAAGCTTTTTCTGAGACCTATTACTCCATCGGGGGTGGTTTTGTAATCAAAGAAGGTGAAGACAATAGCAATAAAGCCCAGGTAGACCTTCCCTTTCCTGTAGAAAAAGCAAAAGAACTGTTACACTGGTGCCTGTCAACCGGTTTAAAAGTGAGCGAAATCGTAATGGAAAACGAATTGGCCTGGCGCACTGAAGCAGAGACTAAAAAAGGTATTCTACAACATTTCGCCGTAATGCGCGATTGTATTTACCGTGGTTGCCATACGACAGGCTTTTTACCAGGTGGTTTAAATGTAGCACGACGGGCATTTCCACTAAATAAACGGTTAATAGGAAAAAGTGAATATTCAGATTATAATAGCTGGTTAGAAGCCATTAGAAAAGGTGGAAACGGTTTTAATTATATTTTAGATTGGGTAAGCTGTTTTGCCTTAGCCGTTAATGAAGAAAACGCATCTTTTGGTCGTGTAGTAACTGCCCCTACCAACGGTGCTGCAGGGGTAATTCCAGCCGTATTGCAATATTTCATTACCTTTTGCGATGGTTACAGCGAAGAAAAAATCATCCAGTTTATTGCCTGTGCTTCAGAAATAGGCAGTATTTTCAAAAAAGGAGCAACCATATCAGCCGCTATGGGTGGTTGTCAGGCCGAAATTGGCGTTTCCTCAGCTATGGCTGCCGCAGCGCTAACGGAGTGTTTAGGTGGCTCGCAAAGACAGGTTTTAATGGCCGCAGAAATTGCCATGGAACATCACCTGGGTTTAACCTGCGATCCGATTGGCGGCTTGGTACAGATCCCTTGTATCGAAAGAAACACCATGGGTGCCATTAAGGCCATTACAGCTAGTCAACTGGCGCTACAAAGCAATCCTGATAAGGCAAAAGTAAGTTTAGATGCTGTGGTAAATACGATGTGGGAAACTGCCCTCGACATGAATGCCAAATATAAAGAAACATCTGATGGAGGCTTGGCAACCAATATTCCGATCAGTTTGCCAGAATGTTAATTCAACATTGTTGCAATAAAATGACTGATGTTATCGTTTTATTACAAACTTTCCGTTGACAAATCAACAAGTATTTTTACATTCGCTGACTTTATTAATTATTCATAAAAAATGATCAACTACACAAAAATCAGTGTGATTGGTTTGGCTTTGTCGTTATCTATATCGGCGACTTATGCGCAAGACAATCTTGTTAATTCTTTAAAAAACAACCAAAGCGAAAACAGTACTGCTTCTTTTAAATTTACAGAAGTAATTAACCTGGCCAATACCCCGGTTCAGAATCAAGGATCTTCAGGAACTTGCTGGAGCTATTCTACCAACTCATTTTTAGAATCAGAAATGATTAAAGCGGGTAAACAGCCAGTAACCTTGTCTCAGCTTTTTTCGGCCCGCAATGCCTATGTAGAAAAAGGTAAAAATTACGTGCGTATGCATGGTGCGGTTTCATTAGGCGATGGTGGTGCTTTGCACGACGTAATCAACATGTATAGAAAATATGGCGCAGTTCCACAAGAAGTATACACCGGATTAAATTACGGCA
The DNA here is from genome assembly GCF_052682415.1 of Pedobacter sp. WC2501. Taxonomy (NCBI): domain Bacteria; kingdom Pseudomonadati; phylum Bacteroidota; class Sphingobacteriia; order Sphingobacteriales; family Sphingobacteriaceae; genus Pedobacter; species Pedobacter sp. WC2501. The sequence goes on along the minus strand of NZ_JBQZFI010000001.1, from coordinate 1,179,522 downwards.
CTAAAATCAATAAAACTGCAGAGCTTGGCGATATCGAAAAAGGTGTTTTAGAAGCTGTTGTAAAAAATGCTAATGGCGAGTTAACCCCAAACTGGTTAAAAGCTTATACTGGTGTAATTGACGCTTATTTAGGTGCTGTACCTGAAAACTTTACCTACAATGGCAAAAAATACACGCCAAAAACTTTCGCCCAGGAAGTAGTGGGTTTAAATGCCGATAACTATGTAGAACTTTCATCGTTCAACGATCATCCTTTCTACAGCAAGTTTACTTTATTAGTGCCTGATAACTGGTCTTTCGACCAGGTTTATAATGTTAAAGTAAACGAGTTAACCGACATTATTGATAACGCTTTAAAAGGTGGTTACACTGTTGCATGGGCTACAGATGTAAGCGAAAAAAACTTCAGCTGGAAAAACGGTGTGGCTTTTGTTCCGCAAACACCTTTTGCTGATATGACCGTGAAACAAAAAGCAGACATGTTTAACGGCCCGCAGCCAGAGATGGAAATTACGCAGGAGAACCGTCAGCTTGCTTTCGATAACTATCAAACCACTGATGATCATGGTATGCACATTGTTGGCCTAGCCAAAGATCAAACAGGTAAAGAATATTACATTGTTAAAAACTCCTGGGGAGCAAGTAACGATTATAAAGGATACTTATACGTAACCAAAAACTACGTAAAATATAAAACGACAGCAATTTTATTAAACAAAGCGGGTATTCCATCTGCAATTGCTAAAAAATTAGCTTTGTAATTAATCCTAAATTATTCAAGAAGCCGCAGAAGAAATTTTGCGGCTTTTTTGTTGGTTTTAACCGCAAAGGGCGCGAAGGTTTTCGCAAAGAGCGCAAAGAATAATGGATGATGGATAAGCGTTTAGAGGAAGTTTAGTTGAGAATCCGACAGAATGACGATTCCTCGCAATATATTAATTCATTAAAATCTCCTGTCATTTGCATTGGTTTTATACAATAAATATCCCTCAGGTTGACATATCGAATTAAGTTTAAGCCCTTATCTGTGTTCATCCTTTTTATCTGTGGTTAAAGTCCACAAAAAAGTCTTTGTGATCTTGTGCCTTCTCTTTGCATTACTCTGCGGTTAAACCGAGATAATTCTAAACCAGCCCCGAATAAGTCAGCACCAACCACCATAAACCTGTAGTGATAAACGATAGCAATATTCCTATCCCCACCACCAGATTAGAAAGCTTCGGGTTAAGGTTATATTGATCGGCTACTACGCCAGCGGTCAGCAGCGTTGGCATAGCCATTTCGAAAATGGTTATTTTGGTAATCATTCCATGCATACCTAAAACAAGTGCTACAAGCAAAACTACCAAAGGCCCTAAAATCAGTTTATACAATAAAGCAAAGCTGATGTGTTTCAACTCGCTAAACCAACCGCCAAATTTTAGTTGTAAACCTATCGAAAACAATGCCAGTGGACCAACCGTTCCCGCTAGTTTATCGAACAATGGATCTAACGAAGAAACATCAATAAAGCGTGGTAGGGTTAGTGCCAGCACACAACCAATAAGCGGCGGAAAGGTCAGTACCTTTCTCAGCACTACTTTCGGGTTTAACTTTTGATTCTGCGAAGAGCGGATAGCTACAATTACACCAATGGTAGATAAAAGCATAAAGGTAACCTGATCGCAGATAATGGCAATAGCCAGTTCCTTTTCACTGAAATAAGCCACAATTAAAGGGAAACCTACAAATGAAGTATTACTTAAAGAACTGGTGAGTTTTAAGCCGCCGGAAGTGGCCTTATTCATATTCAGGATACGGCTATACAGGGTAATAAATAACCAACCCAAAAGCCAGACACCAATTGGTGCGAGTGCAGGAAACAATAGATCTGTAGTCCAGGTAATGTGTGGCAGATATTTAAAAGAAACAGCAGGTAGCGCTATGTAGATTATCCAGGCATTAATGCCTTTGTGGGCATCTTTAGGCAACGATTTACTTTTTCTGAAAAGAATCCCCGCCAAAATACATAAACCTATAAGAATGAAGTTTGCCATTGCTTAGCGCAAAGATAATTTATAAACCAAAAACGCCAATAAGAATACTTATGGCGTTTTAAATAAATTTATACTGAAGGTTTTGGTTTTTTCTTTTTGTTCCAAACCTTTTTCTTACCCTTATTTTGAGGTCTCTTTTCTTCCACATGCGTAATTTCCATTGCAGCTATGCTTTCTGGCAATGGCATCCGGGGAACTTCCTTCTCGATTAATTTTTCGATGTTATCGAACTTACGCTTATCTCTACCGTTAACCAATGTAATGGCCGTTCCTTTGGTTGCAGCTCTTGCCGTACGGCCAATACGATGTACATAATCGGCCGGATCGCCAGGAACATCATAATTGATGACCAGGTCGATTCCCTCTACATCAATTCCGCGGGATAACACATCTGTTCCGATTAAAATCGGTAATCTACGGTTTTTGAAAGCCAGTAAAATATCTTCACGTTCCTTTTGCCCTAAGTCGGAGTGAAAAGCTTCAGCTTTAATACCCAATCCCTTAAAAGTTTTGTATAAGGCTTTTACTTTTTCCTTTGTCGAAACGAAAATAATACTGCTCTTGTATTGTCCGCTTTTAAAAATATCGGTTAATAAGGCCTGTTTCTGTTGGTCGTGAATGTTATAAGCTTGCTGATCGATTCCCTCAGCAGGTTTAGCAATTGAAATGGTAATCTGCTTCGGTTCGTGCAAGATCTTACCCGCCATGGTTCTTATTTTCGGCGCCATCGTAGCCGAAAATAAAAGCGTTTGCCTTTTCTTTGGCAGATAGCTGATAATGCGAACAATGTCGTCGTAAAAGCCCATATCCAACATTCTATCTGCTTCATCCAAAATCAAATGCTGCAAATGCTCCAGTTTTAACACACCTGAAGATAAATGTGCCATTAATCTGCCTGGAGTGGCAATAATAATATCCACGCCATCGCGCATAGAACGTTTTTGTTGTTCATAAGCAATACCATCTCCTCCACCATAAACCGCTAAAGAGCTGATATTGGTAAAATAGGCTAATGCTTCAACCTGTAAATCGATCTGTTGAGCAAGCTCGCGTGTTGGCGCCAGGATTAAAGTATTATTATGTCTGTCAGCAGCTTTGCTAATTTTATCCATTACGGGTAAAAGGTAGCTGGCCGTTTTTCCTGTACCAGTTTGAGCGCAGGCAATCAGATCATGATTGTCTAAAATTACCGGGATGGCTTGTTCTTGTATTGGAGTAGCGCTTTTATACCCCATAGCCATTAAGCCTTCGTATAAATCGGGGTTAAAATTAAAGTCGTTAAAATTCAATCTATTGTGTTTATGTCTTTTAGCAAAAGTACCTTAAAATACCGCGAATAGCAAACCCGATTTCAATATCCGTTTGCTTAGTAATTTGAAAGGCATTATAAAAGAAGCTCTTCCTGTTTACCATAAAATAAAATAGCCCCAACTGTTCTAAACAATCGGGGCTTGGAAATTATAATAGACGAAACTTAGTCTACCAGAATATCTTTCTCTGGTGTATTCGTTTCAGGGTTTTTAGGCAGCGTAATCTTCAAAATTCCATCAGCATAACTGGCTGAAATATTTTCCACTAAGACCTTTCCGTTTAAACCAAAAGCTCTTTCGAAACTGCCGTTGCTATATTCTCTACGGCTATACTTTTTGGCCGAATCGGCTTCTTCTTTAGGTTGGTAAGAAATGGTTAATACATCATCTTTGGTAACCACCTTTAAATTCTCTTTAACCAAAGCAGGCGCAAAAAGCTCAATAATAAAGCTGATGTCTGTTTCTTCAATGTTAGCTGATACTTTTCTAAAGCCCTCGTTAAACATGCTGTGTTTATGTTGACCGAAAGGATCACCAAAATGTCTTCCAAATCTTCCCTCTCCTGCGCCGAAGCGACTATGTATCTTGCCCGAATGGCATCTATGTTCTTTGTACATTGTTTTTAATTGTTATTGTTATTTATTGTGTTTATTTATCGGCCTGAGCCAATATTAATTATGAAGCACTTGCTCTGTTTTAGGGATACCCAACAGCTGTGTAATGATATTTGCATAGGGATATGATGGTGAAAAAACGGCGTAATCAAATTTTAAACCCCTTATCTGAACCAAAATATCGTCGATAAATTTCATTGGCTCAAGCAGTGCGCTGATTAATCCTGATTTGGGTTTATCTTCGTCATCAACAGCCCTTTTCTCCTGAAAAACATTGAGCTCCTGACTGTAGGCTTTAAAGTCGGCACCTATTTGTTCTATAGGGGCTTTAAATTCATCCGAGCTAAAGAAAGTAACTTTCTCACCCCGGGCAATCAGTTCGTTGGCCATGCCTAAAATCGGACTAACATCGGCCTGAGATGGATCGCTTAAAAAAAGTACCTGTGACATAATGTTATCTTTTTACTTGGTTCATACTGTCAGCAGGGATAATCATGGTATCATCCATTTTTCTGCTGTGGTGACTGTAACTATGGTTTCTATGATGTTCTTGCTGGCAATCCTCATGATAATACCTATTTTTAAAATCTAACCGATCGCGGTATCCATGCTGAATGGCCAGTACATTTAAACTGTAAAAAGTTCCTGCAGCAACAGCCAATGCCAATAATATTCTAAATGCTCTCATGGCGGTTAATAATTTACGTTAATGTTGTTAACTGTTCCATTGCCTTGTACCGTTGGCCTGTACCATTGGTTATCGATCGGCACAATTGGGTTGTAATGGTTTTCGAAACCGTTAAAGCGGCTATGAAAATAATGGCGACGCCTACCGATAAGGATCCTAAACATTAAACCGATCAGCATGATGGCCAATATAAATTTAAACACAAATGGTATAAAGAAAGCGACTGCTCCAAGTACAATGCCGAATCCTATAGTTTTTAATATTTTTTTCATCTTTTTATATATGTTTTTATTTGTGATGAAGCTATCATGATTTCTCCCGTTACTTTGGGTTTTGAAAATCATGATGGTTTCATCTTTTTATAATTTTAAAGCACTGTAATCAATTCAGCTTAAACAAGTTGAATAAGCAATACTTTTGTTTTTGTTATTTATATAGGAAGACGAAGCAGCTTTATTTTTACTTTAAATTATTTGATTTTTTTTATTTCTTAGGGTTTTGTCATCCTGAACGCAGGGAAGGATCTTTAACTCGTCGGTCGGTGAGACACCAACCGATAGAATGAATGCAAGTGCCTTAAGATTCCCGCCTGCGCGGGAATGACGGCCGTGCTAATGGATTCTGTCAATGGTAGCGTAGTCGAAGGATCTTTTAGTAGATAATCCTTTCGGTTGTTGAACTACCAACCAATCGAATCACAAGAAAAGTCGTCATTGCGAGGCACGAAGCAATCCTACAACTATCGCTATTTGCGAGTGCATTAAGATTGCTTCGTCGTTCCTCCTCGCAATGACGACCATTCTTATGAAATCTGTCAGTACCTTTCATAACGACAATAAAACAAAAAAGCTCCGAATTTCTTCGGAGCCTTTGCCTATTCCTTGTTGCGGTGGTGGCCCCATCCGCCACATCTCCGCTTGTATTCTTCCTTAAATTTTACGCGCTCCTCTTCGTTCATCGAATCCCATTTGGCACGCATTCCACGGGCGCGCTCGCGAAAACCATTATGTCCTCCATGACCACCTTTATTAAAGTTCCCAAAAAGTAACCTGCACAGCACAAGTAAACCGAGAGCTTGCCAATAATTAAGTTTGCCTGCATGTGCCACCTCAGGTAAAATCCAATTCCATAAAAACATAACCACATAACCCAATACCGCTGCAATAAGCACCGCTACGGGTAAAAAGAAAATAAATTTCTTGCGCCGATTAAAATTTCTATTCATCATGTCTGCAAATTTAATAGTTAATAAATTCCTGATATAAATTTTGTAAACGGTTACGCAGGTGTTTTACCGCATAACCCTTTCTTGATATTAATGTTTTGATATTCTCTCCGCTTTCATCGGCCAGCTCCTGAAAAGTACGTTCCTCCAATTCGTTTTGAACAAACACGTAACGCTGATTCTCCGGCAGCTCTTCCAAGGCTAAAAACAGTTGATCCCAGAACAGTTTCTTTAAACTTTCCTCTTCAGGCGAATAAGCCTCAGCAAGTAAAATTTCTTTAAAATTGATTTCGCCGTCTTCACCCTCGAAAGTGAAATCTTCTAGTGATTCTTCTTTTTGTTTACGGTACTTATCGGTGATTTTATTTCTTGCTACCCGATATAGCCAGCCACTAATCTGCTCAATGGCGCCAGCCTCGGGCTGATTGCTGAGTTGAAACCAAACATCCTGTAAAATATCTTCCGCATCCTCATCCGTATTCACCCTTCCCCGGATGAAACTGAATAAGCGCTTACCATAATTGGCAACCGTTGAAATGATATTTTGAGGTTCGTTTGTTGGCACTAAATTTTACTTAACAACCCAGTAAACGGATGAAACTCAATATTACTTTAAATTTTCTTTATTAATGGATTTTTACAAATCAAAAGAACCTGATTTTTAACACCTTATATCGATTATTTTTTAAATAATCCTTCGTATAGTTTTAGATAAGTTGGTGCAGCAATGCCAAATTTTTCGGCCTCCCGCACAATATAGCCTGTTAACGACTCAACCTCTGTTTGCGGTTTCTGATTGAGATAATCGCGGTGCATGGATGAGGTAACCTCGTAGGGCATCAATTTCATCGTAGCCAATGTTTTACCAGAAATATCATCACTAATTGTTACGCCTTTAGCCAGGGCAAGGCTTTTCACTTCTTCAATTAATTTCAGAACGGTTTCAATATTTTCTTCCAGTACCTTTCCAATAGTGCTATCAAAGTAGGATGTGGAAGTGGCCGCAGGAGAAATAAATATAAATTTTTCCCAGATGGCTGTAGAAATTTTATCTGAAACCGTTACATCAATTCCTGCATCAACCATTAAATCTTTCAGATGTAAAACCTCATCGCTAAGTGATCCATCCATTCCAAAAGATAACTTCTGGATGTTGCCAGAATTTTCGATGATACCCGGCGATTTAATTTTGGAAACAATAAATGCACAGCCTTTTAAAACGTTTACATGAGGCAGGATTTCTAGAATCTCATCGCTCGCACTAACGCCGTTTAAAAGCGGCAATAATATCGTGTTATGCCCGATTAAAGGTTTTAGCTCTCCAATAGTTTGTTTTAAATCGTAGCTTTTCGTGCAGATGATAATATAATCCGCCAAACCAACCTTACTATAATCATCGGTAGCCAGATATGGCTGAGTTACAAAACTTTCGTTTCCATTTATTACAGTTAAGCCCTTTTTTTGGATCTCATTTAAATGTTCACCACGCGCAACAAAAACAATTTCTACGTTGTTTCCACCAGCGTATTGCTTAGACAGCAAACCTCCGAAATATCCACCTACGCCACCAATCCCTACAATAATAATTCTTGTTTTATTTAGCATGTTAATCTAAATATGATAAATAGGTTATTTCAATGCTCCAGTTGGGTTATTTCCTTTATCCACTACCGTTTTAATATTTCCTTCTAAATCAGAAACATAAATTTTGCTTTGTGTAAACGGTTTTTCAGCTCCGCTATAAAAAATCCGGTCATCGGCGGTAAGAAAAACATAAGGTACATTTATGCCCTTTGGCGAAATCCGATGTACTTTTTTACTGGCCAGATCTAAAACATAAACGGCTTCACTTGGTGCTTTTAATCCATTCAAAACATCGGTATTTCCTGCATTAAAAACCAGTTTCAATCCGTCTTTTGTATTAAAAAACCGGTTGCTACTTGCAATAGAAAACTCTTTCCCGATCAAATCGGCTATCAGTTTAGTATCGATTAACTTTCCCCTGAGGTCAAAGGTGTAGAGCCTGGTAAGATCATGCCCGATGATTTCCTTTTCATTTTTCCAGGTTGGCGCATAAACATTTATTTTAGATGCGCTATCAAGCATCACATAATCAGAATTATCGGTTTTAATTACACCTATTTTCCATAGGTTTTTGCTGTTGAAAATATTGAAGGCAACCGCACGTCCATCAGGCGACCACATGGCCTGATAATAATTCTTGCTGTTTACCTGCAATTTACCCTGGCTCTTGTTTTCCATATCGGCAACCCAGATGGAACGGTTTCCGGCAGAATCGCTAAGCGTGTATGCCAGTTTATTTCCGTCAGGAGAAATAGCAGGATCGGTAGCACCACCAAACGAAATCTGTTTCATGGTATCGATACTTGTGGCTACAATTTTATCTCCATCCTGATAGGCTAGCGCGAAATTTTTACTGCTTAAAGAAACCGTATCTAAAACGGCTTTAGCATTTTCTTCAGATTTATTGTTGCTGCAGGAAGTAATTAATGCAACGCACGGAATTAAAACAGAAATTAATGTGGTGCTGATTTTCGACATGTACAATTTTACAAATAGTTTTTTGTCTATTATTCAGGGATACCCTGGAGAAGCTATATTTTACTTAATACAAACTTTATGTTAGTCGATTTGCCGTGGTTCGCCTCTTCACGAGCAACAATCAATACCTACACTTATCTAATATCGGTCTGTGCGGCCACAGACCGAGGCAATCAAATTAAACAGATTAAATCTCTTCCGCCGTGGTTCGTATACTCACGAATCACATCATATTTAAATCTTTTTCCTATCCGCGTAACCAAATACTTTTTGCAATAAGGTAGTGCTTCTTGCGCTTAAATTACCCCTGATTTTAAGCTCTTCCTTTGCAACTTCAACAAATAAACCATCTATTGCTTTTTGCGTAACATATTCGGTTAAGTTGGTATTTACAGGCCTTACCAAAGGTAAGCGGTTGTATTGTGTAGTTAAATCGCTGTAATACTTGGTAGCGTTTACTTTATTTAGACTTGTGGTTACAATCGGACTGAATTTCTGAATCAGCTGTGCAGTGGTGACCCTTTTAAAATATTCAGTAGCGGCGTCTTTATTTCCCAAAAGAATATTAGTGGCATCGGTTAATGTCATTTGTTTAATGGCAGAGATAAAAATAGGCTTCGCTTCGGTAGCAGCGTCTTCGGCGGCACGGTTCAAACTCACAATTACATTATCGCAAAGTTTGTTCAAACCGATGCTACGTAACGTTTTTTCAACCTTCTGTGCTTCGGGAGGCATCAGGATTTTAACGGCCAGGTTGCCTAAAAAGCCATCTTTAACCGAAAGCCTGTCTGCACCAGCAGAAACACCAATTTGTAGCGCCTCCTTAATCCCCTGTCCTATTTCGAAAGTAGACGGCGTTCCGGTGGCAGCTGTCGTAGTACCCGGCTTTTGGGTTACTTTTTTAAATATATCACTCAATTTAATCTGCGCGCTAACATTTAGACTTGCAAATACTAACATGGTTATTGATATCGATAAAATATTGATCCTTTTCATTTTGTGTGTTTAATCATGCTTAGCAAAACAACTGCCATAATTTTATCCCAAAGATAAACCTTTGCACACGTCAACAATATTTAAAATGATTACAAAGACAGCCTGCAACGTAAAATATTTAGGACCATCTCTTCCTAAAAAATTAGTTTATGTCTCATCACTCAGAAATATTTTTTATACTTGAAAGATAATTCGAAATAGCTACCATATTTTTTGAGGTTTATAAAAAACACAGCTGGAAATACCCAGCAAGAAGACGCCAAACTGATTGCCGAGTATAAAAATACGGGCGATTTAGACGCGTTGGGTTCGCTTTACAATAAATATATGCATTTGGTGTTTGGGGTTTGCTTAAACTACTTCAAAGATGAAGAACTAAGCAAGGATGCCGTAATGCAGATTTTCGAAGAACTGGTCACAAAGCTGAAAATACACGAGGTACAAAACTTCAAAAGTTGGCTTCATGTTTTAACGCGGAACCATTGCTTAATGGCATTGCGGAAATCGGCGAAGCAAAATAATGTCTCCATAGACGATACTTTTGTGGAAAATAGCGAGTTTGTGCATCTGGATATAGACAACACAAAAGAAACGCAGCTTACCATTATGGAAAAGTGTATGGAAACTTTACCCGAAGAACAGCGAAAAAGCGTAGATTTATTTTATTTACAAGAAAAATGTTATAAAGAAGTGGCCGACATTACTGGCTACGACATGCTGAAAGTTAAGAGTTACATCCAAAATGGTAAGCGGAATTTAAAGATTTGTATAGAGAAAAACAGTAGTGAATAACGATTGGTTAGATATTGATGTATTGGAAGATTACCTGGATGGTAAGCTTGATGCTAAGGCTATGCATTTTGTAGAAAGACAGGCTTTGGAGGACCCTTTCGTTGCCGAAGCATTAGAAGGCCTCAAGCAATCGCCCAAACGCAAACAAACGCTTTCTATTTTACAAAAACAGCTGTACGATCGCATATCAGAAAAGCCTGTAAAGCGCAAACTGTGGGGCATTACTACCCAAAGGTTAAGTATTGCGGCAACCGCAACTGTGGCTTTTATTGCGGTAAGCATTTTATTTTTTATGCGCGAAACCAACCGCAGGAATGCAGAACTTGCTGCTCATAAAAAAGAAGGTGTGTTGGTTCAGTTAGATAGTTCAGCGAGTGTTGCTTCTATCCAACCTAAAGCCAAAGAAGATACCGTTACTCAAAATACTACAAAGGCAACTTTGATTGATAAAGCAATTGCAGACGCAAAAACAGGTGATTTGGCAAAAAACACTAAAAAAAATCCTGTTGCAATACAGGCAGAACAACAAGTTGATGAAGTAAAAGTTGCAAAAATTGCAACCGATAATAGTCGTGCTAAAGCGATGAGCCGTGTAGGCTTTGACAATTACAAACCAAGCCCGGTTACGTTAAGTGAGACTGTGGTGGCAGCAGAACCCGCAATAGGTTCCAGTAAAATTGCATTTAGTGGCAACGTGGTAGACCAAAGTAATGGTCAACCTGTTCAGGGAGCAGTTGTAAAGTTAGCTGGCTCTAAAAATGTAACGGCAACCGATTCCAAAGGCTATTTCTATTTACCTGCTGATAGCAATGCAAAAGATAAAGACTTATTGATTAATGCTATCGGTTTTAAAGAATTGCCCGTAGCTGGTTTGCAAGACCCTAATGCGATTAAAAATGCATTGAGCGGCAATAAATCATTAAACGAAATTGCTTTAATTACGGGTTCAAACGGGCATAAAAAAGAAAATATTGCTGCCCCTAAAATTACGCTGCGTGCAGAACAAAACCTGGATGGAAAATCTGCCGGTGATATTACAAAGCCTGTTCCGGTTTCCACCATTAACTACAGCCAATACTTGGAGAAAAATAATAAGCTTTATAATCCTAAAGGCCCCGAGCAATTTGTAATTTTAAGCTTTAAAGTTAAACGCAACGGACGGCCAGCCAACATCGCTGTTATAAAATCACTAAATAGAAAAGCCGATTTGGAAGCGAAGCGTTTGATTCAAGAAGGTCCGGATTGGGTGTTACCTAAAAACGGAACTAATTTAGTAGAAATCAGCATTAAGTTTTAATTTCCTTTTCAACCACAGCGTATACGAAGAAAAGACACAGAGGTCACGGAGATCGGTGTAAATTACAGTTAAAACCCCTTAGTGTTATACTGTGTAAAATTCAATGGCCTCTGCCGCAACAAAGCACAACTCATGTACAAAACTTCATATTCTTCAGCAGGCAATCAAGATGAAATTCTTGAGTTTATGCAGCAAAATAACTTTATCACATTAATCGGTTTTGATGGTGAATATCCGGTTGTTACACAGGTACCGGTTCAAACCGTAATCCACAACGATTCGATAAAACTTATCGGCCACATCATGACCAAAACCGATCATTATAGGGCATTTGAGCAAAATCCGAGCGTGATGGCTGTTTTTACCGGTGCTCATGCTTATATCAGCGCATCAGTTTATGAAAAACCTGCCTCAGTTTCTACTTGGAATTATAAAACGGTTCAGGCCAAAGGCAGTATAAGACTTATGGATTCTGAAGAAACTTATCAGGTCGTAAAAGAACTAACAAATCAGTATGAAAATCCTGAAACAAGTCCTGCTGCCTTTAATAAAATGGATGAAGCATATATTCAGAAGCATTTAAAGGCAATTACAGGATTCGAAGTTTTGGTGAAGCACATCGACCATGTTTTTAAAATGAGCCAAAACCACTCAACAAAAAATCAGGAAAGTATTATAGCAAAGCTAGAGAAAAGTGAAGATCCGGTTGCAAAAGAAGTAGCGAAGGAAATGAAGAAGAATTTGTAAAACTCACCTGTTTTCACCACGGAGTGCGCAGAGAAAATGCACAGAGGACACAAAGAGAATGATTAAATACTTGTCAGTCTTAGCGTAGTTTAGAACAACCACAGACAGGGGTAGAGTTGGAATCTAAATTTAGATATATGGTGTGTGCATTCTATGGCTTTATTAACAGCGAAGCGCGTAATTCTACTGTCATTCTGAACGCAGTGAAGAATCTTTTAATGAATAGCAAAGTACAGTTAAAGATCCTTCGTTTCACTCAGGATGACATTCACAAAGTAAAGCCGTCATTTCGACTGCCGTGGAGAACCCGAAGGCTCTGCGAAGCAAAATCTTTAAATTTGATTTCAATAACTTAGTAAAAAGATATCTCCATTCCACTCCGTTTCAGTCAAGACAACCTTCCCTGTTTGCTCTGTGCAAACTCAATGGCCTCTGTGGTAAAACAAAACATCGCTTTGCGAAATCTTAGCGTTCTTTGCGGTTAAAAACAAAAAAGACCAAAAGCTAATGCCTTGGTCTTCTGAGTATATTAAAAGATTTTGTTTTTATTTTAAGTAATAAATTACGGCATAAATAATGGCTGCTAATGTAGCCGAAACCGGAATGGTTAAAATCCATGCCCAGATTAAGTTGATGGTTACCCCCCAACGTACTGCAGAAACGCTTTTCACTACACCCACACCCACAATAGAACCCGTAATGGTATGTGTAGTAGAAACCGGGATACCGAAATGTTCTGTAATGCCTAATGTAATCGCACCAGCACCTTCAGCAGCAACGCCCTCAAGTGCGGTAACTTTAGTAATTTTTGAACCCATTGTTTTCACAATTTTCCAGCCGCCACTCATGGTACCTAAAGAGATTGCTGAATAACAGCAGATAGGTACCCAAGCAGGCATAGATTCAAAATTTGGAATTACTTTCGATGCAATTAATGCCGTTGCAATGATACCCATTACTTTTTGAGCATCATTACCTCCATGGAAGAAACTTAATGCAGCAGAAGATAACAATTGTAGGCGTTTAAACCATTTTTCAGCAGTTGATGGCTTAGCATAACGACAGATATTGATAATGATCAGTGTTAATACAACTGATATCACCATACCGATTATCGGGGCCAAAACAATGAAAGAAACAATTTTTATTACATAACCCATGTTTACAGCGTCAAGCGGACTAGCGCCTGTAAGTAAAGCATGTGTCATACCTGCACCAGCAAAACCGCCAATTAAAGTGTGCGATGAACTTGATGGAATACCATACCACCAGGTTAAAAGGTTCCAGATAATTGCAGCAATTAAACCTGCAAGGATAACTTCTAAAGTGATATAATTTTCGATTACCGTCTTAGCAACGGTATTGGCCACTTTGTGGTCGGTAAAATAAAAGTAAGCAGCGAAATTGAATAACGCAGCCCATAAAACCGCCTGAAAAGGCGTAAGAACTTTTGTAGAAACAACTGTTGCAATCGAGTTAGCGGCATCGTGAAAGCCGTTAATGTAATCGAAAGCAATAGCCAGAATTACAACAACAACCAATAAGGTAGTTACCATGTTTGTTTTTTATTAAGCGTTTTTAACCAAGATAGTTTCAAGCACATTTGCCACATCCTCACACTTATCTGTCGCTTTTTCTATCGTTTGTAAAACCTCTTTTTGTTTAATTAATTCAATCGCATTGGTTTCGTATTCAAACAAACGCGCAACCGCTAATGTAAATACATAATCAGCCTGGTTTTCGCCGCTGTTGATACGGATACAAGCATCAGCAATTACACGGATGTTTTTGAAACTGCGTAATTCTTTAATTGCTTTATCAATATCGGTACACATTTCTACCAAAAGCTCAGCAATTTTAACAATTGGCTCGTTAATGGTGTTCATGTTGTACATCTGCATACGGTTTGCAGTACCATAAATATAATCGGCAACATCATCAACGGCGGTTGCCAATTGGTGAATATCTTCTCTATCAAATGGAGTGATAAAGTTCCTGCTCAACTCAAGAAAAATTGAATGGGTAATATCATCACCAACGTGCTCTAAGCGCTCAATTTCCTTAAAAATTGTTTTTCTGCTTTCAGCATCAGCCGTGCTAACCATTTCTAAAAGTGTTTCAGCAATTTTTAATGCATTGCTACCTGCTTGTTCGAAAAGTGGATGAAACTTTTTGTCTTGAGGTGTAAAGAACTTAAAAATATTGTTCATGTTAATTTTTAATATGTTGCAAAGCTACAAGCCCAATGTTAAGTTAATGTTAATTTCTTAATTATATTAACTAATTGTCACCTTATTTAGTCAGGCAAGCGTTATTTCTATACTTTCAGGTAGCTGACAATGAAATAAATAGGTTATTTAGGAAACAATACTGAACAAGTTCTCACTTACAATGGTCTCGGTAAACGCTTTATCCCGATGAAACCTGTGCGAAATAGCATGCGCACCATAAAATAGTTAAGATAACTGCTTAAATCAGGATATTCGCTAATATCGGGTTTATCAACAGTGGTAAATTGCTTTTCAGAATGAAATCAGATGCCGTATTTGCGTGCGTTCCTTATTTCCGTGGCAAAAATTGAAGAATGATCATCAAGGCATTAAGGTTAGCCTCCTTTTTGTAGCGTAAAAGCAAAGGTAGTACCTATGCCCGGTGTACTTCTTACCGAAATGGTTTGTTGGTGTGCTTCCAAAATGTGTTTTACAATGGCTAAGCCTAAACCAGTGCCCCCTACTTCTCTTGCCCTATGGGTATCAATGCGATAAAAACGTTCAAACAGGCGCGACAGATGTTTTTCTTCTATACCAATACCGTTATCAGTAACTTCTATCAAAACCTGGTCGTGCAGTTCAAAAATCTTAATGGCCGTTTCCCCGCCATCAATGCCGTACTTAATGCTATTTACCATTAAGTTAATTAAAACCTGCCTGATCTTTTCGCGATCAGCAGAAACTAAGGTAATGGCAGTATACTTATCTTTAAAAAAAAGCTTAATATTTTTAGCTTTAGCGCGATCTTCGAGGTTTTCCATTACCTCTTTTGCCAATTGTACAAAATCGAATTTTTGATAGTTAATTGGCGATTCTCCAGTCTCTAACTTTGATATAACGTCTAAATCATTAATTAAATAACTCAATCGCTCTACATTATTTTCTGCTTTTTTCAGAAATAAAACAGCCTGATCAGGATCATCTACCAGGCAATCCTGTAGGGTTTCAATATAACCCTGAATAGCAAAAAGCGGGGTTTTAAATTCATGCGAAACATTTGAAAGAAACTCTCTTCTAAACTGTTCCTGTTTTTTTAATAAATCTATTTCTTTTTTCTTTGCACCTGCCCACTCTTTTACTTCTTGTTCTACATCATTAATCGGATCTGAACTCACATACTCGCCAAGCGCATCTTTTAAATCTTTACCTAATTTTAGGTTATGGATCAGCTTGTAGATGAGTTTAATTTTGGTGTAGATATACTTCTCAAGCAAATAATAAAAAACCAAAAAACTGCATAAAAACGACACGCCAAAAGAAATAGCCATATAATACAGGCTATGCTGAAAATAAAAATTAACCATCCCGATGGAAAGACCAACGGCGAGAGCAGTAAATAATACCAGCACACTTAATTTCATGCTGCAATTTAAAGCTTTTTATGTTAAATGTGTGTTAAGAGATAAAGGGGATTGATTCATTTTTTACGGGATGTTAAAAACAAAAGAGGTTGTACCATAAATTGTGATTCCATTCGAACTTGTCACGTTGAGCTCAGCCTGTACTGAGCTTGACGAAGTATCGAAACGCTTTGCGAGGCATCTTAAACAGGTCCTTCGACAGGCTACCATTGACAGACTCCAATAGAATGGTCGTCATTGCGAGGCACGAAGCAATCTTAAATCACACGCTGTTAGCGATCGTTGTAAGATTGCTTCGTCGGCTGAAAAAGCCTTCGCAATGACGATTCCTCGCCGGAACATAGCAATAGAACCCTCTGTCACTCATATTGATTTAAACAATTAATTAACCCTCAGGATGCAATTCTATATCTATGATACAGCATCGTTAAAAAACAAAAAAGCTTTCCCTTTTAAGGAAAGCTTTCTAAAATACGGGTAAGTATTACTTATTTCTTTGTCGAATCTGTTTTAGCTGGAGTTGAAGCTGCAGGTTTAGTGCTGTTTAAATTTCCGCCAAGTGGAGATGGTGATGGCGTTTTATCTAAACGCTCCTGAATAGCAGAGTTTCCAACTGCAGCACTACCGCCACTGGTTTTAGCAATTGTAGTAACGGCAAGGGTTAACACTACGATTAAGGTTAACAATACCCAAGATCCTTTTTCTAAAACATCGCCGGTACGTTGTACACCAAACATGTTACTGCCGCCACCGCCTGTAGCTAAACCTCCACCTTTAGGATTTTGTATTAAAACAAATAAGCCTAAGGCTACACACGCAATAATTAATAAAATGATTAAAAAGGTTACCATGGTAATATTATATTTTAAAATTTCTTTTCTATAGATTGGATAAGGTCGGCAAAGTAACGGCTTTTTTCCGGATATTTCAAACTTAATTTTTTATAAGTATCTATGGCTTTGTGATAAAGCATTTGCTCAATATAAATTTTAGCTAAAGTCTCCGAAACAAGGTCATAATTGTCTTCTGCGCTTTTCTTTGCCTTATTTTCATTATCAATCTGTTCTGGCTTAGGCGGCTTGATGGTTGGATCTTCTTTTAAGAATTTCTCAATGATTTCGGCACCCTTTGCATCTTTAATTTCGGCAGAAGGGTATTCTGCTAAATGATCTGCCACCTCGAAAGGCGTTTGGATGTGAAAGATATGCTCCACATACTGCTGTTGAAACTCAGCTCTTTCTTGCTGTTGGTTATTTTGTGGCTGTGGTTTTACATTACTGGCGTTAGGATGAGCATAAGGCTGAAAGATCTGTTCGTGTTCTTTACGGGTTTTAGCCAACCACCATAAAAACGTGTATGGAAGCTTATCGTCGTTATATTGTGAAACAAAATTTCTTTCAGGCTCGTCTGGAACAACAGTTTCAATTTCTGGTGCGGTTGTAACCACATCGGTACTTAACTTCTGTTCAAAAGCGAAGAAATCGGTGGCAGCTACACTTTCAATAAAAGAATCGTCATCTGCAGGCAAGTCCATTAAATGGCTATCAATACCTGGCAGGCGATTTGGTGTTTCTATGCTTATATCCTGATTGGCAGATAAAGGGATATCATCTGAAGATTCACCTGTTTCTTCATAAACTTCCGGTTCATCCTGCGTATGCTCTGTAACGACTATATCGATTTCAGGTTCCTCTTCCTGCTGATCCTCGTGGACTGAAACCATATTTAGTACATGGAACAACACATGCCCCTGACCATATAATGCAGCTTTTGGAATAAATGAAGCATTGGCTTTGGCTAAAAGCAAATGAATGGGCTGTGAATATGGAAATTGCTGCACCATTTCCTGCAACATGGATGCATGCTCTGGCCTAACCTTTCCAGGCTGCGCAAGTAAATCTGCCAGTAGCTTTTTGTTATCCATTATCGAGGTTTGCCGCTAAGTTAAAAAAATGTAGACGGGTTTTGAAAATTTTGTCTTTTAGAATCCTGCTTTATTTACCACTGCGCAAATGCACGGTTAAAAATATCTTCGGATAATTGTTTGTTAATATTTTCGATAGCACCAGGTAATAACGTTTGAATTGGTGCCCCATTGATGGGAAAATCAAAATACCTGGTAAAGCTCTCCTCAAAACTTTCTTTTTCGTGTTCTTTTATATTGTTCTTATATTTTACCGAAACGGTTATGGTTAATCTGTTTGCACCCGAGGTTGGCGTAGCACTATTTTGAAGCGCAACCGGTTTAATATCGTAACCTGTTATTCTCCCCTCAAATGATGCATCTCCTTCACCTGTTGGAGAAATAATCAATTTAGTCTGGTTACGGATCCGGCTTTTTAACGATTCTGTGATCTGGTTACTCAATGTTGGCACCACTAACGGTGCATTATTTTCAAATACCCGAACCACCACCGTTTTTAAACCTGTTGTTGATGCTCCACTAAATTTATAAGAGCACGCGCTAAAAACCGAGGCAAGCAGGATTAAGGTAAATATTCTAATTTTCATCATTATCGAAAATGTTATCTAAGTTTTGGGAAATGTGCTTTCGCTGGAGATTGAAATAAGCAATTTTAAAATTACAGGTTCAATTCTTTAATCTTCCTGTACAAGGTACGTTCTGAAATACCCAGTTCCTGAGCAGCAAACTTACGTTTACCCTTGTGTTTTTTTAATGCTTTTTTAATCAGGTCTGATTCTTTATCCACTAAGGACAAAGATTCTTCTACTTCTTCTGCATCGTGCGCAAAATAATCAGCATTGTTGTTGTTGTTATTATTGCCTGGTGTAGGTTGCTGAATGGTAAAGGCATGCTCCTGACCTGCCGGTAATTCTACATCGCGGTACAGCTGATTGATATATTGCGGATTATCTGCCAAAACGGTAGCGGTATTTCCGCCATGCTGAATAATTTCGGCAACTAGTTTTTTAAGCTCAACCATATCCTTTTTCATATCAAAAAGCACCTTGTACAAAATATCTCTTTCTGTAAAATCTTCTTTCGACTGAGCGTTAATCGCCATTGGCAAATTACTTCCAGCTTCGTTCGGGATATAGTTTAAAATGGCCGGTCCGGTAACATTCCGGTCTTTTTCCAATACGCAGATTTGCTCAGCAATATTTTTTAACTGGCGAACATTACCCGGCCAGCTGTAATTGGTTAAAATCTGAACGGCATCTGGTTCGAGGTGTAATGCCGGACTACGGTACTTATCACTAAAATCGGCAGCGAATTTTCTGAATAATAAATAAATATCTTCTTTACGCTCTTGCAAAGCCGGTATGCGCAATGGAACAGTATTTAACCTGTAATATAAATCTTCCCGAAATTTTCCGTTCTTAACGCGGTTATATACATCAACATTTGTTGCAGCAATAATGCGGACATCTGTTTTCTGTACTTTAGACGAACCCACGCGCAAATATTCGCCACTTTCTAAAATACGCAATAAACGTGCTTGTGTACCTAAAGGTAATTCAGCAACCTCATCTAAAAAGATGGTACCGCCATTTGCCACCTCAAAATATCCTTTACGGGCTTCGTGCGCACCGGTAAATGATCCTTTTTCGTGACCAAAAAGCTCAGAATCAATCGTTCCTTCGGGAATAGCCCCACAGTTTACCGCAATAAAGGCACCATGTTTACGGGCACTCATTTGATGGATAATCTGCGAGAATACCTCTTTACCACTACCACTTTCGCCTGTTATCAACACCGACATATCAGTTGGTGCTACCTGGCTTGCAATATCTATGGCCCGGTTAAGTAGAGGCGAATTGCCAATAATACCGAACCGTTGTTTAATATTTTGTGTATCCATTCTTTAGATTTGAGTATTGAGATATGAGATATGAGACCTTACGCCCCTTACCTTCTACCCTCCACTTTTTTAAACTATTTTACCAATTAACGTAGCAGATGTACATTTCTCGATATACACATTTGCATACTGACCGGGTTTAACGCCATCAATTGCAGGGAAAATGGCCATTGCTCCGCTATCTCCTCTTCCGCAATAATCGAGATCAGATTTCTTAGAAGTGCCTTCAATCAAAACCCGAACAGTTTTACCCACCCATTCTTGCAAACGCATTAACGAATGTGCCTGTTGTTTGGCCAAAATCTCAGCTAAACGGCGTTTTTTCACTTCCTCAGGAATATCATCTTCCAATTTACGGGCGGCTAAAGTTCCTGGTCGTTCAGAGTAGGTAAAGTTATAAGCAAAATCATATTGCACATAATCCATCATACTCAGGGTTTCCTCATGTTCCTCTTCAGTTTCTGTACAGAAACCTGCGATGATATCGGTAGAAATTGCACAACCCGGAATAATATTGCGGATGGCGTCAATACGATTGATATACCACTCCCGGGTATAAGTCCTGTTCATTAACTCCAATATGCGGGTATTCCCCGATTGCACTGGCAAGTGGATATAATTACAGATGTTATCGTATTTAGCAATGGTATGTAAAACTTCGTCGGTAATATCTTTTGGATGCGAAGTAGAGAAACGTACCCTTAAATCTGGGCTAACCAATGCTGTTTGCTCCAGAAGCTGCGCAAAGTTAACGGTTTCTGTTCCATCCTCTGATGTCCAGGTGTACGAATCTACGTTTTGGCCCAAAAGTGTAACCTCCCGGTAACCAGCTTCAAATAAGCCTCTCGCTTCTTCTATAATAGAATGGGCATCGCGACTTCGTTCGCGGCCACGGGTAAAAGGAACCACACAGAAAGAGCACATGTTATTACAACCACGGGTAATGGAAATAAAAGCGGTTATTCCGTTGCTGTTTAAACGAACCGGACTAATATCAGCATAGGTTTCTTCGCGAGACAATAAAACATTAACTGCTTTATGTCCGCTTTCTACCTGCTCAATTAAGTTAGGCAGATCGCGATAAGCATCAGGGCCAACTACTACATCAACCAAACGTTCTTCTTCTAAAAATTTAGATTTTAAACGTTCTGCCATGCAGCCCAAAACTCCAACAATTAATTTCGGGTTGCGGCGTTTTTCGACACCGAACTGTGATAGTCGGTTTCTAACCCTGGTTTCTGCATTTTCGCGGATCGAGCAGGTATTAATAAAGATTACATCAGCCTGGTGGTAATCCCCTGTGGTTTCAAATCCAGTTTCGGATAAAATAGAGGCAACAATTTCACTATCAGCAAAATTCATCGCACAACCATAACTTTCGATATATAATTTACGGGCATCGGCTTTAATCGGGGTATCTAAAATTAAAGCTTCACCTTGCCTGGTTTCATCGTGCGTCTTATCCTGTACTTGTAAATCAATCATTATTTAAAAACATTTGGGGATTGCAAAAATACATAAATATAATTAAAAGTGACAAATTGACATAGTTTGTTTAAATGTTTACAGTATGATTATGATAAAACAGTAAGCAAGCCGTATTAATCTACATTTTTACATACTGATAACGTTTTTGGGAATGTACGGTTCTATGCTTTTGGAAGACTATAGCCCCGCTTCTGGCCCAATTGAAAAAATTGTGGCATCCTGCTAAGGTCGGGTTTAGATTACAGCTGTTCTTACGATTATGAGGGGTTTTCCGTGCCACAGGCCTAACCAATTTAGCCCTTGGCGAAGCGGTACCCTGCAGGCCAGGAGGCACGACGGCCGAAGCGTACAAGCACAGCAAAGGAACAAACGATGTTTATTGAACAGTCTTTGCGCTCCTAAAATCATTTTTACATAAAACAATGTGTATCAATTCAATAGGATATTTTTTTTTTGGAAATGTAAGGTTCTGTGCCTGTGGAGGACTGCAGCCCCGCCCCCGCTTCTGCCCCAATTGAAAAAATTGTGGCATCCCGCTACGGTCGGGTTTAGATTACAGCTGCTCTTGCTAATATGAGCGGTTTTCCCTGCTGCAGACCTAACCCATTTAGCCTTTGGCGAAGTGGTACCACAATGTCATTAAGTTAAGCCATTAGCTAGGTAGGCGTAATTTAACCACAGATTTAAAAATCCGTGTTTATCTGTGTACATCTGTGGTTAAAAACCTTAAATTGATGATATTGATCGGTACGCTGCAAGTTCGGAGTATGACGGCCGAAACGTACAAGCACAGCAAAGGAACAAACGATGTTGCTTATCCTGCCCTTGCGCTCCAGAAATAATTTTACAATATAGCATCCAACAGTATCTCCTCTTTGGTCTTTCTGCTTTAGTCTTTTGCCTTGCCCCTAAAAAAACCTTTCGCTCTTCTATATGTTACCTATTGATAAGCCATAATAAATGACAGCTCAACATAAAAATAAAATTTGGATCTGGATAGGAAGCATATTCGGCATATTGGTTTTAATTGTTGCATTTGGTGCTATGTTTTTAAGCGCCAGATGGAAGCCTATATTAACTGAAAAAATTAAAGCGGGTGTTTATAATGGCTCCCATCACTTATATAGAATAGATTTTAAAAGCATTAACTTAAATGTAATTACAGGCAGCTTAGCCTTGCGCGACGTTGTTTTAACCCTCGATACTGCTGTTTTTGATAGCTTAAAGAAAAAACAATTGGCTCCCGCCCATACTTTCGAACTTAAATTAAAGAAACTGCAGATTAGCCGTGTAGGCATATTAACTGCCTACTTTAAAAAGCGGATAGATGTAAAAGAAATCCTTTTACAAAAGCCATCTATCAACATGATTTTTAATAAAATAACCAAGAAACCAGATAGCATAAAAGATGAAAAATCGCTTTATGAGCAGATTTCCAAAACCTTTAAATCGGTACATGTTAAAAGCATCAAAATTGTGGATGCGGATTTTGATTATATCAACAAAACCGCAGCCAAAAAAACCAAAAACTCGATCAAACACCTTGATATTAACATCAATGATTTCTTATTAGATTCGCTTTCAGGCAGTGATACAACAAGGTTTTACTATACAAAAGATGCATCATTTCAGATTGCGGGTTATAAATCGGTAACTAAAGATAAAATGTACTCCATGAAAGTGGATACCATTAAAGGTTCTACTGCATCAAAAAAAATAGCGGTTAGCGGATTTAAACTTACGCCATTGTACGATGAACTTACTTTTGCAAGAAAATACAAGATCCAGAAAGACCGGTACAATTTAAGCTTTGATAAAATAGAATTTAATGGCGTGGATTTTATTGGTTTAAGTACCGACGAAAAACTACATGCAAAATCGTTGAAAATTGGTCAGGCAAATGTAGAAGTTTTTATGAGCCGCGAATCGCCACCGCCGCCGGGCTTTGATAAAGGCCAAAACTATCCACATATGGCATTGAAAAGGTTGAACATGCCCATCCTGATTGATACGGTAAAGCTGAAAGATATTCATCTTAAATATGCTGAGTTTAACCCTGCAAGTAAAAAAACCGGATCGGTTGACTTTAAGGCGTTAACAGGAAACATTTTAAATGTAACCAACGATAGCTTACAATTGAGCAAAAAGAATCATGCCCTGGCAGATTTAAACACACTTTTAATGGGCACCGGAAAGCTGAATGTAAAAATTGATTTCAATTTAACCGATAAAAATGGCGCTTTTACCTACAGCGGGCGTTTGGGCAAATTTGATATGAAAAACCTAAATCCATTGTCTAAAGCGCTGGGGCTGGTTGAAATAGAAAGCGGCAACATACAACAGGTTGATTTTAAGGCGAACGGAAATTTAAGATCTGCAACGGGATCGATGGGTATGTTGTACAGCAATTTAAAGGTGAAATTACTATCGGATAATATTGATGGGGAAGGAACCAAGAAAAAAGATTTCTTGTCTTTTTTGGCTAACACCATTTTAGTTAAAGATGAAAATCCACAAAAAGGTGAAGCGCCAAGAACGGCAAGCATGACCAATACAAGGATTAATTCGGCTTCCTTTTTTAACCTGATGTGGAAAACAGTTTTCGTGGGGATAAAAGATATTGTAGGCGTTGGCGTAGTGCCCGAAAAGAATCCGGTAAAACAGCAAAAAGTAATTGCAAAAAAAATAAGGGAACAAAAACGGGCAGATAGAAAGGCAGCAAGAAAAGCCAGGAGAGAAAAAAACTAACCTACATTTTTCAAATATATGTTTATAACCGTATATTGCTAATAAAACCACAGCCTCTCATTTTTTAATGCCTGATACCAGAAGATACCGTTATAAAGTTTTTAAATGGATTGCGTGTACATTACTCAGTGTTTTTATCGTACTTGCAGGTATAGCCTGGTTGTTAAATGTGAAATCGCGCCCGATTTTAACCGACAGGATTAAAACACTGCTCTATAAATCAACCGACAGTTTATATACCATTAGTTTTACCAAGGTTTCTACCAATGTTTTTACGGGCAATGCCACTTTACAGAACGTAAAAATAACACCTGATACCAATCGGTTTAAGCAGCTCATTGCCTTAAAAAGAGCGCCAAACAATTTATATACTGTTTCTTTAAAAAAACTGGTGGTGAAGCGCTTCCACCCGTTAACCTTATACCGCGAAAAAAAACTGCAGTTAGAGGAAATCATATTTGATAAACCTGAGGTAACCATGGTGAATCAGCAATTTGCTTTTAATGAAGGACGTGCACCCAGGCCTATTAAATCACCTTACGAGATTATCTCCAAAAACCTGAAAGAGTTTAGCATTAAAACCATCCGTTTTAAAGACGTAAGCTTTAAGTATGTGAATAAAAATGTAGCCAATTCGGTGCCTTTCGCTATTGATGACCTTAACATTACGCTAACCGATTTGTTGGTTGATTCTACCTCTGCAGATGATCCGAGCCGGTTTTACCTGCTAAAAGATATCGTAATCAACCTGAATAACTATGTGTACCGCACGCCTGATAAAATGTACGACATTAAGCTTGATCAGCTTGATTTCAGGGCTACTACAGGTAGGCTAAGGATTAATAGCTTTGCGCTGGTTCCATTATATGATGAAATGAAATTCGGTAAGGTTGCAGGTTATGCCAGGGAACGTTTTGATATTGGCATGCGCAATATTATGCTCAACGGCATCGACTTACCGCTATACATCAGCAAACAGGAGCTGTGGGCAAAAGAAATGGCCATTGCTAACGGTTTTATATCTGTTTTTAACCAGAATGGGCTTCCAGGTAAACCACAGGAGAATAAGATTGGTAAATTTCCCCATCAGCTTTTGCAGCTTGTGCGTGCCCCTATTCTCGTCCAGAAAATCAAGCTGAAGGATGTAAACGTTAACTATTCGGTTTTTAACAGTGAAAGTAATCAAAGAGGGCGGATCAGTTTTGAAAACACCTCAGGAATTATAAAAAATGCCACCAATCTTGATAATATTAAGGCCATAAACCCAATAATGGAAGTTGACTTAAATACTTATTTATTTGGCCAGGGAAAACTTGATGTGAACTTTATGTTCAATCTTACTGCTAAAGATGGTGCATTTTCTTACCACGGAGTTTTACACAATTTTAATGCACGGGTTTTAAATCAGATTACCAAACCACTTGGCCTGGTACGCATTAACCGCGGGAATGTAGATAAATTGAAGTTCGATTTTAAAGCAAACGATTCAGGCACAAAAGGAACGGTAGCATTCTCTTACTACGACCTGTCTGTTGCGTTGATGAAAAATGATCCCGAAAAAGATCACCTGGTTACCCGCGGTTTTCTTTCTTTCTTAGCCAATGCTTTAATCATAAAATCTGAAAACCCGGGTGCAGATGGCAAGCTTGTACCTGTAACCGTAAATTACAGCAGGCCTTCAAATTCCTCTTTTTTCAACATGATCTGGAAGAGCCTTTTTACAGGCATAAAATATAGCATCGGTATTACGGAAGAAAAGCAGAATGAAGTACGTGAGCATATTGCAAAGTTTAAAGCCATGCGGGCCAATCATTTACAACGAAAACAGAAGCGTTTAGAACGCCGGATAAAGCGTGAACGGGAACAAAATGAAAAGCGATAAGATGTTGTAACCTTTTCTTATCTTTATTATCTAAACCTTAAACTAAAATTTATGATTATTGCCCTCGTTATTATCGGATTCATCTTTCTTATCGGGATTTTCTTTTACAACTCCCTCATTGGGAAGAAAAATCAGGTAACAAATGCCTTCTCGGCCATTGATGTAATGCTAAAAAAACGGTTCGACCTTATTCCAAACCTTGTTGAAGTGGTTAAACAGTACACTAATTACGAGCAGGGAACCTTAACCAAAATAGTTGAACTGAGATCAAAAGCAGGCTTACCGAATATCAGCAATGCAGAAAAAGCAGATTTGGATTCACAATTGAGCAGCAATGTGAGGGGTTTAATGGTCAACATTGAAAATTACCCTGATTTGAAAGCCAATACCAATTTTATTAACCTGCAAACCACCTGGGCGGAAAGTGAAGAACAGATTGCAGCTGCCAGAAGAACCTATAATGCTTCGGTAACCGATTACAACAATTCGATTATGATGTTTCCAGGCAGCTTATTTGCCGGGATGCTGAACTTTCAGCCAATAGCCGTTTTAGAAACCGCAGAAGAAGAACGTAAAAACATCAGCGCAAAAGAACTTTTCAATAACTAATGTCGTTCGATATTGCAAATAATGTAGCCCTACAACAAGTTTTGGCTACAATGGAGGTAGAACGCAAAAGAATTGCCGGTACCCAAACCAAAGGCTATATTTTTATTGTTACTGGTATTGTGCTTGGCATTTTGGGCTTCGTTTTGGGTTTTCCTATTCCTGCTGTAATCGCTGGCTTAATACCTATCATTTATGGTGGTGTTTTGTTTTTCAAAATCAACGATTCTCTAACAGCTTACCAAAATGCCTATAAAACGAATGTAATTGGTGCTGCCCTTAAATTTTTAGACGAAAGTTTATCGATTAATCCCTATCAGGGAATTGAAGCTTCGGAGTTTATGTACACACAGCTGTTTAGCAATGAGCCTGATCGCTACAAAACAGAAGATTTAGTAATGGGATGTGCTGATAAAACCCGGTTTTACTTTGCTGAAGTACATGCTGAATATAAAACAGTAACCCAAACAAAAGACGGAAGGCGAACAGAGTGGCACGACATTTTTAGAGGGATCCTCTTTGCTGCCGATTTTAACAAGAAATTTAATGGCGTAACCATCGTCAGACCAAAGGACATCGGAGCAGCCTTTGGTGCATGGTTTTCAAAAAACCTGTTTTCTTTTGGCAATAATGACGTTATCCAACTGGAGAATGTAGAATTTGATAAGACCTTTGTAACTTATGGTTCAGATCAGGTTGAATCCAGGTATATCCTTACGCCTGCCTTGATGGAGCGAATACTAAACCTCAATCATCAAAGCAAGTACAACATCAGTTTATCCTTTATCGAATCGAGGATGTATATCGCTTTCCCCCTGAACCGGAATTACTTTGAGGCACCGATTTTTAAATCTTTACTAAATCCCGAAACTGTAAATCAGGATATTTCTACCATAAAGTTTATGTATGATATTGTTAAGGAGCTGGATCTGAATACAAGGATTTGGGGTAAGGAATAACAGATAGGGTATTTCTAAGAATTAAAAAAAGTCGTCATCTCGACTGGAACGCAGTGAAATGGAGAGATCTGCCACGATAGATTTCTCGACTTCGTTGCACTCCGCTCGAAATGACGACAATTCGAGTGGAGCTTTATATCGGGAGTTTAGCAAGGCCTAGAGACTCACGAAGTTTTTCCTGCACGCGAGCCTCTTGAAACTTCGTAAGTTTTCCGCGCTAGCTCAAATGTTTTTTTACAATTTCTTCTAACGCAGCAATATCAAATGGTTTCGACAGGTAACTATCTGCGCCGGCTTCGTCGGCTAATGAAGATATATCATTATTGGCCGAAAAATAAATTACCGGTATATGCTTTAAACCAGGATGGCTTTTTAAAGCCCTGGTTGCCTGTATTCCTCCCAGATCGGGTAACCAATTATCCATAAAAATTAAATCAGGCATATATGCTGCAACCTGCTCTTCTATATTATTGGCATTTTCAGATGTCTTTATCTCATACCCGGCATCTTCCAAAATAAATGTACAGAGATCAAGGATATCCCTATTATCATCAAAAACAAATATTTTTTTTGTAACTATCATATTAACCTCCGAAAAAGCAATTAATCATTTAACTTATTTATATAATCAGCCATATCCAGGCTATCCAATATTACATGCGGCTTAACATTAATAACCGCCTGCTGTGGCATATACGGCATTATGGCCGTATTTGGATTTTGTATAACGACTTTACCACCATAATTGTTTACAATTTTTAACCCTTCTACCCCATCAGCATTAGATCCTGAAAGTAAAATACAGACTAATTTTTCTTTAAAAACCTCAGCTGCTGATTGAAAGGTAACATCAATTGATGGTCGGGAATAGTTTATTTTTTCAGAGTAATCTAAAGAAATACTTCGGTCTTCCTCTATCAGCGTATGGTAGTCTGCAGGCGCTATAAAAACTTTACCCGGTATTAAAAATTCCTTCTCCTCTGCCTCACCAACCGCCAATGTTGTCCGCGATTTTAATAAATCGGTTAAAAGAGACTCGTTACTTGCCTTACGGTGAACCACTATTATAATAGGGAAATGAATATCGTTGCGTAAGGCCGGAAAAATTTCGAGCAAAACATCTAAACTACCAGCCGAACCGCCAATAATTAATGCATTACAAGGAGTAGAACCTATAGTTTCCGCCATATTTTCTCCATTTTAATCCTTTTGTATTCTTTGGCCTTCGGCCAAAACTCCAAACTTTCTTTACTGCCCAAAGCAAGATAACCCAATTTTTCTATACTACCATCAAATAGGTTAAATACTTTATGCTGCAATTCTTTATCGAAATAAATTAAAACGTTTCTACATAAAATTAACTGAAACTCATTAAAAGAATGATCAGAAGCCAGGTTATGCGTAGAAAAGATCATCTTCCGATTTAAACTTTCATCAAATTTGGCCAAAGAGTAGTTCGCGGTATAGTAAGTAGAAAAATCTTTTAAGCCTCCCGATTGCAGATAATTTTCGGAATATTGCTTTAAATAAGTTAATGGAAACATGCCTTTTTTTGCTTTTTCTAAAACCGATGGATTAATATCAGTGGCATAAATAAGTGATTTATGAAGCAAATTAAGTTCTTTTAAAACAATGGCAAGCGAATAAGCTTCTTCTCCGGTAGAGCAGCCCGCCACCCAAATCCGGATAAAAGGATAGGTGCCAAGTACCGGAAGTACATCATTCCGTAAAGATTTATAAAAGGAAGGATCGCGGAACATTTCGGTAACATTAACCGTAATTTCCTCTAAAAAACGCTTGAAGTATTGCTTATCTGTTTTAACTGTATAACGAAATTCGGCAAAACTCACAAAATTATCCATTCCATAAAGGCGTATAATCCTTCTTTTTATAGATGCATGGGAGTATTCCAGAAAATCATAACCGTGATTTTCTAAAACATCATTCAATAGGATTTCTACCTGCTCATTATCTATCGCGTCACTGATCACCGGCTATTTAGTAAAATTTTCTATTTGCATTAGTAACTCGTCAACATTTATCGGTTTTGAAACATAACCCGAAGCACCTGCGCTTAAGCAACGCTCCTTATCGCCTACCATGGCTTGGGCGGTTACGGCCAACACAGGTATATCCTGCATTTTAGCCGATTTCTTCATCACTGCAATAGCCTGATAACCATCCATATCCGGCATCATCATATCCATTAAAACAATGGCAACATTATCGTGCTTTTCTAAAATAGAAAAACCATCTTTGGCACTTATAGCAGATAAACAATCAAAACCTTTGGCCTTTAAAACAGCTTTTAAAGCAAAAATGTTTCGGTTATCATCATCAATTATGAGAATTAATTTTTGAGGCATAAAAATAAAATGGGTTATGATGTATGATGATTTTCGTATAACCAAACTCTTAATAACGAGATCAGCTGATCCATATCTACTGGTTTGCTGATGTAATCGGATGCACCTGCAGCAATACATTTTTCACGATCACCCATCATCGCTTTTGCGGTAACAGCCAAAATTGGCAGGTTGCGGTATTTGATATCCTGTCTGATGGCTGTTGTAGTTTCATAGCCATCTAGTTCCGGCATCATCATATCCATTAAAACAACATCAATTTCGGGATTTTCATTTAATAGTTTCAGGGCTTCCTTACCATCAATGGCGGCCACTACTTTCATCTGATGCTGCTCTAACATTTTGGTTAAGGAGAAGATATTGCGCACATCATCATCCGCTACCAGAACCGTTTTTCCAACCAATACATCCTGTAGTTCGGAAAACTTTTTAGGTGTTTTGTTTTTCTCCTTGCTTTTTTCTTCTACCAGGTGAAGGAACAGGCCTGCTTCATCCAGAATACGTTGATATGAATGTGCCGTTTTTACCACAATCGAATCAGCATATTGTTTAATCCTGTTTTCTTCTCCTTTTGAAAGGTTTTTGCCAGTAAAAATAATGATTGGCAAATTCTCTAAGCCGGGTGTTTTCTTCACCACTTCAAGTGTTTCGTAAGCATGCTTATCCGGAATGCCCATATCTAAAATCACACAGTTAACCTCTGGCCTATGCAAGGCAGAAACACCTTCGTTTACCTGGTTAACAATTTCTGTCTGGATATTAAAATTACTTAGAAAATAACTTAACGCCTTGGCATGCTGTTCATTTTCTTCTACAATAAGCACTTTTTTCGGATGACGGCTTAAGGCATGCTCCAGTTTTGAAAATATCTCCTGCATGTGCTCAAAGGCAAAAGGTTTATTAATAAAATCTACCGCACCTTTTAACAAGCTTTCTTTCTTAACCTGCAGAGAAGACATGATGTGTACCGGAATTGGGCGTGTAGAAGGATCCGATTTCAGCTCTTCCATTACCTGCCAGCCATCTTTAATTGGAAGTTGGATATCGAGTAAAATGGCAAGCGGCTTAAAAGTCTTAGCCATTTCAATCCCTACATCACCGCGAACAGCAACCAAACCTTTATAGTTTCTTTTGCGTGTAAAATCTAAAAGCGTCTTAGCAAAAGGCGTATCGTCTTCAACAATAAGAATTACCTTATCATCGGGTTGAATGTTATCGCGATCGTCCTCAATTTCTTGCGGAATATTGTTAACCGTTAAATGGCTAACTTTTTTTACCGGAGCCTCTAAGGCCATTACAGGTTTCTCTGCTTGGGGTACTACACCTTCAAAACCTTTATTTTTATCAATGGGTAGGGTAAGTGTAAAGATACTTCCTTTCCCCTCCGCGCTTTTTAAATCAATATATCCGCCTAATAGTTTGGCCAGCTCTCTGCTAATGGAAAGCCCAAGGCCTGTGCCACCAAACTTGCGGCGCGTAGAGCCGTCGGCCTGTTGAAAGGCTTCGAATACCATGCCTTGCTTTTCGGGCGCAATACCTACACCTGTATCGGTAACTTTAAATACCAGCGCACCTAATTTTTCATTTGTATTGATATTCAGGGTTACCGTACCTACCGTAGTAAATTTAATGGCATTTGAGAGCAAGTTTTTAATAATCTGCTCCAGGCGCATTTTATCAGTATGAAAAAACTCAGGAACTTCTGCCGATTTTTCGATCACAAAGTTCAGGTTTTTGTCTTTAGCTAAAGGATTAAATAGCGAACGCATGCCGGAAATGATCTCGTCAACCTGAATATTTGTCCGGTCGAGTTCCATTTTACCTGCCTCAATTTTAGAAAGATCCAGAATTTCGTCTATTAAACTTAAAAGGCCCTGACCTGAGCTTTGAATAACTTCTGCGTATTCCTGATGCTCAGTATCCATGGCCTCATTTTCAGCCATTAACCTTGATAATAACAGGATTGAGTTGAGGGGTGTTCTTAACTCGTGCGACATATTGGCCAAAAACTCTGATTTGTACCTTGTACTCAACTCCAGTGCTTCTGCCTTTTGTTGAATTTCTATATTGCGCTCTTCTATCAGTTCGTTCTTTTCTTCCAGTAAGCTGCTTCTTTCTTCCAGCTCCTGGTTACTTTGCAACAGTTCTTCCTGCTGTACACGTAATTCTTCTTCACTGGCCTGAAGTTTCTGTGCCTGTGCTTCGAGCTCTGCATTTAAACCTTCCAGTTCATTGTGCTGAACCTGCAACTCTTCTGATTGTGCCTGTGTTTCTTCCAACAATTGCTGCAGTTTTAGCCTGTTCTGTGCACCCAGCAATGCGGTACCCACATCAGATAAAACCAGGTTTAAAAAGTGTAATTGCAGATCGCTGTATTTACCAATAGTACCCAGCTCTAAACCACCTATTGAAATTTCATTTCTAATAATTGGGAGTACAATTACCTGAGCAGGTTTAATATTTCCAGTAGCATGCGTAATGGTGAGTTCATTCTGAGGAACATCATCCAGCAATATCGGTTTACCTGATTTAACCGCCTGGCCAATTAAGCCCTGGCCAAGTTCTAAACTTTGGGTTAGGTCTTGTTTCTTTAAAGCATATTGTCCCTTTAAATGCAGATATCCATCATCTTTAAATAAATAAACGGCACCTACCTGGCTCTTGGTATAATTAGCCAAAAATTCGATAATATCTTCTGCCAGGTGGAAAACGTCTTTTTCGCCAACCATTTTCACGTTTAGGTTAGCCACACCAGTTTGTATCCATTCATTTTCTTCCAACGTATCGAAAGATTTTTTCAATGAATATGACATGGTATTCAGCGACTCAGACAGTTCGCCGATATCATCCTGGGTTTGGCTATCAAGTTTTACACCATAATTGCCATTAGAAATTTGATAGGCAATTTCCTTAATGGCAGCAATACGTTTCTCCATCTCGTATTTTTTATCTTCAATTTCCTGCTGAAGTTTAACACGTTCATCAAAATCAATTGATACTCTCCGATAAAAAAACAAGGTGATAAGAATAGCAAGGAGCGCTGCAATTAAAATTAGAATAGGAATATAAGAAGTAAGTTTATTTAATTCATTGGTTCTTTCTTCCAGGAGCCTTTTCTCTTCGGTTACTATTTTACTTACAACAGCCCTGGCCTCATCCATATAAACCTTGCCCTGAAATAAAACAGTCTGATCAATGACACCGTCCAAAGTTTTAATTTCTATGGTCGATTTAATGATATCTAATCTTTTAAAAAGAATATTTTTAAGTGTTGCTATGTTTTTTTGCTGAATGCTATTATCTTTTGTATCAAGTTCAACTTTCTTTAGTATCAAAGCAGCCGAATCGCTGGCACCATAATACGGCGTTAAGAATGTTTTATTCCCGGTTAATAAAAAACCCCGCTGTCCGGTCTCGGCATCTTTTAAATAGGATATAATATTCTCAGCATTTAAAATAACCTCGTCGCTATGTTTAACCAGTTCGGTGCTTTTAATGAGGTTGCCGATACTTACATAAGAGGCCAGCGAACTGATAAATAGAATAATTAGCGATAAGCCAAGGCCTAAACGTAAATTACTTTTAAGAGTTGTTTTCATTATATGGATTAAGGATAATTAAACTTGATTTTTAAGGACTTCTTCTTCTGTAGTAGGGATAATAAAATAAAATTCAGAACCTTCATCCGGCACACTATTTACACCGATTGTGCCTCCATGTCGGTTAATGATTTCTGAACAGATATACAAACCAATCCCCAGTCCGTTAAAGCGGTTACTGTTGTCCTCTACCCGATAAAATTTATCGAAAATTTTATGCTGCTGTTCTTTTGAAATACCTATTCCAAAATCTTTTACAGCCACATAAAATTTTTCATCTTTAATGTGTGTGATTACATTAACCTGATTGGTACCCGGGGCATATTTAATGGCATTGGTAATAAAATTGATGACCACCTGCTCCAGGCGCATTTCATCACCAAATATCATTTCGTCTGTTTTGCCCAGTTTACTGATCTTAAAATCGGGATTAGATTGCTGCAACATTTCTATCGCATTATTTACCATGTTATCAGCACAAAAGCTTTTCATGTTAAACTTCATTTTTCCGCTTTCAATTTTTGAGATATCGAGCAGATCGGCAATTAATTCGTTTAGTTTTTCGAGTTGGATACTCGCCTTTTCGAGATGATTCTGCGCCATGGTTTTATCATCTCTGTTAATACTACGCTGCAACAACTGGATATAGCCCTTTACACTTGTTAAGGGCGTTTTAAGTTCATGGCTGGCTATGCTGATAAATTCGTCTTTTTTATGTTCGGCCTGTTTCCTGAATTCAATTTCTTCAAGCAGTTTTTCCTGTACCTCGTTAAGCTTTCTATTCTGCTCGTAAATGCGATAAAATGTTTTTATTTTAAGGAGCAGCACATTAATATCAACTGGCTTGGTGATGTAATCCAATCCACCGCTCAGGTATCCCTTAGTAATAAATTTTAACTCTGTATTTACTGCAGAAAGAAATATAATGGCGGTATCTTTTGCCTTGCTAAAACCAGAAATGGCTTCAGCTACCTCAAAGCCGTCCATATCTGGCATTTGCACATCAAGAATAATCAGGACGTAATTATTTTTTAATACTTTTTTCAGGGCTTCTTCGCCAGATGATGCGGTATCAACCTCAAAATTGTGTGCCTGGAGTACTTTCTGTAACGAGATCAGGTTTTCAGGCCTGTCATCAACTATAAGGATCATCTTTATTAAAACAAATAAGAAGCCGGGATAATTAGTTTGGTTTTGAGATAAAAATCTCATTAACTGTAAACAAACAATTCGCTTTTAAAAAAGTTTTGATTTTTTTATAAATTACTTGAATTAAAAGTATCTCCCTGTTTAATATCTCCTGTTTCAAAGCCTTTTTTAAACCAATACATCCGCTGCGCAGAGGTACCATGGGTAAAAGAATCGGGTTTAACTTCGCCTGTTGCCTGTTTTTGCAATTTATCATCGCCTATGGCATTGGCAGCCGTTAGCGCTTCTTCTATGTCCCCTTCATCCAATTTGAAATCTTTAAGGTTCTGGGCATTGTGCGCCCAAAGTCCCGCAAAAAAATCGGCTTGTAATTCTAATTTTACTGATAAGCGGTTATATTCTTTTTCACTAACCTGACCACGTGCCTGGTCTAACTTTTCCGAAATTCCCAATAAATTTTGAACGTGGTGGCCAACTTCATGTGCAATTACGTAGGCCTGTGCAAAATCTCCGGCAGCACCGAAACGGTTTTTTAATTCATCATAAAATGATAAATCGATGTATACTTTATGGTCGCCAGGACAATAAAAAGGACCAACGGAAGATTGCGCATAACCACAGTTGGTTTGTACACCATCTCTAAACAGCACTAATTTAGGATTTTCATAAGTTTGATTCATTTTTTGAAATTCCTGCTCCCAAACTTCTCTGGTAGATTGCAGAACGTTGGATACAAAGCGACCTTCAGCATCTTCTGGAACGCCAGTTTTTGCTTCGGTTTGCTGTCCGGTAACTTCCCCCGGCAATTGACCAACTAATCCTGTCAAATCTTTTCCGAAGATAAGCCCCAATACCACTACAATGATACCGATACCACCACCCAGGATTGTTTTGCCGCCACCACCAGACCGCCTGTCTTCTACATCTTCACTTCCTTTACCAAACCATTGCATAATTTAATTTTTTAGTTTAATGATTAACCTTAATTATGGGATAATTGTTATGCTAAAGTATAAATTATTTTTATTGATTTTTTCTTTTGGATTGTGGCTATAGAACATCTTTGCTTTTTGGCAAGAAAGCAAAAGCTTTAAAAAACATTTATTATAAAAGTATTTGTTAACTTTAATAGACCCTCTACGACAATAATAACATTAATAAGTCAATCTATGGTTAATACATGGGAAGTGCTCAAGCATGGGGAAAGATTAATTGCAGCAATTGAAACTCCACCAACGGTAAGAGATTTATCTTTTAATAATAGAATTACCCCTGCATTTGACATGCTTTTTGTTCAAAGTCCAAATGGCAATTATATCTTGATCATTTATATGAGAATAAAAATAACTTATACAGATCGGACTAATCAATATTGGACTTTTATAGATAAAGACACTTTTGAAAAGAATTTTAGGGAAAAGGTTAATAAAAAGTGGGGTTCATCAAATATTAAGACGTTATATAATTTGAGTAGCAGGAAGACTATTTCATTAGATTTCAGGTTTTCACTTAACAGAGCCGCCATATTCACTTATAATCACTGGACTTTAAATGTCGTAAAATTAAGAAAAGGTGAATGGGTGCAAAGTTATGTTACAAGCAGTTTAAGAACAGGCGATTTTGACAACAATGATTTTGACTATGTTAAAAAAAGTGCTAGAACCTATCAAAGAGGAATTATTCATGAGTTTGGCCATATGCTGGGCTTAGATGATGAATATAATTTAGGTGTGCATATCTCAGATTTAGAATCGGTGATGAATTCTGGCGAGACGATAAGGCAAAGACACCGTGCGGTATATATTCTATGGCTCGAAAAAACGTTAAGAGAAAAAAATATACATTAATCATGAAAGCAAAAATATTCTTTATTATCATCTTATTTTTGAATATATCTTGCCGCCAAAATAAAAATACTATGGCATCAAATGAGACCTCAAATACATCCTTTAAAGTGCAATGGGATCAACTAAAAGCTGAAAAAGATAAAAAAAAAGAAAAGAATTTGGTTGTTAAATTTATAAAATTAGTACAGGAAAAAAATTATGGGATTGCCAACCCAACCTATGTAAACTACAACGGAAAAACAGCCCCATTATCCAATCTTTTTGAAGATGAAAAACCTGATCAGCTGAAAAGCATTAATATTGAGATATTAGATAGAAAAGGTATAGCTCCCAACGAGAAGCTTGGCAATTGGAAGCCCCTTGATTACAAATCTGCTCTGTTATTTCTGCAGGAATAGCTTAGGTTATCTTCCATTTCAGAAAAAAAAAAATCAAATCCAAAAAAAGATGCTATTCCAAGATATGAGATAGCATCTTTTATTTCCGCCAAATTACATTAGCTATTAAAAACAGCTATTGCTTTTGCTATTCTTGCTTTAGTTTCTTCTGCGCCTAACAATAAGGCTATATCGAATACCCCTGGTCCAAATTTACCACCCACCAGCATAATGCGGAAAGGCAACATCAATTCGCCCGGTTTAAACCCTTTTTCTTCGGCCAGGGCTTTAAAAGCTGTTTCGGTTGTAGATGCATCAGTTAATGTTAAGCTATCGGCGAAACTGTTAAAGAAATCAGCTTTGTCGGCTGTCCATTTTGGTTTTACCGAATTCACATCATATTCTGCCGGTGAAGTAAAGAAATAACTACTCTGCGCCACAAAATCTGGCAATAAAGTACAGCGGTCTTTAATTAGATCGATAACCGTATTTAGAAAAGTATCATCGTTAACTTCAATACCTGCTTTTTCGAGCTCAGTTTTAACGCCCGGTGCTAAACGTTCGGCGCGCTCCGCTTTGATCCACTCATGGTTATACCATTTGGCTTTTTCGAAATCGAATTTTGCGCCTGCTTTACTAATTCTTTCTATCGAGAATTTTTCTTCCAGCTCTTTTAAAGAAAATAGCTCCTGGTCGGTACCATCATTCCAGCCTAAAAGTGCCAGCATATTAATAAAAGCTTCGGGCATGAAACCCATTTCTTTAAATCCCTTGGTTATATCGCCTGTTTTAGGGTCGGTCCAGTTCATGGCATAAACCGGGAAACCTAAACGGTCGCCATCGCGTTTGCTTAATTTTCCATGTCCATCTGGCTTTAAAATTAAAGGCAAGTGTGCCCATGCAGGCATATCCGTTTCCCAGCCTAAATATCTCCAAAGTAAAATATGCACAGGTGCCGAAGGCAACCATTCTTCTCCTCTAAAAGCATGACTAATTTCCATCGCCTTATCATCAACTACAACAGCTAAATGGTAGGTTGGCATTCCGTCGGCTTTTAACAATACCTTATCGTCAACTAATGAGGTTTCGAAACTTACGTCACCACGGATTAAATCATTAAAATGTACAATTTCATCGGCTGGCACCTTAATACGGATCACGTGTGGTGTTTTGGCCGCTAATAACTCTTCAACCTCATTAATGGTAAGGGTTAAAGAATTGCGCATCTGCATACGCGTGGCCTGCCCATATTGGAAATTAGGAATTTCTTTACGTTTGGCATCTAAATCTTCAGGGGTATCGAAAGCATAATAAGCGTAACCATCGCTAATTAACTGTTCGGCAAATTTGCGGTAGCTGGGTTTGCGTTCGCTTTGACGGTACGGGCCATAAGCACCTGGATGTGCAGGACTTTCATCTGGCGTAATACCGCACCAATCTAAACAGTTTACAATATATTGTTCTGCGCCTTCTACAAAGCGATTTTGATCAGTATCTTCTACACGAAGTACAAAAGTTCCATTATTTTTTTTGGCAAATAAATAATTGAACAAGGCAGTGCGCACACCGCCTAAATGCAAACCTCCGGTTGGGCTTGGGGCAAATCTTACTCTAACTTTTTTATCCATGATTAAGCAAAGAGCAGGGAGTTATCAGCTTAGAGCCATGGTGCAATCCATGCTCAATGCGCCATGCACTATGCTCGGTACAAAGATATATTTTTCATCCATTTTATAGCGTTTTCATCTGTGATGAAGCTACCATGCATTCAAAATGATTGTTGCAAGGTTGTGAAAAAGCATAATGGTTTTATGATTTTTCCGTTTTGTTATTGTAATTTGGCTAGCTAAAGCATGAATCCTTATCAAAAGAAACGCCGTTGGAAGTTTTTCCTTCTCATTTTTGCCATCTTAATTGGCATTGCATCAGTATTTTACACCGATTCTTTTGTAAAAAAAATGGAACGTGAAGAGGCAGACCAGTTTCACCTTTGGGTGCGGATTCAGGAACGCGCCATGTTTCTTTATGACAACGATGATTACCGTGATGTGGTGGAAACCGTAAGAAAAAATACGAAAACCCCTGTAATCATGATCGATTCTGCCGGAATGATTACTTCTTTTTTTGGCTTAGACAGTACTAAAACCAATTATCCCGTTGCAGATACTAAACTCACTTACGATAGTTTATATTTTGTACGGCAGTTGAGGCAGATGAAAGCCCAGCATCCACCGGACGAAATGAATATTTTTGGCAGAAAATTTAAGGCATACTATCGCGACTCTTTCATTTTAACGCAGTTAAGGTATTTCCCCTACATTCAAATGGGGGTTATCTTCCTTTTCCTTTTAACCGCTTATGCGGCATTCAGTTCTGCACGGAAAGATGAACAAGACCATGTTTGGGTAGGTTTAGCCAAAGAAACCGCACACCAATTGGGTACACCGATATCATCGCTCATGGCCTGGACAGAACTGATGAAATCTAAATTTGATGCAGAAGATGATCCATTGATTGCCGAAATGGAAAATGATATTAAACGATTGGAAATTATTACCGACCGTTTCTCGAAAATCGGTTCAAAACCTATACTTGAAGACCATACGGTTTACATTGTGGTGAGCGATTTTATCCGTTATTTTAAAGTGCGCACTTCAGACAAGGTTAAATTTAGTATTACCGGAGATGAACAGGTAAGGGCAATGTTAAACGTCCCCTTGTTTGATTGGGTGATTGAAAATCTTTTAAAGAATGCGGCAAACGCCATCGAAAACGAAGGCTCTATTTCAATCAATATTATAGAAAATTTAGCCAAAGAGCAGGTATTTATCGATGTGAGCGATACCGGAAAGGGTATTCCAAGATCTAAATTCGATGCGGTTTTTCAACCCGGCTATACCACGCGTAAACGCGGCTGGGGCTTAGGTTTATCGCTCACCAAACGGATTGTGGAAAATTACCACAGCGGAGAAATTTTTGTAAAAGACTCAGAACTGGGCAAAGGCACAACTTTTAGAATAATATTAAAAAGCAGTTTAAGATATGAACCGACCACAGCCTAACGAATATCCTACTTGGGGCGAAACCTATATCAGCAAAGTTGATCGAGATATTTTCGAAATTTTAAACGATCAGGTTCAAAGTCTTCCGGCATTGTTCAGGGCGAACGCCGATAAAGCGGATTATGCTTATGCCGAAGGTAAATGGACACTAAAAGAAATGTTAGGCCATATTATTGATACTGAACGCGTTTTTGCTTACCGGATTACCTGTTTTGCACGAAAAGAACAGCAGCTTTTACCAGGTTTCGAGGAAGACGACTATGTACTGAATGCCCGCTTTGCCGAACGCGATCTGGAAGACCTGATTGAAGAGTTTGTTGCATTACGAAAAGCCAATTTATATCTTTTTAAATCTTTAAACGAAGAAGAATTAAACAGAAAGGGAGTTGCTTCGGGCAGAGAAATTAATGTAAAATCTATTTTGTTTATTGCGGGTGGCCATATTATCCATCATGTTTCCATTTTAAAAGAACGTTACCATGTGGTTTAAAAACTTTACTGTTGAAGACTTAAATGAACGCCCTAAAAACCACCTGGGTGCTTTGCTTGATATCCGTTTTACAGAAATTGGTGAGGATTTTCTTGTTGGCACCATGCCTGTTGACGAACGTACGCACCAGCCTGCAGGCATACTGCATGGAGGTGCTTCGGTAGTTTTGGCCGAAACCCTGGGCAGCATTGCTTCTTACATGTGTATAAACCCTGAGAAATATGTTGCTGTTGGTTTAGAAGTAAACGCCAACCATTTGCGGCCTGTAAAAAGCGGCTTAGTTAAAGGCATTTGCAAACCCTTACATATTGGGGCTAAAACTCAGGTTTGGGAAATTAAGATTTATGATGAACGCGGAAAGATGAATTGCATTAGCCGTTTAACGGTTGCGATTATTAATAAGCCGCAATAATCTGCGGTCAGATGTTACCATCTGACGACACAAGAATCAAGAGAAGTCAAGTTTAATAGCGCTGTTGCTATTAAACTTGACTTCTCTGCCGATTAAACCTTATTATTGTCAAGCCATTTCTTTTCTACCACATAAGAAACAATCAGACCGAGTCCACCGAAAATTCCGATGCAACCAAAGTAAATGGCTACTGATTGTCCTTCTTCGCTGTGGCTCATGTCGCTGCCAAACATCCCTCTAACTGTGAAGAGTGCAACTAATAAGCCTAGCCCTAAGCCAACCAATAATAAACCAAACTTTAAGCTTAAAAACGGTTTTGGCGTTGCCTTGTGCACACCCGGATCGATCCCCCTTTCGATCATTGCCATTTTTTCTTTGTTTGATAGATAGCGGATTCCAAATACCATTGCGAATGCACCTAAAAAAAGTGAGATGGGAACTAATATACCGTTCATAATTATAATTTTTTAATTTGTAAATATTCTATTGTTTAAATTGAACCGTGTTCTGTGTATTATGACTACATGATTTTTAATCAGGTTACACCCCATGGTGAAAAATATTCAATAATCAATTTTCAATGACCAAGGAAAAGAAGGAAAAAACAAATTATGCATCACTAATTAAAAAATAATCAATAAATAATTATCAATCGCCAGTCCATACACAGTTAAAACATTGCTATTTTTGTTTTAAGACTTTAAATTTTGATTGAAAAACTTAAAAACATAGCTGTTTTTGCCTCATTAAGTGATGATTCATTGCGTAAGCTTTCTATGCATATTGAGTCTGTTATGCATAAAAAAGGAA
Organism: Pedobacter sp. WC2501; assembly: GCF_052682415.1. Taxonomy (NCBI): domain Bacteria; kingdom Pseudomonadati; phylum Bacteroidota; class Sphingobacteriia; order Sphingobacteriales; family Sphingobacteriaceae; genus Pedobacter; species Pedobacter sp. WC2501. The sequence continues at coordinate 1,138,005 of NZ_JBQZFI010000001.1, read as the reverse complement.
CGATTATCGTCCGCGCTGATAAGATAGAACCTCATTTCTATATTCTTGAAAAAGGCATTGCCAGAGCTTACTCCGATGGCGAGAACCAGCAGATAACCTTTTGGTTTGGACAAAGCGGTGCTGTGCTTTTTTCTTTTAACAGCTATATTAACAATAGTCCCGGGTATGAGAACATTGAGCTGTTGGAGCACTGCAGTTTAATTCAAATCAGGCTAACTGATCTTTTTTTGCTTTACAACCAACATTTAGAAATAGCCAATTGGGGCAGAAAAATTGCAGAACAGGAGCTAATTGCAACTGAAAGAAGATTAATTGACAGGGCTTTTAAAGGTGCAGCAGAACGTTATCAGGATTTTGTAGATCAATCTCCCGAGCTGATTAAAAGAGTAGCCTTAAAACATATTGCCTCTTACCTGGGTGTAACACAGGTTACCCTGAGCAGAATAAGAGCCGCCCATAAATAAAATGATTTTTTAACATTTGTAAAATGTTGCCCGATAAATGTGCCTTAAATTTGCATAAACACATTTATCATGAACTGGATTATCTTAATTATTGCCGGCCTTTTTGAGGTTGGCTTTACCACCTGCCTTAAATTATCGAACAATTTTTCGAACATAAAATGGAGCGCAGCATTTTTTCTCTGCATCACCTTAAGCTTTTTACTGTTAAACAAAGCCACACAAACTTTACCCATGGGAACTGCTTATGCTGTTTGGACGGGCATTGGTGCCGTAGGCACAGTAATTATCGGGATTTTTTACTTCGACGAGCCTGCAACATTTTGGCGGATCTTTTTTATCTGTACCCTGATCGGTTCTATTGCCGGCTTAAAATTTTTCGCTTCGCATTAGTGGATAACTTGCGAAGTTTAACAGGCCTAAAGCGTAGGCAGAACTTCGCAAGTTTAGCCGGGGCCTAGCGCAATGCCCATGTCATTAAGTTAAGGTTTAACCACAGATGCACACAGATAAACACGGATTTTTATATCTGTGTGCATCCTTTTTATCTGTGGTTAAATTATTTTCTCCTGTGCCAATGGCTTAATAATGACATTGGGGCAACGCTTCACCCGGAGCTAGTTGGCAAAAACAGCATTTCATTTTTAGGGTTTTCAAGGCATAAAAACTTTGTGCATAAACCTGATCGTAGCGAACACGAAGTGCAACGGAGTAAAGCGAAGAGCAGGACTGCAATCTCCAATGAAAAACTGCACTTTCGTTTCCAAAACCTAAAAAATGCAGTTACGTCATATTATTTCTTTCTGGAGCGCAACACCCGTGCAAGAAACCAACCTGTTTCCCGTGTTACGCTTATACGCTTCGGCTTCGTTCCTCAGCCTGCAGGGTAACCACTTTACCCGGGGCTAGTTAGCAGAAACAGTATTTAATTTTTAGGGTTTTCAAGGCGCCACAACTTTGTGCATAAACCCAACCTTTCACTCCGAAAAATCTGGCTACTTACAAAATAATAAATTAAATAGGTTTCACGTGTAACCTGTTTATCTTTAATGTAGTCTTACAGCTAAAGATGGAGCAAAAACCTACAGATTTAGAGCTGATCCAAAAAGTATTGAACGGCGAAACCGATCAGTATGCTTTGTTGGTGAAACGCCATCAGCGATTTGTATTTACACTTGCTTTAAGATTTTCCAAAAACAGGGAAGACGCCGAAGAAATTGCCCAGGATTGCTTTGTAAAGGCATATAAAGCATTAGGCACCTTTAAGCAAACGGCTAAATTTAGCACCTGGCTGTACACCATTACCTATACTACGGCCATGACTTTTTTAAGAAAAAACCGTTTAGATACTACATCAATACATGATGAAGGTACCATTTTACAGCTCGAAAACCAAACCTCCAGCTTTAACGCTAATGGGTATGAACGACAGGATAGCCATGCTTTTTTAAATAAGGCCATTGCTCAGCTTTTACCAGATGATGCGGTTATTATTACGCTGTTTTATAAAGGCGAACAGAGTTTAGAAGAAATTGGCGCAACATTGCACATGGAATCCAACACGATAAAAGTAAAGTTGCATAGGGCCAGGCAAAGACTTAAAGAAAAATTACAATATTTGTTAAAAGATGAAGTAAAGGAGTTACTATGAATACAATAGAACAACAGCTTTGGGATTACATAGATGGAAATTTAGATGAATCCTCGAAAAAAGCCATCGAAGAAAAAATCACATTAAATGCTGAGGTTAAATCGCAGTATGAGGATCTGCTAAAACTTAATTTAGTATTTGACGGGCTGGATCTTGATGAACCCTCTATGTCTTTTACCCGAAACGTAATGGAAAGCGTTGCCATGGTCCCTGCACCGGTGGCCATGAAAACCAAGGTGGATAAAAAGATTATTTACGGTATTAGCGGCTTTTTCGTGATTTCTCTGCTAGCCTTATTGGGTTATGTATTTTATAACGTTAACCTCGAAGTGCCCAAATTTGATTTGAAGGTGAATCTAGACTTCAACTTAGAGAAATACATTACACCTGCGGCTATTTATACTTTCCTTTTTGCAGACCTGGTAATTGGATTAATTTTTCTTGATCAGTTTTTAAGGAAGAAAGTTGCTCAGAAGTAAGATAGCTTAAATAGCTCCCGCAGATTAAAATGATTTACGCAGATTTATGTTCACCTGCCTTTCGCTGAATCTGCGGGAACTCAGCAAGATAAATTTTAACCCAGAGTTTTCAAAATCTCCAATCCCTTTGGCCACTCACCAAAGCCCGCGGCGGCATTAATATGTCCGGCATTACCGATATTAATAAACTCACTTCCCCAATTTTCGGCAAAAAGCTCAGCTCTTTCTAACGTTACCCATTCATCATTTGTGCTGGCTACAACAATGGTTTTAAAGTAGATCTTATCCAAAGGTACATGATCAAAACCAGGCGTATCAAAATTGTACTTTGGTGCTTCTATATCACTTGGCGCAACCAATAAAGCACCTTTAATTTTCTTTTGGTAAGCTTTTGCCCAATTGGCAATGGCTGTACAGCCTAAACTATGACCAATTAAAACCACATCATCCAAATTATATCCGGTGAGTGCTGATTCTATATTTTCAATCCAATCCTGATTTGCCGGTGTATCCCATTCCTTTTGGTTAATGCGGATAAAATGATCTCCTGATTTTTCGAAGTACGTTTGCCAATGGTCCGGGCCAGAATTGCCTAAACCAGGAATGATGAAGTAATAAGTCATGATCTGTGAGGTAAAAAAACTAAAATAAAAAAGGCCGCCATCACAAGAAAGCAGCCTTCTCTGTAAATATGATAAATAAATTAAATTACTTTCACATTAACGGCGTTTAAGCCTTTTTTACCGTTAGCAACTTCGTACTGTACTTTGTCGTTTTCACGGATTTCGTCGATAAGACCTGTTGAATGAACAAAAATTTCGCTATCTCCATTTGCAGGTACGATAAAGCCAAAACCTTTAGTTACATTGAAGAATTTTACTGTGCCTTCTTGCATTGTATTAAATATTAAAATTAAGTATGCAAGGTAAGTTTTAATTTTTAAAATCAAAATAAATTTTAACATTTTTTTAACGTTAAAATTTTGTAAATAGCAGATTACTAAGGCTTTTTAATTGCCTTCCCAATTATTGTTAAAGTAATTTCACTATTATGTGGAATCCCGAGTGTTGTTCCCGGAGCCACATCAAAAAGGTTTCTAACATAAATATCGGCTATTCCCTGGGCTACCTTTTTTTTTGCTTCAGCATTCTCAGGAAGTACGTTGTAAACCGTTTTTACATGGATCCCACCTTGAAAATCGACAACCGCAGCAACTTGATAAGCAAAATCTTTATAAGCCCTGTCTATCCGGATAATATATTGTGGAAACATATAATCGTAAGCCTCGGTTCTGTTATTCGTACGGTCTACCGTACTGATTTTTTCGACCCTTACAATTTTGCTTTTAGGAATAAATTGAACCGGGCTTGTAGCGGCAAAAGCACTATCACTATTGGCGTTAACCTGAGCAGATCGTTTCTCTATAAAAGCAGTATCGGCCTTGGTTGGTTTTTGCAGATCGGCAGCCTTGGCCTTCAAATTATTTTTAATATAATCCTGTGCATAAAAAGTCATATTTACATCCGAACGGACATCTGAGGCGATTACTTTTCCATCAACCTGGATCCTTTGAAAAACCAAACTATCTTTACTGATGTGTTTTACCTTAAAAAATTCGGCTGCGAAGTTATATACATTTCCGTGATCGTACTGCAGGTAAAAATTCTGCATCCTATGTTTCTGCGGGCTCCAGGCCGACATCGTGTCTTCTTTAACTACTTGGATTATCCACGATGGCTTTTGCATAAAACCTTCCTTATTGAAAGAATATCCATCTTTAAACCGACGTTTTACTTCAACATAACGGATGCCTTTAACCGGTTCAAAAGTAAAATCCCGAAGTGTCGGATCGCTGGTTTTAGTACCCATTTTACAGGCACTGAGCATGAGCACAAAAAAGGAAAAATATATTGTATTTTTAATCATTTCAATAAAAATATTGGGCTAAAATAAGTTTTTTTAACCAGAGCTAAACATGCTTGTTACAGATAGGGGTCTACCTTCTGGTTTGTTTTTTCACCAGGATTACATTGGCCACTTTCCGCTGCCCTTCGTGGTCCCATTTTTTATTATCTGTCGGATAATTGACTACACCACTATCGGGCATTCCATTTACCCACAAAGTGGTAGAGCCGCCGCCATCGAAATTTATAGCAGAAGTACATCCCAACCAGCGCATTAATCTGGTTAGTTCTAACAAACTCATGCCTGCTGACTTTTCGTTTCTACCATCAACGGTCAATAAAATTACCCTTCCATTCGGTTTTATACCCAGGCAGGTACGGGGATGGCGTAAGCGGTTAAAACCAGCGGTATCTAAAGTTTCATCAACATGGTTTAAAGTTAATAAAGGGCCGTTTAACATAACATTTTGAGCGCTCAGTTTTGTCTCCCAATCGCTTGTTCCATCCCATTTTTTGATCGAAATTTTTCCGTTTTCAATTACCACCGCTGCTTCCTGATGCCTGGCCCGGTTTCCGTTTTTATCTAGGCGGTTGTTATTAATGGTTTTTCCATTAACGCGAACAAAATCTACCGAGCCTCCATTTTTTACATCGAAAAAATTGCCGTTTACCGCAGCAATAGCCGTATCTCTTAAACCAAAATTACTCGTAGTGATGAGCTCCTTTTCTTCTGCACCCATGGCAAAAACCGCCTTGCGTCCAGTATTTTGTATTTCTAAAAACGAAATATTTTCATTAGCAGCGAAAAGGTTTTTCTGATCAAAATGATGTCTGAATAAAATTACCTGTTTGGCAATCTTGTCTCTCTGCCATTTAGCTTTTACAAGGGTAATAGAGTCGGCATTTTGGCCAAAGGCTGAGAAACCAGAAGTAAATAATGCAAGTGCACAGAAGAGTTTTTTAAGCATAACCTTATTTTGGTATAAAATTAAAAAACTGTTATGTTGTTTAAGTTAAAGCATCAAGAATTATACAATATTTAAACCTGCCAGGTTTTATCCACACATCATTCGAGGAATGATCCTTTTGGTGAAGATCCTATGAATTTAATCTCAAAAATAGATCCTGAAACGAGTTCAGGATGACGAATCGAATTGAAAACCTGCGAGGTTTGGTTGAAAAAAAACGGAGCGATCAATTAATGATCGACTCCGCCTTTTTGAATTTTGAATTAGAGAATGATTGAATGGGCGAATTGCTATTCAATCATTCTCTAATTACATCCTCCACTAATTCACTCACTAATTATTTCTTCGGATCTAAAATATCTTTAATCCTGATATTCAAATCTTCGTAATGCGCTTTCGTAATGGCATCGCCTGCTACTGCCCTGGCTTTTGTAGTAGCCAATAAGGTTTTCAGCTCTGCTCTAACCAGCGGTCTGATATCTGATAAGCCTACATTGATTGGCGTTAAACCATAACTTGCAACATAATCAACAGGGAATCCAACCGGAAGATCCGAATCTTTTGTCATTAAATCTTGTAAACGGTCTACATACGCACGCTGTAGGTTACGTTTAAAGGCATCTGCTCTACCAGCAACAAAAACCGATGACCTTAAATCTGTAAATAATTCAGGTAACGTATAAGCTTTTGCTGCACCGTTTTTAGTTTCATTATCTAACAAACGCGCGATACGGGATGCTGATAGCAGATTCCCCAAAGTATTCGTTTGAACACCTTTAATGCGGTTTAAAAGCACTCCATTATCGAATTTACTTAATTGATCGTTGCTGATTAACCAAAGTGGCGTGGTAAATAATTGTTGATTGAAAAAAGCAACAGCTTCTTTTTGTTTGGCTTTTGGCAAGTAAGCATAAACTGGTCCTTTTTGATCGTAGGTTTTAAAATTTTCGCTTAATCCACCAACATTTGTTGCCACATGTCCCATATAACGGTTAAACTGGCCAACAATTTCAGTATAAATTTCTTTCAAATCGCTGTAATCTTTTCCTTTTTGATAGGTCCATTTTTCTACGTTCGGAAGAATACGTTTTAAATTCGCAATACCATAAGTACTCGCTTTCATCGCATTGTCGCCCAAATCTTCGCTCTGCAAACGAGGATCTAATGAAGTTCCCTGGCGGCCATAGAAATACAGGGGATTACCTGCATTTTTTAAAGTCCACTGATCTAAAATTTCTTTTTCCTGTTCTGCAGTTTTGTTTCCGGGAATCCAGGAATATCCCCATTTCACTGCCCATTTATCGTATTCTCCAATTTGAGGGTGAAGTTTGGTTACGCCATCGCCAGGTTGAGCAATGTAATTAAAACGCGCATAATCCATAATTGATGGTGCGGTGCCATGTTTATCTGTAAACGTTTTTGAACGTAACGAATCAACCGGGTAAGCATAGCTTGAGCCAAAGTTATGTGGCAAACCTAAAGTATGGCCTATTTCGTGTGAAGAAACAAAACGGATCAATTCGCCCATCTGTGCATCGGTAAATTGCGCTTTACGTACTTCAGGATTAATAGCTGCCGTTTGTACAAAATACCAGTTACGCAATAGGTTCATTACATTATGGTACCAACCAATATGCGTTTCTAAAATCTGACCGGTACGAGGATCACTAATATGTGGACCGTAAGCATTTGCAATATCTGAAGCAAAATAACGCACTACAGAATATCTGGAATCTTCTACGCTAAACTGAGGATCTTGTTGCGGTGTTGGTGCTTCTTTACCCATTATGGCATTTTTAAAACCAGCCGCTTCGAATGCTACCTGCCAGTCATTAATCCCCTGGATCAAAAACGGCACCCATTTTTTTGGTGTTGCAGGGTCAATATAAATTACAATAGGTCTTACGGGTTCTACCAATTCGCCACGTTTATAAGCATTTGTATCTTTCGGAACCAAATTCCAGCGATGAATATAGGCTGTACGCTCTGCCCTTTGTGCGTTGCTTCCATAATCAATTTGAGATTGACCGAAAAAACCAACTCTGCTATCCATTATCCTGGCTTTTACAGGCGTTTTGGGCAATAGCAACATCGACGTATTGAATTCGAAAGTAACGGCTCCATTACTATTATCTGTTGGAGATTCTACTGCACGGTATGTTTTAGCAGTTTTTACTTCAATGTTGATCGGAAAGGTTTTTACTGTATCAATATAAGAACGTGTTGCGTCATACATCGTAACTTTATAAGCTTTACGGATCTGATCTGTAGCGCCAATTGCCATTACATCACCGTTATAAAAATCGGTAACATCAATTACAACGCCAGAGGTATCTTTATTATACGCTTTAATTTCAAAGCTGGCTAAAATCTGTGCAAGATTAGAGTTTTGAACCGATTCGTACATATCGCTGTTCGGATCGGCCTTAGTTGAGTAACTTGGTACGCGGATGTAAACTTGTTTTCCCCTGCGCTCCCATTTCCATACCTGCTCGTTCAATTCTTCACCACCATATTGCTGGTTGCCCACTTTTACGTCGGCCGGCACCTTTGCCAAACGGGTAACTACAAGCATTTCACGATTAATCATTGAGTCTGGTATCTCAAAATACCATTTATCGTCTACTTTGTGTGTTTTAAATAAGCCGTTAGTTGTTCTGGCTTTTGCAGTAATTACTTCAGAAAATGGTTTAATACCTTCTTTTTTTGGGGCTGCTGCCGGGGCTGCGGTTGGCGTTGCTGGAGTGGCACCTTTAGTTGTTTTAGATTTTTTCTGGGCATATACCGAACCTGATCCGGCTACACCAAGTGCTACGATACCTGCAAGGGCAAGTACCTTAAAATTTTTCTTCATGTGTTATAAAGTTAGTTTGCTTGGTAATGAGAGGTTAAAATTAAAGTGTTGTTACACGGCAAAACATTTGTAACTGGAAAATTACGCTTATCAGATCCTCTTTTCGAGGCGAACCACTTTAAAATAGACTTGATTATCCCTGAAAATTTCGAAAATTATATTTCTGTCTGCTTTCGATTTAAACATTTCGGTAAGATCGTTCAAAGAATAAGCATCAATGTTTTTAAAGTTTACCGCAATAATTTCATCATCAGGACATAAACCTGCTTTTTCTGCCGGACTATTTTCGTCTATTTCTCCAATCAGAACTCTTTTATATTCTTTCTGATCAAGATAAAGCACCATACCCACCATATCGTGTTCGAAAGGAACCTTACTTAACCCATTCGGCTTAACATAAATAAAGCCATCCTGATAGTTAAACTGGATATTAAATTTCCGAAGTAAATCAGCACCTAAATTCCCATTCCGTTTGGATAAATCGATCTTATTTGCAATGCTTTTAAAATCAGGAAATCCGGCAACAACATCTTTAAAAACATAGCCGCCAATATTAAATTTACCCACACGACCAACATATCCCTTAATCTGGCCGCTAAGGCTCATGCCTAAATTAGCTTTAATTTTTTTTTCAGGTAGCGGGAATTCAGTTCCATTTAACATTTCGAGCGATAAAGCATGGCTGGCGCCCGTATCCATTAAAAACCTGGCTTCAACTGTCTTGTTACCTGGAGCATCAATGGCAGCCAAAATATACGGCTTCTGGTTCTCTATTTCAATAGGTATTTTTTTACCACGGTATTTAATCTTAGCATCGTGATCATAAATAATGAGCCTATTTTCACTATACCTGATATCAACAATAAAGCTGTTAAAAAAACTGAAACCCAACAAGCCATAAATTTTCAGTCCTAAATGTCCCGATAAATTAAAAAGATCTTCTTTTAAGATCGCCGTTGGTATATACTTAATGCTTGTACTGCCTACTTTTACATCAAGGCTTTGAGATACATAGGCCTCAACGGTTTCGATGCCCAGGCCAGAAACTTTAATTTTACGGAGACCACTAAAATTTAACGAATCGATAATAGATGGGTCAGTAATAATCATGGGGCCAACTCCGGTATCAAGAACAAAATCATATGGCCCTTTTCCATTTACATATACCGGAATAACCATCAGGTTTTTGATACACTTAAAAGAAATAGATTGCTTTTGCCGGTTTCTTTTAAAAAGAAATTCCTGCCCCGAAACTGAAAGCGCAAAAAATACCAGGCCCAGGCAAATGCTTAGTTTACGTAAACAAATTATTACACCGGGCCGATATTTGGTTAACATTAAACTAAATTTAATAAATTAGTTGATAATTATGCTCCTTAAATTTAGCACATGTTCCCCTTAAAAAATCATAATTTCAGTTTTCTTGCGTTTGTTCTATCTATTTGTCTGTTAACAGGTTGTTCAACCAATAAGATCATTTCGAAAAAAGTAGCTAAAGAATTCAAAAACTCGCAGGTAATTAAGCAGTACCAGGTTGGTTTTGCACTCTATAACCCTACCGATAAAAAAATGCTTTTTGAGAAAGATGCAGATAAATATTTTACACCGGCCTCTAACACAAAATTGTACACCTTTTTTGCCAGTTTAAAAATGTTGCCTGATTTAATGCCGGCATTAAAATATATCGAACGGAACGATTCGTTGATTTTTTGGGGAACAGGTGATCCTTCATTTCTACAGTTCGCCGTGAAAGATAAATCTGCTTATAATTTCCTGCTTGCCTCCAATAAAAAGCTGTTTTTTGCTCCAGGACGCTATGCGGGCAATTTCTTTGGCGAAGGCTGGGCCTGGGACGATTACGATTATTATTATCAGCCCGAAATTACCGAAATGCCGATTATGGATAACATGGTAACCTCTACTTACACAGGGCCGAATAAAATCAACATTGAGCCCAAGGTTTTTGCACCATGTTTTAAAGTCGATTCGACAAAAACCACAGGCGATTTTCAGGTAAAACGCGATTTTTTAACCAATAGCTTCAATTATCCTGCAGTTACTGTAAAACCGGGCTATAACCAGCAAAATCCTTATAAAACCAGTGCGCAGGTTACTGTTGAAGTATTATCTGATACCCTACACAAGCCTGTTAACCTAATCGATCTTAAAATTCCTTCAGATGCCAAAACTTTAACTGGTGCAAAACGCGATTCGGTTTTAAAACATATGATGCTGCCCAGCGATAATTTTATGGCCGAACATTTATTGTTGGTTTGCTCCAATCAAATTGGCGATACATTGAGCACAACGAAAGCTATTGATTACATTACAAAAAACTACCTTTCCTTTTTACCCGACAAAGTAAAGTGGGCTGATGGATCTGGCTTGTCCCGTCAGAATTTATTTACACCCCGTGATAATGTGTACTTACTCGATTCCATTTATAAGCTTGTAAACAATCCGGAAAAGCTTTTTAACATGTTGCCTGCAGGAGGAAAAAGTGGCACTTTAAAGAACGCCTACCCTAAAACCGACAAACCTTTTGTCTTCGCAAAAACAGGTTCACTTGGAGGGGTTCACAATCAAAGCGGATATGTAATTACCAAAAAGGGTAAAACCTATATCTACTCCTTTATGAACAATAATTTTGCAAAACCAACCGCAGAAGTACGTGCCGAGATGGTAAGGATAGTAACCTACATACATGAAAATTTTTAATGCCAAATTTTAAATCGATCAATCAGCCTTTTTCAAATACGATCAATATTGATGGAAATTCTTACCTGTATTTTGGCGGAACGGCCTATCTGGGTATTCCCAAAAATCAGGATTTTATCAATTTACATCTGGAAGGGATCAAAAAATTTGGCTTAAACAACGGTACCAGCCGTACCAACAATATTCAACTGGGTATTTATGATGAAGCAGAAAAAGTAGCTGCCGGGCGGTATGGAGCAGAAGCAGCATTAATTACTTCAAGCGGATATTTAGCCGCACAGCTTACCATTAAAGGTTTATCTTCATTAGGTAAAGTAGTTTATGCTCCCGCCACGCATCCTGCGCTTTGGTTAACCGATCAGCTGGCAAATCAGCAAAAATTTAATGATTGGAAGAAGGAAACAATAAACCTCATCAATACGTCAGAAGAAAAAACATGGGTGCTGATCAGCAACTCCATGAACAATCTGTTTCCTGAAATTTATGATTTTAACTTTTTAACCGAAATACAGCCAGAAAAAAAGATTATCTTAATTGTTGATGATTCGCATGGCATAGGGGTAAACAATGATGGAATGGGTGCGTTTATCAACCTTCCAGTTAAAGCCAATATCGAACGGGTTGTTGTAGCCTCAATGGCAAAAGCATTAGGGGTTGATGCTGGATTGGTTCTGGGCTCAAATGCCGTTATCGCCAAACTAAAAAACAGCAATATTTTTGTTGGGGCATCCCCTCCATCTGCAGCCAGTCTTTTTGCGTTTATCCATGCCGAAAAAATATACCATAATGCACGGGCAAGATTACAGGAAAATATAAAGTTACTTACTGCCAATTTAAATGAAACATGGGCGTTTGAACCAGCCTTTCCAGCATTCTTAGCACAAGATGCTACTTTGGTAAACCGCTTGTTAAAAGAAAATATCCTGATTTCATCCTTTCCTTATCCAAAACCCGAATCCAAACCGATAAATCGAATTGTTTTGAGCAGTTGGCATGAAAAAGAAGATCTTGATAACTTAATAAGGGCCTTAAATTTTTAACCTTTCCTTATCCAATTAATTTTTGAATATTTATGACATGAAAAAACTGCTTGTATTCCTGTCGTTAAGCCTACTTTTTATTAATGTCATTTCAGCACAAACCACCACTGTTTGGATTGTTAGACATGCTGAGAAGGATAAATCAAACCCACAGGATACCGATCCCAGCCTATCGGATGAAGGAAAAATCCGTGTTGCCGATCTAGCAAAATATTTAAAAAAGGTAAAATTTGATGTCGCCTTCGCCACTCCGACTAAAAGAACACATCAAACCTTAGATTCATTGGTGATCCCAAAAGTGATTAATTATAAAGACATTAAATCGCTTGTGGATAGCATTAAAACCAATTATGTGGGTAAAACGGTGATGGTTGCAGCTCATTCCAATACCGTACTCGAAATTATTGAAGCTCTTGGTGGCAAAAGACCAAAAGAAGAATTAACCGACGATGATTATGATTACATTTTCGAATTATCGGTAAAAGAAGATAAAGCAAGGGTTAAAATGGATCAATACGGTAGGCCACACCATTTGTAATTTGTGATGTCAGGTGTTACCACCTGGCAATTGGAGAGCTGAATTTAGTGCAAGATGGTAACATTTTACACCACGGATGAAATTAAGGTCTTAAGAATGAGGATAAGATCCTGAAACAAGTTCAGGATGACGCTCGTCCTAAAGATTAGAACTTGGCACCCAAACTAATGAACTAATGAATACTAAACCAATGAACTGCTAAAGCTTTTCGAAAGGAATATCCATTAAATCATAATTTCTCCACCCTGAGAAATCATAATGCCACCATTCGTTTTCCAGCACATTCATCTGGTATTTTGCCATGATAGCAATCAGGAAATCGCGGTTTTTCCTGGCTTCTGGTGATATATTTTCATATTTTGCCGCAGCCGTAGCTGAAAAACTATCATAGGGCGTTGGCATTACCAATTCCTTACCTGTTTTCAGATTAATCAGCGTTAAATCTACGGCACAGCCCCTATTGTGTTTAGATCCTTTTGCCGGATTGGCCACAAAATTCTTATCGCTTGCTTTTTTATAAAACTCAACAGTAATGGCATAAGGACGGTAGCCATCAAATATTTTTAACCCGTAGCCTTTTTTATTTAATTCCTTTTGGATCTTTTTTAACGATTCTACCACCGGTTTTCGGGCAAAAGCCCTCGCCTGTTTATACATTACCTGCCGCATAAAGTTATTTTTAGTAGCGTAGCGGATATCAAGTTTAATATTGGGAATGGCTTTTTTGATTTCAACCAGTCCATTATTCTGATTCGATTTTACAGAAGCCAGATATTGGTTATAAGAACTTACTATAACCAGCTTTTTTATCGCCAGGGATTTATTTTGGGCATTTACAGCAACCGAAAGAAAAAAGAATAGAGCTAGCAGATTGAATTTTATCATAATATTATCAAGTGTCGTGATCAGGTATCAATTGTTCCCATTATCCCTCTTACATCTCCCATTTTATATCTTTTTATTGATTCGAAACCACCAATAATTCAAGATCCTTGAACGGCAGGTTAAACATATCGGCCAGATCTTTATTTGTACAATTACCTTGATAAATATAAAGTGCTTCCCTGATACCTGGTTTATTCCAAACCATATTCACTAAACCTCCAAATTCACCGATATCTAATAAAATGGGTGCAAAAATATTCGTCAAAGCATAAGATGCTGTTCTTGGCACACGCGAGGCAATATTTGGCACGCAATAATGGATAACATCGTATTTTCTGAATACCGGATTGGTATGGTTGGTCACTTCAGAAGTCTCAAAACAACCACCCTGATCAATACTGATGTCAATTACCACAGAGTGTGGTTTCATGCGGGCAACGGTTTCTTCCATTACAATGCAAGGGCTCCGCCCGTGGGTAGCCCTTATGGCGCCTATTACTACGTCGCAGGTTATAATCGCTTTATTTAAAACAATAGGTTGCATGACCGAGGTAAACACCCTGCTGCCCAAATTATTCTGCAGGCGGCGTAAGCGATAAATAGAACTATCAAAAACTTTTACTTCAGCCCCTAATGCCAAAGCTGTTCTGGCTGCATATTCCCCAACTGTTCCGGCACCTAAAATAACAATTTCGGTTGGAGGAACCCCAGTAAAGCCTCCTAACATTAAACCCTTACCTCCAGTTACATTGCTTAAATATTCTGCGGCAATTAAAATAGAGGTCGAACCCACTATTTCGCTCATGGCACGTACCACACTGAGTATATTACCTTCGTCACGAAGATTCTCAAAACATAACGCATTAATTTTTTTATGCATCAATGCTTTCAGATAATCCTGCTTTAGCGTTCCGGTTTGTAAAGATGAAATAAGCGTTTGCCCCTTATGCATCATTTCAATCTCTTCCAGCATGGGAGGTGCAATTTTCACCAGAATATCAGCATCAAAAACTTCCTTTTTGTTATAGGCAATTTTGGCGCCCTGCTCAGCATATTCGGTATCAGAAAAATTAGCAGCGATACCTGCACCACTTTCTAAAATAACCTGATGCCCATTATTTACCAATAAAGCAACAGATAAAGGGGTTAAGGCAATTCTATTTTCCTGGAAAGAAATTTCCTTTGGTATTCCTATGTATAGACTGTTTTTTTTATTTCTGGTTTCTAACTTTGCTTCTTGCGTTTGTAGTAAACCCTGACGAGCTATATCGGCCATTCCTTCGCGTAATCCTGTAGCCATGTTGAATTAAAATTATGATAGTTTTAGGTTGTTCAAGATAAGGAAAATCTGTTAATTTATTGATAACTAATTGTTATCCCTTATAAAATCTGAACAATCTGCGGTTTTCATCCAGCACCTTAATCTCCACTTTTATAAGTTTTTCCGGTAATAATTCTTCCACCCGCTCTGGCCATTCTATTAAACAAACGCTACCGCCATAAAAATATTCTTCATAACCCAAATCATATGCTTCGCGGATATCTTTTATACGGTAAAAATCGAAATGAAAAACGAGACCATTCGGACTTTCATATTCATTCACAATAGAATAAGTCGGACTCGAAACTACATCGACAATCCCTAAATGTTTACAGAAATTTTTAATAAAAGTGGTTTTACCAGCTCCCATATCGCCTTCAAAAATGAAGACTTTCTCATTGCCTGCAAAATTTGAAAGCTGTTGTGCTACCACAGGTAAATCGGCTAAACTATTTACTTCGATATCCATTTTAAAAAAAATAAAGGCAAAAGTAATACATAATTGCATTGCTTTTGCCTGATTATTTGTGATTTGTCAGTCTGAGCCTGTCGAAGACCCTACCATCGCGACAGATCCTGAAACAAGTTCAGGAGGACGATCCTATTGAAAATGAACGGTCTCATGTCTCAAATCTAATATCTCAAATCCTTAAACTACCTCGGCGAATAAGTAACTACCGGAATAATCATTTCCTCTAACGAGATCCCGCCGTGCTGGAAGGTTTCATTATAGTAGTTTACAAACTGGTTGTAATTATTCGGATAAACGAAATAACTATCTTCTCTTGCAAAAATATAACTGCTGCTGATGTTGATTTTTGGCAATAAAGCATCGTGAGGGTTTTTAATTAAAAATACCTCTTTTGCATTAAAATTAAGGTTCCTGCCCTGTTTGTAACGTAAATTGGTATTTGTACTCCTGTCGCCAATAACTTTAACCGGTCTTTTAACGCGGATGGTCCCATGGTCGGTGGTAATGATCACTTTTACCTTTTTCTGAGATATTTTTTTCAATAAATCCCAAAGTGGAGAATGCTCAAACCAGGATAAGGTTAACGAACGGTAAGCTGCATCATCATTAGCCAATTCACGGATCATCTGCATATCCGTACGCGCATGGCTCAACATATCAACAAAGTTGAATACTATGGCATTAAAATCATTCTGCAATAAGTTATTGGTCTGCTCAACCAGATCCTTCCCCTGCTCAAAAGTTAAGATCTTATTATAACTGAACTTACAGTCTTTTCTTAAGTTACGTTTAATGTTGTCTGCAAGGAAAGCCTCTTCGTGCATATTTTTTCCTCCCTCATCATCATCGTTCTGCCAAAGCTGTGGGAAACGTTTCTCCATATCTAAAGGCATCATACCCGAAAAAATAGCGTTACGAGCATATTGTGTCGCCGTTGGCAAAATACTCGTGTACATATCCTCCTCATCAATCCTGAAATATTCAGAAATTAACGGATTAATGATTTTCCATTGATCATAACGTAAATTATCAATCAGGATAAAAAATACCGGCGTATTATCGTTGATATGCGGAAAGGCTTTTTTCTTTAATAACTCATTCGAAAGCAAAGGAGCCTTGTCTTTGTTCTTAATCCAATCCAGGTAATTTTCTTCAATAAATTTTGTAAACTGTGTATTGGCCTCCTGCTTTTGCATGGTTAAAATTTCATGCATCTGCGGATCGTCCAGTTTTTCCAATTCAAGCTCCCAGAAAACGATTTTTTTGTAAACGTCAATCCACTCTTCATAATTAAGCCTGTCACCCAAAGTCATTCCTAAACGGCGGAAATCCTGTTGATAGGCCATAGATGTTTTTTCACTCACCAGACGTTTATTGTCAATCAACTTTTTAATGGTTAGCAAAACCTGCTTAGGGTTCACAGGTTTGATCAAATAATCATCAATTTTGCTCCCTATCGCATCTTCCATCAGGTTTTCTTCTTCACTTTTGGTAATCAGCACAACCGGAACATCTGGGTTGAGGTTTTTAATGGCCGACAAAGTTTCGATACCACTCATTCCCGGCATATTCTCATCAAGAAAAACCAGGTCGAAGTGAGCTTTCCCAAATGCTTCCAAAGCATCATTTCCATTGGTAAATGTGGTTACGTGGTAACCTTTATCATTTAATAATAATATATGAGGTTTTAACAGATCGATTTCATCATCGGCCCATAATATTTTAGTTTCTTGCATGTTTTTGTAAAAATAGGTAAGTATTGCCCTTTAATTTTGGCAGGTAAATCAAACTGTGAATAAAAATAGCAATTTTTGTACCGTATCTAGCTATTTAACTATTTTTAACGATTGAATAAGAAGAAAATAATAAATGATCCGGTTTACGGATTCATCAGTATTCCATCCGAATTGGTTTACGATGTGATCTCACATCCCTATTTCCAGCGTTTGCGCTACATTAAACAGTTGGGGATGACGCATTTGGTATATCCGGGAGCTTTACATACTCGTTTTCACCATGCTTTGGGCGCAATGCATTTAATGAGTTTGGCCATCAATCTGTTAAAAAGTAAAGGACATACCATAACCGATGGCGAAGAAGAAGCAGCCATTTTGGCCATCTTATTACACGATATCGGACATGGCCCTTTTTCACATGCACTGGAGCATTCTTTGGTTACCGGAATCAGGCACGAAGATATCTCCGCAAAACTGATGCATGATCTGAATGCACACTTCGACGGACGTTTAACCCATGCCATTGAGATTTTTAACGGCACCTACCCTAAAAAATTTCTTCATCAGTTGATTTCTGGTCAGTTAGATCTCGATAGAATGGATTATTTAAACCGCGATAGCTTTTTTACAGGTGTAAGCGAGGGCGTAATAAGTTTCGATCGGATTATTAAAATGTTCAATGTTTACGATGATGACCTGGTGATTGAAGAGAAAGGCATTTATTCGATTGAGAAATTTTTAATTGCCCGCAGGCTGATGTATTGGCAGGTTTATCTGCACAAAACAGTAATATCAGGCGAGATGATTTTGGTGAAATTATTGGAACGTGCAAAAGAATTATCCGCAGCTGGCGAAAACTTATTTGCTTCACCATCCTTAAATTATTTTCTAAAAAACGATATCAACGAGGCAAATTTCTTTGCGCAGCACGAAAATCTCGAACATTTTACGAACCTTGATGATCAGGATATTTATGCCGCCGTTAAGGTTTGGACCAAACATGACGATAAAATTTTGTCTGCATTGTGTAAAATGCTTACTTCCAGAAACCTTTACAAAGTGGAAATGGGCAACGAAAAGGCAAATATTGACCGTGTAAACTTTTTGCAAGGTGCTGCAGTCAGTTTGTTAGAAATTAAGCCACAAGAGGCCCGGTATTTTGTTTTTACCGATTCTA
This sequence comes from Pedobacter sp. WC2501, assembly GCF_052682415.1. Lineage (NCBI taxonomy): Bacteria > Pseudomonadati > Bacteroidota > Sphingobacteriia > Sphingobacteriales > Sphingobacteriaceae > Pedobacter > Pedobacter sp. WC2501. Next base: position 1,119,801 of record NZ_JBQZFI010000001.1, on the reverse strand, counting down.
TCCAAAACCGTGCATATAATGCAGGGGTCGGAAATATTAAGATTTTAATGAAGAATAACGATATTGTTGATATTGCAAAGGCTTCTGATTTATCTAACCTGGAGTCACTGCAAAAAACTGTAGAAAAATATATCCTCTGTTACCCCAGAGGGATTTAAGGTTATTTAACAAAATATTTAACTTTTAGTGCCGTTTTAAGTCTTATTATTGTGTAAATATACACAGTTTAACCTGAGCAGGTTTTTTTGTTCATATCAATTTAACACATACCTTTGTACGATGCAATTTACTGCCACGCAGATAAGTCAGTTTCTGAACGGTTCCATTGATGGTAACCCCGATGTAGCCGTTACCGAACTTTCTAAAATAGAAGACGGGAAAGAAGGCTCTTTGTCTTTTCTTTCTAACCCTAAGTACGAAAACTTTTTGTATTCTACTCAGGCGTCAGTTGTTATCGTATCAAAAGACTTTGCTCCTACCCAGCCTTATACCAGCACACTAATACGTGTTGAAAATCCATATAGTGCTTTTACAATTTTACTGGATAAATATAATGAAGCCATTAATGCTTCGGCAATACAATCCGGGATTGATAAACTTGCCTTCGTTCATCCTACAGCAAAAATCGGCAATAACGTATTTATTGATGCTTTTGCCTACGTTGCCGAAAATGTAGAGATTGCCGATGGCTGTAAAATAAATGCACAAACCTTTATTGGCGCTAATTCTAAAATCGGCAATAACAGCACTTTTTTTCCCGGTGTAAAAATTTATCACAATTCTATAATCGGTAGCAGGGTGGTTATTCATGCTAATACCGTTATTGGAAGTGATGGTTTTGGTTTCGCCCCACAAAAAGACGGCACTTACAATAAAATCCCGCAGATTGGAAACGTTATAATCGAAGACGACGTAGAAATTGGCGCAAATACAACTGTAGATCGTGCAACAATGGGATCAACAATTGTAAAGAAAGGCGCAAAAATCGATAATCTGATCCAGATTGCCCATAACGTAGAAATTGGCGAAAACACTGTTTTAGCCGCACAGTCGGGTATATCAGGAAGTACAAAAATTGGACCAAACAGTGTTGTTGGCGGGCAAGTTGGTATAGCCGGGCACTTAACCTTAGCAAAGGGCACACAGATTGGCGCTCAGGCCGGTATAAATTTTAATATCACTGAAGAAAATAAACAATGGCATGGTAGTCCGGCGCAACCATTGCGCAATTGGATGCGTGCCTCTGTCATTTTCAAACATCTTCCGGATGTAGAGAAAAGAATAAATGCGCTCGAAGAGGAATTGAAAAAGCTTACTGCTGAACTGGAAAAGAATACAATACACAATGAACGTTAGACAAAAAACGATTAAACAAGAAATATCAGCCTCTGGTGTAGGTTTACACACAGGTGCTAATGTGACTTTAACATTTTGCCCGGCCCCCGAAAATCATGGCTTTAAATTTCAGCGTATTGATTTAGATGGCCACCCGATTATCGAAGCTGATGCAGATAACGTAACTGATACTTCACGCGGAACAACACTTACCCAAAACGGTGCCAGCGTAAGCACGGTAGAACACGTAATGGCTTCTTTAGTGGGTATGGACCTTGACAACATACTGATCAAATTAGACGGACCAGAAACTCCAATTATGGACGGGAGTTCTATTCAGTTTGTTGATTTATTGGAAGAAGTAGGAACAGTTGAGCAAAATGCCGATCGTGAGTATTTTACCATTCCACACAATATTACTTATACTGAAGAAGACAGAAAAGTAGAAATTGTGGCCATGCCGTTAGACGATTACCGTTTTACCTGCATGATCGATTATAACTCTCCTGTCTTGGGCAGCCAGCACGCCGGCATTAATACCATTGCAGAGTTTAAAAAAGAAATTGCATCCTGCCGTACTTTCTGCTTCTTACACGAATTAGAATACCAGTTATCGCACAATCTAATTAAAGGTGGTGATTTAAATAACGCCATTGTAATTGTAGATAAAGAGGTTACCAAAGATGAATTAAGCCACCTGGCTAAATTATTTAACCGTAAAGATATTGATGTTGCCCCACAAGGGATTTTAAACAACATGGAATTGCGTTACCAGAACGAGCCTGCCCGCCATAAACTTTTGGATATGATTGGCGATTTAGCCTTGGTTGGTATGCACTTAAAAGGCCACATTATGGCCGCCCGCCCTGGCCATGCGGCAAACGTTGCTTTTGCAAAAAAAATTAAAGCAGCCATTAAAAAAGAGAAAAACAAAAAAATACAGAAGGTTTACGATCCAAGTGCAAAACCATTATATGACGTGGTTCAGATTATGGATATTTTGCCTCATCGTCAGCCATTTTTATTTGTAGACAAAATATTAGAGCTTTCGAAAAATCATGTGGTAGGCGTTAAAAACGTAACTATGAACGAAGAGTTTTTTAAAGGTCACTTTCCCGGCGCACCGGTTTTTCCGGGTGTAATCCAGATTGAGGCTATGGCCCAGGTTGGTGGTATTTTAGTGTTAAGTACAGTTCCGGATCCCAGAAATTATTTAACCTATTTCTTAAAAATAGATAACGTACGTTTTAGGGCACAGGTTCTTCCTGGCGATACGATTGTTTTCCGTTGCGATTTACTTGAACCCATCAGAAGGGGCATTGCCCAGATGAAAGGTGTAGGTATGGTTGGCGAAAAAATCGTTGTCGAAGCCGAAATGATGGCTCAAATTTCAAAAATTAAACAAGCAGAACCCGCCCAACAATGATACAACCCCTAGCATATATACATCCTCAGGCAAAAATTGCCGAAAACGTTGTAATTGAACCTTTTGTAGTCATACATAAAGACGTTGTAATTGGAGAGGGAACATGGATCGGATCGAACGTTACCATTATGGATGGCGCACGTATCGGTAAAAATTGCCGCATATTCCCTGGTGCCGTTATTTCTGGCGAACCACAGGATTTAAAATTTGCCGGTGAAATAACTACTGCAGAAATCGGCGATAATACCACTATACGTGAGTGCGTTACCATCAACCGTGGCACTAAAGATAAATGGAAAACCACCATAGGCAGTAATTGTCTGATTCAGGCTTATTCGCACATCGCGCACGATTGCGAGGTGGGTAATAACTGTATTTTCTCCAACAGCACCACATTGGCTGGCCACATTACTATTGGAAACAATGTAGTTTTGGCAGGCTTGGTTGCTATACACCAATTCGTTAAAGTTGGTTCTTATGCCTTTGTAACCGGTGGTTCATTGGTACGTAAAGATGTTCCGCCTTATGTTAAAGCGGCTCGTGAGCCACTTTCTTATGCAGGCATTAACTCTGTGGGGTTGCGTAGAAGAGGTTTTACCAACGAACAGATTGATGAGATTCAGGAAATTTACCGTGTACTTTTCGTTAAACACAATAACGTAACGAAAGCTTTAGACATGATCGAAGCCGAATTTAAACCAACGGAAATCCGTGATGAAATTGTAGATTTTATCCGCAATTCTAACCGTGGGGTAATGAAGGGTTTTGGCATGGGCAGTTAGTAAGGTAGAGGGTTGAAAGGTTTAAGGCGGAAGGTGAAAACCAGCCTTAAACAAAATCGAAAAATATAATGAGTGATTTAACGCTAATCAGAACAGATTCAGACCATACCGATTTTAGAGAATTGGTTGTTTTGCTGGATCAGGATTTAGCTGTTAGAGATGGTGACGATCATACTTTTTATGCGCAGTTTAACAAAGTTGATGCGATTAAAGAAGTGATTGTTGCCTACCAAAATGATGTACCCGTTGGTTGTGGTGCCATAAAACCTTTCTCAGCAACAGAAGCAGAAGTAAAGAGGATGTTTGTGCATCCCGATTACAGGAAACGAGGGATAGCTGCTAAAGTTTTACATGAACTGGAAAGCTGGGCTACCGAACTCGGCTTTGACGCATGTGTTTTAGAAACTGGCAAAAAACAACCGGAGGCCATCGCACTTTATCAAAAAGTAGGATATCATATTATCCCTAACTATGGCCAGTACATTGGCGTTGACAATAGCGTTTGTATGAGTAAACCGCTTAGCGCTAAACCCTAAACGCCCCACTGCAAATGAATATTACTTTACAAAATGTTGGCAGAAGGTTTAATAAAGAGTGGATTTTCAGGAATTTAAGCACTGAATTTTCTTCTGGTAATAGTTATGCCATATTAGGGCCTAATGGCTCTGGCAAATCAACATTATTAAGTGTGCTAACGGGTAGCTTATCCCCTTCTGAGGGCCAAATTTCATTTTCAAACACAAAAGATATCCCTGTAGAAAATATTTACAAGTACATCAGTTTGGCAGCACCATATCTTGAACTGGTTGAAACTTTTACACTAAAAGAAAGCATCGATTTCCACTTTAAGTTCAAAAATTTTGCTTCTGGCCTGGATGCAAAAAAGCTGGTCAGTATATTAGGATTAGAAAAAGCAGCAAACAAACAAATCAAGTACTTTTCGTCTGGAATGAAGCAAAGAACCAAACTAGCTTTGGCATGTTGTGCGGATACACCTATTTTATTTTTAGACGAGCCGACGAGTAATTTAGATGTTCAGGGTATAAGTTGGTACCGTGAACTGATCGAAAATTTTGGAAAAGAGCGGCTTACCATAATTGGTTCAAATCAAATACAAGAATACGAATTCTGCTCGGCACAACTACAAATATCAGACTATAAGTAGGTTAACATCCAAAAAAGCCTTTTCTTAAACGTATGTTTTGTCATACATTTGTACTAAAAATAATTTTTTCAAAAAATATTTTGTAATTGATAAATTGTTCTTACCTTTGCACCACCAAAAAGAGAAACAATTATTTAATTTATCTCTTCCAGGAAACGTTCATATTTTCCGCATTGCGGAATCAAAAATATAGCCCTTAAAAGGCAAAGAGTTTTTCATAGTTTAGTTTGAGGTTTAGGTTGATTATGCCTTTGGAGTGGTTCCCAAAGGCATTTCTTTTATGCGGAGTTTTTTGTCGTTTCGGCGGCAATTATTTTATGCACAAGCCTCTCATTTCTAAACCCGATTGCACGAAAATACTTTTTGGTGCAGCCACTTCAATAAGTTTGCACATATAATTACAAAAAGATTGAAGAAAAAGCGGGACCGTCCTACCCGATTAATGCTGGTTTCGCTTTTCAAATCATCATTCCTTTTTTTAACTTTGGTATTCAAAACAATTGACAAAACAATATTTCATTATAAATGGCAAAAGCATCAGAAGTAAAAAGCGGAAATGTGCTTCGTTTTAACGGAGAGTTGGTAAGCGTAGAAGAATATATCCACCGTACTCCAGGAAATTTAAGGGCTTTTTATCAGGCCCGTATGCGCAATGTAAAAACCGGGAAAATTGTAGAATACCGTTTCCGGACAGATGAAGAGGTGACCATTTGCAGAGTAGAAACGAACGATTATCAATACCTGTATGAGGATGGCGATTACCTGGTAGTGATGGACAACAACACTTACGAACAGTACAATATCCCAAAGCTGCTTTTTGGCAGTTCGATTAAATTCCTGAAAGAAGGCATGAATGTAACCATTGCTTTTGAAAGCGATGAACCGATCGTTGCCCAGCTTCCTAATAGTGTAGAGCTAGAAATCACCTACTCTGAACCTGCTGTAAAAGGCGATACCTCAACCAGCGCGCAAAAATATGCCACTGTAGAAACTGGTGCTGAAATTAGGGTTCCTTTGTTTATTAATCAAGGAGATAAGGTGAAGATTGATACCAAAACAGGTGAATATATGGAGCGGGTAAAATAGCATAACAGAAGGTTTAAATTTTCTTAAACCCTAAGCCTTCTGCCTTAAACCTTTATAGGTTTTTATCAAAATAATTTTACCTTTGCCGTCACGAAAAACTAAAATACAAAACCCAATTTGGGATAACACAATATGGCAAAAGCATCAGAAATTAAAACAGGCAACATCCTTCGCATTAACAACGAACTGGTTACTGTTGACGAATGGAATCACCGTACACCAGGAAAAGGTGGCGCATTTTATACCGGTAAATTCCGTAACATTAAATCGGGAAGAATTGTTGAGGCACGTATGAATACCGACGAGGCTGTAGAAATCTGTCGCGTAGAAACCAGTGATTACCAATATTTATACGAAGAAGGTGATTATTTGGTAGTAATGGATAACAACAGCTACGAACAGTTTAATGTTGAGAAAGCTTTATTTGGTTCTGCTATTAAATTCTTAAAAGAAGGCATGAACATCATCGTTTCAATGGAAAGCGAAGAAGCAATTATGGCGCAGTTGCCAAACTTTGCAGAATTCGAAATTACTTATTCGGAGCCTGCTGTTAAAGGCGATACTTCTACAAATGCATTAAAAGCAGCAACATTAGAAAACGGTGTTGAGGTTAAAGTACCGATGTTCGTAAACCAAGGTGATAAAATTAAAATTGATACCCGTACCGGCGAATATGTTGAGCGTGTAAAATAATTTAAACACACACTTAAAAGCCTCTGAAATTAAATTTCAGAGGCTTTTTTTGTTCCTCAAAATCAGTGAGGTTTAAACCCATAATGCTAAATAAACCGCATCTCTTAGATGTACTAAGGTGACTTAGGTGGTCATCTTCTTTTGAAAAAGCAGGGTTCGTGTGATTGGGTTACGACAGTCACACTCCGCTTGTAGTGCCGGCGTGAAGCCATCAGCTACCATTGCAATCGGGTTTATTTAACCAAGGCCTTTAGGCCTTAAGTCACAAAACCTCGCAGATTTCGAAACCTGCGAGGCTTGAAAAATATTACCTTTGTTTTATGGTAAAAGCCGAAATCAGAAAACAAGCGTTAAAAGACAGATTGCAACTAAATGACTCAATGTATCATGCGTTAAACGAATCGCTTTTAAAACAGTTTAAAACACTTGATTTTAGCCAAATTAAAACCCTGCACATCTTTTTACCCATTACAGAAAAAAAAGAGCCGGATACTTTTTTATTGATCGAGTGGCTCAACGAAACCCATCCTGAAATTAAAATCATTGTGCCTAAGGCCGATTTTGAAACAGCACTGATGACCCACCACGAATACCTGGGTGAAGGAGACCTGAAAAAAAACCTTTACAATATTCTAGAGCCACAAAAAGGAAACCTTCACGAAGGAGAAATAGATATGGTCATTATTCCACTGTTAGCCTTTGATAAACAAGGCTACCGCGTAGGTTATGGCAAAGGTTTTTATGATCGCTTTCTCCAGGATATAAATGCTCAGAAAATAGGTTTATCTTTGCATCCTGCAATTGAGAAAATCGATGATGTAAATGAACACGACATCAAATTAGATTTTTGCATAACACCAACAGAAATTATAAAATTTTAAGCTTACCGGCATGCCACAGGAAATCGTTATCAAAACCGAAAAACAATACGAAGACAACATGATTGCGGTATTCGAATTACAAGAAAAAGAAGAATTAACCGCCGAAGACCTGAAACAGATTGAATTGATGTTAAAGGCTGGTGAGAAATACGAAGCGGAGCATTTGTAGAGCCCTACCTACAATCGTCACCCTGAACTTGTTTCAGGGTCCATTTATAAGGCATTTATCGCAAGAAAGATCCTGAAATAAGTTCAGGATGACGAAACGAATTAGATACCCCGTGTTTTCTATACATCCCTGCCTAAACCTAAGAAATATTTGCTTTCACAAAATCACTCACTAAATAAGCGATTAACTTAGATGTGAGCTTACTCACCCTCCCATCAAGCATCCGCGTGGCGCCTTCGCATATATGCAAGTAAGAAAATTTCTTAGCATGGGTTAAAATCAGTTTTCGAATATCGTTAACGGCAAATCCAGAGGGTGTTTCAGCACTTGAAAGTACATTCTGAATGCAATCTAAGTCGATTTCTAAACCCGCAGCAGGCCCTAATCCATCAAAAAAACCATTGACATCGGCACCCATTAAAATAGCATCAAAAAATACCGCCTTTAATTTTGGATTGTTATCAATCTGGCTTAAAATAGCTTCATTGTTATAATTCTGATGCAAACCATACATAAAATAATTATTCAGGTAATTTTCTTTTAAAGCGTAAGAAAATCCATTGCCACTATGCCGGCCTTCCAACTCCCTTAAATCGGCATGCGCATCTACATTTAATACATCAATTGAGCCTTTACAGGCTAAAGAAGTACCTTTAATCATGCCATAAGCATTGTTATGACCTCCACCAATTACAATAGGAATTTTGCCTGCAGCTACAATTTTTTCTATGACCGGATAAACCAATTCATCAATTTCGGCTACTTTATTTCTTAAAGCTTCAATAGAAGAATCTTCAGGTTCAATAATTTCAAAATGCCCCAATACCAAAATTTCTCCACCACTTAAAAAGCGGTTACTCTGGACATTTAGAAAAGCTGTTAAACTTGCGCGCCATGCCGATGCTGCTCCCGCAATACCTGCATTAGCCCTTACCCCTATATCTTCAGGGATTCCCAGCAACACAAATTTTGAATTGTTCGCTTCTAACCCTTCTATAGAGATTGCTTCATGTTGATAGGTATTAACCCTTTCGCCAAGCTTGGTTTCGCCATCACGATGGATAATCAAATGCTCAATGTCGCTTTGCGAATATATTTTAAGGTTATCCATGATAAATCTCGCCATTTAAAATCACCGTATCAACCTGGCTTTCACCAAAACTGTACGGCAAATAGGCTATTGAGGGCATTAGTTTTGTGATAAATAAATTTGCTTTTTTTCCAATGGCAATGCTTCCATAACTTTCGCTGATCTCCATTGCTGCCGCTCCGTTTAAAGTAGCCGCATTGATGGCCTGCTCCGGAAACATTTTCATTTTAATACAGCCCAGCGACACCACAAAATTCATATTTCCTGAAGGTGTTGATCCCGGGTTATAATCGGTAGCCAAAGCCACAGGCAAATCGGCTTTAATAAAGTTTTTAGCATCTGCAAATGGAATACCTAAATAAAACGAACAAGAAGGCAGTAATGTTACAATGGTATCGGCATTTCTTAACGTATCGATGGTTTCCTCGTTACTTTCTTCCAAATGATCGACTGAAATGGCATTATTGTTAACCGCCACCTCAATAGCTCCCGAAACAGAAAGCTGATTGGCATGTATTTTAGGTTTTAAACCATATTTTGCTCCTGCTTTGAGTATCTGATCGGTTTCTTCTACAGAGAAAAAACCTTTTTCGCAGAAAACATCAATATAATCGGCCAGGTTTTCTTCTGCTATCCGAGGTAACATTTCATTAATAATCAAGCTGATATAACCTTGATGATCATTTTTAAATTCGACAGGAAAGGCATGGGCAGCCAGAAAAGTTGCCTTGATAGGGATTGGAAACTCATCTTTTAACCTGCGGATTACCCTAAGCATTTTTATTTCACTCGCTGTGGTTAGTCCATATCCACTTTTAATTTCAACCGCACCTGTTCCTTGTAGAATCATCTGTTTTAACCTAACTACTGCACTTTCAAACAATTCATCTTCCGTTGCTTTTTGAAGTTTATTGGCCGAATTTAAAATCCCACCACCTGCCGCCGCAATTTCTTCATAACTTTTGCCCTGTATTTTCATGGCAAACTCTTCTTCCCGTGAGGCCGCAAAAACAATATGGGTATGGCTGTCGCACCAGGATGGGAAAATGTATCTGCCTTCGGCAGAGATTTGAGATGTGAGACCTGAGATGTGAGAGGGGATTGAATCCATTTCACCAAAATCTTTGATCAGGTCCTCTTCTATCAAAAGCCATGCATTTTCGAGAACAGGTAAATGATTCAGTTCGCTGCCACGAAGCACTAATTTATTTTTAGGGTGAAGACCTACAAGGCCTTTTATATTGGTGATTAGCATTTGGTTCGTTTATTGAGTATGAGTAAAAGTATCGGGTAATCAGGATCTGATTTTGTAAACCCCTGATCCATTTTACATCTTACATTATTCCATTTCCAATAGAACCGGGCAATGATCTGAATGTATGGCATCGGGTAAAATCATTACATTTTTCAAACGGCTTTCCATTGGTCTTGTAACCAGATGGTAGTCGATACGCCAACCCAGGTTCTTTCCTCTCGATCCGGCACGGTAACTCCACCAGGTGTAATGATGCGGGTCTTTATTAAAATGACGAAAAGTATCGATGAAGCCGTTATCCAGAAATAATTGCATCCACTCTCTTTCCTCTGGTAAAAACCCTGAAGAATTTGCATTCGATTTTGGATTATGGATGTCAATAGCAGTATGACAGATGTTATAATCGCCGCTTACTATCAAATCTGGGATCTCTTTACGCAAGTCTCCGATGTACCCGTCAAAAAACCGCATAAATTCGTACTTTTTCACCTGCCTTTCATCTCCGCTAGATCCGGAGGGCATGTATAAACTCATTAATGAGAAATCATCAAAATCGGCCCTTAAAATCCGTCCTTCTTTATCGATCCATTCTTCACCGCAGCCAAATTCTACATGTTTAGGTTTAATTTTAGACAAAATGGCTACGCCGCTATATCCTTTTTTCTCTGCCGGGAACCAATAATGGTGATAACCCAACTGCTCAATCAGTGCAATAATTTCAGGGATTTGCGAAGGCAGCGCCTTTACTTCCTGCAAACAGACCATGTCAGCGTTTGTAGCTTGTAACCAGCCAAAAAAGTTTTTGGTACTTGCTGCCCTAATTCCGTTTACGTTATAGGAAATAATTTTCATCAGTTAAATTCAGTTTTCAATGGTGATGAAGCAATTATGATTTTTTATCACTGAGTGATAGTAAATCATGATAGTTTCATTCAGTAAATTTCAATTGTTGTGGGCGGTAAATTTAGAAATTAATTGAATAAATGCTTAGTAATTGAGATTTGCTTTCATTAAATTTGTTTATGAGCATCGAGGAGTTAAAAATAGAAATCGCAAAAAAAGTATTGGAAACGGACGATGAAGACCTTTTGTCAGAGATAGAGATGCTTTTAAACTACAATGAAAAGGTTGTTTTAGAAGAATTACCAAAACATGTTCAAGAAGGCATTAAAAGAGGACTAAAACAAGCTGAAGAGGGAAAGTTAACGCCTCATGATGAAGTAATGAAACGGTATGCTAAATATTTATGAGTTTACCAATATTCTGGACCGATGAAGCAAAAGAAACTTTTGATGCAATCTTCTTCTTTATTCTTGATAAATTCAGCGAACAATCAGCGAAAAAATTTTTAAAACAGACGAATAAAATCATTCAAATAATAAAAGTACAACCTGAAATTTTTGAGGCTTCTATTTTCGATCAATGTAGAAAAGGAAGAATAACGAATCAGACTTCTGTTTTTTATGAGATCCAAGATAAACAAATTCGGCTTTTATTCTTTTTTGACAACAGACAAGCCCCCTTGATTACATAATCATCTTATCTTTCAGGGTATCTGCAATAATTGTTTTTCCAATTTTTTCGCGGCTCTTCTTTTTAAAACGGTAACTTCCATTTTTACATCCTGTTTTGGGCGGTTGTTTTTATCGGTTTCCAGAGCGGCAATTTTATCTACCATATCCAAGCCAACCACAATTTCGCCATAAACAGTATAATTGCGATCTAAATGCGGGGTGCCCCCTATTGTTTTATAAACCTCACGCTGCCATTCAGGGATTTTAAATTTTAAACGTTTCTCTTCTACACTGTTTAACTGCTGATCGGTAAAAACCTTTCCTTGTACCAGGTAAAACTGACTACCGCTTGATGCTTTTGATGGATTAACATCATCGCCTTCCCTGGCAGCAGCCAGAACGCCTTTTTTGTGAAACAAGCTATCATTAAACTCAGCTGGGATGGTATACTTCGGCCCTCCTTCACCCAATAAAGAATCAGGTTTGGCATTTTTAGAATCCGGATCACCACCCTGAATCATAAAATCTTTGATCACCCTGTGAAACAAAACATCATTGTAGTATCCCTGTTTAACCAGTTTTAAAAAATTATCACGGTGTAGAGGCGTTTGGTTATATAGCTTAATAATGCATTCTCCAAATTCGGTTTTAATGCGTACATATTTATTTTTGGGCTTTGCGGCAAAGGCTGAAAGCATCGAAAAGGTGCAGAGGAATAATAATATTTTCTTCATTTAACTGGTGTTTGAGGCTAAATTAAGCTAAAAAATGAAATTCAGTAAAGAAATAACCGCTTTATTCGATAATTTTTGCTTTACCTTTGTATTAATGAAGTTAAAACAAAAAATAGCACTTTCTTTGGCTGTATTCTATGCAGTTAGTGTTATGGGTTTGGCTTTAAGTCTCCATTTCTGTGGGGGCAAACTGGAAAACGTTAAACTTTTCAGCAATGAGATTTCATGCAAATTCTGCAAGGATATTCCTGCTGAAAAGAAAGATGACGGTTGTTGCAAAAATACCCAGGTCACAGTTAAAGTAAAAGATAGTCACCATGCAGAGGCCGAGTTACAAATGCCAAAACTGTTTTCTATCCAGCTTTTTCTACACCCTCCTGTTTTAGCATTTCTAAGCAGCATTGGTCCAAAGTTTTTTAGTAAAATTTCGAACAAAGCACCGCCATTATCCTCGCGGATTGCTTTGCATATTTTCAATTGCATTTTTAGGAATTAGGATTTTAAACATCGGCTCGTCAATGCATCATTTTGCATTTCGACAGGCTCAATGTGACATTTCCTTAAATTCTAATTCAAAAAAATCATGAAAGCAATAAAAATATTCAGCATCGTTATGCTATTTTTCGCCGTTAATGTTTCGGCACAACAAATCTCTACAGCAGATTTACAGGTAACCGGTTTAACCTGTTCTATGTGCTCAAACGCAACACAAAAATCTTTAGAAACCCTCGGCTTTATCAGTAGCGTTAAACCTGATTTAAATAAAAACATTTTTGTTTTAACCTTTAAAAAAGACGCCAACGTTAACCTTGATCTGGTCCGCAAAAAAGTTCAGGATGCAGGTTTTTCAGTAGGCGGTTTAACGGCTAACTTCAATTTTAATGATGTTAAGGTAGACGACAAAGGTCAGGCTATTGTTAACGGCAATGTGTACCGTTTTGTAAATGTAAAAGGTAAAACGCTTAGTGGCAACGTAAAGGCCAGCGTAGTGGATAAAGATTTCATATCTGGTTCTGCATTTAAAAAACAGGCAACCACTGCTAATTCTGATGCTTATGCAAGCGGCACCGGTATTGTAAACGGTAAAAAAACCCGTATTTACCATTTAGTTCTTTCGTAAGATGAGGCGGATATTCGTATTGGCGCTGATGATGATCGGCGCTTATGCCAGTGTTTCGGCACAAGAACTGTATGTATTTACAGAGCCTGCAAGTAATATGCCTACTAAATCAATCGGTGTAAGGCTTACCAACGAGGGCATGTTCAACTATCCGGGTTACGTAAGCCGGACGATCCCGGAGGTAATGATCGGTTTCAACAAAAATCTGATGATGCATGCACAGGCTTTTCTCTCGGATATGGATGGAAAATACCGTTTAGAAGGAGGAAGTTTATACGCCAAGTACCGGCTTTTATCCTTAGATGAAGCGCATAGCCATTTCAGGGCATCGGCTTTTGGAAGGGCAAGCACCAGCAGGCGCCCAACATACACAAGAGATATTAATCTTGAGGGTGACAATAGTGGCGTACAAGGTGGATTGATCTTCACACAGCTGCTGCACAAACTGGCATTATCATCAACCTTGGGTTATGCACATGCTTTTGAAAACAGCGACAGGCAGATTGCTGGAATGCCGCAGCCAAAGAACATGTTGTCGTACAGTTTATCGTCGGGTTATTTGGTTTTACCAGTAGTTTATAAGGATTACAAACAGCCCAATTTTAATGTATATTTAGAATTGCTGGGTAAAACCGATCCGGGCAGTGGCCAGTCTTATCTGGATATCGCTCCTGCTGTACAAATGATTTTGAACAGTACAACCCGCATCGATTTTGGCTACCGCTTTCAGGCAGCCGGAAATATGGATAACCGATACACCAAAAACATGTACCTGCTTCGGGCAGAATTTAACTTCTTTAACGTTTTAAAATAAAAAAATAACGAAGCGATCATGGTTTTCATATTAAACTGAACATGAAACCATGATCGCCTCATCAGCATTAAAAACAATATAAAAAAGATGAAAAAAATATTAGGATTAGTTGTCATCATGACGATCGCAACAACAGCTTTTACTTATGCACAAAGCAAAACAGACACAGCCTTAAATCAAGTATTAACGGCATATTACGATGTAAAAAATGCGCTGGCAACCGATAAAAAAGATTTAGCTATTGAAAAAGTGAAAGTTTTATCGGCAAAGGTAAATGCCGTTAATCATAAAGATTTACCAGCCGATCAACATAAAATATTTATGGAACAAGCGGCCATTATTAAAAGTAAAGCCGCGCTACTTGCAGGTTCAAACGACATCAAAACACAGAGAAAAGCCTTTGAAGGGATTTCTTATGCAATGATCAAAACGTTGAAAGGCCTGAAATTTAATAGTCAAAACGTTTATATTCAACATTGCCCAATGGCGAAGGCGAGCTGGTTAAATGAAAAAGAAAACATCGAAAATCCATATTATGGAAGCATGATGTTTGATTGTGGCGACGTTTCTGAAACCATAAAATCGAACTAATGAAACTGCATATCAAAAATATGGTATGCAACCGTTGCAAAATGGTGGTTAAGGCCGAGCTGGAAAAGCTTGGCTTTAAACCGCTATTGGTTGAGCTTGGCGAAGTTACCCTTGCTGAAAACATAGTAGCAGAGGATAAAATCAAAATTGCGGAACAACTGACCCATTTTGGCTTCGAATTGCTGGAGGATAAAAAAACTCAAATTGCAGAACAGATTAAAACGGCCATCATTAACCTCGTACATTATACCAAAGAACCTTTAAAGATCAATCTTTCTGCCTACCTCAGCGAGCAGTTAAAACAGGAATATACGAGCTTAAGCAGCATTTTTTCTGAGGTCGAAAACCAAACGATTGAGAAGTATTTCATTGCTCAAAAAATAGAAAAAGCAAAAGAAATGCTTACCTACGGCGAACTCACCCTTAGCGAAATTGCCTACCAGCTAAATTACAGCAGTGTAGCTCACCTATCGGCACAATTCAAAAAAGTAACCGAAATTACGCCTTCAGTTTATAAAGCAACATCAAAAGACAGCAGGAAAACGCTGGATGAGGTCTGATAATGTAAAATGGAAGAAGTAAGATGGAGGATGGGCTAAAGTTTATGGTCAATGGTTAGATAGATCATGGTTGATGGTTAATCGGCCTATTGTCTATGAACTATGAACCAGAAAACCATCAACCACTTATCAATTCAACAATCCCAGCAATTTAGCCATTCCAACAGTTAACCGATACCCCCTCTATCCAATTTCTTACCATACGTCAAGACTGATCGACTGATAATCAGCTATTTTTGCATCTAAATAAAATCACTAAATATGAAAAAATTATTCTTATTTCTGATCGCTACCTCAATTAGTGTGGCATCATTTGCACAAACCAGCTGGAAGATAGATCCAATGCACTCATTTGTAAACTTTTCGGTTAAACACATGGGCATTTCTTTTGTTGATGGCTCATTCAAAAAATTCGACGGGACAGTTTCTGCATCTAAACCAGATTTAACTGATGCTAAAATTGCCTTTACCGTAGATGTAAGCAGCATTACTACAGGTGTTGAAATGAGAGATGGTCACTTAAAAACTGATGATTTCTTTAACGCAGAGAAATTTCCAACGATGAAATTCGAAAGCACTTCTTTCAAAAAATTAAGTGGTAACAATTATGAGTTAAGTGGTAAATTAACCATCCGTGATGTAACTAAAGATGTAAAATTTGCGGTTGTTTATGGTGGTACAGCTAAAGACCAGCAAGGTAACACTAAAGCAGGTTTTGGTGCAACTACAACCATTAACCGTTTAGATTATAATATTAAATATGATCCAACTGGTGCAGGTGTTGCAAAAGATGTTGCGATCAAATTAAACCTGGAGTTTGTTCAGGGAAAATAAATATAGGATCATTATTTATCCATATTGATGATCTGATAAAAATCTGTCACATTGAGCTTGTCGAAATGCATGTAGGTGCTTCGACAGGCTCAGCATGACAAACCCGATATTATGTCTGCACTATCCCAATTCAGAAATTTTACTCAACGCTTGCCTCAAACGGATTTAATGCCAACGCTTTTTATTGGCCATGGGTCTCCTATGAACGGGATTGAAAATAATGAGTTTAGTGAGAGTTGGGTAGATTTGGCCAAACATATCCCTGTTCCAAAAGCAGTTTTGGTAGTATCGGCACATTGGTACACCCACGGTACTTTTGTAACTGCAATGGGTTTCCCAAGTACCATCCACGATTTTGGTGGTTTCCCTCAGGCACTTTTCGATGTTCAATATCCTGCTCCTGGCGATCCGAAACTTGCTGCAGAAATCCCTGGTCTAATACCCTCAACTCCTGTTGGTTTAGACCACGATTGGGGTTTAGACCATGGCACCTGGACAGTAGTAAAGCACATGTATCCAAATGCGGACATCCCTGTTCTGCAATTGAGTATTGATTATACCAAATCGCCTGGACAACATTATGAAATTGCCAGAGAAATTTATGCACTCCGCAAAAAAGGGATATTGGTTATAGGTAGTGGAAATATGGTGCACAATCTACGCATGTTAAGCTGGGAAATGATTAATGGCGGCGGTTACGATTGGGCAATTGAAATGAACGATAAATTCAAAAATTTAATTGCAAATGGCGATTTTCAACCTTTAATCAATTACCGCAACCTTGGCAGTGATGCGATGCTGGCTATCCCTACTCCGGAACATTATTTACCCCTCATTTATACGCTTGGAATGAAAAACGATAAGGAAGAGGTTTCGTTTTTTAATGATAAAGCAGTTGGAGGTTCGTTAACGATGACATCAGTTCTGGTGGGATAAATTTTGCCATGCTGAGACACAAAGCATCTTTAAACGATGAAAACTTCCTCTCTACAGTAAAAGATTCTTCACTGCGTTCAGAATGACAACAATCTAAAACTCTATAAAACTTTATGATTATTCTGTAACGCTTATTGCTACCTGAAGCGGTAAATTTGTATAAAGAATTCAATCATGACACATACCTATCGACTCACAGGCATGACCTGCAGCGGTTGCGAAAATAAAGTTAAAAGTAACCTGCTTACATTACCAGATGTAACCTCGGTTGAGGTTTCTAAAGACGCCAATACTGCTACCGTTAGCATGGATAAACATATCGGTTTAGATACCTTGCAACAAGCTTTAGGCGGTACTGACAGCAAATATCAGATTTCTGCCGCGCATCATAATGAAACGCTTGAAGAAACAAAATCCTGGGCCGAAACCTACAAACCCATTCTGTTGATCTTTGGGTATGTAACCACAATATCGTTAGTGGTTTCGTGGCAGGCCAATGCCATCAATTTTATGGTGTTTATGCGCGTTTTTATGGCAGGTTTCTTCCTTACCTTTTCTTTCTTTAAAATGCTCAACTTAAAAGCATTTGCCGAAAGTTATGCCATGTACGACATCGTGGCTAAAAAATTCAGCGCTTGGGGTTATATCTATGCCTTTATCGAATTAGGCTTAGGCTTATCCTTTGCATTAAACCTATCGCCTGTTATTGTGAATTGGGTCACCCTGATCGTAATGACCATCAGTATCCTTGGAGTTTTAGAAAGCGTTTTAAACAAAAAGAAAATTCAATGCGCTTGCCTGGGCGCGGTGTTTAACCTGCCCATGAGTACAGTAACCATTGTTGAAGATGCGATTATGATTGCCATGAGCGCAGCCATGTTAATTTTGATGTAGTTAGATATTATCTCTTTTTTAACGTGATCGTCACCCTGAATTTATTTCAGGGTCTTTCATGCTAAAAAGATGCTGAAATAAATTCAGCATGACGAATCGTCTATTGCCGCTTATATCTAAATTCCGATTTTCGGCTTTTCCCATTAAGTTCACCTTCAATCCAGGCGAGCATTTCATTTTTCCCCTGGTTTTGATAAACTATTCTTTGCGGAAAATCGTGTGCCGTATTTTCGAAAATATAGATCTGATCTTTTGTGGAAATAAGCTTAAAACAGACTTCCTCACCTTCATTCTGATTAGCAACCGTTGAACAATAGAAAACATCTTTTCCTATTTTTCTGATCTGTAAGGTTTCGGTAAGAACGCTATCTCCTTTTGCATTGACACGATAACTCTTGCCTTTCAGTATTTTATCGGCACCCTGGCTCCATTGTTCCACAATTTTACCTTTGGGAGTCTGCATTTCCCATGAACCTAATACAAAAGAAAAGATTTTTGATGGATCTTTTTGCGCTTTAACATTGCCGTAAAATCCAACAAAAAATAAAATCAAGGAGTATAAATAGATTCTTTTCATTTTGTTATGGTATTGGTAATGTGTGCCAGGTGGTGTTTTCCGTGCCAGGCATACATGCCCAGCATATTGGCCAAAGTGAGTTCTTTATTCTGGGCAGGATGAATGTATTTCCTCTGGTAATCTTCTACTTTCAGTGTTTTTAAAAAAGCAACCCAACGCTGATGTAAACCAGTTAACAGCTCAATCGACAATTTGATGTCACCATTTCTTGCTTCTTCGGTTTCTGCCCAGCGTTCCTCATAATATGGTCTGATTACCGGAATTTCTTCAGTAATGGCCTGCTTAAAACGGATATAGGCATTGAGATGACTGTCCGGAACATGATGAACAACCTGCCTCAATGTCCAGCCTCCTGGACGATAGGTTTGATTCAGTTCTTCATCTGTTAAATTTTCTGTAGCCTTTTTAATCTGGCCAGGTAATGCCTCTATTTCAGAAATCCAGGTATCAATTTGTTTTTGATCGAAAATATCAGGCATAGCAAATTGACCGATCGGGTATTTAAGTTGTTCTAAATCCATGGAACCAAAATAAGGAGAATTATCGAGTTTTTAACCGCAAAGATCACTACAAGCCGCACGAGGTCGTCATTGCGAGAAGGCTTTTTCAGCCGACGAAGCAATCTTACAACGATCGCTAACAGCGTGCGCATTAAGATTGCTTCGTACCTCGCAATGACGATTCTTTCTTTATTTCACTTTATTTAAGGAGGTTTCATCTACATCAATTTCTTTAACCATTTCAATAACCCCATTTTTGGCGCATACGGAGGATAAATCATTTTGGTTAAACCCAATTTTGATTGAAAAACAACAGACCTCTCATGCGAAAAGGTTTTAAAACCAAAAATACCATGACAGCTTCCTACCCCACTGCTGTTAACACCACCAAAAGGCAAATTAGGGTTACTGATGTGAACCAGCACGTCGTTTACGCAGGTTCCGCCAGCGCTGGTTTCGTTTATGATTTTACGCTGGTTCTGCCCGCTACCAGAAAAAATATACAGTGCTAAAGGCTTGTTTTTGCTATTCAGTAAATCAATAGCTTCCTCCAGGTTTTTAAAGGTAATTACAGGTAAAACCGGGCCGAATATTTCCTCCTGCATGATGGCACTTTTTTCATTTACTGAAGTTAAAATTGTGGGCATTAGGGTTAAACTTTTCTCATCTGTTTCTCCACCAAAAGCTAATACTGCTCCATCGGCAATCGCATCTTCTTTTAGTTTATTTAAACGCTTAAACTGTTTATCGTTAATGATTTTGGCATAATCATTTTTATTAATTCCAGCGCCTTCACCGAACATTTTTCCGACTGCAATTTTGTAATGTTCAATAAAATCACTCTGCTTATTTTCTTCGATGAGGACATAATCCGGTGCAATACAGGTCTGCCCTGCATTAACCAGTTTACCCCAGGCGATTTTTTCAGCAGCCTTTTTAATATCACAGGTTCCGTCTACAATAGCCGGTGATTTTCCTCCAAGCTCCAAAGTAACCGAGGTCAGGTTTTTTGCCGCAGCTTCCATTACTACTTTACCAATTGCGGTGCTTCCGGTGAAAAAGATATGGTCAAACGGGAGTTTTAGCAGTTCGCTAGAAACATTGGCATCTCCTTCAAAACAGGCAATTTCCTTGGGTTCAAAAGTGGCTGCAATTAATTTACTGATCACGCCGGCTGTTGCTTCGCTTAATTCGGACGGTTTAAGGATCACACAATTTCCTGCCGCTACTGCCGAAACCAAAGGACTCATCATCAATTGTAATGGGTAATTCCATGGGGCAATAATCAAACAAACACCTTTGGGTTCATAATAGATTTTATTACTCGCAAAAAAATTGCTCATGGTTCGGCCTGCTGATTTCGGTTTCATCCACCCTTTCAATTTTTTGATGGCAAAGTCGATTTCAGCATAGGTAAAGTACAGTTCAGTTACAGCACTTTCGAAACGGTTTTTACGCAGATCCTTTTCTAAAGCGCAGAATATTTCCTCTTCGGCTTTTTCCAGAGCGTGCTTAAGTAATTTTAACTTCCCGATACGGGCTTTAACATCTGTTTTGCGTAAATCGAATTTATATTTTTGCTGTAAATCGAAAACCGACTTTATCCGTTGTTCCATAATCACTTATTATTACTTGCTTTTACACTTATCGATTTTCCTTAAATTACGAGTTAAATTTAGTTAAAACACAGCCTTTTCATTAAAAATTCATTCATTTAAAGCATATTGCAGCAAATTTTAATAATAAAAGATGAAAAGATTGTTTTTTGTTTTCGCATTCATAATTCCACTTGTTATCCATGCCCAAACCATAAAAACAGATGTACTGGTTATCGGCAACGGCGATGCTGCTTATGCCGCATCTTTTCAGTCTTTTAAATCGGGCGTAAAAACCATCCAGCTTACCCAAAAAGAACCGTTGGATTTAAATAAAATAGCTGAAGCCAAAAGGGCTTTACTGCCTTTTTACCAAAGTTTTTTAAAGCGGGAAACTGAAAATGCGAAAAGCCTGGAAAGCCCAAAACCTAAACCGGATAAAAAAAGCCGGACAAAAGTAATTGTGGTAGATAGCACCTTACTTTTAAACGTCATCAACAACACAACTTACACAGAAATTAAACGTTCTGGCAGTGGTTGGGAAGTAAATCTCACAAAAGATAAAAGCATTAAAGCCAAAATTCTTGTGCTAGCCGACAACCCTGAAAAATTGCTTTCGGAACTAAAAATCTCCACTTTAAATCCTGCATCTTCAAGTCCGTTAAACTATAACGAAAATACTTACCGGACAACTATATCCAGGATTTCTTCAGGAGCCAGCTTTTTATCCCTGTACAGCTTATTGATCCCAGATCAGGAAAATTTGCTTTATATCTCTAAAGATCAATTTGAAATTGGACAAGCAGCCGGGGCAACCGCAGCTTATGCCGCATTTTTCGACACCAAAATCAGTTTGTCAAATTTAAAAAGAATCCAGGGAGAATTATTGGCCTATAAGCACGCGTTAATGCCCTTTGAAGATGTAAAAATGACGGATTCCAATTGGTTAGCCATTCAAAAAGTAGGTATTACAGGGATTATTAAAGCAGAAATCACAAAGGGAAAAGCTTATTTCGCACCTGAAAAAGAAGTTACTTATCAAGAGATAAAAGAACCGATCAAAGAATATTATTATAAAGCACAGATCTGGTTCGACGATCATCAGAATATCCCCATTAACTTAGAAAACACCATTTCCCTGGTTTGTTATGTGGGGAATAAATCAGTTGATGCTACAAAAGCCGAACTTCAGAAAAAATGGAACAAAAATTATAGGTTTAGCAGTAATTACGATCTTAAAAAAGAATTGAGCAGACGCGAATTTGCAGTCATCATAAACGAATATTTAAAGCCTTTTGATGTTGTCAATGTAGATAAAACTGGCAGGGTGATCCGTTAACCTCACCCTATCAACGCTCGTGCAGCCAATCCTGCCTTTAGCTCCCTCTCCTTAAGGAGAGGGAGCGCACAGCCTTTGCAATGGGCACTGACATTTGAAGGGTGAGGTTGTAACATTTCCATTTCCTTTTAAAATTAGGTGGCGCTTTGCCTAAATTGCATCCAAACCTAAAATTCATGAAGAAATATTTACTTTTCCTTTTGCTTTGCACAGGCGAGTATGCTTTTGCACAACAACTGGCCCCTTTAACTGTCGAAAAAATTATGCGCGACCCAAAATGGATGGGTATTTCGCCAACTAATTTCCGCTGGACGGCAGATAGCAAAACCCTATATTTTAACTGGAACCCTGAAAATAAAGCCAAAGAAGAATTATTCAAAGTTTCGGCTGCTTCTTCAAAACCTGTTAAAGCCGCGGAAAAGGAAGATGAAAAACTATTGAGTTTAAACTACACCTACAATGCCGATCGCTCCCTTGGTTTGGTAGAAAAAAGCGGAGATATTTATTTACAGAACTTCAAAACGAATAAGGAAACGCGCTTAACCAGTACTCAGGAGAGGGAAAGCAGTCCGGCTTTTTTAACCAATGGAAATGTTGTTTACCAACTGGGCGATAATCTTTTCGTGGTTGATTTAAAATCAGCAGAAACCAAACAGCTTACCAATTTTGTTAAAGGTAAAAAAGCCGGAAGAGCAGAAAGCAAACCTACTACCGAACAGGATAAATGGTTAAAAGCACAACAAACCGAACTCTTCGATATTATTAAAAAACGAAATGCAGAAGCCAAAAACGGTTCACGCGGTGGAAGAGGCCGCTTTGGAAGTACCGCTGCAGATACAAAACCGTTAAAAGAGCTATATACTGAAGACAAGTTTTTAAATGGCGTAATCATTAGCCCTGATGGACATTTTATTACTTATAAATTAACTACGCCGGCACAGAACAACCACAATACCATTGTTCCGAACTATGTTACTTCTTCAGGTTATACCGAAGATATTCAGGGTAGAACAAAAGTTGGTGAAAATGAAAATACCTCGCTGGGTTTTATTTATGATACACAACGGGATACTGTTTATGCGATCCAAACCTCAACCATTACCGGTATAAAAGACTTGCCTGATTACCTGAAAGATTATCCAAAGGAACTGGATACCTTAAAAAAGAAAAATGCCGACCGGCCTGTAAATTTCTTTGGTCCGTTTTGGAATGATAATGGAAATTCTGCAATTGTTATGGCTACTTCTACCGATAATAAAGACCGCTGGATCCTGAAGCTGGATGCCTTAACAGGAAAATTTTCTTTGGTCGACCGCCAGCGCGACGAAGCATGGATTGGTGGACCAGGCATTAGCGGTTTTTACCAGGGCAGCACAGGCTGGATCGATAATAACCGCTTTTACTATCAAAGCGAAGCGACAGGATATTCGCACCTTTATGTGGTTAATGTAGCTACAGGTGATAAAAAACAACTTACTGCCGGCAAATGGGAAGTACAATCGGTACAGTTATCAAAAGATAGAAATACTTTTTATATCAAAGCGAATAAAGAACACCCAGGGATTACCAATTTCTTTAAAATTGGTGTAAATGGCGGTGAACTTGTTCAAATTACCACCATGAAGGGCTTAAATGACATTACCCTTTCTCCTGATGAGAAATACCTTGCCATTAATTATTCTTTCATGGACAAACCCGGAGAACTGTATCTCCAGCCAAATAGAGCGGGGGCTAAAGCCGTACAGGTTACGCAATCTACTTCTGCCGAATTTAATTCTTACAAATGGCGTCAACCCGATATGGTTACTTTTAAAAACCGTTATGGTGCGGACGTTTATGCAAGGGTTTATAAATCAGACAATCCACACCCTAACCATCCTGCGGTAGTTTTTGTGCATGGTGCAGGATATTTACAAAACGTACACTTTGGATGGAGCACCTACTTTCGCGAATTTATGTTTAACAATTTGCTGGCCGACAATGGTTATACCGTAATCGATATCGATTATACCGGAAGTTCTGGTTATGGCCGCGATCACCGCACCGGCATTTACCGCCACATGGGCGGAAAAGATTTAACCGACCAGGCCGATGGTGTTAAATTTTTGGTAGAGAAATATGGTGTTAATCCGCAGCACGTTGGTTTATACGGCGGCTCTTATGGTGGTTTTATCACGCTGATGGCCATGTTCAACGAATCGGATGTTTTTGCAAGTGGTGCTGCTTTACGTTCGGTTACCGATTGGGCACATTATAACCATGGCTATACCTCAAATATTTTAAACGAGCCTTATAACGACCCGATTGCCTATAAAAGAAGTTCGCCAATTTACTTCGCCGATAAATTAAAGGGCAATCTTTTAATGGCACATGGCATGGTGGATGTAAATGTGCATTTTCAGGATATTGTGCGGATTACACAGCGTTTTATAGAACTGGGTAAAAACAATTGGGAACTTGCCGTTTATCCGGTAGAGGACCATGGTTTTATCGAGCCAAGCAGCTGGACAGATGAGTATAAAAGGATATTTAAGCTATATGAGAATACTTTGAAGAAGTAACCTTCCATTTCGAGCGAAGAGAGGCGTAGCCGAGAACCACGAAGTGCTCAGCGAAGCTAAATCTATCAAGATGGATCTCTCCATTCCACTGCGTTTCAGTCGAGATGATGGACATTTTATAAAAAATAGAACCCCGCTATACTTCACATAAACAATATAGTTTTCATCTATATCGTTATCAATAAATACAATTAACTATTAGTAGATCGGGGTTGATTGACACCTCTTTTAGCCTTACCTTTGTACCAACAAAATTAAAGACAAAAAATTATGGCAATAGTAGGTAAAAAATTCCCGAGTGTTAGTATTGATGCAATGTCGGACATGGGTGATGACTTGAAAATCAATGTATTTGAAGAAGCTGTAAACAAAAATAGTAAAGTGTTATTATTCTGGTATCCAAAAGATTTCACCTTTGTTTGCCCTACAGAATTACATGCTTTCCAAGCTGCTTTACCTGAGTTTGAAAAAAGAAATACAATTGTAATCGGTGCATCTTGCGATACCAACGAAGTTCACTTCGCATGGTTAAATACCCCAAAAGATAATGGTGGTATTGAAGGTGTTACTTATCCAATTTTAGCAGATACACACAGACAATTATCAGGTATATTAGATATTTTAGATCAGGAAGTTAACTACGACGAAGAAGGAAACGAATCTTTCTCAGGTTCTAATGTAACTTTCAGGGCTACTTATTTAATCGACGAAACTGGTAAAGTTTTCCACGAAAGTGTTAACGATATGCCACTAGGTAGAAACGTTAAAGAATATTTACGTTTAATTGATGCTTACGCTCACGTGCAGAAACATGGTGAAGTTTGTCCTGCAAACTGGGAAGAAGGAAAAGAAGCAATGAATGCAAACAGAACTGGCGTAGCTGAATATTTAGCCGCTAACTAATTAAATAAACGTTATGTTTTTAGAATTAACAGAAGATAATCTTCAACAGTATCTGGCCGATAACTCAAAGGTGATGGTTCAGTATGCTGCATCCTGGTGCGGAAACTGCAGAATCATGAAACCTAAGTTTAAAAAACTGGCTTCAGAAAATGAAGATGTAGCTTTCTTAATTGTTGATGCCGAAAAACTTCCAAACTCACGCAAATTTGCGAACGTTGATAATTTACCAACTTTTGCAGCTTTTGAAGGCGGTAGCTTGGTAGATCAGGTGCAAACCAACAAAGCAGAAGGTTTAATTGAACTATTTAACAAGATAAAGTAATGAAGATTCCGGTTATAAGACAATTATTTCAAAATACCACTCCAGCACAATTGGAGACCACTTTGGAAGTTTTAGAGGCTTTTTGCGAGTTTAGAGGCGTTAGTGAGCACGAGGTTGATGTTGCAGGCGAAATGATTACCAATATCTGTGGTGCGCTTGAAGTACACCAGATGGTGAGTGAAGGTGCAGCAGAAAAGGACGCATTAAATGCTTTCGGCCAAAAAGTGATGGGTTCGATTGATCGATAATCGTCTTAAGCCTTAAGCTGGCTTTTTCGAAATATAAAATCCCTTGTAGATGAAAATCAGCGAGGGATTTTTTGTTTTTAAATGGGTTTGTCATTCTGAACGCAGTGAAGAATCTGCCTCATAGCAGCAGACACAGAATTTATGAATCATTACTGAGTCCATTATTTCTTATGTTTGAGATTCTTCGTTCCTCCAGAATTACAAATTCACCAAAAATTCTTATTTTTTGGAAAGTAAGGTTCTGTTTTCCATTGATCACATCAGTACCTTTCCCTACTGCCGATAGAAAAATCTGTATTCGTCCAATCAGGCTTGAGCTGCAGGGTCTTGTAATTCTAACTGATCCAATAATAAGACCGTCATTTCGACTGAAGCGCAGCGAAATGGAGAAATCTCTAAACTATGGTTAAAAGATTTCTCCACTGCGGTCGAAATGACTACCCTTTGAGAATGACAGCAGGTAATAAAAAAGGTCTGTGAGAACACAGGCCTTGGACGTTATATTTTTAAACCTCGCAGGTTTTTGAAACCTTCGAGGTCTGGCAGAAAGTATTAGGCCAAATTCCTACCGGCATTTACAATACCAAATACTGTTCTTACCGCTAGCTTTTCTAAAGCTTGCTGGTCTTTTTCATTCTGATCGTGCTGAAGTTTTTCTAAAGCGAAATGCTGAATCAATACCAAAGGCAGAATAATTTTCTCACGAGTGGCAATCGATTTTTTATCTACAGGATAATTAGCCATTAATGTTGGTTGTCCTGAGAGTTTTAAGAGCATCTCTTTGGTTAATTTAAACTCTTCGTGTAATTGAGTCCAAAAGGCACCAAACTCTTTATCGTTGGCCAAATGGGCCGTAATTACAAAGTCTGATTTGCTCATGCTCATCATACAGTTATCTACAATGGTTTTCAGGTAATCAGAATCCTGATAAACCTTAACCACTTTATCCCAATTACCTGCCTTTTCCTGAGTTCTCAAAGCTGTTCCCATCCCATAAAAACCTGGAACGTTTTGTTTCAGCATACTCCAGGCCGTTACAAAACTAATGGCCCTTAAATCTTCGAGTTTCATTTCGCCGCCTCCGTTTCTTTTTACTGGGCGACTGCTGATATTAGCCTGAGATAACAATTTTAAAGGGGATAATTTCTCTAAATAACTCACAAATAATGGGTGCTCACGCAAATCCACAAAAGCTTTATAACTTTCTTCAGCCATTTCATCGAGCAGCGCTTTATTTTCAGGGTCTAAAAGAATGTTGTGTTTTTCCTTTAGTCCGGAGGTTAATCCAGCATTGATCAATTGTTCAATGTTAAATTCAGCACTTTCTACAGAACCATATTGCGAACTGATGGTTTGCCCCTGAACGGTTAGTTGCATGTTTTTATTCGCAATTTCTTTACCCATTGAGGCATAAAAACGGTGTGTTTTGCCACCACCACGTGCAGGAGGTCCGCCACGACCATCAAAAAATGCCAATTGAATATTGTGTTTAGCAGAAATAGCCGACAATGAGGTTTTTCCGTTAAAAATAGACCAGTTGGCCATTAAATAACCGCCATCTTTGGTACTGTCTGAATAACCAAGCATAATATCCTGTTTATTGCCACGACTCGCTAAATGCGCTTTATAAAAAGGATTGCTATACAAGGTATCCATAATAGCAGCAGCGCCTTTTAAATCGTTAACGGTTTCAAAAAGCGGCACAAAATCAATCGTTAATGATTCTTTGCTCCAACCGTTCCAAAGGAAAAGTTCGATCAACTGTAAAATATCGCTGGCTTGCTGGCAATTGCTGATAATAAAACGGTGACAAGCTTTTTCGCCATTGCGTTTTTGAATTCCCTTTATTTCTTTAATTACCTCAATGGTATCCTTAATTAAAGCATCAGGCTCGCTTGCATAAACAACGGTTGCTTCTTTAAAAGAAATCAGGTTTAGTTTTTCAGCTTCTGATAATTTATCGTAATCAGCAGGATATAATGAAGAAATCGGCTTATTTTCGCGGCAGTAAGCATGTACGCTTCTCAACACGCGGCTATCCTGACGGATATCTAAAGAAGCAAAATAGTTACCGTATAGATCTATCTTACGAATTAGGTCGTTAACCAGGTCAACAAATAAACCTTCATGTTCCGCCAATAAGGTTTCTTTAATTTTATTCAGGTTGTCCCTTAATTCATCAGAAATATCATGAAGTTCGCAGGTTTGATCAAAAGCATTTTGATAAAGCACATCATGCAGTTTTGCAATATTTTCTTCGACTCCCCTAAAAGTAATGCGGCGTTTAATTACCCTAAAATCACGGTAGTAACAGCGGAAAAGGATCTGTCGCAACATTTTAGAAACCTCCAAAGTGGTATCGGCATGAATATTCGGATTTCCGTCCCTATCACCTCCCGGCCAGAAACCAAGTTCTAAAATTTTCTTGGTTTCGAGGTTGTATTCATCGAGGTTCTGATCTATTTCTTCCTGAATATTTGCCGCAGCAAAATAAAAAGTATTTTCGAGGAACCAGGCCAGGTTTAAGGCTTCATCAACAGGTGTTGGCGATTTTTTATTAAAAAACGGTGTTTTACCCAACTGTTGTAAAAGCGAGTTCATTGCGGTGATGTTGTTATCCCTAATGGCCTTGGTTAAATCAGTAATGATGGCCAAAACGCTGCCGGGATAAAACTGGGTAGGGTGTGCGGTTAAAACCAAACGGAGCGAAAGTTCATCAATCAGTTTTTCAATTTTAGCCAGTGCAGGTTTATTATCGGCATTCTTTTTTAAAATAAAAGCCAATGTACTCTGCTCATCAGTGGTATTTAACTTGGTAAAAGAAGCATCTTCAACAGCATCAAAAAGCACAACCTGACGCTCTATATACTGGATAAACCGGAAAAGAAGGTCAACAATATCTTTACGCTCGGTATAGCTGGTGTACTTGGCAAAAAACTCTTCGATAATCTGTGCAGGTTTTTCTCCGTTCGCAATTCCTTCTTCACAGCTTTTAAAGAAAAGGGGAAGCAATGTTCCGGTATCCTTAATTTTGTAAAAAGGCAAGGTGAGAAATAAACTGTTAAACAGTTCGAATTTTGAGATTACCTCATTGTTAAAAATAGATTCACGTTGCGTTGTTAAACGAAGTTTGGGCATAGCTTAGGCAATAGTTTTGTATACTGTAATACTACAAAAAATGCATAAGGTATTAAAATTCTAATGCTTACAATTTGGAAAATTGTAGAATAAATTTTAATTTTAAAATCTTATTTGGCCACGATGTGGTTAAGTAAGACATTTGCAATGTTTAAGGGCATTGCATTGATTGTTAATTTTTTGGGTTAAAACAGCCGATGTAATAAAACACACCGGCTGTTTTTATTTTTTGCCATTATTTACGGCATTTCTTTGCAAATTTTAATGCGCATCCGTAACAATGTTTGCATTTTTCTTAAATTTCTGAAGATATAATAAAGGTATTGAGAATAACATAATCAATCCTGCAACCCAATAAGCATCATTATAAGTTAACAACATTGTTTGTTTAATTACCGAACCCTCTATAGCTTTCATCGCCATTAGTTTTGCATCTATAAACGAAGAACCTTTAGCCATAAAACCTGAAGTTAAAGCATTTAGTTTCTGGACAAAAGCAGGGTTATATTCGTTTATGTTAGCGAGTAAACTGCTTCTGTGGAAACCTGAACGAAGATGGATTAGCGTTGTTAATGCCGCAATACCAAAAGAACCTCCTAACTGCCTACTCATATTGTTTAACCCTGAACCCTGACCAATTTCAGGACCTGACAAATCCTGCATAGCCAAAGTTGTTAGTGGCACGAACAATAAAGCCATACCAAATCCCCTGATCACCAAAGGCCAGAAGAAATCTCCTGTTCCCGATGCTAAAGTAGAATTACTTAACATCCAACAGAACACGAAGAATAAAAACATTCCTCCTGTAGCCATGAACTGTGCCGGAACCCCTTTTTTAAGCATAATACCAATGAACGGCATCATGGCAATGGTACAAATACCGCCGGCGATAAACAGCTTTCCTGTTTGTAAAGGCGTAAAACCTAAAAGATTTTGTGCAAAAACAGGAAAAACAAACACAGAGCCGTACAATCCGAAACCTAGAACAAAAGAGGTAAACATACCTATTGAAAAGCTTCTTTTTTTCATAATACGAAGATTTACAATCGGATATTCAGTGCTCGTTTCACGCCAGATAAACAGCAATAAACCAAAAACAGAAGCTACAGCTAGTGCGGTGATATAGGGTGTAGAAAACCAATCTTCGCTTTCGCCTTTTTCTAATACGGTTTGTAAACTACCTACAGCAACTGCCAACAATGCAATTCCCCACCAATCTACAGGCTTACCTTTTCCGTCTTTCGGTGTCTCTCGAATAAAAGTGTAGGTACAGTAGGCGGCGAGTATCCCGACGGGAATATTTACGTAGAAAATCCAAGGCCAATCAGCAATCTCTAAAATATAACCGCCAATGGTTGGGCCTACGGTTGGGCCAACAACGGCACCTAAACCAAACAGAGCTGTTGCAATACCCACATCTTCACGTGGCCAGGTTTCAATTAAGATTGCCTGTGCGGTAGAAATTAATCCCCCGCCAGCTACACCTTGTAATATCCTGAATAGAATCAGTTCGTTTAGTGATGTTGCGTTACCGCACAAAAATGAAACAAGTGTAAAAACGATAATGGAGGTTAAGAAATAATTTTTACGCCCGAAACGACTTCCTAACCATCCCGACATGGGCAGGATGATTACGTTCGCAACGGCGTAACCAGTAGATAACCAGGCGATATCCTCAAGGGTAGCACCCAGGTTTCCCTGTATTTGAGGGATTGCTACGTTTACGATCGTTGTATCAATCAGCTCCAACAAAGAAGCTGTGATAACCGTAAAGGTAATAATCCACTTTTTTAAACCTACTTCGGCCATTTTAAATATTAGTTAGTAGAAACTGAAGCTTTAACACTCATTCCTGGGCGTAACTTAGCTTGCATTTCTTTTGATGGATGGATTTTGATTTTTACCGGAACACGTTGAACAACCTTAACAAAGTTACCCGTAGCATTATCAGGAGGCAATAATGAACCTTTAGCACCTGTAATTGGTGAGAAGTTATAAACCTCTCCCTGAATTTTTTCTTTAGGATAAGCATCTACTTCTATTTCTACTTTAGAACCTGATTTAATTTTCTCTAACTGCGTCTCTTTAAAGTTTGCAGTTACATAAATGCTTCCGTCGTTAACAACAGAAAACAATGATTGGCCTGCCTGAACCAGTTGTCCTTTTTGCACATTCTTTTTAGAAACGATACCAGTTGCAGGGGCTTTAATATCGGTATAAGATAACTGAAGCTTTGCAAAATCGATATCACTCTGGCGCTGGCTGATTACATTGCTGCTTACAGCCAATTGCGATTGTGTAGTACCAACCTGTTTAACTGCAGCATTGTATTGATCGGTTGCTGCCTGGTAAGCTGCCTGCGCAGATTCTTTTGAGGCTTTAGCCTGATCGAAAGCTTGTTGGGTAATCGATCCGTCTTTTACAAGGTTTGCATAACGTTCGTAATCCTTATTGGCCAAGTTTAATTTAACCCTTGCCGCAGCTACGTTCGCTTTTGCAGTACTGGTATTTGCCTGAGTTGCGATAATTTGCGATTGCGCCACTCCTACACCTGCACTCGCTCCTTTTTGGCCAGATTGTGCCTGCTCTAATTTCACTTTGTAATCGTTATCGTCAAGTTTCACTAAAACCTGTCCTTCAGTTACATGTGTATTTTCTTCAAAATTAATATCCTTTACATAACCACCAACACGCGCAACAACAGGACTGATATCACCATCAATCTGAGCATCATCCGTATCTACGTGTTTGCTATAATAATTCCATTCTATAATCCCGAAGATTACACCTATTACTAGTAAAACACCTAAAATGATGGGTACTACTATGTTCTTTTTTTTCTTTTCAGTTGTCATTGCTGTATTTATTGCGTTATTTTTCCTGTTGATTTTAATAGTGTATAGTAAGCCAGACCTGCATCTGCCTTAGCTATCTCCAAGTTTATTTTTGCCTGGTATAATAAGGTTTCAGCATCAATGCGGTCAGTAACCGAAGCCACATTGTTTTTATATTTCGATGCCAATAGTTTATCGTTTTCGGTAGCCTGTGCAATTGACGTTTCCAGAACCTGGATTTTGTTCATGGCAACCTGGTAATTCTGAAAGTTTTTGTTGATGTCGGTTTTTAGCTGATCAGATAAAATATCTTTCTGAAGGGTAATTTCGCTTTGTTCAATTTTTGCCTGGCTTACTTTGTTTTTATTGGTCCAAAGGTTTCCGAAATTCCAGGAAACCGTTGCACCTAAAGTAATCGGCATTAAATATTGGTTTGCCGGCGGAATAAAGTTACCGCTTGGGTTAATGTAATAAAGGTTTGCGCCAACTCCAACAGTAGGTAAAGTATTTGCCTTAATGGTTTTGATGTTAAAATCGGCCACTTTGTTCTGAATATCAAGTTGTTTTAATTCCTGGCGGTTAGCGAAAGCCTGACCAATGTATTCATTTAAAGAACCCGGTGTTTTTAAGCCTAAGGTTGGGTCAACAATTTTAACTTCGGTATCTTCTGGTAAACCTAAAAGAATATCTAAATTATAGTTGATTACTTTGCGGTTGCTCTCGATATCCATTTGTGTTAACGTCACGTTTGCCTGTTGCAATTGGAAACGCAGTACATCGTTTTTGGTTACAATGCCCTGTTCGAAGAAACGTTGTGCCTGTTTAATCTGAGCAGCGATCGATTCTAAATTCTGATCAACCACTTTTCTACTCTGTAAAACCTTATATAAAGAATAGTAGGTATTGATAACTGCGTAAGTGATCTCTTCCTTACTCTTATCGGCATCCAAACGTGCAACCTCTGCCAATAATTTGGTCGATTCTTTTGCATATTTCAATTTACCACCACCGTAAACAAGTTCCTGTACTGCAGCAGTTCCGACAAAAGCATCGGCTCTTTTAGGCAGGCGAAGAGAAGATTCACTACCTGGTAAAGTAAAAGTAGTGGTAGGGATTTCAGCGTGGTTGTATATAAAACTTGCATTTCCGGTTGGTAAAGCATTGTCTTTAACTACCTCCAACTTTGCAACAGCCTGATCAATTTTGTTCTGAGAAAGTTTTAAGTTTTTACTATTGGCTATGCCAAGTTCTATTGCCTGGTTGATATTTAATTCCTTGCTGCTCTGTGCAAATAAAGCTGCCGGAATTAATGATGCCACAAGCATTAATCTAATCGATTTGGGTATCATCTTTTTGTTGTTAAATAAACTGTTGTTAGATCTTGTAAGTGGGCAACCGCCCTGTCTTTAATAATTTTTTTGTCTTTCGGGTTGTTCAGGTCGAAGTTTGAACATGACATTACCTTATGGGGGGAAATAACAATATTGGTTATAGTGCCCATAATGGTAGCGATTACCATCCGTACATCTACCTTGTTAAAGCTGCCATCTTCAATCCCATCTGTGATAATCCGATCGATAATCTGCATGTTGTGGCTCATGGCATCTTTAATCTTATCGTACATTTCTGGCCTTTGGGTTAAAGACAATTCTCTGTGCATCATTTTATGAAATGCGGTGTTATTCAATATCCTATTTACATAGCCCTCTATAACCCTGTGCAATTTTTCTAATGCCGAAATCTTATCTTCATTGATGATTTTTAACTGAGAAGTAAAACCAGCAATACGCTCGTTCATAATCTCCACAAAAACCCCTTCTTTAGAACCGAAATAATAATTTATCATTGCCATGTTCGCTCCAGATTCCTTAGCAATCTGGCGGGTGGAAGTACCCTCGTACCCGGTCTCGCAAAACAGCTTTTCAGCTGCCTCAAGAATGGCCTGTCTTTTATCTACTTTTTCTGTTTTCATTTCTTTTTAACGACACAAAATTAATCAAACGATTGATTAACTTCCAAATGTTTATCTACTTCTTTTACATTCTCTTGATAAAACCTCGATTTTTAATTAAAATGATTACCCTAGAGAACGAAATAAGCTCTTTTACTAGATGTGATCTTCGTAACCCTGGCAGGCTGCACGAGATCGTCATTCCCAACTCGATTGGGAATCATAATGCAAGTGCTTTAAGATTCCCGCCTGCGCGGGAATGACGGCCGTGTTAATGGATTCTGTCATAAATCCGATGGATACCGAATCAAGGTGAGAGCCGTCAGAAGAGAGATATTTATTACAGATGGGCTGGAATTGATAATTAATTATAATTTAGACATAATGACAAATTAAAATTTAAAATAAATACTAACTTTGCCTCCAAATAACAGAAAACATGAGTGTACAAGAGAACAGCAGCAATAATTTCAACTGGTTATATTATGCTTTAGGTTTATTCTTCGGAGTTCTAACTGGAGCAATCATTACGCAAAACTATATTTTCGCTTTATTAGGTGGTGTTTTAGGTTTGTTAACAGCAGGCTTATTTTTAAACGCTATTGTAAAAGGAAGAAAATACTAGTTTTTAGCCCTTTTATACAATTAGATCCTTACAAGGATTTAAAATTAATCCAAAAGCAAATGAGACCGTTATGATTTTACAAATGACTGTAAAATCATGAATGCTCATCGCAACTGAAAACAAAAACCTACAAATGAAAAATATCTTCATTGTTGTTTTCGCTCTTTTTTGTTTTAGCGCCAAGGCCCAACAAGCCTCTCCCGCTGAAGTAAAATTTCCTGCTGCAGACCCAAGTCCTGCAGACATTGTTTATTTTCCGCTTAATGTCCCAAAGGCAAAAGCCGGAGATCCAACAAAACCGATTATAAAGATTGTTTACTCGCGCCCACAAAAGAAAGGACGTGATATTTTTGGCGTTTTAGAACAATATGGTAATGTTTGGCGTTTTGGTGCGAACGAAAGTACAGAAGTTCGTTTCTTCAAAAAAGTAAGCATTGGCGGCAAGAAAATCAAAGCAGGTACCTATAGCCTGTTCGCTATTCCTAACAAAGATACCTGGACTATTATTGTAAATAGTGAAACCGATAAATGGGGGGCTTTTACCTACAATCAAGCTAAAGATATTGTTCGTGTAAATGTTCCGGTAAAAACCCTGGCTAAACCGATCGAATATTTTTCGTTAACCTTTATTGATGTGAATGGAGGTGCTCATCTAGTTATTGGCTGGGACAGAACGCAGGTAGAATTACCGATTAATTTTTAAGTTAAAAAGAAATAAAAATATAAGTCCCGGTTGTTGCCGGGACTTTTTTGTTTAAATCGTTTTTTTTATCACCCGACCCTAACCAGTAGCAGGCTATAAAAATTAGTTGTCCTTTAAGTCGCTGATTAGCAATATTATGTCTTTATGATATATTGACGGTTTACTCTGCATATCATACAAATAACATAGTTTCTGTCAAAAGCCATCCCCTTTTTAAGCTATTGTGTGGACACATCTTTTTTAAGTTTAGTTTAGGCGTTTTGCTAACTAACTTTAATAAAGCACGGATTTTAACCAAGGACGATGTCAATCCCAAGAGCCAGGGAAATCAAAAAAACAGGTGCACAAAAGTAAAAATGGCACTAACAAACCTGAAACGCAGTGGTTTTGTGTTCGTAACCGATGATTTAATTTTAAAAAATATTGAACACAAAACAAAGTGTCGCTGTTTTTTTGATCTGTGTGAGATTGTGCAAAAGGCTCATTGCTGGATTGACAAAGCGCTTTGGGTACTTTGGCGCTCCAAAGTACCATGCCCCGCGGCATAGAGCGATAGAAGAATGTTTTACTCAATTGTGTTGACACAGTAAGGCATAGAGAGAAAAAATCTACATTTATCTCTAACCTATAGCTTTTTAGATATCAAAGCTGGTTATTTAGCAGGAAAGATGCTGAAATAAATTCAGCATGACGATCTCCTTAGGAATATTTACTAAAAACAAATACAGGCTAACGTAGATGTGTCCACACGATAGCTTTTTAGGGGGATTTTATAATGCATTACCCATGTACGGGTCGGTTTTTGTAATTTCTCCGGTTTCTATTTTACCAGCATAACGGTGCTTAAATGTAACATTACCAGGCTGCACAATACTGAAATCGTACCAATTGGCATTTTTAGCCAGATTAAACGAGATCCTTGTACTTGATTTGGCCTTGATGGTTACCGTTTTACTTCCCGATTTGTATTTATTATCTACAATTTGAAGTGTTACCATGCCAGCGCCTTTGTTCTCGATAGCAAAAACCAGGGCACCTGTAAGTTTTTTGCTTACCATACCACTTTGCTCCGGATATGCTTTAATAACAACAGATGGATTTCTTTTGCTGCCAGCGAAATTCCTGTAAAAACCATTCGGACCACTTACTGTAAGATCATAAATTTCATTATCAAAATCATCCAGTTTAATGCTGTCTTTTAATACATCGCCAGCTTTTACGGCATAGGCCCATGTTTTGCCTGCAACACCTTTAAATTTAGCAATGGTATTCATGTTAAAAGGTGCACCAACAGTCTCTATTTCGCTTCCAAACAAGGTTTTTACCGACTGAAAAGTAAGTACGATCTCATTGTTAATCAAATTTGCATCAACCGTTAAATGATAAGGCAAAGCACAGGCATGTTTCGTTCCATTCTCCTGCTTAGGAGCATGGTTAGATGTTTCAGCAGAAAAGGCTTCGAATTTATTTATTTTTGCAATTTCAGTTTTATTGAGTGCAGTAGGGCCAACCTGGGAAGGCTTATTTTTTGCATTCCCGATATTGGTAACCACAACATCGCGTTTTAGGGGTTCGGGAGATTTGATTTCTTCTCCATGATACGGCCTAAACACTGAGGTTAAATCGCCGCAGACATTCCTTCTCCAATCACTTATATTATTACTTTTAATGGTTTTGCCTGTTTTTTTAGCCAGCCATTTTTCAATAAACATTAATGATGAAGTATGGTCGAAAACCTGCGAGTTGACGAAACCACCCTTACTCCATGGTGAGGCAATGACCAAAGGTACACGGTAACCCAAACCAATCGGACTCCCCTTCTTAGGCTCGAAATCTGTTGCATAATTAATTCCGGAAGATACCTTCCCACTGTTTGGATCATCAGGATCTGGAACGACAAAAGGTGGCTGGTGATCGAAATAGCCATCATTTTCATCATAGGTTAAAACAAAAATTGTTTTTTTCCAAACCTCAGGGTTTTTAGTTAAAATATCCAAAGCCTCACTTACATACCATGTTCCATATAAAGGCGAACTGGTATGATCTGAAAAACGTTGAGGTGCAACTAACCATGAAACCGTTGGTAATTTTCCACTATCTACGTCCTTTCTGAACTGGTGAAAAATATCTCCTTTCGGAACATTTATAGTTTCTGATTGGCCTTGATCATTATTAAACGTGAAAGGTTCAAGTTCTAAGTAATCGTTTTGAGAAATATTGGTGGTAAAAGCTTTATCGATCAGATTTTTTTCTTTTTGAGATAATTTATCATATTTCTCCTGAACTTCTTTAGCAGATAATGCCGGTTTAACCGTATTATCGCCATTTTTTCTGAAATAAGCTGATAATTTCACGTTGTGCCTGCTGATGTATTCAACAGGATTATCGCCATAATTTCCTAACCAATCGTCTATTTCGCCTTCCGGAAGTTTGGAGGTCCACAGTTCGTTTTGGTAAATGCGCCAATCAATACCATTATCTTCCAACGTTTCCTGAAAAGTTGGCCAGTCTACAAATACATTATTTTGCGATTCAGCCTGATCGTTATTAACTACCGCAATCTGATTTGCACTTTTTTCTCCACGAACGGTTCCTGTAAAAAAGAACAATCTGTTTGGCGTAGTTCCGGTTAACGATGAGCAAAAATGCTGATCACAGATCGTAAAGGCATCGGCCATAGCATAATAAAAAGGAATATCATTCCGGTCATAGTAAGCCAGCGTCATTGGGCTTTTAACAGGCAACCATTTATCGTAACGTCCGCCGTTCCGGGCTGCCACCTGGTCATTCCATGAGTGGGGTAAGCCGCCCTGCCAGGTAATTTTTGTTTTGTTAATGTCGACATGAAAGGGTGCATATGTATAGCCCTGTCCGTCTTTTTGCAGCCAAACTTTGTTCCCATCGGGTTGGATATGTGCGTGTGGGTCATTAAAGCCGCGTACCCCCTTCATTTTACCAAACATGTGATCAAAGGACCTGTTTTCCTGCATCAGGAAAACAATGTGCTCCGCATCGTAAAATGTACTGCCAGGCTCTGGATTAATGGACATAGCTTTTAGCACCGAACTGGGTAAGGTGTTGGCCATGCCAGTGGCTCCGGCAAACAAGGCCGCTTTTTTTAAAAATTCTCTACGTGAGTCCATAAATTACACAATATAGCTTCGCAATTTTCAGTGGGCAGTTAATTTATAGCGCTAATCAATCCGGAGTTCTGGTTAGTTTAATTATGACTATTGAACTAACAAACCATTACTTCTGAAAAACTCTTACATAATCAACCTTCATTGCTGCCGGGAAAACAGCATCATCTACTCCTTTTTTTCCGCCCCAGCCACCACCAACAGCTACATTTAAGATTAAGTGGAAGTTTTGATCGAAAGGCCAATCGCCAGACCCTTTCTTGGTATTGTTAAAAGTGAGGTATTTTTGATCGTCAATAAAGAAATCAATATGATCTGCAAACCACTCTATCGCATAAACATGATATTCCGTATAAGGATTATTAACTTTTAAAGCCTTGCCAACCTGTGTTTTAATAACGTGGTTAAATTTTTCAGTATGTACTGTTCCATGCACGCTATCAGGATCGTAGCCTACATGTTCCATGATATCAATTTCGCCACTTTTTGGCCAGCTACCATATTTTGAATCGGTTGGTAAAGCCCATATTGCAGGCCACAAGCCCCTGCCTTTTGGTAACATGGCACGTACTTCTACCCTGCCATATTTAAAATCAAATTTGTTTTTTGTGACCAGCCTGGCTGAGGTATAATGGTTGGCCTCTTTATCAGCCTTTATCGCAGTAATACTCAGGTTTCCTTTTTTTACCACGGCGTTTGCACTATCGGCATCAGTGTAATATTGAAGTTCGTTATTGCCCCAACCCTTTCCACCAACATCATAACTCCAGTTTTTGCTTAAAGGCAATCCGGCATCATCAAATTCATCTGCCCATTTTAGCTTCCATCCCTCTGCAACAGGTGTTTTTTTTATTTCTTCGAAAAGCAATTCAGGCTCGTTAGTCGTAATGTAATCTACCTTATGGGCTAAAAGCCACTGCATCTCAGGTACTGCATTTACCGTCCAGGCGTTTACGGTTAAGCCCAGTTTTTGTGCATTTTCTATCCAGTTATCCTTTTGGTAAACGCTATAATGATAATCAACACCTGTTAACTTATCGGCTTTCACCTGCTCAGCACTGATTTCCCCCCTCAAATAAGCCACTTTTGCTTTTGGTAATAATGCTAAAACGCGCTTGCAGTAATCGTAATCAAAACTGATGTATTCAACCCAATCGGTAACTTTTAACTTCTGCACCATTTCTACGGATTTATTGGTGACATCGATACCGCGTTCTTTGCTGATGAGCGATGGTTTGATCTCTAAAATCAGTTTAGTACTTTTCTGCTTTTTGCCTTCCAGCAAATAA
Source organism: Pedobacter sp. WC2501 (assembly GCF_052682415.1). Lineage (NCBI taxonomy): Bacteria > Pseudomonadati > Bacteroidota > Sphingobacteriia > Sphingobacteriales > Sphingobacteriaceae > Pedobacter > Pedobacter sp. WC2501. The sequence continues at coordinate 1,080,197 of NZ_JBQZFI010000001.1, read as the reverse complement.
GCTTCAAGCGTTGGAATTTTCTCGCCATTGCTCATGGTTTTGGTCAATAGTTCATTATAACTAACTTTTTCAATCGTTAAACCCTGAAATTCCGGATCGTGGTTTATGACCAGAACACCGTCCGCCGTCATCCATACGTCGAATTCTGAGCCATAACAGCCCAGTTTTATGGCTTCGTTTAAAGAAGCGATGGAATTTTGAGGAAAATTATTTTTCTTCCAGGCGCCACGGTGTGCAATTACCTGGTTTTTATTCCAGTTAAATTTTTGAGCAAAAGAAGCAGTAAAAATGAACAACATCAGTGCAGAAATAAGTACTCGTTTCATGTTTGGTATGATTATACAAAAAATCAAAAGTAGATTTTTATGAGAACACTAGTTTAAAATCTATGTAACCTTTGTATTAATAAAAACAAGATAAAGTTTTTAAATTAATATTTTCAATCCACAGACGCACATAGATAAACACAGTGTGTACATCTGGCCATTGGCTTTATACTTTGTTAAATAAACCCGATTGAAGCGGAAACCAAAAGCTTTTTCTGCTTTTGTTGCAGCAAAAAGCGGGACTAAAAACAGCTATGAAACACTTCCTCCTGTTTTCCAGAGAATAAAAAATAATATCTTCATCATCGCAAAACAGATAAACTATTTGAAATAAACACGTTACCTAAATATACTTTCCTTTCAATTGACTGGAACAATTTTTACATTTACAGTGATATGGTGAGCAATAACTACAGCGATTTATTACGAAAGATAGATGAGTTTATCCGCAAATTTTATTTAAATAAGATTTTGCGTGGCAGTATTTATGCCGCTGCCATACTTTTAGGGCTGTACCTCGTTGTTTTTTTAAGCCTTTATTACCTTAACCCAACAGCTGGATTTAAAACCTTTGTATTCTTTGCTTATTTACTGATTAGTGTATTGTTAGTTGGTTTTTTAATCATTAAACCTTTGCTGGCCATGTTAAAACTAGGTAAGCACCTCACTTTTGACGAAGCATCGGTTATCATCGGAAATCACTTTTCCGATATTAAGGATAAATTACTCAATACTCTGCAACTTCATCATTTATCTGAAAAACATCCTGAAAATAACCACCTCATTCTCGCGAGTATCGATCAAAAGATACTCGAACTTAAACCTGTTCCGTTTTACAGCGCCGTTAGTATTAACGATAACCGGAAGTATTTAAAGTATCTTTTTGTTCCCCTTTCTATTATTCTGTTAATTGCCATTATCGCACCTGCTATTTTACGCGAGGGTACAAACAGTTTTTTTAAGTACGATGAATACATTGTACCTAAAGCGCCTTTCAGTTTCACGGTTTTGAATAAGAGTTTAACCGTTACCCAGGGTGATGATTTAACACTAAATGTTAAACTGACCGGCGACGAGCTTCCAGCCGAAATTTACGTTGAAGATGGAAAAAATACCTATAAACTCGAAAAAGAGAACATCAGTAAGTTTAATTACAACATCAAAAATATACAGAGCGATAAAAAATTGATTTTTAAAGGAGGTGGCTTTAGCTCAGCTGCATTTACCGTTTTGGTTAAACCGCGCCCCGAACTACTAAATGCAACCACAACTTTAAATTACCCTGCTTATCTGGGCAAAAAACAGGAGTTGATTGCCAATGCTGGCGATATGCTTCTACCCGAAGGCACAAAAGTTACCTGGAACTTTAAAACCGGTCAGAGCAGTTCAATGCTGTTTATTTTAAACGGAACCGAAAATGTTTTAAAAGTTGAGGAGAATGAATCGGTCTTTAATGCCACCATCAGGAATAATTCGAAATATAGCATCACACCTAAAAACCAATATGTAACAATCAGAGATTCGCTTTCTCATCAAATTACGGTTATTAAAGATCAATCCCCTGGCATTTCTGTTGAAGAAAAACCCGATTCAGTAAGCAATAAGGCTTTATATTTCAGCGGACAAGTGACTGATGATTATGGTTTTAGTCACTTAAGTTTTAAGTATAACATTAAAGAAAACAACCGGATTGTAAGCACAGTTACCAAAAATATTGCGATTAAAAGCAATGCGACAGAAAATACTTTCTTCTATTTCTGGGATTTAAAAACTGCCACCGCCAAACCCGGCCAGGAGATTGAGTATTACTTTGAAGTAGCCGACAATGATGGCGTAAATGGCGCAAAAGTTACCCGGTCAGAAATTAAAACCTTTAAACAGCCTACAAAAAAAGAAACTGCAGAACAGGTAAACGCCAGCAACCAGGCTCTAAAAAAGAAAGTGCAGTCAGCCATACGTTTGGCCAATACCATCGAAAAAGAGAGCAAAAAAGTAGCTGAAAGCCTGATTGATAAAAAACAGATATCTTTCGAAGATAAAAAGCAGATTGAAGCCCTTTTGGACAAACAAAAACAACTTGATGAAGCTGTAAAAGAAATTAAAGAACAGAACGACAAAAACATTCAGCAGCAGGAAGATCAAAAACAAACAGAAGAACTTTTAGAAAAACAAAAACAGATCAAAGACCTCTTTGATAATGTATTGGATGAAAAAACCAAAGAACTTTTGCAAAAGCTGCAGAACCTGATGAATGAGAAAAATAAAGATCAAACACAGCAGGAGCTTTCTAAAATGCAATTGGACAATAAAACCCTCAAAAATGAACTCGACAGGATTTTAGAACTTTATAAACAGTTGGAATTTGAACAAAATCTTCAAACAGATATCGATCGGTTAAATGAACTTGCTAAAGAACAAAAAGAGCTTGCAGAACAAACAAAAGACAAAAAACAGGACAATGAATCGTTAAAGCAGAAACAGGATGCACTTAACAAGGAAATGAAAGACCTGAAAGATGACCTGAAAAAACTGCAAGAAAAAAATCAGTCGCTTGAAAGGCCCAATCCTTTCGAAAATCCTGAAAAAGATGTTCAGGATATACAAAAAGAACAGCAGGATAGTAAAGATGCTTTAGATAAAAAGGATTCAAAAAACGCTAGCCAAAAACAGCAAAAAGCTGGTGAGCAGATGGAAAAACTATCTAAAAAAATGAGTGATATGCAGCAGCAGGGTGAAGAAATGGAAAATAACCTGAATGCTAAAGAGTTACGACGCCTATTGGAAAATTTATTGACCACTTCTTTTGATCAGGAAAAAGTAATGCTTGCTTTAAAGAAAATGACCGCGGCAGATCCTTCCTATACCAGCAACGTTCAGAAACAGCGCAGCATTAAAGACAACCTTAAAACTATCGCTGACAGCTTATACAGCCTAAGTAAACGTGTTCCCCAGATAGAATCGACAGTTAACGAGGAGATGAATAAGATTAACTTCAACCTGGATAAAAGTTTGGAAAATTTGGGTGATAGAAGAACATCTGAGGCTAATCGTTTCCAGCAATTTACCATGACTTCTATCAATAATTTAACTTTGATGTTGAGCGAAGCATTAAGTCAACTGCAAAATATGCAGAAGAACGGTAAAGGCGGCAGCGGAAAGAAACAAAAACAAGGAATGAAGCAGCTCTCTCAAATGCAGGAACAACTGAATAAGAGCATGCAAAAAGCCAGGGAACAGATGCAAAAACAAGGGGGCAATCAAGGTACAGTTGGTAAAGGACAAATGAGCCAGGAGTTTGGTAAAATGGCACAGCAACAACAGATGATCCGCCAGGCACTCGAAAAGATCAACCGTGAAGAGAACAAAGATGGCACAGGTAAAATGGGCAACCTAAACGAAGCCATTAAAGAAATGAAACAGACTGAAAGCGATCTGGTTAACAAACGTTTGCAGCAAGAAACCTTAAACAGGCAAAAAGAATTATTAACCAAATTACTAGAAGCAGAAAAAGCTGAACGTGATCAGGAAGAAGATTCAAAAAGAGAAAGTAAAGCCGCTAAGGTATTCCCCCCATCCTATCAAAAAATGGTCGATCAGTTTAAAAAACAGCAACAAAATGGTAATGATATGCTACAGAAAGTACCTCCTAGTTTAAATTATTACTATAAAAACAAGATCGCTGAATATTTGAAATCGTTGAATATCGTGCGTTAATATGATGCGAGAAGGCTTTTTTAGCCGACGAAGCAATCTTACAACGATCGCTAATAGCCTGTGCATTAAGATTGCTTCGTGCCTCGCAATGACGGACCTTTTTATTTAAATCTGTATTGATAACGGATGCTGCGTGGTTGAGATAACGACAACTATTTCTTAAGTTTGCAGCCATAAAACCAAAAAATAATGCCTGCAATATCATTTTTTACTGAATCAGTTAGCTATAATCTTCCTCAGAAACTAAAAGTAAAGAAGTGGATTAAAGCTACCATCGAGAAAGAAGGATTTAATTTGCAGGAACTTAATTTCATTTTTTGTAGCGACGAATACCTGTTGGGCATCAACCAACAATATTTAAACCACGATACCTATACCGATATTATTACTTTTGATAATTCTGAAGAAGAAAAAAAGATTGTAAGCGATATTTTCATCAGTATTGAACGTGTTAAAGAAAATGCCAAAACCTTCAAAACAGTGGAATTTGATGAAGTTTGCCGCATTATGATCCATGGAACCCTACATTTACTGGGTTACAAAGACAAAGGAAAAGTTGCCAAAACCCTGATGACCGAAAAAGAAGATGAATATCTTGGTTATAGAGCGGTAGTTGGATTAGTTTAGTATACCCTTATCTTCCCCATGATGTCATTCTGAGCACAGCGAAGAACCCGGAGGCTCTGCGAAGCAAATCTTTTAATGATTATCACAACACCCCATTTCCATATCCTACCCTTTCTTGGACTTTGTACTCCATAATTTCCATGGCTTGCTAAGACAAGTAAATAATCCCATCTCAATATTTAATGGCGTTCGTCTAACAGTTACGGGCGTTCGTCGACAATTAGTATGTACTGGTATAATATACCTGAATTCCCTGCAACATTTTCTGTCAACCGCAGTCTTATATTCAAAAAACAACAATTACATCATGCTAGGATATATATCCTGGACATTTATCAAGATAAAGTTTAGTTTTAGTTAATGATTGAGACAGCGGCGGAGCGATTCCAGCCGCTGTTTTCTTTTAAAGAAACTATTCACTAATATCAATGAACCACTGAATAGATAAACTAATGCATCAATATTCTGCCATTTTAACTGGTATAAAGGTCCTTTAAATTTAGAATATGCCGTTGCAACTAATTTATCCTTACCTTTGCACTAATTTTCCTTTATAAATCCGAAATACAAAAAAATTGAGCACACTAATTGCGGCAGAAGGCTTAGGGCATGGTTATCATGACGAATGGCTATTTAAAAATTTAACCTTAGGTATTAACTCTGGTCAGCGCGTGGCGTTGGTAGGAATTAATGGCGCGGGCAAGAGTACACTTTTGAAATTGCTGGCAGAAAGGTTCCCTCCGCTCGAAGGTAAAATTGTAAAAAATAAAGCTGTTAAAATTGGCTTTCTTGATCAGGAGCCGCAGTTTACCGAAGGCTTCTCAATCAGCGACCATATATTCTCTTTGGAGAATAAACAACAACAGTTGATTAAGGAATATGAAGAATTAATCGAAAACCCTAATCCAGACGAAAAAACGCTTAACCGTTTATATGAAGAATTAAGTGAACATAATGCCTGGGAATATGAGCACGAGATTAAAACCATTTTAAACAGAATGGGCATTACTCATCTTCAACAGAAAATATCTACCTTATCTGGTGGACAAAAAAAACGTTTGGCTCTGGCTAAACTTTTAATTGAAGATCCGGAAATTCTGGTGCTTGATGAGCCAACCAACCACTTGGATATTGACACCATTGAATGGCTGGAGAAATTATTAACTACCGGGCAAAAAACGATTTTACTCGTTACGCACGACAGGTACTTTTTGGATAATGTTTGTAATACCATTGTTGAGTTAGATAGAGGTAAGATTTATAACTATAATGGAAATTATGCTTACTTCTTAGAAAAGAAAAGCGAAAGAGAAGCCTTAGACGCAACAGTTTTACATAAGAACCAACAGCTATTAAAGAAAGAATTGGAATGGATGAGACGCATGCCACAGGCACGTGGAACCAAATCTAACGCCAGAATCAATGCTTTTTATGATTTAGAGGAAAAATCAAAGAAAAAGTCTGATAATCAGAGTATTAACCTCCAAATGAAGATGTCTCGTCAAGGAGGGAAAATTATTGAGGTACAACACATCAAAAAAGCATTTGATGGCCGTCCAATCATCAACGATTTTAGTTATACCTTTAAAAAAGGAGATAGAATTGGTTTAGCAGGAAAAAATGGTACTGGTAAATCTACTTTGCTAAATATCATTACTAGTCAATTAAAACCAGATGCCGGTAAAGTTGATACTGGAGATACAACTGTTTTTGGTTATTACAAACAAGGTGGTTTAACTTTTGATCCGAAGGAAAGGGTAATTGATATTGTAAAATCAGATGCTGAATATATTAAGATGGCTGACGGTTCTGTGATTACAGCCTCTGCACTATTAACCTTATTTCTCTTCCCGCCGAAGAAACAACATGGCATGGTTGAGAAATTAAGTGGTGGCGAAAAGAAACGTTTGAACTTGATGAAGGTACTCATGCAAAATCCAAATTTTTTAATTTTGGATGAGCCAACCAATGATCTTGACATTGACACGCTGAATGTTCTTGAAGAATTCTTAGAAAACTTTCCAGGTATATTAATGCTGGTTTCACATGATAGATACCTGCTGGATAAAATGAGTGATCAACTCTTTATCATGGAAGGCGAAGGCGTAGTTAAAATTTATAATGGCAATTATTCTGAATACCGTTTAAGTTTAGATCAACCAAAAACAAAAGTCGAAACCAAGAAAAGCCCTGTTCCTGTCGTTGAACAAGCGCCTATAAAAACAGTAAAAAAATTAAGTTTCAAAGAGCAAAAAGAATTAGAAGATAGCGAAAAAGGAATTGCGGAAACAGAGAAAAAAATAGCATTACTTAACGAAAGTTTAATTAAAATCGATGCAAGTGACTATGTAAAAATTCAAGAAATTTCCAATAAAATTGAGACGCTTCAAAGTAAACTTGATGAGTATACTATGCGTTGGCTAGAACTTTCAGAATAAATAATAAAGCAATTCAAACTTAATATACACGTTATGTTTCACGTGGAACGTTAAAAAAATTGTAAGTTTATTTGAATATTAAATATAGACTGGTAGGGTCTTTGACTAGGTTTGAAGTAACAATGATTATAAAAATTAAAGTAAAGAAGTCTATACACTATGCTGAACTTATTTCGGCATCTCATGAAAAATTAAAACCAATTGTTCCACGTGGAACAATTTAAGAAATATAAATAAAAATGTTTGCAAAATACGATTTGATTGTTGTTGGTGCTGGTCACGCAGGCTGTGAAGCTGCTGCTGCTGCTGCCAATTTAGGATCATCTGTTTTATTAATTACAATGAACATGGGCACCATTGCCCAAATGAGTTGTAACCCTGCTATGGGTGGTGTGGCTAAAGGACAGATTGTTCGTGAGGTGGATGCAATGGGTGGTTACTCAGGTATCATCTCTGATAAATCGACCATTCAATTTAGAATGCTCAACAAATCTAAGGGTCCTGCGATGTGGAGTCCCAGAGCACAAATTGATAGAATGCGCTTTGCAGAAGAATGGCGTTTAGCATTGGAGCGAACACCAAATCTTGATATATGGCAAGACAGTGTTGTTGGTTTATTGGTAAAAGAAAATACGGTATACGGCGTTAAGACTTCTCTGGGTATCGAGATAGAAAGTAAAGCAGTAGTACTTACCAACGGAACCTTTTTGAACGGGGTAATGCATATAGGAGAAAAGAAATTCGGAGGAGGTAGAACAGCTGAAAGAGCATCAACCGGTATTACCGAACAACTGGTAGAACTAGGTATGGAAGCAGGCAGGATGAAAACCGGTACTCCCCCACGTGTTGATGGAAGAAGTTTGGATTACACCAAAATGGAAGAACAATGGGGTGACGAAAATCCAAGTAAATTCTCCTATACCGATACCGAAGTTTCAACTGATCAACGTTGTTGCTGGATTACTTATACCAATGGAGATGTTCATGAAACTTTAAAAGAAGGTTTTGAAAAATCACCAATGTTTACCGGGAGAATTAAAGGTTTAGGCCCTAGATATTGTCCATCTATTGAAGATAAAATTAATCGTTTTGCTGAGCGTGACAGACATCAGATTTTCGTTGAACCTGAAGGATGGAACACCTGTGAAATTTACGTAAATGGATTTTCAACATCACTTCCGGAAGATGTACAATTTAAAGCACTGAGATTAATACCAGGTTTTGAGCAGGCAAAAATGTTCAGACCCGGCTATGCCATTGAATACGATTTCTTTCCACCTACCCAATTGTCTTTAACTTTAGAAACTAAATTGATCAGCAATTTATTTTTAGCTGGACAAATAAATGGAACTACAGGATATGAAGAAGCAGCTTGTCAAGGTTTCATGGCTGGTATAAATGCACATCAAAAAATCACTGATAAACATGAACTGATCATGAAAAGATCTGACAGTTATATCGGTGTTTTAATTGATGACCTGGTAACGAAAGGAACGGAAGAACCTTATCGCATGTTTACCTCAAGAGCAGAACACCGCTTATTATTAAGGCAAGATAATGCCGATATCCGCCTATCTCCTATCGGACATGAATTGGGTTTAATTTCTGACGAGCGTTTAGAAAAAGTAAATCAGAAAATTGCAAATGCTGATGCTTTGGTTAAGTTCACCAAAAACCAAGGTATAGAAATGAGCGATGCCAATCCAATGCTCGAAAGTTTAGGATCAAGTGTTTTAAATCAAAATGTTAAAATACACAGCCTAGTTGGTAGACCTCATGTTGGTTTACCCGACCTGATCAAGGTAAGCAAAGCGCTTGCAGAAGCGACAAAAGATTTAGACAATGAGACTATTGAACAAGCCGAAATCAAAATTAAGTATGAAAGCTATTTTGAAAAAGAAAATGAAATTGTAGCCAAAATGCTGAAGATGGAAGACAAAGAAATTAAACCAGATTTCGACTACAATAAAATTGTTTCCATTTCAAAAGAGGCCAGAGAAAAATTATTTAAAATCAAACCACGTACTTTAGGTCAAGCTTCACGAATTTCTGGCGTTTCACCTTCAGATATATCGGTTTTAATGGTTTATATCAATAAGTAATTGATTATCAATGCTTTAACTAATTTAAAACAGACTCAAAATAAAGCGATATAAGCTTAAAAAAATATTTTTTAATGTTACGGTTCCAAAAAGTATAAAAATTCGTCAGAACGTTTAAAATATGCCAAATTTAAAAAATCAATACTTTAACTTTAAAAATTTAGCGGTTGTGTTAACCTCACTCCTATTTTTTGGTTGTGCGAGTATCCAAACACCACAAGGTGGACCAAAAGATACAAAGCCACCAAAAGTTTTAAGCATGACTCCAAAAAATCAAACGAGGAATTTTAATGCTAAAAAAATTGTGATCGAGTTTGATGAATATTTTAATCTTAAAGATGAGTTTAAAGAATTTTCTATTTCACCCGATCAGGAAAAACTTCCAGAATTAAAAAAGCGACAAAAAAGATTAGAAATTAACCTTAAAGATTCTTTAGAGAAAAATACGACGTACACTTTAAATTTTGGAAAATCTGTTGCCGATGTTAACGAAGGAAATGTTGTTAAAAATCTATCTTACGTTTTTTCAACCGGCCCAGAAATAGATTCGTTATCATTAAGTGGCAAGGTAATCAATTCGCTAACTGATGAACCCGAAAAAGAAGCTACCGTATTTATACTACCCATTGAACGCGATACCATTTTCGGAAAAAGACGTCCTTCTATTTACACCACTACAGATAGCGCCGGACTTTATAAACTGAACAACTTAAGAAAGGGCACATATAAAGTTTATGCCATTAAAGAAAGTAATGGTGGTGGTGATAAAATATACCAGCAGATTTCAGATGAAGTTGGATTTATAAAAGAGCCGGTTATAATTGATAAGAATATAGAGAACATAGATCTGCAGATCTTTAAAGAATTGGCACCAGAATTCCGTGTATTAGACCGGAAACTAAATAATGATGGTAGCATATCTATTATCTTTAATCAGCAGCTTAAAAGCCCTAAAATTACGGTTACCGATCCTCCTGCGGTTGACGTAGGCAAATACGTCCACTTTACTAAAAATAATGATACGGCAAAAATATGGTTAAAAGACATGAGTTTTGATTCAGTAAAAGTTGCTATTCAGGATCAAGGCAAGGTTTTGCAGACCTTAAACTTTACCAGGGGTAAAAAAGATACTTATACACGCGATGTAACCATAGCAGATAACCTGTCTGGAGGTAAATTAAATCCGTTTCAGCAATTAACACTTACTTTTCCATTTCCGATGACAGGTGCTGATCCATCCAAGATTACCCTATTGGAGGATTCTGTAAAAAGAACCAATTTCGAATTGGTAAAAGACAGTGTAGATCAACAGAAATATTACCTGAAATATCCCTGGAAAACTAAACGAACTTACGACTTGAAACTAGGCGCAGGTGCATTTACGGCTTTATTTAATGCAAAAAATAAAGATTTATCCAAAAAATTTACGCTGGAGAGTTCAGACGCCTACACTACCCTGGTATTAAATGTAACTGTTCCGGATACGTCGAAAAGCTATGTAATTCAATTTCTTAATGAGAAAAAAGATATTATAAAATCTTTTCCGGTCAGTAAAAATACTAAAGTTACTTTTTCTAAATACCCTGCAGGTAAGTATATGCTCAGGGTAATTTACGATGACAATAAAAATGGAATCTGGGATACAGGAAGTGTTAAAGGAGGTTACCAACCCGAAAAAGTCTGGTACTTAAAAGCATTAATGGATTTAAAACCTAATTGGGAAAGAGAAGATCCATTGGTAATACCTGCACCTCCAACTAAGTAAAAAAGCAACAAAGATGCTGAAACAAGTTCAGCATGACGGATACTAGGTGGTAAACCAACCCGAATACATGACATAGTTATCAGGAAGTTTATTCAACAAAGCCCTTTGCTCATCAGTAATGGGCTTTATTTTTTTTGCAGGTGTACCGGCATATAAATAGCCTGTTTCGCAAATGGTATTTTCCAATACTACAGATCCAGCAGCAATAATACAATACTCTTCTATAACCGCATGATCCATTACAATAGCGCCCATGCCGATCAATACATTATCCTGAACAGTACAACCATGCACGATTGCATTATGACCTACAGACACCCTATTACCGATATGTGTAGATGCTTTTAAGTAGGTGGCATGGATTACAGCACCATCTTGTATATTAGATTCATTTCCGATCGTAATCGCATTTACATCGCCTCTAATAACAGCATTAAACCATACTGAACATCTATCACCTATTATTACATCACCAACTATGGTAGCATTCTCTGCAATGAAATTATCTTTTCCTATTTCAGGATATTTATCTTTTACGGGTAGTATTAAAGGCATAATATTATTTTACGTCACCCTGAATTTATTTCAGGGTCTTTAAAGGATTATTTACATAGCATGTTAGATGCTGAACTAAATTCAGCATGACGATATTCTACTAAAAAACAGTATCTACCAGTTCCTTAGCATGTTCCGGATAATCTGTAGTATAATGTAATCCCCTACTCTCTTTTCTTTGCATCGCTGATTTAATCACGAGATAAGCCGTTTGAATTACATTTCTTAATTCACAAAGTTTAACCGAAACCTTATTCTTTTTATAAAATTCTTCTGTCTCCTGGTAAATTAAAAACAAACGGCGATGTGCCCTTTCTAAACGAAAATCAGAACGTACAATACCAACATAATCGCCCATAACTTTTTGCAGTTCTCTTAGGTTATGTGTTACCAATACATCTTCATTACTTTGGGTAACCCCTTTAGAGTCCCATTCTGGAATATGATCCGGAATTACATTATTTTTAAAATTCTCAATAGCATCCTGATAAATACGGTGTGCAAAAACTGTTGCTTCTAATAAAGAATTGGAAGCCAAACGGTTAGCACCATGCAAACCTGTTGAAGAACACTCTCCACAGGCATACAGATTTTTAATTGAAGAGCGACCATATTCATCAACCAGAATACCACCACACATATAATGAGATGCAGGAGTAACCGGTATATAATCTTTTGTCATATCAATCCCTATAGATAAACATTTAGCATATATATTAGGAAAGTGTTTCAGAATATCTTCCTTCTTACGCATTGTGATATCCAGATAAACAAAATCATCACCTGATTTCTTCATTTCATTGTCTACCGCACGTGCAACAATATCGCGTGGTGCTAAGGATTTACGCTCATCATATTCATGCATAAATTCCTCGCCATTCTTACGTCTTAAAACGCCACCAAAACCCCTTACCGCTTCTGATATTAGGAACGATGGATACTCTCCGGGATGATACAAAGCAGTTGGATGGAACTGAATAAACTCCATATTCCTCACTTTTCCTTTTGCCCGGTAAACCATTGCCATACCATCTCCTGTTGCAATAACCGGATTTGTTGTGGCCGAATACACATGTCCGGCACCGCCCGAAGCCATCACAGTCACATTTGCCACAATCTTTTCCACATCGTTAAGCTCTGTGTTAAAGGCATATATACCATAACAGTTAATATCTTCGGTACGTTTATCCACAAACTCACCAAGGTGATGCTGGGTAATTAACTCCAGCGCAAAGTAATGTGTTAATATCTCTATGTTGTTATTCTCATGAATTTCACTTAGCAATACCCGCTCAATCTCATATCCGGTGATATCTTTATAGTGCAAAACACGGTGTTCTGAGTGACCTCCTTCTTTAGCTAAATCGTAAAAACCAGCGTTATCCTTATCGAAATTTATACCATAGTCAATGATCTCCTGAATGCGCTGAGGCCCCTCTCTTACAACGATTTCCACAATTTTTTCATCGCATAATCCGTCACCTGCAATCAGTGTATCTTCTATATGTTTTTCAAAAGAATCACCTTTATCCACCACAACTGCAACGCCGCCCTGAGCGTATTTTGTATTCGATTCGTCTTCATTAGACTTCGTAACAATTAAAACCTTACCGAACTTTGCAGCTTTAAGTGCAAAACTCAAACCCGCTATACCTGAACCGATTACCAGAAAATCTACTTTTCTCATTAATAAAAACATTTACTTTATCCACGATGTTAACAACTAGTTAATAAATATTAACTCTGTGTCTAAATTATCCTAACAAATAAATTTGAATGTTTAAAGCTACTCTAAAAACACAATTTGCCACAATCTTTTGCGCTATTTTTAAGCAGCTTTATACAAGTAATTAACTTTTTACCCACTTATAAACAATTAACATTCCAGTATTGATAAAAATTGAACCGATTTTCGATAACCCTGGAAATCAAACTTATGATATTATAAAAATGTAATCTAAATGTTAGTAAAAGATTAACAACTTATATAAAAGAAAGAATTTTATCAACTTGCCAACATTACTAACACACTAATAAACAAACAAGATTTATTTATTTAAAATAACTTATTAATTATTGAGACGTGGAAAGCTTTATCTTTGGCCAACGTCAAAATTCAAAAAAGGAAAATTTTAAAATGAACATAGATGTCTTAGAAGAAATCAACAAAAAAGGTTTCGCAGAAGAAGAAATTGATCCTACACTTGATCTTTTTGCAGAGATTGAGAAATTAAAAAAGGAAAAGAATGCCATCATCCTAGCACATTATTACCAAGAACCTGACATACAGGATATTGCGGATTATATTGGCGATAGTTTGGGGTTATCACAAGAGGCTGCAAAAACAGATGCAGATGTAATTGTTTTTGCAGGTGTGCATTTTATGGCAGAAACGGCGAAGATTTTATCGCCTAATAAAACGGTTTTATTACCTGATGTAAAGGCAGGATGCTCATTAGCAGATAGTTGTCCGCCGCATTTATTTAGAAAGTTCAAGGAAAAATATCCGGATCACCTGGTCATCACCTATGTAAACTGCACGGCCGAATTAAAAGCTTTAAGTGATATTGTTTGTACAAGTACCAACGCGGTACAGATTGTGGAGAGTTTACCGAAAGATCAAAAAATCATTTTTGGCCCAGATCGTAACTTAGGTTCTTACGTTGCGAAAAAAACAGGTAGGGATTTGGTATTATGGAACGGTGCCTGCATGGTACATGAAATTTTTTCGCAGGAGAAAATTACAAAACTGAAAGAACGTCACCCGAACGCGAAATTTATTGCGCACCCGGAATGTGAAGAAGTGGTTTTGAAAATGGCGGATTATATCGGTTCAACAACGGGGCTTTTAAAATATACGATTACCAATCCTGCTACCGAATTTATTGTAGCTACCGAAAGTGGAATTATCCACCAGATGGAAAAAGCAAATCCGACAAAAACTTTTATACCGGCTCCGCCGAATAACAGCTGTGCCTGTAACGATTGCCCATACATGAAAAGAAATACTTTAGAAAAACTATATTTATGTATTAAAAATGGTTTGCCTGAAGTAACTGTACCTGAGCATATTATTGAACTTGCCCGTAAACCGATCCAAAGGATGTTGGATATTTCGGCTGAATTGGGGTTGTAATAAGATAAATCGTCATTGCGAGAAGGAACGACGAAGCAATGACGGAAAATAAGTATATGGAAAAAAACAACATCCTTAAAAATTACTCAGGCTTATTATGGCTTTTGGCAGGTATTACTGTTGGAAGCATAGTGGGTTTAATTTTTGGGAAAAGTGTTGAAAGTATAAAACCCCTTGGTGATATATTTTTGAACTTGTTGTTTACTGCGGTTATTCCATTGGTATTTTTTGCAGTTTCATCAGCCATTGCAAACATAGATAAGACTAAAAAACTGGGGAGATTATTAACCGTAATGGTTTTGGTTTTTCTTGGAACTATATTGATTTCTGCAATTTTAACATTGGCAGCTACATGGCTTTTTCCGATCCATCAACAATTGGGAAGTGCAACAATACCGACAGAACCTGAAAAAATTCAATCATTTGGCGAACAAATGACGCAACTTTTAACCGTAGGTGAATTTTTCGAGATCGGAAGTAGAAAAAATATGCTGGCACTGATTATTTTTTCAGTTTTGGTGGGATTTTCTACTTTATACGCGGATAAGGAAGGTGAAGGCTTTAAAAAATTCCTTGTTTCTGGTAATGAAGTGATGAAAAAACTCATTATTTTAATCATGAAACTCGGCCCGATAGGTTTAGGTGCCTATTTTGCCTATCAGGTTGGTGTTTTTGGTCCACAGCTTTTTGGAACCTATGCAAAAGCTTTAGGTTTGTATTATGGTGTTGGGGCATTTTATTTTATCGTTTTTTTTACTTTATATGCTTTCGTTGCGGGTGGATTTAAAGCCATAAAAGTATTTTGGAAAAATAATATTGTACCTTCTTTAACTTCTATCGGTACCTGTAGTAGTATTGCCACTATTCCGGCGAATTTAGAAGGAACAACAAAAATGGGGGTGCCTGCTTACATCGCCAATGTGACGATTCCTTTGGGATCAACTTTGCATAAAGATGGTTCGAGCATTAGTTCAATCATAAAAATTGCGGTGGTTTTTGCCATTTTTGGTAAAGATTTGGTACATGTAGATACCATTATTTTAGCCTTAGGTATCACGGTTTTGGTGAGTATAGTAGAGGGTGGAATACCAAATGGTGGCTATATTGGAGAATTATTGATGATTTCGGCCTACCAATTGCCACCAGAAGCTTTGCCACCAGCTATGATTATAGGAACTTTGGTTGATCCGATGGCTACTTTGTTGAATGCTACCGGCGATAATGTTGCAGCGATGTTAATTGCCAGGTTTACGGAAGGTAAAAATTGGATGGAAAATAAGGATTTATCATCCTGAAGCAGGAAGGATCTGCAAGTTATGAAACACCAGCTGGTGCAGTTAAAGATTCTTCGCTATGCTCAGAATGACAATTGATTTTAAAAAATAAAAATATGGGGCTTCGCCTCTAACTATTGTATATGTTTGAAAATAAAGAGCGTACAGATATTAATGAATTAGGAGAATTTGGGTTAATTAAACACCTGACCACTAATTTCAAAATTAAAAACGATTATTCGGTAAAAGGTGTGGGAGATGATGCAGCCGTTTTGGATGCAAAAGGAAAACAGACCTTGATTTCGACCGATTTATTGTTGGAAGGAATCCATTTCGATTTGGCTTATGTGCCTTTAATGCACCTGGGATATAAAGCAGTGCAGGTAAACTTGAGTGATATTTATGCGATGAATGGAAAAGCCAGTCAGATTACGGTTTCGCTGGGTTTATCAAGTAAATTTCCACTTGAAGCTGTAGAAGAAATTTATAAGGGCATTGAGCTGGCCTGCAATAAATATAACATTGATTTAATCGGTGGCGATACTTCCTCAAGTAAACAAGGTTTAGTGATCAGTATTACCAGTATTGGTTATGCTGATGCTGATAAGGTGGTCTACAGAAATGGTGCTCAGGAACATGATTTGTTATGTGTTTCTGGTGATTTGGGTGGTGCTTATTTAGGGCTGCAAATTTTAGAAAGAGAGAAATTAATTTACCTGGAAAACCCACAGATCCAACCAGATTTAGAAGGTAAAGATTATATCATCGAAAGACAATTGAAACCAGAAGCAAGGATGGATATTGTTGCACTTTTAGATGAAATGAATATCAAACCAACATCAATGATTGATGTTTCTGATGGTTTAGCTTCTGAAATACTGCATCTGGCAGAACAATCTGATAAAGGAATGACTATTTACGAGGAGAAAATTCCTTTAGACCCAATGACTTATGAAACTGCCCGCGAGTTAGGTTTAGATCCTACGGTTTGTGCTTTAAGTGGTGGTGAAGATTATGAATTGTTGTTTACCATCAGTCAGGAAGATTATAAAAAACTGAAACATGATGTAGACATCACCGTAATTGGACATGTTACCGATAAAAACTCGGGCTGCAAAATGGTTTCTAAATCAGAAAAAGTGCATGAGCTGAAAGCCCAGGGCTGGAATGCTTTTAATAAATAGACTTTAGTTAAAAACGACACGTCGTCATCTCGACTGTAGCGTAGCGAAATGGAGAGATCTGCTGCATAGATTTCTCGACTCGTTGCACATCGCTCGAAATGACGGCATTGTTATTTTAGAGCTTTTTTGGTATAAATTCTAGAAATCCGGAGGCTTCGCCTTTTTTTATGAAAATTATAAATCTTGCGTTTCGTTAATATCCAAATATTTTGTATCAATCTGTTTAGTAGCTTTCGCACCCAATTTCTTAATCTTTTCAGAAGTATTGGTTAAATTCCCGGCGCCGACTGATAATTTGTTAATGGCTTTATCGTAAGCATCCTGTCCGTTTTTGATGTATTTGCCAATGTTTTCCATGTCGGCCACAAAACCCACAAATTTATCGTACATACTTCCACTTAAACGGGCAATTTCCATTACGTTGCGGTTCTGGCGTTCCTGTTTCCACATACTGGCAATGGTGCGTAAAGTGGCCAAAAGAGTAGATGGACTCACAATTACTACCCTTCTGTCCCATGCAAAGTTGAAAAGTTCTGCATCTTTTTGAACCGCGATACTGAAAGAAGATTCGATTGGAACAAACAATAAAACAAAATCCGGAGAATTGATTTTATATAAATCCTGGTAGTTTTTAGCAGATAGTTCCTGGATGTGATTCTTAATGGAGGCCAGGTGCTGTTTTACATAGCCTTCACGCTCTTCATCTGTGTCTGCTGATACAGATCGTTCATAAGCGACCAAACTTACCTTAGCGTCAACAACAAGGTGTTTATCATCCGGGAGGTCGATTACCACGTCGGGTTGATAGCGGCCGCCTTCGGCGGAGGTATGAGAAGCCTGGATGCGGTATTCCTGATCCCTAACTAAACCAGAGCGCTCCAGCACCTTTTCCAGAATGATCTCGCCCCAGTTTCCCTGTTTTTTACTGTCGCCTTTTAAAGCTTTGGTTAAATTATTGGCATCTTCCTGAATAAGTTTGCTTTGAATCTGTAGTTCTGAAATTACACCTTTCAATATATTTCTTTCGTCCGATTCGGCTTTGTAAACCTTTTCTACCTTATCTTCAAAAGCTTTGATATTTTCTTTTAAAGGATTGAGGATAATATCCAGGTTGGTACGGTTCTGCTCGATAAATTTGGTCGATTTCTCTTCCAGGATTTTATTGGCAATCAATTCGAAATCTTTATTCAATTTTTGTTGCGACTGCTCATAACTTAATTTTTGTTCCACCAGTTTTTCTTTCTCGGCCAGGTAGAATGATCTGGTGCTTTCCAGCTCACGGTTGGCGTCGGCAAGCCGATCCCGTTCAGCCTGTAATTCATCAATTAAGCGTTGCTGTTCTTCTTTAAGCAAGGCAGTAATGTGATCTTTTTCAGTAGATAAATTAGAAACACGTTCATCAGCTTTGGCTAAACTAATTTTTAAGACTTCATTTTCGCTTTTCATCCGCTCAAAATCTTCTACCGAGACAATCGATAACGCAGTTTGTGGTTTCTTTAGCAATAAAATGACCAGGACAATTAAAATAACAATTAGTAAAGCAATGCCGATAATCTCCATAATGATAAAAATTTTAGCAAAAATGGAGATTTAAAATAGATATACCAAAAAAAATTAGTCAGTTTGAACCACATAAAACCGTAAAATTTTTCTATAATTGGGCATTAGCATTTTATAAATGAACGCATTAACAGTCCTAATTTCCTGCCCTGATCAAGTTGGTTTGGTTACCAATATTACCCGTGTGCTGGCTGCACATCAATTGAATATTATCGCCATGCGCGAGTTTGTTGATGAAGCCAATAAAGCATTTTTTACAAGAATTGCCTGTACCAGAGATTTAGAAGATGCGGAAAAATTAAAGGAAAAACTTTTAGAAAATCTTCCCAATGCTGCAGAGGTAAATTTAATTACCAAACAGGAGAAACAGATTGCCGTTCTGGTAACGAAGGAGTACCACTGTTTGGGAGAAATACTGATTAAAAACCAGTTTAAAACTTTAGGTGCCAACGTTCAATGTGTCATTGGCAATTATGAAAGCCTGAGGGATTTTACCGAAAAATTAGGCATTCCTTATTTTTTCGTGGATCATAACAATAAGGATAAAAGTGAATTCGAGGCTGAAGTAAAAACTATTATCAATCGATTTGAGATAGATTATTTGGTGTTAGCTAAATTTATGCGGATTCTTTCAACTGATTTTGTAAAAGACTTTGCTGGTAAAATCATCAATATTCATCATTCCTTTTTACCAGCTTTTATAGGTGCCAATCCCTATCGGCAGGCTTTTGAGCGTGGGGTAAAAATTATCGGGGCTACTGCACATTTTGTTACCGATAATTTGGATGAAGGTCCGATTATTACCCAACACACCAATCACGTTGATCATAATTTTGGCGTAAAAGAAATGGTTCGTGCTGGTAAAGAGATAGAGAAAAAAGTATTATTAGAAGCCCTGGAGCTTATTTTTGAAGACCGTGTTTTTGTAAGCGGGAATAAAACGGTGGTGTTCAAGTAAAGCGTTTGGCTATATTCCAAAAGTCGTCATTTCGAGCGGAGTGCAACGCAGTCGAGAAATCTATCGAGGTAGATCTCTCCATTCCACTGCGTTCCAGTCGAGATGACGATGCCTTTTAGAAGGATCTTTAACAAAAGCCAAACTCTATGTTCTCTGTGGTAAAAAACAACTATAATTTATTCAACAATAAATTTGCTACATCTTCTCCTGTTTGAGCGCCAATAGCAACGCCCATGCCGTTACACCTTGTGGCGCAAAATACATTTGGGCGGATTTCTGATATGAAAGGTTCCAGTACTTTACCAAAGGCCATAATGCCGCTCCAACGGTAATCTATTTCGAAATTGGTTTTGGGTAAGATTACGTTTTTTAATAAATTTTCCAAGGCCAGCTGTACGGGTTCGGTTTGTCCGAATGTAGTGGTTTCTTCGGCCTTTAAATCAATATTGCGGCCACCGCCCAGTAAAATCCGCCCGTTTATATTTCTGAAATAATAATAACCTTTATCGTAATGGAAGGTGCCTGCCACTTTTAAATTTTTAATGGGTTTGGTAATTAAAACCTGACCGCGGCCCGGGTTAATATCAATATCAGGATAAAGATCTTTAATAAAGGCATTGGTTGTAACAATCAATCGTTTACAGAAAAAGTTTCCGTTTTTGGTGATCAAGCGGGAACCATTTGATTCTTCTTCAATCCGATCTACCCTACAATTATTAAAAATGCTAATGCCGAGCCGCTGTGCATATTGAATTAAAGCAAACATCATTTTACCACTATCAATTTGTGCTTCATAGCGGTTTTCGATTAAAGTACTTACACCCTCGAAACCAAAGGAACGGATCTTTTTATTGCTTAAAACAAAAGCGTTCGATCCAACAACATCGTTAACAAGACGGTTAAAATGTTCAATTTTGGATACACCTGTTTCAGCCAAAAGATCATCTTCATTTTTAAATAATTCGTATCCGCCTAAACGTTGGTAATCTATGGCTTTATCACTCAGTAAATTGCGAAGTTTGAGCAGGCCTTTCCAACGTTTTTCGATGAGTGTTACAAGCCGATTGATACCGATCATTTCTTCTTGTTCAATCAGTTCAGAAATGCTCCCAAAACAAGCAAAACCGGCATTTTTTGTACTGGCACCTGTAGGTAAAAATCCCCTTTCGAGTATGGCTATTTTTAAGGAAGGAGCTGTTTTTTTGAGGTGGATGGCTGCGTTTAATCCAACGATGCCGCTACCAATAACAATGGCATCATAATTACAAAAAAATGATTCTTTTTCCCAGTATGAAAGCTCGGTAGGCATAGCATAAATGTACTATTTTTTAACACCAAAATAATATGGGAACGCTTTTTGATATAGGCTACACGAAAAACATACATAAGAAAATGGGAGTTTATTTAATATTAATCATCCCGGTATTATTGTTGAGCATGTTTGTACAATGGCGTTTTAGAAACAAGTTTTCAATGTATGCCGAAATGCAATTAAGCTCAGGTTTATCGGGCAAGGAGGTAGCAGAAAGAATGCTACATGATAATGGGATATACGACGTGAAGGTGATGAGTACCGAAGGGCAATTAACAGATCATTACAATCCATCAGATAAAACCGTTAATTTAAGTACAGACGTATATTATAGCCGCAGCGTCGCGGCGGCGGCAGTAGCGGCTCACGAGTGTGGACATGCAGTGCAACAGGCGAAATCCTATAACTGGTTACAGTTAAGAAGCAGCATGGTGCCGGTAGTAAGCATATCATCTAATCTTTTACAATGGGTATTATTAATTGGAGTATTGTTAATAGGTTTTACCGGAAACCCAATTGTTTTGGCCATTGGTGTAGTAGGTTTAGCATTGGTAACCATATTTAGTATCATTACCTTACCAGTCGAATTTGACGCCAGTAACCGTGCATTGGCCTGGCTAAAAAATAATAATGGTGTAATGCAAACACAGGAAGAAAATGCGCAGGCTAAAGATGCACTTTGGTGGGCAGCCATGACTTATGTAGTAGCAGCGGTTGGAGCACTTGCAAATTTATTATATTATGCATCAATGCTTTTTGGAAGAAGCAGGGATTAAGAAATATCCCATTATGAAAAATACAACGCGGCTGGGATAATAATCCTGGCCGTTTTTGGTTTGAAGGTATTTTAATGAAGTTTTTTTGGAAAGCAGGTTTTGTGGTTCTTAGGTTGCCTCTGGTCCCGCTCCCGCTTCTGCCGATAGAAAAATATCGGCATCCCGCTTCGATCGGGTTTAGGTGGCACGGTAGGTTATACTATTTAGGATTCCAGGGTGCAGAGGAAGTATTTATACGTAATGCTGAAATCGTCTTTCTATGATATAAATGCTGTTTTTGGAAAGCAGGTTTTGTGGTAATAGGAGAGCTTCGCTCCCGCTTCTGCCGATAGAAAAATATCGGCATCTCGCTTCGATCGGGTTTAGGTGGCACAATAGGTTGTAATATTTATGGGTGCAGGGTGCAGAAAAAGGACTTTTAAGCCATGCTGTTAAACCTTTGATATTGGCAGAAACATTGCAATTTAAACCTGATTGAAATGGAAAGCCCGTAAGCGAGGAACGAGTGCGGACTTGAAACAAAAGCAGGACTAACCCTAAAAATGAAATGCTGAAATTGCTTTTCTAAAAAATGAATACTGGTTTCGCCCTTAGACTACGCTCAAGGTGACCAAAATAAGGAAATATTAATTCAATTTATAAGGGGCTACCAATTGAAATTCAGGAATATCGACATCGAATTCTGAATCATCTATATCGCGTTTCATGAGATAAGTGCCCTTCATGCTGCCCATATCAGTTTTTAGGTTACAACCTGAAACGTACACATGCGTTTCGCCAGGTTGAATAATAGGCTGCAAACCTACAACACCCTCACCTTCTACTTCCCTGCGGCTGGAATTCGAATCGAAAATTAACCATTGGCGGCGCATTAACTGCACAGCATAATCAGAAAGGTTGGAAATTTCTACGCGATAAGCGAACATAAAATGCTCGTTGGCCGGATTTGAATATTCTGGCTGGTAAACTGTTTCAACTGAAACTTTAACCCCGTCTGTAATAGCTGTAACCATGATGATAACGAATGTATGAAAAAAGCTTTCAAAAATCAAGCCATTACCTTTGTAGCATCATAGTTGGCAAATTTTTCTGCCACTTCTTCTAAAATGCTGTAAATGTTATTGATATCAGGCTCTGCCACCAAACGCATACGGTAAGGTTTAAAATCTGGCAGACCTTTAAAATAGTTTGCATAATGGCGGCGCATTTCAAAAATTCCTGTTTTTGGACCTTTCCATTCCAGTGATTTATCCAAATGGGTACGGCAAACTTCAATCCTTTCTTCAATCGTTGGTCCGGCAAGGTGTTCGCCGGTTTTGAAGAAGTGTTTTACCTCGCGAAAAATCCAGGGGTAACCAATGGCTGCGCGACCGATCATAATGCCATCTACCTCATATTCCATACGCCAGTTGGCCGCTTTTTCAGGACTATCTACATCTCCATTGCCAAAAATCGGGATTTTGATGCGTGGATTGCGTTTAATTTCGCGGATAAGCGCCCAATCTGCCTCGCCTTTATATAATTGAGCCCTTGTTCGGCCATGAATGGTAAGTGCCTGGATACCCACATCCTGAAGTCGCTCGGCAACTTCGTAAACATTTTTGGTATTGTCATCCCAGCCTAAGCGGGTTTTTACGGTAACAGGCAAATGCGAAGCTTTAACTACTGCATCAGTCATTTTTACCATTTTATCAATGTCTTGCAGCAAGCTGGAGCCAGCACCTTTGCAAACCACATTTTTTACCGGACAGCCATAATTAATATCCACAAGATCCGGACCTGCGGCAGAAGCAATTTCTGAGGCTTCGCGCATGTGATCGATATCTCCACCAAAAATCTGGATGCCGATCGGTCTTTCGTATTCGAAAATGTCAAGTTTTTGTCTGCTTTTTGCCGCGTCGCGAATTAAGCCTTCCGAAGAAATAAACTCGGTATACATCATGTCAGCCCCGTTTTTTTTGCATACGTAACGGAACGGCGGATCGCTTACATCCTCCATCGGAGCGAGCAATAAGGGGAACTCACCTAAATCTATATTTCCTATCTTAACAGACATTTTCTATCTTCAACGATTAATAAAACACACAAAGGTACAAATAATGAATTTTGTAACACCCATCCGAAAAGGCAGCCACCCACTTTTACAGATATTTTTACTTTGCGTTTACTGGGCAGCTGGTGCGGTAATATGCACATTATTAGGCTTTATAGCCATTGCAATTGTTTATGGCACCTCTATCTTTGGCGAATTTGGATCAATTATGAGTGGCGATCCTAAATTTATCACAGCCTTAAAAATAATCCAGATTTCTAGTTCTATAGGAATGTTTATTTTACCTCCTATTGTTTTAGCTTATACAGAAGGACAAAAACCAAATACTTTTTATGGGTTTAATAAGCCTAATTTTCTTCCTTTTGTTTTGGTTTTTGCCATTATGGTGGTGAGTATGCCTGCTATGGAATGGGTAGCTGTACTTAATCAAAAAATGGTGTTGCCGGAGTTTTTAAAGGGGGTAGAAAATTGGATGAAGATGAAGGAACAGGAAGCTATGAAAATGACCATTCAACTCATCACGGTGAGGAGCAACTGGGATTTTGTGGTTAACCTGATTATGATTGCGGTATTGCCTGCTATTGGCGAAGAACTCTTTTTCAGGGCAGGGCTACAGGGTTCGTTGCAAAAAATGCTGGGCAATCATCACATCACCATTTGGAGTACGGCCATTATTTTTAGTGCGATCCATTTTCAGTTTTATGGATTTTTGCCGCGCATGTTACTGGGTGCTGGCTTTGGCTATTTATATTATTATAGCGGAAGCATCTGGTATGCCATGCTGGCGCATTTTTTAAACAATGCTTATGCAGTTTGTGCTGCTTTTTATATGCAAAAACATCACATGCCACTCGATAAAGCTGATGAACCGATTGGTTTTCCATGGTATGGCTATTTAATTAGTGCAATAATTACCATAGCTTTGTTTAAATTTTTTAAAGATAACGCAACACGTGAGCGAAAATTGGGTTAAAGTATATACCACCAGCGATGCCTTTGGGGCAGAGGTATTAAAACAGGGACTAACAGAGGCTGGCATCCCGGCAGTAACCATAAATAAACAGCTCTCGGCTTATAATATTGGCGAAATAAATGTTTTGGTGAATAAGGTAGATTTCGATAAAGCCATAGAATACATCGTTGAAAACGAAATTGAATAGTGACAATGACCTTAAACCTTACACCCTTTACCTATTACCTTAAATGAAAACCAGGGCAATAACCGCTTTCTTTTTTACCATAGTAATGCTTGGCTCTATCTTTTTGGGGAGTTATGCATTTACAGTCTTTTACCTCATTCTAAGTGTTTTATCCTTGTTCGAGTTTTATAAGCTGATTAAAAATTCAGGTATCAGACCGCACCGGAATATTGGTTTGGCAGCAGGATCTTTAATCTTTTTAATGGCTGCAGGCTTACATTACTTAGCATATGATGTTAAATACCTGTTGCTTTGCATTCCTCTCATTTTCTCAGTTTTTATTACTGAGCTGTACAAGAAAAACAAAATTCCATTCGCCAATATCTCCTACACTTTTGTTGGGTTTGTTTATGTAACCATTCCTTTCTGTTTTTTCCACGCCCTGGGCTTTTTAAAAAACTGGAATGAATATAACTTTCATTTACCACTCGCGTTTTTATTGATGCTTTGGGCAAATGATACAGGTGCTTACCTGTTTGGTGTAAAATATGGTAAGCGCAAATTGTTCGAACGTCACTCACCAAAGAAAAGTTGGGAAGGATTTTTTGGGGGTATGTTCACTAGTGTTTTGGTTGGTTTTGGTTTATCTTTTCTCTTTACTGAAAGCCCGGCCTGGGTTTGGGCTGGTATGGCTGTATTAATTGCAAGTTTTGGTACATTGGGCGATTTGGTAGAATCGATGCTCAAACGCAGTTTGGATACAAAAGATAGTGGTGGATTGTTACCTGGGCATGGCGGCTTATTAGATCGTTTTGATGGATTGTTATTGGCTGCTCCGGTGGTTTATGCTTATTTGTATCTGATTTTATATTAAAGGTTTATCTATCGTCCTCGTTTGTAACGAGGATGAATGAGATTCACATTTGTAATGTAGTTTTTGTTATTAGCGATACAATCGCTATTCTCGCTAATCCTCGTTATAAACGAGGACTATAATGTGTTTCTTATGCTGTAGCCGTTACAACATAATATTCCCTTTCTATCTGCTCACCTGTTTTACTTCGCAACCGCTCTAATTTTTTAGCAGTATCTTTAATTGTGAAACCCGCTTCTTCTGATAATTGCATTACTTTTTCTACTTCATAAAGCGTAAAACCATAAGAGGTAAAAGGAAGATTTTGCATAAAGGTTTTATCGGCGAAACATAAGGCAAAAATGCCATTTGGTTTTAAAGTGCGCTTAATCTCGTTAAGGTATTCGCTTGGATTGCTCCAGAAATAGAGGGTATTTACGGTAAAAATTTTATCGAACTGATTATTTTTAAAAGGTAGCGTAGCTCCATCCGTTAGTTCAAAACGGACAGTACCTTTATCAACAAAATCCTGATTGATTTCTTTTGCTTCAGCAATCATCGTTTCAGAAATATCGGCTCCGTAATACGTTAGATTTTCTGCTTTTGATAATAATTTAGCGATATGACCGCCATTGCCATGACCGATTTCTAAAACAGTTTCATTGCTTTTTAGATGTAATGCCTCAATTGCAGAAGTAGTCATGCCGATATTACTGGCATGCATCATCTCTCCTGTTTTAATGCCGTGTTCACCTTCAGGACAGCTTAATTGTTTCGCAATATTCTTTAATTCTTCTTCCGAATGTTGATGCTCCATAATCAAATTTAGAGATTTAAATCTGATGATTTTTATATCACTTTAGAGATGATTTATAATATTATTTGATTACCTGCACTGGTTTTTTGTTTTCATCAATGGCTACAAAAGTAAAATCGCCATGAACGGCCAGTTGTCTTCCTTCGGCATACATCTGTTCGATATAAATTTCTACATTAACTTTTAAACTGGTGTTACCCACATGGCTTACTTTACCAATAAGCTCTATGATGGTGCCTGCGGGAATCGGTTTTTTAAAATCAATCCTGTCGCTACTTACGGTAACCATAATCTGCCGGCTAAAACGGGTTGCGGTGACAAAAGCAACTTCGTCCATTAAATGCATCGCTGTTCCTCCGAAAAGCGTATCATAATGATTTGTTGTATTTGGGAAAACGGCTTTAAAAATACTGGTTTTTGAATTTTCTATTCTTTCTTCTAATGTCATGGGGTAAATATATGATGAGTAAAAAGCTTTGACAACTTTCTGATTAGAAAGTTGTCAAAGTAAGGATTTGCTTCAGAGAAAACTGTCGTCGCTCTAGGATAAAAAATGCGGCTAATTAATTTGCCTGAAGATCAGCTGATAATACTTCTTCAGTTTTACGCATCTCTTTTGCAGCTTCAACCATTTCGATTAATGCTTTTTTGGTTTCGTCCCATCCGCGGGTTTTTAAGCCACAATCAGGGTTTACCCAAAGTTGTTCAGAGGGAATAACAGCCTTTGCTTTTTTGAGCAACTGAACCATTTCTTCGCGTTTTGGAACCCTTGGTGAGTGGATATCATACACACCCGGACCAATTTCGTTTGGATATTTAAAATCAGCAAAAGCATCCAATAACTCCATTTGCGAACGCGAGGTTTCGATCGTGATCACATCGGCATCCATATCGGCAATATTCTGGATGATATCGTTAAACTCAGAATAACACATATGTGTGTGAATTTGCGTATCGTCTTTCACACCACTCGCCGAAATTTTAAAGGCTTTAACCGCCCAGTTCAGGTAAGTTTGCCAATCAGCTTTACGCAATGGTAGACCTTCTCTAATGGCTGGCTCATCAATTTGAATGATTTTAATGCCTGCATTTTCCAGGTCGCAAACCTCATCACGGATAGCCAGGGCAATCTGTGTACAGGTTTGTGATCGTGGTTGATCATTTCGAACAAATGACCATTGTAAAATCGTTACCGGACCAGTTAACATCCCTTTCATGTATTTTGAGGTAAGTAACTGTGCATAGGCGGTCCACTTTACCGTCATAGGTTTCGGACGGGAAACATCACCAAAAATGATTGGAGGTTTTACACAGCGTGAGCCATAACTTTGTACCCAGCCATTTTTAGAGAAAGCAAAACCATCCAGTTGCTCACCGAAGTATTCAACCATATCGTTACGCTCGAACTCCCCATGTACAAGTACATCCAGGTCGATTTCTTCCTGCCATTTTACCGCTTTTTCGGTCTCCTGGGCAATTAGATTGTCATATTCCCCGACAGTAAAAGTTCCGTTTTTAAGCTTTGCTCTCCAGCTTCTTACCTCTGCCGTTTGCGGAAAAGATCCGATGGTTGTAGTGGCATAAATAGGCAAATTAAGCTCCTGTTGTTTTATTTTTCTAGTCGAAAATGGGCTTAAACGTTCCGAATCTTGCTCTTTTAAGGCCAAAACGCGCGCTTTTACTAACGGATTATGGATGATTTTAGAAACTTTACGGTTAGCGATCGCTTTTTTGTTTTCCTCAAGTTTTTGCAGGGTAGATGCAGGGCTTTCGTTGTTGATCAGTTTTTTTAAGGTATCTACTTCGGCGATTTTTTGTTTTGCATAAGCCAGCCACTGTTTAATTTCTGCCGATAAATTTTTCTCGTTGGTTTCATTGTCCAGATCAACCGGTGAGTGAATTAATGAGCAGGATGGTGCAATCCACACTTTATCCAATCCTCTTTTTTCTACCACCTGATTAATTATGGATACGGATTTTTCGAAATCATTTTTCCAGATGTTCCTTCCGTCTACCAAACCTAGTGAAAGGATGGTGTCTTCTTTTAACGAGGCTAAGACATCTGTCAATTGATCTTCTGCACGTACCAGATCGATATGTAAAACATTTACCGGTAATGAAGTAGTAAGGGCTAAATTATTGCCTAAGCCTTCGAAATAAGTGGCTAAAACAATTTTTAATTTTGGGAAAGCCTTTCTAATTTCCTTGTAAGCATATTCATAAGCTTTTTTGTCTTTTTCGGTAAGGTCTAAAGTCAAAAATGGTTCATCAAACTGAACATATTCTACATCCAAAGCATCTAAACGGGATAAAATCTCGATATAAACCGGAAGCAGATTTTTGATCAGGTCTATTTTTTCAAAGCCGGTTTCTTTTTCTTTTCCCAGTAAAAGGTAAGAAACCGGGCCGATTAGAACAGGTTTGGTGGTAATACCCAATTGTTTTGCCTCGTAAAACTCATCGATAATTTTGGTAGAGAAAAGTTTAAAAGGCTGGTCTTTGTAAAACTCGGGCACAATGTAATGGTAATTGGTATCAAACCATTTGGTCATTTCCATTGCTACCACATCCAATCCCTCTTTCTGATAACCTCTTGCCATAGCAAAATAGAGATCAAGTTCAGAATTTCCTTTTTTCAGGATCACTTCGTTGTACCTTTTCGGTATTGCCCCAAAGGTTAATGAATGATCAAGAACATGATCATAAAAAGAAAAGTCGTTCGATGGAATGATATCAATTCCGGCTTCTTTTTGAAGTTTCCAGTTTTCGTGGCGAATGTTTTTGCCCACCTGAAGTACATTTTTGTACCCAGTTTTATCTGCCCAGTAATTTTCGCAGATTTTCTTTAATTCCCTTTGGCTACCTATTCGCGGATAGCCCAGATTTTGCGTTAGCATCTCTTTTAAAGATTAAGTAAATAAATCGTTTAAAAGCTCAAATCAGTATTTATACTTTTCTGTTAAAATAAAAAAGGAAAGGTTATGGCACAGCCTGCCCACTCATCGGCAAAAAGCTTAAAGCAGGCATATAAAATTTTAATTTTATCGTGTACAATCAGACCTGACCAATTACTTTATAACGCGAAAGTACCGTCAATTCAATATAGGCAGGTCTCCTGACTTATTCCCGATCTTATCGCCTTCCCATCCCGGTAAAACGGAACAGTGGCATGAATGATAAGACCGTTGTTTTTTTGTTAAAAAACAGAATTTACAGTTGCGCGACAGCTCGTGATTTGCACACGATTCCCTATTAATCCCGGGTGTAATTCCGGGAACCTGTATCGGTTGATGAAAAATAAAGTTAAGAACTTACATCAAGGCAAATGTATGGATTAGGATTTAAAGATTAAGGTATTTTTGTAAGCATTGATTTCGCCTCCTTCCAATTGATGGTATTTATTTCTTTAACCACAGATGCACACAGATAAACACGGATTTTTTATAAATATTAAGTCTAAAGTATCTTAAATCACTTGTAACAAATTTACAGCATGCCCTTTTTGGTGCAGATTCTCTATTATATTTGATTACCTGACTAAACTTCTTCTTATGATAAAAACCTACTTTAAAGGGCTTTGCATTGCTTTTTTAATGGTAAATAGCTGTGTGGTACTGGCGCAGGAAGTGCCCATGCCAAAATCGCATTTTGGTTTTGATATCGGCGACGATTATCAACTGGCCAATTACACCCAGACAGAAGCATACTTTAAAAAGCTTGCAACAGCTTCTAACCGTGTTAAACTAGTTGATATTGGGAAAACCGAAGAAGGCAGAAGTCAATATATGCTGATTGTTTCTTCACCTGAAAATCTGAAAAAATTAGATCGTTATAAAGAAATTTCGCAACAACTGGCTCATGCTGAAATTACCCCTGAGCAGGCCAAAACATTGGCGCAGGAAGGTAAGGCTGTAGTATGGATAGATGGCGGACTACATGCAAATGAAGTAGTTGGCACTCATCAACTGATCCAAACGGTATATGAATTTGCCTCCAGAACTGATGCAGAAACTTTGCGTATTCTGGATAATGTAATCATCTTATTTACTCATGCAAACCCTGATGGTCAGGAACTGGTAAGCAATTGGTACATGAGGAATAAAGATCCGAAGAAAAGAACAACTTCCGGACTTCCTGTTTTGTACGAAAAATATGCGGGACATGATAACAACCGCGATTTCTTTATGTTAAACCTTAAAGAAACACAAAATATCGGTCGCCAGCTTTTTGTGGAATGGATCCCGCAGATTATGTATAACCATCATCAGGCTGGTCCGGCAGGAACCGTTGTTGCAGGGCCGCCCTACCGTGATCCGTTTAATTATGTTTTCGATCCAACACTATTAACCAGTTTAGATGCGGTTGGTGCGGCCATGCACAACCGCATGAATGTAGAAAACAAGCCTGGTTATACGCAGCGTGGAGGATCGGTTTATTCTACCTGGTACAATGGCGGTTTAAGAACTACTACCTATTTTCATAACATGATCGGACTCCTGACAGAAATTATCGGGAATCCCACCCCTTCTGAAATTCCGTTGGTTCCTTCGAGATTATTGCCGAACGGCGATTCGCCAAACCCGATCACCCCAAGGAAATGGTACTTTAAAAACTCTATCGACTATTCGGTATCGTTAAACTATGCTGTTTTAAATTATGCACAACGTTACCGCGACGAATTGTTGTACAACATTTACCAGATGGGAAGAAATTCTATTGAGCGCGGTAAAAAAGATACCTGGTCTTTTTCTCCAAAAAAAATAGAAGCCATTAATAACGCTGCAAAGGTCGAAAAAGGTGCTCCGATCGCCGGTGGAGATGCTGATTTTGGCCAAAGGCAACAGATGAGCATGAAAGCTTTTGATACGGTGATGAAAGCTCCGGCAAACAGAGATCCACGCGGATACATTTTAATTGCCGATCAGCCCGATTTTAACTCTGCCATTAAGTTTTTGAATGCATTGATCAGAACGGGAATTGTAGTGCAAAAAGCAACGGCTTCATTTACCGTTGCGGGGAAAAATTACCCTGCCGGAAGTTATGTGGTAAAAACCGATCAGGCTTTCCGTCCGCACGTTTTGGATATGTTTGAACCGCAAGATCACCCAAATGATTTCAAATACGAAGGCGGTGCACCAATTCCTCCTTATGATGCCGCCGGATGGACTTTGGCATACCTGATGGATGTGAAGTTCGACCGTATTCTTGACGATTTTTCAGGACCGTTTGAAAAAAATCCTTATGGGGAACTCTTAAAACCAGAGCATAAACGGCCAAATGGATCAGGTTATGTATTAAGTGCTGCACAAAATGATTCTTATACCGCAGTTAATGATTTATTGAAAAACAAAGTTGAGGTTTACCGCTCTACTGAAAATGGCGATTTTTATGTTTCATCAGCAGGAAAATCGGTATTGGAAAAGGCAAACATTATGCTAAAAGTTGCCGCGGCTCCAAAGGATAAAATTAAAGTCTTTCCCAAAAGAATTGCCCTTTGGGATACTTATGGTGGTTCTATGGCCTCAGGATGGGTCCGTTTTTTAATGGAACAGTACCATTATAATGCTACGGTAATCTATCCGCAGGACATTGATGCGGGAAATTTAAAATCTAAATATGATGTAATCATTTTTGTGGGTGGTGCAATTCCATCAGTTCAGGGCGGAGGATTTGGAAACAGATCTTTTGGGCCAAAGGCGGAAGAAATCCCTCAGGAATTTAGAAACCGTTTAGGCAGGATCAGCACTAATAAATCAATCCCTGAGTTAAAGAAATTTTTAGAGGCTGGTGGTAATATTGTAACCATTGGTAGCAGTACCAACCTGGCTTATCACTTAAACCTTCCTGTGCGTAATGCAATGGTAGAAATTATAAACGGAGAAGAAAAACGATTACCTGCTGAAAAATATTATGTTCCGGGAAGTGTGTTAAATGTTGGTGTAGATACTTCTTTGCCTACCAATTGGGGCATGGAAAAGGAAGCTGACGTTTACTTCGATAATAGTCCGGTTTTTAAACTCACTGGCGACGCCATTGCTTCTGGTAAGATTAAACCTTTAATGTGGTTCGAAAATTCCACACCTTTGCGCAGCGGCTGGGCCTGGGGGCAAGCTTACCTGCAAGATGGTGTAACTGCTTTTGAAGCAAAAGTTGGAAAGGGTAGATTTCTTGCCTTCGGACCTGAAATTACATTTAGAGCACAAACACATGGTACTTTTAAGTTGATATTTAACCAGTTGTATAAATAAATTTAAGAAGAGGCTGTTTCATAAATATTGTTGTCATCCTGAGCATGTCGAAGGGTCTGTTTTAAATATCTTACAAGGCGTTTCGACAGGCTCAACGTGACAAATTCGATAGAACTACAATTTATGATTCAGCCTATTTTTACTTTGGCCTTACTATAGCCAATTATAATCCACTTAATTTTGTGTTATGAAAGTAGAAATCTGGTCGGACGTAATGTGTCCGTTTTGCTATATTGGAAAAAGACATTTTGAGCAGGCAATAGAAAAATTGCCCTTCAAAAATGAAATTGAAATAGATTGGAAGAGTTTTCAGCTCAATCCGGAGTATCACAATACCAATAATGAGACGGTGTATGATTACCTTTCGAGAAGTAAAGGAATGCCGGTTGAGCAAGCCAAACAAATGACTAAGCAGGTTGTTGATATGGCTGCAAACGCAGGTTTAACCATCGATTTTGATACTAATATTCCAGCAAATACCTTTAACGCACATCGTTTGATCCATTTGGCAGCAAAACATAGTCTACAAGATTTAGCGGAAGAAAAACTGTTTGAAGCACATTTTGTAAACAGTAAAAATATCGGAGAAACCGATGTTTTAGTTGATCTTGCAGTAGAAATTGGCTTGGATAAGGATGAAGCTATAGCAGTTTTAAATAGCGATCAATTTGCTGAAGCTGTGCGTTATGATATTTATGAAAGCCAGAATTTAGGCATCCGTGGCGTTCCTTATTTTGTAATGGACCGCAAATATGGTGTTTCGGGTGCTCAGCCTGTTCAGGCTTTTACCGATGCGCTTACCCAAAGCTTCACAGAATGGAAATCCGCCCAGCCTAAAACCACACTTACTTCATTAAATAAAAATGATGATGCAGTTTGTGATGAGAATGGTTGTGAGATATAGATTTGTTTCGCGCAGATTACGCTGATCAACGCAGATTTTTTTCTGCGAAAGTCATTTTGATCTGCGGAGAATTTACCTTCCTCGTCATGCTGAATTTATTTCAGCATCTATTAAATGGTTATGCTGTTAGATCCTGAAACTAGTTCAGGATGAAAATTGTAACAGATCTTTCGAATCCACTCATAGTGACAGATTCTAGAGAACGGTCATCTTTCCCGCGCAGGCGGGAATATTAATGCAACCCTACTAAGGCGTTACGATTCCCAATCAAGTTGGGAATGACGATTCATCTATACTATCATTCTTAACTACCGATTTTGATTCTTCAACGGCGTTAATAAATACTCCAAACCATTCACCCGTATTTCAAACATCGTAGCCATTAAATCGCCCAATTTACCTTTCGGGAAGCCCTTATCTTTATACCAAAGCAAATAACTTTCAGGTATATTGCAGATCAGGTAACCTTTATATTTTCCGTAAGGCATTTGCATTTTCACTAAATCGAGCAGTAGGGTTGGGTCTAACATTATAATATAAAATCTAAATAATTTTCTTTGTTAATTACAGAAAAGGTGGCTTGAGGATAGTTTTTAGCAAAAAAGCCAGGTATCTTCTTCTTTTGGTTTCCCCATTTGAAATCAGCAGCTAAAATTTCTCCGTTATTAATTTCAATAAGGTCTATTTCCTGCTGATCATAAGTTCTCCAAAAGTAATATGTGGAATTTTGCTGTTCGTACTCCATTTTTTTGATCCGCTCACTAAAACAGTAATTTTCCCATAAAATACCCTGGTCATTACGTAATGCTAATAACCTGAAATCATTAACGATTGCATTCCGGATGCCATTGTCGTAAAAATACCATTTGGATGATTTTGTAACCTCTTTCCGTAAATTATTACTGTATCCACCAACTTTATAGATGATAAAAACTTTTGAAAGTAAATCAAGATAACGGTCTACTGTATTTTTGCTAATGCCCAAAGTACGGGAAATCTCATCAATAGAAACTTCCGATCCTACCTGATAAGCAATAAGCTTTAATAATTCCAGCAGTTTAGCGCTATTTTGGATGTTCTCATACATTAAAATGTCTTTTAATAAATATGATTTAACCAATTCAGTTAAATATTCCGCTTTTTCAGCCAATGAGTTCAGATGAAACAATTCCGGATAAGAACCGAAAATTAATCTTTCTTCAAGGTTTTGGGTAGTTTGCAAGGCATTTTCCTTTTTATTCAATTCAACCTGTGCTATTGGGTAGAGATAATAGGTTAAACTTCTTCCGGTTAAAGGTTCACCAGTTTGATTCGACAGATCAAATGTAGATGAACCACTTGCAATAATGGTGAGGTCTTTGAAAGTATCGATAAGTAACTTTAATATTTTTCCGATTTCGGGGATAACCTGGGCTTCATCAATAATAAGCAGTTTGGCATCACCCAAAACCCTTTTATAATTTGCCGCTGTACGGGTTGACAGCAACACCTGTACATCCTGATCTTCTCCATTTAAAGAAAGATGGTTGATATTGGCATCTTTAATAATGCTTTCTACTAACCAGGTTTTGCCTACCCTTCTTGTGCCGAAAATTAAGATGACCTTATTTTTCCCAATTTTATTGAGGATAACAGGCTTCAAAGATCTTACAATTTGACTTTCCATTTAAGTCAAATGTAGTAAAAAACGTTAATTCAGTCAATAGACTGACTCAATTAACGTTAATTCAGTCAACGAACTGACTGAATTAACGTTTTTAGTCGATAAGTTCCAACGTTTCTATTGCTTCCTCAACGGTTTTTACATTATCAAAAGCAATCCTTAACGTATTTTTTACCTCTTTTAAATTACACATCCGTGGATGGTTTTGTGCAAAAGTTAAAATCTTGGTAAAGGTATTCGAATCGAAATAAGCCGATTGTTTATCGCTTAAGAAATATCCCCGCAAACTATTTTTCTTGAAACTGATTTTCTCGAAGCCTAGTTTCTTGCCCAACCATTGCAAACGTACTACACTCAGCA
Organism: Pedobacter sp. WC2501; assembly: GCF_052682415.1. Taxonomy (NCBI): domain Bacteria; kingdom Pseudomonadati; phylum Bacteroidota; class Sphingobacteriia; order Sphingobacteriales; family Sphingobacteriaceae; genus Pedobacter; species Pedobacter sp. WC2501. The sequence continues at coordinate 1,044,433 of NZ_JBQZFI010000001.1, read as the reverse complement.
TGGTTTTTACCTGTGGAGGAACTGGTCCGAAACGATCTGCCAGATGCTTTTCAAAAATAGCCAGTTCTGCTTCGTTATTAAGTTTAGAAAGTTCTGTATATAAATTGTAGCGCTCAGTAATATTGGTAATGTAGGCATCCGGAATGTACAGTTCGAGATCGGTATCTACCTGCGTAAAGCCCACAAACGGACGGGCAGGTTCATTTTCGAACAATCCCTTAAATTCAGCCTCCTTTAGTTCTTGTATGGCTTCGTCCAAGATCTTGTGGTACATTTCAAAACCAATTTCGGCAATGAAACCACTTTGCTCTGCACCCAGTAAATTACCACTTCCACGGATATCTAAATCGCGCATGGCTACATTAAAACCACTGCCAAGATCAGAAAACTCTTCGATAGCGCTTAAACGTTTACGCGATTCGGAGGTTAAAGTAGATAAAGGTGGCGAAAGTAAATAGCAGAAAGCTTTTTTATTGCTCCGGCCTACTCTGCCGCGCATCTGGTGCAAATCGCTCAAACCAAACATATGTGCGTGGTTGATGATGATGGTATTTGCGTTCGGAATATCTAAGCCTGCTTCGATAATGGTAGTGGCCACCAAAACATCTTTTTCGCCATTAATAAAATCGAGCATGACATCTTCCAGTTGATCGCCATCTAACTGTCCGTGCGCAATCCCAATTCTTGCTTTTGGAACCAACTTCTGGATTAATCCGCCCAATTGCATCAGGTCGTTAACCCGGTTATGGATAAAAAATACCTGTCCGCCACGGTCTAATTCGAATTGAACGGCTTCCTGGATCAGTTTATCATTAAAAACATGTAATTCGGTGCTAACTGGTTGGCGGTTTGGTGGTGGTGTGCTGATGATCGATAAATCCCTTGCCCCCATTAAAGAAAAATGCAAGGTTCTCGGAATTGGAGTCGCCGTAAGGGTTAAGGTATCAACATTTACCCTTACAGCCTTTAACCTTTCTTTTGCAGTAACGCCAAATTTCTGCTCTTCATCAATAATCATGATGCCGAGATCCTTAAATTTTACATCTTTGCTCAGCAAACGGTGTGTACCGATCAAAATATCAACTTTACCTGCAGCAGCTTCGGCCAATGTATCCTTGATCTGTTTACTGGTTTTAAAACGGTTAATGTAATCAACTGTAACCGGGAAATCTTTTAAACGGGAAGAGAACGTTTTAAAATGCTGTAGGGCCAAAATGGTTGTAGGAACCAGGATCGCTGCCTGTTTACCCTCTGCTACTGCTTTAAATGCGGCACGTACGGCAATCTCAGTTTTCCCGAAGCCCACATCACCGCAAACCAAACGGTCCATTGGATGTGGCGATTCCATATCCTTTTTCACATCCTGTGTCGCTTTTAACTGATCAGGGGTATCCTCGTAAATAAAAGAAGCTTCCAGTTCAGTTTGTAAATAGCTATCTGGCGAAAATGCCGTTCCGGCCTGGGTTTTGCGCAAGGCATAAAGCTTGATCAAATCCCGGGCGATATCTTTAACTTTTTTTTTAGTAGTTTTTTTTAGCTTGTCCCAGGCATCCGTGCCCAGCTTATTCATCTTAGGTATGCCACTTTCCTTACCGCTGTATTTGGCAATGCGGTTAAGCGAGTTGATGTTAACATAAAGCAGGTCGTTATCGGCATAAATTAAACGGATCATCTCCTGGGTTTTACCATTTACCTCAACCTTTTCAAGTCCGGCATATTTGCCGATGCCATGATCGATATGGGTAACGTAATCACCAGATTTCAGTTCTCTTAAATCTTTCAGGGTAATGGCCTGACTTTTCTGATAACCTTTTTTAAGCTTGTATTTATAGTAACGGTCAAAGATCTGGTGATCGGTGTAAAATGCCGTTTGGATCTGTGGATCAACAAAACCCTCGCGCAACATGCTATTGATCGGCGTAAACTTGGCCGTTTTATCAATATCCTCTAAAATAGCATATAAACGCTCAATCTGCTTTGGCGAATCGGTAAAAATAAAATTGATAATCCCTGCCTTTTCATTCTCCTTTAGGTTATGGATCAGCAGATTGAAATCTTTATTGAACGATGGTTGTGGTTTGGTTTCAAATTCAAAACGGTTATCTGTTTTATAAAAGAACTGTTTGCCGAATTCTACCAAAGGGAAATCCTGAAGATGATCGCCCAATAATTTCTCGTCGCTAAAAGCAAATTTCGGATCAATCCATTCTGGGTTTTTATTCTTATCATCAAGCGAAAGCGCTTTCCAAAGCTCAACCGCTTTTTTATATCCCGCTTTAACAATATCGAGGGTAAACTCGACATCCTTATACCAAAGCTGGGTGTCCTGATCAATATAATCAAGAATGCTGATGTTGCTTTCCGTTAAAAATTTAGCCTGAACGTTTGGCACAATGGTAAGGGACTTAACATCGGCAACTGAAAGCTGACTTTCAATTTCGAAACTTCTGATGCTTTCTACCTCATCGCCAAAAAACTCAATGCGGTAAGGCAAATCAGATGAAAAAGAAAAGATATCTACAATACCCCCACGGATGGAAAACTGGCCCGGTTCGTAAACAAAATCCCTGCGGTCGAAATCGTAATCAATTAAAAACTCATTGATAAAATCGATGCCCAATTTAGCACCTAAACTAATTTCCAGAGTGTTTTTTTCTAATGCAGAGCGATCAATAACCTTTTCGGCAATAGCTTCTGGATAAGAAACTACAATTTTTCCGTATTCAGAATCGTGGTTCAGTTCGTTCAACACCTCTGCACGGGCCAATACATTGGCTGTATCTACCTGCGTAAAATCGAAAGATTTGCGGTACGAAGAAGGAAAAAGTAAAACCTGTTTGTCCAACACACTTTCCAGGTCGGATTGAAAATAAGCCGCCTCTTCCCTATCCGGTAAAACGAACAGGATGGGTTTGTGTAACAGGAAATAAGAAGAAAGGGCAACAATAGCATCGGCAGAACCCACCAATCCCTTTAATTGTATCTTTGGGTTTTTAGTGCTGTTTAACGTCTTGGTAAATTGAGTTACCCTATCGTCGGTTTTGTATCTGTTTATTAAATCGCGAATGTTCAAGGCACAAAAATAAGCTTATCTTTTAATATTAACCCGCAATTTGTGTAAAGGTTTTTTTAACTATTTTTGGCAGGGTTGCGATGTGAAAATTAAATCGGGATAAGAAATAAGTTCTTGTTGTTAGATTCCATTTCTCGTTTGGTCGAAATATATCCTCCATTCGTCGATTAAGGGCAAATTGATGTAACAAAGGTGGTGTTACAACCTCTAAATTATATAAAAAGTGAAACCATCATGATTTCCACTAACACTAAAAATAAATCATGATAGCTTCATCACCATTGAAAATAAATGATAACTGATGAAATACGTTAAGAGCTTTCCACTAGAACTTTTTTTCTGGATAGCGGCTTTAGTATTACTGGCAACAGCGAATAGCCACGAGCATCATTTTACACTTTGTCCTTTAGCTAATTTAGGCTTTAAGGATTGGTGTCCGGGATGTGGTATAGGCAGGTCAATCAGTCATATTTTACATGGCGAATTTACCGAAAGCTTTTCCGGACACTGGTTTGGGTTTCCGGCACTTTTAACAATAGTTTATAGGATTTACACATTGATAAAAAATAAAAATAAATTTAAAATTTCAACCGCAAATACATAGAAACCATGGATATATTTCAATCACCTCTAATGTCGTTACCAGGTATAACACCAGAGGAATACTCATATTTACAACAAGCAACAACCGGTTTAACTGAAGAGCAGTTGCGTAATTTCCTGATGGTTTACAGCAGCAAAAGAAAAAACCCATCTGACATGTTGATTTTCTGCTTAATCGGGCTATTTGCTGTTCCAGGTTTGCAAAGGTTTATCATTGGCCAAATTGGCATGGGGATTTTGTACCTTTTAACTGCAGGTTTATGCTTCATCGGATCAATTATTGACGTAGTAAACCACAAAACACTAGCTTTTGAACACAACCAGAAAATGGTTTTCGAAAGCTTGCAGATGGTGAGAATGGGTGGTGGATTTCAACAGGCAGGAAAATTTTAGCAGAATTAAATATTAATACTTTAAATCCGTATCCAAATAAATTGAATGCGGATTTTTTTCTGTTAAATGAACTGTCATGCTGAGGTACGAAGCATCTGCTGCCGATGAAAAAGATGCTTCGTGCCTCAGCATGACAGAAAAAGAAAACAATGAAATTTCTATATTTATCGAATGAAATTAGCTGAAATTACCAATTATTTAGAAAGCATTGCGCCACTTAATTATCAGGAAGATTATGACAACTCCGGTTTGATTGTGGGCGATCCTAATATGGAAATCCGTGCTGCTCTGGTGGCTTTAGATTGCGTGGAGAAAATTGTTGACGAAGCCATTTCTACCGGCTGTAACCTCATCATTACCCATCATCCGATTGTTTTTAAAGGACTAAAAAAGCTAAACGGCAAAAACTACGTGGAACGTGTAGTGTTAAAAGCCATAAAAAACAACATTGCACTTTATGCCATTCATACCAATTTAGACAGTGTCCATACCGGCGTAAATGCGAGGATCTGTGAACGTTTGGGTTTAACAGGCACCAAGGTACTTTCGCCAAAAACCGGACTGTTAAAAAAACTAGTTACTTATTGTCCACAGGCACAGGCTGAACAACTGCGGTCTGCATTGTTTTATGCAGGAGCAGGAAACATTGGCAATTATAGCGAATGCAGTTTCAATGCCGATGGTTTTGGCACCTTTAAAGGTAACGAAGATTCAGACCCTTTTGTGGGTGAAAAAGGTATCCGGCACCGGGAAAATGAAGTAAGGATCGAAATGGTGTACCCTACACAGGCCGAGCGCAAAATTTTGCTTGCTTTGTTCGAAAACCATCCTTACGAAGAGGTAGCTTACGATATTTATAAACTCGAAAACAAACACCAACTGGTTGGTTCGGGCATGGTGGGTTGGTTGGAATACGACATGGATGCATACGATTTTTTACACCTGGTAAAAGACAGGATGCAGGCTAAAGTGGTTAGGCATACTGATGTAATTGGCAAAAGGATTAAAAAAGTGGCGGTTTGCGGTGGCTCAGGAAGTTTCCTTTTAAGGGAGGCTATTGCTGCCGGTGCGGATGCTTTTATTACCGCAGATTTTAAATACCACGAGTTTTTTGATGCAGAGGAAAAATTGATCATTGCCGACATCGGACACTTTGAAACTGAACAATTTACCTCAAATTTATTGCTTGAAATTATTCAGAAAAAATTTACTAACTTTGCAATCCGTTTAACGGAGCAAAATACAAACCCCATAAATTACTTGTTTTAATGGAACAAACCGTAGAACAAAAGCTAAAGGCTTTATACGAATTACAAAATATCCACACAAAAATTGATAAGATCCGCCAGGTACGTGGTGAATTACCAATGGAAGTTGCCGATCTTGAGGATGACGTTTTAGGATTAGAAACTAGAATTGCAAAAATCAAAGGCGAACTTGATGATCTTGAAGATTCGATCGTAACCCGTAAAAATACAATTAAAGATGCGCAAGCTGCCATCAAAAGATACGATACTCAATTAAAAGAAGTTAAAAACAACCGTGAATACGATGCTTTAACTAAGGAAATTGAGATTCAAGGTTTAGATATCCAGGTTTCTGAAAAGAAAATTAAAGAACACGGTTTCGAAATCACTTCTAAAACTGAAATTTACGAAGCAGCAAAAGCAGAGTTAGATGGCAGAAAGAAAGATTTAGAAGTTAAAAAAGGAGAATTGGATGTAATTACTGCAGAAACTGAAAAAGAAGAGCAGGATTTACAAAAGAAAGCTGATAAAGCTGAGCCTCAGATCGAAGAGCGTTTATTGGTTGCCTACAAACGTTTACGCAAAAATGCGGTAAATGGTTTAGCGGTAGTAACCATCGATCGTGATTCTTGCTCAGGTTGTTTTAACCAGATCCCACCTCAACGTCAGTTAGATATCCGTCAACGTAAAAAAATTATCGTTTGTGAACACTGCGGTCGTATTCTGGTTGATGAGGCTTTAACACACGAAGTAGCCGAAGGTTAATCCATCACAAAAAAAATAATTAAACGTCCCGATCTAATCGGGACGTTTTTTGTTTAGGTCTGTTTTTTTGCTCACACAAAACAAGAATAACTTTTAAGCGTTTAATGTAGATATTTGTTAACATGTGAAGCTGTTGCGGCAGCACAGAACCAATCCGAAATAGAATCCCTAATGAATAAAAGCTTCCGTTTTTTTATAACCTCTGCCCTGCTCTTCTCTCCTTTGTTTTCACTTGCTAACTTCGATTTTAACAACAATTGTCTAAACGCTTACAAGAGCATTTTCGAATTGAAACTCGGTAACGCAAGAGCATATATTTCAACCGAAAAGAAACAGCATCCCAATAATTCCATTATTCCCCTTTTAGAAAACTATGTAGATTATTTTACAGTTTTAACTTCAGAGAGCAAAGCTGATTTTGATCGCTTAAAAGGCAATAAATCTGCACGCCTGGATCAAATAAGTGATGATGATAAAAATTCTCCATACTACCTGTATGCCCAGGCGGAGATTAATTTGCAATGGGCGCTCATCCGCGGACGTTTTGGAGAGTATTTTAACGCAGCTATGGAGGTTAAAAAAGCAAACAGCCTGTTGCAAGAGAACAATAAGAAGTTTCCGAATTTTCACTTAAACTTAAAAGGCTTAGGATTGATTAATGCCGTACTAGGCAATCTTCCGGATGGTGCTTTAAAAACGGCGCTTTCAACCTTTGGCATTAAGGGAAATCTGCAGAGTGGGTTAAATATGTTCGAAAAACTAGCCGATAACTTACCAAAATCATCGTACGAGCCTTTTTATGAAGAAGTGGTGTTTTATTATGCCTATGTATTAACCGATGTGGCGCATAGCCCGCAGGCCTATGCAAAAACAATGAAATATACCGTAAGGATTGCCGATACCAGTTTATTAAAAAGTTATTTGCAGAGTTATGTGTGCATTAAAAACGGGCATAGCGAAGAAGCCATTGCTATTTTAGCGAAGCGGCCTGAAGGAGGCGTTTATCAGCCTTTTCCTTATCTGGATTATCTGGAGGGCATTGCGCACCTGAATAAACTTGATCTTAATTCAGGGATGTATTTTAACCGCTTTTTGCAGACAACCAAGGGTGTTAACTTTGTGAAGGACGCTTACCTTCATTTGGGCTGGATCTCTCTTCTAAAGGGAGATAAAGTGGCTTATACGGCATTTGCAGCTAAAGCAATTAAAAATGGTTATACCTACATGGAAAAAGACAAACAGGCGAAAGCCGAAGCGGCTTCAGGTACGCCAACAATCGACCTGTTAAAGGCCCGCTTATTGTTTGATGGTGGCTATTTAAGCAGAGCCCTGCAGATACTTGATGGTAAGAAGGTAACGGATTATAACAACGATAAAGACAAAACAGAACTGAATTACCGTTTAGGTAGAATTTATGATGATTTTGGGAAAGACGATCAGGCATTAACAGCTTACCAGGAAACAATTAACGAAGGAAAAAACCTGAAGTATTATTTTGCTGCAAATGCTGCGGTGCAGATGGGTAAGGTTTATGAAAGAAGGAAAAATATTGCGAAAGCAAAAGAGGCTTTCAATACTGCCATTGCCATGAAAAATCATGAGTTTGAAAGCAGTATTGAAAGCCAGGCTAGGGCCGGTTTAAAACGGCTGGCAAATTAGAATCGGTGAATAAAAGCATTAATATGCATCCCCGCTCCTACTGAAGCGAAAACAGCTACATCACCAGGTTTAACTTTATAGCCTTTAACTTCACCTTTTAAAACGAGATCCAGTAAGGTTGGTACAGTTGCAACAGAACTGTTTCCTAACCATGAAATTGTCATTGGAACCAGGTTTTCTGGTACGGTATCTTTACCATATAGCTTAAATAAACGTTTCATTATGGCAGTATCCATTTTGCCGTTGGCCTGATGAACAAATACGATATTTACATCTTCAACGCTTAATCCTGCTTTATCAATGGCCTTCTTAATCACCTGAGGTACCTGAACAACTGCAAACTCGTAAAGCTTACGTCCATTCATTTTCAAGTAGAGGTTTCCATTGGTTTCATCAGGATGAGCGCTCTTGCCCATGGTTAATAAATTGCCATAATTTACGGCATGCGTTTCTGTTTTATGTGCCAGTATTCCTCTTTTTTCTTCTGATTCTTCTGCTTCGAAGATTACAGCGCCTGCACCATCTGAAAAGATCATGCTATCACGGTCATGTGGATCGATAATACGGCTTAAGGTTTCTGCACCAATAACCATAACACGTTTTGCATCTCCGCTTTTAATATAATAATCGGCTTGTATTGCTCCCTGAACCCATCCCGGGCAACCAAAAATGATGTCGTAAGCAACGCAGTCTGGATTTTCAATGCCCAGTTGCTGTTTTACCTTTGAAGCTAAAGAAGGCAAAATGTCAATTCGGTTGCTACCTAAAGGGATATCACCAAAATTATGACAGAATATAATATAATCTAAGGTTTCTTTATCGATTCCTGCATTTTCAATGGCTTTTTCTGCGGCCTTAGCACCAATATGATTACTTAACTGCTCAGGGCTGGCGTAGCGTCTTTCTACGATCTCTGTAATTTCAGAGAATTTATCAATGATCTCTGAATTCTCCTTCTCTAATAGATTTCCATTCTCAAAAAATGTTGAGTTTAAGAATTCATTACCGGAAATAATATTTTGTGGAATATAACTCCCAGTACCGGTAATTACCGTATTTATTGCTTTGTTCATAATTATAATACCGCATACCAAAACGGTATGTAGTATAAAAATATCAATTATATTCGATATTCGAAAATAAATTTAATTTTAGCGCAGCTTATTTTCAAGGGCAAACTTTAATAATCCTGCTTTTCCCTTCACGTTTAGCTTTTGTGCCATATTTTTACGGTGGGTATCAACGGTATTTAAAGCTATAAATAATTTTTGGGCAATTTGTTGTGAAGAATAGTCTTCGCTGATCAATTTAAGGATTTCCATTTCTCTCGCTGTTAGGTTGTGGCTTTTTTGAAAATGATCTCCATCGTTAAATACAGATGGCTGGACATCAGATTTTATTTTCTGAAAATATTTTTCACCGAGCTGTAAATCTGATATAATTCTAAACAATGTTTCTGCATCGGTATCTTTTTGAACGAAAGCCTTCACCCCTATACTTTCTAATTTTGCTGCTAATTTAACCGTATAGTACATTGATAATACCATAATTTTTACTGAAGGGAATAATTGTCTCACTTTTTCGGCGGCAATTTCTCCATCTAAAACAGGCATATTTAGATCTAGGATTAAAATATCCGGTATTTGGTGGTTTAAAAGGTGCAGGATTTCCTTTCCGTTTGATGCCATGCCGATTATCTTAAAGTCAGGTTGTTCAGAAAGGATGGCCGATAATCCTTCGGCAAATAGTTTATGATCATCTGCGATCATTAATGTGGTCGGTTTTTGTTCAATTTTGTCCATTATTTCAGCGGGATATCAATAACGATTGTGGTTCCATTTTGATTACTGTCTACCTGAATTTTCCCGTTCAAATAGCTTACTCTCGAGCGTATATTCTGGATACCTAATCCCTTTTTATCCTCTTCCTGACTAAAACCAATACCGTTGTCTTCAGCCATGATATTGATCCTTTCATCAAAAGATAAAATCTGAATGGTTGCTTTTGTTGCCAATGAGTGCCTGTTGATATTATTTACGAGTTCGTTAACCATACGGTAGATGGTAATTTCCATGCTGCTTTCGATGGGGTATTCTACTTGGTAAACAAATTCGAAAGCAATTTTACCCGAGTGATTTAAGGTGATGAAGTTTTCTTTCAGGGTTTCAATTAAACCCAGTTGCTCAAAGTTTTTAGGCATTAAATTGTGCGAAATTTCCCTTAAGTCGGCACATGCCTTTTCAATCATGCTAATGGTTTGGTCGTAAAATATGCGGTCATTTTCTGTAAGTTTTAAAATTTTGTGCTGAAAAGCGGTGATATTTAGTTTTATAATGGAAAGTGTGCCGCCGAGGTCATCATGAAGATCGCGGGCCAAACGTGTCCGTTCATCTTCCTGTGCGTTAAAAATGCCATCGGCCAGGTCTACCTGGTGTTTGCTTTTTTCTTCGAGCAGGATTTCTTTTTCCTTCTTTAAAAAGTTATAGCGTTGTGTTAGTGCAAAAGAAAGGAAAATAATTTCTGCTGTTAAACCTACAACCAAACCATTTGGCTTTAATAAATTAAAGTTGGTGAGTCCTAAAGTGTTAAAAACATAATTAAAAACCCCAAATAACAACATCACGGTTGCAATAAAATAATACCAGCCCAACTTGTAGCCTGATCTTATTCTTTCTACCACACAAATAATAATAATGATTACCGTAAGGAGCGCAAGAAAATTGTTGATGTAAAAAACCGTTTTTTCTAAAATAATGAATGATTTGAAGAGCATAAAAACCGGAATGATCGACATGGCCCAGCAGAATCTTTTGTAATAGTTTGTAAAGCGGTATAACTTACTGTTTGAGCGATTTTGATTTACAAACAGTTGCATCACCTGGATTAACAGGCCACAGCTCAGTGATGCCATAATTAATCGCATATAATCCTGAAGTCCAGGCAAGTTTGGGTAAAACCATTGAAAGGCCAAGCCCTCTTCTTCCAGGATAAAAATCAGGGTGCAAAAAATGTAAATGGCATAATATAAATGGATGTTATCTCTAACTGAAACAAAAAGTAATAAGTTGAAAATCACCGCAAAAACAAAAATGCCTGTGTAAAATCCAAATAAGGTGTGCTGTGGAATTTCTGCCTGAATAATATCAACATCGCGTCCGATAGACATCGGCATATACATATTCTGTCCGCGTTTATCTGCCCACAAATAAAAAGTGGCTTTTTCATGTGGCAAAAGAATCATTGGATAAATGAAGCTTCTGTTGCGATAAGGGCGTTGTTTGAAAGGGAAATGATCGCCTGTTAAACCTAGTGGATAAATCTTTCCCTGCTCATCTACTTTAAACAGCTGGAGTTGATTAATGCTTGAGCTCTGCTCCTTAAACATCAGGTGTACAGATTGATTTAAGGTGTTTTCGATATCAAAAGCAACCCAGTAATAAGATTGGGTATAACCTTTACTAAAAACTTTTCCTGCTGTTAATGGGGTGAGTTTACCGGCCTGCTTATATTTTATAACAGAATCGATGTTCAGGTTTAAATTTTTGTCCTCAAAGAAATACCCATGTTTGCTAATATTGAATTTTTTGGCCGTATCGATTAAAATTGGGTTTCCCTGCTGGGCAAAGCATACCCGGAGTGGATTTAGGAAAAATAGAAATAAGAAGAAAACTTTATTCATTGATGAGAGAATTAGCAGATGCAATCAATATTTTATAAATATAATATATAAAACAGATACTAAATATACCGAGTAAAGGGTATATAAATCGTTTGGTTCATCGGGTATTTTTACAATAAATTAAACGAACTTAAAATGAAAAATTTCTTAACTACTATTTTATTCCTTTTTATGGTACAGATAGCAAATGCGCAATCTCATGTTCCGAAAAGTGAATATAACAGATATAACTGTAGGTTCGCACCCAAAGGCTCGAACAATTCTGAAGGGAAAAATATGTGCCCGGCCTGTGCAAAAGAAGATGAGGATGCTAGAAAAAAGAAGATAGCAGATGATAAAGCAGCCTATGAAGCAGGCAAAATTAGAAATGCAAAGCTTAAGGCTGAAAGGGAAGCAGACTTTAAAAAGAAACTGGCCGAGACTGCAGAGAAAAATAAAGTGACGGAAGTACGCGTAACGATGGGAAAAATGCCTGTAACAGCAAGCAAAAAGACTGAAGTGCCCGTAAAAAAAGTACCATCTAAACCCACAAAAGATATCTTGTTTTTTGCCGACTATCCAGGATCAATGTCGATGAGTGGTAAAAGTTTAAACTATTTTTTGAACGAAAATGGCGATACGGTTTTAAAAAGCAAGGATTATGACAGCACTTTCGCTGCTTTTGGAGACAATAAAAATAATTTTCCTAAGAATATAGGAATCGTGATTTTGAATGAAGAAAACACCTTAACCAATGGTAAAACGAGAAAGGTTGCTGATATAGTTGACCTGAAGGGAAAACGGCTTTTTAATGATAAGAGCATCAGTACCATCTTTCATCTAATGAACGATTATTTTGTGATTGGCAGAAGCAAAGATTTTGGAGAGGATTCTAGCTGGGGCTATAATTACAGGCGAATTCAGGAAGTAGATATTTACAATGTAAAAACGAAAAAAACCATCACTTTGGATAAAGACCGCTCCAGAGTAGAACTTTACTTGACATTTGATCACCATAAACTGGAAGATGAAGGGCTAAAACCGGTGCTATCAAGAAGATATTCTAACTATGATGAAGACATCTATTGCATAAATGCTGAAGGTGAGTTGGTGGTGAAAAGGTTTCAGAGTTCGAGGTAATTACAATATTAAATATTATTCAAAATCTAAATTAGCGCTATTATGAAAAATTTAATGTTTGTTACAGTGTTTGTTTTATCTTTTGTTAAAGCATATAGTCAAACCAATGGTCAAGGAACCAACCTTATCGGCCAATCTTATGTAACTAAAGCAAGTGTACTGGTAAAGGTGTATGACCCAATTAAAAAAGAGGTAAAAGACTTATCTTTTTTGCTTAATGATGACACAAAATTTTATATATATGAGATTGCTGATAGTGGATATATTATTTCAGTATGGGATTTTAAATCTGATGCTACCAAACAAAAATTTTATAAATCTTTGGATACAGAAAAGATAAGAAGCAGTCAGGATGCACAACCCGGCGAATATTATAAAATAAGTAAAGCCCAATTAGGTATGGAAAATGGTGTAGAAACGGCAGATATTTTAAGCCGGTATAGAGATCTTGCTTACGTAGATCTTTGGGCTAACAATACTCAATTTTTTATCTCTTTAAAAGATTTTAATAATAAGTGCGAATCAATCTACCCACATAAGAGAGGTTTTACCTGGGGTTTTTTAACATTACCTATAAAAGCAAGATTTGGTAATTCTAAAGCCCCATTTACTTTTGAGGAAAAAATTAACTTTGGTATATCTGCTGGCATTAAGTGGCAGCATGTAAATACGGTATACTCAGCTAGTAATTTATTGGGTGGAATATCTGTGGGCGGAGTTAAAGTAGATAAAGATAATAGCGCATCTGCAATATCATTATCAGCTGGTTATATGTACCAGTATGATAAATTCCAGATCGGGATATTTACGGGACTTGATTTTATCGATAAATCTACAGGAGCAAATTGGGGTTATCAGGGAAAACCATGGCTCGGTTTTGCTTTCGGATTCAGTTTATTTGGAGAAAGTAAAACGTCGGCCTCTAATGATCAGACACAATAAGTTAAAGCACGGGTAACTTTACAATAGATTAGTAATCTCTCTTATGAAAAATATCTTTCTATCATTATTTCTAATGCTTTTAATAGACAATGTTTCTTTGGCACAAGAATCTGAAAAGCCATTGCACCGTGCAGGAATTGTAGTTGACCAGGATTATTTTCTAAAGTTCGTAAAACCATCTTATGCTACGGATAGGAACTACACCATGGGCGCTGGGTTCATTTATCAAGATAAAAAATTCGGGAAGACATGGATTTATGCTACACATAAATTTTTAGCAAAGACGGTTTTGGACATTATTATAAAGGATTCCAGCATTTACGATGCAACAATAATGCTTGCTAATACCACATTTACGCCAGAATATTTGGGTAATTTACATGATCCAGTAAGCGAATTTAAACGCGAAAACGATAGGCCATTTGCAAGCTTAAACGTTATTAGTACAAGTTTGGGCTTGCAGGATGATGCAGGGAATGAACTAATTACTTTAGGTATTAATGTGGGGGCAATAGGCTTAAACGTTTCTAAAGCAGTACAAACAACCATTCACCGCGATCATTGGTTCGGCAATACAGCCGATATTCCTTATGGATGGGAAGGTCAGATATCAAAGGGAGGAGAGCCTACCCTTTTGGTTACTGGAAAAAAAGATTGGTTACTTATTGGTAAGCGAGATGGAAATGATGTGGGCTTTTTTCAGTTAAGTACTAATGCCGAGTTGCGTTTAGGTTATTATGTAAGTACAGGCTTAGGTTTTAATGCGAGGTTGGGTTTGCTTGATAAGAAAAATTGGGCTGTAAATACTTTGCCTATGGCAAATTCAACAAAAAAATTCACGAGGTTGAATGAGAATTTGGGTGAGGTATATCTCTTGGCGGGTGTAAAAGGTAATGGATGGCTTTACAATGCCCTATTGATGGGGCAGTTTAGGGACAGTCCCTATACTTTAAGCTTTAAGCAATTAAACAAAGCTACCCTGGACTGGAATTTAGGTTTTGGTACAAAAATACCAATGTGTGAAAAAAAGGCAATAAGGCTCTCAGCTATGGCTGTTGGACGATCGCCAGAGTTTAATACCGTAAGCGAGTTTACCCGATGGCATACATGGGTAAGCCTCCAAGCCTATTACGAGTGGTAATTAACTAAAATCATCAATTAAAAACACAAAAAGTTCTTTAGGCCCGTGAGCGCCTAAAACCAATGTTTTTTCAATATCGGCAGTCCTGCTCGGTCCGGTAATATTGCTGATCATGGATGGAATCTGGTTGCCGTATTTGTTTTTTAACAATTGAAAGGCATCTTTAAGATCTAACACCAGTTGGCTCGTTTTTGCAATTACAATGTGGTGGTGTGGGAAAATACTTAACCTCCTACCTGCAGCACCGCTATTGCTCACCATTACACTTCCGTTACGCGCAACCAATGCTTCGCAAAGGGTAATGCCTACTTCTGCCTGCTCAAAATCTTTATCTGTTTGGTAAAAAGGGAATTCGTATTTGCTTAGAAACTGTTGTAATTCGGGTTCCCAGCAATATATTTTACGCCATTTAAACTTATCGGCAAGCTGCAACATGTTTTCAAAAAAATCAATCCCATCCTCACAGAAGATAAAATTACCTGATATGGCAGTTAGCTGTTCGGCAAATAATATCTCCAGCTCATCTGTATTTTTCTTATACAATGCACTTTCTTCTAAATTAGGATATGGGTTTTCGCGCTTCTCTAATAGTGCTTTCCTTATCTTTTTTAGTATTTGTTCTTTCGCTGTCGTATTATCCTTCATATAAAAAAAAGCTACCCTAATGATTAAACCAGGGTAGCAAATGTAATAATAGAAATTATTTATTTAAGCCTCAACAGGGGTAATATGTCCCGGTGTGCCGCTTTCGCCTTGACTTTCGAATAAACGTTTTCCGAAAATCACTTCTAAATCATCTTTAAATAAAACTTCTTTTTCGATTAAAATATCAGCCAATTGAATCAATTTATCTTTATTTTCTTCCAATAAAGAAATTGCTCTCTGGTATTGACCTTCAATTAATGCCGAAATTTCTTTATCGATCGTTAAAGCGGTATCCTCTGAATATGGTTTAGAGAAATTATACTCGTTCTGGCCAGATGAATCATAATAAGTAATGTTTCCTAATTTTTCGTTTAAGCCATAAATGGTCACCATTGCCCTGGCTTGTTTATTCACTTTTTCTAAATCGCTCAATGCACCTGTAGAAATGGTATCGAACATCACTTTTTCAGCTGCCCTACCGCCCATAGTTGCACACATTTCATCGAGCATTTGGTGTGGACGAACAATTAAACGTTCTTCTGGTAAGTACCAGGCCGCACCTAAGCTCTGTCCGCGTGGCACAATCGTAACCTTAACTAAAGGCGCCGCATGTTCTAACAACCAGCTTACTGTGGCATGACCAGCCTCGTGAATCGCAATAGCGCGTTTTTCAGCAGGTGTGATGATTTTGTTTTTCTTTTCTAAACCACCTACAATTCTATCCACAGCATCTAAGAAATCTTGCTTATCCACTGCCGATTTATTTTTCCGAGCAGCAATTAGTGCCGCTTCGTTACAAACATTTGCAATATCTGCGCCTGAGAATCCTGGCGTTTGTTTAGCTAAAAATTCGGTGTCAAGCTCTTCTGATTTTTTAAGGGGGGTGATGTGAACTTCGAAAATTTGTTTACGCTCAATAACATCCGGTAAATCAACATAAATCTGTCTGTCAAACCTACCAGCTCTTAATAATGCCTTATCTAAAACATCAGCACGGTTTGTTGCAGCTAAGATAATAACATGTGTATTGGTGCCAAAGCCATCCATTTCAACCAGAAGCTGGTTTAAGGTGTTTTCGCGTTCGTCATTTCCTCCCATTACACCATTTTTACCACGGGCACGGCCAATAGCATCAATTTCATCAATGAAGATGATACAAGGAGATTTATCTTTTGCTTGTTTAAACAAGTCGCGAACACGAGATGCGCCAACTCCAACAAACATCTCTACAAAATCAGATCCTGACAGCGAGAAGAATGGAACCTGTGCTTCACCTGCAACCGCTTTAGCCAATAAGGTTTTACCAGTACCAGGCGAACCTACCAATAAAGCACCTTTCGGGATTTTTCCACCCAGATCAGTATATTTTTTAGGGTTTTTAAGGAAATCTACAATTTCCATTACCTCTGTTTTTGCTTCTTCTAAACCTGCAACATCGTTGAAAGTAATATTTACCTGACTTTCTTTATCAAATAAAGTAGCTTTTGATTTTCCGATACTGAAAATCTGACCGCCACCGCCAGCACCGCCGCCCATTCTGCGCATCATAAAAATCCAGAAACCGATTAAAAGCAATACAGGTAAAATGATGCTTAAAAACCAGCTTGCCAACGGATTGCTGCGGCTGGTTTTCTCTGCAAGAACTCTTGGTTGGTTGGCAGGAAGATCCTTTTGCGAATCGGCAAGTTGTTTATCCAGCCCGTCCATCGTTCCGGCATTGAAATATACAACAGGACTAGCATTGTTACTGTTTACATTAAAAGTGCTATTACTTTTATAAGCATCATAAAGCTTCTTCTTGTTTAAACTATCTTTTTTGATGTAAACCTCTACACGTACTAAATCGTCGGATTTATAAGCAACAACTTTCTGCACGTCACCTTTAAGTAACATCTGCTGTTCAAACTTTTGGTATGTTACTTCTTTACCGCCATCGGTAGTAAATAAAAACTGTGCTGCAATAATGGCTATGATAATGGCCGCATACACCCAGAAAATATTAAATTTTGATCCTTTTTGTGGTTTTTTAGGGATGTTTGGAATTCTTCTCCCCTGTTTTTCGTTGGTATTTTGATTATCGTTCATTTGTCTTTGTCAAAATGGTTCTATTAGGTTATGCGCTTTGATAATTTGTGCTTTCTGCATCTCCCCAAAGTTCTTCTATGCCATAAAAGTGGCGCTTTTCGGTTTTAAAAATGTGCACAACCACATCGAAATAATCAAGAATAATCCAATCTGCTGATTCGAAACCTTCTTTATGTCTCGGATCGGCCTGAGTGGCTTTATATATTTCTTTTTCTACACTATCGGCAATAGCTTTTACCTGGGTGCCAGAGTTGGCACTCGCTATAATAAAGTAATCAGCCACTGAAGTATGAATATTTCTAAGATCTAACCGCACTATATCTTCTCCTTTTTTCTCTTGTATGCCGTGAACGGCTAACTCTGAAAGGTATGTAGAAAGGGCTACAATTTTCTTTTTTACCATTAAAATGCTTTAATTTTGGAATTACAATATTATAAATTCAACACTTGCAAAATAACACTTTTTCGACACTATTTGTTGGTCAAAATTTAATCAAATTAAAAGAAGTTGATTCTACTAATAACTTTTTAAAAAAGTTGGTGTCAAAATCCGAGCCATTAGCCGAAGGGACTGTAATTATGGCAGACAATCAGTTTGCCGGAAGAGGGCAGCAGGAAAGCATTTGGCAAACCCAGGCAGGTAAAAATATTAGTACAAGCATTTATTTAAAGCCTTCTTTTTTGCCGCTAGATAAGCAGTTTTATTTAAATATTGCCGTTAGTTTGGCTGTTAGTGATGCCCTAGCTTATTTTGTCCCGGAAGGGATCAAGGTAAAATGGCCCAATGATATGTATTACCGTAATAAGAAATTAGGGGGGATATTAATCGAAAATACACTGACAGGCAATTCTTTTAAATCATCAGTTATTGGCATTGGCTTAAATGTAAATCAATCAGAATTTTCTGAAAGTATAAGTGAGCGTGCCACTTCCGTCATTCAAATTTTACAAAGAGATGTGCCTTTAATGGATATTATGGAGAAAATATTCATTTTTATGGAAAAATACTACTTAATTTTGAGGGCAGGGAAATACAGTATTTTACAAAATGATTACCTTGCGAGGCTATATAACTATCAGGTTTCTGCGTTATATAAATATAACGGCGAGGTTTTTGAAGGAATCATTAAAGGAGTTGAAGACAACGGCAGACTAAACGTTGATACTGAAAAAGGTTTAAAAGTTTTTAACTTTAAAGAAATTGAATTTACACACACAAAATAAACACAAATGAAAAAAATCACCCTGGTGCTTTCGATGGTACTTTTTACTATTGCTGGCGCATTCGCTCAAATTGAAAAACCGGTAACATGGGCTTACTCTGCAAAGAAAGTAAGTAAAACTGAAGCTATAATTTATTTAAAAGCGACAATTGATGACAGATGGCACATTTATTCTCAGAATGTGAAAGACGGAGGGCCGGTAAAAACCACTTTTACTTTTACGCCTTCTAAAGATTTCAGTCTTGTTGGTAAAACAATTGAGCCTAAAGCTATTGTTAAATATGAAAGCACTTTTAAAATGAATGTAAGTTATTTTGAAAAAGCAGTAATTTTTCAACAAAAAATTAAGCTAAACAAAGCCACTACAGTAGTTAAAGGTGTAGTAGAGTTTATGGTTTGTAACGATAAACAATGTCTTCCGCCAGAAGAAGTTGAGTTCAGTATTCCGGTTAAATAGTTGACCTCAAAATATTTGCAAACAGTCCCGAAAATCCGGGACTGTTTCTTTTTAAAGTAAAATCTACAAGGTGTTGTGGTTTAAAAAAAATCGTTTCTAAAATTATTCTTAATTTCACGGATTCAAAACACACACACAAAACACACAAATGAAAAAGGTTTTATTATTGTTGTTAATGGCTACAATGTTTATTGCATTGCCAGCTATTAAGAGTTACGCCCTCGTAACACAAGATACCATAGCAACCGCTCCTCCTGATGATATTGTTTTTACCGAAGTAGGTTCAGCACAGGATAGTGCTGCCAATAAGCAGGTAAAAACGGAAAAAGATACCCTTAAGAAGGATACGGTTAAAGCAGGAAAAGCTACTGTAGCTGGCAAAGATGCTCCAAAACAATCGCTTTGGGTAACTTTTGGTTTAGGCCTTTTGGCCGGTATTGCTGCTTTTTTTCTTCCATGTATTTTTCCGATGGTTCCGCTTACTGTCGGTTTCTTTACCAAAAGAGCCGAAAGCAGGGCAAAAGGAATCAGGAGTGCTATTATTTATGGTTTATCGATCATTGTAATTTACGTGGGTTTAGGCGTGATTATTACCTTGATCTGGGGCGCCAGTGCATTAAATGAGATCTCGACCGATGGATTTTTTAATATTTTCATCTTCCTCATTCTAATCGTTTTTGGTGTATCATTTCTAGGCGCTTTTGAAATTACGCTGCCTAGCTCATTTGTAAATAAACTCGATGCAAAATCGGATGCTAAAGGTTTAAGCGGAATCTTTTTTATGGCAGCAACCCTGGCGGTTGTTTCCTTTTCTTGTACAGGGCCTTTAATTGGAACCTCATTGGTTGCCATTAATACCGATCTGTTAACACCTGTTATCGTTATGTTCGGCTTTTCGTTATCATTGGCGTTAATTTTTACCATGTTTGCTATTTTCCCAAGTTTAATGACGGGGCTACCAAAATCAGGTGGTTGGTTAAACTCAATCAAAGTTTTTCTTGGGTTCTTGGAATTGGGTTTATCATTAAAATTCCTTTCGACAGCAGATTTGGCCTATCACTGGGGAATATTGGACCGTGAGATATTCCTAGCCATCTGGATTGTACTCGCCTTAATTTTGGGCGTTTATTTATTGGGAAAAATTAAGTTTTCTCATGATAGCGACCTTCCTTATGTTTCAGTGCCAAGATTATTTATTGCAACAGCAACTTTTGTATTTGCCATTTATCTCATTCCAGGCTTATGGGGAGCACCTTTAAAAGCAGTGAGTGCATTGGTGCCGCCTTTATCCACTCAGGATTTTGTAATCGGGCAAGATGGTGGCGGTGGCTCAAGCCCAGCAATTACACATGCTAAACGAAAATATTCAGAATTCTTGCACATTCCGCATAATATCGACGGGTTCTTCGATTACCAGGAAGCCCTTGCTTATGCTAAAGAGGTAAAAAAACCATTGTTTTTAGATTTCACAGGCCATGGATGTGTAAATTGCAGAGAAATGGAAGCCCGTGTTTGGTCTGACCCAAGAGTGCTTAAAAAATTGAAAGAAGATTATATTGTGGTATCGCTTTATACAGATGATAAAACCAGTTTGCCTGAAGCAGAACAATTTGACTCTAAAATTTTAGGCACAAAAGTGAATACCGTTGGTAAAAAATTCAAACATTTGCAGGCTGAAAGATTTAATACCATTTCGCAACCATATTATGTACTTTTGGGTACTGATGAAAAAGAATTAGTTTCGCCTCCTATTGGAGTAGAATTTGATATAGACAAATATTTGCAATATCTGGATAATGGATTATCAGGATTTGCCAAGAAACAAACAAATGAATAAGATTAAGAATATTGGTGTTTTAACCTCTGGCGGAGATTCGCCGGGTATGAACGCCGCAATTAGAGCTGTAGTTAGGGGTTCTATTTACTATGATATTGAAGTAACTGGTTTTATCCGTGGCTACGAAGGGCTGATAAACAATGATTTTATACCTATGGACCGCAAATCTGTAGCAAATATTATCCAACGCGGAGGAACCATTTTAAAAACCGCGCGCAGTGAAGCATTTAGAACCGTTGAGGGCAGAAAAAAAGCGTATGAAAACCTGAAAGGTAAAGGTATTGATGCCTTGGTTGTAATTGGTGGTGACGGAACATTTACTGGTGCCAATATTTTTTCTAAAGAGTTCGATTTTCCGATTGTAGGTTTACCAGGAACAATTGATAACGATTTGGCAGGTACCGATTTTACCATCGGTTATGATTCTGCCATCAATACTGTTATTGATGCGGTAGACAGGATCAGGGATACGGCCGAATCGCACGACAGGCTTTTTATTGTGGAAGTGATGGGTCGTGACTCCGGATTAATTGCTTTAAGAAGTGGAATTGGCGTGGGCGCAGAGGCCATCATGATTCCAGAAGCGAACATGAACGCCGATGATATTTTACATAAATTAGAGCATAGCCGTAAGGATAAAGCCTCAAAAATTATTATTGTTGCTGAAGGCGATGATACAGGAGGTGCATTTAAAGTTGGCGAAATTTTGCAGGAAAAATACCCACACTACGATACAAAGGTTTCGGTTTTAGGACACATTCAGCGTGGAGGTAAACCAACATGTATGGACCGTGTATTGGCAAGCCGTTTAGGTGTTGCTGCTGTAGAGGGTTTAATTAATGGCGAAAGCGGTGTAATGGCCGGCCAGGTAAACCGCGAAATTATTTTTACCCCCTTTGATCATGCCATTAAACATATTAATGCCGAAAAAGTGAGTGCCAAATGGCTTAAACTCATCGATATACTTTCGTTTTAAAACGGAAACAGAATGTAAAAAAGAAAAGTCTTTCCCGCACCGGAAAGACTTTCTTGTTTTTGCTTAGTTTTAGCAATAAGCAATTTCTTAATCTGCTAAAATTACCGCAGTACCATTGGCGCTTACCATGAGCATGCTTCCGCCGCTGCCTACTGTTTCGTAATCTAAATCAACACCAACAATAGCATTTGCACCAAGAGCGGCTGCGTATTGCTGCATTTCGTTAACTGCGGTATCTTTACCCTCTCTTAAAACGCGTTCGTAAGAACTCGATCTGCCCCCTACTATATCCGTTATACCTGCAAATAAATCTTTAAAAATATTTGCGCCAATGATGGTTTCTCCGGTTACTAAACCGATGTATTTTATAATTTTTCTGCCCTCAACCGTAGGCGTTGTGGTTACTAACATAGATTCAGTTTTTAATCATTAGAACAAAATTTTTAAAAAATGTTACAATTTTCAGAAAAGCTTTTTTAGCATTTCTAAAATGGTTTTGTGCTGCTAAATCTAAGGAAGCTAAGCGCTTCTAAAAAATAAATTTATGAAATCGCCAATGCTTTTGCATCACTATTAAAAATCAATGTTATGAGCACATCTAGAAATTTACTCCTCCTCCCCTTATTATTGGTGGTTTTTTTTGCTAAGGCGCAAATGCCAGTGTTAAAGGTACAACAGGCCGAAACTGCAGAACAGAAAGAAGCCGTTAAACTTAAAAAACTGAATATCGATGTACAGATAACAGGAAATATTGCCACAACGGTGATGACCATGACCTTTCATAATAGCAGCAACCGCGTTTTAGAGGGCGAACTTACTTTCCCCATGCCGGAGGGAGTGAGTATTAGCCGTTATGCTTTAGATATCAATGGGAAAATGCGCGAAGCCGTACCCGTGGAAAAAGCAAAAGCAACCGAAGTTTTCGAAAGCATTGAGCGCAGACGGGTCGATCCGGGGTTGCTGGAGAAAGTTGAAGGGAATAATTTCCGTACCAGGATTTATCCTTTGCCTGCAAATGGCAGTAGGACCATCATTGTGGGTTATGAAGAAGAATTAAGTTTTAATAACGCCAATGTTTTAAGGTATCACCTGCCCTTAGATTATAATCAGGCCATTGAAAATTTCAGCTTAAAAACCACTGTTTTTGAAAGTGTTATCAAACCAGAGCTTGGCGAACAGCCTGATGGCAGTTTTGATTTAAAGGCCAATGGGAATACCTATGTTGGCGAGATTAATAAAGCCAATTACCAGCCCAAAAATGGCCTCACCATTAATCTGCCAAAGCGAAATAACCTCCCTGAGGTACAAATGCAAAAAGCATCATCTGGCTACTATTTTCTGGTGAATGTTTTTCCTAAAATTGAAAGCCGGGAGCGACAGTGGGCCAATCATATTGGCCTGCTCTGGGATGTATCATTAAGTGGCCTTCAACGCAATACCGATAAAGAAATGGAATTGCTTGATTTAATCATCAGGCAAAAACAAAACTTAACTATCCAATTGGGCCTGGTAAATAATGGTTTTAAAAATGCCGGAACATTCGTCATATCAAATGGCAATTGGTCTGCATTAAAAGATAAACTGAAAAAACTGGTTTACGATGGCGGCACAAATTTCAGCGCAATAAATGCAAAGGCCATCCAGGCAGACGAATATCTTTTATTTACAGATGGCTTATCTACCTTCGGAAGCAATAGGATTGCTTTAAATAAACCTGTTCATTGTATTAATACGGCGCTAAAAGCAGATTACAGCACTTTAAAATACATCACCTTAAAAACTGGCGGGCAGTTTGTAAACCTCAATTCTATTTCAGTTAGTAATGCTTTTAAACAATTAAATCAACAAAATCTTCAGTTTCTGGGGATCAAAAATGGAAACAACATCCGGCAAACTTATCCATCAATGAAAGTAAATGTAAATGGGCATTTTTCATTGGCGGGCATCATGAGCGATTTTAATACCGAATTTACCTTGCAGTTTGGATTTGGAAATACCGTAGTAGCTGAGCAGGTAGTTCGCTTGAATGCCACAGAACATACTTTTAGCAGTATCGACTTGAGCCGGGTTTGGGCGCAGAAGAAAATTACCGAAATGGATATCCAGTACGAAGAAAACAAAGATGATATCAGCGTTTTAAGTAAACAGTTTGGTATTGTCACCCGCAATACCAGCCTCATCGTGCTGGAAAATCTTGATGATTACCTGCGTTATGATATTGTGCCTCCTATTGAACTTCAACAGGCCTATAATGCGGTTTTGAAGCAACGCAGAACGGCTATTTTGGAACGTAAGCAAGATTTGATCGATGCTGCGGTAGCCATGACCAAAGAACTGAAAACCTGGTGGAATACCGACTTCTACTATAAAGAACCAGGAAAGAAGAAAGAGAGATACCCTGACCCTGGGCAGAGGGATGTAAATGGAATTCCGACAGCTGATATCGTAATGAGCGAACCAGTTGGTGACGCACCAAGGCGAGAAGCTGTGAAAGTAGCTGAAATGGTAGTTCCACCTACACCACAAGCGGTAACGCCTGCTCCAGCTACTGGAGCTGCCAGAAGAGATAAAGAAACGAATCAATTAAATGAAGTGGTGGTTGTAGGCTATGCTGCTCAGCGAAAAACTTCTGTAGCGGGATCTGTCACAACCATTAGGGGGACTGCCTCAAATGGATTTCTTGAGGGTAAGGTTGCAGGTGTGCAAGTAACAAAAGTAAATGCAATGAAAATGCCGCCACCTGTAGTAGCACAACAACCCGCCATCATCATCCCCGAATTTAAAAGCGATAAGGATTATATGAAAAATTTGGTTGGTAAACCAGATAGTGCTTACCAGGCTTATTTAAAAATGCGCTCAAAATACATTTTAACACCGATGTTTTATTTTGATGTGGCGAATTGGTTTTACCAGCAGAAAGATAGTATAAGGGCATTGACCATTTTAAGCAATATTGCCGATTTAGATTTGGAGAATGCCGATCTATATAAAACCCTGGCCTATAAATTAAAGCAGACCGGAAATTATAAAGATGAGCTTTTTATTACCCAAAAAGTTTTGCAATGGCGCCCTATGGATGCACAGAGTTATAGAGATTATGCGCTGGCGCTGGCCGATAACGGGCAATATCAACCAGCGTTAGATAATTTATATAAGGTACTTACCCAAAGTTATAATGCCCAGATTGCCGATAGAGACCAGGGTATCGAAGAAATCATCATTTCGGAGATGAATAACCTCCTGGCAAAACATGGCAATAAACTCAGTACAAAAGAAATTGATAAACGTTTGATCCAGTCGTTGCCTGTTGATGTGCGTGTAGTGCTTAACTGGAATAAAAATGATACCGATATCGACCTTTGGTTAACTGATCCAACAGGAGAAAAAGGGTATTATGGGAATTCAAAAACAAAAATAGGTGGCAGGATTAGTAACGATTTTACTTCAGGTTATGGCCCGGAGCAGTTTATGATTAAAAAAGCGATAAAAGGAAAATATAAAATTGAGGTGAATTATTATGGCGATAACCAGATTAATATTAGCGGTCCAACAACCGTTACCGCTGAGATTTATACCCGATACGCTACTGGTAAACAGCAAAGAAAAGTAATTGTATTGCCGCTCGCAGCTGATAGTAGCGGGGGAAACCTGGTAGGTGAATTTAATTTTTAGGATTATAATGATGAATTGCATTCATGGGCGTCGACCTAAGTCGACCCCTATGAATTAATATTATAGCAACAAACCCGCTATTTCTTCCCAGTTGTTCACACGTTCGTATTCTGTTACAAGCAAATTGTGGGGCGAGGAAAATAATAAAGGGCGACCGTTAAAATTTACAAAGTTTTTAATGCGGTCGTCAATGATGATGTCAACATTCACAATTTTATTTCCGCAGAACATAATATGCTGCCAATCAATGAAAGGAAAATGTTCGGCCATCCAATCGTATTTGTCGATCAATGAGTTGCGGAACTCCATTGCTGCCGAAACAATATACACATCATATTTTTCTTGTAAGGCTTTAATTACCCGCTGGCTATCTTCAATCACCTCAAGGTCGCGAAAAAAGCCAGGTTCATTGATATATTCGAACCATTTTTGGTTAACATCCTGTGGAACATGGTGGAAAATTTCGTTTCCTGCATCGATCTTTAAATCGAGCGGAACATTAAAATCCCGGTTATATAATTTAATAAATTTCCCAACGGCGTCGGCAATCACCTCGTCCATATCAATCGCAATTCTTTCCATTCTGTACCTGCAAATATTTGGGCACAAATATCCTGAAAACAAAGAAATTAAACTATGTTTTTAATTTACAGTATTTTAGTTATCTTTGCAGCCCCGCAGCATGAAGCTCCGGGAACTATGTTGAATACATAAATACAAAAGAAAATGGCAACTAAAATCAGATTGCAAAGATTCGGTAAAAAAGGAAAACCTTTTTTCCACGTTGTGGTAGCAGATTCTCGCTCTCCACGTGATGGTAAATTTATTGAGCGTTTAGGTTCTTACAACCCAAATACCAATCCTGCTACCATCGAAATTAACTTCGAAAAAACTTTAGCTTGGGTAAACAGTGGTGCACAACCAACTGATACTGCTCGTGCTATCCTTTCTTACAAAGGTGTTTTATACAAAAAACACTTAGAAGGTGGTGTTAAAAAAGGAGCTTTAACTCAAGAACAGGCAGACGAGAAATTTGCTGCTTGGTTAGATACTAAAGCAGGTAAAATTTCTGGTAAAACAGAAGGTTTAGCTACTTCTAAAGCAGATGTGCGTAAAGCAGCATTAGCAGCAGAAGCTAAGAAAAAAGAAGATAAAGCAGCAGCTATCGCAGCTAAAAATGCACCAGTTGCAGAAGAGGTTGTTGAAGAAGAAGCACCAGCTGTTGAGGCTGAAGCAACTGAAGAAGCTCCTGCAGCAGAAGCTACTAAAGAAGAAGGAGCAGAATAATTTTAATTATTTTGTTTCATAAAATAGCGTTCCGAATATTCGGAACGCTATTTTTTTAACTAAAAATGTCATCCTGAGGATTAATTAATTGTTTAAAATCAATATGAATGACGTAAAATTGTTTTCTCTTGTCCTACGGCGCAGTCTTGCCTCGGCTCACCGCCGCCGGAGGGCTCTTTCTTTTTGGCATCAAAAAGAAACAAAAAATGCCGGCTGAAAATTTTTCTTTTGAAGGCAGTTCTGCAGCCAGAACAGTGCTGCCCGAAAAATTTGTTAGGCCGGATTTAAGTAGAACGGGAATACCGTGGTATGGCCTAGCCGGATGGAAATGAGAAAGTAGTTAAAATTCTGATTGATAATAACTTAAAAAATAATGTCAATGGTAGGCACGAAGGATCTGATAACGATGAAACAGATCCTTCGTGCCTCAGGATGACAATGTAATACTATGAAACACGAAGAAGCATTTTATATAGGTTACGTTACTAAAACGAGGGGTTTAAAGGGAGAAGTTCAGGTATTTTTCGAATTTGATGAATACGAACAACTCGAATTTGATGTGGTATTTGCCGATATGAATGGTAAGCTTGTTCCGTATTTTGTGGCTTCGGCAAAATTACAAGCCAATAAAACTGGTTATTTTAATTTTGATGATGCTGATCATATCGATAAAGTACAGCCGCTACTAAAAAAGAAACTGTATCTGCCCCTGTCACAAATGCCAGAACGCGAAGAAGGAGAATTTTTCTATACCGATTTTAAAGGTTATTTAGCAATAGATGAAACTTTGGGAGAACTAGGCGAAATTTTGGAAGTAAACGAGTACCCACAACAGTTTGTGGCTACAGTGATGTATAAAGAAACCGAAATTCTGTTCCCTTTAAATGAAGATTTTATTGTAGAATACGACGAGGATGAAAAAACACTAACCCTCGATTTACCCGAAGGTTTACTCGATATTTATCTGGAAAGCTAAAAGATCAAAAAATATTTTCTAATTTTTGCTGCTCCTAACTCTGTTTGTAAATAACGCAGTCTTTTAGTAAAAAATTTGATTAAAATATTTAATTCAGGTTTCCAGGTAGGCCATAAATGCCATCGAATCAGGGAAATATGTTTTATTGGCCTTGAAAATAGCTCGCGTTTTTGATAAACCCGTTGAGGAGATATTTGAACTAGAAGAAGGTGATTAACAGTATATGTTTTTTGAAGAAAAATTATTAATTTAGATTTCATTCTAATCAAATTAACATGCTCAAAAGAACATTAAAAATCGCCATGGTTTTTCTCGCCGTGCTTACAATCATTTCTTGTAAAACCGTACAACAGGCAAATTTAAAAGAAATTAAGCCCTTTGTTGGTATCTGGAACGATACCAGTAATCCGGGGTGTAAAATCGTTTTTAAAGCGGATGGAAGTTTTTACAATCTCGCCAAGGAAGGTGGTGTACAGGTCGTTACGCATAGCGGCACATTTAAAATTTTATCCGGCAACATGTATGTGCTAAATATTTCTGATGCAAGGCCCGATGCTACTTACGATCTTAAGGGCAGGCAATATGCAAACTATTATACCTTAGGCAATGACCAAAAAACGATGAAAGTAAGCGGTGTTGTTGATGGACGGAACGGTAGGAAGCCGTTGCAGTGGGCGAGCGATCTGGTAAAGGTTAATACGTTGGATTAATATTTACAGCAATGAGTTGCTATAAGAGTCAAAATTGATACTGAGCGTAGCAAATTCGACTTCAGGTTAAAGACTTCAGACTAAAGCCTTACCTTTGCGTTATGCGTTTCGATATTATAACAGTTCTGCCCGCTTTATTAGAAAGCCCGTTTGCCCATTCTATTTTGCAACGTGCACAAAAAAAAGGCATTGCGGAAA
The DNA here is from genome assembly GCF_052682415.1 of Pedobacter sp. WC2501. Lineage (NCBI taxonomy): Bacteria > Pseudomonadati > Bacteroidota > Sphingobacteriia > Sphingobacteriales > Sphingobacteriaceae > Pedobacter > Pedobacter sp. WC2501. The sequence goes on along the minus strand of NZ_JBQZFI010000001.1, from coordinate 1,015,746 downwards.
TCGTGGTACATAACCTGCGGGATTACGCCACCAATAAACAAAAAAGTGTAGATGATTACCAATATGGCGGAGGAAGCGGCATGGTGATGAGTATCGAACCCTTTGCGGCCTGTATCGAAAAACTTCAGGCTGAGCGCGAATACGATGAGATTATTTTCATGAGTCCCGACGGCGTTACTTTAAACCAGAGCACAGCCAATGAACTTTCTATTAAAAAGAACATCATTATTTTATGCGGCCATTATAAAGGCATAGATCAGCGTATACGCGATATCTTTGTAACGAGGGAGATTTCTGTGGGTGATTATGTTTTAAGCGGTGGTGAGCTTCCTGCTGCGATTGTGGTAGATGCTGTGGTGCGTTTAATCCCCGGTGTTTTAAATGATGAGACCTCTGCCCTATCTGATAGCTTTCAGGGAGAATTGCTTGATGCACCAGTTTATACGCGGCCGGCAGATTGGCGCGGATATAAAGTGCCAGATGTTTTATTAAGTGGCCACGAGGCAAAAGTGAATGAGTGGAGACACGAACAGGCCTTAGAACGGACTAAAACGCGCCGTCCTGACCTTTTGGAATAGAAGCAATTAACACAATGGAATGTGGAATTCGTAAAGAATGTGGAAAAAATTAAATTAGGTTTTTTTTTATCAAAAATAATCCCTAATATTGCAATCCGATTTTCACGGGATGAAATATCGATTTAATAGCTTAAAATCATGGATTTAGTAAAATTTGTTGAAGAGCAGGCCATCGCGAAAAAAGATTTTCCTGCGTTCAAGTCTGGCGATACAGTGAGCGTACACTATAAAATTCGCGAAGGTAATAAGGAACGTATCCAAATTTACCAAGGTGTTGTAATACAACGTAACAGTGCTGGTGCTAACGAAACTTTCACAGTTCGTAAAATGAGCAACAGTATTGGGGTTGAGCGTATTTTCCCTATCAATTCTCCAAACATTGAGAAGGTAGAAGTAAATAGCTATGGTAAAGTTCGTAGAGCGAAATTGTTCTATTTACGTGCTTTAACTGGTAAAGCTGCCCGTATCAAATCTTTGAGAAAATAATATTCTTTATTATAAGATATAGCCTTCACGATTCATTTCGTGGAGGTTTTTTTGTTTGTACCTTTGTTAAATGTTAGATTCTGCTTTTTTCGACCAGGTTTTTTGGGGCAATACTGTAAAAGCCTATTTTCTTTTAGGTGGCATTCTTTTTTTAGGCCTAATATTCAAAAGGATTGTATCAAAACTTTTAAGTAAACTGCTGTTTAGGCTCTTTAAAAATTTCTCTAATCAATCTCATGACGAAGCATTTGTTGGGCTTTTACTTAAGCCGATAGAGGTTTTTATTCTTTTAACTACACTTTATCTTTCCATTAACCAGTTAAAACATCCGTTAGAGGTCGCTGTATTCCATTATAGTAAATTAATCGGAAAGTTTAAAGAGTTGATTCCGGTAACCATTGGTGATTGTATCGACCGAATATTTTTGTTTGGGATCATACTATCTGTTTTTTGGATTATTTTAAGGATAATTGATTTCATTAGCCACGTTTGGTTATATAAAGCATCGCTTACTGAAAATAAGGCCGACGATCAACTGGTGCCCTTTTTAAAAGAGCTGTTAAAAACGGTTGTAATCTTTATTGGTTTTTTTACCCTGCTGGGCTTTGTTTTCGAGGTTAATGTATTGACGCTGATTACCGGATTGGGTATTGGTGGTATTGCTATTGCATTGGCGGCTAAAGAGAGCTTAGAGAACTTAATAGGTTCGTTCACAATCTTTTTAGATAAACCTTTTACCGTTGGCGACCTGGTGAAGGTTGACGGTGTGGAAGGCACTGTAGAAAAAGTCGGCTTCAGAAGCACAAGGATCAGAACTTCCGAAAAAACCATGGCCACCTTACCCAATAGGGGCATGATAGATGGGGTTTTAGAAAACCTTTCATTGAGAAATTCACGTAAAGTATCATTTGTAATCGGACTTACGTATGAAACCAGTTCCGATTCGTTAAGAAAAATTATCACCGAAATTGAAAGTTACATCAATAATCATGAGGGCACCAGCGATGATGGAAATGCCTCTTTTAAAAGCTTTGGCGATTCGGGTTTGAATGTTGAGGTTAATTATTTTGTAACGGTACTTAATTATACCGAATTCCTTAAAATCAGACAGGAAATCAACCTAGAGATTATGGATATCGTGATCCGTAATAAATCTGATTTTGCTTACCCAACACAACGGTTAATTAGCGACAGGCCGATTGGCAATACCGCAGAAAAAGAAGTCGGTAATGATGCTACAGATTAGTTCTGATCTCGTGGTTTGTGGAGACACAAACCACGGCGTAAATTAATGAAATTGCCATACAGAAAGAAAAATAGTTGCGTTTTTTTGGAAAGCAAAGCCTGTAGGAATGATTAAAGTTTGTTCCTGCTATGCCTACAAGTCCTCTCCCGATGAAAAATCGGGATCCGGGCTTTCCGTTGCTATCAGGTTTAGGTGGATTCTTCAATGTTTCAAAATCCTTTTAGTTCCCGTGGTCTGTGTTCCTAACAGACTGACGCATTAACCCAATAGTAGTAAAAACAAAAAGCTGGTTTAGCATTAACTAAACCAGCTTTTTTATAAAATATTATATCCTTAGCTTAAAGTTGCCAATGTGGTGATTCCGCCTTTTACAACCTGGTTAAGTTCTACATTAACTTTGGTGCCTACCGGAAGAAAAACATCTACCCTCGATCCGAATTTGATAAAACCGAACTGTTCAGTTTGTATCACCTGATCGCCTTCTTTTACATACCATACAATCCTGCGGGCCAAAGCGCCTGCAATTTGACGGAACAATACAGGTGTACCGTTTTTATGCTCGACAACAGTGGTTGTACGTTCATTTTCGGTAGATGATTTTGGATTCCACGCTGCAAGATATTTTCCCGGGTGATATTTGAAGAATTTTACCACTCCCGAAATTGGATTACGGTTAATGTGAACATTTACTGGCGACATAAAAATCGAAACCTGTAAACGTTTATCTTTAAAATATTCTCCTTCTTCAGTTTCTTCAATTACCACTACTTTACCATCTGCAGGGCAAATAACCAAGTTATCGCCTGAAGAAAAGCTGCGGCTCGGATTACGGAAAAACTGCAATACGATTATCAGTAATGCTGCCGAAAAGATATAAATAAACCAGCGTAACCAGGTGATGTCATGGTATTTATAATCCACTACAGCGTTGATTACGAAGATCAATAATATGCTTAAGGCAATGGTAGTGTAGCCTTCTTTATGTATGGTCATTGTTTTAGAAATTATTGGACAAAGGTGCGAAAAATAAATTAATCCAATTTAAAAATTATGCGCCCGTTGCTCTGTAAATATCAGTCAGGTTTCTGCCAAGACCATTATAATCCAATCCATAGCCCACCACAAATTCGTTAGGTATTTCAAAACCAACATATTCTAAGGCTTTAATTTCATATTTTAAAGCACTAGGTTTCAGTAAAAGAGATGCAACTTTTACTGAAGCTGGATTTTTTTCTTCTATCGTTTTTAAAATATGCGTTAAGGTTAATCCTGTATCAACGATATCTTCTACAATAACAATATCTCTGCCCTCGATGTTATCCGGCAATCCGATCAGTTCTTTTACATTTCCAGAGCTTGCTGTGCCTTCGTAAGAAGCTACACGCATAAAAGCAATTTCGCAAGGTACATTAATCTCTTTGATCAAATCAGCCATAAATAGGAAACTGCCATTTAGTACACCGATAAATAACGGGCATTTATTTTCGTAGTCTACATTCATCTGGATGCCCAATAAACGGATACGTTTATTTAAGGTATCATTTTCTAAAAATATCTCGAACTCCTTATCCTCTACTTTTATTTTGTGCATGCCGCTATCGGATGGTTAATTGTATAAATTGGTTAACTTATTAATTGTTTATCGTTTGGCTGAACTATAAACTGTCAGCTGTAAACTAGTTACTGCTGGGCCTTTTCCAATTCCTTTTGTCTTCTTCGTTCTTCCCTTCGCTCCTGCCTCAATTGCTTTTTAGTTTTGGTGGTATCGGCAGGTGTGGTGGTCTGTTTATTTGTCGTAGTGTCTTTTTTAGTTCCACCACCAAAAAGGCGTTCGAAGAAACTTTTATTTTTATCGTGTACAATTATAACCGGTAACCCATCTCCATCATCGTCAAACGCAGAGGTATCAACCACGGCGGTGTCAGGTGCTAAGTAACGACGGAGTCCTTCTCTCAGGCGTACATTATAAAAGCCATAACCCGAGGTATCTCCAGGTGTTAAGCCTTTTCTGGCCATAATATTCCCCATAAACCTGAAGTAGTTGAACATATAAGGTTTCAGGCTACCATCGGCCATAAATTTATACATCGACGCTTTCGGTTTAGGTACAATACTGGCCAGGAACAGCCCATCGCCAATAGTTAAATCGGCAGGTTGTTTTCCAAAATAGTACCTTGATGCTTCCCCTATCCCATAAATATTCTTTCCCAATTCCATGATGTTGAAGTATACCTCCAGCATCCGTTGTTTGCTGATCAGGTGGTTATGTTCGATGAGCCAAACGATTAAAATCTCCTCGGCTTTACGGGCTAAAGTTTTCTGACGGCTTAAATATACATTCTTAACCAGTTGCATGCTGATGGTACTGCCACCACGCTTAAATTTCTTTTCCTTAAAATTTACGGCGATCGATTTTCGGATCGATTCTTCAACAAAACCATTGTGCGTAAAAAATGAAGGATCTTCCGCAGTTAAAACGGCATTGATAAAATTCTTTGAAATGGCTGATAATGGCGTGAAATTAGGATTCGATGGCCCAATGGTAATATCACGCATCGGTTTGCCATATTCGTAAGGTGTATATACAAAAGTATTGTTGATTTTTTGCAGGTTGGTTTTTCCCCACTGCACAATTTTGAAATTAACAGGTGTTAGTGTAGAATTGAAACGCACACTATCAGGTATTTTGGTGTCCAGGTAAAAGTTAAGGTTATATTTAACTTTGCCTTGTACTTTAAGTCCCTCGAGCGATTCGAACAAGCCTTGTGGAAATGCATCTAAAATCCCTTGCGCATCCTGCTCTTCAGCATTTAGCTTTAGTTCATATATTTTATTCTTTCCTAAAGTATATTTAACAAAAGGATGGATCTGTGCATTTTTCAAATAAGCGGTTGAGGTACTGTCCAAAGCAATGTAATTGGGTCCAACTAAGATATCGGCGTCTAGTTTTGCGCTTTGGATAATAATATCGTTTGAAGCAATGCGGTGTTGATTAATCAACATGTTTTTAACTGACCACGAGCCAGATATCTTATAATCATCGCCACTGTATTTGGCATTTTTTAATTCGGTTTGCAAGGTATCGAAACTAAGCTTGGCATGTAGTTTACTATTGAGGTAAGGTAATTCCAGCTTTTTTCCATCAGCATAGGCCGTAAAATTTAACTTTTTACTGCCCGGATTAACATAACCATTAACATGCCAGATAGATTCGTTGTTGTTCACGTCAATGGTTGATTTTAAGTCGCCGCCATCTATCGTAGCATTGGTTGCAAAACTTAACCTGGCCGTATCGTGATCGTTTAACTTAAAAACCATGTTTTTCACATCCATATCGTCAGGGATTTTATATAAAACTTGATTTAAAATGTTACTGGCTATTTCTGATAAGTTAGCTTTCCGATTGGTTTGCGTGCTGTCTTTTTTCTTCCGTTTTAAGATGAAATCGATATTTGTAGTCGAATCTTTAAGCACGACATTAACAAAACCGTCTTTCAGTTTTACTTCCGAAAGTTTTACGTTACCGAATATTAACGGTAAAAGTTTAACACTAACACTCAGCTCATTAATGTTTGAAAGGGTATCACGTTCTTTAGGCACAACAGAAATATTGGTCATTTTAACTGTGCTGAGCCCGGTAAAACCTACTGATCCGATTTTAACCTCCAGGTCATAATCTTTATTGGCCTTGGCAATTGCTTTAGCCACCATTTTTTTAAGAAGCGCCTCCCTTTTGCTATAGGCTACCGCCCCTAGAGCAATACAAACAACTAAAAAAACACCTAAAACCCAGGCTCCGATTTTTAAATATTTTTTGGGGATCTTAATTTTTGGTATCTGCATATAGTCGTTAAAATGGTTAATTGCTTAAACGTAACAATTAAATGTTTATTTCGTGTTAAAATTACAGTTAAAAAGCCTAAATAAAAGTATTTGTGGCTATGTTTTGTTAATTTTGAATTTAAATTAATACCATGCAGATTAGCCCGCAACAAGTTTTAGATGCGCTTAAAAATGTTGAAGATCCCGATCTTAAAAAAGATCTGGTTACTTTAAACATGATTAAAGATTTACAGATTACAGATAACCAGGTCAATTTTACATTAGAGCTTACTACGCCGGCATGTCCGATGAAGGAAATGCTGAAAAATGCCTGTACAAATGCCATCAAACATTTTGTATCTCCAATGGCAGAAGTGGTGATCAATGTAACTTCAAGGGTTACTCAACCCAGCAATTCATCATCGTTAGATAACATCAAAAATATTATTTTGGTTTCATCTGGAAAAGGGGGAGTTGGTAAATCTACTGTAGCGAGCAATCTTGCTGTTGTATTGGCTAAAGATGGCGCCAAAGTTGGCCTTATTGATGCAGATATTTATGGCCCATCGGTACCAACCATGTTCGATCTGGTTGATGCCAAGCCTGGTGCCGAAGAAACCGCTGATGGTAAAACCAAAATTTTACCAATTGAAAAATACGGGATAAAGTTATTGTCTTTAGGTTTTTTTGCAGATCCCGGACAACCCGTGCCATGGCGTGGACCAATGGCATCTAACGCAGTAAAACAATTGTTTAACGATACCAATTGGGGGGAACTGGATTATCTGATTGTAGATCTTCCACCAGGAACAGGCGATATCCACATCACCATCACGCAAAGTTTCCCAATTTCAGGGGCGGTGGTGGTTACTACGCCGCAACAGGTTGCGCTAGCTGATACACACAAAGGTTTGGCCATGTTCAGGATGCCGGGAATTAACATCCCGATTTTAGGGGTTATAGAAAACATGTCGTATTTTACACCAGCAGAATTGCCGGAGAACAAATATTATATTTTCGGAAAAGGCGGTGGCACCGAACTTGCAGCACGTTTTGATGTGCCGTTTTTAGGAGAAATCCCAATTATTCAAAGCATTTCGGAGGCTGGAGATCAGGGGAAACCAGTGGCATTAAATCAAAACCCATTATTGGATGTTGTATTTGGAGATATTGCCAGTAAAATTGCGCAACAAATATCCATTAATAACGCGCAAATGGTGAATTGCTAAAAAATTACTATTTTTATAAATTAAAATATATATAATGAATTTAACAGAACAAGTAGAACAGGCATTAGAAACTATCAGACCTTATTTAAAGGCTGACGGAGGTGATGTTTCTGTTGAAGAAATTACATCTGAAGGAACAGTAAAGCTTAAGCTTTTGGGCAACTGCGGTTCATGCCCGATGAGTTTCATGACTATGAAATCTGGAATCGAACAAGCGATTATGAAAGCTGTTCCGCAGATTACGTCGGTAGTTGCCGTTAACATGGCCGAGCAAGATTAAGCTTTAACACTATTTAACAAGGAAGTTTTATTAATAAAATTACTTTTGTCTTAATGAGATATTGTATTGCCCTGATTTGCTTAATTTTTTCTGTAACCGCTTTTGCGCAACAAAAGCCGGAACAGGATAAACTCATCCAATTTTCTGGGATTATTACCGATATCGATAGTTCAAATGTGATACCTTATGTTACCATTACCAATCTTTCTGCCAAGAGTAAAAGGGTTGGTGCCGATTACAGAGGATATTTTACCTTTATTGTTAATCCTGGCGATACGATCTTGTTTACAGCCATTGGTTACAAAAAGTTTTCTACAGTGATTCCGGAAAGTACACCAGATAGCAAGTATACGATTATGGTTAAATTGAAAGCTAATGTGATCGATTTACCTTCGGTGCGTGTTTTCCCATGGGCTACAACTGAAGAATTTACCCGCGAGTTTTTATCGATGAAACTGGCGGATGATGATATGGCCATTGCTAAAAAGAACCTTTCGCGTTCGTCAATTGATGGCTTGATTCAAACGCTACCGCGTGACGGACAGGAAATCGGCAGTCAGAATTACCGCTATAATTTTGACAGGATGATTAATAAAAACATGGTTCAAACCAATCCACTACTTAATCCTTTCGCCTGGGGCAAGCTGATGCAGCAGATTTTTGATGGTGATAAGAGCCGGACGAATTAGTCTGGTACAGAGGTTCATTGCAAAAGATAATTATTACCCTAATTTTATTTTAGCTAGCCGTCATCCTGAATTTATTTCAGGATCTATGCTGCTATAAAGATCCTGAAACAAGTTCAGGAGGACGCATAAAGGCAATTAATAGCGACGAACCTTAAATAAAAAAAGGGAAAACGTTTCCATTTTCCCTCTTACATCTTCCATTTTAAGCCTATCTTTTCTTACTCTTATTCGGAAACTTCATTTTGTAATCTGTTTTGATATTTCCTTTTGAAATCGCATCCAGTTTGCTTTTAAGCATGGTTTTACGCAATACACTTACTTTATCCGTAAAGAGTTTTCCTTCGATGTGGTCGTATTCGTGCTGGATTACGCGTGCAGGCATTCCATCAACATCATCAGTATGCTCTATCCAGTTTTCGTCGAAATAGGTAATCTTGATATTTGGCTTGCGCATAATGTTTTCGCGGATATCAGGAATACTTAAACAACCTTCGTTAAAACTCCAGGCTTCGCCTGTTTCTTCTAAAATTTTGGCATTGATAAATACTTTTTTATAGCCTGGATTACCCTCTTCATCTTCTCCTGTATCTACAATAAACAAACGGATCGGTAAACCAATCTGAGGTGCAGCAAGACCTACCCCATTGGCGTAATACATGGTGTCGAACATATCGCTGATTAATTGTTTTAATTCCGGATAATCTTTATCGATATCGGTACCCACCTTTTTTAAAACCGGATCGCCGTAAGCTACTATTGGTAATTTCATTGTATTATATTTTTTCAGACCGCAGTCTGAGCTTGTTAATTATTGCAAAATTGTTGTCAGTCTGAGCTTGTCGAAGACCCGTAGTTAAGTCCTTCGACAGGCTCAGGATGAAAACAGAAGGTTTTGACTTACAAAAATAAGAATTATTCCTCTATTGGGCAGAAAGTAAAGATATTCAGTTGCTCAATATTTAAAATCTCATTCGTAACTTCTGCCATTTGGCTGGTTGTAACTGCATTTATTTTCTCAAAAACCGTTTCCAGAGAATCGATCTTATTGTGATCGATCAGGCTTTTGGCCATTGAAATGATTAAACCAATCCTATTTTCTTCTCCCAAAGCAATCTGTCCGATAAATTTATTCTTGGCTTTTTGTAACTGCAATTCATTTAAAGGATGTTCTCTGAGCTTTTTAATCTCCTTAAAGATTAAAGAGAGTGCCTTAGCTTGTTTTTCTTTATCTGTTCCGAAATAAATGGAAAAAATACCTGTATCACTCAAGGGCGAAAAATTGGATTCGATGGTATAAGCAATTCCGTATTTCTCCCTGATCTGTAAATTTAAGACAGAGCTCATTCCATTACCACCAAAGTAATTGTTAAGCAGCATTAAAGGAACTTTTTGCGATTGGTAGGTAGAATAGGCCTGTGTACCTAAAATACAATGCGCCTGCATAATTGGTTTGTAAATGGTGGTATTGCTCTGTGGAAGTATGCCTGGTTTAATTCTTTTTTTAACCGGATTATTCTCTTCAACATCAGCAAAATACTTGCTTCCTTTATTTACAACGCTGTTTAAAGTATAATTTCCTAAAACAGCCACCACAATTTCGTTGGTACGATAATTGGCTTTTCTGAAATTGATGACATCCTCACGGGTAAAGTTTTGAACAGATTCTGTTGTACCCAAAATATTGTTTCCCAATGCATGCCCTGCGAAAAGCATATCTTCGAAATCATCATTAATAGCTTCTTCGGGCTGATCTAAATAAGATGAAATTTCGTCCAGAATTACACTTTTTTCTTTATCCATTTCTGCTTCAGGAAAAGTAGAATGGAAGATAATGTCGTTAAAGAGATCTAAAGTTCTATCTAAGTAAGGATTTAAAAAAGAAGCATGTACGCAGGTATATTCTTTTGTGGTATAGGCGTTTAAGTCGGCCCCAACGCTCTCCAGCCGGTTTAAAATCTGGTTGGTACTTCGTTTTTCGGTACGCTTAAAGATCAGGTGCTCAATAAAATGTGCTAAACCTGCTTTGCTTTCAGGCTCGTCTCGCGATCCTGTATTAACGATGATGCATGCGTGAGATATGGCAGAGGCCGCGGGCACATGCAATATGCGTATGCCATTTGGCAAAGTGTGAACATTGTATTCCATTAAGGGGCAAAGATAAGGCTAATTGCTTACAAAGACTCGGTATCCGGGTATTGCAATTGTAAGGCGGAAATCAATTTATCTTTGGTTGGTCTTTTTAGGACTAGAAAAGCAAAATTAGCTAGACCAAAAATTAAAAAGAAAGAGTTCTGCGTGATAAAAAAGCCTACAATATTAAAAAGTGCCCCACCTTCTAAAAGTGCTGCGCTGATGATAAAGGCACTTTGGTACATGTTGATCTTAGTATCGGCAGAGGCAGATTTATCGATTTTAGCGATCAAATTTCTATAAAAGAAAATGCTTCCTGATATGGTAATCAGTCCCGTAATCGGAAATATTGGGTTAAAGGGCGCTGTAGTTTGTGGATTCGCATCAAAAAATATGAGTTCGCGGTTAATGAGAATGGTTACCAACGTGAAGAGGAAAACACCTGAGCATAGCGCGAGGTGGATGATTTGGAGTGTTTTTAGTTTAGTGTTCATTGTGGGTTTAAGATATATCAAAATTTAAATAGGGTTGTCATGTTGAGATTGTCGAAACACCATCGAAATATTCTTCGACAAGCTCAACATGACAAATAATAAGAAAAAACTATCTAGTTATCCCCTCCAGCGAGAATAAAAACGCCCAGCGTAAGGAAACATCTTTTAAATAATCAAAACGGCCGGAGGCACCCCCATGACCAAATTCCATGTTGGTTTTAAGGAGTAAAACATTCTTATCGGTTTTGGTTGCCCTTAATTTAGCTACCCATTTTGCCGGTTCAAAGTACTGCACCTGGCTATCGTGCAAACCAGTTGTAACCAGCATATTCGGATAAGCTTTTTTCTCTACGTTTTCGTAAGGCGAATAGCTTTTCATATAATCGTAAGCTGCTTTTTGTTTTGGATTACCCCACTCATCAAATTCGTTTGTGGTAAGTGGAATGCTTTCATCCAGCATGGTATTAATTACATCCACAAAAGGAACATCAGCAATAAGACCGTTCCATAAATCGGGCGCCATGTTGGCTACAGCTCCCATTAATAAACCGCCAGCACTGCCGCCATGGGCATATAAATGGCCTTTTGAGGTATATTTCTGATCAATTAAATATTCTCCTGCAGCAATAAAATCGGTGAAGGTATTTTTCTTTTTCATCAGTTTTCCATCTTCGTACCATCGACGGCCCATTTCCTGTCCACCACGGATATTGGCAATGGCAAATACAAAGCCTCTATTCAACAAACTCAAACGTGGCGAAGAGAAATAAACATCCGAATTTGAGCCATAAGAACCATAGCCATAAAGTAACAGAGGTGATTTCCCATTCTTTTCGAAGCCCTTTTTATAGACCAGGGCAATTGGCACTTTGGTACCATCTTTCGCCGTGGCAAAAACGCGCTCAGTAACATAATCTTTCGGATTATAGCCGCCCAGAACTTCCTGTTGTTTCATTAGTTTCTGGTCTTTTTTTACCAGATCATAATCGTAGGTAGAGTTTGGAGTAGTTAATGAGGTATAAGCATAACGCAATGTGGTGCTGTTGTATTCGGGATTTGAGCCCACGCCAGCATCATAAACTGGTTCATCAAATTTGATGTAATAATCGCTTTTATCTTTTTTAAGCACGTGCATCTCCGTTAATCCGTTTTTACGTTCAGATAAAACAGTGAAATCTTTAAACTCTTCAACACTTTCCAATAAAACATCTGCACGGTGTGCAATCACCTCTTTCCAGTTTTCTTTTTCGGTTTTATCCAGCGGACATTCCATTAAACGGAAATTCTTGGCGTTCCAGTTGGTTAAGATCAAAAATTTGCCGTCAACAGGCATTACATCATACAATACATCTTTTGATCGCGCTGCAAAAACTTTAAAAGGGCTTTCCGGATGGTCGGCATCTACTATTTTATATTCCGAAGTAAGCGTTCCCTGCGAAGCGATAAAAATATACTTTCCGTTTTTCGATTTACCTACACCGATATAGTTGGTGTTATCTTTCTCATCGTAAACTACCGCATCTGTTTTGGCATCTGAACCGAGTACATGTTTTTTAATTTTTTCACTAAGTAACGTAACAGGATTTTTTGAGGTGTAAAAGAATGTTTTATTATCATTGGCCCAAGCCACCCCACCTTCTGTATTGGTAATGACATCTTTTAACATTTCACCAGTCTCTAAATTTTTAATGTTAATGGTGTATTGGCGGCGCGAAACCTGATCGACACCAAAAGCTAAAAGTTTATTATCGGGACTAACACTAAATCCGGTTGCGCTGTAATAGGAATGGCCTTTTGCCAGTTGATCTACGTCCAGCAAGATTTCTTCCGCGGCAGATAAACTTCCTTTTTTACGGCAGTATTTAAAGTATTGCTGTCCATCCTCTGTGCGTGAGTAATAGTAGTAGCCATTTCTAAAAACCGGAACCGATTCGTCTTTTTCTTTGATCCGGCCTTTCATTTCCTTAAATAAATCAGCCTGAAATTGATCGGTACTCTTCATCATGGTATCCAGATAAGCATTTTCGGCTTTTAAATAATCGACAACTTTCGTACTGTCTGGTCCTTTTTTAAAGTAATCTATCATCCAATAATAATTATCTACTACGGTATCACCGTGTATAACTCTTTGGTGCGGAATAATTTCCGCTATGGGTGCCTTTGCATCAGGCCACGTTATTGCTTTCATTTCTTTCTTTTGAGGGTGATTACAGGCCGTAGCTGCGCTAAGCAATATAAGGCCGGGTAAGATACGTTTCATAGCGGGTTGATTTCGGTTCAAATGCAATTTAATAATTTAGTTCAATAGTTCATTAGCCATTGGTTGATTAGTGGGGTGGTTGGTTAATTGTAAAAGAGATTGTTTAATCGTTGAATGGCTAGATTGTTACCTTTAAATTGTTGTGGAGGGTTAATCGGTTAATTGTTTAAATCGGTTAACTGTTGTAGGCAACTAACACTTCTGACCTCGGTCCTCAGACTTCGGACTTAAAACAGTTAATCGACTCCAAACGCTCAACCCAAACTCATTTCCATTTTCGCAAAAATCCATCAAGCCTATAGATAATCATCCGAATTAGAAAAATTGATGTTAAATTGCCACATCCAAACAGTTTGAAATTATAATGAAATTAGGGTACAAAAAGATAGTTGTTAAAGTTGGTTCGAATGTAATTACGCAGGCGAATGGTTTGCCGGATGAGGCAAGGATCAAACACCTTGTAAATCAACTGGCAGAAATTAAAAAGCAGGGTATTGAAGTAATTTTGGTTTCTTCAGGTGCGGTGGCATCGGGAAGAAGTTTGATTAAAGTATCCGAAAAACAGGATGCCGTAACTACCCGACAACTATTGGCGGCCATTGGTCAGGTGAAATTGATCAATACCTACTCCAATTTCTTTGCAGCACATGCTATACAATGCGCTCAGGTTTTGGTTACGAAGGAAGATTTCCGCGACCGGGCACATTATTTAAACATGAAAAACTGTTTGCAGATTTTGCTTCAAAACGAGGTAATTCCTGTTGTGAATGAAAACGATGTGGTTTCGGTTACAGAGCTAATGTTTACCGATAATGATGAATTGGCTGGATTAATTGCTTCGATGTTAAACGCGGATGCCCTGATTATTCTGTCAAATGTAAACGGCATCTACAACGGCGATCCGAAAATTGAAGGTTCAGCAGTTATTGAGGAAATTAACGGTTCGGTTGCTAACCTGGCTTCATTTATACAAACCGGAAAATCGCAGTTTGGCCGTGGCGGAATGATTACCAAATCGACCATGGCACAAAAAGTAGCTAAACTGGGTATAACTGTTCATATTGCCAATGGAACGAAAGATGATGTGCTGATTTCTCTATTAAACAATCAACTGGTGCATACACGCTTTGTTCCAGAGAAAATCAAATCAGGCAAGAAAAAATGGATTGCCCATTCTGAAACAGCAGCAACCGGTGTGGTAAAGCTAAACGATGGTGCCAAAACGGTATTAACTTCCGGTAAAGCCACCAGTTTATTGCCCATAGGGATCATCGAAATCCAAACAGACTTTTTAAAAGGTGATATTATTAAAATTATCGACGAAAAAAATAGCCTGATCGGTTTGGGAATAGCAGAATATGGTTCTGATAAAGCCAGAGAGCGTATTGGACTGAAGAAGCAAAAGGCTTTGGTGCATTATGATTATTTCTACTCGGCTATTTAAAGGGTTTTACCGCAAAGGACGCAAAGAGATGCGCGAAGGCACACAGAGGTAGGGTAAACAAGGTTGTAAATATGCAATTAACTTTAGCGTTCTCTGCGAAAAACTTAGCGCTCTTTGCGGTTAATAATTAACAACATGAATTACAAACAATACTTCGAAAAAGCAAAACAGGCTAGTCGTACTTTGATTAGCCTTGGTAAAGAAAAAACAAATGCAGTTCTAACAGATCTGGCTGAAGCTCTAGTGGCTAATACAGCAGAAATCCTTACTGAAAACACAAAGGATTTAGCTAAAATGCCCGTCGAAGATCCCAAATACGACAGGCTAAAGTTGAGCGCAGCACGCATTGCAGATATTGCAAACGATCTTAAAAATGTTGCAGGCTTAAACAGTCCTTTGGGTAAAATCCTTTCTGATAAAACGCTGGAAAATCAGCTTCACATCCAAAAGGTTAGTGTGCCTTTGGGTGTTGTGGGGGTAATTTACGAAGCGCGGCCTAATGTTACTGCCGATGTGTTTTCGCTTTGCTTTAAAACAGGGAATGTTGCGGTATTAAAAGGTGGCAGCGATGCTGAATTTTCCAACCTGGCGATTGCAAATGTAATACATCAGGTACTAGATAATCATAAAATAAACCGCGATGTTTTAACCTTATTGCCTGCGGAAAGGACTGCAACCGAAGCTTTATTAAATGCTCGGGGTTTTGTAGATGTACTGATTCCGAGAGGAAGCCAATCGTTGATTAATTACGTTCGGGAAAATAGTAAAATCCCCGTAATTGAAACCGGAGCTGGGATTGTGCACACTTATTTTGATGAATCGGGCGATTTAGAGAAAGGTAAGGCAATTATTTTTAATGCGAAAACCAGAAGAGTGAGCGTTTGTAATTCTTTAGATTGTGTACTGGTTAACGAAAACAGAATGAATGATCTGCTTGCGCTTTTATCTCCTTTAGCTGAGGGTAATGTGGAGTTATTTGCTGATGAGAAAAGCTATGAAGTATTAAAATCTTCTTATCCAGCTCACTTACTAAACCAAGCCACGCCTGAGCATTTTGGGACGGAGTTTTTATCATTAAAGATAGCAGTTAAAGTTGTCGCGGATTTAGCAGAGGCATTGAACCATATTGCTGATTATAGCTCCAAACATAGTGAAGCCATTATTTCTGAAGATGCAGAAAATATTGCCCAATTTTTAAATGAAGTAGATGCCGCTGCGGTATATGCCAATGCCTCTACAGGTTTTACCGATGGCGCACAGTTTGGTCTTGGTGCCGAAATCGGTATCAGCACACAAAAACTTCATGCCCGCGGGCCAATGGGTTTAGAGGAATTAACCAGTTATAAATGGGTGGTAAGGGGTGATGGGCAAGTGAGGGGATAATGATGTTTTGTTGTCATTCTGAGCGCAGCGAAGAATCTTTTTTTGGTTGATAGTTCATGGCCATGGTTTTTTAGCCACAACGGCCATCAACTATGGGCCAAAGGACCATGGGCTATCAACCTAATGACCAACTGAACTAAAGTTCAAAAACCTCTCCCCTTTCAGGTACCACCACATTGAAACCATCTTCTTGCAATGCCAGTGATAAACTTTGCAGACTTTTATCTTCACCATGAACCAGGAAAACTTTTTTAGGCTGACCGGTTTGTTTAATTGTTTTCACTAAATCGTTATGATCGCCGTGGCCGCTTAACAGATCGGTCTGGCGGATGGTGGCGTAAACCATCATTTCACGATCTTTAATGCGCACGATAGGTGCTCCGCTTAATAACTTATAACCAAGCGTTCCTTTTGCGCAGTAACCAATAAAAAGTATGGTACAATAATAGTTCTGGATGTTATAATACAGGTGATCCTGAATTCTTCCACCTTCTAACATGCCAGCAGAGGAAATAATGATACAGGGATCGAAATAATTAGAAACGTCTTTACTTTCTTTCATGGTTTGGACGTAAGCCAGGTGCTCAAATTCGAATTCATCGCCCATCGTCTGGTAAAAATCTTTCGCTTCCTGATTTACCAGGTTATGGTGTTTGCGGTAAACCTCTGTGGCTTGAATCGCCATTGGGCTGTCTACAAAAATCTGAACAGGTGGTAATAGTTTTTTGGTGAATATCTGGTTTAAGGCAAATACCAGCGATTGGGTCCGGCCAATACTAAATGCCGGAATAATCAATCGTCCAGGACTTTTAATACAGGCTTCGGTAATTTCCTGAACCAATCTTTCTTCCAGTGTTTGATCTTTGATGTGCATTCTCCCTCCATAAGTTGCTTCGCTTACCAGATAGTCAACCTCTGGTAAGGGCTCCGGATTCACTAGTACCGGGTAGTTCTCTCTGCCGATATCGCCTGTAAAAGCAATTTTCTTCTCTATACCGTGATCATTTATGGTTAGAATGGCTGCTGCTGCACCCAGTAAATGTCCAACAGGAACAAAGGTTAAGCTGATATCGCCATTAATCTTAAAAGCTTTATTAAAAGCAATGGTTACAAAACGATCAATTGTATCCATTACATGTTTGTGCAGGTACAACGGTTTGGGTCCGCTAAAATTACCACGTTTAGTTCTGAGTTTTCTGCCCGCTTTTCTTAAAAAAAGTTCAACAGAATCGAATAATAATATAGAAGTTAAATCCGCAGTTGGTGGTGTACAAAGTACCTGACCATCAAAACCCAATCGAACCAATGTAGGCAGATTACCAGAGTGATCAATATGTGCATGAGTTAAAATTACCAGGTTTATACTCGCCGGATCGAAGGGGAATTGTTGGTTTTCTTCCTGGTAGGTTTCCTTCTCGTAATCTAATCCACAATCTATCAGTATTTTATAGTGCCCAATTTCGAGCAGGTGCATACTTCCTGTTACTTGTTGTGCTGCGCCCCAAAACGTTAACTTCATCTTCTTATCTATCGCGTAAAATCTTTAGCCGTAAAGTAGTATAAATGATGGGATTTTTAAACAATCATGCGTAATATTTTAAATTATTATTAGTCTTGTTGTCTAAATTTTAACACCATTAATATTCCACTTTTTGCTTCCTCAGAAAAACCTTCTAAATCGGATTCTGTGATTGTTTTGTCTAAAAGCATAGCGATGACGGTATCAAAAAACCATGAATTTCTAAGCCCGTCGTATCTTCTGGCGATGTGTTTGTCGAAATCTGTTACAGCAGTAAAAATTTTATAATAATCGGCTTTATTATCTTCAGGTTGTTGTGTTTTCCATTGGTCTAAAATTTCAGAAAAGGCCTGCATTTCTTTTTTTAGTTCCCGTTGTAAAGCTACCTCGAATAATTTTCGGGCAACTTTGTTATCTGCTTTTGAAAAATCCATAATGTAAATTTATGCCGTAAAGATAAGAATGTCATTATATCTAACTGGCTTAACCCAAAGAAAGATTTTTTATCTTTGAAGAAAAATATCCGCTATGCAAGAACCTTTTGATATAGAAATAGGACCAATTAATTATTCAGTTTTCCCGGAGGGAAATGATTCGTATACCATTTTTAAAGATGGAAGAGAATACATTCAGATTCAAAAAGATACTTCATCTATCTGGTTGAAAATGGATTATAAAACCGAACTTCCCATTTTTGAGGAAGATGAAGAGGTGAATGCAATTGGCCAGGCGATTGAAAAATATGTGCCTGAACCTGAAGACGAGGAAGAAGACGAGCTATAATAAAAAATCCTCAACAGGGTTTGGCTAAACCAGTCCGTGTTGAGGATTTAAATTTAGGCAAGAAGCTTTAATAATTCTTCTGCAACTTTTTCTGATGAGGCAGGATTTTGTCCGGTAATCAATAAGCCATCAACTACAGCATAGGGATTCCAATCAGCGATCTTGCTGTAATGTCCACCATTTTTTATCAACATGTCCTCTACTAAGAAAGGCACTACGTTTGTTAATTGTACAGCTTCTTCTTCGGTATTGGTAAACCCGGTTACATTTTTTCCGTTCACCAGGTATTCACCATTTATCTTTACATCTTTAAGCACTCCCGGAGCATGACATACAAAAGCAACAGGCTTTTCGGCAGTATAGAATTCGGTAATGAGCTGTTGTGAAGTTGCGCTTTCTGCTAAATCCCAAAGTGGTCCGTGGCCACCAGGATAGAAAACTGCATCATAATCATTCATCACGATATCGGCCAATGGGATGGTATTTTTTAATTTGGCCAAAAGAGCCGTATCTTTATCCATTCTTTTCGTCGTTTCGGTTTGAAAAGAAGGATCTTCACTTTTAGGGTCAATTGGTGGCTGACCACCTTTTGGTGAGGCCAATACAATATCAATACCTTTGTCGGCTAAGGCATAATATGGCGCTGCCAATTCTTCTGACCAAAAACCTGTTTTTAAACCTGTATTTCCTAATTCGTCGTGGCTTGTAAGCACGAATAAAACTTTCTTATTCATATTTTTTATGCTAAGTGTATCACAAAATTAGTGCTGTTGATTAAGGCAGCAAAGGACTTCAATCACAAATTTAATGTGAGCAGAATCACACTTTTGCGGAAAGCCTGCTTAAGGTTTCCCTGGAAATGCCCAGGTATGCTGCGATTATTGTTTTTGAAACCCTTTTCATCAATTGCGGAGACTGTTGAGCGAGTTGTTCAAAACGCTCTTTCGGGCTTGTGGTTAAAAGTGATAAAATCCTTTGCTGTAAAGCTACATAGCCCAAACTGTTTTTTATCCTGAAAAAATGCTCCATTTTATGGCTTTCTCTGCAAAGCTGATCTAAATTGTCTTTGCTGATGGAGAGTAGTTCGGAGTTTTCTAAGCAGCTGATATTGGTAATCGATTTGACGTGACCATAAAAAGCCCTAAAATCAGAAAGCCACCAGTTTTCCATCGCAAACTGGATGATATACTCTTTGCCATTGGCATCTGTAAATGTGGCCTTTAATAAACCTTTAACTACAAAATAAATGTGATTGACAAATTCGTCTTCCTGGATCAGGTACTGGTGTTTTTTAAGCGTTTTAGGTTTGAAATGTGCTGCTATATGCTCAAACTCCTGATCGGTGAGGGAAACGATTTCTTCGAGGTGTGTTTTTAATTCAAAACTCATGCTATAAATTTAATTAAATTAAGCATGAAACTCGTTTTTTGGTTTTGGAATGAGGAATGGCAAAAAAAAGAAGGCCCGATTTTTTACTGATCGGGCCTTGTGTCGTTAAATGGTTTACCTAGTGCAATTTGCTGTCCAGGTTTGCCCATCTTTCGAAACTAACATTTTAAGGTTACTGGCATCAATACTAATACCGGTTAAACCCGATCCAATACTTACATAACTGTTGTCTCCTGTTTTTTCAAACTTTACACCTGTAATGTCAGGAATGCCGTTACCAAAGTAAAAATTATACGTTTCACCAACTTTGCTTACGGTTACTTTACCATCGCTACTGTTAGTTGTAGTCTCTCCACTACGATAGGAAACGGTTCCTTTGTAAGTACCCACGAAGAAATCCCGATCTGCAGGATCAGTATCTTTTTTACATGATACCATTACGGTTAATGCTATTAAAAGCATACTGAAAATTTGAACTGTCTTTTTCATCTCTTTCACTTTTTTAATTTTAAATAGGTCATAAATGTAACAGTGTTATGACAACGACTGTGCCAAAGCGTTGTGACTATTGGCTGAATAAGTCTTTAAAATATAGTGAAATGAAATTATTTTTCAATTTAAAGTACTGTAATACAGCGTTTTGGTTATTTATGAAAAAGAAAGAAAGTGAAAATATTTTAAGCGTCAATCTGGGAGTTGCGTTAAAGTTTTAGCATGGTAAAACTGTTCAGTTTAAAAGAACTTTTCCAATTTAGCTATAGATAAAGTCTAACATTTAAACCTTTTAAGTTTAGTCTTGTCTTTTAGCAAATCAGCTACATAAGGTGATTAGGATGGCTATCTTTTTTGAAAATAGGATTACAAGCAAAAATGATGGTAAGGTACTTTATATTATTCTTTGGTATAGTTTGATGGACCATTAATGCTAACTTTTTCGCCTAAAAAATGAGGTTTTCTACCAATTATTAAGTCGATTGTTGATTTTACAACGGCAAAGTACTCTCTAAAGGATGCATATTTGAAACCCTGGTATGTTCCCTGGTCTGCAGCAAAACCGTAAGACTTAATACCCAGTTTATCGCCTATATTAATACACCTGTTTAGATGATATTTTTGCGATACCAGGATCGCGGTATCAATATCGAAAATAAATTTTGACCTGTACAGCGTAGAGTAGCTATCAAAACCAGCGTAATCGAGGTAAATTTTATTGGTATCAACACCATGTTCATAGCAGTAAAGTTTCATTACTGTTAATTCGTCGTGCGCATTACTCCCGTTGTCTCCAGATAACAGGATTTTATCAATTTTATTATTTTCATAAAGTTTTATGCCAGCATCAAGCCTGTCTTTTAAATATTTACTGGGTTTATTGTTGTTTATTCCTGCTCCAAAAATAATACCCACTTTAGTTTTTGGTACATCTTGTTCACTCGAATAAATCGCCGGATTAGTCTGGTGTTTTATGAGCAAGTTTACACTTAATACTACAATAACACCCAAAATAAAGGCATAGAAGAGCAATTTAATGATTTTTTTGATGTTCATTTATTGATACGTTAATCGTTTATCTCTTTGATCTGTGGTTTTGGGTTATTGTTTTTTTAAGATCATGGAAATCTGTTTATCCAGATCTAAATTGTCAGTATCGTCGAAAGGTTTGCCAATTTTATATGGTATGTACTTTTTATTAAGTCTATACAACTGATAATAATTAGTACCTGTTAAACCATAACTCACAATCACTTTGTATTTTTTGTTATAGCTGGGGTTAACAATATTGTCGAAATCTTTGACCTTGGTTAAGGTATGGTTTTTGGGATTAACAAGGTAAAGATTGTAAAACGAATTTCCTCCCCTTCCACCTGTATCTTCGAAAATTAACAGATCTTTTATCCCGTCGTTGTTATAGTCTTCGTAAGTGATATTATCAGTGATGTGGCGCATTTCTATGTTTTCTTTCCAAAAGATTTTATCGGTTTTTACGCCTCTTTTACCAAAATAGATATTGGCATGGTATAATTCTCCAGAAGGTTCTTTTTCAGTAATTAAATACTGTATAGCGAGTACATAGTCTTTATTTTTAAAAGGATAAATGTATTGCCAGATTCCTGTTGCGGTTAGCTGATTAAATACTTTTTGGGCAAACGAATGACTGGAAATAAATATAAAGCATAAAAAAAACATCCTGTTCATATTTGGTATCTTATAACAGGTTTATGTTAAATTTCTGAAAGTTTTTCGGCAAGTTCTTCCGTCATTTCATCAAGTGTAAACAATCTGCCCCAATTAAACTTTTTCCATACCGTTTTTGGTTTGTTGGTTTTGTCGCTAAACATATTGCCGCCAGAGGTTTCACTTTTTCTTCGTGTAGAGAAATTAAGGCTGGTAGTGCTTTCTTCTCCTGAAGATCGGCTATAGCCCCCCGTTTTAAAGCCGATTAGTTCCATTTTTTGATTTTGGAACCTGAATGTATAAGCGACATTACTCACCCCGTAAGAACCACAGCTTGACCAGTATTGATAACTTAAAATCAGTACTCCGTTTTTTATGCTGATGGCACCAGTTTCCTGTAAAGGATCGGCGAGACAAGTGCTCTCTATGTCATTTTCAGTTGGGATAAAATTGGTGTTTTGAGCCAGTAAGCTGTAATTTCCGGATGTTTTTATCAGTACCAAAAGCATGCGGGGATTCACATTCAGTGTGTCACGGCCCATACCGTCATTTTTGATAATATTTTTTGGATTGGTATTCTGAATAATGATTGCTTCATCAGGTAAATGATCTTTATTTAAATCGCCTTTGGCCTGATAAATTACTTTCCATCCTTTTGGAACAAAGGCATCTGCATTAGTGCCTGTTTTAGGGATTTGAGGATGATCTGCCTGTGCATATAGCTGAATAGAAATCAGCGAAAACAGGATGAATAAACTATTTTTCATGGTGGATTTATTTATAATCAATAATAGAAATATTTGTTGTTGGCCGGAAATTTTAATTCTACTTTACCAGGGGTAAAACCATCCATTTTGGGGATAGCCGTAAACGGATATTTAAAATTGTAAAAACTATCTTTGGGTATTTTTTTGTCGTCATCACAACTTCCGTAAGTGTAAGCCACATTGACTTGTTTGGTAGAAAAATTGATATCATATTGGTAATCAAAATCGCAGGTATCATAATCTTTCATGGTAGAACCTATTACAAACCAATCGTTATTTTGATAACGGTAAATGTTTTTCCAGGTGCTATAATGCCTGGTGTTGTGATTAAAGGTCTGTTCGGTAATCAGGGTATTGTTTTTAATTTTTATCGAAAGGTTTACGCCCGCATCTACACAAAAACCACAATCTTTACTGCTCCATAAAATGGTGCCATTGCTTTTCCATAGTTTTATTTTACCATCAACCTGTTTACAGATATAGAGAATTCTCTTTAAGCCGTCTTTCCCATCCGTTTTATCGGTATCAAAAGCATATACCACTTCCTCTTTGCCATCTTTGTCTAAATCGCCTCTGGCTTCGAGTACCAATTTATAATTTTTGGGCGGATTAAAATCGGGCAGCGTTTGACTGGTAACATGGAGTGTAATAAATAATATAAAAAGCGCAAAAATAAATTTTATCATGGCATTGTTTCTGTAGATTAATAAACATACTGTTTATCAAGATAACAAATATATTTTAACATCATTTTTGAAGAACAGGAAATTTAGCCCGCCCAGCCATCCCTATCCAAACTTCTGTAATTAATAGATTCTGCTAAGTGTTCCATTTCTACGTTTTCACTTCCATCTAAATCGGCAATGGTCCGGGCAACTTTCAAAATCCGGTCGTAGGCACGGGCCGAAAGACCTAATTTTTCCATGGCTGATTTCAGGAGAATGTTTCCTTCATCACTGATCTGACAAACTTTGCGAACCATTTTCGGACTCATTTGGGCATTGCAATGCAGGTCTTCCCTATCTGCAAAACGTAGATCCTGAATTTCCCGTGCTTTAATTACACGCTCCCTGATAAAGTTACTTCTTTCTGTTTCTGCAGTGGAGGCTAATTCTGTAAAGTTAACGGGTGTTACTTCTACATGAAGATCTATCCGGTCTAAAAGCGGTCCGGATATTTTACTCAGGTATTTTTGCACCACACCAGGTGCACAAACGCAATCTTTCTCCGGGTGATTGTAAAAACCACAGGGGCAGGGGTTCATTGAGGCTACCAACATAAAGCTGGCTGGGTATTCTACCGAAAACCTTGCCCTTGCAATAGCTACTTTACGGTCTTCTAAAGGTTGACGCATTACCTCTAAAACAGTTCGTTTAAATTCGGGCAATTCATCTAAAAATAGAACACCATTGTGGGCCAGCGATATTTCTCCGGGTTGTGGATTGATTCCGCCGCCTACCAGGGCGACATCGCTAATCGTATGGTGCGGTGAGCGGTACGGACGGCTTGTCATTAATGCATCGCTTGCAGAGAGTTTTCCGGCAACAGAATGGATTTTCGTGGTTTCTAAGGCTTCGTTTAAATTTAATGGGGGTAATATAGTGGGCAGACGCTTGGCCAGCATGGTTTTACCTGCACCTGGCGGCCCTATTAAAATAACATTGTGACCACCTGCAGCCGCAATTTCCAATGCTCTTTTAATGTTTTCCTGGCCTTTAACGTCGGCAAAATCGTGTTCATAATTATTGATGTTCTTTAAGAATTCTTCTTTGGTATTCACTTTAACTTGTTCCAGCGCTTCGCTTTTATTAAAGAAAGCAATTACCTGGGCCAGGTTTTCTACGCCATAAGCCACTAAATCGTTTACAATGGCTGCTTCACGAACGTTTTGCTTCGGTAAGATGAATCCTTTAAAACCTTCCTGTTGTGCTTGTATGGCAATTGGTAAAGCTCCTTTTATGGGCTGTATGCTTCCATCTAAAGAAAGTTCGCCCATAATAAAATAATCTTCTAATTCGTCGGCTGGGATTTGACCTGAAGCCGCTAAAATACCGATGGCAATTGGCAGATCGTATGATGAGCCCTCTTTTTTCATGTCGGCAGGTGCCAGGTTTACCACTATTTTTTGTTTAGGCATGCGAAAACCTGAAACATTAATAGCGCTGGCCACCCTTTGCAAACTTTCTTTTACCGCATTATCGGGCAGGCCTACCATATAGTATTTGGTACCCGCGCTAATATTCACTTCGATTGTTATGGTTAGTGCATTTACCCCATAAACAGCACTCCCGTATGTTTTTACAAGCATTTAATTTTAATTAAATAAATTCGGATGTAAATTATTCGGGATGAATATTGATATAGCTAATATAATTAATAATCTTTAAATTTAGTTAACTATTAAATACTAACAATGCTGAAAATTTTATTGATTATACTTTTTCTGATTTCGAGTCAACAACTTTTTTCACAAGGGAGGGGTGATACCATTAAAATAGATCTAAAAAAGCAAAGGAAAACAATGTTTACTCTTTAAATGAAGTAGATGCACCTGCTCACTTTCCTAATGGAGAAACCGCATGGAGAAGATATCTTTTAACTAATTCAAGATATGCTGAAATGCCTAAAAAGGATAGGGCTATTGGAAAGGTGTATTTGTCATTCGTAATTGAAAAGGATGGTAGAATAACAGATGCAGTAGTTACACTGGGTTTAAATTTTAAGTGTAATGAAGAGGCATTGAGATTACTGAGAGCTTCTAAAATGTGGATTCCAGCAACTTTAAAATCCAGAAAAGTGCGTTCTAAAGGGAGTATCTCTATTAAGTTTAGATTCAATTAGGTACATAAATCTTAACAAAAAACGGATAGATCTCTCCACTACGGTTGAGATGACTGTTATTTAGATGTGGGTATTTGGAAATGAATGAACAGTAATTCTTGGCAACTTTTGCCCTGCCATCCGCTTTATCCCGATGAAAAATCGGGATGCCCGCTACTGTCAGGTTTACCATGAATGGTCTGTTGCTACGAGGCACTACAGGCATCAAACTGTTGTACCTAAACCCGATTGGAGCGGTAGCTCCCGACTTCACGTCGGGACTATAGCGGAAAGCGGGAGAGGTGACAGCCAAACGAACGGGACCCAACATTTCATAAAACATAATTTTAAAAGATCCTTCGCTATGCTCAGGATGACAGTTAATAGGGTCGGATTACGCTACGCCGTAAAACAAAAAATCCCGGCCATTTTTGATCGGGATTTAATATTTGCAATATGTTATTTGCGCTTTAAGCCTTGGTCTTTAACCTTTCAGCTAAAAACCTATCTGCCAAACGGCATTTTAGGCATACCTTTCATCATTGCCGCTGCGGCTGCCGGGTTAGAAAACTGCTTCATCATTTTACGCATATCTTCAAACTGTTTAATCAGCTTGGTTACTTCTTCTACCTTACTTCCTGAACCTTTTGCAATACGTAAACGACGACTTTGCTGAATGCTATCCGGGTTTTCTTTCTCAAATGGTGTCATCGAATTGATGATGGCTTCGATTGATTTAAAAGCATCATCCTGGATATCTACATTCTTCATCATTTTGCCCACGCCTGGAATCATACCCATCAGATCTTTCATGTTACCCATTTTCTTGATCTGCTGAATCTGGTTGTAGAAATCGTTGAAATCAAATTTATTCTTACGGATTTTCTTCTGCAGTTCTGCTGCTTCTTTCTCATCGAACTGCATTTGTGCACGTTCAACAAGCGAAACCACGTCACCCATACCTAAAATACGCGATGCCATACGATCTGGATAGAAAACATCCAGAGCTTCCATTTTCTCGCCGGTACCTATAAATTTAATCGGCTTGTTTACCACCGATTTAATGGAAAGGGCCGCACCACCACGGGTATCGCCATCCAATTTGGTTAAAACAACACCTGTAAAATCTAAACGGTCATTAAATACTTTGGCTGTATTTACCGCATCCTGACCAGTCATTGAATCCACTACGAATAAAATCTCGTGTGGTTGAGTTTTAGCTTTAACTTCAGATATTTCGTTCATTAAAGATTCGTCGATCGCTAAACGACCTGCGGTATCGATAATGATTACGTTATTTCCATTTTGTTTACCGTGTGCAATACCTTCTAAAGCTATGCCAACAGGATCGTTTGATGCACGGTTTGCGTAAACTGATACGCCAACAGAAGTTCCTAAAACCTCCAATTGATCTACAGCCGCCGGACGGTACATATCGCCTGCTACCAACAAAGGTTTTTTGCCCTTGCCTTTTAAGTGCAAGGCCAGTTTACCTGCAAAAGTAGTTTTACCCGCACCGTTTAAACCTGCAATTAAAATAATGGTAGGGTTTGCTTTTGTATCTAACTCTGTAACTTCGCCACCCATTAAGGCTGCAAGTTCATCGTTCATTATTTTAGTAAGCAACTGACCTGGAGAAACCGCAGTAAGTACGTTTTGCCCCAAGGCTTTTTGCCTCACATCATCAGTAAATGTTTTTGCTGTTTTATAGTTAACATCGGCATCTAATAATGCTTTGCGGATTTCTTTCATGGTTTCTGCCACGTTGATTTCCGTAATGCTGCCTTGTCCTTTTAATACTTTAAACGCTCTGTCTAGCTTGTCCTGTAAATTATCAAACATCTTTTTTTAAGCTAAAAGCTTCATGCCAAAGGGCAAAAAGCTACTTGTTTTTAATAAAAGGCAAATGTATCAAATTTTGCTTGTAAATCGCTGCACCTCAAAGTCAAAAATCTTTTTTTGAAAATGAGCAGTTTGGTTTTCATAGGTGCTGTACTCCCGCCATTCACTTCAATCTTTTTATGCCTCAGCAACACAGCTAAGTTTGCTATCGTGTGGACACGTCTTTTTAAGTTTTTTTTGGCGTTTTGCTAACAACTTTAATAAAGCACGAATTTTAACCAAGGACGCTGTCAATCCCAAGAGCCGGAGAAATCAAAAAAACAGGTGCACAACAGTAAAAATGGTAGTAACAAACCTGAAACGCAGTGGTTTTGTGTTCATAACCAATGATTTAATTTTAAAAAAATATTGAACACAAAACTAAGTGTCGCTGTTTTTTTGATGTGTGTAAGACTGTGCAAAAGGCTCATTGCTGGATTGACAAAGCGTTTTGGGTACTTTGGCGCTCCAAAGTACCATGCCCCGCGGCATAGAGCGATAGAAGAATATTTTACTCAATTGTGTCGATACGATAAGGTATAGAACGGAAAAAATCAATTTATCTCCAAACTAAAGTCTTTAAGCTATAAAAGCTCGTTATTTACCAGGAAAGATGCTGAAATAAATTCAGCATGACGATCGACCTAGACAACGGCGCTAAATATGAATTAGCTGAGATGTGCACACGATAGCTAAGTTTGGGAGCGGTGCAACAAAAAGTATTTCCGTTTCTGTCGGGTTTAAGCACAATGGTTTCCTGTCAGGAGGAAAGGAAATAACGGACAAAATATTGCGCTGAAAATCAATAAAATTTAAATCGTTGAATGACTTAAATTTTATGTTTTTTTCATTTGGTGCAACATTCTGGTTAAGGCATGGTCTTATACCCAACTAACCTAAACGAATGAAACGCTGTATCATCCTTCTTTTTATATTTTCTTTTGCTTTTTCTCAGGCTCAGGATATTTCGAAACAGCGCCAGTTGGAAGCGAAAAGAACGCTGCAAAGCCCCAAAATAGATGGTGTTTTAGATGATGAATGCTGGAATAATGTTCCCATTGCTACTGATTTTATTCAGATCAGGCCAGATCCAGGAAAGATAGAAGCCCACGACCGGCGTACCGAAATGAAGGTGCTTTACGATGATGTGGCGGTTTACGTCTATGCGCGGATGTACGATCATCCTGATAGCGTTTCGCACGAACTGGTTTCGAGGGATAATATTGGTAACGCCGATTTTATTTCGATAATTCTTGATCCTTTTTATGATAAAATGAATGGGAACGGCTTTTTCGTAACCGCTGCCGGTGTACAGTTTGATGCTAAATATTCGCAGGTTGGTGATGAAGATGCAAATTGGAACGCGGTATGGGAAAGTGCCGTTAAATTGGATGATAAAGGCTGGACCTGTGAAATGAAAATTCCCTATTCAGCCCTTCGTTTTTCGAGTAAAGATGTTCAGCATTGGGGATTGAACTTTAGCCGCAGGATACAGCGGAGCAATACGCAAACTTTTTGGAATTTTGTCGACCCGAAAGTAAATGGCTTCATCAATCAGGAAGGCCTTTGGACAGGGATAAAAGATATTAAACCGCCATTAAGGTTATCTTTTTCGCCTTATATTTCGGCGTATGTAAACCATTATCCGGTTAATTTGCCAGGGGTAAAAAACACCACCTCGCGGTTTAATGGTGGGATGGATGTAAAATACGGGATCAACAACAGTTTTACCCTTGATATGACGCTGGTACCCGATTTCGGTCAGGTGCAATCTGATAACCGGATCCTGAACCTTACCCCTTTTGAAGTAAAATTTAACGAAAACCGCCAGTTTTTTACCGAAGGAACAGAACTTTTTAACAAGGGGGATCTTTTTTATTCGAAACGGATTGGTTCTATTCCGTCCTATTACAATTATAGTGGCGTAGGCAGCGATAAAATTGTGAAAGATCAAACTGAAGCCAAGGTGCTGAATGCTACAAAAATATCTGGACGGACGGCGAAAGGCCTTGGTATCGGAATTTTTAATGCGGTTACCAACGGCATGGAAACCGAAGTGGAAGATGCTCAGGGTAACCTCCGGATGGTCGAAACCCAACCGCTTACCAATTACAATATTCTGGTTTTCGATCAATCGCTAAAAAACAATAGTTCGGCAACATTTATCAATACCAATGTGTTAAGGCGGGGCGCTGCCTACGATGCTAACGTAACGGCCTTACTTTTTAACTTAAACAATAAAGGCAATAAGTATTTTGTTAACGGTGCGGCTAAAATGAGCTATTTAAAAGGTAATGAAACCAATGCCGGATACAGTTATGGGCTTAAGTTTGGCAAGCAGAGTGGTAATTTTACCTGGAGCTATTCACAGCAATACGCCGATGATAAATTCGATCCGTCTGATTTAGGTTTTTTTACCAATAACAATTTTTTAGATCAGGTGGCGGATTTTCATTATAATGTTTATAAACCAAGCAGTTGGTACAATCAGTTATTAAGCTACTTTAATGTTTTATACTCGAGGAGGGCTACACCAGGCAGCTTCCAAACTTTTTCAGTAGAAGGCGGACCTTATGTTCAATTTAAAAATCTTTGGTCGGCAGAAGTAAACGGGATCTATACCGCTGCAAAAAACGATTTCTACGAATCCAGAAACGGACAGGTATATAAAGCCCCTGAAAGCTATAGTTTCGTTTTATATATTAATCCCAATCGTGCAAAAGCTTATAACTTTGGTGGAAATATCCGTTACAGGGAACAGGAACTTTTTAAGGGCAAAGAGTACAATTTTTACTTTTTCCAAAACCTGCGGATAAACGATAAAATTGCTTTTGGTTTAGACCTTAATTTTAACCCGAATTATAATTATGTAAACTGGGTAACGGCACAGGGTAATAAAGCCATTTTCTCCAAATACGACCGCAGAACGGTAGAAAACTCTTTCGATGCCAAATATACTTTTACCAATTTAATGGGATTTACGGTGGTTCTGAGACATTATTGGAGCGACAGAAGGAATAAAGAATATTTCTTGCTTAAACCTGATGGCAATTTAACCGATTATACCGGAGCGCCGCTAAATGGATTGGACAGAAATTACAATGTATTTAACATTGACTTAATTTATACCTGGCAGTTTGCGCCAGGCAGCACTTTATCTGTATCCTATAAAGATGCGGCAGAAACTTACGACTCTTATTACACCCAGCGATACAATAAAAACCTGAGCGGGATTTTAAACGCCCCGCAAAATAACAGCCTTTCGGTTAAGGTTTTGTATTATGTAGATTATCTGGACTTTAAGAAAAAAAGGAAAAAGGTTTAAACTCCTTTTCGTCATGCTGAATTTATTTCAGCATCTTTCTTGCAGTTAGGACCCTGAAATAAATTACCTTCGGTGAGCTCGCTAAAGGCTCGGTTTACTACGTAGCTTTCCGCTGCGCTACAGATCAGGGTGGCGATCACTTTTAGGCTAATAACTAACTTAACGCGCTTTCCCCGGGCTTATGCCAAATTTCTTGCTAAAGGCATTACTGAAATGTTGTACCGAAGAATAACCCAGTTCATCTGAAATGTTTTTGATGTCCTTGCTGCTATCTGCTAGTAGCTCTTTGGCCTTCAGTAGTTTGTAGTCACTCAAATAACCAAAAACAGTATTTTTAAAGACTTCTTTAAAGCCATGTTTCAGCTTAAATTCATTTATGCCTGCGGTTTTGGCCAATTCGATTAATGATGGCGGATGATTGGCATTGGCCAGCAGGTATTCCCGGGCATAATAAATCCTTTCTTTATCATAAGCGGATTTGAGGGCCGGTCTTTCGGTCTTTTTAGCCGCTTCTTCAAAAGCCTGGGCCTGTAGTGCCAGCAGTTCCAAACATTTAGACTGAAGAAACAATAATTTTAATCCACCTGTAAAGTTGCAGTTCATAATATCATTAATGCAGCTATGCATGGCCAGGGTAATGGGCAGGTTTTCTGATGAAATTTCTACCGAACGGCTGTTCATGATGTTTTCGGCAAAATTCTTTAACAGGTTGCTGCTTTCGCAGGTTAAATCAATAAAGCGTGATCTTTCGAAATTTACTTCAAAAAATTTATGCGGACCTCCCATATCAAACTCTGCCATCCCGTCAAAATCAGGACTATAAATAATGTTATGCTGATTTGCTTTAATATCCAGACGTTTATTGGTGAGGTAATTTTCCATAATGCCCCCACCGGTGAGTGCAAAGTGGAGCTCTACCAAATCAGGTTCATCAAAAGCTTTGATGCGCAGGCGGCTCTGTTTCACCACCATATCGCCGTAAACAATATAAATGCCCGAAAAAGCAATCTGTACGATCTCTGCATCGCCAAAAGGAAAACTGTATTTATCCCTTCTTTCGGTTACCAGTGGCTGATTAAATTCTGTATTGTCGAACTTGCTACCAACAGTATAGTATTTATCGTCACTGTCGTAAATGTTTAAGGCCATAAAATCCTTTTGATATAAACTTTAATCCTTTTGGTATAAAAAGATCCGTTTGTTAGACCATTATTTTTGTTCAAAGTTACTAAACAAAAGAATACGATGGCTAAATTACCTTCATGGCTGGCCGACACAATGGAAAAAGTGATCAGCAATAAAATATATCAAGTAGAAGTTGCAGAAACCAAAATGTTAAGCAGCAACTTAAAGTGCGTTACATTTAAAGGTGATTTTTTCGATGCTAAATTTATTCCCGGAACGGAGGTACTGTTTAGGGTTAACGCCAACGAGTACAGGCATTATACATTATCAGGCTTTGACGAAGCACACGAAACCTGTGAAGTGATTTTTTACCTGAACAGGCAAGGCCCAGGTCATCATCTGGCCGTAAACATCCAAAAAGGAGACCGTTTAAAACTGATTGTAGACCGGGCAAAGGTAAAATATAATGAAGCATCCAATCAGCATTTCTTTTTTGGCGATGAAACCAGCCTTGGTTTGTACGAATCGTTAGGTAAAAAGGTGATTGATGAAGATGTAGAATATTTTGGGGTGTTGGAACTTCAGGAAGAAAACCTGCATTCGGTTAAACACGTTAAATTGTTAATTGATACCGTACCATCTGACCTGAACGCCCCTGCTAAAAATGCCATTACCTGGATGGATAATATGCACCCGCTATGTTGGGAAATGTGGCAAAATGCTACATTTTATTTAACGGGCAGGGCGAAATCTGTACAGCAGTTTAAACGTTACCTAAAGCAAAGGGGCGTAAGCTTTAGACAGATTATTACCATGCCCTATTGGGAAATGGGTAAGGTTGGTTGAGGGTAGACTTACCTCGGGAACGTAAAGCCAAAACCAAGGGCCAGTGTTTGGTTGGCCTGTATTTTATTGGTGCCCGTATCTTTATCAAACAGGAGTACGCCAGTTAAACTTGTGTTCATAAAACGATTGATTTTTGCCGTTAATGCAACATCTAACCGGTGATCAATATTGCTCATCTTGAAATCCTGATACGGAATGAACATCTGATAACGTGCCTTAAGGTTTGTATTGGTAAATATATCCTTATCAATTGCACTTACAATCTGAAAAGCCAGCTCATTACGTACTTTTTTGCCATAATCTACCCCAAAAACACTGGCTTTTGGTGGATTGGCATTATTAACCGGGTCGAGAAAAAGTTTTTCATCCAATACAAAAGTTTGGCGCGCAGTACCGGTACCTATACGGGTAGAAAAATATTTAACGGGTTTATACTCGAAACCGATAGATTCTGTTAAATAACCCGGGCCCATAAATTTTGAAATCAGCGTTGCGGTTTCCTGGCCGTTTACCATACTGTAAGAATAACCATTATCAAATTGGGATTCAAAACTTAACGATCCGAAGAAGAACCAGCTTTTGGAAAGTTGGAAAGAAGCTTTATTATCCCAAAAAATACGGTCGTTGGTTTTCTTTTGCAGCTGATCTTTATTTTTGATTTTGCCATATTGCAAAACAAGCTCGCTTACATAGCTATAACTATCTTTGTTGTATTCTGCTTTCCAGTTTAACAAACCGCCAACGGCTACCGAGTTGGTACCACCACCTTTCCAGTTGTTACTGAATTGGGCCTGGTTAACATTGATGCCAATGTTGGTTCTTGTTTTCCAGTAATTAATCCTGGCGTTTACAACCAAAGGCTTAATTTTTACCGGCTCAAAGTTTAACGGGCCCTGTCTGCTTGGCAGTGGACTGCGTTTCAACTTAATGTTCAGGTCTTTGGTATTGATGGGAATGGTATCAATTTCCTGTGCATATAATTGGGTAGAGCAGAAACTTAGAATCAGGATGATGGCAGCTAAACAGTTCTTCATTATTACAAAGAAAAAGAAAAAATTTAGAGATAAAAAGCATTTAACAAAATGATTGCCAGATCGGCAATTCAATTTGGACAGAAAATCGCCCTGTTATATTAATCTGATCCAGCCATACCAATTGCCATTTTTCAAGTAATTAAAGTCGGTTTCATGATCATAAGCTTCCTTTTCAAAAATAATGTTCCGGTACGCCAGATCGTGGTTTTGGTACTTAAAGAGGTTGATTAGGTAATTAAAAAGATACAACAGATAAAAAGGTAAAATAAGCAGTTCAATCTGCTGGCGCAAATGGATTTTCTCGTGGTTGATCATCTCCGGATCGTTTTTAAGCTTGGCCGATTTTAAAAGAATAAATGGAAAGATTGCCATACCGGCTGCCGGAAGTTTTTTAACTATCAGGATGGGCGCCTTCACAGCTTATCAATTGTTATTTTAGGTAATGCTGGCAATTGTAGTGCCCTAGGATTTAACCTGTAGCTTTTATAGGCATTCCTGATAAAAAGATTAAAGGAATAATCTGTTGCATCTAAAACAAATTGATAGGTAGGGCGATACTGCTGCATAAAATCGGTAAGTTCGGCATCTTTTATGCCTAATACCTGGCTAACCAGACTGGCGCTGAAACGATAATCGATCAGGTCTTCACGATAATCTTTTTCCAGGATTTTTTGAAGATGACGGGCATTTCTTCCTTGTTTGCTTAACAGGTTGTAAATGGCATCTATGCCTAAGCCAACACCACCGTTGCCTAAATTCAATAAATCTTTACTGCTTCCCTTCATGGTTTGGTAGCGGTATTCCTGAACATTTTTTTCGTATTGCTGCTGTGGACTTAATCTTTTTTGTTGAATTACGACATCGCGCAGTCTGATTCCAAGCGACCTGAGTTGAAAATATGCGGCCGTTTGTCCTTTAAAAACAATAGTATCAACACCATAGCCGGATAAAGCTGCAACTAAAGTGTCGCCAGGTAAAGCAAAGGTGCTAAACTCGCCTTTAGTATTGTTGTATAAACCATCACCCGTACGAATGTTGTAGATATAAACCTTGGCCAAACGTTGCTTGGTTTCTTTATCAATAACTATTCCCTGCACAGGTTTATTCTGTGCATGGAGCCACGTAGAGAAGCCGAAAACAAGTATAAAGGGAATAAAAAATTTCATTAAGCTACAAAACTACAAATATCTGGCAGGCTATGTTTGTACTTAACATTATTTAACCTTAAGTGTTTGGCCCAGCTTAATGGCGTCGGTACTCATTTCGTTGAGCATTTTTAACTGATCAACGGTCAAATTAAAGCGTTTTGCAATGTTGTACAGCGTATCTCCTTTAACAACGGTATAAGTGCCATCGGCAATAATCGGTTTAGCGCCTGCTGGTGGCGTTTCTACTGGTGCAAACTTAGCTTTCTCTTGTGGAATATTTTGATTGATTTCTGTAAAGACACGATCTTCCCGTGCGATCTTCTGCTTTTCGCTTTCTGATTGATCATACTGGTAAAGCTGGTATTTTTCGATGGTGTTAATTAACAGATCAGGATATTTAGGATTGGTTGCATATCCCGCTGTTTTTAATCCCTGCGCCCAGCTTTTGTAATCGTTTTTATCTAGCTGGAAAAGAAAGCTGTAACGTTTGCGTTTTAAAAATTCAGAATGATCCCTGAAAGATTCTCGGGCATCTTTATAAACCCTAAAACAGTCGTTTTTCTGGTCATCATCGCGGAAATAGTTTTTTCCCTTCCAATCTGATGTGCATTTAATGCCAAAGTGATTGTTCGCATACTTAGCCAGATCGCTATTTCCACTACCTGATTCTAAAATTCCCTGCGCCAAAGTAATACTTGCTGGAATACCGTTTGCATTCATTTCTTCTACCGCTACGCCTTTAAACTCATCAATATAACTTAAGGTATTGTAACTTCTGTACGAATTGTTATTGGCTTTGTTGGCTGCTTTTTCGATCTGTTTATTGTTTTTAGAAAATTTCCTGGAACCGCAAGAACTAAAAAAAATAAGGATTGCCGCGATTAGAAGGTAATGATGGTATGAACGCATATGGGGTTAATTTTTTAATCGGTTAACTGGTTAATTGTGAACTGTAAATTGCACATAGGAAATTAGACTTAGGACTCATGACTACGGACTTAAGACTAAAACTTAATCTTCTGTCCTGGTCTTAAGTTTGCTTTTTTTATTCCGTTTTTCTGCATCAGTTTTTTTACTGTTGTACCTTTCTTTTTTGCGATGATACCTAAGTTATCGCCTGATTTCACAGTATAGGTTTTTGTTGTTCTTCTGCTTCTGGTGCGGTGACGTACCGGGGTGGCATAAACAGGTTCTTCGTATCCTTCGGGCCTTTCGTCGTATTGGTAAAGCTCATATTTTTTAATGAGTCCAATAACCTGGCTGGCCCATCTTCTACTGCTTGCATAACCACAGCGGCGGATGCCATAAGCCCAACCTCTGTAGTCATACTGATCGTACTTTGCAAATAGATTGTTAAAAGGCTCACGGGTTTCCATTATTTCAACGAAATGGCTGTAAGATTCGTCCGCATTTAAATAATCACGGTACGAAGAATGGATATCTGCATTGTTGTTAGGCCCTTTTACACCAAAATGGTTATTGAGGTGCTGCGCAATTTTACTGTTTCCGGCAGCAGATTCATGTATGGCAACGGCTAAAATAACGCTGGCCGGAATTTTATGATCATGCATTAAACCCTGTGCATATGCTACGTGCGCTGCAATATATTCTTCTGTGTCTTGCGCTTTTGCAATAATCCCCGTTAAAAGGAACAGGCAAAAAGTAAAGATTTTCTTCATTTCTTTTTTGGTTAATATACCATGGTTTAATGGTTGATGGCCCTGGCTTAGCAGGCCATGAGCCATTAACTATATGCCGTCATCATTTCTTCCTGATCACAAACAAACCATCCCGAACAGGCAATATCAGTTTCTCAACCCGTTCATCTGCAGCGATTTTATCGTTAAAACTAGTAATATTTCTGGTGTCTTTATCCTGTTTCTCCTGCAGTACTTTTCCACTCCATAACACGTTATCAACAATGATAATCCCGCCAGGGCGAACGCGATCAAAAATGAGATCATAATAGGTGCCGTTGTTTTTCTTGTCTGCATCGATAAAAACAATGTCGAAAACTTCATCTAAACTTGCTATTGTAGTGGTAGCGTCGCCAAGGATGTAACTAATCTGATCGTTATATGGTGATTTGGCGAAATTTCGACGAACCATATCTTCCAGTTCTTCATTAATATCCAGGGTATACAGCAGGCCTTCTTTGGTTAGTCCTTCTGCCAGGCATAAAGTAGCATAACCGGTAAAAGTGCCGATTTCTAAAATCCTTTTAGGGGAAATCATTTTGCTGAGCATGCTCAACACCCTACCCTGGTAATGGCCTGAGAGCATACGGGGCATTAAAACTTTAAGGTTGGTTTCGCGGTCTATCTGTTGAAGCAGTTCGCTTTCAGGTTCGCAATAAGTAATTAGTAAATCCTGTAAATCGTCGTTTATTAGGCTCATTTGTTGGTTATAAACGGTTACTTTCCATAAAATATTGTAAAATGATGGTTGCAGCAATGGTATCAACCCTGTCTTTATCCCTTCTGTCCATTTTTTTTAGGCCACTTTGCATAATCGCCTGGTGGGCCAGTTTAGAGGTAAAACGTTCATCAACCCAATGCCTGGGGATATCGGGGAATGATTTTTTCAACAGCGTGGCAAAGCCCTTTACATGTTGTGCAGAATCGGATGGGGAACCATCCATTTGTTTCGGATCGCCGAGTACAAATGCCTCAACCTGCTCGGTAAGCATGTATTTTTTAATGTATTCGATCACATCTTTCGGGTGCACCGTATCTAACCCTGTTGCAATAATCTGCAAAGGATCGGTTACCGCAATGCCGATGCGTTTTGTTCCATAATCAAATGCGAGGATCCTTGCCATACAATGTTAAGCGTTGGGTGTTTGGCGCAAAGCGTTTATCACCGTTTAAAAATAAAAGCCAAAGGTAAGGTTTTTGAAATAATCGGTAAGACTGATGGTTAATGCTTTGTTAACCTGCGTGTTATTGACTTAAAATTGATTTGTTCTATTTTTTGTAAAGCAAAACCTGTATTACTTGGATATGTCCTGTCCTGCTGTATGATTTAGCCTTTGTGCTTTAGGGCTGCCGCTTAATGTCGTTATTTAAGCCATTGGCACAGGTGAAAATAATTTAGCTACAGATAAAAAAGGATTGACACAGATATAAAAATCCGTGTCCATCTGTGGTTAAAAACCTTAACTAAATGACATTGGGCTGCCGCTTCCATCAGGTTTAGTTGATGCAGACCGGTGCGGGTTGGGTAAAGTTGCAGCGTGTGCTATTTGATGTTCCGAAGAATTACTGATTTAGTTAAATAAACCTGATAGAGCGTAAAGCCCACAGCGTAGCGAGGACTTGAAGCGATAGCAGGATCTTCGGAACCAAAACGCACAGGACCTTGCTTTTCAAAATAATGTGGGCACATCAATTAACGGAAAAAATCTATTGAAATGATTCCGGCAATCTAAATTCCTAAGGTTTCCGGAACATCAAAAAGTGTATTTCAAAAGTAAGAACGTGATGACGAATGTGTGAATCTCATATCTATTTCTTATTTTGCACCAAATGCAGTTTAAAGAAATCATCGGACAGGAAAGAGTGAAGCAACAACTGGTGCAAACGGTTAAGGAAAACCGCATTAGCCATGCGCAACTGTTTTTGTCGCCTGCTGGTTCTGGCGCTGTGCCCCTGGCTATTGCCTATGCACAATACATCAATTGCCTTAATAAAGGTGAAAATGATAGCTGTGGCGAGTGTTCAAGCTGTAGAAAATACGAACGCCTCATTCACCCCGATCTGCATTTCTCCTATCCGTTTTTTGCTTCTGCCAGTGTAAAAACTGCTGTAGATGTGTTGGAAGAATGGCGGGGCATGTTAATGCATGATCCTTATTTTGATATGGATATCTGGCGCTCTAAACTCGATGCAGCCAATAAACAGGCCAATATTAACATCGCCGAGTGCCATGATATTATTAAAAAACTAAGTTATAAAGCCTTTGAGGCGGAGACTAAAGTTTTAATCATGTGGCTACCCGAATACCTGGATAAAGCCGGAAATGCGCTGCTTAAATTGATTGAAGAACCGCCTGCAAATACCTTGTTTAT
Source organism: Pedobacter sp. WC2501 (assembly GCF_052682415.1). Lineage (NCBI taxonomy): Bacteria > Pseudomonadati > Bacteroidota > Sphingobacteriia > Sphingobacteriales > Sphingobacteriaceae > Pedobacter > Pedobacter sp. WC2501. The sequence continues at coordinate 976,824 of NZ_JBQZFI010000001.1, read as the reverse complement.
TTTAATCGCCCAAAGTCAGGACCAGATTTTAACCACCATTTTATCCAGAACGCAAATTGTAAAGATTCCGAAGCTTTCATCAGAAGAGGTAACCAGATATTTATTAAATGCAAGTGGATTAACCGAGCATCAGGCTATTGATTATTCCTTTTTGGCGGATGGGAATTTAATTGAAGCAAAAGCCCTGGCTGCAGATACGCAAAGCGACAGTTCTGGTACATTTACGGCCTGGTTAAGAATGGGATTTGGCAATAAAGTGCCCGATTTAATCGATTTTACCGACGAGGCAGCTAAGTGGGGAAGAGAAAACCAGAAGAATTTTTTAAAATATGGCGTAAATTATTTACGCGAATGCTGTTTAATTTTAAGTGGTGCCGAAGAATTGGTGAAATTACCCCCACTGACCTTTGAAACCGCAAAAAAACTCAGTACACACGTGCTTACCTTACCTATGGCAGAAGCCATAATTGGCGAACTGGAAAAGGCACATTACCACATTGAAAGAAACGCAAACCCGAAAATTCTGTTTTTAGATGTATCTTTACAATTGGTAAAAATTATCAAGTTTAAAACGCTCCCTGCGGGGACTCAATATATATACAATTAATATGGGATGTGGAAGTTGTTCAACAGGTGGTGGTTGCACCCCTAATGGATGCAAAAGTAATGGCTCATGTGGCACCGGTGGTTGCCAAACAATGGAAGTTCACGATTGGCTGTCTAATTTGGATATGCCTTCTAATTATAAACCTTTTCAGGTTACCGAAATCAAATTTAAAGGCTCACGTAAAGAGTTTTTCCTCAATAACGATAACATTTATCTGGAAATTGGAGAACTTGTTGCTGTTGAAGGGCCAACCGGTGGCTTTGATGTAGGGCACGTTTCGCTTACGGGCGAACTCGTAAGGATCCAGATGAAACGCCGTAAAACGGCACTTGATCAGGTAACCAAAAAAATCTACCGTAAAGCTACTGAAGCTGATGTAGAGAAATGGAATGCAGCTAAAGGGATGGAATGGGAAACTATGCACAAAGCCCGTAAACTGGCATTGGATCTCCGTTTGCAGATGAAAATCAGTGATGTAGATTATCAGGCCGATAAAACCAAAGCCACTTTCTTTTATACGGCTGATGGACGTGTGGATTTCCGTGAGCTGATTAAAAAAATGGCCGAGAGTTTCCGTATCCGTATTGAAATGCGTCAGATTGGGATGCGCCAGGAAGCTGGCCGCTTAGGCGGAATTGGCTCTTGCGGTCGCGAATTATGCTGTTCTACCTGGTTAACCAATTTTAAAACCGTTTCTACTGCTGCGGCACGTTATCAAAATTTATCATTAAATACGTTAAAGCTTGCTGGTCAGTGCGGTAAATTAAAATGCTGCTTAAACTATGAGTTAGATACCTACCTGGATGCTTTAAAAGATATTCCCGATAGAATCGAAAACCTGGATACTGAAGCTGGTTATGCCCGTCACCAGAAAACCGATATTTTCAAAAAAATCATGTGGTTCAGTTATCAGGGTGATGAAAACTGGATCCCGGTTAAAGCTGTGCGTGTAAAAGAGATCATGGCGATGAACAAGGCGGGTAAAAAAGCACCTAACTTAAAAGAAGAGGCCGTTCAGATTGCCGCGCCGGTTGTGGTAGAAAAGTCTTTTGATTACGAAAACGTAGTTGGTCAGGATAGTTTAACCCGCTTGGACGAACGTTCCCGAGGTAAAAATAACCAGAACAGGAACAACAATCAGAAAAATAACCGCAGCAACAGCCAGAATAAGAGGGAAAGAATTCCTGCTGGTGATAAGAATGTTGCGCCTATTAAGCAACAGCAAGCCCAGCAAAGCGGCCAGAAGAACCAACAAGGCGGGAAACCACAGCCTAACGGGCAGAAGCCGCAGCAACAGGCAGTACCAAAACCACAGCATGTTAATGGGCCAAAACCTCAAAATAATAAACCAAAACCACAGCAGCCACAAGCGCAAAAGCCATTAGTGAAAGCTGAAGGAAATGTAGCTGCAGAGGGTGTTAAGCCAGAACAGAGCAAAAATAAGAATAGAAATAACCGTAGGAAAAATAATAACCGCCGAAACAACAATAATGGCTCAGAAAATAAACCTGCTGCTGAATAAAAAGCTGATAATTTCGATTGGCTTTTTATTAATGGTTACCCTATTTGTGGGCTGCATGGCCAGCTTAATCGACAGCAATGTTGAGATTGCCGATCGTCGATGGACTTACCGCAACCATATTTCGACTACATTTGAAATAAAAGACAATACCAAAGCCTATAATATTTACTTCAAGATTAGGCATACCGCAGATTATAAATATGCCAATATATTTATTTTGGCTCATTTTAAAGACGGTAAAAAGGTAATAACCAGGCGTTATCAGTATAAACTCGCCAAAAATGATGGCGAATGGCTGGGTAGCGGTTCCGGAAATGTATTCAGTTATACCTTACCCATGCTTACCAACTATCATTTTCCAAGAAATGGCAAGTTTGAAATCGAAATTGAGCAGAATATGCGCGATAATCCACTCTTAGAGGTAAGTGATGTTGGTTTAACTGTAAGTGAATCCTTAAGCAATTGAAATTAATAACTCGTGAAAACATCTCTTTTTAGATTAATCTTTTTGGGTTTAATCTAAACACTTTCATCATGTGTAGAAATCTACCAGCTTAGCCCAGTCAAAAACAACTTCAATTACAAAAATAATATTGAATATGAAGTTTATGGAATGAGTTCTGCAAGCCAGCAAGCCACGGGAAACAGCAGAATAGTCGCTAAAGGCTATACTTTTGTTAGTGTAAAGGTGAAAGTGACTAATAAAACAAACGAAACCATTGATATAGATTTCTCAGAAGTTTCATTATTGGATCTTGTAAATAAGGTAAAATATCCGGGTTCTTTTGTATACCAAGCTACAGTTGTTGCAATCCCAGCAAAAAATAAAACATCTTTAGGACCTCAAAAAGTTTAAAAAGAATATTGCTGATTCGCTATCCGGATAAAATGAAACCTGAACTTTTAGAAATTACTGGTGAAAGGTATGAAATTCAATTTTCCAAGTAAGTTATAGGTATTTTAACAGGCTTTCCAGTTGCATTCCCCGCGAGCCTTTGAGTAATACCAAATGATCTTCAACCGGATTTTCCTGCAAGTAAGTGGCTGCCTCGTCTGGAGTTTCGAAAAACACACCTTTAATTGCATCTCTAAATGCATAAAAATCTTTTCCGATAAAAATGATCTGATCCAAACCACTTTCTGCCGCCTGTTTCGCAATAATTTCATGCTGACCAGCCGATTCTGGTCCTAATTCGAACATATCACCCAGAATAGCTGTTTTTTTATCGGCCGATAACACGGTAATATTATTCAATGCCGCAGTCATGCTGCTTGGATTGGCATTGTAAAAATCGCAGATGACTGTATTTTTTTCAGTTTTGGTGAGTTGCGAGCGGTTGTTTTTTGGCTGGTAGTTCGATAAACCGGTGTTGATTTCTTCAGGACTCATGTCAAAGAAGTCGCCTATACAGATTGCTGCCAGTATATTTTCAAAATTATAACTACCTGTTAAATTGGTTTTTACGGCTGACGAAACCTCGTGGTTAGTCCAATCCACTTCGATAAAAGGGTCGCTGCTTTTTAATGTACCTTTAATAGTATTGCCGTTTTCTGTTCCGTAATAAATCAGTTTATTTAATCCTGCAGCAGTGCTCATTTCAAGTAAGTGTAGATTGTCTCTATTGATAAAAGTGTATCCATGGGTTTCTTTTAAATAGGTGTAAAGCTCAGCCTTTCCCTTTTTTACCCCCTCAAACCCACCGAAGCCATCTAAATGTGCCATGCCTACATTGGTAATAATGCCATGGGTAGGCTGTGCAATGGTACAAAGCAATTCTATTTCCTTTTGGTGGTTTGCACCCATTTCAATTACCGCAACCTGAACCTCATCGGTAATGGATAAGATAGATAATGGAACACCAATATGATTATTCAGGTTGCCAAAGGTTGCAAAGGTTTTGTATCGTTCGGCTAAAACAGCATTTACCAGTTCTTTGCTCGTGGTTTTTCCATTGCTACCTGTTAAGCCAATAACTGGAATGTTAAGTTGTTTGCGGTGATGGCGAGCGAGGTCTTGCAAGGTACTTAATACATCTTCTACTAATAAGCATTGGCTGTTCGTTGCATACTTTTCTTCATCTACAACTGCATAAGCTGCTCCCTTTTCAATAGCCTGGGCGGCAAACTCATTAGCGTTAAAAAGATCTCCTTTCAATGCAAAAAAGAGACAACCGGGTGTGATGTTTCTGGTATCGGTAGAGATAATTTTATGCTGTAAATAATGCTGATAAAGGGTTTCTGTATTTGTCATTTCAAATGAATTGCGCAGGTAAAATTACGAATCAAGTCCAAATAAAACATTCTTTTTCCAATCTTCATTATTTCTTCATCAATTTCCTTCAAAAACACCTTAAATTCATTGTTTATAAACGAATTGCACTTGTTTTAAGCATCGCTTTTCAATCATTGTTTAACTAAACTAATTTATATCATGAAGAAACTACTACAAAGTTTGTTCGTCCTATTGCTATTTGCATCTGTTGCGAAAGCACAAGAGAGAACCATTACGGGTAAAGTTACTGCTAAAGATGATGGCACACCAATTCCTGGGGTAAGTATTAAAGTAATTGGCACTAATATAGGTGTGTCAACTGGAGCAGATGGGAAGTTTTCCGTAAAAACTTCATTAGAGGCAAAGAGCTTACAATTTTCATCTATCGGATTTTCCACGCAAACCGTAAACATAGGCGCTTCCAATGTAATAAATGTAATGCTGGCTACCGACTCTAAAGTTTTAGGCGAGGTGGTTGTTACGGCTTTAGGCATAAAAAGAGAGAAACGTACACTAACCTATTCTACACAGGAAGTTAGTGGTGGTGCTTTGGTCGATGCGAAAGAAAATAACCTGGTTAACGCCTTAGCTGGTAAAGTTGCAGGTGTTCAGATTACGAACTCCAGCGGCGCGGCGGGGGGATCTTCAAAAATTGTAATTCGTGGGAATACATCCTTAACGGGAGAAAATGGAGCACTTTTTATTCTAGATGGTGTGCCTATCGATAATTCTGAAGCGGGCAATCCTGACGGAGCATTAAGCGCCGGAGGGACATCTAATCGTGCCATTGATATCGATCCGAACATTATTGAAAGCGTAACGATATTAAAAGGAGCCGCAGCAAGTGCATTGTATGGAGCAGCGGCGGCAAGAGGTGTTGTTATTATTACCACAAAAACAGGAAAAGGAAAGCCATCTGTAACCTTAAGTTCTGGCGTAACGTTTGACAATCCGATTTTACCTGAATTTCAAGATAAGTACGCTCAAGGTAGTAATGGCGTTTATGTGGATGGGAACAATGGTGAGTTAAGTTCATCTTCATGGGGGCCACTTATTGATGGCCTAATGGTAAATGGGCAGCCTGTACAGAAGCACGATCCTAGGAAAGAATTTTTCAAAACAGGTTTTACAACAGATAATACCTTAGCGGTAAATGGTTCAACAGATAATTCTACTTACCTGGTTTCCTATTCTTATCTAAAAACGAATGGAACTGTGCCGTCAACGGATTTTGGCCGACATTCACTATTTACAAAGTTTTCTAATAAAATTACAAAAGACATTACGCTTACCGGTCAGTTTAACTATGTTAATTCTGTAAACGATCGTTTGGCTGAAGGTAATGGATTTGCTAGCCCATATTGGACCGTTTATGCTGCTCCTATCTCATGGAATCCTTTTCCAACAACAAATCCTGATGGTTCTCAGCGCGTATACCGGGCGGCCAGAAATAATCCATACTGGCTGGTAGATAATACCAAGTTTGTTTCTGCAGTTAACCGTTTTTTACCAGTGCTTACTGTAAGTTATAATCCTTTACCATGGTTAACCATAACCGAGCGTGGCGGTGCTGATATTTACAATGACGCCAGTAACTACCATGAAGCACAAGGGATAGTGGGTGGAGAATCTGCTGATGGCAAGATGTATAATCGCGAAATCAACTACAAACAGTTTAACAATGATATTATTGTTGAGGCCAAAAAGAACTTTAATGAGGATTGGTTTGGTAGTATCCTTGTTGGTAACAACATTCTGAGCAACTCTCAGCGGGTTGTGTTTGATAAGGGAGTAGGTTTATCAGCGGCTGATTTTTACAATATTAACAATGCTTCTACCCAATTATCATCAATAAATAATTATACCAATAGAAAAGTTGGTTATTATGCCCAGTTAACTACCGAATATAAAAGAATGATATCCTTGTCTTTAACGGGTAGATACGATGGGACCTCGGTCTTAAGTCAAGATAAAAACTATTATCCTTACGGTTCAGCATCTGCAGCCTTTATTTTTACTGAACCCCTTCATTTAGAGGACAATGCTGTTTTGAATTTTGGTAAAATCCGGGTGTCGTATTCCTATGTAGGAAATGATAATGTAGGGCCTTACGCACTAACTACACCTTATCTACATCCTATAATTTCGAATATCGAATTCCCTTACGATAAAAACAACGGGTTTTTAATGACTAATACTTATGGCGATCCTAATTTAAAAAATGAGGGTTTAAAGGAATTCGAAACGGGTCTGGAATTAAAGATGTTTAAAAGTAGATTGAGTATCGAGGCTACTTATTTTGATAAAAAAAGTATTGATTTAATTACTACTACACCAATCACACCTTCTTCTGGCTTTAATGCAGCAACAATTAATGCTGCCAGCATGTATAATAGGGGGATTGAATTAATTCTTAACGGCACACCTGTTAAAACAAAAAATATTACCTGGAATATTGGCCTTAACTTCTCTAAAATTAAAAATGAAGTTACAGAACTGGGTAAAGACTTAGATAATATCCAGTTTGCCGGATTTACAAATCCAGGTATTTTTGCCTATAAAAACCAACCTTATGGAGTAATATTCGGTTCAAGGTATAAAAGAAATAATGATGGTAAAATGTTGATTGATGATGAAGGTTATCCAATCATTGATGATCAACTTGGTGTAATTGGAAATACAACTCCAAAGTGGAATGCAGGGCTAACAACAAGTTTCACTTACAAAGCATTTAGTTTATCTGCTGTATTTGATATGCGCTATGGTGGAGACGTATATAATTTAGATGGTCATTATTTAGATTTTTATGGTACAACCAAAAAAACTGAAGATAGAACAGCAACTAAGATATTTGATGGGATTAGAGAAAGCGATGGTGCTGTAAATACAACTGTAGCTAAGCTCGACCAAGGGTATTACCAAAACAATGAAAGCGTTGTTGATGAAACAGGTGTTGAAGATGGTACTTATTATAAATTAAGACAGGTAACCTTATCTTATGCTTTTAATCCAGCAGTCTTAAAGAAAACACCATTTAAAGGATTGAGCATTGCGGCTACAGGCAGAAACTTATGGATTTACGCCCCTCATTATACGGGTTCGGATCCAGAAGTGAGCTTGTATGGAACAGGTAATGGCGCAAGTTTTACCAATTTTGTTACCCCAACAAACAGGAGTTATAATTTTGCAATAAAAGCAACCTTTTAATCTAGAAGAACATGAAAATTATATATTATTCAATAGCCACTTTATTGCTACTTTCATTCGGCAGCTGTAAAAAATTTCTTGATATTAATCAAGACCCCAATAATCCATTAAAAGTACAGGAATCGTTAATCTTAACCCCAGTCGAACTTTATACCACTACGCAAATTGCCGCTGGTTATCCATCGGTTACTACAGCTTATTGGACACAACAATTGGCACTAAACCAAGAATCGCCAAATATTGATACTTATCGCATTACCCCAACAGATGTAAACAATACCTGGAGTTTCGATCTTTATCCTGCAATTTTTTACAATTTGCGTAACATGATTAGTGATGCTGATAAGAAAAATAACACCAGTTATTCGGGCGTAGGCAAAATATTATTGGCTTATAACTTAGCTGTTTGTACTGACTTATGGGGCGATATACCTTACACGCAGGCATTTAATGCTTTGGATGGACTTAAGCCAGTTTACGATTCGCAAGAAAGTATATATAAGGTTATTCAAACAACGCTCGATGACGCTATTGTAAAGTTAAATACACCAAACACAAATAAGGCTATGGGAGGTGATGACCTTATTTATGGTGGAGATTTAGATGCGTGGAAGAAATTTGCCTATACCCTAAAAGCAAGATATTATCTGCGTTTAAGCAAAGCAGCAGGCTATAGTGCAGCTACTCAAGCAGACTTGGCGCTTACTGCACTTCAAAATGGTTTTACTTCAAATGATGATAATGCAAAAATAACCTATGCTGGTGGTGCAAAGGCTGAAAACCCTTGGTATCAGAATACTCTGCCAGGAGCTGGTGGCGTTGTTTTATCTTCAAATTTTGTCGATATGTTAAACTTAAATAACGATCCTCGTCTGCAAATAATGGCAACCCCAGGATCGGGTAATGACTATGTTGGAAGAACAAGTGGTACAGCTGCCGCAACAGATCCGGCCACTTATGCTACAGTAGGTATCTTTTATGGAGGGTATGTTGATGGAGATGAGAATAAACAAAAAATAGCACAGGCAGCCCCAGTATATCTGGCTACTTATGCAGAAGCATTATTTATTAAAGCAGAGGCTACGCTTTATAAATCGGGAGCAGCTGCTGCAACGCCAATATATAACAGTGCCATTGCAGCACACATGGATATGTTAAAGGTACCTGCTGCAGATAAGGCTACCTATCTTGCTGCCCATGCAACACTTGATCCTTCAGCTCCTTTAAAAACAATAATTAGTGAAAAATATATTGCCGATTTTTTATCTCTTGAAGTGTATAACGATTGGCGCAGAACAGGGTATCCAAGTTTATCTGTGGTACCGAATGCCTTTAAGCCATATATCCCACAACGTTTTCCTTATCCTTCACAAGAAATCACCTCAAATCCGCAACCACAGCAAAGTATTGCTACTTCAACAAAAGTTTGGTGGGCTAATTAGATTTAGCTTTCATACAGCTGTTCCATTTAGCATTGCTGTATGATCTGATTGTATAATAAAATAAAGCTTCCGGCAATGGGAGCTTTATTTTTATTCAGAAAGCGGTAATTGAACACAAAATGATATAAATGCAGCTGTTCAAAATCAAGAATATTTTGTGTATTATTGGTTAAACAATTATTTTTTCATGAGATACGTTCTGTTCAGCATCGCTTTATTTATTAATATAAGTGTTTATGGCCAAATAAAAAGTCCCGACGATTTTTTGGGTTACGAATTAGGTTCGCACTTTACCCCACACCATAAAGTAGCTGAGTATTTTAGGCAAACTGCTGCGGCTTCTGCTAAAAACATGAAGCTTATAGAATATGGCAAAACCAATGAGGGCAGGCCGTTAATGGTTGCACTTATTTCTTCGCCAGAAAACATAACGAAACTGGAACAGATCAGGAACAACAATTTAATTCTGGCAACCGGAACCAATAATAGTGTCGATTTAACCAATCAGCCTGCTATACTTTGGTTAAGTTATAATGTGCATGGTAATGAGGCAAACTCAACTGAAACCGCCATGAAGATGCTCTATACCTTGGTTTCGGGCAATAATAAGCCTGCAACTGATTGGCTTAAAAATACAGTTGTGGTAATAGACCCTTGTTTAAATCCAGATGGAAGAGACCGTTATGTGAATTATTTTAATAGTGTGGTAGGTAAAACACCCAATTCCGACCCATTGTCAAGAGAGCACATTGAGCCATGGCCGGGCGGCAGACCAAATCATTATTATTTCGATTTAAACCGCGACTGGGCCTGGCAAACACAAATTGAGAGCCAGCAAAGGTTGGCCTTATATAACCAATGGATGCCGCAAGTGCATGTTGATTTTCATGAACAGGGTTATAATGAGCCTTACTATTTTGCACCAGCAGCAGAGCCAGTTCATCAGGACATTACACCATGGCAAAAAAGTTTCCAGGTAGTTGTTGGTAAAAACAATGCCAAATACTTTGATGCCGAAGGCTGGCAATATTTCACCAAAGAGCGTTTCGATCTGCTTTATCCCTCTTATGGCGATACTTATCCTTTGTATAATGGATCAATAGGTATGACCTATGAGCAGGGCGGAATCAGGGCCGGCTTATCAGTGGTAACCAACGATGGCGATACGTTAACCTTGAAAGACCGCATCGCACATCACTTTACAACAGGAATGTCGACGCTTGAAGTAACTTCCTTAAATCATAGTAAATTATTAGAAGAGTATAAAAAGTATTTCCAACAAGAATTAGCCAGTAGTCCGGGTGTTTATAAGAGTTATATTATAAAAGCGACTAATTTGTCACGCTTAAAAAAACTGGCAGAACTGTTAACCAAAAATAAAATCGAATTTGCTTATGGTGGAGATAAAACCGGGAAAGCTTACGATTACGATACCCAAAAGGAAGAAAATTTTACCATTGCCCGAAATGATTTAATTGTTAACATTCAGCAACCAAGAGCAGTTTTGGCTAACGTTTTATTAGAGCCACAAACCTTTGTAACCGATTCTAATACTTATGATATTACGGCCTGGGCCTTCCCCTATGTGTACGGATTAAAAGGTTATGCCAGTAAAGAAAGTATTAAAGGGAAATATTCAGCAATTGAAGAGCCCAGAATAATCAATAATGAGCTTGACAAACCGCTGGCCTGGTTATTTAGTTGGGGAACAAGCGAAGATGTTCAGGTTTTAACAGCGCTACAAAAAGAAAATATAAAAGTGAGGCAAGCCGATCAGGCATTTGCCGTAAATGGTAAAGACTATCCTGCCGGAACCTTAATTGTGTTGAGGGCTGAAAACGAAAGACTGGTAAAAGGGATGAAAGATAAGGTTGTATCTATCTCCAAAACTTTGAACATGCCAATACAGGCTGTTAGTAGTGGTTTTGTAGAAAAAGGGAAAGATTTTGGTTCTAATGTTTACCCTTTGTTAAAACAGCCTAAAATTGCCATTGTGTCTGGTATGGAGGTTTCTTCACTCGCTTTCGGCGAAGCCTGGTTTTTTCTTGAACACGATTTAAACCTTTCGCCCAGTATTATTAATGCTAAAGACCTGAATAATCTGGATATTAATAAGGTAAATACCTTGATTTTGCCTGAAGGAAGTTACAGTCCTTTTATAGGTGATGGTTTAAGCGCATGGCTAAATAAGGGAGGAAGGTTGATTTTAATGGAAGATGCCATCGAAAGTGTATTGGACAAAAAAGGTTTTGATATTAAAAAGAAGGAGGCTGTTGTAAAAAAGGATGAAAAGCCAGAAGTAAATAAACTGCTTTTCAAGAATAAGAATAAAGATGATTTCGAAACGACGATACCGGGTGCAATTTACCGGGTCAGTCTCGATGCAAGTCACCCGTTTTCTTATGGCTTGGGTAAAGCCTATTATAGCTTAAAAACAGACCGTAAGATCTACGAGCCTTTTGTTAAAGGTTGGAATGTGGGATTAATTAACGAAAAAAGCTTAATGGCCGGTGTAGTAGGTAAAAAAGCAAGGGAAGAGCTTAAAACCGGTCTTTTAATCGGGGTACAAGATTTCGGACGTGGACAGGTAGTTTATCTGGCTAACGATCCTCTTTTCAGGAATTTTTGGGAAGGCGGTAAGACGCTTTTTGGAAATGTCCTGTTTTGTAGTTATTAGTGCAAGCAATATATAATCTGTTTTTATAAAGGATAAGGTTTATTGTATGGGCAAACGCATTTAATTTTTGAGAATATTGAGTAAACGGTCATTATCCCGTCCTGCAATAAGTCTTTTCCCTTTAACGCTTCTCTCATTGATAATGTCATTTTTGATCAGGTTAAGGGCAATCCTTTAAATTACAGAAAGTTTTTAGCAGCATTCTCTATCCTGCTGCTATCTTTTAGGAAAGTAAGATCAAAAAGTTTATGCAGTGACTTTTCAATCCCCTCAGTGATAACAAACCGTACGAGCTATCCTGAAGACATCGGCATCCAGACTTGAATATCATATCGATTTCTTTTGTTCAGTTTGTAAAGCTTTGAGGTAGCGGATACTCTCCATGCAGGCAATGGCTTTTAATCTTAGAGTCATTCTTGTTTTGATTCCCCGCAGGACGCTATCTCATTCCAATTCTAAGGTCAGCAAATAACGGCTAATATCTTAATGAAAATAATATCTTTTAAAAGATGCTCTTTAGTTCGGTCTATCCTCGGATCGGTTAGCGATGAAAATAGTCAATTGGAATTTCCATTTTTTTTGCCAAAGTAACTCGAATTTAACTTCACATGAATATTTTTTTAATTATTAGCGTGTTTTAGGTTTTTTTACTGGTTTTTTATAGTGTTTTGGTGGTTTTTTGTGTTTTGTGAAGAAAAACCCATGATATTCATGTCTTTTTTTACTGATTTTCATTGTGTGTGGGTGGTTTTTTGATGCTTTGATATTGTTTTGTTGTTTTTCATGGTTTTTTAACCTTAAAAAAACATACATTTTTAGGTTATTTATGTATGATAAATACTATTTATGATTTTATTTTTGTTTTTTAAGTAAAATTATAGTGTATTATCGATCTGAATATCAAGTGTTTGATTTTTTTAGGTGTTTGTTTGTTAAAATTTGTTAAAAAAAAATTTTTTAACTGAATCTTAACGCTTAGATTAGTCGAACATTAACTAATCTATTTCTTAATTATGAAAAAACTTTTACCGAGTTTGTTCATCTGTATGTTTTTTGCACTAGCGGCATTGGCACAGGATCGAACTATCACCGGAACAGTTACGTCTTCAGAAGACAAACTGCCAATCCCTGGAGTAAGCGTAAAAATTCAGGGAGCCACAGGGGGCACCTCAACTGATGCAAGTGGTAAATATGCCATCAAAGTAGCATCAGATGCAAAAACATTAGAATTTTCCTCCATTGGATTTGCCTCGCAACCTAAGCCCATCGGAAGTGCGGATGTTATCAATGTTGTATTATCACCTGATGCTAAAATTTTAGGAGAGGTAGTGGTTACTGCATTGGGAATTCAACGTAAAAGAAATGAAGTAGCTTATGCTGCCCAAACACTTGATGGTACAGCGGTAAGTGAAAACAGGTCTCCTAATATTGGAAGCAGTTTATCAGGGAAAGTATCCGGATTGGAAATTCGTCAAAATAATACGATGGGTGGCTCTACCAATATTGTAGTACGTGGTGTAAAATCCATTACAGGTAATAATCAGGCCCTTTTTGTAATTGATGGCGTTCCGGTAGCCAATAACAATATGAATACTACCGGTCAGGCAAGTGGTGGTGGTGGTTATGATTATGGTAATCCGGCATCAGACATCAACCCTGATGATGTAGAAAATATTACAGTATTAAAGGGGGCTGCTGCATCTGCACTTTATGGTTCAAGAGGTAGTAATGGCGTAATTTTAATTACGACTAAAAAGGGAAAATCTGGTCTGAATATTACGGTTAATGCAGGCGTTAATTATTCTGTAATCGATAAAACAACTTTTCCGAAATATCAAAAACAATATGGAGGTGGTTATGGCCCCTATTATGGCCCAAATGGAGACTCCTACTTCAACTCTTCAGACATTAATGGCGATGGAATCCCTGATTTGGTTGCGCCGCTAACCGAAGATGCTTCTTATGGAGGTAAATTTGATCCAAATTTGTTGGTATACCAATGGGACGCCTTCGATCCATCTTCTCCAAACTATAAAAAAGCTACACCATGGGTAGCTGCGGCTAATGATCCAACTACTTTTTTCGAAAGACCAGTTTCTAACAATCAAAGTATTATGTTAACCAATAGCTATGATAAGGGTAGTATTAAACTTGGTTTTAACAGAGATGATCAGAATGGGATACTTCCAAATTCAAGAATTCAGAAAAATGTATTCAACTTTGGTGCAACTTATAACATTACCGATAAATTAACAGCAGGAGCTGATGTAAATTACTTTAATGTTGATGGTAAAGGAAGGTATGGAACGGGTTATAACGGAAATGGTGTTTATAATCCTGCCACTAACTTCAGGCAATGGTGGCAAACCAACGTAGATGTTAAAGAATTGGAACAAGCTTACCAAAGGACTGGTAAAAATGTAACCTGGAATTGGTCTGACTTAACAGGTTCGAAGCCGATTTATTGGGATAACCCATATTTTGCCAGATATGAGAATTACGAAACTGATACCCGTAACCGCTATTTAGGAAATGTTAACTTAAATTATAAGGTAACAAGTTGGTTAAACTTATTAGGTCGATATTCAATGGATACTTATAATCAGATACAGGAAGAAAGACAAGCCATAGGAAGTTTGGATGTACCTTTTTATTCTAAATATCTGGAAGATTATAAAGAAAGTAATATTGATTTCTTAGCCAATTTTGATAAAGATATTTCTAAAGATCTAAATTTTAAAGGATTATTAGGATTGAACATCAGAAAGCAAAGAACACAATCTACTTATGCAATAACTAATGGAGGTTTAGGTATTCCTGGCATTTATTCTTTAAGTAACTCATCTAATCCTATCGAAGCTCCCGTAGAATTGGATCAAAATAGAGAAGTTCACGGTTTGTTTGGTGGAGCATCTTTCACTTATAAAAATATGTTGACGGTTGATGCAACCATCAGAAGAGATGTTTCTTCTACGTTACCAAAAGCAAACAATGCATATTATTACCCTTCTGTTTCGTTGGGTTACACTTTTTCAGAGATGCTGAAAGATTATAAATGGTTATCATATGGAAAGCTGCGTGCCAACTATGCAGAGGTTGGATCTGATGCACCAGTTTATAGCTTGTTAGATACCTATTCACTTATTACGCCAATTAACGGACGTGCACAAACTGGCGTGCCCACAACAAAAAATAATCCGAATCTTAAACCTGAAAAAACAAAGAGTAAAGAAGTTGGACTAGAAGCCTCATTTTTAAATAACAGAGTTGGTATTGACTTCACCTATTATAATACGAAAACGGTAAATCAAATCATTCCTGTTAGTCTTTCTACTTCAACAGGCTATAATTCACAATATTTAAACTCTGGAAGTGTTATTAATCAAGGTGTAGAGTTGTCATTAAATGGAACACCATTTAAAACAAGCGACTTTGAATGGAAGATTAATGTAAACTGGACAAAAAACAGTAATAAGGTTACTGAATTATTTAAAGATGCCACTGGTAACGAAGCGCAGAACTTATTAATACAAAGTTTTCAGGGTGGTGTGAGTGTTAATGCTACACTTGATCAGCCATATGGAACCATAAGAGGTAAAAACTTTGTTTATCTTAATGGAGAAAAAGTTGTTTTAGCAAATGGCAGATATGCACAGTCTGAAACTTCTAATGAAGTGATTGGAAACATGAATCCTAAATGGATTGGTGGTATCAATAATAGTTTCCGTTATAAAGATTTCAATTTAAGCTTCCTAATTGATATGAGGCATGGAGGAAGTGTGTTCTCACTTGACCAATATTATGGATTAGCAACAGGTGGTTACGTAGAAACAGTAGGTTTGAATGATCTTGGTAACCCATCTCGTAATGAAATTAGTCAGGGTGGTGGTTTTATTAATCCAGGTGTTAAAGCTGATGGAACACCTAACACCACAAGGGTTACAAACGCTGAATATGGTTCTTACGGTTACAGGCGCTTGCCAGCAGCAGCGTTTGTTTATGATGCAAGTTTTATCAAACTAAGAGAAGTGGTTTTGGGCTATTCATTACCTAAAACTTTGGTAAGTAAATTCGGTCCGGTTAAAGGCGTTGATCTTTCTTTGATTGGAAGAAACCTGTGGATTATTCATAAAAACCTGCCAAATGCTGATCCGGAAGATGGATTAAGCTTTGGTAACGTTCAGGGATACCAGGTAGGGTCTTACCCAAGTGTGAGGAGTTTTGCCTTTAATTTAAAAGTTAGATTTTAACGAACAACAATATGAAAAAGATATTTTTAGCCTTGGTTGCAGTGCTGCTGATTGGAGCCTGCAAAAAGGATGTAACTACTGTAAATGTAGATCCGAAGCGGCCATTAACCGTATCTTCCGCTTCTCTATTTACAAATGCCCAGCGCAGATTAGTTAATACCGTAACTTCATCTAGTGTGAATTTAAACATATTCAGATTAATTGAACAGCAATGGCAGGAAACAACATATATAGACGAAAGTCAATATGATTTACAAACCAGAACAATACCTGATAATTTATGGAATGCATTTTACAGGGATGTATTGAAAAATTTCAGCGAATCGAAGACAGTGGCTGCTACAGAAGGAAAATCTGCTGTAGATCTTAAAAATCAACTGGCCATAACTGATATCATGGAAGTTTATACCTGGTACTACCTCTTGACCACATTTGGTGATGTTCCGTATGCGGATGCATTAAAAATTGATAATACCTTTCCGAAATACGATGATGGACTTACCTCTTTCAAAGATTTGTTGAGGAGGCTGGATGGAGACATTACTGCACTTGATGTATCATCTACATCTTTAGGTTCTGCTGATGCCATTTACGCAGGAAATGCACAAAGCTGGAAAAAAATGGCAAATTCTTTGAAATTAAAAATTGCCCTAACTATAGCAGATGCTGACAATGCTACGGCAAAAGCTGCAGCAGAAAGTGCTGTAGCTTCAGGCGTGTTTACTTTTACAACCGGGAATACAGATAATGCGCGATATCCTTACACTACAATCACACCCAACACAAATCCAATTTGGGTCGATTTAGTGCAAAGTGGCCGTTTAGATTTTGTAGCAAACAATACGCTAACTACTGAAATGAATAACCTGGCTGACCCAAGAAGACCTTTCTTTTTTACTTTAGATGGGAATGGTATGTATTCTGGTGGAAATCCGGGAGAGAGTAGTCCTTATGCGAATTTTTCGGCACCCGCTGTTAACATTACCAAACCTGATTTTCCAGGAGCATTAATTGATGTTGCTGAAGTTCAGTTTTTATTGGCAGAAGCCGTAGAAAGAGGTTATAGTGTAAGCGGAACGGCTGCAACATTTTATTCTAACGCTGTTACGGCATCAATTTTAGATTGGGGCGGAACACAAGCCAGTGCTGCAACTTATTTAGCTCAGCCTGCTGTGGCCTATTCTACTGCAACAGGAACATGGAAGCAGAAGATTGGCACACAAAAATGGATCGCTTTGTACAACAGGGGTATGGATGCCTGGGTGGAACAGAGGAGGTTAGATTTTCCTCAGCTGGAACCAGCCGCTGATGCATTGACTGATTTTCCAGTGAGGTTTACTTATCCTGTTAAAGAACAAAATGTAAATAATATCAACAGGGCTGCAGCGGCTGCAAAGATTGGTGGTGACAATGTTACAACTAAGTTATTCTGGGATAAGTTTTAAAAGGGAATAACGTTTTGATAACAGAAATACAATTTTAAGCGGTTCTGCTATATCGCGGTCGTTTTAGAAGGCTTTCCATAATTTTATTTATAAGACGCTAGAGGGCTGTCCGATCTTTTCGGACAGCCCTTATTTATTTCGGTACACCTGATGAAGGAAATTTTCCTGCAGCCGATTTCATAAACAGGATCTCTAGAAGATCTTCCTTAAATACCGATTGTTATTATAGACCTCGTAATTGCATTTGTTAATAAAGAGGTTATCGCCAAACTGTAGCCCTTTTCTTCGTAGTAATAATTGTAATTTACATTATATTGATCTTTTTTGGCACAGTTTTTTTAAGTCGTACTCATGCTGTTTATACATTCAAAATGTTAATTTTTGCCTGCTTTAGGCTAAAAAATGGTATATATTATTACCGCTTACGTTGTTTTTGTAGAAAATTTCCCCAAAATCGCCTTTTTAATCAGACGGTATTATTGTCAAAAAAAAGTCATTATGCAACGAATTTGTTAAATTTTGTTAAATTGTTGCTCAGCTCTATTATATTAGCGGTTTAAATAATTAATCATTAACTAATTTAAATTTCATGAAAAAACTTCTACAAAGTTTGTTCGTACTTTTGTTTTTTGCATCTACCGCAATGGCTCAAGATAGAACAATTACTGGTACGGTTACTTCTGCGGATGACAAACTACCTATTCCGGGAGTAAGTGTAAGAGTGAAAGGCACTCAGGTTGGTACCGTAACAGATGCCTATGGAAAGTATTCTATTAAGGTGCCTTCCGGCTCAAATACCTTAGATTATACTTATATTGGCTATGTTTTTCAGAGTAAATCTATTTCAACGGGAAATTCTCTAGATGTAGTTCTGGTATCAGATTCAAAAGCATTAAGTGAAGTGGTGGTAACAGCACTGGGTATTACTAGGACTTCTAAATCTTTGGGATACAGCTCGACAACGCTAAAATCTGATGATTTGACAAAAGCCCGTGAATCAAATGTGTTAAATTCATTAGCGGGTAAAGCTGCGGGGGTTAGGGTAAATTCTCAATCTGGAACAGTTGGAGGGTCTACTAAGGTCGTAATTAGAGGGGTAAACTCTTTGGACGGTGGTTATCCATTGTATGTAATTGATGGTTTAACAGTTACAGAAACTACCTCAGCGGGAGGTACCACAGCTAGTAATGTGGATTTTGGTAATAGAATGGGTGATTTAAGTTCTGATGACATCGAATCTATGACCGTTTTAAAAGGTGCCGCTGCAACTGCATTATACGGAGCTAGAGCTAAGGATGGTGCAATTATCATTACAACAAAAAAAGGTAAAAAAGGTGCAGCATCATCAATAAGCATTAATTCATCAGTTAGGTTTGATAATCCATTGGTTTTGCCAGAATTACAAAATGAATTTGCACAAGGTAATCAAGGGGTATATAGTCCTACTCCTAATGCCCAAAGCTCAAGCGTTAATGGATGGGGTCCTAAAATTTCTGATGTAGCCAACCAAAAATTTACAAATTTTTTAGGTCAGTCAGTAACATTACAAGCTTATCCAGATAATGTAAAGGATTACTTCCAGACTGGTGTTTCTGCCATTAATAATATTTCATTTTCTGGAGGTGGAGATAATTCTGATTTCAGGGTAAGTTTTTCAAGCGCAAATGAGAAAGGCATTATTCCTCAATCCAAACTAGATCGTTACACGTTGTCTGTAAATGCTGGAAGAGATTTCAGTAAAACACTTTCAGGGAGGTTTACTGGATCATATACAAATTTAAAGTCTGACGGAAGACCTGCACAAAGTTCTAATAACACTAATGCAATAATTTCAACAATTTATGGTTTACCTAGAACAGTTGATATTAACCAGCTAAGGGATAATTATGAAGATCCGACAACAGGAAGTCAAATATTCTTAAGTCCGAATCGTAATGCAAATAATCCTTATTGGATAATGAATTACAATAGAAACAGTAACAGTGTCGACAGGTTTTTAGGTACTTATTTGTTAACTTATAAGCCAGTTGATTGGATTACTATTAGTAACAATTTTGGTGCAGATATCTATACTGAAAAAAGAGCTTCCCTTGTTCGTAAAGGAACAGCTGGTTTTCTAACAGGTAAGTTCAATAATTTTGACCTGTTGAATAAGCAAATCAACGACGATTTAATTGCTACAATCGAACAGAATAACTTGATTAAAGATTTCAAGTTCAAATTGATTTTGGGGGGTAACATTAATCAACGCTTAAATCAAAGTACAAATGTTGAGGCAGTAGGATTAACAATTGATCAATTGTACAACTATACTAATGCTTCTAGTAAAACACCTACACTTGGATATAGCAATAGACGACTTTTAGGAGCTTATGGTGATTTAAGCATTAATTACAAGGATTTTGCTTATTTAGACATAACTGGAAGAAATGACTGGACGTCTACCTTGCCGTTAGAGAATAGATCATATTTCTATCCTTCGGTAAGTGGATCATTTGTGTTTTCTGAATTGTTGAAAGACAAAAATATGGATTGGTTGAGTTATGGTAAATTAAGAGCAAGTTGGGCTTCGGTTGGAAGTGATTTGGCTGCATATAATCTAGATTATCAATATACGCCAATATCAACTGTATTTTTACAATATGTATCTTCAACTGCTACAGTTTTTCCAGCAGGACCAATTGAAACAGCATTTACTGGACCAAGAATTCTGCCAAACAATGCTTTAAAGCCTCAAAAACAGAATTCTTATGAGTTAGGTGGTGAGTTAAGGTTTTTGAAAAACAGAATAGGCTTAGATTTTACCTATTATCATACTGTAACACGTGATCAGTTAATACCAATTGATGTAGCAATATCTACTGGCTATTTTTCAAAATATGTTAACGTTGGAGCTGTAAAAAATACAGGAATTGAAGTTGCGTTAAATATTGTACCACTTAAAGCAAAGGACTTCGAATGGACAATTGATGCTAATTTTGCAAAGAACAATCAAAATGTTGTAGAATTATCTCCTGGATTAACGCAGTATAGCCTTGCAAGTGGTTATAGTGGCTTACAAATTAAAGCCGATGTAGGGCAAAGTTTTGGCCTTTATGGTTCAACGTGGGATAGAACGGCAGACGGGCAATTCATTGTTGATAAAACAAGTGGTTTAAAGAAAGCTACTGCTAACAAAAGATTAGGCAACATTTACGCTGATTGGACTATGGGTATCAACAACACTTTTAATTATAAAGGTATTTCCTTGAGTGCTTTGATCGATATTCGTAAAGGTGGCGTATTTTATTCTGGTACTGTAGCTAACTTACGAGCTAGTGGTTTAGCTAAAGAAACCGGAGATAGATCTGCACCAATTGTTACTCCTGGTGTAAACCTGGTAAATGGGGCGTATGTTCCAAACACTACTGGTATAAATGCTCAAAACTATTGGGTTTGGGAAGGCAACGTAACAAATACAGAAGCAAATGTGTTTGATGCAGGATTTGTTAAGTTAAGAGAAGTAAGATTATCATATGCTATACCTGCTAAAGTATTAAAAACCTCATTTATTAGAGGCATTGAATTTGGGGTAGAGGGTAGAAATTTATGGTTAATAAAGAGTCATGTACCACATGTTGATCCGGAATTAAACTTTTTTGGATCAGGAAGTGTTGGTGAGGGTGTCGAGTTTAATAGTATCCCGTCTACAAGATCTTTAGGGATGAATTTAAGATTGACTTTATAAAAAATAAGAACATTAGAGTTATGAAATTAAAAAATAAATTACTAGCAGGCTCTTTACTATTGCTTATTGCAGTAGCAGGACAGTCGTGTAAAAAATATTTGGATATTAATACGAGCCCATTAACAGCAACGAAGGTTGATCCAAAACTACTTTTTGGCTATGCTGTTACGGCATGGGATGTAAGTAAAAATAGTGGAGATTCTTACATTGCATTAGGATTTCTAGGTCAGACCTTATCGTCTGGTGGTGATTTTTCTGATAACTGGGGTTCGTCTAATTTATATAATTTAAGTACAAATATTGTTGGCAATACTTGGAAGGTTTATTATAGCACTGCAGGGAATAATTTGAAACAAGCAATAAAAATTGCGGAGTCATCAAGTCCTGTAAATAATAATGCTGCTGCACAATGTAAAATTGTATTAGCACAGTTGTTGTATGAGGCCACTACACTTTATGGAGATGTTCCTTTTTCTCAAGCATGGCAACCAGAAGAATATCCTTACCCAAAATATGATGCACAAAAGGATGTATTAGAAGGTATTTTAGCACTTTTAGATCAAGCTAATGCACAGATTGACTTAAACAGTTCCCTGAAAATAGCTGATTATGATATTTATTATGGAGGAGCTATGGCTTCTTGGAAAAAATTGGCGAACACCATTAAGTTTAAAACATTAATGGTAATGGTAGACAAAGATCCAACCAAAGCTGCAGCTATCGGACAGTTGTTGTTGGCTCCAAATAGTATGATTTCATCAAAAGCTGAAAACTGGAAGACAACTTATACCACCACAGTAAATAACGAAAATCCTAAATACAGATTGTTTTTGGGTGAAAATCCATTTACTTATGCAAGTAAATTAGTGACAGATCTAATGGTGCCTAAGAATGACCCGAGATTGCCTAAATATTTTGACCTTGGTCCAACTTCAACAACTTATGTTGGTGTACCAGCAAATGAGGATGCTAATGATAATGTATCCTTAATAAGTAAATATTTGTATAGAAAAGATGCTCCTTCATTAGTATTCTCTTATCAAGAAATTCTCTTGCTTGAAGCAGAAGCTTATGCTAGAGGATTAGGTGTGCCTGTTAACTTAACTAAAGCGAATCAGCTCTTTACTGAAGGTGTTGGAGAAGCTATGAAATTTTATGAGGCAGATCCTACAGCTATTCAAACGTATTTAACAACACAATTGCCGAATTTAACTACGGTATCTAACCCTGTTAAAGAGATTCATATTCAACAATGGTTAGATTTAATGGATAGGCCATTAGAAGCTTTCGTGCAATGGAGAAGATCTGGGCCTGAAGGTAGTGAGGTTCCTGCAATGACATTGCCAAAAGACGCTACACCAGGGCCTCTTTTCAGAAGATTCACCTTATCTTCTGATGAAACTGCGGCAAACCCAAATATTCCAAATCCGCAACCTAAGTATTATGATAAGGTTTGGTTTGATTTATAGATCAGGAAACTTTTAAAAAAAAATAGGGCAATTTATAGATAATAAATTGCCCTATTTTTGTTAGTATACATTATTTCTAAGTTTATTTATTGCGCTTAATCCTTCCCAAAGTATAAAAGTGCCTGGATTTATGTTTGATTCACGTATGCTCACTTGAGCTTTCATTGTGGATAAGGTATTCAAGTTTTATATTACATCCTTATTTCAAATTACGTTACGAACATTCAATCCTACTGAGCTTAATAAATGATGTTCTTTTATTTTTTCTGTTTGGCCATTTTGTATCAAGGGGTTGTTTATCCTGACCAGTGGTGTAGCGGAAGCTAAGTAGTAGCTCACTTGAGGGGCTTTCCTATATTCAAGATATTGAAATGAAGTCACAATAAATTGAGGCCTGGCAAAGAATGGATAAAGTTGATAAATACTGTATAATAATAATCGAACTCAGGTTATTATCTTATTGAGGCATGTAAATAGGTTGTCTGCAAAGGCGGAAGTTCAGGGCCGAATCGCATGCAGGTCAGCGCGCTTGGCAAGTGCTTAGGTGAAAACCTTGATCAACTGTGGTCATTGCCAGTTGGGTATTCCAATGTAAAGGATCATTTGGTTCAACAATCGATTTCCCAAGCCTTTAGCATGATCTGACGCTATTTTTAGTGGCAGCAGTACGTATTCCGCCCAAAACACATTGCCCGACAGGCCCTTAAACAATCCTTTATGCTCTATATATCGGTTAAGAGAACTATAATTGATATTGATCTGGAAAAGTTTTTTGATGAGGTAAGCCATCATCGATTGATGTTGATGCTGAACACCCGGAGGCATTAGCGTTCTGGGTGTAATCAATAGGTTCTTAACAGCTGTATAATGAAAGGAGGACTTAACGAACAGGGAACCAAAGTTACTTTCCAAGGGATCTTCTAAGTCCAATTCTATCCAATATGATTAGATGAACTGGATCAGGAATTAAGCCGTCGTGGTTTGAGTTTTATATGCTCAGCTGATGATGTTCAAATTTTCGTAAGCAGGGAGAGAGAGTGGAGTAAGTGTGATGGAAGTATAAGAAGCTTCATTGGAAGTTACTCTAGCGAAACCGCCGTATACGAAACTACATACGGAGGTGTGAGAGGGCGACAAAGTATGATAATTTCAAACTTATACTATTTTAATTAAGTTTTTGCAAGAGTATTAAGTTGTATAATGGTAATATGCTCAATAAACGATATTATTGTTAGCAAAGAAATGTCTGCGATAGCAGGTTTTTTATAAGTTATTACTCTTTTTTAATAATGTTTTAATCTAATTGTATCTTTTTGGATGAATTTTTTCAATTATTGCCAATGACCATATCAGTTTATTGTGCTTTGTTGTTGGCGGGGGCTTAAAAACTTAACTTTTGCTTATTTTTTGTTAAATAAATAACTATTTTTTGTCTTTTTGGATTTGCATGTCGTTTTTCTAAATGCTATATTGCGTTATTAACCGAAACTAAATTAACTTTTATTAAAAACTCGTGTAGAGATTATTCTTTCTATGCTATTTATTGCACCGGATCAGTATCAACATAGAATAATAAATGGGTGCTAAAAGCCCATAAAACCATTTCCAGGTAAATATCAAACTAAAAAGCAGCTTTCGAGAACCACATTAGTTGCGTAGGGTATATAAATGGGAGGATTACGCATTGTTTTCTAATAATCAATTTGTTTAACTAGATTTAGTTGAGGTAAAAAATAATATTTTTTATTGTAAAATTTGCATTACAAAACACTAAAACTTATATTGCATTATTATTAACTAAACTAAACTTTTTTATGAAAAAACTTCTACAAAGTTTGTTCATATTGCTGTTTATTGCCACCTCAGCAATAGCGCAAGATCGAACAATCACTGGAACAGTTACGGCTCAGGAAGACGGGCTACCTCTCCCTGGCGTAAGTGTAAAAATCAAAGGTGCAACTGGCGGAACCACAACAGGTGCAGATGGTAGGTACTCCCTTAAAGTCGCTAACAAAGCTACCTCTCTAGAATTCTCCTACATTGGTTTCTTAAGTCAAACCAAAGCCATCGGTAATAGTAATGTGATTAATATACAGTTGCAAAGCGATTCTAAAACATTATCTGATGTAGTGGTAACAGGTTATACCACACAATCAAAAAAGGATGTTACCGGATCAATAGCTAGTGTGAGCGGAGAAAAATTAAAAAATCAACCCGTACAGAGTTTCGAACAAGCACTGGCTGGTAAGGCTGCAGGTGTGAATATTATTCAGCCAAACGGATTGCTAAATAACCCTCCGGTTTTTAGGGTGCGTGGGGTAAATTCCATCTCTTTAAGTTCTTATCCACTAATTATTGTAGATGGTATTCCGGTGTTCACTGGCGATCAATCAACAAACAGTGCTGCTGGAAATGCTTTAGGAGACATTAATCCTGCAGATATCGAATCTATTGATATTTTAAAAGATGCTGCATCATCAGCTATTTATGGTTCCAGGGCAGCCAATGGGGTTGTGGTAATCACAACTAAAAAAGGCAAGCAAGGAACAACAAAAGTTAATTATGAAGGCTGGGTAGGTACATCCAAAGCACAGAATCTAAACCCATTATTAAATGCAGCCGAGTATGTACAAATTAAGAATGAGGCGAGAACCAACATTGGTTTAGCACCTGCATTCTTTTTGCAAACAAAATCGGATGGTACCCAGGTAGAAACCAACTGGTATGACTATGCTTATAGAACCGCTACCTCTCAAAATCATGCCTTGAATTTTTCTGGAGCAACAGATAAAACCTCTTATTTTGTTTCATTAGGATACAGTAATCAGGAAGGTTTCATTATCAATAACTCATTTGAAAGAAAAAATGGACGTGTAAATCTTGACCATAAGTTATTCAAAAATGTGACCATTGGTACCAACTTCTCATATAGTAACACTTTAAACCGGGCGCCTAACACCGGTTCTACCCCAGGCTCATCATTTAATACAGGTGGTTTAGGTCGATTGGCTATTGTACTTCCTCCAAACGTTTCACCATATAACGAAGATGGCTCCTTTAACGTTGCCGGTTCAGCTATAGGTTTGGGCGCAAACCTAATTGCATCAAATTATCCTAACGCAGCTGTTTTGGTAAATCTTGATAAAAACACTTCAGAAAGCGATCGATTAATTGCAAACGGATATGTCTCTGTTCAGTTGTTAAGGGGCTTAACATTTAAAACCAATTATAGCATTGATAATTTAAAACTTGATAATAATGTTTTTGTAAACAGATTACAGGGTGATGGATTTGCATACAATGGTGGTGCAACCAGTAATTATGTTAAAAATAGCAGATGGAATTGGTCGAATACTTTAAATTATGCCAATACCTTTGGCGATCATACCCTCGGCGCTTTTATCGGTGCAGAAGATCAGTATACTAAGTCGTACGGTTATGGTGCAACACGCCAAAATGTTATCGATCCGTTCATCCAGGATTATCAGGGATCGTTTGGGGCAATTACACCCGCTAACTTAATACAATTTGATAATGCTTTTCGCTCATTTTTCGGTAGTGTAAACTACGATTACAAAAAGAAATATTACCTCACAGGATCTTTCCGTCGTGATGGATATTCTGGTTTATCAGCAGGCAACAAATATGGTAACTTTGGAGGTGCTTCTGCCGGTTGGGCGCTTTCAGAAGAATCTTTTTACAAAAATTCAGGCATCAGTAAAATTTTAACCCGCTTTAAAATTCGGGGTAGTTATGGCGAAGTTGGTAATATCAATATTGGCAATTATCCTGCATTGTTTTTATATAGTCCAGGGTTATACGGCTCAGATGGTGCATTGTCTTTTTTTCAAGCTGGAAATCCTAATTTAACATGGGAAACCAGTAAAAAAGCTGATGTTGGTGTGAACCTGGAGTTTTTAGGCGGCCGTTTCACATTAGATGTTGATTATTATCACAATAACATAGATAATTTAATTCAAAATGCCCCTCAGGCACCCTCTAAAGGGATACCGAATAATGCAATTACAACAAACGTAGGTAAAATGTATAATAAGGGTTTTGAATTTACTGTTAATTCAAAAAACTTTGATACTGATAACTTTAGCTGGTCTACATCATTTACCTTCAGTACGCTGAAAAATGAGGTAACTGCATTAGGTAATAATAATGCCGATCTTTTTGGCGTAACTCAGTTGGAAACAGCTAATATTACCCGTGTCGGTTATCCAATCGGATCAATTTATACGGTGCCCACCGCAGGTGTTGACCCAGCTACAGGTGAGCGAATTTTTGTAAATAGATTTGGGCAGAAATTAAGATTTAGCTTCCAACGAGCAGCAGCAGCCCGTTATCAATACCTGGAGGGACCAAATGCTGGTACCAATGCGCCAGCAATCGACGCTGCTCTAGATGCAACGATAACGGGACAGGCTATTCCAAAATGGTTTGGTGGTTTAGATAATAACTTTCGTTATAAAGCTTTCGATTTAACTTTAGGTTTAACATTCTCCGGAGGTAACAAGGTTTATTATGGCTCTTTAGCGGGGCTTCGCGATCAACGTTTCTGGAATAATGAAGCAGGTATGATGAACAGATGGACAACGCCAGGTCAGATTACTGATATTCCCAGGGTTGTTTATGGAGATAATGTATCAAATGGTTCAGCCTTTGCACAGTCTCAGAATGTATTTTCTGGTAATTTCTTAAAAGTTCGTAATCTGGCAATAGGTTATACCTTACCTAAATCACTTTTAAATAAGTACGGGATTTCTAATGTAAGGGTGTATGCACAATCGAGTAATCTTTGGATCATTTCTGATTATCCAGGACCAGATCCTGAAGTTTCTGTTAATGGGAACTCTACGGTAACTGGTAACAGTGGTAGTTTAGCGCCTGGGGTAGATCGAAACTCAGTTCCATCTGCAAGAACATTTACATTTGGTATCAATGTTGGATTTTAAAAATAGACAATCATGAAGATTAATATAAATAATAAAATAAAATACCTTTTTATAGTTGCACCATTGTTGTTTACTACTTCGTGTAAAAAGGATTTCCTAAATACAGCTCCAAAAACTTTATTGCCAACTGAAGAGGCTTTTGCTAGCCCCGACCGTATTCTTTCTGAACTTCGTGGTGTTTATGCCGGAGTTAAGAACGGTAACTTTTATGGCGGACGCTACCTTATTTATAACGATATTAGGGGAGAAGATTTTATCGTAAACAAACCAAATGGGGTAACCAATTTAGAAACATGGAGATTTAACGTAACATCAAATACAAGCGAGGTTACAGGTTTATGGGGAGCAATGTATACCGCTATTAATAGGGCAAATCTGGTAATGGAAGGAATTACTGCAAATGCAGCGATACTTTCTCCAGCGGTAGCTAAACAGTACATTGCTGAGGCTAAAGTAATGCGTGCGCTTTCTTATTATAGTTTATTGCAGCTTTATGCTAAACCTTACATTACAGATAATGGATCTAGTTTAGGTGTGCCGTTAAGACTTAAGGCTGAAAAAGATTTAACAGGCAACGATTTAAAAAGAAGCACGGTAGCCGAGGTATATACCCAAATTTTAAAAGATTTAGATGAAGCCGAGCCTGATCTGTCTTTGGCACTAGTTGGTGCAACCAGGGCATCTAGAAATACAGCAATTGCTTTAAAAACTAGGGTATATCTGTCAATGGGTAATTTGTCATCGGTTGTAACTGAAGCCAATAAAATTGTTAGTGCTACAGCTCCTTTTGCCGCATCAACCGGTGTGGCCAACAAATTGGAAACCAATATTGCAACGGTATTTAGTGGGAATTACGTTGGGCCTGAAGCCCTTTTAACTTTTCCTATGTCTGATCTTGATGCACCTGGAACACAAAATCAATTGGCTTATTATTACAATATTGAAAGTGCTGGTGGAAATCAGGAATATTTCTTGAACACTGCAGGGATATTTGGTAACGCTGCATTTGCGGCAGCATCAGTTGATGCCAGAAAGGGACTTACCACCGCAGTAGGTGCAAACACCTATTTAACTAAGTTTAAAAAACCATCGCCATATACCGATTACGTTCCGGTAATTAGATATGCCGAGGTATTGCTAAACCTGGCAGAGGCGACCGTAGTTTCTGATCCGGCACGTTCTATTTCTCTGTTAACAGCAGTGAGACAGCGTTCAAACCCAACATATGTGTTTCCTGCGAACGATTTATTACCTGCTAACTTAAAAAACACAATCCTTGCTGAAAGAAGAATTGAGCTTTTGGGAGAAGGTTTCCGATCTCCGGACGTGATGCGGTTAGGTGCAAATTTTGTGGCAAAAAGTGGCCCTCAAGGTACTGCTCCGGCTATTCCATTCAATACTGCTGGTTATATCTGGCCAATTTCGGCAACAGAAATTCAAAATAACAAGTTGGCTGTTCCTAATTAATTTGATTGCTAAGTTTATTTACAACAAAAGCCAGCATTATGCTGGCTTTTGTTGTAATATCATATTCGGATTATTTCTTATCCACACTATATTTCCCCGGGCCAATAAAAATCAGTCCGAAAAATACAATAGCCAATTCTATTGCATGACTAGCGCCATCTAAGCCATCACCTTTGCCAAAATGAACCAGTGCAGCGATAATCATCGTAAAGATTAATAACATTAATGCCGGACGGAAGAATAATCCCACAATCAAAAGGAAACCACCAAAGGTTTCGGAAACGGCGGCCATAAAACCCCAGAATACTGGTAAAAAGTTTATGCCAATTACTTTCATACTTCCTCCTAAGCCCGTCCAGCCGTCTGGCCCGCCTGCAAGTTTCGGGAAACCATGAATAATAAACATTACACCTAAGCCAATACGGATCAGTAACAAGCCTGTATTGCGGTATTTTCCTAAATTGTCTAAAATAGCCATCTTATAAATATTTAAATTGAACGTTATTTGTTTCTATTTTTAAATTCACCTCAGCACCTAAAACCATACTGAGGTTATTATTAATATGTCCCGTTGGGAAATTAAAGCAGACTGGGAAATCATATTCCTTAACAACATTCCAAATTACCTCATCGGCAGTTTGCCCGAAAGAGATCTTTTCTTCTTCAATTTCATTAAAGGCACCAACAATTAATCCTTTTAAATGGCTGAGTTTACCTGCTCGCTTTAACATGCGTAACATGCGGTCGATGCTATATTCGTGTTCTCCCACGTCCTCTATAAAAAGAATTTTACCTTGAAAGTCCATCTCTGATACCGAACCCTGTAACATGGCCAATAAAGTTAAATTTCCGCCAATCAAAATTCCTGTTGCCTCTCCTGCCCTGTTTTTAAATGTACTCTCAAACTCGTACGACTGTTTTTGGCCGAATAAAGCCTTCTGTAAAGAAAGTAAAGCTTCTGGCGT
Source organism: Pedobacter sp. WC2501 (assembly GCF_052682415.1). NCBI lineage: Bacteria > Pseudomonadati > Bacteroidota > Sphingobacteriia > Sphingobacteriales > Sphingobacteriaceae > Pedobacter > Pedobacter sp. WC2501. The sequence goes on along the minus strand of NZ_JBQZFI010000001.1, from coordinate 946,813 downwards.
AGATTCCTCAAATGTATAGGGCATTTGCGCGTGCATACATTGGCTATTACATTGTGCAATAAGGTGTGATAGCAGAACCGTAATATCGCTGAAACCTACAATCCATTTAGGATTCTTGTTAAACGCTGTAAAGTCCAGGTCATCAATAATCCGGATGGTGCCATACCCCCCACGGCCTGAAATAATGGCTTTTATAGACGGATCATCTAAAAAACGCTGAATGTCTTTAGTTCTCAAAGCATCGGTTCCGGCAAACTGGTGGTGACTGGCGTATACACTTTCGCCAATAATAACCTCCAAACCCCAGCTTTCCAATAACGCTATGGCATGGTCTATACGTTTAGGTAATTTCTTTGCCGGGCATACCAGGGCAATCTTATCTCCTTTTTTTAAATACGGGGGCTGCTTAATCATCTTCAAAACACTTATCTTTGCCAAATTAATAAAAATTGTTTTGGATAATAGTAAAATAAAAAGATATACCGTAACTGCAGCGCTTCCATATACCAATGGGCCAGTTCATATTGGGCACCTGGCTGGTGTTTACATCCCTGCAGATATATATGCCCGTTATTTAAGGTCGAATAAACGCGATGTAAAATTCATCTGTGGTTCTGACGAAAATGGTGTGCCCATTACTTTAAAAGCCAAAAGAGAAGGAATTACGCCTCAGGAAGTGGTAGACAAGTACCATAAAATTATTGGCGATTCTTTTAAAGAGTTTGGCGTATCTTTCGATATCTATCACCGCACTTCATCGCTTACGCATCACCAAACTGCTGCTGATTTCTTTGAAACGCTTTATGAAAAAGGGGTTTTTACAGAAGAAATTACCGAACAATATTACGATGCTACGGCAAAACAATTTTTGGCCGATCGTTACATTACAGGTACCTGTCCTAAATGTGGTAATGAAAATGCTTATGGCGATCAATGCGAAAATTGCGGTTCTACCCTTAATGCTACCGATCTAATCAATCCAAAATCTACCCTATCAGGCGATAAACCAATTTTAAAAGAAACCAAAAACTGGTTTTTACCGCTTGATAAATACGAAGACCGTTTACGTACCTATATCGAAAGCCACAAAGAATGGCGACCGAATGTATACGGGCAATGCCAAAGCTGGTTAAATGCAGGTTTGCAGCCAAGAGCAATGACACGTGATCTAGACTGGGGCGTTCGTGTTCCGCTTCGCGATGCTGAGGGTAAAGTGCTTTATGTGTGGTTTGATGCGCCTATTGGGTATATTTCAGCTACTAAAGAGCTTTGTAATTATGCCAAACTCGATGTGTGGAACCCTAAAGCCGAAGAATATTACATCAGCAGTTTCGAAAACGATAAATGTGGTTGGGAAGAATACTGGAAAAGCGACGAAACTAAATTGGTTCACTTTATCGGTAAAGATAACATCGTTTTCCACTGCATTATTTTCCCGGCAATGTTAATGGCGCACGGCGAATATACCCTGGCTGATAATGTGCCTGCAAATGAGTTCTTAAACCTGGAAGGTCAAAAAATATCAACTTCTAAAAACTGGGCAGTTTGGTTAAATGAATATTTAAGAGAGTTTGAAGGGAAACAAGATGTATTGCGCTATGTATTAACTGCAACAGCGCCTGAGACTAAAGACAATGATTTTACCTGGAAAGATTTTCAGGCAAGAAACAACAATGAACTGGTAGCTATACTTGGGAATTTCGTAAACCGGGTTATGGTGCTTACGCATAAATACTTTGGTGGCTCGGTGCCAACCTGCATGGAGATTACCGAAGTAGATCAAGCTGTAATTGATGAATTGGCGGGTTACCCGGCAAAAATCTCTGCATCTATCGAAAACTACCGTTTTAGAGAAGCGCTATCTGAAGTAATGAATGTTGCCCGTTTAGGAAATAAATACCTGGCGGAAACAGAGCCCTGGAAGCTCATTAAAACCGACGAAGACCGTGTTAGAACGATCTTGCATATTGCACTTCAAATAGCGGCCAATATTCAGATCCTGATTGAACCTTTCTTACCATTTACAGCAGAAAAGTTAATGAAGATGCTTAAAAATGGCGGTCATGATTGGGATGATGCTGGTACGGTTAGCCTGTTAAAACGTGGTCACGATATCGGAGAAGCGGTACTCTTATTTGATAAAATTGAAGATGCAGAAATCGACTTCCAAATCGAGAAATTGAATCAAAGCAAAGCCAGTAATGCTGCTAATAATGTCGTTGCTATTCCGGCAAAAGAAAATATCCAGTTTGACGATTTCTCGGCAATGGATATCCGTGTAGCCACCATTGTTGCTGCAGAAAAGGTGGAGAAAACTAAAAAGCTGTTAAAGTTAACGGTAAATACAGGCATTGATGAAAGAACCGTGGTTTCTGGCATTGCCGAATATTATAAACCTGAAGATATAGTGGGGAAACAAGTAAGTATGATCGTAAATCTTGCTCCACGCGAAATCAAAGGAATTCTATCGCAGGGAATGATCCTGATGGCAGAAAATGCCGAAGGCAAACTCACTTTTGTGGCACCTGTAGAAAAGTTCCAAGAAGGTAGTGTAATCAGGTAGTATTACCGGTAATAAGGTTTAAAGCCATTTGATTAATTTCAAATGGCTTTATATTGTATACCCCATGCAATAATCCTAAAGGGCGTCTGTTATAATTTATTTTTTTAAAGACAGTTTTCTTAGGTAAAAGCTTATTAAAATGAATTCTCTTGCGACAAAACTTTTGTTATATTTGCGCAACAAATGGTCCCGTAGTTCAACGGATAGAATAGAAGTTTCCTAAACTTTAGATATGAGTTCGATTCTCGTCGGGACCACTTCCTTAGATATAAACCAGAACATTGCCGCGCAAATCGTTGATTTTCAAGGCTTTGTTTTGGTTTTTATAACACATTAAGACTCATAGTTGTTCATTCTGAATGACTGGTTTTAATGAGACGAACATTTGCTATTTCTTGTAAAGCGCTGTAGGTCAGTAGATTGATTAAAATATCAAAACCAGAATTATTCCGAAATGTTCGGGTGCTGGATTATTTTGTAAGATATTGGTTTACAGGCCGTTCGACTGACGAACATCTTGATGACTCACTGGCTCAAATGTACATTTGTTTAATTTTAAATGTATCATTATGAGTTACAATTTTCATCTTTTATTCTATCTGAAAAGACCAAAAAATTTTATCAAGGGCGAGATGATGCCTATCTATTTACGGATTACCGTGAAAGGGAAACATTCGGAATATTCTGTCGGCAGGGAAATTATTCCCAGCTTCTGGTCGGCACTTAAAGGGAAAGGCACCGGCCTGCGCGAGGAGATCCGGGAACTTAATGATTATTTGGACACGATCGCCTCAAAAGTTCGACGGTTTCATGCCACTCTTGTGGAAAAGGATGATGAGGTGACAGCGTTGATTTTACGCGATCATCTTACCGGGAAAAATTCGTCTAATCATAGCCTGCTGAAAGTGTATCAGAAGCACAATGACAATATGGAAAAACTGATTGGTAAAGGATACAGTTATGCTACGTTTCAAACCTATCAAAGTTCCATCAGATATGTTAAACAATTTCTCCAGCTCAAATATGAGGTTCAGGACATCAACATCAAAAAGGTGGATTTTAAATTTATCACCGATTATGAATTATTCCTCAGGATAGAGCGAGGAAATAATGCCATGTCTGCCCGGAAATATATTGTTCACCTGAAAAAAATCATGCTGTATTGCCTTGGTGCCGGGTGGATTGTTGTGAATCCGTTTTTAAATTATCGCAATACGGCTAAAGCTAAGGCAAGGACTTTTCTAAATATGGAAGAGTTGGATAGAATTAAAAACAGGGAATTTCCACTTGAGCGCTTAAACATCGTTCGTGATATTTTTATTTTTAGTTGCTATACAGGCCTTTCTTATATTGATGTGAAGCAGCTTCGGTCGGATCAGATCACAAAAGGTGATGATGGTAATTTATGGATATTCATCAAACGGCAGAAAACGGAAACACCCTGTCACATCCCCTTGTTGGATGAGGCAAAAGTAATTCTTGACAGATATAAAAATCATAGGATATGCCGATGGAGAAAAGTGGCGTTGCCAGTGCTAACCAACCAGAGGATGAATGGGTACCTGAAAGAGATCGCAGATCTTTGTACCATCACTAAAGTACTCACTTATCATCTGGCTCGTCATACTTTCGCGACGACTATTACGCTTTCAAATGGTGTTCCGATTGAGACTGTATCCCAGATGCTTGGGCACAATAGCCTGAAAACAACTCAACATTATGCGAAGGTGATCGATACGAAAGTTAGTACTGAGATGTCTGCATTACAGGAGAAACTTCTGGAACGAAATAAGGAAGATGAGGGGGATAATGGTGATATGAAAGTTATGAAGCTTTTTAGATAGATTGCTGGTAATGGTAACGGGAAATCGGCTGTAATTTGTCTTGTCAACCCTAAATCATTTCTGATGTATTTGATTGAAGTAACAATCAGATTAAGAAAATTTTGAAATATGGTATCACAACTGACCGACATTGATGTCGGTCAGTTCGATCAAGATTGGGATTTCGCTTGTTGAAAGGCAAATGATTAGATTCTGATCCGATATGGATCGATACGATCCCATTATGATTCGATCCTTTTAAAAAGACAGCATTTGATTACGTGAAAATATACTGCTAATATTGACAAAAGCAGTGTATTTGTACAGATAAATATTTGCAGTCATGAAATCAAAAAGTAGTGTATCTTTTTTTAAGGATAACAACGTTGAAAGTTCCTCTAAAACTTTATGAATGCACGATAGTTGGATGGCCGGTACCCGGTTCGTTCAACATTGGTTTCATTGTTGGTGTTGTGCACCTAATGAGAGCTTAGCTGTTGTCATTACGGGTTACGTAAATGGCTCTCCATTCTGAATCACAAAACTCGGGTCAATTGGCCCTTCCATTATAAACCTTACCGTTAAGTAAAATAACATTAAGGTTATTGGTCGAGCAGCACTTGCGGAATGAGTTCATCAGACGCTTCAAGTGCAGGAGAAAAATGGTGATATTTGGTTAGAACAAACGTATTTTGGAATTGAATATCAGATAAAGCATTGTTAACCTCATACACGAGTTTGGTCTGTGTAATTGTTTTACTTATAGAAATCTTAAATATATCTGTTTTACTTGTTTGTAATCAGTTTTACTCAATAGCTAATTGATTTTATTCGTTTTACAAAGACTAGATTTGTTTTACTTAATGGAAACTCTTTCATAATATTTTTATTGATTTTGTATTTGTTTTACTGAATCATATTGGTATTTTATTAAATTTACTGAAAGAATATACGTTTTACTGAAAAAAATGGCAAGGAACAAAGTAGGTAGTGAATGGTTAAAAGAGCATTTGAACTTGGAAGGATACGGAGTAACAAAACGGTCTTTTATCGGAACTCAAAATAAGATAGAGATGGCAGCTGATGGTACCATCGATCAGCAGTTTGGGCCGAAATATGCTCCTGGGGGCAATACGGTACCGAGCCATCTGGAGTTCCTTCTAAAATATGAGGATGTTAATCTTGACTTCCTAAGTGCGGTATTTGCACGTGCAGATCGAAAAGAACTGGATAAGTTTATATCCGCTAGCCCTTCAGGTAAATACAGCAGGAGGCTAGGGTTTCTTTATGAATGGTTGACTGGTAAACAACTTGACCTTACTGCTGAACCCAGCGGCAACTACGTGAATTTATTGGATGAAGAACAGTATGTTACAGGAAAGCAGATCAAGAATAGCAGGTGGAGAATTAATGATAACCTCTTAGGAGGACGAAAATTCTGCCCGATTGTCCGTCGTACAAAGGCCATAGAGGATGTCTTAGATATTGATTATAGAGCAGAGATTGAAGAATTAAAAGAAGAGTTTTCCCCTGAAGTCCTTAAAAGGGCAACCCAATATTTATATAGGAAAGAAACCAAGTCCTCATACGAAATAGAGAGTGAAAAGCCGTCGCCTGAAAGAATCGACCGCTTTATAGCTATTTTGTATAAAGCTGGAACTGCTCCGAGCGCTGAAGTGCTTGATGTCAAAAGCCTAACTGAATTGCAAAATGCCATTGTCGATCAACGCTATGCTCAGAAAGGTTTCCGAAATTTTCAGAACTTTGTTGGGCAAACCAACTATCGAATGGAGGAAATTTATCATTATATATGTCCTCCGCCTGATATGGTTAAATCTATGATGGAGGGTCTAATTGAGTTGGAAGAAAAAACAACTGGTGAGCCTGCTGTAGTGAGGGCGGCTATCATCGCGTTTGGGTTTGTATTTATTCATCCATTTGAGGATGGAAACGGAAGAATCCATAGGTTTTTAATTCATGATATGCTGACCCGTGATGGACTGTCGGAGCATGGGTTAATCATACCTGTATCTGCGCATATGGTCAACAATATGAGAGATTATGATGCAGCGCTAGAGAATTATTCCAAACCTTTAATGCAGAGAATAAAGTTCAAACGGGACGAACAAGGGGAAATAATAATCACTAATCCCAAGGAAGTCAGTGCGTATTTTCGATACCCTGATCTAACTCAACAATGTGCTTATCTTGCTACGACTATACAAGCGACAATTAAGCAGGACCTATCTGAAGAACTTCATTTTTTAGAACGGTATGATGAGTTAAAGCGGGAACTGCAAAACCTAATTGACATGCCTGATAGAAGATTAAACGAAATTATCATCTTCTTACATCAAAATAAGGGTGTTTTCCCAAAACGCAGGAAGAAAAATTTTGAGGAAATTACCGAGGAAGAATTTGCGGAAATGGAGAAAATCTATAACGACACCTTTTGATAACAACTAAATCAGGAATGCTTTGAATTAGGCAGCATATAGTGGGTATTTCACGATCTTATCTCCAGCGTTCAATTTAAAAGATTTTCAATTCGCGAATCGCGAATTGAGCCAAAAAAAGGTAGTAGAAACTGTCACAAATATTTCATTAATTTGTGACAAAATAATTTATTTTAAGAAGAGATATTCAGCACACAATCAGACAGTTAATATGATATTTAAGAATAAATGCGGAAAGATATTTTTTCCATCCGACTTTTCAGGTATTGGTAGTGCTGATGCGATTAGGAGCAGCATGCATAGGCTTGAAGGGGATCATGTGTTGAAACGGCTTGCGCATGGAATTTAATTGTATCCGAAGATAGATCCTGTTTCATAAGTTTTTCTTGTCTACTAATAATAGATAATACGATATTCTAGCAATAAGGTCTGTTTCTGTTTTCCATCAAAATGTATTCTTTTTATAATATTCCCATGGTTATCTCTGGTATATAAAATCTTTTCTTTTAGCTCACCATAAGTATACCTGATCTCCTCAGTTAGCCACCCATTGCTATTATATAAATAAGCAGTTTCTCCGGTAAGTTGATTTTTCATGTAATGTGCATGATTAATGCAGTTTCCACTCACATCAAATTTATATTCACCTTTATAAATTGGAATTCCTTTGGTGCTAAAGTTGGATATCTCAACTCGGTTACCATTTTTATCGTATTTGTAATATTCATTATAATCCGATGAACTAGTTTGTTGAATTTTATTTGGAAATCTTGAACCCATTAATATTGTTCGCCCTACGCTATCATATTCGAATTTCTGTGTGGTATCGCCTCTTCCATTAAACTTCGTTTTACTACTCCGGCGGTTTAAGTTGTCATAACCATATAAAATCTTTTCGTTTAGAAGTAGTTTATTTGCTCTTGTAAAAGTCACTATTTCTTCAATCAGGAGCTTTTTTTCATTATATAAATACTCAATCTCATTTATAAAATCAATTTCAATGCTGTTATATAAAAAATTAGTCTGCTTAGAATAGATTATATTTCGATTTGCATATTTAAAAGTTTGTAGACTGCGTGTTTTCTGATTACCCGTCAAAAGGACTCTATTCTCAATTAGATTTCCTAGTTCATCGTATTTATTAATAGTGGTGAAATCACCTCCAATATTCTTAATTAAATTTCCTTTGGTATCATAAAATGATTCATAAGAAGAGAAAATCTTTTGTGGCATACTTTGACTGTAAGATTGGTATTTCGTCTGCAATCCAGATAAGTTATAGGTTATTCTTTTTTGAAGCTTTTTATCGATGTAATGATCAATTTGTTTAACCTTACCTCTCAATTCATCTCTAGCCCAATCATTTTTAAAGGGTTTATCTCTTTGAGCATATGTCAGATTGTGAGTTAATATAAATAAACTTATAACCAAAAGCCTTGTAATATATTGATTGCGAGACATTGTCTTTAGAGGGTTAAATGTTTATCGGATGGACTTAGAAGGCGGACTGCTGTTATATGTTTTTTCACTTTTTAAGGAGATAACGAAGCTATTATCATTTTTTATGGCATTTAAGAAATGGTTATGATGCAGGAGTTTGCGCTCCATTCGCCTGGGCAAAAAGGGAACTCAAGCCATTAAATATAAGCAATGTGAGAAGCGTTTTAAATTTCATGAGGTTATTGCAGTTAAAATGTTTACAAATGTAAACAACTAATTATCCATGATTATACTCATTTGTATTTGGGGTATGAGCTATTGTTTCCGAGATAATCAAATTATCTGTTCTTCAAGAGTGTCTTTCCAGATTACAAATCCTTTCCGCTCATCTGAATAGTCATGTAGGATGCGGCTGAAGTTTGATGGCGCAGAAGTTAAGTAAGCTAGCCTACCTTGATTTCTTATTACTCTGACATACTCATTTATTCGTTCAAGTTCGATTTTTAAATCACCAACACTTTTATTGATACGCCAAATATATGTTGCTTCTTCACTGTCTAATGTTTCCATTATCATATGGAAGTGATCTTTCCCATCCAAGAGAAACAAGAATGCGAATGGACTTAAGACAAATCTAACTTTTAATATATGAGTGGCATGGAATTCAGCCAAATACCTCAATTGTCTTTGGTGCCTGTAATTTCCTTTATTCAAAACATCATTAAGTAACTCCTCGCCGGATTCATAAGGCAAATTATTACCTTCAGAAATTGCTCCCCCATTTTGAGTGGTATCTATCTTATATCCTGAATTTCGCTTAAACAAAGTATTTTCTACATACCGGAATCTGGCCGCCTCAATAATTTCCCTGCTTAATTTATTTATATCATCTGACCTAGCCGATTTAGCTATGATATCACCACTTCTTAGGACTAAAGAAATTTCGGCTCTAACAGACTTTGATTTTAAAAATTTTTCAAAGTATGGTTTCAAAACGTCAAATTCCGGCCTTATCGTCAAATTTTCAATATCAAAATTGATTTCACTTCCATAATCTTTCACTGATATATCAAAAGCAACTGCTCCATATAGGAAATCAAGCTTTTCAATGGGAATATTTATTGATTTTTCTATAATTGATTCTTGCTGTGATTTCAGTGATTCTTTCTGCTCATCAAAATCATCAAATAGAGTTAGTGTTTTTTCTAATTTTCTGTAGTAGACATTTCTTTTAAGAAACATTCGATTTAGATATTCAATCTTTATATCTCTGTAGTCATAGATTATTGGTTTAATTTCAGACCTCTGAACTCTTCCGATATACTGCACCAATTTGCCTTCAAATGAGAATGGATATACAAGGAACAGACATTGTGCGTTACTCAGATCTGAACCCTCTCCAAAAAATTGACCAGTGGTAATAAGGGCTTGATAATTTCCGGAATTTAAAGCTCCCCATTTCATTTTCCGGTTAGCTTCTGAGTCATCCCCGCTAAGTGTGATGACCTCAAAGTTTCTTTTGAGCTGCTGGTGCAAAGTTTCAATATGTTCTTTGCGCTCTGTTAGAATAATTACTTTTTTACCTCGGCCAATTTGTAATGTAATATCCTCTATAATTAAATTATTTCTTAAACTGTCATGTATCAGTATGTTTGATAGTGTTTCAAAACGATCTGTTTTTGCATTATATGGTACATCAAGTGCTGTATTTCTTATAATTATTTCCGGTGATTGTTCGTTTTTTATGCTACTGCTTTCTATTTCCGATATTATTTCCCCAAGATGTACAGAGATTAAGTTTCCATTATCATTTTTACGAAATGGCGTAGCCGTGAGGCCATAAAGATAATATGAATTAAGTTGACCAATCGTGTCACTGAAGGTTTCAGCCGCGATATGATGACATTCATCCACAATTATAGTCCCGAATGAGGATTTTATTTTAACTGCATTTTCGCCTTTAAGCTCTTTAACCAGGCTCTGGATCATTGCGATCGTTACGTGGGTGCCGATTTTTCTTTTGCCTTGGCCGATTGTGCCTATGTCCTGTTTTTGTATACCCAAGAATGTTTCGATTCTTTCCGCCCACTGATCTGCCAATTGTTTCCTGTGTACCAATATAAGCGCAGGTTGCTGTTTTGATGCAATTATTTTTAAGCCCATTACAGTTTTTCCTGTCGCAGGCGGAGCTACAATAATTCCAATATTTTTCTTTTCCGCTGCCGCAATAACTGGGAATTGATACTCTCGGAGTTTTGGGTAAAACGAAAAAATTATTTCAGGTCTTAGAGTTCTTAGATCTTTAAGATCATAATCAATCTTCTGCTCTAAACAGAATCTGATAAGTTTTCCTATGAAGCCCTTAGGAGCTGAAAAACCACTGGCATTTTCTCGGATAAACCTAAAATATCTGGGTAAACCAAATGTGCTCTTACCGCTATTTTTTCTAATGATAAATTCTGTATTCGGAAAATTTAATGATTCCCTTAGAAACTCTGTCAAGGCTGGTGTCAGGCCTTCTCTACTGATTTTAACATCATTAGAAAGGCTGATTGTCAATTTTGTAGGGGACACATTTTCATTAGCTGCTTCATTGAAAAGCGATGTGTATATATCCTCTAAATATTGTATGTCGATACGCTCTATCTTTTTTAGAAACCCCCATTGGTCATCATATTTTTGTAGGGTATCGGGATCTATGAAACAATTATTTCCTTGGCTACTAATTGTTTGATTAAGTGGTAGGGCGATGAGATTACCAATCCCTTTTCCAGAAAGGTAGTCCTGATTTGGAAACATCCTGTCGAAACTCGCATTTTTATCGAAAATTGACACTACATTACTGCTTTCAAGAAGTTTTAACAGAATCTTCCGGGCTTTGTAAGCAGGGAAAGGCTTGTTAAAAAAAATCCATACATGCCCGCCATTGCCAGACCTTGATCTCTCAAGGTAACAAGGGATTTTATTTTTTTTGCATTCAGTTATAAATAAGCGACAATCGTTTATCCAATTTTTTTCATCAAAATCTGCAGCTATAAACCACGATGTGTTGTTTTGTAAAAGAGGATAAATTCCAACAAATTGTTTTCCATTTAGATGATTCGCGATCTGGATATTGTCTAGCGCTTGATGTGTTTTTTCTGTATAGTTCTGAAAACTTCCACCTTTCATTTTGTGAATTTTATACAGATATGGGTCATACGAATAAGCTGGTGAGTATCCGATTTTCTTTTCTTTTTCCCATCGCAATGCGAAAACATCTTCTCTTCCCTTAAATAGGGACTTATACAAATTAATTTGTTCTTGAGTCAAATTTTCCATTTACGTAGGATTCGATTATAATCTTTCTGTACTACTTTTCGAATATACAGCTATGATCCTAAGATTTGATAATAAATGCTATGCTCTAATCTATTTTAATTCTTTTGAAAAAAATCGTGTAAACTGCTAATCTAGATTTGTGTTTTGAACCAGGTTAGGTAATTCTCGATTTGAGATACCAGATAATAAGGGAGATTCAATAGTTTATATTTCTTTCCGCCGGGGGTAACGGCGTCGGTAATGTGCAGCGAGCCTGCATAAAATCGGATGGCCATATTATGTGGGGACAGATCCATAAACATATGCAAGGATTTTAATTTACCTTCAGCTCCTGATTTCACTTCTACCGGAATTAGTTGCCCTTCAAAAGGTACAACGTAGTCCACCTCCGCACTTGAAGTAGTCTTCTCCCGTACCCAAAAATGGAGTGCACTTAAGGATTTAAACTGTGTAGCTAATAACTCTTGACCAACCAAGTGCTCAATTAAGGTCCCTTGATAAACTTTATTTAAATCATCAGTTCCTAAAATCTCTGTCTGTATGCCAGCAAAATAATTAAGCATTCCAGTATCCAGCACCTGAAGCCTTGGAGATTTCCGATAGTCTGGCAGCAAAGGCAGTTTTACGTCACTTGACGGGTAAATGAGCTCAATTAACAGCGCCTTTTCCAGCGTTCTTAATGCTTCTCCCATATCCCTGGACCGGTAGGGCGAATTTCCAAAACCTTCAAATTTAATACGCTGACCGGCCTGTCCAAATGATGCTCTTATCGCATGACCTATATGTAATGCCTGTGCATTTGTGCCAGCATATTTCTCTACATCGTCCATATATGCCGTAATCAACGAATCAAAGATTGATGACAACTCCAGTAGATCTTTGTTCTTACTATACTCTTTAATAACTTCTGGCATTCCCCCTATAAGTGCATAGGTATGAAATAGCTGCATGAGTTTATCATGTGTAAAGGGTGGTGCGGGTACCTGTTGTAAATAATTTATCGTTTCCCGCTCATCCATAGCACTCAAAAATTCTGGAAAAGAAACAGGTCTTAAAACCATATATTCCACTCTTCCGACCGGAAAGCTAATGTTTTTATCAAATAACGTTTCGAGCATACTACCCGCGGCTATTACTGCAATCCCTGGTTGGTCTTCATAAAAATAACGTAGAATGTTTAAGGCCTCAGGCACTTCCTGTATTTCATCGATAAACAAAAGTGTATCGTTTCTTTGGGTAAGTGACTGATTTTTAATAAAAAACAAAGACTGCACGAGTAGTTCGATCGTTGTGAACTCTTCAAAAGGCTTTCTGTCAACAGCAAGCTCGAGATTGAGATAGATGTACTGCTTAAATTTTTTTGAAAATTGCCCAACAACGGTCGTCTTACCTACCTGTCTAGCGCCTCGTATCACTAATGGCTTACGATTTGATTTGGTAAGCCATTTTTCTAACTCTGTAAATATTATCCTATCGAACATTTGACAAAAACTTTAATTCCAAAACTACTTGTTGTTACAAAATTAGGGTTAATTAGTGAATATTTCGTCACAGAATTAGGGTTAATTAATAGATTTTCTGCTACAGAATTAGGGTAAATATAATTAATAATTGTAATAGAATTAGGGATGTGTTGTTGTTACTGAAATGTTCGCGAAAACCATTTATTAATTTTCTTGATATTTTGTAGCCAGTTGTGTTTAGATGATTTTTCTTGTGTTAAACGAATTCATTTCGTAAATTTGAGTGATAACATTTGAGCCCAATAACAGTCATTTTGGATCGTTAGTGAGTCGAAATTGTGTTTTGCAAGTAATTGTTAGTCAGGAGGTTGTTTAAATAAAGCTTGTTCTGGCTTCGTCGGAACCACTTCCTTAGATATAAACCAGAACATTGTCGCGGAAGTCGTTGATTTTCAAGACCTTTTTTCGGTTTTTATAGCACATTAAGACCCCTGGTTGTTCATTCTGAATGACTGGTTTTAGTGAGACGAAAATTCACTTACTCTTGTAAAGAATTAAAGGACAGTAGTTTAATAAAAAAAGGTATTTTCAGTTGCTATACCGGACTTTCTTATATTGACGTGAAGCAGCTTCAGTTGGACGAGATCTCAAGAGGAGATGATGTTAACTTGAGGCTAAGGTTATCCTTGATCCTTACGATCAGCACCGCATTGGTGTAATACGTTTTAAGCTTGATCCGGATAGTCCATTTAAATTACGATCAAAACATGTTTGCTCCTCCAATGACCGCTTACGAGCAACTTGAAGCAACATCCAAATCTGACGTGATTGATCCTCATGGGATACTCAATTAGCCAAGCAATATAAAATTAAGGTTTCCGAGGATTTTTATTGGAATTTCTCCTGTAAATACTATGCAATTTATTATAGGAGATTGGGCAGAGCCCCCAGCTGAAAATGCATTCATTTTGCTTCAGCAATGACATTACTGGGACAGCAAGATGGAGCAGATCATGCCAGAGGCATCAGCTATCTTGATCTTGCAGAATTCATCAGTTTTCAGTGCTAAATTTAAATAGGATCCGGGATGCCCAACTTAATAGCAGATACAGCAAAAACGAGTATAAATACCTGTTTTATCATTCGCGTTTTTCTACGCTGGGAACGGTCAGGCATTCCTCATTACTTTGACATAAGAAATAAATTAAAAAACTTTAAATGTAAAGTCATGTCAGAACAAAAAACAAAAACCGGTACTTTTCATGTGATCTATCTAATCGAATCTCCGGTAGGTACTGCTCCAATCATCGAATTTAATTTAATCGTCAATACAGTGTCCAAAAGGATAACTGGTTCGGCCACTCTTCGTGGACCGGGCATCGATGCTGACGACGAAATCAGGGGTGAATACCATTTTCAGACCACTATGCCTCATAAAACATCAATTATGGCAAATTTAACCGGGTATGCTTACTTTCAGCCGATAGGCCTCCCTGCTCCAAATTTAAAGGCATCATTGCTTTTAACTGACGATTGGCAAAGTGGTAAAGCCGTATATGAATATCTTGAAAATGGTCATTGGGTAAAAGTAGAAGGATCTGTGCGGAAACTTGAAATAGCAACGGTTTAATCGCAATTTCGGAGCAAGCGAATGAAAATAATTGTTTTTTCTAAGCGATTAACTTCAAAACTATTGCTGTAAGCAAATTTGCCTTAAAGTAGCTCTATCAGGATTAAATATTTTCGTTGGTGTATCTTATCATTTTATAATTATTGCAAAACTTTGGTTTTGCAATAATTATAAATCCAGGCTAAATATACCTGCTTTTACAGCAAACAACACAAGGCCGGCGGTATTGCGGCACCCGGTTTTAAGAATAAGGTTATTGCGGTGCCCTTCAACCGTACGTACGCTTAAATATAATTTTCCGGCAATTTCAGCAGCGCTAAGTTCATTACATATCATCTCAAGCACTTCCCTTTCTCGCTTTGTAATATCTGCAGTTATATCCGCCAATTCCCTGTTTTTTTTGTTCTTGAAATTTGCTGTATGCTGTAAAGCCTGCATGGTTTGCTGATTGATGTAAAAACCGGTCGTGTGCACCGTATTGATAGTGGTTATCAATTCGTCCTTATTGCAGTTTTTTTCAAGATAGGCATCGGCGCCGGCGGCTATCATTTTTGAGATAAGCCTTTCCTGTATCAGAACCGATAATACCACAATCTTTATTTGGGGGTACTGTTTCTGTAAAATTTCATTCAGCTCAATACCATTCATACCGGGCATGCTCATATCTATCAGGGCGATATCGGGCAGCGTGTGCAGGCCCTTTAATTTTTCCAGAAAGTCAGGCCCACTATGCGCATCGGTAACCAATTCAAAGCCAGGGATACTATTAATCAGCATTCCCAAACTCTGCCTGAAAATATTTTGATCATCCACAATGGCTATTCTGATATTTTCCATGTTAAATAACGGGTATTATTTTGATCAGCATACTAAACCCGCTAAGCTGGTTTTGGCCCATGGTAAAATCAGCTCCTATAATTCCGAGCCTGCTTTCAATATTCTGCAGACCAATCCCATTTTTTGTTTTGATATTCTTTGGCATTCCACGCCCATCATCCTGATAGCTCACGCTCATGTAACCGCCCTCGGTTTCAAAGCTGATGTATGCCCGGTTAGCCCCAGCGTGTTTAATCGTGTTATTCAGCAACTCTTCCATTACCCTGTACAATGAAATAGCTGCGGCTTCATTGAGCCGATCAGGGAGGTCACCGGCTTTATTGCTGATGCTGACCTGCAGACCGCTGTGTAGTGTTACAAATTCGCTTAATTCTTCCAGCGCGCCAATAAAACCATAAAGCAAGATGCCCGCCGGAGACAAGTTGTGCGAGATATTACGCACATCCAAAATTACCTTATCAATAATTGATTTACACGAGTTTTTAAACCTGTCGAGGTCTGCGGATGTGCTGCGGTTAAACATCTCGATAGTGATTCGCAGATTCGAGAGCGCGGTGCCCACATCGTCGTGTAGATCCTGTCCTATTCGTTTACGCTCGGTCTCCTCCGATTCGATAACCGTTTGCAACAGTTCTTTTTGATGGGCAATTTCGGCCTGTTGTATTTGCCTTTGCTGCCGCAGCAGCTTGTTTTGGTGCCTGATGAAAATCACAACAAATGAAACAACCAGCATAAAAACTCCGCCGATGCTTAGCAGCAACAGTATAAAAATATTATCGCTCGTTTTTTGCATATAAAAACCCGGTGGTAAATAACAGGTACATCACCATCACAAGGGTAGCGTGTATGGTAACAAAAAGATAAGCCACAGTTGAGCTCACCTTTTCAATAAGTACATTCAGAAACGCAAAATAAAAAAGAGAACTGCCAAAATAAACCAGCAAGCCGCTTACCATCCAGGTGAGCGGATAATATACCCATGATTTTTGATTTTCGGTTTCGCTGTATTTTAAAAAATAAAACAAACAGAATGCAATAATAATTAATGCGGCAACCGGCCGCGGGTACGAATTAAACCGATGAATATCCTGTATAAAAACAAAATTAATGATACCAAAAACGGGGAAAATAACCATTAACCACCCGGCAAGCCTAACCGCCGCCGGGTGGTTTAAGGCTAATTGAAAAAATCGCATGATAAACAAAAATTCAATTATGGTATAAACGTGCAATAATGGCAGGTTATTGATATGCCGCATGCCCAGCAGCCGCTCGGCAACATTAGTTATGCCGCTAAAAACCAGGTAGAATAATATTATTTTAAAGCTTCTGGTTTTATAGACTTTTATTATCAAACCGGCAACTATGGGTAGCAGTACTAGTGCCGGTACTATTATAGCAATATAAAATAGCTGCATAAATATTGATCAGCAGGGTCAGTCGGATGTAGGAAAAGGGATATATAACTCACTTGACATATTGCAAACCGGCGGACAAGGGGTAGTAAAGTCGTATACCAATAGGTCTGTTTCGGTAGGATCATTTGCAATCGGGTCTATTGCTTCACCTGTGTCTTTTAACAATACTGGAACTATAAGCCCGTCCAGATCGCCAACGGTGGGCTGCGCTTCTCCGCCAAGGCCAAAATACACCCTTATTCCAACTGCACCGGTATATTTTTCTTGTAATTGTTTGATGTCATCCATTGAGATTAGTATTGCCCTTGGTATTTTTTTAGGGTTATCTTTAAATTCAGGCATACCGCCAATCGTTTCCAGCCATCGCTTTACGCGTTTTTTTGCCGTTTTTAGGCTAATAGTTTTATCATGAATGCTGTGCAATTCTATCTCATTATTGCTGACGTAATCTTTATAAATTTTGTCCATTTTTTTCGATTGTTATATTTTTTTATAGGATCAGTTACTAGCACTCGCCTTTTTTGCGGCCAGCCAGTAAAACGTAATTGATGTAAGTAAATTATTTTGTAATATTTATCAATCTTTTTTATCAACCATAGGCTTAGGTATATGTTAGTTTAGAGGTTGCTGTAAAAATATAAATTGCTGGCAGCATTGAAATAAAAACCCGCGAACGCTGTTTTACTGAAAAAATTACATTGTGCCGGCTCCTTCAGCAGGTATCAGGCACTTAAAAAAAACAGGTTTGTCATTGTTTGATAGATTGAGGTTAATTCAAAGCAATCTACAAATATTTGAGATATTTATCTACGAAACGAGTTAAATTTCATTCAATAATAATGTTACAGATATATAGTGCCAAATTCAACAACTCCTTGAAAGCAAATGCCTGAGAAATAGCAAGTATTTATAACAAACTACTGTAGGACCTATCCCGAAAAAAATTGACTAAATTTAAATAGCTTTTATAGCTATATCTTGAGTTCATTAATTGGTTTCCGATGTTGATTTTTGACGAAAAATGTGAGTTGTAGTATTTCACGACTTTACTGACCTTCGCAGTTAAATACTAATCTGCTTTGGTAAAAAAAGTATTTACCCATGTTGATTTGCCCTGGTAATTATTTAACAGATCTTGATAAGATAAAATGGACATTTGAGGTTGCCGGGAATCCCAAACAGTAAAATGTTGGTCGCAGTTAACGGCGCTTACAACTATCAGGTGGCCTGTTGCCGAGTTATTCCATTTAATAACAGCAATCACAGGGCGTTGATTGATCAGTTCTTCAATTAATTGATCTTTTGATACTGCTTCCGGTATTGCTTTTTTTTGCAAACCTGCAATTTCAAGTACTTCGCCAATAAACTGCGGTATGTTACAAATCGAACAGCTTACGCCTGCACATTTGCATTCTTTGCCCAAAACCCGCCATGCTAATTGCACCTGATCCTGAAACTCGGTTTTCCCGTAATAACGGGCTATAGATTCCGCGGCGGCCGCCCAGCACCAGTTGCTTTTAAGTTGCTTGTCTATATTAAAAGTAATTGATTCAACCATTTTGCAAGTAAATTAAAAACCAGGAGCTGGCAGGCCCCTGGTTTTTGTATTAAACAGTCATCTGGATTAGCCGCCTGGGTTAACATTATGAATTATTCCGTCAGATTGTAGGCAATTTACCAGCCCGATAATAGCGCCAATGTAAGCTATACCTGCACCAACTGCACCAATTATAAGCCCTGCTTCGGTTTTCTTAAAGGCCATGCCACCGGCTGCTGCTGCGCCACCGCAATTACTAAGCACATCCTGGGAGTAAGCTAGCGCATTTTCATCATTGAGCGAATCGGCGGGCATTGCCATACAAAATATAACACCATCTGCAATAGCTTCGGCGCCGGCCGCTATTTCTTTTTTGGGAATAAACTTAAACCCCAAATCCTTAATAATGGCCAATACCCAGGTACAGGTTTTTAAGACATAAGAGTCGTGGTTTTGATCATCTTTCTTTATCGGAAAAGACAATGCTGCCGTAAGCACCGAAAACCCCATGGCAATTTTGTCTAATGTACTTAACCCCTGATTTTCACCGTCATCATCTTCCATAAAACCAATGAGGGTTAATATGCTTGCCACTATGCCTGCCACGGATGCAATACTTCCGCCTATTTTTGAATAAGCTATTGCGCCTGATGAACTCCCTGCCAGTAAAAATGGCGAGGTTTGTTCACTAAACAAATTTTTATAATAATCTGGTGATTGCATGCCATAATCATCATGGGCAAATGGAGCATGACCCAATATAGTTTTGGAGATAAAGGTGTATGGAATGGCAATAATGAAGGCTACTGCATTAACTATGGTCAGGTCTTCTTCTTCGCCCAATAACGATGTAAAAAATTTGTACATCGTGTTAAGGAACGGAATATCGACAATCTCTGTCAAAGCAGCCGCTAAATCGCCCGCCAGGTCTTTTAAAAATTTCAGTATTCCCAGTATGATGGTTTTTATTGGGTCGATGACCAGTTTTATCAGATCTGCTATCAATTTATAAGCATCGGCAATATTCCCCGATAATAAACCTGTAAAATCCTTAAAAAACTGTTCCAGGTCATTAATCAAAACAGAAACGGTTGGTTGTATAACATCATTAACAAATTGCTCAAACGGATTGTGGCTAACACTACCTGATGAGCCGCCGCCGAATAAGTTATTATTAAATATTTGCGAGAATATCCAATCGCCTGCCGACGAATTTAAGGGGCTATCTATTGAACCTGACTGGCTGAGCGACTGGCTGGCGATATTGGCAGGTAATACCTGTTTCAGGATCATATCTTCGGCATTATTTAAAGTTGTTGATAAAAACGACTCCAGATCCTGCAATTTACTTTCCAGCAAACCTGCTCCATAATTAACTCCATTATTCATTAACGCAGCAATTACTTTATGAGTTTTCCAGATATCGTCTAAACCCAGCAAATGGCCTAACCAACGCAGTATGGCCTGCAGATCAATACCAATCAGTTTCAGTACCCAGTTTATTGCTTTAAATACAGTTAACAGGGTATCCAGTACAATGGTTAATATTTTATCCGCGATGCTCAGCACAAAGTGTAGGGCATCCCCTATTTTTTTAACCACGAAACTTACACCGTCTTTTAGGTAGGTAACTCCCTTTTCTACCAGTTTTATTCCGTCTACAAAAGCAGTTTCCAGCCATTTAAAAGCATCGCCCACGGCAGTTAAAAAATCGTCGCCGATGCCGCCCGCCCTAATAAATCCGCCAGCATCGGTATGGGGTTTCCAGGTTCCGTTTTCCAACTTCATCCCAATTATAAAGTTATCCGGCAGATGCGAAAGATTAAGCTTGCCTGTTTCCCTCGTACCCTTATCCGTTAACGAAGTAAACAAGTCACCATCCTTTACCACACCTGTTTTATGGGTTGCCGCGGCGCCGGTAAGTTGGCTTAAATTGGACGAAACGCCATCAAGGGTATCTGATGATTGCGTTTGCGTTAAAACTGGATTTCCATCAACGTCCTTCGCATTCTGCAAGTCGGCGCCAGAGCTTATTTGCGAAAGGCCATGCTGAATTTTACCATTTGGATAAATGTTCACTATTTTATCCAAAAATGCTGCATCCAGGTGAAAAATCGGCGATGCGATATTATCTGTCAGCTGGATGATATTGATCATCCCGCGACCATCTGTAGCCACTATTGCCGGGTTGTCCATATCCAAGCTATAAATTTTGCCGTTGATATTCACAAAAAGCCACTCAGACGAAGTGATGAAGACGTTTTGGTTGGGAAGGATTTTACCATCCTGGTCGGTAATTTTTACCTTGGTAGTAAACGAATCCAGGTTGATAAGGTAATCGCTTGCTTTTACATTAATGGTTCTTTGATTCCAGATGGTTGACGCGGGGTCCTGCCAGCAATGAATAAGGTTTTCGTTCTGGTCAACCAGGTAAAGCTCATTGCTGAGTTTAATTTTATTCCTTATTGGTGCAATGTGGATTGTTTCGGTATTAAACAGGATAGGATCGTTCCATGTATATCCTGCGCTGCTCTTTTTGCCATAAATATAGTAGAGGTTATTAGGGCTTACCATTGCCCAAACAGATATGCTGGATGCATCCTGGGTGATATACAACTGGTGTACATCTTTTATTTTATCAGTAACTACCTGGAAACCGCCATCCTTAATTTTACATCCGTTAAACAGAAATATGCCCTGCGCTGTGCCGATATAAAGGTCTGAGGAAATCAACATCGGGTTTGTTTGTGTACCATAGGCAGTTTGCATACAGTTATAGGTCATTTTTTGGTATTGCAGGGGTATCTCTGCATTACCGGGACTAAAATCATACACCAAACTGCCTTCAAACTTATCGGCAATGGTAGTACATTCCAATGTTTGCGAATCGCCTATGCCGTATAAAAAAAACTTGGCTTTCTGGCCGAAGGCAAAACCAATTTCAATTTCGGTGGCCTGGTGCACATTTTCCGGTAGCTCCATTTTAACGGCGGTAAAATCGGTGCCATTGATCTCGTAATAATATTCATTATCGTTTATTTTACCGGTTGCCAGTACCATGGCGTTATTATTGATGTCGGTTGTTCCCAGCCGAATGTGATCGGCAATGAACGAGGCATCAATACCCTGCGCCTTTTTGCATAAAGTAGCGAATGTAGACCAGTCTGCATTATTCGGAATATTTTCAGCAATAAAAACATCCGTAAAACCAGTAGTTTTAAGTGATAAGGAAAAGGCTATTGAAATCCGGCCTTTTAAATCTTCGCTGATATCAAAGGTTATGGCCTTGTCATAGTCTTTAAAACCATCCATTAAGTTGATGGACGAAAAGCCATCGACTGATCCTGCCGAAAATTGCAATAAGCGTAAAATACCATCTGTACCAATGGTAAATATTAAGGGCTGCCCTTTGCTGTCCTGTGCCACCAGGATATTATCATTGGGTTCAATTGGCGAGGCTTTGACCTGATTTTTCATCAGTTCGCATGAAACAAGTATCTGTGCTGATTTTACATCCTGTAAACCAGTTGATGGCAATGTTAAAATGTCATTGAAATGGGTTTCCATATTTTAATAGTTGAGAAGATTAAAAACAAGCAATTAATGATCTGTTTTGTAGGTTAATGACAGGTAGAAATTAGCTTCTGAGTCGATAGATGGGGTTTTGAAATAAAATACCTGTCCGCCGGGCAGTAAAATAGTAGTGCGCACCGCATTAGATAAATTGCCAAAGGCAACACCCATATTGCCGATTTGCGGAATATGTAAATCCAACAGGCCATCAAACAAGCCGGTAAAAAATCCCTGGTCGAGGCCGCCTGTAAGGGCATCCAGAATTCCACCCAATATTTTACCTATCCAGGCAAAAGCCTTAGCGCATGTATTCTGATCAGAGTCGGAAGTGAGGTTGTCAATCTTACTGCTGTTCGTAACCTTTAAGGTAGGGTAACCGGATGCATCTTTTGTTGCTTCGATAGTAAACAGGCCCGACCAGTCAACCGTACCACCTGCATATGCTTTTGCGGTACAAAGCCCCATGTCTTTATCAACTTCTTTATACAACTGTACATGCCCTTTCAATACAATATCAACACTTGTAGCGTTGTTGTTAAAGCTCACGTCGATAGTATTTACATATTGGTCATTGCCCGAACTCACATTTGATATGGTATAGCTAATGCCCGTTGCTGTAAAAGCGCGGCCTTGCTCATACGTATTTCCCGAAGTCACGTTTATGTTATCTTTTATCTGGTCGAATACGCCGCTCTGAAAGTTTTCATACAAGGGTCTTAATATCAGGTTTTCAACCAGGTCGTTATGCGAGATAATCATTTTGGCATTTATATCCTCATTATCCCCTATCCAGTTGGTATCAAAAGTTCCGGGCGAGCCTGAAATATGGCCGAAACCGCCTTTGGTAGCCAATACAAAATTCAGGTTGCTCTTTCCTGGTATTACCGCATCGCTATACATCGAATAGGTGGTGCCTACCGGCTTAAGCTCGTCAGGTACAACTTCAGTAACCGGAACCTGGGTTTGGTCTGTCTGGGCTATGGCATAGCCCAAAACATAAGGATTGCCTGTTGCAATTAACCATTTTAAATAAAATTGCATAAACAGCACCATTTGCTCAATGCCTATGTCGCCCGAACTGCCTGCTGTGGTATGGGTTGGGTTAAACTGCAGCAAATCAACCGATTCAAAATCCATCAGCAATGAGTTTACGCTGAACATATTATCGGTAAAGTTTTTTAGCTGTGCTTCAACTAAGGGTGGTACAACTATCTTTTTGCCAATATCATCCTGCTCCAGTTTGTACAGGTCCATATTCACATCAATGCCATAAGCCCAATCAGCAATATCAAAATTGGTAAGTTGTGACATAGGCCCCTGTCCGATCCAAAACGCAGCTGTGCCCGAAACCATGTTTAAAACAAAGGTGATATCTAAACCACTGTTTGAAATATTAATCTGCGGCAGAATATTGGCATTGATATATGAGCAGCCATCCGGAATTTGGCTTGCATCGTCCAATACTTTATAAACATATTTTCCCTTTTCAATTGTTTGTACTAAAATAAACGAAGGGTGGATGGTACCAACTCTTGAAAGATGCGTAAGCTGATCGTTAATGGTTTGTTGAGTCATGGATACAACCATGTCAAATTGTTCAAAAATACTTGTGTTTTTCATCACGATTAAGTTTTAACTATGTTAATTAATTTGTTTTTGACAGATCGAGGTAAACGTTGCCGTCGCTATCAATAGTTGGTGATGCAGGCGATGCTGACAGCTGATAATTTGAACCCGTTGGCATAATAATGAGGCCTGTAATTACACTCGAAAAATTGTCCAGGCCGATAGAAATATCGCCAATGCCTGGTATATCAACGCTCATCGCGCCATCCAGCAGATTCGACAGCGCACCGCCATCGGTCCAAAATGTAAACAGGTCAAGAAAGCCACCCAATATTTTGCCCATCCACGAAAAAGCATCCGCACAGGTATTGGTACCATGGTCAGAATTTTTGCTGGTAATACCGAAACTCTTATCCAAATTCAACTGCCCGTTTCTGATGTTTAGTGTAACCGTTCCGGCCCATTGGATGTTGGCGCTTGCATGCGCCCTGGCTGTGCAAAAAAAGGCATCTTTAGATACTTCTTTATAAATATTAATGGCTCCGTTCATACTTAGAACAATTGAATCAGGGGCATTTTGAAGGCCAACGGTAAAGGTGTTTACATACTGGTCATCGCCTCCGTTAACATTTGACATGTTGAAACTCCAGTTGCTGCCGCTCACGGTTTTTGCTGCATTATAGGGCTGACCGGGACCAACACTTACATGTTGCGAAACCTGTTGAAATACCTGCTGCTGCAAATTATTATAGAACGGAACAAGGATCAAAGCCTCCAGCAAACGGAGGTGTGAAATGATTATTTTGCCATCAGGGTTGCTGTTTGCCGAAAACCAGTTGCTATCAAGTGTTGGCGAACTGCCCTGTATATTAACAAAACCGCCTTTGGTAACCATGGCGTAGTTCAGGTTGCTTGTGCCAGTGTTCACATGGTCAGCAAACATTGAATAGTTGGCTCCGGTAGGTGTTAGTTCGGCGGGGATATTTTGCGAAAATGTGCTATTATTATTTGCATTGGCATTATAGCCTAATATGTAGGGATTGCCGCTGGCTGATAAATGTTCAAAATAAAAGCTCATAAACTCCGTCATTTCTGCCGGGCACGAAGTTTCAGCCGGTATGGTGCTTTTCAGGTCTGTAGAAACAAAATCCATAAAAAGGCAGCTGATTGAAAGGTTATCAGCACTAAAGTTATTAAGCTGCTCCGCTACCGCCGGCGAAGGTATCTTTGTGCCATCGGGCTTAAATTCCGAAAGATCGAGGTTAACGTTAAAGCCATACTTCCATCCCGTCATATCATACTGTTTAAGTTCGGCCAAGGGGCCAAAGCCATTTTTATCAATAAATGAAGCTTTGCCGGCATCAAAATTTAATACCAGAACTATATTGCTGCCAGATTGATCTATACGTACAGCAGGTGTAATATTTCCGCTGATGTACTCCGCTCCTGCCGGGACCTGGCTCTCGTTATCCCATACCGTATAGTTATAATTACCGCTATTATCTGCGGTTCTTGATAATACTACCGTTGGCTTGATTGTTCCACCGGTAACGAGTTTTTTGAGTTCCTGATTTAGCGTATCTTCCGTAAAAGATACCACCATATCATACTGATTAAAGATGAGTTTGTTTTCCATGATTTTAAGAGGCTTGAAATATCTGTTGGTTTTGATTGTATTTTAGGTTCAGGATATGGCACACCTGCGGCCATAGCGTTTTGATGCTTTACAGGCAGCGGTATTGGGTTCGGTTGTATTAAAAGAGCTGTGCTGATAAGGTGGTTCAGTCGCTTGCCTGGTTTTTTGTTTTCATCATGTTTTTCTATTAAGCCGATTCGTGCTCCGCTTAATTTTCTCAAATTAACACTATCAGAAACATCTGTTTAACCGAAAAAATACGGGAAAGTAAAACCAGGTAGAACTACGTGGTCGCTAAATGAATGAATACCATTTTAGCATAGGTTTAAATATCTAATATGCTTAATACAGCAAGCTAATTACAGCATTTCTGATATTTGGAGGCCAGCTTTTAACAGTCAGGTCTTTGGAATAACAAAAGAAAGTCAGATCGAATTACTTATAACTGGTCGTTATCCCAAACAATAATTTTAACCTGGGCTACATGCACATCCTCCATATTTGTTATGCCAACCTGTTTGCCAAATCATTCAATTACTTAATTTACTTATCTAGGCTAAAGGGGCTGTTTTCCATGTTCAAGGAGCTATAAACAATTGAAATAACCATTAGCATTTTTCTTAAAAAGACTGTAAAATGATAAGTAATGAGAATAAATAGTGGATTTCTGCAAGTCGTAATGGAAAGTTACGAACAGTTCGTCTAGAAATTACAGGCGTTGGTCTAGCGGTTACCGATGCTGGTATAATACAGGCTTTTTGGCTGCAACGTTTCAGGTATAGCTGCGTCTTAATAACAAAACAATAGCAAAAACCTAAAATATAAAAGATATGAAAACTCTAGCAAAAACCTTATTCGCAGCAGCATTAACAGCAGTAGTATTTACTTCATCAGCCATGGCAACTTTTGCCGCTGAGCCTGTCAAAGAAGAAACAAAAACTTCTTCGTTATCAACATTCAACCGGATCTGGGTGAGCGGGAATGTGAAAATCGTATTAACCCAAGGCGACAAGCAAAATGTAGAAGGTGCAAGCAACTACGACGCTGCAAAAACCTCAGTATCAACTGATGGAAAAACCTTATTTATCAATTCATTAGAAACAAGCCAGGTAACGCTAAATATTACCGTAAAAGATTTGGAAAGAATTGAAGCTTATGGCCAATCGGTGGTGGTAACCAGCAATAATTTTGATGTAAAATACCTTCAGTTATTTTTGAACCAAAGTGCTACAGCAAAAATTAAAACTACAGCAGGCAGTTTATATACCCTTGTTAAAGATGATGCGGTATTAAAATTAAATGGTACTGCTGGCCAAAGTACAATGATTGCAAGTAATATAAAAAATGTAAAATTAACTGGTTTTGCCAGTCTTAAATCTGAATCCTATGCTTCTGAAGCGATCATGGAAGCAGATCAAAATGCAATGGTTTTAGCAAAATAAAACTATCAATCAGATGAATTGAGCTGCCCATTGGGCGGCTTTTTTTGTTTAAGGGAGTGATTTAAAGAATATTCCTGTATAATGCGAAACCATAATATTGTAAGTTTTAAAAATGGGCATAAGTCGTTGCTGTTACCTCTACCCAGCAACCTTGGTTTTAAACCGGTAAAAAATTATAAATTCCTTGCCTGGATATTTAGGCAAGGAATTTATAACATTCAGGCGAAACGCCATTTTCTCATTAGCCAGTAAGCCAGGCCAAGTGCCACTACCAGCCCTATGCCCATCATGGCTCAACACGGCTTTTTGCTTTTAGTAATGTGTTGCGCCTTCGTTTTTAACTGTGTGCTTTCCAGTTTGCGACGAATTAACACAAATAATGAGCTAAAATGAGCCATTATAGCTGGCCCGTATTGCAGGAACCTGACTGCTTGTGGCAGCCAGATTAAGGGCAGCATAACCAGAACTAGTGCAACCCTTCGGCCAAACAAGGCCCTGGCTTTACCTTTTAGGTAACCAAAAGGTAAAGCCAGGGTAACCGTGGGGTAACCCTGGGGTTAACCTGGTACGAAGAAAGGGTAAACAAAAGGTAAAGAAGGGGTAATCAGGTACGGCCTTTTCGCTGGCTTTCCAGGTAGGCAGCCAGCAGATCTTTCAGATAAAAACGATCGCCGCCCGGTAGTTTTACAGGCTTTAAGGTGCCATCTTTTACCTTAAATTTGTAGGTGCTTTCGCTAATTTTAGCAGGAAGATGTTTCTATGCTGTTATTCGGTTGGTCAAACCCATGAAGTGGCTGAAATTGGTAGAGAATGTGGTTTTTACCTGTAAGTTTTAGCGCAAAACAACACTAAAAGTTGTTTAACATTCCCAATAATATTCAAGTTAATTGTAGATCAGCTATCATACCCTGGACTATTGCATATGTTATCCTCCAGTAATGGTTTTAAATTCCGTTCGGGCTAAAACCTATTGTAATTAATTTTATACTTGTTTTTAAGTTTAACTTAATGCTGTATTTATTTGTAAAAAGGCATAAATTGCAAGATGGAAAAAGACGCTCTCAAAACAATTATTAAGACTGCTACGATTAAAAGCATTATTAACTTTACTGACAGAACCCTTAAGAAAAAAAGCAATTTTCAGATCCTAGATTTATTAATGCCTAAAGAGCGGAAAATTAGATCTATTGTTGGCGGTATGGAAACTTCTATGGGAACCACATTATGGGAACCGTTGGCCAAAGAGATAGCGAAAGCAAATGGTTTCACCGTTATTAACCAAAAGCTACAGAAGCCAACAATTATGCCTGCATCTCTAGATGCCACATTAGGCCTAATCCGCAACGATCGCCAGAATTATACCAATAGTTTTAATGCCGAATCGAGCCATCAAGCGATCAAAAATGTTTGCCAGCCATTTTTAGTGAATCGAATAACCGAATTCTCAAAGGCCCCTACAGGCTCTGGAGTAGATATTTGGCTTTTTAAAGATGGCGTGGATTGGTTTTTCGACACTAAAACCGTTCAACCTAATGTAGGTGATTTCAAGAAATTTTTGGATCAGATAATGAATTGGTACGCTTATTATTATTCCAATAAACCAGACGGACAAGCGCGGGGAAGGATAGTATTCCCGTACAATCCCTATGATGGTGATTTTTGGGATAAGACCAAAGCTGGAGCCAAACCCCTAACTCCTGGGCTGGAAGCTTGGGTAGAGGATGATTTTTGGGATTTTCTCTCTGGTTACACCGGTACCTTCCATTTGATCAAGGAATCTTTTGCAGAGATAAACCAAGAGAGAACACTGGAAGCCTCCCTTGATAAAATTTTCGACCGAAATGCAAGTATAATCACTCCTGACCCTGACGAGGTTTAAACCAATTCAGCTATTTGTGCAACTTGTTCAGCATATACTTTATTTAAAAAGGTTACCAGTGATCCCCCGATTGCAGCTGCAAGATTAACCGGAACAGCATTGCCGATCTGTTTATATTGTGCCGAAACCGGGCCTTGAAACTCCCAATCATCTGGAAACGTTTGTATGCGTGCATATTCCCGTACAGTAAAAGGCCTGGTATGATCTGGGTGGCATCGCTCGGTCTGTTTTTGTGCCGGGCTACAGGTTAAAGTGAGCGATGGCTCGTCCCAACTTATTCTTCGGGCCATCCCTGTCTTTCCACCTCCCAGGAAAAAACTTTTCTGCATATATTGCTTTTGGATTTCCAATGGCAGATCTCTCCAATACCCTCCAGGAGGAACAAGATCCAACACCGCTTTTTTAGAGGCTGGATATTTCGTGCCCGGCGAATCTGCAGGAACATCACTATCGAAAAGCGAGCCTGCTTTCAGGGCATCTCTCAGGTTATAAACCTTCTTATTAGCTTGCGGGTATTCAAAATCAATGTCTATATCCTTTCTAATACCTACTAATATTAACCGCTCACGTTTTTGGGGAACATTATAGAAAATTGCGCGGAGCACCTTTGGGTCTACCACTCTGTAACCAATTTCGTCCAAAATAGCAATCATTGTTTTTAATGTCCTTCCAGAATCATGGTTTTGAAGCCCTTTAACATTTTCACCTATACATATCTTTGGATTGGTCTCCTGGACCGTTCTGGCAAATTCATAAAACAATGTTCCCCTGGCATCATCAAAACCAAATCTTTTTCCCGCATAGCTAAATGCCTGGCATGGGAAGCCTCCGGTTACTACGTCTACCTTGTCACGATATTCTGTAAAAGAAATATCCCTGATGTCGCCAGGAATAACATTCCATTTCGGCCTGTTTACCTGAAGGGTCTTAACTGCATATTTATCGAGTTCATTAAGGGCAAGACACTTAAGTCCAGCTTTTTCCAGTCCTATTGCCAACCCACCGGCGCCTGCAAAGAGTTCGAGAACGGTATATTGATGATCTGCTTTAGGCATAATTGTATTTTTCGTTTGGGCTGTAGAGTTGGTCATATCCTGAAATTCTTCGAATTGTATCAGTTGGCTTAAATAGTAATATCGGTAATTGCTCATAAGATCGCGGTGAGCGACCAATTTTTTAGCCCTATCCCACCGTCTCAAAGTTTCCATACTTTTATTGAGCACGTTAGAAACTTCTTTTAAGGAGTATTTATCTTTTATAACCATACTACACAACCTTATACATGGTTACAAATATAGTTGCTTTTAAAGATTTCACAAGAATACTAATAAAATTGGTTTTCCACATTGTATTAGTTTATAATTTTAATCAAAGATTGCCTGTGATTAAATTAAGATTTTACAGCACCAAGTTAAACCTAAAGGGCATAATCGAAAAAGCGTAGGTATTGATAGTAACTAAATAATAGCCTTTTAAGCATAAACAAGAAAGCCCGCGGAGTCCGCAGGCTTTTTTTCAATACAATAACAGATTATTTATCGCTATTTTTTTTCTCAGTTACTTCAGCTCTGATTTCTTGGGCTAAAACTTTTAAGTCTTGCATGGCTTTACGTACACGTGTACCTGCTGCAGCGTTACCGCCATCATAAAATTTAGTTACGTCTGCTTCAACTGAAGCAATTAGGTCTTGTACTTTTTTAAATTTGTCCATAATTTTTCTTTTATAAGGATTGTTACTTCCTTTTTTAATTACATGATATTCGTTTTCTTTCTACAAAAAACGAGCCGCAAAACTATTGCTTTCTGTAAAATAACCAAACATTTTGGTGACAAATTATTATAGATGATATAGATTACTTTTAAAAACCAATTATTGCGGGCTTTGTATTTCAAACCTACAAGCGAAGTACCAGTTTAATTTACGATAGTTCTGGTATCGGCCTATCTTTTGCAGACTCAATATAAAGGAAAACCTGATTTAAACATTTCTTAAGATCAGTTTTGATATCATGGTCCCAAAAACGCATTACTGTATATCCTGCTTCTTCTAACGATTTTTGGTTTATCCGATCGCGTTGCATATTTCTTTCAATTTTTGGAATCCAGAATTTGGCATTACTTTTTATTGTAAGTTTCTTTTTCTGCCATTGGAAACCATGCCAGAAACTCCCATCTACGAATATCGCCAGGCGGTATTTTCGGATAACAATATCAGGTTTTCCAGGCATGTTTTTAACGTGGATTCGAAAGCGGATGCCATTAGCCCATAATGCTTTTCTAAGAAGCACCTCGGCTTTGGTGTTTTTCCCCTTAATGTTGGCCATTATTTTACTCCGCTCGATGGTGGTATAGAAACCTGCGTCTTCTTCAAAGCGGGGAACCTTTATGGAGTCCTCCCCTTTAGGATATTCTTTTATGCCCATAAGGTAAAAACAAGCTGAGATATAATATGTTCTATTACATTGTTTTATTTATCCTGCATGTGATGTTGGCATTTTCTTCGCTAATTGTCATTTTAATACAAGTCATAGCGAACTTTATTTTTGGTTTTAATATGAGAAATCTGTTTTTATCTTGGCGTAATTTTAAAATAATTATAGGCCTGCAAGCTAAACTCTCAACTAATCTACCTTATCACAGAGAATTTTTCTTTTTCTCCTTTCCTATATTGCCAATATTGAAGGTTAACATTCAATGCGGCTTTTAAACGAACGAAGGCTTCTTTTTCGATAACTGTTAAGGAGTTAGGTGCTATAATGATTAAAGACTTAATTTTAAAAATGGTCATACCAGTAAGCATAATCCAGCAATTGGCCCAAAGCCTCGCGGATATTCTTTCGGGCATTAGAACTAGTCTTCACTTCCATTATTGTATAAGAATTATTTTTTTCCTTTAAAACCACATCTGCTTTATTGGATCCGAATTCACATATCTCAACAGATAAATTTTTCATTGAAACAGTATATTCTGGGCTTAGGTGATTAACGAGATCGTTGGTAATATCTGTATGTAACCTGGATACAGTACTTTCCTTTGCCTCCTGTGTACGGGTAAAAGTTTCAGTATTTTTCGCTATACCTGGTTTAAATACAAATTTATCCTCGGGTAAACTTTCAGTTAAAATCTTTAATAAATTGCTATCAACATGATAAGGCAAAAAGCGATTATATTTATCTCCCTTTAAACCTGGTACTGAAATAGGCTCTGAGTATATCTTGGCTTCCTCAAGCTTAAACCTTACATTAGGATAAAAGTTATTACCAAAACCTTTTAGATCGGCATCAACCTTTTTTAAGTCATTAACCATCTGTGTGTGGTATTGATCGAACAACTTTTTGCCTTGATTAAAAGCCGCACCAATTCTTAGTATTTCTAAATGTATTAGCTCGGCAACCAAATACCGTTCAGAAGTTGTACGTTCTATTGTAAATAGGTATGCCTTATTAATTAAACGCGTATCGGCTGTTAGATCTTCTACACCCCTAATGTATCCGTATTGATAGCCTTTTAATGTAAAATTGGGATTTAATAACCATTCTTCTCCACCGAAACCGAACTGAAGTTCGTATGCCACGTCTGACTTACCTTGATTTTGCACTTTCCAATTATGTCCAGAGGGCTTTACCCAATCATTAGTATTATAGGTTAACCTAAACAACCTCATATTCTTGTCATCTATCTTAACCCTTAACCCTATTAAATTATCCTTTCTTTCAAACAGCAGACTATAGTTTTTGATCCTTGCTGCTATCTGTGAAGATTCGGGAAACTGCCCATCACTAGGTCTTTCCCATAGCTGGCGCTCAGCTATAATTTTTGCGATTTCTGATGTGGTTAAAGCTCTCTTGGCATCAATTAATACATCCCTAATCACTTCGTGCAACAGTTTTGGCATAATTAATATTGTATGGATTATTGTGTAGTATATGTTCGATTAAATTATCTAGTTGATTTTGGTACCAAGTTAAAGCTGTTGTAAAATTTGCGCCTTTTCTAGTAACTTTCCCCAATGGTATTTCTAAAATGTGATGAGCGGAATGGCTTATACTCATAATAGCAAAAAAATCCCTTCTTGGCAAAAAAAATCGTGATCCCTTACCGAACTGATAAAAATATGATAGCTACCATTAGTATTATAGAAATTCTTAAAATCATGAA
This sequence comes from Pedobacter sp. WC2501, assembly GCF_052682415.1. Classification (NCBI taxonomy): domain Bacteria; kingdom Pseudomonadati; phylum Bacteroidota; class Sphingobacteriia; order Sphingobacteriales; family Sphingobacteriaceae; genus Pedobacter; species Pedobacter sp. WC2501. Next base: position 914,070 of record NZ_JBQZFI010000001.1, on the reverse strand, counting down.
TCTACCTAGGTGTATCGGTTGCCGTATTGATTACAATTCGTATTGGCTGCTTATTTTTATTTAAACCTTCCAATTGCCATAAAATCTTTAAAAGTCGGCGGTACCCTATGCAGTACATCTACAAAGCCTATAGTGAGCGAGTGTTGTGTGGTTCTGTAAATGGCTTCACCTTTTCTACGGAGTAGGATTCGCCAAGTAATAAAACAGTTCATATTAAGAGATTTATTTGATAATTGTTTATTTAAAAAAGGGATGTTTTTTTGAATCCAGGTCTGGTTTTTGAGCATAGCAATACTTATAAGTTAGTATTTTAATTATAGCTTATAATGTTTTTAGTAAAAAAGAGGCATTAATTATTGAGCTAAAGCATGCCTTTTTTCCCGCCACTCCCATGGGGCTACTGCATCTGCTTCCTGCCATAAACCTATTTTATTTTTCCTTGCGTTTATCTCCAATTGAGCATAAAGCGGATCATTCGAATATTTTTTATAGTGCCAGGCCATGCCCTGTTTAATCATTTCCTGGTTCACCACCTGTTTTTTGCTGTTAATCACTACAGCAATTAACCTTTTATAGCGATCGTATTTTTGGCCTTGCACCGTTACCAGCTGTCCGAAGCATAAATCAGACAGGGCTTGTTTGGCTTTATTCCCGAAAGGCTGGTGGCCACGTTTCTCGGGGCAATCAATATGGGCCAAACGGATTTTAATGGGCTGGTTTTGGTATAATGCTTCCATAGTATCGCCATCCATAATGCGGATCACTTTGGCGGTAAAGGAAAGGTGAGAATTGTTTAAAGGTTTGCTCTCGCCTGGCTGGATGAAACAGCTTTGCAGTGTTAATAATAATAAAACCAATACACTTACTTTTCCCACTTGCATAATGTTTTTCCGTCTTTTTTGGCTTTTTCTATTTCAATTGAAACTACCCGATAAGTGCAATTACCTAATCCACGGCAGTTGCTGTTATAATGGTATTTTTTAGCACCGGGACTGTTGCAAATGTACACGGTTGTGTTTTCTTTACAAGTGATGTTGATAACGAAAAAGATTAATAAGGAGAGGGTTTTCATGATGAGGGGATGATTTAAGAAAATGAATGGATATTTAATAATAGTTATAATTTTTATCTATTTAATAATCTGCTGTATAACAGGGTCCAACGCAGCCGGCAAATCATTTGTTAGTAAATCAAATTTCTTCACTTTCATCGCTTTAAACCAATCTGTCCAATATTGTTTAATGACATCTTCTTCGTAAGGGTTATTAACTGATGGATTAATGCCCAAAACAATAATTTCGAGCTCTTTTAAATTATAAGGGAAAGCAATGAAACCAAGGTTATTTTTCTTCATAATGCTTTGGTAACCGGCAGAGTTGAGCTTTTTCGAACGGAGAAATTCTGGGGTGATATAAGAACTTTTGCCTCCTATCTGCATGATACTGGCTTTATGGTACATATAGCCATCAGTTAGTATTACTAAAATATTCCGATGTTCTGGTTTAATGCAATACAGCTGCACATTGCTTTTAAAAAACCTCCAGATATCTGAGCCCACATAATTATGGTCTTTAATAGCACTCTGGTAAATTTTAGCAGGATTATTGGTATAAACCTTATCAATGTTCAGGAAATCCTTTTTACTGGTTTTGGGGTTAAAATCGACTTTTAGCTGTTCACTAAGCTGATTAATATTGGGGATATTGGGCAGGGGATTAAAGAAAACCTGCATCTGGTCTTTTAACAGGAGCATCTTTTTTCCTCTTACATGGTTAATAAATGCTTTTTGTACTGAATTTATATATTGAAGATCGCGTTGGTAAATCCCGGGATTCTTTTTAGGATCGATCCGATCAGATAAATCCAATAAAAAGCTGATGTTAAGGTTGTGTTTTGCTTGCTGGGCTTGACCCTCTTTTGCAAAAGCAGTTGTAATTAAGAGCGGCAGTAATATGTTTAGTAATGTTGACTTCATGATGCTGCGGGTTATAAAGTAGTGACGTAAATAGAATTTTGCGAATCTTCGCTTGCCCCTACGTTTTTAAGGTTTTCGTTGTAACAGGCAATACATTCAGTTTGAAGAACAATTTTTTCGTGCATTGAAATATGGAGCTTTTCACTCACGAACGTAATCCAGCCTTTCATATACTCGGAAGCATAAAGCACATACTCCTTGGTGGGAATAATTACGGCATCGATTATCCGTTGTAATGTAATAATACGTCCCTGTGCCTCCAGCGAACTTTTCTTAATGTCGTTAAGTTCTTCTATCAATTTTGCTTTCTGGATTTCAATATCGCTTATCCTATCCTGATGGATCTGGATATCTTTTTTTCTCCGCAGTTGTTCGTGTTTGATTTTGTCTTTCTCCCGGTGTTCTTTCATGATAAAATCGAATACTACTCCCCAGATAAGGTACACCACAAAACCGGCAAAAATGATTCCCCAGAACTGGATTTTGCCAAAGGCAATAGGGATATTAAATTCAGGTGTATCAAATGTTTTAGTTAGCTCGTAAATCTTTTCCTCTATCTGGTAAGCCAGAATGGCATCGAAAACAAAGGTAGTAAGCAACAACAGACCAATTTTAATGTAATTCCCAATGCTTTTAACCTCTCCGAACATGTGGATTAAATAACCCAGTCCTAAAAACACAAAAGGGATAAAGGTTACAAAAGCACCTTCGAGTGAACCATCGTGCCAGGCCTTTTCAAAAGCTTTAGAATCGAGCACATTCATAATGATGGTGCTATTGGCATCAAAGGGTTTAAAAAAGGCAGAATAAGAGGTAGAAATATAAAAAGTAAATAAATACAGGCTTAAAGGCATAAGGATGATTAAACCGATCCAGAACTTACTTGAAGCACCTTTTGATGCACTGATGTGGTATTTTTCAGGATTCCGGGGCAGGTCGTTGATTTCGAATTTTAGCTCTTCGATATTATCTTTTACCGCCCTGATATCGGTTTCTACCTTGTTAATCTGCTGTTCTTTACTTTCCTTGCTGATTACCAGTGTTTTGATTTCGGTTTCTTTGGTTTTCTGCTCGTTGATGTAAGGCTCTTTCGCCAGTTGCTGCTTTTCTACCAGTTCTTTTTCTTCATTTTGAAATCTGGCGTAAATGGCGTTCAAACATATCGAAAGCGCCAGTGGGCTACCACTGTTTCGCGATCCGTCCCTAAAGCCTGCTTCGTGGTAAGTTCTTTTTCTTACTTCCTCCTCTTGTTCGGTAGCCGGCTCCTTGATCTCCACATTTTCATCCTGAGACGGATCGGCTGTTTTTGGGTTAAAAAATTCTTCTATCTGGGCAATCATAACATTAAGTTTTGAGGTGATTTATGATGTGATTATTGTATTTCTCCTTTCACCGAAACAATCCGGTCTCTGGAGTATGTTTTTTGAACGGGTAAAATTTCAGTGGCTTTTTCTTCTTGTTTTACAGGCTCACTTTTCTTAAAAAAGGCAATAATTAAAAACAATAGTCCGGTGATGATATCAAGTGGAATCCAGATGCTTTTCCGATGCAGGTAAATGGGAAACAGAGGATTAAAAAGAATCAACACAAGCACGAAAACAATTGCAAAGGAATAGTTCTTTTGTTTGATCCAACTGTAAATGAGCAATCCCGCTCCCAATGAAACAATGGTTCTTAAAAAGGTATAAAATTCAATGGGCAACTTCAATATTGCTACAAAACAGCAGATTGAGCAAACAATCAGGAATGGTTTCATTGATGAAAAAGTATAGGAATTCAATTAATGTTAGAGACTAAATCTTAGCTGCAGGAGTAAAATCTAACTGCAATCTCATTTTCTTGAAGCAATTGATCATTGGGTAATATCATCATCTTACTCCCGTCGATATGATTTTCGAAAATATGATACCCATTTCTACAGTTTTTATATCGATACTTTAATGCATTAAATCCTTCGAGCAGGCCTTCTTTTTTGGTAACCTGATAAACATGCTTAGAGCAGCTCAATTTGAAAATGCATTTACGCCTTTTATCTTTAGGGAATACTGCCCAGTATATTCTTATGATAGAGAGTAAAATTATTTTCATAATACTCCTTTGCTGAAAACAACCATTTGATAAGAAGCTAAATAACCAGGTTTGGCACCTAATCCAAAACAACCTGGATCAGGCTGCACATAGGTTGAAACACTTTCCAATCTGATATATTCCCAACCTTGATTAGTAAATTGCTTGATTAGATTTTCTAATTGAATAGCAACCGCAGCTGTAGTTTCATTTTTTTGATTCAGTGTTGCGGTGAATGGCACTACTTTATATTCCATGATAAGTTTGTTTTTAAGTTTATACTTCAAAAGTATACAAGCCTAAACCCCAAACCTTACGGAAAACCGTAAAAAAACAAAGTATTTAAGAAAATTTACATATTGATTTTCAGTTGATTGTGTGTTTTTACGGGGGGTATAAAAACTAAAGAAGCAGCTATATCAGTTTTAAGTGGTGTGGCAGTCTATAGAACATGTTCTGCAACCGTTTGATTTGCTGTAAGTTTTTTTCGCTTCTGTTACCGCACCTTTACATGAAGAAAATTCGCCCAAATACTTTCTGTTATCACTGGAAGGTAGGTAAGTACAATTTTCATCATGAACTTCATGATCGCCGTTACTTTGGGCATTTTTGTTTACATAATACTTTTTCATCTTAAATTATTTTTAGACTATAAAACTATCGTGTCAAGAAACCTTTTCCCAAAGGGAAACCGTAAAGCAAAATTTATAAATTTCTTTTCTATCAGATTTATCCACTTCGGTTGAAAGGACGATGAGCGGTGAGGGTTTCGTAAACTTAAATGATCTTATATTTCTTATATGGTTAAAATAAAGAAGTTGCAGTTGTTAATCGTTATAAAAGATCCTTCGACTCCGCTCCTGATGGCAAATAGAGAAGGATTTTATACGTTTAAAAATGAGAGATTGCCCTGCCTGCTCCCAATACAAACGGTGGAGCAATCCCTGCATTTTTGATTGATGAGCGACAATTAATAATTTTCTAAAGTTTGATGCAATTGAGCCCTGTAATCGTAAAGTTCATCAAGGTTAAACAACTGTTTTTTCTCACCGGCATCTTTACCATTCTGAAAAGTTTCGATGTATTTATTCGCGGTATTAAAGTGAAACCTGCAGATGGGTTTCCGGTTATTGTCATCTAGTAATACGCCAAAGTAAGATTGGGTATCGCGGGCTGCAATCCGTGCCGAAGGTATCTTCTCGCGTAAAATGGCTTTTACAATCTGGAAGGCTTCCAACTCTTTTTCCGTGGTTACGATTTTTGATGTATCAGGATCTTCTATAACAAGAATTGCTTTGTCCTCCTCCTTTTTCTCTATTTTCTCATTGATGTTCAAGGCAGATTTCAAACGATCGCTGATCGATTCGTTAATGGAAATGGCCAGGGCCTTTTTGGTATATTCTTTAAAGGCGATCATCCGGTTTGCCGTTAAAGGTTTATCAAAAAATCGGTTCACCAGTAATTTTACCATTTCATCAGAAGGGGTGTCGATTTCTTTTTCAAATTCCTTTCTGATGGCTTTGATGTATTTTAAACCTTCGGCCGAATCAAGAATCGTTTCTAAATTGTATTCGTTTTTGGTAAAGCTTTCGAGGATTTTAATCGCATTATCTTTCAGGTCTTCAATATCGATTGTTAAGAAAGGTTTTTCATCCATAATATTCGGTTTTTCCAAATCGGCGTAAAAGTTATAAATAGTACCGTTGGTTAATACACCAAAACGTGCTTTAGAAACATGGTAATAGCGGTGCAATTGAGAGTTATGTGCATCGGCACTTTCTTTCCAATGTTTACATTCGAAAATGAGGATGGGCTCATTGTTTTTGCGAATCACGTAATCTACCTTTTCGCCTTTTTTAGTGCCGATATCGCAAATGTGCTCGGGTATAACCTCTGTAGGGTTAAAAATATCGTAACCTAGAATTTGAATAAATGGCATTACAAATGCATTTTTCGTAGCCTCTTCGGTATTGATCTGATCTTTTAATCCTACCACCCGTTGATGAAGTTGTTCTAATTTAAGCTTAAGGTCCATTTGATTTGACTTTTGGGTTTTGATCAAAAGTAGAACGATTGAGATTGTTTTTCTTACGGGAAACCGTAGCGAGATTAATTCATTTGGTTGATAACCTTAACCCTTAACCACATTAAACGAGATTTCTTTGACCATAATTTCGCATAGACAAAAACAAGGAGAGTACCGCAGCGTAAGATGGCAGCTTGAAAGATTCTGAAACAAGTTCAGAATGACGAATTTGTTGGAGGATAACCGCGTGAGTGACTAAACGAAGTTAATCGACCCATGGTTGGAGGAAAGATGCTGTTGGATGATTAAATGATCCCGATGTCTTTACAATAGGCAATAAGCTGCTCATTTTTGGAGAAGCCAAGTACTTCTTTCATCAGGTTAAGGCGTTTTTCGATACTGCTCAGGCCTGAGGGTTTGATGTTGTTCTCCTGTAGATAGTATGGGATGTTTTTTTGTGGCATTCCATCAACCAGTTGAGAGATGATTGCAATATCGAGGTCGGTAAAATCGTGAGAATTATTTTCTTTTCTGGCCTGTTTTAAATCAGGCGAAAGATATTTTTTATGGTTATGGATCGCAGATATGGCGAGGCGTAAGTACTGCCCATCGCGACGGGCTTTGCGCACATACCCATCAATATGCATTTCTTTAAATAACATGTCGATAACTGCTGGCCTGTTCTCTCCGGAAAATACCAGGGTTTTTAAATTGGGTTGCGCCTCTTTTGCGGCTTTGATGAGTTCGGCACCTCCGTCGATTTTTTGCAGGTTATGATCTTCTTCGAAATAGAGGTCGGTGATTAAAAGATCATAAGGTCGCTCTTCCCTAACGGCATTTTTGATCCACGTAAGTGCATCGTCGCAATAATATACATATTCGGGTTTTTCGACACCCATTTCGGCCAATGTTTTTTGCAGGGAAATATTCTGTGTTTCTTGATCTTCGGCAATAAGTATTCTTTTAAACATATTTAATACAATTAGGAAACCGGAAAAGAGATTTGGATTTTAAGCCCCTTTTCAACTTTGGTATCAAAGGTAATTGTACCACCAATTGCATCAATACGGGTTCCCGTATTTGTTAAGCCATTTTTAGGTTGCGGCTTACCTGCAATGCCAATACCGTTATCGGTATAAAAAATGTTTATTTTTTGCTGTACCTGCTCAAATTTAATCACCACATCGCTTGCCTGGCTGTGCTTGCCCATGTTTACCATCAGTTCCTGAAGGATATGCTCTATTTCATCTTTGGCCTGTTCGGAAACTTTTTCCCATAATGGGGCCGAATTCCCGACCAGTATTACCCTCGTATTTTCGGAAGCGAATGACTTTAATATCTCAGATATTTTTTCGTTAAAAGGCTGATTTTTCAATCTAGGCCTTTCGTAAGAAATATCACGCGATTGTTCGTAAAGTTCTTCTATTTCGTTGATAATTGGGTTGTCTTTTAATGCCTCTTGGTTATCAAGTTTATTCATGATCCGATAGAGTCCATTCGCGACACCATCATGTACTTTTTTAACATATTTGAGTTCTGTTTTCTTAACTTCTATCTCCTTTTCCTGCCTTAAGTTTTTCTGCCTCCTTTGGTATAAGAAATATCCCATTATTAAACAGAGTGCCAAAGTAGCAATACCAATATTTCGTAGCAGTATATCTTTTTGTTTTTCAATATTTTCTGCTTTGGCCTTTAGAAAATCAGCTTTATTTTTTTCCGTTTCATAGCGGATGAGGGCAAATTGATTTTTGGCTGCATTACGGGCCGTTTCCAGACTGTCAGCTAATTTTTGATAAGTTTCGAAATACTCCTTCGTTTTGTTAGACAAACTTAATGTAATCAGTTTTTGTAAAGCTTGTAGCCGATCGGCAGGGCTCTTAAGCTGCTTAGCCACCTGATACATTTTCTGAGCATAAGCCAAAGCTATAGCAGGTTTCTTTGCGGTGTAATAATCAGCGAGGTGTGCATAACTGGCATTTAGGCCCCAAAGGTCTTTTTCTTCCTGTCTGATCTTTAAAGCAGTTAAAAATTCTGTTTCAGCATTATAGTTGGAATTGATCAGCCATTTGGTTTTAGCGAGGTTGGATAATGCTCTGGCGTATTCTATTTGGTTCTTATGTGCTCCAGTTAAAATTGCTTCATATATTTCTAAAGACATTTTATAATCCTTCATATCCTGATAAACCTTAGCTTTATTGTTTAGGCAGATTCGAATATCTAATGAATCATCAGAAAATTTGATGGCATCATCGTATAATCTTAGTGCGCGTGCGTAATCCTTCAGTTTAAAGGTAGCAATAGCTAGATTGTTAAAATTAGATCTAAAATATTTCGATTGTTCTTTTTTTTCTTCATTAAGATATTGGAGTGCATTTATTGATAATTCTTGTCCACCAAAATAATCACCTTTATCTGTGGAGATAATTCCCATATTTATGAGGCATTTTCCAGCGCCAACACTATCTTTCTGAGCTAAGAATAAATCTTTAGCCTGATTGAAATAGCTAAATGCACTATCCATTCTTCCAGATTCTCTGTACTCGAATGCTTTATCGTATAAAGGGTTTTCTTTTTTACTTTCCTCATTTAACGAAGGCTTTATGCAAGAGCCTATGAGCAACAATAAGAATAAGGTGGAGAGGCGTTTCACAATTTTAGTTTTCCTCTAAGTTAAAAAATAAACAATAAGGATTGCTTATTGGAATCGGAATATATAGCTTTAGAGTGATTGTGTAAATTTAATTTTAAAAAAAAGCAAGGCAGATATACCGCCTTGCTTTCTGCATTAATTTATTTTTGGTGGAGGGATCTGTCCAGTTTCCCCACCGGTATCATTTGCAGTAGTTACTGTTGTACCTCCGTTATGGTTGCAATTGTGATTTGTATTTGTAGGCGTTGCCAATCCCAATAGGATCGCAATAAAAAAATATAAAAACATGACTTAAAATTTTTAGAATTAATTACTATGTAGGCCTCCGAGATCCTTACTTGGAGGTTGCTACGATTTGTAATCAGAAGGCCTTCTGAAATTTTTGGGAAGTGTTTGAGTGTCTGTCGCGGGAGCCAATAACTGCTTCCCAAACCGGCTAATAACTACCGCGATTTCTACTCGTTTTTAACATTTAGTTCTTTGCTTGGATTATCGTTTGAATCGTTGCTTGAATTAATTGTTGGGACAAATATCCAAGCTTCAAATCGCTAGTTTTCAGATAATTCCAAAGATTCTGAAGAATTCTTTTTAAATTCCAAAGAATTCCGGAAACCCGTAAGGATTCCAAAAATTCCATTTCTATTTTTACGCTTAAATTTTTTGAAAAATGCCTGAAGATTATCAAGACATAGTATTGGCTGCCTATAAAAAGATGAAGGATAATGGGAAGCTGCGCGCAATTTTGCCCCAAGCAACTACTACAAGATTAAGAAAAGCTTGTTTAAGGGTTTATGACGATAGATATACTCCAAAAGATGCCGATATACTTTCCATGTTCTTTAAAAAAGATAAGATGGAGTGTGATGATTTTCGGAAAGTGATAGATGATTCAGAGCCTGATGATTACAAGGCCCTATGCAATCATATCAAAGGAGAGACAGGGAAGACAAAAGAAGAGAATACTGACCTTCTTGCCTGGTTAATAGGCTTCCCTACACAATATGAATGGATGGAACTTAGTGATGAGGAAAAAGAACTTATTATTGAGAAAATAGCAAATGGAAATAAAACTCCTCCTGTAGTTATAGGCCCAACAAATCCGCCCATACTCCAACCAAAACCACCACGGGAAGAAACCACTTATCGTCCACGCTTCTCCCAACATCATATCATCATCTCTTGTATTATTTTACTATTTGTTGGCACCACTTCTTTTGCTATTTGGGAGCGTAGTGCGACAATAGTTAAGATGCCAAAAGCAGATGAGGGCTGTATGTATTGGAATGAAGATCACTACGAACCGGTAAAATGCGATGCACAAATTGCTAATGCTACGATAATCCCATTGGATCTTAAAAAGTTACAGCATCAAAGGAAGATTAATCTATCAGATACCCTAACCAGCTATTCGTTGGGTAAAGTATGGTATAAAGGTTTTGTAAAGGATCATGAGTTTTTTACGGCTGCGGGTACATATCCTGCTGACACGACAAGGATGCTAAAAAAGCTTACACCTATAATTTTATCAAAATACATCTCCAATAGCAGGTACCTGCAAACCCGTTTAACTTGGTTGTTGTATGCTGTCATTTTTATAACATTATGCGGCTTTGGTGCAAGCAGATTAAAGAAAGAAGTTAAGTCCTCTAAGGAAGAAACAAAGATTGAGGAAGGAGAAATAACAGCGTTTCGCAGCAATGAGCTGCAGGCTACTAGTGCGTAGCATCTGCAGAAGTTGGTTGGGAGTCTTGGCCTGAATAATGGTTTAACCCAAATGCATCACACCTGAGTTAAACATTACCTGTTTTATTGGCCCCAGTTTACCTGGATGTTATTTTTTTTTGCATAGGTTTTCCCTTTTTCCATTAAGGCATTAAAGTTTTGCTCAAAGTGGGCGCCATATTTCTGGTCGATATTTTTAATGATTTCATCTTTGGCGCTTTGGCTGCCTTTGCTATCGCACAGTTTGGCGTAAGCCAGGTACTCGTTTTTATAAACGGGGATTACGAGTTCGTATAATTGCTGCGAAAGGGCTTTAATTTCTTTTTCTTCATCGCCAGAGGCAGAGAGTTTTTTTACCTTCTCGAGCGATTGCTCGAGGTATAAAATTTTGTTGTTGAGGCTCGTGGTAGCTTCGTTGCCTTTCTTTTTACTGGATGGAATATCAGGATATTCTTTCGTTTCATCGTTGATATGACGGGCCAGATCGGCGCTGGCAAAATCGTTGATCATATTGGTGTTAAGAATGGCGATGTCGAAGAAACGTTCCGGGGTTTCGGAGCAGGCAGATAAAAAAAGTGTAGTGAGAATTAAAATAGCGAATCTTGATTTTTGGGATAGTGCTTGTAATTTGTTCATGATCTGAATGGGTTTTCCTTATAAAATTTAAGCTTGGGGAGAAGCAAAGATTGAGCCGTTTTTTAGTCGGAAGTTAGTAGTCTGGGGTTCAAAGTAGATCAACAGGTTATTCCCGGGCACAGCGCCATCCTGAGGGTTTCGGAGTGTCATCATTTCGATCGGAGTGTAATACTGTCGGGAAATCTACAAGCATAGATCTGTCTCAGGAAGGTCTTTTTACTTTAACCATGTAAGACATAGAAGATTCATATAAGCTCAAGGGTTTTATATTCCTTAAATGGTGGCGTGCTTTAAGATTAGCTTCGCTGAGCACTTCGTGGTTCCCGCCTGCGCGTGAATGACGCCTGCTTTTTACCCTGCTCTGTGATATTTGCGCCTGCTCTCCGTGTCCTTTGTGGTTAAAACATGGAAAATGATGATGAATGATGGAAACAGTCAGGCGTTTGGCGGGGAGCGATTAGCGCTGATTAAAAGATGCTGAAGCCTATATGGTCAAATAATATGGAATGGGATACTCGGTTTGGCCTACAATTAACCGAATGAACCATTAACTAATGAACTAAACAAGCCCCTCTTTCAAACTATAAACCTCCCCTTCATAAGCTCCATTCAACAACTGAACCGCCATTTTACTTCTTTGCCCGGTTTGGCAATAACAAACTACTTTTTTGCCCTGTGGAATGCTTTTTAGCGATGATGTTAATTCATATAAGGAAATATTTACTCCGCCAATATTATTTTCCTCATGTTCATAATCTTCTCGTACATCGATCAGGAAAATTTCATCAGGAGATTCAGAAAGCCATTGATCAAGAGTCGTTTTATCGATTTCCTTTATTTCACGAACTGTAGCTTCAGATTTAATTGTTTTGACTTGTTTTTCTTGTGCAATTTTAAATACCATTACAGTATTGTTCAATGCGTCGATGGTCATTAATTTGCCGGCTAAAGTTTCACCGATGCCACAAATTAGTTTAATGGCTTCATTGGTCATATACAAACCAATTATTCCGGGTAAAATGCCGATTACTCCACCTTCTACACAATTTATATTTTCACTTGGTGGTGCAGGATAAAGATCCCGGTAATTTGCACCTCCATGATGGTTAAATACCGCAACCTGACCTTCAAACTGTAAAATGGAGCCAAAAACGAGTGTTTTATTTAAATTTACACAGGTATCGTTAACCAGGTAACGGGTGGTAAAATTATCGGAGCAATCAATTACCAGCCCATAATCCTGGCAGATAGACATTGCGTTATCGCGCTTAAAACGTTCTTGATAAGCAGTGAAAGCCATGTGCGGATTAAGCAATTTGAGTTTTGCAGCTGCCACTTCAGCTTTAGATTGACCTATATCCGTATGGTTATATAAAATCTGCCGGTGCAGGTTGCTCAGTTCTACCACATCGTCATCTACAATTCCAATTGTTCCGACACCGGCTGCGGCCAAATATTGCAATACCGGACAGCCCAAACCACCGGCACCAATAACCAATACTTTGGTGGCTTTTAATTTTTCTTGCCCTTTTAAGCCTAATTCAGGCAAAATCATCTGCCTGTTATAGCGGTTTAGTTCTTCTTTTATTAACATGATTTACTGATCAAACTCCTGTCCCAATCTTTCCAAATTGGCTCATAACCCTGTTTTCTGATCATCTCAGCGATTTCCTGTGCCGACCTTTCATCAGATATTTCGAACTGCTCTAAAGACTGAGGCTCTACTTCATAACCGCCAGGATTGGTTTTAGAACCCGCACTGATGGCAGTAATCCCCAATTTAATTACCTGATTTCTGAATGCCTGCGTTTCGCGGGTGGAGATTGACAATTCTACTTCGCTGTTAAATAGGCGGTAAGCACAGATCAGTTGCACCAATTCTCTGTCATTCATCACCACTTTTGGCTCCAAACCACCGCTAAAAGGCCGCAACCTGGGGAAAGAAATACTGAATTTACTCTGCCAATATTGTTTTTCAAGATAAGATAAATGCAGGGCCGTAAAAAATGAATCTGTCCGCCAGTCTTCCAAGCCGATTAATACGCCTAGTCCCATTTTATGGATGCCTGCCTGCCCTAAACGGTCAGGGGTTTCTAAACGGTATAAAAAGTTAGATTTTTTACCTTTTGGATGGTGTTTCCGGTAATCGTCCTGGTGATAGGTTTCCTGATAAACGAGTACCGTATTTAGCCCGTGCGGGATAAGCGTTTCATAATCGGCCACATCTAATGGCTGTACTTCCATCGAAATGTGCGCGAAATGCGGACTGATCAAATCCAATACTTTTTTAAAATAATCGGTATGTACAGTCTGGTTGGCTTCTCCAGTTACCAGCAGCACATGGTCGTAGCCCATCCCTTTAATTACGGCTACTTCCTGCATAATTTCCATTGGGTTGAGCGTTCTCCGCCTTACCTTATTGTCATAACTGAAACCGCAATAGGTACAGATATTATTACATTCGTTAGAGAGGTAAAGCGGAATGTACATCTGGACGACCCGACCAAAGCGGTCTAAAGTTAAACGCTGACTGATCTGCGCCATATCCTCAAGATAAGGCAATGCAGCGGGAGAAATCAGCGCTTTAAAATCCTCCAGATTCCGCTGTGTATTGCGCAAAGCCCGCTCTACATCAGCAGCCGTTTTATCGTAAATACTGGCTTTGGTATCATCCCAATTGTAGGATTCGAATACCTCGTTAAAACTCTTCATCTAAAAATGCGGTTAGTGGACTGCTTGCCGCAGCATAATTTTGCTGAGCGCCTAGTTTGGATTCGAAAGCCATTCTACCGGCTTCTACCGCTAATTTGAATGCAATGGCCATATTGGTTGGATCTTTAGCTATGGCAATGGCGGTATTCACCAAAACGGCATCTGCACCAATTTCCATAGCTTTAGCCGCATCAGATGGCGCTCCAATACCTGCATCTACGATTACCGGTACCCGGCTCTGGCTAATAATAATCTCTAAAAAATCGATTGTTCTTAATCCCTTATTACTGCCAATTGGAGAACCGAGGGGCATTACAGCCGCTGTACCCACATCTTCCAAACGTTTACATAAAACCGGGTCGGCATGGATATAAGGCAACACCACAAAGCCGAGTTTAACCAACTCTTCAGTGGCTTTTAAGGTCTCAATCGGGTCGGGCATGAGGTATTTTGGATCGGGGTGGATTTCCAGCTTGATCCAGTTGGTTTCTAAGGCTTCGCGTGCCAGTTGTGCGGCAAAAACGGCTTCTTTTGCATTACGCACGCCAGAAGTATTGGGTAACAAATTAATGTGTGGATATTTAAGGTGATGAAGGATATCGTCATCTTTACCTTTTAAATCTACGCGCTTAAGGGCTACCGTAACGAGTTCGGAAGCCGAAGCAATTAAGGCGTTTTCCATCTCTCTTGCCGAACTGAATTTTCCGGTTCCGGTAAAGAGGCGGGAGCTAAAAGTTTGACCTGCTATGGTTAACATATCTGTAATTTTTAAATCGAATGAATACTGAATTTACTGCTGATTTCTTCAAGAACCGCAGCCGTTTGTGTTTGGTTGGTGAGCGCTGCCGAGATGGCAATTCCGTAAATTCCGGTTTCGAGTATAGCCGGAATATCTGCTGCTTCGATACCACCAATGGCTATAATCGGGGTGGTAATTCCAGCTTTTTTTACCCGCTCCATCAATTGTTGGTAACCTTCCAACCCTACAATCGGACTCAGGTTTTCTTTTGTACGGGTAAACCTGAATGGGCCCAAACCGATATAATCGGCTCCTTCAGCTACCCTTTGCTGGATATGTTCGAAAGTATTTGCGGTACCTCCGATGATCTGGTGTTTACCGATAATTTTTCTGGCTTCCATAACAGGCATATCCTGCAGGCCTAAATGCACGCCGTAACTGTTTACGGCTTTTGCCAGGTGCGGATAATCGTTTATAATTAGTTTGGCTCCATAACTTTCGCATAAGGCCTGCGCAGCTTTTGCAAATGGCAGAATTTCGGCCTCGGCCTGGTTCTTAATGCGGAGCTGGATCCACTTTCCACCAGCCTGGAGCACCTGCTCAATGGTATCGATGTGGGTGCCTGTTTTAGGGGCTTGCGAGATATATTGTAAGTGCTGAATCATTGTTTTATTGTTAAATTTTGAGCATAAGCAAGGCATTTAGCCCGGGCTTTTTTAAAATTAGTTAGGGCTAGGGAAGGATCATTCCAGATGTTCCCCAATAGTGCAACACCATCGAAATTCATTGTTTTTACCTGATCGATTTCTGCTAAACCGATGCCACCAAGTGCGATGATTTTCGGGATGGCTTGTTGTTTTTCCAAACGGAAATCTGATGGAATTACACCTTGATAACCAGGTTTGGAAAGGCTATTGAATACAGGGCCAAAGAAGCTGTATTGATATTGCTTTATCTGTTCGATATCGGCAAGGTGATGGATAGAAGTGCTGAAGATCTTATTTTCTGGCAATTCCACATTATCCCTTTCCTTCCTGAAATTTTCTCTATGGTGGATCCGCTGGATATTATAATCGTTAGCAAGCGAATGGAAATGATGTAAAGCAATTTGTGGGTGATATTCTGGTGAAATTCCTTCAATAATCTTCCGGTATGCTGCCTCATCAACATTTTCTTTGCGTAGGTGAAAAACCTGTAAACCGGCTTCGAAAAGCTGGTTGATCAGATTACTTTCTTCTTTAAAAAAGGTCGGTTTAGCGATTACAATCAGTTCCATGGTAGGTTAAGAATAAATTTCGCTTCCTTTTTCAGTAAACTCTTTCGATTTTTCTTCCATGCCTTTAGCCAAAGCCTCGTTTGCAGCTACTCCTTGTTTTGCAGCATACTCGCGCACATCTTGTGTAATTTTCATCGAGCAAAAATTTGGGCCGCACATCGAACAGAAATGTGCAATCTTAGCACCTTCTGCTGGCAAGGTTTCATCATGGAATTCTTTTGCCGTATCCGGATCGAGCGACAAATTAAACTGGTCTTCCCACCTGAATTCGAACCTCGCTTTACTCAGAGCATTATCGCGGTATTGCGCGCCGGGGTGACCTTTTGCCAGGTCGGCCGCATGAGCTGCAATTTTATAGGTAATTACACCATCTTTCACATCTTTTTTATTCGGCAAGCCCAAATGTTCCTTAGGGGTTACATAACACAACATCGCTGTTCCGAACCAACCAATCATAGCCGCGCCAATGGCCGAGGTAATGTGATCATAGCCCGGAGCAATATCTATCGTTAAAGGGCCTAAAGTATAAAAAGGTGCTTCGCCGCAATGTTCAAGCTGCTTCTCCATATTCGCTTTAATCAGGTGCATGGGTACATGTCCGGGGCCTTCAATAATGGTCTGTACATCATGTTTCCAGGCTATTTTAGTGAGTTCGCCCAGGGTTTCGAGCTCCGAAAACTGTGCGGCATCGTTGGCATCGGCAATACATCCCGGCCTTAAACCATCACCTAAAGAAAATGCTACATCGTAAGCTTTCATGATCTCGCAGATTTCTTCGAAATGTGTGTAGAGGAAGTTTTCTTTATGATGTGCCAAACACCATTTCGCCATGATTGATCCGCCACGCGAAACAATTCCGGTAATTCTTTTCGCCGTTAATGGCACATAACGAAGCAGTACCCCGGCATGGATGGTAAAATAATCGACGCCCTGTTCTGCCTGCTCAATCAACGTATCGCGGAAGATTTCCCAGGTGAGGTCTTCCGCTTTGCCGTTTACCTTTTCCAAGGCCTGATAAATAGGAACGGTACCGATGGGTACTGGCGAATTGCGGATAATCCATTCGCGGGTTTCGTGGATATTTTTCCCTGTTGATAAATCCATAATGGTATCGGCACCCCAGCGACAGGCCCAAACGGCTTTTTCTACTTCTTCTTCGATGGTGGAGGTAACCGCGGAATTGCCAATATTGGCATTGATTTTTACCAGGAAATTACGACCGATAATCATGGGTTCGAGTTCAGGGTGGTTAATGTTGCAGGGGATTACCGCACGTCCGGCGGCTACCTCTGCCCTTACAAATTCTGGTGTGATGTAGCCTTTTGGTGTATTTGCGCCAAAGCTATTGCCCTGGTGCTGGTGGTTCATTACCTCGTGCTGATCGCCCAATTGCGCATTCAGCAATTCGATCTGCTGGTTTTCCCTAATGGCAATGTATTCCATTTCGGCTGTAATGATGCCTTTTTTTGCATAATGCATCTGCGATACATTGGCACCCGGCTGGGCTTTGTAAGGTTTATTGGTATAATTAAAACGCAAAGCATCGAGTTTTTCATCTGCAAGGCGCTGTTGCCCATAAGCTGAAGATAATTGGTCAAGTTGCGTTACGTCCTCCCTGTCTTTAATCCATTGCTCCCTTAATCTTGGAAGTCCTTTCCGTACATCAATAACAGCATTGGGATCGGTATATGGCCCGCTGGTATCATAAACAGTTACAGGCGGATTAGGTTCAGTTAAGCCAAATCCATTGTGGATTTTAGTTTCAGTTAAACTGATTTCGCGCATGGCCACCTGGATATTATGAATTTTGCCCGGCACAAATATTTTGCGTGAAGCCGGAAATGGACTGCGGCTGATGACTTCCTGGTTTGGTGTTTTTTCTTGTTTCATTTTGAAATGTTTGAATGAGAGAGTGAGTGATTGAATGAGTGAGTGAAAGACATGGCGCATTCTGTCATTCTCTCATTTAATAATTCTATCACCCCCCCTGAGTGGCTTTAATGAGTATAATCTGATCGCCGGGATTTAGCACATACGTATCCCAAAGAGATTTGGAAATGATGGTTTGGTTAACGGCTATGGCAAGGCCATTTGTTTCGGTCGAAATGACAGCAGCAAGCATCTGTTCGATGGAACAGGCCTCGTTAAGCAGGTAGTTTTGATTGTTTATAGTTACTTCCATATTTTTAAAAATTGGAAAAACTATAGAGATTGCCCCAAAATGGAGGTCGAAAAGAAAGCGATATTAAGATTGCTTTCACTTTTCCCTTCGGCAGTACTAACTGCATCAGGTTCAAAGGGTATTTCTCAGCACGTAGGCACCCCTAAAGTTTTTTGTAAATATATGCGATTAAATTTCTAATGCAAATAAAAAAATAAATTGGGTTATGTTGTTAAAAAAGATGCGCTGGGTTTAATTGTTGTTGCGTATTGGACGAGGTTTAGATATAGATGAAATCTATTTAGTTTTTTTTGTATAGAGAGTGAATGATAATTATTTAAATGGGTTAATAAATGGTAGAGCAGAATCAATTCCATCATCCGTCTTACATTTTTTTTTAACCACAAAGTGCACAGAGAGAAGACGCAAAAGCCGCAGAGCTGGGCGTATTTACCATATAAGACATTGAAGAACATGTAAGGATATTCATCTTATATGAACCTTTATGTCTTATATGGTTCAATTAATAATTCTTCACTTCGACTACACGGTGTCATTTCCAAAACCTAAAAGCCCTGCAAAGTTATTTATTTTATTAAATAATTGTTCCTTAGGATTAAGAACGCATGTGGGATTAAGCGTTGATCAAGTCCCGACTTAAGAAAAACCCCTATCTTCGTTGTCTTAACTAGAAACCAGTACACCTATGCAAAATCTGTTAGCACTTCAAAGTGGTAGACTTAAAGGAGCAGTATCGTTAAAGCTTTCTGAAAATTTAACGGAATTCCCCAGGGAAATATTCGAGTTGGCCGATACTTTGGAAGTGCTGGATTTATCTTGTAATAAGCTAAGTGCCTTGCCTGCCGATTTTGGCCGTTTAAAAAAGTTGAGGATTTTTTTCTGTTCCGAAAACCTTTTTACGGTTTTGCCAGAAGTACTGGCCGATTGCCCTTCGCTGGATATTGTTGGTTTCAAATCCAACCGGATTGAAATCGTACCTCCAAAGTCGATCAACCCGAATTTACGATGGTTAATTTTAACCAATAACAATATTGCTGAACTGCCGAAAGAAATTGGCCTTTGCAAAAGGATGCAAAAATTGATGCTTTCTGGAAACCGATTATCAGCACTGCCCGATGAATTAAGCAATTGCCAGAATTTAGCATTATTGCGGATTGCGGCGAATAAATTGCATGAATTGCCGCAATGGATTATGCAACTGCCAAAACTATCGTGGATTGCATTTTCAGGGAATAATTTTAGCAAAACGCCGGCTGTAGAAACACTTTCATTGATTAACTGGCATGATTTAGAAATCAGCCATTTGTTGGGCGAAGGCGCTTCGGGCGTGATTTCGAAAGCCAACAGAACCATTGGAGAAGAAACTACTGAAGTAGCTGTTAAACTATTTAAAGGTAATGTAACCAGCGACGGTTTGCCGGAAGATGAAATGACAGCTTATATTGCTGCAGGCTACCATCCGGGTTTGGTTAACCTGATTGGGCAGATTACGCACCATCCGGATGATAAAAAAGGACTGGTAATGGACTTGATCCCGCATCATTTTTATAATCTTGGCAATCCGCCAAGTTTAGAAAGCTGTACCAGGGATGTTTTTCCTACTGATCGGAAACTTTCCGAAAAACAGATCATCTGCATCGCTAAAACCATTGCTTCCCTAGCGGCTCAACTACATCATGCAGGTATTATGCATGGCGATTTATATGCACACAATACCTTGATCGATGATGAGGGCAGCACTTTGTTCGGCGATTTCGGTGCAGCCAGTTTTTACGATAAAACTTCTACCGAAACGGCTGATATACTGGAACGGATAGAGGTAAGTGCTTATGGCTTTCTGCTCGATGATTTACTTTCCTTAAAAAACGAAGAAGTAAGTGAGGAAGTTTATCAAATGATCAGCGAACTTAAAGATGCCTGTTTGGCTACAGTGCCTTTAGAGCGACCAAGCTTTAAGGAATTAGTTGATCAGTTGGCTCAGATTTAATCACAATTGCTAGAAAGGTCGTCATTCTCGCGCATGCGGGAATCTTAAAGCATTTTACATTAAGATTATTCATAAGTTTCCCTTGTTTCAAAGGCATTCATGAGCACTCCGTGGTTCCCAATCAAGTTGGGAATGACGACCACATTATTGGAAAAAACTATTAATTCTGTTGTTTTTTTGCCCAATCCAACCTGCGCTGATCTGGCGTGGGCGTAACCTTAAAATTTTCGAATGTGGCATTAAAACCTTTCCCATCAGGGCAGGCAGCCACAAGGCCAACCATTACCGGCGCATTATCTTTAAAATAACAGGTACGCAGCATGGTATATTTTTTATCATCAAATGAATAAAAAATTTCTACTGCATCCAGTTTTCTAATCGCTTTCATCCAGATTGATGCAGGTGCTTTTTCCAATTCTACCACACTCCAGTCGCTGGTTTTATGCGTTACAACGGCACTTACATTCTGTTTTCCATTAACAAACTCCACTCCGGCTTTAATCCACTCTTCTTCATTAATGCGGAGCATCAATCCCATCTGATCGAAAGTGGTTACATAATTTCCGGTAATTTTTACCTTCACTTCAAACTCGTCCCCATAAGTAGCATAGTAAAAAGGTGCATCATCAACCGTAAAACCATAATGCGAAATGCGCCAATAATCGGTTTTGGCAGGAACGAACATGCTAAAGGTATTTTTATCCTTAATTTCCCATTTTTCGGGTTCGTTAAACCAGTTCATTTTCGCTAAACTTTGTGCATGGGCCTTTGGACTAAATAAATAAGATAATATAGAAATTAAGGCTAGTAATTTAAGTTTCATTTGTGTGTTATAATTGGTTATTGTGTGTTTGTGTATTGCAAACATAATGCAGTGTTAAACTATTGTAAAGGACATATATCACTATTTTGATGTGATGATTATCACGCCAATATTTGGTCAAAACAAGTGTATTGGGTTTAAAAATCTGGAATAAAGAGTACATTTGTTTGTATCAGAAACATGGAATTAGATTTTTTAAGAGCGCATATTCATCAGATCGTTTGTTTAACAGATGAGGAATTTGAGCATGCTGCATCTTTTTTTACCAAACGGAAATACAAAAAACACCAGTATATTATTCAGGCAGGAGATGTTGCCAGTCAGGAACATTTTGTTGTGAAAGGCATTGTAAAATCTTCATATACCGATAATGAAGGAAAAGAATATATTTTACAGTTAGCCATGGAAGAATGGTGGTTTTCAGACCCACATGCTTTTAATACCAGCATGCCTGCCACTTTAAATGTAGATTGTATAGAAGATACTGAAACACTTTCCATCTCTTTTGAAAACAAGGAAAAGCTTTGCGATTCTTCACGCAAAATGGAATATTTTTTCAGGAAAAAGTATACAACAGGCAATATGGCTTTACAAAAGCGGGTATTGGCTTTATTGAGTAATAATGCCGGCGAGCGTTACAAACAATGGCGCAACCAATATCCATCTTTACAGCAAAGGATTCCGAAAACCCTTATTGCATCTTATCTCGGGGTAACCAGAGAAACTTTAAGCAGGTTATCGCTTTAAAATTCTGAGTCTCCTTTTTTACCACAAAGTACACAGAGAAAAGGCACGGAGTACATAGAACGGGGTGTATTAGAAAGTCACATTTTATTCAGTAGATAAATAGATAAGTATATTTTTACAGAGAGATAAAACAGAATAAAATCTTCGGGTAATGCTTTTCATATTTATATAGGTTTAACAATCATTTGAATTGGCGCTCAATTCTCCCGACAACAATTTTAGATTTGAATCAAAGCGTTCTTTTTAAAGGCGTTTTTTTATTGGAAAGCTGCTCCTGGTGTACTTCCAGTTTTATTATTTCGTACTGTCCCGATTACTTGATAAATACATAAACTGAAATTATTACTAGTATTTTAGAGAAAGATTTTTAAAAATAATTTAAATACCTAATTTGCACAGACCTCTAATTTAATCAGTTCTATGAAGCAAGCTCTTTTATTTCTATGCATTTTTTCTACGTGTTGTGTACAGGCACAATTCAGGTTCAATGGCGATTTTGAAGATATAGACCCAAGCACCAAAAAGCCCTTATCATGGTTATTTTCCTTTAATCAAAATCAGGAAAAAGCATATCAGGTAGTTTTAGACAGTACCATAAAACAGTCGGGAAAATATAGCCTATCTATCAATCAGGTTGGCCAGGAAGCCAATTTTGGTGCAATCGACTTTCCGATTAGCCAGGCTTTTGAAGGCAAAGTGATCGAATTGAAGGGCTACATTAAAACAGAAAATGTAAAAACAGGTTATGCTGGCCTTTGGATGCGCCTTGACGGAAAAGAGCATAAAACAATGGGCTTCGATAATATGAACAACAGAGGCGTTAAAGGAAGTACCGATTGGCAATTATTTAGCATTAAACTCGATTACAAAAATGATGAGGTAAGAGAGATTCATGTTGGTGGTTTATTAATCGGAGACGGAAAAGCCTGGTTTGATCATTTGGAACTTTTTATAGATGGAAAGCCCATAGAACTGGCTAAGTTCATGAAAATAGAATTAGCGAAGGCAGAACTGGATACCGCTTTTCAAAACAGTTCTGGTATCAAACAATTTGAGCTTAATAAGCAAAAAACAACGAACCTGATGATTGCCGGACAGTTTTGGGCATTTTTAAAATACCATCACCCATCCATAGCCAAGGGGGATTATAACTGGGATGCTGAGCTTTTTAGGTTTTTACCATCTGTAATCGTCGCTAAGAGCAATCAGGAGCTAAGCATAACTTTAGAGCAATACCTTGATAAATTACCGAAACCAGAACCCTGTAAAACCTGTGCTAAAATAGCTTCTAAAAAATATGAGATTACACCAGATTATGGTTCATTACTTAATGGTACAGTATTAAGCAAATCGCTTGGCGACAAATTAACCTACATCAAAAATAACCGGAATACAGGTCCGAATTATTATGTTGAAATGGATCCAAGCATTGGAAATCCGAACTTTAAGAACGAGAAGGCATATGTTTCGATGACCTACCCCGATGCGGGTTACCGTTTATTGTCGCTTTATCGTTATTGGGGCATGATCAATTATTTTTTCCCTTATAAAGATGTTATTGGTGAAGACTGGAATAAAATACTTACCACAAACCTGCCGATTTTTTTAGGTGCAAAAAATGAGCAGGATTATAGTTTAGCTGCATTAAGTTTAATTGCACGTGTACACGATACACATGCAAATTTATGGTCGGGCAGTAAAGCATTGAAAGATTTTAAAGGCAAACTTGCAGCGCCTTTTCAGGCCAAATTTATAGAAGACAAGCTAATTATTACGGCCTTGCATACCGATACTCTGGATGTAAAAAGTAAACTTGCAGTAGGCGATGTAATAACGGCCATCAACGGTAAAGATATTTCATACCTGACTAAAGAATACCTGCCGATAACGGCTGCATCAAATTATGATACCCAGCTCCGTGATCTGCCGGGGAGCTATCTGCTAAGGAGCAATGATAACAGCATTAAAATCAGTGTACAAAGAGGTAACCAGCTTTTCGATTATACTGTACCAATGGGAAAACTGGCCTTAGCCTATAGAAACCCAGCGGCTGAAAAAGCAGAGGCATTTAAATTGATTAATCAGAATATCGGTTATGTTTACCCGGGTAAATATAAAAATGATCAATTGCCCTCAATCAAGAAGCTTTTTGCCAATACCAAAGGAATTATTGTTGATATGCGCTGTTATCCTTCCGAATTTATGCCCTTTACATTCGGTAATTATATCAAAAATGAGAAAAGTGTATTTGTTAAGTTTACTGCCGGCAGCCCAAGCTATCCTGGGGCTTTTAGTTTCGGATCTCCAATAAAGAATGGGCAATCATCAAGTGAAGCATACAAAGGCAAAATAGTGGTAATTGTAAATGCAACAAGCCAAAGCCAGGCCGAATATACCACCATGGCTTTTCAAAGTACACCTAATGTTAAGGTAATTGGAAGTACTACGGCTGGTGCCGACGGGAATGTATCATCAATTGTGTTGCCTGGTGGGTTAAACACAATGATTTCAGGTTTAGGCGTTTTCTATCCCAATGGTACGCCAACACAAAGAGTAGGTGTAAAAATTGATTATAAAATCTATCCAACCATTGCAGGTATTTCAGCAGGAAAAGATGAACTGCTGGATAAGGCTATTGAAGTATTAAATGCTGACTGGTAAAAGCATTACATTTAGAAGAGGCTGTATCCTAAATATGGAGTTGTCATCGTGAACTTGTCGAAGGACCTGTTTTAGATGTCTTACAAGGCATTTCGACAAGCTCATCGCGACAAATTCGAAGCGAATATAATTGTGATACAGCCTCTTTTAATTTTTTGATTATCTCCAATACTCTATTCGTAAGATGTTGACGTTCCCAACAACAAGCTGAGGCATATACCACGCAAATAGAATGGTTAAAGGTGCCCTTTAATTTGAAGATGAGTGTGGAGTGGTAAAGTGTTAGCAAAAACGACGGCCAATCTTTCATAAAGAACTGCACGTTGCTTCGCACAAATAAACCATCTAAAAACACTCTACTTCCCAAAAGCGAGACCAGTTTTTGCCTGGATCAAGCTTTATTATACCCTCTTTGTGTGTTAATTCCTGATCGTGGTTAACGCCATCAGCAACTCCGCACCAAGGCTCTAAACATACAAACGGCGCATCGGTTGCCGCCCATATTCCAAAAAATGGAAAATCTTCAAAATGGAAATGCAGACCATAATCATTTTTAGTATTAAGCAAACTAATGCAGTTGCTTTGCAGGGCTTTGAAAACCAGGGCATCGTTATAAAACAGATCATGTTTAAGCTTTAGCTTATGTGCATTAAGCTCAATATTCTTGGTTTCGTTGGCCACCAGGCCATCTTCAAGTTTCCAATAGCTTAATTTCTCATCAGCATTAAAAGCCAGATAGTAATCTTCGTAAACAGTATTTGGGGTATTGGGCACCGCAAATGCCGGGTGTGCACCAATTGAAAATAAAAGTTCGGCAGTACCGGTGTTTATTACCTCATAAGTTAAATTCAGTTTCCTGTCGATTAACCGATACCTCAGTTTCAGCTCGAAATAAAAAGGGTATACTTTTAAGGTATCTTCATTTTGAGTTAACGTAAAAACAGCTTCGCTATCACTTATTTTTTCGAAATTGAATATATGGTCGCGGGCAAACCCATGCCTGGGTAACTCATAATTTTTACCCTGATAGTTAAAACTATTGTTCTTTAACGAGCCAACTATGGGGAATAAAACCGGGCTATGTTTTGCCCAATACTTTGGGTTGGCATTCCATAAATACTCCAGCTTGGTTTCTTTACTAAATAAACCTTGAAGTTCTGCGCCTTTAGCCGCCAGGCTAACTTTTATATAGTCGTTTTCGAGAGTTATCATTACAAGCTAAATTAGCAAAAAGATGGGCTTTAAAAATATCTTTTTTATTAATTTTGATCACGGCTTAAAGCTAAGCTTAATGCCCCCGTTTGTTTTATTATCCGCAAATTTACTTTCCCTCAAAACAAGATCAGAACCTATGGCGATAGATTTAACCAAATTATCAAATGTAAAAGTAAGGGCTGCGATTATTGCGTTGCAAAAAGGCGACGAGAAAACTTGGTTTTCTTTATTTGCTGCCGAAGTTGCCTTTTATGATGACGGGAACCAGATGAGGTTTAATAATTTCTTCAAGAAAGCACTGGGGCATGAGCATTTTACCAGTATAGATAAAGTTGAAAACAATGGTTTGGAAGTATATGGTCATTTCCACTCCGACCAATGGGGCGATTTTAAAACGTGCTTTAAATTTCAGGTAAACAAAGAAGGAAAAATAGCGAGATTGGATATTGGACAAGCTTCTTATTAGTCCTGAGTCCAAAGTCGTGAGTCCTTATCAATTAAGGATTAGACTCAAGACTACTGACTCAAGACTTAGGACTACCCCTTCTCTTCCCAAATACACGCAATATTAATAATGGTTTGTACAGCTTTTTCCATATCCTGTACGCTTACCCATTCTTGTTTGCTATGAAAGGCATGTTCTCCGGCAAAAATATTGGGACATGGTAAACCCATAAATGAAAGTCGCGAGCCATCTGTTCCGCCACGGATACTTTGTTGTTTGGCAACCACACCAGCTCTTTCAATGGCTTCAATACCATATTGAACAATTTTAGGATGCTGATCTAAAATCTGTTTCATGTTGCGGTATTGTGCTTTAATATTGAGCTCGTAGGTAGATTTTGGATAGTTAGCCATTACTTTTTTTACGGTTTCTTCCAAAAACTGGCCATGTGCGGCTAGTTTCTCATCATTAAAATCCCTGATGATAAACTGTGCCTCTGCCTCTTCTACCTGTCCGTTTATACTTACCGGATGAATAAATCCTTCCTTCTGGTAAGTAGCTTCTGGTGTAAGTGTATCTTTTGGCAGCGAATCTAAAATTTCAGCAAGGATCTTTATAGCGCTTTCCATTTTTCCTTTTGCAAAGCCCGGGTGTGTACTTACGCCATAAATTTTAAGGGTAGCACCATCCGCGGAAAAAGTTTCATCTTCAATAGAGCCTAATGTTTCTCCGTCTATCGTATAACCAAAATCGGCACCTAATTTTTTTAAATCAGCTTTGTCTACACCCCTGCCAATTTCTTCATCCGGGGTAAAAAGAAGTTTGATGGTTCCATGTTTTACCTCTTGGTTTTTCATTAAAAAGGCAGCTGCTTCCATAATTTCTGCTAATCCTGCTTTATTATCCGCACCCAATAAAGTTGTTCCGCTAGCGGTAATAATATCATTTCCAATCTGATGTTTCAGGTCTTTGTGTTCTGAAAGCTTGATTACAATATGGTGATCATCTGGCAGAATTAAGTCTTGTCCCTGATAATTTTCATGAATAATCGGTTTAACATTTTCTCCGCTACAATCAGGCGAGGTATCCATGTGTGAACAGAAAAATATTACCGGTAACTCCTTGCTGGTATTTGATGGAATTGTACCATACACATAACCATTATCATCCATTTCGGCATCAGAAATGCCAATTTCTAACAATTCCTGAACCAACACTTGTCCCAGGTTCTTCTGTTTTAGGGTTGATGGACAGGTAGGAGAATTTGGATCAGATTGGGTATCAATCTTTGCATATTTTATAAATCGCTGCTCAAGCGATTTGTTAAAGTTGTTGTATGTGCTCATAATTCAAAGGTAAAAGTTATAGATATCCGATAATCATATTATTTTTGTAAAAAAAGATATGATTTTTAATTTGCTGAGAACTATCTACATAACCCTTCTGCTTGTTTTTATTGGAAGTTTTTCTTTTGCCCAATCCAACTATTTTAAAATGTCGTATGGTTTTGGCGGCGGGATGAATAAATCATATACTGATGTATATCAGGGAGACTACGGAAAAATTATATACGGTGTTTTTGATTATCACGTGACCCCTTTCATAACAATGGGTCTGGAAGGGCAATACGGAAGGATCAAAGGAGGAATTGCAGTTAAGGATCCGTCCGGTCGTAGGTTTGTCAACAAATACACAGCACTTACGGCTAATCTAAAATTGATGCTCGGGGAATTTGTTAATTATAACCAGGGAGGATTACTGTATAATATGAGAGGGCTATATCTGGGCTTCGGATTGGGAGCGATAAATAATGATATTTCCTACATAGTAAGATCTCAACCTGGAGAGACTTCCACTTCCGACAATAGCCGCTTTGACGGAGAAGATAAAAGCATTAACCTGTTACTGCCCATAAATTTGGGTTTTAACTACTACATAAAAGACAACTACGGTTACATGAGGTATGTAATCAATGTTAATGCTCAGTCTAACATCACTTTTGGTGAAGGGTTGGACGGTTATAGCGAGTCGAAACTAAAATCCAATAATACCTATCCTGATATGTACAATTCGGTTACTGTGGGCTTTAGATATATGTTCGGAAGCGTTCGCGCTTACCGCAAAACGCTGTAAACTTTATTTTATCACTAGCATGAGGATATTATTATCAGTTGTTATACTTTCTTTTTCATTAACTTCTATCGCACAAAAAACACCTTTCGAATTAAGCGGGAAAATCGAAACCACAACATATACCGAAGCAATATCTTATTACAAAAACCTGGCTAAAACTTATCCCGAAGCCAAACTATTTTCCTATGGGCGTACTGATTTTGGAAAACCTTTACACGTATTGGTATTGTCGCATGATCAGGTTTTCGATCCGGTACTGATCAGGAAAAGCAACAAAAGGGTGTTATTGATCAATAATGGAATCCATCCTGGAGAACCAGAGGGAATTGACGCCTCAATGATGTTGGCCCGCGATCTCCTTAAAGCTCGTAAATTGCCAAAAGATGTAGTGATCTGCATCATTCCCATCTACAATATAGATGGCAGTTTCAACCGTAGCGGAACATCCAGGGCTAACCAGAACGGACCAGTTGCTTATGGCTTTAGAGGGAATAGTAAAAACCTCGATCTGAACCGTGATTTCATTAAAACTGATTCGAAAAATTCGGCAACATTTCAACTCATTTTTAATACCTGGCAGCCCGAAATATTTGTAGATACCCACACCAGCAATGGTGCCGATTATCAATATGTGATGACGCTTATCCCAACACAAAAAGATAAACTAAACCCCATACTTTCTGATTATTTAACCAAAACTTTGGTGCCTGATCTATATACTGGTATGGAAAAGTTGGGTTATCCGATGATTCCTTATGTAAACTCGATAGGTGAAACCCCGGAAAGCGGAATAACAGGTTTTATTGATCCTCCTCGTTATTCAACTGGGTATACCACACTGCACAATACCATTGGTTTTATGCCAGAAACGCATATGTTAAAATCGTACGATTTGCGTGTGGATGCCACTTACAAGCTTTTGCAAACCTACATTCAGGTTGTAGAACGAGATGCAGAAATTATTGGGAAGAATAAGCGAAAGGCTGATGAATTTGTAGCTGCACAAAAGGAATTTCCTTTAGAATGGAAGTTGAATAAGACTGAGGTAAACGATTTGATCTTTAAGGGCTTTGGGGCCGTGCAAAAGCCCAGCACGGTAAGTGGCGCTGATCGTTTATATTACGATCGCAGCAAGCCTTACACCAAAACCATTAAAGAATGGAACAAGTTTGAACCTGCATTATCTGTTCAAAAACCTGTTGCCTACATTATTCCGAAAGCCTGGGATCGTGTTATTGAGCTGCTTAAGCTAAATCATGTTAAAATCAGGGAATTAAAAAGCGACCAGAAAATTGCGGTAGACAATTATTATATCGGTGATTTTAAAACCGGAACCCGCCCTTATGAAGGTCATTATCTGCACAGCAGTGTAAAAGTGATTACTATTCCTCAGAAACTGCAATACTACACCGGCGATTATGTGATTTATGTAAACCAGCCAAGTAACCGGTATATTGTAGAAACCTTAGAACCTCAGGCTACAGATTCTTATTTCAACTGGAATTTCTTCGATTCTATTTTGGATATGAAAGAGCACTATTCGGCCTATGTTTTTGAAGATACGGCTACAGAACTCCTAAAAAATAACCCTGATTTAAAAAATAAACTCGAAGCTAGAAAGGCTTCAGATGCCGAATTTGCGAAGAATGCAGCTGCACAGCTTGATTTTGTGTATAAAAATTCTGATTATTACGAAAAAACACACAATAGATATCCGGTAGCCCGTTTGGTTACAGACGTAAAACTTGATTTAAAATAACCCAAAATGGAATACTTCAATATCGCACCAGTTGCTTCAATAATTTTTGTTTTTACCATTATTACCAGCCTATACGCTTTCTATGATCATTCCCTTTACGGAAAGTTTATGCTGCATCCTTTTAGTGTATCAAAAGGACAGAATGTATATACCTTGATTACCAGCGGGCTTGTGCATGCAGATTGGATGCACTTGTTTTTTAATATGTTTACCTTTTATGCTTTCGCCTTTGCACTCGAAAGTTCAATGGGGAGCTGGCGCTTTGGAATACTTTACTTTTTAGGTTTGGTGTTAAGCGATCTGCCGACGGTTTTTAAACATAAAGATCATTTTAACTATAATAGTTTGGGCGCATCAGGAGCAATCAGTGCGGTACTTTTCAGTTATATTTTATTTAATCCAATGTCTAAAATTTACATCATGTTTATCCCGATCGGGATTCCAGCTGTAGTTTTTGGGGTTTTGTATTTAATTTATTGTGCTTATGCTTCACGTAATTCACGAGATCATATCAATCACGACGCACACTTTTTCGGAGCCCTAACCGGATTGATTTTTACGATTATCTTTGTTCCTGGGATCTTGCAGAACTTTATTATGATGTTAACTGGTGGGAGATAATATTCATTAGAAAGAATCGTCATTCCCGTGAAAACGGGAATCCTAATGCAAAATGCTATATGTTTTTTGCTTTAAGATGGCCAGTCAAGCTGGGTATGACGAAACTCAAAAAATTACCCTGCCGTAGGCAAATAAGGTTTCTCGAAGAAACTCATCGGTTCATCAGGATTTTTAATGATCTCGAATACCACATAACCCCAGGGTTTCCAGAAGTTTTCCAGTACCTGCGCATATACTTTATGTTGCCAAACATCAAAAAGCGGCTTGGTCATGTTTCCACGTAAAGGCATTGCTTCAATATAAGTGGTGCCTTCAACAGGCATAAAAGTATATTCTGGTAAACGGTTAAAAAGATAGGCTGAATAATAAAAGCGCGCGCTCAGCTCTTCAAACTGTTCGGCGGTTAAAGCTTTACCTTTTATCTCATTAATGAGGTCCTGGTGATAGCGTTTATTGGTGCCGTTATCCTGTAAACAGGCAATGATGCCAAAATCTTTCATTTTTAACGAGAAAGTTAAAGTATTAATCTCATCACGGAAACTGAATGGCGTTTCTCCGTTTTCGAGTTTTACTACCGTGATAGACCATGGTGAAAAATCTTCAAACTCCAGGCTGGTATACAGGTTTTGCATCATGAAATTCAGGTTGGCAAATTTCATCATCAAAGATTGCGACATGTTTAAGCCATCGGCAGTCATTTCCTTCCGTAAAGCCGAATGCATTTCGATATACACAAAACCATATAAAAATTTTCCGATCCAGTTGAAAAGATCCAGTTCAGGCAATACAGAAACGGCATCATAACCTATTGCAAATGCAGCTTCGATTTTATCTTCCAAAGGGTTTAAAAACTGCTCGTTTATCTCAGTATTTACTGGGATAACCAGCGTATTGTACGAACGGATACTCTCATCCAAAAACTGGATCTGCTCTTCACCACTTAAAGCCGCCTGTTCAAGCAACCATTTGGGAAGCAAAGGCACCTGAATTACAGGGGAATTAAATGTTTTTCCGCTTAAAAAGCAGGTTTTATATAAAAAATCGAAGTTTTGGAAAGGATTGTATAAGCCAGTGTTCATTACTGCAATATTAGCCATTATATTTTTAGGGCTAAGCAATGATGTTTTATTTTAACGCAGGGATTACAACCCTATTTAAGGGCTTGCTTTACCTATTACCTCTGCAGAGGTTGTATCATAAATATAGATTTGTCATCCTGAGCTTGTCGAAGGACCTGCATAATACGCTTTAAGGTGTTTCGACAGGCTCAACATGACAGCATCTGAGGTGAAATGGTCTTGTGATACAATCCCAACTAAAGACATTACTAATCTACATCCATTAACAGCGTAAGATTTTAACTCCCCTCCTTTTCAAGGATGGCTGAGCAATGTTATTAAGTTAAGCCATTAGGTAGAAGAAAATAATTTAACCACAGATAGTAAGGATGCACACAGATATGAAATCCGTGTTTATCTGTGCTCATCTGTGGCTAAAAACCCTTAACTTAATAACGTTGGGGGCAGTTAAGCTAGTAGTTATTATAATAATAACTGATGTCATCAACCAGCTGCGTATAAATCGGTTTGGTAAATTCTAAAAATAAAGCACTTGGTGGTGGCGGTAATTGTTCTTTTCTTCTGGTAATGGCCAATTGTTGTTTGCTTAGAGCCCTGTCATCCCCTTTATAACTAGCCCAGCTATCGCGCCAAACATAAGTACCAGGGAATTTCTGTTGGCGAACCAATTTTTTTGTTTTCCAATCAGTAATGCTCATATCCAGTAATCCTGACGACGAGATATTCTTTTCAAAAATACTTAAGTTTGCTTTTACTGTACCATAAACGGGTTTTTTATCGCGTGTTTCGCCAATTACCACACTGTCGCGTTTTAATTTTTCTACCCTTTCTTTTACGTAGGTCTGGCCTACCACAAAATCGTCAAAGTTTAAACTCAATACCTGGTCAGGAACAATTTTTTGCTCGGTAGCTTGTGATTCGCCGTAAAAAATCACAAACTTATTCCTGGAGTAACTTCCAATAAACTGATCAATCTGTTGTTGAAAATAATCAGCACTCAACTTATACGTTCCACTGTTTACAATAATCGGCTGCACCACCACCCTTGCCACTGCTGCCCAATAGGCATCTTCCATTTTAGCTTTTACATCTTTATAGTTTGGCTGGAGATTTTGTGTTTTCTCAAATTCGTAATAGGCTTTTTTAGCCGCCTGGCGATTATTTTCCCCTAAATAGCTTAAACCAGAGTTATATCTGGCTGCTGCAGCATTGTATTTACTATCAGCAAGTTCATTGATGTATTTTGTCGGACCTGGAACAACCGTTAAACAGGCCGGACAACTATTGATATCATCAGCCAATTGATTGATTTTTTGATAATCGTACATTATCGATTCCCATCTGAAAAGGTCGTTAGATGCTTTTGCCTCTTCAATTTTTCTTAAATGATCCTTTACTGCTAAATCGTAAGCCGTTTTTAATACTTGCATGGCTTCGCTGTTTTTTGGTGAGTTTTGCAGCCTGCTTACCGATTTTTCAACAGATGAATCGTAATCACCTTTTTGTAAGGCATTTTTTCCGGTGGTACATCCTCCAATAATTATTAAGGATAAATAAATAAAATACCGTAATCTTGAATTGTTTTTCATGGCAGTGGTAGTTGCGTTAATAAAACAAAGATAATTTGTAAAGCGATAATTACCTTATTTATTTAGAAGACGATTGACAATGAAGATTAGTTGCAGGCAATTTGAATTAGAATTAAAACATCCTTTTTCGATTTCGAAATTTACCCGTACCAGTACGCCCTTAATGTTGTTAAAGATAGCGCATGAAGGTGTGGTTGGTTATGGTGAGGCTTCTATGGTGCCATATATGGGCGAGAGCTACGAAAGTGCAGCAGCTTTTCTGCAGCTTGTAGATTGGAACAAAATCCAATATCCATTCGATTTCAAAGAAATTATTAGTTATTTGGACAGCCTTGCTCCAGGTCAGCCAGCTATTAAAGCGGCGATAGATATTGCGCTTAACGATATTAAAGGGAAACTGTTAAATAAACCCTGTTATGAAATTTACGGCGCAGATCCTGCTAACATGCCGGTAACTTCTTATACCATTGGCATTGATACGCCTGAAGTAATCCGCGAAAAACTGAAAGATGCCGAAGCTTTTAAAGTGATTAAGGTTAAACTGGGGAGGGATAACGATCAGGAAATTATCGAAACCATAAGGAGCATGACCAATGTACCCTTATATGTAGATGCGAACCAGGGTTGGGCAGATAAGATAAAAGCGATAGATTTAATTTATTGGCTGCATAACGAGGGTGTGGTATTGATTGAGCAACCTATGGATAAAAACAACCTCGACGGTAATGCCTGGTTAACAGAGCGTAGCCCTATTCCATTACTTGCCGATGAAGCCGTACAGCGCTTAGCCGACATGGACAATCTGAAAGGGGCTTATCATGGCATTAACGTAAAACTGATGAAGAGCTGTGGCATGTATGAAGGGCATCAGATGATTTTGAAAGCCCGCTCTTTTGGGATGAAAGTGCTGATCGGTTGTATGAGCGAAACGAGTTGCGCCACTTTGGCTGCCGCTGCTTTGGCTCCTTTATGTAACTGGGCCGATTTAGATGGGCCATGGCTGACCAAAAATAACCCATTTACTGATCCAGCTTTCGAAAACGGGAAGTATATCTTAGAAAATCTGCCAGGTTTAGGCTTAGGAGGTATTACTCCTGATCTTTTTCTTTAAGTAGAAATAATGAATGACAGGATTATAGAATGATTGAGGATCTTGAGCGAGATAAGATAGATGAATTTGGATAGGCGTTATATCACGATATCACTCATTCAAAACTCACTCATTCTATCATTAAATTGCTACTTCTGATCTTTTTCTTTAAAACTTTTTCTGATGTCTTTAGTAAGTTGGTATTTAAAGTAAAACAAACAGGCCGTTGTGCCTACCAAAAAACCAGCTGGAAGATATTTAGCATTGTTGTAACACCACACCAATCCGAAAATAGAAAGGATAATGGCTAAGTTATAGAAGATATTTAAAGCAAATTTTTTACCCACGGTGGAAATGATTGAATGACAAAATTAGAGAATGATTGAATGAGAGAATGAATTTTGAATAAGTGTTATGTGATTAACATTCGCTCATTCAAAACTCATTCATTCTATCATTAATATACCGGCATGCCCGGATCAAAAGCTTCTTGCCAAGCTAAAATACCGCCTTTTAAGTTATAAAGATTATCAAATCCGTATTGCTGCTCCAACTGCATTACTGCTGCTGCGCTTCTTTTTCCGCTACGGCACTGAATAATTACCGGCTTATCTTTCGCAACCTTATCAGCCTCAATTAAAATTCCACCCAAAGGGATATTCTCACCTTCGAGATTGGAAACCTCGTATTCGAATGTTTCACGAACATCAATCAATTGAAAATCTTCTTTGTTATCGATTTTCTCTTTTAGTTCTTGTACCGATATTTCTTTCATTTTATAAAATGTATTTATGCAAATATAGGAAAATCAACTTTATGGTCGCCATCAAAAAAATACCATAAATTTTGTTTTAAACTGTAACAACTTTAACCCTTAGGCGTTTAATTATAAACAGTTATAAATGGACAAACTGAACCGTTTCTTTTGGTTTTGCTCTGGCGCTCATATCCCGACACTGGAAAAGTATCCTTCAGAACAAAATAAATATACTGGCATTGGTGCCACCATCTTTTTTACAGGCTTATTTGCTGCCCTTTCTGGAGGTTATGCCATGTATTTTGTATTTAAAGGCGACGATCTGGCCGTAATTTTCGCTATTGTTTTCGGCTTTTTATGGGGAGCAGCCATTTTTAATATGGACCGCTATATTGTATCGAGCATTAATAAAAGTGCCAGCACCAATAAACAGTTATTACAGGCTACACCGCGTATTCTATTGGCCATTATGATCGGTATGGTTATTTCGAGACCCATAGAGCTTAAAATTTTCGATAAAGAAATTAAAGAACGTCTAAAGGTGAGTTACCTGAATGGCCAGCGTGCTAAAATCGACACCTTGAACAAAGCCTTCGAAAAAAAATATCAGGTAGAATTTGGCAGGTTAAATCAGCAGAAAGCCACCCGGGATTCACTTGAGAAAGGAATTAAAGCGGATAGACAAAAGCTTAATTTCGAGATTTTCGGAAATAAAACCACCGAAACATCGGGTGTAATGGGCTATGGGCCATACGCCAAACGCAAGGAAGCGGAAATTGCACAACGCACGGCAGAATTAGATACGCTGAAAGCCAACATCAATAAATCGGAAGGTTTTGTAGATAAACGCAAAGAATTTGATGGCCTGTTTACTGAAAAGCTATACACCAAAAAACAGTTAGACAGTTTATCGGATATTGCCGGTTTTGCTGATCGCAACTGGGCATTAGGTCAGCTTAAATTTAATGTAGATGGTACCCGGGATAACAATACGGCAATTGCGGTTACTTTTATCGGGCTGCTGTTTATCTTTTTTGAATGTTTGCCCGTATTTGTAAAACTGATGAGTGCCCGTGGCCCTTATGATTATGCGATAGCGGATGGAGACGAGGTATCTATTTATCATTCGAAAAGAGATAAGGACTTTCATTTTGAGGTGGCCGATAATATTCACGAAACGAGGGTTGATTCCGAGTCGTCAAAAAAGAAGGAAATTATAAAAGGAAAAGCATATCGCGATCTCGAAAAATACGATTGGGACGGAGAATAGTATGGAAGATGGCTAATGGAAGAGGTAGCGAATGGTTCATAGTTAGATGGATCATAGATCATGTCCAAAAGCGATACACTATAAACCATTAGGCTATTAGCCATGAACCAAAAACCTATCAAACCACAAAACCTCAGAATTATCAACCAAAAATCCTAAATTCACACCTCTATAACTTATTATATGAAGAAAATATTCCTCCTTACCCTTGTCGGGATGGCAAGTTTGCAGCTTAAAGCGCAAAACATTGATAAAATCATCACCCGCGAATACACCGATCACCTGATTAAAACCTTAAGTGCAGATGATATGCAGGGGCGTGCAACCTTTACGCCAGGGATTGATAAAGCCGCAACATTTATCGAATCAGAATTTAAGAAAATCGGTCTGCAGCCTTTGGCTGGTGAAAAAACTTTCCGCCAAACTTTTAACAAATACCAGGTTGCTAACCAAAGTACCAGCGTTAAAATAGACGGACAGGAAATTGCACTAGAAAATATAATGGTGACCGGCGTTACCACAGAAAGTGTTACGCTTGATAAATCCAATACCACTGTTGTTAAATTAGATCCTGAAAAGCCTTTTGTAGAGCAGTTCAGAACCATGCTGAATACTGATAAAAACCAGATCGTTTTAGTCGACAATAAGTTTGCTGATCTTTTTAACCGTTACAAAGATCATTTCAGCAAACCAACTACTGTTGATGAAAAAGATGTAAAAGCAACTACCAGTGCTGTACAGGTTTTTGTTTTAGGTAAAGATGCCGCGACAGATTTTTCGGCCACTTTTAAAAGCAAAGTAACCAAAATGCCATTGTTCAATGTAGCAGGCGTAATTCCGGGTAAATCAAAAGCGAAAGAAATTGTAATTTTCTCGGGTCATTATGATCACCTGGGTTTCTTAAAACCGGTAGATGGCGATAGTATTGCCAATGGAGCCGATGATGATGCATCGGGTACAACAGCAATGATTGCCTTGGCGAAATATTATAAAGCCCAAAAAAATAACGAACGGAGCTTGATCTTTGTTGCTTTTACTGCTGAAGAAATTGGTGGTTTTGGCGCAAGATATTTCTCAGAAAAATTAAATCCTGATGATGTTGTAGCCATGTTTAACATTGAGATGATTGGTAAGGATTCGAAATTTGGCAAGAATACGGCCTTTATTACCGGTTACGAAAGATCTGATTTCGGTAAGATTTTACAGAAAAACTTAGCAGGAACTGAATTTACTTTCCATCCAGATCCATATCCGGATCAAAACTTATTTTATAGAAGCGATAATGCAACTTTGGCTGCTTTAGGCGTACCGGCACATACCATTAGTACTGATAAAATTGATATTGATAAATTGTACCACAGCGTGAAGGACGAATACAGCTCTTTAGATGTAGAGAATATCCTTTCTACCATTAAAGCAATTGCTAAGAGTGCAACCAGCATTGTAAACGGAACAGATACACCAACGAGAATACCGAAGTTGAAGCAATAATAGCGGCTGTTATAGAACAGAACGGTCGTCATTCCCGCGCAGGCGGGAATCTTAATGCAATAGGCTTTAAGATTCCCAATCGAGTTGGGAATGACGAGTCGCCAAATACAATATTATAAAAAATGGCCAGTGATTTTTTCACTGGCCATTGCTATTTTATAAACCTTTATAAGCAGATTACTTACTCAAATACATTGATTTGTCTTTGTAAAGCTTGCGGAAGTAAGGATCTTCTAAATCTTTGATGAAACGGATAGCCTCACCTGTAGATTTCATTTCAGGACCTAATTCTTTCGCTACCTCTGGGAATTTCTCGTAAGAGAAAACCGGTTCTTTAATAGCATAACCTTTAAGTTTACGAACGATGGTAAAATCTTTCAGTTTTGCTACGCCTAACATAATTTTGGCCGCAATGTTGATGTATGGAACATCGTAAGCTTTTGCGATGAAAGGAACCGTACGTGATGCCCTTGGGTTTGCCTCGATTACATATACTTTCTCATCCTTAATAGCGAACTGAATGTTTAATAAACCTCTTACATCCAATGCTTTGGCAATTTTGATCGAGTATTCTTCCATTGCTTTAGTTACCGTTTCGGATAAGCTGAATGTAGGTAATACTGCGAACGAATCTCCTGAGTGGATACCTGCAGGCTCGATATGCTCCATCATTCCCACAATGTGTACATCCTCACCATCAGAAATTGAATCGGATTCTGCTTCTTCTGCCCTATCTAAAAAGTGATCGATCAATACGCGGTTGCCCGGTAAATCGCCCAATAATTTTACTACCGCTTTTTCAAGGTCTTCATCATTGATTACAATGCTCATACCCTGGCCACCTAATACATAACTCGGACGGACCAATACCGGATAACCTACCTCATTTGCAACAACAATTGCCTCTTCGGCATTTTCTGCAACACCATATTTTGGATAAGGGATATTTAATTCCTTCAATAGATCAGAGAAACGGCCGCGGTCTTCGGCAATATCCATGTTCTCGAAAGATGTTCCGATAATTTTGATGCCTTTTTCAGTTAATTTTTCTGCCATTTTCAGCGCAGTTTGACCACCTAGCTGAACAATTACACCTTCAGGTTTTTCCAGCTCGATAATTTCGCGAACATGTTCCCAGAAAACAGGCTCGAAGTATAATTTATCGGCCATGTTAAAGTCGGTAGAAACCGTTTCAGGATTACAGTTAATCATGATGGCTTCAAAACCCGATTCTTTTGCCGCCAATAAACCATGTACACATGAATAATCGAATTCGATACCCTGACCAATACGGTTAGGTCCTGAACCCAAAACAATTACTTTTTTCCTGTCAGAAGGTTTTGATTCATTCTCTTCTTCGAAAGTAGAATAGTAATATGGTGTTTTGGCCGGAAACTCAGCAGCGCAGGTGTCAACCATTTTATACACCCTGTTTATACCTAAAGCTTTACGGCGATCGTAAACTTCATCTTCCGTAACATTGCCTAACAACCAGGCGATCTGGATATCAGAGAATCCTTTTTGTTTAAGTGTTATAAAGAAATCCTGAGGGATATTGTTAAGCGAATATCTTTTTAATTCAGTTTCAAGCAATACAAGATCCTGAATCTGGTTTAAGAACCATTTATCAATTTTGGTTACCTTACGGATAGATTCCAAAGGTACACCCATTGTCATGGCGTCTTTTATTAAGAATAAACGGTTCCATGAAGCATGCTCCAGGCCGTCCATAATCTCTTCAATATTGCGTACCTGTCTGCCATCTGCACCTAAACCAGCGCGGTTGATCTCTAAACTCTGACAAGCTTTTTGTAATGCCTCGATAAAAGTACGGCCAATTGCCATTACCTCACCTACTGATTTCATCTGCAGGCCAAGCTCTTTGTTAGCACCTTTAAATTTATCGAAGTTCCAACGCGGTACTTTAACAATTACGTAATCTAAAGTAGGTTCGAAATATGCTGAAGTTGTTTTGGTAATTTGATTTTCAATTTCATCCAGGTTGTAACCGATAGCCAGTTTAGCTGCAATTTTCGCAATCGGATAACCGGTTGCCTTACTTGCCAAAGCTGATGAACGCGATACACGTGGGTTAATTTCGATAGCGATAATTTCATCGTTTGCCGGGTTAACCGAAAACTGGACGTTACAGCCGCCGGCAAAGTTGCCGATTGCACGCATCATTTTGATCGCCTGGTTACGCATATCCTGGTAACAACGATCAGACAAAGTCATTGCCGGAGCAACAGTGATTGAATCTCCCGTGTGGATACCCATCGGATCGAAGTTTTCGATCGAGCAGATAATGATCACGTTATCATTGCTGTCTCTTAACAACTCCAACTCGTATTCTTTCCAGCCTAAAACAGCTTTCTCTACAAGCACTTCGTGTGTTGGCGAAGCTTCTAAACCACGTTTTAAAGCGGCATCGAATTCTTCTTTTTTGTGTACGAAACCACCACCAGAACCACCTAAAGTGTACGAAGGGCGGATTACCAATGGATAACCGATTTCTTGTGCAGCCTCTTTACCTTCTAAAAATGAGTTGGCAATTTTAGATTCAGCAACACCTACGCCGATATCAACCATTAACTGGCGGAAAGCTTCGCGGTTTTCTGTTTTTTCGATTGCTGCAACATCTACACCAACCACTTTTACACCATATTTTTCCCAAACGCCACGTTCTTCCGCTTCTTTACAAAGGTTTAGTGCAGTTTGGCCTCCCATTGTAGGAAGTACAGCATCAATTCTAGGTAAATCTGCAGAGTCGATATGCTCTTGTAAAATAACCTCTATGGAATCAACGGTTAACGGACGCAGGTAAACATGGTCGCCGATAACTTTATCCGTCATAATGGTAGCCGGATTGGAGTTGATAATAGAAACGGTAATCCCTTCTTCTTTTAAAGAAAGCGCCGCTTGCGAACCTGAGTAATCAAATTCACAGGCTTGGCCAATAATAATTGGTCCAGATCCGATAATCAGTACTGAGCGTATGGAAGTGTCTTTAGGCATGATAAAGCTTAAACAATAATTAAAATTCTAAAGTGTTGAACCCGAAGGTGAAGAAGCAAGAAGGTCTAATGCTTGTAAGAAGAAAAATCCCAACTGTTCTGTCGGGATGCAAAGATACATCATTAGATATGATTTTAAGGCGTTTTTTTTAAAATAAAAAAGAGCCCTATTTAAGTGCTCATTTTAGATTTTTCTTTTGAGAAATGAGTTACTGTTGTAATTTAATTTCGCCTAAATCTGTAGTAGCGCTATCTTTTACGGCAACCCTTTCTATTATTGCATCTTTATATGGCGCATTGGCTTTTACCACAACACTATAAACACCTTCTTTAAGGTTTGTAAACGTAAAAACACCCTGGC
Source organism: Pedobacter sp. WC2501 (assembly GCF_052682415.1). NCBI lineage: Bacteria > Pseudomonadati > Bacteroidota > Sphingobacteriia > Sphingobacteriales > Sphingobacteriaceae > Pedobacter > Pedobacter sp. WC2501. Next base: position 873,043 of record NZ_JBQZFI010000001.1, on the reverse strand, counting down.
TAATCTCTGCTTTTAGCGTATCTGTCGCCGCTACAAGCGAAACTGTAAAAGCCGCATCTCCTGGCGTAATTTTTCCGATTATTCCGCCTAATTTAATATGAGTAAAGGCAATTGAACCTAAAGCAAATACAATAAGAAAAGATAGTACAACACACAATTTTTTCATGATATAATGATTTTGTTGCTTAATGTCTAAAATACATAACAGCGTTTAGTACATATAGTTTTGAATAATGAACACTATTTATCTGATTGTACTATAAATTATACACGAACGTAAAGAGTGTGCGTACGGTTTTATTGTAAATGTTAATTAGTGTTAAAAGAATTTCGTAAAAGTGGCGCTACACGTCAGAATTAAGTCACGAAGTTGTGATGATCGAAATATTGGCAATGATGTTGTAATAAGCAGAACATATATGCGTTTTGTATATACTTTAGACAATGATCTAAAGCTTCCTCCGCGGAGTAGTTAACCGCCATGAGGATTTCTTCATAAATAGTTTGTTTGGTTTATTATCCGGTTAGAGGAGCCCTCCTCAACCGGATTTTTTCTTTTAAGGCTTTTTCTTTTACATTTGATCGTATTCAGAAAACGTATCGTGAATAGAAACATAAAAAAGATTGCTATTGTTGGCCCGGAAAGTACGGGAAAATCTACTATATCTCAGCTGCTGGCTAAATACTACAAAGTTTCGTGGGTGCCTGAATATGCCCGCTACTATTGTGAAAATCTGGTTGCCGATTATACGCTACAAGATGAAGTGAACATGTACTACGGACAGGTAGCTTTAGAAGACGCAGTTTTAGTGATTACCGAAAGTGATTTTATTATTTGTGATACCACTTTTATTACGGTAAAGATATGGAGTGATGAAGTGCTTGGTGAAACCCCCCAGGTTGTATTGGATGCATTACCCAAAAAGCCATACGACCTGTACCTGTTAATGGATATTGATTTGCCCTGGCAGGACGATCCGCTGCGCGATTTCCCAGATAAGCGCGAATACTTTATGCAAGTTTGGCATAAGGAGCTGAAAGCATTGAGTGCAAATTATAAAGTAGTTGGCGGACTCGGTGATGAAAGGCTGGCAAATGCGATTAAAGCCATTGATGATTTCCTTGAGAGATAATAAAGGATATTATTTTTTTGGAAAAGTATGGCTTGTGGTTCATGGCGGCCTGTTGTCCCGCCATTCGCTATAGCCCTCATGAAAAATTTGGGGCTGCCGCTGCTGTCGGGTTTATTGAACAAGGGTTTGCCTAAACACGAAACGTTCCTACGGAACGAAAAAATAAAATATTTTTTCTACCTAGGAGTCATCCCCATGGGGACGGGAAAGTAAAAGAATCACAGGCCGTCCCTTCGGGACGCCTGCCGGGTAGCCAATTTACAATTGGCGTTTTCGTTCCGTAGGAACGTTTGGTGATCATCCGTTAATATTGATACCAGCCTGGCCACCTAAACCTGATAGCAGCTGCCGGCTTCACGCCGGTACTACAAACGGAACGGGACTGAAAATGCCAATCGAGCAGAACATGCCGTTTCTAAACCTAAAATGCTTAAAATTCACATTTATTAATCAGTTGTTAGATTATATAACTCAGAAAGCATCAAAAAACATGCTTATTGTTAAATATTTTCTACATTTGCAGCATCATTAGGGGTGCCTTGTTTATATAACACAAAAACAGGCTGAGATCATACCCATTTTGAGGTAAAAGGTAGAGGGTAAAAAGGTAGAGGGTAAATCCCATCAGCCTTAAAACCTTCCAGCCATCAGCCTCGAATGCACCTGATCCGGGTAATGCCGGCGTAGGGATTGGAGTTATGGAAGTTTAACTGAAAATCGGCAATGCCCCTTTTCCGATGGGTTTAACTAAAAACAAAAACATTGAAAAATTTACTTTTTGCAGCGCTTGTTGCAATGTTGCCATTCTTTGCATCGGCGCAAATTACAATTACCGGTAAAGTAACAGACCAAAACCAGCAGGCGCTTCCGGGTGCTACGGTTAAATTAAGAAATCAAAAAACAGCGGTTGTAAGTGATGCTAGTGGAAATTATACCATTACAAACCTCGGTAATGGAAAATACACTATTGTAGTAAGCTATGTAGGTTATAAATCAGAAGAAAAGACTGTAGACCTTAACCAAGCCACAACATTAAATTTCACATTGGCTCAGCAAAACTTTTTGGCAGATGAAGTTGTGGTAAGCGCAACAAGGGCTTCTAAAAATTCGGCAACGACTTTTCGTAATTTAGATAAAGCAGAGTTGGCTAAAAATAATTTAGGCCAGGATCTTCCATATTTATTAAATCAAACGCCATCTGTGGTAGTAAGTTCTGATGGTGGAACGGGAATTGGTTATACCGGAATGCGGATTCGAGGTAGTGATGCTACTCGAATTAACGTAACCTTAAACGGAATTCCGCTTAATGATGCAGAAAGTCAGGGAAGTTTTTTTATCAATTTACCAGATTTAGCATCGTCGGTTGATAATATCCAGATCCAGCGTGGGGTGGGTACGTCAACAAATGGCGCAGGTGCATTTGGGGGCAGTTTAAACATCCAGACCACTACCCGTAGAGATTCTGCCTATGCAGAACTGAACAATACCTATGGTTCTTATAATACCTGGAAAAATACGGTAAGTGTAGGAACAGGCTTAATTAATAATAAATTTACATTTGATGGCCGCTTATCACGAATAAAGTCTGATGGTTATGTAGACCGGGCATCATCAAACCTAAAATCTTTCTTTGTTTCTGGTGCTTATTATGGTAAAAAAGACATTCTTCGTGCCAATGTTTTTAGTGGGACTGAAAAAACCTACCAGGCTTGGAACGGTATTAGCCAGGAGGCATTGGAAACTGATCGCACACACAATGATTTCACTTATGATAACCAAACTGACAATTATCAACAAGACCATTATCAGTTATTTTATACCAGAAACATTAATAGCCAATTAGTTGCCAACGCAGCCTTACATTATACTTATGGAAGAGGCTACTATGAAGAATTTGTTAAAAATGATAGTTTAAAATTTTATAAAATAAATCCTGTTGTAGTTGGTGCCGAACAGAAAGAAACATCTGACCTTGTTCGCCGCTTATGGTTGGATAATGATTTTTATGGAGTCACTTACTCCTTAAGCTATACTCCAAAAAACAACTTAAACTTTGTTTTGGGCGGTGCTTACAATGAATATAAAGGGAGGCATTTTGATGAGGTAATCTGGGCACAATTTGCCAATTACGATGGCAGCGGATCTATTCGCCACCGATATAATGATAACGATGCTTTCAAATCTGATTTCAATATTTTTGGCAGGGCAAATTATCAGATTGATCAATTTAATTTATTCGCCGATCTTCAATACAGGCGGGTTTACTATTCTTATTTTGGAATAGATCCGAACGGAACGCCTGCACAACAAAATGCAACCTTAGATTTTTTCAATCCAAAAGCAGGTTTAACCTATAATTTTACCGACAAAAGCAATGTTTATGCATCAGTTGCTGTTGGGAATAAGGAGCCCAATAGAAGAGATTTTACAGATTCAGATATCAACAGCAGACCTAAACCTGAACATTTAACAGATGTAGAGGCCGGTTATCGTACTCAGTTTTCTACTATTTCTTTTGGCATAAACGGTTTTGCAATGTTTTATAAAGATCAGCTGATTAATACCGGAAAATTAAATGATGTTGGCGGGCAGACACGCCAAAATGTTCCCGATAGTTACCGGGCAGGTATAGAGTTTGATGGAAAATGGCAAATTCTTAAAAACCTTTCGTGGGCTACAACTGCAACTTTAAGCAGAAACAAGATCAAAAATTTTGAAGAATATATTTATGATGAAGACCCAAAAGCAGTTAATCCGGTAGTGGTTAACAATTATAAAAATACCACCATTGCTTTTTCGCCATCAATTATTGCTTCCAGTGAAATCAATTACAATGTATTAAAAAATGCAAGTGTAGCTTTGTTAACTAAATATGTGGGCAAACAATACCTGGATAATACTTCTGCTGATAGCCGCACACTATCGAGTTTTTTTGTTAATGATATCCGTTTAAGCTATAACACATCGTTTGCAGCTGTAAAAAATGTTGGATTGAGTTTGCTCATCAATAACGTATTCAGCACTTTGTATGAAAGCAATGGTGGAACTTACCCCTATTTACTTGGCGGCGAATTAAGTAGAACTAACTATTACTATCCACAGGCTACCCGTAACTTTTTACTAAGTTTGAATGTGAAATTTTAATCTGTCATTCAGAGTTGGCAACTTACACAGGCTAGTTGCCTAAAAAGTTGTCAACTCTTATTGCCTATAGCAAGAAATTAGTATGAAATACATCGAAAAGCTCCATTACATTACGCACGATATCCCGCATTTAAGCCACATTGAACAGGTGCAACAGGCCTGCGAGGCCGGTGCAAAATGGATTCAATACCGTTGCCTGAGTAAAACGGATGAAGAACTTCTGCAGGATATTAATGCCATTGCAGAAATCTGTGATGACTGGGGTACTACCTTAATCGTTACCGATCATATCCATTTAAATGGAAAGGCCGATATCCAAGGGTTTCATATCGAAGATATGGATGCAGATTTTACTGCATTGCGTAAATTGGTTGGCGATGATATCACATTAGGAGGATCGGCGAATACTGTAGATAATTTAATCAGGCTTGCAAAAGAAGGTGCCGATTATGCTGGTTATGGTCCATTTGCAGAAACTGAAACCAAACCCAACAATTATAACCTCCTAGGCATTGAGGGCTATCAGCACGTAGTAAAAGAATTGAAGACCCAGGCCATCAGCATTCCGGTATTGGCTGTGGGTGGGATTAAAACATACGATGTGGAAGCTTTAATGCAAACCGGTATTTATGGTATAGCCGTTTCCGGAGCCATTAATTTTGCCGACGACTTTATTGAAACTTATCAGGATTTTTACACAGTTGTTAAAGAAAGCGCTGTTAATTAACATTTTATAATTTGAAGCCCTTGAGATAATATTTAGTTTTGGTTAAAACCCAACAAAATATGTCTGAAAATGCTCTTCAAAACAATACGCCCTGGAACATTTATAAAAAAATCTCTTTCAGGTTCTTTTTCCTGCTCTTGTCTCTTTTCATCATCTTGAATAATAATGGAGCCTTTACGTTCCTATCAAGTGTATTGCAGTTGCCGAACCTGGTATTGCATGATCTTATTCCCTGGTTCTCTAAACACATTATCCACTATAATTACGATTTTACAATTTACACCAATGGTAGTGGCGATACCTCTTATGATTGGGTATTATTACTCTTTATATTTTTAGTATCGGTAATTGGTAGCGTCATTTGGTCAGTTTTAGACCGCAAACGCAAAAGCTACAATACAGCCTATTACTGGCTTGTGGTACTGGTAAGATTTTATTTAGCCTTTACTTTGATATTATACGGCGCTATAAAAGTAATCAAACTCCAGTTTCCTGATCCTTCATTAATGAGGTTGCTTCAACCTTTCGGAAATGCGTCGCCAATGGGGCTTGCATGGACCTTCCTCGGTTTTTCTAAAGGCTATAATATTTTTATGGGTATTATAGAAGTTTCTGCCATCATGCTTTTGTTCCGTAGAACGGTTGTTGTGGGTGCCTTTATATCATTGGCTGCAACAGCGCATGTCATGTCGATGAATTATTTTTTCGATGTTCCTGTAAAACTACTCTCAACCGCACTTGTGGTGATGTGTGTATTTATTCTGGCGCCACATTTCTTAAAACTATATCGCTTCTTTATCAGATATGAAAGCCAGCAGCTCGAAAAAATGTATCGTCCAAAGTTTAAAAAGAGATGGCTTTACTTTACGGCTTATGGAGCAAAATACCTGTATATTACTGCTTCTCTGGTATTCCTGATATCATCATTAATTGAACAGAGAAAAACTTATGGGAGTGCGGCACCCAAACCATTTATGTATGGCATTTATAATGTTGAAAGCATGAAAGTTAAAGGTAAAACCTTAGCGCCTTTAACTACGGATAGTACGCGATGGAGACAGATGATTATTAATTATTCAGGGTATGCAAGGATAAAGAAGATGAACGATAGTTCCATTAATTTCACTACTGTTTTTGATCAGAAGAAAAAAGAATTGATACTTAAATCAACTGATAAAGACCCTACTAAATATGTTTTAAACTATAATTTTATTGGAAAAGAAAGGCTGATGCTTTCGGGACTGACAGAGAAAGATTCTATATCGGTAAGTTTTAAGCGGAAAGACCTTAAAGATTTTAAGCTCATTAATAGGGGTTTCCATTGGGTGAGTGAATATCCATACAATCGTTAATCATTTTACGTCCGGCTGATTCTTCCTATACCGTACTTAAAGCGAAATTTCTATATTCGCATTATGTCTTCACACCATATTGTAAAAGAAAAACAAGAGCCAGCTTTATATATTGATGAGCTTGGGAATTTTAACGAAGAGCTTTTGGGCCAACTGCTCGAATGGAGCCCTACCCTTTTGGTTAACGGAGAAAATTACGATAAGATTTTTTCTTTAGGTTTAAAGGTAGATGTGCTGGTAAACGGGAATGGGCAGGAAGCACAGGAAGATACAAAAGTTGTTCAGGGACCTGTTGATGCTTTAATGGTAGCCGTTAATTATCTGTACGAAGAGAAATACCCTGCGGTAAATGTAATTACGAAGAAATTCGATCTTGAAAAATTTGCAGGATTTGAAGATAAAATTAATCTGGTGGTATTTACCGAAAGAGCAAAGCACTATCCTATAAAATCGGGATTCTCTGTTTGGAAACCTGCGGGAAGTGAGTTTCTGATCCATGGTAACCGATATATGGAAGTAACCAACCTCGCGCAGAATGAAGAAGAAATTTTTATTGTAGTTAAAGATGGCTTTGTAGAATTTACCTTTTCAGGACAACCAATTTTTATTAGCGAACCATTATGATTACCCTCAGAAAAGCAAAAGAAGAAGATATAGAAATCATCAGGGATATTGCTGCGGCAACCTGGCCATCAGCCTATCTTGATATTATCGGGCAGGCGCAGATTGATTATATGTTGGATAAAATGTATAACAAAGGGGAGCTACTGAAACAATTGATGGAAGGGCATATTTTCCTCATTGCGGAGGAAGGCGAAAATCAGTTCGGGTTTGCAGGATATTCTATTATTGGGCATGATGCGCGTATTTACAAACTGCACAAGCTTTATGTGCTGCCATCTGCACATGGTAAAGGCGTTGGGAAAATCTTAATTAATGAGGTTTTTAACCAGGTAAAAGATGCAGGAGGAAGCGCCCTGCAATTGAATGTGAACAAGCATAATAAAGCCAAAGACTTTTATCTGAAAGGAGGTTTCACCATTAAAGAATCGGTAAAGCTAGATATAGGTGAGGGCTACTTTATGGACGATTATGTTATGGAGTATAAGTTTTAAATCTTCTCCAATTATCGTCATCTTGAATTTATTTCAGGATCCTTACAGCAAGGTAGACCCTGAAATAAATTCAGGGCGACGCATAGTCGGATCGTCATTTCGACTGAAGCGCAGCGAAATGGAGAAATCTTTTACCATAGCCCAAAGATTTCTCCACTACGGTCGAAATGACGGTAAAATCACCCTAATTCTTCATCCTTCCCTGTTCTGCCTCGGTACCTGTTGAGCGGCGACGGGCGGGTTTGATTTCATTCTTACCAAAACGATAGGTAAAACTGATCCTGCCAATTTGAGTTTCATTTTTCTGATGTACGGAGTAAGTTAAACCCGGATAGGCACTTGATAAATTATTTTCAGACATATTAAATACATCTGATAAGGCTAGCTTCAAACTTGCTTTTTTGTTGAACAGCGATTTGCTTAAACCTGCATCAATATAATAACGGGCTTTTAAACTTAGGGTTCCATAATCTAATGGCGATTCGTAGCTGCCATTTATTTCTGCTGTAAAACCATCCATAATGGTAAAGGTCTGTTGAGATTTAAATTGAAAAGAAGTTTTACCGGTTTTTAAAGCGCTGCCGGCCAGATCAGGTGCTTCAAAACTCAGGTAAAAAACATTTAAGTTATTATTGGTCTGCCACCATTTCGTAAGCTGCACAGGTACGTTCAAATTAGCGTTATAGCTAATATTTGTGGCAATATTTGCATTGGTTTGATACAATGATTTACTTGCCGCATCTGGTAAAATTACCTCAGCAATTACATCGTTAATCTTGCTATAACCTATCGAGAGCATATATTTTTGCAACAGGGTATAACTGAGCTCAAAATTATGTGTATACTGTGGGTTTAAAAATGGATTCCCTTTGTTATAAGTAAATTCATCTAAGTAATAAATAAATGGATTTAAGGCATCATAACTCGGGCGGTCTATCCTTCTGCTATAAGAAAACCCTAACTGGTTGTTTTTAGAAAGCGTTTGCTGAACAAATAATGTTGGAAAGAAATCCCAGTAATTTCGTTCTACAACGGTATTTTTAGTAATCAAATTTCCTTTCGAATTGGTTTGCTCAATCCTTAAGCCAATCTGTATACTGGTATTTTTAAACTGTTTGTTTAGATTGGTATAGGCCGCATTTACATTTTCATCATAAACAAATTGATTACTTCGTTTTACATCGTTCTGCCAGGCATTGCTTACTAACACTTCTGCCTGTAAATCATTATCGGTTTTAACCCAGCTGCTTTTAACCCCGGCTTCAAGTTTAACCGTTTTGTTTAGCGAAACATTATAATCGATTTTAAATGCCTTGATATCAATAATCGAAGGGGTGTTGTTCCTTGTATATATGATCGGGCGGATGCTGTTTCCGTTTTGAAACCGATAATCGTTTTCATAATCAGAACCATCGTTTCCTTTGTATTTGGAATAATCTACATCTGCCGAGATTTCTGAGCCCGCGGTATCCAGAACAGATTTATAATTTAAGTTATAAGAAACATTATTGTATTTGTTTGCCTGCAATGATTTGGTTATCAGACTTGAATCTGCTTTTTGAAAAGATGTACCAATTAAAGTATTGTTTGCGGATGCTTCGGTACCATGGTTAAAATAACCATTTACCAATATACCAATGGTGTTTTTCTTATCAATAAAATAATCTAATCCTGCTTTAAGGTTATTGTTATATTGTTTTCTTTTGCTCTCGCCTACCTGCATAAAGTAAATATCGGGTGTGCCGTTCGAAATCCGGTCAATAGCGATCAGGTTATCACGCTCAAACTTACCATAGTTGTAGTTGCCAAAAAGATTAAGTTTCTGTGTACGGTGGTTCAGGTTTAAACCTGCATTTGCCCTTAGGTTTTTACCATATCCTAATGATCCGTTTATACTGCCGTTTGTTCCGCCATTTTTGTTTTTCTTCGTTTTGATGTTTATAATTCCTGAGTTTCCTGAGGCATCGTATTTGGAAGATGGATTGGTAATCAACTCAATACTTTCTATGTCAGAACTCTGCATATTCCGTAGCAGGTTGGCCACATCGGCACTACTCATGTAAGTTTGTTTGCCATCCAATTGAATTAATACCCCCTGTTTTCCCATCATCGAAATCTTATCGTTCTGATCTACTGTTACGCCCGGTGCTTTTTGTAAAACTTCCAGCGCAGTAGAACCTGTCATAATAGCACTATTGGAAACGTTCATTACGATCTTATCCATTTTCCTTTCGATTAAAGGCTTGGTTATCGCTACATTCACTTCTTTTAAGTTTTGAGTGCTTGCAACAAGCTGTGCCGTCCCGAAATCTACTTTTTGATTATCTTCTGTTAAAACAATTGTTTTACTTTTAAGCGTTTTATAACCCATGTTACTGGCTTTATAATAATAGCTTCCCTTGCCCGAAACACTAAAAGTAAATATCCCGTTTTGATCGGTAAATGCTGTTTTAACCACGCTGGAATCAGATGCTTTAAAGAGTACGACGGTAACATAATCTGCAGGTTTTTTGGTCTCATCTAAAATTACCCCACTCATGTTCGGTTTAGGATTTGTTTGCGCAAAACCTATTGTAACAATAAAAAGAAGCGTAAGAGTAACTGCTATTTTGTATAGTGTTTTCATGTTTAGGTATTTATTCTTTAAAAAATGGGCAAAAAATTCCTATACCGCATCTGCATGCGCTTCAGTTTAATTGCTTGCTTATTTTAAAGTTTAGCTGGAAACGAAAGGTTCCAATTGTTTAGTTATAGATAAGACGACTGTTTTTTAAAAAGGTTACAAGGATTTAAAAAAAGTTGCGTTCGGGCGTCAGAAGTCAAAATTGAAATGCCCTTACCAGAATGGGGTCGTTGCCCTGAGGAATAATTTATTTAAGATCTACATGAGTGATAAATGATTTTTAACGAACTGTAGGCTGCGAGGCACCGTCATTGCGAGAAGGCTTTTTCAGCCGACGAAGCAATCTTAAAACGATCGCTACTAGCGTGCGCATTAAGATTGTTTCGTTTCTCGCAATGACGATCTTTCTACTGGAGCTTGTTAATCATAAAGGTATCCCAACTATTTTTAAGCCGCTTATGCAATTAACCGATTAACCGGGTCTCACAAATGAACCAATGGCTAATGAACCAAAAAAAAAGCCACAGATAAACAAGCTTTCGCCTGCATATCTATGGCCTTTAATTCCTCGTAAAAGAAATTTTTTATTTTACGCCAAGTACATCAACACCTTGTTCGAAAACAACATCAACCGGAATATTTTTTTTGGTCAACCGGTCCAGATCTGTTTGAAGTTCTGTATGGATAACCGCTTTTTCTTTTTGTGCTTTTTCTACCGCGGCTTTGTCGCCATTACCTTGAAGTGTAAGAATAAATGCGCTTAAATCATTCATGGCCGTTGCAAATTTTTCGAAGTTTACTTTGTAAGTGCCTTTAGTCGTACGCTCAAAAGCTCCTTTTTCCTGGAAATAATTAAAGCACTGCATGTTCGCTTTTCCGTGTGCTTCAGAAACACCAAAGCGAACTGAGCGTAAAATACCAGCCATAAATGTGGTGTAATAATCTTTTATATCACCTGTTAACTCACCTTTTTTAAGTAAGCCGGTTACCATATATAAACCTAAAATATCAGCTTTGCCTTCTTCCAGCCAGCTATATTGTTCTTTTAATGCGGCACGTACAAAACCTTTTCCGGTAATGGTTTTTTTAATTCCTAAACCGTGCGCTACTTCGTGAAACATTACGTTTGCAAAAAAAGCATCAAACTTAATGTATTGTTGCTGATCTGCTTCTATTAATTCTTTTGAAATCGGTACCAAGATTTTATCAAATTTCGCTTGCATTGCATTTTTCAGCTGCGAACGGCGCGTGCCTTTTTCCTGTTGAATTTTTTCGTCGTTTGGAAGATTAACAGCAATGGTTTTCGATCCGGCATTACAATCACCTGCATAATAAACTACGTCATAAGCATTTAACTCAGAGTCAGTTCCAGGTGTTTCTGTTTTATATTTTGCTGCTACAGGCAGGTTCTTCTGTAACTCCGGGAGCATTTTTACATACTTCGCCAGGCGTTTGCTCCACTCTTTATCTTTGATTAGAACATAAGCTTCGTAACTGGTACGGGCATTAAAGAGTTTATCCTCGTAATTTTCAATCGGGCCGATAATGATATCCAGGCCATTGGTTTTCATATCCAGCCAGGCATAATCACTTGCGGTAAAATTATCTGTTACCAAAGCATCTGCCCTTAAGTTTAAATACTTTTTTAAACCGGCATCCTCAGCAATCAGAGCGGCCTGTTTTAACAAAGAACTTACTTTTTGTAACTCTGCAGCATACAATACATGATAAGGTACGGTTGATAATTTGCCGGTGCTGTCTTTTTGAATGACAGAATACGCGCCGAACTTATCCGCAAGGTCCGATTTCTCTATGGCTTCTTTTGTAATTCCGTATGGATAAAAGGATGCCCCTTCCGGTTTGGGGCCAATACCTACGACAAATGGTTTATCGTTATTTAATCTATCCCATGGACCATAATTGATATTAACAAAATCGCGTGTTTTTTCATCTTTAATAGTGGCCAGCAAGCTATCTCTTTGTGGGTAGGCTTGTTTCCAATATAGCTGATCCATAATTTCTGCTGCCTGAATTAACAAAGGCAAAATTTTACGGTCGTTAACACTTAAATCGTTAATGTTAGTGGTTAATTTTACCCTTTCGTAAATGGGTAAACGTTGAGCAACATAATTGGTAAGACTATCTTTTTGTACCACCACAGCCTTTTCATTACTAGATTTATTATTACCAGTACAGGACGATAAGGCCCCAACTGAAATAGCTACTGCTGATAAAAACAGTGTTGATTTGTGTAAATTCTTCATATTAAAGTATATGGCCGCTAAATTAGTAAATTTTGAAAGCTTTGTATAAAGTTTGATGTATTGGGTGAAGTTTAACATAACTTTGTAACTTCGATTAGCTAACCGTTCAAGCCATGTTATTTTCCAAGTCATCAAAATCATTATCTATTTCCGCTTTTTCTCTGGTACTCATTTTATCTGCCTGCGGAAGCAGCAAATACGCTGCAACGGAAAAGATCTACAAGGAAAAGGCGAAAGATTTTTCGAAAATAATAAACACTACGCCGCCTGTTGGTCAACTTTACGATTCGTTGGAGGCAGCAAATCAGGAATGGATTGGTTCTGTAAATTTTGGGATACGTAAGCCAAATTTTGTAGTGATTCATCATACCGCTCAGGATAGTTTGGCACAAACTGTTAAAACGTTTTTTTCCACTAAAGCAGGTACCAGCGCGCATTATGTGATTAGTCGTAATGGTAAAGTAGTGCATATGGTGAATGATTATTTACGGGCAAACCATGCTGGTGTGAGTAAATGGGGAAAAGATACCGACCTGAATTCTTCATCGATCGGTATTGAATTGGATAATAATGGCTTAACAGATCCCTGGCCCGATGCTCAGATCAATAGCTTGTTAAAGTTATTGGCGACTTTAAAGAAAACATACGGGATTCCTACCGCAAATTTTATCGGTCATGCTGATATTGCACCTAAACGTAAAAACGATCCAAAAAACTTCCCCTGGAAAAAACTGGCTGATAAAGGTTTTGGTTATTGGTATGGTGATGTGCTGAAAAACCCACCGGTAGATTTTAATACCGAAATGGCGCTAAAATATATCGGTTATGATACGAGTAACCTGCCTGCTGCAATTACTGCTTTCAAAATCCATTTTATCCAGAGTGATATTACGCCAACTTTAACGCCTGTAGATGTTTTGGTGCTTTATAATGTTTACACCAAATATTAGGCGAGAGGAATAAATAAGTCCGAAGGTCTTTGGTCAGAGGTCCGAAGTTCATAGCGCAAAAAACAAGACTATATTTCCTACGCCACATTCTTCTATGCATGCATTTGCAGCCAAATTCTAGCAAAAAAAACACGGATAAATCTGTGTTCATCCGTGTTTATCTGTGGTTTAAAAATACTTATTAATTAGGTTTCTTAAACGTATCCTTTAAGGTTACTGTTCTATTGAAAACCAATTTATTGGTTGTAGAATCTTTATCTAAACAGAAATAACCTTTACGGATAAACTGGTAACGGCCATCCAAATCTGCATCAGCTAATGCTGGCTCGATATAAACATTAGGCAATACCGTTAAACTTTCAGGGTTTAAATAATCTTTAAAGTCGCCTTCTTCTGCATCTGGTGTTTCTGAAGTAAATAAGCGATCATATAAACGGATTTCGGCAGTTTTGGCATGTGGAGCACTTACCCAATGGATGGTTCCTTTAACGTTTACGCCGCTGGTATCATTTCCGCTTTTCGATTCGGGAATGTAAGTACAACGGATTTCAGTAACGTTTCCGTTTTCATCTTTCACAAAATCTTCGCATTTAACAATATAGGCGAATTTTAAGCGCACCATTGCGCCAGGAGCCAGGCGGAACCATTTTTTTGCCGGCACTTCCATGAAATCTTCACGTTCAATCCAAAGTTCATTGCTAAAAGGAATCACACGTGTACCGCCCCCATCTTCAGCCTCAGGGTTGTTTTCGCCGATTAAATCTTCAGTACCTTTTTCGTAATTCGTAATCACCAATTTAATCGGATCTAAAACCGCCATTACCCGGTTAGCCGTTTTGTTTAAATCTTCGCGGATACAAAATTCCAATAAACTTAGCTCAATTAAGTTTTCGCGTTTGGCAATGCCAATACGTTCGCAAAACTCGCGGATGCTTTTTGATGTAAAGCCTCTTCTACGCAAACCGCTAATCGTAGGCATGCGCGGATCATCCCATCCGTTTACTAAATTTTCGTTAACCAGTTGAAGAAGCTTGCGTTTACTCATTACCGTGCTGGTAAGATTTAAACGGGCAAATTCATATTGTTTTGAAGGGAAAATCTCTAATTTTTCGATAAACCAATCGTACAGTTCACGGTGTGAAACATATTCCAGTGTACAGATAGAGTGCGTGATGTTTTCGATACTATCACTTTGTCCGTGGGCAAAATCGTACATCGGGTAAATGCACCATTTGTTGCCTGTACGGTGATGTTCGGCATGTTTGATCCGATAGATAATCGGATCGCGCATTAACATATTTGGACTCGCCATATCGATTTTAGCCCGCAAAATATAAGCACCATCAGGAAATTCGCCATTTTTCATTTTCGTAAAAAGGCCTAAATTTTCTTCAATGCTGCGGTTACGGTATGGGCTGTCTTGTCCTGGTTCAGTTGGCGTACCTTTTAAGGCTGCAATTTCATCTGCAGTGCTCTCATCAACATAAGCCAAACCTTTTTCGATCAGTTTAACGGCAAAACCATATAACTCATCAAAATAATCTGAGGCATATAATTCATTTTTCCAGTTAAAACCCAACCACCTGATATCTTCCTGCTGACTGTTTACATATTCTGTTTTTTCCGTAACCGGATTGGTATCGTCAAAACGCAGATTGGTATAGCCGCCGTATTTTTGTGTTAGTCCGAAATTTAAGCATATTGCTTTCGCGTGGCCGATGTGTAAATAACCATTAGGTTCAGGCGGGAAACGCGTAACCAAAGTTTCATACTTACCACTATTTAAGTCGTTCTCAACAATTTCTTCAATAAAGTTCAATGACTTTTCTTCACTCATAAAAACCTGTAAATTAGGAATGCAAATGTAAAAAGATTAGTCCAATTCTACTTGTTTTAGTTAATGATTAATTTGAGAGCCAAAATCGATACATTTACATCAACTTAATATGAATGATGAGCAAAGTATTAAATCGGCCTATCCGCGTTTTAGTAGCTAAAGTTGGATTGGATGGCCATGACAGAGGAGCCAAAGTAATCGCAACATCCTTAAGAGATGCCGGCATGGAAGTAATTTATACCGGCCTGCGCCAAACGCCGGAAATGGTGGTGAATACAGCGCTTCAGGAGGATGTTGATGCCATCGGGATTTCTATCCTATCGGGAGCACATATGACGGTTTTTCCAAAGATTATTCATTTTATGAAAGAAAAACAGTTAGATGATGTGTTGTTAACCGGTGGAGGAATTATCCCTGAGGCAGATCGGTTGAAACTGGCAGGTATGGGTGTTGGAGAGTTATTTCCCCCAGGCACAACAATGGCCAGTATTGTAGAATATATTCAGAATTGGGTTACAGAAAACAGAAATTTTTAAGCTATGGCATACCAGAATTTAATCTCAGAAATAAAAGAAAACATTTTATACGTGACCATCAATCGCGAAAGGGCGTTAAATGCCTTAAATAAAGATACTTTGGCTGAACTAGCGGATGTAATTGCTTACGCAGGTAAAACCGACCAGGTAAAGGGTGTTATTTTAACCGGAGCAGGTGAAAAAGCCTTTGTTGCAGGAGCTGATATTAAAGAGTTTTCTGATTATAGCGGTAAGCAGGGAGAAGATTTGGCAAAGCTTGGTCACGATCAGGTTTTTAATGCCATTGAAAATTCCTCAAAGCCATTTATTGCAGCAATTAATGGATTTGCTTTAGGTGGAGGACTGGAGTTGGCTATGGCCTGCCACATGCGTATTGCATCAGATCATGCGAAATTAGGCTTGCCCGAAGTTACTTTAGGATTGATTCCTGGTTATGGAGGTACCCAACGCCTCACCCAATTGGTTGGAAAAGGTAAAGCAATAGAAATGATTACGACGGCAAATATGATTACGGCTTCAGAGGCAGAAAAAATAGGCCTTGTAAATTATGTTGTTCCACAGCCTGATCTGATTAGCAAGGCTGAAGAAATACTAAATGCGATTAAGCAACGTGCACCGCTGGCCATCTCGGCTGCAATAAAAGCTGTAGTTGCAGCAGTAAATAATAACAATGGATACGCTACCGAAATTGAAGAATTTGGTAAATGTTTCGAAACTGCGGATTTTAAGGAAGGCGTCAAAGCATTTGTTGAAAAGAGAAAAGCAATTTTTTCTGGAAAGTAGTATCAGTGTAGTATTAATTTTACTTTTTGTATCGCAAAAATGTTGCAAAAGCTTTTCAATGCAATTTTTTTTGAGTAATTATGTTAATTAATTATTAACCCTCATGTATTTATCGTTGCATATGGGTTTTTATAATAACAACGCTGCTCATGAAAAAGATACTCATTGTTGACGATGAAATTAGCATTGGCTTATTGCTCTCCAAATTTTTAACTAAAAAAGGATTTGAAGTTTCGAATGTAACAACTGGTAAAAAGGTTTTACAAACTCTTGAAAAAGAGCATTTCGATTTGGTATTGTGTGATTATCGTTTGGATGATACAGATGGAAAAGAGATTTTAATCCACATTAAGGAGAACTACCCAAACACAGGTGTAATTATTATTACAGCTTACTCGGATATTAAACTTGCCGTAGAATTGATAAAACTGGGGGCTTATGATTATATTGTGAAGCCGCTCTACCCTGATGAAATTTTAAATACCATAAATAAAGCCCTGGAAACCCAAGGAGCAATAAAATTACCTAAAAATTTTGAAGGTATTAGTGGCAATGTCATTTCCGATGCGCTAAATTGCCCCGAGTATATAAATGGGGAGAGCGAGAATTCTGCTTTGTTGCTAAAACAAATCCAGCTCATCGCAAAAACAGGGTATACAGTTATTTTAACAGGTAAAAGTGGCACAGGGAAAGAATGTGTTGCTAAAACCATTCACTTAAATAGTTCGCGTAGCGAAAAGCCTTTCATCGCTATGGATTGCGGCTCTTTAACCAAAGATTTAGCTGCCAGTGAATTTTTTGGACATGAGAAAGGCGCATTCACCGGAGCAGTTTTTACTAAAATTGGTCACTTTGAGCAAGCTAACGGTGGCACATTATTTCTTGATGAGATTGGTAATTTGTCCTATGAGATCCAGGCAACTTTACTCAGGGCGGTTCAGGAGCGGAAAATAAAGCGGATTGGAAGTACAAAGGAAATTGAGCTGGATGTGCGGCTTATTGTAGCTACAAATGAGAATTTAAAGGAAGCGATTTTAAAGGGTGCATTCAGGGAAGATTTATACCACCGCTTTAATGAATTTTCTATACATGTACCATCACTAAAACACCGGGATAATGATATCCTTATTTTTGCCAGGCACTTTCTGGCTACAGTAAATAAAGAGCTGAACAAGAATATTAAAGGCTTTTCTGATGAGGTGAAGCAATGTTTATTAGCATACAATTGGCCAGGTAATGTACGCGAGCTGAAAAATGTGATCAGGCGCATTGCTTTATTAACTGATGGTGATTGGATAGAAACTCACGTTTTACCGCTGGAGCTTGGAAGGATTGATTATGCTAAAATACTGCACGAAAAAAAAGTGCCTTTTTTGCCGCCAACATTAAATCATGATCAGACCCTTAATTTGCGGAATGCGGCCAAGGAAGCGGAATATTCTGCTATTTTAGAAGTGCTGAAAGCGGTTAATTTTAATAAAACCAAAGCGGCAAAAATCTTAAATATCGACAGAAAAACATTATACAATAAAATCAAATTTATTGAGATTGGTGATAGTCAATAAATTTTAAATAAGGAAAAACAAAATCAGCCATTTTAGCATTTAAAGATTAATCCTATTGTCTAAAAATGTCAGTATTCTCTTATAAACAACGCAATAACATTAACCTGGTTATTATTATTGCGCTTGGGGTGTTAATTGCATATTCCTTGCAAAGTATTTTTAGTGCCATTTTAAGTACTTTAGTGCTTTATACAATAATGCGGCCAGCCTATATCCATTTGGCAGAAAATAAGGGGTGGAACAGAAGAGTTACGGCCATTTTTCTCATCACCATCTCTATTATACTTATTGTAATGCCTTTTTATGCATTAAGCAGTATGGTTATCAGCAAAATTTCAGAACTGAGAAATAATGAGGTTTTTTTCAAAAATCTACTGGTTAAATTGCAACACCTTATTCCGGTTAAAATTAACCAGGATGTTATTCAAGATGGATTAAACCGTTTGGGAAATTGGGCTACTCAGCTTTTTCCGTCTTTAATATCAAGTGCAGTAAATATTGTATTAAGCTTACTCGTGATGTACTTTTTACTCTACTTTATGTTAATAGAGCGCGAAAGATTCGAATTTTCATTGATTAAATATGCACCATTCAGGGAGCAGAACGCTCTTCGTTTTGGCGATGAAATGAGAAATACAACTTATGCAAATGTATTGGGGCAAGGTCTGATCTGCCTCGTTCAAGGTTCGCTTGTGAGCGTCTCTTTTTATGTTTTGGGTTATAAAGACCCGGTTTTTTGGGGCGTAATTACAACATTTATTTCTTTTGTACCTGTTTTAGGGCCCCCTGTTGTTTTTGTTCCTGCTGCAATATTGCAGATTGCAAATGGGAATAATTTTGCTGGCTGGGCCATGCTTATTTTTGGTTTTGTAGTCATTATCAATATCGATAATGTGCTAAGGTTTATTATTGCAAAAAAAGTTGGAAATATTCATCCCATAATTACAGTAATTGGCGTAATTATTGGTATCCCTTTATTCGGAATATTGGGACTTGTATTTGGTCCGCTACTGTTGTCTTATTTTATATTGCTTGTTAAGATTTACGAAACCAGTACGCTTGCATCAGAAAGATTGGAAAGAATTAAAACAAATGATGAGCATAGTGAGTTATAATATAGCTTAACAATAAATAATGTAGTAGCTTTATATTGTACATAATTGTTAACCCTTAAATAAATTGATTATGAATGATAACTCAAAAGTTGTAGTTGCGCTTTTAGCAGGATTAGCTGCCGGTGCAGCCTTAGGAATTTTATTCGCACCAGATAAAGGTGATGAAACCCGCGATAAACTAAGCCAATCTTTAAAAGATCTGGGCGATTCTATCAAAGACAAAGCTGCAGACGAGATTAATAATCTGGCTAGCCTGAAAGACAAAGTAGTAAGCTCGATTAAAACCAAATTGAGAAGCGTAGAAGAAGAATACAGCGACGACGTAGAGCACGCTTAATAAATAAATTATTGCATGGCCGGGTATTTTGCCCGGCTAAATCTCATCTGAATTATGCAGGAGAATAAAGATAAAAGCATTGAAGATCTTGTAGACGATGCCAAGGGCTTTTTAGAAGCCAAAGTAGAGTACACCAGGCTTTATATTGTAGAAAAAGCATCCAAAATTTTTGCCGATCTGGTAACCAGTACTGCTGTTATTGTTTGCTTTATTTTAGCCTTTTTATTTGGCTCTGTAACTTTGGCCTTGTATTTATCTGACCTTTTAGGCAGCAATGCAGGAGGCTTTGGCTGTGTTTCCTTGTTTTATATTTTACTGGCTATAATTGTTTATTTAACCAAAGACAAATACATTGAAAAAGCAATTATCAATATAGCGATTAGAAAATACTTTGATAAACTTGCAGATAAGGAGGAAGATGAGAAGCTATAAAGAAATCCGAAACTTAGAAGACCTGCAGGCAAGAAAATTAGAACTTAAGGTTGAATATACGCTTAAGCAGAATATGCTTAAAACGGATACGAAAACTTTCTTAAAGCAGTTTACGCTTGGTGCATTGATTAAGCGCTATGCTACCCCTAATAACCTGTTCAAAGCAGACGAAAAATTAAATATCAGTGGTACGGCCATGTCATTGCTTTTGCCGATGGTGATGAATAAAACCATTTTCAGAGGTGCTGGGTTTTTAACAAAAGCAGCTGTAGGATTGATTTCGGGTAAAGTAGGTAAATCTTTAGACGCAGAACATTTGTCAGCCATTTTTAACTCGGTTAAAGGTTGGTTTGGCAAAAAGAAAGAAAAAAAGGACAAGAAGTTTATCGATTATGGCATCCCGCCAGATAGTGAAACGTATTAGTTTAATGGTTCATTAGCCATTGGTTCATTCGTTAGCGAAGCGTAAAAATGATATCATAACAAAGCCCCAGGATTCCAAATCCTGAGGCTTTGTTTGTTTAGACATGTAACACATAGCCTTGTGAGTCATGCTATTCTACTCCATGACAAATGAACGAATGACTAGTGAACTAATTAATCTACAAATCAGTCTTAATCTTCAATTCTTTCAATTGTTTCTCATCAATTGTACTCGGACTATCAATCATGACATCTCTGCCTGAGTTATTTTTAGGGAAAGCAATGACATCTCGGATAGAATCCAAACCAGCAAAAATTGAAGTCAAACGGTCGAAACCAAAAGCGATTCCGCCATGTGGAGGTGCACCAAATTCGAAAGCGTCCATTAAGAAACCAAATTGTTTTTGTGCTTCTTCTGCACTGAAGCCTAAATGTTTAAACATTAAAGCCTGCAATGCCCGATCATGAATACGGATCGACCCGCCACCAACTTCGGTCCCGTTAATTACCATATCGTAGGCATTTGCCCTTACGTTTTTAGGATCGGTATCCAATAAGGCAATATCTTCAGGTTTTGGAGAGGTGAACGGATGGTGCATAGCATGGTAACGCTCAGTTTCTTCATCCCATTCTAAAAGTGGGAAATCCAGTACCCAAAGTGCAGAGAATGTATTTTTATCACGTAAACCTAAACGGTTACCCATTTCTAAACGAAGCTCGTTTAACTGTTTACGCACTTTGTCTGTAGAGCCGGCTAAGATTAGTAATAAATCACCTTTTTCTGTTTCAAAAGCCTCGCTCCATTGTTTAAGATCTTCTTCGTTAAAGAATTTATCTACAGATGATTTAATGGTTCCATCATCATTATGACGGGCATAAATTAAACCTGTAGCACCAATCTGCGGACGTTTAATAAAATCGGTTAATTCATCTAATTGCTTGCGGGTATAACCTGCAGCACCTTTCGCATTGATCCCCACTACCAATTCTGCGTTATCGAAAACGGGAAATCCTTTTCCTTTAACCAGATCATTAAGCTCTACAAACTGCATGGCAAAACGGGTATCAGGCTTATCAGAGCCATATAAACGCATTGCATCTGCATATTGCATACGTGGTACTTCTGGTAAGTCGTAATTGCGCACTTCTTTAAATAAAGTACGGATCAAACCTTCAAAAGTATTTAAGATATCTTCTTGTTCGATGAAAGACATTTCACAATCAATCTGGGTAAACTCAGGCTGACGGTCGGCCCTTAAATCTTCATCCCTGAAACATTTTACAATCTGGAAATAACGGTCGAAACCAGAAACCATCAACAATTGTTTAAAGGTTTGCGGCGATTGAGGCAAAGCATAAAACTCACCTTCATTCATGCGGCTAGGCACTACGAAATCCCTGGCACCTTCTGGTGTTGATTTAATTAAAACAGGTGTTTCTACTTCAATAAAATCTAAAGCATCTAAATAACGGCGAACCGATTGTGCCATTTTATGACGTAAAACCAGGTTATTACGAACCGGGTTACGGCGTAAATCTAAATAACGGTATTTCATGCGCAACTCATCGCCACCATCGGTATCGTCATCGATCATAAACGGAGGTAATTTTGCAGCATTTAAAATCTCCAAAGCAGAAACTTTAATTTCTACATCACCGGTTGCCATTTTAGGGTTTTTGTTGCTTCTTTCTACAACAGTACCAACAGCTTTGATTACAAACTCGCGACCCAAAGTACGTGCAGTTTCGCAAAGCGCTTTATTATCGTCCATGTTAAAAACCAACTGGGTAATACCATAACGATCGCGGATGTCGATAAAAGTCATACCGCCCAAATCTCTTGATTTTTGTACCCAACCACATAACGTAACACTTTCGCCTAAGTTATTTAGGTTTAATGCACCACAAGTTACTGTTCTTAACATATATATAATCTAAATTGAGCGGCAAAAATACCGATTTTGTTTTAAAGTTTAGGATAGAAGATTTAAGGAAATTTTGTGCTAATGATTTTATTATTTTTTTGACCACAAAGACGCAAAGATCACAAAGAGACAGGTAAGTTAACAAACCTGCTAATGCTTAAAAAATACTATCCTTGAATAAACTATGCTTTTGACTTCAATCTACTCAACGTTTCCTGAGAAATATTTAAATAAGAGGCTACCATTTTGTTGGGCATACGCATCACCACGCCTGGATTTTGCACAAGTAACTGGCGGTAACGTTCAGTAGCATCCAGCGTAATAAACGACATTAAACGATTGGTGTTGGTTACGTAGGCATACTCCAGGTAATGGCGGTAGAGTTTTTCCCATTCGGGGATGATTTTAAGCAAGTGGTAAAAATCGTTTTGCCTGATGTAATACAGTTCAGTGTTTTCTATGGCCTGCACAAACTCCTTAGAACTTTGGCTGGTAATAAAACTGACCAAAGCCGTAGCAAACTGGTTTTCGAAAGCAAAATGCCTGGTGGCTTCGGTACCTCCATCGGTTAGGAAAAAAATTCGCAAACAGCCTTTGCCAACAAAATAAATCCTTTGGCTTGTTTCGCCGGGACTGATCAGGATTTCGTTTTTCTTTACCTGCATGGTTTTGAAAAAAGAGAATACAATCTCCAAATTTTCATCGCTGATCGTAATTTTGTCTCTGATATAAGCGGAAAGCTGTTTATGCATTTAATTTAGGCTTAATCAAATGTAACATGTTTAGCTTTTAGAAGCGATCTTTTCGGCCAGTTTCCGCGCATTGGGAATAATGATAAAGGCCGCAAAATAGGCTACAGGTAGCATAATACTCCATGCTTTTAAGAATTTGATAAACCAGTCTTCGCCAAAGCCATAATTGCGCATTAACCCTACAAATGCCATAATTAAGGTCATCGGAATCACCACAAAAAGCGTGTTGATGTATTTGAAATGTTCTTTTTTCATTTTTGATCTGTTTAATTTTATAATGTTGCAAAGGTGCAGCGATTAAAAATCTTAAACTTTGATGTAGGTCAAAAAAGGAGATAATGTTAGATCTGTGACCTGATGAAATACTTTGAATGTTAGTCTGCCCGCCGAAATGTTGCATTTTCAGGATAACAATTCTATTTATGGTGCTCGCTATTTATTTGTTTTAATATTTCTCCTCCAGCACAATTTCAAGAGCAATTACCTTCCATTCACCTTTAATATTTTTCCAGTGGTATATTTCCTCTGTCTGGATGGTTTGCTTTTTAGAAAAAACAAGCATTTTAGGTTTTAAAAGAACAGATTTACGGGCAATTTTTTCGGTAAAAACTTCCTCTTCCATAGATGATTTTATCCGGTAATAACTGGAATGGATTTCTTTAATTCCACTAAAATATTTTTTTAAATCGATGGTAAAATCGCGTTTGTTTATGGTTGGTTTTTCAAAAGGAGTGAAGCTTAAGCCATCATCAAACATCTCGGTATAAGCCGTAACATCTTTGCTTTCTAAAGCCTGATTTTCTTTTTGGTGAAGCTCATTAACTGCTGAAAGGATTAAATCGGTTTCCATGACATAAATTTAGAACCTGTTTAAAAATGGATAAATAAGATTGTTGCTTGTTAAAATTTAAAAAAATGGTTATCTCTTATCGGCCAAATACATACTAATTGTGAATCACTATAAACTCAATTTAGTATAAAAACTTATCCGACAGATTTAAGCAATAATCCAGTGGCAATTTATAAAAAAGACCTTACAATTAGATGAACGGAAGCAAAAACATAGTTTACGGTTTATTTGGAATGCTATTTATGATCTGGTTCAAACAGGATTTAAACCGACATGCAAAGATAGATGACCTAAAAGATTTTTGCATGGTTCGATAATGACAGAGGTTATGCAAATTACGAATACTGCTTGAATCAAATCACTAAAAAATAGTTGTTATTAAAAATTAATTATTGTTAATTTGAGGAACCATTCAAATTAAGTAAATTATGCTTTCAAAAATTAAAACCTCAATGGTGGTTTTGGCTATCGCCTTAATCACTGTGCCCTCGGCTTGGGCTGCCTTCCCGGTAAACACAACAAAAACAGTAAAAACTCAATCTGCGGTTGTATCTCAAAAGTTGACTGACACTGAAACTGGCATTTCCAGTGAAGTTAAATCCAACGAAAAGAAAGCAGCTAAAGTTGCGAAGAAAGAAATTAAACAAAGCTTTTGGAAAAAACTTCGTAATGGAGGTAAAAGCCAAGTTATTGCTTTGTTATTAGTAATTCTTGTTGGCGCGCTTGGTATCCACCGTTTTTACTTAGGCTACACATGGCAGGGTATTGTTCAATTACTAACCTTAGGTGGTTGCGGTATTTGGGCACTAATAGACCTTATCAGAATTGCCACAGGTAATTTAGAGCCAAAAGATGGACCTTATGACGAAACTTTATAAGTTTTTCGATAGTTCATTATTTATAACAACCAAAGCAATTGTTTTGGTTGTTATTCCTTTAATTTTATTTTTACTCCCCAGGAATTTTTTTGATAAAGGACAAAGCTTATGTTTATTTACACTACTAACCGGAGAGAATTGTTTTGGTTGTGGAATGACGCGAGCTTGTATGCATATTATACATCTAGATTTTTTAGGTGCTGCAAATTTTAATAAAGTTGCCTTTATAGTTTTTCCAATAATTTCCATTTTGTATTTACAGTATTTGTTTGAAACATTTAAGCAAACAAATATTTACAAAATCTTTTTTTACAAAAAAAATGCGTAGAATAATTTTTCTTGTCTTCTTAAGTTTCTATTGTAGTTTTTCATTTGCTCAAAATTTTAATAATGTCAAATATATCGGGGTAATTCGAGTTAATGATATTGGATCTTTTGCGTACGAAATTAACATAACTGTAAATGATAATAAAATCATAGGAACAACCATTACCACCACGGGAAATAATAATGAAACAAAAGCAAATTTAAGTGGTGAAGTTTCAAAAAATGGAAGTCTTTTTAAGTTTTCTGAACACAAAATAATTGAAACTGATATAAAGAATAAAAAGACAACATTTTGTTTTGTTAACGCTGTTTTAAACAAAAAGACAAAAGGAAAAATAGATGTATTGGATGGTAAATTTATTGGCAAAGATGAAAAAGGTGAAGTTTGTGCTACCGGTAAGATTTACTTAGTTCGCAAGAGTGCTATAATGGCTGATTCTGTAAATATGACACAGTTCATAAAAAAGGTTAGTGATACTCTTGAAAACATAAAAAAGAGCCTAAATACAATAACAGAATTGTCTATAACAGAAGTAAATAAAGTTATTTGCAATGGTAAAAAAGTCCGTATCCGCTTTTACGATGGAAATATTGATGATAATGATGAGATTGATATCGTTTATAATGATAAAAGCATTGTAGAAAAATATGTGATTAACCGCACTGGCCGCACTTTCAATTTAACAATCGAAGATGGCAAAGAAAATTTAATTATAGTTAATACGCACAATACAGGTTATTCAGGACTTAATACTGTTAATATTGATGTAGAAATTAGCCCATATCAAATAAAAACGTATAGGTTTGAAGCACCAGCCAGAAAATCTATTAAAATTAAATTGGTTAATTAATTTCTTTGTGTCATTCTTGTAAATTACTAAATTCTCGGCATAAATCATATCTGTAAATTTATCCGGATAAAGATTCATATTTATAGCCTGTTTAAAAATGGATACATAATTTTTATGTGTTGAAAAGTTGATGAAATGTTCCTGAATAAATTTAAACAGGCTCGTAAAGTATATACCAAATATTGATTCCAGTTACCGTGACTTTTCTTGTAATTTGAAAAAGACCCTATTTTAATATTTCATTAGAATAAACAGCCACACTTTTTTCAATTAATAGTTGTTTTCGCATTAGTCAGGAATACCCCACTTGATGGTTGCCTTGGTTGATTTAAAAGTTCTATAACTTTTTTTCTACCTTGATGCAACGTTTTAAAATCCCTTATGTCTTATAATCAGAATATTCGAAATTTTGGAAGCCGTATACATCGATAAAAATCTGGAACTCGTAAAAAAATGCATGCAGGGAAGCCGCGCAGCACAGTTTGAATTGTACAAGCTGTATGCAAAGGCCATGTATAATGTGGCGTTGCGCATTTTAAATTATGAGGAAGAGGCAGAAGATGTTTTACAGGAAGCATTTTTAGATGCGTTTACAAGAATTGTTGATTTTAGGCAGGAAACAACCTTTGGGCTTTGGTTAAAGCAGATTGTGATCAACAAATCTATCAATTACCTGCGTAAGCGCAAGATGGAATTTGTAAGTACAGACGAAATATCGGAAGTACCGGATGAAGATAGTTTTGATGATAGTGAAATGCAATTGCAGGCTGAGGAAATAAGAATAGCCATTACCCAATTGCCAGATGGCTACCGGATTGTATTAAGTTTATATCTTTTAGAAGGTTATGACCATGAAGAGATTGCACACATTTTGAAAATAAGTGAAAATACCAGCCGTACACAGTACATGCGGGCTAAAAAGAAGTTAAAAAGTATTTTAGAAACGAAAGGGATGAGAGATGAATAATAGATTAGAAACCTTTGTAAAAGAAAACCGTAAAGCTTTCGATATCATGGAGCCATCGGCAGAACTTTGGGCAAAAATTGAACAAGGTTTAGACAATAAGAAGAAAAAAAAGCCGGTAAAGCTGTATTTATGGATAAGTACTGCAGCAGCAATAGTGGTCGTTTTCGGTTTAGCTTGGTTGTACGTAGGAAAATCACAAAACAAAGATTTAGAAATAGCCGATGTTAGTAGCTCATACGCCAAGAAAGATATTCATTTTGCTGGTTTAATTACCGAAAAAAGAGATAGTCTGGCTATTTTTGCCTCAGCAAATCCGGAACTTTATAAAAAATTTACCGCTGATTTGAGAAAGCTTGATGAAGATTACGAAAGGTTAAAAGCAGAACTGCCAACCTCGCCTAACCAAACTTTTGTAGTAAAGGCCATGGTAAAAAACCGCGAAATACAATTGCAATTATTAAAACAACAATTATTGATTATTAACCAGGTTGACGATTACAAAAGAGTTAACCAGATTTAAGCTGAAAGCAGCAAAAACGAAATTATAGTAATAGCAGAGTCCGTCTTGATACCCGATTTACGCAACTTGATACTAAGAGGGGAACGCTCACTACATCGAAAGCTTATGGCCAGCCGGCAGGTTTTAAGCGCATAGGTGTTTAAACAATTAAAACATGAAAACAATAAGAATATTTTTAGCCATTATGGCTTTAATTGCCGTAAAAACCAATGCGCAAGAAGGGGTGATAAATAGCCCTTCAGAGAAAGTGATTGTAGAAAATATAGAAAAGTCATCGATGGTAGCGATGGTTAATACTTCGAGGTATAAACAAACGGGGGGCGATGCCGAACGTTCAAAATCTTTTAGCAAGAGTTTTAATGTAGACAATAACGACAAGATTAATTTAAACAATCAATACGGATCGATCACTATTAAAACCTGGGACAAAAAAGAAGTGCGTGTTGATGTAGATATTAAAGCTTACAGCAGTTCGGATAATGATGCGCAAAAACTGATTGATGGGATAAGTATTGATGCGACTAAAAACGGTGACGTAGTTACTTTCAGAACGAATATGGGTGATAGAAACGGACGTTATGGCCGAGGGGTAAAAAATGGAGTAACCACATGGCGGAGGGAAGTAAAAGTAAACTACGTGGTGTATATGCCAGCAGTAAATCCGTTAACGGTTTCACAAGAATATGGCAATGTAGAATTGGGTAATTTTTCCGGTCCGACTTCTTTAAAGGTAGAATATGGAAATCTGGTGGCTGGCAATTTAAGCAACGTAAATAACTACATCAATGTTCAATATGGTAAATGCGATATCCAGGACCTGAATGCTGCAGTGGTAAAACATGAATATAATGGCCCGGTAACCATTGGCGCTGTGGGTACGTTACAGCTTGATGCAGAGTATGTTGCTGTAAACATCAATACCATCAGGAAATCTGCTGATATTAAAGTGGAATATGGTAAAGGCTTAACCATCGGTACCATTGGTGGTAACTTGCTTTTGAATGCCGAATATGCCAAGGTGAATATCAATACGGTTAAAGGAAATTCGGTGGTTAAACAAGCTTATGGCGATTTAAATATTGCATCGGCGGGTAAAATTGCAGTTAATGCAGAATATTCTAATGTGACTTTGGGCACGTTGAATGGTGATGCAAATATCAACATGGATTACAACCGTTTAAACGTGAGCGAGATTACCCCTGCCTGTAAAAACTTCACCTTCGGAGGCGAATATGTAAGTGTTGGATTGGGCTTTGCAGATCGTTACAATGGAAATTTCAATGTTTCCACTTCATATGCTGGCTTTAAATACGGTTCAAACGTAACATCAAACTTGGTAAGTAAAGATGATGAAACTAAAAAGTATTCGGGCAAGATTGGTAGCGGTGGTGCAGCAAACGTATCCATCAAAACTGAATATGGTTCCGTTACCTTTAAATAAGATTTTTTAAACCAAACAAATCTTGAAGTCCTGCCGTATTGGTGGGACTTTTTTATATTTAGCCCTGATGAAGATTTACCTTTTTATTTTGCTCTCTGCTATTTCTTTTACAGTACTTGCACAAGAAGTGCCAGTTAAATGGGCTACGCAGGAAACTTTCTTCGAAGATCTAACGGGTAAAGACTTACCCTCATTTAAGGGTTTAACCATCAATAAAAAGCTGTTCTCCAATGCCGATTTAAAAAACCAGGTAGTTGTCATTAACTTTTGGTTTGAAAAATGCCCTCCATGCATTGCTGAAATGCCCGAATTAAATAATTTGGTGTCCAAATATGGCAAAAAGGCTGTAAGGTTTATCGGCATTACACATGATGGCCCTGCCAGTGCCAGGCGATTTCAAAAACGGAACGGCTATAAATACGAAATTGTATCATTGAGCAAAGACGAGATCAGAAAACTAAACATTAACCATGGTTTTCCATCGAATGTATTGGTTGGAAAGGATGGAAAGATTATTTATGCCACAGCTAATATTTCTTTTTCTGACGCACAGTTCAAAGTGAAATCGATGCTTTTTGAGGAGAAATTAAAAACTGAGTTAAACAATTAGTCGGAATTATGGAAGCTCCCAAATCGCTTAAAGCACATATTCGTTATTTATAGGTTTAACAGGCTCAGGAATCTCGTCTTCTTCGAGCATTTGCAAAAGATTGATCTCTATTGTCCTGGTAATTTGGTTAAGCGGAACACCTGCCGAATTGTTTTCGAAAGGGTTAACCAGGCTCATTCCATTAATCTGCGTGGATACAAATACAAAACCGATTAACCAGCCTAAAAATATGGCTGCAGGCCCTGCATCCTGACTGATTACCAGGGTAAACGTTACTACAAATAACCAGATAAATACTTTAGTAAGGTAGGAATAAGTAGTAGGGAATATGGTGTTTTTAATGCGTTCGCTCATGCCCATAGAATCGGAAAATCGTGTAAGCATCTCATTGATCTCAATAAAACGGAAACCATCAATAGCATTTGCTTTCGATAATTTTTGCAAATCTCTTGATTGAATATTTAAAATGGCATTATGTATATTGTTGTGTCTCCCAATTTCTTTTAAATCCGCCTCAGGTAAATATTTGGTGTAAATTTCATCTACCGTTCCCCTCAAATTGGCCTTTAAAGCATATAAGAACGCAATGTGCCTGCAAACCATCCTTTTTACACTTTCATCATCTTCATCGACATAGTTAATCAAAGCCCTAGCAAAGGAGCGGGAATCATTTACTAATGCTCCCCATATTTTACGGGCTTCCCACCACCTATCGTAAGCCTGATTATTGTTAAATCCAATGAAAAAAGCGATAGCTGTACCTAAGACCGTTGGAATAATGGATGGAATGGAGAAATGATGGGCAATTAAATACTCGCGTACAAAGTAAGCTGCAGTACAAGAGGCAACCATGATCAGATCAATCTGCCACGTATTTCTTAAAATTCTACTTAATCTAATATTTTGTATTAAAAGCATATAATCTAATGGAAAATAAATTCGTTACGGATGAAAATACAAAACTAAAGCCGAAATGTTTGGTAATGTAACAAATTAAATGACAAACGGTACAGGTTGCCGATTGTCATTCAAATGTTTATCTTGGGAAACCAAATATTCTAATCACTTATGAGCGACACTTTACCCAGGAACAATATCTTTAAAGTTATCGGTGCATCATCTTTAGGTACATTGATTGAATGGTATGATTTTTACATTTTTGGCAGCCTTGCGGTTATCATTGGCCATCAGCTGTTTCCGGAAGATGCCGGGGCATCCGCTTTAATCAACACCTTGGCTATTTTCGCAGCTGGTTTTATTGTTCGCCCATTTGGTGCATTGGTTTTTGGCAGGCTTGGCGATTTAATCGGCCGGAAATATACTTTTCTGCTCACTTTGGTACTCATGGGCGGCTCGACGTTTTTTATCGGTTTAATTCCCTCTTATAAAAGTATAGGTTATGCCGCGCCCATTTTGGTTTTAATATTAAGGTTAATCCAGGGTTTGGCTTTGGGTGGTGAATATGGTGGTGCAGCTACCTATGTGGCAGAGCATGCACCCAAAAACAAACGCGGGTTTTTTACCAGCTGGATCCAAACTACTGCAACATTGGGTTTGTTTCTTTCGTTAGGAATTATTGTCATCACGAAAAATATTTTAGGTGCAGAAACTTTTGGCGATTGGGGTTGGCGGATTCCTTTTCTGTTATCGATTGTACTGGTAGTGGTTTCGATTTACATCCGCATGAAAATGCACGAATCACCTATGTTTTCTAAATTGAAAGCTGAAGGAAATATCTCAAAAAATCCACTTAAAGAAAGCTTTAACAATAAAGCGAATTTTAAAATGGTACTCCTGGCATTATTTGGCGCTACCATGGGGCAAGGGGTAATCTGGTATACCGGTCAGTTTTATGCACAATCGTTTTTAGAAAATACCTGTAAGCTGGATTTTAATGATTCGAGGTATATTTTACTTTGGGGAATCGCTTTTGCCACGCCATTTTTTGTGGTATTTGGTGCCTGGAGTGATAAGGTTGGCCGGAAATGGATCATGTTAAGCGGTATGCTTTTAGGCATTCTTTTTTATCGCCCCATCTATCAAATGTTTTTAGATGATACCGATTATACAAAAATTGAACAGGCTGATATTTTATCTGATACGCCGGCTCCGGTAACTGCTGTTTTAATTGTGAACTCAACTGATAGCTTGCGAACCGTTTCTACTAAAGTAATGCTTAGAAACGGTGCGTCCTTTAACAGGGTGCAAACTGATACGGTTTCTACAACAAAAGGGATTCTTTTAGGTAAGGAAGTAATAAAAGACAAAGTTTTGCCTACGCCAGTATTCTGGAAATTTGTTGGCTTAATCTTCTTCCAGATTTTGCTCGTAACCATGGTGTATGGGCCAATTGCTGCTTTCCTGGTAGAGTTATTCCCGACAAAAATCAGGTATACCTCTATGTCGCTGCCTTATCATATCGGTAATGGTGTTTTTGGCGGGCTAGTACCCTTTATTGCAACGCTAATTGCAAGCTTTTCTGGTTCTACACCATTATCTGGCCTTTGGTATCCGATAGGCATAGCCACATTGAGTTTGGTTATTGGCACCATTTATTTATCGAATAAAAGAGACGAAAATATTAACGACTAGATACGAAGAAGATGAATACGTTAAAGAAATTTTTAGGATTGGTTTGGATGGTTTTAGGGCCATTGGCAATGACTTTTTTGTTTTTACAGGCGATTGATAAAGTGGGCTTGACCCATACAGATATCGAACGTACCAATACTATCCTGCAATGGGCAATTATCCTGTTTATTTTCCTCCCAATTAGTTTGGGATTGATGATATTTGGCTTTTATGCATGGAAAGGTGAGTACGATCACTTACCGGAACGTTCCGAGGAATTATAGTTTTTATCTTGGCCGAAAGTATTAGACAAGCTGATACCGTGCAATCGTTCCCGACATCGTTTGCAACGTTTAATCTTCTGAAAACTTCTTCCGCTTCGATATTAATGTTTAAAATTGTTCATCATATATTTTAAAACACGGCTGCGTTACAAAGTTTATACTTTTACGTGGCCGATTTTAATTTAAGCCTAACCAAATTCATATGAAAGCAATCATCCTATTCTTACTGACAATCATTTCATCAGCGGTTTATGCACTGGATGTTAAACCCGATTTTGTGGTGGCAGCTGATGGAAGTGGGAATTTTAAAACTGTGCAGGAAGCGATACATGCTGTGCCGGATTTCAGGAACAAAACAACCGTAATTTTTATTAAAAAAGGCATTTATAAAGAAAAACTTATCTTGGCGGCCTCTAAAAAGAATGTAAAGTTTATTGGGGAAAACTTAAACGAAACTATTTTAACCTATGATGATTATGCACAGAAGAAAAATATTTTTGGTGAAGAAAAAGGTACTTCCGGCTCTTCCAGCTTTTACATTTATGGCGAAGGCTTTTCTGCTGAGAACATCACTTTCGAAAATTCGTCAGGCCCTGTTGGGCAAGCCGTGGCCATTTGGGCGGGCGGCGATAAACTGATTTTCACCAACTGCCGTTTTTTGGGTTTCCAGGATACACTTTACACTTACGGAGCCAACAACCGCCAATACTATAAAAACTGCTATATTGAAGGTACGGTCGATTTTATTTTCGGGGCTTCGACAGCCTGGTTTGAAAGTTGCACCATTTTCTGCAAAAAGGCGGGTTATATTACGGCTGCTTCAACTGCCGATACCACAAAATTTGGCTACGTACTCAACAAATGTAAAATCAAGGGAGATGCCCCTGCCAATAGTTTTTACCTGGGCCGCCCCTGGAGACCTTATGCTAAAGTTGTTTACCTCAATTGCGAACTGCCTGATTTTATCCACCCCGCTGGTTGGAACAACTGGGAGAAAGAAAGTAATGAGAAAACGGCTTATTATGCAGAATATAAAAGCAAGGGGAAAGGCGCCGATCCAAAAAACAGGGTAAAATGGTCGCACCAATTAACAGAGATAGAATACCAGACCTATATTTTAGAAAACGTTTTCCGTGGATGGAATCCAGAGATAAAATAAGGAGCGTAACATGCTGGTATACAGTTTTTAAATTCATTTCTGAAGGCTGTTTTTTACCTGGTTTTCCGGTAACGATTGCATAGATTTCTCTTCTGTTTTAAGTGCAAACAACGTACACTTGTTATTACGATAACCAAGTATAATTTAACAGCGCAAATAATGAAACATATTTCTGGTCGTTTATGCCATATAAAAGTAGCTCTCGCATGCTTAATTTTATCTTCTGCAACTGCTATGGCTCAACAAAAGCATAGCTTACCCATTATTCAGCAGGTTAAATTTAAAAAAGATACCACGAGCATTGTTAGTTTCGGGGCAAAAGGTGATGGCATTACCTTAAATACCGAAAGCATTAATAAAACCATTGCCAGCGTTAGCCAAAAAGGCGGAGGAGTGGTGTTAATTCCGTCAGGCTTGTGGTTAACCGGGCCTATTGAGTTAAAAAGCAATGTTAACCTGCACTTAAGACGCGACGCTATTCTTCAGTTTACGGCCGATTTTAACCAGTATAAACTCGTTCAGGGAAATTGGGAAGGTCAGCCTGCATGGCGAAACCAGAGTCCGATTTCGGGTGTAAACCTCGAAAATATTGCCATTACCGGAAGCGGGATCATTGATGGCAACGGTGGTGCCTGGCGCATGGTTAAAAAAGATAAACTCACAGAAACACAGTGGAAAAACCTCGTTGCATCCGGAGGAATAGTTAAAGCAGATGGCAAAATGTGGTATCCATCTGAAAAAACACTTAAAGGCTCCAATACTAAAAATCCAGGAGTAATTGAAGCGGGCAAAACAGCAGCAGATTATGAAGATATCAAAGATTTTCTCCGTCCGAACTTATTGGTTTTAACGGGTTGTAAAAAAATTCTTTTAGAAGGTGTTACCTTTCAAAATTCACCAGCTTGGAATTTACATCCTTTGCTTTGCGAGGATTTAACCTTAAGAAATTTACAGGTGAAAAATCCCTGGTTTGCACAGAATGGCGATGGCGTTGATGTAGAATCGTGCAAAAATGTATTGATTGAAGGCAGCACTTTTGATGTAGGTGATGATGGCATCTGCATCAAATCTGGCCGTGATGAGGCTGGCCGTAAACGTGGTGTACCAACTGAAAATGTAATTGTAAGAAATAATATCGTTTACCATGCCCATGGCGGTTTTGTAATCGGTAGCGAAATGAGCGGTGGTGCAAAAAACATCTGGGTGTACGACTGTTCTTTTATCGGTACCGATATCGGTCTGCGTTTTAAAACCACCCGTGGCCGAGGTGGTGTGGTAGAAAATATTTATATCAACAACATCAACATGGTCGATATTCCTGGCGAAGCCATTCTATTCGATATGTATTATGCTGCGGTTGATCCGGTTCCTTTGGCTGGCGAAAAACGAGAAGCGATTAAAACGGTTACCGTTCCGGTTACAGAAGCCACTCCGCAGTTCAGAAACTTTTACATTAAAGATGTAGTAGCCAATGGTGCCGAAAAGGCAATATTTTTCAGGGGATTACCAGAGATGAACATCAAAGATGTGCATTTGGAAAACGTAACTATAAAAGCTAAGAAGGGTATCGAAATTATCGAGGCAACAGGAATTTTCCTGAAAAACGTAAACGTAATTACTGATAATACCAGTCCGGTAGTGATGATCCAGAACGGTTCTAATATCAACATCAGCAAGCTCAGCTATCCAATGAACAGCAAAATTTTATTTGATGTTTCAGGCGAAAAATCAAAAGGGGTAAAAATTAGCGGAACCGATGTTTCTAAAGCGAAAACAGCTTCCGTTTTGGGCACTGAGGTAGATAAAAAAGCACTGGAAATTTCAAAATAACAGCATCATGAAGCAATCAATCTTATATACAGCCGCTGCACTTATTGGTTTTTCTATTTTAACACAAAGTGGATTTGCCCAAAAGAAACTGTCGGAGCAGTTAACCCTAACGGCAATGGAACAGCTATGGCAGGATACTACTGTTTTAAAAGGACCAAAGGCCCTAGATGGTCGTACGATATGGGAGTGGTTTTGGAAGGTGCTGCATCGGTTTGGCGCAATACCGGTGATGGAAAATATTTCAAATACATCCAAAGTTCTATGGATGCTTATCTGGATAAAGAGGGAAATATCACCACCTATAAACCAGATGATTTTAATATCGATAACATTAAAAATGGTCGCGCTTTATTGTTGTTGTACAAAGTTACCGGACAGCAGAAATACCTGTTAGCTGCAACTAAATTATACGATCAGCTGCAAAAACAGCCGCGTACTAAAGAAGGTG
Organism: Pedobacter sp. WC2501; assembly: GCF_052682415.1. Lineage (NCBI taxonomy): Bacteria > Pseudomonadati > Bacteroidota > Sphingobacteriia > Sphingobacteriales > Sphingobacteriaceae > Pedobacter > Pedobacter sp. WC2501. The sequence continues at coordinate 837,294 of NZ_JBQZFI010000001.1, read as the reverse complement.
GCTTTTGGCATAAGAAAATTTATCCAAACCAAATGTGGCTGGATGGTTTGTACATGGGCGAACCTTTCTATGCAGAATACGCCAAATTGATGAAAAAAGATGCCGCTTTCGATGACATTGCCAAACAGTTTATCCTCATGGAAAAAAACTCACGTGATGCAAAAACAGGTTTGCTTTACCATGGCTATGATGAAAGCAGAACAGAACAATGGGCGGATAAAAAAACCGGGCGTTCGCCAAATTTTTGGGCCAGGGCAATGGGCTGGTACATCATGGCCTTGGTAGATGTGTTGGATAATTTTCCGGCCGATCATCCACAAAGGAAAGAATTACTGGCCATTTTAAACCGTACAGCAACAGCGGCGGTAAAATACCAGGATCCGAAATCGGGTGTTTGGTTTGATATTTTGGATATGCCAGCACGTAAAGGGAATTACCTGGAAAGTTCGGCATCGAGCATGTTTGTGTACGGCTTAGCCAAAGGAGTACGTAAAGGTTGGTTGGCACCTTCGTTTATGGCAGCAGCTAATAAAGGTTATGCAGGTTTAAAGAAAGAATTTATAGAAAAAGCAGGCGATGAAAGGGTAAACCTTACCAAAACCGTTTCTGTATCTGGTTTAGGTGGAAAACCTAAATACCGCGATGGCAGCTTCGATTATTATATCAGTGAAAAAGTAATCACCAACGACCCTAAAGGAATGGGTGCATTTGTGTGTGCAGCTGCTGAGATGGAAGTTGATGCTTTACCAAAACCTGGAAAAAATTTAACGGTTACGGTCGATAATTTCTTCAACAACGAATACATGACCGGCCCAACCGGAGATAAAATCCCTTTCCATTACCTTTGGGAAGAAGATGATAACAATGGATTCTCTTTATTCGGTAAAGTATTTAACAATGCTGGTGTAAAAACCAGAACGCTTAAAGCAGCTCCTACGACTTCAAATTTAAAAGGAACTAACATTTACATTATTGTAGATCCTGATACCGAAAAAGAAACGGCTAACCCGAATTTCATGAATGCTGCCCATGCCAAACAGGTTAGCGAATGGGTTAAAGCTGGTGGCGTTTTGGTACTGCTCTTGAACGATGTAGGCAACTGCGAAATTTCGAAATTTAATGTACTACCTGAAACCTTTGGAATTCATTTTAATGAAGATAGCCGCAATAAAGTTCAGGGCGCAAATTTTGAACAGGGTGCAATAAAAATCCCGGCAGGGAATTCTATTTTCAAGACGGCCAAAAAAGTGTACATCAAGGAAATTTCTACCATTGTGGCGAAAAATCCCGCTGTCTCTGCTTTAACTGATAAAGGAGATGTGATTGTTGCTACTGCAAAATATGGTAAAGGAACAGTTTTCGCAGTGGGCGATCCCTGGTTTTATAATGAATATATTGACGGTAGAAAATTACCTGCTGAATTTGAAAATTTTAAAGCCACGAATGATTTGGTGAACTGGCTGATTAAACAGGTGCCCAGGAAGAAGTAGGATTTAACCACAGATGAAAAGGATGCACACAGATAAATAATGGTTCTTGGAGACACGAACCATGGCGAAGAACTGTCATCCTGAGTCTGTCGAAGGACTTGTTAAAATTACTGCAAACAGCGTTTCGACAAGCTCAACGTGACATATTGGATGAAAAAATACTCTGTGTCTCTGTGGTAAACAATAACCATGGCACAGGAAACAAAAAGAAAATTAGTGGCCTGTGTCCTCACAGACCAAGGAACAAACAAAATGATGAAAATAAAAATATGGTTCACCCTAGTCTGCAGCACTTTATTACTATCGTGTTATGCCCAGCAGCCTACTGATTCTATGGCAGATAAAATGCTCGTTTATCAATTAGGCAATGGTGGCTGGCCAAAGCAACTGGATGATAAAAGTGTGGTTAACTATGGTGCTGCTTTAACCCCTGAGTTATTGGCCAAAATAAAAGCGACGAAAGATTTACATGCCACTTTCGATAATAAAGCCACCAGCAGAGAAGTGGTTTACCTGGTAAAAGCTTATAAAAAAACACAGAATAAGGCTTATTTAAAGGCAGCTGAAAAAGGATTGGATTATATTTTATCTGCTCAGTATGCCAATGGTGGCTGGCCACAATATTATCCTGATAAAGCTTCGTACCGATCTGAAATTACTTACAATGATGATGCGATGATCAATGTTCTGAACATTTTACAGGATATTGTCACGCAAACGAACGATTTCGAAGTTGTAAATCCAGATTATGTAAAAAAAGCAGAGAAAGCCATTGCAAAAGGCATTAATTGTATCATCAAAACACAGGTAAAACAGAACGGGACGTTAACCATTTGGGCTGCGCAATACGATAAAGATTCGATGTTGCCTGCAAAAGCCAGGGCATTTGAGCCGGCCTCGTTAAGCACAAGTGAATCGGTGGGTATTGTGCGTTTCCTCATGAGGCTTAAAAACCCATCACCAGAAGTAAAAAATACAATTGCAGCAGCAGTGAAATGGTTTGATACTTATAAAATAGTTGGCTACCGTTTCGATCGGAACAAAAATATTTCAGCTTTAGTTGCGGATCATACAGCCAACACCTGGGCGCGTTTTTACGACCTTGATAAAAACACCCCGATTTTCGGCGACCGTGACAATACAATTAAAACAAAATTGGAAGAGTTAAGTCCCGAAAGGCGCAACGGTTATGCCTGGTATGGCAACTGGGGAGAAAAATTAATTGAAAAGGAATACCCGAAGTGGTTAAGCACGAATGGGAAATAAATAAATCATAACTCGTCAAAAGAAAATTATAATCCCACTTAGTGCCTTAGTGCCTTGGTGGTTAAATCACATTAAAATGATTTTAAACAGAGAAAATTTAAAAAACATTAACGGCGACAGGGTTATAAAACCAACTGCCGAAATTTTAGCCTTGCCCGAAAAAGTAATCCAGTTTGGAACGGGTGTTTTATTGCGCGGTCTGCCAGATTATTTTATCGATAAAGCCAATCAAAAAGGTGTTTTTAACGGTAGGGTCTTGGTCGTTAAATCTACTTCAAGAGGTGGTGCTGACGAATTTGCGAAGCAAGACAATTTATATACCCTTTGTGTAAAAGGTATTGAAGATGGTGTTAGTGTTGAAGAAAACTCAATCAACGCTTCAATCAGCCGGGTTTTGTCTGCTTCACAAGATTGGGCCGAAATTTTGAAAGCCGCCCATCAGCCAGAAATGCAGGTCGTAATTTCGAATACCACTGAAGTTGGGATTGTTAAAAGTGAAGATAAAATCACCGATAATCCACCACAATCTTACCCGGGCAAATTATTGGCTTTTCTGCACGAAAGATATAAAGCCTTTAATGGTTCAGCAGAAAGCGGAATGGTGATCGTGCCTACGGAACTCATCAGCGATAACGCCGATAAATTGAAAGAGATTTTACTGGATCTTGCCATCCAGAATAAATTGGGCTGGGATTTCGAAAACTGGTTGAAAACCGCCAATCATTTCTGTAAAACTTTAGTTGATCGTATTGTGCCTGGAAAACTTCCGGAAGCTGAACAAAAAGCCATCGAAAGCGAATTGGGTTACGAAGACGAACTCATGATCATGGCCGAACCTTTCAGGCTTTGGGCAATCGAATCATCAAGCGAAAAAGTAAAAGAGGTATTATCCTTCTCAAAAGCAGATAAAGGTATTTTCATTGTTCCTTCCATGGATAAATTTAAAGAACTAAAACTCCGTTTACTTAATGGCACACATACCATTAGCTGCGGTTTGGCCATTTTAGCAGGCTTTAATACGGTAAAAGAAGCTATGGCCAATGAAGATTTCTCAGCCAATGTGTTAAAACTGATGAAAGACGAAATAGCCCCTGTTGTGGTAAATGAAGATATTACCTATGATGAAGCAATTGCCTTTGCTGAAAGTGTGGTCGACCGTTTCAGTAATCCTTTTTTAGAGCACCAATGGCAGGCTATTACCTTAAACTTCACTTCAAAAATGCAGATGCGCAACATGCCGCTTATCAGAAGATATTATGCCTTAAAAAATGAAGTGCCACAACTTACCGCTTTGGGTGTTGCCGCTTATATTCTCTTTATGAATGTAAACAAAGATGGGGATATTTATACGGCTAACGCTAACGGAAAAACCTTCCCGATACAGGATGAATTTGCGGAAGTTTTATATGAATACTGGAAACATCCTGAAACCGTTGTAGATAATACCTTAGGCGACAGACGCCTTTGGGATAAAAACCTGAACAATTATCCCGGCTTTAACGCAGCCGTAAAATCATACGTTGAATTATTACAAAATAAGGGTGCAAAAGAAACTTTAAGTAACTTGCATTCAGAAAGAACAATTTAAAATGGTTACTAGAATTTTAAAAATCCATCCTAACGACAACGTTCTTGTTGCCCTGCAAAATCTTGCAAAAGGCGAAACCGTTATTCACGATGGGCAGGAGTATATTTTACAGGATGATATCCAGGCCAAGCATAAATTTTTTATGCAGGATATGAATACCGGCGATCACATTATCATGTACGGCGTATTGGTAGGAAAGGCACAACATTTCATCCTTAAAGGTGGTTTAATGGATACCGAAAACACCAAACATGCGTCTGATCCTTACGAATTTCGTCCATACCATTACGAGTGGCATGCGCCCGATGTTTCCAAATTTGAAGGCAGAACCTTTAATGGTTATATCCGTAGCGATGGTCGCGTAGGAACTGCCAATTACTGGTTGTTTATCCCTACTGTTTTCTGCGAAAACCGCAATTTAGATGTCATCCGTGAGGCTTTGCACAATGAATTGGGTTATGCCGTTACCGATAAATATAAATCGTATGCCCACCAGTTGGTAGAGGCTTATAAAAACGGCGAGATTTTAGAAGAGGCCGATCCAAATTCTATCGGATTAGCCAATCCATCGGCCAGCCGCGTTTTTAAAAATGTTGATGGCATTAAGTTTTTAAACCATCAGGGTGGATGTGGCGGTACCCGTCAGGATGCTGCTGTGCTGAGCAAGTTATTGGCAGCTTATGCCGATCACCCGAATGTGGCTGGTGTAACTGTGTTGAGCCTGGGCTGTCAGAATTTACAGGTTAAGGATTTTATGGATGATTTAAAACAGCGTAGTCCAAATTTCGATAAACCTTTATTCATTTTTGAGCAGCAACAATCGCAGAGCGAAGAACAATTAGTTAAGGAAGCCATCCGTAAAACCTTTATCGGTTTAACCGAAATCAATAAAATCGAGCGTCAGCCAGCGCCGTTAAGTAAACTGGTTTTGGGTGTAAAATGTGGCGGCAGCGATGGTTTTAGTGGTATTAGTGCCAACCCTGCGGTAGGTTATACTTCCGATTTATTGGTGGCTTTAGGCGGAACGGTGCTTTTAGCCGAATTCCCTGAGCTTTGCGGTGCCGAGCAACAGTTAATCGACCGAACAAAAGACGAAACTGCTGCCCGCAAATTTATCCAGTTAATGACGGCTTACAACCAGGCTGCGGAAAATGTAGGTTCTGGATTTTTTATGAACCCATCGCCGGGAAATATCAAAGATGGTTTAATTACCGATGCGATTAAAAGTACCGGAGCAGCTAAAAAAGGCGGAACCTCACCAGTAGAAGATGTGTTGGATTATACCGAACCCGCCACTAAACCAGGGTTAAATTTGGTTTGTACGCCTGGAAATGATGTAGAGGCTACCACAGGTAAAGCAGCATCGGGTGCAACATTAATCTTATTTACCACAGGTTTAGGCACGCCAACGGGAAACCCGGTTTGCCCGACCATTAAGGTGTCAACCAATAATGCATTGACAAAACGCATGGGTGATATCATCGATATTAACTGTGGTCCGGTAATCGAAGGAGAAAAAACCATAGAACAAATGGGAGAAGATATCCTGGAATATTGCATTAAAGCGGCTAGTGGCGAAGTAATCCCTAAGGCAGTGTTGCTTAACCAGGATGACTTTATTCCATGGAAAAGGGGAGTGAGTTTGTAGTCCGGAGTCATGAGTCCAAATGCCGTGGTCTGTGTCCTCACAGACCACCAATAGATAAAATATAAATTGAGTTCCGGTTTATGGGGACACAGACCAGGGATAATAAATTCAATTCCGTTCTGTGAGGACACAGACCGGGGCTAAATAAAAAATTAATAGATATTCGTTTTGATCATCTCAAACCGATTATCTGGTGTCTCAAATCATATAGTATGAAATCTTTTTTAGACGAAAATTTTCTTTTGCAAAGCAAAACAGCAGAAAAGCTTTACCACAATTTTGCAAAATCATTGCCGATTATCGATTACCATAATCACCTTATTCCGGAGCAGATCGCCAATAATACCCAGTTTGCCAATATCAGTCAGGTTTGGCTTGCCGGCGACCACTACAAATGGAGGGCCATGCGTGCCAATGGTGTGGATGAAAAATACATCACTGGTGTTGGATCAGATTATGAGAAATTTGAGAAATGGGCTGAAACTGTTCCTTATACTTTGCGTAATCCATTATACCACTGGACACATTTAGAGCTTCAGAGATATTTTGGTGTAACCGATTTACTTTCGGGCAAAACGGCACAGAAAATTTATGATGAATGTTCTGCAAAACTGCAAACGCCAGAGTACTCTGTACGTGGTTTATTGGCCAAAATGAATGTGGAAGCTGTTTGTACAACCGATGATCCATTGGATAGCTTAAACTTCCACCAGCAATTGGCAAGAGAGGGTGCAAATTTGAAAATGTTACCTGCTTTCCGTCCGGATAAAGCGATGAACAGCGATGATATTGAAGGATTGAACGAATATATCAACAAGTTAGAAAGCGTTGCCGATAAAACCATCAGCAGTTTTCAGGATTATATCGATGCCTTAAAAAGCCGTCACGATTACTTTGCTGATAATGGCTGTTCAGTTTCTGATCATGGTTTAGAGCAGATTTATGCCGAGGATTATACTGAAGCCGAAATTTCATCCATTTTTAATAAAATTCGCGCTAAACAAGATATCTCTTACGAGGAAAACCTGAAATTTAAATCGGCCATGCTGGTTTATTTTGCAGAATGGGATCACGAGAAAGGCTGGGTGCAACAATATCACCTTGGTGCTCTACGCAACAACAATGCCCGGATGTTAAGACAATTAGGTCCGGATACCGGTTGGGATTCAATCGGCGATTTTAGCCAGGCCCGTATGCTTTCTAAATTCCTGAACCGTTTGGATAATCAGGATAAACTGGCCAAAACCATTATTTATAATCTTAATCCAGCAGATAACGAATTAATTGCCACCATGATCGGTAATTTTAACGATGGTTCGGTTGCAGGTAAAGTTCAGTTTGGTTCGGCCTGGTGGTTTTTGGATCAGAAGGACGGTATGATCAAACAGTTAAACGCACTATCCAACATGGGGCTTTTAAGCCGCCTGGTAGGTATGCTTACCGATTCGCGCAGTTTCCTTTCTTTTCCACGCCACGAATACTTCAGAAGGATTGTTTGTAACCTCTTTGGAGAAGATATTGAGAATGGCGAATTGCCTAACGATTTGGAATGGGTGGGCAAAATTGTTCAGGATATTTCGTACTTTAACGCAAAAAATTACTTTAAATTTTAACCCAAAATCAGGCTTTAGGAGGGTATTTCATTGGAATCAAATCATTTCAATCGTTTTCCTTCCATTTTCATGCGGTTGCAGAAAACAGCATGAAATATGCCGATAAATATAAAAATGAGCACCCAAATATTCGCTTCATCAGAAAAAGGAAAAAAAGTTTTAAGCTTTGGTGAAATCCTGTTACGCATCTGTCCCGATATGGATGGTGCCTGGTTAAAAGAAAACAAACTCCCGTTTTATGTGGGTGGTGCAGAGCTGAATGTAGCCACTGCACTTGCCCTTTGGAATGTTCCTTCGGCCTATTTATCGGCTGTACCAGATAATTCGGTCACCCGCGAAATTGTAGATTATCTTGATGCCCGTAATATCGATACCACACCAATGGTTTATCATGGAGAACGTTTGGGTTTATATTATCTCCCGAAAGGAAAAGACCTTAAAAATGCCGGTGTAATTTACGACAGGGCAAATTCGGCCTATGCAGAATTAAAGGTTGGCCAGATCAACTGGGATGAAGTTTTTGAAGATGTAAGCTGGTTCCATTTCAGTGCGATATGTCCAGCAATCAACCAATCTATTGCTGATGTTTGTTTAGAAGCTTTAAAAGTGGCAAGTGCAAAAAATATTACCATTTCACTTGATTTAAACTATCGCGCCAAACTTTGGAAATACGGTAAAGATCCCATTGATGTTTTACCAGAACTGGCTCAATATTGTACCTTGATTATGGGGAATGTTTGGGCGGCCAATAAAATGTTGGGTACTGCGCTTCACGAAGATTTAACACAAACTGAGGGTTATGCAAAAGAAACGTTACTACAACAGGCAACAGATACTTCTAAAGAAATATTAAGTTTGTTTCCGGCATGTAAAGCGGTGGCCAATACCTTCAGGTTTGATCATGGCAAAGGTATCAGGTATTATACTGCCATTTATACCGATAGTGAACTAACGGTTTCTGAAGAATATGTTTCGGACGAAATTTTAGATAAAGTGGGTAGTGGTGACTGTTTTATGGCAGGTTTGATTTACGGTTTTTACAACCAGTTACCGGTCAAAGAAACTTTAAACTTTGCCACCGCAGCAGCTTACGATAAATTATACATTCCAAGTGATGCTACAATCAGTACCGTAGCAGACATAGAAAAAAGAATAATACACAATGATTAGCAACAAGCACAAAATTTTAGATGCCATTTTAGAGCAAGGCATGTTACCGCTTTTTTATCAGGATAGCGAAGCAGGTAGCGTTGAAATATTACGCACTTTGTATAAAGCGGGTGTACGTGTTTTCGAATATACTAACCGCGGTAAATCAGCCCTGTCGAACTTTAAAAAATTAAAGGAAGTACGCGATGCCGAAATGCCAGATCTTTATCTGGGTATAGGAACCATTAAAACCCCTGCCGATGCAAATGCTTTTATCGAAGCGGGAACAGATTTTATTGTGGCACCGATCGTAAATCCGGCTGTTGCAGAAATTGTCAACAAAATCGGGATGCTGTGGATTCCGGGCTGTATGACGCCAACTGAAATCAGTGTAGCTCAAGAGCATAAAGCCATGTTGATCAAAATTTTCCCTGCCAATATTTTAGGCCCTGAGTTTATTTCATCAATTAAAGATCTTTTCGCAGGACAGCTGTTTATGCCTACCGGTGGGGTAGAAATTAATGCTGATAACTTGAAAACCTGGTTTAAATCTGGCGTTTGTGCGGTTGGTATGGGTAGTAAATTAATCAGTAAAGATGTGATGAGTAAAGGGCTTTACGAAGAGTTATTCGACAATACCAAATTAGCGCTCGATCTAATTCAGCAGAGCAAATAAAATTTAACAAACCTAACCAAATGAACCAACCCAAAACAAGCAAATATAGATGGACCATCTGTTTGCTGTTATTCTTAGCCACTACGATAAATTATTTAGATAGACAGGTCCTTTCGTTAACCTGGACAGATTTTATTAAACCGGAATTTCATTGGGACAATAACGACTATGGAAATATAACGGCCCTGTTCTCTATTTTTTATGCCATATCGATGCTTTTTGCAGGGCGTTTAGTTGATAAACTGGATACTAAAAAAGGCTTTTTATGGGCCATCGGTGTTTGGTCGATTGGAGCCTGTTTACATGCTTTCTGTGGTATTGCAACTGCAGGTATTATCAATGGTAACTGGTTTGTAGGCTTTGAAGGCGCAAAAGAAATTATTGCCCGTATTAACGATACCGGTTTAGTGGTTTCGGTAAGTGTTACCCTCTTTATTTTTGCCCGTTTTGTACTGGCGGTTGGTGAGGCAGGGAACTTTCCTGCAGCAATTAAAGCCACTGCCGAATATTTTCCTAAAAAAGACCGGGCATTTGCAACCAGTATTTTCAATGCCGGTGCTACGGTTGGTGCATTGGCTGCCCCCATTACCATTCCTTTTATTGCTAAAGCTTATGGTTGGGAAATGTCGTTCATCATTATCGGTGCACTGGGTTTTGTGTGGATGGGATTATGGGTTTTTGTGTACAATAAACCAGAGTTGCATAAGCGGGTTAGCGCAGAGGAACTGGCTTATATCCAGCAGGACGTAATCAACGACCGGAAATTGGCCGATTACGTTGAAGAAACCAAAGAAAAAGTTTCGTTTATCGATTGTTTTAAATACAAACAGACCTGGGCATTTGCTTTTGGTAAATTTATGACCGATGGGGTTTGGTGGTTCTTTTTATTCTGGACACCTGCCTACCTGAAATCGGTTTATGGAATGGATTCTACTCAAAGTGCACTTCCATTATTTGTACTTTACATGATTACGCTGCTTTCGATTATAGGAGGATGGTTACCTACTTATTTCGTTGATAAAAAAGGTATGAATCCTTATGAAGGTAGGATGAGGGCCATGTTGATTTTTGCATTTTTCCCACTGTTGGCTTTAGCGGCGCAACCTTTAGGCCACATTACTTACTGGATTCCGGTAATCATTATTGGTATTGCAGGTGCAGCCCACCAGGCTTGGTCGGCAAATATATTTTCTACTGTGGGCGATATGTTCCCTAAAAAAGCCATTGCAACCATTACCGGTATTGGTGGTATGGCCGGCGGTTTAGGCTCTTTCATCATCAATAAAGGCTCTGGTTTGCTGTTCGATTATACGGGCAAAAACAAGATCGTTTTTATGGGTTTTAAAGGTGAAGAAGCCGGTTATTTCATTATCTTTTCCATCTGTGCCGTATGTTATTTAATCGGTTGGACAGTAATGAAATCCTTAGTGCCAAAATATAAAGTAATCGAACTAAAATAAACCAGGGGCTGATGTTAAGGAAAGCTTTCTGGATCATCGGCCTTTTTATACAAACGAATCTATACTTAAACGATAGATTTAACATTAATTTAACCCTAACAACAAATTAAATTGAGTACAACGCTAAACCTCGAAAGTATTTTCGTTGAAGAGGGCCAGATTCCAGATGAATTTAGGCTCACGGAAGAAATCAATCAAAAGGAGTTTCTATCAAATGGAGAGATGAAACCATGGAACGGGCCATTTAATGAGGTTTTTTCTCCGGTATGCGTAAAAACCCCTGAGGGCTTAAAACGTAAGCGCATCGGTAGTTTCCCTGTTTGCACGGAGAAAGAGTCGACAGAAGCTTTAGATGCCGCCGTAGCCGCTTATGATAATGGTCGTGGGCAATGGCCAACCATGAGTGTTGCTGATCGGATTAGCTGCGTGGAAAACTTTACCCATAAAATGATTGAGCAAAAGGAAATTGTTGCGAAACTGATTATGTGGGAAATCGGAAAATCTTATGCCGATTCGGTAAAAGAGTTCGACCGGACAGTTGAATATATCTACGCAACTATCGATGCATTGAAAGATATCGACAGGCAGTCGTCGCGCTTTGAAATTGAGCAGGGAATTGTGGCCCAGGTGCGCCGCTCTCCGCTTGGGGTTGTGCTTTGTATGGGGCCGTTTAATTATCCTTTAAACGAGACTTTTACTACTTTGATTCCGGCTTTGATTATGGGCAATACGCTTTTGTTCAAACCACCTAAACACGGTACTTTATTACATTATCCTTTATTAGAGGCTTTCCGTTCCAGTTTTCCTAAGGGTGTTGTAAATACGATTTACGGTCGTGGGAATACAATCGTTCCGGGATTAATGAAATCTGGAAAAATTAATGTGCTTACTTTGATCGGTTCGAGTAAAGTGGCCAACGAACTTAAAAAACTGCACCCTAAAGTAAACCGTTTAAGGGCTATTTTAGGTTTAGATGCCAAAAATGCGGCCATTATCACTAAAGATGCGGATCTTGATCTGGCGGTTTCTGAAACTGTTTTAGGTTCGCTTTCTTTTAACGGACAACGTTGTACAGCCATTAAAATCGTTTATGTACACCGCAGTTTAGCGCAGGAATTTTTAAAACGTTTATCTGCAGAAGTAGAAAAACTGAAATTTGGCATGCCTTGGGAAAAAGGGGTAAACCTTACACCGCTGCCTGAGCTGAACAAGCCCGAGTATTTAAAAGAATGTATTGACGATGCCGTTTCACACGGGGCGAAAGTGGTTAACAAAAATGGTGGGCAGACTTTAGAAACTTTTGTTTATCCCGCCATTGTTTATCCCGTAAACAGCAACATGAAACTGTACCGTGAAGAGCAGTTTGGTCCGATTGTGCCGGTTGTGCCTTTTGATGATCTGGAAGAACCTATCGAGTATTTAATCGGTTCGCCACACGGCCAGCAAGTGAGTATTTTCAGCAATAATGCTGCGGTAATTTCTTCGTTGATCGATCCTTTGGTTAACCAGGTGAGTCGCGTCAATATTAATTGTCAATGTCAGCGTGGACCAGATGTATTCCCTTTCACTGGTCGTAAAGACAGTGCTGAAGGAACACTTTCTGTAGTGGATGCCTTACGTTCGTTCTCAATCCGGTCTTTAGTAGCCACTAAGTTTACAGAGGATAATAAAAAGTTACTGAACGAAATTGTGAGGGGAGATGATTCTAACTTTTTAAGTACGAAGTATATTTTTTAAAAGATCAGTTTATAAAACTAAGCCGCAAAAACATGGATGTTAGTCTGTGGATTTGCGGCTTTTTGTTTTGTATGCTTAGCTGTCATTCTGAACGCAGTGAAGAATCCCCAAACGATGAAAGGCAGAACCCAAATTAAGTTATCACTTAAAGATTAGATCATTTGAGAGGTTAGTACGCTTAACTAAAAGATCTTTCACTAGCGTTCAGGATGACAAATTATGTTTTTTAAAGAACCGGTTTATAAAAAGCAAGCCGTAAATCATGGATTTGCGGCTTTTTGTCTATAGTCCTCGTTTGTAACGAGGATTAGCGAGATCCGCATTTGCAATGCGGTATTATGCTATTGGCGATACAATCGCCATTCTCAGGCATCCTCGTTGCAAACGAGGACGATGATCATATTTATACGCCCAACTCTGTGTACTCAGTGAATTTCTTAATGCACTCTGTGGTAAAAAAAGATCCTTCGCTGCGTTCAGGATGACAACTATATTTTTTACTTCAAACTCTTTACCAAACTCAGTTTCAACTCTTTTATCCCTTGCACTACGAAACCTGCTACCTGTTTGGCTCCCTCCGGGCTTAAATGTGTATTGTCTTTTTTGCCGTTAGGATAGTTTACATTTCCTGAATCAACATAATTGAATAATTTAATGGATGGTTCCTCGCCCAAACGGTTTAACAAACTTTCTGTTTTAGCCAGCATATCAATTAAGGGTACATTTAACGAATCGGCTACCTGGCGGGTTATGCCCGGGTAATCACCATGCGAATCTATCAAAACTCCGTCTTTAAAACTTCTGCGGGAGATTGGCGTGAGCAAAACAGGAAATGCTTTTTTGCTCCGGGTTTCTTTTACATAATTCACCAGGTTGGTCTTAAAATCAGCCAATGAAACACCGACCGTAGGTTTATCAACTTTCTCATCGTTATGCCCGAATTCTATAAAAACATAATCGCCTGGGTTTAGTTGTGCTAAAATTGGGGTCCAACGTTTTTCAGCCCTGAAGGATTTGGTACTTCTACCGTTTAAAGCCCGGTTATCAACCGTAACATCAGGTTTAAAATAAGCTTGTAAAGCCATGCCCCAACCCGTTTCCGGATATGCTTTTTCTTCTTTATTGGCCGCGGTAGAATCGCCGATGATGTACAGCTTTGTTTTCCTTTGAACAAAAGTAAAAGAGAATAAAACGACTAAGGCTCCTGCCGCAAAAATCTTAAGGAAATTCGTTTTCATTTTAATTAATTTGTGATTGGATTCCATTGATCTATTCCGCTCAGTATATTTTTTAAAGTATAGCTTTTGGCCTCTTTATCAGTAAGCTGTTTCGTCCAGGCTAATCTTGTTTTCGGCGATGCCCCATCACCTTTACTTTTATATTCAGCATAAAAAACCGTTAATTCCTTATCTGGGAACATCTTGTCGCCTTTCCATGGATTCCAGCCTTCGGGTAAAATGTGTTTTCCAATTTCACAGTTTAAGAATACCGTTTTTGCATACGGACGCCATGGTCTGCCCAGATACGCTTTGGTTACAGTTTCATCTGCAATGAGCTTACAATTTATGAAAACAAATCCGAATTTCTGTTGCGCGGAGGTCGAAGCTGCGGTAACATAAGAATCGCTTAAACTTTTGATGGTACAATTTTGAAAGACCACTGTGGCCTTGCCGAAAATAAAATCGGTTGTGCCTTCGATATAGCAGTTCTGAAAGAATTGACGGCTGTTTTCGATTGCAGCATAAAGCGTATCCTGATTGCCCAGAAACCTGCAGTGTTTTGCGATAAATCGATCGCCTTCTACATGTAAGGCAACAGCCTGACCAACTCTTCCGGATGAATTGATAATGGTTAAGTTTTCGAGATGGATATCATTGCCCTGGACCAATACAGTAAATGAGGTATAAGTGCTGAACTTAGGGTTGCCAAAAGCATCCTTACCTGATGGATTGGCCTTCCCTGAATAATCATCAAAGGTGATGATTGTATTTTCAGTATCTTCTCCAACAATCGAAATCCTGATTTTCCATGAGGGAATAATTAATTTCTCCTTATAGGTGCCATTTTTAACCTGAATTTTAACTTCTTTCTCGCCTAAATCGCGAATTGAATTAATCGCTTCCTGTATCGTTTTGTAATTCCCGTTTCCACTTTTATCAACAGTAATTTCGGATGGATAAACCTTATCTTGAGCATTCGTGGTCGTGCTTAAAACAGTAATGAAAGCCAGGAGAAGCTTAAACTTCCAAAGAAGACACGATTTTTTTTTAGCTAACATAAACATTAAGTTTTGAGGCAATTTATAAATTTTTTAACAAGCAAAAGGGCGATAATTACATCGCCCTTTTCAATTTAAATTACTTTTTTAATTCATACTAATAACCGTACCATTGTCCACCCAATTTAGGGTTTGCATCAATAACCGATTGAGGCAAAGGCAACAACTCGCTTTTATTTGGTGTAAATGCAATCGAATAATACGCCAATAAAGTTGTATTAATCGTTGTGGCATTCCAGGCAACACTTGCCGAACCTGCCGGCGCAGCTGGAGATGGTGCGTAAAATGAATTTAACCACACAACTGTAGGCTGATTCGGTGTATAATACATAGTTGCAGGCAAAGTATTATAGGGTGCTGCTTTTGCTGCCATCAATGCTAAATTCGCTTTGGTTTCTGCAATTTTTGAAGCCAGTAAATTCCATCTGATTAGATCGTATTTTCTAATTCCTTCCCCGCCAAACTCAAATTGGCGTTCTTTAACAATTGCATTGAAGAAGCCTGTATAATCTGAAGGTGTGGTTCCGATTAAGGCCGAATTACCTCCAAAACCACGGGTTCTTACCTGTTCAAAAGCTGCTTTTGCAGCAGCAGTCGGACCTGAATTCAATTCATTATCTGCTTCTGCAAACATGAGCAGCACATCAGAAAAACGAATAACCGGCCAGTTAACGCCAAAGTATTGTGCAGCACTCGTGGTTACCGCAGGCACCTGCCAATCTCTTCTAAACTTTCCATCGAGCATGGTTACCAAAGAACGTGGACGTAAAGTCATATCCAGATTGATGTCGTAAGGCGCACAGGTAACATCGCGTCTTTTATCGTTTGCATCGAAAGCATAAAAATAAGTTGGCAAAATGGTTAAGGCAGCATTACCAACAGCAGTTGTGCCAGGCGTTGCAACAGTAAATTGACGTGGGCCATTGTAGTAACCTAATTTACTATCTCCAACTCCAGTGCTTCCTCCAGTCATACCAACTTCCCAAAGAACTTCTCCGTTAGCTTCGAATTTATGCGCATTTACACCATCTTTAAAAACCGATTGAAAACTTGGATTAAGTTTATGGTCGGCTCTTGCCATAATGATAGCGCATTCATCTTTAGCAATCTGATAGAATGTTTTGTAATCTGCATTACGCTTCATCGTTTTATCTTGTCTCAAAGAATATCCGCCACGGAAAAGGGCATATCTTGCTCTTAGTGCCCTAATTGCACCCTGACTCATTCTATCGCTCGTTACCGATGATTCTGTACGCCAGGGCACAAGTGGTGCCGCGATAGCTAAATCTCTAATGATGCGATTATAAATGGTATCCCTATCCGTTCTGGAGTAATAAGGATCAGAAACATTGATTGACGAAGTAAATTGAGACGGAACATCGCCCCAGTTTCTAACCACTTCGAAATAAAATTGAGCACGTAATGCCAAAGCTTCACCATATAATCTTTTCAACTCCTTTTGATCAGATGTGCTTCCGTTTGTATAAGCATCCATTTTAGGGATGTTATCGATACAAATATTTGCTCTTTCAATACCAATATATAACTGGTTAAATGGCCCGGCTAACTGTGTATTTGCTGGCTGAACGTTATAATGCGCGATATCTCTCCGCTCATTATCAGGGTATGGCGTTCCACCCTGACCCATCATTTCATCGTTATCGTAAGGGTAATACATGCTCAGGCGAATGCCATAGCCCTGGTCTCCACCTAGTGACGAGTACACGCCCAAAAGTGCTTTTTGTGCATTGGTAACATTGCTAAAAACATAGTCGTTACCGAAAGATGAAATAGGTTCTATTTCTAAGTACTTCTTGCAGGAAGATATTGTGAAGATAGTAGCGGTCATAAAAAGTCCGCTTATAATAAGTTTTAAATTAGTTTTCATTGTTGCTCTAATTAGATGTTATAGCGTGAAGTTTAGACCGAATATAAATGCTCTGCTACGTGGGTATGCCGAATAATCTACGCCTGGCGTTGTACCTGTAGTACGACGGGTATTCACTTCAGGATCGTAACCCGAATAGTTTGTAATTACTGCCAGATTGTTCACTGTTGCGTATAAACGCATTCTGTTTATTTTAAACTTTTTCAATAAATCAGCTGGTAATGTATAACCTAAAGTGATGTTATTGATTCTCAGGAATGAGCCATCCTCAACCGCATAAGAGTTTACGAAAAACGAACTGTTGCTGGTTAACGGGCTCCATAAAGTAGCATTAGCATTTAATGCGGCTAATTCTGTTGGGTCGGTAACTACAACACCCTGATCGTTTACATTTCTCCATCTGCCATTCATCGTTGCGAGTAAGTTACCATTTGGCGTGTAACCACTTGTAAACTCAAGTTTGTTTGCGTTTAACACATCGTTGCCAACCTGGAAATTCACAAATACATTTAAGTCGAAGTTTTTATAAGTGAATGATTGATTAAAGCCACCCGTAAATTTCGGATTTGCATCACCAATAATTGTTCTGTCGTTAGTAATGTCTACAATACCATCCCCGTTTAAATCCTTAAATTTAATTACGCCCGGTTTTGGAGTTAGTGATGTTACGCTGGTATTATTTGGAACACCAGGTTTTAAGGTATAAACACCGTTCGCATAGTTAAAATCTTCTATTTTATAAAAACCGTCAGCTACTAAACCATACATTTTACCTACTGCCTGGCCAACTGCAACCTGATAGTCAGCTGGTACATTCGTGCCTGCCCAACCCGAATTAATTAAGAAAGATTTTTGATAATTCCCTAAGCTTTCAACCCTGTTTTTATTAAAGGAAATATTGAAATTGGTAGACCAGGAGAAATTTTTGGTTTGTACTGGTGTGCCATTAATCTGAAGCTCTATCCCTTTATTGCTTGTTGAACCAATGTTCTGCAATTGGAAAGCATAACCACTGGTTGATGGGAAAGGATTATTAACCAAAAGACCATTTGTTTTATTGCTATACAAATCCAGTGAGAATTGTAACCTGTTATTTAAGAAACCTGCATCCAAGCCTATATTCCTGGAGACTGTAGTTTCCCATTTCAAATTAGGGTTTGCAAGTTCTGTAGCAACTAAAGCTGTTACCAAAGTATTGTTTATATCGTAAAAAGCATTTGGTTTAAACTGTGTCGTGTATAAGAAATCAGCAATACGGTTATTCCCGGCTTCTCCATAACTTACCCTTAATTTCAAATCATTTAAACTGATTGAATTTTTAAAGTTCTCCATGAATTTTTCATCAGAGATTCTCCATGCAACTGAACCCGATGGAAAATAACCCCATTTGTTTCCTTCAGCGAATTTTGATGAACCATCTGCCCTCATGGTCAAGGTTAAGAGGTATTTTTTATCAAATGAATAATTAAACCTACTGAAAACTGAAAATAATCTGGCCGTTAAATCACTCGACGTTGCAGCACCTGCCGGCGTTGTACCCAAAGCCATGTTTGCTAAAGCACGTTCGGCAGTTATCCCTATAGGGAATAACCTGTTCTCCGTATAATAGGCCTGAACTTTGTCCTGATAAAGCTCCTGGCCAATTAATGCATCGATGCTGTGGTGTTTGCTAAATTCCGTTTTCGAACCAGAATTGGTATAAGAAAGCACATTGGAATTGTTAATCGTTTGGCGGTTTGCTGTTGCGATTGATGCTATCGGCTGGGAAGAACCAACTAATCTGGACTCATTTGTGATGATATCGTTAAAAACATTAGTTCTGTTATTGTTAAAATCGACACCTAAAGTACTTTTAAATGATATGCCTTTGTAAATGATGTAGTTAAAATAGCCATTGAAGTTGGTTACGTTTGTGAAAGCCTTTTTATACTCTGCATCATTTAACAATAATGGATTTACCAGCGATAAACTGTTGCCATTTGTTTCACTAGCGTAGTCTGGGTCATAAGCATAAACATCCTGACCTTTTACTAATAATGGGCGATATTTAACTGCCTGACGCAATCTGTTTAATGATGACGATCCCTCACTACTGGTACCTGCGCCATTTACAACCGTGTTGTTGTAGCGAACATTGAAACCAACTTTTA
The DNA here is from genome assembly GCF_052682415.1 of Pedobacter sp. WC2501. Lineage (NCBI taxonomy): Bacteria > Pseudomonadati > Bacteroidota > Sphingobacteriia > Sphingobacteriales > Sphingobacteriaceae > Pedobacter > Pedobacter sp. WC2501. Next base: position 818,351 of record NZ_JBQZFI010000001.1, on the reverse strand, counting down.
ATTGATCATTAAATTTATGGTCGAACTTAAAGTTGATTAACTTTCTGTCGAAATCAGAAGCAAGCATTACACCATCTTCAGTATTGGAAGTTACACTTAAATTAAATGTAGATTTTGCATCACCACCGGTAACACTAACATTGTGTGTTTGCATTAATGCATTGCGGCCGAATAGTTCTTCCTGCCAATCGACAAATGGCGTGTTTTTAAAACTTTCCAGATCATTGAAAGTACCATAGTAGCCGGCATACAAACTCTCGCTTGTTACATTACCGCGACTTGCCTCATACTGATATTTCACAAAATCGTAAGGATTCATTACTTCAAGCTTATTTGCCAATTGTCTGAAACCAACCAGGCCATTGTAATTAATGGTTGTTTTCATTTGCCGACCGCCTTTTGTGGTAATCAATACAACACCATTTGCCCCGCGGGATCCATAAATCGCCGTTGCCGAAGCATCTTTCAAAACGTCGATGCTTTCAATATCCTGAGGAGATAAAACAGATAGCGCATTTTCTACCTGAACACCATCAACAACATATAAAGGTGTGTTATCTTGTGTGATAGAACCACCACCGCGCACTCTGATTTGTGCACTCGCATTTGGAGTTCCTTCTGAAACTGTGATTTGAACACCTGCAAGTCTTCCCGAAATAGCTTCAGCTAGAGAGTTATTTGGAATATCTTTCAGTTGCTTAGCGCCGACAGAGGAGACAGAACCTGTCAGGTCCCTGCGGTTTACCGTTGCGTAACCAATTGCAACAACTTCATCGAGGTCTTTAGCATTTGATTCGAGCAATACTTTTAAATTAGTTTGGCTTCCTACAGCTACCTCTTTAGAAGTGTATCCGATGTAATTAAAAATCAATACCGCGCCAGGAGAAACAGTTATGTTAAACTTTCCATTATCGTCTGTTTGGGTTCCGGTTTTAGTTCCTTTAATGAGAACACTAACACCTGGAATCGTTTCGCCTCCCTTTTCGGAAACCGTTCCGCTTACCTGCTTGGTTTGAGCGTTGGTTATCCCGGCATAAAAAGTAAAAATACTGAGTAAGAGTAAAATTCTGCTCATAACATTTTGAATTTGGTTTTTTGACCACACAATAGCTTGCGTGTAGAATATAATTCTTATTTAAAGAACATATTCATAGTTAATATTTGGTTTTATACGGTAACAATTTTACGAACTAAAAACCGCTTGAAAACAGTTTTAACTAAAAATCTGTGCAATCGTTCCCAAAAGCGTTGTCTTAACGTTTATTAATATTATTGAGTAAATAAACCTTAATAGATATTTTTTGTAACTTGTACGCATACGAATATGAGATTTGAAACATCTACCATAAAAGATATTGCTAAAGCATTAGGACTCTCTACATCTACGGTTTCCCGGGCTTTAAGAGACCGTTACGAAATTAGTGAGGAAACTAAAAAGCTGGTTTTAGCCTATGCCGAAAAGGTAAATTATCGTGCCAATCCGATTGCCAGAAGTTTAAAGGAACGCCGTAGCTATTCTATCGGCATTATTGTAAGTGAAATTGCCAACAACTTTTTTTCTCAGGTGATAAATGGCATTGAATCAATTGCCTATGATAAAGATTACCATGTAATTATTTCTCAAAGCCACGAGTCGTACGAGCAGGAAAAACTAAACGTTGAACACCTGGCATCTCGTTCTATTGATGGTTTATTAATTGCGCTTTCTTCGGAAACTCAGGATATTGATTATTTAAGGCATTTATACGCTAAGGGTTTACCAATTGTGTTTTTTGATCGCGTGCCCGACGATTTTGAAACCCATAAAGTAATTGCCAATAACTTTAAGGGCGCTTTCGATGCCACAGAACACCTTATTTTATCAGGAAAAAGAACCATTGCCCATTTAACGAATTCAGAAAACCTTTCAATAACGAAAGAAAGGTTAGCAGGTTATAAAGCAGCTTTGGTTAAATATCATATTGAGTTTAGGCCCGAACTGGTGAAATATTGCCAGCATGGCGGTATGCACAGTGCAGAATTGGAAGAAGCGGTGAAAGAGCTTTTGCCGCTTATGCCTGATGGGATTTTTATCTCGAGCGACCGCTTAACCACAGGTTGCATTATGGCCCTGAAGAAAACCAATCCTGAAGTGGCACATAAAATTGCGATTGCAGGTTTTACCAATTCCAATCTCGTTGAATTATTTTCGCCATCCTTAACCTCAGTTAAACAGCCTGCATTCGAAATGGGACAGGTGGCCACAGAATTATTGATTTCGATGATCGAAGCTAAAAGGCCTGTTACCGAGTTCGAAACCAAGGTTTTGGATACGGAACTGGTGAAGAAGCGTTGAGCGACAAGCGGTTTGTGTGTGGCGCAAGACGTTGAGTGTCCAGCGCTAAGCGTGTGGTGGTTAGCGTTTAACGCTACGTTCAAATAAGCACCCTATTTAACAGACGTTCTGATAAGCGTTTCGTATGAAACGCTCTACGGCAAACTCCCTGCAAATTATTACCTTTGCAGCATGGTAGAGATCATATTAAAAAAGGGCAAAGAAAAAGCGGCATTACAAAGACATCCATGGGTATTTTCCGGCGCATTAGAAAAAGTTAAGGGAAAGCCTGAAGATGGTGATGTAGTTAAAGTATTTGCTTTCGATAATGAATTTCTGGCCTATGGATATTTCAATAGCAATTCGCGTGTTGCTGTTCGCCTGTTAGAATGGGACGAAACACAAACGATTGATCACAACTGGTATCAGAACCGGTTAAAACAAGCCATTGCTTCACGTCAATTTATTTTAAGCGAACAGACCAATACCTGTCGTTTAGTTTTTAGTGAAGCCGATTTTCTGCCGGGTTTAATTGTTGATCAATATGCTGATTTTCTTTCTCTTCAGATTTTAAGTTCCGGAATTGAAAAGGTTAAAACAGAGATTGTAGAAATACTAAAAGCAGAATTAAAACCAAGCGGGATATTCGATAAAAGTGATGCAACCGCACGTACCCACGAAGGTTTACCTATTGAAAACGGATTACTTTGGGGTGAAAATCCGCCGGAATTTTTAGAGGTAAAAGAAAATGGCATTATTTATCATATTAATATTGTTGAAGGCCAGAAATCAGGCTTTTATTGTGATCAGCGGGATAACAGAAATATTTTAGCCAGTTATACAAAAGGCAAAAAAGTTTTGGATTGCTTTAGCTATAGCGGAGGTTTTAGTCTAAACAGTTTGGCAAATGATGCGAAAAGTATTACTAGTGTTGATAGTTCTGGTTTGGCCGTAGAGACATTAAAGCAAAACGTGGCTTTAAACAAATTTGATGTAAATAAAGTAACGGCCATCCAATCGGATGTAAATAAACAACTCAGGGCTTTTAAAGAATCGGGTGAATTGTTTGATGTGATTGTGCTTGATCCGCCTAAATACGCACCTTCGCGTTCAGCTTTAGATCGTGCAGCCAGAGCCTACAAAGATTTAAACCGTTTAGGGATGCTATTGCTGGAAAAAGGGGGCTTATTGGCTACTTTCTCTTGCTCAGGGGCAGTTGATATTGAAACGTTTAAGCAAATTATTGCCTGGGCAGCGCTTGATGCCGGCAAAGAAGTACAGATTATTAAACAATTCTGCCAACCCGAAGACCATCCGGTTCGGATTTCTTTTCCTGAAGGAGAATACTTAAAAGGACTATTGTTAAGGGTGCTGTAAATTTGCCCCTTTAGGATTTAACTTTAAATCACAAAGACACAAATTACAAGGTTATTTTAAACATTAACCAGGTGTTATCGTGTCTTTGTGATAAACTGAAAGAGAAATCTAATTATCCAACCATCACTTTAGCAGTAATGGCCAGTCTGTTCCAGGCATTAATGGTAACTATAGCCATAATTAGCTGTGCTAATTCCTGCTCATTAAAAAAGCTTGCCGCTTTTTGATAAGTTGCATCAGAAACATGGTGGCTAATTAAGGTTACTTCTTCTGTTAAGGCCAAAACAGCTTCTTCTTGTGCCGTAAATAAGGTGGTTTCTCTCCAGGCATTTAATAAATACAAACGCTGTTCGGTTTCCCCTATTTTACGGGCATCGGTTGAGTGCATATTTAAACAAAATGCACAGCCGTTAATTTGCGATGCACGCATTTTAATCAGTTCTAAAAGAATTGGATCAAGTTTGCTGGTTGATAAATATTTCTCTAAACCGTACATGGCCTGGTAAGCTGCAGGTTCTACTTTTGGGATATCAATTCTACTTTCCATTTTATTTGTTTTTTGATTACGATGTAAAGTTCAGCATCCCGATCCTGAAAAAACTTAATGTAGTTTAAGAAAAGACTTTTCTAACTGCAAAGGCACAAAGACTTTCGTAAAGTTAGAGGCTGTTTAAAATTAATAAAATTTAATTCGTATGTCAGTCTGAGCGTAGTCGAAGACTATTTCAACGCATTAATAAAGCAATCGACTACGCTACCATCGACAGACCCAATAGAAAGATCGTCATTGCGAGGCACGAAGCAATCTTAAAGCGCTCGCTACTAGCGATAGTTGTAAGATTGCTTTGTCGGCTGAAAAGCCTCCTCGCAATGACGATTCCTCGCCGGCACACAGCATTAAAAATCCTTAGTGTTAATATGTGCCTCTGTGGGAGAATACAAAAACTATTTCTTTGCCCTGATTTTACTCAAAAACTCTGGAGTAAAACCCAAATAAGAAGCCAGCATGTATTGCGGCACACGCTGTACAAATTCATGGAATAAACTGTTAAAATGGCGGTATCTTTCTTCAGCTGTTTGGCTATAAAGAAATTTTATCCTTCGTTGTGATGCCTGGTGGTTTTTTTGCAGGATTAATCTGAAGTACCTTTCAAGCTTAGGTAGTTTATGGAACATCTCGTCATAATGATGATGTTCGATAGCGATGACTTCGGTAGTTTCAGCCGCCTGGATATAAAATTCAGATTGTTCCTGGAAAAGAAAGCTGGTTAGATCGGTAATCCACCAGTTTTCTATGGCAAATTGAGTCGTCTGTTCAGCACCCTTTATATCAATGAAATAAAGCCTCAGGCAGCCTTTTACCACGAAATAGTTTGCCCGGCAGGTTTGCCCTTGTTCTAATAAAAAAGCCTTCTTTTTAACAGGAAAAGATTTTAGAAACGGTGCAAGAATTTCCTGTTCATCGCTGCTCAGATCAATAAATTTATTAATGTGCTTATAAAGTGCGCTACCCATTTCCATACTAATTGATTAGCTAAAATAGGTATAATTATAAGAATGAAATCTATGACACTAAAGTGAAAAAGCCTTATATATTGGATGTGCATATTCGCCCCAGTTTTTCATTGCGCCAAGTAATATTGCTTTTAAACCTTTGTTATCAGTCGGCTTTCCTTTTGTAGGGGCTGCTAAATCTTTTTCGGGCACAGTAATTTCAGTTACCTTAGTTGCAAACCAGGTTACATTTTCATGAGGCAAAGCTAAACCTAAAATCATTCCAGGTAATCCGGTAAAAGATTCAGGGCCACCGGAAACGGCAATCTGATTACTGTAATAAGCCACCACGTAAACCGAATCCATAATAATGGCATTTGCCCTACGACATTCATAACCTGCAATTTCTCTTGTTTCGTCGGTAATTTTCCAGTTGATTTTACGTATACTGTCTTTAACCAGGTAAGTATCTTCATATACGCTTTTTTGTGTGATACTGCTTTGCTGATCAAAATTTGTGGCAATGGTATTTTTCAGGTCCGCCAGCACATCAGACGCCAACCAGTTATTGTTTACCGTTTCTTCTACCATTGGCCATTTGTATAAACTTTTATCTTTAGTAAAATATAAAGTGCTTTTGGCAGCCTTAAATTGAGGATTGTTCTTTTTATACTGCTCAAAAGCCTCATTCAGATAGCTTTCATTGTCTTTATTGATCTTCTTTTGGATCAAAGCATACATATTTGATCTCTTTTCAAACTCAATTATGCCATTTTGTACGAAGTGTATATTCTGTGCAAAAAGATCGCTGCTGATGAAAATAACAGCAAAAAGGATGATATATTTTAGTGTAGTTTTCATGATTATTTCTGTGTTTTAATGCCGCCGCCCATTTTGTTGAAGTCCCATGATACCGAGAACATTAAATACCGTTGGATGGTGGTGTTACGTGTTTCGCTGATGCTGGTATTGGTTGCCATGCGGTTGAATCCTACATTTTGGTTTAAAATATCGTTCACCGTTAAAGAGAATTTTAAGCTTTCTGATTTAAAGAATTTTTTACCTAGCGATGCATTCCAGATAAAACGTTCGAAACTTTTGTTAAGCACCTGTGTTTTACCGTTATACTGATAATCTCCATCCGAAGATATTTCGAATTTGGCTGGCAACTGTACATTTCCATAGAAATATCCAGTGTATCCTATACCATCACTGTTGGAGCCTACGCTTACCCTCGAAATATTATATGTAGGACCAAAACGGACGTAAAAATTATACTTTTTCTCTTTGTATTTTGAAATATTTAAACCTCCACCATAAGTATAATTTTTGGTGTTATTTAATACCCTGTTCTGGTTAGTAGTGATGTAGTTATAGTTAGAATTTCCGTTTGCATTCACATTTAAACCAACATTCATATCCAGAAACTTAATTTTCCGACCAATCTGTCCGTACAGGTAAAAGTTTGTCTGCATTTTATCTGAAAAATTGATATAAGTGTAAGTACTCTTACCAGCACCATCGGTATTCACATCACTAATGATCGGGTTTGAGGTAAAACTATAAGAACCACTCAACCAAATGGATTGATTGGTTAACACTTTATAAGAGTTGTAATTTGTATTAATACTGCTTCTGAATGATGGCCTTAAATCCTGATTTCCTTTAACTACATTAAAAGGGTCGTTGTTTACCCTAACCGGCTGTAGCTGATCGAGTGAAGGCTGGTTGGTATTTCCGTCATAATTGATCCGGAGCGATTTCTGTTGAGAAAAACGATACTGATATGATGCCTGAGGCATATAATTCACAAAATTTCTGATGTATGTTCTGTTGTGGTAAACATCATCCTGTTTAAAGTTTACTCCGCTAAATTTCGAACCGAAATTGATTACCGTTTTACCCTTTTTATAATTGAAAATGGCACCACCCTGGTTAATGGTCTGGTTCAGTTCAAAATTGTTACTGTATAATGTATCCAGCATATCATACCTGCCACTTCCTGATTGATTAAACGATCTTCGGTCTGATTTTCCATTCATCAACGTTAAACCATAGTTCACAATCACCGTTAAGGTTTTAGAGAGCGGTTCGGTATAGGCTGCATTTAATTTAAACGAATTGTTTGTGATGTCGTTTACCTTTAACTGGTTGGTAAGACTATCCAATATTGTCCCTGTTTCTATAATACGTGTATTATTTTCAGATTTTAAATAGCCTTCAGTGCTGTTTTTATTAATTGATTGGTTGAGGTTTAAAGATAATGTACGCCCTTTTTTCTTCAGTTTTTTGGTTAACAACAAATTCATGTTGAAATTCTGGTCGTCTGCCTCGTTGGTGATCTTTCTATCTGATGAATTTAAGAAATAGTCATTTTCTCCATTTGTAGTCGTTTTATAATGGTTTGAAGTATTGCTTTTTTTCAAAGCGCCATCTACACTCACTTTCATAGTTAAGGTGGTATCGATTTTTATTTCGTAGGTCGCATCTAGTTTTTGCCTGAACATGTCGTTATCAAAATCTTCATCTGAAGTGCTAAACTGCGAACCTGATGCTAAATTATTCTGGCTGATCGAATTCCGGCTACCTTTTATCCTGATTGATCCAATTTTGTAATTCGTATTTAACGATTCTTTATCCTTATTCCATTTGTTATCGAAATGCAAACCACCTGTCCTGGCCATTGGTAAACCCTGACCATTGTACCTGCCATCATACGAATCGAAATCATCGCCCCCGCTATAGTTGAAATACATTCCGCCATCATCACTCACCGTTAAGCCACTCGAGCCGCTATATTTATCCCGATCATCCCAGCCTAAACCTACCGTTCCGTTATTGCCTAAAATGCCGTAGGCCGAAAATTTCTTTTTGCCCCAAAATTTATTAAACATTCCTTGTCCCTGGTAAAAATCTTTGGTGCCATAACCACCCTGCACCTTACCGAAATAACCGTTCTTTTTATCTTCTTTTAATTTGATGTTCAATGTCTTGGTTTTTTCGCCATCATCAATGCCTGTAAAACTAGCCTGATCGCTGGCTTTATCATAAAGCTGAACAGATTCTACCATATCAGCCCGAAGATTTTTCGTGACCAATGTTGGGTCGTCGCCAAAAAATTCTTCTCCATCTACCAATACCTTCGGAACAGTTTTACCCTGAGCTGTAATTTTCCCATCCTTATCTACCTGAAAGCCCGGAAACTGTTTAATCAGATCCTCTACTTTCGAATTGGGTTCTATATTATATGCTTTTGGATCGAACTCTGTAGTATCACCTTTAATTTTTATGGCTGTTCTGTTTCCTTTAATAATTACATCAGCGAGAATTTTGGCCATCCCGGTAAGGTTAATTTTTCCGTAATCTTTAACCTGAGTGGTAGAATCGAGCGTAAAATGATCTACAAAATCTGCATACTTAGGATAAGAAACCAATAAGATAAACTTCCCGTTTTTAATTCCGTTAAGCTCGAATGAACCATTTTCTGCTGTCCGGGTAAATTTTACCAAAGTAGAATCTTTTGCATTTAAAATGGCAATGGAGGTTCCGGATAACAGCGTTGTCGATGCAGTGTCAATCGTTCGGCCCTTAATGGTATGAAGACCCTGTGCTTTTGAGTAAGTAGTGGTAAAAATAAAAAAGAACAATGAGAGTAACAGCGGTTTCATAGATAGGATTTGGTTTTGTTTATCGAATATAACTAATATATTAGTTGTCTGTGATAGTTTAACCTTTTTTAACAATTTGAAAATTCATGTATAGCCATTAAGCATAAAAGATGATATCTTTAATCAAAAAATCAGATGAAATTACCTTCTCTCCAACAGTTATATAACGGATTTGTAAACGTAATTAAGCGTTTCCCATTGCAATTTATTTTTGCGGTTGCCGCAACATTGTGCTGGTGTTATTATATCCATATTTCTAATTATCAGGACTATTCAGAACAGCATGAAAATTTTAAAGATCATTTAATAAAGGCCGTTGCTATTTTAAATCTGGCACTTACGCTCATATTAGCGCTCGATTTAATTTCAGAGCGTAACCAATACCCATTAAAGAAAAAGATGCTACTGCGTTTAGGAGGCTTACTGATCGGCGTTTTGCTTTACTTCAGCCTCGATCCTACAAACTATTCGGCAGATCTTTACCGCATTTTCCTATTCGCCTTTGCCTTTCATTTGCTTGTGGCATTTGCTCCATTTATCGGTCATGAAAAAATGAATGGTTTTTGGCAGTTTAACAAAGCACTTTTTTTAAGGTTTCTAACTTCTGCGCTTTATTCAGCTGTACTTTATGCGGGATTGGCAATTGCCTTGGTTGCCATTGATGGGTTGTTTAATGCCAACATCAGATGGCAAACATACATGACCCTATTTGCCATTATTAGTGCAGGGTTTAATACTATTTTCTTTTTAGCAGGAATCCCAAAGGATTATAAATTGCTCGAAGAAGATCAAAGCTATCCAAAAGGTTTAAAAATATTTGCACAGTTTGTACTGATTCCGCTGGTAACGATCTATTTAGCAATTTTGTTGGTATATGAGATTAAAATTGCTGTTTTATGGGAGCTGCCCAAAGGCTTGGTATCAAGCCTGATTTTAGGCTATTCAGTTTTTGGGATCCTGTCGCTACTACTGGTTTATCCGGTTAAAGAAACAGCAGGAAATAATTGGATTAAATTATTTTCCAGGTTCTTTTATGTCATGATGATTCCATTGGTGGTGCTTTTATTGCTCGCCGTTTGGAAAAGAGTGGGTCATTATGGTATAACAGAGAGTCGGTATATTTTAACGGCACTGGCACTGTGGCTTGCAGGTATAACCATATATTTTCTTTTTAGTAAAAAGCAGAACATTAAGGTAATCCCAATAAGTTTGTGCATCATTTCGCTATTGGCTACTTATGGTCCGCAGAGTGCTTTTTCTGTGTCCAAATATTCGCAGTTAAGCCGTTTAAAGCGGATCATGAACAGCAAGAAAAAAGACGATATTAAAGAAAAGCCAGCTGTAATCAGGTATCTGGTGTACACACATGGATTAAAAACGCTCCAACCTTTTACCAGAAAAGACCTGAGTAAAATAGAGGAAAAGATAGATGGTTCAAATAATTTTCGCTATAGCATGCGGATGAACAAGGTTGATACAGCATTGGCAATTTTTAAGGTTAAGGGCGATCTGGAGTATGACCCGGGACTGAGTATTACCCTCCAAAATGATGAAAACCAGGTTTTAAATATTAGCGGCTATGATTATATGATCGAACTAAGCGGATACCCGAAGGAAAAAGTAACACGCCTTTACGGAACAGATTTAACGACAAACCAAATCGGGTCAAAAGTTTCGCTATTGGTTAATAATCAACAGGTACTCCACATCGATTTAAAAGGATTATTTGCTCAAGCGATCAAAGTATATAAAAACGGGACTTTAAAAGCTTCGAACAAAAAACAGGAATACTTGTACCCGGCAAAGCTGATGCGTGTTTCTAAAAACATTAACGGATATAATTATACTATTGTGGTTACTTCATTGCAGGGTACATATTACGAAAATGATCATGATGCCAATCCATGGTTTGAGGCAAAAAGTTATCTGCTCATTAAAAAGCTTTAAGCTAAAACTATTACGATAAATGGCCAGTGTTTAAACAGACTGGCCATTATTGTTTGTCGGCATTTTGAAATCAAATACCGTTTCGTATAGGTTTATCGCGTTAAGGTCGCTTTTACAAATCAAATTTTATCCCCTGTGCTAAGGGCAGTGTATTCGAATAATTGATGGTATTGGTTTGCCTGCGCATATAAGCTCTCCAGGCATCCGAGCCACTTTCCCTGCCACCACCTGTTTCTTTCTCGCCACCAAAAGCACCGCCAATTTCTGCACCTGAAGTACCAATATTTACATTTGCGATACCACAGTCAGATCCTTTGGCCGATAAAAACTGCTCTGCCTCTCTTAAATTCAAGGTCATAATGGCCGATGATAATCCCTGCGGAACAGCATTTTGTAAGGCAATGGCCTCGTCTAATGTTTTGTATTTAATTAAGTATAAAATTGGCGCAAACGTTTCGTGTTGAACAATCTTGAAATCATTCTGAACCTCCGCAATGCATGGCTTTACATAACACCCGCTTGTGTAGGCATCGCCAGATAAAACGCCACCCTCCACTACAAAAGTACCGCCTTCAGCTTTACACTTTGCTATAGAATCCAGGTAGGCTGCAACCGCATCGGTATCAATCAGTGGGCCTACATGGTTATTTTGATCTAAAGGATCGCCAATGCGCAATTGTCCGTAAGCTTTAACCAGTTTCGCTGTAAAAGCATCATATACACTTTCGTGGATAATTAACCTTCTTGTAGAAGTGCAACGCTGGCCCGCGGTACCAACTGCACCAAATACAGCACCAATTAAACTCATGTCTAAATCGGCATGTTCTGAAATAATAATGGCATTATTACCGCCAAGCTCCAACAAGCTTTTTCCTAACCGCGCACCAACAGCAGCTCCAACTGCCTTGCCCATTCGTGTAGATCCGGTGGCAGAAATTAAAGGAATACGGCCATCATTTGTCATGAGTTCGCCAACTTCCCTATCGCCTAAAACGAGATTACAAACGCCTTCGGCGATATCGTTATCTTTAAAAACCTTTGCAATAATATGTTGACAAGCAATGGCGGTTAAGGGTGTTTTTTCTGAAGGTTTCCAGATACAAACATTACCACAAACCAAAGCCAAAGCAGTGTTCCAGCTCCAAACAGCTACAGGGAAATTAAAGGCGGAAATAATTCCTACAATTCCCAATGGATGCCATTGTTCGTACATGCGGTGGCTCGGGCGTTCACTGTGCATCGTTAAGCCATAAAGCTGCCTCGATAAACCCACTGCAAAATCGCAGATATCGATCATTTCCTGCACTTCACCAAATCCTTCCTGTAAACTTTTTCCCATTTCGTAAGAAACCAAAGTACCCAAGGCGTCTTTATGTTCACGTAAAGCATCGCCAAACTGTCGGATAATTTCGCCTCTTTTTGGAGCAGGAACCGTACGCCAATCCGCAAAAGCTGCTTGTGCCTTCGCAACAACAGTATCATAGTCTGCTTTGCCTGCAACTTTTGCCGAAGCGATCAGTTTACCGTCAACAGGAGAAAAACTTTCTAATGTATCGGTATTCGATTCGCCTCCCCAATGGCTACCTGTACTATAGGCTGAATTGACCGCTTTTACGCCCAACTTATTTAAAATGGATTGAATATCTGTAGTCATATATCTAACGATTTACACAAAAAAACAAAAAAATAAAGGAAAGCAGGTATGTTTAGCACTTATCTTATCGCAATTTGTTTAAAACCTTTACTTAATAGAAAGATTAAATTATTTGTGATTCTCTTTTACCCGTTACATTGGGTTTAGGCTTAAGTGCAAAACAAAATATTAATTGGATTTTGTAGAGATCTGTCCAAGAACTTTATTAAATAGCGCTCCCTCTTCATAGCCTGACCATTTGGAGACGATTTTTCCATGTGGATTGATGAGTACAAAAGTAGGGTAACCTGATATACCATATTTGATGATTGTTTCACCATAAAATCCTTTCCCATCCCAGAGGCTTAGCCATTTTGTTTGGTCTCTATTTAAGCCTTTCAGCCAGGTTTCTTTCCCGGCATCGCATGAAAAGGAAACCACTGATAAATTATCACTGAGTTTTTGAGAGATCTCCTTTAGCTCTGGAATAGAAGAAATACAAGGGCCACAGAATGTAGATGAAAAATCTAGTAATATATATTTGCCTGATACTTCAGATAAAGAATGTTTCTTCCCATCTTTATCAAAAGCATTAAAATTGTAAAAACTATCTCCTTTATCGATAATGTCTCCAACCTTTAAATACGTATCAATTCTTTTTGCATATAACGTATTCTTAAAATCTGAATGAAGTGAATTATAAAATTTACGTATTGTATCTCTTGGAAAGTCATTTTTAAGATAGAAAAGAGCATCAAGCGCTTCAAAACTATTTAAATTCTGCCTTACAAAATTCATTCTCGTAACCTTATCTGTACTATCTATTTTCCCAATAACCTTCCATATTGCTTTAGCTTTTAATTTCGCACTATCATTAGTCAGGGCAAAATATTCTGCTACTAATTTATTCCGTTGCTTATAGCCTGCTTTAGTCAAGTCTATCATTTTATTGTGCATATCCTGCGTTTTTGATCCCGTTATCTTCAGATCAAAAGGAAAATCCTTAATGTCTCCCTTCACATTAATTTTTTCATTTCCCATCAGTAAGGTAAAGTAATAAGACTCATCTGCTACAATTGTTTTTACCCATAGCGATTGAGGCGTTTTTGTAAGGGTGCCTTTGAAATTTAGAACGTTATTTTCGATTATGGCACTATCAATGTCGGTATCAAGCTCAGGGTCGTTTAAATAAAACTTAGTTCCACTTTCAAAGCCAGTAATTTGTGCATTAATAACATATTGCTGCGCAGAAACAAGAGTAGTGATGCAGATTGTAATGAGGAATAAAAGCGCCTTTTTCATATTTGACTAAAATAAGGATTTGTATTTGCGAAAACAATATTTTATCAGGGAGCATTTTTCTATTGGCCTACAGTAGCTTAACTTTAGCATAATTCTAATATCTTACCCTAATTTTACTCAACGCTACTATTCAATGAAAAACTTTAAATTATTACTCATCGCCCTTTTAGGGTTCGGACTCAGCCTTAACGCACAAACTAAAAAGGCTACTAACACCCTGCTGTGGGAAATTTCCGGTAACGGATTAAAAAAGCCCTCCTATTTGTTTGGCACCTATCATTTAATCAGTGCAAAATTTGCCGATACCATGAAGGTTTTGCAAGAGAAATTGGAATCGGCTGACGCAGTAGTTGGCGAAATTGTAATGGATAGTAGTATGCAATCTAAAATGGCCCCGTTTTTAATAATGAAAGATAATACGCTGGATCATTTATTAACAAAGGCAGAGTTTAAAGAGGTTGAAGATTATTTTAAAACCAAACAACCAGGTTTTGAACTAGAGCAGATGAATAAGTTTAAACCTGCAATGATCTCGATAATGATGGTGCTTTTTGAAAGTCCCGATATGTTAAATGGTATAAGCGAAGGGATAGATGACAGTTTTCAGAAATATGCCAGGAAAAACGGGAAGTCGTTATATGGTTTGGAAACTGCCGAATATCAGGGTGCACTTTTGTTTGATAGCGATCTGCAAAAACAAAAAAAAGCATTGCTAAAATCAATTAGGGAAGCGGATAAAAGCAAACAACAAATGGAGGAACTGAAAACTAATTATATTGCCCAGGATATCGATAAATTAACCGATTTTTTCAAAATACAGGATGAGGAAACCAAAGAATTTATGACCGAATTGTTGAAAAACCGGAATAAAAGATGGTTAGATCAATTACCTGCCTTAATGCAAAACCAGTCGCTGTTTATAGCTGTTGGAGCTGGCCATTTAGTAGGTGTCGAAGGTTTAATAAAAGGGTTACAGCTTAAAGGTTACATTTTGCAGCCTGTGGCAACCAATTAATTTTTTTAATGTTTGTAAAAACAAAAGAAAGGGAACTACATTTGCGTTTTAGCTTTGGCACGAATAGCTTGTTTAAAGTGTACTAACCGTAACAACATAAAAATGAATAAAAAAATTATTGCCTGTGGTATGATGCTGGCTTCGGCCTTGATGGCTAATCCACTTTTTGCACAGGAGCAGCCTGCAGAAAAATCGAACAACTTAAATATTTACCGTGTAACTGCAACCAAAGTTAACGATCTGGTACATACCAAACTTGATGTATCTTTTGATTATGCTAAGCGATACCTGAACGGTAAAGAATGGATTACTTTAAAACCTCATTTTTATGCTACAGACTCTTTAACCCTTGATGCTCAGGGAATGGATATTAAAACCGTTGCATTGGTTGGCGCAAAAGGAAATACTCCGCTTAAATATGTTTATAAAGATAACAAGCTCTATATCACCTTAAATAAAAAGTACACCAATACCGAAAAGTACACGGTTTATATCGCCTACACCGCTAAACCAGATGAATTAAAAGTAAAAGGAAGTGCGGCCATAACCGATGCTAAAGGTTTGTATTTTATCAATCCGGATGGTACCGATAAAAATAAGCCAACACAGATCTGGACACAGGGTGAAACGGAATCATCTTCAGCCTGGTTTCCCACTATTGATAAGCCTGATCAGAAAACAACCGAAGAGATTTCGATAACCGTAAAATCGAAATATACAACGCTTTCTAACGGAAAATTGGTGAGCCAGAAAGCAAATTCAGATGGAACAAGAACTGATACCTGGAAAATGGATTTGCCCCACGCTCCATATTTGTTTATGATGGCTGTGGGCGAATTCAAAATCACAAAAGATACTTATAAAGGCAAGGAAGTAAATTATTACCTGGAGCCAAAATACGCGCCTTACGCCAAACAGATTTTTGGTAAAACACCTGAGATGATCCGGTTTTACAGCAATTTGTTAGGTGTGGATTATCCATGGAACAAATATGCACAGGTAGTAGCCAGAGATTATGTTTCGGGCGCTATGGAAAATACTACCGCTACTTTGCACGGCGAACAGGTACAAAAAACCGATCGGGAGTTATTGGATGAAAATGAAGAAGGAACCATTGCACACGAACTTTTTCACCAGTGGTTTGGCGATTACGTAACGGCCGAATCGTGGTCTAACTTAACCATGAACGAATCTTTCGCCACCTTTGGCGAGGTAATCTGGCATGGGCATGATGCAGGCCAGGATGCTGAAGATAAATCGCGTTACGAAAAATTGCAATCTTACCTCGGTTCGACTAAAAAAGGTGAAAGTCCTGTTTTAGCCCGCTTCTATTATAATGATAAGGAAGATATGTTCGATAATATCAGCTATGCTAAAGGATCTATTATTTTGTATGCCTTAAAAAACCAGATGGGTGATGAGGCTTTCTACAAATCGCTTAACCGTTACCTCACTACCAATGCCTTTAAAAACGGCGAAACACATCAATTGCGTTTAGCGATGGAAGATGTTACCGGAAAAGATTGGAGCCCTTATTTTAATCAATGGTATTACAATGGTGGTCACCCGGTTTTAAGTATCGATTATGGTTACGAAAACGGCAAGGCAACAATTAAAGTTAAACAAACACAGGATTCGAGCGTGCAGACCTTTACGTTGCCTATAAAAATTGATATTTACGCAGGAGGTAAAAAAATCAGGAAAGAAATTCTGATTAATAGTCGTGAGCAAAATTTTAGCTTTGATGTAAGTGCCAAACCCGATTTAATCGATTTTGATGTAGATAAAATTTTGGTTGGCGAAACCAACGACAATAAAACCGCAGAAAACTATTATTTCCAGTACAAAAATGCCCCAAGTTATGCCAATAGAATTGAAGCCTTACAATTCATTATGCAAAGCAAAGCCAACAGCGGTCAACAGGTGTTGTTAGAAGGTTTAAAGGATAAATCTGCAGATTTACGCGCTTTAAGTATAGATGGCATTAACTTAGAAGATGCTCAGATTAAAGCAGCAGCTTTGCCGGTTTTACTTCAGATCGCCAAAACAGATAAAAATACCGAAGCAAGATCAGCTGCAATTGTGAAACTAGCAGCAACTGGCGATCAGGCTTATAAAAATTTAGTGTTAGAAAGTTTGAAAGATAGATCGTACAAGGTAATTGCTGCTGGTATTGATGGCCTGGCCAAACTGGCCCCGCAGGAAACCATTCCAGCCATAGCCTCTTTAGATGAAGATACAAGAGCGCATATTGCGCCTTCAATCGCATCCTTATACATCAACGAACCAAAGGATGATTATCAGGCATTTTACGATAACATTATGCTCACAGGTGATAGGAATAAAGTTTTTGGTGTAGTTGGTCAGTATTTTCAGTATCTGAGAGCCAACACTAACCCTGCAGTTACTGAGCAAGGTATAACAAACATTAGTAAGGCCATTGAAAGATTAAAATTACAACCCTATTTAAACAAGCAGTTGGCCGGGGCTTATACTGCAACTGCACAGGGTAAAGCTAAACAGGCAGCTGCTGCAAACGGAGAAGCAAAAGCAAAACTGGACAAACAGGCCGAATTATTTAAAAAAGGTGCAACAGATTTAGAAAAAGAAAAATAATATCAACAATTCGTCATTGCGAGAAGGCTTTTTCAGCCGACGAAGCAATCTTACAACAATCGCTATAACCCATAGTAGTAAGATTGCTTCGTCGTACCTCTTCGCAATGACGAATTCTATGATAGCCTGACCTGCAATAAAATCTTTGAGGCCTAAACAATCATTAGTTGCACCCCTCTTTTCTCCTTGTATCAAGAATATAAACAATCTGCCAATCTTTGTGCAAAGGTATTTATAGCAAACAGGGCAAAAACGACTAATCCTTTCCTGACTTCTTCATTACGTATATGCCATAAATTTATAGTATTTTTGTAAAAGAAGGGAAAAGGAACCGCGATGTTGCAAAAAATCTATCGATTATCCACACATCTTAATCACAGTTAATACACTTTATAATCAGCTGTTTACGCTGTTTTAACAGGTTTATGTTAATAATTATTTTAAAAACGGATAATTAAAATTGGTAAACTTATCATGTGTTTTTCTGCTAATTGGCACGGTTCTTTAATAGTATAATATATGGAAGAAGAATTCTTTTTTGAATCCAACGAAGATGCACAACGCTCGGTTGAACGTTACGAAGAAATGCTCCGGAACCAGGATCAGTATTTCTTCGATGCAGGAGCCTTCGAATACATTGTAGATTTCTACATTGAAAAAAATGATCCGGTCAAAGCTTTGCAAGTAGTTGATTTTGCAATCAGTCAACACCCCTATGCAACAGTATTTTTAATTAAACAGGCTCACCTTTACATCTTAACCAACAACAACGAAAAGGCTTTTATTGCCTTACAAAAGGCCGAGCTTTTAGAGCCATCTGAACCAGATATTTATTTGCTTCGCGGTAATATTTTTCAAAATACCGAACGTTTTGACGAGGCTTTGGAAAATTATGAAAAAGCTTTGGGACTGGCCGAGAGTACGGATGAGATTTTATTACAGATGGCTTATGTTTACCAGAGCATGAGCGATTATGAAAGCGCCATTACCTATATTAAGCTTAGTTTAGAGCAGAATATGGAGAATCAGGATGGTTTATATGAGTTGGCTTTCTGTTATGATGTATTAGATAAACAAGAAGAAAGTATTAAGTTTTACCAGCAATATATCGATACTGATCCGTATTCTTATGCCGCCTGGTACAATTTGGGCAATAGTTTCCACAAGTTGAACCTTTTTGAAAAAGCGATTGACGCTTATGATTATGCAATATTAATCAAAGAAGATTTCAGTTCAGCTTATTTTAACAAAGGAAATGCGCTTGTACAGCTGGATAAATACGATGAGGCGATAGAGGTTTATAAACAGACTTTCGAATATGAACCGCCTAATGCCGATACTTATTGTGCTATTGGCGAATGTTGCGAGAAACTGGAAAAAATGGACGAAGCACGTTCTTATTATAAAAAGTCGGTAAAAATGGATCCTAAAATGGCAGATGCCTGGTTTGGGATTGGTGTTACACTGAATTTTGAAGAACGTTATTTCGAATCGCTGCACTTTTATAAAAAGGCGATCGATTTAGAGGCCGAGAACCCTGATTTCTGGTTTGCCATGGCAGATGCTTATTATAAATTAGGGCAGATTGATGAATCGATCGAAGCTTATGAAAAGGTATTGGAGTATAATCCTTTGGATATTGAAGCCTGGTTAGATTTTAGTACCGTGCTTTACGAGCAGGGAAAATTACTGGAAGCATCGGAAACAATGGCCGAGGCGATTAAGAATAATCCGGAAGCAGCAGAACTGTATTACCGGATGGTAGCCTATCTTTTTGCCCAGGGGAATTATAGCGATGCACTGGGATATTTGGAAACGGCTTTAACAACCGACCCAGAAAAACACTATATTCTATTTGAATATTTACCGCAATTGCAGGATAATAGTGCCATTTTGACCGTTATAAACAGATATATAAGGTAACGACCTTGTGGGAAAAATTTAACAAATAAATCTCAAAATTTTTTTCACTTTTGTACGCATATGAATTATCCATTATTAAACGTTCCCGAACGTCCAGCTAAACCGCGCCAAAAAGGCTTAACTATGGTTATGGATAAGGGATTGAGCCTGCGCCAGGTTGAAGATTTTATTGAAGTTGCCGGCGTACATACAGATATCGTAAAATTAGGTTGGGCAACATCACACGTAACACCGAAGCTTAAAGAAAAATTAGCTTTATATAAAAGTGCAGGCATTCCTACCTATTTCGGTGGAACATTATTTGAAGCCTTTATTATCCGTAATCAGTTTTCAGATTATCAACGTGTTTTAGATCAATACGGGATGGAATATGCAGAAGTTTCTGATGGTTCTATCGAAATTGAGCACGATAAAAAATGTGAGTTTATCCGCGAACTGTCTAAACAGGTAACCGTTATTTCTGAAGTAGGAAGTAAAGATGCTGCTAAGATATTTGCGCCATATAAGTGGATTAAATTAATGAAGGCTGAAATTGAGGCAGGTTCGTGGAAAGTAATTGCCGAGGCCCGCGAAGGTGGTAATGTAGGTATTTACCGTGGAAGCGGCGAAGTACGTGAAGGATTGGTTGATGAAATTTTAACCCAGATTCCTGAAGAAACCATTATTTGGGAAGCCCCTCAAAAAGAACAGCAGGTTTGGTTTATTAAATTAATTGGTAGCAATGTAAACCTTGGTAATATTGCCCCGGCTGAAGTAATTCCTTTAGAAACCATTCGTTTAGGATTACGTGGAGACACTTTCGACTTTTTCCTGAACCAGGTAAAATAAAGACAAAATTCGTCATTGCTAAGCGCATAGTTAAATAAACCTTACAGGTATTTGAAACCTGTAAGGTTTGCTTATTATATCAATATGAAAACATACGGCTTAATCGGGTACCCACTTTCTCATTCTTTCTCGAAAAAATATTTCACAGAAAAATTTCAAAATGAGGGGATAACCGATCATCAATATGAGCTTTTCCCTATTGCCGATATTAAATCGCTGCCCGATCTGCTGAGTGAAAACCCATCACTATATGGCCTTAATGTAACTATTCCACATAAAGTTAATGTGCTTTGTTATTTAAATGAAGTAGATGAAGCTGCAGAAAAAATTGGTGCCGTAAATTGTATTTCAATCAAAACCTTTGAAGGTGCGACCTATTTAAAAGGCTATAATACCGATGCGTATGGCTTTGAAGAATCGCTAAGACCATTGTTAAAGCCGCAACACACAAAAGCACTTGTTTTTGGTGATGGCGGCGCCGCGAAGGCGGTAAAGTACGTTTTAGAAAAGTTAAATATCCAATATCAGGTTGTAGTACGAACAGTGGCTCCTGGTGCTATTCTATATTCAGAAATTACACAAGAGATTTTAGCATCACACCAGTTATTGATCAATACCACACCACTCGGAATGTCGCCAGATGTAGATACCTTTCCCGAAATTGATTACAGTTTGCTTGGGTCTGAGTATTTAGCTTACGATTTAGTGTACAATCCGCTGGAGACCGCATTTTTGGCTAAAGCTGCCGAACATGGTGCGGCAATTAAAAACGGTTTGGAAATGCTGTACAAACAAGCAGAAAAAGCCTGGACAATCTGGAATAAATAATTTAACTTGCCGTTTTGCAGCAGGAACGACAGCCTGCCCCGACTTTTCGGGGAAACAATCTTCGATAAAATGCTATGAAACTTAAACCACTAATCTGTGTTCCATTTGTACTGCTTTTATTCATAACAGCTTGCCAGAACCATGATTATAGTCCGAAGCCAAAAGCTTATTTCAGGATTATTTTTCCTAAAAAGAACTACATCACATTTACCAGGCCAGTTCCCTTTTCGTTCAAATACCCTACTTATGCTGCTGTAGAGCAGGATCAAAGCCGTGATGCCCAGAAAAACTGGTACAATTTACACTTTAAACAGTTTAATGGCTTTTTGCATTTAACCTATTATGATGTTTCAGGTAAAGTCGAATATGACGAAATGGTAGAAGACGCACGGAAACTTGCCTTTAAACATACGATAAAAGCAAGCGCAATTGATCAAAAAATCATCAATTTTCCTGATCACAAAGTTTATGGTATTTACTACGCCATTGAAGGGAATACGGCTTCTTCCGTCCAGTTTTTTTTAACCGATAGTGCCAGGCATTATTTTAGAGGAGCTTTATATTTTAATGAACGCCCACAATACGATTCTATTGAGCCCGTTGTTAAATTTATTAAAAAGGATATCGATACGCTGATTTCTACCTTTAGGTGGAAAAATTAATTTATTATTTGTTATCCTGCCCTTGAAAGCAGGTTTTTTCTAAAATTTATGATTACAATAAAAACCTTCACCTTTAACGCTTATAGTGAAAATACCTATGTGCTTTACGATGAAACCAAAGAATGTGTCATTATCGATCCGGGCATGTACGAAGGTTTTGAGCAAAATGAATTGGCAGCCTTCATTAAAAACGAAGACTTAAAACCTGTTTTATTGCTCAATACACATTGTCATCTCGATCATGTTTTCGGCAATAAATTTGTGTTCGATACCTATGGCTTAAAACCACAGTTTCATCAGGGCGAATTGCCAATTTTAAATGCCGTTCCCGGTTATGCACCATCAATGGGTTTTACCCGTTACGAGGTTTCTCCGCAACCTGATACTTTTTTACCCGAAACCGGTACCATATCATTTGGCAACAGTATTTTAAGCTTAATTTTTGCACCAGGCCACTCGCCTGCGCATTTATGCTTTTACAGCGCTGCTGATCATATTTTGGTGGGTGGCGATGTACTCTTTTATGGCAGTATTGGCCGTACCGATCTTCCAGGGGGCAACCATCAGCAATTAATCCAAAACATTTCCGATAAACTTTTTGTATTACCTGATGAAACCAAAGTTTATCCTGGCCATGGACCAGCTACAAGCATTGGTTTTGAAAAGCAAAACAATCCGTTTTTTTAATATTAATTATTGTTTTTAAGTTTTTTTAAGTGTAGAGGCTTACAACCCTATACCTTCTACCTTTAAACCCTCAACCTTTTACCTATCTTTGCCAGCGTGAATACATCGTTTTATATTGCCAAAAGGTATCTTTTTGCCAAGAAATCAACCAATGCCATTAACCTGATATCGGGCATATCTATGGTAGGTGTAATGGTTGGCAGCGCTGCTTTGATTATTATCCTTTCGGTATTTAACGGTTTAGAAACAGTGGTATTGAATATGTTCGATACCATTACCCCACAAATTGCCATTACACCAGCTAAGGGTAAAACTTTTGATCCAAATACAAGCTATTTTAATCAACTCAGAAAAAATAAAGATGTTGCTGCTTTTACTGAGGTGCTGCAAGAAAATGCTTTACTAAAATACAACAACAAACAGGCTGTTGGAATGGTTAAGGGCGTAAGTTTAGATTATTTGAAGAACAGTAAATTAGATAGTACCATTAAAGAAGGTCATTTTGTATTACACAACAGAAGCGGCGATAATGCCGTAATTGGTTCTGCTTTACAAAGTTATCTGGCCGTGAATACTGTTGATCCATTTACAGAGTTAGAAATTTATTCGCCAAAGAAAGATATCGCAGCAAATACGATAAATCCGGCCGACGATTTTGTGGTAAAGAATATCCGGGTGAGCGGCGTTTTTGAGGTGCAGCAAGATTTCGACAATGGTATTATTGTTCCACTCGATTTTGCCCGTGAACTGCTCGGAGAAGATCAAAATGTGTCTGCTATTGAGATCAATCTCCAGCCGGGTGTCGACGTAGACGATTTTAAAAAGGAAATAATCGAAAAGGCGGGTAAAGATTATGAAGTCAGAAATCAGGCCGAACAAAATAAATCACTCTACCACATTTTAAATACCGAAAAATGGGCAGTATATATTATTCTTACTTTTATCCTGATTATTGCTATATTTAATATCATAGGGTCGTTAACCATGTTAGTAATCGATAAGGTAAAGGATGTTGCCATTCTGAGCAGTTTAGGTGCAGGAAAGAATTTAATCAAACGTATATTTTTATTTGAAGGCATGATGATCACCATGTCTGGCTGCGTATTGGGTTTAATTATTGGTATCATATTTTACTATTTTCAGCATACCTATGGTTTAATTAAAATGGGCGATGAAGTGAACAAAACACTGGTAAGTTCTTACCCGATTGCGCTAAAATGGAAAGATTTTGTTTTAGTTTTCGTTACGGTAGGTATCTTCTCATTTTTGGCATCTGCTTTGTCATCCAATTTAAGTGTTAAAAAGATAGATCAAATTAATCAAACTATATAAAATGAAGTTATTTAAGCAAGCAATTGTACTCGTTGTGCTCCTTGGCGTAGCCGTTACAGCTTGTAGGAACGATAAAGCCGAAGGAGAAAAAAGTAATCTGAAAACCGTTAAAGGTTTGTATAGTTTTGGTCCTGAAGTTAAATCTTTTACTTTATGCGAGGACGGGCGTGAATATTGGGTTAAAGACAGTGTAAAAAACCTGGAGCTTTCTTATAGCAACTTAGGCTTCGAAAAACCATACGAGCCGGTTTATGTAGAATTGGAAGGCTATTTTGCAAAGTCAGATACCGGCATAGTTTCCAGTGATTTTGATTCTACTTTAGTGGTGATGAAAGTACTTAAAATCAGTAAAGAAATTCCTGATGGACCTTGCGCACAATAATTCATTTCTTTCCCTGGTGCCCTAAGACCAATTTGCTGTTCTAATTCTAATCATTTCCTGAAGCGGAATTTATTGTCGGTTGGTGTGTCTAAGCGACTCGAATAGATTGCTAAGCTACTTACTTCTTGAGGCTAGCCTGTTTAGCGTTGCGCAGAGTATCTCTAAGGTTAACGAAGAAATCGAGTTTAAACATTATACCTCTAAACAAGTCACGAACTCTGTTCCATCTATAGTCTATCTATATTCCGTCACTGAAATAGATTCTAGTTAAGATGGTTGCTAAGAATACCAGCAAGTGGACGAACAAAAAAGGCTCGCAACTTTCATTGCGAGCCTTTTGCATATTCTTGATTTAATTTTACCAGAAAGTCGAGTAAAGTGCAATTAAAATTCCGAACACAAGTATCGATCCAACGGCAAACGAAGGATGAACTTTGAACATGCTCGAATCTACTTCTAAACCATTAGATTTATCGCCTTTACTGTTTTCGAACATACTGATGGCAAACATCACTACAATACAGACTACAAATACAATACCCATTCTATCTAAGAAAGGTATTTCATAAATTCCATCTGCATTGGCTACCGAGAATCCAAAATCGTGAAGGAAAGACAAATCCATCATTCCTGGTAAGAATTTCAACAATACCGATAAACCAAAGCCACCTATAGTAGCAAATAAGGCTGCATTTGAAGTGGTTTTTTTCCAGAAGAAGCCCAAAATAAACATGGCAAAAATACCTGGACTTACAAAACCTGTATACTCCTGAATAAATTCGAAACCACCTTTTTTATCGATCCCTAAGAAGGGAGAAATAGCGATTGCGATAGCCATTGCAATAATTACAACTACGCGTCCGGTACTTACCAGTTTTTTCTCACTGGCTTCCTTATTAATGTGTTTCTTAAAAATATCTAAAGTAAAAATAGTAGAAATACTATTAATTTTACCAGCTAATGAGGCAACAATTGCTGCAGTTAAAGCGGCAAAAGATAAACCTTTTAGCCCTGTTGGTAAAATACTCAATAAAGTAGGATAAGCTCTATCTGGGCGAAGTTCTCCGCCAGGCATCATTGAATTTACATCAATACCTGTTTTTTCCTGGTATAACATATACACTGCAATACCCGGCAATACCACAATTAGTGGCATTAGCAGCTTTAAAAACGCCGCAAATAAAATACCTGCTCTGGCTGTTTTCAGATCAGCACCTAAAGCACGCTGGGTGATGTACTGGTTACAACCCCAATAGTTTAAGTTTACAATCCACATCCCGCCAAGCAATACCGTCATACCAGGTAATGAAGCATAATTCGCACTGTCTTTCTTAAATATCATGTGGAAGTGGTCTGGTGCTTTTTCTCTTAAGAATGCTAAACCATCTAATACGCCGTGGCCACCAAAATGATCACTTACTAAATTAAGTGCTAAATAAGTAGTTGCTAAACCGCCGAAAATTAAAAACGCTACCTGGATTACATCCGTGTAACCAATTACTTTCATACCACCTAATGCTATAATTACCGAAAAAATGGCTAATCCCATCATACAATACCAAAAGCCAATACCCGAAATACTGCTTACCGCTAAAGCACCCAGATATAAAATTGAGGTTAAGTTTACCACAACATACAATAACAACCAAAACACAGCCATAATCATGGCTACGGTACCATTGTAACGTTGACTTAGAAATTGGGGCATGGTGTAGATCTTATTTTTAAGATATACAGGGATAAAAAATGTAGCAACAATTACCAATGTTGCAGCAGCCATCCATTCGTAAGTAGAAATAGCTAATCCCATTTTAAATCCATCGCCGCTCATGGCTACAAATTGCTCGGCACTAATGTTCGAGGCAATTAAAGATGTGCCAATTGCCCACCAGGTAAGTGAACCTTCTGCAAGAAAATAATCCTTGCTGCTCATCTGTTTTTGCTTTTTACGATGGTAAATCCAGAAACCATAAATTGCTACAATGGCAAAGTAGGCTAGAAAAATAATGTAATCTGTGACTTTCATTTAATTTATTTGGTTTTGAAGTCTAAATGTAGTAAAATCATAAATTAATCTCTGCTTTTTTTGAATTAAAAAATGTTAAAATGACGTTTATTAATTTGACCTTCCTAAAATTCAGGTTTGTTGAGCTCAGGTGAGCTATGTATATGGTCATTTCAATTTGCAGTGCAATGGAATGCCTGCCAATAAAGGCGTTGAGTAATTTTTAATTTTGTAAAAAAAATATATGTATTCTCCATGATCCGTGAAGACCACGAAGAATACATATATAAAGATGAATTTAAATATACCTGTTAATTAGATTTTCAAGATATTCCTGCTTTCCGCTGCGTACCTCTGGTTCGCCATTTTCTGCAGCATAATTCCTTAAATCTTCTAAACTTAGTTTGCCTTGTTCAAATTCGGCACCCTTTCCACTGTCAAATGAAGCATAGCGGTCGGCCCTTACTTTTTTGTAATCAGATTTTTGAAGAATGGCATCTGCAGTAACTAATGCCCTTGCGAAGATATCCATTCCACCTACATGCGCATAGAATAAGTCTTTCTGATCAGTAGAGTTACGGCGGATTTTCGCGTCGAAGTTTACACCCCCACCCTGTAAGCCACCACCTTCTAAAATGATTAACATGGTTTCGGTTAGTTCGTTAATATCGTTCGGGAACTGATCGGTATCCCAGCCGTTTTGATAATCGCCACGGTTTGCATCAATAGAACCTAATAGGCCATTATCAACTGCAACCTGTAATTCATGCTGGAAAGTATGACCTGCAAGTGTTGCATGGTTTACTTCTAAATTTAATTTAAAGTCAGCCAACAGATCATATTGTTGTAAAAAGCCTTTTACTGTTGCTGCGTCGTAATCGTATTGGTGTTTAGAAGGCTCGCATGGTTTCGGTTCAATAAAGAATGTTCCTTTGAAGCCCTGTTTGCGTGCATAATCTTTAGATGCATGTAAAAATTTAGCCAGGTGCTCCTGCTCACGTTTCATGTTGGTATTCAATAAGCTCATATAGCCTTCTCTTCCTCCCCAGAAAACATAATTTTCGCCACCAAGAGCAATAGTTGCATCTAAAGCTGCTTTAACCTGGGCAGCTCCGTGTGCCAGCACATGAAAATCAGGATTGGTAGATGCACCGTTCATATAACGCTTATGGCTAAATAAATTGGCAGTTCCCCACAATAGTTTTACACCGCTATCTGCTTGTTTTTGCTTTGCATATTCAACAAGGGCCTGTAATCTGCGTTCGTTTTCTGCGATATCGTCGCCATAATCTACCACATCTACATCATGGAAGCAATAATAAGGGATTTGCATTTTGGTGATAAACTCAAAGGCCGCATCCATTTTATCTTTTGCCCTTTCTACAGCATCTTTCTTTTCATCCCAAGGGAAAATATGCGTTGCTCCTCCAAACGGATCGGCACCATTACCGTTGAATGAATGCCAGTAAGCACAAGCAAACTTAAAATGCTCGTTCATGGTTTTGCCTGCTACTACTTTGTTGGCGTCGTACCATCTAAATGCTAATGGATTATCGCTTTCCAGACCTTCAAACTGGATCTGGTTAATGCCTTTGAAAAATTCAGTTGCTCCTGTTACTACTTTTGTCATGTTTTTTGTTTTTGATTCGTGGTTGTTGGTTCATAGTTGATAGCCGATGGCTATGAACCATTAACCAATTGCTAATTGTTTTTCTAATATTTTTTCCCAATCCTGATAGATTGCTTCATATTCAGCTGAATGTTGTGGTATTAAAGTCTTAATTACTTCGTGGTTGCTAAAAGCTTCCTCTGCACTTTTAAAAATTCCGGCGCCTATACCTGCACCTAATGCTGCGCCTACACTGCCGTCGTTTTCGTAAAGTTCTACCGGAATGCCTGTAACATCTACAAAAGTTTGTGCAAATACATCACTTAAAAACAGGTTGGCCCTTCCGGCACGGATGACTTTAGGCTGCATGCCATTTTCCCGCATGATATCCAATCCATAACGGAAAGAGAAGGCAATCCCTTCTTGTATCGCCCTGAAGATATCTGATTGATTGTGGAGGTTCAAATCTATGCCCAATAACTCTGCGCCTGTATATTGGTTGTTTAACATTCGTTCTGCGCCATTACCGAAAGGAAGTACTTTTAAACCATTACTACCTATTGGCGCTTTCGACGCCAGGATATTCAGGTCGGCATAACTAGACTGTGGCGCGAAATTATGTTTTGCCCAGCGGTACATGCTGCCGGTACCATTAATACAAAGTAAAACCCCTGTGTGCTTTTTTTCTTCTGAATAGGTTACGTGCGCAAAGGTATTCACTCTTGATTGTTTATCGTAAGTAAGCCCGTCGCTTACGCCGTAAATTACCCCAGATGTTCCTGCTGTGGCTGCAACCTCCCCGGGTTTTAATACATTTAGAGAAAGCGCATTATTCGGCTGATCGCCAGATTTATAGG
This sequence comes from Pedobacter sp. WC2501, assembly GCF_052682415.1. Taxonomy (NCBI): domain Bacteria; kingdom Pseudomonadati; phylum Bacteroidota; class Sphingobacteriia; order Sphingobacteriales; family Sphingobacteriaceae; genus Pedobacter; species Pedobacter sp. WC2501. The sequence continues at coordinate 789,872 of NZ_JBQZFI010000001.1, read as the reverse complement.
CAACGGGAATACCTGTTGGTAAGTTCAAAGAATTGGCAATATCGGCTTTTAAATAACCATGTTCGGAGAATAAGGGCTTTACAGTAGGGATAAGATTGTCTGAAATGCCATAATACTCCATTACATCTTTAGAAATTTCGTGGTTTTCAAAATCCCAGAAAATCCCTTCAGATAGTGCCGAAATACTTGTTGTAATTTCTCCCGTTAATTTCATGGCGATAAAATCGCCAGGGAGCATTATCTTATCAATGCGGTTATAGATATCTGGCTCATTTGCTTTTACCCATGCCAGTTTTGATGCCGTAAAGTTTCCAGGAGAGTTTAATAAATGTTTCAAGGATTTTTCATGCCCAATAGCCTCAAAAGCACTATTGCCCAGTTCAACTGCTCTGCTGTCGCACCAAATAATACTATCACGGAGCACCTGCTGATTTTTATCTACAACAACCAATCCGTGCATTTGGTACGCAATACCAATGGATTTAATTTCTTTTGGATCAAAAAGACCTGTCGAATTTAATTTCAGTATAGCCTGTTGAACATTTTGCCACCAATCATCAGGTGATTGTTCTGCCCAGCCAGACTGTAAAGATTTGATAGCTGTTTCCTCCTCCGGATATTGAGCGGTAGCTATGTTTCTTTGTGTAGTTGCGTCAACAATGGCAACTTTTATGGATGAGGTACCTAAATCAATTCCTAATAAATACATGCTTTCATCTAATTTTAATATTTGGTTATGCAAACGGTTGCATAAAGATAGTTGGAAAAATATAAAACGCAAATTTTTTATAAAATCGTTTGAATTAAATGCAATCTTTTGAATTGAATTAAGCTTTATTTTGGAGCTAATGGAGAATTATTTAATAATTTATATTTTTGCCATTAACACATTGATTATTTATGGAACAGATTACATGGGGCGATTTCGAAAAAGTAGAATTAAGGGTGGGAACCATTTTAGAGGCTTTCGAATTTCCTGAAGCCCGAAGGCCGGCATATAAAGTTAAAGTAGATTTTGGCGAATTTGGCATTAAAATGAGTAGTGCACAGATTACCAAGCATTATACTTTGGAAGAATTACCTGGAAAACAGATTGTAGCGGTGGTTAACTTTCCGAAAAAACAGATCGGCAAATTCATGTCAGAATTTTTAGTTACAGGTTTTGCCGATGAAAATGGCGATATCGTATTAACTACGGTGCAAAGCAAAGTGCCTAACGGTAGCAAACTTATCTAATGATTTGAGGCTTCCGAAGTTTTGCCTGAGGCCTTGGCCATGTAAACTTTGGAAGTTTCGCGGGGGCATTTCACGCAGATTTAAAAGGATAAGAAACCGCAGATCCTTTTAGTAATATAAATCTTTTAAATCTGTGATTTTTATCTGCGGCGATCTGTGGGAGAATAGGGTATCTATTTATACCGCGAAGTTCTCTTATTAAGCACGGCCTTACCAAATAGCCCTGATTGAAGTAGCCTATATGCACTGACCCTGTGCTCCAAAACAAAAGTAAGGATATTCGACTTTAGAGACTTCAGAAGTCTTACCCTATATTTGCACCATGAGTTTTTACAATTTCGAAAATACCGATTCTGAAGAAGAAGATATCCATTATATGAAATTAGCCTTGGAAGAAGCAAAAAAAGCTTTAGCTGATGATGAAATTCCGATAGGTGCTATAGTAGTAAGTAAAAACAGGATTATTGGCCGGGGCTATAATTTAACCGAACGCTTTAACGATGTAACTGCACATGCAGAAATGCAGGCCTTTACCTCAGCGGCACAAACTATCGGAGGGAAATATTTAAGGGATTGTACCTTATATGTAACCATCGAACCTTGTGTAATGTGCGCTGGTGCGAGTTACTGGACACAGATTGGCCGCATTGTGTATGGTGCCCGAGAAGAAAAAAGAGGATTCATCTCCAAAAATGCAAACCTGCTCCATCCTAAAACCGTGTTAAAAGGCGGCGTAATGGCAGAGGAGTGCGGAGCGTTAATGAAGGATTTCTTTGCGAAGAAGAGGTAGTTTGAGTTAATGGTCCATGGTAATGTAGTTGATAGCCTAATAGGAGGCTGTCTCATAAATATAGAATTGTCATCCTGAGCTTGTCGAAGGACCTGTTTTAAATGTCTTACAAGGCGTTTCGACAGGCTCAACGTGACAAATCAATTAAACTACAGTTTTATGAGACAGCCTCTTAGTAAGACCCGCATTTGTATGCGTTTAAGGTATAAAGGGCGATACAATCCGCCTTATCATGCATCCTGATTGCAAATCGAGATTATGGTAATTTTTTCTAAAAACCTTCCAATATTAAAACCTTCAACATTACAACATTAACCCAGAAAATGATTTGATGATAATAACATGAACAAATCTTAACGTTCTAATGTTATATTTGCTACAAGAAACATTTTTAAATCTTAAAACATAAACATTATGGCTTTTGAATTACCTGCGTTACATTACGCAACCGATGCATTAGAACCGCATATCGATAAAACTACGATGGAGATCCACCATGATAAACATCACCAGGCTTACGTTACCAACTTAAACAAAGCGTTAGAAGGTAAACCAGAGGCGACTTCGAGCATCGAGGAAATTGTAAAACACATTTCAAAATTCCCTGCTGCTGTTAGAAACAATGGTGGTGGTCATTATAATCACTCTTTATTCTGGAACATTTTAGGTCCAAATAAAGGTGGTGAGCCAACTGGCGATTTAGCTAAAGCAATTAACGAAACTTTTGGTTCGTTTGCTGATCTTAAAACTAAATTACAAGAAGCTGGTGCTACCCGTTTCGGTTCTGGTTGGGCCTGGTTATCGGTAGGTGCTGATAAAAAACTTCAGGTTTCTTCTACACCAAACCAAGACAATCCTTTAATGGATGTTGCTGAGGTAAAAGGTACACCAATTTTAGGTATTGATGTTTGGGAACACGCATATTACTTAAAATACCAAAACAAACGTCCTGATTATTTAGCGGCAATTTGGAATGTAGTGAACTGGGATGCAGTTGCTGAACTTTACAAAAAAGCTTTGTAAGCTAAATCTTCCATAAAATTTAAAAGAAGTCCCGGTGCAAATCGGGACTTCCTTGTTTTAAGATAATTAAGTAACTTCGCAGATATAAAATATTCGAAATGAAAAGGCTTGTAATTTTATTCTTAATTGTGATTGGTGTAAATGGATTGGTAAGTGCGCAGCAAAATAAAGTGCCTACTCCTTCAGAAATTGCACAAAAGAATGTAGAGGATCTTGACAAAAGGTTAAAACTAAATGGCACGCAAAAAAGCGTTATCTACAGTTTTACTTTTAACCAGGCAAAAGAACAGGCAGATTTAATTAAAAGGCAACAGGCAGGCAACTCACGTGAAGAGGATGTGGATAAATTCTATAAATTACAGAATGAGACCTCGAAGAATATCCGCAATGTTTTAAGACCAGAGCAGCAGGCGGAGTATGATAAAGTGATTGAAGAACGTTTAAGCGGCAAAGGCTTAAAAGCTAAAAACAAGAAAAAGAAAAAAGGCGAAGAAAAAGAAGTGGAGAGTGATATAAAAGGATTGTTATCTGCTCCTCCGGTAGAAAAACAAAATCAGTAGTATTTTTTTCAAACTAGCTTTGGTAATCGATTAAGTAATTAAAAGATGCAGGGATTATCTATATAGGTACTATTTAATCAATAGTCGTCACCCTGACCTGTAGCGAAGCGAAAAGCTACGAAGTAAACCGAGCCTTTAGCGAGCTCACCGAAGGTAATTTATTTCAGGGTCTTTATAGCAAAGATGCTGAAATAAATTCAGCATGACGATCGCGGGGGTAGACTTGCGAAGTTTTTCCTGCGCACTGCCCATTTAAACTTCGCAAGAAGCCTAAATCCCAACAACATCTTTTTTCTTTTTTTGCTTCATTGCTTTTGGGATGATTTCCAGAATCTCATCTTTTAAGGCGTTAAGCATCCGTTTTTTAATGAAGTTTTTATGTGTGACCAGACTGATCTCACGTACAGGTTCAGGCGATTTAAAATGACGAACCTTGTTGATTTGCTTTGCATTTAATTCTGTTATAGCAAGTTCGGGCAATAGTGTTGCACCTCCATTTAAATCAACCATACGCACCAGGGTTTCTACACTACCTGTATTATACTCCAAGCCTTGTAATCTGTTGTTTTTTGTGGAGCGGCAAATGTTTAATACCTGATTACGCATGCAATGGCCTTCGTTTAAGAGCCAGATGTTTTCTTCGTTCAGATCTTCAGCATCAACGGCCTTCTTTTTATAGAGTTTGCTGTTTTTGCTGATGTAGCTTACAAAGTTTTCGTAATATAATGGGATTTCAGTAATGTTTGGGTCGGTAAGTGGGGTAGCTAAAATACCGCAATCGAGTACTCCTGTTTTTAGGTGATGAATAATGTCTTCGGTGGTATATTCCCAGATTAAAAGTTTTAATTCAGGATACTTATCCAGCATGGCCGAAATCACTTCGGGAAGCAGGTATGGTGCAACAGTTGGGATTACGCCTATTCTTAATTCTCCTAAAACATCCTGCTGCTGACTGCTGATCAGTTCTTTTATTTTTCCACTTTCCTGTAAAATAATCCTGGCTTGAGCAATAATCTGGGCACCGATTTCGGTCGGACTTACGGGTTGCTTGCTCCTGTCGAAAATTTTAACACTAATTAATTCTTCCAGTTTTTGCACCTGCATACTTAAGGTGGGTTGCGTTACAAAACATTTATCTGCAGCAGTAACAAAACTTCTGTAAGTATCTACAGCAACGATATATTCTAGTTGAACTAAAGTCATATAGTTAAAATTTATTTATCTTATCAAAGATATAAATTCTAACTATATAAAATTAATGAATGAGAGAATTAGTGATTGATTGAATGGGGGTGGATTAAAACATTCTGTCATTCAATCCTTCTCTTATTCAGTCATTTCTTAATATCTGCTTTCGAAATCCTGATAAGCCAGGGCAATACCTTCTTTAAGCTCAATTTTATGTTTCCAGCCCAGGTTATGGAGTTTGCTTACGTCCATCAGCTTGCGTGGTGTGCCATCCGGCTTAGTGGCATCGAATACTAATTCGCCTTCAAAGCCCAATACATCTTTAATTAATAAAGCGAGGTCTTTAATGGTTAAATCGTGTCCGGTTCCCACGTTAATCAGGTGCGGTTCGTTATAGTTTTGCATTAGGAAATAACAGGCATCTGCCAGGTCGTCTGCAAACAAAAATTCGCGCATAGGCGATCCGGATCCCCAAACAATAATTTCCTTTTCGTTGTTCGCTTTTGCCTCGTGTACCTTACGGATCAGAGCTGGTAAAACATGCGAATTTTGAGGATGATAGTTATCATTAAAGCCATATAAATTTGTGGGCATCACTGAGATGAAATTACAGCCATACTGATCGCGGTAGGCATCACACATTTTGATCCCTGCAATTTTTGCAATGGCATAAGGTTCGTTGGTGTGTTCTAAAGTTCCGGTTAAAAGATAATCTTCTTTTAAAGGTTGTGGAGCCATTTTAGGGTAAATGCAACTCGACCCCAGGAACATTAGTTTCTTAACGCCGGTTACATAAGCATTATGGATCACATTATTTTGTATGGCTAAATTTTCGTAGAGAAAATCGGCCCGGTAGGTATTATTGGCTACAATGCCGCCAACTTTTGCAGCAGCAAGAAATACATAATCCGGCCTTTCATTTGCAAAGAAATCAGTAACTGCCTGCTGGTTGCGCAGGTCAAGTTCGGCTGACGTTTTAATAATGATATTTTCGTAACCTTCTTTTTGCAGTTTACGGTAAATGGCCGAACCCACCATACCACGATGACCTGCAACATATATTTTTGCGTTTTTTTCCACGGTAATTTTTATAAGCTGCAAAAATACGATTCCTAAATAAGATTGCCATTAATCTTTCTGGCAAAAGAAACTTCGATTATTGATTTAATTGTATTTTTGCAGAAAAAAAACTTTTGGGTAAAGATAAACTTAGGCGTTTTGCAGAAATCGAAACATTTGCAAACGTATATCAATTAGAACAAGGAAAAGCTTTAAAGGGAAACTGGGCTTCAGCACATTTTAAAAATGCGAATCCCATTGTGCTCGAATTGGCATGTGGAAAAGGAGAGTATTCGGTAAATCTGGCAAGGTTGTTTCCGGATAAGAATTTCATCGGCATTGATTATAAAGGTAACCGCATTTGGCGAGGGGCCAAAACAGCTATTGAAGACGGGATCGATAATGTGGCTTTTTTAAGGATACAGATTGAAAATTTGTTGGATTATTTTAACGAGGGAGAAATTGATGAGATCTGGATTACCTTTCCTGATCCGCAACCACAGGATAGCCGTGAGAAAAAACGTTTAACTTTTCCCGCATTCTTAAACCGTTATAAACTTGTTTTAAAACCGGGGGGGCATGTTAATCTGAAAACAGATAACGACCAACTGTATGCTTACACCTGCGAAAAGGTTGCAGAATTAAGTTTACCCGTACAAAAAAATACCGATCATTTATATACTTCAGATCTGGTTGATGAAGTATTGTCGATCAAAACCTATTACGAGAAAAAATACTTGCTACACGATAAGAATATTAATTATATTCAATTTTCTTTTGAATAATGGATACCAACTTTTACGAACAGGTTTATGAGATTGCCCGTTTAATTCCGAAGGGAAGGGTTACTTCTTATGGAGCTATCGCGAAAAGTTTGGGTGCAGCAAAATCATCAAGAATGGTCGGGCATGCCATGCTTTATGCCGGAACAGCCCATCCTCAAGTGCCTGCACACAGGGTGGTAAACAGTAGTGGCCTGCTTACCGGAAAGTTTCATTTCAGACCTCCTGAGCTAATGGAAGAGTTGTTAAGAAAGGAAGGCGTTGAAGTTAAAAATGATAAGGTGCTTAACTTTAAAAAGGTTTTCTGGAACCCGCTGGAAGAAATCAACCTTGACTAATTAAATTAATATGAACATCATGCTCTCATTAAAAAAATCATTCATTCAATAATTAGTATACATGGGAAAGTTAGTAGAAGAATTTAATGGTTATCGTGAAAAAATGAACGATAGGATCATGGAAACGGCGAATACAAACATCAAACGTTTTTTCGCTTTAGATACCACTTCCTATGCTGACGGTGCTCTGGATGTTAAAACAAAAGAAATGTTGGGCCTGGTAGCCTCAATGGTTTTGCGCTGTGATGACTGCATTAAATACCATTTGGGCAAATGTTTCGACGCGGGTGTAAACAGCGACGAAATGAACGAAATTTTTATGATTGCCAATCTTGTGGGCGGCAGCATTGTAATTCCGCACTATAGAAGGGCTGTGGAGTATTGGGATGAGTTAAGTTCTAGTCCAGAGTCTTAAGCCCTAAGTCTGTAGTCTCTTTCTCTTCCCAAATTATTATATTAGTTTAAAAAAACATGGGAAAGTTTAGAGAATTAATCGCTTATAAAAAAGGGTTTGCTCTTTTGATGGACATCTTTAATTTAACGAAAGATTTTCCTAAAACAGAGCAATACAGCTTAGTAGATCAGATGCGTAGATCTTATAGGTCTGTTTGTAGCAGTATCGGTGAAGCATATAAAAAAAGAAGGTATCCAAATCATTTTATCAGCAAACTATCAGACGCAGATATGGAAAATGGTGAAACGCAGGTTTGGTTAGATGTAGTGCTTGCATGTAACTACATCTCTGAAGAAAAATTCAATCAGCTGGATAGTCAATGTGAAGAGGTAAGCAAATTATTAAACTTCATGATTAACAATCCTGCAAAATTCGCATGATATGACTCACGACTCTGGACTCACGACTAAGGACTCAATAACCCGCTGCACCTGGGCCACTTCCGATCCACTTTACATCAAATACCACGATGAAGAATGGGGAAAGCCCGTTTACGATGATAAAATTTTATTCGAATTTCTGATCCTCGAAGGTGCGCAGGCAGGTTTAAGCTGGATTACTATCCTTCGAAGACGGGAAAACTACCGTAAAGCCTTTGCCAATTTTGAGGTTAACAAAGTAGCTGCCTTTACTGAAAAAGATGTAGAAAGGTTAATGAATGACGAAGGCATTATTCGTAACCGTTTAAAAGTTAACGGTGCCATTACCAATGCTAAATTATTTATCGGGATTCAGAAAGAATTTGGGAGTTTCTATAAATATATGTGGAGTTTTGTACCAGGGGGTAAACCAATCCAAAATTACATCGAAAAAATGAGTGATGTTCCACCAAGAACTGAACTCTCCGACCGCATCAGTAAAGACATGAAAAAACGTGGTTTCAAATTTTTTGGCACCACCATCTGTTATGCGCATATGCAGGCAACTGGCATGGTGAATGACCACTTATTAAACTGCTGCGCCAGATAATGTTTGCTTCAGCTACAATACACACGGATAGATTTTTATTGAGGCAATTTTGTTCTGACGATCTGGCATTTGTTTTTGAAGGATTATCCCATCCGGATGTGATCCGCTATTATGGTGTGCGCTATGCAAGCCTGGAGGAAACCAATGAACAATTGATCTGGTTCAATGAGCTTCAAAAGAATGAAACAGGTATTTGGTGGGCAATTTGTGATAAAGAAAGCCTTGTTTGCTTAGGTGCCATTGGACTTAATGATTTAAGTAAAACGGATCAAAAGGCTGAAATCGGTTTTTGGCTGTTGCCCGAACATTGGGGAAAAGGCATCATTAAAGAAGTAGCAAATTCCATTTGTAATTATGCCTTTGAGAAATTAGGCTTAAGAAAAATCGAGGCTATGGTTGAAACTGAAAATGAAAACAGCAGAAAAGTGTTGCAAAAACTTGACTTTGACTATCACAAAACAATGGAGAACTGTGAAATTAAAAATGATAAGCTTATCAGTTTAGCCATATATGTAAAGCTAAAGCATGAAGATATTATTTAGACAATCCTGGAATCCTAAAAATCTATTATTAATCCTGGCGCTATTTCCTTGTTGCATTATATTCCTTAACCCATTCAATTACCTCTCTGCTGTTAAAATCGGTTCCGGCTTCTACCTTGGCTTTTAAGGCAGGTTGGTCTCCCATTTTCTGCAATAGAATATTCTTCACCTCAATCTTTTTGCTGTCCTCTGTTATCGCTTTCATAGGCACTTCCTGTAAAGGTCCGGCGCCAGGTTTTTCAATAAAGTAGCGCACAACAGGTGCGCCTGCAGGTCTTTCAGGTGCTGCATTACGTCCGCCGCCGATGCTGATGCCTCCACCCATACCCATGCCGCCGTACCCACCGGTGCCTGTTCCAATACCAATTGAAGGCCTGAATTTTACCTTCTTCTCTTTCACCTGAGGAACCAGGGTGCCTCCGCCAAAGGAATAAAGGTTAACAGTTCCCATTTCGATTACTTTAACAAAACGATATTCGAAATTGCGCCCATTTGCAAATCCCTTGCTCACAAAGCTATCGCCATTCCAGAAGAAATTTTTCACATCCTTTGCCGGCAAAATCACATCAGCCTCATCATTGGCACTGATAAACACCGAAAAATAATCGGTTCCTTTTATCGTTCCGCGGATTACATCGTCGTTATTTTTAACGATAAAATCCTGTGCATAAGTGGTGAACGCTATTGAAAAAAATAAAATAAAAAGGTTAAAAATCTTCATAAGTTAGTAATATCGGGATACAACGTAAATTATTTAAAAATAATATCCAAAAACAGTAATGATTGAAACGCTCTCTGCATTTTTGCATTTCTTAAAAAAGCCAAAACTTCTAAAACTGAGTAAAGATAATAAATCTCTTTGGAGAGATCTCTTATGGTTGCTCCTACTCGACATCTTATTTGCTACTCTTATTTTAAGCGCCTATTGTATTCTGGTATATTTTAAAATGATTAAAGAGTATGTCCAGGTATTTGATATCATGAAAAAGTTTGGGTTAGCAATAACAATAGTTTTGGTCTGTATTTTTGCTCCGATTATAGAAGAATTTTTATTCAGATGGCACCTGAGAAAGAAATATCTTTCAATATATTTTGTGTGTTTTACCTTGGGCCTGATATCAAATTACTTTTTAAAGAGCATTTTTCTTACATGGCCTGTTTATATCTTTTTTCTTTTGCAGCATTAATTGTTCATGGATATTTTAAAAGAATAGACATTCGCAAGAGGCTGATTTTTCAACGGAGATCGTTTGGTTATCTCTTTTATTATGCTGCTATCATATTTGGTTTAACACACCTGGGCAATATTAAAGGTTTAACACTGAGCGATCCCGCTTTTCCGCTATTCGTGAGCTCACAAATATTTACAGGCCTATCGCTTGGTTTCATACGCATCAAATATGGTTTAGGCTATTCGATGTTATTACATGGATGCTTTAATTTTATCCTGGTATTATTGACGTTCTTTTTCTCTTAAATTGGGGTTTATCTTTTCTAAACCTTTAACTTTGGTTACTTTTATCATCCGATAAATCTATTTGTCGGTGTAATCATTAAATCAGTGTAATCACATGAATAAAAAACTCTTTCTCCTGGATGGTATGGCGCTAATGTACAGGGCGCATTTTGCATTAAGTAAAAATCCGCGTTTTACCTCCACAGGTATCAATACATCGGCAGTAATGGGGTTTACCAATACCTTATTAGATGTTTTGAAGAAAGAAAAACCAACACATATCGCGGTAGTTTTTGATACTGAAGCCCCAACTGAAAGGCATACCTCTTTCGAAGCGTATAAAGCACACCGCCAGGCCATGCCTGAAGATCTGGCAGCAGCAATGCCTTATGTAATTAAATTGATTACTGGTTTCAATATCCCCGTAATTACTTCTGATGGGTATGAGGCAGATGATATTATTGGTACACTGGCCAAAAAAGCCGAACAAAAAGGCTATCAGGTTTACTGTATGACCCCTGATAAGGATTTTGCACAACTGGTTTCTGAAAATATTTTTATTTACAAACCTGCCCGCATGGGTAACGATATGGAAATATTGGGTGTAAAAGAAGTATTGGCTAAATGGGAGATCGAAAATGTATTGCAGGTGATCGATATCCTGGGCTTATGGGGCGATGCTGTAGATAATATCCCAGGTATTCCGGGCATCGGCGAAAAAACCGCAAAAGCCCTGATCAAACAATATGGCTCTATGGAGAACATTATTGCAAACTCCCACGAGCTAAAAGGGAAACAACGCGAAAATGTAGAAAACTTTGCAGAACAGGGATTAATGTCTAAAAAACTAGCGACAATTCTCTTGGATGTTCCCGTTGAATTAGATGAAGCCAGTTTAGAGCTCTGCGATCCGAGCCGTGATTTATTAGAGCCATTATTTACCGAATTAGAATTCAGGACTTTAGGGCGCAGGGTATTTGGTGATGAATTTTCGGTAACCACAGCGCGCTTTCAGGAGGGTACGCAAACAGATTTATTCGGCAATCAATCGGGAGAAACCATACAATATACCAATACGCTGGAAGAAGAACCAGCAGAAAAACTTCCAGCCAAAACCATTGAAAATACTGAACACGATTACCAGCTGGTCGACTCTGCTGAGCAGCGTGCTGATCTGATCAAATTGTTACTTGCCGAAAAGCGGATTTCCTTTGATACCGAAACTACTGGTACTGATGCAAACATGGCCGATTTAGTAGGTTTGTCATTCTCCATTAAACCTGGGACAGGTTATTATATCCCAGTGCCTGCAGAAAGGGAAGAAGCACAATTAATTGTTGATGAATTTAGGGTGATATTGGAAAATGAGGCCATCGAGAAAATCGGCCAGAATACCAAATACGATATCCTGGTTTTAAAATGGTATGGCGTAGAAGTAAAAGGCAAACTTTTCGATACCATGCTTGCGCATTATTTGATCGATCCCGATACCCGACATGGGATGGATGTATTATCAGAGAATTACCTTGGTTATTCACCAATCTCAATTACTAAACTAATCGGTGCAAAAGGTAAAAACCAGGGCACCATGCGTGATGTTCCTGTGGTAGATGTTGTAGATTATGCAGCTGAAGATGCCGATGTAACTCTGCAGTTAGCACACATCTTTGAACCAAAATTAAAAGAGTTAAATGCAGCCAAACTTGCCGAAGAAATTGAAAATCCTTTGGTTTATGTATTGGCAGATATAGAAAAGGAAGGCGTTCGGATTGATATCGAAACTTTACAGGCCTATTCTAAAGAGCTTGAAACTGAAATTATCAAGTTCGAACAGAATGTGTATGACAAAGCCGGAATTAAATTTAACCTGGCTTCGCCGAAACAACTGGGAGAGGTTTTATTTGATAAACTTCAGCTCGACCCTAAAGCTAAAAAAACTAAAACCGGTCAGTACCAAACCGGAGAAGATGTTTTAATGGCGCTAGCGAGTAAAAGTGATATCGTGAAGGATATTTTAGATTTCCGCCAGTTACAGAAACTTAAATCAACCTATGTTGATGCTTTGCCACTAATGGTTAATCCTAAAACGGGAAGGGTACATACATCCTACAATCAGGCCGTTGCAGCAACCGGAAGATTAAGTTCCAATAACCCGAATTTACAGAACATCCCGATCCGTACTGAACGTGGAAGAGAAGTGCGTAAAGCCTTTATTGCAAGAGATGAAAACCACATTTTGTTATCGGCCGATTATTCGCAGATAGAATTGCGCATTATTGCCGAAATCAGCAAAGAAGAAAATATGCTCGATGCTTTCAGCAAAGGCATCGATATCCACACGGCAACAGCAGCAAAAGTATATGGTGTAAGCATTGAAGAAGTAGATGGAACGCAGCGTAGAAATGCAAAAGCCGTTAACTTTGGCATTATTTACGGTCAATCGGCTTTTGGTTTGTCGCAGAACCTGGGTATTCCACGTAAAGAAGCTGCCGAAATTATTGAACAATACTTTGCGCAATATCCTGGTATTAAACGTTACATGAGCGATACCATGAATTTTGCCCGCGAAAATGGATTTGTAGAAACCATAATGGGTAGAAGACGCTATTTGAGAGACATTAACTCAGCCAATCAAACAGTAAGAGGTTTTGCTGAACGAAATGCCATTAACGCGCCTATTCAGGGCTCTGCTGCCGATATGATCAAGATTGCTATGATCAATATCCACAAAGAGATGAAAGTACAAAATTTGCAATCTACCATGACTATGCAAGTGCATGATGAGTTGGTGTTTGATGTATTAAGGTCTGAAAAAGAAGTGATGAAAGCAATTATTCAGGATAAAATGGCCAATGCCATTAAATTAACTGTACCAATTGTTGTAGAAATTGGTGAGGGTGAAAACTGGCTGGCTGCGCATTAAAAAATAAAATAGTTATTATCTTCATTAAAACTTCATATCGATTTATGAATTTTATATCAACAAAATAAACGAGTAAAATAAAAATCGAAAGTTATGAAACCTCTGAGTTAAACGAAGAAATTTCATAACAACTAAAAAACAAATCAAAGAATTATGAAAAAGTTATTGAGTTTAATCGCAATCGCAGCATTTGGTTTAACAACAGCATTTGCTCAAACACCAGCTACAGCTACTAAAGCTAAAACTGTTGCCAAAAAAGAAGTAAAAACAACAACTGCACCTGTTAAAGCAGGCGAAAAACAAGAGGCTAAAAAAGTAGAGACTAAAACCACTACTACAGCTACTAAAGTAAAAGCAGATGGTACGCCAGATAAACGTTTTAAAGAAAATAAAGCAAAAGCAGTAACTAAAGTTGCTGGTCCAACTAAAAAAGATGGTACAGCAGATATGCGTTACAAAGCAAACAAAGCTGCCACTGCTAAAAAGAATTAGGTTCAGGTTTATAATTTGAAGGGTCTCCAATGAAAATCGGAGGCCCTTTTTTGTTTTAATGGCGTCAGATTGAAAGAGTTTCAGATCTGCATCTATGAAAAAGGTCGTCATTCCCGCGCAGGCGGGAATCTTAAAGCTTACTGCACTAAGATTCCCAATCAAGTTGGGAATGACGGTTCGCCGAAACTATAAACTTATCGTCTCACCAATTTCTGGCAACAATAAAGTTTTGTTTTCGCGCTCAAATTTATCTAAAGCAGCTTTGGTATCAATTTCAATTACCGGAAAAGTATTGTAGTGCACGCCGATCACCTTATCGCAATCGAAATATTTCGTTGCCACCAAAGCATCATCAACATCCATGGTGTAATTTCCACCAATCGGTAAAATAGCATAATCCAGGTTGCAAATATCAGCTAATACCTTCATTTCGATGGTTAAACCAGTATCACCAGCAAAGTAAATCTGTTTGCCATCAACTTCAAGTACAAAACCTGCAGGGTTACCACCGTAACTCCCGTCTGGTAAACTCGATGAGTGCGTAGCTGGCACCATGCGTACAGTTCCCCAGTCGAAAGTAAATTTACCAAAATTCATTCCGTGCACTTTTTCTACACCCTGTTTAGAAATCCAATCAATAATTTCTGGCATCGCTATAACGGTTGCCTGGGTTTGCTTCGCCAGGCTTACCAGATCAGCTACATGATCGCTATGACCATGACTTACCAGGATATAATCAGCCTCAATAGCTTTAATGTCTATATTTTTAGCTAGTGGATTGTGGGATATAAATGGGTCGAATAATAATTTTTTGCCAGCTGCTTCGAGTAAGAAACATGATTGGCCATAATAAGTGTATTTCATAGTTTTAGTATCAAGTAGATTGATTTGAGTGTCAAGATTGATTTTGACGATATATTATTGCCCAAACATACCGCCTAAGCCTCCAAGCATATCCTGCGCAGAGGCCTGCATTTCGGCAGCACTAACCTGTTCGGCGCTTGCCATAGCTTTGTTAATCGCAGTTAATAAAAGTTCTTCCAATTCTTCCTTATCGGCATTTTTCAAAAACTCCTCATCAATGGAAATTCCTGTGATGGATTTGTTGGCTGTAGCGGTGATTTTTATTGCACCATTTTCAACTTCGCCAAACACCGAGATTGTATCCAGACGCTTTTTAACTTCTTCGGCCTTTTGTTGAGCCGCAAATAATTTATCGAACATAATCGTTTTGTTTTATAGTGAAACTAAATCCGGCCTAAAATCGTATTGGCCTCATCAAGGAAGCGCTCAATCTTTTTAGTACCTATAAAGCTTTTAAGGTTTAAAATGGTTGTTTTATTTTTGGCAGGCAAAAAAATCTCTGCCCTGACTTCGGTACCTGAATAAATAAGATTGGTTGTTTTACGGATCACCTGAAAACGGATCAGGTCATCAAATGGGTATTCTTTTTTAAAACGGCCAGCAAAAGTAGAACGGATAATTTTCCTTTGGCTTTTATCAAAGCGGATGTTGGAGGTTGCTGCAAAAAGAAGTGCCAAGCCTATCGCCGCTGGGAAATAGGTGATGAGTATTTTTTGAATAGATCCTTCGTTTGATAAAAAATCGGGGCTAAACAATATAGCAACAGTAGCACCGATAAAAATCAACCCAAAAATAAAACTTCCTATTTTATTATCCCGCAAGAGGTAAACACCTCCTTCTTCTTTGAAAAACTTAAAATCGTAAATGGTCTGCTTGGGAATTACCGGTGCATTGGCGAACACAAGCTCATCAATCTTTGGTAAAACCTCCTGCTGAAAAGCGATCAGGTTGGCATTGTTGGCTTTACTATATCCGGAAGAAACAAGTAAGCCTCTGCCATGTCTGTTACTTTTTTTGAATAGTTTATAATTAAAACCGCTCCCTAATACTTCGTATGGTTCTACTGAAGCGATATCATCAAAAGGGATTGATCCGGTTGGTAAAAAGGCAATTTTTTTATATAAAACCCTGCTGTTCCCATCAAAAATTACTTTTGTTTCGGCAATAAAAATCAGCAGTAACGGAATTAATAACAGGAAGCCATAATACCCAAGAGTGAGGCCGGCAGAATAACCTTGTACTGATCTTGATAAATAGAAAATAAAGGCCGCAAACAGTACAAAAAAAATAAGCCCAACTATCCTTAAATTTCTTTTAGGATAGATGGTTAATGTACCCGGTTCGATAATCCATTTTGTTTTTGCCATAAGTTTAATCTTCGTCTGAACCTGGCAAACTGCCGTTGCCATGGTATGCCCCCTTACGGATAATCGGCATGTCGAAGTGTTTATACAGATCGTCGAGATGCATTAAACTTCCGTTGGTCAGGTTGCCTAAAAACACAATAACAATATTTTTGTTTAGATCTCTTACATAAATATGGCGGAAACCATGCCACCATCCCGTATGGTACACCACTTTGTCCATTTTTTCGCCATCAAACATTCTCCAGCCATAACCATAGTTGAAGTGGCCATTAATAGGCTTGTTGTGTCCGGTGTAGGCAGAATCGAGGCTCTTTTTACTTAATAATCTTCCATTTTTCAAATATTTATCAAACAGCACCAAATCGTGTACCGTACTATAAATGCCTTTATCTCCAACTGGCCCATCCAGAAAGTTCTGTGCAACAGAGTATCTAAAACTATTGCGGTCGTGGCCAACTACGTCAACCGGGATTTTTTCATACTCGGTTGTACTATATACGTGAGTATGCTTTAATCCTGCCGGTTTAAATACATGTTCCATCATATACTGCGAATAACGCTGTCCTGTTACCTTTTCTATAATCGCACCCAACACCATAAAGTTTGAGTTGTTGTAGTGAAAACGGTTATCAGGTTTGGTGTATGGATTAGGTTTTCGCTCGGCGATAACATTCATTACTTCCTGATTTGTAACCCCTTTTTTCATATTTCTTTTTTCCTTGCGCCAAATGTCATCGATAAAGTAAACGTAGTTCATCATCCCGCTTCGGTGAGAAAGCAATAGTTTTACAGTAATGCCTTCGTATGGGAAATTAGGATAGAACTTTTTTACGTTATCGTTTAACGAAAGTTTTCCGGCCTCTACCAATTGCATAATCGCCGTGCCGGTAAATGTTTTGGTAATGGAGGCCAATTCGAATTCTGAATTGATAGTCAAACTATCTCTGTGGAGGTAATCGGCCCAACCGATCGCTTTTTCGTAAAGGATTTTTCCGTCTTTTGCCACCAGCATATTTCCGTTAAAACCATATTTTTTATGTAGATTATCTACAAAATCGGCAATCCATTTGTCGCCTTTTTGTGGGTTATAAACCAATAAAAGGCTATCCGCTTTATCGTCATCTTTCGTGCGGATTTTTTTTTCAGCAGCCTTTTTCTCTTCAGATTTTTTGCTTGAACAAGCAGTTAATAAAGTTGCAGAGAGGGCTAATACTGAACATATATATCTAAAATTCATTTATAATAAGGGTAGTATATTTAAAACCCGAAAATTAAAGAATTTTAGACGGTTAAAACGAAAGAGTTTTACACATTTTCGCAATTTTGATTGTACCAGCACTCAAATAAGTGACCTTTACTTCCATAAACAGGATCGTTGTCTGGATTTTTCACGTTGGCAATGGTTTCATCTGCTTCAGGTCGCTCTTCTGCTTTCCCATATTTCATATCGTAATCTGAACCATTTGGATATGCGCCAACAACAGTGAAGTCGTCGCTTGAATTCAGTTTTTTGTGTGCTACACCTGCAGGGATGATAATGACATCACCTTTATCCAGCTCTATACAAACGCCATGATCCCCTCCAAATTGTACATCGGCCTTGCCACAGAACACGCCCATTACCTCATGTGTATTGCTATGGTAATGGTGATAGTCGAAAATGCCATCTACCCAGGCATTGGTGTACCCATTCTGCGCAAAAACTTTTTTGATCACTTCTTCAGTATCATCAGGATGTAACCTGAACGTACCTTTGTAAATCATTAATGGTAATTTGGGATTGTTAGGGAAATTGCCGTTCTCCTCTATTTTATGTGCAACTAAGTAAGCTTCTTGTATCAGTTTTTCTTTGTCCATGATTTTTGGGTGTTTAATAATTAACAAAGGAATTGGAAAAGGGTTTAGGTTTATCAGGTTTTTCTCCCGCAGATTTAAGAAGATAAACGCAGAGTTGCTCTTTTTCTTAAACTGAATTTATATTTTGATAATTACAGAGATTATAATATTTTTAGTTAATCATCCTCATTTAAGATACCCATTAAATTTTTATACTATGGATGAGAATGATATCTCCTATCAAATAAGAGGTGCAATATTTACAGTTTACAATGCATTAGGCCCCGGTTTATTAGAATCTGTTTATGAAACGGTCCTGACTTATGTTTTAACCGAAAATGGCTTAGATGTTAAGCAACAGGTAAAATTACCGGTTGTTTTTGAAGGCATAACCCTTGATGCCGGCTATAGGATAGATTTATTAATAAACGATCTGGTCATTATCGAAGTAAAATCAGTAGAAATACTTGCGCCAGTTCACCATAAGCAGGTACTTACTTATCTGAAACTTTCTGGCTTACGACTTGGATTGCTTGTTAATTTTAATTCTTCAAACATATCACAGTCAATCTGGAGAAAAGTGAATGGTCTTTGATAAGTGTTTCCTGCCGATCGCTACGAAAAACGCTGAGATGAATGGTTTATCTGCGTTTTTTGCGAAATCTGCGGGAAACACTTTCAGTATCAATAAAAAGATATAAACTACTTCTGGCTCTCGGCCCAAGCATCCATTTTAGTTTCAAAAACAGATAATGGGAAAGATCCATCTTTTAAAACAGCCGTATGAAAAGCTGCTAATTTAAACTTCGGACCTAATTCTTTCTCGTATCTGCTTCTCAATTCCCTTATTTTCATTGCACCGGTTTTATAACCTAAAGCTTGTGCGGGAATGCCCATGTAACGTTCAATTTCTGCGGTGGCACCTTCAGTACTAATCGCTTCATTGTCTGTCATGTATTTTATGGCTTCCTCCCTGCTCATGTTTTTGGTATGAATGGCTACATCAACCACTAAGCGAATGGCCCGGTGCATTTCATCGCCCAGTGCACCCATGTGTTGATAAGGATCCTGATATAGGCCCAGTTCTTTCCCTAACGATTCGCAGTATAAAGCCCAACCTTCAACATAGGCATTATGTCCACCAAAACGGCGAAAATTAGGAAGCGATTTATTTTCCTGCGTTAATGAAATCTGGTAATGGTGGCCTGGAATTGCCTCATGTAGAAACAGCGATTCCATACCCGAAGTGGTGTTAAATGTTTTCGCATCTAAAATGGGCACATAAAAGATCCCTGGACGTGATCCGTCTGCAGAACCTTGATTATATTCCGCACTGGCCGATGCAGCCCTGAAAGCTTCTGTTTGCCGGATTTCGAACGGTGTTTTGGGCTCTACCTCAAACATTTTTTTCAAATTGGGTTTCATACGTTGATGGATATTCTCAAAGGCGGCTAAAACTTCTTTTGGTGTTTTATAAGGCATGAATTTTTTATCCGTTTTCATGTATTCGAAAAAAGCTTTCAAATCGCCTTTAAAACCTACCAGATTTTTGATGCTATCCATTTGGCCTTTAATCCTGGCGACTTCTTTTAAGCCTGTTTGATAGATTTCTTCTGGTGTTTTGTTAGTAGTAGTTTGTTGTTTTACCAGATAAGTGTACCAGGCCAATCCGCCGGGCATAGCCGAATAGCCAGATGTAGTTCGTGTTTTCGGCAGATATTCGTTCTTTAGATAGTCGGCCAATTTTTTATAGGTAGGGATAATTACTTTGGTGATCGATGTGCGGTACGCTTCTGTCAACTTTTGTTTATCTGAAGCAGAAAAACTTGCTGGCATTAATTTAATAGGTCCGTAAAATAAACTTTCTTCGGGTTTGGCTGCCACCATGCTTTGCATTTGAGGAATCATTTTTATCACCAATGCTTTTGGTAATACAATGCCTGCTGCCGCACCTTTTTTAAAATTTCCGATGGCCGTATCGGCCCACACCGAAAATGCATCGACCCGTTTTAACCAATCTTCATAATTTTTTACAGTTTTAAAAGGTTGTGCTCCTGTGCCCGAGCCCAATTGGCCGATGGTTAAGGGGAGCGCAAACATTTGATTAAATGGGAGGTATTCAGAATGGTATTTTAATCCTTCCAGATTAATTTCCAGTTGATCTTTCAGGTAGTCATAAGATAATTTATCGTTTGCGTCAAGGCTTTCGCGGTTATATTTACCCAGGCTATCCAGATAACGCTGATTGTAGCTTTTAAACTCTTTCAAATAAGCTTGCGATCCATCATTTGCCAAAAGATCGTTATAACGTTCATCTCCGATGTAAGTAGCACTTAAAGGATTTATTTTTAATCCATCCTGATAATATTGCTCGCAAAGGGCCGCGAAGGTTTTGTTTTCTGCGCCATTATCAGAACTGTTTTTTTGCTTACAGGCAAGCATTGCAGTAATGCAGACAGCAAAAAGAAATATTTTTTTCATTTATTTTAAGTTAAGGTTCTAATCAAAAATAGGAAATTAAGTCGCCAATTACTAAAAGCCTTAAACGCAAAAAAGCCATCCGAAAAGGATGGCTTTTAATATGTAGTCAGTATAAACTGAAAACTGTGAATTGCTAACTGACTAAGCTAATAACCTGATTGGCTCTTCTAATAGACCTTTTAAAGTTTGTAAGAATTGTGCTCCTGTTGCACCATCAACTACACGGTGATCGCAACCTAAAGTCAATTTCATTACATTACCAGGAACAACAGCACCGTTTTTAACTACCGGAACTTGTTGTATAGCACCTACTGATAAAATTGCACCATCAGGAGAGTTGATAATTGAAGTAAACTCATCAATACCAAACATACCTAAATTAGAAACAGTGAAAGTAGAACCTTCCCAATCTGCAGGTTGTAATTTTTTAGCTTTTGCTTTACCACCAAAATCTTTTACTTCTGCAGAGATGTGTGATAAAGATTTGCCATCAGCGAAACGCACTACCGGTACCAATAAACCATCTTCAACAGCCATAGCTACACCGATGTTAGTATGTTCGTTAAATCTGATTTTATCGCCACCCCATGATGAATTAACAGCAGGGTGTTTTTTCAATGCAACGGCAACCGCTTTAATTACGATATCGTTGAAAGAAACCTTAACAGGAGCAACTGCGTTGATTGCCGTACGTGCAGCCATTGCATTGTCCATATCGATACTTACTGTTAGGTAAAAATGTGGGGCAGTAAATAAACTTTCAGCTAAGCGTTTTGCAATTACTTTACGCATTTGCGAAACAGGTTGCTCAGTGTACTTAACTTCACCAACAAATGTAGGGATAACTGGCGCAGCAGCTGCAGCTTTCTCAGCAACCGGAGCTGATGCAGATTCAGTTTTAGCTGGAGCAGCTGATGGCTTGAAGTTTTCGATATCTTTTTTAATGATACGACCACCTTCTGCACTACCTGCAACCTGTGCTAAATCGATCCCTTTATCCTTAGCAATTTTTTTAGCTAAAGGAGATGCTTTAACACGGCTATCTGATGAACTTTCTGCAACTGGAGCAGATGCGCTAGCATCAGCAGTTGTAGCTTGTTTTTCTTCTTTCGGTGCTTCGCTTTGGTCTTTCGCCTTTGGACTTTCAGCTCCTCCAGCTAAAATTCCGCTTACATCAGTTCCCTCAGGACCAACAATGGCGATAATTCCGTTTACTTTTGCAGCAGCACCTTTCTCTACACCAATGTGTAGTAAAGTTCCGGTTGCATAGCCCATTACTTCCATAGTAGCCTTATCGGTTTCTACATCAGCAAGAACATCATCATCTTTTACTTTATCGCCAACTTTTTTATGCCATTCAGCAATTACGCCTTCAGTCATGGTATCGCTTAACAAAGGCATGCGGATAACCGTAACACCTTTTGCTGCTAATTCTTCTTCACTTAAGCCACCACCCTGAGCAGGTGCCGCCTCTTCTTTTTTATCTTCAGCTTTAGGAGCTTCATCTTTGCTTTCAGACTTCGGGCTTGCCGACTCCTGACTTCCAGATTGTTCTGCTTCTAATGCAGCTTTATAATCTTCGCCTTCTTTACCAATAACGGCCATGATCGCATCAACAGGAACAGCTGTTCCTTCTTCTATACCTACGTATAAAAGGACACCATCCCAATAAGATTCCATATCCATTGTTGCTTTGTCAGTTTCTACTTCTGCCAAAACATCGCCGCTTTTCACTTTATCGCCCACTTTTTTATGCCACTTCGCCAAAACCCCTTCGGTCATGGTGTCGCTCATTTTGGGCATTTTAATTACATCAGCCATTATATCTAATTAATTGAATCTTATTAATATTAGTCCATTACGTAAGGGTAGTCCTGTTGCATATATACATCTTTGTATAGTTCGGATGCATCAGGCCAAGGAGATTCTTCAGCAAATTTTACTGCCTGATCTACAATTCCTTTTACTTTAGCTTCTACCTCTTCAATCCAGGCTTGATCTGCATACTTCTCTTTAAGGATCGTTTCTCTCGCATGTTCAACCGGATCTTTTGCTTTGTAATCTTCTAATTCTTCTTTGGTACGGTATTTTGCCGGATCTGACATAGAGTGACCACGATAGCGGTAAGTTCTCATTTCTAAGAAAGTAGGTCCTTCACCTTTACGCGCACGTTGAATTGCTTCGTCCATTGCATTGTGTACAGCAACCGGATCCATACCGTCAACTGGTGCACATGGCATATCGAAACCTAAACCTATTTTATAAATATCGGTCATGTTGGTAGTACGTTGTACTGAGGTACCCATTGCATAACCATTGTTTTCGCAAACAAAAATAACAGGCAATTTCCAAAGCATGGCCATGTTAAAAGTTTCGTTTAATGCACCCTGGCGCACAGCACCATCGCCCATATAACAAATGTTAACATTATCAGTTCCTTTGTATTTTTCTGCAAAAGCAACGCCAGCACCTAATGGAATCTGACCGCCAACAATTGCATGACCACCGTAGAAGTTATGCTCTTTACTGAACATGTGCATTGAACCACCTTTACCTTTAGAGCAACCTGTAGCCTTACCGTACATTTCTGCCATAATACTATCAGCACTAACTCCTAAAGCTAAGGCATGGGCGTGATCACGGTAAGTGGTAATCATTGAATCGCCTTTTTGCATCGCAGATATTGCACCTGCAACTACAGCTTCTTGTCCAATGTATAAATGACAAAAGCCACGTATTTTTTGTTGTCCGTATAACTGGCCGGTTTTTTCTTCGAATTTGCGCATCAGCAACATCGACTCAAACCACTTTAACCAGGTATCTTTATTTATTTCTACTGCACTCATTTTAGGATATTTGTTTTTTGCGACAGCAAATCTAATTTTTTTATTGTAATTTTTGGCACTTTTTAGTGTAAAAACATCATAGTATTAGGGTTGTAATCAGATTTAACAGTTGTTTTACAATTAAATATAAATATTGATTATCATTATCGATTTAACTGCGATTTCTTATAATTAAATCAACACCCTTTATCATAATATGGAATCAATTTATTCTAAAATTTAATTCTGTATTCGTGCTTATTTCCATAATTTAAAAATAAAGCATTTTAATGATTAACGGAAAAATAAAAAGAAACCGCTTTTGGTAAAACATGTTTTATCTGCGGAAATTCTAATGAATATTGGTGGATAAAAAACAAAAATGTTAATAACTTTCATTTTTTATAACATTACATTTGGATAACATTTGTATAATCAATACTTTTGACAACCAACAATAAGCCCATGTGGTGTACGTTAATGTGTAAGTGAATACCCAAACATAACTGTATAACATGATTAAAAAAATTTTGTTTTCTACCCTAATCGCTATCTGCACGCTCTCCAACGCATTTGCGCAAACAAAAACAAAAGAATCCGGTAAAGAATTAAATGATCCCGATAACCTTGCATCACAATATTTTTCGCAGGTAATGGGTGTTGCGGTAGATGCGACCTCGAATTTAAAACTGTACAAGTTTATATACGAATGGATTGGAACACCATACAGTTATGGTGGAAACAGTAAAAGAGGCATTGATTGTTCGGCTTTTACTAAAGCAATTTACGACAAAGTTTTCAACACCACCATCAGAAGAAATTCACGCGATATTTTCAGCATGGTAGATCCATTATCCAAAGAAGATTTAAAAGAAGGCGATCTGGTTTTCTTCAAAATTAAAAGCAGAAGTATTTCACATGTTGGTATTTACCTGGGCGATAACAGGTTTGCACATGCATCGAGTTCTCGTGGTGTGGTCATCAGCAACCTTAACGAACCTTATTACAGCCGTTATTTTTACAAAGGTGGCCGCGTTTTAGAATCGTTTAAGAAAGAATTTACAGTAGAATAGTTCAATTATAGTTGGCCATTTTCGGTTGACAGTAAAAAACATACATAATCCTCCTAAAGAAATTTTGGAGGATTTTTTTATTATTTAGCATTTTAATAATTGAATAGATGCTGAAATAAATTCAGCATGACGATTGCTGTAAACCATAAAAACCTGATGAAGTTTATCAATACGCTAATGATGTCCGCTCTTGCGCTAATTATTTTAATTAGCTGCACCAGCAATAATGCACAGATTACTCCGGCTGTAGCCAAACAAGATACCGTCATCAGAAAAATAAAGGATACGATATCCATTACCGCTGTAGGCGATATTATGCTTGGCTCTGCATTTCCATCCAAAACCAATCTCCCGCCCGATGATGCAGTAAATAGTTTCCAGGCGGTTGATAGTTTATTAAGAGGCGATATTGTATTTGGAAACCTGGAAGGCTGTT
The DNA here is from genome assembly GCF_052682415.1 of Pedobacter sp. WC2501. Taxonomy (NCBI): domain Bacteria; kingdom Pseudomonadati; phylum Bacteroidota; class Sphingobacteriia; order Sphingobacteriales; family Sphingobacteriaceae; genus Pedobacter; species Pedobacter sp. WC2501. The sequence goes on along the minus strand of NZ_JBQZFI010000001.1, from coordinate 765,178 downwards.
TTCTTAATTCGGGCAATTCGAACAAATGTAATGGCATTAATCCAAACAACTGTTACGCTTTTAGAATGCCGGAGCGCTACGCCGGGATATATAAGGGTGCAGGATTTAATGTTTTGAGCATCGCCAATAACCATGTTGGTGATTTTGACGCAAAGGGAAGGAAAAATACAGCAAGGATTTTAGATTCACTGAAGATCCATTATGCAGGACAGATAAATAAACCTTTTGAAGTTTTTGAAAAAGATAGTGTAAAGTATGCGTTCTGTGCTTTTGCCCCGAATGAGAATACAGTATCGATTAATAAGATTGATAGTGCGAAAGTTTTGGTGGCCCGTTTAAAATTAATGGCTGATATTGTGATTGTTTCTTTTCACGGCGGAGGTGAGGGAGCAAGATTTGAACATGTTCCACGTAAGAATGAGATTTTTTATAAAGAAAACAGGGGAAATGTTTATGCCTTTGCACATGCAGTTATTGATGCAGGTGCCGACGTGGTGCTGGGGCATGGTCCGCATGTAAGCCGGGCAGTCGAAGTTTATAAAAATAAATTCATTGCTTACAGTTTGGGTAATTTTTGTACCTATGGAATGTTCAGCTTAAAGGGTAATAATGGTATTGCTCCCTTGCTGCAGCTAAAAATAAATGCAAAGGGTGATTTTCTCTATGCCGATATTGTATCAGTTAAACAGGATAAGATCAACCGTTTAACCCTGGATGATAACCATAGCGCCTTTAAACGGATTAAAGAGTTGACAGATATTGATTTCGTTGGTCACCAGTTGAAGTTCGCTGACAACAGAATCAGTTTAAAAGATTAATTTCCTACGACACCAATCTCAATTTAATTCAGAATATTTGCTTTATGAAAACGGGATTAATACTTCATTACATCATTGGCATTGCAGCTGCACTTTTAGTTCTGGCCGCTGCTTACTACATTCAGCAAAATCCAAAGAACCTACTATCTGCCGGGATTATCATTTTAGCAGGCTGCCTGGTGGCTTTTAGCCAATACCAGATCATTAAACACAAAAAGAAACAAAAATGATTGCTGTTATTTAAGAAGCTATAAACGCCACAAACTTTAAAGATGGAATTTATCTTGGCTTAGCAGGTTTACTTTTTATTTTATCGGGGAAGTTTAGAAGGAAGAGTTAATTAACTCTCATCCTTCGTATTCTTTACTAAGCCAATACCCGATACAAAGAATATCAGTCCGATGATTCCATATACCATCAATCCTCTTGTATTTTGATTGTGGTTTACAAAGCCATATCCAGCATATATCAATCCAATTATACCAAGTACAGTTAATATGGTGCCAAAAGTGCGTTTTACGTTCATGTGGTGATTATTTAATAAGATAAAGACAAATTTTTCCCCTATTTGTTTTAAAGCAAAAAAAAAGTCCATTTCGGCTATCGAAATGGACTTTTTAACAAAAATTTAAGCGCTTAATCTACCAAACTCCTAACCTGTTCGCAGGTGCAACATACATTTTTGCAGTTGCAGGAATGTTAAATGCTTTATAAAATGCTTCCATATTATACACAGGGCCATTCACACGGAACATCTCTGGGCTATGTGGATCTGTTTTTAATCTTACACGCATACTTTCATCACGGGTTTTGATTCTCCAAACCTGTGCAAAACTTAAGAAAAAACGTTGATCGGGCGTAAAACCATCAATCTTTTTATCGCCTTTTCCTTGTTCGGTTAATTTAAAGGCATCGTATGCAATGTTTAATCCACCGATATCGGCCAGGTTTTCACCCAAGGTTAATGAACCGTTTACATGCTGATTGTCCAATAGCGAGAAGTTATTGTAAAATGTCTCTACTTTACCGGCTTTAGCTTTAAATTTATCAGCATCGGCTTTTGTCCACCATTCTTTTAAGTTGCCTACAGCATCGTACTGGCGACCCTGATCGTCAAAACCATGTGTCATTTCGTGACCAATTACGGCACCAATTGCACCATAGTTAATGGCATCATCTGCTGCAAAATCAAAGAATGGGAACTGTAAAATTCCAGCAGGGAAAACAATTTCGTTGAAAGACGGATTGTAATAGGCATTAACTGTCGGCGGAGTCATTCCCCATTCAGTTTTATCGACGTTTTTGTCCAATTTATACATCATTTCTTTATAGGCATGTTTATTAGCAGACTGAAGATTGGCGTAGTAGGTATTTTTAGACACCTCTACATCATCATATTTTTTCCACTTATCAGGATAACCGATTTTTTTGATAAATGCGTTAAGTTTTTCTAAAGCTTTCTTCTTGGTATCCGGTGTCATCCAATCTACCTTCTGGATTCTTTCAGCATATACTTTCTGCAAATTATTTACCAGGGTTAACATGCGCTCTTTCGCCTCTGGTTTGAAGTACTTTTCAGCATATAGTTGACCTAATAGTTCTCCTAAATGATCATCGGTAGCATTTACAATAGCTTTCCATCTTTCTGTTGGTGCCTGTTGACCATAAAGTGTTTTAGAGAAAAAGTCGAATTTGGCGTCCCTGAATTTTTTAGTAAAAGCATTGGCTGATCTATTTAAAGCATCAAACTTTAATTTTTCTTTCCAGATTTCGATAGGCTGGCTTTTTACCAGGGCTGATAAGGTTTGATAGTATTTTGGCTGCCTAACAATAAGGGTATCTGTGTTTGCCCCTAGTTTGTTCAGAACAGATTTCCACTCAATGTTTGGGGTCTGTTTTTGAAAATCAGCCACCGTCATTTTGTTATAATTCTTCTGTGGATCACGAAGTTGAACAGGCGTTGAATGGGACTGTGCAATTGCTGTTTCCAGTTTTAAAATATTGTCGGCATATTTAGCTGCATTCGCAGAATCGCCTGAAAGGTTAAAAATCTTTGTGATGTATTTGATATACTCCACTCTGATTTTTTTTGCTTTATCGTCCTGTTCTAAATAGTAACTGCGATCTGGCAGGGTAAGACCGGCCTGAGAAAATGATAAAGCATTTTTACTGCTTAATTTATCATCTGGTTCTACGCCAAAGCCTAATAAATCTCCTTCGCCATTTTTATAGCCTTCAGCAGCAAAATTGATTAAATCCTTCTCGTTTTTAATCCCGTCTATTTTATTTAAGAGCGGTTTTATAGGTTCGATACCCAGCTTCTCAATGGTAAGGGTATCCATTCCACTGGTATAAAAATCGCCCACCTTCTGTTCGCTACTTCCTTTCGCCGCATTAGCTTTAGCGGCATTTTCAAGAATGCTGTTCAGATTTTTTAGGTTATCATTATATAAAGTATAAAAAGAACCCCAGCCTGTTTCGGTTTTAGGAATCTCTGTGTTTTTCATCCATTTTCCATTGGCATACAGGAAAAAGTTATCACCAGGTTTTACGGTGGTATCCATTCCGGCCTTATCGAAAAATTCAGTACGCGCATTTACGGTATCAGTTTCCTGATGGCTCTTATTCTGGCATGCCGCAATTAGCAAAACACCTGCTGCGGGAAGAAATAATTTAATTTTCATTATGCATAAGTTAGTTAGAAAGCTTAAAGCTACAAAATGCCTGATGTAGTTTGTATGAATTTTTATAACTTCATAAAAAAATCTATTTATGCAATATACCATTTACATTATAGCTGTCGTAGGATTTATTATCTTACTCAGCTCATTCGTTACTGTTAAACAGGGAACCATTGCGGTGGTAACGGTTTTCGGTAAGTACCGCCGTCAATTAAGGCCAGGTTTAAATTTTAAAATCCCATTAATAGAGCAGATTTATTCTCGTATTTCCATTCAAAACCGCTCCGTGGAACTATCGTTTCAAGCAGTAACTCAAGATCAGGCTAATGTGTATTTTAAGGCCATGCTTTTATATTCCGTAGTGAACCAGGACGAGGAAACAATAAAAAACGTAGCCTTTAAATTTGTAGATGCGACCAACTTAATGCAAGCATTAATCAGAACCATTGAAGGTTCTATCAGGGCTTATGTGGCTACGCAAAAGCAGGCAAATGTATTGGCACAACGTAATGAAATTGTACTTCACGTTAAGGAACAGATCGATCAGGTTTTAGACGGATGGGGTTACCATCTTCAGGATCTTCAATTGAATGATATTACCTTTGATGAAGAAATTATGCGTTCAATGAGTCGTGTAGTAGCTTCGAACAACTTGAAAGCAGCTGCTGAAAATGAAGGACAGGCATTATTAATTACCAAAACCAAAGCTGCTGAAGCGGACGGTAATGCGATCAAAATTGCTGCTACGGCAGAACGTGAGGCTGCACAACTTCGCGGACAAGGTATTGCGTTGTTCCGTGCAGAGGTTGCCCATGGTATGAGCAAAGCCGCCCAGGAAATGGAACAGGCTAACCTTGACATTTCGGTAATCTTATTCACCATGTGGACGGAATCGATCAAACACTTTGCTGAAAATGGCGATGGTAACGTAATCTTTTTAGATGGCAGTACTGAGGGAATGAATAAAACCATGAAAGAAATGATGGCCATGCAATTGAGTCAGAATCCTAAGAAGAACTAGAGGTATATTTCATGCAAAAAAGACTGTTGCGGATAGCAGCGGTCTTTTTTTTGCGTTAATTAGTCGTTTTGGCTAAACGAAGAATTGATTAGCCTAAATTGTTTCTATAGAATTGATTGAATTTTGAGTGATCATTAGATGCGATTCATATCGTAATCAATGTGTAATTGTTATACACTATTTAAAACTTAAAATCAATTAATATGAAAGTTTTTGTAACAGGCGCAACCGGATTTGTCGGTTCTGCGGTAGTCAAAGAATTAATTAATGCAGGCCACGAGGTTTTGGGCTTGGCGCGGAATGAAACGGCTGAAAAAGCACTAGTACTTGCCGGAGCTGAAGTACATAAAGGTGATTTGGAAGACTTGGCGAGTCTGCAGGAGGGCGCCAGATTAGCAGATGGCATTATCCATACTGGCTTTATCCATGATTTTTCCCGATTTGCAGCGGTTTGCGAAATCGATAGGGCTGCAATAGAGACCATTGGAAACTCAATTGCAGGGACCGATAAACCCTTTATTGTAACTTCCGGGACTCTTGTCGTTAATCCGGGCATGTTGGCCACAGAAGATATGCTGCCCAATTATAATGGCGCGAACCCAAGGCTTGCTTCGGAAAAGGCAGTAGATGCACTCGCTTCTCAAAATATTCGCGTATCAGTGGTTCGTTTATCGCCATCTGTACACGGAGAAGGTGATGATCATGGCTTTGTACCCATACTGATTGATATCGCCCGCAAAACAGGTTCATCGGCTTATATTGGTGGTGGAGAAAACCGATGGACAGGTGTTCATAGGCTGGATGCCGCGAAACTTTATAGGCTGGCTTTGGAACAAGCTATGCCAGGAGCACGTTTTCACGGGGTGGCTGAAGAATCGATAACCCTTAAAGCAATAGCAGAGGCCATTGGCGAACAACTTGGTTTACCTGTCGTTTCTATATCTAAAAATGAAGCAGCCGCACACTTTGGTTGGTTTGAACATTTCGTAAGTATAGATGGACCGGCTTCCGGGCATTTAACCAGGGAACGTTTAAATTGGGAACCTGAATGTTCCACTTTGATTCAAGATTTGGAGCAAGGCATTTATTTTAAGTAAATTGTATTATGGAAACTTCGAACCGCTATCGTTTTAAAACCATATCAGAATATCATAAACTTGCAGGATTGCCGAAACCAGGTCATCCCTTAGTTAGTGTTGTTAATATGGAGGAGGTTAATATGCCCGTCAATGGCCGGTCAAAAACAATAATTTTTGATTTTTACTCCATTGCACTCAAGCGTGTGCCTGATGCGAAAATTAAATATGGGCAACAAATGAGTGATTTTGATGATGGTGTGTTGTTTTTTATGGCTCCTGGACAGGTTTTCACCGTTGAGATTAATCAGGATAAAACCCATCGGCCAACTGGCTGGATGATACTTTTTCACTCCGACTTGCTTTGGCAGACACATTTAGCTAAAACAATTAAGGATTATGACTTTTTTAGTTACGCACTATTTGAGGCTTTACATGTTTCTGAAACTGAAGAGGCGGTGCTTAATTCGATCGCCACATTGGTGAAAAATGAAACCAAGAGCAATATCGATCATTTTACTCAAAATGTGGTGATCGCGCAAATAGAATTACTGCTTAATTATGCACAGCGTTTTTATGGTCGTCAATTTATAACACGTAAAGCAATCAATCATCAGCTGCTTGATCGATTAGAGCATATTGTTAAGGACTATTTCGAACACGATGATCCTGGTAACAGGGGCTTACCAACAGTAACTTACATCGCCGAGAGACTTAACGTTTCACCAGGATACCTATCCGGATTGTTAAAAACACTTATTGGACAAAATACTCAACAATACTTACATCAGAAACTGATTGATTTAGCAAAAGAAAAACTTTCTACAACAAATCTTTCTGTTAGTGAGATCGCTTATGCACTTGGCTTCGAACATTTACAATCCTTTACTAAGTTGTTCAAATCCAAAACAAAGCTTACACCTTCAGCATTTAGACAATCGTTTAATTGAAAAATGATTTTAAAAAAAAAGCGAGCTACCTCAATAAGATAGCTCGCTTTTGTTAGATTTCTTTTATTAAAGTTTAGGTGAAGCTACACCAAGATTCATCACATAGTTGCCAGATTGTTGCATAAAATCGCCCATTACTTTCAACGATTCATCTTCGATAAAATCAAAAGCGTCTTGCTTGGTAATTTTATCTCCTTTTTTAATGGCTGGCAATCCTCTTAATGCTCTTAATTCATTCTGTCTGGCAAGTGTTTTAGCTTCTTGCGCATCGCGCTCAGCTTTAAGTTTTGCCTCGTTTAAAGTTATAGAAACTTCACTATCGCGTTTTCTAAGGTCTGCAATATCTTGTTTCAGGTATTTAAAATCCAATGAATTTGCGATGCGCTGCTCGCTGTTTTTAACCAATTGCGCTTTAACCGGAGTCAGATTAGCAACTGCTTTAAAGTTTGAGCTTGGAATAACGTCCCATGGTAAGGCAGATGATTCAGTATCCTCTCCAATTTTATCCATCGGATAAAGTGAAGGGAAAACCACATCAGGTGTTACCCCTTTATGTTGAGTACTACTTCCCGCAACACGGTAAAATTTAGCCATGGTTAAATTAATCTGACCTAAGTTAATGTCAGCCGGGCTTGTTCCGCTTGGCGAGGTGCCAACGGTTTTATCTTTAGAAATTAATCCTGCTATCTTTTGCAACATGCTTGGGTTTACCAGTTTATTTAAATCGATGGAAGATTGAACGGTACCTTTACCATAAGTTTGGCTACCCATAATAATTCCACGGCCATAATCCTGTATTGCACCGGCGAAAATTTCTGATGCAGATGCACTTAAGCGGTCTACAATTACACCAAAAGGACCGTCCCAGGTTACACCGCTATTTTCATCCTCGTCCACTTCAATTTTACCGCGTAAATCTTTCACCTGAACTACAGGGCCTCTATCGATAAATAAACCAGTTAATGAAATGGCTTCAACTAATGAGCCTCCACCGTTTCCACGTAAATCCATTACGATTGCATTTACCTTATCGTAAGTTTTTAACGAGTCTATTAATTTTCTAACATCTCTGGTAGTGCTTTTGTAGTTTTTATCACCTGCATTTGCCGCTTTAAAATCAGCATAGAATGCTGGTAGGGTAATAATCCCGATTTTATAATCTTTGCCATTGCTGTTGATGGTTTTAACTTTTTTCTTGGCAGATGTTTCTTCCAAAACAATTTTATCGCGAACCAATTCAATAATTACTGGTTTAGATGACATTTCTTTTCCGGCAGGGATAACTTTTAAACGCACCTTAGTTCCTTTCGGACCTTTAATTTTCGATACGGTGTTATCCAGTCTCCAACCTACCACATCAACAAATTCTCCATCACCCTGGGCTACAGCAATAATGCGATCGCCAGCACTCAGTTGTTTCCCTTTAAATGCAGGTCCACCAGCAATAATTTCAGAGATTTTAACTACCTCGTTTTCTAATTGTAAACGGGCACCAATACCTTCGAAAGAACGAGACATATCTTCGTTAAATGCTGCTGCGTTACTTGGGTTAAAATAATTGGTATGCGGATCAATAGATTCGGTGAAAGCATCCATCAAAATCTGGAAAACATCTTGATTATTGGTTTTTGAAGTTTGCGATTGTAGGTTTTGGTAACGTTTAGTTAATGTTTCTACATTCTTTGCTTCAGCTGTTCCAGCTAAATTTAAGTTGATTAATTCGTATTTAACACGTTTTTTCCAGGTATCATTTAATGCTGTTGAAGAAGTTGCCCAAGGCTGCTTCTCTCTATCATATAGATAACTGTCGGTTTGATTAAAATCAAATTTTGTTTTAATCTGAGCCAGGGAATAAGTAAAATATTCATTTAACCTTTTGGCATAAACGTTATAAATGAAAAACGGGCCGCTCAGATCGCCATTTTTGAAGTCATCGTCCAAAGTATACCTGTATTTTTCAAATTCCTTGATATCTGAAGCCAAAAAGTAATTTTTTCCCTGATCAAGCGATTTGATGTATTTATCTAAAATGATCGAAGAGATAGAATCGTTGATCTGAATTTTTTTATAATTGTAACTCTCAATCAAATTTACAACCTCTTTTATAACAAGTTGTTGCTGCTCATCAGGTTTCACATTGGTAACCCCCTCAACTATAGGCTGAGTTTTAGGTGCAGCATGACAAGCAAGTACTGCTGCAGTAAAAATTACAAAAAATATTCTCTTTAACATCTCTTTAAATGATTTAAAATCCATTTCCAATTCTATATAGCCAATATGATACCATTTTAGCAAAAAAACAAAAAAGAGACAGCATTATTACCGTCTCTTGTTAAAACTTTATCAAATCTAACTAAAAGCTTTTTATTTAACAATTTCTTACGTAGAACGTTGAGCGTTATTTTTTGTTTTAATGAAAAGGCAAAATTTGACCAATACAGACCTTTGAGGGGCTATAATATACTTTAGATAGGAATGTGTAGCAGAATTAAAGCGTTTGCCTAGCTCGGGTTTACTTTTTTACTGGTGGTTTTGCTCGCAATTGTTTCCCTGGCATCTTTAATCTGCGTTTTATACTGAGTGGTTTTGATGGAGTTGGCCAGCCATTCTGCTGATTTCAGATCTCTAAGGGCAAGTGTAAAATCTTTCTTTTTAATTTTAACCTGGGCAATGCCTAAAATAGATTCGATATAAGCATTGTTGCTTTTTAGTTGTTTTGCCAGGATACCTTGCTGGGTATAGAACCACATTGATTGGGTGTACTTGGTATTGGCCAGATAAACTTTGCCTAAGAGACTGTAGGTGTTCATTACTCCTGCTCTGTTTCCAGTTTTAGAATAATTTTTTAGGGCAACGTTTAAGAGAATCTGCTCCGCATCAGTAAAACGGCCGAGTTGATAATGCATACTGCTCATCTTGATAACCGCTTGTCCGTACCTGTTGAAGTTTTTTACGGCATTGTATTCAAAAGCTGCTTTACCAAATAAGGTGAGCGCTTCGTTGTAATCACCTTTTCGCTCAAAATCTTCTGCTTCCTCAAAAAAAGAATTCCCATCCTCCAGTTCAAATTTGGATACTGCTATATTTATCGCACTACCATTGGGTTCCTGGATCTCAGATTTATCTATATTTTGAGCTTGTAGTTGTAATGATGTAAAAAGGCCAATTAAAGCCAATACAATTTTGGTCATGCAACAAAAATAATACTTTAAATCCAATTTCAGCTAAATACCTGTAAATTAACATCAAAAGATGCCCAAACCATGTAAGGGTGAGAGTCGCAATGGTATACTTCACCTGCTGCAGAAATGCCTATAATGCCCGCAAAGCCATCAAAAGCTTTAAGTTCAGCAAAGGATTTATCAGAAGCTTCCTTTAAAGAAAAACCATCTGTAACGCGGGTTACAATTTTTGCGGCCAGGGCACCGCTAACAATATCTTCGCCTACTCCGGTACAAGAAATACCCGCATATTGATTGGCATAGTTGCCTGCCACGGTTGCAGAATCGCTCACCCGGCAAGGGATTTCGAATCCTTTTCCACCTGTAGATGTTGCTGCTGCTAAATTTCCATCTGCATCGAGTGCTACACAGCCTACAGTTCCTTTATTATTCTTTTGATTTAATTTGGCTTCGTACTCTGACTGGCGCTGTGGTGTAATCGGATTGAAATATTCAAATCCGTTTGTTCTTGCAAATTGCTGGGCACCGTCACCACTAAGCACCCGGTCATCGTATGTTAGTAGGTTCTGCGCAATCTGTATAGGGTTTTTAACATCTTCAACATTAATTACCCCACTAAATTTTTCAGTTTTACCATCCATTAGCGCTGCGCTCAGTCTCACTTTTCCATCGCTTTGGATCTGCGAACCAATACCAGCATTAAACAGCTCGTTATCTTCTAACAGCGCAACAGTATAAACAACAGTTTCTAAAGCAGTATGCGTTTTTAGATATTCATGTCCGAGCGCAACAATTGAAGCCAAAGCATCTTGTTTTGCTTTTTTTGTTTCCTGGTTGGTAGACGATTCGCTGAAGAAGCCGCCATGTATGATTAGTTTCATTTTTTTGAGTATTCTAGTATCAAGTATTAAGTAGCAGGTATCAAGATTGGGTAAATCCTAGCTGAAAATCGCCCACTGTTAACTGTTACTGAATTAGGCTATCGGAATTACCTTTGGGTGATGAATTACTAAGCTATGGTCTGTTAAGTCATAAACGTCGCCATCGCACATCACATGTACCACCATGTTTTTAATCGAAACAGGTTGCCCCATTTCTACATCAGTTAAATTGGTATCGGCCATAGTGCGGCCATCTACTAAAATTACCATGCCAGAGCCAATGGCCTCCATTATATGGCCATCAGAGATAAAGAGCCCTGTGTCTTCACCAAGACCGATCCCTAAAATACCGGGATTACTGGCAGCGGCATATAACAAACGACCGATTCTTCCGCGCTGAACAAAATGCGTATCTACAATAACATCATCAATAAAGCCTAATCCACCTGTAATTTTAACTTCACCTTTAAGTAAAGCATCTTTACTGCTGCCTTGGTAAATCATATTTTTAGAACTTGCAGCAGCCCCGGCAGAAGTACCGGCAATAACAACAGGTTCATTTCTATATTTTTCTAACAAGATCTGATGGATTTTTGTTCCGCCAAAGATTGAAGAAAGACGGAGCTGATCTCCGCCGGTAAAAATAATTACCTCTGCGGCTTTGATACGCTCATAATTTTCATCAGAATTGGCTTCTTCACGGTTGGAAATATTAAGAACACCAACATTATGCACGTCTAATTGTGCATAAGCCTTAATATATTCTTCACCCACTTTTTCGGGCATTAATGATGCTGTAGTGATGATCTCGAAACGAGATTGCGTATCTCTTAATGATTCTGTAGTAATCCGTTTTAAAATTCCACGTTCAAAAAAATTCATATTCTCAGGTAGTCCGAATTGCGTTTCTGCGAAGCTACCTGTGTTTATTGCGCCACCAATGATGATGAGTTTACCTTTCGGAACCATTCTTTGTGTATTATATTTGTATCAAAAAACCCAAATATATAGGCTTAAGATAAAAAACACGACTTTTTTTGTAAAGAATATTCAGTTTATTAACAAAAGTTGAAATATTATAACATAAAATTAACAGGATTGTACTTGAAAATAAAACAAATACACCTTAAAATTGATTTAGCTAAATGGAACCTCTATTTTCAAAATAAATGCATAATTTACAGTCATCAATTTCATTCTAAAAATTGAGGATAAAGAGCGATTCATAAATCCTTCTGCAACATAAAAAACGAACAAAACATTACATGAAGATATTAAATATACAAGTATTAAGAGGACCAAACATATGGTCTATTAGCCGGAAGAAATTAATTCAGATGCGACTGGATTTAGAGGATTTAGAGCAAAAACCAACAAATGTAATAGAAGGATTTAGTGAAAGGATTGAGAAACTGTTGCCAAGCATGTTTACCCATCGTTGCTCGAAAGGTGTTGAAGGTGGTTTTTTTACAAGAGTGAAAGAAGGCACCTGGATGGGGCACGTGATTGAACACATTGCACTGGAAATTCAGACACTCGCTGGTATGGAAACTGGTTTTGGCAGAACGCGCATGACCAAAACCGAAGGCATTTATAATGTGGTTTTCAGTTATCTGGAGGAGAAAGTAGGTGTTTACTCGGCGGAAGCCGCGGTGAGAATTGCCGAAGCTTTGATCAATAATGAAGAGTACGATTTAGAACACGATATCCGCAGGATGAAGGAAATACGTGAACTGGAAGCCCTAGGCCCAAGTACAGGATCTATTGTGGAAGAAGCGGTAAAAAGAAGCATTCCATGGATAAGATTGAATAAAAGTTCATTGGTACAACTGGGTTATGGTAAAAATCAGGTGCGTTTTAGGGCCACCATGACTGAAAAAACCAGCAGTATTGCTGTAGATCTTGCCAGCAACAAGGAAGAAACGAAACGTTTGCTCACCGAAGCTGCCATTCCGGTAGCCTCAGGGGTAACCATTTCAAATCCTGACGATCTCGAAGCATCTGTTAAAAAGGTTGGATTTCCTCTGGTTTTTAAACCACTTGATGGCAACCACGGTAAAGGTGCAACCATTAATGTGAAAACAATGGAAGATGCTGTGGCGGCTTTTGAATATGCCAAAACGTATTCGAGAAGGGTAATTATAGAAAAATTCATTACCGGATTTGACTTCCGGGTTCTGGTAATCGACCATAAGGTGGTTGCCGCGGCACAACGTGATCCGGCTCATGTAAAAGGTAATGGTATCCATACCATCCAGGAATTAATTGATAAGGAGAATGAAGATCCACGTCGTGGTTATGGCCATGAAAATGTGTTAACAGAAATCGCTGTCGATCGTGATACCCTGGATTTATTAGCAAAAAAAGAATATACTTTAGAGACTATCCCGGAAAAAGGAGAGGTGGTTTATTTAAAATCGACAGCCAATTTAAGTACAGGAGGAACATCTATTGATGTAACAGATATTGTTCACCCACAGAACATTTTTATTTGTGAAAGAATTTCAAGGGTAATCGGATTGGACATCTGCGGTATCGATATCATGGCGCAGGATCTTACCCAACCCTTAACCGAAAATGGTGGTGTGGTATTAGAAGTTAATGCCGCTCCTGGTTTTAGGATGCACCTGGCGCCGAGCGAAGGTTTACCACGCAATGTTGCGGCACCAGTAATTGATATGTTATATCCACAGGGGAAATTATCACAAATCCCGATTATTGCAGTAACCGGAACCAACGGAAAAACTACCACTACACGTTTAATTGCGCACATTATCCGCAGCAACGGTAAACGTGTAGGTTTTACTACTAGTGATGGCGTTTATGTGCACAATACGATGCTGATGAAGGGTGATACAACAGGGCCGGTAAGTGCAGAGTTTATTTTAAAAGACCCGACAGTAGAGTTTGCCGTATTGGAAACTGCCCGTGGAGGAATTTTAAGGGCAGGATTGGGATTTAATGCCTGCGACATCGGCGTGGTGACCAACATTCAGGAAGATCACCTTGGCCTTTCTGACATTCATAATCTTGACGATTTAACCCGTGTTAAAGCGGTTGTAATTGGTGCGGTACGCCGAAAAGGTTGGGCTGTATTGAATGCCGATAATGGTTATTGCGTGCGCATTGCTAAAGAGGCCCGTTGTAATGTTGCTTACTTCAGCATGGATGAAAACAATCCTGTAGTTAAAGAACATTGTAGAAAAGGCGGTATTGCTGCCATTTATGAAAACGGGTACATCACCATTAAAACCGGCGACTGGAAATTAAGGGTAGATAAAGCCACCCATATTCCTTTAACCTTTGGTGGTTCTGTAAACTTTATGATTCAGAATGTACTTGCAGCAACGTTAGCAGCCTATTTATGGGGATACAAACCTGAAGATATCCGTTTGTCGTTAGAAACCTTTATTCCTTCAGCAGCACATACGCCAGGAAGGATGAATATTTTCAGATTTAAAGATTTTAAAGTGCTGGTTGATTTTGCGCATAATCCTGATGGATTTAATGGTGTAAAAGGTTTCTTGCAGGGCGTTGAAGCTACAGAACAAGTAGGTATTATTTCAGCAACAGGGGACAGAAGAGACGAGGATATTATCGAAACTGCCCGCATTTCTGCACAAATGTTTGATAAGATCTACATTTGTCAGGAGAAATATCTCCGTGGCAGACAACAGCAGGAACTGGTCGATTTACTGATAAAAGGAATCAGAGAGGTTGATCCTGATAAAGAGATTATTGTAAACAATAAGAGTACGGAATGTTTGCAAATCGCTATTGAAACCGCTAAGAAGGGTTCTTACCTCACTATTTTAAGTAACACTATTGATAATACGATTCAGCGCGTTACTGAACATTTAGACCGGGAATTAGAATCATAGATTCTCGACTGAGTTTTTCCACCGATAATCGTCATCTCCAACCCGATAGTTATCGGGGCGATTGGGAATCGCATAATGCAATAAGCTTTAAGATTCCCGCCTACGCGGGAATGACGGCTGTAATAAAAAACCTCCTCCGAATTAATCATTCGAAGGAGGTTTTTATTTTATGTTTTAATTTATTTATGCCTGAGCATCACGTAATCTTTTAATTTCATCGTGAGATGTTCTTAATGATGCTTTTTGCTCAGAAATCAGTTCTCTGATATTTGAAGGGATATTTTCTTCCTCTAAGGCCATTTTATATGCATTTTGAGCGGCATCTTCGCCAAACTCACAATTATTTAAAACAGTTTTACGGTCGTGACCGGTAAAAAGCGCTTTAACATCCATCCAGGCCCTGTAGATTTTACCCGAATTGGTTGTTCCTGTTTCAATATCTTCACCTAAAGCCGATACTTCTGTTGCCAGTGCCATTTTATATTTTTGACTTTCGCCTATCATATTTAGAAATAACGTCTTTAAATCGGCATCTTCATCTTTTAATTCCTGGCGGGCTTTTTCGTAACCTTCAATACGATCGTTATTAATTTGAATCAAATCGTTTAATACCTCTGCTGTTTCTGTTGTCGTTTTCATGTTTTTTATTTTTATAGTTTCGATGTATAAAAGCAACATGAGCAATTAAAAAAGGTTTGTAATTTTTTTTAATTGCCTACAACGGTGAGCTATATCAGCTATTTCTAATGATGGACAGACTGCCGGGCATTATTTTTTAGAAAAATACTGGGTCAGCTTTTCTTTTACAAAACGCCTGACCCGTGTTACCATATTGCCTTTTCGCTTAATCAAAAAGCTCCTGATGGCTTTGTATGCGATGGGGTCTTCGGCTATTACAGTAGGGAATTCTACAATTGGTTTGGGATTGATAATTACGTTATAGATGTCGTTTATTCCAGAGTGTACGCCGGTGCCATCATGGCCAATATTGTTAACGAGTGATTGTGATGGATTAAGTGTAATACCTCCTTTTAAAAAAATTGAAGCATACCATCTTATGGCCCAGCTATTGTTTTTACCTTTTTTAAATTCCTGCATCTGTTTCCAGAAATTCATTTTATTGTCGATGGAAAATGCAGTCCTTTTCTTTTTATCAAACTGTTTGATAAGAATGTTAATATCTGGTTCAAAATTTTTCCATGCTCTTCCCCATGTTGCCCAACCCCAGCTTGTGGCTGCCCTGTAAAAAAAAGATGGTGAAAGGTTATCTGACTTTAAAGGATACATATAGGCCCCGATGTGCATTACTTTTTCCTCTTCGCGGTAATGGTTCAAAGCGTTGTTGAAATAGGATAAGGTATGTGGAGAGGTAATGAGGTCATCTTCAAATACAATTACCTGATCGTATTCTGCTATTAACTGGGTTACTCCTGCAATTACCGCATTGGCTAAGCCTGCATTAATCTTACTTTCGATTACTTTAACCGACTTAAAACCATCTGCTTTTTTGATGATTTTTCTTACGGCAGTAACTTTTTCTCTATCCAGATCGGTTTTGGCACCATCAGAAAAAATATACAAATGGCTTTGTGCTGCCAACTCATTTTGTTGCAGAAATTGTAATGTACGCTCAGTGTGCTGCGGACGGTTGTATACGAAAAGTGCTATTGGGGCAAGGCTTTGCATTTTTGTTTTATTTTAATTACCGATCTTCAATTAAAGTGTCCGTCATCTCGATCCGATAGCTATCGGATGAAACGTAGTGGAATAGAGAGATCTATCAAAATAGATTTCTCGGCTTCGTTGCACTTCGCTCGAAATGACGATCACTGAGTTGCATCCTACTGTTACCTAAAATATTTGCAGGTTATGATCTGATTTTTTGGTTAACACAGTATAGGCATTGGCAAATTGCTCTTGCTTTTTCTTCCCAAACAAATTACCCAAGGTTTTTTTAATCCGGTATTCCAGTTCTATTTTTAAGTTTTTAGCAAATGTTTTTGGCGCTTTTCTATTGATAAACTCATTAAACTTTACTGTTTCCGGCGCAGTCATCGATACCTTATCTTCTAAAATTTGTAAACCCTCACTCTGCAGTAAAAACCTTAAAGAAGTTGGCGTATACATATTAATGTGTCCATAATCTAAAAAATGTTTCATTCTTTCGTCTACACCAAAGCGATAATCTTTAGGGACTTCTACTACAATATATTTTGCAACTCTTTTCAATTCACGGATCAGGATCCGCTCATGTTCTACATGTTCTAAAACGTGAGCAAGAATAATCAGATCGAAAGTATCATCTTCATAAGGAATTTTATAACCATCGAAAGTTTGTGCTTCTTTTAAACTGGCGAGGTTACGGGCTCTTATAATGTCGACACCACTTTGTGCAATTTCTAAAGCATATAATTCTGGTGCGAAATGCCATTCATCTAAAAAATGTAAGATACTGCCATCTCCGGCACCTACCTCAAGTACTTTTTTAGGTTTTAGTCCTTTGCATACATCGACGATATTCTTGGCTTTGTATTTAGCACCGAGCATTCTCCAGGCCACATCGCTATTGGTATAAAAATTATCGTAGGCCGTTTTTACTTCTTCGCTTAACATGCAGTTTGTATTGTTAATTGCGATAAAAATAGTCAAAATTAGTAAATACCGTGTTTTTTTTACAATACTATACTACCGTAAAACTGTAATGCTCCCATTATAAACGGAATGGTACTTATCTTTAAGTTCAATAACGTAATAATATACACCAACAGGTACCAGGTTGCCCTTATATGTTCCATCCCATGCGGCTAAATTACTTGCATTCTGATACATCGGCGTTCCATACCTATTGTAAACTGATATTTTAGACCCGGGATAGTTTAAAATGTTCCCAATGTTCCAGTTATCGTTAATGCCATCTCCATTTGGTGAAAAGCTTTTCGGAATTTCTATTGTGTTTAAAACAATTACCTCTATCGGAATTATTTTACTGCAGTTAAGTCCGTAATTAATTTTTAAGGTATAGGTTGTGTTTTCTCTTGGGCTGGCATCGGGGCTTAAGCTTAACGGATTTTTTAAACCAGTTTTGGGTAGCCATTCGAAACTGTAAGGCTCGTTCCCTAAATCTGTAATTACATTTAAATTAACTACTTTACCGTAATCTATGGTGAGCTTGGTAGGTGCAGTTACAGCAATGTCCCGATATGAAATGATTTCTACTTCATCTTTGGTAGTCGTATTACAATTGTTGTTTACAATTTCCCACTGAAGAACGACCTGTTGACCCGAAGGAAGATTATTGATAACTGCATTTGGATCATTAATACCTGCATCAGTAAATGGATTAAAGTTTATAGGTGAAATAACAGACCAGGTACCCACCTCATTCTCACCAGGTTTATTTCCGCTTAAAACAACAGATGATTTTCCGCATAGATCAAGATTTTCACCGGCGTTTGCAATGGTTGGTAATGGATTAACAGTGATTTTTAACACATTACTTAGCGCAGGGCAAGAATTGCTATATGTTGTTCTTCTAAAATAACCTGTGCGTGTTAGGTTATTCAATACAATATCTTTTGCTGTTTCATTTACGATAGTACCCCAGTTTGCCCCATCATTGCTCAATTCCCAGGTATAATGTATGGTCATACCAGCCGCCCCAACAGGATCGGAACCCGTAATGCTAAGGCGTTCGATTGTGTTGCCGCAATAATTTAACGTTTCAGTACTAATGATGTTATTTTGGGTATGTGGAGTGGTGGTAATCTCGTATTTAGAGTCGAAATAGGTGGTGCCGCTTGTGGTAATCATTCTTCTGTACAGCATAACTATGGGCGTATTTTCAAAATGCTCAATCGTTTTTAAAGAAAAATCTGCATTGTTAGCATTCTGGATATTTACCCAAGCTCCCGAATCAAAAAACTGCCATTGTATGCCAGGGCTGGTTCCAATAAAAGCTTCGCCGGTAAGCTGCACGGTTTCGCCTGAGCAAATTGCAAGCTTAGTTGTTTTATCTAAACCTATTCTAATATCTTTCTCAATAATACAATTATTTCCGTAGGTAATTTTGAGGTGGTAAATAGTTGTTTTATCAGGTTTCGCTATAGGCGCCAGTACATCCGGATGATCGAGGCCAGTATCTGGGCTCCATGTATATATGTAGTTATTAACAACAGGTGTTATGGTAGCGGGAATCTGTACCGATTGACCTTCGTTAATGGTCAAATTACTGGGTAAAGTTAAAATAGCTTCACTGTAATTGTGGATGGTGATAGTAGATGATGAGGATGTTGAGCAGATATCCTGATTGATTGTCCATTTTAAAACTACATCAACATCATTGGGTATATTGCTAATCTGCGGGTTAGGATTATGCTCATTAGCAGCATTAAAGGGATGGTAGTCTGCCGGGCTTACCACCTGCCATATACCAGTTTCGTTCAGGGCAACTGTATTTGCATTTAAGGTAACTGTACTGTTATTGCAAAGTGCAAAGTTATTTCCTGCAAATGAAGCTGTAACCTGTGGTTGAACTTCTATTTTTAACGTATTGCTATAACTAATGCAATTTGCCGAGAACGTAAGGCGTTTAAAATATTTTGTTTTGGCAATGGTAACCGAAAGGTCTTTCCCAGTTTCGTTATTTATATCCCGCCAGGTTAATTCGTCGTCGCTTTCCTGCCATTTATAAACCGCTGTTTCATTTTCTGCTCCCTGTGGAACTGTTCCGGTGATTACTACATTGGATGGACCACTACATAGTAGGTTTTGTACTGTACTGATTAAATTGTTAGTGGTAGCAGGGTGAGTTATAATATTTATTTCCGGTTCGATAAGTTCGGTATTTGCCGTAAACACCTTCCGTCTAAACTGATAGGTAATATCCTGGTTGGTAAAATTGGTAAGCCCTTTCAGTTCATAATCAATGCCCGCGCTGGCGTTAGGTGCGGCTATCCAATTGCCTGCTGGATCCTTAATCTGCCATAGATATGTATTTGAGGGTTTGGTATTGGCCGGAATGCCTGCAAGAATCTGAGTAGCTCCTGAGCAAATTGTTATTTCGTTTGTTTCTTCTACCTGTACGGTAACCAGCCATGTATAATCCTGGCAATTAGATGTAATGATGTATTTTTGTGGCTGGGTAAAATTATTGGCTACACCTGATAGTGGCGCAATAACACCTATATCGGTTGTTACCGTTGGTTTAAGTGCAGTAACATTGGTCCCGGCCCTAACCTTAATGGTTATCGTTTTATCCTGTGTGTTTATTAATGCAGGTGTTGTTTGTTCTGCAAGTTCAAATGAAACAATGTTTGCATCACCGGTAAACTTAATTTGGTTGTATTTTGAAATGTAGCCATCTGAAGTGCTGTTTTTTGCAGTAATCTTTAGATCACATATTCCGGGGTTAAAATCTACAGTGCTACAAAATGATCCGCCAAGTAAAACATTCTTCTTTGAATCGACTGCAATTTTATGTCCAAAGTTTCCCGAGCAGCTACTGCCAAAATTAAATGCCCACACATAATTACCTGCTCCTGTATATTTTCCAAAAAATGTATCCCTTCCACCGTGATAGGTTAATGTTTTATTTAAGCTGGCATCACCAAAAATCAGGGTTCCATCAAAGTAACCTCCAATATATACGTTATCATCTACATCAGCGGTAATATAATAACTATAAGGTATTGGGCTATTGCCACCGATGTTTTTGCCCCACAATGTTGCGCCTGAAGAACTGTACTTTCCAACGAAAAGATTTTTCCCTCCTGTTGATGTTAAGGTAACATTGTTTGTAGGAGAGCCGAGGGTTACCGTACCGCTATAAACACCAGTTAGGTAAATATCGTTGTTTGGCCCCGAGGCTAAAGAGGATACAACTGCAGAGGCCCCATCAATTTTGTCGGACCATATTAGCTGGCCGGTTTCCGTGTATTTTGCAATAAAGTAATTTGGCGAAGTACCTGTAATATTGCTGACCGGACCTTTGGGGTTTAAATCTATGCCGGACGAAAAATAGCCCATTATGATAATTTCATTGTTTGTATTGGTTATTACATGCCGGATCTCATCAGTACCGAACGAAGCGAAACCATAAGCCCATTGAATATTACCGTTTTTGTCATATTTTGCCATAAAGCCATCTAAGCCTGCTTTGGCTGTTAGGTTAAAACCGCCGAGGCTTATGCTAGATGAATAGGAGCCTACAAAGATAACATTACCTAAACGATCAGCGGCAACAACATGCCCATATTCGGTTGATGAGCTGCCAACATTTTTTGCCCACTTAAAATTGCCATCCAGATCTAACTTTACAATAAAAGCATCGTTTCCGCCGGCATTGTTAAGATTGAAGGTGCCCGATCCCGGATCACAATCCATGCTCGACGAACTAAACTGGCCGCCAAAAATTACATTTGATTCATCATCAACTGTTAAATTATTCACCTGGTCAAGCTCTGATCCGCCAATGCTTTTTGCCCAGATTAATTTTCCATCAGGTGTATACTTAGCAATAAAAACATCATAATCACCATCCGATGTTAGATTAACCGGTGCAGAAACGCCCGATAAATCTACAGTGATTGTACTTCTGAAATTTCCAGCAATGTAAACATTATCAAATTTATCAACAGCAACACCGGTCACCTTACTTTCCCCAAAACCGCCAATATCCTTAACCCAATCCGGAATGGGCTGCTGTTGTGCATAACTGTTAAAAGGAAAGATAAAAAATGCCAAAAGATATAATAACCTATAAAGTGGCGGGATTTTATTGTGCATTATAAGAGCGGTAAAACAGTGTTTTTAGATTATGGGAAAAAATAAAAATAACACAAATCTACAACTAATTAAAATAGCAGTTCAATTATGGCCTAACGATTTTTTTTGATGATTTTTCTTATTGCAGTAACTATTTTTTTATCCAGACCGGTTTTGGCACCATCAGAAAAAATATACAAATTGCTTTGTGTTGTCAACTCATTTTGTTGCAGAAATTGTAACGTACGCTCGGTATGCTGCGGACGATTGTATAAGAAAAGTGCTATTGGGCAAGGCTTTGCATTTTTATATTTATCAATTAAGCTTATCAATACGGGCTAGGTATTTTTACCATATAAGAAGTTTAAAGTTCATATAAGTTTGGATATATCTTGCCCTCGGTATTCACATTTAATCACTAAAATATCTGCAGGTTATGGTCAGATTTTTTGGTTAACACGGCATAGGCATTGGCAAACTGCTCTTGTTTTTTCTTCACAAACAAATTGCCTAAGGTTTTTTTAATCCCGTATTCCAGTTCAATTTTTAAGTTTTTAGAAAATGTTTTTGGTGCTTTTCTATTGATAAACGCATTAAATTTTACCGTTTGTTTCATCCTTTGATCTAAGCCAAAGCGGTAATCTTTGGGCACTTCAACTACAATATATTTAGCAACCCGCTTCAATTCGAGGATCAAGATCCTTTCGTGTTCTACGTGTTCTAAAACATGTGCGAGAATAATCAGGTCGAAAGTATCATCTCCATAAGGAATTTTATATCCATCGAAAGTTTGTGCTTCTTTTAAACTGGCGAGCTTACGATCCCTTATAATATCTACACCACTTTGTGCAATTGCTAAGCATAAAGTTCTGGTGCGAAATGCCATTCATTTAAAAAATGTAAGATACTTCCATCTCCGGCACTAACCTCAGGTACTTTTTTAGGTTTTACTCCTTTGCGTACATCAACAATGTTCTGGGCTTTATATTTTGCACCAAGCATTCTCCAGGCCACATCGCTATTGCTATAAAATTATCGTAGGCCGTTTTTACTTCTTCGCTTAACATATGAGTTATTAAGCAGAAATATAACTTTTGAGAAATAAATACCTATCAGTAATAATAAGTCAGAAATATAAAAGTTTTATGCTGTATATTTATTATTGTGTTATTAATAATACTTTAACGTAAAAAAAATAATTTGTATTTATGTAAAACTTTATTTTATTTGTATGTAGTTTTTTGCAGCGTAATATTTTCTTTCAACACAGTATACGTTTGTAATCTGATTAATTAAAATAAGGAAAAATTAAAATTCTTCTGATGCCAAATGAGTGCTCAGTAGATAATTGTCTATAATCTAAATTAACCATTATGAAAAACAGAAAAATGATTGTGAGGTTGCTCATGATCCCAGCTATTTCTATCTCAATTTTCGCCTGTAAAAAAGGAGAAAGTAATGTTAGCCAGGAGGAAGTAAAAAAAACAGATGCTGTTTACTCCTACATTAGAAGCCTAGGTTTCCCAGCATCAGCTATTAAAGATCTCGGCAAAGAATATCTTGTAGAAGAGGATATTGCCTTCTCAAAGGATATGATTATCCCTTCAACTTCAGGGCCAAAAACAGAACAGTATTATACTGGAAATCTCGTAAGTTCTGCTAACAGAACCAATATCAGAATTTTTGTTGATGCATCTATGGCATCTTTAAGTGCGGAAGTCAATTCTGCAGTTAGCCAATGGAATACTGTACCAAGTTCTAATATTCATTTTAATCTTGTAACAAGTGGTAGCTATGATATTCTCATTATGGATGAAAATTTAGGAAATGGTTATTGCGGTGTTGCCCGTTTTCCTATTAATGGAAATGCCGGAGGATTAATTAAGATTAACAAGACTTATATCTCTGGAAATAGTTTTGACCAGAGACAGCGGACAATTGCCCATGAGATAGGCCATTGCGTTGGATTCAGGCACACAAATTGGTCTGCAAATGGCGAACCACAAAACGGTACTGATGATATTGGAACTCCAGCAAGTGCGATAGACGTTCCGAATGTTGGTGGCACAGATCCATCTTCTATAATGAATGGAGGTCAGTGTGGTATCGGTGCTGCTTATTTCTCAGTTAAAGATAAACAGGCTATTGCTTCATTATATCCTGTAGTAACTTCAGGTCCATCAGGAACATTAACCACAATGGCAGGGATAGACATAGGCGTAGATGATGGTGTATATTTTTGGGGTTTATCTGGCTTGGTTACTAAAGGCAATTCAACTTCAATTAATGGCCCTACCCAACAGTATTTTCTGCCTTCTGGTAAGAACTTTGGTGATGTTATAGATATGGCGATTTCTAGCTCAGGCCGTAGTTACGTGTGGTACAAAGACGGTACCATGTCGGTAGGTCAGAGTATTGGTAATTTCGGAGATTATATCCTGCCAAAAAGTTATATTCTTCCGGCAGGGAAAACACCTTTAGATGTGATAGGCATTGCAATCTTAAAATCTAACGATCACTGCTTTGCATTTTATAGTGATGGTACATTTTCTGAAGGAAACTCTACAGACCTTGGCGCATATGTTGGTCTTCAAAATTATGCGCTTCCTCCAGGAAAAAATTATAATGAAATCGTTGATATAGGTATTGCAGCTAGTTCCGGGTGGTTTTATGCATGGTATTCTGATAATAAAATGTCTGTTGGAACATCAACTGATTTAAACTATTGGATTCCACTAAAATCTATGGATTAAATCATTGATTTTTTTCAGTAATATATCTTATCCAAAGATAAAATAGTGCAAAGTTTAATTAACAGAATGAACTTGATGTATTTCGGGTTCATTCTGTTAAGTTTATGTAGATACTATCGAAGTATAAAAAAGTTATAAGTTAATTGAAAAGATTATACTATATATTATAGAACGCAAACCTAACCCTGACAAAAGCTAGGATTTAATAAACTTTATGCAGTATTTAAACTATACAGCTTTTTTAGTTTATATTTATATTTTTGTCCATGATTAAAGCGATAAAGAAAGCCCTATTAAAATATTTGCCAGTTAATTATTTCGCATATAGCAAATCATATTCACAAGATGGTGAGGATATGATACTTAAAGCGATTTATGAGCAGAAAAAAGGGTATAAAGGCTTCTTTGTAGATGTTGGCGCACATCATCCTGTAAGGTATTCCAATACCAATTACTTTTATAAACGTGGATGGAAGGGGATCAACATTGAACCTACGCCCTCGGCTATTGGCGCTTTTAATACATTCAGAAAAAGAGACATTAATTTAAACATTGGCATAGGTCCCGAAAAAACCAAACTTAAGTTTTACTGTTTTAACGAACCTGCATTGAATAGTTTTTCTGAAGAAGTTTCTAAAAGGATCGACGCCGAATCCGGTAAGTATAAAATTATAAAAGAACTTGATATTGATGTACTGCCTTTAGCTGATGTTTTGGATCAATATCTGCCGGCCACTACCACTATTGATTTTTTAAGTATTGATGTTGAAGGTTTGGATTACCAGGTTTTACTTTCCAATAACTGGGATAAGTATAAACCAAGTGTTATTTTGGTAGAAGAGAATGTTAATGTTGATGAGTTGAATAATTCGCCGATATACAAATTTCTAAAGGATAAGGGTTACACCTTTTTTGCAAAAACTTTACGCACCTGCGTTTATCGCCTATAATTATTTTTTAAATATTTTTTGGAACGCGGTAATAAGGAACAGTGATTTTAACATCATCAAACCTTGTTGCCGCGTTTTTTTGAATAGCAGAATAAAAAAAGTAGAACAGAAATAAGCAATTACCGTAGCTATAGCCGTACCGATCATACCCATTTTTGGGATCAGGATTAAGTTTAATACAATATTAACGGCTGCTCCAAAACCCGTACGGATAAAGGTAAGACGGCTAAATCCTTCCGCAATTAGATACTGACCACTCGCTACACCTAAGAAAACAAAAATACTTCCCCATACATGTAAGGCTAACGCTGGCGCGGCAAATGCGAATTCAGGGTTGAATAACCAATAAATATACGGTGCAGCAAAGGTTACAAATAAAGCAAACGCAAGACTTAGCCAAGCCATTAAATCGTATAAATTTTGAAGCCTTTTTTGGTACCGCTCTGAATTATCTCTTCTGGCATTTAAAATTGCAGGAAAAAGCGAGGTTACAATGGCCACAGGTACAAAGTTTAAGGCTTCGCTTAAGCTAACCGCGGTTGCATAAGCTCCGGCCTCTACAGTTCCCTTTTGCCCCATAATTTCTTTTAACATCAGCAGATCTATCTTCATGTAAACCGAAACCATGATTCCCGAAATAATTAACGGCCACGAAAAGTGGAGCAATTTGATGGCTAATTCTTTATTAAAATTCCACTTAAAAATGGTTCTGCCCTTCCGTTGGTAAACGTAAAAATAACCTATCGATAGCAGGGCGGTATCAAAAAGAAATGAATAAGCAAAATAGATCAATTTCGCAGAAAATACAATCAGCGCAACTTTGGTAAGCGCTGATATGACATTTCCAACAATCTGTACCTGCATAATATATTTCGACTGGACTTCGGACTGGAAATAAGAATCGATTACGGTTAAAGATTGAAACAAGCCCGTAAAAGATAATATTAATATAATATGGTATGGAATGTCAGAAAGCGGGCGGATGGTCCAGGCTAAAAAAATAGCAGGGATGCAGACCAGACCAGCAATAACCTTTAATAAAAATGCAGTCCCTAGTATGGTATCTCTATTTCCCGGAAACTGATGAAGTTCTTTTACAATGAACTGATCGAGGCCAAGACCAGCAATGGATGCAAAAAGATAAGTATAAGCAATCGCACTTGTTAAAATGCCATTGTTAAAAGCAAGCAAGTAGTTAGCTACCATAATGCTAACAGCCATTTTAATAGCCAAACTGCCAACTCTACCAAGCATTAACAGTCCCGTATTTTTTAAATACTTGTTAAATGCTTCTTCATCAAAACCTTTTATGGCGGGTAATTTCATTACCGCAAAGATGTAAAAAAATGTGCGTTAAGTGTGGTACCCTAAATTCAAATATTTTTATTGGATATGTGGAGGTTAGCTTTCAATTTTGTTTCTAACATTTTTGTCTTGGCAGTTTTAGCTCACGCGTTTGAATAACAGCCTTAGTGCTTTCTTTCTTTTCGCTGGCCTTACAGGCAAAAGTATAGTAAGCATGGAGAGATAAAAAATATATTTCACGAGCACATATTTTAGGATTAACCAAATATGGCGAAATTAATTTAGGCCTGAAAGCTCTTTTCTATTCTTTCTAACTGTTTTAGGTGGTGTTTTAAATGTATTTCTATAAACCTAAGCCATTGTTTAGCATTTAAATAACCTAATCTTGGGTGTTTCGTTTTGCTGTTGGTTTTTGCATGTGCAAGTAATGGGTAGTTATCGTCCAAAGCTTTTTCAAACTCTAAAATGAAATCGAGGGCTTCTGTTTTACTGATCTTTTTTACACGCTCTGCCAGCCGTTTAGGCACCTTATACTTTTTTGCAGGAGGTAACGTACCCAGTAATAAAATCAGCTTTACCATAAAATGAGTCGATTTGTTTTCGCCTTTGCCATTTGCTGCGTGTGCAAAGGCAATTATTGAAAGTAGGCTCGAATCAAATATATGTGAGTATACCTCGCTATAACTCCAGCCAGAAATTGGAGGGGTAGTTTGGAAAATATCTTCAGGGTAACGCAATAATTTCGATTTGTAGGCATCGACCACCTGATGTATCGATGCCTTCACTTTTGCAGCCGTCATTTAATAAAGATAGTCTGAATTACGGTTTCTCCAAATATTTTAAAAATTCATCTTTATAGTAAGGGAATTCAAAAGTCTCAGCAATTGTAAAATAATTTTGTGGGTCTACAACGGTTTGATAGAGGCTTTTGGCAATTTTCAAACGTTCTTGATCAAATGTGAATGTTTTAAGGATAAGTTTGCTCTGACTGCTGGAAAACGAAGCATTTTTACTTACTGCATTAATTAATCTTACTCTTTCGTTATCAAAATCGGATTTTTTATAACTGGTATAAAATTCCTGAAAAGCCTCTGCCGATAATAAACGGTAATTCGGATCTGGCTGCGGCAGCACTGGCGGAACAATACCTGTATTATAATCTCCGGTGTACCCATCAAAATCGTCTAGGGCGTATTGCCTGTTCTGAAAGATATTGAGCTGTTTCAGCGTGATTAATTCCTTACCTTCCAGACTTAAAACAAGCCTTTGTCCCGGAATCACTCTTACGCGTTGTTTTAAGATTTCCGTATTGCCCTGAATAATAGATAGTACTGGTGTAGAATTGTAGACATCGTAAAAGCGAAATCTACCAGTGGCTGAAGAGACAAGTTCTTCGTCTAAATACACGTTGTATTTGCCAGGATTAAGGATCTCTAAGAAAACTTCGGCAGATCTGCGGTTGTTTTGAGCAAAACTTAGGGTAGCAAATAACATTGCCAGTCCTAAAAAGATGGTTTTTTTCATTTTAATTAAGGTTTCATTTGTGTGTGTTTTGAATTAATGCCAAACAAATGCCAAAACCAAACAAAAAAGGAGTAGGATCAAAAAAGTTTTAACAATTCTTCTAAATGAAAGATTTCCTGTTTTACATCTTCAGGTTTTTCTTTTTGCAAAGGATTAAAAAAGATGGCCTCCATACCAAAACCTAAAGCACCATAAATATCGGCTTCTAAACTGTCGCCAATCATAATGCTTTCAGTCTTCAAAGCCTTTGCTTTATCCAATGCATATTCAAAAATGACAGGATTTGGTTTATTTACCCCCACATCTTCCGAAATGATTACATTTTCGAAATATGGATTAAGATTCGAAAGATTCATTTTGGTTAAGGTGGTTTCCTTAAACCCATTAGAAATAATATGCAGGGTATACTTTTGCTGAAGATAGCCCAAAACGTTTTCTGCCCCTTCGAATAAATTTGTTTTAGTTGGTGAAATATTTACATAGTCGTCTTCAAATTGATGAGGAACAACATCAGGATGAATTCCCAACTGAATAAACGTTTTGCTAAAGCGCTCTGATCTTAAAAAATCTTTTGTGATTTTGCCCAGGTGATAGTCGGCCCACAACTGATGGTTGTTTTCGGTGTAAGTGGAGATAAAATCGGCGCAGGATTTAAGACCGAGTTCATCCAGTTTATAAGTGTGATAAAGCTCGTTTAATGTTTCTTCGGCATTGCGGTCAAAATCCCAAATGGTATGGTCAAGGTCGAAGAAGATATGTTTTTTCATTTGTGATGTTTTCACAAAGGTAGCTTAATGATCTTTGATTTATAAATAATCAGCCACCTTTGCGTTTAGTTTCTTCACCTATAAATTGATAATTAAATCTCAGTATTTAGGTTCCTAATAGAACCAGATTTAATCGGTCAAAAAAAATGCCTGAAAGCCAGGCATTGTAATTATTTTTTCTTTGGGTTGGGTAGCCCAAATTTCTTTAGTATTTCCAGCGCTTCTTCAGTCTTTTTAACAAAGTATTGATCATTCTCATATCCTTTCACATGCGTACTGATAATAGCATTGCCATGATCTATGTTTTGATGTCCCTTTTTGATTGTAGTAGGCATATTGTCTCTCCTCTCCTTGTTGTTACCAAATATAACAGTTTATTTTTTCTTTATCAAGAAAGCTGTATATGCTTCCTCTCCTGTAAACTCTTCCCATCCTTCGTCTCCTAAACCATATACATCAAATTCCGTGCTAATTATTTGTAGCATTTGCATTAGTTTTCGCTGATATAATCTTGTTCTTATGGGTGTACTCCCATGTGCAAAATCAACTCATCAGGGTAATGGTCCAAAAAATCATAAACAGTATTTGCAACGGTAGACAGCACTTTCTCCATGTCTCCATTATTGCTGTTTGTAATATCGCTTATATTACCATCCTCCATAAGATCGCCAAACCCCAGATTGTAAACAGTACCTATTCCTGGAATATTTAACTTTGAGTATTGGACAATTTTTTGAATCGAACCATTTACACCCTCACTCGTAAATTGATAAGTTAGGAAATTTTTTTCAGCAAAATATTCATATTGATTTAAGAACATATATAAATTAGTCTTCTTCAAATATATAAATCTCAGAAGACACTAAAGTATGTTATTCGATTGCTTATTAAAAGAGAAAATAAGAACTACTATAAATATTCAGCCACCTTTGCGTTTAGCTCCTCAATAAGCTCCTCATCCATGTACTGATAATCATCCGGAATATCGAGCGTAATAATTTCCTTTTCTTGCATTTCTTCAGGAAAACGTTCGAAAATCCTTTGTTTATGTTTTTTCTCCATCACAAAGATCAGATCTGCCCAGATAATCAGTTTTGTACTGATTTTAATCCTTGCCGATGGTTCCGTGCCAGCTGAGCGTACCTGGTGTTCGGGATGATTCTTATAAATGGTCTCGGCAGTAGCACTACGCCATTTATTTCTACTGCAAACAAAGAGGATATTCATTTTATATTGAGCGTTACAAGACTCGGAACTAAAGACTTCAGACTAATAACTAACCTAAATCTTCTCTCCATAAGCTAAATCCCCGGCATCGCCAAGACCCGGTACGATGTAAGATTTACTGGTCATTTCCTCATCTATTGCCC
Organism: Pedobacter sp. WC2501; assembly: GCF_052682415.1. Classification (NCBI taxonomy): domain Bacteria; kingdom Pseudomonadati; phylum Bacteroidota; class Sphingobacteriia; order Sphingobacteriales; family Sphingobacteriaceae; genus Pedobacter; species Pedobacter sp. WC2501. The sequence continues at coordinate 735,257 of NZ_JBQZFI010000001.1, read as the reverse complement.
CAAGCCAAAGTTTTGCTTTAGGCAGATTGGCACGTACATGGGCAACACCTTCTGCACTCGCTATTGCAGCAACGATATGAAGCTCGGCAATTTTGTAGCGGTTCATCAGCTCTTTACAGCACATCACCATGCTTTGCCCGGTGGCCAGCATTGGATCGGCCATAATCAAAACTTTTCCTTCTAAATCCGGAGTAGAAATGTAATCCATTTGAATTACAAAATCGCCGCCCTTATCTACTTTGCGATAAGCAGAAATAAAGCAGCATTCGGCTTTGTCGAAGATGTTGAGCAGGCCCTGTTGAAGTGGTAATCCTGCCCGGAGTATGGTAGCTAAAACAGGCTGTTGGCTTAAAACTTCACAAGATGATACCCCTAAAGGCGTTACGATTTCCTGATGAGTGTATGTCAATGATCTGCTGATCTCGTAGGCAAAGAACTCACCAAGCCTTTCGAGGTTTTTGCGGAAACGCATTGAGTCTTTCTGGATATGCTCGTCACGAAGTTCGGCAATAAAAGTATTGGCGATAGATTTTGTCTTGCTTACATCAAAAATCATTATGTGTTTTTTTGAAATATTAGGGATTAATAATTAAAATTAGCAATTCTGAGTCAAATAATGTTAAACTAAAATCAATTCCCTGCATGATTAAGCATTTCTCTGAAAAGTGATTTTAACTTCTTGTATTTAGGATGATCTGATAAACTTTTCAAGCTCCAGCTGCTATAAAAGGTGCCATTTACCATTTTTACTGCATCAATATATTGATGTATTTTTTCTGTTGCCGCTTCATGGGTTAAAAATTGAAAGATATGATCGGTTAAGCAATAGGAATGGACTACCAAAGGTGTTACTTTCTCGAGCTGGAGATCATACCAGTTAAATGGAGTGCACGTTCCCGCCCTAAATCCTGGTGCATTGCTATAACCCATAGAATAATCGGAAGTAATGCCCGAATTAAGAATATTTAAATAACAGATCGGGAATTTTAATACTTCTAACTGTTGGCTGGTTGATGTAGTAAGGTTTGGATGGATTTTTTTAAGCTTAACCAAACCTTCTTTAATTTCAGTTATCTTTTGAGTGTTGCTGGCGCATGGCCTTAACAATCCAACTGATTGATTATTCAAGATTTTAGCAATGTTGTCTGCCCTGATGTAATCCATCGGAACATCAGGAAAATCGAGAAAATAAAGGGGATTGCTTTTTTTTGAAACAAAGATTTCCTTTACCTGCTCAAGCACTTGTTCATTATTAATCGCAACTCCTGTTAACCTGTCAAATTTCGAACCCAGGTAGTTATTCTCTTTTTTAAATACAGCACTGAAAATAAATTTCGTCTTGTTTAAGAAACCATCAGGCAGATGGGTTAACATATTAAAATGGATGGTAGGCTGGTGCTGAAATTTCTTTTCCTGAAACTTAAAAGCCGGATGCTTTTTCCTGATGATACTTTTAATGATTAATGCCCACTCGTCAATAATCGGCTTATCAAGCACCCTCCATTTATGCTGATAACTTTTTGAGGGCTTAAATTCTTCTTCTGTATTTCGCTGATGAAGGTATTCTTCGTACCTGCTGATCATAAAAAAGGATGCAGCAAAAACATCGAATGGTAAGGCAGATTGCTCTACCGGAAAAGGAACCTGGTATTCTCCAAATGAAACGGTTTTGGGTTTAATTTCTTCTAATTTATTAGAGAAAAGCAAAGGTGTACTTTTAAAGAAAAGTTCTTCGCCTAAGGGTTCATCGCCATAACTGATTTTGATGTGTTCGCTCTGCAGAAAATATGTGCTATTGCCCGTAAATTCTAATTCTGCTTTAAGGATATCTTTAAAAATGAAATTGAAGATATATTTAATCCGAGGCGTTAATATGTTGGAGAAGATGATTAGATGCATAACTTATTTTTAACAACGCTGTATTTAAAAAAAGATTACAAGAAATATTTCTCAGCCTATATTAACTTAACTAATATTGATCATTAAAATTAACGGTAATTTAACACTGAATCATTATCTAATACAAAAATTACAATTAAAAGTTTGCCGTGAATTTCTTTTCAGGGTAAAGTATTTTAGTACTTTTACGGGTGCTACCTTTCACCACATGTACGATACTCATCTGATCATCAAACATATCGTATAAAATGCTATCGTTAACCTCAACAGATTTTATAGCGGCAACTTTTTCAACTTCCAGGTAAATATTAGTGGCCTCATGGTCGATCTCAAATCCGATGTAGTTCATGGCAACAGCTTTGCCGTTGGCTTTTAGCTGTAAATGAGAAAGCAGGTATTTTTTGACCAATTCATCCATCGTACCTTTCATATTCGGATTGCTCAGATCGATTTTCTGTTTGTATAGTTTGGCTAAAATTGCCTCGAAATCGTCTGAGAAGATTTTACAGCTTATTTCTAAAGTTTTATCCTTTGCATTAAAGTTTACTTCGGTAGTACTTACATGCAGTGGGTGTTTTATACCTGCTTTGACCGAACAGCAAGCACAGCATAATAACAAAAGGATATATTTTAATCTATGCATCAGTATTAAGGTGTTATAGCCAGCAAAGTTAAGATTTAAAGCTTAAACCAGGCAATTGCCTCGAATAACATAAAAATTAGTAACAAATTTGGTATTTATGCTTTTGTTTTAAGGATGTTTGGGCTTTTTGCAATTAAAAACATAATTTTAAGCTTTATAAACTATTTTAAATCCAATAGTTAGCTTATTATTTCATGCAGTTGCAAGATTTTGTCTTTTATTTTAAATTGGGTTGGGAGCATATTATCAGTACCGACGCTTTAGATCACCAGCTGTTTGTTTTAGCCCTGGTGGCTATTTATAGTTATGTCAATTTAAAGCAGGTGCTCATATTGGTTACGGCCTTTACTATTGGTCATTCATTTACCTTACTTTTAAGCGTATTGGATATCATCAGGTTTGATAGTAAGTGGGTAGAATTTTTAATCCCATGTACGATTGTAATTACGGCAATCAGCAATTTGTTCAGAAAAAATTTCTCCTTAAAATCAATTAAGATCAATTACTTTTTGGCATTGGGTTTTGGATTGATCCATGGCATGGGTTTCGCTAATTCCATAAGGATTATGTTGGCAAAAGACCAGAACATTGGTTGGGGCTTATTTGGCTTTAATGTAGGGCTTGAGGCAGGACAGATTTTTATGGTGATTATCATTCTTTTAATTACTTTTTTAATTTTCAATTACACCCGCATAAAACGTATGAGCTGGGTTTTATTTATATCAGCAGCTGTATTTAGCCTGGCTTTAAAAATGGCTTTAGAACGAATTCCTTTTTAATAAATACATAATGAATAAACTATTTACTTTAACCGGCCTGCTATTTCTTTCTGGAAGTTTAGCTATGGCTCAAAATATTCAGAATAACCCTGGGAGCAATCACGGAAATAAGTTTGAGCAGTTGGGCACTATTTTGCCAACACCAAACGAACAACGTACCGCCAGTGGCGCACCGGGCGTTAAATACTGGCAGCAACGTGCCGATTATAACATTAAATGTGAACTGGATGAAAAAAACCTGTTGCTTACGGGATCTGAAACCATTACCTATACCAACAACTCTCCTGATCCTCTAACTTACATCTGGTTGCAGCTTGATGAAAACGAGCATAGCACCGATAAGAACGCAAACTATCAGGATGCTACCAAAATGCCTCTTATGGGCACAACCAAAAATTTAGACCAGATAAGTGCAACTGCGAACAATGGCGATGGGATCAACATTACCAAATTAACGGATGCAACAGGTAAAAACCTAAAATACACGGTTAATAAAACCATGATGAGGATTGATTTGCCAGTAGCTTTAAGAACCGGACAGAAATTGATTTTCAATATCGACTGGAACTATAAAATTACCGACAGAATGAGTGTTGGTGGCCGCGGTGGTTACGAGTTTTTCCCGGCTGATGGCAATTACCTGTTTACCATGACACAATGGTACCCACGTTTGTGTGTGTACAGCGATTTTCAAGGCTGGCAGAATCACCAGTTTACAGGAAGAGGCGAGTTTGCTTTAACTTTTGGCGATTTTAAAGTCCAGATGACCGTTCCTGCTGATCACCTTGTAGGCTCAACTGGCGAATGTCTCAATTATAGCGCAGTTTTAAACCCTACGCAATTAACTAGGTACAATGCTGCAAAAACGGCGACTGCACCTGTCGAAATTCAAACTTTGGCTGAAGCTAAAGCAGCGGAAACCAAAAAATCAACTGCTAAAAAAACCTGGGTTTTCAACGCCAGTAATGTTCGCGATTTTGCATGGACTTCTTCCCGTAAGTTCATCTGGGATGCCATGCCACAAAAAATCCAGGCCAACAACAATACCGTAATGTGTATGAGTTTTTATGGAAAAGAAGCTTACAACCTGTACAGTAAATTTTCTACACGTGCAGTAGCACACACCATTAAAACCTATTCAGATTTTACCATTCCTTACCCTTACCCGGTTGCGCAAAGTATCGAAGCAGCCAATGGAATGGAGTATCCGATGATTTGTTTTAACTATGGCCGTACGGATACAGATGGAACTTATAGCGAAAGCACTAAAAACGGAATGCTTGGTGTAATTATTCACGAAGTTGGGCACAACTTTTTTCCGATGATTGTAAACAGCGACGAACGCCAGTGGACCTGGATGGATGAAGGTTTGAACTCGTTTGTTGAGTATTTAACAGAAGAGCTTTGGGATAACAAATTCCCAAGCAAAAAAGGGCCTGCCTACACCATTGTCGATTATATGAAACTGCCTAAAGATGAGTTAGAACCCATTATGACCAACTCTGAAAACATTGCTCGTTTTGGCCCAAATGCTTATTCAAAACCGGCTACAGGCCTGAATATACTTCGCGAGACCATTATGGGCAGAGAACTATTTGATTACGCATTTAAAGAATATGCAAAAAGATGGGCTTTTAAACATCCGCAACCGGCAGATCTTTTCCGTACCATGGAAGATGCCAGTGGCGAAGATTTAGATTGGTTTTGGCGAGGTTGGTTTTATGGAACAGATCCATGCGATATCTCATTGGATAGTGTGAAATTTGCTAAAGCCGATTTCCCTAAAGAAGTTCCTGCTGCCAGATCGAGGATGGTTAAAATTGATAAACCTGCGGTGAATGCTTTTGAAGATATTTCAAAAATCAGAAACCGCGAGGATAAAAAAATCAACTTCTATGTTGATAAGAATACTGCGGCACAGGATTTTTATTATAAATACGATAGAGGATTGGTAACTGTTGACACTACTGTAGCTACAAAAATGGATATGACACCACCTTTAGAAGTTGTTGCAGAATCCGATCAAAGTAAATATGCCAACCAGTTTTTATATGAATTAAGCTTTAGTAACAAAGGTGGTTTAGTAATGCCTGTTATTGTGGAGTTTACCTATAAAGATGGCACCAAAGAGATCGACCGTATCCCGGCACAGATCTGGAGACATAATGAACTGAAAACTTCGAAATTCTATGTGAAAAACAAAGAAGTTGCTTCAATTTTAGTCGACCCATTGCGTGAAACTGCTGATATTGATACCTCAAACAATAGTTGGGGCGGTAAAGCAAAAGAAAGCAAATTCAAAGTTTACAAAATGAAAGCCGGCGGTGCTGTAAGAGGCCAGTCGGTTGGTAAAAATCCAATGCAGGCCGCCGCAGGAAAATAATAGCGTCATCATTATCGCGGATCGTCATTCCCAGCTTGATTGGGAATCTTAAAGCTTCTGCATGACGAGATTTCATTAAACTCCCTGTTGAAGAAAATTCAACGGGGAGTTTTTATTGAATTTGAGGTAGAATATCTAACAAAAAGGTTTTAATGTTGGTTATTTTAATATCATGTGATGATAGGTACGTTTCGCTTTTTGGCGTAATGATATATTTATACTTCGGTTCCAGATCCTTTATGCAGCTAATAAACCCTTTTGATACTGTTGGAGCATTCGACAGTTTAATTTCAATACATGCTATTGGTGTAATGCCTTGAACGAGGATTAAATCACATTCTGCTCCGGTTTGTGTCCTGTAAAAAAAAAGGTCAGTCTGCTTTGCTTTCATCTGATAAATCTGCTCAATTACATAGCCCTCCCAGGATGCGCCTACAGCTGGGTGACCAAAAAGATCGTTATAACCTGGGATATTTAATAAACGATGAAGAATTCCCGTATCCCTTATATATGTCTTAGGCGACTTAATCAAGCGCTTCTTCGCATTAACAAACCATGGCTGCAAACGTCTGATCAAAAATCCTCCCTCTAAAAAATCTAAATACTTATTAACAGTAGGTGCGCTTACGCCTAACGATCTAGCGAAAGACTCTCCATTAAATAAATTTCCATTCAAATGAGCAAGCATACTCCAGAAGTTTCTTAGTAAAGTTGGCGCTAGTTCTACGTTAAACATCTTAGCCAAGTCTCTTTCTACATAACTTACAATAAAATCATCAATCCATTCTTTACTTAACAGATCGGTTTCTGCCAATATAGATTCTGGAAACCCACCACGAAACCAATGTTGCTCAAAGCTTAATTCATTTGGCAGTTCAGTTAATCCTATGGAACATAATTCATTGTAAGAAATTCTTCCGGCTAATGTTTCAGAAACTCCCTTAACCAATTCAGGAGAAGCAGATCCAAGCAATATAAATCTTCCAGGAGTTCTTTTTGCATCAATTAAAGGGCGTAATAAAGAAAATAATTCCGGCAATAATTGAACCTCATCAATAATTACGGTATAATCTTGCAAGCTTTCTAAGAAAGTATAGGCATCCCAGAGCTTAGCCACATCCCGGGGATTTTCCATGTCAAGATAGATGTAATCGCTGCTTAAACTTTTTGCTAAAGTAGTTTTTCCAACCTGCCGTGGCCCGAGGATTGCGATTGCGGGAGACTTTTTAAGCTTATTCTTTAACTGTGCTGCAAGATTTCTAATAATTAGCATAAACAAATATACACACAAACCTAGTAAATCAAAAGTTAAACTTTCGATTTACTAGGTTGATAGCCATTTAAACGTTCTAAACATAATATTTAATTTTCATCATAAATCATATGTATAATCTTAAAACTTTTATTAACCGATCAATCTCCAACTTTCCTGACTTTCGCCTGTTTTACTCTTTAGTCCCTAAATCGTATATTTGATATACTCATGAAATTTAAAATCACCTCAGAATACCAACCTACCGGAGATCAGCCTAGTGCCATTAAACAGCTGGTGGATGGTGTAAATGCTAACGAACATTATCAAACCTTATTGGGCGTAACAGGATCTGGAAAAACGTTTACCGTGGCCAATGTAATTGAGCAGACCCAAAAGCCTACCTTGATTTTAAGTCACAATAAAACTTTGGCAGCACAGCTTTACGGAGAGTTCAAAAATTTCTTTCCAGAAAACTCGGTAAATTACTTTGTTTCTTATTATGATTATTATCAGCCAGAAGCCTTTATCGCTTCGAGCAATACCTATATTGAAAAAGACCTGAGCATTAACGAGGAAATTGAGAAACTGCGCTTACGTACCACGTCATCACTAATGAGCGGTAGACGGGACATTATTGTGGTGTCATCCATATCATGCATTTATGGTATGGGTAATCCGGAAGATTTTTCCCGGATGGTTTTCCGCTTCGGTGTAGGGCTTCGGATTTCGAGAAATGCATTTTTGCATAGTTTGGTAGAGATTTTATACTCGCGTACCACAACCGAATTTAAAAGGGGAACTTTTAGGGTAAAGGGCGATACCGTAGATATTTATCCGGCCTATCTGGATCATGCCTACCGCATTTCTTTTTTCGGCGATGATATTGAAGAACTTTCGGCAATCGATCCTGTTTCAGGCAAAACACTCGAAAAACTGGAAGATATGGCTATTTATCCTGCCAACCTTTTCGTTACGCCAAAAGATAGATTCAATTCTTCGATTTGGGGAATACAGGAAGAGCTGGAAATCCGTAAGAACCAGTTAATTGCAGATCGGCATTTATTGGAAGCAAAACGTTTGGAAGAAAGGACCAATTTCGATATTGAAATGATGAAAGAACTGGGCTATTGTTCAGGGATTGAAAACTATTCGCGTTTCTTTGATGGAAGGCAGCCTGGTATGCGTCCTTTCTGTCTGCTGGATTATTTCCCTGAAGATTATTTAATGGTCATTGACGAAAGTCATGTTACCGTTCCTCAGATCAGGGCCATGTATGGTGGCGATAGATCGAGAAAATTATCTTTAGTTGAATATGGCTTCCGTTTACCGGCCGCATTGGATAACCGCCCTTTAAATTTTAATGAATTCGAAGCCCTTGCACCACAAACCATTTATGTGAGTGCAACTCCGGCTGAATATGAATTGGAAAAATCAGAAGGCGTGGTAGTAGAGCAGGTGATCAGGCCAACCGGATTGTTGGATCCTGTTATAGAGATCAGACCTGCCATTAACCAGGTTGATGATCTTTTGGATGAAATAGACATTACCATAAAAGATGGCGGACGTATTTTGGTTACTACGCTAACCAAACGCATGGCTGAAGAATTGACAAAATATCTTGATCGCCTAAACATTAAAACCAGGTACATCCACTCCGAAATTAAAACTTTAGAGCGGGTAGAAATTCTACGCGGTTTACGTTTAGGGGAATTTGACGTTTTAGTAGGTATTAACCTGCTACGTGAAGGTTTGGACTTACCTGAAGTTACTTTGGTTGCTATTTTAGATGCAGATAAAGAAGGTTTCTTACGGTCTGAAAAATCATTGATCCAAACCATTGGCCGTGCGGCCCGTAACGATAAAGGGCGTGTAATTATGTATGCTGATGGCATTACAGATAGTATGTCGAAAACCATCTCTGAAACGAACAGACGTAGAGACATACAGATTGCATACAACCTTGAACATGGTATTACACCAAAAACTGTCGGAAAATCAAGAGAAGCAATTTTAGAGCAAACATCGGTACTCGATTTCTCTCAAAAAGCAAGCGACAATAAAGCAAGGGCTTATGTAGAAAATGCAGAAATCAGTATTGCTGCAGATCCGATTGTGCAGTATATGGGTAAGGCCGAACTGCAAAGGGCAATTGATACTACCCGTAAGGATATGCAGAAAGCAGCAAAGGATATGGACTTTTTACAAGCTGCAAAGTTGCGCGACGAAATGTTTGCGCTGGAGAAAATGTTTAACGAAAAGTTCAGCAAGTAACGATTTGGTTTTAAAGATTGATTTTTAGATCATTTAAATTAGAATTGCCGGGTAAGAAACCGGGAATAGATTTTAGTAAATTACCTTAACATTCAAAATAATTACAGATTTTTGATGTTTTCATCATCAAACAATAAAGCACAATGGACGGTCAAAACAGAAAGGACATTTATCCGGGATTAGAAGTCGGGATTATATTGAAGAAAGATCAACGTTCTGGAAACATCACTTATGGCGTGGTGAAAGATCTGCTTACTTCATCGGCATTTCATTCCAGGGGGATAAAAGTGAGGCTCGAGGATGGGCAGGTTGGCCGCGTAGCAGAAATAGTTGAAGATTAATCGGCGATATTAAAACCTTTTTAGCTGATTTGCGTATTATATTTGTAATAGGATTGCAATTAAAGGCTAAATAAGTAACAAAATAAATGTTACGACGTCTATATTTGTAACAACAGTAATTTAAAGAATGTTAAGTTTAGTAAAATTTATTTTCATAGCAATATTGGTACTTTGGCTGATCAGGATGTTGATCAGGTTAATTCTGCCAATGCTGTTTAATAACCTGGCCAGTAAAATGCAGAGTCAGGCAACAGGACAGCAACAACAACGACGGTCAAAACCAGAAGGCTCTATTTCAATAGATTATATGCCTCCAAAGCCTGATCAAAGTAAAACAGATAAACTCGGCGACTTCGTAGACTACGAAGAAGTGAAATAAAATTAAACCCTGAACTTGTTTCAGGGTTTTTTGTTAAAATTCAACATGCCATTTCAGCCTGAAATTTGATCATCTTATTTCTTTTCTCAATAAGCTTCAACATATAATTTTTAAGAAATATTTTTTCTAGAAGCCGGCCTAATAAGCCAAACGGTGCGTGAAACTCAAAAATATCAGTCATCTCTGTTTGAGCATCTATAATTTTAAACTGGTGTTGGTGGTGGAGTTTTTTAAAAGGTCCCTTAATCATCTCGTCAATGAAGAACGTTGGATATTCCATCGCACTAATCTTATTGGTCATTTCGAACGGAATGCCAAAGTGCCTGGCGCTCCAGGTAACGGATTCATCCAGGTTAATCATACCACTACTTTTTCCAGCTATTGCTTTTTCTTCAGACGATTTCATCGACTGTAAGTGAAGATCAATACTTCTAGCCAGATCAAAACAGCGCCTAATCGGTGCATTAATCAACGTTTTGAAGATAATTGTGGGCATACACTTCCGTTTTAGCTATAATTACCTTATCGCTTCCTGCTCAGCGCTGCCATTGCCTCATCAATCTTTGCGTATCTAAACTCAAATCCACTATTTAGTAGCACTGCTGGCTTAACCCACCTGCTTTTTAAAATCAGTTCCGTTTCCGTTCCGATGATTTTTGCACCAATAGCCAATAACCAGGCTGGAGCAGGCAGGCCGAAATTGCGACCAAAGGCCTTTCTGATGCTACGCATAAAAACATGGTTTTTAATCACTTCTGGTGCCGTGCAGTTTACAATTCCTTCAATTTCTGGGTGATCAAGGAGCCATGCTATACTACCTGCAGCGTCCTCTTCGTGGATCCAGCTCATGTACTGTTCACCATTGCCCTGTTTACCGCCCATACCCAATTTCACCAGGTTAAGTAAGCGAGGAAACGCCCCATCTTTCAGGCCTAAAACAATACCCATTCTAAGGGCTATTTTTCTGGTATTGGGCGTGTCTGTTTCAAAAAAGCTATTTTCCCAGGCTTTGCAAACTTCAATAGAGAAACCTTCACCGATTTCGCCTGTAAACTCATCTTGTGGATGGTCTTCGGCATGGCGGTAAATGGTTGCAGAAGTAATATTGATCCAGAGTTTTGGCGGCTTTTCCATTTCTCCGATCACTTTGCCCAGTAAATGGGTGGGAATCAATCTTGAATCAAAAATTTCTTTTTTGTTTTTTTCAGTATACCTGCAGTTTACATTTTTACCGCAAAGGTTAACCAGGAGGTCAGCCCCTTGTAAGCTGTACGCCCACTCACCCATGTTTTTACCATCCCATACCAACGTTTTAATATTGCCCGTTCCGGCTTGTACTTTTCTTGACAGAATGATCACTTCATCAGCATGGCTGCTAAAATATTTCGCTAATACACTGCCCAAATAACCATTTCCGCCGGCCAGTACAATTTTTCTGTATTTCATGATATGATTATAAAATTAAGATTAAACCCAAAACAATTAAGCGGTAAAGCGCCCAGGTAATGCTCATTAACCAACCTAGCTTTAATAATTTACTTCTACGGATATGTTCTAAAAACATCAATCCCGCAACCATTAAAAAGTATAAAAGAAAAAATAAGGGCAGAAAGCTGATGTATTTTGCCAGAATTATAATGGGCAAAAGTAAAAGTGAGCCTGAGAAAGAAATGGTCATCATATTCCCTAAATAATCCCAAAGCTTTTCTTTTCTATAAAAGCCAATGATTGCACCCTGGAAAAATAGCTGGCCACCACAGATTAAGTATTCGCGGTATTTACTGCCGAGGGGCACAAAACCGGTAAGCAGATGCGCATAATCTGTTAATATATAAGCAGTAACAAACCAGGTTAAAAGCAGAAAGATGATGCGGTAATGGAGTTTGAAAGTTGGCTGTAAGCTATTTTCTTTTACTGCAACTGGTATAATTACTTTACGGTTGTAAGAAATAAATGCATAAAATTTACGCATCAGATAAACAAATGGACTAAACAAAAATAAAGGCTTAAAAAAGGGCATAGCGTATGCAATAATTTTGAATAAACTCTGGATGCCGTATGTAACTTCGCCAGTTTCTGTATTAACCAGTGCAATTTCATTGGCAGCCCTTTGCCGGTCTACCAGTGGGCAAATATTTTGGGGTATTTCTTGGTAAGCTTCACGACCATCTTGAGCCAGCATACCTGTTTTTACAAAAGCCTTAGTATAGGCATAACATAAAGGGCATTCATTGTCAAATAAAATTACGTGGTTTTTAAGCGGTTTCATTTTTATTTAAATTTTAATACTTTCAGTAAAATATGAAAGTTTTGATTAAAAAATAAAGCCGAACAATAGGTAAGGCTTTTTTAAGGTCTAGGGTTTAAGGTGTAAGGCTTAGGGTAAGTCTATCTTGATACTTGCTACTTCTCTCTTACCATCACCTTCACGCTACCGTTGTAAGATTGCTTCGAGCCTCGCAATGACGGAATTTCTATCTGTCTTGATACTTGCTACTTCTATCTTGCTACTCTTGTCTCCCCTCTCCAATCTATTTAAACACTTTCAGCACCGAACCCCAGAACCAGCTTTCTTCTGCTTTAAGCATCGTTTCTAAAGTTTTATCTACGTTTCCGGCCAGTTTGTTAATGTCTTTTACCGATTTTTTGAAGGTAATAAACTCCGGGTCTTTCTCATCGCCATTAACCGTAGAGAGTTCGTTCAAAATTTTTAAAACAGGCTCCAGTTCTCTTTTCTTGCGCTCTTTAGCTACCTGGCGGGCAATATTCCAAACATCCTTATCCGCAAAAAAGTATTCTTTCCGCTCACCTGCCTTATGTTGCTTTTCAATCAATCCCCAACCAATCAGGTCGCGGAGGGTCATGTTCGCATTACCCCTTGAAATACTGAGTTGCTCCATAATTTCTTCGGTGGTTAACGCTTCAGGCGAAATTAATAACAGCGCATGTACCTGGGCCATGGTACGGTTAATTCCCCATTCGGAGCCTAATTTGCCCCAGGCTTCTATAAATTTTAATTTTGCTGCTGCTAATTCCATGTACAAATATAAAGTTATTTTTAAACTTTCAAAAATTATTGAAAGTTTATTTGTTTGGAGAATATTTGCTATCGCGTTGAATCTCATCCAGCACCATCTGCCAGGTAGCCTCATTGTTATTTATTTTTTTTAACAGATCAGCCTGTGTCCTATCGAAATAGACAGATAGTTTTAATACGGGTAAAGCCAAATCTGGTTTAAACATAGTCCCGGGAGCAAATCCAGGCTCATTGTTCCTGGCCCGGTCGCGGTCGAATTTAACGGTTGTATTTACGTATTCTTCGTGTTGTTTTTCACCATTGAGGTATGGGATCAGCCATTCTACAGATTTTTTGATCGAAGATCCTTTAGGCGACTCATAAGTATAAAAGTTGGCGCCCTTTGCCCTGTCGATCATAATGGCCAGCTTTAGCATAGGTTCGAGGTCGTAAATGTGGTAATGCATGGCATCACGCTCTTTAAAATCCAAACTTGTTCCGTCGGGATATAGATTGATATTGATGTGGCTTTTTAAATTGTCGATGGCCCATCTGATCAAATCCTGGTTGTTTAAAGTGTAACCGATTTCGCCAACTTCTTTTAGGCGGTGCGCGTTCCAGTTATTAATGGCAGTAGCTCTGCCCGCTTTCATCCGTTTGCTGTTAATTTCTGCCCAGGCCGTTTCGGTAAGCCATTGTTCAATCTGTTTTTTATCAGTTGCAGGGATATCTTTTTTAATCAGATCGTAAGCTTCAATGGCTTTATCCAGATTGGTATCGTCAATAGGATCGCCATTTGGTTTATTGATTTTGGCCCATGCTCCAAGAAATTCTACACATTTGTTTAAATATTTTTGATCACTGGTAATCCGGTATTGTAAGGCCAGTGCAAACATTTTGTTCATGTCTGCCAGGGCTAACCTGGTTTTTTCTTTTTTTGGATTTCCCTTTAATAATCCTTCAGTTCGGATGGTATCAATTGGGTTGGGTTGCGCAGTTAAATAATTTAATGCCGATTTTTCAAAGCCCAGGTATAGTTTCTGGGTTTCCCCGTCGTTTTTGATCTGCGTTTTCAGCTTTTTGATTTCATCATTATTTAAACTGACCAGCTGCGAAAACGAAGAAAAAGATAATAAAGCAAGAGCAGCTGTAACGACAAACTTTCTCATAATAAATAGGTTGAATTTTTATTCTTTATCACAAATCTAATTTTTTATTCAGCATGCATTTAATTTATTGCTTTTTTATACCGCCCAATTTTTTATTTTTGACGTTCGTTTAAACTTAAACAAACCTTAATGAATAACTGGTTTAATAAAAATGGCATTCACTTAGCCATTATTGCATTTTTTGTAGTCATCACTTTTGCCTACTTCAGTCCTGTTTTGCAGGGTAAAGCACCACAACAGGGCGATGTTTTGCAGGCTAAGGCCATGCAAAAAGAAATTATGGATATTAAGGCGAAAGATGGTAAAGGCCCACTTTGGACCAATCAGATGTTCGGTGGTATGCCAGCTTATCAAATTTGGGTACAGTATCCTCTTAATATTACAACATACGGCATCGATGTAATTAAAGGTATTTTCCCAGATCCTGTTGGAACAGTTTTGTTATACCTTTTAGGCGCATACTTACTATTTTGTGTGTTAAAAATAAACCCTTGGCTTGCTGCGGCGGGGGCAATCGCTTTTGCGTTTACATCTTATAATTTTATCATTATTGCAGCTGGGCACAGCAATAAGGCATTAGCCATTGGCTTTTTTGCACCTATTTTAGCCGCCATTATTCTCACATTAAGAGGCCGGTATTTGGTTGGTGGGAGTTTACTGGCGCTTTTTATGGCTTTAGAGATCCGATCTAACCACATCCAAATGACCTACTATTTATTTATAGCGTTGTTTATTCTAGGCTGTATAGAACTTTATCATGCCTTTAAAGCAAAACAGCTTCCGGCATTTGGTAAATCTGTTGCTTATATTGTCGCAGGTATTTTCTTATCAGTTCTGGTAAATGCAGGTACCCTGTGGACAACCTACGAGTATGGTAAAGAGACTATTCGTGGAAAATCTAATTTAACTACTGATAAAGCCGAACCTGCAAATGGTTTGGATAAAGAATATGCTTATCAATGGAGTCAGGGTGTTGGAGAGAGTTTCACTTTCCTGATTCCAAATTTATATGGTGGTGCCAGTGGCGGCCAGCTAGATCCAAACGGAAAGTTTATTAAGATTTTGCAGGATGGGACCGTATCAAATGTACTGGCGCCAATTTATGGGCAGGAAACGGAGAAAGCCTTAAATGCAATTGCACAAAATGCAGGCTCTAATTATTGGGGAGATAAACCTGGTACTGCTGGTCCATACTATTTTGGCGCTATCATCTGTTTTTTATTCGTTTTTGGTTTATTTATTGTTAAACACCGTTGGAAGTGGTGGATATTGGGAAGTAGTATTTTGCTATTGTTTCTTTCATTTGGGCAGAATTTCCCGTTAATCTCTGATATTTTCTTTGATTATCTGCCAATGTACAATAAGTTTAGAGCGGTAGAATCTATTCTTGCAGTAGTTGGTTTATTAGTTCCGTTATTGGCAATTTTAGCTGTTAAAGAGGCACAAGATGGCAAATATGATCAAAAGTACCTGGTTCAGCGACTTACCTGGTCGGCTGGAATTACCGGAGGTTTTGCTCTTTTAATTGCCATTGCCCCAACAGCATTTTTTAGCTTTACAAATGCTGCGCAAACGCAGTTAACAGGGTGGTTAAATCAGATCACACAAAATAATACCGCGTTGACAGCTCAGATCCTGGAAGCAGTTAAAGCTGACAGAGTTAGTTTAGCACGTACTGATGCGCTACGTTCGTTATTATTTATAGCCATTGGTTTTGGTATTACCTGGGCTTTTATCACCAAAAAAATGAACATGCAATTGGCTTTCGGTTTGTTGGCTTTATTTGTACTGATCGATTTATGGCAGGTTGACCGCCGTTATTTGAACAACCAAAATTTTGTAAGCAAATCTGATTTAGATAACCACTACCAGCCAAGGGATGTAGATAATTTTATCTCAGCAGATAAAGATCCAAACTTCAGGGTTTTCGACCTATCGTTAGGCGATCCGTTTAAAAGTGCTGAAACTTCTTATTTCCACAAAACAGTTGGTGGTTTCCACTCGGCGAGGTTAAAACGTTTTCAGGAGTTGGTTGATAACCAATTAACAAAAAGCATTAACCAGGACGTTCTGGATATGTTAAATACCAAGTACATTATTACACAGGATCCGCAGAACGGATCGTATAAAATGCAACGTAACGCTACGGCTGCAGGTAATGCATGGTTTGTACAAAGTGTTCAGTTTGCTAAAAATGCTGACGAAGAAATGAAAGCAATCAGCAGTTTTGATGCGAAGAAAGAGGCTATTGTTGACGAAAGCTTTAAAAATTCGATTGATACTAAACGTTTAGGAACTGGCCAGGAGGGTTTTATTAAATTAACGAACTATAACCCTGATCATTTAACTTACGAATATTCAACCGCTAAAGACGTGATTGCAGTATTTTCAGAGATCTATTATGATAAAGGCTGGAAAATGTATATCGACGAAGTTGAGAAGCCATACTTTAGGGCTGATTATGTTTTACGTGCAGCGCAGTTAGAGGCAGGTAACCATAAGCTTGAGTTTATTTTCCATCCAACATCGTATTACACGGGAGAGAAAATCTCTTTAGCAGGATCGATCTTGTTATTGGCCGGATTGGGCTTTGGATTTTATTCAGAAGAAAAGAAGAAAAAGAAAGCGGTTAAAGCTTAATATTTCTTTAAATAGATTTACGCCCCGCAGGATTCAATCTTGCGGGGCTTTTTGTTGCCAGAATTTTTTTGCAGCGGTTTCTTGCTACGGAAACACAGAAACACGGAATATCTCCTGGGATTCGTCCCCCTGGAGGCTGTATCGTAAATTGTAATTCAATCAAATTGTCATGTTGAGCCTGTCGAAACGCCTTGAAAGGCGTTTAAAACAGGTTCTTCGACAAGCTACCATTGACGTCATTTTGTAAAATATTATAATCAGCACTTTAATCGCTTTAGTATTTCCATCCAGCTAGGCCATAGCACGGTATTCCCGTTCTACTTAAATCCGGCCTAACAAATTTTTCGGGCTGCACTGTTCTGTCCGTACAACTGGCTTTGAAAGAAAAATTTTCAGCCGGCATTTTTTGTTACTTTTTGATGCCAAAAAGAAAGAGCCCTTCGGCGGCGGCGAGCCGAGGCAAGACCACGCCTTAGGGCAAAAGAAATCAATTAAACGTCACTCATGTTGATTTTTATAAAATAAATTACCCCTCAGGATGACATATTTATGAGACAGCCTCATTTCAGGATCTATGAAAAGGAACTAAATGCTCAATCTTTACCCGTTTACTAATTAGTCCAGTTAGATTTAATTCTAAGCTCAATTTTATACAATTAACATTCAGCGGGTCATTTTAACAATCTTTATCAAATAGAATAATAATTTAACAATGTCGTAACATTTGTTTGATATACAGAGTCTTACCTTTATAATATAAATCAGATGATATGTTGGAGTCATTCTTTGCCGTATGCTTATTAATTGTTGTACTTTATTTCTTTAGCCCTTTTGAGGTAAAACTCGATGAGGAAGAAGAGTGGTAACACAACTAATTTATCTCTGAACTGCTTTAACCGGGCGGTAACAATACCCTTCCCCCTAAAATTTCCCTTTTATGGATAAAAGAAATGTCGATGTAGTCGTAATCTCCGATGTACATTTAGGTACTTATGGCTGTCATGCAAAAGAACTTTTAAAGTATCTGAAAAGTATTAAACCCAAAACATTGATCCTAAACGGTGATATCATCGATATCTGGCAGTTTAGCAAAAGTTACTGGCCTGAGTCGCACATGAAAGTGATCCGTAAGCTGATGAAATTTGTTTCTGAGGGTGTTCAGGTGCATTACCTGACCGGTAACCATGACGAGATGCTCCGCAAATTCGACGGCATGGAGATGGGTACTTTTCACCTTCAAAATAAGCTGATTTTAGAACTGGATGGTAAAAAAGCATGGTTTTTCCATGGTGATGTTTTTGATGTCACCATGCAGCATTCTAAATGGCTGGCTAAATTGGGAGCGGTTGGTTACGATACGCTGATCCTCATTAATAGCTTCGTAAACTGGGTACTTACCGCATTTAGAAGGGAGAAGATGAGCTTTTCGAAAAAAATCAAAGCTAAGTTTAAAGATGCCGTTAAGTTTATTAATAGCTTTGAACAAACTGCAGCAGAACTGGCCATCGAAAAAGGTTATCAGTATGTAGTTTGTGGCCACATTCATCAGGCCGAGCAACGCGAAATTGCCACTGAAGATGGAAAAGTAACTTACCTGAACAGCGGTGATTGGGTAGAAAGTTTAACGGCTTTAGAATATCAGGATAAAAACTGGACGGTATTTAAGTATGAGCATCAACACTTTACAAAAGATCAGTTGGATGAGGGAATTCTTTCGGATGCCGAGGATTTAAAAAGTAAACTTGATATAAATATTCTTTTACAGAATATAAAATATGAAATTGCCCAATAATTTTAGATATTCGGGCACAAATGAAGATACTTTACGCAATACAGGGAACAGGTAACGGTCATATCAGCAGGGCCAGGGAAATTATTCCTTTGCTTCAAAAATATGGCGAATTGGATATTTTAGTGAGCGGTACCCAGGCCGATGTGAAACTCAGTCAGCCCGTAAAATACCAATTACATGGTTTCAGTTTTATCTTTGGAAAAAAAGGTGGTGTAGACCATTTTAAAACCTGGATGAGCATGAATCTTTTCCGTTTCAGGAAAGATATGAAGCAGCTGCCACTTAAAGATTACAATTTAATTGTTAATGATTTTGAGCCGGTGAGTGCCTGGGCCTGTAAGTTGCAAGGAATTGAATGTGTTTCATTGAGCCATCAGGCAGCATTTAAATCTAAAAAAGTACCGCGCCCGAGAACTTTGGATTGGGGCAAGCTTATTTTGAGCCGCTATGCACCTACCAAGTACCACATTGGTTTTCATTTCGATCGCTACGATAGTTTTATTCACACTCCGGTAATCAGGGCAGAGATCCGAAATCTGAAAAGTGAAAATTTAGGGCATTATACCGTTTATCTTCCTGCCATTGACGATAAACGCCTGGTAAAGCTTTTTACACAACTGCCTGAAGTTACCTGGCAGGTTTTCTCTAAACACAGCAAAGTTGCCTACCAGGAAGGGAATGTTTTTGTAGAGCCTGTTAATAACGAAAAATTTAATAAAAGTTTGGCCACCTGCGAAGGGCTATTTACGGGCGGCGGTTTTGAAGGCCCGGCGGAAGCACTTTATTTGAAGAAAAAATTATTGGTAGCTCCTATGCGTTTCCAGTTTGAGCAGCAATGCAACGCCTATGCTTTAAAACAGTTTGGTTTGCCTGTAATTTGGGGCAGTACACATAACTGGTTGCCTATTATTAAAAACTGGGTTGAAAATCCTCAACAGCATGAATTTAATTTTCCGGATGAAACTGCGCAGATTATAGATGATATGGTGAAGAAATACGCGAGGGTTTAATTTTTTAGTCTTGAGTCTTTAGTCAGTTTACCCTCTATTGTCATCCTGGGCGTATTCGAAGGATTCCAATGAATCTAGTCACTAGAGTTACCTGTTTGATTTTGAAAATGAATGACGGTAACTTTTGGCTTGTACAGCCCCGTTATTCGCTATAGCCCGATGAAGGATCGGGGCTGCCGCTACTCCCGGGTTTATTTAATGTAAAGCAGCGCTTTTAGGGATGGTTAGCTATACATCGCCCATATACCTTCCCTCGTTACCTATCGCTTTGGTCTTAGGCTTATTTTAATCCGTGGCAGAATCCTGTGTAACCTAAACCTGACAGGAGCGGGCACCGAACGCTTGAGGTAAAGCAGATGGCAGGGCTACCGGAAGCGAAACGAACAGGAACCTGCTTTTCAAAAAAAATAAGACATTCGCTGTTCA
The DNA here is from genome assembly GCF_052682415.1 of Pedobacter sp. WC2501. Lineage (NCBI taxonomy): Bacteria > Pseudomonadati > Bacteroidota > Sphingobacteriia > Sphingobacteriales > Sphingobacteriaceae > Pedobacter > Pedobacter sp. WC2501. The sequence continues at coordinate 715,254 of NZ_JBQZFI010000001.1, read as the reverse complement.
GTATATACTTCTTCACTTGTCGCATGGTCTTCAACTCCGCTCAGACTGACAATTCTATAATTATCTGACTATAAACCTGAGTTCGATTAATCAAAACGCGAAAATCTGTGATGATTGTTTGGTTTGATAATTAATAGCGGGTTTTTTAGGAAAGAATGAGTATGCGATTAGGCCAGCGATAATATTTGAGATAAAATTAGCGAATGACCTATGTCTTGAATGTTCTATCTGGCATATGTTTTTAAGCTCATCATTAACGGTTTCTATCACAGACCTTTTACGGAGCATAATTTTGTCGTTCATGGTCATCAGGCTATTTTTCATATTGTTCCTGATACTGGTAACCAGATGTATATCACTGACAAACAGTATTTTGACTAGATGTTCGGATATATACCCTTTGTCGGCGAAAAGCTTTCCGAATACAGCTTTTAAAAAGCTTTCGTTCTTCAGTGGTTCTCTATCGTCCACATTGGCCTGGGTGATGGCAAAATTTAATATCTCTCCCTTGTCATTGATTACGATGTGTAGTTTAAACCCATAGAACCAGCCCATTGTGGATTTCCCGACCTCCGCTATCCCCTTAAATACCTTGTTTCTTTTTATACGCTTATTGTTGCAGACCCGAATGGGGGTGGAATCCACAAATGAAATACCCGTACAACGGCCTAAACAGCAGGTTTTAAGGAAGATCGTCATTGGCATGAGCACGCTCTGGCTGAGTTCAACAAAGCGGTTATAGGACACAGTATTTGGGAATTCGCTTTGCATATGCTTTTGGAGATAAAACAAATAGAAGTGTTTAAAGCACCTGAACCCGCTTAGATGGAAGAGCAGACAGATAGAGATTACTTCACTTTTAGACATGGTCGCAGGACGCTTGGAGGGCTTGCCCAAAAGAAAAGGACTGGTGGTTTGATCAAAATCTTTGCAGAACTCATCTACAAGACAAAAAATATCACTAATTTTAGAGTAGTCAATCATCTGTTTTTTGTGTTTAAATATTTGAATTTCAGACACTTAAATATAAACATAATTGCTTTGATTGACTAATTTTTTTCTAAAAATTATTAATCGAACTCAGGTTATAAATTCTCCCTTTAGTTCTTTCCGCTTTAAGCTTTGGTCTTTTAGCTTTAAGCTTTAGCCTTTCCGCTCTTCATCTTTCTTCCTTACTCTTAAATTATTTTCTTTACTTTGCCTACTCTTTAAAAAGGCATGATTAATCAGTTTAGAAAGCTAAATCCAATTAACCTCGTATTCTTGCTGGCATATACGTTCTTTCTGCGTATTGCCATTTTTCAGGAAACGCACGATAAGCTGAACTTTGATTTTTTGGAACCTTTTGCCCGATTGCTGATCAATGTAGATTTAGATAATGCCTTTACCCCCTATACCAATATTTTTATTGCGGCACTTCTGGTTTATGTGCAAGCATTAATTTTCAACCGGATTGTAAATAACCATAATTTATTAGCCAAACCCAGTTTCCTGCCAGGACTGATGTTTATCACCGGAACGAGCTTGTTCATGCCTTTTATGATCCTTAGTCCGGCGTTGTTATGCAACTTCCTGTTGATCTGGATTATAGATAAGTTTTTAAAACTGGGTAAGAGTGCGAATTCCATTACCACTGTTTTCGATATTGGGATGATTATAGGGGTTGGAACACTGATCTACTTTCCGTTTATGGCCATGTTGCTGATGATCTTTTTAGCGTTGTTGCTTTTCAGGTCATTTAATTGGCGCGAATGGGTAGCGGGCTTAATTGGTTTTATCACCGTATTCTTTTTTTTGGCTGTATTTTATTACTGGAAAGATAATTTAAGCTCGTTTTATCAAATCTGGAAACCATTGGGTAATAAGTTTCCATCGGTATTTAAAATTAACTATAACGATTATTTGGTACTCATCCCGGTTACGGTAATTATCATATTGGCATCACTACAACTGCGTGAAAATTTCTTCAGGAGTTTTATCAGTACAAGAAAAAGTTTTCAGCTGTTATTTTTCATGTTTATTGTTTCTGCAGCTAGTTTTTACCTGAAACCCGATTTCAGGACTTGGCATTTTTTGCTTTGTGTACCACCAGGATCGGTACTGTTGGCGTACTATTTTAGCAATGCCAAAAAACGTTGGTTTTACGAAACATTGTTCGTTTTATTTGTGCTTTCAATACAGTATTTTCTGTTTGTTTAACCTTTTTTAACAAAAAACTAGAACGAAACTTAACAAAGATTAATAGCTTTGTGCATGATTTTAGAATTAAAGCTTTTTAGTTTTAATCAAGATGGATAAAAAATGGAGTCATTGGAATTTCTAAGAAAACATTATTTGCTGTGGGAGATTTTAAATGCGTAGGCTAAGCATTGATATTGGAAATTCTGCTGTTAAGGTTGGTGTTTTTGCAAATAAAGAAATTGTTCACCATCAGCGTTTCAATAAAATTGGGATACTTGATTTGGCTCAATTGATTGAGAAGTTTTCGCCGGCGAAGTCGGTCATCAGTAGTGTTAACCAGGAAATCGGACCATTAGAAGTATTTTTAAAAAAGCATACTGAGTATATCCGTTTTTCAACTTTATTGACGACTGGAGTACAAAACAGATATAAAACGCCAGCTACTTTAGGTCTGGACAGATGGGCGGCTATTTTAGCTGTAAATGGCTTATATCCGGCAAATGCAAGTTTAGTGGTTGATGCGGGTACCTGTATTACTTATGATGTTTTAACCAGCGCTAAGGAGTATTTTGGCGGTAGCATAAGTCCGGGTATTAAAATGCGGTTTAAGGCTGTACACGAATTTACCGGCCGTTTGCCTTTGGTGGAGTGGGATGCAAATGAAGGTATTGTGGAAGGTATTGATACACAATCGGCAATTAAGAACGGCGTTTTACAGGGAATAATAAACGAAATTGAAGGCTTTATCGCCCTAAATAATAAAAAAGAAAGTGCTCTGAAGGTAATTATAACAGGGGGAGATGCTAATTTTTTGTATAAACAATTACAAAACAGCATCTTTGCGCCTCAAATTATAAAAGATCCTTACTTAGTATTAAAAGGATTAAATGAAGCTATTGCAGATTAAAATGTACAAAAGAATAAATTATATTGCAGCCATACTCGTTCTAGTTTGTGGTTTAAGTGCTCAGGCGCAGGTTACCACTTCATCACCATATTCAAGATATGGGCTTGGAAATATAAAAGGATCTTTATTGCCCCAGTTTAGGGCAATGGGCGGAATTTCTACTGCTGTAAGTAAAGTTACTGGTTTTAATAACATCAATATGCAGAATCCGGCATCTTATGCTGGTATCTCATTAACCACGATCGATATTGGTATGAGTGCAAGTGTAACCAACTTAACACGCAATAACTTAAGCGAATCTAGTTTCAATTCTACATTTAGTCACCTGGCATTTGCGGCCCCGGTTACCAGAAGATCGGCATTGAGTTTTGGTATTTTACCCTATTCAGATCTGGGTTATAATTACAGGAACACCGTGAAAGTTGATACCACAACCCTAAATCAACTTTATGAAGGAGAAGGTGGTTTATCAAAAGCTTATTTGGGCTATGGTTACCGTTTTGGCGACCATTTAAGGATTGGTGGTAACCTGGAATATATTTTCGGAAATCTTCAAACCAGCCGTGCCACTGAATTTAATAGTGCAAATTCTTATAATGCAAAACTTCAGACCAAAAATAGTGTTGGGGGGTTAAGCTATTCTTATGGTATTCAGTACGATTTTACATTGGGTAAGAAAACGATTGTTACCTTAGGTTACTCTGGAAGCACTTCTGGGAAAGTAAATTCAACATTAACTTCTTACGCTACGCTGTATACAAGAGATCAGGATGGGAATGAAAGCACTGCAGCAGATACATTAAATACGGTGAATAATGGTAAATCTAACCTTACTTTACCCTTAACACACAATTTTGGGATCGCTATACAACAGAATGACAAGTGGTTAATCGGTGCCGATTTTAGAATGAGTAAATGGTCTGCAACAAGTATCAATAATGTTAACCAGGGTTTGCAAGATAGCTGGGGTGCTTCGTTGGGAGGACAATGGACACCAGATGCATTTTCTTACAACAGTTACCTGAAACGTATAGATTACCGCATTGGTGTTAATTATGATAAAACTTATATCAAGATCGGTAACCAGGATATCAAACAAATGGGAGCATCATTAGGTTTTGGTTTCCCGCTACCTACTGCTAATGGCGGTACTGCATTTTATAAAATCAATTTTACAACAGAACTCGGACAAAGAGGAACATTAAACAATAACCTGGTTAAAGAGCAATATATTAATTTCCATTTAGGTTTTACTTTGAACGATACCTGGTTCCGTAAGTACCGTGTTGATTAATGAAACTGAAAGCATTTTTATATGGTCTGTTTCTGGTGTTGCCTTTTTTTCTGGCTTCCTGTGGAGACGATGATCTAAAAAAAGCAAACTCAGTTTCGATAAATAAGACCATCCTATCCCGCGACCGCACTATAGGTGTGGATATTATCTACAGCGATTCTGCAAGGATCAAAGCAAAAGGTGCTGCCCCGATACTTGATAAGGTTACGCCAGCTAATGGAAGCCCTTATCAGGAGATGATTAAAGGTGTAAACATTGATTTCTATAATCCTAACGGGACCATTGATGGAAATCTGGTATGCGATTATGCCATCAGGAGAGATAACGAGCTCAAAACCGAATTCAGGAAGAACGTAGTGGTGAAAAGTAGTAAAGGTGATACCTTCTCCTCTCAGGAACTGATCTGGGATGAATCGAAGAAAATTTTCTATTCCAATCAGCGTGTGTATGTTAAGGGAGTAGACGGAAGCGTAGGAGAAGGGATAAATTTCAAGGCACCACAGGATTTTAGTACCTATGAAATGGATAGTGGAAACGGTGAATTGAATATGAAAGAAGGCGTAGCGCCTTAATTGATGTAAAATGTGGGATAAGATGGATGAGGGATTAAGCATCTGTTGAATTCGCATTAGCTTTGAAGTCAATTTTAGTGGCAAATCTTCCATCCTCCATTAGCCATTTTACCTCTTCCATCCCCTTAATAATTAAGCGCTTGATAAATAAAATTTTGTGTTTTCTTTTTTAAGGCAAATTTGTATCTTGCGCCCTCTTAAAAAAGAACTAAATAAATTTATAATTACAATATGGGATTAATGACATTTTTGCGCAACCGTGCAGGCTATATTCTGGTCTTTGCAATCGGTTTTGCAATTGTTGCGTTTTTAGTAGGTGATGCAATTAACGTGGGTAAACCTTTTTGGTCGGCAAATCAAAAGGTTGTAGGGTCTATAGATGGTAACGACATCAATATTGATGAGTTCGGACCAAAGGTTGATCAGGGTGTAAACCAGATGAAACAACAATACGGTGGAAGTGCTAATGCACAGATGACCGCTATGGCTGTTGATCAGGCATGGAATGCAGAGCTGGCAAAAGTTTTGTTAACTAAAGAATATGATCGTTTAGGTTTAACGGTATCAGAAGATGAGTTGTTGGATTTATTACAAGGCCAGAATCCTAGCCCGTTAATTAAACAGTATTTTTCTAATCCTCAAACCGGACAGTTGGACCGTGCTACCCTGATGAATTTTTTGAAATCGAAAGAACCTCAGGCTTTGCAACAATCTACCATGTTACAGGAAGAGATTAAAAACCAGGCATTACAAACTAAATATTCTAACTTAATCCGTAACTCGGTTTATGTAACTTCATTAGAAGCTACAGATGAGTATAACAACCGTAACAAACTGGCTAACTTTAAATATGTAAGCCTGGATTATGCTTCAGTTCCTGATAAGTCAGTTAAATTAACTGATGCTGATTATTCGGAATATTATGATCAGAACAAAGCGCGTTTCAACAATCCGCAGGAAACACGTGCTTTTGAGTATGTTACTTTCAGTATCAGCCCAAATAAAGCCGATTCATTGGCAATCAAAGCTCAGGTAGATAAAATTGCCGCTGATTTCCAGGTAGCTAAAAACGATTCACTTTTCGCAGCGATTAATTCAGAAGTAAAAGTTCCGTTTACTTATATCACAAAAGGTAAATTAGATCCGGCTGTTGATTCGGCAGTATTTGCTTTACCTGCAGGCAGTTTCTATGGTCCGAAATTAAGCGGTAACTCATACAAAATTGTGAAAGTGGTTGCTACCCGGATCTCTCCTGATTCGGTAAAAGCAAGCCACATCTTAATCGATCCGGCTAAAGTTGGCGGCGAAGATAAAGCGATCAAACTTGCTGACTCATTAAAAGGATTAATTTTAAAAGGGGGTAATTTTGCCGAACTGGCTAAAAACTACAGTGTAGATGGTTCTAAAGATAAAGGTGGTGAGCTGGGTACTTTTGCACGTGGTGCAATGGTTCCTGAATTTGAAAATGCCGCTTTTGATGGTAAAGCAGGAGATATTAAAGTTGTAAAATCTCAATTCGGTTACCATATTCTTAAAATCGAAAAACAGATCGGTTCTTCTAAGGTAGCTAAATTGGCTTATGTAGAAAAAGCATTGGCAGCAAGTAGCAAAACCCAGGCCGCTGCTTATAAAGCTGCGAGCAGTTTCTTAACAGATGTAAAAGGTAACGATTTCAGTAAATTTGCAGCCCAAAAAGGATTGAAAGTAGCTGTTGCTGATAAGGTAGCCGCAACACAGGGATTTGCTGCAGGTTTAGATAACCCTCGTAAACTAATCCAGGATGCTTACGCAGCAGATAAAGGTGATGTTTTACCTGAAATTTATACCATGAGCAATGCTTACGTGGTAGCACGCTTAACCAACATCAGCCCGAAAGGTATTTTATCATTAGCTGATGTGAAGAAAGAAATCGAACCGATGGTAATCAATGCGGTTAAAGCAAAACAATTGAAAGAAAAATTAGCCAATGCAGGTAAGGGAAGTATCGATCAGATTGCGGCTAAAGTTGCCCGCCCGGTTAATCCAGTACAGAACGTAGTATTTGCTAACCCTGTAATTCCAGGTGTTGCCCAGGAAAATGCATTGGTAGGTAGTGTATTCGGTTCACAGCCAGGCAAATTATCTGCTCCTGTTCAAGGTGAGCGTGGCGTATATGTATTTACTGTTGACGGATTTACAAACCCGGCTCCAATTGCAAATATGTTTAAACAAAAAGAAAGCATGTTGTTAAGTTTAGGTCAGCGTTCATTGGGATCAGCTTTCCAGGCTTTACAGGAAAATGCCAAGATAAAAGACAATCGTGTGAAATTCTATTAATTAGAAAATACGTAATTTTGTAACCGTTCCGATGATCAGTCGGGACGGTTTTTTTTATTTAAGGCCATGGAAATTCAAGAAAACATCATAAATAAAGTTGCCAATAGTGGTTTAATTACTTTAAACCTCGAAGATTTTTATCCTAAAGGCGAAAGGGTAGTTTACGATATCGTAGATAATTTGTTTCACGGCTTAATACTGAGGGAAAAAGATTTCCGGGCATTTATAAAGGAGCACGATTGGACACAGTATCAGGATAAGAATGTGGCCATCACCTGCTCTGCTGATGCTATTGTACCTACCTGGGCATATATGCTGCTGGCCAATAAGCTAAAACCTTATGCTAATGAAGTAGTATTCGGGGACTTAAACACATTGGAAGCTGTTTTATTTACCAAGGCATTAGCTAAAATTAATCCGCAGGTTTATGCAAACGAACGTGTGGTGGTAAAAGGATGCGGCGAAATTGATGTGCCGGTTGCTGCTTATGTAGAAGTTACCAATCTGCTTACCCCGGTAGTTAAAAGCATTATGTTTGGAGAGCCATGCTCTACTGTGCCTGTATATAAAAGAAAAGATTAAATTTTGGATTGCTTTTTGTATATCTTCATACAGGAAAGAACTTATCCTGGTTTTAGGAAATGGTTTTCCCTGCAACACACACAAATGAGTACAAAAGCAATGAAAAAATTATTTTTAACTGTTACGGCCGGCCTATGCAGTCTCTTCACAATGGCTCAGGAACTTCCCCTAAAGAAAGAAGCTGTATTTCAGGAAGGCGAAGTTTTGCAATATAAACTAAGGTATGGGTTCATCACAGCGGCAGAAGCTACTATTAAGGTGGCTAATTCTGATTTAAAGTTTGATAACAAACCTACCTACAAACTTACCGTTGATGCACAAACCTCGGGAACTTTTGATGTTTTTTATAAGATAAGGGATCATTACGATTCGTATATTGATAAAACCAGCCTTTTGCCGTACTTCTACCAGGAGAATATCCGTGAGGCCAGTTACAAGCGGCAGGATAAAGCGCGTTTTACGCAAAGTGCTAAAAGAGTAGTTTCTAACAGGGGAACTTTTACCACACCAACTGATCAGACTTTTGATCTGGTTTCGGCTTATTACTTTGCCCGGAGCCTGGATATGAGCAAAATCAAAGTTGGGGATAAGTTTAAACTGAACTATTTTTTAGGCGATGAAATTTCAGCGCTTGAAGTAGAGTACGTAGGCAAAGAAACGGTTAAGAGTAAATTGGGCAATATCCGCTGTTTGAAATTTAGCCCGTCTATTAAGCCTGGACGTATTTTTAAAAAGGATAGCCGATTATACCTTTGGGTAACCGATGATGGAAATCGGGTGCCTGTAAAGGCGCAGGTGGAAATATTGGTCGGAGCAGTCACAATGGAATTAAAATCGGCCAATGGGCTGAAATATGCTTTAGCAAAAGAATAATGATGATAGAAGTTGAACAGGTGCTGGTGCACGAAGATGTATTGAAAGAAAACTTTGTTTGTAATTTAAGCAAATGTAAAGGAATCTGTTGTGTGGAAGGTGATTCTGGTGCACCCTTGGATCATGATGAAAAGGCTGTTTTGGAAGAGATTTATCCAAAAATAAAACACCTGCTCAACGAAAAGGGTATTAAAGCGATTGAAGAACAAGGCGTTTATGTAGTTGATGAAGATGGCGATTTAACCACTCCTTGTGTTGATAAAAATAAAGAATGCGCTTATGTGCTTTTTGAAGGTGGCATTACCAAATGCGCTATTGAAAAAGCATACGAGCAAGGTATAGTAGACTGGCAGAAGCCGATTTCCTGCCACTTGTATCCTATCCGGATAACCAAATATCCAGAATTTGAGGTGCTCAATTACGATCGCTGGCATATCTGCCATGACGCCTGCACCTTTGGCCGCGAACTTAAGGTTCCGGTATATAGTTTTTTAAAGGGGCCACTAATCCGTAAATATGGGGAAGATTGGTATAAGGAATTAGAAAGTTCGGTGGCGGCGATGTAGGTTTTCTTATTGTATTAGTAAGTATATGGAGAGATGGTAAATTATTTATTATATGCTAAATACGCTTTATCATACCTAGGCTAAGCATCCTATTTGAACATATACTTCATCAGATTTTACTTATCTTCTTTTAATTGCATTGTCCTATTTAAACATGAACTACGCCTAATTAATTTAGTGGATAGTCAACAAATAAAGATGTGTTTTAAAAAATTAATGATGCTAAATTTTGGCCGTATGAATCATTGCCCCTGAGAACATTCGATGCATTAAATGGATACGTTAATTTTGATGACGGGAAAAAAGATGGTTAAAATTTTTCGTCATCGCTGGGGATCTGCTCAGCGGACAAATAGCAGTACAACATGAATCCAAAGGAAATAATATAAAATGCTGCCGTGATTAAAAATAATGTGCTCATATTAATCATATTAAATAGTTATTTGAGTGCAACTATAACGTTAAGGTATCTTAAATTGTATATGATGATGCAAATATTTCGCGTTAATCATCAATATTAATGTTGACAATTAATTTGATACGTTCAAAAAGGGAATGTGTCTTATCACAGTTAATGAGACTTTGGCCATGGGTATATCAATTTTATTGTAGTTAAGACATCTTCAGGTAAACTTCAACTATGTTATTGTAAAGAATAATTAAGGGGTTAAATATTCCAATCAGCTATTCAGCCAGGATTGTCTGCTAACATGAAAAATAATTTGCTCAAGTTTATTTTATCATTCTTACTGTGCATCCGAGGATACTTTATATTAGGCATGTAATATTTAAATTGTTTTTTGCTTAAATCTAACTTACTTTAGCGGATTGAATAATATCATAACTGTGAAAAAAATCTTAATCACTGGTGGCGCGGGCTTTATTGGCTCTCATGTAGTTCGCCGTTTTGTTAACAACTATCCTCAATACGAAATCGTCAATTTAGACAAACTTACTTACGCAGGTAATCTGGCTAACTTAACCGATATTGAAAATAAACCGAATTATAGGTTTGTAAAAGAAGATATTGCAGATGCTACTGCAATATTCGATCTGTTTAAAGCCGAAAACTTTGATGCAGTAATTCACCTTGCAGCTGAAAGCCATGTAGACCGTTCTATTTCAGATCCAACTGCTTTTGTGATTACCAATGTGATTGGGACTGTAAATTTATTAAATGCTGCCCGTGAATACTGGAAAGGTGATTATGACAAGAAACGTTTTTACCATGTAAGTACGGATGAGGTTTATGGCGCCTTAGGTGAGGAAGGTATGTTTACCGAAACTACAGCCTACGATCCGCATAGTCCGTATTCTGCATCAAAAGCGAGCTCAGATCATTTTGTAAGGGCATATCATGACACTTATGGTATGGACTGCGTGATTTCAAATTGTTCTAACAACTATGGGTCTCATCATTTTCCGGAGAAATTGATTCCATTGGCCATCAACAATATTAAAAATAACAAACCTGTACCTGTTTATGGTAAAGGAGAAAATGTGCGCGATTGGTTATGGGTTGAAGATCATGCCAGGGCAATTGATGTAATTTTCCATAATTCGAAAACTGGTGACACTTACAATATTGGCGGACATAACGAGTGGAAAAATATTGATCTGATCAATCTGCTTTGTACCATTATGGATCAAAAACTTGGTCGCGAAACTGGAGAATCGGCTAAATTAATTACTTATGTTACCGATCGTGCTGGTCATGATTTACGTTATGCCATTGATTCCAGTAAACTGCAAAATCAGTTAGATTGGGTGCCGAGCTTACAGTTTGAAGAGGGCTTGGCCAAAACAGTTGACTGGTACCTTCAAAATGAAGACTGGTTAAATAATGTTACTTCTGGTAATTATCAATCTTATTACGAACAACAGTACAGCAGTAAATAATGGAAATTGAACAAACAGGATTAAAAGACTGCCTGATTATCAAACCAAGGGTATTTGAAGATCCGAGAGGATATTTTTTTGAAAGTTTCAATCAACATACCTTTGAAGATAAAACGGGTTTATCTGGAAGATTTGTTCAGGATAACCAATCTTATTCTTCTTATGGGGTTATCCGTGGTTTGCATGCGCAAACCGGTGAATTTGCCCAAGCCAAACTCGTACGGGTAACCAAAGGGGAAGTGTTGGATGTTGCGGTAGATGTACGCCCAGGTTCGCCAACGTATGGAAAACACATTGCCGTACGGTTAAGTGCCGAAAATAAACTACAATTATACATCCCTAGAGGCTTTGTACATGGTTTTTCTGTTTTAACTGAAACCGCAGAGTTTTTATATAAATGTGACAACTTTTTCAATAAAGCATCAGAAACAGGGGTAATCTATAACGATTCTGATCTGAATATCGATTGGTTAATTCCTGAAGAAGATCAGGCTGTTTCTGATAAAGACTTACTTTTAAAACCATTTGCCGAATTGCAACATATATGAGTAAGATATTAGTAATTGGTGCTGGCGGACAGTTAGGCCAGTGTTTAAAGGTTGTAGCTGAGCGAAGAGGAATAACTGAAATTGTTTTTCCGGCAGAACAGGACGCCAACATTCTAAATGAAAGTGGTTTGAACGATCTTTTGGCGAAAGAGCAACCAGGTTTTGTAATCAATTGCGCGGCATATACTGCTGTTGATAAAGCAGAAGATGAAGTTGATCTTGCTAAAGCCATTAATGAAACTGGTGCTGCCTATCTGGCTTCTGCCTGCTTGGCAAACGGTGCTACTTTAATCCATGTTTCTACAGATTTCATTTTCGAAGGTAATGAAGTGAAATTGTTAAAGGAGGATGACGAAGCAAAACCTATCAATGTTTATGGCGTAACCAAACTAGATGGTGAATTAGCGGTAAAAGCTAAGTTACCGGCTCATTTTATCATCCGCACCAGCTGGTTATATTCTGAATATGCCAACAACTTTGTGAAAACCATGCTTAAACTTGGTGCAGAACGTGATGAACTGAATATTATTGCCGACCAGGTGGGAACACCAACTTATGCTATTGATCTGGCAAATGCAATTTTTGACATTGTTCTTTCTTCATCTACTGCTTATGGGGTATATCATTTCAGCAATGAAGGGGTAACCTCCTGGTTCGATTTTGCAAAGGCTATTTTTGACATTAGCGAAACCAGGGTTAAAGTAAATCCTATTCCAGGTTCTGCTTACCCAACTAAAGCTACCCGGCCGGCGTTTTCTGTAATGGATAAATCTAAAATAAAAAGTACATTTAATATTGATATCCCTTATTGGAGAGATAGTTTGGTGGAGTGTATAAAACAAATTAATAAATAGATAAATAATATAAGTTGTTAGTTTGAGTGTTCGCTCAAATCTAATGTCTCAAATCTCAAATCTAAACTAATGAAAGGTATAATCTTAGCTGGTGGCAGCGGAACCCGTTTGCATCCCTTAACCCTTGCTTGTAGTAAACAAATGATGCCGGTTTATGATAAACCGATGATTTATTATCCTTTATCTACTTTGATGCTGGCTGGGATAAAAGAAATTTTAATTATCTCTACCCCGCATGATCTTCCAAATTTCGAGAAGTTATTGGGTGATGGTGCTTCATTAGGTTGCAAATTTAGTTATGCTGTACAGGCTGAACCAAATGGTTTAGCCCAGGCTTTTGTAATCGGCGAAGAATTTATCGGTAAAGATAAAGTGGCTTTAGTTTTAGGTGATAATATTTTTCATGGTGATGGGATGGCGAAATTATTACAGGCCAGTTCTGATCCGGACGGAGGTGTGGTATTTGCCTATCAGGTATCTGATCCTGAACGTTATGGCGTAGTAGAGTTTGATGCAGATAAAAAGGCTATTTCTATTGAAGAAAAACCTGTCCAGCCCAAATCGGATTATGCAGTGCCTGGCTTATATTTTTATGATAATGAGGTAGTCCAAATCGCAAAGAACATTAAGCCCTCTCCTCGGGGTGAATATGAAATTACTGATGTTAACCGCATTTATTTAGAACGGGGTAAGCTTAAAGTAGGCGTATTAAGTCGTGGTACAGCCTGGTTAGATACGGGTACATTTACCTCATTAATGCAGGCCGGGCAGTTTGTGCAGATTATTGAAGAACGCCAAGGCTTAAAAATAGGTTGTATTGAAGAGATTGCCTATCGCATGGGTTTCATCAATGCTGAGCAGCTTAAAGCTATTGCTACTCCGCTTGTTAAAAGTGGTTACGGAAGTTATCTCTTAAAACAGATTAAATAATAGTTTACTGTAATTTATATCCCCTTAATATTCACCAATCAATGCCCATAGCATGATTGGTGATTTTTTTTTAGATTTTTGACGTCCTGAGTGTAGCCAAGGATGTTCGCCTATACGTAAATTCCCTACCATATAAGCCCATAAGTTCATTTAAACACGGTTTGCGCATTTTATTTGCATCCTTTATCTCTAAAAGATTGCTTTCATTTAATTCAATCCGATTAAAGCATTCTCCAATTATCTTATCTTTGCTCAATCACCGAAAGAAAAATGAATACAAAAAAGCAGATTGCCATTATTGGTTTAGGTTATGTTGGGCTACCACTGGCGATAGAATTTGCTAAAAAGTATAAAGTTGTCGGTTTTGATACGAATGAGCTTCGTGTAGCTGAGTTAAATCAACTGATGGACCGAACAAATGAAGCAAACTTAGATGATTTGCAGTCTGTACTTTCTTCATCTGAAATAGGATTAACACTGAGTGCCAGCCTCCCTGATCTGGCCAGTTGCACCATCTACATCGTTACTGTACCTACACCTATTGACCATCTTAAACGACCTGATTTAGGACCTTTGCTTGCTGCCAGTAAAATGTTGGGCATTGTGCTCAAAGCAGGCGACATTGTAATTTATGAATCCACCGTTTATCCCGGATGTACTGAAGAAGATTGCGTACCTGTTTTAGAAAAGATTTCAGGCTTAAAATATAATGTTGATTTTTTCTGTGGTTATTCGCCGGAGCGAATTAATCCCGGTGATAAAATTAATACCCTGACTAAAATAAAAAAGGTCACCTCGGGTTCTACCCCGGCAATTGCTGCTGAGATTGATCAGCTCTATGCTTCCATTATTACCGCTGGTACACATCTGGCACCGAGTATTAAAGTTGCAGAAGCTTCAAAAGCGATAGAAAATGCACAACGCGACGTCAATATTTCATTTGTCAATGAACTGGCATTAATTTTCGATAAAATGGCGATAGATACCGCTGATGTACTGGCCGCCGCGTCTACAAAATGGAACTTTCTAAATTATAAACCTGGACTGGTTGGTGGTCATTGTATTGGTGTTGATCCTTATTACCTTGCCTACAAGTCTGAATCCTTAGGGTATAAGCCAGAGGTGATACTTTCAGGAAGGCGTGTTAACGACAATATGGGGATGTTCGTTGCAAACAAGGTGATCAAAATGATGATCACCAGGGATAAAAGGATCAATGGTGCCAAAGTTTTGATCCTGGGCTTTGCTTTTAAAGAAAATTGCCCTGATATCCGCAATACCAGGGCAATCGATATTTATCGGGAACTTCTTTCTTTCGGTCTGGATGTTGATGTTTTTGACCCCTGGGCCAATCCACAGGAAGTGGAAAAGGAGTATGGTTTTCAGTTGGTAAAGCAGTTTGGATATCAGTATGACGCTTTAATTCTGGCAGTTTCCCATCATCAGTTCATTAGTGTCGAATATGAGAAATTTAGAAAGGAAGGAGCGGTTATTTTTGATACCAAATCGTTTATTCCACGCAATTTGGTTGATGGTAGACTATAGTTGAGATCTAACTGGGGAATGATTGACTTAATGGACAATACTTGAATTCATTTGAATGAGTTTTCTACAATCAACTTGATCCGCTTGAAAAATAGTTAGCACTCAAGATAATTTCTGTTGTTGTTTTAATGATTGTCAAATTTATACCGTATCTATGGCTAATATTTGTCATATAGTGTTTGTTGTTGTACTGTTATTTTACTTTTTTTCTGTTTATGCATCAATTTTATTTATTATTTTAGCGGTGCGGATATAGAATCAGGGCAATTTCTAAGTTTTTGATTTATTTTGATGCTGATTTTTCTACGTATCGTTAACTTAATGTTAATATTTGTTTATTTTTTAAATTTTGATTGCCTTTTAGGTTAAATTATATATTGTTTCTGTAGGCAATATTACTTAATGTGTCACTTCATAGGTAAATTTGAATATGTTAAGGTTTGGAAAGATATCAAAAATGGATCTCTCTAATGGGGTTGGCGAGATCATAGATGATCATGATCAGGATATAATTTTTTTTATTGTACACGCTGATCAAGGACTCAATGTCTCAGATGAGGTACAATTCAGGATAAGATTTATTGAAGATTGCCTGCAGGCTGTTGAAATCAAAGCTGCATACTTTGGTGCCATTAAAAATCTTTGAGGGTTTCTTAATTTGAGCTTTTTGAAACAGAAAGCCTACTAAATCACCGGTTATTAGCCTTCGCATACATCTTTACTGGGTTTATTATCTCCTCCAATAGGCTTAAGATACCAATACTTGTTTGCAGCTTGTGAAGCGGTTTTTTGACACATGTTTTCCATACAGCCCTTCATTTAACATCTATTCTTAGTTCATCTTTCCTTGAAACATTATTCCTGAAATTCCAGTTATCCAGCATGTAACTTGTCGAAATCTGAGTCTGCTTGTTGATGAATATTATGTAATATTTGCTGTTTGAGAGTGATTAAATACATTAGATTCAGTCCTTTCAACCTGGCAGGATATTTTAACCGCCTAATATTATTAAAACTAATGTCATTTCGTATCAAAAATGATATATTCTATTTGATCTATGTCAAAAAATATATTAATTGAAACAAATGTATTTTTTATTATACAGGTTCTGGTTAAATTTGGTTAATCTAGACCAACAATATGGAATTAAAGAAAATTCTGGTAATTGATGCAGAAATTCATATGCTAAACTTATTAGGAGTGATTTTAGGAAATCGATATGAGCTTTCGATGCAACCGGGATCGGTTGAAGCTATGCAATGGTTGCATAAGGGAAATATGCCTGACATCATCATCTCGGAAATCGATATGCCGTACATGAGCGGACCTGACCTGATCAGCAATCTAAAGATCAGTGGGCTTTACAGGCATATTCCGATCATCATTCTATCAGGGATCAAAGATCTTTCAGCTCAAATAAGTGCGATCCCTTTTAAGGTTGATGCATACTTTTCCAAGCCATTCAACCCGATCGATCTCGAAATGGCAATGAGTAACATCCTGGCAAACCATGCAGTCAGTTGCTGATCAAGCCCATGCCATAGTTAATAGTGATTATACCCACGTTATCTATGCTGGAGAAGCCTTTCTAACTGATCTCTTTTCAGAACTGCAACTCCATTTTAGGGTCGAAACGCATAAAGAAATTGCCACCCTGGGAGAATATATTTCAAAGCAAACCCTGCTGAGCCTTCCTGATGCAATCTTGATAGAAGTGGATGATGGCGGTGAATGTTTTAGATTTGTAGAGAAACTAAAGCTAAACACCTTGCTTAGGGAGATCGTCATTATATTTTTATCTGCCACACCAAGTCCAAATTTATCTCGGATTGCACTGATGCTTAATGTTGGAGATTTGTATATTTCACCAATCCCCGTAAATGACCTTTGCAACAGAATTAAATTCCTGATCCGGCTACGCTCTTTTCAGCCTCGTGTGAGTGGTGCCGCTGCAATCAGATTAAAGGCAGAGTTCCCAATAAAAAAGCGGATTTTCGATCTTTGTATATCATGCTTTTTTTTTCTGCTTTTGGTTCCTTTATTTACGCTTATAGCGCTTCTCATCCGGTTGGAATCCAGGGGGCCGATCATATACAGGAGCAAACGGGTGGGGGCAGGCTATAAGATATTTGATTTTTTTAAATTCCGCTCTATGCGCCACCATAGCAGTGATGATTTGGTCAAACTTTCTGAACTCAATCAGTATGTTCCCAATGATGGTACTCCAGCCACCTTCATCAAGATAAAGGATGATCCCAGGGTTACAAAAGTGGGTGCTTTTTTACGCAAATATAGCTTAGATGAGCTACCACAGCTTTTCAATGTGATCAAGGGAGATATGTCTCTTGTTGGAAACCGTCCTTTGCCACTTTACGAGGCAAAGTCGCTAACTTCTGATGAATGGGCTTTACGTTTTCTGGCTCCCGCTGGGCTTACCGGTCTCTGGCAAGTAAGCAGGCGTGGGAAAAGGGAAATGTCTGAGAGAGAGCGTAAGAAACTTGATAATTTTTACGCCAAAAAATATTCTCTAAGGTTGGACATGGTAATCCTTCTCGCGACATTCCCCGCGATGAAGCAAAAAGAAAATGTGTAATCTTTCAATCCTATTTATAAAACAGAAAAAGCCTATCACTTCTGATAAGCTTTTTCAATGGTTTATAATATTTACAGACAGTGTTACACCCTTTGTGCTTTATCTGTCTGCACAGTTCTCTCTGGTGATATTAACGCCCTGGAGAATTACATCAAATTCGGTTCGTCTGTTGAGCTGTTGGTCTTCCTCTGAACAATTGACTCCATCATAACAGCGATTGACCAGTCTGGTTTTTCCATAGTATTCCACCTTGATCCGCTCTGAGCGGATTCCGCGTGCGATCAGATATTGCTTAGCAGATTCGCCACGCCTCAAAGACAGGTTTCTGTTATATTCTTCTGATGCCCTGCTATCACAGTGGCTCGACGTTATAATCGTAATTTCCGGGTATTTTCTCATCAGTTCAGCGAGCTCGTTAAGTGCGCCCCTGGCATCATTTCTGACTTCGGACCTGTCCAGGTCATAATATATGTTTTTTACAGAAAAGACCTTCTTCAGTGAGTCGCAATGGTTTAAGACATACTGTTGAACGCTTTCCGTTCTATTGAGTCTGATGTCCAGATTAATCACTGAATCCTTTTGTATCCCTACCGAGGTGGTAAACTGGATATTGTTGATATAACCTAGTTTTTGAGCAGTGATTTCATAGTCTGTCTCTGCAGGGAGCTCTCTTTTAAATCGCCCTTTATTATCGGTTTTAAGGGTATCATTACCATCAAGATGGTGCATAAGGATACGGCCTCCGGCAAGGGGAACCCGGGTCCTTGCATCTGTAAGGGTTCCCTGTAGAATAATTTTATAAGTAGATCGCCTGAAGTCATAAATATTGTCATTTCCTTCCCTGTTAGAACTAAAATATCCTTTTTTGCCATCGGGGGTTATAATGAGCGCAAAGTCATCTTTAGATGAGTTAATGGGAGATCCCATGTTGACAGGCGAAGTGCTTGGTTTCATTTCTTTGAGAGGCACCTGGAACAGGTCTAATCCTCCAAGGCCTGCAAGTCCGGTTGAAGAGAAAAAGAGATTCCCATCGTGGTCAAAACTTGGGAACATTTCATTGCCCTCGGTGTTGATGAGCTTGCCCAAATTTACAGGACTCGTCCATTCCCCATGCCCGGCTTTTACGCAGTAATATAAATCTGTCCCACCAAAGCCGCCGGGACGGTCAGAAGAAAAAACAAGGATATTGCCATCAGGGCTCAACGCCGGGTGGCCGGTCGAATATTCATCGCTATTAAAGGGGAATTCTTTGATTGAATTAAGATCAGGCCCATACGCCGTGTAAAGTTTCAGTTTGATGGTTCCATCGGCACTCTTGGAAGTTTTCCCATGTAAATAATTGTTCCCCGTAAAAATGATTGATCCATCGGGAAATACTGCCGCTGCTGCTGTGTGATATCGGTTATTAAATACTCCTCCCAGTTTTTTTACCATTTTGTTATGGCCATAAATCAGGTTTAAAGTATCTCTCTCTATGGTGCCGGTGTAGGCAGACAAGATGTTGTTATCATTACTGGTTTGTGGCGTATCGTCATCATTATATCTGATTTTCTGTTTATCGCTACTTTTTGAATTGATCAGGCTATCCGGGTTAATTACTTTTAAATCTGCGAGTTTATTGACGTAATAGAGCTTACTAAATGGCGTATTGTCCCATTTAAAGATGTGCTTTGAAAAATTTTCTGATTGCCTGTTACTTGAAAACAGGAGACCCTCTTTGTAGAAAGCAGGCGAATATTCTGAAGCCTGGGTGTTAATATTCAAAAAACCTATCTGCCAGTGATTGGGGTTTTTATTGATCTTAGACAGGTTTGTGGATGCGAAGGCCGCTGCTCTTTTATCAACAGGTACCAATGAGAGGTATTTTCTATACCACCTCTCCGATTCTTCATACTGCTGGTTGTTAGCGAGGCTTTCGGCATAATATAATGCCCATTCGTTCTTCATGGCCGGTTGTCCGGTCAGTTTCCGATATGTTTTTAGTGCTCCGGGATAATTTTTTGTCATCCTGAAACTATAAGCTAGCATTTCCATTGCCTCCAGATTGGATGAATCCTTTGCCAGCACCTTCTTTAGTTTGTTTATTGCAGACACGTATTCCAGCGAGTTAAAACTTTTACGCGCCATATTCAGATCATTCTGATTAGGTGGATTGTTTTGGGCATGCGTTGCGGTGCACAGGAAGAAAGTAAGGGCCAGGTATATTGATAACGCTACTTTAATGTCAAGTTTCATAACTTAGAAAAATCTTGGTGATAATATTTTGTTTTTTTCAAATCCGAATTCATACCTAAGCATAATCTCATGACTGCCCGAATTAAAGTTTTGCAGTTCAGTGGTGCTTCTGTCATAACTATAGCCAATACGTATCTGGGGGCTAACCTGCACTTCGAGCAGAGCGGTTACGTCCGCACTTGTCCTATAACCGGCTCCAATGGCCAGTACATCTTTGATCCATAGCGTTGCGTTTACATCAGCTTCTAAAGGGGCACCTTTAACTCCTTTGATCAAAAATGAGGGTTTCAGCCTGAAGTCTGTAGCAAGTGGAAATACATAACCCGCGGTCAGAAAAAGATGGGGAACCTGCCTGGCCTGTAAGTTGTCTCCGCCCGAGGCGTTGTTGAGGCTATTGTTGAGCAGGTCTTGCGCAGCCAGACCCAGGTAGAATTTATCCGAATTGTAATATATTCCGGTTCCAAAGTTAAAAAGTGTTTTACTTGCATCATTCATAAACGCAGGATCATAGCCCGTAGTTGAATTTAATAAAACGCTACTGAGTCTCGCACTGTAATGGCTAACAGAACCTTGCAGGCCAAAACTCAGACTTCCTTTTTCCATTCTTATCCGGTATGCAGCACTGGCAGAACCACCTGTGGTCTGTGTAATACCCAGTTTATCGCTAAAAACCTGCAGGCCTACGCCAAATCTTTTATTTAAAACAGGAGCATCGATACTAAAGGTGCCAGTCCTGGGTGCTCCCTCTATTCCAGTCCACTGATTACGGTAGAGTGCAGTTGCCGACACCAGGTTCCTGCTTCCGGCATAGGCAGGATTTATTGCCAGGGTATTGAACATATATTGTGTATACATCGCATCCTGCTGGCCCCAACTTTTAATAAAAAGCAGGCTCAATATTAAAATTATAATATATCTTTTCATCTTATCTGTTAATTGTAATGTAGCCCACACGCCTATCCGTTCCATCAATGGTCAAAACATAGTAATAGGTTCCTGCCGGAACTTCTTCTCCGACATGGATACCTTCTGTTGATTTTCCGTTCCAGTCGTTCTGATAGCTTTTCGACCGGTAGATCAGATTTCCCCAGCGGTTGAAAATGTCCAGGTTGATCTTTTTGCCGTTGGTATTGCCTATAACAAAATAATCATTGATGCCGTCATTGTTTGGAGAAAATCCTCCGGGGATGAAAAGATCTTCCCTGATCAGATTAACTACGGTTGGCTGCGATGGACTGACATCTCCTGTGGTGATGGGATCTGGTTTAGCCCCATCTGTAGAAACATCTGTAGTTTTGCTGTTATCACTTGCTGAAAACCCTTCAGCAGTGGCGAGGTTACTGAAGCTTCCGTCATACTTGTCCAGAGCTACCCTGACTTCGAGATCAATCGTGCCCGAAGCAGATTTAGCGAGGGTATTGCTCCCTGTTAGCATATTTTTATCAGACGAGCCGTTGAAACTACTATTTGCAGAGAGTCCGCCGCTTGCGCTGATCTTTTGCACTGCTATGGTATTTCCCCTAAAAGTTGCAAACAGGTCGTCAGTTACGTTAAGATCTCTAATGGCTATCTCACCGAAGTTGGTTAGCACAAATGAGTAGCTCACAGTATAACTTCCATCCTGATTTCGAACGGGTGCTAATTTTAAACGTTTTGCCAGTCCGATTTTACCTGGAATAAGCACCACAACAGTAACCTTGCCTGGTGTAGATGGGTTTCCATCTTTATCGACGATGATATAGGTGAACTCATCAGGGCCGGAATAGCCTGGGTTAGGCGTATAAATCGGTTGCCCAGTGATGGGGTCATAAGTGATTGTGCCATGCTTAGGAGGATCGGTTATGGTAATCTTTCCACCTGAAGGCAGGGTAACATTGATCAATTTCGGGCCATTTACCGGCGTTTCCACGCTAATATCCGGTGCAGTTATTACGACTGCCGGGCCTGTAGTTACTGTTACGGTTATCGGATCTGAATCAATGCCGTCACCAGTCCTTAAGATATAGTTGAAAACATCCTGACCGCTAAAACCTGTGGCAGGTGTGTAAAGGGGTAGTCCGGTAGTAGGGTTTAAGCTTACATTGCCGTGGGCAGGAGGCGTCATCCATACTATACTAGTACCGTTTTTGCTAATGTCATTCTCTTTTACCGGGATTTCAACGGACTGGTTAAAAGGAGTAGTATAAACATCCGGAGAACCTAAGGGTTTTACAGAAACCGTTACATTGATGGGATCCGAGGAAAGTCCGTCAGCGGTCTTCAGGATATAGGTAAAGATATCTTTACCCGAAAAACCTGGATTTGGAGTGTAAACCGGGTTTCCTGATGCATCAAAACTTACAGTACCATTCGGTGGGGGAAGCTGAAGGGAAATTGTGGTGCCGGTTTTAGCGGGATCGTTTTCCTTCACGGGGATAGTAATGGGACTTCCTGTTACAGTAGCGGCCACATCAGGATTGCCGGAAGGCTTCACATTAACTGTTACGGTTATTGGGTCTGAATCAATGCCGTCACCAGTCCTTAAGATATAGGTGAAAACATCCTGACCGCTAAAACCTGCGGCAGGTGTGTAAAGGGGTAGTCCGGTAGTAGGGTTTAAGCTTACATTGCCGTGGGCAGGGGGCGTTATCCATACTATACTTGTGCCGTTTTTGCTAATGTCATTCTCTTTTACCGGGATTTCAACGGGCTGGTTAAAAGGAGTAGTATAAACATCCGGAGAACCTAGGGGTTTTACAGAAACCGTTACGCTAATGGGATCCGAAGAAAGTCCATCCGCAGTATTAAGGATGTAGGTGAACGTATCTTTTCCCGAAAAACCTGGATTGGGAGTGTAAACCGGGTTTCCTGATGCATTAAAACTTACAGTGCCATTCGGTGGGGCTAGCTGTAGGGAGATTGTAGTGCCTGTTTTAGAGGGATCATCTTCCTTTACCGGAATAGCAATAGGGTTGCCCGCTACAGTAGAGGCTACATCAGGATTGCCGGAGGGCTTCACATTAATGGTCACAGTGATTGGGTCAGACTGTAAGCCCTCTTTATTCTGTATGCTGTAGGTAAAACTGTCTTTTCCACTAAAGCCAGCGTTAGGCAAATAGGTAAAAGTTCCATCAGTATTGAGCACTATCGTCCCCTTCAGCGGATCTGTTTTTTTGATGACAATTGATCCCGCTTTACCAGGATCATTATCCATCACATGGATATTTACAGGTAGATCAGTTACCGTATTGGCAACATCCGCCACGCCAACAGGCTTAATATTTACGGCGATGTTTACGATTGCCGTATTGGATTCGGCACCATAATTGTCTTTTACGGTATATACAAATGAATCATAGCCACTATAATTGGCCGCAGGTCTGTAAGTAACAATGCCACTAACAGGATCAACAACAAGTGTTCCGTGCATCGGTTGGCTTTTGATGAGGATCGTTGAGGGATTTATCGTATAGTTGCCGTCGGCGTCGGTATCATTGCGAAGTATGCTGATTGGAATATTGGTATCCCTGCTTGTCGTTATGGTATCATTGATGGCTATAGGTATATGGTTAACAATAAGCTGAACCTCGTCTGAGCGCTGGCATCCTCCGGGAGAGGTTAGCGTCCATTTGAATACATAAATACCGCCAGTTAAGTTATTTATAGTGGTGTTCGGCTGCTGGGCATTTAGTAGCGATGCCCCGGTTGGTCCTGAAGACTGTGTCCATATTCCACTGTTGGCCCCGGCACTATTGCCCTGCAGTACATAAGTGGTGGTAGGCATAGAAATATTGAGCAGTTGGTCAGTGCCCGCATCGGGTTGATTTGGTGCAGCAACGTAAGTTAATGAAATAGTTGCCGGGTTGGATGTTCTTCCGTATGAATCTTTTACCGTATAGGATGCAGATACCGTACCAGAGAGATTCTGTTCAGGTATGAATTGGACACTCCCTTGAGAATTTACTGAAAAAGTTCCTTTGCCGGAAACGGTATAGGTAGTCTGTATTCCATTCTGGTTCGGATCGAGATCAATTGTCGATTTATTCAATACTGCACCTGTGTTGGTTGTCGTATCATTAGCTGTTACGTCTACCACAGCCTGGTTTCCCTGACAGAGCGTTAAGGCATCATTTTTGGCCAGGGGATTGGTTAAGCCGAACTGATCATGCGCATCAATGTGCACCTGCCTGATCTCGTGGAAATTCGTCTGGTCACCTGTTGAGGATGCAAACCCGTAACGAAGATTATCCGGAGCGGCTTCAGCGTAATAGTAATTATCGATTACCGTTGTGGTAATCGGCTTTACGCCCCCGCGGGTAACTTTTACCGTTATGTTATAACCTCCGGCTGGTTGTGGGGCCAGATCCATGTATACTCGTCTATATCCTGCATTGGTTGAATCAGGTTGACGTTGCCCCCCGTCCCCAACAAGAGAGAAGCCGAATTTTTCCATTTCGGCAGTGGTAAGGTAGCTATAGTTACCTGAGGTCAGTGCTGCACCATTTCCCTTGCCCCTAAGCGTTACCGAGCCTGGCTTAAATCCTGTCCCGCCCTGCCTTCCTTCAGTTGGATTGGAAAAATTTCCGTATTCGTCCAGGCCGATGGCCAGGTAGCCATTACTCACTCCTGGAGAAACTGGAGTTGTTGTGGTGATCTGTGCATATCCGAGAGAGCCGCCGAATCCACCGATAACGAAGGGATTTGCATTCGCATCGAAAAGAAAGAGACTGATGCCGTCGGCACCTGTGCCCCCGTATATATAATATTCGAAGCTAACAGTAATACCATTCGCTGAAGGGAAATTGGTGGTATTGATGACATAGCCTTTCTGGTTTTGAACATTACTGGTTAGCCTTAGGTATCCATTTCCATTTGCATCCAGAGGAGTGCCTGTATGGCTGGAGGTACCTACATTGTAAGCACTGCCGGCTGCGGTAAGAAAAGCTGATGGTGAACCCCCAAAGATGATACCCTGTGAGGTAGCGTTACGGAAACTCTCCACATAAGGGAATTGGGCAAAGGCATTTTGATAGATACATAGAAACAACACGACGGATATCGTGGAGCGTAACATTTTTATCATAAACTTGGATTAATAGTTTGTTGGTCTTTAACTTGCAAAGTTAAAAGCAAATTTTCACACTCCAGTACATTTCGCCGAAATTATTGATAATTCTCAAATCAATAAGGAATATAATCCATTGATTTTCGGTAAGGTAGGATTGAAGCCTGCCATAAAGCAGGCTGATAATTTAACTTATTCTAGACCATAATTCTGTTTTTGGATCATAGCGTTTGATCACCTTCGCAGGATTGCCAGCCGCAACACAAAAATCCGGAACATCTTTGGTAACCACCGCGCCTGCCGCAATTACCACATGGGCACCTATGGTAACTCCAGCTGTAATCACCGCATTGGCTGCGATCCAGCTGCCTTCGCCAATTTTTACAGGTGAGGTAATTACCGGTTGTTTAGAGATGGGAAGATTAATGTCCTGGTAGGAGTGATTAAGGCCGCTAATGACAACATTTTGGGCAATAATCACATCATCCCCAATATTTACGGGCCCTATAAGTACATTACTCATCCCAATGAGTGTCCTGTTTCCGATGTAGACAGCCCCAACCCCATTATTAATGGTACAAAAATCCTCTATTATGGAGTTATCGCCCATTTCGAAATTGTTAAATGGTAAAACGTCCAGCCGTGTTCTTGACCTGATGCGGCTATTTTTACCTTTTTTATGAAAAAAAGGGTTTAAAAAAAGACTTACCCATGTTCTTGGGCGGGCCTCTCCGGTCGGGATCATCATCCAGTGCACGATTTTTTTTAGTCTTTCATTACCCTTTACTACTTTTAAGAGTGATTTCATCGCAAATCTTAGTTGTGGTTATCTTTACAATATTAGCATAATTTAAATCATAACCATATATTTGACCTTCACTGCACTCGTTTTATGATTAGAAACCAACTCAAGCCGTTACTGGTGTTTTTTATCTGCGCCCTGCTTAAGTTAAACACTGTTCTCGCTCAAGAAAGTATTTTAAGCGAAGTTTCTTACCTGTACATGGAGAAACTTGTGGCAACGGCAAAAGCCAACTATCCGAGGGTTGGTTCTCTTACTAACCAGATCAATGTAGCCAAAAGCGACCTTTCCGGAGCGCGACTTTCGTGGTTGGAGCCCCTGTCCTTTCAGTATGTGGCACGTTCAAACCAGGCAACAGCCAATACCGTGGTTGACCTTCAGACCGCTGATCTGCTTACCGGGTATCAGTTTGGTATTTCCATAAACCCCGGCTCTTTGCTCACCAAGCCAAGTCAGATCAAAAAAGCAAAAGAACAGTTAAAAATTGCACAGTCTAATCAGGCAGAATATTATCTTGAGTTAGAGGCCCAGGTAAAATCCCGCTATGTTACACTTCTTCAGTTTCAAAAATCGCTGGCGCCTATTAACGACATGTATATCACCGCACAGAGTAATTTTGAGAACATGAAAATCAAATATCAAAAGGCTGAGATAACCTTTGCAGAATACAACAGCGCATCAAATTCATTAAGCAATGCCCTGCAGGCCAAGCTCCAGATGGAAGCCAGCTACCTCAATGCAAAAATATCACTGGAGGAATTAACAGTCAAAAAGTTGGAAGAAATAAAATAATGGCTGAAGGATATAAATTTTTGAAATTTGCCAAACGCTATCGTCTGGCACTGATATTGGTTCCCTTGATTACCATTATCATCACTACATTTTTGGTGCGGAACCTAAAGAGTTCGTACGTATCCCAGGCACAGATTTCAACAGGTATTGTTGATGAAACACAACAACAGTCTGTAATCATTGAGGCGGTTCAAGGAGAGCAGGTGCGTCAGCAGTTCAGCAATCTTATCGAAATGATCCGTATGAAAAGGGTACTCAATCAGGTTTCTTACCTATTGATGATACACGATCTGACTGCTCAAAAACCTTTTAAGCCCAAAAGTGACCTTGTTGAAACGCTGAATAAAGATGCCGTTACCCATGCCGTTGAGGTTTACCGTCAAAAATACGAAAAGAATGAGGAACTTGATCTGACCATTCCAGATCAGGAAGGGCTTTCCAGAGTGCTCAAATCAATGGGTTACGATGCTGACGGACTTAAAAACAAAATATCTGTTTTCCGTTCCGGAGAAAGTGATTTCATCACCGTGCAGTCAGAAGCGGAAAGCCCTGAACTTGCAGCCTATATTGTAAATACCCTGTCTTCGGAATTTATTAAAGGTTACATTTCGCTCATCAAAGCCTCGCAAATCAAGGCGAATATTTTTTTGAGGAATATGCTAACCGAAAAAACGGATAGCCTGGCAGCCAGGATGGCCCGGTTGAAGAATTATAAGATCAGAAACAAGGTCTTAAATCTCACCGAACAGTCAAAGCAGTTATATGCCCTAATCTTAGACTACGACACGAAAAAACAGGAAGCTGTTGAGAAGACTGCTGCTTACGCCGGTGCGCTTAATGAGATTGATGCAAAGTTTAATCCCAAAGAGCGGAGTTATATCGAGTCTAGGCTTTCTAAAGTAAATCAGGGCTTGGTTGAAACGAAGGCAGAGTTAAGCAGCCTTTACGACCTCTATCTTAAAAATGATTTGGACGAAAAGTATAAAAACAGTTATGACTCGCTGAGAAATCAGTTGAGTGAACAGATCAACAAATCTTCTGATCAGTACATCAACAATCCCCTGAATGCTAAACAAGAGTTGGTCAATCAAAAGATCAATCTGGAAATACAGATGGATTTATCCCGTTATGGAATCAATTCTCTTGAAAATAAAATTAATTCACTGACCAGGGATTTTGGGAATCTAGTGCCACAGGAAGCAGAGGTACAGACCCTGGAGATGAGTGTTGATATTGCTAGTAAAGAGTACCTGGATATCCTGAACAAATATAATCAGAGTAACCTGGAATCTGGGGTTGAATCTAAGATGAATATTGTTCAGATGGGCGTTGGCGGGCTTATGCAGCCATCTAAGAAGTTTTCGCTGGTTGTACTCAGTGGCGTTGTGAGCCTTGTTTTCTGTATTGTGGCACTATTTGTGGTTTTCATTGCAGACAGCCGGATATTTGATGCAAAAACACTAGCCGCCAAGACCTCAGTGCCCGTACTTGGAACAATACCAAAGCTCCCGGCTCCACTTGAATCGCTGAACAGCTCCTGGGAGGATCCGGCCCATCGTGATTTTTGGGCCAGTATACGTTCGATCAGGTATGAGCTGGAGTCAGCTATGCAGGACAAGGTAATTGTAATATCCAGCCTTGGTCCGTCTGAGGGGAAAAGCTTTTTTGCCAGGTGCCTTGCCAGGTCATGGGAAAAAACAAACAGAAAGGTATTATTAATAGACGGAAATTTTACACATCCATCGCTAAGTCCAGATCATGTGAGCGGACACTATGTAGAAGATTTTCTGCAGGGAAAGGAAAAATTTGGACAACAGGAGCAAAAAGAGTCTATTTCAGTGCTAACCAATAGGGGAAATGAACGATCTCTTCTTGAACTTTCAAGCGCCCAGCAGATCAGTGACCAGCTGGATAGGGCAAAAACAATTTATGACCTGATCATTATTGATGCTGCAGCTATCAATGGCAGTAGCCTTGTAAGGGAATGGCTTTCTTTTACAAATGATGCTATCGCGGTGTTTAAATCCGGAGAATCGATCAACGAGGACCAAAATGCCTACCTTGCCATGCTTAAAGAAAGCGGCGCTTTTAGGGGATGGATACTTAATATGGCTGAAATGGGTTCGGGCGAACTGGAGTTTTTTAAAACGATGGGATAATGGACGGGTTTGCAATAGGATATGGAGTATTGTACATTCTAGGAATCATCATTTGCTTCTATCTTGTTTTTCCAATGATGCTGTTTTTATGCTGGAAGCTTTCGGTCAACCCAACAAAACCCGTCAATCCGGGATCCAATCAAAGGGATTACGGAATCATCTTAACGGCCTATGAACAGGTAGATTTTGTAGCCGATGCGGTTAGGTCCCTCCTGGATATGGATTACGTCAATTTTCGGATCTATGTGGTTGCAGACAATTGTAAGCCATCAGAGGCACTTATTTTTACTGATGATCGTATTGAGGTGCTGTTTCCCGAAAGTATTTTGGCCAGCAATACCGCATCTCACTTTTATGCCATTGAGCATTTTACGCGTCAACACGAAACAATATTAATTATGGATAGCGATAACCTCGCCCATCCGCAGTTGATCAATGAGCTAAACAGGTATTTTGAACTGGGCTTCCGTGCAGTACAGGGTTTGAGATCGGCAAAAAACCTGGAGACTACAATTGCATGCCTGGATGCGGCGCGGGATATTTATTATCATTTTTATGATGGGAGGGTAATCTTTGACCTCGGTTCATCTGCAACACTTGCCGGCTCGGGCATGGCATTTGATTCACAGCTCTACGTAAGCATGCTAAAAGATATTGATATCAAGGGTGCCGGATTTGATAAAGTACTCCAGGCGCGGCTGATTGCAAGCGGCGAAAGGATTGCCTTTGCTCAGCATGCAATTGTTTACGACCAGAAAACTTCCGCTCCAAAACAGTTGATCAGTCAGCGATCGCGTTGGATAACGACTTGGTTTAAGTACTTTAAGTTTGGGTTTTCAATCCTCTATCAGGGTATCGCACACACTAATCTTAATCAGTTTATCTTTGGTACTGTTTTGTTGAGGCCACCGCTGTTTATATTCCTGTCCCTGGCGGTTTTATTAATGGTCATCAGCATATTTACCAGTCAGGTATTGGCTATAGTGATTCTCTTTTCGCTGATCATCTATGTAATCAGCTTTCTGATTCCGGTTTTAAGCAAAACAACGGATAAAAAAATTCGTAAGGCATTGGTTTTCATTCCTAAATTTATGTTTTATCAATTTGTCTCCCTGGCCAGGTCTATCGTTTCTGATAAGTCAAACGTGGCAACCAGGCATAGCCTCAAAAAGAATAGCAGATGATGTGGTCCAGCCTGTCATACGAGACGAAAAGAAAGCTGGTAATCCTTACTGCTATGCTTTCATTTGCTGTCGGTTCGGCTTTGCTCACCGTTAAGCTTGAATATTTCGCCATTTTCTTTGCATTGCTTTTTGCAGGGAGCATCATATTTGCTATTGCATTATTTTCCAATCCAAAAGTAGGCTTTATCGCTTACCTGGTGTACTGTTTCTTTATTGCGGGGCTGTTGAAAAATACGGGGCTACCTTTTGGACCCTTAATGGAAGTTCTGCTCGGAGTCACCTGGCTCTCGCTGCTTTATAACTATAAACAGATCAAATGGAAGGAAATCAACAATGATCATCTTATCATTGCACTGATCTGGTTTTCGCTCAATATCTTAGAACTGGTCAACCCTGAGGGTGCCAGTTTATTAGGCTGGTTAAATGAGGTGCGTTTTACAGCGCTTAACTGGTTGTTAATCGCTCCCCTAGGCTTTCTACTGTTTAATAGCAAGCGCGACCTTGATATTTTTTTTATGATTATCATTTCCCTTTCTGTGCTGGGTGCCCTTTATGGGATGAAACAATACTTTTTGGGTGTTTCTGCCGGTGAGCAGCGGTGGCTTGATGAAGGAGGGGCAACCACCCATATCATTGATGGCAGGCTCCGGGTATTTTCATTTTATACCGATGCAGGTCAGTTTGGTGCCTCTCAGGCGGCAATGGCCGCAATAGCCTTTGTTATGGCCTTAGGGCCTTTTAAAAGATGGAAAAAGATTCTATTAGGGATTTCCGGGATAATACTTTTTTATGGGATGCTCCTCTCTGGTACCAGGGGAGCCTTTTTCGCACTGGTGGTTGCGGCTATCTTCGCCGTTTCATTAAGCAAAAACTTTAAGGTCCTGTTTTCGGGTCTTTTGCTGGTGCTGGCTATGTTTTGCTTTCTTAAATATACGACTCTTGGAAGTGGGAATTACCAGATTGTAAGGTTGCGCACCGCGGTAGACCCCGAAAACGACTCTTTTAATGCAAGACTGATTAACCAGGCTAAACTGAAGGAGCTGATGAAGAATAAACCCTTCGGTGCAGGGGTGGGCAGTATAGGATTGAACGGAATTAAGTTTAACTCAGAGAAATATTTATCTAACATTCCGCCTGACAGTTATTGGGTTAAGATCTGGGTAATGTATGGGCCAGTGGGACTTGTGATATGGTTTTCCCTGATCATGTTCATGATTGGAAAGTGTTGTGGCACCGTATGGAATATCCAGGATAAAGGACTCAAGGTGAAGTGCATTGCGCTGACGTCAGGCACAGCGGGCCTGTTTTTTTGCAGTTATGCCAATGAGGTGATGAACGGCTTCCCATCGGTTGTCATTCTCTATATGTCATGGTCATTTGTACTGATGGCCAATAGTATGGATGGAAAAAAAATTGAACCCCAAAAAATTAATTAATTTCCATATGCCACTTGAAATCCTGGTCATCCCCGCAGTTGTATTTTTTGTATTTGGTTTTATTAAAGGATATAAGAAAAGTAAGAATAATGTATAAATTCCTGCAATCAATACCCGATAAACTGGCCAGGGTTACCTCTGGAAGGAAACTCATCAGCGAAATTGACGGGCTGCGATTTTTTGCGATCCTTCCAGTGCTCATACAACATTTAAATGAGCGGTTCGAGCGAAATACCACTGTCGATTTTATCACTCCGAGAGAAGATACATTTGCCAATTTTTTAGCCTACAGAGGGTTTTTAGGGGTTTACATTTTCTTTGTGATTAGTGGATTTATTTTAGCACTCCCATTTGCCTCCTACCATCTGGCTAGCGGAAAAAAGATCAGCATTGGAGAATATTTCTGGAGAAGGCTGACCCGGCTTGAACCTCCCTACATTTTCTGGATCAGTATTTTCTTTCTGGTTTATGTATTGCAGCGCCATGTGTCTTTTTTTGAATATCTTCCGCATTATTTTGCCAACATTACCTATACTCACGCTATTTTTTATGGTGTCTGGTCTCCGTTCAATCCCCCTACCTGGACCCTTGAAATTGAAATCCAGTTCTATATCCTTGCACCCTTTCTTTCCTATTTTTTCTTCTCCATACCCAAAAAGGGGCTTAGACGGGGTCTGAATATTAGCTTTATCCTGGTATTGATGTTACTGCAGCAGTATTTTAAATGGTATCTGCCACCGTTCAGTCTTTCGATCCTGGGCCATCTGCATTATTTTCTGATCGGTTTTATGGTTGCAGATCTTTATACCTGCGACTGGGCTTCAATCAGGAAAAGCAAGATTTATGATATTGTGGCCTTACTCGCTCTAGTAGGGCTTATTGGTTTGTGGAGCTGGGGTTTCGAGTTCATCAACAGATTGGCGGTAGTCATCTGTCTTTTCGTTTTTTTTATTGCTGCATTTAAAGGGAACCTCATTAACCGCCTGATTACCAATAGATGGATTATGGCTATTGGAGGCATGTGTTATACGATATACCTCATTCACCTTCCTTTTGCAGAATTCTTTATTGTATTAAGTAAACACCTGACCTTCACGCGTTATTACACCATTAATCTGCTCTTGCAGTTAACTTTGTTTATTCCAGTAGTATTGGCATTAAGCGCTGTATTTTTTCTATGTGTTGAAAAGCCTTTTATGGATAAAAATTGGCCTTCGAGGGTTGGCCAGAGGATCTCCTCTATTTGGAAAAGGCTATAATTATGAAGGAATAACTATAATATGGAACTAAAGGATAAGGTAATCGTGATATTGGGTGCAACCAGGTTTGACTGGAAATTTGAATCCACCAGTTATCATACAGCAAAGTTTCTGGCGCAAAACAACGAGGTGTATTATGTGGATTTTCCCTATACCCTCAAAGATTACTTTAAAAAAAATCAACAATCAGACATCGCCTTAAGGATTCCCCATTTCAAAAAGGGCGCCAGGGGTATTCTCGATACGGGATCTCCCCGTTTAAAGATTTTGATTCTGCCACTGCTGCTCTCTATTAATTTTTTACCTGAAGGGCGCATTTATCGCTGGTTATTGCTGTGGAACGAACGCAGGATTTCTGCCAGGATTAACCGTATCATGGCAGAGAGGGGCATTGATGAATTTATCTTTATTAATTCTTTTAATTTCCACTATCCTGGTGTTTCTAGAATGTTATCCAGGGCGATACTGAAGATTTACCACTGTGTAGACCCTATCATTACCGAATACGATGAAAGACATGGATTTCTTTCTGAAAATCTGCTCATTAACAACAGCGATCTGGTGATCTGCACAAGTAAAGCACTTTACCAGGACAAAATCAAAAAGAAAAAGCAGACCTTCTTTATTCCCAATGCGGCCGACCTTACGGTTTCTTCACGGGCGCTGGATCCGGATCTGTTGCCCCACTCATCAGTATCTGATATCCCGAAGCCGGTGATCGGCTATTTAGGAGCAATTGAACGCCGCATTGATTTTGATCTGTTAATACAGGTCGCGACGATGAACCCTGATAAGAGTTTCGTGCTGGTGGGACCTACTGCCAGGGAGTTCGTTCCCCTTAAGTTCGAAGAACTAGACAACGTTTATTTTCGAGACAGTGTGCGCTACGACGAGATGCCGGCAGTTGTGAAGGGCTTCGATATTGCAATGGTTCCTTTTAAGAAGGATGAAGTGAGCGCAACAATTTTTCCCCTCAAACTGTTTGAGTACCTGGGAACCGGCAAGCCTGTGGTTTCGACAGATTTTAATATGGATCTTTTGGAATTTACTTTTGATTCCGTCAGCTATTGCCACAATGCAGATGAATTTTCGGCCGCGATTTCTTTTTATCTGACAAATGACAGCGAGGAGGCAAAAGCATACAGGTTATCAATTGCTGCGGATAATACCTGGTCAAGGCGTATGGCAGAACTGAGTAGTCTGGTTGCCGGGTTTTATCGCGAAAAAACAGGTCAGGATTAACCTTTTTGCCTTATTCCAGCATTTCTCTATACAGGTCGATATGCTTGCTTACCGGATCGTTAAGTTTGTACCATTCAAGAAGGCTTTCCCTACAGTTATTGAAAGTTACCGCTTTTTCTTTTTTTGACATTATCGCTGCCCTGATCAGTTTACGAAGTTCAGCAGCATCACCAGGATTGAATAAATTTCCGCTCACCCCAGGCTCAATATAATCGATCATTCCTCCTGTTGCAGATGCAATAAGGGGTGTGCCGCACAATATCGCCTCCGTGCCGGTAAGCCCAAACGTTTCCTCCAGGGAGGGATTGATAAAAAAGTCCATTGCGCTATAAAGCAATGAGTGGAATCTTTTATCGTGTACAGGTTCGAAACGGATTACATTGATGCTGCGCTCGGTGTCGTCTTCAACTTTTGCCTTGACTGCCCCGAATGTCAAAATGGTGATCAGCTTTTTCTCATCAGGTGTTAATCCTCCAATGGCCTCAAGCAAAAGCCAATAACCTTTTCTGTAGTTTCCGAGATTGTCAGCGCCAGTTCCAAGGATCAGTGAATCTCCGGGGATATCAAGGGCTTCCTTTGAAATCGTTTTATCGATTTGCCTAAAACCGGTAATATCAAGGACACAGGGGATCAGATTGCATGGTACACCAGGGAGATATTGTTCAATTTTTTGCATGGTGAGCTTACTGCTCGCAATAAATCTGACGCCGGACGAGCGAATGTTTTCCTGTTTTTTTGTGCGGAGCAGGTCTTCCGCATCCCTGAAGTCGGGATTACGAAGGACGTCCTGTTCGTAGTGGAATCCGCCGAGTATGGGGTTTAGATCATGGGCGGTCCATACCATTGGTTTTTTCACCGCCTTAAAGAATGTTGGGATATCCACGAAATCAGATATCCAGTGGAGGTGGATAAGGTCGGCACGTTTTACCCTCGCATCGTGCTCCAGTCGGTAATGGGAAAATGGGAAGCTAAAGATTTCATATTTACCTTTCCGTCCACCTTTAATTCTTGTATTTCTATCTATGCCCAGTTTATTAAAAACACGGTCAATAAATGGTCTTTTTTGATCAGTCCTGTAAACACCTGGTGTGAGATTCTCATTCAGGGCATGCATACAAAGAACTTCTGACTCGATGCCCTGTTCTAAAAGCGCCTGATGAAGACGCATAACTGCAATTCCTGCCCCACCGGTAATATAAGCCGTTATATGAAGTATCTTCATCCGTTCCTGTTAAATTAATGCTCCGTTAATACGTCGCACCAGATAAATTTATCGGTCATTACCCTTTTTGGATGCTCCTTGCCGATGCGGAAGCCTAACCAGTTTTTAGGTGCATATACCGTATTATTTTTTTCTGATAGATAAGCAGCCCACCAGGCAAAACTACTGTTTGAAATAATGGCGATGTCTGCATTTTTTATAATCTGAAAATCTGTTATCTCATTATTTGAGGAGAATATATAATTTGGCTGTTCGCCAAAGTAGGTCTTTACGAATTCGATATCATCACTAACGAAATAGATCACACAATCTGTTGTATCGCCCAGGGCATCCAGCCTGGTCTTGAAATAGGACATCGGCAGGGATATATCTCTTTTGCCATAGTTCAGGTAATCCGTTCTCCTGATGTGGACGACAATGGTTTTGTTTGTCCGGAAAACCTCTCCAAATTCAGCCTCAAAACGGTCGGTGAATTCTTTTTTGATCTGTATGTTGAGTCCCTGCGGGATATTCCTCACATAAAAATCGGTTTGGAAGAAGCCCTTGTAGATGCTCTGTTCCTTCACTTCTACCGGTCGTGGAACCTGGATACTTTCGATGTAAATCTCGTTGAATCTCAATATTTTTGGTAATGCGCGGGTAAATACCGAATAGAGCTTTGATGATAAGGTTAGGTTCTGATAAGTCCCGAGATCAAAATATTTAGTCAGGTAGGCATGATGGGGATTTACAAAAAAAAACGATTTGTCTTTGTTGTTTGTTTTTAAGTACTGGAAAAAAGCGTATTGGAAAATTTGGTTTCCAAGCCTTCCGATAAATTTTACTCCGATCATAGCTTCGCTTTTTTTAATATATATTTATTGATGAATTCCGGATAAAAGCGATAGGCGTAAACAAATGCATTGAGTGCATTTACCTTAAGCTCTCTCCAGAGAATAATCTGGGACACGGTAAAACCGAAAATGTTGGCAATAAGGGTGGCGTATGCAGCTCCAATTACGCCATATCGATGAATGAGGAAATAGTTTAGCGTCAAAATTACGCAGGTATTAACAATTACAATGATGAAAGTGACCCTCGTTTTGCCAATGGAATCAATAATTACCCCAAATTGTCTGCCAAAGGGGCCGAAGATGCAATAAAGTAAAGTGATGTTGAGTATAGGAACGGTATCGGCATACTTGTCTCCAGCCAAAAGTCTGATGATCAGGCCATCAAATAGGTAGATAAAAATGATAGCGGGAATTACCATGGCAAGGATTGTGCCTACAGATTTTTCGTAAAGGTATTTAATGGCCTCCTTCCCCTCAGTTTCAATACGTTTGGAGCTCTGCGGAAACACGATGGTGGCCACAGCATTGGTGGGGATATCGATCAGATTTCCGATTCGCACCGCAATGTTAAATGAGCCGGAGGCCGCTGGGGAAATGATACCTGCGAGCATCCACTGATCTATCGTGCCCGAGAGAATAGAACTGACTGATGTGGCGAATGCATATTTGCCATAATGGAAAATCCGGCTGATCCAATGCTTACTAAACCTATAAGTGAAGCTGATGAATTTTTTTACATAGAACCAGGATATGGCGATGCTTACCAGTACAGCAAAGATTTGTATATAGACCAATGTGATCAGGTCGGTTTTAAGGTTAAAAAAGAGGCAGATAAAGAGGAACACACAAAGGACGGATTGCCTTGCCAGGCCACTGAAAAGTACACCTGTATATTTAAAATTGGCCTGCTCAATGCAGTTGAATTGTGTCAGGATCCCTGAAAAGATAAATACAATATTATACAAGTGGAACATGGGTTCAAGTTCCGGTGCTTTGAGCAGCCTGGAGAGATAGCCTGCGAAAATCAGATTCAACAAAATGCAAAGGACGGTAAGGCTGCCACTGATGGTTAGTGTTGCCGAAAAGATGTCTGAATGTTCTTTTTTTTCAGACCCAGACATAAATTTAATGAGCGCACTCTGGATAAGGCCGTTGCGGATGATTTCCAGGATGGTGACCGTTTGAAGGAAAATTCCCCATACCCCGTAATCATTTTTGGTGAGAAGCCTTACCAATACGAAAAATATCGCCAGGTTGATCAGTGTGCCTGAAAAGTTTTGCAGGATGTTGATAATTCCCGATTTAATCCAATAGTTATCTTTTGTCCCGCTCATTTAAGCCTGATTTGGATATAATGATTTGCCTTTTAAATGTTTTTTTGCAAAATCCAGTACATCCTGGTCACTCTTTGCATGGTATATCGCCGCGCCTGAAAACTTAGGATAGAGTTTGGTGAAACAACCAAAATAATGTTCGGGACCTTTTTTGGACAGAATAATATTAATGCCACCAAAATAACTTGCAAGCGCACCTGTTCCGCCATGCGTGGATATAAAATGTTCTGCATTTGCGTAAACCATAAACTGGAAATGGTTAAAGTTATTGGCCTTGCCCAAATTCTGTTTAAACAGATTTTCCATCAACAGTACCTCAGGGTGCTGCTGTTCAATCCAGTCGTATTCGTCTAAATCATAAATATCGCTGTTGTCGTTTGTAATATTTTCAGGTCTGGGCCTGTTGTAAATAATTTGGTATTCAGATTTATAGCTGTTAAACAGTTCATCTAAAAGTGGCATGCTGAAAAAGCTGATCGGTGGGCCATCCCATTCCATATTATAGCGGTTGGCGATAATCAGTATAGGTTTGTCATATCGATAAATATCATTATGATATATCTCTTTTAAAGGAACCTGGGCCCATTTGCACATGTTGTAATTGTGGCTATAAAGAATCCTCGGGGTTTCAAAATTATAGTTTCCGGCTGTCGTCCGGGATGCAAAAGTTTCAAGGTGTTCGGCTGAGAAAAAATACAACTCGGAAGTATATTTTGCCCCTTCGGTCTGCAATAATGTCCCGTTCTTGAAATGCCAGTAGGCAAATGGAAGTGCAAAGGCGATGTCAGGCGTAAACTCCCCACTAAAGCTTATTTTTTTATAGGGCTTTTTAATCACATAATCCCTGATCAAATATTTCCACTGGGTCACCTGGCAAAGATAGGTATCCCTGAAAAAATAGCGGTAACTCGCGGGAACGTTACGATGCCGGATTTTTGTATATAAACCTAAAATTTTGATGATTATTTTCCTTAGCATGTCAAACGGTATTTTGTAGCCACTCATTTTTCTTTTTTAATGCCAGCCAGGGTTCCATGGTATTTAGTCGGTACCTATTGGATAAAGTTAACATTAATCAAAGAGATAAGACCGTGCCGGCCAATCTTAAAAATAATAGTTGAGGTTGAATTTTATATGCCTGTAGAGGTGCCTGGCCGCCCCTATCAAAATATTGGAGGGATGCCTCTTCCAGTTCCGTTTAAAGGTGCTGGGCTCTTCAGTCGAGTTTTTTTGATCAAAAAGACCTTTAAAGTCCTCATAGAATAATCCTTTGCCCTTACGTTTCAGAAACGACATCATCATACTGTATTCTGCCTTTTCTACATTAACCCCTTCCTTATAGTTTCCAAACTTGTTTAAAAAATCACTTCGTCTAAGGTGGGGATGGTCGCTGTACAGGTAGAATTTATTATAGGTGCTCAGGATGTCAGCAGGATTAAAATACATTTGAGAAAACCCTTCGGCAAATGTTTTCAGAAATGGAAAACGCTGATAGGCATAAAACCGAACGATATCCAGTGAACTGTCTTCCTGCATAAAACGGATTGATGCAGAGAGTTTCTGCGGAAACAGGGCAAGGGGAACAAAATCTTCCTGTACATAAAGTGTCAGGGGAAGTGTCGCATTCCGCTGTCCTTTATTAATATTATTTCCCAGGCCCGCATTAGTTGGCGTGGTGATGAGCTTGAATTCAAATTCTGCCTGGAGTTTTTTTACCAGCATAAGATTTTCCGCTGTGCTGCAGTCATCGGATACGATAATTTCCCCAAACCTGCAGCCCAGTGAAGCGAAACTGGAAAGTAACCGGGCCAGCGATGCGGGCCTGTTGTAATGGGTGACCAGCAAGGTGACCTGTGAAAAATAGAACTCTTCTGACTGCATGTATTGATCGTGTTAACTGGCAAAGATTTCCGTTTCCGTTTTTTGACCTTTTAAAGGTACAGTGACGAAAACGGATGGTGAACATTGATAAAATTATTATATTATTTCAAAGCAAAGATTTTTTTGACTGTTTTTTTTACTTTGTAAAACCCTTTTCTGAAAATCCTTACATAATTGGGGACAATTTTAAAGTCTGCCCAGGGTGTCATTTTAAGATACCGGAAAAATTCATTTTTGTAAAACTGACTTCCGTTGTAAGATGAATATATCGGCTTAATGTCAATAAAATGCATAATAAAGGGATCCTTTACGTCTACACCAGCCTTACAGTTCCAACGGTGATCGAGTTCTTTCCAGCTATTGGCGAAAACCACATTAAGGGCATATTGATCTGCTAAAAGTAGCGAATCTTTATTTTCCTCAACGCAGGTCAGTATTTTTTGCGGGATGTTTTCTTTTTTCCATTTTTCAATATCAATTACCAGCAGGCCTGCATTGAAATATTTCGTTTCCGGATCAAGCCCAAGTTCCCGGTAGTTGGGTATTCCTGCCCATTCGCAACTTACCGTTGCCGAATGGTCTTGTACACAGCCGACGGTTCTACCATCCAGTTCCACCGACCATAACTCAGAGATATCCCTGTTTACAATCATATCAACATCCAGATAGATCACCCGTTTTGCGCTACTCCCAACAATATAAGGCGCAAACATACGCATATAGGTAATCTGCGGCATCCCCGTACCGTCAAGGGGAAGGTGTATACCTTCAGGAAGTACCGATTGCATATCATGAAAGGTGAGGGTATAATCATCACCATCAACCATTGATCTTAGCTTTTGAAGGTTTATCCTGGAAATTCCATTATCAATGATCGCAAAAGCAATCTGTTCACTGGTTTTGTGGTTGTTCTGTACCGATCTGATCAGGGGTGCCAATAAAATTGCATAGTGGTTATCTGTTGCTATAACAATATGGATAGTTTCTCTTTGTTTGGACATTCGTTTGAATTAGAGGCTTTTTTGTTTCGGTAGAACATGCAAATTTAGGGAATTAAAATTATTATTCATCTTTTTACAACCTAGCGATCTAAAATTTGAAATTTGGTACCTGTTGCCTATTCAAATGTATCCTCAATATTAAACTATTGAAGTATTTATTTAATATTGTGTTTTAAAAATCAAACCATGTGGCCAATCAAAGTTCCCGAACATATTACCCAGTTTATTGATAAAAGGTTTACCCTGGAGGAGTTGGGCGCTCAGGCTAATGCCGCTTACAAAACCATCTCTAATGGTATCCCTGAAGTGTCGGTAGTGATGCCGGCATTTAATGAGGAGGATAATATCCTACCTACCCTTTCCTCTCTGGCTGCCAACAAAACAAAAAGAGTGGTAGAAATAATTGTGGTGAACAATAATTCTACAGATGGCACTGAAGCGCTTGTGAAGAGCACCGGCGTAAAATGTATCCTGGAAAGCAGGCAGGGAATAACTTTTGCACGTAATTCAGGTCTTGCAGTTGCCAGGGGTAAATACATACTGAATGCAGATGCTGATACCATTTATCCTGCTGACTGGATTGAACAGATGACCAGCCCCCTGGAGAATGCAGGGATTTCACTTACCTACGGAAGATTCGCGTTTTTGCCAATTGCAGCAACCGGACGCGGAACCTATTTCATTTATGAGCATGTGGCAAGGTTTTCACGATGGATCAACAAGATCTTTAAAGACGAGGCCGTAAATGTGTACGGGTTCAATTCGGGCTTTAGAAGAGAGCAGGGAATTGCAGTAGATGGTTTTGACCACCCACAGGGCACCAACGAAGATGGATGGCTGGCACTAAAACTGCGCAATAAGGGTTTTGGCAAACTCCACCTCGTTACCGATATCAGGGCGCTAACATGGACCACTGACAGGAGAATACAGATTGACGGCGGACTGATAAAAGGCTCTTTGAAAAGAATATCGAGGGTATTTGGCGGTTAATTCCAAAGCACATGCAAAGCGAATTGCCAAATACAGTATCCTATAAACGCTTTGTTGAACTCAGAAAGGGCGTGCTCTCTATAAGGAATCAATGTGCTGTATTTTAGCTGCTTTCAGAAATTTCTTCCAGTTTATAGGTTAATTGATAACAAATGTATTAGTGATGAGCATTTTGTCTGTCGACTATAACAAATGACATGTAGAAGTAGAATCTGGTTAAAGTAGGTGATCAAATACCGTTTTCCAGCAGAAACTGATTATCTTTTTTCTTTAGGTATGTTATTGCGGGTTTTTCAATAATATTCCAGGAAAGTATCGCCAAAATAAAGCTTAATGGAATGGTAATAAGCATACTTTGATAACTGGACAATTCTGGGATTTTGTCGGCCACAATCTGCTGTACCAAAAAACCATAGATATAAATTCCGTAAGAGTAATCGCCTGGCAAATTCAATTTCTTAAAAATCTTGGAGATCCCAATGGTTAATGCACCATAAATCATTGTAACATATAAAATAATAATATGGAAATAGGTAAAATAGGAGACTAAGGTGATCAAAACTAAGAGCAGAGCAATTCTATAGTCTATAATAATTAATCGTCGGTAAACATAAGATAATGATCCAGCAAGAAAGATGATTAGTAATTTAAGCGTTATACTTGAGACCATCACCCCAATTGCAGTAAGTCCATCTATAGTAAATAACAAAACAATGCCAATAATAAAAGTCACCAACAGCAGGGGTTTCTTAAATATGTTAAAGAAACCTAAAAAGAACATAAGGCCGTAATATCTCACTTCTGCCGTTAAAGTCCAAAGCGAACCATTTACATTATTTGGATAGTGGTTATTTATAAATACCCCAGGCAAGTCGTACGCAGCCCTATAAGCGATTGTGCAATTTAAAAACAAATATTTCCATGTTTCTTTTGATGTAAAATAGTCATAAACAGGTAATTCAGTTAAAAGTGGGCCGGCAATAAATACTGTAATTACTGTACACACAATTAATGCAGGCCAGATCCGAAATAGTCTCTTTAGTAAGTAAGAAGATCTTGGTTTTGAATGTTCATAACTTTGGGTTACGAAAAGGCCTCCGAAAAAGAAAAATAATGCGACAGCAAGACTGCCGCTATACTCGTCTTTTAATATCTCGCCTATGGGTTCAGGATAACCTTTAGGATCGAATAATATAAAAGAATGGCCATATATAACCATTAATGCAGCTATTAATCTTATCAAATTATAATTGTTATTATTCCTTTGAATAGCGCATTCCAACTTCATGTCCAAATATATAATATTTTCTTAACTGCGATAGTAATGATGGGCTAGGAGAATTTATAGAGATGAACGACAAAATTATGCTCCGTAAAAGGTCTGTGATAGAAACCGTTAATGATGAGCTTAAAAACATATGCCAGATAGAACATTCAAGACATAGGTCATTCGCTAATATCATCGCAGGCCTAATCGCATACTCATTCTTTCCTAAAAAGCCCGCTATTAATTGTCAAACTAAACAATCATCACAGATTTTCGCATTTTGATTAATCGAACTCAGGTTAAAAGGTTAATTGATTGAGGCTAACAATAGTGATTACCTTGCAAAAACAGGCATCATACGTTTTGTGAAATCTTCTGCGCCTTTTCTGTTAATATGGATTTCGTTATAAAAAAATGTTGGATCGTGCTTGTAAAGGTCTCCAAAATTTAAATACTCAACGCCTTTCTCCTTTTTCATCTGCAGGGTGAATTCTGCGATGTTCTGCTCATACTTTTGATCAATCTTAATATCAGCTACGGGTGCGGTGAATAGAATGAGTTCAATTTTGTTAGCCTTGCAGAGTGTAATGATGTCATTCAGGAATTTGTATTTCCCTTTCAATTCGAAAGTCAGGTCTCTTAGCTTTGTAGGGCCTTTATAGTTAACATTAGGATAAAAGAAATCCCCATAGCTGTCAAAGTCCTGGGGCAGCAGATTAAACCCGTCATTGATTACCTCATGAATTCCCCATAACGTGTTGTATTTGGCATACCTGTAAAAGGGTATATATCTGTAAGCGTACCATTCATCGCCAAACTGTTTAAAATGATCAAATACTACAGGTTCTTTGAGATAGGGAAAAAATTTAGGAACAGCAAAATCAAAAATCTCTTCAGTATTTGATGAGAAGGGATCGATCTGCAGGTATAATTTTTTGATTTTGTTATTTTTTAATATAAATAGCTTTAACATGAGGTATTGATCAGTAATCGAACTTCCGTCTACTGAAATATTGATCCCTTTCTTATGGGTCTGTTCTTCTATCATCTTCAGATCCAGGGAGGTATATGCCCTTGAATTTCCATGAACGGCAAAATCGAAGTCCTGATTCCTGATCTTGTCCAGCCATTGGATCTTGGTGTAATTTCCTTTCTGAAATACATAGGTAAAACCTTCATCCAGCAACCAGAAGATGAGATAGCAGATCAGGAGTAATTTAAATAGCTGAATAAAAAAATTCTTCATGGCTAGAATTGAAAATAAATGAAACTGCTCTGTGATACGAGTACCCCGAACAGCGCAATGAGCAGGATCAAGGTAAGATAGCTTAAAAAGCGTACCGATCGGTAAGCATGGAAATAATACTGTACCCTCTGGTTTCCCCAAAAGCCTTCAAAAATGAGCAGTAAGAAGATCAGGGGAAATCCTACAGCAAAGTTGTACAGATCAGTCCCTGTTGATTGCCTTACCTCTGCGATAAAGGAATGGCCATAGTCAAAAAGATTTGCAATGATGGTGAAGGAATCATGGAGGTTGTTTGCCCTGAAAAAAATCCATGCAAAACAGACCACGGAGAATGTCCAGACTGTACCCATCCATCGTGGGAGTTTAAAATTGAAGAACTTCTTTCTCTGATTTAAGGATTCAAGCGAGATCAGCAGGCCATGCAGTGCACCCCAGATAATGAAGTTGATGCTCGCCCCGTGCCAAACCCCCGATACCAGAAAAGTAATGAACAAGTTAAATATCCAGCGGCCCATTCCCACCTTATTGCCCCCTAGTGGGATATAAAGATAATCCCTGAACCAAGTAGATAGGGAAATGTGCCATTTACTCCAGAATTCGCGTATGGATGAAGAGAAATAAGGCCTGTTAAAATTTCTCATCAGGTCAACGCCCATCATTTTGGCAACGCCTATGGCAATATCAGAATAACCCGAAAAATCGCAGTAAATCTGAAAGGCAAAAAATATTGTTGCAAAAAGAATGGATAAGCCATGGTATGATTCGGGATTGTTATAGACCAGATTAACAAAAAAAGCCAACCGGTCTGCT
Organism: Pedobacter sp. WC2501; assembly: GCF_052682415.1. Classification (NCBI taxonomy): domain Bacteria; kingdom Pseudomonadati; phylum Bacteroidota; class Sphingobacteriia; order Sphingobacteriales; family Sphingobacteriaceae; genus Pedobacter; species Pedobacter sp. WC2501. The sequence continues at coordinate 670,856 of NZ_JBQZFI010000001.1, read as the reverse complement.
ACCACTACTTTTTTAAACAGCCCCCACAATATTCTCCTGGCGCCAATAATCAGGTTATCTGCCTCAAGAGGCTTTAAGTTATTAACCTGCGGAAGAAGTACCTGTGGCCGGTTAATCGGACCCGCTACCAGCTGCGGGAAAAAGGATACAAAAAGAGCGAACCTGCCAAAATTCTTTTCTGCAGGCATATTTCCACGGTACACCTCTACCGTGTAGCTGATACTCTGAAAGGTGTAAAAGGAGATCCCAACAGGAAGAAGGATCTTTGCACTGTGCAACAAAAATGAACCTCCAAACATTGCCGATGTTGCATTAATGCTATCAAGAAAAAAATTAAAATACTTAAAGTAGAAAAGAAGCCCAAGGTTGGTGATGATACTGATACAAAGAAGTAGCTTTTTCCGCCGCTGCTGTGCGGTTTTCTCTATTTTTTTGGCGACGAAAAAATCTATGGTTGCCGGGAAGAAAAGCAGAAAGATGTATTCCCATTTCCAGCACATATAAAAAAACAGGCTGGCAGCCAGCAACATCATCCACACATATTTTTTTGGCAAAAAATAGTAAAGTAAGAGTACGGTGGAAAAAAACAGGAAAAAACTGAGGGAATTAAAGAGCATGCAGTTCTAAATTTCAAAAAATCGAAGATATAAATGAACACTTATAAATGCAATTTTTTATTAAATAATCGGGTCATTTCAGCAGAGCGCTCAGTTGTAAATCAGTGCTGCCGACTGTATTTGAAGATCAGAGAAGCGGGATATCAGAATGCAGCTATGCGCTATAGTCTGCCTTTCCTGAAATTTTAAGTCTTTTTAGTGCTATTAACCTCAATTCGATTAATATTTATTTATAATGACTAATTTTAAGCCCTTGAAACTAGTGCGATCGTCATGCTGAATTTATTTCAGCATCTTTCCTGCTAAATAGACCCTGAAATAAATTACCTTCGGTGAGCTCGTTTAAGGCTCGGTTTACTGCATAGCTTTCCGCTGCGCTACAGGTCAGGGTGACGCTATGAACGAAAAATGTATGTAGTATACTTTAAAGGAGTATTAATAATCGAAATGAGGCTATTAATATTATAAATTTGATCATTGTTAATAATAGAAGGCAGATAAACTGGGTAACCTGTCAGATACCGATCTAAACAGGGAGATAGAAGAGCAATTTAAAATGGGCCACAACTTTCCAAACGCGTAACCAACCGATTATGAATCTGACTGAACATCTGCCAGGCAAAAAAATTTCCATTATCAGTGTCAATTATAATCAGCCAGCGGTAACCCGGCAACTACTGGACTCCATTTTCACAACAAATACTTATTCCAACGTAGAGATCATCATTGTTGATAACGGCAGCAGTGAAAATTTTATTCCCATTTGGAAGGAGCGTTATCCTCAGGTTAAATTTATTCACTCGGAGGTGAACCTTGGGTTCGCAGGGGGAAACAATTTGGGGATAGGGGCAGCAGATGGAGATTACCTTTTCCTGGTTAATAATGATACTGAATTTACTTCCGGCCTGTTGGAAACACTGGTTGGAACTTTTCAGGAATTTCCTGATACGGGCATAGTCTGTCCAAAGATCAATTATTTCGACCAGCCTAACAAAATCCAGTACATTGGTTTTACAGAGCTCACCTCCATTACCGCAAGAAACCAGTGCCTGGGTCAGTTCGAGGATGACAAAGGGCAGTATGACAACAGGATCTCTATCACCGCTTTTGCGCATGGTGCTGCCATGATGGTTTCCCGTAAAGCCTGTCAGCGCGCAGGACTGATGGCGGAAAACTTTTTTCTCTATTATGAGGAAATGGATTGGAGCCTGAACATCCGCAAAGCAGGTTTTAAAATCAGGGTGAATACGGCTGCCCAGATTTACCATAAAGAATCCGTTTCAGTTGGGGCAGATAGCCCCCTGAAAATTTACTATATGAACAGAAACCGTATATTGCTGGTAAGAAAACATTTCGTTTTTTATAAACAGGTACTGTTCTGCATTTATTTTGGACTGATTGTGTTTCCGAGAAACTTTTTACAGTTTCTGTTTAGGGGGAAGCTTAAGCATATCTCTGCGATGTGCAGGGCTATTTATTGGAACCTTAGCAACAGTACCGATTCATTTCAATAGTTGTAACACATACCAAATCTATTTTATCTTATGCATATTTTCTTTATTATCTCTATTCTGCTGGTCTTCTATACCTATGTCGGCTACGGGATTTTATTATATTTTATGATTTTGGTTAAACGTGTATTTGCTCCAGGCGTTCCAAAAGTTTTTAGTTACCAGGAGCTGCCAACCTGTACCCTTATTGTAGCGGCTTTCAACGAGCAGGATTTTATTGAGGAAAAGATTAAAAATACACTGGAACTTAATTATCCTCCGGGAAAACTCCATCTGATTTTTGCTACAGATGGTTCAACAGACCGTACGCCAGAAATTGTTGCACGTTATGAGCAGATTCAACTGATGCATTCCTCCGATCGTAAAGGAAAAATAGCAGCGGTACACCGCGCAATGGATCATGTTGATACTGATCTTGTCGTTTTCACTGATGCCAATACCTTCCTCAATGCCGATGCATTGTTTCACCTCTGCAAACATTATGCAGATGAACGTATCGGTGGGGTTGCCGGAGAAAAAAAAGTATATGCTGATAAACACGCCGATGCTACTGCCGGAGAGGGGATTTATTGGAAATATGAATCGAAATTGAAAGAATGGGATTCAGAACTGCATACCGTAGTGGGCGCGGCTGGTGAACTATTTAGTATCCGCAGGTCACTATATGTTCCCGTTCCACAACAGAGTGTACTTGATGACTTTATGATCTCGATGCGGATCGCGGAAAAAGGCTACAGGATAATTTATGAACCGAAAGCTTTCGCACAGGAAACCTCATCTGCAAATATCGGTGAAGAACTCAAGCGGAAGGTCAGGATTGGAGCGGGTGGAATTCAATCTGTAGTCTGGTTAAAATCCCTGATGAATCCTTTCAAACATCCTGTACTTACTTTCCAGTACATCAGTCACCGTGTGCTCAGGTGGACGTTGGCACCACTGGCACTTATTGCGGGCTATCTCAGTAACATCATAATTGTAACACAGCGCGGTGGCGATGTATATTACATGCTGTTTTTGCTGCAAACCTTGTTTTACCTGATGGCTCTTTCCGGGCTTTGGTTGGAGAAAAAGAAAATCCGATTGAAAATCTTATTCGTTCCTTATTATTTCTGCATGATGAATTATGCGGTACTTGCAGGAACTTATCGCTACTTTTTGGGCAAACAATCCGTGATTTGGGAAAAGGCGGTCAGAAAATAAGCTCGTGGGCTTATGGCACAATATTTTAAATTTAAGCCTTATTTAAGTTCTGATACTAAACAGGAGATGTACATCAGCTTATCCCATACGTATAGCTATCAATCCCAGAGCCTGTTTAAATTTTTATAACTGTTACACTAAGGGATTAATTATTATGTAAAAATCAATATAACGACAGCAATTAATCTACGCGTAAAATTTCTTTGAGTTACCGTTATTTCGGATGGAGTGAAACGCAGTTAAAGAGACCGAAAGCTCTGCGAAGCAAAATCTGCCTAGATAGATCTCTCCATTTCGCTGCGCTACAGTCGAGATGACGATCATTTATTGAAGTATTTAATTAGTTATATTTTAAATCTAGTTTCGTCTGCTGATGTTAAACTGGAATCCGGCAGAGAAGAGGTTGAGTAAAAACTCTGATTTTTGATAGGTATTCACCGTTCTGGAAGTTCCGTTTGCATCTGTTAAATCCTGGCGTTCGTAAGAATAAAAGTAGTCCAGGCTGCTCTCAGCAAAAATATTCATAAAAGGCACTACGTTTACCTTTACGCCGATTATAGGAGAGATGACCAACCCGTTTTTTGATGATTCCGCATACCTCGCTGTGCCAGCAAACATGGTGCTGCCCGGATAGGTATTTCCACTAAACCGATTAGAGCGATAGCCTAGGTCCACGCCAAAATAGGGCTGAATGCGCGAATAGGTAAAATTCTTTTCAAAGCCAACTTTAAACGCAAAATCGGTCAGTGTCCCTACTGCAGTTTCACAGTTCGCGCAGGTATTGGGAAAGGTGATGTCTTTTCTGTAAAAATTTCCCCCAACCCGGTAGCTGATCTGGTTATCATTGAATTTCATCAATAGTGCGTTCGCAAAGGTATGGTTGAAATCCTGGTAGTTGGTCTGGTTGAGTACTTTGGGCAATTGCATAATGCTGTAGGCCCTTAAACCGATGGAGTAGTTGTAGTCTGCACTTGTCTGAGAAAAAATGAGCGATGATTGCGCCAGAAGAATTAAAAGGAGTACAATTTTTTTCATTTGATTAGGATATCAACATCAAAAGTAAAGATATTTATCAGAAGTAGATCATTGATAGGTATTTATATTTACGAATTAATACTCGGAAAGAGAGTAAGGAAAAACACCGTTATTTCTAAATGAGCGTACCTACCCTATCCTTAAGCTAGAAAAAATTATGTATGTTTGCTCGCTTAAAAAGTTATTAAAATAGTTTATGAAAGTTGCGCTAATAACAGGTGTTACGGGCCAGGATGGAGCATATCTGGCAGAATTTCTGCTGAAGAAAGGCTATATGGTTCACGGCTTAAAGAGAAGGTCGTCATTATTCAATACTGACCGGATCGATCACCTCTATCAGGATCAGCACGAAAACAATGTTAATTTCAAACTACATTTTGGTGACCTGACAGATTCTACAAACCTGATCAGGATTATCCAGGAGACCCAGCCGGATGAAATTTATAACCTCGCAGCGATGAGCCATGTGCATGTGAGCTTTGAGATGCCCGAATATACCGCCAATGCAGACGGAATAGGAACGCTGAGGTTGCTAGAGGCCATCAGGATTCTTGGACTCACCAAAACTAAAATATACCAGGCTTCTACTTCTGAACTTTACGGACTCGTACAAGCCGTTCCTCAAAGCGAAACCACGCCTTTTTACCCACGTTCACCATACGCTGTGGCGAAAATGTATGCCTATTGGATTACGGTAAATTATCGGGAAGCTTATGGCATGTTTGCTTGTAACGGCATTCTCTTTAACCACGAAAGCCCGTTAAGGGGAGAAACTTTTGTGACCCGTAAGATTACCAGGGCCGCAGCTAAAATTGCCCTTGGGCTTCAGGAATGTCTTTATTTGGGCAATCTATCCGCACAAAGGGATTGGGGACATGCTAAAGATTATATTGAGGCCATGTGGCTGATTCTGCAACAAGAAAAAGCCGAAGATTACGTTATTGCAACAGGGGTGACTACCACAGTCAGGGATTTTGTGAGAATGAGTTTTGCAGAACTGGGAATAGAGGTGGAATTCAGCGGAAAAGACGAATATGAAAAAGGCGTAGTAATTGGTGTTGATGAGGAACAGATGATCAGTTTGGGCTTAGATGCAAATACTTTAAAGCCAGGCCAGACGGTGATCCAGGTCGACGCAAAATACTTCAGGCCAACGGAGGTCGATTTGCTCCTGGGCGATCCTACAAAATCAAAAACGCAGTTGGGCTGGACACCAAAATATGATCTTCCAGCGTTAGTGAAAGAAATGGTGCATTCAGATTTGCAAGTGATGAAAAAAGATCAGTATTTAAAAGAAGGCGGGTTCAGTACACTGAACTATTTCGAATAATCATAATAAATTAAATAATACTTCCTATACCTAATGAAGTTGAAAAACATATTTACAACCTTACTCTTTCTGATCATACTTACTGTATTCCAGCAGTCAATGGCTCAGACCAATTATGCAAATGTAAAGGTCGATGACCTCACTGATACGCAGATCAGGCAATTAATGCAACGTGCGGAATCTATCGGTTATAACGATGCACAGTTGGAGCAGATGGCTGCAGCACAAGGGATGAAAGCTGAAGAAATTCAAAAACTACGATTAAGGGTAGAGAAAATCAGAAAGCAGGATGGGACAACCAGTGGTACTGCACAAAGCAATAACACGTCGAATAGCGATGGAGAAGAAAGTGACGATCGGTCACGAACAGCGGTTAAGATCAACAGGGATTCAACAAAAAATACAGATCGTAATAAAAAGACAAATAATAAAGATTATTCACAATCGCAGACCAATATCTTCGAAGGTTTGAAGCCCAAAATTTTTGGAAAGGAACTTTTTGCGAGTACCAATCTCACATTTGAACCCAATCTCCGCATGGCCACTCCAAAAGGATATGTAATTGGTCCGGATGATGAACTTTTGGTCGATTTAAGCGGCGATAATGAGGCCAGTTATAAATTGAAAGTTAGCCCTGATGGTATCATACGTCTGCAATATGTAGGAAACATCGCTATAGGTGGTTTGACTATCGAGCAGGCGATTAGTAAAATCCGGTCGAGTCTTGCATCCACTTATCCTTCACTAAGAACAGGCAGAACTACTGTAGCTGTAAACTTAGGGAATATCCGTACCATTAAAATTACGCTTGTTGGAGAAGTTGTGAAACCGGGTTCCTATTCCCTTTCTTCCCTTTCAACAGTATTTAATGCCTTAAATGCTTCAGGGGGGCCTAATGAAAACGGATCTTTCCGTAAAATCCAGGTCATCAGGGGGAACAAAGCGGCAGCCACTATTGATGTGTACGACTTCCTGCTCAATGGTGTCCAAAAAGGAAATATCCGCTTGCAGGATCAGGATGTGATTAACATTCCGGTGTATGATAAGCGGGTAGAAGTATCAGGAGAGGTTAAAAGGCCAGCATTATTCGAAGTGGTATCTGGTGAAAGTCTTGCTGATGTTTTGCGCTTTGCTGGCGGCTTCTCTACTGAAGCCTACAGTTCCAATATTAAAGTATTGCAAAATACCAATAGAGAGCGGAAGATCATTGATGTTTCCAGCACGCAATTCAATAGCTATACTCCTCAAAACGGCGATAAGTTTATCGTAGATACGATTTTAGATCGTTTCGCCAATAAGGTGCAAATCGAAGGAGCCGTTTTTCGTCCTGGGATGTATTCATTAGAAGATGGTGCCACCTTGAAAGGTTTGATTACGAAAGCTGACGGCTTGAAAGAAGATGCGTTTTTAAACAGAGGATATATCAACCGTTTGAATTTCGACAATACCGCAAGTTTGATTTCTTTTGACGTAGCTAAGATCATATCAGGCGCACAAGCCGATATTCCGCTTCAAAGAGAAGATAAAGTAACCATATCGTCTTTGTTTGATTTGAGAGATGAATATAAGCTAAGTATCCAGGGAGAGGTGAGGCAGCCCGGCACATTTGAGTATGCAGATAATATCAGTGTTGAGGCTTTGATCCAAATGGCTGGCGGTTTTAAAGAAGGTGCTACACCCAGCCGGATTGAAATCTCCAGAAGGGTAAAAACTGCAGATACCGCAGGTAAAACTTTGCGTACGGCAGAGATCTTTACCCTTTCGGTTGACCGGAACCTGAAAATTGAGGGGCCAACTTTTGTGCTGCAGCCTTTTGATATTGTTTCCGTAAGAAATTCTGAAGGTTATTCCGTTCAGAAGCAGATCAAGTTGGAGGGCGAGGTGCTCTATCCTGGCGTATATACCATTACCAATAAAGATGAGCGTATTTCTGATGTGATCAAAAGAGCCGGTGGACTCACTTCTTATGCTTATGCTGAGGGTGCTAGTTTGAAACGCCCGGGTGCCGAAAAAGTAAATCCAACAGATAAGAATGCAATTAATAATAAAGAAGAAGAAGAAAAGAAATACCTTAACTTAAAACGGGCGCAGGAAGCAGGTACAAAAGATACCCTATCTGCAGAGATTGAACAGAAACTGATTCAAAGTGACTTAGTCGGTATTAATCTGGAGCGCATAATCGAAAAACCACTAGGCAAATATGATTTGATTGTCGAAGACGGGGATATTATTCGTGTTCCAAGAACGTTACAGACCGTTCGGATTACAGGAGAAGTACTTAATCCAAATAGTATAGTCTATCTTCCGGGAAAAAGTTTAAGGCAATATATCAATGGTGCGGGCGGTTTTACTTCGAATGCTAGAAAAGGCGGGACCTATATTAAATATGCTAACGGCTCTGCGGCTGCGGTAAGTAAATTTTTGTTCTTCAGCAATTATCCTGTTGTTAAACCAGGTGCAGAAATATTGGTTCCAAAAAGAGCAGAAAGAGAACGGTTAACGGCGCAAAGCTGGATCGGAATTGGCACGGCTGTTGCTTCATTGGGAGCAATTATTGTGAGTTTGTTGAGATAATACTTTTTATCCCAGAATTCGGATAAGGATTTTTTTAAACATGAAGAACGTTATGACTACACAAAGTCAAAAAGATACAAGTCATCCTAACGAGGATACATCCGTAAAAGAACTTATCTTCAAAATTCAAGAATGGGGGAGATATCTTTTATCTAAATGGATAATTATCTTTGTTTTTGGTTTATTAGGAGGTGCTTTAGGTTTTTGGTATGCAACTATAAAAAAACCTATTTATACGGCTACTTCTACTTTTGTAATTGAAGAGGAAAAAAGTGGAGGTGGATTAGGTAATCTTGCAGGCCTTGCATCTATGGCCGGAGTTGATCTCGGTGACGGTGGTGGAGGGATTTTTCAGGGGGATAACATCCTAGAATTGTATAAGTCGCGTAAGATGCTGCAACAGACTCTATTGACGACGATTGAGGTAAATGGTAAAACCCAGACTTTGATGGAGCGCTATATTCAATTTAATAAACAGTGGGTAGAAAATCCGAAGCTAATAAAATTAGGATTTAAGGCTGATAGTTTAGTAGAAGGGAATAGTTATTTAAAGTCGAACCGTTTAAGAGATAGTTTAGTAACCATAATTGTTGATGACATTTCAAAAAATTATTTAAATGTTGCAAAACTGGACAAAAAGCTAAATATTATAAAAGTGGACGTTAAAGCTAAAGATGAAGTTTTTGCTAAAACTTTCAATGATGCAATTGTAAAAAATGTAAACAATTTTTATTTACAAACCAAAACAAAAAAATCATTAAAAAATGTACAGATTATGCAACGTAAAACAGATTCTGTAAGAGCTGTAATGAACGGGGCTATTTATACTGCAGTTGCTGTTGCAGATGCCACTCCAAATTTAAATCCGACTAAACAGGTTCAAAGAGTTGCACCTGCACAAAAAGCCCAGTTTTCTGCAGAAACAAACAAAGCGATTTTAAGTTCTGTAGTGCAAAATTTGGAGATGGCGAAGATGTCCTTGCTTAAGGAAGCTCCACTATTAGAAGTAATCGACAGACCTATTTACCCTCTCAATATACAAAAAATTGGTACGCTTAAAGGTATACTTGTGGGTGTATCTGTCTTTTGTTTTTTATCTATTTTGTCTTTGTTATTGATGAAAATATTTAAAGACATTGTTAGCTAGCTTATGTTAATAATCATATTTAATTTTTAGGAGTGAAATTATTAGTGGATATTACCAATATGACGAAAGATTCTGCTAACTTTTTTAATCTTATAAAATGTCCATATTGAACATTTTTATTCCGGAATTAATCAAAGCGGTAACATTAAATGGGTAGTAAATTTTAGGGACAATATTTTTATTAATCATTTATCATGTTTAATTAATGATTGAGTGCTATTCGTGTATTAATTTAATTTGTTGATGGAAAGTTCATCTTATAAAAATATGGTAAAATCCACCTCAGTTTTTGGTGGTGCTCAAATTGTACAGATGCTGATTTCTATTTTGAGATCGAAATTTGTTGCAATATTTTTAGGTAGTGCTGGAATGGGAATAAACGCTATTTTTCAGTCTACAATTGCAGTTGTTTTTAACTTATTAAGTTTTGGTGTATTCCAAAGCGCAGTGCGTGATTTTTCACAAGCATTTGAAAGTAAAGATCTAAAAAGGCTGACGATAACCAATCAAGTTTTTTCTAAAATTGTATTTTTTGTTGGCATATTAATGGTGTTAATTTTTTTGGCTGGAGCAGTTTGGTTTAGTAAAATTGCTTTTCAGGACACCGATCATTCATGGTATTTCGCATTACTATCTATTTATGTTTTTTTTACAGCGCTATCTACTGGAAAGGTAACTTTTTTGCAAGGAACACGCAATCTAACTTATTTAGCGAAAGCATCAATTTTAGGAGCTGTTTTGAGTTTGCTTACAAGCATCCCATTACTGTATTTCTTTGGTGTATTAGGAATAGTGCTTTCTTTGATCTCAAGTTCCATATTAATTTATTTGGTGCAACTTTATTTTTCGAATAAAATCAAATTGGAGGAAATTGATAAGTTGGAATTTAAAGAAACTGTAAATCTGAGCTTACCTATCTTGAAATTAGGATCTGTTTTAATGATTAGCTCAGTAACAATAACATTTTTTACGTATGTTACAAATATTTATATAGGTAGATATGGAAGAATAGAAGATCTTGGCTTTTTTCAGGGCGTTTCATCAATTATTGCTCAAAGTATTGCCGTTGTAACGGCGGTTTTAGCATCTGATTTTTTTCCACGTTTGGCAGCGGTACATGCTGAAAAGGAAAAAGTTAATATTTTGGTTAATCAACAGTCAGAGCTAATATCACTCATAATAGCTCCAATTATGATAATTTTAATTGTTTTTGCGCCTTTAATTGTGAGAGTTCTGTTATCCACTGAATTTTTGGTAATTGTACCAATGCTACGGTGGATGTCTCTTTCTCTTTTAGTTCGAGGTATTTGGCTAACGATGTCTTATATCATTTTATCTAAGGGAGATAAAAAAGCATATTTTATCTACGATGCATTATTAGGTAATGGTTTGGTTTTTATTTTTAATATATATGCTTATTCAAAATGGGGTTTACAAGGACTTGGAATTTCATTTTTAACAGGCTCGGTAGTCGTGGCTATATTATTATACGTGGTTGTGTTTATAAAATATGAGTTCAAGTTTGAAAAACAATTTATAAAAACACTAGGTATTTTATTGATGTTAACATTGCTTCCGTTTATTTCAACTCTATTGTTTCAAGGTTGGAGTCAGTACACAATTTCTTTCTTTTTCGTAATCATAATGATTTGCTACTGCTTTAAGGTTTTGAATGAAAGGATTGGCATTATAGAAATGTTTAAAGTAAAGTTTAAAAGGTAATAGTTTTAATGTTAATACAATGTATAAAAACACTAAAAGCATAGCAATTTTATTGGCAGTTTATAATGGCGAAAAATATCTCCCAACACAAATAGATTCACTTATTTCACAAACAAATCACGATTGGACATTATACATTCGTGATGATGGATCTAACGATGGTACGAATCAAATAATTTCTAATTATTGTGAAAAGTATGATAATATAGTTCAAATTGATAAAGGAGGGCATAATTTAGGTTGCTATAAGAATTTTTTTAGATTATTAGAGGTTGTGGATTCTGAATATTACATGTTCTGTGACGCTGACGATTATTGGTTACCCGAAAAAATTGAGATTAGCTATAATTTCATTAAGGTTAAGGAGAATCAATATCCCAATGTACCGATTTTGGTTCATACGGATAAGGCAATTGCTGATGGCAATTTGAATATACTTTTTCCTTCACATTGGAAATATTCCCGTTTTAATCCAGACTCAATTTCGAAATTTGAACACGTCCCTTTGCGTATAGTTGGTGGGGCTACTGCGATGTTTAATGTCGCGTGCAAGCAACATGGCCTTGAACCAACTTCATTTCATGATGCTCATGATGGTTGGCTAGCATTTCAGACAGCACGTTTTGGTAAAATATTTGCCATTCATCAGCCTTTATTGATATATCGTAGACATGGCGAAAATGTTACTGACAAGGATTCAAGTGGTACAATGTTTAAAAATCAATTTCGTAGACTGCTAAATTTAAAGTCGTTTTTATCTTATCATTTTAAACTTGCCTCTGACCTCAAAAGTTATGGGTACGGTAGTGCTTCAAAATATTTTTATTACCGTATCGTAGTTTTCGTTAAAATAGTAACTGGAAAAATCATGACCAAATAATGCTTCTTTACATTATAATCTTTATCTATTTACTTTTGTTGTCACTAGTTGATTTCATAATAAGAAAAGATACTTTATATAATTATTTTTATTTTTTATTTGCAATTTTTATTTTTTTTGTTGCTGGTTTTCGTGCTATGGGTAATGATTATGACGGTTATGAGGAGATTTTCGATGCTATAAAAAAGCTTTCCTTTATTGAGATTTTTGACCCCTCAAAAGTATTTGTTGAACCGTTTTTTACAGTTCTTAATATCACTTTATCTAGTCTACCTTATCAAACATTATTAGTTGTAATGGCAGCGGCCAATATTGCAGTACTATTTCCTTTCTTTCGAAAATACTCCCCCTATCCGTACGTAACTCTTCTGTTTTTTGCAGGAATGTTTCTGTATTCAGGAATAATGGGGTCTATCCGTCAGTCTTTAGCTCTTGCAATTTGTTTATGGGCCATGATTAATCATAATAACAAGAAATTTTGGTGGTTATTATTTGTAGCAACTATGTTTCATTATACTGCTATATTAGTCATAATAATAAGATTTCTCAGGAATGATTATTATAAGAGGAGCACATATATTTTAATTGGCGTAATGGCAATTTTTTCAAACTTGTTGTTATACGAAATATTTAAGAAAATTGTAACTTATTTGCCAGCGGTCATAGCTTGGAAACTCGAGATTTATCTGGCAACAGAAAAGGAAATACATTTTGGGCTCAATACCGCGATTGTAATACGATTTTTCACTTTCATATTAGCCTATAGATATCGTGATAAAATAGCCTTAGAATTCCCGAAATATGGACCTCTTTTTATCAATATATATTTCCTTGCGCTTGTTTTATATCTAGGCCTAGGTTTTTTGCCACAAGCAGCTATAAGAGGTTCTATATATTTTTTATATGTTGAAGTTTTATTGGTGCCAATTATTCTTTATGTCGCCAACAATAAGAATCGAGCATGGATTTTTATGGTATACACGCTATTTTCTCTGTGGAGACATTATGAAATGGTCACAGTTTATGCAGAGGCATATATGCCTTACAAAACAGTATTATTTAACTTTTTTTTATGAGACAAATTCCCAAAATAATTCACCTTTGCTGGATTAGTGGTGACCCATATCCAGAAAATATCGATAGATGTATAAGGTCATGGAAAGAGTTCTTACCTGATTACGAAATTATGCTTTGGGATAATATTAGATTTGAACAGCAGATTAATAGTAATTATGCGATGGAAGCCTTGAAAAATAAGAAATGGGCATTCGTTGCAGACTATGTAAGGTTATTTGCTTTATATAAATTTGGTGGTATATATCTAGACTCTGATGTGCGGGTTTATAAAAGTTTTGACGGCTTTCTAGATAACTCTTTTTTCTCTTGTATTGAATATTTTAAACCCACCAACTATATAGCTATAGAAGCTGCTGTAATGGGCGCTGTTTCAAATCATCCATTTATAAAAGAGTGTTTAATGCTTTATGATTCCATTTCTTTCATAGGAAGTGATGGTAAAATGGATAAAACCACGATTACTTCGCGCATAGCTCAAATTGCAGAGCAAAATTGGGGTTTTAAATATGAACCAATACAGCAAAACCTGAAAGATGGTATGAAAATCTATTCTCCTGTAACGTTTACAAATCCTTCCGGTGAATTTTCACTTGAAAAAACCTACGCACTTCATTTGTGTAATGGCAGCTGGGTCGATAATAAACCGTCGCTTTTATTAAGGGGTTTTAGATTTATCAAAAGATATTATAGTAACCCTATCATAGCATTAGAAAATATTTACAAGAAGATTAAGTCAGTAATTTTTAGATAATTGGTCACGGTTTGGTAAATTCAATAGTTGGTATGATTTTGATTGATGCGATATATATAAATAATGGTGGGGGAAAGGTGCTGCTTGACTATCTGATATATGAATTGGAAAAAACAGACACGAAAATATTTTATCTACTAGATTCTAGAGTACGTGACAGACATCAAGCTATTAAATCAGAGAATCAAATTTATTATTTAGAAGCAGGTATTAGTAGAAGATATTCGTTTTATAAAAATAGAACTGCTCAATTTTCAAAAGTATTTTGTTTTGGGAATTTACCCCCCAATATAAAGCTTACTTCCATTGTATATACTTATTTTCATAATCCTATGTACTTGGATGTTCCAAAAGAATTTTCTACTCTAGATAGAATAAAGTTTCAAATCAAGATTATGGTTTTAAGCCATTTCAAAGTAAATACTTCTTTTTGGTTCGTTCAATCTTCTCTGATTAAGCTAAAACTTCAAAAAAAATTTAATATACGCCCAGATCAAGTTAAAGTGCTGCCTTTCTATGAGCAATTTGGAAGTTTAAAAGAAGATATTATTAGAGAAAAGTTCACATATATTTATGTCAGCAATGGTACTCCACATAAAAATCATGAAAGATTGATTGATGCTTTTTGTCAATTCTATAATAGAAATCAGAAAGGCAAATTGATATTAACGCTTGCCGGTGATTATTCTTATTTATTAAATTTAATCTCAGAAAAAGTTCGTGAAGGTTATCCTATCGAGAACATTGGTTATGTCGACAGAGATACACTTCATGAACAATATTTAAAATCTGAGTTTCTTATTTTTCCATCCCTAACGGAAAGTTTTGGTCTAGGTCTAATTGAAGCAATAGAATGTGGATGTAAGGTAATAGGAGCGGATCTCCCTTATACATACGAAATCTGCAAACCATCTGTAATTTTTGACCCAATAATCACAAATAGCATTATTAATGCTTTTGAAAAAACGTTGAATGAAGAGATAAGGGAAACCATTCCGGAAATAAAAAATAACGTTCAGGAATTGATTAACATTGTCACTTCAGCTGAAAATATATAACCAATTGTTAAGATTCGAGTATATAATAAGATCAATTTGAACTTATAATTCAATTCTTAAAAGTCTAAAAATCATAAGATTTCATAAACTGTCAAATTTTGGTTATATAAAGGATCTAAAATAATCATGGGGCGGTATATTACACATATTAGTACAAAATCAACGAAGCCGGTTTTTCGGAAATTTTGTGTAAATATTTAACCAGTGCAATTTTGTAAATACCAGGGAAAAATGTTAATATTTAAAATGAATAACTTACTGCTAAAAGTGATTTTTTAAAATTATGGTTTAATTAAGAAAGTATTTATTGTGGTTAAGGCTAGCTCATAAAGAACAATTAACTAAACTTAAAAAACTAATTAAAATTCTAGCTTCATTTCTTTGCTCTCAAACTTTGAAAAGTTGTTACAAGAAAGGTAAGATTTTGTACTTTAGCCCTTAATTTTAATTAGCATCATTAAATTCATAATAAAGATAATGAAAATAAATAATAAGACACTTCTCATAACAGGAGGAACGGGTTCATTTGGAAATGCAGTTTTGAGTCGTTTTTTACACACGAACCACTTCAGTGAAATTCGTATTTTCTCTCGCGATGAAAAAAAGCAACATGATATGCGAGTTGCTTTAAACCATCCCAAACTGAAATTTTATATAGGTGATGTACGTGATTATACTAGCGTAGAGAATGCGATGAGAGGTGTTGACTATGTATTTCACGCGGCGGCTTTAAAACAAGTTCCTTCTTGCGAGTTTTTTCCATTGGAAGCTACAAAGACTAATGTGTTTGGTACTCAGAATGTTATTGATGCAGCGATTGCCAATAAAGTGACGAAGGTAATCTGTTTGAGTACCGATAAGGCAGCATATCCAATTAATGCTATGGGTATCTCTAAAGCCTTGATGGAAAAAGTTGCTATAGCTGCTTCACGTAATATTTCAAATAATACAACTACGGTTTGTTTAACCAGATATGGAAATGTAATGGCGTCCAGGGGATCTGTAATCCCATTATTTTTACAGCAAATACAGGATGGAGAGAATATTACAATCACTGATCCGAATATGACCCGTTTTTTGATGTCGTTAGATGAAGCCGTTGATTTAGTGCTATTTGCCTTTGAGCATGGTAATCAAGGCGATTTATTTGTAAATAAAGCGCCCGCAGGTACTATAGGCGATTTGGCCCAGGCACTAAAAGAGCTATGTAATTCTGATACTAAGATTAAGGTAATAGGCACAAGACATGGAGAGAAACTTTACGAGACACTTTGCACACGCGAAGAAATGCTCAAAGCGGAAGATATGGGCGAGTTCTATCGTGTGCCAGCAGATAATAGGGATTTAAATTATGCACAATATTTTTCTGAAGGCGAAAAAGATATTTCTATAATTGAAGATTATCACTCACACAATACAAAACAAGAAAATGTTGAAGGTATGAAGAAATTGCTTTCCAGACTCCCTTTGATCAGAAAAGAGGTATTTAATGAAAAAAGTGTCGTTCAGTACCCTGGATAACTGAATTTTAAAATGAACGTACCATTAATAAAAGGACAAAATCATAAAGATAATAGAGGCAATTTAACGTTCTTTAATGATTTTGACATGACGCCTATTAGACGTTTTTATATTACTGAACCTATTGATACACATTCAATTAGGGCCTGGCAAGGCCATAAGAAAGAGCAGAAGTGGTTTTATGTTTTGGAAGGATCATTTAAAGTAATACTGGTTGAGCCTGATGATTGGGATCAACCTTCAAAAGACTTACCCTATAAAAAATTTGCTTTGCATGCTAATAATAATGAAATCCTGAATATTAGCGCTGGCATAGCTACAGGCTTTCAGGCTTTAGAACCATGCTCAAAGTTGATGATTTTTTCTGATGTAACTCTTGAACAATCCATAGCGGATGACTATAGATTTGCAAAGGGTTTATGGTATAAATGGTAACAAGTGGATATAGAATATTCAGATATGAAGAAATTAAAAGTAGCCACAATTGTAGGCACTAGACCAGAAATTATACGACTGGCCGAATGTATAAAAAAATGCGATCAGTTTTTCGAGCATATTCTAATTCACACAGGTCAAAATTATGATTATGAATTAAATGAGATATTCTTTGAGGATCTTGAGCTTAGAAAACCAGATTATTTTCTAAGTGTTGCTGGTAAAAATTTGGGTGAGACTATAGGGAATGTTATTGCCAGATCTTATGAGGTATTGCAGGATGAAATGCCAGATGCATTACTTGTTCTTGGTGATACAAATAGCGTATTATCTACCATCGCTGCAAAACGATTGAAAATCCCAATTTTTCACATGGAGGCAGGTAATAGATGTTTTGATCAAAATGTGCCGGAAGAAATTAATAGAAAAATTTCAGATCACATCAGTGATATTAATTTGTGCTATACAGAACATAGCAGAAGATACTTATTAAGTGAAGGATTTAGAAAAGATCACGTATTTGTAACAGGATCACCTCTTAAGGAAGTGCTTAATAAATATGCATTACAGATTGAAAATTCAAAAGTTGTTGAAAAACTTAAATTACAAAGTGGGAATTATATTGTTGTAAGTGCCCATCGTGAAGAAAACATTGATTTAAAAGATCATTTTGATGTTCTTTCTGAAAGCTTAAATGCCGTCGCAGAGAAGTATCAAATGCCAATAATATTTTCTACTCATCCCAGAACACAAAAGCGTATAAAAGAAAAAAACATAAAGTTTCATCCTCTTATTAAAAATGTGCAGCCTTTAGGTTTTTTTGATTATGTTCATTTACAACAGATGTCATATATTGTTTTATCGGATAGTGGAACAATTAGTGAAGAATCTGCAATGATGAATTTCCCGGCGATAAGTATTAGAACGAGTACAGAAAGACCAGAAGCTATTGATGCCGGATCGATAGTTTTAGGTAGCATAAGTAAAGATCAAATTTTGCAAGCTATAGAAGTGGTTAAAGGAACTCAAGGCAGTGGAGATGAATTACCTTGGGAATATAATGTTGAAAACACTTCAAATAGAGTAATCAAAGCTATACAAAGTTATACCTCAATTGTGAATCGCGTAACCTGGAATAAATGAAAAAAGTATTAATAATAGGCTCAAAAGGGATGGCAGGTCACGTCATCTATAATTACTTCAAAGAAAATACTGATTTTAGTGTGGTAGATATTGCAAGAGGGAGTGATGGCCATTTGCCAACACATCAGATCGACGTTACTAATTTGGCATCTTTGACAGATGTGTTAAAAACGGAAATGCCAGATTATGTAATCAATTGCATTGGTATTTTAAACAGGGATGCTGAAGATAATCCAGAGAAATCTATTTTATTAAATAGCTATTTTCCTCATTTTTTAGCGAAAAATGGTAAGGCGCTTAACTTCCGATTAATTCATATTAGTACAGATTGTGTATTTGATGGTAAGAAAGGTGGTTATACAGAAGATAGTTTTAAAGATGGGAAAGGTTTTTATGCCGAAACAAAAGCTTTAGGCGAAGTTACCTATGCGAATAACTTAACTATTCGTACTTCTATAATAGGACCTGAACTGAAAGAGGATGGTATTGGTCTTTTTCATTGGTTTATGAATCAGCAGGGTAAAATTAAAGGTTATACAAATGCTTATTGGACTGGAATAACCACGGTTGAACTGGCAAAGGTGATTGTCGCTGCAATCAGTGAAGGAATTACAGGTTTACATCATGTGGTTAATAATGAGAAAATTAATAAATATAATTTAGTAAATCTTTTTAAGGAAATATTCGATAAAACTGATATTGAAGTTGAGCCTTATGATGATTACAAAGTAGATAAATCATTGATAAAAACCAATGCTTCATTTAGTTATACTGTTCCATCATATAAACAGATGTTACATGAAATGAAAGTCTGGATTGATGAGAAACATGCTCTTTATAAGTTCTATTAATTGATGAAAATTCTGATTGTTACCCAATATTTTTGGCCAGAAAATTTCAGGATAAATGATATTGCTTTAGGACTAGCTCAAAGAGGGTATAGTGTGGAGATTTTAACTGGTAAACCAAATTATCCTAATGGAAATTTTTATAAAGGCTATTCTTTTTTTTCAAAAAAAGAAGAAATATGGGAAGGAATAAAAATTCATCGCAGCAAACTTATTCCGCGAGGAGCAGCAGGTGGTTTTAGATTAATGATTAATTATTTTTCTTTTGCATTATTTAGTTCTTTTAAGGCTATTTTTCTCAAAGGTGATTTTGATAAGATATTAGTTTATGAACCCTCTCCGATTACCGTAGGATTACCTGCAATTGCATATAAAATCAGAAAGAACACACCCATTTTTTTCTGGGTTCAGGATTTATGGCCGCAAAGTGTAACCGCTGCTGGAGGAATAAATAACATATTAATAATAAAGTTATTGGAAAAACTAACCAGATGGATTTACAAAAAAAGCGACAAAGTTCTTATCCAGTCAGAAGCATTTAGAGAGATTTTGCTTGAGCAACAAGTGGCAGATAGTAAAATTATCTATTATCCTAATTCTGTAGAAAGTTTTTTTAAAGTAATTGAACCTGATCATAACATTCTAAAAACCCTTCCAATTGGATTTAAGATTATGTTTGCTGGCAATATTGGTGAGTCACAAGATTTTGAAACCATCATTGAGAGTGCAAAAATTGTTGCGAAGATAAATCCAACCATAAAATGGATCATTCTTGGGGATGGAAGAAAGAAGGAGTTTGTAGAACAAAAAATTAAAGAGTTAAACTTAGAAAATCAGCTTTATCTGCTGGGCTCGTTTCCGGTTGAGCAAATGCCAAATTATTTTTCTTGCGCAGATTGCTTACTGGTTAGCCTAAAAAAAGATTATATTTTCAGTTTAACAATACCTTCAAAAATTCAATCTTATTTGGCTTGTGGCAAACCTATTCTTGCCTCACTAGATGGTGAGGGTGGAAGAATACTTATAGAAGCTAAAGCAGGTTTAGTTAGTGATGCTCAAAATCCTCAATTGTTAGCAGATAAGGCAATAGAAATGGCGGGTATGTCTCCTGATGCAATACACAAAATGGGAGAAAATTCTAGAGCTTATTTTGATGTTAATTTCGAACGTGAATTACTGTTAAACAAATTGGAAAAAATTTTTACTAATGAATAAAGTTAAGATAACTGGTACTTCTGGATTTGTAGGTAATAACCTGGTTTCATACTTAAAGCACTACAGCATCGATACGACTGCTGTAAGTCGGGAAGAATTAGCATCAGTCATTTCTTTTGCTCAAGATGATGAAGCGGTTGTCCATCTGGCAGGAAAAGCACACGATCTCAAAAAAACTTCTAATCCCGGTGAATATTATCAGGTAAACTTTGAGCTAACTAAAAAGCTTTATGATGCTTTCTTATTGTCTGAAGCTAAAAAATTTATTTTTATCAGTTCTGTAAAAGCCGCAGCTGATGAGGTTGATGGTATTTTAGTGGAAGATATAATGCCGAACCCTAAAACACATTATGGTAAGTCAAAGCTAATGGCCGAAAAATACATACAAAGCCAGCCCTTGCCGGATGGTAAATCTTATTACATTTTACGTCCTTGTATGATTCACGGGCCAGGTAATAAAGGAAATCTAAACTTGTTATATAAATTTGTGCAAAAAGGTATACCCTATCCATTAGCAGCATTTGAAAATAAAAGATCTTTTTTGAGTGTTGAAAATTTGTGTTTTGTAATCAAATCCTTACTAGAAAAAGATATTCCGTCAGGGATTTATAATGTTGCGGATGACAAACCATTATCGACTACAATGGTCGTAAACTTATTGGCGCAGTCAATGGGGAAAAAGCCTTCTTTTTGGAATATTTCTAAATCATTCATTAACAAAGTTGCAAGAATTGGCAACTTGCTAAGGTTGCCGATAAATACTGAAAGGCTGAATAAATTGACTGAAAATTATGTAGTTAGCAACTTTAAAATAAAAAAAGCTTTAGGCGTTACAATTCCTTTAAGTGCTGAGGAAGGGCTGGTTAAAACAGCCAATTCATTTGCTCATTCAAATGGAAGTAAAACGAAACCTTGAGTAATTTGAAAGTTATTACAACTTAATTAAATGGCTGTAAATATTTCAACAGAAACTGTATCTAATACTTGCTTACTAACTGGTGGAAATGGGTATCTAGGGAACTATGTTCGGCAGCATTTGACTATAATTTTATAGTTTTCCGAAAAATGAGAATGAAAGCAGAGCTTTTTTTAATGTTAATTTAAAAACTATAGTGTAAATATTTACTTATCAGATGACCATTACCCTAAGTGCCACATTCTTAGTATTATTTTTTTTAATTGAACTATTCTATTTTAGAATAGCAGATCGATATAACATTATTGATAAGCCCAATTTTAGAAGTTCGCACAGTAAGATAACCATCCGTGGCGGAGGAATTATTTTTACCATCGCCGTACTGTTGCATTGCTTCGTTTTTGATTTTAGCTATCCTTTTTTTGTGATGGGTTTGGTCATTATTAGTAGTGTTAGTTTTGCCGATGACATCAAACCAGTTAGCAACAGATTTAGAATTATTTGTCATTTTATAGCGGTATCTCTATTATTCTATCAAGTTGGATTATTTCAATTGCCTGTTTATATCGGACCTATCGCTTTTGTAATCGCGATTGGGATCATTAATGCCATTAATTTTATGGATGGTATAAACGGACTTACCGGCATTTATTCTTTTGTTACTTTGCTCACATTGTATTACCTGGATACTAATGTAGCATTGGATTTCGTGTCAAAGGACCTACTGATTACAGCTATATTAGCGGTGACTGTATTTATGTTTTTTAATTTTCGTACCAAAGCAAAAAGCTTTGCCGGGGATGTTGGTAGTGTGGGAATTGCTTTCATTATTATCTTTTTTATGGTAAGTTTGATGGTCGCCTCAGGCAAGGTCACCTATTTACTACTACTACTTTTATATGGGTTAGATACCATTTCCACTATTGTTTTTCGTTTAGTTCGTAGAGAAAATATTTTCGAAGCACATAGAAGTCATTTTTATCAATTTCTAGCTAATGAAAGGCGCATCCCTCATCCTATGGTAGCATTAGGTTATGCTATTATTCAATTGATTTTTAATACCATACTCATTATGGCAGAACCAAGCCTTACCTGGGCAATAATTGGAGTCGTATTGCTGGGTTTGTTATTTGTCGCGTTAAGGTTTGCATTAGAAGGAAAAGGCAGATTGCTTCTCAGAGAGAAGCCACCTACTAAAGCTTAACTTTTTTTATTTGCAAATAGCGTAGAGTGTTTGAGGCAATCTGTAAGGCTGATTATCTTATAACTATGGATATTTATTTAATGTTAGCTATATTAGCAATAAAAAAGCGTTTAGGGGGTATAAGCACGTCTGGATTAGCGAGTATCATTAAACAGAACAAGGAAATTGTCATCTCTTGTCAACGTAATGGTCTTCTCAATATTACCCCATTAGTTTATGCAAAGTACTTATTTAAATGGTGGGGCTTTATTTTTAAAAAAACTGAGGGATGGCTGTCTTAAGAAAAAATGCTGGATATAATGTGCTATTGTCGCTTACTCAATTTGCTTTTCCTCTAATTACCTTTCCTTATGCATCTAGAATTTTAGGTCCAAAAGCGCTGGGAGCAGTCAGTCTGGCAGATAATTTCACCGTTTACTTTCTGATATTTTCAGGTCTTGGTATTCCACTTTATGGTTTACGTGAGGTGGCAAAGGTTAAACATAACCGTCAACTTCTGGGGCAAACCTTTTCATCACTTCTTTTCATTCATTTGGTTACTGCTATAGTTGCAATTATCCTATTTTTTCTTCTAACCATTTCTATCGATAAACTTTATTCAAATTTGATGCTATACCAGATAGGGATGGCTATTGTATTAGGAAATGTTTTTATTGCAGAATGGTTTTTTCAAGGTTTAGAAGAATTTAAGTATATCACCATCAGAACCGTTATCATCAGATCATGTACCGTTCTTTTATTATTTATATTTGTAAAGGGGCCGGAAGATAGTAGCATTTATTATGGTTTGAACCTAATTGCTATGCTCGCTTCAGCCGCATTTAATATGTATTACATCCGCAAAAAGATCCATATTTCTTTTAAAAATCTAACCATCAGGAAACACCTTATGCCGCTGTTTCTGCTATTGGCAAGTGCTTTAGTTACCACCATATATTTGGTGTTTGATACGGTTATTTTAAGCTTTTTAACCAATGATACTACTGTGGGCTATTATGCAGCTTCCATGCGGGTTGCAAAAATTTCACTTTCGGTATTGGGAGCGGTTTCTCTTGTTTTGCTACCCCGTCTTACTTTTTTGTTTAATCAAGAGGCTAATGCAGCCGCCGCTAGTCTATTAAACAAGTCGCTACGCTTTGTCTGTTTCCTTAGTGTACCGATCGCTATCGGTATTTTTTGCCTGGCAAACGAAATCATTAGCGTATTTGCCGGGCAGGCCTATTTGCCTGGCGTAAATTCATTAAGGGTGTTGTCCTTTCTTGTTGTGGTAATAGGTCTGGCCCAAGTGTTCAGCAACCAAATTCTGTTGCCATTAATGCAGGAAAAAAAAATTTTGTATGCCTCTATTGTGGGGGTTATAATTAGTCTTTCACTAAACTTTCTGCTCATTCCCGAACTCTTGCAACTAGGCGCTGCTGTTAGCTCACTCTTTGCCGAATTTTCAGTTACATTGGTATTGTATGTTTATGTTAGAAAACATTTTTCGGTCGTATTGCCTGTCCGGGTTTTCATGAAGAGTGTTCTGGCTAGCCTAACGTTTTTTTTAATCAGATACCTTATTTTGCAAATTACGATAATCCCCATATTAGTCCTTACCTTTACCGTTGGCCTTTCTGCAATAGTTTATTTGCTGGTACAGTTGTTCATCTGGAGAAACAAGGATGTGATTGAGGTGTTGTCGGGCTACCCTGGATTAAGATTTTTAATAAAATAAAATGAAGCGAGCATGTGTAGTTATTCCAATTTACAAGGAAGTCCTCAATGCATTTGAGTTGATTTCGCTTCAACAGTGTTTTAATGTGCTGGGCGAGTATGATATTTATTTTGTTATTCCAGCCCGGCTGGAAGCAACGATCGCCAATAACGTATTTATCAAAGAGAAGCAAGCGCAATATAAAACATTTAACAATCATTTTTTTTTCAGTACAACCGGATACAATCTGCTAATGAAAAAACCAGGTTTTTATAAAGCATTTTTGGATTACGAATTTATGCTTATTTATCAATTAGACGCATTTGTTTTTAAAAATGAATTAGCATACTGGTGTAATTGTGGTTATGATTATATTGGAGCACCTTTTATGAAAAAAAATAGTGATGGAACTTTTGCTATTGCAGGCCAGGGAAATGGCGGTTTCAGTCTTCGGAAAATTTCAAGTTCCTATAAGGTAGTAAAGCGGTTTAAGAAACTGAGTTTCGAACATCCTTTTTTTTCTGACAAAAAACCTTTTTATATTAATTTGTGGAGAGATATCAAGTATAATTTTATGTGCAACTTTTCTTTTTATCCATTTCAGCCAGTAGTTAATGAAGATGTTTTTTGGGCGGTATTGATCCCTGAAGCTTTTAAAAACTTCAGGGTGCCGCCTGCTTCAGCAGCTATCCCATTTAGCTTTGAAGTTAATCCCAGAGGCTTATATCAAATGAACGGAAACAGGGTTCCTTTTGGTTGTCATGCCTGGTGGAGATATGACCTGGACTTCTGGAAAAATCACATTAGCGCCTATGGGTATGAACTGTAAAAAAATGCGGCTCCTGCAGGCCGAAGAAGCAGATTTCTTTCTGGATGGCATTCAGGAACTTTACCATGTTATTGAGCAGGATCCTGCCTTGGCGGTGAGTCGGGAAGTGGTCAGATATGGACGACTGAAGTCGTATCTTGTACGTGCACTCAGTATTATGCCTTTCCTGTTCCATTTCCGTATCAATTTAAAGCACCGGGAGCAAGTTAATTTCTCGGCCATGATCAGTGGCGATTTTAGGCTCATGCTACCTTACGTCTTTTTTTCCCGTCAAAATTATATTTACATGCACGATGCCTGGCCAAGATTCCAATCCTGGATATTCCCTATGCTCAATTTTTTTAACATCAGATATGTATTTTTCTCCTCCAAACAAGTCTGGCAAGACCACCTGGAAAAAGATCCCCAAAGTACCTGTAAAAGTATGTGGCTGCCCGAAGCACTCCATGCTTCCGAATACCATTTTGAATCCTATGAAAATAAAACGATTGACGTACTGGAGTTTGGGCGAATGTATCAGGAGTACCACGATTTAATTCAGATGCCACTCGCTCACGCTGGGAAAAACCACCAGTACCGAAAACAAAATCTGCCGGTGCTATATCCGGATAAGCCCTCATTTGTACAAGCCCTGGCCCAAACAAAAATTGTGATCTGCGTCCCTTCTGACGTTACCCATCCTGAACGCGCAGAGTATATATCCACAATGACCTTAAGATACCTTCAAGCCATGGCTTCAAAATGTTTAATTGTCGGACTGATGCCATCGGATATGGGAGAATTATTTGATTATACACCCATCTTAGAAATAGAGATGCACCGGGCAGCTGATCAGCTCCTGGAAATCATCCAAAATTATGAAATGTATTTTCCTCTTATTGAGCGCAACCATCAGGAAGTACTGCTTAAGCATCAATGGATCCATCGTTGGGCAATTATGAAACAAAAAATAGAGGAAGTTCATGAATAATCCCTTGATCTCTGTTATCGTACCCGCTTATAACTATGGTCACCTGATTACAGAAACCCTGGAAAGCATATCCGCACAAACGTATTCACACTGGGAATGTATTGTGGTGGATGACGGCTCAATTGATGCTACAGCGGAAGTGGTGCAGGATTATATAAAACAGCATCCTGAACAAAACTTCCAATATGTTTATAAATCCAATTCTGGGCTTTCTGCCAGCCGTAATGTTGGTATAAAAAAGGCCCGCGGGATTTACATTCAATTTTTAGATGCAGATGATCTGCTCTCTAAAGATAAATTTGCTGTCCAGCTGCCCTTGCTGCAAATGCAGGATTGTGCGCTTGTCTTCTCCCAATCCTATTTTTTTAGAGAGGAGGATGGACGTTACGTTTCTGTAGAGAAATATCCGCCGGGGTACCTTGCAAAGGAAACGCTGTCGGGGTTTAAGCTTTTAAACTGCCTGATAAAAAACAATGTTTTTCCCGTAAGTAGTGCCCTTGTACATACTGCCCTTGTTAAAAAAGCCGGAGAATTTGATCCCGGCCTGGATAGCAATGAAGACTGGCTTTTTTGGTTTAATATTGCATTATTAAATCCGGAATTTATTTTTGACCATGTGGAAAGTTCCTTCACAAAAGTTAGGGTCCACCATAAAAGTATGATGAACAACCACCGGCGAATGTCCCTTTCCGAAGTAGCGGTAAGGAACAAGATGGAAGCTAAACTTGTTAGTCAGCCTGACGGGCATGGTGTTGGGCAACTCAAAAAAAACAATGCAGACCTATTGGCTTTGCATCATATCCGTTCACTTGAACTCCATATTGGAATGAGATATATAATGAAACATTTTATTCGTCATCCTTTGCAAAACTTTCATTTGCTTCGCAAAGGCTGCTTCAAAATGATGGTCAGACTGTATAAAAAATGAGGCAGGCATAATGAAAACTACAATTACAATTTTGATGGCCACTTACAATGGTTCAGCATTTTTAAGCGAACAGCTGGAGAGTATAATTTCTCAAACGTATACCAATTGGGAACTCTATATCCGCGATGATCAATCTACTGACCAAACCCGAAACCTTTTAGCAAAATACGTTGCTAAAGACCCACGGATTAAGGTATTGGAATTAGAGGGGGAGCATGGATCGCCAGTGCTTAATTTTGGCACGTTATTTAACTACATTAGTGCACGGGAGACAGATTATATGATGTTTGCCGACCAGGATGATATTTGGTGCGCAAATAAAGTAGAGGCAAGCCTCGCCTACATGCAACTACTGGAACAAGCTGAATTGAAAAGCTTTCCGATATTAGTATACACTAACTTTCAGTTTGTTGATGAGATGGGTGTCAAAATTAATGAGGAGTTGAATATGCCTGCAACCTTAACGCTACCGATGTTGTTGCTTGGCAACTACGCCTATGGTTGTACCATGATGCTCAACAAGGCATTAATCAATCAAATCAATATCATTCCCAGCAATGCAGTCTATCATGATTATTGGATTGCGCTGGTGGCTTGCTCGTTCGGCAAAGCAATATTATTACCCCAGAAATTATTGGCCTATCGCCAGCATAGTAAAAATTTCAGTACGAACCTAGACAGCCGCTCGATGGGCTCTCGTTTTAAAAGATACTTGTACACTACTACTCAATTACCTGCACTCACAAAGCAATATCAAATGATGGATGTTTTCTTCGAAACCTACAAACCGCATTTCAACAAAACCAGCCTACCGATTATCGCGGGTTTTTTAACTGCAATGAAGCAAAGCAACCGCACATTAATTAGCTTTATGCTACGTCATCATTTTAAAAAGGTAGGATTGTTATCAACAGTTGCACAGTATTACCTACTCCTTCGCCTGCGTAAAAAAATTAAAATGGCTTTAAATCAAGTTTAAAACTTTGTCTTATAAATTTATTTTTTTGCAAAACATTAAAATTAATTACACTATTCTCAAACATGGCCTAAATTGACTAACTTCGTCTACATTTCGTAAAAAATATGCATCATTCAAAAGTCAGAATTCTCGGTTTAAGTATTGTATCATTCATCTGTTTATTCGCGGTTCCAAGTTACGCTCAAACTATTCCTGTAGGGTTGTTAGAGAATGTTGAGGATGCATATAGAAGGCAACAATTGCTAGGACTTGATAGCTCCAATGCCTCATACATGATCAGACCTATGCATATTTCAGCTACCAATAACCTTGCTTTGGGTCAGCAGAAAAATGGCGAATTACTCTATCTTAC
Source organism: Pedobacter sp. WC2501 (assembly GCF_052682415.1). NCBI lineage: Bacteria > Pseudomonadati > Bacteroidota > Sphingobacteriia > Sphingobacteriales > Sphingobacteriaceae > Pedobacter > Pedobacter sp. WC2501. The sequence goes on along the minus strand of NZ_JBQZFI010000001.1, from coordinate 642,921 downwards.
CCAGTTTCGGAAAGAAATTTATGTGGCAAACGAAGGTAAGATCGCATTTTACTTATTGCCTGCAGTTGTGCAACAGCAACTGAATACGCACCATCCCTATGGGATAAATGATGGATCTATGGTGCAAGCTAAAGGGTACCAAACTCAGGTGTCTGCAGGTGTATTCGCCAAAATTGGTCCCTTGTCTATTCAATTAAGGCCGGAGTACGTCTTTGCAGAGAATAGCAACTTCCAAAAATTGAGCGATGCCAATGGACCGGTTTTTAAAAAGGTAGTTGCCCAGTATTATTATAACAAAATCGATTTGCCAGACCGGTTTGGCGATGGGAAATATAGTAAGCTAAGCTGGGGTCAAAGCAGTATAGGCGTAAATGTTGGTCCGGTGGCGCTGAGCCTATCTAATGAAAACCTATGGTGGGGACCAGGTGTTAGGAATTCCTTACTAATGACTAATAATGCATCTGGCTTTAAGCATTTTAGTTTAAATACAACCAGACCCATTCAAACCTATATCGGTGATTTTGAAGCGCAAATCATAGCAGGGAAACTAGAACAGTCTGGCGTAGCACCACCAACAGGTACGGGCTTTGTGCGCAAAGCTAACGATTGGAGGTACCTTTCGGCGATTGCAGTTACCTATCAGCCGAAATGGGTGCCAGGCTTATACCTTGGTGCAGACAGGTCATTTATAGTAAATAGTAAGGATATCGGAAAGGGCTTTGCCCATTATTTTCCCATATTTAAGGCCTTGCCTAAGGAAGATTTTGATAATCCCGATCGCACTAATTCCGAAGATCAATCTAAACAAGACCAGTATATCTCATTTTCTGCCCGTTACGTGTTACCCGAAAGCAAAGCCGAAGTTTACTTGCAATACGGCCGTAATGACCATGCTTACAATTTAAGGGATGCGATTGTTGAGCCTGAGCATACCAGGGCCTACGTGGCCGGTTTTAGAAAACTAGTACCATTGGTTCAGGAGGATGAGTTTATTCAAATTGGGTTAGAGTTTACCCAATTGCAAAAAAGCACCACCAGAGAAAGCAGAGCGAGCGAAACCTGGTACACACATTATCAGGTAATTGACGGTTACACCAATGAAGGGCAGGTTCTTGGTGCAGGCATCGGTCCCGGTAGCAATATGCAGTCTTTGGATTTGGCATGGGTAAAGGGCCTTAAAAAAATAGGTTTGTTATTAGAAAGAGTGGTTAATAATAACGATTTATTGTACAGTTACGCAGAGGCATCAGGAGAAAAATCACAATATATCAACAGGCATTGGGTTGATTTGGCGTTTGGGGGCAAATTCGCATGGAATTTCGATAAACTTGTAGTCAATTCCCAGCTAACCTATATTCGATCATTAAACTATCAGTATAATTGGGAGGCCGGTCCTGATTATTGGCAGTGGAACAAAAAAGATGCAAATAATTTACAAATTAAAGTAGGTGTGCTCTATAATTTTTAGCGCATTCCGATGAGCTGGCGTTTATCAATCCCTTTAATATCACCTTGAGCGTATCGAAACGCTGGTATCAAAAATTCTGTAAACGTTATCGCTTAAAAGCGATGAACTGATGTTCCTAATAGGGGATAGATGTTCAGGCCCTAAGCAACCTATGAAACCCATCTTTTAACTGATGGCTCTGATGTTTTTCTTTGTGAAAAAATAAAAGAAAAAATACTATACTAGCTGTTAGGGTCAATGTCTTTAAATTTGGTTAAAAATTTACAATAAATATTGATTATCCCGTCCAATCCTGACCCTTTTAACTTGAGTTCGATTAATAATCTGCTTTAATTTGGGTTATTTGGCGCCCTGCATGAACGGTCGTCACCCTGAACTTGTTTCAGGGTCTTTATAGCGAGGCGGTTTAACAGGAAAGATGCTGAAATAAATTCAGCATGACGATCGCGTGAGGTAAAGCGGCTGTAAACACTCACTATGATTCAAATATTAATCGAACTCAGGTTAAAAACCTGAGTTCGATTAATCAGCATGCGAAAATCTGCGTTGATGGTTTGGTCATTAATGGCAGGCTTTTTAGGAAAGAATGAATAGGCAATCAGGCCTGCGATGCTTTTCTTACCGGCTTCCGTTTTATCTTAAACATCCTTAGTCCGCATTTGTAAAAAACAAGATCGCCAGGCCGCCAATTATTTTGATTATTCTATTCTGGATCTTCATAATTTTGGTATATTAGGTTAAACAAAAGGATGATCACTCAATTTAATCTACCTGATTAATGATCCGAAAAAATATCCAAAAACCCACCTTTACGCCACATTTACCCCACGTTTTAGCCACCTTCCGGCCAGGCCAGCCTGCACCCTGCTTCGTATGTACTTTACCCCTGCTTCGAAAGCGCTTTACTTAAATCAAAGCCCCGTTATAGGTGGGCGATGTATCAAATTGGCATTACTTTCGCCTGGCAGGTCAACAATAGCTAAATAAAAGGTAAAGAAAAACATACCCTGGTGTTATTTTGGTCTATAGCTAAGCCGATACGGCTATACCAATATAGGGCAGGTTCTTAGTCAATGTCATTATTTAAACCATTGGCGTAGGTGAAAATAATTTAACCACAGATAAAAAGGATGCACACAGATATAAAAATCCGTGTTTATCTGTGTGCATCTGTGGTTAAAACCTTAACTTAATGACATTTGGTTACTGGCGCAGGAATTGTTCCGGGGAGTAACCCGCAATCTTTAGATGTGAGCTGGGTAAAAGGCATGAAGAGAATCGGTTTGCAAATCGAGAGGCTTGTAAATCACAACGACCTGTATTAAACTGCGATCACGACAGACAATAGAAGGAAATGGATCGACCTATCTCTTTCAGGCAAGTTTGATTGGAATATCGAAAATTTGTATTGAATTCAGAACTTGGTTATATTCGTTCACATCATTATTAATATGTCTCTTTTGCAGCAGATAAATTTTGCAATTGAGATCAGCAGGATCTAGGGAACCTACAATATGAAGCTTGGCTTAGCTTATATTTTTTAATATTATTTCCAATATGATTATTTTTTATAAAATAATTTGAATTAATTGGTGAAAATGTGATAATTGTCATTGATAGTGTTAAGAAATAATTAAAAAAAATATATGTTTTAATATTTCTGCAAAAAAACTGTTAACTTGCGATGAATTTATTCCGTATAACGATTACTTGCATGTTTCTAGCTTAATTGATGTTCAGCTTTCTCAAAAATAAAAAACCTGTCGTAAGAGATTTGAAGTGGTTGGGTGTCGATATGCACTCACATCTTTTGCCTGGAATAGACGATGGATCACCAGATCTCACACAATCAATATCGTTAATATCAAAACTTAATGAATTAGGGATTGATCAGTTTATATGTACTCCACATATATTTAAGGAACTATATCCAAATACCGCTGAAACTATAAATACCGCTTTGGAGCTAACCAAAGCTGCATTACGAAAGGCTAATTTAGACGTCAGTATCTCTGCAGCGGCGGAATATATGTTAGATGAAAACTTCGAGATTAGCGATATGATGATGTCTTTGCCGAATAGACATATTCTGGTAGAAATGTCTTATCTGAACGAAACACCAAATGTAGAGCAAATTATCTTCGATCTTCAGATTAAGGGATACACTGTTATTTTAGCTCATCCTGAAAGGTATAATTTTTACCATAAAGCCTATGAAAGGTTTGGTCGCTATCATGACATGGGCGTTCTGCTACAATTGAATTTGCTCTCGATAACAGGGTACTATGGAAAAGATGTGAAAAAAGTTGCTGATTATTTGATTGAGCATAAAATGTATGATCTGGCTGGGACGGATTTGCATCATGATAGACACCTTGAAGCATTGACTAAGGCAGTACTAAGTGGATATCTTCATGAAAAAATAGGTAATTATCCTTTCAAAAATCAGCTATTGTTTAATGGCTGATTATAATACCTTAAATTAGGTATATTTAATGTATTTATAAAACACTAAGTTTGTTCACAAATAACTAAACAATAAAAACACACCTTTCTTACTATGAAAAGATGTCCGAAAAACAACTTGGCATTAAAATGCTTTTTACTCTTAACAATTTTAGTTATCGTGTCGTGCGGAACTACAAAAAAAGTAGCTTATTTTCAAGATATTAGTTTAGAAAAACAGTCTGAATTGGCCAATACTGCTAGATTTACTGATCCAGTAATTCAGTCTGATGATATTTTATCTATTTCAATCTTTACTATCGATCCAACCACGGGTATGGTAGTCAATCAGGCGGCAAGCCAAGCCATAAGCGTTAGCACTGGCTCTGTCACTGGTTTAGGTGCTACTCCGCCAACTTCCGGTTTCCTTGTTGATAAAAATGGACAGATTGATCTTTCAGTAATCGGAAAGATAACTGTTACTGGGTTAACCACTTTCCAAGCAAGAGATCTAATCAAGGAAAAGGCGGCTATTGTATATACAAATCCTAACGTTCAGGTTCGTTTTGCAAATTTTAAGGTAACTATTTTAGGAGAGGTTGCGCACCCTGCTTCTTACGTTATTCCGAATGAAAAAGTAAGTGTGCTTGATGCTCTGGGTATGGCTGGTGATCTGACCATTTATGGTAAAAGGGAAAATGTAACTCTTATCAGGGATAATTTAGGCAAAAAAGAATTTGCCCGTTTAAACTTAAATTCTAAAGAAATTTTCAATAGTCCATATTTCTACCTCAAGCAAAATGATGTACTTTACATTGAACCAAACAAAGGGAAGGCAGCATCATTAAACAGTGCCCGGACACAAACATTTGCATTGATAGGTACAGCACTAACTGTTCTCATAGCATTAATAACAAGGCTTTAATCAATTATAATAGATAATGAGTATTAATATAAAAGATAATTTTTCAGAAGAGACGGAAGACGCAATTGATTTTAAACAATTTTTTGGTAAAATATTGTCCAAATGGTATTGGATATTACTTTCTGCGATAATTTGCTTAGCCTTATCAGTTTTATACGGCCGTTACAAAACTCCAATGTACAAGATTTCTGCACGAATCTTGGTCAATGATGAGAAAAAAGGAGCAGGTTTATTAGGGGAGAACTCTGTGTTGGGTGATTTGGGAGGAATACTTGGAGGTAAAAGTACAGTAGACAATGAAGCGGAAGTTTTAAAAACTCGGTACCTGATGGAACAGGTTGTAAGAGACATGGATTTAAATGTCACCTATTATAAAGCTGGTACAGTCAAAAGTATGGAATTATATGTTTCGCCATTTAAAGTGAATGTGGTTTCTTTACTAGATACAGTTAAGGGTGCGGATGTGAAGGTTCGTTTCTCCAAAAATAAAATTTCACTAAAAAGCGACATGATCGATACTTTAGTGAACTATGGTCAGTCCTTCAGGTTGGAAGGGGTTGGGGTACTGAACATCATTCCAAATCACAATATCCCAATTGGTGCAGGAGATTATAGCTTTACAATTAAATCGGTAGATTCAAAAGTGGCCTCTTTAATGCAGGACCTGACAGTTGAGGTGAAGAATAAGCAAGTTACCATTGTCGATCTAACATTGGTACACCCTATATCTAAAAAAGGCGAAGACATTTTGAATAAATTGATTCAGAAATATGTTGAGCAAAATATAAATGATAAAAATGAAGTGGCTGATAGTACTGTCAAATTTATTCAAAACCGATTAATTTCTATTGGTCGTGAACTTGGCGATCTTGAAGGGAACATTCAGGGGTTTAAGCAGAAGAACTCCCTGGCCGACATGGCTGAGCAATCAAAAGTTTTAGTGCAATCAACCTCCCAATATATCTCCGAGTTATCAAAGGTTGAGACTCAAATAAGTGTCTTTAAAAGTTTGCAGGAGTATATGGGAGATGAGTCGAAAAATAAAAGGGTATTACCCAGCTCGTTAATCCCTACGGATATGGTGTTTAATGGTGCAGTTGAAAGTTATAATCAGTTAACTCAAGAGCGGGCCAGGAAATTAATTGGCGTAACCGAATCTAATCCCAGTATTATCTTGCTTGATAAAGAAATTGCAAATTCAAGGGCTAACATTGTTTCAAATCTCGCTAGCACATTAAATGGCTTAATTATCACAAGAGATAAAATTAAAGCCGAAATTGGTAAGGCTGATAGTCAGGTTAAAAATGTTCCAGAAATAGAACGGAATTATTTGAATTTGGCAAGGCAACAGCAAATAAAGCAAGAGTTATATATCTTCTTGATGCAGAAATCGGAAGAAACAGCCATTTCTAAAACGTCGAATATCTCAAATTCTAAAACCATTGACCCTCCAAAATCTGAAGTGACTCCATTTAGTCCAAAGAGGTCAGTAATTTATTTGGTGGGCTTGGTAATAGGCTTAATAATTCCGATAGGTTTTATCTATATCAAAGATTTGCTTGATAATAAAATACAAACTAAAGATGATATATTAAAGAGGACACTAGTCCCTATTGTTGGTGAAATCAGTCATGATGAAGGTAACGATAACTTAGTTGTAGCCAATAGTTCTCGCTCGGCTATTTCAGAGCAGTTTCGGGCCTTAAGAACTAATTTGTCATTTTATTTGAAAAATACTGATCAGAAAGTAATTTTACTTACTTCAAGTATGTCAGGAGAGGGTAAATCATTTGTGGCAATAAATCTTGGAAATATATTGGCACTTTCCAATAAACGGGTAGTTTTAATGGAGCTTGATTTAAGGAAGCCAGGATTGTCTGCAAAGGTCGGGATTGCAAATCAAATAGGCTTTACCAATTACATTATTGACAATTCTATACAAACTGGTGACATTGTTAAGCCTTTAGCATTGCATGATAATTTGTTTATCGTAAGTTCAGGTCCTGTCCCTCCAAATCCTGCAGAAATGATCATGAATGAGCGTACAATTACCCTGATAGAGGAGCTTAAAAAAGAATTTGATTACATCATTATTGATGCCCCGCCTGTAGGTATTGTAACTGATGCCCAATTATTGGCAAATATCGCAGATTTCTGTATGTATTTGATTCGTCAGAATTATACCTTAAAAGAGCAGATCGGTATTGTTGAAAATTTAAGAATGGATCAGAAAATGAAGGATATTGGAATAGTTGTTAACGATATTCAGGTACATGAAGGCTATGGCTATGGCTATGGTTATGGCTACGGCTACGGCTACGGCTATGGCTATGGTACGTATGGTCACGAGCCGCAGAAGAAAGATAGTTTTTGGAAACGATTAATGAAACGAAGCTAATATATCAATTAATGAAAGACAAAGTTTTAGTAACAGGCGCAGCAGGATTTATTGGATCCAAAGTATGTGAAATGCTTTTAGAAAAAGGCGAGACTGTTGTAGGCATTGATAATATGAATGATTATTATGATGTTACGCTGAAGGAGGATCGTTTATCTAAAATAGCAAAATATCCCAAATTTATTTTCCATAAACTTGACATCGAGTCGCTGGACGATTTAAGATTTATCTTTGAAAAGTATGAATTCCGTACAGTATTCAGTTTGGCAGCCAGAGCCGGTGTTCGTTACAGTATGGAAAATCCATGGATTTATATGCGTACCAATGCTGAGGGTACTTTAAATTTACTTGAATTAATGCGCACCCATGGTGTAAAGAAAATTGTTTTGGCCTCTACATCAAGTTTATATGCAGGTTTACCGATGCCGTTTACTGAGGATTTGCCTGTAAATACTCCTATTTCTCCATATGCAGCTAGTAAAAAGGCTGCAGAAGTTTATGCCTATACCTACCATAAACAATATGGAATAGATGTATCTATTTTGCGTTATTTTACTGTTTTTGGTCCGGGCGGCAGGCCCGATATGGCGCCTTATCGCTTTGCGAAATGGATCCACGAGGACACCCCCATCACTCTGTTTGGTGACGGTTCTCAATCACGTGATTTTACGTACATTGATGACATTGCCCGCGGAACAGTTTTGGCCGAAAAGGATTTAGGATATGAGATTATAAATCTTGGTGGAGGCAATGAACCTGTTACAATCAATCAATTTATACTTTGGTTGGAAGAAATTATTGGTAAGAAAGCCATAATTAATTATTTGCCAAATCATAGTGCTGATATGGAATATACCATGGCTGACATTTCTAAAGCAAAAAAGCTTTTGGGATGGGAGCCTCAAGTGAGTAATTTTGAGGGGGTTAAAAATCTTCTTGCCGATTTATCTCAATTGAAATATCAGGTTTAAAACAAAACTTACATCTTTAGTATTTCATGTCAGAAGAAAATAAAAAATCTAATAAACTCATAGCAAAAAACACGCTCCTTTTATACTTTAGGATGCTGATGACAATGGCTGTTAGTCTATATGCAAGTAGGGTTATTCTAAAAACACTTGGAGTTACAGATTTCGGTATTTATAATGTTGTTGGCGGTATCATTGTCCTATTTTCCTTTGTGAATGGTGCGCTGCTTGGATCCACTCAACGGTTCTTAAATTTCGAAATTGGTAAAGGTGATATTGAAGCTCAAAAGAAGATTTTTAAATCTAGCTTGTCTATTTATATCATTTTTTGTATAATCGTTATTATTCTTGCAGAAACGGTAGGAATATGGTTTCTAAACCACAAGCTGAATATTCCTGTTGGACGTGCTGGTGCTGCATTGGGTGTATTTCAATTTTCGCTTTTAGCTTTTTGTTTTAACATTATACGCGTTCCATATAATGCCACTGTAGTAGCTTACGAAAAAATGTCTTTTTATGCATATTTAAGCATATTGGAAGTTGTATTGAAACTACTTATCGTATACTTTTTACTGGTTATTCATTTTGATAAACTTATAACATATTCGTTTCTGGTAATGGGTGTTTCTATCGTAGTACTCATCCTGTATGTGATTTATTGCAAAAGGAATTTTCAGATCTGCGATTTCAAATTTCACTATCATAAAGCCGATTACAATCAGATCCTGGGTTTTTCTACCTGGACGTTATTTGGAAGTATTGCTAATGTTTCCATTAGCCAGGGGATGAACATTATATTTAATATCTTTTATGGCGTAACCGTTAATGCTTCCTTAGGGCTCACAAATCAGGTTAGAAATGCAGTCAATAGTTTTTTAACAAATTTTCAGGTTGCTTTTAGCCCTCAGATTGTAAAATCATATGCCGCTGATGAACATGGAAGGTTTCGTAATTTATTGCTTGCAACATCTAAGTATTCCTTCTTTTTGATGTATCTAATTGCAATTCCTTTTTTAATTAATTCTGAATTCGTAATTACTAAGTGGCTGGATACCGTACCTGCACATTTAATTGTATTTTGTAACTTAAGTATGCTGAACTTGTTAGTCGATTCTATTTCTGCTCCACTTGGCATTGCCATAAATGCAACCGGAAAGATTAAGTATTACCAGATTATCTATAGCGCACTTTCCGTTGCAGCCGTACCTGTAGTATACCTATTAACCAAAATTGGATATGAGCCTGATATTGTATATGCGGTTTGGGTTGTTGTCAACTTTCTGGTATATCTATGGAAAATAATCTATGTTACAAAAAGAGTGGACCTGCCAGTCTTAATTTATTGTAAGGAAGTATTGCTAAGGGTTGGGGTCGTTCTAGCTGTCTCTTTGCCAATTATCTTTTTAATCATTCATTATATACATACAGGTGGTTGGGCGTATTTAATAATAACCACCTTAATATCTTGTGGTATCACTCTATTAACAATGTTGATTATTGGAATTAATGGTGAAGAAAAGAAAACTCTTAAAAATTTCATTAATATAAAATTTAAAAAATAAATATAGTATGAAGAAAGTAGGACTTATTACCTATCATGCCTCACATAATTGTGGATCCATTTTACAAGCATATGCCCTTCAAAAAGTTATTAATGAGAAAATCGGATTAGATAGCGAGTTCATCAATTTTTCTAACGAGGGCCAGCATGAAATGTACTCCATTCTGAAAAAGGTTAACGCTCCCAGAAACATTATTGGTAATCTTTTAAAATTAAGTTTTTATCCCCTTCTTAAAAAACAACAAAAAGATTTCAATAACTTTATTGATAAACACCTTCCTGTTGCTAAAGAAGCTTTTAAGTATACAGAAGAACTTAAAGCGATAGATGGTAAATATGATTATTATGTTTGTGGGAGTGATCAGGTCTGGAATACCAGGGCAGCCGATTTTGACGATGCATATTTTTTAAGTTTTGTAACAAAAGGAAAAAAAATTGCTTATGCTACAAGTTTAGGAGCGACGAATATTATAGAAAAGGATGCTGATCGGGCACATTATAAGAAACTTGTTTCTGATTTTTCTTCATTATCAGTTAGAGAGGGTAATGCCCAAAAACTCATTCAGGAAATATATGATCGTCCGGTAGAGATTACATTAGATCCAACCTTATTACTTGAAAAGAAGGATTGGGAAGATTCTTTCGATCTCAGTAAACCATTGGTTAAGGGGAAATACATATTCTATTACGCTTTTAATTACAATGACCAAGTAAATGAGTTTGTAGAGGAGATTAGCAAAAAGCATAATTTACCTGTTTATATTATTGATGCCGGTCCATGGGGTCCGGGTAGAAAATTTAAATATGGATTTAAATTGTCAAAAAGATTTGGACCCTTTGCAATGATGAACCTTATGATGCATGCTGATTTGGTGTTTACCACATCCTTTCATGGAACTGTGTTTGGTACCTTATTTGAAAAGAAATTTTGGTTTGTGAAGAGTAATATGCATAACAAGAATGACAACAGGGCTACTTTCCTTTTAAACCAATTGGGATTAATTAATCGGTTTTTAGGAACCGAGGAGTTAAAGAGTATTGATTTATATCAGGAAATCTCTTTTGAGGATAGTAAAGAGAGGTTAGATTCGTTAAAAAAAGCCTCAATAAATTTCCTTGAAAAGTCATTGTCGGAATAAGTTTATTTGCTTAAGTAAATTAGAAATGAGTTACTTTTGATTATTTCAAAATATTAGTTAAATTAATGGATAAACTACCTAATAGGCCTTTTCAGAACCAATTTGTACTGACTTTATTGTTTCTTTTTCTTCTTAATTTTTTTGGAATTACGGAGATAGGAGGAACTGTGTTTCTGGGGGTTATAACATGTTTATTGTTATTTAAATCCAGTTTTAAAGGTGTGTTTACCATCTATGTTTTATTAATAGTAATCGGAATTTTTGCAAGTGCTATATCATCACAAGTTTATAGATCACAAAATATTACAGAAAGCTTACGTTCCTCAGCGCCATTGCTCTGTATAGTAATCTATTTTTTCTTTCAAAAAATAGATTTATCTTCTGCAAAAATTGAAAAATTGCTTTATGGTTTGATTGTAATTTTTATTGTGTGTTATCTCATTCAACTAGTTGTATATCCAAAGATTATTTTCGTGGCAGCAAGGGTTGTTGATAATCAAGCTGCAGGGCGAAGAATAGCTCTATTAGGCCAGGGATTGGCCTCACTTGGGACTTTATATGGAGTTAATAAGTACCTACTTAATAAAAAGGCTACTTATCTGATTATTGCTGTAGTATGTTTATATATTAATTTTAATAATGGATATCGTACAATGGTGTTTGTTTCTATATTATTTTCTGGTATTCTGCTAATTCGGATATATGGCTTTAGCTTAAAATTGATGGTCTATGCGGTGTTATTTGTTATTTTCGGCGGTATTTTGGCATTAACTCCACCGGTTAATGCAATTTTAGAAAATATGCAAAAGAGAAACTCAGACCAAAATTTTGGTAATGCTGATTATATACGAACTATTAATTTAGTCTATCATGAAACAGAATATTTTAGCTCCAATGTTGAACGATTTTTCGGTAGTGGTATGCCTTTTAAGGGCTCCCAGTATTCTCAGTCAGTTGAAGAATTAGAGGTATTAGGTTATTGGTACCAAGATTGGGGGCTTATTGGATTAAGCTGGTTAGTTGGCATTTTTACAGTATTGTGCATGGTATTCATGAGTATTAAGGCTGTATTACTGAAGGTTAATTCAAATTATTATTACGCTGGAATGTGGATGGTTTCATTGATCGCGTCGTCCATTACTACACATGAATTTTACTCTACAGGTAACTTTTTGATATTTCCACTACTGTTTGCTCTGATAGAAAAAGAAAATATTAAAGCAATAAAAAGATGAGCCATCATGCTTACTTAATAATGGCTCATGAGAACTCATTAGTATTAAGAACCTTAATTAGTCTGTTAGATGATGAGCGTAACGATATTTTTATTCACATTGATACTAAAACTGATTTAAATTTTGAAGATACAATATTTAGTTGCGTCCAAAAATCAAGATTATATTTTACATCCAAACGAGTGGATGTGATTTGGGCAAATATTTCTCAGGTTGAAGCTGAATATATACTATTTGATGATGCCTATAAAAAAGGAAAATATGAATATTTTCATCTGCTATCAGGAGCGGATTTGCCTTTAAAATCGCAAGATGAAATTCATCGTTTTTTTAAAAATAATGAAGGCAAAGAGTTCATCGGATTTGCAAAAAAAGCCATAGCTTCAAGGATAAAATATATTCATTTATTTGCCAAAAGCTATCGAAATCCGAATAAAATTATAGACTATACTAGGCGATTATTTATTCTTTTCCAAACGTATTTGCGTTATAACCATTTTTCTGCACATAAAAATTTGGAAATTAAGAATGGCACCAATTGGGTTAGTGTAACAAGAGATTTTGTAGGCTATTTGTTAGAAAATGAAAACCTAATTTTGTCAAAAATGAAATATAGCAAGTCACCAGATGAGTATTATAAACAAACATTAGCCTATAATTCTAAATTTCGTGAACATGTCTTTTCTATTGACGACGAATTTAAAAGCTGTATGCGCTTAATAGATTGGGGACGAGGGAAGCCCTATGAATGGCAATTGGAGGACTTAGATGAAATCATGGGATCAGGTAAACTGTTTGTCAGAAAAATAAATAAAGAGAATGCTGAGTTGGTAAGATGTATAGAGGAATCCATTTTAAAGCATAATGGTTAAGGTATCGATCATAATCCCAGTTTACAATGCGAAAAAGACACTCGATCGGTGTTTAAAGAGTGTTTTGGCGCAAAACTATCATAATTTTGAAGTAATTCTGGTCAACGATGGAAGTAAAGATGGGTCAAAAGATATATGTGATCATTTTTCAATGTCTGATAGACGATTTCACTCTATCCATATTTCGAATGGAGGAGTGAGTAATGCAAGGAACGTCGGTCTGACAAGTAGTATAGCTGAATATGTGACTTTCGTTGATGCTGATGATGAAATTACGTCCAATTATCTTGACCTTCTCTTAAAGAAGGACGATGTTGATTTTGCTCTTTGCGGTTACAGATCCATTTATATGGATGGACAAGATGTTTTAGAAACTATTCATCTGGATGCTGGCAATCAATTTAAAGCTACAGTCAATGAGGTAATAAATCATCGTCTTATCAGGACTGCTTGGGGAAAGCTTTTTAAAAGAAGCTTAATTGTTGAAAATGGACTTAAGTTTGACACCTCAATAAAATTGGCTGAAGACACGCTGTTCGTTCTTGAGTTCATTACAAATGTTAATTCTATCTACATAAGTGAAGAGATAGGTTATTTGTACTACAGGCCTCCTGTAACGGTTAATAGGCATAATAGTAGCCCTGAAGAACTTTTGGATATATACAATAAGTTCTTGAAAATTGAGAGTGTACTTATTAAACTCCATTTTAGTATCACCGATTTAAAACTAGCAAACCTTCAGACCATATACTTTTACTACTTTAATCTAATTTACTCGTCGGGAAGATTTAGCACTTCCGAAAGAAAGAACTACTTTCGAAGGATGGTGGATGTGGAAGGACATAACCAATTGTTTTTTTTGAATAATAGAATAAATAGCATTTTAGTCAAGCCCCTTATGAAATTTAATAATTTCTTTGCGATTGACTATTTTTTAAGACTATATTTTTATTTACTTAGGATAAAAACTGGAGCAAATTAGACAATTATGAATGAGATGATTAAAGATAGAAATGATTTGAATAACTGGCTTACACTAGATATGGAGCATTATAAACCTAGTTTTTCTGATAGAATATTGGTTCGTCAAAATGCTCTGATTGCACGCTACCTAATTCATTTAAGAAAAGCCGAATACTATGCTAATCATACAATTGGATCAAAAATAAAAAGAATTTTGAAAGCTTACCATACGTACCAAATGAGGAGGCTCTCTTATAAGTTGGGTTTTCAAATTGGATTAAATACATGTGGTCCGGGATTAATTTTTTATCATTTTGGGCATATAATTATAAATAATAAAGCTAAAATTGGTGAGGGGGCGTGTATATACCCAGGCGTAGTTGTGGGCCAGGACGAGCAAGGCGGCACTCCTAAAATAGGTAAGAACTGTTTTTTGGGTCTGGGAAGCAAGGTATTTGGTCCTATAACAATAGGAGACAATGTAACTATCTTAGCAAATTCAGTCGTATTATCTGATGTGCCAGATAATTGGATAGTTGGTGGAATCCCGGCAAAATTAATAAAGGAAAGAGAACTACCTTTGAATTTTAAAAACAAGAATCTGATTTAATTGATGAAAATTCTACAACTTATACATTCGCTTAATCCAGGTGGTGCAGAGCGCTTAGTAGTCGATTTAAGTAATGAACTTTCTGCTAATGATGCAAATCATGTTACTGTCATCTCACTTAAAAATCGGAGTGAAAGAAACGAAGACTTTTATGAGCATGAGTTGTCAAATCGCGTACGCTTGATAAAAATGAATTATGGGGATGGAGCAAAATTTTCTTATTTACTGAAACTTAGTCAGAAAATAAATGAACTAAAACCTGATGTTGTTCATGTTCACTGTCAAATTCATTATATTTTTCTTGCTTTTATTTTAAATCGGAAATGCCGTTTTGTTTATACATTGCACAATCGGGCTGATATTCTGCTTAATGGCGTAAGGAAAACAATAGCGCAATTGTTTTCAAAATCAAATAGGTTAAAGATTGTGACCATTTCAGACTCCAATCGTACTTCGCTTCATGAATTTTCAGGTATCACAAATGATGTCCTGATATATAATGGAAGAGCTGTACCTGTAAAGACACCACAATATGAGGAGACTAAAATTGAGATAGATACTTTGAAAGCAAATGCGGATGACCTAATACTTTTGGTAATCGCTAAATGTTCGAAGCAGAAAAACCTTAAGCTATTAATTGATTCTATTAATGCTTTGACTGCCAGAGATTATCATCTCAAATTATTGGTCATTGGTGATAATTATCAAAGTACTGATATGGGACGAGAGTTGATCGCTTTAGCAGGACCATCAGTTCATTTTCTTGGGACAAAGAATAATGTAGCAGATTACTTTAATCTTTGTGATGCATTTTGCTTATCCTCGATTTTTGAGGGAATGCCAATAACCTTATTAGAAGCATTTGCATGTGGCTGTACACCGATAAGTACTCCAGTAAGTGGTTCTGTTGATATTATTAATGATGGCATAACAGGCTTTATCTCACCAGATTTTGCACTGGATAGCTACGTTAAGACAATAGAAAGATACATCCAATTTAAAGATCAAGTCAATAAAGGGAAATTAAAGGATGTATTTAATAAAAATTATTCTATCGAGAAATGTGCTTTAGAATATCATTCTTTGTTTAATAAGATTATTTAGACCCTTAACTTAATTTTTGAAATAACTATGATCAAAAATAGAAAAGATTATCAATACTATTTAAAACAGGATGCTATTGCTCTTGGAGTTGCTGATTGGGGGGCTAAAAGGAAGATTCTAGACTTTTTTGTTCCACATTATACCTACAAATTCCAGAGGAAGCTTCGGAAGCTAGAGTATTATAAAAATTGTAAACAAGGCTTCTTAAATAAGTGTATTTATTTTTATATGAGGTATAAATTTCGTGAGTATAGTTTGAAGCTAGGTTTGTCTATACCTGAAAACGTTTTTGGCCCTGGTTTAGCAATTGTTCATACAGGTACAATTGTAGTGAATCCAAATGCGAGGGTCGGCATGAATTGTAGAATACAAGCTTGTACAAACATTGGTGCTTCTGGGGGGCAACCTGAGGCGCCTGTTATAGGAGACAATGTATATATAGGTCCCGGGGCAAAAATATATGGGAATATTACCATCGCAAGCAATTGTGCTATTGCAGCTAATGCAGCTGTTGGTAAATCATTTTACAATGAGAATATGATGATTGGAGGTATCCCAGCTAAGGAAATTAAGCAGGTGAAAATTTCAGATATTATAAAACATATTAACTAGGCGTGATAGTATAACACCTAACATAGGTATTTGGTCATTTAGGTGCATCAACAAAGTAATATAAGAAAAAATCGATGAAAGTATGAAAAGCATAGTAATTGTTGTTAAAAATCTTACTAGTGGTGGTGCTGAAAAGCAATCTGTGCTTCTTGCCAAGGCCCTGGCGGGAGATTATATTGTGCATTATGTAATTTTAAATGATAAATATCAGGAGCCTAAATATTTAAAGCTTCTTTCTGAAAGTCCACAGATCAGGGTAGTTGCCTTTAATGGCAGTCTGTATTCACGATTCACCAAGTTTTGCAAATACCTGAAGATACACAAGATCGATTTTGTTTTTAGCTATTTAACCGCAGCGAATTTTTACGCCGTAGCCGCTTCCCGTTTAACTGGTGTAAAACGAGTTTATACGGGAATTAGGAATGCATATCTACCACCTAAAAAATTGATCGTCGATAGATTCTTATGCAATCATTTGGCAAGTAAAGCCATCTTGAATTGCTATTCAGGAGAGAAATATTTTAGGGAAAAAGACTTTTTGGTGGATAAAATGATTGTAATTCCCAATTGTTTTGAAAACATAAGACCTGCTAATAATAATAAAAATAAGAATGAACGTCTGACAATTATAAGTGTAGGGAGATTTGTTGAGCAAAAGGATTATTTTACTGCATTAAGCGCTATAGATATTGTGCGTAAAAAGTACCCGGATATCTTATATCAGATTGTCGGTTATGGCGAGATGGAAAAAGAAATCAGGGCAAAAGTAGTAGAATTGAACCTAAGTAATAATGTAGAGATTTACATTGATCCGAAGAATATTGCTGAATTACTCGAAGTCGCCGATATTTATCTGTCGACTTCAGTATTCGAAGGTACAAGTAACTCGATTATGGAGGCAATGAATGCGGACCTGCCTATAGTTGCCACAAATGTCGGAGACAATTATCAATTAATTTTAGATAAAAAAAGTGGGTTTTTAGTCAGTGTTGGCAACTTTGATGAAATTTCTGATAGGTTAGTTTATTTATTAGAAAGTGGCGCTGAAAGAAATGTGATGGGCGCCAAAAGTAAAGAACATCTGATAGAAAATTATTCTATAGACAAATTCCGAATTAGATATAAAGGCTTAATCGATAGCTGATATAAAATGCTCATCTAAATTATTTATAATGAATAAAAAAAGATTTCTTGAACTTGACATTGTAAAAGCTGTATGTATTGTATTAGTGGTTATTGGCCATTATCTTCCAGCTAATTCTCCAGATTGGTATGTGATGATGAATAAAATTATTTACTCATTTCATATGCCAGCATTTATGTTTATAAGCGGGTATGTATATATTTCTACTTTCAAACCAGTAAATTACGTTGAGTTTATTGGTAAAAAGTTTAAAAGGTTAATGATTCCTTACTTCACTGTTTCATCTCTAGTGATTATACTCAAGCTTTTGTCGCCGGGAAATTTATCTTTAGATAGTCCGGTAGGGGTTGATGCATTTTATAGACAAATATACGAGCCCATGACTGCCGGCGCTTTTTTATGGTTTATCTATGTATTATTTATGATTTTTTTAATTGTGCCTTTTTTTGATAATACTTACAAAAGGTTATTTCTTTTAGCAATCTCATTGATCTTGTTTTTCATTCCGGTGCACTTTACAGATTACTTAAGCCTAGACAAATTTAAGGGAATCTTCTTGTTTTTTGTTGTAGGAATGGTTTCAAGTATGTATGGAGATTATATTAAAAGGTATTTTTCTGTTAAGTTACTTATAATGGCATTTGGTGCGTTTGGCGTCTTATTTTTTATGAAATTTAGGTATCCGCTCGCAAATGTTTTCCTGTCCAAAACGCAATATTTGGCCATTGCCCTTCTCGGTATTTATATATTGATGACTATTTCTACGATGCTATCTAAGAAGGAGGGCTCGCTGTCAAGCTTACTTTTTAAATTGTCAATTAGCTCATACACCATATATTTGTTTCATACTACTTTTCAAGGCTTTGCGAAAGCATTATTTAATAGAATGCCAATAGGCAGATACGTTGGAAATGAATTAACGTTTATAATAATAGCGTGTTTAGTAATTGCGGTTGGAATCATTGGACCTTATATCTTAGAAAAGGTAGTTTCAAGATTTCGTGTCTTTAGCTTCCTTTTGGGAATAAATTATAAAAGAAAATGAAGAAAATCATTGTTTGTGGGACGCGTGGCATACCGCATATTTTAGGTGGCGTTGAAACACATTGTGAGGAATTATACCCTGTTTTGGTGAATAATTTTGGCTTAGATGTGACCGTAATTGGCAGAAGTGGTTATATAACTGAATCGGCAAAAGACAATTTTAAAGGAGTTAAACTCAAAACAATTTATGCCCCAAAAAGCAAAGCTTTTGAGGCAATAGTCCATTCATTCCTTGCTGTGTTATGGGCTGCCATAAAGCGACCAGACGTCCTCCATATTCATGCAGTAGGGCCTAATCTGGTCGCCCCATTTGCTCGTTTACTTGGCTTAAATGTTGTGATGACCCACCATGGGCCTGATTACGAAAGGAAAAAATGGGGGCGTTTAGCTAAAGCTTTTCTAAAAGTTGGAGAATGGGCAGGAGTTAAATTTGCGAATGAAGTTATTGTTATTTCAGAAGAAATACGGAAAGGAATAGAACATAAATATAGCCGTTATGATTCAAAACTAATTCCTAATGGGGTATCAATTATCGGTAAGCCTATAGTTAAACCAGAATACCTTCAGAAATATGGTCTCGATGGGCAGCCTTATCTTTTTACACTGGGGCGTTTTGTACCAGAGAAAGGGTTTGATTATTTAATTAGGTCATACGAAAAATCGGGGTTATCTTTAAAATATAAATTGGTGATAGCGGGAGATGCAGACCATGAGAGTGAATATTCTCGCTCACTGAAAGAACAGGCCGAATTAGCTGGTATTATTATGCCAGGATTTATTAAGGGTGATGCTCTGGCACAATTGTTCTCTAATTGTTCTTTATTTATTTTACCGTCTTTTTATGAGGGACTTCCTATTGCACTTTTAGAAGGAATGGCGTATGGACTTCCTATTTTGGCCTCCGACATTCCGGCAAATATGCAGGTGGAGTTACCAGCAGACCGCTACTTTCCGGTTGGAAACGAAGATGCACTTTGTGAAAAGCTGCAAAACTGGCATGAAGTTGGATGTGAGCCTACCAGCTACAATATGGATAAATATAAATGGGAAGATATTGCAGCAAAAACAGTTGAGGTTTATAAGCAGGTTTAAACAATTTTTTCTATGAAATCGTTCCTATTTCTTCTTTTGTTCTTGTCCTTTTTTAGTTCAAGCTTTGCACAAAGTGCTGGTATTGATGCTCGTAATTTCTACGGAATAGCATGGAGGGGGACAGCACATGAAAACCTTGTGTATGCCAAACAGATGGGGTATGATTATGTTTTTTATCAGCCTGGTATGGAGAAAGACCCATTGTCAAGTGGATTCCGATTTTATATTGAATCTCCAGATTACACTATTTATAAACGAGCTATTAATACAACTAAAAGCTACAATAAAAGTCAGGTTAATTTCTATGAGAAGTTTTGTAGATTGATACCAAATGGTAAGAGTTTCCCTTTGAATATGGCAACGGGGTGGCAATTTAGTCCAGACGAATTTTCTGTTGAATTAGACTTTCAGAAAAAATCAGTAGTAAAGTGGGCTATTGATTCGATTATGCAAAAGATTGCTATTATTCAAGAGAGGAATCCATTATTCTATTTCGGCGGTTTTGCCTGGGACGTACCGCAGCTTAGCGGTGACTTTTGGGCGATATCGCCCAAAACTTCTAAACGTGAGCAGGTAACATCTGTATATTGGGACGACCTATCTACAGCTAATAAAACTTCCTTCAACAAAAATAATGAGTACTTTAGCTACGAAGAGGGGCGTTATATTTTTTATAAAAATCTATTCGCAAGGGCAAGAGCAAAGTATAAAAATGTAGATGTTATTATGGAACCATCGAAGATTTATACCGATTGGATTTCGAAAATAGAGAAATTTAAAGATCCACGATCTGTAATGCCTACTATCCTTTGTCAGGAGAGCAAAGGAACTGATTTTTTAAATGATTCCAGTATTTATAAAAATGGACTCATTGGAAAAAGTTATGTGATGTGTACCAGCCCATCCTATTATACTTTTACCGAGAGTAAATCTATTGCATGTCAGGCTGCAAAAGTTGGAGCAGGCTTTGGCTGGTTTGGTAGAATGGGGGGTAGCGGTTCGGCGCCAAATTATCAGTCGATCGGTGAAGTTCCTCCGGAACTAAAGCTTATCAGATTGTTAACTAACTGGGAAAACTTGAACAAAACAGCAATTTCAGATCGTAATTGGGACGGATCCAATTATACGAGTACGCATGCAGTTGTTAATGAAGATCTTATTGCCCTTATTCAACCGTCTACGAATAAAATTTTCATAGTGTTTTTAACATCAAAAGGCATTTATACTATGCCAAAAGGCAGTATATTCTTAAAGGCCTTCTCAACAACGAAGTTGTTTGTAGAAGACAAAGATATAACAAGCGAGGTTTTGAGGTCGGGCAATACAATTAGAGTGGCAGCAAGCCAAATTGGCAAAGGACTAATTTTGAGTTTTACAAAGTCCTAACATATTGCTTTCAGTTTGGAAGTTCTTTCATTAAAAATAGCGAATTATCTTACAATTAGATAAATAATTATTCTGAATTGGTTTATTATTTGAGCATGATGGAGTTGCATACCATAACAACAAGTATTTCATTTAGCTGTTCTGTGAAAAAACCATGTCTATTGGGACTTAGCAAACTTTTTCAATCAGTGCAATGAGGAGATTACTGATATTAGACAGATACGAAAACCAATGATTCCGGAATTATCGAATATGATTGTTTCCGAGTACAACTTTTAAAATAAAGCTAATGATAAAATATAAATTCTTTCTTGCCTCCCTTGGAGTAGCTATTATGTTAATGTCTAGTAGCATAAAACCAAAACCTGTGAAGGTTTATCTCATAGGCGATTCTACTGTTGCAGATTATTCCCTAGACGACGCTTACATGCAAAAGAGATATCCAATGACGGGCTGGGGGCAGGTTTTTCAACAATTCTTAAAAAAGGATAACCTAAAAAAATTAAATAAACTTATAAAAAGTGATAGTGCGCTTGTTATTGATAAAGCCAAAGGCGGTAGAAGCACCAGGACTTTTTTCGAAGAAGGCTGGTGGAAAGATGTAATGTCTACTTTGGAAAAGGATGATTTGGTACTGATTCAATTTGGTCATAATGATGAAGCAAAAGGTAGACCTGATCGTTATGTGGCTATTCCCCAATATAAAGACTTTTTAAGAATTTACGTTAAAGAAGCAAGAACTAAAGGCGCTTTGCCGGTCCTTGTTACCCCAGTTGCAATGGATTTCCCATGGAAAGATGGAAAACTTGGGAACGCCCACGGCGAATATCCACAGGCGATGAAAGATGTGGCTAAAGAATTAAATGTGCCCATAATAGACCTAACTTCACTTTCTGCAGCATTTTTCATGACAAAAGGGAGCGATTTTGTTACCAAAAATTACTTTATGAATTTAGATTCGGGGAAATATGAAGCTTATCCAAAAGGGCTAAAAGACCATACTCATTTTCAGCCGGATGGCGCTAAGGAAGTAGCACGATTAGTTTATGACGGATTGAAAGAAATTAATAAACGCAATAATTTTAACCTGGAATAGCAATAGTTTAGCAGAGCTTATTTTTGTGATATTAATTTTTAGAAAAACATTATTTTAGCTATTCAGCTGCATTTTTTCTTTAATTATTTCTTCGTAAGCTAATACCACACCTTTACTCGTTGTCGAAAGGAGTTATAATTTGGTCAGCGGAGATCTTTAAGCTGGTTCTTTTGTGCTATCCAGAAGGTCTTTGTTTATTTTTTTTCATTTACGAGGCGGCAACTCCTGTATCTATGCCGATTGGATAAGCACACCTAACATTTTATACCATGGGATTAATGGCTTGCCATTTGCATGTTCCTGTGAAAGAATATAGCGTAGCCAATATCTTTTGCTAATAAAAGATTCAATGCTTTCCCCTTGTTAATATATCCATTTTTATTTCGATTCTCTAAAATGTTGACTTTTGTAATGCAATTTACACTGCCATAATAGAAAAATTTATAAAATTATCACGGCTTTTCTATATAATTGTATGCTGAATAATAACAATTTTAAGAATGAAGAAAATAAAAACCATTTGTTGCATTGGTGCAGGATATGTTGGTGGGCCTACTATGGCCGTGGTAGCAAAACAGTGCCCTGATATTAAAGTTACAATTGTAGACTTGAATGAAGCGCGAATTGCTGCCTGGAATGATCCTGATGTTAATAATATCCCTGTTTACGAGCCGGGTTTAGGTGATGTTGTTGCCGAAGCCAGGGGCAGAAACCTATTTTTTTCGACAGATGTAGATCAAGCCATTGCTGAGGCCGAGATGATTTTTATCTCCGTAAACACACCAACTAAAACGTATGGTTCTGGTAAGGGAATGGGCGCTGATTTAAAATGGATAGAGCTTTGTGCAAGACAAATCGCGAGGGTATCCACTTCTGACAAAATCATTGTAGAAAAATCAACTTTGCCAGTTCGTACAGCAGAAGCTGTACGTGATATTCTTCATAACACAGGGAGTGGCGTAAAATTTCAGGTCTTATCTAATCCGGAATTTCTGGCTGAAGGTACTGCAGTAGAAGACTTATTGTCTCCTGATCGTGTACTGATCGGAGGGGACGACTCCGAAGAAGGCCAGGATGCCATTGCTGCCCTTGTGGATGTTTATGCTAACTGGATTCCCAGGGAACGGATTCTTACTACAAATGTTTGGTCATCCGAGCTTTCTAAGCTGGTAGCGAATGCATTCTTGGCGCAAAGAATATCCTCTATTAACGCCATATCTGAACTATGTGAAAAAACGGAAGCCAATATCAATGAAGTATCCCGGGCTATTGGTACAGATAGTCGCATAGGACCGAAGTTTTTAAAGGCATCAGTAGGTTTTGGGGGATCATGCTTTCAAAAAGATATCCTAAATCTGGTTTATATCTCCAGGTCTTTTGGTTTGCAGGAAGTAGCCGATTATTGGGAACAGGTGATCATTATGAACAACCACCAAAGAAAACGTTTTGCCCTAAATATAGTGAAGAGCCTGTACAATACAGTTTCTGGTAAAAAAATTACTTTCCTGGGTTGGGCATTTAAAAAAGATACCAACGATACACGGGAATCTGCCGCTATCTACGTAGCCGATGAGTTGTTGAACGAACAAGCATATATTCAGGTTTACGATCCTAAAGTACAAAGAGATCAGATCTATCATGATCTGCAATATTTAGAAACCAGATCTGTCGAATCAAATACAAGCGGAGTAACTGTGTTTGAGGATCCTTATGAGGCCTGTGATGGGGCACATGCAATAGCCGTTTTAACAGAGTGGGATGAATTTAAGGACTATGATTGGCACCGGATCTATTCTAAAATGCTCAAACCGGCAAAAATTTTCGACGGTAGAAATGTTTTAGACCACAAATCGCTTAAAGAAATTGGTTTTCAGGTAAATGGAATTGGCGTATAACATCAATTTAATAACAGTTAATGAACCATTAGCTAAATTTTGCGCGTAATTTCGGTTTGCAAATATTTTTCATTACAAATATCAATTACTTTTTACTTCTAATAGCACTTAGTCCCAAAACATTTGTTTAAATTTGATTTTGTCTAATCTCATTATCTAAGCATGAACTCCCCAACGAGATACTTATATCTGCTGAAGTATATTTTGCCGGTTACGGACTTAATTATGCTTAATGTAGTGTATTTTTCGGCCTATTATATCACACCTCTTTTAGGTAAAACCGTGCACAATGAAATTGATAGACACCATGTGGTGGTTTGCAATTTGATTTGGCTCTTCGGATCTGCAATCTTTGGGCTTTACTCCTCTTATGGAGCTAGAAAAATTGAGCGCATCTATAGGGGTACATATCGTACGCTAGCCTTTCACTTTGTTTTATACCTATCCTATTTATTGTTTTCTGCAGAATATGAATTTTCAAGAACTTTTTTGATTATTTTTTATATTATACTGGTTGGTGCATTTATCCTGAATAGATTCGTCGGAACATTTATTCAGTACGTTGTGATCAACAAATTCAATGCAGCAAAAAAAGTGGCTGTAATGGGGTCAAATGAAACGGCTACAAGGTTGTCGGGCTATATTCATAAGCAAAGAAGTTTAGACTTCTTTGGATTTGTTGGTGATGATGATGATATCTATGATTCGATGGATGGTAATGACAGGATCTCAGATAAAATAAAAAAAGCTGTCGAGTCTGGTGTGAAAGAAATCTATGTAGCGATAGCACCACATAGGATGAATGACGTGAGCAGATTGGTATCAGTTGCAGATCAGCAGTGTGTTAGGTTGAAATTTGTTCCTGATATTGGTGGAGCATTGGCCGCCCCTTATACGATATCGTATATGGGGGGGGAATTTCCGATGATCACCTTGCGGAATGAACCATTAGAGATCATGGGTAATCGATTTAAGAAACGTGCTTTTGATGTGATTTTTAGTGCCTTTGTTATTGTATTTGTAATGAGCTGGCTCTATCCGATAATTGCCATATTGATTAAACTCCAAAGTCCCGGACCTGTACTGTTCAAGCAGCTCCGAAGTGGAAGGAATGATGAGCCCTTTTGGTGTTGGAAGTTTAGGAGCATGAAAATCAATAAGGATAGTGATCATAAACAGGCTACTAAGGATGACGATCGAATTACTAAAATTGGGCACTTCCTTCGTAAAACAAGTCTGGATGAAATGCCACAGTTTTTTAATGTCTTTGTTGGGTCAATGAGTGTTGTCGGCCCACGTCCGCATATGCTGAAACATACCGAAGAATATAAGAAGATTATCAGTCAGTTTATGGTTCGCCACTTTTTAAAACCAGGAATAACTGGCTGGGCGCAGGTTAATGGGTTTAGGGGCGAAACAAAGGAGGATAATGCCATGGAGAACAGGGTAAAATTCGATATCTTTTATCTGGAAAACTGGACTGCTATGCTTGATGTGAAAATTATTTTTATGACGGTAATTAATGCCTTAAGAGGAGAAGATAACGCCTATTGATCAGTTGAGCCTTTAAATTGGTTAAATGGCTGATTGTTAATTTAAATTTCCCTGTTAGTTATTGTTTTACAGATTGGACTTCTGAAAATCCAATACAGGATTTCTTAGAGTCTGTTTAAAATTAAATAAAATTTATTTCGTATGTCTGTCTGATGAGGGATGATTTATTTTATAAAAATCAATATGAATGGACAGATGGATAAAGAAGGTGGATGGTCTCGAAGTATCATTTCTCCATTTCGCTGCGCTTCTTCCGATAGCTAGCTATCGGATCGAAATGACGGCGATTTTTTAAATCTGTCATTGATAGCGCACTCGAAGACTATTTTGGCGCATTAAAAAAAGCAATCCATTATACTAAGCGTGACAGCAAAAGGCTATTTGATTTAATATTTAAAAAATTAAACAGGCTCCTAGTATTATTTAATTAATGGGTTTTAGATAAAAAATTTACCTGGGTCAAATTTTACAAACTGTTTGATATACTATATTACTGAGTAGGTAATCGACTTAGATTACCTAATAAATTTGAACAGTTTCAATTTTAGGAACTGATTCTATAAAATTTTCGCTTGCATCTATAGCACATGAAATGTTTAAGCGGAATGAAAGGCAGTATTTTTTTTAAAATGAAGTTTCTTGGGATTCGATTTAATTCATTTTGACATTTCGGACATTTATGCTCTTGTTTGACTACTTCAGATGTTGCCATGATAATAAGGATAGCTTGTTGTTTGGTGAAAATCTGTAAAGATTCAGATATTGCACAAAGATAAGGAAATTAAGTACTTCTTTTTAGGTATAGAGAGGGATGATTGTTATTGTTTTTCATGATTTTAATCATTATAAATGACTTAAGTCAAGTATTTTAGAATTTTGCTCTTGTGTTATTCGTTAATATTAAATTAATGTTAATAATTTGTTATTTTTTAGAAATAATAGATGTGACTTGTGTCACTTTTTTGGCATTATCTGATCTTTTTTGAGTTAAAAAATGTATTTTAGCGCTTATATTTTAAAAAAAAAGTTTAAATGACTAATCTCAAACCATCATTAGTAATTTTGGCAGCCGGCATGGCTAGCAGGTACGGCGGAAGTAAACAAACAGAATCATTCGGCCCATCCGGCGAAACCATCATGGAGTATTCAATTTTTGATGCCATTAAAGCCGGATTCGATAAAGTGATCTTTATTATCAGAGAAGAATTTGCCGAATCTTTCAAAGCTGCAATAGAACCAAAACTTCTGGGTAAGGTTAAGCTCGAATATGTTTATCAAAGCCTGGATAAATTCAGGAACGGCCGGGCTTTACCTGCAGACCGTGTTAAGCCTTATGGAACACAGCATGCCTTATTGTGTTGCAAGGATGTGCTTGATGCACCCTTTGCGGTAATTAACGCGGATGATTTCTATGGACTGGATGCTTTCGAAAAAGCTTATGGGTTTTTAACGGAGTCAGTTGAAGACGGAAAGTATGCCTGCCTGGGTTACCAGTTGAAAAATACGCTGAGTGAGCATGGTGCGGTGACTCGTGGGGAAATCAGGGTAGATCAAGCGGATTTTGTTGTAGGGATTACCGAAAGAAAAGAAATTTTCAAACGTGATGGTAAGGCATTCAGGGTTAATGAGGGAGATGAGGTAGAGATGGATTTACTAACACCAGTAAGTATGAATTTTTTCTGTTTTACACCATCATTCGTAGCGTGGAGCGAAGATGAATTTTATAAGTTCCTGGACCAGCATGATGGAGATCTGAAAGCGGAATTTTTGATTCCCGAGGTTGTAGATAAGCTGATCAATGAGGGTAAAGGAGTTGTTAGTCTTGTTAAAACCGATGCCAGGTGGTTTGGCGTGACTTTTAAAGAAGATGCTGAGATTGTGCGGTCTGAACTTGATCAGTTAACTGCCGGCGGTGATTATCCAAAAAACCTGTGGTCGTAAGTGGCTTGATTTAGCAATTCTTTAAAATATTTCATCGCTTGGCGTGTAGGCAAATACTTTGGCAATAGAATGGCAGGATTATTGCGGATGGTGTTTGTCTTTGAAATACACACTTAGCCTATAAAAAATTGTTTACACAAATTAATATTGTCCCAAGGTGGGTTATTTTTACCCTCGATCTGATTTGTTGTTCATTGGCGATGGTTTTCGCCTACATGTTAAAGTTTAATTTAAACCTAACATCAGTGGATATACCCCGATTGTCAAGCAATCTGCTGCTGTTAATGTTTATCAATTCGATAGTATTCTTATTAACCAAAAGCTATTCTGGTATAATCAGATATACCAGTGCTCAGGACTCAGTTAGGATATTATGCTCGGTCATGATCTCCACCGGTGTTTATTTCATCTTTAACCTGTTCGCTATAAGTTTTCTAACCAAGCCACTTATACCAAACACGATATTGATCATTGGAGGATTATTCAGTTTTCTTTTTTTAATTACCTACCGGATTTTCATTAAGTATATTTTTATGTACATTAAAAATCTGAAACTGGACAAAAAAAAGGTCATCATTTATGGTGCGGGAGAAGCGGGTATGGCTACCAAAAGAACTTTTGATCATGACGAGAAAGTGAATAAATACATTGTTGCCTTTGTAGATGACGACCAGCGTAAGATCGGTAAGGCAATTGATGGTGTCAATATTCTGGATGCCCGAAATCTGGCGCATTTAATTGTCAAACACGAGATAGATGAAATTATTTTTGCGTCCTACAGTATTCCTACTGAAAAAAGAGATGCTATTGTTGACTTGTGTTTAGAACATGATATCAAGGTGTTAAACATTCCACCGGCAGACGCATGGACCAACGGAAAATTACAGCATGCGCAGATTCAAAAATTGAATATCGAAGATCTGTTGAACAGAAAAACGATAAGTATCGATATTGAAGGGATCGGAAAGATGCTGCACAAAAAAAGAATACTGATTACCGGCGCTGCAGGTTCTATTGGGAGTGAAATTGTGAGGCAGTTATCCAAGTTTGATGTTGGTCTGATCATCTTATGCGATCAGTCAGAAACGGCATTACATGATCTTTATCTGGAACTTGATGAAGGCGACCGTACTAAAAATTATCAATCTTTTGTTGGCGACGTTCGAGATGAACAGCGTATGGACAAACTCTTTAACATGTATCGTCCGGATTACGTTTATCATGCCGCTGCATACAAACATGTTCCTTTAATGGAGGAGAATCCTGCCGAAGCGATTAAGGCAAATGTATTGGGTACAAAAACGGTTGCGGATAAAGCAGTTAAATATGGCGTTCAGAAATTTGTGATGATTTCGACCGATAAAGCGGTAAACCCAACCAACATCATGGGTGCATCTAAAAGAATTGCAGAGATTTATGTTCAGTCGCTCAACAATTCGCTTGGCCAACGTGATTTTTTATTCAGTAATGGATTGAGTTACATTAACCGACTGGAAAAAAGGCCAGTCACCAAGTTTATTACCAGCAGATTCGGCAATGTGCTGGGATCGAATGGCTCGGTTATTCCGCGTTTCAGACAGCAGATCGAAAAAGGTCTTGTCACCGTTACGCATCCTGATATTACCAGGTACTTTATGACAATTCCTGAAGCCTGCAGGTTGGTACTTGAAGCAGGATGTATGGGCAACGGGGGGGAAATATTTGTTTTCGATATGGGCAAATCTGTCAGGATTTTAGACCTTGCGAAAAAGATGATCAAGTTAGCCGGTCTTGAACCCAATGTAGATGTTAAAATAGAATTTTCAGGTCTTCGTCCGGGAGAAAAACTTTATGAAGAACTGTTAAATGATAATGAGAATACAATGCCTACCCATCATGAGAAAATTATGATAGGTAAAGTGAGGGAATATGTATTTGATGAGGTTGCAAGTAACATCGCCGAGCTGATCAGATCTGCTAAGCAGGATGATGACATGCAGGTGGTGATGAATATGAAAAAAATGGTTCCGGAATTTAAGAGTATGAACTCGATATTTGAAGAGCTTGACCATTTGGTTAATTAATAAAATGAAGAAAATTTTTGTCCTGGCTGTTCTGGCCTTTTCTGTGATCACCTCATGGGGTCAATCTACTCCAAATGTTAATATCCCGTATGATTATCAGTTTTATCAGAAATTTAATCAGCAGATCTATAGCCAGGATAACAAGTTACACTCCTCAATAAAAGGCATCTACTCCGATGGGGTTGAAATTGCGGCATCTTACGATTCGTTAATGAAAATTGGAATGGATACGCTGAATAAAGGTTCCTGGGTGCATAGGAAATTATTCAACGAACATTTATTAGAATTTAATGGTGAGGATTACAAGGTTTATGCTGATTTTCTGCCCGATTTCCAGGTTGGCAGGGACTTTAGTGGTAAAAGGAATACCTGGCTGAACACCAGAGGGTTTCAGGTTGGTGGATCGGTAGGAAAACAGTTTTCTTTTTATCTGAACGGATTTGAGAACCAGGGTAAATTTGTTGATTATGTAAACCGTTACATTGTCACCAATCAGGTTGTTCCGGGCCAGGGCTCAGGCAAACTCGGCACCGATACACAGGACTGGTCATACGTTACGGCATTATTGTCTTATACGCCGAATACACACCTTAACTTTTCATTAGGATATGATAAGAACTTCATTGGGGATGGATACCGCTCCATGCTGCTTTCTGATGTGTCTTCCAATTATTCTTTTTTTAGGGTAAGGGCTACGCTTGGTGCTGTCCAATACCAAACGATCTTTGCCTATATGCTCGATCCCGGCGCACCCAAACTTACTGCTGACCGCAGGCTGGGCGATAGGGGTAAATGGATGGCAGCCCATTATGTGGATTGGAATGTTACCAAAAAGTTCTCTGTGGGATTTTTTCAGGCTGTGACCTGGGCTGATGCTGAAGTTGAAGGCAAACGGGGTTTTGATTTTAATTACGTACATCCTTTTATCTTTTTAAGACCAGTAGAAAATACCAATACAACTTCGCCTGATAAGATGAGGCTGGGTTTTAATCTGAAATACGAAGTTTTGAAGAATACCGCACTTTATGGACAGTTTATGTTTGATGAGTTCACCGCAAAGGAATTTTTCGCCGGAAATGGATACTGGGCCAATAAATATGCCGTTCAGCTTGGATTACGTGGATCCGATCTTTTTAAGGTAAAGCATCTTAATTATCTGGCAGAATTTAATACTGCCCGTCCATATACTTACGCCCATTTTGACAGGGTATCAAATTATTCTAATTACAACCAACCTCTTGCACACCCTTTTGGGGCTAATTTTAGGGAATTTTTAGGAATATTGAACTATAGTTATAAGCGTTTCGATGTACAGGGGGAAGCACTTTATTCGAGGTACGGGAAAGACCCTGATGGCCAAAACTATGGTGGCGATATCTTTAAAAGTTATGATACGCGGTCTGTGCAATACGGCAGTAAAGTTGGTCAGGGAATAAAGACCAATCTCTATTTTGCCCGTGCTCAGGTGTCTTATCTGCTTAATCCAAAATATAACCTCCGCCTGGAACTGGCCGGGGCATTCCGCCGGGAGAGTAGTACTACTGTAGAAAATAGTAGCTTGCTAACCTTCGGCATCAGAAGTAGTTTCAGAAACATATACCACGATTTTTAGCGGGCAAGATACTTTTCCCGGAAGAAAAAAATACTTTAAAGCGCTTCAAAACTATAGTTCTGAAGTGCTTTGTTTATAACCCTTCCATAGGCAGAATCCATTAGTACAGCCGTCATTCGATAGCTCTCGGATCACACGTAGGCCTATCGTGTGGACCATCTAAATTAAATAGTATTTGTTTTAGCACATATTCCTTGGCGATCGTCATGCTGAATTTATTTCAGCATCTTTTCTGCTAAATAGACCCTGAAATAAATTATCTTCGGTGAGCTCGCTTAAGGCTCGGTTTACTCGTAGCTTTCCGCTGCGCTACAGGTCAGGGTGACGGCTATGACGAAAAATGTCTGTAGTAGACCTTTAAAGAAATATTGAGAGCCTGTTTAAATTTTTATAGCAAATATTACATAGCATTTTACTTTCACGCTGAAGGATAATTTATTTTATAAAATCAATATAAATGACAATAGAATTTAATGGGAATAAATCTCCCCGGGGATCGTCATTGCGAGAAGGCTTTTTCAGCCGACGAAGCAATCTTATAGCAAGGGTCACCGGATGATAGATTGCTTCGTCGTGCCTCCTCGCAATGACGAATTTTTTGGAGGCTGTAAGTGATAGCTTAATGAATTTTTTTTATTAATGCGCTGAAATGGTCTTCGACTACGCTCAGACTGACATACAAATTAATTTTATTTAATTTTTAAACATGCTCTAATAATCGACTGCGGTTAATAGCTAATCGTGGTCAGCATCTTTTCTGCTAATAGACCCTGAAATAAATTACCTTCGGTGAGCTCGCTTAAGGCTCGGTTTACTCGTAGCTTTCCGCTTCGCTACAGGTCAGGGTGACGGCTATGACGAAAAATGTCTGTAGTAGACCTTTAAAGAAATATTAAGAGCCTGTTTAAATTTTTATAGCAAATATTACATAGCATTTTACTTTCACGCTGAAGGATAATTTATTTTATAAAAATCAATATAAATGACAATAGAATTTAATGGGAATAAATCTCCCCGGGGATCGTCATTGCGAGAAGGCTTTTTCAGCCGACGAAGCAATCTTATAGCAAGGGTCACCGGATGATAGATTGCTTCGTCGTGCCTCCTCGCAATGACGAATTTTTTGGAAGCTGTAAGTGATAGCTTAATGATTTTTTTTTATTAATGCGCTGAAATGGTCTTCGACTACGCTCAGACTGACATACAAATTAATTTTATTTAATTTTTAAACAGGCTCTAATAATCGACTGCGGTTAATAGCTAATCGTGGTCAGCATCTTTTCTGCTATTAAGATCCAGAACTGAATTCAGGGTGACAACACCAATACTAAAATAGCTAAAGCATAATCCTGAAAGCCATATTATTAATCGAACTCAGGTTATTAGTCAACAGCGTACCTTTTTTTCAATAGCGGAATAAGTATTTCAATTTCCTTTTTTAACAGCTCCACTCCTGCTTTTAAAGAAATATCGTCTGAAATATCCAATTTCTGGATACTGGAACTGATTCCTGTAAGGTTGTTGAGCCCTGCTGATGAGGACATACCATAAATCTTATGTGAAAGTGAGATGATCATTTCCGAATCTGCAGGAACGCGCATTTTGTCCAGCTGCAAAAGTGTCTGTTCAAGCTGAGTGATGGTAATGCCGATTATTTTTTTTATTTTTTCACTATCATTATTCAGATAGGATTCAAGTTTTGTACTATCGAAATGTACAGGCCTGGTTATTTCAATGAGATGTGCATCAGGCTTTTTACCATCAGGCAGCCATTTTTTTAATATGGTTTCGATATTTTCTTCCAAAACGGGCTTGGTGATGAAGTCGTCCATTCCTGCTACCAGGCTTTTCTCCCGCTCTCCCATTACATTTGCTGCAGTAAGGGCTATGATAGGCGTTCTTTTGCCACTTTCGGTCTTTCTTATTTTGCCTGTACATTCATACCCGTTCATTTCTGGCATCTGGATATCCATGAAGATAAGATCGGGGGATTCCTTTTGGAATAGCTCTAGTGCTACACTGCCGTTTTCAGCTTCAAGTATAATGCCTTTGGGATGAAGTTTTTCAATCAGTGCGCGAGCCAGAAACCTGTTCACTTCATTATCCTCTACAACCATAAATTTATACTGATGTTTAGTGTTTTCATCAGGGAGGCTTGGAAGATCTAAATCATCAGCGGCAATTTCATTGGTCTTGAGCCTGGATAGCACCCGGAAAAGCTCATGCATTTTGATCGGTTTTAACAGGCGGTGCTCGATCTGTAATTCCCTGCAGGCTTTGATAATCTTTTCGTCATCTGAGGAACTATGAAGAAGGATTAATGGCAGTTTGCCCTGATCAAGGGTGAAACTTTCCCTGATTTTTGCCGAAGTCTCCAATCCATCCATGTATTGCATTTGGTAGTCCATCAATACCGCGTCGTAAACTCTTCCTTCTGCCAGGAACTGGAGCGCTTCAAAGCCATTTCTGGCTTGGTCGGCCTGAATGTTTTTAAGGGAGAGCATATTCACCAATATCGCCCTGTTATTATCATTGTCATCAACAACAAGTACATTTGTGATGCTCTCTATTCCTCTCCATTCTATTGGTTCTCCCTGTTCAGATTTAAGGTTTACTTCGAAGAAAAAAGTACTCCCTTCTCCCGGGGAACTTTTTAGTTCGAGATGGCTCCCCATCATCTTGAGTAACTTGTTGGAAATCGTAAGTCCTAATCCGGTTCCTCCATATTTTTTGGTGGTCGAGGAATCTTCCTGGGAAAAAGCATCAAAAATCTTTGCCTGTTTGTTTTTTTCGATCCCTATACCGGTATCCCGGACGCTAAAACGGAATGAATGATGATCTCCGTCCTTGCCGAGCTTCTCTATTCTAAGTTCTATTTCTCCTTTCGTGGTAAACTTGGCTGCATTCCCCAATAGATTTATTAAAACCTGTTTTAAACGCAGCGCATCAGTCCAGACAAATCTCGGTAGATCGGGAGGGATGTTTAACAGCATCTCCAGGTTTCTGGCCTGGATCTGGTAAGTGGTAATGTCGCTGGCCTGCCAGGCAATATCGTACAGATCACATTTTTCGATATCCAGCTCAAATTTGCCGGCCTCGATTTTTGAGAAATCTAAAATATCGTTGATAATACTTAATAAAGCATTTGCAGACTGATTTACGATGGTGAGGTATTGTTTTTGCGTATCATTTAACTGCGTTTTCAGTACCAGATCGGTAAAACCTATCACCCCATTCAGCGGCGTTCTTATTTCATGGCTCATATTGGCCAGAAATTCGGACTTAGCGGCGTTTGCATGATCGGCACGCAGCCTCGCGACGGTCATTTCTTCCCTGTGTTCCACTGATGCTGATATGTCCTGGGTGAAAATCATCATCCCGCCAATAGATCCGTCCAGCTGGTGCCATGGCCGCATTTCCCACGCGATTTGATGTGGTGTATTGGTCCTCATGTCAATGTATACATCTTCATCCTTTTTCAGGATTTGGCCACCGAGTACTTTTTTATGATTATTTATACGTTCTTCGGAAAGGTTTGGGAAAACATCATAATACCACAGGCCCTCAATATTACTTGTAATCTGGGTATAATCTTTAACCCATCTGCGGCTGGCTGCAAGGAAATACATATTCTGATCAAGCATGGCTACCGAAGCCGGAGCGTTTTCAATGAAAGCAAGCAATATTGCTTTTTCCCGCGCAAGTGCCTTTTCAGTTTCTTCTTTTTGGCTGATATCGGTAGATATTCCGAGATATCCAATAATTTTGCCTTCTGAATCCCTTATCGAAGTAATGGATAGTGACATCCTCAAGCGTTTACCAGACTTGGTTATAAAAGTAAAGGGCCGTTCTTGTTGTGAACTGTCTGCACATTGTTTAAAAACATCAAAGCCTTTAACTTCATGGCCGAGTGTTGAGGAGAAACTTGTACAAAGTTCTTCTACTTCTTCCTTGTCATGGAGTATTTCAGGTGTTTGCCTGCCGATCATTTCCTCTGCCTTATACTCGAGCAAGTGTTCTGATGCACGGTTAAAGACGGTAATCATTCCTTCTGTATCGGTTGCGATGATACTCACCGCGGTGGAGGCTGACAGTACATCGTCCAGCAGTTTTTTGGATTCCAAAAGTGCCAGTTCTGCACGCTTCTGTTCGTCTATATTTTGCAGCGTACCATAGATCCGGTCTGTTGCAGTTTCCGGGGATTTTGCGTACCCCTTAGCCCTTACCCAGATTTCCTTGCCGCTAAAATCCCTAAGCTCAAGTTCAAGATCCCAGTCTTTGCCGGTCTGCAGGCATTCCGTAACGGCCTGCTGTATTTTCTCCCGGTTCTCCCCTTCCTTATAAAAACTAAGTGCATTGTCCAATGTCGGTATAAAATCCGTTGGTACACCGTGTATTTCCCTGGTGGTTGCCGTCCAGTTTACTTTTTCCTGATTCAGGTTCAGTTCCCATCCGCCTATTTTTGCAAGTTTGCTTGTTTCCTCCAAAAGGTTTCTGGTATGGATCAGTTCATGCTCAAGTTTTTTCTGAGCGGTGATATCAACTGCATTACCCACAATGTAAGGCGTGTTGTCGAGGTCTTTCTGTAGCACATTTGAATATAGCCAGATTCGCTCTTCTCCCGACTTCTGTTTCACGATCATGTGTCCTTTCGAATGGCCGTGTTCTGCAATTTCTAAGAGGTACTGACGCAAATTTTCATGCCTTTCGGCCGGAACAATATCAAAAAGGCTCTTGTCCTTGAGCTCCTTTCTTTTATAACCAAGTATTTTTGCGGCTGCGGAGTTGAGTGAGATGAGATTTCCATCAAGATCATGGGTGCACATTAATCCCTGTGAGCTTTCAAAGAAAGCCTTGAATTTCTGTTCGCTGACTTTCAGCGCCCTGTTTTTTTCGACCTCGGTGGTCACATCACGCCCAATGGCAAAAAGGTTTCCGTTTACCTTTTCAACAGTTACTGTCCATTCAATGGTTTTGTGTTGCCCGTCTTTGGTGAGCATGGTATGTGTCGGCTCATCAAGTGGCTGACTGTTTTTTAGCTGCTCCCAAACTTCTATTCCCTCTTTCAAACCCTGGGGTGGAATAAAGTCAAAGATCGTTTTTTGTTTCAGTTCCGTTTCATCGAATCCGAGCAGTTTATTAAAGCCTGGATTTACTTTTTTGAATTTTCCATCCGGAGCCAAAATACAGATCAGATCTTCAGAGTCATTAAACAGTGTACTGAAATTCTTATATTCTTCTTTTTTGCGGCGTTCTATGATTAGCGATATGGCCTCTTCGGCCAGTAATGACAATATTCGCTGCTGCGTAGCCGTTAATTTTTTGGGTGCCTGGTCTGCTACGCATATTGAACCGAGGGTAAAGCCGTCGGGATCTATTAAAGGATATCCCGCATAAAACCTCACTTTCACGCCGTCTTCAGTAAGCGCATGGTGCCGGAAACGTTCATCTTCGAGTGTATCCTCGACGATAAACGCCTCCTCGCCAAGTAAGGCATACTCACATATTGCAAAGCCCCTGGGAACTTCTTCTATGGCAAGACCGGTCGCTGATTTATACCAGAGCCTATCCTTTTCCGCGAAAGAAATTAATGATATTTCACACTCACAGATTAACGATGCGATCTCGGTAAGCCTGTCAAATCCTCTCTCTTGTCCAGAGTTGATGATTTCGTAATTATAAAGTGCTTCCAGACGAGCATTTTCATTTTCTTGCATTTCGATTTTTTTGCCAGGTAAATCATTGTTTATTTCACTTTAAATTATAAGTAGAAATAAAAACAAATTATTTTAATAGCCTGATTTTTATGCCATGTACCCGGCAATTAAGTTAACTGAATTTACAGTTTTTTTAGTATTTATTAATATACGATTAGTTGTTGAATATCAAAAGCAAAAATGGGGGAAAAATGATTTTCTTAGAAGTTTTGCCTTTTCCTTCAGCCAACAGCATTGGAAATCAGGGAATGGGAAAGTTTTACAGAATTATTTGAACCACCACAATAGGGTTTTTATTTCTCCCTCAAAGATTCGCTGAAGGTTAAACGCTCTCTTTCTGGAAAAGGGCTGGGATCGTCTTTAGGATGAGTTTAATATCGTTCGAAAAACTTTGGTTCTTTGCATAGGTATTGTCAAGAAGCAGGCGCTCTTCTTCACTCATCTCTCCTTTTCCCCGTTTCTCTACTTGCCATAATCCTGTTATTCCTGCCGGTGCGGCAAATCGCAGTACATACCTGTCTGTCGTAAGTTTTTCAGCTTCATAAATTGGCAATGGCCTGTTCCCAACAATGCTCATGTCTCCTTTAATTACATTCCAGAGCTGTGGCAGTTCATCGATACTCGTGTTTCTGATGAAATTGCCGATCTTTGTTATCCTTGGATCATTTGCGATTTTGAAAAATGCAGATCCGCTATTGGCAATACTAAAATAACCCCCGTCTTTTTCACACCACTGGACACCATCGCCATATAACGGATATTGGCATTTTCCAGCCTGTAAGCAGTCCTGGCAAAGGACGGTATCGCCGGCTGTTGTTTTTTGTTCAGCCCGGTCTACATCATACTGATTAAGATGCATCAGATCTTTAATCTTTTTATCTGCATCAATATACATGGAGCGGAATTTATAAAATTTAAATACTTTAAATCCCGTACCGGCGCGCCGTGAGTAGTAAAAAACAGGCCCTTTTGATTCCAGCCATATTAAAAGCATAACCAGCAGCAGTAAAGGAGATAACATGATTAGTGCAGCACCGGCAAAGAAAATGTCAAAGATTCTTTTTGCCAATCCGATTGGGCGTACCACATTTGGCCTGATGGCAAGGCTTTTGGTTAGCGCCGCCCAGTTCCGGATAAAAAAATTAATACGTTTTTCTACACGGGTTTGATGCATAGGCAGGCGGAATACATCGGAGATCCCTGCTGTAAGGGCCAGGATCCTTAAATTCGGATTGAAATACTTTACAACCAGAAAAAAAGGTACGCTTGGCAGCTGTATATTTTTGAGGGTTTCGATAAGCGTAAGGCCACCGTTCGACAGGATTTCGCTGTTAGATATGATGGCTACGATTTCAAGCTCCTGTTCAGCCCATTCCTGCGCCAGCTTCAAGCCATTGTCAAAATAGGCAAGTCGTGCCCCTTCAAATCTACAGTTTTCAAAAAAGGCACGTTGTGTATAGTCCTCGAAGCCTACCATGGCTATGATGGGGAGCTCAACCGGGCCGTTAATATCTTCCTCTGCCATCAAAAATTGCTTTTTCCGGCCCGTCTTAGCACCATTTTTATTCTGGCTTCCAGTTCAGCAGGATTGAAGGGTTTAACCATGAAGTCATCGGCACCAGCTTCCAGGCATTTTATGCGTTTATCCGAACTCTCCTCTCCTGATAATATCATAATTGGCAGGGAACTGAAAAAGTCACTGGTCTTTAGCTGTTCGATCAGCTCAAGGCCACTCATATTGGGTGTATTTAAATCAGATATAATCAGATCAGGAAGGTTTCCGTTCTGTAAGAAAGTGAGTGCAGTCATTCCGTCAGGCCTAATATCTATGCGGTATTTAGTCTGCAATATCTCTTCAAGTATTGCCTGCATAAATTCATCATCCTCAACAAGGAGAATATGTATTTTAGGGTTATTCTGTTGATTCATTATTGAAGAAGCGTTAATGGAATAGGACTTTTATGTAATTCTTTGGCAGAGTCCCTGTATGAAAGTAGTGGCCAACCATTTGAATGTAAAATTGATTTTCAATAAATTATTATCTTAGTTAACCCGTTAATAAATTCGAAATAATTTTAGTTTTGATAAATAATAAATCTAATTTAGGCACGGCGACATTTCAATGCAATTATAAAGAAAAAAAAATAAATAACTTTTTTTATTCTTTTATGGAGTATTAAAAATCCATCAGATAAGCTGATATGGCTTAAGTATAATTTTTCTTTTCATAGAACTTTGGCTTACTGTTATTGTTCTAATTGGCAGGGAAATAAGGTAAGGTATTATGTCCTGCCTGGATGATATAGTCTAATTTACCGCTATTGTAGTATAAAAATGATAAACAGAAACCTTTTGTCCCTAGACAGCGGCCAGCTTAACCGGCTATTTCCGTTTTTTGTCATCGTTGATGCAGATATGAATATAGTAGAACTGGGAAATAACCTGGAAGAAATTATCGGTAACTATATCGGTGAGCCGATTTCCGATCATTTCGAAGATCTCCATATCGGTGAAGATGATCAATATCCTGATTTAGGGAACACCGGGATGACCATGAAAAAACAGCCTTTAAAGATCATTGGGAGATGGGAGAAAATCTTTGATCAAAATTTGTTTTTTTTCGCGGGATCAGGGCAATCAACTCTTGATAAGGGGATGCCAGCTAAAGGAAGTTTTGAGCTTGATGGCAATAAAGATCCCCAAATAGAAAGCTTTCCGTTTTCGGTTAACGAACGCAGTTACCATAATGTTATCGCAAATATGAAGCTTGGTTTGCTGGAACTGGATATGAAAGAGCAGATCGTGTATGCAAATAACAGCTTTTGTGAAATATCAGGATATGATTTTGAGGATATTAAGGGCAGATCAGTCTCAGAACTGTTTAACGGTAAGCTATTCTCAAGCGAGGGTGATGCGATAAATTATGAAAGCATCACTTCAGAATTGAGTGAAATCCAGTATTTGGATGCGAAAGGCGAGCGGAAATGGTGGCTGGTATGCAGGACCATAAATTTTAACGATAAAAGTGAAGTAATCGGTTCTCTCCTGGTCAATTTTGAAATAACCCGCAACAAGGGACAGGAACTCGAACTGAACGCTGCAAAATTAAAGGCTGAAAAAGCGGCCAATAGCAAGGACATGTTTCTGGCGAATATGAGTCATGAGATCAGAACACCCATGAATGCAATCATCACCATGGTTAACCAGCTTTCCAGGACTAATCTTACTGTTGAGCAGGATTACTGCATCCAGACCATACAAACAGCATCAAAAAACCTAATGGTAATTATTGATGATATTTTAGATCTTTCGAAGATTGAGGCCGGTAAAGTGAATCTCGAATATATCGGGCTGAATATTTCAAAAGTGCTCCGGGAGGTTATTCAGGTGATTATACACAGGGCTGAAAAAAAAGGCTTGGTCATCCATTATCTTCAACCCGATTATGATGATATCATACCCGTTTTGATAGGAGATCCTTTCAGGATTAGTCAGGTAGTATTGAATTTGCTAAGCAACGCCATAAAATTTACCGATAAAGGATCTGTATCACTTACGCTAAGCCTTCTGGCTGATTTCGATGATGCTCAGGAAATTGAGGTCCTGGTGAAGGATACAGGAATAGGAATGGAACCCGAATTCATCAAGCTTCTTTTTGACAATTTCAGCCAGGAATACGAATCTGTATCCAGGAGATATGGCGGCACTGGTTTGGGAATGAGTATATCTAAAAAACTGGTTAGCCAGATGGGAGGATATTTTAATGTTAAAAGTGAAAAAGGGAGGGGTTCTTCCATTTCTTTTGTCATCAGGCTGAAGAAAGGTATTGATACCGATCTTCCCGTGGAGCCAAAATTAGTGCTTAGTGATGACCTGTTTTCGGGTAAGAGAATTCTCATAGTTGACGATAATGAAATGAACAGGCTTGTTGCTTCAACTATACTATTGAACTTTGGTCCCCAGATTATGGTTGCCGAGAGTGGAGAGGTAGCGCTTGAAATGGTAGATAAAGAAGATTTTGACCTCATTCTTATGGATATTCAAATGCCTGTCCTAAATGGCTACGATACAACAAGATTATTAAGGGATGGGGGCTATAAAGGGCCTATCATTGCCCTCACAGCCTCCGCAATAAGCGGGGAAAGGGAAAAATGTATTGCTGCGGGAATGGACGATTATATTACAAAACCGATAAACGAAGAACTTTTTGTTAAGGTAATCGATAAATGGATGGTGAAAAAAACAGTAACGCCTGATCACCCTGAGGCTGCGCTTCCACTTTACAACCTGGATGGCCTGTATGTTATTAGTAAAGGGAGGGAGGATTTTGTGACCAAAATGATTCAGCTGTTCTGTGATCAGATGCCCATTGCCCTCAATGATCTAAACAATGCTTTGGAAAATACAGAACTTCAAACTATTTCAAAGCAGGCTCACAAACTTAAATCTACTATTGATCACCTCGGAATTATCTCAATCCAGCGTGTGATAAGGGATATTGAATCCCTGAGCGATGAAAATGCCCCGGTTTCGGAACTTATCCCAATGATTGACCAGGTTAATCATGTGATCAATCGGGTAATTTTGGATCTCCAAACTGAAATAAAAAGAAGGAATCAGGATTAGGCGGATTAATCTGGTAGGACTTATAGGCCTCAGTTCGGTTAATATTTATTTATACTGACTGATTTTAAGCCTGTGAAACTAGCACGATCGTTATGAGGCTGTCTCATAAATATAGGATTTGTCATCCTGAGGATTAATTAATTGTTTAAAATCAATATGAGTGACAGAGGGTTCTATTGTTATGTTCTGGAGAGGAATCGTCTTTGCGAGAAGGCTTTTTCAGCCGACGAAGCAATCTTACAACGATCGCTAACAGCGTATGCTTTAAGATTATTCATTTTTGCAGTTGTTTTTAAAGGTATTCATGAGCTCAATCGTTCGGTTATCTTCGTGCCTCGCAATGACGACCTTTTTTTGGAGCCTGTTGGCTGTTGGAGTTATATGTTGGTCAATTCTGCACCGTCAGCACTCAATCAGCTTGATGTTACCGATATAAACGGGCTTTAGCCCGCCATTGTATCGGTAACGCGCTTAACTGCAACCTCTTTAACTGCCTTAACAATGGAGTCTTTATCATAGCCACATTCTGCCCAAAGCTCGGGTTGTTCTCCGTGGTCGATAAACTTATCAGGGATTCCAAGTCTGACTACCTTGGCATTATAATTATTATCGGCCATAAATTCCAATACTGCAGTACCTACTCCCCCTGGTAATGAGCCATCTTCAACAGTGATGACATTTTTGTATTTAGAAAATACCTCATTTAATAAAGCTTCATCTAATGGTTTTACAAAA
This sequence comes from Pedobacter sp. WC2501, assembly GCF_052682415.1. Classification (NCBI taxonomy): domain Bacteria; kingdom Pseudomonadati; phylum Bacteroidota; class Sphingobacteriia; order Sphingobacteriales; family Sphingobacteriaceae; genus Pedobacter; species Pedobacter sp. WC2501. The sequence goes on along the minus strand of NZ_JBQZFI010000001.1, from coordinate 600,716 downwards.
CGTAAATCATAATGCGCCGGATGAAAACCCTCGCTATTTAATTCTGTACATGCCTCAACAGCAAAATTACCTACGTGGCCAATCGTTAATATGGCTACGTCTTCACCATCACAAATTTTACGCCCTTCACCAATTTTCAACGCTTTAAAAGGTCTCTTCCAATCGGGCATTACCCCATTTCCGCGTGGGTAACGGATTACAAAAGGCCCTATATTTTCTTGTTGAGCCGTAAACATCAGGTTACGAAGCTCTTCTTCATTCATGGGAGAAGAGACAATTAGATTTGGGATACAGCGCATATAGGCGATATCATAAGCGCCATGATGTGTTGCACCATCGGCACCAGCCAGGCCAGCCCTGTCCAGACAAAAAACTACATTTAGTTTCTGGATGGCTACATCGTGGATTACCTGATCGTATGCCCTTTGCATGAAACTTGAATAGATATTACAGAAAGGAACCAATCCTTGCGTGGCCAGGCCAGCAGAGAAAGTTACCGCATGTTGTTCTGCAATACCTACATCAAAGGCACGTTTTGGCATGGCTTTCATCATAATGTTTAATGACGAACCCGACGGCATTGCCGGGGTAATGCCTACAATTTTATCGTTAGCCTCAGCCAGTTCTACCATGGTATGTCCGAAAACATCCTGATATTTTGGTGGTTGTGGCTTATCTGGAATACTTTTTTTGATTTCGCCTGTAATCTTATCAAACAAACCCGGGGCATGCCATTTGGTTTGGTCCTTTTCTGCCAGTGCAAAACCTTTTCCTTTTACTGTAATACAATGCAAAAGTTTAGGACCCGGAATAGCAGACAAATCTTTTATGGTTTGCGCCAAACGTGTCACATCATGACCATCAACAGGACCAAAGTACCTAAAGTTTAAAGCCTCAAATAAATTACTTTGTTTGAGTAGAGTTCCTTTGATGCTTTTTTCAATCTTTTTTACATACTTATGTGCATTGGGCCCAAGCTTAGAAAGCCCAGTAAGTACATGAGAAATGTCATCGCGAAAACGATTATAAGATTTTGAAATGGTGATGCTGGTTAAATATTCTTTAAGCGCGCCAACATTCGGATCGATAGACATACAGTTGTCATTCAGGATCACCAGTACATTACTGTTTTCGATCCCTGCATGGTTTAATCCTTCAAAAGCTAAACCAGCTGTCATGGCACCATCGCCAATAACAGCCACGTGCTGCCTGTTGGTTTCGCCTTTTAATTGTGAAGCCACCGCCATTCCTAAAGCTGCGGAAATGGAAGTAGAAGAGTGGCCAACACCAAAGGTATCGTACTCACTTTCGGAAATTTTTGGAAAACCGCTAATGCCACCATATACACGGTTGGTATGGAATAAATCCCGGCGGCCAGTTAAGATCTTATGCCCGTATGCCTGATGGCCTACATCCCAAACTAACTTATCGTAAGGGGTATTTAAGGCATAGTGTAAGGCTACGGTTAATTCTACCACACCCAAGCTGGCGCCAAAATGGCCACCATTAACACTCACTACATCAATAATATATTGTCGTAATTCCTGGCTTATTTGTACTAAGTCAGCTTCACTATATTGCTTTAAATCAGCAGGATAGTTAATTTTAGATAATAGGGGGCCAGCTTTTACTTGCATTCGAAATTTAGGGGAAAAAACAAGATACAAAGTAAGGTAAATTTGTTTTAATATAGAAGAGAAAAATAGCAGTTTGTTATAGCGGGTTAAGCGGCTGGGGTTTAGCGGTAAGGGTTTGGTGATTAGCGTTTAGCGGTAAGGCGTTAGGGTAGAGCCAATAATGAGGAGTATGGGCCGTTTTGAATTCGGTTTAGCCTTTAAGGGCGTAAAAATTTTCATTATGTTTGTTGTTACACATGCAGGCAGAAAATTTTGAAATAAAGCTTCCGGTATTTGAAGGTCCCTTCGATTTGTTGTTGTTCTTTATTGAACGCGATGAACTTAATATACAGGATGTGGAGATTGCGAAGATCACAAACGACTTTCTGGCTTATATCCACCAACTCCTTGCCTTAAATGTAGAAGTAGCCAGCGAATTTATTCTGGTTGCTGCCACCCTGATGCGGATTAAATCCAGAATGTTATTGCCAAGGATCGAAGTAGATGAGGTTGGGAACGAAATCAACTCAGAGCAGGACCTTATTGCACGGCTGATTGCCTATAAACAGTTTAAATCTGCAGCAGAAGAAATGAAGGTTTATGAAGAGGAGCGGTTAAAGCAAAACCACAGGGGTAACATTTCATACGATCTTACATTGGCTGCCGCCTCGTCTACAAATCAGGACGAGCTTTTATCATTGGATCTGTATAAGCTGTTAACCGTTTATCACCGGACCATGCAGAAGTATGAGCTGCGCAGTGAAGAAGTTAAACATACTGTGGTCCAATATCCCTACACCATCGAACAGCAAAAACACTTTATTGTCAACTTGCTCGATATCAATAAACAGATCGATTTTGCCCTCGTGCTTAAAAACTCAGAAAATAAAGTGCATTTTGTTTATAATTTCCTGGCTATTTTAGAGATGTTGCAGCAACAAGTGGTAGAGATAACCATTGGAAGTGGCTTTAACAACTTTAATGTGAAAGCATTATCCTGATACGGCCTAAATTAAATTTGAAATCCTTACTTTTGCAGAAAAAATACAAACCTAAATATACAATGACACGCGACAACCAAATTTTTGAACTTATCGATAAAGAATTAAACCGCCAGGAGCATGGTTTAGAACTTATTGCATCAGAAAATTTTGTAAGCAAGCAGGTAATGGAAGCTGCCGGATCGGTACTGACCAATAAATATGCGGAAGGCTTACCAGGAAAACGTTACTATGGCGGTTGCCAGGTAGTAGATGTGGTAGAGCAGATTGCTATTGATAGGGCAAAAGAATTGTTCGGCGCGGCTTGGGTAAATGTTCAGCCACATTCTGGAGCACAGGCTAATGCAGCGGTAATGCTTGCTGTTCTGCAACCAGGTGATAAAATATTAGGATTTGATCTTTCTCATGGTGGGCACTTAACACATGGTTCGCCAGTTAACTTTTCGGGTAAATTATATCAACCTTTATTTTATGGGGTAGAAAAAGAAACTGGATTAATTGATTATAAAAAATTAGAAGAGGTTGCTTTAGCTGAAAAGCCAAAACTGATTATCTGCGGTGCCTCTGCCTATTCACGAGAGTGGGATTATGCTTTTATCCGTGCAGTAGCTGATAAAATTGGTGCTTTGGTTTTGGCTGATATTTCTCACCCGGCAGGTTTAATCGCAAAAGGATTGTTAGCCAACCCTCTTCCGCATTGCCATATTGTAACCACTACCACCCACAAAACTTTACGTGGGCCACGTGGCGGTATGATTATGATGGGACAGGATTTTGAAAACCCATGGGGATTGAAAACGCCTAAAGGCGAAATCCGTTTAATGAGTAACCTGCTCGATATGGCGGTTTTTCCTGGTACGCAGGGCGGTCCCTTAGAGCATATTATTGCAGCTAAAGCAATTGCCTTTGGCGAAGCTTTAAGCGAGGAGTACGGAACATACATTAAACAGGTAGCTGCTAATGCACAGGCAATGGCTAAAGCATTTGTAGCAAAAGGATATGGTATTATTTCTGGAGGTACGGATAACCATTTGATGTTAATTGATTTGCGCAATAAAAACATCACCGGTAAAGTAGCCGAAAATGCTTTAGAGAAAGCAGAAATCACGGTGAATAAAAACATGGTGCCTTTTGATGATAAATCACCGTTTGTAACTTCAGGTATCCGTGTGGGTACTGCCGCCATTACTACCCGTGGTTTAAAAGAAACCGAAATGGAGCAGATTGTTGAATTAATCGACAGGGTTTTAACTAATCCGGAAGATGAAGCCAACTTAAATGCAGTGAAAGCTGAAGTGATTAAATTGGTGAGTGCATTTCCACTTTATAAATAGGGACAGGTAATTCGATTTAGTGATGATATATAAAAAGCAGTTACATTAATTTGTAGCTGCTTTTTTGTTTAAACAAAAAGATCTTTAGTGCTTAATGCTTTAAAACAAACGTTTGTTTTATATATTTATCCCAAATTAATAGATATAAATTATGTGTGGAATAGTGGGCTATATTGGCTATAGAGAAGCCTGGCCAATTGTACTTAAAGGCCTAAAAAGATTAGAATACCGTGGTTATGATAGTGCGGGGATTGCATTAATGAACGAAAGCGGAGAGCATATATATAAAAAAGCTGGTAAAGTAGCCGTTTTAGAAGAGTTTGCTAAAGACCAGGATAAGTCTGGTACTATTGGTATGGGCCATACCCGTTGGGCAACCCATGGTGTTCCTTCTGACCGTAACTCCCATCCACATACTTCAAACAATGGTAAACTGTCAATTATACACAATGGCATTATAGAAAACTATGCTACTTTAAAAGAAGAGCTGATTAACCGCGGGCACGAATTTAAAAGCGATACCGATACGGAGGTGCTCATTCATCTGGTAGAAGAAATCCAGGAAATTGAAAATATAGATCTTTTGGAAGCCGTTCGTCTGGCTTTGAAGGAAGTGATTGGCGCCTACGCCATCGTAATTATGGATCAGGATCACCCTGATCGTTTAATTGCAGCCAGAAAAGGCAGTCCGATGGTAATTGGTGTGGGCCAGGGAGAATACTTTATCGCTTCTGATGCTACACCGATTATTGAATACACCAAAAATGTAATCTATCTGAATGATAATGAAATTGCGCTGATTACTAAAGATGATCTTTTAGTTAAAAGATTGGATAATGTGGTGCAAACGCCATTAATCCAGGAGTTGCAGTTAAAGTTAGAAATGCTGGAGAAAGGTGGCTTTGATCATTTTATGCTCAAGGAAATTTACGAGCAGCCGCGTTCGATTAAAGATTGTATGCGTGGCCGTATTTATCCTGAAGAAGGAAAGGTTCAGCTTGGCGGCATTAAAGAATTTGCAGAGAAATTAAAAAATATAGATCGTATCATTATTGTAGCCTGTGGAACATCGTGGCATGCAGGTTTGGTTGGCGAATACCTGATTGAAGAATATGCCCGTATTCCTGTTGAAGTTGAATATGCTTCAGAATTCAGGTATAGAAATCCGATTATTACTGAAAAAGATGTGGTAATTGCCATTTCGCAGTCTGGAGAAACAGCTGATACCATGGCAGCTATAGAGATGGCTAAAGAACGTGGGGCAACTATTTTCGGAATTTGTAACGTTGCGGGTGCTTCCATTCCACGTTTAACGCATGCGGGTGTTTACACTCACGCTGGTCCTGAAATCGGAGTCGCTTCTACAAAGGCATTTACTGCACAGGTAACGGTTTTAACTTTGATGGCCTTTTATATGGCACAACAAAAAGGAACCATTACTACTTCAAAGCTGATCGAACTTTTAACCGAACTCGATAATATTCCTGATAAAATCCAGATTGCTTTAGAATCGAACGACCTGATTAAAGAGGTAGCAGAAAAGATTAAAGATTCTACCAACTGTCTGTTTTTAGGTAGAGGAAGTGGTTTCCCTGTAGCTTTAGAAGGTGCGTTAAAACTTAAAGAAATTTCCTATATCCATGCAGAAGGATATCCTGCAGCAGAAATGAAGCATGGTCCTATCGCCTTAATTGATGAAGAAATGCCTGTGGTTTTTATTGCTACGCAGAATTCATCATACGAAAAAGTGATCAGCAATATACAGGAAGTAAAAGCAAGGAAAGGCAAAGTAATTGCGATTGTAACCCAGGGCGATACCGAGGTGAAAAAAATGGCCGATTACTGTATTGAAATTCCTGATGCCAATGAAGCCTTTTTACCGCTCTTGGCAACTATTCCGCTTCAGTTATTATCGTATCACATTGCGGTAATGCGTGGTTGTAATGTAGACCAGCCAAGAAATCTGGCCAAATCAGTAACCGTAGAATAATTTACAACATAACAACAGATAAAGCAGCTGCATTAATTTGTAGCTGCTTTTTTGATTATAGAGGTATTTATATACTGACTTTGTTAACTAAGCCCGATTGAACGGATGCCGTTTTGAACCGTATATTTTTGATATCGGTAAATTAAAACGGCAGGAGGAAAAGCGGGACCGCAGGCTGCCATTTTGCAACAACGGAAGCTTTCAAAAAAAAAAAATAATCGGGATAGAGGCAAAAATGGACTAAAATAATGGGAGTGGCAATTTAAAATCTTATTAAAAAAGTAAAGGGCCGATATTCTTTAGAAGAAATATCGACCCTTACCATCTAAATTAACGCTCTCGTATATATAAACGAGATTTCCAGGTGATTTGTTTTTGAAAAATAAAAAAAAGTGATTATTTTTCGTAACTACCTAAGGTTGAGGGATAAATTCTTGTGTTGCCTTTGATATCTTTATTAAGATAACCGGTAAAATAAGGATCGGTATTCAAATCAGCGCCTTTCTTTCTGGCTACACTATTCGCCGAGAGCTCAAAATTTTCCATTTCCTGGTTGATGAATAATGGATCAATATTCAAAATATTGCCATTACTGTTATAAGTGCTGTTGGTACATCGGATTAAATTACTCCAAAAATTGAGCTGCACCATTGCAGAACTTTTCTTTTGGATATCGAGTTCATTAGTTAAACTTCCCCAAATGATGTTATTAGTTAAATCGATTTGAAGTTTATTGTAAGCATTTACGGATAAATAATCTGAAAAGCTCAATGAAGCAGTTTTACGGGGAAAGTTTATGTTGTAACCAACAAAGGTATTCTGTTTCAAATTATAATACCCTCCCCCAACGCCATATATCAAATAATTGCCGCAGTTATACATCACATTATTAAATGCGAGCAGTTCTGAATGGTAGCCAATATAAGCTGCCACCTGCATGTTTTTAATAATGCTATTGCTTAAAATTAATTTGGGGTTGTTGTTAACAGATAAAGAATCGGAGGTAATGCCAACAGATGCATTTTTAATGATCGCATTTTTAATCAGTCCATATCCGGTGCGTTTTAAGGAAATTCCTTTCCATTGCCCGGGCTCATCGCTATAAATTCGTTCAAGCCTGTCGCTACAAAATAGTACAGGCTCAGTAAAGTTTCCATTAACGATCAGATTTCCTTCTATGTTTAAATTGGCATCCTTATGGAAATAAATTTTAGTTCCAGGCTGGATGGTTAATGAAGCGCCACTCTTAACGGTTAATGACCCATTGATAATATAGGGTAAGGCTTTTGTCCAGATGGTGTTCGCATTAACTGTAGATTCATTAATAAATATAGCATTTTGTCCATAAGCTAAAAGCTGAATCACCTGTTTATTTCCATTTGTATTTAATAGAATAGAATCTTGGACCAGAAAGGGTAGATTGGTTGAATTTGGATCGATTGAAACCTTGACAAAAAGATTTATAGAATCCTGGCCGTTTATGATGAGATCATTTTTACGCTGCGTTTGCTCTCCGTTAATATTGATACTGAAGGCCGAAGTATTCCCGCCTGATAATCTGATTTCGGATACTTTAACCGCGTCATTATTTTTATTTACAATTTTTATTCTTCTGGTTGTTGAGCCCACCGAAGTAAAAACGGTATCAAATAATACTTCTTTATCAGAGATATTGAGTTTAGCATTTGAATCTGTGGTAATACGCTCTCCTTTCCGGCAAGCTAAACCAAAGAATGAAATCAAAAGCACTAAACCAATATTTAAACGCATAAATCAAACTTAGAAAAATGTTTGGCTACTTACAATAGCACTTAAATTGTATAGTGGTAATTATTCTGCGAATGCAAGTGCTGCTATGCTCACTTTTATTGCTCCTATAGCTAAGAGTACGTTGGCACAGGCTTCAAGCGTTGCCCCGGTGGTAATTACATCGTCAACCAGTAAAACATGTTTGCCGATGATGTCTTCAGGAGAATTTACCTTAAACACATCTCTCATGTTTTCGTAACGGATATACCTGCTTTTTTTAGTTTGGCTCTCGGTAGCATTCTTCCGGATCAGGTGATCTTCGCTAATGCCAATCCCCATCTGCGCCGCAATTCCTCCCGCAATAAAGGTACTTTGGTTATATCCCCTGCTCTTATATTTTTTGCGATGTAAAGGAACTGGAATAACCAGATCAATATCCTGGTAAAGCGTTGCGGTTTTCAGCCTTTCTCCCAGCATATTGCCTAATAACACACCAACATCTGTTCTGCCGTTATATTTTAAGTTGTGTATTAAGTTTTGAACTTTCGCTCCTTTTCTAAAATATAACATGGCCATTGCAGCATTAAGTGGTAAGCGGCCCCATAGCTGCTTGGCAACCCTATTATCAGCATATTGATGATAGTCGGTAAAAGGGAGGTCGTATAAGCATTTTAAACAAATCAACTTTTCATGGCGAAACAAAGCAGTGCCGCATGCATTGCATAAATTTGGAAATAGCAGTCCAAACAAATCAGAAGTCCATTGTTTAACCAGAAGCATCTAACTAATTTATAAAATATTTACGAGGAATACTATGTTTTTAAGGCTAGGGTGAAATATAGTTAAATGGTTATTTTTTAGCAAAGCAGTTGTTGTGCTACTATATAGGTATGTCCCCGCTTTCCGTTTGTAGTGCCGGCGTGAAGCCGGCACTACAAACGGAAAGCGGGTTTAGGTGGCGGAGGGCAGGGGTAACTTACGAAGTTTCTAATGGCAGGGTGCAGGGAACTTCGTAAGTTTTTAGGTCAAACCTCGCAAGTTTTTAAAACCTGCGAGGTTTATAAGAGGTGCAAACACCCGATTTACCAAAAAGTTTTGCTGGAGGCAAAACTTTTTCCTGCTGAAAACCATCAACTTACGTTAAACCCTTCGTTATTCCACAAAAAACCTTTGGCATTGTACAGAATTTTCCTACTTTTGCATCCCGCTTCGGAGGAAGAGGTTAATAAACTGAAAAGACGGCATAGGGATGAGGAGAGCAGGATTTATTTTAAATAAATGTTGCAGATGAGAAAAAGATTGCTACCTTTGCAGCCCGGTTCGGAAGAACGGAAAGCCAGTTAAGCCTGGCCTATTGAAAAGCAAACAAGGAAAGAATAAGGCTTGAAAAAATAAAATTTATTTTATTTGGAAGTCCGGAAAAGTTCCTTACCTTTGCACTCCCAACCGAAAGGAAGGGTAAAAAAATCGGAACGGCGGATGTCGGGAAGATAGGAAAAAAGATTGAAACAGACGTAAGCACGTTTAAGACTAACAAGACTTGAACGGACTGAAGTTTGAAGATATATAAATGACCGGCCGTGAGGTTTACAGGTCAATAAGTTCTTAAAAGAGATGTCAATGTAGCGTAGCGAGGTAATGGAGTACTGGTCAAAGTACATGATTACGTAGCTTTATTTTAAAGGTGGTGTCTAACAGACAACATAACAAAAAGAAGACTATTTTTAACAATAGTTAAAACTGGTCAGCATCTTACAACACATTTTACAATGGAGAGTTTGATCCTGGCTCAGGATGAACGCTAGCGGCAGGCCTAATACATGCAAGTCGAACGAGATTATCCAGCTTGCTGGATTTGAAAGTGGCGCACGGGTGCGTAACGCGTATGCAACCTACCTTAATCTGGGGGATAGCCCGGAGAAATCCGGATTAACACCGCATAAAAACACAGGATAGCATTATCCAATGTTCAAATATTTATAGGATTGGGATGGGCATGCGTGTCATTAGCTAGTTGGCGGGGTAACGGCCCACCAAGGCGACGATGACTAGGGGATCTGAGAGGATGGCCCCCCACACTGGTACTGAGACACGGACCAGACTCCTACGGGAGGCAGCAGTAAGGAATATTGGTCAATGGAGGCAACTCTGAACCAGCCATGCCGCGTGCAGGAAGACTGCCCTATGGGTTGTAAACTGCTTTTATCCGGGAATAAACCTCTTTACGTGTAAAGAGCTGAATGTACCGGAAGAATAAGGATCGGCTAACTCCGTGCCAGCAGCCGCGGTAATACGGAGGATCCAAGCGTTATCCGGATTTATTGGGTTTAAAGGGTGCGTAGGCGGCCTGTTAAGTCAGGGGTGAAAGACGGTAGCTCAACTATCGCAGTGCCCTTGATACTGATGGGCTTGAATGGACTAGAGGTAGGCGGAATGAGACAAGTAGCGGTGAAATGCATAGATATGTCTCAGAACACCGATTGCGAAGGCAGCTTACTATGGTCTTATTGACGCTGAGGCACGAAAGCGTGGGGATCAAACAGGATTAGATACCCTGGTAGTCCACGCCCTAAACGATGAACACTCGCTGTTGGCGATACACAGTCAGCGGCTAAGCGAAAGCGTTAAGTGTTCCACCTGGGGAGTACGGTCGCAAGATTGAAACTCAAAGGAATTGACGGGGGCCCGCACAAGCGGAGGAGCATGTGGTTTAATTCGATGATACGCGAGGAACCTTACCCGGGCTTGAAAGTTAGTGAATGGTTTAGAGATAGGCCAGTCCGCAAGGACACGAAACTAGGTGCTGCATGGCTGTCGTCAGCTCGTGCCGTGAGGTGTTGGGTTAAGTCCCGCAACGAGCGCAACCCCTATGTTTAGTTGCCAGCACGTTATGGTGGGGACTCTAAACAGACTGCCTGTGCAAACAGAGAGGAAGGAGGGGACGACGTCAAGTCATCATGGCCCTTACGTCCGGGGCTACACACGTGCTACAATGGATGGTACAGAGGGCAGCTACATAGCAATATGGTGCGAATCTCACAAAGCCATTCACAGTTCGGATTGGGGTCTGCAACTCGACCCCATGAAGTTGGATTCGCTAGTAATCGCGTATCAGCAATGACGCGGTGAATACGTTCCCGGGCCTTGTACACACCGCCCGTCAAGCCATGGAAGTTGGGGGTACCTAAAGTATGTAACCGCAAGGAGCGTCCTAGGGTAAAACCGATAACTGGGGCTAAGTCGTAACAAGGTAGCCGTACCGGAAGGTGCGGCTGGAATACCTCCTTTCTGGAGTAGACTCACCTACTCGCCACGCAACATGATATTTCTAAATAAGGTATAAGGTTAAAGGAAAAAGACTAAAGCTGGAAGGCGTGTCTTGATACTAGATACCGGATACTTTATACTAAAAAGAGAAAAAAGAAACACCCAGAAGAAAACGGTGGGCTACTATAAGGTAAGCTTAACGGAGACAAGAAGGGTAAGCCAAAAGGGAAGCAGTAGCGGTAAGATACTATATACTGCGACTAAATAAGCCTACCTTAACCAAACAGTCCCGTAGCTCAGCCTGGTTAGAGCACTACACTGATAATGTAGGGGTCTCCAGTTCAAATCTGGACGGGACTACCATTGAAGTTTACAATTGGCGGTTTGGAGTTAACAGTTACCATACTGGAAACTAAGGACTGAAAACTGGAAACCAATACTCTGGGGGATTAGCTCAGCTGGCTAGAGCGCCTGCCTTGCACGCAGGAGGTCAACGGTTCGACTCCGTTATTCTCCACATTTGGGCATTAAAGCTTAAAGACCAAAGCAGGAAAGCTTTCAAAAAACAGAAATACACACCTTATTATCGGGATAGGTAATATACATTGACATAAAGGTTAAGAAAAGAAGAAACGCCACGGGGCACATACGGTGAAAAAAGTATGAAACGGTTCGAGACCGCAGTTTTTACTAACAAGACGAAGCTAAAGGCTTAGGAGCAGACAATGAAACCTGTGACTTTATACCCTTTACCTGGTCTTAGTAAAGTTCTTTGACATATTGGAAGAAGTTAAAAAAGAAGAGCAAACAACAATAGGCGACTGTTGTGTTTGTGCTCACTTAACAAAGCGCAAGCCGGAATTAAGTATGAGACATCATAACAAGAGCAAAAAAGCATACCATATGGCGCAAAAGGCATATGAGTAGAAGAAAGTAATAAAGAGTACACGGGGGATGCCTTGGCTCTCAGAGGCGATGAAGGACGTGATAAGCTGCGATAAGCTTCGGGTATTTGCAAATAGGAATTAATCCGAAGATTTCCGAATGGGGCAACCCGGCTAGTTGAAGACTAGTCACATATAATGAGCAAACCTGCCGAACTGAAACATCTAAGTAAGCAGAGGAAGAGAAAATAACAATGATTTCCTAAGTAGTGGCGAGCGAAAGGGAAAGAGCCCAAACCTACTTTGTTACGGCAAAGTGGGGGTTGTAGGACTGCAACGTGGCATTAGCAAACAGAAGTGGAATGGGATGGGAAGCCCAGCGATACACGGTGATAGCCCGGTACACGTATAGAATGCTAGCTTAGCAGTATCCTGAGTACCGCGAGGTCGGAGACGCCTTGTGGGAATCTGCCGGCACCATCCGGTAAGGCTAAATACTCCTGAGAGACCGATAGTGAACCAGTACCGTGAGGGAAAGGTGAAAAGAACCCCGAACAGGGGAGTGAAATAGAACCTGAAACCGTGTACTTACAAGCGGTCGGAGCGTCCAGGTGGCGTGACGGCGTGCCTTTTGCATAATGAGCCTACGAGTTACTCTTCTCTGGCAAGGTTAAGTGCTTCAGGCACGGATCCGAAGCGAAAGCGAGTCTGAATAGGGCGTATAGTCAGAGGAGGTAGACGCGAAACCTTGTGATCTACCCATGGACAGGTTGAAGGTGCGGTAACACGTACTGGAGGACCGAACCGATAAACGTTGAAAAGTTTCCGGATGATCTGTGGGTAGGGGTGAAAGGCTAATCAAACTGGGAAATAGCTCGTACTCCCCGAAATGTTTTTAGGAACAGCGTCGACGTTGAGTTATATAGAGGTAGAGCTACTGATTGGGTGCGGGGGAGTCAAATCCTACCAAATCCAGACAAACTCCGAATGCTATATAATATAGTCGGCAGTGAGGCGCGGGGTGCTAAGGTCACGCGCCGAGAGGGAAAGAACCCAGACCATCAGCTAAGGTCCCCAAGTTACAGTTAAGTTGAACTAACGAGGTCCGATTGCACAGACAGCTAGGATGTTGGCTTGGAAGCAGCCATTCATTTAAAGAGTGCGTAACAGCTCACTAGTCGAGCGATCGGGCATGGATAATAAACGGGCATTAAATTGTACACCGAAGCTATGGGATTGAAATATATCGGTAGGGGAGCATTCTATCGGCAGCGAAGGTACCTGGTAATGGGTGCTGGAGCTTATAGAAAAGCAAATGTAGGCATAAGTAACGATAAGGCGGGCGAGAAACCCGCCCACCGAAAGGATAAGGTTTCCTGATCAACGCTAATCGGATCAGGGTTAGTCGGGACCTAAGGAGAACCCGAAGGGGAAATTCGATGGACAACTGGTTAATATTCCAGTACTTTTTATAACTGCGATGTGGGGACGGAGTAGTGACACTGCCGCGATCTGACGGAATAGATCGTTAAAGGCTGTAGGTATAGGACCGGTAGGCAAATCCGCCGGTCTTGCTGAAAGTCGATAGTACCAAGAGGCTTCGGCTGATTGGATAGCGCAGGTAATCAGACTTCCAAGAAAAACCGCTAAGCTCCAGGTTATAAAAACCCGTACCGCAAACCGACACAGGTATCCGGGAAGAGGATTCTAAGGTGCTCGAGTGAATCATGGCTAAGGAACTCGGCAAAATGGCCCTGTAACTTCGGGAGAAGGGGCGCTGGCAGCAATGTCAGCCGCAGTGAAAAGGCCCAGGCGACTGTTTAACAAAAACACATGGCTTTGCAAAATCGAAAGATGAAGTATAAGGCCTGACACCTGCCCGGTGCTGGAAGGTTAAGAGGGGATGTCATCGTAAGAGAAGCATTGAATCGAAGCCCCAGTAAACGGCGGCCGTAACTATAACGGTCCTAAGGTAGCGAAATTCCTTGTCGGGTAAGTTCCGACCTGCACGAATGGTGTAACGATCTGGGCGCTGTCTCAGCCATGAGCTCGGTGAAATTGTGGTCCCGGTGAAGACGCCGGGTACCCGCAACGGGACGGAAAGACCCCATGCACCTTCACTACAATTTAACATTGACATTGGATACAGGATGTGTAGGATAGGTGGGAGGCTTTGAAGCGGCGTCGCTAGGCGTCGTGGAGCCAACGTTGAAATACCACCCTTTCTGTATTCGGTGTCTAATCCCTTTATGAGGGAGACATTGTTTGATGGGTAGTTTGACTGGGGTGGTCGCCTCCAAAAAGGTAACGGAGGCTTTCAAAGGTAAGCTCAGTACGCTTGGTAACCGTACGCGGAGTGCAATAGCATAAGCTTGCTTGACTGTGAGACAGACAAGTCGATCAGGGTCGAAAGACGGATATAGTGATCCGGTGGTTCTGCATGGAAGGGCCATCGCTCAAAGGATAAAAGGTACGCTGGGGATAACAGGCTGATCTCCCCCAAGAGCTCATATCGACGGGGAGGTTTGGCACCTCGATGTCGGCTCGTCACATCCTGGGGCTGGAGAAGGTCCCAAGGGTTCGGCTGTTCGCCGATTAAAGTGGCACGCGAGCTGGGTTCAGAACGTCGCGAGACAGTTCGGTCCCTATCTGTTGTGGGCGTAGGAATTTTGAGTGGGGCTGACCTTAGTACGAGAGGACCGGGTTGGACTAGCCTCTAGTGAATCTGTTGTTCCGCCAGGGGCATTGCAGAGTAGCTACGCTGGGAATAGATAAGCGCTGAAAGCATCTAAGTGCGAAACTAGCCACGAGATGAGAATTCCATATAGGACCGTAGCAGACTACTACGTTGATAGGCTATAGATGTAAAGCTGGCGACAGCACAGTCGAGTAGTACTAATCATCCGAAGCTTTCAAAGCAACAACATTCGTTGTTTGTTCTTCATAATAACTTCTTTCAATAATATGTCATTTCAAGCTGAATAGCTGAAAGGGCAAAGGCCAAAGGCAGGTTATGCTTTAACCTTTAAGCTTTCTCCTTTAAGCTTTAAATAAAAATATTCAGGTGCCTATATCGGTGGTGTCCACCTCTTCCCATTCCGAACAGAGAAGTTAAGCCCACCAGAGCCGATGGTACTGCGGTAACACGTGGGAGAGTAGGTCGGTGCCAGATCTTAAAAAGAAACCCTTTAACGGTAAGTTGAAGGGTTTTCTTGTTATATACAAGGCCTTGTGTTTAAGGCCAGCGAAATTGAATACTAAAATACTAAAAGGCTAAAAGCTGAAAGAGCAAAGACCAAAGGTGGATTACGCTTTATTCTTTAAGCTTTCTTCTTTAGTCTTAAATAAAAATATTCAGGTGCCTATATCGGTGGTGTCCACCTCTTTCCATTCCGAACAGAGAAGTTAAGCCCACCAGAGCCGATGGTACTGCGGTAACACGTGGGAGAGTAGGTCGGTGCCAGATCTTAAAAAGAAACCCTTTAACAGAAATGTTGAAGGGTTTTCTTCGTTTATGGGCTTTTTGAAGTGTATTATTTAAAACTGTTAAGGCGTTAAAAATGATTAGGCAAAGGTCTGTTTCTTAATGTCCTTAATCTCTTAATGTTAAATGGAGCTATAAACTTTTCTCACCATTAAGGCGTTAAGCAAAGTTAAGGGTTTGTTCCCGCAGATCGCGCAGATCTCCGCAGAGACCATTTCATCATCCCGTTTTACATCTTACCTGTTCAGTTCTAGCAAACGTTAAATAAAAAGGATTAGGCAAATGTTCTATTTCTTAATGTTCTTATTTTCTTAGTGGTAAATGGAGCTATAAAATTTTCCCACCATTAAAGCGTTAAGAAAAGTTAAGGGTTGTTCCCGCAGATCATGCTGATCTCCGCAGAGACCACTTCATCATCCGTTTTACATCTTACCTGTTTTCCTTCTTCTGTCCAGGGTTAAATAGCCCTGATGGAAGCGGTATCCCTTTTGGGAAAAGATGATTGTTTATGTTAGAATGGTTTCCCAAAAGGATTAAGCGTAAAGCAGGACGGAACCCAACCTAAATGCATAGGAAACTGCGCTCCAAAAAATGAAAGAGATTGTATTAATGATATTGTAGTAAATGGCTTAAGCGTTCGCTTCTTCCTTAACGGCCAATTGCCCACAAGCGGCATCAATATCTTTACCACGGCTACGGCGGATATTGGTATTAATCCCCTGGCTTTTTAAGTAATTAGAAAAAGCATCGATCTTGTCGCCTTCTGCATTGGTGAAATCGGCGAAAGAAATGGGGTTGTATTCGATCAGATTTACCTTGCAGGGAATATGTTTACAGAATTTAGCTAAATCCATTGCATCAGAGATTTCATCGTTAAAGTGATTAAAAACAATGTATTCGTAAGTTACCGGATTTTTCGTTTTAGCGAAATAGTATTTAAGCGCATCTGCCAATGCTTTTAATGAGTTGGCTTCATTAATGGGCATAATCTCATTACGCTTTTTATCATCAGCTGCATGTAGGGATAATGCAAGATTAAATTTTGCACCATCATCACCTAGTTTCTTGATCATTTTAGCAATACCGGCAGTAGAAACCGTAATGCGCTTATAGCTCATGTTTAAGCCATCAGGAGCAGTAATACGCTCAATCGACTTCAATACATTGGCATAATTTAATAGTGGCTCTCCCATGCCCATATACACAATATTGGTAAGGGGATTGTTATAATTCTGCTTGGCTTGTTTATCAATCAATACTACCTGGTCATAAATCTCATCAGCATTTAAATTACGCTTACGGTCCATATAGCCAGTGGCACAGAACTTACAGGTTAAACTGCAGCCCACCTGCGAACTCACACAAGCAGTCATGCGATCTTCCAGAGGAATTAAAACCCCCTCTACAATATTACCATCTGCTAACCTGAAAGTATTTTTAATGGTATGGTCGTTACTGAACTGAGAGTTGTTAACCTGAACAGCATTAATGGCAAAAGAATCGTCCAAAGCCTTACGAAGATCTTTAGAAAGATTACTCATTTGCTCGAAACTTGTAGCCGATTTTTCCCAAAGCCATTGGTAGATCTGCTTGGCCCTAAATGCAGGCTGTTGCATCGCTACAAGATGTTGTTGCAATTGAGGTAGATCTAATGCACGGATATCGGTTTTTTTTGCTGTTACCATTTGTTGCAAAGGTACTTAAAAAAGCTGTAAGGCAGAAAGGTAGAAGGTTGAGGGGGCCTGCAAGATGCCAAATTTTACAATTAATTAGCTTTATCTTCCTCTGCCTCTTGAGTTTGGCTTGATTGCAGGCTTGCCTTTTGCTGGTCTCGAATTTCTATTTGTGCTATTATTTTTGCCAGTGGGTTTTGAGCTTGAGTGGCCAGCTGCTTTCTTGCCTGATGATTTGTGAGCAGGTGTTTTCGGCTTGAATGCTTTTTGGGGCTGTTCTTCTCTAAGTTCAGTGATTTCCTCCCAGGCATTGGTTTTTTTCTTGCTGGCGCTCTTTGTTTTGGGTTTAGCTTCAGAAGACGAATGTTCGACACTTTTGGTAATCGCTTTCATCTCCTCTTCGGTAAGTTCCCTAAATTCCCCTGTTGGGATGCCTTTAAGGCTGATATTCATGATGCGTGTTCGCTCTAGTTTGGTTACTTCGTAACCAAAATGCTCGCACATTCTTCTAATTTGCCTATTTAAACCTTGAATTAATATGATATTGAAAACAAAGGTACTGATCTGGCGTACTTTGCACTTACGAGTATTTACGCCTAAGATTGGAACTCCGTTACTCATTTCGAAAATAAAATCTTCGGTAACTGGTTTATTAACGGTAACCAAGTATTCTTTTTCGTGTTTATTCCCTGCCCTTAAAATTTTGTTAACAATATCGCCATTGTTGGTCAGGAAAATCAGTCCTGACGAATCTTTATCCAACCGGCCAATTGGAAAGATCCTTTCGCTATGGTTAACATAATCTACAATATTATCGCGGACGCTACCTTCAGTAGTACTGGTAATCCCTACAGGCTTGTTAAAGGCCAATAGGATGAAATTACTTTCTTCTTTTGGTTCGATATTATGGCCGTTTACCATCACTTTATCGCCCGCAAAAACCTGGTCGCCTACTTTAGCCCTTTTTCCATTGATGAAAACTGTACCCTTTTCGATATAACGGTCTGCTTCACGGCGTGAACATAATCCACTTTCACTGATGAATTTATTTAAACGGGTTGCAGAGTTATTGTTCATACTGCAATTTTACGGAAATAAATCGTGTTATCCATTCTTCATGCTGGCAACAAATGAATCGATTGTGCTTTTAAGTGCGGTTAAAGTTTCCTTGTCGATAATCGATCCTTCATCATTGATTTTCGCTTTAGCAAATGAAATAAGCTGGGGCGATACCCTCGCTTCAATTACTGTTAAAATATCGATGATGGATTGATAGGCTTTCTCGCCCTGAGTTGAAGCAACAAGTGCTAAAACGGGTTTACCCGAAAATGATGCTGAGCTTACCGTCCAATCAAGCAGGTTTTTTAATGAGCCTGGTAAGCCCATTGCGTATTCTGGTGTAGAGATAATGATTCCATCTGCTTTTTTGATGGTTGAGCGAAGCGCTTCAACAGCCTGTGGTGGATTTTCATGGTCTAAATCAGGATTGAAATGTGGAATGGACGCGATGGATGAAAAGTTGATTACCTCGAACTCGCTGTTCAAAAGCCTTGAGATGGCAGTGATGTAAAGTGCATTGGTTGATACTGCTTTCGTGCTTCCGGAGATTGCCAATATTTTTTTCATTGTTAAAAGTAGCAAAGCACAGATTGAAAATCAAGGTAGTGTGGTAATCGCGAAGTCATTTCAAAACAGGCTATCGAAACGCAGCAGGTTTCGATAGCTTATTCTGAATGATTAAAAACTAAAAATTTTGGTCATCCGCACTTGGTCCGTAACTGCCTGGGATAGGAATATCAAGTAATCTTAAGTAAACGCCCAGCTGTGCCCTGTGATGAGTGGTTTGGCTAAGTGAATGGCGGATGGTTTCATATTTAGAATAATCGGCCAAAACCTGTTTGCCCATACTCAATACCCAGCGGCCATTTAAATCTTGCTCCGTTGCTTTTTCTAATTCTGCTTTTCCCAGTGCATAATTTTTCTCCAGGATTTTAACCAGATCATCCGCATTTTCTACAGGTTGTTCTACATAAGGTGCTGTTTCAAAATCCAGTCCCTCAGTAGTTAAAGCCATTGAAACCCAGCTCGGCAAATCAGCAATATGAACGGCGAGCGATTTCATTTTCATACTTTTTTCGTGCGGTGCCCAGTCAAATTTTTCTACCGGTACAATAGCCAGGAATTTTTTTGTCGTATTAAATTCATCTGCTAATTCTTTCAATAATAATTTAATAATGTCCATATTTTTCAGGTTTGTTTTTTCTATTGTGTGTAATTCCATAAGTAATAGGTTAGCGATGCTCATGATTTTTGATGTTTGTTTACACAAAGGAAATAGTGGCCACTGTCAACCCTATGGCAGTGTGGAAAAATAATTTTACATGAGGTCGTCCTTTCGAGCGGAGTCGAGAAATCTATTGAGCATAGATCTCTCCATTTCGCTGCGCTTCAGTCGAGATGACGAGGATTTTTAATTGAATTGAAACGGGGGCTTAATAATTTACAGGAAGCAGATGCATGTAATCGCTTAATGGCATGTGTTGCGTTTTTCTGAAAGGAATCCCCAAATTTTTGAGGCAGATGATCCGGGTAAGATTAAAATCACGATATTCATTCCGGTAATGGCACCAGGCAATTAAATGCCAGCTAAAAGCATAAAAGATTAATCCGATTGGTTCTACCTCTCTTTTGCTTATCTCGTCTTTATTGTTTTTATAATCAAGCTCGATCAGGTGTTTTTCAGCAATGGCGTGTTGAATAAGCGACAGGTACTCGAAGTTAAAATTTAGCCTTTTCGGGATTTGCAATTTAATATGCTGATTTAAGGTTTCGAGCTTTTCTTTCTGACCCGTTTTTAATACAGCCTTTACTTTTGTCAAAGCTGAAGAATAATGCAAGCGAATAGAATTGTCAGCAAATCCATTCACTAAACTTTCAACCAGCAGCAGCGCATTGGCTTCGTTCATATTAAAAGAAACAGGCGGCAGAAAATAGCCCTGCACCAGGTAATAACCCTTATACTGCTCAAAACTTACCGGTATCCCTTGTTCGCCTAATGCTTTAATATCACGATAAACTGTGCGTATGCTCATATTAAATCTTTCTGCAATTTTTTCTGCGGTAATGTATTTTCTGGATTGAAGCAGGATTAAAATTCCGAACAGTCGGTCGATACGATTCATAGTTTGTTTTTTGAGGTGATTAAAATTAAAGTTTTTTAATCAATTTTTCTTGTGGTACGTTATTTGTAAAAGATAAATACATATCAATTTTAAAGGTTAAACCGTTATTATAAAGGTTAAACCAATACAATCTAATTAATGGCGGCTGTTATTCAGAAACGATTCTTCCGGGCAATAAAAAGTAAAGTGATCATAGGTTTTCTGTTCGCCTGTTTTGCGCTGCTATTGGCATGGGGTATCAGCAAGTTTGCTTTTACCAGGATGCTGAATACCGTGGAAGAAATTTCTGCGCCAAACGACCGGTTAAGGATCGTTAATGATCTATCGCATAAGATAGCCAGGCTGGATCAATTGCAACGTGATGAAGCTTTTAATAAGCAGGGCACCTATAGTTTTTTAAAGGAATCACGTAAATTAAGATCAAGTTTAGATACGCTGCGTAAATTATATCGTGGAGACTCTGCGCAATTGTCGAGGATAAAATCGATCAAAAATTTACTTTCCGATCGCGATAAACAATTTGTGAACTACCTTAAAGTAAGGGAAACACTGGTAAACACCAAATCTTTCTCTGACGAGGTCCAGAAATTGAATGAGCTGGTGGCTACACGCAGCAGGCAAACAGATAGCGCAGTATTAACTACCGAAACGACCACATCAACCACTACGGTTGCACCTGAAGAAGAACAAAAATCGAGGGGTTTCCTGAGTAAACTTTTTGGGAAAAAGAAATCCGATGTTTATAAAATCATCAATGAAGAATTTAAGGTTAAGCGTGATACTTTAAATGCAAAAGCCGAAGACAGCATCATGAAAAGCATGACGGGGTCGCTAAGGAATATCGAACTGGAACAGCGTCAGAAAAGCCAGAAATTTTTAAAACGGGAGGCTGACTTATCAAGTGCAAGTAATGCCTTAACGGCTAAAATGCTGCAGATTTTAAGAGAGGTGGAGGGTGAAGCGGTAGCGCAGATAGATTTGAATGGTATACAGGCTAAAGAAGTGGTTAATGATGGAATTACTCAGATCACTACCATTATCATTATCTTTTTTCTGTTAACGGTTATTCTGCTGTATTTAATTTTAGCAGATATTACAAAAAGCAACAGGTATAGAAAGGCTTTGGAGCTGGCTAAAGATGAAGCAGAATACCATGGTAAAGCGAAGCAGCGGTTCCTTTCAAACATGAGCCACGAGATCAGAACCCCGCTGCAGTCTATTTTAGGCTACGCCGAACTGATTACCCAGCAGGATGTGCCCAACAAAAAAGATGTAGATGCCATCTATCAGTCTTCCATCCATTTACTTCAGATTGTTAACGAGGTGTTAGATTATAACCGTATTATTTCTGGAGAGTTTAGCTTCAATAATCAGGTATTTAATATCAAAAAAGCCTTAGATGAAGTAGTTTCAGTAATGCGGCCATTAGCGGAACAGAAATCACTTCAGTTAAATACAGCACTTGATCTTGCCGATTTGGAGTTTGTAAAGGGGGATGCTTTTAGACTAAAGCAGATTTTATTTAACTTATTGGGTAACGCTGTAAAATTTACCCTTAAAGGTGAAATTAAACTTGCTGTATCTTACAAAAAACAAGGTGAGGATCTGCACTTTCATTTTAACATAAAGGATACCGGAATAGGGTTTGATGAAAAAGATATTCCTAAAATATTTAATGAATTTGAGCAGATAGAATCTCCTGAAAAATATATTATTAACCCGGCCGGTACAGGTTTGGGTCTGCCTATTGTTAAATCTTTGATTGAAACCCAGGGAGGAAGAATTTATGTGAAAAGTAAACCGGGCATTGGTACCACATTTAATATTTACATGAAATATGAAAATACCACTGAGCGTGTAAATGATGCTTTAGATTTAGAGCACTATGCAATTGTAAACCCGGGAACGGTTTGGGTAATTGATGATGATAAACTAATTCTCGATTTATGTGGAATGATTTTTCAGAAAAACAAAATTCCTTATAGAAGTTTTACCCAGGTAGCAGATATTTTAAATACTGAACCTGAACCCGATTTAAAGTATGTTTTGGTTGATATGCGTATGCCTGAAATGACAGGTTTCGAACTGTGCCATTTATTAAAAAAGAAACTGCCGCAAAATATTAAATTCTATGCCATTACTGCACAGGTTTTGCCCGAAGAGCGTGAGATGGTTTTGAGTGAGGGTTTTGATGGCCTGATTATGAAACCGTTCAGGGCGGTCGATATTCTTTCGATATTTGATAAAACCGAAGTATTAACAGAACAGCCCGAATTTGATTTTTCTTCCATAGAAAAAATGACTTTTGGTGATCAGGAGATGCTGGAAAAAATCTTAAACCGCTTTAAGCAAGATTCGATCGATGATGCTGCCGAACTCAAAAAATACCTTAATGAAAATGACCAGGATAAAAGCAGGTTATTGGTTCATCGCCTTGCAGGGCGTACGGCACAGATGGGTTCGAAGACATTGGCCAATGCCTTTAGAGTTTTAGAAATAGAAATAGCCGAAAAAGGGTTAACAGAGAACACTAAGTCTGAAGTGCTGTTACAGATCGGAAAGCTGGATAGTTTAATTGCTTTTATGGAAAAAATGGACTATGCTAATGCCGGGTAACTACTCTATCCCGTAGCGTTCCATTTTGGCATATAGTGTTTTACGATCAATGTTTAAGATTTTAGCAGCTTTTGATTTGTTATGTCTCACTTTAATTAACGTTTCTGTAATCAACGCTTTTTCATTCTGTTCGTTAACTGCTTTCAGATCGGATGAATTGCCTGGGGCTGATTGCTGATGGACAGAAATCATCATTTCATCAGGTAATGCACCAATCTGGGCAATATCACCCGGGCTCAATAAAACCATTCGTTTAATCACATTGCTGAGTTCGCGCAGGTTTCCTGGCCAATCATAGCTCAACAACAATGCTTTCGCTTCAGCAGATACACTTTTAACATTCCGGTCTAAATCACGGTTTGATAATTGTATGAAGTGATTGATAAACAGTTCTAAATCTCCACCCCTCTCTCTCAATGGAGGAAGCTGTATTTTGAATTCATTTAAACGATGATATAAATCTTCTCTAAATTCTCCCTGTTGCATGCTATTGGCCAGATCATCATTGGTAGCCGTGATGATGCGAACATTAACTGGAATCTGTTTGGTACTGCCTAAAGGCTGGATTATCCTTTCCTGTAAAGCCCTAAGCAATTTAATCTGCACTTCGTAACTCAGGTTACCTACTTCATCCAGAAACAACGTTCCTCCGTTGGCCGCTTCAAACTGACCTTTTTTATCATTTAAAGCACCGGTAAAAGCACCCTTAACATGTCCGAATAATTCGCTGGCCGCCAAATCTTTAGATAATGCCCCGCAATCTATTGCCACAAAAGGTTTATCAGCACGTTTACTCTGTTGATGCAGGGTTCTGGCAGCAAATTCTTTCCCTGTGCCGCTTTCACCCTGTATAATTACCGACATGTCTGTAGGGGCTACCAAATTAATGTGTTCATACAGTTTATCTGCAATTGCACTTTTCCCTTTTATAAAATCGCTATTTGTTTCTTTTGGTTCAACACTTTTTAAATCCTTTTTAGTTAAAGAATTTTTAATCACCATTAATAACTCATCTGGATTAACTGGCTTGGTAATGTAATCAAACGCACCCAATTGGATAGATTTTACCGCTGTGCGAACATCATTAAAACTGGTCATGATGATTACCGGAATGGAAAGACCCAGATCACGAAGATGAGTAAGCACTTCAAATCCGGTTCCGTCTGGCAGGCGGTAATCGATTAAAAGTAAATCGAATGTATTGGTTTCAACTTGCTTAAATGATTGCTTTACCTGGGTTACAAGGGTAATTTCGTGACCGTTTTTGGTTAAAAAACCATCAAGTAATTGAGCAAATGTGGTATCGTCTTCTAAAATCAGGATTCTCGCCATGTAACAAAAATAAGAAAAGCCGGACATAATCCGGCTTTCTTATCATAGGTAGATGTAATTATTTGGGTTTTATTGTACGGGCTTACCGTCTTTATCAATTTTAACAGAACCAGTTTCTGCTTCTTTTTTAACATTGATCAAGTAGTATTCCTTTGTTCCTTCTTTAACAGACCAAGCTTCTGTAGCGGTCCATCCTTTGTACGCATCAGATTTTAATGCGGTTGTAACTGGAGCTGGAAGTTCTTCCAATTTAACCGGAGTTTTCACTGCGCTGTCTTGAACTGCAACAATAGCAGCATTTTTAATTGTATTTACTTCACTTGCCTGTACTGCTGAGAATCCTGCAAAAGCTAAGAACGCAGCTGATAAAATTAATTTTTTCATGGTATATATTATTTTTTAGTGATGCGCAACCCGAGGGCTGCGCTTATATTGATTATGCCTTATGGCGTATTTATTTTAAATTATTGAACTGGCTTACCGTCTTTATCAAATTTAAGTGAACCTGTTTCTGCTTCTTTTTTAACATTTACTAAATAATACTCTTTAGTACCTTCTTTAACTGTGAAAGCTTCAGTTGCTGTCCAACCTTTGTATGTGTCAGATTTTAATGCTGTTGTAATCGGCTCAGGAAGCTCTTCCAATTTAATTGGCGTTTTTACTGCACTATCTTGAACTGCAACAATTGCAGCGTTTTTGATTGTATTTACTTCACTTGCCTGTACTGCTGAGAATCCTGCAAAAGCTAAGAACGCAGCTGATAAAATTAATTTTTTCATGGTATATATATTTTTAGTGATGCGCAACCCGAAGGCTGCGCTTATATTGATTATGCCTGTATGGCGTATTTATTTCTGATTATTGAACTGGTTTACCGTCTTTATCAAATTTAAGTGAACCTGTTTCTGTTTCTTTTTTAACATTTACTAAATAATACTCTTTAGTACCTTCTTTAACAGAGAAAGCTTCAGTTGCTGTCCAACCTTTGTAGGTGTCAGATTTTAATGCTGTTGTAATCGGCTCAGGAAGTTCTTCCAATTTAACTGGCGTTTTCACTGCACTATCTTGAACTGCAACAATTGCAGCATTTTTGATTGTATTTACTTCGTTTGCTTGTACTGCTGTGAATCCTGCGAATGCTAAAGTAGCGGCTAAAATGATCTTTTTCATGATGTTATGTTTTGAATATGACTGGTAACTTTCGTTACTGTTTAAATACTTGTTAATTATGTAGCGTTAATTTTGTATTGATTATTGAACTGGTTTACCGTCTTTATCGATTTTTACCGAACCGGTTTCAGTTTCTTTTTTTACGTTAATTAAATAATACTCTTTAGTGCCTTCTTTAACCGACCAAGCTTCTGTAGCGGTCCAGCCTTTGTATGCATCAGATTTTAATGCGGTTGTTACTGGCTCAGGAAGTTCTTCCAATTTAACCGGAGTTTTCACTGCGCTATCTTGAACTGTAACAATTGCATTAGTTTTAAAATCGTTTACTTCACTTGCTTTTACTGTTGAGAATCCTGCTAATGCTAATACTGTAGCTGCTAAAACGAACTTTTTCATAGTATATATTTTAAAATTTAATTTGTGTAACAATACTTGCTAATGTTTCATAATGGTGCCAAACATACTTTTTTATTTAAACTATTGATTTTCAGGTATTTAATACTGTGCCATAGTTTTATTGTTGTGGAGTTTGTCCACACTTTGTGGTGAATGACTACAGGTTTCGCCGTTATTTATGATTAATAAACTCTTTTGCCGTCAGATGTTACCATCTGACGGATTTTAAAAATTTCTTCGAGTTAATTAGATGTTA
Organism: Pedobacter sp. WC2501; assembly: GCF_052682415.1. Lineage (NCBI taxonomy): Bacteria > Pseudomonadati > Bacteroidota > Sphingobacteriia > Sphingobacteriales > Sphingobacteriaceae > Pedobacter > Pedobacter sp. WC2501. Next base: position 574,766 of record NZ_JBQZFI010000001.1, on the reverse strand, counting down.
GATGGTAACATCTGACAGCACACTGAATATTCTCAAAAAAATAATTTTCAATTTTTGAAAAAAGAAGATTTTTTTCTATCATTGCAGCCCGATTAAAAGCCTCCTTAGCTCAGCTGGTAGAGCAACTGACTTGTAATCAGTAGGTCATTGGTTCGATTCCGATAGGAGGCTCTTTTTCTTTCTCACATTTCTAATTTCTTTAGAATAGTAATTTTCAAAAATGATTTTATTGTCAAAATGGGAGAGCCATAGAAAAACATTTTATTTGCTCCGCTTATTCCGCTAATTTGCGATATGTTAAAATATTTTTCAGCTGATTTAATCTTTCCTGTTTCAACTCCACCAATTAAAAACGGAGTGGTAGTTGTAAATTCAGATGGCGAAATCAAGGAAGTGTTAACCAGAGAAGATACCGAAAACCTTGATTTGGATATCGTAAAGTATAAAGGAGCAATCGTTCCAGGCTTTATTAATACTCATTGCCATTTAGAATTATCGCATATGTTGAATCAAATCCCTGAGCAAACGGGTTTGGTAGAATTTGTACAACATATTATTAAAAGTAGACAGGGTGATATAGCGGAGATTAAACAGGCAATGTATGCAGCCGACCAGGAAATGTTCGAAAATGGGATTGTAGCCGTTGGCGATATTTCCAATCAAATTTCATCTAAAGAAGTAAAAGAGAAGAGTAAAATCCATTACCACACCTTTATAGAGGCCATGGGTTTTAATCCCGATAGGGCCATTGCTATAATGGATAATGTGAAGAGAATTAAACAGGATTTTAAACCACTAACAACATCTATTGTTCCGCATGCACCTTATTCAGTATCTTCAGAATTGTTTAAATTGATTAAAGAGGAAGCCGAAAAGGATAATACCTTTATTAGTGTTCACAATCAGGAAACTGACAACGAAAATGCTTTTTTCGAAAATAAAACAGGTGGTTTTTTAGATCTCTATGAATTTTTAGGACTGGACATCACTTTCTTCGAGCCAACCCGTAAAACATCATTACAGAGTTGGCTACCTTATATTAATGCGCAAAAGACATTGTTGGTGCATAACACGGTTTCAAGTAAAGCAGATATTGCCTTTGCAAAAGAACATCACAATAATTTATATTGGTGCCTTTGCCCTCAGGCCAATTTGTATATCGAAAATGCTTTACCTGATGTTGATCTGTTAATGGATGAAAACTTAAAGATCACCTTGGGAACAGATAGTTTGGCCAGCAACCATCAACTTAATATTCTATCAGAAATGCTCACCTTGCAGAAATGTAAACAGGTTACTTTTGAAAAACTGTTGAGCTGGGCAACAATAAACGGGGCCGAATTTCTGGAGCTTGATCAACAAATTGGTACAATAGAAGTTGGTAAAAAGCCAGGATTGAATTTAATCCAGCTATCAGCTGATTTTAAAATTGAAAGTGACAAAGTAAAGCGGTTGATTTGATTGAATTGCGTTTAATTCTACTTATTTTAAGTTGTTTAAGGTGATTTAGGGTTTCGATATTAAAAAACCAATATTTTTAATGTCAAATATATATTATTAGGCTGAAAACTGGTTATACTATTATACTTGTCTCAACTGACTATTATCAAGATCATCGGGGAACCTTTTTCAATAATTGAATAACTAATCTAATACACAAAGAATATGAAAATAGCCATATTGGATGATTATCAGGATGTAGTTAGAAACTTGTCTTGTTTTAATTTATTACAGCAGCAGGAAGTTATCATTTTTAATGAAACCGAGAAAGATCCCGATGTCCTGGCAGAAAAAATAAAAGACATTGAAGCATTGGTTTTGATCAGGGAGCGGACAGCCGTTACTGATGACTTACTTTCTAAATTACCCAAACTGAAGCTAATTAGTCAAACAGGGAAAATTTCCAATCATTTAGATTTAAATGCCTGCTCTAAATATAATGTAGCAGTTGCCGAAGGGGTTGGTTCTCCAATTGCCCCTGCCGAATTAACATGGATTTTGTTAATGAATGTTTTAAGGCAAATTCCCAATGCTATTGAGGAAATGAAAAAAGGCAATTGGCAGGAGAATATCGGCGAAAGTGTGAATGGAAAAATCATTGGGATTTGGGGTTACGGAAAAATTGGTAAAATCATTGCTGGTTATGCAAAAGCTTTCGGTGCAAAGGTTTTGGTGTGGGGTCGTGAGCAATCCATATTGAACGCAATAAATGATGGCTTTGAGGCAGCAGAAAGCAAAACCAGTTTTTTTAAAACGGCCGATGTGATTACACTTCACCTACGTTTAAATAAAGAAACCACTGGGATTGTAAAATTGGATGACTTAAATTTAATGAAAACTTCGTCAGTGCTGATTAATACTTCGCGTGCAGAACTTATAGAAAAAGGAAGCCTTATTAAAGCTTTAAAAGCAGGCAGGCCAGGATTTGCAGGTTTAGATGTTTATGAAAGCGAACCTATTAATGATATCGGTTTTGAGCTCCTTAATCTACCGAATGTGGTTTGTACACCTCACCTTGGCTATGTAGAGAAAAACAGTTATGAATTGTATTTTAGCAAAGCATTCGAAAATATCATCAACTATATCAGCGGAAAGCCTACAAATATTGCCAATCCCGAGATATTAGATAAAATATAAATGCGATTTATACCTCCTCTTCGCCACGTACCATGGCGCAGTTTTTCATCACGCTAAACAAAATTCCTCATGAACCCAATCTGTAAACTATTCAATATCAAATACCCAATTATTCAGGCTGGAATGGTTTGGTGCAGTGGCTGGAGACTAGCTTCAGCGGTTTCTAATGCAGGAGGCCTGGGCATTATTGGAGCAGGTTCAATGTATCCTGAAGTCTTAAGATCGCATATTCAAAAATGCAAATTGGCAACTCAACAGCCATTTGGTGTTAATATTCCATTGCTCTATCCTAATATTCAGGAAATTATAGATGTGGTAATTGAAGAGAAGGTAAAAATTGTATTTTCTTCTGCCGGTAACCCTGCAACATGGACCAGTTTTTTAAAAGAAAAGGGTATTACTGTGGTTCACGTAATTGCGAATACAAAATTTGCCATAAAAGCGCAGGAAGCTGGTGTTGATGCGATTGTTGCTGAAGGCTTTGAGGCGGGTGGGCATAATGGGAGGGAAGAAACTACCACCATGTGTTTAATCCCGATAATTAAAGCACTTGTTAATATTCCTGTCATCGCAGCTGGTGGCATCGGGAGTGGTAAAGCCATGCTGGCTGCATTTGCCTTAGGTGCTGATGCCGTTCAAATCGGTTCAGCTTTTGCAGTGGCTGAAGAATCGTCTGCTCATCCGGCATTTAAGCATAAAATTATTGCAGCTAATGAGGGCGATACTAAACTTGCAATGAAAAAACTGGTGCCGGTAAGATTACTGAAGAATGAATTTGCCGATGCTATTGCCAATGCCGAAGCGGATGGAGCAAGCCGGAATAAACTGGCTGATCTATTGGGCCATGCCAGGGCCAAACTGGGAATGTTTGAAGGCGATATGGAAAATGGGGAACTCGAAATCGGTCAGGTTTCGGCAATGCTGAATGAAGTTAAACCTGCAAAAGAAATCCTTGAAGAAATATGGCAGGAATTCAAAGTAAAAATAGTCCAGCTTGGGCAGCTTCAAAACGAATTGAATAGCTAAATCAACATCGTATTTTGCAAAAATAAGGCTTATTTCACACATCTAAGTTATTTTCAAATGCCTCTCTGTTTCCGGCCTGGTAATTAGATAATTCTTTTTACACCAGGAATCATCAGCATAATTGAGCCCAATAAAAAGCTTCCCATTACTATAAATGGGGCCAGAACTAAAAATTTGATAGCCGGATCTGCCAACCAGTATTTAAACGTAAGTGAAACTCCTGTAATTACCAATGGATGGAAAATATAAGTCGAAAAGACACATCTGGATAGTTTACTCAATAATGGCGATGATTGATTCCACGAATTTTTGCCCAAGCTCAATAACGCTGTCAGAATCGAAAATCCTATGCATTGCTCCCAAACAGCATAAAGCAGCGATTGCCAGTGAAAACCGCCTGAATACCAGGTAATAGGCATATTTAGCTTAGCCCTGATTAGAAAGAACAAAGGAAAAAACATCAAACCTATCCATGCAGATCGCCTGAGGCTTTTACCGGTTTTTACAGATAAACCATTAAACCATTGATTTTTATATGCCAATAAACCGATAATAAACATAACAATGTATTGTGGAAAGTGACCTAACTGAAATCCAAATGGTTTAAGGACCCAACCAACCGGAAATACAATCCTAACTAAAAAGGTGAGAATTCCCAGGAAAACAGCAAAAATTAAAATAGTGCCAGTACCAGGTGCTGGTATAGGATTTTTAAATTTAATGGTAATGAGGTGTTTCGCCCCAACATAAAGCAGTGTAAACAGTAATAGGGCAGCGACAAACCAAAGTACTCCAAAATCAATCCAGCTGTGGTACCCTGAAAGATATTGCAGATAGGTAATGTGATTATCCTGTGCGAAATAATAAACCAGGTAACCCAATAATGGCGACAGCACAAAAGAATAAAACAACAATGGGATCCCCAGTCTTAAGATGCGGTCTCCTAAAAATTGCCAGCCGCCTTTTCTATCGTAAGATGGTGCCGTAAAGTAGCCCGCAAGTAAGAAAAAAAAGCCCATAAAAAATGATTGGTTCAAGCTTACAAAAATTGTTGATGGTATAATAGCAGCCATTTGAGTTGTTTTTTCAGTATAGTACCATCCACCTGGAGCGCAATACACGATAATAGTATGATGTAATATTACTAACGCTGTTAGAAATATCTTAAGGTTATCAATATAAAATAGTTTGCTGGCTTTTTCTGGAGTGATTTGCTGAAGTAATATTTTTGGTGACATAACAGAATGTGTTTCTTGGTTTATCAGGTTTGGTTAACCCAGTACTTACGCAAACATACAATGGAAACGAAGTAGTTTATTGTCGATGTTACCAGCAGCAAATCTTTGTGATTAACAACTAGGCTAGGTGCTTTGGGGTAAGATGGAGTTCTTGGTAAAGTGCATTAAACGTAATAAGCTGCGACCTTGAAACGGGTACCTGATCAACAGTATGATCAAAGGAAAGCATGTAGCCCTGCGAGTTTCCCGACACGTTTTTTATATAATGCATGTTTACCAGGAAGGTTCTGTGGCAGCGGAAGAAATTACGATTTGCTAAAAGCTGTGATTCAAATTGTGTCAGGGAAATTCTTTTTAGCTCTGTATTTAGTTGGTTATTATTGCAGGTTGTTATTTCGATGTAATTCCCGTCTGCTTTAGCAAAAAGTAAATCATTTAGATCTAAACTGAAATCATCTTGCCTGACCTGGGTTTTGATGTGAACTAAGGTATTGGCTGTATTATTTTCTAATAGAGGAGGTAGCGGTGTAAACTGGAAAATTAGGGAAGAGTCTTTTTTTGAATCAAAATAGAATATCGCCTGCCTCATAAAAAAGTACAAAAGTATGCCTGCTATAAAACAGTTTCTCAGCTCTTCCCATAAATAATACCATGTCCAATTATTTGCATTTAAGTAAATTAAATCGCGGATCAGGAAATTACATATCCCCGTGAAAAGAAGTAAAATGCCCATATGTGTGTATTCCCATATCAAAGACCAGCTTTCATTTTCGGAATCCTTTGCGCGTAAATAATTAACTGTAGTAAAGTAAAAATACAGGATCATTGAAGGTAATAATGCATGGGAACAGCATATGATGATATAGTTAACTTTCTGTTGCGATGCATTTACTTCAAAAGGCTTCAGAAGGATCAAAAATCCGAAGATAACACCAAAAATAACTAACACAGTTTTAAAAAGATTTTTCCCGCTGTAGCGATCTGGATAATCAATTTCCTTAAATAAATGCTTTCGGTTGATATAAATCTTCATTGTCAAAGTCCGTTTCAGATTCATCAAATTTATAGAATTTTATGTTAAGTAAATTTGAGACGGGGTGAAAGCTTAGTTCGCTGAAACATCATTTTCTAAAATTGATGTGGGATTTGGCATGTGGTTAGCCAGAATGCAAGGCTCAAAATTTTGCATGCGCAAAGTGCATCAGTTTATGTCTCAGAAAGTGATTTTGTGTAATAAGTTGAATAAGCTTATCGTGCATAAGGCCGGGTCTAAAAATAGTTAGGGTGTAAAATTAGGTCTTGGGGCAAATTGACGATTGGTAGTATTGTTGTTCATTTGAATGCCTTATGCGACAACAATCATATGCTTCTAATTTAACGGTACTGCACTTTTTCGAGTAAAGAAACGGTGTGTGTGAGGTTTTGGATCATTTTATCTTTAAGTTCGATGGTTTTATTTTTCTCACTTAGCAGGCTTTTAAGCCTTTTGATCTCTTCTGCTGATGATTGTGTTTCCTTTTTACTGAGCTCGGAAAATAATTTACCTTTTTCGTAATAGCTGAAAAAATTGTAGCCCAGTATTTCACTCACATTGGCCAGCAAGGAAACGTCTAATGTAGAACTATTGATGATTTCCTGTGCTTTGGTTTTGCTAATGGCCATTTTTTCTGCAAAGATGGAAACAGGAATCTCTTTGGTTTTCATTTCCTTCCAGATCATCAATCCTATATGTACACTCATTATCGTCTCCGTTTTAAAATTCAAATTACCTAAATGTTAGCCTATTCCGGAAAAATTAGTGTTAATGATAACCAGTCTAATTATAGTTTTTGGTTTTTCAGATAAATCACCTGTTTTTTTATAAAGATTCTGATTGTAAAAAGCAAAGCCAGTATGCAAAAGAGTATTGGCAAATAGTTTCAACTTTATTTATAATTCATACCCGCAGAATTAGTAGTTCTAAGATAAAACGTGATGGATTTTATAATACTTAGCCGAATAATCGCATATAGATTCGTTAAGTCAGTTCGGTGCCATCATTCATGTGTTAAAGAATTGTGATAATTCATTTACCTTTGCACCGGTAAACATTTCAACTTTACAACAATAAATGAAACACATCAATATAAAAATAACAGGTAAAGTGCAGGGCGTTGGCTTTAGAGAAACGACTAAAATTATCGCCAACCAAATGATGGTAAATGGTTTTGTAAGGAACGAAAAAGACGGATCGGTTTATATAGAAGCAGAAGGTGAAGAAATCTTTTTGGAGGAATTTGTAAACTGGTGCAATGAAGGGCCAGACCGCTCACGTGTAGAAAATGTGGAGGTAAGCGATGGCGAAGTGAAAAACTATCGTAATTTTGAAATCTTTAAAAAGTAACAAGTATTCTGTATCAAGTAGCAGGATCGCTATCCTTGTATAATCTTGATACCTGATACTTTTATCTCGATACTAAATGTCTGTATATAAAAAGTTTCTTGGGCAAACCATGATTTATGGTATCAGTACCATTTTTTCGAGGTTGTTCAATTTTATTTTAACGCCTGTTTACACGGGTGTTTTCGCTCCTGGTGTTTATGGTGTTTTTACCAAAATGTTCAGTTATGTGTCCATTATCAATCCAATATTGGCTTTTGGGATGGAAACCACCTTTTTCAGGTATTTAAATAAACATGAAGACCGGAAGCAGGAAGTGTACAACAACAGCTTTTTGGTAATCGCTTTTATATCAATCCTATTTTTAGTCACCGCATTAATTTTTTCCGATTATCTGGCCAGGTATACTTTAGACGGAAACATCGCCGAATTGGCCGATCAAAAATCTTACATACATTATTTCGCATGGATTTTATTTGTAGATGCCATCAGTGTAATTCCATTCGCCAAATTAAGGGCCGATGGAAAGCCATTTAAATATAGCTTAATCAAGTTTCTCAATATAGGTACATTTGTATGCTTAAATCTGGTCTTCATTTATGTTATCCCATTCCTCATCAAGCACGATATAATGAGCGGATGGTTTACTTCATGGTATAAAGGCCGGTGGGTGGGTTATGTATTCGTAGCCAATTTAATCGCTAGTATTGTTACGCTACTCATGCTTATTCCACAGTTTTTAGAAATCCAGTTTAAGTTTAGTAAAAGCTTATTCAATAATATGCTGGGCTATAGCTGGCCTGTTCTAGTGGCCAATTTATCGTTTATTATCAATGAAAATTTAGACAAAATTTTATTGGGTAAATACCTGCCGGAAAGTATTGCCAATCATGATGTTGGTATTTATGGAGCCGTATGTAAGCTGGCCATCTTCATTAGTATTTTTAATACGGCTTTTAGGTTAGGTGCCGAACCATTTTTCTTTAGCCATGCTAAAAATGCAAATGCAAAACAAACTTACGCCAACATTTTATATTACTTTGTACTCGCTTTATCCATCCTTTTTGTAGGCTTAACAGCCAATATAGAAATCATCAAATATTTTATCAATTCAAGGTACTGGGTGGGGCTCAACGCAGTTCCATTTTTGTTGTTCGGTTATGTTTGTTTAGGTATTTATATGAATTTATCAGTCTGGTACCGTTTATCCGATCAAACCAGGTACGGCTTATATATTTCTTTGGTCGGCGCTGTTTTCACCATCATCATGAACATTATCCTGATTCCCAAATTCAGTTATATGGGCTCAGCATGGGTATCAATGTTTGCCTATCTCATCATTATGGTTATTTCTTATGTACTTGGACAAAAGCATTACCCCATACCTTATAAACTCAAAGCAATGAGTATCTATATATTGGTTTCTATTGTTATGGTGTACTTATCTTTTTGGGTTTTTAAACGCAATATTTATATTGGAAACGGAATTTTAGTGCTATTTCTTCTGGGTATTTTCTATTTTGAGAAGGATAATGTAGCGAAAATGCTAAAGAAGTAAATCAGTAGAATTAATCATCTCAAATCTAGTATCTCCAATCTCATATCTAATAAAATGGAAATAAAAATCATCAATACATCCGAACATCCTCTTCCACAATATGAAACTGCACATGCAGCTGGTATGGATTTAAGGGCAGCTATCACAGAAGAAATAATACTTAAGCCTTTGCAGCGCCTATTGGTGCCAACGGGTTTGTTTATTGAATTGCCGATTGGTTATGAGGCGCAGATCAGACCAAGAAGCGGCCTGGCCTATAAGCACGGTATTAGCATTGTAAATTCACCAGGCACAATTGATGCCGATTACCGTGGCGAAATAAAAGTTTTATTGGTAAATTTATCAGATACAGATTTTAAGATCGTTAATGGCGATAGAATTGCCCAAATGGTAGTGGCCAAACACGAAACTGTGAGCTGGCAGTCTGTTACAGAACTAGGCGAAACTGCACGCGGCGAAGGCGGTTACGGACATACAGGGAAATAGTCCACAGTCTTAAGTCAAAAGTCCTTAGGCTGGAGTGAATTTTTTGGATTGATAAATGAGATGAAATACAAAGTACATTTTCTTGTTGGAGCTACTTTATTGAGCTTCCAGGCTTTTGGGCAGGGAACGGATATGCCGATTACCAATCGCGACAGCAATATGGTAAAGCAATTGTTTTTTGCAGGCCTGCGGGAGAAAATGTCTGAAAATTATGTCGTTGCTGCTACCAATTTCAATAAAATTGTTGGGTTGGATCCTAATAACCATGCTGCCTATTTTGAACTGGCCAATGCAAACCTGCGTTTGGATAAACTCCCGGAAGCTGAAGAAAACATAAAACGGGCAATTAAAATAAATACTGGTAATTTGTGGTATTGGCGTTTACTTGGAGAGATCTATAAACGCACCAATAAAATGCCCGAACTGATTGAGGTATTTAACCAGTTGATCCGTCTTGATCCTGAAAACGATGCCTATTATTTTGACAAAGCCAATGCGCAGTTTTTAGCCAATCAGTTAGATGCAGCAAAAAAGACTTATGATGAAATACAGGTTAAATTCGGCGATTCAAGAGATCTGACGAATGCCAGAAAACGTTTTCAGGCGAATGGAAATGCTACAGAAAGTGATATTGTAAAATTATTGGAAGGCAACCAGGCCGACGTGAAAAACTATTTATATGCTGCAGGCTTACTTTTGCAGAAGGGAAATGATCCGGAAGCATTAAAGGTATTAACCAAAGCACAGCAGTTGGAACCCAATAATTTTGAGATTAACCTGGCTTTGGCCGACATTTACCGCAAGCAGAAAAACGACCAGGCCGCATTTTCTTCCTTAAAATTGGCATTTCAAAGCAGTGAAATGCCGCTCAGCGAAAAATTGAAAATCATCGCTGCACTTTTCCCTAATCTTAACCAACCCATCGTAGCCAAAAATGTAACTGAACTGAGTAAACTGGTAGCCGAAAAAAATCCCGCTGATGCAAAGGCATTGGCGCTTTATGGCGATGTGCTTTATCAGCAGAATAACCTGAAAGAAGCATTGGCTCAATATCAGGCTGCTTTAAAACTTAACGAACAGGTTTATGTAGTTTGGGAACAGGTAATTAATATTCAGACACTGCTTGGGCACTACGAGGAGGCCATAAAAGTTGGCGATGAAGCTTTAAGCATTTATCCCAATCAGGCCAGTTTATATTATTATATGGCTTATGCGCTGTTTAAAACCGGTAAATATGAACCTGCTCAAAACCATTTAAAAACGTCCTTACAGCTGGATGTGGAGAACAAAAGCCTGCAGGCGCAGATTTATGCACTTCAGGGCGATATCTACATCAATCAGAATAATTTTCCCCTGGCTAAAACAGCTTTCGAAAAAGCCATATCATTGGAACCCGATAATTACCTCATTATGAATAACTACGCCTACTATCTGGCGTTAAGAAATGATGAACTAACAAAAGCGGCGAAATATGCGGAAACAGCTGCCAATGCAATGCCAAATAATCCCTCAATTGCAGATACTTATGCTTTCATTCTGTTTAAGCAGCAAAAGTACGACCTGGCGAAAACCTGGATTGAAAAGGCTTTGCAAAACAATAGCAGTAAAAATGGTGTTTACCTGGAGCGATATGGCGATATACTTTTTATGAAAGGTGAAAAGGATGCTGCATTAATCCAATGGCAAAAAGCAAAAGAGGCTGGAAACGGATCAGAAGTATTAATTAAAAAGATAAATGAAAAGAAATATTTTAAATAGTGCAGTCCTGTTAGGAGCTGTAATTTTTGTTTCGGCATGTAAACCTAAAAAAGAAATTGTGGTGGCTCCTCCTACCAAAACGGAAACCAAAACAGATAATTCTAAAGCAGAAGCCTTAACCTTGTTAAACAGCAAACAACTTAAATTCAATACACTTTCTCTAAAAGCAAAAGCGACTTTAGATATTGCCGGCGATGCAAATGATGTTACCATGAATTTCAAAATGAAAGACAAGGAGACCATTTGGGTAAGCATTACGGCTTTAGGTGGGATGGCAGAGGTGGCAAGGGCTTTGATTACGCCCGATAGTATCAAGATCATGAACCGGATAAAAAGCGAATACTTAAAAAAGCCGTTTAGTTATATTTACAATTTCACCAACAAACAGGTGAATTTTAATACGCTCCAGTCCATTTTAACGGGCAATGCGATGGGCGAATTTTTAACAGCACAATCGGATGTTAAGCAGGAAAATGGTGTTTGGGTGGTTTCTGGAAGTAAATCAGAATTAGATTACAAACTGCTTTTTAACACGCTGTTCAAAGTATCTGAAACGAACTTAAATGACGTTAGAAACGGACAGGCACTAAAAGTTACCTATTCCGATTATCAGAAGTTAAACGAATCTTTATTCCCAAGTGCTTTACAGATTAAAACGCTATCTAAAGCAAAAAAAATAAATATCGATCTTCAATTTGTAAAAATTGATGGCAATGTTCCTGTCGATTTTCCGTTTAATGTACCAAAGAGATTTAAGGTTGTAAAATAGCACTTCAATTACAGTTAAATATCATGGTTTGCCAAATAGATCTGCTGCACTGCAAGAGTCTGTTTGGCAATCTTTGTATTATATGAAGATTAAGTGAAGACGTTTCTGTAATAAGTGATTATGACTTTAGTATCTCAATTTTTAATACTTTTTACTGTAAAATTTTTATACTTTTGGCTTAATGAAGCTACAAAAACTCCTGTTTATCCTTTTTTTAAGCGTGTTAACTCTTTCTGCAGTTGCACAAACTGAAAGCCAGCTCAGAAGGAAAAAAGAAGCTATACAACGCGAAATCGAACAGCTTCAGAAGAATTTAAACAAAACTGCCAGTGGTAAAAAGCTTACTATCCAGCAGATTAATACCATAAATGCCCAGATTAGGTTGCGCCAGGATAAAATTGGTACCATTAACTCTGAAATAAAAAATCTGGATAACCAAATCTCTCAGAACACAAATACCGTACATACATTACAAGGTCAATTAGGCGATCTTAAAAAAGAGTATGCAGGCATGATCCGATTTGCCCAGCGCAACAGAAATTCGTACGATAAAATGATGTTCATTTTTGCAGCGAAGGATTTTAACCAGGCATATAAACGGATCAAATATTTACAGCAGTTTAGTCAATACCGTAAAAAACAAGCTGGATACATTGAAAATACGCAGCAGGACCTGAACGGAAAGATTAAAGTGCTGGATAAAACACTTAGAGAAAAAAGTGATTTATTGAAGGAACAGGAAAGAGAGCGTGAGCGTTTAAGTAAAGATAAAAGTAAACAATCAGTAGAGTTAAACAAACTGAGCAAGGACGAAAGGCAGTATAAACAGGATATTACCAGCCGTAAAAAACAACAAGCGCAGATAGACAGGGCCATTAGTGCTGCAATTCAGCGGGCAATTGAAGAAGCGAGAAGGAAGGCCGCAGAAGAGGCAAGAAGAAAGGCGGCTGAAGAAGCACGGATTGCGGCAGCAAAAGCCAAGGCTGAAAACAAGCCGGTACCAACTGCTCCGGCTGCTCCTACAGCCAAAGCGAAATCGACCGGAGAATTGCTTACCGCAACACCAGAGGCAGCGAGATTGTCGGCAGGTTTTGAAAATAACAGGGGAAGGTTACCTTGGCCGGTAGCAACAGGAACAATAACCGAAAGGTTCGGTATGCATAAAATAGACCAGGCAAGTTATACCAACGATGGGGTAGATATTACTACTACCGACGGGGCGCCGGTTAGGGCTGTGTTTGCAGGTAAGGTTGCTGCGGTTCAGGTAATGATGGGTAGAACGGTGGTTTTAATCAACCACGGTGAATACTTTACAGTATATCAGAACCTGAGATCGGTTAGCGTGAGTGTAGGTAATTCTGTCGATACCAAACAAACCATTGGGGTTGTTGCCAACACTGGTGATGATGCGGTTCTGAAGTTTCAGATCAGAAGGGGACAGGCAGCTTTAAATCCGGAAGCATGGATCAGTAAATAAAAGAATAGTTTTTAAAATGTCTATATTTGTATAAATTATATTAGTGATGTATCAAGGCACGTTATTAGAGTTTTTAAACATGGGGGGATCGGAGATCGTACTCATTTTAGTGGTAGTTCTATTGTTGTTCGGAGGTAAAAAATTACCAGAACTGGCAAGGGGATTAGGGAAAGGGATCAGAGAGTTTAAAGATGCCTCTGATGGTGTTAAGCGTGAAATCCATAGAAATATTAATGCTATGGACTTAGATAAAGAAGAAGCGGAAGAAACAGCTGTAAATACCCATAGTCAACGTCATCACCCAACAGAGGAATCACCTGTTGATGAAAAGGTTGAGTCAAGTGTGCCACATATCGATTTGGCAAAGCCTACGGATGAAAAAATTATAACTGACAAAGAAAAAGTTTAAACAAAAAGGTTATGTTAAATACAACAATAGCAGCAATGCTTGGAACACCAGAAATTATCATTATTGCGGTAGTGGTATTGTTATTATTTGGTGGTAAAAAAATTCCTGAACTGATGAGAGGTTTAGGTAAAGGTGTTAAAGAATTTAAAGATGGTAAAGATGGTGTTGATGGCGAGCAAGTAGATCCGTCTAACCGTGATAAAACTGTTTAATTGCAATAATTTTTAGTTTTGAAGAAATACAGCTCTCTTAAGGAGATTCAAACACTCATTTCGCAAAAGCAATTAACTTTACCCGATTTATTAGCTTATTATTTTAAGCAAATTGAACAAAATAAACACCTCAATGCATTTAATGAGGTGTTTTTTTTATCGGCCGAAGTTCAGGCGAAAGCGATACAGCAGAAAATAGAAGATGGTACTGCAGGTAAACTTGCAGGGATGGTAATTGGTATTAAAGATAATATCTGTTATGAAGGCCATATCGTTACGGCATCATCAAAGATGCTCGAAGGCTTTGTATCTCCATATTCTTCTACAGTTGTGCAACGTTTGTTAAAGGAAGATGCCGTTATTATCGGCCGTTTAAACTGTGATGAATTCGCTATGGGCGGCTCCAATGAAACGTCATATTATGGGGTTGCTAAAAATGCGGCAAATCCCGAACTTGTTCCGGGTGGATCTTCGGGCGGCTCTGCTGTTGCTGTTCAGGCCGATATGTGTTTATCGGCCCTGGGTACCGATACTGGTGGTTCGGTAAGACAACCAGCTGCTTTTTGCGGACAAATTGGACTTAAACCAACCTACGGACGTATTTCAAGGTATGGTGTGATTGCATATGCTTCCTCTTTCGATCAGGTTGGTCCCATTACATCTTCAGTAGAAGATGCTGCTTTGCTCTTACAGGTTTTGGCTGGTGCTGATGATTATGATTCTACCGTTTCTCCTGTTGCAGTACCCGATTATCCTGCTCATTTAAATGAGCGTAAAAAACAAAAAATAGCAGTGTTAAAGGAAACTATTGAGAGCGAAGCCCTTAATCCCGAAATCAAATCTGCTATTTTAAAATCAATCGAACAGCTTAAGGCTGATGGGCACTCTGTTGAGTATGTTTCTTTTGATCTGTTGGATTATCTGGTTCCGGCCTATTATATCTTAACAACGGCCGAAGCTTCTTCCAACCTTTCGCGTTATGATGGTGTTCATTACGGACATCGTAATATGGAAGCGAAATCCCTGAATGAACTTTATAAATTATCCCGTGCCGAAGGTTTTGGCGAAGAAGTAAAACGCCGCATCCTTTTGGGTACTTTTGTTTTAAGTGCAGGATATTACGATGCATATTATCAAAAAGCACAGCAGGTCCGTCGATTGATCAGGGAAAAAATGGATCTTCTGTTTCAGGATTACGATTTTATTCTGTCTCCTGTGGCGCCAACAGCAGCTTTTAAAATTGGTGATCATGTTCAGGATGCAATTGTGATGTACATGGCCGATATTTTTACCGTATTGCCTTCTTTAAGCGGAAATCCGGCAATTGCTTTGCCAATAGGCAATAATGTGGCAGGTTTACCGTTAAGTATACAATTTACAGCCAAACATTTTGAGGAAGATAAGCTTCTGGCTTTTTCTCAGGCATTTTTATCATAGTTTTATCGTCATTGCAATTACGAAGCAATCTTAATGTAAAAGCATTATAGTTAAGTATGGCAGTGGCATTTTATTAACTGTTTTCCAGGCATTATCTGGAAGGTTCACAGGTTCTTAACTTTCCTTGATATGGAAAGAAAAATGAATCTGTATAAAGGTTTGTGAGGACACAAACCACGGTTAATGAAAATTTGAACCAATAGCCCATGATTAAAAAATTACTTTTTGCTTCAATTTGTGCTTGTTTAGGATACGTTTCTTCCTCGTCTGCGCAACAAACACTCAAACTGGATAGTCTTCCGAAGATTCATAACAACATCTTTATCAATACCGATACCGTAGCTGTACCGCTTGTTTCTGAAAACCCATTAACCATGGGGCAGAACTTTATCTATAAGCTCAGGCTAGATTCTATTGCTAAAACGGTACCCCTTCCATACAACGAATACGTTCAGCAGTATATCGATATTTATGCCAAACGCAAAGATATGTTCGGCAAAATGATCGGCTTATCAAGCTATTACTTCCCGATTTTTGATAAGGCTTTAAAAGACTATAACATTCCGCAGGAAATAAAATATTTAACTATCGTCGAATCGCAGATGAATCCGCATGCGATTTCGAGAGTAGGGGCAACAGGGATCTGGCAGTTTATGTTTGGTACTGGTAAGGCCTATGGACTAAAGATGGACAATTTTGTAGATGAACGCAAAGATCCGATCCAGGCCAGTTATGCTGCGGCAGCCTATTTTAGAGATGCTTTTGAAGAACTTGGCGATTGGTTGTTGGCCATTGCAGCCTATAATTGCGGAAAAGGGAACGTTAATCGTGCTATTGAAAAAGCGGGATCAAGAGATTTTTGGGTAATCAGACAGTTTTTGCCTAAGGAAACCAGAAACTATGTGCCGGCATTTATTGCTGCGGTTTATGTGATGAACTATTCCCACAAACATCAGATTACGGCACAGGCTTCGAACATGTTCCTGAAGACCGACACCGTTCAAACTACCCGTTTCGTGTCGTTATCTACACTTGCAAAAGTATTAAATGTTGACGAGTCAGCGATTATGGCCTTAAACCCATCTTACAAGAAAAAGATTGTAAATGGTACCGATGATGAGCCGAAACGTATTGTGATGCCCAAGTTAAGGGATATCGACTACGCAGGTATTTATGATGTGCTAAACAACCAGGAAGTGGGTTTAAACATGAAAGTGGTGGCTGCCAGTACCGACGATGTAAGAGATTTAAGAAAGAAAAAAGCTAAAACTGTAGCTACATCGGCTGTGGTGTATTTTAAAGTTACTTCAGGACAAAGCTTAACAACTGTTGCCGATAAATATGGAGTAGAAGTACAGGATTTAAGGGTTTGGAATGGTTTAAAAAGCAAAACGCTGGTGCCAGGACAAAGATTAAAGATCTACGCCAAAAACCGTACACCATTAAAAGTACCATCATCGTTTTTAAGTTACAAGGTTAAAACCGGCGATACCCTTTCTGAAATTGCAGAGAAATTTGATGGTGCAACTGTTCAAAGTATCAGGAGAGATAACCGTTTATCAAAAGCAGGTTTGCAAGTTGGGATGATACTGAAGATTACCAAGGGATAATATATTAAACTTAATTATAGTACTTTATTGGCGATCAGTTGTTTATGAAATATTATCGTAACAACTACTCAATCTGTTTGGCATTACTAGCTGCTTAACGTCGCGTCTTATTTAACTTTTTTGAACGGCTTTTTATTTTAAGCCTCATAAAAAGAATTGTACCTTTGCGACGTCACTAATAAGTTACTTAATGAGTAATACGAATAGAAAGCAAGATGCGTTGGATTACCATTCGCAAGGCCGTCCGGGAAAGATACAAGTAGTACCCACAAAACCCACAACATCGCAAAGGGATTTAACCCTGGCATACTCTCCAGGAGTTGCTGAGCCTTGTTTAAAAATAGCAAACAATAAAGAGGATGTTTATAAATATACCGCAAAAGGTAATTTAGTTGCAGTAATCAGTAATGGAACAGCCGTTTTGGGGCTGGGCAACATCGGTCCTGAAGCAGGTAAACCAGTAATGGAAGGCAAAGGCCTTCTATTTAAAATCTTCTCCGACATCGATGTGTTTGATTTGGAGCTGGACACCGAAAATGTAGATGATTTTGTAAAAATCGTTAAAGCTTTGGAGCCAACTTTCGGAGGGATCAATCTGGAAGATATTAAGGCACCAGAGTGTTTCGAGATTGAGCGGCGTTTAAAACAGGAGATGAATATCCCTGTAATGCACGATGATCAGCATGGAACAGCCATTATTTCTGGTGCAGCATTATTAAATGCCTGCGAAATTCAAAAAAAGAAAATAGATAAAATCCAGGTTGTGGTGAGTGGCGCTGGTGCTGCTGCAGTTTCCTGCTCTAAAATGTACCTGAGTTTAGGGGTTAAAAAAGAGAATTTGGTGATGTTCGATATCAATGGATTAATTGATATCCACCGTACCGATCTGGATGATATCCGCATGAGCTTTGCGACCACCAGGAAAGGTATTTCTAATATTGGAGAGGCTATGAAAGGGGCTGATGTTTTTATCGGACTTTCGGCAGCAAACGTCATTTCTCCGGATATGTTGGTGGGGATGGCCAAAAACCCAATTGTTTTCGCGATGGCGAATCCAAATCCTGAAATTGCCTATGAAGTGGCAATTAAAACCCGTAAAGATCTGATCATGGCTACAGGTCGTTCTGATTATCCGAACCAAGTGAATAATGTACTGGGTTTTCCTTATATTTTCCGTGGAGCGCTTGATGTTAGGGCAACCAGTATTAATGAAGCCATGAAAATTGCTGCGGTAAGGGCAATTGCCGAACTGGCCAAAAAATCGGTTCCGGAAGCCGTTAATCTGGCCTACAATGCACGTAATTTAAAATTTGGA
The DNA here is from genome assembly GCF_052682415.1 of Pedobacter sp. WC2501. NCBI lineage: Bacteria > Pseudomonadati > Bacteroidota > Sphingobacteriia > Sphingobacteriales > Sphingobacteriaceae > Pedobacter > Pedobacter sp. WC2501. The sequence continues at coordinate 556,454 of NZ_JBQZFI010000001.1, read as the reverse complement.
CGTGATTATATCATTCCAAAACCTGTTGATTTCAGGTTAATTACCGAAGTATCAACTGCAGTTGCAAAAGCTGCAATTGAAAGTGGCGTGGCCAGAAAAATTATTACCGATTGGGATGCCTACAATGAAGAATTAAGGAAACGTTTAGGTTTGGATGATGCCATCATGAGGGCGGTAACTACCAAAGCGAAGATGGATCCTAAACGTGTGGTGTTTGCGGAGGCTGATAATTATAAAATTTTAAAAGCTGCCCAGATTGTAAAAGATGAGAATATCGCCATTCCCATTCTTTTGGGGAATAAAGAAAAAATACAAGCCATTATAGATGAGCATGCGCTGGAGCTTGTGGGAGTAGAGATTATTGATCAGATGCAAAATCCTGAAAAAACCCATCAATATGCAGAAGCACTTTTCAAAAAACGCCAACGCAAGGGAGTTTCTTCGATGCGTGATGCTACAAAACTATTGAGAGACCGTAACTATTACGGTGCTTCGATGGTTGAATTTGGTGAGGCCGATGCCATGATTTCGGGTTTGACCAAAAATTATGGTGCTACTATTAAACCTGCCCTGCAGGTGATCGGTGTAGAACCAGGCGTTAAACGCGTTGCAGGTATGTACATGATGATGACCAAAAAAGGCCCTGTTTTCTTTGGAGATACCACTGTAAACGTAGATCCAACTGCAGAAGAGCTGGTGGATATCACGCTGTTGATCGATAAATCTGTTAAACAGTTTAACATCAAACCACGCATTGCCTTATTATCTTATTCAAATTTTGGTTCTAACGATGGGATAACCCCAAACAAAGTAAGGGAAACGGTGAGGCTTCTTCACCAAAATCACCCAGAAATTGTGGTGGATGGAGAAATGCAGGGAAACTTTGCCATTAACAACGAACTGCTGCAGGATAATTTTCCATTTAGCACATTGGCAGATGCCCCGGCAAACACTTTAGTGTTCCCAAATCTGGAGTCGGGAAACATTGCATACAAATTGTTACAAGAGCTTGGCGGTGCCGAAGCAGTTGGCCCGATCTTATTAGGACTGAATAAACCTGTTCATATTGTTCAATTAGGTAGTTCTGTACGTGAAATCGTTAATATGGTTACCATAGCTGTTGTAGATGTGCAGGCAAAAGAAGAAATTGCAACATCGAAACGAAAAGGTATATTTGGGAAAACAACTAAAAAGTAATATTACATGTACGCCTATATTGATGGTAAATTGACATTTAAAAACCCAGCCTATGTTGTGGTTGAAGCCGGAGGTATAGGCTATCATATAAACATTTCGTTAAATACATACAGCGCTTTGGGCGATGCAGAAAGGTGCAAATTATACACCTGGCTGCATGTAAAAGAAGATGCACATACATTATACGGCTTCGCTGATGAAGGCGAACGCCGTTTATTTTTACATTTAATTTCGGTATCGGGTATCGGACCGAATACGGGAAGGATGATTTTATCCTCCATCACTCCCGTTGAGATTCAAACTGCTATTGTTAAAGCAGATTTGCCACTCATACAGCGGATTAAGGGCTTGGGTGTAAAAACCGCACAACGCCTGGTTTTAGAACTGCAGGATAAGTTAAAAAAAGAAGGTGCTGATTCATTAATTTCTATGCCTCAGCACAATACCGTTAAAGATGAAGCGTTATCAGCATTGGTAATGCTCGGGTTCGCCAAACAAACCGCCGAAAAAACTATAGACCAAATATTAAAAGTGACAGAGGGAAGCCTTTCGGTAGAGCAGTTAATTAAACAAGCTTTGAAAACTTTATAGATTTAACGCCTTTGAAGAGAATATCTACATTTCTTTTTCTCATTCTTCTTTTTATAATTGCTTCTCAAACCACTTATGCTCAAGTTGTTCCAAGCAAAACAGATACTATTACCCCAAAAAACAATTTTAGCCTGCGGGAAAAAGAAAGGTTAGGCCTTAGTCCGGCAGTTAATCCATTTTATCCATCCCCTAGTAATTTAAAGCGTGTTGTAGAATACGATGCAAAAAACAGGCGTTATGTTGTTAAAGAACTTATTGGCGAAAACTTCGTTCTCAACACCCAATACCTTACCATTGATGAGTACCAACGGCTGGTAAACAGTGAAATAAAAAGGGGTAACTGGCGCAGCATTTCTAATGCGGAAGTAAGCGATTATAGAAGCACCGGCATTATTCCGCAGATTCAGGTAAACAGTAAAGCTTTTGAAAAACTGTTTGGAGGCACAACGATTGATATTCAGCCCCGCGGTGAGGCCGAGCTTACTTTTTTAGGAAGGGTAAATAAAAATGAAAATCCGCTTTTTAACGAAAGACAAAGGGTACAAACCAATTTCGATTTTAACCAGAGGATCCAGATGGACCTGGTTGGAAATATTGGAACCAAGCTAAAAATAAAAAGTAATTACAATACAGAAGCGCAGTTTGATTTTGAAAACCAAATCAAACTGGATTATACAGGCGGTGTAGATGATATTATTCAAAAAATAGAAGCCGGTAATGTGAGTTTGCCTTTAAATACCTCATTGATTACCGGAACACAGGCGCTTTTTGGGATAAAAACACAACTAAAATTCGGGCGTTTAAACGTAACGAGTGTTTATACCCAACAAAAATCACAATCTAGAGAGATTAAAATTACCAATGGGGCACAGCAAAATACCACTACGGTAAATATAGATAGCTACGAAGCCAATAAACACTATTTTCTTTCGCAATATTTTAGAAATAACTATAACAAGAACCTGGCTAACGCACCTATTATTACCTCTCCGATCCAGATTACCAAAATTGAAGTTTGGATTACCAATAAAGCAGGAAATACCACCGACTCCAGAGATGTATTGGGTTTGATGGATTTGGGTGAAAACGTTCCTTTTAACAATAATTTAATTACCGGAGGTACTTCCGGTCTGCCTGCAGGAACTACCGCTACTGGCTTTCCACAGCAATCAAACAACTTGATCTCTCAATTAAATGCTTATCAGGGTGGGGCTATCAGGCAGACAAATTCTAATGCTGTCCTTTCTTTCTTCCAAACAACGCCAGCTAACAGTAGTAATACCGATAATTTTGCTAAATTGGTTTATGCGAGGAAGTTAACAGATCGCGAATTTACTTTTCAGCCACAACTGGGTTATTTATCGTTAAATAATCCGCTAAATGCCGATGAGGTTTTAGCAGTTGCCTACCGCTATACCTATAACGGGGTGGAGTACCAGGTGGGTGAGTTTTCTACCGATGTTTCTTTTGATGCGGCTAATCCAAAAGTGCTTTATGCCAAATTGTTAAAGAACGAAACCACTAAGATCCAGCTGCCAACATGGGATCTGATGATGAAAAATATTTATTCTATCGGCGGATATCAGATCAGCAGTCAGAATTTTAAACTTGATATTTACCGTATAGATAACGAAACAGGTGTTGATAATCCGGTAATGACAGAAGGTCAGAATACGGCTAATAAACAGTGGATTGCCCTAACCGAATTCGATCGTTTAAATCAGCAGAATGAGCGGAGACCAGATGGTGTTTTCGATTTCGTGGCTGCAAACAATGCCTTTGGATCTTATTCTACAGCAAGCAATGCCAACCAGGCCAGTATGTTTGGTACGGGTAGCAATGGGCAGACCTCATTGGTTACCAATACCAATTCGGGTTATATCACTATCGATCCGGCAAATGGGAGGATTATTTTCCCTGTGATTGAACCATTTGGTAAAGATTTGGCTGCAAAGTTTTTGCCAAGCGAACAGGCATTAATCAATAAATATACGTTTACCGCGCTTTACGATTCAACACAAACCATCGCCAGGCAGTTGTTTCAAAACCAGAACCGGTATACCATCAAGGTAAATTACCAATCTGATATTTCTTCTGAATTTAGCTTAAATGCCATCAATGTTCCGGAAGGATCGGTAAAGGTTTTTGCAGGAACAATGCCGCTGACAGAAGGAGTAGACTTTACGGTCGATTATCAGGGTGGACGTGTAAGTATCATCAACCAGGCACTTTTGGTATCTGGTCAGCCGATTAGAATTACCACAGAAAATAGTGAAACCTTTGGTCTGCAACAGCGGTCGCTTTTCGGAACCCGTTTAGATTACCGTGTAAACAATAAACTAAACCTGGGGGGTACGATCATGAACCTGACCGAAAAACCTTTAACCCAAAAGGTAAACATCGGCGAAGAACCCATCTCGAATACCATTTGGGGAGCAGATATTAACTATAGTTCACCTTCGCGGTTTTTAACAAAACTGGTTGATAAACTTCCTTTTATTTCAACTAAAGCACCATCAAGTGTAACGTTTTACGGTGAATTTGCTCAACTGATCCCCGGTCACCCAAGGGCGCTTAATTTTGCCGGCAGTAAAAACGGGGTAAGTTATTTGGATGATTTCGAAGCATCTAGATCGGTGATCGATTTAAAAAGTGCCATTGCCTGGCAGCTGTCTGGTACGCCACAGCTTTTTCCGGAATTCGATAAATCCAACGATTTATCCTATGGTTACCGCCGGGCACGAATTGCATTTTATAACATCGACCCAACTTTTTATAATTCGGCGGCATCTACCACTCCTGCCAATATCAGGGGCAACCGGGGAGAACTTTCCAATCACTATGTGAGAGAGGTAATTGAGCAGGAGGTTTTTCCATTTAAGGAAACTGCAACCGGGCAAGCCTTAAACCTTACCACTTTGGATGTGGCCTTTTATCCAACCGTTAGGGGACCTTATAATTTCCGTACCACTGATTTTAGGCCAGATGGAAGTTTGTTGCAACCGAGAAATAATTGGGGAGGTTTTCAGCGGAAGATTGAAACAAACGATTTTGAAGCGCTAAATGTTGGTTTCATCGAATTTTGGGTAATGGATCCATTTATTTATAAGCCAAATTCGGCAGGTGGTGATATCTATTTCAACCTGGGGAATATTTCAGAAGATATTCTTAAAGATGGTAGAAAATCTTTAGAAAATGGTTTGCCCGCAACAAACGATCCGGGCAAATATGATGAAACCGTTTGGGGACGCGTGCCGAAATTACAACCCGTTGTACAGGCTTTCGATAACAATGCCAATTCGCGCAGAGCACAGGATGTAGGTTTGGACGGATTATCTGATGCTGATGAAAAAGTAAAATTTGCTGCCGCAATCACTCAGATCAAATCGCAATTAGACGCAACAGCTTCAACTGCTCTTGATGCCGATCCATCATCAGATAATTATACTTATTTCAGGGGGCCGGCATTAGATCAGATTAATGCAGGTATTCTTAAACGTTACGAAAAGTATAACGGAACTGAAGGGAACTCTAAAACTTCGCAGCAATCGCAAGAAGAATTAGGGCTTGAAAATTCCGCTTCCACTTCTTTACCCGATGGGGAAGACATCAACCGCGATAATAACATGACGCAAAGTGATGAGTATTTTCAGTATAAAGTTTCGATGCGCCCGGGAGATTTAAATGTTGGACAGAATTTTATTACCGATAAAGTAACTTCGCAGGTAAAACTGGCCAATGGAAATACGCAGGCTGTTTCATGGTATCAATTCAGGATCCCGATTAGCCAGTACCAGGATCGGGTTGGTGGTATCCAGGATTTTAAATCTATCCGTTTCTTTAGGATGTTTATGACCAATTTTGCTGATACTGCCGTAATGCGTTTCGCGAAATTACAATTGATCCGCGGGGAATGGAGAGCGTACAATGCATCGAACCAGGCTGCGCAAGTAATCGTCGAGCCATCTTTGCCTGCACTTACGCCTGATAATTCTACTATTGAAGTATCGACAGTGAATATCGAAGAAAATGGAAAACGTTCACCAATTCCATATGTTACCCCTCCTGGTATTCTTCGTGAGCGTGACTATAGCAACTATCGTGGCGATACACGTTTAAATGAGCAATCACTATCCGTTATCGTAAAATCGTTAAGAGATGGTTATGGTAGAGGTGCATTTAAAACAGCCTATAGCGATTTCAGGTCTTACAAACATTTGGAAATGTTTATTCATGCCGAGGCGGTTAATAACCAGGTTTTAAATGATAATGATGTTGCTGCATTCTTAAGAATCGGAACCGATAACCAGGATAATTATTATGAATATGTAATCCCGTTAAAGGTGACCAATCCCGGTACAAGCGATCCTGATGCCATTTGGCCGGAAGCCAACAGAATGGATATTGATTTAACGCTTTTTCAAAATGCAAAGTTAGCCCGTAATGTTGCCAAACAAGCTAACGGACGACCATGGCCGACAAATGTACCATTTACCTATACCGACGGAACGAGAACGATCGTAGTTAAAGGGCAGCCTGATATGAGCAAAGTTAGGGTATATATGGTGGGTGTTAAAAATCCGCTCCGTGCCGCCAATGATGAACGTAATGATGATGGCCTTGATAAAAATGCGTTGGTTTGGTTTAACGAATTAAGATTAACTGAATTCGATGAAAGAGGTGGTTGGGCAGCTACCGGAAGATTGAACTTAAAATTAGCCGATTTTGCCGATGTAAATATTTCCGGAAGTAAATCTACCATCGGTTTTGGTTCGATCGATTCGAAAGTGAGCGAGCGGAACCGTGCAGATAATGTATTGCTTGATGTTTCTTCTGCAATGGAATTAGGTAGGTTTCTGCCGCAAAAATCGGGCGTGAAAATCCCGATGTTTGTGAGTTACTCTAAACAAGTTTCTACTCCTCAGTACAATCCAAGGACACCAGATATCGAGCTTAAAAATGCTTTGGAGCAATCTACAAAAGAACAAAAAGATTCGATTTTAAATTTTGCACAGGATTATACCGTTAGAAGAGGGATAAACTTTACCAATGTTAGAAAAGAACGGATCAATAACAATAAACCTGTCCGTCTTTGGGATATTGAGAATTTTGCTGCAAGTTATGCTTATACCCAATATAATCATCGCGATTTTATTAATCAAAGCAGTATTCAGAATACCTATAGGGCATCGTTACAGTACAGTTATAGTAAAGAAGCGAAAACGATAGCGCCGTTTGAAAAAATCATAAAATCTAACATGCTGGCCTTATTGAAGGATTTTAACTTCAGTATTTTTCCAAGCGCGATTAATTTCAGGATTGATGTAGACCGCTTATATTCAGAAAATACCTTACGGAATAACGATCCGAATAACACCATCGGGCTTTATCAGAGTGGTTATGGTACCACCTTTAACAAAAACTTTACCATGAGCCGGGTTTATGGTATCGCATGGAACCTTACCCGTTCGTTACAGTTAGATTTTAATGCCACAAATTATTCGATTATTGACGAACCGGATGGAAGAATTGACGGCATGAAACGCGATACTGTTTGGCAAAACTTAAAACGATTAGGGCGCACAACCGATTATAACCACAATTTAAACGTTACCTATAATTTGCCAATTGATAAAATACCAGGGCTAAACTGGGTTACCGTAAAAACCCGTTATGGTACCAACTTTAACTGGCAAACCGAACCGCTTTCTACATTATTGGATCCAAATATTAACTTGGGTAATACCGTACAAAACAGCAGGACTGTACAGGTTAACCCAACATTAAACCTAACTACATTGTACAACAAATTTGGCTTTATCAGGAATGCTGGTAATGATCAGGACGGTAGTAAAGCGAAGAACTTTTTCATCAACATTTTAACCAGTTTAAAAAACGTTAATGCCAGTTTCGTACAAACTAAAGGTATTTTTCTCCCTGGTTATTTGCCAACCACGAAGTATTTCGGTATCGACAATGCAACAGGAGCACCAGGTTTAGGTTTTGCTTTTGGTAGTCAGCGGGATATCAGGGATATGGCACTGAATAATGGTTGGTTAACAACCGATACGTTACAGAACCAACTGTACGTAAACACCTTAAGAGAGGATTTTCAATTTACTGGTCTACTCGAGCCTTTTAAAGATCTACGGATCACGTTAAAAGCCAATAAAGCACAAACAAGAAACTTTTCTACAAATTTCAGGTACGTGGCCAGCGTATCCTCGTTCGAGAATCTGAGTGCAATTACCACGGGAGATTATAGCGTATCGTACATCGCTTTAGGCACGGCATTTAAAGAAAGTAATTCCACCATTATCTCAGGACTATTTAATCAGTTTATGGCCAATAGGATAATTATTTCCAGAAGGCTTGGCGCTGAAAACCCAAATTCGGGTGGCATCAATGGAGGTTATGCTGATGGTTACAGTAAGGAGAGCCAGGATGTAATTATCTCTGCTTTTATGGCTGCTTATTCGGGTAAAGATGCAGGTAAGACGAAAATGAATGCTTTCCCGAAAATACCGCTTCCAAACTGGAGTTTAACTTATAGCGGTTTGACACGTATTCCTTTTATTGCCGATAAATTTTCGTCTGTCGATATCCGTCATGGCTATCGTTCGGCCTATAATATTAATGGCTTTAACTCATTATTGCGTTACCAGGAAACCAACGGTGCCGTGAGTAGTAGGGATGTAAATAATAACTTTTTACCAGAATACCAGTTTGCTCAGGTAACCATTTCAGAATATTTTTCTCCTTTGGTTGGTGTTGATACGAGGTTTAAAAATAACCTGACCGCTTCTTTCGAATTAAACCGATCGCGTTTATTGGGATTGAGTTTATCAAACAGTCAGCTGGCACAGTTATCAGAAAACAATATGGTTTTAGGATTGGGTTACCGTACCAACAAATTCCGTTTCCCATTTGGGTGGTTTAAAAGCCTGAAAATGGATAACAACATGGATTTCAAGTTAGATGTAGCTATCCGCGATAATAAAACGGTGATTTACCGTGCCGATGTTACTGAAGCCGAAGTTTCTTCAGGTGCAAAAAATATTACGCTTAGGCCAAGTGTCGATTATGTGTTAAACCAGAAGTTTAATATCAAGTTATTTTACGATTCGAACATTACCAAACCCTATACTTCACAAACTTTTAATACCTCATTCAGTAATTTCGGATTTAGTTTAAGGTTTACATTAAATTAGAAATATAGTCCTGGTGTTAAGAAGCAGTAAAGCCTGCATAAATGATCAGGTGTTGCATGTGAATTTTCTTTTAAAAATATACCTGTCATACAGATAGTCTGAAAGAATTTCTCGTATAGGTATTGGGATGCATATTTTTATACACATGTACTGCTAATCTGTCAATTTTCACCACTATAGAGACGACTGCTATCGGCTATACTTTTCTTTCCATGATATAGCAATATACAACGGACATAAGGTTCATTGATAGCGGCTACGGAAATGCAGCCTGTTTCGAGCCATTAGGCTGTATCATAAATCGTAATTCAATTAATTTGTCGCGTTGAGCTCAGCCTGTACAGAGCTTGACGAAGTATCGAAACGCCTGGTAAGACATTTAAAACAGTTCCTTCGACAAGCTCAGGATGACATTCTATTAGACAGCCTCATGACCCAGTTTTATTCTATGTTTTTTGCATGCCTGGTATTCAACCAAAATACAGTGCTGGTCAATAGGATAAAAGCAAGCATAATAATAGGTTGTACTAACAGAAGAACTGTCCAAAATAGCGTGCAAAAAATAATTGCAATAATAATTAGCTTACTCATATTTTGGTTTTTGGTTAGATGTTTGTATGGTTAGATTTACATATATACGTAATTTTTGATGTATCCGGTTTTATTTTTATAAAATTTTTTATTTTTTTAAGCTTACATGCGTTTTAAAATGTGCTATTTTATTGTATTTCAATATATTAATATGGATTTGTAGTAAAGTATATGTGTATGTGTAAATAGTCAGGAGTGACGAAATCTTATTGTTAATGGGAAAATTAGTTTTTTGTTGTGGTTATTTTTGCGTTAAACGATTGAGAGTTTTGTTTGAAATGGGAGTTTGGGCTTATTCGCCGGATTTAATATTTATGATGTCCAATTACTTTTTTTTGAACTGCGGTTCACTTTTTTCTAAATTTGCACATATTTAAATACTCAGATTATGAAAAAGCAATTCACAACAGACTGGATGTTAATTTCGTTATTAATTTGTGCTTTAATTATGATTTTAATCGATATGGCCAGTCAGAACAGACAAGTCCAAAAAAACAATAACTCCTTTGGAGTTTCTTATAGCCGGTAAAATTAGGAGCGGTTCCACAAATACGGCTACATTTCCTTTAAATTGCTCTCGACCCTTGGTTCTGCTCCAGGTAAATGTATCTGCACAAGTTCCTGAAGGTTAATAAACCCATACCTTCTGCGGTGTTTGTGTTACTTTAAGTTTTTTACTATGTTTGCAGTCTAACCAATTATTTCTTATGAGAGACCGTCCAACAGTGGACTGGGTATTGATTGCTTTGTTGATTTTGGCACTGATGCTAATGATATTTGATTTCCATTACCAGAAAAAACGCACTCAAGATAGAAAGAAATCGATAACAATAGCACATCAGAACTAGTGACGTATCTATAGTTACGATGCCTATCTGTGTTGTATAGTGCCCCCAAAAGTTAGACACCAGAGCGAATTCAAACTTCTGACCGAAAATCAGTATGGTAATTTCATAATAAGTGGAAAAGACTATGGAATTGGGTCTTTGGATCATAAAGAAATACGAAAACCCAATCTGATTGTTAAAGTCGTATAGGTTAGTCACATATACTCAATAGTAACATGCTTGCGCTTTAAAAAGTTCCTCAAACACCTACACTTCCAATTAATATGAAAAGGAAATTTTTCATGATTGGCCTATTTATTTCCTGTGAAGTTGAGAAAGATACCTTTACCCACCACTATGAATTATGAGGAGTAAAATTATACTGATCGATTTAAAATGCTAATGGTCAGATCGACTGATTATAAAAATGAACAAAGCGGACAACCATTTTATAAAACATTTCGTATGTATTAATTTGTTATCTATAACTAACCAAATATTATGAGCAACTTTAATATAATCGGATCAATATTTACACTATTACTTATCATCTCATTACTGGTGTGGATAATTACGATGGAATGAAACGCTATGGTTGGGGAATAAAGTTTTGAGTGGAATTACGTAGCTTAAAGTTAACGAAGTATAACAGAACCACCAGCTGGCAATCAACCTGTATTGAATTCCCTTATGTAACTAACCACTTGAACTAACATAGCCAGAAATTCATACCCTTTGCTTACAGCGCGTAATGCTGACACAATTAATATTTTTAAGTTAATTTGCCGGGCATTGCGAGATGTGAAAGTAAATCGTATTTTTGGAGCGTAAACGATAGGAAACGTTTAAATGTTTGCAACTATGCGTGTAAGCCTGATAGAGCAACGAACTAAATAACTTATTTTCAAAAATATATAAATAATGAATTTTCCATCAGAATTGAAGTACACTAAAGACCACGAGTGGGTTAGAGTTGAAGGTAACGAAGCTTATATTGGCGTAACTGATTTTGCACAACGCGAATTGGGCGATATCGTTTATGTTGATATTAACACTGTAGGTAGCGAGGTAGCTAAAGAAGAAGTTTTTGGTACTGTAGAAGCTGTTAAAACGGTATCTGATTTATACATGCCAGTTACCGGAACAGTATTGGAAGTTAATGCTGAATTAAACGATAACCCAGAATTGGTTAACTCTGATCCTTATGGACAAGGATGGATGGTAAAAGTATCTTTAGCTGATTTAGCTGAAGTAGATGGTTTATTAACAGCAGAAGCTTACCAGGAACTTGTAGGTGCCTAATTCTAATATTTTGTACAAAACACTAAAACAGCAAAAATGGGCCATTCTTTGGACAGTTGTTGTTTTGGTGTTTTGCAATATGCACATTTCCGATTCTGTTGGAAAAAGCGGCTTTTTCTTCGAAGGCTTTGATAAAATGACCCACATGGGCTTTTTCTTTGTTTTATCCGTATTACTTTTCTATGGTAAAATAAAATACCAGCATACCTATGCTTTCAGAACCTTAACCATTTTTAAGGTTTTACTTGTCTGTGCTATCATCGGCGGCGGAATTGAACTATTACAATGGAAAGTTTTTACCTATCGTTCTGCAGAGTGGTGGGATTTTGGCTGTGATATGTTAGGCGCATCAATGGCAGTTTTTAGTTATGTATTGCTCCATAAATTAAATTTCAATGAGAAGAAAAGTTAGCATCATTTGTTTAATCGCGGCTATAGGTTTAAGCGGCTGCAGTATTTTTAAAAAGAACTGTAATTGCCCGAAAGTGTATTATAACAGCTATCCTTTAACACAAAAATAATCCTCTTACCGATCAATTTCCTGTTTGATCTGACTGCCTTCCTCAAGCTGTATTTAAAATGTTACCAAGCTTTTAATACACCTTAACAAACCTTTCGGCTTTTCTACAGTCTGATAGCTTAGTTTTATATTATAATATCTAATTTTTTTGATGAAAAGAAACGTTCAGCGGGCAATATTCATTGTTCTTCTATTTTGTGGTTACATCGCCCAGGCTCAAAATACTGGTTCGATAAGCGGAAAAGTAATTAACGCGAAAGATAAAAAACCGGTTGATTTTGCTACAATCGCAATTAAGAGTTTAAAAGATTCGAGTGTTGTGGCATCCGGTCAAACCGATCCTGACGGAAGTTTTAGCTTTAAAGCCATAGCTCCGGGTAAGTATAGGATTTATTCCGCTTTTTTAGGTTTAAAAACAGCAACCAAAGATATAGAAGTGGCTAAGGCGGCTGTAAATGCCGGCGAAATTGCCATGAATGATGATGGCGTTGATTTAAAAGATGTTAACGTAACCGCTACTATCCCGATTGTGGTAAAGAAAGATACTTTAGAGTTTGATGCCAAATCGATTAAAGTGCGCGAAAATGCCGTGGTAGAAGATCTCCTGAAAAAGGTGCCAGGGGTTGAGGTAGCAAAAGATGGCAGTGTTAAAGCCCAGGGCGAAACCATTACCAAAGTAAAGATTGATGGTAAAGAATTTTTTGGCAATGATCCGTTATTGGCGACTAAAAATCTTCCGGCTGATATGGTTGATAAAATCCAGGTAATTGATGAACTTTCTGAACAGGCGCAGTTTACCGGTATTGATGATGGAACAAGAAACAAGATCTTAAACATCACTACTAAAAATGGCATGAAACATGGTTATTTTGGTAACAGTACCATAGGTTATGGTTCTGACGATCGTTATGATGCCAGCTTGAACGTAAACAAATTTGATGATGATAGGCAGATCAGCTTTATCGGTCAGTTTAACAATGTAAACAAGCAGAACTTTGGCCAGGGCGGAGGTGTAGGTAATGGATTTGGAGGTGGAGGCGGCCGTGGTGGATTTGGTGGCGGAGCAAGTTCCGGCGGCGGAAATGGTGGGATCACCACTACCAATGCAGCAGGTTTAAACTTTGCCGACACCTATAAAGACGGCACCCAGTTTCAGGCCAGTTATTTCTTTAATAAAGCAATTTCTGAAAATATCCAGAACTCCAACACTCAAAATCTTGCAGGAGGTACGAATAACATTGCTGAAGATATAAATAATACTTCCGACAGGATTAACCATCGCTTCAATTTCATGGTCGATACCAAGATAAATCCATCTTTATCTATTAAAATTCAGCCGAACCTAGCTTATACCGAAACAGATGGAAACAATTTTAATAGTTATACCAGGACGCTTGATGACGGCTCAACTGTTGGTACGCAAAGGAATACCACAACTGCTGCTACGCCTACCTTTAGCAATAATTTACTGATCCGCAAAAGTTTTAAACGCAGAGGCCGTACGCTATCATTGAATATGAACACCAGCATAAACGATAATGACGGTACAAACCTGAACTATAGAAATGATAAAATTACGGAAGGGGCAGCAACAAGAGACACCATTACCAATCAATTGAATAATACCAATAGCCATTCGATAAATAATACCACAAGGGCGGTTTATACCGAACCATTAAATAAAACCCTGAGTGTAGAGCTGAACTATCAGAACAGTTATTCGAATAGCGATTCGCATAGAGATGTGTTTAATTACAATCCCTTAACCCTGCAATACGATCTGGTAGATAATACCTTTTCTAATATTTATAACAACCGTACCTTAACCAATGCGGCAGGTGTAAGCTTAACCACTACCGAGAAAAAATACAACTGGAACATCGGGGTTGCTGCACAGCAGACCAACAGGGTAAACACCAATTTAACCACAGGATTAAGACGTACGCAGAATTTTATTAATATTACCCCCTCTGCGCAGTTCAGGTATAATTTTAGTAACCGTAAACGTTTGTTCATTAACTATAGAGGCTCTACCTCACAACCAACTATCGATCAGATTCAGCCGATTCTGGATAATACAAATTCTCAGACACGTTATATAGGTAATCCTGCATTAAAACCATCGTTCAATAACCAGTTGAGGATCAACTTTAACAACTTTAATATCGAAAATGGCCGGTTTTTCTTTGCGGGCTTAAATCTTACCCAAACCTTTAATGCCATTGGAAATACTGTAGTGCCTTTATCAGGTGGTGTTCAACAGGTAAGTTACATTAATGTGGATGGCGTTTATGCAGGTAATGCCAATGCAACATGGTCTCTGCCTTTAATGGCAGAACGTAAGTTAACGCTGAATATTTCTGGAAATGGATCGTATAACAGAAATGTGAATTTTATTGCGGACCAAGAAAGCACCGATCTGGTAAAAAATGTGACTAACAGTTATACCATTTCAAACGGTTATAAATTGGTTACCAATGTTGATAAATTCGATTTAACGGGAGGTATAACTGGTAGCTATACCAATTCTACTTTTTCTGCAAGGCCATCATCCAATACGCAGTATTACACCATTAACCCAAGTTTTGATGTAAGTTACGTATTGCCAGCCAATATCAGGTTAGCAATCGATATCGATTATTTCAGGAACTTTGGTGGCGGCGATCAATTTAACCAGGAATACACCATTCTTAATCCTTACATCAGCCGTCAGTTTTTTAAAAACAGAGGAACATTTAAATTTTCTATAAATGATGCACTTAACCAGAACACTGGTGTAAGCAGAACGGCTACTGGTACTTCGATTGTCGATTTAACTACCAATGTATTAAAGCGTTATTATATGTTCTCATTCACCTACTCCTTAACGCGTATAGGTGGTAGAAACATAAGTGGCGATATGCAGATGCCAGGCCAACGCGGTAATGGTGGCGGCGGTGGCCGTCCGAGGATGTAATCTTTTCTAATGGCCGGTGGCTCACCGACCACCAATATGATAATAAAAGTCCTGGTTTTAACCAGGACTCTTCTGTTTTATAACTCTTTTTATAACGGTCGGTGTCTCACCGACCGTTACTCAATCCTTTGGATTAAATGTACAATTGACATTTATGTATTTCAAATGTTACCAAAGTAAAAATAAACCTTTATAAAAGTATGCTGTCTCTATATTATAAGGCAAACTAACCGAATGAAACATATTTTTACGCTCCTGCTTATTTTATCATCTTTTTATGTTTATGCCCAGAAAACGGGTTCAGTTAGCGGAAGGGTTATTCAATCAAAGGATAAAAAACCAATTGATTATGCTTCTTTGGCTGTTAGAAATCTGGCAGACTCGAGCATGGCAGGCGCTGTAAGTACCACAGAAGATGGGAAGTTTGTTTTTAAGGGTTTAAAACCCGGCACTTACAGGTTATATGCTGCGTTTTTAGGCTTAAAGAATATCACTAAAGATTTTACCATCTCAGCAGATAAACTTGATGTCATCCTGGGCGATATTGTTTTAGAAGGAGGAGCAATCGATCTTCAAACGGTAGATATTAAAGCAGAAATTCCACCCATTGTGGTAAAAAAGGATACGCTTGAGTTTAACGCAAGTTCATTTAAAGTGGTAGAGAATGCTGTAGTAGAAGATTTGTTAAAGAAATTACCAGGAGTAGAGGTAGATAAAGCCGGTACGGTAAAAGCCCAGGGAGAAACCATTACCAAAGTTAAGGTAGATGGCAAAGAGTTTTTTGGGAATGATCCTTTATTGGCCACTAAAAACCTTCCGGCCGATATGATCGATAAAATCCAGATTATCGATGAACTTTCCGATCAGGCACAGTTTACCGGAATTGATGATGGCTCAAGAACCAAAATTATTAATATCACGACCAGAAAAGAAAAGAAAAACGGCTATTTCGGGAACAGCACAGGTGGTTATGGCTCTAACGACCGATATGATGTAAACGCAAATATCAACCATTTTGATCAGGATAAGCGATTGAGTGTAGTTGCCCAGTTTAATAATGTGAACAAACAAAATTTTGGTGGCGGAAATGGGGGTAGCAATGGCGGACGTGGCGGAATTACTGATACCAAAGCGGGAGGATTTAATTTCTCGGATGTATATGCCGACCAAACTGAAGTGAGTTTGAGTTATTTTGTGAATAAATCTGATGACCTGACCCTCAGGAACAGCGTAACCCAAAACCTGTTGGGCGATGTAACAACGATTTTTAATAATAACCAGACCAATACTTCAGACCGTTTAAACCACCGCTTAAACTTTATGATCGATACCAAAATCGATTCGTTAACCTCACTTAAAGTGCAGCCCAATTTAAGTTATACCGATAACGAGAGCCTAAACAGCAGTATTTATACCCGCGATTTTGGCACCTATAACACAAGCGGATCCCAGCAATTAACCAATCATAATACAGCGCCCGCTATCAGTAATAATATTTTGTTGCGTAAAAAGTTTATGCGCCGCGGAAGAACATTGTCGCTGAATTTTAACACGAACATTAATAATAACGACGCCGATAATTATAATTACAATTCCGAAACGCGTGAAAAAGACAGTGTTAAAACGGTAAAGGTTATTAACCAGCTCAATGATCAGGAAAGTGAATCTATTAGTCAGAATACCCGGTTGGTTTATACAGAGCCTCTAAATAAAACCCTGAGCCTTGAGTTTAACTACCAGAACGGCTATAACCATAATACTTCTAATCGTTTTACTTACGATTTTAACCCGGCTACGCTGAACTATGATTTGTTAAATGATTCATTAAGTAACGTTTATGAAAATACCACCTTAACCAATACAGCTGGTTTCAGTTTTAATAAAATGGCCAAAAAATACAACTGGAATGTGGGGATGGCCATTCAGAATACCGATCGTAAAAACAATAATATTACCCAGGGATTCGTATTAAAACAGAACATATTTAACTATACGCCTTCGGCCATGTTCAGGTATAATTTTAGCAATAGTAAGCGTTTGGTCTTCAATTACCGTGGTAGTACCAATCAGCCTACCATACAACAATTGCAGCCCATTCCCAATAATACCAATACACAAAGTATCCCACTGGGAAATCCCAATTTAAAACCCGAATTTAACAATACCCTGCGTATTGCATACAACACTTTTACCGTTGGAAAAAACAGGTCGTTATTTGTTAATATAAACCTGACCCAGACTTCCAATAAAATTGCCAATAGCAGCAGTTTAATCGAAAGCGGGGTTAACCAGGGTAAATTTGCAGTACTGCCCGTAAACGTAAGTGGTGTTTATTCCGGGTCGTTATCCTCCTCATTAAGTTTGCCCATCATGGCAGAAAATAAGCTTAATTTTCATATCAACATCAGTAGCAACTATGATCGGGATGTAAACTTTACCAATACCTTGAAAAATATCACCAATAGCTGGTCGATTAACAATGGTTACCGTTTGGTTTCCAATTTGGATAAGCTCGATTTAACCGCAGGCGTTAATGGCTCAATTAACCGGGCAACTTACTCGGTTCAACCTAATTCTAATACACGCTATTATACTTTTAGTCCCAATATCAGTATCAGCTATATGTTCCCGGGCGATATCCGCTGGTCAGTAGATGCAGATTACAACCAGAATACAGGTAGGGGAGAGAATTTCGATACCTACTTTACTTTGGTGAATTCGTACCTGAGTAAACAATTTTTTAAAAACCGTGGCACTTTCAAAGCTGCCGTAAACGATTTGCTGAACGAAAACCAGGGTGTAAGTCGTACGGCCAACAACAACACTATCCGTGATGAAAGTTACAACGTATTGAAGCGTTATTTTATGTTTTCATTTACCTATTCCTTAAACCGTATGGGTGGTAAAAATCGTATTAGGGGGAATGAGGAAGGGGGCAGAGGCCGTGGTGGTAACGATGGTGGAGGCTTTGGCGGGGGCAGACAACGAAACTAGATCATTTTAGGGTAAAAGCGCTGTAATTTATATCCCATACCCTGTATCTTATTTGGAATAAATCTAAAGAAAGGTTAACTTGCGCCAAATTTAGCACATGAAACTGTCGCACCTAAAAGTTGGAGAAAAGGGAACAATTGTAGCTTTTACAGATTTAGATATGTCTGTAAAGTTAATGGAGATGGGCTGCTTGCCGGGCGAGGTAGTAGAGGTAGAGCGTTTTGCTCCTCTGGGCGATCCAATGGCGATACGTGTTGCTGGTTATCAGCTTTGTTTGCGTAAAAGCGAAGCCGATGTGATCATTATACAATAAATAAGCTGGGTTTGGATATTAAAGTTGCGTTAGTTGGTAATCCCAATACAGGTAAATCTACTTTATTTAATCGTTTAACAGGGTTAAATCAAAAAATTGGAAATTTTCCAGGCATCACTGTCGATAAGAAAACAGGTTTTACTAAACTTGCTGATGGTAAAGAAGCAGAGATCATTGATTTGCCAGGAACGTATAGTTTATATCCAAAAAGTTCTGATGAAAGTATCGTTTTTCAGGTACTTGCCGATAAAAATAACAACAGCCATCCCGATGTAATCGTATTGATTGCCGATGCCTCGAACCTAAAGCGAAACATGCTTTTGTACTCGCAGGTGGCCGATTTAGGCATCCCGATGATTTTAGCATTGAACATGATCGATCTTTCCACTAAACAGGGCATTGAGATCGACCTTGATAAACTTTCACAAAAATTGGGCGTTCAGGTGGTTTCCATTTCAGCAAGAAACAACATCGGAATTGATAAGTTAAAACAAGCCATTGCCAATACCAATAAAATTGCCACCCAGTTTCAGGATGTTGATGTGAATTTTCTGGCACCCGAAGCCATTAATGCCATCAAATCGAAACTGAATTCGGATAACGATTATTATGCCCTTCAGGTGCTTCATCAGCACGAATACCTTACTTTCTTCACCGAAAAAGAGCAGGAAGAAATTGAACAAATAGAACAAGCCCACCATTTCGAATCTTCGAAGGTTCAGGCTGCAGAAACTATTGCAAGGTATAAACAGCTGGGTACGATTTTATCTGATGTGGTTATTGACAGGGGTACAGAAAAGAAATTTTCTTTAAGTGATAAATTGGATGCTATTTTAACCCATAAAATATGGGGATTTGCCATTTTCCTGCTTATTCTTTTTGTAATTTTTAACGCCATATTTGCCTGGTCTTCCTATCCAATGGACTGGATTGAGACTGGTTTTGGTTTTATTACCAGCATTGGGCACGAATATTTACCGGCAGGCATGCTTACCGATTTGTTGTTGGATGGTATAATTGCAGGTTTAGGTGGCATTTTTGTTTTTATTCCACAGATTGCGATCCTTTTTGCTTTTATATCCATTTTAGAAGATACGGGTTATATGGCTCGTGTTACTTTTATGATGGATAAAATTATGAGCAAGGTTGGCCTTAACGGTAAATCGGTAGTACCGATGATTGGTGGTTTGGCCTGTGCTGTTCCATCTATTATGGCTGCCCGAAATATCGAAAACTGGAAGGACAGGATGATTACCATCATGGTTACCCCTTTGGTAAGTTGCTCAGCAAGGCTTCCGGTATATATCCTGATTATTTCCTTAATTATCCCTTCTCAAACCGTTTTAGGTGTTTTTAACCTTCAAGGACTGGCGCTAATGGTGATGTATCTGGTAGGTATTATCGCTGCGGTATTGGTAGCATGGGTAATGAAATTCATTATCAAAACTAAAGAAAGGTCTTATTTTATCATGGAGTTACCGATTTACCGCATGCCCAGGTGGAAAAATGTGTTTTATACCATGTACGAAAAATCGAAAACCTTTGTATTTGAGGCTGGTAAAGTAATCATCGCCATTTCCATCATCCTTTGGGTAATGGCTTCGTTCGGGCCTGGAGACCGCTTTGAGAACATTGATAAAAAATACGAATCTGTTCTAACTGATACAACAAAAAATACAGATCACATTAAAACCCTGGTGGCTACCGAGAAATTGGAAAACTCTTACGTGGGTATTCTCGGTCGTTGGATCGAGCCTGCCATCCGCCCTTTGGGTTACGACTGGAAGATTGGTATTGGTTTAATTACTTCGTTTGCTGCCCGCGAAGCCTTTGTGGGTACAATGGCCACTATTTATAGTGTTGATGGCGGTGATGAAGATACAGGCACCATTAGAGAGCGCATGTCGGCTTCGGTTAATAACCGCACCGGCTTACCTGTTTACACTTTTGCCGCAGGTATTTCTTTGATGCTTTTTTATGCTTTTGCCATGCAATGCATGAGCACAGTAGCTATTGTTTACCGCGAAACCAAAGGCTGGAAATGGCCGGTAATCCAATTGGCTTACATGACGGCTATGGCCTATGTTGCCGCGCTGGTTGCTTATCAGCTATTGAAATAAAGAATTTCGTCATTTCGAGCGGAGTGCAACGCAGTCGAGAACCACGCAGTGCTCAGCGTAGCTAAATCTATCTCGACTAAATGTAAATTTCACTGGAGCTTAGAAGGCGACTATTTTATAGTAGCTTAACTCTAGCGTTTGTCACCCTGAGCGTAGTCGAAGGCCCCCTTATAAATATGATTATTAAGATTAGGAGAGCAAGGCCTGTATAATTATTTGGGTTTCCTCCCGCTTTCCGTTTTACTTTGCCTGCGGCTTCGTGTTCACTTCAATCGGGTCTGGGTGGGGCGTTAGGTAGTTTTATTTTCGGTTAGGAATTTTACCCTGCACAACCCTTGTTTCCAAACCCGGGAGAAGCGTCAGCCACCGATTCTTCATCGGGGCTATAGCGGATAACAGGGCTGCTGTTCCCGAAATCTTACTGAGCGTTCATTTTCAAATAAAATCACTAAAGGTTTTTACCATATAAGACATATAAGGTCATCCGAACTCAGGTATGATTACACAGATTGTGGTCTTTCACCTTTAATCTTTCTGCTTTAGTCTTTCCGCTTAACCTAGTTCAATCTGCCGCTTAATGCTTTCTTCCAGCGATATTAAAGTCTCCGTACGTTGGATACCGTTCACAGCCTGTATTTCTTCGTTTAAAACATGGCGTAAATGATTGGTATCCCTGCAGATGATTTTGGCAAACATACTATAGGCACCGGTAGTATAATGCAATTCTACCACCTCTTTAATTTTGCTCAATTGGGCAACTGCATCTTTGTACTGAATTCCTTTTTCCAGGTAAATGCCTAAAAAGGCGCAAATATCATATCCCGCCTTTTGTGGATCAATAATAAGATGAGAGCCCTTAATAATGCCCATTTCCTGCAGTTTCTTCATCCTAACGTGTATCGTTCCACCTGAAACAATAAGATCTTTAGCGATTTCTGTATAGGGTTTAGTGGCATCCTGCATCAATTGTTTTAATATGTCGATGTCGAGGTTGTCAATTTCTAAATTGGAATTGTCTTTTTTAAGCATATTTTTGAATTATGATAAGCGAATTTACAAATATTTATCAATATTATAAAAATAAAATTAAATGTTTAAAATATTTGCAAGGTATTGCTTGTTCCTTTACATTTGTATCAAGCAATTAACAAAAAGGGAACGTTCTTTCAAAATTGCATAACATAATGTAGGGTGGTGAAACAGGCAGACACACCTCCTTGTCTCGGTGGCGGAGAATAATGGGAATATACCGGTTTCGGTACTAACCACTCCTTGAAGGTTCGATTCCTTCCCCTACAGCCAGTTCAGTTGGCAATTTACAGTTAGCAGTTTAAAACTGAAAATTGGAAATTGAGAACTGTTAACTTTTGAAATGTTGGGTGGTGAAATTGGCAGACACGCCTCCTTGTCTCGGTGGTGGGGAATAATGGGACAAACGCAGTTTATTGGGTTGACCACAAATTAATTTTTTGAACTGTAGCTAACTACCCCTTGAAGGTTCGACTCCTTCCCCAACAGCATTTTTTATGAATAATAAGTTAGTTAAT
This sequence comes from Pedobacter sp. WC2501, assembly GCF_052682415.1. Lineage (NCBI taxonomy): Bacteria > Pseudomonadati > Bacteroidota > Sphingobacteriia > Sphingobacteriales > Sphingobacteriaceae > Pedobacter > Pedobacter sp. WC2501. The sequence goes on along the minus strand of NZ_JBQZFI010000001.1, from coordinate 534,285 downwards.
CGAGCAATCCTGGATAGGTTGCTCTTTTTCTTTTTAGGCGAGTTTTTTCATATCCATCATATATTTATAGTAATATTCTTATATTACCAGCAAATTTATTCGTTCAATACCTGTGATGAAGAAACGTATTTCAATTAAAGATATCGCTAAACAATTAAATATTTCCATTACAACCGTATCGTTCGTAATTAATGGAAAAGCAAGAGAGAAGAACATCAGCGAATCGCTTACTAAAAAGGTTTTAGACCTTGTGGCCGAATTAAATTATCAGCCCAATGCCCTTGCTACAAGTTTGAGAACAGGTAAGACAAAAATCATAGGTTTCCTGGTTGATGACATTTCTGAACCTTTTTTCTCTGGTATAGCACGCCGAATTGATGAAATTGCTTCAAGTCTTGGTTATAAAATTCTTTTTAGCAGTACCAGAAATGATACTGAGAAGGCAATAGAACTGTTGCAGATTTTTAAAGACAGGCATGTTGATGGCTATATTATGGCCTTGCCTGAGGGATTGGAAGAAGAAGTTAAAAAATTGATTCAAACAGATGCTCCGGTAGTGCTTTTTGATCGGTATGTACCGGATGTTAAAACAGATTATGTAATAATTGATAATCTAAATAGTACCTACGAAGCTACTGAACACCTCATTAAAAATAATTACAAAAAAATAGGGTTTGTAACCATTGATACCTTACAGCAACAGATGGTAGATCGTTTGGCCGGTTATGAAAGCGCTGTCGAAAAATATAAATTGCCGTCAATTGTAAAGAAGATCAAATATGTAAACTCTGCCGACTCCATTGAGGAGATGATCAAATTTTTTAAAGAGAAGCAGCTTGATGCGGTAGTTTTTGCAGCTAATTACATTTGCTTAGATGGTTTAAGAACTTTTAGAAAATTAGGTATTCAGATCCATAAAGACATAGCTGTTGTTTCTTTTGATGATTTCGAAATCCTGGAATTTTGTGAGCCTCCGGTTACGGCTATTGCACAGCCCCTTGAGGCCATTGCAGAAAACGTAATGAAGATTTTATTGAATAAGCTTAAAAAGTCTGGCAAATCCATCGAAAACATGCAGGTATCTTTACCTACCGTCTTAAACGTTAGAGGCTCAAGCGCAAAGAAATAAGAATAAAAAAGGGAATAGATTTAAATCCATTCCCTTTCTCGATATATTTTATACAGATTAAACTGTCATTACATCTTTTTCTTTGGCTTCGGCATGTTTGTCAACCTTGATGATATAGGCATCGGTTAATTTTTGCACTTCGCCTTCACCTGTTTTAATCTCGTCATCAGAAACACCTTCACCTTTCAGTTTTTGAATTTTGGTATTGGCATCCTTACGGATGTTACGAACGGTAATTCGACCTCTTTCGGCTTCTTCCTTAACTTTTTTCACCAGGTCTTTTCTCCGCTCTTCTGTTAAAGGCGGTACAACCAGGCGGATAACAATACCGTCATTTTGCGGATTGATACCAATATTAGCTACCTGAATAGCTTTTTCAATTGCAGTTAAAAGAGATTTTTCCCAAGGTTGGATTACGATTGTTCTGGCATCAGGCGTATTAATGCTGGCTACCTGTGATAGTGCTGTAGCTGCGCCATAATAATCTACGAAAATACCATCCAACATTCCAGCTGATGCTTTACCAGCTCTGATTTTAGTTAATTCAGATTCACAATGATCGATTGCTTTATCCATTGCAGATTGAGCATCCATTAATTGTAATTGTATGAGGTCGTTCATAATTGTGTGTATTTCTACAAAAATAATAATTTTTATTTCTTATTTAACCAGGGTTCCGATAGGTTCGCCATTAGCGATTTTCATGAAATTGCCATGTTTGTTCATATCAAACACAATAATCGGCACTTGGTTTTCTTCACAAAGGGTAAAGGCTGTCATGTCCATTACGTTCAGGCCTTTATCGTAAACTTCTCTAAAAGAAATTTCGTTGTATTTAGTTGCTAATGGATCTTTTTCAGGATCTGCGGTATAAATTCCATCAACACGTGTTCCTTTTAAAACAACATCAGCTTTAATTTCGATAGCACGTAAAGCTGCAGCTGAATCGGTGGTGAAGTATGGGTTTCCGGTTCCTGCGCCAAAAATAACTACACGGCCTTTTTCTAAATGTCGAACAGCCCTTCTGCGGATAAATGGCTCACAAATCTGTTCCATTTTAATAGCAGTAAGTAAACGCGTTTTAATACCCACTTTTTCTAAAGCATCTTGTAAGGCCATAGAGTTGATTACTGTAGCCAACATGCCCATGTAATCAGCCTGTGCCCTGTCCATCCCACTTTTTTCGGCGCTTAAACCTCTAAAAATGTTTCCTCCTCCAATTACGATTGCGATTTCTAAACCTTTATCGTGTACGGCTTTGATATCTTCAGCGTATTGCTTAACGCGTTCATTATCAATTCCATATTGTTTGTCGCCCATTAGCGATTCTCCGCTAAGCTTTAATAGGATGCGTTTGTATTTCATGACCTCAAAAATATTAACAATTTTTTACTTACGGGCTATCGTTTTAATATTTGATGTAAATATTTAATTAGGTTGAGGATATAAATAAAAAAGGGCAATATTTTCATATCGCCCTTTCTGTTATTTGATTAATTATTGGGCTTTAGCAAGCTATAATGAAGCATTTACATGTAAAGCCGGATGGGAGTTATATCCGGATGGTACATCACCAGACCAACCATTAAATAAATTATCATTTGTATCGCCGGTTCCGTCATCAGAAGAGGAACTATCGCCAACAAAAGCAACACTAGTGCCAAAAGTTGCAACTAGGACATAACTCCGTTCCATTGTGCTTCCAAGTGTATTTAACTTTTGATGGTATCATCTTAAAGGAGCTAGTACTTTATAAAAAGAACCATTTTTAAGGGAATAATTAGATAAATAATAACCTTCTCGGTGTAAAGTACCACTCCCCCCGGAACCATAATCTTCCTGATAGGTGTCATCCCACGAACTCTGGTATGTATGATTTTCTTTTATAAGAATTTTTGATTGTTTAAAGGTATTCACTAAAGTTAAGCTATCGTAAGTGGTTGAAGAACACCATGGTTGATGATCATATGGCCCCTCCACTGAGCCAGCATTAGTAGTTTCTTTTTTCCATTCAAATTTAACATAATCTTGTGGGACTGTTGAGCTAGTTCCAGTCATATCTGAATAAAAGCAAAGATAGACATCACAACCATTATAATTGCTATATTTATCTTTATTCTGATATTCTATTCTAGCGTATACAGGCTGGGTATCGATGTTAATCCTGAATTTAGTTTTCACTACAGAATGATCAGCAAGGTGACTTAAACTAAAGTATATTGGCACCCCTGGATTTGATGCAGAGAAAGTCCCACCCTTAATAATAAACTGTATAAAGGCATCAAATCCATTAACTGTTTCAACAGCATCGCTGCCATCGGCACCTATAATATAAATCTTCATGGAAGATTCGTCGATTATTCTTTTTTCTTCTTCCGTTGTAGAGCTGCTTCCAGAAACGAAGAGGGCTTTGAAAGCGGAGTTATAGGCATTGTTAACAGCCTCATAAGTGTAATCTGATTCTATGGCCATTATACCCATACGCCCATAAGTAATTGAGCTAACATAGGTAGGATATTTTTGGTTTAGTGCATCTAGGTTAGTACCGTCATTCATTAGTTTACCGTCAGCGGGAATGTCTAAATCCAAGGTAAAGTTTTTCTGAATAAATTTAGCATAAATGCCAGTTCGTTTCGAAATCTTATCAATGGTTTCTGTACTGTTTGATGTTTTATGGCCAAAAAGAGTTCCTGTTTTTACATTCGAACCAAACGCAAGTTTTAACTCATCATAAGCAGTAAATTTTTCTAAACTATAAGAGAATCCTGCAACTTGGGTACTTATATCATTTTGGGCTAAAATGTCACTTACGAAATTTCTTGTTGACGAAAGTGTAGGGTTAGTAATTATACCACTTACTCTTTTTGCCTGAAATGAAACTGAAGCCGTAACAGGTTTTACCGAAGATTGAAATTCGGATATTGGCATAAAATTTAAATCAGCTATTGAGTTTCCCTGAAGCAGAGATGCAGCATATATATATCTTTCATAGGCAGAATTTTTCATTAGGGCAATTTCATCCGTTTCTACAAATAATGTTCTTCCAAAGTCGTTAGCCCATAAACTGTCTTTATAAATATCGGCACCGCTTAGTTTTTTTTGGTCTAGGATGTTCTTTATTGATTGACCTGCGTAAGCAGATGGGCTACCTTCAATATTGATATCAATAACCGGATCTGCAAACTTCCCGTTAAATGTGGTTTTCGGTATTAAAATGGTTTCGTTTTTTCTACACGATGCTAGAATGATAGCGAAACAAGCTACAAGTAGTATATATTTTTTCATTAAATAAATGTTATCTAAACTTAAAAGATCGCCATGCCCGGCAATTTATTTTATGTCAAGGCAGGGCGATCAGATATGGACAGTGTTATTAATTTTTAGGGAAATTAACCAGGAACCTGGTTCTGAAAATTGAATTATCGCTTAAATAGCTCAATGTATAATATAATGGGAGACCAGGGGTTTGCGGTGTATAATTTCCGCCAGAAATTATGTATTGCCTAAATGCATCGTAGCCGTTAATAGATTGTGCCACAGATTCCCCTTCGCCACCAACATTATAAATTTCAATTGAAGAATTATCGATAATAGTTTTTAAAGAATCTGCTATAGATGCCCCGCCGCTTACTATACCGGCATTAAATGCAGCTTTAAAAGCTCTTGTTAATGATGAATAATTATAATCAGACTCAACCTTGATCATACCCATTCTTCCGTAAGTTATAGAACTTACATAAACAGGGGAATATTGACCCAGCTGGCTTGGATCTACTGAACTATCCAATAAGTTTCCATCTGGCAGATCCATATCCAGGGTAAAGTTGCGCTGAACAAACTTTGCTATAAGTCCGGTTTTCTTCTCAATTTTAGTCTTATTTATAGATGCGTTCGCATTAAAAATATTGCCTACTTTAATGTTTGCGCCGAATGCAAGTTTAAATTCATCGTAATAAGTAAACTGGTTCATGTCGAAACTAAAGCTTGTAATTTCTTTACCGGAGAAACTATCTGAATAAACAGATTCAAGGAAAGAGCGGGTACCTGATAAACTTGGTTTATTAATAACACCTGAAACATTTGCTGCATGTGCTGAGACAGAAACGGTAATGGGCTTAATTTTATTCTGGTATTGTGTTAATGGTTTGTAGGTTAGATCGGAGATTGAATTTCCTTGTAGTAAGGAACCCGGATAGATGTAGCGTGAATAATTTGTTAAGACAACTTGTTCATCAGATTCAATTACCAGGCTATGGCCTGCATCACCAGCCCAAACACTATCCTTAATCAATTCTGTATAGCTTTTTTTATTACTGTTAATTAAGCTCTTAACAGGATTGCCTTGACCGGTAATGCTAATAATTGTGTCAGGGAATTTTGACAGATTTCTAATCGTATTAATTTCTTTTCCATTTGAAGAGATTTGTTCTTCAACATTTTTTTTACAGGCTGTTACCGATAAAACTGCAACAGCAGCTAAGGCGATAAGCGTTTTTAAATTGTTTTTCATTTTTTTTTGATAGTAGATTGATTTTTGGATTGTTTATTTATTTTTCATTTTCTTAGTTTAAACTGCGATTTAATAAGTTCCTGTAATTCACCTGCGCCAAATACTTCCCTTTTTACATTCGAGATATTACTCCCCATTGCTGATTTGGATTCAAGTGCTTTATTTTTTACTGCGGCTACTTTAGGTGAATAAGCCATATCATCCAATGCACTTCTAAGGCCTTTTTCTTCAATATTGCCAAAATCAGTTTCCACATCATCGTCAGTAGTGATATTCGTTGACATTCCGTTAAAATAGTTTCCCTCGTTGTTGGCGTTTAGATTTTGAAATAAAGAGAGGTATAGAGAATATGATTTTATTTTTACCGGGAAAAAACCAATTGGTTTTCCGAAAGTTTTAACTGGGTCTGCTGGCTTTTCTGTTGTTCTTGTGCCAATCAGCTTTACATCCATGTAGGGCTTTAAGCAATTAATTAATAACTCACTTGCCGATGCTGTTTTCTTGCTAACAATGAAATATACCCTGGTTAAATTATTAAGACCAGCAGTTTTTTTAAAAAGCGATGTGTTTGCATTTATAGAATAATCACCATCTGCAAGGGTAGCGGTTCTGCCATTAATAATAAATGCCGGACTTCCGTCATCATTTAAAATAGGTTGTTTTGTTAATAAGGTTGCCTCTCCTTTTTGCATAAGGGTATTATATTTCTCTTTTCGCATTACCTTCCCGTTTGCACTTTGTGGTGCAACTAGGTTGGCGAAATTTTCGCAGGTTAAAATATCGCCACCGCCATTATATCTCAGGTCAATAATTAATTCCTTTACATCTTCGTTATTAAAATAAGAGAATGCATTGTTTAAACTTTCATCTCTACCCTTAGGGCTCGAAAATTTCAGGTAAGAAATATAGCCGATATTGACATTATTTATCTTTAAAACAGATACCATGTTTACCGGATCGGCAATGTAGGCCATTCGCTTAATCGTATATTTCTCAGATTTATAGGCATTAGGCTTACCGTTTAAAATAAGCTCTACCTTATCACTATCGAAGGCTGTTTTAACATATTTATAGAAATCTTCAGTATTTTCACTTTTTCTTCCGTTAATTTCTTCCACTTTCATCCCTCTTTTTATACCATTTGTTTCTGCGGGAGAATTCTTAATTACATATTCTATGTAGATGGCGCTGTTTCCAACTGCAACAAGTGTAATCCCATAATTATAACCAAGATCTGTGAGGCTGTAATTATTTTGGTCCCCAGAATTTGACTTACTTATTATTGTCGAGAATTTAGCTTCAGAGACATTATCCGGATTAAATTCAAATGATTTTCCTGTTTCAGGATTCAAGGCATATCTGGTAAGATCAAATATTTCATGGCTATACTTAGCGATGGAAGAACCAGTGGTATATTTTTTAAAATTGAAGTTGGTGTATTTTGGAAGCTGGTCATTCCAGAAATAAATCTGGTTTGCATATAGGTATATCGAATCCAGAATTTGTTGTTCTTCGTTATCTTTTTCTAGGAGGAACTTACCTGTCTCTTTTTTACAAGATAGAATAGTAAAACATAAAAACAATGAAAGTGCAATGTGTTTTGTGTTATTATGGAGGTGCATTAGTCTTTAAATTACAAGGTTCCTTTTCCTCCACCAAAGGTATACATGTAAAATTACGTAGAGTTTAAGCCAATATTATATTATTATAGGTTTGACGAATAATAAATACAGTTGTGTAGATAAAATTGTGTTATTGTAAATTCATATAATATACAGCGTAATTAGGCCTTATAGTTCTTATTTTGCCTATATTAATTAATTGTTAAGCGCCTGCCTTGTTCCGGGAAGATTAATTTTAAGCCTTTTACATTCCCCGAAATCAATTGTTGTTTTACTTTTTCTGCAGATTGAAGTGGTGGTTTAGTATGGGTTACAATAAAAGAAACTTTTCTAAATGCTTTCTCATTGATTAAAGCTTCAAGTTTCGACAGTTCGCTAAAGAAAAGTTTTGGGGTAAGGTGTCCGAACAATTGTTTATCTGGCTGTTCGTTCGGGAAAGAAACCTCTAAAAAGACGGCTTTTAGCTCGCCCGCATTAATCAGTGGCGCTATGGCCTGCCACAGGTTGGCTAGTTTATCTGATTTTTCAACTTCATCGGCGCCGGTATCTCCCAGATAAAGTACATAACTATCATCATGGCTGATTAGAAAAGCAGTGCTTTTATAAGGTTTGCCATGGCTCAGTTCAAAAGCTTTTACTTTCATTTCTGTGCCAGCTAAGGGATAAGTATTACCTTCAATCAGTGGGAAATAAGTATACTTTTTTAGCTGTGGTTTTTCGCCTTCGTTGGCAAAATTAGCCCATGCATCCCATGTAAAATATTTATCCCTTAAAATATTGAGGACGGAGGGTAAACCATAAATGTTTTTGGATGTATCTGCGGGCGAATTGATAATCAGACCAGCTAAATGATCCAGGTGACCATGGGAGATGAGATAACCTTTAATCTGCTTACGCTGGATTTCTTCGCTATTGCCTTTTAAAGATTTAAAATCGATTGCTTTTTGTATGCCTGCATTTATGGTTCCCGCATCAAGGCAAACATATTTGTCGCTTCCTTTTGGTGTTATCATGTACGATGATAAATTGCTCTCATCATCGCCGCCTTTTACACCAAGTGGAATGATGGTAAATGCAGATCCCTTTTCCTGCGCCCATAAATTACCGGTATAAATGGATAGAAAGATAATTGCGGGAAGAATTCTTTTGAACATGTTGGTTTGATTATACCTTTTTACCTTTAAAAATAACCTCTTTTAAGTTTAGGTCATCATCAAGCACGACTAAATTTGCCTGCTCACCAGCCGCAATATTTGCCGTTAAGTTTTCAATTCCGATTAATTTGGCAGGATAACTTGTTCCCATTTTAATTGCATCATTTAAACTGATGCCACAGTATGTTACACAGTTTTTAACAGCTTCTAACATGGTTAACGATGAACCAGAAAGTGTTCCATCAGGCATTACATATTTATTTCCTTTTTGGATATGCTGATAAGGACCGGTTGAACAAGCCGTGACAGCATCGGTGATGAGGAATAAACGCTCTTTTAATAGTTTCTGCGCAAATTTAACCACCTCAAAATCTACATGTTGTCCATCGGCGATAATACTGGCCATCGCCTTAGCATGACTAAAAACAGCTGTAGGTATTCCAGGTTCTCGATGGTGGATGGGGCTCATGGCATTAAAGAGGTGGGTAGTGGTTTGGATGCCTTTATTATACGCCGCAGTAGCTTCCTCAAAAGTTGCATTACTATGTCCTAATGAAACCACAATACCTTGATCCAGTAAGTATTGTATTACCTCATCATCATGGATTTCCGGTGCTATCGTCATCATTTTAATAACACCATCTCCAAAATCGATTAGTTTCTTAATCTCGTCTAAGGAAGCCTTTCGTACAAAGGCAGGTACGTGCGCGCCTAAACGTTTTGGATTTAAAAATGGCCCTTCTAAATGCAAACCCAGGCAATTCCTGGCTGTTGAGCGATGTGCTTTAGCTACTTTGATACATTCGTTAAAAACTTCCTGAGAGTTTGTTGCCATGCAGGCCAAAAAACCAGTCGTTCCTTTTTTGAGCAGGTCATCTTCCATAATGCTTAACGATTCGATGCTTGGCTCGGCAGAAAATAACCTGTCGCCTGCTCCATAAATCTGCAAATCTATAAAACCTGGAACAACAATCGAATGGTCGTTTCCATTATGATCACTTTCTTTAATAGCTGAAATGATATCACCATCGATAATGATGTCTTGATTCTTTTTTAAATTGTTACCCTGAAAATAGGAGGTGTTGGAAATTACTTTAGGCATATCAAACGTTGAGTAAATTTAATCTTAAACGATCAAAGTTAAATATTGTGACTATATATTTGGATAATAAGATGAAATAACCAAATGAATGAAAGTCAGCCCGGTATAAGAAGTTTTTTAAAGCCGAGTGCGGCTACTTTGAGTGCTCCAAAATGATGCACGTTGACCGAAACACTATACTCCAAACTGTTCGAATACTATTGAATCAGGAAAAGGTTGGAAGTAGGAAATGCAATCATCATATTGACCTGTAGCGCAGCGGAAAGCTAAGCAGTAAATATACTGCAGCACTTTTCTCAATAAATTAGACCCTGAAAAATTCATGGTGATGGACAGGATATAAAGGCATAAAAAAAGCTCCTGATTTTCACCAGGAGCTTTTAATTATTTTAGAAATGCTTATGCACCTAATTGTACGCGTTTGAAAGCAGATACTGTTAATCCTTTAGCAGTGTTATCTAAGTATTTACGAACATCCACAGAACTATCTTTAACAAACTCCTGGTTTAATAAAGTGCTGTCTTTGTAGAATTTATTCAATTTACCAGCAGCAATTTTCTCAACCATTTCTTCTGGTTTACCTTCTTGACGGATAACGTCTTTAGCAATTTCGATTTCACGTTGAATAGTAGCAGGATCAACACCGTCTTTATCAACAGCAACTGGGTTCATTGCAGCAATTTGCATAGCAACATCTTTACCAGCTTCAGTAATATCTATGCCATTAGCACCTTCAAATACCACTAAAACGCCCATTTTACCATTAGAGTGGATATAAGAAACGATTTTTTCGCCAGATATATTTGCGTATTCTTGAATAACGATTTTCTCTCCGATTTTACCGGTTAGTTCAGTGATGGTTTCTGCAACTGTACGTCCATCTTCCAAAGTAATCGCTGATAATTCTTCAGTAGTAGCAGGATTGTTGGCAACTGCTGCAGCTAAAACAGCCTGAGCTAAGTTACGGAAATCTTCAACTTTAGAAACTGGCTCAGTTTCGCAAGCTAAAGCAACTAATTTGCCATTTGTGCCATCCGCTGAAACAGCAATTGATACCAGACCTTCAGAAGTAGCATTGCCAGAACGAGCGGCAGATACTTTTTGACCTTTTTTGCGCAATAAATCAACAGCAGCTTCGAAATCGCCATTAGCTTCTAATAATGCTTTTTTGCAATCCATCATACCAGCACCAGTTTGTTGGCGTAGTTTATTTACATCAGCGGCAGTAATTTGTACTGTAGACATTTTATTTCCTTTTTTAAATTTTACAATCTTGTTATAACAATTACAGGTTACAAGTTACAAGCGCCAAGTTAAACTCATGTTAAGCCAACTTAAAACCTGAAACCAGTAACCTGCAATTAAAAAATATTACTATTCTTCTGTTTTAGTTTCTTCTGATGAAGGAGCTTCAACTTCCGCTTCAGCAGTTGCCTTTTTAGTTGTTGGTCTTTTTTCACCAGCTCCTCTTGGCTCTTTTGCTTCAGGAGCATCAGCTGCAACTTTTGCTGCTACTGCTTCTTTTTCAGCCTCATCATCTTTTTCGCGTTTACGCTCATCTAAACCTTCTTCAATAGCTTTGATAATTACATCAGTAATTAAAGAGATTGATTTTGTAGCATCATCATTCGCCGGGATAGGAAAATCGATGTTAGAAGGATCAGAGTTAGTATCAACCATCGCAAAAGTAGGGATGTTTAATTTTAACGCTTCAGTAACTGCAATGTGTTCTTTCTTAACATCAATTAAGAATAAAGCTGCAGGTAAACGGTTTAAATCAGCAATACCACCTAAAAGTGACTCTAATTTAATACGCTCACGTTGAATCATTAAACGCTCTTTTTTAGATAAGATCGAATAAGTACCGTCCTTAGTCATTTTATCGATGTTAGACATCTTTTTGATTGACTTGCGAACAGTAGCAAAGTTAGTTAACATACCACCTAACCAACGTTCAGTTACGAAAGGCATGTTTACTTTTTTAGCTTGTTCAGCTACGATTCCTTTTGCTTGTTTTTTTGTTGAAACAAATAATACTTTACGTCCTGATTTTACGATTTGTTTAATCGCAGCCGCAGCTTCTTCAGTTTTAGTTAAAGTTTTATTTAAATCTATAATGTGAATTCCATTACGCTCCATGAAAATATAAGGAGCCATTTTTGGATTCCATTTACGGGTAAGGTGACCAAAGTGTACACCTGCATCCAATAAGTCTTGATAAGTTGTTCTTGCCATTGTCTTTGCCTCCTGTGATTAACGTTTACTGAATTGGAATTTCTTACGAGCTTTAGCACGTCCTGGTTTCTTACGCTCAACCATACGGTTATCACGTGTCATTAAACCTTTAGCACGTAAAGCAGGTTTTTTCTCCGCATCTAGTTCAACAATCGCTTTAGCAATAGCCAAACGAACAGCTTCTGCTTGTCCTTTTACTCCACCACCTTGTACGTTTACAGTGATATCATAACGGCCGGTAAGTTCAGAAACTTCTAAACTTTGGTTTACGATATATTGCAATGGTAAAGTAGGGAAATATACTTTGTGATCTTTACCGTTAACGGTAATTGCGCCAGCACCATCTTTTAAGTAGATGCGTGCAACAGCTGTTTTTCTTCTTCCTGAAGTGTTAGTAACTGACATTTCTTAAAGTTTAATGGTTTTTGGAGATTGAGCCGAATGCGGATGAGTTTCACCAGCATACACAAAAAGATTGGTATACAATTTTTTGCCCAATTTAGTTTTCGGTAACATACCACGTACCGCTTTCTCGATTACACGTTGAGGGTGTTTCGCCATTAACTCTTTAGGAGAAATAAAACGTTGACCACCTGGATAACCAGTATAAGAAACATATTGCTTTTCGCTGAATTTGTTTCCTGTCAATTTAACCTTGTCTGCATTAATAACGATAACGTTATCTCCGCAGTCTACGTGTGGGGTGTACTCAGGCTTGTTTTTACCACGGATGATCATAGCGATCTTCGATGACAAGCGCCCCAAAATCTCGCCTTGCGCATCAACAACAATCCACTGTTTGTTAACAGTTTTCGCATTGGCCGAGACAGTTTTGTAACTTAACGTATTCACTTGCTTGTATTTAATTTATTAAACAATTTATTATTCCCATTAAATTTGGGACTGCAAAGATAGATAGAATACTTTTATTATCAAATAGTTGATCGAAAAAAGTTTTGGATTTTACCTCGCTATCGTTATGCTTAATTTATTTAGGCATTTAATATGCCGTATCGTTTTTGAGGTTGTGAAAAACAAAACCAGAAATTCTTTGATTGGTTCCAGCCGGGCTTACACTAAATCTTTTAAATAGGTTTTGTCATTCTGAGGTACGAAGAATCTGTTTCATCGGTTGCAGATTCTTCGTGCCTCAGAATGACATAGTAAACGAAGCCGTTGCAAATTTGAAAGGATGCCGCTGCAATTCCGTTGAGAAGTTTAAGTAGGTAGTACTATATAATGATTAAACTTACGGCACCATTTCTCTGGTCAAATCTTGAGGTCGCAATTTGCGACTTCAAGATTTGTTAAATATCATTAAAATCATAAATCATCAGGCATATAACCAATCCTTTTCCTTGGTCCAATTTTCTTATCGATGAGTCTATCCAGGTAGGTAAAAACCAATTCAATGTTTTTATCATGATTATTCAACGTCTTTTTAATCTCTTCGATTTCAAGTTTGAGCTCGACATTATCTACAATAAACTGGCGTATGCGTGAGAAAATCCTTACAATCTGGATATTCACTTGAATCGCTTGCTTACTATTCAATACACTTGATAGCATTAATATGCCATGTTCGGTAAAAACATTGGGTAAATAAGTCCTTCCACCTCTTTTAGCTTTTGAGGTCACAATTTGTGACCTCAAAGATTCCCATTCTTCACTGGTCAGTTGGAACATGAAATCATCGGGAAAACGTTCTATGTTTCGGCGGATACTTTGATTTAAAACCTTAGTCTCTACACCATAAAGCTCTGCCAGATCACTATCAAGCATCACTTTGAGGCCTCTTAGCTCGTAAATTTTATTAACTACAGTATTGTCAGGGATGATAGGAAGCACTTGTTTAGCTGTCATATCATTTTGAATTGAATCTAAAGATAAAAAAATGATTTATTTAAACCAAAATCGAATCTATAATTTTCCTGATCTTTTCTTCCCGAGTTTTATAATCTCCGCTGATCTGAATGTAGGCTATTCCACGCTTTTCAAGCTCACTCTTAAACAGATTAAACATTTCCAGCCGCCTATCTCCAAAATCACGGAGATAATCAGCAACCCATTCCACATCAATATCCAATAGGAAATATAAATCATAAAAGATTTCTTTTTCAAGGTCATTCAGGATCTGTGGAACTTCGTTCAGATAATATTGCGAGTAAATTTTCGTGGTAATTAAATCGGTATCACAGAAAACAAGCTTGTTGGCACTGTTTGTTTTTTCTTTGACTCTTTCGGTTTGTGCTGTTCCGATTTCAATAATGTCATCAATTGTGATATCGTTCGAGTTGATTAATTCGCGCGCAACTTCAGGAGCGAATGTCGTTTGATAGTGTAAGGCCATTTTTTCAGCCATTGTCGATTTTCCTGTACTCTCTGGCCCATAGAAACAAATTTTCTTTACAAAATATGGGCGGACTTCTTTTGGAATAAATTCCCAATATTGAAAAGGATGATTCCTGATTAGGGTTGCCGAAACAGGGATTGATTTTCTCGGCTCGTCAAATAAGATATGTTCAGCCTGTAAGTTTGAGGCAAATGGTGCACCATAAAACTCGGAGCTAAAAAGAATATCAATTTTTGGATATACCTCCTGCATCCTGATTGCCCAGTTATTTGTCCTTTCATTCAATGGTAGTGTTTCATCATCAAAATCATCAGAAATAATAGCGGGTTTGACCTTGAATTGATCCTTAAAAATCTCTTTAATCCATTCAAAACGTAAAACAGGATCAATCTTGTCAGCAGGAGTGAAACTCATTGATACAATCAGCTCGTCGCATTGCGAAGCCGCAAAATTAATAAGCGCAATATGCCCATTATGAATAGGCATAAATTTGCCAATCACTAAACCTCTTTTCATGCCGTTTTAGCGTAGCTTCTATATTCTTTTATCCAATGCCACAATGCAAAAGCAGCAATAATGGTGAAGATGAAATATTCTACCCCCATAAACTTTATGCCTTTTAAAAAGTAGAGGTAAGTGGCTACAATATCTATAATCAGCCAGATAATCCAACATTCTACTCTTTTCTGGATCATTAGGAATGTGGTGATCACACTCATTACAAAAATAAAAGAATCAATAAAAGGATAAGCGCTGGGTAAATTAAATAATAGCGGCAGCCAGTTGTGAAGTTGACTAGCCAATGTACCCATTAATAATGTGCCAATAATGCCAATAGCCAATAGGATTAAAAACTGCCTTACAGGCATAAAACTGATTTTGAGTTCTTTATTTTTATCTTCTTCTCCAGGCTTTGGATTTGTCCATCGCCACCAGCCCATGATGTTGGTTACAAAAAAGAAAATCATTAAAAACATATCGGGGTAAAGCTGGCTTTGGTAATAAAGAAAGGCAGATAAAAATACATTGACAATACCCATGGGCCAGCTCCACACGCTGGCTTTTGCTGAAAGTATAACGGAAATAATCCCGGTAATTACAGCAAAGAATTCTAAATAGCTCATTTTATAGCCAAGAACTGTGAAAAATATACTGTGGGCATCGAAAAAATCCATCTTTTTCTTTTTTTGGAGATCTACAAAATGCTAATGTAAATAATTTATTTGCGGCTATTGGTTTTCCATTGGCAAACAATCCAAAAATATAGCTGTTATAAGAATATCTAATGGCTAATTGCCGTTTTTATTAACCAGCAGATTCTTTTATGCAATTTTTCGACCAGGTTTTCGGTTATCCTATCCCTTTATTTTTTAAGAACCTAATCATTGGTTTGATAGCGGTATCTCTTGGTATTTTAATCAAGTTTATCATTCACAAAACTTTTATCCTGCTTTCGCGTTGGTGGGATTTTATCATTATAAAATCTACAGTAAAGCATTTGAGGAGGCCTGTAGCTATTTTTATTCCCCTGTTGTTACTTAACTTCTCCTTAACGCTGATGGAGATGGCGCCAACATATCGTCTTCCCATAGCCAAAATGTTAGAGATTGCCCTGACCATTACTTTTGCGCTTATTTTGGTAAGGACAATTAACGTTTTGGAAGATTATTTCTACCTTAAATATGATCTAAACAAGGAAAACAACCTGAAAGAGCGCAAAATCAGAACGCAGTTGGAGTTTGTTAGAAAGTTTATTGTTTCGCTTATTATTTTAATTACTGCTGCTATTATTTTATTAAGTTTTGAAAGTATGCGTAAAATAGGGGCGGGGCTGCTTACCGGAGTTGGAATAGGCGGGATTATCATCGGTTTTGCAGCGCAGAAATCGCTTGGGAATTTATTAGCAGGTTTCCAGATTGCCTTTACCCAGCCGATCAGGATAGATGATGTTGTAATTGTAGAAGGCGAATGGGGTAAGGTAGAAGAAATTACCCTAACGTATGTGGTAATCAATATTTGGGATCAACGACGGTTAATTCTGCCAATTACCTATTTTATCGAAAAGCCCTTCCAAAACTGGACGCGTGTTTCAGCTGATTTGCTTGGAACGGTATTTTTATATCTTGACTATACCATCCCGATTGAACCGATGCGGCAGGAATTAACCCGGCTTTTAAATGCTGATCCGCTTTGGGATAAGCGCGTAAATGTAGTACAAGTTACAGATAGTACAAAAGATGGTGTTATTGAAGTGCGTTTTTTAATGAGTGCTTCAAATTCTTCCAGGGCTTTTGATTTACGTTGCCATGTAAGAGAAGCAATGATAGCTTTTATCCAGAATAATTATCCTGATAGTTTACCTAGAACAAGGTTAGAACATCGGGATAAGTTTGCGGGTTTGTAGTTTTTACAATCTAAGACAATTAAGTCATTTTTCCTCTGGTCACTATTTTCAAAACTAAAAAGTAGATTTTTATCTTTAAGAGTTTGTAAAGATTTCAGAAAGTGTAATCCGCAAACTATCCTGGAATTAAGAGCAGCTGGTCTTAAAGATTTTTTAATCGAATAACTTTCTGAAAACTAATCGCCCGGATGCTGCGATAAAGGAATTTGTGTCGCAGATAAGGCACCTTAACAGGATAATTTTAGCATACCAGCTATCAAAACAAATAAAGTATTCTAAAACTACCTAAAAACAGGTAGTTCTTTTTACCTGAAATATAGTATTTTGAGTATAGCCACAGGTTTTGGCATTTTTTTTGGCTCTCGTAGTAATAAAACAACTAAAAATCTATGAAAAAAGGATCAAAATTATTATCTCTTGCGCTTGTTCTGACGTTATTATTTTCTTGTAAAAAAGATTCGGAAACTACTCCCGCAACAAGTGGTAAAACCGCAAAATTTACCATCACCGCAAACGGTGTGAATTCATCTGATGACTATGTTTCTTTCGTGATTGTAGGTGGTGATACTAAAGGCACTAAAACCATCTGGAAGGTAAATGGAGTGACCAGAAATAATGAAGCTGCAATTTCTTTAGGGAAAGACGATTTCACTGGAAGTACCAAAACCTATGTAATTGAGACTGTGTTACCGGTTGATGTAATTACTACCAGTGTGCAGTGCCTTAACTTTAATGCCAGTTACCAGATCAGCTATAAAGCAGAGATAGATGGTAAAGTGATCACCAATGATGATGGTGTTACAGTAGATGTTAATAAAGATTATACCCATCAATTCGACTATTAATCGCTCATAATTAAATCCCCGTACTGAACGGCACAGGCCAAGCTCTGTGTCGTTCAGTAACTATGGAATAACTATTTGAACATCCCCTTCAGTTTTGCTAATTTATCTTGTAGATCGCCATCCGCATCTTTTGGCTCATTACGAGGCTTGAAGTTTTGTTTACTATTGTTCGATTTGAAATCCGGCTTAGGTTTATGCTCCCTGGACTCCCGACTGCGGACTTCTGACTTCGGATTAACTTCTGTTTTCATCGATAAGGAAATACGTTTGCGGGCAGCATCAACTTCCATTACCGTTACTTCTACTTTTTGATGTACTTTAACGATGTCATTTGGATTCGCTACAAAACGATTAGCCAGCTGACTGGTGTGCACCAGTCCATCCTGATGGACACCAATATCTACAAAGGCACCGAAATTGGTAATGTTGGTTACAATTCCGGGAAGTTTCATACCCACTCTTAAATCGGCAATTTCATTTACACCATCAGTAAAACTAAAAGCCTCGAATTGCTCTCTCGGGTCGCGGCCAGGTTTAGCCAATTCCTTTAAGATATCATTCAGAGTTGGTAAACCGATTTCATTCGTAACGTATTGCTGAGGTTTAATCTGTTTTTGCAATTGTGTATCTTTCATTAATGCCGAAATAGTTGTGCCTAAATCCTTCGCCATTTGATCTACCACGGCATAACGCTCAGGGTGAACACCACTGGTATCTAAAACATTTTCGGCATTGCGAATACGTAAGAAACCCGCTGCCTGCTCATAAGCTTTATCGCCCAAACGGGGAACTTTTTTCAAACTTGCCCGATTTTTAAAAGCACCATTCGTGTTTCTATAATCTACAATATTCTGAGCTAAAGTGGGGCCCAGGCCAGAGACATAAGCTAAAATTTGTTTGGATGCCGTATTTAATTCAACTCCAACAGCATTTACCGCACTGATTACGGTATCATCTAAACTTGCCTGTAATTTATTTTGATCAACATCGTGCTGGTATTGACCAACGCCGATAGATTTTGGATCAATTTTTACCAGTTCTGCTAGCGGATCCATTAAACGGCGACCGATTGAAACTGCTCCACGTACAGTAATATCCTGAGTAGGAAATTCTTCTCTGGCCACTTCCGACGCTGAATAAATTGAAGCGCCACTTTCATTTACCATTACTATGGTTATATGTGGCAAATTTAAACTGCGTACAAAAGCTTCCGTTTCTCTACCTGCAGTTCCGTTGCCTATTGCAATGGCTTCAACATTATGTTTTTCACAAAGCTGTTGGATTGTAAATTCGGCATTTTTAACATTTCCCTGTCCGGTATGCGGATAAATTGCAGTGTTTTCTAACAACTGGCCTTGTTTATCTAAACAAACCACTTTACAGCCGGTACGAAAACCTGGGTCAATGGCCAATACATTTTTTTGCCCCATTGGAGCTGCCAATAACAATTGACGTGCATTTTCGGCAAAAACCCGGATGGCCTCCTCATCTGCTTTTTGTTTGGTGAAAACCCTAAGCTCGGTTTCCATTGCTGGTTCCAACAAGCGTTTATAACCATCTTCTAAAGCTTGTTGAACTTGCTTTGAAGCGGCATTATTGCCTAAAATAAATTGGTTCTCTAAAATAGCAATGGCATCTTCCGCTGGTGGAAGTGCATCTAATCTTAAAATCAGTTCCTTTTCGCCACGGCGCATGGCCAAAACACGGTGTGATGCTGCTGTTATAACCGGTTCGCTCCATTCGAAGTAATCTTTATATTTAATGCCTTCTTCTTCTTTTCCTTTAATCACTTCTGACTTAAAAACAGCTTTTTCCTGAAAATAAGTACGCATTTTGGTGCGTGCCTCAGCATTTTCAGAAATCATTTCGGCAATAATATCCCTTGCGCCAGCTAAAGCTTCGTCAAGCGAATTTACACCTTTCTCTGTATTAATAAATTTCTCAGCAGATGCAGCTAAATCAAAAGCATTCTGTTCAAATATCTGAAGAGCCAAGGGTTCTAATCCTTTTTCTTTTGCAACTGATGCACGAGTTTTACGCTTAGGTTTAAACGGCAGGTAAATGTCTTCTAAAAGTGAAATGGTTTCTGCTTCGTTTATCTTTTTTTCCAGTTCGGATGTCAGCTTACCAAGCTCGGTCATCGATTTTAAAATTGCTTCCCGGCGCTTATCTAAATCCCGCAGTTGCAAAACCCGGTCACGAATAGCAGCTACCTCAACTTCGTCTAAACTACCTGTGGCCTCTTTACGGTAACGCGAGATAAATGGTACAGTTGCGCCTTCATCTAACAGATCTACAGTTGCGGTTACTTGTTTTTCTGCAACTTTTAATTCGGCTGCAATTATTTTATGGTGGGTTAACATATCCTAAAGGTAAAAATTAAAGGAAGCAAAGCTAATCAGGATTTATGGGATTTTTAAGACCATTTTTCCACTATAAACCGTTGAAAGATTCCAAAATTTACCTAACCAGTAGTTTATGTCTTATTTTTTTTGACATAAACACCTCTTAAAATGATTTATTATTTGGCACAATATTTGTATTTTTTTTGATTGGGCTAACCAGATAAATTAATAATAAACTAATGTCTAATTCATATCCCCGATGTTGGAAATGCAACACGAAGTACCACTATCAAATCCCCAGACCCTGGCTGATCAAAAATGTGCTTTTTTTTCTTCCCATTAGAAAATATTTTTGTCCCCATTGTGTGACTGCCAGATATGCCTGGATAAAGTCGGAAAATGGAAAAAATTATTTAGAGACTGAGCATACTGAGAACATTGCCGGGAAAAAGAATAGAGAAAAATAAATAATACTTCTTTCCGCAATAAATAATTCATTGCACTATGAATATCAAACGGGCATCGCAAGATCGGGTAACCTGGCAGTGCAGATTATATATGGTTACAGAATCATTTTATTTGCTCTATAGGCGAATATTGTATCTGACGGATTTATGATTGCCTCTGCCTGTTTTTCTGCAACTTTTAATTCAGCTGCACTTATTTTATGATAGGTTAACACCTACTAAAGGTGAAAATTAAAAGAAGCAAAGCTAATCAGGATTTGCGGGATTAATATTTTTAGAACGAAGTTATCCACCGAAATTTGTGAGTAAGTTTTTGAAAATGGGAATGGTTATGTTCACTGTGTTCGATCATTTTTCCATTCATAACCGGCAAGCTATTGGGAAAGAGTTTTATAAGTCTTTGCTTTTTAGCTTCTGTAATCTGTCCAGTAAGTTCTAGTCTTCCAATTTGAATTTTACCCAGCTCGTCGGGAACAGCAACGTTTTTAGTGAATTTAATCCTCGGCGTACTTATGTTTAAAGCCAGGCATACCATAACTGATTATTTTCTTTGGCTTCTGGTATGGCTTTGTTTATTGCTTCACGGATTTGCTGTAACAGTTTTTGTGTTTCAACAGGGATAATAGCGATGTATTTATCGATGTTCTCTGGTTTAGGCTGTTCCATCCTCGGTAGTTTTGTAAGCTAAATTTACAAAATTTATCAGAAGTTATTCGCTGATTAGGATGTCGTATTTATGCAATAAGCCCGCAAGGCCGGATTTTGAAAATCTTGCTTTTTTGATCCTGTTGTTATCAGGGTCTATGGAGTAATTGTAAGCCGTTTTAAAATCTGCCTTTTCTAATATTGTTCTGTCAAAAGTAGCATTTAATAAATCGCAATTGTATAATATTGCACTGCTTAAGTCACATTCAGAGAAGTCGACCTCATGTAATTGTGAGTTTTTGAAATTGGTTTTTTTTAATTTTAATTTATAAAACGAGGAATGATCTAATTTGCAGTTGGTAAAACTAAATGCGAGGCCGAAATCGTTACAGTTATCAAACCTTAAACCAAGCATTTTACAATCCTGGAAATCAGCATCGATAAATGATGTTTTAGTTAAGCCCGTCAAACTTAAATTGCAGGAAATGAATTGGCAGTCTAAAAATTTTACACCGCTTAAATCTGAACTGGAAAAATCGCAATTGATGAATTTACAGTTTTCATACTCTGCTTTTGGGAGTGAGCGTATGGTAAAACTGGCTTTTTCGAATGTTTGATCGGCTGTGTATTCTGACATGGTGTGATTGAATTTTAGGCGAAATTATTGATAAAATTTATTAATTGCAGTATATAATACTTGGATATCATGCACTTGATTTAAACTGTTGTAGACTTCATTATTGATTGATTTTTCAATAAGTGTACCGCCCTGAACTTTTAAAAGATAGGGAAAACCTACCTGATTTTGAATTTTATATAATACGGTTGAAGCAAATTGATGCGAATATTCTGATACTGGAAATCTTCCGTCAAGAAAAATCAGTTTTACATCAGCAGGTAAGTATGGAATGATCTCTTTCTCAATAAATTTGCGACAATCTTTTCTGTTATTGTAGCAAAAAAGTTTATGCCCATCTATCTCCAAAAGATAATCGAGATATAATTTTTCATTTTTTTTGTTTGCTTTATGATCGCTGACCAGTGATAAAATAATCAGCGGTGATAAAATTAAGAATAACATCAGCCCGATTGTAGCTAAGATGATAAAAATTATAATAGCGTTAAATTTTTTCCACATGCTGGGATCAAATTATATAAAATTATCCTTACTGCCAATTTTAGCTTGCCTTTAGAAAACCGCTAGGTTTTGTACTACAAGATGTAAATACCCCTGTTAAACAGATCCAATAAAAAAAAATCCCCCAAATTGCTTTGGAGGATTTTATATGTTTTGGTCTTCGACTAATAGTTATTTTTTAACGTACATTACTTCTTTTACCGCCTTAACTACACGCTCAGCATTTGGTAAGCTTGCTGCAATTAAAGTTGGTGAGTATGGAAGTGGAACATCTGCACAAGTGATACGTAAAACTGGTGCATCTAAATAATCGAATGCATGTTTTTGTACCATGAAAGCAATCTCTCCGGAAAGAGATGCCAATGGCCAGGCCTCTTCTACCACAACCAAACGGTTTGTTTTCTTAACCGAGTTGATAATGGTATCATAATCGATAGGACGTACAGTACGTAAATCGATCACCTCAACATTAATTCCTTCTTTAGTTAATTCTTCTACAGCTGGGTTTACAACGCGGGTTAACATTTTACCAAAAGTTACGATGGTTACATCAGTACCTTCTTTAGTTACTTTAGCTTTACCAAGTTCGATATAGTATTCCTCTGCAGGAACATCGCCTTTATCGCCGTACATTACTTCAGATTCCATGAAAATAACCGGATCCTGATCTATAATTGATTGTTTTAATAATCCTTTTGCATCGTAAGGTGTAGCCGGAACTACTACTTTTAGCCCTGGTGTATTTGCAAACCAGTTTTCGAAGTTTTGAGAGTGTTGTGCACCTAATTGACCTGCGTTACCTGTTGGGCCGCGGAAAACCATAGGGCATGAGAACTGACCACCACTCATTGATAAAATTTTAGCAGCACCATTGATAATCTGATCAATAGCTACTAATGAGAAGTTAAAGGTCATAAATTCCACAATTGGAATAAGGCCTGCTGTTGCTGCACCAGTTGCAATACCTGCGAAACCTAGTTCGGCAATCGGGGTATCGATAATGCGTTTCGCACCAAATTCGTCAAGCATACCCTGACTTACTTTGTACGCACCGTTATATTCTGCTACTTCTTCACCTAATAAAAAAACGCGGTCATCTTTACGCATTTCTTCGCTCATGGCTTCGCGTAGTGCTTCTCTAAATTGGATTTCTCTCATTGTAAATTTTAATAACGGTGGCAAATATAATTATTAATCGCTTTGAAACCAAAGGCTATAATGCCTATGTTTTGTAATAATTATAGGTAATTCTCTTAATTATTTAGCCTTTTTGAAGCGGTGTTTTTTGTTTATTTGTCAAAAGAAGAAATAATATTGGGCGATTGTGTTTTTGATAAGCTTATTGTATCAAAGCTTTTGCTTTTTCCGAAATATCTTCATTAAAAACATTTGGCTCCGATTATATCTAAACTTAATGATTAGGATTTAATAATCCATAAATTTCACTATCAAGAAATTGGCCCCTAAAATAATAATCCTGTTTAAAAAGAGCCTCTTTTACAAAGCCATGTTTGAGCAGCATCTGTCTAGAAGCATCATTTTCTATGTTAATATTGGCACTAATGGTATGCAAGTTCACTTCTTCGAAACCAAAAGCAATTGATTTTTTCAGTGCTTCGGAGATAATTCCTTGTCGCCAATAATTGGGGTGCAGCATGTAGCCGATCTCGGCACGGTGGTTGGCAAAATCGGTGCGCCAATAACCAACAGAGCCGATCATTTTTTCAGGCTTTTCTTTTAAAGAAATTACCCAGGCCAGGTTATCGCCATTTTCATAACCATTTCTGAAACGGGAGATAAAATCTTTAATTTCAAAAATGTCTTTTGGTCTTTCCCTGTCGATGTATTTCATTACATTTTCGTCTGTGCGCATGGCAAAAAGTGCTTCGGCATCAGCAAGATCATGCTCACGGAGAATTAAACGTTCAGTTTCAAGAACCGGGAATTTTGTGAAATTTAAGGTTAGCATTTTTAAAGATAAGATTAAAGATAAAAGCAAAAAAAATATTTTTTACAACGAAAATATAAATGTCTTTTCTTTATTAAAAAACATATTCTTTTACTATCCTTAGGTTACATTTGAATTAAATTAATTGTAATCCCCAAATATAGCTATATTTGGAGATTATATTCCCCAAATATAGCTATATTTGGGGAGTTGAGAATTTATGATTAAAAGAACATTACAACCAACTTTAGAAAGCAAGGTTGATTTTAAAAAAGCAATAGTTGTACTTGGCCCAAGACAGGTAGGTAAAACTACGTTGATTAATAAAATCGCTGGCTCTTTAACTAGTGATTATCTCTACATCAATGGAGATGACCCTGGCGTAAGACTATTATGGAACAATCCAACACAAGCCTTTATTAATACTTTTATCGGCGATGCTAAGGTTGTTGTATTTGATGAGGCACAGCGACTTGAAAATATAGGTTTAACTGCAAAGATGATCATTGATGCTAACAAAGATGTCCAACTCTTCATATCTGGTTCTTCAGCGTTGGAAATTGCAAGTCAGATTAATGAACCCCTTACAGGTCGTAAGTGGGAGTACAGATTATACCCCTTGTCTTGGCGGGAATTGAAGGATCAATATTCCTTTGCTAAAATTCACCCACGTTTGGAGGAATTTTTGATAACTGGCATGTATCCTGATGTAATTAATCATACTGAAAATGCGATAGAAATATTAAATAATCTTGCTGGAAGTTATCTATATAAGGATATTTTAGAAGCGGGTGGTATTCGTCGACCGGATGCGCTTTTAAAACTTTTGCAGGCCCTTGCCTGGCAGGTGGGAAATGAGGTTTCTTATAATGAGCTTGCGCAAACTGTAGGTATTGACAAGGCAACGGTTAACAATTACATCGATCTGCTTGAAAAATCATTTGTGGTCTTTCGCTTAAATCCTTTGGCCCGAAATTTAAGAAATGAGATTAGCTCTTCCCGGAAAATCTACTTTTATGATAATGGGATCAGAAACAGCATCATCAATAATTTTGCGCCGATTGCTCAACGTAATGATATAGGTGCCTTGTGGGAAAACTTTATTATAAGTGAACGAAAAAAAAACCTGGCCTATAGTGGATTTTATGGAAATACTTATTTTTGGCGAACCGTAAGTAAAACAGAAATAGATTATATTGAGGAACAGGATAACAAAATAACAGTTTTTGAGCTAAAATGGAATCCTAAAGTAAAAGTAAAGTTTCCTAATGCTTTTATGGAAAAATATGTTCCTGAGGCGGCACATGTAATAAATAGGGATAATTACTGGGAATTTTTATAAACCAACGTGCCATTTAAAAAATACCCCTATTTATACTACCTTAGGTTCCTCCCAGAAAGTTGTTGAAAAAAGTTCTATTTAGACATTTTTTTGCTTTTAACTATTTCCCAAACAAGGTTTTATAAATAGAGTATTTGTAATTATCCTCAACTGCGCTGGCCACAAAATACGGGGCTTCAAAAAGTTCGGTCAGTTTTTTTCTTAATTCGGCAAGGAATTCTGGTTTGATTTCTTCTAAATAGGCTCCCGATAGATTTTGCCTGCCAGATTTAAACCAAACGCCATCTGCGCTCATGGTTTTTACTACATATAAATTTGGCTCTACAAAACTTTTGCCCGAAAATTGTTCGTACGCATAAGTGTATAATAAGGTTTGGATCAACGCTTTATTAATATGTTTGCCGTCAGAGTTGAATAATTCTGGAATATCTTTAAAAGTTAACTTGTCACTACCGGTTTTATAATCAATAATTTTAGTAACGCCGTCTTTAACATCAACACGATCGATAAAGCCAAAAATTTTAACGCTGGCTTCATTCCCTCTTAACGGAAAACTGATTTCAGCCTCTACCTTTTGTTCTAAACTAATAATATTAAAAGGGGTTTGCGCTTCATCCTGATTTAAAATGATATTCACATACGCATCTACAATAGATAAAATAACCTTTTGCATGCCTTTGTATTCCATTATCATATCTGGATTTTTGAACATCACAGCATTAAACGCTTTTTGTATCAGATTAGGAATCTGTTTGCGTTTCTCTTTAATACGTTCGGCAGTAATTTCAGTAGACCTTAAATCCTCGTAAAAATATTCCATCACTTTGTGCAGGATCGAACCAATTTCGTTGGCTTCTACCACTGCACTGATCTCTTTAGGTTCTTTAATACCTGCAATATAATTGAAAAAGAAATCTATCGGGTTGGAAATGTATTGAGTGAGTGCCGAAGGCGAAAGCACTTTCTTTTTGTCGAGATACTTTTGGAGGGTTTCCTGAATAAAAGCATTATTAGTTTTTTCGATACGAACTTCTTTAAATGCTTCGGTTTTTACCTCCAGATTAAGTTCATTATAGGCAAAATCGAAGCCGCTTTCATACTCAAGCTGCTTTAAAATTCTACTGGCTTCACCCGAAGTAGATTCGCCGGTTAGGCTGTTATAGACAAAATTGATATTCTTTGCCCGTTGTAATAGACGGTATACCATGTACGAGGAAATGGCATCAAGATTTTCAAGAACAGGAAGGCCGTAAACACGACGTATAGAATCGGGAATAAAACTATTGCCAATGGATGATTTTGGAATAATACCTTCATTAAAACCTAAAATTACCACCTTATCAAAGTTTAAATTCCTGGTTTCGAGCAATCCCATCACCTGAATGCCATTTAGCGGATCTCCTGAAAGCGGTACAGCGATGGCCTGAAGCGATTTTTGGACGAGGTAAATTACAAAAGGAATTTCCTCTTTCCCGATATGGTTGCTAAACGTATCGTGCAAACGGTTCAACTCCTGTATGGTTTTTACAAACAGTTCCGCATCGATTTTTTTAAGTGTTTTTGCATTTGATAAGCGGGTTAACACATAATCCAGTACATCCAGTAAATTAGTAACCACATGCTGCGGATCATCGATTTTCTTATAAAAAGTTTCAAACAGTCCGCTTTGTCTTAACAGGCGTTTATGATCGATCTCTACCTTGTTTTCTTCCAATAGTGCGGTTAAAATTTTATCACGCATTTTCTGGGTAAGGCCCGTTAAAGGATGCGTTAAAAAAGCTTCTACATTTTTATAACTTACTTTGTCCCGCTGTAAAATTTCCAGCTGACTCCCTAACCATAAATCAACCAAACCAAAAATGCTTGAGGTTGATAAAGCAAACCCCATGGTTACGTTGAGGTCGATTTCTTTTCCGTTCAGATTTGTAGGTATGGTTTGCAGCGTGGGGATCAACAGGCTTTCATCTGCCAAAACTACTACTGTTTTTCCAACAGTTTCAGCTGCTGTATAATCTTCAGCTAAAATATTGTTCAGGATTTTGGCCTGTGCAGATTGTCCCTGAACCTTGAAAATATTGACCTGGTGTGGGACAGATTTCATTAAACTTTCTTGTCCAGCAAATTCATTTTTCAATCCAAGCTGGTTGATATTTTTACGTAAAAACAAACCTGCTTCCTGCGAAACATCATCTAAATAATAGGGATCGGCATCAAAATAAAATAATGCCTTTTCAGCATCTTGTAGCTGGGTAAATATTTTAGCCTCGGCCCTGCTTAATGCATTAAACCCAACAAAAATGATCTTACCTTTATCGAAATTCGAAATAAATTCCTGGTGATTCGTAATATCATCAGCCAGATGGCGGTAAACGGAACCATTAGTTAAATATCCCTGTTCTTTGAGCGTTGCATGGAATTTATGGTAAAGTTTGGGCATCCTTCGCCACATCTTGATGAAAAGCTCCTGTTGTTTTTTATGTTTTCCTTCTGAATAGGAAGTCCAGAACTGGGAAAGAAATTCATATTGTTCGGGACTTAAATAATCGAAATCCTTGTTTATAACCGATATATCTTCCAGATCACGGTATAATTTTTCAGCATCAACCAGATCGGCATCAATCTGATTAAAATCGCTTAAGATGATCTTTGCTAAAGGAAAAAATTTGTGACTTGATATGTTTTCCAGCTTCTCTTCTGCAAGCAGTTGGTTATAAATTCTGTGAAGGGTAAAAAACTGCAGGTAAAAATCGGCTATTTTATAACTGGTAGAACTGGCAAAGAATTCCTGTATGGTAAAAAATGAAGGACTAAAAAACGGTTTGCCGATGATATCAGCAAAGTGTTTTTGCAAATACGCAGATGGACGTTTGTTGTTAAAAACAATCGCACAGTTTTCCAGCTGATTTCCAAACCGGGTAACTAAATCTTCGGCAACTTCCTGTAAAAATGGTTTCATGTAGATCGTTTTAATCGTTACCTTGGTTTTTTAATTGCAATTCGATAATTGCTTTATCGTTTTCGATCCAATCTGCCAACTGTTTCTCCGTTGGTAAATACATTTGATATTTTGAGGCAAACAATTGTTTGCTATCCTTCAACATAGAATATTTAACAACCGTTTCCTCTTTATCAGTACAAAGGATTATGCCAATTGTTGGATTATCGTTTTCCTGTTTCTTTAAATCATCAAACATTTTGATATACATATCCATTTGGCCAACATCTTGATGGGTAAGTTTATTGGTTTTTAAATCAAACAGCACAAAACATTTTAAAATATAATTATAGAAAACCAGATCAATATAAAAATGACTGGTTTCGGTACTTATTCTAAACTGCCTGCCTACAAAAGAAAATCCTTTACCTAACTCTAATAAAAATTGCTGTAGGTGATTAATTATCCTGGTTTCTATTTCTTTCTCGTTCAATGTGGAGGGTTGCTCTATTTTTAGAAACTCTAGAACATAAGGATCTTTAATGAAGTTTTCAGAAAACTGCGTATTATTATCAGTTGGAGCTATTTCTTTTTGCTTGGATAATAACCTTTGAAAATAAGATGAATTAATATTTCTTTCCAACTCTCGTGAACTCCATTGTTGACTTTCTGCTTCACTTAAATAATATGTCCTTGCCTGAACATCATCAACTCTCATAATTAGTCGGTGATGTGTCCAGCTCAAATTGCTACGCAGTGCGTACGATATTTCATTTGTTTGATTATCAGTTGTTTCCAATTTCCTACGCAGTGCGTAGGAAATTGGATTATTGGTGTCTTCAAGATCTGAATAGATAAGGTAAAATTTCCTAAAACTCTCAAGAGTTGCAACAGAGAATCCTTTGCCAAATTCTGAAGATAATTTTTTTGACAATGTTTTAATAATCTCTTTCCCATAAGTAGCTTTTACATTCCCTCCCTGCTCATTTTCAACTATTTCTTTACCGATTTGCCAATAAGAAATTACCATGGCCGTATTCACTGCTTTGTAAGCATCGGCCCTATATCTTTTCAGTATATTTAATATGTTGCCATATAAATCGTTTACTTTTTCCATATTATACTAATTTCAATTTGCCTTTAACTGCATAGAAAAGATAGGTTTTGATATTCTGATACCCCATTTCACTAAGTAAGGTTCTGTAATTATTTATCTGTTCGATGTGTTTATCGCTTTCTTCCAAAGTAAATTTATAATCAAGGATTATTACTTCATCGGCGTTGATCAATACCCGGTCAGGACGGTGCAGTTTACCGTTGACATCAATGATGTTTTTTTCTACAATGCTTTCGCTTGCGTTAGCAAAAATGGCCTGCAGTTCGGGATTGTTCAATACTTCCAGTGCAGAATCGGTTAATTTCTGCTTTTCTTCTTCTTTGATAATGCCCTGCAAAACCAGGTTTATTGTATAATCTTCTACTTCCTTTGCATTACTTGCACTGGCTAGAATATCGTGTAATAATGATCCATTTCGGCCTGATTTTTCAATGTTAACCAAGTGTCTTAAATGTTTTTCTGCAGAGGGAACATAGAGTTCCGATAAACGGGTTGTGGTTGGATAACTAGTTAAGTTGATGAAATTCGAATCTTCAGTTTTACTTTCAACAGTTACGGGTTCTACAATTTCGTACACGCCGTTTTCATCAAACTGCTCATCAAAAGTAAAGTTGATTGCATCACCCATATTGGATAATTTCAATTCCTTTTTGGCCATTGTAGCAATATAAAGGTAATCTTTTGATCGTGTGGTAGCTACATAAAGCATGTTTAGGGCATCCATATTGTTATAAAGAAGTTCTTCGTAATATGCCTTTGCAATTGCCGAATCGGCCAATGCTTCATTGTATTTTAAGGGGATACCTTTCAATTCTTTATAAACTGTTTCTTCTGATGAAACCCAAAAAGTGCTATTGGCTTTGCCTTTGATCTCCCAATTACAAAAAGGAACAAAAACAGCCCTAAAAGCTAAACCTTTCGATTTGTGGATAGTGATAATCTGTATTGCATCAGCACCTTCTGGTGAAGGCAATGATTTTTTAATGCCGTCTTCTTCCCACCAGGTTAAAAATGAAATAATACCTTTTTCACCCAGTTTTCCGGCAGAAGCAGTCAGATCTCTAAATGCCAGCAGATAGGGAAGGTTGGCGGTTAAGTTTTTTAATCCATAACTTTCAATTAATATCTCTACCAGCTCGGGCAGTGGAAGCTGAAGCCAGCTTTGCCAGTTTTCGCATAGCGCAACCGGTAAAATGGTGGTAAGTGTACTTAAAGGTTTGTTGCTAAGGTTGAAGTAATAATTGGCATCAATCTCCTTTTCGTGCAGAGAATGATAAAGTGCAATACAGTTGGCTTTATATAATGCTGTTTGTGCTTCTAAACCAATAAGCACTTTTAAAGTGTTAATAATGAGCTGTATGGCCGAGTTGTTGGAAATTAATAGTGCATCACCAGACAAAACAGGCAAGCTATATTCCATTAATTTTTTAACAGTTAATAAAGCTTCGCTGTTCGAACGAACCAAAATGGCAATATCTTTTAGCGCATACTGCTGTTCGTTTTTGAGGTGATTTATTTCTTCAACAATATCATCTAAGGCTATATCTCTAAAAACAGTTTCTGTAAACCGAGCTTCATGAGGTGCATGATCTTTACCAAACTTTTTAATCTTAATCGTTCCACCTTTTAAGGTATTGGTAGCAAAGTTTTGGGTAGAGCCACCGTAAATATCGGTAATAATTTGTTGGTAGTGCTGTTCTTGCCACCATTTGGAAATGCTTTCTGGTTTGGTAGCGAGGTTTTCGTTCAGTTCGTTCTGCAACGTTAATGGGATAGCCTTATAAAGAAAATTATTGAAAGTGATGATATTTTCAGCACTCCGGTAATTCTCTTCTAAACTTTCTTCCAATACATTTTCAGCACCAACATCTAACTTAGCATGTTTATGAAGAATGTTCCAATCTCCATTGCGCCAGCGGTAAATAGACTGTTTTGTGTCGCCAACAATCAAGTGATCAATTAAATCCTGACTAGGCGTAGCCATTGCATTGGTCAATAGCGATTTAAAACTTCCCCATTGGCTTGTAGAGGTATCCTGAAACTCGTCGAATAAAAAATTACGGTAGCGGTTACCAACTTTCTCCCAGATAAAAGAAGGATTGTCGCCGGCATCTTCTGTAATTCCCGATATCAGTTTTTGTGCATCACTGATCAGCAGGTTATCATTTTCGGCCCGGTATTCTTTCAATAACACAGCAATTTCCTGCATCAACCTTAAATAATAGAGGTTTTTATTAAAAGCGATAGCCAAACTGTAGTTCGGTAAATGCGTTAAATAATGCGCTTTTAACTTTTGCAGTATCGGATTTACCGTATCATAAGCTTCAGGAAAATTCGCATTCTTTTGAAACCATTCCTCAGGCTCATCAATTAAATTGAAAAGTGGTTCAATCTTTGAAAAATCGCCCCTGGCAACCAGAATAATTTTAGCCAGCGGACTTCTTGATTTTCCTTTTAGGTGTTCAGTTTCTACCCCGATTACATTTAAAGCTTCGTTTGCTTCTGTTGCCAGCGAAACCAATTCCTCTTCGAAGTTCTTGATTTCTGCCTTGGTAATACTGATGTATTTTTTAAATAATTCGTCGATGTTTTCTAAACCTAAAGTGCTAACCGCATCTTCAAAAATCTGGAAACGTTCCGAAAATATTTCGCCGATCAGGTTATAGAGTTCGAATTTATAATTCCAGCTTTTATTGTCGCTGATGCGTTCGATGGCCAGGTCGATAATCCATTGCAAAAGCTGTTTGTTATGGTCTAAAGCTTCATCCAGTTTATTTACAAGATCATCTTTCACCTTATCATAATTCATTTCTAAATTATAATCGGCATTAAGGCCCAGTTCGAAGGCAAAACCCCGGATTACTTTTTGCACAAAACCATCAATGGTGCTTACCGAAAAACGGCTATAATCGTGCAAAATTTTGCGGTAAATTTTATCTGCTTTAAACTGCAGTTCCTGAGGGTTTAATATCGGATAGGCGAGTAAAATGATTTTCCGATAATCTTCAATTTTTTTTGATGGATTACCCTTTGCCAATCCTAATAATACCTCCAGAATCCTGGTTTTCATTTCCTCCGTGGCCTTATTGGTAAAGGTTACCGCTAAGATTTCGCGGTATTTATTATCGCCGCTGAAAAGCAGCGTAAGGTAATGTGCAGTTAAACTGAACGTTTTACCAGAACCTGCGGAGGCTTGAAGAATTTTTAGGGGTTGGGGCATATTGTTTTATTCATTCCCCTCTTTTGGAGGGGTGCCCATAGGGCGGGGTGGTTTAATCTCTTTTAATTAGTGTTTAAGATAGTTACGTTCCATATTCTTTAACAATATACTCTTCCAAGCCCATGATTACAAAATCCATTTGTTTCATCACATCATCAACTGTAATCCGATATATTTTTAATCCTAATGAAATTAAATATTCTTCTCTCAATTTATCATAAACTTGTTTGTCATCGTGACTACAGCCATCAATTTCTATTACCAAGCCAAGCCGCTTGATATAAAAATCAACGATATAATTTCCGATTATACGCTGCCTGTCAAAATCTATTTTATGAAATCGCTTTTTAGTCACCTGCATCCAAAATAAGACTTCTGGTAAATTTCCAGCTTGCCGAAGTGCTTTTGCTCGTTCTTTTAGTCGGGGTTGATAAGGTAAATCAATAATGGGTGTTGTGCTTAAGGTTGTGCCGTTTACTACAATTTCAGTTTGCAAATTCTTTTTTAACACCCCGTCCTGCGGACACCCCTCTGGGAGAGGGGAATGCTGGATGCCTAAATCGGCTGGGGTGTTAGTTTTCCTTTGCATTTTTTGCTTTGGATTTTATGGAGTGCCCATAGGGCGGGGTGGCTACTATAGACTCATTATTATTTTACCCTAACTTACAACAATTTAAAATCTGCACGAAATCAGGATATCAACAATTCAATTTCTATGTGGATTTTTTATTTTTCCTTTTATTAAGTGTTTTATGACTGATCCTTGCCGGACGTTCGGCCATTTCGATGGGCAGGCCGAGCAAATCGCGGATCACCACCGATGCACATGCACCACCAAATGCTGCGGGCAGATAAGAAACTGTGCCATAAGCAGAACGTTTGAAATTACTTCCATCTGTCATGATCATAGAATTTTTATCCATTTCTTCTGTAGAAAAAACTGCTTTTATTTTTCCTGCATTAGGAAGTTTATTCAACCTTTTGCGTACATAACTTGCGAATACACATTGATAAGTATCAGGAAGAAGTGTAATTCTCAATCGTGTCGGATCCATTTTACCACCAGCACCCATCGAACTCACGATTGGGATGTTTTTTTCCAATGCAGTTCCCAATAAAGTAATTTTAGGCATCACACTATCAATACAATCCATAATGTAATCGAATTTCGATTCTAAAATTTCCCTGCATTTTTCAGGTGTTAGAAAGGTATTAACCACATGGAGCTTTAATTCAGGGTTAATAGCCAGTAAACGTTCCTGCATAATTGCGGCTTTACTTACACCATGATTGGTTGCCAAAGCGGGTAGCTGCCTGTTTCGGTTGGTTGGATCTACCACGTCACCATCAACAATAGTCATTTCTCCAATTCCTGAGCGGCAAATAAATTCGGCAGCAAAAGAACCCACTCCACCTAAACCGATTACCAAAACATGTTTCGATTGGAGTTTATCTATTCCATCATTCCCAAGAAGGAGGGCAGAGCGTGAAAGCCAGCTAACATCAGACATAATATATTCTATAAATTCTTTATTTTTTCAATTTCTTTTTTCATTTCATCCATTAATTGCTGCTCTGTAGGTAGATAAAGTTGATATTTACTTGCTATAATAGTTTTATTGTTTTCAGGCAGTGATATTTTTACTACTGCATCGTTTTTATCGGTGCATAATAGAATACCAATGGTTGGGTTCTCGAAATTTTGCTTTTCAAAACGATCGTAGTAGTTTACGTACATTTGTAATTGCCCCATATCCTGGTGGCTAAGCTTGGTTGTTTTAATCTCAATTATTACAAAGCACTGTAAAAGCCGATTGTAGAAAACCAGGTCAATAAAAAATTCATCTCCATCAATGTGTATGCGTTTCTGTCGTGCCACAAATGAGAAGCCGTTTCCAATTTCTAACAGAAAATCTTGTAGGTGCGTAAGAATAGCTGTCTCTAAATCCTTTTCGTAGTAAGCTGTTTCTTTTTTCAGACCCAGAAATTCTAATACCATTGGGTCTTTGATAATCTGCGTTGGTTCTGTTGGCTGTTTTTCAGCTCTAGCTATGGCTAAAACAGATTCAATATCGTTGCTCAGTAATAAGCGTTCAAATAATTGGCTATTTACCTGTCTTTCTAGTTGTCTTGCTGACCAATTATTTTTTTCAGCCTCAGCAATGTAGAAATCTTTTTTGTCTTGATTATCAATGCTTATCAGGATTTTATAGTGTGTCCAACTGAATTGCGTCCGCAGTGCAGACGCAATTGGGAAAGCACGATAAAACTGCCTATTTCTTTCCAATTGACGAATTGAAAATCCTGTTCCTAGTTGTGGCTGAAACTCATCGGATATAGATTTAATGAGGTATTCGCCATAACCGGCTCTATCTTTACCCGATTGTTCCTCTTCAAAAATAACTTTACCGATTTTCCAATACATAATCATCCTTTCTGTTTCAACTGAACGTACTGCTCGTTCTTTTGAGTAGGTTATGATGGATTGTATTTGTTGTAAAAGCTCTTTTTTTAGTTGCATTAAATCAATTTAAAGGAATTATAGTAATCTTTAATATAAAATTTAGGTAATGAGAATAACCTGTATACTAATTTACTAAAAATGTTAGTTTTTAAATAGTGTTAAAAAAATTATATTAAATTCAATTTATTCCAGTCTGCAAAAATACGAGCTTTAAGTTCATCAACTGTACATTTTTTTAAAATGGCTGCGGCCTGGTAAATTTCCTTAATCGAAATATCAGCATCATCTGTTTCCAGGAAAAAATTATTGGTACTTTGAATCAGTTTTGCCGCACCGGAGGTTTCCTTCAAGGCCGTCAAACCAAAAGAAAGTAGAAATCCTTTATCTAATAGTTGTTTGCCAAGTTCTTCGTTTTTATTAAAGCCGTGAATAACCATGGGCACTTTAACTTTTAATCGCTCTTTAATGGCAATTAACTCTGAAAAGCATTTAACACAATGTAAAATCAATGGTTTATTGATTTTTTCTGCCAATTCGATCTGTTTTTCAAGAATAATGAGTTGATTTTCTAGGTTTTCACCCCTTAGCCGATCTAAACCGCACTCTCCAATCTGTTTTACATTTGTTTGATTGGCTACAACACTTAGGTATTTCATCTGCAGCTTGAGTTGATCAATTTTCGCAAACCAGGGATGAAGTCCAACAGAAATTGGCTTAGTTTTAGGCATCGCTAAAAAGATATCGCTGGTTAACGACAAACTTTGAATGCTGATTACCCCTGGCTGGGTGGCAACTTTGTGGGTATGTATGTCTAAAAAATCCATTACAAGGTAAAGATAAGTAAAAATGGAAGATGGAAAATGTGAGACGGATGATGGAGAATATCAGATATAAAATTAAAAACCGATTGAACCTACTTTGCAGGATGTAAATCCATTAATAACCAGTGTTTCCGCTCTGTAAAGAATTGGCTAATCATCTACAAAGTTGCTAGCCTTTATTACATTTGACATTATTATTCATCGAAAATCATGAAAAAATTAATCATTTTATTAACTGCTATATTGATTTCGACTGCAGCATTTAGTCAGGCGAAAAAAGAAGGTGTTCATATTTATAACCCAAAGGCCGATGCCAGGGCGGAAATTGCTGCTGCTGTTGCAAAAGCGGCTAAAGAAAATAAACATGTTTTATTGCAGGTTGGAGGCAATTGGTGTACCTGGTGTATCGCATTTCACAATCTGGTTGACAGCACCGCTGTACTGAAAAAATACATTAACGATAATTTTGAAACCGTTTTGGTTAATTATAGCCCGGAGAATAAAAACGAAACCGTTTTGGCTAGCTTAGGTTACCCACAACGTTTTGGTTTTCCAGTATTTTTAATTTTAGACGGCAAAGGAAAAGTATTGCACATTGAGAATTCATCTTATTTAGAAACGGATGAAGTATCGGCAAATGGTAAAAAGAAAGTTGGACATGACGTTAAAAAAATCACCTCGTTTTTAAAAGGCTGGACCACCACGGCGGTAAACCCTGAAACTTATAAAGCGAAAGCTAAGTAAAGGTTTAAGGTAGAGGTTGTAAGGTTTAAGTCCGAGCGATAAAACTGAAACCTAAAAATTAACAAAGCCGTCCCGATTTTTTACATCAGGGCGGCTTTCTTGTTAATCGTTTAGCTCATCTTCGTCCACTTCATCATCGAGGTTTAGCTCATAAGAGGCTCTTGAAGCTTCGTCAGCTTGCTCCAGTAGATCTTTATCATGCTCAATACTGCTATCATCGCCACTAATTTCGTTGATATTTTCTACGCCGTCTTCTCTGCGTAAAGCATCGTTTGGATCATTTGAATAATTATCGTCTTCTGGATCTATCATAACATTGAGGTTTTATCATTAAATAATCGTTTTGAAGGCGAAATTGTTTTGGGAAAAGCTGAAAAGCATAAGTCCAAAGCTTAATGACCAAAGAAAAGTATATTCCTTGCAAATTTGCGCATCCTTGGCTAACATGCCTATGCTTCTAACGATTCTTCGCTGCGCTCAGAATGACAAAATATTAAGCCCTCCTTTTTAGAAGAGGGAGGGATTAAAGCCCCTCACCAAATTTATAAAATGGAGCAACACTTACCGGTAATTTACCTGTTGGTACTAACCTGTTATTAATCACAGCGGCAGCTGAAATTTGCATGAAATCTTCTTTCTGATAGGCTACCACTAAACCTTTGCTATTTTCTAATCCAGATAAGCCAGCGAGGTTATATGGATTTGCAAACAAGGCAAAAACAGCATTTTTAGCTGATAATTCTTTAATAAAATTCTTTACACCTGCATTTAGAGGCATGTTATTAGCAGGTCTTGATCTGTTATCATGGATGCCTACA
Organism: Pedobacter sp. WC2501; assembly: GCF_052682415.1. Taxonomy (NCBI): domain Bacteria; kingdom Pseudomonadati; phylum Bacteroidota; class Sphingobacteriia; order Sphingobacteriales; family Sphingobacteriaceae; genus Pedobacter; species Pedobacter sp. WC2501. The sequence continues at coordinate 496,927 of NZ_JBQZFI010000001.1, read as the reverse complement.
ATTACCTGATCAAATGCGCCGATTTCACGGGCAATGTTCGAAATCTGTGTGGCACTGGCATCTTTATCCAATACATAATAAACAGAGTTGTAATATCCTTTCGAAACCTCTTTTTGGAAAGTGGTAACCGAAGGTACGCCAATGCTGATAATGGCCGTTCTTCTGATGGGGATGAGCCGCTTGATATAATCTTTGCCTTTTAACAGCGTTACTGATGCATTGGCCAGTTCCTGTACCAATGCATTGCTCGCATTGCGGTTTACACCAGCAACAACACCCTGGGTTACGATGGTATCGCGCTTGGCTAAGCCAGCCCAATATTTTGCCGTTAAGATCTTACGCACGCTTTGGTCAATTTCGGCCATGCTCACGCGATTTTGTCTTACCGCTTTACGCACCAGTTTTATAGCTCTATCGCTATTTTCAGACAGCTCAATAATGTCATTACCTGCGATGATGCCCATTAAATCGGCTTCGCCATCTTTAAAGTATTTTACCACACCTTTCATATCCATCGCATCGGAGATGATTAATCCTTTAAAGCCTAATTTCTGTTTCAAAATGCCAGTAACAATCGGTTTGGATAGGGTAGAAGGTAAATTTGGCGTATTATCTAACGAGGGAATGTTCATGTGGGCAATCATTACACCCGAAGCACCTTGTTTAATCAGCTCTTTAAAAGGATACATTTCTAAAGTATCCAGGCGTGTAGCGGAGAAAGTAAGCTGCGGTAAATCATAATGCGAATCTACATCAGTATCGCCATGGCCGGGGAAATGTTTCAACGTGGTTAATAAACCGCCATCCTGCATACCTTTCATATATGCGGCAACCTTATTGGCCACGTTATATTTGTTTTCGCCGAAAGAACGGTAATTGATTACGGGGTTTTTAGGGTTATTATTAATATCGGCATCAGGAGCTAAATTCATCTGCATCCCCATCCGCTTGTAATCTTTAGCCACTTCAAGCCCCATTTTATACAATAACTCTTTGTTTTGAATGGCACCCAAAGTCATTTGATAAGGATAAGAAATGGTACTATCCAAACGCATGCCCAAGCCCCATTCTCCGTCATTTGCTACAATAAGTGGCACTCTGCTTAGTTTCTGATAGGCATTGGTGGCTAAAACCTGTCGGCCAGGGCCTCCCTGAAAAAAGATCACTCCGCCTAATTGTTCTTTTTTAATTACCTGACCAACTGAATCGGTATATTTTTTTCCCAGATTGGTGTGTGCTCTAACAAAGAACATTTGCGCAATACGCTCTCTGCGATTAAGTCTGTTAAAAACCGAATCAACCCATTTCGGTTGGTTGGCCAATAATTCTAAATAGGTTTTTTGTTGCGCACTTACAGAAAATGCAGTGCCGAAAAGGGCAATAAATATAAATAAATTTTTTCTCACGTGTTTTGTTGTATCAGCTGCTAAATTAATCATCTAAAGCCTAATTAAACAAAAACCAATCCAAGTAATCGATTTAATACAATTTGTTGTAAGCCTGTTGATTTATGGTAATAAAGATTGTTGCTATCTGTACATCCCTTTACCCTCTATGAAGTCGATTACTTTATCAGGAAGAAAAAACTGAACGTTTTTTTTCTCCTTTATAGCCTTTCGGATAAAGGTGGAGGATATTTCCATTAAAGGGGTATTGGTAAAAGTAATTGCAGGATGGTTTTCCCATTCGCTAACATTTGCTCCAGGACGGGGGTACACATAAATTTGGTAATTTTTTAATAACACCTCGTAATTTTTCCATTTTTTAAATGAAACGAGGTTATCAGCACCCATAATCAGCATAAATTCTTTTTCAGGGTATTTTTCATGGAGATAAGTAAGTGTATCAATAGTGTAAGAAGGTTGCGGCAATGCAAATTCAATATCACTTACGCGGATATGTTCTGCATTTTCAGTAGCCAGTTTGGCCATTTCCAAGCGGTCATACATATTGGTTAAACCACTTTTATCTTTTAATGGATTATGTGGAGAAACCACCAGCCATACTTCATCAAGTTCGGTATGGTTAGCCATATAATTGGCAATAATTAAATGTCCGGTGTGGATGGGGTTATATGAACCAAAGAAAAGACCAGTTTTCATTTTATTAGTTTACAGTTTTCAATTGGCGGTTTTCAGTTGAATATGCCAATTAAAATTAAACAACACCATATTTCTCGGGGAAATTTATCATATGATTTAACAGTTTTCCAACCTCGTCGCTTTGTAATGTTAATTTTTCGTATTGTTCTTCAGCAATGTACTTACATTCAAATGCAAACTTTAACCAGCCTTTGGTCTCACTATTCTCCATATCGCTATCCGAAAGTTTACTAATAAAATGAGCTTTATATCTTCGTTTTCTATAAGCTTCAACTAAACAAATATTTGTAGATCGCGAAGACCTTCTAATCTGATCTGTTAATGAGTACATCTCATCTCTTGGAAAAGACTTGCTGAGCTCGAAAATGTTCATGGCCAACTCAAATGACTTCTTATAAACCAATAAATCAGAAAAATCGCCCATAAAGTGACTTAATATTTAACTGAACAATAGTTTAAAGCGCCCAAAACTGAGAATTGGAAACTATAAACTGCTAACTTTTTAAGAAATCTCCGACCAACTTCTCCGCTTCTGCACAGGCTGTAGCCAGATCGTAATTTTTTAAAATCACATCAAATTTATCAGCATAAAGTAGCTCTTTTTCAGCTTTGATAAAACGTTCCTGTAATTTTTCAGGACTATCTGTTCCGCGACCACTTAAACGTTCTTTTAAAACATCTAAAGATGGAGGCTGAACAAAAATAGCCAAAGCGTCTTCCTCATATTTTCTTTTCAAACGGATACCGCCTTCTACATCAATATCGAAAATTACATGTTTGCCATCATTCCAGATGCGCTCAATTTCTGAACGTAAAGTGCCATAAAAAGTGCCGTTATAAACCTCTTCAAACTCCACAAACTCCTGGCGGGCAACTTTGTGTAAAAACTCTTCCTTACTAATAAAATAATAATCGTTTTCATGTGTTTCAGCACCCCTCAATTCGCGTGTAGTCGCAGAAATAGAGAAGCTCAGCTCAGGAAATCTCGTTAATAAATGATGTACTATAGTGGTTTTACCTGCTCCTGATGGTGCCGAAAATATAATTAATTTGCCTTGCATTTTTAAAAATTTTGCGATTGGCGTCTGGCGTTAAGCGCTTGTTGCTTTCCGCCTAACGCTACAACACATTCAGTAACTGTTCTTTTATCTTTTCTAATTCTTCTTTCATACCTACAACAAATTGTTGCATCTGGGCGTCATTTGCTTTTGCTCCCATGGTATTAATTTCCCGTCCAATTTCCTGAGAAATGAAACCCATTTTTTTTCCGTTTGCTTCTTTGCTTGCTAAAGTTTGCAAGAAATAATCGCAATGGCTTTTTAAACGTGTTTTTTCTTCGGTGATGTCGATTTTATCGATGTAATAAATCAGTTCCTGTTCGAAACGGTTCTGATCTATATTTACTTTGCCTACGGCATCGTCTAAAAACTGAGTAAATTTATCGCGGATTGCAGTAATCCTTTTAGGTTCTAATTCCTCAACTGATTTGAAATAAGAAAGAATGTTTTTAATTCTCAGTTCTAAATCGGCTTTTAAAACTGAGCCTTCATCTTCTCTGAATTTGTTAAAATTGGCCAAAGCCGAGTTGAAAATCTGAAATAAATTGTTCCACTCATCCTCACTTACACTTTCTTCCTTGTAACTGATTACATCTGGAAAAGTTAATGCGGTTTGCAATAAATTGCTGCTGTCAGCGCCTAATTCGTTGTTAACAGCAATAAGCTGTTTGTAGTAATGACTTAATAGTGCGGTATTGATTGTTGCACCTGTAACTTCGCCATTGGCGCGTTCTACATTGATGCTTAAACTTACTTTTCCTCTTTCGATATCTTTACTGCAGATGTTGCGTAGAATCAACTCTTTATCAGAAAAAGCTTTAGGGTATTTTAAATTCAGCTCCAGAAATTTACTGTTGAGCGATTTGATTTCGACACTATACTTTGCGTTTGCATAATCGGCTGTTGCTAAGCCGTATCCTGTCATGGATTTTATCATGCGCAAAGATAGGGTTTTAAGCCGAAAGGAGAAATAATAATGGGAGAGGAGCAGAGCTATAGCTCGTAGAATAAAACATTTATTATTTAGAAAATCAGCGGTCAGTGTTTTTTTGGAATTGCAGCCCCGCTTATGCTTAATCCCAATTTCATTAAGTTAAGGGTTTTTAGTCACAGATGAGCACAGATAAACACGGATTTTCATATCTGTGTGCATCCTTCCTATCTGTGGTTAAATTATTTCTTATGCCTAATGGCTTAACTTAATGATATTGCACTTTACACCGATGAAAAATCTGGATGCCTGCTGCATCCGATAGTTATCGATCGGGTTATGTACAATTTGGAGTAGTTTTTGGCAGGGCCTGTTAACTAAAGGATGCAGAACCTTTGTCCCTGAATGTGGAAAACGATAATTATGGGCATAAAGAATATAATGTTGAATAAATGAATAAAAATCTACCTGCTCATTTCTTATGATTATTAACGTTTATTTAACAGTTTGCAAGGTTAACAAATGTTAATTTTACAAAAATATTGGTAGATAGGGTTGTATTTTTTAATCTTCATTAAGGAATATATTAGTTTCATGGTCAAGATGTAACAAGTAAGGCTGGAAACAAACAACAAAAACCTATCTGCTGTTAAAATAGAAACCTAATCTGCGCTATCAGATAATTTAACTTGCCATTATTTTACACAATGAAGCATTTTAAAAATTATTCTTCTATCAATTATCTTAATGCAAGGTCTAAAAATAAAGGCCCAGGATTTTGTGCTCAAAGGTGTGGTGATTGAAAAAGGCTCAAATGTGCGAATTGCTCTGGCCAGTATTACGAACATCCGTAGTAAGACGGGCGCAACCAGTAACGATATTGGAATGTTTCAGTTAAGTGCCCGGATTGGCGATACGCTATTTATTCAAAAGAGAAACTTGATTGAGCTAAAAGTGGTGGTTAAAACAGATGATGACATGGTTGTTTTTTTGGTTCGGGAAAGCACAATGTTAGAGGAGGTTACAGTTAAAGGATAGACCAGGAAGCAGGAGATGGAAAATATTAAACGCGATTTGAAGCACAACGGCTCTTTTTATGCAGGTAAACCGCCATTAATTCTGCTAAACCCATTTGGAGGAAATCCGATAACATTTTTTTATGAGCTTTTTGGAAAAACGCCAGCCAGAGCACGTAATTTTAACCGTTATTATAAAAAGGAGCTAAGTTTGATCGAAGTAGATAAATTTTTTAATAAAACTTTGGTGTCGAATAATACTTCCTTAACCGGGAAAGATCTGGACAAGTTTTTGCTTGATTATTACCCAACGCGCAGCATGACTCTTAATTGGAGCAATTACGATGCTGTTAAATATATCAAAGAATCGGCGAAGAAATATACCGATACTTTGAAACATACAAATTAACACACCATGAGAAACTTTAAATTTGCCTTTATACTCTTCGTTTTTACCTCGGTCAGCTTCTTCGCAAAAGCACAGGATTTTATTGTGAAAGGTGTGGTGATCGAAAAAGGCTCAAATATCAGGATTGCATTATCAGAAATTACTAACCTGCGAACGGGAATTGGTGTTGGTAGCAATGATATTGGTTTGTTCCAGTTAAAAGCGAGAATCGGCGATACGCTGCTGGTAATCAAAAGAGATCTGATCGATCAGCGTGTAGTGGTAAACAGCGAAAAAGATCTGGTAATTTACCTGGTTAGAGGAAGCACCACCCTGGATGATGTAACCATCAGAGGAAATACCAAAAAACAGGATCTGGATGAAATTAAGCAGGAGTTTAAAAACAAGGGAGTGTACAATGGTGGAAAAACAACAATTTTGTCTGCTATATTCAGTCCGTTAAATGCGCTATACAACTTAATTGGCACCGACCCTAAAAATGCACGGAGATTTGGCAGATATGCAGATAATGAAATCAAACAATCGCAGATTGATGTGTACTTTAACCAGAGCATTATTAAAAACAATACCGAATTAAGAGGCGATACATTGGAAAAGTACATGCTAAACTGCCGGCCCGAATTTGATAAAGCGCAATACTGGAACAGTTACGATTATATTAAATATATTAAAGAATCCTCAAAGAAATTTACAGATACGCTGGGGAAAGGAAAGTAGGGGTTAGTCCTGAGTTTTGAGTTGGGCGTTTGGAGTTTTGGGTGTATAGAATAAAGTCCGAAGTCGGAGGTCTGAAGTTTTAACCCGTATCGAAAATTAATTGATTATTCCCAACAATTTAACAATCCCAGCAATAAAACAATTAAGCTAAAGATCGTAAACAGCTAAACTAATGGCAAGTGAACCAGTGAAATTTTATATACTTAATGTTTCGCAAGCTTTTTCAGCTGCTAATTTTTCTGCGTTTTTCTTGTTATAATCTCTTCCGGTACCCACTTTTTCGCCTTCTACTACCGCGCTAATGGTAAATAGTTTGGCACTTTCGCCTTCACCATTTTCTGCCAGTTCGAACAATACATCCTTACCATGGCGCTGGCACCACTCAATTAATTTACTTTTAAAATTGGTTTCGGTGAGTTCAAGGGTATGAATATCGATATGTGGTTTTACAATTCTGCGCAATAAAAACTCTTTCGTGAAATTGTACCCCTTGTCCATATAAATGGCACCTATAATGGCTTCAAAAGCATCGCCCAACATCGAATTGTGTTTGGTTTGTATGCTAACCGATCGTTGATCAAACTGAATAAGTTTATCAAAACCAATTTTTTTCGCCAGCTGGTTTAAATTAGCCCGGTTTACAATCTTCGAGCGCATTTCGGTTAAAAAACCTTCTTCTTTGTAGGGATAATGTTTAAAAAGCAGCTCTGCTATTACAGAGCCCAGAACAGCGTCGCCTAAAAATTCCAGACGCTCGTTGCTGCTCCTGCTTCCATTTTTTAGAATTTTTGCCGCAGAACGATGTCTGAACGCCATTTTATAGAGCGTAACATTGCCTGGAACAAAGCCTAAAATGTTTTTCAGCTTTTTAACAAACTCCTTTTCAGGAGAGAGATAAAGTTTATATAATTTTAATATCGGCATTAAATAAATAACACAATTAACGGCTAACTAGCATATTTAACTAAGTTATCTATTTTTAATTAGCATACAAAATTATATAGCAATGCTGTTCTAAATTAATCTTCGTATTTCTTGAAAATAACAGAGGCATTATGGCCACCAAAACCGAATGTATTACTTAAAGCAGCTCTGACAGTACGTTTTTGCGCTTTGTTAAAAGTAAAATTCAATTTAGGATCAAATGCAGGATCATCTGTAAAGTGATTGATTGTTGGAGGAACAATATCATTTTTAACAGAAAGAATTGCTGCAATAGCCTCAATAGCTCCGGCAGCACCCAAAAGGTGGCCAGTCATTGATTTGGTTGAGCTAATGTTTAAGCGATAAGCATCCTCACCAAATAATGTACCAATGGCTTTGGTTTCACTAATATCACCTAGTGGAGTAGAAGTGCCGTGTACATTGATATAATCTATATCAGCAGTTGTTAAACCAGCATCTTTCAGTGCATTAGTCATTACCATTCTAGCGCCCAAACCTTCAGGATGAGGTGCTGTGATGTGATTTGCATCTGCACTCATTCCACCGCCTACAAGTTCTGCATAAATTTTTGCACCCCTTGCTTTTGCGTGTTCAAGTTCTTCTAAAATAATGGTTCCTGCACCTTCACCAGCTACGAAGCCATCACGATCTTTATCAAAAGGACGTGATGCCGTTGCCGGATCATCGTTACGTGTTGATAATGCATGCATGGCATTAAAACCACCCATACCTGCCTCATTGATAATTGCTTCAGAACCACCACTGATAATTACATCAGCCATACCCAAACGGATATAGTTAAATGCATCTATCATTGCGTTTGTAGAAGAAGCACATGCCGAGACAGTTGCAAAATTTGGCCCACGCAGGCCGTATTTGATAGAGATATGCCCTGGGGCGATATCTACGATCATTTTAGGGATAAAAAATGGATTGTATCTTGGTGTACCATCTCCCTTGGCGAAATTCGAAATCTCATCCAAAAAAGTTTTCAATCCACCTATGCCTGCGCCCCAGATAACTCCGATCCGGTTGGTATCTAATTTTTCAAAATCAAAACCACCATCTTTCACAGCCTCATCTGTTGCTACAAGAGCATATTGTACAAACGGATCTAGCTTGCGGGCTTCTTTTTTCTCCAGAAAATCTTCAGGATTAAAATTTTTAACCTCACATGCGAATTTGGTCTTGAACTTTTCAGTATCAAAACCCTTAATAGGAGCAGCGCCACTCACCCCGTTAGTCAATCCTTCCCAAAAATCAGGAACATTATTGCCTATAGGAGTGAGCGCACCCAACCCTGTTACTACTACTCTTTTTAATTCCATTTATACTGAAAAAGCGTAATTCTATTTAACGTTTTTTTCCAAATAAGCAATCGCCTGGCCAACTGTACCGATGGTTTCAGCCTGATCATCAGGAATAGCTACATTGAATTCTTTTTCAAATTCCATAATCAACTCTACGGTATCTAAAGAATCTGCACCTAAATCGTTGGTGAATGAAGCCTCTGGCGTAACTTCGCTTTCGTCAACACCTAGTTTTTCTACGATAATAGCCTTAACTCTTGAAGCAATATCAGACATAATTTTATAATTTAATGGTTAAATAATTCTGTGCAAAGAAAAATAAATTCTTACAATTTTCAAATGTTTTTATTTCGATACGTAATTTTGGTACCTCAATAACACAGCGAATATAGAATTAGTTTTTTAATTTCGTTCTGTAAATAATTTATTTCGCTTTGAATAAGACTTACCTAAAACTTACCTTAGACCTTGATTTTATACTAATTGCGATCACAGCACCCCTAAAAGACTATGTGCTTTGCCACAAAATTAATACCCGGTTAAATACACAATTTGAAAAAATAGAAGACCACGAAATATTTTTTAATATCGACGAACCGGCCTGGTCTTTCTCCAAATATTACTTTTTTGTAGAGCAAGGTGAGGTAGAATACTACTTAATTTGCAATAAAAGCAGCGATGGTTTTCTAATTCCGGAGATGAGCAAAGTGGATTTTTTTATTATTATTAAAGAATTTATTGACAAGGAAGATTTGGATTATTTAATTAACGGATTGAATAAACTGCCTGATATACAGGTGGCTGCAAAGATAGATCCAGCCAAGTTAAAGAGTCGCGAGAATTTGGTAATATAAAAATTATATACATGGTGTATTAAATACACTATATTTGATGGTTACAAAACAAAGAACAAAAAAACAAAATATATAAAATTTAATGCAGTTTGATTATTTTAGATAATAATTTGCTTTCTTAAACTGCATTGCTAAAATCAATTAATAAATGAAACCTTTTCATTCGAGAACTAAAATTGTTGCCACGCTTGGGCCTGCATCAGCAAAACCAGATGTATTATATAGTATGTTTAACGCAGGTTTAGATGTTTGCCGTCTAAATTTTTCACATGGATCACAAGCAGATCATCAGGCTGTTTTGGATACTATCCGCGATTTAAATAAAAAATACGAATATAATGTAGGTATCCTTGCCGATTTACAAGGGCCTAAAATCCGTATCGGTTTAGTAAAAGAAGGTGGTATTAACCTGATTAATGGTAAAACTACCGTAATTACCACTACCGAATGTATTGGTAACGAAGAACGGATTTACATCACTTACCAAAGCTTCCCCCAGGATGTTCAGGCTGGCGAAATTATCCTTTTGGATGATGGAAAGCTTCAAATGAAAGTAATTTCTACCAACTTGAAAGATGAAGTTGTTTGCGAAATCGTTCACGGTGGTATCTTAACTTCAAGAAAAGGTGTAAACCTGCCAAATACTAAAGTTTCTATCCCTTCATTAACACCAGAAGACCGTGAAAACTTAGAATTTGTTCTAGAAAACGATGTAGAATGGATCGGTTTATCTTTTGTGCGCAAGGCTGATGACATTATCGAACTTAAAAAGATTATTGCAGAGCGTGGCAAAACTGCCCGTGTAATTGCTAAAATAGAAAAGCCGGAAGCTATCGCTAACATCGATGAAATTATCGCTGTTTCTGATGGAATTATGGTTGCCCGTGGTGATCTAGGTGTTGAATGTCCGATGGAAGAAGTTCCATTGTTACAAAAAATGATTGTTGCTAAATGTAGGGCAGCTTCTAAACCGGTAATTGTGGCTACACAGATGTTAGAAAGTATGATCACTACACCTCGCCCAACACGTGCAGAAGTGAATGATGTAGCTAACTCTGTTTTGGATGGTGCTGATGCGGTAATGTTAAGTGGCGAAACTTCAGTTGGTGAATTCCCGCTGATTGTTATCGAAACCATGCAAAAAATCATCCAGAACATTGAGCAAAACAACTATCCTTTCAATCCTGATAAGTTTTTAAAACCAAAATCTCCATCTTTCTTAAGCGATGCAATTTGCGATTCGGCTTGTTTCTTAGCGAAACAGACCAATGCAGTAGGTATTGTATCGATGACTTTAAGCGGTTATACTGCTTTCGAAATTTCGAGTCACCGTCCGGAAGCTTTAACGTTTATTTTTACCAGTAACAGGGCTTTATTAAATGCAGTAAGTTTGCTTTGGGGCGTTAGAGGTTTCTACTACGATAAGTGGGAAAGCACCGACAATACCATCATTGAGGTGAACGAATTCTTAAAAAGCAAAAAATTGGTTAAACAAGGCGATATCGTAATCAATACTGCTGCTATCCCAATGGAAGCAAAAGGAAAAACCAATATGTTGAAAATTACGGTTATAGATTAATTTCTAATATAATTTTTATAAAATGCTCCTGATTTTAATCGGGAGCATTTTTTTTATCAATAAAAAATATACTTTTGCAATCCAACACGGAGAGGTGTCAGAGTGGTCGATCGAGCACGCTTGGAAAGCGTGTGTACTGCAAGGTACCGCGGGTTCGAATCCCGCCCTCTCCGCCAGCAAAAACAAAGCCCAATGATAGTCGGGCTTTTTGTTTTCCGGATTTTTCACTAAGACACTGTCTTAAAATGAAAGAAGCCCGACAAATAAGTTGAGTCTTTTTTGGTCAAAACCCCCACTCTAAAACGACTTTTTGTAACCCATTCGTTGTAAGGATAACGCAGATCCCGCAAGCATTATTGCGCTTTGAAAAATATAGTTTAAAAAGGTTGTTTCCGCATTTTATAGCTTATATTTTTGGCTTTTTACTTTCTTTTAATTGAGTTTAAGGCATTGATAAACAAGGTTTAATTGTTTTCGAAATATGAAGGAAGAACAAAATTTCTACCAAATAAGAACAACAAAATAAATGAGTACATACGCAATTTGTTTTCAGGAAATCGACAGGTCTGATATTTCAGGCGTAGGGAGTAAGGCTGCAAATCTTGTCAAACTATCCAGAATTGAGGGGGTACAAGTGCCCGATGGATTTTGTATAACAATCGAAGCTTATAAAAAAATAACAGCAAACAATGAGCAGCTTACTGGTTTATTGGATGAATTGAGTCAGCTTAAAACAAGAGACCTGGATTCGATTGGTAAAACGAGTGCAGAAATACGTACACTTATCGAAAACATATCCATTCCGGACGATGTAAGGAAAGAGATTGAAAGTTATCTTACTAATTTTTACGAACAGGAATCTTTTGCTGTCAGATCGAGTTCGACTGCAGAAGACTTACCAACAGCATCTTTTGCAGGGCAACAGGATACCTATTTGAATATCATCGGGAAAACAAATATTCTTAAGCATATCAGCAAGTGCTGGGCATCATTATTTACGGATAGAGCTGTAATTTATCGCATTCAGAACGGATTTGATCACCGTAAAGTTCAATTGTCTGTCATTGTGCAGAAAATGGTTTTTCCGCAGGCTGCAGGAATTTTATTTACAGCAGATCCTGTTTCTGGAAATCGAAAAATGTTATCTATTGATGCCAGTTTTGGGTTGGGTGAGGCACTGGTTTCAGGCCTGGTTAATGCCGATAATTATCAGGTAAGCAATGGTACGCTTATCCATAAAAAAATATCAGCCAAAAAACTTGCCATTTATGCTTTAAAAGATGGAGGTACTGAATCTCACAAGCTTTCGGCAGAAGCTCAAAATAAGCAAGTGCTAACAGACGAACAGATTTTACAGATGGAGCAATTGGGCCGAAAAATCGAAGTACATTTCGGCCAACCACAGGATATCGAATGGTGTTTGCTTGATGAAATCTTTTATATTGTTCAGAGCAGGCCAATTACCACATTATACCCCATCCCTGAAACAAATGATGCTGAAAATCGTGTATTTATATCTGTGGGTCATCAGCAAATGATGACAGATGCCATGAAACCATTAGGGCTATCATTATGGCAATTAAGAGCGGCCAGGCCCATGTTTAGTGCCGGCGGAAGGTTGTTTGTTGATGTAACGGATAATTTGGCTACACCAGTTGGTAGGGAAAGTTTATTAGATGCGATGGGCCAACATGATCCGCTTATTAAAGATGCATTGATCACCATTACAGAACGTGGTGATTTCATTAAACCGTTACCAGACGATGGAAACGAACCGATGCTGGTTAAAAGCACTAAGGGCATGTCGGCTGCTGCTATTTTGGCACAAATAGGAAATGACCCCGCTATTGTCGCCGACCTGATTAAACATAATCAGACATCAGTAGAGGCACTGAAGAAAAATATCCAAACGAAATCAGGAACGGAGCTATTTGACTTTATTCTGGAAGACATTGAGCTATCGAAAAAGATGACCTTTGATTCGAAACATATTAATGTAATCATCGCTGCAATGAACGCCGCATCCTGGATCAATGAAAAGATGAATGAGTGGTTAGGCGAAAAGAATCCTGCAGACACACTGTCTCAGTCGGCGCCCAACAATATTACTTCAGAAATGGGTTTGGCACTATTGGATGTTGCAGATATAATTCGCCCTTATCCCGAGCTAATTAATTACTTAAAAGAGGCAAAGGAAGATGATTTTTTAGATGGACTGATTCAATTGGATGGCGGAAAGGAAGCTCAGGATGCTATTTATGCTTATCTCGAAAAGTATGGAATGCGGTGTGCCGGAGAGATTGATATTACGAATACACGTTGGAGCGAAAAACCATCAATACTCATTCCCTTGATCCTTAGTAATATCAAAAATTTTGAGACCAATGCCAGCAAACGAAAATTTGAGCAGGGGCAACAGGAAGCTTTAAAAAAGGAAAATGAATTATTGTATAAATTGGCGTTATTGCCAGACGGCGAACAAAAAGTAAGGGAAACAAAACAAATGATTGGCTTGCTCCGGAATTTTGCTGGTTATCGCGAGTATCCAAAATACGGAATCGTTAACCGTTTTTTCATTTATAAGCAAGCCTTAATGAAAGAAGGTGAACAGCTCTTAAAAGCCGAAGTAATTAATGAGAGAGAAGATGTTTATTATCTCAACTTTCATGAATTACATGAAACGGTAAGCACCAATAAATTAGATATTCAGCTTTTAAATAAACGAAAAGAAGTATTTAAACAGGAAGAAAAATTAATTCCACCCAGGGTAATTACATCCGACGGAGAAATTATAAGGGGTAAATACAAACGCGAAAATCTTCCTGACGACGCCATTATAGGTTTAGCTGTTTCCTCCGGTGTGATTGAAGGGCGGGCTCGCGTTATCTTAAACATGGAAGATGCCAATCTGGAGGATGGAGATATACTCGTTACCCCATTTACCGATCCTAGTTGGACGCCCTTATTCGTTTCCATAAAAGGCCTGATTACCGAGGTTGGTGGATTAATGACGCATGGAGCTGTAATTGCAAGAGAATATGGCTTGCCAGCAGTAGTGGGGGTGGAAAACGCGACTAAACTGATCAAAGACGGACAACAGATCAGGGTTAATGGAATAGATGGTTACGTTGAGATACTGGAAATTTAATAAACGATAGGATTATTCGGAAGTTCGATGTTGGAAGTTAATGTATGAAGATAGACGGCTAGCGTTGTGTCCGCATGCGCGTTCTCTTAGCATTCTTCGGTTAAGAGAAAGTGTAGTTTAGTCCCCAGGTCAGTTATCTGAAAGTCTGAAGTAATTTATCTGGTTCTTTGCACGTTCCTCTGCGCCCTATGCCCATTTTGTATCACGATTAATACCAATCATTTGCCAAAACAGTATTATTTTTATCGCAAGATTAACTAACATGATAAATAAATATTGGCTTACTGTAACGGCTTGTACTTTGGCCATAACAGCAAATGCTCAGCAAAAAGCTTTAACCGTTAGCGATTATGAAAGAGCGGAAAGTTTTATGAGCTACAACACCGCAAAGTATATCGACCATGCCAACGTGCAGCCGAACTGGCTTGAAGGCGATAAATTTTGGTACAGCACAAAAACCAATGGTACCGAACAGACTTTTCTGGTAGATCCTGCAAAGAAAACTAAAACACCCACTACTGATTATAAAGGTGGCGAAATGCCATCGCGACGTATGGGCGGCCGAAATGAGGTAGTATCACCTGATGGAAAAAAAGCTATTTTAATTAAAGATTATAATCTTTTTGTGAAAGATTTGGCCTCTGGCAAATTAACACAACTCACCACCGATGGCATTAAAGATTATGGTTATGCTACCGATAATGCAGGTTGGAAACACAGCGATGCGCCAATTTTGCGTTGGTCGCCTGATTCGAAAAAGATAGCTACTTTTCAGCAAGATCAAAGAAATTCAAAAGATATGTATCTTGTAACCACTAATGTGGGCGCACCAGTATTAAAAGCATGGAAATATCCTTTGCCTGGTGATAAAGAGATCGCGACTATCAGAAGGGTGATCGTTGATGTAGAAAATCCAAAAGTAATTTCGCTTAACATTCCTGCAGATCAACATCGTGCAACTTTAAGCGATGACATTTCGAGCAGCGGTACTTTTGATGATATCGATTGGAAAGCTGATGGATCTGAGGTGGCATTTGTGTCTACCTCCCGCGACCATAAAAACGAAAAATTCCGTATTGCCAATGCAACAACCGGTGCTGTGAGGGAAGTTTTCGAAGAAACGGTAAAAACACAGTTCGAATCGGGTCAGGGCGCCATTAACTGGCGTTATCTTCCGGCATCGAAGGAAATCATCTGGTATTCGGAAAGAGATAACTGGGGACATTTGTATTTATACGATTCCGGTAACGGAAAATTGAAAAACCAGATCACTAAGGGCGATTTCGTAGTTACGCGATTGGTTAAAGTAGACGAAAAAGCACGTACCCTTTATTTCTTTGCCAATGGCCGCGAAAAAGGTAATCCTTATTTCAGTTACCTGTATAAAATTGGTTTCGATGGGAAAAATTTAACCCTTTTAACGCCAGAAGCCGGTAATCACCAGGTAGTATTTTCTCCATCTTTCAACTATTTTGTAGATAGTTACTCGCAGCCAGATGTACCAGCAGTTACCGTTTTAAGAAGCATTGACGGAAAACTGATCAATACTTTAGAAAAAACTGATGTTTCGAGATTAAGCGCCACAGGTTGGAAAGCACCAACTCCGGTTTTAGTGAAAGCAAAAGATGGTAAAACAGATATCTATGGTCTGGTTTTTACACCAACAAAAATGGATGCCAGCCAGAAATATCCCGTTATCGATTATATTTATCCAGGTCCGCAGGGCGGTAGTGTAGGCAGTTGGGCATTTGCGGCTTCGCGTGGCGATAACCAGGCCTTGGCCGAACTGGGTTTTATCGTTGTGGTAATAGAGGGAACCAGTAACCCTGACCGTTCTAAAAGTTTCCACGACATGAGCTACGGCAACATGGCAGAGAATACCTTGCCAGATCAGATTGCAGCCATCAGGCAGCTTTCAGCAAAATATCCTATTGACACTACAAAAGTAGGTATCTGGGGTCATTCTGGTGGTGGTTTTGCTACTGCTGCTGCGATGTTCCGTTATCCCGATTTCTTCAAAGTAGGAATTTCAGAATCAGGTAACCATGACAATAGAAACTACGAAGACGATTGGGGCGAACGTTACAATGGTTTGGTCGAAAATTCGGATTATGAAGCGCAGGCCAACCAGAACTATGCTAAAAACCTGAAAGGAAAATTGATGTTAGTACATGGTATGATGGATGATAACGTGCCGCCATACAATACGCTACTGGTAGTAGAGGCACTCGAAAAAGCAAATAAATCTTTCGACCTTGTGATTTTTCCAAACAGTGCACATGGTTATGGTACTTATTCTCCTTATATGATGCGCCGCCGTTGGGATTACTTTGTACAAAACCTTTTAGGTGCAGAACCACCTAAAGATTACCAGATGAAAGGTCCAACAGCAAGATAATATTATAAGAGCAAATTAACAGTTTGCTCTTTTTGTATATTGTGCTAAACAATGCCACTTTTAAGCGGTTTAATTTGTAAATCATTAATCATGGGAAAAACCAGAGATCAAAACAACGTTATTATTACCGGTGCTACTGGGATGGTTGGAGAAGGGGTATTGATGCAATGCCTAAACAGTCCCGAAATTAATAGCGTTTTAGTGATTAACCGCAAACCTTGTGGTTATAGCCATCCAAAGCTGAAAGAGATTATCCATCCTGATTTTTTCGATTTCTCGAAGATAGAAAGTCAGTTAACGGGTTATAATGCCTGTTTCTTTTGTTTAGGCATTACTTCAGTAGGTGCTGATCAGGAAACCTATTATAAAATGACCTATACACTCACTATGCATGTTGCGCAAACATTGAGCAAACTCAATAGTGATATGACTTTTTGTTATGTTTCTGGTGGGGGAACTAATGCGCATAGCCGTTTGAAATGGGCACAGGTAAAAGGCAAAACAGAAAGCGATTTAACAAAATTACCTTTCGAACAGGTTTTTAATTTTCGTCCGGGTTTTATCAAGCCTTTGCCAGGCCAGAAATATGCACATAAATTCTATAAATATATTAACTGGTTATTTCCGATTGGTAGGGCGGTTTACCCCAGTGGTTTCTGTACCATGGCTGAACTGGGACAGGCGATGATCAATACCTTGAGCCATAACGACGAAAGGCGGATTTTAGAGGGAAGAGACATTATTGCCTTATCAAAAGAATAAGCCCGGATGCTAAAATGAGCTCCCGGGCTTGTTAATGATCAGCTCCTTAAAAACTAGTTTAGGTTTGTTTAGTTGTTTTTAGCAAATTTTAATATAATACGGCAGTAGCATCTTTATCTTTTTGTGATAATACTGTGGCGCCTGATCCGCATTGACCACC
Organism: Pedobacter sp. WC2501; assembly: GCF_052682415.1. Lineage (NCBI taxonomy): Bacteria > Pseudomonadati > Bacteroidota > Sphingobacteriia > Sphingobacteriales > Sphingobacteriaceae > Pedobacter > Pedobacter sp. WC2501. The sequence continues at coordinate 479,538 of NZ_JBQZFI010000001.1, read as the reverse complement.
ATTCATGATCGATGATGCATCGGTTCCGGTTACGCCAGGTACATTTGTTGCACTTGATTCACCGATAGCAGCCCAGTTAGTATGTCTGAATGAGATACAGTGACCAAACTCGTGACAAATTGTTCTGGCACGTTGTGCAAAAGAATTACCTGCAATGTAATTTTTATTGATTTTAACCAAAGCGCCTGCACTTCCTCCCGAAGGGAACTGTCCCTGGCCGCAAACACCATTTCCTAAATTTTCATTTTTGATCAGAATGTCATAAGGTGCAGTTGTTACAACGCTAAAGCGTAAGGTCGAATTTGGAACAGCATTCCATTGCGCAATAGCACTATTGATCTCACTGCTCATAGAGGTCATAGATGCATCTACAAAAATCCTGATATTCAATTTTTTCGTTGCATTTACGATACTTCCGGTATAATACTGTTCGGTTTTTAGCCCCGTATTTGCAGGGATTTCCATGTTTTTAGGGAAGGTAATATCTTCCTCAACAACATATTCATTTCCATTATCAACAATACTTGTTGAAGGGAAGCCCAGGTCTTTAATGTACTGCAAAACTTTGTCGGTATTTTTTACTGTTTCTTGTGGTTCGGTGGTTGATGATTCTTGATTTTTTTTACAGGCTGCAATTACCATTACAACCAATGCAACGATGGCGATCTGTTTTAGATTTTTTTTCATAAGGTTTAAGTTTAGTTAGTCCGTTAAGCGCTGATTAAACAAATGTAACAGAACGTGTTACATTATTTTTTGCCTGCAGGATAATTTTACACGAAAACTTAAGTAATATGCTCTGTAATGTTCTAAAGTGATATATGTATTTGAAAATTTACACTAAGGTCTGTTTTATTTATAATATTTGAGTTGAATAAGGGATTTTACAGAAAAACAAGGTTAATTCCCATATCGCTTACCAATCAAAAAAAGTGTACTACCAGTTAATTCTTCTTACCTTACCAAATTATGGCCAAAAAGCCCAAAATTTTATAGTATGCAAAATGAGAGTATAGCCTTACAGGCAAAAGTGTTTTTATACCATTTAAATAATGCTAACAACGAAAATGGTTTTCGGGCTACAGAATCGTGGAAATTTAGCCAGGTAAGTGAGGAGGGAAAGGCCGCGATAGAGCACGATTTCTTCCCTACAGTTTCCTGTCATATAGATCCCAAAAAGATACACGATTTTACAGCGAGTGTATTATCGCAGCTTAAAGAGCAGCCCAAAGTTAATGTGCCCAACCTTAATGTTAGTATCGAAACCGGATCTGAATATTTTATTGCCTTTTCTCCTGACAGGGTGATCAGATAAGATTGGTATTGCGCGAAGTAGATTATGGCAGGTCGAATTTTGCCCTGCCTAAACTTCCGTTGGTAGAAGATGCAATATATATCATTGCTACAGAGGGCTATTATCCCGGGCATCCCATGGATTAGGGATTTATGAATAACAAAAAAGGTGATGATCTTGCAAGATCATCACCTTTTTTCATTATTTCTTATTATCGTATTTCCGCTGATTGTCCTTGTTCGAAGTCTGATCAGATCGTTGTCCCCCGCCGTTGGTAATGCCCTGGATTTTTTTATCGGTTTTAACATCATGATTTGCCCGATCTGCTATTGAACTGCCCTGAACTGTGGGGTTGTTTTTTGGTGTGCCCGTATTTTTCATAATTATAAAATTTAGTGAATAATATTACAGAACGCTACATTAACAACCAATCTGGTGCGGGATATGTTTTGATTTTTTCAAAGTCGTTAGTTAATGCGGTTGCGATAACCCATAGTAGTAGGATTGCTTTGTCGGTTGAAGGGCTCTCTCGCAATGGCGATTTGGCTATGAACTATTAAACTATCACCCATTGACCAATGAGCCAATGGCTACTGAACGAATGAACAACTTAGTACAACAAAAATATAGTTGGCTGTTTATGCAGGTCTATTTCCTCTTTTCGCCAATTGTAAACACTTTGGGTCTTAATAAATTCATCTGCTGAGGTAAGATTGCTAGCTACACATACCTGTGTATTGGGCTTGCAGCTTTTCAGCACTTCTTCAAAAAGCTGGTTATTGCGGAAAGGTGTTTCGATGAATATCTGTGTTTGTTTATAGCGACTTGCTGATAAATCCAGGTCTTTAATCCGTTTGGTTCGTTGCTCTTTATCGATTGGTAAATATCCCCAAAAGGCAAAACTTTGTCCGTTAAAACCCGATGCCATTAAGGCCAGTAAAATCGAGCTTGGACCAACCAAAGGAACTACTTTAATACCGCGTTTATGTGCTTCGGCAACAATATCGGCTCCTGGATCGGCAATGCCAGGGCAACCCGCTTCGCTCATCAAACCTACATCTTTTCCGGCATTAAGCTCTGCAAAAAACTGACCTAAATCGGTGCGGTTATGTTTACCGTAATCGTGTACGATCAGATCTTTTTGAGGAGTTTTTAATCCAGCTTCCTTTAAAAACTTACGGGCTGTTTTACTGTTTTCTACAATGTAGGTATCAATCTGGTTAATGGTATCAACCAAATAAGGAGTAAACGTTTTGTGTGCTACCTCTTCAGCCAATGGTACGGGAATAAGGTATAAAGTGCCTTTTTGCATGCTACAAAAATACTCACAATAAATAGAATTTAAGTTCTAAAGTTTGCTGTATTAGCAATATAATCTCTTTTGTAAGCAAAGGTGTAGCAAATTTTATTTCTAACTGACTAATTTTCTGCACAATTAAACTTCACTTAAAACGTTAAATATTAGTTAAATATGCCCTGCAACGCAATATTTGAAGGAAAACGCTAAAACTATGCTTGCATATTAAACCTTCTTTAATTTTGGTTCTCTAATTGATACACACACATTAGGTTATTAAAAATAAACACACAAATGAAAACACTGAAATCTACGGCACTTGTGCTGGGGCTCTTTGCGCTCCTTGCCGGAACCACAACCCTTGTCAGGGCACAAGACTATCAAAACGATTACCAGAATGATGGTTACAGTACTGGCAATATCTCTTTACAGACTTTTTACGATGAACTTTCGCCTTATGGTACCTGGATTCAGGATCCACAATATGGTTATGTTTGGCGTCCGGATGTAAATCAAAGCGATTTTCGTCCATATTACACAAACGGGCGTTGGGCAATGACAGAATATGGCAATACCTGGGTTTCTAATTACGATTGGGGCTGGGCACCTTTCCACTATGGCCGTTGGGTAATTAACAGTTACAGGCAATGGATCTGGTTACCTGATACCAATTGGGGGCCAGCCTGGGTAGATTGGAGAAGTGGCGATGGTTATTACGGATGGGCACCTATGGCACCAAGTATCAGCATTAATTTAAGCTTTGGCCGCCGTTATGCGGTACCAGAATTTTGCTGGAACTTTATTCCACAACGTAATATTTATATCAATACTTTCCCAAGATATGATTACGGTCGCAATAATGTATATATCCGCAACACCACCATCATCAATAATACTTATGTATATAACAGAAGAACTTATTATGGCGGTCCAAGGGTTGAAGATATCAGACGTGCCACCAATAGGGATGTAACAGTTTACCGTTATGCGCAAAGTTCAAGACCGGGCGCAAGCAGGGTTGGTGGTAGAGAGGTTTCTATTTACAGACCAAGACCTGAACGTAATGCGGTAGATAATCGTAATGCTGCACCAAGAAGATTTGAACAAGGTAATGCTGGTATTAGCAGAGGCGGAAGAAACGAAGGGTATACCAATCGCGATCAAAGAGGCGGTAATCCAGGCAATAACGACAACCGTTTTGGATCAAGAGATAATCGTACTTCTACACAACCAGATAGAAATAATGGCACGGTAGGCAGAGATAATAATAATCAGCCTAATAACAGGGGCGAGGCTTATAACAGGGATGCAAACGGACGTATTAGTCGTGGTGGCACTAACGGAATTGATAACGGGAACAGGCAGGATAATGCAAATCGTGGCCAGGATCAGCAACGTTTAGATCAGATCAGACAGCAGCGTAATCAAGACCGCATGAGCGTCGATCAACAACGTAACCAACGTAATATGCAGCCACAGCAGCAAGGTCAGAATGATCAGCAACGTGCTCAAATGGATCAGCAAAGAGCACAACGTAACGAACAGGTGCAGCAGCAACGTACTCAACAGGCTCAACAACAACAGCAAGAAAGGGTTCAACGCGATGCTCAAGCTCAACAACAACGTAATGAGCAAATGCAGCAGCAGCGTGCGCAACAAGCCCAGCAGCAACAACAAGAAAGAGCACAGCGCGATGCACAGGCTCAACAACAACGTAATGAACAGGCACAACAGCAACGTGCCCAGCAAGCACAACAACAGCAACAAGAGCGTGCACAACGTGATGCTCAGGCTCAACAACAAAGAGCTCAACAGCAGCAACAAAGACAAGAACAAAGAAGAGAAGCTCCGCCTCAACAACAAAGAGGTGGAGGTGAAAGTGGAAGACCATCAAGAGGTGGTAGAGGATAAATGGAAAGTCCCGATGAAAATCGGGACTTTTTTATTGATTAACTTTTCTGAAGTGTGCTTAGATACCTAAAGTGGTCATAACAATTAGAAACTGTTTTAGTAATATCTGGTTTTTAAGCATTTCATTTTAATGTTGACCACCTGAGTCACCTTAGAACATTTAAGTTTTAAGTACGATTGTCATCCTTTGAGTACAGCTTAATGAGGGATTTATATAAGTTAGCTTCCGATATTTAGATTTCTCGGCTACGTTGCACTCCGCTCGAATTGACGTAACTAAGCTTGACCTGCCGCTGCATGCAAATTACTTAAATCATTCCCCCTAAAAGTGCTTTTGGCATTTGGGTACAGGTTTTCTGGATCGAGTAAAAAAGTGCTGATTCCCAGTTCCAGTCCGAATTTAGTTTCCGATTCGGCATCATCGCCAATAATTAAAATATCATTTTTGTCAAGTTGATGTTGATCGATCAATGTTTGAAAAGTTTTTTTCTTGTTAGCTATAGAAACATCTACTACATGCACTTCTTCAAAATCATCTGCAATGCCCAGCATCTTTATTTTTGAAAGCTGTTGTTTTGGAAAACCGGCCGTTACAATAAATTTCCGTCCGATTAAACTTTTGATATGGTGATAATCGTCGCTCGGTTTTAAAGGCTTGGTTACTTCTCTGTTTTGGAGATAAGAAATCACATCAGGCATTACTTCTTCTTTAAAACCGTATTTTTTAGCCACTTTCAGAAACGGCGTTTTTAACATTTCCTGTTTGGCAAGTTGAAAATGGTCTTTGCTAATGCCTAAATCCACACTTTCCAAGAAACGGTATAATTCGGCCATCAACTGTTCTTCGTTCGGCTTGGTAAAATAAATGGTATTGTCCAGGTCTATAAAAAATATGCGCTTCATTGTGGTTTGGTTTTTGTAAGATAAAAAAAATAAAAACACCTGTGGGTTAAATATGTTTAATAAGTAAATTACTAAGATCATGAAAAAAGAGACAAAAATTATAGTAGGCGTATTAGCCGGAGCAGCATTAGGAGCAACCATCGCATTGGCATTATCATCAGATTCGAGCAGCGATCTGAAAAATAAAGTATCAGATTTTTTTGCTGATCTTTTAGATGCTTCTAAAGATAAATTAGCAGGTTTGGCAGATAAAGCCACAAGCGTTGCAGATAAGGTTAAAGATAAAGTAGCAGAAATAAATGCGTAAAGAATTGGAAGTGCCGGAAATATCCGGCATTTTTATTCTATATATTTTCTAACCAACATCTTGATGAACATTGCTTTTCATGGTGCCGCCCGTACGGTTACGGGGAGTAAGCACCTTATTACCTTAAAAAACGGTACCCAGATATTATTAGATTGTGGCTTATTCCAGGGAATGGGTCATGTTACCGATAAATTAAACGATTACTTTGGTTTCGATGCCAAAAAAGTTACCTACCTCGTTTTATCACACGCCCATATTGATCATTGCGGTTTATTGCCCAAACTGGTTGCCGAAGGTTTTGAAGGTAAAATTTTCTGTACCCCGGCTACAATGGATCTTGCCCGCATTTTAATGATGGATTCTGCCAAAATCCAGATGCAGGACGCTGAATATGCAAACCGCCACCTCCGCCACGGCGAAGAAATGGAAGAAGCGCTTTATACAGAAGATGATGTTATTAAAACACTTAGTCTGATGAAGATTGTGGAGTATGAAGAAGATTTTGAAATTGAACAGGGAATACACTTGAAATTTACAGATGCTGGTCATATTTTGGGCAGTGCTGCAGTCCACCTTACGATTACCGAAGATGGCAAACCAACCCGGATTACATTTTCGGGCGATGTTGGCCGCTATGGTGATCTGCTTTTAAAAAATCCCCAGCAGTTTGATCAGGCCGATTATATTCTAATGGAATCTACTTATGGCGATTCACTGCATAAAGATCTCGATCCGATCGAAGATCTGCTGTTGGAGATCATCAACAATACCTGCAAAGTAAAAAAGGGTAAAGTAATTATTCCGGCATTCGCCGTAGGCCGCACACAGGAACTGCTTTATGCCTTAAACGGATTGGAACTAAAAGGTAAATTACCTGATATTCCTTATTATGTAGATAGTCCGTTATCGTCAAAAGCAACAGAAATCCTTAAAAGCCATCCTGAAGTATATAATAACGGGGTTAAAGAAACCTTAAAAATAGACCATGATGTATTCGGATTTAAGGGCTTGCGTTTTATTGAGAGTGTAGAAGAATCGAAAGCTTTAAATGAAGATCCAAGGCCATGTGTAATTATTTCGGCATCGGGCATGGCAGAGGCTGGTCGGGTAAAACACCACATCAGAAACAATATTGGTAACCAGAAAAATACCATTTTAATGGTGGGTTATTGTGAACCAAATTCACTCGGTGGCAGGTTAATTGCCGGACAAAAAGTAGTTGAAATTTTCCGTGATGAATATGATGTTAAAGCTGAAGTACAATCGATAAAATCGATGAGTGCACATGGCGATTATGAAGATTTATTACACTTTTTATCTTGCCAGGATCCGGCGAAAGTGAAACAATTGTTTCTGGTACATGGGGAGTATGAGGTACAACAGCATTTTGCCACGAGGTTAAAAGATAATGGTTTTAAACATGTAGCCATACCAGAATACCATCAGGTGTTTGAGTTGGAGTAACGATTAATCGTTGGTCTGGATTTATAATCCAGACCGTTTGAGATTTCAATTTGATTTTATAAGAGTAACAAATCTCCTAGTCGGGATTACAAATCCCGACCAACTGCGGACAATGCACAGCATGGCAATTTTCCATCTTCCCTCATACCTCTTCCATTTTCCTTATCTTTGCTCCCATGGATGTTTTTGGTAAAGCGCTAACAGATATTTATAGAACGGGAGAGGCAGAAACTCTTTGGCTGCACAATTCGTATGGTGAGCCAGAAGAAATGCCTTTAGAATTTTTCTTTCGTGATGATGAAGATATGCCTGTTTTAGAACTTCAGGCTTTGCACATGTGCAGTGGCAAGGTGTTGGATATTGGTGCTGGTGTAGGTAGTCATGCCCTGCTTCTACAGGCATTTAATATTGATGTTACGGCTATTGATATTTCTGAAGCAGCGGTGAGCATTATGAAAGACCGTGGTGTGAAAAAAGCATTCGTACAGGATGTTTTTACCTATGAGGAGAAGTTCGATACCATTATCATGCTCATGAACGGTATCGGCCTCACTGGAACTTTACCTGGGTTTAAAAATTTTCTGATCAAATTAAAAGACCTCATCAACCCAAATGGACAGGTAATTTTCGATTCTTCTGATATTGCTTATTTATACGAAGATATGCCTAAACCAGAAAACCAATATTATGGCGAGGTATCTTATCAGTACGAATATAAAGGCGAAAAAGGCAACTGGTTCAACTGGATTTATATAGATGAAGAAACTATCAAACGTACTGCAAACGAAACTGGATGGAATGCTGAATTGATTTTTGATGATGGAGAAGATCAGTATTTGGTAAAACTAACTTTAACGGCATAATCAAAAAACTAATTCTTTAGGCTTCTGCAGATACTAAACGAGAAATTACATTGACTAATCCAAAAAAGGGCAGCTATTCCATTAGTTTTTGATTAAAGCCAACGATCAATTTAAATAAATCTTTGTACTCGGTAAGGGGCAATGTTTCGGGTTTATCGAATATGTCATGATAGGCAGATGGGCCACCCTGGGTGTAGATAAAAAATGCAGGAACACCTTTTTCAGTAAAGAAATAATGATCACTGTTGGCTGCTTTACCTCTCGGGTTTATTTTGGAGATATACTGATTTTTATTGTTAATGGCGTTGAGCATAGCAAATGCTTTAGGGTAAACAGATGCATTAACAACGGTCATCCCAGCTTCGCCTGTTCCAACCAGATCGAGGTTGAGGAGGAATTTTATCTTACTTAAGGGAACCAAAGGATTTTCTACAAAATATCTTGAGCCCAATAATCCAGCTTCTTCGCCAGCAAAACAGATAAAGCCAATAGAAAAGGGTTGGGGATTGGCAGCGTAATATTTGGCTAAACTTAATAGGGTAGCCACGCCAGCCGCGTTATCATTTGCTCCAGGGAAAAAGGTATCAGCCCCCATACCACCCAAATGATCGTAATGTGCGGTAATGATTAAAATGGAATCGGGGAATTTAGTACCCTTTACTAAGCCGCAAACGTTTGCCGCCTCAAAGTTTGGAATGAATTTGTTTTCAATATCAACACTGATTTCTTTCGGTATTGCGGTAAAGGTCTTTTTATTGAGCTGAATGGTGGTTACTTCTCCAACTTCGGTAGCTACAGACCAGGTTAATTTATCTTTTAGTGAAACATTTAATGAAGGTGTAGCCTGGTAATTAAGACTATCAATCGGAGTTAAACGTGCCGTTTGTTTAATGCCAGGACTCTCATTGTTTACGATGAAATCTTTGCCAGGAATAAGTTTTTTGCCGTTAATGGCTACCATCATTTTTCCGGGAAAAGTATTTACAGGGAAATTAAAAGACTGTTTATATGCTATACCCATCGGTAATAGCCCAATTTTTTGATAAGCCGCTACGAGGTAATCTGCAGATTTTTTCATCCCATCCCGCGTATATCCTCTGCCCCAAAATTCTTTTGAAGTAAGGGTGTTGATTATCCTTCTGGTATAGGTAGAATCTTGTGCGAAACTGTACTTTGAAAAGAGAAAAAATACAATTAAGAAGAAAAATCTCATATCAAATATTGAATCGTATTGGGTATTACTCTGTTTTGGGTAATTGTTTTGGTTGATCAAACAACCTGAAAATAGCATATGAAAGCGGAATAATAAGTGTTATGGTAATTTCCTTTGCCTGGAAGTTAAAATTTAAAAATAGAATTGACAATGCACATAGTGTCCAAACAATGCCAGCCGCCAGAAAATAGTTTTTGAAAAAGTTCATGAGATTAATATTAGATATTTGCTAAATATAGAGCATAATTGAGATTTTTACAAGCCTTCTGGCTTTATGATAGGTAAAACCTGCTTGTAAAGCTTGACTAACATAGTGTGTTTAGTACCGACAATTACAGGCCTAAGTTAAATAAACCTGATCAAGCGTAAAGCCCAGAGCGAGCCACGAGTGAGGACTTGAAGCGATAGCAGGTCTTTAGCAACCGAAGCGCGCCAAACTTTAATTTTCACAATAATATTGACCACCTAAGCCACTTTAGTACCTCTAACTGGGGATATCGTTTAACAAAAAATGGTTGACAGTTAATAGACCATTGCCATTAACCATCAACAATTCATTATAATTTAACTGCTTTACTTTACCAGATAAGGCTGTAAAGCGGTTTTAATTTTTTCTTTGTTCTGGTTTGCTGACCATTTTTCTTTAATAGATTGATCGCCCAAGCTAAAAAGTGTTTCGTAAAGCAATTTGCCATTGGCCATGGTTTGTACTTTGAAAGTGTTTTGAGATCCGATAATATTGGCCCAAACGCCACGCACATCAGCCCAGTAAGATTTTTGGCTGGCCCACCATTTTTGTGCATTAGCGAAAGTTTTAGGGTCTATTTTGGTGAATTCCTCATAGCCTTTTTCAACGGCTAAAAGTTTATCGCCACTGGCAGAGCGCACAATTTTTTTATTGTCCTGCTCAAACATCCAACCATCTTTGGTAATCGTTATTCTGCTGCCGCGGTTTAATACATTGTAATCTTTACGTACGGTAGATTCTCTTCTCGGAAGTGGAGAATCGGTTTCGCTCGACCAAGAATCGTGACCGCCAACATGGCTCCAGGTACCGTAACCTTGGTAACGTGGACTATCATCAACCTGATAAACTTTTTGGGTCCATTTGCCTTTTACATCTGCTGGTGTTAAATTGCCTTTTTTCCATGCATTACCTTCTGTATAAAGCATAATGTCGGTATCTTCATAAGTCCAGTCCTGACGCCAGTGTTTAATAACCGTAGTATCGTTAATGGCCAGCATGTGTTGTATCACAATTCTTTTAGGTTCGTCAACAATAATTTCGGCCCATTCGTTACCATGGCTTTCGTAAGGTTTGCTGAATTTGTAATTTGGATCAGGTGCGGTTACTTCGCCATAATTGAAATTCACCTCATAAAAACCGGCTAAAGATTTTATTGCTTTCCGATCCTTCTCTAGCTTTTCTTCCGGCGAGTCAACTTTTGTTTGCGCATTAGTATTAAGGGTAATTAAACCGCTTAAGACTAAAAATAGATTTAAAAATTTCATGTTTATTATTAATTAGGATGTACTTGTTTTTCCGCCATTGCGGGATTTTTTTTCTTTTTTCCTTTTCCCCACCAGATAATAAATCCGGTTATAGGTAAACTTGCTGCAATAAGACTGGCAAAAAATGCCATTATTTTTCCGGGAAGGCCTAAAATAGCTCCAACGTGGATATCGTAGTTCATGCCAATTACTGTTTCACCTCCGTTTTTTTCTGATTGATTTGTTCTATGTAATAATTTGCCCGAGTACTGATCGAACTGTAAAATATCATAATTCCAGTAAGTTTCTTCACCACGGTAACCTGTGGCATAAATAGTTGCTGTACCGCCTCCCGCTGGTGACATACCAATACGATCTTCGTTTTTAAAAATCTTTTTGGCCTGATCAAAGGCAATATCGAATGGAACAGCATTACTGGTTTTTGTTGAGTCAGATTTTATTTCTACCACTTTTGGTGGGGTAGTGGTTCCTGATGCGACAACATAAACTGCTCCCTGAAACCATTGAAAAGCCCACACCAAGCCCGTTAAAGCCAGCATCAGGCATATAATCATGACATAAAAGCCCAGTACATTGTGCATGTCGTAATTAATACGTTTAAATTTGGCTTTCCACTTTACTTTAAAACTCTTATCGAAGTTTGATTTTTTGAGGTTTTTAGGCCACCACATCACCATGCCTGAAATGAGCAGGAACACAAAAATAAAAGTAGACCAACCGATAATTTGTTGGCCAATGGGATGATTGATCAGCAAACTCCAATGAATCATTTTAACCACTGCAAAAAACTCATATTTATGATCGGCCACCAAGGTTACTTTTCCTGTGTAAGGGTTTACCAGTACCAGATCGTAATAATCAACTGAATCGAAGTACCAGAAAGCCTTAGGATCACCAGCTTTATAAGTGCCAAATTCCCATGCCCTTTCTGGGGCTTTATAAGTAGAAATAAAATCAATTTTCTTTTTATTTCCCAATGCTTTTTCGGCATTGGTTTGCAGCAAACTTAATGGCAGGGTTTTAAGGTTTGATGGAACATCAACAAAATATGCTTTGCGGTGGATCAGCTCAGTAATTTCCTTTTGAAAAACATACATACATCCGGTAACGCCCAACATCAATACGATCAGGCCGGATATGATGCCTAACCACAGGTGCAGCCAGTCACTAATCCGTCGTAGTCGCGATTTTTTGTTTTTTGAATTTATTGATGGTTTTATTGATGTCATTTAGTAAGCTGTATGAATAAAAGAACCAATTAGTCTTTTTCGAGACTAATTGGCTTTAAATTTTTTTAAAATTTACGACTACTTAACCTTAGTAGTATAGGTTACTAAATGCCAAACTTTATCGTAATCTTTTCCATTTAATTTTCCAGGTGTTTTATCTTCTGTAAAGGCTTCCAGAAAATAATTTCCCTTTTGTTCTGGCTTGAAAGTGAATTTTCCTTCTGCATCGGTTTCGGTAGGCTGTGCTTTTCTTTCAGCATTTACAACCGTTAACTTCTGTTTTGCAAAAGGTGTTTTGTTATAAATTACCTGATGAATTGATGTTTCACCTACACTTAAAGCATGCTTATCTGGTCTGATGGTTAATGCTGCGGTAGCGGGGAAAGCGCTGTTAATTTTTGCGTTTCCTACTGCAACATCTGCAAAAGCATAATATTCAATTTTAGCTTTTTCATATATGTCAGCAACTTCATGAACCACAGAAAGTTTATAAGTACCTTCCTGATCTGGAGTGAAGCTTGCTTTAAAGAAACTTACATCGGCAGCAGAAGCTAAAACTTTCGTTGTTCCGTTTGGAGCAGTTAGAACCAGTTTAAAATCTTTTAAGTTGCTAAACCATTTTGCGGCAGAATCAGGTTCATTGCTTTCGTATTCTCCGAAGAAAACTTTCACTTCCTGTACCTGCCCTTTTTTGCCTGTTGAAGCTGTTTCTATCCATAAAGCATGTGCAAATGCACTCGAAATGCTAAAGGCTAGAAATAAAAATAGTAATGAGATTTTAGTTTTCATGTTTTCTGGTTGGGTTTTAAAACCAGGAGAAACTGATCTGATCCAGCTTCTCCTGATTAATTTAATTTAAAATTTATAGGCTACGCTTACTCTGTAGTTTCTTGGAGCTTCGGCCTGCCATGAGTAAACCGGTTGGCTGTAAGTTGGTGCGTTCCAATAGTTGGTATAATACGCGCCGCTGTATAAATACTTATCCAGAATGTTAAATACATTTGCAGTGACTTTTATTTTTTTATTCGACCAGAATAAACCTCCATCAAGTTTAAAATAGTCGGGAAGATTCTCATTTGCATTTTCACCACTGTAGGTGCCAACAGCCCTGTCGACAAGATAGGTAAAGCCTCCTGAGATGCCGAATCCTTTAAGCGCTCCGTTCTGTAATGAGTAGGTTAACCATGCGTTAGTGGTATGTTTTGAAAAACCCGGTACCACCTGACCAACATAAACGCCTTCAACGCCATCTGTTACCTTTGTTACTTTCGCATCGGTATAGGCATAGTTTGCAATTAAGTTTAATCCTTTGGCCAATTCGCCACGAATATCAAATTCTACGCCCTGGGCTCTTTTTTCGCCAATTACGATGCTAAAAGTTTCTCCTGCCTTATTACTAGGATCGCCTGTAATCTCGTTTTGTTTGGTAATCCTGTAAAGAGATAGGGTAGTATTCCAGCGGCCATCAAACCAGTCTTTTTTGATGCCAAATTCTTTATTGTTACCGGTAATGGGTTTTGCGGTACCACCATCCCGGAAAAAGCCGGTCTGTGGAGTAAAGGCCTCATCATAAACGGCGTAAACAGAGGTGTTTTTATCAACCGATACACTTAAACCAACCCTAGGGGTAACGTGTTTTGCTTTGTCTGCAGGGCTGCCATAGGCTGATTGATTAACATAGGTGTAACGGCCAGCAAGTGTTAAACGAACAATATTATCGAAAAATCCTAATTCATCCTGCACATAACCGCTCAGGTATTTTTGATCCATTAAACCGCCTGCTGCAATTGCCCTTTCTTCTAACGGAGTAGTACGGTCGAAATTTGGATAACCATTTGATGGGAAGCCATAATTAGGGTTGTATAAATTAAATGGAGAACTGGCCAGGTCTAAATCGTGAGATTGACCCCAATCGGCTATATAATTTTTCTTACCCCCATCAAAACCAGCTAAAATACGGTGTACAATACCTCCGGTTTTAACTGTTCCGTTCACAAACAACTGAGCTAACTTCATGCTGCTTTCAGCATCCCAAATACCAACATTACGAATGATAGTGCCATTTGGATATACCGCCGATGGCCATGAGCTTGAACCATTTTGTAAATATTTGTAATAAGCTGCCTGAGCAGTTAATTTCCAATTTTGACCTAATTGTTGTGTTAGGTTCAATGTTATACTGTGATCGTTGATTCGGGTGGGTTGTACCCCAGGTTGTGTTAAGGTAAATTCTCTTGGTAAGCTGGCATACCCGGCGGTATTAAAAATGTAATAAGAACCCACTTCAGTCATTTTTGCATTTTGCAAAGTATATTCTGCTGTTAGCTTAGTGCTTGGCGTGATCTGATAGCTCAGTACAGGTGCAAAACTATAACGGTCATTTTTTTCGTATGGTCTAAATGAAGCTTTGTTTTGCGCCGCAGCGTTTAAACGGAATAAGAATTTACCATCTGCTGTTAGCTTATGGTCAAGATCAATTGTTGTACGGTATAAATCGAAGCTTCCGGCAGTAAACGAAACCTCTCCCTGGTTTAAACCAGTAGGCTTTTTGGTTACCACATTATACATTCCGCTTGGATCGCCATTGCCCAGCATAAATCCGGCAGGACCTTTAACAAACTCAATATGGTCAACAAAGCTCATATCTTCCGTCAGTGGCCCCCAGTAAGAAGAAACCACATTAAAACCATTACGCATGGCCTGAATTTGCGATCCGCGCATTAAAATATTGGTGTACATATCTCCCCAGTGTTCAAGGCGAACTGCACCACTTACATTTCTAATCAACCCATCGCTCATGCTAATGATCTGCTGGTCTTTAAGGATTTGATTACTTACGATCTGAATATTTTGTGGCGCCTCTAGTAACGGCTCGTTTAACCTAAGTGTAGCAGAAGGTAAACTTACTTTGTATTTTTGATTAATACCTGCTATTGTAATTTCCTCCAGCGCCTGGTCATTTTCTTTCAAAACGAAATCGATAACTTTCGTTTCTCCTGCCGCGATTGTAACGCTTTTTTCTGAGGCATCGATACCAACTGCTGAAGCTTTAATTATATAAGTGCCGGCTTTAACACGGTGAATGGTGTATAAGCCATTATCATCTGATATAGTGCCCTGCCCTCTGCCCTTTAATCCAATTGAAATATAGGGCGCTGGTTTTCCGTTAGAGGTGGTAACCGTACCCCTAATTGTCGAAAACTGCTGGGCAAATGAGATTATACTGGTAAAGGTTAATAGAAATACTAAACAGGATAGTTTGATTTTAAACATGATAATATTTATTTGGATTAATTCTAAACAACTGCAAAATAACGTTAGAAAATTGTATAATCCAAATTATTTTGAACTATTCTAAATAGGGTGCGCTAGTAGGTGTTTATGGAAAGTTTTAGTTCTGTATCTTTTTGTACTAAAAGATTAGTTTAACGTTTTAGATGCTATTTTCCGTGGATTTTCCTTTGATATTTTCTTATCAAAATCTATCAGCTAACTAATTAGCTTAATATATTCCAAAAATGACTAAAAATATGGATCATTTGGCTTGAATGTGAGATTTGGGTCAATAGAAGAGTATTTTAAATTGCAAAAGTCATGTATTTAAAAGCTAAATGTTAACCACCTATTAAATATGTAACATCAACAACAGATTGGGGATTTTTAATGTATTACCGTATTCCAAGCCAATTTGTAACTGTTGATGGTTTTCCTTCATCGCCAGTTTTTTCTGTAAACCTAAGGTGGTCTTGGAGACTTAAAATGGAAGGTACTTATATTGTGGAAGTTAAATTCCCTGATGTAACTAAAAAATAGAGAAGAATATCGTTTTTCCTGATAGGAAGATAGCTTCCTGTTAAATACAAACTAAAAACGGCAATTTTCGATGTGAAAATTGCCGTTTTTATGAAAGGCGAATACTACAGAAATCATTTTTATTTGATCAGAATAACCTGCAAACT
Source organism: Pedobacter sp. WC2501 (assembly GCF_052682415.1). NCBI lineage: Bacteria > Pseudomonadati > Bacteroidota > Sphingobacteriia > Sphingobacteriales > Sphingobacteriaceae > Pedobacter > Pedobacter sp. WC2501. The sequence goes on along the minus strand of NZ_JBQZFI010000001.1, from coordinate 463,586 downwards.
CAGTGGTCGTTCCGTATCATTTGCAGGTGCTGCCAAACCACCACAAATAATGTCATAATGATAACCTGCTATAAAACTGGTACTCTCGGAAGTCGCTTTAACTGCTCCCGATGAATTTTCTTTTGCATCCAATGTGTAAGTTCCAGCATCTACAGCAACGAAACCGCTTGCGTTTTTGTAAGCTTTATTGGTAACCAACATGGTAGTTGCGCTGGTTTTTGCCAGATCCAGGGCAGGGGCATCAGGCGATAAGTTAATAAAACGGATGTAAGCTTTATCAGTTGATGGGATAGAAAGGTCATCACCAATGGTATAAACATCTAATGCAGCAGGTTTATTAATCAAATAAGAAGAGTAATAGGTACTTGCATTCAAGGTAATGGTTTTGGTTAACAGGCTCTCCGTACTGCTGGCCGTTGTAAATTTTAAACTGTAAGCGCCAGCTGCGTATGAAAGATAATTAACAGCGCCTCCAAATGGCAAAGCTGCTGGATTAACCATATTACCGTTAAAGTAAGCATTGTAGGTAGCCAAAGATGGAGATACATTGATTACCCTTAAATAAGAGATGGTAGGATCGGTAGTTTCGGTTTTTTTACATGAAGTTAGTGCTGTAAAAGCAATTAGAACAAATAAAGGGATCGATTTAAAATGAAATGGTGTAAAATTCTTCATACGTTTAAAATTTATTTAATATTTAAGGAGTACCCATAAAACGATAGCCACATCGCATTCGCTACAGGTATGTAAATATTGGATTTAAGCAGCATAGAAGGATGTTAAATGTTGTTAAACAGATGTTAAAATTATTAACGGAATGATGAAGGGGAGATGAAAACAAAAAATGGAATTAACTGTTTATATGGAGTTTACATAAACGTTTAATAATTTTAATGTTAAATAACACTTATAAGTTTAATTTTGATTAACCACTAAACCTTTTAAAAATGATAAAGAACATCTCAAAATTAGCAATCATCTCTGCTGGCGTATTTGCATTTTCTTCCTGTAGCAATTCGTCAAAAGATAAACCGGCGGATACAACAATTACTAAGACAGAAACAACAGTTAGTGTTCCGGCGAAAGAAGAAAATGCGCCAGAAAGTGCTGATTATACGGTTAGCCCTGATAGTGCAATACTTGGTAAATCCAAAGAAGCTCTGGTAAAGGTAACAGGTGCCAGTGCTGTAGCCCTACAAGATGCTGAAGGGAAATCTACAGGTTCTGAGCTTACTGTTAAACTTCAAATAACGAACAAAAGTACTTTGGATGCAAAGAAATATTTTTCTATCTCTGCATCCGATTCAAGGTTGGAGTTAGATAATGGAACATCAGTTCCTGGTCATAAGGAAAGCGGTAGTGCTGAACCGGATGCTGAAGCTTCAACAGAAACCATCTGGAAATTTCAACTCCCTGCAGCAACAGTACCAAAGAAATTAAATTTCTTTTTAGACGGAACGAGGGTTTCAGTCGGCCTATCCAAAAAATAACAGATCCAAGCCCCGAAATTTCGGGGCTTTTTCTTTTCCCGTAATAATTATAAAAGTGTAAAAAAGTTAAAAAATATTGTGTAACTCGATTTTTATTTAAACCTTTGCACCTCAATAGAGTTAAAGCCGTTTTAATACGCAAGAAATGATTAAACAGATTTTACATAAACTTTCAGTTTCCTCAACACAAATGGTGTCTGGGAAGGGTTTGTTTATTAATCATTTTCAACCCGTATTTTATTGTCCCGCAAGCCGGCAAAATTTCACTCCACGTATTTAGTACCTACGCTAAACGTAACGAGGAATTGATCCTCTCTAAAAACCCAATTAACAAGAATACTTATAATTTTTCGTTAGAAAACGAATGGATATTAACGAATTTATAGTGCAGGTTGCACTTCCTGAACATCGTGTATTTGCAGAAGAAATAGTAACCGAGATGGCCGAATCGGCAAAAGCTCGTGGAACGGGCATTGCCAAGCGCTCGCCTGAATACATTTCCAATAAAATGCAAGAAGGTAAATCGGTTATTGCTTTCCACAAAGATGGTTCCTGGGCAGGATTTTGCTATATAGAAACCTGGAGCCACGGCCAGTTTGTAGCCAATAGTGGTTTGGTAGTAAGCCCTAAATACCGTAAAGCCGGATTAGCAAAAGCCATTAAAAATGAAATTTTCGGTTTATCGAGAAAGTTGTATCCCAAAGCAAAAATCTTTGGTTTAACAACTGGTTTAGCGGTGATGAAAATAAATTCAGACCTGGGTTACGAACCAGTAACTTACAGCGAACTTACCCAAGATGAAGAATTTTGGAAAGGCTGCCAGAGTTGCGTAAACTTCGAAATTTTAAAAATGAAAGAACGTAAAAACTGCATGTGTACTGCCATGCTTTACGATCCGGCTGAGAAAAAACACGAAGTAGCCAAGCAATTTGCTGAAGAACTGCAAAAGAAACCCAAGTTATACGAGCGCTTTATGCGTATTAAACAACGTTTAGTTGTTAAACCTAAGCCCAAAACTGGCTTAAAAGCCCTTTTATTTTTATTTACCTTTTTATTTAATAAATAGCATGAAAAAAGTTGTTTTAGCATTTAGCGGAGGATTGGATACCTCATTTTGTTGTATTTACCTGGCACAGGATCGCGGATTGGAAGTTCACTCGGTAATTGTAAACACCGGTGGCTTCTCTGATGAAGAACTGCAGGAAATAGAGAAAAGAGCATATGCTTTGGGCGTAAAATCGCATGCTGTTGTAGATGAAACTGAAAGTTATTATGAAGGTTGTATTAAATACCTGGTTTTTGGTAACGTACTAAAAAATGCAACTTATCCATTATCTGTTAGTGCTGAACGCGTAAGTCAGGCAACAGCTATTGCCAATTATGTAAAAAAAATTGGTGCAGATTATGTGGCTCACGGAAGTACCGGTGCAGGTAACGACCAGGTACGTTTCGATATGATTTTCAATATCCTTATTCCAGAGGTTGAAATCATTACGCCAATCAGAGATTTAAAATTATCCCGCGAAGCGGAAATTGAATATTTAGCACAACATGGTGTAGAGTATAGCGCTGAAAAAGCAAGATATTCGATCAATAAAGGTTTATGGGGAACTTCAGTAGGAGGAAAGGAAACTTTAACTTCTCACGAAACGTTGCCGGAAAGCGCTTGGCCAACCCAGGTTTCGGAAACCGAATTGCGTAAAATTGAACTTACTTTCGAAAAAGGTGAACTGGTAGCGATTGATGGTGAAACATTAGCACCTGTAAGGGCAATTCAAAAATTACAGGCCATTGCTCAACCTTTTGGCATTGGTCGTGATATCCACGTAGGTGATACCATCATTGGTATTAAAGGTCGCGTAGGTTTTGAGGCTGCTGGTCCCATTATCATTATCAAAGCACACCATACGTTAGAGAAACACACCTTAACCAAATGGCAGTTAAGCTGGAAAGAACAATTATCATCTTTCTATGGCAACTGGTTACACGAAGGTCAGTTCCACGATCCGATTATGCGGAATATTGAGGCTTTTTTAGCTGATACCCAGAAATTTGTGAGCGGTAAAGTGTTTGTTGAATTGTTGCCATACCGTTTCCAGATTATTGGTATTGAATCTAACCACGATTTAATGAGTAATAAATTTGGTAGCTACGGTGAAATGAACAATGCCTGGAGCGGAGAAGATGTTAAAGGTTTCTCTAAAATATTTGGTAACCAGGTAATGATCTGGCACAAGGTGAATGGTGAAGAAGCCTAGTTTTATGTAAGATGTATGATGGAAGAGGTAAAATGCATTTTGCTCTTTCTTGATACTTGATCCTTAAAAAATGAGCGAAATCCTTTCTAAAGATAATTGTTTAAGTCACTATAAATGGGGCGATAATTGTGATGGATGGAATTTTGTAAGCAAGCCAGATGCAGCAATTAAACAAGAATTAATGCCGCCTCAAACTGCTGAGAAATTACATTTTCATACTTATGCAGAACAGGTTTTCTTTATATTGAAAGGGCAGGCAACATTTTTAATTGAAGGCGAAACATTTACTGTTGATACCAACAAAGGTTTACAGATTAAAGCTGGCGATAAACATAAAATTATGAATGATGGTATAGATGATTTAGAATTTATACTTTTTTCCTATCCATCAACCCAAAATGACAGAACTGATTGTGAATAATATAACGATAAAACAAATAGGATTAACAGAATCCCACCTCGTAGTTGGACTGTTTAACCAGTACCGCATGTTTTATAGGCAGTTTTCAGATATCGGAATGGCCAAAGCTTTTATTGATGAGCGTTTGCAACATAACGAATCGGTCATTTTTGTAGCGATAGACCTGGATACTGAAAAACCGGCGGGTTTCACGCAGTTATACCCGAAATTCTCGTCGGCAAAATTAAGCAAAAACTGGATTTTGAACGATCTGTATGTTGATGAGGTTTACCGCAAGCAGGGAATCGGTGAAAAATTGATTAAAACCGCCATGGAGTTTGCCAAAGCCAATGGATCTACGTTTGTACAATTGGAAACTGCTGTAGATAATTATACCGCACAGCATTTGTATGAGAACATAGGTTTTGTAAAACAGGCAAACGACGAAGATTTTTTTCTTTATAAAATAGTACTAAACTCATAGTGATGAATAAAATTAAAGCAGGAATAATTGGCGGAGCGGGTTACACTGGCGGCGAAATGCTGCGTATTTTGGTTAACCATCCAAATGTTGAAATTGCTTTCGTAAATAGTACCAGTAACGCCGGAAACCTGATCTCAGATGTACATACTGACTTGATCGGTGATACGGATTTAAAATTTGTAAGCGATATTCCACAAGATATTGACGTATTGTTTTTATGCGTTGGCCATGGTGATGCGAAGAAGTTTTTGACCGCTAACCCTATTAACGATAACATCAAGATTATAGATTTATCTCAGGACTTTAGGTTACATGAAAAAGCTAAATTCGAAAACCGCGAATTTGTTTATGGATTGCCAGAACTGAACCGTGATAAAATTAAAGCAGCTAAAAATATTGCAAACCCGGGTTGTTTTGCAACTTGTATCCAATTGGGCTTGTTGCCATTGGCCGCTAAAGGGTTAATTCGAAATGAGGTTCACATCAATGCTACTACCGGATCTACCGGTGCGGGACAGAGTTTATCTACTACTTCGCACTTCAGCTGGAGAACTAATAACCTTTCTATTTATAAGGCTTTTGAACATCAGCATTTAAATGAGATTAGTGAGAGTTTGTTGCAGTTGCAACCGTCACTTTCTGAAGCTTTAAGTTTTATCCCGCAGCGTGGTGCATTTACCAGAGGTATTTTAGCTGCCATGTACCTGGAAAGTGATTTAAGTTTAGAAGAAGCACAAAACATTTACGAAGACTATTATAGTGCTCATCCCTTTACGCACGTAAGCCGGAAAAACATCGATTTAAAACAGGTTGTGAATACCAATAAGGCATTGGTACACATCGAAAAACATGGTGGTAAATCATTCATCATCAGTATTATTGATAATCTGTTAAAAGGCGCCAGCGGACAAGCGGTTCAGAATATGAACTTAATGTTCGGCTTAGATGAAACAGCGGGACTTAGGTTAAAAGCAGCCAATTTCTAAGTAGAAGAGACCAAAGCTGAAAGACTAAAGTCTAAAGCGAAGGTAGCATGAAGAATAACTAAAACATCAAATGAGAGACTATCAAAAATTAGACGTTTGGAAAAAATCACATTTAATGGTTTTACATGTCTATAAATTTATTTTGCCTGATTTTCCTGCTCATGAAAAATATGATTTGCAAAGTCAGGTTAAAAGAGCTGCATATTCTGTTCCACTAAACATTGTAGAGGGAGCAGGACGGCGGACCGAAAAAGATTTTGCTCACTTTCTTGACAATGCATTGGGCTCAGTACAAGAAATGGAGTATGCCTGTTTTCTTGCAAAAGATTTAGATTATCTTGAAGAAAGTAAATATTTAGAAATTTATAAAATGGCCGGTGAAGTTAAAGCAATGTTAATTGGCTTAATTAAACACCTTCGTCAATAACCAAGATTAGATGTTATGGATCTTGGCTTACTGCTATATGAAAAATTACAGAAAGCTTTGGTCTTTGGTCTTTAGTCTTTAACCTTAATAAAAATGCAACTATTCGACGTTTACCCACTTAACGATATAGAAATTACCAAAGCAGCCGGCAGCAATGTTTGGGATGCTAACGGACAACAATATTTAGATTTATATGGCGGTCATGCCGTGATTTCAATTGGTCATACCCATCCGCACTATGTAAGCCGTTTAACTGAGCAGTTGAACAAAGTTGGATTTTACTCTAATTCGGTGAAAATTCCTTTACAGGTTCAACTTGCTGAGAAACTGGGCGAAGTATCAGGCAAAAAAGATTTCCAATTGTTCCTATGTAATTCGGGAGCTGAGGCAAATGAAAACGCTTTAAAACTGGCTTCATTTTATAACGGAAGAAAAAAGGTAATTGCTTTTACAGGCGCTTTCCACGGACGTACCTCTTTAGCGGTTGCCGTAACCGATAATCCTAAAATTGTAGCACCGGTTAATCAGACCGAAAATGTAATCTTTTTGCCTTTCAATAATGAAGTCGCTTTAGAAGAAACTTTCAAATCACAGGGTAATGATATTTCAGCGGTAATTATTGAAGGTATCCAAGGTGTTGGCGGCATTAAAGAAGCCTCTAAAAGTTTCTTGCAAAAAATACGTTCGCTTTGTGATGAATATAATGCAGTTTATATTGCTGATAGTGTGCAGTGCGGTTACGGACGTACAGGCTCGTTTTACTCGCATGATTACTCAGGAGTTGAAGCAGATGTGTATACGATGGCAAAAGGAATGGGTAATGGATTTCCGGTAGCGGGAATCTCTATAGCGCCGAAATTTAAATCTTGGCACGGAGAGTTGGGTACAACTTTTGGTGGTAACCATTTAGCTTGCGCTGCGGCTTTAGCTGTTTTGGAAGTGATGGAAAAAGATAACCTGATCAAAAATGCTGAAGAAGTTGGGAACTATCTTATCACTGAATTAAAGAAATTTGAGCAAGTGAAAGAAGTTCGTGGTCGTGGCTTAATGATTGGTATCGAATTGCCAGAAGAACTTGCCCATGTTAAAAAGGAACTTTTGTTTAAGCATTTTATTTTTACTGGGGAGGCAAAACCCAATGTAATCCGCTTATTGCCGGCATTAAATTTAACTAAAGTACATGCTGATGAGTTTTTAGTGGCTTTTAAACAATTGGTAAAATAAAACTATGTATCTGGTCGATCGTCATGCTGAATTTATTTCAGCATCTATTTTATAGAAAGACCCTGAAATAAATTCAGGGTGACGGATCGGGATAAATTAATTTATACTAAAAATGAAACTTTTCACTTCCGTACACGATGTCCCAAGCATCAAACAGTTTGTAAATGATGCATTGGCATTGAAGGCTAATCCTTATGCTCACCAGGATTTAGGTAAAAACAAAACCTTAGGTTTGGTTTTTATGAACCCCAGTTTACGTACCCGCTTAAGTACACAAAAAGCGGCCTTAAACTTAGGTATGAATGTGATGGTAATGAACATGGATAAAGAAGGTTGGGCATTAGAAACGCAGGATGGAGTGGTAATGAATGGTTCTACCGTTGAACATATTCGTGAAGCTGCTGCGGTAATGGGCCAGTATTGCGATATTTTGGGCTTGCGTTCTTTTCCAAAACTGAATAACCGTGAAGAGGATTATAGCGAAGATTTCTTCAATAAATTTGTGAAATATTGTGCAGTACCTGTAGTGAGTTTAGAAAGCGCAACACGTCACCCTTTACAAAGCTTCGCCGATATTATTACCATTCACGAAACCTGGACAAAGAAACCCGATGGCCGAAAACCTAAGGTAGTTTTAGCCTGGGCACCCCACGTTAAGGCATTACCTCAGGCGGTGCCAAATTCTTTTGCAGAATGGATGTGCAAAGCCCAGGCAGAAGGTATGATCGATTTTACAATCGCACAGCCAGAAGGTTATGAACTTTCGGAAGATTTTACGCCTAATGCCGATATTCAGTATAATTTAGAACAAGCTTTAGCCGGTGCTGATTATGTGTATGTGAAAAACTGGAGTAGTTATAAAGAGTATGGAAAAGTATTAACTTATCCTGATGGCTGGATGATGAACAACGAAAAGCTGAAATTTACAAACGATGCTAAAGTAATGCACTGTTTGCCGGTTCGTCGTGATTTAGAATTATCATCAGAGATTTTGGACGGACTAAACTCCTTAGTAATACATGAAGCCGGAAACCGTTTATGGGCAGCACAGGCGGTAATAAAAGCGATGCTGGAAAAGTTGTAATTATTATTACTAAATGAATAAGCCAATAAAAAGTATAACATCAGATTTTGAGCAGGTCATTTTGCTTATTACTGAAGCCCGGAATAGGGTCTACAGTAAAGCAAATGCAGAACTCGTAATGTTATATTTTAGTATTGGACAAATTGTTTCCGAAAAAGTTGCGAACGGCAGATGGGGTGATGGAACTGTAGATGATTTAGCGAATTACATTGCTGAGAAACAACCTTTGTTAAAAGGATTTAACCGTCGCGGACTTTATAGAATGAAACAATTTTATGAAGTTTACAGTGATCCGGAAATTGTGTCGCCACTGATGACACAATTTCAAGGTGTTGTAAATGAGCAAGATAAATTTGTGTCAGCACTGCTGACACAAATTAGTTGGACAAACCATTTACTAATTTTAGCTAAAACAAAAACAAGCGAAGAAAAACTATTTTACCTTTATCAAAGTATAAAAGATAAATTATCCACCAGAGAACTGGAACGCCAGTTAAATACAGCTACTTTTGAGCGAACCATGCTCGGCAATAAGTTTAGTACGGCGGTTACTTCAAAATTACCAGCGGGCATTTTTAAAGATCCTTATATTTTCGAGTTTTTAGCGCTGCCAGAAATACACTCTGAAAGTGATTTACAGCAAGCGCTGATTAAAAATCTCCAAAATTTCATATTAGAAATGGGAAAGGGTTTTACGTATATGGGGAGTGAATACAGGCTGCAGGTAGGGAATAAAGATTACTATACAGATTTATTATTTTACCACCGTGATTTGCAATGCATGGTTTTATTCGAGCTTAAAATTGAAGAATTTCAACCTGAATTTTTGGGGAAATTGAACTTTTATCTGGAAGCATTAGATAGGAATGTTAAACGTCAGCATGAAAATCCGAGTATTGGCATTTTATTGTGCAAAGGCAAAGATGTTGAAGTTGTGGAATATGCGCTAGCCAGAAATTTGTCACCTTCTTTAATTGCAGATTATGAAACTAAACTCATTGATAAAAAGTTGCTTGTAGAAAAACTACACCAGCTTTCAGAAATTTTCTATAAAAATGAAGAATAAACAACTCACAATCATTAAAATCGGCGGAAACGTAATCGATAACTCAGCAAACTTGCATCAGTTTTTGCTGGACTTTACTGCATTGCCGGGAGATAAAATTCTGGTTCATGGTGGTGGTAAAATTGCAACTGAATTAGGCGAATCGCTCGGCATCGAAGCAAAGATGGTTGAGGGTAGAAGAATTACCGATATTGAAACATTGCGGGTTGTGACCATGGTTTATGCCGGACTGATCAATAAAAATATGGTTGCCCAGCTACAGGCCAAGGGTAGTAATGCTATTGGTTTAAGCGGTGCTGATGGTAATGTGATCAAAGCAAAAAAACGGCCGGTTAGTGCCAAAACTTATGGTGCGGATGCGGGACCAGTGGCAGGAGCCGTAATTGATTATGGCTTTGTGGGTGATTTGGATGAAAATTCTGTTTCTTCAACAACTTTAGATAGTTTGCTGAAGGCCGGATTGGTTCCTGTTTTATGTGCCATTACACACGACGGTGCTACACAACTTTTAAATACCAATGCCGATACTATTGCATCTTCTGTTGCTGTGGCAATGTCTGCTTTATATGAAACACGTTTGGTATATTGCTTTGAGAAAAAAGGTGTACTTAAAGATGTGAATGATGACGGTTCTGTAGTTAGAGAAATCAAAGCTAATGAGTTTGACGGTTTAAAAGCAGATGGAACGGTGCAGGGTGGAATGATCCCCAAATTACATAACGCTTTTGAAGCAATTAAAAAAGGAGTTTCAGCAGTATATATCGGTAAAGCCGATGAACTTTCTGAACTTGCAGGAGGCACTTTTGGAACCAAAATGCTGAAATAAGGTGGAAGGGAAAAGAGGTTAAAGGTAGGAAGGCTGAGGGTGTAAGGTTTTTAGTGAAGTGCATAAACTCATCGCTAAAATATTTTAACCACCAAGATACAAAGACACCGAATTGCATTTGTAATTCTTTGTTTTGCTAACTTTATGAATGTAGATTTATAGGCATTTAGAGGGGAAAAGAAACCAATTAAACACTGCTTTTTGCAAACTAAACCTGATAGTAGTGGAAAGCTCCCGATTTTTCATCGGGACTTGTAACGGATAGCAGGACTGAACGTCAATAACATTACTGCAATTGCTTTTCGAAAGAAATAAATCAATAACCAACTGAAATAACATAAAACGAACCACATGAAGAAAATAGCCATAATTGGTAGCGGAAATATTGGTTTATCTTTAGCAAAAGGTTTGGTGAAAGCCGACTTTGCTCAAGCAGGCGACATTACGCTTACCCGTAGAAATGTCGATCATTTAAAATCATTTGCAGAAGCGGGTTTTAATATCAGCAATAACAATAAACAAGCTGTGGTTGATGCTGATGTTGTAATTTTAGCCGTTCTACCCCAACAATTAAATACTGTTTTAGACGAAATCCAGCCTTCAATTATTCCCGCTAAACATTTGGTTATTTCGGTAATTTCGGGTGTAAGCTGCGCTGCGGTTAGGGAAAAATTAGGCGAAAATGTTGAAGTGATTCGTGTAATGCCTAATACGGCAATTGCCATCGGGCAATCCATGACTTGTATGGCCAGCGATAATGCATCAGCAGAGCATATTACTGATGTGACCAAAATGTTTGAAACGGTTGGTTCTGTTGTTAAAATTAATGAAGATTTAATGACTTCTGCAACGGCATTATGCGCTTGTGGGATCGCGTTTTTCTTAAGGGCAATCAGAGCAGCATCACAAGGTGGTGTAGAAATTGGTTTTCATGCCGATGAGGCTTTGAAAATGGCCGTTCAAACGGCTAAAGGAGCAGCCGATTTGCTTTTATTGCACGGAACACACCCGGAATCAGAAATAGATAAGGTAACTTCGCCGAAAGGTTGTACCATTGCCGGTTTAAACGAAATGGAACATAACGGTTTTAGCTCATCGCTGATAAAGGGTATTAAACTTTCGGCCTTAAAAGCTGGAAATTTGTACACTAAAGAAGGTTAGAGGTGTAAGGTTTAGGACATAAGGTCTTAATCGCAAATGTAAAATTGAAAGCAAAATAAAAGGTAGAAAGTTTAAAGATGGGTTTATTCTTGATATTGCTACCAATTACTTGATACTATGTTACTAGAAAATATACAAAAAGAAAGCCTGGATTTGTTGCGCCAATTGATCCGCATCCAGTCTTTCAGTAAGGAAGAAGATAGGACGGCGAATTTAATTGCCCAGTTTTTGGAGGAGAGAGGGGTTAAGACCCAGCGTAAAATGAACAATGTTTGGGCTTACAACAAACATTTCGATGCAGCTAAACCAACTTTACTTTTAAACTCTCATCATGATACGGTTAAGCCAAATTCTGGTTATACCCGCGATCCTTATGATGCGGCAATTGAAGGCGATAAATTATTCGGCCTCGGAAGCAATGACGCTGGTGGTTGCCTGGTTTCCTTAATTGGTACGTTTTTATACTACTACGAGCACGAAAATTTAAAATATAACATCTGTTTGGCCGCAACTGCCGAGGAGGAAATTTCTGGTAACAATGGATTAGAATTGGTTCTGCCTGATTTAGGCGAGCTGGAATTTGGTATTGTAGGCGAACCAACAGAAATGAATCTGGCCATTGCTGAACGGGGTTTATTGGTCTTGGACTGTGTATCGCATGGAAAAGCCGGTCATGCTGCCCGTGAAGAAGGCGAAAATGCCATTTACAAAGCATTAAAAGATATCGAATGGTTTAGAAACTATCAGTTTCCTAAAGTATCTGAGGTTTTTGGTCCGTTGAAGATGACGGTAACGATTATCAATGCAGGTTCGCAGCATAATGTTGTACCGGCAAACTGTACTTTCACAGTTGATGTACGTGTAACTGATGCTTACACCAACGAAGAAGTTTTAGAGATTATCCGGGCAAATGTTGATTGCGATGTTACCCCGCGTTCTATCCGTTTAAAACCATCGTCGATTGATAAAAACCATCCGGTTGTTCAGGCTGGTGTTGCATTGGGAAGAACCACTTATGGTTCGCCAACTACATCCGATCAAGCTTTGTTGGATATTCCTTCCGTAAAATGTGGACCGGGTTTTTCTGGCCGCTCGCACATGGCTGATGAATTTTTATATGTACGCGAAGTAGCTGAAGGTGTTGAAGGATATGTAAATATGCTCAAACCGGTTATTCAAGGTTTAGGGTTTTAAGGTTGAGGGCGGAAGGTTCTGATGTGTAACTTAAAAGCCCCTTTATCTTTGAAAGATTCAAAAACCTTTGTGTTTAGTGTCTTTGTGGTAAAAATAGCCTTGTGTTCTCTGTGAAAAACTCCGTGAACGCTGTGGTAAAATTATTAAATAGCTTTGTGTGCTTTGCAAAAAACTTAGCACCCTTCGCGGTTAAATAAAAATTCTTATAATATTGTTTATCTTTACATTATGAAAACTTATTCTAATTTCATAGAGATTGATTCGAATAAACGCTTTGGCAGGCCATGTATTAAAGGGACCCGGATTGCTGTTTATGATGTTTTAAGTTGGTTATCAAACGGAATGACCATTCAGGGCATTTTAGATGATTTCCCCGAAATTAAAGAAGAGGAAGTATTGGCCTGTCTTGCCTACTCTGCAGATAGGGAACATAATATAAGAGTTGCCTAGTGAAATTATTGTTCGATCAAAACATTTCTCATAGGATAAAAAAAATTTTAGAAGCCGATTTCCCAGCTTGTGATCAAATAAGACGTTTGAAATTAGAAAACAAATCAGACAAGGAAATCTGGACTTTTGCTGGTCAAAATGACTATGTAATTGTAACTTTCGACGCAGATTTCTATGAGTTTTCAAATCTGTATGGTCATCCACCTAAAATTATTTGGCTTCGTTTCGGAAACAATACAACGAGCGGGATTGCAGAGACTTTAATAGAAAAAAGAGAATTAATAAGTGATTTTATAAAACAGGATGAATTTTCTTGTTTGGAATTACAATAAATGCTTGGCGCACTTTGCGAAAACTTAGCGCCCTTCGCGGTTAAATAGATTATAATGAAAATTTGGCAAAAAAATATAGATGTTAATCAGTTTGTAGAAAGCTTTACGGTAGGAAAAGACCGCGAACTGGATCTGCAAATGGCAAAATTTGATGTTTTGGGTTCTTTGGCACATACGCAAATGCTCGAAACCATTAATTTGTTAACTGCTGAGGAATTGAAAACCGTTCAACAAGAGCTGAAAAATATTTACGCTGAAATTGAAGCTGGAAATTTTACCATCGAAGACAGTGTAGAAGATGTACACTCGCAGGTAGAATGGCTGCTTACCCAACGTATTGGCGAAGCGGGCAAAAAAATTCACAGTGGCCGTTCGCGTAATGATCAGGTTCTGGTTGATTTAAAATTGTTCTTCAGGGCGTGTATTGAAGATATGGTTAACCAAACTTCAACTTTGTTTACGCAATTGATCGAACTGAGCAATACACATAAAGACAAATTAGTGCCGGGTTATACGCATTTGCAGATTGCCATGCCATCATCTTTCGGTTTATGGTTTGGTGCTTATGCTGAAAGCCTTGCCGATGATATGGAATTGATGCTTGCCGCCTGGAAAATCACCAATAAAAATCCATTGGGTTCTGCTGCTGGTTATGGCTCATCATTTCCTTTAAACAGAACTTTAACAACCGAATTATTAGGCTTTGAAAGTTTAAACTACAATGTGGTTTATGCACAGATGGGCCGTGGTAAAACCGAAAGAATTTTAGCTCAGGCCATGAGTGCTGTGGCCGCAACGCTGGCTAAAATGGCCATGGATGTTTGTTTATTCATCAACCAGAATTTTGGCTTCATCAGTTTTCCGGCAGAACTAACCACAGGTTCGAGCATTATGCCGCACAAAAAAAATCCGGATGTTTTCGAACTGATCCGTTCGCGTTGTAATAAAATTCAGGCTTTGCCAAATGAAATAGCAATGATGATTACCAATTTGCCGTCAGGTTATCACCGCGATTTACAACTGTTGAAAGAAAATTTGTTCCCGGCGATTACTTCTTTAAACGAATGTTTGGAAATTGCCACTTTTATGTTCCAGAACATCACCATCAAGGATGATATTTTGAAAGACAAAAAATATGACTACCTGTTTAGCGTTGAAGTAGTGAATGATTTGGCGCTGCAAGGTGTTCCATTCAGAGAAGCTTATAAAATTGTTGGCGAACAGATAGAAAATGGTACTTTTGCACCTTCTGGCCAGATACATCATACACACGAAGGAAGCATCGGCAACCTTTGTAATGAGCAGATTACTGCAGCAATGCAGGATGTTTTGTCTCAATTTGGTTTCGGAAAAGTGAATAAAGCTATTGAAGATTTGGTTAAATAAATTTTGCTAATTTTGTAATTATGACAACTTTAACAATAGAAATTAAGGATAAAGACGAAGGTTTCGTAAAAGAGTTCCTCAGCAAAATTGGTGCTAAAGTTAAAGTAGAACCAACAAGTCAGATTACTTCTGAAGTTGCTCAGGCTTTAAAAGAAATTAAGGAAATGCAGCAAGGAAAACGTAAGCCTTTAAGCCTAAAAGATATTTAATGGCTAATGAAGTTATTTATTCAGACGTTTTTATCAAAAAAGCTAAAATTTACAAAAAGAAATATCTTTCTTTAGTAGACGATCTCTACGAACTAGAAGAAAAACTTTTAGAAAATCCTGAACAGGGAAATGATCTGGGCGCAGGGCTGTACAAAATCAGGCTAGCCGTAAAAAGCAAAGGAAAAGGTAAAAGTGGAGGATTTAGGATAATAACTTATTTAGTTTCAAATATGCCTGATGGCGTCATTATCAATATGCTTACCCTATATGATAAATCAGAAGAAAGTACTATTGATAAAAAAGAACTTCAGAAAATAATTAAGGCATTATAATCTCCTAATAGCAGTTTTAATATACATGAAGCCATCATGATTCCACAAGGAATAATTTACGAATTATGATTGTTTCACCACCAGAGAAATAAAATATAAACAAATGAAAGTTTCAGTATTGGCCAGTTCATTAATCGGCTCAGAAATTATAAAAATCGGTAATGAAGTTAACGAAATGAAGCGCAAAGGTGCTTCAATCGCTAATTTAACCATAGGCGATTTTGATGCAAACATTTATCCGATCCCAACCGAATTAAAGGCTGGAATCGTTGATGCTTACCATGCCAACCAAACCAATTATCCACCAGCTGATGGAGTTTTGCCTTTACGCGAAACGGTTTCAGAATTATTGAAGGATAGATTCGGATTGGAGTACAACACCAATAGCATTTTAGTTTCTGGTGGTTCACGTCCTTTAATTTATGCTACTTATCTGGCGTTGGTTGATCCGGGAGATACCGTGGTTTTTCCTGCTCCATCCTGGAACAACAACCATTATTCTCATTTAACATCTGCCAAAACCATCGCAGTAGAAACCGATGCTGCGCATAATTTTATGCCAACAGCTGCACAATTAAAACCGCATTTAAAGGGAGCAACTTTATTGGCTTTATGTTCTCCATTAAATCCAACCGGAACGATGTTCGATGCAGATTCGCTTGCTGAAATCTGTGATGCGGTATTGGCAGAAAATGCTTCACGGGGTGCCGACGAAAAGCCATTGTACATGATGTACGATCAGATTTATTCACTTTTAACTTTCGGAAAAGAGCATGTAAATCCAGTTTCTTTGCGCCCGGAGATGAGACCGTTTACCGTTTTTGTTGATGGCAGTTCGAAATGTTTAGCTGCAACGGGTGTACGTGTGGGTTGGGGCTTTGGTCCGGAGGATATTATCAATAGAATGAAAGCTTTGGTCGGTCACATGGGTGCCTGGGCACCAAAAGCCGAGCAGGTGGCCATGTCTAATTACTTTAATGATAAAGCACAGGTTGATACTTTCTTAACCAGTTTTAAAGGTCAAATTCAGGATAGCTTAAATGCACTGTATAATGGTTTTAACGAATTAAAATCTGAGGGTTTTAATGTTGATGCTGTTGAGCCAATGGGCGCGATTTATTTAACTATTAAAATCGATTATATCGGGAAAACTACTGAAGAGGGGCAGTTTTTAAAAGACAGTGCGGATGTTAATTTTTACCTGATCAAAGAAGCAGGAGCAGCTTTGGTACCTTTCTCTGCATTTGGGAATGAAGATAGAATGCCTTGGTTCAGGGCATCGGTAGGGGCTTGTACTTTACAAGATATTAAAGATATGTTGCCAAGGATTAAAAAAGCATTAAGCAAGTTAAAATAGATAAAATTGGACACTCATTCAAACAATTACGGGAGATGGGTGTTCAAATAAAAATCTCATTTTACGCTTTATGGAACCCAAATACACGCCTCAAGGATACGCTTCGCCATCAGCTATTCTTACTTCACTTGCCATCGGTATTTTGGCATCTTTTATCCTGCCTCTTTTTTATATTATTCTTGGCAGGCTGATTCCCAATATTTGGTTCATCGCTATTATCGCTGTGTTTTTGGGAATGGGATTGGGTTTTAGTATTGATATTGGTGTCAGAATCGGAAAACTCAGGAATAAAAAGATCGTTACCATCATTGCAATCTTCTGTGGACTATTCGCCTTTTATATTCAATGGGTATTCTTCGATACTTTAGCCTACAGTAATAAGGGTTTTACTTTTAACCTGGATCGTGCAGATTTAACGGTTTTGGCTTCTGATTTCTTTTTCCTTTTTACCCATCCTAATATTTTGATTCAGGAAATTATTAATCTGAATAAAATAGGCACATTTCGCATCGAAAGTACAGGTACCATTAGTGGCGTATTGTTGTGGATTATCTGGGCTGGAGAGTTTGTCGTTATTCTTGGGGGCGCCATTTTTGCCGTTCTGAATGGTCAGGCAAGCATGCCATACTCGGAAATAAATGACCAGTGGATGAAAAGACGTAAAATCCATAACCGTATTCCTGTAGTTGTAAATAAAGAAGAGATTTTAAATGTGCTTGGTAAAAGAGATTTTACGGTCTTGAATGATCATCCTTCCTTGCATAGTGAAACAAATTATGCAGAAGTAATTATTTTCGAATCAACAGGAGATCCGACAAAGTATATCAATATAATTAACGTGACCAACCTAACGGGTAAAGCAAAAGATAAAAAAGTGAAAAGTGTAGTTAAATATTATCCGCTGCAGAATGCGAATATTTAAACAAGGCTATTTCAGGTCAAAACCATAATTCTCAAACAGGATTAAATTTTCAGGCTTTTTCTTTTTTATCAAAAATGACTTTGAGACAGCATAATTTATTTTGAATCCTCTGACAGCGACTATTTAAGTTCGATACGTTTATTTAATAATCTTTAAATTTGTATATTAGTTTAAAATCACATTGATATGGAAACTTACCTTGTACGCCCGGATAAAATACAAGAAAAGGCTTTAAAGGCATTTCTTAAAGCTTTTGATGTTCCTTATGAAATAAAAAAGAACGATGCCTTGCCTGAGCATGTTAAGTCAGGAATAAGGCAAGGACAAGATGATATCAAAGCAGGGAAAAGCTTTTCTTTAGCAGAATTTAAAGAGAAAATCTCTACAATCTAATGGCGCCTCTGCCTGTAGTCATATCAGAAACAGCATTAAAAACTTTTGAGTCAATATGTGCTCAGATAGATGAAAGACTAGGGGCAAAAGTATTAAGTGATTTTAAAAAGAATACCATTAAAACATTGGAGTTAATTGGCAATTCGCCATTCATCTATAAAGAGACTGAATTTGATCCTAATATCCGACAAGGATTAATTAAAAAGCTTTCTTCTGTATTTTATGAGGTTAAACCCGATAGAATTGAAGTTCTTTTCTTTTGGGACAATAGACAAGAACCAATGTTCTTCTAATTTTTTTATTCGAAATCACATAAAAAAACCTCGCAGGTTTTAAAACCAACGAGGTTAATTTAGAATTTTGACTAAGGACTCCAAACTAATCCTCCCTGCTTCCATCATCAGCCATCCTCACCATTTTAGGCTCAAATTTGGCCACTACATCAACAAGTTCAGTTTGTGCGGCCATTACTTGGTGGATGTCTTTATAAGCCATTGGTGCCTCATCTAAGCCGGCTCCAATTAAAGTAACATTATGATCCTTTAAAATGGCTTTCATATCCGATTTGGTAATCGATTGAATCGCTTTGGTTCGGCTTATTTGGCGTCCTGCACCATGGGATGCTGAATTTATCGCGCTCATTTCGCCTTTTCCCCTAACCAGAAATCCTGGTGCGGTCATACTCCCTGGAATAATCCCCATTACGCCTTTACCAGCCGGTGTAGCTCCTTTACGGTGAACAATCACTTCTTCACCATTAAACATTTCTTTCCAGGCAAAATTATGGTGGTTTTCCACTTTGGCCAAAACTTTAGCGCCAATGGCTTTAGTCAACCTTTTATGGATCACCTCATGACAGGCTGAAGCATAATCACCAGCTAAATTCATGGCAATCCAATACTCTTGTCCTTCGGCAGAATTTAAATCCAAATAAGCCAGGTTTGCAGCCTCTTTAGGAAGTTTACAGATATCTTTTGCCAGCTTGGTATAATGTCCTGCAACAGTCGCACCAAATCCACGGGAACCAGAGTGGGTTAATAAAGCCACATAACGGCCCTTATCGATATTTAAAACCTCATCACGTTCCGCAAAGTCAATAATTCCCCATTCTACAAAGTGGTTTCCACCACCCGAAGTACCCAATTGAGCCCAGGCTTTTCCATGTAAGTTTTTAAGAAAAGGAGTGGAATTGAAAGCTTCGTTTTCTAAAACCTCATGATCTGCTTTTTCAGTCCCTTTAAAATTTTGACCTGCGCCAAATTTCGTAAAAGCAATCAATTCGCGTTTGTACATCGCATCTTTCCCGAAATAATGTTTCTCTGGAATATCGAAAATACTCAAAGCCATTCGGCAACCGATATCTACCCCAACACCGTATGGAATAATCGCATTTCTGGTAGCCAATACGCCGCCGATGGGCAAACCATAGCCTTGGTGGGCATCAGGCATTAATGCACCTGCTATCGTAACCGGTAATTTCATGGCAATATCCATTTGGTTTCTTGCGCCTTCTTCAATGTAATCAGCGCCGAAAATTGAATAATCTTTAGCATTGTTAATCAGTTCAATAGTTCCGTCTGATTTTGGATTGGCTTCCTCAATCACGGCTGTTGCTAAAGTGTTTAATACTTCGTCATCCAAAAAACTTTCCGGATAATCTTTTACTTTTTTAAATAAGGCCAATAATTCTTTTTCTTCAATATCCGCAAAATTTTCTTTCACGATAGCTAAAGCCAGGCCTACTATTTTTCCTTCGGTATAACCTATTTCGATCAGGTTATTACCTGTTATGTTGTTGTTCATTGTTTTGTTTTTTTAATTGGCATAAAGTGCTGCTCGCATTTCTACAAGTAAACATTCAATTTGTCGCTCATCTGGTTTATCCTGAAGTTTACTTGTAAGCGTTTCTTGCTCAATTTTTAGCATCAGTTGTTCTGCCATTTTTAATACTTCATCATAATCAAAGTCGCCTCTTTTTATCGAAAGAAGTTCATCTCTGTTTTGCCGTTTCACAGTAAGTTTTCCATCACGCACAATTTCTAGTGCCACTTGCAAAAGCCTTATGGTATGCATCATGTTTTTCGCGTCATAATCTTTGCCATGTGTCTTATTTAACTTATAGCGTTCTTCATTCCGCTTTTCTACCCATTCCCAATATTCGTTATGTTCCTTGCAATAGGAAGAATAACTATCCTGATTGAAAAACAAATACCCAATTTCTTTTTCTCCGTTAGGTATAGAGGATACTGAGACATCATTAGCGTTTTCCTTATTTGCAATCCCTTTGTAACCAAATTTCTTTTCTGCATCATAAAATAGCGCATAAAGGTTTTTAGCATTTGGAATTTTAGATAAGCCGCAATCCACCTTAGAAATATTATGTTTTTTAAGCCACGTATTTGCTTTAACCGATGAATAATTCTCTGTAATGAAACAAAAATCCAAGACCGTTTTTCTCTTTTTTGGCATCGGGTTTAATATTTTCTTGTTCAAGCCCTTTGCTTTTCTGATTTGTGTTAATGCATATCCACCAAAGGTATCTTTGCATAGTTTCGACAAAATCATATCGATATTTAGCCTATTCATTATGGGATGCTTGTATAAAATGCATTCTTCTGGAGTAGCTAAAATTTCTACGATGTTCGGGTTGTTCTTGATCAATAACTCAACAAACCGTCCGATTTCATAATATACTTCGTCGTTGCTTTCATTGCTTATCTGAGGGATATATCTCAACCCAAAAAACATGTCTTTTGGCATATAATATATTCCTTTAAGATCAGTGTCTGACTGCGGCGTATCCAATCCGTAAGCTTTGCTACCGCTTAAACATTCAAACAAAAGTAGGTTCTGATCTTTTAAATCTTTAATCGTCATAATGGTTTATTGTATTTCTAAAAAAGGTATCGAGCATTTCGGTATCAAAACTTTCTTTCGGCAAATCTTTAGCCCCTTCAGTACAGTTTTTAAATTCATCATCAATATACCTTCGCAAGTTGGGGTCTATTTTGATGATAAAAGCCTCTGCAGAAGTAGATTTTAGCACAATCAGATCTTTAACCAATGTTTGAAGGTACTCTGGCATTAAGGTTAAAAGTGGATCAATGGTCATTGGAGCAATTGTATTTTTCTCTAAACACCATTTTGCCGAAAGTAAAGGTCGCAGTACGTAAAAAAGTTTTTTGATCTTAATTTCGTCACCATTTATTATCGTATCCAATGCACTATGTGCTATTCCTAAATAATGATTAATATTCGTTTTTCTATAAAAATAAGACTGGCACAATGTCCATAGCTTGTTTCTAAAATCATCTTGTTCTCCGTATATAATAGGCGATTGCAGCCATTCGAATGGAGTAGTGTTCGATTTCCGGATCAGTTTAAGTACCTTTTTTATATCCCAACCATAAATATCAAGTTCGTCGTTGATCGGAAAACCCAATTGATCATCCTTTTCTGAAACAGAAAGATAGTAGTTAAGCGGGCGAACATAAATAAAGCGAACATCAAAATCGCTGTCCGGTGATGGAAATTCCCATCCGCGACTTCCCGATTCGCAGGCAAATAATATTTTGATATCATTTGATCGTTCGATTTCTGCAAGCCTGTTTATTATGGTAGTTTTCATTTCATTCTTAATTAGTCCCCGGCAGGCAACATTCACCTGACCGAGGGGTTTCTAAATTTAATTTATTTTACGAAGATCTGTTTCAATTGATCTACAATTTGTCCACTGCCCGATAAGCTGATGTTATTGATTTTCTCCGCGATTTTCTCAACGTATTCCATCTCTTTCAACTTATACAAGATGTTATTGTCTTCCATCAATTTAGCAGTATTCAGCAAACTTCTGGTCGAGGCCGTTTCTTCTCTTCGGGTAATGATATTGGCTTGTGCCCTTTTTTCGGCAACTAAAACCTGGTTCATAATCTCCTTAACGTCACCAGGTAAAACAATATCTTTAACACCACAGTTCGTTAATTTTACACCCAGGTTTTCAACTTTATCCAAAGTGATGGCCATTACCATTTCGGCAATTTTTTCTTTGCTTTCCATCAATTCGTCAAAAGTCATAAGGCCAATAGATTCTCTTAATGCCAATTGCATAGTGATATACAATTGTTTTTCGAATTCTTTGTTCTCCAATAAGGCTTTGATGATGTCATCAACTTTATATTGAGTGCTGAAATTCACCCTCAATTGTGCTTTATCTTTGGTTAAGATTTCTTGTCCGATGATTTCCATATTCAATTGCCTCATATCGGTTTTTAAAACTTGAATGGTGGTACTGTTTTTCCAGTAAACATAGTTTCCCGCCTCCAATATACTTTCAAATTTACCATCGATAAATAACAAGGCCTTTTCGAATGATTCTACTTTATAAGCTCTGATGTAGTTTAATAATGGTGCTTTCTCCAATAAATTTTTATCAATTGCTTGGTCAATATTAATGTTACTGATGGTTACCTTAACAAAGTTATATTCTGATAAACCTTTCCAGATGGCATGTCTGCCAGCGGTTAAAACAGATTTGAAGTTTTTGTTTTGGTAAACCAAGGCCAATTCGTTGTCGGCAACGCTTACCAGGTGAATCAAATTCACAAAATCTGCATTTTCCAACAAAATATCCAATTCGGCAACCGAGTAATGGTACTCCTTGGCCATGTCGTACAAAGTCATGTCTTCGCCGAAACCTAACCAGTAAGTTCCTGCGGTTAAAACGTTTTTTAATTTTCCTTTTTTAAACACCAATCCAACATAATTGGTGTTAATGGTTACTCTTTTCATGTTTTCTGATGTTAATCCCACCTAAATCCTTTCCTAAAAAGGGAGGACTTAAATGAGTATGGTTAATTATTTATTCTTTTAAAAGCGTTGCACAAGAACATTTACCTGTTTTTTGCGGAAGTAAAAGTTTATCAAGCTTTGTTCAAAAATGAAAGGAGGCTTGTCTTATAGGTTTTATACTCCCCTGGAGCATTTTTCCTTCCCGATTTACCCCATTTGATTTTTAAATCTCTTCTTGTTGCACTGATTCTCACTGAGCAAATGCAGATTTGCTTTTTGAATTTCGAAAAATCCTAAAGCCAAATGCGGTTGCGCAACGCTTATTCTGGTGGGCGGTTTGAAAAGTTGCCCTTCTTTTTAGATGGAACCCTAATCCATTGCATTACCATTTTGCTATTCCAAGTGACGGTTGGAAGCAGGATTCGAACCTGCATTTTGGTGTTGTTACTCTAACCCCTGAGCTATTCCGATTGCTCGGAAGTGGGATTCGAACCCACGACACACAACGTGTTTCAGACAATCTATCATAATTCTTATCAGTATATTCTACGCAATTGCCCGAATACTTTGGGGCTATTCTGAAACCCACAACAATGGATAAGTTTTATTTAGTATTGCCATTCCGATTATTCATCGGAATTTCTTTATATGTACTGATTTACCTAAACTATTTAATTGCCGCTGTTAACCCCGTTCCGCGTATCCGGAACAGGGGCTTCATATTTTGCTGTTCTAATGATCAGCATGGCGGCGAGCGCGTATTATTGAAACAGTTTAATTGTATTGTAAATCAGTTATTTATTATTTATATTTTTCAAAGAACCTCATTATCGACTTGCGACATTACAAAGATGCCACCACCACTGCGCGACAGATTTGCGTAGTAAAATTTATTTTGCCTGTAATGTGTCAATTGGTTGATAGTTAGGGTGATAATTTTAATTTTTCCATTATATTATTTCTTTTATCCTCCAATTACGCAATTGTATTGCGTAGATGATGAATGCTTTGCTATATTTAGTTAAGTTTTCCGATCAGATTTTTAGCCTGACACTCAAATTGATTAAAAATGGCAGTAAATAAATTAGCACTTATCCGGTATAAAACCATCGACGATTGTTTGAAAAACCGTTTCAGAAAATGGACGCTCGATGATCTCATTGAAAAGGTTTCCGAAACCCTTTACGAACTCGAAGGCATTACCTCAGGAGTAAGCAAGCGAACCATCCAGGCGGATATCCAACTGATGCGAAGCGATAAGTTGGGCTACAATGCGCCGATTGTAGTGAAGGATAAACGCTTTTATGCATACGAAGATGCTGGTTTCAGTATTACCAAAGCGCCGATCAATAACGCTGATGTAGATAAAATGAAGGAAATTGTCGGTGTGCTGAAACAGTTTAATGCCTTTAATTATTTCGACGAAATGAGCGATATGATTGCCCGTTTGGAAAATAACCTTTATAAATCGACCAAACAAAGCGGTAATAACATCCAGTTGGAAAGTAATAAGTTGGTAAAAGGATTGGAATGTATTCCACCATTGTACCAGGCAGTTTTAAATAAGCGTTCTTTATTGATTGAATATAAATCGTTCAGGGCGCAACAATCGCAACAGGGAATTTATTATCCGTATCTGTTAAAAGAGTACAGAAACAGATGGTTTTTGATCTGTAAAGCAAAAAAAAGATCAGGAATTTTGAACTTAGCTTTAGATCGAATCATAGAATTTCAGGAACTGCCCAATGAAGAATTCGTTGCTTACCAGGGGATAGATTTCGACCGCTATTACGATGATTTAATCGGGGTAACCAAAAATGAAAGCGACCGGGCTCAAAAGGTCATTCTGGAATTTACCAATGACCATGCGCCTTATGTAGTTACCAAACCTTTACATTCTTCGCAGGTGGTGTTAAGTAAAAACGATAAAACAACAACGTTTAGGATTGATGTGGTTTTGAACTACGAACTGGAGCGTGAAATTCTGGGCTTTGGTGAGTGTGTTAAGGTGCTTTCGCCAAGATTGTTGATTTCAAAAATTAAAAGAAGATTGGCGCAAACTTATAAGCAATACGCAATGAAAGAAAGTACCAATGCCGAAATATTGAACCCCTAAGATTTGGACATTAACCGTTAATTAATAATGTTAACCGTAATCTGATGTTTAAACAGAGTAAAATCCTTCACCGAGTGTAATGAATAAGATACGGGATAAGCAATAGCTGTATTGTTAAATGCCTCAAATTCCTGCACCAGTGCTTTGATCTCGTTCAGATTTTTAGCAATCCTGATAAACGATTTTTCGCTTCCTCCCCTGGCATAAAAAGTAACTTTTGCTGTGCTTAAAGATTGAATTTGTGCGGATGTTAACTCTTGTTTTAAGAGCACGGCTTTTAGTGCAGTTTTCAATGCGGCAAAATCGGCATCGGCTTCTGCTAAAATCAAGGTGTTATTGCCATATACAACACTATTAATGTAATATGCATTGTTCGTTTCATTAATTTTGGCTGCATCTTCTACAGATAACAATTCTGTTTTACCGGGAAGGTTCATATCAAGCGAAAATTTTCCATTATTGGAGAAAAAATAAGTAGCATGCTTTTTGGCAATCCTGGTGGATGTAGTGATTCCGATTTTTTCAAAGATTGCTTTTACATCTTCATTGTTTGAAAGGAAGTATTTTACTACATTATAATCCTTAAATTCTTGTTCCGAATAAGCCTGGCTTTCAGAGGTATTTTTGAAGACCAGATTTTTCGTATAAGCAGAAATCTTTTCGGCAGACGGAATATCGTTAAAGAATTTGTTTGCCGTGCCAGTAATTGAGGTTGATGCCGTTATGGGTAATTGAGTATATTTATCTTTTAGGGAAACGAATTGAAGATCGTTCCCGTTTTTTTTGATGTTAAATATTGCCCCGGGAAATATCTGTGCTACATTACTGTCATCAACAATAAAAGAATTGAACTCCCAGGTTAAACTTTCTGTTTTGTCTATTTCGGTAGGGATGACAGGATCGGGAACAGGAGCAGGAATTGTATCGTTAGTTTTCTTACAGGAAACAGCAAATAAAAGCGTAGAGACAACCAAAAAGTAATTTATTTTATTTTTCATTCAAGGTAAGTGTAAATGCCCGAATCTACACAGTTTTTAGGTTCGGGAAGTTGTTTTTAGGTTATGATTGTGTTGCCATTGCGTAAACAAATAAACCTCGCAGGTTTTGAAAAACCAGCAAGGTTTATGTTGTTATTAAAAGCTCTTCCGGCAATCTTGAATTAGCTTTTAAACTCGCTCGTTTTATGGAATTCGATATCAGGATAGTCCTGTTTTGTTAAATTAATCATATACTCACTATCGGCCAGATAAACCGGGTTGGCTTCTTTATCAAAACCAATGTGCTGTTGTTTACGTTTTACAAATTCATCCAGTTTCTTTCTGTCGGTAGAGGTTACCCAACTTGAACGTGTATAACTCAAGGTACGGAAACGACATTTTGCGCCATACTCATGCTCTAACCTGAAGTTGATTACCTCAAACTGAAGTTCACCAACTGCACCGATTACTTTTCGGTTTCCAGGTTGCATCACAAATAACTGTGCAACTCCTTCATCGGTTAGCTGTTCAATACCCTTTTCCAATTGTTTGGTACGCATTGGGTCCATATTTTCTACCTCTTTGAAGATAGATGGAGAGAAACTAGGGATGCCTTTAAACTGCAGTTTTTCACCTTCGGTTAAAGTATCACCGATTTTAAAGTTTCCACTATCGTATAAACCTACCACATCGCCTGGCCAAGCCTCTTCTACAATACTTTTTTCGTTAGCCATGAAATCCATCGGATTAGAGAATTTTAATTTCTTATCCTGACGGGTGTGGTAATAGAATTTATTGCGTTCAAACTTGCCGGAACAGATCCTTAAGAAAGCAATCCTATCGCGGTGTTTTGGGTCTAAATTGGCGTGGATCTTAAATACAAAGCCGCTGAAATTTTTCTCATCTACCAGTACATCACGTTCTTCCGCTTCTCTATGACGTGGGCTTGGTGCAATATCGATAAATGTATCCAGAAGTTCTTTGATCCCGAAGTTGTTAATCGCACTGCCAAAAAAGACAGGGGCAACCAGACCATCGGTATATAAATCTTTATCAATTTTGCCGTAAATGCCGTCAACCAGTTCCACGTCGTCTTTCAACGTATTGATCTCGTTTTCTTTCAGGTAATTTAATAAAGAAGGGTCATTTAAATCGCTTGCCGCCACAACCGAATCGGTTACTTTGGTTTTATCCGAATTAAATAAATTTAAATGTTTGTTGTAAATGCTGTAAACGCCTTTAAAGGTATGTCCTTGGCCAATAGGCCATGAAAGCGGGCATAGGCTAATGTTTAGTTTTTCTTCAATTTCATCCAATAAATCGTATGCCTCTTTACCTTCGCGATCCATTTTGTTGATGAAAATGATTACCGGGGTGTTACGCATCCGGCAAACCGACATCAGTTTTTCAGTCTGTTCCTCCACGCCCTTTACACAATCTACCACCAAAATCACACTATCTACCGCAGATAAAGTTCTGTAAGTATCTTCCGCGAAATCCTTGTGACCAGGCGTATCCAGAATATTGATACGTTTACCGCTGTATTCGAAACCCATCACCGAAGTTGCTACCGAGATCCCACGCTGTTTTTCAATCTCCATAAAATCGGAGGTATTGCTCTGGTTCGCCTTATTTCTTTTTACCGCACCTGCAGTGTTAATGGCACCACCAAAAAGCAGAAATTTTTCTGTCAGCGTGGTTTTACCTGCATCGGGGTGACTAATAATGGCAAAGGTTTTACGTTTTTCTATTTCAGGGTTAAGCATAATAAAATTTTGGGTGTAAAAGATGATGAAACCTGGTTAAAGGAATTTAACAGCGATAAGATTTGAATATTGTTGTTTCATCAGGACGCAAAGATAATAAAAAGCTTTATCATTAATTGTTAGGTTGTTGTATTGTTTTATTGTTGTGGTGAATAGATTTAGAAAATGATTTGGAAAAGTAGTGACAGCTGTTCTTTCGTTATTGCAGTCCTGCCATACACTCTAATCCCGACCTTTCTTCCTTCTGTGTGGCTCCATCTTTTTAAGGCGTTACGCTAGCTTGCTTTGAAAGTAAACAGGTTTTACCGAAGAACGCCTGTCAATCCCAAGAGCCGGGAAATCAAAAAAACAGTTGCAGTTCAGGTAAATTGGCACTAACAAACCTGAAACGCAGTGGTTTTGTGTTCATAAACTATGATTTAATTTTTTCAAAAAAATATTGAACGCAAAACGAAGTGCCACTGTTTTTTTGATGTGCATGGGATTGTGCAAAAGGCTCATTGCTGGATTGACAAAGCGCTTTGGGTACTTTGGCGCTCCAAAGTACCTATGCCTCCGCGGCATAGAGCGGCAGAAAAATATTAAGGTTTTTTATTCCGCTAATCAAGAAATTATTGATTAAATAAAGGTGGTGACGAAAAATATCCACTTAAAATTAAAATTTCTCATCAATCATTCTTTAGTTTTGTGCTAAAATGTTTAGCTTTATTCATCCCTCCGTTTATTGCTAACTAAAATTTTACTGCCGATGCCTACTTTGGAAGAAACTTCTATGCCCGCAGAAATTGCGGCTAAATTTGTTAATTATACCTCGAAACATGTTTTTTTGACCGGAAAAGCCGGAACAGGTAAAACAACTTTTTTGCGGAAACTGATCCAGCTTACGCATAAAAAGGCTTTAATTGTAGCACCTACGGGTATTGCAGCCATTAATGCTGCTGGAGTAACTATCCACTCGCTTTTTCAGCTTCCTTTTGGAGCATTTTTCCCTGATGCTGCGGGAGCGCTGATTAACGAAAATATTAATTTCAACTTTAATACGCCCAAAACTTTAGTAAAACACTTAAACATGCAGGGCAATAAGCGGCGCATGTTGCAGGAACTGGAGTTACTTGTTATAGATGAGGTAAGTATGTTGCGGGCAGATATGCTCGATGCCATTGATTTCGCTTTGCGTTATGTACGCCGTAACAGGAATCTTCCATTCGGTGGGGTACAGTTATTATTCATTGGCGATTTACACCAGTTGCCGCCCGTGGTAAAAAATGATGAATGGCGTATTATGGCCAAATTTTATAAAAGCATTTATTTCTTCGATGCCTTGGCTCTGCAGGATAATGCGCCGGTTTATATCGAACTGGATAAAATTTACCGTCAGGATGATTCGGTTTTTATTGATCTGCTCAACAACCTGCGGAACAATAAAATTACTGCTGAAGATACCGCATTGCTCAGGCAACATTTTAAGCAGGATTTTAAACCTTCTGCCGATGAAAATTACATCACTTTAACCACCCATAATAATAAAGCAGATAACATTAACCGCGAAAGGTTGACCCAACTGAAAACAAAATCATATTTTTTCGAAGCAAAAGTTCAGGGAGAGTTTAATGAATATGCTTATCCAAATGATAAAAGTTTAGAGCTAAAGGTTGGCGCGCAGGTAATGTTTATTAAAAATGATATGACAGCCGAGAAAAGGTATTACAACGGTAAAATCGGTGTGGTACATCATATCGAAAAAGATGTAGTTGAAATTGAGCTACCGGAAGATAAAGTGGTGATCCAGATTTCGCCCTACACCTGGGAGAATGTTAAATATAAACTGGACGAAGCAACCAACGAGATCAAAGAAAATGTAGCTGGTTCATTTATCCAATATCCAATTAAATTGGCCTGGGCCATCACCGTGCATAAAAGTCAGGGTTTGACTTTCGATAAGGCCATTATTGATGTAGGTGATGCTTTTGCACCTGGTCAGGCCTATGTCGCCTTATCGCGTTTACGCTCATTAAAGGGGTTGGTTTTAACTTCTCATCTTCGCGATAGTGGTTTGCAACAAGACAAGAATGTGCACTACTTTTCTAAAACAAAACAACCTTCGGAAGTGCTGAATGAGCAGATTAGTATAGAAAGTTATACCTTTATTCGTAGTTATCTGCTCGCGGCATTCGATCTCAACCTGATCCGCTACTACTTAAAAGAACACCGTCAAACCTTTGATAAAAGCGAAAAATCGGCCAAGCAAAGACACGAAGATTGGACTGATGTAGTTTATACGGATTTTCAAAAAATAACTGCTACGGCCGATACATTCGTTAATCAGCTGAAAAATCTTTTCGCGCAGCAAACCGAACATACTTTATTTAATGTATCGAAGAGGGTAGAGGCCGCATTAAAATATTTTAATCCATTGGTTAAAGAGATTTCTGATCGTTTTCTGGCTCAAATCGAAGTGATAAAAGAAGAAAAACAGATAAAAACCTATGTTACAGAGCTGTTAGAACTCGAAATTTTAGTGTATGAGCAATTGAAAAAAATGCATAAAAGTAAAGCATTGTTGCAAGCGCTCATTGCAGGTAAAGAGTTTAGTAAAGCTGATACCGATGCGCTGTTGAATACGGTTGAAAGAAACAACCAGCTTCAAAAGGCAATCCAGTTAAAAGGAGAAACACTGAAAGTAAAATCTGCAGCTGAGAAGAAGAAAAAAGAACCAAAAATCGACACTAAACTGGTCAGCTTCGAACTTTATGAGCAGGGTAAAACCATTGACGAAATTGCAAAGGAGCGAGGCTTTTCCGTTGGTACAATTGAAGGCCATTTAGCCTATTATGTTTCTACACAACAATTGGATGTAACCAAATTGGTAAAAGCCAATAAGATCAGAAACATCAGTGATGCGGTGGAAAGCCAGAAAACAAAGTCGATGGCTACGATAAGGGAGTTTTTAGGAAAGGATTATTCCTTTGGAGAGATTAAGTTGGTGCTGGCATCGTTGTTCCCATCGGAGGAATAGATCGAAATCTAACCGCAAAGATCGCTAAGGACAAAAACGCAGAGGGCGCAAAAGCAAATTCAAAGATATGGATGAGAATGAATTATCAAGAATTGTAATCGGATTGGCAATAGAAGTTCATAGTGTTTTAGGTCCTGGTCTGTTGGAAAGCGCTTATAAAGAGTGTCTGTATTATAAAATTCTCAAGGCAGGGTTATTTGTTGAAAAGGAAAAGATAATGCCTTTAATTTTCGAAGAAGTAAAACTAGACTGTGGATATCGAATTGATATTTTGGTTGAGCGCAAATTGGTTTTAGAATTGAAAAGTATAGAAGCCTTTAATGAGATTCATTTGGCACAAACATTAACTTATATGAAGTTAGGTAATTACAAATTAGGTCTTTTGATGAATTTTAACGTAATTAGGTTAAAGGATGGATTAAAACGTGTAGTGAATGGCTTATAACTTTTCTTTGTTTCTTTGCGGAAAACTTTGCGAACTTTGCGGTTAAATGGAAAAGGTTAAAGTTTTAGCGCAGTACATGCCGGAACCAGCGGCACCGCTAATTGCAAAATGGATCGATTATTTTCAGTGCGAATTTAAAATCGCTAAAACCCGTTCTACCAAACTAGGCGATTACCGCCATCCTTATCAGGGCAAAGGCCATCGCATCTCGGTTAATTTTAACCTGAATCATTATGCTTTCCTGGTTACTACTGTTCACGAATTTGCACATTTACTCACCTGGAACGATTTTAAAAATAAAGTAAAACCACATGGATCAGAATGGAAAAAGAATTTCCAACGGATGATGGTTCCCTTTTTTGAGCTGAATATCTTTCCTGCCGATATCCATAAAGCAATAGATAACTACATGTCGAACCCGGCAGCGTCGAGTTGTTCTGATCTGCATTTATCGCGTGCTTTAAAAAAATACGACAGTAATAAAACGGAGACTTTACATTTAGAGCAGCTTCCCATTAATACCAACTTTAAAATCAAAGATGGCCGGCGTTTTACCAAAGGCGAGCAAATTAGGAAACGGTACCGTTGTGTTTGTTTAGATGATAAGCGGTTGTATCTGTTTAATCCTTTGGCCGAGGTTTTTGTGGTAGAATAAGATTGAATTGCTGTCATTCTGAATGCAATTAGAATTCTCAAAAATCGTCATTTCGAGCGAAGTGCAACGCAGTCGAGAAATCTGCCTCGATAGATCTCTCCATTCCACTGCGTTTCAGTCGAGATGACGATTTTCAATAGTTTATCTATACAAACTTAAACTCATCGCCATCAAATAAACCCTTATCGCTTAATTTTAAGCGCGGGATCACCAATAAAGCCATAAAAGAAAGCGTCATGAAAGGTGCAAGCAAAGTAGAACCCAAATCTTTCGCAAATCGATCTATTAAGGTATAACTTTCTGCAACCTGGTAACCATTCTGGTTACTCATTAAGCCTGCTACCGGTAAAGCTAAAACTTTTTGTTTTCTATTCCCCAGTACCACTACACCACCAGTTTCGTTAATCACCAGATTTACGGCTTCACAGATACTTTTATCATCTACACCAACCGCAATAATATTATGACTATCATGAGCAACGCTTGAAGCAATGGCTCCCTGTTTTAAGCCAAAGTTTTTTACAAAAGATACAGCAACAGTAGCATCATGGTAGCGGTTTACCACCACCATTTTCAAGACATCATTTTCCAGATCACTAATAATATTTTGGTTTAAAACTTTTGGTTTAGCAGATAACCTGTTTGTAATCAATTGTCCGTCTAAAGCTTCGATAACAGGGATTTCTTCTTGTCCGGTAAAGGAATAAATAAAATCTTCTTCCTTTTTCAAACTGCAATTGAAATGATTTACCGATGCTTTATCTTCTACATGTTTTACCCAATCGCCCACGGTTTTGCCATTTTCGGCAAGCAATAATCCATCAATATAGGTTTGTTTAATTTTGAAGTTTTTTAGATCCTCGATTACAATAAAATCTGCCGGATCGTTATGTTGTAATGTTCCAACATCTAATTTATAGTGAAGAATAGGGTTAATGCAGGCTGCCTGTAGTATATTGAAAATATCAATTCCCTTTTCTACTGCTCTTGCACAAAGCTGATTGATGTGGCTTTCTACTAAACTGTCGGGATGTTTATCATCACTGCAAAACATCATCATTTCCGGCCAATCATTAAGCAAATCGATCAGCGCTTCAAAATTTTTGGCTGCACTTCCTTCACGGATGAGGATTTTCATGCCACGCTGTAATTTGTCTAAAGCTTCTTCGGCAGTAAAACATTCGTGATCAGTAGAAATTCCGGCATCTATATATTGCTGAACCATATCACCGCGTAAACCAGGAGCATGCCCATCAACAGGTTTACCGAGCGCATGAGCCGCAGCAATCTTTTTTAAAACTTCTTCATCTTTATAAAGTACACCAGGGAAATTCATCATTTCGCTCAGGTATTTTATTTCCGGTCGCTCTAAAAGTGATTTTACATCATCATGATTCAGTTCTGCGCCAGCGGTTTCAAAAATGGTAGCAGGGACACAGCTTGGAGCGCCGAAGTTGAATTTAAAAGGAACGATATTTCCGTTTTCGATCATAAATTCAACACCTTTCATACCACATACGTTGGCAATTTCGTGTGGATCGCTAATCGTAGAAACCGTTCCATGAACAACCGCCAATCGTGCAAATTCACTTGGAATTAACATACTGCTTTCGATGTGCACATGGCTATCTATAAAACCTGGTGAGATAAAATGTGCTCCTTCTTTCTGTTCAGAAATTTTTGAGATAGATTTTATTTTTCCATCCTCAACGGCTACTTCGCCAAAGAAAATATTCCGCTTTGTGATGTTAATGATATTCCCTTCGACTTTGAAATTGCTCATTTTTCTGTTTTTTGATGTCGTGCCCTGAATTTATTTCAGGGTCTTTAATGAAACTCAAATAAATCCGATAGCTATCGGATCAACATGACGATAGGGTACTAAACCGCTCTTAATATTTTAATAATTTATCAATCGTTTCTGCTAATCTTGCTTTAGCCAAAAAATCTTCTTCTAATACTTTATTCATTGGAATGGCGGTATCCAAACTTGCACAGCGCATTACCGGGGCATCAAGATGAGAAAAGCAATGTTCTCCAATCCAGGCAGACAGTTCGGCGCCAAAACCATTTGTTAAGGTATCCTCATGCAAAATTAAAACCCTTCCTGTTGCTTTAACTGCTGCCCTTACAGCTTCTTTATCCCAGGGCTGTAGTGTGCGCAGGTCAATTAATGTTGCGCTGCTTTCAGGATATTGCTTTAGGTAATCTAACGCCCAGTGTACACCTAGTCCGTAAGTAATGATCGCGAACTTGCTTCCTTCGGCAAGCCTGACTGCTTTACCGATCTCTGTGGTATAAGAACCATCCGGAACAGGAGCTGTTAAACTTCGGTAGAGGTATTTATGCTCAAAATATAATACAGGATTTGGATCTTCAATCGCCGCCAATAGCAAACCTTTTGCATCTTCAGGGAAAGCCGGATAAACGATTTTTAAACCTGGTGTTTTGGTAAACCACGCTTCATTACTTTGTGAATGAAATGGACCTGCCCCTGTACCTGCACCTGTAGGCATACGCACCACTACATCAGCCTTTTCGCCCCAACGGTAATGCGTTTTGGCCAGGTTATTAACGATCTGATTAAAGCCGACGGTTACAAAATCGGCGAACTGCATTTCTACAACAGCTTTATAACCATTTATAGATAAGCCCAAGCCTGCACCCACAATGGCAGATTCGCAAATAGGGGTATTACGCACCCTGCCTTTTCCATATTTAACAGTAAAACCATCCGTAATTTTAAAAGCCCCTCCATAATCTGCAATATCTTGCCCCATTAAAACCAGATTTGGGTATTTCTGCATGGCCAGGTCCAAGCCATCTGTTATTGCATCAAGATATCTTTTTTCAGTAGAAGATGGATTGGGTGCAATAACCTGCTGTGTGTAGGGAAAATACATGTCTGCCTCTTCCTGGTTGGCATTTGCAATCGGCTCCCCTTCGTTAAAAGCTTCTTCAATTTCCAGTTCTATATCTCTTTTAACCTGAATTTTGATGTCGATAATGGAATCTGAGGTTAAAATACCCTGCTCAATTAAATAGGCTTCATAATTACTCAAAGGATCTTTCTTCCCCCACTCATCCAACAGTTCCTGCGGAACATATTTAGTGCCGGATGCTTCTTCATGACCACGCATCCTGAAAGTCAGGCACTCTACTAAAACGGGTCTGGGATCTTTTCTGATTTCCTTCGCCAGTTGATCAATGGTATTATAAACTTCCAGAATATTATTTCCATCTATTTGAATGCCCTCTACACCATAACCAATGGCTTTATCTACCAGGTTTTTGCACCTGAATTGCTCCGATTTTGGAGTGGAAAGGCCATAGCCATTATTTTCGATTAAAAAAATAACGGGCAGATTCCAAACTGCCGCAACATTTACGGCTTCATGGAAATCGCCTTCACTCGTGGCACCTTCACCGGTGTAAACTAAAGTAGCGTGTTGTTTATTGGCTAAAACATCAGCCAGTGCAATACCATCAGCCAAGGCCATTTGCGGCCCCAAGTGAGATATCATCCCAATGATTTTATATTCTTGTGTGCCGAAATGGAAGGAGCGGTCGCGGCCTTTGGTAAAGCCGGTAATTTTGCCCTGCCATTGGGCCATTAATTTTTTTAAAGGAATATCGCGGGAGGTAAAAACGCCCAGATTGCGGTGCATAGGCAAAATGTATTCATCAGTGTGCATGGCTAAAGTGCTGCCAACTGCAATGGCTTCCTGGCCAATGCCCGAAAACCATTTGCCAATTCTACCCTGACGCAGCAGCTTGAGCATTTTGTCTTCAACCATCCGGGGGTAAAGCAATCTTCTGTATAAGTTCAGTAAGAACTTGTCGTCTTTATCACCTCTGTTAAATTGCATATCTGGTTATTTTGACTAGTGACTCTGGACTCAGGACTCCCGACTTTTCTTCAGCTCTTCCCACTGTTTAGCAAAAGATTTATCGGCAACTTTAGGCATCTCCCGGTATTTGCCCCAGCTCTTTTTGAAAAAACTTTTGAGCATAAAATTTTTAAACTTTCCACCGAAGAAATCCATCCATTTGCGTTTTTGCATCATTTTGCTGAACATGCTCCAGCCAATTTCTTCTTTTTTGCCATTGTCGTGACCTGCTGCGGCATCTCTACGGTTAAGTAAGAGCATTTTATGAATATCGATTTTTACCGGGCATACCTCAGAACATTTACCACAAAGGCTGGAAGCATAGCTTAAGTGTTTAAACTCTTCCATACCCTTTAAATGAGGCGTAATTACCGAACCGATTGGGCCACTATAGGTGGTGTTATAAGTGTGACCGCCAATGTTTTTATAAACCGGGCAAGCATTTAAGCAGGCACCACAACGGATGCAGTACAAGCCTTGTCTCTGGTCTTTTTGTGCCAATAAATTGGTGCGGCCATTATCTAATAAAATTACATACATTTCCTCCGGTCCATCCGTTTCATTCGGCTGACGCGGGCCACTTAAAATGGTATTATAAACCGTTAAGTTTTGCCCCGTTCCATGCGATGCCAGTAAAGGCCAGAACAGATCAAGATCTGCCATCGAAGGAATTACTTTCTCAATACCCACAATAGCAATGTGGATTTTAGGGAAAGTGGTACTTAAACGAGCATTCCCTTCATTCTCTGTTAAGGCAATACTGCCGGTATCAGCAATTAGGAAATTACCGCCACTAATGCCAATATCAGCATTCAGGTATTTATCGCGAAGTAATTCTCTTGCTTTCTGTACCAGCTGCGGAGGAGTGGCATCAATAGGGGTGCCAAATTTATCGTGAAATAACTGCGCTATATCTGTTGCACTTAGGTGCATGGCCGGGGTAACAATATGGTATGGCGCCTGGCCAAGCAATTGGACAATATATTCGCCCAGGTCACTTTCTAAAGATTCGATGTTGTTCTTTTCAAGGAAGTCGTTTAGATGGATCTCCTCGGTAGTCATCGATTTGGATTTGATGACCGTTTTACCATTGTTTCTTTTGATGATGTTGAGGATTTCCTGTTGGGCTTCTTCGGCATCACTGGCCCAGATTACCTTGCCGCCACGGCGTTGAAAATTTGATTCGAATTCTGGCAGGAATTTATCAAGGTTTTCCATCACACGCCATTTAATTACATGCGCCTTTTTTTTCGAGGCTTCGAGGTTTTCGAATTTTGATAAACCGCGTTCAACTGCCGCATTGTATTTGCCAATATTATAATTTATGGTTTTACGGTGCGGTAAATCGAAAGCTTTCTCATCAGACTTCTCTAAAAATTCCTCGGCAGTTTTCATCAATGGCAATTTCATTATAGGGGTAACGAAGAATAGCTGCTTTTAGTTTCAGGCTACTCTGTTAAAAACCAAAGATAGGAAACCCTGTTGAGTTTATTTTTAGAAAATTGAAACAAAGGCGATTATTGCGGAGAGAGAGGTTTTTACCAAATTACACCAGTAATATATTTTTTAGCTATTTCGTCGCTTGATATAAGATCTAAATCTAATTCCATGCTTGTTGCAATAATAATTCTGTCAAATGGATCGCGGTGAATAAAAGGAAGCGTCTTAAGGATTTTTAATGTCTCAAAATCAATTGGGAGGGTATTGATTTTATTAGCATTACACGAATCTATTAATTCTTCAAGAGAATATTGTAATTGCAATTTGCCAAGAGATTGCTTTATGGTAATCTCCCATAAACTTGCAATGCTTAAGTAAAGTTGTGTGGTTGAATCTTCTAAAATTTTTCTTGCTTCTTTAGATAATGCAATATTATCGTCTTGCATCCACAGTAAAACATGAGTATCAAGCAAATACTTATTCACTACATATAATCTTTGAAATCATCCAATGGTGCATTAAAATCATCACTCATCTTCATCTTCCCCTTAAGTAAACCGAGTTTTCTGGGGCTATTCTCCTCCTCTTTTTTATTTGCTTTTTTTTGTAAAATAAAATCAATAAAGTCTTCTACCTCTTGCTGATACGCAACAGGAATCATTTTAATTTTTTCTAAAATATTCAACTGATCCATAAACAAGCTTTTATCAAAAATAACATTTTAATCTTGAAATATAAAGTTGCAAATCACTGTGCATAAAAAAGTCCCGGTGTAAAACCGGGACTCTATTTTTAATCATTATTTCTTTGGATTTCCTTTTCCGTCCATATCTACTACCGGGCGTTTAGGTCTATTTGCCAATTCCCATGCGGTAAAGTAGGTCAGTTTTGCTCTTTTAGCCAAAAGTGGGAAGTTAATTTTGCTTACTTCATCACCAGGTTTGTGGTAATCCTGTTGTAACATGCCATCATAATAGAAGATGATCGGAATGCCTAATTTAGCAAAGTTATAATGATCTGAACGGTAATAAATCTGCTCAGGATCTTTTGGATCATCATATTTATAATCCAGTTTCATTTTGGTATAAGTAGCATTAACCTGCTCGCTTAAATTAGCCAGGTCGCTGCTTAACATTCTAGAACCCACTGAGTAAATGTAGTTTGCTGAATCTGGTTTGCCCAAATACTCTTCACCAGTACGGCCAATCATATCAGTATTTAAATCAGCAATGGTATTGGCTACCGGGAAAACAGGATGCTCGGAGTACCATTCAGAACCCCAAAGGCCTTTTTCTTCTCCAACAACAGTCATGAAAAGGATACTGCGTTTAGCACCCTTACCTGCTTTTTTGGCATCGGCAAAGGCTTTAGCCATCAATAATACACCGGTAGTACCCGATCCATCATCATCTGCCCCATTGTTTATTTTGTCTTTTGCGTTTGGGTCGGTTTCCAAACCAATATGATCATAGTGACCTGTTAGAATTAATACTTCTTTTTTAAGTATCGGATCAGAACCTTCTAAATAACCCAAAACATTTTCACACCTAACTGATGCCTCATTTTTAGCGGCACTTGCTGAAAAAGGAACATCTAAAACTTGAGAGGAAGGCGACTGACTATCTACTATTTTCTTTTGCAAATCGACTACTGTAGTGTTCGATGCTTTTAACAAATCGTCTGCTAAAGCAACAGATATCGAGATGCGCGGAATTTCGTTTTGCTTCTGAGCCTCAATAGCTGCATTGGTTTTCACCATTACACGACCGTTATTTTGAGCTTGCTTGCTATTTTCGGTAATTCTATCAACACTCGGATCGATCAGGATAATGGCTTTAACATTATTCTCTGCAAAATATTTTGCTCTTCCTTCCAGCATAGCGCGGTAAGTTGCCCTGTCAATTCTGGCACCTGGTTTAATGGTCGGATCACCGCCGTTAAACATCATCACTACCTTGCCTTTAATATCAGTTCCGGCAAAATCATTATAATTGTCTTTTTTGATTCCGTAACCAATAAATACAATCTGATCGGTAGAAAAAGTGAAACCCTTATCGCTGATTAAGCTTGGCGAAACGATATAATCTTTCTGGTATTCTTTCGGCTGACCGTTAACTGTTACATGGCTTTCTTTTAGCGTAACGTTAACCAGATCGATCTTTTGGAAATAGCTGCCATTTACAGGTGCTTTTAGGCCTAAAGATTTGAAATAATTGCGGATATAATCTGCTGCCATCCAGGCGCCTTTAGTACCTGTTTCACGGCCTTCATATTCATCAGACGCTAAAACCGAAAGGTGCTTGTAAGCATTTTCCGTACTAATTGCCTTGCTGAATTTTATCGCATCCTTATTCGGTATAAGAGGCTTTATCTGGCTAAAGGAACTTGCGGAAACAAGTGATACCAAACCAAGGGTTAAAAACTTTTTGTTCATTATGATAATAGTTAGTTGAGTTTGTTGTTAACACGAAAT
Organism: Pedobacter sp. WC2501; assembly: GCF_052682415.1. Taxonomy (NCBI): domain Bacteria; kingdom Pseudomonadati; phylum Bacteroidota; class Sphingobacteriia; order Sphingobacteriales; family Sphingobacteriaceae; genus Pedobacter; species Pedobacter sp. WC2501. The sequence goes on along the minus strand of NZ_JBQZFI010000001.1, from coordinate 424,039 downwards.
TTTCTCTACCCTGTTCTGATGGCGACCACCTTCAAATGCAGTGGTTAAAAAAGTTGTCGTTATTTCTTTTGCCAGTTCTTCTGAAACAAACCTTGCTGGAATACACAACACATTGGCATTATTATGCTTGCGTACCAAAGAGGCAACTTCATTTTCCCAGCATAAACCCGCTCTGATATGCTGATGTTTGTTCGCGGTGATGGCTACACCGTTTGCCGATCCACAAAGTAAAATACCATAGGTAAATTCTCCACTTTCAACAGCGCTGGCAACAGGATGTGCAAAATCAGGATAATCAACAGAATTTTCTGAGTAAGTACCAAAATCTTTTACTTCGTAATCCTGTAAAAAATCTTTTAATATTTCTTTGTATTCAAACCCAGCGTGATCCGCTCCAATAGCAATTTTGATTTTTGTATCAGACATTGTCAAATTTATAGAGAATTATAAAATCTATTCGTAATGTTTTTGTTAGTTAGCGTAGAAAGCAGCATCAGCCTTTTTCTTCTTTTTTTCGATGTAGGCCGATACAAAAATACTCAGCTCATAAAGTAAGAACAATGGTGTAGCTACAATCAGCATCGTCATAATATCAGGTGTTGGCGTAACAATAGCTGCAATGATTAAGATAATAACTGCGGCATACCTTCTGCTCGATCTCATCAGCTTTGGTGTCATCAATCCAAGTTTCGACAGGATGAAAATAATAACCGGAAGTTCGAAGATAATTCCGGTGCCTAAAGTTAAAGTTGCCACAGATGACAGATATGAGTCGACTGTGAAGGTGTTTTTGATTTCGGCACTTACGGTATAACCTGTTAAGAAGTTAACCGATAGTGGACATACGACAAAGTATCCGAAAAAGATACCAATAATAAAAAGTACCGAAGCGAAAAATACAAAGCCACTTGCCGATTTACGCTCATTTTCGTGTAGTGCTGGTTTAATAAAACGCCAGATTTCCCATAATAAATAAGGAAAACCAACCACAATGCCACACATTACACAAACATTTAACTGCAGGTTAAACTGACCTGCCATTTCGGTATTGATGATTTCACCATTGATTTTCTTGATGCACATATCCTTACCCAATGATGGAAAATGCTCTACCAGTTTACACATCATGCGGTAGGTCCAAAAATCTGGTTTTTTAGGCCCGAAAATAATTTTATCAAGGATTTCCTCATTGAAATAGAAAGCGATACCCGTAAAAACGGCAATGGCAATTACGGCTCTGATTAAGTGTTTACGGAGAACATCCAGGTGATCGAAGAAAGACATTTCTGCCTCTAATGTGGTGCTCTTTTGCCCGATAGCTTTTGTAAGTAGATTTTTTTTAGTGTCGCTCATGTTGAAAACAAAAATACCATTCTATTTGAATAGAATGGTATTTACGTGTTAAATATAGAAATAGTTTATATTATTATGAGAAATGCTTTAATATATTGTGTAGATCAATATCTTAATCATTTATAATGTCCTCTTAGGGAGTGAATTTTAATAATTTGTTCAACTTCCATAACCTGATAGATAATTCTGTGCTCTGAATTTATCCTCCTCGACCACATCCCTAAAAAATCATATTTAAGTTGTTCAGGTTTTCCGATACCCTTAAATGGTGATTCTAGTATGGCAATAAGAAGAGATTCTATTTTCTTTTGAATAGCGATATTGCCACTTTTTTCCAGTAACTTAGGTTCTCTTTGGCTATCTCATCAAAAGCTATTTCCATAAATCATCTATAGCTATCTTAGTAAATTTTCCCTCTTTAAAGTTTTGCTCTGATTTTTTTATTTTAGCAACAAATTCTGGATTGTAAGGTTTATCCTCTTTTTCAAAAGGAATCCTCATGGCTTTTAAAACCTGCTTTACAGCATTTAATTGAGCCTTGTTTTCCGGATGTACAATTAATGTTTCCATAATTCAAATTACTGAAATAGTTCTAAAATTTTTAATAAAGAAAAAATCCCATTCTGTTTTACCAAAATGGGATTTAAATTTTTATAATCGTTTATATTATTCCGTAAACTCGAAAGTTTCCATAAACTTTGTGGTGAAATTTCCTGCCCTGAAGTTAGGATCTTTCATCAATTGTAAATGGAAAGGAATGGTAGTTTTAATACCTTCAATTACGAATTCGCTTAATGCACGCTCCATCGTACAAATAGCCTCTTCCCGTGTCTGCGCTACACAGATCAACTTGGCGATCATTGAATCGTAGTTAGAAGGAATCGAATATCCTGCATAAACATGTGTGTCAACACGAACACCATGGCCACCCGGAGAGTGGAAATTAGTAATTCTACCTGGTGAAGGACGGAAGTTGTTCGCTGGATCTTCTGCATTGATACGACACTCAATGGCATGCATTTCCGGTGTATAGTTTTTGCCTGAAATCGGGATTCCCGCAGCAACTTTAATCTGTTCTTTAATTAAATCGAAGTTGATTACCTCTTCAGTAACCGGGTGCTCTACCTGGATACGGGTGTTCATTTCCATGAAGTAGAAATTACGGTGTTTATCAACCAAAAATTCGATTGTACCTGCTCCTTCATAATTTACAGCCATAGCGCCTTTAATGGCGGCTTCACCCATTCTAACACGAAGTTCATCAGTCATAAATGGAGAAGGAGATTCCTCAACCAATTTCTGGTGGCGGCGTTGAATTGAACAATCGCGTTCCGATAAGTGGCAGGCTTTACCAAACTGGTCTCCTATAATCTGGATTTCAATGTGGCGTGGATCTTCGATATATTTCTCTAAATATAAACCATCATTACCAAAAGCAGCACCAGATTCCTGACGGGCACTATCCCAGGCATTTTCGAAATCTTCATCTTTCCAAACTACCCGCATACCACGACCACCACCACCGGCAGTTGCTTTCAGGATTACAGGGTATCCCATTTCATTGGCAATTGCAATACCTTCTTTAACACTGTTAAGTAAGCCTTCAGATCCCGGGATTGTTGGAACACCCGCAATTTTCATGGTTTCTTTCGCCGAAGCTTTATCGCCCATTCCATTAATCTGCTCTGGGGTAGCACCAATAAATTTGATGTTGTACTCGCGGCAAATGTTAGAAAACTTAGCATTTTCTGATAAAAAACCATAACCTGGGTGTATGGCATCGGCGTTAGTTAATTCTGCAGCCGAGATAATATTTGGGATATTTAAATAAGAATCTTTACTAGGTGGGGGGCCAATACAAACAGCCTCATCAGCAAAACGTACATGTAAACTCTCGCGATCTGCGGTAGAGTAAACAGCAACCGTTTTGATGCCCATTTCCTTACAGGTACGGATAATACGCAAAGCGATTTCACCCCTGTTGGCAATTAGTATTTTTTTAAACATAATTTTTTAATTGATGATTACACCGATGATATGATTACACTGATCATTTAGCGTAATGTAAACCGATATAATCAAATTTTAAATTAAATGCCATGGTTCGTGTCGCCACGAACCATTTATATTTTTCAGTTTGTTAAATGCAAAACTGAAGATCATCATAATTTTACGGTATTCCGGTCAGTGAGGACACAGACCGAGGCGTAAGGTAACGTTATTATTAAATAGGTTCTACTAAAAATAACGGTTGGTCGTATTCTACAGGTGATGCATTATCAACCAATATTTTGACAATACGGCCTGAAACTTCACTTTCAATCTCGTTAAAAAGTTTCATTGCCTCAATAATACAAACTACTTTACCTGTGCTAACCTCATCGCCAACGTTAACAAACATTGGTTTTTCCGGACTAGCTGAACGATAGAAAGTACCGATCATTGGGGATTTAATAGTAATATATTTTGAAGTGTCTTCTGCGGCAGGTACAGCAGGTGTTGCTGCATTTGGAGCAGTAGGAGCTGTAGCAACAGGGGCAGCAGCCTGTACAAGCGGAGCTTGCGGTACGGTAGCATGCACAACTGTTGGTGCCTGGTTTGTTTTGATCGTGATTTTGAAGTTTTCTTGCTCAATAGCAACTTCATTTACTCCAGAACGAGAAACAAATTTAATCAGTTCCTGTATTTGTTTGATATCCATTTTTTAGGCTTTTATGTAAAAAATAGTGTTTATTGAATTAACTAAGTTATACTTTTTTTGTTTTATTTTTCTTTGCAACCGCTTAAGGTTGATGGTTTAATAGTTGATGGCCATGATGCTTTATCAAGCAGTTAATCAACTCTAAGCTCCAAACTCCCAACTCAATTACTTGGTGTCGTAAGCCCATTTAAGGTATACTGAACCCCAGGTAAAGCCGCCACCGAATGCAGCTAAAACGATGTTGTCACCTTTTTTCAACCTGCTTTCCCATTCCCATAAACATAAAGGAATTGTTCCATTGGTTGTATTTCCGTAACGTTCAATGTTGATCATCACCTTATCAGTTGTAACGCCCATGCGGTTTGCAGTAGCATCGATAATGCGCTTGTTGGCCTGGTGCGGTACTAACCATGCCACATCATCAGCGGTTAGTCCATTGCGCTCCATAATTTCGGCAGCTACATCAGCCATATTGGTTACCGCAAATTTAAATACCGTTGGTCCTTCCTGGTGAGCAAAATGCTCTCTGGCATCAATGGTTTCGTGGGTTGCAGGTTTGACTGAACCACCAGCTTTCATGCCTAAGAAATCTCTTCCGGAACCATCTGTTCTTAAAATAGAATCCTGGATACCGAATCCTTCTTCATTTGGCTCTAATAGGGCACAGCCACAACCGTCACCAAAAATAATGCAGGTTGTACGGTCTTCATAGTTAATGATTGATGACATTTTATCGCCGCCAACTACTAAAACTTTTTTATGTCTACCTGATTCGATAAATGATGCACCGGTAGCAAGTCCGAAAATAAAGCCAGAACAAGCGGCCTGTAAATCGTAACCCCATGCATTTTTAGCGCCGATTTTATCTGCTAAGACGTTTGCTGTTGCAGGGAAAGTGAAATCAGGAGTAGTGGTGCAAAAGATAATCAGTTCAATTTCACTTGCATCAATTCCCCTCTTTTTAAGTAAGCCATTTACAGCATGAACAGCCATATCAGAAGTACCTAAACCTTCTCCCTTTAAAATTCTACGTTCTTTAATTCCCGTTCTGCTGGTAATCCATTCATCCGAAGTGTCAACCATGGTTTCTAACTCTGTGTTTGTAAGCACATAGTCGGGAACGTAACCATTTACTGCTGTAATAGCAGCGTGAATTTTACTCATTTTAAGAATTTAATAAATTATTTAAATGCCATTCTAATTTTTTCTACCAATCCGGTAGTAATCATTTCCCTGGATTGGAGAACCATATTTTTAACAGCTAGCGGACTGGAAATTCCATGTCCGATAACAACAGGAGCGTTAACACCCAGAACCGGGCTTCCACCGTACTGTTCATAATTAAAACGATCGAAGAACTCATCTTTAAGTCCTTTTTTGATGGTAAGTACGTAAAATGATTCTGCTAATTTTAGCATTATATTTCCGGTAAAGCCATCGCAAACAATCACATCGGCTTTATCATTAAATAAATCCCTACCTTCCACATTTCCAACAAAGTTGAACAGGCTGGTTTCTTTCATTAACGGGAAAGTAGCCATGCTTAGCATATTCCCTTTTTCATCTTCTTCACCAATATTTATCAGGGCAACTTTCGGATCATTGATCTGCAACAGATTTTCTGCATATAAACTGCCTAAAACGCCAAATTGTAATAAAATATCAGGTTTACAGTCGGCATTTGCACCTACATCTAACAGTAAGCCGGTACCGCCTTTAATTTTTGGAAGAATTGTACATAAACAAGGGCGGATAATGCCAGGGATGGTTTTAACGCTAAAGACTGCGCCAACCAACATAGCTCCAGAGTTACCAGCGCTTGCGAAAGAATCGATTTTACCTTCTTTTAAAAGGTTAAAACCAACAGCTATGCTCGAATTCGGTTTCTGAACGATTGCTTTGGTGGGATGTTCGCCCATACCAATTACTTCATCAGTATGAACGTATTCAAAATGATCTGGATTAAAACCTTCTTCTGAAAGAATGGGTTTAATCTGTTCGGTATCGCCAATAAGAACTAAATGCTCTCCAGCGTTAAGCGATTGATGAGCAGCTATTGCTCCCAAAACAATTGCTTTGGGAGCATAGTCTCCGCCCATTATGTCGAGGCCTATTTTCATAGAAAAAATCTGTTTGTGTTAAGTCAGGTGTAATCCTGAATTTTTCAGTTGACTAAGGTATGACTAAAGCCGCTGAAAACACAAACAATTTTTTAAGAAAATTACCCTATCTGAGTATTTTCGATAACCAGTTTGCCGTTGTAGTATAAGTTACCATCAACGTTGTAAGCACGGTGAGGTACGTGGATAGCACCTGTTGCCGAGCATGTTGCTAAAGAAGGAGTAACAGCTTTATAGTGCGTTCTTCTTTTATTTTTTCTCTGTTTCGAGATTTTCCGTTTTGGATGTGCCATTGCTGTATAATCTAATTATTTTTTTAACTTATTAAGGGCTTCCCAACGTGGGTCGCTTGTTTGTTCATTTTCTTCAGCCTGCTTTTGGATAGATAACTGATTTAAGCGATCAATCATTTCCTGATCGCAATCTTTACCTGCCTGCTCGCAGTTTTTGATATAAGGTACCGCTACGTTAATCATTTCGTACAAAGGACCCGATATATCAATCTCGGTATCTTTACGGCTTAATGAGATAATTTCTTCATCATCACTTTCCATTTCGGCTTCTGCAAACTTTACGATCTGACGTTCGTAAAGATTTACCGGGAATGAAAACTCAGATAAACATTTATCGCAATCTAAATTTACGGTACCAATAACTTTAAATTTTAGAAGTAACATGGTCTCTTGTTTCTCAAGTTCCAGGTCTACTTTTAAATTTCCACTTTTAATTAACGAATACTCAAATGCATTAAAAAAGGTGTCATCGAGCTCATAATCAAACTGATGGGCTCCCAATTTTAATCCGGTAAACGGTAATGAAAATTGTTTTAGTGGGTTCAAAGTACTGTAAAATTTTAGCCTGCAAATGTAGGGATAAAAAAATTAGATTAAAAATGTTTTTTAAAAATTGTTGGCGTTAATCGGACAGGTTTTCAGAAAGTTAATCCAAATACTGAGAGACCTTAAAGGTTTCTTGCTAGTCGGGATTTGTAATCCCGACATAGAATAGAGGATTTTTACTCATTAAGTGGATTGTAAATCCACAGTTCATTTAGCCGGGATTGCAAATCTCGACCAACAAAAAGTCAATTGAAAGACCTTACAGGTTTCTGAAACCTGTAAGGTCTGTAAGATGGCTAGTTTGCCAAAACCATTTCCTTATTATTCCTGCTCCATTCACTCCATGAGCCTACATAAAGTTTTGGAATATGTAGGCCTGCATAATCCATAGCCAGTAGTGTATGGCAGGCGGTAATGCCCGAGCCACAATGTACAATCACATTTTCGGGTTTTACATGCGCAAGGGCTTCTTCGTATTTTTCTTTTAATACTTCAGGAGCAAGGAAAGCACCGTTTGCGTCTAAATTTTCGGTATAAGGAATATTGGCTGCGCCCGGAATATGTCCGGCAATCAAGTCGATAGGCTCGGTAAGGCCTGCAAAACGGTTGGCATCGCGTACGTCAATCACAATGTAATCGTCGGTTTTGGCTACTTTTTCAACTTCATTGATGACGGATAAAGGCAAAGCCCATTCTTTTACTTCGTATGGTTCAACCGATTTTGGGATCTCCACTTTGTCGGTAGTTGGGAAACCAGCTTTAACAGCCGCCTGGAATCCACCATCAATAACCTGTACTTTTTTATGACCGATTGCTTTCAGCATCCACCAGAGCCTCGCCGCTGCGTTACCAGCGTTTTTATCATCGTATACAATAACGTGGCTATGTTCAGTGATCCCGAGTTTTTGTAACACAGTGGAAAACTGTTCAGGAGTTGGTAAAGGATGACGTCCGCCAATTGCAAAATCGCCAATGCTGGCTAAATCTTCATTTACATCAGCAAAAAGGGCTCCGGCTAGATGTTGTTCATCGTATCTGGCTTTTGAACCAGCACTGGCATCGATGATTACGATCTCATCATCCTGGTTTAACCAGGTTAATTCTTCGGGTTTTATAATAGGTGATAATTTAATTTCCATATCTATATTCTTTTATCCGTAATTAAACCAAACTGTATTGGCACCATTGGCTTTTGCATATTCTAAGAATTTTCTAAAATTTCTTAAATCCTGACCAAAATTATTACCAATATATCCTTCTCCTTTATCAAGATCAAAGTCGGTAAAATAATATTCATAGCCCAAAGTATCGTTACCATAACTATTTAATTTCTCGCTTAGGTTACAAAATTGTGAAAGCTTTTCGATCATCGTCTTTATAGTTTCCAAAACGAGATCTATGTTTCCATTAAGTTTTTCTTTACTTGAAGCGATTTGCTCAAAAACCACTTGTTTTTCTTTTTCAGTTTCAGCAACAGATAATCTGTAATCTATATACTCTTCGTTCCAGTATTGTTCCATATCGTAAAGAGCTGAAATGTCTATTTTGATCATTCGACTTATTTGATCAAGCTCAGTTTCCCCGCTAATAACGTTTTCCCTCAACATTAGGTTACAAAAAGTTCTGCTTAAGCTATGTTGATTGAAATAATCGGTATGGCTGTATGAGTTTTGTAGAGAGAATAATTCTTCCTGATTATCGGTAATTAGATGAATGTCAAGTCCCATAAGCAGCTTTTATTTCAATTTTCTGCAATATAAGAGATTTTGGAAATTGTGCCTAATTCGTTTTTTACCTACTAAAGCAACCAATCCCAAAACAGGTCCAATAGCCAATACCATATAAAGATATTGAACATTTAGCTGTTTTGATAATAAGTTGACTGCCTGGATACTAATAATCGTAATCGCAAAGCCAATACAATTGACCAGCGTTAATGAAGTTCCCCTTAAACTTTCTGGCGCATTTTTAGCAATTAAGGAAGAAAATAGTGGCGAATCGGCTGTGCTGGATAAACCCCAGCAGAATAAAAATATAAGAAAAGAATAGACTGAGCCGCTGAATAGGAAAAGAGGCGAGAGCAGGCAGCATAACCCCGAAATGGAAAGGGCAATGGTGGCAACTCGTTTTGCACCAAATTTTTGTGAGAGCAAACCGCCAATCATGCAGGATAAACCTCCTGATGCGATAATTAAGAACGAAAACAGCGGGATATTTAAAGTTGTATGAGCATGTTTAGTATTGTAAAGCAACAGTATGCCTGGTAAAAAAGCCCAAAAGGTATACAGTTCCCACATGTGCCCGAAATAGCCGAAAGCGGCAGACCGAAAACCTGGATTTTTAAAGCCATTGAAACAAGAACGGAAATCAAACTTTTGTCCGGCAGTTCTAAATGGGCCGTTTGGCACAAACCATAAAATAGCAATTGCTCCAGTTAGAGATAAACACGAAGTAGCAAAGATTACATATTGCCAGGCAAAATTTGCTGTAAATGTTTTTAATAAATGAGGGAAAGCAGTACCCAAAACCAAAGCACCAACTAAAAAACCTAAGGATTTTCCTAGTCCGTCTTTAAAATAATCGGATGCTATTTTCATGCCAACGGGGTAAATTCCAGCTAGCATAAAACCAGTTAAAAAGCGAAAGAGCAGTAATAAATGCACATCTGGTAGTTCTAAACAGATGCCAAGATTAAACAAGGCAGCTGCAATTCCACAGATAAAGAACACTTTTGAGGGTGAAAAAATATCAGAAATGGCAAAAAAGGCAAATACTAAAGTTCCGCTTATAAAACCGAACTGCACCATACTGGTGAGGTTGGCCAAAAGGTTGGTTTCGGTTGGGAAGTTTTTAACAATGTCGGGTAATACCGCATTGCCAGCAAACCACAAAGATGTACAGAGAAACTGCGCAATAACAATTGTAGGGAGAATGGAATTGGTTTTTTTAGTGCCGCTCATTTTTAATTTGATGCACAATTTTAACTAAAATAAACCTGATTGGACGAAAAGCCCCAATTCTTCATTGGGCTTGTAGGAAAAGCAGGACTTTCGGAACCGATGTAACACAAGACCTTGCTTTGCAAAAAAAGTGATTGTAAAAAAAAATGTTGACCACCTAAGCCACGTTAGTGCATCTGAGTTTAATGTATCTTTGGTCTTTCAGCTTTAGTCTTTCTACTCCTTTTAAGTCCGGGGTCGGGTGTCCGAAGTCGGCAGACATGGTTATTATATCCTAACGTTTATTTGCTTTGGTCTTTCAGCTAACCTTCAACCTTTCTACCCTCAACCTTCTACTCCTTAAGAAGCATCATCTTTAATATCGAACTGGGTTTCTACAACCTTTCCGCCTGAACGCAACTGGTTAGCTAACATTTCTTCCTGCTCCCGACGGTTTTTTACAATGTGGATGGCTGAAAACAAAGCCTCTGTAAATGAAGTGGAATCCGCTAAATCTTTACCTGCAATATCGTAGCCTGTTCCATGATCGGGAGAGGTACGCACGAAGTTCAAACCAGCGGTATAGTTTACACCATTGTGAAAAGCTAACGTTTTAAAAGGAATTAAACCCTGATCGTGGTACATGGCTAAAACGGCATCGAACTGTTTGTAGCTGCCATTGCCGAAAAAGCCATCAGCAGGGTATGGTCCAAAACAAACAATACCTTTATCGTAGGCTTCCTGAATGGCTGGTGTAATAATCTCAGCTTCCTCAGCGCCTAATAAACCATTGTCGCTAGCGTGTGGATTTAAACCCAGAACGGCGATTTTTGGTTTTTCTATCCAGAAATCTTTTTTCAGACTTTCGTTAATCAGCTTTAATTTACTGATGATTTTCTCTTTTGTAATCGAGGTTGGAACATCTTTTACAGGAATGTGGCCAGTAACTACACCCACGCGTAAATTTTCGCTGATCAAAAACATCAGCACATCTTTACTTCCGCTTTTTTCCTGAAGATATTCTGTATGTCCCGGAAAAGCAAAAGTTTCTGATTGAATGTTGTGTTTATTGATTGGCGCAGTAACCAAGGCATCGATATCGCCATTTACCAGATCGGCTGTTGCGCGTTCAAGAGATAAAAGGGCATATTTTCCGCCTGTACCCGTAACCTGACCCAATTCGATTTTTACATCTTCTTCCCAGCAATTAATCATGTTTGCCTTTTTTGGCTGTGCCTGGTTGGCATGGTTCACTACATTAAAACTGAAATCGCCCAGATTATTCGCCTTTCTGTGAAAAGATGAAACCTTGGTATGGCCATAAACAATTGGAGTGCAATAATTTAAAATAGCAGGGTTGGATAATGTTTTAATGATTACCTCTAAACCTATACCGTTTACGTCGCCTATACTGATGCCAATTTTAAGTTTATCGCTCATAATTACTGGAAAATTTTAGCGCAAATTACTGATTTTCGTTTAAACCCTTTAAAAAAAATGAAACCTCAAAGAACAGAGATTGATTCGCAAAGAAATAATAAGTCTATCTTTGCGTCTGTAGCGCCGAATCTTAGCACCCCTTTGCGGTTAAAATATTCGATTAATTTTAAGGTATGAGTTTAGTAAAAGCGAAAAAACATTTAGGACAACATTTTTTAACCGATAAAGGCATTGCCAACCGCATTGTAGAGGCTTTGGTAAATACCAATAAATACAATCAGGTTTTAGAGGTAGGGCCGGGAATGGGAATCTTATCTGATTTTTTGCTGCAGCGTACAGATCTGGAAACCTATCTTATCGATATTGATACCGAATCTTTCCATTTTTTAAATGAAAAATACCCTCAGCTTGGCGATCGGTTGATTAATGGCGATTTTCTGAAACTTGATTTCGATGCTATTTTTCCTGGCCAGTTCGCCATTATCGGTAACTTTCCATATAATATCTCATCACAGATTTTATTTAAAATATTAGATAACCGCCACAAGGTTGTTGAAATGGTTGGGATGTTTCAAAAAGAAGTTGCCCAACGCTGTGCAGCACCTGCAGGTAACAAAGAGTATGGGATTTTAAGTGTGTTTCTTCAGGCCTATTATAAAATCGAATACCTGTTTACGGTTAAACCGGGTACATTTAATCCACCACCCAAAGTACACTCTGCAGTAATCCGTTTAACCAGAAATGAAGTGGAGACTTTAGATTGCGATGAAAAATTATTCTGGCGTGTGGTTAAGGCAGGTTTCAACCAACGGAGAAAAACTTTGCGTAATGCTGTTTCTGCTGTGATGCCTAAAGATAAAATGGACGATCATATCTACTTCGAGAAACGTGCCGAGCAGTTAGCCGTGGCAGATTTTGTGGCCTTAACGCAGCATGTGAGTAAGTTGATGGAGGCTTAGCAATTTTTTTGTCATGCTGAGGCACGAAGCATCTGTTTCATCGGATGCAGATGCTTCGTACCTCAGCATGACAGGAGTGAAAAAATATCACTGTAATCCTAAAATTTGTGTAATTATCCGCGAAGCGATTCTTGCAAATCCGTGATTATTTTGATTGATTTTCTCCTTTCCTTTGCGACATAATTTTAAATATCATGGTTAATTACAGCGAAATTTTCAGCGAACAAGGAATGGATTATCAAACCTATCGTGCATTGATTGATCAACTTCTGTTGGAGGGAAAAGCTACAGGTGATGTAACTTACGATTTGCACTATACTAAAATGAATGTGCAAAGAATGAGTCGCGTGGATAAAACAGTTAGCTTAACCGATGAGTTGACTTCAACCATTGATCATCTCAAAGAAAATTATAAATTTTTAGTGATTACCGAAGGCTGGTGTGGAGATGCTGCCCAGATTGTTCCGGTGTTCAATAAAATCGCGACTGCTTCATTAGGTAAAATTGATCTGAAATTTGTTCTTCGAGATAAAAACCTTCCATTGATAGATGCGCATTTAACCAACGGTGGGAGAGCAATCCCGGTTTTAATTGTGTTAAATGAATCAGCAGACCAGGTTTTAGCGACCTGGGGTCCACGACCACAAATTTTGCAGGAGCTTTTAAAAGAGTGGAGAAAAGAAAGCACTGAAATGCCAATTTTGGCAGAAAAACTTCATGGCTGGTACGCTAAAGATAAAACGCAGACCACACAGGCTGGGTTAAATGAGGTTTTAAAAAGATTAGAGAGTTAATTTTACAGAATAAGTCGTCATCTCGACTGTAGCGAAGCGAAATGGAGAGATCTGCCTAGATAGATTTCTCGACTGCGTTGCACTCCGCTCGAAATGACGTTGTTGCGAGGATTGTTCGCAAAAGAAGTAGCCTTAATCAACAGAAACAGTTAAGCCTTCCTGCTGTAAAATTTTGCGATAAACTTCCATTTCGGTAAATGAGCCTTCTAAAACCGGACATTTCCCATCATTATGCACTTTCCATGCAATTTTTTCGGCCTGCGATTCGTTATAATCCAGGTATTTCATCATGCAGTAAATCACATGATCAAAAGTGTTGATATCATCATTCCACAAAATAAGGCGATGTACGGTTTTTAGGGAAGTTAAAATTTCTTCGAGCGTAAAGGTCTCTTCTTTGGTTTCTGTAGACATGGTGCAAAAATAAACAATAATTTAGAAGATTTGAGATATTAGATTTGAGATATTAGATTTTAGAATATTGCAATGAAATCTCACGTCTCAAATCGCACCTCTCATATCTTTTTTAATTAACTAACTTTGTTTAACCAAAATATAAATAATAGCATGCACCAGTCTAAAATAGCCGGAATAGGTTACTACGTTCCGAAAAATGTATATACCAACGATGATTTAAGCCGTTTTATGGATACCAACGATGCGTGGATCCAGGAGCGTACCGGTATTAAAGAGCGCCGTTTTGCAGATCGTAACGAGGAAACCACTACTACAATGGGTATTGAGGCCGCCAAAATCTCAATCGAAAGGGCAGGAATTACCGCTGAGGATGTCGATTTTATTGTTTTTGCTACGTTAAGTCCGGACTATTATTTTCCTGGCTGTGGTGTATTGTTGCAGCGTGAAATGGGAATGGGCGAGATCGGAGCTTTAGATATCCGCAACCAATGTTCGGGCTTTGTTTATGCCCTTTCTGTGGCTGATCAGTTTGTAAAAACCGGCATGTATAAAAATGTTTTGGTAGTGGGAAGCGAAAAACACTCATTTGCGATGGATTTCGAAACCAGGAGTCGTAATGTATCGGTAATTTTTGGCGATGGTGCTGGCGCAGTGGTGTTACAGCCTACGGACGAGCCGGGAAAAGGAATTTTAAGTACACATTTACATAGTGATGGTGCCGATGCCGAAATTTTGGCCATGTATTATCCAGGTTCTCATGCCAATAAATGGTTGAAAGATAAGCCTGCCTATCCCGAACAGGAATTGGGCGGTTTGTTTATGACACAGGAAATTTTGGATAGCGGAGCCGCTTTGCCTTACATGGATGGCCCCTCAGTTTTCAAAAAGGCAGTGGTAAAATTCCCAGAAGTGATTAAAGAGGCTTTGGCAGCTAATCATTTAACCGAGAAGGATATTGATCTATTGGTGCCACATCAGGCAAACCTGCGTATCAGCCAGTACGTGCAGCAGTTGCTGGGGCTAAGTGATGATCAGGTTTTTAATAATATCCAGAAATATGGCAATACCACAGCGGCTTCCGTACCGATTGCTTTATGCGAAGCCTGGGAAGCGGGTAAAATTAAAGATGGCGATCTGGTTTGCCTCGCTGCATTTGGTTCGGGCTTTACCTGGGCCAGTGCGCTGATTAGGTGGTAACCATAGGTTCGTCATTTCGAGCGAAGTGCAAGGAAGCCGAGAAATCTATTAAAATAGATAAGTGTTGTGCTGCAAAGTTTCACTGTTTTAGGTTTTTTACCATTAAGGAGTTAAGGTCATTAAGGTTTTATCGCATGGTTCTTAACTACCTGAACTTCTTAATGGTCAAACGTGCTTATTGAGTTTTTGGCATAATAAAATCTCCTAAATAACTGCATTCTCCTGCTGCAACAGCATAAAAAGGCGTTTTTGCATAATTAAATCTTAATTCTTTTAGGTAAGGGTTGTTGTAATTTGCCTTGATAAAGTTTCTCCATTTTACATCCTTTTTATCGTAATAATAAAATGAAAGCGGGTTTGCATTCATGATGATTTGTTTTTGCAAACATTTTGCCAGCATAAAGGTGCATTTTGCTTTAAAATCGACATTGGTACTTAGTGCCCTGGCCTTTAAATACCATGCTTTTGCAGTCTGTGCTTTTTTGTAATCGCCATCGTACACATATTTCGCTGGGTTGCTGTTGTCGTAAGACGACCAATCGTAACTGATTAAAAACCAACTGTTGCCAAAGTAACCAGTTTGGTAAACGGCATTAGCCATTTTATAATAGTAAAGCGCAGCATTCTTTTTATCGCTAATTGTTAATTTCTGCAAGCGAAGCATTTCTGCAGCAAAAGCCTTTTTGGTAATAGATGCTTTGGCTGTTACATATTTTTTAGGGAAATCGTTAATGGTCTCAATAAAAGGATTGGCATATAATTTAGTATTGGCTTCATCTGCATACCAATTATCTGGATTAAAATATTTGTAGCCTGCTGAAACTTTTGCAAACATTTGTACTGCTTTATCATATTGATGCGTACGCAGATAAGTTGTACCATAAAGCTCATAAAAATCATCGTTTTTAAGCTGGTTTAAAGCCGAAGCCAATAAACCGGTAACATCGTTGCCTGTGGACTTGGTTTTATAAACAGCTAAGCCCTGCATACTTTTCGGACTTAAGTTTTTCTGCCAAAAAGCGATGCTCTGGTAGCTCATATTCTGGAAAAGAGAGTTCTCTTTCAGGGTTTTAAATGTTAGATCACCTTTAACCATTGCTAGTGCTGCTTTTGCCGTATCGCCCATATTCAAATAAGCTGGTGCCAGTATTTGTTGGTAGAAATTCCTGGTCGTTCTGCTAAAGCGCTTTTCAGCCTGATCGCTATCATAATACTGTCCGTTTGACTGACTTTTGTTTTCTGCGAAACGTTTTTCATCCAGCCATTTTAAAGTAGGCAATAGGTCATTTTCATTAAAAGGATTGCCTTTTTTGATGTTTTTAGCCTTAATTAATAAATCGGTAATGCGATATTGGTCGCGCAATCTTTCTGGTAATTTATCAGGTTTTAATAGCGCAAGGTAATTTGAAGCCATGAAATCTTTATTCTCCATCCACGATAAGTAGGCAGCTGTTAATGTACCCAATTCCGGCTGTGGATATTTCTTCTCTGTGGACAGTTTTACGGCAAAATTCCTGATTTCATTTAGGTATTTTAGATTAACCGTTTTTAAACTGTCCTTATATTTAGGATTGCCGTTATCCGAAAAGTAATAGTTATAACCAATTTTGGCAATGTCATTTGCTTCAATAAGATCTTGCTCTAACTTATTTACTTCGCGTACCAGTAATGTTCCGTTCAGCTGGCTTTTCGGTTCGTATTGATAAACTTTATTCAAACTTTCTATTCCCGAATCGGCATTTCCGAATCCGTTTATGGCCCAGATATTGGCTTTTTCGTTATTGGTTTTGGCATATTTTAAAGCACCTTGAACAGGCGAACTTGTATAGTAATAATTTTTATAAGCCTGTATTCTCCGCTCAGGATTGCTGGCAAAAACTTTGGAGAATAAAAAGGCAGATTCATCCGGATTGCCCAACCTGCGAATCGATCCGGCATATAATGCCAATGCCCAACCCTTAATTGCACTGTTTACCTTACTGGTTTTAATATACGTTTCGTAAGTTGATTTGCTCTCCGTATGCAGACCTGCAAAATGAAACATACGTTCAGACTGGTAAGCATAACGTAATTTCAGAAAATCGTCTTTTGCAGCTTCGGTTAATTTTAAAGCTTCTTTGGCTTTTGATTCCATTGATGTGGTATCGCGTGGTTTTGAATCCCAAAGGTTGAAATTTACATTGGCTAAAGGTTCGCAACTCTTGGCGAAAAGGTAATACTTTAAGGGTTCCTTGCGCTTGCTTAACGCTTGAATAAAACTGTTCTGTTGTAAACTATCAGGTAGTTGTGAAATGTTGCCGTCAAAATTTACCAGCTTTACATCAGTAGCACTATCTGTTTTATACATTACCTTTAATACATCCTCTTTTTTAACATTAAGGTATTTAGCCCATTCGCGGCTATTGATATCTGGCTCACTTTCTATGTCCGTTTCGCTATTCAGGTAAGCCATCTGATTGTAGGCAAAAGGTGAATATTCATCACCATCAACATTGTTGTGAAAATAAGTGACATAATAATCGTAAGGATCTATTTCACCACCACAGGCAAGATTTACGGCAATTTCGCCGAAAAAGGTAATCAGGAATACACTAAAAACTAGCGATAACTTTTTGAAGGTCTTCATTGGTAAAATGTTTTAAAAGGTCGGTGTCTAAATGGTAGAAAACGAGATTCCGGTCTCTTGGAGCCAAATATCGGGATAAAAATTTGGAGGTAGCAAGTAAATCTTTAGCGGAAACCTGTTCCCATCTTACCACATCTCCTTTTTTCAGCCCGGCGGCAGGATAATCAGTCAGTAAATCGTATAGAATGGAATTTTCGCGCTGTTTAAAAAGCTTCTTATCATCGATCTGAGTTTTGCTGATCCGCTTAGAAATACCTGCATATTGTCCGTTCCTGAATACCACCGCCCATTCAAAAAGAGGTAAGGCAACATCAAGTGGCAAGGGGTATTGTTCAAGGTAATCTTTGAGGTATAGATCCATTTCATGCTGGTCCAATATCGAATTTTGATCACCGTATTTACGCAGGTTACCCATGTTGTAACACATTAAAATAGCCTTTTCTACTGGCGGCACACCGCTTGATACAATATTTTTAACCTGATGCAAGCGTAGGGTTACCGAAATGGTCTTTCCCTTTAAAAGCGGATTTGCCTTTAATTGTTCGAGAAATTTAAAATACCTGTTTCTGGTGCCCTTGGTCCAATCGCAATCAATCTGAAGTTCACGATAGCTTGGCTTTCCGGCCTGTTTTACCTTTGCAGCTACAAATTTGGCAATTCGATCGGCCATTACGATAGTTTGCATGGTGTCAATCTTATTAAAAACCTGGTTAACAATAAATACTACAGGTATAATATCGGTTTCTTTAGGTATAGGATCCGAAAATTTAATAGGTGAAACAGGTACGGGAAGTTGCAGATCGGGATTAAAATCTACATCCATGATCCGTACATACAAAGATTTTGATTTAAACTGATTGAGATAAGCAGTTTCTACTTTCTTGTCCTGGTAATCTGTTTTCCAGTAATAAAAAGTAGGGTTAACAACTGTTTTTTGTTTGCAGCCAAAGAAGAGAAATATAAAAATCACTAAAATACTTATCTTGCGCATATCAATTTTGTTAGCAAAAGTACTATAAAATGCGGGCAGTTTTACAAAGAGTTACACAAGCAAGTTGCACCGTTAATGGTGAGATTACAGGAGCAATTGAAACTGGATTTTTAGTGTTATTGGGGATTGAGGATGCCGATACAGCGGAAGATCTGGATTGGTTAGCACAGAAAATTATCGGCATGCGTGTTTTTGGTGATGAAAATGGCATGATGAACAAAGCACTTGCCGACGTGAGCGGAGATATTTTACTAATTAGTCAGTTTACATTATTCGCCTCGACCAAAAAAGGGAACCGTCCAGGTTTTACAAGGGCCGCGCGACCAGATGTAGCCATTCCGCTATATGAGAAAATGATCGAAAAACTATCGGCTTTATTGGGTAAAAAAGTAAAAACGGGAATTTTTGGTGCCGATATGAAAATAGCTTTGTTGAATGATGGTCCGGTTACGATATTGATTGATACTAAAGATAAGGAATAATTTTGAACATTATGGCGTAACTTATTAAGCCTTGAATGGTCAAAAAACAATATTAATTATTCCAAAACTTTTAACCTAAGCTAATATGAAGGATAAAAACCTAAGCCGTTTAACTGAATATGGTTGTCTGGTATTTTTTTTAGGGCTAAAACTAATTTTATCTTTTGTATTGGTTAATTCGGTTTACGAATTACAACGTGATGAATTCCTGCATTTAGATCAGGCGAATCACCTGGCTGCAGGTTTTACCTCAGTTCCGCCTTTAACCTCGCTTTTTTCATGGCTGATTAAAGCTTTTGGCAACGGTGTTTTTATGGTAAAGCTAGTGCCTGCATTAATAGGAGCCACAACCATATTGTATTGCTGGAAAATTGTCGATTTTTTAAAAGGGAATTTATTGGCCAAATGTTTGGTTGCCGTAGCCTGTATATGTTCTTCTCTGCTTAGGCTAAATACCCTTTACCAGCCCAACTCTTTCGATGTTTTATCCTGGACAGCCGTATTTTATTATTTACTGAAATATTTCGATAAAAAAGAAGCAAAATATCTGTATGCTTTTGCTGTTTTTGTGGCTTTGGGATTTTTAAACAAGTATAATGTTCTTTTTCTGATAATTGGTTTGTTACCAGCTATAGTTATTTCCTCAAATCGAAAAATATTTGCTGATAAACACCTTTACCTATCAGTTTTACTGGCGCTTTTAATTATTTTTCCCAATATAATCTGGCAGATTAACCATCACTTCCCCGTGTTAACCCACATGAAACTTTTGCGGGCCACGCAATTGGTGCATGTAAACCGGATCGATTTTTTTATCGGGCAGTTTCTCTTTTTTATCAGTTCAATTTTTATCCTTCTGGCGGGGATCGGAAGTTTGATTTTTTATAAAGATTTCAGGAAATACAGCTGGATTATTTCGACCTACATCATTACCCTAATCGTATTTAGCTATTTTAAAGCAAAAGATTATTATGCCCTGGGTTTATACCCGGTTTTATTGGCTTTTGGTGCTGTTTATTTAAGTCGGGTTTTAGCGAAGAAACCTATACTTACGGGCTTGCTTTTCGCTTTTAATATAGGCACGTTTATTTACCTGTTACCGCTTTTGATGCCGGTTTATAGCCCTGACGAAATTATTGCACACCATAAAAGGTTCGAGCGGGTAGGGGCATTGCGCTGGGAAGATGGAAAAAATCACGACCTGCCGCAGGATTATGCGGATATGCAGGGCTGGAAAGAATTGGCCGCACTTGTTGATATTGCTTACAGAAAGGTTAAAGATAAATCTACTCTGTTGATACGTGCCGATAATTATGGACAGGCCGGTGCAATCAATTATTATTCAAAATATAAAAACATCAATGCGGTATCGTACAATGCCGATTACCTGTATTGGTTTAAAATGGATAAGCCGGTTAAAGATTTAATTTTAATAGAATGGGTTGGTGATGAAGATCCTCAAAGGAAGAGAGAGCAACCATTATTTGATAAAATCACTAAAATTGGCGAATTGAAAAATCCTTATGCCAGAGAAAAAGGTGCGGCAGTTTTTTTACTGGAAGGCGCAAAAAAAGAAGTTACAGGTATCATAAAATCAGAAATAGAAGAAGAAAAAAATGACTATTAACGAAGCACAGGAAACAGTAGACCGTTGGATTAATACCACAGGGATCCGTTATTTTAATGAATTAACCAACACCGCCATTTTAATGGAAGAAGTTGGGGAGGTTGCACGGATTATGGCCCGTAAATACGGCGAACAGTCGTTTAAAAAGAGTGATGAAGCCGTAAACCTGGCCGATGAAATGGCTGATGTAATGTTTGTATTAATCTGTTTAGCCAATCAGACCGGTATAAACTTAACCGATGCTTTAGAGAAGAACCTGGAGAAAAAGAGTATTCGAGATGCGGATAGGCATAAGAATAACGAGAAGCTTAAATAAGTCCGGAGTCCTTAGTCGGGAGTCCGAAGTCTAAGCGACGAACTCCATCAAACTTCTATAGGCAACAAAACGGTTTTTAAACTTTTCGTTTAATCCGGCCTGTAAAGCTGGTGCAAATGTTTCCTGGTATTTATTGTAGTTATCTAGTGTTTCTACAACGTACTGTGTACAGTAAGTAACCCCTTCATTAGGTGAATCAACAACCTTTAATAAACGGTTAGAAACAAACAGACCTGTTGCCATCACTTCAGGGATGTGAATATCCTGCATCCATTGTAACCATTCTTCGGCTGCTGCATCTTCGAGGATGAGCGTAACATTATATAAAAACATGCAACAAAGGTAGATAATATATAAATGTTAAAAAATTGAGTAAAGCAGATTTTATTCTTCAAGTGTTATTATCCAGTTAAATTCATAGTATCCTTATTTAGTGATACGAAATAACGCCGCTCAAAAACAGATAACTCAAGGCGCAATTACATTTACATGGGCTAATTACCGTACCAGGGTTTTAATTTTAGCCGGAAATTGCTTCATTTTGTTGTTAATGTTAACTATCATTGTAATGGAAGCATAAGTTATCTGCAGTATCATAATGATTACCATCACCACATCTTTAACTAAAGATCTTCAAGGAATTCTTGAACTTCAAAAGCAAAACCTAAAGCAGGATTTAACACCAGAGCAAATTAAAGCGCAAGGCTTTGTTACGGTTTCGCACTCGCTTGATGATCTGGAAAAAATGCATCAGCATGAACCCAATATTATTGCAAAAGATGGTGAATTGCTTGTTGCTTATGTGTTGGCCATGACCGAACAATCTAAAAATGACATTCCAAAACTGGTTGAAATGTACGAAAGTTTCGATCACATCATGTATCAGGAGAAACCCATTTCTAATTACCATTATATTGTAGTTGGGCAGGTTTGCGTAGCGCACGATTATAGAGGGAAAGGCTTATTTGATAAATGCTACAACGCCTATAAAGATTACTTTAAAAAGAAGTACGATTTCGCAATCACTGAAATTGCCAGTATTAATTTACGGTCGATGAATGCTCACAAGCGTATCGGATTTGAAGTGATTTACACTTATACAGATAGTAGCGATGTAGAATGGAATGTAGTGGTTTGGAATTGGAAACACTAATAGAGATAGGCGTTGGAGTTCATTAACCATTACGAATGAGCCAATGACTAATGAACCACTGAACTAATTAAACCCCATCTCCCCGTAAATTCCTAAATCTTTTTCTCGCCTCAGCGCTGAACATGCTTCCAGGATAATCTGTAATCAGCTTTTGGAAATATATTTTCGCTTGTGCAATATCGTTCAGTTTCTTTTCGTACAGATCACCTAGTGTAAATAGTGCATCATCTGTCCAGATCCCTTCTTTAAAATCTTCGGTTACTTTTTTGAGGATATCAGCAGCTTTTTGAAAATCGTTCGCTTTAATAAAAATCCGCGCTTTACTCATCATTATAGCATCAGTTAAGCTATTTTGAGGATAGGCAATCGCAATGCTATCCATTTTTTTTACTGCTTTTTCGGGTAGATTTCTAAATAAAAGCATCTCTGCATCAGCATACATTTTTAAGGCATTGCTATCAGCTGGTGTTTGGATATTATCGCTAATCAATAAACTCAGGTTTAATGCATCATTGGCAATCAGTTGTGAAGTAGCGGCCTTTAAAACCAAACACTGACCATTGCTGTATTCGAAATTGCCCTGATAAAAGGAGAGTTTGGCGCTGCGGAAACGGGCTTCGTTGCCTACAGGCTGACCTTCAAACTGTTTGCTTACCTGCTCGTACACTAAAAAAGCTTCCCAGGGTTGGTTGGTTAAAATGTAAATGTCGCCTAAATCGAGTTTTAGCTGGCCTAAGTCCTGATCGTTAATCCCAGGCATTTTTATTGCTTCTTCCAGTTCTTTTTCAGCACTGCCGGGTTGATTTAAATAATAAGCCTGCAAGTTTGCCAGTTTTTTTATGGCAAAAAGTGTGTTCCTGTTCTTGCCGTTTTCGCTTAACAATGCCTGATAGTCTTTCGCCAGCAGATCAAGATCCGCAACTGTATATTTCCCTGTAGTACGTAAGTTGTACCTGGTATTCAGCATTTCTATTTTTGAAGGAAGATAATACTGATTATCTTTCCCTTTGGTTAGCAGATAATCGTAGGCTTTAATCGCTGTTTCATAAGCGCCATTATCAACAAAGGTATAAATGGCGTTAAACAGGGTACCCCCGTCAGCTTTGGTACGTTTATCGTATGCGATAAGCTGGCGCAGGGCCATGTCAAATTCCTGTTGTTGAATATAGTTCCAGGTAAGTAACTGGATATAAATTTCGGCATCAGGCTCTTTCTGTACTTTTTTTAAAATGGCTGTCTGAAAAGTTTGATAATCGTTTTTATCTTCAAAAATAGAAGATAGTACAGCTTCTGCCTGTGGTAAAAGCTGTGGCATCGCTGCAAGTACATCAAGATACTCTTGCATGAGCATTGGTTTATCCTTTTTAAAACGATAAATATTCAACAGTTCGAAAGTGAAAGCCTGCTCGTTACCCAGCAATTTTCGTCCTTGTTTAAAGGTTTGAACAGCAAAATCATAATTTTCGAAACGATAAAAGCTGTTGGCCAGGTTTCTGATCCTGAATTCTTCTTTTGGCAGTTTTGAAATTACCTCATTAAAAATTTTGTTGGCTGCCTGTACATCGCCTTTTTCCTGGTAAAGTTTGCCCAGGGCTATGGGATAAAGCTCGCTTTGTGGATTTTTTTTAACCTCACGTTTAACTACTTTTTCGGCAACATCATAACGCTTTAATTTTAATAGCGTATTAAAATAAATGTCGAAATAAGCCTCATTATTAGGGATAGCATAAAGTTTTTCGAGCAGCACTACTGCTTTTTCATATTCTCCATCCTGATAATATTGAATAGCCAGACTACTTTCATCTGGTGCAACCTGCTGATTGGGACGAAAGATCTGCGCATTGGCCCCAAGCGATAGAAATAAGACTACGATGAAAAACAAGCGGTTCATAAACCCTAAATTATAAGTTTTAAATGTAACATTTTAATACTTCTTTAGCTAAACCGCCAATTGATATTAAACGTATTTTAAATGTTACCTGTATTTTATTTTGTAGATATTTTATAAATACTAAATTGAACCACGACTTATTATTGATTGCATAAGGTAACATTGTTGGTGTAAATCGGGGTTAAGTAGTTGTGATGCTTATTTTTGCCATCCCATAAGGAATTTATTTATGCTAAAAAGGATTTTTCTCTTGTTAATGGTTGCATTGATTTGGGCTTGTAAAGGCACAAACCATGATACTATTCCTGTGGACGATTTTTTTAAAACGCAGGATAAAGCCTACTATCGCATTTCTCCGGATGGGAAAAGTTTATCTTATTTAAAGCTTCATGATAAAAAACTTGATCTTTTTGCTGAGGATATAGCTACTGGAAATAGCATTCAGCTAACCCATCTGAATGGCAAGAATATCAGTTTCCATTTCTGGACCAGTAACAATGAACTGATTTATTATACCGAGGATGGATCTAAAGAACGCAAGTCTGATATTTTTGTGATCAATAAAGATGGGAGCAAGCAGGTGCAGTTGAGTGCTAATGAAAAAAACAGGCTGAGGGTGATAGAGGATCAACTGATTGACGATAAATATATTATTGTAGCTTCCAATAAACGCGATTCGACCGTTTTTGATGTGTACCGTTTAAACGTGCGTGATGGGAAAATGGAGATCGCTGCAAAAAATCCTGGTAATATTACTAAATGGATGACCGATAGTAAAGGTGTTCTTAAAATTGCCATTGCCAGCGATGGGGTGAACGAAACCTTGCTGTACCGCGAAAAGGAAAATCAGGCTTTTGCACCCGTAATTACCAATAATTTCGAAACTACTTTTCAGCCAATTGCCTTTTCAGAAGATCAACCCAATGTGCTTTATGCGATCTCAAGTGTTAACCGCGATAAAAATGCATTGGTAGCGCTTGATTTAAAAAACGGTAAAGAAAAACAGGTTCTTTTTGCAAACGATACCTTAAACGTAGTAGATGCAACCTACTCCCGTTTCCGGAAAAAAATGCTTTTTGCAACTTGCGAAACCTGGAAAAGAGAAAAATTTTACCTTGATGACAGTACAAAAGTGGCTTACTCAAGGATTGATAAACTTTTACCCGGTACCGAATGGATAATTACTGATAGGGATAAAACGGATAAAGTTTTTGTGATACGCACCTTTACCGATAAAAATCCAGGTTCTTATTATTTGTATACGGCCGTTGACAAAAGGCTTAAAAAGCTTACCGATGTGAGTCCTTCCATTAAACCGGAAGATATGAATGCCATGAAGCCGATCAGTTTCAAAAGCCGCGATGGTTTAACAATTAATGGCTATTTAACCCTACCTAAAAATAAAAAGGCGGTTAACTTACCTGTAGTTGTGCTGCCACATAATGGTCCTAAATCGAGAAATAGCTGGGGCTACAATGCTGAAGTACAATTTTTAGCCAACCGTGGCTATGCCGTTTTGCAGGTAAATTACCGCGGATCTACCGGTTATGGAAAATCATTTTTTGCAGCAGGTTTTAAACAATGGAGCGATAAAATACAGGAAGATGTTAACGACGGTGTTAAATGGCTGGTTACGGAAAAAATTGCCAATCCTAAAAAAATTGCCATTTACGGTAATGGTTTTGGGGGCTATATTGCTTTAAATTGTTTGTATAAAAATCCCGATCTTTATAAGTGTGGCGGATCAAATTCTGGCGTGATTAACCTGTTTAGTTACCTGAAAACTTTTCCTCCATTTTTAAAGGCCAAATTACAGATGTATTATGAAATTGTAGGCAATCCGATAACCGAAACCGATTATATGCGTTTTGCTTCACCTGTGTTTCATGCAGACCGGTTCAGGTCTCCTGTTTTTATTGCCCAAAACCCTAAAGACCCAAGTGTTAATGTAGCAGAAGGGGTACAGTTTATCAAAGAACTTAAAAAAAGAAATGTTCAGGTTACTTATATCGAGAAAGAGGAAGGTCCTGATCCTGTAGTGCGCCAGCAAAGCAGAACGGCTTTGTACAAAGCCCTGGAAGAGTTTTTAAAAGAAAATCTAGGTAAGAAATAGGTATGGCCTTAGATAAAAAAAGCAGTTACCGTAAAAATTTCTCCTTGGGTATAACCTTCATTGTACTCATCTCCATTCTTTTTATCCTATCGCTTTTCCTTGCGTTCAACTATAGCAAAAAATCAATAGAGAATGATTTTGTTTCCGAAAAGGTAAATGTGCTTGAACAGAGTATTAAGCCTTATAATGATTTTTTCCAGAATAAAATGCCTGAGATTTCTTATTACAATGGCTATTTGGATTCTTCTACTGCAGCAAAATTTGTAGATACTGTGATGTTAAAATATCCTTTTATCTCGAAGGTTACTTTTTACGATACAGAAGTAAAGAATATTCCTGTTAAAGATGGGATCAATGCAAATCATCTGGGTATTGGTCCAAAAGCTATTTTGCAGTTTGGGAAAGGGGTAAAGCCCGATTCGGTAAAGTTGTATTCAGAAGATGATACGAGATCTTTTAATGTGGGAAGTGATTTTAATGCAATCGCAATTAAACTTGCCACTTTTGTTGAAGATCTTGATACCGTATCAGTACCTACACAAGAAGAACTGTTTACCAACTTTTCTATTGTTAATTCTAATGAAAATAAAATCACTTACTTAAATATTCCCCGACGGGAGGATTTAAGGGTTTATAAAGAGATGATCAGGCGGAAGTTAAATCCGGCACCTGTTTATCAACAGGATGTACTGGTTTTTAATCTTGATGCACATAAAATTAAAATCATCAATACCAGGCCATTGTTGTACCAAACGATCAGGATTGAACCGCTAACGTATGATCCGATTGATACCTCAGACGAAAATATTAATACTGAAATAGCGCTGCCGGGTGCATTTTCTGATTTTAAGTTATACCTCATTTCATCAAAATCTTACATCAAGAAAGAAATTTTTATTTACTTCATGCCAATTGCCCTGGTGTTGTTGCTGGTATATGGGGTGCTTTTATTGGTTGCTTTTTTGATTTACCGTAATCTGAACATCAATAGTAAAATGTTTAAGTTGCAGTACGATTTTGTGAATAACCTTACGCATGAATTTAAAACGCCCGTTAGCGTAATTAAGATTGCGGGAAACAATATTAAAAGTGCTGCTATATTAAGTCAAAAAGAGCAGCAGCTCTACGGCAAGATTCTGGACGAAGAAGCCGACAAACTGAATGGTTTAATGAATAAATTACTGGCCTTTACCCAGATTGAAAATAAGGCAATTAAACTGAACCAGGAAGAAGTTAATATTGTGGATTTTATTGAAAGTACGATTGAATCGCATACGTTAAAACACCCTGATTTTAAAATGACATACGAGGTGGTTGGCTTTAAAACCTTTATTACCGACCCGGTGTTATTAGGGAGTTTATTCGATAACCTGGCGGAGAACGCCTACAAATATTCAAAACCAGAACAGAAAAAATTACACATTAGCGCAAAGCTGATTAAAGGAGTATTGGTTTTCCGCTTTGCCGATAAAGGGATAGGGATCGCATCGTCAGAATTAAACAATATATTTAAGAAGTTTTTCAGGATACAGAATGAATATAACCAGATGGGTAGCGTAGGCCTGGGTTTGGCATTCTGCAAAGAACTGGTTAACTTTATGGAGGGAGAAATCTCTGTAAAAAGTAAAGTAGGAAGCGGTACGGAGTTTAAAATCGTGTTGCCATACAATAGTTAAATTTTAGAGGTTGAAGAGTTAAAGGTTGGAAGGTGTAAAGTTGAATTAACCTTCAAGCATGGCAACATTTCAATATTACAATATAAACACACATAAATGTCTAAAGAAGTAAAAATATTAATCGTAGAAGATGATGAAAATCTTCGCTTTCTGGTCGCCCACCGTTTAAAGGCTGAAGGTTATACTATGCTCGAAGCAAATGATGGCGAAGCTGGTGAAAGAATGATTTTAGCCGATCAGCCTGATATTGTTTTATTAGATTGGATGATGCCTGGCAAACAGGGTGCAGAGGTTTGTGAGAATGTGCGCAAGCAAGGTTTCGAAAACCTGGTGATTATGATGACCGCAAAGGCTCAGGATGTAGATAAAATTGATGCTTATAATTTTGGTGCATCTGATTATATTACCAAGCCATTTAATATGGATGTTTTGGTAGCCATGTTGGAGAGCAAGGTGAAGTTTATTGTAAACAAAGATTCTGCTGAAATTCACCGTTTTGGCAATATGGAACATCACCCTAACATCCATACATTGTTTAGGGATGGAAAGAAAATCGAATTAACGATATTGGAAAACCGCATCCTCCTTTATTTCCTGCGTAATCCAGGCAAAGTAATCAACCGTGATGAATTAATGTTGGTGGTGTGGGGCTACAACTCTGATGTGAATACCAGAACGCTTGATATGCATATTGTGCGCTTGCGTAAAAAAATAGAATTGAATCCTGATAATCCGCAGTTGTTACAAACTGTTAGGGGAGTAGGTTATCGCTTTAACGCGGGATAAGAAAAAGATTGAATGATTGAGTTTTGAATGAGAGAATGTTTAGGCGTCATACCAAAATATTCAATCATTCACTCATTCGAAATTCAATCATTTTTAGTCTAAGCTCTTTTCAAAGTAAAAATAGTTATCTCAGGTAAAATCCCAACCCTGCCCGGATAACCTAAAAAGCCGTAGCCAACGTTAACATAAAGCTGTTGTTTTTGCTCCTGATATAAACCAGCCCATTCTTTGTAAATGTATTGCACCGGGCTCCATTGCATCTCCTTTAATCGAACGCCAAACTGCATGCCGTGCGTGTGGCCACTGAACATGGCGTCGATTTGAGGGTACTTCTGTAAAACCTCTCCGCGCCAGTGCGATGGGTCGTGACTTAACAAAAGTTTAACAGGTAAATCATCCGTATTTTGAACGGCAAGTTCCATTTTTCCATATTTTGGAAAGCGACCCATTCCCCAGTTTTCGATACCTAAAATGCCGATTTCTTCTCCGTCAACCTTCAGTCTGCGGTTTTCGTTCATCAATAAGTCGTAACCCATTATTTTGTGGACATCAACCATGTCTTTCAGGTTTTTTACTTTAGCTGGCGATGACTCCTTGCCGAAATAATAATCACCATAATCGTGGTTTCCTAAAGATGAATAAACGCCTAGTGGTGCTTTTACTTTCGAGAAAATATCCTGGTAATCTCTTACTTCGTTGGTGAGGTTGTTTACTAAATCGCCGGTAAAAAAGATAAAATCAGGCTTTTCTCCCAATAACATTTCCACACCGCCTTTTACTGCGGTTTTGTTGTAGAAACTGCCCGAGTGAATGTCAGAAATTTGCCCCATGGTAATGCCATCAAATGCCTTTGGCAGATTAGGAAGAATTAAGTTAACCCTTCTCACCTGGTAATCATAAGCACCAGAAATAATGCCCCAGCTTAATGAGGTTAAAGGAACGGCAGCAGCAACTAAGCCTGCTTTTACCAAAAATTGTGAACGTGATATGGGTTCTGCCGCGCTAATTGGCTGATCTTCTATGATCTGTTTTTTTCTAAAAAGTTTGATGAATAATCTTCGTAAATCATCCAGAATCAGAAATGGCAGCATCGCCATTTTACAGGCTACTGTTAAAAAGAAAGCGACTAGAATGATGGCTCTAAGCGTAAGGAAAAGATTAAGGTAAATTCCTGCGAAAACGCCAATAATTAACAGAATGCTATAACTCCAGTATAAAATACCGAAGATTTTTTTCGTTCTTGGTTTCCATTTAAAAACTGAAACAATGGCTTTAAAAAAATAAATATCAAAAGCTGTAATGAGTATGCAGGCTGCAATGATGAAAGGTAATCTTCCCATATATCGGGTTATTCGATTTAAATTAAAAAATAAGGCAGGTTTTTATGATCCGTCTAAATTAAGTATTTGAACTAAATAAATTATCTAAAATTCGCTTCGGATGGTCTAAAAAGGATTTATAAACCCTGTAGATCTCAGATTCCTCATATTTTACTTTCGTTATTTTACCATCTGCCATTTCGTAAATCGTTGCATTTGGATAAGCGAGCAAAATCGGGGAATGAGTTGTGATAATGAACTGTGCATTTTTATCAATCAAATTGTCAAGTTTTGATAGCATTGCAATTTGTTTCGTGGCTGATAAGGCAGATTCGGGTTCATCCAGAATATAAACACCGCTACCGCCAAATCGGTTCATAAATAGTGACCAAAATGATTGCCCGTGAGATTGTTCATGCAAAGAAACACCTCCGTATGATTCTATAAGTTTTGGTCCGAAGGATGGTTCTTCATCAAGTTTGTCAATCTCACTTGCAACATTATAAAAACTTTCGCCCCGTAAGAAAAAACCATCTTTGGGTTTTCTGAAACTTTTGCTAATGGTTAAATAATGATGTAATTCTGAGTGTGTTGCCTTACTTGTAAAATTGAAATTTTTACTTCCACCCTCGGCATTAAAACCTAAGCTTACCGCAATGGCTTCAATCAGAGTCGATTTTCCAACCCCATTTTCACCGGTAAAAAATGTAACATTAGGATGGAAGTCTAATTTTTCAAAGGATTTTAAGCATGGAATATTAAACGGATATCCATTAGGAAGGTTCTCTTGTTTTAACCTCAGCGATAAAAGATATCCGTTAAACTCCATTAATTATTATTATTTGTAGCGAAGCTAAAAATATCTACCTAAAATCGTCTTCATCCTCTTCTTCGTCAAATTCGGCGTTAAATAAACTGCCAAACATATCAGAAAAGCCGAAGCCACCATTTAAAAAGTTTTTGCTCAGTTGTGAATATTCGGCTAAACCATGTAATACAAATTCCATTAAGAGCAGCGTCTGGTTTTCGCTCAGTTTGGGATGAAATTTCCTGACGAGATCGTATAAGCCCGGTACCAGCATTAATGCTTTCTTGTATTGCGAATTGGTTAAAGTATCTGTAACATCAACATTATTGCCTTCAGTAAACCATTCGGTTACTTCAGTATAAGGATTTGCCGTTTTACTTTTCTTTGCCTTTTCAGGGTCGGGGAAATAACGGGCAAATAAGGTTTTAACTGCCTTACCTATTAAGGTCGTTGCTACGTGAGCTGGTCCTTCAAGTTCTCCCTCGTACACCAGTTCTATTTTACCCGTTATGGCTGGAATAATTCCTGCAAGATCAGATAAACGTACAAAAGTATTTTTCTCGCCTGAGATCAGCATTCTTCTTTCGGCGGTGCTGATTAAATTTTCATAAGCAGAGATCGTTAATCTCGCCGATACACCCGATTTTTGGTCGATATATTCACTTTTACGGGCTTCGAAAGCAATCTGCTCTATCAAATCTTTCACCAACCCATCAGCCTCAATATTGGCTTTCTGATCAGCTGTTAATTTGGCTTCCTGGAAAGTGATTTTGCGCGAAATTTCGACAGTCTTTGGGTAATGGGTTAAAATCTGACTTTCAATCCTATCTTTTAGCGGGGTAACAATACTTCCGCGATTGGTATAATCCTCAGGGTTTGCAGTAAATACAAATTGAATATCCAAAGGCAAACGCAATTTGAAACCGCGGATCTGGATATCTTTTTCCTGTAACATGTTAAATAATGCCACCTGGATTCGTGCCTGTAGATCGGGTAGCTCATTAATCACGAAAATGCTGCGGTGTGCACGTGGAATTAAACCAAAGTGGATTACACGTTCATCATTATAGGTTAACTTTAGGGTAGCGGCCTTTATAGGGTCAACATCGCCAATTAAATCGGCAACCGTAACGTCTGGGGTTGCCAGTTTTTCAGTATACCTTTCGCTGCGGTGCAACCAGGCAATTTCGGTGTCGTCACCCTTAGTGGCAATTTCGTTTTTAGCATACCATGAAATTGGGTTCAACGGGTCATCAAAAATTTCACTTCCGGCAACGTAAGGTACATATTCGTCCAGTAAGTTTACAATTAAACGGGCAATACGTGTTTTTGCCTGCCCGCGTAAGCCTAAAAGTAAAATATTATGACGCGACAAAATGGCCGTTTGCAGCTCAGGAATTACCGTTTCATCATAACCGATAATGCCCTCAAACTCTGTTTTCTTATCACGCAGGACTTTAATCAGATTTTCTCTGAGCTCTTCTTTTACAGATCTCGATTTATATCCTGTAGTTTTTAATTCGCCTAATGTTTTTTCTTGCATTTTTTTTTATTTATCTGAGATTCCGATGTCCAAAGTTTGGATAATTAGCGTTTGCACTATATCTTCCGCCTTCGGACTAAAGAATTTCGACTATTTTACAGTTTTTCTTCTATTTTTAATGTAATCTTCAAAGATGTACTCTCCCAAGCCATTTAACGAGCTATAAAAAGCCCTGCCACCATTAATTTCGGTAAACTGGCGCACAAACTGTTGCAGGTAAGGGTCTTTCGCAATCATAAATGTAGTAATTGGAATCTTTAAACGCTTACATTGCGCCGCCATGTTCAGGGTTTTGTTAATTACTTTTCTATCCAGACCCATACTGTTTTTATAGTATTTGCCATTTTCCTTTAAGCAGGTTGGTTTTCCATCCGTAATCATGAAAATCTGTTTATTATGGGTTTTTCTTCTACGGAGTAAATCTGCAGCCAATTCTAATCCTGCATAAGTATTGGTGTGGTAAGGGCCAACCTGTAAATAAGGCAGGTCTTTAACACTAATCGGCCAGGCGTCATTTCCGAAAACTACAATATCTAAAGTATCTTTTGGATACTTCGTTTTAATGAGCTCAGCCAAAGCCATGGCAACCTTTTTTGCCGGGGTAATGCGGTCTTCGCCATATAATATCATGGAGTGCGAAATGTCGATCATCAATACCGTAGAAGTTAGGGTTTTAAAATCCTTTTCTTCTACTTCCAGATCGCGGTCTGTTAAAGTGAAATCGCCAATTCCGTGATTAATCTGAGCGTTTTGAATAGAAGCAGTCATATCTATCTGATCCAGACTATCGCCAAAACTATACTCACGCCTGTCCGCATTTTTCTCCTCGCCAATACCAGATTGGTTACTGTTGTGGTTACCGCGACCAGATTTTTTCAGTTTGCCAAAAATTTCGTCTAAGGCAGACTTGCGGATGGTCTGTTCTGTTTTGGCTGTAATTTTAAACTCTCCGGATTGATTGTCTTCCGTAAGATAACCTTTGTCTTTCAGATCGTCGATAAAATTACCGATGCCATAATCATTATTGGTTAATTTATATTGTTTGTCGAGTTCGTTCAGCCAGCTTAAAGCCTCCGCCGCATCTCCGGCTGTATAATTCAGCAGTTCGCTGAATAATTTCAGCAACTCATCAAACCCACCCTTTGGCGCATCGCCCGGCTTATAATCAGAAAAACGAAAACCTCTCATGTGCTTATATTAACGATTTATCGAAGATAAAAGTTTCGCTTTGCATTAATTTAAGCGCGGTGTCATATTTGGAGGCAAGAAGAAAGGTAAAAGCTGAAAACTGCCAACTGGAAACTGTCAAACTGATCAGGGCGTTCCCCAAGCTGCGCAAGGGGGCGGGTTTTGCAGGGCTGCGCTTCGCTCCGGTACCGATGAAGGATCGGTACTAAACCCTTACAATCCCTAACGCAAAACCCACCGCTTTAATAGACAGGGACCTTATAGGTTTTCAAAACCTATAAGGTCTTATAAAAGCTTATCCCAGCGCCATGTGGTAAATCTTTTTATTATATTCAGGATTTGCACCAGGCTGCGATGCTACAAATGCGCCAACTTTGCAGGCATTATCCAAAGTGGTTTCCATGGGATAACCTTGCAGGTAGCAGGCAATAAATGTGGCTAAAAAGGCATCTCCTGCACCAACAGTATCGGCCACCTGTACCTTGTAACCAGCATGTTTAAACAATTTACCATCTTTTAAAACACAAGCACCCTTATCACCTAATGTCAGGCAGATGATTTCAATATTGAACTGACTGGATAGCTGTTTTAACAACTGTTCATCAGTATTGCCCGTTAAACCAAACGATTCTTTTACCCAAACAATTTCATCCTCGTTTATTTTAAGGATATCTGCTTTTGCCAACAGCTTCCCAATTAATTCTTTTGAATAAAAAGGAGCCCGGAGGTTGATGTCGAATATTTTAGTGTTGGCATTTTCTAAAAGTGCCAGAATGGTTTTTTTAGATTTTTCTTCCCTGCAGGTTAAACTACAATATACCAATGCATCTGCCTGTTTTACAGCTGATGTGTTTTCCTCGGTGATTTTAATCTCATCCCATGCCACGGGTTGTTTAATGGTATAAGTAGCCTGATGATTTTCGTCCAGCTGTACCACCACTGTACTGGTTGGTAATTCATGGTTAACTTGAATCAAATCTGTTGCAAAATGATTGCTGGCTAGAAAATTGAATAGTTCCTTGCCGTTTTCATCATTTCCTATGGCACTAATAAAGCGGCTCTCTATCCCTTGTTTGTGTAAATTAAGCGCAACGTTCATGCTCGAGCCGCCAGCTTTTTTGCCTTCTGGAAAAACATCCCAGAGTATTTCGCCAATCGTGATTACTTTATTTTGCATAGAAGATTTATAGATACGTAAATAAAGAATTTTTACGCATTGAACAAAATAATTTGTTTCATATCTTTAATTTTTACCTCAACTCAATTAACCATGAAAAAAATACTTGTAATTGCATTGTTTTTAGCTTCCTTTAGCGCTTTTGCTCAAAATGCGAAAGATAAACAGGCCATACTTAATTTACTAGAAAAGCAACGTACAGATTGGAACAAAGGAGATGTTGAAGCCTTTATGCAGGGCTATGAAAAATCGGATAGTTTACTTTTTGTAGGTAAAAGCGGAGCAACTTATGGCTGGCAAAAAACGCTTGATAATTATAAAAAAGGCTATCCGGATAAATCGGCAATGGGTTTTTTAGTGTTTGGAATTAAAAAAGTCGATTTTTTAAATCCTGATCTGGCTTTTGTATTGGGCAGCTGGAATGTTAAACGAGAAAAAGACGAACTTAAAGGTTATTTTACCCTTTTAATTAAAAAGATTAAAGGTGAATGGAAAGTAGTTGCCGATCATAGTTCATAAGCAGTATTTACAAGTGAAAAATATATTTGGAGTCATCATCTCTTTGCTACTGTTTGCTTCGTGCAATTACTCTTCAAGTCGTAAAGATCAACCTGTACTTTATAAAAAAAGCGGGCTGAGTTTCATGTTACCTAACAAATATTGGAAAATAAAAAAAGACAGGGCGGTTGAAGGAGCAAAAGGTATCCGCCTGATCTCCGCGGAAAATGATGAGCCCTTAAGCAAGGATGCTTATCTGATTTTGACGGAAATTAATAAAGACCTTAATCTAAACTCATTCCTGGAAAAAACTATTCGTTCTTGCAGAAGTAGTTATCAGCAAAGAAAGATAGCATTTGTATTACTCGATACCGCCCGTGGTATTAAAATTGGAAATAAAGACGTGCTTAGGATCGGTTTTGAAACCTCAATCATAGCAAATAGAAATATTGGGAGTATCACGCTTTTTAAACTCAAAGGTAAAACCTATTCTTTCATGTTCTTTGGCGAAGCAATAGAAGCTAAGAATCATCAAAAGCTAGTCGATTCGATGATCAGCTCTTTTAAGGTAGATTATTGAGAGGTTATTAATAATTAAAGTTGGACAATTAATCTAAATATGTCCTTATTTTTAACTGCGACTGGCAAGTTGAGTATTTTAATGCTGTAGCAGTATTTAAGGGCGATAAAATCGCCCTTCTCATGCATCCCCGTTGCAAACGGTGACGATTATTTACTCGCCCAACCTAAAATCCTTATAGTAATAATCTTTATCCGCATCTGTTAACTGGCGGATAACCCTGCATGGGTTTCCTGCAGCAAAAACATTATCAGGAATATCCCTCGTAACCACACTTCCTGATCCGATAACCACATTCGATCCGATTTTTACGCCGGGGTTAATCACTACGTTTCCACCGATCCAAACACTGTTGCCTATAGTAACTTCTTGTGCCCATTCGTATTCCTGATCTCTTAAATGCGCATGCATTGGATGACCGGCAGTATAAATGGCTACATTTGGTGCAATAAAAACGCTGTTACCAATACTTACCTTGGCACAATCTAAAATAACAAGGTTAAAGTTTGCATAAAAGTTATCGCCAATTTCGATATTATACCCATAATCGCATCTGAACGGGGGTTCTACATAAAACATTCTTTCTGTTTTTCCGAACAATCTTTTTAATAATTCTTTTCGCTGCTTGATAAATTTTGGTGCAAGGTTATTAAACTCGAAAACAATTTCACGTGCTTTTAATCTTTCTTTCGAAAGTTCTTCGCCTCCAGCCTGATAAGCTTTGCCTGCCAGCATTTTTTGTTTTTCAGTAAGTATATTGGTATCCATTCGTAATCTGATTTTTAATTTGCACTGTGAGTTGCAATAATAACAAAAACGGGGCTATCGTTACCAATGCCCCGTTGTATTTTAATTATTAGTGTTTTTACGGTCTGCCTTTGGCTAAAGCCTTTTCAGCTATTTTAACTGCTTTTTTCTCTCTCCAATGGGCGTATTTTTCTTTGAAAGTCATTTTAATCAAGCTGTCAATTGCACCATGTGTAAATAAGCTCCAAACGCTGGCTACCTTACGTGTAATTGATTGATCCCAAGCCCTTAAACTAAGTGAGAATGAACCATCAAGATATTTCATCCAGTGCCACATTCCGGTTGGCATAAATAAAGTATCGCCATGCTCTAAAAAAACTTCATAACCTTCAACACCATTTAGTGCCGGAAATTTTTCGAAATCAGGGTTGGCTACATCATAATCTTCCAAAGCATAAGTTGCATTTGGAAGGCAATACAATCTGTCTTTCCATTTATTATCAAATAAGACAATATGTTTTCTACCGCCGAAGTGGGTATGGAAAATATGTGGTAAATCGATATCGTAATGTAAAAACGTTACCGAGTTAGAACCACCAAAAAACATGGCAGGCATACTTTCAATAAAGCCACCCATTAAATCTTTAGGGATTTTTACATCATTGATTAAACTAGGTACTTTTTTAAACAGGTTAAAAAAGAATATACGCAGTTCGGTTGGCTCACGTTTGATTAAGTCAAGGTAATCGCCAAATTTCATGTGTGCCGTAGCGGCGTTAATTGGTTTTGACGGATCGGCTTTGGAGTTGTCGTAAAGTGGAACTTCAAGCTCGCCACCAATTTCTTTTAGATATTCAGTTGTCCATTTTTCTCTGGCAGGCCAATCTTTAGTTAGGCCTTTGATTACTAACGGACGTTTGGTTTTCAGATAATTTTTCTTAAAATCTTCGGGAGTGATGCTCTCAACGATATCAACAGGTTTTAAAATGAAACTCATGCGCTTAAAATCGGTTATTTGTGCCGAACAACAAATGTGTAAATTTTATTTTACAAAATTGATGTTAACAGGTAAATGTGACTAAAATCACGTAATCTAAATTAGCAAATACTTAACAATTTAATAATTAGGCTTCAACTTTATTTTTAACAATTTCAGCATAAGCAGCATCCCAAAGGTCTATCCTTTTTTGTAATGCCTGTTTTGCGGTTTCTTCTGCCTCGATCCAAAAGGCTTCATCTTTTTCACAAAGCTTTTCCGTCATGGAGAGTGCTAAATGGCTATGGTGATCGCCATCCACTTCTATATGGCGCTCCAGGTAATATTTAAAGATTGAAACTTTGTCAGCTTGAGTGCTATTCAAGTCATTTACCAAACTAAAAAACATGTTTGGAATTAAATCTTCGCGGCCAAAAGTAAAACTTGATGCCTGTAAATGTGTTTTTCCACTATTAATGGTTTCGAAAGTAGCATTCACGAAATCTTTTGCAGTTGCAGGTACTTCGGCAATTTCAAACGCTTCATTAAAATTTTTGCCATTTTTTAAGGCATTTAAAAAATCATTAATGGGTTTTGTATTTGCTCTGCATTGATCCATGGCATCCAAATAAAGTTCGAAATGGCTTTTAATAGCGCCACCAGCATCTACATCTGATTCTTCTCCCGCAACAATTTCATTGATCAATTGTCGCGTAACCGGATCACCAACCGGGAACCAAGGCAAGCTGGTGCAGGTAAGGTTAATCTGTAAAGCCTTAAGCAGCGACATAAAATCCCAAACTGCGAAAATATGGTGTTCCATAAAAATGCGGAGGTCTTCCAGTTCACTAATTGCCGAATAAACCTTATGGTTAATAATCTCTTGCCTAAGTGGCTCTATTTCTTTTTGGATTTTTATAATATTGGAATGCATACTTAAGTTTGGTGTATGGAGTGTTGAGTTTGGAATCCAAACCTCATCACCCAATTTAATCGTTCGCTTCTATTCTTTTTGCTGTAGGTACTTATATTGATAGTAGCTACCAAAAAGTCTGCGAATTTACGCGGTAAAATTAAGTTATACAACCTTTTATCCCGAGTAATTAATGATGAAAAATTTAGTCAATATTTTTTCTAAATTAAAAAGAGGCTTGGCTCAGTCTTCTCTTTTATATAAAAGCACAAACGTTCTGACTTTCGCCAGAACGTTTGTGTTGATGATAAGGATATATTAAATATTATTTCGGCATTAAAACAGTATCAACAACATGGATTACACCATTTTTCTGGTAAACATCTGCAATGGTTACAGTGCTCATTCCACCTTTTTCGTCTTTTAGAACTAGTTTTTTACCTTCCATCCAAGCCCAAAGTTTACCACCTTCTACTGTTGTAAGTTCGGCTTTGCCACCGCCAGCTTTAATTGCTTTTGCAATTGCTTTGCTATCCATTTTACCGGCAACAACGTGGTAAGTTAAAATTTTAGTCAGGGTTGCTTTGTTTTCTGGTTTAACCAGCTTGTCTACAGTTCCTGCAGGAAGTTTATCAAACGCAGCGTTTGTTGGTGCAAAAACAGTAAAAGGACCAGCACTTTTTAAAGTTTCAACTAAACCTGCAGCTTTAACTGCTGCCACCAAAGTAGTGTGGTCTTTTGAATTTACCGCATTGTCTACAATATCTTTAGTTGCATACATTGCTGCGCCACCAACCATTGGATTTTTCTGAGCGTAAACTTGTGTTGTGAATGCCATTGTAATTACGGCAAATACGGATAAGATTAAATTTTTCATTATTTCTAATTTTAAGTTTCTGTTATTTGATTCCATTTACGACGGCTTACAGATACTTGGTTTTTAGAAATGAAAATTATTATTTAAGTAATTGATTATTAGTTGTTTAATTTTTATTTTTTTTGATTTGTAAAAATGAGTTAGTGGTTCTTCGGGTAGGCGGTTCCCGTTTTTCGCTTAATCTTTTGGCTATTCTTCGACTACGCTCAGAATAACACCAAAAGTATATCGCTTCAACCGGGTTTAGTTAAGTTGGTTTTATTTCTATTCGCTTGCTTTTTGAAATCCGCGATTTACGCTTAACGCCAACCGCAAAACGCCTGGTTAATTCACCTTCGCCGTTCTCACCTTTTTAGAAAAAAGCTTTGGAAAAAAGCGTTTCAATAAGACCGCTTTCGTTTCTTTTCCACCAATGTAAACTTCTTCTTTTTTATTACGGATGGCCTGTACAATCTGTTTGGCACAATCGGCAGGTGTCATCGCATTTTCATGTGCTTCGCCCATGATATTTAGTGGCTTGCCATCTTCGGTGAGCGCATTGTAGGTTACATTGGTTTTAATAAATCCTGGGCAGATAATCGTAATATCAATGTTTTTGTCGTAAACTTCTGATCTGAGCGAATCAAAATACCCATGTAATGCATGTTTAGAAGCAGCATAAGTAGAACGGAATTTTGTGCCGAATTTTCCAACCAAACTGCTGATGACGGCAATTTGTCCACCACCATTTGCAATCATTGAGGGTAAAACTGCTTTGCTCAATGCTACCGTTCCCCAAAAATTGGTATTCATAATTTGTTGTTCAGTTTCCAGGTTGGTTTCTAAGGCTAAACTTCGCTGGCTCACACCTCCGCTATTGATCAATAGATCTATCTTACCAAAAATACGGATGGCATCGGCAGCTTTGTTTTCGAGTGTAGTTGTTTCGCTTAAATCGAATGGTAGAACGTGGACATTAAATGAATTTTGGCAGTTTCCTTTAACGCGGAACAATTCGTCGCGGTTTCTTCCTGAAATAATCAGTTTGTTGCCTGCTTTAAAATATTCATATACCAAGGCTTCGCCAATACCTGATGATGCGCCTGTAATCCATACAATTTTTGACATATATTTTAATTAATTATTGAATGATTGAGTTTTGAATGAGTGAATGTTGTTTTGATCGCTAAATCAGTCATTCTCTAATTCAATCCTTCTCAATTCACTCATTCATCTCCTACAACAAATAATTCCGAAGCAATATGATCGGCAAATAATTTCCCGTTCTGACTTAAACAAATCTTATCGCCATCAATCATCAGCCAGTCTTTATCTTCGAAATTTTTAAGATTATGTTTTGTCTCTTCTAAAAAATCTTTACCGAAATCGGTATTTATTTTTTGTAAATCAGTTCCCCACATCGTTCTTAACGAAGTCATGATGTATTCATTAAACCTGTCGTTTAAACTCAGTTCTTCAACAATTTCAGGAAGCTTGCCATGACCCAATGTTTCCATGTACAAGGCATTATTAGCAGGGTTCATATAACGGTTCTGTCCATTAAAGCCATGTGCCGATGGACCGATGCCAATATAATCTACGCCTTTCCAATAATTGGTGTTGTGCACAGCATAGTGGTTTGGCTTAGCAAAATTTGAAATTTCGTAGTGTTCAAATCCGGCGTCAACCAGTTTATCCATTAAAATTACAAACTGAGCTGCACTTTGGTTATCGCTTACGGGTGTTTGTTTTTTATTTTTAATGGCATGGGCTAAAGCTGTCCGGGGTTCAACCGTTAAGGCGTAGGCCGAAATATGCGGAACCTCAAGCTCAATTGCCTTTTGGATATTGTTTAACCATTTTTGATCCGTTAATAAAGGATATCCGTAAATCAGATCAAGTGTTAAGTTTTCAAAACCAGCATCCTGACTTCTCCTGATGCAGTCTTCCGCTTCTTGGGCCTGGTGTGCCCGATTCATCCAGGTCAGGTCTTCATCGTAAAAAGATTGAATGCCCACACTAAAGCGGTTAACCGGCAATTGTTTGAGTTCTTTTAACTTCTGAGCGGTTAAATCATCAGGATTGGTTTCGATGGTAATTTCAGCGTTTGCGTCAACCGAAAAAGTGTGGTTAATGGCGTCAAAAATTTTTTGCAAATCCACCTGAGATAAAATTGAGGGGGTGCCGCCACCCAAATAAATGCTTCCCACCTGACCGCTAATCCGGTCTTTTTTCATTTTTATTTCCTTGCAAATTGCCTCCACCATTTCGTCAGCATATTTTAAAGAGGTGCTAAAATGGAAATCGCAATAGTGACAAGCCTTTTTACAGAAAGGGATATGAATATAGATACCAGACATTGATGCAAAGATAGCGAAGTTAAGTTTTCTTTATTGTCATAATATATGATCGGTGATTACGTATTGAAATTACCAAATCCTAATAAAGTAAAGTAATAGCTTTGCTTTTTAATTGTTTTTGTCAAGTAATAGCTTTACTTTTTAGATGCTTATTAGGTGTGTAGTCATTGTTCCTAAATAAGTTCTTCATCAATCCATTTATTTTCTTTAGGTAAACAATGATTATTCGACTACTTTTGCATTCTTAAGTTTTGATTTACAGCATGCCGAAATTTATTTTCTTTTTGTTTGCGTTTGTATACGCTGCTCATTTTGTAGCAGCACAAGAAATTCCTGTTCAAACTGATAGTGTAGCTGCAAATCAATACCAATATAAAAGATACCGGCCTGATTCTGCAACATTGGCCAAACAGAAGTTTACTACCGATTCATTAATTCGCCACACCTGGGTACTTCCTGATCGTTTAATTAATAAAAGCGCACTTTTAGATACTATTGAAAAGGAATATCTTTCTCCAAAGCTGGATTTATGGGCATGGCACCAGAAATACCAGCATTTAAAGAAAAAAGCTAATCCTTACCAACTGGGTACAAAAATCCCTAAGGGAAACGTAGGTTTGCTGGGCTTTATTTTTGGAATGCTTATCATTTTTGCGATTCTGAAAAATGCTTTTTCGAAGCAGCTATCGGCAATCGTTCAATCGTTTTTTAGTAACAGGATTTTGAATAATATTAACAAAGAAGATAACCTCTTTAGCTCATGGCCATTTTTGTTGCTTTTTGTACAGTTTGGTTTCGTTTTTGGGATGTTCTTTTTTCTGGTGGCGCAGTGGAATGATATGTATCAGGCTAAAGATGGGTTTAAATTTTTCTTTAGCATATCCATAACTATAATTGTTTTTTATGCGCTAAAATTAATCCTCTTGCGCTTTTTAGGTTATCTATTTAATGTGCAGAAACCGGTAGGTGAATATATCTCAATTTTGTACCTCAGCTACTTCAATGCATCGTTGCTGTTTATTCCTTTAGTGGTTGCTTTTGCCCTGTCACCACTTAAATACGGTGCAGTTTATATCGTATTGGCATTCTTGTTGTTAGGCATCATTTTTACTTTTCAGCTTTTGCGGGCAGGTATAACGATACTTTCTAATAATAAGTTTTCTAAAATGCATTTATTTTTGTACTTTTGCGCCCTCGAAATATGTCCCGTCCTAATACTAATTAAAACGATAGGACTGTAGCAGGAAAAGGAAAATGCAAGAAAAGAACGACTCTAGAATCCGCAAAGTAAAAAGTATTTTGGTTACTTTACCAAAACCTGAAACAGAAAAATCTCCTTACTACGATTTGGCCAAAAAACACAACTTAAAAGTTGATTTCAGGTCTTTTATTCATGTTGAAGGTGTACCAGCAAGAGACTTCAGAAAGGATAAGATTAACCTGGCCGATTTTACGGCAGTAATTTTTACCAGCCGTAATGCAGCAGATCATTTTTTTAGAATCTGTGAAGAAATGCGTTATGAGGTGCCGGCAGAATTAAAATATTTCTGTCTTTCTGAAACCATTGCTTTGTATTTGCAGAAGTATATCCAATACAGAAAGCGTAAAATCTTTTTTGGTAAACAAACTGCAGCCGATTTAGCAGAGGTGTTAAAGAAGCATGCAAATGAAAAGTTTTTATATCCTTGCTCTGATATGGCTACCGAAGACACAATGAAGTTTTTGGAAAAAAGCGGGTATAATTTTACACCTGCAGTTTTATTTAGAACGGTAGTAAGCGATCTATCTGATTTAGCTGAAGTATTCTACGATGTTATCGCGTTTTTTAGCCCATCAAGTATTCAGTCTTTGTTTAAAAATTTCCCCGATTTTAAACAGAATAACACCCGGATTGCTGCTTTTGGAACCAATACCAGTAAAGCCTGTGCCGATATGGATTTGATAGTGGATATTGCTGCGCCAACCCCCGGCGTTCCATCAATGACGATGGCCATTGAAAATTATATTAAAATATCTAACAAATAATACGATAAATAATTTATTATAAGTCGACAAAACAAATGCGTAACTTTACTGTTAATAAGAGAGTTACGCATATTTTTGAATAATACACAAGGGTGTTGGATAATTGTTAATCTAACTTTAATCGCCTTTAGGTAAGGATTTAATATAAAATATTTGCTTTTATAGATAATTTCAGTGATTTTTGATAAAATTGCTCCTAATCGTGCTATGCACAATATAAAAATATGAAGAAAATCTACCTTCTAGCTATTTTAGGTATAACTGTAATGCTAGCAAGCTGTGGTCATGGTGGCCAAGGCGAGCTGGTTGGCGCTTATAACCGAAAATTTAAAAACGATAGAATCCCATTAGGAATGGTTTATGTACCACCAGGGCATACACCACTGGGAGGTTCGGATGAAGATATCACTTTCTCTCAGAATGGGCCGAGTAAAATGGTTACCATCAGCGCATTCTTCATGGATCAGACCGAGATTTCCAATGCAGAATACCGTCAGTTTACTAACTGGGTGCGTGATTCGATTGCAATTGTGATGATGGGTAACCCGCAACAATTTATGGTTACCCCAAGGGGGAATGCAGCAGCAGCTGTAGGTGGAGAGAAATATATCGACTGGAAAAAGGTTGGGCCAAATGGTGCCAATATTTGGCGTAATAAGGGCAGGGGTGCAGCAGCAGCCCAGGTGAGCCAATTAGACGGTATGTATTACTCAGGTTTGGACGCCCTTCCGGGAAAAAAAGAATTAGATGTTCGTAAATTCGAATATTCTTATGCAGAATTAAATATGGAAAAAGCTGCTTTAGGGCATAAAGACCCAAACAGCAAACGCCAGGATTATATTGATCGCTATACCGTTGCTATATATCCTGATACAATGGTTTGGAAAACAGATTATTCTTACTCACAAAATGACCCTATGGTGCGTGGTTACTACAACCACCCTTCTTACGATGATTATCCTGTAGTGGGTGTAAGCTGGGAGCAGGCAAAAGCATTCTCACACTGGAGAACCAAATTATACGATGGTGTTGCAACAGCAAGGAAACTACCTGTAGGATCAAGATCGGATTATAGATTGCCGGCTGAAACAGAATTCGAATATGCTGCAAGAGGTGGTAATACCAAGACCAAATATCCTTGGGGAGGTCCTTACATCAGGAATACAAAAGGATGTTTACAG
This sequence comes from Pedobacter sp. WC2501, assembly GCF_052682415.1. Taxonomy (NCBI): domain Bacteria; kingdom Pseudomonadati; phylum Bacteroidota; class Sphingobacteriia; order Sphingobacteriales; family Sphingobacteriaceae; genus Pedobacter; species Pedobacter sp. WC2501. Next base: position 379,448 of record NZ_JBQZFI010000001.1, on the reverse strand, counting down.
GCTAACTTTAAACCAGGCCGTGGTGATTATTCTAGCGATGGTGGTATTTATACAGTAGGCGTAAGATCATATTTTCCTAACGATTATGGCTTATACAACATGGCAGGTAATGTTTCCGAATGGACTTTAACTGCATATAATAAAGGTGCCAGCCCACTATTGCATGACCTGAATCCAAATTTTACTTATGATGCTGGTGCAACCGACAGCAAATATAAAAAACGTAAAGTTGTTAAAGGCGGTTCGTGGAAAGATACGGGCTATTTTCTTCAAAACGCTGTAGCAACATACGAATATCAGGATACACAAAGGTCATATATTGGTTTCAGATGCGTTTCATCTTACCCTGGTACCGATTTAAGACGTTAAACCGAACAAACTAAAAACTAAAGAAAAATATCAAAATTTATGGCAGCAAAGAAACAACCAGGCTGGTTACACGTAGCGATTTCATGGGGAGCAAGTATTGTAATTATCGGAGCGTTATTTAAAATTCTACATATTGGTGGGATTATGGGTAACTATATGATCGGTATTGGTCTTGGTGTAGAGGCATTTTTATTCTTCTTAACGGGGTTTTTTCCACCAGAACCAGAACCAGCATGGGAAAGAGTTTATCCTGAACTAAAAGCAGATTTTAAAGGGGAATTACCAACGGCTTCAGCAAGGCCTGCTGCAGCCGTTGCGCCAGCAAATACAGCAGCTTTAGATAAAATGTTATCTGATGCTAAAATTGGCCCGGAATTGATCGAAAGCCTGGGTGCTGGTTTGCGTACGTTTGGTGATAAGGTAGCAACAATTTCTAACGTTGCAGATGCATCTACTGCAACAAATGAATTTACAGGTAAGATTAAAACCGCATCAGCTGGTTTTGATAATTTGAGTGCATCTTTTGAAAAAGCTACGGCTAATTTAAAAGCAATGGGCGAAAGCAACGTAGATTCTCAGGCTTACCACGATCAGGTGAATAATTTGGCTAAGAACCTGTCGGCTTTAAATGCCGTTTACGAAGTGGAATTAAGAGATTCGAGCGCACATCTAAAATCGATGAACGAATTCTATTCAAACTTATCATTAACCATGCAGAACTTTAGCGAATCGATGGAAGATTCGAAACAGTTTAAAGAAGAGGTGAATAAGCTGGCTAAAAACCTATCATCGCTTAATGCAATTTATGGCAATATGTTATCGGCTATGAACGGCCCACGTATATAATTTGTTTAGTTTTTAATTTTTAAAGAAAAGCTACATCAAATATGGCAGGCGGAAAAGAAACAACAAGGCAGCGGATGATCAATATCATGTATTTGGTATTGTTGGCCATGCTCGCCTTAAACGTATCAGATACCATTTTAGACGCATTCAAAAATATCAACGATAGTTTGGATACTTCTAAAAACAATGTAAATACAAGTATTAATCAGCTGTTTTCTGCCTTCGAAAATTCGAAGTTGAAAGAAGAGCCTGCGCGTGCTCAGCCTATTTATGATAAGGCTAAACAAGCTCAGAAAGCAGCTGATGACTTAAACAATTATATTGAAAGCATTAAAAAAGAATTTACTCAGGCAGGTGACGGGATCGATCCTGAAACTGAAGATTTGGTAAATAGATCTAATCAGGATATTGCACAGAATATCATGATTAACCAAAAGAAAGCAGATGAGTTAAAAAAGAGAATTAATGCTACCAGAGAGAAATTAATCTCTTTATTAGATCCTGCAGATAGAGCGAATGTTTCTTTCTCACTTGAAGCTAAAGATCCGGCAAGAAAAAGAAAGGGTAATTGGCAAGAAACTTATTTCGGTGAGGGAACACCATTAACCGCTGCTATGACTATTTTAACTAAACTGCAAACGGATACTAAAAATGCTGAAGCAGAAGTTGTGAAGAAATTGTTTGGAAATATGGATAAAGCACAGGTTAATTTGGATCAGTTTGCAGCAGTTGCAGTAGCACCTACTTCTTACGTAATCCAGGGTCAACCCTATACTGCTGAAGTATTTTTAACAGCGAGCGATTCCAGATCAACTCCCGATATTACCGTTAATGGAAGTAAATTATCCGTTAAAGATGGTAAAGGAACTTATACAGGTGGTACCAGTAGCGTTGGTCAGTTTACCTGGGTGGGTACTGTTCGCGTTCGTCAAACTGATGGCCAGGTAAAGGAATATAAAACTCAACCGCAAACCTATCAGGTAGCAAAACCATCAGCATCCGTTTCTTCAACTAAATTGAATGTAATTTATGCAGGTATTGCGAACCCATTTACAGTTTCAGCAGCTGGCTTTCCATTAGAAAGTGTGCGTGCTTCAATTTCAGGAGGTTCAATGTCTGGTAGTAACGGAAATTATAACGTGAATGTTCCAGGAAGCATGGTTGGCCAGGAAGTATCAATCAACGTATCTGCAAACAACGCTGGCAAAACCATTAGCTTAGGCTCACAAAAATTCAGGGTGAAAGCTATTCCGGCACCGATTGCCAAAGTTGGTGGACGCGCAGGTGGCGATATCGCTTCAGTACAGTTAAAAAGTGAAACTGAAATTGAAGCAGATCTGGATGATTTTCCTTTTGACGTTAAGTTTAAAATACAACGTTATAAATTAACAATTATTAAACCACGTTCCGATGCTGTTACCATTGCTGGTAGTGGTGGGAATTTCGCTGGTGCAGTTAAAGGTGCCATAAATTCAATTACGCCTGGAACAAGGGTATTTTTTGAAGATATTGTTTCTGTAGGACCAGATGGCCGTCAAAGAATTTTGCCTTCATTAGCGTTTAGTGTAAAATAAAAAGAAGATGAAAAGGACTTTAAGTATTGCTATTTTAGTTTTGTTAACCGCGTTTGCTTTTGCACAAAAAAAGCCAACCAAATTAGCGCCAAAGAAGGCTGCGCCAGTAGTTGCTGCTCCTGTAGCAGATACGGTGAAAGCTCCCTTGAAAACAGCTAAGAAGAAACTAAAGGTACCACCTAAAGATGGTTTCTATGCCCGTAAGGACATTGACAGTACTGAAATGGTTCCTTTGGCTGATGTGAGGGAGGAGGATGTTTTTTATGCAAAACGGATATGGAGAGAAATTGATTTACGTGATACGGTTAACTCGGCCTTAAAATCGCCTAAATCACGCCTAATTGATGTTTTGATTGCAGCAATTAAAAAAGACGAACTAACAGCATACTCCCCAATTGATAGTGCTTTAAACGAAGACGATGCTTTCCTTAATCCAATGTCTGCAGATTCTGCGGCTAAATCAGCTTTAGGAACAGCAGAGGTTTCGAACAATAAAACCGGAACCGTTACTACGGTTGTTAATGATTTTAACCCAGAGTTATTCCTGAAATTCAGAATAAAAGAAGACTGGATTTTCGATACCAAACGTTCTATTTTCGAACCGCGTATTGTGGGGATAGCGCCATTAAAATACAACGAGGTTTCCAAACAATGGCAACCTGTATTTTGGGTATACTATCCGGAAGCCCGAGAAATTTTAACAAAGAAACGTTTAATTAATACCAATAATGATGCTTCATCATTAAGTTTCGATGATTTCTTTATTCGCCGCTTATTCAGTAGTTATATTGTTAAAGAATCAAATCCAGGAGACAATAAAATCAGAGACATTATTAGCGATCCCAGGGAAAGGTTGTACGAATCAGAAAGGATTAAAAAATCTGTTCTGGATTACGAACAAGGACTTTGGGAATATTAATCTTATAATAAAAGGCTTCGATGAAAATCGGAGCCTTTTTTGAGATATCATCATTTCGACGTCCGTTCCAATTATTTCATTTTAGGAGAAATCTTAATTCTTCCTCAAAAAAATAGGATTAAAACGTTATCCCTGATTAAAATAAGCTTGAAGGGTAATCATCTGTTTTTTGTTTAGCACTTCTGCCAATTCTTTTTCTGTAGCTTCTTTAATCTTTTTAACTGATTTAAAATGGGTAAGTAATTTATCAGCTGTTGTTTTACCAATGCCTCCAATTTGCTCCAGTTCCGTTTTAAGTGTACCCTGATCGCGTTTCTTGCGGTGAAAGGTAATTCCGAAGCGGTGGGCTTCATCACGAAGCTGTTGAATAACTTTCAGTGTTTCCGATTTTTTATCTAAATACAAGGGGTAAGAATCACCTGGATAGAACAGTTCTTCCAAACGTTTGGCAATACCGATCACCGTCACTTTATTTTCTATTCCCAATAACTTTAAGCTCTTAACAGCCGACGAAAGCTGCCCTTTACCGCCATCAATAATGATGAGTTGTGGCAAAGTCTGGTTTTCATCCAACATTCGCCTGTAGCGGCGGAAAACAGCCTCTTCCATCGTCGCAAAATCGTTGGGACCTTCAACCGTTTTCACATTAAAATGGCGATAGTCTTTTTTAGATGGTTTGGCATCTTTAAATACCACAATTGCTGAAACCGGATACTTCCCCTGAAAGTTGGAGTTATCAAAACATTCAATATGTTTTGGAAGCTGGGTTAAACGCAGGTCTTTCTGCATGGTGCTTAAAATCCGGTCAGTACGTAAATCTGGATTCAGCTTTTCATATTGGTTAAGTTTCTCTTTTTTAAAGAACAGTACATTCTTTTGCGAGAGTTCTAAAAGTTTCTTCTTTTCGCCCAGTTTAGGAACGGTAAACTTTAAACTTTCATCCTCTAATGAGGGCTCGAAAGGAACAATAATTTCTTTCGAGGTACTGTTAAATTTTGTTCTGAACTCCAACATCGCCAAGGTTAGAATCTCGTCATCGCTTTCATCCAACTGCTTTTTAACCTCAATGGTTTGTGTTTGGATAATTGTTCCGTTCATCACCTTTAGGTAGTTCACAAAAGCATAACGTTCATCTGAAGCAATACTCACCACATCCACATTAGTTATGGCACTGTTTACCACTGTCGATTTGCTCTGGTATTTTTCCAGTACTTCTAATCTCCTTGCATATTGATGCGCCAGTTCAAAGTTCAGATTTTCTGATGCCGATTTAATAACCCCTTTAACATCCCTGATTACATTCCCGATTTTACCATTCAGGATTTCTTTAATCTCACCTATGTTTTTATCGTAATCAGTTTCGGTCTGGTAATTCTGACAAGGACCTTTACAGTTGCCAATTTGATATTCCAGGCAAACTTTAAATTTTCCTTCAGTTATATTTTTTTCCGTTAAGGGCAAGCTGCAGGTACGAAGGGGGTAGGTTTCCTTAATCAGGTCCAAAATGGTGTGCATCATGCCTATCGAGCCGTAAGGACCGAAATAGGTGGATCCATCTTTTATTACCTTACGTGTCCAGTAAATGCGGGGAAAGTTCTCGTTTTTAACAATAATCCAGGGATATGTTTTGTCGTCCTTTAGGTTGATGTTAAATTTAGGCTGATGTTTTTTAATTAAGCTATTTTCGAGTAGCCAGGCATCAATCTCTGTATCAACAATCGTAAAGGTAATTTTCCGGATCTTGGATACCAATACCCTTGTTTTGCCATTAAACTGGTTTCTGTCGCTGTTAAAATATGAACCTACACGGTTGCGCAGGTCTTTCGCTTTACCAATGTACATGAGCTTTCCATCTGCGTCCCAATACTGGTATACGCCGGGTTTATGTGGAATAGCTGTTAATGCTGTTTTATGGTCGAAACTGCTCATTATTTACAAAAATAGGATTCGAGAGGGATAATTTTGATTAAAATGAACCAAAGGGAAACATTTTACAATTTGGGCCTGTCCCTAAGCTGCGCAAAGGGTCAGGCTATCCGTTACAATCTTTTGTTGCCTTTCGGCCGCGCTCGAGGCGGCAACAAAAGGATTTCCACTGCTATCCTTCACGCAACCACAAAACGTTAAAAACCCAACTTCTCATCCAATTCGGTTGCACCTTCTTCCTGTTGCTGGTATTGGTTGCAATCGTAGGTAATCGAAACACCAGATTTTGGCGCTTCAAAATCAGCATGACTAATTTTTAAGGCCGGATTGGCATATACTCTTTTGATAAAACCTGCAAAAATTGGCAAAGCAGTATTTGCACCCTCACCCTGGCTGGTGCTAATGAAATGGAAAGCCCTGTCCTCGCAACCTGTCCAGATACCGGTTACCAGTTGTGGGGTAATAGCCATAAACCAACCATCAGAGTTATTTTGGGTAGTACCTGTTTTTGCTCCGATCGGTGCATTTACCTTGTATTTATAATTCAATCTTGATCCGGTTCCGTTCGTAACCACACCTTTCAGCATTCTGGTCATTACATAAGCAACCTCTTCACTCATTACAGGTTTTGGTATTTCCTTTTGAGAAAATAGTACCACACCGTTTTTATCTTCAATTCTCAATAAATAAATGGGCTTGGTATAAGTGCCCTTATTGGCAAAAGCACCATAAGCGCCCACCATATTATAAACTGAAGAATCGAACGTACCTAAACAAATAGATGGGAATGCCGGAACATTAGGGATCCCCATTTTCGTGGCTAATGTAGATACTGCCACAGGACCAACCTGTTTCATTAAATAAGCGGTAACAAAGTTTTGTGAGTAAGCCAGTGCTTTTTGTAAGGTAATGCTGCCTGGTAGTGGTTTACCCGAGTTTCTTGGCGTCCATGGTTCACCATAACCGTCTATAGTTACCGGAACATTTGGTACGGTGTAACAAGGTGAATAACCATTTTCAATCGCAACCGCATAAGTAAATGGTTTTGCTGTTGAACCGACTTGGCGGGTTCCCATTTTAACCTGATCGTATTTAAAGTGTTCGTAATTAATTCCACCAACCCATGCTTTCACATGTCCATTGGTTGGATCCATCGTCATCATGGCATTCCGCAAAAGCATTTTGTAATAACGTACCGAATCGATCGGTTTCATTACGGTATCGATGTTACCTTTCCAGGTAAAAATAGTCATTTCTGTTTTGGTATTGAAATCATCTTTAATTTCATCATCAGATTTACCTTCCAGTTTTAACGATTTATAACGGTCTGATCTTTTAACGCCCTGCTCAATCTGTAAAGCTTTGTCCTTAAAAGGATTTCTGCCTTTCCAGCTGGCGATAAACTGTGCTTGTAGCACTTTCATATATTCTTTTTGTGCTTCCTCGGCATATACCTGCATGTCATAATTTAATGTGGTATAAATTTTCAAACCATCGCGGTCTAAATCGTAAGGGGTACCATCCGGTTTGGTAATCGACTGCTCCTGGAAAATGTTTCTGATATCATTTTTCAATACCGAACGGAAGTATGGTGCAATACCATCATTAACAGTTGCGGCATTAAAATGCAGGTTGAGCGGTTTATCTTTTTGTTCATCAAATTCCGATTGGGTTAAGAGCTCAGCTTTGACCATCAAAGCCATTACAGTATTTCTACGGTCTCTTGAACGTTCAGGATGGCGGGTTGGTGAATACATGGTAATCCCTTTTTGCATGCCCACTAAAGTTGCGGCCTGTGTTAAGGTTAACTTATCAGGAGTGGTATTGAAATAAACCCTGGCTGCCGATTTAATGCCATAAGCCTGGTTACCAAAATCGACCGTATTTAAATACATGGTTATAATTTCTTCTTTGGTATAGTTGCGTTCCAGTTTAACGGCAACAATCCATTCTTTAAATTTGGTTAATACCAGGGAAAAAAAATTTAAGTTTGATTCTCTTGGAAAGAGATTTTTAGCCAATTGTTGAGTAATGGTACTTGCACCTTGTTTTTTACCGATTAAATTATAACCGATAATGGTGAAAGTACGTTTAAAATCTATGCCCGAATGCTCTTTAAAACGTGTATCTTCTGTCGCAATTAATCCGTTAATTACATTTTCAGAAATGTCTTTATAAGTAACATTTGATCTGTTCTGAACAAAATAAGTGCCTAATGGACGGCCATCTTCGGCAATAATTTCGGAAGCCTGATTGCTTTTCGGGTGTTCTATGTCTCTGAAAGAGGGCAGTGCACCAAAAAGACCTAATCCGATCATCGAAATGAAAATAGCGAAGAGCGCAATTCCGCCGATCAGTATTTTCCAGATGAGTAAACTATATCTTTTTGTTTCTTGTGCAGAAAGGGATTTGTTCATTTTAATAAATCAGGTTAATATATTTGTTGTTATAATTCATTAAGTCATAGTTTGGTTTCACTCTTCCGCGATTCCAAAATATGGTTTACTTTTTTCTGAATTATTTTTGGCAGTGTTTTCCAGTTTTTGTCGTAATCTACGTAATATTCATCTTCTTCATTCCCTGCCGGGTAATATGCTGTTGCTTTTACCTTCTTGAATTGATAATAGGTAATCACTTTTAACGGTTTTGCATCTAATCCGTCGCTTTCACCAAAATAAGTTAAATAGAATTCGGGTTGTCCGTCATTGTCTATATCATCTACCAGGCAATATTTATATTCAAAGGTAGGATAATAAAGTTCGCTACCCGAATCTTGGAAAGTGGATTTTTTTATGTATTTATTGTTTTGTTCTTTAATTATAAACGCACTTAGCATTTTTGTGGTATCGGAAACCGGCTCAACGTAATCCTTTCTCACCGGTTTATTATCTAAACCATATACATCCACACTATCGCCACCATGATTACTTATTTTGATGATATTTTCTTTGAATGCAAAAATATAATGCTCCAAAGACTTAGTCCTAACATCGATCAATAATTTTGTTTTTCCTTTGCTAATATTTACAATGGCATTATTAAGCAGGTTAAAATCCGGGTCTTTTTCGTGGAGGTACCTAATCTTTAATGTTGGTTTTACACTTTTATTCCCGCTGTTTTTTCCATCTTCAGCAAACTTACAAGAGCAAACAACCGTAACGAGCAGCACTGAAATAAAAAACAGTTTCATGTTGTTTTTTTTAATTGTCTTTTAAAAACTCCAGATATTCATTAATCCGCTGTCTATCGGTAAGCTTACCAAAATTCTCTTTACTAATGATAAAAGCCTTATACAGGTTGGCCGGAACCTTCATAATGTTCTTTAGCTGGCCTGTAATGCTCGATTCGTAAAGTTTAGCATCTTCAAGGTCGATAAAACTTGTAATGTAAATCAACTGATCGTTATCCAGTTCTACCAATTTATGTTCCAAATCGTTGTCGGGATAATTTCCGCGGTTAAACTGACCGATCCCGAAACGCGATGAACTTAAGGTTAAAGTGGCATCGGCCACATCGATTACATAATAATACTCTTCTGATTTTGCAGCACTGAAAATGCTAACAGGTTTAGTTGGATCAACTGGTTTAACCTCAACAAGTTTGGCGACAGGAGTTGGTTCAGCCTTTTTTGCTACAGGATTTTCAACTACCAAAGGTTTTGTTGGAACAGCAACCGGGGCGGCCTGACTTACAAAACGGGGTTCATTTGCATCAAAATCAATAAGGGCAACCGGCCTTTGTTTAAATTCATCCAGATTTGCCTCAATATATTTTAAATGATCACGAACCAATGGCGTAATAATTTTATCGTTTGGATAATTGGTAGTGATCAGGTTAAATTCAGTCAATAAGGCATCAACTTTTGCGGTACGGCCAATTGCTATTGCTTTTAGATAAGCATACTGCGGTGCCAGATCGTTATTTGGGAAAGCTGAAATATTATCATCAGCCTGTTTAACTACATTGGCATACTCTTTTTTTGCATAAGCATCAAAAGCTGCATTGTAATTGTTGATGACCATGTTTTCCATCTGTGTTTGCTTGGCAGAATAGGTTGGGTCTAAAATATTTTTCGCAAAATTAGATTCAGGGAATTTTGTAAGTACCAATTGTTTATACTGATCAGATTTTACTTCATCTAAACCTTTATAATTGAGATAAAGACTGTAGTAAATGGCTACGAGGTGATTATTCTCAGGATATCTTTTGATCAGTTCCAGGTATATTTTATTGGCCTCTGGTTTATCGTTCAGTTCCTGTTGGTAAAAACTGGCGATTTCGAAATAGGCATCTATAATTTTTTGATCGGATATAGCCAATAGCGCCTGCGTAGTAGGTAAAGCATCCAGAAACTGCTTTTCTAATGAAGTTTGGTCGGTGGCTGCCACATTGGTTTGGCCATTTGCAGGTATAATTTCTATAGCTACCTTTCCGCCCGCTAAAACCTGGTTGGTTTCCTGTGCAGATGAACGTACACTCTGGCGCCAGTTATCTTCCAGCTGTCTAGTGCCCCAACGTTTTTTAAAGTCACCAAAGCCATTGCTTATTGCAGCATTATTATTGAAATAAAAGGTATTTCCAGCAACATTGTTCGAAGCATTTAGCGTTTGATTAGGAAAATCTGGGTCGTTTAAATACTGGTTGCTAATTACAACTCCAGTATTTACCACCTCCACTTTTGGTGTTAAATAAGCCTTTACCTTTGCCTCGCGTTGGTTGGCAGGAAGTTTGGCAATGGCCTGAGCGGTATCTTCTTTGGTGATAATAGTATACCTATCTGTCAAATATTGAAGATTGTCGGCCTTTTTAACGATATTGCCGTAATCAGGAAAGTTTTTGGGTAAAATCATCACGGTACTATCATAGTACAGTTTTGCTTTAATATAGTTGTTAAACTCTTTAAAGTTTAAATCGGCAATTCTTAAGTAAGATAACGCCTTTTGAGTTTGGTTCCTGGTACTTTTTGCAACTGATTTGTGGTAATTCTCTTCAGCTTTTACAAAGTTGCCTTCTGCAGAAAAAAGTTCTCCAACCTGATAATAAATCTGATCGGTATAGTCAAAATTTTTATCGTCCTTAAGTAATGCTAAAAGCTGTTCCTCTTTATTTAGCTTAACGCCACTTAATAATGCTTTCAGCTTAATGCAGTTTAAATTGGCATGAAAATACATTTCAAAAGGGGCATTGCTTTTTTCAACCTTGGTAAAATTGGCATATGCATCCTGAAGATTTTTCTCTTTTTCCTGCAACTGCGCCAATATAAAACGCCAGCGGATACGAAGCTGTTTTTCAGCTGGAAGTGCAATTGCCGATCCTAAAAATAGGATTGCTTCTTTATTATGGTTCTGATAAATACGCATTTGGGCGGCTGTAGCCAATGGTTCTGCCAAATCTTTCTTCAACTCATCAGAAGCACGTAACATGGTATCGATAATTTTATCAGCCAGTACCATATTGTTCAGCTGCATTTGGCTACGCGCTTTCCAGTTCATCGCCGTAATGAACGTTTTCAGGTCGTTGTTATAGGTTTTTGCCGTATAATCGAAGTATTCAGAAGCGATAAAATAATTGCCTTTCAGGTAATTTGCCTTGCCTAAAAGCATATAAGCATCGTCAATATAATTGCTAAAACTTTTGTCGTTGATAATGGTTTGTCCTTTTGTGATCACATCGTCCAATTGTTTATTGGCAACGCCAGGTGTTAAAACCAGATTTATTTGCGGCTCAGGATCGAGGTAAACAGGCAGGATTTTTTCATAATTATCCGCATAACTTTGTAACAGGCTCTCATTGTACTCGTTTAGTAAAACATTTGAGTTATATATATAGTTGTATTTTGCTGTCAAGTTCTGAAACCTGCGATCTACTGCTGTATCTTTATTTGCTACACAGCCATAAATAAAGATACTTATGAGGATGAAGAAGGGATTTAAGTTTTTGTTAGCGTAATTTTTCAAGTATGATAAATCTCTTAAGTGGGGTATACAATTAACAATATATGTAGAAAAATATTTTATTTGGCAACAAATTTTAATTATTCAAAGTTAATTTAATTATTGCATTAAAAAATGGAAAATCCGAAAGAAGAAAATACAAAAAAGAAGGTAAATGCAGCTGCTAAATATTCTGCTATCGGCTTCCAGATGATCGCCACCATTGGCCTGCTTACTTTTATTGGTTATAAGATTGATGAACACAGAAACAGTAAAACTAACTTAATTACTGCTGCTTTTGCTTTAGCTGGTGTAGGGATTGCGTTATATCAGGCCATCAGGCAGGCGACAAAATAATTGCTAAATGGCTGTATTGTTAGATTGTTGAACAAGATGCAGCCAACAATTAATCAATTTAACAATTCAGCAATAGGGTATTTACCTCAATTAACCGATTTAAACACTTCACCAATCTAACAATAATTCTTTTCTCACTACTTACTTGATACTAAAAACCTTATCTTTGCAAAAGTTTTTATCTGCTAAGAATTTATACCTTGACTCTAGCCAAATTTACCAGTATCTATTTCATTTTTGTAGGCCTATTAATAGGTGTTGTTGCTGTTTTACCCCTAATTTTTCCTGAACAACAATTATTTATAAACAACTTTTGGGTGATGTTTGGGTTTTTGGCCGGTATCACTTATATCGCTTATATGCTTGTTGATATTGGTGTAAAACGGGATCCCGAAGTGGGTGTTATGGCCATTATGGGATCGATCGCGGTAAAGATGATTTTTTGTATGGCTTTTGTGTTGATTTACAGTATAAAAGCAAAGGGAATCGGGCTTGTATTTCTGCTTAATTTTTTTTCTTTATATTTATTGTTTACGGCCTTTGAAATTTACTGTTTGTTACGTAACTTGCGCCACCAAAATTTAAAGTAAAAAACTGCCAATAAATGGATTGTAACCGAGTTTTTGTGTCTAAAGTTAAAAGGCTAACTATTGTTTTTACGCTTTTAATCGCGTTTTTATCTATCAAAATTGATACTTTCGCTCAGGTTGATAGCGCTGTTGTTCCTGTTGATAGTGTTTTAGCCGACTCTGCTCATGCAGCTGTTGGTGAGCATGGTGCTGCTGGGCATGAAGAAAAGAAATTCGAACCTACAGCTGTAATTATGGAACACATTGCTGATTCGCACATGTGGCATCTTTGGGGACACACTTCGTTTCCTCTTCCAGTAATTTTATATACGCCTAGTGGTTTAGAGCTTTTCTCTTCTGCTAATTTTCATCATGGTGAGCACGATTATAATGGTAAATTTAATAATTACCGTTTGGAAGAAGATCACATCAAAGTGGTTGGTGCAAATGGAAAAATTGACGAAGAGGCAAGTAAAACTGTTTTAGATTTCTCTATTACTAAGAATATTGCAGCAATGTTTGTGGCTATCCTGTTGATTCTTATTGTGTTTATATCAGTGGCAGGCGCCTATAAAAGACGTGTTGGTAAAGCACCAAAAGGTTTGCAATCTTTCATTGAGCCAGTTATTGTTTTTGTTAGAGACGATATTGCTAAACCAAATATTGGTCACAAGTATGCTAAATTCATGCCTTATTTGTTAACCATATTCTTCTTTATCTTATTTAACAACTTATTGGGTTTGGTGCCGATTTTTCCAGGTGGTGCTAACGTAACAGGTAACATTGCCCTAACATTTGTAATGGCTTTAGGTACATTACTTATTGTAAATTTGAACGGTAACAAGTATTATTGGAAACACATCTTTTTACCTGATGTTCCATTTTGGTTGTGGCCATTAATGGTTGTTGTAGAAGTTGTTGGTATCATCTCTAAGCCATTTGCATTAATGGTACGTTTGTTCGCAAACATTACTGCGGGTCACATTATCGTATTGAGTTTAATCTCGTTAATCTTTATTTTCGAAACTCTGGCTATTGCTCCGGTTTCAGTAGCATTCGTAATATTTATGGATATATTGGAATTGCTGGTAGCATTTTTACAGGCCTTTATTTTTACATTACTTACTGCTTTGTTTATTGGTATGGCAGTAGAAGAACATCATTAATAGAAAACTATTTTTTACAATTAATATAAATTAAATTAGTTATGGTAGGTTCAATCGCGGCAATTGGTGCCGGTTTAGCAGTAATCGGTGCAGGTATCGGTATCGGTCAAGTAGGTGGTAAAGCAATGGAAGGTATTGCTCGTCAACCAGAAGCTGCGTCAAAAATTCAGACTGCAATGATTATCGCTGCTGCCCTTATTGAGGGTGTTGCCTTATTCGGTGTGGTAGTTGCATTATTAGGTAACAGCCTTAAATAATTCAAACTGAAGATTTAGGCAGGGTATTTAACGATTGGTTATTTACCCCGCCTTATTAACAAGATTAAGATTAAAAAAATTAGATAAGATGGATTTAGTAACCCCAAGCATAGGATTAGTTTTTTGGACTGGAATATCGTTTCTGTGTCTATTGATATTACTTAGACGATTTGCATGGAAACCTATTTTAGGTGCCATTCATGAACGTGAGCAAAGCATTGATGAAGCCCTTAATAAAGCTGAATTGGCTAAACAAGAAATGGCTCGTTTAACCAGTCAGAATCAAGATTTGATGCAACAGGCACGTGCTGAACGTGATGAGATTTTAAAGGAAGCTAAAACCTTGAAAGATGGTATCTTGAACGAAGCTAAAAAACAAGCTCAGGTTGAAGGTACTAAATTGATCGAGAAAGCTAAAATCGAAATCGAAAACCAAAAGAAAGCAGCTTTAGCTGAAGTTAAAGACCAGGTTTCTTCTTTATCATTAGAAATTGCAGAACGTGTATTACGTACTCAGTTAGATGATAAAACCAAACAGGAGGCTTTAGTAGCTAATTTATTAAAAGACGTTGAATTAAACTAGTTTGAGAAAATAGATTTGAGACAATAGATATTAGATAGGAGACTCGTTCTCACATCTTCCATCTCACATCTCACATCTCACACCTAAGAATATGTCAGAAATTAAAGTTGCAGGCAGATACGCCAAATCATTAATAGACTTAGCCGTTGAAAACAACGACTTAGAAACTTCTTATAATGATATGGTTTTGTTTGAAAAAGTGGTTGATGAAACCCCCGAACTAGAAGCAATATTAAAAAACCCGATTGTACCTTTAGATAAAAAAACTGGTATTTTAAACGGAATTTTTGCAGATAAAGTAAGCAAACTAACCATCTCGTTTTTCAAGATTGTGGTAAGCAAAGGTCGTTCGGCGATTTTATTTGCAACAGCAAAACAGTTTATACAACAATATAATTTAATTAAGGGTATTGTTACTGCTGATGTAACTACTGCATCTACTTTAAGCCCGGACGCTAAAGAACAGATTATAGCGATTGTAAAAAAAGAATTAGGTGCCAACCAGGTGATTGTTAACGAAAAAATTAACGAGAAGCTAATTGGTGGTTTTATATTAAAAGTTGGCGATAAGCAATTTGATGCAAGTATTGCCAGCGGTTTAAGTAAACTTAAAAAAGAATTTGCGCAATAGCGTTTTGCGTAAGGCGTTTAGCGTTGATTCGCAAAATGTCTAAAAAAAATAAAGTGAAGCGTAAGTGTAGGTGGTAAAACGCCAGGCGCAAACCGCCAAACAGAAAGAATATTGCGATAAGCGTATGGCACGGAAAACGCCAAGCGCCATGCGCTAAGCACTAAACATTTATAAAAAGATATAAAGTAAAATTATGGTAGAGGTAAGACCAGACGAAGTATCGGCAATTATCAGACAGCAATTGGCGGGCTTCAAATCAGAAACCGAACTGGAAGAAGTTGGTACCGTGTTGCAAGTGGGCGACGGTATTGCCCGTGTTTACGGTTTAACTAAAGTTCAATCGGGAGAGTTAGTTGAATTTGCAAACGGCTTACAAGGTATTGTATTAAACCTTGAAGAAGATAACGTTGGTGTGGTACTTTTGGGTGCTTCAGACGAGATCAAAGAAGGTGATACGATTAAACGTACCAAAAAAATTGCCTCTATTAAAGTTGGTGAAGGTATGCTTGGCCGCGTAGTGAACACTTTAGGTGAGCCTTTAGATGGTAAAGGTCCGATCTTAGGTGAAACTTACGAAATGCCTTTAGAGCGTAAAGCACCAGGTGTAATTTACCGTCAACCGGTAAATGAGCCTTTACAAACTGGTATTAAAGCAATCGATGCAATGATTCCAATCGGTCGTGGTCAACGTGAGTTGGTTATCGGCGACCGTCAGATTGGTAAAACTGCCGTTTGTATCGATACCATTATTAACCAAAAAGAATTTTATGAAGCAGGCCAGCCTGTGTTCTGTATTTATGTTGCTATCGGTCAGAAAAACTCTACTGTTGCCAATATTGTACGTACACTAGAAGAAAACGGCGCTTTACCATATACAGTTGTTGTTGCTGCTTCGGCTGCAGATCCTGCTCCAATGCAGTTTTATGCTCCGTTTGCAGGTGCTGCGATTGGTGAGTTTTTCCGTGATACAGGTAGACCAGCTTTAATTGTTTATGATGATTTATCTAAACAGGCAGTTGCTTACCGTGAGGTATCTTTATTACTTCGTCGTCCACCGGGCCGTGAAGCTTATCCAGGTGACGTTTTCTACTTACACAGTCGTTTATTAGAAAGAGCTGCGAAAATCAACGCTAACGATGATATCGCTAAAGCAATGAACGATTTACCTGAGTCGATTAAACATATCGTTAAAGGTGGTGGTTCATTAACTGCACTTCCAATTATCGAAACACAAGCGGGTGACGTTTCTGCATATATTCCAACCAACGTAATTTCGATTACTGATGGTCAGATCTTCTTAGAGTCGAACTTGTTCAACTCAGGTATCCGTCCGGCAATTAACGTAGGTATCTCAGTATCACGTGTAGGTGGTAATGCGCAGATTAAATCGATGAAAAAAGTAGCAGGTACTTTAAAGTTAGATCAGGCTCAATACCGCGAGTTAGAGGCTTTCTCTAAATTCGGTTCTGATTTGGATGCTGCAACGAAATCGGTATTGGATAAAGGTGCACGTAACGTACAAATGTTAAAGCAAGCTCAGTTTACACCTTTTACAGTTGAAAAACAGGTAGCTATCGTTTATGCAGGTACTAAAAACCTAATGCGTAGTGTACCAGTAGATAAAGTAAAGGAATTCGAAACAGAATATTTAACTCAATTGGAGATGCGTCATCCAGAAACTTTAGCGGCATTAAAAGCTGGTAAATTTGATGATACCATTACTGGTGTATTAGATACCGTAGCAAAAGAGATTTCAAGTAAATATTAATTAGATACAAGTAGCGAGTATCAAGTAGCAAGACAGATAAATGAATCCAATCTTGATACTTGATACTTAATACTCGATACTTAAAGAATGGCTAATTTAAAAGAAGTAAGAAACCGGATTGCATCGGTACAGTCAACACAGCAGATTACCAAGGCTATGAAAATGGTTTCGGCAGCAAAGTTGAAACGTGCTACCAATGCAATTATCGCTTTACGTCCTTATGCAACTAAACTGAAAGAGATTTTAGGTAATCTGTCAGCAAGTTTAGAGGGATCGTCATCGCCTTTTATCCAGGAGCGTGAGCCCAATAAGGTTTTAATTGTTACTGTATCTTCAAACCGTGGTTTGGCTGGTGCTTTTAACATGAACGTAATTAAAGCGGCCAACAATTTAATTGCTGAGAAATATAGCGAACAGTTGAAAAACGGTAATGTGAGCATTATTTCTATTGGTAAGAAAACTCAGGATTTTTACGAAAAACGTAACTATAACGTAATTGGTAATAATAATGAAGTGTATGCTGCTCTAACTTTCGAAAACGTAACTAAGATTACCGATGCAATTATGGCGGGCTTTGTTAAAGGAGACTTTGATAAGGTAGAGGTTGTTTACAACCGTTTTAAAAATGCGGCAGTTCAAATTATTACTTCTGAGCAGTTGTTGCCTTTGCCTAAAGCAGAAGAAACAGCAGTGGATCAGAAAGCTGATAAGAAAACAACAAACGTTGATTATATTTTAGAGCCTTCTCAAGAAGAAATTGTAGAGCAGTTAATTCCTAAATCAGTAAAAATTCAGTTATATAAAGCTGTTTTAGATTCTCATGCTTCTGAGCACGGCGCACGTATGACATCAATGGATAAAGCAACTGAAAATGCGGGTGAGTTATTGAAAGCTTTAAAACTTTCATACAACCAGGCACGTCAGGCAGCAATTACAACTGAGTTAACTGAGATTGTAAGTGGTGCAGCAGCATTGAACGGATAAGTTAGTCTATAGTCGGAAGTCTTTAGTCTTCAGTCAAATAATACAAAGCCCATTTCTTAATTGAGATGGGTTTTTTTATAAGTAATTGAATCATAATCCAAAATTATTATATTTTTTACGGATTGTAATCCAAAATTATTATATTTTTTATGGATTGTAATCCAAAATTATTATACTTTTGTGTAAGAATCTTTTATTATGATTGTTCGTAAACAGTTGGATTATGCTTTTGCAAGGCTTTTTAAAGGGAAAGCCTTTATCATCTTTGGACCACGCCAAACCGGTAAAACAACTTTTGTTGAACAGTTATTAGCTAAGGTGGCTAAAAAGACCCTGTACCTTAATGGGGATGATGCAGACGTACGCGAAGCTTTGGCTAAACCCAATGCGGCACAAATAGCACAAATGCTCGCTGGCTACGAAGTGCTTTTTATAGACGAGGCCCAAAGAATCAATGATGTAGGTTTGCTCATTAAAATTATTGTGGATCGCTTTAAGCCTGTTCAGGTTATTGCTACGGGTTCATCAGCATTTGAGTTATCAGGGAAAATAAACGAGCCCTTAACCGGTAGAAAATATGAAATGATGCTTTTGCCATTTTCATACGCAGAGCTGGTAAATGATACTGACTTTATTACCGAAGAAAGATCGCTGGAGCGACGTTTAATTTATGGTTCCTATCCCGAGATTATTAACGACCCGCAGAACGCAGAGGAGCATTTAAAATTACTCGCAGATAGTTATCTATATAAAGATCTTTTTACTTTGGAAGATGTTAAAAAGCCGCTACTTTTCGAAAAAATTGTGAAGGCACTGGCTTTGCAGGTTGGGAGCGAAGTTAACTTTTCTGAACTGGCACAACTGGTAAAGGCGGATCAAAAAACCGTAGATAAGTACATCAGTCTACTCGAAAAATCTTTCGTGGTTTTTAGCTTACCTGCCTTTTCGGGTAATGTGCGCAACGAAATTAAAAAAAACAAAAAGATTTATTTTTATGATACAGGTATTGTAAATGCCATTACGCGGAATTTTAATCCGATAGCAAACAGGAATGATGTTGGTGCACTATTTGAAAATTATATGATTGCTGAACGGATTAAGTTTTTGCACCAGAACCAGATAGAAGCAGAATGTTTTTTCTGGCGTACTACGCAACAACAGGAAATTGATTATATAGAAAAAACAAAAGAAAAACTTTTGGCTGTTGAGTTTAAATGGAGCGAAAGAGGGAAAAATAAAATTCCACTTACTTTTACGCATGCTTACCCCGATGCGGAAACATCATTAATATCGAAAGCTGATAGGGGAATTTTTTTGAACGGTTAAATGAATGCTGCATCACAGGAGTTTAATATCTTTGTAGCCTAATATCAGGTTATGAAAAAATACATCCTCATTATCTTATTGACTGTTCCGTTTTTTGTTAAAGCTCAAAATCCTGCCCGTGATTATACCAATGCAGTGCTTTGGCAGCAAACTTCGGGCGAGTATAGGGCCTTATGTTTCCAGGCTTATAACTTTGCCCATTTATCGTTAAAAGAAGCTTTATGGGCCGATACCAGTAAAAAACCAAATTGTGTAATTGTCGATATTGATGAAACCGTTTTGGATAATTCTGCTTTCCAGGGGCACGAAATTAAAAAAGGACTAAGTTATGTATCTGAAGACTGGACCGAATGGACAAGTCTGGCCCAGGCCGACACTGTTCCGGGTGCATTGGCTTTTTTAAAGTTTGCAGCATCAAAGAACATCGAAACCTTTTATGTAAGCAACCGCGATGAAAAAGATTATGCAGCTACGCTAAAAAATTTGCAGCACTTTGGCTTTCCTTATGCAGATGATGCACATTTAGTGGTTTCAAAAGGAACCTCAAATAAAGAACCGCGCCGCCAAAAAATTACAGAAACGCACAATATTCTATTGCTATGTGGCGATAATTTAAGCGATTTCAGTAACATTTTTTATCGCGAAAATAAAAATACCTTCGAGCAGGTAAACACAAATCAGCACCTATTTGGAACAAAGTATATTGTGTTGCCCAACCCAATGTACGGCGATTGGGAAAAGCCTTTGTATCAGGGAGAAAAACTTAGTGATAAGGATAAAGCGAAACAAAGATTAGAACGATTAAAAAGTTACTAAGTTTTATAATTATTCAGCAATAAGTATTACTTTTGCAGCATCATAAAAATAAACATTATGGAGAACAACGAATTAAAGCACAATACAGAAAGTATGAAAACGGCTAACCAGCCAGGAATTTATAAATTAATGATTTTTGGTGTACTGGTTTGCATGGTGGGTACTTACGCACGTTTCGCTTACGATTCGTGGCAAGTATCATTAGCATCCTGGATTGTTTTGTTCATTGGTGCAATTATTGCCATTAAAGGTGTATTCAAAATATTAGACGCATAAGCGTTCTATTATCAAAATATAAAGCCGGTCATGTTCATTCATGACCGGCTTTTTTGTTTCATCGCCCAACTGACAGGTTTAAATAAAATTTAGCGCGCCTTTCGGGTTTAGAATAGGAAGGTAGAACCATATAATCTAAACCTGACAGGAGCGGACATCCCGATTTTTCATCGGGATAAAGTGGATGGCAGGGCTTTCGGGACCGATGTGCACAGTAACCTGCTTTTCAAAAAAAGACTGCTATGAATCTCAGCTGGCTTGTAGTAAGTTGATTTAGGTTGTCAATTTTTTTTTTAATGAGCAGTTCTGTTTTAATGGCAGAGCGCAGTCCTGCTATCGCTTCAAGTCCTCGCTCGTACCTCGCTGTGGTCTTTTCGCTTTATCAGGTTTAATAACAACAGTTCTGTGTTACAACGAAAAAAACTGCTTTCAATTCCTAAGAATTTTTAATAATTCCCTCCTCAAAACACCCTTCCCACAGCGCTAAAACCAACATTGGGTTACCTAAATATAATTTTTGTATTAAGGGTAAATACAGCGTTAAAACTAACCAATTACGCTACACTTCTTATGGCCATTTGAAGCAAATATTTAAAATGATTATTATTTAGAACCACACAATCATGAAAAGGAATATTATTGCTATAGCCATAGTTTTAACAATTTTTGGCTGCCAGAAATCGAATGAAAAGTATGCAAGCGCTGATACCGCGGTGCTGGAGCCGTTGAGCAAAGAATCTGCGGATAGTACTGCCGCTGAGAAAATCATCAAAACTGCTGATATGCGGTTTAGGGTGAAAGACGTTCAAAACACGAAAGAACAGCTGAGCAAAACCATTAAAGCGGAAGGGGGAACTGTTGCAGAGTTTTCGATCGAAAGTACCATCCAGGAAACCGATAAGGTTAAACAATCTACCGATTCACTAAAAGAAATTACTTCCTATCGCACCCAGGGTTATCTAGTGGCAAAAGTTCCGTCAGAGAAGCTGGATGAATTTACCAATACCATTGCAAGAATGGCTGTTTTTGTCGATCACCAATCAATGAAGATGGATGATCAAAGTATTGCTTATTTAGCCAATAAACTAAAGGCGCAGAACAGAGTAGATGCGATTGAAAAAATTAATAAAGTAGCCTCGAAAAAAAGCGCCAATGTAGAATCGTCACTTTACATCAAAGATGATTATGTAGATAAGAAAATTGAGAACATGCAGATTGATAGCCGTGTGAAATTCAGTACCATTACCCTTAATTTTTATCAGGACAATACAGTAAAAACCATGATTGTGGCCAATGATAATCTGTACGACTACCGCCCGGCATTTGTAAACAGACTTTGGTTGGGTATTGTAAACGGGTGGACGATTTTTAAAGAAATCATCATCGCAATTTCCAATTTATGGATGTTGATATTGGTTGGTTTTGCAATCTTCTTCACTATAAAATATTTTATTCGCAGGAATAAATTAAAAATCGAAGAAGCGACTAAAAATAGGATTGATCAGGCTGCCAACAATAAATAGCTTATTTCATTACTGCGCCATGGTTCGTGTCAGTACGGACCATTTATGCTTTAACAAAAAAGGATTGCTTCACTCTGATGATCGGTGAGTCACCGACCATGAAATCGTTGATAACGATGGACTATATTGTTTTAATGAGGCTGGATCATAATTGTAATTCAATCGAATTTGTCACGTTGAGCTCAACTTGTACTGAGCTTGACCAATGTATCGAAACGCCTTGTAAAACATTTAAAAACAGGTCCTTCGACAAGCTACCATTGACGTTATTTTACAAATTATTATTAATCAATACCTTAATTACTTTAGTATTTCCGCCCAGCTAGGCCATAGCACCATATCTCCGTTCTACTTAAATCCGGCCTAACAAATTTTTCGGGCTGCACTGTCCAAGCCAACCTACTAGCTTTGAAAGAAAAATTTTCAGCCGGCAGTTTTTGTTTTTTCACTTGCTTTTATTTTTTCAATTGTGTTCAAGCTAGCTGCGCTGGTCTTTTTGATGCCAAAAAGAAAGAGCCGTTCGGCGGCGGCGAGCCGAGGCAAGACCGCGCCTTGGGACAAGAGAAGACAATTATACGTCACTCATATTGATTTTAAACAATTAATTAGCCCTCAGGATGACAATTCTACATTTATGAGACAGCCTCATCGAATTCATTTAAGATTACTTCTTTGCCTTAACTGCTATACCTTTAACCTTAGTTTTATTATCACTTACAAAAGATTCCCAGCCCGAATAGGTTTTTGATTTACCACCTGTGGTAATTTTCTGAAAAGAATGGCAAACAGCAACAGCCAAACCATCGGTAGCATCTAAAAACTCTGGTGTTTCCTTAAAATTGAGTAAGCGCTGCAGCATGGCTGCTACCTGTTCTTTCGTGGCATTACCACTACCGGTAATGGATTGTTTGATCTTACGTGGAGAATATTCGGTAACTGAAATATTTCTGGACAACGCGGCTGCAATAGCAATACCTTGCGCACGGCCGAGTTTTAATAAAACCTGAATATTTTTACCATAAAATGGTGCCTCGATAGCTAGGACATCAGGTTTATATTGATCGATTAAAACCACTGTTTTTTCAAATATCCGTTGAAGTTTGAGGAATGGATCGTCTAAGTGGGTCATTTTAACCACTCCCAAACTGATCAATTCCGTTTTATTTCCCTTCTCTAAAATTACGCCATAACCCATCACCGCCGTTCCTGGATCAATGCCCATTATAACCCGCTCCTTTTTTTCGTTCAACATTACAGCAATATTAAGCATATTTGCAAACTAAAAAGATAATCTTGACAGGCAAGAACAAAAAAATATTATCGCTTTTTATCAAAGTCGCAATTGTAATGTTTGCCTTTTGGTTTATTTACCATAAACTCGTTGCGAATAAAAATCTGCACGATTTCAGTACACTATTAAAAGATATCCCTCAAACAGAAATAATCACGATAATCGGTATAGTGGTACTTCTGATGTTTGTAAACTGGTTTTTAGAGGCAGGTAAATGGCAATACTTAATGAGCCATATCGAACCCATCAGTTTTTACAAGGCCATCGAATCTGTTTTCTGTGGTTTAACGCTTGCTATTTTCACGCCAAACAGATTAGGAGAATATGGTGGCCGTGTATTTTTCCTCTCTCCACGGAGAAGAATTGTTGGGATAGTGGCTATGAGTGTGGGCAGTATTGGTCAATTGGTGCTGACCAATGTTTTTGGAGCCATTGCAGCCTGCTTTTTCGTGTACCGCTTTATCCCGATCGATAGGGTACTATTTATTGCATTGGTTTTTTTTGCGGTAATTTTTTGCCTGTTTTTTCTGATTTTTTACTTTAACATCCGTTGGTTAAATGGGATTTTATTATCCTTCAAATTCACCAGGAAATACAAGAAATTTTATAGCATTTTAGCTAGGTACAAAAAGAGGGAACTATTCAGAATTATCACTTATTGTTTTGCCCGTTACCTGATATTCAGTTCGCAATATTTCATCCTTTTTATCTGGCTGGTACCTGGATTACATTATGCAGATATTGTGATGATGACCTGTTTGCTATTTTTGGTACAGTCGGCACTGCCTTCACTGGATCTTTTTGATGTTGGTATTAGAAGTGTCACTGCGGTTGAGCTATTTAAACATGTAACGGATCAGCACGTAGCTGTTATTGCATGTACTGCCAGTATTTGGCTCATAAATATTATAATTCCTGCTATCTTAGGCACTTATTTCGTTTTTAAACTCAATTTTTTTGGAAATCTTAAATCTAACTAGTCTATTTTCTGCTGCTTTAACTTTAATTTATGGTTTTTTGGTGCTTAATTTTATCAGGGGGTGGCATAACCTGATCTATTTCACGCCACAAAAATCTGATCCCCGAACCAAAGTTTCTATTATAGTTGCTGCAAGGGATGAGGAAGCGAATATCGCCAAAACGATTAATGATCTGATTGCTCAACAATATCCTAAAGCTTTAACGGAGATTATTATTATTGATGACCATTCTACTGATAGAACGGCAGAAATTGTGTTGAGCTATGCCGACAGTAATGTGAAACTAATTAAGTTAAATGAGGATAGGGCATTAAACTCATATAAGAAGAAAGCAATACAAACAGCTATCGGCACCTGCTCCGGCGATCTGATCATTACTACTGATGCTGATTGCAGGATGGAACATAATTGGCTGGTTACCATTGTAAATTTATACGAGCAAAAGAACTATAAAATGATCTCTTCGCCTGTAGCTTATTTTCAGGAGAAAAGTTTCTTTGAGCGATTACAGTCCTTAGAATTTCTTTATCTTATTGGCTTAGGGGCATCTACTATAGGAAACAAACAGCCATCTACTTGTAACGGTGCAAATTTGGCCTATGAAAAAACAACTTTTTATGAAGTTGGTGGCTTTCAGGGAATAGATGATCTGGCATCAGGCGATGATGAGTTGCTGTTGCATAAAATTGCGGCCAAATATCCAGATCAGATTGGTTTCCTTAAAAATAGAGAAGCCATTGTATACACCCATGCAAAAGAAACCTTAGGCTCGTTTATACAGCAGCGCAAACGTTGGGCTTCAAAGAGTACCCGTTATAAAAACAAGGCTATTATCGTGTTGGGTGTGTTGATTTGGATCTTCAACCTATCTATTCTTGCAAATTTTATCACCGGACTCTTTATTCCAGGGTTTTTAACCATTACATTTTATCAATTATTGGTTAAAATGATTTTAGAAACACTATTTTTATGGGACGTAACTGGCTTTGCCAAAAGGCGCAGTTTACTCATTTTAATACCTGTTTTAAATGTACTTCATGTAATTTACATGGTGTACATTGGTATTGCCGGAAACAGCGGAAAATACAATTGGAAAGGCAGAATGGTTCGATAATGGATAATAGCCCATCAAAAAAAGTATGGTTAAAGTTTAAGCGGAATAAGCTGGCCTTCAGCGGGCTGGTCTTTATCCTGCTATTAATGCTGATGGGTATTTTGGGTTATTTAATTATGCCCGATCATTCTCCAGATGCAAATGTGCAAACACTTCAATTAAACAAAAAGAAACCCGGAAGCACCTTTACGTTTTTAATCATCAGCAGGAACCCTAAAGTAGAAAAAGTTAACCTTTTCGAGAGAATGCTCAATGGGCAAACGCCTAATTTTAAAAGCATCCCGATTACTTCTTACAAGATAAAAGATAAAGATGTTTTTGTACAGGAATATATTGGCGAGGATGAAAAAGCTAAGGAAACCAGATATGAACTGAAAGATTTATGTCTAAATTGTGTTTTACCTTCAAAAATAGGAACACCACAAGCGCTCTTTGAAGAAAATAACATTTATACACGCACCTATATTTTAGGGACTGATATTTATGGACGTGATTTATTAAGCCGGTTGATTTTAGGCATTCGCGTTTCATTATCTGTGGGCTTAATGGCGGTGCTCATTTCACTTTTTATAGGCGTGAGTTTAGGAGCCATTGCGGGTTATTTTGGTGGCAGGATAGATGCCGCAATCAGTTGGTTTATGAATGTGGTTTGGTCGCTACCATCATTACTACTCGTTATTGCGATATCTTTTGCTTTGGGGAAAGGTTTTTGGCAGATCTTTATTGCAGTTGGTTTATCAACCTGGGTAGATGTAGCCCGATTGGTGCGTGGGCAGGTGATGGCTTTAAAAGAGGTAGAGTTTGTTGAAGCTGCCAGAGCCTTAGGTTTTAGCACCAGCCGAACCATTATCAAACACATATTGCCAAACATCGCCGGTCCGATTTTAGTTGTGGCTTCATCCAATTTTGCATCTGCTATATTGTTAGAAACCGGCTTGAGCTTTTTAGGCTTTGGTGCGCAACCACCCATGCCAAGCTGGGGGAGCATGATTAAAGAACATTATGGTTATATCATTATGGATGCAGCTTATCTCGCCGTTTTGCCCGGTTTAGCCATTATGTTTACGGTATATGCCTTTAATGTACTTGCCATAGGTTTACGTGATGCCTTTGATGTAAAAGGACAAAACGTAACCGTTTAATCATAATCATAAAAAAAGCAGTACCAATTGGCACTGCTTAATTCTTAAAACAAAAGCTTAAGCTGTTGCGGTCAATGTGTTTCCTAAAACAGTAAGCGGATAAACTTTGGTTGAATCTGATCTATTTTGCTTTTTTCTTATCAAAAGAAAACCTACGTGCTATACTAAAGCCCCAGCGGTATTGCCCTTTAAGCCACGAAGTATTCGTATCGGTAATAAATTGCGATTCCTGTATTGCGGTGGCATTGGTGAAATTGAGGTGAAAAATATGTCCTCCGGTTTCAAACTCAAGTCCGGCACCAAGCGTTTTGTAATATTTGGTTCCCAATGTACTTTCGAGATAAGCCTCTTTATTTTTATCCCTGAATGGAATGGTATAATCGGCTACAAAAGCCATGCGTTTGGTAATTTTGATACGACCACCAACCGACAAGGCAAGCATATCGTTCTGGTCACCAAAAACGGTAAAATTGCGGTGTACATACGATGGCATTACCAGCATTGAAAAGTTTGAATTAAACTTACGCGCAATTACGGCTTGCACCACGTAGGTTAAGCGATCCTGGAATTCGCCAAATGCATTTGCCGCGGTGGGGTCGGTTGAAGCTTTCGCTGCCGAAAGAGTAGTGCTGCCGAATAACGTTACTGCAACGGGCACTTTGTCATCAGCGGTTTGTTCCATTAAACGGTATTTTAAATTCCCTTCGTAAAGCTGTGTAACTACACCGGCTCCTTTTGCCCTTGATAAACCAACGGAAAGCCTGTCGCTGAGCCCGTATTCGAAGCCAATTCGGATATCTGTTGATTGATCCAGCCCAAAAAAGTTTTTGGTACCACCTGCACTACCTGCAATATCGCCAAAACGGTGATCTACCCTAAAATCCAGTTCATTTTTATAAATGGTTTCATTGGTCTGGATATTGATCAGTTTGGTTGCCTTAAAAGTAGCCTGTACATTCTTTTTTTCAGCAGGTATCTGCAATGCTTTTTCGAGCGAATCTTGTGCAAAAGCCAAAGTAGGCAAGAGGGTAATAGATAGGTATAAAAGAGATTTTAGACGAACTTTCATAAGTTTTATTTTTTGGGTTGATAAATAGCGGTCATTTTTACCTGTATGGTTTCTGCAATCTGTTTAAAAACGATCGTTGGGATTTTGATACCATGATCGGCCAGTTTTACATTAAATGTAGAAGTAGCTTTTGCCTCATCGCCGGTAATTACTAACGATCCTTTTGTTGTATATTCTTTGGTTACGCCATGGATTTGCAGGTTACCCTTAACCGTAACGGGATAAGTACCAGGTTTTGAAAAATCGATCTGTTCTAGAATTTTTCCTTTAAAATCAGAAGTTGGGAACTTATCGCTCTCCATATAATTTTCGTTAAAATGCTCCTGCATCAGTTTTTTCTTAAACTGAAAAGAAGTATTGTTGATTTTGAAAATGATATCGTTGGTTTTGGTATTAAGTGCCGAAGCACCTGTTTTACTCTGTGCATCGATATCTTCTACAGGTGTTGAAGAGAAAAATGAAGAAGTTACGCTTTTACTTACCCAGATCTGCGCTTTTATACCTGTACATAATAACAAGGCTATTAGGGTGAAAAATAGTTTTTGCATCGGTGTTTTGTTTAAATTTTTAATGGAAACATCTTGATTTAGCGTTAATGTTTATTTGTTATTCTGGCATACCTTTATCAACCCAGGCTTGTAATAACTCTCTTTCACTGGCTGTTAGGGATCCACCTTGTGGCATTGTTTTGGTAACCAGAACAGCATTTGCTACTCGTGCATCATTTTTTATAGAGGCTAAACCATTTAAGGCCCATACGCCTTTCAATCCCCCATTAGGGCCATGGCAGCTATTACATTTAGTTTGAAATAGTGCGCCGGCAAAATTGTTGTAGGTTACATTGGAAGTGGTTACCGCTGTCGGACCTGTAGGAGCTGCTGGTTTTAATTCCTCAGCCTGCCTTTTTGAGCAGGCAAATAGTAAGGCCGTAATTGCGGCTAATAAAAAGATTGAATTTTGTTTTTTCATAGGTGTTTATTTAAGATTAAAATTGTTGGAAGATTCATTTCTATATATTCATTTATGATTGCGGCTCAATGGAATTTTACGGGAACGGCCGATTTTTTTTAAAATTTATGTTCTGTTTGTTTGAAAAGCATAACTATTATTGATAATAAGCACGGTTTTATGTAATTTCTGCTGAAATCTTAATCGTTACGTAGCTTTCTAAGGATTGGTTGCCTGCGGGAATAAAAAAAATAAAAAAAGCCGTTCCGATTTTACATTGGAACGGCTTTCGAGATAAATTCTATCTAAAACCTAGTTAAAATCTTCGGCCTTTAAAGGTGGATTGATTTTAATGTCTTTAATTACAACTGAAAACTCCTGGGTACCTTGTGGGCTTGATACCGATTGAGTTAAGGTAAACGGAAATAATACATCGCCTACTTTTTTGTAGTTTGAATATTCCGTAGACTGATTAATTTCAGCACCGCCTTTGGTCGTGGTGCTTTCGTCTTTTAAAAGCAAACCCGATTTGGTGTCGTAGTATTCAGTTTTCTTTTTGCCAGATGGAGTGGTGATATTTAATTTAAAAGCATCGGCTGTACCTACCCTCGCTGTCCCAGCTGTTTCAATTTTCGTTCCGTCAGTTGCATAGTACAGTTGAGCACCGTAACCTTTATCATCTTTCCTTTCAGTCAGATCATCGCCGGTTAATTCAGCTTTCTGGCCCATTTGCATTGCATATCCTGTTTTACCATTGTAAACCTGTTTCATCGCAGTCTGGCCACCCATAGAAATTTCCATGCTGCTTAAGTTAGGCGCCATATTTTTAATGGTAACCGCAAGCTTTTGACCTTGCATATCCATTTCACCATTTTGTTGTAATGAAGTAATTTTTTTGATTGCTTCTGCACCGCCAATGGCTTTAATATAGTTGCTGATAATCTGGGCTGGTACCGGAGGAGGAGGGGCAAGTGTAACATCAAGTGCTTTAACGGGATTTGCATAATTGTCGAATACTTGTGGGTTAAATTTAGCCCTTAATAATCCCGGTACAAAAGCTTCACTTTTACCTACAATAACAATGCGGGTATTATCATGGT
The DNA here is from genome assembly GCF_052682415.1 of Pedobacter sp. WC2501. Classification (NCBI taxonomy): domain Bacteria; kingdom Pseudomonadati; phylum Bacteroidota; class Sphingobacteriia; order Sphingobacteriales; family Sphingobacteriaceae; genus Pedobacter; species Pedobacter sp. WC2501. The sequence continues at coordinate 349,981 of NZ_JBQZFI010000001.1, read as the reverse complement.
TATAATATTTTTTGGCTACCCTTAAAATATCATCTGTAGTTACCGCATTAATCTTTTGTAAATAAGTGCGGTAAAAATCTTTAGGTAAGTTATTAATTAAGATATTGCTTGCGAAGCCTGCTGTACGCGCCGGATTTTCCAAGCCTAGTGCAAATGATCCATTGAAAAGATTTTTTGCATTCTGTAATTCATCAGCAGTAACCTTTGTGGTACGGATGGTGTTAATTTCTCTTAAAAATTCTACTACTGCACTATCCACTTTTTCATTTCTGACTGCTGCATTAGCTGAAAATTTGGATTGGAAACGGCCTGATCCAGTGCTTGAATATGCACCATAAGTAAAGCCATGTTTCTCACGAAGGTTGCCAAATAATCTCGATTCAGAACCGCCACCTAAAATCTGGTTTGCCAATAAAACCGGGAAATAATCAGGACTGCTCATTGGCAGGTCGATTAGGTTTACCAGTGTAATTTCAGATTGAACAGCGTTGCTTACATTGATGATATCCACTTCTGTTTTGGCAGGATTAGCAACTTTGGTCAATGCCGGTAAGCTTAAAGCTGTTCCTTTCCAATCGCCAAAAGCTTTCTCTGCCAATGCTTTTGCTGCTTCAGGCTTAATATCGCCAACCAAGGTTAAGTAACCTCTTGATGGGGTAATGTATTTTTTATAAGCTGTTTTAACATCATCTAAAGTAATTCCATTTAAAGAAGCTTCGGTTTCGAACTCGCCATAAGGGTGGTTTTTGCCATAAGCTAAAGCATTTACCACACGGGCCGAAATGGCTTTTGCACTTTTCTCGTTGGATTTTAATCCAGTGATGGCCTGCGACTTTAATTTTTCAAAAGATTCTGCTGGAAAAGCAGGTTTACGGATGCTTTCGGTCATTAGGGTAAATGCCTGAGGGAAGTAACGGGTTAAGGCCGATACCGAACCACCACTTGCACCTGCGCTTACATCAGCACCCAGCTGATCTACCGCTTCATCAAATTGTGCCTTCGTTTTAGTTGTGGTTCCCTCATTTAGCATACTACCCATTAAGCTCACTACGCCGGCTTTTGCACCTTCGGTAATGGGGCCTGCATCTATACTGTAACTTGCTGATACTTTAGGTAGCTTATGGTTTTCTACCACCAGGACGGTGATGCCGTTTGCTAATTTATAAATAACAGGATCGCCAACAGTAATCACGGGTGCCGGACCTGCTTTTGGTTTATGGCTTCGATCTATAGTTTGTGCTGAAATACCTTGAGCCAATAAGGAAACTGCAGCTATAATGAATAATTTTTTCATGTTTTTAATAATTAAAATGAAAAGCGGTCAGCTTATTTCTTAGGTAAGTAATACAATACAACTCTTTGGTTTTTGTTCAGGTACTTTTTAGCAACATCCCTGATCTCCTCGCGGGTGATGGACCTGATTACCTCTAATTCCTTATTGATATCATTTGTATCCTTATCATGGAAAGTATAGCCATTGGCCAAATTTTCGGCAACACCCAACATTTTACTATTTGCACTTACATAGTTGTTTTCGAATTTATTCTGCAGTTTTTTATAGTCACTTTCGCTGATTAAATCGGTTTGAAGGCGTAAAACTTCTTCATCAATGTCTTTTAATAAATCGTTAAGGGGTGTATTACTATTGGGTAATGCCAGGGTGATATAAGCACCATAATCTTCAAGTGAATAGTTAAAAGCAGCAACCTGTAAAGCTGTTTTCTTTTGATCGACCATTTTAGTGCTTAATCTTGAGCTTCCACCTTCTGATAAAATAGAGCTAATCATGCCCAACACCTTGCTCTCTCTACTCTTCATACCCGGTACGCGATAAGCTGCAAAGATGGCTGGGATCTGGATATTGGCATCGTAAGCGGTATCGATAATTTCTTTGGTAATTTCTGGCAATTTGTATTCTTGACGAACAATGGGGGCACCTTTAGGTACTTCAGTAAAATATGATTTTACCAAAGCTTTGGTCTTCTCTACATCTAAATCGCCGGCAATGGTTAAAACGGCATTGTTAGGCACGTAGTATTTCTTAAAGAAAGCAATAAACTCGCTCAGTTTTGCAGCGTCTAAGTGCTCCATTGAACCAATCGGTTGCCAACGGTATGGATGACCATCAAACAAATGGCCGAAAATTTTCTCTGTAAATTTTCCATAAGGCGCATTGTCTATGCGTAAACGTTTTTCTTCTTTTACTACTTCATTTTGTGTTTTTACGCCACCTTCGTTAATTACCGGGTGTAACATTCTTTCACTTTCTAGCCATAAACCGAGTTCTAATTGGTTTGATGGAAAAAGTTCATAATAAAAAGTACGGTCTTGAGAAGTATTGGCATTGTTCTGGCCGCCATTACTGCTGACCAGTTTCATAAACTCACCGCGTTTAATGTTGTCGGAGCCTTCAAATAATAAATGTTCAAAAAAGTGGGCAAAGCCTGTACGTTGGGTTTCTTCATCTTTAGAACCAACATGATACATTACCGAAACGGCAACAACGGGAGCGGTTTTGTCTTGGTGTAGGATGACATGGAGACCATTGTCCAGGTTGAATTCCGTAAACTGTACTTTTTGGGCAGAAGCACTTAAGCACAGACCGGAAATGGCCAAAGCAAAGAGAATTCTTTTTTTCATTAGTAGTTTTTTTAAAATGATTAAAAATAATCAAAAGCGAAAGCGAGCAATTATTTTATTAATAAGTTAATTTGGATTTTTTACTAGCGTGAAACAATTATAAGAACGGACCTAAATTATGGATTTAAACAAAAAAAGCGAGCATTTATACTCGCTTTTTTGTTTATTTTATCTCCAGGCTTTGTATTGGTTAATTAAGCCATTGGTTGAACTATCGTGGCTCGAAACTTTTTCGTTGTCAGTCAGTTCAGGAAGAATCTTTTTGGCCAATTGTTTGCCAAGTTCTACTCCCCACTGATCGAAACTAAAGATGTTCCAGATAATTCCCTGAACAAATATTTTATGCTCGTACATGGCTACTAAGCTACCTAAAGTATATGGAGTTACTTTTTTCAACAATATTGAGTTTGTTGGACGATTGCCTTCGAATACTTTAAATGGAGCAATTTTTTCAATTTCTGAATCAGATTTACCTTCCTTCTTTAATTCGGCTGTTACTTCTTCTTCGGTTTTACCGTTCATTAATGCTTCTGTTTGGGCAAAAAAGTTCGATAATAAGATAGGGTGATGATCGCCCAGTGGGTTTAAGCTCTGCGCCGGAGCAATAAAATCGGCAGGAATAATCCGGGTACCTTGATGAATTAACTGATAAAAGGCATGCTGACCATTTGTACCTGGTTCGCCCCAGATAATCGGTCCGGTTTCATAATCAACCTCGTTGCCGTTTCTATCAACATGTTTACCATTACTCTCCATATCTCCCTGTTGGAAATAAGCAGCAAAACGGTGCATATATTGGTCGTAAGGTAAGATAACCTGCGTTTCTGCATTGTAGAAATTGATATACCAAACACCTAACAAACCTAATATTACAGGTAGGTTACTTTCAAATTCGGCAGTTTTAAAGTGGTTATCAGTTGCATGTGCACCAGCCAGCAGTTGTTTAAAATTATCGAAGCCTATACTTAATGAAATGGATAAGCCGATAGCACTCCATAAAGAGTAACGACCGCCAACCCAATCCCAAAACTCAAACATGTTCTCTGTATCGATGCCAAAAGCAGAAACGTCTTTGGCATTGGTCGATAATGCTGCAAAGTGTTTAGCAATATCACTTTCTTTGCCGCCTTTTTCTAAAAACCAGGTACGTGCAGAATGTGCATTCGTCATGGTTTCTTGTGTAGTAAATGTTTTTGATGCTACCAGGAATAACGTTGTTTCGGCATTCAGACCCGCTAATGTTTCGGCGATGTGTGTACCATCAATATTCGAAACAAAGTGAATATTTAAGTGGTTTTTATAGTGTTTTAAAGCTTCGGTAACCATTACAGGGCCTAAATCAGAGCCTCCAATTCCAATATTTACGATATCAGTAATGGCTTTACCAGTATAACCTTTCCATTCACCGCTGATGATACTGTTGCTAAATTTCTCCATTTTAGCCAATACTGCATTTACTTCAGGCATTACATCTTTGCCATCAACTAAAATTGGCGTATTGCTTAAATTACGTAAGGCAATATGAAGTACCGAACGGTCTTCGGTTTCATTAATCTTATCACCGTTATACATTGATTTTATCGCTTCATCCAGTTTACACTCGCGTGCCAGTTGAATCAATAGTGCTAATGTTTCATCGCTGATGCGGTTTTTGCTGTAATCCAGCATGATATCCTCAAAAAAAACAGAAAACTTATTGAAACGATCTACATCTTCAGCAAAAAGATCTTTAATGCTTTTTTGATTAATATCTATAAAATGATCGGCTAAATACTTATAGGCCTCAGTTTCTGTGAAATTTACTTTAGGTAACATAATCTTTGTTTTTTTGTAAAAGTAATAAAGCAAAAATTTAAAATGGCCTTTTTAATGTTCTAAATCAATAAGAATTTTTAATGTTGATTAAACTAAGAAGAGTTGTCAACTTTAATAGCAAACCTGCCATTAAAGTTGACAACTCTAAAATCCATTTTGGAAAATTTAGCACCGATACCTGCAGACTACTGTTTTTATCTGTTCAGGTAAAACCAACCCCATCTCTTCCTAAAAATGATTATCTTAGGGCAACCTAAACTAAACCATTCATTTATGAAGAAAATATCCCTGATCGGTTTTTCGCTACTGGCGTTAAATTCTTTTGCACAAAAATCAGATTTAAGGCCATTGGTTTCAAAAAAAGCGGATGCCATTGAACAAAAAGTAATTGCCTGGCGACGTGACTTTCACGAACATCCAGAGTTGGGAAATACCGAAGTAAGAACAGCCGGTATTATTGCAAAACATTTAGAATCTTTAGGCATAAAAATAAAAACAGGTGTTGCCAAAACAGGAGTAGTTGGTGTGTTAAAAGGAGGTAAACCCGGGCCAGTAGTGGCTTTACGTGCTGATATGGATGGCTTACAGGTTACCGAGCGGGTAGATGTTCCATTTGCCTCGAAAGTGAAAACACAGTATAACGGGCAAGAGGTTGGTGTAATGCATGCCTGTGGACATGATAGTCATGTGGCTATTTTAATGGGGGTAGCAGAAGTGCTGGCGTCTATGCAAAAAGATATTCAAGGGACGGTGAAATTTATATTTCAACCTGCTGAGGAAGGCGTACCTGCGGGAGATGAAGGTGGCGCAGCATTGATGATTAAGGAAGGTGTGCTCGAAAACCCTAAAGTTGATGTGATTTTCGGTTTACACATCAACTCTCAAACTGAGGTTGGCGATGTAACCTATCGCCCGGGTGGAACCATGGCCGCCGTAAACGATATGAAAATTACGGTTACCGGAAGGCAGGCACATGGGGCATACCCATGGAGTAGTATAGATCCCGTGGTGATTTCTGCACAGATTATTAATAGCCTGCAAACTATCGTAAGTAGAAATTTAAATGTGACCGAAAACCCTGGAGTAGTGACCATTGGTGCCATTAATGGTGGTGTGCGATCGAACATTATCCCCGAAAAGGTAGAGATGTTAGGTACAGTGCGCAACTTTAGTAAGGAAGATGAGGCCATGTTTATCGAAAGGATTAAAACCATCGCTACGAAAACAGCTGAGGCAGGTGGGGCAACAGCCGAAGTGAAAATTCCTTACAGTAATCACTATCCGGTTACCTTTAATAATATTGCACTAACCGAAAAGATGTTGCCAAGCATGGAATTAACAGCAGGTAAAAATCACGTGAAATTAAAACCACCGGTTACCGGTGCAGAAGATTTCTCTTTTTTCCAGGAAAAAGTACCTGGTTTATTTGTGTTTTTAGGAGGCATGCCAAAAGGTAAAGATCCTTTGAAAGCGGCATCTCACCATACACCGGATTTTTACCTTGATGAAAGCGGTTTTGTTTTAGGGGTTAAATTACTCTCCAGTCTAACGCTGGATTATATGTCGATGAAAAAATAAGAGGTTCATGAGTTCATTTGTCATTGGTTTATTAGTCATGGTGCATGAATAAAGAAATAAAATTGGTTAACAAACAGTAAAGGATCAGTTTTAATTGAAATTGCTTTCCGCCATGCGCTATGCTCAAAGCGATTTTATATATTTGTTCCATGACCAAAGAAAATATTCAGGATTTAAGGGACAGAGTAACGTCGCTGAGGAGGTATCTTTGACGTTGATGAGCTACTTTACGCCATTCGCGAAGAAGAAAAATTAACAATGGCGCCCGATTTCTGGGACGACCCTAAAAAAGCAGAAAAAATTCTTGCCGAAATCAGTTCAAAGAAAAAATGGACAGATGGCTTTAACCAAACCAGCAACGCGGTTGAGGATGCAGTGGTGATGTTTGAGTTTTTTCAATCCGGAGATGCTTCAGAAGCTGAACTTCAGGATCAGTTCGAAATCGCCAAAACTGCTGTAGAAGAACTCGAACTTAAAAATATGCTGCGCAGCAAAGAAGACCAGCTTTCTGCAGTATTACAAATTACTGCCGGAGCTGGAGGAACTGAAAGCTGCGATTGGGCTTACATGCTGATGCGGATGTATATGATGTGGGGTGAAAAGAACGGTTACAAAATTACCGAACAGGATAGCCAGGAAGGGGAGGTTGCGGGGATAAAATCGGTAACACTTCAATTCGATGGCGATTTTTCTTACGGTTACCTGAAAGGCGAAAATGGGGTACATCGTTTAGTGCGTATTTCTCCTTTCGATTCGAATGCACGTAGACATACTTCTTTTGCCTCGGTATATGTTTATCCTTTAGTTGATGATACCATTCAGATTGATATCAACCCCGCCGATATTGAATTTGAAACATTCAGGGCGGGCGGTGCCGGCGGACAAAATGTGAACAAAGTTGAGACAGCTGTGCGTTTATATCATAAACCATCTGGTATCATTATTAAAAACCAGGAGTCGCGATCGCAATTACAGAATAAAGAGAATGCGATTCGGTTGCTTAAATCTCAATTGTACGAGATCGAAGAAAGGAAACGTAATGAAGCAATTGCTGCGGTAGAAGGATCGAAAAAGAAAATTGAATGGGGTTCGCAAATCAGAAGTTATGTTTTGGACGACAGGCGCGTGAAAGACCACCGTACCAATTACCAGACCTCTAATCCTGATGCCGTTTTAAATGGCGATATAAATGACTTTTTGAAAGCTTATTTAATGGAATTTTAAAATAAAAAAATGTCAAAATCATCCATCATCATAATTTTATTGCTTATGGCAATGTACAATGCTAATGCGCAAGAAGTTGTGCCATTATATCCAGATGAAATTCCAGGTGCAAAACCTACGCCAGCAACCTATATAGAAAATACCGAAGTCCGCTCAAATGGCACTTTAAGTATTACCAAAGTATCAATACCTACATTAACTGTTTTCGAAGCACCTAAAAACATTGCCACCGGTACAGCGGTAATCATTTGCCCGGGTGGGGGTTATGGTGCTTTGGCCTTTAGTCATGAAGGTACTGATGTAGCTAAACGCTTTAATGCCATTGGAGTAACTGCCTTTGTATTGAAATACCGTTTGCCGAGCGATGAAATTATGGTTGATAAGACCTATGGGCCGTTGCAAGATGCACAGCAAGCCATTTACCTGGTTAGAAAAAATGCGAAAAAATATAAGATTAAGACCGATAAGATTGGGGTTATGGGTTTTTCTGCCGGTGGACATTTTGCTTCAACTTTGGTTGCTCATTATAACGATCTTAAAATTTCAGATCATGAAAAGATAGATCTGAGACCGAATTTTGCCGCATTAATTTACCCTGTAATTAGTTTCGAAGAATCAGTACATACGGGTACGATGAAGAATTTATTGGGACCAAATCCTGCTGATAGTTTAAAACATTATTTCTCGGCCAATAAAAATGTGAACAAAAAAACGCCCCCTGTTTTCTTTGTACATGCTAAAGATGACAAAACAGTTCCTTATGAAAATAGTGTTTTAATGAATGAAGCACTAAAGCAGAATAAGGTAGATACTGATATTTATCTCTATGAAAATGGTGGTCATGGCTTTGGTCTGATTAATAAAACTTCAGATGTTGACTGGTTTAACTTGCTGGCTGACTGGATGAAAAAAGGGAAATTTTAATATCTTTGCGGATATTTTAACCTCTTAACCAGAAATATCAATGCAAAAAACAATCAAATATGCCATTGTAGCCTTTATTGCCATCATCACAATTGCGGGTTGTAAAAAAGAAATTAATTATAATGCTAAATTTGCTAACGGCGGAAACGGCTGTAAACTGGCGAGTGTTGATACTGATTTAGGCATATTGGGCAAATATTCACTCAGCTATACTTATGATGCATCAGGTAGATTGGCTAAAGTTACCAGTGATGGTGAAAGTAGGGTATATACCTATACGGCAACAAAAATTACGGGTGTATTACCTGATGGTGAAATAACCGAACTCACCATATCAGATGGGAAAGCGGTTTCGAGCTACAATTCAGATTTTTTTAATGTAAATGGTGTAAGCATTCCGGTAACCAGAAATTATGCTTATAATGCTGATGGCTATTTAAGTGTAGTGAAGAGCTATTTAGACAAAAAATTAAATTCTACTACCGAACTTACTTATTCGAATGGTAACCTGGTACAAAGCAAAATTACCTATGCCGAAGATAACGAAGTGGAAACAACCACATACGAATATTCGAGCCAGTTATCGGTTAATCCTTACGAAACCTCAGATCCTGTCTCGTTGATTGTGGATTATATGCCTGGTGGTTATTTTGGTAAATATTCTAAAAATGTGGTGATAAAATCTATACAGCGTTCATCAAAATCAGATGATCAGTTGGTTTCTGATTACAGTTACAAATTTGATGCTAAGGGAAATGCAACTTATACTGCCGTAAAAAGTGCGCAGAAACTGGGCGATGGAACCGTATTAAACGAATCTTCTTTAACCTTTAGTCTGGTATATATCTGCAAATAAAAAATATTTACCTTCAATAGCACCTTTTTGTAAAGAAATAAAAATAATAGAGCCTGATCATCAATCTTGATTGGGCTTTCTGTTTTTTATCTACTTTTCAAGACTACAGTGGTCCAGCTGAATAAAAGCGCTCATTTTACCACTCTAATTTTACGATTTAGCCCCTTATTTTTTATTAATTGTTTGTATAAATTTGTTTACGCATACGTCGGTTTAACTTTGGTATGCTACAAATGATCTAACCAGATGCCTAAAAAATATACAAGCAGATTTACAGTTTTAAATTTAAATATGCTTGTATTTCAGTTTTTTATGAAGTTAGATCAAACATAATGCTTTTACAATTAACCAAATATTTACCTAATTCAAAAAAAATGAGAAAAGAAACAATGAAATGGTACCTGCTATTGGTATGCTTGTTTACCGGGCTTTTATCCTGCAAAAAAGATAAGGCTGAAGTTAAATCGGAAAATGGCCAGGTTAAAGCCTGGGAGACCTTAATTGATGGCAATTCTTTTGCCAGCTATGCTAATTTTGAAGCGCAATGGAATTATAACTATCCCTGGGGTACTGATCATAATGGTTCGGCACGCATGGTGGGCAGTTCTTCTAACCATAATCAAATCTCTTTAAGCGGAGGGATATTAACAATTAAAGCTACCCGCTTAGCTACATCGCCTGGAAACAGTACCGCTAATGGATTCACCAACGTGGCCATTTGGTATAACTCTGGCGCATGCCATGCCAAGCAACAGGTGCTCATTAACGATCAGTTTCCTAGTTATACCATTTCAGGAGATTTTGCCGTGCCAACTAGTAAAGGCACCTGGCCTGCATTCTGGATTACGGGCGTTAATTCGTGGCCACCGGAAAGCGATATTATGGAGTTTAAAGGCAATAATACCAATTGGCAAAACACTTATGATGGTGGTTGGGAAAATAAACTTACAGCAGTTTCTAATGCAGGTTCGTACCACAATTATAAATGCTGGTACAACAAAGTCAGTGCAACTGATGTAGATTGCCATTATTACATTGATAATGTTTGGGTGGCCAAGCATACCATGAGTAATTCGGTAAATAAACCCATGTGGCTAATCATAAACATGCAAATGGAAGGCGATAGTGGGGCTCCTGGTCCGTCTGGTAATACTTTGTACACTGGTAAAAATATTTACCTGGGTAGAGAAAGAGCTTTCTAGTTGCTTAAACAAAAATTAATATGGAGGTAGCATTGCAGCTGCCTCCATTTGCATCATAAATAAAATATGAACAAAAATTTAATCATGCTTGGCAGTACGTTGCTCTGTGTTTTACTGATGCAGTGCAAAAAGGATGAAATAACAACTCCAGAAAACAATGTTGCTTTATTGATTAACAGGATTAATCTGCTAAGACAGAGCGGATGCAATTGTGGTGCTGAATATATGCCCTCGGTACCCAGCTTATCTTCAAATAACCAGTTGCAAAATGCGGCAATAATGCATGCAAAAGACATGGCAGAACAAAACTATTTTGATCATTTATCTCCAGATGGCGGTACTCCCGCCGAACGTGCATTAAGCGCAGGTTATAAAGGTGATTTTAGGGCAGAAAATTTAGCCAGGGGATATTCTGAGGTAGATCAGGTCATTACCGCGTGGAAAAATAGTGTAAGCCATTGTAAAGCCATGATGGATGCTAAAAGTAGTGAAGCTGGTGCAGGTATGGCACAAAATTATTGGGTAGTAACCTTCGGCAGTTCCTTATAATCTTTTATCGTTTTATCAATTATATTAAGTAAGCCGTTGCTATACAGATCATTAGCTAATTCCCAGAACATAATGCCATTTAATTTTTGATCAATTACATATTTGGTTTTTAATGAAATTGATTTTGGATCATCAAAAGTAACGAAATACCGGGTTTTCGGATTATAATAATAAGGAGCTTTCGCTACCTCATCCCAATAATAAGTATAGCCATTTTTAGTTGAGAACTGTTTGTTGAAATCCTTAAAAGCAAGGCTGCTTAAAAATTTTGTTGGCTGGTATAATCCCTGGTTCGCATTGGTGGTGTTTTCAAAAATACGGGCGTAGAATGCTGCTCCTAAAGCAATTTTTTGCGCAGGTACACCCAAACCAATTAAAGCTTTTACAGCATAATCGGCGGATAAAGTTTGTTGTGGGGTAGAATATAAAGGCGAATGATGTCCACTTTGTGATGCATATCCACCTACCAGATCGTAACTCATTACATTTACCCGGTTTACCAGTGGCATCACCTTGTCCCATTCAAAGCAAGAATCGATGCTGTTTTGGGATCCTCCGGCTGCGAAACTAATCTCTGCTTCTTTGCCAAGCTTTTCTCTCAGTTCTTTAATCAATAAAGTAAAGTTGTGCTTATCATCAGGTGTATACCTGTGCCCGGGATAACCTGAAATAGCCGGGTATTCCCAGTCTAGATCTATACCATCGGCCTTAAAAAAATCTAAAAGTGCTTTAGTTGTTTCAGCAAATGTTTTTCGCCCATCAGCTCTGCTAAATACTTCCGAACACGAAGCGCAGGCACCCCAGCCACCCATGGCAATCATTACCTTTAAATTGGGGTTACGTTTTTTGAGCTTAACCATTTTCGAAATCAAAGCCGAATCTTCAGCAGATGTGATGTTTAAACTATCGCCTTTTAAATGTCCAAAGCTGTAAATCAGGTGGCTCAGTTTTTCAATCGGGAAGCGATCTATTGCCGTGTTTTGCCCGCTATAATAGGCAATTACATTGGGTTTTACTGTTTTTTGCGCCTTTAGGCTACCAGCGAAAAGCATTAAAGCCATCAGGCAAATTCTGGGTAAATTACCAATATTTTTATACACAGGTTGGGGAATTTAAATACTACTTTCTGCTAAAATGTTTTGGAGTTCGTTTAATTCAGCTACTTTTTCGGTTGCTCCCGCATTTTCATAAGCCGAAATCAGGTTTCTGATTACGCGGCGGATAATATCGGTATTACTGCAGGGTTTATAATATTCGGGTAAAGCTTCTAAGTTAAGCTGACGCAAAAATTGATCGACATCATGTTTGCCAAAAATATTACCACGGTTAAAAGCATTGATATAAAATAGCACACCATACTCAGCGCCCTCTTGCTTACTATCATCAATATAACCTAAAATAAAATGCTGTGGCAAATTAATCCCATATACGGGCAGATCTAATTTTTGGGCCAGGGTAGAGTAAATAATTGCCAGCGAAATCTGGTTGCCTTTTTTGCTTTCTAAAACCTGATTTAAGTAAGAGTTTTGAGGATCGTGGTGGTTTTTGGTATTGCCGCCAAAGCCATATTGCTGGTATAAAACGTGGTTAATCAGTTTTACTTTCTCTACTGAACTCATTTCGTACTGCAGCCCCAGCCAGATATCCCTTTTTATCTCTTCAATTTGGTTAATTACTTTTTGCTCATCTAAATCAGGGTATTGGTAACGGTTTATAATCAGGGCGCCTTGTAATAAATCAAAAGCACCACTTAAATACCAAAGGTTTAGATCTTCTTTAACGGTTTTAAACTGGATTTGATGGACAATATTTTCAATGCGTTCCTGCATCAAGCCATCGAAAGATTGTTCCCATGCATTTTCTAAATAATGGATTACCTCACCGCCATATTCAAGCAGTTTCTTTTCTACATGCTGGAATACTTCCTCGTCCGGATCATCCAACAGTTTTACTAAAGCACTTATCTCTGCGATATTTTCCATAAAACATACATACGTTTGCGGCGTTTAATTACTTTTGCAATATTATGCTATTTCAATTTATTAAAGATTACCTTAAACACCGTTTAACAGCTAAGAGCAGGCATGGAACGCATTCGCCATTTGTGTACAAGCTCGCTGATGAGGTAATTTACGACTTTAACGACAAATCTGAATATAAAAATATAGAAGAGCAACGAAAAAAACTTTTTAATGACGATTCAATAATCACCGTTACAGACCTTGGAGCAGGTTCTCATCTTAATAAAAGCCGTACCAAGAAGGTGAGTCAGATTGCCAAGAATGCATTAAAAAGCCCAAGGTTAGCCAAGCTTATTTATCGGTTAGCTAAAAATACCCAGGCAAAAAGTGCAATTGAATTGGGTACCTGTTTAGGCATTACCACTGCCTATCTTGCTAAAACAGATCCACAGACCGAAGTCATCACCATAGAAGGTTGCCCACAGACTGCAGAGGTGGCCAGGAAAAATTTCCAGGATTTAGATTTAGAAAATATTGAACTCCATGTGGGCAACTTTGATTTAATTTTGCCCGATATTATTGCCCGCCAGCCCAGCCTCGATTTTGTATATATCGACGGAAACCACCGGAAAGATGCTACTTTGAATTATTTTAAATGGTGCCTGCCAAAAGTTACCGAAAATTCGTTACTCATTTTTGACGATATTTATTGGAGCGAAGGAATGAAAGAAGCCTGGACTGAAATTAAAAATCACCCTGATGTTACGGTAACCATCGATTTATTTTGGATTGGTTTGGTTTATTTTAAAAAGGGGCAGGTTAAAGAACATTTTAAACTTAAGTTTTAAACCCATGCAGGAACCGAAATTAGCAGGTATTCAAAAACGATCAGCACTTTTTGTTTTGCTGCTTAGCCTTTTCTCAGGAATTGCAGCTTACCTGCTTTCGTTTCTTTGTAAAATGGATACCCTTACGCATATTATGTTTGGGTGGGATGTTTTTTGTCTGATGTTAAATACGCTCCATTGGTATATGTTTTTTCATACCTCTTCTGCCGAAACTCATTTAAAAGCCAAAATGCAGGATGAAACCCGTGGCGAAATTTTTGTCATTGTAGTGGTTTCTACCTTTGCTGGTTTACTGGCCGTAATTCTGTTGCTAATTAATAAGGATATTGAACCGCTAGATTTAATCATTGCCATACTTGGCATGTTTTTATCGTGGTTTTTAGTGCATACTACTTTTACCATGCGTTACGCCCATTTGTATTATGGCGGCAAGCGGAAGGAAAAATCGGAAAAAGGTGGTTCGGGATTGGAGTTTCCAGGCGATGATGAACCTGATTTTATCGACTTTGCTTACTTTTCTTTTGTTCTGGGCATGACCTTCCAGGTTTCTGATGTCGAAATTTCGAATAGGGAGATCAGACGACTTTCCCTCCTGCACAGTTTAATCGCCTTTATTTTCAATACCGTTATTGTAGCATTAACCATTAATGCATTGGCAGGGCTAAGCAAATAACGAATCGTCATCTCAACGAATCATCGCGAAGTGGAGAGATCTATCACCCCACATTTTTTGTCATCCTGAACGCAGTGAAGGATCTTTAAAATACATCATTTTTAACAGGAGGAGGTGCCGTGAAAAGATTTATTCAACTAATTACAGCAGTTTTTGGAAATGAGCAGTCCGGTTCTTTTGGCAGGTTTCGGTCCCGCTCCCGCTTCTGCCGATGAAGAATCGGCATCCCGCTTCGATCGGGTTTAGAAACAATAGTTAAATACTTTTGGCTCAATACCAGGGGCAAGCCTTTCGGTCATAAACCTAACAGCAGCGAACACGTAGTGTAACGAAGTAAAGCGAATGGCAGGGCTACAAGAGCCAAGAACTACAGGTCATTCATTTTCAAATAAATGTATATTTTTAATTTTATACATTAATGCATTAGCAGGGCTAAGCAAATAATTTCTTTTTGAAAAACTTACCAAGTTTAGAAGGGGCTGAGCGAAGGAGAACTTCGTCAGTTTGGTCTGGCCTTGGCTGATTCTTTAGTAATAGCAGTTTTTTGTAAATGAACAGTCCATTTCTTTTGGCAGGCTTCGGTCCCGCTCCCGCTTCTGCCAATTTGAAGGAAATCGGCATCCCGCTTCGATCGGGTTTAGAAAAGACAGTTAAATACTTTTGGCTCCATACCAGAGCAAGCCTTTCGGTCATAAACCTGACAGCAGCGGGCACGTAGTGTAACGAAGTAAAGCGAATGGCAGGGCTACAAGAGCCAAGAACCACAGGCTTTTCGTTTTCAAATAGATGTAGATTTTGATTTTATAATGCTTTATATCAGGTTGTTATGTTTTTAAACTGATTTTTCAGTAATATAACTTGTTTTTTAGTTGTAAAACTGAAAAGTAAGTTATAGATTTGAGTATGGAAGAATTAACCAAAGCAGAAGAGCGTATTATGCAGGTTTTATGGAAACTGCAGAAGGCATTTGTGAAAGATATTATAGATGAACTCGAAGAGGAACCTAAACCGCCTTATAATACCATCTCATCAATTGTAAGGCTTTTAGAAAAGAAAGGCTATGTTGGTTATAAGGCTTACGGGAAAACATACGAGTACTTTCCGGCCATCACAAAGGATGAATATGCCAAAACTACATTCTCTAAACTGTTTGCCGGCTATTTTAATAATTCTCCAACCAGCCTGTTATCATTTATGGTAAAAGAGGAAAAACTAAGTGAAAAGGATATAGAAGAAATCAAGAAAATCATTAACCAGGATCCAAAGCCATGATTTTAATTTACTTATTAAAGGTTTCGGCCTGTACACTCATATTCTTCGCTGCTTATCAGTTTTTTCTGGCCAAGCTTACGTTTTTTAACCTGAATCGTATTTATTTATTATTAATGTTGGGGTTGAGTTTTGGTATCCCGGCGCTTACGATCGAAAACCGCCATGAAATAATGGTAAGTAACCAGGAGATTCCATCAAAAATAGCCTATAGTAATGATAGTGTTATTGAGCAGGATTTTGTGGATGAAAGTAGTGCCGCCAATAATAGCCTAAACTGGGATCAAGTGCTTATGTATGTTTATTGCTCAGTTTTAGTCTTTCTTGTTTTTAGAATGCTGTTTGTGATGGTACGTATTCAGATCCAGCTGCGTAAACACGCTATTGATAGGAGCGGAGCTGTTATCCTGGTTAATGAGAAATCTACCATAAAAAACTGTTCTTTTTTTAACCAGATTATTATCGACTCCTCTTTGCAGTATGAAGAAAAGAATCTGGTCATAAAACACGAATCTGTCCATGTGAAGCAGCTGCATGTCGTCGACAAGCTTTTAGTCAATTTCGTTACGGCAATCCTTTGGTTTAACCCCATTATTTATTTCTGGCGGAATGCCATTGATCATAACCACGAATTTCTCGCCGACCGTGAAACCGCTAAAGTTGCAGATAAGAAGGTTTATGCTTCTTTACTTTTAAACCTGGCTATGCCAGCCCAAAATTTCGCGATGAATAGTTTTAGTAAACTTCCACTAAAAAACAGGATCATGATGTTGTACAAAGAACCAAATGCAAAGCCGCAAAAGCTTGCATATGTAGTCATTATTCCGGTATTAATGATTTGCTGTATGGCATTTATAAACCGAAAAGAAATTATTATTGAGAGAAAATCGGCAGGGAATCAGGCTTCTGCCGATACGCCTGTAAAGCCTAATGTTTATGCGATGAACTACTTGAACAGCAACATTAAGGTGAATCCAAATACTGCTTTTAATGAAGTAGAACCTGTTTTGGTTATTGATGCTGGTCATGGAGGGAAAGACGATGCTGGTTCTGCACTTGATGGGCAAAAGGAAAAAGACCTGAACTTAAGGGCAGTGAAAATACTGCAGGAAGAAGCCGAAAAAAGAGGGGTAAAAGTAGTATTAACCAGGAGTACCGATCAGTTTTTATCACTTAGAGATCGTTTACCTACGGGAGAAGCTACAGCATTTATTTCCATTCATCATAATGCAACACAGGCAGGTGCACCTGTACCTTTCGAAGGTATTGAAGTTTATGTTTCGAAACAGAACAGCAATATTAAAGCTGCTGAAGATCTGGGAACTGGCCTGTTAAGCAAGTTAAAGCAGCTTAATGGAATGGAAGTAAGAGATTCTTTAAAAAACGGAAGCTTATTTTTATTGAGAGAATCAAAGGCACCAGCAGTTTTAATTGAGCTCGGCAATATATCCGACGGTAAAACATTAAATTATATTAATCAGGAAAAAAACATCCGGAGAATCAGTAATTTGATTTTGGACGGATTTGTAGCTTTTTCTAAACGTGGATGTTAAATAAAACAGGGCTATGGAATGGTTAACCTATCTGCTTAAAGTTACTGCCTGTACGGCATTATTTTTTGGTTTTTACCTTGTGGTTTTAAGAAAGCTCACCTTCTTTAAAATCAATCGTTTTTATTTGCTGGCTTCTTTGTTTTTGAGTTTTATTATTCCTGCTTTGCAGTTTGAGGTTAAACGTGAAATGCCCATGTTAGAAACCGAGCTTGTAGACATGCCTGATTTAAAGCCAATTCAACCTGCCCCTGTGCAACTTATTCAGCCTATTATGGTCGAATACCAGCCAGGGGTGACATCTAAAATTGATTGGGTGGTAATAATGGCTTATGCTTATAGTGGCATCGCTTTG
The DNA here is from genome assembly GCF_052682415.1 of Pedobacter sp. WC2501. Taxonomy (NCBI): domain Bacteria; kingdom Pseudomonadati; phylum Bacteroidota; class Sphingobacteriia; order Sphingobacteriales; family Sphingobacteriaceae; genus Pedobacter; species Pedobacter sp. WC2501. Next base: position 332,537 of record NZ_JBQZFI010000001.1, on the reverse strand, counting down.
CTTTTATTCCTCCTTTGCCTATGGCGCTTATTCGTTTTGCTTAAACATACAGGGAATTATACCAAAAATAGTAGTGGACTAAAGCTGATTACCAAAACAGAAGGTTTTACCAACTGCTCCTTTTTTAACTATGTTTTTATAAATGATGCGGATTTAAGTGCAACGGATTTATCGGTTCTGCTTAAACACGAGCAGGTACACGCCAGGCAATACCATTCGATAGATAAAATTATTTTAATGGTTTTTAAATCCTTTTTATGGTTTAATCCTATAGTTTACCTATATGATAAAGCTTTAGAGCAGGTGCATGAATATGAGGCAGATGAGATTACTTCAGCAGATTGTGGCAGTGAGGCATACGCCAACCTACTCTTAAAACTGGCGATAAGCAAAAGTAATATGCCGCTGATCCACAACTTTGTAAAGAGCCCGATTAAAGCCCGGATTAAAATGTTGTTCCACGCTAAATCTAAAAACATGAAAAAATTAATGTACTTATTGGCCATCCCCGTTGCTGTGGGATTGGTCTGGCTATTTGCCGTGCAGGTAGTGTATGCACAAAATATAAAAGATGAAAGCAAATCTTCGAAAGATTTTTACGAAGGAGCCCTGAAGGGGAAAGTCCTTAACATTAAAAAAGAAACTATAGGTCTTTATACATTCGATTTATTGTCGGATGGAAAGATTTATCCGATTGAAGCCACCACTTTTAAAGAAAAGATTAAAGTTGGCGATGAACTTATCGTTTATATATCAGTTAAAGGCTTTAATATGCGAAAAATGGATAAAAATGGAAAAGTTATCGCAGAGACTAATAGACCTATATATAATGCAACAAAGATTACCACTTTTGACGGAAGTTTAATTTACAAGCAGAAAATAGAAAACCATGCCTTTTTATACGAAGCCAATAAAGCGCGTTCTGCCTCATCTAAAATTAAATCCATAGAGAAAAATGTTAATGGTAAGATTGAAAAGATCGTTCTGAATGATGGCCTTTTTACCATCAACTTAAATCTTAAGGCGCAAAACATACATAACAGTTATTTAAAAACTGGCGATCAGGTATTGGTTAAATTTATTGGCGAAAAATTGGTATCGAAGAATACTTACACTACCGATAAAATGATTGTGCTGTATTCTGAACCTAAAAAATATACAATCAAAAATGAAGCACTTTATAATCGGTTTTATTTTAGCGATGGGAAACAAAAAGTAGCTGTAGTAAAAAATCAAACAACTGAAGTTGCCAAACCAGTAACGCCTAAAATCATCTCGTTTTCTAAAATAACCGGTGATGTGCAGCATAAAATTTCTTACATGGAAAATGTGGTTATCGACATTAGCAACTGCAGGTTAGAAGCTGAATACGTAGAATTGGATCAACTTAATGGTAAAATGATCGCCAAAAATTCAGTATTAAAAGCTAAAGACGGGGAATCTGAAACCGCCAAAATTATTGTTTTTAATTTGAGAAATGGAAGCTATAGTGCCGAAAATGGTACAGGAGCGACTAAAGTTCCTAAAGGGCTTGAGGCTGACCACCAGATGTTGCAGAGAATGAGAGACTCTTTAACAAAGGCAGATAATAAAGTGGAAACAAGTGTAAGTTATAGTGCCCGGGATTCTGTTAAAATGAGCAGGGATAAAACAATTGTTACGCTTTATGGGAAAGCAAAATTAGATTATAAAAATTTTACCATATCAGCCGATGAAGCTACCTATAATAAGAATACGGAAAAAATAACGGCTAAAAATCTTATCCTTCGAAACAAACTAACCGGAATAACAACGATCGGTTCTTATGGTGAGTTTGATATTAATGGTAAAGTTGAAGTTTGGCAGAGCAACAAATAGTTTGAATGATAAGAACATTAGCCCTTCTTGTTTTATTTTTTATCATCATCAATTGCAATGCTCAATTCAAACTCTCGGGGAAGGTAACTGACCAGGAGCATAAAACTTTGCCATTCGTTACCGTTAAAATTTCAGGTGCTAAAAATCAGGTCAATTATACACAAACAGACAGCCTCGGGTTTTACCAGTTCAACAATTTGCTGTCTGGAACGTATGTAATCACTTATGCTGCACTTAATTTCAAAGCCGAGAATAGGTCGCTGACCTTAAGCAGAGATACCCTAATTAATATTCAGCTCCAGGAAAATCCAAACAAGCTTACTGACGTTCAGATCAGTGCCAGAAAAAATTTAATAGAAAAACAGATCGACCGGATCGTTTTTAATGTGGAGAACAGTGTTTCTGCCATCGGAACAGATGCTTTGGAACTGCTTTCTAAAGTGCCGGGAGTTAGGGTTTTGCATGATAGGGTTTCATTGGCGGGCAAAGGTGCTGTTAATATTATGATTAATGATAAATTGGTGCCCTTATCTGATGATGAGCTTTCTAATTATTTAAAGTCAATTTCATCAGATAACATCGTCAGGATTGAAGTGATTACCAATCCCCCGGCAAAATACGACGCACAGGGAAATAATGGCTTGATCAATATTGTACTAAAGAAAGTTACTACCGAAGGATTTAAGGGCTCGGTTACTACCGCTTTTACAAAAGCTATTCATCCAACGGTATCTGCAGGTGGGAGTTTAAGTTACCAGAAAAATAAGATTACGCTTTCCACAAACTTTAATATCAGAAAAGGATCGCTTGTTCCTTTAGAGCAGAGTGATGTTTTTTATCCAACACAAAACTGGAACATTGTAAATAAAGACCGGAATTTTAGGACGGTGCCAAGTGGACAGATCGGAATGGATTACCAGGCCTCCAGAAAAACGGTACTGGGATTTTCTTACAACGGTGGCTTAACCAACTTCCATTCTGAAGAAAATATTAAAACTACTGTTTATAGTAAAACAGGTAGTTTAGATTCAATGCTGAATTCTGATGCCAATGCCAAAATCAGATCTCATTATCACTCGGCCAATGTTTATTTAAAAAGAGCCTTAGAATCTGCAGGGAAACAGCTGATTATAAATGGCGATTGGTTTAAATACAGGGATGATAAAAAAAGGTTTTTTAACAACACGAGTTATTTCCAGAATGGAATAATGATCCCGAATTCTTTTGCCGATTATCTATCCGCCAGTAAACAAAATATAGATTTTTTTACCATAAAAGCTGATATAGATTTGCCTTATAAAACCTTTAAAGTATCTTTTGGTGCAAAACTGAGTTTTATCCATAACGGGAGTGATCTTGCTTTTTATAGAGTCCGCAATACGGTTTATGAGCTGGAACCCGGCCAGACTAATCTCTTTAATTATCAGGAAAACACACAAGCCCTCTACATTAATTATAATAAAAGTCTAAAGCGCTGGGATTTTCAGGCTGGACTGCGTGGAGAATATACGCAGATTGATGGCGTATCGGCTTATGAACAAAATCGGAGTGAGTATTTCAGGCTTTTTCCTACACTTTACATCGGTTACCGTGTAAATAACAAAAGCACTTTTTCTGCTAATTATGGCCGCCGGATCAACCGGCCTGCTTATCGAAAACTAAATCCTTTCCGCTGGTACAGCAACCAATATGCTTATACCGAAGGAAACCCTTTTTTACAGCCATCGTATAACGACAACATCGAAATTTCTCATACTTACAATAATATCTTCACCACGACAGTATCTTTTAGCCATACCATAAACGGCTTTAATGATGTAAATTTTATTGATGCTGGTACGAATATTCAGGCCGCCAAACCCGTTAACTTTATCACTGGATATCATTACCAGTTCAGCAATGCCATTACGCTAAATCCTTGGAAATGGTGGGAAAGTATCAATCAAGCGGATGTTTTTTACACAATATCCCATTCTGGAATTGCGCAAACCCAGAGTAGCCTGAACGGATTTGGTGCTTATTTTTCTACGATCAATCAATTTGTGTTTAACCAATCTAAAACCATTTTGGGTGAAGCCAATTTCTGGTACCAATTCCCAACAATTGATGGATTGAATCAAGATAAAAGTCAATATAACCTTGATCTGGGGATTAAAGCTTTATTCCTTAATAAAAAAATACAATTGGCGATAACGGCAAGTGATGTTTTAAAAACAAATCGTTACCGTTTTAATAGTCTGGTAAATAACATCAGGCAGGAATACAACAACTATTACGATAGCCGCCAGATACGGCTTACTTTTCGTTATAATTTCGGTAATGAGAAAATTAAACAGCAGGATAGGAAGTTAGGGAATGAAGAGGAACGGAGGAGGAGTAATTAATTATGGAAGACCCTTAGACTACGCTCAGGATGACAAATTGAAGGGGTGATAATTAGTAAAGTATTTTCTTTATTTCCGTGACAACAATCTTATCTGTGTTGATGTGTGTATCCGTGGTTAAAGATCCTTTGACTACACTAACATAGACAGAATCTATAGTACGGCCGTCATTCTCGCGCAGGCGGGAATCTTAAAGTGCTTGCATAACGATTCCCAATCAAGTTGGGAATGACGATTCCTCGCAGCCTATAATTCGATAAAAATCTGTCATTCATATTGATTTTATAAAACAAATTATCTCTTAAGATGATGCGTTGAAAATAGATGATTAGTAAAATACGCTGATTTTAATTGGTAAAAAAGAGAGGATTCTTCACTGTGTTCAGAATGACAAGCCTGGAAGGTATTCAATCCCCATCCCTAAAACGCTTCTGCCAAACTGATATAAAACCCGGCCTGGCGTTTTTCATTTGGCAATTTTTCTCCTATACCATAATCTAGCCTAACGCTCAAACCTTTAGCCGGATCGAAAAAGTAACGGCCACCAACACCAAAATTTGGTTTTAATCCATCGGTATTAAATTGGCCGTTAGCAAATACTTTACCTGTACCAGCGAAAGCCACGATACCAAAACGGTTCATAAAACGGTAGCGGATTTCGGCCTGTGCCGCCATTAGGTTTTCATCGCGGTAGCGGCCACTGTAGTAACCACGCATCATTTGGTCGTTCCCTAACTGCTGCAAGAGATAAAATGGCGTGCTTTTACTTTGAATGCTATAATAAATGCCCTGTACGCCCAAAACCACTTTCGGTGCCAAACTAAAGAAACCGCGGAGGTCTAGTTTGATCTGCGAGCCGTTAAAACTTTCACCCCCAAAAAAATCCGGTGCATATTGGTAGGTTGCTCTCCCAAAAAAACCTTTGGTGGGGTAGTTGTTGCTGTTGCGGGTATCGTAACTTTGCGATGCGCCGATCCATGCGACCGAACCACCATCTTTATCTAAAATTTGTGGGTTAGTGGTATAAATGCCTCCGGCTTGCTTGTCTATAAAATGATAATTCTCAAAACCTAATGAAACACCTGTATAAGCTTTGGGTAAAGTATTCATTTCGGCATCAAAAAGTGTTTTAAAAATCCTTTGGTCTAATTTGTCCTCATCTATCTTTTTAGCGTTGTTGCCGATACCATAAAAATTAAATGGCTGGTTTTTAAAACGGATATCGCCAATAAAGTGGTATTTGTTGCCTTTGGACCACATATCACCTTTAAGCATAAAATTAGCTGTCTTTTTGGTGGAGTAGGTGGTATTCAACGCAAAGTTCGAACTGCGGTTTAGTGTGTCTTTACGGTCTACATAAAAGGAATAAATAGCACCAACGCCAAATTCAAATCCTGTTTCCTGACTATAGCCAAAGGCTGGTAAAGGTAAAAAGCTTGCTTTACGGGTAGTATCTTTTTCGTTTGAGAGCATTTTCCTGATCAGTTTCATTTGTGCGAATGAACTTCCTGAAATGAGCGCAAGTAAAATAATCAGATAATATTTTTTCATCAAGGTTTTTTGATTTTATAGGCGATGAAGCTATCATGAGCATATCCTCGTATTGTGAGTGGTTTGCTCATGATGGTTTCATTACCGCAAAGAAAAGGAAATTTAGTAAGAAGTTGGTTAATCGGTTTAAACTTGAAATTAAATTATTCCTATTATTAAATTTCCTTTTCACAGATCCTGAAACAAGTTCAGGAGGACGATCGCTAGGATTTCATGCAATGCCTGCCGCCACCTAAACCCGATTGAAGTGGTAGCTGCCGGCTTCACGCGGGCACTACAAACGAGCCGGACTAACTTTAATAATGGCCATAGCTATTGCTTCCAAAAAAACTATTCTGTTATACTTTGATTATAGACCCTGAAATAAATTCAGGATGACGATCGCTGGTAAAGCTCACTTTTTATGATTTAATCGACTTTAGACTACAGACTAAGGACTCTGGACTAACCAACGCTATGCGCCAAACCCTATGCTCCAAACGCTAAACGCTTTTACGTTTTCACCTTTCGGCCTAAATACCTATTTTTGCGGCAAACAATACAAAACGAAATGAGCAATACAAGAGGACCAATATCTCAGTTTATGGAGCGTAATTACCTCCATTTTAATGCTGCGGCAATGATGGATGCTGCTAAAGGATACGAAACGCATTTAGATGAAGGTGGTAAAATGATGATCACGCTTGCTGGTGCAATGAGTACTGCAGAATTGGGAATTTCACTTGCAGAGATGATCCGTCAGGATAAAGTGGCTATTATTTCTTGTACAGGTGCAAACCTTGAAGAAGATATTATGAACCTGGTAGCACATTCCCATTATAAACGTGTACCAAACTATCGTGATTTAAGTCCGCAGGACGAATGGGATCTTTTAGAAAACCATTACAACCGCGTTACCGATACCTGTATCCCTGAAGAAGAAGCTTTCCGCCGTTTGCAGAAGCACATCCATAAAATCTGGATGGATGCTGAAGCTGCAGGTGAGCGTTATTTTCCGCATGAGTTTATGTACAAAATGCTTTTGAGCGGCGATTTGGAGCAATACTATGAAATTGACCCTAAAAACTCATGGATGTTGGCTGCGGCAGAAAAGAATTTGCCAATTGTGGTACCAGGATGGGAAGATTCTACTATGGGTAATATCTTTGCCTCTTATGTAATGAAAAAGGAACTTACTGCAACCACAGTAAAAGGTGGTATTGAATATATGGGCTGGTTAGCCGATTGGTATATTGCAAATAGTGGGGGCAAAGGAATCGGCTTCTTCCAGATTGGTGGTGGTATTGCCGGCGATTTCCCGATCTGTGTGGTACCAATGCTTTATCAGGATATGGAAATGGAAAATATTCCTTTCTGGAGTTATTTCTGCCAGATCTCGGATTCGACCACTTCTTATGGCTCATATTCTGGTGCCGTACCGAACGAAAAGATTACCTGGGGTAAACTGGATATCCACACACCAAAATTTATCGTAGAAAGTGATGCGACAATTGTTGCACCGTTAATGTTTGCCTGGATATTAAAACAATAATCAGAAAAAATAAATAAACCAAATTGGTTTATAGTATGCCCTTGGAGATAACCTATCAAAAATGGGCATTTTTATTGCCTGAGTGGCTTGAATTGGCATTTGTTTAGAATGATTATAAATTGTATTTCAAGTCACTATTATGTCATGGGATTTATTAATAAGTTATACTTTTGTTCAAGTTTTGGTGGGGCTACCCCTAGTTCAGCATCAATTTCACAACAAAAAGTAAATTAAATAAGTATAAAGTGTTCATTATGAGAGATATCTCGATGATTTTAAAAAGCGTTTGGAAGTCGTTATTCGTGTTTTCAGCAATTTCCGTAATAGCGGTTTCTACCGTAAATGCGCAGGATGCTAAAGAGGGAAGAACGCTTTTCAAAGCAAAATGTTCTTCGTGCCATGCGTTAGATCACAAAGTTATTGGTCCGGCATTAGAAGGAGTAAGCGATCGTCACCCTGAAGCGTTCCTGTTAAAATGGATTCCTAACAACGCGGCTATGATTGCTGCCGGAGATCCTGCAGCTGTTAAATTGTTTAACGATAATGGTAAAGTAGCAATGACTACCTTCCCTGAGTTAGATGAGGCGAAAGTAAAAGATATCTTAGCATACATTAAAGAAGGCGAGCCAAAAGCGCCTGGTGATGCTGCTAATTCTGCTGCTTCTGCTTCAAAAGATGATACCACTTCAGGTTTATCAATTGCTGGTATTGTAGCTATCGTTGTATTGGCGATTGTTATTTTAGTAATCTTAGGCCGTGCTTCTAAATTGTTAGAGCGCCTGATTTTACAAAAACAAGGTATCGAGATTGAAGAAGATGTGCCATTAAAGGTTGGTGTGCGCAAGATGTTCAAAAACAAGAAATTTGTGATGTTCTTTATCTTGTGTTTAATCATCTGTTTAGGTTCGTTCGGTTGGATGGGCATGTGGAATACTGGTGTTCATACCGGTTACCAACCAGTTCAGCCAATTAAATTCTCTCACGAGTTGCACGCAGGTATCAATCAAATTGATTGTCAGTATTGCCACAACGGAGCATTTAAATCTAAAAATGCAACTATTCCATCATTAAACGTTTGTATGAACTGCCATAAAGCTGTTCAGGCAAGAGATAAATATGATGGCGAGATTTCTCCTGAGATCAAAAAAATCTATAATGCTTTAGGTTACGATCCGGAAACGCAGAAATATGATGAAGGTAAAGCTAAACCAATGGAGTGGGTACGTGTACACAACCTTCCTGATTTTGCTTACTTCAATCACTCTCAGCACGTAGTTGTTGCAGAAGATGCCATCCGTAAAGCAAAAGGATTACAACCAAACGAGCCTGTATGTTTCGCTTGTCACGGTCCGGTTAATACCATGGAAGAAATTTATCAATATTCTCCATTAACCATGAAATGGTGTATTAACTGCCATAAAGAAACAGATATTTCTGGTCAGAAAAATAATGCTTTCTACGCTAAGGTTATCGAAGCGCACGAAAAGATTAAAAAAGGCGAGAAAATTACACCAGCGTTATTGGGTGGTTTAGAGTGTGGTAAATGCCACTATTAATAGATAGAGTTTAGTAAGAACGTTCGAATAAACAGTAATATAGCTTAAATGGAAAGCAACAAAAAATACTGGAAAGGCTTAGAGGAGTATAACAATACACCCGATTTTGTTAAGAATAACAAAAACGAATTCGCCGAGCCAATTCCAATAGAAGATGTTTTAAATGAAGCAGGGTTAAGTACCGTTACCCCACGCCGCGACTTTTTAAAGGCGTTGGGTTTTGGTTTAGGTGCAGTAACTTTAGCAGCCTGTCAAACTGCCCCTGTTCATAAATCTATTCCTTACCTGGTAAAACCTGAAGAGGTTACTCCGGGTATTCCTAACTATTATACTTCGAGCTTTAATGGCCAGAGTATTTTAGTTAAAACCAGAGAGGGACGCCCAATTAAAATTGAACCAAATCCAAATGCGGGTCAGTTTAACTGTGGTACAGATGCGAGAGCGCAAGCTTCAGTTTTAGATTTATATGATGTATCTAAACTAAAAGCACCAGCTTTGGTAAAAGATGGAAAAGTTGAAGAAACTACATGGGCAAAAATCGACAGCTTTGTTAAAGGAGAGTTGGCAAAAGCGCAGGCGGGTGGAAAGAAAATCCGCATTGTAGCATCAACAGTAAACAGTCCGTCAACTAATGCCGTTATTGCACAGTTTATTACAAAATATCCTGCTGCTAAATTGGTTCAGTACGATGCGGTTTCTTATACAGGTATTATTCAGGCCAACCAAAACAGTTTCGGTAAAGCAGTTTTACCTAAATACAATTTTGATAAGGCCGATTTAATTGTAAGTTTCAGTGCCGATTTCTTAGGTACCTGGATTAGCGGAGAAGAGTTTACTGCTCAATATACTGCTAACCGTAACTACAAATCGTTAGAAAATAAAAAAATGAGCCGCCACATTCAGTTCGAAAGTGGAATGAGCTTAACAGGTACCAATGCAGATACTCGTGTTCCGGTTAAATTATCGGAAGAAGGACCTGCTTTAATTGCTTTATATAATGCAATTACCGGTGGTGCCTTACCTGGCGGAACGTTAGGTAACAATACTACTGCCGATAAAGTAATTAAACTGGTAGCTAAAGAATTAGTACAAGCTAAAGGTAAAGGCCTTGTAGTTTGCGGTTCGAACGATGTTTCTACACAAATTTTAGTAAATGCCATTAATGCCGCTATCGGAAGTTATGGTACGACTATCGATTTAGATAACCCTTGTTATTTATATGCAGGTAACGATGCCGAATTTAATGGCTTAGTTGCTGAAATGAACCGTGGCGAAGTTGGCGCTGTTTTATTCTTAAACAGCAACCCGGTTTACGACGCTGCAAATACAAAAGCATTTACTGAGGCATTAGCTAAGGTTCCTGCTAAAATTTCATTCTCTGATCGTGCTGACGAAACGGCTACCGCTTGTGATGCTATTGCGATTAACCATAACTACTTAGAATCATGGGGTGATGCAAATGCTTACGAAGGGTATTATTCCATCGTTCAGCCAACTATCAACCCTGTTTTCAATAGCCGCCAGGCTGAAGAGAGTTTATTAACCTGGGCTGATGCTCCTGTTAAAGACTACTATCAGTTTGTACGCAGCAACTGGGAAGCTAAAATGTTACCAGCTGTTGGTTTGAAATGGGAAGAAGTTTTAGAAAAAGGTGTAGTTACTTCAACAGCTAAAGCTGCTGGTGCTTATTCATTCACACAATCGTTAGCACAAGTTGCTACGTCAATTGTAAATAGCAGCAAAGCCTTTAAAGGTGGCGATCAGATTGAGTTACAGGTTTACGAAAATATCCCAATGCGTGATGGTAAAAATGCAAACAACGCATTCTTACAAGAATTACCTGATCCGGTATCGAAAGTAACCTGGGATAACTATGTTGCACTTGCACCAAAATTTGCTGAGAAATTAAAAGTTAAAGAATTTGATGTTGTAACGGTTAAAGGTAGCAACGGATATTCAGTAGATCTTCCGGTATTGATCCAGCCAGGACAAGCGCAAGGAACTGCATCTATTGCATTAGGTTATGGCCGTACCAAAGTTGGTAAAGCTGGTAACGATGTGGGTAAAAATGCTTTCCCATTCGTTTCTTTTGTAAATGGAACATTCCAATATGCTACTTCGGTAACCATTACCCCAACAGGCGGTTACTATGAATTGGCTCAAACACAAACTCACCACTCTTTCGAGGGCCGTGCAGTGATTAAAGAAGCTACTTTTGCAGCGTACTTAAAAAATCCTGGTGCTGGTAACGAAAAAGGCGAGCATAAAGATTACGATCTTTGGGATCAATACGAAAAACCAGGTAACAACTGGGTTATGGCAATCGATTTGAATGCTTGTACAGGTTGTGGTTCTTGTATTGTTGCTTGTAACGTAGAAAATAACATTCCTGTTGTAGGTCGTGATGAGGTTCGCCGTCGTCGTGAAATGCACTGGATCCGTATCGATCGTTATTACAGCTACGAAACTAAAGATGGTGATGTAACCAAAGAGAAAGAAATAGCTAAGTTAGAAGACTTAGATCACGTTTCTGTAGTTCACCAACCAATGTTGTGCCAACACTGTGATCACGCACCTTGCGAAACAGTTTGTCCGGTATTGGCAACTGTACACTCAAGTGATGGTTTAAACCACATGGCTTACAACCGTTGCGTAGGTACACGTTACTGTGCAAATAACTGTCCGTATAAAGTACGTCGTTTCAACTGGTTTAACTACTGGAACGATTCACGTTTCGATAACTATTTAAATAACGAGTTTACCCAATTGGTTTTAAACCCTGATGTAACTACACGTTCAAGAGGGGTAATGGAAAAATGCTCTATGTGTATTCAACGTATACAAGGTGGCAAATTACAAGCTAAACTGGAGAAACGTCCATTAAAAGATGGCGATATTAAAATGGCTTGTCAGGAAGCTTGTTCAGCAAATGCGATTGTATTTGGTGATGCAAACGATCCAAATTCAGAGGTTTCAAAAGCATTACGTTCTGAGCGTATCTACTACGTATTAGAAGAGATCAATGTGAAACCGGGTATCGGCTACATGACAAAAATTAGAAATACAGATACAACAGTACAAGCGTAAGCTTTAGTATAAAGAAAATACAAATTATGTCAGGACATAACGAATCAATACTTAGAGAACCATTAATTACCGGCGATAACATCACGTATGCAAAAATTACGGATGATATTTTAGGCCCGGTAGAAAACAAGCCGAACAAGGCTTGGTGGATTGGTTTCATCGTTGCCTCATTAGGTGCTTTACTTTGGGTAGTAGCGGTAAGCTATACTTTTTGGAACGGTATCGGTGCATGGGGCTTAAATAAAACAGTTGGTTGGGCTTGGGATATCACCGGTTTCGTATGGTGGGTAGGTATCGGTCACGCTGGAACACTAATTTCAGCTGTACTATTACTCTTCCGTCAGAACTGGCGTAACTCCATCAACCGTTCGGCAGAGGCGATGACTATTTTCGCCGTAATCTGTGCCGCAACTTATGTTGTATCACACATGGGCCGTCCTTGGTTAGCCTATTGGGTTTTACCTTTACCAAACCAATTCGGATCACTTTGGGTAAACTTTAACTCACCATTGGTGTGGGATATGTTTGCGATCTCTACTTACTTCTCTGTATCATTATTATTCTGGTACACAGGTTTATTACCAGATATCGCTACCATCCGTGACCGTGCAGTGGGTACACGTAGAAAAATCTATTCTATCTTTTCTTTCGGATGGAGTGGAAGTGTTAAAACATGGCAACGTTTCGAAGCGGTGTCGTTAATCTTGGCAGGTATTTCTACACCACTAGTACTTTCGGTACACACTATTGTATCAATGGACTTTGCAACATCGGTAATTCCGGGATGGCATACCACTATCTTCCCTCCATACTTCGTGGCAGGGGCGATTTTCTCAGGATTTGCGATGGTATTAACCTTATTATTGGTTGCACGTAAAGTATTAGGCTTAGAAAACTACATCACCATGTTCCACATCGAGTCGATGAATAAAATCATCATCTTAACCGGATCGATCGTAGGTGTGGCTTATTTAACTGAGTTCTTTATTGCCTGGTATTCAGGTTCTGAGTATGAGCAATATGCATTTATCAACAGATCTACTGGTCCTTACTGGTGGTCGTACTGGATGATGATGACTTGTAACGTAATCTCTCCACAGTTGTTATGGTTCAAAAAGATCCGTTTAAGCATTAAAGCTACCTGGATTTTATCAATCGTAGTAAACGTGGGTATGTGGTTCGAGCGTTTCGTAATTATCGTTACTTCATTACACCGCGATTATATTCCATCGAGTTGGGCCATGTTTTATCCAACCTGGGTTGATATCAGTGTATTCGTAGGTTCAATTGGCTTATTCTTCACTTTATTCTTATTGTTCTTAAGAGTATTGCCATCGATCGCTATAGCAGAGGTTAAATTATTATTAAAAACTGCAAGTGAGCAAGCCAAAATGAAACAGATTAAAGAAGGGCATGAGAATAAAGAATATGTAGCTGAGTACATAGAGTCTTTAGAAAAATTTGATAGTGTTAAACAAGAAGATTACGCAAAAATATAACAATGAGTGATATCAAATATATTTTAGGCAGCTTTGGCGATCCTGACGAAATGATGCACGGCATCGAAAAACTTCAGGAAAATAACATCAGTATCCATGATGTATATACACCGATGCCTATACACGGAATAGAAGCCAAATTAGGAATTAAAAGATCTAGAATCGATATCGCAGCATTTTGCTTTGGTATTACCGGTACTTGCTGTGCATTCGCTTTGATTTATTTCTGCGCAGTAATCGATTGGCGAGTAAACATAGGTGGTAAACCATCATTTGCATTACCGGATTTTATTCCGATAATGTTCGAGCTTACAGTATTATTCTGTGCTTTCGGTATGGTGTTAACCTATTATGCATCTACTCACTTATTTCCGGGAAGAGCACCAAGAGTGATGGATTTACGTGCTACTGATGATCGTTTTGTTATTGCAGTTGATGCAAAAGACAATATAGAACATACTGTAATTGATGGATTATTAAAAGATGCAGGTGCTTTAGAAATAAAGTATAATGAAAGGAAGTACATTAGCTATGAATAAGAATAAATTTGTTTACACGGCGTTTTTAGCTATCGCTTTTGCAGCTACCTTTTCTGCTTGTAAAGATAAGCGCAGTACTGGCTTAGAATATGCCAGAAACATGTATGATCCGATTGCTTACAATCCAGATCAACCGAACAAAAATTTTAAAGATGGTAAAACAGCTCAGTTGCCACCTGCACATACTAAACCGGTAGGTTTTACCGAATATGATGAGTTTCCTAATACAAAAGAAGGATATGAAGCAGCAGGGGTAAGCATGGTTAACCCTTTACCAGTTGATACTATTAATTTAGCACAGGGACAGCATTTGTTCAAAGTTTTCTGTAGCCCTTGCCATGGAGAAAAAGGTGATGGACAAGGACACCTGGTTAAAATTGAGAAATTTAGTGGTGTACCTTCGTACTTCTCAGGAAGTTCATCAAGAGGTGGAGATATGAAAGCACTTACTGCCGGTAAAATCTACCACACCATTACATACGGTGTAAATAATATGGGCTCGCATGCTTCGCAAATCTCACCAACAGATCGTTGGAAAGTGGTGATGTATGTTCAGGAATTACAAAAACAACAATAAGTAAAGCAGAATATAAATGGGAACTCACAATATTAATTTTAGTGAACAGTTTGAGTTTACAGGTAAAGTAAAAACATTAAGTATAGTTGGTATCGCTTTAGGTGTTGCAGCTGTTGCTTTTGGTTTCTTAAGTGGCATTCAAGAGCGCACTTTTGCCAACCTGTTGCTTATGGGATATTACTTCGCATGCGTTTGTATGTCGGGAATGTTTTTCTTAGCTGTTCAATTTGTTGCTCAGGCAGGTTGGTCTGCATCAATTTTACGTGTACCACAGGCAATGGCCAAAACATTGCCAATTGCAGCAGTCATACTTATTGCTATCGTATCTGCAGGTTTATTCATGGAGCATACAATTGTAGAACATGGACATAGCGTTAGCGTACCTTATCTTTATAAACACTGGGCAACTCAGGGTTTAGCAGAAAAAGGTTCTGAACATTATGATGCTATTATTGCTGGTAAATCTGTATTTTTAAATAAGCCTTTCTTTTTAGGTCGTCAATTATTGTTTTTAGGTGTTTACAGTATTTTTGCAATGATGTTTGTTAAGTTTTCATATAATGAAGATTTAACTGGTGGCTTAAATTCTTACAGAAAGAGCTTTAAAAATGCTTGTATCTTCCTGGTAATTTACGGTTTTACAACACCGATTTTTGCTTTCGATACCATCATGTCATTAGAAGCACACTGGTTCTCAACCATGTTTGGTTGGTATAACTTCGCAGCAATGTGGGTAAGCAGTTTAGCTACTATCGCCATTATCATTATCTTATTAAGAAGAGCTGGTTATATGCAGTGGGTTAACAATAGCCACTTGCACAACTTAGGTCAGTTTATTTTTGGTTTCTCTATCTTCTGGACTTATGTATGGTTTGCTCAATTCTTATTGATCTACTATGCAAACATGCCTGAAGAGACTATATACTTCTACAAACGTTTCGAATATTATAAATTCTGGTTTTTCTTAAACCTAGCCATGAATTTCTTAGCGCCGGTATTATTATTAATGGATAGAGATAACAAAAGGACGGATGCAAAATTATTATTCGTTTCTATCGTGGTATTGTTAGGTCACTGGGTAGATTACTACCAAATGATTATGCCAGGAGCAGTAGAAGAAGGACATAATGGTTTTGGTATTGTTGAAATTGGTACTGCAATAGGTTTCGTAGGATTGTTTACCTTTACGGTTTTAACATCGTTAAGCAAAAAGCCGTTAATTGCAAAGAATCACCCATTATTACAAGAAAGTTTGCATCATCAACTATAGTGGTGATAGGATAGAGCAAATATTTAATTATTATTATAATTAGCAGTACAGCGTACTACTTTTAAGAAAATGAGTTTAAGAAAGTTTATAACGAATAAAACGACCGCAGCTTTAGCAGTATTGATTACTGCTTTTGCAAACACTAGCGTATTTGCGCAAGATGCAGCAGCAGGTGCTGCCGCGGCACCGAAGGTTGATATGGGCGAGGTTTATAAATCGGTAATATTTTATATTCTGGTTTTCCTTGCTGTATGCTTATTCATTGCCATTATTGGTAAAGCAATAAAAGTGTATGAGTTAAGCCGCGAAGCACAAGGTAAACCGGTTGGTATTAACTGGAACGGGGTACACGCAAGTTTATTTGCCCTGTTTTTAGTGATCGGTTTATATGGTGTATATTGGGAATATACAGTGCATGGATCAATGTTACTTCCGGATGCAGCATCTGAGCATGGAAAGAAAATTGATGAAATGTTTAACTTAACGTTAATCATTACCACCATTGTATTTGTAGCTACACACATTTTATTGTTTGGATTTTCTTATATCTATAAATACTCAGCTAAAAGAAAAGCTTACTACTACCCACACAATAATACAATCGAAAAAATCTGGACAATCGTTCCGGCTTTAGTATTAACCGTTTTGGTGTTGATGGGTTTCTTAACCTGGAGATCTATTTTCTTCAAAGTTGAAGATCCAAACCACAAGCCATTACAAATTGAAGTTACTTCTGAGCAGTTTAAATGGTCTATCCGTTATCCTGGTGCAGATGGTGTAGTTGGTAACAAAAACTATAAGTTAACTACAGCTACCAATCCATTGGGTATCGATTTTAAAGATATCAACTCCCGTGATGATGAGATGGCAGATGAGATGGTGCTTCCTGTTGGAAAACCGGTAAAACTGATCTTAACCAGTAAAGATGTAATTCACAGTTTTTATATGCCGCACTTCAGAGTACAGTTAAATACCGTACCAGGTATGAGAAGTATATTTGAGTTTACGCCTACAAAAACTACTGCAGAAATGCAGCAAGAAACGAACGACCCTAACTTTAACTACCTTTTCTTATGTGCTAAAATTTGTGGAGGCGGTCACTACAACATGCAGAAAGTGGTACGTGTAGTTTCTGAAGCCGAATATAAAACTTGGATAGCTGAGCAGAAAACATACTTAAATGATGATTTAAGAAAACAATTTAATTTGCCAGTGGCACCTGCGCCTGTAAAATCAGTAGCAGATTCAGCAGCTAAAGATTCAACAGCTGCGAAAACTAACCAAATGGCTTTAAATAAATAATATTAAGCAGGAGCGAACGAATTATGTCAACAATAGCATTACACGACGAACACAATCACGATCACGCTGATCATGGGCATCATAAAGAGACTTTGATTTCAAAGTACATCTTTAGTATGGATCATAAAATGATTGCTAAGCAATTTTTGATTACCGGTATTATTATGGCGGTAATAGCAATGGGCTTATCAATTTTATTCCGTATTCAATTGGCTTGGCCAGATAAAAATTTCCCTTTCCTTGAAACATTTTTAGGTAAATGGGCAGAGGGTGGCCGTATCAAAGCCGATTTTTATCTTGCTTTGGTAACCATTCACGGTACCATCATGGTATTCTTTGTACTTACTGCTGGTTTAAGTGGTACCTTTAGTAATTTACTTATTCCACTTCAGATCGGTGCAAGAGATATGGCCTCGCCATTCTTAAACATGCTTTCATACTGGTTCTTCTTTACTGCTTGTGTGGTAATGATGTCATCGTTCTTTATCCAAACAGGTCCTGCATCGGGTGGTTGGACGGTTTATCCGCCGCTATCTGTTGTTGCCAAGGCAATGCCAGGTTCAGGAATGGGTATGACTTTGTGGTTAATCAGTATGGTACTTTTCGTAGCATCATCTTTAATGGGGGGTATTAACTACGTAAGTACAATTCTAAACATGCGTACTAAAGGTATGGACCTTTGGAAAATGCCATTAACCATTTGGGCTTTTTTCTTAACCGCTATTTTAGGTATCTTATCATTCCCTGTTCTTGTAGCGGGTGTGGTATTAATGGTATTCGACCGTAGCTTTGGTACAAGTTTCTACTTATCAGATATCGTAATGGGTACTGATATTTTACCAAATGAAGGTGGTTCTCCAATTTTATGGCAACACTTATTCTGGTTCTTAGGTCACCCTGAGGTATATATTGTAATTATGCCAGCATTGGGCATCTCATCTGAGGTTATCTCTGTAAACTCACGTAAACCGATCTTCGGTTACCATGCGATGGTTTACTCTTTAATTGGTATTACCGTATTATCATTCATCGTTTGGGGTCACCACATGTTTGTAACCGGTATGAACCCATTGTTAGGTGGTGTGTTTATGATTACCACGTTGATCATTGCGGTACCATCAGCAGTAAAAACATTCAACTATTTGGCTACATTATGGCGTGGTAATATCCGTTTCACTCCGGCAATGTTATTTGCTATCGGTTTAGTTTCATTCTTTATATCTGGTGGTTTAACCGGTATTTTCTTAGGAAATGCTTCGTTGGATATTAACTTACACGATACCTATTTTGTTGTTGCCCACTTTCACCTTGTAATGGGATCTGCAGCAATCTTTGGTATGCTTGCAGGTGTGTATCACTGGTTCCCAAGAATGTTCGGTAAAATGATGAACGCTAAATTAGGATACTTACACTTCTGGTTAACTTTCATCGCGGCTTACCTGGTATTCTTCCCGCTTCACTTCTTAGGGTTAGATGGTGTACCACGTCGTTACTATGCATTTACCGAATTTGAATTTATGAAAAAATGGTTAACCGTTAACGTATTTGTAACATGGGCAGCTATTATGGCCGCGCTTGCTCAGGTAGCGTTCTTGTTTAACTTCTTCTATTCAATCTTTAAAGGAAAAGTTGCACCTCAAAATCCATGGGAATCTAATACTTTAGAATGGACTGCACCTGTTGAACATCTACATGGTAACTGGCCAGGAGAAATCCCAACTGTTTACAGATGGCCATATGATTATAGCAAACCAGGACATGATGCGGACTTTATTCCTCAAACTGTTCCTTTCTCGCAAACCATGAGCTCTAATTTACCTCACGATTTTGAAGGAAATCAAGAAGCAGAAAAAATACAGCAAGATTGGGAACTAGCTAATCCTGTTGAAGAAAACAAAGGCTAGTTTAAGCTTAAAAAACAATTTTAAAAGGGGTATCTGATTAAGTTTCTGCTTATCCGGATACCCTTTTCATCTTAATAGATATATGGTCAGCAGATCAGAACAGCGTTTCATTAGAATTAATCTTATAACCATCATAGTTACGCTATTGGTTATACTTGCCGGCGGTATTGTTCGCAGTACCGGATCAGGCATGGGGTGTCCGGATTGGCCAAAATGTTTCGACCGTTACATTCCGCCAACTGATGTATCTCAGCTTCCAGCCAACTATAAAGAAAAATATGTTGCAGGCAGGTTAAAAAAGAATGAAAAGTTTGCCAAGTATTTAGAAAGTATGGGCAAAGTAGCCTTAGCTGATAGTATCAGGCACGATCAGAGCATTACTGTACCCGAAGAATTTAATCCGGCTAAAACCTGGACGGAGTACTTAAACAGATTAGCTGGGGTAGCAGCTGGAATATTCCTGTTTTTAACAGCCGTTTATTCTTTTACTTACCGTAAAGCAGCAAAACGGATTATTTTGCTAAGTATCCTTAACATTTTTGTAGTAGGTTATCAGGCTTGGTTAGGTTCCATTGTAGTATCAACCAATCTGGCACAATGGGTAGTAACGGTACACATGCTTTTAGCACTGGTTATTTTAGCGATATCTATATATACCTACAATTATGCGAAACAGCTGAATAAAGCACCTTCAGTAATTATGTATAGGATAATGTGGCTGAAAGGGTTTTTGTTCTTTACACTGTTAGTCAGTATTATCCAGATCGTTTTGGGTACTGATGTGAGGGAAGCTGTTGATGTAATTGCAAAGTCTCTGGCTTATAGTGGGAAAGCATTATGGATATCGAAGGTAGGAAGTGTTTTTTCTTATCACCGCGATTTGGCTATATTGGTAATAATCACCAATGGTGTGGTATATAAAATGGTTATTGATCGTTTTAGTGGTAAAGCTGCCCCATTGTTAACAGCCAGGTTTATTTTAATTACGCTTTTAGTTCAGTTATTAAGTGGTTTAGCTTTAGCATACATTGCTTTTCCTCCAGTAGCGCAGGCATTACATATTTTGTTCTCTACGCTGTTGTTTAGTTTACAGTTTTACCTGTACTTATTGGTTTACAGAACAAGTACATATAAACAATAATATTTAAGAAAATTGAAGCAATATCTTTCAGATTTTTCTAAACTTATCAAATTCAGACTATCGTTTACGGTAGTGTTTTCGGCGTCTATCTCTTTTTTGATCGGGCAGAAAATGCAGGTTGGGAGACACCTTATTCCTACTATCAATTGGGGTAACTGGTTAATTTTAATAGCCGGCGGATTTTTGGTTACTGCGGCTGCAAACTGTTTTAACGAAATTATTGAAAAAGACCTGGATAAATTAATGTCAAGAACCAAAGATCGTCCTATGCCTGCGGGTAGAATGACGACAGGCCAAGGACTGATTTTAGGTGTGTTTATGGCTTTTTTAGGTACCTGGTTATTGGGGCATTTAAATCTTGAAACAGGTTTGTTATCTGTATTTTCAATTTTGCTATACGCTTTTGCCTATACACCATTAAAGAGAAAATCGCCTATTGCTGTTTTTGTAGGAGCAATTCCAGGCGCATTGCCACCGCTTATTGGTTATTTAGCTGCTTTTGGTAGTTTAAAGGCAGAGATGTTCCACGAAATTGATTATTACATTGCTGTTATCTTATTTCTAATC
This sequence comes from Pedobacter sp. WC2501, assembly GCF_052682415.1. Classification (NCBI taxonomy): domain Bacteria; kingdom Pseudomonadati; phylum Bacteroidota; class Sphingobacteriia; order Sphingobacteriales; family Sphingobacteriaceae; genus Pedobacter; species Pedobacter sp. WC2501. The sequence goes on along the minus strand of NZ_JBQZFI010000001.1, from coordinate 311,772 downwards.
CAGTTTGTATGGCAGTTTCCACACTTCTGGGCCATTGCCTGGGTGCTGGATGATGATTACAAAAAAGCTGGTTTTAGGCTATTGCCAACCAAGAAAAGAGATAAAACATCGGCACTGCTTACTTTTTTAAGCACCTTGATTTTAATCCCGGTAAGTTTATTGCCAACCATTTATGGTTTTGGTGGTTATTATATTGCTGGCTTATCTTTAATAGCAGGACTTATTTTTAGCTGGCTGGCTTTTAAACTTTTAATGAACAGAGAACTGATTGACGCGAAGAAAGTGATGTTCTGTTCGTTTTTTTACATCCCGGCTGTGCAGTTGGGCTTATTATTAAATTTTATAGCAAAATAATTTATGGTGCTAACAATGGAAAAGATGCAGGATACGTTTGACCCTAAACCAAGGAAATTTATTGTTTGGTTATTTGTCGTATCGTCAACAATTATGTTTGGAGGCTTTACCAGTTATTATCTGGTATTCGCCGCTTCAAAAGGAAAAGGACACGGTTTGGTGTTGCCCGATGCCTTTATTTACTCTAGTTTAGTTATTATTGCCAGCAGCATCACTTTAGTTTTGGCTTCGAGAGCGTTAAAAAAACTTAATTTTAGCTTACAGCGCAACATGCTTTGGATTACGGTAATATTGGCCGTTGCTTTTGGCGTGATGCAGTTTAATGCCTGGGGAAGTATGGTGAGGACCGGAGCTACCCTGGTTGGAAACAATGCTGCAATATCATTTATATATGTGGTATCTGGCATGCACTTATTACACATTATTGGCGGTGTTGGCCTTATTATTAATGCTTTAGCAGGTAGCTATAAGCACCTTCCTATTGCGAAAGTCCAGTATAGAATGGAAATTGCTTCTATTTTTTGGCATTTTATAGATATATTATGGATATATCTGTATGTTTTTTTACTTTTGAACCGTTAAATTTGTTAACAAACTATTATACTATTTCCAAATGAATGCAGTATCACAATTAGATCAAGTTAAAACCGGGCCATGGAATGGTGGTCGTTCTCCGTGGTCGGTAGAATATGGTAAAATCATGATGTGGTTTTTCCTATTATCAGATGCTTTTACTTTTTCATCATTATTGATCTACTACGGCGCTCAGCGTTTTTCTAAATTAACATGGCCTGATCCAGATTTGGTTTTCCAATCAATTCCTGGATTAAAAGAAAGCGGTGCGCCGTTAGTTTTTGTAGGGATCATGACTTTTATATTAATTCTTAGTTCTGTAACCATGGTTATGGCTGTTGAGGCCGGACATCGTCGTTCTAAAAAAGAAGTAATTGCGTGGTTAATTCCTACAATTGTTTTAGGATTTATGTTCTTAGGCTGTCAGGCATTAGAGTGGACCCATTTACACCATGAGGGTTTCTGGTGGGGTACAATTCCATCTGCTGAAGAGTTAAAACATTTATTTGATGGGCCAGTTTCTTTGGTTGCTGCGCAACAATTTGCAAACTTATTCTTTACCATTACAGGTTTCCACGGTTTCCACGTATTTAGTGGGGTAATGATCAATGTGATTATTTTAATCATGACGATTAATGGAACTTTCGAAAAAAGAGGACATTATTTAATGGTAGAAAAAGTTGGTTTATACTGGCACTTCGTAGATTTAGTTTGGGTGTTTGTATTTACATTCTTCTATTTGGTTTAATTTCATTATATAAAATATTTAATATGTCAGATCACTCACATACAACAGAAGGACACGAGCATGGAGAACATGCAGGATTGGATAAAGCCAAAATCTGGAAGGTAGCCGGTATTTTAACTTTAATTACTGCAATTGAGTTTATCATAGCACTATGGGCAATCCCTGGCCATCATATTCCTCAACATGTCGGTAACTATATTTATATTGCTTTAACCCTTGTAAAGGCTTTTTATATTGTTGCTTACTTTATGCACTTAAAATATGAGAAATTAGGCTTACAGTTAGCCTTAACAGTATCATTTATTTTCATTATTTACTTTATTGTTTTAATGTTGATAGAAGGTGGGTTTTTAAACATCCACATGATGAACCATTAATGAAAAGAAACCCTATAAAAAAGGTAATAATCCTGGTAAGCATTTTAGCTATACCGGGATTTTTGTTTTTTTACTTATTGCCCCACTTCGCAAAAAACAGGTATAAGAGTTTACCAATCTTTGGTGAAAAGGTTGTTGCCACAACTTTTCATAGTGTAAAGGGCAAGAAGATTCCCGATACCATTTACCACCTGGTTCCTGATTTTAAACTCGTAAACCAGCATAGCGACACGGTTAGCTGGAAATCATTTGAGAACAAGATTGTAGTATTAAACTTATTTCATGCCGGAGCGAAGAAACAGCAGGCAAGTAAATACATCAAACAACTATCTGATGGCTATGAACAGAAGCCCCTGGTTAAATTTGTAAGCCTATCTGTTGATCCAGCTGATACAGGTTTAATCAAAGATTTTGCAGCTAATTTTAAAGCAAAAGAAGGCAAGTGGGATTTTTTAGCTGGAGATACTGCACAAACCTATCTATTGATCAGGCAAGGCCTGTTGCTTGATGTAGTAGCAAATGAGTCCAATGGAAAGAACAGCTTTATATTTAGCAATAAGATAGTGCTGATTGATAATTTACACCGTATAAGGGGTATTTATGATGCAGACGATGCAGGAGCGAACGCTAAGTTAGAAGATGAGATAAAAGTACTTATTGCGGAGTATTTAAGGAACGTTAAAGATGGTAGGTAGTTGCCTAGCGGTTAATATTTGGAGGCAGTAATCGATACAAAGTAATTTAATATAAAAGAGATTTAAAAACTCATGGAAAATAGCCCGATTGAGAAAAAATATAATAAGTGGATCATTATTCTTTCTATACTTATACCTGTAGCTGTAGCTTTTTTATTTGTGGTAAAGTTAAAGGATCTTGGTATTGATGCACCAACCCTGCCTTTTTTGCCACCAATATACGCTTCCATAAATGGGATTACAGCCATACTCTTGGTAATTGCCGTTTGGGCAATAAAAAATGGAAAGATACAATTGCACCAGAATTTAATGAAAACAGCAATAGGCTGCTCTTTATTGTTTTTGGTGATGTATATCGCATACCATATGACTACGCCCTCTACTAAGTTTGGGGGGGATGGTGCAATAAAATATGCTTACTTCTTTATTTTATTAACACATATCTTATTGTCAATTGCAATTATTCCCTTGGTTTTGGTTACCTATGTGAGGGCTTTAGCCGAGCGTTTTGATCGTCACAGAAAAATTGCACGGATAACATTTCCGTTATGGCTGTATGTTGCTATAACAGGTGTGGTGGTTTATTTGATGATTTCGCCATATTATCAATACTAGAGATATATTTAAGATTATAAATTTGAAAAGCCTTACTTAAAAACGTAAGGTTTTTTTGGTTATAGGAATTTTGCTTGCACAAGATATTTGCTTTAACCCAATTTTTTTTTCACTTTTATGTATATTATATCACACAAAGGGATTCATATACTTTGTATATGAATATACCAATCGACTAATTTATGGCGCAAGGAAGGATAGAAGATGAACGTAAGCTTATAGAAAAAATCGTAGAGGGAGATGAGCAGGCCTTTTCTGTTTTATTCTTTAAATATCTTCCTGTACTCCACATTTTTGCTACTAAGTTCACCAAGTCTGATGATGCTGCCGAAGAAATTATTCAGGATGCATTTTTAAGAGTCTGGCTAAATCGCGATAAATTAGCAGAAGTAGATAATGTGAAGGCCTATCTATATAAATATGTTTCTAACGAATGTTTAAGCTACCTGCGTAAAAAATTAAAAGAAGATAAGGTTGTTGATGCATTTACTGCTAAACAACAAAATAGTCATAATAATACTGTAGAAACTATTAATTTAAATGAGGTAACGAAGATTATTGCTATAGCGGTAGATAAATTACCTGATCAGCGGAGAAATATATATCAATTGAGTAGGCGAGATGGTAAAACTATACCTGAAATCGCAGAAATACTTAATATTTCTCCGAATACAGTTAAAAACGCCCTTGTGATTGCCTTAAAATCCATACGTATACACCTTGATCAGCACGGAATTGTGTTCTTTTTTCCAATTGTTTTTTTCTTTTTGAGAATAAAATAGAAAAAAATTAATATCCCGATAGTCCTAATTTTCTTTTGCTGCTTCTTAGTATCAGAATCTTTATGGAACGTATACATTATCTATTACAACAGTTTACAGCTAAGACCTTAAGTCAGTCTGAAAAGGAAGAACTTTTAGTTTTGGCCGAAAACAGCACATCACTACTTTCTGACGAAATCGTGAAAATGATTATCGCAGAAGAAGCGCATGCAGTTCATGTTGTTGAGGAAAAATGGAATCCTGTTCTCAATAAAATTCTGACGATAGACAAGCCAACCCGGTCGCCTAAGCGAATTTTAATGAATAGTTTAAAATGGGCTGCCGCTGCTGTTGTTTTTATTGCATTTTCTTTAACGGCTTATCTCTCTCTACAGAAAAAGAAAGAGCATGTTTTTGCTACTGATGTAGCGCCTGGAAAAAATAAAGCTATTCTTACCCTGGCTGACGGAAAGAAAATTTCGCTTTCAGACGCGATGAAAGGCGATATAGCCAAAGAAGCTGGTTTCTCTATCACTAAAACTGCCGATGGTCAATTGGTGTATAATGTTGCCGGAACCGAAAATGTAAATGATACCAGATTAAACACTATTTCGACCCCAAACGGCGGCGAGTGGCAAATCCAGCTACCTGATGGTTCTACAGTTTGGCTAAATGCAGCTTCTTCAATTCAATACGCATTAAACATTGGAACCGCAAAACAGCGTGTAGTTAAATTGGATGGTGAAGCTTATTTTGAAGTCGCCAAAAATGCAGCACATCCTTTTATTGTAGAAACCGACAAACAAGCTGTTGAGGTATTGGGAACACACTTTAACATTAACAGCTATAAAGATGAAAAGGTAACTAAAACTACTTTATTGGAAGGAAGTGTTCGTGTTTCTCATAAAAGCACCAATGACAGCGAAATACTTAAGCCCGGAGAACAATCCCTGGTATCTGTTTCGGGTATTGCCATAAAAGAAGTGGATGTTGAAGAAGCAATAGCGTGGAAAAAAGGCTATTTTATGTTTAATAACGAAAGGCAGGAGAGCATTTTACGTAAAGTTGCCCGCTGGTATAATGTAGAAATAGAATATGCAGATCCTGCTGCAAAAGATGTAATGTATTACGGAACGGTAAGCCGTTTCGAAAAAATATCAAAAGTGCTGACCAAGTTTGAACAAACAGGAGAAGTGCATTTTGATATTAAGGGCAATAAATTAATTGTTCACAAAGAATAAATGATAACAGATGAAGACATAACTAACCTTTATCTCTAAAAAATAAAACAACTTAATCAACCTTAACCTAAACCCTGCAAACTATGAATAGACCTCAACAAACCTCCTGACGATTCGAAGATAAATGAATAAAAAAAGGAGTGCTTGCAACACCCCTTTATTATCTGTTTAGCTATTCCGTAACCGGAATCGATTAAAAATCAATTATTTCTTGGATAACCCGCGAAACGCTTTTTGGCGTCCAAACTTCATTGCGCTTCGCAAAAAAAAAAACAGACTATTAAATGTACAAAATTTATATTGAAATTTTATGTACGCACCGACGCTACATACCTAAATTGCTATTGATTATGAAGTTAGTTACGGTCATACTGCTTGTCTCTTTAATGCAGGTAAGCGCAGCTTCATTTGGCCAGCTGGTTACATTTAAAGAAAAAAATGTAACCTTAGAAAAGGTTTTTAAAGAGATCAGAAAACAATCTGGTTATGACGTTCTTTTATCGACCAATAAAATTAAAACCTCAACTACATTGAATGTAGATTTCAGTAATTCTACAATTGAAGAGGTGATGAATAAGATTGTTTCTGATAGAGAACTAATCTATACAATTGAAGACAGAACAATTTTAATTAAACCTAAAGAAAAAACGATTTTCGATAAAATTGTCAATTACTTTGCTGTTATAGAGGTTAAGGGTAGGGTATCAGATAATACCGGAAGTGCAATACCTGGTGTAAGTGTACGCGAAAAGGGTACAAGCAATTCTACAACAACAAATGCCAACGGTGAATATACTATTAGGGTAAGCGATACCGGAACTTTAGTTTATAGCTACGTAGGTTATAATACTATTGAACAAATAGTAAATAACCGTACAAGAATTAACGTAAGCTTAAAAGAAGATGTCAACGACTTAAAAACAGTTGATGTCGTTTCTACTGGTTATCAGAATATTAGTAAAAAGTTGTTCACTGGATCAGCCGTTTCACTGAATGGCGCCGATGCTAAACGTGATGGTATTGCAGATGTAAGCCGTATGCTTGAAGGTCGCGTTGCCGGAGTATCAGTACAAAATGTATCTGGTACATTTGGTGCTGCACCTAAAATCCGCGTTCGTGGAGCAACTTCAATTACAGGTGATAATAAACCATTATGGGTTATTGATGGTGTAATTTTAGAAGATGTTGTAAATATATCAAACGAGCAACTCTCAACTGGTGATCCAAGTACATTATTAGGCTCTTCAGTTGCTGGATTGAATTCTGATGATATTGAGAGTTTTCAGATCTTAAAAGATGCTTCTGCAACATCATTGTATGGAGCAAGAGCGATGAATGGTGTAATTTTAATTACTACAAAAAAAGGTAAAATAGGTGATGGATCGCCCTTAATTTCCTACACTGGTAATTTTTCAAGTTATTTAAAGCCATCTTATAACAATTTTGACATTATGAACTCTTATGATCAAATGTCAGTTTATGCTGAGATGGATAGAAAAGGCTGGTTAAACTATAGTGATGTAGTAAACAGGCCAAATGGTGGTGTTTATAAAAAACTTTACCAAAGCTTAGATTACGCAAATGGTTCAACTACTCCTGGGGTTATAAATTCACCAGAGGCAAGAGCTGCCTTTTTAAACCGTTATGCTTATGCAAATACTGACTGGTTTGATACATTATTTAAAAATTCGTTTATGCAAGAGCACTCTTTAAGTGTTTCAACAGGAACTGAAAAATCTCAAATGTATTACTCTACCAGTTATTTACAGGATAATGGATGGACAATTGGTGATAAGGTGAAGAGATTTACAGGAAACGTTCGAGGTAACTGGAAAATTAACGATAAGCTTAGTTTTGGGCTAATTACCACTGGCTCGATACGCGATCAGAATGCTCCAGGTACTTTGGGACGTACAAGTAATCCGGTTACTGGAGAATATTCAAGAGATTTTGATTTAAATCCATTTAGTTATGCACTCAATACCAGCCGTACTTTAACACCGTATGATCAAAATGGTAATTTAGAGTATTTCACAATGAATTATGCTCCATTTAACATCATCAATGAGTTGAAGAACAATACATTGGAGCTTTCGATGATTGACTTTAAAGTTCAGGGCGAGGTTAAGTACAAAATATTGAAGAACTTAAACTACGATTTTACTGGTGCTTATCGTTATGTGAAAACGGGACAGGAACATAAAATACGTGAATCGTCAAATATGGCTCAGGCTTACCGGGCAGGAGTTTTTCCAGAAAATACTACAATTAGATTAGCAAATAGATTTTTATATACCGATCCAACAGATCCAGATGGATATCCGGTTTCTGTATTGCCTTATGGAGGATTATACTTAACTAATGATGACTATTTAAAGAGTTACTTTATTAGAAATAGTTTAGACTGGAACAAAACATTCAACGAAAAACATATCGTTCGATTATTTGCATCGCAAGAAATGCGTTACATTGATAGACGCAATGCTCAATTTACAGGTTACGGGTATCAATATGATAAGGGAGGCGTTCCGTTTATCGACCCTAATGCAATTAAACAATCTGTTGAAGGAAACTTTAATTACTATTCAATGGATCAATGGTTTGATCGTTACGTTGCATTCGCCTCCACAGGATCTTACTCCTATAACAATAAATACCAGTTAAATGGTACTTTAAGATATGATGGATCCAATAAAATGGGCGAGTCGCCAAAAGCAAGATGGTTACCAACCTGGAATGTGAGTGGTTCATGGAATGTTGATGAAGAAAATTTTATGAAAAATCAGAATGCCATAAGTAAATTAACGATTCGTGGTACATATGGTTTAACAGCAAGTTTAGGGAGTGCTACCAACTCTAGTTTAGTTTTAAGAAGCGGTAGTACCTTACGCCCACGTTTGTCTGAAATTGAATCAAGTTTATCGATCAATTATCTTGAAAACTCTGAATTAACCTGGGAGAAACAGTATGAAGCAAATATTGGATTAGATGTATCATTTTTCAAAAATAGATTAAACGTTACCCTTGATGCTTACAAGCGTGATGGGTTTGATTTAATTGGCCCGATCAGAACTTCAGGAATTGGTGGTGAGGTTATTAAAATAGCCAACTATGCTGATATGGTAACAAGAGGTATTGAAGGTTCGGTTGCTGGCGATGTTTTCAGAGAAAAAGATTGGGGATGGAAATCGCAGGTTACATTCGGATACAATAAAGGTAAGATTACCAATTTGAGAAGTGAGCCGACTATTTGGAACTTGGTTGGAGCCGATGGAGGCCCTCTTCAAGGATATCCTTCTAGAGGCTTGTTTTCTATTGATTTTCAAAAATTAGATGCTGAAACAGGCGTACCAACCTTCATTAACGAAAAGGGTGAAGTGAGCAGTAATGTCTATTTACAGAGTGAGGTTACGAAGTATCTTAAATATGAAGGGCCTGTTGATCCATTGTTTAACGGAGGTTTTTATAACAACTTCAATTATAAGAATTTTACATTGTCTATGTTATTAACCTTCAGTGCAGGAAATAAAGTAAGATTAAATCCAATATATAAAAACAGCTATTCTGATCTGGATGCTATGCCAAATGAATTTTTAAATAGATTTTTATTTGCAAACGACACTGGCAGACCTTCAATAGCAGATCCGAGAACCATTTCAAATTTAGATGGAACATATCCATATAATGCATATAACTATTCTTCAGATAGAGTTGCTGATGGCGGATTTATTCGTTTAAAATCTGTTTCATTTGGTTATATTTTGCCTAAAGCACAGATAAACAAGTTAGGTTTTAAAACAGCATCGTTAAATATAGTTGCCAATAATTTATGGTTAGTATATGCTGATAAAAAATTGAATGGACAAGATCCTGAATTTTTTACAAGCGGCGGTGTGGCATTACCTATCCCTAAGCAATTTACACTATCGTTAAAAGTTGGATTGTAATTAATCTTAAAAACATGAAAAATAAAATTTTATATATATCATTAATCGCTTTAGGCTCTTTATCAATTGCTGGTTGTAAAAAGTATCTTGAACAAGCACCAGATTTAAGGGCAACGCTTGATTCTCCCTCTAAAGTTTCCGAATTGTTGGTTACTGCTTACCCTCATGCCAACTATATTACATTTTGCGAAGCATTGAGTGATAATGCCGATGATAAAGGACTCGCGGCTGGAGGAGGTGATGCTGTAAATCGTGATCCATGGAGATTTGATGATGTACAAAGCAGAGATATTGATTCTCCAGATTCATATTGGAATGCATGTTACAAAGCAATCGCTGCAACAAACCAAGCCTTAAAGGCAATTAACTTGGCACCGAATCCAAATGAGTATAGTATGCAAAAAGGAGAAGCTTTAGTTGCACGCGCATATAGCCATTTTATGCTAGTAACATTATTTTCTAAAGTTTACGATGTAAATACAGCTGCAACCGATCCAGGGATTCCATATGTTACTGAACCTGAAGATATTGTTTTTAAGAAGTATGAGCGAAAAACAGTAGCTTATGTTTATCAGCAAATTGAAAATGACCTCAATCAAGGCTTGCCATTAATAAAAGACAGTGGATATAAGATTCCTAAATATCATTTTACTACCTCTGCTGCGCATGCATTTGCAGCTAGATTCTTTCTTTTCAAAAAGGATTACGCGAAGGTAATTGAACACGCAAACCTGGTTTTTGCTGGAGGTAACATATTGCCTAATTTAAGGGATTATGTCGCATCAAATAGCCGTTCTATGGAATATGCAACAAGACAAGCTTATTATACTGCAGCAAGTAATCCAGCTAATATTTTATTAGCAGAGGCAAACTCGGTATGGGGTAGAAGTTATCCATCTTATCGCTATTCTTTAACCTTTAACCTGGTATATAAAACCATTTGGGGTGCCAATGTTGCAGGCGGTACTTGGGCCTATCAACTGTACGGTAGAGATTTATCGTTAAATATTCCCAAATTTCCTGAGCATTTTGTGCTAACTAGTCAAAATGGAAATATTGGAGACCCATATAATATGATCCCTTTATTTTCTGCTGAAGAGGTTTTGTTTAATCGTGCAGAAGCTAATGCTTATTTAGGTAATACTGCGGCTGCATTAAAAGATCTTAACGATTATGGAAGTAAGCGATTAATCATTAGCGATGCAAATCCTGTTTATAGTGCCACTACACATGCCATTACGGAGGCGAAGATTAATAGTTATTATAAACCATTCAGTATTCAGGAAGGAATTGTAAAAACAATTTTGGATTTTAAACGGATCGATTTTATGTTCGAAGGGCAGCGTTGGTTTGATATACTCCGCTATAACCTCCCTGTTGTTCATGCCACCGCAGATTTGAAATCAACATATACATTAGGTCCAAACGATCCAAGAAGAGTTCTTCAAATTCCTGCAGAGGCAGAATTAGCTGGCCTGGAAAGAAATCCGCGTTAATTTATCATTTAAATTATTAAGACATGAAAATTAAATTTTCAATATTTTATATAGCTCTGGTTGGAATATGTTTAACATTCTCCAGCTGTAAAAAAGAGACTCTTCCAGAAACACCAATTGTTGGCCTTGGAGGTGATACATGGGTTAAGGGGAACATTGATAGTTATATCAAGCTTAACTTTACTGACCCTTATAATATTCAGGTAAAGTATAAATGGGATCCTTATGAAACATCTTATAACAAAAACATTACCCCTGTAAATGAGGATAATGTAATCCCCGCCTTAGATGCAGTTCAAAAAATTTGGATAGCTCCTTATAAAAAGGTTAGTGGCGATGATTTTTTAAGAAGGTATTCCCCAAAAGAATATGTAATGTACGGTAGTGCATCTTATAATTCAGATGGAACTATAACGCTCGGTGAAGCTGAGGGAGGTAAGAAAATTACATTGTTTGTAATTAATACTTATGATAGGAAAAATGTTGCTGAGGTTAAGCGTATGCTGCACACCATACATCATGAATTTGCCCACATTCTTCATCAAAATATTTTATACCCACGCGAATTTAAACAGCTTAATCCTCAATGGTACACTGCTAGTTGGTTTAATACCGATGCTGCTGATGCTAATGCACAAGGGCTTGTTACTCCATATGCTAAGGCTGCGGTTGATGAAGACTGGGTTGAAACCATTGCATATTTATTGGTAGAAGGCCAAACAGCTTTTGATGCTTTGGTTACTGCTAATCCAGGTACAGCTGCATTAATTTTGAGAACAAAAGAAGCGATGATTGTGGAGTATTATCGATCAGCTTATAGCATAGATTTTAGAGCGTTGCAAACTGAAGTTAAAAATGGTATCGCACTGGTAACTAATTAAATCATTTATTAAATATTTAATATGAAAAAAATATTATTTTTTGGCTTGCTAATTTTTATTTTTGCGGCCTGTAAAAAATCGAATGAACCCGATCAAAGGCCAGACGAAAGATTAACAGAAGCATTAACAGCATATCAAACACAGCTGCAAGGAGCGCAAAATGGGTGGATTGGATATCTTTTTCCGCAAGGGGGAGGAGGGTATACCTTTAAATTTAAGTTCGACAATAAAAACAGGGTAATTACCTATTCGGATCTTGATGCTACCAAAGCGGCTACTCCAAAAGAGAGTTCTTATCGCTTAAAAGGAACTCAGGTGCCAAGTTTGTATTTTGATACATATAGTTATTTACATATGTTGGCCGATCCCGATCCTAATGTTTTGGGTGGTGGCTCTGGAACGGGATTTCTATCAGATTTCGAATTTTCAATACTATCTGCAAGTGCAGATACCATTAAGCTAAAAGGAAATTTAAATAAAAGTGATTTGATTTTGATAAGGGCAAAGGCTGATCAAGGTGACGATTATATTTCTAAGGCTTATACAAATAATACTTATGTTGCTGAGATTGCCAATTTCCCTTATTATTATAACAAAATTACTTTGGGAGGTAAAGAGTATAATATTACCATCAATGCAGACCAGCATACAGTTAGTTTTTATTATCTAAAAAATGGGTTTCAAAGATTCACTACTGAATATGCAGTAGCATCCACAGGAATAATTTTTAGACATCCGTTTATAGATGAGAATGTGAACATTAGTGAGTTTCATGATTTTAATATAAACACTGGAATAAGCAGCGTATCTGTAACAACAGGTACAACGGTAACATCAATAAACAACGTACCATCACCACTTACATTTGATACGTATGCTCCAACGAAGATGTATATTACAAAGTACAATTTTACAAGTGACTATGGATTTACAATTGCTGGTGTTAAAAATGCACATAATGTTACGGCTATACCCGGTTACATTGGTATGCAGTTTATCGCTAACTTTTATTCTGATCCCTTTGATGTTTTGTGGTTTTACTACAATGGTGGTGCAACTAGATACGGCCCAATTTTTAACACTCGTTTAGATCCAAGCGGAAAAATGATATTTGTGAAATCTCCTTATGGCAATCAAGGCACAAATCCTGGAACCGCCAATGTTACAATTGTAAATAGAGTTTATAATCAACTCGCTGAAGTAGGAGGGTATTACGCTTTTGAAACTGGTACAAATAGCTATGATTTGGTTAGTGTTACAGATAGCAAAAACTGGATCAGGTTCTATTAATTTTTAAATTGGAAATTAAAATAAACAACAATGAAAAATAATCTATTATATATATTATTATTAATTGTAATTGCTTTTTCAGCTTGTAAAAAAGATGGATTGGCAAAATACGATATTGAAAAGTCATTTGCAGATCCTTCAGTAAGTCTTGATGATTTAAAAAAGCAGATTGCAGCTGGAACGGATGGTTTTAGAATGACCATCGAGCCTTCTACAGGCAAATATTACGCAGGTTACATTAGTTTTGATGGTACATCAACAGCTAAATATTTACTTGATAACTCTACAGCAAATGCTACTGCAGCATCAGATACTAAATATAGTTTAAGCATAAGACAAACAAACCCAACACTAAGTTTAGGCTCTACATCATCATTTGCGGTATTGGCGAAAACCTTGGGAGGAATTGATAGTACATATACCTATAAATCTGCTAAAGGTGATACGCTACGTTTTGTGGGTGATTTATTAGGTAGTAAACTAACCCTAATTAAATCAAGCAAAACTGATGCAACTGATTATTTGGCTGGTAAAATGACGCAATCCGTAACAAGCATCGCTAGTTTTAAATCTTTTGTGCAATATTTTAAGCGTTTAACAATCGGGGCTAAATCATACGATTTTATTATCAATCCCACCACTAAAATATTAACGCTAAATTATCTAAGTGGTACAGTGTATAAGCAATTTAATACCTATTACGGAGCTACAAATAATGGCATTGTGCTTAAAACAGCATTTAGTGATGGTACAAATATTATTACTGGTTTAGATGGAATTACTATTGATTTAGCAAGTGGCACTGCTGCTGCCAAAAGCGGTACTTTAGCCGCTACAATTTCTGGTGTAGCTGCCCCGCTGTATTATGATATAAATGCTGCTAAAAATTGGTGGGCATGGGCAAAAGCCAGTACTTATGTGTCGGCTGAATTAGGATTTCATATTAATGGTGTAGATGATGCATTAGGCTTAAGGTCTTTAACTGGATATAAAAGAATTGACTACTATCCAGCTGCCAGTGGTGCGTATGATAACGCTCGAATTGTAGCTACAACAAATTATGGACCCGCTGTAATTCCAACTTTTACTACTGATGGTAAAATCATTTTTCCTAACAGTGGTTCTCAATTTGGTACTGTGCCTGCAGCGGCAGCGGCTGTTTATGCAAAATATCTTGCACAAATCAATCAATCGCAAGGCTATTATTTGATTCAAACTAATGCTGGAACTACCGAAACCATTACTTACGATATGGTTAACGTAGCTGATGCTAAAGCATGGGTAAGTTGGCATTATTAATAATTGGAAAATGTATCTTTCTTGACGTAAAAACAGATAAATCATTGCCGAATAATATTGAATAAATTAACTGTATCTCATAAAACCTCACCCTAAAAAGTGAGGTTTTTTTTATGACATAATTTTTAAACCGCTCCATCCGTTTATTCCTATATTTGTAAACGATGAAGAAGAAAGCAATTTTTATCCTGTTTGTTTTGGTATTTACCTTTGCGGTAAGCCCCAATGTTAATGCCCAATGTTCGATGTGTACCATTAATGCCGAGCAGGGTGTTAAAAACGGGAATACACAAACTGCAGGCTTAAATACAGGCGTATTGTATCTTTTATCTATTCCCTATTTAATGGCTGTTATTGTTGGTGTAGTCTGGTATAAAAAATACCGCAAAAGAAATATTCACCTGAATATGAAAAAGGAACCTTTTAATTTAAATTAAAAGTATGTCTGAGCAAACTACTTCAAAACTTTATGCCATTGTACATTGTAAATGTCCGCATTGCCGCAGGGGAGCTATTTTTACAGGCAGTATGTATGGCTGGAACATTCAGCATACCAAAGAAATTTGCGGGCATTGTGCGCAACGTATAGAAATTGAACCTGGTTATTTTTATGCAGCGATGTACGTTAGTTATGCCATGAATGTAATCGAAATGCTTTTCGCGAGTTTTCTAACCTATTTAGTTTTTGGTCCGCTTACTGATGAGACTTTCTGGCCTTATCTGATTGTTATTTTTGCAGGTTGTTTTATTCTGTATCCGTTTAACTATCGATATTCGAGAATTATACTGCTCCACGTTTTATCGCCTAACATTAAGTATAAGCCATATTACGATAAGTAAGTCGGGAGCCAGAGGTCGGGAGTCGGAAGTCAATAGGTAAAGGTTGACTGCTGAAACTATTTGATGGCAGTTTAGCCTATTAACCTTGAACGATCAACCATTTTTAAATATAATCTTTCAATTTTTAGCAATGTTAAAAAAAGAAACCCTAAACTTTATAAAAGAGGTTGCTGAAAACAACAACCGCGAGTGGTTTGCTGCCAATAAAGATGTTTATGAAATTGCAAAAGCTGATGTACTCGAACTTATAGCAAAATTAATCCCCGAACTGGCTAAGGTAGATCCATTACTTTCGGCAGAGGCTGATCCTAAAAAAAGCCTTTTGCGCATTTACCGCGATGTGCGTTTCAGTAAAAATAAAGATCCCTATAAAAATAATTTCGGTATCTGGTTTTCGGCCAAAAGCAAAGGAGGGAACGAACCGGGTTATTACCTGCACATCCAGCCAGGAAAAAGCTTTATTGCCGGTGGATACTGGATGCCTGAAGCATCGCATTTAAAATTGATCAGACAGGAGATTGATTATAATATTGGCGATTTTAAAGAAATTATCAACGGCAAGGATTTTAAGAAAAACTTTAAACTAGGTGTGGATAATGCCCTTAAAAATGCACCGAAAGGCTATGATCCTGCAGATCCAAACATCGAATTTTTAAAGCTGAAAAGCTTCGAGGCCACCACAAAAATCGATGATGAAGAATTTTTAAAACCGAACCTCGTTAATAAGTTGATAAGTTCTTTTAAAACAGTACAGCCATTAGTTGCATTTTTACGAAATGCTATAGAACAATAACCAAGAAATATCAATGACCAATTAAGAATAACCAATTAGCAATGATCAATTTCCAAACATAATACCTTCTTGATACTTGCTACTAAATACTTACTACTGAATACTAAACCCTTGAAACTTTAAACATGAAAAATACCTTTTTTGCCTTTGCCGTTCTCCTCTTTTTTTCTTCCTTAACTTCTTGTGTTGTATTATCTCCAAAAAAGTATAAAGCTTTATTGGGAACCAAAGATTCACTTTATACCGCATTTAATGAAGGTTTAATTAAAATTGAAAACCTTGAAAAAGAAGTAGCAAAATTGAAAAAGGATACTACATTAATGGCTGAAGAGCTTCGCGATTTGCAAAGTAATTACAACACCGTTGATGCGAACTATAAAAAACTTAAAAATAATTCTTCAAGTGAGATCACCAAGCTATCTGGCGATTTAGCTGCCCGTGAGAAACGTTTAAAAGAAGTGGAAGAGGTGCTGCGCAAACGTGATGAAGCGACCAACTCACTCAAAGAGAAACTACAGCAGGCCTTATTGGGCTTTACCAAAAGTGGTTTAACTGTTGAAATTAAAAATGGGAAGGTATATGTTTCGTTAACCGATAAACTCTTATTCCCTTCAGGAAGTATCATCATTGATGAAAAGGGTAAACAAGCTTTAACGCAATTGGCCAATGTATTAAAACAGCAGCCTGAAATTAACATTGCAGTTGAGGGTCATACCGATAATCAGAAAATAAATAATCTGGGGCAGATTAAAGACAACTGGGATTTAAGTGTGTTGAGGGCTACTTCTGTTGTGCGTTATTTAACAGAGAACGAAAAAGTAGAAAGTGTAAGGATGACGGCTACTGGCAAAGGTGAATTTCAACCCCTGGGTACAAATGCAAATGCTGATGGAAGAAGCAAAAACAGAAGGATAGAGATTGTGCTTTCTCCAAAACTGGATGAACTTTATAATTTGATTAAATAAGATAATAATAATTAAATAAGAACCTATTAACCTGAGTTCGATTATTAAATCTCATTTTGTGTCATTTTAATCACGTTTTCTGTTAAAGCGGTCGTCACCCTGAATTTATTTCAGGGTCTTTCACGCTAAAAAGATGCTGAAATAAATTCAGCAGGACGATAAAGCGGGATTAGGCGTAAATAAGATATAATTTTCAGCAAATAATTATCGAACTCAGGCTATTAGAATAATCATGTTTTTATGATCAGGAAATGAAGGTACAGCAGTTCCTGGCATTTTGCAGTCCCGCCATTCACTTCAATCTTTTTGTGCCGCTGTCATGCTGAGGTACGAAGCATCTGTTCATAGGTTACAGATGCTTCGTACCTCAGCATGACAGCAGATTCAGGGTTGCTGCAACAAAAAGTATTTTCGTTGCTGTCGGGTTTAGGCACAAGGGTTTGTACACCCTAAGCCTCAAAAATGAAAAACTGTATTAGCCCCTTTAGCCCAGGTTGAAGCGTTTACCCTGCAGCAACGAGGTACGAGGAAGCGTAAAAGCGAAAAACGGGAAGAAATTTAGTGTTTTGTACAGGCCTTGCGCTCCAAATCTGAGAAAGCGTTTGATTTTATATCCTAAGCCTGCGGAAGAACAAAATTAATATTCCCGGCAATACGTTTGGATTCTTCATCAAACTCAATGCAAGCTGAGCTCAACATGAAACAACACAGAATTGGCTTTAAAAATAACACCTCTTTACAGGCTTTGGTACTTACGATAAGATTTTAAAATCTTAAAGGTATGTTCGAACTCATGACTGCTAAGGTTAGAATAATCAGGCATAGAGAGTTTGTGAGCTGTTAAAAAGTTTAGCAGTTCTTTAATAACACTTGATACTTCTTCCGATTCTTCAGTATGTTTCAGGGTATCGATCTTACTTAATAATAAGGTTATTTCTAACGTCTTAAAATTATTCTTTCGGGTAATACCCAAGCCAATATTAGTTTCTGTAAGTGCTTTTTCATAATGATGCGTGGCATTGTAAAAGCTGGCTTTAAAAGCATTAAAGCAGGCCAATATAAAATTTGTATAATAGGTATAATCGCTGCTGATGATTTTATTTACGAATTGCATAATGCGCTGCGCTTTTTTAAAGTAGTTGAGTTTGATGTAGGTTTGACCTAAATGAAGCAATAAAAAAGGAGAAAATACCGAATATCTTACGTAAAAAATATTAGGATATTTACTCAGTATGGCCATAATAAAACGGTGGCATTCTGCATAATTTTTCTGAGAAAATAAGACAATCAATGCCAATCTGTAAGAGAGTATTTCGGCAGAGGTGATCTCTTCGTTTCTTTTTGGTTTACTTTGATCTATCTCGTGGCAAAGTTTTATAATTTTATCTTCGAGGCTTTTGCTTTCGTTAGGCTTATTAATCAGGTGATTATAAAAATAAAGGATTAAATCGTAAGGGTTAATCGGAAACAGTTCGTTTAATCTTTTATAATTTCTCTTCAATACCTGCATGGTATTGGCTAGAGCTACTTTATCTACATCAATGAGATTAACGTTGCATTCTATTACATGCAGCATAATCTGTATGTCTTCATTCAGTACGTTTTCAGATATGGTTTTGATGGTTTCCTTGTACAGGTTGCCCATGGTTCGCCCTGTAGCCATAAGGTCGATAAAATCGATACCAATGCTCAACTTATTGAAGTTAGAATTGGGTTTGCTAAGCTCATATTTCGATACGTAGCAAATAAAATCAAAAGCACTATTTTTTTCGCGGTTTGAAAATGGCAGCCTGAAAATGTTTTTTAAAGCAGCTATTTCGTTACGGTTGATAGCGAACCTGATCGACCAGTTAAGGATATGATCTCTTTGGGAATTCTGACCTGGGAAATTGCTTAATATGTGTTCGAAAAATGGTTTACTTGGTTTATATTCAAATTTATCGGTAATCTGTATAAATAGAAAATAGGTATAAATATCGTCGTTTAAAAAGCGGACAATTTCTGTAGGAATAGTTGTACTTAACCTTTTTTCCTGGATGATAATCCCATCATTTAAAAGTTCTTCGTATGCATCGGGATAACAATTGATGTAGTTCAGGATTTTTTCTTTAGAAACCCTTAATTTCTTATTTCCTTCTGAAATGCAATCACTTATTTTTTTGAGGAGAAATATTTTTTTGGTACTTTTTTTTGCCATAAATACGCGCCTCTCTAAAAAATAACTAATTAATTCATAACATAACAAGGGGTTATTCAGTTCAAGGTGCTGTTGCTCATCCTTGAGTTTGAAATACACCTGTAGCCAGAATGGTGTTTTAAATTGGGTTAAAAGGGGCAAACTTACGTCTGCCTGGCTGATAATTCTATTTTCTATATGGCTTAAGGTGTAGAGTACCTCCTCAACATTTAACGGTGGTACATTACTTAATGTGTCCTCATCATAAAATAAGCCCATATACCAGGCTTTGGTTAAAGATGCAGAACCATGAATAGCAGGCTGAAGATTAATCCAGCTATCAGTTCGCAATCCAAATATGATCTTAACAAAATTATTCTCTTCTATACTATATAAGAAGTCGATAAATGCTTTAAAATAATCACCTTTAGCTAAGTGTCCGTCAATACCGTCAACAATAATAATAAAACGGCCTTCTCTCTTTTCAGGATTTTTTTTAAAAAAACTGATCAACTCGCTAAGGCTTCCAAATTTAAATTCTTTTAAAAACCACTCTTTTAAAGTATCTCCATTTTGGATAATGGTATTAAGACTTGCAGAGTTAATTAATAAAACAATATCGTTTTTATAAAGGGCATTTTCTGAGAAGAAAAAATACTCTACCATGTGTGCGAGCAGTATCGATTTCCCTTGACCCGGTTGGGCACTTACGGTTGTAAACTGGTAATTGTTTTTTAAGAAATAATCAAAGTCGGGATAAAAAAAACTTCTGTTCGCAGTTGAATTAAATGGAACGCCTGAATTATTTTTTTTAGCAATTAACGATACCTCTGTAAGGGCATGTGCTTTTAGTTTTAAATCCTGCCAGATACTTTGAACAGAGGTAGTTTGATTTTTCTTATCCGTACAAAATGAGTCCCAATCGTTATAACCTACATATTGCGAAAGGCTATTTAAAGTAAATAAGGAGAATTTATGTAATGTGTTCGCAAAGCCAAAGAATCGTTTGATCGTCGTTTCACTTACGTAGTTTTTGGTTTCCTGATATACATATTCAGAAATAATCTTACAATGACCCGGGTCGATATTTCTCAAACCAGATTTTAAAAGGACAAACTTCCGGAGTTCGATAAGGAGGTCGTTAGCGTTCATTAATTAACAGATGGGATGACTTACTGCTAATGTCATCATAATTTCACAATTGAAGAAATCTATTCGTTAAGAAAGACCTGTATGAATAAAATGAATGAAATGTAATAGGATTAAAATGAATAGTAATGGATAAGATAGGTACCTATTCTAGATTTAGATTTGTCATAATAATATAATGCCCCTTGAAAAACATTACCAAACTGTAGCATTAATACATAGTAAGTCTTCCAAAATAACGCCTGACATGATGAAAACCCGTACTTTCTCATCCCGAATAGGGATAATCCGCAATACTTTTGTTGCAGTCATCGTTCTATTAACGCTCTTTTCTGCCAAATCGTATGCGCAAACTAAAATTTTTGCAAATACTGTATCTGCTCAGAGCAGAGTAGATAATGCATTAAATGCAACTTTAAACGACAACACTTTTGCTTCGGTTAATTCGTATGGTGGAATTGCTGTTGGTATTGGCTCTTATAGTGGCGAACTGGAATTAAAATATCCGGCTGCTGTAGCTGCGGGAATGACATCTTATATCAGGATAGATTTTGATGGAGATGTACTGGACAGGTTATTAGGAGGGAGTTTGGGTGCCTTGCTGGCTAATGTAGGCGGAACTGTAGTTCTTGGAAACCATTCATTCCAGGTGGGAGCCAGAAACGGTGCCTCTGCAGTTCCCCCAAATGGCGGTAACAGTATTGATGGATTTTCTTCAGATAATCTGCGTTTGGTAAAAGATGCAAATGGTTTCTTTTATATCGCAATAACCCCTACACAGGCTTATGATAGGGTATTTGTAAAAGATGTAACCAATGCACTTTTGGTTTCAGTTGCTAATCATACCAAGGTTTATTATTCTTTTTATACTTCAGGCACTGATCCTTGTGCACAGGCATTTACTACTGGATACGAAGGAACAGGGATTACACTTGATGCCTTACAGCTGGGCAGTTCTGGTGTAACAAATAGTGAAAGGGCAATAGATTCAGATCCAAATAATTTTTCTGAACTTAGTTTAGGGGTACTTGGCGTGGGATCATCCATTAGCCAAAATTTCTATTTTGCAACAGCATCAAATCCTGGTGATGATATTAACCTGCGACTTAGCGCTTCCCCTGCATTATTAACAGCAGGGCTTTTACAAAACATTTCTATAACCGCATATAATGGCGGTACCCAGGTTTACACTGGTTCAGCGTCAAGTTTATTAAATCTAGACTTATTAGGTTTACTGAATAGTGGGCAACCAGTATCGATACCTTTTTCTCCCGGTGCAAATGTAGTGTACGACAGGGTGAAGGTTACACTCGGATCTGTAGTTGCGCTAAACCTTACACAAACCATCAACGTTTATGGTGTAATTCGCTCTGCGGGCAGGCCAACTCCAGCAAGTACAGCAATTGCTGCATGTTATAATACCGCAGTAGCTTTAAATGCTACTACTCCAAACACCAACGAATTAAGATGGTATGAAGCAATAGAAGGAGGAACAGCATTACAAACAGTTGCTTTTAATGGAACCTTTACAACACCAGCATTAATAGCTACTAAAACTTATTATGTTGCTGCCAGAAGAGTAGGCTGTACTGCTGAATCGGCAAGAATACCTGTTGTAATTACAGTAAATCCACAAATTATTTTTAATGGGTCAACATTAATAAATGCCACTCCAGGTTTTGCCTATACTAAACAATTAGATGTAGCTACAGGTGGAACAGCAGGTTATACTTATGCCCTGGCTGCAGGAAGTACATTGCCTGCAGGCTTAAGTTTGTCATCAGCCGGAGCAATTACAGGAACACCAACTGTAGCCAATACCTACACTTTTTCTGTAGTTGCAACTGATGCCAAAGGCTGTAAAGCAACTGCAATTTATAGTTTAACGGTTACCGCAGCATTGGTACTTACACCAGGCGCATTGCCTGATGGTTTAACCGGAACTGTTTATCCAACACAGACTATACCGGTTGCTACTGGTGGAACAGGGCCGTATACCTATACTGCAACAGGTGTTCCTCCTGGCTTAAGCTTTAATCCAACAACAAGAGAAATTACCGGCACACCAACCCAACCTGGAATATATACGATACCAGTTACGGTTGTTGATGCAAACGGTAATACCATTACTTCGAATTACACCGTAAAAATTACTGATCCTTTATTGTTACCTGCAGCGACATTAGCTGATGGCACTACAGGAACAGTTTATACTACGCAAATTATTCCAAGTGCAACCGGTGGAACTACGCCTTATACTTATTCGGCAACAGGTCTTCCTCCAGGTTTAACTTTTAATCCATCAACCAGAGCCATTACCGGTACGCCAACAGCTATCGGTACTTATACAGTGCCTGTTACAGTAACAGATGCTGATGGAAAAATGGTAACAACCAATTATACCATTAACATCAATAACCCATTGCTTTTGCCAGCTGCAACTTTGCCAGATGGAACAGAAGGAGCAGTTTATACTACACAAACTTTACCGGCTGCTACTGGTGGTGTTGGTCCTTATACTTATGTAGGTGCTAATCTTCCTGCTGGATTATCGTTTAATCCAGCTACAAGAGAGGTTACTGGTACTCCAACCCAGGCAGGTAATTATGTAATTGGTGTTACAGTTACTGATAGCCAAGGTAAAACAGCAAGTAACACTTATCCAATTAAAGTAAATGGTACCTTAATTTTACCAACAAAAACATTACCTAACGGTATTGTTGGTTCCTCTTACTTACCGCAAACATTACCGGCTGTAACAGGTGGAACGTCTCCATATACATATGCAGCAACAAACCTCCCTCCAGGATTGTCATTTAATACAACTACAAGAGAAATTACCGGAACACCCACACAAGGTGGTACTTATAATGTTGCTTTAACCGCTACAGATGCTAACAATAATAAAGCAACAACGACTTATGCCATAACCGTAACGGTAAATGCGCCGGTTGTGGCTTCAGCTACAGTATGTACCGGAAGCACTGCTACTTTAACGGTAAGCAACCTACAGGCTGGTGTAACTTATAACTGGTACGCCTCAACAGGAAGTACGCCATTAGTAACTGGCAATAACGGTACTTTTGTAACGCCTGCAGTAAGTTCAGCAACTGTATTTTATGTAGAAGCCGTTTCCGGAACAGCAATCAGTTCGAGGGCATCGGTTACGGTTTCAGTTAATCCACCGGCAACTTTAGCCACAGTTACGACTAATAACCAGGTAATCAACGCCGGACAAACTACAACTTTAACCGCTATTGCTGATGCTGGAAACACCATTGCCTGGTTTGATGCTCCATCAGCAGGAGCGCAGGTTGGAACAGGAACTTCGTTTACTACACCAGCTTTAACTGCAACCAAAACTTATTATATAGAAACCACAAGCAGCAATGGCTGTAAAAGTGCAAGCCGCGTTCCGGTAACTGTAACTGTAATTAACGGTGGCGGCGCAACAGCTTGTAATGCAGCAAACAGTCAGAATACTGGCATTAATGGTATCTGTTTATTATGCGCTATAAATGGCGCAGGTAACTCTACTGATGCTAATACAAACAACTTCACCAGAATTTCTCTTGCTGTAGGTGTTACAGCAACAGGCTACCAACAATTAATTTTCCCATCTACAGGCGTTGCTACAGATAGCATCCGTTTAGACCTGGCTTTACCAACTGGTTTAGCCGATGTCGGTCTTTTAATAATGTAACCGTTACAGTATTAAATGGTAATACGGTTGTAAGAACAGTACAATTAAATGGTGCATTATTAAGTCTTCAACTTTTATCAGGCAATCGTTTTGCAGCAACTGTTTTAGCTGGTGGTACTTATGATAGGGTTCAGGTAAGCTTTGGTGCACTGGTTTCTGCTTTAACCAGCTTAGATATTTATGGCGCAACGATAGTTTATCCTAACCCAACATTTATAGGTGGTGCACAATCCATCTGTTCAGGCAGCACTGCAACATTAAGTGCAACTGCAAATGGGGGTACAACTTTAGCTTGGTTTGATGCGCCGACAGGCGGAAACCAAGTGGGAACTGGAGCAAACTTCACTTCTCCGGCTTTAACCGCAACTACTACCTATTATGTGCAGGTAAGCAAAGGAACATGTTCAAATACAACAAGGGTTCCGGTGGTTATTACTGTTAATCCGGCAATTGTATTTGCAGGTACAACTTTAACCAATGCAACAATTGCCTCTCCATACAGTAAGCAACTTCCGGCAGCTTCTGGCGGAACACCAGGTTATACTTACTCATTAGCTGCCGGCAGTGCTTTGCCAGCTGGTTTAGCTTTATCGCCAGACGGTTTGGTAAGTGGAACGCCAACTGCAACCGGTAACCCAACATTCGATGTTCTAGCAACCGATACAAAAGGTTGTAGCACAACCTCAACTTTCACTTTAACAGTAACACCAGCCTTAGCTTTAGCTCCTGGAGCATTGCCTAACGGTGTAACAGGCACAGCTTACACTACTAACGGAATTCCGGCTGCAACAGGTGGAACAGGCCCTTACACTTATTCGGCTACTGGTGTTCCTCCAGGATTAACTTTTAATCCGGCAATAAGAGAAATTACAGGTACACCAACACAGATTGGAACCTATACTATACCGGTTACGGTTACTGATGCCAATGGCAATACCATTACCGCTAACTATACGCTTAAGGTAACTGATCCTTTGGTTTTACCAGCGGCAACTTTAGCTAATGGAACTACTGGCACAGTTTATCCTACCCAAACTATTCCATCTGCAACAGGTGGTTCGACACCTTATACTTATACTGCAACTGGTATTCCTCCGGGATTAACTTTTAACCCTGCAACAAGAGAGATTACCGGAACACCTACACAATCCGGGACTTTCACCGTACCGGTAACGGTTACCGATGCTGATGGAAAAACAGCAACCAATAACTATACAATTGTAGTGGTTGATCCTTTATTGTTACCGGCAGCAACTTTGCCTGATGGAACAGAAGGAACAGTTTATGCCACGCAAACCTTACCATCGGCAACCGGTGGCGTTGGCCCATATACTTATGTAGCAAGCAATCTTCCTCCAGGCTTAATTTTTAATCCAACAACTAGAGCAGTTTCTGGAACACCTACGCAGGCAGGAAATTATTCAATCAGTGTTACCGCTACAGATAGTGAAGGCAGAACCGCAAATAATACTTATGCACTTAAAGTAATAGGTGTATTATCATTACCAGGTGCTACTTTACCAAATGGTATTGTAGGTACACCTTACCCAACACAAACTTTACCAGCGGTAACCGGTGGCGTTGGCCCATATACTTATTTAGCTACAAACCTTCCTCCGGGATTAAGTTTTAATACCACAACAAGAGAAATTACAGGAACACCAACTTTAGGTGGAACCTTTTCAATTTCTTTAACTGCAACAGATGCAAACGGAAACAAAGCAACAACAGCTTATAACTTAACTGTAACAGTTAATGCGCCAGTAGTTGCTGCAGTAACTGTTTGTGCTGGAAGTCCGGCTACATTAAGCGTAAGCAATTTGCAAGCTGGTGTAACCTATAACTGGTATGCTTCTACCGGAAGTACACCATTGGTTACCAATAATACTGGTGTTTTTGTAACACCTGCAGTAGCTGCCCCAACCGTATTTTATGTTGAGGCAGTATCAGGAACTGCGGTAAGTGCTAGAACTGCAGTTAACGTTTCTGTTAACCCACCTGCAACTTTAGCAACGGTTACTACCAATAATCAGGTAATTAATGCGGGTCAGTCTACTACCTTATTGGCAACAGCTGATGCTGGAAATACCATCCAATGGTACGATGTTGCTACAGGTGGAACACAGGTAGGTGCTGGTACTTCATTTACTACCCCAACATTATCGGCTACTACTACTTATTATGTAGAAACTACAAATGCCAGCGGTTGTAAAAGTGCAAGCCGCGTACCAGTAACTGTTACTGTATTAAATAACGGTGGTGGAACCGCATGTAATGCCGCTAATTCGCAAAACACAGGTATAAACGGAATTTGTTTATTGTGCGGAATAACCGGAGCCGGAAATTCTACTGATGCAGATCCATCTAACTTTACCCGAATATCGTTATCAGTAGGTGTTGGTGCATCAGGTTACCAACAATTAATTTTCCCTAACGCCGGAACAGCAACTGATAGCATCCGTTTAGATTTAGCTTTACCAGGTGGTTTATTAGATTTAACTGCACTGGGGAATGTTACTGTAAACGTATTGAACGGATCAACAGTGGTTAGATCAGTTCAGTTAAGTTCATCATTATTAAATCTCCAATTACTTTCAGGTTCTCGTTTCGCAGCTACCATTTTAGCCGGAGGTGTTTATGATAGGGTACAAGTAAGCTTTGGTGCATTAGTATCAGCATTAACCAGTTTAGATATTTATGGTGCTACTGTAATTTATCCTAACCCAACCGTAACAGCAGGTGCACAAACGATTTGTGCCGGAGGTACAGCAACATTAACAGCAACAGCAAACGGTGGTACAACTTTAGCCTGGTACGATGCGGCTACTGGTGGTACACAATTGGCTACCGGCGAAACATTTACTACACCAGCTTTAACCGCTACTAAAACTTATTATATTCAGGTAAGCAAAGGAACCTGTGCAAATGTGACCAGAGTTCCGGTAACTGTAACCGTTACACCAGCACTACCAACACCAGTATTGGCAACAATTGCTAATGTGTGTGAGGGATTATCAGCAACTTTATCAGTTGCTAACCCTGATCCGGCAATAACTTACAAATGGTACGATGCTGCAATAGCAGGCAACTTATTGTTTACCGGCGCTGTATTCCAAACTCCGGTACTGGCAGCTGCAACTACCTATTATGTAGAAGCATCGCAGGGTAACTGTACAAGTGCTGCACGTGCAGCAGCTGCGGTATCTGTTAATCCTCGTCCGGTGTTACCTGTAGTAACTGCCAATTCATCAACAGTGGGTGCAGGGCAAACTGCAATTTTAATGGCTAGTTCTGCAGATCCAACCAATACTTTCAATTGGTATACTTCTAATACTTCAACTATACCTGTTTATTTAGGTGCTACTTATGTTACACCGCCGCTGTTGGCTACCACAACTTATTATGTAGAATCGGTTTCTACCAATGGTTGTACTTCGGCAAGCCGCGTACAGGTGACCATTACCGTTGATGGTAACGGATCGCCAAATCCGGTTCCTTGCGAGGCAGCAATCACACAGGTTGGTGGTGTTACTGGTGTAGCCTTATTATCAGGTGTGTTTAACCCAGCTTTAGCTATTGATAATGATACCCAGACTGCATCTTCATTAGTGATGCCAGTTGGAGCGCTTGGGGCATCAGTTTATCAAAGAGTTGGTTTTGGATCACTATCTACTTTAGGTGATACCGTACGTGTATTGGTATCATCTCCAGGAAAACTATTATCACTGTCGTTATTAGGGAACGCTTCAATTACTACTTATGTTGGAACCAATAGCAATGGTGATTCGAGATTGTTAAACAATAACTTATTAAATGTTCAGTTATTGAGCGGTAATACACAGGCCTTAATCACTTTTGTTCCAACTAATGTTTTTGATGGAGTAGAAGTAAGATTGAACTCAGGTGTATTGGGTGCATTAACTTCAATCAACTTAAATTACGCACAACGCATTTTGGTTGCGCCAACAGTTACGGCTGCTAATGTAACCGCTTGTGTGGGCTCAACTGCTCAATTGCAGGTGAATAATCCATCAGCAGGTTTAACCTACAGGTGGTACGATGCTACTGGTACTTACCTGAGCGGTAAAGACGGTGTTATCTTTACTACTCCTGTTTTAACAGGCGATACTAAATTCTATGTAGCTGCAGTTTCTGCAACGGGTTGTGTAAGCTATAAAACAGTAGTAAATGTTACTACAAACCCTGCTCCGGTAACGCCTGATCTACTTTCGGCATCGGTTAATACCTGCCCTAATACATCTGTTACCTTTCAGGTTAAAGATCCGGTTGCAGGTACAACTTATAACTGGTACGATACAGCAACCTCAACAGCAGTATTATTTACTGGTGATAACTTTACCACACCATTAATTACGGCTGACAGAAGTTACTTTGTAGCTGCAGTAAACAGCTGCGGTACTTCATCGGCAAGAACTGAGGGTAAAATTGTGCTTGGAACCATTGATATTCCGGTAATTACACCGCCATCAATCACCATTAGTGAAGGTGCTGTTGCCGTATTAAAAGCAACTTCGGGTACAGCTGGTGCAACTATTAACTGGTACACTACTGCAAACGGAACAGTTCCGGTATATACCGGCGAAACTTATGTAACTCCTCAATTAAGCACCACAACAACTTATTATGTTGAGGCAACCATACCTGGAGGCTGTACTGCAACCAGCAGGGCTACTGTAACCGTTACTGTAATTCCTAACGGTAACCCGGTAACTACTCCTTGTGGAACGGCTACAACTACAATTGCAAGTGGCGTAACTGGGGTAGCCGTATTGGCTGGAGTTTTCAACCCTGCTTTTGCGGTTGATAACAATATCAATACAGGATCTAGCCTGGTTATTCCGGTAGGATTACTTGGCGCATCTGTTTATCACCAGGTTGGTTTTACAGGTTTGTCAAATGTAGGGGATACCTTAAGGGTGAAAATTACCACTCCAGGTACATTACTTTCGGCAGGAGTATTAAATAACTTAACCGTAACTACTTTCCAGGGTACAACCAGCAATAACGATGCGGTTTCTATTGCTAACCCATTAATTAGCTTAAAATTATTATCTGGCGGTACATCTGCAATATTAACTTTCGTTCCAACCAGCAAATTTGATGGAGCAGAACTGAGATTAAGTTCTGGTTTGGTAGGGGCATTAACATCTGTTAATTTAGATTATGCGCAGCGTGTAATCACCACGCCAACAGTTAATGCTGCTACGGCAAGTGCTTGTCAAGGTTCATCCACTACATTAAGTGTGCAGAACCCACAAGCAGGTGTCGTGTATAAATGGTACTTAGGAACATCTTATCAGGCAGGAAAAGATGGAACAACTTTCACAACAGATCCGTCCTTAACTGCCGGAACTTATACTTATTCAGTAACCGCAACTGCTAATGGTTGTGAGACTCCGGGAACCAAGGTAACGGTAACCGTATTACCTCCGGCAGTTGCGCCCGTTCCGTCGACTTCCAATCCAGTTATTACTTGTATAGGTACATCTGCTACTTTGAGTGTACAGGCAGTTGCAGGTATTACTTACAACTGGTACGATGCGGCTACAGGTGGAAACATGTTGGTAACCAACAACAGCAGCTTTAACACGCCAACAACACTTACTGCAGGAACCTACGATTATTATGTTGAAGCTGTAAGTGGAACAGGTTGTTCAAGCTCAACACGTACCAAAATTTCTATTACTGTTAATCCATCAGCCGTTGCTGCCGATGTAACAGTAACCGGAACAACATCGTTGTGTGCTTCTGGAACAGCAGTACTTACTGCAGCCAGTACAACAGTAACCAATCCGGTTTTTACCTGGTATAGCGATGCTGCTTTAACCCAGGTAGCTTTTGTAGGTGCAGTATTTAATACACCAGCCATTAGTGTTACCACCAAATATTATGTTACTGTTAGTGGAACAAATAAATGTGCAAATACAGCTGGTAATGCAAAAGAGGTTACGATAACAGTAAACCCTGTTGCCACTCTAGCTGATATAAACTTAGCTGGAATGAGCACCATTTGCGGTGGCGCTTCAGTTACTTTAAACGCAACAAGCACAACAGTAATCAACCCGATATTTACCTGGTATAGCGATGCCGCTTTAACTACCGTTGCATTTACAGGTGCTAACTTCATTACTCCAGTACTTACGGCAAACACCACTTATTATGTAACGGTTAAAGGTGATAATAAATGTGAGAATACAGCAGCTACTGCAAAATCGATTACCATTACGGTTAATCCTGCGGCCACTGATTCAGACCTTGCCATTAACGGAATTACCTCGATCTGTAAAGGGGCTACAGCTGCACTGTCTGCTTCAACAACAACCGTAATCAATCCTGTATTTACCTGGTACAGCAATGCTGCTTTAACTACAGTAGCTTATGTAGGTGCTAGCTTTACTACACCTGTACTTAATGCTAGCACTACTTATTATGTAACTGTTAAGGGTGATAACAAATGTGAAAATTCACCAGCCAACGCTAAGGTAGTTACCGTAACCGTTAAGGATTTTGCTACCGCTGCTGATATTGCAGTGAGCAATGCCCAAATCTGTTCGGGTTCTGCCGTAATGTTAATGGCTTCGAGCACCACGGTAACGCAACCAGTGTTTACCTGGTACAGCGATGCTTCGTTAACCAGCATGGTATTTACTAGCCCAACCTTTACCGTAACCGGCTTAACCGCTAATACAACTTATTATGTAAGTGTTAAAGGAACCAATAAATGCGAAAATGCTGCAGCTGATGCTAAAGCAGTAACCGTAAAGGTTAATCCATTGGCTACCACTACTGATATTATTGTTAATGGAAGCACATCTGCTTGCGCAGGGTCATCTGCTGTATTAAGTGCAACATCGCCAACAGTAACTAACCCGGTATTTACCTGGTACAGTGATGCCGCCTTAACCAATATAAGTTTCATTGGCGCAACATTTACTACACCGCCATTAAATACTACCACAACTTATTATGTAACCGTAAAAGGTGACAATAAATGTGAGAATGCACCTGGTACTGCAAGGGTAATTACCATCACTGTTAGTCCGGTGGCTACTGCTTCTGATATCACCGCTGCTGATGCGAACATCTGCGCAGGCTCATCAGCAAGTTTATTAGCCAGCACAACAACAATAACCAACCCGATATTTACCTGGTACAGCGATGCGGCATTAACAACGCCGGTATTTACAGGGGCTACTTTCAATACTCCAGTATTAACGGCAACCACTAAATATTACCTAGCTGTAAAAGGTGATAACAGGTGTGAAAGTTCTGCTGCAAATGCAAAAATAGTTACAGTTACGGTAAATGCAGGTGCAACAGCTGCTGATATTACCTTATCAACTCCAGCAATCGTATGTGGATCGGGTACAGCAATAATCAATGCAAGTTCGACAACAGTAACCAACCCGGTATTTACCTGGTACAACGATGCCTCGTTAACAAGCGTGGCCTTTACCGGGCCAATATTTACCACTCCAGTTTTAACAGCTACTAAAACTTATTATGTAACCGTTAAAGGAACCAATAAATGTGAAAATACTGCAGCTAATGCAGTGGCTGTAACCATTAAAGTTACTCCTGTTGCAACTACAACAGATATTACAGTAAACGGTTCAACATCGGTGTGTGCAAATGCAACAGCAACATTAGCCGCAATAAGCACAATGGTTACCAACCCAGTATTTACCTGGTACAGCGATGCTACTTTAAGTACAGTCGTGTTTACTGGTCCGGTATTTACTACCCCGGTATTAACTGCAAATACAACTTATTATGTAACCGTTAAAGGCGATAACAGGTGTGAAAGTTCTGCAGCAACAGCAAGGGCAGTAGCCATTACGGTAAATGCATTGCCAAACAACCCTGTGGTATCTGCTCCAAACGGAGGCATCTGCGCAGGTGATGGTGCAACCTTAACAGTAACCAATGCACAGGCAGGTGTTACTTACGAATGGTACAATGCAGCGGTTGGTGGTAATTTATTATTTACTGGCACAACATTCAATGTAACAGCATTAGCTGCAACAACATATTACTATATTTTAGCAATCGGAACCGGAGGTTGTAACAACAATAGCGGCCGTGTTAAAGTAACAGTTACTGTTAACGCAAAACCAATAGTACCAACGGTAGCTTCAACATCGGTTAGTGTTTGCACAGGAAGCTCAGCTATATTAACCGTTACAAACCCTCAAGCAGGTGTAACATACAATTGGTACACCGCATCAGTAGGTGGAACGTTAGCCGGAACAGGTGTAAACTTTACAACACCTACGGTTAATGCAAACATCACTTACTATGTTGAAGGGGCAAATGGCACTTGTATATCATCATCCAGAGCAGCGGTTAATGTAACTGCGCTACCAGTACCAGTTGCGCCAGCATCAGTAACAGCAGCAAATGGAACACTTTGCTCAGGTAGCTCAACTATATTAACTGTAAATAACCCGGTAACAGGATTAGTTTACAGATGGTACGCTGCAAGCTCAGGTGGAGCGGTATTGGCAGAAGGTGTAACTTTTACGCCGCCAAACTTAAGTGCTACTACAATTTATTATGTAGAAGCGATTGCAGCAGGTGGCTGCGCAAGTCCAACAAGAACAGGAGTTACAGTAACTGCACTACCGGTATTAGATAAACCAGTAGTGGTTGTACAAACTACCACATCAAACAGTGTTACGTTTGCATGGGCTGCGGTTGCAGGTGCTACAGCATACCAGGTTTCATTAGACAATGGTTTAACCTGGATCAATCCAACAAATGGGGCAACAGGAACAACTTACCTGGTATCAGGTCTGAAACCAGATCAAAGTGTAAGTATCCTGGTAAGGGCTAAAGGTCAAATCGAGTGTCAAACCAGTCAAAACGGTTCAGCAACTGGCAAAGCAGCTAATCCTTTTGGAGATCAGGTTTATATACCAAATGCATTTACACCAAATAACGACGGTAAAAACGACATATTCTTAATCTACGGTAATACCATATCAAGTGCGAAAATGAGTATTTACACGCAGTGGGGTCAATTGATATTCCAATCAGACAATGTAGCAAACGGATGGGATGGAACTTTCAAAGGTGTAAATCAACCGATCGGAGTTTACGTGTACATGGTTGATATTACATTCAACAATGGTACAACATCATTGAGAAAAGGTACAGTAACGCTGATTAGATAATAAGAGGATTAACAATAAACAGATAAAATCAAAGACCATGAAAATACTATCGGCTTTAAAAATATATGTTGCAGTGCTAGGATTACTGCTGTGTACAGCTAAGTCCTTTGCGCAAACTGATCCGCATTTTTCGCAATACTATGCAAATCCGTTATACCTTAATCCGGCTTTAACAGGGGTAATAGATGGCGATTACCGTGCAACTGTAAACTTTAAACAACAATGGAGTGCATTAAACAGTTCTTTTTTAACAGGTGGAGCATCTTTCGATATGGCTCCCAAAAAGAACCTGGCATTTGGTGCAACCATTTTAAATCAAAGGGCTGGAGAGCTAGACTTTAACTACCTATCTGCTCTGGTATCCGGCTCGTACCGTTTGAGGTTTGGTGCCGAAGGTTTGCAGATGGTGAGTTTTGGTTTACAGGCTGGTATAATTAACCGTAGTTTCGATTTCTCTCAGGCCAGGTTCGGTAATCAGTTTAATCCGATTTCAGGTTATGATGGTGGTATGATGAGCGGCGAAACACTTTCATCTCAATCATCTTTGGTTCCTGATGTAAACGCAGGTATAATGTTTTTTGATGGCGATCCGAATAAGAACGTAAACGTTTTTTTAGGCGCAAGTGCCGCACATTTAACCCGGCCTATGGATCGTTTCTCTGGTTCAAATTCACGCATCCCTGTTCGTTTTACTGCACATGGTGGTGCGCGGATCAAGGCTTCAGAAATATTGGATATTGTGCCGAACGCATTGTTTATGTATCAGGGAAATACAAATGAAATTTCGTTAGGTGCTTATGCACAGCTTAATGTTAATCCATCAGCAAATATTTTATTTGGTGGTAACTACCGTAATAAAGATGCTGCAATTGCTTTTGTTGGTTTACAGTTAAAGAATATGGTGTTCGGATTAAGTTATGATGTAAATACCTCCTCCTTTAATCGTGCATCAAACAGTAACGGGGGGTTAGAGCTTTCAATATCACTTATTGGCCGTAACGGTTTAATTGGTCCAAACTTCTTTTGTCCACGTTTATAATTATTCAGATGAAAAAAATATTACTCTTTTTGTTAGTGGCATTTGGCGGTTTTGCAAACGCACAGTATGTGGTAAATTATAAAAAAGTTGCAGATACTTATTTTGAAAATAAGGATTATTATGCGGCATCTACCTTTTATAAAAAAGCCTTAAAAATTACCGGCGATAGTACCCAGGCCATTTTACCATACGGTAAAGAAAGAAAGTCAGCGACTAATGATAAAGTGATAGAAGATTATGAAGGATCGATTTATAACCTTGCAGAATCCAGTAGACTGTATAGGGAATTTAACGAGGCTGAAAAATACTATGCTATAGCGATAACATTTACGAATACACGTTTTAGAAAGGCGCTGTATTATTATGCTGAAAGTTTAAGAGCAAATAAAAAATTTAATCTGGCTATTGATGCTTTTCAACAGTTTATCGAGAAAAATCCTGGCGATGCTTTAGCTAAAGAAGCACAAAAGGAAATTGAGTCGTGTAAGTTTGCAATCGAAGAAATGCGCTTTCCACGTATAATACAGGTTAAAAAAGTGCCTGACAATGTAAATGGTTTAGGATCTAACTATGCACCTGTTAAAATCAATAATGAATTATATTTCACTTCATCGCGTCCGGTTGCTGTAGGGAGTAAAAAAGATATGGTTAAAACAGATGCCGGAGAAATTCAGGTATCAACTAAAACCAATCCATTCATCAACAATATCTACGCAGCTAAAGGCGAATTAAATTCGTCTGATATAGCGGTTAGAAAAATCGATATCAATTTTCCTAAAAACATGGAAATTGCTGCGGTTACTTTTACCCCTGACGGAAATACGATGTACTTTACCGCCTGGAAGGATAAAGAAAAATATGCTATTTATTCTTCTAAAAAAACAGGTGATAAATGGGCAGATCCGCAACCCGTTGGTTTACAGGTAAACAGTAAAGATTTTAATTCTGCACAACCTTTTGTTACCAGCGATGGTAAATTCCTTCTTTTCTCATCTGATAGAAGTGGTGGTTATGGTAAATTCGACCTTTGGTATTGTGCCATGCGGGAAGATGGTTCATTAGGGCAGGCGGTAAATTTTGGGCCAGTCATTAATACCGAAGATGACGAACGTGCGCCGTATTACAATTCATTAACCAAAAAGTTATTATTTAGTACCGACGGACGCATTGGTTTCGGTGGCCTTGATTTTTTTGAGTCAGAGGGCGATCTGGTCAATTGGTCTAAGCCTAAAAACCTCGGTTATCCGTTCAACTCATCAAAAGATGATCTTTACTTTACCGCAATCGATGATAAAGGAACAGCTGGATATATCAGTTCCGATCGCGAATCATCGTGCTGTTTGGAAATATTCGAAGTAAAAAAAGAATATTTGTCAATCTCAGGTGTTTTAACCGATTGTAAAACTAAATTACCTTTGGCAGGTGCCAATGTAACTTTAACCAATGCTGAAGGATCACAGAAAATAACTACAGGTACCGATGGGATTTACAGTTTTAAAGTAGATTCGAAAAGACCGGTCAAATTGCTTTTTGCAAAAGATAATTATTTCGCAATTACTAAAAACTACCTTTACGAAGAACTGGCAAAGGCAGATACCCTGATTGATAAAGATTATTGCTTAAGTCCTTTCAAATTAGGTATCCCAATGACTTTGGACAATGTGTATTACGAATTTAACAGTGCCGAACTTACCGGGCCTTCTAAAAAAGTATTAGACTTCCTGATCCCGATTATGGAAGATAATCCTGAAATGGAAATCGAACTAGGCGCTCATACCGATAATATTGGTACAGATGAGTACAACTTAGATCTATCAAACAGAAGGGCAAAATCTTGTACAGATTATTTAGAAAGTAAAGGAATTGCAGCCTCTAGAATGACTTCTAAAGGTTATGGAGAATCAATGCCAATTGCACCAAACGAAATCGTAGTAAAACGCAAGAAAAAGGATAATCCTGAAGGAAGAGCAAAAAACAGAAGAACTGAATTTAAAGTAACTAAAAAATAAGATATACTAACATCTCTGCTAGCCGTCTTCCTAAAAAGAAGATGGCTTTTTTTGTTGTGCTGGTTGGATTTGTAATCCCGACCTATTGTGCTGTGGATTTTTAATCCACTAATGAAAAAGATCCTTGGTTAATGAGGGGGTGTAAATCCCTTATAACCGCATAAATAGTTTTCAGTTGGCAATTTTCAGTTAACTGAAAACTGCCAACTGAAAACTGATCATCTGTTTTTAAATTAATCTTTGTAATTTTCGCTTATCATTTTAATGCAATGAAGATAAATATCCAACCAACCGTAATTTTTAGAACACCTAAATTTTCATACCAATCCGAACTGGCAGATTGTTGGGAGGAATTAAAATTGGCCATTTCAATATCTTCCGCAGCCTTTTACGAAACCATAAAAGAAGTAAATGCAAGCGAACTCAAAGATCTTCCACCTAAGGTTCATTTTACCATCTGGAAATATTTTAACCGTGCGAAATTCAGGGCGACCCCTTATGGCACTTTTGCTGGTTTTAGTTTAATAAATAAT
This sequence comes from Pedobacter sp. WC2501, assembly GCF_052682415.1. Lineage (NCBI taxonomy): Bacteria > Pseudomonadati > Bacteroidota > Sphingobacteriia > Sphingobacteriales > Sphingobacteriaceae > Pedobacter > Pedobacter sp. WC2501. Next base: position 275,091 of record NZ_JBQZFI010000001.1, on the reverse strand, counting down.
GCCATTAAGCCATCTGAAAGTAGAATAGTAATTGAAGAAACTCAAAAGGTGCGCGAACTGATTGATTGGCCTCACAAAAATAATATTCAATTGCCATTGGCAGATCTGTTGCAAAAGAACTGCCTCATATTTAGTAACAGCAGTTATTATTTAACAGCCAATAGTATCCGCTATATAGCCTGTACCGATGGTGTTTTCGAACTTGCCGAGTTAGATCAAGACGATTTTGTAATACAAATATTAACTGCTTGCCTAAAGCCGCTCAGGCTTAATGATCTGGTAAAACAATTAAATTTAAGTGATACTGAAGTAGAGGGACTGTTTGGTTTGCTGGAGGATATGCATGATCTACAGCTTGTTTTTACCAACTACGATCCCAATATTATCGGAGATGATTATTTTGAGCGATTAGGGCTTGCCGCTACTGCTGAGTTACCAAAATATCTTATTGCGCAACGCAGGGCTTTATCTGGTGGGATTAATGAACGTTCGCTTCAGGCCATTCCAGGTTTGATAAGCATGCTTCATAATATAATTCCTGCTAAAGATCGTGATGCCCTTAGCCAGTTCCAGGTTAGGTTTAAGAAGAAATTTGAAGATCAGGAAGTACCGCTTTTATTGGCGCTGGATCCTGAAATGGGTGTAGGATACGATGAGTTAGAGCAGTCCGGTCAAAATAGCGGATTTATCACACGCTTTAATAATAAGCCGCCAAAAAAAGCAGAGACGGAAAATATTAGAAGAGCATTAAAAACCTGCCTGACTGAGCAAAAATTTGAGAAAGGCAAAGCAGTTTATCTGAATAAACTTGTCTTGACACCGAATCAAAAACCAGCAGCTTTACCAAATTCATTCAGCATGGTAATGTCTGTTCATGATGATTTGATTTTTGCCGAACAGATCGGTGGAGCAACATCAAATGCATTAAATGGAAGATTTACGATGGCATGCGATGATGTAGAGCTGTATGCAAAAGACATTGCAGCAGCAGAACAACAAGCAAATCCAGACGTGTTATTTTTTGATGTGGCCTATATGGTAGAAGCTAATGTAGATAATGTAAACAGACGCAAACTGATTTACGGACATCAATTATCAATCTTAAATTTTGATACTTCAGCATCTCCACTTGCCTTAAATGATATACAGATTTCAGTGCGGGGCACAGAGCTGATTCTTCGCTCTAAACATCTCAATAAACGGCTGGTGCCAAGAATGGCTTCTGCTTATAACTATATCCGATCAGATCTTTCTGTATTCAGGTTATTGTGCGATTTGCAACATCAAGGCTTACAAACAAATCTTTCCTTTTCGCTGGATACTATTTTTCCTGATTTAGATTATTATCCAAGGTTACAATATCAAAATATAGTTTTAAGCCCTAATAAATGGAAAATTAAAAAAGAAGCCCTTTTAGGATCCGATCAAAAGTTCCTATCCATTGCCGAATGTAAATTATACCTGATCAGTTTAGGCGTTAGCGAATATTTTAAAGCAGGTATCTCCGATCAAACTTTATGCTTTGCGCTACATAACGAAGATGATCTAAATGCTTTTCTGCAATACATACAAAAACATGGCAGTACCTATATTGAAGAAATGTTACTGCCTCAAAATAGTATCGTGGTTGATGAAGCAGCCAAACCCTATTTAGCACAGTTTGTTTTAAGCTTGGGGCATGGTGAACAAATTTATCGTGGTTTGGATAAAACATCAGCAAATACCGGGATAACGCGGTTTTTCCTGCCAGGTAAAGAATGGCTTTATTTCGAAATTTATTGCCACCAGCAACGTAGTGATCAGATTTTGACGGAAGTAATAGTGCCCTTCCTAAATGCTCATGCAGATCAGGTAAAATCGTGGTTTTTTATCCGCTACAATGAAAATGGAAACCACATCCGGTTTAGGGTTCAACTAAACAATCCAGGGGATGGACAGCTGTTAATATCAAAGCTCATGGATGATCTGGAATCATTTTTAAACTCAGGTTTGGTATCTGATGTGCAGATTAAAACCTATAAGCGAGAGTTAGAACGTTACGGCAGTAATATGATTGAAGATGTTGAACGGCACTTCGCTATAGATAGTGCATTTGTAATATCACTTTTAGAAACCCAGACTGATGATTTCAACAAATATAAACTGTGCAGCCTTTTGGTTTCAAAACTTATCGGAGCTAACATTATAGATAAGCTGTCCATCAACAAGGTCGTGAGGTTAATGTCTGATAACTTTAATGAAGAGCATCGGTTAGATGCAGCTGATTTTAAACAATTAAATATCCATTATCAGGAGTTTCGAAAAACAGAATGGACAGCGTTAACAGCAGAACAAGAAGAGGGCTTTAGCGTATTTTCGGATTCTTTCATCAGGATTCTTACACAATGCGCTCCTGAAAATGCATTAAAGCTGTTAACCGATTTAATACACATGCACGTAAACAGACTCTTTAACAAAGATCAGCGAACGCATGAAATGGTTATTTACTATTTCATGCTAAAAGATATTCAGCGCCAGAATGCAACAAAAATTTAGCGGTTTAACCTGGCCAATGGATTAACTACAGTTACATCTATTTCTGTAATGTAGCGGTTAAGTGGATCTTTGTAATACCTGAATATATAATCATTACCATAAAAACTACTCAGGCGCTTGCCAATATTATCAATTCCTACATGATGGCTTTCCGTCTGTTTGCCTTTATTATCATTAATCATGTTTATGGTGCTGATATTTAGTTTGTCTTTTTCGTAAGTGATTTTAATGATCGCCGGTTGAGTAGAGTGTGAAATATTTCCGTGCTTAAATATGTTCTCAACCAAAGTTAGTAAGATAAGCGGTGGAAATCTTAATCCAAACATATCGCCCGTTATTTCAAGTTCCAGATTGATGTTATTAGCCGTTCGCAGCTTATGGAGATTGATCAGGTGTTCAATCTGTTCAATTTCTTCACTCAGCGGGACCATCTCTGATGCTTCAGGGCGTTTTAGGGCATAACGCATCATTTCAGCCAGATTCATAATCGCATCTGCTGCCATGGGTGCCTTTTTGCGGGCATCGTTATAGATAAAGTTTAACGTGTTAAATAGAAAGTGTGGATTGATTTGACTGCGCAGATAATTGTTTTGCGATTGAACCAGATCGTTCTCTAAAGCCTGTTTTTCTATTTGTGTAACCAGGTTCTGCCGTTCCAGTGCTTCTACTTTCTTCTGATCCCGAAATGATTTAATAAGATAAACATAACCCGTTGCGAAGCCAATGAAGTATAATGAACGATAAGTACAGCTTAGAATGAAAGCCATATCAATTGCCAGTGGAGCCGGGACTATAATTAATCCAACTGCTCTGAATAATGCGCTTAATAAAATGGTAACTGAAGTATACAATAAACTCGCTAACAATATCAGTAACGAAATCTTTACTACTTTTAAAATGTCATTTTTTTTGTTTAGTATCTTATTTAGAAAAAAAGAATAACCATAAAAAACAGAAATATTAGCTACGTAAATGATAATATAAACTCCCGGCTGCTTAAAAGATTTTGAAAATAGACCTAGGATAAATACCTCATAAATGATATAAATTCCCCAAATTAAGAAATGAAGTTTATAATTCTGAAAGAATTTTTTGAGGGTAAAAAAAATCATTTTATTGTTTTTTATATATTAAATTAAGGTTTTGGGCTCCTAAAAATGGGGGTTTGTGTAAAAAACTGGTTGCGTTATGATTTGAGTTGCACCTTTACATAAATTAATAACAACAATAAGTAACACATAAAATATTATATCATGAAAGTTCAACACACAACTAAACTTGCTAAAAAAACTATTTTTGTTTATAAAAACATTAAAGATCAAAACAATTTTTCAACACACCCAACTGGTGATCAAAGTCAAACAATCATTATGACTGGAACGGTTAGCAATATTATATTTTAATATATTTACTGATTCCGGTTCGATTTTAATAAACTACTTTGTACATAGGCGAAGAAAGCTTCTTTATAACCTTCGCCAATTTGTATCATCTCATTATTTACCAAACGGATTATATTTCCATCTACTTTTTTGATTGCCGATTTAGCCACAATGTTCGATTTATTAACACGGATAAAAGGGTGGCTTTCTAAGGCCTTTTCAATTTCCTTAAGTGTAAGGTAGGTCGTGTGGATTTCAGATTTAGTAATGATCTGTATATAATTCTGGAGTGCTTTGATGTAAAGTATTTCATCAATAGCGATGTTGGAAAAAGCATATTTGTGGTCACCCTTGATGTAAAGGGCCGCAACCTGATCAGCTTCTTTCGTGGTAGTTTTACTACTATTAATTGATTCCTTTTTTAAGATCCTGTCAATACCTAATGCAAATTTTGCAAAAGAAATAGGTTTTAATAAATACTGATCTGATTGTACATCAAATGCTTGCAAGGCATAATCCGGATGAGCAGTTGTGAAAATTAAATATTTTGCTTTTTCCCTGATATTTTTGGCCAGTTCCAAACCATTAATTCCTGGCATATCAATATCCATAAATAATAAATCAATTTCGTCCTCAATACTTATCTCAGTAAGTGCTTGGACAGGGCTGGTAAAAGTTTTAAAAACTGTTAAACCAGGCATTTCTGCAATGTGGTCAGTTAATACTTCAATTGCATGTTGCTCGTCGTCTATAACAACGCATTTTAGATTCATGAGTATAAATATGTGGGTTTATTTGATTTGAATGCAAGTTAAATAAAATTGAATTGAATTAACAATTGCGCCTAAAAAAAACTCCATCTTCTGTTTTGTATCGAAAAAGACAGGGTTTCGTGTAATATTCTGGATGGTTGATGTAAAAAAATTATCTGCACCCTTTCTTTTTGTAATCTTTAAACTGTTTGCCAAAAACAAAATAATTAGTGGCGAAAGCTACTAATTGTGAAAAACATCTGCCTGCCCAATCTTGTGTAGCCTGTAGATAATAAAATTGAAAACAGGCCATACAATACTGGGTTAGATTACTAAAAACAAGAAATACCGAAAAGCAAAGAAATATTCTCCCTACATCTACCAAGTATCCAAATGAAAAACAACGAATATGAGTATTTACTGAATAAAATCTATTACAAGGGGCTTCTAAAAAATCAAGGAATCAATTCAGATATGTACCAGAGAATGCAAAATGAATATCTTAATCTTGATGGAAGAAAGCCTGTTAAAGGCAAATTAGATGGCGAATATGCATTCAGAAAATCTTTTTTGGTTGTACGTAACTATGTACAACAGGCTATAAAAGATGGCCTGAAAAGTTTTCAGTTTACGATGCAGGTAAATGATATCAACAAATTAACTTATATGGTTGATATGTTGAATAGAAACTTTTTTGATAAACAAAGTTTAGACCAAATTATTATCACTGCAAATTCGGTATTCAACCAGTATAATTTAAAAAATTAACTACCTAAAATAGATAACAATATGGAATTGAAAGACGAAATCGGGCAGTTTGCCGTAAGAATTAAGAAAATGCTTCCACAAGTTCAATCTGAGGATTTAACGAGGAATGCGTTAGTTATGCCTTTTATCCAAATCTTAGGATTTGACCCCTCTGAGGTTCAATCTGAAGCTGTTTTAGACTTCGGGGTTAAAAAAAGTAAAAAAGTTGATTACACTATTATGAAAGATGGTGAACCTACCATTCTCGTTGAATGTAAACACCACAACGATAATTTAGATATTCACGATTCACGCTTATCTAAATATTTCCGTAAAACTAAAGCGAAATATGGTTTACTAACGAATGGTTTAGTGTACCGCTTTTATACGGAGAAAATGGTGAGATCAAAGAAAAATCAAGAGCCATTGTTCGAGTTTAAAATAACGGATACCAAAGCAGCTACTATTGCTAAAATGATAGAAGATCATAAAGATTATTTCAATGTAGATCATAAAACTAATGTAGTAGCCAAAAGGTAACCATATTAATTTAATCTAAGTGTTCCCAAAAATTTTCATCTAAAAGTCTTGATCTAATCAGGACTTTTTTTATGCGCTTTAGCAAAAGAAAAGGGAGAAACTGATTCAGTTTCTCCCTCTAAATAATGACAGGATTTCCTGTTAAATTAATTCTACACTTCTGCTTACAAAGGCGGTTAACTCTGCTCCGGTTAACATACCCTGTGCCAATAGCGCTAAATCTACCGCTTGTTTAGCCAGGGTGCTTTGTTCCGCTTCATCAGCGTTTAAAATCTTGCTGATCAACTTGTGGTTTCCATTAATGGCAACCTTGTAATTATCTGGCATCTGGCCATAGAAGCCCATTCCACCACCCATAGCAGCCATATCTTTCATCCGGCGCATAAACTCATCCATAGTGATGGTTACGGGTAATTCTTCAGGATGTAAAGCCACAATTTCTACTTGCATCCCTGGTTTGGTTATGGCTTTTTCAAAAATAGCCGTTACTTCTTTTACCTGGTCTTCAGTTAAAACATGTTCGTTCTGCTCGTCTTTTTCAATTAATTTATCTGCAACGCTCGAATCAACACGTTTAATCGATGTTTTTTCTAATTTTTGCTCTAACTGATTAATAAAGTGATTATCAATAGGCGAATCCAGCACTAAAACATCGTAATCCTTTTTATTGGCTGATTGGATAAACGCATCTTGTTTCGCGGCATCGTTTGTATATAAATATACTACTGTTCCGTTTTTATCAGTCTGCAAAGGAGATACCTTTTCTTTATACTCAGGAAGTGTGAAAAGCTCGTTTTTAGTATTTCCCACCAAAGCAAAATCTTTAGCTTTGTCGTAAAACTTCTCTTCACTAATCATACCGTATTTAACAAAAAGACCAATGTCTTTCCATTTATCTTCGTACGCTTTACGGTCTTTAGCAAATAACTCACCTAATTTATCTGCAACCTTTTTTGTAATGTAGTTATTGATCTTTTTAACATTGCTGTCAGCCTGCAAGAAACTACGCGATACATTTAAAGGAATATCCGGAGAGTCGATTACCCCATGCAATAACATTAAAAATTCAGGAACAATATCTTTAACTTCATCGGTAATAAATACCTGGCGAGAGTATAATTTGATTTTGTTACGTTGCATTTCAAAATCGTTTTTCAACTTAGGGAAATACAATACGCCTGTTAAATTAAAAGGGTAATCAACATTTAAGTGGATCCAGAACAATGGTTCTTCACTAAATGGATATAATTCGCGGTAAAAGTTTAAATAATCCTCATCTGACAAATCTGCAGGAGCTTTTGTCCAGATTGGGTTAGTGGTATTGATAATATTATCAACTTCAACATCATTATATTTAACTTTACCTTCTTCATCTACGCCATCTTCAACCGATTCTGTTTTAGTGCCAAACTTAATTGGAATCGGTAAAAATTTAGCGTATTTATTAAGGATTTCCTGCAGTTTGCTTTCTTCTAAAAACTCTTCCGAATCTTTGTTTACATGGAGGATAATATCGGTACCGCGGGTAGTTTTAGTACCTTCAGTAATTTCAAATTCTGTACTTCCATCACAAACCCAGTGTGCAGGCTCAGCGCCATCCTGGTATGATAAAGTTTGAATTTCCACTAAATCTGCAACCATAAAGGCCGAATAGAAACCTAAACCGAATTTACCGATGATTTCATTGGCATCTTTAGCATCTTTAAATTTCTCTACAAACTCACTCGCGCCAGAAAATGCAACCTGGTTAATGTATTTTTTAATCTCTTCGGCCGTCATTCCCAAGCCATTATCGCTAATGGTAATGGTTTTAGCATCCTTATCAACCGAAACTTGCACCAGTGGTGCACCAACTTCGCCATTAAACTGGCCTAATGAACCTAGCCTTTTAATTTTCTGAACAGCATCTACTGCGTTAGAAACCAACTCACGAAGAAAAATTTCGTTATCAGAGTATAAAAACTTCTTAATTATCGGGAAAATATTCTCGGTATGTATCGAGATATTTCCTTTTTCCTGTATGCTCATATGTAAATAAATTGTTTAATCTACATCCTGCATAACAAGGGTTGTTCCAAAAGGATTTGTTTGCCAAAATGACAGCCGCACGAATCCGTCATTGGCTTCGCAATCTAACTTGTAAATGATTTTCTTGTTATTGGCAGTTAATTGCTCTTGATCCCATGGTCTGTGTCTCACAGACCACTAGTTTGTTTTTATTATTACACAGTTTAAATAATGATTTGGAAAGCAAAGCCAGTATTTCTATTCGCGTTAGTCCCGCTGTACCTTCTGCCCCGATGAAAATCGGGGGCATTCGTACCATCGGGTTTAGATCAGGTAGTGTTGTGCCAGTAGGAGGGGTTTCCATTCATAGCGCCTATTCCATAGTCTTTATTTCCACTATGTTGTTAAGTTAAGCACAGTCGTTTTCAGTCTGAGCGGAGTCGAAGACCTTTTCCTCTGTAGTCGATTCTGAGGTCTGTGTTTAAGTTAAGAAAATAAGGGTTTTTAACCACAGATGCACACAGATAAACACGGATTTTCATATCTGTGTGCATCCTTCCTATCTGTGGTTAAATTATTTTTGCTTGTGCCGAGGCTTAACTTATGATATTGCCGCACAGACCATCATTAATAATCATAATTTACTCTTCCTCAGCATAAGCTGATGCCGAGGTCTGCGTTCTCACAGACCACAAGTAATCTATCACTACGCTTCCTCACTATAAGCCAATTCAATATCAATAAACTGGATAATTAGCGAACACACCTTACCTTCAATATCAAAACCATAATAAACAGGGTAGGTGCCATCACCAAAACCACTCTGGAAAAATGGGATGTGATAATCTGTTCCAGGGATTTTCCAGTTGATCCAGTCGCCGGCTTCGCGTTGATAAATAGGGTTTTCGGCGTAGTTAGCGGCAAAAAGTATCGCGAAATGATCATCATATAGATTTTTGCCTGGATTTTCGTTGTGAAATTTATCCTGGAAAGCACAGAAATGTTTTAGCGTTTCTTTATCTAAAACACACCCTAAACCCGCATCCACATTAAACCCGAAAAATTCGCCTTCGTTAAAATCAACAAGGTCTTCCGTTCCGATTAATGCTTCTTCAAACCTGATGGCATCATGAGCGGTAAACTGTACCTTAACCGCGGCATAACGGGCACAATCATCATCATCAGGCAGCACCACAGCGGCAGTAACGGGAAATTCGCCCGTTGGTACTTTGATAAGATAAGGCTCGGCATCTTTTTGTATATAAACCAATGGATCGCGTACCAAAATCTCGCCTGTTGGGATGGAAACGCTGCCAAGTTCAAGATGATCGATTTTTTTTCCTCCTACAGTTGTTTCTTCGAAATAATCGTCAAGGTTGTTTGGACAAGCCAGCAGGTTCCGCTTTTCATTCCAGGTCTTCAACCATTCTTCACTTGGTTTCATGATATTAAGTTTTTTGTTTTAAGATAAATACAAGATAAAAATAAAAAAGCCAGGAAGATTAAAGTCTTTCTGGCTAATATTTTGGATCCGAATGGAAATTAATTTAAATGAAAACTTGGTTTATCTTCTTCCAATGATAGGATTTTACTGATCTTTTTAAGCAACACATCCATTTGGAATGGTTTTGACAAGAAATCGTCCTGGCCGTAGTTTAAGGTTGTAAAATCTTTTTGATCGTATAAGCCAGAAATAAGTAAAATTGGAATTTTGGAAGTGCTTTCAATCGATTTTAACTGTTCACATAATACACGCCCATCAATATGCCCGAGGGAAATATCAAGTAAGATTAAATCCGGATTGAATTTTTCAATTCTGTTAAAAATCTCTTCACCATTATTCAGTGCTGATACTTTAAACCCTCCGATTTCCAGTATTAATTGTATGGTTTCTAAAACCTCAATATCATCGTCTACTACCAGTATTCTCTTCATATGTGTGTGCAATTATATGCTGTTAAAAGTATAACAAAAGTTTTTGTGGATATGTTTACAATCTTAAACATATTTTAACAATTTATTATAGCAAAGTATATTTTGGTTTAGCTGGCCTGTTGTATAATGCCTTCTTTATGTAAAATGAAATTAAACAATTCATCTATCGGTTTTTGTAAAATTTTACCTGGCTCGATACCATTTTCTACCAGTACGGAGATAAGCGCATCCTGGTAATAGTAGGCAATAGAACCTACAAAGTGGCAAGGTACATTTTTGTGTTTAGGGTAATCTTTAACATTCGTATCTACAAACTCCTGAAATCCGCTTCTTAAAATGTCCTGAATAAATGGATGGTCCTTATGATCAGCCATGAAGCGGCTAAAGCCTGCCAGATAGATATTAGGGAAAGGTTTTTGATACACGTTGGTAATAATCTGCTCTTTTTCTGCAGGGAAAGACTTTTTAAATTCTGCAGCTAACGTTAATGGCATTTTATCGTATAAATAACTTAAAAGCACTTTTTTTCCAAAGAAAGTACCAGAACCTTCATCGCCAAGAACATAGCCCAGGCCATGGTGTCCATCATGGATTTTTTTTCCATCGAAATAACAGATATTCGATCCGGTACCTAAAATACAGTTTAAACCTTCGGCATTTCCGCAGGTCGCATATACCGAACCCAGAAGATCGTGGTCTACCGAAATAAAAGCATTACCAAAAACGGCTGACAGACCATTTGAGACTACTTCATGTTTGTCGGGAGAAGAACAACCAGCTCCAAAAAAGTAAATTTCTTTTACCTCATCGGCATATTGTAATAAAGATTCATTTTTAGAAATCAGCTTGGTTATTTCTTGTTCACTTAAGAAATAAGGGTTTATTCCAGGGGTGCTAAATTTAATGGTTTCGCCATTATGATAGCCCATCCAATCGGTTTTTGATGAGCCACTATCTGCAACAAGTATCATGGCACTAAATATAAAAATTAATTATAGAATTTTATACTTGAAATAATTTCGTTACGTCTACAGGGCTGTTATCGCCACTGATGCATTTTTATTCTTTGTATCCAAAATAAAAAATACCTAAACTTAGCTTTATTATATTTGAATCCATATTATTTATTGGTTTGGCATAGGAATATTTCTATTATAATCCTTGATATACCTGATAGCACTTTTGATTTCACAATCACTTAAAGTATCCATTCTTGATTTTTTGAATGTTCCAGTTTTACTGTACCAACCTTTATGTTTTTTAGTAAAGGCATAATCAATTATTTTTAAGCTATCTATTTTAGATAACTCGCTGAATGTTATTATTTTGAATAACCTTTCATCAGTTCTAACATGGCAGTTATAACAACCAAGATTAGAAACGATTTGGCGAGCATCATACCTATAATACCTACAAGTATCAACTATTTTTTTTGGCGTTATATTTTTAGTGTTTTTGGATCCGTTTGTACATGCAAATACTACAAGAAATAACAAACTACCTAAACTTAGCTTTATTCTATTTGAAAGCATAACTATTATTGGCTAGACATTGGGATATCTCTTCCAGAGTCTTTTATATAGCGGATGACACTTTTGATTTCACATTCGCTTAATGTATCCATTTTTGCGTCTTTATATGGTCCATTTTTACTAAACCAACCTTTATGTTTTTTGGTAAAAGTATAATTAACAAGCTTTAAGCTATCCATTATTGCTAAATCATTAAAAGTAGCCCACCCACGGTCATCTTTTTGTTCCGGTAGTATTCTTAGGTGACAGTTCCAACAACCAAGATTAGAAACAATTTGGTGAGCATCATATGCATAATATCTACAGGTATCAATCACTTTTTTTGTGACAGACATTTTTGTTGTTTTTTTAGGTTTAGTTGTGCATGATAGAATTGCAATTAGCAATAAATTAACGAAACTTAGCCTTATTATATTTGAAACCATTGGTTGAATCGTTTAAAAATGTTCTTAATCGGTTTACTGTATTCAAGCTTATGTTTGAATAATTATTTTTCGTCATATTGTTAATCTCACCTAAAATATATTGCATCATATCCCCCTTTTCTGTATCAGATACCTCTTTGCCAATATTATCACCAAGGTGGTACATTAATCTGCTTTTCTTGCCGTTATCTTCAATATCAGGTAAACTCAAGGTGTGAAAAAATTCATGAACGCCTACATATTTGTTTTTTTGCCAGTAATCGTAACTTACTATAGCTGGCCCACCAGTTCCATTTGTAAGTCCAGCTGAATTATTTCGTCTGCCATATTGATCAGTAAATTGGTATCCAATATTATCAACAACAGCCAATACAAAATCGTTTCCTCTAAGTTGGCCCAACATACTAATTTGTTGCACATCAACCTTGAAATTGAAATTATAACGAATAGAATAGGTTTGGTTTTTGTGAAAATCGAAAGCCCTTTTAGCAGCATTATATTTAAAAAAACGAATTCCACTTTTATACCCACCACCCCGCAACTTATTTGAAATGACCTGTTGCGTAAAGGTCATTAAACTATTTAAGTAAGGTGCGCCATTTGTGGTTAAATCCAATACTTTTAAGGTAATGGTAAAATCACCATATAAACTGAGTTCACCACTGCCATTATCGGTAATGCGTAGGTTTTTTGCAACAATACCACCGGTTAAAGGTTGGTTCTGCAATAATGCAAAATGCATTTGAAGTGTGTTGATTAGACTGTTTTCCATTAGGCGATAGATAACAGTAATAAATTTAACGAATTTTTTAGTTAATCGCAAAAATTATAATATCAGTATCCTAAAGTGATTAAGATGCTCTGTTAAAAGATTGCTTCAGCTAGTGCCTGCCCTGCTTATAATGACATTTATGTAAATGGCTGATATTCAGTGTTATTTTTTTGCCATATAAAACATTTAAGGACGATATAAGCTTACATGTTCTTGTATTCCTTATATGGTGTGAAAGCCTGAAGGATTATTTAATGAATTAGATGTTCTTAGGTGTCTAAGGTGTTTAATTAAACAGCGTAGTCTTTAATTTTACGACCACCTTAGACATCTTAGCTCAATGAGTTTTACAGGATGCAAAATCTTAAACCTAATAAGTTAGAAAGCGCATATAGGATGTCATTCCTGTTTTTTTCAGGCCACAGGCCTGATGGGTACTCGCAATGACGGAGTCAGGAATAACCATTGAATCAATAAAACTATTTCGATAAATCTATATTTCCACTAATTGCTTTTAAGTTCGTTTCGGCTATTTTGGCCTGATACTGCATTTCAATGAAACGGTTTTGCGCATCGATGGCATTACGCTGTGCTTCTCTTAACTCCAAGGGAGCGATGCTACCTAAACGGTATTTTGCTAAAGTGATATCTAAGTTTTCTTTTGCAATATCTACGTTTCGCTGCTCTAATTTAATCAGATCCAGGTAAGTGCTGTAATTTTGATAAGCCGTAAGCAATTGCGAGTTTACATCGAGTTTGGTTTTGCTTAAGGTTAAACTTGAGTTTTCAATATCTATTTTGGCATTTCGCTCATTTTGCCTTTGTAAAAAACCATTAAATAAGTTGATACTTGCTGTTACGCCATAAGTAAATCCATTAGCAGCAAATTTCTGATTAAAGCCAGTCGGACTGGTACTATTTGCCCTGCTGTAACCAGAGTTTAGGCTAACTGACGGGTAACGAGCCCCACGGATAGATTTTAAATTTAAGGAAGCAATGCGTTGATTAATAAATGCATTCTGGACATTGGGATTCTGCTGCTCGGCCATTTCGGCCATTTTACTATATAAGATACCTTTATCTACATCAATATTAGGTTCTACAGAGAATGTTGTTCCAATATCACGGACCATTAATTGGTTTAAACGAATTTTAGCTACCTGTAAAGCATTTTTGGTTTGCAGGTAATTTGAAGTATCCGTGTTGTAATCAACCTGTGCGGTTAATACATCAAGTTTAGAACCACGGCCAAGTTGCAATTTGGTTTTCGCAATGTTGGTACGTAAAACAGAAACATCCATAGCGCTATCGGCAGCAATAACCAGTTGTTGTTGCCTCACCACATCATAATAAGCAGTAATTACATCAGCAACAGTGGTTAAAATGGTTAAACGGGAGTTTAATTCGCCCTGTTTTTGCAATTCTTTCAAACGGTCATAATTGGCAAACATGCTAAAACCATCAAAAATGGTCCAGTTTAAATCAGCACCGTAGCTGTTATTGGTACTTTTTGCACCCGTAATTACCCGGTCAGGGCCTGTTGCAGGTGTTTGACGGGTGTTTTGGATACTTCCGCCATTGGTATAACTTCCGGTTAAATTGGGCAACATCCCCGCATTGCCGATATTGGTGTTGTTTTTTGTAATATCGATTTGGTTTTTGCTGATTTTGATGTCGTAGTTATTCTGTAAGGCAATGGTGATGGCCTCTTGTAAGCTCAGTTGCTCTTGTGCGAAGCCCGAAAGCGATAGGCTTAACAACAGGATCAATATTTTTAATTTCTTGCTCATCTTATTCTTCTGTGTGTAAAGCTTCTTGTTCAAAACGATGGGCTTCTTTTAATTCTTTGTTTGGTTTGTATGGCTTTGCCCAATAAGAGTAAATGGCTGGGATCACAAATAAAGTTAATACCAGCGAGAACAATGTTCCACCCACAATTACGGTTCCCATACTCATCCTGCTTTTTGCAGCGGCACCTAAAGCTAAGGCAATAGGTAAAGCACCAATGGCAATGGCCAAACTGGTCATTAAAATTGGGCGCAAACGCGAAACAGCAGCTTCACGGATGGCTTCTGGTATCGGAGTACCCTTTTCTTTCAACTGGTTGGCAAATTCTACAATCAAAATACCATTTTTGGTTACCAGGCCAATTAACATAATGGTTCCTATCTGGCTGAAAATATTCCAGCTTTGTCCGCAGAGCCACAGCGATAAAAATGCACCGGCAACGGCCATTGGTACGGTTAAAATAATGATAATCGGGTCTTTAAAACTTTCAAACTGTGCCGAAAGGATTAAATAAACCAATAGGAGGGCTAAACCGAATGCGAAGAAAGTATTTGATGAACTTTCTTTAAAATCGCGTGATTCTCCACTCAAATCGGTAGAGAAAGTCTCATCCAATACTTTTTTAGATATGGCATCCATCGCATCTATACCCTCGCCGATACTTTTTCCTGGTGCTAACCCTGCTGAAACAGTTGCTGCGATAAAACGGTTGTTCCTGTACAGTTGTGGCGGACTACTTTCTTCTTTAGCAGTAACTACGTTGTCGAGCTGAACCAGTTCGCCTTTATCGCTACGTACATAAACCGAACTTAAATCCAATGGGTCTTTCCTGTCACCCCGATCAAACTGACCAATTACCTGGTATTGTTTCCCGTTCATAAAAAAGTACGAGAACCTTTGTCCACTTAAACCCAGATTTAAGGTTTGTGCGATGGCAGAAATAGAAACCCCTAAATTCTTCGCTTTATCCCGGTCTATGGTTAGGTTAATTTCGGGTTTGTTAAATTTCAGGTTCATATCCGAAACCGTAAATGTAGGGTCTTTGGCCACTGCATCCATGAACAATGGGATTTTCTCGCGTAACTTTTCAAAATTTTGTGCCTGGATGATATAACTGATTGGTAATCCCCCACGGCGCCCAACGGAAATGGTAGGCTGCTGGTTAACGATGGTTTTACCTTCGGTATATTTTTTAGTCACCCTGGTAAGCATATCCGCAATATCTTTTTGCGAACGTTCACGTTCTTCAGGATCGATTAAACCCATCCTTACAAAACCAGAATTTACTGAACCCGAACCACCAAAACCCGGTGAGGTGATGGTAATATTCACATTTTTCTCCGGAACAGAATCAATCACCAATTGGTTCAATTTCATGATAAACTGATCGGTATAGGTAAAAGATGCACCTTCTGGAGTGGTTACGTTGATGTTGATTGCGCTTCTATCATCATAAGGAGCAGTTTCCTTTGGTAAAATCTTCCAGAATAAGAAAATTAAGCCCATACATACCAGAATAATCGGGATGGAAAGCCACCTTTTATCTAAAAACTTATTCAAATTCGATTCGTAGGCATCGTTCAGCTTAACAAAGTAAGGCTCTGTCCAGTTGTAAAACCTTGATGGCTTATGTCCACCTTTTTTCATCAGGTAGGCATTCAACATCGGGGTTAAAGTGAGGGATACAAAGGCAGATACCAATACGGCAGCGCCAATTACCACACCAAATTCCCTGAATAAACGACCAACAAAACCCTGTAAGAAAATTACGGGCAAAAATACTGCTGCAAGTGTAATAGAAATCGAAATTACCGCGAAAAAGATTTCATTTGATCCTTTAATTGCCGCCTCAAATGGCGACATACCTTCTTCAACCTTTTTAAAGATATTTTCCGTAACCACGATACCATCATCTACCACCAGGCCTGTAGCCAGTACAATGGCCAGTAAACTCAATACGTTTATGGAGAAGCCAAAGGCGTACATGATGAAGAAAGTGAAAACGAGCGACACCGGTATATCGATTAATGGCCTGAAAGCAATGGCCCAGTCCCTAAAAAACAGGTAAATGATCAGGATTACCAGTACCAGCGATAGGCCAATGGTTTCGGCCACCTCTGTTACCGAACGTTTAATAAACAAGGTATTATCTAAAGCTACTTTTAGTTTAATGTCCTGTGGAATGTCAGCTTTTAATTTATCAAAACGCTTGTAAAATTCTTTACTGATATCGAGATAATTGGCTCCTGGCTGAGGGATAATGGCAATGGCCACCATCGGTCTGCCCGATTCGCGTAAAATGGTTTCCTCGTTTTCAGGCCCTAAAACTGCATAACCTACATCTTTTAATTTGATTACCTGGTTGCTATCTGTTTTCAGGATCAAGTTGTTAAACTCGCTTTCGTTGGTCAGTTTTCCTAAAGTTTTAACCGTTAGCTCGGTAGTAGCTCCGGTAATTTTTCCTGATGGGAGCTCTACGTTTTCATTGTCTAATGCGGTAACAATATCTTGTGAAGTTAAGCCATAAGCACTTAGTTTATTCGGGTCCATCCAGATCCGCATGGCATATTTCCTTTGCCCCTGGATTTGTACACTACTTACCCCCGGGATGGTTTGGATACGGTCGGCAATTACGTTTTCAGCAAAATCGCTTAACTCCAGTGTATTGCGTTTATCGCTTTGGATCGTCATCGATAAAATCGGATCAGAGTTGGCATCGGCCTTACTTACAACTGGTAAACCGTCAATATCTTTAGGTAAAGTTCTGGCAGCCTGCGATACTTTATCACGAACATCATTCGCGGCCTCCTCAATATTTTTATCGAGGTTAAACTCTATGGTGATATTACTTGTTCCCTGGTTACTTGATGAAGAGATATTTCTGATCCCATCGATAGAATTGATCGATTTTTCTAAAGGTTCGGTAATTTGTGATTCGATAATATCGGAGTTGGCTCCAGGATAAGAGGTTCTTACCGAAACCACCGTTGGATCGATAGATGGATATTCCCGTACACCCAGAAAGGTATAGCCTATTATCCCGAAAAGGACAATCAATAAGTTCATTACAATGGCCAGAACCGGCCTTTTTATACTCGTGGTTGAGATGCTCATAATTATTCTTTAACCAAATGAACTTTTACAGGAGCATCTTTCTTCAAGGCCATCGATCCGGTGGTTAGCACCGTGTCGCCAGCTTTTAATCCTGATGTAATCACAATGTTTTCATCGGTACGGGTACCTGCTTCTACCTTAACTTCCTTTGCTTTACCATCCTTTTGGATATAAACAATCTTGCCTTTTAAAACCGGGACAACAGCTTCATTAGGAATTAATATGGCATTCTGTACCGTACTTAAAGCCAGTTTAATTTTTGCAAAAGAACCGGGTAACAAGGCATTGTCTGCATTCGGTGCCAATGCCCTGATTTGTAATGTTCTGGTAGCGGCATTAATCCCCGGCTCTATCGCATAAACTTTTCCTTTATTTTCTTTGGAAGAACCATCTGTAGTAAATATGATTTCAGAATTAACTTTAATCTGTCCTGCATATTTCTCCGGAACAGAAAAGGTAACTTTAACCGGATTGGTGCTCACCAGGTTGGCAATTACAGTTGCAGGTGTTAAATAAGTGCCGGCAGAGATGCTGCGTAAACCCACCCGACCTGTAAAAGGTGCGCGGATAGTCGTTTTAGCCAGCTGTGCCCTGATTAATTGCGCTTGTGCCTGCAACGATTTTAAATCTGCAAGTGAGGTGTCGTATTCTTCCTGACTGATTGCTCCTTTGGCCAACAATTGTTTTGCCCGGTTCTCATTTGTGCCCGAAAGTTTTTGTTTGGTCAGCGCATCCTGCAATTGCGCCTGTATATCTCTGTCGTTTACTTTTACCAGCACACTTCCTTTACTTACTGTTGTACCTTCCTGGAAATAAATTCCGGTAACCAATCCTGATACTTCACTTTTCAATACAACAGATTCGTTTGCATCAATGGCACCGGTTATCTCCAGGTCGTTGTCAAACGATACTGGCTTAACTATAATTCCATCAACTACCAATGGAGCAGAAGATCCTCCTTTACCACCGTCTTTACCTTTCACTGCCCCTGCAGATGCCCCGCCTTTTCCTTCGAGTTTTTTATTTGCGTTAATTCTGTAATAGACCAGATAGGCCAAGCCTATAGCTAAAACAGCATAGATAATATATCTTTTCTTCATGTTTATGATTTGTGTTGTGCGTATCCTAACATTAAAATGAAATTAATGTTAGAATTAGAGCGTAAAAATATTCAAATAGTTTAGTCCTAAATTTGTTGTATTAAGGATGTTACCGATTTTAGTTCGAAGTCTGAAGTCGGAAATCCATAGTTAGGGTGCAAGATAATAAGTCTAACTCAATAAGTTGAGGTTTGATGACGTTCTAGGTTAAGTTATCGCCATTTTCAGCCAATCGCCGAATACCTAACGCAAACGGACAGAAACAACTATTTTACACCACATTTAGCTATTTTATATTAAAACTTCATCAATAAATCTAAATTTGCAGCAAAACACAGTGAATATGTTTAATAAAAAATCAATTTTAAGTTTAGTTTTACTACTAACGTGTATTATGGCAGCGAAGGCGCAGGTAAAAATAGGCTTTGAGGTTTCTTTTAAAGAGCCGCAGGCACATTATGCTGAAGTTCAGATGAATATTTCTGGCTTGGTAAAAGATTATGTAGATGTAAAAATGCCCGTTTGGACACCAGGTTCTTATTTGGTCCGCGAGTTTGAAAAGAGTGTAGAAGAATTTAAGGCTACTGCAGCAGGTAAAGCCGTAAAAGTTGAAAAAGTAAGGAAAAACACCTGGAGAATTTTTTCAGCCAAAGCGGCTAAAATCCAGATCAATTATCGGGTTTACGCATTTGAAATTTCAGTGCGTACACCATTTATCGACGAATCTCACGCTTTCTTATCCCCAACAGGGATTTTTATGCATCCTGATGGTATGATTAAATCACCAAGTACTGTAAAAATTATTCCTTTCAATACCTGGAGCAAAGTTTCTACTGGTTTAACTCCGGTTGCCGGTGAGCAGTTTACCTATAAAGCTACCGATTTTGATATTCTTTACGATAGCCCTATTGAAGTGGGTAACCAGGATGTTTTCGAATTTACTGCGGCTGGTGTTCGTCACGAAGTAGCCATGTATGGCGGCGGCAATTATGATAAAGAGAAGCTAAAAGTAGATATGGCCAGAATTGTTGAAAAAGAAACTGCAGTTTATGGCGAAAACCCGAATAAATATTACCTCTTTATCGTTCATAATTTCTTAAAAGGTGGAGGTGGTTTAGAGCACTTAAATTCTACCACTTTAGGCGCTACAAGAAACGCTTATAATACTGCTGAAGGATATAAAGGCTTTTTAAGTTTGGTTGCACACGAGTATCACCATTTATGGAATGTGAAACGTTTGCGCCCTGTCGCTTTAGGTCCGTTCGATTACGATAACGAAAATTACACCACCAATCTTTGGGTTGCCGAAGGTTTTACCTCTTATTACGAGAACAAATATTTGCACCGTGCCGGTTTTACCAACGTGGACGAATTTTTGAAAGATTTAGCAGGTGGTGTAGGTACTGTTTTAAATACCCCGGGTGCCAAATACCAATCGGCAGCTTCTTCTAGTTATGATGCATGGATTATTGGGTACCGTCCGAATGAGAACTCCAAAAACAATTCAATCTCTTATTATAATAAAGGTGAAGTGATTGGCATTTTAATGGATCTCGAAATTATCAACGCTACCAAAGGTGCCAAAAGCTTAGATGATGTAATGAAAGCCATGTACCTGCAATGCAAAACTTTAAAACGCGGTTATACCGACGCAGAGTTTAAAGCAATGGTGGAGAAAATAGCTGGAATCAGTTTTACCAATTTCTGGGCAAAATATGTGAATGGAGTAGATGATGTTGAATATGTAAAATACTTCGGTTATGCAGGTGTAGATGTATCGACTGAGAATGCAACTCCAGGCAAACCGGTTACAGGTGCTGCCGGCCAGTTGACCAACGATGGTTTGGTGATTACTTCTACCACAAGAAATTCTGCGGCCTGGATCAGCGGATTAAACGTAAATGACGTGGTACTCAGTTTAGATGATACCTCACTAAGTGATGCACTAGCAACGGTAAGGTTAAAAAGCCCGATGATTTCTTTAGATGCAATCCCATTGGTTGGTAAAAAGAATATTGGCGATGTATTGAAAGTTAAAGTTAAGCGCGATGGATTAGAGAAAGAAATCTCTTTAACCCTGAAAGAAAATCCAAGTGTGCGCTTAAATGTAACTGTTAACGAAAATGCAACTCCTGCACAAAAAGCAGTATTAAAAAAGTGGGCGGGTATTTAGTCCGTAGTCTTAAGTCCTCAGTCTTGAGTCTATAGTCAAGGCACAAAAAATCCTGTAAGATTAATTTCTTACAGGATTTTTTATTAAAGATATTTGTTTAACAAATACCGAATATGATAAAGCTCTTTCTGTTTATATTATGCCTTCTAACCTTTTCATTTTTGAAGGATAATCAAGTTTTTGCACAACAAGCATCTTGTAAGGGTTATTATAACAAACAATTGAAGTTCTTCGTGTATTCAGAAGTAGATACAATGCCAGAGTATCCAGGCGGAATTGCTAAATTTTATAAATTTATGTCAAATGTTTCACTAAATGGAATAAATAATGGACGTTTACAATCAACTGTTCTTCCAACTTTTATAATAGATGCTTCCGGCCGTGTAAAAAACGTTGGTATTTCCAACAAACTACCTAAAGATTATACGCAATTGGATCGTAACCTGATCAAATTATTAGAAACCTGTCCGAACTGGGTACCTGCACGGTGTAACAATAAAAATGTAGCAATGAGTTTCCAAACACGGCTTACCTTGTGTTATCAATAATTAAAATATCAATTAAAGTTAAAACAGTATGTATAAAAAATCCCGTAAGATTAATTTCCTACGCGATTTTTTATAATGTTTAGAAAGTAAAACGAACGCCTAAACCAACGTCTCCACTGTAAAAATCAGTATCAGGAGTTAATCTTAAAGTTGGGATCCAATCTAATGATAAGTTAATTGGAGCACCTTTAAATTTATAATCTAAACCTAAAACACCGTTTAAACCTAAGTAAATGTCGCTTTCATCAATAACTTTATTTTTCACAGAGCCAACACTTGCACCACCACCGTAGTACCAATTTAAGCCATCAGCACCTTTAATTGGATTATAAACTTCATATAAGCCTGTTAATTGTACCCAGCTAAAACCGCTGTTACTTCTAAAATTTCCAATTAACTCTAGCATAGCGCCTTTATTTAGGCCAGTTTTAAAAGAAACACCGTTGTAACTTCCAAAACGACCACCAATTGCGTTTTTGTAATCCTGCGCTTGAACGCTAGTTGTTGTTAATGCAAATAATGCAATGCATCCTAAAATTGTAAATAATTTTTTCATAGTACTTTTTTATTAAATTTAAAGTATATCTCCTAGCAACTTTAATGCCGATTATATTTTTTAGGTAAAAATTCAGTTGAATAAAAACAATGCTTGCATAGTAATTTTGTAATCGCTAAGTTTATTAAAATATTTTAACAGAAAGTAAATACAGCGTTTTAATAACTACGAGGTGTTATTTTCATTAAAAAGACATAATAGGTAGCAATCATTATGTTTGATTTTTTAACTTAACCAAATAATATACAATTCATATGGCGGCAGAAATTAAACGGGTTTTTGATCTTTTGAAATACAGCCTCGAAAATCCTAAGCAGGAATTCATCAGCGGAAAAATTAACGGAAAATGGATAAATTATAGTACAGTCGATTTTTGTACCGCTGTAGATAACTTAAGCCGTGGATTAATTAAACAGGGTATTGGCAAAGGGGGAAGGGTCGCGGTAATGTCTCATAACCGGCCTGAGTGGAATATTGCCGATTTTGCAGCCAACCAGATCGGGGCTTATCAGATTCCTTTATATCCAACTTTAGCCGAGCACGATATTCAGTTTATCTTAAAAGATGCAGAAATCTCCATTATTTTTATAGCTGATGAAGAATTGTATAAAAAAATTAAACCTTGTGCCGATGCCATAAACCCGGATATTAAGATTTATAGCTTTAACGAAATTACAGAAGCTGAAAACTGGAATACGTTAATTGAACTGGGCAAGGCGAGTACGGATATTGATTTGGAAGAATATCGCGCAAAAGTCGAGCCCGAAGATGTTTTAACCTTAATTTATACTTCTGGTACAACAGGAACACCAAAAGGAGTAATGTTAACACATAATAACTTAGTCGCAAATTTTGTAAACTCGGCTGTGGTTATTCCAGAAGGGGTTAAAAAAGGTTTAAGTTTTCTGCCTTTATCACACATTTTTGAGCGGATGATCATTTATTTATATCTGTTCAATTATACAGGAATTTATTATGCCGAAAGTATGGAAACTATCGTATCCGATATTCAGCATGTAAAACCCAATGTGTTCTCTACCGTTCCAAGACTTCTTGAAAAAGTGTATGATAAGATAATGGAAAAGGGTAAAGCATTAACAGGAATTAAAAAAGGAATTTTCTTCTGGTCGGTAGCTTTAGCAGAAAAATATACTATTGATGCGGGTGCCTGGTATAACTTCAAACTGGGTATTGCCCGTAAGCTGGTTTTCAAAAAATGGCAGGAAGCATTGGGCGGCGAAATTGTAGTGATCGTATCCGGTGGGGCGGCACTAAATCCGCGTTTAGCCAGAATCTTCTGGGCGGCTGGAATGCCTGTTTTTGAAGGCTATGGACTAACCGAAACCTCACCAGTAATAACGGTTAACCATTTAGGCGGAACCATGTTTGGTACGGTTGGTGAAGTAATTAAAGGTGTGGAAGTTAAAATAGCACCAGATGGAGAAGTTTTAACCAGAGGACATCAGGTGATGAAAGGTTATTACAACCGACCTGACTTAACTGATGAGGCGGTTGATCAGGAAGGATGGTTCCATACCGGAGATATTGGAGAACTGGTTGATGGTCGTTTTTTAAAAATCACCGACCGTAAAAAGGAAATGTTTAAAACAGCAGGCGGTAAATACGTTGCCCCACAAATGCTGGAGAATAAATATAAAGAATCAATTTTTATCGAACAGATTATGGTTTTGGGTGAAAACCGGAAATTCCCTTCTGCACTCATTGTCCCTAATTTTGAAACCTTAAAAACCTGGGCAGGCAGAAAAGGCATTACCTTTACGTCAAATGAAGAGATTATTAAAAACGAACAGGTACTCACTAAATATAATGAGGTTATTGAAGCCGCGAATGTGGGTTTTGGTAAATGGGAACAGGTAAAAAGATTTGCCCTGTTACCTAAAGAGTGGAGCATAGACGGTGGTGAGCTTACCCCAAAATTAAGTTTAAAAAGAAAGGTGATTACCGAGAAAAACAATGCGGTAATCGAAAAAATATATAAGGATGCAGAAAGCTATAAGGCCCCTCAATAACTTTAAAAGATCATTAACATACCTAAGTGTTGTGCTGTTATTGGTTGGTTGTGTAACCGGGCAATTGGGCAAAAACAACAGTGGTGAATATAAAAATGGAATGGTGGTTTCTGCCCATCCCGAAGCATCACAGGTGGGGATCGCTATTTTAAAAAAGGGAGGAAATGCAGTTGATGCAGCTGTTGCTGTTCAGTTCGCTCTTGCTGTGGTTTACCCAAACGCGGGGAATATTGGTGGGGGCGGTTTTATGGTTTACCGTGGTGCAAACGGCGAAATAAATGCCTTAGATTTTAGGGAAAAAGCAGCCGCAGCAGCAAGCAGAGATATGTATCTCGATTCGGCCGGCAATCCAATTGTAGATAAAAGCCTTTATGGTCATTTAGCTGCGGGCGTACCCGGATCAGTAGATGGTATGGTGGAGGCACACAAGAAATATGGAAAGCTTTCCTGGGCACAAGTGTTACAGCCAGCAATAGACCTGGCGCAAAATGGTTTTAAAATTACCAAAAGGCAGGCTGGTGAATTGAATAGTTTGCATAGACAATTTATGGATTTTAATCCTGATGGAACGGCCTTTGTAAATTTAGAAAAAACCTGGCAGGAAAATGATCTTCTCATTCAACAAGAATTGGGTAATACCCTAAAACAGATCCAGGAAAAAGGCAGGGTAGGTTTTTATGAAGGCGCTGTGGCCGATTCGCTTGTGGCAGAAATGAAGCGTGGCAAAGGGCTCATAACAAAAGAAGATTTAAAAAATTATCACGCTACATGGCGCAAACCCATTACAGGTAATTATAGAGGTTATAAAATTATTACCATGCCGCCTACTTCGAGTGGAGGTATAGCCTTAATCCAATTGCTCCAATCTGTAGAGCCTTATCCTTTAAAAAAATGGGGGCACAATGCCGATTCAACCGTACAGGTAATGGTAGAAGCCGAAAGGAGAGTGTATGCCGATCGGGCGACACATTTAGGCGATCCTGATTTTTACGCGGTTCCACAACAACAAATGTTGAGCGCCGACTATAACAAAAACCGTATGGCAAACTTTAGCTGGGCAGCGGCAACACCAAGTAGTGCTGTTTTGGCTGGAGAAATAAAAGGAGCAGAGCACGAAGAAACCACACATTTCTCCATTGTAGACCGCGATGGGAATGCCGTTTCCATTACCACTACTTTAAATGGTTCTTACGGATCGTTAGTTGCCGTAAAAGGGGCTGGGTTTTTGTTGAATAACGAAATGGACGATTTTTCTGTTAAACCTGGGGCACCCAATATGTATGGTTTAGTAGGGGGAGAAGCAAATGCCATTGCGCCTAATAAACGAATGTTAAGTTCTATGACGCCGAGCATTGTGGAGAAAGATGGGAAACTATTTATGGTGGTGGGTACGCCAGGCGGATCAACCATTATCACTTCCGTATTTCAAACCATTATTAATGTAATTGATTTCGATATGTCTATGCAATCTGCTGTGGCTGCTAAAAAGTTTCATCATCAATGGCTACCGGATGAGGTGTATATAGAAAAAGATGCTATCGATAGCTTATCGATAGGAAAATTAAAAGCAAAAGGTTATAAAATCTTTCAAAGAGGCCCAATTGGGAGGGTTGATGCCATTTTAAGGACAAACTGGGGCAACTATCAGGGTGGTGCCGACCCTAGAGGGGATGATAAGGCTATTGGCTGGTAGCCATTTTAGCGTAACAAAGTATGATCTGCCTGAGTTAATTTTAATTTAATATCTTTAAATAATTTACATAGCTGCCCTGCAGCAATGCTTAGTGGTTTAGTTATATTGCATCAACCAATTCAAAATGACCAGATCGCTATGCGTAAACTATTTTCTATATTTTTGTTTCTAACCGTTGCGGTACAATCACACGCTCAAACTAATGAAGCCAGCCTGGTAAGTCCACTGATTAATCAATACCAAGCAGACGAGACCATGCTTAACCGTAAATATACGCTCAAGCAATCGGATGAATACTTTAAGCGGATGGAAGGCTTTTATACCGAATGGCAAAAACAGTTAAGGGCATTGCCTTTTAAAAAGCTAACCGTAAACGAAAGGGTAGATTATATTTTGCTTAAACGTGACATTCGATCAGATTCTGCCATTTTGCAACAGCAATACACCGAATTTAAAAGCAATATTTTTACTTTGCCTTTTGCCAAAATAGTATTAGATTTTGAGGCAAAACGAAGGATTGGTACACAACAAGACGGTAAAATTATCCAACAACAGTTTGAACAACTGAAAGAGGCTATTCAGAAAACCACAAAGGCAGTAAAAAATAAAGATTTGATCGTGACGCCGGTACAGGCTTCATGGGCGCAGCAAACTGTGAATCAATACCTGGTTGTATTTACTGAAGCGTATAAATTTTACGATGGTTACGATCCGCAATTTACCAAAGCCACAAAAGCAGTTTATCCGGATGTAGTAGATGCATTAAAGGAATACACTGTTGTACTGGATAAAATAGCTAAACCCTCAAATGCTAAAGATGATGGAAGTGGCATTATTGGTAATCCGATAGGAAGAACGGCTTTATTAAGCAGCTTAAACGATGAGATGATTGCTTATACACCTGAGCAGATTGAGGCTATTGCGATGAGGGAATTTGCCTGGTGCGATGCCGAAATGCTTAAAGCCTCACAATCAATGGGCTTTGGTAACGATTGGAAAAAAGCATTGGAAAAGGTAAAAACCGATTATCCTGAGTTAGGTAAACAGCCTGAATTGGTTTATGAACTAGCCAATGAAGCCATCAATTTTGTAGAAAAAAATAAACTCATCGCCATTCCTTCCCTGGCCAAAGAAGGCTGGCGCATGCGCATGTTAAGTCCGAAGGAACAATTATTTGCTCCGTTTTTTCTGGGTGGCGAATCCGTATTAATTGCTTATCCAACAGAAGACATGAGCGAAGATGCGAAAATGATGACCCTGCGCGGTAATAACAGGCATTTTTCCAGAGCCGTAGTTTTTCATGAACTTATTCCGGGACACAACCTTCAATATTTTATGCAAAGCCGCTACAAGCCTTATCGCAAAGTATTTGGTACCCCTTTCTGGACGGAAGGCTGGTCGCTGTATTGGGAGATGTTGTTGTGGGACCAGAATTTTGCAAAATCTCCGGAGGATAAAATTGGAATGCTTTTTTGGCGCATGCACCGCTGTGCGCGTATTATTTTTTCGATGAATTACCATTTAGGTAAATGGACACCTCAGCAGTGTATCGACTTTTTAGTAGATCGTGTAGGTTTTGAGCGTGCCAATGCAGCGGCTGAAGTACGGAGGTCGTTTACCGGTGGGTATGGGCCATTGTATCAAATTGGATACATGTTAGGCGGGTTACAGTTTAGGGCATTGCACAAAGAATTGGTAGAAAGTGGTAAAATGACCAATATTGAGTTTCATAATCGCATATTGCACGAAAATAATATGCCCGTAGAAATGGTAAGGGCCTTATTAACCAACCAGCAATTGCCGGAAAATTTTAGTGCCAGATGGAAATTTGCAGGTGATATTAATTAATATATAATAAGGTGGCAAGTATGTTTACAACATCAGGTGATAATCGATCAAAAAGAGAGACTTGTAAATATTATCCGCTATTTCAGAATGGCATTTAAAACCTGATATATTAGGATTGATCTGTAAATGGCTATTCAAATACAGATTTTGAAGTCTGAAACTTAAGTTTTACATAGAAATCCATATAAGTGAGCAGTTTGTAGCGATGTGCTTACTGTGCGAATTATTTTTATTTCTACAAGTTTGCTTTATAGCTAATTAGTGTTGAAAAGTTGATAAGTATTTTTACTTGCTTGTATTTTTGGTATGGCTATTGTAAAGGTTATCAGACGCTATTCAACGTTACACAGAAAATTATGAAACTACAATTATTCAAAACCCTACCAGTTGCCCTCGCTGGTTTATTGATTGGGTCGGCTGCTTCAGCTCAGGAAAGTCCGGCAACTTCATCAACAACCTTCAGGACCTGGTCTATCGGCGTAAACGCCGGTGTACTTACGCCATTATCACCATTGGGTGGAAAAAATGATTTCAGTAATAATAAATCAAGTTTAGGTTATGGCCTTTACATTAAAAAACAATTTACACCTTATTTCTCTCTTCGTTTAGATGGAGTTCGTGGTAAATTAAAAGGCGATAATACTGAGCCTTATGAAGGTGGTTCGGTAAATAACTCTCCTGTAAAAGCTTTCGATACACAGTTGTCGTATTCAGGAACTTTAAATGCTGTAGTAAACATGTTCAATATCGATATGTTTAAAAAAGAGAATGCTTTACAGCTTTATGCTTCTGCCGGTGCAGGTATTGCAGGTTATAAACCTACTATTACCACGGCAAGCGGTACTTCTTTATATGCAGGTGATAAAAACATTAATGAATTAATCATCCCGGTAGGTTTAGGTGCAAAATTTAAAATTTCTGATGCGGTTAACTTCGATTTAGGTTGGACAATCAGCTTTGTTGATGGCGATAACTTAGATGGTTACTACAAAAATGGAAATGATAAATACAACTATGCTTATGCTGGTTTAGAATTTGCTTTAGGTAGCGGAAAACAATTGGCTTTCCACAATCCGGTAGCTTTAACTTATGATGAAGCATTAAAAGCAAGACAAACCGCAGATGGTTTAAAATCTGATTTGAATGCTCAAAAAGCTGATAATGCAAAATTGCGTTCAGAACTAAATGATATTTTGAAAGATACAGATGGTGATGGTGTTGCAGATAAATTGGATAAATGTCCTGATACTCCAGCTGGTACTGTTGTTGATGGTGCGGGTTGTCCGTTAAAAACTCCTGAAAAAGTTGTAGAAAAAGTAATCGTAACTGAAGAAGATCGTAAAGTGGTTAACGAAGCGATTAAAAACTTAGAATTCGATTTAGGTAAAGCAACCATCCGTTCTAAATCTTATGCTTCTTTAAACAGAGTTGCAGCTTTATTGATTCAGAAAAACTTTAGCTTAAAATTAGCTGGTCATACAGATAATACAGGTTCAAAAGAATTAAACCTGCGTTTATCGAAAGATAGAGCAGAATCTGTAAAAGCTTATTTAGTTTCTCAAGGTGCTAATGCATCACGTATCGAAGCTACAGGTTATGGTATGGGTCAACCAATTGCTACTAATAAAACAGCAGCTGGTCGTCAGCAAAACCGTCGTGTAGAGTTTACACTTTACTAGTCTGTTTTTAACAACATTTAAAAAGTCCCGATGAAAATCGGGACTTTTTTGGTTTAAGAGGTTTTGTTTTTTTAATTCTATTAGTCGCGCGTGCAAAGTCTACTATTTTGCCATCTTGCTATCCCTGACTCTGGTCGTCGCGTCTCGCTACGATATAAAATATTTCTTTAATGTTAAGTTTCGCATTTTTGTCATCCTGAACGCAGTGAAGGATCTTTTGTTATGCAGACCCTGACTCTGGTCGTCGCGTCTCGCTACGACATAAAATATTTCTTTAATGTTAAGTTTCGCATTTTTGTCATCCTGAACGCAGTGAAGGATCTTTTGTTATGCAGACTTTGTGAAATGGCTTTGTGAGATTGTAAGGCTAGTGGTTCTCTGCCAGGGATTCTTCACTGCGTTCAGAATGACAGCACAATAGCTTTTGTTCAAACTCAACTTATTTAAGTGAAACAATTACCTTTTTAATCTCGCTTAAATCATTCATCTCAAAATTTGGTGATTGAGGATAAAAGCGCTGATAAATAATTTTATCGTCTTTACTATCGTACACACTGATTATTTTATCGCTGGATCGCTGTGTGTAAACTACATATTTAACATTGGCAGTTTTATTCAGAATTAAACTATCAAGTTCTTTGTACGGTATAAATTTAAGTTTGTAATTATAAGGTTCAGCAATAATACCTGATGGTGGTAAAAGTATTAATCTTGAAGAAAACACTTCCTTAATATATTCGGGTATATATAGTGTTTCCTTTGCCAATTCAGGTAAGCGTACTTTATTATAAAATTGGTAATCTATGCTACAGTTTTCATTTGCGAGCAATCCATCATTAATCTGTTTCAAATAACCCGTTAAAAAGCCTGGCGACCAATTAAAGAAACTGGACTTGTTATAGAGATATGATAATATATTGCTTTTTACACTTTTTTTGCTTCCATATTTTTGGTCTTGCATTCTGACCAGCAAATTGGTATTAGGGTCAGCAAAAAGTGCAACTGTTGCCAATGTACTTTCTTCCTTTACCTTGGGCTTTTTAGATGGCGTTAATAATTTCAGTGCATAAATTATATTCACGTTGGATGTACTGTCTGACTCCTCTGCATAAGCATCGAAATAAAAAACTGAATAATTTGCAAGCGTATCATAACGGGCCAGTTCTTCGGGCTTAATAATTTTATATGGTGTAATTGTCCAGTTTTTTTTAATGGCCTGATCAAATTTTTCCAGCTCAGCGTAATCAGTATACTGTAAAGTAAATAAAGTGGTTGTTTTTTTAAAAACCTCTAATTTTTGACTGTTGAATAGGGCTTTCCCGAAATAAGATACCTGGCTTTGGCAAATTGTAGCCCATAATATGAATAGACTAAACAAGAGTGTTTGTTTCATTTTTAACATATAATGTGTTTTCATTTTGTGTATGACTATGATAAGAAAAATTTGACAAATATTTTGAATTTTTCTATTGCATTAACAAAATACATTCATTAGCTTTGTTATGCAAGCATAATAAATTAGTGAAAATGAAACAACAACAAACCATAGATTACCATGTTAAGTTTGCCTGGCAAAATATGTTTAATAAGTACAATCAAATGGCATCTAGTTTTGGGATTACCCAGGCCATTGGTTACATGCTTATTAATATTGATGATGCTGAAGGAACTGCGGTTTCGAATTTAGCCGGCTTGCTTGGCGTTAAGGCAACCAGTTTATCCCGTATGTTAAATAACATGGAAGAGGCTAACCTCATTTACCGTGAAACATCTGCAGGCGATAAACGTTCGGTAAAAGTTTTTCTAACTGATTTTGGTAAAGAGAAAAAACATTTGGCCAAGGGCGTTGTGCGAAAATTTAATGAATATCTTGATGAGCATTTTTCGAAAAAAGAAAAAGAGACTTTTATTAACCTGCTTGTCAAACTAAATGATATCACAGTAGCCTATACTGTTGATTAACAAATATAATCATGAAATCTGCTGTGTAATTTTTTATATAACAGGTTACATCGGACCATAAAAAGAAAATATATACTGATGAAACGAAGCATTAATAAAGTTGCTGTTCTAGGTTCAGGTATTATGGGCTCCCGTATTGCATGCCACTTCGCCAATATTGGTGTTGAGGTTTTGCTACTGGATATTGCCCCTAAAGATTTGAGTCCTGAAGAGCAGGCAAAAGGATTAGCACTGGATAACCCAGCTGTAAAAAACCGGATTGTAAATACAGCTTTGCAAACGGCTGTAAAAACAAATCCATCGCCAGTTTATACCAAAAAAGCATTAAATAAAATCAAGACTGGGAATTTCGATGATGATATGTCGAAAATTGCCGGTTACGATTGGGTAATTGAAGTCGTTGTCGAAAATCTTGATATCAAGAAAAAAGTTTTCGAACAGGTAGAGCAATTCCGTAAGCCAGGTACTTTAATTACTTCAAATACTTCTGGTATTCCTATTCATTTAATGGCTGAGGGAAGAAGTGAAGATTTTAAATCGCATTTCTGTGGAACTCACTTTTTCAATCCGCCCCGCTATTTAAAATTATTGGAGGTTATTCCTACGCCGCATACGCAGCCGGAAATTGTTGATTTCCTGATGCATTATGGTGACAAGTTTTTAGGTAAAACAACTGTTTTGTGTAAGGATACACCAGCCTTTATTGCAAACCGTGTGGGTGTTTATTCCATTATGGCATTGTTGCATTTGGTTGAAAAACTGGATATGACAGTAGAAGAGGTTGATAAATTTACCGGACCAGCGTTGGGTAGACCAAAATCGGCTACTTTCCGTACGTCTGACGTGGTAGGTTTAGATACCATGATCAAAGTGGCTAAAGGGCTTTTTGATAACTGTCCGGATGATAAAGCACACGATTTGTTTAAACTTCCTGCATATGTGCAAAAAATGGAAGAGAACAAATGGCTTGGCGATAAAACTAAACAAGGTTTCTATAAAAAAACTAAATCTGCTGACGGTAAAACCGAAATCCTGGCGTTAGATTTAAAAACCCTTGAATATAAGCCTCAGCAAAAAGTAAAATCGGCGACTTTAGAAATGACCAAGCCGGTGGAGAACCTTCGTGATCGTATGAAGATTTTTGCCAAAGGAAAAGATAAGGCAGGCGAATTGTTCCGCCATTCTTCATTTGGTTTATTTGAATATGTATCAGACAGAATCCCTGAAATTTCTGATGAATTGTATCGTATTGACGATGCCATGCGAGCAGGTTTCGGTTGGGAACTTGGCTCTTCGAACTTTGGGATGCCGTTGGCATAAAAGAAGCCATCGAAGGAATGGAGCAATACGGCAATAAAGCTGCGGCTTGGGTACACGAAATGCTTGATGCCGGAAATACTTCATTCTATAAAGTAGAAAATGGCGTTAAAAAATATTACGATATTCCTTCTAAAACCTATAAAGCATTACCGGGTACAGATGAGTTTATCATTTTAGATAACCTACGCGAAAATAAAACTCTTTGGAAAAATTCAGGCGTTTCCATTATCGATCTGGGCGATGGCATTCTGAATGTAGAATTCCACACTAAAATGAATACCATTGGCGGTGATGTAATTTCAGGTATCAACAAAGCCATTGATATGGCCGAGAAAGATTACCGTGGTCTGGTTATCGGGAATGATGGGGCAAATTTCTCTGCTGGTGCAAACGTGGGAATGATTTTTATGATGGCGGTGGAGCAGGAGTGGGATGAATTGAACATGGCGATCCGCATGTTCCAGAATACCTCAATGCGTATCCGTTATTCTTCTATTCCGGTTGTGGTAGCACCACATAATTTAACCTTAGGCGGTGGTTGCGAGTTTAGCTTACATGCCGATCACGTGCAGCTATCGGCCGAAACTTATATGGGTTTGGTTGAATTTGGTGTGGGTGTTATCCCTGGTGGCGGCGGAACAAAAGAATTTGCTTTGCGTGCTTCTGATGAATTTAAAGACGATCAGATTGTGCAGAATGCTTTGAAAGACCGCTTCCTAACCATTGGTATGGCTAAAGTTTCCACTTCAGGTTACGAAGCCTACGAACTGGGTTATCTGCAGAAAGATAAATTCTCAATCTCAATGAACCGGAACCGTTTACTGGCTGATGCAAAAGCAAAAGCAATAGAACTGGCTGATGCAGGTTATACGAAACCCGTACAACGCAACGATATTAAAGTATTAGGAAAGCAAGGTTTAGGAATTGTTTACGCCGGTGCAAACAGCATGTACGCCGGACATTTCATTTCTGAGCACGATAAAAAAATATCCGAAAAATTAGGTTATGTCATGTGCGGTGGTGATTTATCATCCCCAACAGAAGTAACCGAGCAATATTTATTGGATCTGGAAAGAGAAGCATTTCTATCACTTGCGGGTGAAAGAAAGAGTTTGGAAAGGATTCAAAGTATTATTACAAAAGGGAAGCCGTTGAGGAATTAGTGAGGTAAATGTTGAGATATCAGTATCAAGATAAGAGTATCAAGATGCGATTGTCGAAAAAAATTACTCATAGTAAATAACAAATAAAATAATAATGCTAGAATTAAGTCTCGATACTTGATTCTAACTACTAGATACTAAACAATGGAAGCATATATTATAGCCGGATATCGTACAGCAGTGGGCAAAGCACCCCGTGGCGTATTCCGTTTTACAAGAGCTGATGATTTAGCCGCAGAGGTAATCAGGGCTTTAGTGGCATCAGTTCCGAATTTAGATAACGAACAGATTGATGATGTAATAGTAGGTAACGCTACACCAGAGGCAGAGCAAGGCTTAAATATTGGACGTATGATCTCCCTAATGGGTTTAGATACCGATAAAGTTCCTGGTGTTACAGTGAACCGCTATTGTGCATCGGGTTTAGATACCATTGCCACTGCAGTTGCTAAAATAAAAGCAGGAATGGCCGATTGTATCATTGCAGGTGGCGTTGAGGTAATGAGTGGAATGCCTTTCGGTGGCTGGAAACTGGTGCCGAATGCAGAGGTTGCAAAAAACAATCCAGATTGGTATTGGGGTATGGGCTTAACCGCCGAAGCAGTAGCCAAAGAATATAATGTGAGCCGTGAAGATCAGGATGCTTTTTCATTAAAATCTCATGAGAAAGCTATTCATGCGATTAAAAACGGTCATTTAAAAGATGGTGTTCTGCCAATTACGGTAAATGAAAATTACCTGGATGCCAACCTGAAAAAGAAAACCCGTTCTTACGTGGTTGATACCGATGAAGGTCCGCGTGCTGATACTACTTTAGAAAAGTTGGCGAAACTGAAACCTGTATTCGATGCTGTTGGAAGTGTAACCGCAGGTAATTCATCGCAAACATCTGATGGTGCAGCCTTTGTGCTGGTGGTTTCTGAAAAGAAAATGAAGGAATTGAATGCCGAGCCTATTGCCAGGTTGGTAAGTTATGGTGTCGCAGGTGTTCCGCCACGCATCATGGGTATTGGACCAATTGAGGCGATTCCAAAGGCATTAAAACAAGCTGGTTTGAAAAAAGAAGATATCGATTTAATCGAACTGAATGAAGCTTTTGCCTCACAATCATTAGCCGTAATCAGAGCACTGGATTTAAATCCTGAGGTAATTAATGTAAATGGTGGCGCAATTGCATTGGGGCATCCACTAGGTTGTACCGGCGCGAAACTTACTGTGCAGATTATGAATGAATTAAAAAGACAAAACAAAAAATATGGAATGGTAACCATGTGCGTAGGAACCGGACAAGGTGCAGCGGGGATATTTGAACTTTTTTAGATAGTATCGAGATATGAGTATGTAGTATCAAGATTTAATAGCATGGTGAATAAACTAGTTAATAAGTCATCCCACATTTTACTCAGTCACTAATACTAATAAATATGCACAATTTTAAAGAGTTAAAAGTTTGGAAAAAATCAATCGACTTAGCTGTTGAAGTTTATAAAGCGACATCGCTGTTGCCGAATGAAGAAAGATTTGGATTGATTTCGCAAATGAAAAGATGTTCGGTATCAATTCCTTCGAATATAGCTGAGGGGGCTGGTAGAGGAAGTGGTGCTCAATTCAAATATTTTTTGAACATAAGCCAAGGTTCAGCTTTTGAGTTAGAGACACAATTGATTATTTCAAATCGACTTGAATTACTAGATGATGAATTATCAGCCGATTTGATTGAGAAAACTACTGAGATTCAAAAAATGGTTTATGCTTTGGATAGAAGTATCAAAGTGTAAGCAGGATGGTTTGAGTATAAAATGTCCAGATTGAATAAAAGAAATAATAGAAAAAATAATAAAGCGATATCAAGTTTTTGAACAGAGTTTTGATGCCTGATAATAGCTGCCCAATATTAAAATTTGGTGATATCTGGTGTTTAAGCTTTTCCTTGATACCAGATACTCATTACTAGATACTATTAAAATGGAAACAACTGAAAAAAAGACAATTAAAGGCGGTGAATTCTTAATTAAGGATACCACTTATCAGGAAGTATTTATCCCTGAAGAATTTGACGAAGAGCAACAGATGATTGCACAAACCTGTCGCGATTTTCTGGCGGCTGAGGTTTATCCTAATTTAGATAAAATTGACAAACAGGAAGATCCTGAGCTGATGCCAACACTTTTAACCAAAGCTGGTGAATTGGGTATTCTTGGCGTTTCAGTACCGGAAGAGTACGGCGGCTTTGGTAAAAACTTCAATACTTCTATGCTGGTTGCAGATGTGGTAGGTGCAGGCCACTCTTTTGCTGTTGCACTTTCTGCTCATACCGGTATTGGTACATTACCGATTCTATATTATGGTAACGAAGAACAGAAGGCAAAATATATCCCTAAGTTAGGTTCGGGCGAATGGAAGGCAGCTTATTGCTTAACTGAGCCAAACTCGGGTTCGGATGCGAACTCTGGTAAAACCAAGGCCAAACTGAGCGACGATGGTAAACATTATATCATTACTGGGCAGAAAATGTGGATTACCAATGGTGGTTTTGCCGATATTTTTATCGTTTTTGCGAAAATTGATGATGATAAAAACTTAACCGCATTTATTGTGGAGAAAGATTTCGGTGGCATCACGATGAATCCGGAAGAGCACAAAATGGGGATCAAAGGATCTTCAACCCGTCAGGTTTTCTTTAATGATTGCCTGGTACCTGTTGAGAATATGTTGAGTGACAGGGAAAATGGATTTAAAATCGCGGTAAATATTTTAAACATTGGCCGTATCAAATTATCTGCAGCTGCTATTGGTGCATCAAAAGCAACTTTGAACACAGCGATTAATTATTCGAATGAAAGGATCCAGTTTGGCCGCCCTATTTCTAAATACGGTGCGATCCGTTTCAAAATTGCAGAAATTGCTGCTAAACTTTATGCTGTTGATTCGGCAAACTATCGTGCCGGACAGAATATTGATGATACTTACGATCAATTGGTTGCAGGTGGAATGGAATCTGGCAAAGCAAGGCTGAAATCTGTAGAGCAATTTGCGGTAGAGTGCGCCATTTTAAAAGTATGGGGCTCTGAAGCATTAGACTACACAGTAGATGAAGGCGTGCAGATTTACGGTGGAATGGGATTTAGTGCTGATGCGCCAATGGATAGGGCTTACCGCGATGCACGTATTAACCGGATTTTCGAAGGTACAAACGAAATTAACCGTTTGTTGACCGTTGACATGATGCTGAAACGCGCGATGAAAGGCGAATTGGATTTAATGACGCCAGCCACTGCCGTAGCAGCCGAATTGATGAGCATCCCTGATTTTGGTGAAGAAGATACCACCTTATTTGCTGCAGAGAAAAAAGTACTCTCGAATTTGAAAAAAGCAACTTTAATGGTAGCTGGTGCTGCGGTTCAAAAGTTAATGATGACCTTAAGCAAAGAGCAGGAAATTTTAATGAACATTGCCGACATGGCCAGTTATGTTTATGTGTTGGAATCGGCACTATTAAGAACAGAAAAATTAGCAAGTACCCGTGGAGAGGAAGCAGTTGCAGGCCAATTGGATCTATTAAGAATTTATTTAGTAGAAGCGGTTGACGGTGTTGCCAAAGCAGGTAAAGAAGCACTTTGGGCTTTTGCCGAAGGTGATGAGCAACGGATGATGTTGGTTGGCTTGCGCCGATTTACAAAAGTAGAGCCGTTTAATGTTAAAGATGCCCGTCAAAGAGTTGCACAACAGCTTATTGAAGCAAATAAATATATTTTTTAAGGTAGGTTTAAGGTGTAGGGCTTAAGGTTTAGGGTTTGGGTGCATTACTCAAGCGCTAAACCTTTTTTTATTCTACAGTGGCCTAGAATATGCTGCCATGCAGAGGTACGAATTGACAGGACATCAGTAGAATGGTCGTCATCTCGACTGTAGCATAGCGAAATGGAGAGATCTATCAAGGCAGATTTCTCGACTGCGTTGCACTCCGCTCGAAATGACGGTAACTTGAGAGAATTTTTTACAAATAGATTGATTACTGTCGTTTATATTGATTTTTATGTAGTAAATTAAAATTCAGTATGACATAAGTTGAAAAAATAATAAGCCTTTAGCTTTATGATATTAAATCCTATTTTTGCGC
Source organism: Pedobacter sp. WC2501 (assembly GCF_052682415.1). Lineage (NCBI taxonomy): Bacteria > Pseudomonadati > Bacteroidota > Sphingobacteriia > Sphingobacteriales > Sphingobacteriaceae > Pedobacter > Pedobacter sp. WC2501. The sequence goes on along the minus strand of NZ_JBQZFI010000001.1, from coordinate 237,370 downwards.
ATGATTAAATTTAGATTCCTCACCATACTCTTTTTATGTGTAGCTGTAGTTTCATCTTGTAAAAAAGATGAGGATCCTGAAAAACAGATTACTGATTTTATTAAACAAAATAATATCAATGCCGTTAGAGATAACTCTGGCTTATATTATCAGATCATTAAACCTGGTTCGGGTTCTTTTACTTATCCCAGCAATACTAAAATTACGATTAAATACGAAGGCCGGTTGTTAGATGGAAGTGTATTTGATAATGGTGGCGGCAAAGAGCAGACCTTTAATCTGGCAGAATTAATACAGGGCTGGAGAATAGGTATCCCTAAAATCCAAAAAGGCGGTGAAATCAGGTTAATTGTTCCACCAGGTTTAGGTTATGGAAGCGGAGCCGTAGGTTCTATTCCAGGTAATTCGGTATTAGATTTTACAATCCAGCTTTCGAACACACAGTAGGTCTATCTTAAGTGTTAACAATAGGCTTATTTGTTAAAATAGGTTAAAAATTGTAGCATCCGTATTAAAAGCTTATTTTTGCGGATGATGGTTAAATTTAAACATATTATTTTATTGATATGCCTGGCAGGATGCTTTGCAGCTTGTAAGAAAAATGTGTCTATTGATGATTCTTACGATCCTACCCCTCAGTTTAAGGCTGATACGACTGCAATAAGTGCTTTTGTAAAGACTAATAATATCCCGGCAACAAAAGATGCGAGTGGTATTTTTTATCAGATTATAGCTCCCGGAACAGGAAACGTAAGTTATCTAACCTCTACAGTAATTACTGCAGATTATGAAGGCAGATTATTAAACGGTACTATTTTCGATAGCTCCAAAGGAACTCCAATCTCTTTTAAACTTGGAAATGTTATTTTAGGATGGCAGTTTGGGATTCAAAAAATACAAAAAGGGGGTAAAATCAGATTGATCATACCGTCTTATTACGCTTATGGAACACAATCACCCTCATCTTTGATTCCGGCAAATTCAATACTTGATTTTACTATAACACTTACAGACGTACAATAATAAATGAACAAATTTACTAAACTAGGCCTATTTACACTTTTACTGGCTACTGTAGTTTTCAGCTCGTGCAAAAAGGAATATGAGCCGATAGAAAGCGTGGATGATGCAGCTATTCAGGCTTATCTTAAACAAAATAATCTTACTTTCGATAAAGATGCAAAAGGCTATTATTATAAAATCAATACGCCTGGTACTGGCGATGCATTTCAAAATCAGGATTCGGTTTTTTATTTTAACACATTTAAAACTTTATCTGGGCAGGTATTGTATCAGACTTCTAATGTAATGATATCCCGTACTTTTTTGGGATATACAGATCGTTTTACGATAAATAATATATCGTATGTTTTTACACCGATCAGAGAGGTGCTTGCCAAGCTTAAGAAAGGTGGTAATGCAACATTAATTATGCCATCTCACTTGGCTTTTGGAAAAAATGGGGTGAGTGTTTTAAATATTGGATCTAATGAGAATATTCTTGTTGAGGTCGGTATCTATTCGCAACAAAAAGTACATGAAATTAACGAATTGGAAATTAATAACTTCTTATCAGCCAATTCATTAACAGCTATAAAGGATCCATCCAGAGTGCGTTATATCGTTACTCAACAAGGAACCGGAGCGCAGGTACTTCCTTCTAGTACTTTATCTGTAAATTATACTGGCAGGCTTTTAAGTGGAACTCAATTTGACTCATCAAATGGTACAGCTACTTCTTTTGAATTAGCAAATACAATAAAAGGTTGGGCTATTTTATCGAATTTTAAAGTAGGTACAAAAATTAGGTTATTTATTCCTTCTGATCTGGCTTATGGGCAAGGTGGTTATAATGGAATCCCACCAAATGCTGTATTAGATTTTGATATCGAGATCGTAAGTGTTACGAATTAGATAAAGCCTCTTTAAAAACTTTTAAAACCCTTTCTCTTGCAAAAGTATGCTCAACTATTGGTTGGGCATACTTTTTTGTTCCAAATTCTGGTACCCACTTTTTAATATATTCAAATTTGGGATCGAATTTTTTAGTCTGCAGTTCAGGATTAAAAACCCTGAAATAAGGCGCAGCATCGTTCCCTGATCCTGCAGCCCATTGCCAGCCGCCAACATTACTCGCCATTTCATAATCCAATAGTTTTTCTGCAAAATAGGTTTCTCCCCAATGCCAGTCAATCAGCAAATGTTTGGTTAAAAAACTGCCCACAATCATGCGTACCCGATTGTGCATCCAGCCGGTTTGGTTAAGCTGGCGCATGCCCGCATCTACTATAGGATAACCAGTATTGCCATCACACCAGGCTTTAAATTCGGCTTCGCTGTTACGCCATTTAATTTTATCGTATTGTTTTTTAAACGAATCGAAAGCGGAGTAGGGGAAATGCCAAAGGATGGTCATATAAAATTCCCGCCAGGCCAATTCAGAAAGCCAGACATTTGATTTTGCTTCCAATGCATCTTTAACTGCTTTCCGAATGCTTAATGTTCCAAAACGCAAATGCAGGCCGATATGTGTAGTGCTATCAAGCGCAGGGAAATCGCGTTCTGTTGCGTAATTATCGAGTTTACTTTTATAACTGATTTTAGGAAAATCCAAATTACTCTTCTCAAAGCCCATTTCTTTTAAAGTTGGTAGAGGCAGATGTTTGATTTGTAATAAATTTTTAAGATATTTTTTAGTAGAATAGGCCTTTACATAAAAGTCATTCAGTTTCGCGTGCCATTGTTTGTAGAAGGGAGTAAAAACGGTATAAGGTGTTTTGTCGGCTTTTAAAATTTCGTTCTTTTCAAAAATTACCTGATCCTTAAATGTTTTGAAAGCTATTTTTTCGCTGGTTAAAAACTCCGCCATGTTATCATCACGTTCGCGGGCATAAGGCTCATAATCATGATTGGTGTACACCTCCTTAACGTTGTACTCCTTTAGAATTTCGGGCCATATCTTTTCAGGCTCACCATATTTTACCAGTAAATCTGACCCCTGCTGCTGAAGTTCTTTCTTTAAATCCTCGATGGTTTGGTAAATAAAAGTTACACGGGCATCATCTTTGGGCAGTTTATCCAATATATTCTTGTCAAAAATGAAAAGTGGCAAAACTGGGTAATTGCCTCTTAGTGCATGATATAAAGCGGCATTATCTGCTAAACGTAAATCTCGACGGAACCAGAGAATGGATATTGGATTCATTAAAGGAGAATTATAAGAAAACTAAAATTATTTTTACGTCATGCTAAACTTGTTTTACAAGTAGGTATAGCGTTTTCAATTGCCTTGTAGCTACTACGTGGTCAGCATCTTGTGGCGAATTTATAGTGAGAAGATCCTGAAATAAATTCAGGATGACGGCTATTTTGCATAGTTAAAACTATTTGTACAAATCTTTCAAAGCGTCCTCCAGATGTGTGAATTTAAATTTGAACCCCGCATCCAGAATTTTTTGTGCAGAAGTATTATTGCTCATTAAAACGGCTTCAACACGTTCTCCCAGTAATAATTCCAATGCTTTTTTAGGTACCTTGATCGGCCAGGCCGGACGATGAATCTGTTTGGCAATAGCTTTGGTTAATGCTTTATTGGTGACCGGAAAAGGAGCGCAGGCATTGTAGCAGCCTTCCATTTTAAGGTTTTCAATGGCTTCGATATACATTTCTACCATATCATTAATATGTAGCCAGGGCGTCCATTGTTTTCCCGTGCCCAAAGCCGCTCCTGCAAATAACTTAACAGGTTTGTCGAGTTGTGGTAAAGCACCGCCGTGATTACTTAATACAATTCCGGTCCGGAGTTTTACAATCCGGAGGCTCAATTTTTTGCCATGGTCTACTGCATCTTCCCAAAGTTTACAACATTCAGCTAAAAATCCATAACCGTTTGAACTTTCTTCTGTTAAAATTTCATCGCCGCAATCACCATAAAAACCAACTGCCGAAGCAGAAATGAAAGATTTTAGCTGATGATCAGGTTTAGATTTAATGGTTTTGAAGAGTAATTCTGTTGATTTTACACGGCTATCAATGATCTGTTTTTTGCGTTCATCGGTCCATTTTTTATCTGCAACCGGTTCCCCTGCTAAATGGATAATGGCTTTTACGCCATTTAAACAATCAGCATCAATAGTCCCTTTATAAACATCCCACACAAAATTATTCGCATCGTTATCTTTCTTTCGAGAAAGTGTATTCACCTCATAACCCTTGTTAAGCAAGTGCTTTTTCAGTTCAGTACCCACAAGTCCCGTAGCCCCGGTAATCAGAATTTTCTTAGCCATCTTTTTAAAACACTAAAGATACGAAAGGGTTTTTTTAAAGACTAAAGACTAAAGACTAAAGACTAAAGACTACAGTCCCGCAATGATTTTATTTTTAGGGGCTTTAACCGAATAGCTTAATTTGATGGTTTTGGTCTCGTTAGGCGCAATTTTTAACTGCCAGGAGAGCATTCCGTTTTCTTTGTTTATCTCTGCGCCGCTATTCTCTAACAATTCGGTTTCAATATCACTTTCTGTTGATAGCGGATATTGATCCTTAAGTGATAGGTCTATCGTTTCTTTTTTGGTGTTTCTAATCTTGATCAGATAAGTAAAAACCTGTTTTTTATTCGTACCAATAAATTTTGTGCTGCTAAAATCTTGTTGTTTCTCTTTTGTGATTATAATCTTTTTATCTTTTCCCATGCTTAAACTTAGTGTATCTAAAATGTTCGCTGGGTTGATATATGATTTTCCGGTATACGTTCCTTCAAAAATAATATTTGCATTCCCGGCCTGGAGATTTAGTTTTTCCCAGTCGGTTACATCAGCCAGTAAATAAGCATCGCTACTAAGTTTTGGAGCAGCATAATATTTGTATCTGGCAGGCACTTCGTATTCTTTAAATGCAACGGTATGGGATTTGTTATCGCTGTTCACATCATAAGGGATGTCAATATCAAATGTTACGCCCAACTGAGTCTCATTAACAGTAGTATAATCGTTCACAGTAGAAACTGCACCAGTAAGATTTTTCTTTTTGTTAGCACCATAGCTCACAACTGCAACTTCATTTAGTTCGCTTTTTTCGTCAATGGGTGATGCCATGCCCCTGATCCGTATTTGTTGTGGATTGGAAGATACAAACCAGGGGTTTAAATTGGGGGCAGTAATGTTATAATTTGGATTACCGGTAGATAAAGAAAGTTTAACTTTTTTCCAATCGAGGCCTGTACTCTGTGTAATCGCAGCCTTGTACACTATGCCTAACGGATTTGAGGTGCTCATCGCTTTTATGTCATAACTGGCCAGCCAATTTGCATTTGGCGTAACATACGAAACATGATAACTGGCATCTATATTTTCATTTGCCATTAATTGAAGAACCAATTGCCCAAGTTGCTGGTTAGGATTGTTCCTTAATTCTGAAATCTGCTGTTGCAATGCGTTTAGTTTTTGGTTTTGTTTATTCTCTATTAGTGTGAGTGCTGAGATGGCATTCCTAACTTCTGCATTTTTTGTACGGTAGTATTCAGCTAATTTAATCAGTTCGGCCACATTTGTTCCATTAGCTGTGCCACCCGATTTTCTGTTCTCGTCGAGTAAAAGCAAAGTTTGCTCTTCAATGGCTTTTGCATTTTTTGTTTTGGTTAATTCGTTGCTTACTATTTTAACGCTATCGCTCAGTTTTTTAATTTCAGGATTGGCAGCATCGGTATTCAGGAAATCTTTATTGAATTGAACGGATAAAATGGTAACTCCCGGCGAAACACTAACTTGTATCGAGTTTTCATTTACCCGCCCGGAAATATTGTTGACTACAATTTCTGATGTTCCGGCTGGGAGGTTTACTTTTCCTTTATGTAAAAGTTGAGCGCCGTTGTTGTAAACCGTTACACTTTCCAGTATGGCTTTACTTTTTATCTGTTGCTGCGCAAATACGCTTATTGGAAATAACAGGCTGATGAGTATTTGTTTCATAGTTTTTATTAAGGTGTAGGTATCAATATTTGATTGAAGGATGTGTTGATAGCCAGTTTTCCATAAATAGTTTTTTTGTTTCCTATTTGTAAAGAATTATTCAGGGGTTTGATGAAGAAGAAAAATAAGATAAATTTGTAAAGCGTTCTTACACCCTTTTCGATAAAAGATGTCCAAAAAAATTTTAGTCTGGTTTAGAAATGATCTTCGCTTGCATGATAACGAAATGCTCGTCGAGGCAATTGCTAAATCTGATTCGATTTTGCCTGTTTACATTCTCGATCGCCGTTCTTTTGGCGAAACAAAATACGGTACGTTAAAAACAGGTAACATCAGAGCACAGTTTATTTTAGAAAGTGTTTTAGGATTACGCAATGCTTTAAAACAGATTGGCGGAAACCTGCTGATTGCTGAAGGCAACCCTGAAGATATTATTCCTCAGCTTGTGCAGGAATATGAGATTACCGAAGTTTACCATCACCGTGAAGTAGCACGGGAAGAAACGCATGTTTCAACTTTAGTAGAAAATGCACTTTGGAAATTGCGGGTCAACCTTAAACATTTTATTGGTCATACCTTATATAACAAGGAAGATTTACCATTTCCGATCAAGGATATTCCTGATGCCTTTAATCAGTTTAAAAAGAAAATTGAGCGCGATTCGATTATTAAACCATGTTTTGCAGCACCTGATCGGATTAATGTAGCTGAAGTGATTGACTGGGGTACATTATCTTCTTTAGCAGACCTTGATCTTACACCTCAACAAAAGGATCAACGTTCCGATTTTGAATTTGTGGGTGGCGAGGCAGAAGGTTTGGCCCATCTTCAAAAAGTGATTGTGGCCATGCAACAGGCTGCAACTACTAAAAACTTAATTCTGGCTTCAAAATTATCAGCCTGGTTAGCCATGGGGAGTTTATCGCCACGAAAAGTATACTGGGAAATTAAAAAGATGGAAGGTGTACCTAACACTAAAGCCATGTTTAATCATATTTTACTGGGACTGCTGTGGAGGGATTATTTCCGTTTTATGTTCAAAAAATATGGCAATACATTTTTCAGTCCGGATGGTTTTGGCAGCCAAGGCTTGATTGATATTGCGAATGAGCAGGATAACTTTAGTAAATGGAAGAATGCACAAACAGGTTTTGCTGTGGTAGATGCGGTGATGACGGAACTAAATCAGACCGGTTTCATCTCGAACATTGCCAGACAAACCGCTGCCTTATATCTGATCAATAATTTAGAAGTAAGCTGGGTTTTTGGTGCAGCGTATTTTGAAGAAAAGCTGATTGATTATAATCCTGCAAGTAATTGGGGGAACTGGGCTAATATAGCTGGTGTAGGTAACGATCAGAAATCAAAAAGTGTTTTCGATCTTGATAAAAATATCAAAAACCTTGATCCAAAAGGCAATTACTCTCTAACTTGGGCATCATAGTTGTGAGGATTGAATGATTGAGTGTTGAATGATGGAATTGAAATTTTATCAGTTAATACAAGTGGTATTTTTATTATTCACTCATTCAATAATTTTCACATTCAATAATTCTCATTTTAATCGAGATTTTTGCCATTTATATAAGGTAAAATTCTAATTTTGTAATGCTTATAGTAAACAGTTAATAATGGATAAATTATCTTATCTTAACGGCGCAAACGCCGAATATATAGAGTCTTTATATCAATCCTATCAACAAGATCCTGGGTCTGTTGAATTTGGGTGGCAGAAATTTTTCGAAGGTTTTGATTTCGGAAGAGGATCGGAGGCACTTGCAGTAACGGCAGAAACGCCTGAACAATTTTTAAAAGAAGTTAATGTTTTAAACCTGATTGATGGCTATCGTAGCCGTGGGCACTTATTTACGCACACTAATCCGGTTCGCGAAAGACGTAAACATTTGCCAACATTAGATCTGGTAAATTTTGGATTATCTGATGCTGATTTAGAAACCGTTTTCAACTCTGGTATGGAGATTGGTATCGGTGCCGCAAAATTGAAAGATATTGTAGCCTTTTTAAAACAAACATACGCACACTCTATCGGTGCAGAATATAAGTTTTTACGTACGCCGGAAGTGTTGAACTGGATTCAGCAAAAAATGGAAAGTGCACGTAACACGCCTAATTTCTCAATCGATGAGAAAAAACGTATTCTCCGGAAATTAAACGAAGCGGTAAGTTTCGAAAATTTCTTAGGAACCAAATTTTTGGGTCAAAAACGTTTTTCACTAGAAGGTGCGGAAGCTTTAATTCCCGCTTTAGATTCAGTGATCGAAAAAGGTGCTGAACTGGGAATTGAAGAATTTGTGATTGGTATGGCTCACCGCGGTCGTTTGAACGTGTTGGCCAATATCATGCAAAAAACATACAAAGATATTTTTGCTGAGTTTGAAGGTAAAAGCTACAATCCGGATACCCCATTTGGTGGTGATGTAAAATACCATTTAGGTTATTCTACAGATGTTACTACTGTTTCAGGTAAAAGCGTTCACTTAAGTTTATGCCCTAACCCATCACACTTAGAAACGGTTGATGGTGTGGTAGAAGGCATGAGCCGCTCGAAAATCGATTTCAAATATGGTGGCGATAACAGCCGTTTAGCACCAATTTTGATTCACGGTGATGCATCAGTTGCCGGACAAGGTATTGTTTATGAAGTGATTCAGATGGCAGGTCTTGAAGGTTATAAAACCGGTGGAACCATTCACCTGGTAATTAATAACCAGATTGGTTTTACCACCAATTATAAAGATGCCCGTACCAGTACCTATTGTACTGACATTGCTAAAGTAACTTTATCTCCGGTTTTCCACGTAAATGGTGATGATCCTGAGGCTTTGGTTTATGCAATTAACCTGGCAATGGAATACCGTCAGAAATATAAAAACGATGTTTTTATCGACATTCTTTGTTACCGTCGTTTCGGTCACAATGAATCTGATGAACCTAAATTCACACAGCCATTATTATACAAAACAATCGAAAAACACCCTAATCCAAGGGAAATTTATATCGATCAGTTAACTAAAGAAGGTAAGTTGGAAGCTGGTTTAGCAAAAGAAATGGAAAAAGATTTTCGTGGTATTTTGCAGGAACGCTTAAACGAAGCAAAAGAATATGTTGCAGGTAGTACCGAAGTTAAATTTGGTGGTGCATGGGCAGATTTGCGTATGGCAACGCCAAAAGATTTCGAATCTTCACCTGTTACTGCTGTTAAAAAATCTACTTTGTTAGAAATTGGTAAACGCATTACTGCTTTGCCATCAAATAAAAAGTTCTTTAAAAAAATCGAAAAGTTATTTGCTGAACGTAGTAAAATGGTTAACGAGACCAATGTTTTCGATTGGGCAATGGGCGAGCAGCTGGCTTATGGTACTTTGTTATCAGAAGGTAAACGTGTTCGTTTAAGCGGTCAGGATGTAGAGCGTGGTACTTTCTCTCACCGTCATGCGGTATTAACACTTGAAGACAGCGAGGAAGAATATGTACCATTAGCCAATATTTCAGATCAACAGGCTGCATTTGATATTTACAATTCGCACTTATCAGAATATGGTGTTTTAGGTTTTGAGTATGGTTATGCCATGGCGAATCCAAATGCATTAACCATCTGGGAAGCGCAATTTGGTGATTTCTTTAATGGAGCACAAATCGTTGTGGATCAGTATATTGCAAGTGCAGAGACCAAATGGCAACGCGAAAACGGTTTGGTAATGTTATTGCCTCACGGTTACGAAGGCCAGGGACCAGAGCATTCATCAGCACGTATTGAGCGTTTTATGGAGCTTTGTGCCGATTACAACATGCAGGTAACCAATTGTACTACTCCGGCAAACTTCTTCCACGTATTACGCCGTCAGTTTAAACGCGACTTCCGTAAACCATTGGTTGTATTTACGCCAAAAAGTTTATTGCGCCACCCTGCTTGTGTTTCTAAATTAGAGGAATTTACTGAAGGTGGTTTTAAAGAGGTAATTGACGATGTAAATGTTAAAGTTGCAGAGGTAACACGTATTGTTTTCTGTAGCGGTAAAATTTACTATGAGTTATTGGAGAAACAACAGGCTGATAAATTAAAACATGTAGCCCTGGTTCGTGTAGAGCAGTTGTATCCAACTCCGGTTGATCAGATGGAAGCCATCCAGAAGAAATATAAAAATGCTAAGGAAGTTTTCTGGGTACAGGAAGAGCCAGAGAACATGGGGGCATGGCCATATTTGTTCCGCAAGTTGTACAAAACCGCATTAAAAGGTATTGATGTAATTTCGAGAAGAGAGAGCAGCAGCACGGCTACAGGTTTTGCAAAACAACATGCTAACCAACAGGCTTATATTTTGGCAAAAGCTTTAGAAGTTTCGGTTACCGAGGATGTAAAGGATATTGCTAAGAAAGCAACAAAAAAATTAGTTCAGATCGATTAGGTGCATTCTGCTAGGCGTTTGGCGTATAGCGTTTGATATTGATTATTAGAAGATAAAAAAATAACATTACAAAAATGAGTTTAGAGATAAAAGTTCCACCTGTTGGTGAGTCGATAACCGAAGTTGTTTTATCACGTTGGATAAAAAACGATGGCGATGTTGTTGAAATGGATGAAGTTATTGCCGAATTAGAATCGGATAAAGCAACATTCGAATTAACTGCAGAACAAGCTGGAACTTTAAAAACCATAGCAGCCGAAGGCGATACTTTAGCCATTGGTGCAGTAGTTTGTAAAATTGAAGATGGTGGTGCAGCTGCTAGTCCTAAGTCAGAAGTCGAAAGTCCTAAGTCTGATGCACAAGCTCCAGTTGCAGTAGCTGAGTCTCCAAAGACTCAAGACTCAGGACTTGTGACTAAAGACTCTTACGCAACGGGAACTCCTTCTCCTGCTGCTGGTAAAATTCTTGCAGAAAAAGGCATTGATGCTGGCGCTGTGAAAGGTACTGGTGTAGATGGCCGTATTACTAAAGATGATGCTGTTAAGGCTGAAGCTGGTAAAAAAGCAGAAGCGCCTAAAGCGAGTGCCCCGGTTGCAGCTGCTGCCCCTGCAGGTAGCCGTGGCGAACGTCGTGAGAAAATGTCTCCACTACGTAGAACGGTTGCAAAACGTTTAGTTGCCGTTAAAAATGAAACCGCAATGTTAACCACTTTCAATGAGGTTAACATGAAGCCGATTATGGATTTACGCGGAAAATATAAAGATCAGTTTAAAGAGAAATTTGGTGTTGGTTTAGGTTTTATGAGCTTTTTCACTAAAGCCGTTACCGAAGCATTAAAAGATTTCCCTGCTGTAAATGGTCGTATTGAAGGTGAAGAATTGGTTTATAATGATTTCGCCGATATTTCTATCGCTGTTTCTGCGCCGAAAGGTTTAGTGGTTCCAGTGATCCGTAATGCAGAAAGCATGACTTTAGCACAGATTGAAAAATCGGTGTTAGAATTGGCATTAAAAGCGCGTGATAGCAAATTAACCATCGAAGAAATGACTGGTGGAACGTTCACGATTACTAACGGTGGTGTATTTGGTTCAATGATGTCGACTCCGATTATCAATGCGCCACAATCGGCTATTTTAGGTATGCACAACATCGTTGAGCGTCCGGTAGCTGAAAAAGGTGAGGTGGTTATCCGTCCGATGATGTATGTTGCTTTATCTTACGACCACAGAATTATCGACGGACGTGAGTCAGTTGGTTTCCTGGTTCGTGTGAAACAACTATTAGAAGACCCTTCTAGATTATTGTTAGGTATCTAATTCCTAAATCCCGGTAATCGGGACTTTATATATTTATAAAGAAGTCAAGTTTTAATGGCCAATGTGCTGGAAAAACTTGACTTCTTTTTTTATACCCGAAAAATGAAATTAACGTTCAACTTAAAATTCCTCTTTGTTTTCCTGGCGATATTCTTAACCGAAATTTTAATCGCTAAATATCTTCACGATGCATTTATCCGGCCTTTTGGTGGTGATGTTTTAGTGGTTGTATTAATTTATGCATTCTTCAGAATATTCTTAATTACCAATAATAAGAGACTTGCTTTAGGGGTATTGATTTTCTCTTTTGCTATCGAATTTTTACAGGCAATTCATTATGTAAATTGGTTGGGCCTGCAGGATAATAAGTTCTGGAGTATTGTTTTGGGGACTTATTTTTCTGTTTATGATCTGCTTGCTTATTTTGTAGGCTATCTGATCTGTTTGTGTTTTAAGGATTGATAAGATGTTGGTTCGGATTTGTAATCCGGAACTGTTATGGTTCCTGCGTTAGTCTGGATTTGTAATCCGAACCTATTGTTTTGCAATATACTTTAACAGTTATTTTAATGAATCCACTTTTAAGGATTAAAAATCCTTAGCTAAAAAGACGGGATTGCAAATCCCGGCTAACAATTAGGATTGAGTTAAAGCAATTTCTTATTTAGAGAGTGGTTTAATCGGTTCCAGATCCAGTTGTTTAAACTCTACTTCACTACCTTCTGCCTGTAAAGCAATCTGTCCGCTACTTGCAGTACAGTTTGTGCCATAATTTACTAAGGTGCCATTTACCCAAACTTTAACTTCTTTGTTTAAACACTGAATAATCATGGTATTCCATTCGCCAACAGGTTTTTCACTGTCGTCTGTTAAATTTTTAATCCGGCGCAGTTTATCGCCGTTTACACCCCAGTTTTCTTTCGGGCCGCGTCTGGCAACCATATCAGGTACGGTAATATCTTCTTCAATACACCAAAAATCGCCAGCATCTTTATGTTGCATCTGAACTTCCAGCGATTTTGGAAACATACCGTACAATGCTCTTGGAGTCGAGGCATGCACCAAAACGCCACAGTTGCCGGGTTTGCCTGCAAAGCGGTATTGTACAGTTAACTGGTAATTTTTGTAAATTTTATCGGTTATTAAATGTCCGCCTGGTGTGCCCAAACTTACCAGCATTCCATTGCGCACAATAAACGGATTAATCGTATCAGGCTTTTTGTCCATTGCAGGGACATCTACATGCCAGCCGCTTAGATTTTTGCCGTTAAAAAGGCTTTTTTGAGCAAATGCTGAGGTGCTCAATGTAATGAACAATAAAAGGGCATAGTAGAGTTTCATGATATCTGGTTTTTGTATTCCAAATATATTTTAAAAAATGATGAAATAATAGTGGTCGGAATAAAGTATAGGGAAATAGTGTAAATGGTTGTCATCCTGAATGAAATGAAGGATCTTTATTGAGTGGGTAGACTTCCTGTATTTCTTTGACTAAGATTCTTCACTGCGTTCAGAATGACAAGTGGGGCTCCAACTTCAAGATTTAGTCTTAGCGTCTCGCTAAGACTCCAATTTAAGTAATTCTTCGTAAGCATCTCCCTCAATCCCTAACAGTTTAGCAAAGGCCGGTTCGGTTTTATAACCTTGCTTTTTTAAGGAGATAACTTCCTGCCTGAATGCTTCTCCTTTTTCCGAAAGTAATTTATACTCGATTAACATGTGGCGATAAGCATTTTGCCGCGTAGTGGGGATGTTTTGTCCGAATATTTCTATTTCCAAACCATCAATAGTGAAATTTGCTTTAACGGCTTCAAATTTAGTGCTTTCATGAATAGTGAAGTCTTTTTCATTGCCAAATAGGAGATTTAGTTGAACAATAAATTCACCTTTATCCAAAACTTCGCAGATCACATCCAGGTCGCTGTTTTCAATGTCAATATTGATTGGGATGGTACCAACCAGGATTGGGTGATAGAAAGCAAGTTTTTCTAAAATCTTATTATCCATTAAAACCTGATAAGCTTTTACCTGTTTTTCGTTGCCAAATTGGAGATAAGATATATCGAGGAAGTTGATCATTATTCTTTTATATTTAGCTTTAGGCCAGTGAGCCACCGACCTTGGGATTTGGATTTTTTTGTTATGCCTATTGCTTACCAAACTTTTGTTGGCTGGTGTGACACCAAATAATAGAGAAGTGCAACTAACCAATGGGTTTTATTCTAATTGCACGAAAGATCCTGAAATAAATTCAGGATGACGAACCGACTGATTTATATTATCGCTTAAATAAATGTGTTTACTTATTTAGCGCGACAGAGACCATGGAATTTAATTCAACATAAACAATTGGCACTTTACTTTTTTCTTTCCTGCACTACCCAAAGTTACTAAACCCGATAGGATGAATGCCAATGCTTTCTGGTATTATCCTGATTTTTTTGATGAAACACAGTTAGAGCACAGGCTTCATTGGCAGTAAGGATAGCGGGAACGAACTTAAATAGCTGCTGCTATACCTGCTTTCCAAATGAATTTAAGGCATGTTCTCTTTTTGGTCGGTGTGACACCAACCAATAGGATTTATATAATGACAATTTTATAAAAAAAAGCCCATCTCAGTCAAGAAATGGGCAGTTATTTAAGTTAAGATGCTGAAACAAGTTCCAGCATGACGTTTTGAAATTTAATCTTCTACAATCTCACTGTTGATGCTCACTTCGTCCTTCACGTCTTCTTTAAAGTAGTTTTTCTGGAAGATCAGGATAAGTATTACGCCAACTGAAATGGCTGCATCTGCGAGGTTAAAAACAGGTCTGAAGAAAACAAACTCTTCTCCTCCCCAAATCGGTAACCAGGTAGGGAAGTGGCCTTCTGCAATCGGAAAGTAGAACATATCTACCACACGGCCGTGAAACCAGCTTTCGTAGCCATAAATCTTTCCGTAAAATACAGAATCGATAATGTTTCCTAATGCGCCAGAAAAAATCAGTGCCACATTTAGGATTAAACCACGGTGATATTTATGCTTAATTAGATAATGTAAGCCATAACCGATTCCTGCAACAGCGGCAATACGAAAAAGCGATAAGGCTAATTTGCCAAATTCGCCACCAAACTCCATACCGAAGGCCATACCATTATTTTCGGTAAAATGGATAATAAACCATTTACCAATAATATGGAACTCCTGCCCAAGGTACATGTGTGTTTTAACCCAGGTTTTAACCAGCTGGTCGGCCAGTAAAACCAGAAAGATAACAATTAAAGGTTTTGTATAGCCTTTCATTAACTCTGCTTTAATTTAGCTTCCATGCTTAAAGTAGCATGAGGTACCGCACGTAAACGCTCTTTTTGGATTAATTTTCCGGTTTCGCGGCAAATACCATAAGTTTTGTTCTCAATACGTACCAATGCGTTCTCCAGGTTATCGATAAATTTTTTCTGACGGGCAGCCAATTGATTGATCTGCTCTTTTTCCATCGTTGCCGAACCATCTTCCAATGTTTTGTATGCACCTGAAGTATCTTCAGTTCCATTTGCATTAGGGTTACTCAAAGAGGTAGTTAAAGAGTTAAGTTCCTCTTTCGCCATGCGTAATTTATCTTGAATTAATTCTTTAAATTCCTGTAATTCACTGTCTGAGTAGCGTGTTTTGTTGCTGTTTTCCATGTTTTTAATTTAGTTTTCTAATATATGGATTTATATTTTAGTTACTGAAATGCTTAACTCAACATCGTCGATAACGATTTTGTTTGCATTATTTACAGTATCTGTTAATTCTAATTCATCGGCCAATATTTCAGCGCAAATGTAATCCTTGTTTTTAGCAACTGCACTAGCCACCAAGTTATCATTTTGTAACGAAACTTTAATCCTATCGGTTACTTCGAAGTTTAATTCTTTTCGCAAATTCTGGATACGATTAACCAACTCGCGGGAAATACCTTCTTGTTTCAGTTCTTCTGAGATGGTGACATCCAAAGCCACAGTTAAACTGCCCAGATTGGTTACCTGCCATCCCGGAATATCTTCGGCAAAAACTTCTACATCATCATTTATGTTGATGGTAAATTCTTCTCCGTTGCTTCCAACTACGATGATGAAACCATCACTTTCCAAACGCTGGATATCATCCTGATTTGAGTTTTCTAAAGCCTGTTTAACCAGGCTCATGTCTTTACCTACTTTTTTACCTAATGATTTGAAGTTAGGTTTAAGCTTTTTCTTCACGATACCGTGTGTATCGGTAATGAACTCAATATGTTTTACATTCGTTTCAGAAAGGATATAATCTGCAACTTTTGATATTTTCTGTTCGAAATCGCCACTTAAAGATGGGACTAAAATTTTCTCTAATGGCTGACGGACATTGATGCTGGATTTTTTACGGAGCGATAAAACCATTGATGAAATATCCTGGGCGTAAACCATACGCTCGTTCAAATCGGTATCGATTAAACTTTGATCAGCCTCTTTCCATAAAGTTAAGTGGACAGATTGCTCCGCATGTGCATCGGTAACAGTTAAGTTTCTGTATAACCAATCTGCAAAGAAAGGCGCCACAGGGCTCATCAACTGTGCTAAGGTTTCTAAACAGGTATATAATGTTTCGTAAGCTGCACGTTTATCATCTGTCATTTCGCCTTTCCAGAAACGGCGGCGACTTAACCTGATGTACCAGTTACTCAAATGTTCATCAACAAAAGCCTGAATAGCGCGGGTAGCTTTTGTTGGTTCGTAAGTGTTGTAACTTTCATCAACTTCGTTGATTAAGGTTTGCAATAACGAAAGAATCCAGCGGTCTAATTCCGTTCTGTCTTCCACTTTGCTTAAATTATTTTTATCGATCTCGAATTTATCGATATTGGCATACAAGGCGAAGAAAGCATAGGTATTGTAAAGTGTTCCGAAGAATTTACGGCGCACTTCAGCAATTCCATCAATGTCAAATTTCAGGTTATCCCAGGGATTTGCATTAGAAATCATGTACCAACGCGTTGCATCAGCACCGTATTCATTAATGGTTTGGAATGGATCGGCAGCATTGCCTAAACGTTTAGACATTTTTTGACCGTTTTTGTCTAGCACCAGTCCATTCGAAACTACGTTCTTGTAGGCTACTTTATCGAAAACCAATGTAGAGATGGCATGCAAGGTATAAAACCAGCCACGGGTTTGATCCACACCTTCGGCAATGAAATCTGCTGGGAAATCTTCATTTCCGTCAATGGTTTCTTTGTTTTCAAAAGGGTAGTGCCACTGCGCATAAGGCATAGCACCAGAGTCAAACCAAACATCAATTAAATCACTTTCGCGGGTCATTGGTTTACCTGATGGAGATACTAAAACAATCTTATCCACTACATTTTTATGTAAGTCGATCAAATCATAGTTCTCTTCAGACATGTTTCCGATTTCGAATCCTTTAAAAGGATTTTCTTTCTGGAAACCAGCTGTTATAGATTTTTCAATGGCGTTATAAAGTTCCTCAACAGAGCCAATTAATACTTCTTCCTTTTTATCTTCAGTTCTCCAGATCGGCAAAGGAATTCCCCAGTATCTCGAACGTGATAAGTTCCAGTCGTTAGCGTTTTTAAGCCAGTTTCCAAAACGACCTTCGCCAGTCGATTTTGGTTTCCAGTTAATGGTTTCATTAAGGTCGAACATTCTGTCTTTAACATCCGTAACTTTAATAAACCATGAATCTAAGGGGTAATATAAAAGTGGTTCATCAGTTCTCCAGCTGTGTGGGTAACTGTGGACATATTTTTCTACTTTAAAAGCTTTATTTTCTTCTTTTAATAAAATAGCAATTTCTACATCAACCGATTTTTCAGGTGCTTCGCCAGCATTGTAATACTCGTTCTTTACATATTTACCAGCAAAAGGGCCAACATGTTTGGTAAATTTACCCTGTAAATCTACTAATGGAACAGGGGTATCATTTTCGTCTAATACCAGCATTGGCGGTACTTCAGGAGTAGCTTCCTTAGCTACTTTAGCATCATCTGCACCAAAAGTAGGGGCGGTGTGCACAATACCTGTACCATCTTCTGTAGTTACAAAATCGCCAGAAATTACCCTAAATGCATTTTCAGGGTTTTGATATGGTAATGCGTAAGTTAAAAGTTGTTCGTATCTAATGCCAACCAACTCAGTTCCTTTGCATTCGGCCAGGATCTGGTAAGGAATTTTTTTATCGCCAGCTTTAAAATTTGTAAAATCTTCAGCTTCAATGCTTTCAAAGAAAATTTTACTAAACTGCTTGCCAACCAGGTTTTTTGCCAGAATTACGTTTGTTGGCAAGAAGGTGTATTGGTTAAACGTTTTGACTAAAACATAATCGATTTTTGGTCCAACCGTTAAAGCAGTGTTTGATGGTAAAGTCCATGGTGTAGTTGTCCATGCCAATAAATAAATATCATCAAATCCCTGTAAGAAGCTTGGTAACGTATCGGCTAATGCTTTAAACTGTGCAACAATTGTGGTGTCAGTAACATCCCGGTAAGCGCCAGGCTGATTTACCTCATGCGAACTCAATCCTGTACCGGCTTTTGGAGAATAAGGTTGGATGGTATAACCTTTATAGATTAGTCCTTTATCGTAAATCTGCTTTAAAAGCCACCATACCGACTCCATGTATTTAGATTTATAGGTAATGTATGGATCATCCATATCTACCCAATAGCCCATTTTTTCAGTCAATTCGTTCCACACATCAGTGTAACGCATTACTGTTTTTTTACAAGCCTCGTTATAATCTTCAATAGAAATGGTTTTACCAATATCTTCTTTAGTAATTCCTAATTCTTTTTCGGTTCCAAGTTCAACAGGCAGGCCATGTGTATCCCAACCAGCTTTTCTTTTCACCTGGTAACCCTTAATTGTTTTATAGCGGCAAAAAATATCTTTAATTGCACGCGCCATTACGTGGTGGATTCCCGGCATGCCATTGGCAGACGGTGGGCCTTCGTAAAAAGTAAACGGATTAGATTTCGGACGGGAAGAAATACTTTTTTCAAAGATATTTTCCTTTTTCCAAAAATCCAGTATTTCCTGCCCTATTTTGGCAAGTTCTAATTGTTTAAATTCGCTATACATCAATCAAGTACCTCAAAAAATTAAAGGTTGCAAAGTTAACAGAATTGACTGAATTTTGGTAGTTTTGGTGTAAATACTTTTAACGTGAAATTATTTAATATCGGGCTTACACTAATGATTGTTGCCGTAATTGCCTTGCCAATTGTTGCGGTAATAAGTCCTTCAGACCGGGATTTTGTACTTTATGCTTTTTATTTCTGCGGCTTGCTCGAACTAATTGGGCTAATTTTTGTTTTAATCTATATTGTAACACTAAAAAGAAAGAATCCATGATCAAGCTGTTAAAATTGCAGAAAGCCGTTTTCGTACTCATAGCTGGCGTACTTTCTTTTATTGCCTACAAAATTTTAGATGCTTACGAAGTAAAGGGAAGCATCTATCTCCAAATGCTGGCCGGTGTATTCATTATCATTGGTGCGTTGTGGTTGTTATATCCAATTTTATTCGCCAAAAAAGATAAAGATGGCAATGCCGAAATCATTACTGACCCAACAGTTGAGGTTCCGGTAGATGAAGAGGATCAAAAGCCTGTAACAGAATAATCTGCTTAAATCAGCGTGATTATCCTCTTTGAACTTAGATGTTCTTAAATGTCTTATATGGTTTTAAAAGGGTTTTTGGAAAGCAAGGCCTGTAATCATTTTAATGTTCGTCCTGCTGTACGCTGTAGCCCTCATACTTCGGGGCTGTCGCTGCCATCAGGTTTAGGTAACCTGGACTTGTGCAAGAAATAAGGATACTCCTTTTCAAAGTGCTGCAGGAAATAACTAACAGAACTATAAGGTTTTAAAAACCGAATAGGAGTAAAATCGACGTTTAATGGTCAAACTCGCCTGCATTCTTCGCCGATTCCTCATCAGATACCAGTTTTCTTACCTTCTTTTTATCCAGCCATAAAACCAGTGCCGGCAATAGTGTTAAATTAAAAATTAAGGCTACCAATAAGGTGATGGATAGGAGCAAGCCCAGTACTACCGTTCCTCCGAAAGTAGAGGCGGTAAATATTCCAAAACCAAAGAATAAGATTAAAGCAATATGCGTCATACTTACGCCTGTTTCAGTAATGGTATCCGTAATTACCTTAGGTACACTGAAATTGGTAAGGTTTAATTCCTGTTGATAACGCGTTAAGAAATAAATCGTCTGATCGGATGCCAGACCAAAGGCAATGGTGAAAATTAAAATGGTTGATGGTTTTAATGAAATTCCAAAATAACCCATAATTCCTGCGGTAATAATTAAAGGAACAATGTTCGGAAGCAAGGAAATAAACATAATTCCCAAACTCTTAAACTGCATTAATCTTAACAATGAAATTAATACAATGGCAAGCGCAATACTTTCTACCAGATGCCTTAACATATAATCTGTTCCTTTCGAAAATATGATACTTGATCCCGTCAGCTCTACATCAAATTTAGATGGAGGCAAAATGCTATCTATGCGCGGTTTTAACTCGGCCATAATGGCGTCCAAACGTTTAGAGCCAACATCAGCCATTTGAAAACTGATCCTTGTACTTTGATTTCCTTTACTGATAAAGTTGGTTAACAAACTTGCATTTCCTTTACCGCCATTGGCAATGTAAGCCAGGATAAAGTTCTTTTCTAAATTGTCTGGTAAACGAAAAAAGGTAGAGTCATTATTGTAGAATGCTTGAGTAGCATATTTTAAGCCCATGTTTACCGAAATAGAACGCGAAAACTCAGGATAGGCAGAAATCATCTTCTCCAGTTTTTCCATTCTTTTCAGATTGGTTAGGTTGAAAACGCCATTCTTTTTCTTGGTATCTACACTTACTTCTAAAGGTAAAATACCTTCAAAATTTTTCTCAAAGAACTTTAAATCAGTTAAAATTTCAGAGTTTTTAGGCAGGTCATCAACCACATATCCGTTTACATTTATTTTCATCACTCCAATAAAGGCAATGATGGAGATGATAAGCGTTCCGATATAGATCAATCCGCTTTTACTTTGAACAAGTGTATCGGTTTTAACTAATAGTTTATGCAAAAAGCCTTCCTCAACATGGTTTTGCGCTTTTAGTTTTGGCGCTGGTAAGTAGCTGAAAATAATTGGAATTAAACATAAACACATTAGCCAGGTAACCATTACGTTGATGGAGGCTACACTGCCGAATTGCATCAATAACTCACTTCCGGTAAAGTATAACACCCCAAATCCAATCGCTGCAGTAATGTTAGCAATCAATGTGGTAATGGCGATCCGCTCGATGGTTATGCTTAAAGCTTTTTGTTTATCGCCATGCTTTCTGAGCTCATTCTGATATTTATTTAACAACAAAATACTGTTAGGGATGCCGATAATTACGATCAATGGTGGAATCAATCCTGTTAAAATAGTCAGTTCGAAGCCGAACAATACTAAAGTGCCAATGCTCCAGATTACACCCATTACTACCACTAAAATAGGGAAGAATACGGCATAAAATTTCTTGAAGAAAAACAATAGGATTAATGCCGAAACCAGGATCGAAAGGCCCAGAAACAATACAAATTCGTTACTCACCAGTTTACTTACTGCTGTACGGATATAAGGCAGGCCTGAAATATGTACCTGAATTTTGGTAGATGCCTGAAAAGCTTTTGCTTTAGCTTCGATTTCTTTTAAAATGGGATTGCGTTCGGCAGTATTTAATATTTTAGTATCGAAAGTGATGGCCATTAATGTGGCATTCTGACGGTTGTAAACCAATCCTTCAAAAAACGGATTACTATAAATGGTATTCCTGATCGAATCCATTTCAGCATCGGTTTTAACCAGACCACCAGGTAATGGTTTTAAAACAAATTTTTGGTTTACAGTATCTTTTTCGAGTTGAAAAATACGCCCTGAAGATAAGACCTGTTTAATGCCTTTTAGCTTTTGAATATCATTAGAAAGCTGAACCCATTGGTTGTACACTTCTTTTTTGAAAATATCCGGCGATTGTATCCCAACCACCATTACACTTCCGTCTTCTCCAAACGTTTTCTTAAAGGCGTTATACTTCACAAAAGCACTATCGGTAACCGGCAGGATTTTACTCCCAGTGTAAGAGAGTTTTACATTCTTGGCCTGATAAGCCATGAAAATTGTTCCTAAAACGAAAAATACGATGATTGCGATACGGTTCTGAAGAATAAATCTCGATAGCTTAACCCACATGTGCAGCTTAGTTTTAATAATATTAAAGGCAAAACTAATCTTATTTGTAAAACCTGATTACTTTTCGCACAATTAAATTTGCACAAATAACATACTTTTGAAAAAATTGTTTTGATCGGATGTTGCACAAAGTAAGAGGCATTGTTTTAAAGACTACAAACTACAGCGAAAGCAGTGTGGTGGTGCAGGTGCTTACCGATAAATTTGGTATGCAGTCTTACCTTATCAATGGGGTTAAAAAACCAAAGGCCAAGATTAAAATGAACATGTTACAGTCGCTGCATTTGCTTGATATGGTGGTTTATCATAAAGCAAATACTAATATTCAACGGATATCGGAAGTTCGGCAAACACCTGTTTTTAAAAGTATCCCTTACGATATGATCAAAACCAGTATCGTTATTTTTTTAAATGAGGTTCTGTATAAAAGTATCCGACAACAATCAGCAGATGAAAGTTTATTCGATTATATCTTTAACTCAATCGCCTGGTTTGACGAAGTGGAAGAGATAAACCCAAATTTTCATTTATCCTTTTTATTAAAGCTTACCCGTTTTTTAGGTTTTTCGCCCAATGAGAAAAGAAGAACCGATCAGGTTTATTTCGATCTGCAGGAGGGAGCGTTTACCTCCAGGCTACCAATCCACTCCAATTACCTTCAATTAGATGATGCACTAGGTTTTATTTTGTTGTTTGATTCACCGCTTGAAAAAATTTCTGAAATAAAGTTAAGCAATACCCAGCGGCGCTTTTTGTTAGATAAGATATTGGTTTTCTATACCTTACATACCGCCTCTTTTGGGGTGGTGCAATCGCATAAAATCCTCGAAACTTTATTAAGTTGAAAAAAAAGAAAAAAAGATTTGCAGAACAGTTTTATAGCGCTATATTTGCATTCCCAAACGGAGGATGGGGCATTAAGTTTGACAAAATTATAAAAGGGAAATTAGCTCAGCTGGTTCAGAGCACCTCGTTTACACCGAGGGGGTCGGGGGTTCGAACCCCTCATTTCCCACTAAGCCTTTCAGTTTTACTGAAAGGCTTTTTTATCAAACTTTGAAATATACCTGAAAAGGGAAATTAGCTCAGCTGGTTCAGAGCACCTCGTTTACACCGAGGGGGTCGGGGGTTCGAACCCCTCATTTCCCACCATTAAAAGCCTTTCAATTTATTGAGAGGCTTTTTTTTGTGCTGTTATTCTGAACGCAGTGAAGAATCCTTGACGCTTAAATATCACCCGCGATTGATTCCTTTTAAGTTTAAGATCACTCCCTTAAAGAGGATCCTTCGCTGCGCTCAGGATGACAAAGATAGTAGAGTAATTATTTAGGCTCCCATAACTCAATCTTATTACCTTCTGCATCCATAATATGGATAAATTTCCCATAGTCATAAGTTGCAATTTCATCAAGTATGGTTACGCCGTTTTCCTTAAATTTCTCAATAAGGCCCTCAATATTCTGTACGCGGTAATTAATCATGAAATCTTTTTTCGATGGAGAAAAATATTCATCGCCTTTTTTGAACGGACTCCATTGAAGGGATTCGATCTCGTCAGGGTTGTTTAGGTTTCTGGATTCAAAACTCGAGGTACCCCAGGCACTTATTTCAAATCCTAAATTTTTAGCATACCAATCTTTAGTTTCCTGAGGATTATCGGAAAAAAAGAAAATGCCGCCAATTCCTGTCACTTTTGGAGTGGTATCTGCAGCCGAATTTGAGTTGTCTTTTTGTTCTTCCATATTATTTTATATTTATTTGATTATAAATGAGTTTGCGATAAATATCGTTATTTTTAATTTTTTCTTAATAGCTCAATTAGCAGAAAATTATTTTTTCTCTAGTATGTTTTTTCTCCACAAAAATGGGTTTAAAATAGAATGTAATTTATTTACCTTATTCAATTATATATCCGAAATTGCCTGACGAAAAACAGCGGTAAATGCTCGGTAAAATAATCAGGTTTATTTTCTTTGGAAACTACTTTGTAGGAATTTTGGCAGTAGCCCTTACCCTCGAAGCTACCCTGCAATTAAGGCTGCCTTTTAACTCCCTGAATTATTACCTGTTATTGTTTTTGGCACCGACTATTTATTATACCTACGCTTACAATAAAGTTTCTACTGCACCATCTTCAACCAATCCCCGCAATCAATGGTATTTCAAGCATAAGAAATTTATCAATTGGAGTCAGGCAGTGCTTTTTATTTCTTGCATGCTGTTGGCCATTAATCTACTTTACCAAAACTTTCAGCATATTCTGGCACTTCCGCTCAGTTATTGGATAGCCATTGTAATTATCATTGTTGCAGGAGGTTTATACTACGGTTTATTGCCTAAATCTTTCTTAAAATTCAATCTGCGTAATACTGGTTGGTTAAAAGCTTTCGTAATCGGTTTTGTTTGGGCCTGTTGTGCCAATGTGCTGCCCTTAATTATGCTTAAAATTGAAACAGGTGTAGGCTATCATGATTCCGTGCTTTGGACCTGGCTGTTTATTAAAAACTGGATGTTCTGCACCGTAAACGCAATCATTTTCGATATTAAAGATTATCCAACCGATGCCAATAAACATTTAAGGACTTTTGTAGTGCGATACGGCCTGAGGAGAACAATTTTTAATGTTTTGATTCCGCTGTTAATTATTGGTTTAATCTCGCTAGGCATATTTGCCAGTTACAAAGGCTTCGGGATACAGCAGGTTTTATTTAATGTTCTGCCATTTATATTAACCATTTACGTGGCCTATTCTATGCACAGGAGAAAAAACATCCTCTATTATCTGATGGTAATTGATGGATTGATTTTTTTTAAGGCAATATGTGGGATGATAGGGATGCAGTTTGTGCATTAAGCTGAAATACCAAAGAGTAAAGACCAAAGCATATATTACATTTGAGAGGGCTGTCTTGATACTTGATACTCCATACCTGATACCATGAACAACAACTACGATAAAATAGCCAATCATTACGATACATTAAGTCGCCTGGTATTTTTTAAATCGCAGGTTAATGCGCAGATCAATCAGCTTCAGCATCTTCCAAAAGATAGCTCCGTTTTAATTGTAGGTGGTGGAACAGGGTGGATTTTGGAAGAAATAGCAAAAATATATCCCAGTGGCTTAAAGCTGGTTTATGTGGAAATATCAGCTAAAATGATAGCACTTTCTCAAAAAAGGAACTGTAAAAACAATCAGGTCGAATTTGTGAATCTTGGCGTTGAGGATTTTAGAACGGATACCCTATTTGATGTGATTTTAACACCATTTCTTTTCGATAATTTCGCAGAGCAACGTGCCGCAAAAGTATTTGAACAATTGAATGCATGTTTGAAAAAAGATGGCCTGTGGTTTTTGGTCGATTTTTCGCTAAACAAAAATAATGGGAATTGGTGGAAATGGCTGTTGCTCAAATTGATGTACAGCTTTTTTAAATTACTGGGAATTGTAGAGGCAAATCACCTGATCGACATGAATCCTTACTTTATGAATGCAGGTTATAAGATCTTAGAACTGCGTTTATATTATGGTAACTTCATTAAGGCGGTAATTTTAAAAAAAATAAAATGACATTCATTTAGTGCATCAATGTTGCGTTTGTAATCTTAATTCGGATCTTTGTATCAAAAGGTAAGAATATGGATTTTGATGTAATTATAATTGGCGGTAGCTATGCAGGTTTATCTGCTGCATTAACCTTAGGTCGTTCAACCCGGAATGTTCTGGTAATCGATGCGGGCAAACCCTGTAACAGGCAAACGCCACATTCGCATAATTTTTTAACGCATGATGGCGATAAGCCTGTCGATATTGCTAAAGCGGCCAAGGCAGAAGTGCTGAAATATCCAACATTAAGGTTTTTAGAAGGAAAAGCCATTTCGGCCAAACAAATAGATGGAGTTTTTAGCATTGGTATAGAAAATGGTGAAAATTTTACAGCAAGAAAAATATTGCTGGCTACAGGTTTAAAAGATGTACTGCCTGATATTAAAGGTTTGGCTGAGTGCTGGGCCATTTCTGCTATCCATTGTCCTTATTGCCATGGTTACGAAGTAAAAAATGAAAAAATAGGACTGCTAATGAATGGCGATCACGCGTTTGAGATGGCCAAAAACCTTCACCTTTGGAATAAAGATTTAACCATTTTAACCAATGGGAAATCCGAATTTACAGCCGGGCAGGTAGAAAAACTGAAATCTAAATCGATTACCGTTTTAGAAGAGGAGATTATTGAACTGGAACACCAAAATGGTCAGCTGGAAAATATTGTTTTTAAGAATGGGAAAAAGGTAACCTTTAAAGCGATTTACGTTAAACCTGAGATAGAACAGCATATAAATTTTAGCGGACAGCTCGGATTCGAATTAACAGATCTGAAAACGATAAAAGTAGATGAGCAGCAGGAAACTACTGCAAAGGGCGTTTATGCAGCAGGAGATTGTACAACCTTGTTCAGGTCGTTGTCGATTGTTACAGCCGCAGGAACCGTGGCCGCAGTAATGATAAATAAAGCGTTAATTTCTGAAGATTTTTGATCAATCATCTGAAATTAAAATAAGATGGCGCCAATAATAGTGACAATAAACATCGCTGCCATTACGATTCTGTCAGCAGTGATCCATTGGTCTTTTGTAAGTGGTGTTGCAACTTTTTTTACGGTTTCAGCTTTGTGTCTCGAAAGTCTGAAAACTGATGTGTCTAATTTAATAATCATGGGATAATGTTTTAATAGGGTTGATTTTATTAAGACAAATCCCAAGCCAAAAATTCAGAAAAATGTTAAATTGTGGATAACTAATATTTTTTCTTAACGAATTGATATTTATGCGGTTGTAAATACGACATGTAATTAAAAAAGGGCAATCAGCTTGTTGGATATTCCATACAACCTGACTGCCCAATATGTATAGTAATATTTTATTGTGGCTTTTCGACCTGCTTTACTACAGCATTTAATTTACTGTTCTTTTTACCATAGCCAAAGTAAATGGCTAATCCAATAATTAACCATACCGCTAGTCTAACCCAGGTTTCCCAGGGTAAAAATACCATCATGGCAATGCAGGTTAAAATGCCCAAAATTGGGATTAATGGCACCAAAGGAACCCTAAATGGGCGTTTGGCTTCAGGATCTGTTTTTCTTAAAATCAAGATGCCCGCACAAACCATTAAAAAGGCCAGTAAGGTGCCAATGCTGGTCATTTCGCCTACTACATTCATGGGTATAAATGCAGCAAAAAGTCCAATAAATACACAGAGTATAATATTCGATTTGTACGGTGTTTTAAATTTTGCGTGTACATCAGAAAACATTTTTGGTAATAAACCATCCTTGCTGATGGAATAAAACATCCGTGATTGCGCCATTAAATCGATCAGGATTACCGAAGTGTAGCCAATCAGGATAGCTAAAATAATAGCCTGACTTAACCAGGCATAAGGTGTTTTTTCTATAGCTATGGCTACCGGTGCACCGCTATTGGCAAATTCTTTGTAATTGGCCAGGCCTGTCATTACATGACCGAACAATCCAAATAAAACAGTACAAACCACCAGCGATCCAATAATACCAATGGGTAAATCCCTTGCTGGGTTTTTGGTTTCTTGGGCTGAGGCCGCGACCGCATCAAAACCAATAAATACAAAAAATACTAAACCAGCACCGCGTAAAACACCGCTCCAGCCAAATTGGCCAAAGGTTCCTGTATTTTCGGGGATATAAGGATGATAATTTGCCGGATCAATATATTGCCAACCTAAAGCAATAAATACCAATACTACGCCAACTTTAAGAAATACAATAATTCCATTTACAATGGCCGAGCCTTTAGTGCCACGGATGAGTATGGCTGTCATTAATACCACAACCAATGCTGCGGGTATGTTAATAATGCCATTAACAGTAGAGCCATCGGCAAGTTTAGCGGTTTCGAAAGGGGACAAGGTTAGCTGTGGAGGGAGATAAATGTGTAAACTGGCTAAAAACCGGGTTAAATACTGCGACCAGCTGATGGCTACAGTTGCGCAACCCACAGAATATTCCAATACCAGATCCCAGCCAATAATCCAGGCGAAAAGCTCGCCCATGGTGGCATAAGAATAGGTGTAGGCACTACCTGCAACCGGAATCATGGAGGCGAATTCTGCATAACAAAGTGCAGCAAAACCACAGCCTAAAGCTGCAATTACAAATGATAGCGTTACCGCAGGGCCGGAATGATTGGCTGCTGCCAAACCCGTAATCGAAAATAAACCTGCCCCAAGCGTTAAGCCAACCCCAATTAAAATCAGGTTGATGGGGCCTAAGGTTCTTTTAAGCGTTCCTTCGCCGCTTTCGTTTGCCTCGGCAACAATGCTGGCAATAGATTTCTTCATGAAAATAAGTTAAGACGCTGCAAAATTATTAAAATATATTAAATCTATCGTATTTATGTATTTAATTCCTGTGGCCAACTTCCGCAGTCTGCAATGGGCTTTTGTGATAGAAGACTTCGGAAGTTTAAAGGGTTTTAGGGAAATCTGTGGCCGCGCCAGGCTGACTTACGAAGTTTCCTTAACGCCAAGCCGGGCAAACTTCGTAAGTCTGAGCGCTCGGACTACCAACCCCTCCCAAATAAACCTGATAGAACCAAATAGCGCCCGATTTTAAGGCAGGCCAACTTACGAAGTTTAACAGGCATGAGCAGGGCAAACTTCGTAAGTTTAGCACAGGCCAATCGGGACTATAGGTGATAGCAGGACGGTAAAAACCGAAGCATTACAAAACCTTGCTTTTCAAAAAAACATTAAAAATTTTCAACTTTTACACAATTATTTCTAAATCTAAAAATTTAATTTAAAATTATATTATTGATAATCAATATTTTACGAATTTACTTTGATTTATTTTAGTACTATGTATTGCATAGTAGTGTATAAAACATATATCTTTGTTGTATGATAGCAGAAAATACGCAAACGCAAATGCGGAAGGGAATTCTGGAATACTGTGTTTTATCAATCATCTCCCGGGGCGAAATATATGCTTCGGATATTATTGCCGAATTGAGGACGGCAAAGCTATTGGTAGTTGAGGGTACATTATACCCATTATTAACCAGGCTTAAAAACAACGGTTTGTTAAGCTACAACTGGGTAGAATCTACCTCGGGCCCACCGCGTAAATATTATACCTTAACCGAAGATGGTAGGGGCATTTTATCACAATTAGATCAAACCTGGCAGGAGCTGGCTTATGCTGTAGGTATTTCACAAAAAGGAGCCAATTCATAATTAGTAAAAAAGGAAATGGAAAAGACCATCATCATCAATATAGGAAACACAATTATTCACATTGAAGAAAGTGCCTATGAACGCTTAAAGGCCTACCTGAACGAAGTAAAACACTATTTTGCGAACCATGCAGATGACCTTGAAATTGTAACGGATATTGAAAACCGAATTGCAGAACTGCTTACTGAACAATTGGAAGAGCAGAAAAAACAGGTGGTAGATTCGGCCAACGTAAACGCTGTGATTGCGCAAATGGGCAGGGTACAGGATTTTGATACAGCTGAAGAAGGTGAGGAAGAACCTGTAATTAACAGTACCTACCAACACCAGTATGTAGAGAAAAAATTATACCGCGATATGGACGACCGCGTGGTTGCTGGTGTTTGCGCCGGTATTGCACACTTTGTAAATGCAGACCCTAAGTGGATCAGGCTGGCGACGTTACTGATCAGTTTTGCAGGTGGATTTGGAATATTGGTATATGCCATACTCTGGATCATTATGCCAAAAGCAAAATCCCGGATCGAACGCATGGAGATGAAAGGTGAGCCTGCAAACCTTCAGGGATTTCAAAAGAACCTGGATGAAGAATTACAAGCGGTTAAAGAACGTTTAAATGAAGTAAATAAACATGCTCAGCCTATATTTGGAAGGATAGGCATTTTTATCGGTGAGTTTTTCGAATGGCTGGGTCGCTTTATTTCGGGCACCGGTAAGGTTATTTTTAAAGTAATTGCAGGTTTCATTATTGTTTTTGGCGTACTCTTTTTGCTTACTTTGATTATTGGTACAGCTGCTTTTCAGGGATTTTGGGATGCGAGTATTTACGAATATTTCCCCTTCTCTATTATTAATGAAGGCAATAGGGGGGCAATTTTATTTGGTGTATTTATTGTTTGCTTTGTGCCGGTTTTGGCTCTGGTATTATTCTCCATCAGGGTAGCTTTTAACAAACAGGCCATTAATAAAACACTTTCTTTCGCTTTGTTAATTATCTGGTTGGCTGGTGTGGCTATAACAGGTTATCAGGCAGCCAGGATTTCATCAGAATTTAAACAACATGCAGAGTTAACACAAACCACCGACCTTAAAGCTTATCCGGTATATACCATCAATATCGATAAAAGTAAATATTTCAGTAAAGAAGATAGTGTGGCCTACCACATTGATGCGAACAACCGCCACCAGATTGTAGTTGATGATTTTGAAGATGGACCATTTGTTTCACCGAACCATATCCGAATTGATATTAACAAAAGTGAAACGGGTGTTACCCGTTTAACACAGAAGTACGAATCGCAGGGTAAAACTTTTCAAAGCGCCTTGCAAAATGCGCAGAACATTAGCTACAATTATGTAATGAAAGATTCGGAACTGATTTTTAGTCCGCGGTTTCAATTAAGAAAGGGAACCATCTGGAGAAACCAGGAAGTAAGGTTAAATCTTGAAATTCCGGTGGGGACCAGATTAATTTTAAAGCAGGATGCTTACCGTTACGTTAATAATTATTGGACATGGGATTGCAACAACAGGGAAAATGACCACAATGATTATAGTGTTTGGATTATGACAGATGATGGATTGAAATGTGTTGCGCAATTAAAAGAAGAGGCGTTAAAAAAGGAAAAGTTAGAGCAGGAGTTGCGTGATTTAGACCACTTGCACCAAGATAAACCCAATGATACCCTGTATCAGGATTCTGTATCAAACCGGATTAAGGAAGTTAAAGAAGAGTTGGGAATAGCGCCTGAAGAATAGTTATTTAAAAAATAGAAACCTACTAAAATAGATCTCTCCGTTTCGCTGCACTTCAGTCGAGATGACGATCTTAAATAAAAGAAGAAACCATGAAAACATTATTTACGCTAATTGCATGCCTGATGGTGTGTGGGGCTTCTTTTGCCCAAAAATTAAATACACTGACGGGAAAAATCGTCGATGAAAAGACTGTCCCGGTGTCGTTTGCGATTGTAAGAGTGTTGAATTATCCGGATACCACGGTTGTGAAAAGTGTATCAACCAATATAGATGGTGAGTTTAGCATCGACCAGTTAAAAAGTGGCGATTATTTACTTTCGATCTCGATCGTCGGTTTTAAAAGTAAAAAGACCGATCGTTTTTCGCTTAGCGGAGATTTAAAGCTACCTGTTATCAGCATCGAAAGTTTAACCAAACAATTGAAAGAAGTGAGCGTACAAGGTAGAAAACCATTTGTTGAACACCAGATTGATAAAACGGTGCTGAATGTAGAAAACAGTATTGTTTCGTCAGGCAGTACCGCCCTCGAAATTTTAGAGAAAGCACCCGGTGTGCAGGTGGACAGGCAGAATGAACAGATTTTATTGAATAATAAATCGGGGGTGATGGTGATGATTGATGGAAAGAACAATTTTTTATCAGCATCAGACTTGACCATTTATTTAAACAGTTTAAGCAGCAGTCAGATTGCAACCATTGAAATTATTACCAATCCATCAGCGAAATACGATGCGGCGGGTAATTCCGGTATTATCAATATTAAACTGAAAAAGAATAAGGCATTTGGTACAAACGGAAGCATTTCATCAACCTATCGTAATGCAATTAGGGCTAATCTGCCTACCAATATTTACGGATCGGAGTTTAACTTTAATTTAAATCACCGCGTAGAAAAGTGGAATTTTTACACCAATGCAAATGCCTCTAAAAACAACAACTTTTCGAATTTATTTTTAGAAAGGAATACCAATTCCAATGGTTTGCAAAGTGCATTTAATCAAAACTTTCAAAAAATATATACCGGATCGCGTTTGGCTGCAAAAGTGGGTGCAGATTATTATGCCAGTGAAAAAACCACGATCGGAATTATGCTGGATGGAAGCAGCAGTACGCGTAAACTGGATAATTTCTCTCAAACCTTTATAAATGAAACTCAGGCTGGTGTAGTAAGCAACAATTCATTGATCCAATATTCTGATGCCAATACGCCAAACAAAAATTATAGTGTAAATTTTAATGTCAAACACGATTTTAAAAAGGAAGGTGCCAGCTTAAATTTTGATGCCGATTACTCTGGCTTTGATTATTCCGGTCTTGAAAATTTTAACACCAATTTTTATGACGAAAAGGGGGTGGCGTACAACAATACCATCATTAAAAATGATAGTAAAACAGCGATTGATATTTATGCGGCAAAAACAGATTTTACCTGGCCATTATCAAAAACTACCAAGCTGGAAACCGGGCTTAAAAGTACTTATGTTAAAACCAATAACGATTTTCTGTCGTCGGCATTTCTCAATAACGAATGGCAGAATATTGTAGGGCAGAGCAATAACTTTATTTATAAGGAAAATGTGAATGCAGCTTATGCAAATGTATCTAAAGATTTGGGCAAGTGGCAAATTCAGGCGGGTTTACGGGCAGAGTATACACAATCTACAGGCACATCGGTAACCAATAATACCGTGGCAAAACAGCATTATTTATCATTGTTCCCAACGGTTTTTGTTAGTCAGAAAATTTCGGAGAGCAGTAATTTACGTTATTCGTACGGCAGGCGCATAGATCGCCCCAATTACCAGCAGTTAAATCCATTTAATTTTTACATGGATCCTTACACAATACAACAGGGCAATCCGTATTTGAAACCCCAGTTTACCAATAATTTCGAAGTGAGTTACAATTATAAAAGTGGATTATCATTTTCGTTAGGTTACTCAAAAACCAAAGATCTCATTTTGGATAGTAAAACTGCACAAAACGATAGCACCAGGATTGTTACGGTTGGACAGGGTAACATAGGCAGCGGACAATATTATACCGCCGGATTATATTTTCCTTTGGCCATTACCAAATGGTGGAATTTACAAAACAATTTTAGCCTGTTTTATAATAAATTTAATGATGATAACTTAGAAGGTGCACCTTTTATGCTCAGCAAATTATCTTACAATTTTAACATTACAAGCTCCATTACTTTGCCAGATAACTGGACATTGGAAACCAATTTCTGGTTAAATTCTCCCCGGGTGCGTGGTTTGGAAAGGACCATTATTTACCAGAACGCCTTAAATATGGGCGTACAAAAAAGTTTCTTAAACAAAGCTTTAAAACTTAAATTAAATGTTGATGATATCTTCCAGACCAACTACTGGAAAGGCACATTGGATTATCAAAATGTGAATTTAAGAGTTCAGAACAATTACATTAGTAGAAGGGTTTCGTTCAACATCAGTTATAGTTTTGGTAACCAGAATCTAAAATCAAACCATGACCGGAAAACGGCGGCAGATGATATTAAGAACAGAGCGGGAGGATAGCCTTTAGTCTTTAGTCTAAAGTCTTGAGTCCAGAGTCGGAGGTCGGAAATCTGGGCGAAAACCCAGTCCCCCTTTGAAGGGGGCAGGGGGATGAAAAAACAATTAACCATTTAACCAATACAATGAAAAATATCTTTTATAGTATCGCAATTTTATTTGCCGCTTTAAGTTTTGGATGTCATGGTGGTGGAGGTTATTTATCCATCAGTACACAGGATACAAACAGCTCGTTTAAATTTGAGGCGAAGTACGCAGAAAATAAAACCGCTAAACTGCAGAAATATCTTGATAGTGCCTTGAACAACGAACTTCCATTGGATCAGCATATCGACCTTTTCGTGAACTTAAATGGCAGCGATAAGTTTAACCTTAAAGCCAAAAAAGGCTGGCTGGAGATCAATTTCGATAAAAGAAATAGTTCTTTACCAGGTTATATGAAAGTGAAAAAACTGACGGAGGGGATTAAAAAGAAATTAACGGAGTAGTCTTTTTTAACCACAGAGATCACAGAGAAAGGCACAGAGGACGCAAAGCTGGGTGGTCCTCGACTACGCTCAGACTGGCAACTTATAAAGGAAAATCTGCGAAATCTGTGTGATCTGCGGGAGCACCCTTTCTTAATATTTTCCCGCAGATTTAAATTGATTGGCGCAGAACTAAAGCGGTCGTCATTCCCGCGCAGGTGGGAATCTTAATGCTTACCTGCTGCTGTTGCTTTTTTAATCATGAAAGTGAAACAAGAGAAAAAGCTCAGCGGGTACATCGTTGGCTGGGCTTCGACTACGCTCAGACTGACAATTTTATAAGGGAAAATCAGCGAATATCTGTATGATCTGCGGGAGCACCCTTTCTTAATATTTTCCCGCAGATTTAAAGTGATTGGCGCAGAACTAAAGCGGTCGTCATTCCCGTGCAGGCGAGAATCTTAATGCTTACGTGCTGCTGTTGCTTTTTTAATCATGAAGTACAACTAGAGAAAGGCTCAGCGGGCACATTGTTGGCTGGTCTTCGACTCCGCTCAGACTGACAATTTTATAAGGGAAAATCTGCGTATATCTGTGTGATCTGCGGGAGCACCCTTTCTTAATATTTTCCCGCAGATTTAAAGTGATTGGCGCAGAACTAAAGCGGTCGTCATTCCCGCGCAGGCGAGAATCTTAATGCTTACGTGCTGCTGTTGCTTTTTTAATCATGAAGTACAACTAGAGAAAGGCTCAGCGGGCACATTGTTGGCTGGTCTTCGACTCCGCTCAGACTGACAATTTTATAAGGGAAAATCTGCGTATATCTGTGTGATCTGCGGGAGCACCCTTTCTTAATATTTTCCCGCAGATTTAAATTGATTGGCGCAGAACTAAAGCGGTCGTCATTCCCGCGCAGGTGGGAATCTTAATGCTTACCTGCTGCTGTTGCTTTTTTAATCATGAAAGTGAAACAAGAGAAAAAGCTCAGCGGGTACATCGTTGGCTGGGCTTCGACTACGCTCAGACTGACAATTTTATAAGGGAAAATCAGCGAATATCTGTATGATCTGCGGGAGCACCCTTTCTTAATATTTCCCGCAGATTTAAGGTGATTGGCGCAGAACTAAAGCGGTCGTCATTCCCGTGCAGGCGAGAATCTTAATGCTTACGTGCTGCTGTTGCTTTTTTAATCATGAAGTACAACTAGAGAAAAGGCTCAGCGGGCACATTGTTGGCTGGTCTTCGACTCCGCTCAGACTGACAATTTTATAAGGGAAAATCTGCGTATATCTGTGTGATCTGCGGGAGCACCCTTTCTTAATATTTTCCCGCAGATTTAAAGTGATTGGCGCAGAACTAAAGCGGTCGTCATTCCCGCGCAGGCGAGAATCTTAATGCTTACGTGCTGCTGTTGCTTTTTTAATCATGAAAGTAAAACAAGAGAAAAGGCTCAGCGGGCACATCTTTGGCTGGTCTTCGACTCCGCTCAGACTGACAATTTTATAAGGAAAAATCTGCGTATATCTGTGTGATCTGCGGGAGCACCCTTTCTTAATATTTTCCCGCAGATTTAAATTGATTGGCGCAGAACTAAAGCGGTCGTCATTCCCGCGCAGGCAGGAATCTTGATGCTTAAGTGCTGCTGTTGCTTTTTTAATCATGAAGTACAACCAGAGAAAAGGCTCAGCGGGCACATTGTTGGCTGTTCTTGGGCTCCGCTCAGACTGAAAATTTATAAAGAAAATCTGCGAAATCTGTGTGATCTGCGGGAGCACCCTTTCTTAATATTTTCCCGCAGATTTAAGGTGATAGACGCAGAAATTAAAGGCAATCGTTATTCTTGCGCAGGCGGGATTTACTTGCTTCGTGTTTTATGTATATAAATGTGTACGAATAGAAAAAACAATTAACTGTTTTTATACAATTCAATTTTCCGCCCGTCGGGATCAATGATTATTGCCATAAAACCGAATGCTGTTTGGGTTGGCTTTTGAACAAAATTAGCTTGTGATTTATTTAATTCATACATCACTTGATCAAAATTTTCAATACCAAAACCTAACCTTAAGTTCTTGTCTGCTTCAATTTGGTTTTTCGCCAATGGATAAATTTCAAGAATAGTTGCCCCAATTGAAGCCGAATAATGATATGGAGAGTTTCCATGTTTGTGATATTCAAATTTAAATCCCAGTAAACTATAAAAGTCAGCTAGAAGTTTCATATCTCCAGTTCGTAGTACAAGTAATCGAATATCCATATTTTTTTATTGAAACTAAAACTAAAATTTCGTTATATTTAATCTATTCAAAGCTTTGTGTTTTCTTTAATGAATTTAATATCTGGGCTTTCTGACGTTATGTTAATCTCAAATTCAGAAGGTTTATGGTTTATCTCAAGGATTAATTTTCTTTGATTAGAGTTTAATTTTACGTTGCTTCCAATTTCTTTAATTGTTTCTTCACATAGTAAAGTATAAATTTCTGCCAGTCCATTTTTTATCGAATAGGGGAAGTATCGATCTTTTAAATCAGGGTTAAAAGATTCAACATTACTTTTTACGTTACCAATTGAGATTATTGCAAAACAATGATTTCGGGATACCTTTACAGATTTTAGTGTGCCTGTAAATTCAATGTTGTTCTTTAAGAGCTTATCATTTTCAGTTTTTAGGCTGCTACCCGTTTTATACCAGGTAAAGATGACTAGTAGCCAAATTATAAAAAAGATAAAAGCAATTTTTGGGTGTTTCATAGGATGGGAAACTTGTATGTTAATTTAATCTGCGTAAATCCGTATAATCTGTGTATTTAACATATCAGTAAATCACTAAAGACTCATCTAGTAATTCTCCATTTATTGTAAAAACCAATCTGTAGTAACCAATTTTATTACCACCTTGATCAATTTGGCTTTTGAAAGCAATCGCATCTCCATCAAGCAGTTCAAAATCAAGGTTTTCGGTTTCTATTAAAATATTCTTGTTGCTAATGTCTAAATCTTCACAAGTATTTTGATCTAATAATGACTTGAAAGATTTAATAAACTTTTGGTGTATATCATGTTTTGCTGTAAAGTCTATTATTTGAAAGTTGGTCATCATATTATTTTTTTGCATTACCAGTCGGTAGTTTTATTGCTAACCCGCTAAACTTTATATGTAGATCTACCGATGCATTTATGAAACTTAAAATGTACTTGTCTTCAAATTTACTGTCTCTTTCTAATTTTACCTCGTCCGTATCAAATTCAAATGTTCTGTTATTCTCGTTTAGGAAATTGATTTGATAATTGGAAACATGTGTTAATATTAGTTCGTAGATATTTTCATTTAATTCATGTTTGTTGCTGCTTGGTTCTATTAACACTTTTAATTCAACCTTACTCTCCATCCCTTCATTTTTAATGGATGTATCGATTGTAGCATAATGTTGAATGGTTTCAATCGTAACAAGATTTAGCATTTCTACCAAGCTGGCAATACTTGGCCTACCTGTTAAACCATTTAGTGCAAGGCCAATAACGGGCATGCAAAGCAAGACTGTAAAAAGGATTTCGTAGGGTTTTGGAAAAAATAAGAACCATACACTTAAATCAATGGTAAGGTATTCTAACCAGTTTAGTTTATGAAAAGTTAAGTTGGAGAGTTTAACTTTGTTAAGTTGTTTACGTCGTTGATTTTGTGTGACTTTGCGCATAGAATGGAAATCTGTAACCTAAAAAATGTTGGTTATTTGGAACTTTTATTCCGTGTAAAAACAGTTTTTTCTCCTTCAAATTCCATGATTAGTTTATCGTTGTTTTCAATTTTAAATTCGGTCTGTTGTACTTGCGGGTGCGAGGGTTGGTCTGAAATGATAGTATTCCCAATTATGGTATACACTAAGTTCATCCTTTGTATTTTACCTTCCTCGTAGCTGTCGTAAATAAGTTGTCCATCAGTTGTAAATGTCATTACTACTTTTCCTATCGTGTTTTTTGTTTGTTCATCATCTAGATCGCTATTCCAAATGCCAACGAGTTCATTATTCATATTTTCGAAATTCATTTTAATTATTTAATTTCCTCAAGTGACCAATATATCCCCATCTGTCCTCTGTTATCCATGGTTCCTTTGGGTAACTGTTTTTTTGGACAGGATAAAACGGCAGTATCTACTTCTTTGACAAACCTCCTCAATGTATTAAGGTTGTTTTGTGAAAAGGGAAGTATAGCGAAATCCCAGCTCGAATAATAGGATAACATCCATGTAAATTCTTTATCGATTTTGTTATCGATGAGGTACTCGTTAAGGATTGAATAAGACTCTAAAACGACTGCATGATCGAGATCGTGAATGCCTGTATAACAGCTTGGTTCAACCTGTGCATACCAATTTAAGAATATCAATCGTTTCAGGATTTCGAGTTTTGTTTCTTCATCTTTTGCATCCAAAAATAAATCCAGATAGCTTTGGTGCAAGTTCTTATATTGATCGAAAATTCCCTCCTCCTGAAGTTGTTTACCTTTACTGTCCATATCCCCATCTAAATATTCTGCATAGTTGTATAAATCCAATTCCAGCTTTGATAGGGTATCGATGGTTATTTGCATTTTAAATTCGTGACTTCATTCTATTGAGCAATGATTTCTATATGATCACCGCTGGTTATTGCAAGTTGTTTGGTATGTTGGTTAAAGGCTACTTTTGGCAGTTCTTCAATATGATGAATGATTGATGAATTCTGCAATCCACTTGATAAACTCTCGTCTTGATCAACTATTTTGCCTGTTTCGAGATTTATGATTTTTGGAAACTTAAACAGATCCCATGCATAGCAATCGTTAATGGCAAAAAGATTTCCAAACTCAATGTCCATTTTAACTGGTTTAGAAATTTGGTTTAGTTCGATATCCCAAATAGCAATGTGTCTTGGTGGCAGATTTTCCAATAAATCATCATTCAATGCTTTCTCATCTGAAGAACCCAATAATATGCGGTGGTCATCAATAAAACTTGCCGTAGCGATTTCTACCCCAATATTCGGATAAATTTCAGATTCACCGAGTAATTTGGGGGTTTGAAAACATTTCTCAATATCGAATACTTTAATAGCATCCCAGGGATGCCAAAACCAACCTTTACTCAGCAGGTATCTGCCATTGGGGCTTATTTCGAGCCGGGAATGAAAAAAGTCAGTGGGATTCCTGTCCTGGCTATTGGTTATAATTTCTCCCGTTTCAACATCTTCAAAGTCGAGTCTGCAATATTCGGATGGACAGTGGATTAAAAATGTTTTACTGTTTAGAGTTACGAATGTAGCAGGGTATTCATAAAAATCCGCATAGTAGTAAGAGCGGTTTATTTCTCTTAAAAGCGCTCCGTTTTTAAGTAAGAGCCCCTTTGTTCCAAGTTTTTGATAAATAAAGGCATATTGTCCATCAGCTGATGTTATGGCGCTATCGCCAAAGCCGTAGGTATATTCACACAATTGATCTATTTTTCCATCAAGGGCATATCGCTTGCCAGCAGAGGCCCAGTCGACAATCGAATTGTTAACCCAACAAATGGTTTTTAAATAATTGGTTTTTATACTTTGTCGTTTCATAATGGCCTTTGTTCATAATACTGCAGTAAGATTAAAAATGATGATGAGCGTTAGAGATGATTTCACGATTTACTGAGGTTTATGAAGTGTTCGCTACTGTCTGTTTCCTGCTAACGTAAGCTACATATTGGTAATAGGCTTTATGCAATCTGAACAATTCTGGCATTTTCACATTCGGGATTTGTTTTCACAAAGTTTTCAATTGATTTATGCATTTTTTCAAATGAATGATCGTAAAAATATAATGCTGTTTCTGTGTTGCCATTCCAATAGCGTAATACTTCACTTTTAATGTTTGTTAATCTACATATTTCAACAGCTATGGCTTCAGAATCTGAATTTTTATATACTTCCTCAGATAGATTAATTCCGTCAAGATAAATGGCTAATCCTTCATTTACACCGAAAGGGATTTTTTCTTCCGTCTTTTCTATTAATAAAGAAGAGCCTTTCGGTGCTCCAAGTTCTTCTAGTTTGTTAATGACTTGTTTTATTACTTCTTGATCTATTTGATCTGAATTTAGGCATATTTCAATATCACAATATTCAATTTCACCAGTTTCTTGTTGTAACGTTCCTCCACCAGTTACTTCTCCGTAATTCATTTCCTTTAGGAACTCGTCTAATGGGTCTTCGTAAACATCGCCTCGGGCCATAGGCATTATTTTATCATTCAATGTCGCCACAATATAGTTGCCCAAAACCTCCGGTTCTGTTTCTTCTTCTTTAGTTTTAAATAAGTTTCCGAATATCTTCTTTAACATATATCTTGTCTTTTAATTTTGCTGTTAACGCTTAAATTTCGCAACCCCATATTTCCAGAACGTTGGTATTGAGAACCTTTTATATGGATTACCTAATGCTTGTTTCGAATATGCTTTAGGTATTTAAATGGATAATTAAGATTGAGTGCATGATGGTTTCTTGGTTACCACAAGATAGAAGATTCTAGAATAATATGAAAGCTTTCGTATATTTTCTAATTTCATGTGAGTCCTACTGGCGCAAGTCCTGTGTAAAGGGCATTGTGAATTAGAGGACTTGTGTCTCCCTAAATTTAGATAGATTTATTTAAGTGATTATTTTGAAGCACAAGCAGGCTAGGGCATGGTTAAGAAAGAGGGCGCTAAGACTTCACTAGCATGCGAACGGAAAGTAGGATGGTGGGTAGTATGAAGCAGTCTCAAAAAAAGATTTAAGCCCATGTAAGTAGCATATCAGCTTATATTTTCTTCTATGTCTTATATGGCCAAATGCCACTTGCATTAGTGTTCATTATGCCCCTTAAACAAAATCAACCGGAAATCTTGAATATTCCCGGTTGATTAAGCGATTTCGAACCTTTAAGTTCTTCAATAATACGATACAGTCAATTAATCTTTCACTAACCTTACCGCACAGCCTGTGGTTTTACTATAATCGGTTACACGCGGTTCGCTGTATTTGTTAAAGTCGAGGTAATAGGCAAAGCTGTCGCCGCTTGATTTGGTACTGCTCGACCACCAGTAGCTTAACCATACGCCATAAAGGAAAGATTTTCCGCCACCATACTCATCACCACCTGCACTGCCATTGGTAAGCAAATTGAGACCCGATGAGTTATCGCCATTGCCATGCGCAAATTTGTACGAATCTTTTACGTCCCAGCCCGTAGTACCACGCATTTTTTTTCCGGCTACCTTTTCACCACCTAAAGCCGCAATAAGGGTTAAAAACTCACTGCTGCTGGGCACATGCCAACCGGCAGGCGCTAAGCCACGGCGATCGGTAACTGCATAAAAGTTGTATAGCTTACCGTATTTCTTTTCATTACTGCTGTCGAAATTAAGGTAACAATAAGCAGGTATATTTTCCCTGCTTACTTTTTCCCATTCTTTTTGGTTGGCTGCATAATAAATCTGCTCGCCGTTTCTATAGGTACTTACGTTTAAATTGGTGCTTGTCCATACCTGGTTGCCAATTTTTACCGGACCTGTAATTTCAGGCGAGGCATTGTATATTTCTTTTAACTGTGCCGCTGGTGCTGCATTACAAGTCCATACAAAGTTAGCAGGTTGTACGCCGCCGCTTCTTTTTAAACATTCTTTGGTAGCTATTGCATCAGCTTCTTCTTTCGTTTTGGCTATGCCCCAGCCAAATGCGGTACCTACATTACCGTTTATGGTGCGATAGGCGGCACAACCTGTGCCCGAGTAGGTGAGTACAATACTACAGGCTCCACCGCGTTTGTTGCATTCGTCAACCGCTTTTTTCTCGGCTGCTACCAGGTTTGGCTGATCGAATGAAAAACCATAATAAAAACCATTTGATCGGTCTACAGCTAAAGCGCCGTATTTGGTTTTAACCGGAACAGCCGTTTTGGTCGCCGGTTTTTTTACCTGCGCAATTAAATTGGATATAGTAACCAATTGCACAAGCACTGCCATTAATAGTAGTTTGTTTATTTTCATGCCTTATTGTTTGTTTGTTATTGGCAAATTTCACAATCGTATATGAAGCAGGCAATACCGTTTAGTGGGTATATTTTATGAGGGTTTGAGAAGTTCGGAGACGAAGTGCTGAAGTGTGGGTTTATAAAAGCGAAACGGTACGTCATTGCGAACGGGAGGGCAGGGCTTTTGAGGTGGCGTGAAGCAATCTGTTTGATAGCTTAGTCGGGGTCAAAGGCTTGAAGTTATTCTATATTTAATGAAAGCACAAGTCATGCCTTTGTTTGGGCTATGGTGCTAAGACTTGCGCTAGATGGGGGCCCTATGGCAAAAGCTAACGGCGAGTTAGTTCCTGTACCAATTCCAACAGCCTCTGATCCCAAAGTATTAAGTATGATCCCTTCAAACCTTGGTTTTGTGATTAAATCAGAAAGGCTGTTAGAATTGAAGTCCGTTTTTGACGAATTGCATCAGAAGTTTTTGGCGAAACAATCAAACAAATAATCAAAATGCGGCGCTTTTTCGGAAACCTTGTTCGAAATGGAAACTTCCTAAAAGCTGTCCATTATCAACCACTTCATAGTTTTTTTCGAAGTCGAATTTATCATAGTTGATCAGTGCTAAAGCTTGAAATAGCTCATTTAGTTCGACGGACGAAAGATTTGCCAGTGAAGCTCGTTTTGCAAACAGGGTTGTCGAGCTGTACAGTATCTGATGTTTTGCTACGAGGCGATTTTTCTCATATAAAAAATTTAAAATTGAATCTGGATCAAATTCTATATAATGGCCAATTTTAGATTTTATTTCTGATTTAACGACAGGAGAAAAATATTCTAGTGGAGTATCATTTGAGCCTTGACCTTTTACGAAAAGTTGTAATAAAATCAATGAAGGAATCGCTGATATTTTAGTGTTTTTTTCAAATGGGTTGCTTGTGTTATAAGGGCGTTGCGTTGGCACAGTAAGTAGTCCGATATTAAATAGGGCACTTACCTGGTTACTAACCTTCGCAAAGTTTTCAGTTCCCATTACAGTCATTGCATCATGCAAATGAATAACAAAAAGAACTTGACGAATAGTACCTCTTTTTATAGCTTCTGGTAGGTTAGAAAACTCAATCCATTTTTTCGTGTTTTGGCAAATGAAATTTAATAGCTTTACTTGAGATCCGGTCAACTGTTTTAAAATATCGATAAATATGATATTTTCGTCATCGTCATCCTTATTACAGGAAGCTGCAAATAATCCTGCCCACATTTCTTGAAGATCATTGTCATCAACTAAAGATGCGTTTTCTATAATTTGATATGCTATTCGAGGATTTATTTTTAAGGTCTCTGTCGTCAAATCAAACGTCAATTTGCCCTCTGCTTTTTCAAGAACCTTAACGATGTTATTGAGTCTGTATGTTGAAAGCTTATCTCTCATAATGAGACCAAATTCTTCAAACAATGGCTTACAAGTTAATGATAGGAACTGTTTAGCCGCTTTTAGGCCTAACTTTGAGGTTCCTTCTATTGAATCACTTAGCGTTTCACCTACGGCCTTCATACCTAACGGGTCAAACCCATCAAGATCAACTTTAATTTTATTATTAACCTGTTTATTTATTTTGTCTTTTGCCATTAGAGTGTGATAAGGTTATTCAGGAAAGATACCAAATACAATTTTACTTTCACGATCAAATTATTATATTGGAAAAAATAAACGCTCACGCACCAATTAAAAGTTTTGTCAGTTCAACCTGTTACGATTTAAAATAGATTATATTTATTTACCAAGACTTCTTAGCTCAGTTGGTAGAGCAACAGACTCTTAATCTGTGACCATGCTTTTTGTTACTTAAAAAAGCTAAAACTTCAAGACAATAAACACAATTTTTGTACTGAAATGCCTATTTACGTATGTGAATTAATCTATTTATTTTTTTTATCAAATTATATCTGTTAATAATCCATTAAATTGGGCACGTTTTTGGCACGTTTAATTAAGACTATTCAAGCCTCTCTCCATAATCAAATGCATCATCCCTGTCAATCCAACATTTACTAATTGAGACTTCTTTATCAAATGGTA
The DNA here is from genome assembly GCF_052682415.1 of Pedobacter sp. WC2501. Taxonomy (NCBI): domain Bacteria; kingdom Pseudomonadati; phylum Bacteroidota; class Sphingobacteriia; order Sphingobacteriales; family Sphingobacteriaceae; genus Pedobacter; species Pedobacter sp. WC2501. Next base: position 193,261 of record NZ_JBQZFI010000001.1, on the reverse strand, counting down.
GATGCTTTAGTGAGAGATGTTTTCTCTGTTTTGAAATTGCAGGCTGTTTTATATCCAAAGGTCTTTCCCTATTTTGAGAAAAATCTTTTACATTATTATATTTCATAGAGGTGTAATGTTAAAGTATTAATATCAGTTTTTTCTGTTAGGGTTATATCCGAACTCCTTATTTGTATTTTCCTCAGAAAATTTTGAAGGAGTAATAACAGTTTTATATAAATTTGGATTTCTCCCTACATCTGATTGCTTCTCTTTTTCTTGAAAGTATCTAGAAGTTTCTAAGTATATCTGTGCCTTACTTTTCTTATTGCTATTAACTACCTGTTTTTCAGTAGCAGGTTTTAATTTGATGTAAATAGTATCATGTACTCTGACTGTATCATGAATTAAGACTACTTGAGGAGGCTTATCCCTGTTAGTGGTACAGCCTGTTCCAATTAATGATATAATACTTAAAACCTTTAATCTATAATATATTTTCATCTGTTTGTTTTGATTAATACGTAAATAATATAAATTGTTAATAGACATGCTAGGGGCTTTTGGATTTCATTATCAGATGCAGATACTGCACCAATTAAGAAAATGCCTATTAACAGATACCAACCGTTAACTGATTTCATGTTCTACTGATTAGCCCATTGAATGCTTACACCAGTAGAAGTCATACCGCTAATTGGAATAGATGCAGATTGATTATTTTCAGCTTTCAAAACTCCGTTAACATAGATTTTAGCATTACATGTTCCACTAATACCCTGTAATAAGAAATTACCTCCAAAGCCTAGAATTATATTTCTTTTATTTTCTATAGAGAATTCTTTAATCCAACTTTTACCAGTGAGGTTAGTAACTGTTTCTTCACTCATGTTTGCATCTTTAACAAAGCTAAATGTATTCAGAGATACATAAGCTGGGTCAGTTACAAAAGGAGAATTAGTGGTAAGTTCATACCGCACCTTTAAGGTAGACGGTTCAACTACAATTTCTTTTTTACATGACATGAGAAGTGATGCTGATAATAAAGTAATTATTATCAGTAAAGTTTTTAGTTTCATAAATTATTGGTTTAGAGGGTTAAATTATACTTATTTAAAGGTCTTATAGTACGGGAAACCATATATAACCCTATTTAGGCAGTAGAGCATTACTTTGATACGGATATTCTAAATATCCGAAAAGAATAGTATGATAGGAACATCAAGAGTTTTGGAAATGAGAAACAGTTGATAGATGCTAGTGTTTATTACACCTCTTTCAATCCTGCAAACTTGGGAATAATCTAGACCAGCTTCTAACGCCAACTTCTGTATGGAAATATTCTTGCTTTTCCTACAGCTCCTGATGTTAAAACCTACTTTCTTGATTAATTCTTCCTTGTTAAGAGGCATTGAACCAAATGTAGAGCTAACAAATATTTGATAACAGAGCAGATTTGCCCTATTTATATGTCCGCCAATTATACCAGTGAATAATGTGGACGGACAAATTAAGGGTAGTTAATCTTAATTTTAAAGTGGTTAAACGGATACCATTTTCCTAAGACTCTGTAGATAATTAAGTGATTTTGATGAGCTGATATAGCATCAACATAAATAAATGAGTTTATTTTAAAGCATTGATTTGCTGTTAAACATTGTACTTGAAATGGTGCTTTCAGTTTTTTTAAATCTCCTTTAGGAGTAATTATGTACATGCTATATTCTTCAAGATGATTACTTGATTTGATTAAATTCATAAAGTTTAAATGTTTGTGGTTTAGTTAGCTAATTAAGATTGAAGTAGAAAAGGAGGATTAAAATCCTCCCCTTTAAGCTGTTATTAATTCTTTTGAGCTACCTATTAATTCTGATTGTGATGTAGGTTGATAGCACCAATGATAATTTAAGTTAAGTACCTCTCCAGTATTTTTATTAGTCCATTCATAAGGAGCTGTTTCCTGTTTAATAATATCTCCCAGCATTTGAGTACCAATAAGTAGTTTAGCAGTAGCTTCATCAAACGTTGATGAGATAGTGCATTTACGGACAGTAGCGTAGTAAGCACCATTAGTTTGTGATTGAACCAGTGTAACTGCACCTGTTAATTCTAGGGTTATAAATTCTTTTCCTGCTGTAGTAGTTCTTTTCTGATAATTAGTTACCGTAACCATAATATTTTGAGTTTAATGAACAATTTATTTAAGCTTACCTGTTTCCCTATGGGGTGGTAGTAAGCTCAGCACATGGGAGGGGTAACTTTGATGGTAAATCCTTTACAGAAAGGAATACACTTGAAAAATTATAGCTATTTTAAATATTTTGATTTAGCAGGTTATTATTAAATATTATTAACTAAATAAACTATTGTAATTGGATACATACAAAGCTCTTCAAACACAAAAAGCAACCTAAGTTGCTTAAAGTGTCCGTCCGTTATTATCACTACAAGTTTACAGGTGGACAGTGATTATTGCTTTTTATTTATTCTGCTGAATAATTTCAGCTACTCTTGTTCTGTGTAGTGGTGTTCCTTCTTCTACCAGTTTCTCAGAAATGCCCCTAGTAGAAAGGTTTTCAGCACGTAACTCCATCACCCGTTCTATAACAGCTGGATCTTTTCCGTGAGATTTGGTGTTGCCCAAATTTTCTAAAGAAGCAGTTTCCCCAGTATTTTCAAATTCTAGGGTAGGTAAAAGCTTTAGCTTTCTGGAGATATTCTTTTCTTGTGGTGTAAAGTTATTTCCCTTAGTGATGATTAAATGTCTTGCATTAACATCATTAGGGTCTTTTCTTAATTCAAGGACATACCTCATTGTAGCTTCAATGCCTTGTGAGCCAGATACATTTAGTTTGGATGGAGATGATTGTTCCCCCTTTTTACTTACATGATGTATAAAAATTACAGCACTTCCATATTTCTGTGCTATAACTTTATAGGGCTTAAAGAACATCCTTACACTAATAGCATTATTAATATCTCCTGTAAAAAGATCTGTGAAAACATCTATGACTACAAGATCAGCCGGATTATTTTTGAGTTCTTCCTCTAAAGCTTTTGGAGTGAACTGTTCATCAAAAACTATTGAAAGGTTTGATAAATCACTTCTTTCATCCTTTGTAAGATTATATTTTTCAATTTTATCTTTCCAACTTGCTTTATTATCCTCTGTGCTAACAACAATGCTACGGTTGTATTTAGTGTTTAACTTTAAGTCTATAACATTATCCTTTTTTAGTGCAATTGATAATGCTATTTGTCTTGTAAGTATTGATTTACCAGTATCACTAGGGCCAACTACTAACCCAACTTCTCCAACAGCTATTAATCCTTCTATAAGATAACTTTGTTTTATATTTTTATCATTCAATAAATCCAATGCTGATAAAAACATGCTTTTAGGCCTAGTATCCTCTGTATCGGAATTAACTGTTACATCCTGAGGCTTTACCTCAGCTTCTATATTATTATTGCTAGCATTAAAATCTAGCTCTTGTTGGATATTTGCATCCATAAATCTTGTAAGTAAAAACAAACCTTACGTAATAAAGCTTACCTAAGCTTATTGTCTGCTTGGTTAGTGTTGCAGACCGTAAATAACTCTTCTGATTTAATATTTGCTTATCCTGCCTAAGATTGGTGCCATGGATAATATTTATAGATATGATGGTTCATTTATACCTGTCCATCAATCACAGGTTTTTAATATTGGTTTTTAACACCCTTTTATAGCTGAACACAAATGAAGTGTTTTATTATTAACAAATATCCAACAGATAATTTCAGATTTAGTCACAGAAATTTCACACTTTATTTTATTAATATTTTCCTCTTAAACTAGTTAAGTAATTTTATCACATTTTCTAGATTACTTTGTTTAATAAAGCCCTGAATTAGTTCAAATAACAAAGGTTTTATCTTTTCAAATACCTCATCCGCTCCTTTATTTGCCACATAACTTGTTATTATTCCTGTAACTCGTTGATGAAAAGGCTTTTTTCCCATCACCAATGAAGTTTTTAAATCCTTGATGTCATTTTGTAATTCTTCTATCTGCTCCCCGAGGACTGCATTACCTGTTTTAATGATATTTAGTTCCCCTAAAACTTCTTCTAGTATTTTATTAATTCTGTTATATTCTTCACCTGTAAAGGTATTTTGGCTAATTCCCAATCCTAAAGCTTCTATAGACTGAGTTATCTCAAATATAATTTCTTCCAAAAAAGGAATGGTCTTATTTATGTAGTCTAGATTATTGATTGAAACTTCAACGCTCCCATCTTTAAACTTAGGAAGTAAGTTTATAAAATGATTGAGAAGTTGGGTAAGGAAAGTAACTTTATTTTCATTTGTTTGATATTCACTTAAGCCTTCAGCAACTCTTTGTTTAATAGTCTTGGGAACACTGATAATGTAATTTGCTTCATTAATTAAGTCAGTAGTTGCAAAGTACCATTTTATAAATTTATTGGTTTTAGCTTCAATTACAGCACTAAATGAAATATTAGGTATTTTGATAGTAATTTGTTCTTCCATCTTACTAATATCAATAATTAATACCATAAAACCATTTTGCATCTCAAATCTATATTCATCTCAGGAATTTTTGAGTTATAACGGTAAAACACTGTCACAACAAAGTTTTAATGTATAATATAACATAGCCTTTCTGAAATTACTCTGTTCTAAATTTTAATCAGTATTTTAGTTTTTTAAATAAAAAGATATTTATGTGTTTTTCTGCTCTCAAATTAGAAGATATTGCTAACCTTATTAGTGTTTTTACTCCAATAATATTGCTTCTGTGGTTTTATTATTCTCAAAAGCAGGCACTTGCTAAGATTTACTTTGATAGACTGAGCGGAATTTACGCAGGTTTTGTTAGTAACATTCATGAAAGGGGTTCTTCAGCAGCTATAATCTTAAATATTAGAGAAACAGATGGTAATGGTTTCTTCACTGGAGATTTTGATCATAGAGAAATAGGTCGGCATATTGGTGGGGATAATTTTAATACTAGTATGTTGATAGACGGGGTATACACATTTACAGGAAAGCTTAATTTTGAAATATGGAGAGATAAAACAAGAAATCCTTATAAACCTAAGGAAAATAGAATATACAAAGGCAACCTGTTTTTAGTAGACAGGTTAGACTTTCAGTTTGATAATTATAACTTAGAAGATTATGTTAGAGCTGAGTATGAGGTAATTCATTTAAGAGACATGCAAACTCTAAAATTTAAGCTTCTTAAAAATCACAGAGCAAATAGCCTTGATTTACCTGAAACATTTATTTTATATAAAAAAATTGGTTTTACATTTGAACCTTATGAGTTTGTGAAAACTACGGTTTTTGGAAATAATACAAGGGTAGATACTTAATGAGTTGCCAATCACTTTATTGATTTTTTTGAAAAAAATAGCCCCTACTTTCGTAGAGGCACTTGAGATTAGCTAAGAATGTTGATTAGCTTTTAATCTAGATCTAACTCGGGCATATGATCTCTTAACTCTGAGTTTGTAGCCTCACCTAAGCCTCTTAAATATTTTAATGTTACAATCATATCAGAATGCCCTAATAGTTGCTGTATGATGTTTAAATCCTTAGTTTTTCTGTACACTTTTACTGCTGCTGTGTGCCTAAATGAGTAAAGAGTTTGATCTTTCTCAATCATATTTAGGGCAAACATCTTCTTCCAAGCATTTTTCCAAGCTTTATTAAAATAACAATCATTATGTGGTTCTTTTATGCCGGTGAAGATATTGCAGTCTTGATCAGATAGTTCATTTATGAACACTAACTCTTTTCTTACATAATCAGGAATGTATACTACTCTTACACGTCCACCTTTATTTTCATGACCAGCTAACTGAATTTCTGTTAAATCATTTTTAAAATGGTGAACACTTAATTCTCTAACTTCTCTATGCGGTCTTAAAAAACAGCCGTAGCTCAATAAACAGCAGATGTAAACTTTAGGGTGATGTTTTTTTAAGTATGGTAAAATAAACTTTATCTGTTCATCACTATAAATTTTGTGTAAAGTTGCTTTAGCTTTCCGTGTTTCTGAATCTTTTACAACATTAAGTTTGTATTCAATTTCTTTACTAATTGATGAAAATAGTACCCCTAAATCCCTTCTTTTGTTCATGTAGTAAGTACCAGAGCTATTAAAAGTAGATAGGAATTGATCTATTCTCTGTTTTTTTAAGCTTTTTATATCCCCATCAAGTTCTGCTTTGGTTAAAAAACTAACGAACTGCTTTTGAATGCTTTCAAGATTTTTTTTGTAGTATTTATTGAGATTAGATGACAGTTTTCTTATCAAGGCATTATTTAGTAACTCCAAGGTTGTTTTTTTTTCTGATACTATAACTTCTACTATTGGTTGATTGGGATAGCAATTATTTTCCAGAGCTTTTAACAGCTCATATTCTAACTTCTTAAGTAATTTATTTCTTTCCTCTAGAGACTTAGCATAGTTAGGCTGTATCTTTAGACCAAGGTTATTGCCGTTGAATTCCCTAACTCTTTTACCTTTATAATAAAAGGTAACATAACTTCTTTTTTTTAAAGTATCTTGTGATACTATTTTTGGTTCTGAATACTCCATTTGGCATGTTTATGGCACGTTTGGGTATTTCAGATACAAAAAAGGTGCTTGACTTCTTAGCTCAGTTGGTAGAGCAACAGACTCTTAATCTGTGGGTCCAGGGTTCGAACCCCTGAGGGGTCACTAGCCTTAATAAAACAAAAACGCCCATACTTTTCAGTATGAGCGCTAGTCGTTTGTTCATTTTCTTTAATTTTTTACATCTGCCGGGGCATTCGTGGTCGAATCTGCTGTAGAATCGGTCTTTGTACTGTCAACTACCTTATTGGTATCCGTGTATTTATACATACTGTCTGCATTTTCCTGATCAGCCTTTTTACCGCTACAGGCTGACAATGCCAGGCCAAAGGCGGCCACTAAGATTATTATTTTCGTTTTCATATCAAATTGTTATAGGTGTACTTATATAATTCTTTTTAAAAGGCAATTGTTTTGGGAAAGGGTAAATTAGTCGGGGAGTCGGAAAGACCGGGGGGCGAGGTTTGGTGCGTTACCATGATATGCGGTCGCTGTTTGATCATTAAAGTTTGGTTATTGGTAATTAACTGACCCGCTTCGTCATTGCGAATTGAAGGGAAGGGCTGTTATGGTGGCGTGAAGCAATCTTTTTGGGGCGGGAGTCGGGTGACCGAGGTGGGAAGTCCGGGGCCATTTTTCAAAACCAAAATCTTTATCATCACCCTCAATTTATTTCTGCATCTGATCATATTTTACTATATTTATGTCGCGAACACAGTTAGGCATGTATTTAATTTTTTTAAAATGCAACTAACAAAAAATGAAATTGCTTTAGCTGAACTTAAGTTCGGTTATCACACACTCAAAAGGCCGGTAAACGTAAACCTGGTCCAAAATTCAACTCAATTTTTAAAACAGCTCCGCGGCAAACCATCATCTGGTAAAACCTGCAATTGGTATGTGCTGTTTGTAAACCAAAGCCACGAGGTTTTTTGCTGGTACAAACTAAAGCAACAGGCAAAACCGATTAACTGCATACAGCAACTGGCAGGCTTGGCTGTTGCCTGTAATGCTTATGGTGTATTGGTGTTAAACTATTGCGATGTAAAAAGCATTAAGGTTAACCCACTCGATGAACTTTTTGTAAATACCTGTTTTAATACCTGCGCCAAGCTAAACATCGAAATTATCGATTATGTAATCTGTAATGCGCAAACGCATTATAGTTTTAGGGATGGGTATAGGGATTAAAATACTACTGGGCTGTTGAGAGACAGCCCAATAATATAAGTCGGTTTTATAGTTCTTCGTCGGCAACTTCGTCATTGCGAACTGAAGGGTATGGGCTTGAGGTGGAGTAAAGCAATCTTTTTAGAAAATATTTGCGTACCTAATTTTAAATAAAGCACAAGTCAGGCCATTGCTTGAGCTAAGGCACTAAGACTTGCGCTAGAGTGTATCGAATCCATTGACAATTATGAGCCTGTTCATTTTTGATTATTCAATATGCTTTAAGGAAAAACTATTATGAGCATCTACATACAAACCATCCTGCGGTATGTAACTCATCAAATATGATTTTCGCGCTTCTTCAGTAATGTAAAATACACCAGTACCTCCAGGTGTTCTTATCTCATCAGTTAAAGTAAAATGAAGTAGGTTTGTAGCCGGATTATATAAAAAAGCCCTTATCTTTAAAATTCTGTCGTCTGGCGCATATATATCTTCACCTGATATTGTCCAGCGTTCAGTATGGATGTTGCCGTTATCCTCAAAGATTGCATCCCATCGTCCATTAAGAATAACAGGTATAGTTACCATTTTTTTAAAGGCCTGAGCATCTTGATTTGCCTTAGCTAATTCACTCTGCAAATTAGTATTCAACTCTTGCGTCCTTATCAAGTCACTTTGTAAAGCAGTTGTTTTATCCAGTTCTTTCTTTTGCTCTGAGTAAATATCGCCAACCAATTTTTGCTGATTTTCGAGTTCTTTCAGTAAGTCAATGTATCTCTCAAGTTTGACAGAAGATTTTTTACTATTATCTAGAATCCTATTTTCATTTTCAATTTTTCTGTTTGCCAAAAATTCGTTTATGAAATTTCTAATGTAAGGAAACCCAAAAACATAGACGCAAGCACTCAAAAATGGAAATATCAACATCTTGTAGTTATCTTGCCGAGCATCTATAAGATTATTAAAAGTGTTGTAACCAGATTTCTTAAGAATTTCTTCATTGTAGAATATCAGTGCGACAGTAATTCGCCAATTAAAAAAAATCCATGCAATTGCAAACGAACTAAATAAAGGGTTTCTTATTCTATCTTTAAATTCCTGAAAAATATCTTTAAAAGCATCCATGAGCGTATTGTTTTAAACCGCAAAATACAATTTTTGACCCACCATTACTAGAGCGAATGATTGTGTTTTTGGTTGACTTTTATCCCTGATATTGATCAGAATTCGTCTATTGGTTTAATGCGGACACAAGTCAGTCTGTGGCATCGACTTGGGGAGCTAAGACTTGCGCTAGAATGAGGGCATCGCGAATTTTATTGAATGAATTGAATAACTTTTCCTGAGGAGTCAAGCTTTCTGTTTTGCTTTCCTCCAAATCAATTGGAGAAGTAACTAACGCTTTTTTGAGCTTGTAGTTTTTTTGAACTTCTTTTTCGACAAAAGAGGTTAATTTTTCTGGTTCTTCTAAAAATTGAAAGCCTATTGTACTAATTTTGAACAAACCTCTTCCTGGTTTCTCAAGTAATCCTGCCAAATTTAAATAGCTTAATGAAAAAGAAATTCTGTCATAAAATATATGACCATTCCAGAGGGGTACATTTCATTTATTTCTTTATTGCTAAGTGAAAAATCCTTAATAATTGTTTAGTGAAGTCCTTTGTTTTCAGTATTTTACCGGTTGATAAAATTTTAAAATTGTAATTGAATTTGGGTGTATTTCGGTATTGCCACATTCTATTAGTATTCTTGGTATTAAGCTTTATCTGAAATAATTTATTCAATGAAATATTGACTTTCTGATTTATAGGTACATCCAAATATATAATCTATTCCCTTATTCAACTGGGTAGGTTTGAGTTTTGTATATTCTATTATTAAATAATGTATATGCCTGCCCTCATAGAAATAATTGGTTACCTGTATCTTTACAAAGGGCAACTTTCAATTAATCTTATGTATTATTATTTCGTTTTAAAGTTAGGCTTGATATTAAAAAGGTAAATCAGTTAATTTATCTTCGATAACCTTTCTAATTTTTTCAATAATCCTTTTCTCGTCAGCGTCATTTTTTATGAATGGAAGTACCTTTATCTTCAAGTCATTATTCAATGGCTCTAGGTTAAAATCTTTTAAAGCTAACTTTGGTGACCATAACGCAAGCTCTTCTTGCAGGTTTTCCAAAATCGCTTCTATAGCAGTTTTATTTTTATGATACCAATCAGACCACTTTTGATTTTTAGTTGATTTGGGTAACTCGGCTTTTAGCGCTTTTGTGTAGATTAATTCTGCAACTTGATCTAGATTTATGAGGTCAAGCTCATCATCTGGAATGACTGAAATGAAATCAATATTACTAGCAAATTTGTCTCTGAAAAAATCTAGCATTATTTCCAACTGACTCTCAATAACGTTTTCATATGTAGCCTTGTTATCACGAAAAATTTCTTTGCCAACAGAAGTTATCATTTCGTTCATTCTGAGAGTCACGTTATTCAACTCAGATATGGTATCTAATATTTTTTTGTCGTCAGATGTTTTTTTCAAAGACTCTAAGTAAAGATAAAACATACCAGATAGTTGAGCTTTAATGTAGCTTTCAATTTCTTCTACTTTTTCAAATGTTTTTATTGCCTTGCCTCGAACCACATCTATAAATTTAAAAACATTAACATGGTCAACATGAGCAAATTTAAACTGTTTTGTTTCAATATGAGTGTCTGAAATTTTCAGCGTTTTGTCGAAAAATTCCTGATTCTCTTTATAAGTCTGATATTCGGCATATACGTTTTGGTCAATGAATACCAACACGGGTATATTTTGTAAAACTGCTGTATCAAATTCTTTTCTTGTTATTGAAATGAACTCATCATCATATAATTTTCTTTGTTGTTCAATGCTACCATTTGTAGACGGTGATCCATATCTCCCCCCAACAATCAAAAGCATTATATGGCATAACCCTACTTCATAATATGCAGAATGATCAATGGCTTGGCCATGCTGATATGTGACTTTATCACTTTCGAAAAGCACAGGTTCAAATCCATAACTTTCAATAAACTTCTCAATCCTTTCTCTTACATGTTTTAAATCATAGTAAGTTGAACTCACAAAAAATCTTGGAACCATAAAATTTTTATCTATTTGTTTTTTAATTGAACTTTGACGTCTTGGAAAGTAATATGTTTTCGCCATTTTATCGATGAAAAAAATGCACCGCTGTAGAAAATGGGTGACCATGTTGACCGCATTTGCGGTAGATTGTTTGAGAGCATTACGATATGATTTTTTCTCTAATATAGTTTTTAAAACAATAATTAAAACAATATTTTTTTTTAAAAACTTCATTATATAATGCCTTTTACTTTTACCAGGGATATCTTTCAATAAAAATTTAAAATTAGCCTAGGTAATTAACCCAAGCTCACTCTATTGACCTGCGTAGGTGCGATAAGTTTTATTTATATTTGATTGTTAATCATATTGAAATGTTATTATTTGCAGTCCCATTATATTTTATTGCCTTTATTGGATGGATTATTTATTCTGCATTCGTAAAGAAAAACTTGAAACAGAATATGCCAATGGTCTACTTTGGAAGTGTTTTTAGTGTAATTTGGATAGTAATCATATTAGTATCACTTTAGTTTACGTCACTCCCAATTCTAGCGCGAGTCTTAGCGGGTAGGATAGTAGGATTGGCTTGACTTGTGCTTTCCAGAATTCGGATAGATAGATTTTACCTTAGAGATTGTTTTAAAGCAACATTCAGTCCTTTGCACCGGCCTCGGGCGCTAAGACTTGCGCTAGGATGGTTCACTGCAGAGTAACCATGGATTAAGTTCTGAACACGCAATTACTCTTCTAAAGTCCAAAGAACAGATCGGTATCTGGTTTTGTGTAGCTATTTGCTATGCATGCATTATAAAACTCTTATCTTTGCAGCTTTTATCAATTATCAGCATTCATTAACATATTCATGCCCAAAAACAGCATCGGCTCTACCATTTCGTATTTCTTTTTGGGTGAGTACTTTTCTGATGCCCTGCGCACCACCATTACCGTGGTATTGCCTATTATTTTATTCTTTTACCTGGGCAATCCCGAGGCAGCAAAAGGAATAGGGGTTGGTGCTTTATTAATCAGCCTGACCGATTTGCCCGATAACCGGCTGAACAAATTGAAAACAGCGCTATGGAGCATTATTGTCTTTTTCGCTACTACGCTAGTGGTTTCATCGGTTTTAGATCATGTTTACCTTACCGCGGTTGTGGTGGTTATTGCTGCGTTTAGCTTTTCGATGCTTGCCGTATACGGGCAGAAACTCTCACTGATCGGTACCATGGCCTTGATTGTGTGTGCCTTCGTGATGGGGCTTCACCCGGCGCGGCCGCTATATTTTAGCAGTTATATGCTGGTTGGTGGCGTTTGGTATTACGTGATTAGTTTGATCCAGACCTTGTTGCGGCCTTACCGCTCGCTTCACCATGCCATTTTCGAATGCCTGATGAGCAGTGCGGTATTTTTAAATGCCAAAGCGAAGAATTATGATGTGGATGTTCCGCTCGATCTGCAACAAAAAGAAGCGATAAAACTGCACATTAAGGTAAACCAGAAACACGAGCTGATCCGGAACCTGTTGCTTACTGATAAATACGCCATGAATCCTGATAACCCCAAAGGGCAGTTGTTGTTGGAAAGGGCGCGGTTACTGATTGATTTGTATGAGCAGTTGAATGCGGTGCATTATGATTATGCTTTAGTTCGAAAAACTTTGGCTACTGGCCCGAGCCTGAAACTGATTGCCATCTTAATTGAATTGCTGGCCAAAGAACTGGAGCAGTTGGGCAGACACGTTCGCTCGGCAAAAGCTTATAAAGGTGAGGTAGCTACCAATATGGAATATCACCAGAAACGCGTGATGTTATTGCAGGAAGTGGAGCGTTTAAACGAAACCCAGCGATCAATTGTACTAAAGGTGGTTTCGAACATGAACGATATTGTGCGCATTATCGAAATGATAAGGGGCAATGAGCGCACGACAGCGAAACAATTGCGGGAATTGAGCGGATCGATTTCATATCCTTTATTTATAACCGGCGATCGCTTTTCCATTAAGGAGCACCTGACTTTAAAATCGCCCATTTTTAGGTTTTCGCTGCGGCTGGCCATTTGCTTCCTGTTCGGTTTTTTGCTCATTTGGCAGCTCGAACCCAGCAAATACAGTTACTGGCTTTTTCTTACGCTGGTTATTGTAGCCCGGCCTAAATTTTCAATCACCTGGAAACGGAATTTACAACGTTTAAAGGGGAGTATGGGGGGCGTTGTAATCGGGCTGATCATTGTCTATTTTGTCAAGAGTCCTGCGGTGCTGTTGTCTTTTTCTGTGGTTTTTTTATTGGGCTTTTATGCCTTTAACCGCTTAAATTATACCATTAGTGTATTGTGTATTACCCCTGCGGTTATTTTAACATTGGGCAGTTACCAGGGCCATTTCGACCATATTGTGCACGACCGGATTATCTTCACGCTGCTGGGCTGTGTGATTGCCATTTTTGCCACCTATTTGTTCCCGATTTGGGATAGTCGACAGTTAAAGGCAAAAATTGTCAATGCATCTAAAGCCAGTCTGGATTACCTGGAGGTTGCCATTCAAAACCGGGTTGAACGGGATGAAAATCAATCGCGCATGGCGCGAAAAAATGCCAATTTAAGCTTGTCGGCCTTAAGCGAAGCGATTGAGTCGGCCAGCCAGGAGCCCATGAGGAAACATATCGATTTTGATGGTTTGTATGGGGTACAGTCGACCATTTACCAGATCAATGCGATTATAACTTCCATTTATCTTTCTGTTAACCATAAATCCGAACAGGTGGACTCTTTTTTGGTTAGCCAGATTGTAAGTAATTTAAGTGATGGTGAGGTGGTACAAAGCAATACCGAATGGAATGCTGATGAGGTTTATCTGGTTAATGATGGTGACCATTCCACTAATCAGAAACTAACACATATTGCAGTTTTATCCTTCGATTTTAGCAGGTTTAGTGCTGGTTTTAAGGGATAAATTTATTTGTTGTCAGTCTGAGCGGAGTCGAAGACCCTGCCAGTCGTCAATTTTTGGATTGTAACCTATCATAAAAGATCCTTCGACTAGGCTACCATAGACAGATTCCAATAGAATGGTCGTCATCTCGACCGCAGCAACGCGAAGTGGAGAGATCTATCAAAACAGATTTCTCGACTGCGTTGCACTCCGCTCGAAATGACGGTAACTCGGGAGGATTTTTACACGTAGATTAATTGCTATCATTTATATTGATTTTTATAAAATAAATTACCCCTACCATAGACAGAATCCATAGTACGGTCGTCATTCCCGCGCAGGCGGGAACCACGAAGTGCTCAGCGAAGCTAATCTTAAAGCGCACTGGAATAGCATTAGGATTCCCAATTAAATTGGGAATGACGATCTCGCGTAGCCTACCATTTTGCTAAAGTTTTGGTTAACCGGGCGTAATAAATTTGATTGAATTGATCTTAAAAAACAGGATATTGGTATATTGTGAACCTTAAATACTCATTCGCATGAAAAGATCATTTTTAAGTTTCCTTTTGATTTCGTTCTTAACTGTAACTGCTTTTGCGCAAAAGAAACCTAACTTTTGGGATGATGTGCAGACCATTAAAAAATACGATCAAATGTATAAACCACCTGTCCATCCGGTGCTGTTTGTAGGCAGTTCATCCATCCGGAAATGGGACGATTGTACACAGATTTTTGCCAGATACAATGCTTTAAACCGCGGAATTGGCGGTGCTGTAATTAACGATATTACCTATTATTTAAATGATGTGGTTTTTCCATATCAGCCAAAACAGATTGTACTGTATGTGGGGGAGAACGATTTACCAAATGAAACGGTTACACCCGATACAGTTTTAAACCGCACTATCAGGTTATACCAGGCTATCAGGGCAAAACTGCCAACGGTACCTATTGTTTATATCTCGATTAAACCGAGCCCAAGCAGGGATAAATTTAAGGAGAAAGCAGTAGCATCTAACGCACTCATTAAAAAGTTCCTTGCCGGAGAGACCAATACCATCTTCGTTAATGTTTATTCTTTAATGCTAACCAAAGATGGTAAACTTAGACCAGAATTATTTGTGGATGATATGTTGCACATGAATGCTAAGGGCTACGCCATCTGGCGAAAAGCGGTAGAGCCGTATTTAATGAAATAGTCATTTTTTACCAACTAAGATTCTAATCAAGATATTTTCTCTAATTATTTTTACCAGATAAGACATGTAAGAACATATGAGCTTACATGTCCTTAAATTTCTTATATGGTTAGAAACCTTTGACACTTTTAATTTCATTGCACAGTCACTAGCAAACTAGCCCCGATTGCACGGAAAGCCCACAGCGCAGCGAGGACTTGGAGTAAGAGCGGGACTGGAACAAGCCTAAGCACTACAGGCTTTGCGCTTCAAAGAAATAAGGTCAGATTTCACCTTCGAAACCGCTGCCAACAGATTTCTATCAATTTTACCATGTAAGACATATAAGCTTATATTCCCTTAAATTTCTTATATGGTTATAAAACTTTTTTTGCACATGGCTTTAAAAAAAACAACCTTCTTTCTCACCACCTTAGTCACCTAAGCATTAGTTTTTTCGCCTTTGCACAGCTAAAAGGGAAATTAGCTAATAGTTGTATACAAGGCTAACCGGAATTAAAATTATATATTTATTATTGCGTTTTAACCTTTCCCTAACTAAATGAAGAAACTTCTACCCGCTATATTATTCTTTTTGACTGCTTATTGTACCCAGGCCCAGGTGCTTTTGGGAATCCCGCAGGTGGTAAACTACAATAACGAGCAGTATAGCGGTGGGATTCAAAATTGGGATGTAGAGCAGGATAAAAATGGCATCCTGTATTTTGGTAATAATGAGGGGCTGCTTACTTTTAACGGCCGCTATTGGAACCTGTTTAAGTTACCCAACTTTACCTCGGTACGTTCGGTGGGGATCGATTCTAAAAACCGCATTTATGTAGGCGGGCAAGATGAGTTTGGTTATTTTTACCCTAATGCGCAAGGTGTTTTAAAATATACCTCGCTGTTAAATCTATTGCCCGAAAATATGCGGAAACTAGCCGATATCTGGGGTGTTTCAGTTGTTCGGGATGAAGTTTTTTTTAGGTCTATACATGCTATTCTACATTACAAAGACGGGGTAATTAAAAGTTATAAAACAAATACGAACTGGCTGTTTATGGGGGCTGTAAAGAATAAGGTTTTTTCGCAGTCATCTGATTCAGGCCTCATGATTTACGACCACGCTATGTGGAAGCCTTTTTGCGTGGATAGTGTTTTAAACCGTTCGGGCATTACCGCGGTGCTTCCTTATGGTGGCGATACGCTATTGGTTTCGATGTTAAAAAAAGGATTCTTCTTGGTTATTAACCATCGACTAAAACCTTTGAGGACTAGTTTAGATCAGGTTTTTTTAAACGAAAGGATTTATTTTGCCACGCAAATCAGCCCGGATTTATATGGGGTGGCCACCACTTCGGGTGGGGTGTATATTATGAACAAACATGGCGACCTGGTACAGAAATACAATTATAAAGAAGGCCTGCAGAACAATAACGTAAGAGGCATACTGCTTGATAAAGATAAGAACATGTGGCTGGCACTCGATGATGGAATTGCTTATGTGGCCATAAACAGTGCGGTTAAAAGCATTTTTCCCGATCGCAATAAGCAAATAACGAGTTACGCTTTCCGCAAATACGATCAATCTATCTATATTGGTACCTCTAATGGTTTGTACCGGGCAAAAATTAATGCAGCCATGCCCGATTTAAGCTATTCGCCAGCCAATTTTGAGGAGGTAAAGAATACCAAAGGGCAGGTATGGGGACTGGATGAAATTAACAACCAACTGTTAATGGCCCACGAGGATGGAACCCTCCTGGTGAAAGATAATACAGCCACCCCACTATATAGCCTGATCGGCACCTGGATGTACCAACCCATTGATAATGTTTATCCGAGTAAAGAGGTAATTGCAGGTACTTACGCCGGATTGCAGGAAATAACTTACGCCGGAGGCCGCTTTGTTAACGGCGGTAAAATTGCCGGCATTAACGAAACCCTCCGCTTTATTGTAACCGATAACAATAACCCCGATCTAATCTGGGCTTCGCATCCCTATCATGGCGTGTATAAAATAGAACTCAACCCCGATCATAAAAGCATCTTGCGCACTACACTGTTCTCTGATCGGGATGGTTTGCCAACTAAGCTCTATAATTACGTGTTCCATATTAAAAACAGGGTAGTAATTGCCACTACAAGCGGGGTTTTTGAATATAATGCCTCGAGCAAAAAGTTTAGCCGTTTTAAATTGTTCGGCTCGGCACTGAATGGTGTCCCTATTCAATATCTTAAAGAGGATAACGATGGTAACATCTGGTTTGTAACCAATAAAAAAGTAGGGGTAATTGATTTTCACAGGCCTAATGGAAAAGATGCCTTCAGTATTTTATACCTGCCCGAGCTAAATGGCAAAGTGGTTGGCGGTTTCGAATCGATATACACGCCTGATAGCAAAAATATATTTATTGGGGCCAACAAAGGGGCTTATCACATCAACTACCAAAAATACATTCAGAATATTACCCGGCCAGACGTGGTGCTGGGCACCGTTAAGCTGATGGGAAATAAAGATAGTGTGGTTTTTGGAGGGTATTTTGTAAATAAGGGTGCTATTACAACCAGGCAAGACCTGCACGAGATCCCTGAATACGTGTACAGCTTAAATTCGATCCATTTCGAATACGCTTCAACACTTTTTGAACACGATAAGAACATCAAATTCAGTTATCAGCTTATGGGTTTTGATAGCGAATGGTCTGCATGGGGGACGAAAAGCGAAAAAGATTATACTAATTTACCGGCCGGAAAATATACATTTAATGTAAAGGCGAGTACTGGCATCAGTAACGAATCTGAGGTGGTAAGTTATACTTTTATCGTGCTGCCAGCCTGGTACAATACCATTTGGATGCGGATTTTTTACCTCATCTTAATTGTGATGGCTTTAGGGCTGGTTATCAGGTGGCAGAAAAAGAAACACATTAAAGAGCAGGAGCGCATGAGTTACCTGCATCAGCTGGAACTGGACAGGAACGAGAAGGAAATTGTGCGGCTGCAGAACGAAAAGCTCGAAGCGGATGTAAATTATAAAAACAAAGAGCTTTCTACCATGACCATGCACCTGGTACAACGGGGCAAGGTATTGGCCAAGATTAAAGAAGTGATATCGACGGTAATTAAAAACCACGATTTAAATGAGAGTTCGCCAAGTTTCAGGCACCTCATCAGGCTGATTAAGGATGTAGAAAAAAAGGATCAGGAACTGGATCATATGAGCGTTCACTTTAACCATGTAAACACCGAATTCTTTAATAAACTCAAAGATCTTTACCCTGATTTAAGCCAGAACGATTTAAAGTTTTGTGCCTATTTATCGATGAACCTTTCTTCAAAGGAAATGGCCCAGCTGATGAATGTAACCATTAAAGCCATTGAAGTGGGCCGATATCGCTTAAGAAAGAAGCTTCAGCTTAAGCCGGAGACAAATTTATACGAATTCCTTATTGATATTGCCCGTCAAAAGACACCTTAAAAACAATGTTTTCGTTACAAATTGTGATGTTTTGGGTTGAAATGTTTAATATTCTGATAATCAGTTATTTTTGATTTAAGTGTAGGGCTTATGTAGGCCTAAAAATTCCTTTTTATGGTTAATTAAGAGCTGCTGTATGGTTTGTGTAGTAGTGCTAAATTGTGCTAATACATAACACCTCTTTAGATTTGATTTATGAAACGGGCTACCAAAAGCCCCGGTCATTAAATAACCAAATATTAACCTTAAAATTAATTTCTATGAGAGGAAGATTTACATTCGTATTCTTCATTTACTGTATCATGGCATTGCCGCTGGCCTTATTGGCACAAGACATTCCCGTTACAGGAAAAGTAACAGAACAAAATGGGAGCCCTTTACCTGGCGTAACAGTTAAGCTTGATGGAACAACCAGGGCTGCATCTACCGATGCCAATGGTGTTTTTAGCATCCAGGCACCTGTTGGCGGCAAATTAACAATCAGTTTAATTGGTATGGCAACACAAACGGTAACTGTTCAGGCAGGCGGCCGTATCAATGTTTCGCTGGCAGCCAGTTCGAACGATTTAACCGAGGTAGTAGTAGTGGGCTACGGTACACAGAAAAAAGCCCTTGTAACCGGATCCATCTCGAGCGTAAAAGCAAAAGATCTGGAATCGATGCCGATTAACAGAGTGGAGCAGGCTTTACAGGGAAGAACATCTGGTTTAACGATTGCCAGTGGCAACGGACAGCCAGGCTCTGCATCAACAGTGCGGGTAAGGGGATTTACCTCTTTTGCTTCTTCAGGTAATAACGATCCGCTTTGGGTTGTTGATGGTGTAATTGTAGATAATGGTGGTATAGGTTATCTAAATCAATCAGACATTGAATCTATTGAGGTTTTAAAAGATGCAGCCTCACAGGCAATTTATGGTGCCAGAGCGGCAAATGGTGTAATTATTGTTTCTACCAAGAAAGGTAAAGAAGGAAGGTTATCAATAAACTACAATGGGTTTTATGGTACACAAGCACCAGCCAAAAAGCTAAAATTGCTAAATGCCAATGAATATGCGATGATCAGGAATGAAGCTTATGCTAATAGTTTTGTTCCCGCTCCTGGTAATACTTTTGCACCTCCTTATTCAAGCACTACCAATTATGGAGAAGGTACAGATTGGCAATCGGTGGTTTTTAATAACGATGCCCGCAGACAGACCCATGAGTTTAGTGTTTCAGGCGGAACTAATAAATCTACCTTTTATACTTCTTTTGGTTATATAGATCAACAAGGTATTGTAGCTACACCGATTTCTAATTTTAATCGTGCTAACATTCGAATTAATTCTACATTTAAACCAGCCAAGTGGATAAGCTTTGGTGAGAATTTAGGCTATAGCCATTCGGTTAACAGTTCTTTAGGTAATACCAATAGCGAGTTCGGTGGTCCTTTAAGTTCGGCAATCCATTTAGATCCACTGACCCCAGTTATTCAAACCGATCCAGCTGTTATAGGGAAATCGCCTTATACCATTGCAAACATCATAAAAGATCCTGCAACAGGATTCCCTTATGGTATTTCACGAGATGTTGGCCAGGAAATGAGTAATCCGCTGGCTTACATTCAAACCAGATTGGGTAACTATGGTTGGGATCATAATATTGTTGGTAACGCTTTTTTAGAAATTGAGCCTATTGAGAATTTAAAATTCAGGTCATCGCTGGGAACAAAACTTGCTTTTTATGGTTCGGAGTCTTATACCCCGTTATTCTGGTTAAGTCCTTCAACCACGAATACTAAGACGAATTTCTATCGCGAGATGAATATGACCTTAAATTATAACTGGGAAAATACCATTAGTTACTCTAAAAGTTTTGGTAAACACCATGCATATGCAATCTTTGGTCAGGGTTATTATATGGACAACAATAACCGCGGTTTAAACGTAAGGTTTAACAATATCATTGCTCAGAATTTTTATCAGGCCAATTTAAACTATAAACCGGCAACAGCCGATATTCAGGGCGATGGCAGTGATGCTACTTTGCATGTTGTGAATTCTCTCTTTACCCGTGTAACGTATGATTATGATGAAAAATATCTATTCACGGGTATTATCCGTCGTGATGGTTCTTCTCGCTTTGGTACCAACAACCGGTTTGGTTACTTCCCTTCAGCTTCAATAGGCTGGGTGCCTACAAAAGAGGCTTTCTGGAAAGAAAACAAAGTCGTTAATTTCTTGAAATTACGTGGTAGCTACGGAATTACCGGAAATGATGCCATTGGCGATTTCAGTTACGTATCATTAGTAAATAGCGGACGTAATTATACTTTTGGCACTACAGATGTAAGTACCATTGGTTGGAGTCCGGCTGCCTTATCAAATCCTGATTTGAAATGGGAGGAAACACACCAGACAGATATTGGTTTAGATGCTACCTTATTTAACGATTTTACACTTAGTGCTTCTTACTTCAAAAAGAAAACCATTGGTGTATTGCAAACACCTTCTATTCCACTTTATTTAGGTGCAGCTGGTGGTGCCGCAGAAAATGTTGGCGATATGCAAAACACTGGTATAGAATTCGAATTGGGTTACAGGAAAAAAATAGGGGAGCTTAATTTAGGTATTAATGCTAATGTTTCAACCTTAAAAAATAAGGTAACCAAGCTATTGCCTGGAAGAGAGTTTATAGAGGATAATGCACAGAGTTTTCAGGGCATGGGGAACTTTACCCGTACCGGACTTGGACGTGCATTCAATGAGTTTTATGGATATGAAGCGCTTGGTATTTTTCAGTCGCAGGCAGAAGTTAATGCATACAAAGGACCAGGAGGTACAGTGTTGCAACCTTCGGCAAAACCCGGAGACATTAAATTTGCCAACTTAGATGGCAATGAAACTATAAATGGTAGTGATCGTACCTATTTAGGTAGTCCGCTTCCAAAATATACATACGGCATTACCATTAATCTGGCTTACAAAAACTTCGATTTTGTTGCCTTCGGAAATGGTGTAGGCGGAAATATGATTTTCCAGGGATTACGACGCTTGGATGTAACTTATGGAAACTGGCAGCAATCAATCCTTGACAGGTGGACACCAACCAACACCTCAACCGATGTTCCCCGTGTTGCAGATAAGGATCTGAATGGAAACTATACCAAGTTCTCTAAAAATTATTTAGAAAAAGGAGATTACTTCCGTTTAAAAACCCTTCAGGTAGGTTATAATCTTCCAGCTAATGTGATTAAAAAAATTGGCGCACAAAAAGTTCGGGTATATCTGATGAGTGAAAACCTGTGGACCATTACTAAATATACAGGTTACGATCCCGAAATCGGTGGAACTGTATTGGGTGTAGATCGGGGAGTTTATCCGCAAGCACGTTCGTTTATGGTCGGTTTAAATGTTGGATTCTAAAAAAAATTAAAATGAAAAAGAATATTTTAGCTATTGCAGCCCTTTTAACCGCTTCTCAACTAATCGTTTCTTGTCAAAAACAACTGGAGGTAAATCCACGTGAACGTATTCTGGAGACAAGTTATTATCAAAATCAGCAGGAGGCATTTACTGGTTTGGTGGCTGTTTATGATCAATTGGGTAATCAGTCTAGCGGCTACCTTACAAAACTTAATTTATTTAGCTCTGCATCAGATGATCATTATGCAGGTGCCGATTCTCCATCAGATTTAGGAGATATGCAAGCGATGAATAATTATACGGTAAACTCCTTATCAGGAGCCCCAAGTTATTTATGGAGCAAGGGCTTTACTGGTGTTTACCGTGCAAATGTCCTATTGAAAAAGATAGAGGGTATTACAATGGATGCCTCAACCAAGGCAAGATATATTGCTGAGGCTAAAGCGTTGCGTGCTATATTTTATTTTGATTTGGTACGGATTTTCAAAAATATACCATTAATCTTAGCACCTATTGAGCCTTCTGGTATGTTCGATGTTACGCAGGTTGCCCCTGCAGATGTATATAAGCAGATAGAAAAAGATTTAGGAGAGGCATTAACTGCGCTCCCGGTAACTATTCCTACTGCTGAAGCAGGGCGTTTGAGCCAGGGTGCAGTTCATGCAGTTTTAGGTAAGGTTTACTTGTGGGAAGAAAAATGGGCTCCGGCAGCTGCAGAGTTTGCGCTGGTAAATGGTACAGCTCCTGGTGCAAGTACCTATGGCTATAAGCTACTTCCAAAATTTGCTGATTTATGGAATGTTAAAAATAAGTTCAATTCAGAAT
The DNA here is from genome assembly GCF_052682415.1 of Pedobacter sp. WC2501. Classification (NCBI taxonomy): domain Bacteria; kingdom Pseudomonadati; phylum Bacteroidota; class Sphingobacteriia; order Sphingobacteriales; family Sphingobacteriaceae; genus Pedobacter; species Pedobacter sp. WC2501. The sequence continues at coordinate 170,538 of NZ_JBQZFI010000001.1, read as the reverse complement.
CTGTTTTAGAACTCAGCTACAATACTACCTCTAATATGGGTTGGGATAACGTTGGCAGTCGCGAAGGTAATGTTATGGGCATTCTAGTAGGGCCGCGTAATTATGTCCCTGTAATTGCCGCACAAGCACCAGATTATGTTTCGGGTTGGAGTGTAATGCCAATAACCAAAGAATTATTTGACTTAATTCACTACGATCCGCGTAATAAACCTACAGTTGCCAATTTAGATAGTTTGGAGAAAGCAGGGATTGTAACCTACAAACATGCCAATGATAATACCGGATATTTTGTGGAGAAATATGCCGGAAGAGTTTCTACCAAAGCAGCTGTTGGACAGTTAGAATTAAATTTTGGTCAGAATATGTACGAAATCCGTTTAGCTGATACCTACTTAATGGAAGCTGAAGCATTGTTGAAAAGTGGTGCTGCAGTTGGCGCAGGTACCAGGGCTTATATTTTCCTGAATGCAGTAAGAGCCCGCGTTGGTTTAAACCCTGTTGAGGTAACGATGGATAATATCATGAAAGAAAGACGTCTGGAACTGGTAGCTGAAGGACAAAGATGGTTTGATTTGGTTAGATGGGGGCTTGCTCCAACTAAACTGGCCTTTAAAGGATTTCAGGCAAATAAAAACGAGACCTTACCTATTCCACAAGGCGAATTGAACAATACAAAAATTCTCCAGAGCAAAGAATGGGGCGGCACAAAATAAGCTGTCATCTAAATAACCTTAATGTTTAATTGTTAACAGGGAGAAAGCAAGTTCTTTCTTCCTGTTTTTTTTGATCTGCTGATCTTTTCCCTATGCTTCTTACCAGATTTCTTCGCTTTTTTATCATTTGTATTTTTACCTCCTGTTCGCTTTCTGCTATTGCCCAAAACCAAGCCGAAGTTTGGCTTACCAAAGCAGATCGATCGGCTTTATTTGCGAAACAGGCAAGTAAATTAAGTTTTACTACCACGAAAAATAATTTACCAGGCATTACCGTAAACGATAAAGAAACTTATCAAACAATTGATGGCTTCGGTTATGCCCTAACCGGCGGCAGTGCACAGCATATTATTAAAATGTCGGCACCAGCCAGGGCGGCTTTATTGAAAGAGTTGTTTGCTACTGATGGAAACAACATTGGGGTAAGTTACATCAGACTGAGCATTGGTGCTTCCGACTTAAACGAAAAAGTATTTTCTTATAATGATCTTCCTGAAGGACAAACCGATTTAACGCAGGCTAAATTTGATCTCGGGCCTGATAAGGTAGATGTGATTCCGGTAATGAAGGAAATCCTTGCGATAAACCCCAAGCTAAAAATTATGGGTTCGCCATGGTCTCCTCCCTTATGGATGAAAACCACTTACGATGCCCGGGGCGGTATGTTAAAGCCCGAATATTATGATGCTTATGCTAAGTATTTTGTGAGGTATGTACAGGAAATGCAAAAAGAAGGAATTCGAATTGATGCGATTACCGTTCAGAATGAGCCTTTGCACCCGGGCAACAATCCCAGCTTGCTTATGGTCGCACCAGATCAGGCACTTTTTGTGAAAAAGTTTCTTGGGCCTGCTTTTGCAAATGCCAATATCAAAACAAAAATTATTATTTACGACCATAATGCCGATCGGCCAGATTACCCAATCAGTATTTTAGATGATCGGGAAGCCAAAAAATATATAGATGGATCTGCTTTTCATTTGTATGGAGGAAGAATCGAAGCTTTAAGTGATGTGCACAATGCCCATCCTGACAAGAATATTTACTTTTCTGAGCAAATGGTAGTAGAGCAGCCCGATGCCACGACCATTAATATCGTAAATCCGGTAGCACGCTTAATTATCGGGGCTACACGTAACTGGAGCAAAAATGTACTGGAATGGAATTTAGCCGCTGATCCTGAAAATAAACCCTATACCGACAGGGGCGGCTGTTCGATGTGTCAGGGTGCAGTAACCATCGATAAAGATAACTATAGCAGAAACCTGGCTTGTTATTCTATTGCCCACGCTTCTAAGTTTGTAAGGCCTGGCGCTGTCCGGGTGGCTACAAACGATTTAACCGACCTGCCAAATGTTGCCTTTAAAACACCTGATGGGAAACATGTTTTAATTGTAGCCAATAGCGGCAAGAGCGCCAATACCTTTAACATTACTTTTAATGGTAAAATACTTGTCGCAACGCTCGATAAAGGATCTGTAGCCACATACATCTGGTAATTCTCTAAAACCTAATCTTATTGTTATGTCTTTCAAAAAATCGATATTATATATTTTTCTGCTCAATACCATTTCGTTTACAGGATTTAGCCAGGGGTTTTTAAAAGCCGAGGGTAAAAAAATAGTGAACCAAAAAGGGGAGAATGTTTTACTCCGTGGCTTTGGCTTAGGTGGCTGGATGTTACAGGAGGGTTATATGCTCAAAATTAACAAAGAAGCCCAACAGTACCGTATTCGCGAGCGCATAGAAGAACTGATGGGGCCAAAACAGACCCAGGAGTTTTACGATGCCTGGCTGGCAAACCACATGCGTAAAATTGATGTGGATTCGATGAAACGCTGGGGTTTTAATTCCATCCGTTTGCCCATGCACTACAATTTATACACTTTACCGGTGGATAAAGAACCTGTTGCCGGCAAAAATACCTGGCTGGAAAAAGGCTTCGCTTTAACCGATAGCCTGTTATCCTGGTGTAAGGCCAATAAAATGTACCTGATTTTAGATTTACATGCTGCACCTGGTGGACAAGGAAACGATTTAAACATTGCCGACCGCGATCCGTCAAAACCATATTTATGGGATAGCACGGCTAACCAGGAGAAAACCATTGCGCTTTGGAAAAAACTGGCCGAACGTTACAAAGATGAACCTTACATTGGTGCATACGATATTTTGAATGAACCCAACTATGGCTTTACCAATCCTGAAGAGGATAAAAACGGGACAAAAGAAAAAGTGAATGCGCCTTTGCGTAAGTTAATGGTCGAGATTACCAAAGCCATCCGTGAGGTTGATCAAAAACACATCATTATTATCGAAGGAAATGGCTGGGGCAATAATTACAATGGTATTTTCCCATTATGGGATAAAAATATGGTTTTGAGTTATCATAAATACTGGAATTATAATGATCAGGCTTCAATAACACACATTATTAAAGCCAGGGATGAGCAGAATGTTCCGGTGTGGCTGGGTGAAACAGGAGAAAATTCGAATGTTTGGTTTACGGATGCTATCCACCTTTTGGAAAAAAACAATATTGGCTGGGCCTGGTGGCCATTGAAAAAGATAGGTGCCAATAACCCGATGGAAATTAAATCAAATCCTAATTATGATGAGTTGGTAAAGTACCTTAATAATGGTGGAAACAAACCTAAGGATAGTAATGTATATAGCGGTTTAATGGAGCTGGCTATTTATTCGAAATTAGAAAACACGATTATCCACAGAGACGTAATTGATGCCATGATACGCCAGCCCTTTAGTAACGAAACCAAAGCTTTTAAGGCCAATTTAATTAAAGATAAAAGTATTGTTTATGCTGTAGATTACGATTTAGGCAAAAATGGCAAAGCTTATTTCGATACCGATACAGCCGATTACCATACCTCAACAGGAAAAAGAAGTGCAGGTAACCGCGGCCATATTTACAGAAATGATGGGGTGGATATTGTTAAAGATTCTACACAGTACGAAAAGTATTATGTAAACCATATCGAAAAAGGGGAGTGGTTGCAATACACGGTTAATGTTGCTCAAAAAGGTGTTTATGTTTTAAAAATAAATGCTGCTGCAAATCATGCTTCAGGTAGAATGACCATTATGATCGACGATAAAGTGGCAGCTAAAGATATTGCGGTTCCAGATACCGGAGATCATAATAAGTTTGCAACCTTTGAAGTGAAGAACGTTGTTTTAAAGGCAGGTAGGCAAAAAATTAAGGTGCTGGCAGATGCAGGGGGCTATAATTTTAATTATATTCAATTCATAAAATAAAGCAAAATATCATCTTGAAAGGCGCAAAACGGATCCTGTTTGTTTTAGGGGCAATTGCTGTTGCAATCGTTATTCTTTCAAGATGCATGAATGCGGCCGATCAATTGCCCGCAGATGTGCGGGGCGAGGCCTATACCGGGGCGGCTACCTGTGTTAAATGCCATAAAGATTTATCGCAGTCTTATGCACATAATCCGCATGGTTTAACTTCTAAGCCTGTTGTAGATGCAGCTTTGTTAAAAATTTTCGCCCCTGATTCGAACAGTTTCCAATATGATGCAAGCCAAAAAGTAGTAGTAGAGAAGAGAGACAGCGGGATATTTCAGGTCGCTTATCAGGATGGTAAAGCTGTGCGTGCGCAAAAGTTCGATATGCAGTTTGGTTCAGGCGAAAAAGCCTATACTTATACTTATTGGCAAGGCAAAAAAATGTACGAACTGCCTTTATCTTACTTCACTGCCATTAAGAACTGGGCCATCAGTCCTGGTTTTCCAAAAGAAAACTTTTATTATGACCGCGCGATAACGAGCCGTTGTTTGGAGTGCCATGCTTCTTATGTAGATGTTAAAATCACGCAAAAATCTACTTTTGAAAAGGATGAGGAGATGGAAAAAGGTACTGTTATTTATGGGATAGATTGTGAGCGTTGCCATGGCCCGGGGAAACAGCATGTTGTTTTTCATATGGAAAACTCGGAAGAAAAAACTGCAAAATTCATCACCCTTTACAAAACACTTACCCGTAAACAGAAGATGGATGTTTGCGCCGTTTGCCATTCGGGCAATACTTTGGTGGCACAACGATCGGTATTCGGTTTCCAGCCGGGAGACGATTTAGAGGCTTACTATTCGCAGGATTTTACAGGTTTTGGTGGTGGTAATATTGATGTACACGGTAACCAAAGTGCCATGCTAAATGGCAGTAATTGTTATCGGAAAAGTGAAACCATGACCTGCCAATCGTGCCACAATACACATGAAAATATTAAGGGTAATTTAGCAGTTTACTCACAGCGCTGTATCAATTGCCATAAAACGACTAACCACAGTAAAGCTACTTTAGCCAAGGGATCGCTGAGTACCAATTGTATCGACTGCCATATGCCTATGGAACCTTCAAAACTGATCACCTTTCAACAGGCAGGTAAAAATCATCTCAGCCCGTACCGTTTACGCTCACACCATATTGCCATTTATCCCGTTATTAATAAGTAAAACCAAACTTTTATTAAGAACTGCTCCAATATCTTTTAATAGGACTTGGATTTCGTACATTTGGTTTCCACCTTAAATTAGATAGTAGCCAATATGCCCTTAAAATACTACTTAGCTTTATTCTCCTTCCTTTTTCTATCCACCTCTGTTTTTGCACAAAAGAAATTTACCCTCAGCGGCACTATTCGCGATGCGGGTACAGGCGAAACCTTAATTGGTGCAACGGTAAGAATTTCCGGAGCATCTACCGCAGCAACCTTAACCAATAATTATGGATATTTTGCTTTAACACAAACCGAAGGAACCTACACGGTGGCGGTAAGTTATACCGGCTATACATCCATTGTTAAAACCATCAGTTTAACAAAAGATACGAAGTTAAATGAGGAATTAAAAAGTACAAATGATTTAGATGAAGTAACAGTAAGCGCTAATAACCGCAAAAACGAAAACGTTAAAAGTGCGCAGATGGGTCTGGAAAGGATTGATATGAAAACGCTTAATTCTATCCCAGTGCTGCTGGGCGAAAAGGATATTTTAAAAACCATCCAATTATTACCAGGCGTAAAATCAGGTGGAGAAGGGAATACAGGTTTTTATGTTCGCGGTGGTGCAGCCGATCAGAATTTAATTATTTTGGATGAGGCTGTGGTGTACAACTCATCACACTTACTTGGCTTTTTCTCTACTTTCAATGCCGACGCGATTAAAGATGTAAGTTTATACAAAGGTGGCATGCCAGCGCAATATGGTGGCCGGTTATCATCGGTTTTAGATGTTAAAATGGATGATGGGAACAATAAAGAGTTTAAGTTTGAGGGAGGAATTGGTTTAATCGCCTCACGTTTAAAAGCAGAAGGACCAATTGTAAAAGACAGAGGCTCATTTATGGTGAGTTTCCGCAGAACTTATATTGATCTGTTTTTAAGAGCTTCGCCAGATTCGTCGGTGAATGGAAGCACACTGAATTTTTACGATATTAACGCAAAGGCGAATTATAAAATCAATGATAAAAATACCATTTATATTTCGGGCTATTTTGGCAAGGATAATATTGGGGTGAAGGATTTGTTTGAGAATAACTGGGGCAACGTAACCACCACCATCCGCTTAAACCACATTTTTAACGACCGCTTGTTTTCTAATACTTCGTTAATTTACAACAACTACAATTATACCGTTCGTTTGTTAAATGATGCGACTAATTTTAAGGCGACTTCGCTGGTACGGGATTTTAATTTTAAGGAAGATTTTCAGTATTTCAGCAACAAACATATTCTCAGGTTCGGGCTAAATGCTACCCAGCACCGCATATCGCCGATTGATATTGATAGCGATGTATCCTCGCAGGTAAATTCGCTTACACAAGAGCGCAGGTATGGAATAGAATCTGCTGCCTATTTTTCTGATGAATGGAATGTAAACGAGCACCTTAACTTTTTATATGGTGTAAGGTTGGCTGCTTTTTCTTTAATGGGGCCTGGTAATTTTAGCACTTATGATACTGATGGGAATATCGCATCAACAGAAAATGTAGCCAAAGGCAAGTTTTACAAAAACTATTTCAACCTGGAGCCTCGCTTTTCTATGAGTTACCTCTTTAACGAAGAAAATTCTATTAAAGCATCGTACAACCGCAATACACAGAATGTTCACATTTTAACCAATGCGACTTCCAGTTCGCCAACCGATCAGTATGTGTTGAGCAGTAATAATATTAAACCAGAAATTGCCGATCAGGTGGCGCTGGGGTATTTTAAAAATATTAAAGAAAATACCTACGAACTCTCTGCAGAAATTTATTATAAATGGCTGCAAAACCAGATCGATTACAAGAATGCTGCCCAGTTGCTGGCCAATTCGAATGTAGAATCGGAACTGATATACGGCGTAGGTAGAGCTTACGGGCTGGAACTGTTTTTTAAAAAGAAATTTGGCAAGCTGAATGGCTGGGTAGGGTATACGCTATCGCGTACTGAACGCAAATTTACAGAACTGAATAACGGCAAATATTTTCCGGCCAGACAAGACCGTACACACGATATTTCGGTGGTTGGTATTTACAACATGACCCCAAGGTGGACATTTTCGTCAAGCTTTATTTACAGTACCGGCAATGCAGTTACCTATCCGGCAGGGAAATATACCGTTGGTGGGCAACCAGCTTATTATTATACCCAACGCAATGCAGGCCGCATGCCTTACAATATGCGTTTAGATATAAGTGCCACATTAGATGGCAAGAAAAGAGGCAAATACCAATCGAGCTGGAATTTCGGTATTTACAATGTGCTGGCCAGAAAAAACCCTTACTCCATAGAGTTCATTACCGACCCGCAAAATCCGAACAAAACTGCTGCACAGCAAACCTCTCTTTTTGGACTTATTCCATCTGTTACCTGGAATTTTAAATTTTAATGCCATGAAAAAACTGACCATATATTTTGCCCTATTTACCTTGTGCCTTGCTTCATGCAAGAAAATTATTTCCATTGATACGGAGAATGCCGACCCACAGTTAGTGATTGAAGGGATCATTAATAACCAGTTGATGGACCAGGAAATTAAACTCAGCAAAACGATAGGTTATACCGAGGAAAATGTTTTCCCCAAAATTTCGGGTGCCACGGTTACCGTAACCGATAGCAAGGGAAATACGTTTGTATTCAAAGAAGGAACTAAGTCGGGTACTTATGTTAATCGCATGAAGGGTGAGCCTGGTGTTACCTATAATTTAAATGCGACTGTTGAAGGACAAAACTATACCGCCAGTTCTAAAATGCCTAATTTGGTTAAAATGGATTCAATTGGGATCATTAATAACACTTTTTTTGGTCGTGAACGTAAAACAGCGGCAGTCTTTTTTAGAGATCCGGTTAATGAAGTAAATTTCTACCATTTTAACCTCTATGTAAACGATGTGCTGTCGCGACGCTATTATGCCAGTAACGACAGGCTAACCAATGGTAACGATTTGCGGATCCAGCTCTTTTTTAAACCCAATAACGATCACGACAGCGACGAGCTGAATACCAATGATAAGGTTAGGGTTGAAATGGAATGTGTCGACAGTAATATTTTTAATTATTGGTATGCACTTAGCCAGCAAGCAGACCGCGGGCCTAACCAGGGTACCACGCCGGCCAACCCCACATCAAATCTTTCGAATAATGCATTGGGTTATTTCAGTGCAAATACCTATCAGGTACTCACGGCGACTGTAAAGTAAACATTAAGCAAAACTCCTGGTCAGATTTACTGTTAAATTAATATGAAAGTATTTATAAGCGGAAACATTGCTCCGGTTGGAATAAAAGAACTGGAAGAAAACAATATCTCCATCACCCAGTGGAAAGAAAACAGGCAGATTACAGCCGAAGAATTAATTGAGGCCTGTCAGGGACAGGATGGCTTGATTAGCGTTGGGCCAAATAAGCTTAATGCTGCATTTTTAAATGCCTGTAGCCATTTAAAGGTAATTGCGTTGCATTCTGTAGGTTACGATCAGGTTGATGTTGCTGAAGCTAAAAAATTAAATATTCCGATTGGTAATACACCAGGTGTTTTGAGTGCAGCGACTGCTGATACTGCTTTTTTATTGATGCTCGCTGTATCACGAAAGGCTTTTTTCTCACACAAAAAAATCATTCAAGGCGAATGGAAAAACTATGAGCCTTCACCAGAACTCGGAATTGAGGTAAATGGCAAAACCCTCGGTGTTTTTGGCCTGGGCAAAATTGGTTTAGAGATGGCCAAAAAGTGTAAAGCTGCCTACCAAATGGAGGTCATTTACCACAACAGATCGCGTAACGAAGAAGCCGAAAGAGAAATCGGTGCAAAGTATGTGTCTTTTGAAGAACTTTTAGCACAAAGTGATGTGTTATCTGTACACACCGCCTTAACACCAGAAACCAAAGATAAATTTACGCTTGATGTTTTTAAGCAGATGAAGCCCAATTCGATTTTCATTAATACAGCCAGGGGAGGTATTCACAATGAAAAGGACTTAATTAAAGCCTCAGATGAGAAAATGATATGGGGTGCAGGTTTGGATGTAACAAACCCGGAACCCATGGATAAAAATAATCCTTTGCTGGCTATGGAAAACGTTGCTGTTTTACCGCACATCGGCTCAGCTACCGAAGAAACCAGAGCAGCCATGGCACAGATTATTGTTAAAAATGTTTTGGCTGGTTTAAAAGGAGAGAAGTTGCCGTATGAGGTGAAGTAAGATGTGATTTGAGATTTGAGATTTGAGATGGATGAGGGGCGAGAAGCCAATTCCATCATCCATCTTACATTTTTCATTTAGGGTTATTAACCATTGACTATCAGACTATGAACCATTTGCCTCTATTCTATTTTACGAGATATTTAAACACCGCTCTTCCTAAATTTCCATTGGCATCTATTCCTTCAATAATTACTTTGTACTGTCCTTTTCCATCAGCGTTATAATATTCAAAAGAAGCATTGCCGGTTGCATCAGTAACTACTTTAGGGTTCCAGTAAATGGTAGTCCTTAAATCGTTCCGGTTCATGCTGGCAGGAACATCATATTTAGGTGAGTAGAACTGTTTTTCTTTGTTATAACCCTGTGGTGAGAAAGTAAGTTCATAATACTTAGGAAGCATATCCATTAATTGGGCTTTCGTAATCTTAGTGCCTTTAGGTGCTTTTTTCTGGTTAAATACAATTACACCGTTTACATTATTGGCACGGTTCACCAAACCTAAATCGTCCCTTAAAAATACCTCAACCGATTCGAGCTGGTTGACATCTATAGTATTAATCTGGTTAACATCCACGTTCATACCATTGATAAAAATACCCATCGGGATTTTTTTGCCCTGGTTGTAATCGCGGGTAACGTAAAAGTTATTATCGGCAAAGGTAACCCCAGCCAGCATACCCTGTAAACAGTTAATTAATAAACCACAGCCTTTAAACCGGTCTCCACTAACTTCATGGTCGGCCATTTGGCTTAATCCGCTCAGTGCGGGATAATCCTTGTGACTTACTTTCGGAACCACTGTGGCTTTAATATTTACATCTTTTAGTGTATGTAAATAAGCATATTGTCTTTTACTGTTATCTAAATAACTGGTTAAAGCACTATCAATATTTAAAACCTCTTCAGCTGCACTAAAGTTTCTGGTTAGTGTAGGTACCGGTGCACCATTTAAGCTTAAGGTCATGTTTTTATAGTTTACATTATACTTAGCGGTAATGGTTACTTTAGAGGAGTCGTTAAATACCAGGTTTTGGAATTTAAAATTCCCGACAGGATCTGTAGTACTTTCCAGATTGAAACGTTTATCAGGTATAGTTAATAATAAAGCTCCTTTTCTAACCGGAATACCGTTGTTTTGACGCAGAATACCGGAAATTTCAATTCCTTGTTCCGGTAAGAAATCAATTTTCGGCAATTTATTGGCAATAATATCAGTGTATTTAAAACTGCGGTATCCCTGGGTAAGGAGCAATACATCTAAATCTGCATTTTTCTTTGTGTCAGGTGCATTAAAGTAATAATTTGCTTTTTCAATATAACCTTTAACATCGCTGCTTAACAACAGGCCTGTTAATATCGTACTCGTTGCATCTTCGCTGGATGGAACTTTGGTTTCATCTACAACAGCTACCGAGAAGTTACCTTCAACAGGAGCGCCATCTTTTTTAGCAGCAACATTTATCTTAACCTTTTTCTTGATTCCATAAGTAGTTGCGGTGCTGGTTAGCGTTACCGCCATGGTATTTTTGTGCTGAACAAAAACCAATCGCTCACTTAGTGGTTTACCAAATTCATTAAACAGGGTAAATTGTGCAATTCCATTCGGGAATTTAGATTTAAGTACAGTGGTACTGTATTCTTTGTTTGATAAGGCTGTTTGTGCACCATAACAGATCACGCCTTTACTCTGTGCAATTAAATAAAGTTTTTTACCCTGGTTTTGTTCAAAGAAGGCATCGTTAGCCGAAATTTTGATGGCTATATTATCTGCACTGCTGTTATCTATATTTACAGAAACACCATTTGCAGCAACTGCCGGTAAGTTATAATTTTGAGAGGTTCCATCGGCATAGGTAACAGCTGCTTTGTACGTTTTTCCGGCTTCGGCCAGTAAGTTAAAACTGCCCATTCCTAAATGTTGGGCAGTAAATGTTGCTACTGTTTTGCCATCATTATCGGTAACTGTACCTTTTGAACTGATGCCCAAACCATCACTCTTAATCGCTTTAAATGCCACTTTAGTAGTTAAGCCTGCAATCAGACTTCCTCCCTCTGGGAAGAATTGAAAATCTTTACTTACGATGGCGTTTTTAAGTTGAAAGCTGCTGCTCGCCACATCTTTATCTGTGGTATTAATGCTGGTAATCAGTTCGCCTTTTTGTAATTGATATTCCGCCTTCTGTGCATTGCTCATCGCGATGGTTAAATAACCGTTCGCATCTGTTGTACCCCTGCCTTTGGCAATAACTGTAAAACTGGTAACCACCTGCCAACTTACATTTTTATTGGCGTAGGGTTTGTTATTGGCATCTTTAAATTGTACACGCGCATCAATTTTTTCCAGCTTATCTGTAGAGGTATTTTTATAAGTGATATGGGTTTTTACCTCCTTGTCAATCGCTTCGCCAACATAAAAGGTCTTGTTAAAATAAGCGGGATCTTCACTGTTGAGCATCCACAGCGTATAAGCCCTGATGTGGTAATTACCTTGTTTATAGTTAATCTGATCTAATGGGAAACTGCCATAAGCAAAACCACCGGTAATGGGTAACTTTAAGGTTTGGATAAGTGAATCTTTCTGATTGATTACATCCACATAAATGATCTTACTGATTGCGGATAAGAAATTCTGGTTTTCGGTAACGTAGGCTTTAAACCAAACCGTATCGGCAACAGCGTAATAAGGCTTATCAAAGTGAAGATAAATCTTTTCAGCAGGATAATCGCTTAATATCTTGTTGGTTTTGGTAATGATACTGTTTATGCTAATGGTATCGGTTTGTGCCGAAGAAGAAAAACTTAATGTTGATAAAAGTGACAGTATAATAAACGATAATCTAAAAATCTTCATGGATTGGATATTAAATGCTAGCCCGTAAATATATCCAATTATAAATAGAGCACATAAAATGTAATGAGGTTTAACATTTTTTTACAAAAATTTCTATGTTAATCGTCATCCTGGTGCGATAGCTTTCGGATTTGTTCAGAATCTACACGTGGAGTGCTTCTCAGGTTAATTGTTTGAACCGGTTAATCGACAGTAGTCTTCAGACTAACCAAGGTCGTCATTGCGAGAAGGCTTTTTCAGCCGACGAAGCAATCTTTGTAATTGAGTTAAATCTATATGTAAAGATTGCTTCACTCCAATCCACTGGCCGCGCTTCAGTTCGCAATGACGGATTTTGTTTTGAGATACCCGATATGAAAAAAACCTATAAACAAAACAAGCCGCTTTTAGCGGCTCGTTTTAAATATAATGGTGTTTGCCTGTTATTTAAACTCGATCAGGAATTCCTCTTTAGGTGAACGTACTTTTTTAAGATTTACCAACCAATCGCCAGCTTCATCCCTGTTTCCTAATGGCAATAGGGTAACACTTTTTAAGCCTTTTTTATCTAAACCTAAAAGTTCATCTAAGGCAGGGCCGTTAAAACCTTCCATTGGCGTAGCATCAACTTTTAATACAGCCGCTTCTGCAATGGCAATACCGAAAGCAATATAAGCCTGACGGGCTGCATGGTTGAAGTTTTCTTCCGCCGTTCTGGATAAAATCATGCCTTTAAGTTGTGCTTTGTAAGCATCTGTAGTATCCAGTGGTAAGCCACGCTCTGCATTCATTCTGTTAAAAACGGCATCTATACCTTCTTCTGTATAATTTTCGTTTGCCGCGAAAATCAATAGGTGAGAAGAATCAATCACTTGCGATTGGTTAAAAGCAATCGGCGCAATTTTCTCTTTTAATTCCTGGTTGGTTACCACAATCACTTTAAAAGGCTGTAAACCAGATGATGTAGGCGCCAAATGTGCTGCTGCAATAATTTTATCAACTTTTTCCTGTTCAACAGGTTGACCGTTCATTTTCTTAACGGCATAACGCCAGTTAAGGGCATCTATTAAGCTCATATTTTGAAGATTTTTTTTAAATTTTATGAAGCAAAGATGGAAATAAGGAACAAACCTATTGTTGATGTATGGTAAGAAAATAAAATAGCGAGTGATTTGATCATCATTTTGCATTAAGCTTACATGTTGCTTATTTCTTATATACCTGAACTCGATTAATAACATACCCTTAAAGATCTTCTGTAGATATTTTAACTCACCGCCGTCACCCTGAATTTATTTCAGGGTCTATCTAGCAGGAAAGATGCTGAAACAAGTTCAGCATGACGACCGCGTAGGAAAAAGTGACAAAAATTGATCACAATGGGTAAATATTTTCCTATCGGTTGGTGTCTCACCGACCGAAATGGAATAAATTAAGAATGACGAATTATGAAAGAGTTTTATTAAAATCAGGAAATGAATGGCTTGTAGCTCTTGGAGGCTTTAGTCCTGCCATTCGCTATAGCTCCGATAGAAAAAATCGGAGGCTGTCGCTGCTGTCAGGTTTAGGAACATGGGTTCTGCATCCTGCAACCCCTAATATGAAATGCAACTGCGGCCACCTAGCCCCGGTTGAAGTGTTACCCTGCAGCAACGAGGCACGAGGAAGCGAAGCGTAAAAACGGAAAACGGGAAGAAACTTCTTGTTTTGCACAGGGATTGTGCTCCAAATGAAAAATCATTACACTACAATCGAAAGCGTGATTTTTTCCATCGCTATGGCTCGTGTCTTTACGCACCATAAGATCGTATTTAAGCCTTAGGGAATAAACCTCAAATCGCTGCGCACCGGAAAGTGATCGGATAATTTGGCTTTGGTGATTTTGTAATTTAACACCTCAAGTTGCTTAGAAGTGGCAATATAATCAATCTGGAAATTAGGAAATTTACCATTATAGGTTTTACCAAAGCCATTGCCCTTTTTAATAAAACTATTGTTTAAACCGGCGGTAATTTGGGTAACCACATAGGATGCCGGCGTATCGTTAAAATCACCTGCAATAAGGTAAGGTGTTTTACAGGTGGCCATTTCCTTTTTCATAATATCTACCTGGCCGCTCCGTTTCAAAAAGGCACTTTTCAGCATTCTTAAAATCCGTTTGGATGGTTGCAGTTCGGTATTCATTTCTTTCACCTTATCCAGGTATTCGTAATCCTGTTTTTCGAAAGAAATAGATTGAAAATGTACGTTATAGACCCTCAGTATTTTGCCCTTAATATTTAAATCGGCATAAATACTCATGTTGTTGGAGAAACCTTCAACAAAAGGGATTTTACCAGAATTTTTAATCGGATATTTAGAAAATATGGCCAGGCCAACTGCCTCATAATCATTTTTATTGATGGGTACGAAGTAATAGTATTTTGTGTTCAATAATGATTTCAAGCTATCAACAGTATCAAATGCGCCTTTATAACGGGTAAAAAATTCCTGGAAACAGATAATATCAGGATTTTGGTCTTTCACCACCTGCAGCATTTTTTCTTTTACCGATTCGGTATTGTCTTCGCCATATAGTTTAAAACTATGCACATTATAAGTCATCATTCTGATGCTATTGTCTGCTTTTTCAGCTCTGCCCTCATCGCCGCCAATGGCAAAGGTTGCTTTTAAAGTTTTAGCACCAAGTGCGATAACCAAAATGGTTGCGATTGCAAAAATCCATTTTTTGCCTATACACCACCAAGCCAGGAAGATGATATTCGCGAATAGAACAAAGGGGTAGGCGAGACCGAAAAAAGCAATAATGGCATGTTTTCTTGGATCCATATTTCCGGCCAGAACCCCCAAAAGCAAAGCAATTGCCAACATAAAGGCAATAGGCAAAAAGAGTTTATCTATGAAACTATATTTTTTGTTTTTCGTGGCCATTAATCTTTACTTGCCTTAAATAGTTTTTCTTTTTCTACAGCTGTTAATTTATCATACCCTGAAGTCGATATTTTGTCTAAAATGGAATCGATTTCCTGTTGAGAAACACCACCTTTAAATTCTGGTTTTTTAATCGGTTTTTCATTCCGAACCACTTTTAATTTTGGCTTACGCTCAAACAGTTTGCTCCAATCCCTTCCATTTTGTAAACTTTTAATGAAGGTGAAACCTAAAAGTGCACCACCAATATGCGCTAAACTTCCACCTGCATTTATTGAGCCGATAGCAATAAAATCGAGCACAAAATAGATAATGGCAATCCATTTTATTTTAACCTCACCAAAAATGAAAAGCATAATGGTATAGTTGGGAACAAGCGTCGCGGCAGCAAAAATGATAGCCATTACTGCAGCAGAGGCACCTACTATGGTTACATTGGTTAATCCTGCTGCATATACCGGGAATATATTTAATATGGCGACAGCAAACAAACCACCAAATAAACCACCTGCAAGGTAAACAAAATGAAATTGCCTGCTTTTTAGAAAATTCATGAATATATTGCCGAACCAGAATAAGCCGAGCATATTAAACAGGATATGAAGAATCCCGTCATGAAAAAACATGTAAGTAAATATGGTGTAAAAACGTTCAGGCAATTTGGAAATGCTTGCTGGTAAGCCAACATATTCTCTAAGCCATAAATTAAAATCGATAGGGATACGACCTAAAAAAACAATTACACCAATAATGGCAGTGATTAAAAACAGCATCACATTAATCCCAATGTAAAAGAACAATGGATTGCCCGATTGAAAAACCTTGTATTTTAAATCTTTAAAGGTATTATTCATAGAGTGTATAAAATGTATCGTTTTTGTCTTTCCATATTTTAACAAGTATAAAGCCGATTAAAGCACCACCAAGGTGAGCATAATGCGCAACAGAATCGCCTTCAAACTGGGCAACACCCAAAGATAACTCTACTAAAATATAAACTGGTATAATATATTTTGCTTTCACTGGAACCGGAATAAACATAATTAGTAATTCTGCATTTGGATAAAGCATGCCAAAAGCAACCAGCAAGCCGAAAATTGCACCCGATGCACCAAGCATACCGCCAAAATAAATACTCCGTAGTGTAACTGCTTGTGCCATGGAAAGTTGATTCGTGTTGAACTCTCCCTGAAATAATGCGGTAAGATTTATCTTTCCGTTATTAGTAACGCTACCGATAATCTGATGTACTTCGTAAGCCTGTACGGCCCACTGCAATGCAAGTGCGCCTAATCCGGTAATAAAATAAAAGATAATAAATTTTTTGCCTCCCCATCTTGATTCTAATAAACTTCCAAAAGAATACAATGCAAACATGTTAAAAAAGATGTGTGCTATGCCGCCATGCATAAACATGTAGCTAATTGGCTGCCATAGCTCAAACTTCGGAGAATCGAAATAATATACCGCTAACAGGTCATCAAGGTGAAGGTTTGTGAGCAAGTAAGTTGCTGCAAAAAATAAGATGTTAATAATCAGTAGGTTTTTTACTACTGGTGGAATATATATCTTGTTCATTTAATTTTAAAAATTGTTAACCTAAAATGGTTTAATCGGTCAATTGTCTCCAAACACCCGGCCTATAACTTGGTTAATTGTTTAAATCGGCGCTAAACGCCAAACTCAACACGCTTAACTCTTCTCAAACTTCTTATCCAGCTCTGCTAATGTAATGGTTTGGATAATCGGTTTACCACTCACGCTAAAGTTAGGTGTTTTACAGGCAAAAAGCTCATCAATCAAGGTATTCATTTCTTCCTGACCAAGACTTGTTCCCGCTTTTATAGCGCTGTTTTTAGCCAGGCTTCTCGCGAGGCTATCACGTTTGCTCAATTTTAATTCCTGTTGCGAGTTTTTAAAGCCCTCAATCAGTTGTTCAAATAATTGGGTTTCATTAATGTTGCTGCTGCCCAGATCAACCGGAACACCTTCTACTACCAACGTATTTTTTCCAAATTCGCGTACATCAAAGCCTAAACTTTTTATATCGTCCAGTAAACTTTTTGCCAATTCGAAATCGTTGGCATTTAGCGTAATGGTTTGTGGAAATAAACTCTGCTGCGATGCACCTTTGCGGTCATCCAGATGTACGAGAAAACGCTCATAAAGGATCCGCTCATGTGCCATTTGTTGGTCGATCACCATTAAGCCCGACTTAATCTGCGAAACAATATAGCGGTTGTGCAATTGCATGTACTGTTTCTGCTTGGTTTCTAAAACCGTTTCATCAGCATAAATAGAGGTCTGCTCAACAACTGGCTGTTCAGTTATATCATAAAGCGAACCCCAGTTTTTTGCACTTGGTTTTGCGTCATAATTTCTTGGTGATGAGGCATAACCCGATGTAGAACTGCTATCAATCGCAAATGGATTAAAATCAGGATTGAAATTAATGCTTGGTGGTACAATATCTTCAACCGCTTTATGGGTAATCATATTACTGAAACCGGTTTCCTGGTCGAAATCTAAAGTCGGTGAAATGTTATAACGGCCAATGGAACGTTTTACCGCCGATTTCATGATCGCGTAAATGGATTTTTCGTCCAGGTACTTAATCTCTGTTTTAGTTGGATGAACGTTTACATCAATTTTCGATGGATCGATCTCAATAAACAATACATACAGCGGGTAGCTGTCGTCCGGTAATAAATCTTCGAAAGCAGAGCTTACCGCGTGGTTTAAATAGGGATCTTTAATGAAACGGTTATTCACAAAAAAGAACTGTTCGCCCCTGGTTTTCTTTGCAAAAGCAGGTTTACCGATATAGCCTTTTAAGTTTATAATAGTGGTTTCTTCTTCAACAGGAACCAAACGTTCGTTATAATTGTTGCCAAAAAGATGGACAATACGCTGTTTTAAATTGCCTTTTGGCAGGTTAAAAATCTCGGTGCCATCGTGGTGCAGACTAAAAAATACTGCAGGGTGCGCCAATGCTACACGTTGAAATTCATCCAGGATATGGCGCATTTCTACCGGATTACTTTTAAGGAAATTCCTTCTGGCAGGTGTATTGAAAAATAAGTTTTTAATTGAAATCTGTGTTCCTGGTGAGGTGGCAACCGGTTCCTGATTGGTTACCTGCGCACCTTCAATAGAGATACAGGTGCCGATTTCATCCTCATGCCTGCGGGTTTTCATCTCTACCTGCGAGATTGCCGCAATAGAAGCCATGGCTTCGCCACGGAAACCCATGGTGCGGATGGCAAATAAATCTTCAGCTTTTTTTACCTTCGATGTGGCATGGCGTTC
This sequence comes from Pedobacter sp. WC2501, assembly GCF_052682415.1. Lineage (NCBI taxonomy): Bacteria > Pseudomonadati > Bacteroidota > Sphingobacteriia > Sphingobacteriales > Sphingobacteriaceae > Pedobacter > Pedobacter sp. WC2501. Next base: position 152,031 of record NZ_JBQZFI010000001.1, on the reverse strand, counting down.
GAAACACATTCGGGCATCGGTAACGCTCATTCCACAGCCGTTATCTATAATCTGAATCAATGCCTTACCTGCATCTTTTATTACCAGTTGGATTTTATCCGCGCCGGCATCAATAGAATTTTCGAGCAATTCTTTTACCGCAGAAGCAGGTCGTTGAACAACTTCTCCGGCAGCAATTTGATTGGCAACAGCATCAGGCAATAAGTGAATAATATCAGTCATGTAGTAAGGCAAAGTGAATTCGCTAAATTATGCAAAATAAGCTTAAGGAACCTGATTTGTTTAAAAGTCAACATGTAAATGACTGTTGGTAAATAGGATTGAATTGCTATATGTCATTCTGAACGCAGTGAAGAATCTTTGTCAGGAACAATTTGTTATTCCTGTCGAGGTTTTTTTGAAAGCAGGTTCCTGTGTCAATCGGCTCCGGTAGTCCTGCTGTACACTATACTTTTTGGCTCCCCTTCGACTCCGCTCAGGGTGACAGCCAAAAAGGTGCCGTTCCCATCAGGTTTATTTTACGTAGGCCTGGCGTTTTGAAAATGCGGTTGTCATCCTGAGCGGAGTCGAAGGATCTTTAAGTGATGAAAAATTACTTTTTTAGAAATCTCTATTTCATGCTGAAAAACGAATAGCAAAAATAAATAATAGGAAAGAATTAATTCTTTATGCATTTTTTTGAAAAGCAGGTTCCTGTGTCAATCGGTTCCGGTAGTCCTGCTGTATACTATACTTTTTGGCTCCCCTTCGACTCCGCTCAGGGTGACAGCCAAAAAGGTGCCGTTCCCATCAGGTTTATTTTATATAGGCCTGTCGTTCTGAACCTAGTGAAGAAATTGCTGCTTGCCTACTGGTATTTAATTAACTCAAGATATATTTTCCGTGCTTCTGTGTCTCCGTGGCAAAAAAAATAATTGTTGCTAGTCTTGGCGGCGACGCTAAGAGAAAGGAAAGTGGTCTGTGGAGACACAGACCACAGCGTAAGGACAATTACCATAAGCAAAGTGATGAATTGACCGATTACGAAGAGTCGTCCCCCTGACTTGTTTCTTGGTTTTATTAGTGAATAAAATGTTATTATTTAAATGGCCTGTTTAGGACACCGAACACGGATTTGGCTGTCATTCTGAACGCAGTGAAGAATCTTTTGCCGATGAAATAAAGTCAGTTTATTCGTTGATTAGCCAGTAAGAATTCAACAGATGTGCTGATCGGTTACAGATGTTTCGTGGCTCAGCATGGCAATAGTACTCTTCTGTAAAATCGAATTTACAAAGTCAAATGCTTCCAATTTTCTATCTTTATCGATATGAAATCCATTTTATACGGTCTTTTTCTAGTTATACTGTTCACTTCTTGTTCCAGGAGAGAGGCGGTTGATATAATTGTTTATAATGCAAAAGTTTATACCGTTAACAGTAAATTTGATACGGTTGAGGCATTCGCAGTAAAAAATGGTAAGATCCTGGAACTTGGCACGAGTGATGATATCAAGTCAAAATATGCTGGCAAAGAAGAGATTAATGCCGGGGGTAAAGCTGTTTATCCAGGTTTTATAGATGCCCATGCCCATTTTTATGGCTACGGACAAAGTTTGCAGACAGCTGATTTAAGAGAAACGAAATCATGGGATGAAGTGCTTAAGCGCTTATCTGATTTTGCCAAAACGCATCCTGATGGTTGGTTAATTGGCAATGGCTGGGACCAAAACGATTGGGTCAATAAAGCCTTCCCAACAAATGAAAAGTTAACCGCACTTTTTCCTGATCGCCCGGTATTTTTAAACCGTATCGATGGGCACGCAGCCATTGCCAACCAAAAAGCGTTGGATGATGCCGGAATTAAAAGTGAACAGAAATTAGTGGGTGGTGATATGCTTACCGAAAATGGAAAGCTCACTGGTGTGTTAATTGATAACGCTGTAGCCCTGGTAGAAAGTAAAATCCCATCACCAGATGCTAAACTGGCCGAAAAAATATTTATCGACGCGCAGAAAAATTGCTTTGCTGCTGGCTTAACCACCATTGATGATTGTGGACTGAGTTACCTGGCTGTAGAATTCATCGAAAAATTGCAGAAAGAGAACAAGTTGAAAATGAGACTCTATGTAATGCTCTCTGATGAGCCTGATAATTATAAATACCTATTCAGTCGTGGGCCGGTTAAAACCGATCGGTTAAATGTTCGGGCTTTTAAAGTTTATGCCGATGGTGCTTTAGGTTCGCGTGGTGCCTGCCTGCTGCATCCTTACAGCGATATGCCAAATAAAATAGGTTTTTTATTAAGCGATCAGAAACATTTTGAAGAGGTAGCTACAAAAATTGCTGCCAATCATTTCCAGATGTGTACCCATGCCATTGGCGATTCGGCCAACCGCATCATCCTGAATATTTACAATAAAATTTTAAAAGGTAAAAACGATCAGCGTTGGCGCATCGAACACGCACAGGTAGTTAACGCTAAAGACTTTGACCTGTTCGGGAAAGCCAGTATTATCCCTTCCGTGCAACCTACACATGCCACTTCCGATATGTATTGGGCTGGACAGCGTTTAGGTGCCGAAAGGTTAAAAAGTGCTTACGCCTACAAACAATTATTAAAGCAAAATGGTTGGATTCCTTTGGGTACCGATTTCCCGGTAGAAAACATTAATCCATTATTAACGTTTTATGCAGCAACAGTGAGAGCAGATGCAAAAGGCTTTCCGAAAGGCGGCTTTCAGATGGAAAATGCTTTAACTCCTGAAGAAGCCTTACGCGGAATGACCATTTGGGCCGCCAAAGCCAATTTCGAGGAGGAAGAAAAAGGAAGTTTGGAGAAAGGGAAATTAGCCGATTTTGTTATCCTCGATCACGATATTTTAAAATCAACACCACATAACATATTAAAAACCAAAGTCTTAAAAACCTATTTGAACGGAGAAAAAGTATATGAAGCGAAATAGATTGTGTATCCTGGCTGTAGCATTTTGCTGCAATGTTTTATGTTTAATGGCTTGTGCACAGGATCATACAGCGAATGAGAAAAAACTGGCTGTTGCCAATGCGATTTCTAACGCAACGGTGTTGTTAAACAACCAGGATGGAATTATTCCTTTAAAATCATTAGAGAAGAAAAATATTGCTTCGGTCAGCCTGAGTTTTGCTTACAGTACCGTTTTCGATAGTTTGGCAAATAAATACGATAAGATCACCTCATTTTCTGCCGATTCTTATAAAGATAGCTTGAATTTGAACGATTTAGAAGATGACCTTAAATATTTCAATACCATTTTAATTTCTATTGATGATCAAAATGTAAACAAAGCCAGATACATTAATTTCATTAACAGTATCAGTAAAAATAAACAGGTAATTATATCTTTTTTTGGTAACGGACCGGGTTTAAAATCATTCGATCTGGTAAAATCGCCAATTGTATGGACCGGTCAAAACAATGCAGATGCTGCTGCCATTGTGCCTCAATATATTTTTGGTGGCATTGCGGCTTCGAATAAGTTAACTACTGCTTATTCTTCTCGTTATACTACCGGTTCTGGTTTTACTACAACAGCCATCCGCCTAAAGTACACTGTGCCCGAAGATGCAGGTTTAAATTCGAACAACTTAAAAGAAATCGATGCCATTGCTGCCGAAGCGATCGCGCAGAAAGCTACACCAGGACTGGTGGTTTTGGTAGCGAAAGATGGGAAAGTGATCTTTAACAAAGCTTATGGCACTCATACTTACGATACCAATGTGCCAGATAAGGTGACTGATATTTTTGATCTTGCTTCAGTAACTAAAATAACGGCGACCACACCTGCGGTAATGCGTTTGTTCGAAGAAGGAAAGTTAAAATTAGATACCAACATCGGTGCTTATATCCCTAAAGCGCGTACAACCCCAATGAACAATATCCAGGTGCGCGAGGTAATGTTGCACCAGGCAGGTTTTATCCCTTACATTCCTTTTCACGATTATGTGAAAACAGGCGACTACAGCAGAGATTCATCGGCAGCTTATCCAACCAAAGTAGCCGATAACTATTATATCAAAAAAGGCTTTTTTAAAGATTTTATGTGGCCAAAAATGCTCAATTCGCCAATAAGAACACGTGGTAAATATGTGTATAGCGATATCAGCATGTATGTAATGAAGGATATTGTAGAGCATATTAGCGAAGAGCCTTTAAATCAATATGCCTACGAAAACTTTTATAAACCATTAGGCATGCAAACTGCAGGTTTTTTGCCACGCAACCGTTTTAAACCAGAGCAGATTATCCCAACGGAAATGGATACCTATTTCAGGAAAACACTTTTAGTTGGCTATGTTCACGATCAGGGGGCAGCTTTGGCTGGTGGTGTTTCAGGTCACGCAGGTTTGTTTGCCAGCGCTAACGATCTGGCTATTATTTACCAGATGCTGTTGAACCGTGGTACCTATGGTGGGGTGGAGTATTTTAAAAACTCAACAGTAGATATGTTTACCTCGAAACAATCAAATGTGAGTCGCAGAGGTTTGGGTTTCGATCGTTGGGATCCGGATAGTACCAAACATTACCCTTCTAATTTAGCTTCACCACAAACTTATGGTCATACCGGTTATACCGGAACCTGTGTTTGGGTAGATCCGTCACGTGGTTTGGTTTATGTGTTTCTGTCGAACCGGGTTAACCCTACCGTTACCGATAAACTTTCTAACCTGAAAATCAGGGGTAGGATACAAGATGTGGTCAACAAAGCAATCGACGAATCGAAGAAATAGAATCACCTGTAATCATTGATCAAGTTTATTTTTATTCGTAATTTCAGAACACAAACCTAAAAAAAGCTTCATACTATGAAATTAATTAAAACATTAACTTTTTTACTGCCTTTTTTGGCAGTGATTTCAATCGCAAATGCACAGCAGATTAAAGATGGAGAAACCGTAGAGGTAAACGGAATTGCCGTAACCTATTCTGTTATCAATAAAGAAAAGTTAACCATAAAAGACCAGGATTTCGACCGCTATAAAATTTTAGCTTCTATAAAAAACAATACGGGTAAATCTTTTAACATCCGTTTGGCCAATTCATTGGATCTGTCGGGTATAAATAGTTCGAAGATAATAGAATTGGATTGTGTGAATGCCACAGGCGCGAGGTTAACTTCAAAAAAGGTTCAGGTGAGCATGAAAAGTCATTTAATTAATGTCACCTATCCTACAAAAGATAAAGACGGAAAATCAACTACAGCGATTCTTCCGGTTACAGCCGGATACTACTTTGATGAAGGACAGGTAATTGAAAATGATGCAATTTTTATTGTGCCGGCTGGAGAAGTGCCGAAGGTTAGTGTAAGGAGTTTGTTGAAGAATTGAAATTTGGAGTTGTCAACTTTAATAGCACCTGGCTAGAAAGTTGACAACTCTCCATTAGGATATTTAATATTCATCATCAAGTATACTCACGCAATCAGCAGCGTTTTTCTTTAGCCTTTCATCAAGCGAAGCAATGGCTGCATTATCCTTTAAGCTCCGGTATAAATTAGTAATGATTGTTCTGGTTTCATCATCAGGATCACAAGCCTGTGATTTTTCTAAATAAGGTAGTGCTTTCAGTGCGATGACTTTATATTGGGCATAAAATTCGCCATGCGCTTTTAAATCTTTCGCTTTTCCCGCTTCGTTCATCTTTGCGCCAATGGCATTACATTTTTTAACGAAAATAAACCCTAAGGCCCTGTAAGGAACATAATAAGCTGGTGTAATTTTAATGGCTTCCTGGTACTTTGGGATTGCCTTTTCTATTTCTCCGGTTTCTTCATAAAGCCTTCCTAAATGATAGCTCACATTGCCCAATTGAGTTTTGGTAAGTTCAGGAGTTCTTTTAATCAGATCCTCTGCCATCTGAATAGCTTTTGGCTTTTTGGTATCAGTCATTCTAATCTGAGAGTAATCCCAATATAAATCCTTAATGCTTTTGTTCTGAGCGAAAGAAAATTGTGCTGCCGCTAGGACAATTAGGAGCGTTAATAAGCGTTTGTTCATAGATCGTTAATTTTTGTCGAAAATAATAATTTAGGTTGAGTTAATTTGATAAAAATGCGTTAAGGGAATTCAGGGTTGTCAACTTTCCTAACCCACTTGTTAGAAAGTTGACAACTCTCATAAATATATCATTTTAATTCCAAAGGGTCGATGATAAAAAACGATCAGTGTTTATGTACATCTTTAAACCTGATCATATCAAATAATCGTTGTTCCTTTTCATTGTCGAATCCACACGAACTTTTAAATTCTTTTGGGTTTTCATACGTTCCGAATAGCATATCCCACCAAACAATATCTCCGTAATTATGGCTATGTTTTTCATATTCGTGGTGAATGCGGTGCATCTCCGGCCTTTGAAAAATGTAACCGATCCACTGTGGGGTTTTCACATTGGTGTGATAGAAAAATTCTCCTAATGCAGTGCATAGGGTGTAAATGGCTCCAGCTTCAGGGTTTAAACCTAATAGAGTATAAACTAAAAGGCTTCCAATGATAGAATTTACAGTCATCTCCAAAGGGTGTTTATAAAAAGAAGTAATGACTTCTAGGCGTTGGGGGCTATGGTGAATCTGATGAAAACCTAGCCATAAAAAATCTACAGTATGCCTCCAACGGTGCCACCAGTAAAAGATGAAAGTTGCAATAAAGTACGCAATAATTCCACCAAGCCAGTTGGGTGTATAGTTTGATAGATGAAATAACGAAATTGAAGACAACCATTTTTCCCAGGTAAAGCCTGCCAATACAACAATGCTGAGTTGTATAAAGTTAACACCTAAAACCCTGATGGTCCACGTGGATACGTGTGGTAATTTCCAGCCTGGTTTAATTCTTTCAATAAGAAAGCAGCATCCGAATACGATAAAGATTATAACTAACATAGATTTGAAATTTATTTATCAAATCTAGTGGTTGATCAGTTGCTGGCTTTTGATAAAAGTCAAAAAACAAATTACTTTCTAATTCTACTCAACGTTTCCTGCGAGATACCTAAATAGGAAGCAATATGACCTAAAGAAATCCTTTGAAATAGCTGCGGACTCCTTTTAAGCAATTGCTCATAACGTTCTTTTGCACTTAACATCCGCAGTTCGTTGGCCTGTATCTCGTTACGGATATAATAATACTCTGTGAGTTTCCGGCCGATAAAATTAAACTCCATAAACTGGAGGTACATTTCGTCAAGTTTTTCTCTTTTTACTACTATTAAGGTTGTGTCTTCCAAGGTTTCAATGTATTCGAAGCTGGGCTGTCCCGTGAAGAAACCATAAACAGAAATTAACAGTTCATTTTCGAATAAAAACCAGGTATTGGTTTGTTTGCCATCTTTATTAAGATAGTATACCCTGGCTCCTCCCGCTACAATGAAATATATGGTATTACTATTTTCACCCGCACTTAGCAGCGTGGTTTTTCTTTTGACCTGAGCAATATGGCTATTGCTAATAATAGCTGATTTTAATTCCTCACTAAGTGGATGAATGGCATTAAAAACGGCAAATAAACCTTGGTAACTTTCTGGATAAATCTCTTTTAGCATAATTAATATATTGGCGGGATGCCATCATCAATAGGGATCAACTCGAATATAGGATTAATAGGTTAACATCGGTTTGTAAATAAAGAATTTAGAGTTGAAAGCTTTCTGGCAAACTGAAAGTTGACAACTCATCTGCCTAAAAATTGATTGCCAATTTATAAATAACCGTTTTAAGTTCTTCGGTGTCAAGATCTTCACACAATAAAAAAGTTGTAGTATGCTCGGTTTGACTAAATAAAGTAATGCCTTCAAATTTATGTTTGCCTGAGATTTTATTGCTAAAAGTTAGTTTTAGGCTTTGTAAATTAATACTGCCAATAAAACTTCCCATAATTTCGCCATCGGCATAAGTCGATTGGCTATCTTCTGCGGTAGCAATAAAAAATATCTCATTTTTTACCAATGCAGCATCGGTAAAAGACGATTCAACGTGATTAATATTTGGAAGCTTAAAATAGTTAAACTGAGCTTGTGAAATTTTAGCTAAATCTGCTCCCTGGGTTTTGAATATGCCATTCTTTGCTTCTATTCCGTTGCCACGGTTAAAAAGCATCCACTCGGTTCCCGTAAAAATTGCCCCTTCGAGGTTAAAGTTCTGATCATCTATTTTGGCAATAGCTTTAAGTTTGGTGTAGGTACTGGTCAGGTCTTTTTGAACAAACTTTTGTGTTTTCAGGTCAAATTCGATCATCAGGTTTCTTTTGGGTGTTGAGCCAGAACCTAAAATGTAGAGCTTATTGTTATTATGACAAAGGATTTCGAAATCGGGTTTTAAGGATTTAGGTATATTTTCTAACTGATTAAGTGAGCTATCAAATAAGATCTGAATTTTCCGCAGCTTCTTGGTTTTGATATTATATTCGTTCAAATAGCCACTATTATCGCCAATTATATACAGTAAATCTTCCTGAAGGAACAAGCCTGAGGCAGAACCAATCCCATCAATCTCGGCGAAAACTTCTAAAGTTGTTGAATGCATGTTTTGAAAATAACAAAAAAGCACCGGTTTTAGCCGATGCTTTTGATCTTTCTTTACAAATCGCTGGAGACTCAAGACTGAGGACTCACGACTCCAAACTATTTCTTCAATCCAATTTCTCTTAACCTTTCGTCCAAATATTCTCCGGCAGTCATATCGCTATAAGCTTTAGGATGTTCCGCATCAATAGTTGATGGTAAACTGGTTAAATCCATATCGCTGCGTGGATGCAAGAAAAATGGAACAGAGAAGCGCGAAGTTTTCATTAGTTCACGAGGTGGATTTACCACCCTGTGCGTCGTCGATTTTAATTTATTATTGGTTAAACGCTGTAACATATCACCCACGTTCACCACAATATCAGTATGATGTGCTTTAATTGGTAACCACTCGTTGCTGCGGGTTAACACTTCAAGGCCGTCAGCGCTGGCACCAATTAATAAGGTAATCAGGTTGATGTCTTCATGTGCACCTGCACGTACCGCGTCATCAGGAATCGTCTCCGGATTTTCAATTGGGAAATAGTGGATCCCCCTTAAAATTGAATTTCCATTATGGACATGTTTGTCGAAATAATTGATTGGTAATTCCAGATAAGTAGCAATGGCACGTAATAAATGCGTTCCGTTTTCTTCCAGTTTTTTATAGATGTCGCCAGTTACTTTGTTAAATTCAGGCAGCTCCTCTAAAACTTCATTGTCAGGATATTCATTTTTAACCGGATCTCCATCGGTTACTTCCTGACCAATTTGCCAGAATTCTTTCAGGTCTGGTGTTTTAGCCCCTTTAGCGGTTTCTTTGCCGGCACTGGTGTAACCACGTTGACCAGCTAACTCTGGTTTTTCATATTTCCTTTTGATTTCAACAGGTAGCGAAAAGGCAGCTTTAATATTTTCATAAAGCTTATCAATTAATTCCTGGCTTAAACCATGGTTGGTAATGGTAACAAAACCCGAATCGTTAAAAGCCCTGCCCAGTTCATCAGAAAACTTTTTACGGTCTTCTTCGTTGCCGTTGATGTAAGAGCCTAAATCTAAACAAGGAATATACGGTGTAGACATAATTTTATATTTAATGTTATACGAATTTAAAAAGAATTGTTAATAAGTGTGTTTGACAGGTGAAATAGCTGTTTAAAAATTTGTTAATCAGAATTTTAAGTTATTAACATAAACAACGAAATCGACAAATTGTTGCGATTGTCATACAAAACCCATTATTGGTTTGATGCAAACTACTGCCTGTTTTTTTGCGTATAATTAGATGTAGATAATTCAATTTAGCTGTAAGGTTTAGGGATTATTTTCAACTAATAAATAAAAACACACACATGAATAGAATAATTTTGATCCTATTGGCTGTATTGGCGTTAAACCAGGCCAATGCACAGGGAAAAAAAACCGAAAAAGCAACTTTCGGAATGGGTTGCTTTTGGTGTACTGAAGCGATATTTCAACGTTTAAAAGGGGTGGTTTCGGTTAAATCGGGTTACGAAGGTGGTACTTTAGCCAATCCAACTTACGAAGAAGTATGCACTGGTGCTACCGGGCATGCTGAGGTTTTAGAGATTACCTATAACCCAATGGTGATTTCTTACGATGATTTATTGGAAGTTTTTTGGAAAAGCCACGATCCGACTACACTAAATCGTCAGGGTGCCGATAGCGGTACGCAATACCGTTCAGTTGTTTTTTATCACACGGCTGAGCAAAAAGCTTTGGCTGAAAAATATAAAGCAGAATTGAACAAGACCAATGCTTACGGTAAAAAAGTGGTTACTGCTATTGAAGCGGCCAAACCATTTTATGTTGCCGAAAATTATCACCAGAATTATTTCAATAAAAATGGAAGCGAACCTTATTGCAGGTTAGTCATTCAGCCCAAAATAGAGAAACTGGAAAAAATATTTAAAGCGAAGCTTAAAAATTAATAGGGGAGGTTTCTAGTGTATTCGTCATTCTCGCGTATGCGGGAATCTTATAAACATGTATAAGGTAGTAAGATTCCCAATCAAGTTGGGAATGACGAATCTCTTAACTTATCATGACGATTGCAATTAATTCCATAATCCTTTAGCTTTTTCGAGCAATTCGCTGCCTTTCTTGCCAATTTCTTTCTTTCCCTTTTCTATCGTTGATGGCTGAGTATACTCACTCACCGAATTGGAAAGCGCTTTAAACTTGCCTATAGCTGCAAATACTTCTTCGGTATAAGGAACGCCCTGCTGTTTCATCAGTTTTTCCCAATCTATCTTCGATAGGAGTGTTATCATATATTTGGTGGCAATTTTACCGATAAATGCTTTGTCGTACACATTTGTTAAAGCCTTATCTGATTTGCGGTCTTTTACATAAACTATAGTTTGTTGTAGGGCTTCGCGTTCGCTGCTAGAGAATAACGGGCTTTTGCTTAACTTTTCTAATGCTGGTAACGACTGTTCTGGTCTTTCCTTTTTTAAATTCAGGTAGGCGGTTATTCCCCAAACCAGTTCGTTTTGAATGCCCAGTTTATTCATGTCGTTTAAAAATGCCTCAAAATCTTCAAGCGATCTTTCCTCGTCAATTTTTCGCTCCATTCTCATCCGGTCGAAACCTCTAAAAAGATAATTCATGCTATGAAATGCAACATGGGTTTGCTCATCGCTTAAACGGCTCCAGCCAAAAAATGCTTTGGTATAGGGTAGTGGGATTTTCTCGTTTTTATCGAGCCACTTAATATTTCTGGAAAGACCATCTTCTGAAAGATAAAATAGGTTATTGCCAAAAAATAAAAAGCCGCGGACAAATTCGAGCAGGGTCTTAATTTCGCAATCATCAAGTAGCTCGGGCTGGGTTTTAGAACATTCGTATAATGCAAAAGGCTGCCCTAAATCTCTTGTAGTTAATACAGCCATACTTAAAATGGCATGTTCTATGTTTTGATAGTAGGCTTTGTTAAAATCTTTAAAAAAGGGAACAGGGGTTCTTGCTCCGTTATTCATGGCAATAAGTCCAGCAGTTAAGAGAGGGAAAACATCCTCGTCGGTTTCTTTTACAAACTGTTTAACCGATCGATATTCTTTATATAATCTTAAGGCGTCTATTACAGAAATGTTTTCATTTCCATGCCCGTTCACTTTATTTAAGGTTCGAACCACGCTTTGCGCCTGTTTGCTGAATTTTTGATACTCGGGCTGGGTAGTATCCTGAACAGCAGTTGAGCGGACAGCTATTTTAGCAAATTTATAAAAAGTGATCTTATCGTAGTTGATATTTTCGGCCAGTTTCTTTTTGTCGAGTTCGAGTAAAAGCTGATCGGTTTTTTCGCCAGAACAGGCAGCTAAAAATAGGACAGTGCAAAATAAAACTAAATTCTTCATGGTTATTTTTTGAGCAAATAGATTTATAAAACTAACATTTTAGGACTGGAAAAAAATCAGAATTTTAGATTCTTCTTCATTTTGTCTGTAAAACGGCTGGACTCGTTATTGAAATTTAATTTTTTTTGGTCATTTGTAAATAAAATGGCAAATATTTTAAAGGAATGTATGGCGTGATTAGCAAGTTAATAATTCGCTTTTAATAAGGGACAATTATCTTTTTTTGCTTGTTCGTATTCGAACTGTGTTTTGGATTAAAATTTGATTAGAAGTTGTCAAAAAAAAGAAAGTATTTCTAATTTTTAGGCAATTTTTTAAGATTTAATGCTTTAAAATTCGTGGTATGTTTAAAATCATTCTAAATTTGTAACTCCTTTAAACTAAGATGACAAAAAAGAAAAAGACAGTTGGTAAAACTGACGCTGATGTAATTTTAATAGGGGCTGGCATCATGAGTGCAACCCTGGGCGTTTTATTAAAACAATTAGAGCCCAATTTAAGCATAGAAATTTACGAACGTTTAGATATTGCGGCGGCTGAAAGTTCTGACGCCTGGAATAATGCCGGAACGGGTCACTCTGCTTTTTGTGAATTAAACTATACACCCGAAAAGAAAGACGGTACAGTTGAAATTAAAAAAGCAGTGCAGATTGCAGAGCATTTTGAAGTATCTAAGCAGTTTTGGTCTTACTTGGTCAATAAAGGATTGGTTTCTGAGCCTTGCAATTTTATCCGCAATATTCCCCACATGAGTTTTGTTTGGGGCAAGAAGAATGCGGAATATCTTAAAAAACGCTATGACGCATTAACACAATGTGATCTTTTTAGCGACATGCAATATACGGAGGATGCTGAGCAGGTAAAAAACTGGGCGCCATTGATTATGGATGGCCGCAAGAAAAATGAAAAAGTTGCTGCAACCAAAATGGATTTGGGAACCGATGTGAACTTCGGGACCTTAACCCGCGATATGTTCAACAACTTAAAGGAGCAAAGTAATGTGAGCATGTATTTTAACCACGAAATCCGCGATCTTAAAAAAAACAAGGACGGTAACTGGATCGTGAAAGTTAAAGATTTAGAAAGTGGAGATAAACGTAAACGTGTAGCTAAGTTTGTGTTTATCGGTGCAGGTGGTGGTTCTTTGCCGCTATTGGAAAAATCAGATATTCCTGAAGGAAAAGGTTTTGGTGGTTTCCCTGTAAGTGGACAATGGTTAAAATGTACCAACGAGGAAATTATTAAAAAGCACCACGCTAAAGTATATGGTAAGGCTGCAGTTGGCGCACCACCAATGTCGGTTCCGCATTTAGATACCAGAATGATTAATGGTAAACAAGCATTATTGTTTGGTCCTTATGCCGGTTTTTCGACTAAATTCCTTAAAAACGGATCATTTTTGGATTTACCAAAATCGATAAAATTCAATAACATCCGTCCAATGATTTCTGCAGGATTACACAATCTTGATTTAACCAAGTATTTAATCGAACAGGTAAGACAATCACCAGAAGATAGATTGGAAGCCTTAAAAGAATATTTGCCAACAGCTAAACTTGAAGATTGGGAATTGGAATATGCGGGTCAACGTGTTCAGGTGATTAAAAAGGATGAAAAACAAGGTGGCGTTTTAGAGTTTGGTACAGAGGTGGTAAGTGCTGCCGATGGTTCTATTGCAGCCTTGTTGGGCGCATCTCCTGGAGCTTCAACAGCAGTTTCTATTATGCTCGACTTGTTAAACCGTTGTTTTGCTGAAGATCTGGCCACTGAAGAATGGCAGGCAAAAATCAGAGAGATGATTCCTACTTACGGAAAATCACTTGCTCAGGATCCTGAATTGTGCAAAGCAACCAGAGATAAAACCTCGAAGGTGTTGAAAATAGAAAATACTGTGGTAGCTTAAGCTATAACAATTATAAATTTTAGAAGGTCGCGATGTAAATCGGGACCTTTTTTTGTCACCCTCGGTCTGTGTCCGCACAGACCGAAATCTGATCAATAATCAATTGTTGTTTCGCAAAACGTTCCTGCGGAATGACATCAATAATAAAACATTATTTGTGCTACCCATGATGCGTCCCTTTGGGACGGCGTATAGAATTAATATGCATGGGCATTGGTACGTCCGCGTGGGACGGTTTATGGGTAACATAAACAAACAAGATTTTTTTTGTTCCATAGGAACGTTTGATTTTTTCTCAGTATCCCCGCGCCCTCGGTCTGTGTTCGCACAGACCGAAATCTGATCAATAATCAATTGTTGTTTCACAAAACGTTCCTGCGGAACGACACCAATAATAAAACATTATTTGTGCTACCCATGGCGCCCCCTCTGGGACGGCGTATAGAGCTAATATGCATAGGCATTGGCACGTCCCCGTGGGACGGTTTATGGGTAACATAAACAAACACGGTTTTTTTCGTTCCATAGGAACGTTTGATTTTTTCTCTGCGTCCCTGCATCCTCGGTCTGTGTCCGCACAGATCGAAATCTGGTCAATAATTAATTGTTGTTTCACGAAACGATCCTACGGAACGACACATATAATAAAATATTATTTGTGCTACCCATGATGCGTCCCTTTGGGACGGCGTATAGAATTAATATGCATGGTCATTGGCACGTCCCATGGGTCGGTTTATGGGTAACATAAACAAACACGGGTTTTTTCGTTCCATAGGAACGTTTGATTTTTTCTCTGCGTCCCCGCGTCCTCGGTCTGTGTCCTCACCAATGCTATTAACTTAAGCTATTTATATGTTTGGTGAGCTCTGTTTTTCCTCTTTTTAAATGTTACCCTAATAAAGCTTCTGTCTGGTTTTATGGGTATTTTAGAAGATGCTATTAGTTTAATAAGAGATTGAATGATATGCTCTGGGTTTAGCGTATTTAGTATTTGGATAATTACTTTTCTAACAAACCTGAAAGCATTTTGCCAATTGTATTTATATTTTAGTTTTCTTTTTTTGTTCTTGTCGATCTCCTGCTGTGCCTGGATGCCTAATAAAGCTACCAGATTCATCATAAATATATGTGCTTCAAACTCCTGGAATATTCCATCAGGTTTTCGACAACCAAACTGCTCTAGTTTCATCTTTGGTTTTAGTTTTTTAAAGCCTTCTTCTACAGGCCATCTTAGGCCATAAAGCACTTTCATATTCTCTGTGCAGATATCATTCATATCAAATAAGGAAGAAACAAGTATTTCTATCTCTCCAGTTTTCAATTGGATTTTTGTAACCCTAACAACGATTTTTTCAGTATTTAACCCATGTTTTAAACAGGATTTTCTTTCATTTGGGCTTGGATCCCACTCTGTTATAAAATCGTTTTCAGTCTGTTGGGTTATCCGTTTTGCAAAACAGGACTGAGCGGTGCTTATGCGAATGCAGAAATTCTGTTTTACTGCGTAAAGGCTTTTGCAGATATGAAAATATCCAAACCCCCGGTCTAAAATAACTATGGATTTACGGCCTGGGAGTTCTTCAATGCATGCATCAAAAAGTGTTTTTTCTGTTTTCTCCATCTTTGATATCCTTTTAGAAAGAATTGCCCCACTAAAAACATCATAAAACATAAAAATCTGTGCTAAACAACTTTTTACACTACCACCTTTTTCTGAATAGATTCCAAAAAAGTCTTTTATCTGCCTGGAAGGTGGTAACCCAACAGTAGAGCCATCACCGGCAATCAATTGATATCCCCTCCAAAGTTGTGAAGGGTTCTGTTTGTGGTAATCTGCCAGTATTTTGTTCAGATCCTTAAAAAAGGAGATGGATATTTTATATCGAGCCTTAGAAAAAGCTGCACCTGTTACCGCTTTTGAGGATAAACTAGGCAAAATTGTAGAAAGATTATACTCTACAGATTCTTTAAAAAGATTTAATACGATAGATACAACAACAGGGAAGCTTAAACTCCGCTTACGGGTAAAAAAGATTGGTTCTTTAAGGTATTGGGAAAAACTGTTTTTATCCTGAATGAAATCAAATGTTTTTTTTAGGAGCCACTTTATGTTGCTCCAATTTTTGATTCGAAGAAATTATACTCATTTACTTTACTTGTTTAATAGTTAAATATCAACATAATAATTTGATTTTCAAATATTTAAAACACTAAGTTAATAACATTGGTGTCCTCACAGACTGAAATCTGATCAATAATTAATTGTTGTTTCACAAAACGTTCCTGCGGAACGACAACAATAATAAAATATTATTTGTGCTACCCATTATGCGTCCCTCTGGGGCGGCACACGTAACGGTATGTTTGTTATGTATATTGTTATACGTCCCATCGGGACGCCTCATAGTAATATAAACGAATAGGCGTTTTTCGTTCCGTAGGAACGTTTGATGTTTTTCCAACACAGGCCTTACGGTAATAAACCTGATGGGAACGGCAGCTTTTTGGTTGTCACCCTGAGCGGAGTCGAAGGGTAGCCAAAAAGGTACAGTGTACAGCAGGACTATACTAACCGATAATACACCGGACATTGCTTTTCTAAAGAAAACACTAACCCACAAAAAAGGTATCCAATTGCTTGAATACCCTTTGTCTGAAATCTTTTTATCGTTAAGCTGCAATCACTTCTGCAACTTCATCTGCAGAAATATCGCTATGCGAGGCTTCCAATACACAATCTCCGTTTTTAATTAATAAAATCTGCGGTGATTGATGGGCTACCTGAAAAACTTCGGCGATCTTATTGGAGATATCACGGTAGCTAATTAAATCTAAAAAGTAGAGTTTTGTATCTGCGGGGATGACTTCCCAATCAAATTCGAAGTTCTTTTTAGCCATTAAACTAATTGAGCAACGTGTACTGTGCTTAAAAATAAGGTTAAAACCGCTTGCATTTTTGATTTCATCAAGCTGTTCAATTGAAGTTAAGTTAACCCAAGTCATGATATGATAAATATTATTTTACAGGATAACAATTGCAGTTGAATAAAGTTCTGCAAATGACCTGAATATGAAGATTGTAGTTAAGAAGCTTAATTTCTTCTGCGTCTACCTTCTGGATAAGATCCATAGGCAGGACAAAGTTTAGAAGAACAAGATTCTAAAATGGTAATGGTGCATAACACCGCCAATAACAAGATGGCTACTTTTTTCATCGGTCTGATAAATTTAAACCGCTAAGGTACAAATAATTATTAAAAAGCAGGTTTAAATCTGTGCAGAAAAATCGGCCATTTTAATCGCGGTAATTGCAGCTTCATCGCCCTTATTGCCATGTTTGCCACCTGCACGGTCTTGTGCCTGCTCTAAATTGTTGGTAGTTAATACCCCAAAAATAACCGGTTTACTGTATTTAATGCCAACATTGGTTATCCCTTGTGCTACAGCATCGCAAATAAAATCGAAATGTTTCGTGTCACCCTGAATTACGCAACCTAAACAGATTACGGCATCAATATCACTTCTTTTGCTCAATAAAATTTCGGCACCACCGGTTAACTCAAAACTTCCTGGTACAGGTAAAGAAATTATATTTTCTTCAGCAACGCCATTTGCTAACAAGGTTTTTAACGCACCATTGTATAATGCACCGGTAATTTCAGCATTCCATTCGGCTACAATAATTCCGAATTTATAGTTTGCACCGCTGGGAACAGTGGTATGAGAGAAATCAGATAGATTTTTTAATTGTGTTGACATGGGGCAAAGATAATGTTATGCCGCGAATGTTAAAAACGTTAATGTTTGCTGGTTGTAACATTTAGTTCATTAATACTTAGATTCGTATAAGAATCAGATAAATATCTACCGCTTATGGAATTTAGGCGTTCAGCCCATCTATATTAAAAACGCAAGCTACCTATGAATATATCATTACGCCTCCCCGCCTTATTTTTTCTCCTCATTTTGCTGTCCTTACGTGTTTCTGCACAACAAAAATATACACTTAACGATTTTTACAGGGTCGATTCCATTGCCAACCAGGCCAAACCAAAAGATGCACTTGCTTTGGTTGAAAAAATAAATGAGTATGCACGTAAAACGCATAATACGCCTTTGCTCGTTAAATCGGTTATTTACCGGATGATGTTTCAAAGTTACCTGGAAGAAAATGCCTTTGATAAGATTTTGATCAATTTGCAAAAAGATATCAATACAGCCAAACAGCCTGAAAAAAGCATTTTACAATCACTTTTAGCTGAAACTTATTGGAACTACCTGCAACAGAACCGTTGGCAGATTAACCAGCGTACGCAGGTACAGGGAGACATAGGAGATGATATTAAAACCTGGAACATTAAAAAACTGAATGATGAAACGGTAAAATATTACCTGCTCTCATTAAAAGACAGTCAGATTTTACAACAGACGAAAATAGATACTTTGGATGCGGTTTTGGCAGGTGATAAAAAATACAGAAGCTTTAGACCTACTTTATACGATCTGCTGGCCCACCGTGCCATCGATGTTTTTAGCAATACACAACTTAACCTTACACAATATGATGATGAATTAATAGACATGAGCAATGCTGATTGGTTTGGTAACAGACAGCTATTTTTAAACATTAAAATACCGGCCGATAGTTCTTCTTTTAAAGTGCAGGCTTTGCAGCTATTTAAAAACCTGATCCGATTTCACCAGAACAGCAGTAATTATTCAGCACTCGCAGATGTAGATTTAAAAAGGTTAAAGTTTGTACAACAGCATTTTACCGGCGACAAACAAGAATTGTACTATAACGCTTTAAGTCAGTTGGCTGAGCAAAGTACCCAAAGCGAAGTTTATGCTGATATTTTATACGAGCAGGCTACCATACATAAAAATGCACAATTACCTGTTGATACCAATAAACAAAACCTGATTACGGCGATTGTTTTGGCCGAAAAAGCGATAAATGCCTTTCCAAAAAGCATTGGGGCACAGAATGCCAGGAATTTAATTGAAGAGATTAAAAGCAGTAGTTTATCAGTTAAAGTAAAAGAATTTGTACAGCCCGATCAACCCAGTCAATTATATCTATCCTACAAAAATACAGATACGGTACAGCTGAAGTTGTACCGTTCGCCCGAATTTAAAAATGACTATGAACAGTTTAACAATAAGACCGATTTTTTAGCTTTTTTAAGGAAGAATAAAATAGTTAAGCAGTGGGAAGTAGCTGTGCCTAAAACCAACGATTATCAAACCCACAGTTTAGTTGATAAAATTGAGACATTGCCTTTTGGTAGTTATACTTTAATTGTCCAGACCATTAACCGCAAACAGAACGATACCGTTTATAGCAACATCAATTTTAAGGTTACGGCAATGGCGGTTATTAACAGGCGTAATATTGATAATCATGAATATTTTGTTAGTCAGTTGAATAATGGTGCGCCTTTAAAAAACGTAACGATCAGGCAACGGAGATACGATTACAATACCCGTAAATATATTGATGGTGAATTGTTAACTACAGATGTGAATGGTTACGCCAGTACCGCCGAAACCCAATCTGGGATGAGTGCCGCATTATTAAAGCTTGGTAAGGATGAATTGCAGATCAACATTAACAATTATAATAGCTACCGGGATGACGAAGATGAAGAACGTGTAATTCTATTTACCGACAGACCGATCTACCGCCCGGGACAAACCATTTATTATAAAGGATTGTGTTTGAACATCCTGAATGGAAAAAATAAAATCGCCGTAAATAAGGCGGTTGATATTTCTTTTAATGATGCCAATGGAAAAGAGATTACCAAAACGAAATTGATGAGTAACGATTATGGCACATTTCAAGGTTCGTTTACCATTCCAATAGGCATATTGAACGGTCAGATGGAAATTGAAACTGAATACGGCCGCATTGCTGTACAAGTTGAAGAATATAAGCGGCCTACTTTCGAAGTGGTTTTTGATAAACCCAACAAACACTATAAACTGAATGATAGCATTAAAGTAGAGGGTAGGGCCAATTCTTTTTCAGGCTATTCGGTGAGCAACGCGAAGGTAAACTATAAAGTTTTCCGGAGAGTGATGGATGATTACAGGCTCAGCTACGAGCAGCGGAGTGTTATTTATGGCTCAAGGATGTATGCTGAAAGAAAACAGGTAGCCATCGGCAAAACAAGCACCAAAGCAGGCGGTAAATTCGATATTACTTTTTTTGCAAACGTTACGGATACCAGAGCAAATTATAGCTACGAAATTGTAGCTGATATTACTGATTTAAATGGCGAAACCCGTTCGAAGACGACCAGCCTAAATGTTGGAAAGAAAGATATTACACTTAATATTAGTGCAGAGCAAGTTGTGTATTTGAGCAATAAAACAGATAGCATCTCCTTTTCGGTTACCAATTTAAACAATGAAGCCATTAAGGCTGATGTTAAAGCAGAGTGGAGTTTATTGCGGGCGCCATCAAGGCTGATGAACAAAAGCCCTTTTTATGCCGAAAATTATGCCATGAGCAAGGAAGATTTTATTAAAAACTTTCCTGCTGATGACTATAACAATGAACTCGAGGTAGCTAAATGGCCAGTAAAATCAGTAGAATTTAAACAAAACCTTAGTGCCAAAAATGGACGTGGAAACTTAAGTTTTAGTCAGAAAGACCTGAAGCCAGGTTATTATAAAATCAGCTTAACAGCTGTAAATGGACAAAATGATACAGTTACAGTAGATAAATATTTGGTGATTTATCATGCAGCGCCTGCAGTAATACAATCAAACATCGAATGGATTACACCAGAAGTTACGGTGACCAAACCAAACGAAAGCGCTGTATTCCGTTTGGCAGGTTTGGCAGAGAACAGCAAGGCTTATTACGAAGTTTATTATCGCGATAGCATTGCCGAAAAAGTGTGGATCAATTTATCGCCAAAACAGACCATTGTTAAAATACAACCAAAAGCCAATTACGAGGATGGTTTTGCAGTACAGTTTACCATGGTGCATCAAGGTACTGTTTACAACTCCATGCAACAGGTTAAAATTGTCGATCCGCAGAAAGAACTGAACATCCGCTTTTTAACCTTTCGCGATAAATTACAGCCCGGTGAAAAGGAAAGCTGGAAACTGCAGATCAGTAATAACAAGGGAGAAAAGCAAATGGCCGAAATGGTGGCTACACTTTACGATGCCAGTTTGGACGACCTTAGGAAGATGAACTGGAATACGAATCTGCAATCCAATTTTAATTATGGTTCTTATAACTGGAATTTCAATGTAAATAATGTTGCTAACCCAGGTTACCTATGGTTTTTAAGACAGGACAGAGGTTATAGCGTAATTAACCGGGGTTACGAAAACCTTAATCTGTTTGGTTATAACTATTATGGCGGATACAACTCTGGTTACCGGAACTACATTAGTAATTTACAAAGGCCCAAACGAAAAGGCTTATCTCTGGAAGCGTTAAAAAAACTCGCGGAGTTGGAAAATGGTAAATTAATTTATGGGGCGGTATTCGATAGTCAGGGCGAAATACTGCCGGGCGTACAGGTTAGCGTAGGTAAAATAGTAACCACCACCAATGTTTTCGGTATTTATACTATTGATGCCAAAGCAGGGGAGACACTTAATTTTTCTTTTATTGGCTATAAACGCTATTCTATGAAAATAGGTGGTAAAAAACGGGTTGATGTAACGCTGAAAGAAGATGGTACGGCTTTAAACGAGGTAGTTGTGACTGGTTATGCTACGCAAAAAAAACAAAGTATAACTGGTTCGGTTGTTCAGATTAGGGGTGTTGCCACTTTACAAAGTGCCCCAGTTGCGGCCAATGCAATTTATGGCAGCAGATCTGCCGATGAGATGATCTTTCCAATGGCAGCTGAAGATAAGTCAACAAGACTACGGGAGGAAATAGAGTCACTTAAAAACAAAAATATCACCCCACGCACCAACTTTAACGAACTTGCATTTTTTTATCCGCAATTGTTAACCGATGCAAAGGGCGAAATCAAGATCGAATTTACCATACCACAAAGTTTAACCCGCTATAAAATGATGGGTTTTGCACATACCAAAGATTTAAGAACGGCATCCATTACCAATGAGCTGGTTACGCAAAAACAATTGGCCATTGCCATAAATGCGCCACGCTTTTTCCGTGAGGGTGATACCATTTTATTAAGCGCCAAACTCAATAACCTGGCGGGTAAAAAACTGACAGGTAATGCCAGTTTAGCGATTACCGATGCCATAACAGGAAAACCGGTCCAGATTTTTGGTGCAAATGACAAGTCGGAAAAAACTTTTGAAGTAGATAATGAGGGGAATATCGTTTTAAAATGGACATTGATTATTCCATCAGGCATTAGTGCCATTACCTATAAAGTTTTGGCGCAAAGTGGCAAGTTTAGCGATGGTGAAGAAAATACCATTCCGGTTTTAGCAAATGCCATGTTAGTTACCGAAAGTATGCCCATAAATGTGCGCGGCAACACCACCAAAACTTTTGATTTTGAGAAACTGGAGAAATCAGGAGCCTCAAAAACCTTACGCAACCAAGGTTTAACTTTCGAGTTTACCTCCAATCCGGTTTGGTATGCGGTGCAAGCCTTACCTTACTTGATGGAATATCCGTACGAGTGTGCTGAACAAACTTTTAGCCGCTTTTATGCCAATAGTTTTGCAACGGGAATTATTAATTCATCGCCAAAAATTAAAACGGTTTTTGAACAATGGAAAAACACCAATAACGGCGAAGCATTGCTATCTAACCTGGAGAAAAACCAGGAATTGAAATCGATCTTGTTAGAAGAAACTCCCTGGGTACGCAATGCAGATAATGAAAGTGAACGTAAAAAACGTTTGGCTACGCTTTTCGACTTAAACAGAATGACCTATGAGTTAAAAGCCAATTTTGAGAAGTTAGAAAAAATGCAGTTTAATAATGGTGCTTTCCCATGGTTTAGTGGCATGCGTGAAGATCGCTACATTACCCAACACATCGTTTTGGGCATGGGCCAGTTAAAAAAACTGAAAATGGTTGATGAAAAAGCTTTTCCGAAATTTAATGCAATGCTAAATAAGGCTATTATTTATCTTGATGCAGCATTGGTACAAGATTATAAAAATGAAGTGAAAGGAAAACATTTTGCTTATTTGCCGCTACATTACCTGTTTGCCAGAAGTTACACCAATCAAAAAAATACATCAGCAGCTTTTGCAAAAGCTAAAGATTTTTACCTCAAAAAATTAGTGGCTGACTGGAAAACCTTTGATACTTATCAACTGGCACAAGCAGCTTTGGTTTTAAATAGAAACGGCAATAATATAGAAGCAAAAAAAATCATTACGCTGTTAAGCCAAACTGCTCAACTGAATGATGAAATGGGCATGTATTGGGCTACTAAAAAAGCAGGTTGGTGGTGGTACCAAAGTCCGGTTGAAACGCAGGCTTTGTTGATTGAGGCTTTTGATGAGGTGGCCAATGATACCAAAGCGGTAGAGGAAATGAAAATCTGGTTGCTCAAAAATAAACAAACCAACGATTGGCAAACCACAAAAGCTACTACAGCTGCCTGTTATGCGTTATTAATGAAAGGTGCCGATTTATTAAGTGAAAGTAATGAACCAGAAATCACCATTGGTGGTCAGAAATTGGCGGAACTACAACAAGCCAACGCTACAAAGGAAGCCGGAACCGGTTATCAGAAAGTAAGCATTGCTGGTGCGGATGTTAAACCCGAAATGGGCAGGGTAGAAGTTAAAAATAATAATCAAACCATAGCCTGGGGTGCATTATACTGGCAATATTTTGAGCAATTGGATAAAATCACATCGGCCAACACCGGGGTCAAAATTAAAAAACAATTATTCATGCAGAAAGCCAGCGATAAAGGTGATGTGTTAACACCGCTTACCACCAGCAATGTTTTGGCACCAGGTGATTTGCTGAAAGTGCGTATAGAAATTAACTGCGATAGGGATATGGAATATATCCATTTGAAAGATATGCGTTCATCAGGTTTCGAACCCGTAAATGTGATCTCCCAGTATAAATATCAGGATGGTTTGGGTTATTATGAAAGTACCAAAGATGCTTCAACCAATTTCTTTATCAGTTATATGCCAAAAGGGACTTATGTATTCGAATATCCGTTAAGGGTTACGCATGCAGGGAATTTTTCGAATGGGATTACCAGTTTACAAAGTATGTATGCACCAGAGTTTACTACACATTCTGCAGGGATAAGGGTAAATGTAAAATAAATGGGTTACAAACCTCGCAGGTTTTTAAAATCGGTGAGGTTTAAACCTACAGATTACTTAGATGCACTCAGGTGACTTAGGTGGTCAATATTTTTTTGGAAAAGAAGGGGTCTGTGTACTTGGGTTATAAAGTCCCGCTCATCCGGCCTGGCAGATTTTCGCCGGAAAAAGCACGGAAATCTTTGCACCTCCCCATCATAACCCCACAACCTAAGGCAGGATCAAAGCGGGAGCGTTGGGATAAGCAAGGGTAAGAGCCTCGATGCTGCCGCAATTAAGATTTCCGTAGGTTTTTACAAGAAAGGATGCAAGCCTTGGGTTTTTGTTTCTTTTGGGCCAAGCCAAAAGAAAGAGCCCCTCGGCGGTGGTGAGCCGAGGCAAGACTGCGCGAAGGGCAAGAAAATAGCGAGTGCATTAAGATTCCCGCATGCGCGAGAATGACGACCGTGTTAGAAATTATCCCTATACATCATGCTATCTGCTCCCTGCTCCGCTTCAAAGCCTTGGTTCGTGCCTCACCTTCAGGTTTTACGCTACTATCGGGTTTATTTAACAATGGTTATGCGTTTCATGTCGCCGTTCCAGACCTAGCAGGTTTCGAAAACCTGCTGGCTTAAATTGCATTAAGTAAGTTGTATCCCACCGTAAGTGGCCCCAATGGGTATAATTTTATCTCCTATCCAAATTTGGCTGCGGTCAAATTTGGATATTTTGTTTTTTGCAACAATAAA
Source organism: Pedobacter sp. WC2501 (assembly GCF_052682415.1). Lineage (NCBI taxonomy): Bacteria > Pseudomonadati > Bacteroidota > Sphingobacteriia > Sphingobacteriales > Sphingobacteriaceae > Pedobacter > Pedobacter sp. WC2501. Next base: position 127,231 of record NZ_JBQZFI010000001.1, on the reverse strand, counting down.
AGCCCGGTGGCAGCGGATAAAATCTGTTTTTGGTAGTAAATCAGCCAGATCGTTAATGGTAATGCGCGAGCTCAGTAATTTATCCTTAAGCTGGATCTGTGTGTAATTTCCCGAGGCTTCCACATAGCAGATTTCGTCTAAATTCACTTTAATTTGTTCATAACCATCTTTTACAAAAATGTAGTCCGTTTTCGCTTCCTGTTTCTGGCTACGCAGGTTAAAGAGTTCATGGGCTTTATTGCAGGCCTTCAAAAAACGCGAAAGTGAAAAAGGTTTTAACAAATAATCAACAGCGTCAAGTTCAAAACTTTGTACGGCATGTTCGGTATAAGCAGTAGTGAAAATAACCATTGGCGGCTTGCTTAAACTCTTTAAAAAATCAATACCACTTATATCAGGCATTTTAATGTCGAGAAAAATCAGGTCAACCTTGTTCTGCTGAAGATAAGTGATGGCTGCAAAGGCATCAGTAAAGGTTTCCTGCAATTCTACAAACGGAACTTTTGAGGCATGTGATTTTATAATGTCTAATGCAATCGGTTCATCATCTATAGCAATGGCAATCATTTTTGGTTTGTTCTATTTGTTTTTTCTATCATGCTGACGAAGGAAGCATCTCCAGCCTACCAGCACTGATGTAATGACGTTTGCTTCTTTGTTTGCTGTAATTCAAGCCAGTTTTTCAGCGTTAAAAGATCCTTCATTGCATTCAGGATGACAGACATCTATTTAAATTCAATGATAAGAATTTTTAACAACAAATCGTCTTCGTATTGTGCTCATTTAGCTGCTACTCGAAAAGTACGCCTCTAATCCAACGTCAAAGTCAAGTGAACAAAAAACTCGTTTGCACTTTCGCGGATAATTAATTCGTGTTTCCCATAATAAAGTAATGATAAGCGTTGTTTTACATTTTCTAAACCGATGCCGCTTTTTAGTTTTTCAGGATCATTATCGGCCTTGATGTAAATGCTGTTGCTTACATCAAAATATAAAGTCTTTTCTTTTGTCTGCAATGTAATTTTGATATACGAGGGTTGTTGTAAACTGATCCCATGTTTAAATGCATTTTCGATAAAGGGGATCAACAACATTGGCGTAATCTGCAAATTGTTTAATTGTTCTTCAATATGGGTGTCAATCCTGATATCTGCCGAGCGTGAGGTACGCAGTTTTTGCAGATCGATATAATTGTTCAGGTATTCTACCTCCCGGGTTAGCGAAATTTTATCCTGTGTATTTTCGTGGAGCATAAAACGCATCATATCACCCAGTTTCTGGATTCCTTCGCCCGTTCTTTCTGCATTTTCCTGTAAGGCCGTTCCAAAAAGGGTATTTAATGCATTGAACAAAAAGTGTGGATTGATCTGCGATTTTAAGAAATTCAGGTTCGCATCCGATTTACCCAGCTCTGTTTTAAGCATCTGGATTTCGCTCAGCTTTTCAAATTTATGTTTGTAAACATACCAGGCAGATGGTGTGGTAATGCAGATTAAACATATTGCATTTAAACCTAAGGTAATTGGCACAACTACACCATTGCGCATAAAAGGAATAAGGACAATCAAAAGCAGTAATGAAACAATAATGGTTAAACCTACGTTTCCCCAAAAATACCGGCCAAAGCCTTTGAAATCCTTTCTTAGGTTTGGAATGATGTAATAAATGGCACAAAAGGCAATAAAAATATTTACCGGTGGTACAATAATCCAGATGACCAATAACTCATAATCTATCTTAACAGAAAGTACTGCGGTGAAAATCATGAGCGTAATCAACCAGATTTTTGTACTCACAAATATCTCTGATACAATATTTTGGTTATAACTCTTTAAAAAATGGATTCTATTAAAAAGCTCCAGGCCACGCTCGTTAAAATAGGCATAAGCGTTAAAAAGCAAGTAAATAAAAAATATATAGGTAAAAGCTTCTCCAAAAAATATGTCATAACCGCGGTCTATATTATCATATTCCACCAGGCGGTAAGCTTCCGAATACGTATTAGCGATCATCCATCCAATAATAGAAAATGCGGTAACTGCAATGGTCATGATCAGGTTCATGGGCACGTTACGGCCCTTTGCCAGTTGAGGCATTGAAACAAAATTGAAGAGCAAAAAACTGAAGTAAATGATACTGATCTTAAATATTTCGGGAAGAAAGAAATTCGCCATGATGCTATACTCAACCGAATTTTCAGAAAAACGGTAAGACCCGCCAGAACCATAAGTGGTCTGCGTGCAAATGCTGATCAATGCAAGGATGTATAATGTTGTAGAAATCCAAAACTCAAGCTGGTTGATGTTTTTGGATTTGATGGCAGTTGAATTACCTGAAAGAATTTCCATTTTGTTTTAATTAATGGCACAATTTTACAAAGAGAATTGGCTACAATATTTAAAATGTGATGGATAGGGCTAAAAATGTGACGAATGAATAGGATTATAGGATTGTGGGATTTTAAGATCGGTTGGACAATCCGATAATTGTGCAGTCAGATGTTACCATCTGACTGTTCACGAAAATCAATATTCACTTTGTGTCGGATAGTAATATCCAACACCACGGATAAACAATTTTATTATCTTTGAAACGGATTGTAGGATTGGCTTCTCCATCATCCACTATACATTTCCATTTATCATTCACTCATTCAAAATTCATTCATTCAATATGACCGTTTACGGAATTCCAAATTGCAATACAGTTAAAAAGTCGCTCGATTGGTTAAAAGCACATCAGATAGATTTCGAATTTCACGATTTCAAGAAAAAAGGTATTACTGAAGAAAAGTTAAATGAATGGTGTAATACTTTCGGCTGGGAAACGGTTTTAAACCGTAAAGGTTTAACCTGGAAGAAACTCACTAAAGAGGAACAAGCCAAAATTGATAAGCAGGATTTGGCGATCGCTTATTTAAAAGAAAATACCAGTGCCATAAAACGCCCGATTATTGAGCAAAACAACAAAGCCATATTGATTGGATTTGACGATGAAAATTATTTAAAAACACTAACCTAATTCATTTGTTCTAATGTTAAAGTTTGTTAAATGCAGATTTTAAATGTCGAACTAAGCTACTTTTGAGTATGTACAAACTGATCATTTTTCTATTGCTTGCCTTGCCGATTGGCGTTTTTGCACAAACGGTAACTACAGGTACAGTTTTCGATTATTCGAAAAAAACACTCTCACTGCCTGGCGTTTCCATCAGAAACCTGAACAGTAAAAAATCTACCAGTACCAACAAAGAAGGTAAGTATACCATTGCAGCCAACATTGGTGATTTGATTGAATTTTCGGCAATAGGGTATCATACCGATACGCTTTATTTAACCAATCTCCTAAACAGAACCATCTACCTTCCGGTAAAGTCGAACAGTTTAAAAGATGTAGATATTACCGCGGTCCGGATGAACAGCCAGGTAACCGATGCTAAAGATCCTTTGGCAGAAAAATACACCTTGCTTAATACTGGGGGCAACCTAAACCGTAAGCGTATGAAAGATAAGGTGGGTGGCTTGAACCTGAATTTAGGTTACGGTAAATATAAAAGACAGCAGCGTAAAGAAGCCGATTTAGAAGAAAAGGAAATGTACCAGGATGAAATCGATGAAAACTTCACGCCAAAGGCTATAACTGATCTTACCAAACTGGAAGGTGAAGAGCTTAAAAACTTTATCATCATTTATAGGCCTTCAATTGAAGCGGTTAAGGCCGAAAGGCCATTCCGTTATGCTTTTTACATCTCACGTGCCTTTGTAGCATGGAAAAAATTAAGTCCACAGGAAAGAAAATTACAGGATCTGCCAAAATTAAAGGCTAATTAGGTACTTCTTCACAGAATTTGATAACATTATAACCATTATCGGTAACATTATAACCACATATAAATCTATGTGTGGTTATTTTTTATATTTACCGCAGTATTACAACCTTATTATGATCATGAAATTGACTAAACTGATTAATTTTGGTTTGGTTTGTTGTGTTTTTGCTTTTTCAGCATCAGCCCAACAGGCTACAACCCCCGCACCAGCAAGCAACTATAATCCTGCTGAAGCATTTGGACCACTATTTTATACCCAAAACGGAAATGAATTCCGCTCGGCAATTGGCGCCCCAGGTCCGAAATACTGGCAAAACCATGTTGATTATAACATTACCGCCAACCTTGATGAAACCAAGAACATGGTTAGCGGAACGGTTACCATTACCTACAAAAACAACAGTCCCGATAAATTGCCTTATTTATGGCTGCAGTTAGATCAGAATACTTTTAAAGAAACTTCACGTGGTTATGCCATTACCCCTTCACGTAGCCGTTATGGTGCACAGGGCGAAAAATTTGATGGTGGCTATAAAATCCAGAACATCAGCGTAGCTCAAAAAACAGGTGCAGTAAAATTCACCTCTATCGTTGAAGATACCCGTATGCAGATCCGTTTAGATCAGCCTTTGGCCGCTAATGGCGATTTGGTAACCATTAAAATGGATTATTCATATATCGTACCTAAAGAAGGGTCGGACAGAACAGGTCATTTAACTACAAAAAACGGTGAAATTTTTGCTATTGCACAGTGGTTTCCGCGCATGTGTGTGTATGATGATGTAATCGGTTGGAATACTTTGCCATATTTGGGTGGGGGAGAGTTTTATTGCGAATATGGTGATATCAACTTTGCCATTACTGCACCGGCGAGCCATATCGTAATGGGTTCGGGCGAGTTATTAAACCCTGCTGAAGTTTTTACTGCAGAGCAGTTAAAAAGATGGAATGCGGCTAAATTGAGCGATGCTACCGTGCACATCCGTACAGAAGCAGAGGTAACCGATCCGAAATCACGTCCGACGAAAGATAAATTAACCTGGAAGTTTAAAATTACCAATGCACGCGATGCGGCCTGGGCTTCATCAAAAGCATTTGTATTAGATGCTGCAAGGTATAAACTGCCAAGCGGCAAAACTGGTTTGGCCGTTTCTGCGCAACCGGTAGAAAGTAATGGTGTTGATTCTTATGGCCGTGGCGTAGAATATGTGAAATCTACCATCGAGCATTATTCATCAAAATGGTTCGAATATCCTTATCCAATGGCTGTTAATGTGGCTACCAATATTGGTGGTATGGAATATCCTGGTATTGTTTTCTGTGGCTGGACTGCTAAAAAGGCTGGCGCATGGGGAGTAATCGATCACGAATTTGGGCACACCTGGTTCCCGATGATCGTGGGTTCTAACGAGCGTAAATACGGTTGGATGGACGAAGGATTTAATACTTTCATCAACGGTATTTCTAAGAAAAACTTTAATAATGGCGAATACGCTGGCCCTCCGGCTGATTTACACAGAATTGGTAAAAGTGTGATCGGTAACCCGATTTACGAAAATATTATGCAGATGCCTGATGGTATGGCTGAAAGAAATATAGGTGTTAACTTATACAGCAAACCAGGATGGGGCCTTGATATTTTGAGAAACCAGATTTTAGGCGAAGACCGTTTTGATTATGCTTTCCGTCAGTACATTAAAAACTGGGCATTTAAACATCCAACACCGTTTGATTTCTTCCGTTCGATGGAAAATGGAGCGGGCGAAGATTTGGCCTGGTTCTGGAGAAGCTGGTGGTTAAACAGCTGGAAAATGGATCAGGGTATCGCTGCAGTTGAAGCCGTTAAAAAAGACGATAAATTGGTAGGCTATAATATTAAAGTGGTAAATTTAGAGAAAATGCCAATGCCAATCATTCTTCTGGTTAAAACCAAAAGCGGAAAAACTGAAACTGTAAAAGTTCCGGTTGATGTTTGGATGAAAAATACAAGCTGGTTGGTTCGTTTCCCTACAACTGAAGAAATTGAGTCGGTTACTTTAGATCCCGATAAAGTATTGCCAGATTCAAATCCTGATAACGATACTTGGACTGCTTCAGGCAACTAAGCAAATGTTATTAATTAAGTGCTACGGTTGTCAGTCTGAGGGTTAATTTATTGTATAAAAATCAATATAAATGACAGTATTAATCTACGCGTAAAAATCCCTCGAGTTACCGTCATTTCGAGCGGAGTGCAACGCAGTCGAGAAATCTAACTAAATAGATCTCTCCATTTCGCTGCGCTACAGTCGAGATGACGACCTTTCTATTGGAGTCTGTCACTGATAGAGTAGTCGAACACTTATTGAGGTTTACCTTTAGCTTAATGGGCAACCGAGCTTACATTAAATAATTCCAGACCTCCTGATTTTAAAAGATCAGGAGGTTTTTTATTGCAAATTGCCGACGGTTTACGGGAAACTATCAGATAATTTAGCTGGCATAAATTTACAGATATGGAAAAACCTGATTTAGAAATTACCAATCCCACCGGCATATATGATCCCCGTCCACATGGATATTCCCACCTTGCCTCCGTTCCGGCTGAGCGTCAGCTGGTATTTGTTGCAGGTCAGGGCGGCAGTAGAACAGATGGTATTTTAAGTGATGATTTTAGGACACAAGTTGTTATTGTGTTCGAGAATATTGCTTTAGCCTTAAAAAGCAAAAATTTGACCATGGCCAACATTGCAAAACTGACTACTTTGGTAGTAGATTACGATGAAACCAAGCACGAGATCCTGATCGAAGAATCGAGTAAAATATGGCCTGATCAGAAATTCCCGGTAAACACGCTTATCCCGGTACAAAGGTTGGCCTTAAATGGCATGTTAATCGAAATTGATGCTACGGCTGTTGGTTAATTTTTAAGCCCGGTTACAATTGTTAAACCGAAATTGTTTTGAAAATGAAGGGTCAATACCTTTGGCGCAATGTCGGAAGCAGACCTTTCACCCTAAACCTGACAGTAGCGGGCATGAAGTGCAACGGAGTAAAGCGGATGGCAGGGCTGCATTTGCCAAGAACCATTGTACGCTTGTTTCCAAAAAAACAAAATATGATTAATTTGGTGTTACTAAAGTATGAGGTGATGTTCCGGATATTTAAATCCTTGAATTAAAAATTAACATCAATAACCGAAATTTATACGGGATGGAAAAAGGAGAACGCAAAAACGTTTACCAAGTTTACAATAAGATAGGTCACTGGTTTGCTGAAAACCGTTATGCTGATTTGGTAGAGAAAGCTTATTTAAATGATATCCTCCAGCACCTTCCAAAAGATGCAGAGGTTTTGGATCTGGGCTGCGGTGATGGAAAACCCATATTGGAATATTTTATTAACCACGGGGTAAATGTTTTAGGGGTTGATGCCAGCAAGCAAATGATCGAGCTGGCAAAAATCAATTTCCCATCTACCAGGTTTCTGCTAAAAGATATGCGTGAACTTGATCTGGATGAAAAGTTTGATCTAATTATTGCCTGGCACAGTTTTTTTCATCTTCCTGCCGATGATCAGCCGGATATGTTTGCTATTTTTAAACGTCACCTTAGGCCCAACGGTATTTTACTCTTTACGTCTGGAACGGAAAGGGGAGAAGTATGGGGCATGAATGGTGGCGAAAATCTTTTTCATGCTTCTTTGGATACTGCTGAATATCAAACCCTGCTTCAGGCAAATCAATTTGAAGTGCTCAGGCACAAAATAAACGATCCCGATTGCGGGGGTGCAAATGTTTGGATGGTCCAGTACAAACCCTGATAATTTTGCCTTAACTTTGCCAAATGGCCGAACAACAAAAAAATAATCCTTTACACGGTATTACCTTAGAAAAAATAGTAACCGATCTGCAAACACATTACGGTTGGGAAAAACTGGGATCATTGATCAGGATTGATTGTTTCAACAACAACCAAACCATAAAATCGAGCTTAAAATTTTTAAGAAGAATGCCCTGGGCCAGAAAAAAGGTTGAAGATTTATACCTTGATACATTTCACAAATGATGGAATGAGTGAGTTTAGAAGGAGTGAATTTTGAATGATAAAATGTGTGAATGTGCTGGTCTAATCCAACATTCTCTTATTCAATCATGCTCTCATTTAATCATTTCTCTTTCCTTTGCAACCTTTTCTTTAAAACCGTCGTCATCTTGATCTAAACCATATCAAATGAAAAATATTTTCTGTTCTTTTTTGCTGGCGATCATTTTAAGCAGTTGTGCTTTATCAACCGCGACAACCTTCTATTCCATGTCCCGTGGTAAAATAGATATTCCTCAGAAAGAAACTTATAGCGTAGTGTATCAGGTAAATTTTGGCAATGGTTTAACAGCCGATATGGCTTACACCACTGAAAATGGAAAACAGACAGAACTAAAAGAAATTAGCGGCGCATGGGAAAAGACTGTAACCTTAAAATCAGGAACACATGTTCGGCTTACAACTTTTGCTACTGCTAAGCATCAATCTAAAGGTGAATATAAAATCCTCGTTGACGGAAAGGTAGTTTCTGAGTATGTGTTGAGTGGAAGAAAGCTAGAATATTCTTTTGCTTTCGACCTGCCATAATTCATTAAATCTTCATTTTGCTTTTCGAGATTTAATAAACAAAATAACAAGGTTTATTCATCGTTAATCAATGTAAAAATGAAAGCAATTAAAGTTTTAGTAATCGCACTAGTAGCAGCTTTTACCATTAATACCGTAAGCGCTCAAACCACAACTCCGGCAAAAGCAGGTACCGAAAAATCACAGACTAAAAAAGGTCATAAAAAACATCATAAAAAGCACACAAAAAAAGTAGCTAAAGCTTAGAAAAGGAAAGTCTTTCAGGTAAAACTGGAAGACTTTTTTGCATTATAACAGGTCGTTATTTTAACTAGTGAAAAAAAAAGTTATGTATTTAACCCATTACTATAAATGTAACTTATGCAGTATGTCAAAGTAGTCCAATAAAATTATGAGATAATGAAATAAATTTGTTTTGTTACCATTTTGGTAATACATTTGTGTATGCGGATTATTGCTAAAAAGACACTTGTTGAATATTACAGGAAGCACAGCACCGCCAAGGCTAGTTTAGAGGCTTGGTATGGTGAGGTTGTTGAACAAGATTGGAATATGCCTGCAGATGTAATTAAGTTGTATGCAACTGCAGATGTAATAACGGGCAAACGATTCGTATTTAACATTAAGGGTAACGATTACAGGTTGATTGCCGATATAGAGTTTAAATTAAAGATTGTTTTTATAGTTTGGATTGGCACACATGCTAATTATGATAAAATTAATGTGGAGGAGGTAAAATATGTTAAAAGTAATTAAAACAGAAAACGAGTATGAATTGGCTTTAGAAAAGGCCTATTTGTTGATGCAAAAAGATCTTGATTTAAATACGGAGCAAACTGATGAATTGGATTTATTAACATTATTAATAGAACATTACGAAGAAAGTCATTATCCAATTGCACCTCCATCACCAATTGAAGCCATCAAATTTAGGTTAGAACAGTTGGGTAAAGCACCAAGTGAGCTATCTAAAATTTTAGGTGCCCGCAGTCGCCAATCTGAAATATTGAGCGGTAAGCGCAAACTTAGTTTAAGTATGATTAGAAAATTACATGAGATTTTGAATATTCCGGCCAGTAGTTTGATTGGTGCTTATTAAGCTATTTATTAAATATCGCGAAAACCGGAAGGCAAACTGATCTTCTTTGAACTTTGCAGGGAAAACGTTAATATTAGAAACTGCTTTGCCACCTAAACCCGATATACGTGGAAAGCGAGTCCTTCACGAGCTTGTAACATTAGCGGGGCCGAACCCAGCCTAAGTATGGCTGAAACTGCTTTCCAAATAAGCGTATAATAATGATGAAACAATGCCTGGGTGGCTTGAATGTTTAAGGAGAGAAAGATTGCTTCACTCCACTATCATTGCCTCCGCTTCAGCTCGCAATGACGACAAGAGAAAGGAAGAACTGCAACTCCTTAATCTTCAACTGAAAACTGATAAGTGCCAACTGAAAACTTTTTACGCTAACCCCTTGATTTTTAAAAAGAATTGTTCTACTTTTGCAGTCCGTTTTATGGGCTATCTGCAAGGATGCCGGGGGAGCGGTAAATTTTTTAATAAAAAAACATAAAAAAGCACAATGCCAACCATTCAACAATTAGTTAGAAAAGGTAGAGTAGCACTGGAGTTCAAGAGTAAGTCTCCAGCGTTGGACAGTTGTCCACAGCGAAGAGGTGTATGTACACGTGTGTACACCACTACCCCTAAAAAACCAAACTCAGCAATGCGTAAAGTAGCCCGTGTTCGTTTAACGAACGGTAAAGAGGTGAATGCTTACATTCCTGGAGAAGGTCACAACTTACAGGAGCACTCAATCGTATTGATCCGTGGTGGTCGTGTTAAAGATTTACCAGGTGTACGTTATCACATCATCCGTGGTGCATTAGATACATCAGGTGTGGCTGGTCGTAACCAACGTCGTTCTAAATATGGTACTAAACGTCCTAAACCAGGACAGGTAGTTGCGGCACCAACAAAAGGTAAAAAGAAATAATCGGGAGGAAATAAGAAATGAGAAAGTCAAAACCAAAAAAGAGAATTATTCTTCCTGATCCAAAATTTAATGATGTTCAGGTAACTCGTTTTGTAAACAATATGATGTACGATGGAAAAAAATCTATCGCTTATTCAATTTTTTATGATGCTGTTGAAATTGCTGAGAAAAAAGCAGGTGAAAACGGTTTAGAGATATTCAAACGCGCATTAACTAACATTATGCCAGCTGTAGAGGTTAAATCTCGTCGTGTTGGTGGTGCTAACTTCCAGGTTCCAACTGAGGTTAGACCAGAGCGTAAAACAGCTTTAGGTATGAAATGGTTAATTTTATACGCTCGTCGTCGTGGTGAAAAAACCATGAAAGAGAAATTAGCTGGTGAAATCGTAGCTGCTGCTAAAGGCGAAGGAGCTGCTGTTAAGAAGAAAGAAGATACGCACAAAATGGCTGAGGCTAACAAAGCGTTCTCTCACTTCAGGTTCTAATTTAGGATTAACAGATTAGTAAGATTACACAGATTTAATTAGAAGATTATACTGATTAGATAAATTGCACCGATTTGTTTTAACATAATCGGTGCAATCATTTAAAATCAGATAAATCAAAAACATAACATGGCAAGAGATTTAAAATTTACAAGAAATATTGGAATCGCGGCTCACATTGATGCGGGTAAAACTACAACAACTGAGCGTATCCTTTATTATGCTGGTGTAAGTCATAAAATTGGTGAAGTGCACGAAGGTGCTGCAACAATGGACTGGATGGCACAAGAGCAAGAGCGTGGTATTACCATTACTTCTGCTGCAACTACTGTTGATTGGAATTACAGAGGTCAAAAGTATCACGTTAACGTGATTGATACTCCAGGTCACGTGGATTTTACCGTAGAGGTAAACCGTTCACTACGTGTACTAGATGGATTAGTATTCTTGTTTTCAGCTGTTGATGGTGTTGAGCCTCAATCAGAAACCAACTGGCGTTTAGCAAACAACTACAGTGTGCCTCGTATTGGTTTCGTTAATAAAATGGACCGTTCTGGAGCAGACTTTTTAAAAGTTGTTAAACAGGTTAAAGAAATGTTGGGTAGTAATGCAGTTCCATTACAATTACCTATCGGATCTGAAGATGGATTTAAAGGTGTGGTTGATTTGATCAACAACCGTGGTATCGTTTGGAATGAGCATGATAAAGGGATGACCTTTACTGAAGTGCCAATCCCAGAAGATATGATTGATGAGGTTGCTGAGTGGAGAGAGAAATTACTTGAATCGGTTGCTGATTATGATGAGTCGTTAATGGAGAAATTCTTCGAAGCGCCAGAAACAATCACAGAACGCGAAGTTTTAGATGCTTTACGTGCAGCTGTTTTAGATGCTAAAATTGTACCTATGGTTTGTGGTTCATCTTTCAAAAATAAAGGTGTACAAACTATGCTTGATTATGTGATGGAATTATTGCCTTCACCTATGGATAGCGAAGGTGTTATTGGTACAAACCCAGATACTAACGAGGAGGTTTTATTAAAACCAAGCATTAGTGAGCCATTTGCCGCTTTAGCTTTTAAAATTGCAACCGATCCATTCGTAGGGCGTTTATGTTTTATCCGTGTTTACTCGGGTAACTTAGAAGCAGGTTCTTACGTGTATAACTCTCGTTCAGAAAATAAAGAGCGTATTTCTCGTATCTTCCAAATGCATGCTAACAAGCAAAACCCTGTGCCAAATGTGGCTGCTGGTGATATTGCTGCGGTAGTTGGCTTTAAAGATATCAAAACAGGTGATACGCTTTGTGATGAGAAAAACCCAATCGTTCTTGAGTCAATGGATTTCCCAGAACCAGTTATCGGTTTAGCTATTGAGCCTAAAACTCAGGCTGACGTTGATAAATTAGGTATTGGTTTAGGTAAATTAGCTGAAGAGGATCCTACATTTAGAGTTCAAACAGATCAGGAAACTGGTCAGACTGTTATCTCTGGTATGGGTGAGTTACACTTAGATATTTTAATTGACCGTTTAAAACGCGAATTTAAAGTAGAGGTTAACCAAGGTGCACCACAGGTAGCTTACAAAGAAGCTATTTTCGGTTCAACAACACACCGCGAAACATACAAGAAACAATCAGGTGGTCGTGGTAAATTTGCTGATATTTCAGTAATTATCTCCCCAATTGATGCTGATTTCGAAAAAGGTGGTTTGCAGTTTGTAAACGAAATTACAGGTGGTTCAATTCCTCGTGAGTTTATCCCTTCAGTAGAAAAAGGTTTTGCTGCTTCTATGGCAAACGGTGTATTAGCTGGTTATCCACTTCCTGATATGAAAGTTCGTTTAACGGATGGTTCATTCCACGCTGTCGATTCAGATGCTTTATCATTTGAGCTTGCTGCTAAAATGGCATACCGTGAGGCTTTACCTAAATGTAAACCTACTTTGATGGAGCCAATCATGAAAATCGAAATCTTAACCCCTGAAGAAAACATGGGTGATGTGATCGGTGATATGAACCGTCGTCGTGGTCAGTTATTAGGTATGGATACCCGTAACGGATCTCAGGTAATTAAAGCAACTGTGCCTCTTTCTGAAATGTTCGGTTATGTAACGCAATTACGTACCATCACATCTGGCCGTGCAACTTCTACCATGGAATTTGACCACTATGAAGCTGCGCCTAAAAATGTACAGGATGAAGTAATTGCTAAATCTAAAGGCAGAATAAAATCTGAAGACTAGTATTTGTTAAGCGCATAGCGTTTTGTGTTTAGCGATGATTTTCGCCGCACGCAAAACGCTTAACGCAAAACTCAAGATAAATCCGGTTTCTGTTGTTAATAGCTCTAACAGGAAACCATAATTAAAAATAAGATGAGCCAAAGAATCAGAATTAAATTAAAATCTTACGATTACAATTTAGTAGATAAATCTGCTGAGAAAATCGTAAAAACTGTTAAACCTACGGGTGCAGTGGTAAGTGGTCCGATTCCACTTCCTACAGAGAAAAAAATCTTTACTGTTTTACGTTCTCCACACGTAAACAAAAAAGCTAGAGAGCAATTCCAATTGTGCGCTTATAAACGTTTATTGGATATTTATAGCTCTAACTCTAAAACTGTTGATGCTTTAATGAAACTTGAATTGCCTAGTGGTGTTGAAGTTGAAATCAAAGTTTAATTGATTTTAAAAAGAACAGAAAAGGTCTCGATGCAAATCGAGGCCTTTTTTTATGCATGCAAATTCCAAAACAAAAGCTGAGCAGACTGGTTGTACTAATATGACTAGTAAGGATAAGGAAAAAGAAGAATTACCAATTGAGGGACAGGATTTTGCTGACACAAAGGAAGAACTCACAAATAAACCTTCTTCACATGGGGAAGTGGCCAATCAAAAAGGCGGTGATTTTTCTGAACTGGAAAAAAGTAGAATGGAAAATCCACCAAAACATCGTGATGAAAATGGGTCAACCAAAGACGATTTGGATAGTAGTACAGAGATTGATCAAAGTGAAGGTGTATAGTAACTGCAATTGACTGGCGGATCGGTAAGATGAGATGGAAAGACTGGACAATATAATTGGATCTGTTAAACTTTTTTTATTGTACCAATGTTGTTAAAGGAGATTATCTACAAATAAATGGCTATGGAAAGTAATGAAAATAAAAATGTTGATCCTAATGCAGGGGTTAACCACAATGACGAGCATATAGAATGGGATAATGGCGAGGCAACTTACGGGCATAAACGCACTGATTTTAAACGTAAAGATGAACCAGAGGCATCACATTTATTGAAAACAGAAAATGATCCTAAGCATGCCGTAAATGAAAATTTAAATAATTCGAATTTAAGTCAGGGTGAAGATATTGGAAACCGAAATAAGAATGGCGAGAAGGGTTTGAGTGGAAAAGATTTATGATAGTTATAAAGAGACCATTCTTATAGAATAATCCCTTTACAACATTTATGCATTTTCCGGTAGATGGAAATTATTTAGGATTCGACAACTGTAATGCGTTAATCAAGTAGCAAATGCCCTTAAAAAGTTAGTTAATGATTTTTTTAATCTTTGTCGCGAATCCTACAGCACAGCAAATTTCAGGAACTTATAGTCAATTCACAAAGAATCTGGTTTTAAGATATTGATATATATCAATTTTGTGTTCGGACACCCAAACTTGGTTAATAAGCTGCCTTTAAAGGTCTAGTAAATACTTTCAATTATCAGTAGTGATACTCACCTATGGTGCAGCTGAAAGTTCCGTAGTAACCATGCCTTAAGCGGGTTTACCTAAGGTAATTTATTGGAGTGACGATCTAAACATTAATATAAATCGCTGGTTTGCCGATAATCCTGTCTTATTTTTGTGGCGTAATTGTTAATTTCATCAACATATTCCGGAACTTTTTCCTTAAAGTCATCAATCAAAGATTTTCCATCAGTTGCACGCTTTTTTGTGGCGTATTTAAAACCATATACAGCTGCTGCGCCTAAAATTGCATATTTTAATAATCCCATAACCGTCTCTTTATATTCCTGTATTTAATGCATGGTTTTCATCATCCTCATTGATGCCGGCATTTGCTTTAAAATCTTCAGATGAACTTCCGGTATGGCTTTCGGCACTCTGTATGGTTGGGTTTTTATCAGCACTGTTATATGCATCATCGCTAAGCGAATCTTTACCCTGTGTACCAGAATTATCGAAACCATCCTTTGCTAAAGGATTGCCTTTAATGAGTTCGCTTGGTTCCTTTCCATAAGCGGTTACAACATTGGTATCATTACCCTCTTCGTAGGCTTTCTGCACATCAGATTTTTCTTCCTTTCCACCATCTGGTCCTACGTAACCCTCAGTGTGTTCTTCCTTATTATAGATGCTCGTTTTCATAGAAATAAATTAAATCTCATTTAAACAACGTTTCTGAAACCAAAAGGTTTGTATTTTATTATTGAGTTCGTGACTTAAAACTTAGAATATATTTACTTTAATCATGGATATTTAACTTCATATTAATAAGCTGAAAGCTAACTGGTAATTGGTATAGTTTTAGCAAGTGGACTATAGCTAATATTGAAATATGAACAAGGCAGAGCAAAATCGGATTAATCAACAATATGCCCATCAAAAAGCATGGCTTAAGTGGGGGCCATACCTTACTGAGCGACAGTGGGGGACTGTGAGGGAAGATTATAGCCCCAATGGAAATGCCTGGGATTTTACAACGCATGATACAGCGAGGAGTAAAGCCTTTAGGTGGGGTGAGGAAGGATTAGCGGGCATAAGTGATGATCAGCAACTGCTTTGTGTAGGATTAGCTTTATGGAATGGCAAAGATGCTATTTTAAAAGAACGGCTTTTTGGTTTGAACAATTCAGAGGGTAATCATGGAGAAGATGTTAAAGAACTTTATTATTATTTGGATAATACGCCCATGCATAGCTATATGCAAATGTTGTATAAATACCCGCAGTCTGCTTTCCCTTATGCTAAGCTTGTTGATGAAAACGCCAAACGATCCAGACAGGAACCCGAATTTGAATTGATGGATACAGGTATATTTGATGAAGATAAATATTTTGATGTTTTTATCAATTATGCAAAAAATGACGTGGATGATTTGCTCATTAATTACACCATTTTTAATAGGAGCAATGAAGATGCCAATCTTCATATTTTACCACAGTTATGGTACCGTAACAACTGGAGTTGGGATGGCGCTACAGCTAAACCTGCAATTAGCAGTATTGGCCAAAATAAATTGCTTTTGCATTCAGAAAAGCACGGTAAATTTTATTGTTATGCAGATGGTAAACCTGAATTTTTATTTACCGATAATGAAACCAATAATGAACGTTTATATCAATCAGCTAACGCATCAGATTTTGTAAAGGATGGTATAAACGACTATTTGATAAACGGCAATATAAAGGCCATAAATCCTGCCAAAACAGGAACCAAAGTCGCAGTTCATTATACCAAGCTCATTCCTGCAAAACAAAGCACCAGCATAAAATTAAGATTAAGCTGTAACCAGTTAGAAGCACCATTTGAAGATTATGATCAGATTTTTGAAGTGCGTAAAAAAGAAGCCAATGAGTTTTATGCAGATAAATACGCTGTGGATTGCAGTGATGAAGAAAAAATGCTGCAACGGCAAGCTTGGGCGGGTATTTTATGGAATAAGCAGTATTATAATTATGATGTAAATGCCTGGTTAAAGGGCGATGCGGCTTTACCTAAACCAGCACAAGAAAGAGCATGTGGTAGAAATTACCATTGGAGCCATTTTATGGCTAATGATATTGTTTTAATGCCTGATAAGTGGGAATACCCTTGGTTTGCTGCCTGGGATCTTGCTTTTCATTGCATAGCGCTTGCGCCTGTAGATCCCGATTTTGCCAAACAGCAATTGCGATTGTTATTAAACAACAGTTACATCCATCCAAACGGACAATTACCCGCATACGAATGGGATTTTACAGATGCAAATCCGCCTGTGCATGCATTGGCTTCTTACAAGGTTTACCTGGTAGATAAGAAAATAAAAGGAACCGGTGATTTAAAGTTTTTAGAAGAGGTATTTCAGCGCCTACTTCTCAACTTCACCTGGTGGGTTAATCAAAAAGATAGCGAGGGGAACAATATTTTTGAAGGTGGCTTTCTGGGGCTTGATAACATTGGGGTGTTTAACCGCAGTGAGCCCGTTCCCGGTGGTGGTTTTTTGGAGCAAGCCGATGGTACCAGCTGGATGGCTATGTACGCTTTGAATATGCTTCAAATAAGTATAGAACTAGCCTTGCACAATCCTTTATATGAAGATATGGCGATAAAATTTGCACAACATTTTTTATTTATTGCCGGATCAATTGATAATATGGGCGATCATCACATTGGACTATGGGATGATCATGATGGTTTTTACTACGATTTATTACGTAATCCCAATGGAGATTGGGATCGGTTACGCCTTCGCTCTCTTGTCGGTTTGATCCCCATGTTCGCGGTAATCGTTTTTAGCGATAAAGATTGGAAAGACTTGCCAAAACTTAGGTCTCATTTGGAAGCTTTTATGCTTCAACGACCTGATTTGGTACAGCTAGTGAGCCATTGGGCAGATAAAAGTGGAAATGATAAACACTTGTTTTCGCTTTTGCGTGGCCATAGGATGAAAATGCTTTTGCGCAGAATGTTGGATACTACAGAGTTCCTCTCTGATTTTGGTATTCGATCGGTTTCTAAAATTTATGAAACACAGCCTTTTAGTTACTGGTTAAATGGAAGTGATTATTCTGTAAAGTACACACCTGCAGAAAGTGAAACAGGTATGTTTGGTGGAAACAGCAATTGGCGCGGACCAATTTGGATGCCTTTAAACTATTTATTAGTTGATGCCTTAAAACATTTTCACGAATACTATACAGATGATTTTAGGGTAGAATATCCAACAGGTTCCAACGAATATTTCTCACTGAATGAAATTGCAGATTTGTTGAGCAAAAGGATGAAAAATTTATTCCTTAAAAATGATAAGGGTGAGCGTGCGGCATTTGGAGGCTATCCCAAATTAAATCACGATGAGCATTTTAAAGATTACATTTTATATTACGAGTACTTTAACGGTGACAATGGGAAAGGCCTGGGCGCTAGCCATCAAACCGGGTGGACTGCTTTGATTGCCCTTTTATAGCCGTGAAAATTATTCATGCCATGGATTACACTCTATAGGCTTAAAAAATCAAGGGTTTTAAAAACGAATCTTTTTATTAAAGCACCTGAATCATTAACTTCGCCCAAAATTAATTGAACGCATGGAGTGGAAATATTTACTATCGAATAGAAGGTACGGACAGGAACAATATGGTGCCAGTACTGATCGTGCGCGTTCTGATTTCCAGCGTGATTATGACCGGTTAATTTTTTCATCTCCATTTAGAAGGTTGCAGAACAAAACCCAGGTTTTCCCCTTGCCGGGAAGTGTTTTTGTTCACAATCGCCTTACGCATAGTTTGGAGGTGGCAAGTGTGGCACGTTCAATGGCAAATATATTTTTAAAAAGTATAGAAGAACATCAGCCGCAACTCATTAAAGATGTTCCTTTAATTAATGAAGTTGGTAATATTGTCGCGGCGGCGTCTTTAGCACACGATTTGGGTAATCCGGCTTTTGGCCATTCAGGAGAAGCAGCCATCTCGCGCTATTTTACCGATGGTGATGGTAAGGTTTACCAGAAAGAAATGAGCGAAACACAGTGGCACGACTTGATTAATTTCGAAGGAAATGCCAATGCTATCCGTATTCTTACTCATCCGCTAAAGGGAAAAGGAAATGATGCCTATGCGCTTACTTATTCTACTTTGGCCTCTATAGCTAAATATCCATGTGCCTCGATTGCTGGTAAACAAAAAGGCCTTTTGCACCGTAAAAAATACGGTTTCTTCCAGTCAGAAGAAGAGAGTTTTAAAAAGATTGCAGCCGAACTTCACCTGGAGCAAGAGGATAATGAATACCTTATTTATAAACGCCATCCTTTGGTTTACCTGGTAGAAGCTGCTGATGATATTTGTTACAGCATTATTGATTTGGAAGATGCACACCGTTTAAAAATCCTGTCGTACGAAGAGGTGAAAAATTACCTGTTACCTTTTGCCAATTCAACAACAATAGAAGAACGTCTAAAAAACGATTACGAAGACGATGATGCCAAAATTGGTCTGCTCCGCGCTAAAGCAATTAATACCTTAACAAACCAATGTGCAGGCATATTTTTTAGAGAACAAGAACAATTACTAAAGGGTGAGCTTAACCATAGTTTAACCGATTTACTGCCTGAGCCCTATATTTCGGCGTGGAAAGCTGTTGAAAAAATCTCAGTAGAGCGCATTTATAACTTCTCTTCAGTTATACAGAAAGAGGTGGCGGGTTACAAAATTATGGCTGGCTTATTAGAAGAGTTTGTTCCTGCACTTATTCATAACAACACACACTATTATAAAAAACTGGTTAAACTAATTCCTAAACAGTATCATACCGATTTGACCGATATTTATTCTATTATACAGAGTGTACTAGACTTTGTTTCTGGAATGACAGACCTATATGCTGTAGATTTATACCGGAATATTAAGGGAATATCTTTTCCGTCAGAAACCTAAAGCTGTACTTCTAGGTAAAATAACCCGCTCACAATTTGCCAATTGAAGGAACTGTATTTGGCTTCGATGGGGTTATGTGGCCAAATGTTGCTACTATGTGTTTCAGTGGTGTCAGATGTTACCATCTGACACTCATTCAATTCGGATAATCTAATCTTTGTGCCAGATACAAGCAAATTTCTCCGTGTTGATCTGCGTTCTGTGGCCAGATATTTTTTATCTTCCCCGGCCATCATCCCATTTATTCCGTTCGTCCTGAAGTTCACGGGCAAGTTTCATTTCTTTATCTTTTGCCTTTACTTTATGCGCCTGAAATTCATCGGCTACTTCCTGGTAAAGCGATGTTCTGTACTTTGCTTCGTGCCTTAATTTGCCAGATTGGAAAATAACAAAGGCCAAACCTATGCCTAACACAATAATAATTGTCCACACAATGGTATTATAAGTGCCTTTATCAAAAGAAATTCCTAAAAACTTAATTTCGTTAACCGAAGCGGTAGCATTGGCGAGCGAGCTCTCTTTTCCGGTTACTTCTCCTTTTAAACTCGAAATATTGCCTGCCTGTGCCTTAATTTCCTGCCTGGCTTCCTGCAATTGCTTGCGTTCCTTTTTCAGCGTATCGTTAACACTTTTCCATAAAGATGATAACCTTGAAGGATTGATCAATCTTGCGCCATACAAACTTTTAGATTTTTTTAACATGAACTGATACTGTCCATTTAGAGATGGATCAGTATTCTTTGTCGTGTCTGGCTTAACTTGCCCAAACGCAACGTTTAAAAATAGCATAGCGCCTAAAAACAATAGGGTGTGTTTAATTTTCTGCATAGTTTAAATATAGGTGTTTGAATGTAAAACTACATTTTTATCTATTTCCCTGTTTAATATTTTTTAGGTGAAGTTTAGGAACGATAGATCAAAATGTTTGTGTTTAACATGTTAAATAACAATTTTATCTAAGTTTTATTATAAAATTATTTGCGATAGGTTACATTTGTTTCATGCAAATAGGAATTATTGGTTTAGGCGATATGGGCAAATTGTACGCTGTATCGTTTGTAAATGCAGGTTATAAAGTATTTGGGGCAGATATGCCCTTACGTTTTGCAGATTTAAAAAATGAGCTGGAACCAAAAGGAATCGAAGTTTTAATTGATGGCCATGAGGTAGCGCGTAAATCTGACTTTATCATTTATTGCGTTGAAGCCGAAAAAATTGATGAAGTAGTAGCTGTTTTTGCCCGCTCTACTAAATATGGTGCCATTGTTTCGGGTCAAACATCAGTTAAACATCCGGAAATTGCTGCTTTTGAAAAATACCTTCCAAACGATACCCAAATTGTAACCTGCCACTCTTTGCATGGTCCTGCTTTTAGTCCTGAGGGGCAAACGCTTGTGGTGGTGCGTCATCGCGCTACAGACGAGGTTTATGCGCAGGCCCTTGAGGTCTATAAATCTTTAAAATCGAACATTATTGAAATGGACGATTATAGGGAACACGATCGTATTGTGGCCGATACACAAGCTGTAACGCACATGGGTTTCGAGAGCATGGGTTCTGCCTGGAAAAATGCCGGTTTCTTCCCATGGGATAACCCTGCCTATGCGGGTGGAATTGATAATGTGAAAATTTTGACGACGCTGAGAATTTTTAGCTATAAATCTCACATTTATGCAGGTCTGGCCATTTTAAACCCTTATGCACAAAAACAGGTAAAATATTATGCCCAGGCAGAATCTGAACTGTTTAAGCTGATGATCTGTGAAAATGAAGCCGAGTTTAGGGAAAAGATTTATGCAGCCCGCGATTTTGTTTTTCATGAAAGCAGATCGCTTTTACTGTTGGATGATAACATCATGAAAGAATTCAGTCTATCGGATGCCAGCCATAAACAAAAACCCAATTCGCATTTAAGTTTGTTGAGTATGGTATATGCCTGGTACAAGATGGGGGTGAACCCTTACGATAACCTGATCTGCCAAACACCACCTTTTAAACTGAGGCTGGGCATTGCCGAATATCTTTTCAAAAACGAAGAAATGTTAGAAGAGTCGATTAATACCGCTTTATATGATAAATCTATCCGTGGTGATGATTTGGAATTTCATACCGCTGTACACGAATGGGCATCGATTATTGGTTATGGCGATTTGAAGGGTTACAAAGAGCATTTCGAAGCTGCCAAATCATTTTTTGCGAACCGTTTAAACGATGGCAGGGACTTAAGCGCGGAATTGATTAAGCGATTGGGTAAGTAACTACTGATGATGAAAGCCATTTTAAATAAACCTGAACTGGTTTCGCAGCTGGAGCGAGAACTAAAAGGGATAGAAATACTTTGTGCTGAATACGATAACGGAAACGAATCTGTTATCTATCAGATTGCAGAGCAAATCGTGGTGATTTTCCATAACTCCAGTCAGGCAAAAGCATTGGTAAGTCAGCTTAAATTAAGTCATCTTAATATGTATTGCAGTTCTCAGATGTACGATTCCAAAAGCCTCACCAATTTTATCGGATTGTTAAAACTGACACATCGTGCTGAAAAGGGGTGGAGTTATTTGGCCAAATTAGATCGTTCTGCTTTAACAACCGTATCGCAAGAAAACTGGTGGAACAATAAGAAAGTAATTATTGATTCGGATGGTACGCCTTTTACAAGAGCAAAAATAATTAAATCTCTGGCTAGTTCCAGTCCATTAGCGCTAAACACTTCAGGCTGGACGGTTAAAGATGCCGAAGGCAACAAATCTACTATTTCCCCAATAGCCGAAACAGTAAGGCAAATTGCTTTTGAGCTGTTGGAAAGTTTCCGGGATGTTGATGTAAATAAAGAAAGTAAGCTTTATAAGTAATTATGGAGTGAGAGAATTATTGAATTTTGAATGAATCAATTATTGAATGAGTAAACGCCTATTGTTCTCTCTTATAAAACTCACTTACTCACTCATTCAAAATTCTATTTACCCATATAACATATAGACTTTGTTTTATTCGCTTAATCTTTCGTTTCCCCGAAAACAGTGCATTATATTTGCCCGCATGTCGGTATTGCTGTTTACGATTATCGTTTTATTAGGTGCCTTTTTAGCCGGATTATTAGGTTCGCTAACAGGCTTAGGCGGAGGGGTAATTATTATTCCATTGCTAACTTTGGCCCTTGGTGTCGATATTCATTATGCCATAGGTGCATCTATTGTTTCGGTAATTGCTACCTCTTCAGGCTCGGCTGCAGCTTATGTAAAAGAAGGGATTACGAATATCCGGATCGGGATGTTTTTAGAAATCGCAACCACAATAGGAGCGGTGTGTGGGGCAATTGTAGCCGTTTACCTCAATGCCAATTACATTGCCATTCTTTTTGGCTGTATCCTCATCTTTTCTGCCATCATGACTTTAAAGAAAAAGGTAGACCATAGCACTCTGGATGATACCGATAAATGGGCCAAATTTTTTAAACTCAATGGGTCTTACCCTGATAAAGGTGTAGATCATCAATATGCCGTAAAACATGTACCAGGTGGTTTCCTGATGATGCTTTTCGCCGGGACTCTATCAGGATTGCTTGGCATTGGAAGTGGGGCTTTAAAAGTAATCGCGATGGATAACATTATGCGTTTACCCTTTAAGGTATCAACCACTACCAGTAATTTTATGATGGGCGTTACCGCTGCAGCAAGTGCGGTGGTGTACCTGCACCGCGGGCAGATAGATCCTGGTATTGCCATGCCAGTCTGTATCGGGGTTTTAACAGGCGCTTCCTTAGGCTCTAAAGTTTTATTAAAGGCAAAAACAGATAAACTGAAAATTGTGTTTGCCGTAGTGGTTGCCTTTTTGGCCCTGCAGATGATTTATAAAGGAATAAGCGGATTATAATGGGGACAGAAAAAAAAGAAAATCTGAATGATAAAGATATCCAGGTAATTCTGGGGACACTTTTGCGTGCAGGCGTAATCATTTCAATGAGCATTGTGTTAATCGGTGGCGCCATTTTCCTCGTCCATAATAAAGGGGCTGTTACCAACTATAAAGTTTTTAAACCCGAGCTTAACAATTTTTCTTCCATCGCTGCAATTTTTAAAGGTGTATTAACCTTTCAGGGCGATGCCATTGTGCAGTTTGGTATCCTGATGCTTATTTTTACGCCAATTGCCCGCATTGTTTTCGCTATTTTTAGCTTTTTAATCGAGCGCGATTACCTTTACGTACTCATTGGGGTCATCATTTTAACCATCATAACCATCAGTTTAAATGGTGGTTTGGCGCATTAATTTCATTTAAAAATTATTTTTATCGAAAAAACTATTAAGATTTTAATTTAAACGCTTAAAATTGTGGTTTAAAATTAAATCTAATGGCAAAATCTGGAAAAGTTGTTCAACTGTTTCAAAAACCCGAAAATTTTATAAAAAACCGTGCCAGGGAACTGCAGTTGGGTAAGTGCTATATCAGTCTCGATTGGGAAGAGTCTGGTATTGCTAATATATTGGTAAGCCGGAAACACGTTAATGGAAATGTCACCCTAGGTTTTTATCTTGTTGACTTGAAATGCCTTGGGATTAAAGATGCATTTTTTAAATTTAATGTATCTGAAGACGAAATGTTCGACATGGTAGATTATATGAATGCGGTAGAAATCGAATACAATCAAGTACATAACATTATCTACGGCGGAGAAGCGTTTGCCAAAGATTGTGGCTTCAAACCGCATAAAGATTGGACCGTAGCGCAATTTATTTTAGAAGAAGATGATGATCGCATCCCTTTAATCGATATCGAATTTGGAGAAGATGGTGTTCCTGCATATTATGTTGGCCCAAATGATAATCCTGCCAAGATAAAGCAAATATTGGATACGTTGGATAAAAATGTTGGAGCGGGCAATTATCTGTTTTATAGCGATGAAGATGAGTTTGAGGATGATGAAATTACTGAAGGTGGTGATGAGCAAAGTTTCAAGCAGATATACTATACTTTTACTGGCGCCTACCGGGATAAATTTGGGGAAAGTGAAGCCGCTGCCTTAGATAAAGATCATATTGACGAAATTTGGGTACAAAAGGTAGATTTGGGACTTTACAGCCTCAATGATGAACTGGATGATCGTATTATTGAATGTGCCGAAGAATATGAGTCGATTTTTGAGGACAAAAGCCTCGAAAGTATCAGTCAAATTAGTGCTATGCTGATCGAAAACCCTGATATGCCATTATTTTACGCAGAATTATTTTTGCAATATAAAATGATGGGACTTCATGGAAAGGCCGATGCCATAGCTAAAAAGGGGATGCAGCTTTTTCCTGATTTCTTATACTTAAGGTTTTATGTGGCACATGCCGCAATGGTCGATGGTGAATTGGAAAAGGGCTTAAAGTTATTGAATAAAAAGTATAACCTTGATGAAGCATTCCCACAGCGAACAGCATTTGCCGAGGGTGAGTTTATGCTTTTTTATGCTGCATTATGCCAATATTTTATGGCTAATGACAGTTTAATTGATGCCATCACCTGTAGCGATGCGCTGATTATTGAAATTTATAAATACGCATGTAGCGAAAATGCGATACTTGATCTTTTACAGCTTATAAAAGCTAAACTGGGATAGGTATACTAAAAGGCAAATGTTGATCAAATTAAAGCATTTTTAAACCTGGAATCTGATCTAAATTGCTTTCAGTCAAATATATAGCTATGGCTTTAAACGCTCCAATCGCCCATTAACCTCACTTTTCAGGTTAAATCCCATTATATCAGCAATTTATTTGAAAAAATATTTGGCTAACTATTTGAAAATTAATAATTCTTGCCTATCTTTGCCGTCCCTTTCGGGGGATGTACAACCACCTTGAACGAAGCCCTACTGCTTCGATGGGTGTTAAAAAGAAAAGATAAAATGTCAGGAATTATTGGAAAAAAAGTAGGAATGACCAGTATCTTTGATGCCGAAGGAAGAAACATTCCTTGTACGGTAATCGAGGCTGGACCTTGTGTAGTTACACAGGTAAAAACCGAAGAAGTAGATGGTTATTCATCAATCCAACTGGGTTACGATGAGAAAAAAGAGAAAAACACAACTCAACCATTGAAAGGCCATTTCGCGAAAGCAAACACAACTCCGAAACGCAAGCTGGTAGAATTCGATTCGTTTACAACTTCACTTAATTTAGGTGATGTAGTAACGGTTGATTCTTTCGCAGAAGGCGATTTTGTTGATGTTGTAGGTACCTCAAAAGGTAAAGGTTTTCAAGGTGTTGTAAAACGCCACGGATTTGCCGGTGTTGGTATGCAGACTCACGGTCAGCATAACCGTTTACGTGCCCCAGGTTCATTGGGAGCATCGTCATTCCCTTCACGTGTATTCAAAGGAATGCGCATGGCTGGAAGAACAGGTGGAGACAGGGTAAAAGTTCAGAACTTACAGGTTTTGAAAGTTTATGCTGAGCAAAACTTATTAGTAGTTAGTGGTTCCATTCCAGGAGCTAAAGGTTCTTACGTAATCTTAGACAAGTAATCAGATGGAAGTTAAAGTATTAAACATTTCAGGTAAAGAAACAGGTGCCAAGGTGCAACTTCCTGAATCGGTATTTGGTATCGAGCCTAACGACCACGCGATTTATTTAGATGTAAAACAGTATTTGGCTAATCAACGTCAAGGTACTCACAAATCTAAACAACGTAATGAGATTGCTGGTTCAACTCGCAAACTATACAAACAAAAAGGTACAGGTGGTGCCCGTGCTGGTAGCATTAAATCTCCGTTATTTAACGGTGGCGGTCGTGTTTTCGGTCCTCAGCCACGTGATTACAGTTTTAAATTGAATAAGAAATTAAAATCATTAGCACGTAAATCTGCTTTAGCTTATAAAGCAAAAGATAACAGCGTGGTAGTTTTAGAAGATTTCAACTTCGATACTATTAAAACTAAAAACTATACAAGTTTATTGGCTGCGTTAAACGTAGGTACTCAAAAAACTTTATTGGTTTTACCTGCACAAAATAATAATATCTATTTATCAAGCAGAAACGTTCAGAAAACTAAAGTGATTGCTGCAGCAGATTTGAATACATATGATGTATTAAATGCTGGTGTGCTTGTGTTAACTGCTGATTCTGTTAAAACTTTGGAGGAGGCATTTGCCAAATAATATGGAAATTTTAAAAAAACCAATATTAACCGAAAAAGCTTCAGCTTTAACTGAGAAATCTAACCGTTTCACGTTTAGCGTTAACCATAAGGCTAACAAAATCCAGATTAAAGCAGCTATTGAGAAATTGTACGGTGTAACTATCGTTGCAGTTAACACAATGGTTGTTGATGGAAAAGCTAAATCACGTTACACTAAAGCAGGTTTTGTATCTGGCCGTAGCCCGAAATACAAAAAAGCAATCGTAACGTTGAAAGACGGCGAAACAATAGATTATTACGCAACCCTTTAATTTAATAATTCATTATAACTATGGGCTTAAGAAAATTTAAACCAGTTACTCCAGGTACCCGCTTCAGAGTTGGTGCCAGTTTCACGGAGATTACAGCAACCACGCCCGAAAAATCATTGGTTGTATCATCAAAAAAGTCTGGTGGACGTAATAACACAGGAAAGATGACTATGCGCTACATGGGTGGTGGTCACAAAAAATCATATCGTTTAATCGACTTCAAACGCGATAAATTCGATATTCCTGCAACAGTAGCTACTGTTGAATACGATCCAAACCGTACTGCCCGCATTGCATTATTACATTATGCAGATGGCGAGAAGCGTTATATCATTGCTCCTGAAGGATTGCAAGTTGGTTCGGTATTATTATCGGGCGACACAGCAGTACCAGAAGTAGGTAACACTTTAAAATTATCGAACATTCCATTAGGTTCTATCATCCACAACGTGGAGATTCACCCTGGAAAAGGAGCACAATTGGCTCGTAGTGCAGGTGCTTATGCACAATTAGCTGCCCGCGATGGTAAATATGCTACTTTAAAAATGCCTTCAGGCGAAACCCGTTTAATCTTGACTACTTGTCTGGCTACTATCGGTGCAGTATCTAACTCAGATCACGCAAACGAAGTATTAGGTAAAGCAGGTCGTAAACGTTGGTTGGGCCGTCGTCCGAGAACTAGACCGGTAGCGATGAACCCTGTCGATCACCCAATGGGTGGTGGTGAAGGTAGATCATCAGGTGGTCACCCACGTTCAAGAAATGGTGTTTTAGCTAAAGGCTTCAAAACCAGAGAACTTAAAAAATATTCTAATCGTTACATCATAGAGAGAAGGAAGAAATAATGGCTCGTTCGATAAAAAAAGGACCTTATATTGACCATAACGTAGAGAAAAAAGTAAACTCTATGAATGATTCAGGCAAAAAGTCTGTAATCAAAACTTGGTCTCGCAGATCAATGATATCACCAGATTTCGTGAATCATACATTTGCTGTACACAATGGAAATAAATTTATCCCTGTGTACGTTACAGAAAACATGGTTGGTCACAAGTTGGGAGAATTTGCTCCAACCAGAACATTCAGAGGACACGCTGAAAAGAAAAAATAATTAGACAATGGAAGCAATAGCAAAATTAAACAATTGTCCAACCTCACCGCGTAAGATGCGTTTGGTTGTAGATCTTATCAGAGGTGAACGTGTAGAGAAAGCATTAAGCATTTTAAAGTTTACCAATAAAGAAGCAGCAATAAGAGTTCAGAAATTATTATTATCTGCTATCAAAAACTGGGAAGCTAAAAATGAAGGCACCAATGCTGAAGAAAACCAACTTTTTGTAAAAACAGTAATGGTTGATGGTGGCCGTCAGTTAAAACGCTTACGCCCAGCTCCTCAGGGACGTGGATACAGAATTCGTAAACGTTCTAACCACGTAACGCTGATTGTAGATAGTAAAAGTACAGAAACAACTCAAAACTAATTAGGAAATGGGACAAAAAGCAAATCCAATAGGTGCCAGGTTAGGAATTATCAAAGGATGGGATTCTAACTGGTTCGGTGGCAACAACTACTCCGATAAATTAGTTGAAGATGAGAAAATAAGAAAATATCTTTCTGCCCGTATTGCAAAAGGCGGTGTTGCAAAAGTAGTAATCGAGCGTACGTTAAAACGTATCACGGTAACTATCCACACAGCTCGTCCGGGTATCGTAATCGGTAAAGCAGGTGCTGAGGTTGATAAAATCAAAGAAGAGTTAAAGAAATTGACTAAAAAGGAAATTCAAATTAACATCTTCGAAATTAAACGCCCTGAACTTGATGCACAATTAGTTGCAGAAGGTGTTGCAAAACAATTAGAAGCAAGGATCTCATTCCGTAGGGCAATGAAATCTTCTATCGCATCAACCATGCGTATGGGTGCTGAAGGTATCAAAATCATGACTTCTGGTCGTTTAGGTGGTGCTGAGATGGCACGTACTGAGCAGTACAAAGAAGGAAGAGTGCCTTTGCATACATTCCGTGCTGATATCGACTACGCTTTAGCTGAAGCCTTAACTACTTATGGTAAAATAGGTGTTAAAGTTTGGATCTGTAAAGGTGAGGTTTATGGAAAACGTGATTTGTCTCCAAACATTGGTGCAACAAACAACGGTCCAAAAGGCGCATCAGACAAACCAGCTTTCGGTGGAAGAGATAACCGTGGTGGTGGAAGAGATAACCGTGGCGGTGGTAACGACAGACGTGGTGGAAACCAAGGTGGTGGTCGTGGTCCAGGTCAAGGTGGCCCCGGAGCAAATAGAGGTGGTGGCGCAGGCGCTAACAGAGGTCCTCGTAAATAATTGATTTATTAACATCGTTTAACGATTAGAACAAAATAAAATGTTACAGCCAAAAAGAACGAAGTTCAGGAAGATGCAAAAAGGCAGAATGAAGGGTTTAGCTTCTCGTGGAGCTGAGTTAGCATTCGGATCTTTCGGTATCAAATCTCTAGAAGCTACTTGGATCACAAGTCGTCAGATAGAGGCTGCCCGTATTGCCGTAACTCGTTTCATGAAACGTGAAGGCCAAGTATGGATCAGGATCTTCCCGGACAAACCGGTAACTAAAAAACCTGCTGAGGTACGTATGGGTAAAGGTAAAGGTGCTCCTGAGTATTGGGTAGCAGTTGTAAGACCTGGACGCGTAATTTTCGAAGCTGAAGGTGTGCCTTTAGAAGTTGCTAAAGAAGCATTACGTTTAGCCGCTCAGAAATTACCGATCCAAACCAAATTCGTAGTACGTAGAGATTACGTAGAAGCATAGTAAAGTGTTGAGTTGAATGTTGTAAATACTTGTTTATTATAACCGCTACACTCAACGTAAAAGAAAAAGAAAAATGAAAAATTCAGAAATCACAGGGCTTTCAAAAGAAGAATTAGTAGCTAAGATTGCGGAAGAAAAAGAGAACTTATCAAAATTGAAGTTCGCTCACACTATTTCAGCTATCGAAAATCCTTCACGTATTGCAAAAGTAAGGAAAGACATAGCCCGTTTAAACACTGAGTTGACTAAAGTGAAAAACACTGAGTCAGCTACTGAAACTAAATAATTTGAGAGTCGACATGGAAAGACAATTAAGAAAAACAAGAACCGGGTTAGTGGTAAGCAACAAGATGGATAAATCTGTTGTAGTGAGCGTGGAGCGTAAAGTAAAACACCCGATTTATGGTAAGTTCGTAAAGAAAACTACCAAATTTATGGCTCACGACGAGAAAAACGAATGCGGTATCGGTGATACAGTATTGATTATGGAAACTCGTCCTTTGAGTAAAAACAAGAACTGGAGATTGGTACAAATTTTAGAAAGAGCTAAATAAGATGGTACAACAGGAATCGAGATTAAACGTTGCTGATAACAGCGGCGCAAAAGAAGTATTAGTAATTCGCGTGCTAGGTGGAACCGGCAAACGTTATGCTTCAATTGGTGATAAAGTAGTTGTTACCGTAAAAAGCGCGTTACCTTCTGGTAACATTAAAAAAGGTACAGTTTCTAAAGCAGTTGTTGTAAGAACTAAAAAAGAAATCCGTCGTAAAGATGGTTCTTATATCCGTTTTGACGATAATGCTGCTGTATTATTGAACGCACAGGATGAGCCAAGAGGTACACGTATCTTTGGCCCGGTTGCGAGAGAACTACGTGAAAAACAATTCATGAAAATTGTATCATTAGCACCGGAGGTATTATAAAATGGGAAACAAAGTAAATACACCATCAAAACTTAAAATCCGTACAGGAGATTTAGTTAAAGTCATTGCTGGCGATTCAAAAGGTCAACAAGGAAAAGTACTTTCAGTACTTATAGATAAAAACAGAGCCATTGTGGAAGGCGTTAACTTAGTATCTAAACATACTAAACCAAATGCTGCTAATCCAAACGGTGGTATTATTAAAAAAGAAGCTGCTCTTCACATTTCTAACTTGATGTTGGTTGATCCAAAATCTGGTAAAACTACCCGCGTAGGTCGTAAACTTAACGCAGATGGTAAATTAGTTAGAGTTGCTAAAATTTCAGGGGAGGAGATTAAATAATGGCTACACCTAGATTAAAAAGCAAATACAAAGAAGAAGTTGTAAATGCACTAAAAGAAAAATTTCAGTACAAAACTGTAATGCAGGTTCCTAAATTGGAAAAAATCTGTATCAATCAGGGTGTTGGTCGTTTTTCTGTTACAGATAAGAAAATTATGGATACCACTATCGTTGAGTTGACTACCATTACTGGTCAGCAAGCGGTTCCGGCTAATTCAAAGAAAGATATCTCTAACTTTAAATTACGTAAAGGTATGCCGGTAGGTGTACGTGTTACTTTACGCGATAACAACATGTACGAGTTCTTAGATCGTTTGATCTCTGTGGCTTTGCCTCGTATCCGTGATTTCAAAGGTATCAATGATAAAGGATTTGATGGAAAAGGTAACTATACATTAGGAGTTACTGAACAAATCATCTTTCCTGAGATTAATATCGATAAAATCAATAAAATTTTAGGTATGGATATAACTTTCGTAACTTCGGCAAAATCTGACGTTGAGGCTCTTGAGTTATTGAAACAATTCGGATTACCATTTAAAAATCAAAAAACAGCAGAATAATGGCAAAAGAAGGTGTAAAAGCACGCGAAGTTAAGCGCCAAAAATTGGTAGCTAGATACGCTGAAAAACGTGCAGTATTAAAAGCTGCAGGAGATTTCGAGGGTTTAGATAAATTACCTAAAAACTCATCTCCGGTACGTTTACACAACCG
The DNA here is from genome assembly GCF_052682415.1 of Pedobacter sp. WC2501. Lineage (NCBI taxonomy): Bacteria > Pseudomonadati > Bacteroidota > Sphingobacteriia > Sphingobacteriales > Sphingobacteriaceae > Pedobacter > Pedobacter sp. WC2501. The sequence goes on along the minus strand of NZ_JBQZFI010000001.1, from coordinate 95,427 downwards.
TTGTAAATTAACTGGTCGTCCTCGTGGATATATGCGTACCTTTGGTATTTCAAGGGTAACGTTCCGCCAGATGGCACTAGACGGTAAAATACCAGGTGTTAAAAAAGCATCTTGGTAATATAAGCTTAAAGCTGAAAGCTCAAGGTCTAAAGCGATACATGTCGCTTTAGTCTTTGTGCTTTAGTCTTTTTGCTTTTAAAAGAATTTTAACCGGTAGCAGGTCCCACAGCTGGGTAGCAGAAGGAAACCACTATCAAAAACAATAAAAAATGAATACAGATCCAATAGCAGATTATTTAACAAGAGTAAGGAATGCCATTAAGGCCAACCACCGTGTTGTAGAAATTCCTGCATCAAACCTTAAAAAAGAAATTACTAAAGTTCTTTTTGACAAAGGTTACATCGCGAACTACAAGTTTGAAGATACTACAGTTCAAGGCACCATTAAAATTGCTTTGAAATACAATCCAATTACTAAAGTTCCTGCTATTCGTACATTAGTGCGAGTAAGTAAACCAGGTTTGAGAAACTATGCTGGTGTTGAAAATATGCCAAGAGTATTAAACGGTTTAGGTATCGCAATCTTATCTACTTCTAAAGGTGTAATGACCGATAAAGAAGCAGCCAAATTAAACATTGGTGGTGAGGTATTGTGTCACGTTTATTAATATTAGGAGAACAGCACAATGTCAAGAATAGGAAAAGCCCCAATTACAATCCCTGCAGGTGTTACAATTACCGTATCAAAAGATAACGTAGTAACTGTAAAAGGTCCTAAAGGTGAATTAACACAAGCAGTAGATTCAGATATCACTGTAAGTCAGGAAGACGGAATTTTAACAGTTCAACGTCCTTCAGAACAAAAGAAACACAAAGCATTACACGGTTTATATCGCTCATTGCTTAACAACATGGTTGTTGGTGTTACAGAAGGTTATAAATTAACTCAAGAATTAGTAGGTGTTGGTTACCGTGCTACAAACACAGGTAATACACTAGATCTGGTTTTAGGTTATTCTCACCATTATGTATTCCAGTTACCAGAAGAAATTAAAGTAACTACATCATCAGAAAAAGGTCAGACTCCTAAAATCATTTTAGAGAGTACTGATAAACAACTGATCGGTCAGGTAGCAGCGAAAATCCGTTCGTTACGTGCACCAGAGCCATACAAAGGTAAAGGTATCAAGTTTGTAGGTGAAGTGTTAAGAAGAAAAGCAGGTAAATCAGCATCTAAAAAATAGTAATCATGGCAGGTAAAAAATTATCAAGAAGAGATCGTATTAAAAAAGGGATCAGAAAAAGACTTACCGGTTCAGAAGAACGTCCAAGGTTATCTGTATATAGAAGCAATAAAGGGATTTATGCGCAGGTAATTAACGATGTAACCGGTACAACAATAGCATCAGCATCATCATTATCGAAAGATTTTACTGGTACTGGAAACAAGAGCGACCAATCAGTTGCAGTAGGTAAATTAGTTGCCGAAAAAGCAATTGCAGCAGGTGTTAAAGAAGTTGTTTTCGATAGAAATGGCTATTTATACCACGGTCGTGTAAAATCGTTGGCAGAGGGTGCCCGCGAAGCTGGTTTAGTATTTTAATCTGAAGAAAAAGTAAGATGTCAACTATTAATATAAAAAGAGTAAAAACCACCGATATCGAATTAAAGGATCGTTTGGTTAGTATACAACGCGTTGCCAAAGTAACCAAAGGTGGCCGTACTTTCAGCTTCTCAGCAATTGTTGTTGTAGGTGATGAAAACGGTGTTGTTGGTTTCGGTTTAGGTAAAGCGAAAGAGGTAACTGAAGCAATCGCTAAAGGTGTGGATGATGCTAAAAAGAATTTAGTAAAAGTTCCAATTTTAAACGGTACTGTTCCTCACGAGCAAATCGGTAAATTCTCAGGTGGTTTTGTTTTAATCAAACCAGCTGCAGTAGGTACCGGAGTAATTGCTGGTGGTGCGATGCGTGCGGTATTAGAGAGTGCTGGCGTGCATAACGTATTGGCAAAATCTAAAGGATCATCTAACCCACACAACGTGGTAAAAGCAACTGTTGATGCATTAACTAAAATGCGTGACGCTTATACAGTAGCACAAACCCGTGGTATAGATTTAAACAAAGTATTTAACGGATAATATTATGGCTAAGATCAAAATAACACAAGTAAAAAGCGTTATCGACAGAAGCGAGCGCCAAAAAAGAACCGTTCAGGCTTTGGGTTTATCTAAAATGAACCAAAGTGTTGAGGTTGAAGCTACTCCACAAATTATCGGTATGGTTCGCAAAGTGAACCATTTGGTAGCAATCGAAGCAATCTAGTAAAAGTTTTAAAGGTAATATTGGGTAAAACCGGTATTACCTTTATATATGTTTAATCGTTGTACCTGTTTAGTGAAAGCGAAGGGCAACACAAATTCAAAAAAATGAATTTAAGTAATTTAAAACCTGCAGTAGGTTCTACAAAAAACAGCAAAAGAATTGGTCGTGGTACAGGTTCTGGTCGTGGCGGTACTTCAACTCGTGGTCACAAAGGTGCGGGTTCTCGTTCAGGTCACAAAACCAAAATCGGTTTTGAAGGTGGTCAAATGCCTTTACAACGTCGTGTGCCTAAAGTTGGTTTCAAACCAATCAACCGTACTGAGTATGTTGGTGTAAACTTAGATGTTTTACAAACTTTAGCTGAAAAACACAGCTTAACAACTATCGATTTTGCTGCTTTACAAGCACATGGTTTAGCTTCAAAAAACGACTTAGTTAAAATTTTAGGTCGTGGTGAAGTTAAAGCAAAGCTAGAAATTACAGCACATGCGTTCTCTGCAACCGCACAAAAAGCTATTGAAGCCGCAGGTGGTTCTATTGTAAAATTGTAATTATTAAATGAAGAAGCTATTTACTACTTTAAGTAATATCTGGAAAATTCAGGAATTAAAAGAGCGTATATTGTTTACGCTCTTAATTCTTTTGGTATACCGTTTCGTATCTCACGTGGTTTTACCAGGTGTAGATCCAACTGCTTTAGGCAATAACGAAAAATCAGGAATCTTAGGCTTACTAGATATGTTTGCCGGAGGTTCTTTCTCTCGTGTGTCTATTTTAGCATTGGGGGTAATGCCTTATATCTCTGCATCCATTGTGGTGCAACTATTGGGTATTGCTGTTCCTTCTTTCCAAAAAATGCAGAAAGAGGGCGAAAGTGGTAGAAAGAAAATGAACCAGATTACCCGTTACCTAACGGTAGCGATCACAATCGTTCAATCTGTTGGTTACGTTAAAACGCAAGTTCCTGCAGAAGCTATTTTATTGCCAAATACTTTATTTTTAGTGTTGTCTACGTTTGTATTAACGGCAGGTACTTTATTTGTAATGTGGTTAGGTGAAAAAATTACGGATAAAGGTATTGGTAACGGTACATCGCTAATCATTATGGTTGGTATTATTGCCCGTTTACCAGTTGCAATTTCTCAGGAGTTTAGTGCACGTGTTGGTTCATCTAGTGAAGGTGGAGGCCCGGTTGCATTGGTTTTAGAGATTGTTGCTTTATTTGCAGTGGTAATGTTTACCATTTTAATTGTTCAAGGTGTACGTAAAGTACCTGTACAATACGCTAAAAAAATTGTTGGTAACCGCCAGTTTGGTGGTGTTCGTCAGTACATTCCTTTAAAGGTAAATGCAGCTGGTGTGATGCCGATCATTTTTGCTCAAGCGTTAATGTTTATTCCAGGTGCTTTAATGCAGTTTGTCCCTTCATTACAAGGTTCTTGGTTAATCCAGTTCAGCAACACAACTTCGTTGGCTTATAGCTTAACATTCGCATTTTTAATTATCGCATTTACTTTCTTCTATACTGCAATTACAGTTAATCCAACTCAAATGAGTGATGATATGAAGAAAAACGGTGGTTTTATTCCGGGTGTTAAACCGGGTTTTGCAACATCAACTTTTATTGATGATGTAATTTCTAAAATTACTTTCCCAGGTGCGGTATTTTTAGCGATCATTGCTATTCTACCTTCGTTAGCGGTTAAGTTTGGTATTAAACAAGAGTTTGCACACTTCTTCGGTGGTACTTCTTTATTGATTTTAGTTGGTGTTGTATTGGATACTTTACAACAGATCGAAAGTTATTTATTGATGCGCCATTATGATGGTTTGATGAAAACGGGTAGGGTTACTGGCAGAACAGGAATTCCTGCTGCAAGTAGCAACGCAGCGTTGTAGTGTAACGGATGTCTAAAATTTATTACAAATCTCTTGAGGAGATCGAGTTAATAAGAGAAAGTTCCATGCTTGTTTCTAAAACTTTAGCCGAAGTGGCCAGGGTGATAAAAGCAGGCATGACTACTATCCAGTTAGATAAACTAGCCTATGAGTTTATAAGTGATCACGGAGCGATTCCGGCATTTTTAAACTATAATGGTTTCCCCAATTCTTTATGTATTTCGCCAAACGAGCAGGTTGTTCATGGTTTTCCAAGTGAATACGTAATCCAGGAGGGCGACCTGATTTCAGTTGATTGTGGAGTAATTAAAAACAATTATTTTGGCGATTCGGCTTATACTTTCTCCATTGGGGAAATTGATGCAGAAAAGCAGAAATTGATTGATGTTACTAAACGTTGCCTGGAATTGGGGATAGAAAAAGCTGTTGTTGGTATGCGGATCGGAGATATCGGTTTCGCTGTTCAGCAATATGCAGAAGCTAACGGATTTGGCGTAGTAAGAGAACTTGTAGGACATGGTGTTGGTATAAAACTTCATGAGAAGCCGGAAGTTCCGAATTATGGGAAACGTGGTGCAGGACCAAAACTTGAAGAAGGAATGGTAATTGCAATAGAACCCATGATCAATGCAGGCGTAGCCGGTGTTAAATTCCATAACGATGGATGGACGGTTACCAGTAAAGACAATAAACCATCGGCACATTTTGAACACACAATAGCTATAAAAAAGGGCAAAGCAGATGTTTTATCAACGTTTTCTATAATAGAAGAAGTTTTACAACAAAAAAAATAAATAATTAAAATTTTTTATTTAATTTTGCAACCCTGTTTAGAAGCAGCTAATTAAGTAACAATCAATAAAATATGGCTAAACAAGCCTCAATTGAACAAGACGGAGTAATAAGAGAAGCATTATCCAATGCCATGTTCCGGGTAGAACTAGAGAACGGGCATGAGATTATTGCGCATATTTCAGGAAAGATGCGGATGCACTACATCAAGATTCTTCCTGGAGATAAGGTTAAATTGGAAATGTCTCCTTATGATTTAACAAAGGGACGCATTACTTATAGATACAAATAAAATGAAAGTTAGATCATCAATTAAAAAGCGTAGCGCTGATTGCAAGATTATTCGCCGTAAAGGAAAACTTTACGTAATCAACAAGAAAAATCCTAAATACAAGCAACGTCAAGGGTAATTAAGAATATTGTAATGAACCGCACAACGGTGGCCCGCCGTTCGGAGTTACGTAAAACATAAATAAATATGGCAAGGATTTCAGGTATTGATTTACCAAGAAACAAAAGAGGTGAGATCGGTTTAACCTATATCTACGGAATTGGTAGAACAACTGCTCAACGTATTTTAACTACGGCAGGTATCGATTTAAACAAAAAAGTACAAGACTGGTCTGATGATGAGTTATCAGCAATCCGTACAATGATTAACGATGAGATTAAAGTAGAAGGTGCTTTACGTTCAGAGGTTCAGTTAAACATTAAACGTTTAATGGATATTGGTTGTTACCGTGGTTTACGTCACAGAAAAGGTTTACCTTCTCGTGGTCAACGTACTAAAAACAACTCACGTACTCGTAAGGGTAAGAGAAAAACAGTTGCTAACAAGAAAAAAGCTACTAAGTAATAGATAGATAGGAGAAGTGAGATTTTAGATGTGAGCACCATGTCTTTAAAATCTGCTCAAATCTGGAATAAAAGAGAAAAAGTAGGATACTGAGTGTCGGGGTAGAGAAAGTCTCATATCTCAAGTCTCATATCTAAAATCTAAAAGATAAAATGGCTAAGAGTAAAAAAGTAACAAAAAAACGTATCGTTGTAATTGAGCCTGTTGGTCAGGCGCATATCAATGCTACCTTCAACAACATTATCGTTACCTTAACAAACAACAACGGACAGACTATTTCATGGTCTTCTGCTGGTAAAATGGGCTTTAAAGGTTCTAAAAAGAACACTCCATATGCAGCTGGTCAAGCAGCTTCAGATTGTGGTAAAGTTGCGTTTGATCTAGGTTTACGTAAAGTTGAAGTATTTGTAAAAGGTCCGGGTTCAGGTCGTGAATCTGCAATCAGAACTTTGCAAGTAGCAGGTATTGAGGTAATGTCTATTAAAGATATCACTCCACTTCCTCACAACGGATGTCGTCCTCCTAAAAAGAGAAGAGTTTAATTAATTTTAAAGCTAAGAATCTCCAGCTTCAGGTTGGACGATACTTTAAAACAGAAAAAAAATGGCAAGATATACAGGCCCAAAATCAAAAATTGCACGTAAATTCAGAGAACCAATCTTCGGTCCTGATAAAGTGTTAGACAGAAAAAATTATCCTCCTGGGCAACATGGCTCATCAAAAAGAAGAGGAAAACAATCTGAATATGCTATCCAGTTAATGGAGAAACAAAAAGTAAAATATACTTATGGTGTATTGGAAAAACAATTCAGTAACTTGTTTAAAAAAGCATCTTCTCGTGCTGGTATTACCGGTGATAACTTACTTCAATTATTAGAAGCACGTTTAGATAACACAGTTTACCGTTTAGGTATTTCAACAACCCGTTCTGGTGCACGCCAGTTAGTTAGCCATAAACACGTAACCGTGAATGGTGAAGTTGTAAATATCCCTTCATATCAGTTAAAAGCTGGTGACGTGGTTGCTGTTCGTGAAAAATCTAAATCTTTAGAATCAATTAGTAACTCAGTTGCAGGCAGAACTATTAATAAGTTTGCTTGGTTAGAATGGAATGCCAGTGAATTAACTGGTAAATTCTTAACCTACCCTCAACGTGATGAGATTCCTGAAAACATCAAGGAAAACTTAATCATCGAGTTGTACTCAAAGTAATAAATGAACTAGTTAATTACCTCAAAAGGGTAATTAACTTTTTTCATGTTACTATATATTCAATAACGAATTTAAAAAATTATAAATGGCAATTTTAGCATTTCAGAAACCAGACAAAGTGATCATGCAGAAATCAACTGATTTCGATGGCACATTTGAATTTCGTCCTTTAGAGCCCGGTTTCGGTGTAACAATTGGTAATGCCTTAAGAAGAATTTTACTTTCTTCATTAGAAGGTTATGCTATTACTACTATTCGTTTTTCAGGCGTTTCTCACGAATTTTCTACCATGAAAGGTGTTGTAGAAGATTTAACTGATATTATCTTAAACTTGAAACAAGTTCGTTTTAAGAAAACAGGTGATTCAGGTGATTCTGAAAAAGTTTTCATCATCGTTAATGGTCAAGATCAGTTCAAAGCTGGTGATATCACTAAGTTCTCTAACAACTTTACAGTTTTAAACCCTGAGCATGTAATTTGCAACATGGATAAATCTGTTACTTTGGAAGTGGAATTAACCATCAATAAAGGACGTGGTTATGTACCTGCTGAAGAAAATAAAGTTGCTGATGCTGTTGTAGGTGTAATCGCAATCGATTCGATTTATACTCCAATGAAAAATGTAAAATACACGATCGAAAACTTTCGTGTTGAGCAAAAAACGGATTATGAAAAATTGGTTTTAGATATCTCTACTGACGGTTCAATTCATCCGGAAGAAGCATTAAAAGAAGCGGCTAAGATCCTTATCCAACACTTTATGTTATTCTCTGATGAGAATTTAGTATTAGAATCTCAGGCTAAAGAAGAAACTAAAGAAGTGGATGAGGAAATTTTACACATGCGTAAAATCCTTAAAACTGAATTGGTTGATATGGATCTTTCAGTTAGAGCATTAAACTGCTTAAAAGCTGCTGATATCCGTACTTTAGCTGATTTAGTTTCTTACGATGTTGCTGATATGTTAAAATTCAGAAACTTCGGTAAGAAATCTTTAACAGAGATCCAGGAATTAGTAAAATCAAAAGGTTTATCATTTGGTATGAACCTGTCTAAATTTAAATTAGACGAAGAATAACCCCTAAATCCCGTTAAGGGGACTTTAGAATTAACTATTAGTTCACAGTGTATAATTCCCTCTGAGACAGAGACGGTATACACTTAATCAAAAAACAATGAGACACGGTAAAAAAGTAAACCACTTAGGTAGAACCGACAGCCACAGAAAAGCGATGTTAGCTAACATGGCTACATCACTTATTAAAGCAAAAAGAATTACTACAACTTTAGCTAAAGCTAAAGCTTTACGTACTTATGTTGAGCCATTAATCACTAAATCGAAAAATGACACTACTCACTCACGTCGTACAGTTTTCTCTTACTTACAGGATAAAGAAGTAATCACTATTTTGTTCCGCGAAATTGCTGAGAAAGTTGCAAACCGTCCAGGTGGTTATACTCGTATCATTAAATTAAACAATCGTCAGGGTGATAACGCTGAAATGGCTTTAATTGAATTGGTAGATTACAATACAGTTTACGGTAAAGATGTAGAAGTTAAAGAAGAGAAGAAAACAACTCGTCGTGGTAGAAGTAAAGCTACTGCTGCACCTAAAGCTGCTGAAGCGAAAGCTGAAGTTGCCGAAGAAGTTGCTCCTGCTGAAGAAGCTCCTGCTACTGAAGAACCAAAAGGAGAATAATTTTATTCACCTTATGTATACGAAAGTCCTGTTCGAAAGAGCAGGACTTTTTTTGTTTTCTGTCATTCTGAACGCAGTGAAGAATCTTTAAGCCATGAAATGATGACCTGAATAAGGTGAAAAAAAACCAGGATTAGTTGAAATCTGTAGACATACCAGGTTTCTGTTGTACTAGAAAAGGGATTCTTCGCTGCGCTAAGAATGACAATGCCTTAAACTAATGAACCATAGACCAATGACTAATGAACTAACAAAGCAAAAGTTTGTCTCATTTTTTCATTACATAGCTTTATTTCAGTATGCTATACATAAATTAGCTAAAACAAATTTGAAATGAAATTCAGGCTTTTTCTATTACTCTCTCTTTTCGGACAACTATCTCTTTACGCGCAAACACTAAAATACACTAATGGCAACAATGCCTGGAACCCTGATTCGTTAGGTAACCATAGAGTTATTGTTCAATTTGCGGGTACAGGTAAAATTGCTCATGCTAAAATCGATTGGCGCCGGAGGGATGAACATCCGGAATTAAAAGGAATTATCGTGCAAGATGTCAAGGGGAAAACTGTTTCAGTTGTGGGTGTGGATAAGTTAACCAGAGAAAGTGCTGATGTCTATTTCGAAGCTACCCGCCCTGGAAAATATTATGTGTATTACCTCGCTTATAAAAATGAGGGAAGAAGCAATTATCCCAAAGGTGTTTACATAAAACCTAAACAAATTGATCAGGGCTGGTTAAATAGGGCAAAACGGGTTAAAGTAAATACCGCTGTGATAGAGATCCAATCTATTGATGCTTTCAACTCTTTTTATCCAATGGAAGTAATTGCTACAGCCAAAGAAACATCGGCTATAAAAGCCAAGTATGCTTCGGAAGCTTTTGTCGTTTTTCCCGAAGACAGAATGTTTCCAATTAAAATGCAGAACGATTTACCTTATCGTTGGGTACAAAAGGGTGCTGCAAATACTTTTACAGGTTCAGCAAGTAAAGGCGAAAATTATGCTTTACAACTGGGTGTATTTGCTTTGAAGGATCTAAATAACCTAACAGTAAGCTTTGGGGATCTAAAAAACTCCACCGGAAAAGTAATCTCTTCGAAATACATCAACTGTTTAAATACCAATGGTACCAGTTATGATAACAAAGCCTTGGTTGAAATGGTAAATGTAATGTCTGGTAAGATACAACCAATGTGGATCACAATTAATATCCCTAAAAATACGGATGCAGGTGTTTATGCCGGTAAATTTACGGTTAAAGCCAATGGGAAGTTTAAAGTAATTGATGTTAAAATTAAAGTTGATAATACAGTTTTACCTGATGCTGGTGTAGGAACGCCAAATAAACAGACCCGTTTAACATGGTTAAATTCTACTTTGGCACAGGCCAATACCGTAGTGGCTCCTTATACGCCATTAACTGTTGAAGGTAATGTAATTTCTCTTTTGGGAAGGAAATTCGAAATCAATGCAGATGGTTTTCCTAAGCAGATCCAGACTTTCTTTAATGCTGAAATGACCGCTTATAGCGAAAAACCAAATAATATCCTGGCAGAACCGATTCACTTTCACTTTTTTAATACACCAAAAACGCAGGAGAAATTTGTACCAGGCAATTTCCAAATTATAAGCAAAGAAGCTGGAACAGTAAAATGGTCGGCGACTAATACTTCTGAAAACCTGAAAATGGATTTGGAAGGTGCTTTAGAATTTGATGGTTATGTACATTATGTAGTTAAGGTTACGGCTTTAAAAGATGTAGAATTCAGTAATGTTGATTTTCATATCCCTTTTGATAAAGGTTCTACTAAATATTTAATGGGTTTGGGAGAGAAAGGTGGTGTTAGGCCAGATACCGTAAAATGGAAATGGGATGTAGCCAATAAAAACCAGGATGCCGTTTGGATTGGCAATGTAAATGCAGGCCTATATTACAATTTAAGAGATGAGAACTATGTTCGTCCGTTGAATACCAATTTCTACCTTCAGAAGCCTTTATTATTGCCTGAATCGTGGGGAAATGGCGATAAAGGAGGAATCCAGATTAATGTTAAAGGCAGTTCGATGTTAGCCGATAACTTTACAGGTGCCAGAAGCATGAAAAAGGGGGGCGTGCTTTATTATAATTTCAATTTACTGATTACTCCTTTCCATTTACTTAACACCGATTTTCAATGGGATAACCGCTTTTATCATAAATATGGCGATTTAGATTCTATTAAATTGACAGGAGCAACAGTAGTGAATATTCACCATGCTACACCAATTAATCCCTGGATCAACTATCCATTTATCGAATGGAAAAAGATGAAAGGTTATATTGATAACGCACATTCAAAAGGCTTAAAGGTGAAGATTTACAACACTGTTAGGGAATTATCCAATCATGCTTATGAATGGCCTGCTTTAAGAAGTCTGGGCACTGAAGTATATTCGCCTGGCAAGGGCGGTGGTTTTAGCTGGTTACAGGAGCATTTAGATTCGAACTATATTGCTGCCTGGTTTGTGCCTGAAATTAAAGATGCTGCTGTAATTAACAGTGGAATGAACCGTTGGCATAATTACTATGTAGAGGGCATGAACTGGCTGGTAAATAATGTTGGGATTGATGGGGTGTACTTAGACGATGTGGCCTTCGATCGTGTAACCATGAAGCGGATTAAACGTATACTGACACAGAATAACCATCCGGGCATTATCGATCTGCATTCAGCAAATCAATACAATAAAAGTGATGGTTTTAACAATAGTGCCATTTTATATCTGGAGCATTTCCCTTACCTGAACCGTTTATGGTTTGGCGAATATTTTGATTACCAGAAAAACAATCCTGATTTCTTTTTAACCGAAGTAAGCGGTATTCCGTTCGGTTTAATGGGTGAGATGTTGCAGGATGATGGAAATCCTTGGCGTGGTATGATTTATGGCATGACAAGCCGTTTGGGCTGGTCTGACAAAAGTGATCCAAAACCACTTTGGAAAGCCTGGGATAATTTTGGCATAAAAGGATCTCAAATGATCGGTTACTGGAGTGAAAACTGTCCGGTTAAAACCGATAATCCTAAAGTATTGGCAACAGTTTATAAACAAAATGGTAAAACAATGATTGCTTTGGCGAGTTGGGCAGAGAGCGATGTAAAGATTAATTTAACTATAGATTGGGCCAAGCTGGGTTTGGATGCCGGTAAAGTAAAAATAGCAGCCCCTCTAATTGATAAGTTCCAAACTTCGGGAAGTTATCCTGATGGAAAATCGGTTCCTATTGAAAAAGGAAAAGGTTTGATTTTGATTGTAGAGTAATATTTTATTGGCGTCTCCCTGAACTTGTTTTAGGGTCTTTATTGCAATAAATAAAGAAGTCAAGTTTTTAAAACTTGACTTCTTTAAGATTATATCTTCCATGGACCATGGTTCAAGTCTTCACAAACCACATCATTTTGCATTGGTCGTCATTGCGAGGAGGAACGACGAAGCAATCTTACAACAATCGCTACTAGCTAACGCTTTAAGATTGCTTCGTCGGCTGAAAAAGCCTTCTCGCAATGACGATTTTTCGTATACAATTATACCTTCACATTTTCCATTCCATACTTTTTCAGTACATCAGCAGGAACACCTGCCCATTGGTTTGGCGCATTACCTACATAACCAATGTCTTTTACGCCCATTTCAGTTGTGTAAAAACCTGATGCCGTTAAATTTCTCATTCTATTGAAAAAGGTTACCCCTGCCTGCATTTCTGGTCGGGCTTTTTTAGGGTAGGCAATTTCATCTACAATCGAGATCTGCTGATCTGCCGAAGCTTCAACAAAGGGTTTCTGGAATTTATTAAAGCTATACAAATCGAGCCATTTCAGGCCGCCTCGCATCGGTACTTTATGTTCAGGAATGTCTTTAACTATAAATTCGATAAACTCTGGCACTTTGGCATCAGATGCACTGCCCGAAACATCATCTTTAGGGATAATGATATCGGCCAAAACTGTAATCGTAGCCATTTCATGTTTAGTAAAGTAGGTTTCTGATTTTAGTTTTTTATCACGGTCTAATTCCCATTGCTCCCTTCCTGCTTCTTTTGCGCTTTCTTCTGGTGCGGCAACTTCGGTTTTTGTTTCGGGCTGCTTACAGGCATCAAGCAGCACGCTTGTGCTTATGGCTGTTAAACCTAATGCTTTTAGTGAATCACGTCTGTTCATATGGTAATTCTTAAATGTTCTGTTTTTTCTTTTGAGCTAAAATATATTCTGCAGTACGCATCGAAAGTGCTAAAATCGTCCAGGTGGCATTTTTGTCACCCTGTTGCACAAATGGCCCGGCATCTACCACAAATAGATTTTTGCAATCGTGTGCCTGGCAGTATTTATTTAACGCCGATTTTTTAGGATCATCACCCATGCGGATGGTACCCACTTCGTGGATGATTTTTCCAGGGTTGAGTAAACCATAATTGGTATCTGCGCCTTGAATTTCAGAAGTAACCACGGCACCCATTTCCTTCATAATTGAAAGAAAGGTTTCCTGCATGTGTTTAGCCTGTAGAATTTCATCTTTGTCCCATTTATAGTTAAATCTTAAAACAGGGATACCATATTTATCTACTGTGTTAGGATCGATTTCGCAATAGTTACTTTCTCTGGCAATTGCGGTACCACGGCCAGCCATGCCAACACCGGTTCCATAAAAGCGGCGGTAATCATCCTTTAATGATTTTCCATAACCTCCGGCTTCTTTCATTTTACCATCTCTGCCAGGCACCATTCCGTTCATTTGAGCCACACCACCACCAAAACCGTAAGCAGGCATGCCCATTCCGCCCCAATATTCGATATGGTAACCACGAGGGAAATTCAACTTTCTGTTGTCTAACCACCATGGCGAATAAATGTGCACACTGCCTACACCATCTTCATTATAACGTTTCCTGTCCATCAATTGAGGCAGGAATCCCGAAACACTTGCACCTGTAGAATCGTGCAGGTATTTGCCAACTACGCCACTGCTGTTTGCCAGACCATTTGGATGTGAAGTTGATTTTGAATTCAATAAAATGCGTGCTGATTCGCAGGCACTGGCACCTAAAATGACCAGTTTGCCATTTACCTGGTATTCTTGTAAATCTTTACGGTTTACATAAGAAACACCTTTAGCCGTACCATCCTTATCTGTAATCACTTCGCGTACCATCGCATCCGTAATCACAGTCAGGTTTCCTGTTTTTACCGCAGGGTTTACCAAACATGATGAGGATGAAAAATCGCCGTAAACTTTACAGCTTCTGCCGCATTGGCCACAGTAAAAACAAGGTGCACGATCATTATTATTCGGTAAAGCTTCTGTTAATACAGAGCCGCGACCGGTAATTACTTTTACTCCTGCTTTTTCTGCTCCTTTTTTGATGAAAAGCTCGTTTAACCTTGGTTTTGGTGGTTTCATAAAGATGCCATCAGGTTCATTTTCTAAACCTTCAGCTGTTCCATAGATACCGATCATGCGGTCAACTTTATCGTAAAATGGTTTTACATCGGCATAGGTTATCGGCCAGGCATCGGTTAAACCATCTTTAGGTTTAAAATCGTCAGGACCCATCCGCAAAGAAATCCTTCCCCAGTGATTGGTACGGCCACCGAGCATGCGCGAACGGAACCATTCGAATTCACTTTTGTTTTTCTGGGTATAAGGCTCGCCTTCTAACTCCCATCCCCCGTAAGAAGCATCAAAATCACCAAATGGACGAACGGTACCTGCACCACGGCGTGGCGACTCCCATGGCCATTTTAATTGATGTGAATCTAAACGTGGATCGAAATTTTGACCAGCCTCGAGCAATAAAACCTTTTGACCAGCATGCGCCAGAACATAGGCTGCCATCCCGCCACCAGCTCCTGAGCCAACAACAATGGCATCATAAACAGTAGGCGATTTTTTTATCTGAAAGTCACTCATGTATGTGATTAGCTATTTAAATATCCCTAATCTAGAATTTAATTTGCTGAAAAAAAAGCCTTGCGCTACTTTGGAATCAATATAGATAGGAGTTCCCTTTTGTATGCTAAATCGTATTATGTCGTTCATTTATTTAAATGAATGACAAAGATTTTTCTGGTTGAAAATGGCAGTATATATTACATTTTGCCTCTTCCGTCATTTTATATGGTCGCTCTATTGTTACATTATTATAAGCATGTGCAGCTCCAGATAAACTTGATTATCTTTGTGTTTTAAATTTATCAATGCCAGTGTCGGAATATACAGAACAATTTATCACAGCTTTAAAAGAAAGCCTGAATGCAGCAACATTTGTAAAAATTTCTTTGGGGAACTACAAAGGAGCAGAGGAAGCCTTAAAACAATTGCTGATCCGTAAGGTGGTGATCAAACGTGAAGATAAACTGGCTTTTACCTATCGTTATAAAACACGCGACGTGGTAAAAAACTATGGCATTGATGAGGCAATCGATTTAATTGCGGGTTATCTGGAGAATGGATTTAAAATAGCTACGCTGTTTACCACAGAAAATGACCTGATATTGGAAGAACTGAACAATGGAAAAATTGTATGGAGGAAAGGTAAAGCATCAAGTGAAGCAGCGCCGTCAGTCTATCATGACAAGGAAAAAAGCAGGTTGATAAAACCTGATTCGAAATCATATTTAACTGAATTAAAGATTACCGATACAGACGGGAAGGTTTTTAAAAATGCGCAGGATAAATTCAGGCAGATTAACCATTACATTGAAATTTTAAGTTCTTTAATAAAGGAACTGCCAGAAGGAACCATTAAAAAGGTGGTTGATATGGGCTCGGGTAAAGGTTATCTAACTTTTGCACTGTACGATTACCTGTATTCGGTTTTAAAATTGGAAAGCGAGGTAACAGGAGTAGAGTACCGCCAGGATATGGTTGACTTGTGTAATCAGGTTGCTGTTAAATCTGCTTTTGATAAATTGAATTTTGTACAGGGAACCATTGAAGATTATCAGGCTGAGCATGTAAATCTTTTAATTGCATTACATGCCTGCGATACAGCAACCGATGATGCCATTTATAAAGGGATTAAAGCGGATGCTGAACTGATTGTGGTTGCACCATGCTGCCATAAACAGATCCGCAGGGAAATAGAGAAAAGCAAAGTGAAAAACGATGTTTCTTTTTTAACTAAATACGGAATCTTTTTAGAACGTCAGGCCGAAATGGTTACGGATGGGATCAGGGCTTTGATTTTAGAGTATTTCGGATATAAAACAAAGGTTTTTGAATTTATTTCTGATGCACACACACCAAAAAATGTGCTTGTAGTGGGGGTAAAGGGCAAGGTACATAGCGCTGAGCGAAAAGCGGAGATTTTACAGAAAATTAAAGCAAGCAAGGAATATTTTGGGATTGGTTACCATCATTTGGAACGGTTGTTGGAATTGTAATTTAACCGCAAAGAACGCTAAGTTTTTCGCAAAGAAACGCAAAGCTGTGCTTAAATTATTATTCTGGTTTAAGCTATAAGAGCCATAGTCATTTTGATCCGATAGTTACGGATTTGTTTCAGCATCCTTCACGATAAGACCCTGAAATAGGTTCAGGGTGACGATCGCCTTGTTAAGCTGATGACTTAGCATAAATCCAAAGCAGTACCGGTTTTTTCTTGTTTTTGAGCAGCGCATCAATTTTTCTCATCGTAGCATCTGATAAAACAGGGCAACCAGCACTCTGTCCGAAAAGGGTTTGAGGATAAATTTCCTGATTAGGGACTGGGGTATAAGAATGTAAGACCACAATACGTTTGAAAGCATTGCTGTTCGTTTTCTCTAATCCATACATTTTATAGTGAATATTGATTCCCCAGTTGCTATAAGAACGTCCTTTAACTTTGTATTTGCCTAAAGAGGTGCAATAACTGCCTTCTTTGTTGCTAAAAATAGGTTTGGTTGGTGTACTGCCGCCACCAACACCATGGGCGCAAAGACCCTCGGTAGTGATTTCTTTCCTTTTAAAATCGTAAACAAAAATTCTGTTTTTACCTGAGTGGATACTCATATCGACCATGATGGCGATGGAAGTGTCCATGTTGTTTTTCTTGCAGAAGACTGAGGCTTCGCTAATTCTATCTATACTTATTTTATTCGGAGCAGGTTTAGAACCGAACAGTGTAAATACGATGAGGAGAGCGTGTAGCTTTTGCATATACAATTAATGAAATATCGAATAATTCACTGTTTTGGTCGGTGTGACACCAACCAATAGGATCAATAGAATGGAACCTACAGATGCAATAAAATTAATGCGATTAATGCCGGGATGGATTGCACATAAAGGATTTTTTTACTGGCTGTTGCAGCACCGTAAATTCCGGCAATAATTACGCAGGTTAAAAAGAATATGGCCACGTAAATTTTCCATTGATGATCGCTGATACATAACGACCAGATTAAACCCGCTGCTAAAAACCCATTATACAAGCCCTGATTGGCAGCCAAAGTTTTTGTTGGCACGAATAAATCTTTCGGGATGGTTTTAAAAACTTTTGGTGCTTTGGTGGTCCAGGCGAACATTTCCAACCAAAGGATGTAAATGTGGATCAAGGCGACTAAGCCTATTACGATTTGTGCTGCTATTTGCATTTTTTTGTGATTACACTGATTTAGGTGATTGAAACGATTGATTGTAATTTAAAGATATAAAACTTTGAGGCATTTAGATGACTACTCATTATTTCTGCTTGTGTTTTTATCACCGAAGCGCAAAAAACGCTGTTCAATAAACCCGATAATAGCGAACACGAGTGAAACGAAGTAAAGCGGTTAGCGGGGCAGGTGCTGCCGAAGAACTGCTGACTTTCATTTTCAAATCATTTTAAAGAATCTCCACATGGCTTTAGACTTAAGCTTTAGTCTTTCAGCTTATTTCTGTCATGCTGTCAGTAAACTGTAGCCTCTTTTTTTACATTTTAACAGTCTTTTACCTATATTTTCTGCCAAAAACCAATTGGCACAAGCATTGTTTAATAGCAGTAGAAATTATAATACTTTAAAAAGAGAAATTAAAAATACAATGGGAAAAATTATTGGAATAGACTTAGGAACAACAAATTCTTGCGTGAGCGTAATGGAGGGCAATGAGCCTGTAGTTATCGCAAACAGTGAGGGTAAACGTACTACACCGTCTATTGTTGCTTTTGCAGAAAACGGTGAGCGTAAAGTTGGCGAGCCTGCTAAACGTCAGGCTATAACCAACCCAACAAAAACGATATATTCGATTAAGCGCTTTATGGGTAGCAGCTACGACGAAAGTGCGAAAGAAGCTGGCCGTGTACCTTATAAAGTAGTAAAAGGTGATAACAATACACCACGTGTAGAAATCGACGACAGAAAATATACTCCACAAGAGATTTCTGCAATGATTTTGCAGAAAATGAAAAAAACTGCTGAAGATTTCTTAGGTCAGGAAGTTACAGAAGCGGTTATTACTGTACCAGCTTATTTTAATGATGCACAACGTCAGGCTACTAAAGAAGCTGGTGAAATTGCAGGTTTAACTGTAAAACGTATCATTAACGAGCCTACTGCAGCTGCTTTAGCTTATGGTTTAGATAAAGCACACAAAGACATGAAAATTGTTGTGTTTGACTGTGGTGGTGGTACACATGACGTTTCTGTATTGGAATTAGGTGATGGCGTTTTCGAAGTAAAATCTACTGATGGTGATACGCACTTAGGTGGTGATGACTTTGACCACATTATTATCGATTGGTTAACTGAAGAATTTAAATCAGAAAACAGCATGGACCTTGCAAAAGATCCAATGGCTTTACAACGTTTAAAAGAAGCTGCTGAGAAAGCTAAAATTGAGTTATCAAGCACCACTTCGACTGAAATTAACTTACCATACATTACTGCTGACGCCAGCGGCCCTAAACACTTGGTACGTACATTATCCCGTGCTAAATTTGAGCAATTGGCTGATAGTTTGATTAAACGTACTATCGATCCTTGTAAATCTGCTTTGAAAAATGCTGGTTTAAGCACAAGCGATATCGACGAAATTATTTTGGTAGGTGGTTCAACCCGTATCCCTGCAATCCAGGAAGCAGTTAAAGCTTTCTTCGGTAAAGAGCCAAGTAAAGGTGTTAACCCTGATGAGGTTGTAGCGATTGGTGCTGCTATTCAAGGTGGTGTGTTAACTGGTGATGTGAAAGATGTATTGTTATTAGACGTTACTCCTTTATCATTAGGTATCGAAACTATGGGTGGTGTAATGACTAAATTAATTGAGTCTAACACAACTATCCCAACTAAAAAATCGGAAACTTTCTCAACTGCAGCTGATAACCAGCCTTCAGTAGAGATCCATATTTTACAAGGTGAGCGCCCAATGGCTGGCCAAAACCGTACAATTGGCCGTTTTATTTTAGATGGTATTCCACCAGCACCTCGTGGTGTGCCTCAGGTAGAAGTATCTTTCGATATCGATGCCAACGGTATTTTACACGTAAGTGCTAAAGATAAAGCGACTGGTAAAGAGCAAAAAATCCGTATCGAAGCATCTTCAGGTTTAACTGATGCTGAGATCAAAAAAATGAAAGAAGAAGCTGAAGCTAATGCAGCAGATGATGCTAAGCAAAAAGAAGAAGCTGATAAAATCAACGGAGCTGATGCATTGATCTTCTCGACTGAGAAACAATTAAAAGAGTTTGGTGATAAATTATCTGCAGATAAAAAAGCGCCAATCGAAGCTGGTTTAGAGAAATTAAAAGCAGCGCACTTATCACGTAACTTTGCAGATATCGATGCAGCACAAGCTGAATTGCAAAATGCATGGAACGTAGCATCAGAAGAAATGTACAAAGATGGCGGTCAGCCTCAAGGTGGTGAACAACCACAAGCTGATGGTCAACCTCAAGGTGGTGGCGATAACGTTACCGACGTTGATTTTGAAGAAGTAAAAGAAGACGATAAGAAATAGGCTTAAAGTCGGAAAGTCTGAGGTCCGTAAAGTCCGAAGATTTAAATATAGAAAGCGTTCCGGTTTAAAATCGGAGCGCTTTTTTTTGTGGGCTAAACCTCACACGGTTCAAAAAGGGCTTATATGTCTTATATGGTTCTAAATATTTTGGAAATGAATGTTTCCAGTACTTTTCGGGAACTGCAGTCCCGCCATTCGCTACAATCTTTTTAAACTTCTGTCACGTTGAGTTACGAAGCATCTCTTTCATAGCTTACAGTTGCTTCGTGCCTCAGCATGACAGGATATTCAGGGTGACTGCTAATAAAAAAGTATTTTCGCTGCTGTCGGGTTTAATCAGGAAAGGGGGAATGCCTTTGGGCAAGATTGAATAGCTATTGCTTTAGATTGTCGAAAGCTTTTAAACCAAATTCTCTTCAATGATATCCTGCAATTCTTTTTCGTTTACCGATAATTCATAAAGCAGCTTAAACTGATTTTTGGCACGATCTAAGTTTTGTGTAGGGTAGCTTGTAGGATAATAATTATTTCCACTTAAAAAGTCGGTTAAAAAGCGCAGGGCCTGCATGTAAATGATGTATTTGCCCGAAAATAAAATAAGTTCTTTTTCCGTTTCCGTTAAAATGCTTTTCATTTCCGATAAGTAACCTTTTATCATTGCTTCGAAGTAAGGTAAACGTATTTTTATCTTATCCAGATCGGCTTCATTTTCTGAGAAAGCACAAAGATAAGTACGCATCATATCACCCAGATCGGAGATAAACTTGCCGGGCATAATGGTATCCAGGTCAATTACGCAAACCCCTTCATTTGTTTCGCTATCCAACAACACATTGCTGATTTTAGTGTCGTGGTGCATCACACGGTCTGGAAAATCCTTTCTATGGGCGTATGAATTATAATAATCTAAGATATACTTATGGGTTAAAGCATCTGAAAGCTGTGCTTTGGCATCCTGTTTTAATGTTTCATTAGCCTGATTCAATGCAAGCATAAACTGCTCATACCTTAAACCTAAATCATGGAAACCTGGTATAGTTGGCTGGAGGGTTTTGGCATCAAACTTATCCAACAGCCTGCTGAGTTTTCCAAACTGCTTTGCCGCTTCATAAGCTTGCTTGGGATCGGACAGCACATCTAAGGAGATCGTATTTGGCACAAAAGGAAGCATTCGCCAATATTCATGATGGATGTGCGCCATTTCTTCACCCCTCATGGTAGAAACTGGTTTTACAAAAAGATAATCTGGAGAAGTAAAGCTAAGATAATTGGCAATGATCTTAAGGTTGTCGGCAATGGCCTGTGGCGATTTAAATACCGAAGTATTGATATTTTGAAGAATGTATTTCTTCTCTCCCGTTGAGGGAGAAAGCAAATAAGTACGGTTGATTAAACCCGTACCTATCTGCGTAATTTTTGTATTTTCTTTAGCGTATCCGTAGGCTTCTAAAACTTCGGAATCTAAATTTAATTCCATAGTTTTTCCGGATATGTTCCGTTTTTAACCAATTGGTCAATACTATCCTGAACATAAGGTTTGTCTTCTTTGTAAGTTACACCGAACCATTTGTTTGAGGTTGGTACAACTTTAAAGGTTGCTGTATTGCTTTTTACCAGGTTTTCGCCGATTAATGGAATAAAAAATTCTGCTTTAGGTTTATCTTTATTCGCCTGGGCAAATTCTCTAAAAAGATCTTCAGTAATTTTGAATACAGCTGGTGTAAAACCCCAGAAATTCATCGATACAGGCGTTTCAAAGGCTAATGGAAATTCTTCTCCATTTTCTTCGTAAAAGATACTACCGTCTTTAGGATAAACTTTTGTGCGTTCTACAATTTCTTCCAGGTTACCAACTGCATCTACCTTACAAACACCGCGGGAAACAGCGCCAAACTCAGATAGGGTTTTGCCGATTTCGTAACCGATGATTGAATAATTGCTATCTGTCACTTCCGTGGTTAAGAAATCAACCATTTTTTTAAAGGCATCGAAGCCATAATAATCATCGGCGTTAATTACGCAGAATGGTTCTTTGACTACCTTTCTGCCCGATAGGATTGCATGTGCAGTACCCCAAGGTTTTTCTCTATAAATTTCTTCTTCTATTCCGAACTGTTTTAAATCGAAATTTTGGAAAACATAATCTGTTTCTATCATGCCTGCAAGTTTAGGCTCAAAAATAGCTTTAAAGTTATCTACGAACTCTTCTTTAATGATAAATACAACTTTGCCAAAGCCGGCATTAATTGCATCATATATTGAATAATCGATAATCGTTTCGCCATTTGGGCCAAAACCATCAATCTGTTTCATACTTCCATAACGGCTTGCCATACCGGCTGCCAATATTAATAGGGTGGGTTTCATTTATTACTTGTTAATTTTTGTTAGTGCCGAACTTTTTGATGATTAATGGAACAATCCTCGCTGGTTCGTATCGCGAAATTAATAATTTGAGTGTTTTAAAAGTTAAATAATTTGTTTAGAACCCAAAAAGTCCGCCACTGGTTTTAGATCGGGTTTTCTTACCTGTAAGCATGCCAAAAATACCGCGAACAATTTCTTTACCAATTTGGCGGGTTATTGTTGCGCCCATTACCTGCTCAACAAGACTCTTTTCGCCAGGTTTAGGTTTGCTTTCTTTTTCGGCCTGTTTTTGGGCTTCGGCTTCTTGTTTTTGTTGTTCTACAGCAACAGTTTGGTCGTTAATGCGCTGGGTTAAAATTTCGTAGGCACTTTCCCGATCAATTGCATCTTTATATTTTGTATACATCGAACTGGCGTGAACCACCTGATCAAAATCTGCAGCAGTTAACGGTCCCATAATGGCTCTTGGTGGGGTAAGCATGGTTGCCGAAACCTCAGTTGGAATACCTTTTTCATTTAAAACAGTAACCAATGCCTGTCCTGTACCCAATGAGGTTAATGTTTTATCAATCTCGTAAAAATCTGATTTTGGATAAGTATTCACCGTCTTTTTTAAGGCATCTACATCGTTAGGAGTAAATGCTCTTAATGCATGTTGCACACGGTTACCCAACTGGCCTAAAACACTTTCCGGAACATCGCCCGGCGCCTGAGTACAAAAGAAAACGCCAATCCCTTTTGAACGGATTAACCTGATAATGGTTTCTATCTGTTCTAAAAATGCTTTAGAAGAATTTTTGAACAATAAATGGGCTTCATCAAAAAAGAATACCAGCTTTGGTTTGTCTAAATCGCCAACCTCGGGCATGGTATTAAATAACTCAGCCAATAAGCTTAATAAAAATGTAGAGTATAATATGGGCTGGTTCTGAACATCGGAAATGTTTAATAGACTGATGGTTCCTTTGCCATCAACCCGTTCGAAAAGATCTTCAATATCAAACGATTTTTCACCAAACATACCGCCTAATCCCTGCTGTTCTATGGCAACGATTTTCCTAAGCATGGTACCCGATGTAGCTGTTGAGATACTGCCGTAACTGCTTTTAATTTCGGCAGCACCAGCACCTTCCGAGAGATAAGAAACCAGTTTCTTTAAATCATTTAAATCAATGATCGGCATTTTGTTATCGTCGGCATATTTAAAAATAACAGCCATCACACCTGCCTGTGTATCGTTTAAATCTAAGATTTTTGATAAAAGAGTAGGGCCAAATTCCAGCACTGTTGCACGCATCTGTGCGCCCATTTTACCCGAAAGAGAGTAAATCTCAACAGGGAAACCGGTTGGCGAAAAAGTTTTGTTGAGTTGTTGTGCCCTTTCCTCAATTTTAGGATTAACTGAGCCGGGCTGGTTCAAGCCTGATAAATCGCCTTTAACATCCAGCATAAAAACGGGCACTCCGGCATCCGACAATTGTTCTGCTAACAATTGTAATGTACGCGTTTTACCTGTTCCGGTTGCCCCGGCAATTAAACCATGTCTATTCATCATTTTTAGTGATAAATTAACTTCGGCTTCGCTGTAAACCTGTCCGTCTAAAATTCCGGCGCCTAAATAAATATACGAACCCGAAGGAGCATAGGATAATTTTATTTTTTCGATGAATTTTGAAGAAAGATCGCTCATTTTTTAAAATTAGATGGCCAATTTAAGAAACATATCTTAGAAAGGTTGTGTTTTTTGTTGGCACTTTTAATCTGGAATACTGCACAAACGGTTGTTTAGTATTGCTGGTTAAGTTGCTTATAATAATTTAGTTCGTTCTGAAGTATCGTGATTTCCTGTTGCATATTTTGCAATTGATTAAGCAAATGAGAAACGGCATGAATACCTTCCAGATTAATCTGCAGATCATTTGCCAAACGCAGGTACTGCTCCAGCTTAGACAATTCATCTACAGGCAAAAAGACAGATTGCTTTTTAATGGTGGTATGGATAAGACCAAAATCTTCGAGAGAATGGATAAAGTTGATCTCTACATGGTGATAAGCGCAAATTTCTTCTACAGGTATTAGATAGGTTTCCATAATGGTTAGAATTTGGAAAGTTTTTCGAACAGTTCTTTTTGTTCAGCATTTAGCTGGGTGGGTATTTTAACCTGCCATTTAATATACAGATCGCCAAATTGGTTATCTTTTTTGTAAACCGGAAAGCCTTTGCCCTTTAATCTTAAAGTGGCATCGGGCTGTGTTCCCTCCGGCACTTTAAGTTTGACTTTGCCATTTAAGGTTTCTACAATTTTTTCGCCACCTAAAATGGCGGTATACAGATCTATTTCCTCCTGGATATAAATGTCGTTCCCTTTCCGTTTGAATTTAGGATCATCAGTAATATTGAATTTTATAAATAGATCGCCTGGAGGGCCATTATTAACTCCAGGCGCACCATAACCCGGAAGTTTTATCTTTTGTCCGTTTTCTACACCGGCTGGAATGGTAATACGTACCTGCTTGCCATTAACAGTTAAGGTTTGTTTATGCGTGGTATAGGCATCGAGTAGGTTTAACTGTAAATCAGCATTGTAATCCTGGCCTTTAAAAGGTGAATTTCTGCTGCTTCTGCCACCACCGCCACCAAACATGGAAGAAAAGAAATCAGAAAAATCTTCGCCGCCAAAACCACCAGAATATCTATTGCCACCATAACCCTGGCCTTGCGACTGGTATTGCCTTTGCTGCTGTTGCTGTGCATCCAACTGATCGGCATGCTGCCAATCTTTGCCATATTTATCGTATTTCTTTCGTTTTTCGGGATCGCTTAAAACTTCGTTAGCCTCGTTAATTTGCTGAAATTTTTTATTGGCTTCTTCATTGTTGGGATTGAGATCCGGATGATGTTTTCGGGCTAATTTTCTATAAGCTTTTTTAATATCCTCAGTGGTTGCATCTTTTTTTAAATCGAGGATTTTATAATAGTCTATGTAGTCCATAATGGCTTAACAAATTAATAAAGGGAATGTTCATTTTTATTGTATAAATGTAGGCTTTATAATGGTGTATTTCAATGGAGATTGCTTAACCAAATGGTGGGCAGTTCTTTATGGTATGAGATACTTTGCAATAAGTTAAGAAAGTTATGGTTTTGTTCCCGCAGATTACACTGATCTCCGCTGAGTATATCTAATCAACAGTTTACACCTTCCATCCCAAGTTAAATAGTCCTGATGGCAGTGAAAATCCCTTTTGGTTAAGGAGGGAATTGATCAACATGTTGCTGTCATTGTGCTCCAGATTATCAAAATATTAATTATTATAGGTGCAGCTAGATGTTACCATTTGACTGATTGATCGTGGAATGGGTATTTCTATAAAAGGAAGGTCTTTTTATCAATGAGGTCTTAGGCTCTGGTCAGACTAACAAATCGCTGGTAGCGATGTAACTGCATACCTTGATGTAAAACAAAATAGCCACCTGTGCGGATGGCTATTGGTAAGAAGAATTCTAGCTTCTTTTATGGTGTGCCTGCCCTCCGCGGATCTCCCGCTCACAGGACTTTTTTATCTTTTCTTTATGTTCAACAATTTAGGTAATAGTTAGTTTTAATGCATCAAATAATTTTAAACATCGTGTGGAAAATGTTAATATCTCTGAAGGTGGATCAACAGCTGTGTAACTGGTCTTATGCTAAGTAATTAAATCTATTCTTTTTGATAAAACATTTTTACTCCTATAGTGTTTGAAGTGTGACTGCTGATTCATTATTTATATCGTTTAGTGGCAAATTTTCAAACATTAAATCATGGTCGAATTGAATAAAGAGCTTTTTTGTAATCTTGGTGACCGTTCTCTTGATGGTTATTTTATTTTCAACTATACCGCGCAGAATTTTTCATATTTAAATAAATCGATAGGTAATATTTGGGAACTCGATCCTGATGAAGTTATCACTAACCCACAGCTACTTCTGGAACGTGTACACCCTGAAGATGTAACGCATGTGATGTCATGCGGCAAAGAATGCCTTGAAGCGCATACGGATAAAAAATATGAATTCCGTTTGCTGTTTGCCGACAAGGAAAAATATGTACGGGTAACTGTATTTTCTGTTACTGATGGGGATGTTAAGCATTTAGTGGGTACGGTAGAAGACACCACAGTGGCGCGCCATAATAAAATTCACATCGAACAAATTAATGCCCGAAAGAATATAACACTGGAAGTATTGGCGCACGATTTAAAAGAACCGCTGGGCATGATGAAATTAACGGCTTCATCTATGAAAGAGGACATTTCAAAAACGGGCGATGAGCAGATGATAAACTCACTGTCTTTTATTCAAGAGATGTGTGAGCGGAACCTGCTTTTGGTACGGAGCATGATTAATCGTGAATTTTTAAAATCATCAGTAATTGAAATTGGGAAGGAGCGGGCAGATTTGGTTTGGGAACTTAGAGACGTGGTTCGTTTTTATAAACGATCAAAATTGGGAAAAATGAAAAACATTAAGTTCATCAGTTCGGCAGAGCAGATTTATCTGAACCTGGATAGTATGAAATTTTTGCAGGTCATCAATAACCTCATCTCAAATTCCATAAAATTTACTCCTGATTATGGAAATATTACTTTACATGCCGAAGAATATGAAAGTTCCGTTTTAATTACTGTAGCTGATGACGGGATCGGTATTCCGGAAGAGCTGCAGGCCGGTCTTTTTGACCAATTACCCGAAACTTTAAGACCTGGCCTTAAGGGAGAGGAGTCAGGTGGATTTGGTATGGGAATAATCAAGGCTATTGTTGATTTACATCAGGGGAAAATCTGGTTTAAAAGCAAAATTGGTGTTGGAACTACCTTCTATATTGAGCTGCCTAAGTAGCCGTTTTAATTTTAAAATGGCGTAAGTTATATTTGAATTATGATTAACATTATTCTTGCGGATGACCACCATATTATCCGGACCTCACTTAAAGCGCTTATCGAAAAACACGAAGGCATTAATGTTGTTGCAGAAGTACCGGATGGCTTAGCTGTTTTGGAACTTCTTGAAAAAGGAACAAAAGCTGATATCATTTTATCAGATATTGTAATGCCAAGGCTTGATGGAATAGCTTTAGCCAGTACTATTAAAGAACGCGGATACAATACGAAAGTAGTGGTTTTGTCTATTTTAGAAGATGAAAAGTATGCTTCAAATGCTTTAATATCAGGTGCTTTTGCTTACCTGTCAAAAGATATTGAAGAAGATGAATTGCTGTTTTGCCTAAAACATGTAATGAACGGGAAACGGTATCTTTCTTCTAATATATGCATTTCCATTTTAGAGCGTTTTAATACGCAGCTGAATATGCTTTCGCGAAAAATGAATACCGATATCAACTTTACAGAGCGAGAAATTAATGTGTTAAAACTTATCGCTGATGGGTTAACAAATCAGGAAATTGCTGATAAATTGTACTTAAGCAGGCGAACGGTAGAGAGCCAGAGAGAAGCTTTAATCAGTAAAACCGGAACAAAAAACTCTGCATCTTTAATTCGTTTTTCCATGCGAAATGGTTATGTAGACTAGTGCTTTTGATCATTTTCCGGGGCTTTTTTGAGTGTTTTAAATAAACCGTAAAAAATCGGGTATTTTTACAAATAACATAAGGTATTGCTGTTTGTTGAATAATTACATCAGCCTTAACTAATATGGATACCTTAAATTTCAATTGTGACATCTACCAGTACAGACAACCTCTTTTCGATCGTGCATTAGCCTATACGCATGATGAAGACGATGCAGCCGATTTAGTTCAGGATACCTTTATGAAAGCATTTAGGTTTTCGGCTAAATTTGAAATGGGAAGCAACGTGAGGGCCTGGCTTTTTACCATCTTAAAAAATACCTTTCTTAATCATTACTATAAGGTAAAACGTAAAAATGAAATGATCCAGCAGGAAGAAGATTTAACTTCTATTCAACTGGTTCCAAGCGCATCGTCGAATGGTGGTGCCACAAAGTTTATAATGGAAGACATTCAGAAATCTTTAAATGCTTTGCCTGAAGATTGCCGGTTTTGTTTCTGCCGTTACTTTGAAGGCTATAAATACCATGAAATTGCTGCCGAGCTTGACATTCCCCTGGGTACTGTAAAAACCAAAATACACGTAGCCAGAGGCTTGCTGAAAAAAATGCTTAAAAATTATAAATCTGGTTTGGTTGCCTGACATTTATCATTTATTCGGAAAATTCGGGTATAAATACATCAGATGAACTAAGCCACTTTAAACTAGATTTGTTGCACATGAGCAACACGTTGGTTAAGAAAATTCTTATAGTTGATGATGACGAGAATATCCACGATATTATAAAATTAATTTTCGAGGAAGAACATTATCATATTAAAGGTATTTTAAATGCTGGTAATTTAGAAGAAACAATCGCTGATTTTTTGCCAGATATTATTTTATTGGATATACTTATTGGTCAGTATGATGGCAGGGATATTTGCAATAAATTAAAGCACAATCCTAAAACAGCATACTTGCCAGTCATATTGCTTTCAGCTTTGAATATGGATAATCTAGGCTGTTCGCCCAATGATATCATTGAAAAACCTTTTGATATTATGAACCTTCAACAGAAGGTGAAGGCATTGCTGTATAGATCTTAAAACTTGTTTGAACATAAAAAAGGGATAGACTAACAGCCTATCCCTATATCTAAACTCAAACATGCGCTCAAACATGAATGAATCTTAATAACTAAACAGTTCAGTTTCGTATTGGTTTTGAAAAAGACAGGTTTTATCTGTCAAATTCGGCATAATTTTACCTGACCTTTTGTTTTAGTTCTATTTTCAATTCTTTGATCTGTTCCTTTGCCTGTCTGTTCTCCAGATAAAAATAAATGGCACCCGCTAAAAATACTTTTCCTAATACAAATACTGCAATAAATATCCATTTCCAGGCTTTATTTATACGCATTTGGTTAGATTCTGATTCTACCTGTATATATTTTTCCTGTTTGCTTTCCCTGTTAGATTTTTCATGCCTGTATTCGGGCTCAAAAGTGGTTTGTACAGCCTGGTTACGACGTTGGATTTCATTGATCTCGTGCTCAATTTTAGACAAAGTGCCTGCAGGCGGCTCAATACTCATGCTTTGTGCCAGCAATTCCATATCATATTCGAGCTGTTCCAAAGCCTCTTTGAATGATGGGTATTCTTTTTTCAGCGATAAAACTTGCTGTACCTCCTCTTCGGTGGCAATCCCCATTACATAGGTCTCCATTAAACCACTTTCAATAATTTTATTAATTTCCACTTGTCCTCCTCATTTTATCGATTGATAACTTTAACTGATTGCGGATTTCACTTTCATCACAGCCAATTGTTCCCGCCAGGTATGGAATTGATTTTCCATGGTAATATATTGCACAGAATATTTGTTTCTGTAAATCATCTAACAAATCTAACCTGCCCTTGTTTAATGATGGGTTAGGTTTTAACTGATAATCTTTTGTCGTAAACAAAGTTAATTTACTTTGTGCGTATTGACGCAATTCCAGCCAGATATTTAACTTGCTTTTTTCTTGCAAAAAAACAACATCCTTAACAAATGAAGTAAGAATAGTAACCAGATGCTCTTCTGATTTTTGATGATCTTGCACGATGCCGTTAATATAGCCAAGCAGCATGGGTGCATACTGATCATAAAACCAGCGGATGTCTTTTGGTTCTGCAGGAGGATTGTTTGAAACTGCTTTGAACATGTGTTTTTTGAACGGTTTAGGCTTAATGAATTGCAATATAAGACCAAATTTTTAAATCATTTGAATTATTTAACCAAAAAGTGGCCTGATATTTAGGATCAAAAAAATGAACAATCTTCTATTTTTGGGTTTTAATGTTGAGATTTATAAAATGAAAATAGCTACTTATAATGTAAACGGTGTAAATGGCCGCTTGCCTGTACTGTTACGTTGGCTGGAAGAAACCCAGCCAGATGTGGTATGCCTGCAGGAATTGAAGGCTCCTCAGGAAAAATTTCCAGAACAGGCGATTAAAGATGCAGGTTATAATGCGATCTGGCATGGACAGAAAAGCTGGAATGGAGTAGCTATACTTGCCAGAAATTTAGAAATAACAGAATTAAAGCGTGGTTTGGATGGAGATCCTGAAGATCTGCAGAGCAGGTATCTGGAGGCAATGGTAAACGGTGTAGTAATTGGCTGTTTATACCTGCCAAATGGCAATCCGGCACCTGGCCCTAAGTTCGATTATAAACTGCAATGGTTTGAACGTTTTGCCGCACATACCGCAACATTGCTGGCGCGAAATATACCTGTTGTTTTAGCGGGAGATTATAATGTGATTCCGACCGAACTGGATGCTTATAAACCTGAGCGATGGGTTGAAGATGCTTTATTCCGTCCGGAAACACGTTTGGCATTTAAAAATTTACTTGCCCAAGGCTGGACAGATGCTATCAGGAAATTATATCCTACCGAAACCATCTATACTTTTTGGGATTACTTCCGTAATGCCTATGGCAGAAATGCCGGATTAAGGATTGATCATTTTTTACTAAGTCCTCAGGTGAGCGATCGCTTAAAATCAGCTGGAGTGGATAGGGACGTTAGAGGATGGGAAAAAACAAGCGACCACGGCCCTGTTTGGATTGAACTAAATGATCTGTAACTCAGATTAAGATTGTTTAAATCGGTAACATCTAATTTGTTCCAATTAATTTTAACGTTTCGCCGTCCTGTTGTGATAGTATTCCATTGGCTTTAATCCATTGGGTTTATCCGTCAGGCCCGACGTCGAGAAAAAAAATGCATCATAAATGTAGATTGGTCATCCTGAGTTTGTCGAAGCGCCTTTTATGCTATAAGGTGTTTCGACAAGCTCAACATGACATCATCTGAGGCGAATGGCCTTTATGATACAATCTCTTTAGCGCTTATTTTATACTAAAATTAATACTGATTGGTGTTTGTTGACTTTTCAATCAGTTGTTTTTGATCGGTTAAATCTTTATAATAGAAATAAGCCGTAAACCCCAAAATGAGGATGATGTTGCTAAACTTAAAACTATGATTGAGCCAATAATCAAAAGGCGGTGTATTGCCACTAAAACTTTGCTTGATACTGGGACAAGAATTTATCGTAAAAATGATAAAAACCATAAGTAAAAACTTCAGCAAAGTCCTGATGATAATTTTCTGGTGGTTTACTTTTTCCATTATTTAAATTCCCTGAAATCCTGACCGTTGGTGATGTTCAATAAACTTTCATAAATCAGGCTGATCACATTGTCAACATCCTCTTTGTGCACCATTTCTACGGTTGTATGCATGTAGCGTAACGGCAACGAAATTAATGCAGATGGTACACCGCCATTCGAGTAGGCAAAAGCATCAGTATCGGTTCCGGTAGAACGTGATGAAGCCTGGCGCTGGAAAGGAATATTATTTTTCTCAGCAGTTTTAATTAATAGTTTGTTCAGATTGGTTTGTACAGCAGGGGCATAAGAAACTACCGGACCTTTACCTGCAGATAAATCACCCTGAATGTTTTTATTAATCATTGGCGTAGTGGTATCGTGCGTTACATCGGTAATGATGGCCACATTTGGTTTAATGCGCTGGGCAATCATCTCGGCACCGCGTAAACCAATTTCTTCCTGTACAGAGTTTACAATGTATAATCCGAAAGGAAGTTTTTTCTTGTTCTCTTTTAATAAACGGGCTACTTCGGCAATCATAAAACCACCCACACGGTTATCTAAAGCACGGCCAACATAGTAACGGTCGTTCAAAACCATAAACTCGTCTTCGTAGGTAATTACACAGCCTACATGGATGCCTAATTTTTCTACTTCTTCTTTTGATGTGCAACCGCAATCTAAAAAGATGTTTTTTAACTCCGGAGCCTGTTCTTTCTCGCCATGGCGCGTATGGATAGCTGGCCAGCCGAATACTGCTTTAACCAAGCCATTCTCGGTATGGATGTTTACACGTTTTGAAGGTGCAATCTGATGGTCAGAACCACCATTGCGGATCACATAAATTAAACCATCGTTGGTGATGTAGTTTACATACCATGAAATTTCATCGGCGTGGGCTTCTATAACTACTTTAAAGTCAGCTTTAGGGTTAATAACACCTACTGCGGTGCCATAATTATCGATAAAATGTTCGTCGATATAGGGTTTTAAATAATTTAACCAAAGTTTTTGTCCTTCCCATTCATAACCGGTAGGAGCAGGGTTATTGATGTATTCTTCCAGAAATTGCAGCGATTTTTTAGTAACCACAGCAACATGTTTTTTCTTTTCGTCGTCTTTTTTCTTAGCCATTTTAATAGATCTGAGATTTGAGTATTCAGATTTGAGACTTCATACTCATTTTAAACTTAACTTGATAATTCTTTTTCCATTACTACAAAATCGTAACCATCTTTAAAAAAGGTTTTATCTGTTTCCTGGAAGCCAAATTTAAAATAAAATTCCTTAGCATTTACACGTGCGTTGCACCATAACTTTGTTGCTTTTTGAATTTTACAAAAATCAAGGATATAAGCCATTAGTTGCGAGCCATAACCTGCTTTTTGAGTATCGGGCAGAATAGCCAGTTTACGGAATTGATAAATATCCCCATCATGAAATAGAGAAACTACTCCGGTTAACTTATGATCAAGGTATAATCCAAAATGGATGCCGTCAAAATCATCGGGAAGCTTTACGCTATCAAAAGGTAATTCCGGATACATCGCCTCATGCCTGATCCGCCAGGTTAGCGATGGGAATATTTGCTCAATTTGAACCATATTTATAATAAAAAGCTGAAGCCTATTCTTCCATCAACGCCAAAATAAGTTTGATATTTATTGATGCGTATAGCTGGGCCTAATGAAAACTCAAAATTTGTTTTCTTGCCAATGCTGCGTTGAAAACCCCATTGCGGGGCAATTCCGATCTCCCAATTTGCCACATTGTATTGATCGAGATTGCCACCTTTAATTAAAGGAGAAAAATAACTGCTTACATCTAGTCCAAAATAATTAGAAGCGTTATTAATGGTTTTTTTTCCTTTTTTAATCCTGTTTTCAAAATGATAATATTTTCTGATCCCTGCGTAAAGGTTTGGTGTCAGATCAAAGTAGGTTTTGGTTTCATTTCCAGCCATGTAGCTATAATTGTATTCTATTAGAAAAGTGCCAGCCAATCCTGCACCTCCATAAACTGTAGTAAGTTTTCCTATTTTTTGTTCCCGTTCATAATGTAGTGAGAGAAGGCTCAACCTTATTTTATTAAGAGATTTTACTTCTGTTGGCTGTTCTACTTTTGTACTGTCCTGGGCTTTTGCTTTACCAAAAATGGCCAGAGAGATTAATAATACTGAAAGCGTTTTGATCGCGTTTTTAGATTTCATAAAATTTATAAGGGTTATTTAAATTGTGATTTTTTCTTTCCGTAAAACTGATAAATTAAAATATTAAGGACAATTATACCCGTCATTCCATAGCAGAATAACGCCCATCCACCCTGGTCCCAAAGCCATAAACCGAGCGCCGAGCCACAGCTGGCGCCAATAAAACTAACCGACATAAAAATGGTATTCAGTCGGTTCCTGGCCTCTGGTATTAAGGTATAAATTCGGGTCTGGTTGGTTACATGTATGGCCTGCTGACCAATATCGATCAATACAATGCCGATTACAAACAAATATAAGTGGCTGCCAGTAAAATAAAACAAGGCAATACTAACGATTTGTAATATAAAACCAATCAATAAATTTTTGCGCGGATTGTTACCATCGCTTAATTTTCCAACTAATGGTGCAGCCAATGCACCTGCTGCACCGGCAATTCCAAATAAGCCAATCTGTAAAGTCTGGAAATTAAAGGGTGGGTTAGCAAGGAACAATACCATAGTTGTCCAGAATGCGCTAATAATGGCGAATGCCAGGAAGTTAATAATCGAAGTCTCCCTTAACACGGGTTGGGTTTTAATGTAGCTGAACATCGAACCCATGAGTTCCTTGTAACTGCCTTTAAAAGCAGGATAACTTTGTGGAAAACGTTTGGCCATTAAAAAAATAAGCAGGCCACAAATTCCTGCAGCCATATAATAAACGGCTCTCCAGCCTAGCCAAAAGCCAATACTGCCACTTACTGCTCGTGAGGCTAAAATTCCAACCAGCAAACCACTCATAATCATCCCAATGTTAGCGCCACGGTTTTCGTCGGTACTTAAATTGGCTGCCAACGGTAAAATTAATTGCGGTACGATAGAACAGGTTCCGATCAGGATAGAAGCCACTTCCAATATGAAAAAGGTATGTGAAAGTGCAGCCACCAGCAAAGCAAAAATAGCCAGGCCGGTAATAATGAGGATCTGTTTTTTACGCTCGAACATATCGCCTAGTGGTACTAAAAGGAAAAGACCCAAAGCGTAACCGATCTGTGTGAGGTAGGTAATTTTTCCTGCATTGGGTTCGGTAAGATTAAACTCTTTTGCAATTAAGATTACCAAAGGTTGGCAGTAGTAAATATTTGCAACAATCAGGCCTGTGCAAAAAGCCATGAGCAAGATGTCTGTCCGGGATAGTTTCTGAGTAATTTGCATTAGTCTTAAGTCGGAAGTCCACAGTCATGAGTCTTAAGCGGCGAGTTGATTACTACCTAACTATGGACTAATGACTATGGACTATTTTCTACAAAGGTATATTTCCATGTTTTTTTCTTGGATTATTCACCACCTTATTTTCCAACATCTTAAAGGCTTTTATCAACTTTATACGTGTTTGAGCTGGTTCAATTACTTCGTCCACAAAACCACGTTCTGCAGCACGATAAGGATTGGCAAAGATATCTGAATATAGTTTTTCTTTCTCCAGCCATTTTTCTTCAGGCTTTTCTGCTGAAGTAATTTCCCGTTTAAAAATAATTTCTGCAGCACCTTTTGCACCCATTACCGCAATCTCAGCACTTGGCCAGGCGTAGTTCATATCTGCACCAATATGTTTGCTGTTCATCACATCATAAGCACCGCCATACGCTTTTCTGGTAATTACAGTAATGCGCGGCACAGTAGCCTCACTAAAAGCGTATAATAATTTTGCCCCATTGGTGATAATGCCATTCCACTCCTGGTCTGTACCTGGTAAAAACCCCGGAACATCTTCAAATACCAATAATGGGATATTAAAGCAATCGCAAAAGCGGACAAAACGTGCTGCTTTGGTTGATGAATTGCTATCTAAAACACCTGCCAAATAAGCAGGCTGATTGGCCACGATACCAATACTTCTCCCGGCAAGGCGGGCAAAACCCACCACAATATTTTCTGCATAAGCGGCATGTACTTCTAAAAAGCTATCGGCATCGGCCACGGCAGCAATCACTTCACGTATATCGTAAGGCTGCGAAGCATTTTCTGGCATAAAAGTATTGAGTTCAGGTCGGCTTTCATCAGCTGCTTCGTAAGGTAAATGATCGGCGATCTCTTCGCAATTTTGCGGCATGTAGCTCAATAGTTTTTTCACCTGTTGAATAGCCTCAATTTCATTGGCACAGGCAAAATGGGTAACGCCCGATTTTGTAGCATGTGTACTGGCACCTCCCAATTCTTCTGAAGTTACTTCTTCATGTGTTACTGTTTTAACCACATTTGGGCCGGTAACAAACATATAAGAAGTATTCTCTACCATCAAAATAAAATCGGTAATGGCGGGCGAATAAACAGCTCCACCTGCGCATGGGCCCATTATGGCTGAGAGCTGCGGAATTACCCCCGAAGCTTGTACATTTTTATAAAAGATATCGGCATAACCGCCCAATGAAACAACGCCTTCCTGGATACGCGCACCGCCGCTATCGTTTAAGCCAATTAATGGTGCACCATTTTTCATGGCCATATCCATTAGCTTGCAGATTTTTTCGGCATGGGTTTCAGAGAGTGAACCGCCAAACACGGTGAAATCCTGAGAGAATACATAGGTTAACCTGCCATTAATTGTTCCATAACCCGTTACCACGCCATCGCCCAGATATTTTTCGCGTTCCATACCAAAGTCGGTGCTGCGGTGGGTAACCATCATGCCAATTTCTTCGAAGCTGCCTTCATCCATTAAAAAATGGATACGCTCGCGGGCGGTGAGTTTACCTTTTTTATGCTGACTGTCGATACGGGCCTGTCCACCGCCAAGATTGGCCTGGTTGATTTTATCTTTAAGTAATGCTATTTTTTTATCCATTGCTATGCGATGAGATTTTAAAATTAAAAATTACTAGTGGTAATGCAAGATAAGCGTGGTATTATTTTATCAAAGCACGGGATGTTGAGTGAAGCAAATGGCAGGCTAGCGTACCTATGAAAACTTACCTTTCATTCCCAGGTAGAATAGTTTATATGAATAGGAAACGGTTGGTTCTTTGCTTTTGGCAGGTTTGGCCCCGCTTTTTGGTACGAGTTCTGATGAAGAATCGGAAGCTCTTCCCGGCAATCGGGGTTATTTAACTTGGGTCGGTGCAAGAAACTCAAATCTTTCATTCGCCTACAGGCAAAATTTGTGGTTTAACTAAACCTGACAGAAGCGATATCCTTTTTGGCTTCAATTGATTTTGAATTTATAACTAACTTTACCAAAAAGATTTAGCGGATGGCAGGACTGAACTGACAGATAATAATAGAACCAACTGTTTTCAGAAACTATAAAAAAACGTTGTTATTACATAATGGATACCTGCACTTTACTTAAATTACATTTTTTTTACAGCTTAAAGTATTGAAAAACCAATAATCCGTTTACTTTTGTAATCATAAGAATTAAAATAGCATTAGAAATTAAATGTTTTTTAGGAAATACAAGTATTTAATCGTTGCCACTTTTATGGTCATCTTCATGTCGAAGATGGGTATATCTGGAGCGCCGGTATTTTTTACGAGTATTGACAAGGAAATTATGAATGCTGTAATCATGCAAATTGAGTTAGAGCATGAAGGCGGAAAGGATGCCGCCAAAGACACTGCAAAGTTTACTGATTTCAAACTCATCGAGCTTAATCATCCTATCTTTTCTTACGAGTTCTCTTCAAGCCATTTCTTTTTGAAGAGCAGTTTTATAGAACATTTTAAAAGATATGTAGACCCATATCATCCTACTGTTCCAACACCTCCGCCTAACTTTATCTAGTCATTATTTTTTTGGGGTATAAATTGCCTGCTCAATGGTATTGGGCGTTATTGCTATGTTTAAATTTATGTAGTACGTAAATTCTTATTGTAGCTTGTTTTTTATCCCCTGCGATTTTATTCGTTAAAATTTACTAGATAATTATATCGTTATGCAAAAGTTTAACCCGGCCTTTTCAGGTTCGGACGTGAAAAAATATATTCTTAAAAAGAATTTAAAGAAAGATTTACCTTCAAGTATAGTTGTGTTTTTAGTGGCTTTACCACTATGTTTAGGTATTGCACTAGCCTCAGGTGCGCCATTATTTGCCGGTTTAATTACGGGTATTATTGGAGGCATAGTAGTAGCCTCTTTTAGCGGCTCACAATTAAGTGTTAGCGGCCCAGCAGCAGGTTTAACGGTTATTGTTTTAGGTGCAATAACCTCATTAGGAAGCTATCCCACCTTTTTACTTGCTGTGGTATTGGCAGGGGTATTCCAGATGATTTTAGGCCTGGTTAAAGCCGGAACCATTGGTAATTACTTCCCTTCGAGCGTAATTGAGGGAATGCTTGCTGCCATCGGACTAATTTTAATCTTAAAACAATTACCGCATGCATTGGGCGTTGATACCGATTTTACGGGCGACGAAGGTTTCTTTCAACAAGATCACGAAAACACTTTTTCTGCGATTAGTGCAGCAATAAGCCATTTTAGTTTGGCTGCAGTAGTTATCAGTCTGTTATCAATAGCTATTCTGATTTTTTGGCCTAAGTTTCCAAAATTGGCAGTTGTGCCTGCTCCATTATTGGTGGTAACCTTAGGAGTTATTGGAACTATACTTTTTGCCGGGACAGATCATCCTTTACGTGCTGATCAAATGGTGAAAATCCCTGTAGTAAATGGTTTTGGCGAATTTTTGGGACTATTTACAACACCTGATTTTTCTCAGCTGGCCAATAAAAATGTGTATATAGTGGCTATCACCATTGCTGTTGTAGCGAGCTTAGAAACTTTACTCAGTATTGAGGCTGTGGATAAAATCGATCCGATTAAACGTGTATCGCCAACAAACAGAGAGTTAATTGCCCAGGGTTTAGGTAACATTACCAGCGGTATGGTGGGTGGTTTACCTATGACATCGGTAATTGTACGGAGTTCGGCAAATGTAAATGCTGGTGGCAGAACTAAGATGTCGGCTATTTTTCATGGTATTTGGTTGTTATTGTCGCTGTTGTTTATTCCAGGGCTCATTAACATGATTCCATTATCGTGTTTAGCCGCAATTCTTTTGGTAACGGGATACAAGTTAACCCGGATCAGTTTATTTAAACACATGTACCACAAAGGCTGGGATCAGTTTGTGCCATTTGTGGTTACAGTATTGGCAGTATTATTTACCGATCTGTTAAAAGGTGTGGCTGTGGGTATGTTGGTTTCGATTTTTTATTTATTACGTACCAATATGCGCAACCCCTTTTTTTACAGGATTACAAACGAAGGCGACAAAAAGAATATCAGGATTAAACTAGCAGAAGAGGTTTCTTTTTTAAATAAAGCAGCGATACAGGTAGTTTTAACGAATATCCCTAAAGAAACAAATGTAATTATTGATGGTTCGAACGCCAGGTATATCGATCCTGATGTGTTGGAAACCATTTACAATTATAAACATAATGCTTATACAAAAGGTATTATCGTAACCCTGGAGAATATCCAAAAACATTATACAGTACCAAAATTAAATATAACAGTAGAAGAAGACATTAATAAATTATAGTTATGTGCGCAAAAACATTAGATACAAAAGATATAACTTACGAGAACTTATTACAGGGTAATAAAGACTGGGTTAAAGATACAATAGACAACGATCCTGCTTTTTTTGATAAATTATCAGAAGGTCAGAGCCCACCGGTTTTATGGATCGGCTGTTCAGATAGCCGTGTACCGGCCAATCAGATTACGAATACCAGACCAGGTGACATTTTTGTGCATAGAAACATAGCCAATGTGGTTGTACATACGGATATGAATCTGCTTTCAGTATTGGATTATTCTATTAATGTATTAAAGGTTAAACACGTTATTGTTTGTGGCCATTATGGTTGCGGCGGTGTTAAAGCTGCTTTGGGCAATAAACAAGTGGGCATTATTGATAACTGGTTGAGAAATATTCGCGATGTGTACCGTACCCACGAACGTGAAATGGCTACAATCAAGGATCCTGATCAGAGATTTGACCGTTTAGTGGAGTTAAATGCTATTGAGGGCGCTGCAAATGTGACCAATACTTCGATTGTACAAAGTGCCTGGGCAAATGGTCAGGAGTTAGCTGTACATGCCTGGGTTTATAGCCTGAAAACAGGAATCATCAAAGACCTGAAAGTAACTTGTAACTGTCTTGATGATGTTGCCCCTGCGTTTAAGGTAGGATAAAAACACCCCATAGGTGTTATTTTTTAGTTGTTAGGGAAAGCTTCCGGTTTTACATCGGGAGCTTTCATTTTTCTGTACTGTTCGGCATCTTCGGATCCTAAATCGCCCCTACCAAAATCACGGTCAAATTTTCGGCATCGGTTTCTACTATGTTTGGATGCAATCGCTTTTCTCTACATCTTCATTGCAAACAGGGATAATACACATAAAAAAGGCCAGACAATTATGCCTGGCCTTGTATTTAATATTAATCTTCTGCTAAGAATGGATAACGGTAATCAGTTGGGGGATTAAAGGTTTCTTTAATGGTACGTGGAGAAACCCAACGCAATAAATTAATCATTGCACCAGCTTTATCATTCGTACCTGATCCTCTTGCCCCACCAAATGGTTGTTGCCCAACTACGGCACCTGTACATTTATCGTTAATGTAGAAATTACCAGCCGAGTTGCGTAGGGCGTAACTCGCTTTTTCTATTGCATATCTATCT
The DNA here is from genome assembly GCF_052682415.1 of Pedobacter sp. WC2501. Classification (NCBI taxonomy): domain Bacteria; kingdom Pseudomonadati; phylum Bacteroidota; class Sphingobacteriia; order Sphingobacteriales; family Sphingobacteriaceae; genus Pedobacter; species Pedobacter sp. WC2501. Next base: position 55,225 of record NZ_JBQZFI010000001.1, on the reverse strand, counting down.
TGTGATAAAATAGCTCCCGTTAATGCATACGGTGAAGTGGTGTCGATTATTTCTAAAATCTGGTCAAATTCCTGATCTTCGTATACGTAAACAGATAATACCGGGCCAAAAAGTTCCTCACACATGGTGGTATATTTTGGATCGTCAACCACTAAAACAGTAGGTTCGATGAAATAACCTTTGCTCTTATCATAGTTGCCACCTGCAATAACTTCTACATCTTTATCTTTTTTAGCCTGATCGATATATTTAGCCAGTTTATCGAAAGAACGCTCATCAATAACGGCATTAATAAAGTTACCGAAATCTTCTGTTCCGCCCATTTTAAATGAAGCTAAATCCCTGACCATTAATTTTTTAATCTCAGGCCACAGGCTTTTTGGGATGTATGTACGGCTGGCTGCAGAACATTTTTGTCCCTGATATTCGAATGCACCCCTAACAATTGCAGTAACCGAAGCAGCAACATCTGCACTTGGGTGAACCAGGATAAAATCTTTACCACCGGTTTCTCCAACTATGCGTGGATATGATTTGTATTTATGGATGTTTGTTCCAATTGTTTTCCAAATTTCCTGAAAAACTTTTGTTGAGCCTGTAAAGTGAATGCCTGCAAAATCAGGATGATTAAAAACCACATCGCCAACTTCAGGGCCATCTGCAAAAATAAGATTAATTACGCCGTCAGGTAAGCCTGCTTCGCGGAAAACATTCATAATTACATTAGCCGCATAAACCTGGGTATCTGCAGGTTTCCACACCACCACATTACCCATCATGGCTACACAAGAAGGTAAATTACCAGCAATTGCGGTGAAGTTGAAAGGTGTTAAAGCAAATATAAAACCCTCTAAAGGTCGTTGTTCTGTTCTGTTCCACATGCCATTTGGCGATACTGGTGGCTGTTGGCCATAAATATCCTGCATATAACTTACGTTAAAACGCAAGAAATCTACCAGTTCGCAAGCAGCATCAATTTCAGCCTGATAGGCATTTTTACTTTGTCCAAGCATGGTTGCCGCATTAATTTGGTAGCGGTATTTTGTAGCAAACAAATCAGCAGCTTTCATAAAAATAGCAGCTCTATGTTCCCAGGCTAAAGCTTCCCAATCTGCCTTGGCAGCCAAAGCAGCATCTATGGCTTGTTTTACGTGGCTTTTATCTCCATAACTGAAGGTAGCCAGTACATGTTGATGATCGTGCGGAGCTACTACTTTCTTTTTATTTTGAGTATGTACCTCTTGTCCGCCAATAAACATCGGAATATCCAATTGTTTAGCACGCGCTTCGGCAATAGCCTCCTTTAAAAGAGAACGTTCTTTTGTACCTGGCGCATAGCTGTTAATGGGCTCGTTAACCGGGGTAGGTACGTTAAAAAATCCTTTAAGCATATTTTATTTTTTATGATTTGTGCAAAGATAATGCTTTTTGGGGTAGGCAATTCTATTATTCTGTAAAGAAATGGGGGGAGAGGTTTGACTGCAATAAGTCGTAGATAGAAGTCTGAAGGCCTAAGCCGATGAGTAAATAATTTTAAAGAAATTCCAGTTAAAATCCGGGTAGTTTAGGCTTTGCTATAAGAGTTGACAACTTTTCTTATCAACTTGCTAGTAAAGTTGTCAACGCTGAAATTAATACACCAAAGCCAAGTATTGTCCATGGTGACTCACACTGCCTGGTTTAGTGCGTTTATAATCACGTGGATGATTTGGTAATTCGTAGATGGCTACTTTAATTTCTTCCAGTCTGTTATAAACAGGAGCAGCTATGGTATGAATATATTGTAACTGAATGTTACTTTTAGTGAAGTAAGTGTCGTTATCGATGTTTACTGTACCTTTTATCTCACTAATACTGGCATAAATAGTACAGTTTAAGCTTTTAGGAGCGAAATTCCGGATGCCTGTTTTACGGTTATGAATTTTGTAAGCCGATTCTTTCATGCTCCATAACAGCCATACCATTTCATCAGGCCTTTCTGCTGAAGTAATCAATAACTGTTCTTCCGCTGTGAAAATTTTATTGAGGTAGTTTTTACGCCTCCAGTTACTTTGGATTTTAGCCAAATCCAGATCAACGATGTCGTTACCCAGCATTTGCTTCAAGCTTTTGAGCTATAATTTCGGTTGTGGCTTTTACGTTGAGCATTTTAGCCATCGAATCATTGTCTATTTCGATGTTAAATTTCTCTTCAATATCCAGGACGATATCAACCAGGTTGGCCGAATTTATTTTCAAATCATTAATAAAATCGGTGTTTTCGTCAATATGTGCCAATGCTGATGCCTCTTCAGTGTAAGGTTCAACAATTATTTTTAAGGCTTCAATGATCTCTTCTTTATTCATGGGTGTATTTTTTAAAAATAATGCAGGCATTAATATCGCCAAAACCAAAACTGGCTTTTGCTAAGATATTAATTGGTTGATGAATTAAGGTTTGCGGAATGCATTTCGCATCAATTAAAGCCGTAATCTCAGGGCTTAAGTCTTCGCAATTAATATTGGGGAATATAAAATCCTCTTTAAGTTCAAGTACCGAAGCGACACATTCTATACTGCCGGAAGCTGCAATACAATGACCAATCATACTTTTCAAAGAATTAATGTATGGAAAATCATCAGTGGGTAATTGCAGAGCCGCTTTCCAGTTTTCTATTTCGAGTGCATCTTTAGTAGTCGCGGTAAGGTGACCATTAATTACATCTATTTCGTGTGCTTCTACACCTGCATTTTGTAAAGCAGCCTTTATGCAACGCTGAACTGCAATGGGGTTAGGGGCTGTCATGGTGCCTAAGCCCCGCTGACCACCAGAATTGATATGGCCGCCAATTACCTCGCCATAAATTTTGGCTTTTCTTGCCACCGCACTTTCGAGCGATTCTAATACCAAAGCACCAGCGCCGCTTCCCGGTACAAAGCCACTTGCTGTTGCACTCATTGGGCGGCTACCTTTTTCCGGTTCGTGGTTATGTTTAAAAGTGCAAACCTTCATGGCATCAAAACCACCCCAAATGTAAGGGCCACTATCACTGGTACTCCCTGCTAACATTCTTGTAGCCTGACCGGTTTTAATTCTTTCATAAGCCAGCAAGATACTTTCGACTCCTGTTGCGCAGGCAGATGAATTGGTGCTTACCTGGTTTCCTAAGCCAAGTTTTCCACTGATAAAAGCGCTTACGCCGCTGGCCATGGTTTGTATTACAACTGAACTGCCCAGTTTTTTAATCTCAAGCGCATCTATTTTATTAATTGCCCATCTAAATTTATCTATACCAGAAGTGCCGGTTCCGAAAATGGTACCACTATCCCAGTCGGGTTCGTCATTATTTTCGATGGCCAAACCCGCATCTTTCCAGGCATCCAGGCCAGCAATAACACCATATATAATTCCGGTACTATTTAAGTTTCGTAATTCAAGTGGTGTAAAATATTGACTGATGCGCTCTTCGCTAAGTACTGGTTTGCCTGCTATCTGGCAAGAGAAGTTTAAGGCTTCCAGATCTGGCTGATGGCGGATTCCGGAAAGTCCTTTCTTTATGGCATCTGAAAATTCAGCCAGGGTAGTGCCATTAGGTGCGCATACTCCTAAGCCGGTAATTACAACTCTGTTATCCATTTTCTTTCGAAATTAACATTCCGGAAATATTTCCTTTGCAAACCATTTCGCCAGTTGCGTTTTCCATTTTTACCTTGCAACTTAGTTTATTAAATCTGAAATATACTTTCTCGCTCGTTACCGTTACTTTTTCTCCCGGTGCAACCGGTTTTAAAAAATCGATTGCGTTTGAGGTCATGGCAACAGATATATTTTGATCAGTTTCCATGTTTTTTAACAGGTAAATACCCAAACAAACCAAACCAATCTGTGCCATGGTTTCGGTAAGGATTACTGCGGGGGTAAGGGGACGGTTTTTAAAATGACCTTCATAAAAAGGTAGATCTTTAGCATAAGTATAAGTGCCTTTTGCTCCATTTTCATCAATATGCAATAACTCATCAACAAAAAGAAAAGATTTACCGTAAGGCAGTTTATCTAATATTTCTTGTGGATTCATAAGTTGAATTATTGAATAATTAATTGAGTGAATTATTGAATGGTTACCATTGTAAAAGGATTCGTTGTGCCGAAAAGCCCGGGCCGAAGCTTAACATCAGCCCTTTTTCTCCGGGCATTGGCTTTTTATCCATAATCCGTTCCAAAACATACAGCACTGTTGCGCTGCTCATATTTCCATAAAGCCTTAAAACTTCTTTTGTTTCATCTATGTTTTTACCAAGTTGTCCAAATAATTCTTCAACAATCTGGATAATCTTTTTTCCTCCCGGATGGAAGATCAAATGGTCTATATCATTAATTTTGAACCCGTTTTTCGCCAAAAACGGATGGATGATGTCAGGGAAATGATTGGCGATGGTTTCAGGAACGGCCACATCCAGTATCATCTGCAGTCCGGTATTGGTGAGCTTAAATCCCATCATTTCTTCAGCCTCATAAAAATGGTACATTTCTTCAGCCAAAAGCTCTGGTCCGCTATCATCTTCATTCGAACTTAACAGTACACATGCAGCACCATCGCCAAATATTGCGGCACTTACAATGTTGGCCATCGAAAAATCGTTTAATTGAAAGGTTGCCGTTGGCGATTCTACTGCAACAACTGCTGCCCGTTTGCCTGGATTAGCTTTCAGGAAATTCTTGGCGTAAATCATGCCTGATACACCTGCTGCACAACCCATTTCTGTAACTGGCAGGCGCACGATATCTTGGCGGAGCTTAAGTAAGTTGATTAAATAAGCATCTAAAGAAGGAATCATAATTCCGGTACAGCTTACCGTGATAATGTAGTCTAAATCCTGAGCTTTCCAATTGGCTTTTTCGAGTGCAGTTTCCAAACATTTAGCACCCAGCTTTATCCCTTCTCTTACATAAATGTTATTTCGCTCTTCAAAACTTAAATCACTAAAAACCTCTTCGGGCGACATGATCGAGTATCTTTTATCTACGGCAGCGCTTTCAAAAATCTTTTTTACTTTTCTGATAAAGCGATCATCCTGATCTTTTAGCCAAATATCCAGAAACGGCAAAATTTCATCGGTTGACCTCCAAAATTCGGGCAAGGCTTTACTTACTGCTTTTACGGTTACGCTCATATTGTTTTAATTATCCATTGGTAGCGGAAAGCCCATTTCCATTTTATTGAACTCGATTTTAGCTTTAATTGTTTGCTGTATTTAAGTAAATCTGCCCTTTTAAACCCACGCAGAATGGACACTAAACCATCTTCTCTCGACATATCATTTAAACGGAAAACATAACACAAAGCTTTAAACAGGTAATAGGCTACTGCACTTCTTTGCAGGTCGTTTATCACAATACCCATTGTCGCCGATTTTTTAAAATTCTCAAGCAGGTCAATAATTTCGTCATCTTTAAAATGATGTAGCGTTAATGTGCAGAGCATAATGTCGCAGGGTTCATCTTTGTTTAAATCCTCAAAAATATCGCTGCAGGCATAGGTGATATTCGGGTAGTTTGCAGATAAACTTTCTGCATGATTTATGGTGAATTTATTGGCATCTATCCCTTTTAAAATAAAATGTAAACCTTGTTTTTTTGCATAATCGGCCAGGGTGCGTAACATATCTCCATTTCCACAACCGATATCGGTAATACGTATAATCTGATCAAATGGTTTGCCCTTGATTAAAGTTTTAACTCCATCGAGCGTAACTTTATTACCACCAAGGAGTTGGTTAATGCTGGCTATTTTGTCTAATGCATCGCGCAATATTTCACCTTCCATGGCGAAATCATCCATAATCTCTGGTGCTGTGCTTCTAAATGTGGTATCTACTGGCATTTATGATTAAATTGTAATGGGTTTGCCATGTGTTTTTTTAATTATTTTATGGAGCAGAAAGGGTATTTTAGTCAATGCATTCATGGCTAAACTTTCGAATTTATTGTTCCTCAGCAAGGAAGATAACATTCTTCCCATTTTTAAGCGGCTTTTAAATTCCCTGTTCCAGCCGGCGGTATAACTTTCTTCCAATGCTGTGCGGGAATTGATTTGACCCTTGATTCTTTGATGCAAAAGTTCTGAAACAATTTTGGCACTGTGAATGGCCATGGCCATACCGTTTCCACAAAGTGGATGAATCAAACCTGCAGTATCACCAATCATTAAAATATGGTTATTTACGGGTTCTTTAGCTTCAAAAGAAATCTGACTGATGGTTAACGGAACATCGAATAAATCTGAAGCATTTTCGAAAATAGCCTTCAGATAGCTATTTTTATAGAGGACGTTTTCCTGGAAAGCAAGCAGGTTTTTATGCTTTTTAAAACTTTCATAGTTGGTCAGATAACAGATATTTAACCGGTCATTTTCAACCTTTGAAACGCCGCAATAACCACCTTCGAAATTATGTAGGCTAACCACGTTATTCGGGAAATCGGCTTTATAATGTGCTTTAACTGCCAGATAGGGTGATTGTTTATTAATAAAACTCCTGTTTAGCTTAATGTCAATGGACGATCGTTTTCCATAAGCCCCAATAACATAAGCAGCAACAAAAGTGTTGTTAGCAGTTTCTACTGTAAATTGATTATTGGTGAAATTTATTTCTACAACGCGATCATGAACGATGTTTACCTTTCTCCTGATGAGTTCTGTATACAAATAATGATCGATTGTATATCTGCTTAGGCCAAAACCGCCGAGCGGTAATTTTGTTTGTATGCTTTTACCAAGTTTTGAGGTGAAAAGCAGGTCGCTAATGAGTGCAGGAGCAAGGTTTTTAATATCCAGGCTGAGCCATTCAAAGTAGGGTAGTACCTCGTTCGAAATATATTCGCCGCAAACTTTATGACGAGGATAAGTATCTTTCTCGATCAATGTAACTTTTAACCCCACCTTATTCAGGTGAAGTGCGGCAGTTAAACCTGCCAATCCACCACCAATAATTAAAATTTCTGTTTCGGCCTGCATAAAATGAGATGGAACGCTAATATAACGTTTTAATAAGGCGTTTGTTCCATTTAAGCGTCTTTAACCACAGAGGCCACGGAGAGAAAAACACAGAGGCGCCGAGTTGGGGGTGCTAGGTGCTGTCAGATGTTACCATCTGACAGTTTCGTTTGCGCTCGTTTCCAAACGAGCGCAGAAATAGTTATACGATTCAATCGTTTAAAACTATGAAATATTCAACACTCGTTAGAAACGAGCGTTAGCACAATCTATTTATCTATCGCTTCTTTCTTCCATATTCAAATCGGTATCAAAAGGGCTTTTTGTGAAGGGATAAATGGATTGTTTAACAAAACCTTTCGGATACGAGGCTTCATGTACACCTGTTCCGGCTGGCCATTCTTTGCCTGGTAAATGATAGGTGCCAAACATCATATCAATAAAGGGGAATATTGAAGCGAAATTATGTCCATAATATTTAGGGTCTTCGCAATGGTGCCAATGGTGATATTGGGGTGTAGTGAATATGTATTTTAATGGGCCAAAGTTGATTCTTGTATTGGCATGAATGAGTACCGCGTGGATAGCAATAAATATAATGTAAACATTAAATACCGTTGACGAAAAGCCCAAAACATAAAGCGGGATGAAAGTCATTGCCCTGGTAAAAAAGATGTCGATAAAATGGGTACGGCTTCCGGCAAGCCAATCCATATTTTGTGTAGAGTGGTGGATGGAATGGAAACGCCATAAAGCTACCCTTGTATGGAAGAAACGATGTGCCCAATACTGAAACAAATCGGTACTGAAAAAAGCCAAAAATAAAGCTACTATGAAAGGGAGGTCCTGCACCCAGCTATGCAATTTATCTAATCCCATCCAGCCAAAAAATAATACTGCAGGCTTTTGCGTAATGATACCGAAAAACTGGATGAACAAATGGCTGATGACAAAATAGGTTAAATCGGTACGCCATTCTTCGTGGAATTTGGTTTGCCCATTGTTTTTTGGAAAGAATAATTCTAAAGGCACAAAAATGGCTACCATTAAAAGAAGATCTAAAATCATCCAATCCAAGCCAAAATGCCAGCTTGATCTGGCTACATCCCTGCCTTCTACACTTAAAGCGCCGAATATTACGGCTAAAGCGCCAAGCACAAAGCCAGGCCAGGCCCATTTTAGCTTTTTGCTGAGGATTAAGCTTAGCAATGAAAAGAAGAAACAGGCTATAACACCACCAAGCATTAAAACTTCCATGCTGTTTTTCGTATAAATTTCACGGAATTCTGGTGTGGTTAATTTCTCGGGATAATGAAAACAGAGAATGCCCAACAAGGCCAATACAGCTAAAAAAATAGAGATATATCCACTAATCTGACCTTGGCCCACTACTAATCTTTTGTTCGGTGACATTAAAATATGTTTTGGTAGATAACAATGATAATAATAAAAAATAAAATATGGTCGAATAAATTTGTTAGTTGGTCAATGATTCATTGTTTAATAATTAACTCACTCCAAATGCCCAACTTAATCCAGTATATTTTTGTTATTTAAAGAGATTGATTATTTTACACCTTAAATAACCAAATTTTAGCCAAATAAAGCCGCAAACCTGTCTATGTCATATCGCTCAAAAATCTTATTATCAATCATAATAGGCTGCTTTTTCATTTTCCCGTGCGCCTGGGCACAACAGCTTATTAAAGGACAAGTGCTTAACGAAGCCAATAAAGGTATCGCATCTGTGTCGATTTATAATAAGCAGAAATTAATTGCCCTGAGCGATCCTGAAGGAAACTTCAGCTTTAAAATAGATTCCTTAAATAAAGGTCAATCGCTTTCCTTCAGTTCGGTGGGTTACGAAAGTCATTCAGTTAAAGTTGATGAGCGCAGCAGTACAAGTGATCTCATGGTTAAGCTAAAAGACAAATACATTAAATTAGACGATGTGCAAATTTATGCTGCCAATTTTGCTTCTGCCTTAATTAAAAATGCGGTTGCGCACCTTGCAGATACTGGTGTGGTGAGCGAAAAAATGTTGTGCAGGCAGTATATGGTAAAAGATGGCAAATATTATAGTTATGCCGAGGGATTATTCAACCTCCATACCGATGAATATAAAAACGATATCAGGTTACAGCTTGAGGGACTAAGAAGGCTTAAGGAGCTCAAAAAAACAGGAGGAGTGAAGATTAATTACGCTGTTGATTTAAGAATTGAACTCAAATCTTATTTTGTAAATAATCTCAACGATAATATGCTCAGCGAGGATAATGATTATGAAATTGAAGGACAGGTTGAATATGAAGGGACAAAATGTTATAAAATCTCTTTCACAAGGTCAAGAAATGCATTGTACAAAAGCAAGAATGGATGGGTTTATATCACGGTAGATAAACACCTGATCAAAGGAATGGAGAGCAATATCGCTACGATAAACAAAAGTATGATCTGGATAAACAGGCAAAACTATACCATTGATAATGGTTTGTCGAAGTTATCTTCTACGTATTTAAAGTGTAATGTAGTGGCCGGATTATTTTCGGAAGGAGAACCTTCGGCAGAAATGGAACTGATTTTTCTGGAAAATATTGATCCTGAACCAAAAAACAGCAACAACTATTCTACCCTAAAACTTAGACAGGATTTTTATCAATATCCTAAAAAGAATGATGCCGGGTTTTGGGCAATACTCTATCAAAAGCATAACTTAACGATTCCGAAGGTAATTGTAGAAACCTATAAATCGGATAAGGATATTTTGGAACAATTTTAAATTCATCGGTTCATCGTTTAAATCGGTTAATTGACTTCAGACTCCGGACTAAATCATCTTCCTGCAAACCATTTACCTCGCACTGTGGTTGCTTTATTGGGCATCAGACCAAGTTATGCCTTTCTTTTTTAAATAATCAGTATTTTTGAAACCACGATATGCTACTTAACTATCTGCGCCTTTTACTGCTTCCTTTTTCAATCATTTATGGAATGGCCATTATGCTCCGTAAAAAACTTTACGACTGGGGATTGATGCGATCTGTAAAGTTTGATTTACCAGTAATCTGTGTAGGCAATTTGGCTGTTGGCGGATCGGGCAAAACACCAACAACAGAATATTTGGTCAGGTTGCTGGCCGGGTATAAAATAGCCATCCTAAGTAGGGGTTATGGTCGTAAAACGAAAGGTTTTATAATTGCCGATGGTGCTGCAACTGCCGAAACGATAGGCGATGAACCTTTACAGTACCATCAAAAATTTGCAGCTGTTACCGTTGCCGTTTGCGAAGACCGTGTGAACGGGATTAAGCTATTGAAAGAAAATCATGATTTAATTATCCTTGATGATGCCTTTCAGCATCGCGCGGTAAATGCAGGATTTAATATTTTGCTTTTCGAGTTTAGAAAGTTGGGTACTTTACAGTTTTTATTGCCTGCAGGAAATTTAAGGGATGTTTTCTCCTCACGCAAAAGGGCCGATGCATTGTTGGTCACAAAATCGCCGGTTCCGTTGTTACATGTTGCGCAGCAGGCCTCAATAAATGAACTGCAACCAAATAGCAATCAACCTGTATTACATTCTTATCTCAAGTATGGCGATCTTATCCATTTATATCGTAACGAAAGTCGCGCGCTTGAGTCGGTTAAAGATTTTGAAATTTTCTTGCTCACGGGAATTGCAAATCCAGATCCTTTAATAGAAGAGCTTGAAAAATATGCTGAAACCATTAAACACGAAGAATTTCCTGATCATTATGCTTTTAAAAATGATGATATTAAGAAGTTTAAATCGGTTTTTATGGCCAGTACTAAAAAAGATAAAATCATTATCACAACAGAAAAGGATAGCAAGCGTTTAAGAGCTACCGGATTTGAAGATTTACTGCTAGATTTACCTGTATATTATTTACCCATTGAGGTTGAATTATTTGAAGAAGATAAGATTACCTTTGACGAACTCATTTTAAACTATGTTAAGAGCAATAGAAGAAACCGTTGAATATATAAAACGTAAAACAGAGAACTTTAAACCTGAGATAGGCATTATTTTAGGTACAGGTTTGGGTGGCCTGGTAAAAGAAATCGAAATAACGCATCAACTGATGTATTCTAATATCCCAAATTTTCCAATTTCTACTTTAGAGTTCCATAGTGGGAAACTGATTTTTGGAACATTGAACGGGAAGAAGATTATTGCCATGCAGGGGCGCTTACACTATTACGAAGGTTATAGCATGCAGCAAATCACATTTCCGGTTAGGGTGATGAAAGGTTTGGGGATCGAAAACTTAATTGTATCTAATGCTGCGGGTTCATTAAATCCTGAGTTTAAAAAGGGCGATTTAATGATTATCGACGATCATATTAATTTGCAGCCAGATAACCCATTGCGGGGTTTAATTGAGAGCGAATTAGGGCCACGTTTCCCGGATATGAGTCAGCCTTATAAACGCGATATCATAACCAAAGCGTTGGAGATAGCTAAAGATGTTGATATTAAGTGCCATAAAGGGGTATACGTTGCGGTTTCTGGTCCGAATTTAGAAACCAAAGCCGAGTACAAATACCTGCGTTTAATTGGCGCTGATGCAGTGGGCATGAGTACCGTGCCCGAGGTTATTGTGGCCAACCATGCTGGTTTACCTGTTTTTGCCATCTCCGTATTAACGGATGAAGGTTTTCCGGAAGACCTGCAACCTTTTAATTTAGATGAAATTTTAGAAGCAGCGGCTAAGGCCGAGCCTAAAATGACTGAGATTTTAACCCGCTTAATTTCTGAACTATAAGATGCATAAAGCTGTTAAAATCTGTTTTTTTCTGTTCCTGCTGCTAGGCATCAACAAAGCATTTGCACAAGATTTAAAGACGAGTGTCGGTACCAATAAGGAACTCGACTCTGTTCGGAAAAAATTAGATTCAGGAAAGGACTCCGTTGTTTTTACCGCAAAATATATCCGGTTTACAAAGTTATCGCTAAGCAAAGATAGCATTGTACTGCTGCCCTTAGATACCTCCACGACAAATATTCAGAATTATAGTCCGCTTTTACAACCCATGCACCCAACCATTAGCAATGGTAACATGGGTTTGGCCGCGAGGCCTTTATTGTACGAGCCGAGTAAGAGGATTGGATTTGATGCAGGATTTCACGCTCTTGATTATTATGCCTTAACGCCTGAAGATATCATTTACTATCAGGCCAGAACTCCCTTTACCAGCTTGTATTTTGTAAGTGCAGGTCAAAAAGAACAGCTTTTTAGGGCTATCCACACGCAGAATATTAAAAAAAACTGGAACGTCGGTGTTAATTTTAACCGTGGCGATTCTAAGGGTTTTTATGCGAGGCAGCGTGGTGATAATCTGAATGTTGCCGTATTTTCGTGGTACCAATCGCCAAGCAAACGTTATAATATGTGGGCATCGGCAATTTTTAATACCATGCGCGCCTACGAGAATGGTTCTACAGTAGCTACAGGTTTATTCGATCCAGGCTATTCTAAAATTGACAGGGAGGCAGAGCCCATAAATTTATCAGACTCAAGAAATTTATACCGTAAGAACACTATTTTCTTAAAGCAAACCTATTACGTAGGCAGGATAGATACCTCTGCAAATGTGAACAATGCGGTGTTACCAACCAATAAGGTTTCGTATATATTTGAGTATAATAACGACAGTTTTGATTTTTACAAAAATGGAACTGATGTTAATAATGTGCTGCCTCCCGGTATTGCGAGCACAGTATTTACCAATGATTCGACCCATGTAAAACATATTAAAAATGAATTTATCTATAGTTTCTTCTTAAGACCCAAAAATAGTTCGGTGATTAAAAATGAATTAAAGGTTGATGCAGGTATAAGGCACGATTATTACAAACATGAATATCTTGGCATAAAACAGGATGGAACCAGTTACGAACAAAGTAGATTTGCTTATCAGAACATTACCATTTTAGGTGCAGCAGGCTATCGGTTCTCTAACAATATCGATTTCAATTTAGATGTGCAACAAATTTTGCAAGGTGAAAATGCCGGCGATTATTTATATGAGGCAAAAAGTAAAATCCTTTTAGGTAAAACCATCGGAAGAATTGAATTGGGGGCATACGCGCAAAACCGAACACCGGCGGCTATTTTTAATTACTATCATGGCAATCATTACCAATGGACAAACAACGATTTTAAGAATACTAAAATTGCCAATTTATCATTCAACTATATTAATGATAAGTATGGTTTTGCTGCAGGAGCCAATTATTACTTAACCAGTAACTATGTTTATTTTGCTGCTGATCAAACCAATAATACAACTGCTATTTTACCAAAACAAGCTACGGCTGATATTAGCTTAATCAGGCTGGATCTATCAAAGAAAACCAGGTTTGGTAAGTTTGTGATGGAAAACTATATTGCTTATCAAAAAACAGATAAAAATGCAGTATTAAGAACACCGGAACTTTATACCTATAACAGTATTTATTTTAATAATACTTTTTTCAAAGTATTAAAAGCCAATGTGGGAATTGATGTGAGGTATAATTCAGAATATGCAAATTACTTATATTCACCGGCAACGGCTCAATTTTATATTGATGAGCAAAATCCAGTGAATCTGGTCTCAAGACCAGTAATTGATATCTTTTTTAAGGCAAATTTAAAAAGAGCTAATATTTTTGTGAAATATGATTTTATAAATCAGGGTTTATTTCAACCAGGTTATTACACCGTAAACAGGTATCCTATGCAAGATGCCTTATTAAAATTTGGGGTAAGCTGGAATTTTTACGACTAGATAATAAAGCATAAAAAAAGCCTCCCGATTTAAAAAATCTGGGAGGCTTTTGTTTTTAAGGCCTTTCGCTTAGAACGAATAACCAACTGAGAAACCTAATACGCGGTTAGTTAATTTACCATCTCCAGATCTAGAATCTTTAGGTACCAGGTTTGATAAACCTAAACCATAATTAGCACCCACTAAAAATCCAGAGTTGGTACGATATGCTAAACCGAAGTTGGCACCAAACTCTGTAGACGAATAGTTTTTATCGGTAGTTGAACCAAATTTTAAATCATTTTCATCAGATATTGTTCCTGTAGCAGCGCCACCAGTTGTAACTGTTTCGAATTTGTTTTTTCCTGATATGTTAAATCCAACATAAGGGCCTGCTGAAATTTGTACAGCACCGGCATCACCTGTAGGAATTCTGAAAACTGCATTTATAGGTACTTCAATAGCCATCAAATTTACTTTGTTAGTGGTTGTATTGGTAATGCCACCAACTGTTGTTGTTTGCTCAAATTTGCTACCTTTATTCTGCAAAGATACACCAGGTTGAATGAAGAAATTGTTTCCTACACCGAAATCAGCAAATGCGGTAACATTAAAACCAACATTGTCCTTTGCATTGTCGTTGAATGACGTACTGCCATCAGTACCGCTTGAGTGAAATCTTGCCAAGTTTACTCCGGCTTTAATTCCAAATCTCGCATCACTACCCGTCATGGTGTTTTGTGCAAAAGCACCTGTTGCCAATAAAATAATCGATGCGCTTAATAGTAACTTTTTCATGATATTTTTCTTTTATAAAAATCTTGTTTAAAATTTTCAGGTTTTATCCTGCTTGTTAATTGTTCCTGCTAATCCAAAAGCTGTGCCAAAGTATCAAACGTGTTACAGTTTGTTAGCTAAAATATTGGTTACCAGTATGATTCTCGTAAAGATTAAGTGTGGTTATGATCTGGCTCAAAAATGGTATAAGGAGCCATTTAGTGTATACATAACAGGAATATAGCGGAGAATTAACAATTTTTTAAACTCAAAAGGAATAATGCAAGGAATTAAATTCTGATTGTTTATGTTTTTTGAGGTTTCTTTTTTGCCGCCGGGAAAAGTACATTGTTTAAAATTAAACGGTAACCTGGAGAATTAGGATGAAGATTTAAATCTGTTGGTGGATCGCCCACAGCGTGCTGATAATCTTCCGGATCGTGCCCGCCATAAAAAGTAAACTGGCCTTTGCCAATTTCGCCATGTAGATATCTTACCTCTGCCGCGCCTTTATTTTCACCTAAAACAGTTACACTCGTTTTTACTAAACTTTTTTTAAATGCTGTGGTTTGTCCCATAAAACCTTTAATTACCTTATCATGATCCTGGGTAAGCATGGTTGGAACAAGATCCCACTTGGCAGAAAAATCGAATAATGTAAAATAATCGTTGGTCTGGTTCAGTGTACGGGTTTGAGTAACATCTATATCCGAAAACTCATAGTTCATCGGGTTGTTGTCTAACTTAAAATTCTGAAAGGCCAGTGTTTTGTTAAAATCCAGTTTACTTTGTGCATTCGGGTCTGCGGCATCGCCGTCAAACATCTGGGCACAAATATCTACCCCGTCGGCGGCAAGGGCTATGTCGAAACTATCAGTACCAGAGCACATGGCAAACAAAAAACCTCCACCGGCACAATATTCTTTAATGTGTTTGGCTACCGCCAATTTCATTTCGGAAACCTTTTTATAACCCATACGTTTAGCTAAAGTTTCCTGGTTTTTCACATCTTCCTGGTACCAGGTTGCATACCTGAAATTGGCCCAGAAACGCCCGTACTGCCCGGTAAAATCTTCGTGGTGTAAGTGCAGCCAATCGTATTTGCTCAATTTGTCCTGAAGGATATCGTCATCATAAATTACATCATATGGAATTTCGGCGTAGGTTAAAACGAGTGTAACCGCATCATCCCATGGTAATTTGCTTTTTGGAGAGTAAACTGCAATTTTTGGTGTTTTTTCCAGTTTAACCATTTCCATATTCACAGCAGGATCGCTGATTTCGTTTAAAAGGCTGATTACTTTTCCATCGGCCATAACTTCGTATGATACCCCGCGGATTTTAAGCTCATCTTCAACTGTTTTATTGTATTTAATTAAAAAGCTTCCGCCACGATAGTTTAAGAGCCAGTCAACCTCTAATTGTTTGCTGATGGTCCAATAGGCTATCCCGTATGCTTTAAGATGGTTTTTTTGGTCTTCATCCATATAAATTAACAGAGAGGAAGCCCTTAGTCCCAGGGAGCAAAGCAGGCAGATGAGCAGGATATAATATTTCTTTATCAAATCAGTATGCTTAAAACACTAAAATACCGCATTTAAACTGTATAGAAAAATTTAATGGTGTTATAAGTTATACAATTTTGTTATTTTTGCCCTCTACTAAAAAAATATGAAAGTTTTTTAGGGGAAGAAAATTTAAAATTAGTACCGATATTGATATGAGTAAAGCAATAATAAAAACAGACAAAGGCGATATGACCGTAGAATTCTACGAAAATGATGCGCCAAAAGCCGTTGCAAACTTTAAAAAACTAGCTAAAGAAGGCTTTTATGATGGTGTAACTTTTCACCGTGTAATTCCTAACTTTATGGTTCAGGGCGGATGTCCAAATTCAAAAGATCCGGCTAAAGCACATTTGGCAGGTACTGGTGGCCCAGGTTATAAAATTGATTGCGAATTGGACGGAGAAAATCAATACCACGATCGTGGCGTTTTATCTATGGCCCATGCTGGTCGCAATACTGGTGGTTCACAATTTTTTATCTGCCATAGCAGAACAAATACCGCTCATTTAGACCGTAACCATACCTGTTTTGGTAAAGTTATCGAAAATCTAGATCTTGTTGATGATATCCGTCAGGGCGATAAGATTGTAAATATTGAAGTTTTAGAAGATTAAAAATAGATACTAGATTTGAGACATTAGATTTGAGACTTGATTTTCTCTGATTGGTGCTCCTATCTCATTTAATAATTGAACAAGAGTTTTAGTTATTTGATTTGAGTGATCTCTCATATCTGATATCTCAAATCTCATATCTCAAAAAGAAAATATGAATTTAAGAGGAATTGTTGCCGTATCCGGCAGACCAGGTTTATTTAAACTGGTTGGACAAAATAAAGTAGGTTACATTTTAGAGGGCTTAGATGCCCAAAAAACTAAAGTTGTAGCCAACATCACCAACACAAAATTAGCTTCATTAGAAGATATTACCGTGTATGGTGAAGACGAAGAAATTAAACTGGCTGATATTTTTGCTAAAATCTCTGCTAAAGGATCTACTCCTGATTTAAAAGGCGATTTACGCGCATATTTTCTTGAAGTAGCTCCAGGTCATGATCAGGAGAAAGTTTATGCTTCAGATATGAAGAAAATCATTACCTGGTATAACTTATTAAAAGATTTGCCTTTGTTTACTGAAGAAACTCCGGAAACTCCGGGTACACCAGCAGAAGTTAAATTATCAGAAGAAAAAGCAGCTTCAGATAAAAAACTAAAAGCTACAGGATCTAAAGCTTCGGCAAGTGCTAAAGCGACTACTAAAACTTCAGCTCCAGCTAAAAAAGCAAGCATGACCAGTAAAAAAGGCGTTTAAGCTTTATTTAATTATTATAGAGAACACCAGGCTATGTGTCTGGTGTTTTTTTATGGGTTTAATCTAAGAAATACCAAAGCAAAGCTACAATTACTAAAGAGGCAATAATACTGATCCATAAGTATTTATTGTTGCGGTTTTGATCACTTTTATATCTGTATTCCCGTTTATATTTATCTAATAGCATAATCTTTTTTGTTTAATGATGATTTTTATTCATCTTTTCCATATCTCATTTATTTAGTCCACCTTACGTCAAACAATTTTTACGCTAAGCGTGATGATAGGGTTCTCCTTTTAAAATACTAAATCCCCGGTAAAGCTGTTCTACAAAAAACAATCTGATCATCTGATGAGAAAAAGTCATATCAGATAAGGAAATTAAACCATTTGCTCTTTTATAAATGGTTTCATCAAATCCGTATGGACCACCGATGATAAAAATTAAATGTTGTATACTGCCCACCATCTGTTTATTCAGGTAGTTTGAAAATTCTACAGATGAATATTTTTTCCCTTTCTCATCCAACAAAATAACAACATCCCCATTATTAATTTGTTTGTGCAGGAGTTCTGCCTCCTTTGCTTTTTGTTGCGCCTCACTCAGGTTTTTAACGTTTTTTACATCAGGTATGGCCAAAAAACTAAAATTAATATAATGTTTCAGGCGGTTGATGTATTTATCAATTCCTTCAATTAGGTATTTGTCTTCTGTTTTGCCAATGGCGATCAGGGTAATCTTCATTTAATATTTTGCCTATCTTTAGAATTTCGAGATTCAAACTTAGAGAAAATTGTAACAAAAAATACAATCTATCCATCTGATAACTTCAAAAACATATACTGAATAAAAATTATGCTAAAACAACAACAAGAAATAATTGCCGGTTACCAGGACAAAATAAAAGAGGTTACTGCAGACATAGATCAAACAAAAAAACTGATCGATCAACTTTCTTTCCTCCGTATAGGTTTGTTTTTGGCCGAAATTTTATTTTTCATTTTGCTGGTTCGCTCGGCAGACGATAGCCTGCGTACATTAATCCAAATTTGTTTGTTACTGCCGGTAATTGCCTTCGTCTTTATTGTTCGCAGACAAAGCCAGCTCGACCGCGATATTGATTATAAAAAACAACTTTTATGGGTTTACCAGAATGAATGGAACATACTAAATGGTGCTACTAACGGATACGACCATGGTAAGGCATTCGAATCGGAGCTACATCCTTACACTTCCGATCTTGATATTTTTGGTGCCGCATCACTGTTTGCCCTGATTAACCGCTGTAGTACCAAAAGCGGGAATAACATTCTGGCTAAAAATTTCGCAGAGAAATCGACGAGAGATAAGATATTATACCGCCAGGAAGCTATAAAAGAAATAAAAGATAAGATAACCGAAACGTATAGCTTTAGGGCGAATCTGCATGGTTACGACCCGGATAAAATAGAGCAGATTAAAATACAGCTTAAACACCAATTGGGTGCTCAACTGGGATTTGTTAAGGGCAGTTTTTTAAGGTTGTACGTCAAGCTGGTACCATATATTTCGGTTGGGTTAATTTTAGCGGTGATTCTTATTAGCAGTGCTTTTTGGAAAGTATTAGCGCTTTTATTTGTAATCCATACAGGATGGAACGTTTTATTAGGCTCAAAAATCAATAAGGTTTTTTATACGTTTGGCGGAAGTTCGAACCTGTTAAATGGTTACGCCAGTGCTATTTTATGGACGGAGAATCAAAACTGGAAAAGTTCGTATATTTTGAGTTTACTAGACTCAAAAATCCCGGTAAGCAAAGAAATTAAAGGGTTATCTAAAATTATCCAGAACTTTGATGCCAGGCTGAATATCCTTGTTGGAGGTATATTAAATGCCCTTTTACTTTGGGATCTAAAATGCTGCATCAGTTTAGATCGTTGGTATAAATCTTCATCAAAGGATGTGATTTCGGCCCTTGACCACCTGGGTGATTTTGAAGAGCTGATTTCGCTGGCCACTACTGCCTATAACCAACCTGATTGGGTTTTTCCAATAATTAACGACCAGTTTGCATTAGGCACCACTCATGTTGGCCATCCGCTTATTAACAGGGAGGTAAGGGTAAGCAATGATTTTTGTGTAGAGGCAAAACCAACCGTTGATATTGTAACGGGCTCTAACATGGCGGGTAAAAGCACTTTTTTACGTACTTTGGGTATCAATATGGTATTGGCTTATGCCGGTGCACCGGTTTGTGCCAAAACGATGCAATTATCTGTTTTTTCAATCAATACTTATATGCGGATTAAAGATTCGCTGAACGAAAGTACCTCTACCTTTAAGGCAGAACTCAACCGTTTGAAGATGATTCTGGATAATGTTGTAAAGGACAAAGACACTTTTGTATTGATTGACGAAATGCTGCGGGGTACCAACAGCCGGGATAAATATTTAGGATCAAAAGTTTTTATACAAAAGCTGGTTGCTGAAAAAACTCCTGCACTTTTTGCTACTCACGATTTACAATTAGCGGATCTGATTGTTGATTACCCCGAAACCGTCCGTAATTTCCATTTCGATATCCAGATTACGGAGGGAGAAATGAAATTTGATTATTTGCTAAAATACGGGCCGTGCAAGACTTTTAATGCAGCTATTTTGCTGAAAGAGATTGGTTTGACTTTGGATTAATACTTAGTGATATATAAGTGGTGTCAGATGTTACCATCTGACACTATAAAAAGAAAAGTCGATTTTTCATTCAATTTCATTAATCCGTAATTGGTGAATTAATATTTGGTTGTTAACTAAAGCAGATTAGTAATCATAAAAAAATGCCAAAGTAAGTTTAGATACCTTAAATTATAAAGTGCCACTGGCACAAGATACTACTCTGATTAAAACACCTTAAATGTTTATCAACGAATATTAATAAGTTACCTGATTAAGGTTATAGAGCCCGAATATTTAACATTGTTATTAGATAAGTTAGTGCCAGAAATGATGTAATAATACACGCCAACCGGGAGTTCGTTACCCTTAAAAGTGCCATTCCAATTTTCAAATATATTATTGGTAAAGAAAATTTGGGTACCAAGGCGATTGTAAATATGAATGTTATATTTTTTGAGGTTAGTTACACTAACAACCAGTTCATCATTAATCCCATCGCCATTTGGGGAGAATGCATTTGGAACAAATGTAGATGCATTTTTTTTGATAATGAGGTCGCCTTGAGTGATTGAATTTGAGCAGCCGTTTTTAGAAAATGCGGTTAAAGTAATTCGGAATAATCCATCGGTTTGATAAATATGGGTGGGGTTTTGTTCTGAAGAGGTAAGACCATCGCCGAAACCCCATTCATAAAAATCCCCATAAAGCGACGTATTCGTAAATGTTATAGGTACCGGAGCAGAAAACTTAACGTCAAAGGTAGGTTCGGTATAAAATTTAGCTACTGGAATTCTTGCAATTGCGGGAACAATGATCGTTGCGGGTTCTGAGTTACAAGAGCCTGATGTTAATACAACCTGATATTGTCCAGCCAGATTAAAATCTGTTACCGGAATTTCAATGGCGTTTGTGGTGGCCGAATAATTGTTTGGCCCGCTCCATGCATAAGTGATCCCTTCCTGTGCCGGTACAGCTAATTTTATGATGTCTTTTAAACAAAAGAAGGGTTGATTAATACTTATTTCTGGTTTTTCCGGCTTCAGTTCTACCAAAACATCTTTTGTAAAGGTAGAAACACAGCCATTATCGCTTTCAACTTTCAAGGTAATTGTTTTAAGCCCTGCCTTAGTAAAGGTTAATATTTTACTGTCGTTATTAATGGCAACCTCGCTTTCTACTCCCGGGCCAAAATCCCAGCTGAGTTTCGTATAGTTTTTAGAAGCATTGATAAACGAAAAAGATTGGTCTGATTCGCATTTATGATTAACCTCAATCGAAAACAGTGCTTCAGGCTTTAAATCGACCGATAAAATGTCTACCGAATTTAGCTCACTCACACAATCTCCTACCTGGACATAAAGCTTATATGTTCCAACGATTTCTGGTCCGCTTGCCTGGATTTCAGGGCTCTGGTTTGTTGAGACAAAACCATTTGGCCCTGACCAGTGGTAGCTGGCTAAATTTAAAAAAGGAGTGCTTAATTTTAATACGTCTCCCTGGCACAAATTAACCTTCGAAGCGCTTATGATAGGTTTTTCGGGTGTGTTTGCTACAATAAAAGTTTGCGTAGTAACTACATTGCAACCGTTTGTGCCTTTGGCTTCTAAAACCACAATTTTCTCACCTGGAGTGTTATATGTTATGGTAAATGGCCCGGCTGTTGTGGCCGAAGCCAAACTTGCCCCTTCACCAAAAGACCATTTTAAGGAGGCGAAGTTCGATGCCTTGCTTTCGAAAGTATAGGCCTGGTTATCGGTACATGCATTTAGTTTCTTAACATCAATTTCGGCAGTTGGACCCGCAAAATCTGCCGTCCCACCGAATTCTAATGTAAAACCATTATTCCCTCCCGAAAAATTATCAATTAATATAGCATAAACATGGTCCTGTTGCAGTTCTACATATTTTACAAACCCATTTTGGCCGGCAGGGCAACCGAGCGCTTCATTCAAATCAGTTTCCGTCATACTTAGGCCGGTTTTATAATAGGAAGGGCTACAGGTTACGCCACTTCCTGATGCACACCGGATAGCATTTGCCGCACTTATTTTACTACAATCCCCGTTCAGGCCTAAATCGTAAAAAACCCAGTCAATGTCGTTTGTGGTTACCGTAGGCGTGATTACAAAAGTAAAATCGCCGGGCTTGGAAGCCTTAAACATATACCAGGCAGAGTTAGATTCTGTACCCAGGCAGGTTCCAGCCGATTCGTGATTGTTTGCTCCCGAGCCAGTTACATTTAACTGTGTAAATGTTTCTTTTGTGCACAATACTGAAAATGTCCCACAATCTTGTCCTGGTTGTATTGGTGGGAAATAATTATCGATACAAAGTTTAAAGGTACCGGTAGCATCATTTGCTGCGCTTACCCTAACATAGTAAACCTGGCCTACTGTTAAAGCGCCTTTGTATAAAGAAATAACATTATTTGATGTGGCTTGCGAGCCAGGATGCTCGGCAATAGAATTAGTAGCCGGATCAAATGAATATAAGGCAATCAATGGATTGATTAAAGTATTTGTACTATTGGCATCAATTTTTCCGCTAACAGAAATGTTTACGTCAAACTTAGATGCAGTAAACTTATACCAAACATCTTTTCCAACAGCCGGCCAGTTTAAAGCTTTATTATAATTGCTTGTGGTAGCTTCTAAATTATTAAATTCGGCATCGCCACTACAATATGCGCTGGTATTGGTAATATTTATGGCATTTATGAGTTCGTCATTAATGGGTGGGGTAAATTTTCCAAAGGCAGAGAGATTTAGTGTTGCCAATAGAAAAAGAATTAATAAGTAGCGCATAGGTAAAAATATCAAAAATTGTTTTTATTTCGAATCATTTTAATTGTTAATGATTTGTTAATATTAAACTCGCAACTTATGGCAAATAATGGATAACAATGGTTAAGGCAAGCGATTTTGGTCAGGATTTTTTGTGGGGGGTAGCTACTGCTGCTGCGCAGATAGAAGGCACAGCAACCCAGTACGGTAAAGGCCCTTCCATTTGGGATACTTTTACGGCGAAAAACGGCAAAATAAAGAAGAGCCACAAATTAGATCCCGCCTGCGATTTTTATCACCGATATACCGAAGATGTAGCTTTAGTAAAATTACTTGGCTTTAAGGTTTTTAGGTTTTCTATTGCCTGGTCTAGGATTTTGCCCGGCGGAAGGGGAGAAATAAATCAGGAAGGTATCCGTTTTTACCACAATCTTATTGACGAATGTTTAACACATGGAATTACCCCATACGTTACGCTTTATCACTGGGATTTACCGCAGGCACTGGAAGATGAGGGCGGCTGGACAAGCTTTAGCATCAATGCTGCCTTTAATGCCTTTGTGAGCATCTGTGCATTAGAATACGGAGATAAAGTAAAAAATTGGATTGTGTTGAACGAGCCTTTTGGTTATACATCATTAGGGTATATGCTTGGTATTCATGCTCCTGGTAAAACAGGTTTGAGCAATTTTTTCCCTGCAGTATTACATACGGCTTTGGCACAGGCAGAAGGAGGTAAAATTTTACGTGCAGAAATTAACAGAGCCAGTATTGGCACTACTTTTTCCTGTTCAGAAATTATCCCTAATACACAAAGTGATAGCGATATCCTTACCGCTAAACGCGTAGACTGCCTGATGAACCGTTTGTTTGTAGAACCTACACTAGGCATGGGCTTTCCTACAGCAGATTGGGATGTGTTGGAGAAATTTCAGATCGAATATGGTACCTGGCGACTGCAGGAAAGGATGAAATTTGATTTTGATTTTATCGGACTTCAAAATTACTTTCCCCTGGTTGTAAAATACAACGCCTTTATCCCAGTAATCCAGGCCTGGGAAGTAAAGGCCAAAAGCCGGAAAAAGCCACACACTGCGATGGGCTGGGAGATTAATGCCGATAGCTTTTATAATATTGTAAAACAGTTTGCAGCTTATCCCGATATCAAAAATATCATGATTACTGAAAATGGTGCAGCCTATCATGATAAATTGACAAATAAAAAGGTAGAAGATCCGGAACGGATCGAATATTTTAAACTTTACCTCAGTGCTTTACTAAAACTCAAAAATGAAGGGATAAATGTTACCGGTTATATGGCCTGGACACTCATGGATAATTTTGAATGGGCCGAGGGTTTTACAGCAAGGTTTGGACTGGTCTATAACGATTTTAAAACTCAGGAACGTACCATTAAAGATTCAGGCTATTGGTGGCAAGAATTTCTGAAAAGTTAGTTAATCGTTTACTGTTTTCACTTTCATAATTAAACAAATTCTTATGTTTGGAATATGAATGATAAAACAGTAGTGTACAGCACCTATTATAATCCAATGGAGGCCAATATTATTAAAGCTAAATTGGAAGATAGCGGGTTTGCCTGTTACCTGGCGGATGAAAATTTTGCAACATTAAATCCACTTTACAATCAAGCTATTGGCGGTGTTAAACTTATTGTTTTTGAAAGAGATATAGAGGCCATCAACGCTTTACTGGCTGAAGACAATAGTTTGACTTTTGGATCATCAGATGAAATTACTGATGAAGAAGAATCAGAAGAAGGTAAAACAGTTTGTGAGAAATGTGGATCTACCAATGTTGGCTATGGGATGGCTACGAATAAAAAATATAGTATCTGGGCAATTATACTTGCTTTCTTAACGCTTACCACTCCAGTTAAAGCCAATAATTGCCACCATTGTTACGATTGTGGTCATGAGTTTTGAAGAGGATGTAACGTTCAAAATTGATCTTAAACATCAATTTAGATCCTTAAAATATTGTAGGCTATTAGGGATTTTATTAATCATAACCCCACTAGCTATTTATATGCTGGGTTGGTGGCCTTTGGTTGATTTCCGGTTCTTTGGGTACATGTTATCGGTTTTATTCATCTTTTTGCTTCCCGTTTTTTATTTACACATTACTTACTATATCAAAAATCGAAAAGCTAGCTTTATAATATTCGGTAATTCTGATTTGTATCTTTATTCATATAAAAACAACCGGTTTGAATTTAAGCAAAAGGATATTGAAGTTATTGAACAACATATCGGAATTTACCATGAAAATAATCTTGATTTTGCAAACCGCCGATCAACTCTTTGGACAAATTACCACTATGTTAAGATTCGATTGAAAACCGGAGATCATTTCTTTTTAACCTCACTTATGATTGATTATAAATGTTTTCCAATGCATATTTATACAACAAAATATCGCTTTATACCATATTTAAAATGAATGTTTGCAGGACAATGTTCTAAGGATGCTTTCCAAAAAATATGGCAATTATTTATTATTTCATTTGAAGCGCAAGGTCAGAGGCAGCTATTAAGGTTTGTTCCCGTTCTTCGCTGTATCCTTACGCTGCGCTTCAGGGATGCCGCTCCGCCCGGGGCTAGAAGGTTCTTTACTGCAAGCAAGTTAAAATTTCCCCTCATGGCGATCCAGGGAATATTTATGTGAAAAGCACCCCTGTTTCTGCCATCTAAACCCGATATACGCGAATGCTGGTTTCTTCAACCAGCAGCAGCATTAGCGGGACTAAGCACAACCTAAGAACTACTGCAACTGCTTTTAAGAAAAATAATGAGGTTAATCCTAATTGATAGATTTGTCATCCTGAGGGTTAATTAATTGTTTAAAATCAATATGGTGACGTATAATTTTCTTCTCTTGTCCCAGGGCACGGTCTTGCCTCGGCTCGTCGCCGCCGAAGGGCTCTTTCTTTTTGGCAGCAAAAAGAAACAAAAACTGCCGGCTGAAAATTTTTCTTTCGAAGCTACTAGGTTGGCTTGGACAGTGCAGCCCGAAAAATTTGTTAGGCCGGATTTAAGTAGAACGGGGATATCGTGCTATGGCCTAGCTGGGCAGAAATACTAAAGTAATTAAAATACTGATTAGTAATGATTTATAAAATAACGTCAATGGTAGCCTGTCGAAGGACTTTTTGTAATGATTTCAAGGCATTTCGACAAGCTCAATGTGACAAAATGGAGAAGAACAAAAAATCCCGTTCTGAATTAACAAAACGGGATTGATATTGTTTTCATCCAGACCTCGGACTTCCGACTCTAGACTTCGGACTATTAAAGCGCTGCCTTAGCCGCTGCTTCAGCCCTGATGATATTTAGTGCACCACCAGCTTTAAACCACTCAATTTGTTGAGCGTTATAACTGTGGTTAACCGCAAACTGTTCGGTCGAGCCATCTGCATGGTGTAATACCAATGTTAATGGTTTATCAGGCGCAAATTCTGTTAAGCCTAAGATATCGATGGTATCATCTTCTAAAATTTTGTCATAATCATCTTTATCTGCAAAGGTTAAACCTAACATACCTTGTTTCTTCAGGTTGGTTTCGTGGATACGGGCAAAAGATTTTACCAATACCGCGCGAACGCCCAGGTGGCGTGGTTCCATGGCTGCATGCTCACGAGATGAACCTTCGCCGTAGTTTTCGTCGCCTACTACAATCGAACCTAAACCAGCAGCTTTATAATCGCGTTGTGTAGCCGGAACAGGGCCATATTCGCCAGTTAATTCGTTTTTAACGTTATCTGTTTTATCATTAAAGTAGTTAACTGCACCAATCAACATGTTGTTAGAGATGTTATCCAGGTGGCCACGGAATTTTAACCATGGACCAGCCATTGAGATATGATCTGTTGTACATTTACCTTTTGCTTTGATTAAAAGTTTTAAACCTTTTAAGTCGGTGCCTTCCCAAGGGGTAAACGGATCTAACAATTGTAAACGGTGTGAAGTTGGAGAAACCAGAACCTGAACGGATGAACCATCAGCTGCTGGTGCCTGGTAACCTGCATCTTCGACAGCGAAACCTTTTGTAGGCAATTCAAAACCAGTAGGTGGATCTAATTTAACCTGTTCGCCTTTATCGTTAGTTAAGGTATCCGTTAATGGGTTAAATCCTAAGTTCCCTGAAATAGCAATTGCAGCAACCATTTCTGGCGAAGCTACGAAAGCGAAAGTATTAGGGTTGCCATCAGCACGTTTAGCAAAGTTTCTGTTAAACGAGTGTACAATGGTGTTTTTTTCGGCTTTCTCTGCACCTGTACGATCCCACATACCGATACACGGTCCGCAGGCATTGGTAAAGATTGTTGCATCTAAATCTTCGAAAGTTTTTAAGAAACCATCGCGGTCTGCCGTGTAACGTACCTGCTCAGATCCCGGGTTGATACCGAAAGCAGAGTTGGTTACCAAACCTTTTTCGATAGCCTGGTTGGCAATAGACGCTGCCCTTGATAAATCTTCGTATGAAGAGTTGGTACAAGAACCAATTAAGCCCCACTCAACTTTTAATGGCCATCCATTTTTCTCTGCCTCAACTTTCATTTGAGAAACCGGAGTAGCTAAATCTGGTGTAAAAGGACCGTTTAAGTAAGGTTCTAAAGTATCTAAATCGATCTCAATAACCTGATCGAAATAATTTTCCGGATCAGCATATACTTCAGCATCACCAGTTAAGTAAGCCGCAATTTTGTTTGCTTCATCTGCAACTTCATTTCTGCCGGTAGCACGTAAGTAACGTTCCATGCTTTCATCGTAACCGAAAGTAGAAGTGGTTGCACCAATTTCAGCACCCATGTTACAAATGGTACCTTTTCCGGTACAGCTCATTGAAGTAGCACCATCGCCAAAATATTCTACAATAGCACCGGTACCACCTTTTACAGTCAGGATACCAGCTACTTTAAGGATGACATCTTTGGCTGCGGTCCAGCCATTTAATTTACCGGTTAGTTTTACACCGATTAACTTAGGGAATTTAAGCTCCCAAGGCAAACCTGCCATTACATCACAGGCATCAGCACCACCAACACCAATCGCAACCATACCCAAACCACCTGCATTTACAGTGTGCGAATCGGTTCCGATCATCATTCCACCCGGGAAAGCATAGTTCTCTAAAACTACCTGGTGGATAATACCAGCACCTGGTTTCCAGAAGCCGATACCGTATTTATTGGATACAGAAGATAAGAAATCAAAAACTTCGGCACTTTCGGTTTTGGCATGGGGTAAATCTATGGCAGCACCTTCTTTAGCCGTAATCAAGTGATCGCAGTGAACTGTCGAAGGAACGGCAACTTGTGGACGGCCCGCCTGCATAAACTGCAATAAAGCCATTTGCGCAGTAGCATCCTGCATCGCTACCCGATCTGGTGCAAAGTCTACGTAATCAGAACCACGCTTAAACGCCTTTTTAGGATCTCCATCCCAAAGGTGTGCATACAATATTTTTTCAGATAATGTTAAAGGTCTGCCAACAACTTTACGCGCAGCCTCTACGCGGCTACCAAAGTTTGCATAAACCTTTTTGATCATGTCTATATCAAAAGCCATACTTTAATTTTTATAATTATTGTCAATAAGATACTATCTAAATTAAACAATTTTAAACAGATTTATTTTTGAGATTTGTCATAATATCTTATTTAAAACCATTCTATGCAACTATTCTGCAAAATAAAAGGCTATCAGATCTCTCGGATAGCCTTTTATAAGGTTTAACAAATAATATGTTTTTTTGTTTCTTATTGTTTTGTAGAAATAGGGGTAAACTTGGTTAAGTTAATGCCTTCTACTGCCATTTTATATTCTTCAATGCTCGGAATACGACCCAAGATCGCTGAAAGAACGACTACCGGGGTTGAAGCCAGTAAAGACTCTCCTTTTTTACCATCTTTATCTTCTACCACACGCCCCTGGAATAAACGTGTAGAAGTAGCCATTACCGTATCACCTTTAGCTGCTTTCTCCTGGTTACCCATGCAAAGGTTACAACCTGGGCGTTCTAAATACATGATGTTTTCATACTCGGTACGTGCTGCAGCTTTAGGTAATGCATCGCTGAACTCAAATCCAGAATATCTTTGCAAGTATTCCCAATCACCTTCTGCTTTCAATTCATCAATGATGTTGTAAGTAGGGGCTGCAACTACCAATGGCGCTTTGAATTCTACTTTACCAGTCTGCGTCTCTATGTTTTTTAACATTTGAGAAACGATTTTCAAGTCATCTTTATGTACCATGCATGAGCCAACGAAACCAAGATCTACTTTTTTATCGCCACCGTAATAAGTTAAGTCTCTGATGGTATCGTGTGTATAACGTTTAGAAACATCAGCGTTATTTACATCCGGATCTGCAATCATTGGTTCTTCAATTAGATCAAGATCAATTACTACTTCAGCATAATATTTAGCATTATCATCTGGCATTAAAGCTGGTTTGATACCTGTTTTAATTTCCTCAATACGTTTGTTTGCTTTATTGATCAAGCCTTGTAGAACCTGGTTATGGTTATCCATACCTTTGTCTATCATGATTTGAATACGGTTTTTAGCAATTTCCAATGATTGGATTAAAGTATCGTCCTGCGAAATACAAATAGATGCTTTTGCTTTCATTTCAGCAGTCCAATCGGTAAAGGTAAAGGCCTGATCAGCTAATAAAGTGCCGATATGTACCTCAATGATACGGCCCTGGAATACGTTTTCGCCATCAAATTGTTGCAACATTTGTAATTGCGTGGCATGAACTACATCACGGAAATCCATGTGTTGTTTCATTTCACCTTTGAAGGTTACTTTTACTGACTCCGGAATTGGCATAGAAGCCTCGCCGGTTGCCAATGCCAATGCCACCGTACCAGAATCTGCACCAAATGCCACACCTTTAGACATACGGGTATGCGAGTCGCCACCGATGATAATGGCCCACTCATCAATGGTAATATCATTTAATACTTTATGAATAACATCAGTCATCGAATGATATTCCCCTTTAGGGTCGCGGGCAGTAATTACCCCAAAATCATTCATAAACTTCATCAGTTTAGGGATATTTGCCTGTGCTTTTTTATCCCAAACAGATGCCGTATGGCAACCTGACTGGTAAGCGCCATCAACAATTGGAGAAATCACTGTAGCGGCCATTGCCTCTAATTCCTGAGCTGTCATTAAACCGGTAGTATCTTGCGAACCTACAATATTTACTTCAACACGAACATCAGAGCCGGCATGTAAAACTTTGCCTTGTGTTAAACCTACTGCATTTCTATTGAAGATTTTTTCAACAGCGGTTAAACCTTGCCCTTCTACAGATACTTCTTTCGCAGGAGCAAATACTGCAGAAGCTTCGATACCTAATGTTTTAGCTGCAAAAGTTTGGATTTTTTTACCGAAAACGATGGCATAAGAACCGCCTGCTTTGATAAATTCCATTTTTTGAGGAGTCAATGCTTTTGAAATATCAATTAGCTCCTGGTCTCCATTGTATAATTTTTTGGTTCTGGTATTAATGGTAAGTACCGTACCCGTTTCAATGGAGTAAACTTGCTCTAAAATTGGCTCGTCATTTTCGTTACGGATAACATTGCCATTCTCATCGGTTTTCTTTACCCAGTTTTTAAGGTCGATACCAATACCACCAGTTACATCAACTGTGGTTAAAAAAATTGGAGAAATACCATTGGTACCACCTACAATTGGCGCTATGTTTACAAATGGGATAAAAGGGCTAGATCTTTTGCCCGTCCAAAGTGCCACATTATTTACGCCTGACATGCGCGAGGAACCTACACCCATGGTGCCTTTTTCAGCTACCAGCATTACACTCTTATCTGGGTGTTGCGTCTGCAATGCTTTGATTTCTTCCTGAGCCTCTGGCGTAATCATACATTTACCATGCAGTTCACGATCAGAACGGGAGTGTGCCTGGTTACCTGGAGATAATAAATCTGTAGAAATATCGCCTATCCCGGCAATAAAGGTTACCACTTTAATTTCTTCTGCTACTTCAGGAAGTTTGGTGAAAAATTCAGCCTTAGCATAACTTTCTAATATTTCTTTAGCGATGGCATTGCCATTGTTATAAGCTTCTTTTAAACGATCTGTATCTGCATCGTACAAGTAAACCTGTGTTTTAAGAACATCTGCAGCTTTATGGGCTTTATCACCATTATCGGCTAAGGCAATGTCTAATAACACTTTGATAGAAGATCCACCCTTCATGTGCGATAACAATTCGAAAGCAAAATCAGGTGTGATTTCTGCAACGATAGCTCCGCCTAAAATAATTTCTTTTAAAAACTCTGCTTTTACACCAGCTGCTCCTGTAGTGCCCGGCAAGGTGTTGTATATGAAAAAATTAACAGCATCTGCCCTGTTAAAATTATTTACATTTTTGATTTGATCGATGATTTCACTTAATAATTCAGCGCCATCAATAGGTTTGGGATGAAGACCTTGAGCTTTTCTGTCTTCAATCTCCTGGATATAATCGTTATAAATACTCATCTTGGATAGTTTATTCTTTTTGTGATAAGATTGTGCAACGAAATGTACACCCGCTTTTTACAAAAAAAGAATACTGCTTTTTTATATTAATTTGCGTTTATTGAGCCAATGGGGCACAATTTTTTGGTTAAAACAAAAATAGCAAAAAACAACCCTTAAATATAATTTAGGTAGGCGATTCAGTAATTTGGAATTATTCTAAACAACTGAAAATGGTGTAAATCCGCAGTCCTAAAAACCGTATAAATTATGGTCAGGTTTATGTGATTAATAAGTGTTTTTTGAGTGCTTGATATAACTTAAAATCGTTCATCCTTACCTGTTGATTATAATCCTCGGGCTATACAATAAATAAAGAATTGTCATCCTGAGGGATAATTTATTATTAAAAATCAATATGAATGACAGAGCGTTCTATTGCTATTTTCCGGCGAGGAATCGTCATTGCGAGAAGGCTTTTCAGCCGACGAAGCAATCTTACAACGATCGCTAACAGCGTGCGCTTTAAGATTGCTTCGTGCCTCGCAATGACGACCTTTTTTGGGAGTCTGTCAATGGTAGCCTGTCGAAGGGCCTATTTGAATACTTCACAAAGCGTTTCGACAAGCTCAACGTGACAAGTTCGAATGGAATCACAGTGTATAATATAGACTCCTATCTGGCAGAAAGATGCTGAATCAAGTTCAACATGGCAATCGCGCCATAAACAGGCTAAAATTTGTGCTGGAAAATAAGGTTCCTGTAAGTTAGGTAAATTAATTATAAATGATACGACCTCAATAGCGGGGTTAACCGTTCGTTATCGGACATATTTGTACGATTTTGAACAGTTATTTGTTTTGTATTATTTTAATAAATTGATATACAGTATTTTGAAATCTATTTAGAGCCTTGGCATAACATTAGCTTAAGGCTAAAGCGTTGAAAATGTAAAACCTTTTTCAGTAAAATAAGCCAATATTTTGGGAAGTGCGTAAGATAAACGGTCGAATGCTTTTAAACTATCGTGAAATACAATTATGGAACCATTTTCAGTATGTTTAATTACGTTTTGATAACATTTTTCGGGTGAGAGTTTAGTGTCGAAATCGCCGCTAAGCACATCCCACATTACGATGCTTAGTCCTGAGTCGGTAGTCTTTAGTCCTGAGTCAGACTTTGGATTAGGGACTTTAGACTTCAGACTTCGGACTTGGGACTTTTTGATTCTCCCGTAAGGTGGGCGGAAAAGCTCAGTTTTCGTAAGTTCCTGGCATTTTATTGTATTTTGAAGGTAGGTTTCATCATCGGTTTTCCAGCCTTTTAAATGATTGAAAGTATGGTTGCCAATGGCATGTCCGTCGGTTTTGACGCGTTCAAAAACTTCGGGGTGTTTAACAATATTATCACCGATGCAAAAAAATGTAGCTTTAGCATTGAAAGCTTTCAAAGTTTTTAATACAAAATCTGTAACATTGGGTATAGGTCCATCGTCAAAGGTCAGATAAATAACTTTTTCGGTGCGGGATTTATTCCATAACAGTGATGGATAATACCATTTTAGCAGAAGCGGTGATTTGATCAGGTACATTTAAGTTCAAAGTTAGTAAATGCCTGAACAGATTGAAATTATTAAAGTTGTTTATATAGATTTGAAACAAATTATGAAGATGTTTACCAAGAATAAGTTAATTACCGGATCTGCGTTATTAGTGGCATTAAGTTTTAATCAGCAAATTAAGGCTCAAGAAGTGATCAGCATTCAACAAGCGGTCGAAAACACATTAAAAAACAATCTAAACATCAAACAAGCCGCATTTAATGCCGCGCTTAGCGAAGAAAATGTGCGCCAGTCTAAAAATGCTTTATTGCCCACAGTAAATGGTTCTGTTAACCAATCTATGCAATGGGGAAGGAGCCAGGTAACATCGGGGTTGTTTCTAAATACACAAAATTATACCTTAAACCCTAATCTATCTGCGAATGTGCAGGTATTTGGAGGTGGTGCTCAATTGAATCAGATCAGGCAGAATAAGTTATTGCTGGCCGTAGATCAAACCAATGTAGATAAAGTAAAAAATGATCTTATTCTGCAGGTTGTAACCGCTTATTTGCAGGTTTTAAATAACCAGGATCAGGTTAAAGCTACGCAGCAACAATTAGACGTTGCTAATTCTACTTTAAAAAGAGAACAGGCCCTTTTGGATGTTGGTAATAAAACTTTAGCCGATATTTCACAGGCCAAATCGCAGGCTGCAACCGCTGAGCTTAATCTAACCAATGCGCAGAATCAGTTAACGATATCCTATTTAACTTTAGGACAATTAATGGAAATTCAGCCACCAATGACATTTAAGGTGCAGCCGCCATTGGTTAACGAATTGAATAACATTCAGAACAATTATGTGCCAAGTGATATTTATAGCCAGGCTTTAAATACCTTTCCCGATATCAAATTAGCAAGTTTAAATACAAAAGCAGCAGAAAAAGCAATTGATGTAGCCAAAGGTAGTTATTACCCTAAAGTTACTTTTGGAGGAGGTTTAGGGTCTTTCTATCAATACCAGTTTACTTTACCTGGAAATAGTCCATTTTTTAGTCAACTGTCTGACAACTTCGGTAAATCAATTAATATGGGTATTTCAATTCCTATTTTTAATGGTTTTACCACCAGGTCGACCGTAAGAAAGGCTAAAATAGTATTCGAGCAGCGCAAAACAGATGAGCAAATCTCTAAAAACAACCTGATTAAAGTAATCAATCAGGCTGTCGCCGACTTAAACGCCGCGCAAAGCAGGTATTCTTCTACCCAAAATGCTTTTCAGGCACAAAAAGATGCCTTTTATGTTATCGAGCAACGTTATGCTGTTGGTTTAGTAAACTCTTTGGATTACAGTACTGCACAAACCAATAAAAATAAAGCCGAAATAGATTTTATCTTAGCAAAATACGACTTACTGTTCCGTGCCAAGGTAATTGATTATTATTTAGGCAAACAGATTGTTTTTTAAGACTAAAAACTAAAGCTGGGGGCAAATTGAATTTTAACATCAAAACCTTTCAACCTTTTTAGCCTTAAAACATTACAACTTAAAATAAACGAAATACAATACAAATTATGAAACTGAAGCATATTATTATTACCGTAGTTGCTATCGTAGTCCTTCTGGTTGTGCTCAAACTGGCCGGAGTGATAGGTGGAAATAAAACCGAAAAAGTAACTACAGAAAAAGCATCAGATAAAACTGTTGTGGAAACAGTTACTGCGAGTGGAAAAATCCAGCCAGAAACCGAGGTTAAATTAAGTTCTGAGGTATCTGGAGAGGTTGTAGAGCTAAAAGTAAAAGAAGGAGATATTGTTAAAGCAGGCCAATTGCTTTGTAAAGTACGTCCGGATGTGTTACAATCGGGTTATGAAAGAACCGTGGCAAGTTTTAATGCACAAAAAGCAAGCGTAGCTGCAGCACAACAACAGCTTGCCCAAAACCAGGCTAATTTTGTGAATGCTGAAGCTACCTACAAACGTAATGTTGAGCTTTTTAATAAAAAAGTAATTTCAGCTTCAGAGTTTGATGCAGCAAAAGCGGCATTTTTAACCGCTAAAGCAAATTTAGCCAGCGCAAAAGAAAATGTAACCGGCGCCAAATTTACTTTAGAGCAAACTGGTGCAAATGTTAAAGAAGCCGGTGCTAACTTAGCTAAAACCACTATTTACGCACCGGTTGATGGTGTGGTTTCTAAATTATCAATTGAACTTGGAGACCGTATTTTGGGAACTTCGCAAATGGCAGGTACCGAGATTATGCGTATTTCTAATCTTTCCTCTATGGAGGTTAATGTTGATGTGAACGAGAACGACATTACCCGCGTTAAGGTTGGCGATAAAGCTTCGATTGAGGTTGACGCATTTTCTGATAAGAAATTCAGAGGTGTGGTTACCGAAATTGCAAGTTCATCAACGGCAGTTGGAACTACCACATCTACTTCTGTTGATCAGGTGACGAACTTTTCTGTAAAAATCAGGATTACAGAAGAAATGGAAGGCAAACAACAATCTATTTTCCGTCCGGGCATGTCGGCAACGGTTGATATCGAAAGCGAATCGTTAACCGGATTGGCTATTCCAATCCAGGCGGTGTTTACTGATAATGCAAAATCGGATGGTGGCAACAATAACCAGGGCAACCAGGAAAATACCGATAAACAGAAATCGAAACTTACCGACAAAAAGGTGAAGCAATATGTTTACACTTACGATGCTAAAAGCAAAAAAGTTAAAAAAACAGAGGTGACTACAGGTATCCAGAACGATCAGTTTATTATTGTAAAATCGGGTGTTAAAGCCGGAGATGAAGTTGTAACTGGTCCTTATTCTGCCATTCAGAACAAATTGAAAGATGGTATGGTTGTAGAAAAAACAGCTAAAGACCAATTGTTTAGCAAAGACGGAAAGAAGTAGTTTATAAATAATAGCAAGAAATAGTAACTTGCGTTGTTTAAGGTGTATTCCTAAGGTTTAGGGTGTAAGATTTAAGGTATAGGGCGTTAAGCCTAACCTTAGGCCTTACACCTTTTGCCTTATACCTTTTGAAAAAGAGTTTTACACCTTTTACCTTAAACCTTTTATATAATCATGGTACCTAAAATAGCAATGATAGGGGGCGGGAGCTGGGCTACTGCCATCGTAAAAATGCTTGCAGATAATTTGTCTGAGAAAGAGATTTTTTGGTGGATGCGTAACGAAACAGCCATTGAACATATTAAAAAATTTAAACACAATCCTCATTACCTCAGTTCTGTTGAGTTAAAGCTCAATCAGGACAATATCTCGTCTGATATCAGTTCAATTATAAAATCAGCTGATTTCGTTATTTTAAATGTTCCTGCAGCTTTTTTAAAGGAAACACTTTCTTCCATAACTTCTGAAGATTTAAAAGGTAAGAAAATAGTATCTGCCATTAAGGGAATTGTGCCTGAAGATAACCTGATTATCGGCGAATTTTTGAACGAAAAATACAACATCCCTTATCACGATATTCTTGTGGTAAGCGGCCCCTGCCATGCCGAAGAAGTAGCCTTTGAGAAACTTTCTTACCTGACTATTGCCTGTACTGATGTAGAGAAAGCATCCGCATTTGCCTCGATTTTAAATACACGCTACATTAAAACCAATGTATCTGACGATATTTTCGGTACAGAATACGCTGCTGTTTTAAAAAATATTTACGCTGTAGCAAGTGGCATTTGCCATGGCATAGGTTATGGCGATAACTTTCAGGCCGTGCTCATTAGCAACGCCATACGAGAAATCAAACGTTTTGTGGATTTGGTTCATCCCATTAATCGCGACATTAAAGAATCTGCCTATCTGGGCGATTTGCTCGTAACTGCATATTCGCAGTTCAGCCGCAATCGTACTTTTGGTAATATGATAGGCAAGGGGTATACCGTAAAATCGGCACAGTTAGAAATGAATATGGTAGCCGAAGGTTATTATGCCGCAAAATGCATGCACATCAAAAACCAGGAGTATAATGTCGACATGCCCATCTGTAAGGCTGTTCACAGCATCATTTATGAGAAACGATCGCCACAGATAGAAATGAAGCTATTGGCGGAGAAATTAAACTAAAACTGGTGCAGGTTAATAATTATAGTGATTTGATCCAATAATTGTTTTTATAAAGCAGGTTTTGTACCCGTCGGTTAGGGCAGTCCCTTCTTTTCTGTAAATTATCAGTCGTTTTCTAATTTCTTCTTTGCAGTAAAAGTGTTTTTAGCCCCGGGCGCAGCGGCATCCCTGAAGCGCAGCGGAGGGATATAGCGTAGTACGGGAACAAACTTTAATAGTAGCTCTGGCTCTGTGCTTCAAAAAAAAGGAATAAGTTTTTTTGTAAAGCAGGTTTTTAGCTTTTCGGTTAGGACAGTCCTTCTTTCCGCTATTATCTTTTTGTGAGAGCTTAGTGGAAACATTCTTGTTTGTGCGCCAAAAAGGATAACCACTGCAATAAGGTTTATTTAACAGAGGACAGTGTAAGGAACAATTAACGCTTTGCCTATTATAGACATTTTGTGTTTTGTTCTTTGCAGGAACAACGTTTATAGCCCCGGGCGCAGCGGCATCCCTGAAGCGCAGCGGAGGGATATAGCGTAGCACGGGAACAGACTTGAATGGATTATTACTGTCCTTGCGCTCCAAAAACAAATCTTTATTTTTTATTGTAAACCTGAGTTCGATTAATAATGTGATTTAATTTGGGTTTGGTGCCTTGTATGAACGGTCGTCACCCTGAACTTGTTTCAGGGTCTTTATAGCAAGGCGGTTTAACAGGAAAGATGCTGAAATAAATTCAGCATGACGAAACGGCTAGCCAATTCGTCCTAATAAAGTACATTAATTTTTAAACATTAATCGAACTCAGTTTGAAAAGCAGGCTCATTGCTTTTCGGTTTGGGCAGTCCTTCTTTCCGCTATTATCTTTTTGCGAGCGTTAGCGGAAATGTTTTTGATTGTGCACCAAAAAGGATAGCCGCTACAATAAGGTTTATTAACAAGAGCTAGTATAAGGAACAAAACTGATACCCTGCACGCTAAAAAAGCATCCTGAAAATTACGTTTCTCAATCTCAAAAAAAAATCTAATAACATTTATTAATAAATACTTTGCTATCAAACAAAAGAGGTGGCGAACTGTTATCATTATCAGTTAAATAAAAATATAGCTGTCATGAAAAAGAAATTAGTAATGGGTTTATTATCAATGGCCTTAATTGGCGGTGTAACCCTTAGCGTGAGCGCACAGGAAAAGAAAAAAACTGAGGTAGGTAAAGCAATAGATCATACCGGGAAAGCAATTGGTAAAGGTGCTAAATCGGTAGGGAATAAAACTGCTGAGGTAGCGGTAAAAGGCAGTTCGAAAGTTGCTGATAAAACCTGGAAGGGCAAAATGGCACCAGACGGTTCTGATGTTTATATCAATGCAAAAAATGAGAAATACTATGTAAACTCAAAAGGAGCCAAAATCTGGTTAAAACCTAGTCAGATTAAAAACAGGCCTGAACCTAAAAAATAGCATAAAAATCCCGGTGAACTTAATCACCGGGATTTTTTTTGCAAGTGATACCTCACTCTTTAAATTTTAAGGTATAGATACTGTTGATATACTCATTGTTAACATTTGGGAGTTCTTTAGGAGCATCTGTTTTATTAATCAATAATTTTTCGACCATTTGGTTATTCACCTTTAAGTTAAGTTCATAAAGCTTTTCGCCAAGCTTAAGATAAAAGGTATTATCAATGCTTTTCGCTTCACGGCTTATTTCAGAAGAAACAAGCTGATAATAATCCATTTTCAAGTTATTTGTATAGGTAAAGGGCTGGCGAATGTCAAAACTGATTTTTTTGATTACATCGTTGGCATCTTTAGCATAAAGCTGTATCTGGGTTTTATCTAAAAAACCAGTGGTTTTAGGGTTAAGAAGATCTGCATCGGTACTGTTTTTAATTACCAGGCCTAAGCTTGTGTCATAAGTTATAGGTGAGCAGGCACATAGTCCGCCGCCGTTGGTTATTTTTTTGCAACCTAAATTGGTGATGAAAATTAACAGGAGAACAAATAGAATTTTTTTCATTTAGCTTAAATATTGAGTGATACTTTTAAAATTTAAAGGCATATCTTTTGCAATTAACGGTAATGATTTAGTCAATCAGGTTTATTGCTTCCATATCTGGTTCTATTCATTAAACGACGGTGTGGCGGTATTCGCTACAGCTGAAAGCAAATATTTAAATGTGTATAAATGCAAAAACCCCAAAAGCAGCGCTTTTGGGGTTTCGTATTCTTGTAGTTTTTTTTAAACTATAGTTCCGTATAAATCGAAATCTTCTGCTCTGTCAACCTTTACATTAACAAAACTTCCATTAGCCGCATAACCTGTTGCAGCATCGATTAACACTTCATTATCTACCTCTGGTGAATCAAATTCGGTTCTGCCTACAAAGAAGGCACCTTCTTTTTTATCAATCAGCACTTTGAAGGTTTTGCCTACTTTTTCCTGGTTAATATCAAATGAAATGCCTTGCTGTATTTCCATGATATCATCAACACGTTGTTGTTTAACTTCATCGGGGATATCATCAACCAATGTATGTGCATGTGTTTTTTCCTCGTGCGAGTAGGTAAAGCAACCCAAACGATCGAATTTGGTTTCGGCAACCCATTCCTTCATTTCTTCGAAATCGTGTTCAGTTTCCCCAGGATAACCGCAGATTAAAGTCGTACGCATAGCGATATTCGGAACTTTATCTCTAATCTGGTTAACCAGATCGATGGTTTTCTGTTTAGTGGTACCGCGACGCATAGATTTTAGCATGTTATCGGTAATGTGCTGTAGTGGCATATCCAGATAGTTGCAGATGTTGTCGCGCTCATTCATGGCATCTAAAATTTCCATTGGGAAACCAGAAGGGTAGGCGTATTGCAAACGGATCCATTCGATTCCCGGAACATCCGACAGGCGACGCATCAGCTCATCTAATTTACGTACGCCGTAAAGGTCTAATCCGTAATAAGTAAGATCCTGAGCAATTAAAATCAGTTCTTTGGTGCCGTTTTTGGCCAGTATTTTAGCTTCGTTAACCAGTTCTTCCATCGGCTTGCTCATGTGCTTGCCACGCATTAAAGGAATGGCGCAGAAAGAGCAGGGACGGTTACAGCCTTCAGCAATTTTGAAATAAGCGAAATGAGAAGGAGTGGTTAATAAACGTTCGCCAATCAGCTCGTGTTTGTAGTTAGCACCTAGTTCGTGCAGAATATTTTGTAAATCATTGGTGCCAAAAAAGGCATCCACGTTGGTAATTTCCGATTCCAGTTCTGGTTTATAACGCTCAGAAAGGCAGCCTGTAACTACAACCTTACCAATTTTGCCAGCCTCTTTAAGTTCGCTGAACTGAAGGATGGTATCAATTGATTCCTGTTTAGCATTGTCGATAAAACCGCAGGTATTAATTACAACGATATCATCTTTACCCATCTTGTCTGATTCGTGTACAACGTTTAAATTGTTGCCACGCAACTGCCCCATCAACACTTCCGAATCGTATATGTTTTTTGAACATCCTAATGTAATCACATTGATTTTAGGCTGTTTAACTGCGCTTTTACTTCTAACTATTTTGGTATTCATATTATATTGATTTACGCCTTCCTTGCGGTTTGATTCCACAGATTTGGCGATTCCACAGATTAAATGTGGAAATTTTAATGGATCAAACGGATATTCTCCTGACCTCGCAACTTGTGTTGCCAAAGTTAATCAATAATCCTGTTTTAATTTTGCTGGCTTTCAAATAAGAGATAAGCTGATTTTGGAATAATTTGGGCTGATAACCAGTTATAGACTTTAACTCAACAATTACTTGTTGTTCTACTACAAGGTCACATCTAAATTTGCCAATAATCTGGTCTTCAAATATTATAATAAACTCTTTTTCTGTCTCAAAATTTAGCTTGGCCTGCCGAAGTTTAATTTTGAGAGCATTGACATATATCCTCTCCAGAAAGCCTGGTCCTAACTGATTATATACATCATAGCAACAACCAATTATAATCCCTGTAAGCTCATGATTTTCATACTCTTTCATTACTGAAATTAATAAAAATCTGTGTGATCCACTAATCTGTGTAATCACCCACGAAGTGAACCTGCAGCTAAATCTTTAGTGGAATCAACCACGAAGTGTTATTTAAACAAACTATTCACAAACTCTTTCTTGTCAAAAAGCTGTAAATCGCCTATTTTTTCTCCTACACCTATATATTTAACAGGAATTCTGAATTGATCGGAAATTCCGATTACCACACCACCTTTTGCTGTTCCATCTAATTTGGTAATGGCCAATGCATTCACATCTGTAGCTTCAGTAAACTGTTTACACTGTTCGAAAGCATTTTGTCCGGTCGAGGCATCCAATACCAGTAAAATTTCATGTGGTGCGCCTGGTACTACCTTCTGCATTACCTGTTTAATTTTGCCCAGCTCGTTCATCAAGCCGATTTTGTTGTGTAAACGGCCAGCGGTATCGATAATCACTACATCTTCGCCATTGGCTACGGCAGATTGTAAGGTGTCAAAAGCAACTGAGGCAGGATCAGATCCCATAGGCTGCGCTACCACCCTTACGCCAACGCGTTCGCCCCAAAGTTTAATCTGGTCAACGGCTGCAGCCCTAAAGGTATCGGCCGCACCAAGAACAACCTTAAGCCCCGATTCTTTAAGTTTATGCGACAGCTTCCCAATGGTAGTGGTTTTACCAACACCATTTACACCAACCACCATAATTACATAGGGTTTATGGTCGCCATATTCGAACTGGCGGAAATCGTTACTGTTGTTTTCTGATAACAGCAGTTGGATCTCATCACGCAGGATAAAATTTAGCTCCGAGGTATTGAGGTATTTATCTTTGGCAACACGTTCTTCGATCCGTTTGATAATTTTTAAGGTGGTGCTTACGCCTACATCAGAAGTAACCAAAACCTCTTCCAGATTATCGAGTACTTCATCATCAACAGAAGATTTTCCTGCTACAGCTTTGGTAATTTTGTTAAAGAAACCGTCTTTAGTTTTCTCTAAACCTTTATCCAGTGCTTCCTGAGCTTCAGGAGCAGTTTCTTTCTTTTTGAAAAAATCGAATAAACCCATATCTAAATTTTTATATAACAAAAAAAGCCCTTCCGGTTAAAACGGAACGGCC
This sequence comes from Pedobacter sp. WC2501, assembly GCF_052682415.1. Classification (NCBI taxonomy): domain Bacteria; kingdom Pseudomonadati; phylum Bacteroidota; class Sphingobacteriia; order Sphingobacteriales; family Sphingobacteriaceae; genus Pedobacter; species Pedobacter sp. WC2501. The sequence goes on along the minus strand of NZ_JBQZFI010000001.1, from coordinate 13,107 downwards.
TTTAATATTTTTAATATTAAAAAATATTAACCTTATTTAGATGCAATAGCATCTTTTACGTGGTCGTTGTGTACGATAAGTTCTTTGAATGAGTAAGCACCAGTTTTTGGTGATTTTACCATTGTAATTACTTTCGAATATTCTTTACCTGTACCTGTTTTAAGGGTTGCAACTACTTTCTTTGCCATGTTCTTATAATTTTAATGATCGAATTAGAGAATGTTAGAATGAGAGAATTTTTTAACTCAATCATCCAATCAATCTATCATTCAATTATTTTATCTCTTTATGTACGGTTACTTTTCTCAATACTGGATTGAATTTTTTCAATTCTAATCTCTCAGTAGTGTTTTTACGGTTTTTGGTAGAAATATATCTAGACATACCTGGCATGCCACTTTCTTTATGTTCAGTACATTCTAAAATAACCTGAACTCTGTTACCTTTTTTTGCCATTTTAATATAAATTGAAAACTGTTAATCTCAACAGTTAATGTTTTTTACAAAAATCCTTTTTTTACGAAACGGTTAATTGCTTCGCTAATGCCCACTTTATTGATGGTTTTAATCGCTGAAGTAGAAACTTTCAACGTAATCCAACGGTTTTCTTCAGGAATATAAAATTTCTGAAGTTGTAGGTTTGGGTAAAATTTGCGTTTGGTTTTAACGTTTGAGTGAGAAACGTTGTTACCTACCATTGCTTTTTTTCCTGTTAAATCACAAACTCTTGACATGACTTGTAAATATAGTTGTTAATATCGTCCGCTTAATTTTTTTAAGAGTGTGCAAATATCTGAATAATAATTGTAAACAGCAATAGCCTAGCTAATTATTTTTATAATTATTATTGAATAAGTGGAGAAGGTTTGTGTAATGGTTGTTAATGACCGATATTAAAATCTTCAGATCTTACCTGAATTAAAAATAAATATTCCAAATCAAACGTTTGATATTCATTTTGATACGATTAGGCTATTTCTCCTTATTATTATTTATTTAAATTAGCCCCACTAATCCAATACATAAGAACGAGCAATGCAAATTACATCTTTCAAGCAATACGAAGAAGATTATAAAAAAAGCGTAGAAAACCCTGAGCAGTTTTGGGGCGAAGTGGCGCAGAACTTTCAGTGGCGCAAGCCCTGGTTTAAGGTATTATCCTGGAACTTTAACGAACCAAATATCAAGTGGTTTGAAGGTGCTAAACTTAACATTACCGAAAATTGTTTAGACCGGCACCTGGCTACCAATGGAGATAAACCAGCCATTGTTTGGGAACCCAATAACCCGGAAGAAGAAAGTGTTACTTATACTTATAAAATGTTGCATGAGCGTGTTTGCCGTTTTGCCAACGTTTTAAAACGTAATGGTGCTAAAAAGGGCGACCGTATTTGTATTTACATGCCTATGGTGCCTGAACTCGCTATTGCTGTTTTGGCCTGTGCCCGGATTGGTGCTGTTCACTCAGTAATTTTTGGTGGATTTTCTGCTAAATCAATCGCCGACAGGATTAACGATTCGCAGTGTAAAGTAGTGATTACGGCTGATGGTGCTTATCGTGGCAACAAGCAAATTCCCTTAAAAGATGTAATTGACGATGCCTTAATTGGCTGTCCAACGGTAGAAAAATGTATTGTATTAACCCATGTTCGCACACCTGTTTCCATGCTGAAAGGAAGAGATGTATGGTGGGAAGATGAAGTTAAACACGTAAATGATATCTGCGAAGCAGAAGAAATGGATGCAGAAGATATGCTCTTCATTCTGTATACTTCTGGTTCTACAGGCAAACCTAAAGGTGTGGTGCATACCTGTGGAGGTTATATGGTTTATGCGGGTTATACCTTCTCTAATGTGTTTAATTACCAGCCTGGTGAGGTTTATTTTTGTACAGCCGATATTGGTTGGATCACCGGTCACTCTTATATTGTTTACGGGCCGCTTTCGCAAGGTGCAACCTCTGTACTTTTCGAAGGGATCCCGACTTACCCAAGCCCTTCCCGTTTTTGGGATATTGTAGAAAAACACAAAGTAAATACCTTATACACTGCACCTACAGCCATCCGTTCTTTAATGAGTTTTGGCGAGGAGCCATTAAATGGTAAAGATTTAAGCTCAATCCGCGTTTTAGGCTCGGTAGGAGAGCCGATTAATGAAGAGGCATGGCATTGGTTCGATGAGAAAATCGGGCACGGTAAAGCGCCTATTGTTGATACCTGGTGGCAAACGGAAACCGGAGGCATTATGATTTCGCCTATTGCTACCGTAACACCAACCAAACCTAGCTTTGCCACATTGCCTTTGCCAGGTATCCAACCAATTTTGGTGGATGAAAACGGAAATGAAATTGAAGGGAATGGTGTAATGGGAAATCTTTGTATTAAATTCCCCTGGCCAGGCATGTTGCGTACCACTTATGGCGACCATGAGCGTTGTAAACAAACTTATTTTTCTACTTACGAAAATTTATATTTTACCGGCGATGGCTGTTTACGTGATGAAGATGGTTATTATCGGATTACTGGTCGTGTAGATGATGTATTAAATGTTTCGGGGCATCGTATTGGTACTGCAGAGGTAGAAAATGCCATTAACATGCATGCGGGTGTGGTAGAAAGCGCTGTTGTGGGTTATCCGCACGATGTAAAAGGGCAGGGCATTTATGCTTTTGTCATTTACCCTGAAATGCATGGCGAAGCAGAATTATCGAAAAAAGATATATTACAAACGGTTACCCGCGTAATTGGTGCGATAGCCAAGCCTGATAAAATATTGTTTGTTTCTGGTTTACCCAAAACACGTTCGGGCAAAATTATGCGCAGGATTCTGCGTAAAATTGCTGAAGGAGATACAGCTAATTTAGGCGATACTTCTACGCTGCTTGATCCAGGCGTGGTAGAAGAAATTATTGAAGCTGCTAAGAAGCTTTAATAACTTATCATATTTAACGAGAAAGCCTCCAGATGTAAATCGGGAGGCTTTCTCATTTATAAGGGTTGGGGCTAGTAGCCTGGATTTTGCTTTAATGCTTTATTCACATTTATTTCACGGTCTGGAATCGGGAATACCAATTTAGGGTTATCATAGGCAAAGGTTCCGATTGAACGTTTGGTACGTTTATAATCGTGAAGCCTGAAACCTTCATAATCAAGTTCTTTTTCGCGTTCATTTAAGATAATATCGAGAGTTGGAACAACATCTCCTAATCCGGCCCTGGTTCTTAAGGTATTAATATCGTCAGCTGGTGTAGCTCCAATATCAGTACCTAACCTGAAATTACACTCTGCCCTGATGAGGTATTGCTCTGTAACCCTGCAAACAGGTATATTATCATAAAAGCTGTACCATTTTTTAGTAAAAAGCCCATTTTTGGCACCAGTACCATCATAAATCATTTCAGTTTGCCTTTTATCACCTGTTTCGAAGGTGTTATAAAAATCTTCATTAACTAAGGCTTCAGCTCTTCCTACATCCCCACCTGTACTGTTTTGATAACTGGCATAAAAAGTGGCTAATCCATCATTTGATGTTCCGGCATTACTTTGCTCATTTTGTCTGATTTCGAAAATTCCTTCACTTGAATTTTTTGTTCTAAAAGGTGCTTCAAGCGAATTGGTAATTAAGTGATATGGACTATTGGTAATAATATCATCGGCCACATCCCTTGCTAAAGCATACTTGCCTTCCTGTAGGTAAACCCTGGCCAGAAAAGCTTTGGCTGCATATTGATCATCAACTGAGGCCAATTTCGTTATGGCTGATTTTAAATCATTTTCTACTGCAACATAGACCTCGGCAACCGTATTCCTCGCAACTAAATTATTTACATCATCTATTGTTTTAACTGCCTTTGTAATAATCGGAACGCCTAAGTTTGTATTAGCACCAGATGCATCATAAGGCAAAGCGTACAATCTTACCAGTTCAAAATGCATAATCCCCCTAATAAATAAAGCTTTCCCTTCTATTACACTTTTTGTATCTGCATCACTTACCACATTTAGTGCCGAAAGCACGATGTTGGCGGTGTTAATTGCGCTGTAAGCGGTTACCCAAGTTCGGGTGACATCGGCATTATTTGATACAATTTTTTTGTCGGCAATGTCTTCGTAAGTAGAAAAAGTCCCCCGCCAGGTTAGATAATCATCGCTTGCATAAAGGTCTGGTAAAAAGACAAGATTTGTTCCGTATAGGTCGCCAGTAGCCAAAAAGGTATAGGCACCTGTTAAGGCATTTTGAACATCTGCTGTTGTGTTTAGTGCCACACCAGCATCTATATTTTGTTTAGGATCTATTTCTAATTGTTTTTTACAGCCTGATGCGCTTAGAACAATAAGAAATGCAGCTAATATATTTTTGTAATTTTTCATATTCTAATGTTTTTATAAGCCAATGTTTACACCGAAAGTAATGGTCCTTGCTTGTGGTGGGGTATAAAAATCGTGACCAAGTTGAATGTTATCAGACTGGAGCGAGCCACCACTCGGGGTATTTACCTCCGGATCGTAACCTTTATAACCAGTTATGGTAAATAGGTTAAGTGCAGATGCGTATATCCTTACATTTTGTAATTTATACTTACTTATAAAGGCTTTGGGAATATTATAGCCCAAGGTTACACTCTTTATCCTCATATAAGACCCATCTTGTATCCATCTGGATGACGAGCCTGTTCCATTTCCTTTACCAAACCTTGGTTGTGGGATGGTGGTGATGGTGTTGGTAGGTGTCCAATAGTTTAACTGATCAATGGTTTGGTTATCAAAATAATCGCCGTTTGCTGATTGGAAAGGACCTGCCATATTATAAATATCATTACCAGAAACAAATTGCGACTGAATATCCAGATCGAAATTTTTAAAAGAGAAATGATTGCCAAAGCCACCATAGAATTTAGGGTTTGGATCGCCCAACTTTTGGTTTTGTGCAAGGGCATAGTCATTGGTTGTTGCCGTTCTTGATGCATCAACAAAATAAAGGGCATCACCATTGGCCGGATCTACGCCTGCATAAGCTTTGCCATAAAAGTAACCCAGTGGCTCTCCAACAGCAATTCTACCTAAAAATCTTCCTCCGGGATAAATAGGTTGGTCATCAACCAAACGTAAAACCTTATTTCTGTTGAGTGAGATATTAAAAGAGGTAGACCATTTAAACTCCCCGACAAAATTTCTGGTATTTAAGGAGAATTCAAAACCCTTGTTTTGCATATCGCCAATGTTCCTCGTAATGGTTGAAAAACCATTTGTTGCGGCAATTGGTGCATTTAGCAGTAAATCGGTCGTTTTCTTTTTGTAATATTCAACTGTACCCGAAATCCGGTCTGAGAATAAACCAAAATCTAAACCTATATTATAATTGGTTGTATTTTCCCAGCTTAAATTCGGATCGCCTAACTGGCTCGGACGTGTACCACCTACACCAGCGTAGTTAACCCCACGATATAAATTTCTGGAAGCAAAATCGCCAATTTCTGCATTACCCGTTAAACCATAACTTCCCCTAAGTTTTAATACACTTAACCAGCTACTCGATTTTAAAAACTCTTCCTGGTTAATAATCCAGCCAGCCGAAACTGCCGGGAAAGTTCCATACCTGTTGTTTACACCAAACCTTGATGAACCATCCGTTCTTATTGATGCACTTAGCAGGTATTTCTCTTCATATTTATAATTTACCCTAGCCAGATACGAAACAAAAGTGTGCCTTGTTTCTGAAGATTCACCCGCAGAAATTACTGCTGCACTTGCAATCTTAGTAAAACTGTCTGACGGTAGAGTAGTTCCCGTTACAGATGAGTACCTGAACTTCGTATCTTGAAAGGCGAAACCAGCCAATACATTCAGGTTATGTTTTTCGTTAAATGTTTTGGTGTAATTAAGGGTGTTGTTTGTATTGAAGTTTATAGATTTGGCCATATAATCAGAAGAATAGCCTCCTGTGCTACCTCCGTCCTGTGTTTTTGATCCTAAAAACTGTTCTTCTTCTAAATTGTTAAAATCAAAACCATACTCACTTCTAAAAACTAAATCGGGTGTGATTTTTAAACTTGCATAAGCATTGGCAAAAGTTCTGTACGTGGTTGATAAATTTTTACCATTATCATAATCAATTAAGCTGTTATAATAAACAGTAGAACCATTTAATTGACCTGATGCATCACGTACAGGCTGAATTGGTGGCAAGGCATTTAATTGTAATGGATTAGAGAAGGCATTATCAGTAGGAATACGGTAGTTATCTACTTTAGAGATATTAACTGATCCTCCAACATCTAAAATTTTCGAAACAGTATGGTCTACACTTAAGCGACCACCAGTACGTACATAACGGTTGCTCACTATAATTCCATCATTATTATTATAGTTCCCGGAGAGCATAAACCTGGTTTTTGCATCTCCGCCATTAATATTTAAGTTGTATTGTTGCGTATGTCCTTTTCTAAAAGCTTCGTTTACCCAACTGGTATTATTGTTGCTCGTCCAGTCATCTGTGCCTGTATAATCTTTCCACATTTCTGCAGCATTGGCATAGTCTCCATTGTCATAGTTGTTGTACTTAAATGAAGCATCTAATAATTGACGGTATTGGTCAGCATTTAAAAATTCGCCCTTTTTGGTTGGATCGCTAAACCCTGCATAATAGCCAAAATCGATATTGGTTCTTCCTTCCTTGCCTTTTTTAGTTGTAATCAGCACAACCCCGTTCGATCCTCTTGCCCCATAAATTGCTGCAGATGCTGCGTCTTTTAAAACTTCCATCGATTCTATATCATCAGGGCTAATGGCCGCAAGCGGGTTATCCGCTTCAGTATAGGTTCCCAATGCTTCACTTACTATGGGCACGCCATCAATAACAAATAAAGGTTGGTTACTTGCCGAAATAGAGGAGATACCCCTTACCCGGATTTGAAGCGCCTGGCCCAGTTTACCACTACCAGAGTTGATAAATACCCCTGGCGCTTTACCTTGTAAAGCACTTTCTATAGTTGTTAGGGGTTTGTCTTTCAAATCGGCTGCGGTAACTCTTGCTATTGATCCCGTCACATCCCGCTTATTCTGCGTGCCATATCCCACCACCACCACGTCTGATAGCGTATTGTTTTCCTCATCGAGGTTTACATTAACGGTCTGCCCGGTAATGGGTACCTCTTTGGTTTTGTAACCGATAAAGCTGAAAACGAGCGTTTTTGCATCGTCTGCAACCATTAACTTAAAGGCTCCTGAGGCATCACTCTGCGTGCCATTAGCTGGTAAGCCTTTTACAAATACACTAACACCCGGAATTGGTCCAGAGGCTGACGTAACTTTCCCGGTAATTACCTTGCCTTGTGCGAAAGCAAACGAAATTATACCGAGAGACAAAAGCATACTAAAGAGTAGTTTTTTCATCAAATTAAGGAGTTTAGTTTATAATATGTATAGTTTGTTGAAATGATTTTTTAAGGTACTTAAAAATATCTTTAAAACCTTGTAGAGTAAAGCAAAATCTGGACGTTATTTGGTTTTATCAGCTCAAAGCAAAACAAAAAAGCGGCGATAACTGTTATAGATTTAGAAATTAGAATATTTTATCATAAAAAATACGAGCATGGATAAGTTAGAATTAAAAGGAAAGTGGAACGAAATAAAAGGTAAGGTTAAACAAGCGTATGGCGATTTAACCGATGATGATTTAAAACATGAAGAAGGTCAAGACGATGAATTGTTAGGCAAGTTGCAACAAAAAACCGGCAAGGGAAGAGATGAACTTGTAAAATGGATCAATTCATTATAACATCAATTTTATTAATCATAAACAGGCGGTCAATTTGGTCGCCTGTTTTGCTTTAAAAACATTTTATATGCCCGATATTGCAAGAAGATTTCCCGAAAACCCAATTTTATGTCCAAAAGATCTAAATTCCAGTAGGGCAGGGCTGGAGATCGTTTGTCTTTTAAATCCGGGGGTTTTTACATTCGAGGATAAAACATGGCTGCTCATACGGGTTGCCGAAAGACCTGAGCAAAGCACAGGTATTATTTCTTTCCCTGTATTAAAAGATAGTGGAATTGAAATTATAGCCATAGCAGAAAATCATCCCGATCTGGATGCTGGAGATCCACGGGTGATCAATTATCAGGGAGCTGATTATTTAACCACACTATCCCATTTAATGCTCGTTTGCAGTGATGATGGTGTGCATTTTTACCAACCAGCTGGTTATCCTTTATTACAGGGTGAGGGAGAAGACGAAACGTTTGGCATTGAAGATTGCCGTGTATCCTTAATCAATAACACCTACTATTTAACCTTTACTTCAGTATCTGCGCATGGGGTAGGCGTTGGGTTAAGAACCACAAAAGATTGGAAGCGTTTTGAGAAACACGGCATGATTATCCCACCGCATAATAAAGACTGCGCCATATTTGAAGAATGTATTAACGGTAAATTTTATGCTTTACACCGCCCTAGTAGTGTGGCGCTGGGCGGTAATTATATCTGGCTGGCCGAATCTCCCGATGGAATCCATTGGGGCAAACACAAATGTATTATTAAAACCAGGCCTAACCACTGGGATAGTGCCCGTGTGGGCGCCGGTGCAGCACCCATAAAAACCGCAGAAGGATGGCTCGAAATCTACCACGGTGCAAACGATAAACATCAATATTGCCTGGGTGCTTTTTTAATGGATTTAAATGATCCATCAAAAGTGTTAGCCAGAACCGAAGAGCCGATTATGGTACCAAAAGAAGATTATGAACTACACGGTTTTTTTGGCGAGGTGGTGTTTACCAACGGCCACATTGTTAATGGTGATGAACTAATCATTTACTACGGAGCCGCTGATGAGTTTGTTTGCGGGGCTAAATTTTCGGTGAAAGAGATTTTGAGTAACTTGAAATATGCTTAGCTGTTAATTACGAATGGGATGGTTTTTGTATGATTTACAGCCCTAAATAGTCACACAAACCTCGTTTTTAAACCAGATTGAAGGGGAGATCCTTTTTTGCGGCCTGGCCGTTTAGGTATTGGGCAAAAAAGATCGGATCGGAAAGCTGGAAGAAATGCTAATAAACCTACGGAACACTGCTTTCCCCAACCTTTATTGATAATAAATATTCATCTCTAAATTCATGGCGAAACATCTTTGAGCTAGCATTGGTATTTGACATTTCAATTTATTTGAACGATTAACCTCTAAACAAACTATTTTACCTAAATAAAAAAAGCGATCCCCGTTTCCGGGAATCGCTTGTAATTTTAGTTTTATGGCAACTGGGGTTTTACCTTAAACCTTCCGCCTTCAAACCTTCAATCTTGTTAGTATCCAAAAATCTGCTCTAAGCTCAATTTAGTCACCGGACCAAATTTGGCTAAATCGGCCATGTTGATTTTTTTCTCTGACGCAACAACACAATAGCTGTATGGCTTGCCCGAAAGGTTGTTTTGATGGAATGATTTTATATCAGCAAAAGTAAGCGGTTTCAGGTTTGCATATTCATCAATCCTTGAATCGTGATCGAAACCTAATTTTTTATCCGCAAGATAACTGTAAATGATATCGTCTTTAGTAATACGACTGGTTTCTAAGCCATTTAATGAGTTGGACTTAGAAAGTGCGAATGATTTGTCAGACTCTGGTAAAGTGGTCAATAACTCATTCATGCCTGCTACCGCCTCATTCATTTTATCGGCTTGCGTACCTACATAAGCAATAATTGTATTTTCTTTATCCTTACTCTTAGGTGAAGAATATACCGCAAAAGTAGAATAAGCTAAGGCTTTAGATTCGCGGATGGTTTGGAATACTACTGAACCCATGCCCCCACCGAAATAATTGTTAAATAAAGCAATTTTTGCAGCGTTGGCCGGATCGTACAAGCCGCCATTGCGTACCCAACGGATTTCAGCCTGTACCATATCATAATCGGCAAAGTATACTTTGTTCGAATCGGTTTTGGTATACACAAATTTCTTAAGCGGTGCAGCATCAGTAAATTCTTTTGCCAAAGGATGTGCCTTTACAATATCAGCAGAAAATGCAGGCAATGTTTTAGGGCCGTAATAGGTAATGGTGTGTTTGTAATTGGTAAGGTTGTGTAAGATGTAAATCAAATCTTCCGATTTCATGTTTTTGATCTCATCATTGGTTAATCCGTAATTAAAAGGATTATCTGCACCATACTGTGCATAACTCATTAAACCACTTAGAATTGACGATTTATTTAATTTGTTGTTATCTCTTGATTTTAACAAACGGCCTTTTAAATCTTCTAAAGCTTTTTCATTTGGTTTGCAATGTGCTAAAACATCTTCAAGTAACGCCACCGCTTTATCAAAATTCTCTTGTAAACCGGTGATGGAAACGATAGTTACATCAGTACCTACATTAATGCTGTAGCTACAGGCAATATTATAGAATGCTTTGCTAATATCTTCTGCAGAATATTTATCAGTACTTAAAAAAGATAGGTATTGCGCAGCATAAGGCAGCAATTTGTAGTTGTAAGAACCTAGGTCAAAACGGTATCCCATACGGAAAATACCATTTTCGGTATTTTGTATGGCAATTACATCGGCAATACCTGCTTTACCAAAATTAAGGTCTTTGGTATAATCTAAAAACTTAGGTGCGATCGGTTTTACCGGAGCATCAATAATGTTTTTGGTAAATGGCGAAACTTCGTTAGCATTGGTTTTTACTGCTGTAATTGTAGGTTTTTCTACTTTAAGGATGCCTTTGTCTTCGCCTTTATGTTTTAAGATAACAGCATAGTTATTAATGAAAAACTTGTTGGCAAAATCTACAATTTCCTTTTTGGTTACTTTGGCCATGGCATCGGTTGATGCTAAGGTTTTATCCCATTCTGTGCCACGGTTTTGGATAAAGGCAGTCATTGCAAAATCTGCGCGAACGTCGTTATTGTCAAAACTTTGTAGTTCGGCCAATTTAATGTTGGCAACGGTTGCTTTGATCAGGCTTTCGTCGAACTCGCCTTTTTTAAGCAATTCTACCTGCTCTAATAATAATTTCTGGGCATCTTGTAAACTTTGTCCGGCTTTAGGAGAACCAGATAAAATGAAGATTCCGTAATCTTTCATGGAGTTATAACCAGCACCTGCACGCAACATTTTTTGTTGCTGGTTGATGTTGATATCCATTAAACCCGCTTTGCCATTAGATAAAATGCTTCCGATTAAATCTAAAAGTAAACTTTGGTGGGTATTTTGGGCAAAGCCCCGGTAAGCAATATATAAGTTTTCGGCACTCGGACCGTAAATATCAACTGTTTGCACCTGGGTTAATGGTTTTTCTGGCGCAGGGTTGTAAAGTGCAAATGGTTTAGGAACCATGTAAGCAAAATCTTTATCGATTTTTTTAATTAAATCATCATAATTAATATCACCACTCATAATTAAGGCCATATTATTAGGCACATAATATTTGTTGTAATATTTTCTGATTTCGACTAACGATGGGTTTTTTAAATGTTCAACAGTACCAATGGTGGTCTGTTGGCCGTAGTTATGTGTTGGAAACAATGCATATAACATTTTTTCATACATTTTACGACCATCGTTATCCATGCCGATGTTTTTCTCTTCGTAAACAGCTTCTAATTCGGTATGGAAGATGCGGAAAACAGGAGCACGGAAACGCTCAGCCTGCACAGCCAGGAATTTATCAATAGCATTTGATGGAAGGTCTTCTTCGTAAACGGTTTCTTCTACAGCGGTATGCGCGTTGGTAGAGTTACTTCCGATCGACTTCATCATTTTATCGTATTCGTTTGCGATAGAATAATTAGAAGCTTCGCCCGATGTTTTGTCTATTTCTTTATAAATCTCCTTACGTTTGGCCGGATCGGTAGTTTTGATGTATGTTTCGTAAAGTGCTTCGATCTTATCTAAAAGTGGTTTCTCTTTGGCATAATTTAGTGTTCCGAATTTATCTGTTCCTTTAAATAAAAGGTGCTCTAAGTAATGTGCCAAACCGGTATTGGTGCGCGGATCGGTATTACTGCCCGCTCTTACCGCCATTTTGTAAGTAATATTTGGCTCCTTGTTGTTTTGAGATAAAATTACAGTTAAGCCGTTTTTTAACGTATAAAACCGTGTTTTGGTTGGATCGTTGGTCACGTACTTGTAGGTAAAGCCACCAGAAGTTCCTGTTTTCCATTGGTAGGTTGTTTGCGCCTTCGCTAAAGAACCTGTAATAAGAAAACAAGCCAAAGTAAATAGTTTAAATTTCATTGAATTGTTTTTGGTTTATGATCATGAATATGTGCCTGTGGTTTAAGTATGATCTCAAATACAGTATTCATTTTTAATAAGTTATTTGTTCAAATATAAATGCTTTGTGGCAGGGAAAGAAATAATTTTGATTTCTAAACTAAAAAGCCAGGGATAAATGGTTTTAGTATATAAACCGTGGTTTATTGTGCCTTGAATTTATAATCTGTATTTTTACAGACATGACAAAGCAGGGCACAAAACCAAATATTTTAGTTGTAAATGATGATGGGATTACAGCTACAGGGATAAAAAATTTAATGGAAGTAATGCAGGAGCTGGGCAATGTGGTGGTGGTGGCACCAGACAGCCCTCAAAGTGGAATGGGCCATGCCATTACGATAGGTAAACCGATCCGTTTTGATAAGGTTGATCTTTATGCAGGCGTAGAAATGTATAAATGCAGCGGTACCCCGGTTGATTGCGTTAAAATTGCCGTAAATAAGATTTTTAAAGGTAAAAAACCTGATTTATGTGTGTCAGGAATTAACCATGGATTAAATAATTCGATTAATGTACTTTATTCGGGTACCATGTCTGCCGCGGTAGAGGGTGCAATAGAAAGAATTCCATCTATAGGTTTCTCTCTCGATGATTTTGCTGCCGATGCCGATTTCAGTTATACCAAAAAATACATTAAAAATATCTGTGAGCAGGTTTTAGCGAATGGTTTACCTGAAGGTACGCTCTTAAATGTGAATTTCCCGAAAGGCGACAACCTAAAAGGTGTTAAGATTTGCCGCCAGGCCAATGCCAAATGGATGGAAGAATTTGATGAGCGGACAGATCCTTACAAACGCCCGTATTATTGGCTAACGGGTGTTTTCGAAA